>NZ_CP162823.1:0-4800000 GCF_054681425.1 Pseudomonas sp. H1_F01 | reverse complement strand
GCAAAACGCCATTCAGAACATAGAGTTGGCGCCACGTTTTAAAGCGGTTTGCAAATAGCTAAGCCCCTTATTTTTCAGCATTTTTATAGAGGCACGGGATTACATGGAAATCGGTCTGCGCGAGTGGCTGATCGTCATCGGCATCATTGTCATTGCCGGTATTCTTTTCGACGGCTGGCGCCGCATGCGCGGCGGTAAGGGGAAACTGAAGTTTCGCCTGGACCGCAGCCTGTCGAACCTGCCCGATGAGGATGACAGCGCCGAACTGCTAGGCCCGCCCCGGGTGCTGGACACCCACAAGGAGCCGCAGCTGGACGAACACGACTTGCCGTCGATGAGCGCGCCTGCCCGTGAGCCACGGGAGTCGAGTTCCAAGCGCGGCAAGCGCAACAGCGAGCCGTCCCAGGGTGATTTGAACCTGAACCTCGACCTGGATGGTGGCCCGAGTTTCAGCAGTCGCGACAGCGATTTCCCGGACGAGAACAAAACCTCGAGCGCCGACAAAGACCAGGCCCAGGCTGAAGAAGTGCTGGTGATCAGCGTGATCTGCCGCGACCCGGCCGGCTTCAAGGGCCCGGCGTTGCTGCAGAACATCCTGGAAAGCGGCCTGCGTTTCGGCGAGATGGACATTTTCCATCGTCACGAGAGCATGGCCGGCAACGGCGAGGTGCTGTTCTCCATGGCCAACGCCGTCAAGCCTGGCGTGTTCGACCTGGATGACATCGATCATTTCAGCACGCCGGCGGTGAGTTTCTTCCTCGGCCTGCCGGGCCCGCGTCATCCCAAGCAGGCCTTCGACGTGATGGTGGCCGCGGCTCGCAAGCTGTCCCAGGAGCTCAATGGCGAACTCAAGGATGACCAGCGCAGTGTGCTGACTGCCCAGACCATCGAGCACTATCGCCAGCGCATCGTCGAATTCGAGCGCCGGGCATTGACCCAGAAGCGCTGAGGCCAAAGATCGCTGGCCTGCAGGAGCTGACGAGTGCAGCTCCTGCACGCGATCGAAGTATTGAGAATGAGCAGCCTAGGCTGCTCTTTTGCTTTATGAGAGAACACCCATGAACGCCGTTGAAACCCGCATCCAACAGCTGCGCACCGAGCTGGATCAGCACAACTACCGCTACCACGTCCTCGACGAACCGAGCATCCCGGACGCCGAGTACGACCGCTTGTTCCACGAGCTCAAGGCCCTGGAAGAGCAACACCCGGAGCTGGTGACCAGCGATTCCCCGACCCAGCGCGTCGGCAGCGTGGCGCTGTCGGCGTTTAGCCAGGTGCGTCACGAGATCCCGATGCTCAGCCTGGGCAACGCCTTCGACGAAACCACCATGCGCGAATTCGACCGGCGGGTGACCGAAGGCCTCGACCTGCCCATGGGCGATTTGCTGGGCGGTGGCGCGGCGGTTGAATACAGCTGCGAGCCGAAACTCGATGGCCTGGCGGTCAGCCTGTTGTATCAGGACGGCATGCTGGTGCGCGGTGCCACGCGCGGTGATGGCACCACGGGCGAAGACATCAGCGTCAACGTGCGTACCGTGCGCAATATTCCCCTCAAGCTGCAGGGCAGCGGCTGGCCGCCATTGCTGGAAGTGCGCGGCGAGGTGTACATGTCCAAGGCCGGCTTCGAGCGCCTCAACGCCACGCAACTGGAAGCGGGTGGCAAGACCTTCGCCAACCCGCGCAACGCGGCGGCGGGGAGCCTGCGCCAGCTGGATTCGAAGATCACCGCCAACCGCCCGCTGGAATTCTGCTGCTACGGTATCGGTCAGGTGACCGCGGACATTGCCGATACCCATATCGGCAATCTCAAGCAGCTCAAGGCCTGGGGCCTGCCCATCAGCCGTGAATTGAAGCTGGCCCACGGTATTGACGAGTGCCTGGATTACTACCGTGACATCGGCGAGCGGCGCAACGCATTGCCGTATGAAATCGATGGTGTGGTGTTCAAGGTCAACAGCATCGCTTCTCAGCGCGAACTGGGTTTCCGCGCCCGGGAACCACGCTGGGCCATCGCTCATAAATTCCCGGCCTCTGAAGAACTCACCGAGTTGCTGGACGTCGAGTTCCAGGTCGGCCGCACTGGCGCCGTGACGCCCGTGGCGCGCCTCAAGCCGGTCAAGGTCGCTGGCGTGACCGTGGCCAACGCCACGTTGCACAACATGGACGAGGTGGCGCGCCTGGGCCTGATGATCGGCGACACCCTGATCATCCGCCGTGCCGGCGACGTGATCCCGCAAGTGGTGCAAGTGATCACCGAGCGCCGCCCGGACGATGCCCGCCCCGTGGAGATCCCCCGGCAGTGTCCGGTGTGTGGTTCCCATGTCGAGCGCACGCAACTGATCAAGCGCAGCAAGGGCCGTGAAACCATCAGCGAAGGTGCGGTGTACCGTTGCGTCGGTCGCCTGGCCTGTGGCGCGCAGCTCAAGCAGGCGATCATTCATTTCGTGTCGCGCCGGGCCATGGACATCGAGGGCCTGGGCGAGAAGAGCGTCGAGCAACTGGTGGATGAGGGGCTGGTGGGTTCGCCCGCCGATCTGTATGCCCTGACCTTCGAGCAGGTGGTCGACCTGGAAGGTTTCGCCGAACTGTCGAGCAAGAACTTGCTGGCGGCCATCGTCGACAGCAAGAAGCCGAGCCTGGCGCGTTTCATCTACGCCCTCGGTATCCCGGACGTGGGCGAGGAGACCGCCAAGGTCCTGGCTCGCTCTCTTGGTTCGCTGGAGCGCGTACAAGCGGCTGTGCCCCAGGTGCTCACCTACTTGCCCGATGTCGGCCTGGAAGTGGCCCACGAGATCCACAGCTTCTTCGAAGACCCACACAACCGCCAGGTGATCAAGGACCTGCTGCGCCACGGTCTCGAGATCCAGGACCAGGGCGAGTTGGGCGCCGAGTTCTCCGCCAGCACGACCCTGGGTGGCTTTCTCGACAAGCTGAACATCCCCTCGGTCGGGCCGGGCGGGGCGCAGAAACTGGCAGACAAGTTCGGTTCACTCGAGGCGGTGATGAACGCCGACTGGCTGGACATGCGTCAGGCGTTGCCGGAAAAGCAGGCCAACGCCGTGCGCGAGTTTTTCGCCGTTGCCGCCAACCGTCAGCAGGCCGAGGCAGCGGAGCAACAGTTGCGCGACTTTGGCATGCATTGGCAGAGCGAGAAGAAGGTCGTCGAAGGCTTGCCCGAGGCAGGTCACACCTGGGTGCTGACCGGTTCGCTGGAGTTGATGAGTCGCGACGTCGCCAAGGACAAGCTGGAGAGCCTGGGGGCCAAGGTCGCCGGTTCCGTGTCGGCGAAAACCCACTGCGTGGTGGCGGGGCCGGGTGCCGGTTCGAAATTGACCAAGGCCAATGAGCTGGGGCTCAAGGTGCTGGATGAAGAGGCGTTTGTCGTCTTTCTGAGTCAGCATGGCATCACGGTTTAGCCGGGTTGGCTCTTGTGGCGAGGGAGCTTGCTCCCTCGCCACGGTTTATCGGGCACTATGACGCAACGCGTGGGAACGATCATGGAAGTGGGGTGATCTAGTCTTGCAGGCTCCAGGGAGAGATCGCCATGTACCGCTTCTTCGAACAACTGAGCTCACGCATCGCCGCGCCGTTCGTGGGCGATCGGTCACGTAACAGCAAGGTCTGGCCGTGCCGCTGTGGCCAGTCGTTGTTTTTTCGCAATAGCCAATGCCTGGCCTGCCTGGCGGCGCTGGGTTATCAACCTGAGCAGAGTCGCCTGACGTCCTTGCAACCCGGTGAGCAAGCCGGGACCTGGACGCTGGACGCCGATCCCCAAGCCGGGCTGTTCCGCCGTTGCGCCAACCTTGACACCGCGGCGGCCTGCAATTGGCTGCTGCCGGACAATGGGCGCGATACCCTGTGCATCGCCTGTAGCCTGAACCGTACTATTCCCGACCTGTCGATCCCGGAAAATCCCGAACGCTGGCGCAAGGTCGAGACCGCCAAGCGTCGTCTGGTAGCGCAGTTGATTACTTTCGGCTTGCCGGTCATCCCGAAAACCGTCGACGAAAATATTGGCTTGGCGTTTGATTTCATCGGTGTCGATCCCGACGGCACGCCACCCACCACCGGTCACGCCAGCGGGCTGATCACCCTCGACATCAAGGAAGCTGACGATGCCCATCGCGAATACGTGCGCCAGCAGATGCGCGAGCCGTATCGCACCTTGCTCGGGCATTTCCGGCATGAGGTGGGGCACTACTACTGGGACCGGCTGGTCGCCAACAGCCATTGGCTCGAGGCTTTTCGCGAGTTGTTCGGCGATGAGCGCGCCAGCTACGCCGACGCCCTGGAGCAGCACTACCAGCAAGGCGCGCCGCTGGACTGGCAAACCCGCTACGTCAGCGCCTATGCCACCATGCACCCGTGGGAGGACTGGGCCGAAACCTGGGCCCATTACCTGCACATGATGGACGCGGTGGACACCGCCCTGGGTTTCGGCATGAGCGCTCGGGAAATGGATTTCGACTACCAGCCGTTCCCGCCCGAGACCTTGTACGACGCCGAACATGCAGGCGGTGCGGCTTTTCTTTCGTTCGTCAACGCCTGGATCGAACTGGCTGGCATGCTCAACGAACTGTCCCGCAGCATGGGCCAGCCGGATTTCTACCCGTTCGTCGTTCCGGCGGCGGTGATCACCAAGCTGCACTTCATCCATCTGGTGATCCAGGAGGAGGGTGGTCGGGCGGATGAGGTGTTGTTGTAGTTTTGCTCACACAGCGAATGATTGAACGTCCAAGTCGGTATTGAACTCATCTGATGCATTGCCAGCTCTTCATAAAAGGCTGGCAAAGTTAAGTGATACCATTTGTTTTGATTGTGCCTGCCATTCATATTTTCCTCTAGCATGAAAACCGCCATGGATGATGGCTTTTTTATTATGGAAGATACGATGGAAAATCATGATATGGATAAAGCGGCGATAGTGCCCAATGCACCACGGAGGCTTTCCCAGGCCGGGCAAAGCCGATACACGATCATATTGGCCTGGCAGATCCCGGATAATATCCGCCCTGACCAGATTGCCGCGCACACCTTCAGGGTGACGGCCGTGGCAGGTGGACAGGGGCAGTTTGTCCCTGCAACCAGAGTGCAGCCGGATCACCGTGGTTGGTATCGACATGAGATCGGTGTCAGCGGGGCAGCCCAGCCAGTTTATTTCAATGTTCAAGTTCGAACTCAGGCTGTTAATGGCCAATATGGACCGTTCTGTCCGGTGGTGGTTTGTAATACTTCGTCGTGATTGGGGGCAAGCAATAACCTGGATACAAAAAGTTTTAATCAGTTATGAGTGCTTGGTGTAAGCCTTCAATCTACTAAAGGTTCACTTCATGCGGACAAGCTCATTCCCACACGGGCTCTCGGATATTCACAGATCCAACCTCCACCCCGATCCCTGTGGGAGCGAGCTTGCTCGCGATAGCGGTAGATCAGCTTGCATCAATATTGAATGTACCGAGGCCTTCGCGAACAAGCTCGCTCCCACACAGGCACTTGGATGTCCGCAGAATCGACGCCCACCCCCCGATCCCCCTGTGGGAGCAAGTGCTTGAACATCTTCAGTTTTTTAATCCGGCACGAACGGTTGTAACTTCTTGCCAGATAGGTACAATGGCGCGGCTCGCCGTCAGGCGGGCGTCGTTATGGTGACCCCATCGGTCCCCCCGCAACGATTACCCGTGAACCTGGTCAGATCCGGAAGGAAGCAGCCACAGCGGGAACATTGTGTGCCGGGGTGTGGCTGGTGGGGTTGCCTCCATAACGCCCAAACCTTCGTTCGCAAGGTTTGTCAAATTCCAATCATTTCTTTTGTTTCGCTGATCGATATCGGTCGTTGCTTTCTGCTATCCGGATTTTGCCGCGGCCAGGGCAAACGAGTGCTGAAGGGGAAGTCCGGCCCGTCCTGCATCGACGGACCGAGTTTCTATCGTAGACCGATTGGATCAGTATTGAGCTTTCACATACTCAGCAATCGGCTCATGCAGCAAATCCTGTGGATGATCCCCGCCAAAGGTCGCCCATTTGCTTTTGCCGGACAGGACCGCGGACCCCAGCGGCTGCTCTCCTGTCGGGCCATAAATGGCGAGTTTTACTTCAATCTTGTCGGGAAGCCCCGACCATTCTGTGGCGCGTTCTTCCCAATGCAGGATTTCCGGGATGACGTAGTAACCAGAAGGTCTGTTCTGTCTCAGGCAGCTCAATTCACGGCACGCGCCCATTACCGTCACGCGGTTGGTGTAATAAGAAAAGGCTGTTTTAACGGCGGCAGCTGTCATATCGCCGGATGCAGGGTAAGGCGTTGTTTCGTAGCTGCCGTCGACCGGTGTGGCGATGGTGACGGGCATTTGTCGATCAAGTTTTGCCTGGTTGGAGAATATGTCTTGCTGTGCGTATTTGGCGGTGCAGCCGGTAGCGAGTATCGAGACAAGAATGATCGAAAATTTATGCACAGTGTCCCCTTGGATTTATTGTGTCGACGAGTCATAGGCGTCATAGGGACGCAGGAATCAGCGCGTTGATAGTCGAGGTTCGTGGCAGGCGATGTCAACGTGACATTATGTCTTGCGTCACCCTCGGAATTAGGCGAGCGGGCAAACGAACGCCAAAGAAAAGCCCGGCCTACCTCCCCTCGGCAGCCCGGCTTTTCTTTCACATCTGCATCAAGGCTTGGACAAGGCCTGGTCGACCGCTGCGATCAGCTTGCCCAGGTCCTTGGAGGTGGCTTTGTGTATGACGCCGAACAGATACGCCCGCTGTTCATCCTCATCGCCCATGTCGGCAAAAAAGGCTTTCAGTTGTACATCCAGCACATTGGCAAGCAGGAACAAGGCTTCGACGCTGGGGGTGTAGGTGCCGGTTTCGAAGCGGCTGATGGTTTTGGGGTCAAAACCGGTTTTTTCGCCAAGTTCAGCCTGAGTAAGCCCCGCTACTTTGCGGTAGCGTCTGATGGCTGGACCCAAACTTGAAATTTGCATCGCTTAATTCCCATTTAGAATCAAGAACTTAACGATAGATTTTTGCATTAGGCAACCACGCAATCCATCACCTTGCTTTGCAAAGTGTGATGTGTTTCGTAGAATCGGCCTTTGGCACGGGTATTTGGTGACCTGCTTCAGAAGCCGGGGTGTGTGCAGAGACCGGGCCTTGCGTTTCTTGCCGCGATACATGGCAAGGGCTGAAGCTCTCCCTTAGCACCGCCAGGGCCCGCGCTCCAGCTTCCCTCAAAGTGTTTGAGCCTAGTTGATTTTCGCCTGTCTTGAAGGCGGTGCAACCGCGCGCGACAAATGAGCCTGACTCATGGATGACTGCTTCGATGGATAAGAAGTACCGCAGAGCCGTTGACGCCGCCGCGATTTTTTCCGAAACCGATCTGAGCGGGCGCATCACCTACGTCAACGATCAATTTTGCAGCCTTTTTGGTTACCGGCGCGATGAGTTGCTGGGTGGGAACCATCGCCTGCTCAATTCCGGCCAGCACCCTGACGAGTTCTTCGGCGCCATGTGGCGCACCATTGCCCTGGGCCAGGTCTGGAAAGGGGA
Organism: Pseudomonas sp. H1_F01; assembly: GCF_054681425.1. Taxonomy (NCBI): domain Bacteria; kingdom Pseudomonadati; phylum Pseudomonadota; class Gammaproteobacteria; order Pseudomonadales; family Pseudomonadaceae; genus Pseudomonas; species Pseudomonas sp. H1_F01. The sequence continues at coordinate 4,792,461 of NZ_CP162823.1, read as the reverse complement.
AATCTGCAACCGGGCCAAGGACGGTACGCTGCACTGGGTCGACACGACCCTGGTGCCAGTAATCGATGACGATACAGGACAAATCGAACGCTACCTGGCAATTCGCTTCGATGTCAGCGAAAAGCGTCGCCTGCTGCATTCCCTGCAATGGCGGGTCGGTCACGATGTGCTGACCGGGTTGCCCAACCGCACTTATCTGTCCGATCTGCTGGACCAGGCCCTGGAGTTTTCCCGTGCGGAAAACTTGCCTCTGGCGGTGTGCATGCTCGATCTCGATGGCTTCAAGGCGGTCAATGACGGTTATGGTCACGCCAGTGGCGATCGGCTGCTGGTGGAGGTCGCCAGGCGCCTGCGCAGTATCGTGCGTGGCGAGGACGTGGTGGCGCGGCTGGGTGGGGACGAGTTCGTGCTGGTGCTGCGCCATGTGCGTGGGATGGATGAGTTGCATGCCGCGTTGAGCCGGGTGTTGATCGCCGTTTCCATGCCGTATGGCATTGACGGTAAGGACATCAAGGTCTTCGCCAGCATTGGCGTCACATTGTTCCCATGGGATAACGACGACGCCGAGACCTTGTTGCGCCACGCCGACCAGGCGATGTACGTGGCCAAGCAAAGCGGTCGCAATCGTTTCCACTTGTTCGATGTGTCCCGGGACAAGGAAGTGCGAGCCACTTACCAGACCGTCGAGCGGGTCCGCCAGGCACTGGCCGGTAACGAGTTGCGGCTGCATTTCCAGCCCAAGGTCAACATGCGTCATGGCACCGTGGTCGGCATGGAGGCGCTGCTGCGCTGGAAGCATCCGCAACGTGGCCTGGTGCCGCCACGGGAGTTCCTGCCGCTGGTGGAAGAGACCGACCTGATTGTCGAGATCGGCGAGTGGGTCATGGAGCAGGTACTGACCCAGTTGCAGCAATGGCAGCAAGCGGGGCAGGGCTGGCCGGTGAGCATCAATATCTCGGCGCGGCATTTCCAGCGGGCGGATTTTGTCGAGCGGTTGCGACAGGTGTTGGAACGGCATCCGGCGGTACCGCCACGCCTGTTGGATCTGCAGATTGTCGAATCGGTCGCATTGGAAAACCTTGCCCACGTCAGCGCCTGCCTCCAGGCCTGCCATGCCTTGGGCGTGGGGTTTTCGCTGGGTGGTTTCGGCACGGGCTACTGCTCGCTCAACGACCTCAAGCACTTGCGCACGCAAACCATCAAGATCGACAAGACCTTTGTTCGCGACATTCTCCATGATCGCGACGACCTGGCACTGACCGAAGCGGTGATCGGCCTGGCCCGGGCGTTTGGCCGTGAGGTGGTCGCCGAAGGGTTGGACAGCCTTGAGCATGGCCAACTGTTGCTGAACCTGGGCTGTGAGGTGGCACAAGGTTATTTCATCGCCCGGCCCATGCCGCCCGAACGGATACCCGGCTGGGTGCAGGGGTTCATCCCGCCGTCGCAATGGCAGCAGCGGCCAGGCGATCAGGGGGAGGGTGCCTCGCTCCTGGCCTGCGATGCGTCACTGCGGCCCGTGTAAAGCTGGATGATCGCGTCGATCTCCCCGGAGGTTTTCATGTTCAACAAGGTCCTCAGAATGCGTTGTGCTGGAATGTTCGGGTCGTTGCGCACATAACAGCTCAACTGCTGTTCCTGAAGCACTGCCACCTCATGGAGTTGCCGATCAGCGGTATGACGTTGATTGAACCAGTCCAGCGCCCATTGGTTGCTGATCCCGTAGCGATAACGTCCGGCCAGCAGTTTCGCCAGCACTTGTTCCTGGCTGCGGGCGTCGTCGCGGTGCAGTTGGCTGCGGTCGAACAAGGGTTGCAAGGTCGGGTAGGTATAGCCGAGCACCGTGCCGATGGGCTGTTCCGGCAACGTGGCTAGTGTGACCGCCACAGGGGCGCTTGCCGTGGCGACGAGCAGGTCGCGCTGGAAAAACAACGGGACGCTCCAGAGGTAATCGCCACTGTCCTTTACCCAGTCGGGGCTGACGTAGCAACGCATGTCGATCTCGCCGTGTTTCATGGCGCCGTCCAGCCGGGCGCGGGACAGCACATGGAATTGCGCCGGCAGTCCCATCCGGGTCGCCAGGCTGGTCATTATGTCGGGAAGGATGCCCTGGGTCGGGCGACCCCGTTCGATCTGCACCATGGGCATCGCCCAGCCGTCGGTAACGGCAAAACGCAAAGGTACTTCATCAGCAAAACAACCTGTACCCAACAACAGCAAAGCCCCCATGGCTGAGCGCATAAACTCTCCTGACTGTGCAAAACCGCGTCGACAACCGAGTCCCTGATCCAATCTTAGTCAGATTAGACGAGCACACCGGATGCAATTTCGCCCCTGCTCCGCTAGCATTAGCCGCTTATGTTCCTTCGATGCGACGGTTTTCGATGAGTTATCAGGTTCTTGCACGTAAATGGCGTCCGCGCTCGTTCCGCGAAATGGTCGGCCAGACCCATGTGCTCAAGGCCCTGATCAATGCCTTGGACAGCCAGCGGCTGCACCATGCCTACCTGTTCACCGGCACCCGCGGCGTGGGCAAGACCACCATCGCGCGGATCATTGCCAAGTGCCTGAACTGTGAAACCGGCATTACCTCCACGCCCTGCGGCGAGTGTTCGGTCTGCCGGGAAATCGACGAGGGCCGTTTCGTCGACCTGATCGAGATCGACGCCGCCAGCCGTACCAAGGTCGAAGACACCCGCGAGCTGCTCGACAACGTGCAGTACGCGCCGAGCCGTGGGCGCTTCAAGGTCTACCTGATCGACGAAGTGCACATGCTCTCCAGCCATTCCTTCAATGCGCTGCTCAAGACCCTTGAGGAGCCGCCACCCTACGTCAAGTTCATCCTGGCGACCACCGACCCGCAGAAACTTCCTGCAACGATTTTGTCGCGGTGCCTGCAGTTCTCCCTGAAGAACATGACGCCGGAACGGGTCGTCGAGCACCTGACGCATGTACTGGGCGTCGAGAACGTGCCCTTCGAGGACGATGCGCTGTGGCTGTTGGGCCGCGCCGCCGATGGTTCGATGCGCGACGCCATGAGCCTGACCGACCAGGCCATCGCTTTCGGTGAAGGCAAGGTCATGGCCGCGGATGTCCGGGCCATGCTCGGTACCCTCGATCACGGCCAGGTCTATGACGTTTTGCATGCGCTGATCGAAGGCGACGCGAAGGCGTTGCTCGAAGCGGTGCGTCACCTGGCCGAGCAGGGCCCGGACTGGAATGGCGTGCTCTCGGAAATTCTCAATGTGCTGCACCGGGTCGCCATCGCCCAGGCCTTGCCTGATGGCGTCGACAACGGCCACGGCGACCGTGATCGCGTACTGGCCCTGGCCCAGGCGTTGCCGGCCGAAGACGTGCAGTTCTATTACCAGATGGGCCTGATTGGTCGTCGCGACCTGCCCCTGGCACCGGATCCGCGCGGCGGCTTTGAAATGGTCCTGCTGCGAATGCTGGCGTTCCGGCCAGCCGATACGACGGACGTCCCGAGGCAAGCGCTAAAGCCAGTGGGGATCAGCCAGGCCACAGCTGATTCCGCCAAGCCAGTGGCTGCCGCGCCCGTCGTTGCGCCGGCAGTGGCTTCGGCTCCGGTAGCGCCGGCACCTGTGGCAGCACCGGCTCCGACACCCGTTGTCGCGGCCCCTGAGCCAGAACCTGAACCGGTCGTCGAGGCGCTGCCCGAACCGGTCGCTGAAGCCGTTGTCGATCTGCCCTGGAACGATCCGATCGAGCCCGAGGTTGTCCAGCAACCTGCCGTGGAGCCGGTTCTGGAGACCATCGCCGAGCAACCCGAGTTGCCGCCGATGCCTTTGCCGACGCCCGACAGTGTGGTGCCTGATGCGCCGGAGTGGGTCGCCGCGCCGGTACCCGAACCGACAGTGGCCGACGTCGATGTCGCCACGCCAGGCCTCGATCAGGACGACGAACCGCCGCTGGACGAGGATTACATCGAGCCAGACATGGATTCGGCCTACAGCTACCTGGACGACCTGGCCAGCGAGCACGCCGCTGAGCCGGCCCCGGAGCCCGAGCCGGAACCCGCGGCGATGCCGGCCACCGGGCTGGCCCTGCAATGGCTGGAGCTGTTTCCTAAACTGCCGATCAGCGGCATGACCGGCAGTATTGCCGCCAACTGCACGCTGATGGCCGTGGAAGGCGACCACTGGCTGCTGCACCTGGACCCGGCCCACAGCGCACTGTTCAACGCGACCCAGCAACGTCGCCTCAACGATGCGCTGAACCAGTATCACCAGCGCACCCTGACGCTGACCATCGAGCTGATCAAGCCCGAGCAGGAGACCCCGGCCCAGGCCGCGTCCCGGCGCCGTGCCGACCGTCAGCGCGAAGCCGAGGAGTCGATCCACGGTGATCCATTCATCCAGCAGATGATGCAACAGTTCGGCGCCGTGGTCCGTCACGATACTATCGAACCTGTCGAGGCCCCGGTCACCCAGGGCTCATAACTGAAGGCGCCGGGCCGAACGGGCCGGGCGCGTTGTTTATCCAAGTACTTTCGAGGTGATTCCCATGATGAAAGGTGGCATGGCCGGCCTGATGAAGCAGGCGCAGCAGATGCAGGAAAAAATGGCCAAGATGCAGGAAGAACTGGCCAACGCCGAAGTCACCGGCAAGTCCGGCGGCGACATGGTGACCGTGGTCATGACCGGTCGCCACGACATCAAGCGCGTCAGCATCGACCCAAGCGTGGTCGAAGGCCTGAGCGAAGACGACAAGGAAATGCTCGAAGCCCTGTTCGCCGCCGCCGTCAATGACGCGGTGCGCAAGATCGAAGCCAACAGCCAGGACAAGATGTCTGGCATGACGGCCGGCATGCAACTGCCGCCGGGCATGAAACTGCCGTTCTGATTCGCCATCCCGGTCGGGATGGGCTACACACAATGCCAGGCATCGCGCCTGGCATTTTTGTTTCTGTCTAGGGGCGAGCGAAACCTTGCCTGTGAGAGCAAGGCTCTGTGGGAGCAAGGCTTGCCCGCGATGCAGACGCCTCGATTTGTCGGAACTGCGCGCCATCGTTCATCGCGGGCAAGCCTTGCTCCCACAAGTACCCGCTGAACAAACATCGAACGCCGCCCCCTCGGCAATGGTCTGCTCCCTATACGTGCCACTCAACGATCAAGGAGACGCTTCCATGTCACAAGCATCGACCTCCAACCAGCGCATCGTCCTTGCCTCCCGTCCTCACGGCGCCCCAACCGCGGACAATTTCCGCCTGGAGCACGTGACGCTGCCGGACCTGGCGCAGGGGCAGATCCTGCTCAAGACGCAGTTTTTGTCCTTGGACCCTTACATGCGCGGGCGAATGAGTGACGCGCCTTCCTACGCTGCTCCGGTAAAAATCGACGAGGTGATGACCGGCGGCGCCGTGAGCCGCGTGGAGCGCTCGATGCACCCGAAATTCCAGGAGGGTGATCTGGTGGTGGGGGCCACCGGTTGGCAGAGCCACAGCATCAGCGACGGGCGCAACGTGATGCCCGTCCCTTCGGGGCTGCCGAGCCCGTCGATGGCCCTGGGTGTGCTGGGCATGCCGGGCATGACCGCTTACATGGGGCTGATGGACATTGGCCAGCCCAAGGCCGGGGAAACCCTGGTGGTCGCGGCGGCCTCGGGTGCGGTGGGCTCGGTGGTTGGCCAGGTGGCGAAGATCAAGGGCCTGCGTGTCGTCGGCGTCGCGGGTGGCAGCGAGAAATGCAAGTACGTGGTCGACGAGCTGGGGTTTGACGCCTGTGTCGATCACAAGAGCGCACGTTTTGCCGAGGAGCTGGCGCAGGCTTGCGACAAGGGCATCGACATCTATTACGAAAACGTCGGTGGCAAGGTCTTCGATGCCGTCGTGCCGCTGCTCAACGCCAAGGCGCGGATCCCGCTCTGTGGCCTGATCGCTTCCTACAACGATCATCAAGCACCGAGCGGCCCGGATCGCTTGCCGCAGTTGCAGCGCACTTTGCTCAACAAGCGTGTGCGGATCCAGGGGTTTATCGTGTTTGATGACTACGGTGACCGTCAGCCGGAGTTCATCAGCGCCATGGCCCCTTGGGTGCGTGATGGCAAGGTCAAGTTCCGTGAGGATGTGGTCGATGGCCTTGAGAATGCGCCACGGGCGTTTATCGGGCTGTTGGAGGGGCGCAACTTCGGCAAGTTGGTGGTGCGGGTCGCGCAGGATTGAGTATTTGACGCTAATCGGAGGCACGGGTATAAACCGCGTCTCGTTGTTATGTCGGACATTTCCTCCATGAGCTTCAGCCCTTTGATTCGCCAACTGATCGATGCCCTGCGAACGTTGCCGGGTGTAGGTCAGAAAACTGCCCAGCGCATGGCGTTGCAATTGCTCGAGCGTGATCGCAGCGGCGGTTCGCGCCTGGCCCAGGCCCTGAGCCAGGCCATGGAAGGCGTAGGGCATTGCCGTTTGTGCCGCACCCTCACCGAAGACGACCTCTGCCCGCAATGTGCCGACCCGCGTCGGGACGACAGCCTGCTCTGCGTGGTGGAAGGGCCGATGGATGTGTATGCGGTAGAGCAGACCGGTTTTCGTGGCCGTTATTTCGTGCTCAAGGGCCATTTGTCACCGCTCGACGGCTTGGGGCCTGAAGCCATCGGCATTCCGCAGTTGATCGCGCGGATCGAAGAAGCGGGTACGTTCACGGAAGTCATCCTCGCTACGAACCCGACGGTCGAAGGCGAAGCCACCGCCCATTACATCGCCCAACTGCTCAACAACAAAGGCCTGATCGCCTCGCGCATCGCCCACGGCGTGCCGCTGGGTGGGGAGCTTGAGTTGGTGGATGGCGGGACACTGGCGCATTCGTTTGCGGGGCGCAAGCCGATCGCGTTGTAACAGCAACCAATCCCTTGTGGGAGCGAGCTTGCTCGCGATAGCGGTAGATCAGCCAATATCTATGCTGGCTGACACATCGCTATCGCGAGCAGGCTCGCTCCCACAGGGGTTGTGTTTCGTTGCCGAGGATTATTTTTCGCTGAGCGAGAACTGCGTCAGGCAGAACGTGGGAATCCCCATGTCTTCCAGGCGCTGGGAGCCGAGCAGCTCCGGCAGGTCGATGATCGCCGCGGCTTCGTGGACCTTGGCGCCCATGCGGCGGATCAGGTTGGCGGCGGCGATCAACGTGCCGCCAGTGGCAATCAGGTCATCGAACATCACCACCGAATCACCCTCGCACAAGCTGTCGGCATGCACTTCAAGGAAGGCTTCGCCGTATTCGGTCTGGTAACCCTCGGCCAGCACATCGGCCGGCAGCTTGCCTTGCTTGCGGAACAAGATCAGCGGCTTGTTCAGCTGGTAGGCCAGGATCGAGCCAATCAGGAAACCCCGCGCATCCATCGCGCCGATGTGAGTGAACTCGGCCTCGACATACCGGTGGGCGAAACTGTCCATGACCAGTCGCAGGGCGGTCGGGGATTGGAACAGGGGGGTAATGTCGCGAAAGATCACGCCGGGCTTGGGGAAATCGATCACGGGGCGGATCAGGGATTTGATATCGAAGGAGTCAAAGACCATCGTGGAGGTGTCCTGGCTGAGCTGCAAACGCGGCAGTATAGCGCGGCTGGGAACATCCCTCAGCCGCGCGCGGCCATCAGCCTTCGATCGAGCCGCCGGCCAGGGCGCAGAGCTGGATCGGGTCGAGAATGTGAATTTCCTTGCCTTCGGCGGCAATCAACTCGTTCTGCTGGAAGCGGGTGAAGACCCTGGACACGGTTTCCACCGCCAGGCCCAGGTAATTGCCGATTTCGTTGCGCGACATGCTCAAGCGGAACTGGTTGGCCGAGAACCCACGGGCGCGGAAGCGTGCCGAGAGGTTGACCAGGAACGTGGCGATACGCTCGTCGGCGGTTTTTTTCGAAAGCAGCAGCATCATTTGCTGATCGTCACGGATTTCCCGGCTCATGACCCGCATCAACTGGCGGCGCAGTTGCGGCAGCTGTATGGCCAGCTCGTCCAGGCGATCGAAGGGAATTTCGCACACCGAGGTGGTTTCCAGCGCCTGGGCCGAGACCGGATGGGACTCGGTGTCCATGCCGGACAGGCCCACCAGTTCGCTGGGCAGGTGGAAGCCGGTGAGCTGTTCTTCGCCGCCATCGCTCAGGTTGAAGGTCTTCAAGGCGCCCGAGCGCACCGCATAGACCGAATCGAAGGTATCGCCCTGGCGAAACAGGAATTCACCTTTTTTCAACGGGCGGCCCCGTTTAACGATGTCATCCAGCGCGTCCATGTCCTCCAGGTTCAGCGAAAGCGGCAGGCAGAGGGGGGCCAGGCTGCAATCCTTGCAATGGGCCTGGTTGTGGGCGCGCAGTTTGACTGGCTCGGACATTTCTTAAATCCTTGTGGGAAATCACGCATAAGGCGTAAGGGTACCCCAGAGATGGCACTCCGGCCAGTGCGATGTCGTCGTCAAATTGTCGCGCTCAAATGACTCGGGAGAAGCGTTGGCGATTGTGCTGGTCCAAGTAGGCATCGAATACCATGCACACGGATCGCACCAGCAGGCGCCCGGCGGGCAATACCCGGATATGGGTGTCATCCAGCTCGATCAGCCCATCCGCGGCCATGGCCTGCAATTGCGGCCATTGCGGCGCGAAGTAACCACGAAAGTCGATGTTGAAGGTTTGCTCGATCTCGGCGAAGGGCAGGTGGAAATGACAGATCAACTGCTGGATCACCGCGCGCCGCAACCGGTCGTCGGCATTGCAGATCAGCCCGCGACTGGTCGCCAGTTGCCCGTCGGCGAGGGTGTTCTGGTAATGGTTCAGGTCACTGCTGTTCTGGCAATACAAATCGCCGATCTGGCTGATGGCTGACACGCCAAGGCCGATCAGGTCGCAATGGCCATGGGTGGTGTAGCCCTGGAAGTTGCGCTGCAACGTGGCCTCCTCCTGAGCGATTGCCAGTTCGTCGTCGGGCAGGGCGAAGTGGTCCATGCCGACGTAGCGGTAGCCGGCGGCGGTCAGTTGTTCGATGGTGCCTTGCAGCATCGCCAGTTTCTGCTCCGGGGTCGGCAAGTCCTGGCTGTTGATGCGCCGCTGGGGCATGAAGCGTTCCGGCAGGTGGGCGTAGTTGAACACCGAGAGCCGGTCCGGTTGCAGGTGGATGACTTCCTGGACGGTGCGGGCGAAGTTTTCCGGGGTCTGCTTGGGCAGGCCGTAGATCAGGTCAATGTTGATCGAGCGGAATTGCAAGGTCCGGGCGGCTTCGACCACTGCGCGGGTTTCCTCGAGGCTTTGCAGGCGATTGACGGCCCGCTGCACCGCTGGATCAAGGTCTTGCAGGCCGATACTGACCCGGTTGAAACCCAGTTCGCGCAACAGGCCCATGGTCGACCAGTCGGCTTCCCTGGGGTCGATTTCGATGCCGTAGTCGCCAGAATCGTCGTCCAGCAGGTTCAGGTGCTGGCGCAGCTTGGCCATCAGTTGGCGCAGCTCATCGTGGCTGAGGAACGTCGGGGTACCGCCGCCAAAGTGCAACTGTTCTACGCGCTGGGTGGGGTCCAGGTGGCAGCCGATCAGTTGGATTTCCTGTTCCAGGCGTTGCAGGTAGGCGTGGGCGCGGCCGCGGTCCTTGGTGATGACCTTGTTGCAGGCGCAGTAGTAGCAAATGTTCGCGCAGAACGGTATGTGCACGTACAGCGACAGCGGCCGCAGGGCCTTGCGGCTGTCGCGCAGGGCGTGGAGCAGGTCGAAGGTACCCACCTGGCTGCCGAACTGCGCCGCCGTGGGGTACGAGGTGTAGCGTGGTCCCGCCAGGTCGTAACGGCGGATAAGATTTGAGTCCCAACAAATGGTGTCGAGCATGCGGGCATTCCCCGGATAGACTGGCATGGGGCGAGTCTAGGGGCGCGTGGGCGTGGCCGTTTTGATTTGCGTCAACGGGGCATCGGAGTTGTCGATGCAGGCCTCATCGCGAGCAAGCTCGCTCCCACAGGAGACTTTCCATGTGGGAGCGAGCTTGCTCGCGATTGGGGCAACTCGGTCAGTGCCCCATGAGCCAATGTTGATGCGGCCCCGGCAGTGTCCATACCCCGAAAATAATCACCAACAAACCACCGGCCATGCGCACGCTGCGTTTGCGCAGCAGGGCGGTGACGCGTTCGGCGGCCAGGCCCGTGGCGAGCAGCACCGGCCAGGTGCCCAGGCCGAAGGCGAGCATCAGCAGCGCGCTGTCCAGTGCATTGCCTTGGCTGGCGGACCAGAGCAGGGTGCTGTAGACCAGGCCGCACGGTAGCCAGCCCCACAGCGCGCCGAGCAGCAAGGCCCGAGGCAGGCTCGACACCGGCAGCAAACGGTTGGCGACGGGCTGGATGTGTCGCCACAAGCCACGCCCCACACCTTCGATGCGAGTCAGGCCGCTCCACCAGCCCGCCAGGTACAGGCCCATGGCAATCAACAGCAAGCCGGCCAGCACCCGCATGATCATCGCTGCCGGGCTGTTGGACACGGCCCAACCGGCCAGGCCGATCAGCAACCCGGCGGTGGCGTAGCTCAGGATCCGTCCCAGGTTGTACGCCAGCAGCAACCGGAAGCGGCGGCTGCGCTGTTCCTTGGGAATCGCCAGGGTCAGGGCGCCCATCAGGCCGCCGCACATGCCCAGGCAGTGTCCACCGCCGAGCAGGCCAAGGATGACCGCAGAAACCAACAGGGGTGCCAGGTCAAGCATGGGGCGGGGCCTTGTCGTCCGGCTTGCGGGCTTCGCCGCTGGCTTCGTCCACCGCTGCCTTGTGGTTCGGGTCCTGATCGTCGAACAGAATGCTGTGGGCCGGACCGTCGAGGTCGTCGTACTGGCCGCTGTCCACGGCCCAGAAGAAAATGTACACGGCGATGGCCACGATCAGCAGCGCGGCCGGGATCATCACGTAGAGAGCTGGCATGTCGGAACTCCATGCCCGCGCGGCTCAGGCCGGCAGCGGGCGGGTATCGGGCGTGGCGTCGAAAACCTGCGTCTTGGGCTGACGTGTCAGCCTCAGCGCATTCAACACCACGGTCAACGAACTGATGGACATGCCGACCGCCGCCCACACCGGGGTAATCCAGCCAAGGGCGGCGAACGGCAACATGAGGCCATTGTACAACCCTGCCCACACCAGGTTCTCAATGATCACCCGGCGGGTGCGTCGAGCCAGACTGAAGGCGTGGATCAGGGCGTCGAGGCGGTTGGACAGCAGCACCGCGTCGGCGCTGGTCTTGGCCAGGTCGGTGGCCGAGCCCATGGCGACACTGATGTCCGCTGCCGCCAGCACGGGCACGTCGTTCACCCCATCGCCGAGCATCAGCACCTTGCGGCCCTGTTGATGCAACTGCTGCAACACGGCCAGTTTGTCGTCCGGGCGCAGGCCGCCGCGAGCCTCATCGATGCCCAGTTCGGCGGCGACGCTGGCAACCATGGGCGAACTGTCACCCGACAACAGCAGCGTCCGCCAGCCCCGTGCCTTGCAGGCCGCCAGCAGCGCCGGGGCATCGACGCGCAAGCGGTCATCGAGGACGAACCAGGCCAAGGGCCCGATCTCATCGCCCAGCAACAGCCATTGCCCGGGTTCGTCCGGCATTTGCGGTACCGCGGCGCCACTCAGTTCGCAGACAAAACCCGGCTGACCGATGCGCAGGTGCTGTTCCGCCACGAGGCCTTCCAGCCCCAGCCCGGGGGTGCTTTGCACCTGTTCGGCGGCCAATGGCGCGCGGCCGAAGGCGCGGGCGATGGGGTGTTCCGAGCGGTTCTCCAGGGCAGCGGCCAAGCCCAGGCATTGATCACTGTCGAGGGCCGCCAATGGCCGAATGGCGCGCAACGCCAGGCGGCCTTCGGTGAGGGTACCGGTCTTGTCGAAAATCACCGTATCGATCTGGTTCAGGCCTTCCAGCACATGCCCGCGCGTCAGCAGCAGGCCGAGCTTGTGCAAGGTGCCGGTAGCGGCGGTGAGGGCGGTCGGCGTGGCGAGTGACAACGCGCAAGGGCAGGTGGCGACGAGCATCGCCAGGACGATCCAGAACGCGCGCGAAGCGTCCAGTTGCCACCACACCAGCCCGATGACGGCAGCGGCGACCAAGGAGAACAGCAAGAACCATTGGGCGGCGCGGTCGGCGATTTCCGCCAGTCGCGGCTTCTCGGCCTGGGCCCGCTCCAGCAGCCGCACGATGGCGGACAACCGGGTGTCTTGCCCGAGGGCCAGCACCTCGACCGTCAAGGCCCCTTCGACGTTCAGCGTGCCGGCGGTGACCGCGTCGCCCACCTGGCGAGGTTGTGGCAGGTATTCACCGGTCAGCAGCGATTCGTCGATGCTGGACTGGCCATCCAGGATCTTGCCATCGGCCGGCAGGACTGCCCCGGGATGCACCAGCACCCGGTCACCGGTGCGCAATTCGCTGAGCAGGATGCGTTCACTCTGGCCGTTATCCTCCAGGCGCAGGCACGAGGCCGGCAACAGATTGACCAGTTGGGCGGTGGCGGCAGCCGTGCGTTCCCGAGCCCGGCGTTCCAGGTAACGGCCGGCCAGCAGGAACAGGGCGAACATGCCAACGGCATCGAAGTACAACTCGCCGACCCCGGTGATCGACGTCCAGATCCCGGCAACGTAGGCACTGCCGATGGCCAGGGACACGGAAACGTCCATGGTCAGGTGGCGGGTGCGCAGGTCGCGCATGGCGCCTTTGAAGAACGGCGCGCAGCTATAGAAGACGATGGGCGTGGTGAGGAACAGGGCAACCCAGCGCAGGATGGTGTGCATCTCCGGGCTCAGGTCGATGTTGAATTCTGGCCAGGTGGCCATGGTCGCCATCATCGCCTGGAACCACAACAGACCGGCCACGCCCAATTGGCGCAGGGCCAGGCGGTTTTGTGCGGCGAGTTGTTCACAGGCCTGGTCGGCCTGGTACGGGTGCGCTACGTAGCCGATCTGGCGCAATTCGGCGAGCAGCGTGCTCAGTGGTAGTTGAGCGTCGGCCCAACGTACATGCAGGCGATGATTGGACAGGTTCAATCGCGCTTCGGCCACGGCCGGCAGGCTGCGTAATTGTTTTTCAATCAGCCAGCCGCAGGCGGCGCAACTGATGCCTTCCATCAACAGGGTGGTTTCGGCCAGTTCGCCTTCATGGCGCACGAATGATTGCTGTACGTCAGGGCGATCGTAGAGCGCCAGTTCATCGGTCAACTGGACGGGCAGGGATTCGGGATTGGCCGACGCTTCGCTGCGATGCTGGTAATAACTTTCCAGGCCTCCGGCGACAATGGCCTCGGCCACCGCCTGGCAGCCCGGGCAGCACAGCTCGCGGGTTTCACCGAGGACAACGGCGGTGAAGCGACTGCCCGGGGGGACGGGCAGGGCGCAGTGGTAGCAGGGCTGTGGAGTGGTCATTGCGTGTTCACAGAACGTTGTCCAATGATCGTTCCCACGCTCTGCGTGGGAATGCATCCTGTGACGCTCCGCGTCACGCTTAGAAGGGACGCAGAGCGTCCCGGGCCGCGTTTCCACGCGGAGCGTGGGAACGATCAGAAGCGCCGTCGTTTATTTCTTCAGGTCTTCAGCGCCTTGCAGCGGTTCATCGCCAAGCAAGAGGTCCTGGCCGTGATTGATCTGTTCTTCTTCGAACAGGCGCCAGGTCTTGTCGTTCTCCACACCCAGCAATTCGACAAAGCGCCGGCCTTCGACCTTGTCGGTCAACTGGCCGACGTAGCGCCCCGGTTCACTGTCGTTGCGGGTCAGGACGATCTTGCGGTCCTTCTCCGGCTGGGTCGGCGAGATCAGGCTCAGTTCCAGGGTCTGCGGACGGCTGTTGCCGTTCAGGCGCAGGTTCACTTCACCGGTGAGCTCGTCCAGTTGCACGTTGGCACGCAGTTGCAGGGTCTGGGCCAGCAATTCGCGCTCCAGCGAGCGGTTGATACCCTTGCCGGCTTCGTAATAGTTGTCGTTGACCAGGTTGTCCGGGTTCTTCACCGCAATGGTCACCATCGTCAGGCTCAGTGTCACCGAACAGGTCAGGATCGCGATGATGATCCACGGCCAGAGGTGCTTGTACCAAGGGCTGGAGGCGGTTGCTGCAGGCATGTTCAGTTCTCTCAACGAGTTTGTGGGCCGATGAACCGGCTCTTGGCTTCGACATGTACGCTTTCGTCATCGGCATCCTTGAGGATGAAGGTCACCTCGTTGGTGCTCGATGGCAGTTGTTCCGGTGCGCTGGACAGCTCGACCGGCTGGCTGTAGATCTCGCCGGCCGCGACCTTGATTTCCCGCCGGCCTTGCAGCTTGAGGTCGGGTAGGCCGGCGGCTTCCAGGACATACGTGTGGTCGCGTTGGTCTTTGTTCATGATCTTCAGGCTGTAGACGTTCTCGATCCGGCCTTCGGCGTTTTCACGGTAGAGCACGCGGTCCTTGCTGACGTCGAAACCCACCAGCGAGCGCATGAAGAACGCCGCCGCCAACAGGCTCATCATGGTCAGCAGCACCAAGGCATAGCCGATCAGGCGCGGGCGCAGTTTATGGGTTTTCTGCCCCGAAAGGTTGTGTTCGGTGGTGTAGCTGATCAGGCCGCGTGGATAATCCATTTTGTCCATGATGTTGTCGCAGGCATCGATACAGGCCGCGCAGCCGATGCACTCGATCTGCAGGCCGTCGCGGATGTCGATACCGGTAGGGCAGACCTGGACGCACATGGTGCAGTCGATGCAATCCCCCAGGCCCAGGGCTTTGTAGTCAACGCCCTTCTTGCGCGGGCCACGGCTTTCGCCACGACGCGGGTCGTAGGAAACGATCAAGGTGTCCTTGTCGAACATCACGCTCTGGAAGCGTGCGTAAGGGCACATGTAGATACACACTTGCTCACGCAGCCAGCCAGCGTTGCCGTAGGTGGCGAGGGTGAAGAAACCCACCCAGAAATACGACCAGCCATCGGCCTGGCCGGTAAAGAACTCGAACACCAGTTCGCGGATTGGCGTGAAGTAACCGACAAAGGTCATGCCGGTGACGAAACCTATCAGCAGCCACAGGCTGTGCTTGGCGAGCTTGCGCAGGAATTTGTTGGCGCCCATGGGGGCCTTGTCGAGCTTGATGCGCTGGTTGCGGTCGCCTTCGGTGACTTTTTCGCACCACATGAAGATCCAGGTCCACACGCTCTGTGGGCAGGTATAGCCACACCACACTCGTCCGGCATAGACCGTGATGAAAAACAGGCCAAAGGCGGCAATGATCAACATCCCCGAGAGCAGGATGAAATCCTGGGGCCAGAAGGTGGCGCCGAAAATAAAGAATTTGCGCTCTGGCAAGTTCCACCAGACGGCCTGATGACCACCCCAGTTCAGCCAGACCGTACCGAAATACAGCAGGAACAATAGCGCGCCGCCAGCCATTCGCAGGTTGCGGAACAGGCCAGTGAAGGCGCGGGTGTAGATTTTTTCCCGAGAGGCATACAGGTCGACGCTTTTGTTCGCGTCCTTGGCAGGCGGGGTGACGTCATGTACCGGAATCTGGTTACTCATCGAATGCATCCCACGGCAGTGGAAAAGTGCCGGGGCCAGTACGTGCCGACCACGGTCAGAAAGGGTGTTGCGGTGGCGCAATGATACGCCTGTCGCTCTAGCCCAAGGGTGCGACCTTTGGTCGCGTTGGGGGTCTGCATAGAATGGTGTAGCGGATGTAACAAGTCATGACTCAGATCAATTGACTATAGACTTTCTGTGGCGTTGGCGAGCCGAAGGGCACCTTGTGATGACTGCCGAATATGCATCAGCCAACCCACGGGTCGAGCACTGCCACGCCGATGTAGGCATGTTGCTACCGGGGCGGGTGGCCGACAGGCGAAACAGATTTACCCAGGTTTTCGGCCGGTAACAAAAAGGCCCCGCCAATCAGATTGGCGGGGCCTTTGGTGTATCAGCTACTCGTCTTACTGGGCGTCAGCGGCCGGAGCCTTTTCGCCATGAGACAGGCTATAGACATAGGCGGCCAGCAAGTGGACCTTGTCGTTGCCTTGCAGGTCAGCCTGGGCAGGCATCTGGCCCTGGCGGCCGTAGCGGATGGTTTGCTGCAGTTGAGCGAAGCTCGAACCGTAGATGAACGCCGCAGGGTGCGTCAGGTCAGGTGCGCCCATGGCGGGCGTGCCTTTGCCGGCTGGGCCATGGCAGGCCACGCAGTTGGCCGCGAACAGTTTCTGGCCGTTGGCCGGATCGGCCTTGGCGCCTTCCGGCAGTTTGCGGCCGTGCAGGCTGGTCACCAGGTAGGAAGCCACGTCAGCGACGCCTTGCTCGCCAACCACGGCAGCCCAGCCCGGCATCACGGCGTGACGACCGCCCATGATGGTGGTCTTGATGGTTTCCGGCTCACCGCCCCAGCGCCAGTCGGCGTCGGTCAGGTTGGGGAAGCCATAGGCACCCTTGGCGTCGGAACCATGGCAAACCGAGCAGTTGGAGGCGAACAGGCGGCCACCCATCTTCAGGGCTTGCGGGTCCTTGGCGACTTCTTCGATCGGCATGGAGGCGAACTTGGCGAAGATCGGACCGAACTTGGCGTCCGAGCGAGCCATTTCCTTTTCCCACTCGTGAACACCTGTCCAGCCGGTCTGGCCGTTGGCGAAGGCGGTCTGCTTTTCGGTGTCCAGGTAGTTATAGCCTGGCAGCAGGCCTTTCCAGTTGCCCAGGCCAGGGTAGAGCACCAGGTAACCGAGGGCGAACACGATGGTGCCCACGAACAGCATGAACCACCATTTCGGCAGTGGGTTGTCGTACTCCTCGATCCCGTCGAACGAGTGGCCGACGGTCTCGTCCGTCTGCTCGGCGCGCTGGCCCTTGCGGGTCGACAGCAGCAGCCAGGTCAGGGAGAAGATCGTTCCCAGGCTGAGGACTGTGACGTACAGACTCCAGAATGTAGTCATTCTTTGTTACTCCTAGAAGCTTGCTCGACGTGCTTGATGGCTTCGGGATCATCCGCGAACGGCAGCAAGGTCGCGTCGTCAAACTCCGACTTGCGCTTGGGGCTGAACACCCACAGGGCCAGACCGATGAAGGCCACCATCACGACGACGGTGCCCAGGCCGCGAATCATCCCGATATCCATAAAGAATCACCGTTTGCTTTTGATGATGGTGCCCAGGCCTTGCAGATAGGCCACCAGCGCGTCCATTTCAGTCTTGCCCTTGACGGCATCCTTGGCACCGGCGATGTCTTCGTCGGTGTAAGGCACGCCCAGGGTGCGCAGGACTTCCATTTTCTTGGCGGTGTCTTTGCCGTCGAGCTTGTTTTCTACGAGGAACGGGTAGGCCGGCATTTTCGACTCAGGCACTACGTTGCGCGGGTTGTACAAGTGCGCACGGTGCCAGTCGTCGGAGTAGCGGCCGCCAACGCGGGCCAGGTCCGGACCGGTACGCTTGGAACCCCACAGGAATGGGTGGTCCCAGACGCTTTCACCGGCGACCGAATAGTGGCCATAGCGTTCGGTTTCGGCGCGGAACGGACGGATCATCTGCGAGTGGCAGCCGACACAACCGTTGGCGATATAGATGTCACGGCCTTCCAGTTCAAGGGCGGTACGTGGCTTCATGCCTTCGACCGGCTTGTTGGTCACGTCCTGGAAGAACAGCGGAACGATCTGGGTCAGGCCGCCGATGCTCACGGCGATGACCATGAAGAAGGCCAGCAGGCCGATATTCTTCTCTACTGCTTCGTGCTTCATCAGTGAGCTCCAACTACGGCGATCTTGGCGGCGGCTTCAGCTTCAGCCGGGTCAGAGGCACGAACGGTGCGGTACACGTTGTAGGCCATGAACAGCATGCCGCTGGCGAAGAACGCGCCGCCCAGGGCTCGGACGATATAGCCCGGGTGGCTGGCTTGCAGGGCTTCGACGAACGAGTAGGTCAGGGTGCCGTCGTCGTTGATCGCACGCCACATCAGGCCTTGGGTGATGCCGTTGACCCACATCGAGGCGATGTAGAGCACGGTGCCGATGGTCGCGAGCCAGAAGTGCGCGTTGATCAGGCCGGTGCTGTGCATCTGCGCACGACCGAACAGTTTCGGGATCATGTGGTAGATGGCGCCGATGGAAATCATCGCAACCCAGCCGAGCGCACCAGCGTGTACGTGGCCGATGGTCCAGTCGGTGTAGTGGCTCAGGGAGTTGACGGTCTTGATCGCCATCATCGGGCCTTCGAAGGTCGACATGCCGTAGAACGCCAGCGACACAACCAGGAACCGCAGGATCGGGTCGGTGCGCAGCTTATGCCAGGCGCCCGACAGGGTCATCATGCCGTTGATCATGCCGCCCCAGCTTGGCGCCAGCAGGATGATCGACATCGCCATGCCCAGGGACTGCGCCCAGTCTGGCAGTGCGGTGTAGTGCAGGTGGTGGGGACCGGCCCAGATGTACAGGGTGATCAGCGCCCAGAAGTGGACGATGGACAGGCGATAGGAATAGATCGGACGCTCGGCCTGTTTCGGCACGAAGTAGTACATCATCCCCAGGAAGCCCGTGGTCAGGAAGAAGCCTACGGCGTTGTGGCCGTACCACCACTGGATCATCGCATCCGTCGCGCCCGAATAGGCCGAGTACGACTTGAAGAAGCTGACCGGCAGGGAAGCGTGGTTGACGATGTGCAGCATGGCTGTCACGACGATGAACGCACCGTAGAACCAGTTACCGACGTAGATGTGCTTGGTCTTGCGCTTGACGATGGTGCCGAAGAACACCAGACCGTAGGTCACCCAGACGATGGCCAGCAGGATAGCCAGGGGCCATTCCAGCTCAGCGTATTCCTTGGTGGTGGTGTAACCCAGTGGCAAGGTCACGATCGCACCGACGATGACCGCTTGCCAGCCCCAGAAGGTGAAGGCGGCGAGGCTGTCGGAGATCAGTCGCGTTTGGCAGGTTCGCTGCACGACGTAGTAAGAAGTGGCAAACAATGCACAACCACCGAAGGCGAAGATCACCAGGTTGGTGTGCAGCGGGCGCAGGCGTCCAAATGTCGTCCATGGCAGATCGAAGTTCAACTCCGGCCAGACCAGTTGCGAGGCGATGAAGACACCGAGCCCCATGCCAAGGATCCCCCAGACCACCGTCATGATGGCGAACTGGCGGACTACCTTATAGTTATAAGCAGTCGGACTGATTGCTGTGCTCATTCTAAGGTTCCACGGTTTGGGTGTTTTATTAGGATAAAAATCGGTCGCAAGTATGGAGAAAGCGGGGGGTCATTGCAACGCGCCATGACCTGGGTCAATGCTTTCCAAAGCTGATTCTGCGGCCTTTCCATGTTCCTTGTAGGGACAAAAATGGCCCACGGCAAAATGTCGCAACGAAGGAATGAGGCGAGGGGGTCAGGTCGGTTGTAACGGGGTGTGTTCAAACACAGCGTTCGGGTGATGCCAGGCAACTGTCGCAACAGCCGGTATTCACCTGCCTTTGCGGCCTTTTTGACGAACGATTGTCGAACGCATCGGGTCGGGTCGACCTGAAACCGGCAGTCGCCAGCGCACGCAAAGGCAAGCTTAGACCCGATTCCGGGGAACCGAAAGAAAGACTATGGGAGGGTGCGACAATGCGTCGCGCAGGGACACGGAGCAGCCGCATCCAGACGGATGCGGCTGTTCACGCGGTCAAGATTTATTCGCTTTTGTGTTCGGCTTGCAGGCGCTCGGCACCGGCGGTGTGGGACAGACTGTAGACGTAGGCGGCCAGCAGCTGCACCTTGTCATTGCCCAGCAACTCATTCTGCGCTGGCATGTGGCCCTGGCGACCATGGCGAATGGTCTGCTGCAACTGTGCCAGGCTGGTGCCGTAGATGAAGCCGGCCGGTTTCGTCAGGTTCGGCGCGCCCATGGCTTCGGTTCCCTGGCCGTTGGCGCCGTGGCAGGCGACACAGGTGGTGCTGAAGGCCTGTTGGCCGGCTTGCAGGTCGGCACCACTGTCCGCCGGCAGAGGCAGACCGGCCAAATCGTGGCGTACGTACGCGGCCACGTTCTTGACCCCGGCCTCTCCCAGCACTTCACCCCAGGCCGGCATCGCCGCCATGCGGCCGCCCATGATGGTGGTCTTGATGGTGTCGGCAGCGCCGCCCCAGCGCCAGTTGCTGTCGACCAGGTTCGGGAAGCCGAAGGCACCCTTGGCGTCCGAACCGTGGCAGACCGAGCAGTTGGAGGCGAACAGGCGGCCACCCATCTTCAAGGCTTGTGGGTCCTTGGCCACTTCCTCCACGGGCATGGCGGCGAATTTGGCGAAGATCGGCCCGAACTTGGCGTCGGCCTTGGCCATTTCCTTTTCCCATTCATGGGCGCCGGTCCAGCCGTTCTCGTAGCCTGGCAGGATGCCTTTCCAGTTGCCCAGGCCCGGATAGAGGACCAGGTAGCCGACGGAAAACACCAGGGTGCCGGCGAACAACAGGAACCACCACTGCGGCAGCGGGTTGTCGTACTCCTCGATGCCGTCGAAGCTGTGGCCCATGGTCTGGTCGACGCTGCCCTTGGTCTCGCCCTTGCGAGTGCCGATCAGCAACCAAGTCAGGCCGATGAGGCTGCCGATGGTCAGTACGCAGATCCACGTACTCCAGAAGGTGGTCATGGCCGGGTACTCCTTGTTGCAGGGTCTTGGGGGGTGGCGATGTCGGCAGGTGGCTCGTCGGCGAACGGCAGCAGGCGCGCTTCGGCGAACTCTGGACGACGTTTGCTGCTGAATACCCACAGGGTCAGGCCGATGAAGGCGATGAACACCACGACCGTGCCCAGGCCGCGGATCATTCCAGTACTCATTTCAAGAACCATGGCTCACCTCTTGCTCTTGATGGCAGTGCCGAGCACTTGCAGGTAGGCCACCAGCGCGTCCATTTCGGTCTTGCCCTTGAGCGAGGCCGTCGCGCCTGCGATGTCGTCATCGGTATACGGCACGCCCAGGGTGCGCATGGCGCGCAGCTTGCCTTCGGTGTGGCTGCTGTCTACCGCGTGGGTCACCAGCCACGGGTAGGCCGGCATTTTCGACTCGGGCACGACGTTGCGCGGGTTGTACAAGTGGGCGCGGTGCCAATCATCGGAGTAGCGCGCGCCGACCCGTGCCAGGTCCGGCCCGGTGCGCTTGGAGCCCCACAGGAATGGATGGTCCCAGACGCTTTCGCCGGCGACGGAGTAGTGGCCGTAGCGCTCGGTCTCGGCGCGGAACGGACGGATCATCTGCGAGTGGCAGCCGACGCAGCCTTCACGGATGTAGATGTCGCGGCCTTCCAGTTGCAGGGCGGTGTAGGGCTTCATGCCGTCTACCGGTTTATTGGTCACGTCCTGGAAGAACAGCGGCACGATCTGGGTCAGGCCGCCAATGCTCACGGCCAGGACCATCAGCAGCATCAGCAGGCCGACGTTTTTTTCGATTGTTTCGTGTTTCATGGTGGACTCCTCAGGCCATCTGCGCGGCAGCGGCGGCTTCGGCAGGCTGGTAGGCCCGCACGGTGCGCCAGGTGTTGTAGGCCATCAGCAGCATGCCGAGGAGGAAGATCGACCCGCCCGCCAGCCGCACGACGAAGCCTGGGTGGCTGGCCACCAGGGTTTCGACGAAGGAGTAGGTGAGCGTGCCGTCCTCGTTCACCGCACGCCACATCAGGCCCTGGGCGATGCCGTTGACCCACATCGAGGCGATGTAGAGCACGGTGCCGATGGTTGCGAGCCAGAAGTGCGCGTTGATCAGGCCGATGCTGTGCATCTGTGGCCGGCCGAAGACTTTCGGGATCATGTGGTACAGCGCGCCGATGGAAATCATTGCCACCCAGCCGAGCGCGCCGGCATGTACGTGGCCGATGGTCCAGTCGGTGTAGTGGGAGAGGGCGTTGACGGTCTTGATCGCCATCATCGGACCTTCGAAGGTCGACATGCCGTAGAACGCCAGGGACACTACCAGGAACCGCAGGATCGGGTCGCTGCGCAGCTTATGCCAGGCGCCCGACAGGGTCATCATGCCGTTGATCATGCCGCCCCAGCTTGGCGCCAGCAGGATCAGCGACATCACCATACCCAGCGACTGTGCCCAGTCCGGCAGCGCGGTGTAGTGCAGGTGGTGGGGACCTGCCCAGATGTACAGGGTGATCAGCGCCCAGAAGTGCACGATGGACAAGCGATAGGAATACACCGGGCGCTCGGCCTGCTTCGGCACGAAGTAGTACATCATCCCCAGGAAGCCTGCGGTGAGGAAGAAGCCCACGGCGTTGTGGCCGTACCACCATTGCACCATCGCGTCCGTGGCCCCGGCGTACACCGAGTAGGACTTGGTGAAGCTCACTGGCAGTTCCAGGTTGTTGACGATGTGCAGGATCGCCACGGTCAGGATGAACCCGCCGAAGAACCAGTTACCGACGTAGATGTGCTTGGTGTTGCGCTTGGCCACGGTGCCGAAGAACACGATGGCGTAGGCCACCCAGACGATGGTGATCAGGATGTCGATCGGCCATTCCAGCTCGGCGTATTCCTTGGAACTGGTGTAGCCCAGTGGCAGGCTGATGGCCGCCAGCAGGATCACCAGTTGCCAGCCCCAGAAGCAGAACGCGGCGATTTTCGGCGCGAACAGCTGCGTCTGGCAGGTGCGTTGCACCGAATAGAACGAACTGGCGAACAGGGCGCAACCGCCGAAAGCGAAGATCACTGCGTTGGTGTGCAGTGGGCGCAGGCGGCCGAAGCTGGTCCATGGCAAATCGAAGTTGAGTTGTGGCCAGACCAATTGGGCGGCGAGAAAAACCCCGAGCCCCATGCCGACGATGCCCCACACCACCGTCATAATGGCGAATTGGCGGACCACCTTGTAGTTGTAGGCGGTACTGATAGAAGTGTTCATGGTTCCCCATCCACGGTTCAGCCGAAGTGAGCGCCTGCGCAAGGCAGTGCGGCGTTCTTCGCCTGGAGTTATAGGCAGACTAAAAGCGAGGTCAGCATGGACAAACAGCACAAGGCCAGTATTGACGGGGATCAATGGGCGCGATGTGTAGCCGAACATGGCTGGTTATGGACAGCCGGACAATCGGTCGCTGGCGCCAAGGCGCCAACCCTGATCCTGGCCCATGGTGCCGGTGCGCCAATGGACAGTGGCTTTATGGAGGAAATGGCCGCGCGCCTTGCCGCGCATGGTGTCAACGTGTTGCGTTTCGAGTTTCCCTACATGGCCCAACGGCGCCGGGACGGGAGCAAGCGTCCGCCCAACCCGGCACCTAAGCTGCTGGAATGCTGGCGGGAGGTGTACACCACGGTGCGGCCTTATGTCGCTGGGCGGCTGGCGGTGGGGGGCAAGTCCATGGGCGGGCGCATGGCGAGCCTGCTGGCCGATGAGTTGGGCGCCGATGCGCTGGTGTGCCTGGGGTATCCCTTCTATGCGGTGGGCAAGCCGGAGAAACCACGGGTCGAGCACCTGGCGGCGTTGAAAACCCGGACCATGATCGTCCAGGGCGAGCGCGATGCGCTGGGCAATCGGGAGGCGGTGCAGGGCTACACCTTGTCACCGAGCATCGAGGTGTTGTGGTTGGTGGCGGGGGATCATGACCTCAAGCCGCTGAAGGCTTCGGGGTTCAGTCATGAGCAGCATCTGGAGGCGGCGGCGCAGAGAGTGGCCGGGTTTCTTCTTCAGAAATGATGATGCTGTTGCCGGCCTTATCGCGAGCTTGCTCGCGATAGCGATCTATCAGGCAACAAAAAACCCGGAAGCTTTCGCTGTCCGGGTTTTTTGATCAAGCCAACATCTATCAGCGATTAAACCGCTCCACCAACGAATACTGCGTGTTGGCCGTGCGGGTCAGCTCTTCGCTCAGCAGCGCCGAGCTGTGAGCCTGGCCAGAGGTCTGGTCGGCGAGAGCCGAGATGTTGCTGATGTTGCGGCTGATCTCCTCGGCCACTGAGCTTTGCTCCTCGGTGGCGGCGGCGATCTGGGTGGTCATGTCGGTGATGTGGGCCACCGCTTCGCTGATCCCCACCAGCGCCTCGTCCGCTTCCATGACCCGGGCCACGCCTTCTTCGGCCTGGCGATGACCAGCGTCCATGGTCTGCACGGCGTTGGTGGCGGTCTGCTGGAGCTTGGCGATCAGGGCGTGGATCTGCCCGGTGGATTCGCTGGTGCGTTGTGCCAGTTGCCGCACTTCGTCAGCCACCACGGCAAAACCACGGCCCATCTCCCCGGCACGGGCCGCTTCGATGGCGGCGTTGAGGGCCAGCAGGTTGGTCTGGTCGGCGATGCCTTTGATCACGTCTACCACGCCACCGATCTCGTCGCTGTCCTTGGCCAACTGGGTCACGGTCTGCCCGGTTTCGCCGACCACCACCGACAGGCGCTCGATGGCTTCGCGGGTTTCGCCGGCGATGTCGCGGCCGCGGCTGGTCAGGCGGTTGGCTTCCTGGGTGGCATCGGCGGTGCGCTGCACGTGGCTGGCGACTTCCTGGGTCGTTGCGGCCATCTGGTTGACGGCCGTGGCGACCTGTTCGGTTTCCACCCGCTGGCGCTCCAGACCGCTGGAACTGTCATGGGCCAGGGTGTTGGACTGGCGAGCCTGGTCGTTAAGGTGCTCGGCGGTGTCCTGCAGGCGGGTCAGGCAGGTTTTCAGGCGCGCCTCCTGGCTGAGGATCGACATCTCCAGGCGTGCCTGGACGCCGCGGCTGTCGGTGTACATCCGGGCGATCAGCGGGTCGGACGTGGTCTGTTCGGCCAGGCGCAGCAGGCGCTTGATCCCGCGTTGCTGCCATTGCAGGCCCATCAGCCCCAAGGGCACCGCCAGCACGGCCGCCAGGGCAAAGCCCCAGGAGGAATCCAGGAACGCGCCGACGACGAAACTCAACTGGCTGACCAGGATAAACGGTAGCCAGTCCTGCAGCATGGGCACCCATTTGTCGCTGCCCGGAACCGCGGACTTGCCTTGGTTGATGCGTTGATAAAGCGCTTCGGCCCGGGCGATCTGTTCGGCGGAGGGCTTGACCCGCACCGATTCGTAGCCGACCACCTGATTGCCCTCGAACACAGGCGTGACATAGGCGTTGACCCAGTAATGGTCGCCGTTCTTGCTGCGATTCTTGACGATGCCCATCCATGGCAAGCCTTGTTTCAGCGTACCCCACATGTGTGCGAACACCGCGGATGGGACGTCGGGATGGCGCACGAGATTGTGCGGCGAACGAATCAGTTCTTCCTTCGAATACCCGCTGATGTCAACGAATGCGTCGTTGCAGTAGGTGATCACGCCCTTGGCGTCGGTGGTCGAAATCAATCGTTGCTGGGCCGGGAAGGTCCTTTCGCGTTGTGTGACGGGTTGGTTGTTACGCATGTGTGTAGATCCGCAAGGCTTTGAAAGGCTATGAAAGGTTGTCGGCGGTGTCAGGTTTAAATTGAAGTTATTTTTGCCTGTCGCTATCACGCCAGCATCGGGTAGGTAAATAGGGCGAAATGAAGCAGATTGAGGAGAAAATGCGTGGCAATCGCCGCACCCAGGCCGCCAAAACGATATGCCAGGCCGTAGCCGACCCCCGCCAGGCCCGACAGCAGCACCCATTGCCAACCTGCGCCAGCGTGTACCAGGCCGAACAGCAGCGAGGTCAGGAGCAGCGCCAGGTTGTTGCCGTAACTCAGGTGTTTGAAGCGCTGGCTCAAGCCTCCCTGAATGTAGCCGCGAAACAGCGCTTCCTCCACGAGCGTCACCAATAAAAGATTATTGAACACCCACAGCCAGGCGTGCTCCGGCCACTTTGGTGCCCAGTGGATCATGCCCAGCAGCATCGCCCCGCCGAGGGCCAGCACCGCGCTCAGCGCCAGACCCAGGGCCGTGGCATAGACCGACAGGCGCAACGAGCGCCGACCGACGATCCAGGGGCAGGCCAGCAGCAGCCAGAATCCGATCAGGGGCTTGTCCTGGTTGAGGTACATGGCAAATGGCGCCGCGTCGTCGGTCAAGCGTTGCGCGGGGATCACCCGCCCGTTGAAGAAGCCGGGCATCCAATGCAAGGCCAACGCCAGGGCCATTACCACAAATAGAATGTGACCGAGAAACCGGCCGATTGGCATGGGTTGCTGGCGAACGGCATACCCGGCGAACAGCAATAGCGCGACTGAGATGAGGGCGGTCCAGGCCAACTGACCGTAAGCCAGGGCCAGGCCATAGCCGATGGCGAGCATGGCCAGGTAGGGCCAAGGTAAAGCGGGCATATAACATCCTTTTAGACGGTAGAGCTTTGGGCGAAAGTGGCCGCCGCGTCTATGACGCCGCCAGGTCGCGCAAAGAACACGTTTTGTATCCATGCAGGTTCATGCGTAGGAGGGTGCAAGCCGTTGGCTGACTCTGTTCCGTGAGTGCCGACGGGATTATAGGCAGGCTCGTGCAAAAACGCCGCCTGTTAAAACGCTAATGACGGTCAGGCAGCCGCAGAACCTGTGGGAGCGAGCTTGCTCGCGATAGAGGCTTGTCAGTCAACATCGATGTTGGCTGTTCTATCGCTATCGCGAGCAAGCTCGCACACAGGGGCACTTATCTTTAACTGGCAATCAATTGCCGCAACACATAGTGAAGGATCCCGCCGGCCTTGAAATATTCCACTTCATTCAAGGTATCGATCCGGCACAACACTTCGATTCGCTCCTGGCTGCCGTCCTCGCGGGTAATGACCAGGGGCAGGTTCATGCGCGGCGTCAGTTCGACGTTGTTGAGCCCGAGGATGTCCAGGGTTTCCTTGCCCGTGAGGTTCAGGCTCTTGCGGTTCTGGTCGAGCTTGAACTGCAACGGCAGCACGCCCATGCCCACCAGGTTGGAGCGATGGATACGCTCGAAGCTTTCGGCGATCACCGCCTTGACCCCCAGCAGGTTCGTGCCCTTGGCTGCCCAGTCCCGGCTCGACCCGGTGCCATATTCCTGGCCGGCGATCACCACCAATGGCGTGCCCGCGGCCTGGTACCGCATGGCGGCGTCGTAGATCGGCATTCGTTCACCACTGGGAATGTAGATCGTGTTGCCGCCTTCTTCGCCGTCGAGCATTTCGTTGCGAATGCGGATATTGGCGAAGGTGCCGCGCATCATCACCTGGTGGTTGCCGCGCCTGGACCCGTAGGAGTTGAAGTCTCGCGGCTCCACGCCTTGTTCGCGCAGGTAGCGACCG
Organism: Pseudomonas sp. H1_F01; assembly: GCF_054681425.1. NCBI lineage: Bacteria > Pseudomonadati > Pseudomonadota > Gammaproteobacteria > Pseudomonadales > Pseudomonadaceae > Pseudomonas > Pseudomonas sp. H1_F01. Next base: position 4,765,388 of record NZ_CP162823.1, on the reverse strand, counting down.
GCCGGGCTGTCCGCCTTGATATTGCCAGCCGGGGAGATGTGGTCGGTGGTCACCGAGTCTCCCAGCAGGGCCAGGACCCGGGCGCCTTCGACGTTCCTGACAGCCGGTGGCGGCCCGTCGATGTCGTCGAAGAACGGCGGGTGCTGGATGTAGGTCGAGTCGTCCTGCCAGACGTAAGTCGCCGCTTGCGGCACTTCGATGGCCTGCCATTGCTCGTCACCGGCAAACACGGCGGCGTATTCCTTGTGGAACATGCTGGTGTTGACCTGGGCCACGGCGGCGGCCACTTCCTGGCTGCTGGGCCAGATGTCCCGCAGGTACACCGGCTTGCCGTCCCGGTCGTTGCCCAGCGGCTCGCTACTGATATCGATACGCACCGTGCCGGCCAGGGCATAGGCGACCACCAGTGGCGGCGAGGCCAGCCAGTTGGTCTTCACCAGTGGATGCACCCGGCCTTCGAAGTTGCGGTTGCCTGACAATACCGAGGCCACCGTCAGGTCGGCTTTCTGGATGGCTTTTTCGATGGGCTCCGGCAATGGTCCGGAGTTGCCGATGCAGGTGGTGCAACCATAGCCCACCAAGTCGAAACCAAGTTTATCCAGGTACTCGGTCAGGCCGGCCGCCTTGTAGTAGTCGGTGACCACCTTGGAGCCCGGCGCCAGGGAACTCTTGACCCAAGGCTTGCGGGTCAGGCCTTTCTCCACGGCTTTTTTCGCCAGCAGCCCGGCGGCCATCATCACGCTGGGGTTGGAGGTGTTGGTGCACGAAGTAATGGCGGCAATCACCACCGCGCCGTTTTTCAGGCGATGGGTGTGGCCTTCGAATTCATATTCGGCTTCGCCCACCTGATCGGCATTGCCCACCGCGACGCCACCGCCACCTTCACTTTCCAGGCGACCTTCTTCTTTGCTGGTGGGTTTGACCTGCAACCCCAGGAAGTCGCTGAAAGCCTGGCCGACATTCGGCAACGAGACCCGGTCCTGCGGGCGTTTCGGTCCGGCGAGGCTGGCTTCGACGCTGCTCATGTCCAGCTCCAGGGTGTCGGTGAACACCGGTTCCTGGCCGGGCAAGCGCCACAGGCCCTGGGCCTTGCAATAGGCCTCGACCAATTTCACCGTTTCCGCTGGGCGTCCCGACAGGCGCAAGTAATCCAGGGTCACATCGTCCACCGGGAAGAAACCGCAGGTGGCGCCATATTCCGGGGCCATGTTGGCGATGGTGGCGCGGTCGGCCAGGGGCAGGTCGGCAAGGCCGTCGCCATAGAACTCGACGAATTTGCCCACCACGCCTTTCTTGCGCAGCATCTGCGTGACGGTCAGCACCAGGTCGGTGGCAGTGATGCCTTCGCGCAGCTTGCCGATGAGTTTGAAGCCGATGACCTCGGGAATCAGCATCGACACCGGTTGGCCGAGCATGGCGGCTTCCGCCTCGATCCCGCCGACGCCCCAGCCCAGCACGCCGAGGCCATTGATCATGGTGGTGTGGGAGTCGGTGCCCACCAGGGTGTCGGGGAACGCGTAGGTGCGACCGTCTTCCTCTTTGGTCCACACGGTGCGGCCCAGGTATTCGAGGTTGACCTGATGGCAGATGCCAGTGCCCGGCGGCACCACGCTGAAGTTGTCGAAAGCGCTCTGGCCCCAACGCAGGAAGGCGTAGCGTTCGCCGTTGCGTTGCATTTCGATGTCGACGTTCTGCTCGAACGCCTGGCTGCTGGCGAATTTGTCCACCATCACCGAGTGGTCGATCACCAGGTCCACCGGCGACAGCGGGTTGATCCGCTGGGGATCGCCGCCGGCCTTTTCCACGGCGGCGCGCATGGCGGCCAGGTCGACCACGGCGGGGACGCCGGTGAAGTCTTGCATCAACACCCGGGCGGGGCGGTATTGAATCTCGCGGTCGGAACGGCGCTCCTTGAGCCACCCGGCCAGGGCCTTGAGGTCGGTGCCGGTGACGGTTTTTTCATCTTCCCAGCGCAGCAGGTTTTCCAGCAGTACCTTCAACGACATGGGCAGTTTGTCCAGGTCGCCCAGGCTTCGGGCGGCATCCGGCAGGCTGAAGTAGTGGTAGGTCCTGGCGTCGACTTGCAGTGTTTTAAGGGTTTTCAGGCTATCGAGGGACGGCATTGAAATCACTCCTTTGAGTCCGCACGGCTACGGACTGACGGAACGGACAGAGCCTTTAACCTAGCCCTGTTTTGAGCGTATGACTAATCACTGGACTCTATGGGCAGGTTCGCGGTTCCGAACTCCGCTATCATGCGGCGGTTTTCGTGACAGGCTTTGCTACGGAGTTTCAATGAACACGCTTTTCATGCACTGCCGGCCAGGCTTCGAAGGCGAGGTCTGTTCCGAGATCGCCGAACACGCGGCCCGGCTCAACGTGGCCGGCTACGCCAAGGCCAAACCGGCCAGTGCCTGCGCTGAATTTGTCTGCACCGAAGACGACGGCGCCGAGCGGCTGATGGGCGGCCAGCGTTTCGCCGAACTGATTTTTCCGCGCCAGTGGGCGCGCGGTACGTTCATCGATTTGCCGGAAACCGATCGCATCAGCGTCATCCTGGCCCACATGGCCGCTTTCCCGACCTGTGGCAGCCTGTGGCTGGAAGTGGTGGATACCAACGACGGCAAGGAACTGTCGAACTTCTGCAAAAAATTCGAAGGCCCGTTGCGCAAGGCGCTGATTGGCGCCGGCAAGCTGGTGGACGACTCGCGCAAGCCGCGCCTGCTGCTGACTTTCAAGAGTGGCCGCGAAGTGTTCCTGGGCCTGGCCGAATCCGATAACTCGGCGATGTGGCCCATGGGCATTCCCCGCCTGAAGTTTCCCCGGGAAGCGCCGAGTCGTTCCACCCTCAAGCTTGAAGAGGCCTGGCACCATTTCATTCCCCGGGATCAGTGGGACGAGCGCCTGCACAGCGACATGACCGGCGTGGACCTCGGCGCCGCGCCGGGTGGCTGGACCTGGCAACTGGTCAACCGGGGCATGCTGGTGACCGCCATCGACAATGGCCCGATGGCCGAAAGCCTGATGGACACCGGCCTGGTGCAGCATCTGATGGCAGACGGCTTCACGTTCAAGCCCAAGCAGCCGGTGGACTGGATGGTCTGCGATATCGTCGAGAAACCGGCACGCAACGCGGCGATGCTGGAAGAGTGGATTGGCGAAGGGCATTGCCGCGAGGCCGTGGTCAACCTCAAGCTGCCGATGAAACAGCGTTATGCCGAGGTCAAGCGCCTGCTCGAGCGCATCGCCGAGGGGTTCAAGACTCGGGGGATCAAGGTCGAGATCGGTTGCAAGCAGCTGTACCACGACCGCGAGGAAGTGACGTGCCATCTGCGGCGGTTGGACACGAAAAAGCCCCGTGGGAGCAAAGCTTGCTCGCGATGAACGATGACGCGGTCCGGAGATCGAGGTGCCTGCATCGCGGGCAAGCCTTGCTCCCATAGTCTTGCTCTCACATGTTTGCCGCCCCACAGGCTTTGCTCAGAACCGACATTGCGCGACAATGCCGGCCAGTTTCAGGAGTAGAACATGAGTGAAATGAACGACACGCCGGTCGACGGCACGCTGGATGCCACGGGGCTCAATTGCCCGGAACCGGTGATGATGCTGCACCAGCACATCCGCGACCTGGCCCCCGGTGGCCTGCTGAAAGTCATCGCCACCGACCCCTCGACTCGCCGCGACATCCCCAAGTTTTGCGTGTTCCTGGACCACGAACTGGTGGCCCAGCAGGAGGAAGCGGGCACTTACCTCTACTGGATCCGCAAGAAACTCGCTTAATCCGTCGAGCGGCTGATGCGGATCTGCTTGCGCGCGCTGCGTGCCAGGCGGATCGACAGCATCAGCGCCGCGCAGCTCAAGCCCACGATCAGGCCTTGCCACAATCCGCTCGGGCCGCTGGCGGCACCGAGCCAGTCGGTCAGGCCCAGGGCGTAACCCACCGGCAGGCCGATGCCCCAATAGGCGAACAGGGTCAGGATCATCGTTACCCGGGTGTCCTGGAAGCCGCGCAACGCGCCTGCCGCCGTGACCTGGATCGCATCGGAAAACTGAAACAGCGCCGCGTAGACGATCAGCATCGAAGCCACGTCGATCACCACCGGATCGGCGGTATAGATCGCCGCGATAGGCCCGCGCAGCGCGAACATCAGGCTCGCCGACAGGCAGGCGTACGCCAGGGCCGTGCCCATGCCCACACCAGCGGCGAAGCGCGCTTCGCGAGGCTGACGACGACCCAGGGCCTGGCCGACCCGCACCGTGACGGCCATGCCCAGGGAGTAGGGGATCATGAACACCAGGGAGCTGAAGTTCAGCGCGATCTGGTGCCCGGCCACCACCGTGGCACCGAGGCTGCCGATCAGCAGCGCGATCACCGCGAAAATGCTCGATTCGGCGAACACCGCAATGCCAATCGGCAAGCCGATGCCCAGCAGGCGCTTGATGACCGCCCATTGCGGCCAGTCGAAACGGCTGAACAGCCGGCTCGACTGATAGGCCGGTGCCCAGCGGGCCCACCCGGCCATGCCCAGGGCCATGACCCACATCACGATGGCCGTGGCCCAGCCGCAACCGACGCCGCCCATGGCGGGCACGCCGAGGTGCCCATAGATGAAGATGTAATTGAGCGGAATGTTCAGCGCCAGCCCACACAGCCCCAGCACCATCGCTGGCCGCGTGCGTCCCAGGCCGTCGCTGAAGCAGCGCAGTACGTGATACAGCGCCACGGCCGGCAGGCCCGTGCCGATGCCCCGCAGGTATTCCATGCATGGGCCAATCAGTTCGGGGTCGACATTCATGATGTGCAGGATCGGTTCGGCGCTGAACAGCGCCAGTGTGGCGATCAACCCCACCACCAATGCCAGCCACAGCGCCTGGCGCACCAGCGGCCCGATCTCGTCGAACGTACCGGCGCCGAAGCGCTGGGCAACTTTCGGGGTGGTCGCCAGCAATGTGCCGGTCATCAACAGGAACACCGGCACCCAGATCGAGTTGCCCAGGGCCACGGCGGCCAGGTCCCGCGGGCCAACCCGACCGGCCATCACCGCATCGACAAACCCCATGGCGGTGGTTGCCAGTTGCGCCACCATGATCGGCAAGGCCAGGGCCAGCAAGGTCCTGAGTTCAAGACGAACCCGGGCCGGGCGGGAGAGGGTGGTGGGGGTATCGATTGCAGGGTTCACAGGGAAAGCGTCCGAAAAGATTAAGCGCAAGGCGGCGAATTCTACGCTTTGACACAGTGGTCAGGAAAAATCCTGTGTTGTGGATTTGTAATCGTTTTTTCAGTTTTCGAGCACCTGTGGGAGCAAGGCTTGCCCGCGATGAAGATGATGCGGTCTGCCGAGGAACCGAGGCGCCGGCATCGCGAGCAAGCTTTGCTCCCACATACATTCCCTCGCCACAACATCATTCGCTCCGGGTAATGCACAGGCCCAACGGAACGCCTACACTGCCCCTCCCGCCAAAGGAGCTTTGCCATGCTGATCGTCGCCGACGAAAACATCCCCCTGCTTGATGCATTTTTCCAAGGATTCGGCGAAATCCGCCGGGTGCCGGGCCGGGGGATCGACCGGACGATGGTCGAGCAAGCCGATGTGCTACTGGTGCGTTCGGTCAGCCAGGTCAATCGGGCGCTGCTGGAAGGCAGCAAGGTGCGCTTCGTCGGCACCTGCACCATCGGCACCGATCACCTGGACCTGGACTATCTTGCCGAGGCTGGTATCCGCTGGGCCAGCGCGCCGGGCTGCAATGCCCGTGGCGTGGTGGACTATGTGCTGGGCAGCCTGATGACCCTGGCAGAAATCGAAGGCGCGCAACTTGAGCAACGAACCTTCGGTGTGATCGGCGCGGGCCAGGTGGGCGGGCGGTTGATCGAGGTGCTCAAGGGGCTGGGCTGGACCGTGAAGGTCTGCGATCCGCCGCGTCAGGTCGCCGAAGGGGGCGACTATGTGAGCCTGGAGCAGATCATCGAGCAGTGCGATGTGATCAGCCTGCACACACCGTTGACCCGCGACGGCGAGCAACCGACCTGGCACCTGTTCGACGAAGCGCGTCTGAACCAGCTCAAGCCCGGGACCTGGCTGATCAACGCGGCCCGCGGCCCGGTGATCGACAATGCTGCGCTACGTGAAGTGTTGCTGGAACGCGAAGACCTGCAAGCGGTGCTGGATGTCTGGGAGCAGGAGCCCACCGTGGATGTGGACCTGGCCGATTTGTGCGTGATCGCCACCCCGCACATTGCCGGTTACAGTCTCGATGGCCGCCAGCGTGGCACCGCCCAGATCTACCAGGCCTTGTGCGCTTTCATGGAGCGGCCGGTTGAAGTCAGCCTCAGCGACCTGTTGCCTCGGCCTTGGCTGGGTGGCATCACCCTGGATGCCGCAACCGACCCGGCCTGGGCCTTGGCGGCGCTGTGCCGGAGCGTGTACGACCCCCGTGGTGACGACGCGAACTTTCGCCGCAGCCTGGTGGGCACAGTCGGCGAACAACGCAGCGCGTTCGACGCCTTGCGCAAGCACTACCCACCACGGCGGGAAATCGACAGCCTGAAGGTTGGTATCGAGGGGCAGTCGGCGGCCTTGCAACAGATAGTGACAGCGCTGGGTTGTGGGAGCAAAGCTTGCTCGCGATGAACGATGACGCGGTCAGGGGACCGAGGTGCCTGCATCGCGGGCAAGCCTTGCTCCCACAACGTTTCTCGCAGGCATAAAAAACCCGACATCAAGGTCGGGTCCAATTGAAGACGGGCTGTATCACTTTTGTTCGGCAGGCTTGACCAGTCGTTTTTCCAGCTCGCTGCAGGCTTTCTGGATCATGTCTTCGGTGATCGGTACTTCGCGCCCTTGGGCATCGATGAACGAGCAGCCCAGAGACTGGTCCGGTTGCGTGCGGATTACTTGAATCTTGTCGTCGCTGCTGTGTTGCAAGGACATGGCCTGTCTCCTCATCAGGTTGTGTGCCTACTTTAATGTCGCCAGGTGACCGAGCCATGACACTCCTTGTAGGTTCATGGCGACACCTCCACTCAATCAGAAACATAGTTGCGTTTCCAGCCAGACTTTAGACCGATAACATCTAGCCTCTAGTCGTTGTGGTCATATTTAACCTGACTCATTCTGATTCAATTTGGTTCCGCTACGCTTTGGCGTCGCTGGCCGGCCTTTTTCCTGCTGCATTATCGGATGCCCTTGATGCTTTCTTCCCGACATCGCCGTGCCATACGCCTGGCCAGCGGCTTCATCGCCCCTTACCGCAAACAGGTCGTCGGCGCCTTGCTGGCCCTGATTGTCACCGCCGGTATTACCTTGTCCATGGGCCAAGGCATCCGGTTGCTGGTGGATCAGGGCTTCATGACCCGCTCACCGCACCTGCTCAATCAATCCATCGGCCTGTTCATGGTACTGGTGGTGGGGTTGGCGATCGGTACGTTTTCACGTTTTTACCTGGTGTCCTGGATCGGCGAGCGGGTGGTGGCCGATATCCGGCGGCAGGTCTTCAACCATCTGGTGTACTTGCACCCCGGTTTCTACGAAAACAACCGCAGTTCGGAAATCCAGTCGCGGCTGACCGCCGATACGACCTTGCTGCAATCGGTGATCGGTTCGTCGCTGTCGTTGTTTTTGCGCAACGCCTTGATGGTGGTAGGCGGCATCGTGCTGCTGTTCATCACCAATCCCAAGTTGACCAGCATCGTGGTGATTGCCCTGCCGCTGGTATTGGCACCGATCCTGGTCTTTGGTCGTCGGGTGCGCAGCTTGTCGCGCCAGAGCCAGGACCGGATTGCCGACGTCGGCAGCTACGTCTCCGAAACCCTTGGGCAGATCAAGACCGTGCAGGCCTACAACCACCAGGTCCAGGACGAACAACGATTCTCCGTGACGGTGGAACAGGCTTTCGACACTGCCCGCAAGCGCATCGCCCAGCGGGCCTGGCTGATCACCCTGGTGATCGTGCTGGTGCTGGGCGCGGTGGGGGTGATGCTCTGGGTCGGCGGCATGGATGTGATCGCCGGGCGGATTTCCGGCGGTGAGCTGGCGGCATTCGTGTTCTACAGCCTGATCGTCGGCAGTGCCTTCGGCACCCTGAGCGAGGTGATCGGCGAGCTGCAACGGGCGGCGGGTGCGGCAGAGCGCATTGCCGAGTTGCTGCGTTCGGAGAACATTATCCAGCCGCCGGCTTCAGGTCTTGTCACGTTGCCGGAGCGGGTCCGGGGCGACCTGCGCCTCGAAGGCGTGCGTTTTTCCTATCCCTCCCGGCCTGACAGCTATGCGGTCGACGGCCTCGACCTGACTATCAAGGCCGGTGAGACCCTGGCCCTGGTCGGGCCTTCCGGTGCGGGCAAGTCAACGGTGTATGACCTGCTGCTGCGTTTCTACGATCCGGTGCAAGGGCAGATACTGATCGACGACGTGCCGTTGACTCAACTTGATCCGTTGGACCTGCGCCGTCACTTCGCCCTGGTTTCACAAAATCCGGCACTGTTTTTCGGCACGGTCGAAGAGAACATCCGCTACGGCAACCCTGGCGCAACGTCCGAGCAGGTGCGTGAGGCCGCGCAGATTGCCCACGCCCACGATTTCATCGAAAAAATGCCCGACGGCTACCAGACCCACCTGGGTGACGGTGGTCTCGGGTTATCCGGCGGTCAACGCCAACGCCTGGCCATCGCCCGGGCGTTGCTGGTGGACGCGCCGATCCTGCTGCTGGACGAAGCCACCAGCGCCCTCGATGCGCAAAGCGAACACCTGATCCAGCAAGCCCTGCCCAACCTGATGAAAAACCGCACGACCCTGGTCATCGCCCACCGCCTGGCCACGGTGAAAAACGCTGACCGGATCGCGGTGATGGATCAAGGCAAGGTGGTTGCGGTGGGCACTCACCAGGAGCTGGTTGCCAGCAATGCGCTGTATGCGCGGCTGGCGGCGTTGCAGTTCAATGTGGGGTTGGAGGCGGCAACCGACTAAGTATGGTCCCTTGTGGGAGCGAGCAAAAAAAAGCCCGCATCTTTCGATGCGGGCATTTTTTTCTCCTCAGGAACCGCTTTTGCTAATAATCACTGATCATCGAAATACCGCTCATGCCAATCCACCAGCGGTTGCGGCGAGTTGAGTTTCTGGCCGTAGATCACCGAGTACGACAATACGTTCTGCACGTATTGGCGGGTTTCGTCGAACGGGATGCTTTCGACCCAGACGTCGAAGCTCAAGTGGTCGGCGCCGCGCAGCCACTGGCGCACGCGACCGGGGCCGGCGTTGTAGGCCGCCGAGGCCAGGACGCGGTTGCCGTTGAACTGGCTGTGAACCTGGCTCAGGTACGCCGCGCCCAACTGGATGTTCTTGTCCGGGTTCAACACTTGCTGTGGTGAGGCCAGGGGAATGCTGAACTTGCGCGCGGTTTCCTTGGCGGTGCCAGGCATCAGTTGCATCAGGCCGGCGGCACCGACGCCGGAACGGGCGTCGTCCATGAAGGCGCTTTCCTGGCGGGTAATGGCGAACGCCCAGCTTGGATGCAGGCCGCGGATCTTGGCTTCGCGCACCAGGGTGTCGCGGTGGGCCATCGGGAAGCGGATGTCCAGGTCGTCCCAGTACTTGGCCTGGCTGATGGTGCGAATGGCCGGGAAATACCACTTCAGGTCATACGCCAGTTTGGCCTGGGCGACCATTTCGTCGCGGTTGAAATGACGGCTGACGTGATACCACTCGCGGCGCCCGTCGACGATGTCCCCACGGGCATGAAATTCCAGCGCCCGACGCACGCCAGGGGTGTTGCGCACTTTGTTGATCAGCGCCTGGCTCATCACCAGCGGCTTGTTGACTAGCGAGTACGGTGACTGGGAACGATCGGCAGCCAGGAAACCATAGAAATCCCGTTCACGGGCCAGGTGCTTGTAGAGCGCCAGCGCTTCGGGGTTCTGCGGCTGCGCCAGTTCCAGCGTGCGGGCTTGCCAGTACCTCCAGCGATTGGTGCTCGACAGCGACTCGGGCAGGCGACGGGTCAGTTGGTAGGCGTCGTCCCAGCGGGCCAGGCGCAGCAGCAGGCGCAAGCGCCATTCCGAAACGGTGTCATCGCGCAGTTCCGGGTCGTATTTCGTCATCACGTCCAAGGCCCGGCTGTCGAAGCGCTTGGCCAGGGTCAGGCCGATTTCCCGGGCAATCGCAACTTTTTCATCACGGGAAAAATGCATGGTACTGGCGTAGCCGTCCAGCAGTGCCATGGCCTTTTCCGGATCCTGGCGGGCCAGGCGACGCAGGCCGAGGCTGACGATATCGGACATCGGCTCATCGGCCGGGATGAAGCGCGAGGGCTGGTTGAGCAACTCGGGCTTTTGCGCCACGTCCACCAGCAGCTTGCCGCGGGGGGCGAGGGTGGTCAGGCCGCTGACCAGGCTGTTGGCCAGCGGGTAGTTGCGGGCCTGGGCCGCCAGTTTTGTGCGTTCCCAGCGTTTCTGTTCGGTCAACTGGCCCTGGGAGGCCCATAGACCGAACAAGGCATCGCACGCCTGGGGCTGGGATTTACCGGAGAGCCACAGCTTTTCGGTATTGGCATAGCCTTCGGCCTTCAAGCCATGGCTGAGCTGGTACTGGGCGTTAAGGCAGTCCAGTTCGGTGAAATTGAGCTTGGGATCGTAATACTTGACGAAGGTCTCCCAGTCGCCGCGTTCGGTCAGCCAACGCAGCCAGCGCAATTTCATCCAGTTGGCCTGGGGCAGGTCACCATGTTCGGCGAGGAACTTCTCGATTTCGGCGTTGCTGGCGCTCTTGAGGCGAGCGGTCAATTCGTCGTAGGCCAGATAGGGTTCCAGCGGATAATCACGCAGGGCCTGGCTGTAGCGAAAGTAAGGGCCGGAATCACCCTTGGCCAAGGCGCGCTTGGCCTCGTCGTAATATTGGCGTTGAGTGGAGATATCCACCGCCTGCGCGGATTGAACGGCAGTGGCACATACAAAAAGACACGATAAAACACTTAAAAGGCGACTGCGCATGAGACGTCCGGGCATAAAAAAACATGACAAGCCCAAGGGGTAACCCAGGGTAACTGTCTGTAGCTTAGCCTTTTGCCAGCAGCCGGCGAAAGCTTTGCAGGGCCGTCGGTGCAAGTTCGCAACATTTGTTATGCAGAGTGCTTCGGTGGCGAAATTGGCGGAACCTTGAGGCCTCATCTCAGGTAGAATGCGCGCCCGGTTTTTGGAGAAGCTCATGACCCTGCTCAAATTCAGCGATGTGTCCCTTGCTTTCGGCGCTATGCCGTTGTTGGACAAGGTGTCCTGGCAGATCGCCCGTGGTGAGCGGGTGTGCATCATCGGCCGCAACGGCACTGGCAAGTCCAGCATGATGAAGCTGGTCAAGGGCGATCAAAAGCCCGATGACGGCTCGGTCTGGCGCGCGCCAGGCCTGAAAATCGGCGAATTGCCCCAGGAACTGCCGGTGGCCGACGAGCGGACCGTATTCGATGTGGTCGCCGAAGGCCTGGACGGTGTCGGCGCGCTGTTGGCCGAGTACCACCACCTGAGCCAGAACATCGTCACCGATGCCGACCTGGACAAGTTGATGCACGTGCAGCACGACCTTGAAGCCCGAGACGGCTGGCGTCTGCAGCAACTGGTCGACAGCACCCTGAGCCGCCTGCAATTGCCGGCCGACAAGACCCTGGCCGAGTTGTCCGGCGGCTGGCGTCGTCGCGTCCTGCTGGCCCAGGCCCTCGTGTCCGAGCCGGACCTGCTGCTGCTCGACGAACCGACCAACCACCTGGACATCGGCGCCATCGCCTGGCTTGAAGAAGCCTTGAAGGACTTCCAGGGTGCGGTGCTGTTCATCACCCACGACCGTTCCTTCCTGCAAAACCTGGCGACCCGCATCCTTGAACTGGACCGTGGCGGCCTGATCGACTGGAACGGCGACTACGCCAGCTTCCTGGTGCACAAGGAAGCGGCGCTGGCGGCGGAAGAAACCGCTAACGCGTTGTTCGATAAGAAACTGGCCCAGGAAGAAGTCTGGATTCGCCAGGGTATCAAGGCGCGTCGCACCCGCAACGAAGGCCGTGTGCGGGCGCTCAAGGCCTTGCGCATGGAGCGCAGTGAACGTCGCGAGCGCACCGGCAAGGCCAACATCCAGCTGGATACCGCTGACAAGTCCGGCAAGCAGGTGATGGTCCTTGAGAACGTGAGTTTCGCGCACCCGGGCGGCCCGTTCCTGATCAAGGACTTCTCCATGGTGCTGCAGCGTGGCGATCGCATCGGCCTGCTGGGTGCCAACGGTACCGGCAAGACCACCTTGCTCAAGCTGATGCTCGGTGGCCTGGTGCCGACCAATGGCAAGGTGGAAGAGGGCACGAAGATCGACGTCGCCTACTTTGACCAGTTGCGCCATCAGTTGGACCTGGAAAAGACCGTGATCGACAACGTCGCCGAAGGCCGCGATTTCATCGACATCGATGGCCAGAGCCGCCATGTGCTGAGCTACCTTGGCGATTTCCTGTTCAGCCCCCAGCGTGCCCGTACGCCGGTCAAGGCGCTGTCGGGTGGCGAGCGCGCCCGTCTGTTGCTGGCCAAGTTGTTCAGCAAGCCGGCGAACCTGCTGGTGCTCGACGAACCGACCAACGACCTGGACGTGGAAACCCTTGAGTTGCTGGAAGAGGTGTTGCTGACCTTCAACGGCACCGTGCTGATGGTCAGCCACGACCGGGCATTCCTCGACAACGTGGTCACCAGCACCCTGGTGTTCGAAGGCGAAGGCCTGGTGCGTGAATACGTCGGTGGCTATCAGGACTGGCTGCGCCAGGGCGGCTCGCCGCGTCTGCTGGGAGTAACCGAAAGCAAGTCTGGCAAGGCCGACCTGAATTCGGCCGTGGTCAAGGCCGAGCCAGCCCCGGTAGCTGCCGCGGCGACCCCGGCACCGGCCAAGAAAAAACTCAGCTACAAGCTGCAGCGTGAGCTGGAGGCGCTGCCGGGTGACATCGACGCGAAGGAACAGCAGATCGCCGCGGTGGAAGCCGAGATGGCTGACGCCGGCTTCTACCAGCGACCTGCTGCCGAAACCGCCAAGGTCATCGCGCATCTGGAGCAGTTGCAGGTCGAGCTGGACGCACTGGTCGAGCGCTGGGCTGAACTGGACGCTTGATCTGCTGTTGAAAAAAAATCCCGGAATTCAGCAATGAACGCCGGGATTTCTATTTGAGACGCTATTCCCCTGTAGGGGTGAGCCTGTGGGAGCAAAGCTTGCTCCCACAAGGTCAGGGTCTGGGGTTATGTGCGCTTGACCAGATGTACCGCCAGCACATCGCAAGGCGCGCCATGCAGCACGTCGTTGGCGGTCGAGCCCAGCAACAGCGCCAGGCCGTGGCGACCATGGCTGCCGACCACAATCAGGTCGCAGCCCTGTTCCTTGGCCAGGTGATGGATCTCCTGGCGCGGCTGGCCGTAGGTCAGGTGGCTGAATTCCTTCTTCAGGGCAGGGTATTTCACGATCAGTCGGTCAAGGCGTTCCTTGGCCTGGTCGAATTGCTGCTGCTGCAATTGGGAAAGGTCCATGGGCACGTCGCCGCCGAAGGCCATGGCCATCGGTTCGACGATATGCACCAGCGACAGCTTGGTGTCCCGGCTTTCGCAAAGGGCGAGGGCGCGCTTGACGACCGGATCGCATTCTTCAGTGAGGTCGACGGCGACCAGAACGTGTTCGTAGTACATGGAAAGCACTCCAGAGAATTGCGATACGGTAAGTATGGCTGGTTTCAAGCGCATTGACGGCGACGTGGCTCAATGGGCTCATCAGAATTCGGGAGTACGAATATGACGGTCTGGATAGTGGTGTCAATCCTGTTGGTGGTGTTAAGTCCACTGGCATGGTTGCGTCCGTCCCGTGTTCAGAGCGGTCGCATGGCCCTGCGCATGGAAGCACGACGCCTGGGCCTGGCCATGCAGCTGGCGCCGCAGGAGTGGCCGCACTGGCTCGGCCAGCAGCCGCCAAACCCCTGCGCCCAGTACCACCGGCCCCGGCGTGGCAAGGAACCGGCGGTCTGGAGCTATTGGCAGACTGCGCCAGGCGTCTGGGTCAACCAGTGGCGAGAAGTCTGCCAGGATGAGTCCCTGCTCAATCATTTCGAAAAATTGCCGGCCAACGTCTACAAGGTCGAAGCCGATCGGCAAATGATCGCCTTGTACTGGGGCGAGAAGGGCGAAGCGACTGTTTTGCAAGATATTTGCGCGGTGCTCAAGGCGCTGGCCTGAGGCATAAAAAAGCCCGACAGTCTCATCGGGCGGGTTGGCCAGGCAGGCCGGTAATCAATCTCGTGTCAGGACGTGCGTTCGTAACGTCCTTTGTTCCCAATTTTCAATCGCGTCCCGACAGCGTAGACGGCTGGATCCGATATGTCTGGAATTAGGGCGATTTTTCTAATTATTGATCCTATGAATAGCTGCTCATGCGGCGCCGTGTTGCGGATCCGTACGGTACGGAAATGACCGAGAAGTCGCGTTCACGCCTATGTTTAGGGCGATTGACAATTGTCGGAAATTCCGTGAAGGTGACGTACCCAAATCAAACGGGCGTATGAATTGAGCGTTTGTATTTTCAGAATGCTCCTACAGACCCCGACTATCGCGTTGACGGGTGTGCCTGGCGGATTGGCGTAGCATCGACGGTAAACGTCAATGCCGAACCAGTGGTCAGCGTTCAACGTGTACTGTTCAGCTTCCATATCGTGGAGATCAGTTGATGATTTACGAAGGTAAAGCCATCACGGTTAAGGCTCTTGAAAGTGGCATCGTCGAATTGAAATTCGACCTCAAGGGTGAGTCCGTCAACAAGTTCAACCGTCTAACCCTGAATGAATTGCGTCAGGCCGTGGACACTATCAAGGCAGATGCTTCGATCAAGGGTGTGATCGTCAGCAGCGGCAAGGACGTGTTCATCGTCGGTGCCGACATCACCGAATTCGTCGACAACTTCAAGCTGCCCGATGCCGAACTGATCGCTGGCAACCTCGAAGCCAACCGTATTTTCAGCGACTTCGAAGACCTCAACGTACCGACCGTCGTGGCCATCAACGGCATCGCCCTGGGTGGCGGCCTGGAAATGTGCCTGGCGGCGGATTACCGCGTCATGTCCACCACGGCCAAGATCGGCCTGCCGGAAGTCAAGCTGGGCATCTACCCAGGCTTCGGCGGCACCGTGCGCCTGCCGCGCCTGATCGGTGCCGACAACGCCATCGAGTGGATTGCCGCCGGCAAGGAAAACCGTGCTGAAGACGCGCTGAAGGTCGGTGCCGTGGATGCCGTGGTCGAACCTGGCAAGCTCCAGGAAGCGGCCCTTGAAACCATCAAGCGCGCCATCAGCGGCGAGTTCGACTACAAGGCCAAGCGTCAGCCGAAGCTGGAAAAGCTCAAGCTCAACGCCATCGAACAAATGATGGCCTTCGAAACCGCCAAGGGTTTCGTGGCCGGTCAGGCAGGCCCGAACTACCCAGCGCCGGTCGAAGCGATCAAGACTATCCAGAAAGCCGCGAACTTCGGTCGTGACAAGGCTCTGGAAGTCGAAGCCGCCGGCTTCGTCAAGCTGGCCAAGACCTCGGCTGCGCAAAGCCTGATCGGTCTGTTCCTCAATGACCAGGAACTGAAGAAAAAGGCCAAGGCCTACGACGAAATCGCCAGTGACGTGAAGCAGGCCGCCGTGCTCGGCGCCGGCATCATGGGTGGCGGTATCGCCTACCAGTCGGCGTCCAAAGGTACGCCGATCCTGATGAAGGACATCAACGAACACGGGATCGAGCAAGGCCTGGCCGAAGCCGCCAAGCTGCTGGTCGGCCGTGTCGACAAAGGTCGCATGACCGCTGCGAAGATGGCCGAAGTGCTCAACGGCATTCGTCCGACCCTGTCCTACGGCGATTTCGGCCATGTCGACCTGGTGGTCGAAGCCGTTGTCGAGAACCCGAAGGTCAAGCAGGCGGTACTGGCTGAAGTCGAAGACAAGGTCAAAGAGGACACCATCCTGGCCTCGAACACCTCGACCATCTCCATTTCGCTGCTGGCCAAGGCCCTCAAGCGTCCGGAGAACTTCGTCGGCATGCACTTCTTCAACCCGGTGCACATGATGCCGCTGGTGGAAGTGATCCGTGGCGAGAAGTCCAGCGAACACGCCGTTGCTACCACCGTGGCCTACGCCAAGAAAATGGGCAAGAACCCGATCGTCGTCAACGACTGCCCGGGCTTTTTGGTCAACCGCGTGCTGTTCCCGTACTTTGGCGGTTTCGCCAAGCTGGTCAGCGCCGGTGTGGACTTCGTGCGCATCGACAAGATCATGGAAAAATTCGGCTGGCCGATGGGCCCGGCGTACCTGATGGACGTGGTCGGCATCGACACCGGCCACCACGGTCGCGACGTCATGGCCGAAGGCTTCCCGGACCGCATGAAGGACGACCGTCGTTCGGCCGTCGACGTGCTCTACGAAGCCAAGCGCCTGGGCCAGAAGAACGGCAAGGGCTTCTACGCCTATGAGACCGACAAGCGCGGCAAGCAGAAGAAAGTTGCCGACTCGTCGGTTCTGGAAGTGCTCAAGCCGATCGTCTACGAGCAGCGCGAAGTCACCGACGAGGACATCATCAACTGGATGATGATCCCGCTGTGCCTCGAAACCGTGCGTTGCCTGGAAGACGGCATTGTCGAAACCGCCGCCGAAGCCGACATGGGTCTGGTCTACGGTATCGGTTTCCCTCCATTCCGTGGCGGTGCGCTGCGCTACATCGATTCGATCGGTGTCGCCGAGTTCGTTGCCCTGGCTGACCAGTACGCTGATTTGGGCGCGCTGTACCACCCGACCGCGAAGCTGCGTGAAATGGCCAAGAACGGCCAGAGCTTCTTCGGTTAAGCGCCCAACGACTAGAGCGAGAGAACATTTATGAGCTTGAATCCTAGAGACGTCGTGATTGTCGACTTCGGTCGTACGCCGATGGGCCGCTCCAAGGGCGGCATGCACCGCAACACCCGCGCCGAAGACATGTCGGCGCACCTGATCAGCAAACTGCTGGAGCGCAACGTCAAGGTCGACCCCAACGAAGTCGAAGACGTGATCTGGGGCTGTGTGAACCAGACCCTGGAGCAGGGCTGGAACATCGCCCGCATGGCCTCGCTGATGACCCAGATTCCTCACACGGCGGCGGGCCAGACCGTCAGCCGCCTGTGCGGTTCGTCCATGAGCGCACTGCACACCGCCGCCCAGGCGATCATGACCGGCAACGGTGACGTGTTCGTCGTCGGTGGTGTCGAGCACATGGGCCACGTGAGCATGATGCACGGCGTCGATCCGAACCCGCACATGTCGCTGTACGCGGCGAAAGCCTCGGGCATGATGGGCCTGACAGCGGAAATGCTTGGCAAAATGCACGGCATCACCCGCGAACAGCAGGACGCCTTTGGCGTGCGCTCCCACCAGCTCGCCCACAAGGCGACCGTGGAAGGCAAGTTCAAGGATGAGATCATCCCGATGCAGGGCTACGACGAGAACGGTTTCCTGAAGCTGTTCGACTTCGACGAAACCATTCGTCCGGAAACCACCCTGGAAAGCCTGGCGGCCCTCAAGCCGGCATTCAATCCGAAGGGCGGCACCGTGACAGCCGGTACCTCGTCGCAGATCACCGATGGTGCCTCGTGCATGATCGTGATGTCGGCCCAACGTGCCCAGGACCTGGGTATCCAGCCGATGGCGGTGATTCGTTCGATGGCCGTGGCGGGTGTGGATCCGGCGATCATGGGCTATGGTCCAGTACCGGCCACGCAGAAAGCCTTGAAGCGCGCAGGCCTGGGTATTGCCGATATCGACTTCTTCGAACTCAACGAAGCTTTCGCCGCACAGGCCCTGCCAGTGCTGAAAGATTTGAAAGTGCTCGACAAGATGAACGAGAAGGTTAACCTGCACGGCGGCGCGATCGCCCTGGGTCACCCGTTCGGTTGCTCCGGTGCGCGTATCTCCGGCACGCTGCTCAACGTCATGAAGCAGAATGGCGGCACCTTTGGTGTGTCCACCATGTGCATTGGCCTCGGCCAGGGCATTGCCACTGTCTTCGAACGCGTCTAAGCGTTGCGTTGATGGAAGCCGGGGCCAAGTGCCCCGGTTTTTGTTTTTTCGGGTTTAGTAAAAAAGATTTTGTTTTTATTTTGAAAAAAATTGAGTGAGGGCCAAAGCATGCCGATACAACCTGGGCTCTACCAGCATTACAAAGGTCCGCAGTACCGCGTATTCAGCATCGCGCGGCATTCCGAGACCGAGGAAGAAGTGGTCTTCTATCAAGCCCTGTATGGCGATTACGGCTTTTGGGTGCGTCCCTTGAGCATGTTCGAGGAGTCCGTCGAGGTTGACGGCGAACAGGTGCCACGCTTTGCTTTGGTGCAGGCCGAGGAGAGCATTTTTTCCAAGCCTTGAGGCCGGTAAGCGGGCAACCCTGCGCTTGACCTCACCTTGCAGCCACTATATATAGCGGTGCCGCGTCAGGCGCCAACCGCCTTTCACTTTTTAGAATTCAGGAATTTTCTGATCCATGGGCAAATCGCTGGTCATTGTGGAATCCCCGGCTAAGGCCAAGACCATCAACAAGTATCTGGGCGACCAATACGTGGTGAAGTCGAGTATCGGCCATATCCGAGACCTGCCCACCAGCGGTTCGGCTAGCGCCAGCAAGGAGCCAGCCGCCAAGCGCGGCAAGGCTGCTGCCGGTGAAGCGCCGGCGCTGTCGCCGAAAGACAAGGCGCGCAAGCAGCTGGTCTCACGCATGGGGGTCGATCCGGAACACGGCTGGAAAGCCAAGTACGAGATCCTCCCGGGCAAGGAAAAGGTCATCGAAGAGCTGCGCCGGCTCGCCAAGGATGCTGACACCATCTATCTCGCGACGGACTTGGACCGCGAAGGGGAAGCCATTGCCTGGCACCTGCGCGAAGCCATTGGTGGGGATGACAGCCGCTACAAGCGCGTGGTGTTCAACGAAATTACCAAGAAGGCCATCCAGGAAGCCTTCTCCCAGCCGGGCGAGCTGGATATCGATCGGGTCAACGCTCAACAGGCGCGTCGCTTCCTCGATCGCGTGGTGGGCTACATGGTCTCGCCCCTGCTGTGGGCCAAGATCGCCCGCGGCCTGTCGGCCGGTCGCGTGCAGTCGGTCGCCGTGAAGCTGGTGGTGGAGCGCGAGCGGGAGATCCGTGCGTTCATCCCTGAAGAGTACTGGGAAGTCCACGCCGACCTCGGCACCGCCAAGGGCGCTACCGTGCGCTTCGACGTGGCCCGGGAGAAGGGCGAGGCCTTCAAGCCGCTCAACGAAGCCCAGGCCATGGCCGCGCTGGAGAAGCTCAAGGCTTCCAGCTACAGCATCGTCAAGCGCGAAGACAAGCCGACCAGCAGCAAGCCGTCGGCGCCGTTCATCACCTCCACGTTGCAACAGGCCGCGAGCAATCGCCTGGGCTTTGGCGTGAAGAAAACCATGATGATGGCCCAGCGTCTGTACGAAGCCGGCTACATCACTTACATGCGTACCGACTCGACCAATCTTTCGGTCGATGCCGTGGCGATGGCACGCACTTATATAGAAAGCGAGTTCGGCAAGAAGTACCTGCCGGACACGCCGAACGTCTACAGCAGCAAGGAAGGCGCACAGGAGGCTCACGAAGCGATTCGTCCGTCCGATGCCAACACCGAGCCAAGCAAGCTGTCGGGCATGGAGCGCGATGCCGAGCGTCTCTACGAGCTGATCTGGCGCCAGTTCCTGGCCTGCCAGATGCTGCCGGCGCAATACCTGTCGACCACGGTCAGCGTCGGTGCCGGCGACTTCGAGCTGCGCGCCAAGGGCCGCATCCTGAAGTTCGACGGCTATACCCGCGTCATGCCGCAGATCACCAAGCCTGGGGATGACGACGTCCTGCCGGACATGGCCCAGGGCGACGTGATGAAGCTGATCAAGCTTGATCCGACCCAGCATTTCACCAAGCCACCGGCTCGTTACTCCGAAGCCAGCCTGGTCAAGGAAATGGAAAAGCGCGGCATCGGTCGTCCTTCGACCTACGCAGCGATCATCTCCACCATCCAGGACCGCGGCTATGTGGCGCTGCACAACCGTCGTTTCTATTCGGAAAAGATGGGTGACATCGTTACCGAGCGTTTGTCCGAGAGCTTCTCGAACCTGATGGACTACGGCTTCACCGCCGGTATGGAAGAGAACCTCGACGATGTGGCCCAGGGCGAGCGCGACTGGAAAAACGTTCTCGACGAGTTCTACGGCGACTTCAAGAAAAAGCTCGAAGTGGCCGAAAGCCCTGACAGCGGCATGCGCGCCAACCAGCCGGTCATGACCGATATCCCGTGCCTGACCTGCGGGCGTCCGATGCAAATCCGTACCGCCTCGACCGGCGTGTTCCTCGGTTGCTCGGGCTACAGCCTGCCACCCAAGGAGCGCTGCAAGGCGACGGTCAATCTGGTGCCGGGTGACGAAATCGCCGCGGACGACGAGGGTGAATCGGAATCCCTGGTGCTGCGTGGCAAGCATCGCTGCCCGATCTGCAGCACGGCGATGGACGCCTACCTGCTGGATGAAAAGCGCAAGCTGCACATCTGCGGTAACAATCCGGACTGTGCTGGCTACGAGATCGAAGAGGGCACTTATCGCATCAAGGGCTACGAAGGTCCGAGCCTGGAGTGCGACAAGTGTGGCAGCGAGATGCAGCTCAAGACCGGCCGTTTCGGCAAGTTCTTCGGTTGCACCAACCCGACCTGCAAGAACACCCGCAAACTGCTCAAGAGCGGTGACGCGGCGCCGCCGAAGATGGACCCGGTGAAGATGCCTGAGCTCAAGTGCGAGAAGGTCAACGACACCTACATCCTGCGCGACGGTGCTTCCGGCCTGTTCCTGGCGGCCAGCCAGTTCCCGAAAAACCGTGAGACCCGTGCACCGTTGGTGATGGAAATCGTGCCGCACAAGGACGAGATCGATCCCAAGTACCATTTCCTCTGCGAAGCGCCGCAGAAGGATCCGGAAGGGCGCCCGGCGGTCATTCGCTACAGCCGCAAGACCAAGGAGCAATACGTGCAGACCGAAGTCGACGGCAAGCCGACCGGCTGGAAAGCCTTTTACGACGGCGGTAAGTGGACGGTGCAAGACAAGAGTTGATGGCAGCACTCACGTGTGACAAAGGGACTGGCTGTGGCGAGGGCGCTTTGCTCCCGCTGGACCGGTCCGACGTTTCGGACGCAGCCGTCCCAATAAGTCCCATGTGAACAAAAGGCCGCATGACAACCCATAGGTTTTCATGCGGCCTTTTTGTTTTTGGCTTGCAGTGGCCTCGGTTGATCCATGACACTGTCGCACTTGCGTGAAGCTTTCATTTCGTTGGGGAGATGCCGCCATGGCCCACGAACTCTATACCCGCACCAATCAGAAAATCTATTTCGCCGGTCTGTCGCTCGAGGCGCTTACCAGGGCCGAGGACGGACGTGCGATGAATTCCCCGGCGCTGCTCCAGGCAGGGCGCGAATCCGTGCTGTTTCACCTGTACGGTGCATTGTTGGGGTTGTGCCATGAAATCGCCGGTTTCTATCGCCTGCCTCAAGCGAATGCACCGCGGGCCGAGCTGTTGTTGACCCGCGAAGTGCTGGAAACCATTGCTATCCCGGAATTGGCCGAAATGGTCGAGCTGGCGCACAACCCGGAAACCTGGCTGGCGAAGCTATTGGCGGCCCATGCGGCGCTGTTCGAACCGCCACGTGCCCCGCGCAAGCCCAAGGGGGACGTGACCCAGCCGTTGATCGTGGCGGTCAATCTGGACGATCAAGAACCCGAGCAGGAGTTGAGCCGGGAGGAGCTGGAGAGTTGGCGTCAGAACCTCAAGAGCCTGGCGATACGCTTTCGTGAAGGTTTGAACGAGTGCTGAGTTTCCCCACGGCCCGTTACGTTCGTTGATAACGCTTGGTCAAGATCCCGAGCGGAGCCTGGCCGATGACTATATAATCCTCGCCTTTCGTGGAGAACAGACTTTTATGCCTACGTCCTTTCTAGAAATTGTCGAACTTCCTGATGGCCGCATCGAGCTGCGCAGGGCTGAGGACGAGGGTTCTCTGGTTACCCTGAACTTCTCCGAAGATGCCAAGGTATTCCTCCAGGGCCAACACGTCGAAGTCGCCAAGGCGATGCTGAGCGTGGGCGTTCAGATGGCAGGTCGCCTGGTTGAAGGCGAATTCAACAAGGAAGAGGGGCCGCGGGTTCTTCATTGATCCCGTCTGTCGGCTTTTTTGGATAGTGTGGCTGGTCGGCTTCTCTGCCTTGGAGAAGCCCCGCGTTTGTCTTAGCCCAATCGAATGTTCAGACTTTGTGCGTCCCCGGTACGGGCGGCGCTGATCAACTGTTGCCGTGCGGTGGCGGTCAACGGGTTGAGCCAGCTGACCACGGTGTGGCTGCGGCCCAGGCGCAAGGCTTCGCAGGTCAACTGTTGGGCGCTTTGGGTGCCCCGCGGCTGCAACAACAGGATGCGTTCGCGGTTCAGGCCGGCATCCCGCAGCCAGGCCTGGGTGACGCTGGCCGGTGGTGCGATCAGCGTCAGCCAGCGAGCATCCTGGTCCTGGCTGAGTTCTCGCAGAATCGGCGCCAGCAGGTTCAGGCAGTTTCCAGCCGCACCACGTAACGACAGTTCGCTGAAAGCCTCGGGCTCGACGCCCCAGGGCGACTCGATGACCTCTTTCAGGACTGGAACCAGCGGTTGGGCCATAAATGCCTCGAACAGCGGAAGTTGTGTGTGTTGTGGTGTGTGAGGGAACTGCATAAAGCCTCCTTTAGCGGCGAATGACGCCGACGCTCAAGCCTTCGATGACCAGGTCCTGATCTTTCAGATTCACTTCGATGGGCGCGAACTCCGGGTTCTCGGCGATGAGCCAGACCTTGCTGCCGTCGCGCTTGAAGCGCTTGACGGTCACTTCGTCGCCGATTCGCGCCACCACGATCTGGCCATTGCGGGCTTCGCGGGTGGTGTGCACGGCCAGGAGGTCACCGTCGAAGATGCCGATGTCCTTCATGCTCATGCCGTGTACACGAAGCAGGTAGTCGGCCCGAGGATGGAAGAACGAAGGATTGATGTTGCAGGACTCCTCGACATGCTGCTGGGCCAGGATCGGTGCGCCTGCCGCTACCCGGCCGATGATCGGCAGGGTGGTTTCGTCGGCCTTGGCTTCGAAGCCGGGGATGCGAATGCCACGGGATGCGCCCGGGGTCATTTCGATAGCACCCTTGCGCGCCAGCGCCTTGAGGTGTTCTTCAGCCGCGTTGGGCGACTTGAAACCCAGTTCCTGGGCGATTTCCGCGCGGGTTGGCGGGTAGCCGTTGTCTTCGAGGCAGCGTTTGATGAAGGCCAGAATCTCTGCTTGGCGTGGCGTCAGCTTTAGCATATTGATCGCTCTGTCTTTTTATACAGTGACTGGGATTATATACAGTGGAGGGCGCTTGGCAATCCTCCTTTTTTCACCGGCCGCTGGACGGTCGGTCAGGCTGTTGGATGCGACATGGCTACCACCCGTGAAAAGGTGTGGTTAAATACGTGACCGGGCGTTCGCAAAACGCCCCGGCAGGCTTGACAACCCCTAGGCTGAAACGTATGTTTCAAACAAGTGTTTGTCAGGCGGAGTAACCATGGCCCAGTCGGAAACCGTTGAACGCATTCTCGATGCTGCCGAGCAGTTGTTCGCGGAAAAAGGTTTCGCTGAAACCTCGTTGCGTCTGATCACCAGCAAGGCCGGGGTGAACCTGGCGGCGGTGAACTATCATTTCGGCTCGAAAAAGGCCCTGATCCAGGCGGTATTCTCGCGATTCCTCGGGCCTTTCTGCCTCAGCCTCGATCGCGAACTGGAGCGCCGGCAGGCCAAGCCTGACGTCAAGCCGACCCTGGAAGAGCTACTGGAAATCCTGGTCGAGCAAGCCCTTGTCGTGCAACCGCGCAGCGGTAACGACCTTTCCATTTTCATGCGCCTGTTGGGCCTTGCTTTCAGTCAGAGCCAGGGCCACCTGCGACGTTACCTGGAAGACATGTACGGCAAGGTTTTCCGGCGCTACATGCTGCTGGTCAACGAAGCCGCACCGCGTATTCCGCCCATCGAGTTGTTCTGGCGAGTGCACTTCATGCTCGGCGCCGCGGCGTTCAGCATGTCCGGTATCAAGGCGTTGCGCGCCATTGCTGAAACCGACTTTGGCGTGAACACCTCGATCGAACAGGTGATGCGCCTGATGGTGCCGTTCCTGGCGGCCGGCATGCGCGCCGAAAGTGGCGTCACCGATGAAGCCATGGCGGCCGCGCAATTGCGTCCGCGCAGTAAATCGACGCCGGCGCTGGCCAAGGCGTAAGTGCACGGGTGGGCGCGGCTGCCTACATCCGCTAAGCTAGCCGCCCATGCCGACTCTCGTTTCGAACCCGTTCCATTTGTCATTGCGTGACCGCGACCTGCCGGGCCTTGGGCCTTGCCGTGTGGTCGTGCCTGTGTTGTCGCGCGGGTTCATCGTTATTAAGGAAATGCTATGACTGCTGGCCTGCAAGGCTCGTTGATGGTGGACGTCGCCGGTACCTGGCTGACGGCCGAAGATCGCCACCTGTTGCGCCAGCCTGAGGTAGGCGGGCTGATCATCTTTGCCCGCAATATCGAGCATCCACGTCAGGTGCGTGAGTTGAGCGCGTCGATCCGCGCCATCCGCCCTGACCTTTTATTGGCGGTGGATCAGGAAGGTGGTCGTGTCCAGCGGCTGCGCCAGGGTTTTGTGCGGTTGCCGGCGATGCGGGCGATAGCCGATAACCCGAACGCCGAGTACCTCGCCGAGCAGTGCGGCTGGATCATGGCCACAGAAGTGCTGGCGGTCGGTCTCGACTTGAGCTTTGCCCCGGTGCTGGACCTCGATTACCAGCGCAGCGCCGTCGTCGGCAGTCGTTCCTTCGAGGGTGACCCCGAGCGCGCTGCGTTATTGGCCGGTGCCTTCATCCGCGGCATGAACGCCGCCGGGATGGCCGCCACTGGCAAGCATTTTCCGGGGCATGGCTGGGCCGAGGCCGATTCCCACGTGGCGATTCCGAACGATGAGCGCAGCCTGGAGCAGATTCGCGCCAACGACCTGGTGCCGTTTGCCAGGCTGAGCAAACAACTGGCCGCCGTCATGCCGGCCCATGTCATCTACCCGCAGGTTGACCCCAATCCAGCCGGGTTTTCCCGCCGCTGGCTGCAGGACATCCTGCGCGGCGAGTTGCAATTCGATGGCGTGATCTTCAGTGATGACCTGTCGATGGCCGGGGCTCATGTGGTCGGTGATGCTGCCAGTCGTATCGAGGCTGCTTTGACGGCGGGTTGCGACATGGGCTTGGTGTGCAATGACCGTGCTGCCGCGGAGTTGGCCTTGAGCGCTGCCCAGCGCCTGAAGGTCAAGCCTTCGGCACGGATCGCCCGCATGCGCGGCCAGGCCTGTGCCTCCACTGAATACCGTCAGGACCCTCGCTGGCTGGCGGCGCTCGGCGCGCTGAGGGCTGCCCAGCTGGTTGATTGAGGAAGTGTCGTGACTGATATGCGTAATGCTCGGCGGTGCCCATGACCCAGCCAATTGAGGCGCTTCTTGAGACGGATTGGGGAGAAGACTTCCATCAGAGTTACCTTCAGCGCGGGTTCGACTACGCCGAGAGAGACCGAGTACGGATACTGCGGATAGACGAGCAATCGATTCACGCCGAATGCGAGGGTGGCGGCGATAATGTCTATCAGCAGGTGATCGAGCTCACTCGTTATCGGGGCTACGACGGCGTTCGTTACGAATGTTCGTGCCCGGTCGGTAACAGCTGCAAGCACTGCGCTGCCGTCATGTTCCATTTGATGTGGAATCCGCAAGCGCTGGAGGCCGGCTCCGCCAGCGAGCGCCTGAGTTCTGAACTTGAAACCTGGATCAAGGGTATTCCCGAGTGGGACGCCGATTCGCTACCGAGCAAAAAAGACGCCGATGTCCGGATCTTCTACAAACTCAAGAAGACGCACATAGGGCAGTGGATTTTGGAACTCTTCAAGGGGCGCCAGCTCGATGATGGTTCCCTGAAGGATCTGAAAGCGTTTGGCCAACTGACGGACATGCTGAATCGTTCTCCGAATTATATGTCCGACGTCGACAAGCAAATTGGCCAGTCGCTTATCAGCAGTCAGCATTATCACAGCCAGAACAGCTTTCCGTTGCAAGGTCGCAGCGGCGCCGAAGTGCTGGCGCTGGCATTAAAGTCCTCGCGCTTGTTCCTGGATTTCGACCCGCCGCAGCCATTGGGCGCAGGTCCGCTAAAAAATGCGCAGTTTTTCTGGGCTGAGCAGGCCAATGGCAACTATCGGTCTCGGTGGCGCAGTGGCGATCAGGTACTGGATAACCTCCTGGTGCTTGAGCCGCTTCATTATCTGGATTTATCGCGCAGGGAACTTGGCCGGCTGTCCTATGAAGTGGACGACAAATTGGCGTGCCATTTATGCCGTGCGCCGGAGGTACCCGCTCGGGATGTTGTGCTTTTCAGCCATAGGATCAACGCTGTCGACCGACCTATCCCGCCGCCGAAAGAACTGACTGAGCGCATCATCGAAGGTGTTGAACCGCGAGCGTTGTTGACGTTGGGAAGTGCAATCACCTTCCGGCACTGGAAATCTGTTCCAGAACATCGCGCGGCACTGACCTTTATTTATGATGGTCATGTGGCGGACGACAAAGCATCCACCGAACTGTCGATCCTGTCCGGAACCGAAATTTTGCGCATTCAGCGTAAACCGGATGTCGAGCAAGCCTTTCGCACCGTTCTGCGTAAGGTAGGTTTCAAGAAAACCAGTCGCAAGAGCCTTGCGCTGGCGGACATCGGGGGTGAGCTATTTCAAATGGCGGATGACCACGCCTGGTTGGCCTTCATGGACAAAGGCCTGCCGCGATTGCGTGCCGCCAATTGGCAGATCGATATCGAAGCGGGTTTTCATTTCGATCTGCAACCGGTGGAGCAGTTGTACGCCGACATCGAGGAGTCTCCCGGTCGAGAGTGGTTCGATTTACAACTGGGCATTGTCGTGGATGGAAAACGGCACAGCCTGCTGCCGATCTTGCTTCATCTGCTCCGCTCAAGCCCCGAGATGATGGATCCGGACAACCTTGATCGGCGTGGTGATGAAGAGTTGATGTTGCTCGATCTCAACGGCGGAAAGTTCGGGGCGGGTCCTGGTGTGAAGGTCGCGTTGCCATATGGGCGGGTCAAGCCGCTGATGGCAACGCTTGGTGAGTTGTACATGAAGGAGCACCGGGGTGACTCGATACGGTTGAATGCCTTTGATGCGGCCAGGTTGAATGTGCTTGAAAGCGTGCCATTGACCTGGCAAGGCGGGGAGCGGTTGCGTACGTTCGCCAAGCGATTACACGAGTCGACTCATGCTCATGTCCCGGCGCCGATGGGGCTCAAAGCCACCCTGCGACCTTATCAACTGGAAGGGTTCAATTGGATGCAGACCCTGCGCGAGCTGGAAGTCGGCGGCATCCTGGGCGATGACATGGGCTTGGGTAAAACCTTGCAGACCCTGGCTCACCTGCTTTGTGAGAAGCAGGCCGGGCGCCTGGATGTCCCGGCGCTTGCAGTCATGCCCACCAGTCTGATTCCCAACTGGCTCGACGAAGCGGCACGCTTCACGCCGCAGCTCAACGTCGTGGCGCTTCATGGTGCAGCCCGGCAAAAAGATTTCGCCAGCCTTGCACAGTACGACCTGATTCTGACGACTTATGCCTTGTTGCCGCGGGATCTGGAGGCGCTGAAACCCCAGGCCTGGAGTGTGCTGATTCTCGATGAAGCGCAGAACATCAAGAATCCCACCAGCAAGGCCGCCCAGGCTGCTCGCGAACTCAATGCCCGGCAGCGCTTGTGCCTGTCCGGTACGCCCCTGGAAAATCACTTGGGCGAACTCTGGTCGCTGTTTCATTTCCTCCTGCCCGGCTGGTTGGGGGATAACAAAAGCTTCAACCGAGACTACCGGACGCCGATCGAAAAACATGGCAACAGCGAGCGAATGCACCATCTGACGGCGCGAATAAAACCGTTTCTACTGCGGCGTAAAAAAGAACAAGTCGCTACTGAGCTGCCACCCAAGACTGAAATCGTCCATTGGGTCGACCTCAGTGACGGACAGCGGGATGTCTATGAAGCCGTGCGTGTGGCCATGGACAGGAAAGTGCGCGACGAAATCGCTCGCAGCGGCGTGGCCCGTAGCCAGATTATCATTCTCGACGCGTTGCTCAAGTTACGCCAGGTCTGCTGCGACCTGCGGCTGCTCAATACCGTACAGACCGCCAAAGCGCTACGTTCCGGCAGCGGCAAGTTGATCAGTTTAATGGAGATGCTTGAAGAGTTGCTCAGCGAAGGGCGCAAGATTCTGCTGTTTTCCCAGTTCACCTCGATGCTGTCCCTGATCGAGGAGGAACTGCAAAAGCGCAGCCTGACCTATTCCTTACTGACCGGATCCACCACGGATCGCCGCACCCCGGTGAGGGAATTTCAGAGTGGCAAGGTGTCGCTGTTTCTAATCAGCCTCAAGGCCGGCGGTACGGGGCTCAATCTGACGGCTGCCGACACGGTGATTCACTTCGATCCGTGGTGGAACCCAGCGGTGGAAAATCAGGCGACCGACCGGGCTTATCGGATCGGTCAAAACAAGCCAGTGTTCGTCTACAAGCTGATTGCCCGAGGCACGGTGGAAGAGAAGATACAGGCGCTTCAGGAGGATAAGGCCGCGTTGGCGGGCAGTCTGCTGGATGGCGGCGCGACGGGTGGGTGGAAGCTTGAGCAGAGCGATATCGAAGCGTTGTTTGCGCCGTTGCCCAAGACCTGATTCACCGGCACATTCACTGGCTATGTCGCCTGATAGTCAGCCATCGCGAGCAGGCTCGCTCCCACATTGGAGTGGGGCGGGCTCCGGCTTTGTGGACGCTGCAAATCCCCTGTGGGAGCCGAGCGTGCTCGCGATGGCGGCAGTGCAGTCAACATCTGTGTAAGCTGAACCACCGCCATCGCGAGCACGCTCAGCTCCCACAGGAAACGGTGTGAATCAGCGCTTTTCCAGTTTGTCCGGCAGCGGCGCGAACAATGCTTCGATATCGTCGCTCTGCAGTTTCCAATCCCCGGCCACACGCCCGTCCAGCACACCGGCCGCGAGGTCGGATTTTTCCTTTTGCAGTAGCTGGATCTTCTCTTCCACCGTGCCTCGGGCAATCAGCTTGTAGACGAATACCGGTTTTTCCTGGCCGATGCGGTAGGCGCGGTCGGTCGCCTGGTTTTCGGTCGCCGGGTTCCACCATGGATCGTAGTGAATCACTGTGTCGGCCTCGGTCAGGTTCAGGCCTACACCGCCAGCCTTCAGGCTGATCAGAAAGATCTGACGCTTGCCGCTCTGGAATTCCTTGACGGGCGTGCGTCGGTCGCGGGTCTGGCCGGTCAGAATGGCGTACTCGACGCCGCGTTTCTTCAGCTCCTCTTCAATCAGCGCCAACATGGACGTGAATTGGGAAAACAACAGCACCCGGCGACCTTCTTCAAACAGTTCTTCGAGCATTTCCATCAGGCTGTCGAGCTTGCCCGAGGTGCTGCCTCGGGCGGGCAGGGTGGCGTCGTTGATCAGGCGCAGGTCGCAACACACCTGGCGCAGCTTGAGCAGCGCTTCGAGAATGATGATCTGGCTGCGGGCCACGCCTTTGCGGGTGATCTCGTCGCGGACCTTCTTGTCCATCGCCAGGCGCATGGTTTCGTAGACGTCCCGCTGGGCATCGCTGAGTTCGACCCAATGGATGATCTCGGTCTTGGGCGGCAACTCTGTCGCCACTTGCTCCTTGGTCCTGCGCAGCAGGAAAGGTTTTATCCGACCATTGAGGTGCTGCAGTCGTACATCGCTGCCGCGCTTTTCTATCGGTACACGGTAATCGCGGTTGAAACTCTTGACGTCCCCAAGCCACCCCGGCAGCAGGAAGTGAAACAGCGACCACAATTCGCCCAGGTGATTTTCCAGCGGCGTGCCGGACAGGCACAGCCGCTGGCGGGCGTTGAGCTCGCGGGCGGCCTGGGCGGCTTTGCTGGTGGGGTTCTTGATGTACTGGGCTTCATCGAGGATCAGCACGTGCAACGGCTGCGCGGCCAGGCGCTCGACATCCTTGGGCAGCAGGGCATAGGTGGTGAGGACCAGGTCGTAATCGGCCAATCGGTCGAAATGCTTTTTGCGCCCGGCGCCATACAGGGCCAGCACCTTGAGCTGCGGCGTGAAGTGAGCGGCCTCGTCGAGCCAGTTGGGGATCAGGCTGGTCGGCATGACGACCATGCACGGTCGGTCGAGGCGTCCGGCGTTTTTTTCGCTGAGAATGTGCGCCAGGGTCTGTAGGGTTTTGCCCAGGCCCATGTCGTCCGCGAGAATGCCGCCGACTTCCAGCTGTCGCAGCGATTGCATCCAGCTCAAGCCTTCGAGTTGATACGGCCGTAGCGTCGCGTTCAGGCCCTCTGGCGCGGTGGCAGTGTAATCCTTGATGTCCCGCAGGCGTTGGGCCAGGCCGCGAATGTGTTCGCCACCTTCCCAGGTCAACGGCATGTCCTGCAGCGGGTTCAAGCGCAAGGCGTCCGCGCTGTTGAGGCGCAGTTTGGTGGTGCCGGGTTCTTGCAGGTAAAACTCGCCCAGGGTCGCCAGCACCGGCTTCAGCCGGCCATAGGGCAGGGCCACCTGCTGCGGGCCGAACTCCGAGTTCGGACGGTTGGGCAGGTTGACCAGAATGAGTTCGTCGTCCCGACGCCGGGCCAGGCGTTCCGGGTTGAACAATTCGATGTGCGAGCGCATCAGGTTCAACAGGATCGGTAGCAGGCTCAGGCGCTCACCGTTGACGATGATCCCCAGTTCGAGGTCGAACCAGTCCCGCTCCGGCGTTTCCTCGACGGTGGCGTACCACTCGTCCACTGCCGTCAGGTCGAAGCCGAAGTCCTCGTCGATCTGCAGTTCCCAGCCCTGGCTGCGCAGTTTCGGCAGGTCGTTGAGGGTGAAGGTCAGCCAGGCACTGTCGTTGACCATCTCGTACAGTTCGCCGGCGCTTTCCGGCAGGGCCTTGCTTTGTCGGGTCGCGACCTTGAAGCCGAGGATTCGCAGCTGTTCGCGGTAGGACTGTTCCACATCGGTGTGGCGTTTTATCCGCAGTGTCTGGGTTTCCTGGCGAATCAGCACGTCGGTGTTGCGCTGGCCGCTGACGTATTCGTCCAGGTAGCTGAACGACAGCGCGGCGCGGTGTTGAATGTAGCGCTGCATTTTGCCGTTGCGCGGCTCGAAGGCGCTGAACTCGATACTGGCCAGCCACAGGCGCGGCACCGGTTGCACGTTGTCCACCAGCACTTGTGGCGGGGCCTTGGGGCTGCGGTTGTCCAGCACGGCCTGGAGTTTCTCCAGTAATTGCGCGTCTTTTTCGGCGGCTGGGTAGGCCAGGGTTTCCTGGACTTGCAGCAACACGGCTGCGCAGTGCTTGCAGTTGATGCGCACCGGGCAGGAGCACGCGGCTTCGAGCAGAATCAGCGTGCCCTTGGCTGACTCTTTAAGGCGAATGGTCTGACGGTAGACGTTACCGCCAGAGCCTTCGCAGCTGGCGGTGATGGTGCTGTCGCCGGCCTCGACAATCCTGACGCGGTTTTCCAGCGCATAACGGCGCCCGCGCTCCAGGCTCTGTTCCTTGAATCGATTGACCCAGGAAGGTGCCAGGGGTTTGCTCAGGGGCGAGGGCATAGGCGCGCCAATCAGTCCGGAATGACTTCAGGTGCCTGCCGTGGCGCGGGCGCGGTCAACGAGGTGATCTTGATCAGCAGGCCAAGATGACCGTTGTCGAGGAAGTTCAGTTGGCCATTCTTGGTGTGGCTCTGCTGCTTGAGACGCTCGCTGGCGGTGACCAGGCCATTGGCGTTGATCTGGTTGATCCAGAAATCGGCATCCACGTCGGTGAAACGGCCCAGCTTCAGTTCCAGGGTGCCTTCGATGGGGAATTGCCCGAACTGTTCGGCACCGTCGCTGATGGCGACTTTGCGTCCCTGCTCACCGAGGGTCTGCTGCCAGGCCTTATGCATCAATACCGTGTATTGGCCGCTGGCAGTGAGTTTCTCGACGATGTTGCCCATGGCCGGTGTGCGCTGGCTATCCGCGTCCAGGCGTTGCGCGCCGGCGTCCCAGTCTTCCGGTGCGGCACGGCTGACAATCGCCGGCTCGGCGTTCTGGCGCACCAGGATCATTTCAACCTGATACAGGTCATCGGCAAACGCCAGGGGAGCGACCAGGGTCAACAACAAGGTCAGTGAGCAAAACAGGCGCATGTGGCGTCCTTCAAGCAGTGGTCGGAGTGAGGCGCTCGAACAGCGCCTCTACGATATTGAAACGCTCTTCCGCGCGCTCCATGGGCACCATGAATTTGAACATCGTGGCACCTTCGAACTTGTAGCGTTTGGGCTGGCCCTGGATCAACTTGATCAGCACCAATGGATCGACCGGGGTCTGGGCCTCGAACTCGATCCGGCCGCCGTTGGGGCCGCCGTCGACTTTCTTGATGCCCAGTTGTTCGGCCTTGAGCTTGAGCTGCGTGGTACGCACCAGGTTCTTGGTCGGTTCCGGCAGCAGGCCGAAGCGGTCGATCATCTCAACTTGCAAGTCCTTGAGGCCTTCCTCGTCGCTGGCCGAGGCGATGCGTTTGTAGAGGATCAGCCGTGCGTGAACGTCCGGCAGGTAGTCTTCCGGGATCAGTGCCGGCACCCGCAGGTTGATTTCCGGCCCGCCGCCCAGGGGTTGATCGAGGTTCGGCTGTTCGCCCTTGCGGATCGACTTGACCGCGCGCTCGAGCATTTCCATGTACAGGGTGAAGCCGACGGCCTGGATCTGGCCGCTCTGGCCGTCGCCGAGCAATTCGCCGGCACCGCGGATTTCCAGGTCGTTGGTGGCCAGCACGAAGCCGGCGCCAAGGTCCTGGGTATTGGCGATGGCTTCCAGGCGCTTTTCCGCATCCGGGGTGATTTGCTGGCGCGGTGGCGTCAACAGGTAGGCATAGGCCTGGTGGTGGCTACGACCGACCCGGCCGCGCAACTGGTGCAGCTGGGCCAGGCCGAATTTGTCGGCGCGCTCGATGATGATGGTGTTGGCGCTCGGCACGTCGATGCCGGTCTCGATGATGGTCGAGGCGATCAGCACGTTGAAGCGCTTGTGGTAGAAGTCGCTCATCACCTGTTCGAGTTCACGCTCGCGCATTTGCCCGTGGCCGATGCCGATCCGCGCTTCCGGCACCAGTTCGGCGAGGTCGGCGGCGCATTTCTCGATGGTCTTCACGTCGTTGTGCAGGTAATAGACCTGGCCGCCACGCAGCAACTCACGCAGCAAGGCTTCCTTGACCGTGCTTTTGTTCTGCTCCATGACAAAGGTGCGCACCGACAGGCGCCGGGCCGGCGGCGTGGCGATGATCGACAGGTCGCGCATGCCCGACACCGCCATGTTCAGCGTGCGCGGGATCGGCGTGGCGGTCAGGGTCAGGATGTCGACTTCGCTGCGCAGGGCCTTGAGCTGTTCTTTCTGGCGCACGCCAAAGCGGTGCTCTTCGTCGATGATCACCAGCCCCAGGCTCTTGAACTTCACGTCGTCCTGCAGCAGCTTGTGCGTACCGATGACGATGTCGATCTTGCCCTCGGCCAGGTCGGCCACGGCGGCGTTCACTTCCTTGGTGGATTTGAAACGGCTCATCACTTCCACGGTCACCGGCCAGTCGGCAAAGCGGTCGCGGAAACTGTTGTAGTGCTGCTGGGCGAGCAGGGTGGTCGGCACCAGGATCGCCACCTGCTTGCCACCGTGCACGGCAATGAACGCGGCGCGCATCGCCACTTCGGTCTTGCCGAAGCCCACATCGCCACACACCAGTCGGTCCATGGGTTTGGGCGCGAGCATGTCGGCGCGCACGGCTTCGATGGTGGTCTGCTGGTCGACGGTTTCTTCGAACGGGAAACCGGCGCTGAAGGTTTCGTAGTCGGCTTTCGGATCGGCGAAGGCATAGCCCTCGCGGGCCGCGCGGCGGGCGTAGATGTCCAGCAGCTCGGCGGCCACGTCGCGCACCTGTTCGGCCGCCTTGCGCTTGGCTTTCTGCCAGGTTTCCGAGCCCAGGCGATGCAGCGGGGCCAGGGCGTCGTCGCTGCCGGTGTAGCGGGCGATCAGGTGCAGGTTCGCCACCGGCACGTAGAGCTTGGCGCCTTCGGCGTATTCCAGGGTCAGGAACTCGGCGGCCTGGTTGTCGATTTCCAGTGTCGCCAGGCCCAGGTAGCGGCCCACGCCGTGGTCGATGTGCACCACGGGTGCGCCTTCGCGCAGTTCGGTGAGGTTCTTGATGACGGCGTCGTTGGCGGCGTCGGCGCGTTTCTCGCGACGGCGGCGCTGCATGACGCGCTGGCCGAACAAAGGACTTTCGGCGACCAGGGCCAGGGCCGGGTCATCCAGGACCAGGCCGTCGTTCAACGGCGCGATGGTAATTGCCAGGCGATCCTTGCCGGCGACGAAGTCCGGCCAGCTGTCCACCGTCTTCGGTCGCAGCTTCAGGCGCTCAAGCAGCTCCAACAGCACTTCGCGACGACCCGCGGATTCGGCGGTGAACAACACGCGACCGGGGAACGCATCGAGAAAGCCAGCCAGCGCCGCCAAAGGTTGCGTGGCCTTGGCTTCGATGGCCAGGTCTGGCAACGCCTTGGCCGGGAAACGTTCACGGCCGACGCCGGTTTCCACGTCCTGCTGGCTCGCCACCACCCGTGGCCAGCTCTTGAGGCGGGCAAAACAGTCTTCCACCGGCAGGAACAGCTCGGCCGGCGGCAATAGAGGCCGGGAAGGATCGATGCGACGTTCTTCGTAGCGGTTGCGTACGTCGTTCCAGAAGTTTTCCGCAGCCTGCTCGATGCCCGGCAGGGAAAACACTTGGGTGTCCTGGGGCAAGTAATCGAACAGGGTGGAGGTTTCTTCGAAAAACAGCGGCAGGTAGTACTCGATACCGGCGGGCGTGATCCCGCTGCTCAGGTCCTGGAAGATCGGGCAGCGCCGGAAATCCACATCGAAACGCTCGCGAAAGCGCGCCTTGAAGCGGGTCACGGCATCTTTCTGCAGCGGGAACTCCTTGGCTGGCAACAGGCGGATCGACTGCACTTTGTCGATGGACCGCTGGTTTTCCGGGTCGAAGGTGCGCAGGGTCTCGATTTCGTCATCGAACAGGTCGATGCGATAAGGCAGTTTGCTGCCCATCGGGAACAGGTCGATCAAGGCGCCGCGTACCGCGAACTCGCCATGCTCGTACACCGTGTCGACGCAGCGATAGCCACTGGCCTCAAGGCGCGTGCGCATTTGCTCGACATCGAGCTTCTGGCCGATGTCCAGCACCAGGCTGCTGCCAAGCAGGAATTGGGTCGGTGCCAGGCGATGTAGGGCCGTGGTGATCGGCACTACCAAAACGCCATGACTGAGTTCCGGCAGCCGGTAAAGGCTGGCGATTCGCTGGGAAATGATGTCCTGGTGCGGTGAAAACAGATCGTAGGGCAGGGTTTCCCAGTCCGGGAAATGCAAGACCGGCAAATCCGGGGCGAAGAAACTCAGCTCCTGTTCCAGCCGCTCGGCGCTTTGGCTGTCGGCGGTCAATAGCAGGGTGAAACGCTTTGCAGCGCTGGCAGCCTCGGCGATGGCCAGGCTCAGGGCGGCACCGGGCAGGTTGCCCCAGTGCTGTTTACCTGCCGCGGCAGGGAGAAGCGGAAGACGCAGAACGGGCACGGAAGGTTGAGCTCCAGCGTTGCGACAAAGTCGACAATTGTAGCGGGGGAAGGGGCCTGCTGTCAGTCGCAGACTACCCAGGCAGACAGGAAAACCACGGTGCGACAGGCGCGCATTGCTCCGCCGAGGACTCGGCGGCATAATGTAGCCCCTTTTTTCAGCCCCTACATGTGGAAGGTTACCGTGACTCAGAAGCCCGACCAGTGTCTTGGTGAATGGATTGATCGTGAAGCTCTCGCAGAAGCGATGATCCCTCTCATCGGTCAGCTCTACCGCAATAACAACGTGGTGAGCTCGATCTATGGCCGCAGCCTGATCAACCAGTCTGTCATCGCGATCCTCAAAGCCCACCGCTTTGCTCGCCACCGTTCTTCCGACGACAGCGAACTCTCCGTCCACGAAACATTCCCCCTGCTCAAAGCCATGAGCGAGCTCAAGCTCGGCGCGGCTTCGGTGGATCTGGGCAAGTTGGCGTTCAAATTCCGCAACGAAGGCAATGGCCGTAGCGCCGAGCAGTTCGTTCGTGAAGAGATGGCCGATGTGGTTGGCCAGCAGAACGCTTCGCCTCGCAAAGGCACTGACGTGGTCCTGTACGGCTTCGGTCGTATCGGCCGTCTGCTGGCGCGCATCCTGATCGAAAAAACCGGTGGCGGCGACGGCCTGCGCCTGCGGGCCATCGTGGTGCGCAAGGGCGCCGAGAACGACCTGACCAAGCGCGCCAGCCTGCTGCGTCGTGATTCGGTCCATGGTTCGTTCAACGGCACCATCATCATCGATGAAGAAAACAACACCATCCTCGCCAACGGCAACCTGATCCAGGTGATCTACGCGAAGAACCCGACCGAGGTCGACTACACCCAGTACGGCATCAAGGACGCACTGCTGGTGGACAACACCGGCGTATGGCGTGATGCCGAGGGCCTGGGTCAGCACCTGACCTGCCCGGGCATCGCCCGCGTCGTGCTGACTGCGCCTGGCAAGGGCAAGCTGAAGAACATCGTTCACGGCATCAACCACGGCGAAATCACCGCTGACGACAAGATCATCTCCGCTGCTTCTTGCACCACCAACGCCATCGTGCCGGTGCTCAAGGCAGTGAACGACAAGTTCGGCATCGTCAACGGTCACGTCGAAACGGTTCACTCGTACACCAACGACCAGAACCTGATCGACAACTTCCACAAGGGCGACCGCCGTGGCCGCAGCGCAGCGCTGAACATGGTCCTCACCGAGACCGGTGCTGCCACCGCCGCTGCCAAGGCCCTGCCTGAGCTGGCTGGCAAGCTGACCGGCAACGCGATCCGTGTGCCGACGCCGAACGTGTCGATGGCCATTCTCAACCTGAACCTTGAGAAAGCCGCCACCCGTGAAGAGATGAACGAGTACCTGCGCTACATGGCGCTGCACTCCGATCTGCACAAGCAGATCGACTTCGTCAATTCCCAGGAAGTGGTGTCCACCGACTTCGTGGGCTCGCGCCACGCCGGTGTCGTGGATGCTGAAGCCACCATCAGCCAAGACAACCGCGTTGTTCTGTACGTCTGGTACGACAACGAATTCGGTTACAGCTGCCAGGTGGTTCGCGTGATGGAAGACATGGCCGGTGTAAACCCGCCAGCATTCCCGCGCTAAGCCTTAGCCGCTTGTGAAAACGCCCCGACTTGTCGGGGCGTTTTTGTATCTGAAGGTTTGTGTTGGCTGGGCCGGCCTCTTCGCGAGCCTGCTCGCGATAGCGATGTGTCAGGCGCCGCCGACGACTGAAGCTTGTGCAGTCCGCAGTGCATGCCGATTGCCCTTGAACAGCACCAGAGTCGCAATCAACCCCAGCACCGCCGCACCACTGAGCCATATCCCCGGTGCAGCCTTGTTGTCGAGCACATGAATCAGATATGTACAGGCTGCCGGGGTAAATCCGCCGAACGTCGCTGTCGCCAGGCTGTAGGCCAGGGAGAAACCGGTGGTGCGCACCTCGACCGGCATGATTTCCGTCAAGGCCACTACCATTGCACCGTTGTACGATCCATACAGGAATGACAACCACAGCTCGACGATCAGCAAATGACTGAAGCTGGGGTTCGCCACCAACCAGGACAGCGCCGGATAGGCGGTGAGGATCGCCAGGACAGTCGCACCGAGCAGCAGGGGTTTACGTCCGATCTTGTCGGAAAACGCCCCCATCACGGGCAGCCAGAAGAAATTCGACAAGCCGATGCACACCGTGACCAGCAGCGCATCCAGGTCCGACAGGTTCAGCTCGGCCTTGCCGAAGGTCGGTGTGTAGGCGGTGATCAGGTAGAACGACACGGTGGTCATCACCACCAGCGCCATGCCGGCCAAGACAATGCCGAAGTTCTGACCGATGGAACGGACAATTTCCGACAGGCTGGGACGATGTTTTCTCGCTTGGAACTCAGGTGTTTCTTCCAGTGAGCGACGAATCACGAATATCGCCGGCACAATCATGCACCCCACCAGGAACGGTACGCGCCAGCCCCATTCGCCCATTTCCTGGGGGCTCAGCCAGTGATTGAGGCCCACCCCCAGCAGGCCGGCAAACACCACGGCAGCCTGTTGGCTGGCGGATTGCCAACTGACAAAGAAACCCTTGCGCCCCGGCGTGGAAATTTCCGCCAGGTAAACCGACACGCCGCCCAGTTCCACGCCCGCGGAGAAACCTTGCAGCAATCGGCCCAGCAGCACCAGCAAGGGGGCCGCCACGCCCAGGGTGGCGTAGCCCGGCACGCAGGCGATCAGTATGGTGCCCATGGCCATCAGCGCCAGGGTGATGATCAAGCCTTTGCGGCGGCCGTGGCGGTCGATGTAGGCGCCGAGAAAAATCGCTCCGAGGGGACGCATCAGGAACCCGGCACCAAACGTGGCCAGGGACAGCATCAGCGAGGCGAACGCACTGTCGGCGGGGAAGAACGTCTTGGCGATGGCTGTGGCGTAGAAGCCATAGACCATGAAGTCGAACATCTCCAGGAAGTTGCCGCTGACAACGCGAAAAATCGCCTTGCCGTTGCTCGTTTGGGAAGACATGTGTAGGTACTCACTCTGGCAAATCTTGTATGGAAGCGCTGCGTCCCCTGCGGGAGCCTTGGTGCCTTGGAACCTGTGGGAGCAAAGCTTGCTCGCGATGAACGATGACGCGGTCTTGCAGCTAAACCGTATCGTCTGCATCGCGAGCAAGCTTTGCTCCCACAGGGCTCCATTGGCTCCCACAGTTTTTGCGTGCGCTGGAGTTCATAATGGCCGGCGCGGTTTTGAGGGGAGATGAAGATTTGTTAACTGGACGATGGATTGGGCTTATGGTGCTGGCCGGCGTGTTGTCGGGTTGCGGCAACGGCGACACCCTGGAACGCTTCGACGGCCCGACCATGGGCAGTCACTATTCCATTCAGTACGTCAGACATTCCGCCGGGCCCGCTGTGAAAACGGTGCAGGCCGAAGTGGAAAGCATCCTCGCCGAAGTGGATCGGCAACTCTCGACCTATCGCAGCGACTCGGACATCGAGCGTTTCAACGCGCTGCCGGCCAACAGCTGTCAGGTCATGCCTGGCCCGGTCCTGGAGTTGGTCCGCGTGGGTGAGCAGTTGTCGGTTCAAAGCGACGGCTCCTTCGACCTGACCGTGGAGCCGCTGCTGAACCTGTGGGGCTTCGGTCCCCAGTCCCGGGAAGAGAAAGTGCCGACCGCAGAAGCTTTGGCCCTGGTGCGCCAGCGCGTCGGCCATGGTCATTTGCGCATCGAGGGTGATCGGTTGTGCAAGGACGCTGCGGTGGAAGTCGACTTCAACAGTATCGCCGCAGGCTATGCCGTCGACCGCATCGCCGCCAGGCTCCAGGCCCTGGGTATCGACAGTTACCTGGCCGAAGCCACCGGCGAACTCAAGGCCGCGGGGCACAAGCCCGATGGTTCGGCCTGGCGCATTGCCCTGGAGGAGCCTCGGGACGACCGGCAAGTGGCCGAGCGTGTCATCGAGGTCGACGGCTACGGGGTTTCGACCTCGGGCGACTACCGTAAATATTTCGAACAGGGCGGCAGGCGTTATTCCCACACCTTTGATGCACGTACTGGTGCGCCGGTCCTACACAACCTGGCGTCAGTCACGGTGATTCATCCTTCGGCGTTGATGGCCGATGGACTATCGACGCTGTTGCTGATTCTCGGTCCTGAACGGGGTTGGGACTATGCCCAGAAACATGGCATCGGGGTATTTTTCGTGTTGCGCGATGGCAATCGTTTTGTCTCCCGTACCAACGATGCATTTGAACGGATCAGCAGCGGAAAAACCCAATGATGACAGCGCCCTGAAAGGTTACCTGTGGCGAAATAGCACAGGCAAAACTAGCCTACGACGCGACCAAGGGGTAATGTGCGCGGCGTTGACGCTTCTATAGACTGTGGCCGGGCTCGTGAACCGGCCCCAAATTGTTCCTTCATGCCGCAGGCCGGCATGATTTAGCCGTCGGTGCCAAGTGAGGCACAGCGGCCTGTTCTGAGGAGTACGCATGGCTGTCTACAACTACGACGTGGTGGTACTGGGCTCCGGCCCGGCGGGGGAAGGCGCGGCAATGAACGCGGCCAAGGCAGGGCGCAAGGTGGCGATGGTCGACAGCCGTCGGCAGGTCGGCGGCAACTGCACCCACTTGGGTACCATCCCGTCCAAGGCCTTGCGTCACTCGGTCCGGCAGATCATGCAGTTCAACACCAACCCGATGTTCCGGGCCATCGGCGAGCCGCGCTGGTTCTCCTTCCCGGACGTGCTCAAGAGCGCCGAGAAGGTGATCTCCAAGCAGGTGGCCTCGCGCACCGGCTACTACGCGCGTAATCGCGTTGATGTGTTCTTCGGCACCGGCAGCTTTGCCGATGAGCAGACGGTTGAAGTGGTCTGCGGCAATGGCGTGGTCGAGAAGCTGGTGGCCAAGCACATCATCATCGCCACCGGTTCGCGCCCGTATCGCCCGGCCGACATCGATTTCAACCATGCACGTATCTACGATAGCGACACCATCCTGAGCCTGGGTCACACCCCGCGTAAGCTCATCGTCTACGGCGCTGGCGTGATCGGTTGCGAATACGCCTCGATCTTCAGCGGCCTGGGTGTGCTGGTGGAGCTGGTGGATAACCGCGGCCAGTTGCTGAGCTTCCTGGACTCGGAAATCTCCCAGGCCCTGAGCTATCACTTCAGCAACAACAACATCACCGTGCGCCACAACGAAGACTACGACCGCGTCGAAGGCGTCGACAATGGCGTGATCCTGCACCTCAAGTCCGGCAAGAAGATCAAGGCCGATGCCTTGCTCTGGTGCAACGGTCGTACCGGCAACACCGACACCCTGGGCCTGGAAAACATCGGCGTGAAGGTCAACAGCCGCGGCCAGATCGAAGTCGACGAGAACTACCGCACGTGCGTGCCGAACATCTACGGTGCCGGTGACGTGATTGGTTGGCCGAGCCTGGCCAGTGCCGCTCACGACCAGGGCCGTTCGGCCGCCGGCAGCATTGTCGACAACGGCAGCTGGCGCTTCGTCAACGACGTACCGACCGGCATCTACACCATTCCGGAGATCAGCTCGATCGGCAAGAACGAGCAGGAGCTGACCCAGGCCAAGGTGCCGTACGAAGTGGGCAAGGCGTTCTTCAAGAGCATGGCGCGGGCGCAGATCGCCGGCGAGCCGCAAGGCATGCTGAAGATCCTGTTCCACCGCGAGACCCTGGAAGTGCTGGGCGTGCACTGCTTCGGCTACCAGGCCTCGGAGATCGTGCATATCGGCCAGGCGATCATGAACCAGCCGGGCGAATTGAACACGTTGAAGTACTTCGTCAACACCACGTTCAACTACCCGACCATGGCCGAAGCCTATCGGGTAGCGGCCTATGACGGGCTCAACCGGCTTTTTTGAGCGGCTCCGGCCGGTGGCCTGAGCCGGCCGGGGAGACCGATTTCAGCAATTCTCGAGGGTGGCAGTGGCCAAACCGGGAAAGTCTGTAATCAGGCTGTCAGCGCCAAAGTCGGCGAGCCTGCGCATCAGCGCGGGCTCGTTGACGGTCCACACCGACACATGCAGCCCCTGGCGCTGCGCCTTGATCAGGCGTTCCGGCGTGCACAGGGTCCAGTTCAGCGCCAGAATCTCGCAGCCGTAACTCTGGGCGACCTTCAACGGGTCGAGCCAGGCGTATTCGGCCACCAGTCCGCGGGAGATGTCCGGGGTCAGGTCCAAGGCTGCCTTGAGCACTTCCCGGGAGCTGGACGTGATGGTGATTTTGTCCAGCAGCCCGAAACGCTGGGCCATTTCGCGGATGCCCAGCACCGTGGCGGCGGCGCGGGTGCGCGAGGCGCTCTTGACCTCCAGTTGCCAGTGCTCGAAATCACACTTCTCGAACAGCTCCTCCAAGCGTGGGATCGGGCATGGCTTGATCCAGCCCGGGCCACCCTTGCGCGCATCGTAGGTCACCAGCTCGGCGGCGGTATGCTCCACCACCTTGCCCCGGCGATCGGTGGTGCGCTTGAGGGTCGGGTCGTGGATCACCATCAACTCGCCGTCCATCGAAAGGTGCAGGTCCAGCTCGCAACGGCGTACGCCGTGCTTGAGGCACTCCTGAAAGCCGGTCAGGGTGTTTTCCGGTGCTTCGCCCTTGGCGCCGCGGTGGCCATAAATGAGGGTCACGGTTCTTCCTTATTGATACCTGAGTCGTTCTGTTCCCGGGCCAGGCGACGCTCTTGCGCCTGTTTCTGCAGGATATAGCGGGCCAGCAACTGGCGCTGGGCGTCGGTCGGGCGTTCAAACTCGGTGCCGACGTCGAAGCCGTCGCCCTTGGGGTCGCAGTGGGTGACCCGTGCCCGCAGCAACAAGCCGAGGGCTTGCGGCATCAGCACCAGTTTGATCGACAGGTGGGTGCCGACCGCGATCGGCGTGGGGTGTTGGAAGTCGATGCCGCCTTCGGAAATGATCACCGGCTGCGGCTCGCCGATTTCGCCGAGCACCGTCAGGGCAATGACCTGGCTGAGCAGGTCGATGCGTTTGTTCATTGCCTTGAGGTATGCCGCGATGCTGCGTTCGCGCTCGCTGATCTGGCGCAGCAGGTGCTGTGACTCGAATTCGCTCAGGTGCAATTCACTGAGCAGATTGAACAGTGGAGAAGCATCCTGCAACACTTCCTGATCAGCAGCTTCAGGAATGGACAGGGGCCGAATTTCCAGTGCGATCGTGTCCTCGATACGGTAGTATTCGCGGCGATCTTCTTCATCTAATGTCGACATGGCGAACCCATGGTAGCGGCGGTGGTCTGAGTGTAAAGCTGGTTTGTGACCCCCGCCACAAGGACGTTCCTTTTCCCTCCGAACAAGCCCCGACATGTTCAGACCTCTCTTCGTATTTATCGGCACGCGTTATACCCGTGCAAAGCGTCGCAATCATTTCGTATCGTTCATTTCCCTGACGTCCATCATCGGGCTGGCCCTTGGCGTGGTCGTGATGATCGTCGTGCTCTCGGTGATGAACGGCTTCGACCATGAGATGCGCACCCGCGTGCTGGGCATGGTGCCCCACGCGACCCTCGAATCCGGCGAAGCCATCAG
Organism: Pseudomonas sp. H1_F01; assembly: GCF_054681425.1. Lineage (NCBI taxonomy): Bacteria > Pseudomonadati > Pseudomonadota > Gammaproteobacteria > Pseudomonadales > Pseudomonadaceae > Pseudomonas > Pseudomonas sp. H1_F01. The sequence goes on along the minus strand of NZ_CP162823.1, from coordinate 4,722,001 downwards.
CGATTGGCCGAGCCTGGCCGCCAAGGTCAAGCAGAACCCGCAGGTGCTGGCCGTTGCGCCGTTCACCCAGATGCAGGGGCTGCTGACCAATGACGGCAAGGTGTCCAAGGTCTTGCTCAATGGCATCGATCCTGGGCTCGAGCGGCAGGTGTCGATCATCGACAACTTCATGCAACAGGGAAAACTCGATGACCTGGCGCCAGGCAGTTTCGGCATCGTCATCGGCGACAAGGCCGCGGCCAAGCTCGGCGTGGCCATCGGCGACAAGCTGACCTTCGTCGCCCCGGAGGTCACCGTGACCCCGGGCGGCATGTTCCCGCGCATGAAACGCTTTACCGTGGTCGGCATTTTCCATGTCGGCGCCGGCGAGCTGGATGGTTACCTGGGCGTCACCAATCTCCAGGACCTGGCGCGCCTGCATCGCTGGAAGCCGGACCAGGTCCAGGGCCTGCGGCTGAAGTTCGACGATCTGTTCCAGGCACCGCGCGTTGCGTGGACCATCGCCCAGCAGCTCGGCGAAGACCGTTACTACGCCCGGGACTGGACCCGTACCCACGGCAACCTGTACCAGGCGATCCGCATGGAAAAAGCCATGATCGGCCTGCTGCTGTTGCTGATCGTCGCCGTGGCGGCGTTCAACATCATCTCCACGCTGGTGATGGTGGTGAACGACAAGAAGGGCGACATCGCCATCCTGCGCACCCTCGGTGCCACGCCGGGGCAGATCATGCGGATCTTCATGGTCCAGGGCACGGTCATCGGCGTGATCGGTACGTTCGTCGGCGCTCTGGTCGGGATGTTCGCCGCGCTGAACGTCAGTGCCGCGATTGCCGCCCTCGAAGGCCTGATCGGGCACAAGTTTCTCAACGCCGACGTGTACTTCATCGACTACCTGCCATCGCAATTGCAGGCCGATGACGTGTTGATGGTCTGCGGCGCCGCGTTGGTCCTGAGTTTCCTCGCCACCCTGTATCCTGCCTGGCGTGCCGCGCGCACCCAGCCTGCGGAGGCGTTACGTTATGAGTGAGTCGGGCATGAGTGAAAAAGCAATCTTGAGCTGCCGCAACCTGGGCAAATCCTACGAGGAAGGTCCGGAGTCGGTGGTGGTGTTGTCGGGCCTGCAACTGGAGTTGCATCCTGGCGAGCGCGTGGCGATTGTCGGCACCTCCGGGTCGGGCAAAAGTACCTTGCTCAACCTGCTGGGCGGCCTGGATACGCCGACCGCCGGCAGTGTCTGGCTGGCTGGCGAAGAACTTTCGGCACTGAACGAGAAGGCCCGTGGCCTGTTGCGTAACCGTTCCCTGGGTTTCGTCTACCAGTTCCACCATTTGCTGCCCGAGTTCACCGCGCTGGAAAACGTCTGCATGCCGCTGTTGATCGGTCGCACGGCGATTCCTGAGGCCCGCCAGCGTGCCACGGCGTTGCTGGAGCGGGTAGGGCTGGGGCATCGCCTGGAGCACAAGCCGGCCGAATTGTCCGGTGGTGAGCGCCAGCGCGTGGCGATTGCCCGGGCCCTGGTCAACAAGCCTGGCCTGGTGATGCTTGATGAGCCGACCGGCAACCTCGACTCCCACACCGCCCAAGGCATCCAGGATTTGATGCTGGAGCTCAGCACGTCGATGCGCACCGCGTTCCTGGTGGTGACCCACGACATGAACCTGGCCCGGCAGATGGACCGCGTCCTGCACTTGCAGGAAGGTTGCCTGACGCCCATCTGACCGACCGAAACCCGGCGTTTGCTACACACGCCGGGTCTTTTATTTTTATACGGTGCCCCGCGAATGTTCAGACCGTTATCGATCTTTATCGGCACGCGCTATACCCGCGCCAAGCGCCGCAATCGCTTTGTTTCGTTCATCTCCATGACCTCGATGATCGGCCTCGCCCTGGGTGTGCTGGCGATGATCGTGGTGTTGTCGGTGATGAACGGCTTCCAGCGCGAAATGAGCTCGCGCATCCTCGGCATGGTGCCCCACGCCACTATCGTCGGCGTCAATCCGATCGACGATTGGCAACCGGTGGCCGCCGCGGCGTTGAAAAACCCTGAAGTGACTGCCGCCGTGCCGTTTACCGAGATGGAAGGGATGCTGAGCCATAAGGGCTCGATGCAGCCGATCCAGATCAGCGGCGTCGACCCGGCCCAGGAAGGCAAGGTGTCCATCGTCGCCCAGCATATCGTCCAGGGGCGTCTCGATGCCTTGAAGCCGGGCGAGTTTGGCGTGGTGATCGGCGAAATCACCGCCCGGCGTTTTCGTCTGAATGTCGGCGACAAAATCACCCTGATCGTGCCGGAAGTCAGCACGGCCCCCGGCGGCATCACCCCACGGATGCAGCGTTTGAATGTGGTGGGTGTGTTCAAGGTGGGCGCCGAGCTGGACGGCTCCATGGCGCTGATCCACCTGGCCGATGCCGCACAGATGCAGCATTGGCAGCCGAACCAGGTGCAAAGCGTGCGTCTGGCGGTGAAGGACTTGTACGCAGCGCCGAAGGTCTCCGGTGACATTGCTACCGGTCTTGGCGCGGCCTACAAGGCCGACGACTGGACCCACACCCAGGGCAGCCTGTTCAGTGCCATGAAAATGGAAAAAACCATGATCGGCTTGCTGCTGCTGATGATCGTCGCGGTGGCGGCGTTCAATATCATCGCCACCCTGATCATGGTGGTGAACGACAAAGGCGCGGACATCGCGATCCTGCGCACCATCGGCGCCACGCCGCGGCAGATCATGGCGATCTTCATGGTCCAGGGCACGGTGATTGGCGTTGTCGGTACGCTGATTGGCGGCGTGCTGGGGGTGATCGCGGCGCTGAACGTCAGTGCGCTGGTGGGCTGGCTGGAACGGGTCAGTGGCCAGCACATCTTCAGTTCCGATGTGTATTTCGTCAGCAACCTGCCGTCGGAGCTGCAGCGCGGTGATGTACTGCTGATCTGCTCGGCCGGGTTCATTCTGAGCTTCCTTGCCACCGTGTACCCGGCGTGGCGTGCGGCGAAGATCGAACCGGCGCAGGCGTTGAGGTATTCCTGATACGACACAGACCTCCGTGGCAGAAGGGCAAGCCTTGCTCCCACAGATATGTTCCTTCGCCACAGGGGGGGCGTCGGGCTTAATCTCCCTTCGGTAATTCGATCAGGAACCGCGTCCAGCCATCGGCCGATTCACAGCGGATCTGTCCGCCATGGGCGCGGATGATCGAGCGGGTGATGGCCAGTCCGAGCCCCGCGTGTTCGCTGCTGCCCTCCTGGCGGGCTGGGTCGGCGCGGTAGAAGCGGTCGAACAGGCGCGGCAGCAAGTCCGCTGCAATCCCCTCGCCACTGTTTTCCACGCTGATGTTCACCCCTTGAGCCTCATCGACAATTCGCACCCGCACTTCGCCGTCAGCGGGGGTGAAGCGCAGCGCGTTGTCCAGCAGGTTGGAAAGCGCCCGGCGCAACATGTTGCGGTCACCCTCGATGCGGCCATCGCCCTCGCGGCTCAGGCGTACGTTGGTGTCTTCGGCCAGCGGCGCGAAGAAGTCCAGCAGCACGTCCACTTCCTCGGCCAATTGCAGCGGTTCGCGATTGAGCGCCAGCAGGCCGTGGTCGGCCTTGGCCAGGTACAGCATGTCGTTGACCAGTTGCGCCATCCACTGCAGTTCTTCGAGATTGCTGTGCAACGCCTCGCGGTAATCCTCCAGGGGGCGTTCGCGGGTGAGGGTGACCTGGGTGTGGGTCAGCAGGTTCGACAGCGGCGTGCGCAATTCATGGGCAATGTCGGCAGAGAACGCAGAGAGTCGCTGAAACGCATCGTCGAGGCGTCCGAGCATGGCGTTGATGCTGTGGGCCAATTCCGCCAGTTCGGCGGGCATTTGCTCTTCCGGCAGTCGGGCGTTGAGTGAGCGGGCCGAGACACTGCCGGCAATGGCGCCCATGCGCCGCAAGGGGCGCAAGGCCCGTCGGGCGGCCCAGGCGCCGAGCAGGGCAGTGGCCAGGGCCGAGAGACCGACGGTCAGCCAGATCAAGCGCTGCATGCGTTGCAGGAAGTGCTGGTGATGGGTGATGTCCAGCAGCAGGGTCAGTTGCGGCGAGTCGGCTCGATCGGGATACAACGGCGCATTCAACACCCGGTAATCGGTGTCGGCATCGTTGAGGGTCGACAGGCCGGGCCGCTCTGGCAATTGAGCGGGAATCCGGATCGAGCTGTCGTACCAGCGCACACCATCGCTGCCCTTGATGCGCAGCGCCAGGTCGGCCTGACGGCTCAGTTCATCCTCCAGGCGGGCCTGGGTCTGCTCGGCGTCGAGATCTTGCAGGGCCCGGCGCAGGCCGATCAGCTTGCCTTCGAGCAGTTGCTGGTCCAGCTCGATGAAATGCGCCTCGCTGCCACGGCTGAACAACACCCCGGCAAACAATGACACCACGGCAGTGCAGGCGGCGAACAGCAGCGCCAGGCGGCTGCTCAGTGACCACCGCCTCACAGGCTGCGCTCTTCAAGCACATAGCCCATGCCCCGCACGGTATGGATCAGTTTGCTGGGGAAGTCATCGTCAATCTTGATTCGCAGGCGTCGTATCGCGACTTCGATGACGTTGGTGTCGCTGTCGAAATTCATGTCCCAGACCTGGGACGCGATCAGCGATTTGGGCAGCACTTCGCCCTGGCGGCGCAGAAGCATTTCCAGCAAGGCGAATTCCTTGGCGGTGAGGTCGATGCGCCGACCGCTGCGTTCGACGCGACGGCGGATCAGGTCCAGGCGCAAGTCGGCCAGTTGCAGGCTGGTTTCCTGCTGTGTCGAACTGCCTCGACGCAACAGACTGCGCACCCGTGCCAGCAACTCGGAAAAAGCAAAGGGCTTGACCAGGTAATCATCGGCGCCCAGCTCCAGGCCGTGTACGCGATCCTGTACCGCATCCCGCGCGGTGAGAAACAGCACCGGTGTATCCAGCCCGGCGCCACGGACGGCTTGCAGGATCTGCCAACCATCGCGGCCGGGCAACATCACGTCGAGGATCAGCAAGGCGTATTCACCGCTCAAGGCCAGTTGCTGGCCGGTGATGCCATCGGCCACCAGATCGGCGTTGAACCCGGCTTCGCCCAGGCCCTGGCGCAGGTATTGGCCGGTTTTGGTTTGGTCTTCGACGATCAGCAGTTTCATGGGCAGCTCAGGGCATGGTTTGAACGTGGGCGTTATACCGCGGCGGCCGGGGTCGTGGCACAACCTGACAGAGTTGTAATGCAACTGTCAGTCAATTGGCAGCCGCACCGATCTAGAGTCTTGGGCAAGTTGAACCTTACCTTGTCGGAGTATGAACATGTTGATGGTAAACCGTCTGATCCTGGCCGCCTCTGCGTTGGTATTGAGTACCTCGTTGTGGGCATCGCCCGGTGCGCACTTTGATTTCGGCCAGCCCGCACCGGCGGCCAAGGCCAGTCGCACCATCGAGGTGGTGATGGGCGACATGTCGTTCAACCCTGGCACGCTGGATATCAAGGCGGGCGAGACGGTGCGGTTTGTATTGATCAATAAAGGCCAGTTGTTGCACGAATTCAACCTCGGTAACGCCGCGATGCATGCCCAGCACCAGCAGGAAATGCTCAAGATGCAACAGAGCGGCATGTTGACACCCACCGGGATGAAGCCGGGAATGGACCATGCCTCGATGAATCCGGCCTCGATGGGGCATAGTGGTAAAGACGGCATGATGGGCCACGACGACGCTAACAGCGTTCTGGTCGAGCCGGGCAAGTCCGCCGAGCTGACCTGGGCTTTTGGCAAGGCTACACGGCTGGAATTTGCCTGCAACGTCCCCGGTCATTACCAGGCCGGGATGAAGGGCGACCTGACAGTCAGTCAGTAAGCACTCAAAGGCTGCGGCAAAGGCTGATAGAATCGGCTGATTCTTCAGTCAGGTTTCCGTCATGCATCCCGCAGCCGAACATTCGCCGCTGGGCAAATCCAGCGAATACATCGCCACGTACACGCCGTCACTGCTGTTCCCGATCCCGCGCACGGCGAAATGGGCGGAACTGGGCCTGACGGCCGAGACCCTGCCGTACAAAGGCGTGGATTTCTGGAACTGTTTCGAGCTGTCCTGGCTGTTGCCGTCCGGCAAGCCGGTGGTGGCCATCGGTGAATTCGCGATTCCGGCGGATTCGCCGAATATCATCGAATCCAAATCCTTCAAGCTGTACCTCAACTCCTTGAACCAGACCCCGTTTGCCGATACCGCGAGCCTGGAAGCGACCCTGCGCCAGGACCTGTCGGCGGCTGCCGGCAAAGCAGTGGGCGTGCGGATCCGCAGCCTCAAGGATGTGGAGCGTGAAGGCATCGTGGCATTGCCCGGTACGTGCATCGATGATCTGGACATCAGCGTCGACTCTTACGCGCACCCGCGTCCGGAGCTGCTGCGTTGCGATGCTTCGCGCATCGTCGAGCAAAGCCTGCACAGCCATCTGCTCAAGTCCAACTGTCCGGTGACCAGCCAGCCAGACTGGGGCAGCGTAGCGGTGGAATATCGCGGCGCGGCCCTGGACCCGGCCAGCCTGCTGGCCTACATCGTCAGCTTCCGCCAGCATTCGGATTTCCATGAGCAATGCGTGGAGCGGATCTTTCTCGACCTGCAGCGCTTGCTCAAGCCGGAAAAACTGACGGTGTACGCGCGGTATGTGCGTCGGGGCGGGTTGGATATCAACCCGTATCGCAGTACTGAAGACGTTCAACTGCCAAACCATCGCCTGGTCCGCCAATAAACGTTCCTTGTGAAAGTGAGCTCTTGTGGGAGCGAGCTTGCTCGCGATGAGTCCGGTACATTCGACATTGATGTCAGCTGACACACCGACTATCGCGAGCAAGCTCGCTCCCACAGGGATTGCATTGCAGGTCGTGAAACTAAAAAGCCCCGCTAGCGATAGCAGGGCTTTTTGCATTTAAAGGGTTCAGATCCCCATATTGCCCAAGGCTTGCACGATGTTGCGCAAGGTCCCGGCAAGGGTAGGGTGTTCCACCTCGAAGCGCTCGACAGCCAGGTTCACATTGTCGGCGAGGTTGTTGTCCGGTGCTTTGGTTTCCAACTCAAGCTCAAGTTCGATCTTTTGCATCAGCGCGTGCAGGTCATCGCGCTCGATTTCGGAAAGCGGTGGATTCTGGTCCAATTGCTCGCGCAGTTTGTTGAGCTGTTCTTGCAATTCGCGGGCAGGCATTGGCGTACTCCCTTTATTGATAGGCACTGCCATGGACCGCGACGCCGGGTCAAAAGTCCATGGCCTACCTTAAGAGTAATCTACCCTCGTGTTCCCTGCATGATCCCGGTCATGGCTTCTCGCCTTTGAGTCGGCGCAGGCTGATGTCCGCCAGGCAGGTGTCGAGTTCGCCCAGGTGATCGATCACCGAATGCACCCCCAGGCCGAACAATTGCACGGTGGCCTTGGCGCGCTTGGTTTCCCGTTCCTGTTGGCTCAGCGCCTGCCATTCGCCAGGCGTCAGGCCACACAGCGAGCCGCAGGACGCCAGGCCGATGGTCCACAAACCGGCGTTGAGCCCTGACTGCAACAACCGGGGTTCGCCACTGACCAACACGCAACCGTCCAATTGCTGGACGTTCAACGCCATCAGCGCCTGCCAGCAGGCATGTGGCGCCGGCCAAGGATTATTTGTTGCAGGAAGTTGCGGCGGTTCGATCCATGTCGGCAATGAAGCCGCCAGGGCATGGCTGACGGCAGGTGGCAATTCGTCGAGCCAGGCGCAGGGGATTTCCTGGAGCTGCAAGTGGTGCAAGCTCTCCAGGGCGCCAAGTGTTGGCTGTGCATGCTCATCCGGCGCTGCCCCTGGCTGGCGGATGCGCGCGCCGAAGTCCACCAGACATCCGCTCAGGCCAAACAGTACCGCGGTCAGGCTGGGGGCGGGGAGGGGCAGGGCTTCGGGGCGGGGCATGGGAACGTCCTTGAAATAACCAGCAGCCTAAAGGGCCTCGATGACAGTCCGGTGACAGTGAAGTGAAGGGTGCCAGTCGTGGAAACGTCCTACGGCCTACTTGTTTTTTCGGTGCTGCCTATCCACGCGTTCCGTCTTATACTAGCCACCTTACCGCCTGGGCTCGGCGCCCTTGCCTGATTAATCCAAGGAGTTTTCCCCTATGCGCTGGAGCCATCGTCTAGCTCAGCTGTGTTTGTCTGCCAGCGTAGTGCTGGTTCCGTTCGCTGCCCAGGCCGCCACGGAAGAAGATCCTTGGGAAAGCATCAACCGTCCGATCTTTACCTTCAACGACACCATTGATACCTATGCGCTCAAGCCACTGGCCCAGGGTTATCAATACGTGACGCCGCAGTTCCTCGAAGACGGCGTCCACAACATGTTCCGCAACATCGGTGACGTGGGCAACCTGGCCAACAACGTGCTGCAGGCCAAGCCGGCCGCGGCCGGGGTCGACACTGCCCGGTTGATCTTCAACACCACCTTCGGCCTGCTGGGCTTCTTCGATGTGGGCACCCAGATGGGCCTGCAGCGCAGCGATGAAGATTTTGGCCAGACCCTGGGCTACTGGGGGCTGGGCAGCGGGCCGTATGTGATGCTGCCGCTGCTGGGGCCAAGCACCCTGCGTGACGCCCCGGCCAAGCTGGTCGATGACTACACGGCCCCGTATCGTTATATCGATAACGTCTCGGTGCGTAACTCTATTCGAGGCCTGAACGTCGTCGACACCCGCGCCAGCCTGTTGTCGGCCGAGAAGATGGTGAGCGGCGACAAGTATGTCTTCATCCGCAACGCCTACCTGCAAAACCGCGAATTCAAGGTCAAGGACGGCCAGGTCGAAGACGATTTTTAATTCCGACCAGTAAAACCACGAAGGCGGCCCAAAAGGCCGCCTTCTGTGCTTTGGCGTCGTGTTTGAGCGGGTTTGATCCTTCCATTGAGTTACGCTTCGCTCGGTTCTTATAACTCTCTGTACTTTGACAAATAAAGACGGCAAGCGGCTATCTGCCTGAGCTTGAAACGCCCCGCGGATGGGAGTACCGTCTGCGCCTTAGAAGGGCACCTCTGATGTAGCTGTGTGTAGGGCAAAGGCCTGAAACCGGTACGACAGAGAGGCTAGAAAGCGAATCCAGTAGTGCGTGCAAGGCCAGACGGCCCAGCCCGCTACGCCAACCTAATTCTGGCGCCGTTTGCCCACATGCCAAAAACCAGTGCCACGCTGCTGATAATCGATGATGACGAAGTGGTGCGAGCCAGTCTCGCAGCCTACTTGGAAGACAGTGGTTTCAGCGTCCTGCAGGCCAGCAATGGCCAACAGGGTCTTCAGGTATTCGAGCAAGACAAGCCCGACCTGGTCATCTGCGACCTGCGCATGCCGCAGATGGGCGGACTCGAACTCATTCGCCAGGTCACCGAGCTTTCCTCGCAGACCCCGGTGATCGTGGTTTCGGGCGCGGGCGTGATGAACGACGCGGTCGAGGCGTTGCGCCTGGGCGCGGCGGATTACCTGATCAAGCCCCTTGAAGACCTGGCGGTGCTCGAGCACTCGGTGCGCCGGGCCTTGGACCGTTCGCGCCTGTTGGTGGAAAACCAGCGTTACCGCGAGAAGCTGGAAACCGCCAACCGCGAACTGGAAGCCAGCCTGAACCTGTTGCAGGAAGACCAGAACGCCGGGCGCCAGGTGCAGATGAACATGCTGCCGGTCAGCCCTTGGGCCGTCGATGATTTCCGTTTTGCCCACCAGATCATCCCGTCGTTGTACCTGTCGGGCGATTTCGTGGACTATTTCCGGGTCGACGAGCGGCGAGTGGCGTTCTACCTGGCGGACGTTTCCGGCCATGGTGCTTCTTCGGCATTCGTGACGGTGCTGCTGAAGTTCATGACCACGCGCCTGTTGTTCGAGTCCAAGCGCAATGGCACGCTGCCAGAGTTCAAGCCTTCTGAAGTCCTTGGGCATATCAACCGAGGCCTGATCAGTTGTAAGCTGGGCAAACACGTCACAATGGTCGGTGGAGTCATCGACGAGGAGACGGGTTTGTTGACCTATAGCATCGGCGGTCACCTGCCTTTGCCTGTGTTGTATACGCCAGACAGTGTGCGTTACCTGGAAGGGCGTGGTTTGCCGGTGGGCCTGTTCAACGAGGCCACCTACGAAGACCACGTACTGGAATTGCCGCCGACATTCAGCCTGACGCTGATGTCTGATGGCATTTTGGACCTTTTGACAGAACCTACACTCAAAGAGAAAGAAGCGGCCTTGCCTGAACGGGTGAGCGCAGCGGGCGGCAGCCTGGAAGGCTTGCGTCAAGTGTTTGGATTAGCCACGCTAGGGGAGATGCCGGATGATATCGCCCTGTTAGTGTTGAGCAGGAACCTTTGATGAGTACCGGTAGAATCCAGTTCGCCGAGCAGGACGGCACCTTTGTCCTGAAGTTTGTCGGTGAAGTGCGCCTGACCCTGTGTTCGGCGCTGGATGCGACTATTGAGCGGATCTTCACTTCGTTGAATTTCAACGCCATCGTGATCGACCTGACCGAAACCCGTAGCATCGACAGCACCACATTGGGCCTGCTGGCCAAACTGTCGATCCTGTCGCGGCAGAAGGTCGGCCTGCTGCCGACTGTCGTCACCACCCACAACGACATCACCCGTCTGCTGCAATCGATGGGCTTCGACCAGGTGTTCAACATCGTGGGCGACCCTGTGCCGTGCCCGGAGTGCCTGGACGACCTGCCTGACCAGGACCAGTCCGAAGAGGAAGTGCGGGTCAAGGTGCTCGAAGCCCACAAGATCCTGATGGGGCTCAACGATTCCAATCGTGAAGCCTTCCATGACCTGGTGAATGCGCTGGAAGGGCCTTGATCCCTGGATTTTGCTTAGGCTGACCGGCCTCATCGTCGGAACGCCGCCCGGAGCAAGCTCGCTCCCACATTGGAATGCAGTCACCTGTGGGAGCGAGCTTGCTCGCGATAGCGTTTATCGATCCGCCACATCCCTCAGGACAAGCCACATAAAAAAGGGCGAACCCACCAAGGTTCGCCCTTTTTGCATGCCTTGTGAATCAGCTCAAAGCTTGGCTTGCAGCAACGCCTCCAGCTTCTCCTGGTCCCGGGCAAACTGACGAATGCCTTCGGCCAGTTTCTCGGTCGCCATGGCGTCCTCGTTGGACAGCCAGCGGAACTGCGCTTCATTGAGGATCAAGCGCGCTTCCCCGGCTTGCCCTGGCGCCAGCTTGCGCTCCAGCTTGCCTTCGTCGGCGGCCAGTTTTTCCAGCAGGTCCGGGCTGACGGTCAGGCGGTCGCAGCCGGCCAGTTGCTCGATCTGGTTGAGGTTACGGAAGCTCGCGCCCATGACCACGGTCTTGTAGTCATTGGCCTTGTAGTAGTTGTAGATGCGTGTCACCGACTGCACGCCCGGATCATCAGCGCCGGTGTAGTCGTTGCCATTGGCTTTCTTGTACCAGTCGTAGATACGGCCCACGAACGGCGAAATCAGGAACACCCCGGCATCGGCGCAGGCGGCGGCCTGGGCGAAGGAGAACAGCAAGGTCAGGTTGCACTGGATGCCTTCACGCTCCAGTTGCTCGGCGGCGCGAATGCCTTCCCAGGTGGAAGCGATCTTGATCAGCACGCGCTCGCGGCCAATGCCGGCCTTTTCGTACAGATCGATCAGGCGATGGGCACGCTTGAGCATGGCCTCGGTGTCGAACGACAGGCGCGCGTCCACTTCAGTGGAAATACGCCCTGGGATCACTTTCAGAATTTCTTGCCCGACCGCCACGGCAAAACGGTCGCTGGCCAGGCCCACATCGCCCTTGCAGTCCGCCACACAGGCGTTCAGTTGCTCGGCATAACCTTGAATGGCCGAGGCCTTGAGCAGCAGGGAAGGGTTGGTGGTAGCGTCCACGGGTTTGACGCGGGCGATGGCCTCGAAGTCGCCGGTGTCGGCCACGACGGTGGTGAACTGTTTGAGTTGTTCCAGCTTGGAAGTCATGAGCGTGCTCTGTCCTATGGGTCCGTTGACATTACCCGAGGGCCGGCAGCCACTCAAGGGCGTGAAGGGGTATCGTCGGGCCCCAGCGGCAACAACCTGAAAACGGCTGTTTGAAAGGCCGGGGCGGTATCGGTAGATACGATGCCAAAACAGCGCGCAGGTTCAAAGCAAGTGACGGTTAACGCCCTTCCAGCAATTGCCCCGCCTGATCCAGCAGCGCCAATGGATCCTTGGTTTTGTGAATATCCACCGACAACAACTGCCGAAACCGCCGCGCCCCCGGGAACCCGGTGCCCAGCCCCAACACATGCCGAGTGATGTGATGCATCGCCCCGCCAGCGGCCAGGTGATCGGCGATATACGGCCGCAACTGCGCCAGCGCCTCGGCTCGGGTGATGATCGGCGCGGTGCTGCCGAACAGCTGCTGATCAACTTCGGCCAGCAGATACGGGTTGTGATAAGCCTCGCGCCCCAGCATCACGCCGTCGAAGGTCTGCAAATGCTCGTGGCACGCCTCCAGCGTCTTGATCCCGCCGTTGAGCACAATCTCCAACTCCGGAAAATCCGCCTTCAACCGCGCGGCCACGTCATAACGCAGCGGCGGGATGTCGCGATTCTCCTTCGGCGACAACCCCTCCAGAATCGCAATCCGCGCATGCACGGTAAAACTCGTGCAACCGGCCTCACGCACCGTCCCGACAAACTCACACAACTGCTCGTAACTGTCCCGCCCATTGATCCCGATGCGATGCTTGACCGTCACCGGAATCGACACGGCATCGCGCATGGCCTTCACACAGTCAGCCACCAAATGCGGATGCCCCATCAGGCAGGCGCCGATCATGTTGTTCTGCACCCGGTCGCTGGGGCAGCCGACGTTGAGGTTCACCTCGTCGTAGCCGTGCTCCTGGGCCATACGGGCGCAGGCGGCCAGGTCGGCTGGGACGCTACCGCCTAGTTGCAGGGCCAGGGGGTGTTCGGCTTCGTGGTGGCGCAGGAAGCGTTCGTGGTCACCGTTGAGTAGCGCGCCGGTGGTGACCATTTCGGTGTAGAGCAGGGCGTGTTTGGAGAGGATGCGTAGGAAGAAGCGACAGTGGGCGTCGGTCCAGTCCATCATCGGGGCCACGGAGAAGCGGCGGGACGGCTCGGAACGAGTGGGGCTAGTGTTTACGGGTGCTTCAGGGTTTTCGAAATTCATTAATACTGATCTTTTATACAGCGGTTTTTACCCATTTTTCCTTGTTTTTGGATGGCGGTTGCTACATTGTAGCAACCGTTCTCGGCAATGTAGCAACTGGATATGGGCACGATCACATCACGCAAGCGCAAGGACAATTCGACGGCCTACACGGCGCAGATACGGATTAATCGGGACGGGAAGACAGTTTATCAGGAAAGCCAAACCTTCGACCGGAAGCAGGTGGCTCAGGCATGGATCAAGCGGCGGGAGACGGAGCTGGCCGCGCCTGGTGCTATCGAACGTGCGAACCGGAAGGGGGTGACGATCAAGAAAATGATCGATCAGTACCTGGACGAGTACGAGAAGATCCGGCCGCTGGGGAAGACTAAGCGAGCAACTCTGACGGCGATCAAGGAGACGTGGCTGGGCGAGGTCGATGATTCGGCGCTGAATAGCCAGAAACTGGTGGAGTTTGCTCAGTGGCGGATGAGCGAAGAGGGAGGCGGTGTCCAGGCGCAGACGGTCGGGAATGATCTATCGCACCTCGGAGCGGTCCTGTCGGTCGCTCGGCCGGCCTGGGGGTATGAGATAGATCCGCTTGCCATGACTGACGCTCGAAAGGTGTTGCGTAAGCTCGGAATGGTCACCAAGAGCAAAGAGCGTAATCGTCGGCCTACTCTTGAAGAGTTGGACAAGCTGATGAAGCATTTCCTTGACATGCAAACTCGGGGTAATAACTCGATTCCCATGCCCAAAATAATCGCTTTCGCACTGTTTTCGACACGCCGGCAGGAGGAAATCACACGGATACGCTGGGAGGATCTCGACTGTGCTAGGCAGGCGGTTTTGGTGAGGGATATGAAGAACCCGGGTCAAAAAATAGGCAACAACGTGTGGTGCCACTTACCTGACGAGGCTTGGGCGATTGTTCAAGCTATGCCGAAAACGGCCGATGAGATTTTCCCCTACAACGGTAAGTCTGTGTCGGCGTCTTTCACCCGGGCTTGTCCGCTTCTGGGTATTGAGGATTTGCATTTTCATGACCTGAGGCATGAGGGGGTGAGCCGACTTTTTGAGATGGACTGGGACATTCCAAGAGTTTCGAGTGTTTCAGGTCATAGGGACTGGAACTCTTTGCGGAGATACACCCATTTACGCGGGCGACAGGATCGATACCAAGATTGGCCCTGGATGAAGAAGGTTATGGCTTGAGGTCGCACCGATTTTTTTCTTGGACACTTGAAAAATTGGATCCAGTCCCCATTTTCCGGCAGCAGGCAAAAAAAATCGGAGCGTCCTCATGAAACAGTACTACATCACCGCTATTCGCTTAGACAGTAAGAAAGAACACATTGAATCGGTAAAAATACGGAAACATAATACTCAGGACAATTATGTAATTGCCCGTGCGTTGGCTGCACATTTGATCGAGTCGGGTATTTCGTTCAAAACTCGGTACTTTCACAATGGTGACTGGCATACCGGCGCTGAGGTCGAAGTATTTGATGGTGAGTTTCTTCGTGCGGACCCCAACTCAACGGCTCGCGATAACCTAAGAAATCTTAAGGTTTTTTAAGGCTTTACTTTGACTGTATGCAGCAAGCGCCTTCTAGAATGAAATGTCCTGCCATGCTAGAAGGCGTGTACTTTCCGCTGTAGTAACGGCTAATTCAAGCTGCTCTGCCCATCAGCTGATTCTGTTCCCTCATGGCTTTTTCACGCTGCCGATCGATGTAGTCCGCCAGATCCTTCAAGTGAATGCCAAGCGCAGCTTTCTGAGAGTTTGCCCCCAAGCGTACGACTGGAATATCTATCTCCCCATCCAGTTGTTTTCGCTTGAACTTCTCGACCGTCAAATGCATGTAATCAGCGCATACCCGATCAAGCGGGATGACAGCTTGCCCTTCATATTGGGCCATTAGTAAGAAGAGAGTGTTCATGCCGCCTCCTTCATGGGCTCGTCTTCTTGAGCCGTATTTGCGTTGATCAATGCCATCATCGGCCAGGGGGAGACAGAATTGCCGACCATCAATACCTGGTCTTTCTTGCTGAACTTCCGGCCGTCGTGACCATGGTCAATTACGTAGTTGTCCGGGAAACCCTGGGCTCGATAAAGCTCCCGGGGCGTCAGCATGCGCATGCCAATATCGGCAATGACGTACGGTGTGCCTTTGATCACCACGGTAACCAGTGCCAGCCGGTCCCGTGTCGTGATAGTGGCCGCCGGGTCGCGCAGGTCGTAGATGTTGTCGGTGCCGTAGTACCCCATCAGGAAGGCCGCAACGCGCAGGGCGCCTTCCTCCACATCCGGTGCGAGTGTGTACTCGAGCAGCGCGTGATGTTCTGCGCCGGCACAGATAGTTGAGATCGGCTCATCCATCGCGCTGCCTACACAGTTCTTGCGCAGGGTCAGCAGGTTGGCGGTTACCAACTGTTGTTGGCTGCCCGTGGTGGTTATCGCTGTCAGAGGTTGGTCTGGGTGCCGTCCCAGCGTTTCGTTGAAGCCGCCGTTGTGTTGAGCGATGTAGGCCACGGCGAGTGCGAAGTGTCCGCCCTTGACCTGTGCGCAGATGGTCCCCAGCGGTGCGTCAGCCGGCATGGTTCGCTGGGATGTTGCATTGGCGTGCTCTGTGAGGAAAGGCGCGACTTGTGGCGTCACCAGGGCGAAGCCATGCGCTCCGGTGATGTTCTTGGTTGGATCTTGCACGGACTGGCATCGTGCAATGTCGTTGCCTGAGTGGTTGACGCTTACGATGAACGGGTCGGCATGATCGACCACATAGCGGCGAGCACCTTTGCGCACGCGCTCCATGGTCTTGTCTGCCAATGGCCGGCGAACACCAGCGGCACGGCCTTCTTCTTTCGCCAGGAAAATGCTCGGGCAGGGGATCGACCAGTCGATGCAACTGGCTGCATTGCGCCAAGCTTTTTGGCCTTTTGCGGGTGCCTTGAAGTGGGTCGGCTCCGGCCAGTACAGTGGTTTGCCATCGCATCGGGCGACCATGTAAAGGCGTTCGCGTGTGGTAGCGGCGCCAAAATCACAGGCTTTGAGCTTTCCATGCAGAATGTCATAACCCATGTTCTTAAGGATCTGCAGGAAGCGGCGCCAGGTCTTGCCCTTACGTTTCGGATCAGGCACCAGGTATTGATCCTGAACTGGAACGCGCTCGCCTGGTGCGGCCACGCTCCCATCGCGGCGAATCACCCGGCCGGTGGTTTTGCATCGCTTAGCAATCAAGGGGCCCCATTGCAGGATCTGCCAGACGTTTTCCATAGTGATGAGGTCGGGTTTGACCTGTCCGGCCCACTTGACGGTGACCCACGACAGGGAGCGGCTGGCACTGCTGCGTGGTTGACCTCCGGCGGCAAGGCTGTGATGGGTACATTCGGGGCTTGCGTGTAGGTGTGCCACGGGGCGGCCTCGTGTCGCCTTTCGGGGGCACACCTCATAGACGTCCGAGATGTAATGCTCTGCGCCTGGGTGGTTGCGCTTGTGCATGCTGATGGCTTTGGGGTTGTGGTTGATCGCGATATCGACGGCTTTGCCCGTGGCCATTTCCTGACCCATGGTTGCGCCACCACCACCGGCAAACAGATCGACGCGGATCTTGCCCGAGAGGTCGAGGCCAAATTGGGTGATGACGGCAGTGCTTATTGGGGTTTGGGAAAAGGCGGTCATACCCAGCCTCCATGCGTATACCCCACGACAGGCTGCGCGAGCGGGCGATCCTGAGCGATTAGCGTTGCTTCAGTGTGCGCTGCCCCGCGCAGCTTTTCGTGGGGTATAAGCGCCTCGGTGGTGCTGCTGGGAAGAGCAGTAATGCCTGCTGCTGCGCAGCAGAGACTGTTTTTTACAGGCGCGTCGACCTTGCTAGCGCTACGGAGCAAAGCGGCCTGGGATGGGGTGTGGTTCTGTACTTGCTTCACGCCGCTTTCCTCCGGTGTTCGATAGCGAGTTGGTCCATCAGGCGCTGGTGGTAGGTGAGCCGGGCTTCGGTGGGTGACCACGGCCGGATGCGTTCTGGCGCGGGTTTGATGCCGACAAGGCAATCCCAGGTGGCCGGGTCGGGAGGCATCAGGTCGCGGCGCTCGGTGGCCAGGGCGATCAGGTCGGCTTGGGTGACGGATGCCGGCAGATCCTGATCGATGCTGAAGCGGGTGCAAATGCGTTCCCAGATCCATGTCTCGACGTCCTGGTAGGCGTGCATCCACTGTTTGAGCGGCCGCACCATGTCGCCGATGTAGGCTTCGGTCGCGTCGTGGAGGAGGGCGGCGAGCTTGTGCTCGGCCGGCACCAGATCCGCAACCAAGCAACAGTGCTGGGCCACGCTGTAGAACTCGCTGGTGTAGCCGTTGAAGCGGCACAAATGAGCCAGTGAGTGGGCAATATCCCTCGGGTCGATCATGTCGGCGTCCGGCTCGAACAAGTCAAAGCGTTTGCCGGTATGCGTGAGGATCCAGTTCATGCTGCCTCCTTGACCAAGTCGGCTAGCAGCAGGGCGTTCTGGGTGTCCTTATGCAACTTGCGCAGGGCGTCGTAGCCGATCAGCAGCGAAAGTTGCCGGTCGAACTCTTTGCGGAATCGAGTCACTTCGCGCAGTTCGGCGGTGGCTTTGGCGTGTTGCTGGTGAAGCACGCCGGCGTCTTGAGGTGAGAGGCGTAGCGTCGGGCAATGACGGCTCATGCTGCGTCCTCCACTTTGACCTGATCCAGCAGAGCGGCCATGCCCAGCGCTTTTTCGCGCAGGTCGAGCGCCTGCTGTGCCTGTGCCTTCGAACTCATGGCGCGGAAGGTGTCAGAGGCCAACCTCAGTTTCTCGGCGATCTGCATAAGCGTTTGGCGCTCTTGAGGGCCGAAGGCTTGGCTTTCCCTCAGCCGCTTCGCATGGGCTGCGAGGTTTTTGTGATCGGCGCGAATGAATTGGAGGGATGCCTTCAGCTCACGAATGGTTTTCGCGTTGGCGGCGCGTTCGTCGTTCGTGCCCTCTTCGATGCCTTCGACGCGGCCGTCAATGAGCCCGCCTCGGTAGCCGGTCCAGTAGATGAGGGCCGCGCCGACTATCAGGCCGATCAATGCGCAGA
Organism: Pseudomonas sp. H1_F01; assembly: GCF_054681425.1. Classification (NCBI taxonomy): domain Bacteria; kingdom Pseudomonadati; phylum Pseudomonadota; class Gammaproteobacteria; order Pseudomonadales; family Pseudomonadaceae; genus Pseudomonas; species Pseudomonas sp. H1_F01. The sequence goes on along the minus strand of NZ_CP162823.1, from coordinate 4,703,801 downwards.
TTTGAATTGCAGTCATGTGGTGTGCTCCTGGTGGTTTGGGTGGCTGGTGGTGGCAGCCGTTACGGTTGGACTTCTTCGGTTGCGTCGGCCTGTGCCTTCGCGTGAACTTCGTCGGCCTTGTAGGCCTGGATGTCGATCAATGCCGCGACGTGGCGGATGTGCGCGTACTTCGGCGCTTTGCGACTGCTGTCCAGCGTGGTCACGGGCAGTTGAATGCGGCCGCTGGTGATTTCGGCTGCAAATGACTGCTCGTTGAGGTTGCGGAAGTACTGCACGCGCAGCTTTTCGAGGGGGATAAGCACGTCGCCGAAGGTGCGATACAGCAGCTCGACGGTGGCCGTCTCCGGTGCTGGCATCAGGCGCAGCGGGTTTTGAGGCTGGCTAGTCATGAGGCTTTGGGCTCTCCATGCGTTTGTTTCGGGCCGGGTGATTCCAGGCATTCAGGCAATGGCGTTTGGTCAGCTCGCGCAGATGTTCCGGCACCTCAAGGAGCGCGGCGTTGCGCTCCTTGAGGGTGCGTAGGGCGATGATCTGGCGGGCGTATTCCCTAGGCCACGTCACGGTTGTCTGCCGGGATGGCAGGAAGGTCGAGGCCCAGTTGTTCTGCTAGCCAGGGGATGCCGGCCTGCCGGACGCGTGTCGATTGGCTGTACTGCATGCCCAGCGTGTCGTGGTACCAGTTGCTGTCCTTGACCCGAAGGTATTCACGGTCGCGGACGGGGAACGCCGGCAGGTTGCGGTCGGTGAGCAGACCCTTCTCACGCATGAGCTTGATCAGGGCGGGGCGGGTCAGGCCGAAGTGCTTGGCGGTCTTTTCGAGATTGCGCTCCATGTCGGCCCTCCTAAGCGGCGTGCGCGGCGGGTGTCGCCAGCGCTGCCAGGTGGTTGATGGATTCGCAAACCTGCTCGTACATCTCGGCGTCGGTGCCGTACACGGTGAAGCACTTGGTACGCGGGCTTTTGACGCCGATGCTCATGACTACGGTGATGCCCGAGCGTGTCCGTGTCCTGTGCACGGCGAGCCGAATCGGCAGTTCAAAGCCCAGGTCCAGGTCGATAAATCCGCCCGTGTAAATCAGTCTGGAAACTTGTTCGCGCTGCTGGGCACTGAAAGCGCCGTACTCGCGCTCAGCATGTCGTACCGGATGCGGTTCGCCAGTCTGGTCAAAAGGACCATTGACGATCTCCTCAATGAAGTCGGCCAGCTTCAAGTGAGTTCTCTTGGTGTTAGGCAGAGTCAACGTGTGGCGCTCTGAGCCCAGCTCAATGGTGAAGGTGCTGTCCGCCTTGTTGCGTTCAACCTTCAACCGAAACGCCAGTACATCGCGTCGAGGCATTGACCGTAGGGTGTGGTTGAAAGTCCCGCTGAGGTTCCCTTGGGCGCTGAGTAAGGTCAGTGTGCGGTTGTCGATCTTGAATTTGCTCATGCCGCCCGTCCTCCGTCGTTTGGATCGAATGAAATCGGTGCGATACGGGCCTGTGGCTTGGGTTTAGATGGAATGAAGGTGCAGCCGTGACTGCGGGCCAAGCGCCTGACTTCGAAGATTCGGGATGGGTCGGCAACGGCCGGATGGATGTGCAGGGATGCTGTGGTGTGCATGGTTTTGCCTCGCTCTGTGGTGGAGAGTGAGATGGAATATCAACTATCAGTTGCTATATGTCAACAACCATAGGTTGATATTTGTCTTGGTGTCAAAAGGCCTGTATTTTCAAGGCTAGTGCGAAAAGAGTTTTTCTATCGGTTGCATCGGTGGGTAAGGAGAGCGGCAATGGAGATCCCAGGGGAGAAATTATCGATCCGGCTGTGGGAAACGTTAACCGAGAAGGCAATTGGTGGCTGGCTACGTCCCTTCCAGAAAAGGCGCGAAGGGCTAGTTGAGATAGAGCTTAAAAGAGCTGAGATATTGTCCTTGGCTCAAGCGGCACGTGACGCAGAGGAAATTACTTCTGGAGCTAAAAATCTTTCTGACTTCAAGCTTCGGTTGGATTTTTCTTCTGAGAAAGCTAAGTGTGAAGGTCAATCCAGAATCGAACCTACAGTTAATATGGCAGCCTTGATCGAGCAGACCTCTTCGCAAACCTCATACCATACAGTTCGAAAAGAGTTAAACCTAGCCCAAGCTATTCTCCATGCTGAGGAGAAAATAATTAATGATGGGGATGAGTGTTGCTCTGATGAGCACGTTGGGGAGGACTGGATTTATCGCTGGAGGGATTATGCTAGTGATGTTCATACTGAAGATATGCAGCGACTTTGGGGGCAGTTGCTTGCAGGAGAGGTTAAGGCTCCTGGTAGTTACTCGCTAAGATGCATGGAGTTTTTGAGAAGTCTGGAGCAGTCTGAAGCCAAACTTATTGAAAGGCTCGGCGGAATTGTTGTGGACGGCCTGATTATGCTCGAGCCATCTTGGAAGGAATATTTCTCTTTTGGCGAAATTTTGGAGCTTGATGCGTTAGGAATCTTAAGTGGTGTAGCTGGTGGCGGTATTCACAGGAAAGTGACCTGTTCAGATAAGTCGTGGCTACGTTTAATCGAATGTAATAAGAAATTATTAGTAGTCACGCATGTGGATGACAGTGTGACTTTAGAGTTGACTGGATATCCTTTGACTGGTTTAGGCAAGCAAATGCTGGGGTTGGGGAGTTTTGCTCAAAATGTTGAATATATTGATCAGATTATCCAACAGATAGTAAGCAAAGGTTTTAAAGTCCAAATTGGCGATTTTAAGCGTAAACCCGAAGGAGGGTACGACGTTTTTAATTTAATTGAAGTTACTTGATGTTGATTATTCTGGAGTGAATGAACCTACGACTTTTCCGCAAATGTGGGTTTCTTCGGTCAATTCTATAATAGGATATTGTGGATTTATGGGTTTTAAAAATTTTCGACCAGCATCCTCCACCAGGACTTTAAATGTTGCTTCATTTGTCCGCGGTAATCTGGCTATTACTCTGTCTCCCGTCTTTGTTTCTGCTTCGGGATCAACAAAAATAATACAGCCAGTAGGATAACTACGTCCGGGACCAGGATTCGTCATTGAATCGCCTAGAACTTTTAATGCGTAGCCTTGAGCGCTAATTGGAACAGGACAAGATAGCCAGGAATCTGGTTCATGAACCTCAAAATTTGTAATGATTTCACACCAAGCCCCCGCTTGAACCCAGGAGATCAGCGGTACCTTGCCAAAACGCTGTTTGATCTCGCTGACATTGCTCTCTTTCCCTGACCCTAGTCCGCCTTGATCATGGTAGGACTCGGGTTTTTTAGGGTGTACGCCATATTCCATCCATTCCCTGCGCACCCCAAGCCATGAGCAGAGCGTTGACATGCTATCCGCTTCGGGTATTGCTTCGCCATTAAGCCACTTACTGATGGCTTGCGGCGTCTTTTCAACACCTTTGGCTTTCAATTGACGATGAATATCCACGCCACGGCCCCGGCTACGTACGCCGAAATCGTCGAGGGCTTCGTGTAGGCGCTCGCTGAAAGCTGCGCGGATTGCATTTTTATCAACCATGAGTTGAGAGTGCCAGAAAGGTTGCTAAATAGTCAGTTGATGTTTAATATCAACCGTGAGTTGATAAGTGAGGTGGCCATGTTGGATCCTGACAATTTTTCTAACCCCATAGCATTTGCGTTCGAGGCTGTTGGTGGTATCGGAGTCGCTGCAAAGGTCTGTGGACGAAGCTACCAAGCTTTGAACAAGTGGCGTTTAGCGGGTCGTTTGCCTCGAACCGATTACACCGGTGAAACGCAATATGCGGTGCTGTTGGCTGATGTTGCAATGCGAGAGGGCAATTCATTTGAAGCGACATGGCTGCTTGAGGAATCTGTACGACAAAAAGCAGCATAACTAGAAAAAAGGCGACCCAAAGGTCGCCCAGTTCCTCCCGACACGCACCACCACAGCGCTGTCGGGTCGCGATAAAGGTAGGCGGGCACACCACATGCAAACCACCTCTCTTTATCGCGCTTTCCCAGGGCTCGGAAGCCTTGGTGTTGCTGCCTTTTCCACCACAGATTGGGCAGCTGTTGCGCCAGGGGTGAGCAAATGGATTGTTCGCCCCGGCACGGTGCCGGTGTTGATCCCGAAGATCTAGCCGGCGTTTGGGCCCTTTCAAGCCACGCGGCAAATGTATCACCACTGCATGTCGCGCGGCACTGGCAACTTTTAAGGATTAATGCCATGAGCCGAATCGCTCTGAGTTGCGTCGAACGAGCACAGCGGGAAGTCCTGCCGCTCGATCTGGCGCTTTACCATGCCGCACGGGACTATCCGGGCGGCGCCGCTGCAATCGCCGCCACCACCGGCCGAAACCCCACCACCCTGCAGCACAAGCTGTCCCCCACGCACCCCAGTCACTCGGTGAACATCCAAGAGTTTGGCGAGATCCTCGAACTGACGAAGGACAGACGCATCCTGGATGCGGTGCATGCCTTGGTCGGCGATACGATCTGGCATGAGCTGTCCGAGGTGTACACCACCGATATGCCGGAAACCCTGACCATTGGCCTCGCCGAGTATTTCCGGCAGGTGGCTGATCTGGCCGATACCTGGGCCAAGAGCATTGGTGATGGGGTGGTCAGCGATCACGAGCTGGCCGCGATCCGCCTGCAGGTGTTTCGAGGTATTCAGGGGCTGCTGGGCTTGTTCAACCGCGCCACGTACGTCAACCAGACAACGCGGGGTGACAGCCGTGGCTGACATTGCTGATTTCGCCAATGACTTGGTGCAGGAGCGCATCGATCAGGCGCTTGCTGCTCGCAGTGCGTTCAAGCCGGCGTTGCCTGGGCATTCGTTGTTGTTCTGTGAAAGCTGTGACGATCCGATCCCCGAGGCACGGCGACTGGCCCAGCAGGGCTGCACTCAGTGTGTGAACTGTCAGTCCATCGATGAGATGCGGGAGGCTCGTCATGCTCGATGACGTGCTGAATCAATTTGCGGACTTCGGTCTGGAGCCCGCGCAGCCACTGCTTTACGGCAAGCTGACTCGATGCAAGACCGCCCTGGATAAGGGCAAAGAGAAAAACGGCTGGTACGTTCTACACGAGCACCACACCGAGAAGGGCGAAACCCTGATCTTCGGTGCGTTCGGCGATTGGCGTACAGGGGAAACGCAAAAGATCAAGGTGAAACCTGGCCGGATGACGCCTGAAGAGCGTGAAGTCATGCGCGCTCGTCAGGAGGAAGCCAAGCGCAAAGCCGCCGAGAAGGCTGCCAACGCTGCCCGTCGAGCGGCTAACCGTGCTGCTGGTTTATTCAAGCGGATGCCCGAGAAGGGCCGTAGCGCCTATCTGGATCGAAAGCAGATCGTGGGCCTGGGCGTTCGTTATGCTCCGCGCTCCGGCGCGGTTTTGGTGCCCATGCAAAACGCTCGGGACCAGATCGTCGGGTTACAAGTGATATTTCCCGAGAAGCAAGAGGACACTGGCCGCGACAAGTCTTACTGGCCCTATGGGATGGCGAAGGAAGGCGCCTTCCACCTCATTGGTCCGCACCCTGAGCCGGGCGAGCCAGTGCTGGTATGTGAGGGCTACGCCACCGGTGCAAGCCTGCACATGGCGACCTCGTTGACGGTCGCCATTGCCTTTGATGCGGGCAACCTCATGATGGTCGCCAAGGCAATGCGCGAGCGGTTCCCGGGGCGTCCAATCATCATCTGCCGGGACGATGACTGGAAAACCAAGCGCCCGAATGGCGAGCCCTGGAACCCAGGTGAAGAGAAAGCCAACAACGCGGCAACGGTTGTAGGGGGTCAGGTAGTCGGTCCTATCTTTTCGGGGGAGCGAGAGGACAAGTGGACCGACTTCAACGACCTGCACTGTGCTGAAGGATTGGAGGCGGTGCGCCGCCAGGTTCTGGCGGTGGTCAAGCCCCCTGCAGCGGGTGGCTGGAAAGACCAGTTGGCCCGCACGGAAAACGGCATGTTGATCGCGCACATGCAAAACGTAGAGCTGATCCTTGGCAATGACGAACGTTGGGCCGGTGTAATTGGCTTCAGTGCGTTCAGCTCCAAGATCGTCAAGCTGCGTGCTGCCCCGTATGGCGGCGGTGTCGGTGATTGGGCTGACATTGATGACATGCTGGTCATGAAGTGGCTCGCTCAACAGTACAACCTGCGGGTCAAGGCGAGCAGCGTTATTGAGGCTGTCAGTGTTGTTGCACATGACCATGCCTTTCACCCGGTACGCGATTATCTCAATGGCTTGGAGTGGGATCGGGTACCCCGGCTCGACACCTGGTTGACAGACATCATGGGCGTAGCCCCGACGGATTACAGCTCCAAGGTCGGTAAGCGCTGGATGGTGTCGGCGGTCGGTCGGGTGATGCAGCCGGGCTGCAAGGCTGACTCGGTGATGATCCTCGAAGGCGCACAGGGCGCCGGTAAATCCACGGCCATGTCGGTGCTGGGAGGTGCCTGGTTTATGGATACCCCCTTCGCCTTGGGCGACAAGGATGGGTTTCAGGCGATACGCGGCAAGTGGATCGTTGAGCTGGGGGAGCTGGACAGTTTCAACAAGGCCGAGTCCACCAAGGCGAAGCAGTTCTTCTCGGCCTCGACGGACACTTACCGCGAGAGCTATGGCCGCAGAACGATGGACGTGCCACGCCAGTGTGTTTTCGTGGGTACGACTAACCAGGATGAATACCTAAAGGATGCCACCGGCAACCGTCGATATTGGCCGGTTGCTTGTACCAAGGTGGACCTTGATAAGTTGCGCGAGATCCGTGACCAGCTGTGGGCCGAGGCGATGTTTTGCTATCAGTCTGGCGATATCTGGTGGGTTAACCGGGAGGAGGCGCCACTGTTCGCTGAAGCTCAGGAAGAGCGCTTTGTGGTGGATGAGTGGGAAGGCCCCATTCTGACTTGGCTCGAGGAGTATCAGGTTGGAGAGACGGCGACCGGCACAGACATTTTGCTTGGGGCTTTGAAGCTGGACTACGGACATTGGGGCAAGCCTGAACAGATGCGCGTTGGGGCGATCATGCACCGGTTGGGTTGGCGTAAGGTCCGGCTATCCGCATTGCCTAAGAGCGGCGTCCGGCCCTGGGGTTACAAGAGGCCAAAAGATTGGGGTGGAGCATCGAACCTGAAAGTCCAGCCGATTCAGGAGCCATGTTTCGATGATTAAGGAAATCGATGCGCGGCTGCGTAAATGGGCCGAGGAGCTGCATAGCGACCTCAGTGCAGGCGGGCTCGCCGGTGGGAACATGGTTGCCATGATGATGGAGAGCAATGGGCAACTGATTCGAGGCCGGCGGGCGTTCCGTGCGCCCTTGGAAGGTTCTCTGGATATTGAGCTGATCGTGACCAAACATCTCGATCCGGTGCATGAGCAAATCGTGCGAGAGCACTACTGCAACCAAGACACCGACATGCGCCTGAAGTATGCCCATTGCAGCTGCGGGCGTGACACCTACTACCAGCGCCTGCATGACGCGCACCTGTGCATCTATGGGCTGTTGATGGGGATCGCTGCTTGATCCTGTCTGCGTCTGTGGCTGTCCTACCGGCTCGCCTTGTCCCACTGTTGTTTGATGCAGCTGGACGAGCGCGGGCCGCGCTGTTGTTGGTCTGTCCTACTGTCCAACCTTCCCGCACGTCCCGCCCATGTGTGAGCGTAGCGGGAGTGCATACGCGCCCATGGCGCGCACGCGTGCTCTTAGCTTTTTCTCTTTACGGGAGAGAATAGAAAATAAAGTAGGACAGTGGGGCAGGCCCCGATTCTAGGCGTCTGTAGCTGTCCTACTTTGACCCGAGATAGTGGGACAGGAAGGACAGCGCCCCAGGCGCTGGAAGCCGAAATAAAGATATTCGCCGACATTGCCTAGGCGTTCACCAGACATTCACCGGGTGGCATTAAAACAGGCTTGCTGCCACCGGAATCGACCTGTAAAAAGTACTCATCTTCGATAGGTGCGACCGCATAAAGCGGCAGGCACCACACACCAAACCCGGCCCTTGCGCCGGGTTTTTGCGTTTAAGGGGCGGGCAATGACGAGCGAGCAGCAAGCACTGGCAGAGATGCCGATCTGGTTAGTAATTCTTCTGGCCTTGGTCGGCGGCGTATCGGGGGAGATGTGGCGTGCCGACAAGGACGGGGCGCGGGGCTGGGTGTTGTTGAGGCGCCTGGCACTGCGGTCCGGTGGCTGCGTTGTCTGCGGGGTGTCGGCGATGATGTTGATGATCGCCGCCGGCATGTCGCTCTGGACAGCAGGCGCCTTGGGAAGCCTGACGGCGATGGCCGGCGCCGATGTAGCCATCGGCCTTTACGAACGCTGGGCCGCCAAGCGGCTGGGTGTAGCAGAGGCACCACCCAGCGCTGGCGGGCAGGGGTGATTTTGGCGCCGGGGACCCTGGCAACATTCCAGGGGTACGGGGTCGCAAACCCGCGGGAAAGCGTTAGCGGAAGGGTTGCCAGCTTACTGAAATTCAACCCATTGAAATTGAAAGGTCTGCATTGAAAAGCCGTTGAAAGGAGGGCTCATGACAGAACCACAGTACCTGTCGAAAAGCGCCTTCGCGGCCCGGATCGGCAGAGCACCGAGTTACATCACCTGGTTGAAAAACAATAACCGGCTGGTGCTCAGTGCCGACGGCAAACAAGTTGATGTTCAGGCCAGCGAAGCGTTGATTCGCGACACTGCCGACCCGAGCAAAGCCGCCGTTGCCGAGCGTCACCAGCAGGACCGGATTCAGCGTGACGTGTACGGCCAGCTTTCAACCTCGGTTGAGCCGACTTGCACGGCTGCGCCGCCGCCCGCGAACACCCCTGCGGGGCAGCTCCCCGACTTCCAGAAAGCCCGCGCTCTGCGCGAGCACAACCTGGCCCAGCTCGCGGAAATCGAGCTGCACAAAGCCAAGGGATCGCTGGTCGCATTACCCGCTGTGAAACTGGGTGCCTACAACGCTGGCCGCCTCCTGCGCGATCAGCTGTTCGGCATGCCGCCACAACTGGCGCCGGAGCTGGCGGTCATGACTGACCCCTGGGAAATCGAAAAGCACCTGACGGCGGCATTGCGCCGCACGCTGGAGGACGCGGAGCGCCTGTCCTCGGCGGACCTTGAACACGCCCTGAACACGAGTTGAGCCTATGCCCACGGAAATCCCTGACGGTGCAGAGGTGTACCGCGAGGCGTATTTCCGTGGGCTGCGTCCCGACCCGGATGTCTGGATCGATGTATGGGCCGACGAATACATGCGCATCCCGCGTGACACCGGCGCCGCCGAGCCCGGCCAGTACCGCACGGCGCGTACACCGTATGCCCGCGAACCCATGCGTTGCTTGTCACCGGCTCACCCCTGCAAACGCGTGGTGACCATGGTCGCCTCGCAGTTGATGAAAACCCAGATCGCCTTGAACTGGATCGGCGGCCTGATCCACATGGCGCCGTCGAACATCCTGACGTTGCTGCCGAGCCTGGGCTTGGCGAAGCGGGTCTCCTCGCGGATTGGCAAGACCATCAAGGCCACGCCGGTGCTGCGCGAACGGGTGGCCTCCAGCCGCTCGCGAGACTCGCGCAACACCATGGACACCAAGGAGTTCGAAGGCGGGTCGCTGTACGTCACGACAGCCGGCTCGGCGGCCAACCTTTCGGAGCTGTCGGCGCGCTACGTCTACGGCGACGAGATTGACCGTTGGGAAGTGGACATCGGCGAGGAGGGCGACCCCATCGAGCTGGCGGAAACGCGGGGTAGTACGTTCGGTCGCAATGCGAAGTTCTACTTCTCCAGTTCCCCAACCATCAAGGGCGCCTCGCGGATCTCCGACCTGTTCGAGGGCAGCGACCAGCGGCACTACTACGTGCCGTGCCCGACCTGCGGCCACATGCAGACCCTGGAATGGGAACGCCTGCACTACTCGGGGGACTTCAGCGTGGTGCACTACCAGTGCGCGGGCCCTGATTGTGACGTGCTGATCGAGGAGTACCACAAGGCCGAGATGCTCGCCAAAGGCGAATGGCGCGCCCATGCCGAGGGTGACGGCGAGACGGTGGGGTTCACCCTCAACGCCTTATATTCACCGCTCGGCTGGATGGACTGGAAGTCCCTCGCCAAGCAGTTCGAAAAGGCCAAAAAAGCCCAGGCCAAGGGCGACCTTGAACCGATGCAGGTGTTCTATAACACGCGTTTGGCGAAGGTGTGGGACAGCGCCCAGGAGCAAACCAAGGCCGATACCCTGAAGCACCGGGCACGCCTGGAAAACTTCACCCTCGGCTCGATGCCGGCCGGCGTGCTCATGATCACCGGCGCTGTTGACGTCCAGGCCAACCGCCTGGAGTTCATGGCGATGGGCTGGGGCGTTGGCATGGAGCGCTGGGTCATTGACTATCAGATTGTCGCAGGCGACCCGGCAGACGACCGCACCTGGGCGGCGCTGGACGAATTGCTCAAGGCCAAATACCGGCATCCGTGCGGTGTTGGCCTGGGCATTCTGGCGACGGCTGTCGACTCCGGCGGCCATCACACCGATGAGGTCTATCAGTTCTGCCGCGTGCGCCGCTGGCGAAACGTGTTCGCCATCAAGGGCGCGAGCAAGCCCGGCAAGCCCGTGATTGCCCAGCGGCCATCCATGGTGGATGTGACCTGGAAGGGCCAGACCGAACGCAACGGCGCCGAGCTGTGGTTTGTCGGTACCGACACGGCGAAAGACTGGATCTACAACCGCTACCCGTTCGAGAGCGGGCCAGGCGCGTTGCACTTTGCCAGTGACCTGCCGGACGACTTCTTCGCACAGTGCGTGGCCGAACGTAAGGTCGCCCGGTATGTGCGGGGTCACAAGCGCATTGAATGGGTCAAGGGCAAGGCCGAGCGCAACGAAGCCCTCGATCTGATGGTGTACTGCCTTGCCATGGCGCATTACCTGGGCATCAACCGCTACAAGGAGCACGACTGGGAGCGGGTCCGCCAGGCCCTGGCGCAGTCTGGGTTGTTCGATGACGCGCTGGGGATCAAGCCCGTGCAAGGCGAACGAGTCGTTCAGCCTGTTCCGGCGGCCATGCCCCAACTCGCACCACAACCTGTCGTTCAAGCGGCTCAACCACGACCCGCTGCACCACCCCCTCAACGCCGCAGCTCCACCAGCGGCTATCTGAAGAGACGCTGATATGTCCTTTACACAGAAGCACCTCGACGCGGTTGAGGCGGCCATCGCTCGCGGTGAGAAAGTCGTGCGCTACACCGACCGCACCGTGGAGTACCGCACCGTCGACGAGCTGATCAAGGCCCGCGATGAGATCCGCACCTCTCTGGTCAACTCGGCCGGGCCGCGCTCCCGCGTAGTCCGGCTTTATCACGGAGGCAAAGGAGTCTGATGGCCCGACACTATCCGACGCTCAGCCGTAGCGGATTCTTGTTGCCGTCGAACATCAAGGCCAGTTACGAAGGCGCCGGAGAGGGTCGCCGATCCACTGGCTGGGATGCACCCGACAACGGAATCAACAGCATCAACACACCGGCACTGCGCAACCTGCGCGGCCGGTCGCGGGCTGCGGTACGCAACGACCCGTACGCCTTCAACGTCATCGACAAACGCGTCAGCAACTTGATCGGCACGGGCATCACGCCCAGGCCGAACACCGAAGACAACGCGCTTCGAAAGCTGCTGCAGCTGCTTTGGGATGACTGGGTGGACGAGTCGGACGCCGATGAGCACACCGACTTCTATGGGCAGCAGGCGCTGGTCGCTCGCACCGTCGAGACTTCCGGCGAATGCTTTGTCCGCTTACGACCCCGCCGCCTGGACGAGGGGCTGGCGGTGCCGCTTCAGGTGCAGATCCTTGCGCCGGAGTTCGTGCCCCACGACAAATTCGAGACCACGCGCACCGGCAACGCCATTCGTGCTGGCATCGAGTTCAATCCGGAGGGCAAGCGGGTGGCCTACTGGATGTACCTGTCGCACCCTCGCGACGGCGTATCGCTGAACGCGGGTTACAACCAATTGGTACGGGTGCCGGCATCACAGGTGCTGCACATCTTCGAACCAGTAGAGCCGGGGCAATTGCGCGGTGTACCGCGCCTGTCTCCCGTACTCAAGCGCCTGCGTAGCCTGGATAATTATGACGACGCAGTGCTGTTCCGGCAGGAAGTAGCAAACCTCTTTGCCGGATTCATCAGCCGCCCGGCACCGGAGTCTGGCCCCGTGCCAAGGGATCCCGTTACCGGTGAGCCGCTGAGCTTTGACCGTGACGGCTTCACGCCCATGGTCGCGCTGGAGCCCGGCACCATGCAGGAGCTGGGGCCGGGAGAGGAGGTTGAGTTCTCCAAACCGCCGGACGCAGGCAATAACTACCCCGACTTCATGCGCCAACAACTGATGGCCGCAGCGGCGGGCACCGGCACACCGTACGAGATCCTCACCGGTGACATGCGTGAAGTGAATGACCGGGCGTTGCGCGTCGTGTTGAACGAGTTCCGGCGCCGCCTGGAACAGCTTCAGTTCGGCGTTTATGTGCACCAGCTCTGCCGCCCGATCCGTGCCGCCTGGATGGACATGGCGGTCCTGTCCGGTGCCTTGGTGCTGGACGACTACGCCAAACGGCGCCGCGAATACCTGCGCACACGCTGGGTGCCGCAAGGCTGGGCCTACATCCAGCCCGTCCAGGATGTGCAGGCCCGCCGTATGGAAGTACAAGCCGGCTTCGCCTCACGCAGCGAAATGGTCACCCGCACCGGTTACGACGCCGAAACCGTCGACGCGGAAAACGCAGCCGACAACGCAAGGGCCCAAGCGCTGGGCCTCAACTACAACACGCACGAAGCCGTCGAGGTTACTGACGACAAGGAGCAACCATGAGCAAACCAGCGCTTCCGCGCATTTACAACAGAGCCGGCCAGCGGGTGAACGTCCAGGACAAGACCTGGTACGCCATGCAGGAGAACGGCGAAGCCGAAGAGCGGGTTATCGAGGTGTTCGTCTACGGCGAGATCGGCACCTGGGGCATCACGGCGAATCAGTTCGTGCAGGATCTGCGCGCCATGGACGACGGCGTATCGCCGGTTATCGCCGCATTCAACAGCATCGGCGGCGATTTGTTCGATGGTCTGGCGATGCACAACGCGTTGTCCCGCTTGGGCGAGCGTTGCACCGGCCGGGTCGATGCCTTGGCAGCCAGCGCGGCCAGTGTCGCGGTCTGCGGGGCGCACCGTGTGGTCATCGCCTCCAACGCCATGCTGATGATCCACAACCCATGGACCTACGCGGCAGGGGACGCCGAAGACTTCCGCAAGGTGGCCGACGTCCTGGATCAAACCATGGAGGCCATTATCGCGGCCTACAAGGCCAAGGCGCCGGACATCGACGAAGCCGAGCTTCGGCGTCTGGTGGCAGCTGAGACCTGGTTGACCGCCAACGAAGCGGTGGCCCTGGGGCTGGCCGATGAGGTGGGCGACGGGGTGAAGGTCAAGGCGTGTTTGGGGCAGGGCGCCGTGCTGCAGCGTTACCAGCATGCCCCGGCTGAATTGCTTGCCCAACTGGACGAGCCACCTGAGCCGGATATCGAGCTGGAGCCTGAACCTACTGATCCGCCCCAGGAGTCTCCTGTGGCGAACTCGGCCAAGCTGGCCTTGATGATCACCCAGCGTTGTACGGCGGACGGCATCAGCAACCTGATTGAGCCGTTGCTCAACTCGACCAAGCTTGAAAACGAGGCCATCGTCCTGGCGGGCTTGGCCCGCGCCAAGGCCGTAAACGATCTGTGCGTTGCCGCACGACTGCCCGAGTTCAGCGCCGAGTACGTCGCGGCCGGTTTGGATGCCGCCTCGGTTCGAGCGCGTCTGTTCGACAAGTTGGTGGGCAGCGGCAAAGGCTTCGAGATCGACAACAGCCTACCGTTCAACGCAGACCCGGCCCCGAAGGTCCAGGCCAAACAACCCGACCCCACCTCTATCTGGGCAGCCCGTCAGGCGGCGCAGTCAGGTAGCGCGAATACCTCGAAAGGAGCAAGACCATGACCATCAAACTGGAACCGATGCACGCCGGAGAATTTCTCCTGTCCGAGGGTGCCGGGAACATCTCGCGTGAAGCGATCAACGTCGCGGCAGGCCCAGCCCTGAACCCAGGGCAGGTCCTCGGGCTGATCACCGCCACAGGCGAGTTTGCCCCTTACGACCCGACATCCGAAGACGGCACGCAAACCGCCGTGGCGATCCTCTTCGGCCCGCTTGGCGAATCCGACGTGGTCCGTCGAGCCCGTGCCGTGGTGCGTCTGGCGGAGGTGAGCGAAGCCCATCTGACCGGCCTGGACCCTGACGCGGAAAGGGCCCTCGCCGCGCATTTTTTGATCGTTCGTTAAAGTGGTTGAACTAGCATGAGAGAAAACTTCCCTAAGGACGATTTCTATGCCAGACCACAACGAAGCCCTAGCCAGCGCCCTGGAGCTATTGCTGATCAATCAGAACGCAATTGGCGCTGCCGTTGAAGAACTTTCCAACTGGGTCGCTGATAGAGGTTCGTTGGACGTTGCGGACAACATCACGACTGCTTTGGAAACACTGGACCTGAATGCCGATGGGATCGGCAATGCAATTCGAGCCCTGCGTCAGGGATAGATCTACAAACAATCTTTTTTGAACCCGCTCCGGCGGGTTTTTTCATTTCTGGAGTGTACCCATGGCCGATTTCGCCATTTTTGACGACGAAGCGTTTGCCGTACCGGCGCTCACCGCAGCAATCAACGAACAACCCTATTTGCCGGGCCGCATCAGCAGCCTCGGCCTGTTTCAAGAAGAGGGTGTTGCTACCCTGACAGTGCAAATCGAGAAGGATGGCGACACCCTGGCCCTGGTGCCTGCGGGTGAGCGCGGTACTTCGGGTCTGGTCGTCGGTTCCAGCAAACGCAAGATGATTCCTTTCAACACCGTGCACCTGCCGGAACGCTTTACCATCAAGGCCGACGAGATCCAGGGCATCCGAGCGTTTGGCACCCGTACTGAGTTGCAAGCGGTACAGGACGTCGTGAATACCCGTCTTGCCAAAGCGCGCCGCCAGTTGGACGCCACACACGAATTCCAGCGCATGGGCGCGCTCAACGGCCTGATTCTGGACGCCGACGGTTCGACACCTCTGTTGGACCTGTACGCCACCTTCGGAGTGTCCCGACAAAAACTGTCCATGGGGCTGAACGACCCGAGCACCGAACTGCGCGTTAAGTGCGGGGAGGCGTTGGACATGCAGGAGGACGCGCTGGGCAGCGTCACCAGCACCGGCTCCCGCGCCTTCTGTGGCAAGAATTTCTGGAACAAGCTGATCGTTCACAAGTCGGTCAAGGAAACCTACATCGCCACGCAGCAAGCGGCGGCATTGAGAGGTGACGCTCGGGAGAGTTTCGAGTTCGGCGGCATCGTCTGGGAGCGCTACCGTGGCAAGGTGGCCGGTGTGGCCTTCGTCCACGACGATAAGGCGCTGCTGGTCCCTGAAGGCGTGCCGGACCTGTACATCTCGGTGTTCGCTCCGGCGGACTACATGGAAACGGTCAATACCCAGGGCATTCCGTACTACAGCAAGCTGGAGCCGTTGCCGTTCAACAAGGGCGTGGCCGGCGAAGCGCAATCCAACCCGCTGCACCTGTGCTCACGGCCCCGTGCTCAGATCCTGCTGGAACTCTAACCATGAGCTTTCGCGAGCTGGTCAGCGACCTGGACAACACGGTATTCGATGTCCTCGGCGACCCGGTGCTGATCGAAGGTCGCCCAGTCCTTGGTATGTTTTCGGCGCCATGGTTGCAACCCAAACTCGGCCGGATCAACACCGGCCTGCGCGAGCCGCACCTGGTCATCCGGGTGGCAGACGCCGAGGGCGTCAGTGAGCGGCAAGATGTCGTGGTCGACCTGCCGGTGCATGACGGCGGTGGTAATTACATCGTCGTCAGGCCGGAGCCCGGCGGCGATGGTTTGGTGACTCTGGTGCTGAGGAAATCCCCATGAGCGTCGGCAGCTACGTCAAGCAGTCAGCCAGCAGCGGCATAATCACGCTGCAGGCTGATCGGTCGGATCTGAAAGCGTTTGCTGACTTCGCAGCGCTGGTGCCCAAGGCTTCCTTAGCTGCACAGCGCCGGGCCATCAACAAAACGCTACGGTGGTTGCGAACCCACATTGCCCGCACCGTCAGCCGGCAGGAGCGCATCGCGGTGTCAGCGGTACGGCAGCGCCTGCGTGCCTACCCGCTTTCTGGTAACGGGCAAGGCAAGCTGTGGTTCGGCATCAATGCGATTGAGGCCAGCCGTGCGGGTCGACCACGACAATCACGGTCAGGTGTTTCGGTAGCGGGCCGTCGATATGAAGGAGCGTTTTTCAAAAAGGTCTATGGCAGCCGGCCCGACATCTGGATTCGAACCGCGAGCAAGCACTTCAAGGCCAGCGATTATCCCGACAGTGAGGTATCTGGCGGTGGTGGGGCTAGCTCAGGCTGGATCTCGGAGAACGACAGCCGTTTTCCACTTGCCAAGGCCAAGATATCCCTGGAGGACGTCCGGCCGCACTTCGAGTCATGGACCAATCGGGCTCACCAACGCCTGCTTGAGATCCTGGAGCAGGAACTGAACTTTGAACTGCAGAAGTATCTGCGAGGATCCGCCCGTGTCTGACTTCAGTCTTGAGCTTTTGTATCAGGCCGTTGAGGCTCAAATCGACCAAGCGATCCCAGGATTGGCTTGCGTGCGCACCATGCCCTATATGGCCGATCACATCGACTTGCCTGCTGCGGTGATTGAACTGGCGGAGTTGGAACCCGGCCAAGATCCCGGAACAGGGGAGACGGCGCTGGTTGCGCGCTTGGAGGTGCGCTTCATCGTCGGCGGTGAGGATGCCGAATGCCAGCAGAAAGCGGCATTCGCCGCTGCACAAATGGCCGTGCTGTTGCGTATCCAGACATGGGGGCTGGAGGTCGAGCCCGCCGAGTTTGTTCGGGCAGCCCAAGACTGGACTCGCCCCGAATTGGACGGCTATGCGGTCTGGGTCGTTGAATGGACCCAGACAATTTACCTGGGTGTAGAAGAGTGGCCGTGGCCGAATCAGCCACCGGGTACCTTGCTCTGGGGTTTCAGCCCTGACACGGGGCCTGGCAGCGAAGGAAGCTACCAGCCACCGGAGGATATGGCATGAGCTACCCCAGTGCGCAGCATGACCGCATGCTGGCCGGCCTGGTCAAGGATTGTTATGTGGTCGCGCTGGACCTGACCGCTTCGCCGCCCGCATGTCGGGTGTCGGATGGGGACTGGGTCAGTGCCTGGGTGCGTTGGCACAGCATCGCCGCCGGTAAAGCCCGTCATTGGCGAGCGCCCAGCATGGGCGAGCAGGGAACTCTGGTAAGTGCCAGCGGTGATGTGGCGCAGGGCACATTTATCCCCGGTCTGTATGGTGATGCCGGGGCACCACCGGACAACCGCGACCATGTCGAGGTGTGGCGTTTCGAGGATGGTGGCTCGCTGGTCTATGACTGGCAGGCCAGCACCTACACCATCACCGTGCCAAGCGGTACCGTGACCATCAAAGTCGGCGGAACCGAAGTGGTCGTAACGGACAGCGAGATCAACGCCACGGCAGGCGATATCACCCTGACCGGCAATGTGCTGATCAACGGCCGGTTACAGGTCACGGGCGATATCAACGGCGGCGGAAAAATCATCGACACCACTGGCAACACGCCGAACCACAAACACTGACTCCGACATTTATCCACAGCCCGCCGCGTGCGGGCTTTCGCATTTCTGGAGCAACCCATATGAGCAAAACGCGAACAGAGACGGAGCGAACAACTGCCGTCACGGCATTGCCTGAGCCAGTCCAAACCGAGTCACCGGCACCCATCGGACCGGCACGAGTGTTTCGCGACACCCGGTACACCTCACGCACGCTGATTATGCCCGACGGCCAGGCCATACCGGTTATCACCGGTAAGGTCACAGCGTGCGGCGATGATCAGTACGCCTTCCTCAAAGCGCACCCGGATATGCAACAGCTGACGGAGTAACTACATGATCGGAGTGGACCGTCGCACGGGGCAGCCGCTGTCCGGCCAGGCGCATTTGCGGCAGTCCATTGAGGACATTCTGAGCACGCCTGTCGGCAGCCGCCGCATGCGGCCAGAGTACGGCAGCCAGATGCGTCGCTATGTCGATCTGCCAGTTAACGAGGGCTGGAAAAGCGCGGTACAGGCCGAGGTCGCTCGTGCCCTCGGGCGTTGGGAACCCCGTTTAAAGCTTGAACGTGTCCGGGTCGTTGCGGTGGTGGATGGACAAATCACCCTGCAACTGACGGGCTCTTACATTGGCGATGGCGTGGTGCTGGAGGTGAACGCATGAGCACTATCGACCTTTCGGCGTTGCCGGCGCCACAGGTGCTGGAGAGTCTGGATTTTGAGGAACTGTACCAAGAAGAGTTGGCGGCGTTTCGCGAATACATGGGCGATAACTGGACGGCACATCTTGAAAGCGATCCGGTGACGAAGCTGCTGGAACTGGGTGCTTATCGACGCATGCAGAACCGGGCGCGGGTCAACGATGCTGGTAAAGCCTTGCTGCTGGCTTTTGCAAAACGGGCCGACCTTGACCATCTGGCAGGCAACGTAGGGCTCAGACGCTTGGTTGTTCAAGCCGAGGATCTTTCCGTCGTTCCGCCCGTGTCGGCGGTGATGGAGGAGGACGACGCCCTGCGCGAGCGGATCCAACTGGTTTACGAAGGGCTTACCACTGCCGGCCCCCGAAACAGCTACATCCTGCACGCACGGAACGCCTCGGGCCTGGTGGCAGATGCCACGGCCGAAAGCCCGGCGCCTGCTGAGGTGGTGGTCACTGTGTTGTCGCTTGACGGCGATGGCACGGCCAGCCCCGAGCTATTGGCCGAGGTCGAAACCTACCTTAGCGATGATGACCGGCGGCCGGTTGCTGACCGGCTGACGGTGCAGGGCGCCGAGATCCTGCCTTATCGAATCGATGCCGTGGTGTACATGGCCGGTAATGGCCCGGAAAACGAGGCAGCGCAGGCCGAGTGTAATGCGCGATTGCAGGCCTGGATCAACCCACGGCGCCGCTTAGGCGTTGAGGTGGCCCGTTCGGCGATTGATGCACAGATCCACGTCAGCGGCGTGGCCCGGGTCGAGATCCCTGGATGGGTGGACATCCGCCCAACCAAGGCCCAGGCGGCGTGGTGCACGGGGTTCACTATAAAGCGGGGTGGCCAATGAAAAGTTTGCTTCCCCTCAACAGCACCCAGCTCGAGCGAGCCATAGAGGCGGCTATCGATGAAACAACGGAGATACCGCTTCGAACCTTATACAACCCGGACACCTGCCCGGCTCACCTGCTTTACCAACTGGCTTGGGCCTGGTCCGTGGACCGCTGGGATGAGGCTTGGCCCGAAGCGGTCAAGCGTTCGGTGATCCGCTCTTCGTTCTACGTACATGCCCACAAAGGAACCATCGGGGCTCTGCGCAGGGTAGTGGAGCCATTCGGCTATCTGATCGAGGTCGTCGAGTGGTTCCAGACCGAACCCAAGGGTGTGCCGGGGACGTTCGCCTTGAAGATCGGTGTTTCCGATGAAGGCATCAGCGAAGAGACCTATCAGGAACTGACGTGGTTGATCGATGACGCTCGGCCGGTCAGTCGCCACATGACAGGGCTGGCGATCAGCCTCGAAACCACAGGCCATTTGAACATCGGCGTTGCCTTGTATGAAGGCGACGAAATCGACGTGTACCCGCCGGTCATGCGTGACATTGAAGTTACGGGCCGTTTTGGTGTGGTGGGACGCGAACACTCCATAGACACCTTGGACGTTTATTATGATTGATGTGAACTCGCAATTTTTCGCGATCCTCACGAACGTGGGTATGGCAAAACAAGCGAACGCCGACGCCCTCGGTATTCCCTGGAAAATCACCGAAATGGGGGTGGGGGATGCCAATGGTACTGACCCTATCCCCAATGCAGCTCAAACCAAACTCATCAACGAATGGCGCCGTAGGCCACTGAATCAACTTAAAGTTGATCCGGTCAACCCGGCGGTCATCATTGCCGAGCAAATCATCCCGGCTGATGAGGGCGGCAAGTGGATTCGCGAAATCGGTCTGTATGACGCGGACGGGGATCTGGTGGCGGTGGCGAATTGCGCGCCGAGCTTCAAACCGGTGCTGTCGCAGGGATCGGGCCGCACGCAGGTGGTGCGGATGAATTTGATCGTTTCCAGCACCGGCAACATTTCGCTCAAGATAGACCCATCGGTGGTGCTGGCTACGCGTGAGTACGTCGATACAAGAATCTTTGAAGAGTTGTGCAAGCTAGACACCAAACAATCGGTACGGGTTGCCACCACGGCGAACATCACGCTGGCGGGGTTGCAGACGATTGATTCAGTGGTCTTGCTCGACGGTGACCGTGTGCTGGTAAAGAACCAAGCTGCTGCTAAGGACAATGGCCTGTATGTCGCGGCCACGGGGGCGTGGTCACGCTCGCTGGATGCTGACAGCAGCGTTGAAGTGACCTCTGCGCTGTTGGTCTCGGTTGAGCAGGGCGCTTCGCAGGCGGATACACGCTGGCAGCTGGTGACGGATGGGGCAATCATCCTGGGTACAACGCCGTTGGTTTTCCAGAACGTCAATCATGGCTTGGCACCCATCAGTTCCCCTGCGTTTACCGGTACGCCTACTGCCCCGACGGCGCCGGTGGGGACCAATACCAACCAGTTGGCAACGACGGCATTTATACAGGCCGCCATAGCGGCACTGGTGGACTCGTCGCCAGGCACGTTGGATACCCTCAACGAGCTGGCTGCCGCGCTGGGCGACGACCCAAACTTTGCCACCACGGTCACCAACGCTTTAGCCACGAAAGCGCCGCTCAACAGTCCATTTTTTACCGGCGATCCACGTGCACCGAACCCGGCACCCGGGGATAGTGACACCACTCTTGCTACAACCGCCTACGTTCAACAGACAGTGAACGGCGGCAGCGTGATCAACGTTGCAGGCTCGGGGAATATCGTGTTGACGGCCACGCAACTGGGGGCCGGGCTGATTGTGTTAACCGGTGCCCTGACGGGCAACAGGGTGGTGGTAGTTCCTACGGTAATCGGGCGTTATCAGTTCTGGAACGCCACCACCGGAAACTTCACGCTTACAGTAAAAACTGCGGCGGGGACCGGCGTAGTTGTCAGTCAAAGCCAGTCGTCACTGCTGTTCGGTGACGGATCGAATATCTATCTTCAGCAATCAGACTTTATCAGTCCGGTTCTCAGAGGCATTCCGACCTCGACAAGACCGCCGCGCTTCGATGTGAGCGATCAGATAATGACGGCGGCGGCAGTGCAGGCGCGTGGACTTCAATATGCGGGGTTTTATTCCTCTGCGGGCGCGGTACCTGGGAGCGTTTCGCACATTGGCGCCGTTGTGCATTTTTCCGGCGCTGGTGGACACTCCTATAGCTTGCCTGACTCAGCCGTAAACAATCTCCCCTCCGGCTCGATCATTCGGCTTCAAAACTGGAGTGCTTCAAGCCTTGCGTTGGCGGTGCAAGGTTCGGACAAAAT
Organism: Pseudomonas sp. H1_F01; assembly: GCF_054681425.1. Lineage (NCBI taxonomy): Bacteria > Pseudomonadati > Pseudomonadota > Gammaproteobacteria > Pseudomonadales > Pseudomonadaceae > Pseudomonas > Pseudomonas sp. H1_F01. The sequence continues at coordinate 4,682,279 of NZ_CP162823.1, read as the reverse complement.
GCAGGAAAACATCGACGCGACAGCAAGCGCTACCACACGTGCAATTCCGACAGACGCTTACGTTGATTGCATGTACATCGGCGACAGGGTGTGGCTGCTGACAGGCACAGGGGTGTCCGCAAAAACGCGCCAGTTCGGCGCACTGCTTGCCCCGAACGGTTATCAGAGGCTGCCCTCTGGGTTGCTGATGCAATGGATGACCGCGAACTTTGCTTCGGCGTTTAAGAGCGCGGTATTTAATCTGCCTGCTGCCTTCCCCAACCAGTTTTTCGGATGCGGCGTCAGTTTGACCGATAGCGCCATTTACGACAGTGCCGGCCAGCCCTTCGTCGCAGGCATGCCCAACGGACTCGGCCAGGTTCTTTTGCAATCCAACTATACCGCCAGCCAATCGGCTGTCCGGGTACATGCGTTTGGTTATTAAGGGGGTTGAATGATTTACTCCAGCAAGACAACAGGCCTTTTCTATGACTCGGACTTAGGAGGGGGGCTGCCGGCGGACGCAATGGAGATATCAAGTGAATTGCATCTGCACTTACTGAGTGGGCAGATGGAGGGCATGGTGATCAACTTCGAAACCGAGCCGCCATCTCTCGTGGAACGACCACCGTTGTCGAAGGAACAATTGGCCGAGATCGAACGCAGTTGGCGGGCATCGCAATTGTCAGCAACTGATGGGGTGGTTGCGCGCCATCGCGACGAATCTGAAAGCGGTATGGCTACCACACTTGCCGCCGAACAATACGTCGCATTGCAGGCCTATCGGCGCCAGTTGCGAGACTGGCCACAAGCGGGCCAGTTCCCGCTGGCAGAACATCGCCCCATTGCCCCGGGCTGGCTCGCCGAACATACCCATTAAACGCCCCGCATTGACGGGGCGTTTTCTTTTCCACTTCACCACAAACAAAGGCCCTGCATTGCGGGGCCTTTTCGTATCTGGAGAACCTATGAGCTTCTTTCACGGCGTTACCACCACGAACGTCGACACCGGCGCTCGTGTCATTGCGTTGCCTTCGTCCTCGATCATTGGACTGGTTGATACCTTCGTGCCGGCGCCGGCCTACAGCGCTCAGCCGAATGACCTGGTGGTGATCACCAATGAGCGCGAAGCGGTGGCAGCCTTCGGCGCCGACTCTGCGATCACCAAAGCCTGCAAGGCCATCTACACCCGGGCCAAGGCGGTGATCGTCGCCTGTGGTGTGGCCCAGTTGGCCGATCCGGCTGCACAGACCTCGGCCATCATCGGTGGCGTACAGGCCAACGGTAAGCGTACCGGCCTGCAAGCGCTGCTGGATGGCAAAAGCCGGTTCAACGCCCAGCCGCGGCTGCTGGTGACCCCCAAGCACAGCTCGACCCTGGCTGTCGGTACCGCCCTGGTGGCAGTGGCCGACAAATTGCGAGGGCTCGCCATCCTCGACGGTCCAAACACCACCGATGAGGCTGTGATGGCTTACGCCGAGAACTTCGGCGCCAAGCGGGCGTACCTGGTTGATCCAGGCGTGCAGTATTGGGACACCACGGCGGACGCCACGGTCGACGCGCCGGGCTCGGCCTGGGTGGCGGGCTTGTTCGCTTGGACCGATAGCGAATACGGCTTTTGGGCTTCGCCTTCGAACAAGGAATTTGTCGGCATCACCGGTACCACGCGGCCCATCGAGTTTCTGGACGGTGACGAAACCTGCCGGGCCAACCTGCTCAACAACGCCAACATCACCACGATCATCCGTGATGACGGCTTCCGCCTTTGGGGCAACCGCACCCTGTCGAGCGATCCGAAGTGGGCGTTCGTCACTCGCGTACGGACGATGGACATCGTCATGGACGCGATCCTCTACGGCCACAAATGGGCGGTCGACCGTTCGATCACCGCGACTTACATCAAGGATGTGACCGAAGGATTGCAAGCGTTCATGCGCGACCTGAAAGCCCAAGGCGCAATCATCAACTTCGAGGTGTATGCCGACCCGGAGCTGAACACGGCCAGCCAGCTGGAACAGGGCAAGGTGTATTGGAACATTCGCTTCACCGATGTTCCGCCGGCAGAAAACCCCAACTTCCGCGTAGAGGTCACCAACCAATGGCTGACCGAAGTCCTCGACACCGCCGCTTAAGGAGCGACCTCAATGGCAATGATTCCCGAAACCCTGGCGAACCTGAACTTGTTCGTCGACGGCGTCAGTTTTCAGGGCGACGTGCCGAGCCTGACGCTGCCCAAGCTCACGCTCAAGATGGAAGAGCATCGCGGCGGCGGCATGGACGCGCCGGTCGAGCTGGACATGGGCATGGAGAAACAAGAGGCGAACTTCACCACTACGGGCGTGCGTCGTGAGTCGTTGAAGTTCTTCGGCTTGGCCGACGGCACGGCGTTCAACGGTACGTTCCGAGGGGCCTATAAAGGGCTCAAGGGCAAAGTCACGCCGGTCATCGTCACCCTGCGCGGCACGTTGAAAGAAGTCGACATGGGCGACTGGAAGCCGGGCGACAAGGCCGAGATCAAGCACTCCATCGGGCTGACGTACTACAAGCTCGAAGTGGACGGCCGAACCGTCTACGAGATCGACCCCATCGGCATGCGCCGAGTGATCAACGGCGTTGACCAACTCGCCGCCCAGCGTTCCGCTTTGGGCCTCTAATTTCCTTCTGTCCGTCCGCCCAGTGCCTCGCCTGGGCGGCGGCCTCCTACCTACTTCAAGGACATAACACTATGAGCGACACCAAAATCCCGAGCTGGATGACCCTGACGGCTGACCGCGTGACTGTGAAGCTGAGCGTACCAAGCGAAGCCAACGGGGTACGCGTCGATACATTGAGTTTGCGAGCCCCGACTGTGCGCGACCTTCGCAACGCTCGTGAGGCGTTCCCCTCCGACGAGGAGAAACAGGATGAGTACCTGTATACCTCGCTGGCTGAGATCGGAACCAAGGATTTAGACGGTCTACTTGTGAAAGACCTCAATCGCTTGCAGGCCGGCTATTTTCGCCTGGTGCAAGATGATGAGCTTCGACCAGAAAGTGCAAAAACAACTCGCTAAACGCTTAGCCACCGAACTGAACTTTTCCGCCGCTGAAATCCTCGCCATGCCGTTCTCCGACATGGTCTGGTGGCTTTCAGACTGAAACAAGGGGTAGACGATGGCTAGCAAACTGGCGTTATCGCTGGTGATTGGCGGCGCCGTCAGTTCGACGATGGCGTCTGCCTTCCGCACGGTTGATGGCCACATCAAAAAGCTGGAGGACAAAGGCAGCAAGGCCAAGGTGCTCAAGAGCACCATTGGCGAAACCATCCGCCTGCGCGATGAATGGAAGCGGGCGCACGACAGCGGTGCAGCCTCGGCCGATGGTCTGTTGCGCAAGCTCAACGGCAACCTTGACGCCCTGCGCAAACAGGGCGTGGAGGTGGGCCGGCTGGGGCAGGAGTACCAGCGCCTGGGCCGTGCAGCTAAAGCCGCCGATCTGCAGCTCAAAGGGCACCAGCAGCTCGATGCCGGCAAGAAAGGACTCACGTCGAGCATTGGTCAGGGTGTTGTCGCCACCGGTCTTGCAGCGATTCCGACCAAGGTCAGCGCGGATTTTCAGGCGATCATCCGCGACATCGCGATCAAGGCGGATGTGGTCAACAAGCCGCAAGAAACACAGCTTAGCCAGACCGTAATCCAGACCTCTCGCGATACAGGCATGGCCCGTAACGACGTAGCGGACCTGGTGAACCAGCTGGTCGGTGCCGGCATGGACCTCAAGCAGGCTATGGCTTACGCGCCGACGGCGGCGAAGTTTGCCATCGGCCAGGGCGCGTCCGGCGTCGACACGGCCAGCATGATCATGGCTCTGCAGCAGAACGCCAAGATCAACGACCCCAAGGTGATGCAGCAGGCCTTGGAGGCCATCGCCTACCAAGGGCAGGCGGGGAGCTTCGAGGCCAGCGACATGGCTCGGTGGTTTCCTCAATTGCTGGCGAGCATGGAGAAGAACGGCAGCACTGGCATGGAGGCGGTCAGCTCTTTGGGTGCAATGCTCCAGGTGCAGATGAAAACGGCCGGGGGCTCGGACGAAGCGGCCAACAACCTCAAGAACTGGATGGAAAAAATCGGTTCGGGCGACGTGGTCAAGGCGTACAAGGACGCCGGTATCGACTATCAAGCCTCCTTGAACACTGGTATTCAGAAGGGCATGTCGACCCTGGAATCCAGCTTCGCCCTGGCGATGAAATACATCCAGGCCACCGACCCGGCGAAAGCCGCGAAGATGGCCGAGGCCCAGGCCAAGATCAGCAAGGAGACGGATCCGGAGAAGGCCAAGGCGGCGCTCGATGCGCTGGAGAAATCCCTGCGTACTGGTGACCTGTTCGCCGACATGCAGGTCAAGGCAGCGCTCACGGCCTACTCGCAAAACAAGTCGCTGTACGAGCAGTTGAAAAAGGATTCGCAGGCTTCTGGCGGGATCCTCGATAAGAACCTGGCCGAGCGGCGCGAAACGTCGAAACAGATGTGGGATGAGCTGGGCCAGGCGGTTAGCGATGGCATGCGTAGCGTGGGTGACGCCATTCGCCCGGCGACTGACGCGGTCGCCCAGGGCTTGACCTCAATTGTGCGTGGGTTGACCAAGCTTTCGGATGGCTCGCAACCGGTGGTGCTTGGCATTGCTGCTATCACCACCGGCCTGTTGGCCCTCAAGACGGCTGCCAGCGCGGTGAAGATTGGCAAGGGACTCTACAACATATCGCGTGGTCGAGCGATGGAACGAGGCGCGGGCGCCCTCGGTGACGCCGCTGCCAAGGCTCCGAAAACCGGTATCAAAACGGTGGACAAAGGCCTTGGTGTGCTCGGCAAACTCATGGGAGGCAGCTCGGACGCTGGCAGCGAGCCGCAGCGGGTCTTTGTCGTCAATGCGGAGGCTATCGGCAGGGCCAGTTCCAGCGGTCCGGGGACGGATCCTGGAGGCGCTGCACGTAAGCGTCAACGTGGCCGCCGTGGTCGTCGTTCTGGCATAGGGGCTATGCCGCGCAAGCGGATGATGGTTCGGGCACCGAGTGCCCCGGCAGTGGCCGCACCTGCAATGCCCTCACTGCCCAAAGCGTCTGCAGTGTCCGCCTTACCCAAGGCCGCAGCGGTGGCCGCTCTCCCTTTGGCTGCCGTGGCAGAGGCCGTCCCTAGCGGTTCACTTGGTCAGGCGGTGAAGTCGATAAGAGGGGTTACGCGCCTTTCCAAACGTCTCCCAGGTGGATCGGTGCTTGATGCGGGAGTGGGTGCCCTGGACACCGCACTCAACGCCACAACGCAGGATGAGAAAGCCGAAGGGTACGGCAGCGCGGCTGGCGGTCTTGCGGGCGCGCTTGCGGGTGGTGCTGCCGGTGCCGCCATCGGCTCGGTGGTGCCGATCGTTGGCACCGCCATTGGGGGATTAATTGGTGCCGCTTTGGGCGGCCTGGGTGGCGAGAGTATCGGTGGCTTCTTGGGCAAGTCCTGGTTTGGCAGTGATGACAAGGCTGAGGACGCAAAAGCAGACAAGCCAGCGGCATCTACTGACGCGCCGACCAAGCCGCCCGAAGTCGCGAAGGTGGTAGAGCCGACGCCGCCTGTGCCGTCAAAAGTTGAGCAGGCTTTCAGCTTTGCGCCGCAAGTCTCCATCACCGTGCAAGGCGATGTAAAAGACCCGGCGCAGCTGGCTCGGGATCTGGAGCCGCATCTGCGCCAGTTAATGGAGTCCTTCTCCCGGGACGTGGCCGCCCGCCAAGCGTCGAGTCAGTTGTTCGATTCCCCTCACGTTTAAGGAGGTGCCATGGCCTACATGGAGCAACTGCAATCGGTGTTCAAATCACTGCTTGCAGCGGGGGAGGCTGGCCGTACCAGTCTCGATGGCATGCTGGGCCCGCTCAATGGTGCAATCAGCGACATGACCGGCGCCGCCTCGGAGCTGGAGGGGGTGCCCTTCATTGGGCCTGCCATCGGCGCCAAGGTGCAACGGACCATGCGGGCAATCAACGCGGCGCAGTCCACCGTGGGTCAGGTTGCGTCCAAGTACAACCAAGCCGTCACCGCAGCCGGCCAAGTTCAAGAGCGGCTGGGTTCGCTCAAAGAACAGGCAGGCAAGGCAGGTGCAGCGATTAATCGCATTGCCGGCCAGGTGAGCCTATCACTGAGCAACATCATGCCCACGGGTTCATTCGCGCCACAGCTGACGCCTGCGGCCGAGGCGGTGAAGCCGTTCCCGCACCTGCTGATCATGCAGCCCCTGGAGCCGAACGCGCAGCCGTACTACTTCAACCTGGATACGGCGGCTTTCGAGGAACTCCGTCGCCAGACGTCGTTTCGCTGGGCAGGCCAGGAACGTCTGACACGCAGCATCGCCCAGCAGGCGGTCGGCCAGGGAGAGGACAAGATCAGCCTCAAGGGCGCGATTTTTCCGGGCTTCAAAGGTGGGCTCAAACAGCTGGACACCCTGCGCACCATCGGGCGACGTCTGCAGCCGGTGAACCTGACCACCGGCTACGGCGAAGTGCTCGGCACCTGGTGCCTGCTCAACATCGAGGAAGATCAAAGCAACCTGCTCGCGGGTGGCATTCCGCGTAAGCAATCCTTTTCACTGGAGTTTGTGAGCTATGGCGACGACCTGCAGAACGTCTGACGGGGATCTGTTGGACACCGTCTGTCATCACTACTACGGCCATTTGAATGGCACGGTGGAGGCCGTGCTTGCCGCCAATCAAGGCCTGGCCGATGAGCCTCAACCGTTTCGCGCTGGGGTGATCATCCTGCTGCCGGATCTGCCAGCGCAGACGATGGAGGACGTTCAGTTGTGGGATTGATGGCATATTGCCTGATGTCGAGTGGGCCGATACCATTGCCCCATTTTTACTGTCGAGGGAAGACACATGGAGCGATGCACGGAATTAAGGAAGGTAAAACGGACCTGGTGGCGCGAACTTAATCACCGTATTAACTGGATCCTTTTTGGGACCATTGGTGCGGTCCTTCTGGCTTTCATTCCAGTACTAGGTTGGTTTTTAGCCTTCGGAGTGATGGTCGTTGTTTTGTGGAAAACCTTTGGTTTTCGCGAGACGTTGACTCATGGCAACTGTCCTGCCTGCACCAAGGCATTGCACGTCGACCCCAAGCAGGACGTGATCGCGTGTCCTATCTGCGGCAGTTGCATGCATGTCCACGAAGACCGCTTGAGCCTGATCGATATCAACTAGCGGTACTGCACACGTCCAGCGTTAATTATCTGAGCCCGCCTAGTGCGGGCTTTTTCATTTCTGGAGTTCGACCATGCAGCCTACGTTTCGCATTATCGCGGACGGCAAGGACATCACCACGCTGATTAATGATCGTCTGTTAAGTCTGCGCACCTCAGACAAACCCGGCATGGAGTCGGATGATTTTGAGTTGCGTATTGATGATCGTGATCAGGCGGTTGCGCTGCCCTCGCGTGGAGCGGGTATCGAGGTTTACTTGGGGTATACCGGGCAGGCCTTGACCCGTTTGGGGCGCTACACCGTCGACGAGATCGAATTGTCGGGGCCGCCTGACACGATGGTGATTCGGGGTAAAGCCAGTGACATGCGTGGCAGCGGCAAGACCGTGCGCAGCGGTTCCTGGGAAAACGTGCCCCTGCAGCAGATTGTTCGCGACGTGGCAGCCCGCAATGGTTGGCAGCCGGTGTGCCCGGTGCAAACCAAGGTGCCTCGAGTCGACCAACTCAACGAGTCGGATTACAACTTCATCACCCGCCTTGCCAAACAATATGACTGCACGGCCAAGCTGGCCGACGGCAAGCTGTTGGTCATGCCTCGGCAGGGCGGCCAGACCGCCAGCGGTAAGAATCTGAGCCCTGTGGTTTTGAAACGCTCGGATCTGAGCCGCTATCAATTCCGTCTCGGCGACCGCAATACGCAAAAGGCGGTACGCACCAAGCACCAGGACAAAAAGTCCGGCGCGCTTAAGGTGGTCGAGCTGGACAACGACGACCTGCCGAACGGCCTGCCAGCCGTCCATACCGACCGGCATATCTACCCCAACAAGTCAGCCGCCGAGCAGGCCGCCAAGGCGCGCTTGGCTGCGTTCAATCGCAGCAGCGCCGGGGTTCGCCTGGAAATGGCCGGCCGTACCGATGTATTTGCCGAACGGTCCATCATCATCCAGGGGATCAAGCCCGGGCTTGATGGTGAATACCTGGCTGAGGCGGTGGAGCAACTGTTCACCTCCAGCGGCTGGACCACCACCGTCGAGTGCAACGGCGGCAAGAAGGGCAAGGCCAACGCCAAGGGTAAGAAAAAGAAGAAGGAAGCCAAGCCGGTCAAGGTTGTCCAGCTTTAGACGCGCCAAGCACCACCCTCAAACACAACCGTAACCCGCCATCGAAGCGGGCTTTTTTTGGAGCCCCCATGCCACTCACTGAGCAGCAATTACAGCGCATCATGCCCAACGCCCGCCGCCAAGCGGGCGTTTTTGTATCGGCCCTGAACGCCGCCATGGCGCACCGACAGATCGATACGCCCAAGCGGCAGGCGGCATTCCTGGCCCAGGTTGGGCATGAATCCGGCCAACTGCAGTACGTGCGGGAGCTGGGAGGCGATCAGTACCTCAGCAAATACGACACCGGTTCACTGGCGTCGAAACTCGGCAACACGCCCGAGCCCGACGGAGATGGCCAGCGCTATCGCGGTCGCGGCCTGATCCAGATTACCGGTGCCCACAACTACCTACGCTGCAGCTTGGAGCTGTTCGGTGACGAGCGTCTGTTGCGCACGCCCGAACTGCTGGAGCTGCCCCAATGGGCGGCCGAGTCGGCTGCATGGTATTGGTGGGTCAGGGAGCTGAACGTGCTGGCTGATCGTAATGAGTTCGAAATGATCACTCGGAAAATCAACGGCGGGCTCAACGGCTTGGTAGATCGTCTGCAGCTTTGGGAGCGGGCGAGGGCGGTGCTATGCGTCTCGTCGACCTGATCCCGCTGCAATACCGCGTGCTAGCCGCCGGGCTTCTGTTGTTCGCTCTGGTCGCCGCCTCGGCGGTCATCGCCTGGACGGTCCAGGGCTGGCGATACGGTCAGCAGTTCGAAAAACAAGCCCGGCTCCACACCGAAACCCTCAATCAAATGACCCTGGCCTCGGCCGCGCTGCAGCGCACCGAGCAGGACAAGCGCCTGGCCCTGGAACAGCGGCTGGCCGCCAAAGACCAAACCCACTATCGAGCCCTAACCGATGCCCAACGTGATCAGGATCGCCTGCGTGATCGCCTCGCTACTGCTGATGTCCGGCTGTCAGTCCTACTCGACGCCACCGATACCACCAACGGCTGTGCAGTGCCAGCCGCCACCAGCGCCGGCGGCGTGGTTCATGGAGGCACACGCGCCCGACTTGACCCGGCGCATGCTCAACGAATTATCGGCATCACCGATGCCGGCGACCGGGGGCTGATAGCCCTGGCGGCCTGCCAGGCCTACGCCAAAGAAGTTTCAACACCGAAGTGAAAAGGAGCGACCGGGCCGGATGCGCCAACATCCGACCCGGTCGCCGTCCCTGCAGATGTCCCTGCAAGTCCAGCCAAGGCTCCTGCTCCGTGCACAAAGCGCGGCGAGCCTAGCACCTGTTTATCCATACAGTAAAGGTCTTGCTTTCAATGAGTTCACCCATCATCCCTTGGATGGGCGGCAAGCGCCGCCTAGCCGACCGCCTCATTCCGCTTTTTCCGCCTCACGAATGCTATGTCGAAGTCTTCGCCGGCGGTGCCGCGCTTTACTTCATGCGACCCCAGGCCGCCCCGGTTGAAGTCCTGAACGACATCAACGGCGACTTGGTGACGCTCTATCGCGTTGTGCAGAACCACCTGGAAGAATTCGTGCGCCAGTTCAAATGGGCGCTCAGCTCCCGCCAGTTGTTCGAGTGGCAGAAAATGACCCGTCCCGAAACCCTTACCGACATCCAGCGCGCCGCCCGGTTCTTCTACCTGCAACACCATGCTTTCGCCGGCAAGGTCACTGGGCAGACGTTCGGCACCGCGACCACTGGCCCGGCCATCAACCTGCTGCGGATCGAGGAAAACCTCTCGGCCGCGTGGCAGCGACTGTCCGGCACCTACGTCGAAAATCTCCCCTGGCTTGATTGTGCTGAGCGCTATGACCGCGCTCATACGTTCCACTACATGGACCCGCCGTACTGGCAGACCGCTGGGTATGGCGTGGAATTCCCGTTCGAGAATTACGAGCGGATGGCTGACTTTATGCGCCGCTGCAAGGGCAAGGTAATGGTCAGCATCAACGACCACCCGGACATCCGTCGTGTGTTTGAAGGCTTTCACTTCGAGACGTTGGACATTCGGTACAGCAACACGAACCAGCGTCAGGGCAAGGCTGAGGTCAGCGGTGAACTGGTGATCATGAACTGGGAGCCGGCGGCGTTGGGAGGGCTGTTCTAATGGTTGTCGCGCTCGATCTGATCCGCTTGCTATGTGATTACGCTGGAGCGTTACTGTGGTCACGCAATCGAAGGACCAAAACCATGGAAACCGAAACCGCTGACAAATACTTGAATATCTTTCCCTCCGCTCTGCTGGCAGCGGTGGCACGTGGAGAGGTAGATCTCAACCATTGGGCCGGCGTAGTGCTGGCTGGGCGGGGGTTGGACCAGGATGCACGCTGGGTGGGGTTCCCAGAGGCGGCCCGCCTCCAGGATCAACGTAGTCAGGCTTAATTTTTTTCCGGACTCCAGGGGAGCAACAACTGTGCTCCCTGGTTTTTGACGTTCCCCACCTCTTTGCCCACGGCATACCATTCGAAATCCGTTTCCGGCCGGGAATGGTTTTTAGCTATTTCCTCTGCCTCCGCTGGACTGAGATCTGGATCCAGCCATTGCCTGGCTTCTTCAGGTGATAACACCAGTGGCCTGCGATCATGGATATCCACCATGCCCTGTTCGCAGGACGCGGTAATAATCACAAAGCCGTCACCGTCGCGCTCGTCCAGCCCTGGACGGGCCTGTGCGAGCGCCCCGTAGAACATCGGCTTTTGATCTTTCAAGCGAATGAAATACGGCTGCTTTTTCTTTGGATCACTTGGGTCTTTAACCCACTCATACCAGCCCTCGCTGGGCACCAGTGCGCGCCCGGCCGGCCAAAGCTGTTTGAAAAACTTTCCCGTCGTAACGGTCTCGATCCTGGCATTGATAGGGTCCGGACGTTTCCCCTTCGCCCAGAAGGGCGCCCATCCCCACCTCACTGGCGTGATATGAACGCCGGCCTCTGTACTGTGCAGGATCTGCACGCGGGTCGTCGGCGCCACGTTGTACCGGCGGATCGGCTCCGCGTCGTACCCGCCGAACAATGGAAGCTGAGAACCAAGCTCCTCCATAAACACCGCCATCCCCTCGTACTGCACGATTCTCCCGCACATGAGCTGTCCCGCCTGTCAGATTTTTCCTATACAAAATTGACCGCGAACCTTGTACAAAGTTAACTGTATGCTCGTACAGTATTTTTGGATCGGTGCGTCATGAGCTTTTCAATTCTAGGCCCTATTGCTGAGGGTGGCTTGAAGCTGCCCCTATGTTCGTTTCGTGTGCCCGCCGGGTTTCCATCCCCAGCGGCGGACCACATCGAAGCGCACATCTCATTGGATGAGGTTCTGAACATTCGCGCTCCGCATGTCTACCTGGTTTCCATCGCCGGGGAGAGCATGCAAGGCGCTGGGATCTTTGAAGGGGACCTAGCCGTTGTGGACCGTGCGATGGAACCTGCGCATGGTCACATCGTCGTGGCGCTGCTGAACAACGAACCCGTGTGCAAGCGCCTCTGCATCCGTGGGAAGGAGGTGATTCTCCTGTCGGAGAACCCAAAGTACCCACCGAGGTACGTGCTCGAGGGCGACGAGCTGGTCATCTGGGGCGTTATCACCTGCAGCGTGCGCAGCCATGTCTAAAGCCCAGCCCGTTTTCGCCCTGATCGACTGCAACAGCTTCTACGCCAGTTGCGAAAGAGTGTTCCGCCCGGACCTGGCCCGCGTGCCCATCGTGGTACTGAGCAACAACGACGGCTGTGTGATCGCTCGCAGCTACGACGCCAAGCCCTACGTGAAAATGGGCGAGCCGTATTTCCAGATCAAGCACAAGCTGCAGAAGCACGGCATCGTCCCGTTCTCGTCGAACTACGCGCTTTACGGCGACATGAGCGAGCGCGTGATGACGCTAATTGAATCGATGGTGCCGGCCGTCGAGGTCTATAGCATCGACGAAGCCTTCGCGGATCTGACCGGCAGTGACGGCCGGGACGCCCTCGGCCGCAAGATCCGCAGCCATGTGTTGCGCTGCACCGGCATTCCCGTCGGGGTAGGGATCGCTCACACCAAGACCCTGGCGAAGCTGGCCAATCACACCGCCAAGCGGCTCCAGGTGCAAACGGGTGGCGTGGTCGACATCTGCGACCCATTCAAGCGCGACTGGGTGCTACGTAATACCGACGTGGCCGAGGTCTGGGGCGTCGGCCGTAAGATGAAACTGCACCTAGACGCCATGGGCATCAAGACAGCCATGGATCTGGCCCGGGCCGATCCTTGGACACTCCGCAAGAAATTCAGCGTGGTGATTGAGAAGACGGCCCGCGAGCTGGCCGGCACGCCGTGCCTGGAATTGGATGAACCGGACCCGCCGAAGCAGGAGATCTGCTGTAGCCGGATGTTTGGTAAGCGACTCACGGAGCTAGCTCCGATCAGGGAGGCGGTGGCCACCTACATGATGCGAGCCTCGGAAAAGCTCAGGGCGCAAAAGTCGCTGTGCAAGAAGATCCGCGTCAGCATCCGCACCGGCATGTTCAACCCGGAGGAGGCGAAGTACGCCAGCGGCGTGCTGATCGACATGCCTTACCCCACTGATGATGTGCGGCTGCTGACCAAGGCAGCTGCGGACGCGATCGACCGCGTGTTTCGGCCGGGCTTCAAGTACAGCAAGGCTGAAGTACTGTTGATGAACCTCTGTCAGCAAGGGGAGTACACCGACGACCTATTTGCCACCTCCCAACCAGCCGATGCCACGAAACTAATGTCAGTGTTGGACCAGATCAATGGGCGATGGGGGAGGGGGACACTTCGATCAGCCAGCGTGCCCGTCAACCCTGATTGGGGCATGCGTAGAGAGATGATGAGTCAAAGCTTCACCACGCGATTGGATCAGCTATGGGCTGTCAATTGATTGCGTCTCTACGCGAGCTGAAAACTGAAAATGTTGCTAGTATCAGAATGCTGGCACGTAGCCGGGCTATCGCTCTTGCGCCATTTACTGAAAGGAAACTCACATGGCGATAAATGTTTTCTGGGATAACTCAAACATCTGGTTGGTCGGTCGCCGCGTCTGTGCGGAGCGAGAACCGGGGAATGAAAGTGCATTTCGCATCCACTTTGCAAATCTTTTCTCCCACGTTGTAGGAGGACGAGATGTTGAGTACGCGTTCGTGGGCGGTTCTCTTCCTCCAAATAATGACGAACTATGGGGCAAATTTGAGAAGTTGGGCGCGAAGGTTGAAACACAGCAACGAGGTGCTCTGACTGGTTCAGAGATAGCGGTAGATCAATCTATACACCTGGCGATGCTTGAGAGGATTACAGACGCAGATGAGCCGGGAACGATAGTTTTACTAACTGGCGATGGGAACGGGTTCATGGATGGAAAGGGTTTTATAAAGCAGTTAGAGCGCGCCGTTAAGAAGAAGTGGAAAATAGAGGTTGTGAGCTGGGATATCGGATGTAATCGTCATCTGAGAGAGTTTGCGCAAAATAACGGGACTTACGTTTCGCTTGAGCCGGCATATCTCAATGTTACGTTCATAAACAATGTGCGGTACGCAGCTAAATTGTAATTTTGTATTTGGAGGTGTGAAGATGTGGTCGGCTCTATTAAGGAGGGCCGGTTATTTTCGTGAGGAGTAGAAGGCATGCTTTATAAGTATCTCCCGCCTGAGCGAGTAGATGTTGTTCGAAATATGGCGATGAGGTTTACCCAGTTGCTGTCGTTAAATGATCCATTTGAACATAGCTTTATGATAGGAGAGCATGAGTATGCCTTGGATGAAGATGCGAGTACTGACGAAATTAAATTTGTATCTCTTTCAAGGAATCACACCAACCTACTGATGTGGTCCCATTATGCCGCATCGCATAAGGGATTTTGTATCGGTTTTAAAAGGAGTGACCCTTATTTTGCTCCTGCATTAAGCGTTCGTTATCGCCGCCTTCGGAGTAGCTTTAACGGAGCTGTTATTAACGGGGAAATTTCGAATGAGATCACGAAGCGCATAGCCTTAGAGAAAGCAATAGATTGGGCCTATGAGGAGGAGGAAAGGCTTTTTCTAGACGATGTCGTAGTTAGGTCTCTCGAGGTTGGAAATGATCCATGGGGGCGCCGCATAGTTTTAAATCCGTATCCAGCCCGAAGTATTGCGGCTATATACGTAGGTTTGAGGGGAGGTACAGAATTGGTGGGGGAACTTGTAAGTGCTCTCCGTTTTCATGGGTTGGATGTAGACGTTTTCAAGGCAAGGCGAAGTCGTAACGAGTTTGGTTTGAATTTTAATCGCATAGATCAAAGTGACTATTTGTAGCGTAGGGGGATCTCTATTAGCTAAGTAGTGGTGAGCTGTGCGGTGCGCCGGCAAAAAATCTCTCAGATGTAGAAGCGTAGCCCTTCAAATGGGGTAGCTCACAATCGACTGGCTGCCATCTAATAGGATCATCTGATCTCCCTTCAGCCCAGCATTGGGAAACGCAGCGTAAGGCAGGTGGCCTGAGTCCAGTTTCACGTGAAGTGTTTTATCAGTGGGTTTCACTAGGGTCGCACCAGAGGGATAAATTCCCTGTCCTTTTTCGGTGATCAAAAACGCCAGCGGAAAAAATGACAAGAGACTTAAAGTGGCAACGTGTCCGTGGTTTCTGCAAGCAAACATTTTTATGCTCATGTGCCTGCGGTGCGGATAGAACCAGGTATAGAAATCATGGGTGTCATCAGTGGCGGTATCGTCTCCCATGACAAACTTTTGTAACGGAGCATAGTAAGGAACAGGCTCAGGCTCTCGCAGACATTCCTTTACGGTGGTTGCTGATAGTACGTGTCCAACCATTGCGCGGCAAAATCTCATACCGTCATACGGGATATGCACGTGATTCACGGGACTGTCTAAGCTCAAAAAATAATGTTTGATCTTCTCTGATAAGCTTTTGTAAACCCTCGCCACCTCTTGGTCGTTAGTACCTAAATGTGAGCTGTTGCAATGCTTGCAGATAGTTCTGAACTTACTTCCGTTAGAAGACTTTACACCGATGACAGGGTCGGGGTTGATTCCCATAACCTCAGTCAGATGAGCCTGCTCAACTTTGGAGAGCGTAATGCTGCCCTGGGGCGGAACGTGATCCCAACTGAGAGGGCCGAAGGTTCCGCAGATTAGGCAGAACCCCTCCCTGAGCTGCGTGTGATGACGGCGCTCTGTGAGCCCCTTCGTGTAGTTTCCCATTACTGCATCCTTTGCATGAGGCAGACGCCTCGATCTTAGCAGACTGCTGAATCACCATTGGGTAGCAGACGCATGAACGCGTTCTCTTGCCGGTTATAGCCGGTGGCTGGCCAGTCCATCCCCTCAGGGACGGATCACCTAGTGGCGACGAATGCATTAAAATGCCGATACATCTGCCTCGATGGTCGGGGCGTCGAGTGTGAGGGTTAGCAATGTCGGAGTTGTGGGAGCCGATTCACGGCGTTTATACGGCGACGGCATCGCTGTTTCCTTGGGCTGCCAGCCTCCCGAGCATTGACGCTGGCGAATGGGGTAGCGCTCTGATCAGCGCGGGGGTCGGTGCCGGCATTGGTGCATGGATGGCCGGACGCATCGCCAGGAACTCAAAGCTGAGGGACGAGCTATTGGCAGAGCTTCGCAGTATCGATGTCTCAATAACGCTGTGTATATCGATAATAGATGTGGCCGGGGCTCTAAAAAAGCAGCACGTAACGGGACTTCTAAAAAAGTATGAATCGGATTTGGAAAGATTCGATCAGTACAAGGCAGCTGAAAGGCGAGCGGGGCCGTTCACGTTGAGTATCAATAACTTGAAGTTTCAAGCCATAGCGCCGCCGATTGTGGAGCTACAGGGTCTCGTTCTTAAGGGCATGAGCATTTCGCCCAATGGGGTGAAATCAATGATTGCCCTGGCGGACGCCGTCGGGAATCTTAACGGCATGATTGACGCGTATAACCGGCTCCTTGAGATGTTTAAAGACGGTGGCTTGCCGGCGGGCTTCACGTCCGAGCACTACTATCTTGCGCTGCCCGTCAGAGGGGTTGTAAACAATGAGTACGGCTCGGCTGTACGTGGGATGGCGGACTACGTCGACGATATTATTTTCTTCGCGTGGAAACTCTCCCATTGCCTCACATCACAAGGGGTTATAGTTCGTGACCGATATGAGGAATTGTCTGGAGAAAAGCGTCTAATTCGGCGGGTAAACTCAATTGGAAAGAATGCGGATTTGATCCCTCCGGATAGCGCTTATGAAGAATGGATGAATGGGTGGGAAAAGGATTTTAGTGGAGTAGAAAAGAAGCGCAGGTGGTGGCATGGCAAGCAGAAGTGACAGATCATCTATGGCCATTCGCTATCAAGAGCGGGCACTGATCATTCGCCCAGACGGGCGATTCCTCAATTGCTGCGTTACGGTAACTGACGTGGGGCTCTGGGATTAATTTCCGTATCAGTCGTTGCGTTTCGGCGAGAAAAATCAGGTAGCCCTGAGCACAAACCCCCAATTTCATTACCGCTAACGACCAAGCAGAACCTACCCCGCATAGCGGTGTAATTCTCATCCCACGCAGTGCGGCTGAAACACACCAAGCTGCTGTTTGCTAAATATTTGCTATATGAAGGGCGTGCAAAGCGCAGCGAAGCAAGCGGGGCGGAAGGCGCGGCGACTAATCGGTCCAATCCATCATGGGGGCGACGGAAAAGCGCTGGAACAGTGAAACAGCTTGTAGGGGGATTGGGATCATGTGCATCGCTTGATCCAATCGATCAAGATACGAGCAGGTGCCGTGTTTCGATGGATACAACTGCAGCCTCTCTAGCTGCTTTGATTGCAGGAATGGACTGCGCGGGTACCCCCACGACCTGATCACATACGTCACACACTGAAACCAAAACGCCATTTACCTCACCAACACCATCGTCGAATGGTACGTTTCTGCGGGTAAATGTCGTCTGGACCAAGCCTTCGCAGTGACTGCAAATCGCTCGATTCTTATCGCTCTCTTGATAAAAATTCATAGCCATTGACTCATTGATGAACGCCGGAACTATAAGCTTCCTTATAGAAATTCAGCAAGAAATTGGTGTGTAGGAAACTTCCCTAAATTATGAGCGAGGATAGATTGCAGAGTCGCTAGGGCGCCAGAGTCTTTGGTTTTCTCAAACGGAATCGCCTGCTACGCGCCCTGGTAGCCTCGGCCACTATCATCTGATGGCGATTTTGCCTCGAAAAAAACTAAGCAGAGCGATGCCTTGTCTCACTGGCTCATGCTCATACTAATGATGGATTCGGTTTGGATATCAACCAGGCTTAATGCGCCATCGGAAAATGAGCAGCCGGTGTCGATATATACGACATTACCCAAGCGCATAATACTGGGCACTGTTGAATGTCCAACATAGAGTCGGTCTATTCCTTTGATGGGCGTGTGGTCGTTTTGCTCGATTTTTTCTCTGGCATACAGCGCTGTCTTCAAGGCTTGCCGCTGATGTTGCTCTCCAGTTTTTCCTGTGATTGCATCTTTGGCTTCCTGCCAGCCATCGTTACTTTGGATGACGGGGGCTTCGGCATGGACTATTCCAATTGTTTGATCGTTTAATAAGTCGATTTCAATGATCAATGGAAGTGCTTGCAAGGATTTTGAGAGTTCATGCTGGATGGTGGGTTGTAACTCGTACAGCCAGGCTCCACCATTTCGGATATGTCGGGGGATATCCCCATGCCCGGAGATACAGTCAATAAGCATCTGTTCGTGATTGCCACGCACTGCATGGAACCATGGCTTCTCAAGCCAGTTTAATACGTCCATGGAGTCGGGGCCGCGGTCGATGAGGTCCCCCACGGAAAAAATACGGTCCAGCTCGGTGTTGAAGTCTAGTTTGTCTAAGGCCATTGTTAGAAATTTGAAATGTCCATGAATGTCGCCCACCACAAAGTCTCGACCTTCCTTGTTAGATGGGAATGATTTCGTCCTGTACATTTCGGTGGCTTTAGCAGACGTTAATTGACGGCGACTGTATCACTTAGCGAAATAAATCGTAAGGCGGTGAGCGAGGGGATAACGTTGTGCGGTCAAGCTTGAATCGCCAGCCCGATACACTTCTCAAAAACCTGCTCCATAGGCTCCATGACGCCGTTATAAGCCGCAATATTGGCAAAAATCCACTCGTCCTTCTCAATCCCCCACCAACTGATTTCAAACCCGGCATTCATGATGAGGTGTTCAAACAGAATACGCTGGGCACGGCCATTGCCTTCGCGGAAGGGGTGTACGACGTTGATGTCGGAATAGGCCTCTGCCACAGCGACGATCAGCTCAGCCCGCTCCATGCCCTCGAACCAGTTTGCCTCGGCCATGTTGGCGAAGATCTTATTGGCTTCCTTCTCCATGTACTCAGGTTGGCAGAAGCGGGTGGCTTGTTTGGACATGCCAACGGTGCGCAGCTCTCCAGCCCATTCGAACAGGTCTGAAAAGAGGATTCGATGAATGTTTTGAAGGTAGGCCAGGCTATAGGGAGGAGGGCTGAACTCGACGTTGTCCGCTGCGATGGCCGAGAGTTGTTGTTCGGCTTCGCTTAGGGTCGGTTCGTCACGGATATCGAGTTTGTTGCGCAGGACCGTGGAGCCGGGATAGCAATAAGCGTCCTCGCCGACTCCATATTTGTCAGGCATCAGGTTCTGGTCTGGGTGAAGGCCTTCAAGACCTCTTCACGCGTTGGCATTTTGCGTTCGCCGTCGGCGAAGGTCGTTTTGAAACCTTCCAGACGGAGGCTGGCCGCGTAGTTGGATCTACGCGTCCTGGCGGCATAGGCCTTTTTGGTTTCAAGGCTGACATTGCCCATGGGCTGGACCTCAAATCGCGCTGGTGGGCGGATTATAGCCCATCCCGTTGGCGTGGCCTATGTTGCGGCCTGAACGAATCAGGGGGACTGTGCGGGTCCGCTTTTGGGTTGGCTACTCCAGATTGTGAGCAGTCTCAGATAGCAGGCCCTGGCGCAGTAGATGGTTGATGACGGCTTGATATCCGGTGCCGACATTTTCAGCTCGCTCGCGAGCGGCCTTGATCACTTCATCATCAAGCATGATGGTAATGCGGGTTTTTCCTTTGCTGCTCGCAACGGGGCCACGCTTGGCCGTGCTGAACTCGTATTCTTCTTTCATAGGTCAGTTTCCAGATGCTGCACAGTTCATTTTCGATGCTATTGGTGCGCTGATGGGGGCGCCTCACCATACGATGGAATTTTTGACCATGCCAAAGCGTTGAGCGCTCATTCGTTTCGAGATTTTTCCTTGTGCTCATAGCTGCGCTGCCCAATCCATCGCCGGACACTCTCGTCGGAAATTTCCCTCAAGACGCGTCGCTCCTGGCTGACTATCCACCCAATTACCCCGTGCGCTAAGTTTTCTCCGTCGCTGCAAATTCAGCGGCAGGGTGTGGAAGCCCTCATGACTCCAGGAACGTAGCTCCGTTAAATTTAAAGGAGGCACTTTTTCTATGCCTGCTGTTAAATTACGGCGGCTGTACGCGGGGCACCTTCGGGTGCGCCGGTTCCTGGATACGGTCTTCCACACCCGCGTACGGCTGCCACCCATCATGTGGAAGTGATGCTGGCAGTTTCCTTTTAGGTCCAGGAGACAAAACGAATGAAGAAACTGACTCCAAATCCTCCGAGTACCGCAGTCAATCAAAAGCGGCTCTCGTCCAGCCTCACCCAGTCCATCAATGCCCACCTCCTGCTCAATCCCCGAACTCCGAATCCGGATTCGGCCCCTCCATCAGCGGTTCTTCAATCCGCCACTGACCTCCCATCCCTGCAGGAGTAACCCCTCATGTCCCGTTACATGCCCATCACCGGTATCGAAAACAATTTCCATGCGCTCTTGATCGACACAGAAGCTCCGCTGGACGTGCTGCACGACACCGCCGCTTACCGCATCGCCGCTGTCACCCAGTTGTTGGAAAACCTCGCCATGCGTTCCGACATCAGTACGGACGCCGTGATACTCCATGATTTTGCCCAAGTGCTAGCGATCCCACTGCGCGATGGGTGTGATTTGCTGGATGTGATTGGGCGGCGATTGCAGGCGCAGGTTTTGGCGTCGTAAGGGAAGTGGGCGACTTCACGAGGTCGCCTGCACTGTCTTGCTCATCACCCTTTGCAGTCTGCAATCCTGTGGGAGCGAGCCTGCTCGCGATAGCGGTGGGGCAGTTGATGGGGATGTTGGATGTGATGCCGTTATCGCGAGCAAGCTCGCTCCCACAGTTTTTCCGGGTTGTTCACAGATAGTGCGTTCACCACAAATCTTTGTGTGGGAGCGGGCTTGCTCGCGAAAGCGGTGTGTCAGTTTGCAGGATGCTGGTTGTGCTGGCGCCTTCGCGAGCAAGCCCGCTCCCACAGTTTTTCCGGGTTGTTCACAGATAGTGCGTTCACCACAAATCCCTGTGTGGGAGTGAGCTTGCTCGCGATAGCGATGGGTCAGTTGGTGAGGATGGTGGATGTGATGCCGTCATCGCGAGCAGGCTCGCTTCCACAGTTTTTTTCCGGGTTGTTCACAGAAAATGCGTTCACCACAAATGCCTGTGTGGGAGGGGGCTTGCTCGCGATAGCGGTGGGGCAGTTGGTGGGGATGTTGGATGTGCTGCCGTCATCGCGAGCAAGCCCGCTCCCACAGGTTAGTCGGCGTTTTGATGGGTTTGCTTACATCCCCCCTGGGGGGATAGGATGGCGGGGTAAATTCACCGAAACACAGGGCTCAAGTCATGAGTGCGCACGACCACGAACATCCCCACCAAAGCCATGCGGCGATCGTCAAGCGTCTCAAGCGGGCGGACGGTCATTTGCGCAGCATTATCACGATGATCGAAGAGGGTCGTGAGTGCGTGGATATTGCCCAGCAGTTGCATGCGGTGGAGAAAGCGGTGTGCCAGGCCAAGCGGACGTTGATCCAGGATCACATCGATCACTGCCTGGAGGACACCGTTTCGTCGTTGCATAAAGGCGAGCGCGCGCCGCTGGAAGCCTTCAAACAAATCACCAAGTATCTCTAGGCCCGACATGCCCAATTTTGCTGAATTGCTACAACAGGGTGGCACTCACGCCTGGCTGTATTTCCCCAGTGCTATCTTGCTGGGCGCCTTGCATGGCCTGGAGCCTGGTCATTCGAAAACCATGATGGCGGCGTTTATCGTGGCGATTCGGGGCTCGGTCAAGCAGGCGGTGTTGCTGGGCTTGGCGGCTACGCTATCCCACACTGCGGTGGTGTGGCTGGTCGCGATCGGCGGCATGTACCTGGGCCAGGGGTTGGACGCCGAAACCACCGAGCCTTATTTCCAACTGGCATCCGCTGCGCTGATCATTGCCATCGCGCTGTGGATGCTGTGGCGTACCTGGCGCGGCGAGCAGATGTTCAGGTTCGCGCAAAGTCACGACCACCATCATCACGATCACGATCACGATCACGATCACGATCACGATCACGATCATCATCATCACCACCACGAACATGACCACGGGCATCCCGAACCCAAAGGCCTGGCGCTGTCGCTGGAGGGTTACCAGGACGCCCACGAACAGGCGCATGCCAATGATATCCGCAAGCGCTTCACCAACCGGGAGGTCACCACCGGCCAGATCATCGTGTTCGGCCTGACGGGCGGGCTGATTCCTTGCCCCGCGGCCATTACCGTCCTGCTGTTGTGTCTCCAGGTCAAAGAAGTCGCGCTGGGCGGCCTGCTCGTCCTGTGCTTCAGCATCGGCTTGGCGATTACCCTGGTGACCGTGGGGGCTGCGGCGGCCATTGGCGCACGGCAGGCGTCCAATCGCTGGCCTTGGCTGGGCACCGTTGCTCGCCGGGCACCTTACTTGTCCAGCGTGTTGATCATCGGCGTCGGTCTCTACGTGGGCATCCATGGCTGGATCGGCTTGAACGCGTAGCCTCCACCGATCAGTTCGCACCTTCTGACACAGAGGGTGCGCTGCCCGGCTGCTGCAGCGAAGCGCCTTCCAACGTTTTCCACAGCTTACGCATCGTTGGGTTGCGATTGGCAATCGCACAATACGAGCGAATCTCCAGGCGCGTTGAAGTGCGTTGCGTTGGCGCAAAAGGCACCACTCTGTGGGAGCAAGGCTTGCCCGCGATGAAGCTGACGCGGTCTCCCGAAGGCCAAGGTGCCTGCATCGCGAGCAAGCTTTGCTCCCACTGATGAATCAACCAGCCTTGGCCGACCCGCGTAGCGCCGCAATGTCGCGCTTGGGCGGCACGCCAAACAAGCGGGCGTATTCGCGGCTGAACTGGGAAGGGCTTTCGTAACCCACCTTGAAGGCCGCACTCGCCACGTCCACGTGCTCGTTGAGCATCAAGCGTTTTGCTTCGTTCAACCGCAGCCACTTCTGGTATTGCAGCGGGCTCATCGCCGTGAGCTGGCGGAAGTGGTGGTGAAACGTCGGCGCGCTCATTTGCACCCGCGCGGCGAGGTCGTCTACGCGCACGGGTTCGGTGTAGTTCAATTTCAACCAGTCGATGGCCTTGGCGATCCGGTAGCCCTGGCTATCGACCGAAACGATCTGCCGCAGCCGGGCGGCCTGGTCGCTGAGCAGCAACCGGTAGTGGATCTCGCGCTGGATCAACGGCGCCAATATGGGGATCGCTTCGGGTTCATCCAACAACCCCAGCAGACGTGCGAACGGCGCCAGCAGGTCGGGTGTCGCGGTGCCGATTCCCGCGCCGATCCCGACCGCTCGATCACGCGGCGGCGACAGGCTGCCTTGGGCGATCAGATCGGCCACCATGCGCAAGTCGAGCCTCAGGACCAGGCCCAGGCAGGGCTGTTCCGGGCTGGCCTGCATCACCTCGGAATTGGCGGGGATGTCCAGGGAGGTCATGAGGAACCGCCCGGTGTCGTAGCCATAGGCTTCGCCGCCGATCCAGACCTGCTTCTCGCCTTGGGCCACCAGCACGATGCTCGGTTCGATCATGCAAATCACCGGCGGCGCCGGGGCTTCACGCCGAAAGAAGGCGAGGCCGGCGATGGGCGTTTCAAAGTCGCCCGGGTGTGAGGTCCGGCCGCCGATGATGGCGGCCAGAGTCTCTTGTACGGATCTGCGTTGGATGGCCATGTCGGGTCCGGGTGTCATCTCAGCTCAAGCGCTATAGGCAGAACATTAACTCGGCAAACGAAGCGCTGCCTATGCGAAATGGAGAAGCTCATAGAATCAGGCAAGAATTTAACCGTAATGCACTACCTGCCGGCCGGGATGAGCCCTGAAGATAGAACCTCATTCAATCCAGCAAGGAGTCTTCTGATGCGTGTACAAGCCTACGGCGCCCACGCGGGCGACAAGCCCCTTGAACCCCTGCAGATCACTCGTCGCACGCCGGGCGCGCATGACGTCCAGATCGACATCGCTTTTTGTGGTATATGCCATTCGGACCTGCACCAGGTGCGTGCCGAGTGGGCGGGTACCCAGTTCCCTTGCGTGCCGGGCCACGAAATCGTCGGTCGGGTCGCGGCGGTCGGCGCCCATGTGTCCGACTTCAAGACCGGCGACCTGGTGGGCGTCGGCTGCATCGTCGACAGCTGCAAGCATTGCGACGACTGCGACAGCGGTCTGGAAAATTATTGTGACGGGATGATCGGGACCTACAACTTTCCCACCCCGGATGAGCCCGGTTGGACGCTGGGTGGCTATTCGCAAAACATCGTGGTGCATGAGCGCTATGTGTTGCGCATTCGTCACCCCGAAGCCCAACTGGCCGCCGTCGCGCCGCTGCTCTGCGCAGGCATCACCACCTATTCGCCGCTGCGCCACTGGAACGTCGGGCCGGGCAAGAAAGTCGGCGTGGTCGGCATCGGTGGCCTGGGCCACATGGGCATCAAGCTTGCCCATGCGATGGGGGCTCACGTCGTGGCGTTCACCACCTCCGAGTCCAAGCGTGAGGATGCCAGGCAGTTGGGGGCCGACGAGGTCGTCGTGTCGCGCAATGCTGAAGAAATGGTTGCGCACACCAAGAGTTTCGATTTCATCTTGAACACCGTGGCGGCCCCTCACGACCTGGACGCGTTGCTGGTGCTGCTCAAGCGCGACGGCACGATGGCCCTGGTGGGCGCCCCGGCAACCCCCCATCCTTCGCCGAATGTCTTCAACCTGATCATGAAGCGGCGCACCCTCGCCGGGTCGATGATCGGCGGCATCCCCGAGACCCAGGAGATGCTCGATTTCTGCGCAGAGCACGGCATCGTCGCCGACATCGAACTGGTCCGGGCCGAGCAGATCAACGCGTCCTACGAGCGCATGCTCAAGGGCGATGTGAAGTATCGCTTCGTGATCGATAACGCGACCTTGGTCGGCTGAAGACAGGCGCCAGCGGACCGCTCGCGAAAGCGGTCTGCCTGAGGCGGTGATGTTGGATGTGCCGCTGTCATCGCGAGCAAGCTCGCTCCCACACGGGGAGGTGTGGCGGGCACGAAATATGTGAACACCCCCATTCAAAACTGTGGGAGCGAGCTTGCTCGCGATAGCGGTCTGCCTGAGACAGTGGTGTTGAATATGCCGCCGTCAATCTGCCCACAGATCCATCAAAGAAACACAGGATTGTCCTCCAATGACAGATAACTCATCGCCACAAGTCCAGCCCGCCTGGGGCGCGGTACTTGCCATGGCCCTCGCCGCATTCGTGCTCGTTGCCTCGGAGTTCATGCCAGTCAGCTTGCTGACGCCGGTAGCGGCGGATCTTCACGTCAGCGAAGGGCAGGCCGGTCAAGGCATTGCCGTCTCTGGCGCCTTTGCCCTGATCACCAGCCTGTTCATTGCATCGATCGCCGCCCGGGTCGACCGCAAATGGCTCCTTTTGGGGCTGACATTGCTGATGATCGTTTCAGGCACCGTGGCGGCGTTTGCACCAAACTATGCGGTATTCATGCTCGGTCGCGCGTTGATCGGCGTGGCGATTGGCGGCTTCTGGTCGCTGTCGGCGGCCACGGCCATGCGGCTTGTGCCGGACGATCAGGTTCCGCAGGCACTGGCCATCGTCAATGGCGGCAATGCCTTGGCGACGGTGATCGCTGCGCCGCTGGGCAGTTTCCTGGGGGCGATCATCGGTTGGCGTGGCGCGTTTTTCTGCATCGTGCCCGTCGCCGCCATCGCCCTGGTCTGGCTGCTGTTACGCCTGCCCTCCATGCCTTCGCAGGCGAAGCAAGGCAGTACCAATGTCTTCAAGTTGATGACCCGGGCACCGGTCGCACTCGGCATGCTGGCGGTCAGCACGTTTTTCATGGGCCAGTTCATGTTGTTCACCTACCTGCGCCCGTTCCTTGAAACGGTGACGCAGGTGAGCGTTTCCATGCTGTCCTTCATGTTGCTGGTGATCGGTGTGGCGGGTTTGCTGGGCACCTTCCTGATCGGGGCGTGCTTGAAAAACAATCTCTATCGGACGCTCATCGTCATCCCGCTGTTGATGGCCACGATTGCCATTGCCCTGGTGGGGTTCGGTGGCTCGATCACGATCACGACCGTCCTGCTCGGCCTTTGGGGCCTGGTGGCCACGGCGGCGCCCGTAGGTTGGTGGACCTGGCTTTCGCGAACGCTGCCGCAAGATGCCGAAGCCGGCGGCGGCCTGATGGTGGCGATCGTCCAGCTCGCCATCGCCGCGGGCGCGACAGTGGGCGGCCTTCTGTTTGACCTGAGTGGCTATCGCGCGACGTTCGAAACCAGTGCGGCGGTGTTGGGCGTTGCCGCTGTTCTTACGGTGCTGGCCGCTCGGTCAGCGCTCCGGGAATCTTCATCGACTACGCAAGCAACGCCCTACAGCACGGTGGGTTGAGGTAAATATCCGTCAGTCGAGGATGACCTGGTGCTGCGCCGCGCCAGGGGCATAGGGCGACGGAGCTTCGCGGACCGCGTTCTGGGTCAGGAAGGAAGCGATCAGCAACACGATGCCTATCGCCGCAGGAACTGCACCGCGCGGCTTGCGCACACCGATGTGCGCGGACCCCGACAACAGCAAGTGATAGAGCATGCCTGCATAAGCCAGGTCGCTGAGCGCCACACTTGTGCGCGACAGGATGGCGACCACCCCGAGGACTTTCAGGACGGTGAGCATCGGTACCAGATAGCTGGGGTAACCGAGGTCAGCCAGCGCCTGGCCGACCCAGGCCTTCTTGGTGACGTACAGCGTTGCGGACGCCAGGTAAAGCAGGGCCAACGCCGCGGTACTGATCCAGTAGAGGTAGTGTTCAATCATGAGGTTCTTCCTGAGTGGGCTGGGTTGAATCGACAAGGGGCGAGAATGTCGCCTAACATGAAAGCCCACAAGAAGGATGAAAAAGTGATGGTTAGTATGGAAAACCAGACTAATGAGCACGCCAGCATCAGCATGCACGAGCAAATGCGCCGCGCATTCGCGCTGCTCTCGGGCAAGTGGAAACTGGAAATCATGTGGTTGCTCAATCAGCGGATCTACCGCTTTGGGGAACTGCGAAAGGCCATTCCCGGCATCACGCAACACATGTTGACGGCGCAACTTCGCGAGCTGGAAAGAGATGGCCTGGTGTCTCGCACTGTGTTCGCAGAAGTGCCGCCGCGGGTGGAATACGAAATCACGCAAAAGGCCCGAGGGCTGGGGCCGACGATGGAAGCGCTGACGACCTGGTGGACGGAATATGGCAACAGCGTGCCTGTGAAGGGGGCCTCGCGCGGGCGCAAAGCCAAAGACAGTTGAAAGGGCGACCTCAAGGGTCGCCCACTTGTGTTAAAGCCCCAGGCCTTGCTCTACCAGCGCGAGCAAGGTGTCCTCGTCCAGCATGGCGGGTTCAGGACGCGGTTGTCCGGACAGGCGCAGTGCCTGGATATGCCAGAGCGATTCACCATGTTCGCCGAGTGTGCGCACGATGCAGTGTTCCTGCCCCTTCATATGGACCTCAATGCATCCGTCTCCCTTGGACGAGAAACGCGCAATCGGGTCGAATGAAATGCGCTGGTGATTGCCTTCGATCACCAGTTGATCGATGGCGTAGCTGTACGTCGAACCGCTGGAATGACTTTCAAATACATGGGTGGGGTTACGCCGAATGTCCAGGCCTGCCTCGCACACGGGCGCCAGCCAGATTTCGATCTGGCGATACAGTTCGTAGACCTGGGCGGGCCAGTGCTCGATCGCCAGGTCGGCGCAGTTGTCGGTATCCGCGCGGGTTTGCTGGGTTTTCCTCAGTTTGGCCGCTAGCTCGTCTGCCTTGCTCATGTCGATTCCCTGTCGTGATGATAGGTTGAGCTTAGCTGATGGGCTGGGGTGTTCATTTGCGCTGGGTCATGGGGTGGTGTGTTGTTGAGTTTCGGTGCGATGACGATTACCGGAACAATTTATGAGGAGCAAGTCATGCACATGAGAATACTGAGCAATAACGACCTGGGACCGTTGCGCGATGCGCTCACCCTGGCCGGTCTTCCCGTGGACGACCTGACATACCCTGGTCGACAGTTCTTCAGCTTCAGCCACCAAGATGTTGTTGTGGCGTTTGGTGGCATCGAGGGGGAGGGGGCTGACCGGTTGCTGCGCTCGCTGGTTGTCCTTGAGGGGCTGCGGGGGAAGGGCACTGGCGCGGCGGTGTTGGCCGCTATCGAGGCGTTTGCGAAACGTGAGGGTGTAGAGCAGCTCCATCTGCTGACTGACAGCGCCGCGGCGTTTTTTACCGGCCAGGGCTATCAGGCGCGGGACCGCTCGCTGGCGCCTGCTTCGATCAGTGCGACGGCTCAATTCAAAACCTTGTGCCCGGCTTCGGCGACGTACCTGAGCAAACGCCTCGTCTAGCGCAGCAAGTGCACCGCCAGCCCAGCCAGCCCGCACGCCAGCAACACCTGGATCACCCCCAGCTTGTAGCGAAACAGCGCAATGGCCGCTGCGATTGCGATGATTGCCGACGGCCAGTCCAGGGCACCTGCAAAACCGTTGGGCCAGATTACGTGGTAACCGAAGAAGCACGCCAGGTTGAGGATCACCCCGACCACCGCCGCGGTGATCGCAGTCAGCGGCGCGGTGAATTTCAGCGCGTTGTGCGTCGATTCCACCAACGGGCCGCCGGCCAGGATGAACAGAAACGAGGGCAGGAACGTGAACCAGGTCACCAGCGTGGCCGCGACGGCCCCGGCGAGAAACGCCTGTTCGGGACCAAACACCTGCATCACGTAGCCTCCGACGAAACCAACGAAGGCCACGACCATGATCAGCGGCCCGGGCGTGGTTTCGCCCAGGGCCAGGCCATCGATCATTTGTGTCGGCGTCAGCCAGCCGAAGTGTCCGACGGCGCCCTGGTACACGTAGGGCAAAACCGCATAGGCGCCGCCAAACGTCAGCAATGCAGCCTTGGTGAAGAACCAGGCCATTTGCGTCAGCGTGCCTTCCCAGCCGAACACCGCGGTCAGCAGGCCCATTGGCAACGCCCACAACAGGGCACCGATGATCACCAGCCGGGCGAGCCTGAAGGCGCTGAACCGGACGTGGTCCGGGGGCGGGGTGTCATCGTCGATCAATGCCGGGCCGAAGGATTGGTGCTTGTCATCGTGGCCGCCCAGGCTGAATTTTTCCGGTACCCAGCGACCGCCCAGGTAACCGATGACGGCGGCACCCAGCACGATCAGCGGGAAGGGCACGTTGAAGGCGAATATCGCGGCGAACGACGCCGCGGCGATCGCCCACAGCCAATTGTTCTTGAGTGCGCGGGAGCCGATCCGGTGGGCGGCATGCACCACGATTGCCGTTACCGCTGGCTTGATGCCGTAGAAAATGCCCGCCACTATCGGCACTTCGCCAAAGGCGACGTACAGCCAGGACAACGCGATGAGAATGAACAACGAAGGCAGCACGAACAGTGCCCCGGCGATGATCCCGCCCCAACCGCGGTGCATCAGCCAGCCCAGGTACGTGGCCAGTTGCTGGGCTTCTGGTCCCGGCAGCAACATGCAGTAATTAAGGGCATGCAGGAATCGTCGTTCGGAAATCCAGCGTCGGCGCTCCACCAACTCCTGGTGCATGATCGAGATCTGCCCCGCAGGGCCGCCGAAGCTGATGAAGCCCAGTTTGAGCCAGAACCAGAAGGCCACGCGCAGGCTGACGGCGTCGGGTCTGGTCAGGGGGCGTTCGTCATCGGTTCGGGTCGGTTTGCTCATGGGCGACGGGGCACGTAAAAGTCAAAGGCGATCTACGTTATGAGGCGTTACGCAATTTAGATAGCCCCCCGGCAAGCTTTGCTTGTAAAAAAGGTCTGCTTGTGAAAAACAGCCCTTCAAACAGTTGAAACACAAGGTTGAAACAATCATCGCCCGATCATCCCGCTTTCGCACAATCGCCCCAAGGAGTGGGTCAATGAAACAACGTCTTGCCATTGTCGTGCTGATCGTACTGACACTGGGTTCCATGGGCGCGGCCAATGCCCGCGAATCCGGCAACGCACGGGCGCAATCCGTGGCCGGGGTGTTTGATTACTACTTGCTGGCGCTGTCCTGGTCACCGACGTTCTGCCTGACTCACCAGAAGGATGCGCAGTGTTCCGGCAAGGGCTACGGCTTTGTGCTCCATGGCCTCTGGCCGCAATACACCCGGGGCGGCTGGCCGCAAGCCTGTGCGCCCCAGGTGCCGCTGACGGCGGCGGAGCAGAACAAGGGCCTGACCTTGTTTCCCACCCGCAAGTTGATGGCGCATGAATGGTCCAAGCACGGCACGTGCAGTGGCCTGGGTGCCATGGGCTACCTGGAAGTTGCCGACAAAGCCTTGGGCGCGGTGAAAATCCCACCGCAGCTGCAACCATTCAATTCCTCGTATTATTTCGAGGCTGATGAAATCATCCGGCTGTTCCGCCAAAGCAATCCAGGCATCGCTCCCGACGGCATAGCGGTGATTTGCAGCGGGCCGCAACTGTCGGAAGTGCGGGTGTGCATGGACAAGGACTTGGCGTTCGCCGCGTGTGGCAGGGGCGTCAGGACACAATGCCGCGCCGGGGAGATCCGGGTGCCGCCGGTACGGTGAGAGCGACGGCCCTAGCCACAAGTGTTCATCGTTCTGAAGAGGGCATTTTTATCGGCTGGCAGGCGGGGTTTTGGATCCACTGCAGCCACCCATCGGCTCTGCTGCACGGGCAAATTGCCGCCTCACAAGCGGTAGGCTAAGCTCACGAATATTGGGGGCTTTGAGCGAATTCGCTCATGTTTTGCCCCCTTCAGGAATTCGCTTGCCTATCTCTATTTTCGATCCTTTCCATGTCCCTGGCGGTGCCTTGAAGCGCCTGCCGTTGCTCAAGGCAGCGGTTACGTTTATCGCGGCGGTGTGCCTGTGCCTGTGCGGTCTGCTTTACCTGCAACTGGAGCAATCGCGCAGCCACGACCTGGAGTCGGCCCGCGTCGCTTCGGCGACCCTTACCCGGGCCATGGCCCAGCAGGCCCAGGACACCTTCCTCCAGACTGATCTGGTGTTGGCCAGTCTGACAGATTGGATCCAGGTCGATGGCTACGGCCCCGCCGTACAGCCACGCTTGCAGCAGACCTTTGCCCGCCGTGTGCAATCGCTTGAGCAATTGCATGGCCTGTTCCTGTTCGACAAGCACGGTCACTGGGTGGTGACCTCTTTTGACAACCTGCACAGGGGCGCAGGGGTGGCGGACCGGGATTATTTTGCTTTCCACCAACAGAATGCCTCCTTGATCGCTCATATCGGCCCAGCGATTCGCAGCCGGCAAAACGGCGAATGGATCATTCCCGTTTCCCGCCGTTTGAACGATCAGGATGGCAACTTCCAAGGCGTGTTGATGGCCGGCATCAAAATGTCGTACTTCGACCGATTCTTCAAAAGCTTCAGCCTGGATGAGCAAGGCGAGATGGCCCTGGCTTTGTCTGACGGGACACTCTTGGCCCGGCGCCCCTTCGATGAGGGACGGATCGGTCACCCGCTGGCCGAGGAACACATCTACAACCATGTCCTGACCGGCGGGATGTCTGGCGATGCACTCATCCGTTCGACCATCGACGGTGTCGTCAGGCTGTATGGACACCAGCATCTACAGGCTTATCCGCTGGTGGTCACTGCTGCGATGTCTGAGGACGCGATCCTGTCGGGGTGGCATGACCGGGCTTTCCAATCCAGCCTGATTGTCGGTCTGGTGGTGCTGGGCATTTGCTTGTTCGGCTGGGTATTCGTGCGCCAGGTACGTAACAGCGAACGGATCGAAGCGGACTTGCGCAAGGCTCAGCAAGCGTTGGAGCTGATTGCCACCCATGACAGCCTCACCGGGCTGGCGAACCGGCGTCTGTTCGAGCGTGCCCTGGACATCGAGTTCGGCCGGGGCGCCCGTCAGCGCAGCCCCTTGAGCCTGATCATGCTCGATATCGATTTTTTCAAGCGCTACAACGACGCCTATGGGCACGTGGCCGGGGACCATTGCCTGGCGGAAGTGGCCAAGGTGCTCAAGGACTGTTGCCATCGCAAGGCCGATCTGGCGGTGCGTTATGGCGGCGAAGAGTTTGCGGTTTTGTTGCCCGACACCAATCTTTCGGGGGCCATGGCGTTGGCCGAGCAGATCCGCCGCAGCGTCATCGACAAGCACATCACCCACTCCGGCTCCCCGACCGGCCACCTCACGGTGAGCCTGGGCTGTTATGCCTTTGTGCCCAGCGGCCTGGACAGCATCGAAGTCTTCATCCAGCGGGCCGATGCGGCGCTTTACCAGGCCAAGCACGGCGGCCGCAACCGTGTGGCGGTGTTATCGACGGAAAGTGGGCTCGATACGCTGGCGCGCTCGGATCGTTGAGATCGGTTGGAATCATCGGCAACGTGCCACGGTCCATTGTTCAGACACTGTGCTGGTGCCATATACGAGGTGTGTAGGTTCTTTCGCAAAAAACCGTGGGCTCGCCAAGTGATCAGGCAGCGGGTGCTAAGGTTGGGAGCATGACTGGCCGCGGACCCTCACCGTTCTCGATCGGAGCCAGCGTTGACAGGACAGGAGCAGATCAATGGATTCCGCTGCCGATACCCCTTCAAACACTGCGCGTCACACACCGATTACCCGTCGCCTGGTCGTGGCGGTCGGGGCACTATTTGTCCTGGGCATCCTGGTGGCGGTTGCCGCGTTGTTCGATATTGCGCAAAAGCTGGACGCGGAGGATGTGCGCAAGACGCATTTCTATATCGAGCGCGCCCTTGAGAATCGCACCACCGCCGCG
The DNA here is from genome assembly GCF_054681425.1 of Pseudomonas sp. H1_F01. Taxonomy (NCBI): domain Bacteria; kingdom Pseudomonadati; phylum Pseudomonadota; class Gammaproteobacteria; order Pseudomonadales; family Pseudomonadaceae; genus Pseudomonas; species Pseudomonas sp. H1_F01. The sequence continues at coordinate 4,649,808 of NZ_CP162823.1, read as the reverse complement.
AAAAACTACATCGCCAGTTACGCCTACTGGACCACGGCCTACGAGCGCCTCAACGGCGAGGTCGACGTGCAATGGGCCTACGCCGAACAGAACATGGGAAAGACCCTGTTCACCAACGATGAATACGAGGGTGTGTTTGTCATTGATCGGCAACGCACCAAATACGCCGTGGTGCGCGGGCGCAATGTACAAGGTGATGCCGCGGTTTATATGAATGCGTCGCTGACCAACCTGGTGGACCAGCTCCAGGCGCAGCCCGACCTGACGATGTCCACGACCCGCTACACCTTGTTCGAGGGCTGGCCGGCCATCGTCACGGCGTCGGTGATTCTGCCCAATGACGAACGGCCCCAGGTCGAGTCCAAAGGCACCTCGGTCTTGCTGTTCGTCGACCAACTGACACCGGTCAAGCTGCGCAAGCTGGGCAAGAGTTATGGCCTCGCCGACTTGAACCTCAAGAAAGACATCGAGCTTGAGCCCGGCCAGCCGGCCGTGCCGCTGGACAGTACCGGTTTCAGCCTGGTGTCCCGCCTGGAGCGGCCGGGCCAGCAATTGCTCTGGTCCCTGGTGCCGCCGCTGGGTGGCGCATTGTTTATTCTCGCACTGCTGACTGCCTACTTTTCTCGCTATGCGTTGCGCACGGCACGGCATGTGGACGCCAGTTACGACAGCCTGGAACAGTCGGCGCATGCGCTCGAGGCCAGCGAAGAGCGCTTTCGGGCCGTGGCCGAGGCGGCCTCCGACTGGATTTGGGAAATCGACGGGCAGCAACGCATCACCTATCTGTCGGGGCGTTTCAATACGGTCACCGGGTTTTCCGACCAGCAATGGCTGGGGCAGGACATCGAGCAACTGCTGTATTGCGATACCACGCCGATTGCCCTCTGGCTGGGCAAGTTGACGGAGGAACAGAACGCCAGCAACTTGCGCTGTTCCTACCGCGATCATTCCGGGCAATTGCGTTTCTGCCGTGTATCGGCACGCCCGATCTATAACAAGGCTGAGGTGGTGGGCTATCGCGGTACCGCCAGCGACATCACCGATGAGGTGGCGGCCCATGCCCAGGTCCAGCATCTGTCGATGCACGATGCGCTGACCGGCCTGCCGAACCGTAACAAGCTGGCGCGGCACCTCGATGATGCGCTGGTGGCCAAGGAGCATTCCGCACCGTTGACCTTGCTGATGGTCGACCTGGACAATTTCAAGCCGATCAACGACTCCCTCGGCCACCCGGCCGGCGACGCGGTGTTGCTGGAAGTGGCCCAGCGACTGCGCGACTGCACCCGCGAGCAAGACCTGGTGGCGCGCCTGGGAGGGGACGAGTTCGTGGTGGTGCTCAACGGGATGGAGCACACCACTGAGATCGACCGATTCTGTGAGCGGCTGATCGACAGCCTGCAGCAGCCGATCCTCTACGAAACCCATTCGTTGCACATCGGCGCGAGCATTGGTATCGCTGTCAGCCGCCGCCAGGGTTATGTACCCGGAGAACTGATCCGCTGCGCCGACATTGCCTTGTACCAGGCCAAGTCCGAGGGCAAGAAAACCTGGTGCTATTTCGCCTCGCAGATGAACGATCAGATCCAGCATCGTCGCCAACTGGAAAGCGACCTGCGCCAGGCTGTGAAGAAAAACGAATTCGTCCTGCATTTCCAGCCGCGCTACACCGTCGATGGTCGGGAGATCGTGGCGGTCGAGGCGTTGGTTCGCTGGCAGCATCCGACCCAAGGTTTGTTGAGCCCCGACGCCTTCATTCCATTGGCCGAGCAAACCGACTTGATCGTCCCGCTTTCGCAATGGGTATTGCGCGAGGCCTGCGAAACCGCACTGACCTGGCCGGGAGAATTGATGGTCTCGGTCAACCTGTCGCCGGCGCAGTTCGAGCGCAGCGATGTGGTGGAGGATGTGCGACAGGTGTTGATCGAAACCCGTTTCCCGGCGAGTCGTCTGGAACTGGAGATCACTGAAAACGTGATGCTCAACGACGTTGATGGCGCCCTGCAGGTCATGAATGCCCTGAAGGAACTGGGCGTGCGCTTGAACATGGACGATTTCGGTACCGGTTATTCGTCCCTCGGTTATCTGCGCACCTATCCATTCGATGGCATCAAGATCGACAAGCGCTTCATTGCTTCGATGAGCAACAGCAGCAATGACCGCGCCGTGGTACAGGCGATCATCAACCTGGGCAAGGCCATGGGGCTGACGGTGACTGCCGAGGGCGTGGAAACCCAGGCCCAGCTCGGCTCACTGGGCTCGGACCAATGCCACGAAGTGCAGGGTTATTTCCTCAGCCGGCCGATCGACAAGCAAGCCTTTGCACACTTATTGGCGAGTGGCCTGCCGTTGCCGAAAACGGGTTCCTGAAAACCTGTTGCAACCACCCAGTCCGGTTGTCGGTCACAACTGTGACTTGGCATTTCGAGTTCTGGCGCTATGAAAAACCTTCGGATCGCGACCTTCAACATCAATGGCATCCGGGCCCGGCTGCCCAACCTGCTGGAATGGCTGGAGCGGGAAAAACCCGACATTGCCTGTTTGCAGGAGCTCAAGGCGGTGGACAAGGATTTCCCGGCGGCGGAGCTGGAGTCGGTGGGGTACGGGGCGATCTGGCATGGGCAGGCGTCCTGGAACGGCGTTGCGATCCTGGCCCGTGACGCGCAGCCGCTGGAGAGCCGCCGAGGCTTGCCCGGTGGGGATGACGACAATCACAGTCGCTATCTGGAGGCGGCGGTGCATGGCGTGCTGGTGGGCTGCCTGTACCTGCCCAACGGCAATCCGCAACCGGGTCCGAAGTTCGATTACAAGCTGGCGTGGTTCGAACGGCTGATCGACTACGCCCAAGGGTTGCAGGCCAGCGATCACCCCGTGGTGCTGGCCGGTGATTACAACGTGGTGCCCACCGACATGGACATCTACAACCCGCGCTCCTGGCTCAAGGATGCGCTGTTGCAGCCAGAAAGCCGCGCGTGCTACCAGCGGCTGCTGGACCAGGGCTGGACCGATTCGTTGCGCCACCTGTATCCGGACGAGCGGATCTACACTTTCTGGGATTATTTCCGCCAGCACTGGCAGAAAAACTCCGGGCTGCGCATCGATCACCTGCTGCTCAACCCGGCGGCCAGCGCCTACCTGAGCGAGGCCGGCGTGGACGCCTGGGTCCGGAACCAACCCCATCCCAGTGACCATGCGCCCGCCTGGATCCGGCTGGCGTCACGCAAGCGGCGGTGACCAGGGAGGCATCCGGTCGATTGTTGTCTCTGTGAGGGGAATGCCTTATACCTGGCGCCCAATAGCAGTGCGCTTGTCGTGAGCGCTGCGCCGACCCTGGAAAAGGACACCCCTCATGAGTCACCCCCAACTGAGCGACACGGCCCGCTATCTGCGGCGCCTGGGTTTCGACGCCCCCCCAGCGCCGACCCTCGACACGTTGCGCCAACTGCAACAGCGCCATACCGCCGAATTCCCTTTTGAAACCCTGTCGACGTTGCTGCGTCAGCCCGTGCCCGTCGACCTTGAATCGGTCGAACGAAAAGTGTTCGAACAGGGGCGGGGTGGCTATTGCTATGAACTCAACCAACTGTTTTTGGCGCTGTTGCTGGAGTTGGGTTTCGACGCCCGCGGCATCACCGGACGCGTGGTGATGAACGCGCCTGAAGGCTCTTGGGCTGCCCGGACCCACCGGCTGAGCCTGGTGACGTTCGACGGCGTGCGCTACATCACTGACGTCGGCTTTGGTGGCATGGTGCCCACTGCGCCGTTGTTGCTGGACAGCCGTGAAGCCCAAACAACGCCCCATGAGCCGTACCGCATCGAAACCCATGCGGACGGTTATATGTTGCGCGCCAACGTCGCCGACGAATGGCGGCCGATGTACCTGTTCGATCTGCAACGCCAGGAAGACATCGACTACACCCTCGGTAATTGGTACGTCAGCAGTCACCCGGAATCGCCGTTCATGGGCCGGTTGATGGTCGCGCGTACCGGTGACGGGTTGCGCAAGACCCTGAACGGCAACAGCTATGCGGTGCACCGGATAGGGCAGGAGAGCGAGCGCCGGGTGATCGCCGATGCCGATGAGTTGATCGACTTGCTCGAACAAGAGTTTGGCCTGCGCGTACCGCCGCGCGAGCTGTTGCGGCCGGCGATAGTGGGGTTGCTCCAGCCATAAAAAGGCTGTTGGCCGGGGAGCCTGTTCCTGCGTATGGCAACAAGTTGTATACAACTCTATGGACATTTGTCCTGAGTTTTGAATACAGTGTGCCCATAACAAAAAACAGGGAATCCCCGAACCATGAAAACGCCCCATGTTTCACTCCCACGGCCCGAGGACGAAAACCTTGGCGTCGGCGCGAATATGGCTTACGGCCTGCAACATGTGTTGACCATGTACGGTGGCATCGTCGCCGTGCCATTGATCATCGGCCAGGCGGCCGGGCTCTCGCCCGCGGACATCGGTCTGTTGATTGCCGCGTCATTGTTCGCGGGGGGCTTGGCAACGTTGCTGCAAACCCTCGGCCTGCCGTTTTTCGGCTGCCAACTGCCCTTGGTGCAAGGCGTATCGTTCTCGGGCGTGGCGACGATGGTGGCGATTGTCGGCAGCGGCGGGGAAGGCGGCTTTCAAGCCATCCTTGGCGCGGTGATCGCCGCGTCCCTGATTGGTTTGCTGATTACCCCGGTGTTTTCACGCATCACCCGGTTCTTTCCGCCACTGGTCACCGGCATCGTGATCACCACCATCGGCCTGACCCTGATGCCGGTGGCGGCGCGCTGGGCCATGGGGGGCAACAGCCATGCCGCTGATTTCGGCAGCATGGCCAACATCGGCCTGGCCGCAGTGACCCTTGTGCTGGTGCTCCTGCTGAGCAAAATGGGTAACGCAACCATTTCGCGGTTGTCGATTCTGTTGGCGATGGTGATTGGTACCGTCATCGCTGTGTTCCTCGGCATGGCGGACTTTTCATCGGTCGGCCAGGGCCCGATGTTCGGCTTCCCGACACCGTTCCATTTCGGCATGCCGACTTTCCACATCGCCGCCATCCTGTCGATGTGCATCGTGATCATGGTGACCTTGGTGGAAACCTCCGCCGACATCCTGGCGGTGGGCGAGATCATCGACACCAAAGTCGACTCCAGGCGCCTGGGCAACGGCTTGCGGGCCGACATGCTGTCGAGCATGATCGCGCCGATCTTCGGTTCCTTCACCCAGAGTGCCTTTGCCCAGAACGTCGGGCTGGTGGCGGTGACCGGGATCAAGAGCCGTTTCGTGGTGGCGACCGGCGGGGTCTTCCTGGTGGTGCTCGGCCTGCTGCCGTTCATGGGCCGGGTGATCGCAGCGGTGCCGACCTCGGTACTGGGCGGTGCTGGTATCGTGCTGTTCGGCACGGTGGCTGCCAGTGGCATCCGCACGCTGTCCAAAGTCGACTACCGCAACAACGTCAACCTGATCATCGTCGCCACTTCCATTGGTTTTGGCATGATTCCCATCGCTGCACCGAACTTCTATGACCATTTCCCGAGCTGGTTCGCGACCATCTTTCATTCGGGCATCAGTTCTTCGGCAATCATGGCGATCGCGCTGAACCTGGCGTTCAACCACTTCACCGCCGGTAACTCCGACCAGCAGTCGGTTTTCGCCGCCGGCACTGAGCGAGTGTTGCGCTACCAGGACCTGGCGGCGCTTCGTGAAGGTGATTACTTCAGCGATGGCAAGCTGCACGACTGCGATGGCAACGAGATTCCCGTGGTGACTGAGCCTGTTCACGGGGCGGCGGAGCATGCGCCGGTCCGTTTGAAAAGCAGCGAGCACGTCTGACAATTACACTGTGGCGAATATGAAAAAGCCTGTGATCATTGATCACAGGCTTTTTTTTGCCACCCGGGAAGCTGATTACCAGCGACCGTAATGACCACGAGGCGGGCCATAGTAGTAGCCCCGTGGTGGCCCGTAATACACCGGCGCTGGGCGATAGTAGATCGGTTGCTCTACATACACCGGCTGTGGCTGGTAGTAGACCGGCGGTGGTTGCTGCACATAGACCGGCTGCGGTTGGTAGTAGACCGGTTGTTGCTGCACATACACCGGCCGATCACGGTTGATGAGGGCCGAGCCAACGATGGCCGAACCGACGATTGCGCCAAACACTGCGGGCCCCTCCCAACCACCACGACCGTGGGCGGATGCCTGGCCGGTGACCGCGAGTGCCCCCATGAGCAGGGCGATGATGGGAAGTCTACGATTCATGGCTGTTCCTCGTTTCGGCCCCGGCGCCTGTGGTCTGTAACAGACCCGATGAGGGTCGCGGGGATACTTGCTCTGACAACGATTTTCTCAGGATTTGCGACGCCGTTGGGTAAATATTGTGTAAGGTCTGTAGCGCTTTTCCTTACCGCGCCGCGTCATCCAGGGGCCTGAGACCGGGTCGGGGCTGGCGGTATCATCATCGAATAAAACCTTTCGCAGCGGTGATTCCGTCTGTCCGAAAGTGAATTGCAAGGAGACACGCATGCAGATCAATCCCAACAAAGACACCCAACTGTGCATGTCGCTATCGGGGCGTCCCGGAAACTTCGGCCTGCGCTTTCATAATCACCTGTATGAACAATTGGGCCTGAATTTCTATTACAAGGCGTTCAGCAGCCAGGACCTGCCTGGAGCCGTGGGCGGTATCCGTGCCCTGGGAATTCGTGGATGCGGCGTGTCGATGCCGTTCAAGGAAGCCTGCATTGCCCTGGTGGATGAGCTGGATCCTTCCGCCGCGGCGATCCAGTCCATCAACACCATCGTCAATACCAATGGCCATCTGAAAGCCTACAACACCGACTACATCGCCATCGCCCAGTTGTTGCAAAGCCACGCGGTGCCCAAGGACTCGACCTTTGCCTTGCGCGGCAGCGGCGGCATGGCCAAGGCTGTGGCCAGTGCCTTGCGCGATGGGGGTTACAAGAACGGGCTGATCGTTGCCCGCAATGAAGCCGCCGGGCGAGCCCTGGCCGAGTCCCTGGGGTATGAATGGCAAGCTGACCTGGGTACCCGGCGGCCACAGATGCTGATCAACGTCACGCCGATCGGCATGACCGGGGGGCCGGAAGCCGACCAGTTGGCGTTTGAGCCCGAGACCATCGTCGCGGCCGAAACTGTGTTCGATGTCGTGGCGATCCCGTCGGAAACGCCGCTGATCGTGCGCGCCAGGGCCGAAGGCAAGCGGGTCATCACCGGGCTGGAAGTCATTGCGATCCAGGCACTGGAGCAGTTCGTGCTGTACACCGGCGTGCGGCCCAACCTGGAGCAATTCGAAAAAGCCGTGGCCTTCGCCCGGTTGGCGTAGGCGCTGCTATTCCAGCCGCGACAGGCGTTCTTCCAGGGCCGCGATCCGCGCTTCGAGTTCTTCGATGCGCTCCAGCGAGACAGCGCCGCCGGCTCCACGCTCCACCGGGTGCTGGCGGGCGGCGAGAATCGCCTCGATGTCCGCCGGGTCGCCCATGGCGTGCACATAGCGGTCTTCGCGCTGGCCGGCCTGGCGTGGCACCAGCAGCGCCAGCCCCCGGGCGATCAGGCGTTCAAGCTGGTGCACCACTTGTTCGGCGTCTTCGAAGTCGTGCATCCGACCGCTGCGGGTCAGTAGCTCATTGACGGTTTGCGGGCCACGCAGGAACAGCAGGCCCATCAGGATCACTTGGGCCGGTACCAGCTCCAGGGCTTTGTCGACCCGATGTTCCCAGCGGTCGGCGCGGCTGCCCATCACCAGTTTGGTAAAGCCGCGACCCTCCAGTGCCCGCAGGCTCTGGCCGACCTGGCCCGGATTGAGGTTCATCACCGGTTCGCGGCTGGTTTTCTGGTTGCAGGCCAGGACCAGGGCGTTGAGCGTCAGCGGGTAGGTCTCGGGGTTGGTGGCCTGCTTCTCGACCAGCGTGCCGAGGATGCGGATTTCCGTGCTATTGAGCCGTGGTTCTTCAGCCTGGCTTTGTTCTTCGATGCTCATCGCGCGTTCCCTATGCTGTGGAAGCCGCCTAGCCTAATCCTTGCGCAATAAAAGACAAGCTGTGCAACAAGCCGTGGCTATAATCGCAGCCGTTTGATTCATTCTTTCCTGCCACCTGCATGAGATCGCCATGACTATTTCCCTGTACGCCGCTTCCGTCCCGGTTTTCAAGCAGATGCTCAACGCGTTGAGCGACGTTCTGAACAAGGCCGAAGCCCACGCCACCGCGAAGAACATCGACCCGAACGCCTTCCTGCAAGCTCGCCTGTACCCGGACATGTTCCCACTGGTGCGCCAGGTGCAGATCGCGGTGGACTTCGCTAAAGGTGTGTCTGCACGCCTGGCCGAGATCGAAGTGCCGAAGTATGAGGACAGCGAGACCACGTTCGCCGAGCTGCAAGCCTTGATCGCCAAGGTCTTGGCCTTCATCGACGGTATCCGCCCTGAGCAGATCGATGGCAAGGAAGGCATCGAAATCGTCACCCGTCCGGGCACGCCGAAGGAAAAACGCTTCAGCGGCCAGAACTACCTGCTGACCTACGGCCTGCCGCAGTTCTTCTTCCACGTCACCACCACCTACGCCTTGCTGCGCCACAATGGCGTGGAAGTGGGCAAGCGCGACTACATGGGCGCGTTCTAACCCCGCAGGCATGAAAAAGCCCGGGACGGTGTGGGCCGTTCCCGGGCTTTTTTGTGGCTGACTGGCACATCCTCGGCGGATGTACCGCCGCTATCGCGAGCAAGCTCGCTCCCACAGGGGGCAGTGGCGCTCACACAATAGCTGCTACACAACACATCCCCTGTGGGAGCGAGCTTGCTCGCGATAGGGACCGAACAGCCACCGCAACTGTTACGCCGTACGCGCGAGCTTCTCTTCCTCACCCAGGCATGCGGCCGCTGTGAACAGCACATCCGTAGACGAGTTCAACGCCGTCTCCGCCGAGTCCTGCAGGACACCGATGATGAAACCCACCGCGACCACTTGCATGGCGATTTCGCTGGGAATGCCAAACAGGCTGCATGCCAGGGGAATCAGCAACAGCGAACCGCCGGCCACCCCGGATGCGCCGCACGCGCAAATCGCCGCGACAACGCTCAGCAGCACGGCCGTTGGCATATCCACTGCGATACCCAGGGTATGCACGGCCGCCAGGGTCAGCACGGTGATGGTAATGGCGGCGCCCGCCATGTTGATGGTCGCGCCCAGTGGGATCGACACCGAATAGGTGTCTTCGTGCAGGCCCAGGCGTTTGCTCAGTTCCAGGTTCACCGGAATGTTCGCCGCCGAGCTGCGGGTGAAAAACGCCGTGATACCGCTCTCGCGCAGGCAGGTGAACACCAGCGGGTAGGGATTGCGACGCAGTTTCCAGAACACGATGAGCGGGTTGACCACCAATGCCACGAACAGCATGCAGCCAATCAGTACGGTGAGCAGGTGCAGGTAGCCGAGCAGGGCGCCGAAACCGGAGGTTGCCAGGGTCGAGGCGACCAGGCCGAAGATCCCCAGTGGGGCGAAGCGGATCACTAGGCGCACGATCACGGTCACGCCGTTGGACAGGTCTTCGAGCACGGTACGGGTGGTCTGGCCAGCATGACGAATGGCGATGCCCATGCCGATAGCCCAGGCCAGGATGCCTATGAAGTTACCGTCCATCAGCGCCCGGACCGGGTTATCCACCACGCTCAGCAGGAGGCTTTGCAGCACCTCGCTGATGCCACCGGGCGCCGTGACTGCGACGTCTTGGGTCGACAGCACGAGGCTGGACGGAAACAGCGTGCTGGCAACCACCGCGACCACTGCGGCGGCGAAAGTGCCCAGCAGGTAGAGGAACAGAATCGGCCGGATATGGGTTTCCTGGCCATGCTTATGGTTGGCGATCGAAGCCATGACCAGCACGAACACCAGGATCGGCGCCACGGCCTTGAGCGCGGACACGAAGACCTTGCCGATGAATGCGGTGGACTTGGCCACGTCGGGCGCCAGCCAAGCCAGGACGATACCGGCGATCAGGCCGATGACGATTTGCGTCACCAGGCTGGTGCGTTTGAGGCGTTGCATAGGGGTAACGGACGAAGCTGTCATAGCGGCATCTCTGATTTTATTGTGTGCGACGGTCGACGAGTCAGGGCAACAAGCGGGCAGGCCACATGAGCGGACCGTGAGAAAAGTACGGCGTTTTGCAGGCCGCGGACTTTATCACAGCCCGATGAAAAATCTGACGGACCTGTGACGATCCGTCACTCGGGTGTTCAAGCGCGTTTTGTCTGGTGGACGCATTCTGTTAGGCTTTGCCTTCATCACCTTTCTATATCCGCCAGCGAGCCCACGGGCTGACGCTGGTGTCGTCGTTTCGCTGGAGTTCTGCATGTTGTTACCCATTTTTCTGTTGTCGGCCGCCGGTTTTACGGTGCTGACCACGGAATTCGTCATCGTTGGCCTGTTGCCCTCTATCGCCCGCGACTTGCAGGTCAGCATCCCCCAGGCCGGGCTGCTGGTGACGTTGTTCGCGTTTACGGTGGCGGCGTTCGGGCCATTCCTGACGGCCTGGTTCGCCCGTTTTGAACGGCGCAAGTTGTTTATCAGTGTGCTGGTGATGTTCGGCCTGGCCAACATGCTCGCCGCAGTCGCCCCCAACATCTGGGTGATGGCCGTTGCCCGGTTGATTCCGGCCCTGGGCCTGCCGGTGTTCTGGGCGCTGGCCAGTGAAACGGCGGTGGACATTGTCGGGCCACAGTTGGCCGGGCGGGCCATCGCCCGGATCGGCTTTGGCATCGTCTGTGCCACGGTGTTCGGCATTCCCGTGGGCACGTTGATTTCCGATGCGTTTGGCTGGCGCAGTGCGTTCGCGATCCTGGCGGTCATCGCCTTCGCCAAGGCGTTGCTGCTGTTTATCTACTTGCCGAAAACCAATCTGCACCAGCATCAGGTGAGCTTTCGTTCGCAATTCAAGATCCTGCGCAGCCCGTTGATGCAAGGGCATGTGCTGTTGTCGATCCTGGTGTTCAGTGGCATGTTCACCGCCTACACCTATCTGGCGGATATCCTCGAACGCCTCGCCGGGTTCGATGGCACCCTGGTGGGCTGGTGCCTGATGGGCTTCGGCGCCGTCGGGCTGCTGGGCAATTCCCTGGGCGGTCGGGCGGTGGACCGGCATCCGTTGATCGCATCGATGGTCTTCTGCCTGTTCCTGATCGGCGGCATGGTGGCGTTGGTGCCGAGCATTCATTCACCCCTGGCGCTGGCGGCGGCGATGGGCATCTGGGGCGTGACCCAGGCGGCCTTGTTCCTGGTCAGCCATGTGCGGCTGATGAAGGCGGCCCCGCAGGCCCCGGCCTTTGCCGCATCGTTGAACATCGCCGGGGCCAACCTGGGGATTGGCCTGGGGGCGATGGTTGGTGGCCGGGTCATTGATACCCTGGGCCTGGGCAGTGTCGGGTTTGCGGCGGCCGGGTTCATCTTCGTATCGATCCTGCTGGCGTTGCTGCTGATGACCTTTAAACCTCGTGTCGCCTGCTAAGCGCTGAACAACTCGCGACGCGCGCCTTCGGCAATCGCGACGATGCCGGGGTGGCTGACCTTGCGCTCCACGGAAATGGCGTAGAAGGATTCGCTCACCGCGTCGGTCTGGCCGATCACTTCTACGCCGTACTGGCGCTTGACCTCTTCGGCGATCACGCTCGGGCCGATGAAAATCCCGCTGCCTGATTGGCCGAAGGCCTGCATCAATGCGCTGTCGTCGAACTCGCCGACGATGCGCGGCTGGATCTGTTGCTCGGCGAACCAGCGTTGCAAGCGGCTGCGCACCACGGTTTCCGGTCCGGGAATCAGCAACGGAGCGTCATGCAGGCCGTGGGGGAAATCCCGCCCGTAGCGTTCTGCCAGCGCGGCGGTGGCGAAAAAGCTGATCCCGCATTCCCCCAGTTTCTGGCTGTAGCCCTTGATGTCCAGGTGGGTCGGCATCGGGCTGTCGGAAATCACCAGGTCCAGACGCTGGATCGCCAGGTCCGCCAGCAGCCGTTCGAGCTTGTCCTCGCGACAGGTGATGCGTAGCGGCTCACTCAACTCCATGGTCGGCGCGAGCAGCCGGTAGACGATGGATTTGGGCACCACATCCGCCACCCCGACCCGAAACAGGGTTTGCTGCTCGTTGGGCTGGGCGCGCAGCATCAATTCCAGCTCACCGCCCAACTGGAACATGTGTTCGGCGTAGGGCAAGGTCTGGCGGCCGGCCTCGGTCAGTTCCAGCTGCCGTCCGACGCGGCGAAACAGCTTGATGTTATAGGTCTGCTCGAACAGGGAAATCTGCCCGCTGATGGTCTGAGGGGTCAGGTTCAACTGCTCGCAGGCGCGCACGATGCTGCCGGTTTTCGCCACCACCCAGAAGTAATGCAATTGTCGGTAATTGAGCATGGGTTCACGCGGATTCGTAAAAACCGAAGTATAACCGCTGAAAATACGAATTTTCCTGAAGTGTTCGCGTCTCTAGAATGCCTGGCCATTGGCGGGCCATTTTCGTGCACCTTCTATTCTCTCAAGAGGCATTTATTTCATGACATACAAATCCCTGGGACTTGCAGCCTTGTTGACGATGTCTGCAATGACATTGGCGGGCTGTGAACAGGCTGAAAAAAGTGCCCAGCAACTGATGGGACAGGCTGCGCAAACCGCCAAGCAGGCCATTGATGACACCCACAAGGCCGCCGAACAGGCGATCAGCGAAGCCACCGGCGGGTTGATCAGCCCGAAGAAGAAGCCGGCCGACGAAGCTGACGAAACACAAACCCCGACCAAAACCATCTAACACGTCACATCAGTCAGGACTGACCCATGGATTATCTTCTGCAGCTCGCCGCCAGCCCCACCGCGTGGATCGCCCTGGCAACTCTGGTGGTCATGGAAATCGTGCTCGGCATCGATAACCTGATCTTCATTTCGATTCTGACCAACAAGCTGCCCGCCCAGCACCGTGCCAAGGCACGGCGGATCGGTATCGGCATGGCGCTGATCCTGCGCCTGGGCTTGTTGAGCACCATTGCCTTCATTGTGCAGTTGACCGAACCGGTCATCGAAATCCTGGGTCAGGCGTTCTCCTGGAAAGACATGATCCTGATTGCCGGTGGTCTGTTCCTGCTGTGGAAGGCGACTACTGAAATCCACCACAGCATGGACCCGGCACCGGATGATCCCAAGTCGGCCACGTCCGGCGTGACCCTGGGCTTTGCTGCAGCGATTGGTCAGATCCTGATGTTGGACCTGGTGTTCTCCATCGACAGCATCATCACGGCTGTGGGCATGACCGAGCATTTGCCGATCATGATCATCGCGGTCGTTGTATCGGTACTGGTGATGCTGCTGGCAGCCGAACCGCTGGCCAAGTTCATCAATGACAACCCGACGGTGGTGATGCTGGCCCTGGGCTTCCTGATCATGATCGGCATGACGCTGATCGCCGAAGGCTTCGGTGCCCATGTGCCCAAGGGTTATATCTACGCGGCCATGGCGTTCTCGGCGGCGATCGAAGTGTTGAACATGTTGTCCCGTCGGGCCAGGGAAAGGGCGTTGGCCGACAACGCCTGATGCCACGCAAACAGAAGCCACCCGGGTCGAGGCCCGGGTGGTTTTTTTTGAGGGTTTGAAAAGCGAATGCTCAGTGTGCGGTGGCGTGGCGTCGCGCGGATTTTGTGGTTTTTTCCGATTGCGCAGGTGGCGCGTGATGATGGCGCCGGGTGATCCGAAGCACGCCCCACAGCATGGCCGTGGCTACGCTCAGCCAGCCGAATATCAGCATCAGAATTGTCGTGGTCAGGCTCATCTGTGCCTCCTTTTATCCCCAGTCCGGGATCACGCACCTAATACATGGACAGTCTAGTCGCTCAAGTGTTGCAGGTAATCGATCCGTGGCGGTCGGGCACGGATCGGTTCGTTCTATCGCGCTCGTAAAACTGCCGTTATGGCTATACCCAGGGCTGTGCGCGCCTTATGATCGTCGACCCAAGCCTGGCCCGGATGCCGGGTGCCTGAACAAGAGAGTCATCATGTCGCCGGTCATTTCATCTTTTCGATCACTGGTACTGACGCTGTCCTGCCTCGTTGCCCTGGTGGGGTGTGCGGGCAGTGTGTCGCCGCAGATCCAGCGCCTGCCCGAACGGGTGGAGCTCAACAGCGTGCCGTTCTTTCGCGGCGAAATGTACCAGGGCGCCCCGCAGTCCCTGGCTGCCCTGCTGACGTTGCAAGGCACGGTGATCACGCCGGGGCTGCTGGAGAAACCGTTGCACCTGCCGGGTGGCGAAGCCGGTTTGCAGCAGAATATGCAAACCCTGGCGCGCGAATACGGGCTGCTGGTGTATCCCCTCGACGCCAAGCTGCCGGCGTTGTTGGAACAGGTCGCGGCAGGCTATCCGGTGCTGGTGCGCTATGTCGACGGTTCGGCGTTCTGGGCCGAGCCTCGGTACGGGATTCTCGCTGGCTACAACCGTCAGAAGCAGACGGTATTGCTGCGCTCAGGCATGAACCGACGGCAGTTGATGAGCTTCAGTGCCTTCGAATCGGCCTTCAAGAGCGCAGGCGGCTGGGCGGTGCTGGTCCAGCGACCTACGCAGCTTCCGGCCAATGTCGACTCGCAGCGGTGGCTCAAAGCGGCGGCCGAATTGGGCGGGGCAGGGCAGGAGCAAGCGGCGGCGCGGGCCACCAAGACCTTGGAAGCGGCGCATTGATCGTTCACCCCGTTCGTCACTTGCCGGGCACAACCTGGCAGGCCTGAGGCTCTTATCGTCAGGGTTGGGCATTTTCCGACCCGTGATTGGAGGAGGCACGCATGGCACAGTCGAAAACACCTACGGGGCCACATTCGTCAGAGCATTCCAGTGGTGATGACCTGGGGTTCGATCCGGATTCGCCGGACCTTGAGGACCCCCAGGTTGATCCGGTAGGGCCGGCCAAGGCGCCTCTGGACAAGAAGGATGGGCGTAAGCCCAAGCCCTATGATCCGCTGGGTGACCTGAAGGCCTAGGCATTATCTGTTCCGAGAGGCGTGGGTTGGTGTGTATATCCGTTATTTAGGTAACGGATATAAACACCAAAGCAATAAAACAAAAAAACGGCGCTCCCCATTTCTGAAAGAAGCGCCGCTTTTTCTAAGTGAACAGCATTACGACGAGTCGGGGCTTTTCTGTGTGCCGCGGATTATTGGGAGGCTTCCACCACACCACTCTGGCGGCTCTTGAGATTCTTGGCAGCCTTGTATTGCAGGGCCACTGACGGCACGTCGGTGCTTTTTCCGGTCTCGACCCAGCTACGAATCCGGCTGGCATCGGCGAAGTGCGTGAACTTGCCGAATGCATCGAGGATCACCAGTGCCATCGGGCGATTGCCCATCTTCGTCACCAGCACCAGGCAGTGGCCGGCCTCGTTGGTGAAACCGGTCTTGGTCAACTGGATATCCCAGTTGGCCTTGTGGATCAAGTGGTCAGTGTTGCGAAAGCCCAGGCTATACACAGGCTTGCGGAAGGTAACGGTCTTTTCCTTGGTGGTGCTCAGTTCGCTCAGCAATGGATACTTGCGAGCGGCGATCAGCAGCTTGGTCAGGTCCCTGGCGGTCGAGACGTTGTGGATCGACAGGCCCGTCGGTTCGACGTAATGGGTGCTGGTCATGCCCAGCGCCTTCGCCTTGGCGTTCATGGCGGCAATGAACGCGGCATAGCCACCTGGATAGTGGTGGGCGAGGCTGGCGGCGGCGCGGTTTTCCGAAGACATCAGGGCGATCAGCAGCACGTCCCGGCGCGACAGCTCGCTGTTGAGTTTGACTCGGGAAAACACGCCCTTCATCTCTGGGGTGTTGGCAATGGTGATGGAGATGTACTCATCGAGGTTCTGTTTGGCATCCAGCACGATCAGGCCGGTCATCAACTTGGTCACCGACGCGATGGGTACCACCACGTCCGGGTTGCTCGAATAAACGACTTTATCCGTCTGCAGGTCCAGCAACATCGCGCTGCCCGAGGCGACTTGCAGCTTGGTCGTGTCCCGGGGGGCCGCGATGGTTTCCTGTGCAACGACATTTTGCGTGATAAAGCTGCCTGTGAAAGCGATGAATAGGCTGATGATGGAAAGACGGATTTTCACGCGAGTAGACTCGATAGAGTTGAAGGTGCCGTTGAGCAACGACTTTTAAAAAAAACGTCGCATTTTAGGAGTATGGGCGACAGCAGCGCTATATGCCTGTATCGCCAGGGCTTGTGAATAAATAAAGTTTCATGAGGGGGATTTTGGCGAAACGAATCTGAAAAATTCGTAATTTGGCGGCTAAAGTCCGGTCGCCAGAAACACCTGTGGGAGCAAGCTTGCTCGCGATAGCGACGTGTCAGTCAACTGGATGTTGGCCGGTCCATCGCTATCGCAAGCAAGCTCGCTCCCACAGGTTTGTGGACGCGTATCAGCTGTGCAGCGTTTCAGCCGCGTACAACGTGTTTTCCAGCAGGCAGGCGCGGGTCATCGGGCCTACGCCGCCAGGTACCGGCGTGATCCAGCCGGCGCGGGGCAGGGCGGTCTCATAGACCACGTCGCCCACCAGCTTGCCATCTTCCTGGCGATTGATGCCCACGTCGATGACGATGGCGCCTTCCTTGATCCACTCGCCCTTTACCAGGCCGGGTTTGCCGGCAGCCACCACCACCAGGTCCGCGCGGCCGACATGGCCAGCCAGATCCTTGGTGAAACGATGGGTCACGGTCACGGTGCAGCCGGCCAGCAGCAGCTCCATGGCCATTGGACGACCAACGATGTTGGACGCACCCACCACTACGGCGTCGAGGCCATACAGGTCCACGCCAGTGCTTTCCAGCAGCGTCATGATGCCTTTAGGGGTGCAGGGGCGAAGCAACGGAATGCGCTGGGCCAGGCGACCGACGTTATAAGGATGGAAGCCATCGACGTCTTTGTCCGGGCGGATACGCTCCAACAGCTTGGAGGCGTCGAGGTGTTCAGGCAGCGGCAGCTGGAGCAGAACGCCGTCGATGTTCGGGTCATCGTTCAGGCGATCGATCAGATCGGCCAACGCTTGCTGGGTGGTTTCGGAAGGCAGGTCGTAGGCCTGGGAAAGGAAGCCGACCTCTTCACAGTCTTTACGCTTGTGCGAGACATAAACCTGAGAGGCAGGATCGCTGCCGACCAGGATCACCGCAAGGCCGGGCGTACGCAGGCCTTGCTGGCGGCGCTCGGTGACTCGTTGGGCGATCTGCTGGCGCAGGCTGGCGGCGATCGATTTGCCGTCGATAAGTTGTGCAGTCATTGCGCGTGGTTAACCATCGAGAGGGGAAAAAAAGAGAACGCATTCTCGCATGCCGGGGCGTGGGGGCAAAGGCGCTTGGTCTGCAAATTCCCCTAACCCCTTTAATTAAATGAATTTTTTTCAAAAAAGAGTTGACGACCTATCAGGCCGTCTATAACATTCGTCGCACTTGTCGGGCACAGCCTAGCACTGGTTAAGAAGGTGGAGCGGAGTTGGTTGTTTCAACTCGGTAAAACTGAAAGCACTTAGTTTGTAATCGTCCAAGAATACAGATTAAAAAGGCGCCCGTAGCTCAGCTGGATAGAGCATCCGCCTTCTAAGCGGATGGTCGCAGGTTCGAGTCCTGCCGGGTGCGCCAATTAGGCAGCTTTGGCACAAGTAAGGCAACAAGGCAATATGGTGGGCGTAGCTCAGTTGGTAGAGCACGGGATTGTGACTCCCGTTGTCGTGGGTTCGATCCCCATCGTCCACCCCATATTCTAGAAAGGCGCCAGATCTAACAATCTGGCGCCTTTGCTTTAAAAGCTTGATACGCGGATGTGGTGGAATTGGTAGACACACTGGATTTAGGTTCCAGCGCCGCAAGGTGTGAGAGTTCGAGTCTCTCCGTCCGCACCATACAAGTCGCTATTTAAATAGCAGAAAACGGCGCAGTACCTGAAAAGGGCTGCGCCGTTTTTGTTTTCAGTGGTTCTGTGTTTGGCGTCGGTACGGTTTTTGGAGCTGCGCGCAGCGGTCGGTTCTTCGTGAATGTGTTTCGTGATGATGCGCGGTATGCCCGTTGGTCTCCTTGTGGGGCGGGGCGCTGCGCGACCGGACAAGCCCCTTCTATATATAGAAGCGTTGGCGCAGAGCCTTGGACTGAATCGACTGTATTTGCAATCCGGGTGGGGCATGACCGTTTGCCCTGTCCTAAATCCGGCGCCTGTTTCCAGCGCGTTTTCAGTAGGGTGACTTCTTGAGTTTGACCTACTAGAATGCATGCCCTTGATTCTGGGGTCGGAAACGCCCGGCCAACGTCTGTGCAACGAGGAATATCCATGCAAGTTTCTGTTGAAAATACTTCTGCTCTTGAGCGCCGCATGAGCATCACCGTGCCGGCTGAGCGCATCGAGACTCAGGTCAACAAGCGTCTGCAGCAGACTGCCCAAAAGGCCAAAATCCCAGGTTTCCGCCCAGGCAAAGTGCCAATGAGCGTGATCCGTCAGCGTTACGAAGCTGATGCGCGTCAGGAAGCCGTGGGCGACGTGATCCAGTCTTCGTTCTACGAAGCGGTCGTCGAGCAGAAGCTGAACCCGGCCGGCGCTCCGTCCGTCGAGCCTAAAGTGCTGGAAAAAGGCAAGGACCTGGAATTCGTCGCCACGTTCGAAGTGTTCCCTGAGTTCACGGTTGCCGGTTTCGAATCCATCGCCGTCGAGCGCCTGAGCGCTGACGTGTCGGATGCCGACCTGGACAAGATGCTGGACATCCTGCGCAAGCAGAACACCCGTTTCGAAGTGACTGAGCGTGCTGCCCAGAACGAAGATCAACTGAACATCGATTTCGTCGGCAAGGTCGACGGTGAAGTGTTCGCGGGCGGTTCCGCCAAGGCTACCCAGCTGGTGCTGGGTTCCGGCCGCATGATTCCTGGCTTCGAAGACGGCCTGGTTGGCGCCAAGGCCGGTGAAGAGCGCGTTCTGAACGTGACCTTCCCTGAGGACTACCAGAACCTGGACCTGGCTGGCAAAGCCGCCGAGTTCACCGTGACCGTCAACACTGTTTCCGAGCCGAAACTGCCTGAGCTGAACGAAGAGTTCTTCGCCCAGTTCGGCATCAAGGAAACCGGTCTGGAAGGTTTCCGCACCGAAGTTCGCAAGAACATGGAGCGTGAGCTGCGCCAGGCCATCAAGTCCAAGGTCAAGAACCAGGTCATGGACGGTCTGCTGGCCTCCAACCCGATCGAAGTGCCAAAGGCCCTGCTGGACAACGAAGTGAACCGTCTGCGCGTGCAGGCTGTTCAGCAGTTCGGTGGCAACATCAAGCCGGACCAACTGCCTGCCGAACTGTTCGAAGAGCAAGCCAAGCGCCGCGTCGTGCTGGGCCTGATCGTCGCCGAAGTGGTCAAGCAGTTCGAACTCAAGCCTGACGAAGCCCGCGTTCGCGAGCTGATCCAGGAAATGGCCTCGGCCTATCAAGAGCCTGAGCAAGTCGTGTCCTGGTACTACAAGAACGACCAGCAACTGAACGAAGTCCGTTCGGTTGTGCTGGAAGAACAAGTTGTGGATACTGTTCTGCAGAAAGCTAGCGTGACCGATAAAGCGGTCTCTTACGAAGAAGCGGTCAAGCCGGTGGAAGCTCCACAAGCCGATTGATGGTTCTGCGGTAAGAAATAAACACCCATAAGCCAGCCTTCGTGCTGGCTTATGCGTATTCAAGACATAACTATTTGGGAGTGACTGCGAGACATGTCCCGCAATTCTTTTTATCAGCAGAGCTCTGACATCCAGGCCGCAGGCGGCCTGGTCCCGATGGTTATCGAGCAGTCCGCCCGCGGCGAACGTGCCTATGACATCTACTCGCGTCTGCTCAAGGAACGCGTCATCTTTCTGGTGGGCCCGGTAGAGGACTACATGGCCAACCTGATCTGTGCGCAACTGTTGTTCCTTGAAGCCGAAAACCCGGACAAGGATATCCATCTCTATATCAACTCCCCTGGCGGTTCGGTGACGGCGGGCATGTCGATCTACGACACCATGCAGTTCATCAAGCCTAACGTTTCGACGACCTGTATCGGTCAGGCTTGCAGCATGGGTGCGTTTTTGCTGACAGCTGGTGCCCATGGCAAGCGTTACTGCCTGCCGAACTCGCGCGTGATGATTCACCAGCCGCTGGGCGGTTTCCAGGGCCAGGCATCGGATATTGAAATCCATGCCAAGGAAATCCTCTTCATTCGCGAGCGCCTCAATACCTTGATGGCCAAGCACAGCGGGCGCACGCTAGAAGAAATCGAGCGCGATACCAACCGCGACAATTTCATGAGCGCTGAAGCCGCACGTGAATATGGTCTGATCGATGAAGTGATCAACCAGCGCCCCGCTTAAAATAAGCAGCTCAAAATGAGGTTGATCGGCAGGTCCGATCACCTGCGGGCTTGAAAAAGCCCGCAATTGCCTTCATCTTGTGTTGCAAGCCTATCGGATTTGGATCGATCGAATGACTGACACCCGCAACGGCGAGGACAACGGCAAACTGCTTTATTGCTCCTTCTGTGGCAA
This sequence comes from Pseudomonas sp. H1_F01, assembly GCF_054681425.1. Lineage (NCBI taxonomy): Bacteria > Pseudomonadati > Pseudomonadota > Gammaproteobacteria > Pseudomonadales > Pseudomonadaceae > Pseudomonas > Pseudomonas sp. H1_F01. The sequence goes on along the minus strand of NZ_CP162823.1, from coordinate 4,629,285 downwards.
AAGCCAGCATGAAGTGCGCAAATTGATTGCCGGCCCCTCGGTCTTCATTTGCGACGAGTGCGTCGACCTGTGCAATGACATCATCCGCGAGGAGGTGCAGGAAGCCCAGGCCGAGAGCAGCGCGCATAAATTGCCTTCGCCTAAAGAAATCAGCGGCATCCTTGATCAGTATGTGATTGGTCAGGAACGTGCGAAAAAGGTACTGGCCGTAGCGGTGTACAACCACTACAAGCGCCTGAACCAACGTGACAAGAAGAATGACGACGTCGAACTCGGCAAGAGCAACATCCTGCTGATCGGCCCGACAGGCTCGGGTAAGACCCTGCTTGCCGAAACCCTGGCCCGCTTGCTGAACGTTCCGTTCACCATCGCCGACGCAACCACCCTCACTGAGGCGGGTTATGTGGGTGAGGATGTCGAGAACATCATTCAGAAGTTGTTGCAGAAGTGCGACTACGATGTGGAAAAGGCCCAGATGGGCATTGTCTACATCGATGAAATCGACAAGATTTCCCGCAAGTCCGACAACCCGTCCATCACCCGGGATGTTTCCGGTGAGGGCGTGCAGCAGGCCTTGCTCAAGTTGATCGAAGGTACGGTCGCTTCCGTTCCACCCCAAGGTGGTCGCAAGCATCCGCAGCAGGAATTCCTGCAAGTCGACACCCGTAACATCCTGTTCATCTGCGGTGGTGCGTTCTCCGGCCTGGAAAAGGTTATTCAAAACCGTTCCACCCGTGGTGGCATTGGTTTCAACGCCGAAGTGCGCAGCAAGGAAGAAGGCAAGAAAGTCGGTGAATCCCTGCGTGAAGTCGAGCCTGACGATTTGGTCAAGTTCGGTCTGATCCCGGAATTCGTCGGTCGTCTGCCGGTCCTGGCGACGCTGGACGAGTTGGATGAAGCGGCGTTGATGCAGATCCTGACCGAGCCGAAGAACGCCCTGACCAAGCAGTATGCCAAGTTGTTCGAAATGGAAGGTGTAGACCTGGAATTCCGTTCCGACGCGCTGAAATCGGTCGCAAAACGTGCCCTGGAGCGTAAGACCGGTGCCCGTGGATTGCGCTCGATTCTCGAAGGCGTATTGCTCGACACGATGTACGAGATCCCCTCGCAGTCCGAGGTGAGTAAAGTCGTGATCGATGAAAGCGTCATAGAAGGCAAGTCCAAGCCACTGTATATCTATGAAAACAGTGAGCCGGCTGCCAAGGCCGCACCGGACGCTTAAGCGTTCGGCTGCCGGAACAAAGGAGGGGCCTTCGGGCCCCTTTGCTTTTTGCGCGTTTTAGACGTGTCTTAGCGCTTGTTTTTTTTCAAGGCTGCCCCCATCTTGGTTTCAAGCTTACTTCCATCTGTTTCCGGCCCGAGGGCCGCCGTAGAGGCGAAATCATGAAGACAACCATCGAATTGCCTCTCCTGCCATTGCGCGATGTCGTGGTGTATCCGCACATGGTTATCCCGCTGTTCGTGGGGCGCGAGAAGTCCATCGAAGCCCTTGAGGCTGCGATGGCGGGTGACAAGCAGATTCTTTTGCTGGCTCAGAGAAACCCGGCCGATGATGATCCCGGCGAAGACGCACTGTATCGCGTAGGTACGATTGCAACGGTTCTGCAATTGCTCAAGCTGCCCGACGGCACCGTCAAGGTCCTGGTCGAAGGCGAGCAGCGCGGTGCTATCGAGCGTTTCAGCGAAGTGGACGGCCATTGCCGGGCCGAGGTGTCGCTGATCGAAGAGGTCGATGCGCCCGAGCGTGAGTCAGAGGTGTTTGTCCGCAGCCTGCTGTCGCAGTTCGAACAATACGTGCAACTGGGCAAGAAGGTGCCTGCAGAGGTCCTGTCGTCGCTTAACAGCATCGATGAGCCTGGGCGACTGGTCGATACGATGGCGGCCCATATGGCCCTCAAGATCGAGCAGAAGCAGGAAATTCTCGAAATCATTGATTTGTCGGCCCGTGTCGAACACGTGCTGGCACTGCTCGACGGCGAAATCGATCTGTTGCAGGTCGAGAAGCGCATTCGCGGTCGCGTCAAGAAACAGATGGAGCGCAGCCAGCGCGAGTACTACCTGAATGAGCAGATGAAGGCCATTCAGAAAGAGCTGGGCGATGGTGACGAAGGCCACAACGAAATCGAAGAGCTGAAAAAGCGCATCGATGCCGCCGGCTTGCCCAAGGATGCACTGGCCAAGGCCCAGGCTGAGCTGAACAAGCTCAAGCAAATGTCGCCGATGTCTGCTGAGGCCACCGTAGTGCGCTCCTACATCGACTGGTTGGTCCAGGTGCCGTGGAAAGCCCAGAGCAAGGTGCGTCTGGACCTGGCGCGTGCCGAAGACATCCTCGACGCCGACCATTACGGCCTGGAAGAGGTCAAGGAGCGTATCCTTGAATACCTCGCCGTGCAGAAGCGCGTGAAGAAGATTCGTGGCCCGGTCCTGTGCCTGGTCGGTCCTCCTGGGGTCGGTAAAACCTCCCTTGCGGAGTCGATTGCCCACGCGACCAACCGCAAATTCGTACGCATGGCTCTTGGCGGCGTGCGCGATGAGGCGGAAATTCGGGGGCATCGCCGTACCTACATCGGTTCGATGCCAGGAAGATTGATTCAAAAGATGACAAAGGTCGGCGTGCGCAATCCGCTGTTTCTTTTGGACGAAATCGACAAGATGGGTAGCGACATGCGCGGCGATCCCGCCTCTGCGTTGCTCGAAGTCCTCGATCCTGAGCAGAATCACAACTTCAACGATCACTACCTGGAGGTCGACTACGACCTGTCGGATGTGATGTTCCTCTGCACCTCCAACTCCATGAATATTCCGCCGGCGTTGCTGGACCGGATGGAGGTGATTCGTCTTCCGGGCTACACCGAGGACGAGAAGATCAACATCGCCGTGAAATACCTTTCGCCCAAGCAGATCCAGGCCAACGGCCTGAAAAAAGGCGAGCTGGAATTCGACGAGGAAGCGATTCGCGACATCATCCGCTACTACACCCGCGAAGCCGGTGTACGTGGCCTGGAACGGCAGATTGCCAAGGTCTGCCGCAAGGCGGTCAAGGAACATGCGCTGGAAAAACGCTTCGCGGTCAAAGTCACTGCGGACCTGCTGGAGCACTTCCTGGGCGTACGCAAGTTCCGCTACGGCCTCGCCGAGCAACAGGATCAGATCGGCCAGGTGACTGGCCTGGCCTGGACCCAGGTCGGTGGTGAGTTGCTGACCATCGAAGCGGCCGTGGTGCCGGGCAAGGGGCAACTGATCAAGACCGGTTCCCTGGGCGACGTGATGGTCGAATCGATCACCGCTGCGCTGACGGTGGTTCGCAGCCGCGCCCGGAGCCTGGGCATTCCCCTGGACTTCCATGAGAAGCGCGACACGCATATCCACATGCCTGAAGGGGCTACGCCCAAGGACGGCCCAAGCGCTGGTGTAGGCATGTGCACGGCCCTGGTCTCGGCATTGACCGGTATCCCGGTGCGTGCCGACGTCGCCATGACGGGTGAAATCACGCTGCGCGGCCAGGTCCTGGCGATTGGCGGCCTGAAGGAAAAACTGCTGGCGGCACACCGTGGTGGGATCAAGATCGTGATCATTCCCGAAGAGAATGTCCGCGACCTGAAGGAAATTCCTGACAACATCAAGCAAGATCTTCAGATCAAACCCGTTAAATGGATTGACGAGGTCCTGCAAATTGCGCTGCAATACGCGCCGGAGCCCTTGCCGGATGTGGCTCCGGAGATTGTCGCGAAGGAAGAAAAGCGAGAGTCTGACTCTAAGGAAAGAATTAGCACGCATTAATACGCATTTGCCTGGGGGGCTTCCTTGACAGTTTTTTAGAGCCCTTGTTATAAAGCGGCTCTTAAGTGTCTGCAGGCCATTCAGCACTCGTTTTGCTTTCACCAAAAAAACTTAGAATCATCTCAAATAGATATAAGGGGACTTAGAGTGAACAAGTCGGAACTGATTGATGCTATCGCTGCATCCGCTGATATCCCGAAAGCTGCTGCTGGCCGTGCGCTGGACGCTGTAATCGAATCCGTCACTGGCGCTCTGAAGGCTGGCGACTCCGTTGTTCTGGTTGGTTTCGGTACCTTCTCCGTGACCGATCGTCCTGCTCGTATCGGTCGCAACCCGCAGACCGGTAAGACGCTGGAAATCGCTGCTGCCAAAAAGCCAGGCTTCAAAGCTGGTAAAGCACTGAAAGAAGCCGTTAACTAAGGTTTCGTTGAGTTTATCCGGGTCGGGGTCATGCCTGGCTTGGCAGCGGAGCGGTAACACGGCCGGTTGCAACCGGTCTGGCACACCAGGGCTTGAAGGTTAGAGCCCGGTCCGCTCCGCCAGTTACGAGAAGGCGCATCCTCGGATGCGCCTTTCTTCTATCCGGATTCTACCCACGCTCCACGGTTGCCTAAATTTGAAGTTCAACCGTTTCTGGGGGACGCATGCTGCAGAATATCAGGGACAATTCACAAGGCTGGATTGCCAAGACCATCATCGGGGTCATCGTCGCATTGATGGCGTTGACCGGTTTCGATGCCATTTTCAAAGCCACTACCAACAGCAACGAAGCGGCCAAGGTCAACGGCGAAAACATCAGCCAGAACGAGCTGAGCCAGGCGGTCGATATGCAACGCCGTCAGCTCATGCAACAGCTGGGCAAGGATTTCGACGCCTCCCTGCTGGACGAAAAAATGCTGCGTGATTCGGCGCTCAAGGGCCTGATCGACCGCAAGTTGTTGTTGCAAGGCGCACACGATGCGAAATTCGCTTTCTCCGAAGCTGCGCTTGATCAAGTGATCCTGCAGACGCCTGAGTTCCAGGTCGATGGCAAATTCAGCCCCGAGCGTTTCGATCAGGTGATCCGCCAGCTGGGTTACAGCCGTATGCAGTTCCGCCAGATGCTGGCTCAGGAAATGCTGATCGGTCAGCTGCGCGCCGGCCTGGCAGGCAGCGGTTTCGTCACCGATGCCCAAGTGCTGGCATTTGCACGCCTGGAAAAACAGACGCGTGATTTCGCCACCTTGAACATCAAGGCTGATCCTGCCTCCGTCAAGCTGACCGATGATGAGGTCAAGGCTTACTACGACCAGCACGCCAAGGAATTCATGACGCCTGACCAGGTGGTCATCGATTACCTCGAACTGAAGAAGGCCTCTTTCTTCGATCAGGTCAGCGTCAAGGACGAAGACTTGCAGGCGGCCTATCAGAAAGAAATCGCCAACCTGTCCGAACAGCGTCGGGCTGCGCACATCCTGATCGAAGTGAACGACAAGGTGACCGAAGCCCAGGCCAAGGCGAAGATCGAAGAGATCCAGGCTCGCCTGGCCAAAGGCGAGTCGTTTGAAGCGTTGGCGAAGGAGTTTTCCCAGGACCCGGGTTCGGCTAACAACGGCGGCGATCTGGGCTACGCCGGTCCTGGTGTCTACGATCCGGAATTCGAAAAGGCCTTGTACGCCTTGAACAAGGACCAGGTCTCGGCACCGGTACGCACCGATTTCGGTCTGCACCTGATCAAGCTGCTGGGTGTCGAAGCGCCTGAAGTGCCTACGTTTGCCAGCCTCAAGGACAAGCTGACCCGCGAGCTGAAGACTCAACAGGTGGAGCAGCGTTTCGTTGAGGCGACCAAGCAACTGGAGGATGCCTCGTTCGAAGCGTCCGACCTGGCGCAACCCGCCCAGGACCTGAAGCTGACCGTCCACACATCGGCCCCGTTCGGTCGTGAAGGCGGCGAAGGGATTGCGGCCAATCGTGCCGTAGTTACTGCTGCGTTCAGTCCGGAAGTGCTGAATGAGGGTGCCAACAGCACCGCCATCGAGCTGGACCCGGAAACCGTCGTGGTGCTGCGTGCCAAGGAGCACCGCAAGCCTGAGCAACTGCCGCTGGAAAGCGTGGCAGGGCCGATTCGTGCTCAATTGACCAAGGAACACGCCAGCGCGGCAGCCAAGACCCGCGCCGACGAGCTGATCGCCAGCCTGCGCGATGGCAAGGTTGCACTGGACAAGCCGGTCGACGGCCAAGGCTGGAAAGCCACCCAGGCGGCAACCCGCAACCAGGAAGGCATCGACCCGGCGGTGCTGCAAGCATTGTTCCGCATGCCCAAGCCTGAGTCCAAGGACAAGCCGACGTTCACCAGCGTGACCTTGCCTGATGGCAGCCTGATGGTCGTGCGTTTGAATGGCGTGAACGAAGCGGCGGCACCGACTGACGAAGAGAAGGCCGAATATCGCCGCTACCTCGCGTCCCGTGTTGGTCAGCAGGACTTTGCGGCGTATCGCAAGCAGCTGGAGAGCCAGGCGGAGATCAAGCGTTTCTAATTGCTTGATGCTTTTTCAAACCTGGTTGTGATGCTGTTCAGTTAGAAAAAACGGCGATTCTTCAGAAATGGGGAGCGTCGTTTTTTTTGGCTTGGGTTTTGTGAGTAGATCCATTACCGCAGAAATGGATATACACACTGAACTACGCCGCTCTGAACGTGATATCAAAATCTTCATTAACGGCGCAACTGAACAGGATTAAGCTAAATCCCGGATTTTTTTGTGTCTGCTTGTTGCTCGGGGCGGGTGTTCGTCGATCTATCCGCTTGGCGTCTTTTTCCTGCAAACAACCCCCAGTAAACTTGTAACCCCCTTGAAACAAGATTAGCCACGCTGCCAGGTCGCGTTCTGTTGCACAATACGCCCCGGACCGTTTTTCTCAGGATGTTCAATGTTCAAATCATTTCCCATGCGCACCGTCGGGCTTGCACTGGTGCTGGCCGCCGCAGCCGGTTGCTCGTCGAAGAAAGCCGCCATTTACGAGCACGAGAACTTCGATGACTCCGGCACGTTCTCGCGCACGTATCCGGTTAACGACGCGGCGACCTGCGAGGCCGGGCGTCGGGCGTTGCTCAGCCAGGGCTACATCATCACCAGCAGCGATCCGAAGCTGGTCAGCGGTCACAAGAGTTTCCAGCAGACCGGCGACACTCACATGGAAATCAGTTTCAACCTGGTCTGTGCCGAGGACGGCGGTGCCGGACACCGTGCGACCATGTTCGCCAACGCCTTGCAGGACCGTTATGCCCTGAAGAAAACCAACAACTCCGCCAGCCTGGGTGTGGGCGTGCTGGGTTCGGTGTCGATGCCGATCGGCTCCTCGGATGATTCGATGGTCAAGGTCGCCAGTGAAACCGTGTCGGCGGCCAAGTTCTATGAGCGCTTCTTTGCCCTGGTGGAGCTGTTCCTGCCTCCCGAGGCGAAGAAAGCGGCCGACAACGCCGAGAAACCAAAAGCTGAACTGGGCATTCCGGAAACCAAGGTCGAACCGGCCGCCCTGATGCCTGCTCCAGCGCCTGCACCGGAGCCTGTCGCCCCCGCGCCCGCGCCGGCCCCTGTCGAAACAGCTCCTACGGTGTCGGAGCCCGTCGCACCGCCGAGCGAGCCTGCACCGATTGCGCCCGAGTCGTTCGAGTCTGCGCCGACGACGGAAACCGTTACACCACCACCGTCCAGTTCGTTGCCGGCCCCGACCGAGCCGATCCAGCCGCTTCCGGCATCCTGAGGTCCAGTGGCAGGGAGTAATGCCCTGTCACACTTCACACGGTAATTTCCCGACCCTGTGCTACGTTTAATTCATGAAGCCTTTGCTTCATGTTTTGTTCATAAAGCAGCTTTATGCTGATGCCAGCGCCATCAGGCATTGGTTTCAATGACAGGGGAAGGACACGTAATGGATGATTATCAGGAAGAGCTGCTGGAATACCAGGCGTATGAACTGGACCCGTTGGAACCCGCCGAAGATGCGACGGAGTTGTGAGGATCGCTACACGCTACAAGTGGTAAGCGCCAAGCCAGGTTCTTGAAGCTCAAACCCCTCGGTGACTACGACGAAACTCTCCGGGCGTCTGGTTGTTCCAGCGCTTGAAGGCTCGTTGAAATGCCTCGGCTGAGGCGAATCCCAATAGATAAGCGATTTCGCCGAACGCCAGTTCGGTATCGCGTATGTAGGTCATGGCCAGGTCGCGGCGGGTGTCGTTGAGGATGGCGCGAAACTGCGTGCCTTCCTCGGCCAGCTTGCGACGCAGGGTCCAGGTCGGCAGCTTCAGGCGGGCCGCCACTTCTTCCAGGTCGGGTTCCCGGCCGCCGTTGAGCAACGGTCCCAGCAGTTGGATGATGCGCTCGCGCAGGCTGCGGGTGCGGGTCAGTTGTTCCAGTTCCCGTTCACACAACTGAAGCAGATGGTGCCAGGTGCTGGGGCAATGCTGTGGGTTGCGCTGGGCGAGGCTGTCCAGGCCCAGGCGTAGTTGATTCTGTTCGGCGCCAAATTGGATCGGGCAGTCACCGAGCGTGCGGTAGGCCTCCAGGTATGCCGGCTCCTCGAATTCGATTTCGATGCGTTCTGGCCGCAGCGCGATGCCGCTGACGCTGGACAGTTGCGCAAGCCAGCCGGCAATGATCGAGTCCACGACAAAGCGGTTGTAGGCGTTATACGGGCTGATGGAATAGAACCGTAGCCAAGCGCCTCGGGCATCTTCATGGAAACTCGATTGGCCGCGATAGTTGGAGCCATACAGCGGCTCGAAGCGGATCATGCAGCGGGCGGCCTCGCGCACGGTTGGCGCCTGGGCCGCGGTGACGCCCGCGAGTCCGGCCTGGCTCAGACGGCCGAGTTGGCCCATGCGCAGGCCCAAGGCCGGGTCCTGGGTCTGTTGAATCGCGGCGTGGCCCAGGCGCATGTAGCGTGGGATCGACAGCCTTGCCCCGGGCTCGGCCAGGCGCGCGGCATCGAGACCGTACTGTTCGAGCAAAGGTTGAGGGTCTTGCCCATGGCTGGCGACGGCGTCAGCCAGGCTATGGACGAAGCCCACTGACAGGTCGCCCAGGCGCATCGGCCGCGGTTTCATGTTCACAACCACAGGTTCAGCAGGCGGGCGCCACGGGCGTTGCCATCGGAGAAGTGTTGGCCGTCGTGGCTGATGAAACTCTGGCCGGCACTGCCGCTGTCCCAGAACTGGCCCCGCAGGAACACGCTGACGCCGGCCCGGGCCTGGCTGATGGGCAATTGGCCGGTCAGTGTCAGGCGATGCCAGGCTTGGCCCTCGCTCACTTCACCGGGCTTGAGGCTCACCTCGCTCGGCGTGGACAGGCCTTTATAACCGCTCCAGGGTTTTTCCCACGTATCGCGACCGGTGATGAAGGCGGGCACGGCAATCAGTTGCGCGCCCTGGTCGTTGAGTTGCCGGTAGTGGAGCGGATACCAACTGTCGCTGCCGATCAGCACGCCCAGGCGCCCGGCGGGGGTGTCGATGACTTGGACAGCGGTCGGTCGGTCGGCCCCAAGCACGTCGCGCTGTTCAAACACTGGATGTCGTTGGCGTTGTGGCTGGCCGATCGGCCGGCCATCGCTGCCGAACACCAGGCTGCTGTTGTACAGCGCACCGCGACCGATCTTCAGTTCACCGTCGCTGACACTGGGCTCGGGAAGCACGATGGAGCCGGCCACCAGGGTGATACCGAACTCCTTGGCCAGCCCACCGAACAGTGCTTGATAGTCATGGGCCATGCGCTCGGCTTTCATGCGCAGGTAGGCATCGTCCAGTCGGCTATCGCCTTGAGCGCTGACCAATGCCTGGATAAACGCCAGCGGATTGCTGACCGCCAGCCAGTTCATGGCGTCCTTCAGGCTGGTGGCCTGGTACAACTCGTCTTTTTCGCCGCCGACCATCAGCCAGGTGCCGATGTGCTCGGGCAGGACCACCACGGTCTTGGCATTGAGAAAGCCCTGGTCGCGAGCCGTCTGCAGATAGGCCGCCAGTTTGCGATGCAGGCGCTCGGGGCTCTGGTAGTCGGTGGGGAACAGTTCGGGTTGGATGCCCAGCAGGTTGCCGCGGTCGGCGGGCGTGCCCTGGTCGACCGCCAGGCTGATGCGCAGGTCTGACAGGTAATGACCCGCCGGACGATCCGTCGTCCACAGTGCGTAGGTGATCAGGGCGGCAATCAAGGCCAAGGAAAACAGCAGGTACAGAAATTTGCGCATGGGGGAACAGTCAGCGGCCGTGTGCAGGTTCGTGATTTTTCATCAAGAGCTACGGGGCAGGGTACGGTAAAACAAGGGATTAGCGAAGGGCGGGCGCTGATTTGTACGCACGGTAAGCACACACAGAGGGTGTCCAGGAATCTTGGGACACCCTCTACGCTGGCAAGGCGCGCTAGTGACTTTTGGCTTTCCGGATCCGGATCAGAATCAGCAACATGATCAGCAGCACCGGTGGCGTCATGCCCACCAGCGCTTCGCGGGCCGAGAGGTTTGCGCCCAAGGTGTGCAGCCCGCTATAGACCAGTTTGAACAGGTTGATCAGGTAGTAGGTGATGGCAATGATCGACAGACCTTCCACCGCGCGCTGGATCTTGATCTGTGCATCGGCACGCGCATTGAGGCTGCGCAGGATCTCGGCGTTCTGGTCTTCCATCTCGACTTGTACGCGGGCTTGCAGCAGGTCACCCAGGTTGGCGACGCTCATGGCCAGTTGTTCAAGGCGCTGTTCGGTGGCTGCGCAATAACGCACCGTGGGTTTGAAACGCCGTTCGATGAACACGCCCAGCCGCTGGCAATCGCCCAGGTGACTTTCGCGCAACTCCCCCAGGCGCTCGAACACCAGTTGGGCGTAGGCGCGGGTGGCGCTGAAACGGTGGCGATTCTTGACCGTGCTACTGACGACCTGGCGAGACAGCAGGGCGATGTCCTCCAGCAGGGCCTTGGCATGCACGCCGCTGGCATTGGCGTTGCGTTCGGACAGGCTCACCAGGGTGCGATCGAATTCGTTCAGTTGCGGGTCCAGTGCCTTGGCGGTATTGAGCGACAAGGACGCCATCATGCGATAGGTCTCGATTTCCAGCAGGCGCCGGATCATGCGGCCCTGGCGATAAGCGTTGAGCCGTCGGTTGATGAACAGCAGGCGATTGGTGCCATCCTCGGTCAGGCGAAAATCGCTCCAGACCACCGCATCGCCACCGCCCACGCAAGAGCCGCAAGGGTCCTTGAAACCGTAGCTGGGCAGATCGAGACCGGCTTCGGCGCGCACCACCACCTGAACCGCATTGATGAGGTGCTGGGAATGGCCTTCGATACCCTGGGCAAGGCATTCGGGCAGCGTTGTCCAGTGCAGTTCATTGGTGCTGGCGGGAACAACCAGGGTCAGGGTGAAGAACTCGGCGTGGCGCTCCCACTTGAGCGGATGTCCTTCAAGGCGGGTGATGCCTTGTGCGGCCTCTGCTGCGACGGTTTCAGGGCACAGTCGTTCGAGCAACGCGTTGCACTGGGCATTGTCGCCAAGAAACGCCAGGTGGAAGACGTGGGCCGGCTCGTCGAAATACAGCGACGGGCGGGCGTGCAACTCGTTGTGCAGCATTTTTCGTTGGGGATGCATGCAATGAGCACCATGTTATTAGGGTTATTTTTGGTTTCAGCACCTGGGCCAGCGTTGATAGGACTGGCTCACCCCGCCGAGAGTCACGCACGACTGATCGGCACCCTGCACATTTGGATCATTAAGTTGTCAGTTACGGTCATTGAGTGCCCGCATCCCGACTCTTACGCTGTGGGTCATGACAGACGCAGGCCGCAGAGCTTGCGCTTTTCCCCGTGATCGCCCGTTGTGGAGTTACCGATGACCGCCTCTCATTACCCGCATCTGCTGGCCCCGCTGGACCTGGGTTTCACCACCTTGCGCAACCGTACCCTGATGGGCTCGATGCACACCGGCCTGGAAGAGAAACCCGGCGGCTTCGAGCGTATGGCGGCGTATTTTGCCGAGCGCGCCCGGGGCGGCGTGGGTCTGATGGTCACCGGCGGGATCGGACCGAACGACGAGGGTGGTGTCTACTCCGGCGCGGCCAAGCTGACCACCGAAGAAGAAGCGCTCAAGCACCAGATCGTTACCCGGGCCGTACACGAGGCCGGTGGCAAGATCTGCATGCAGATTCTCCATGCCGGGCGCTACGCCTACAGCCCCAAGCAGGTGGCACCGAGCGCGATCCAGGCACCGATCAACCCATTCAAGCCCAAGGAGCTGGACGAGGAGGGTATCGAGAAACAGATCAGCGATTTCGTCACCTGCTCGGTACTGGCCCAGAAGGCCGAATACGACGGCGTCGAGATCATGGGCTCGGAAGGTTATTTCATTAACCAGTTCCTGGCGGCCCACACCAACCACCGTACCGACCGTTGGGGCGGCAGCTATGAAAACCGCATGCGCCTGCCGGTGGAAATCGTCCGTCGAGTGCGCGAGGCGGTAGGCCCGAATTTCATCATCATCTTTCGCCTGTCGATGCTTGATCTGGTGGAAGGTGGCAGTTCCTGGGACGAAATCGTCCAGTTGGCCAAGGCCATCGAGCAGGCCGGCGCGACGATTATCAACACCGGTATCGGTTGGCACGAAGCGCGAATTCCCACCATCGCCACCAAGGTTCCGCGCGCCGCGTTCAGCAAGGTCACGGCCAAGCTGCGTGGTTCGGTCAGCATCCCGCTGATCACCACCAACCGCATCAACACCCCGGAAGTGGCCGAGCAGATCCTGGCCGAAGGCGATGCCGACATGGTCTCCATGGCCCGGCCGTTCCTGGCCGATCCGGAGTTCGTCAACAAGGCCGCTGCCGGTCGCGGCGATGAAATCAACACCTGCATCGGCTGCAACCAGGCGTGCCTGGACCACACCTTTGGCGGCAAGCTCACCAGTTGCCTGGTCAACCCGCGGGCCTGCCACGAAACCGAGCTGAACTACCTGCCGGTGACCCAGGTGAAGAAAATCGCCGTGGTCGGTGCCGGCCCGGCCGGGTTGTCCGCTGCCACGGTGGCGGCCGAGCGTGGGCACCAGGTGACGCTGTTCGATTCGGCCAGTGAAATCGGTGGTCAGTTCAACATTGCCAAGCGCGTGCCGGGCAAGGAAGAGTTTTTCGAAACCCTGCGCTACTTCAAGCGCAAATTGCAGACCAGCCATGTCGAGCTGTGCCTCGACACCCGGGTGGATGTGGCGCAATTGGTGGCTGGCGGTTATGACGAGATCATCCTCGCCACCGGCATCGCACCGCGCGTGCCGGCGATTCCTGGCGTGGAGCATGCCAAGGTGTTGAGCTACCTGGACGTGATCCTCGAGCGCAAGCCGGTGGGCCGCAGTGTCGCGGTGATCGGTGCCGGCGGTATCGGCTTCGACGTGTCGGAGTTCCTGGTTCATCAAGGCGTTGCCACCAGCCAGGACCGCGAGGCGTTCTGGAAGGAGTGGGGCATCGACACCCACCTCGAGGCTCGCGGCGGCGTGGCCGGGATCAAGGCCGAACCTCATGCGCCGGCGCGCCAGGTGTTCCTGCTGCAACGCAAGACATCCAAGGTCGGTGACGGCCTGGGCAAGACCACCGGCTGGATTCACCGCACGGGCCTGAAGAACAAGCAGGTGCAGATGCTCAACAGCGTCGAATACCTGAAGATCGACGACGAGGGCCTGCACATTCGCATCGGCGAAACCGGTGAGCCGCAAGTGCTGGCCGTGGACAACATCGTGATCTGCGCCGGCCAGGATCCGCTGCGTGAATTGCAGGAAGGCCTGGAGGCGGCGGGGCAGAAGGTTCATCTGATCGGCGGTGCCGACGTGGCGGCGGAACTGGACGCCAAGCGGGCGATCAACCAGGGTTCGCGGTTGGCGGCGCAGTTGTAAGGCAGCGCCCCAGGAAAACCCTTGTGGGAGCGAGCTTGCTCGCGATAGCCGCAGGTCAGTCAACATTCATGCTGCTGACTAACCGCCATCGCGAGCAAGCTCGCTCCCACAGGGGATGTGGTGAACCTGAAATCACCCGCTGCCAAGCTGTTAAGATGCCGGCCTGTTTCCCCTCGGGCCTGCTGCCATGCTGCTTCCCGCCCTCGATTGGCATCCCCAACCCCGACTCGAACCCCTTCACCTGGACTGGCTCGCCCGTGCCGGTGTTGAGGTGGCGGTGTTGCGCCTGGACCGGATCGATCCACTGATCAGCGGCAACAAGTGGTTCAAGCTGGTCCATCATTTGCGCGCCGCCCATGAGGCCGGTGCCGAGGGGGTCATGAGCCTGGGCGGGGCCTATTCCAACCATTTGCATGCGTTGGCGGCGGCGGGCAAGCGCTTCGGGTTTCCCACGGCGGGGCTGTTGCGTGGTCAGCCCCAGGACACGCCGACGGTGCGCGACCTGAAAGCGTTTGGCATGGACCTGCACTGGTTGGGGTATGGCGGGTACCGAGAGCGACACGCGCCGGGTTTCTGGGCGCCGTGGCAGATCCGCTATCCACATTTGCATCCGGTGCCCGAGGGCGGTTCAGGATTACCCGGCGCACAAGGCTGCCAGGTATGGGCAGCCAGTGTCCGTGAACAACTGGCGACGTTGGGATGGGCGGATTTTCACGGTTGGTGGCTGGCCTGCGGCACCGGTACGTCGTTGGCCGGGCTGGTGCTGGCCGAAGCGGGACAGCGCCCGGTCTATGGCGTGCTGGCGGTGCCCCAGGACCATGGCGTGGCGCAGCAAGTCGAACGCATCGTGGGGGAGGCGGGGCTTTGCAGTCCACTTTATGAATTGTTCGACGGCAGCCGTGGCGGTTTCGCCCGGGTCGATGCTGAACTCACCGCGTTCATCGACAGCACGGCGGCCATCGAACTGGAGCCGTTGTACACCGGCAAAGCCTTGATGTTGCTTAGAGCACGGGTCGAGGCCGGAGGGTTTGCCCCAGGCACCCGTTTGATCTTCGTCCACACCGGCGGTTTGCAAGGCCGCCGAGGGTTCGAGTAACGGCGATCAGCCGCGCTTGGGCATCATCCGCAGCAGCGTGTTGTCCCGTACCACATAGTGGTGGTACAGCCCCGCCAAGGCATGCAGGCCAATCAACCAATAGCCGATAGTGCCGCCCAGCACATGCCAACCTTCCAGCTGCTTGGCAAATTCCTTGTCCTGATCGATGAGCAAGGGCAGATCGAAACCATAGAACATCACCTGATGCCCTTCGGCGCTGGTGATCAGCCAGCCCAGCAGCGGCATGGCGATCATGAACAGGTACAGCGCCCAGTGCATCAGGCGAGCGAGAACGGTTTGCCATGCAGGCGACGCCGGGAAAATCGCCGGTGCCTTACCCATGCTGCGGGCGAACAGGCGTAGCCAGACCAGCAGGAACACCGTCAGGCCGAGCATGAAGTGCGCTTCCTTGATCAGGGTCCGGCCGCCACTGCCCTTGGGGAAAATCCCTCGGAACTCGATGCAGGCATAAACCACGGCCAGCAGAACCAGCATCAGCCAATGCAAGGTTACCGTGACGGTACTGTAGCGGCTTTCTGAGTTTTTCCAGGGCATTGCAGGTATCTCCAACGATCAGGGTAGAGCGCCGTCTAGAGCGGCGTTATCCGTTTACTGTAAGCCCGTTTCGCTGGGTTTGCATGAGCCAGATCAGTTTTGCCGGCATGAAGTTACAGGGTTGAGTCAGGGCGTGAAGTCCGGCGGATTCAGCAGCCAGTCCAACAGCATCCCCGCATCATGATTGCCACGGGGCGATTTCGGGCGCGTGGCGGTATGGTCTGCGCCGGTATCGACAGCCCCTGGGCACAGCACCGGTCGATCAGGGTCGCCATCGAGAAAACTCACCAGCACTTCGCTGCCGGCCATCAGGTTGGGGCTGCCATCCAGCGTCAGCCGCGATACGGGCAGCGTGATGCCGTCTTGGTCCGGCGCCCATAGGCTGACACGCACCTGGCCACGTTCATCGGGGCTGGCCGGCTGGCCGGCGCGGCCGAGTACATGGGCCAGGTGGTACCCGGGGATGCAGGGCTTGGCATGCTTGAGGGCTGGCCTGAACGCGGTGGACCAGGGAATGGCGGTGAACCGGTTGCGGTAGTCACGGGACGACGGTGCGGCGGGCACGTCCGGTTCCAGGATCGAAAACTGCCGTCCGCGGTGCTGGACCTCGGTGATCAGCCATTGATCGTTGAAGGCTGCAACCGGGTGTTCGCAGATCTGCACGATGTTGCCACCGTGCAGGACCGGTTGGGTACTGTGGCCATGGATTTCCCGTTGCCGGCAGCGCAGCCGTTCAAGGTGGCGGCGACCGGCCTGGTAACGGTGTGCCAAGGCCGGGTTGTCGCGCATGGCTTTGTGATCGATCCGCTCAAGAGGTTGATTCGCCGCCGAGGCGTTGGCTTCGGGCGGGGCCCGGTCACTGAACCCGACGGGCAGGCCAGGCATCATCGGATGGTGACGCAAATACAAGCGTTTGGCGGCCGGTAGCTGGCTGTCGTTCGGACGCAGGGGCAGTTCGACGGGGCGCGCGGGAAAGCTCTTCGGGTCTTCGGCAAACACCAGGGCATGACCCTGGGGAGCGTGTTCGAAGTGGTAATGAATGCCTTCTTCCTCGCACAGCCTTTGCAGGAGGGTCAGGTCGCTTTCGTCGTACTGTATGCAAAACGGGCGACATGGATACTGCCCATGGGGCAGTTCGAAACGGTAACTGTCGACGGGTAGCGCGTGTTCTTCCAGCAGCCGTTGCAGCACCTGCACCACGCTGAGCCGATGGAAAACCCGGCGCCGCGGACCTTGCTCCAGTTGCTGGAGGTAGGGGACCAACGTCAGGCGATAGCCGATGCGCCGCGGCGCCAGGGTACTCAGGCTAACGCTGTGGACAATCCCATGGACGCCCGATTCGCCGTCAAGGCGCAGGAAAGCCGGATGCCCCAAGATCAGCTCAGGATCTATCGGCGGGGCCAGGCCGATCAGTTCGAGGTCAAAGCGGTATGGCTGGTTGAGGGCTTCGCGGCCATTGAACCGCAAGACTTGCAGTTGCAAGTCGCTTTGCGTGAGCGTCAGGCTGAAGGGACTTTCCGTGTCGTTGCGCATCGCAGCTCCTACTGGCGGGAAGAGAGGCGCAGAGGGTACGAAACTGCGGGGGGAAACGGTGCTTGTGAGTCGCTATTTCAGAAATGCCCTACAACACGCTGTGAAAATGTCGATCCGGCGGGGTGAATTTTTTGGTCGATCAGCCGGTTTAGGCCGTATAAACTTGCGCCACAGCGCCGGCCGGCAGATGTCTCGGCGCGTCAGACAAGAGAGTGAGTAATGGGCGCACAGTGGAAGGTTAAACACAAAGAAGCGGCTGCCAACGCCAAGGGCAAGATCTTCGGCAAATTGGTGAAGGAAATCACCATTGCCGCACGCAACGGCGCTGATACCGCTACCAACGCGCACTTGCGACTGGTGGTCGAACAGGCGAAGAAGGCCTCGATGCCCCGCGAGACCCTGGAACGTGCGATCAAGAAAGGTTCTGGCCAGCTCGGTGAAACCGTGCAATACCACCGCGTCACCTACGAAGGGTTCGCACCGCACCAGGTACCGCTGATCGTTGAATGCGTGACCGATAACATCAACCGTACCGTTGCCGAAATTCGCGTCGCGTTCCGCAAGGGCCAACTCGGCGCCTCGGGTTCGGTGGCGTGGGACTTCAACCATGTCGGCATGATCGAAGCCGCGCCGGACAGCCCGGACGCCGATCCGGAAATGGCCGCCATCGAGGCCGGTGCCCAGGATTTCGAGCCGGGCGAAGAGGGTGCGACTTTGTTCCTCACCGATCCTGCCGATCTCGATGCCGTCCAGAAGGCCTTGCCGGAGCAGGGCTTCACCGTGTTGTCGGCCAAGCTGGGCTACCAGCCGAAAAACCCGGTCAGTGGCCTGACCGACGAGCAGATGGCTGAAGTCGAAGCCTTCCTCGAAGGCCTCGACAACCACGATGACGTGCAGGACATGTTTGTCGGGTTGGCCGGTTAAGCAGTACACCCCTGTGACGAGGGAATTTATCCCAGGGTGCGGTTCACTCTGTGGGAGCAAGGCTTGCCCGCGATGAAGACGACGCGGTCTCTGAGAAAACGAGGTGTCCGCATCGCGGGCAAGCCTTGCTCCCACAGATAAATCCCCTCGCCACAATAAGTAGTGTGTTTGTTAGTTTGGGGGGCTGGTTTAGTCGATGTGTTTGAAGTCGCTCAGCAACCTTTCAATCTCATCGAACCCCGGCCGCGCCAGTACATCTGACTGACAGCAGCGCACCTGCAGATCCTGCAACCCTGCAAGCTCCTCAGCGCTGAGCCCCGGTTCGATCCGCGCCAGCAATTCCCCCAGCAAAATCCCGAAGGCCCGCACTTCGATGCGTTGCAGTGCGCGGGTTTGCACGTTGTCCGTGGTGGCGTGGAACGACGCCGCGCCAAAATCCCCCAGCAGACAATCGCCCTGGTCATCGCACAGAATATTGTGCCCGTAGAGATCCCCGTGGGTGATGCCCTGGCGGTGCAGGTGCGCCGCCACCGAGGCGATGCCATGGGCGATGCGCAGGGCCGCCGGAGCGCTCAGGCGCAGTTCATCGGCATAGACGTCGCGGCTGCACGACGCCAGGCTCGGCAGTCCGGCGAGGTTACGGTAGCTGGGTTCGATCAGCGCCATCACCAGCCCGGCCTGTTGCTCGGGGTGCCCGGCAACCTGGCCCAACACCTCAATCAGGTTCGGGTGTCGACCGGCAGTGATGCAGGCATGCATCTCATGCAGGGGCGAGCCATCGCTGGTCATCTGCCCTTTGTACAGCTTCACTGCGACCTTTCGTGCCACCTGGCCGGGCGCCTGCCAGAGCGCTTGATGAATCACCCCCGACGCGCCTTCGCCCAGTTGTTGCTGCAGTTCCAGATGCGACCAGTCGATAGGCGTCGTGGTATTCAGGGCCGCCGCCTCTGCCTGGGCTTCCAGCGGGTTGCCGGCGTAGGCCAGCCAACTGAGACTCGGCAACGTGAGCAGCCATTGCGGCAGTTCGCTCAGTTGGTTGGCGGCGATGCGTAGCAGTTCGAGGCGATGACACAGGCCCAGGCTCGCCGGCAACTGCTGCAAACGGTTGCCGGCCAGCATCAGTTTTTGCAGATAGGGGCGTTGGCCCAGTTCATCCGGCAATTGGCTGACGCAGTTGTCGGTCAGGATCAGCCAGCGCAGCAGTGGCGGCAATGCGGCGCCCGTGACGTGCGTGATGCGGTTGGCCTTGAAACCGACCATGGTCAAGGCGCTGCAACGGCCCAGGCATTCGGGCAGTTCTGTGAAGCGGTTGTCCGAGCAGAACAGCACGCGCAGGCGAGTCAGCCGATGCAGGTCGTCGGGCAGCGTGTCCAACTGATTGCCGCTGAGGTTGAGAATTTCGAGGGAATCGGCCAGGTCGAAGATTTCCCGGGGAAATTCCGTCAAGCCGCAGGCCAGGTCCAGCCGGGTAATGCCGGAGAGCTGGCCGGCGCGTAGTTGGGCGAGGGTGTGCATGGAGGGGGCCGCTGTTGATCAAGGGGAGGGGCTGGCGCCCGTAGCCAGACAGTTAACCAATAATCAGCTCAGTACAACACCCTGTGGCGAGGGGATTTATCTGTGGGAGCAAGGCTTGCCCGCGATGAAGACGGCGCGGTCTCTGAGAAGACGAGGCGCCTGCATCGCGGGCAAGCCTTGCTCCCACAGCAATTTTTCACAACAGTTTTTCCCACAACAGTGTTGCTTCCCTCGCCACAGTCGATCGCTCTAGCGCTCGATGCTGCGGTTCCAGCGGGCGTTCCAGGCCGGGCGTTGTTCGTTGACCTGATCCCAATCCACGGCAATCGCCGTTTCCAGGTATTGCTTCATCGCCTCCACCTGACCGCGAGTCTTGTCGGTGGTCGGGGTGTTGGGGTTGGACGGGATCTGGTCGCCTTCTTCCAGGGCGATGGCCTGGGCTTGCGGGGTCAGCAGGAAAGCCGCGAGCTTTTGCGCCAGTTCCGGTTGGGTATTCTGGGCGATGGCACATTCGGCGACGTTTAGGACCACGGCGCCTTCCTTCGGCTGGGCATATTCGACCGGCATGCCCTTGATTTTCAATGCGGTCACCTGGGTTGGCGTCAGTGGGAACAGCGCGGCTTCGTCGGTCTGCAGCATTTCGGATATCTTCGCCGAGCTCGGGATGTACTCCAGCACGTTGCGCCCCACCGTGTTCGGCCAGGCCTTGAAGCCCGGTTCGACGTCGGTTTCGCTGCCGCCCTGGATCCGGTTGAACATCAAAAAGCCGTGCAGGCCGAACGTGGATGAGGCCATCGACTGGAACACCACTTTGTCCTTGAAGCGTGGATCGGCCAGGTCCATCCATGAGGTGGGCGTATTCCAGCCCTTTTCCTTGAAAAGCCGGGTGTTGTAGGCCAACCCCGTCACCCCGAGGCTGACGGCCACGGCCTGATCCTTGATGCGCCCCTTGGCCGGGATCTGCGCCAGGGGCGGGCTGTCCTCGAGCTTGTCGCACAGGCCCATGGCGATGGCGCGATACATGATGCCGTCATCGAGGAACATCACATGCATCTGCGGGTTGCCTTTGCTGGCCTGGACTTTGGCGAGGATGTCGGCGGAGGTGCCGGGTACGATGACCACTTTGACGTTGTTGGCTTTCTCGAAAGCCGGCAAGACCTTGTCGGCATAGAGCCGCTCCATCGTTCCGCCGTTCATGCCCAGGTAGAGCGTCGGCTCGGCCAACGCCTGGGTGACCGGGAGCAGGGCGCCCAGGCAAGCGGAACCCAGCGAGCAGAAACCGAACAGTGCACTGCGTTTGACGTTATTCATTGGCGCGACCTTCCTCTATCAAGCAACGGAGATGGAGTGAAACCGGGTGATGGAAAACGCATCCAGCGGCGTGGTCGAAGCCCCGCTGCAGATGATCTCGGTGAGCGCCTGGCCCACCGCCGGGCCGATCTGGAAGCCCGCGCCGGCAAAGCCGAATGCGTGCAACAGACCAGGCTGGGTGCTGCTGTGGCCGATCACCGGTTGGCGATCTGGCAGGTAACCTTCGGTGCCGCTCCAGGTACGAATCGCCTGGGCGCCCTCCAAAAACGGGTAGAGCTCGACGGCCTGGCGCAGGATTTCCAGCACTGCGCTCTGGCCGGGTCGGGCGCGTGCAGCGTCCAAGGCAAAACCCTGCCCGCCGCCCAGCACGCAATTGCCGCGCGAGACTTGGCGGGCATAGATACCGCCGCCCTCGACGCCAGTGCTGGCGTCCATGACCAAAGGCAAGGGTTCGGTGACCAGCATCGCTGGGTGCCCGGCGTGCATCGGCACCGCTTCGCCGAATTGCGCGGCGAACTGGCTCGCCCAGGCACCGGCGCAGTTCAGCAGCCAGGGCGCGTGGTACGTCAGGCCCGTTGCGGTGTGTACGACAAAGCGCTGGCCGTCGTGCACAACGTTGCTGACGGCGCATTGTTCGTGGACTTGCGCGCCATGCCGGCGAGCGGCCTGGGCAAAGGCTGGCGATACCAGGCGCGGATTGGCATGGCCGTCGTCCGGGCACAGCGACGCCCCGACCGCAACGGCGCCGACCCACGGAAAACGGCCGCGCAGCGCCTTGCGATCAAGCAGTTGCAGATTCAGGCCAAAGCCTTGGCTGGCGGCGGCATAGTCGTGCAACGCTTGCAGATCTTCCGCGCTGCGGGCCAGCTTCAGATGACCGCTGCGCTGGTACTCACCGTCGATGCCGATCAACTGTGGCAACTGGCTCCAGATCTCATGGGCCCGTTGCGACAAGGGCAATTGCGACAGCGGCCGGCCCTGGCGGCGCACACCGCCGTAGTTCACGCCGCTGGAATGCGAGCCGCAGAAGTCGCGCTCCAGCAACGCCACCCGGCGTCCGGCCTTGCTCAGGAACAATGCGGCCGAGGCGCCGACGATGCCGCCGCCAATGATCACTGCATCCACTTCGATCATGGCTCGACCTCCAGGCCGAACGGTACGGGCTTGATCGGCGCCTGGGCCCGCAAGCGGCCGATGCTGGACACGGTGCGGCCACTTTCGCGGGCAATGATTTCCGCTGCGGCGGCACCGCACATTCGTCCCTGGCAACGGCCCATGCCGACCCGGCAATGCGCCTTGACCCGATTGATCTCCCAATGGCCTTCGCCCACCACCCGGCGAATGTCGCCGGCGCTGACTTCTTCGCAGCGGCAAATCATCAGGTCATCGACAGCGTCTGCGGCCCACTCTTCAGGAAAGGCAAACGCACGTTCCAGGCCCTCTCGGAAATGGCCGATACGTTCGAGGGATTGTTCCAACTGAGTGCAACGCTGCGGGTCGATCAGATAACCAATGTCTTCGAGCAAGGCGAGGGCCGCCCGTTCACCGGCCATCTCAGCGGCGTCGGCGCCCATGATGCCGGCGCCGTCACCGGCCAGATAGATCCCCGGCACGCTGCTGCGACCAGAGCGATCCCGTCGTGGCAGCCAGACGCGGTTGAGGGCGTTCCAGGAAAACTCGCAACCCAGCAGGTCGGCCAGCTGGGTTTCACTGCGCAAGCCGTGGGCGAAGGCCACCGCGTCGCAGTCGAGGGTGTGTTCGCCATTGGCGTTGCGCCATTTCAGCGACTGCACTCGGTGTTCGCCGTCGAGATGCGACAGGCTCGCGCCTTGGTGCACGGCGATGCCATGGGCGGTCAGCCAGGCGCGATAATAGAGGCCTTTGGCGAGGGTGGCCGGTTGTGCGAGCAGGCCGGGCAGGGCACGGACCTGGGCGCTAAAGGGCGAACTGTCGAGGACCGCGACCACGTTGGCGCCGGCCCGGGCGTATTGATAGGCCACCAGATACAGCAAGGGGCCGCTGCCGGCGAACACCACCCGCTCACCGATGGCGCACCCCTGGAACTTCAGGGCGATCTGCGCCGCGCCCAGGCTGTACACCCCGGGCAGAGTCCACCCGGGTACCGGCAGGATCCGGTCGGTGGCGCCGGTTGCGACGATTATGCTGGCGTACTCGAGGCGGTCGGCGCGGCCCTCATGCAGGGTATCGAGCAGGCCGGCTTCGGCGTTCCACACCAGGGTGTCGGGACGGTAATCGAGCTGTTCGCGCAATGCGTCGAGCGTCTGGTGGATGGCGTTGGCCTTGTGCGCTTCGAAGCCATAGAGCTTGCCTGGCGAGCGCTTGAAGTTGGCCGGTTGGCGCCGATAGATCTGCCCGCCACCGCGGGCGGCTTCGTCCAGCAGGATCGGGTACAGGCCGTGGGCGACCAATGTCTGCGCGGCACGGATACCGGCGGGGCCGGCGCCGATGATGGCTATAGGTTTCATTGCCACCTCATTGGCCGGGCCGGGGGATTTGTGCTGTGCTTGAAGCCGTCATCGCGAGCAAGCTCCCACAAGGGGTCTGTGGTGGATGCGGCTCTTGTGCGCGCCGCAGTTCCCCTGTGGGAGCGAGCTTGCTCGCGATGAGGCCAGGCCAGTCGACAGTGTTCATACCTGACGCCCCGGTTCGCGGCTGATGTGCTGGCCGGCTTCGAGCAGGGTCGAGCAGGCGCGTACGCGGCGGCCGTCGCCCAGGCGGACCCAGCAGTCCTGGCAGGCGCCCATCAGGCAGAAACCGGCCCGGGGTTCGGCGCTGAAGTCGCTGCCGCGCAGGTGTTCGCTGCAGGTCAGCACGGCGGTCAGCAGCGTGTCCCCCAGCAGGCCGGTGGCAGGCTGGCCGTCGAGGGTAAAGTCCAGGGCCGGGCGGTCGCCTTCGGCCAGTCGTTTCAGCAGCGCCATGGTGTCCTCATTGTTTGCCTACCAGGACCCGATCCAGGCCATAGACCCGGTCGAGCAGAATCATGGTCAGCGCGGTGAGCGCGATGACCAGTGCCGAAACCGCCGCCATCATCGGGTCGATGGATTCGGTGGCGTACACGTACATGCGCACCGGCAAGGTTTGCGTGGCCGGCGAGGTGACGAAGATCGACAGGGTGACTTCATCGAAACTGTTGATGAACGCCAGCAGCCAGCCCCCGGCTACCCCCGGCAGGATCATCGGCAAGGTGATTTGCCGGAACAGCGTGAAGCGCCCCGCCCCCAGCGATTGCGCGGCCTGTTCGGCGCTGCGGTCCAGGCCGATGGCCGAGGCCAGCACCAGGCGCAACACATAGGGCGTGATCACCAGCACGTGGGCGAAGATCAGCCAGGCAAAGCTGCCGTTCACGCCCATCAGCGCAAACAGGCGCAGCAATGCGACCCCCAGCACCAGGTGCGGAATGATGATCGGCGACAGGAACAGGCCGTTGAAGAAGTCCCGGCCGGGGAACTCGAACCGGGTAATCGCGAGGGCCGCCGGCACCGCGATCAACGTCGCCAGCGAGGCCGCGCTGAACGCCAGGACCAGGCTGTTGTAGAACGCATCGACAAAGTCCGCGCGTTCGAACACGGCGCGAAACCAGCGCAGGGAAAACGTCGTGGTCGGCAGGCTCAAGGTGTTTTCCGGGGTGAAGGCGACGAGGCAGACCACCACCAGCGGCGCGAGCATGAAGACCACCACCAGGGCGTGAAACAGCAGCGCGAAAGGACCGTTTCTGGACATGAAGAATTACCCCAATGACTTCTTGTAGCGGCCTTCGATCATCCGGTTCCACGACAGCATGATCAGCAGATTGAGCAGCAGCAGGGCAACGGCAATGGCCGCGCCCATGGGCCAGTTCAGCTCCGACAGGTACTGGTCGTAGATCAACGTGGCGACCATCTTCAAGCGCCGTCCGCCGAGCAAGCCGGGAATCGCGAAGGAACTGGCGGCGAGGCCGAACACAATCAGCGTGCCGGACAGCACGCCGGGCATGATCTGCGGCAACACCACTTTTCGGATCACCGTGAACTGGCTCGCTCCCAGAGACAGCGCGGCCTGTTCGGCGGCCGGGTCGAGTTTCTGCAGCGAGGTCCAGACCGGAATGATCATGAACGGCAACATCACGTGGACCAGGGCGATGACCACGGC
Organism: Pseudomonas sp. H1_F01; assembly: GCF_054681425.1. Classification (NCBI taxonomy): domain Bacteria; kingdom Pseudomonadati; phylum Pseudomonadota; class Gammaproteobacteria; order Pseudomonadales; family Pseudomonadaceae; genus Pseudomonas; species Pseudomonas sp. H1_F01. Next base: position 4,604,536 of record NZ_CP162823.1, on the reverse strand, counting down.
GAATGGCGTATAGAGCAGCTTCATCGGCGAGCCGCCGAAGGCTTGCAGGGCCTGGTTGACCAGGCCGTCGGCGCCGAGCAGGAGGCTCCAGCCAAAGGCGCGCACCACCACTGAAATCAGCAGCGGGGTGAGAATCAGGATCAGGAAAATCGAGCGCCACGGTGCGCCCATGCGGCTGAGAATGTACGCCTCGGGCACGCCGATCAGCACGCACAGGAAAGTGGTCAGGGCGCTGATCCAGAACGTGCGCAAAAAGATCTCGTAGAAGTACGGATCGCCCAACAGGCTGGTGTAGTGCTCGAAGGTATAGGCGTCGCCGTTGATGCCCGAGCTGTAGTCGAAGACGTTGAACGACAGGACCAAGGTCAAGCCCAAGGGAATGACCAGCAAGCCCAGGTACAAGGCCAGGGCTGGCGCGGACATCAGGTAGCCTTGGCGACCGCGGCGCATCGCATCGATCAGCTTCATGCCGGCACCTCGTCCGCAGTCAGCACCCGCAGCAGCGTCGGGTCCCAGTCCAGGCCCACCGCCGTGCCTTCGACCAGGGGCGTGGAGCCGTCGTTGCGGCGCACCACGCAGAGTTCACCCAGGCTGGTCGAGACGCCGTACAGCCATTGGCTGCCAAGGAAGAAGCGGCTGACGAGGGTGCCTTGCAGTCGCCCTGAACCGGCCTCGCACAGGTCGATTTTTTCCGGGCGCAGGCTTAGCGTCAGCTCGCCATTGCCCTGGCTGCAGGCTTGAACGACTCCCGCACTGTCCCGCATGCCGGGCAGCAGGTTGGCTTTGCCGACGAAGCCGGAAATGAACTCGGTGCGAGGGTGCTCGTAAAGGGTGTACGGCGCATCGATCTGGGTGATGCGCCCGGCCTGCATCACCACGACCCGGTCACTGATCGACAGGGCTTCGGACTGGTCGTGGGTCACCATCAGCGTGGTGATCCCGACTTCGCGCTGGATGCGGCGGATTTCGTATTGCATCTCTTCGCGCAAATTGGCGTCGAGGTTGGACAGTGGCTCGTCGAGCAACAGCACTGGCGGCTCGATCACCAGTGCCCGGGCCAGTGCCACGCGTTGGCGCTGGCCGCCCGAGAGTTCTCGCGGATAGCGGTCGGCGTGGCGGTCGAGGCGTACCAGTTTCAACACCCGGTCTACCCGTTGTTGCAGTTCGGTATTGGCCACTTTGCGCATGCGCAGGCCGAAGGCGACGTTGTCCTTGACGGTCATGTGGGGAAATAGCGCGTAGCTCTGGAACACCACACCCAGGCCACGGCTGGCGGGCTTGGCGTGGGTAATGTCGCGACCATCCAGCAGGATGCGCCCGCTGCTGACTTCGACGAAGCCGGCGATCATCTGCAGGGTTGTGGTTTTGCCGCAGCCGGAAGGTCCCAGTAGCGAGACGAACTCGCCTTTTTCCACCGACAGATTGGTGGCGACCACGGCGTCGATATCGCCGTAACGTTTGCCAAGTCCTTCAAGTTGCACAAAAGCCATAGCTGCGCTCCACCTGAGATTGTTATGCGTCGCCCGCGGGCGCGCTTTTTTATGGGCAGATACGAAAGGGTGTTGCTGGGGTGCGTTGGCGCTCGACCTTGAGTCGGCTGCCGCTGTTGTTCGAATCGCCCCTGTCTGGACGAAGAGTAGGACGAAGAATAGGATGGGCTCAATGGACTATTTCACTGAAGCGAAGACTATTTTCAGTTTCATTCAGTGAGTAAATTTAATGACGAGAAATGACATGTATAATTCCACTGATCGGAATGATGAGAAAGGCGAAGTCGGTGTCGGTGCGGTCTCCCGGCTGTTTGCCGTGCTGCGCAGCCTGGGTGACACCGCCGAGGGTGGGGAGCGGGTGACACAATTGGCCCAGCGCATCGGCCTGTCCCAGCCCACCACGCATCGCTTGCTGCGCAGCCTGATGGACGAAGGCATGGTCGAGCAGGACGCACGCAGCAAACGCTATCGCCTGAGCCTGGAGTTCTTCGCCCTGGCCGCCCGCGCCGGCAACACCGGCAACCTGCGCGAACTGGTGCGCCCGGCGATGCTGCGGTTGTCGGCCTCCCTGGGGGACTCGTTATTTTTGCTGGCACGCAGTGGTTTCGACGCGGTCTGCCTGGACCGCAGCGAGGGGCCGTTTCCGATCCGCACGTTCACCGGCGACATTGGCGGCCGCGTGGCGTTGGGCGTGGGGCAGGGCAGCTTGGCGATCCTGGCGTTTCTGCCGGAGGAAGAGCGCGACACGGTGATTCAATACAACCTGCCGCGGCTAAAGGATTTCCATTTGTACGATGAAGTCTTCCTGCGTTCGGAAGTGGAGAACGTCCGTACGCTGGGCTACGCCGGGCGTAACACCGGTGTATTGCAAGGCATGGCCGGAGTGGCCGTGCCGATCCTGGACCGTGACGGCCGCGCCGTGGCCGCCTTGAGCGTGGCAACGGTGAGCGACCGCCTGGGGCCCGATCGCCTGCCGACGGTGGTGGACATGCTCAAGCGCGAGGCGGCCCTGATCGGACCGCGGATCAACCCGTTCGACCCGTTGCTGCGCAGGCCTTCGCAGGTGTTTGGGCAGGGGTGAACACACTCTCAAGAGCGGCCTGTATCCCCTGTGGGAGCGAGCTTGCTCGCGATAGCGGAGGTTCAGTTAGAAATGATGTCGACTGATACACCGCCATCGCGAGCAAGCTCGCTCCCACAGAGATTCCCACAAGGGTAGGGGGCTCAGAACTTCAGGGTCTGCTTGAGCCGTTGCACCGTCGGCGTATCACTGGGAATGACCATCGCATAGTTGTAGCCCGGCCCGGACCAGTACTCGGCTTGCAACTCGCCCTCGCGGCGACTGCCCCGGGGCAGGAGGAAGTTTTTCGGGCCGGGTGGGCGCACGTAGAAGCTGATTTTCTGACCGCTCGGGTCCTGATAGACCACCATTGCCGCCGCGCCTTGTTCGGTGCTGAGCAAGCGCCCGCTGACCGGCTTGAAGCCTGCGCCCGACAGGTCTGGCAGCCGGTCGGCCTGGGTGAAGTAGCGGTCGAGCCAGCCTTGCATGCTCTGCTCGTCACTCGTCTGGTAATCGGCCGGAAGGATGCCCTGTTGGGCAATCAAGCGGTATGCCTGCAGGGCGTCAGCCATCGGGGCAGCAGCGCTGAGCAGGGTCATTTGCCGCGCCTGCCAGCCACTGACCCCGCCCACGCTGACAGCCAGCAGCAACACCGCGGCGCTGGCCAGGTGGCGGCGGGAGCGATGTTTCAGGTGCTGGCGAATCATGGCCGGGTCGAGGTCGGGGTTGGGCGGCTGTTGCAAAGCGCCGCTCAGGGCCGTGCGCAGGTGTTGCGCGTCCTGTTGCCAGGCGCGGACCCGGGCGGCGACTTCCGGCTGGTTGGCCAGGTAAGCCTGCACCAGGCGCTGGTCGGCCTCGCTCAGTTGGCGATCAACGTAGGCGTGCAGGTCGCTGTCGCTGGGGGGCATGCTGATCATTTGAGTATCCGCAGGGTAGGGCGGGTGATTTCGCCGTCGCTGAGTTGGCGCAGGGCCTGGCGAGCGCGGGACAGGCGGGACATTACCGTGCCGATCGGCACGTCGAGGATGTCGGCGACTTGCTGGTAACTCAAGCCTTCCACCGACACCCACAACAACAGTGCACGTTGTTCCGTCGTGAGTTGATCGAAGGCCTGCAGGGACGATTGCGCGATCACGCTGCGCTCGGCCGAAGGGTGGGCATCGTCGCGGCCGGTGAAAAACTCCAGCATGCGCGCATACCGACGGGAGCGGCGATGACCGTCGAGAAACTGCCGGTACAGAATCGAAAACAGCCAGGCCCGCAGATCGCCGTCCGGACGCTTGTCGTTCCACTTGGACAACGCCCGCTCCAGGCATGCCTGCACCAGGTCATCGGCGTTGCTCGGGTTGCGCGTCAGCGACACGGCAAAACGCCGTAGCCTGGGGATGAGCTCGCGCAACTGTTCGTCGAGTGCGTTCATGAAAGTGTGGCTTCTATGGGCAGTCATTGCGCCGGGACTGGAAAGACGATCCGCGAACGAGATTATTCCAGTGCAGGAAAAATAAATACGAGGCGTGGGAATAAACCTGTCACGCCTTCGTCTGACGGGTCCTTTCCAACAAATGGCCCCGAGCCTTGGAGCTTTCTCATGGTAGATCCTTCACCCTCTTCGAGCCGGCCACCCTTGAGTGCCGCCGGCCTGATATTGCGTCTGAGCGGCATCGCGGTGATTGTTGCCGCGCTGGCCGGGGTGTTTGCCTACGTCAATGGCAGCCTCGACCCACAACGCCTGACACCGCAGGCATTGGTCAATGTGCTGGAAAAAAACAACGGCGTTCACCCGGGCTTCCGACGCAACCACTCAAAAGGTGTCTGCGTCGCGGGCTATTTCCAAAGCACGGGCGAGGCCAGCGCCTATTCCAGCGCCCAAGTATTCTCGCAGCCGCAAACGCCAGTGGTTGGGCGTTTCGCCTTGCCCAGCGGCAACCCCTATGCGCCGGACGGCAGTGTGCCGATTCGCAGCCTGGCACTGCGTTTTACCCAGGCCAACGGCCAGCAATGGCGCACTGGCATGAACAGCATGCCGGTGTTTCCGGTGGGCACGCCCGAAGCCTTCTACCAACTCCAGCAAGCCCAGTCGCCGGATCCTGCCACCGGAAAACCGAACCCTGCGGCCGTACCGGCGTTCTTTGCCGCGCACCCCGAAGCGGCGCCGTTCCTGCAATGGATCAAGACCGCCAAGCCGTCGGCCAGCTACGCCACTGAAACCTACAACGGCATCAACGCGTTCTATCTGGTCAACCCCGCCGGGCAGCGCCAGGCGGTGCGCTGGGGCGTGGTGCCGATGAGCCAGGACGCTGCGGATGCGACCCCACCCCAGGGCGGCGACTTCCTCGAGCAAGACTTGGTGAAGCGTCTCGCCGCCGGGCCGTTGCGCTGGCAGCTGAACATCACCCTGGCCAACCCGGGGGACCCGGTGAACGATGCCAGCAAGGCCTGGCCCGCTGACCGCAAGGTCCTCAATGCCGGCACGCTGGTGCTCGAGCGCACTCAGGCGCAGGACAACGGCGAGTGCCGCGACATCAACTATGACCCGCTGATCCTGCCCCAAGGGATCGAAGGTTCCGAAGACCCGCTATTGGTCGCGCGTTCCGCCGCCTATGCCAGTTCCTATCTGCGCCGTACCAGCGAAGTGAGCCAGTTGCCCGCCAAACAGGAGTCCCGCCCATGAGCGCCCCTCGTCACTTTGCACCGCTGGCCCGGCTGCTGCACTGGCTGATGGCAGTGATGATCATCGCCATGCTGTTCATCGGCGCGGGCATGGTCGCCTCGGTCTCCGAACGCCATGAATGGCTGCTGCAGTTGCACAAACCATTGGGTATCGCGATTTTGCTGTTGGTGATCGTGCGCCTGGTGGTGCGTTTTACCACCCGTCAACCGCCGCTGCCGGCGGATCTGCCGGCCTGGCAAGTGCTGGCGGCAAACGCCTCGCATGTGCTGTTGTACGCCCTGATGCTGGTCCTGCCGCTGTTGGGTTGGGGCATGATTTCGGCGGCGGGGGACCCGGTGATGCTCGGCGACTCGTTGCAACTGCCCTCGATTCTGCCAGCCCACGCCCAGACGTTCGCACTGCTGCGCAAGGCCCACGGGTACTTGGCTTACCTGTTGTTCGTGACGGTGCTGGTGCATCTGGCGGCGGCGTTGTTTCACGCTTGGGTGCGCCGGGATGAGGTATTGGACAGTATGTTGCGCGGCAAGGGTTGATGGGTTGTGGCCAGGGAGCAAGCTCCCTGGCCACAGAGGATTGATCAGGTCATTGGATCAGCGCAATTCGTCGACCATGGCCTCGATGGTGCTCAATACATCCTTGCCCAGTTGCATCGAGCGTTTGCCAGACCAGCCGGTGATCGGGTTCGGGTGATCGTTGTGGTCCTTGAACGGCATTTCCAGGGTCAGGGACAGGCAGTCATATTTCTGCCCGACCGCGTTGCAGGCCAGGGTCATGTTGGCCTGGCCCGGTTCGTCGCGGGTGTAGCCGTGAATGGTCTGGAAGTCTTTGGTCTGGTGCTTGAGATGGCTGCGAAAGCGCTCTTCGAGTTCGGCAATGCGTGGCGTGTAGCCCGGGTTGCCTTCGCAACCGGCGGTGAAGACGTGGGGAATTTCCTCATCGCCATGAGCATCGAGGAACAGATCGACGCCGTACTTTTCCATTTGCTGCTGGACGAAAAAGACCTCGGGACTGATTTCCGGACTGGCGTTCTGCCAGGCACGGTTGAGGTCCTGGCCCATGGCGTTGGTCCGCAGATGCCCGTGGAACGCGCCGTCCGGGTTCATGTTCGGCACCAGGTACAGATCGGCCTTGGCGAGCAACTGGTTCAGTTGCGCATCGTCCTGCTGCTGGAGGCGTTCGATCACGCCCTCCATGAACCACTCGGCCATGTGCTCGCCGGGATGCTGCTGGGCGATGATCCAGACTTTGCGCCGGCCTTGCGCACCGCTGCCTTTGCGCAGCAGCTGAACGTCACGGCCTTCCACGCTTTTACCGACGGCCAACAGTTCGGCGCCGGCCTTGTGCTGCGCTTGCTCGATCAGCCAATCGTGCCGGCCGCGACTGTAGGGTTCGAAGTAGGCGAACCAGGCGTTGGTCTGTTCGGTCTCCAGATAAAAACGCAGGGCGTCGCCTTCAAATTGGGTCGGAATGCGGAACCAGTTGACGTGATCGTAGGAAGCAACGGCCTGGTAGCCCGTCCAGGCCTTGTTGTAAGACGATTGGCTGGCGTTGAGCAGCCGGAAGGAATACTCCTGGCCGACGTGCAGGCCGCTGGCCTTGAAGTGGAACCACTGGAAATGGGCGCTGCGGGTGTCGGGCCTGATCTTGAGCAACGACTGCAACGGGTTGCTGATGTCGACGACCTCGATGTTACCGCTGTCGAAATTGGCGCTGATATCAAAGGAAGATTTAGCCACGGTCACGATTCCTGGAGAGGATTTTCATGGCCATTACTGTACACGCAAGAAGGGGGAGCCGAGACGATTTGCGTCACGTAAAAGAGGGGGCGTCCTCCCTGGACGCCGAGCCAGCTTAGAGAGTCTGCAATTGATTCTCAAGTGCTGGCTGTCGATAGTTTCAGCCTGCGTGGCGGGGCTGCTCTTGCAATCAGATATTCATTTGCTATCATCGCCGCCACCGAATTGGCAGCTCCCAAAAAGACTTCATTAGCCTGAAGCCATAAGCCGAAAAATCGGCAAAAAAAGACCCGGCAAAAAGCCGGGTCAAAAACCGTGATTAGCCTGATGAGGAGATATTCCAGAAGTCCGACCTAAGGTCTTCTGGGCTATCGACTGATCTCGCGACCAGCCGATGCAATAATAATCATTATCATTTGCAAGTCAAATGGTTTTATCGCATCGATTGGAAAGTTTTTCTCGTTGTCCGCGTTCGCGGCGACATTCCCAAGCGTTACCTCTAGCGAGTCGGGTAGCGATCCAGGGATCGGTCAAGCATCACCTTGACCAGATCAATCATGTGCACCACCGAAAATGCCAGGTCACGGCTCGAACCGTTCAACTGGTTGGCGGACTCGTGGGCGGTTGCCGCAGCGCAGCGCAGCAGGTCGCAGGCGTGAACAAGGGCTTCTTCTGCGCTGATGCTGTGGTTGACGTCGAAGAAGCGATGTTCCGCCTGTGCCTGCGAAACACCTGGTTTCAAGTAATAGTCGAGGGCGCGTTTGGCCGCCGGGCAATCCTGCAAGGAAGGGAACGTGCTGTCGAAAGGGCTGCCGGGTTGGTCTTTGTCGGGTGTATCCATGGTGATGAAAATCTCCGTGTGTGGGGCTGAACTCCTGAATCCAGAGTAGTACTTATCGTAATTGTGACGATAATTTAAATACTACAATTTGTGTTTTGAATGGCCGGAGTCATCCACGTATCGTGCCGCACATGGATAAATGGATAGAGTTGGTCAAGGCCAAGATGAAGGAGCTGCGCATCACGCAAGTGGTGCTGGCAGAACGGTTGGGAATGTCCCAGGGCGGCGTCGGCCATTGGCTGACCAGGCGCCGGCAACCCAGTGTCGAAGACATGAACCGGGTCCTGCGGGAGCTGGGGCTGGAGTTCCTGGAAGTGGCGATGGTGATTCGCGAGCCGGACACCTCCACGGACGAAGGCCTGGCCCTGGCGCAGAAGTACAACCCGTACTTCCGCTACCCGGTCAGTGAGTGGCACGAGGTTGGCGAGGTTCGCGAAGGCGATCCTGGCGCCTACAGCCAGGTGCGCTACGAACTGACGGACTACCACGCCCTGGGGGCCGCGTTCTGGCTGGTGGTGGTGGGCGACGCGATGACCGCACCCAGCGGGCTGAGCATTCCCGAGGGCATGTCGATCCTGGTGGATCCGGCGATCGAGGCGGTGCCAGGCAAACTGGTGGTCGCCTGCTTGCCTGGCAGCAGTGACGCGACCTTTCGCAAATTGATCGAAGAGAGCGGGCAGCGTTACCTGGTTCCGCTCAATCCGACTTACCCGAAAAACCTGTACACCGAGCAATGTCGCCTCATCGGTGTGGTGGTGCAGGCCACCATCAGGTTCTGACTGGATCGGCCCATGGAGCGGGCCGATGCCTATTCTTCGAACGCCACCAGGGCGCTGCCTTCGCTGACCATTTCGCCTTCCTGGCAATACAGCGCCTTGATCACCCCGGCCTTGGGCGCACGAATGCTGTGCTCCATTTTCATGGCCTCCAGGACCACCAGTTGAGCCCCGGCTTCCACCGGCTGGCCGACACCCACCAATACCCGCACGATACTGCCGTTCATGGGCGCGGCCAGGCCGCCTTGATGGCTGTGGCTGGCCTCGGCGGCGGCCAACGGGTCGTACAGGTCGATCCGGTGCAGGTCACCCGCCCATTGCAGGTACAGGCTGTCGCCCAGGCGAATAGCCCGATGACTGCGGCGCAGGCCGTGGTGCTCGATCACCAGTTGCTCGCCCTTGAGTTCCGCGCAATGGGCGCTAACGTCCAGCGTCAGCGCGCGATCCTGGCCTTCGCAGCTCAGGTGCAAGGTGGTTTCCCTTGGCAGCCCCAGACGCAGCCCGGTGGTGCTGGCCCAAGGCGAATCGGCATCATCGCAGCGCACGCGCGGTGTCAGGTTCAAGGCGAAGCCCTGGGCGGCTGCGAACCAGAACGCATCATCCAATTCGCCCGGCTCTGGCAGCAATTGCGCCTGGTAACGTGGGATAAATCCGGTGTCCAGTTCTGCCGCCGCGAAGGCGGGGTGGGCCACGATTCGGCGCAGGAACCCGATGTTGGTTTTCAGCCCGCCAATGGCAAATTCGTCGAGCATGCTCAACAGCCGCAAGCGTGCCTGTTCGCGATCCTCACCCCAGGCAATCAGCTTGCCGAGCATCGGGTCGTAGAACGGCGAGATTTCATCGCCTTCTTCAACCCCACTGTCGACCCGTCGACCCGGACCCTCGGCCGATTCGCGATATAACGCCAGGCGTCCGGTGGCCGGCAGGAAATCGTTGACCGGGTCTTCGGCATATAGCCGCACTTCGATGGCGTGACCGAGCAGCGGCACTTGCGCTTGAGTGATCGGCAGCGGTTCGCCTTGGGCGACACGGATCTGCCAGGCCACCAGGTCCAGTCCGGTGATCGCTTCGGTGACCGGATGCTCGACCTGCAAGCGGGTGTTCATTTCCATGAAGAAGAATTCGCCCCGCGCATCCAGCAGGAACTCCACCGTGCCGGCCCCGACGTAACCAATCGCTTGGGCTGCGCGCACGGCGGCTTCACCCATGGCCTGGCGCAATTGCGGGGTCAGGCCGGGGGCGGGGGCTTCTTCCACCACTTTCTGGTGGCGGCGCTGGATCGAGCAATCGCGTTCGTTGAGGTACAGGCAGTTGCCGTGTTGGTCGGCAAATACCTGGATTTCCACATGGCGCGGCTTGAGCAGGTACTTTTCCACCAGCATCCGTGAGTCGCCGAACGAGGACTGCGCTTCACGCTGGGCCGAAGCCAGGGCTTCGGCCAGTTGGCTGACGTCCTCGACGACTTTCATGCCCTTGCCACCACCGCCGGCCGTGGCCTTGAGCAATACCGGGTAGCCGATGTGCTCGGCGGCGTCGCGAAAGGTCTCCAGGTCCTGGGCTTCGCCGTGATAACCGGGCACCAGGGGCACCCCGGCGGTTTCCATCAAGGTCTTGGCCGCCGATTTGCTGCCCATGGCATCGATGGCCGAGGCCGGTGGGCCGAGGAAGATCAGCCCGGCGCTTTCAATCGCCCGGGCGAACCCGGCGTTCTCGGATAGAAAACCATAACCGGGATGGATGGCCTGGGCGCCGCTGGCTTTCGCTGCGGCGATCAGTTTGTCGATTTGCAGGTAGCTGTCGGCGGCCTTGCTGCCGCCCAGGTCGACGCGGATGTCGGCTTCACGGCTGTGGCGGGCATCGCGGTCGGTGGCGCTGTGGACGGCAACGGTGGTCAGGCCCATGGCCTTGGCGGTGCGCATCACGCGGCAGGCGATTTCGCCACGGTTGGCCACCAGCAACGTGGTGAGGGCAGGGGCGCTCATCGACTCGGCTCCTTGTTATTCGATTCGGCTTGCCAGTTTGGCGCACGCTTTTGCAGGAAAGCCCGCAGGCCTTCCTGGCCCTCCGGGCTGACGCGGATGCGAGCGATGGCGTTTTCGGTGTAGCGCCGCAGCGCTGGGGTAAGGGCGCCGTTACCGACTTCACGCAGCAGTTCCTTACTGGCGCGCATGGCCGCCGGGCTGTTGAGCAGCAGGTTGTCGATCCACTGTTCGACCTGCTGGTCCAGGGCCTCGGCCGGGTAGCTTTCCGACAGCAAACCGATTTCTTTCGCACGTTGCCCGTCGAAGCGTTCCGCCGTCAGGGCATAACGACGCGCGGCACGCTCGCCGATGGCTTGCACCACGAACGGGCTGATCACCGCTGGCGCCAGGCCAATGCGCACTTCCGACAGGCAGAACTGTGCTTCATCGGCGCCAATGGCCATGTCACAAGCGCTGATAAGCCCCAGTGCGCCACCGAACGCGGCGCCCTGGACGACGGCCAGCGTGGGAATCTTCAGCTTGGCGAGGTTGTACATCAGCTCCGCCAGTTCCCGGGCGTCATCGAGGTTGGTGTGGTAGTCGAGCTCGGCCGATTGCTGCATCCAGGCGAGGTCGGCGCCGGCGCTGAAATGCTTGCCGCGACCGCGGATCAGCAGGAAGCGCAAGCTTGGATCGCTGCTGACGTGGTCCAGGGCCAGGATCAGTTCGCGGATCATTTCGGCGTTGAACGCGTTGTTTTTCGACTCGCGGCTGAGCCACAGGGTGGCAACGCCCCGTGGGTCGGTGTGCAGTTCGAGGGTGTTGAAGTTATCCATGGGCATTCCCCGTTTACATCCGGAACACGCCGAAGCGGCTCGGTTCGATAGGCGCGTTCAGTGACGCGGACAAGGCCAGGCCCAGCACATCGCGGGTCTGGGCCGGGTCGATGACGCCGTCGTCCCATAGCCTGGCACTGGAATAGTAGGGGTGACCCTGTTCTTCGTACTGATCGAGGATCGGTTGCTTGATCTCGGCTTCCTGCTCGGCGCTGAAGGGGTGGCCGCTGCGTTCGGCTTGTTCACGCTTGACCTGCACCAGCACGCCGGCCGCCTGTTCGGCGCCCATCACGCCAATCCGCGCGTTCGGCCACATCCACAGGAACCGCGGGTCGTAGGCGCGACCGCACATGCCGTAGTTACCCGCGCCGAAACTACCGCCAATGATCACGGTGAATTTTGGCACTTTGGCGCAGGCCACGGCCGTCACCAGTTTGGCCCCGTGCTTGGCGATGCCGCCGGCTTCGTACTTCTGCCCGACCATGAAACCGGTGATGTTCTGCAGGAACAGCAGGGGGATTCCGCGCTGGCAGGCCAGTTCGATGAAGTGCGCGCCTTTCTGCGCGGCTTCGGCGAAGAGAATGCCATTGTTGGCCAGGATCGCGATCGGGTAGCCATGCAAATGGGCGAAGCCGCACACCAGCGTCGTTCCGAACAGCGCCTTGAATTCGTCGAACACCGAACCGTCCACCAGGCGCGCGATCACCTCCCGCACATCGAACGGCTGCTTGGCGTCGGCCGAAACCACGCCGTACAACTCGTCGCCCGAGTAAAGCGGGGCAATCGGCAGGCGATGCTGCAACTCGCCCTGTTTGCGCCAATTGAGGTTGGCCACGCTGCGGCGAGCCAGGGCCAGGGCATGTTCGTCGCTGTCGGCGTAATGGTCGGCCACGCCTGAGATCTTGCAGTGCACATCGGCGCCGCCCAGGTCTTCGGCACTGACCACCTCACCGGTGGCGGCTTTCACCAACGGTGGGCCGGCGAGGAAAATCGTCGCCTGCCGGCGAACCATGATCGCCTCGTCCGCCATGGCCGGCACATAGGCGCCACCGGCGGTGCAGGAACCCATGACCACGGCGATCTGCGGGATGCCCTGGGCACTCATGTTGGCCTGGTTGAAGAAGATTCGGCCGAAGTGCTCGCGGTCCGGGAACACTTCGTCCTGGCGCGGCAGGTTGGCGCCGCCGGAGTCCACCAGGTAAATGCAGGGCAGGCGGTTCTGCTGGGCGATGGTCTGGGCGCGCAGGTGTTTTTTTACCGTCAGCGGGTAGTAGGAGCCACCTTTGACCGTCGCGTCGTTGGCGACAATCATGCATTCGACGCCTTCCACTCGGCCGATGCCGGCAATCACGCCAGCCGCCGGCACGTCTTCGCCATAGACTTCATGGGCTGCCAATGGGCTGATTTCCAAAAACGGCGAGCCCGGGTCCAGCAGCCGGTTGATGCGCTCACGGGGCAACAACTTGCCTCGCGAGGTGTGCCGCTCCTGGGCCTTGGGACCGCCGCCTTGGCGAATTTGCGCGAGCAGTGTGCGCAGGGCCTCGACGTGTCCGAGCATTGCATCGCGGTTGGCGATGAACTCCGGCGAGCGCGGGTTGAGCTGAGTGTGCAGCGTGGCCATGGTCAGCTCCGTTAGCGGGTTTCGTTGAACAGTTCGCGGCCGATCAACATCCGACGAATCTCACTGGTGCCAGCACCGATTTCGTACAGCTTGGCGTCACGCAGCAGACGACCGGCCGGGAATTCATTGATGTAGCCATTGCCGCCGAGGATCTGGATGGCGTCGAGGGCCATTTGCGTGGCGCGTTCGGCGCTGTAGAGGATCACCCCGGCGGCGTCCTTGCGGGTGGTTTCGCCGCGCTCGCAGGCCTGGGCCACGGCATACAGATAGGCGCGGCTGGCGTTGAGCTGGGTGTACATGTCAGCGACCTTGCCCTGGATCAGCTGGAATTCGCCAATGCTCTGGCCGAACTGCTTGCGGTCGTGGATGTAGGGCACGATCAGGTCCATGCAGGCCTGCATGATCCCGGTCGGGCCGCCAGAGAGCACGACGCGCTCGTAGTCGAGCCCGCTCATCAGCACTTTCACGCCACCGTTGAGTGCGCCGAGGATGTTTTCTTCCGGCACTTCGACGTCATCGAAAAACAGCTCGCAGGTGTTGGAGCCGCGCATGCCGAGCTTGTCGAATTTGTTGCTGCGGCTGAAGCCTTTCCAGTCGCGCTCGACGATGAAGGCGGTGATGCCATGGGGACCTTTTTCCAGGTCGGTCTTGGCGTAGATCACGTAGGTATTGGCATCGGGGCCGTTGGTGATCCAGGTCTTGCTGCCATTGAGCACGTACTTGTCGCCATGCTTGTCGGCCCGCAGTTTCATCGATACCACGTCGGAGCCGGCGTTCGGCTCGCTCATCGCCAGGGCACCTATGTGTTCGCCGCTGATCAGCTTGGGCAGGTATTTGGTTTTCTGTTCGTGATTGCCGTTGCGGTTGATCTGGTTCACGCAGAGGTTGGAGTGGGCACCGTAGGAGAGGGCGACCGAGGCCGAGCCGCGGCTGATTTCTTCCATTGCCACTACGTGGGCCAGGTAGCCCAGGCCAGCGCCGCCGTATTCTTCCGGTACGGTGATGCCCAGCAGGCCCATGTCGCCGAACTTGCGCCACATGTCGGCGGGAAACAGGTTATCGATATCGATCTGCGCTGCTCGCGGCGCCAGCTCGGCCTTGACGAAGGCCTGCACCTGGTCGCGCAACATGTCGATGGTTTCGCCGAGGGCAAAGTTCAGGGATGGGTAGCTCATGGGACACCTTTGGCTTTTTTATCGGGTGCGGAGAGTGGCGGAATCGCTCTCACCTTTACGTTAACGTAAGCTTGTGACGAGAGGCTGTCAATCGCCCTTTACGTTAACGTCAACTTGAGCCAGAGTAAGTGCGCTTCAATAGCTTTACCCAAGGCATCTGTGCGTGAGATTCCACTGCTACACCCACTAATAAAGACAAGAGGGGGCGTCATGGATCAACCCGGTTCGCATTCGCAGCTCAGCTACACCCGCGGCTCCCAGGCCAAGGCTTTGCTGGCCCAAACCATCGGCGAGGTTTTCGACCAGACGGTGGCCCGCTATCCCGAGGGCGAGGCGTTGGTGGTTCGCCATCAATCGCTGCGTTATACCTGGCAACAACTGGCCGACGCCGTTGATCTGCACGCCCGAGCCTTATTGGCGCTAGGCTTGAAAGCCGGCGATCGCCTTGGCGTGTGGGCGCCCAACTGCGCCCAGTGGTGCATCAGCCAGTTCGCCAGTGCGAAGATCGGCGTCATTCTGGTCAACATCAATCCAGCCTATCGCGTTTCTGAACTCGAATACGTGCTGAAACAATCCGGATGCCAATGGCTGGTGTGTGCCGGGGCGTTCAAGACTTCGGATTATCACGCCATGTTGCAAGCGCTGGTACCAGAGCTGGCGGAGCAATCGATTGGCCACCTGCAGAGCGAACGCTTGCCGGATTTGCGCGGTGTGATCAGCCTCGATTCCCAGCCACCATCAGGTTTCCTGCCCTGGTCGCAACTGGCCGCCCTGGGTGCGGCGGTGACGCCGGAACAACTGGCTGAACGCCAATCCAGCCTGCGGTCCGATCAACCGGTGAATATCCAGTACACCTCCGGCACCACTGGTTTCCCCAAGGGCGCCACCCTCAGTCATCACAACATTCTCAATAACGGATACATGGTCGGCGAAAGCCTGGGCCTGACGGCTGGCGATCGGCTGGTGATCCCGGTGCCGCTCTACCATTGCTTCGGCATGGTCATGGGCAACCTGGGCTGCATGACCCATGGCAGCACCATGATCTACCCCAGCGATGCCTTCGACCCGTTGCTGACGCTCAAGGCCGTGGCCGAGGAAAAAGCCACGGCACTGTATGGCGTGCCCACCATGTTCATCGCCCTGCTGGACCAGCCGCAGCGGGGCGACTTCGACGTGTCCAGCCTACGCACTGGCATCATGGCCGGGGCCACATGCCCCATCGAAGTGATGCGACGGGTCATCAACGAAATGCACATGGCCGAAGTGCAGATTGCCTACGGCATGACGGAAACCAGCCCGGTGTCGTTGCAGACCGGTCCTACAGACGAACTGGAACTGCGCGTAACCACCGTCGGCCGTACCCAGCCGCAACTGGAAAGCAAAATTATCGATGAGGCCGGCAATATCGTCCCGCGTGATGCTGTCGGTGAGTTGTGTACCCGTGGCTACAGCGTGATGCTCGGTTACTGGAACAACCCCAAGGGCAGCACCGATGCCATCGACCCGGATGGCTGGATGCACACGGGCGATCTGGCGACCATGGACGAGCAGGGCTACGTGCGCATCGTCGGGCGCAACAAGGACATGATCATCCGCGGCGGGGAGAATATTTACCCGCGTGAGCTGGAGGAGTTCTTCTTCACTCACCCGGCGGTGGCGGACGTGCAAGTGATCGGCATCCCGTGTTCGCGCTATGGCGAGGAAATCGTCGCCTGGATCAAGTTTCATCCCGGCCACAGTGCCTCCGAGCAAGAACTGCAGGCCTGGTGCAAGGAGCGCATCGCTCACTTCAAGACGCCGCGTCATTTCAAATTCGTCGAAGAATTTCCCATGACGGTCACCGGCAAGATCCAGAAATTCCGCATGCGCGAAATCAGCATCGAAGAACTGCGCGATAGAGAAGGCTGAACAAGATCCCCTGTGGGAGCGGGCTTGCTCGCGAAGGCGGCGCCACAGTCGATGAAGATGTTGGATGGGCTGGCCTCTTCGCGAGCAAGCTCGCTCCCACAGGTTTTGCGGTGCACATGGGCTTTGGGTCTGCTGAAGATCCAGTGTGGGAGCGAGCTTGCTCGCGATAGCAGTGGCCCAGCCACATAGATGCCGGCATGTGCCCCGCTCTTGCTCTTGCTTTAGATCTTGATCTGGGGCGCCCCGTTAAACCACGCTGGCCGAACGCAGGCATTGCGCAGTGGGCATCCCGGCATGGATGCCGGGATAGCCGCGCTGGGCCATGGATGGCCCTTCGCGGCGGCCCACGGAGCAATGCCTTCGTTCGGGCACACCGAGCCTAGGCGAGGTGCCGAGTGGTGGGGCAAGAGCGTTTTGCTTACTTTTGCGCTTCTCAAAAGTGAGCCGCCGTAAGGGCGGAACCCTAAGCCGCCATTACCGCAGCAACGGATATGTACTCGATCAACAAAATCCAGGCCACCTGCAGGCCGCCTTCGCGAGCAAGCCCGCTCCCACAAGAAAAGCTCAAACCCCAGACAGCACAAAGGGGAGCCGAAGCTCCCCTTTAATTTTGTCGTCGCGTGCTCTTTTTTTATTATTGAGGGGCGGCCTGTTGTTGTTTTTGGCAGCCGTTGCCCTTTACCGCTGTTTTTGGCGATCCCCATCCGGGATCAAGAGCAAACGTATTTTTTTGAGCGCTGATCTGCTTTTTCGCCTTGCGATCCAACCGATTCGGGAGCTACCTGAAGGTAGTTTTATTGTTCTCTGCCCGGTTGCGGGTTGCTCCTGAAAGCACCCTGAAAAGCACATCCTCTCCAAAAAAATCTGTTAGCTGCGTCTCTGCCGTGTTGTTTTTGTTATGTCAGAGTCGTTTCGTCTTGTTTTTATTGGGTTTGCTGCGTTTTTTTATTCTTGTTATGCAAGAGATATAGCAGGTGGCGTGCCAACTTTTAAAACTCTATATAAATCAATAAGTTGTATTTTTTCGTCGAAAAAGCTGACGCGCCAGACCTGACAAATTGTTTCCGTGTTACTCGTTTCACCGCTGTTACAAGGCCAGCGGTAACACCTCACTGTGCGCTGCGGGCCTTGGCGACACGCGAACCGCTAGGGCGGCCGAGCACGTCGCAGATCTGCCGACCCGCGGCGATCAGGGCGTCCAGGTCGACACCGGTTTCGATACCCAAGCCATTGAGCAGGTACAGCACGTCTTCGGTGGCAACGTTACCGCTGGCGCCCTTGGCATAAGGGCAGCCGCCCAGGCCGGCGATGGAGCTGTCGAACACCGCGATGCCTTCCAGCAGGCTGGCGTATACGTTGGCCATGGCTTGGCCGTAGGTGTCGTGAAAGTGTCCGGCGAGCTTGTCCCGAGGCACTTCGGCGCCCACCACCTCGAACATCCTGCGGGTGGCCCCGGCGGTGCCCGTGCCGATGGTGTCGCCCAGGGAGACCTCGTAGCAGCCCATGGCATACAGCTCCCGAGCGACCCAGGCCACCTGTTCTGGCTTGACCGCCCCTTCATACGGGCAGCCCAGCACGCAGGACACGTAGCCGCGCACACTGACGCCGTGCTGCTTGGCGGCTTCCATGATCGGCGCGAAGCGCTCCAGGCTGTCCTTGATGGAGCAGTTGATATTGCGCTGGGAAAACGCTTCGGACGCGGCGGCGAACACCGCCACCTCTTTTACACCTGCCGCCAGCGCGTCTTCAAAACCTCGCAGGTTCGGCGCCAGGGCGCCATAGGTCACACCGGGCTTGCGCTGGATCTGCGCGAACACCTCGGCGGAACCGGCCATTTGCGGCACCCACTTGGGCGAGACGAAACTGCCGACTTCGATGTAGCCCAGGCCGGCGGCGCTCAAGGCATCCACCAGGCGCACCTTGTCGGCGACGCTGATGGGCTGTGCTTCATTCTGCAGCCCGTCACGGGGGCCGACTTCGATCAGGCGTACAAAGGAGGGGAGGGACATGGGGATTGACCTGTAGTGAGTTGCCAATATATCGAGAACGATGCTGCCCCCTGTGGGAGCGAGCCTGCTCGCGATAGCGGTATGTCAGTCAACATTGATGTTGTCAGTTACATCGCTATCGCGAGCAGGCTCGCTCCCACAGGGGGAAAGTGTTACTGGACGATTTCCTCGCCCTTGATCGTCTGCTCCAGCGCCTGGATGCAGCGTTCTTCGGCGGTGTCGAGTTCCAGCTTCATCTGTTCGATGTCCAGCAATTGCTGTTCGAGCTGTTCCCGGCGCTCGGTGATTTTCGCCAGCATGCTGTGCAGCTGTTTCTGATTGCCGCTGGAGGGGTCGTAGAGTTCGATCAGCTCGCGGCACTCGGCCAGGGAAAAACCAATGCGCTTGCCGCGCAGGATCAGCTTCAGGCTGACCTTGTCCCGTGGCGAATAAATGCGCTCCTGGCCCCGTCGCTCCGGGCTCAACAGGCCTTGTTCTTCATAGAAGCGGATGGCCCGGGTGGTGATATCCAGTTCGCGGGCGAGGTCGGAGATGCTGTAGGTCTGGCTGCTCATGGAAGCGCTCGAAACGAAAGGGACTGGCGCTAAGCTAAAGGCAGGTTGACGTTCGCGTCAAGCAATGACGTTTCTGCACACAAAACCTTGTGGGAGCAAGCTCGCTCCCACAATTTTGATCGCCTAAACCTTGTCGAGCTTCTTCTCATGGGCCGTCACCTGCTGGCACAGCTCGATCATCTGCTCGCGCATCCAGCGGTTGGCCGGGTCCTGGTCCGTGCTTTCGTGCCAGTAGAGGTGGGTTTCCACCGGCGGCACATCGTTGACCGGTAACAGGAAGGCGTGCAGATCGTGGCGACGGGCAAAGCGCTCGGGGACGGTCATGACCATGTCCGTTTGTTGCAGGACCTGGGAGGCCATCAGGTAATGCTGGGAGCGCAGGGCGATCTTGCGCTGGATACCCATCTTGCCGAGGGCCAGGTCGACATAACCCAGCCCGTTGCGGCGGCTGGAAATATGCACGTGGGTCTGCGCCAGGTAATCATCGAGGCTGATTTTTTCCTTGCCCGCCAACGGATGACCCTTGCGCATGGCGCACACGTAGCGATCTTCCATCAATTTGACGTGGCGTACCTGCGGGTCGGTGTTGAGCGGTGCGTCCACCGCGAAGTCGAGGCGGCCGGCGGCCAGCTCCTTGGTGGTTTCACGGCGCTTGGACAGGAAACTCTCGATCGCCACGGTCGGTGCCAGGCGACGCAGGCGCTGGAACAGCAGCGGCAGGATCACGCCTTCGGTGAGGTCGGTCATGCTGATGCGGTAGGTCTTGACGGCCTGCAACGGGTTGAAGATCCGGCTTTCCTGCACCGACACCCGCAGCAGCGACAGGGCGTTGCGCACCGGACCGATGATGTTCTGGGCCATGGGCGTCGGCACCATCCCCTGGGCGGTGCGCACGAAGAGCGGGTCGTTGAAGGTTTCCCGCAGACGCGCCAGGGCATTGGACACGGCCGGCTGAGTGATGCCGACGATCTGCCCGGCACGGGTCAGGTTGGCTTCGGTGTAGATCGCATCGAAGACAATGAAAAGGTTGAGGTCGACCTTGCTCAGATTCATGGCGCTGCACTCTTATTCTTGGGCTTGTTGTGAGGTGCCGGGTGGCGATGAGAATCAGTGAAACATATATCGGTGATGAATGTTAATACACGCCGAGAATAGGTTAGGTAAATTTTCGTAGCTGAACTAGCATCGATTTCATGACCTAAAACAACCTCTGCCAAGAAGGTGCTGCTCATGGATTTTGCCTATTCCCCCAAGGTTCAGGAACTGCGTGAACGCGTCACGGCGTTCATGGATGCCTATGTCTACCCGGCCGAAGCAGTGTTCGAACGGCAAGTGGCCGAAGGCGACCGCTGGCAACCCACGGCCATCATGGAAGAGCTCAAGGCCAAGGCCAAGGCAGAAGGCCTGTGGAACCTGTTTCTGCCTGAGTCCGAACTGGGTGCCGGCCTGACCAACCTGGAATACGCACCGCTGGCAGAGATCATGGGGCGCTCGTTGCTGGGGCCGGAGCCGTTCAATTGCTCGGCGCCGGACACCGGCAACATGGAAGTGCTGGTGCGCTACGCCAATGAAGAACAAAAGCAACGCTGGCTCGAGCCACTGCTGCGCGGCGAGATCCGCTCGGCTTTTGCCATGACCGAGCCGGACGTTGCCTCTTCGGACGCCACCAACATGGCCGCCCGTGCCGAGCGCGACGGCGACCAGTGGGTCATCAATGGCAAGAAGTGGTGGACCTCAGGAGCCTGCGACCCGCGCTGCAAGATCCTGATCTTCATGGGCCTGAGCAACCCTGATGCGCCACGCCATGCCCAGCACTCGATGATCCTGGTGCCAGTGGACACCCCTGGCGTCAAGATCGTCCGGCCGCTGCCGGTGTTCGGCTACGACGATGCGCCGCACGGGCATGCCGAAGTGCTGTTCGAGAACGTGCGGGTGCCGTACGAAAACGTCCTGTTGGGTGAAGGACGTGGCTTTGAAATTGCCCAGGGTCGCCTTGGCCCGGGCCGGATTCATCACTGCATGCGTTCCATCGGCATGGCCGAGCGCGCATTGGAGTTGATGTGCAAGCGTGCCGTCAGTCGCACGGCCTTCGGCCAGCCGTTGGCGCGTCTTGGCGGTAACATCGACAAGATTGCCGACTCGCGGATGGAAATCGACATGGCGCGCCTGCTGACGTTGAAGGCGGCGTACATGATGGACACGGTCGGTAATAAAGTGGCGAAGAGCGAAATCGCCCAGATCAAGGTCGTCGCGCCGAACGTGGCCTTGAAGGTCATTGATCGGGCGATCCAGATCCACGGTGGCGCCGGGGTCTCCAACGATTTCCCGCTGGCCTACATGTACGCCATGCAACGCACCCTGCGCCTGGCCGACGGCCCGGATGAAGTCCACCGCGCGGCCATCGGCAAGTTCGAGATCGGCAAGTATGTGCCCAGGGAAATGTTGCGCAGCAAGGGCTAGGATCTGGCCCACCACGGGCCTCTGTGGGAGCAAAGCTTGCTCGCGATAGCGGTGGGTCAGCTTGCATCAATGTGGGAGGCGCTACCGCCATCGCGAGCAAGCTTTGCTCCCACAGGCTAATCCTGTGGGAGCGAGTCCGCTTACTCCTTGACGCTCATGTACTCCTCGGCCCAGCGGATGTAGTCCTCGGGCTGGGTGTAGGTGTGGGTCAGTTCGGTGGCGCTCAGGTCCGAAGCCTGGGTGAAGATCTGCCGTTGTTCGCGAAGGCTGTCGTAGGTCGCCTTGATCGCGGCGAAATAGGCGCCGTGGCCGTCGATGGTCACGCGCACACCCAACTCGGCCAGGCGCTTGTCGTCGCGCAGCAACGGGTTGCCATAAGTGACAAGCATCAGCGGCACCGTCAGGTTTTCGCTGATCTTCTCCAGATGATCGAAGTCTTGCACGCCCACCATGCAAATCCCGTCCGCCCCGACACGCTCATATTGCTGGGTACGGCTGATGATTTCCTGGACCGGCAGAATCGCGGCGTTGGTCCGGGCGATGATCGCCATTTCCGGATCGACTCGCGCCTCCAGCGCCGCACGAATCTTGCCGACACCTTCGGCTACGCCGATCAGGTCGGTGGATTTACGCCCGAACTGGGCCGGCAGCAAGGTGTCCTCGATGGTCAGCGCCGCGATGCCGGCCCGTTCCAGTTCAACGATGGTGCGCATCACGTTCAGGGCATTGCCATAGCCGTGGTCGGCGTCGGCAATGACCGGCAGTTGGGCCACGCGGCCGATGCGGGTGGCCTGTTCGGCAAATTCGCTGAGGGTGATCAGGGCGAAGTCCGGCGCGCCCAATACTTGCAACGATGCCACCGAGCCTCCCAGGATGCCTACTTCGAAACCCAGGTCAGCGGCAATGCGCGCCGACATCGGGTCAAACACCGAGGCGGTGTGGTAGCAGGTGTTGGAAGCCAGCAATTGGCGAAAGTTACGACGTAAATCTTGATGGGAAAGCCTGGACATATGAGTTCCACCAATGGAATGGAAAGGCTTGAGCAAAAGTGTCAACGCCGAAAGATCCAAAGGCTATCACGTGGCAGGCGCAAAGATGATGACGAATGTGTATGGGTGATGCCGTTATGGCATCGAAAGAAGGCTGCAGGCCCGGAAAGTCTGCAGCCGGGCAAAAAAAGCCCATTTCAAACTATTCAGTCTTCGGTCGGTAGGCTCCAGAACTGCTTGATCTCATGGATGTTTCCGACGTTGAAGCGCGTCGGGAAGCCGGGGAGCGTGCAGTGGATTTCGTTGGTTAACTGCATGGCGGTATCGACCACATTGGTACCCGCCCGCAGTAATGGGGTTTCATCCCAGTCTTTCATCAGGTTATTCATGGTTTCTCCTTCTTTAGTTGTTGGACAGCGAATGACTAGCTGGCATTGAGCTGTGACAGCGTCTCTGTAAACAGTGCGATCTCTGGCGCAGCGATGCCGGGGTAAAGCGGTCTGTAATTTTTATCGAAACACCAAGCTTCGTCGATCTTGACCAGGTGTTTAGGATGAATAAGTACACTCAATGAAGCGGACATTGACTTCGGGGCGATTTGCTTATGGATTTCCTGTAGTGCAGGCATGTGCAGGACTTTACCTGGCGCAAGTTTAAGTTTTCGCACTTTACCCAGTCTGGGTTTTTTACCTTTTTGCAGCGGTAGATTATCAAGTATTTCGCGTGTAATGGTGGTGTAGCCATCTCCGCTGTAGCCGACTGCATACATTTCAAAGTCGTGACTGTGGTTCAGGTTATAAATGAATGTTTCGCTTTCATCATGAGTCTCTACCGGCGACCAGAATCCCAGGCGAAGGGTGAATGAATCATTCTTGTGCAGTACAAAACCATAGGCGTTATAGAGGCTGTTGCGCGTACTGAAACCGTCTCGCTGGAGGGTGGTATAAAGATGATCGCTCAATAGACAACGGTTTTTGGCCAGTTGGCGCAAGTCTGCAATGATCCTGGTTTTGTCTCGTTGCAGGTCATAAGTGTTCAGTCGCTCGACAAACGTTTCCAGGTTCATGCCGCCAGCTCCAGTGGACGGAGCAAATTGTCCAGGCGGGCGTCCTTGCGTTTTTTCAGCGACGGGACGTAACTCAACGCGTTTTGCGGGTCAGCCCGATAAAGCATCTGGAAGGCTTTCCATGCCACGGCAGGGTGATAATGGTAGATCAGCTCCCCAGCAACCCTGACACCTTCCGGGTCCTGGATCGTTTCGAGTAATTCGAGGCTCAACAGGTACCGGGCGGTACTATTGTCTTGAGGCAGCCAGGCTGTTTTGCGCAATGAGACAGGATCAAATACGTTGATGTCTGCACTGCGGTCGGGGAAATTGATTCTGCCAATCAATGCAGGTTGTTTTTTGCCCCTTTGAGAATAGTCGAATAAGGTTCGATTGCCATCAATGATCAGCGGATTGCAGTTGTCGATGATCGAGGTGTCGGTTTTTTCAAGTTGATGCGTTTTGAGGGTGTATTGCTGGATTTCGAAAGGCTGATCAAGTGCGAATAGGATACTTTGACCGGGCACCGAGTACAGTTGCGAAGAGGCGGTGTTAGATGCTGGTGCCTTGACACTGATATTGCCCACGCTCGTGCAATGCAGCGTGATAGTCCCGGTATGCGGGTTGGTCATGTTCATGATGGCCGCGCGTCGAGACTGTGCCGTGGCAACGTTGTGTTGTATATCCAGATCGGCGATCAATTGTTTGACTTGCGCGGTCATGTCTAATGTCTTGATTTTCTCCGCTATGCGTTCGAGCGGTATTCGTGTAGCAATCAGATTCTTGATCATGAATATTGTCGTTACAGTGGGGCGATGCGCGAAAGTATGGGTCCCGAGTAGGTAAGTGGCAATTATGCAATTGTGGAGAAGTATTGCTGATTAACGAAGTTCTTATGTATTGAATATCCAAGGTCGGGCGGTACCTTGGCTACGCCGCCACCGCCTGTTGCCCCTGCCTGGGCAATACCACGGCCCGCACCGTATCACCCGGTTGCACTTGCAGGCGTTTGGCGGTGAGGCGATCGACGAGCAGCTTGTGGCCATGCAGGTGTGCGCGAGCGCTGGTGACGCGGCAGTTTTCCAGGCGCCGATTGTGAATCAGCCAGACCGGTGCCTGTTCGTCCGGGGTGCCAATGACCAGGGTCAGCATCTGGCTGTCGCGCACGGTACGGATCTTCGACACTGGCGCCTCGATCACCGGGCCGCCGTCAAAGATGTCGATGTAGCCCTTATGGCTGAAACCTTCGGCACTGAGGATCTTCAGGGCCGGCTCGGTGTTCGGGTGAGCCTTGCCGATCACCGCCTGGGCCTGTTCGGTGAGCAGGCAGGTGTACAGCGGCTGGCGTGGCATCAGCTCGGCGATGAACGACTTGTTGCCCATGCCGGATAGCTGATCGGCGTAGCTGAAATCCTTCTTGAAAAAATGCCGTCCCAGGCTGTCCCAGAACGGCGAACAGCCTCGTTCGTCGGCATGGCCGCGCAGTTCGGCGATCAGTTTTTCGCCGAACAGCTGGGAGAACTCGGCCACGAACAGCAGGCGCGCCAGGGACAGCAGGCGTCCGTTGTGACCGTGACGTTGCTCGGGGTGCAGGAACAACGAGCAGATTTCCGATTGCCCGGACATCTCGTTGTTGAGGAACAGGGTCGGGATCTGCCGCTGGATCCCCAGCTCCGGCGCCGAGCTGACCGTCAGCCCGACCCGATAGTTGTACCAGGGCTCGCGCAGCCCGACCGCGCCGGTCAGGGCACTGATACCCAGCACCTGCCGGTCATCGTCTTCGAGCACGAACAGGTAATCGGCGTCGGCACGTTCGACTTGCCCGGCAAAGGTTCGTTGGGCCCAGCGAATGCGGTGGGCCAGGCGCTCTTCGTTGGCTGGCAGGCTGGTGAAGCCGGGACCTGCGCAACGGGCCAGGTCCAGCAACGCGGGCAGATCGGTAATGGCGACCGGACGGACAATCATGCTGCAGCTCCTTCATTGTGTCGGTCCAAGCGCCAATGCGTGCCACGGGATCGAGTGAGGTTCATAGGGCAACCACCCGGATCCGCTCGCCATCCAAGACGCCCAGGGCGGCCAGCATGTCGGGCGACAGGGCCACGGGGCCTTCGGCGTTGACGTCCAGCTCGGCGACGATGGCCCGGTAGTTTCCAAGACGGTCGTTGCTCACCAGGTAACGGCCTCTGGCATCGATCTGCAGGCTTTGCCGGGCCGTGGCGCTCCGACTTTGCGTGATGGTACGGACGTTGGCGATACGGGCATGCAAGGTCGGCCCACCGTCGAAGATATCGACGTAGCTGTTGGTCTCGAAACCCTCGCGCGCCAGGATGTCGAAGGCCTCCTGGCCGTCGGGATGCACCCGGCCGATGCAGGCCTGGGCGGCTGGCGGCAGCATGGGTACGTAGATCGGGTATTGCGGCATCAGCTCCGCGAGAAAGGTTCGGCTCTGCAAGCCACACAACCGTTCGGCTTCGACGTAGGGCAGGTCGAAGAAGTGCTGGCCTATGGCGTCCCAGAAAGGCGACTGGCCGTCCTCGCTGCTGAAACCGACGATTTCGGTGATGACCGATTCGGCAAAGCGCTGGGGATGGGCGGCGATGAACATCAGTCGGGCCCGGGACAGCAGCTCCGATTCCGGCGTGCGCACCCGCTCGGCGTCGATGTGGAAGCCACGTAGCAGCGTCTGTCCGTTGAGGTCCTGGCACAGCGACAGCGCGGGCACGCCATGCTGGATGTTCAGCTCCCGGGATTCGCTGGAAAACGGCCGGTTGCGCAGGCTGTAGAACGGTTCGTTGCACCCGGTGCTGGAGAGAATTTCCGAACAACCGACCAGGCGCCCGGATTCCAGGTCCTCCAGGACAAAAAAATAATTCTCCGCGCCAGGGCCCTGCACATCGGCTTCGAACGAGGCGCACGAGTCGAGGATCTTTTCCTCCAGGCGCGCGGTATCGTCCGGCAGCGACGTGACACCCACCAGGCTGTCACGGGCCAGTTGTTGCAGTTGCGGCAGATCGGTTAATTGAACTGGACGTAAGGCCAGCATGGATTGCACTCCTGTTCCAGAGAGCCCGATGACCAGCACCGGGCTTGACGATCACTGTCGATGTCCACGCGTTGTAACCACGGTTGGCCGAGTCCTTCGGCCGCCGGCCCTCACTGACCGGCCGGATCGGGCACGGCGGTAGGGTTCCCGAATTTGTTGAGCACACACAGATAGATCACGCCCGCGGCGATCCAGATCAGGCCGAGCTTCTGCGCAGCCACGCCCATGTTGTACATGATGGCCGCGACGATCACGAAGCCGATCAGCGGGCAAATCAAGTGGCGAATCAGTTGGCCGGACTGCTGGCGACGCCAGTAATGGTTGATGACGGTGATGTGCAGCAACATGAAGCCGCTCAGGGCACCGAAGTTGACCAGGGAGGTGAGGGTGTCCACGGCGTCGATGAACAGGTAGCAGATCAACAGCGACAGCACTGCCACCAGGTAGATGCTCAGGTACGGGGTGTTGTGTTTCGGATGGACCTTGGCCAGCACCTTGGGCAACTGGCCGTCCCGGGCCATGCCGAACAACAGGCGCGATACCGCCGCCTGCGAAGTGATCGCCACGGCCACGCCCCAGGCCAGGGCCGTGGCAACCGCGGTCAAGGTGGCCAGCCAGCTGCCGGCTGCCAATTCGGCGATTTCATAGAATGCGGTGTCGGCGGACTTGAAACCCATGCCGGCGGCCAGGTCCGTGGCGATCCAGGTCTGCACCACGAAGATCGCTCCCATCACCAGCAAGGTCACCAGGGCAGCCTTGCCGACGCTGCGGCCCGGGTCGTCCTTGATCTCTTCAGCCAGGGTGGAAATGGCGTCGAAGCCCAGGAACGACAATACCGCGATGGACACGGCTTGCATCAGCAGGGCGAAGTTGAAATGTTCGGGGCTGTAAAGCGGTGCCAGGGTCAGTTGGCCGTTACCGGCACCACCGTGCAGGGCATTCCAGGCGTAGAACAGGAAAATCCCCAGCACCACCAGTTGCGCCAGCAGGAAAATGATATTCATCCGCGCGGTGAAGGTGATGCCCCGCAGGTTGACGAAGGTCGCGCTCACCAGGAAGGCCAGGATGAAACCGACCTTGGGGATGTCCGGGTACAGATGGTTCAGCGCCATGGCGGCGTAGACATAGAGCAGCGGCGGGATCAGCAGGTAGTCCAGCAGCATCAGCCAACCGGCAATGAAGCCAACGTGTGGGTTAAGGCCCCGTTGCGCGTAGGAATAGACCGAACCTGCCACCGGAAAGGCCCGGGCCATGCTGCCGTAGCTCAAGGCAGTAAACAGCATCGCCACCATGCCGATGATGTACGCCAGCGGCACCATCCCCGGTGCCTCGGCGTTGACATAGCCATACACGCCGAACGGGGCGATGGGGATCATGAAAATCATCCCGTATACCACCAGGTCTGTCAGCGACAGGCCGCGTTTCAATTCCTGTTTGTAGCCAAATGCCTCAATGCTCATGAGCCGTTTTCCTTTTCAGCTGTGGGGTTGCTCTTGCTTGCTGTCTGTCGCAGGAAACTTGCCGCTGCCGCGTTACAGCAGGGGCGCCAGGTAGGCGCTCCAGGTCCGTACCGCTTCGGGGCTGCGCAGTTGGTCGTTGCGCACTTCGATCAACACCGAATCCAGGCCGCGGCCATCGCCGTGCACCGGGACCGTCATGTCGGTCAGGGGGTTGATCTTGTAGGGTTGGTTGCCCGCCGCCCGCAGCGAATGCCGGCCCAGCCCGTCGACGATGTGCTGGGCGTATTCCTTGGCTTCGCCGAACAGCACGCCCGCTTCCAGGGCGCGCGGCTGGCCGTAGAACACCGGGGTGAAACTGTGGATGCCCACCACGCGCACCGGTCGGTTGGCGGCCAGGCGCTGGTCGATCAACGCCTGCAACCGTTCGTGGAAGGGATGGAACAGGCGCTGCTGGCGATATTCGCGAGTGGCTTCGTCCAGGGCATGGTTACCCGGAACCTGGTAGATCTCGCTCTGGGCCGGAATGCTGTCGGGCACGTGCAGCGGGCGGTTGAGGTCGATCAACAGCCGTGAGTAATTGGCCGACAGCAACGTTGCGCCGAGGGTTTCGGACAGGCGTTCGGCCAAGGCCAGGGCACCGATGTCCCAGGCAATGTGCTCCTGGGAGGCCGTTTCATCCAGCCCCAGGTCGTTCAGCGCATCGGGAATGAAGCGGCTGGCGTGTTCGCACACCAGCAGCACCGGGTGTTCGGATTCCTCCCGGGCCAGTCGGTAGGGTGGCCTGGTGTAGAGGCCCGATTCAGCACACTCAATAGATTCGTGCATAGTGCTCACAACGCTCGGCAGGTGACAGCGCCTCGGTCAAGGCCAGCTCCTGGGCCTTCAAGGCGAAGTAGGTTTCAACCAGCGGGCCGGGCAGGGTCTCGACCAGCGCCCCGCTGTGGCGCAGGCAGTCCAGTGCCTGGGCCAGGGATGTCGGCAGCGCGATAATGCCACGGGCGTGCCGTTGTGCTTCATCCAGCTCATCGGGTATTTCATCAGTGACAGCGTTCAGGGCCAGTCGTTGCTGGATGCCCAGTCGCCCGGCGATCAACAGCGCTGCCATCGCCAGGTGCGGCGAAGCGGTGGCGTCCATGGCGCGGAACTCCAGGTTGTACTGGTTCGCCAGCGGTTTGCCGCTCAGGCTTACGGTCGGGCAGATGCGCAGCGCCGCTTCGCGGTTGCGCTGTCCCAGGCACGCATAGGACGCGCTCCAGTGATGAGGCTGCAGGCGTTCGTAGGACACCGGTGTCGGCGCGGTCAGCGCACACAGTGCAGGCAGATAGTGCAGCACACCAGCGGCCCAATGCTGGCCGAGGCTGGACAAGCCGTTGCTGCTGGCGGCGTCATGCAGCACCGGGTCCGCGCTCAGATCCTGCAGGCTCAGGTGCAAATGCACGCCGTTGCACACGGCGTTTTCCGCGGTCTTGGGGGCGAAGCTCAGGTCCAGGCCCATTTGCCGGGCGATCTCGCGGGTGATTTCCCTCACGTTCACGGCCCGGTCGGCGGCGGCTACGCCCAAAGTCGGGCGGCAGGTGATTTCGTATTGATGCTGGCCATATTCCGGCAGGAACATTTCCGGCTCGACACCGCCGGCCCTCAGGGCACTGAGCAACCATCCGGCGAATTCGGCCTGCTGGCGCTGGGCCTGGAGGCTGAAGGCCAGGCGATCAGGCTGCGCAGGCGTGGCAACCAGGTTGAATTCATGCTCGAACGCGGCGAAAACCTGCAAGCCCAGTTCGGCGCGATAACGCTCCACTTCGTTCTGCAACAGCGTGCGCGGGCAGGCGTTCCAGGGCCGGCCGTCGGTCTCGCGTACATCGCAATGGATAAAGTCGAGGACGGGCGCCTGGGCGTCGGGGCCGTTGTTGACGGTCACCCGGCTGGACAGGTCCGGCACCAGTCGCAGGTCGCCATAGGCGCCCCAGGGGTTGGTCGAAGCGATGATGTCCTGGGGCGTCAGCGCGCTGTTGGCCGGCACCCAGCCACAACCGGCGGTGACGTAGTGGGGCAATTCATCGCTGGGAAACGAGCGCCCACGGGTCACGCCGATCAGGTCGGTGGTCACCAGGGTCGTGACGGGCAACGGGGCGAGGACGGCGGCAGGATCGAGGCGGCTCATGGCTGCATCTCCTGCAAACGCGCGAGCACGGTGTCGGTATCGGTGATCCAGCAATAGCCCTTGATCGCGTTCAGGCACGCCAGGTGCCGTTGTTCGGTGTAGGTGGCGCAGGCATCTTCCACCAGCGTGACCAGGTAGCCGCGATCGGCGGCGTCGCGCACGGCCATGTCGACGCACTGGTCGGTGACGATGCCGGCGACGATCAAGTGGCGGGTCTGCAGGTTGCGCAGCACATAGTCGATGTTGGTGGAATTGAAAACCCCTGAGGAGGTCTTGGGCAGCACGATTTCGTTTTCCAGCGGCGCCAGTTCGGCGATGATCTGCGCCTCGGGGCTGCCCTTGGGCAGGTGCATGTCCGACAGTTTGTGATCCAGGGAACGGTCGCGGCCATCGGCGGTGAGGCTTTCGATGTGGGTGTGCAACACGTTGTGCTTCCCTTCGCGCATCGCGTTGAGCAAGCGCTGCTGGTTGGGGATGACCTGCTGGCGGGCCCGCTGGATGAAATACTCGGCCTCGCGGGTGTGCAGGTGGGCATCGAATTGCGGTTCCAGCCAGGCGCGTTGCATGTCCACCAGCAGCAAGGCGGTGTGCTGGCAGGTGAACGGCAAATCCCGGGGTGAGCGGTGGGGGAGCGAGAACATCCTTATTTTTCCTCCAACAGGTGCGTGTTGAATTCCGTGCGCAAGGTATCGATGCCTTCCAGGCGTTCGGCCAGCTCGGGGCATTGCAGGGTCAGGCAGGCAATCAGTGCCTCGACCTGGGCCAGCGCTGGCACCAGGCTGTCGAAGGCCGAGATCGATTCCACCGGGGCGCTGATGATCAGGTCGGCCAACTCGCGCAACGGCGAAGCGTAGACGTCGCTGAACAGCACGACGCGGGCGTGGCGCTCCTTGGCCGCGCTGGCCACACGCAGGGCCTGGGCCTGGTAGCGACGGTAATCGAAGATCAGCACCACATCCTGGCGCTGCACGTCGAACAGCCGGTCAGGCAGTTGGGCGTTGTCTTCCAGGGCGAAACAGCCGGCGCGCAACAGCCGCAAATGGTTGAGCAGGTAGTGGGCCAGGAAGCTGCTGAAGCGCCCACCGAAGCAATGCACGTGATGGCGGCTGTCGAGCAACCACTGCACGAGAATGCGCACGTCTTCGGGTTGAGTCAGGGCCTGGGTGTCGATGAGGTGGCGTTGACTGGCGGCCAGGTACTGGCTCCAGGTATCGCCTTGCTGCAA
Organism: Pseudomonas sp. H1_F01; assembly: GCF_054681425.1. Classification (NCBI taxonomy): domain Bacteria; kingdom Pseudomonadati; phylum Pseudomonadota; class Gammaproteobacteria; order Pseudomonadales; family Pseudomonadaceae; genus Pseudomonas; species Pseudomonas sp. H1_F01. The sequence continues at coordinate 4,573,515 of NZ_CP162823.1, read as the reverse complement.
TTTGGCCCGCGGTTTCAACAGGGTGCGGGGGGAGCGCAGGCGATGGTCCATGTCACTGAGCAGGGCATCCTGGAATTCGGCGTAACCGCCAAACCCGAGTTTTTTCACCAGCCGCACGATGGTCGGGTCGCTGACGCCGGCATGGTCTGCCAGGCGTGACATCGGGCCGAGGCCGTTGCGTGGGTAGTGATCGAGCAGGGCACGTACGACCTTGCGTTCCGACGGCGTCAAAACCAGGCCGGGATCGGTGATCAGGTCTCTGAGAGGTGGCATCCGTGCTCCTTGCCAGGATGGGTGTTGAATTTCTTTCATAACTCCTGAAAACAGTATTTATGTAGCTGGTGCTACATGTCCAGTGGTTTTTACGTTCCGTTTAAAATGCTCGAATATTGTGCGAAACCCTTGTAGGAGTTGGTCCCGGCTGAGTAGACCAGGTATGTCAGTCGATACTTCTGGCGATGTCGGACATAACGCCTTTTTGTCTCATTTATTTGATTTCGTATAAGGTGCTGTACAACTAAAAGCATGAATATCCCGCCCATGCGACCTTTTCGATTGCCTGAGAATCCAGTGTGCAAGCCACTCGTCTGACCTTGATCTGCCACGCCCGCACCGCCGCCCAGAAGCAGGCGCGCTTTGGCCTGGACGAATCGCTGGACGCCGACTGGCTGGCACGCCGCGCGCAGGTCGAGCATCGCTACCGAAATGTCCGGCAACTGCTGTGCGGGCCGGAACTGCGCACGCGCCAGACCGCCGCGTTGTTCGGCGCCGAGCCCGAGCAGGACCAGGCCCTGGCCGATTGCGATCTGGGACGCTGGCGCGGATTGTCCATCGATGACTTGCTTCAGGCTGAACCGCAAGCCCTGCAGAGCTGGCTCGACGATGCCGAGGCGGCTCCCCATGGTGGTGAATCTGTCGCCCAGTTGTGTCGCCGTGTCGGGGGTTGGCTGGCCAGTCTGGAAACCCGGCCAGGACATCTGCTGGCCGTCACCCACCCCTTCGTGATCCGCGCAGCCCTGGTGAATGTCTTGGGTTGCCCGGCCGCCACATTCAACCGGATCGACATTGAACCGTTGTCCACCCTCGAATTGCGTTTCAACGGCGTATGGCGATTACGCACCCAGGGACCTGGCCAGGAGTCGCCGCGATGAAGAAATTGTCAGTCATCGGCATTGGGGCCGGCGATCCGGATCACCTGACGATGCAGGCAGTGAAAGCCTTGAACCGCTTGGACGTGGTCTTTCTCATGGACAAGGGCCCGGCCAAGGACAAACTGTTGGACCTGCGGCGCGAAGTCTGTCGGCGCTACATCGTTGATCGCACCTACCGTTTCGTCGAAGCCTACAGCCCGGAACGCCAACGCGGCGACCTGGACTACAAGGACAGCGTCGAAGCGTTGAACCGCGCTAAACAGGCCACCTTCGAACGCTTGATCAATGAAGAACTGTCCGACGGTCAACGGGGTGGTTTTCTGGTGTGGGGCGATCCGGCGCTGTACGACAGTACCGTGCGCATCCTGCAGGCGATCCTCGATGCGGGCCGCTGCGCCTTCGAATTCGAGGTGATCCCCGGCATCACCAGCGTCCAGGCCTTGGCCGCCCGGCATAAAGTGCCTTTGAACAGCATTGGCGGTTCGCTGGAAATTACCACCGGACGCCGGTTGGCGGCGGGGCAGGTGGGTGATGCGGCGAGTGTGGTGGTGATGCTCGATGCCGAGGACGCCTATCGCCAGGTGAGCGATCCGGATACGCACATCTACTGGGGTGCCTATGTGGGGACGCCGGATGAAATCCTTATCGCCGGCCGCCTGGGGGACGTGGCCGACGACATCGAACGCACCCGTAAGGCCGCGCGCAAGGCCAATGGCTGGATCATGGATACTTATTTGTTGCGTAAACCTCAATGACGCTTGCACATCAACCTGTGGCGAGAGGGCATGTGGGAGCAAGGCTTGCCCGCGATACAGGCGATGCGGTCTTCCAGAAATCGAGGCGCTCATATCGCGAGCAAGCCTTGCTCCCACATATATGCCCTCACCACAGCAGCGTTCGACAGCTTCATCACCAGTAGGCTATTTACCCCCGCCCAAACCGCTCCCGATACACCGACGGCGCCAACCCGACGACGCTGCGAAACGCCACGCGAAAGCTTTCCACCGAGCGGTAGCCGCACAGTTGCGCGATGTTGTCGGTGTTGTCCCCGGTGCTTTCCAGCAACTCGCGGGCCCGGGCCAGGCGTTCATGTTGCAGCCAGGCCTTGGGCGACACGCCGCAGGCCTGGGTGAAATGGCGCAGGAAGGTGCGTTCGCTCATGGCCGCCTGGCTGGCCAGTTCGCGCACCCCGAGGGGTTCGTGCAGGCGTTCGCGGGCCCATTGCATGACACTCGACAGGTCGCTGCGTGGCGTGCGGCTGACCGGCGAGGGAATGAACTGCGCCTGCCCGCCCGTACGTTGCGGCGACATCACCAACCGGCGTGCCACGGCGTTGGCGACCTGGACGCCATAGTCCCGTGCCACCAGGTGCAGGCAGGCATCGATACCGGCGGCGCTGCCCGCCGAGGTGATGACCTGTCCTGAATCCACGTACAGCACATCCGGGTCTACCCGCACGGCCGGAAAGCTTGCGGCCAGTTCGTCGGCGTAGCGCCAATGAGTCGTGGCGCCCAGCCCGTCGAGCAACCCGGCGGCGGCGAGTACGAAGGCACCGGAGCAGATCGACAGCAGGCGCGCACCACGGGCGTGGGCCCTGCGCAGTGCTTCGAGCAACGCCTGGGACGGTGGTTCGCTGCGGTTGCGCCAGCCTGGCACGATGATGGTCCGGGCGGTTTCGAGCAGTTCCATACCGCCATCGGCCAATACCTGGAAGCCGCCCATGGCGCGCATCGGGCCGTCATCGACCGCGACGATCCGATGCGTGTACCAGGGGAAATCGAATTCCGGTCGCTCCAATCCGAAGATCTCGACGGCGACACCGAATTCGAACGTGCACAGGCCGTCGTAGGCAAGAATCGCGACCAGACCAGGGTTAGGCTGCATTTGGCGGAAAATTCCCACAGAGTGTCTTGTGCGCCACTGTAGCGGTAAGCATCGGGGGGATAAAGTCTCTTCACGCCTTATCTATCCTGGAGTACACGCCCATGACCAGCCTGGTTCGCGAAGTGCCTGCTGCCCCCTCCGATATCGCCCTGCAGCATTTCAGCCGTCGCCTGACATTCGAAACTGATTGTTCCGACGTTCACGCCAGCCAACAGGCCGGTGATATCGATTTTGTGCTGGTGGATGTACGCGGACCACTGGCCTACGAACGCGGCCACGTACCCGGGGCGATCAACCTGCCAACCCGCACGCTCACCGCCCAGGCGCTGGCCGCCTATGCCAAGACCACCCTGTTCGTGGTGTATTGCGCCGGCCCGCATTGCAATGGCGCGAACAAGGCGGCAGTGCGCCTGGCAACGTTGGGCTACCCGGTCAAGGAAATGATCGGCGGCGTCATGGGCTGGCTCGATGAAGGCTTTCGCCTGAGCGGCACTGTGGAGCGCATGGCGGACGAGGCGATCAGCTGCGACTGCTGAGACAGCGCAAACAGCTTTTTGTGGGAGCGAGCTTGCTCGCGATGACGGCGGCACATTCGGCATTGAGGCACGCTGACGCACCGCGATCGCGAGCAAGCTCGCTCCTACAGAACTTCGGCGTTACAACACGGCATTAGTGGCTTTTTATAAGTATTTGTCGCCTCAACATAATTCCCCTCCCGAGTGCCCCTCTAGACTCCCGGCCACTTCGGTTTTTGCTGACCGAACGCTGCTTACGAATCTGCCTATAACGATCAATAAAATACCTGCGCACTCAGGAGCGAAAATGAACAAGCTAGCCATGTTCGGTGCCCTGGCACTGTCCGTATTGTCCCTGTCGGCCGTGGCCGAAGAGGCCAGGCCGATCCGCCTCGGGATCGAAGCCGGTTACCCGCCTTTTTCGATGAAAACCCCCGACGGCAAGCTGACCGGCTTCGATGTCGATATCGGCGACGCCCTCTGCGAGCAGATGAAGGTCAAGTGCACCTGGGTCGAGCAGGAGTTCGATGGCCTGATCCCCGCGCTGAAAGTGAAGAAGATCGATGCGATCCTGTCGTCCATGACCATCACCGACGATCGCAAGAAAAACGTCGATTTCACCATCAAGTACTACCACACCCCGGCGCGGTTCGTGATGAAGGAAGGCTCCGAGGTCAAGGACCCGCTGACCGAGCTCAAGGGCAAGAAAGTCGGTGTGCTGCGTGCCAGTACCCACGACCGTTTCGCCACTGAAGTGCTGGTGCCCGCCGGGATCAACCTGGTGCGCTACGGCTCCCAGCAGGAAGCCAACCTGGACATGGTTGCTGGTCGCCTCGACGCCATGCTGGCCGACTCGGTCAACCTCGACGACGGTTTCCTGAAGACCGATGCTGGCAAAGGCTTCGCCTTCGTGGGCCCGACCTATGAAGACGCGAAATACTTCGGCGGTGGCGCCGGCATTGCGGTGCGCAAGGGCGATAAGGTCCTGGCCGACAAATTCAACGCCGCCATCAGCGAAATCCGCGCCAATGGCACGTACAAGAAAGTGCAGGACAAATACTTCGCCTTTGATGTCTACGGGCATTAATCGCTAAGAGCTGCTGTAGGAGCTGCCGAGCGAAGCGAGGCTGCGATCTTTCCACTGCCAGTTGAGTCCAGAGCGAAAGATCAAAAGATCGCAGCCTCGCTTCGCTCGACAGCTCCTACGCCTAGTTATTCGGAGATTTCATGCAACGCATCGACCATACCCTGCCATGGAGCCACCTGGGCACCGAGCGTCGGCTCAGTGTGTTTCGTTACGGCCATGGCCCGCGCAAGGTTTATATCCAGGCCAGCCTGCACGCCGACGAACTGCCGGGCATGCGTACTGCCTGGGAGCTGAAGCAGCGGCTCAACGACCTCGAGGCGCAAGGCCTGCTCAAAGGGGTGATCGAGCTGGTGCCGGTGGCCAATCCCATCGGCCTGGATCAACATCTGCAAAGCGCCCACATGGGGCGTTTCGAACTGGGCAGTGGCAAGAATTTCAACCGCTCTTTCGTGGAGCTCAGTGCGCCGGTGGCGCAACGCATCGGTGATCGGCTGGGTGACGACCCGGCCGCCAACATCACCTTGATCCGCCAGACCATGGCCCAGGTTCTCGACGAGCTGCCGGCGCCGCTTTCGCAACTTGAAGCACTGCATCGCCTGCTGCTGCGCCATGCCTGCGACGCCGACATCACCCTGGACCTGCATTGCGATTTCGAGGCAGCGATCCACTTGTATGCCTTGCCGCAACAGTGGCCGCAATGGCGCTCCCTGGCCGCACGCTTGAAGGCCGGGGTGGCGTTGCTGAGTGAAGATTCCGGTGGCAGTTCGTTCGACGAGTCCTGCTCCTCACCCTGGTTGCGCCTGGCCAAAACCTTTCCGGCGGCGTCGATCCCAGCGGCGAACCTGGCGACGACGCTGGAGCTGGGCAGCATGGGCGACACTCGAGTGGAACAGGCCCAGGCCAATTGTGAAGCCATCCTCGGGTTTTTGGCCGAGCAGGGTTTTATCGCCGGGGACTGGCCATCCGCCCCCGCCGAATGCTGCGAAGGCTTTCCGTTCGAAGGCACCCAATACCTGTTCGCGCCGCACCATGGTGTGGTGAGCTTCCTGCGTGAGGCCGGTGAATGGGTGGAGCGCGGCGATCCGCTGTTCGAAGTGGTCGATCCGTTGAATGATCGGGTCACCACCGTGCGGGCTGGCACCAGTGGCGTGCTGTTTGCCCTGGACCGCGGGCGCTACACCCAGCCGGGCATCTGGCAGGTAAAAGTCGCCGGGCGTGAACCGATTCGTACGGGGAAATTGAGCAACGACTGATAAGTGCTGTCTACCTCACCGCACGCTTCTTGTCGTGCGGCTATCGAACGATGGAGGAAGATTGATGTTTAAAGCGCTCGCCCTGTTTCTATTGCTGGTCTCGTCCGGGTTGCAAGCCCAACCCTCGCTGCACACGGACTTGCCGCTCAACTACCTGGCCCAAGCCGATGAGCAAGCCGGCAACCGCCCGCTGGTGATCTTCCTGCACGGCTCCGGCAGCAACGAACAGGACCTGTTCGAACTCAAGAGCGAGTTGCCCCGGGATTACAACTACCTCTCGGTGCGGGCGCCGAAGAGCATGGAACAGGACCGTTATCAGTGGTTCGCGAAGACGGGCGACGGTGCCTACGACGGTGACACCTCGGACTTGAAGGCCAGCGGTCAGATGCTGCTGGACTTCATCGACAAGGCTCGGGCCAAGTACTCGACCGATGCGAGCAAGGTCTACTTGGTAGGGTTCAGCCAGGGCGCGATGATGAGCTACGAAGTGGCCCTGCGACACCCCGAAGCCGTCGGCGGTATTGCCGCAATGGGTGGGCGGGTCCTGTCAGTGCTGCGGGCGGAACTGACCCCAGATGAATCGCGCCGGACACTGGCGGTGTTCATCGGCCATGGCACGGCAGACCCGATCATTCCCTACCACGATGGTACCGAGGCCAACAGCTTCCTGAAGACCTTGGCGCTGGAACCGGAATTCCATGCCTACCCGGGCGTCGGCCACAGCATCAGCGCCCTGGAAGTGCAGGACCTGCGGGCCTGGCTGGAGCGGCTCAATCCCTGACTACCCTAAGCCCTTGTGGGGAAACCCTGTGGGAGCCGAGCTTGCTCGCGATAGCGGTGGGTCAGCTTGCATCAAAGTTGAGTGTGCCGACGCCATCGCGAGCAAGCTCGGCTCCCACATGTTCCGGGGCGCTTATTTACCGCTGGCGATCTGCTTCACCAACGCTTCATGACCGGCCTTGTCGCTGGCCCGGGAGATGACCTGCACCACGGCCATGTGCGTACCGGAGGCGCCCAGCAACGTGGTGTCGAGGGTTGGCCCGCCGCCCTGGGTCGCGCTGGTGTCGAGCTGACGCAGGCCCAGGCCGGTGCCTTTTTGGGTCAGGCTTTTTTCGCTGAGGATCTTGGCGTCCGGCAGGGCCTTGATGCGTTGGGCGGCGAAGTCGGCCATGGTGGTGTCGAGGAATGCACCATCGTCGTCCTTCACATTCGTACCGTTGACGATGGTGTTCTCAGCGGCAATCACCACGGTCCTGCTGGTGGCATTGCTGTACATCGTCCCTGTCGCCCCAGCGGTGCCCTGGGCCACTTCACCAGCGGGTAGCGGCGTCGCCGTGAAGCCCTTGGGCAAGGTGAAGGTGAACTTGCCGCCGAGCATCGACACTTTCTGCGCCGGTGCATCGCCGGCAGGTTTGGCCGTGGCCGCTTGGGCGGATACCACGACCAGGCTGGCGATGGCCCCCAGCAACAGGGCGGCGGCTTGTTTACTCAGCAATGACATTGAAACGCTCCACAGATGGTCGTGCCTGGAGGCCGATCATCCCATGGGCGTCGCACCTGACTCCAGCGCCAGTGCAGAAGAGACCGTCATTTTGGCGAAAGGTGTGCGGTGTCGCCGGGCGGTGGCCGCACCAGCAGGCGTCGGGTCACCAGCAACATGGCCATCGACACCGCGACGCCCAAGGCAAAGGCGGGCATGCCCAGCACCGGCAGGGCGAGGGCCAGGGTCAGGCAGAAGGCGGCGAAGCAATACATGCCGGTGGCCGTCGCCCGCAGCAGCGCGGCGGTAAAGGCCGGTCCCCGGGTTTGTTGGGAGAACACCGCCATGACACTGCCCAACACCGGGAATACCGCCAGCAGCCCGCTCCAGCGCTCGCCCACGGTACTGGCCAGCAGCGTCACCGCCAGGGTCAACAGCGCGCCGGCGATCATGCGCAGCAGCAATTTGTCGGATTTGGCCGCCGGCCCGTTCATCACCGGCCGGACCGTCGGGAACAGATATGGCGCCGCCAGCAGCGCGACCAGGGCGATCAGGCTCGACAACGGCAGCGAAGCCGGTAGCCAGGACAGGATCAACGCCACCAAGGCCCAGACCCCTAGCGCGATGCCCAGCGCCCAGGGCCAGTTGCGATGCTGGGCGACCTGGGCGTACACCACGCAGAAAGCGATCATCGCGAACATCGCCGCCAGTGCCGCGGTCGCCGACTGCGCGGCAAACAGCTCGCCTTGTTCCACGGCCAGGAACAACAGGATCGGTCCCACTACGACGGGCAACCCCGAGAGCCAGCCGGCCACGCTCGGCCCCCAACGCCTGCCCGCCCGGGAAATCAGCAGCAGGAACGTGGGAATCACCAGCAATTTGAGCAGCAGCACGCGGTCATCCTTGTCAGTCGTCGAGGCGCCACGTTAGCACCGCCCGCATCGCAAACCCACTGTGGGGGCGAGCTTGCTCGAGATGGTGATCGTACATTTTTCGCGAATATGCCCGCGCACACTTGAACTAGCAGCCGATCGCCACGGGGGTGGGGTGTCTGGGCTGACGTCATCGCGAGCGCGGGCACGAAGGATTCCAGGGCTCAACCCCGCGCAGCACTGAAACGCTGCGCCAATCCCTCACGCTCGAAGTGTTCGGTGATGAAGTCGATAAAGGCGCGAGTCTTGGCCGGCATCAGCGTGCGGCTGGGGTAATAGAGGGAAATCAAGCCAAGGTCCATGTACCAGTCTGGCAGCAGCCGTACCAGTTCGCCGCGTTCCAGCCAGGGCAGCACATCCGGCACGGTCAGCAGCGAAATGCCCAGGCCCAGCAAGGTGGCTTCGCGCATGGCGACCGGGTCGTTGAGAATGATGGATTCAGGCAGCCGCAACGCCGACTCCAATCCGGCAGCATTGCGCATCGTGGCCTGGCGTACCCGCCCGGTGAGGCTGGAGCGCAGCACGATGTTATCGAAGCGGGCCAGGTCTTCTGGGTGTTCGGGGCAGGAGCGTGCGGCCAGGTAGGCCGGGCTGGCTACCGCGACCAGATGTGCTGGCGCCAAGGTTCGCGAGATCACGCCAGGTGTCAGTTCGAAGCCGCCGCCAATCGCCGCGTCGAAACCTTCAGCGATCAGGTCTACCCGTCGGTTCTCGAAATGCCATTGCGGGCGGATCAACGGGTGCAGGGCCAGAAATTGCGGCAGCAACGGCAGCACATGGCCGATGCCGAAGCTTGGCGACAGGCTGAGGCGCAGTACCCCGGCCGGCTCGCCACGCTCAGTGGTCACGGCGCCGATGGCGACCTGCAAGGCTTCGAGATGCGTGCCGATGCTGGCCAGGAAGTGTTCGCCGTTCTCGGTCAAGGACAGCTTGCGGGTCGAGCGCTGGAACAGCCGCACCCCCAGGTTTCGCTCCAGCATTGCTACATTGCGGCTCACGGCCGCGGGCGTCAGGGCCAGCAACCTGGCGGCCGCCGAGAAACTGCCGGTTTCGGCGCTGCGGGCAAAGCATTCGAGATTGGCGAGGCTTTCCATCAAAGTGGCCTGATAGTAATGCTTGAAAATGATTCAACGTATTACTGGCTAATCATGACGTAATAGCAAGGGCAATATGCACCTCAACGGCGGACATCACCGCCCAGGGTTATCCAACTTTGAGGACATACGACATGAGCAGCATCGACACCATCGACACCATCGGCATCATCGGCGCTGGCGCCATTGGCAGTGCATTTGCTCGGGCCTTGGCCCGCCAGAACATCAACGTCGTGATTGCCAACAGCCGCGGCCCCGAAAGCCTGGCCGGGTTGGTCACCGAGCTCGGCCCCAACGTACGCGCCGGCACCGTGCAGCAAGCCGCTGCCCAACCCATGGTGCTGGTGGCCGTCAACTGGCCGAAGTTGCCCCAGGCGTTGAGTGGCTTGCCGGACTTTGCCGGACGAATCGTGATCGATGCCAACAACGCAATCAAAGTCCCGGAGTTCGAGGCGATTGATCTGCAGGGCCGGGCTTCTACCAAGGTGTTCAGCGAATGGGTGCCGGGGGCACGGGTGGTCAAGGCGTTCAACCACATGTTGGCGCGCCTGCTGGAGGCTGATCCAGCGTCCGAAGGCGGCAAGCGCGTGTTATTCCTGACTGGCGACGATGAGCAGGCCCGTGGGGAAGTCGCGCAGTTGATCGCCCGGCTGGGATTCTTCGGCGTGGACCTGGGCCCATTGAGCGTTGGCGCACGCTTGACTCAATTCCCGGGCGGGCCATTGCCGGTGCTGAACCTGGTCAAGTTCGACTGAGTACTTCGCGACATGCGTAAGGAAGCGCTCGATCAGCGTGGGAACCCGGCCTGAAGCACTCAGTCGGGTTCCACGTCCAATTGCAGGCTGTCGTCTGCCAGGCGTTTGGCTCGCCGGACAATGCCGCTGATGCGTCGGCCTTCGGCATTGAACACCACGAGCTGGGCCTTGTGCAGATCCTTCGGCAGCGGAGGTCGCACGTGCAGCGTGAACCATGGCGGTCTGCCGTCGTCAAGGCGTTTGACGTCGAACTCGCAGCTGACACTTGTGGTATTGCGACCAAACATCGTGTCGAGAGCGTAATCAAGATGAGTGCTGTCGGCAGCAGGGTCGAGGGACATCGGCGGTCTCCTGGATGGGTACGCACGGCTGATGTTCAAGTGATTCTTCCCGCAATGGAAAATTCCATTGAGTGATCTGTAGAGATTAGCCTCAATCTGTGGGAGCAAGGCTTGCCCGCGATGCAGGCGCCTCGGTTCACAAAGGACCGCGTCGACTTAATCGCGGGCAAGCCTTGCTCCACAGATCATTCCCTTCTCCCCAAGAGCCGGGCGGCTGTTGATCAAAGACCAGGCACGCCGTCTTTCCACGCCGACCAGTTTTTCACAATGTCCTGCACCAGCGGGTTGCCGGTGCGGAAGAGGTTTTCCAGCGCCGGGACGAACGCGCCCTGGTCGGCATATTTGAGCAGGTTGTCCACTTCGTTGCCGCCGGGCTCGGGGCGGTCGAAATCGGACCCGGCCCGCAGCACGGCCAGCCGGTTGATGTCCACCCGGCCTTCGCGGCTGGCCCGGAGCAGGGCCTCGTAGGTGGAGTTGTCTTCCTGTTGGGTGGTGCAGTAGACGCCTTTGTTATCGGTGAGCAGGCGGGTCCAGACTTCGGCACGCTCGCTCAGGCGCGTACCGGAGAACCAGGTGTTGCCGGCCAGGGTGTCGCAGCGGGTCACCACCGGCGGCTGGTTGGCCGGGGCGTACGGATACTTCAAGCGCCAGGCCGCCGATTCCTTGCTTTCCGCCAAGCTCACCTTCTGGCTGAGGGCAAAGGCCTTGGCTTGCAGGGCCGGGTTGAGTTCGAAGACTTCCGTCTTGTAGTCCAGCGGCGGCTTTTCATTCGGCCCCTTGGTATTGATGCCCAGGTAGCCGGTGGGCCAGTCCTTGGGCACATCCCGCGAATCCAGCTCCCACTGGGTGCCGAACTCCACCAGGTAATGGGCCCAGGCCGTCGTGCCAAGCGTGCCGTGGTGCGGGTTGATGCCGGCGATCCCGGCCACCAGGAAATAGCTTTTACGCAGGTCGACGGTGGGGGAGAGCGCCAGGGCCAGTGTCGAGGCGGCAGCGTTGGTCTGGCCCATGCCGGTGATCAGCAGGCAGACCCGTTCGGCATTGCAGCGGATCGTCGGATACTCGGCGGACAGCCCCGGCACGCGGATTTCAGTCTTGAGTTCGAGGCGTTCGATCCAGTTCTGCGCCTCGGGGGCGAACATCGTGATCAGCATCACTTTGGGTTGAAGCGGCGGCGCGGCCCCGGCAGTCGAGCAGAACAGGGCCGTGCAGGCCAGGCTGATTGAAATAGACAGGCGATTGATCATGTATTCGTGACCTCCATGGATTCGAAGTGGTGCTTCTACGGTTTGCTCAGAATTGATAGCCAACCCCGGCGTAGTATCCCCAGCCATCGGAGCGGGCGCGGAAGTTGCCGTCGCCAAAGTTAAGCTCACTGCCGTCCTGCCAGTTGCCGCCGTTGTGAAAGTAGCGGCCCACCAGCGTAAAGCGCAGGTGCGTGAACGAATACAGCAGGACGTTGGTGGCGACCGTGGCGTTGGCGGTCCGGGCAGGGTTGTCCTTGTGCAGGTCCGAACCGAAATCGAAGTTGGTGAAGCCAATGTAAGTCAGGGATGCGCCGTTGCTGAACTGGCTGATCGGCACGATGTATTTGAGCTGGGCGCGGTAGCCGTCCCAGGAGTATTCATTGCTGGCGCCATAGTTTTCCCACTGATAACGACCATAGAAGTTGGCCGACAGGTTGACCCTCGAGTGGGTGTCGATGTCGGTGCCCAGGCCGCTGTACAAGGTATTCGCACGATTGGCGCTGTTGCTGCCGTGATCGTAGATCCAGTCGAACGCCACATACCACTCCTTGAACGGACCGATGGCCAGGCTGCGACCGGCAAGGTAGTCGATGGAAATACGCGGTTCGTGCTCCATGAATACGGGGGAACCGTGGTCCCACACACCTTTGTCGTGACTGTTGCCAATGTTGAAAATCTTTGGAATGTCGACGTAGCCATAGAGCTCGAAGGGCCCTTTGCGTCCGAAGTATTCATATTCCAGATAGACATCGTCGACCGGTTGCGGGCCGAAGCTGATGTCCTTGCTGCCGATGAGCGTCAGGTCCTGGTTGTACCAGTCCGACAGGTAAGCGCCTTTTTTCGAGGGGGTAGCCTCGGGGCTGAGGGCTTCGCCCTGGGCGGACGCCTCGGCGGTTTGGGCTTGGGTCGTGGTGCTGAGTAGTCCGGTAACGGCGGTCAGTAGCAGGGCGGCTGCCAATACGCCGGGTGTAGCGCGACACCGGGAAGTGCAGTGCATGGAAAGTCCTTGTTCGTGCGGGCCGAAGCCCGGGTTCCGTGGTTGAAAAAAAGCCATCGATCCGCTGGGTAGGATCGATTGCGCAAACGTTTGCACATGTCGTACCAGTTTTTTGTATTGGCTTGAAACGCATGGGGTTCAGGCTTTTTTCCTGTCCTGTTGGTCAGGCTTGGTGCACCGAATTCGGCAGCGTCGTATGAAGTGGCACCAACGTGTTGCAGTAGCATGTGCTCGACGCGGCACTGAGTCGGTAGCGTTGCTGGTAGAATCGGCCATCTTGACTGACCAGAGGTATGCCCATGAGCGAGCCGATTCGCCTGACCCAGTACAGCCACGGCGCCGGCTGCGGCTGCAAGATTTCGCCCCAGGTACTGGAAGTGATCCTGGCCGGCAGCGGTGCGCAGAACCTTGATCCCAATTTGTGGGTCGGCAATGCGTCCCGGGACGATGCTGCGGTGTACGCCATCGACGAGGAGCGCGGGGTGGTCTCGACCACCGACTTCTTCATGCCGATTGTCGATGATCCTTTCGATTTCGGTCGCATCGCCGCCACCAATGCCATCAGCGATATCTACGCCATGGGCGGTGACCCGCTGATGGCCATTGCGATTCTCGGCTGGCCAGTCAACGTATTGGCCCCGGAAATTGCCCGGGAAGTGATTCGCGGCGGTCGCTCCGTGTGCGACGAGGCCGGTATTCCCCTGGCCGGCGGGCATTCGATCGACGCGCCTGAGCCGATTTTCGGCCTGGCGGTCACAGGCCTGGTACAAAAGCGCCATATGAAACGCAACGACACGGCCACCGCCGGTTGCCGCCTGTATCTGACCAAACCCCTGGGTATCGGCATCCTCACCACGGCGGAAAAGAAAGGCAAGCTGCGCGCCGCCGACGTCGGCCTGGCCCGTGACTGGATGTGCACCCTCAACAAACCTGGCAGCCGCTTCGGCAAGCTCGACGGCGTGACGGCGATGACCGACGTCACCGGGTTCGGCCTGCTCGGTCACCTGGTGGAAATGGTCGACGGCAGTCGACTGACCGCGCGCATCCGCTATGACGCGGTGCCGCGCCTGCCGGGTGTCGAGTACTACCTCGACCAGGGGTGTGTGCCGGGCGGTACGCTGCGCAACTACGACAGTTACGCCAGCAAGGTCGGTCGGGTCCAGGAACTGCACAAGCGCGTGCTGTGCGACCCGCAGACCAGCGGCGGCCTGCTGATTGCCGTCACCCCTGAAGGCGAGGCCGAGTTCCTGCGGGTTGCCGCTGAACTCGGGCTGGCGCTGGAACCTATCGGCGAACTGGTCGAGCGACAGAGTTATGCGGTCGAGGTGTCTTGATGAGCAATGACATCACCGATTACCGCGACATCTTCCTCAACGACCGGCCGATGATGGACACGCGCGCCCCGGTCGAATTCATCAAGGGGGCCTTCCCCGGCGTGATCAATTTGCCGTTGATGACCGACAGCGAACGGCAACGTGTCGGTACCTGCTACAAACAGCAGGGGCAACAGGCCGCCATTGTCCTGGGGCATCAACTGGTGTCCGGCGAAATCAAGGCCGAACGCATCCGGGCCTGGGCCGAGTTCGCCAAGACCCATCCTGACGGCGTGCTGTATTGCTTTCGCGGCGGCCTGCGTTCGCAGATCGTACAGCAATGGCTCAAGGATGAAGCGGGCATTGATTACCCCAGGGTCGGCGGCGGCTACAAGGCCATGCGCACCTTTTTGCTGGACACTGTCGAGCAGGCGGTAGCCCAATGCGACCTGGTGCTGCTGGGCGGCATGACCGGCACCGGCAAGACCGAAGCGCTGGGGCAACTGAGCAATAGCCTGGATCTGGAAGGTTATGCCAACCATCGCGGTTCCAGCTTCGGCAAACGCGCCACCGGCCAGCCTTCCAACATCGATTTTGAAAACCGCCTGGCCGTGGACGTACTGAAAAAACGCGCCAGTGGCATCGAACAATTCGTGCTTGAAGATGAGAGCCGTGCGGTCGGCAGTTGTGCCTTGCCGCTGCCCTTGTACCAGCGCATGCAACAGGTTCCGATGGTCTGGCTGGAAGACAGCCTGGAGCATCGGGTCGAGCGGATCCTGCAGGATTACGTCATCGACCTGTGCGCGGAATTTGTCGCCGTACATGGCGACGAAGGTTTCTCGTTGTTTTCCGAGCGGTTGCTGGCAAGCCTGGACAACATCCACAAGCGCCTGGGCGGTGACCGTCACCGGCGCCTGATGAACATCCTGGAAACCGCCCTGGCCGAGCAGGCCAACAGCGGCGCCGTCGACTTGCATCGCGGTTGGATCGAAGGCTTGCTGCGCGAGTATTACGACCCGATGTACGTGTTCCAACGGGAAAAGAAGGGGCTGCGGATCGAGTTCTCGGGGGAGCAGGCGGCGGTGCTGGAATATCTGCGGGAGCGTGTGCCCCGGGGAGGGTGACCACAGGTTTGATATCCACTGTCAATCCCTGTGGGAGCGGGCTTGCCCGCGATAGCGGTGTTTCAGTCACATCAATATCAATGGGTCTGACGCTATCGCGAGCAAGCTCGCTCCCACAAAGGGAATTAGCGACTGATCAAGTCGGACAGGCTTCCTTGCCATTGTCCAAGCCTTGCTTGTAGCTCTGGCTGGTGAGGCTGGCCTTGCCGTTGTGCCAGGTCAGGGTCAGCACATACAGCGAATCAAAGTCTCCCGAGGCCCAGTCTTCGGTAATGGTTTGCTCCTTGCCGACCGCCTCGCCGGCGACCTTGTTGATCAGCTCCGGCAGGTAGCCATGGGACCAGGCGGTATAGATGGTGGCGTTGTGGTACTTGTCGTGCAGCAGTTCGTCAGCCAGGTCGCTGGTGTCGTTGGCCGAATAATTGATGTTCACCGGCAACCCGAGCTTGATGGCGCTGGGGCTGATGGTCATCAGCGGGCGAATATAACTGTAGGAGTTGTCCTGCTCGCCCTCTTCGACATTGCGGGTCGGGTTGGCCGCGAACACGTAGTCGGCCTTGCCGAATTTTTCCGGCAGCAGGGTGGCCAGGTCGATGGCGCGGTTGAGGCCCTGGCAGTTGAGTTGGCCCAGGCCACCGGCGGGTTTCTCGGCGTGGCGCAGGAACACCAGGGTCTGCACGCCGTCGGCTGGTTGGGCCCGGCTGATGCTGGATTCCAGCGCCAATCCCAGGCCGCAGACCACAAGCAGCGTCGGCAGCAGTAGCCACGAACGGTGTTTGAAGCGTCTGGCGAAATTCAGTGGGTTCATCATCGAATAATTATTCTTCAGCACTCTTGAGTCAGGCTGACAAACCCTGGCACCACGAAGCGGCTGGCTTCGGGTGTTTTCCCTGTCGTTACGCCGCGTTGAATCCTCGGGGGCATTGCTCAGAGTCCCTTCAAGCCCTTTGGTTCGATCCTGGCGGGTCCCGGTGCACTGTAAGGCCTCCTGTGTGGAGGTAGGGCGAATGTTAGCGACAGGATGTTGCGGATTTAAGAAGGGCCGATGTGAATTCCGTGACGGGCAGTGATGCCGTCCCGTACATCTTGGATTATCCTCGGGCTTTCCTTCATTTCCGAGCCGACCCCATGCCCGACTTGACCCCATTCCCCATCACCGAAAAGTGGCCTGCCCAGTACCCGGAGTGGATCCAGCTCTACTCCCTGCCCACCCCCAACGGCGTGAAGGTCTCGATCATGCTGGAAGAGATCGGCCTGCCGTACGAGCCCCACAAAGTGGACTTCGCCAGCAACGACCAGTTGTCGCCCGAGTTCCTTTCCCTGAACCCCAACAACAAGATCCCGGCGATTCTCGATCCCCATGGGCCGGGCGACCAGCCGTTGGCTTTGTTCGAGTCGGGGGCGATCCTGATTTATCTGGCGGACAAGAGCGGGCAGTTGCTGGCGCAGGAGTCGGCGGCGCGCTACGAGACGATCCAGTGGCTGATGTTCCAGATGGGCGGGATCGGGCCGATGTTCGGGCAACTGGGGTTCTTCAACAAGTTTGCTGGCAAGGACTACGAGGACAAGCGGCCGCGCGATCGCTACGTCGAGGAAAGCAAGCGCCTGCTCAAGGTGCTCGATGGTCGTCTGCAAGGGCGTGACTGGATCATGGGTGAGCGCTATACCATCGCGGATATCGCCACGTTCCCCTGGGTGCGCAATTTGATCGGATTTTACGAGGCCGGTGATTTGGTCGGTATCCAGAATTTCCCCAATGTGACGCGGGTGCTGGAGCGCTTCCTGGCTCGACCGGCTGTGGCGCGCGGGTTGAAGATTCCGGAATGAGTTAAACCCGACGACTCGCCGATTCGATTACAAGCCACCGGCTGACGTGCATCAATGGCTCGCTGACCTTGCGAGTAGATTATTGCCTGGCCGGTAACACTCTGTTTTCCACCCGCCGTTTGTGCCCTGGCCGGCCAGGGCATAAGCTTTGCCCTTTGTGATCGAGCACCCATTTCTGCCCAGGAGCCCCATGTCCAGCCAGTTCCCCGAAGCACGTCCACGCCGTCTGCGTCGCAATGCAAGCCTGCGCAGCTTGTTCCAGGAAACCGAGTTCACCTTGAACGACTTGGTGCTGCCGATTTTCGTCGAAGAAGAAATCGATGATTTTGTGCCGATCAAGAGCATGCCCGGCGTGGTGCGCATTCCTGAATCGAAGCTGGCCGGCGAGATCGAGCGCTATGCCCGTGCCGGCATCAAGTCGGTGATGACCTTTGGTGTGTCCCATCACCTGGACAACGACGGCAGCGATACCTGGAGCGAGCGCGGCCTGGTGTCGCGCATGGCCGGGATCTGCAAAGACGCAGTGCCGGAGATGATCGTGATGTCCGACACCTGCTTCTGTGAATACACCGATCATGGTCACTGCGGTGTGCTCCACGGCGATGAAGTGGACAACGACCGGACCCTGGTCAACCTGGGCAAGCAGGCCGTGGCGGCGGCCCGCGCCGGTGCCGATGTGATCGCGCCATCGGCGGCCATGGACGGGCAGGTCCAGGCGATTCGCCGGGCCCTGGATGAAGCCGGCTTCAGCCAGACAGCAATCATGGCCTATTCCACCAAGTTCGCCTCGGCACTCTATGGCCCGTTCCGCGAGGCCGGCGGCAGCGCGTTGAAAGGCGACCGCAAGAGCTACCAGATGAACCCGATGAACCGCCGCGAAGCATTGCGCGAATCCTTGCTCGACGAGCAGGAGGGTGCCGATGCGCTGATGGTCAAGCCGGCCGGTGCCTACCTCGATATCATCCGCGACATTCGCCAGGCTTCGAACCTGCCGTTGTCGGCTTATCAGGTCAGTGGCGAATACGCGATGATCAAGTTCGCCGCCCAGGCTGGTGCCATCGACGAAGCCCGCGTGGTACGCGAGAGCCTTGGCGCCATCAAGCGGGCGGGGGCAGACCTGATCTTCACCTACTTTGCCATGGACCTGGCGCTGAGCGGGATCTGATCCCGCACTGCCCCCGGAGTTGGCTGTGAGTCCATGTTCACCGCCATTCCCACATGGTTTTAGATGATAGGAGATTCTAGGTACACCACCATTCTCCTGTGGGAGCGAGCTTGCTCGCGATAGCGGTGGGTCAGCTTGTATCAGTGTTGCCCGTGCCGCCGCCTTCGCGAGCAAGCTCGCTCCCACATTGGGCATAGCCCGCATCCACTTTTGATCGTATGGTTGCTCCGGAATAACGAACCCGATGGAGCACCATGCAATTCAACCGATTGATGATCAGCCTTGCTGCGCTGCTGGCCTTGGCCGGTTGTGGCAGCCGTCAGGCGCAGGAGCCTGAGCGTCAGCCTGCTGAGGTCAAGAAACAGATTGTGCAGTTGTTGCCGGCCAAGACTGTGGATCGTGAAGGCTGGGCGACTGACATCTACGTGGCCTTTGCAGCCCAGCAGATTCCCTCTACCACGCAGAACATCTGTGCTGTCCTGGCGGTGACCGAACAGGAGTCGACGTTCCAATCCGATCCGCCAGTGCCGGGGCTGGGCAAGATCGCTCGTCAGGAAATCAACCGCCGGGCGGCGAAGGTGCACATTCCGGAGCTGTTGGTCAGTGGCGCACTCCAGGTGCGTTCGTCCAACGGCAAAAGCTACAGCGATCGGCTCAATGCGGCGCGTAGCGAGAAGGAGCTGAGCGAGATTTTCGATGATTTCATCAGCATGGTGCCGCTGGGCAAGACACTGTTCGGCGGTTTCAATCCGGTGCACACCGGTGGACCGATGCAGGTCAGCATCGCGTTTGCCCAGGCCAATGCGCGCAATTATCCCTATACGGTGGAAGGCTCGATTCGTCGCGAAGTGTTCAGTCGTCGTGGCGGGATGTATTTCGGCATCGCGCATTTACTGGGCTATCCGGTGAGCTACACCGAGCCGTTGTATCGTTTTGCCGATTTCAATGCTGGCTGGTACGCCAGCCGCAACGCAGCTTTCCAGCATGCGGTGAGTGTGGCGTCGGGCATTTCCCTGGCGCTGGACGGCGATCTGATTGCCCATGATTCCATCATGCCAGGCAGTACGGAACTGGCGGTGCGCACGCTGGGCAAGTCGTTGGGAATGCGCAACCCGACCATTCGCGATCAATTGGAGCAGGGTGACAGCCTGGCGTTCGAGGACAGCAAGCTCTACAAGCGCGTGTTCGAACTGGCTGAAAAGGCCGAGGGCAAAGCGTTGCCACGGGCGGTATTGCCGGGGATCGTGCTCAAGAGCCCAAAGATCACGCGCAAGCTGACCACAGCGTGGTTTGCCAAGCGGGTGGATGAGCGTTATCAGCGATGCATGGCGCGAGCGTCGGGGCGTTAACCAGGCGTTGGCGCGTGAAAAAGCCCGGTGGATGAGGCCGGGCTTTTAGGGGGATGGGTTTGGTGCGGGATCAGTCTCAAGCGGTGTATCGGGTAGGCTGCCAGGCAACTCATGCGTGGTTTTCGATCAGGCGATCAGAGCCACCCTCAGCGACACGACGTTCCAGCAAGCGATCGGCACCACCTTCGGCGACGCGGTTTTCCATCAGGCGGTCGGAGCCACCTTCAGCGACACGACGTTCCAGCAGGCGATCGGCACCGCCTTCAGCGACGCGGTTTTCCATCAGGCGGTCGGAGCCACCCTCAGCGACACGACGTTCCAGCAAGCGATCGGCACCACCTTCGGCGACGCGGTTTTCGATCAGGCGATCAGAGCCACCCTCAGCGACACGACGTTCCAGCAAGCGATCGGCACCACCTTCGGCGACGCGGTTTTCGATCAGGCGATCAGAGCCACCCTCAGCGACACGACGTTCCAGCAAGCGATCGGCACCGCCTTCAGCGACGCGGTTTTCGATCAGGCGATCAGAACCGCCTTCGGCGACGACGGGTTGGGACGAGGCGGCAAATACGTTGGCGGCCAGTACAGAGAAAGCGAGGCTGAGGATGACTTGGCGTTTCATGATGGTGTGCTCCGGGGGTGCAGTGGTTTGTGTGGGGCCATTGTTGTCCCGGGCGATCATCAAGAGAACTTCATTGACATGATGGTGAACATCGACGGCAGTGATAGCTCGTTGGCCCGCTGCCGGTCAGCTTGATGGAACACTGACGGGCTCGCGGGCTCTATCGGCTAACGCTTATGCAGGAGGTGCTTTCATGTATCAGTTATTCGGTTGCAGGCAATCCGGCTCTTCGGCGGTGGAGGTTGCCCTGTGTCTCTGTGAGGTGGCTTATCAGCGGGTCGATGCCTATTCGACGCAAGACAACGATGCGGCGAAAGAGCTCGAGGCGCTCAATCCTCTGAAGCAGGTGCCGACCCTGCAGTTGCCAGATGGCTCGGTGCTGACCGAAGCGGCCGCAATCCTGATTCACCTCGGGTTGACCTTTCCCGCATCGAAGCTGCTCCCGCAAGACCCTGCCCAGCGCGCGCAAGCCATACGGGGCCTGGTCTACATCGCGGCCAATTGCTACACGCCCATCGGCATTATCGATTTTCCGGAACGCTGGCTGGACGAGGCGGACGAAGCGACTCGGCAGCGATTGATATCCGGCACGCAGCAACGGCTGTATCGCAATTGGGCGCGGTTTGCCGACCAGTTCCCGGCCCGACCTTTTCTAGGCGGTGACGAACCGGGGGCGCTGGATATCCTGGCGGCCGTGATCACGAAGTGGAGAAACACGCGGGAGGCGATGCTGGGCGCCCGCCCAGCGTTCCACGAGTTGTTGGAGCGCATCGACCACCATCCGCGCGTTGCGCCGGTGCTGTCGCTGCACTGGCCGTTGTAGGCGCTGCCGAGCGAAGCGAGGCTGCGATCTTTCCCCTGACGCTTGCGTCTCAAGCGAAAGATCAAAAGATCGTCCGAACGCGGCCCGAGCCTTTGGCAGCGCCTACGGGGTCAAGGGCAGGCTTTGCGTGCAGCCGCCTGTTCAACAAGGCCGGCAAATTGCCGGACATTTTCCTGATGCGCTGTCACCAGCTCGTCGATACTGGCGCCCGCTGGGGTTTGCAGGCTGCTGCGGCACGTGAGGGGGCGGGCGTCGTTGCCCAGGTTGCGCAGGCGCCATTGCACATCCATGCGGGCATAGCGGCCAGGGATCGAGTCGAAGCGTTGCACGTCTACCCGCAGCAATGATTTCGGTGCGCCAGGGTTGCTCAGTTGTTCGTCCAGGCTGCTGTGCAGTTCATCGGCCAGGCTGGCGCCCCACCATTCGGTTTCCAGGATCGCCAACCCGCTGTTGCCCTGGCGAATGACCATCTGGGTGCGATCCACTTGGGGTGGGACACTGACCTGTTCAATCTGGATGTCCACGCTGGAGCGCGATTGGCCTGCCGGTTGGGCCGGGCTCAGGGTGTGGTAGTGGATCGGATCGCTGCGGCAGGCGCCGAGCAGCAATGCCACGGCAACCAGGGTGAGTTTCAGCGTCAGTGGCATGGGGCGGGCTCCTGTGATCATTCTTTCACCGGCAATGTGAGGTTCTGCGCCGGTGCGTCCTTGGGACGGCCGCGAAGCAGCGATTCGGGATGGCGGCTCAGGTAGTCCGACAGTTCGCGCAGCGAGCGCGACATACGCCCCAGGTCGTCCAGGGTCTGGGTCAGTTGTTCGCGCTGCGGTGAGTCTTCAGCCAGGGTCGAGTTGGCTGATTGCAGGGTCTTGCTGACGTCTTGCAAGGTGCTTTGCACGCCCGGCAGGGTCTTGCTGTTGAACTGGGTCAGGCCTTTGCGCAGCTCCACCAGGTTGCCATCCAGGTTGCCGGCAATGCTCTCCAGTGGCAGTTTGTTGATCCGCTCGATCATCGCCTGCAGTTGTTCCTGCAGTTGCTGGAGACTGCCCGGAATGGTCGGGATACGCACGGGCCGGGCGCTTGGGTCGAAGGCGACTTTTTCCGCCTTGGGGTAGAAATCCAGCGAGATGTACAACTGCCCGGTCAGCAGGTTGCCGCTGCGGGCCTGGGCGCGCAGCCCTCGCTCGACGAAGCTGCCGATCAGGCGGGCGCCAGCGGCTTCGTCGTCTGGATTGTGATTGAGCGACTTGAGCAGTTTTTCATGGGCCTTGCCCAGGCGTTGCGGGTAGATCACCACGCCGACGTTGACCGGAAAGCTGCGCTGTTTCTCATCGAAATCCAGATGGATGGCCACCACCCTGCCGACTTCCACCCCGAGGAACTCCACCGGCGCACCGACGCGCAAGCCGCGCAGCGCCTGATCGAAGCGCAGGGCCAGGTATTGCGCCTTGCCATCAGGCGGGGCGAGGGCGCTCTGCTGGTCGGCAAACAGCTCATAGGTCTTGTCCTCGCTGGCGGGGACGTCGTTGGGGCTGTACTCCGGCGCCCGAAACGCGATGCCGCCCAGCAGCAAGGCCGAGAGCGATTCGGTCTTGACCGCGAAACCATTGGCGCCGACGTTCACGTCCACGCCGCTGACGTTCCAGAACCGGGTGTTTTCGGTGACATACACATCGTTGGGGGCGTTGACGAATACGTCGATGTTGACGCCTTTGCCCTCGGCGTCCAGGGCGTAGGACACCACTTGGCCCACCGGGATCTTGCGCAGATACACCGGCGAGCCGATGTCCAGCGAACCGAGGTCCTGGGAATGCAGGGTGAAGCGCTTGCCCGGTTCGCCGTAGGTGATGGGCGGCGGGTTCTCCAGGCCCGTGAAGGACTTGGCACGCACTTTCGACTGGCCGGCGTCGGCGCCGATGAAATCCCCCGACAGCAAGGTGTCGATCCCCGAGATACCGCCGGCCCCGATGCGTGGCCGTACGACCCAGAACACCGAATCTTCGTGAGTGAAGGTGTCGGCTGTCTTGGCGAGCTTGACCGTGGCGGTGACGTTCTTCTGGTCCTCGCTCAGTTGCACGTCGGTGACCTGGCCGATGACCACGTTGCGATATTTGACCTGGGTCTTGTTGGCGGTCAGGCCTTGGCCGGTCTTGAAGGTGATGGTGATGGTCGGGCCTTCCTGCAGCCAGTTGTGGACCACCAGGGAAATGCCCACCAGCACCGCGATGATCGGCACGATCCACACCAGCGACACCGTCCAGCGGCGGGTGGTGACGTGGGCGCGGCCGGGGGCGGGTTGCTGCCCGTCAGTGGCTTGCGACTTCATCCATGACCTCCTCGGATGGTTGAGTGTCCCAGATCAGCCGGGGGTCGAAACTCATGGCCGACAGCATGGTGAACAGCACCACGAGGCCGAAGAACAGGATGCCCGGTCGTGGTTCGATGTCGCTCAATGCCTGGAACTTGACCAGGGCCGCCACCAGGGCAACCACCAGCACATCGAGCATCGACCAGTAGCCGATGACTTCCACCAGCCGGTACAGCTTCGCCCGCTGGACCTGGGCCCAGGTGCTGCGCCGCTGTGCGGTCACCAGCAACAGGGTCAGCACCACGAACTTGATGCCGGGCACCGCGATGCTGGCGATGAAGATAATCAGGGCGATGTCCCAGGCGCCACTTTGCCAGAACTCGATGACGCCGCTGATGATGGTGCTGTCGGCGCCTTCGCCGAGCATCTGGGTATTCATGACCGGCAGCAGGTTGGCCGGGATGTAGAACACCAGCGCGGCGAGCATGTAGGCCCAGGTGCGGGTGATGGCGTCGGGTTTGCGTCGATGCAGGGCGGCGTCGCAGCGGGGGCAGGTCTGGGGCTCGTCGGTCATGTCGCAGGCCAGGCCGCAACTGTGGCACAGGCACAGGTCCAGGTCGCGGGCCTCTGGCGGGGTGTCCAGCGGCTGGCCGTTCACAGGCTGTCCCACAGGTCGCGGACATCGCGCCCGGCAATGCGGATCATCAGCAGGCTCAGGGCCGCCAGGGCGAACAGGCCGATGCCCGGGAGCACGTCCAGCAGGCCGGCGAGCTTGATCACCGCCACCAGCGCGCCCAGCAGGCACACTTCCAGCATGCTCCAGGGCCGCAGGGTTTCAAGGCTGCGCATGCACAGGTTGAACCCCGGTGCCCGCCGCTGGAGGTAGGCATGGCCCAGTACCCAGAGCAGGAGCGCCAATTGAAAGGCCGGTGCGATGATGATCGCCACCGCTGTCACCAGGGCGATGAAGGTGATCGGCCCATGGCTCAGCGCCACGATGGAATCCCATAACGTCGCGCTGTTGCTCAGGCCCTGGAGGCGGATGCTCATGATCGGGTAGATGTTGGCGAAGGCCCACAGCACCGCTGCCGTCACGCTCAAGGCCAGGCGCTGCTCGATGGTCAGGCCGTTGTAGCGCTGGATCACCGCGTGGCAGCGCACGCACGAAGCTTTCTGGTGCGCGACGAGCACCACCGGCTCGTACACCGCATCGCAATGTTCACAAATGATCAGTCGGTCGGTGTTGGCCATTGGGATGCTCGCAGGAACAACCCCTTCAATATAGAAGTGCCTTGAGAATGAGCAACCCGACCGAATGGATCATTCCCCGCGAATGTATTGCTCCAGTTGTTTGATCAGATCGGCCTGTTCGGCGATGGCTTCCTTGACCAGGTCGCCGATGGACAGCAGGCCGACCAGTTTGCCGTCCTCTACCACTGGTAAATGCCGCAGGTGTTTTTCGGTCATGATGCTCAGGCAGGTCTCGACGTTCTGGTGCGGGTCGATGGTGATCACGGGGGAGACCATGATGTCACTGACCTTCGTGCCCACCGATGAGCGCCCGCGCAAGACCATTTTGCGGGCATAGTCGCGCTCGCTGATGATCCCCAGCACTTCATCGTTCTTCACTACCAGCAACGCACCGACGTTCTTCTCGGCCATGCGCATCAGGGCCTGCAATACCATGTCGTCCGGTGAGATGGTGTGCACTTGCTGGTTCTTCTCGTCTTTTATCCGGAGCAACTGCGCGACGGTTTTCATGGGGGGCCTCGGGTGTTGTTTTTGCTGGTTGTTAAAGCATCGTAGACCCAACGGCGCAGAGCAAGCGGTAAAGCGGCGGCCAGTCGTCCAAAAGCGTCATTACCGGGGGATTTCCCACCGATGTGATGCCATCCAGCATTGTGGCGAGGGGCGTCCCTCTGTGGGAGCAAGCCTGTGGGAGCAAAGCTTGCTCGCGATGAACGATGACACGGTCTAGCAGTTGAACCGCATCGCGGGCAAGCCTTGCTCCCACAAAGGAATAAATCCCCTCGCCACAGGGTAGAATCGTCGCCTACGTAGAATTCGAGGTTGCAGCGGTGGATTTACAGCAGGGCTTCGTCCTGACCCGGCATTGGCGCGATACCCCGGCCGGCACCGAAGTCGAGTTCTGGCTGGCGACCGACGCCGGTCCCCAGCGCGTGCGCCTCCCAGTGCAAACGTCGGTGGCCTTTGTGCCGCAGATCCAGCGCGGCCAGCTCGAAGCCTTGCTGCAAGGGGAGAAGGAGGTAGAACTGCGCCCCCTGGACCTGCTGGATTTCGAGCATCGTCCGGTGCTGGGATTGTATTGCCAGCAGCATGCCCAACTGATGCGCCTGGACACCACCCTGCGCCGCGCCGGCGTGGAGGTGTTCGAAGCGGACATCCGGCCGCCGGAGCGCTACCTGATGGAGCGCTTCATCACCGCCCCGGTCTGGTTTGGCGGTACGCCGGCTGCCGATGGCCTGCTGGTCGATGCCCAGATGAAGCCGGCGCCCGAATACCGTCCACCGTTGCGCCTGGTGTCCCTGGACATCGAAACCACCGCCCAGGGCGAACTGTATTCCATCGCCCTGGAAGGCTGCGGCGAGCGCCAGGTCTACATGCTCGGGCCAGCCAATGGCGACGATACCGGCGTGGATTTCCAGCTGGAATACTGCGAATCGCGCACGGTGCTGCTGAAGAAACTCAACGATTGGTTCGCCCGTTTCGACCCTGACGCGATCATTGGCTGGAACCTGGTGCAATTCGACCTGCGAGTGCTGCATGAACACGCCCGGCGCCTGGCGGTGCCGTTGCGTCTGGGACGCGGTGGCGAAGAGATGCAATGGCGCGAGCACGGCGCGCGCAACAACCACTTCTTCGCCTCGGCCGCTGGCCGGCTGATCATCGACGGTATCGAGTCCCTGCGTTCGGCCACCTGGAGTTTCCCCTCGTTCAGCCTGGAAAACGTCGCCCAGACGCTGCTGGGGGAGGGCAAGTCCATCGATAACCCGTACCAGCGCATGGACGAGATCAATCGCATGTTCGCCGAGGACAAGCCGGCCCTGGCCCGCTACAACCTCAAGGACTGTGAACTGGTGACACGGATCTTCGCCAAGACCGAGTTGCTCAAGTTCCTCTTGGAGCGGGCCAGCGTCACCGGGCTGCCGGCGGACCGCAGCGGAGGTTCGGTGGCGGCCTTCACGCACCTGTACATGCCGCTGATGCATCGCCAAGGGTTTGTTGCACCCAACCTGGGCCAGCGTCCGCCCGAGGCCAGCCCGGGTGGTTTTGTCATGGACTCCCAACCGGGCCTCTACGAGTCGGTGCTGGTGCTGGACTACAAGAGCCTGTATCCATCGATCATCCGCACCTTCCTGATTGACCCGGTGGGTTTGATCGAAGGGTTGCGTCACCCGGATGACCAGGAATCGGTGCCAGGCTTTCGCGGGGCGCGCTTCTCCCGTACTCGACATTGCCTGCCAGCCATCGTGGCGCGGATCTCCGAAGGCCGGGAGACCGCCAAGCGCGAGCACAATGCGCCGCTGTCCCAAGCGTTGAAAATCATCATGAACGCCTTTTATGGCGTGCTCGGTTCCAGTGGCTGCCGTTTCTTCGACACACGCCTGGCCTCGTCCATCACCCTGCGCGGTCACGAGATCATGCAGCGCACCCGCCAGTTGATCGAAGCCCAGGGGCATGTGGTGATCTATGGCGATACCGATTCCACGTTCGTTTGGCTTCGTCGTGCCCATGGCCAGGAGGAAGCGGCCAGGATCGGTCGCGAGTTGGTGGCCCACGTCAACCAATGGTGGCGTGAGCAGGTGCGCGATGAGTTCGGGCTGGAGAGTGCGCTGGAGCTGCAGTTCGAAACGCATTTCAAGCGCTTTCTGATGCCGACTATCCGCGGCGCCGAGGAGGGCAGCAAGAAACGCTACGCCGGATTGGTAACCCGTGCCGATGGCAGCGACGAAATCGTCTACAAGGGCCTGGAAACCGTGCGCACCGACTGGTCGCCGCTGGCCCGGCAGTTCCAGCAGGAGCTGTACGGGCGGATTTTCCACCGCAAGCCCTATCAGGATTATGTGCGCGATTATGTGCGGCAGACCCTGGCCGGCGCGTTCGATGAACGGTTGGTCTACCGCAAGCGTCTGCGTCGGCCGCTGGAAGACTATGAACGCAACGTCCCACCCCATGTGCGGGCCGCGCGGCTGGCCGATGAGTTCAACCAGCGCCAGGGCCGTCCGCGGCAATACCAGAATGGCGGCTGGATCAGCTACGTCATCACCGTCGCCGGCCCCGAACCGCTGGAAATCCGCAGTGCGTCAATCGATTACGACCACTACGTGACCAAACAGCTACAGCCGGTGGCGGATGCGATCCTGCCGTTTGTGGATGATGATTTTTCGACGTTGGTGGGTGGACAGATGGGGTTGTTCTGAAACTCCGTGGTATTCAGGCCGAGCCCGTGGTCAGGGTTTATCCCCTGTGGGAGCAAGGCTTGCCCGCGATGCGGGCGCCTCGTTTTTCCTAGGACACCGTATCGCCTCCATCGCGGGCAAGCCTTGCTCCCACAGATGAACTCCCTCGCCACAAGTCAGTGTGAATCCCGAGGTTGAATGGGTCTTCAGACCATCGCCAAGCGCTGCTTGCGCTGGGGCTGGGGAAATATCAGGTCTAGGGCTGCCAGGTCTTGCGGTTCCAGCTTGAGGTTGGCCGCTTCGGCATTCAAACGCACATGCTCAGGTTTCACGGCCTTGGGAATGGCAATCACATTGTCCTGGCGCAACAGCCAGGCCAGTGCGATCTGCGCCGGTGTGGCGCGATGGCGTTCGGCGATCTGTCCCAGGGTGTGATCCTTGAGCAGGTGTCCGCCCTGGCCGACCGGGCAGTAGGCCATGACGGGCATGGACTGGCGCTGGCACCAGGGCAGCAGGTCGAATTCGATGCCGCGTTCCTGCAGGTTGTACAGCACTTGGTTGGTCGCGCAGGCCGGCGCGGCCAGTTCTTCAAGGTCCGCTACATCGAAGTTCGACACGCCCCAACGGCCGATCTTGCCTTCTTCGCGCAGCCGCTCGAAGGCTTCGACGGTTTCGTCCAGCGGGTACTGCCCGCGCCAGTGCAGCAGATAAAGGTCGATGTAATCGGTGTCGAGCCGCCGCAGACTGCGTTCGCAGGCCAGGGGAATGCCTTTGCGACTGGCGTTGTGAGGGTAGACTTTACTCACCAGGAAAACCTGGTCGCGCAGGCCGGTGATCGCTTCGCCAACGACGGTTTCGGCACCGCCTTCGGCATACATCTCCGCCGTGTCGATCAGGGTCATGCCCAATTCGATTCCCAACCGCAGGGCGGCCACTTCTTTCTTGTGATGAGACGGTTCCTCACCCATGCGCCAGGTGCCCTGGCCAATGACCGGTACGGACACACCCGCCAATTCCAGCGTCCTCATGCCTTTCTCCTGTTGTGCTGATCGATAATCCAATGGACAGCAGGATAGTCGTAGGAGCTGGCGAAGCCTGCGATCTTTTCGCTCCAAACTCAATTGTCTGGGGAAAGATCGCAGCTTCGCTTTGCTCGACAGCTCCTACGGGTGTGGTGCTTTTTTTTATTTCGCGGAGAACTTCAACACCATGGTCTGGGTGTAGGTCTGGCCCGGATCAAGCCGCGTCGAAGGGAAGTTCGGCTGGTTGGGCGAGTCGGGGTAGTGCTGGGTTTCCAGGGTGAACGCGCCCCAATGTGGATAGACCTTGCCTTGCTTGCCCTTGACGGTGCCGTCGAGGAAGTTGCTGGTGTAGAACTGCACGCCAGGCTCGGTGGTGTAGAGCTGCAGGCGTCGTCCGGAGTCCGTGTCATACACCTCGGCGGCCAGTTTGTTCACGTCGCCCTTGGCGTCCAGCGCCCAGTTGAAATCGAAGCCGCCTTGTTTCGGTTCGGCGAATTTGAGTTGTGGGTGATCGGCCTTGATATGGGTGCCGATGGCGGTGGGTTGGGTGAAGTCCATCGGTGTGCCGGCCACGGGGGCCAGTTCGCCAGTGGGAATGAGCTTGCCGGTGACCGGCGTGTAATGGGCCGCGTGCAGGGTCGCGACCTGCTCGAGTATGTCGCCGTTGCCTGCCCCGGCCAGGTTGAAATAGCTGTGGTTGGTCAGGTTCAGCACTGTGGGCTTGTCGGTGGTGGCTTTGTACTCGATGCGCAACTCGTTCTGTTCGTTGAGGCTGTAGGTGACGTCGGTCTTCAGTGCACCGGGGAAACCCATCTCGCCATCGGCTGACAAGTAGGTCAGGGTGACGCCCACCGAGTCCTTGGCATTATGGGGCTGGGCCTTCCAGACGCGCTTGTCGAACCCTTGCGGCCCGCCGTGCAAGGAATTGCCATGGTCGTTCTGCGGCACCTGGTAACGCTTGCCGTCCAGCTCGAAGGCGCCGTCGGCCAGGCGATTGCCGAAGCGGCCGATGGTCGCGCCGAAATACACGCTGCCGTTCTTCTGGTAACCCTGCACGTCGTCGAAGCCGAGCACGATGTCGGCGGCCTTGCCGTGTTTGTCCGGCACGCTCAATGACTGGAGGATGCCGCCGTAGGTGATGACCGTGGCCTCCATGCCGTGACTGTTGCGCAGCACGAATTTTTCCACCGCCGTGCCGTCGTCGGTTTTGCCGAACGCACCACGTTCGTTGGTCAGGCCGGCAGCGTGGGAAGCCGAGGTGGCGATCATCAGAGACACTCCGAGGGCCGTGAGCAGTTGTCTGGATTCAAGCATGGTATGACCTTCCTTCCTGTTGTTTTGTTGTTGTTTTGAACGCGGGGCGAGTCCGCTACTGGTCGGACAGCGCTGAAGGTTTTTCTGGTTAGTAGTCTTTCTATTTGATGGGTGAGAAGGGATTTATAGCCATTAATAAGGATTTATCAATTAAAAAGTAAGACTAATTGAGTGAGGGGGATGTTGCTGGAGACCGAAGGTTTGCTCCGGGTACTGCACTTTTGCGATTTTTGCCGCTCTATCCATGGCCTGGAAGCGACGACCCCCCATCGCTTCCCCATGCCCAGACCGAGATTCGATGGCCGGTGTTTTTTATTCTGTGACGAGATTGCGCCGTTGTTGCCTGGCATTGTTGGTCGGTGTGTCGATGCTGTTCAGCGGCGGCTGCAGCCATCAGCAGGGGCAGGACATGGTCACGCAGTTCAGCAACGCCAGGCCCCAGGAGTTCTTGCAGACCAGCGTCGATCGCATGGCCACGTTGTCGATGCACGACAACCTGCAAAGCCTCTATCTGCTGATGAACAAGCTGTACCTGCGCAACCCCGAGGAACTGCGCAAGTCCGGTTTTCTCGACGCCCGCACTGCGGAAAAACAGGTGCGCATGGCCATCGAGCAGCAACAGCCCTTGCCGACCCTGGGTGGCAAGAAGGACCTGGCAGCCCTGAGCTATGCCATGAGCCCGGAATTTCTCGGCGATCGGGTAGGGGCGTTCATCTATGCCATTGGCAGCATGCTGGTCACCGCGCACGGCAATCGCCTCGAGTTCTACATGACCGACACCATCGACCCGCGTTTTGTCAGCAACGCGGCGCGCAATATCGAAAAGGCCACCTGGCTGCTGAGCCAGCGGCAGAACAAGGACGGCAAGCTGTTGCTGTTTTCCAATGAGATTTCGGAGGAGGGCAGCAACCTGAGTTTCGCCGTGGAGTTCGGAAAAATCGTCGCCCGATTGGACCTGCTGACCCAGATGCTCGATGAGCGCTACCGGCGGATCGGCTTGAATTACGCCCAGAGCCTGCTGTTCCTCAACTTCCTGCCGGTTCAGTGAAGCTATGGAAAAGGAATAAAGATAGATCACATCGATATAGGAGGTTATAAGAAAAATCGCTATGCTCGCGACCAGATTTTTCACGCGGTCGTGCTGAGACGGGTTTAATGGATTTCGGTAATGTCGGTTTAGTCGTTGCAGGCCTGGTGGTCGGTTTCATCGTTGGGATGACCGGCGTCGGCGGTGGTTCGCTGATGACCCCGATCCTGTTGTGGTTTGGTATCAACCCTGCGACGGCGGTAGGTACGGACCTGCTGTACGCGGCTATTACCAAGTCTGGTGGTGTCCTGGTTCATGCAAAAAATCGCAACATCGACTGGGCGATTACTGGCTGGCTGACGTTGGGCAGTGTGCCGGCGGTCGGCTTGACGCTGTGGTTCCTCAGCAGCCTGCACAGCTCCCCCGAGGCGATGAACGCGGTAATCAAGCAAGCCTTGGGCTTTGTGTTGTTCGCCACCGCCCTGGCGATCCTGTTCAAGAAGCGCCTGCTGCAATTTGCCCACGACCGCGCTGGCGGCCACTACAACCCCTCCGGTTCGCGCCTCAATGTGCTGACGGTCATCACTGGCCTCGTGCTGGGTGCGATGGTCGCCTTGACCTCCATCGGCGCTGGCGCCCTGGGCACTGTCGCGCTGTTCATCCTCTACCCGTTCCTGGTCACCAAGCGCCTGGTGGGCACCGAGATCGCCCACGCCGTACCGCTGACCCTGGTGGCTGGCCTGGGCCATGCGAGCATGGGCAACATGGACTGGCACATCCTGGGTTTCCTGCTGATCGGTTCGTTGCCGGGGATCTACCTGGGCAGTCATTTGTCGGGACGCATCTCCGACGAATTGCTGCGCCCGTGCCTGGCGGTGATGCTGGCGATGATCGGGTTCAAGCTGGCGTTCTAGAACAGTCAGCTCAAGTCCAATAGTGTGGGAGCGAGCTTGCTCGCGATAACGGTGTGTCAGTCGACTCGATGTTGGGCGTCATGACGCTATCGCGAGCAAGCTCGCTCCCACAATTAGTCTCTCCCGACTTCAGCGCTCTCCTTGCGGTTGCGCAATGAACCCCCTGGCCTAAGCTTCAAGTCAGGCAGGCGCAGTATTGAGCGACTCTCGCGGAACAATCGCCGCCCTGTGCAATCAGTACAGCGTAAATATCAAAAGGAGAGGCGCATGCTCATTCGGTCGTTGACCTTCGCTACCTTGCTGGCCATCGCCGGCCCACTGTTCGCTGCCGATGGCGACTCGCCGCTGTTGGCGGACGCAGGCAAGTCACGTCCCCTTGTCGTCATCGCGCCCAGCACGGTCGACCCTGCCTGGGTGAGCCTGAAAAAGGCCTTGGATGAACCGGCAGGCAAGCAGGGCTTTTCCGAGCGCAACATGGTGCTCTATACCGTGCTCAATACCATTGGGCAGCGCGATGGCAAGGATCTGGATCCGCAAAGCACCATGGCGTTGATTCGCTCGCTCAAGCTGGGAGCCGGAGCACAGACCAAGATCATCCTGGTGGGCAAGGACGGGGAAAAGAAGCTTGAGCATTCCGGGGCGATCGAACTGAAAGACCTCTTCGATGCCGTCGATAAACTGCCTGCGGCAGAGAAAGAAGCAACACCTCCAGCCCCACCACCCGCGCCAGAGCCTGCACCGACCAAGGATGCGAAAGGCGCCAAGCCTGGCAAGGCAGTCAAGCCGGCGGGGCCGGTGAAGCCGCTGGATGATTGATTTCCGCCGACAGACTCTTGTGATGAGGGGATAAATCCCCTCGCCACAAGTGAGCCCAGCCGATTTATTTCACGTCCAGCGCAGCGAGGATCCGATGCGCCGCTTTCACCCGTTCTTCGATCGGGTAATTCCTGTTCGCTAGCATGACGATCCCCATGTCCTTTCCGGGTACGAACGCCGCGTATGCGCCGAAACCGTTGGTAGATCCTGTCTTGTTGATCCAGGCGCCGTCCGGCGCTGGGCGAGGCGGGTTGAGAGGTTCGACTTTTTGTGGGGTCAGGGCCATTTGCGGTGTGTTGCCAGCGAGCAGGTCATCCAAGGTGAACGGAGCGGGGTAGAACTCCCAGCCCAGCCCCTGATTCATCCCGCCAACCCTGTAGAAACCTGTATGCGTCGTGGCGATCGCTTGCTTCAGATCCGCGTCCAGTTTTTCCGGTCGCAGGTTGGCCTCGAGGAAACGCATCAGGTCCGATGAGCTGGTTTTCACCCCGTAGGCCTCGGAGTCCAGGGCTCCCGGTCCGACCCGGACGGGCTTGCCGTCTTTTGCATAGCCTTGGGCGTATCGGCCCAACTGATCCTGCGGCACCCGCACATAGCTGTGCTGGAGGCCCAGCCCTGGCATCAGCGTGCGCTCCATCACCTCGTCAAACGGCCGCTCCAGGCTGCGGGCTGCCAGATAGCCGAACAGGCCGATGCTCGGGTTTGAATAGAGCCGCTGAGTGCCGGCCGGGTAGAGCGGCTTCCAGGTCGTGTAATAACTGAACATCCGGTCCGGATGGTCCGCCTCGGCGGGGAACTGCAACGGCAGGCCACCGGCGGTATAGGTGGCGAGGTTGAGCAGGCTGATACCCTCGAAGGCACTGCCGCGCAGCTCGGGAGCAAAGCGACTGGCCGGGTCCGCCAGGGACAGCTTGCCCTGGGCCTGGGCATAGGCGCCAAGGGTGGCGGTGAAGGTCTTGCTGATCGAGCCGATTTCGAAGAGAGTCTGGTCGGTGACCGGCTTTTTCGTGTCCTTGGAGGCCACGCCGTAGTTGAAGTAATGGCGTTGACCGTTGTAGGTGATCGCCACGGCCATGCCGGCGATGTCCTGTTGCTTCATCAAGGGCTGGATCGTGGCATTGACAGCGTCTTCAATACGATCCTGGGCAAAGCCCGGAGCTGCCCCGCAGACCAGGAAAAAAGTGCCTGCGAGTATCGATTTAGCCATGTGCATGTCGGACCGTCTCCTTGGATGGCGGTGGTTCAAGCCGCTCTGCATCCAGCAGCTTTCGATGCCTGAGTGCATCTTGGGGTGGTCAATCTAGGAGGTTTTCGGTTGTTCGGCAATCGGTGCTCATCCGGCTCAAGGGCGCTTCGGAGTCGTCCGACTGAACCGCAGGAGTGTTCCTACGAAAATCTTCGGTCGCCGGCTTTTCGGTGTCGCATGGCAAACCACACAAACCCACGGCTGCCGGGTAAACTTGCGCTCTTTCTAAAGGAGTTCACATGAGTTACTACCAGCCCGGCATTCTCGCCACCCCTGTTCCGCCTCAGGCCCGTCATTTGTTTTTTGCCCTGGAATCGGTCGAGGCATTGCCGGCTGCGATAGACAAACTCCTGTTGCTGGTCGATGGGCGGGCCGTGGTCGGTTTTGGCGAATCGCTGGTCCAGGCGCTGGGCGCCCAGGTCGAAGGCTTGCGAGCCTTCCCAGCGTTGGCCGGCGTAGGCGTGGACAACCCCTCGACCCAACACGCGCTGTGGTGCTGGCTGCACGGCGAAGACCGCGGCGAGCTGATGCACCGCAGTCGCGCCATCGAGGCGGTGCTGGCCCCGGCGCTGCGCCTGGTGCAGATGAACGAAACCTTCCGCCATATGACCGGCCATGACCTGACCGGCTACGAAGACGGCACCGAAAACCCTCACGACGAAGCGGCCATCGCCGCCGCCCTGACCCAGGGTGTCGATGGGGTGCGCGGTGGCAGTTTCGCCGCGATCCAGCAATGGCAGCACGATCTGGATGGCTTCGCGGCGATGCAACCCCATGAGCGCGACAACATCATGGGCCGTCGCCTGAGCGACAACGAAGAACTCGACGACGCGCCGGAATCGGCCCACGTCAAGCGCACCGCCCAGGAAAGCTTCGCCCCGGAGGCGTTCGTGGTGCGTCGTTCCATGCCGTGGATCGAAGGCGACCGTGCGGGGCTGATGTTCCTGGCGTTCGGTTTCTCCCTCGATGCTTTCGAGGCACAACTGCGCCGCATGAGTGGCCTGGAAGACGGCATCACCGATGGCCTGTATCGCATGAGCCGGCCAATCACCGGCGGCTATTACTGGTGCCCGCCACTGTTGGACGGACGCCTGGATCTGTGCGCCCTGGCCCGGTAAGCGCAACGGTTTGTGCAAAGCGTGACGTGAACGCTATTCTTGGGCCGGATGTCTATCCGTGGAATGGGGGAAGCAAACGTGGATAAAGTCATCGTCATCACCGGTGGCGGCCGCGGAATCGGGGCGGCCACGGCGCTGTTGGCTGCCGAGTTGGGCTATCGGATCTGCATCAATTACCAGTCCGATGAGAGTGCTGCGCAGGAGGTGCTCGAACAGGTCCGGGCCAAGGGCGCGCAGGCGATTGCCGTGCGGGCCGACGTGAGCATCGAAGACGAAGTGATCGGCCTGTTCGACCGGGTGGACGCCGAGCTGGGCCGTGTCACCGCCCTGGTGAACAACGCCGGCACGGTCGCGCAGAAATCCCGGCTCGATGAAATGTCCGAATTCCGCATTCTCAAGATCATGAAGACCAACGTGCTGGGGCCGATTCTTTGCGCCAAGCACGCGGTGCTGCGCATGTCGCCCAGGCACGGCGGGCAGGGTGGCAGCATCGTCAACGTCTCGTCGGTGGCCGCGCGCTTGGGCGCACCGGGGGAGTACGTCGATTACGCGGCCTCCAAGGGCGCGCTGGACACCTTCACCATCGGCTTGTCCAAGGAAGTGGCCGGCGAAGGCATTCGCGTCAACGCGGTGCGCCCCGGCTACATCTACACCGATTTCCATGCCCTGAGCGGTGACCCGGACCGGGTCAGCAAGCTGGAATCAGCGATCCCCATGGCTCGGGGCGGGCGTCCGGATGAAGTGGCCGAAGCGATTATCTGGCTGTTGTCGGACAAGGCTTCGTATGCGACCGGGACGTTTGTGGATCTGGGGGGCGGGCGCTGAGTCCTGGGGTGTCTGTTTTGGCCCTATCGCGAGCAAGCTTTGCTCCCACAGGGGACAGTGTTCCGATGTGGGAGCAAAGCTTGCTCGCGATGGCGGTCTGACGGACAACCCGATATCAGAACGAGCGAATAATCCGCCCCAACGTCTCCATGGCCTTTTCCGAGGCCTCGGTCCACGGGCTGCCGTAATTCAAGCGGATGCAATTCCTGAAACGCCGGGTTGGTGAAAAGATCGGTCCCGGCGCGATGCTGATGCCCTGGGCCAGGGCCATCTGGAACAGCTTGAGCGAATCCATCTGCTCCGGCAGCTCCAGCCACAGGAAGTAGCCCCCCGCCGGCTGGCTGACCCGGGTCTGGGCGGGGAAGTAGCGGGCGATGGCGGCGAGCATCGCGCTTTGCTGTTCCTCCAGGGCATAGCGCAGTTTGCGCAGGTGACGGTCGTAGCCGCCGTGTTGCAGGTAGTCGGCGATGGCGGCCTGGGCCGGCATCGAGGCGCACAACGAGGTCATGAGCTTGAGCCGTTCGATCTTCTGCGCGTAGCGCCCGGCGGCGACCCAGCCGATGCGATAACCCGGTGCCAGGCTCTTGGCGAACGAACCGCAATGCATCACCAAGCCTTCGGTGTCGAACGCCTTGGCAGGCTTGGGGGCCTGCTGGCCGTAATAGAGTTCGGCGTACACGTCGTCCTCGATCAGCGGCACCTGATGGCGGCGCAGCAACTCTACCAACGCCTGTTTGCGCTCCTCGGGCATGGTCGCGCCCATGGGGTTCTGGAAGCTGGTCATGCACCAACAGGCCTTGATCGGATGGCGCTCCAGTGTCTGCGCCAGCACGTCCAGGTCGATGCCGTCGCGCGGGTGCACGGGAATTTCCACGGCCTTGAGCTTCAGGCGCTCCAGTACTTGCAGGCTGGCGTAGAACGCTGGCGCTTCGATCGCCACCAGATCGCCGGGCTCGGTCACGGCTTGCAGGCACAGGTTCAACGCTTCCAGGGCGCCGTTGGTGACCAATAGCTCCTCCATGGGCAGCATCAACCCGCCGACCATGTAGCGCAGGGCGATCTGTCGGCGCAGTTGCGGGTTGCCTGGCGACATGTCCGTGACCACCATTCGCGGGTCCATGTCCCGTGTTGCGCTGGACAGCGAACGGGACAGCCGTTGCAGTGGGAACAGCATCGGGCTGGGGAATGCCGAGCCGAACGGTACGGTGGCCGGGTCCTTGATCGAGTCGAGGACCGAAAATACCAGTTCACTGACGTCGACTTCGGTGGACTCGTGCACCTGGCTGCTGATCGCAGGCTCCGAAAACGGGCTCGGCGCATGGGTGTTGACGAAGTAGCCGGAGCGCGGCCGGGCCCGGATCATGCCGCGTCGTTCCAGCAGGTAATAGGCCTGGAACACGGTGGACGGGCTGACACCGTAGGTCTGGCTGGCGTAGCGTACCGACGGCACACGCTGACCTGGCCCCAGCATGCCCGAGCGGATCAGTTCAGCGATGTCGTCGGCAAATTTCTCGTAGCGTTTCATGGTGGTGCCCAGTCTTGAATGACGCGTGGTTTGCGCTTTTTAAACTGTGGGAGATTCTGTGGGAGCAAAGCTTGCTCGCGACGCAGGCGACACGGATCAACAGTAAGGTCGCGTTATCGTTCTTCGCGAGCAAGCTTTGCTCCCACACGCTCGCTCCCACAGGTGCCCGGCATCTTAAAGCTTCAACGATTCATCGGTGCGACAAAACGGCTCTTGGCGATGCTGTAGATGCCTGGCTCGTCGCTGTCGGCGACCTTGAACGTCATTTCCTGGGAGCCTTTGCCGGGCCGTTCGCTGAGCATCGCCACCGACACCGGCACATCGACGATTTCCCCCGGGGCCAGGCTCAGTTGGGTCTTGCCTTGCAGGATGAAGCCGTCGCCGTCCACCAGGGACAGATGGTAATCCTGGCGCTGTTGGGTCTTGTTGATGATTTTCAGGCTGTAGATGTTCTCGATCTGGCCTGCGCTGTTTTCCCGAAACAGGCCACGGTCCTTGCTGACGTCCAGCGACACCATGGGCCGTTGCATCAGCGCCACGACCAGCGCGCCGATCATCACCAGCAGCACGGCGGTATAGCCGATCAGCCGAGGCCTGAGCAGGTGAGTCTTGCCACCCTGCAGCTGATGTTCGGAGGTGTATTTGATCAGGCCGCGGGCGTAGCCCATCTTGTCCATGATCGAGTCGCAGGCATCGATGCAGGCCGCGCAGCCGATGCACTCCATCTGCAGGCCGTCGCGGATGTCGATGCCGGTGGGGCAGACCTGCACGCACATCTGGCAGTCGATGCAGTCGCCCAGGCCAATATTGGCCGGGTTTGCCTCGCGTTTGCGTGGGCCGCGGATTTCACCGCGGGCCGCATCGTAGGAAATGGTCAGCGTGTCCTTGTCGAACATCACGCTCTGGAAGCGTGCATAGGGGCACATATGCATGCACACCGCTTCACGCAGCCAGCCGGCGTTGAGATAGGTGGCTGCGGTAAAGAAGAGCACCCAGAACAGACTCACGCCGGCCATTTGCAGGGTCAGCAGTTCTTCGGCCAAGGGGCGGATCGGTGTGAAGTACCCCACGAACGTCAGGCCGGTGAGCAGGCTGATGGCCAGCCACAGCGTGTGCTTGGCGCTGCGGCGCAAGAGTTTGTTCAGGCCCCAGGGCGCGGCCTGCAGTTTGATCCGCTGGTTGCGTTCGCCCTCGGTGATTTTCTCGCACCACATGAAGATCCAGGTCCAGGAACTCTGCGGGCAGGTGTACCCGCACCACACGCGGCCGGCAAACACGGTGATCGCAAACAGGCCGAAGGCGGCAATGATCAGCAAGGCCGACAGCAGGATGAAATCCTGGGGCCAGAAGGTCGCGCCAAAGATGTGGAATTTGCTTTCGGAAAGGTCCCAGAGCACCGCCTGGCGTCCGCCCCAGTTCAACCACACCGTGCCGAAGAACAGCAGGAACAGAACCCCCGCACCGCTGATGCGCAGGGTACGAAACAAACCGGTGAAGCTGCGGGTGTGGATCAGGTTGTCGGTGCTCCTGGCCTTTATCTTCGTTGGCGCAGGTTCGAACGTCTGTATCAACTGGACGGGGATTCTATCGCTCATGGTCGGTCGCTCATCAGCCTCTATCTGGCCGGGGCACTATGACCATGGAACTGTTTGCATAACAGACTCAGGTGTTTCGATAAAAACCGGATCAGATGCCGCGAAACCCAGGCCCTGCGACACTTTGATGCACCCGAGGACGAGCGAACATACCGTTGAGGCCAGGGGGTAGTGGGAGCAAAGCTTGCTCGCGATACAGACACCTCGGTTCAAGAAGTATCGTGTTGTTTTCATCGCGAGCAAGCTTTGCTCCCACGGATTGAACACCTCGCAGAGGCTTCAAGCCGTTCAGATCGCCGAGCCGCTGTCGCTGGCCTTCAGGTGCTTGCGCCCGTCGACTGCGCCGGCCACGGTCAGTGCATCGGCCTCGGCCTCGGTGATGTAGACCCGGTCGCCATTGAGCTCCACGACTGACATGGCCTTGTCCGGGTCGGTGATGATGGTCAGCTCGCTGGCAGGGCGCTGTTCGGTGCCATTGGGGGTTTCGAAATGGCAGGTCTGGTTGTCATCGATACGGACAGTCATGGTGTTGCTCCTTCTGGGGTCATGAACGTTAGGTCGCGCGGCCAAGCCAGGGTTCGTTGCGGCTGATCAGCGGTCGGGCGCACCTCTGGCGCCGCCTGCGGTCCATCGTTTATCGAATGAAAAAGAGGACGGTCCATGGACGCCTGGTGGCATGAAGTCTGGGTAACCCTGCAGGCGGAATTCGCCGACATCACCGATGCCCAGCAGATGACCCGGGTCACGGTGCGTCTGCTAATGGCCGCGCTGTTGGGCGGCATTTTGGGTTTCGAGCGCGAACACAAGGGCAAGGCTGCCGGCGTGCGGACCCACATGCTTGTGGCCCTGGGGGCGGCGCTGTTCGTATTGGTGCCACAGATGTCCGGGTCACAGGCCGACGCGATGAGTCGGGTGATACAAGGCGTGGTCGCCGGCATCGGTTTTCTCGGCGCCGGCACCATCCTGAAAAACACCGACGGCGACGAAGGTCACGTCAAGGGCCTGACCACGGCTGCGGGCCTCTGGATGACCGCCGCCATTGGCGTCGCCGCCGGGCTGGGCCGGGAGGCGACGGCGGTGCTCAGCACGGTGCTGGCGCTGGCGATCTTCAGTGTGATGCCGGTGATCGTCCGGGCGCTGGAGAAGGGCGGCAAGCCGTGACGCGGCTATGAGCCTGCAAACACAACAGGTTTTTTATTACTACGCTTGAATCAAACCCGCTCCGGCGGCGCCTCGCTCGGCGGGTCGCCCAGCGGCGGTTGTGGGTCCAGTGGCGGGTCTTTCTCTGGAATCGGCTCGGGATCAGGGCCGGGCGGGGGCAAGGTGGGGTCGTCGATGTTCGGATCGGGTGTTTCGGCCGGGATGGGAATGTTCATCGGGACGGGTCTCCGTGACGCACATGGCTTGAGTCGTGCTTATTGTTGTTGACCACCTTGCACCGGCTTTGATCCCCGGGATGCATCGGGGTAAATCCCTCTGAACTTTTAGCCGCTGATCCGGTTCGGAGTTTAAGTGAGTTTTTTCAGGGACCCGTTGGGCCTTTACCGCCACAAGCGCGTCCATGGGGCGTAAAAGGAGCGATGCTCGATGACTGCCGAACACCCGACTGAACTGGCCTACAACCCGCATTTGCCGCTGTCCCAAGCCTTGCTGTTGCCGCGTATCGCTATTGAAAGCACCATGCCGGTGATCGACGGCGGGCAATTCGCCGCCAAGGCCGTGGCTGGGCAGGACGTGACAGTGACCAGCAAAGTCTTCGCCGATGGTCATGACAAGCTGGCCGTGCGCATTCGCTGGCGTGCGCTGCAGGATGAAGTGTGGAACAGCGAGGTCATGAGTGACCTGGGCAACAACGGCTGGCACGGCCAGTTCAACGTGCCGGAACAAGGCCGCTATGTGTTTTGTATCGAGGCCTGGATCGATCAGTTCGCCAGTTTTCGCTACGAGTTGGAGAAGAAATTCGGTGCAGGGGTGCCGATCAGCCTGGAGTTGCAGGAAGGGCGCAGCCAAGTGCAAATGGCCGTCGAGCGCAGCACGGGTGAACTGAGCGAGCAACTGGCGGCCTTGCACCATGAGCTCTCCGGCTTGTTGCCGACCGAGCAGGTGGCGCTGTTCCTGGCACCGCGCAGTGCCGATCTGATGTCCCGGGCCGATCATCGCCCGTACTTGAGCATCAGCCCCGAGTATCCGCTGGATGTGGAGCGCAAGCTGTCCGAGTTTGCCAGCTGGTATGAGCTGTTTCCCCGCTCGATCACCGACGATCCCCAGCGCCACGGCACTTTCAACGACGTGCATTCGCGCCTGGCGGTGATCCAGGACATGGGCTTCGACGTGCTGTACTTCCCGCCGATCCACCCCATCGGTCGCAGTTTCCGCAAAGGCCCGAACAATTCCCTCACTGCCGGTCCCGACGACCCGGGCAGTCCGTATGCCATTGGCAGCGAGGAGGGCGGGCACGAGGCCATTCACCCGCAATTGGGTAGCCGCGAGGACTTCCGGCGCCTGGTGGCGGCGGCCGCTGACCACGGCCTGGAGATCGCCCTGGACTTCGCGATCCAGTGTTCCCAGGATCACCCCTGGCTCAAGCAGCACCCGGGCTGGTTCAGCTGGCGGCCGGACGGCACGATCAAATATGCGGAAAACCCGCCGAAGAAATACCAGGACATCGTCAACGTTGATTTCTACGCGGCCGATGCGATTCCCAGCCTGTGGACGGAGCTGCGGGACATCGTGGTGGGCTGGGTCAAGGAAGGCGTGAAGATATTCCGCGTCGACAACCCTCACACTAAACCGTTGCCGTTCTGGCAATGGCTGATCGCCGATGTGCGGGCGCAATATCCTGAAGTGATCTTCCTGGCTGAAGCGTTCACTACGCCGGCCATGATGGCGCGGCTGGGCAAGGTCGGTTACTCCCAGAGCTACACCTATTTCACCTGGCGCAACACCAAGGCTGAGCTGGCGACCTACTTCAGTGAGCTCAATGAATCGCCGTGGCGTGAATGCTACCGGCCGAATTTTTTCGTCAACACGCCGGACATCAACCCGGCCTTTCTCCATGAGTCGGGGCGTGCCGGTTTTTTGATCCGCGCGGCCCTGGCAACCATGGGCTCAGGCCTGTGGGGCATGTATTCGGGCTTCGAGCTGTGTGAGTCGGCACCGGTGCCGGGCAAGGAGGAATACCTCGATTCGGAGAAATACGAGATCCGCCCCCGGGACTTCACCGCGCCGGGCAACATCATTGCCGAGATCGCCCAGCTCAACCGCATCCGCCGGCAGAACCCGGCGCTGCATACCCACTTGGGCCTGAAAATCTACAACGCCTGGAACGACAACATTCTCTATTTCGGCAAGCGCGCCGCCGACGGCAGCAATTTCATCCTGGTGGCGGTGAGCCTTGATCCGCACAACCCGCAGGAAGCCAGTTTTGAGTTGCCGCTGTGGGAGATGGGCCTG
Organism: Pseudomonas sp. H1_F01; assembly: GCF_054681425.1. Taxonomy (NCBI): domain Bacteria; kingdom Pseudomonadati; phylum Pseudomonadota; class Gammaproteobacteria; order Pseudomonadales; family Pseudomonadaceae; genus Pseudomonas; species Pseudomonas sp. H1_F01. The sequence continues at coordinate 4,530,975 of NZ_CP162823.1, read as the reverse complement.
CCCGACGACGCCCAGACCCAGGGCGAGGATCTGATGAATGGACATCGCTGGACCTGGTACGGCAAGTACCAGTTCATGCGGATTGACCCGGCGTACCAGCCGTTCGGGATTTGGCGGATCAGCGTGGCGTGATGCTGTGGGAGCAAGGCTTGCCCGCGATGAAGAGGGCGCGGTCTCCCTGAGGAATCGAGGTGCCTGCATCGCGAGCAAGCTTTACTCCCACAAAGCGCAGGCCTCACAACACAAAAAGACCTCACAAGCCTGTATCCCGCGGCTTTATTGAATTCATCAGGAGTTGCAAATGGCGAAGAAACCCCGGTCTGCCACCTTTATCAAAGACCCGCTCTGGTACAAGGACGCGGTGATCTATCAGGTCCACGTAAAATCCTATTTCGACTCCAATAACGACGGGATCGGTGACTTTCCCGGCCTGATCGAAAAGCTCGACTACATCGCCGATCTGGGCGTCAACACCATCTGGCTGCTGCCGTTCTATCCTTCACCCAGGCGCGACGACGGTTATGACATTGCCGAATACCGCGGCGTCAGCCCCGACTACGGCACCATGGCCGATGCGCGGCGGTTCATTGCCGAAGCCCACAAGCGCAACCTGCGGGTGATCACCGAGCTGGTCATCAACCACACCTCGGACCAGCACCCCTGGTTCCAGCGCGCGCGCAAGGCCAAGCCGGGTTCGAAGGCGCGGGACTTCTACGTCTGGTCCGATGACGACCACAAGTACGACGGCACGCGCATCATCTTCCTCGACACCGAGAAGTCCAACTGGACCTGGGACCCGGTGGCGGGCCAGTACTTCTGGCACCGCTTCTACTCCCACCAGCCCGACCTCAACTTCGATAACCCGCAGGTCCTCAAGGCCGTGTTGTCGGTGATGCGCTACTGGCTGGACATGGGCATCGACGGCCTGCGCCTGGACGCCATTCCGTACCTGATCGAGCGCGACGGCACCAACAACGAAAACCTGCCCGAGACCCATGACGTCCTGAAGCTGATCCGCGCCGAGATCGACGCCAACTACCCCGACCGCATGTTGCTGGCCGAAGCCAACCAGTGGCCGGAGGACACCCAGTTGTACTTCGGCGATGTCGACGCCCAAGGGATGAACGGTGACGAATGCCACATGGCCTTCCACTTCCCGCTGATGCCGCGCATGTACATGGCGCTGGCCCAGGAAGATCGCTTCCCTATCACCGACATCCTGCGCCAGACCCCGGAGATCCCCGCCAATTGCCAGTGGGCGATTTTCCTGCGCAACCATGATGAGTTGACCCTGGAGATGGTCACCGACAAGGAGCGTGACTACCTGTGGAACTACTACGCCGCCGACCGTCGGGCGCGTATCAACCTGGGCATTCGTCGGCGCCTGGCGCCGTTGGTGGAGCGCGACCGTCGTCGCGTCGAGTTGCTCAACAGCCTGCTGCTGTCGATGCCTGGCACGCCAACGCTGTACTACGGCGATGAAATCGGCATGGGCGACAACATCTACCTCGGCGACCGCGATGGCGTGCGTACGCCGATGCAGTGGTCCATCGACCGCAACGGCGGTTTCTCCCGTGCCGACCCGGCCAGCCTGGTGCTGCCGCCGATCATGGACCCGCAGTACGGCTACCAGTCGGTCAACGTCGAGACTCAGGCCGGCGACCCGCACTCGCTGCTCAACTGGACCCGGCGCATGCTGGCGGTGCGCAAGCAGTCCAAGGCCTTTGGCCGTGGCACGTTGAAGATGCTCTCGCCGAGCAATCGCCGGATCCTGGCCTATACCCGCGAATACACCGGGCCCGACGGCAAGCACGAAATCATCCTCTGCGTGGCCAACGTGTCCCGCAGCGCCCAGGCTGCTGAACTGGATCTGTCGACCTACGCCGGCATGGTCCCGGTGGAGATGCTCGGCGGCAATGCCTTTCCACCCATCGGCCAGTTGAACTTCCTGCTGACCTTGGCGCCGTACGGCTTCTATTGGTTTGCCCTGGCAACCGAGAACCAGATGCCGAGCTGGCACGTGGAACCGGCCCAGAGCCTGCCGGACTTCACCACCCTGGTGCTGAAGAAACGCCTGGAAGAATTGCTCGAAGCGCCATCGCGCACCACGCTGGAGCAAACCATCCTGCCGAGCTGGTTGCAGAACCGGCGCTGGTTCGCCGGCAAGGACAGCGCGATCGAGAAGGTCGAGATAGTCTATGGCGTGCGCTTTGGTGACCCGCAGCACCCGGTGCTGCTCAGCGAAATCGATGTCACCAGTGGCGGCCAGACCCTGCGTTATCAGCTGCCGTTCGGCCTGCTCGCCGAAGACCAGGTCGGTGCGGCATTGCCGCAGCAACTGGCGTTGTCGCGGGTACGTCGGGTGCGTCAGGTGGGCTTGATCACCGATGCATTCAGCCTGGAAAGCTTCGTGCGCGCCGTGCTGCACAGCATGCAGGCCGCCACGGTGCTGCCGTTCGCCGAAGGTGAGTTGCGCTTCGAACCCACCGAAGGCCTGGCTGCGCTGAACCTGGGCGAAGAGCCGGAGGTGCGCTACCTGTCCGCCGAACAGTCCAACAGTTCGGTGGTGGTGGGCAGCAGCCTCGTGCTCAAGCTGATTCGCAAGGTCGCCTCGGGTGTGCACCCGGAACTGGAAATGAGCGCCTACTTGACCGCCGCCGGTTTCAGCAACATCTCACCGCTGCTGGGTTCGGTGGTTCGCCGCGACGTCCAGGGTGAAGATGCGCTGCTGATGATCGCGCAGGGCTACTTGAGCAATCAGGGCGATGCCTGGGAATGGACCCAGAACAACCTCGAACGCGCCCTGCGCGACGAGCTGGCGGACGCGGTGTCCGAACAGGAGCAGCATTACAACGCCCTGGGCGAACTGAAGGATTTCGCCGGCATGCTCGGCCAGCGCCTGGGGGAAATGCACCAGGTATTGGCCCAGGCCACCGACGACCCGGACTTCGCGCCGCAGGCTACCAACGCCAAGCAAGCCCAGGCCATCGGCAAGGACGTGGCCGCCCAAGTGGAAAACGCCTTGCGCCTGCTCAAGCAGAACCAGGGCCAATTGAACCCCGCGGACCAGGCCATGGTCGCACGTTTGCTGGAGCACAAGAAAACCGTCCTGGCCCATGTCCAGACGCTGGCCGGCAAGGCTGAGGGAGGCTTGCGCATTCGCGTCCACGGAGACCTGCACCTGGGGCAGGTGCTGGTGATCAAGGGCGACGCCTACCTGATCGACTTCGAAGGTGAGCCGGCGCGGCCATTGCATGAGCGACGGGGCAAGCACAGCCCCTATAAGGACGTCAGTGGCGTGTTGCGCTCCTTCGATTACGCGGCGGCCATGGCGATTCACTTGCACACCGTCGACAGCACGGCCGATGCCGATGCAGCGAGGCAAAGGGTCGCCGATCGTTATTTGAAAGAGGCTCGCCAGGCATTTGTCGAGGCATATCGGCTGGCGGCAGCTAGTCTTGCCCATGAGTGGAAGGATGCTGAAGGCGAAGACGCCGCACTGGCGTTGTTCGGCCTGGAGAAGGCGGCCTATGAAGTGGCCTATGAAGCCGAGAATCGCCCCACCTGGCTACCCGTGCCGTTGCACGGTCTGGTCGGGTTATTGAGTGGGCTGCAACCCTTTTCCGACGTAGCCGGACCGATTTAGTGGAGAGAATCATGAGTGTCTCGAACAAAGAACCACAGGGGCAGGCCAAAGAGTCGTTGCTGCCGGCGCCCCATGACATCGACGCGCTGGTGCGCGCCGAACACCACGACCCGTTTTCCATCCTGGGGCCTCATGGCGACGACGCCGGCGGCCAATTCATTCGCGCGTATCTGCCCGGAGCCCTGAGCGTGCATGTGCTGGCCCGCGATGGCGGCGACGAGCTGGGGGAGCTGCAACCCACCGCAACCCCGGGACTGTTCGTCGGCCATTTCGACCGTACCCAGGCGTACTTGCTGCGCACCCGTTGGGCCGGCGGCGAGCAGGTTGCCGAAGACCCCTACAGCTTCGGCCCGTTGCTGGGGGAGATGGACCTTTACCTGTTTGGCGAGGGCAATCACCGCGACCTCAGTTCCTGCCTCGGTGCGCAACTGACCACCGTCGATGGCATCGACGGCGTGCGGTTCGCTGTCTGGGCGCCGAACGCCCGACGCGTTTCGGTGGTCGGGGATTTCAACGTCTGGGACGGGCGTCGGCATCCGATGCGCATCCGTTATCCGTCCGGCGTGTGGGAGATATTCATCCCCAGGCTGGGTCCCGGCGAAGGTTACAAGTATGAAATCCTCGGCGCCCACGGCATCCTGCCGCTCAAGGCCGACCCGGTGGCCCTGGCCACGCAGATGCCGCCAGACACGGCGTCGAGAGTCGCCTCACCCCTGAAGATCGAGTGGCAGGACGACGAGTGGATGCAGCACCGTCGCGAGCGGCATCTCCCGGGTGCGCCGCTGTCGATCTATGAATTGCACGCCGGCTCCTGGCAGTGCGAAATCGACGAGGCGGGTGAGGTGGCCCGGCAGTACAACTGGCATGAAATGGCCGAGCGGCTGATCCCGTATGTCAAGGACCTGGGCTTCACCCACATCGAGCTGATGCCGATCATGGAGCACCCGTTTGGCGGCTCCTGGGGCTATCAGCCGCTGTCGCAATTCGCGCCGACGGCACGCTTCGGCTCGCCGGACGATTTCGCGGCGTTCGTCAACGCCTGCCACCAGGCCAATATCGGCGTCATCCTCGACTGGGTGCCGGCGCATTTTCCCACCGACACCCACGGCCTGGCCCAGTTCGACGGCACTGCGCTGTACGAATACGGCAACCCGCTGGAAGGCTTCCACCAGGATTGGGACACGCTGATCTACAACCTGGGCCGCACCGAAGTGCACGGTTTCATGCTGGCGTCGGCGCTGCACTGGCTCAAGCATTTCCACGTCGATGGCCTGCGGGTGGATGCCGTGGCCTCGATGTTGTACCGCGACTATTCGCGCAAGGCCGGCGAGTGGGTGCCCAACCGCCACGGCGGACGGGAAAACCTCGAAGCCATCGATTTCCTGCGGCACCTCAACGATGTGGTGGCGCTGGAAACCCCCGGTGCGCTGGTCATCGCCGAAGAATCCACGGCGTGGCCGGGCGTCAGCCAGAGCACCCAGCAGGGCGGCCTGGGTTTCGCCTACAAGTGGAACATGGGCTGGATGCACGATTCGCTGCACTACATCCAGCAAGACCCGGTGTACCGCGCCCATCACCACAACGAACTGAGCTTCGGCCTGGTGTATGCCTGGTCTGAGCGCTTCGTCCTGCCGATTTCCCATGACGAAGTGGTTCACGGCAAACGCTCGCTGATCGACAAGATGCCCGGTGACCGCTGGCAGAAATTCGCCAACCTGAGGGCCTACCTCAGCTTCATGTGGGGGCATCCCGGCAAGAAGCTGTTGTTCATGGGCTGTGAATTCGGCCAATGGCGCGAGTGGAACCACGACCAGCAGTTGGACTGGTACCTGCTGCAATACCCTGAGCACCGTGGTGTGCAGAAACTGGTCAGCGATCTGAACCGTCTGTATCGCGAAGAACCGGCGCTGCACGACCAGGATGATGCGCCCCAGGGGTTCCAGTGGTTGATTGGCGACGATGCGCTTAACAGCGTCTACGCCTGGCTGCGCTGGAGCAAGGAGGGCCGGCCGGTGCTGGTGGTCGCCAACTTCACGCCGGTGCCGCGCGAGGCCTACCGGGTCGGCGTGCCATTCGGCGGGCGCTGGGTCGAATTGCTCAACAGCGATGCCGACACCTACGCCGGTTCCAACTATGGCAATGGCGGTGGAGCCTCCACCGAAGAGGTGCCCAGCCATGGCCAGGCCCTGTCGCTGGAACTCAACTTGCCGCCGTTGGCGGTTTTGATCCTGCGGCCGGAGGGTTAGTCGCGAGTCTTGCCATGCAACCCTGTGGGAGCGAGCCTGCTCGCGATGCGGTCTGCCTGAGAAGGTGATGTGGATGTGCCGCCGTCATCGCGAGCAGGCTCGCGATGGCGGTGGATCAGTCACCTGGATAGAGGCTGACACTGCGCAATCGCGAGCAAGCTCGCTCCCACAAGGGATATTGCCCGCTTTAGCGAACCAGGCACGGCCGCTTGTTGTTGAACGTCCAGCCTGGAATCAGGAACTGCATCGCCACCGCATCGTCCCGCGCGCCAAGGCCCATGCCCTTGTACAACTCATGGGCCTTGGCCAGTTGGTCGGTGTCCAGCTCAATCCCCAGCCCCGGTTTTTTCGGCACTTGCACGCAGCCGCCCTGGATCTGCAACGGTGCCTTGGTCAGCCGCTGGCCGTCCTGCCAGATCCAATGGGTGTCGATGGCCGTGATGTCGCCCGGTGCGGCAGCGGCCACGTGGGTGAACATCGCCAGGGAAATGTCGAAGTGGTTGTTGGAGTGCGAGCCCCAGGTCAGGCCCCATTCATTGCACATCTGCGCCACCCGTACCGAACCCTGCATGGTCCAGAAGTGCGGATCGGCCAGGGGAATGTCCACGGACTGCAAGGTGATGGCGTGGCCCATCTCGCGCCAGTCGGTGGCGATCATGTTGGTGGCGGTCTTCAGGCCCGTGGCGCGGCGGAACTCGGCCATGACTTCGCGGCCGGAGTAGCCGTTCTCGGCACCGCAAGGGTCTTCGGCATAGGCCAGCACCTTGTGCTGATCGCGGCACAAACGGATGGCTTCCTTGAGTGACCAGGCGCCGTTCGGGTCCAGGGTAATGCGCGCCTGGGGAAAGCGCTCGGCCAGCGCCGTGACCGCTTCGATCTCCGCATCACCTTGCAGCACGCCGCCCTTGAGCTTGAAGTCCTGGAAACCATAGCGGGAGTGTGCCGCTTCGGCCAGGCGGACCACGGCGTCGGCGTCCAGGGCCTTCTCATGGCGTACGCGGAACCAGTCGTTGTCGGCGTCCGGCTCGCAGCGGTAGGGCAGGTCGGTCTGCTGGCGATCGCCGACGTAAAACAGATAGCCGAGCATCTTCACTTCATCGCGTTGCTGGCCTTCGCCAAGCAGGGCGGCGACCGGTACATCCAGGTGTTGGCCGAGCAGGTCCAGCAACGCCGCTTCCAGGCCGGTCACCGCGTGGATGGTGATGCGCAGGTCGAACGTTTGCAGGCCACGACCGCCGGCATCGCGGTCGGCAAAGGCTTGGCGCACGGTGTTGAGGATCTTCTGGTATGTGCCGATGGGGCTGCCGACCACCAGCGAACGGGCGTCTTCGAGGGTCTGGCGAATGCGCTCGCCACCGGGCACTTCGCCCACGCCGGTGTGGCCGGCGTTGTCTTTGAGGATGACGATGTTGCGGGTGAAGAACGGGCCGTGGGCGCCGCTGAGGTTCAGCAACATGCCGTCATGGCCGGCCACGGGCACGATCTGCATGCTGGTGATGATCGGGGCTTTGCTGGTTTCTGGGGTGCTCATCTGTACTTATCCTTGAACAATCGAATGATCAGACGTGGCTGGCGGCCGGGTCGGCTGGGGTTGTCACGGCTTTGGGCTTGGGCGTGTTGCGTGCGGCAAACACGATGATCGCGGCAATGATCGAGGTGGCCGCCAAGCCATAGAGGCCGCCCTGGATCGAGCCGGTGTTCTGTTCCAGCAGGCCGAACGTGGTTGGAGCGACGAACCCTCCGAGGTTGCCCACCGAGTTGATCAGGGCAATCACCCCAGCGGCGATCCGTGCGTCCAGGTAAGCCTGGGGAATTGGCCAGAACAGCGACGACGCCGACTTGAAGCCCAGGGCCGCGAAGCAGATGGCGACGAAGGCGAAGATCGGCCCGCCGGTGGTGGACATGAACATCCCGGCTGCCGCGATCAACAGGGCCGTGGCGACCCAGGCCTGCTGGAATTTCCACTTGGCCGACAGCGAGGCGAAGGCGTACATGCCGACGATCGACAACAGCCACGGGATCGAGTTGAACAGCCCGACCTGGATGTCGCTCAGTTCGCCCATTTTCTTGATGATGCTCGGCAGCCAGAACGTGGCGGCATAGATCGTCAATTGGATGAAGAAGTAGATCAGGCAAAACAGGATGATCTGGCGGTCCTTGAGCAACTGGCCGATGGACAGTTTGATCGGCGAGGCGGCTTCTCGTGCGCGCTGTTCATCGTCGATGGTTTTGACCAGCACATCTTGTTCTTCGCGGCTCAACCATTTGGCGTCGTGGGGCTTGGAGTCCAGCCAGAACCAGACGAAGACGCACAGGCCGACGGAAAACATCCCTTCGATGAAGTACATCCACTGCCAGCCGTGCATGCCCAGGCCATTGATTTGCAGCAGCAGCCCCGACAGCGGGCCGGAGATCAGCGACGCAATGGCCGAACCGCTGAGGAAGATGGCGATGGCTTTGCCGCGTTCGACACCCGGCAGCCAGCGAGTGAAGTAGTAGATCACCCCAGGGAAGAAGCCGGCTTCGGCCACGCCCAGCAGGAAACGCAGGATGTAGAAGTGGGTTTCGTTCTGGATGAAGGCCATGCCCGCGGCCACCAGGCCCCAGGTGAGCATGATGCGGGTCAGCCAGATACGGGCGCCGATTTTTTGCAAGAGGATGTTGGACGGGACTTCGAACAGCGCGTAGCCGATGAAGAACAGGCCGGCGCCAAAGCCGTAGGCCGCGGCACCGATGCCCAGGTCGTGCTCCATATGGGCGCGCACGAAGCCGATGTTCACGCGGTCGATGTAGTTGACGATAAACATGATGACGAACAGCGGCAGGATGTGGCGCTTGACCTTGGCGATGGCCGACAGCAGCACCGGATCCGCTCCGGCATTCGCCTTGAGGCTGGATGTGTTCACTGGTTTTCTCCCACTCGTTATTTTTATGCGGGGCATCGTGCAGGTGCCGATGTTGATAGACATCATACAACCTGATTTTTTTGAGTGACAAGATATTTTTTAGCGTGATTGGATGGGCGGTCAGACTTTTTAATGCTGTATTTGTTGGGTGTCGTTGAGGTTTTTGACGGTGTGCAGGGCGCACGGTGCGATAGAAATCGAGCTTTTATGGGCGTTGATTTTCGAAGTCGATCGCCAGGTGCGGTGTGTTGTCATACAAGTTTGGCGTTCTGTAATGCTCACTCTCAAGCCTGCTGATGGTAGGATCGACCAGCCTGTTTTCGAGGAACCCTGGCGATGCAAGACACCGAAGCGCCGCTGCGCAAGCGTACCCATAACCTGGCCCATGACCTGGTGGCGAAGCTGAGCCAGAGCATCTTGCTGGGACAGTTGAAACCCGGCGAAAAACTGCCATCGGAAGGTGCCATCGTTCGCGAGCATGGCGTCAGCCGGACCGTGGTGCGCGAGGCGATTTCCAAGTTGCAGGCTTCGGGGCTGGTGGAGACCCGCCACGGCATCGGCACCTTTGTGCTGGCGCAAACCGGCGAGCCGGGGTTGCGGCTCAATGTCGACACTGCGGCGGGTGTGCGGGCAATCCTGGAGCTGCGCCTGGGCCTGGAAACCCAGGCGGTGGCATTGGCGGCCCAGCGCCGCAGCGAACACCAGTTGCAGCAGATGCGCCAGGCGCTGGATGACTATCAGCGGCTGTCCAGCAACAACGACAGCTGTGTCGAGGCCGACCGGCGGTTCCATCTGCTCATCGCCGAAGCCACGGACAACGCCTGTTTTGTCGAAATCATGCAGCACCTGGGCAGTGCGATGATCCCCAGGACCCGAGTGAACGTGGCCGAACGCGGCCAGGCGGACCTGGGCAAGCTGGCACAACTGGCCAACCTCGAGCATGAGGCGATCTTCAACGCCATCAAACGCCAGGACCCGGACGCCGCCCGCGCCGCCATGTGGCTGCACCTGACCAACAGCCGCGACCGGTTTGGCGCAGGTTCCTGACGGCTCATCGTCGCCTGACCCACCGCCATCGCGAGCCTGCTCGCTCCCACAGGGGATTGGCGGTGGGCACAGAATCCCAGAACACCACAGATCCACTGTGGGAGCGAGCTTGCTCGCGATGAGGTCGGTAGGCCATGCGCAAAACAGCAGGCAAAAAAAACCGGCGCAACCGAGATTGCGCCGGTGGTGGTGCCAGTGGTTGTGCGGATATTCGTGGGTCCGCGCAACCACCGTTGAACCTGTATCGGTTATGCCCGTTCCAGCGCCAGGGCCACGCCTTGGCCGCCGCCGATGCACAGTGTCGCGAGGCCTTTCTTGGCGTCGCGCTTGATCATTTCATGCAGCAGCGACACCAGGACTCGGCACCCCGATGCGCCGATAGGGTGGCCCAGGGCGATGGCGCCGCCGTTGACGTTGACCTTGTCCATGTCCCATTTCAGTTCCCGGGCCACGGCCAGCGATTGGGCGGCGAAGGCTTCGTTGGCTTCGACCAGGTCCAGTTGATCCAGCGACCAGCCAGCCTTGTCCAGGCAGCGGCGGGTGGCCGAGACCGGGCCTATGCCCATGATGGCCGGGTCGACGCCGGCATTGGCGTAGGCACTGATTTTCGCCAGCACGGGCAGGCCCAGGGCCTTGGCTTTTTCCGCGCTCATCAGGATCACGGCGGCGGCGCCATCATTCAGCGAAGACGCGTTGCCAGCGGTGACGCTGCCGTCCTTCTTGAAGGCGGGTTTGAGCTTGCCCAGGGATTCGGCGGTGGTGCCGGCGCGCGGTTGTTCGTCGGTGGCGAACGCCACAGGATCGCCTTTGCGCTGGGGAATCAGGATCGGCGTGATCTCATCGGCGAACCGACCGCCCTCGATGGCGGCGACAGCCTTCTGCTGGGACGCGGCAGAGAAAGCGTCCTGCTCCTCGCGGCTGATGCCGTACTTGTCCACCAGGTTCTCGGCGGTGATGCCCATGTGGTAATCGTTGAAGGCATCCCACAGGCCGTCGGTGATCATGCTGTCGATCATCTTCGCGTGGCCCATGCGCAGGCCGGTGCGGGCGGCCGGCAACACGTACGGGGCCAGGCTCATGTTCTCCATGCCGCCGGCGATGATGACGTCGGCGTCGCCACAGCGGATCGCCTGGGCGCCCAGGTGCAATGCCTTGAGGCCCGAACCGCAGACCTTGTTCAGGGTCAGCGCCGGCACCGCATGAGGCAGGCCGGCCAGGATCGCCGCCTGGCGAGCCGGGTTTTGCCCGGATCCTGCGGTCAGCACCTGGCCAAGAATCACTTCATCGACCTGTTCGCCCGACAAACCGGTCTGTTCCAGCAGGCGACGAATCACCGCGGCACCGAGTTCCGGCGCGGGAATGGAAGCCAGCGAACCCTGGAAACTGCCGATGGCGGTACGGGTAGCGGCGACAATCACGACTTCTTGCATCGAATCTCTCCTCACTGGGCAGCGAACTGCATTTCAGGCACGTGGTCCGGCACGATCAATTTGCCGGCGGTCTTGGCGACGATTTCCTCGACGCTGACGCCCGGGGCACGTTCTTTCAAGATGAAGGCGCCGTCCTGGATTTCCAGGTAGGCCAGGTCGGTCAGCACCCGCTTGATGCAACCGGCGCCGGTCAGCGGCAGGCTGCAACGCGGCAGCAGTTTCGACTCGCCGTCCTTGGACGCATGGGTCATGGTGACGATGATGTTCTCGGCACCGGCCACCAGGTCCATCGCGCCGCCCATGCCCTTGACCAGCTTGCCGGGGATCATCCACGAGGCAATATTGCCTTCCACGTCCACCTCGAACGCGCCGAGCACGGTCAGGTCGATATGCCCGCCACGGATCATGGCAAACGATTCGGCCGAAGAGAAGATCGACGCGCCAATGCGCGCGGTGACGGTCTGCTTGCCGGCGTTGATCATGTCGGCATCGACTTCGGCTTCGGTGGGAAACGCACCCATGCCGAGCAGGCCGTTTTCCGATTGCAGCATGACTTCCATGCCTTCGGGAATGTAGTTGGCAACCAGGGTCGGAATGCCGATGCCCAGGTTCACGTAGTAGCCGTCCTGCATTTCGCGGGCGACGCGTTGAGCCATTTGTTCGCGGGAAAGTGCCATGTTGTTATTCCTTCATTCGGGCCGGGGCAGGGGATCACTTACGCACGGTGCGCTGTTCGATGCGTTTTTCGAACGTGCCGCAAATGACCCGGTCGACGTAGATGCCAGGGGTGTGGATCTGCGTCGGGTCCAGCTCGCCGGGTTCGACGATTTCTTCGACTTCCACCACCGTGATCTTGCCCGCCGTGGCGGCCAGTGGATTGAAGTTCTGGGCGGTGTGGCGATAGATCACGTTGCCGAAATGATCGGCCTTCCAGCCTTTGACGATGGCGAAGTCGCCGGTGATGGATTCTTCCATCAGGTACTGGCGACCATGGAATTCACGCACTTCCTTGCCTTCGGCCACCGGGGTGCCGACGCCGGTGGCGGTGAAGAACGCCGGGATGCCTGCGCCGCCGGCGCGCATTTTTTCCGCGAGGGTGCCTTGGGGGGTAAGTACGACTTCGATTTCACCGCTGAGCAGTTGCTTCTCGAACAGGGCGTTTTCGCCCACGTAGGAGGCGACCACCTTGCGGATCTGCCGGTCTTCCAGCAGCACGCCGAGGCCGAAGCCGTCGACGCCGCAGTTATTGGACACTACGGTGAGGTCGCGGATGCCCTTGCGCTTGATCTCGGCGATCAGGTTTTCCGGGATACCGCACAGGCCGAAGCCGCCGGCGATGACGGTCATGCCGTCCTTCAAGCCTTCCAGCGCTTCCTCATAAGAGCTCACGCGTTTGTCGAAACCTGCCATAGACACCTCTTTTATTCTTGATGGGGTCGCAATGGGATGCAGTGTTGCGCCAAGTCATATATTTGTTAAGTTGATTTTTAGGTTGGATTGATTGATAAAACTCAACAATAGACCTTGGAGCGTAGCGAGCATGACCCTCAAGCAAATCCGCGCCTTCCTCGCCGTGGCCCAGAGCCTGAGCTTTGCCGTGGCCTGCGAGCGGTTGCACCTGTCCCAGTCGGCCCTGAGCCTGACCATCAAGGCCCTGGAAGAAGGCCTCGGCGGTCGCTTGTTCAGCCGTAATACCCGTAACGTGGCGCTGACGCCCGAAGGCGAATCCTTGCTGCCACTGGCCCGACGGCTGATTGCCGACTGGGACAACGCCGAGGACGAAATGCGCCAGCGCTTCACCTTGCAGCGTGGCCGCGTGACGTTGGCGGCGATGCCGTCGTTTGCCGGCAACCTGCTGCCGCCGATCCTCAAGACCTTCCGCGCCCGCTATCCGAATGTCAACGTCACGGTCAACGACGTGATCAACGAGCAAGTACTGGAAATGGTCCGCGATCGTCATGTCGAATTGGGTGTGGCGTTCGAGCCGATGCAGGGTTCGTCATTGGCGTTCACGCCCTTGTATCTGGATCGCTTCGTCGCGGTAGTGCCGTTGGACTCACCGTTTGCCCTGCGCGACGAAATCCACTGGGAAACCCTGCTGGAACAGCCCTTCATCACGCTGCAACGGCCCTCCACCGTACGGGTGATGCTGGAGGAGCATCTGCGGGCCCGGGGCATGAAACTGCCTGTGGAGTTCGAGAGCCACCAATTGGCGACCGTCGGGCGGATGGTCGCCAGCGGGCTGGGGGTGAGTGCCGTGCCGGCGCTGTGCGTCGGGCAGATGCATGAGCTGGGCGCCCGCTGCATCACCTTGAGCGATCCGGTGATCGAACGGGCCATCGGGGTGCTGACCAAGCCGGGGCATGAACTGTCTGCGGCGGCGCAGGCGTTGTTCGATACGCTCAGGGATCAGGATTTGGGCACATTGACCGCAGGCTACCACTGATCCTGTGGGAGCGAGCAAGCTCGCTCCCACAGGGGTATGGCGTGGTGTCAGATCAACAGTGGCAACAGTTGCTCACACGGCTCTTCAAGCTTGAGGTCCAGCAGCTCATCGGCCCGGGTCTTGCCTCGGTTGATCGCCAGCAGCGGCTTGCCCTGGTCCTTGATGGCCCGGCACAGGCGAAACGCCGAATACGCCATCAGCGACGAGCCCACCACGAGCAGGCCGTCCGCTTGCTCGACGGCTTGCACGGCGCGGGTCGCGGTGAGGGGGGCGACGTTCTCGCCGAAAAACACTACGTCGGGTTTCAATCGCTCGCCGCCGCAATGAGGGCAGCGAGGCACTTGGAAGCGCGCCTCGAAGGCCGGGTCGAGCAGGGTGTCGCCATCGGGTGCCTGCACCGCATCGACACCGGCCAGGTAAGGGTTTTCGGTTTCCATCAACTGTTGAATCTGCTGTCGTTCGCTGCGCTGGCCGCAATCCAGGCACAGCACGCGATGCAGGCTGCCGTGCAGTTCGATGACGTCCTGGCTGCCGGCCTGGTCATGCAGGGTGTCGACATTCTGGGTAATCAGGCCGGTGATGCGCTGCCGTGCCTGCAATTGGGCCAAGGCCTCGTGAGCTGCGTTCGGCCTGGCCTGCCGCACCCGTGGCCAGCCCAGCATCGCCCGCGCCCAGTAGCGCCGTCTTGCCTCGGCCTGGGCGAGGAACTCCTGATACATCATCGGCTGTCGACCCCGGCGTACACCGTCGCTGTCGCGGTAGTCGGGGATGCCCGAAGGGGTGCTGATGCCAGCACCGGTGAGCACCAGGAAGCGGCGTCCGGCCAGGTACGCCTGCAACTGATCGAGCGGTTCGCGATGGAAATCGTCCGGCATGGGTGTTTCTCCGTGGGCCTGGATTCGTTGAGGGTAGCACTGTCGAGCACGGGGCCTGCGTCACGCCTTTCGTCGCTCAGCGGCGCTGTTCTGCAAACTTTCCTTGCAGGAGGGGCCTCCACACTTATGTGCGAAAGAGCAATCGGGTTGTTTCGGTCGCTCTGAACCTGTCGCAGGGGAGGCTTATGAAGCAGACCATCGGTGAAGTACGGGCCATCAATCGACCGCGCGCAATGGTGGGTGTGTACGTGGGGCAGGAGCACGGCCATACCGTGCTAGCGCTGCGTTCGGCCAATGACATCGATATTGGCGACATCCTGGAGTGGGACAGCGGCACGGCCTTGGGCACTCAGTCCTATCACAACCAGACCAAGGGCTGGACCGCCGATGTGTATGTGGCAAACCACGGTGTGGCGACGGCCAACCTTGAGGTCCAGTTGATGGTGGGCTCTTCCTGACGGCGCCTTCGACTTATTACTTCGGGAGAAAGAGCATGAGCAAACTAAAGTGCGGTTGCCCCGATTGCCAATGCGAGGTGGATCCGCAACGGATGTTCAACCACGACGGCGAGGCTTATTGCAGCCAGGCGTGTGCCGAACAACATCCCAACGGTGAGCCGTGTCCGGCCCCCGACTGCCATTGCGAACGCAGTGGCAAGGTGGGTGAGCGGAATGTCACCGATAACCAACTGGACGACGCGCTGGAGGAAACGTTTCCGGCGAGCGATCCGATTTCACCCTGAGCATTCTTGAATCCGGGTATCGGCGACAGGGTATCCGGACGCCGCAAGCCGGTCAGTGCGGTGGTGCAGGACAACACCGGCAGCCCGCGAGTTTTGGCTTCCTGGAACGGCGCGAGGCCAGGGTGACGAGACCGGTGCAATGGGGTGCCGGCGCCACTTGGCCTTTGGCGGACAGCGTGGAAAGACACGCACTGTTTTCCCCATGTGGGAGCGAGCTTGCTCGCGATAGCGTTGGATCAGCCTTATTGATATCGACTGACACACCGCCATCGCGAGCAAGCTCGCTCCCACAGGAAGTTTCAGTCTCGACCTGTTTAATAGCCTGATGCAATAAAGATCATGGCGGCGGCAATATAAATCGAGCATTGACCATTCGTCGCCGTTTACAACGTTTTCTTAAAACCTTGGCGGCGTCATGTTTTCCGAATAAGACGAGTCAGCAAGGCTCGTTGACATCAACTAAACGAGGTGAATGAAATGGCTAACACAGGAAGTAACAATCCTGGCAATTTCGCTAACGATCGTGAAAAGGCATCGGCAGCCGGGAAAAAGGGCGGCCATGCATCAGGGGGTAACTTCGCCAATAATCCTGAGCGTGCATCCGAGGCAGGGCGCAAGGGAGGGCAGGCATCGGGTGGTAATTTTGCCAACGACCCTGGGCGTGCCGCAGAAGCCGGCCGCAAAGGCGGGCAGGCCTCTGGCGGTAATTTTGCCAACGACCCTGAGCGGGCTTCGGAAGCCGGCCGCAAAGGTGGCCAGGCCTCGGGCGGCAACTTTGCCAACGACCGGGAGAAAGCCTCCGAAGCGGGTAGAAAAGGCGGTGAGAACAGCCGCGGCGGCGGCCGTGATTCATAATGCCCGCTGACATGGCAAGCCCCGTGCCCATGGCATGGGGCCCCATTGGTTTATATAGCCGAGTTTGCCGGGTTTAAACTACTGCCGGGCTTTACAGTCTTTTCGCTTTGTTCGTTAAAAATATGGGTTAATTGGTGAGTTAATCACCGTTCGTCTCGTTTATTGAATAAAAGATAAATCATCCTGTTACTTCCTCCGACTATAAAAAACGGCGAGGGCGGCGCTTCCTTGCCTGGATATTATGTTTGATCGTTGCCACCGTTTAGGAGCACGATCAGCCATGTTTTGGTCAACACCCGTAAGGACCTTCGATGGACCAACCCACCTCCCGGAGTCGATCTCCCTGGCGCACCTGGCTCAACCCCGTGCAAGACAACCTGTTGCTGGGGGTAACGTTCTGGCTCGGGCTGGCGTTGGTGGCCGCGTTGTTGCTCTACAGTGGCTACAACGCCCTGGTTGGCGCCAATCGTCAAAACCTGGGCTACGCAGTGCTGGGCGGTACCTCGGGCTTTGCCGCCACCGCCCTGGGTGCGTTGATGGCAGTGGTGCTGCGCGATATCGCCTCGCGTACCCAGGACATCATGCTGGGTTTTGCCGCCGGCATGATGCTCGCCGCCAGTTCGTTCTCATTGATCCTGCCGGGCATCGAAGCGGCACAGGTCATCTGCGGCAATCAGTTGCTTGCCGCGTTTGTCGTCGTGGTCGGCCTGGGCCTGGGCGTCGCCCTGATGATCGGCCTGGACCGTTTCGTGCCGCACGAGCACGAACTCAGTGGCCGGCGTGGGCCCCAGGCCGAACGTATCAATCGCGTCTGGCTGTTCGTGCTTGCCATCACCTTGCACAACTTGCCGGAGGGCATGGCCATCGGCGTCAGTTTTGCCGACGGCGACTTCAAGGTCGGCCTGCCCCTGACCACCGCCATCGCTATCCAGGACATCCCCGAAGGCCTGGCCATTGCCATGGCGCTGCGGGTTACCGGTATCAGCACCTTGCGTGCGGCGCTCATCGCGGTCGGCTCGGGGTTGATGGAGCCACTGGGCGCGGTGATTGGCCTGGGCATGTCATCGGGTGTCGCCGTCGCGTACCCCATCAGCCTGGGGTTGGCGGCGGGGGCGATGATTTTCGTGGTATCCCACGAAGTGATTCCCGAAACCCACCGCAACGGCCATGAAACACCGGCCACTCTGGGGCTGATGATGGGGTTTGCGGTAATGATGTTTCTCGACACGGCGCTGGGCTGAGCCCCCTGAACCGAATGCATGGTTTCAGCCGGTATTGACGGGACCGCCGTAGAACATGAACCAGGTACCTGCCAGTGTCGCTATCCAGGCCAGCACAATCAACGCCGCCGCTAGCTTGTTCACCGGGCGCTGGCCATCGTTTTCCTGCCATTGTCGGGCCTTGGCTGCACATTCTGCCAGCACTGCGAGCGGCGTCAGGCGAAGCGCCAACCAAATCCCCAGGGGCAGCAAGATCACATCATCCAGATAACCCAATACCGGGATGAAATCCGGGATCAGGTCAATGGGGCTCAGGGCATACGCCACCACGATAACGGCGATCCATTTGGGCAGCCAGGGCGTCTGCGGATGGCGATAGCAGAACCACAGCGTCATGGTCTGGCGTTTCAGGGTCCTGGCCCATTGGCGAAGACGTTCGAGGAGCTTGGTCATCAAAGCCCTGCAAGGTCTAGGGATCGACAAAGGATACTCGCAAACTGCGAGATGAAACCTGTGGGAGCAAAGCTTGCTCGCGATAGGTGTATCAGCAGTATTGATGTCGGCTGATACACCGCTATCGCGAGCAAGCTTTGCCCCCACAGGTTTGCTCCCATAGGTTTTTGCCTCCACAGGTTTTACTGTTCTCGCGACCTATACTCAACCCCATGGGTGACCTGAATCCGGGGTGGCGCGATCGTGCTGCGTTCGCTGGTGCTGGCCGTTTTGCTCGTTCTGGCGGGGTGCGCCACGCCGCAGCGCGGTCAACAGGCTGCCACGGTGACGATTGACCAGGCCACTTGGCGACAGGTGGACCAGCAGATCATCGCAGCATCGAAAAGCGCTATCGAAAAGGCGGGGCTCTACGCCCGCGGGTCGATGGAGCATTGGCGTTTGTTGGTCTATGAGCGCACCGAGGCTGAGTTCATCCCCTGGTTCAGCAGCTATTGGACCCAGGAATGGCTGGCGGTGAAGGTCAGCTGGTATGCCGCCAGTGCCAAGGCTGAGGAGGATTCCTCGGCCAGGCGCCTGGCGGTTTACCTGCAAGAACAATATCGCGAGCAGGTACTGGAACCGGTGGCGGTGGAAATTGATCCCGAGGCGATCAGGGCTGCCGCGACGGACTACTACATACGCCAGCTCAATCAGCAGGTCCAGGTCATCGCCCTGCGGCATCGAATCCCGAACGAACTGATGAACCGGCGCCTGCACGGTATTCCTGCCATCAACCTGGGGCCGCCGGCGGCGCGTAACGCGTCGTTGTACGAGGTGGTGCATACCGAACCGCTAAACACGCTGCCGGCTTATGCGGCCCTGATCGACCACGTCAACAAGGCCGCTACCACAGGTGCCGGGCCCTCAGAGGCGGTGATCGCAACGGTGGCGCAACGCACCAGCGAAAAAATCGAGGCGCAATTTGCCACCCGAGGGGCGACCGGCGCGGCGGCGGCGGTGGCCGGGAAGGCGGCCGGGGCGTTGATCTCGGTGGGCGTGGCGGGTATTCGCGCGATCATCCACGAGGGCGAGCGGCCGGAAATGGAGGCAGAAATCCGCAAAAGCCTGAGCGCTGCGTTCGATGAGGCGTGGTTCAGGTCGCTCAAGCATCCCCTCAGCGGGGTGATGGCGCCGGTGTACTACCTGGACGAGGAAATAGAAGGCAACCTGGTGGAGGCGGAGCTGGCCAATCGCGCGGTGGCATTGCCGGACATCAAGCCGTGACGGGCTGGCTCATTCTGACCCGAGGGTGACGCGGCAACCCTTGCGCTGGCGGATCTGCTCGTCCGATGGGCGTTCCTTGATGAACTCGAAGCGCGGCTCGCCTTCGCTGTAGATCACCAGCCAGCCCCATTCCAGCTCGCTTTCATCCTGCCCGGGCTTGGGCGGCGAGGCCCACCAGGGTTCTTTTTGCATGATCTGGCGCATCGTCTGCTCCTGTCGATTGATCCTTTGAACTATAGACCGCTCGATTTTGTGACAAGCGCCTGTGAAAGCGCTTGCTCCCACAAAGTCTGCTTCCACAGATCCCCTTGCCGGAGGGTTGTGTGCCTGAAGCTTGATAATCAGTGTGCTCTGACCTCGCCCACCAGCGTCTAGCGTCTGTATCCCCGCACTCGAACGGGGAATGACTGGACCCCGCGCATATGCAAGCACTGTTGAACGAGATCCTCGATGCGGTTCGCCCCCTGATTGGTCAGGGCAAGGTGGCCGACTACATTCCGGCCCTGGGCACTGTGGCGCCCAACCAGTTGGGCATTGCCGTGTATGGCAACGACGGCGAGTTGTATTGCGCCGGCGACGCCGAAACAGCGTTTTCGGTGCAGAGTATTTCCAAGGTGTTCAGCCTGGTGCAGGCCATCGGGCATTCCGGCGAAGCGATCTGGGAGCGCCTGGGCCATGAGCCGTCCGGCCAACCGTTCAATTCCCTGGTGCAACTGGAATTCGAACGCGGTCGACCACGCAACCCGTTCATCAATGCCGGCGCGTTGGTGATCTGCGATATAAACCAGTCGCGTTTCGCCGCCCCGGCGCTGTCGATGCGCGATTTCGTACGCCGTCTGTCGGGTAACCCACAGGTGATGGTGGACGGCAAGGTCGCCGAATCGGAATACCAGCACCGCGCCCGCAACGCGGCGATGGCGTACCTGATGCAATCGTTCGGCAATTTCCATAACGATGTGGAAGCGGTACTGCGCAGTTACTTCAGCCACTGCGCCCTGCGGATGAGCTGTGTCGACCTGGCACGGGCATTCTGCTTCCTGGCCAACGACGGGTTCTGCAAGCACAGCGGCGAACAGATCCTCAGCGCCCGGCAAACCCAGCAGGTCAATTCCATCATGGCCACCAGCGGCTTGTACGATGAGGCCGGCAATTTCGCTTATCGCGTCGGCCTGCCGGGCAAGAGCGGGGTCGGTGGCGGGATTGTCGCCGTAGTGCCGGGGCGGTTCACGGTGTGCGTCTGGTCGCCTGAGCTCAACGTCGCCGGCAACTCCCTGGCCGGCATGGCGGCGCTGGAGTTGATGAGCCAGCGGATCGGCTGGTCGGTGTTCTAGAACCTGCCTCACAAAAAAAGGCCCGCTCCTGGATCAGGAGCGGGCCTTTTTGTGGAGTGGTTATCAGCAGAGGCGGTCGATGACCCGGACCTCAGAAGTGTTCTGCATCGACTGCCAGGCCTGGGTCAGCGTTTGCAACACGCGACCGATGAAGTCTTTGTCGGCCGCGGCCTTCTTGCCAACGTAGCCCTGGCCACGACGGTACATCTTCAGCCGGGCACCCAGCTCTTGCGTGTTCTTTTCGAACTCGTCTTCGCGGGTGTAGGGCGACAGGCAGTCCATATGCACCTGGCCAGTCTTGCTGATCCACAGGATATGGCTGTCGAGAGTGTCCTTGTGTGCTGCGAATATGCGAGCCAGTTCATCAATAGATGGTTGATTATTCAGATTCATGTGTAAGCCCCTTGACCATTTGGTTGATCTGTCTGGTGGTTCGCAAAAACTTCGCTACTCGGTAAGTACCTGCCTGCTACCGAAACCAGGCCGTCAGCATTCTTCCGTCGAACTTCGACAGGGTCGTGCATCGGTTGTGTAGTGTTATCGAAGGGCTGCTACGCAAATGCGCTACAACGAAGAGAAACAGCGAAGAATCTTCAGGCAGTGTCAACTTTCGAGGGTCGAACCACGCGCGTCATGAGGATTGATCGCCGGCGTTTCTCGTCCTTGTTACCGGACGGTCAGGCCAGGTCAGCACCTTCAATCTGCCTTGTGGGCAGTCCCTTATCCAAAAAACAGCTCGGCGGTCAGACGAGCTTGCTCAAACAGTTGCCTGTACTCCCGATCGGGGAGACGTCTGCATCATGCAAGGGCAAATCGGAGGCGTCAACGGTTTTGTAGTGATTATTTTTGGTCACTACATATTGTCGGACAAAACGGTTTGGGTATGAAAAATTGGCGAAGGCGCGGACTTATCTGTGGGAGCAAGGCTTGCCCGCGATGAAGATCACACGGTCGATCTGGAACCGAGTCGCCTGCTTCGCGGGCAAGCCTTGCTCCCACAGATCTTCTGCCACAGGTTCCATGTCTTCGGTGAGCCGCTGCTCAGGTCGCCTTGGCCTTGCTCGCCTTGCGCGGTGCGCCGCCAGCCTTGCGCTTGGCCGGCTTGCGTTTGTTTTTCCACGGCGTTGCGCCGCGCCCGGCGGGGCTGGCCGGGCCGCTGATGGTCAGGCTCATGCCCTGGCAGCGGGCGACGTGCTTGCTCATCCAGGCGGCTTGTCGGGTCACGAATTCCTCCAGGCTCATTTCGCCGCTTTGCACCATGTCCAGCGCCTGCTCCCAGATGGCCGTGGTGCCCGGGTCGGCGATGGCCCGGGGCACGGCGTCGATCAGGCTGAAGGCCGCCGGGGTGGCGGACAGCGCCTTGCCGTTTTTCACCAGGTAACCGCGGTCGAGCAGCCCCTGGATGATCGAGGCCCGGGTCGCTTCGGTGCCAATGCCGGTGGTGTCCTTGAGCTTTTGCTTGAGCAGCGGATCTTCTACCAGTTTGGCGACGTTCTTCATCGCCTTGATCAGGTCGCCTTCGGTGAACGGCTTGGGCGGTTGGGTCCACAGGTCCTTGGGTTTCACCTCGTCCACGGCGCAGTCGCGGCCTTCGGCCAGCGCCGGCAAGGTCTGCGGCGCCGGTGCTTCACGGCCCCTGGCCGGGGCCAGCGCTTCGGGCAGGGCGCGTTTCCAGCCGGGTTCGACGATCTGCTTGCCTACGGCCCGCAGCGCCTGGCCGGCACAGTCGAAGTCGGCCTGGGTCCGGTCGTATTCGTGGTTGGGCAGGAACTGCGCCAGGTAGCGCGCGCGAATCAGCGTATAGACCGCGCGCTGCTTGCCGGCGAGTTTGTCGAGGTTCTTGGCGGCGGCGGTGGGAATGATGCCGTGGTGGGCGCTGACCTTGGCGTCGTTCCAGGCCCGGGACTTGCGTTGCGGCTGCAGGTGCTCGCGCAGCGGTGCAAGGCTTGGGTCGGCCTGGGCGAGGGCGGCCAGGATGGCTGGTGCTTCACTGTGCTGGCTCAAGGGCAGGAAACCGCAATCGCTGCGAGGGTAGGTGATGAGCTTGTAGGTCTCGTAGAGCGACTGGGCGATGTCCAGGGTTTCCTGGGCGCCGAGGCCGAGTTTCTTCGAGCAGACTTCCTGCAGCGTGCCCAGGTCGAAGGGCAAGGGTGCCGCTTCGCGCAGACGCTCGGTGCGCACTTTCAGCGTCCGGGCGCTGGCGGCGTTGCTCATGGCCATGGCCGCGTCTCGGGCCAGGGCCTGGTTCAGGCAGCGCTCCTGGTCGTCGCAGGCGTCCGGGTCGGCGCGCCACTGGGCGGTGAACGCCGTGCCTTCGTGGCTGAGCTGCACGTCGATGGCCCAATAGGCGATCGGTACGAAGTCGGCGATGCTGCGGTCGCGGTCCACCACCAGGCGCAGCGTGGGTGTCTGTACGCGGCCCACCGGCAACACGCCCTGGTAGCCGGACTGGCGCCCCAGCAGGGTGAACAGGCGACTCATGTTCATGCCGATCAGCCAGTCGGCCCGGGAACGGCCCAGCGCCGAGTGATACAGGTTGAAGGTTTCGGCCCCCGGCTTGAGGGCGGCCAGGGCCTTGCGGATCGATGCTTCGTCCAGGGCCGACAGCCATAGCCGCCGGATCGGCCCGCGATAACGGCAATGTTCCACCAGCTCCCGGGCGATCATTTCGCCTTCGCGGTCGGCGTCGGTGGCGATCACCAATTCCTTCGCTTCCCCCAGCAGGCGCTTGACCGCCTTGTACTGGCTGGCGGTTTTCGGCTTGACGGTCATTTTCCATTGCGCCGGCACGATGGGCAGGTCGGCCAGTACCCAGCGCTTGTAGCGCGCGTCGTAGGCGTCGGGTGGGGCGGTTTCCAGCAGATGGCCGATGCACCAGGTGACCGTGATGCCAGGGCCCAGCCAGCAACCGTCGCCACGGCGCGTGGCACCGAGCACGGCGGCGATGTCCTTGGCCTGGGACGGTTTTTCACACAGGTACAGCTGCATAGCGCCCTTTTCCCGAGCAGATTTTCATGGGGCTGTAGCATGGTCATGGATGCGCGCCAGGGCAAGTTTTATCTGTATGGATATACAGATAAAAAGCGTTGCGCTGCGTTGCCAGGACGGCTCTGGCATGACATTCGGCGGCCTGTTGGCACACAGAATGAATTTCTCGCAGGGGGATTGCTCATAACTTCAAGGCGGTTGCTGCCGCAAAGAAGGTTTTATGAGGTCAAGGAGAGTCACTTTCATGAATTCGATGCCAAATGGCAACGGCCAGGCGACTACACGTTTGATTCTCGTTGTGGAAGATGATCCGACCATCCTGGAGTTCCTCTGTGAAATTCTCGAGGAGGAAGGGTTTGTCGTGGAGCCTCGGGAAAGCGCCGACGCGGCGTTGACGTTTCTCGAAGAGAGCGCCCATTACGTCGACCTGTTGCTCACGGATATCACCATGCCCGGAAAGATCGACGGCGCGGACCTGGCCAACCTGACCGGCGACCGCTGGCCGCAGATACCGCTGCTGATCATGTCCGGTTTCGAGACCCCGGAAAGCGCGGGAATCAAGCATCATGCTTCGTTCATCGCCAAGCCCTGGGCGCTGGGACAGATGCTGGACCTGGTGGAAAGCACGGTAAAAAGTCACTCCATGAACTGAGTCATTCCAGCGAGTGGGTGGTGGCCGGGCATGTTTGGGTTGCAAGCGGCGATAGGCTCCATGACAATGCGAGTCATTATCAGTCGCGAATTATTCCATTGCCATGTCCGCCAACGATCTGTCCCTACGCAGTGCTGTCGACGTTCTGTACAGTGATCATCATGGTTGGCTCCAGGGCTGGCTGCGCAAGCGTTTGGGCAACACCTTCGATGCCGCGGACCTTGCCCAGGATACGTTTGTGCGGGTCATCAAGGCGCGCACTGCGCTGGATATCCGTGAGCCACGACCGTACCTGTCGATGATCGCCAAAGGGCTGTTGATCGACCTGTTTCGCCGTCGCTCGCTGGAGCAATCCTACCTCGAAGTATTGGCGGCCATGCCGCAAGAGCAGCACCCCTCGCTGGAAGAGCAGGCAATCATGCTCCAGGCCCTGATGGAGATCGACCGCTTGCTCCTGGGGCTGGGGCCGCGGGTAAGGCAGGCGTTCATCCTGTCGCAGTTCGATGGCCTGACTTACCCGCAAATTGCCGAACGCCTGGGTGTCAGCGTACGCACGGTCAACAATCACATGGCCAAGGCCATGGAGCATTGCTGCCTGATGCAGATTCAACTGCAGCTTTCATGAACCTGCCCCCTGAAGAGTTGCACGCCATTCGCGTGGCGGCGCAGTGGTACGCCCGGCTGCATTCCGGTATCACCACCGACGCGGACCGGGCCGACTGGCGCGCCTGGCTGGCTGCCGATCCGCTGCACGGCCAAGCCTGGCAACGCATGGCGGCAGTGGCCGAGCAGATGGCAAGCGTACCGGGCGCCCTGGCCGCACCGACCTTGAGCGACGCCCACCATCGATCCCGCCGCCAGGTATTGCGTAGCGTTTTGCTGCTGACGTCCGCTGGCGGCCTGGGCTGGCTGGGCTGGCGCAGTCAGGCAAGCCAAAACCTGTTTTGCGATTACCGCACCGCCGTGGGCGAGCGTCGCGAGTTCCAACTGGCTGATGGCAGCACGGTCCTGCTCAACACCGATACCTCGATCAATGTTCGTTTCGATGGGAGGCAGCGGCTCGTGGAGTTGTTGCAGGGTGAGGTGCTTGTGACGACGGCGGTCGATCCCTTGCAGCGTCCGTTCAAAGTGGTGACGGGGCCGGTCGAGGTGCTTGCGCTGGGCACGCGGTTTATCGTCCGTGGTCAGGTGCGAGGCGGCGAAGTGGCGGTGCTGGAGAAAGCGGTCGAGGTGAGTCTGCCGGCGATGGGGTCAAGGAGGCGGGTCGAAGCCGGCCAGCGCCTGGATTTCAATGAGCGGTCGCTGGGCACGTTGCGGGGCAACGATGTGTCGGTCGGTGCCTGGCAGAAGGGCAGCATCATCGCCATTGACCGTCCCCTGGCGGCGCTGCTGGATGAACTGTCGCGCTATCGCCCCGGTGTGCTGCGCTGGGCCCCGGCGATTGGCGACTTGAAGGTCTCCGGTGTGTTTCCTGTCGATAACACTGACCTCGCCCTGGCGGCGTTGGAGAGCGGCTTTTCGTTGCGGGTGACGCGCTACAGCCGATTCTGGGTCCAGGTCGCAGGTGGCGAGCGGCGGTGACGCTGTGTAATAAAAATATCCGCCCCTGCACTTTTCAGCCTCATCGTTCGGCTCTTCCTCAGTGAGTTTTTATCGACCGTTTTGGGGAGGGGAAATATGCCTTGGGTAAGCGCGCCAGGCCGTCTGGTGTTTGCAGTGAAAATCGGCTTGCTGGCTGTCACCACCGCCGGCGCCACGGCCGTGAATGCCAACCCGGTTCCAGGCGCCTCGGTGCAGCAGCGTTCGGTGCAGGCCTACGATATCGGCGCCGGCAGCCTGGTGGATGTGCTGACCCGTTTCTCCAGCGCCGCCGGTGTCGCCCTTTCGTTTGATGCCCGGCAACTGGAGGATCTGCAATCGCCCGGCCTGAGAGGTTCTTTCGGCGTGGCTGACGGCTTCGCTCGCATTCTTGGCGGGAGCGGCCTGCAAGCTGAGCCCCAGGCCAACGGCACGTACGTGCTGCGCCGGTTACCTGCCAACGGTTCGGTCATGGAACTGGGAGCAACCAGCATCGAGGCACAGATGCTCGGGGCGACCACCGAGAACAGTGGTTCCTACACGACGGGCGCGGTGACCATCGGCAAGGGCGAGCAATCCCTGCGCGAAACGCCGCAGTCGGTGACGGTGATCACCCGCAAGATGCTCGATGACCAGAACCTCAACACCATCGATCAAGTGATGGAAAAGACCCCCGGCATCACCGTCTACGACTCGACCATGGGCGGCAAGTATTTCTATTCCCGTGGGTTCCGGATGTCCGGTCAGTATCAATACGACGGCGTTCCGCTGGACATGGGCAACAGCTATGTCCAGGCCGACAGTTTCAGCAGCGACATGGCTTATTACGACCGGGTCGAAGTCCTGCGCGGTGCCGCAGGGATGATGAAAGGCGCGGGCGGTACTTCCGGTGGCGTCAATTTTGTCCGCAAGCGTGGCCAGGCCACGGCCCAGACCGAACTCAGCCTCTCGGGCGGCACTTGGGACAACTACCGCGGGCAGGTCGATACCGGTGGCCCGTTGAATGATTCCGGCACCGTGCGGGGCAGGGCGGTGATCGCCGAGCAGAGCCGGCATTATTTCTACGACGATGCCCGGCGCAAGGACCAGATTTATTACGGTGCCCTGGATTTCGATCTGTCGCCCGACACGACGCTCGGCGTGGGCGTTGCCTATGAAGACGTTGATGCAAGCCCTTGCTGGGGCGGGCTTCCTCGCTACCGCGACGGCAGCGATCTGAAACTCAGCCGTTCCACTTGCCTGGATCCGTCGTGGAACACTTGGCGCAGCCAACGGACCACGGTGTTCAGCGATCTCAAGCATCAGCTCAATGACGACTGGGCGGTGAAAGTAGCCGGTGTCTATACGAAAAATACCCAGGACATCAAATACGCCTTTGCATCGGGTTCGGTGGCGCCAGGCACCTCGACCACCAACCTGCTGGGCAGCATGTACGACTACGACCAGGTCGATTACGGCCTCGACGCCTACCTGGACGGCAAGTTCGACGCCCTGGGGCAGCAACATGAATTGATCGTTGGTTTCAACGCCAGTCGTTCGGACAAGGATGACTTCTTCTCGGTGGCACTGCTGCCACAGAAGCAGAACGTGTTCGATCCGGATCGACATATTCCCGAACCGGACGACAGTTACTTCATCGAAAACTCGACGCGCGGTGGCCCGGTCAAGACCGTTACCCAGCAGCAAGGCATGTATTCGACCCTTCGCCTGAAACTGGCGGACCCGCTGACCTTTGTCGTCGGCAGTCGGGTGAGCTGGTACCGCTCCAAGACCGACTCGGTGTTCCTCACGGGTGGTTCGGAGCACGCCAAGAGCACGGAGACCGGCCAGGTCACGCCGTTTGCCGCCGTGCTGCTGGACCTCAATGAGCACCTGACGGCCTATGCCAGTTATTCGGATATCTTCACGCCCCAGGGCAACTATCGCTCCGAAAGCGGCGCGGCGCTCAAGCCCCTGGTGGGCGAGAGTTATGAGTTGGGGATCAAGGGCGAGTGGTTCGAGGGACGCTTGAACAGTGCTTTCAACCTGTTCCGCACGCTGCAGAAAGACCAGGCCCAGACCGACTACAACTCAAGTTGTGCGTCCTCGGACGGTTACTGCTATGAGAACGCCGGCAAGGTTCGCGCCCAGGGCTTCGAAGCCGAGATCAGCGGTGAAGTCATCGAGCGCCTGCAACTGCTTGCCGGCTACACCTACACCCAGACCAAGACCCTCAGCGACATAGACACCAGCCTCAACGGTGGTTCGTTCAACAGTTATGTGCCGCGTCATGTGCTGCGCCTGTGGGGCGATTATGCCCTCGGCGGAGCGTTCGAACGGTTCAGTGTCGGTGCCGGGGTCAATGCCCAAAGCGACAACTTCCGGGTATCGCCAGCGACGGGCGAGAAGATCACCCAGGCCGGTTATGCCGTGTGGAATGGCCGCGTCGGCTACCGCATCGATGACACCTGGTCGTTGGCCCTCAATGGCAACAACCTGTTCGACAAGCGCTACTACACCACCATCGGTACCGAGGGTTTCGGTAACTATTACGGTGAGCCGCGCAACTTCACCATGACCGTGAAGGCGCGCTTCTGATCCGCTGGCGAGGGCGCCAGTGCCCTCGCCACGGTTTCGTCCTCAGTTTTTATCCAGGTCCACGTTCCGGGTTTCCCGCAGGCAGATCATGCCCACCACCAGGCTCACCCCGGTGATCACCACCGGGTACCACAGCCCATAGAAAATATCCCCGGTGTAGACCACCAGGGCGAACGAGACGGTGGGCAGGAAGCCGCCGAACCAACCGTTGCCGATGTGATAGGGCAGGGACATGGAGGTGTAGCGAATGCGGGTCGGGAACAGTTCGACCATCAACGCTGCCAGCGGTCCGTAGCACATCGCGGAGATGATGATCAGCGCCACGATCAAGGCCACGATCATCGGCCGGTTGATCTGCTGGGTATCGGCCTGTTGCGGGTAGCCTGCCAGGGTCACGGCGCCGCGCAGGGCGGCTTCGTCGTAACCTTCGAGTTTCACGTCACCGACGCTGACCTGCACCGTGCTGCCGGCCGGGGCCGCGACGCTGCTGTAGGGCAGGCCTTGCTTGACCAGGAAGGTCTTGACCTTGTCGCAAGGGCTGTCGAAACGCGCCTTGCCCACCGGGTCGAACTGGAAGGTACAGGTTGCCGGGTCGGCGATCACGGTGATCGGTGCCTGGCGGCTCGCCTGGTCGATGGCCGGGTTGGCGTAGTGGGCCAGGGTCTTGAAGATCGGGAAGTACAGCGCGGTGGCCAGCAGCAGGCCGATCATCAGCACCGGTTTGCGCCCGACCTTGTCCGACAGCCAGCCGAAAAAGATGAAGAACGGTGCGCCGATCACCACGCTGACAATCAGCAAGCTGTTGGCCAGGGCCGGGTCCATCTTCAGGAACTGGGTGAGGAAAAACAGCACGTAGAACTGCGCGGCATAGAAGGTCACCGCTTGCCCGGCGTTGATGCTGAACAGGGCGATCAGCACCACCTTGAGATTCTCCCATTTGCCGAAGGATTCGCGGATCGGCGCCTTGCAGCACTTGCCTTCTTCTTTCATTTTCAGGAAGGCCGGCGACTCATGCAGGCTCAGGCGAATCCAGGTGGAGATGCCCAGCAGCAGGATCGACAGCAGGAACGGAATGCGCCAGCCCCAGACTTCGAACTGATCGCCGGTGAAGTAGCGACAGCCCAACACCACCAGCAGCGACAGCAACAGCCCGAGGGTAGCGGTGGACTGAATCCAGCTGGTATGAAAACCGCGCTTGCCCATTGGCGCGTGCTCGGCAACGTAGGTCGCCGCGCCACCGTACTCACCGCCCAGGGCCAGGCCCTGGAGCATGCGCAACACCACCAGGATGATCGGCGCGGCGATGCCGATGCTGGCGTAGTTGGGCAGCAGGCCGACGCAGAACGTCGCCAGGCCCATGAGGATGATGGTCGCCAGGAAGGTGTATTTGCGCCCGATCATGTCCCCCAGCCGGCCGAACACCAGTGCCCCGAATGGCCGCACGATGAAGCCGGCGGCGAACGCCATCAGGGCGAAAATGAACGCGGTGGTGTCGTTGACCCCGGCAAAGAACTGCTTGCTGATCACCGCCGCCAGGGCGCCATAGAGGAAAAAGTCGTACCACTCGAACACCGTCCCCAAGGACGAGGCGAAGATGACTTTCTGGGTTTCCTGGCTGGTGCCGACGCTGCGCGTGGCTTCCAGGGACTGAACATGCTCGGACATAGCGGTATCCCTCACAGTGATTGTTTTTGTTGTTCCACTGCGACGCCGGGGTGGCGTCTCCTGATTTGACACACTTTCCTTGAATCGACCCATCCCCTTGTGGGAGCGAGCTTGCTCGCGATAGCGGCGGCACATTCAACCTATGCGTGGCAGACAGACCGCTATCGCGAGCAAGCTCGCTCCCACAGGGGGGCTCTGCTGTTTTTCAGACCGTGGCCGGCTCCTTCTGGGGCGTGGTGATTCTTGTGTCTGCCTCAAGCATCATCTGCGCCGCCTTCTCGGCAATCATCAAGGTCGGCGAGCAGGTGTTGCCCGAGGTGATGCGCGGCATGATCGAGGCGTCGGCGATGCGCAGGCCCTTGATGCCGTGGACACGCAGTTGCGCATCCACCACCGCGTCGCGATCCTGGCCCATGCGGCACGTGCCGACCGGGTGGAAAATCGTCGTGCCAATCCGGGCGGCGGCCTGGTGCAGCTCCTCTTCGGTTTGCAGGCTGGGGCCCGGCAGGTATTCCACCGGTTTGAACGCGCTCAGGGCCGGGGCCGCGACGATGCGTCGGGTCAGGCGGATGGCGTCGGCGGCGACCCGCAAGTCTTCGGGATGGCTCAGGTAATTGGGTTGGATCAGCGGTGCTTCGTGCGGGTCGGGCGAACGAATGTCCACCCGGCCACGGCTTTGCGGGCGCAGGTCGCAGACCGATGCGGTGAACGCCGGGAAGCTGTGCAGCGGTTCGCCGAAGCGTTCCAGGGACAACGGTTGTACGTGGTATTCGAGGTTGGCCGAGGCCTGTTCCGGGCCCGAGCGGGCGAATGCACCGAGCTGGCTGGGGGCCATGGACAGTGGGCCGCTGCGGTCGTACAGGTAGCGCAGGCCCATGCCCATCTTGCCCCACAGGGTGCCGGCGATCTGGTTCAGGGTGCGGGCGTTTTCCAACTGGTAGATCAGCCGCAGTTGCAGGTGGTCCTGCAAGTTGCCGCCGACACCGGGCAGTTCATGGGTCACACCGATGCCCAGGCGTTGCAGCAGGCTGCGCGGGCCGATCCCGGAACGTTGCAGGATGCCCGGCGAGCCAACGGCCCCGGCGCACAGGACAATTTCCTTGCGGGCCTTGAAGGTCATGCCCTTGCCTTGCCAGCGCGCGCTGACGGCGTGGGCGCGGTCGTCACGCAGCAACACGCGGTCGACCTCGACGTCGGTCAATACCGTGAGGTTGGCGCGGTGGCGAATCGGCTTGAGAAACGCCTTGGCCGCGTTCCAGCGTACCCCGGCTTTCTGGTTGACCTGGAAGTAGCCGCAGCCTTCGTTGTCGCCGCTGTTGAAGTCGTCGACGTTGGGGATGCCGCTCTGTTCGGCGGCGCTGCGGAAGGCATCGAGAATCGGCCATGACAAGCGCTGGCGTTCGACCCGCCATTCCCCAGCGGCGCCGTGGAATTCGGACGCGCCGGCAAAGTGGTTTTCACTCTGGCGGAACAGCGGCAGCACATCGTTCCAGGCCCAGCCGGAATTGCCCTCGGCGGCCCAGCTGTCGTAGTCCGTCGCCTGGCCGCGCATGTAGATCATGCCGTTGATGGAGGAGCAGCCACCCAGGACCTTGCCGCGAGGGTAGCTCAGGGCGCGCCCTTGCAGGCCTGGTTGTGCTTCGGTCTTGAAGCACCAGTCGGTGCGTGGGTTGCCGATGCAGAACAGGTAGCCGACCGGGATGTGAATCCACGGATAGTTGTCGCGCCCACCGGCTTCGAGCAGCAGCACCCGGTGTTGCGGATTGGCCGACAGCCGATTGGCCAGCAGGCATCCGGCAGGGCCGGCGCCCACGATCACGTAATCGTATTCATCGACGACAGGTTGCATTCGCGACCTCATTCTTGTTTTTGTGGGATCCATCCTAGTTGTTAGTTTTCGTCAAAAGAATGTTAGTTTTTGCGCAGCGGCTGTGCGTTTATAAACAGTCATGCCTTCAGGCGCGTTCAAGGATCGCTTCATGTTCGACTGGAATGACCTGCGTTATTTCCTGGAGCTGCAACGCAGCGGACGTCTGCTGACGGCTGCACGGCGGCTGAACACCACCCACGCCACCGTGGCCCGGCACATCGAGGCCATCGAAAAAAGCCTGGGCTCCGCGCTGTTTGTCCAGCATGCCCAGGGCTATGAACTGACCCCGGCCGGCGAGACGCTGCTCAAGCACGCCGAAGCCATGGAAAACGTGGCGTTGCTGGCCCAGGAGGACATCACCCAATCCAGTGCGCCCCTGGGCAAGATCCGCCTGGGGGTGACCGAAGGGCTGGGCATCATGTTCCTCGCCAGTCGCATGGACGGGCTGTTCCAGCGTTATCCGGGGCTGGAAGTGGAACTGGTGGCGGTGCCGCGCTTTGTCAGCATCCTCAACCGTGAGGCGGAAATCAGCATTCACCTCGAACGCCCGGCGGCCGACCTGCTGGTCACCCGCAAACTCACCGACTACAGCCTGGCGCTGTACGCCAGCCAGGCCTACCTGGACCGCTCGCCAGCACTGCGCAGCCGCGAGGACCTGGCCCGCCACGCCTGGATCGGGTATGTCGATGACCTGCTGTTCAGCCAGGAACTGATGTTCCTCAACAGCTTCTGCCGCAACCCTCGGGTGGTGTTCCACAGCACCAGCGTCATCGCTCAGCAACAGGCCGCGCGCTCGGGCCTGGGGATCGCCGTGCTGCCTTGCTACATGGCCAGCGGCGACCCGACGCTGGTGCCGTTGCTGCCGGACGAAACCATCCGCCGCAGTTACTGGATCAGCACTCGTCGCGAACTGCACAAATCCGTGCGATTGCGGGTGCTGTGGGATTACGTGGTGCAGTTGTGCGAGCGTGAGCAGGGGCTGCTGTTGCCCTGAGCAAGCTCCCTCGCCAGGGTGCATATGTCCTGGCCGCCCAAGCCCCCTTTTATGGCCCCCAATGACCTCAAGCCGATGCAGTGGCGTGCCTTAGTGTTGACCCACAACAAAAGCGCCGCCGAGAGGGCCTCTATGCCGGCTACCACGCCTTCAACCGTGTTCCACTCAGCCTTCATCGTGCTGCTCGGCACCCTGCTCACAGGGTGCGGCGAAGAGGCCAAGCCGCCCGCGCCCACGGTGTTCACGGCCATGCCCAGCGATGCGGCGCTGGCCCAGGTCTACGACAGCAGCTGCAAGCTCTGCCACGCCAACCCCGCTGCCGGGGCGCCGTTGACCGGCGATACGAACGCCTGGGCGCCACGGGTGGCCCAGGGCGCCGACACCCTGCTGGACCACGCGATCAACGGCTACAACGGCATGCCGCCGATGGGCCTGTGCATGCACTGTTCCGAAGAGCAGTTCCTGGCCCTGATCGCCTTCATGTCCGGCCAACACTTCCAATAATAACTACGGGTACTACGGCATGACGATGGACTCCTCACGGCGCCGGTTGCTGCAACAGGCCGGTGTTGTCGCAGCCTTTACGGCCCTGGGCAGCCAGGGCGCCCTGGCCGAGCTGATGCGCGCGCCGCGGCTGATTCCATGGCGCAACTGGTCCGGTGCGCAGAGTTGCCTGCCGGCGGCGCGCCTGGCCCCCAAGGACCTCGATGAACTGGTGAGCGTGGTGAGACGCGCCGAAGGGCGGATTCGTCCGGTGGGTTCCGGGCATTCCTTCAGTGCCCTGGTGCCCACTGACGGCACCTTGTTGTCGCTGAGTTTTTTCAGCGGCCTGTTGGCTCATGATGCAGCCAGCCTGCAAGCCGAGTTCGGCGGCGGCACGCCCATGTCCCGCATGGGCCCGGCGCTCAAGGCCATCGGCCAGGCACTGCCGAACATGGCCGACGTGGATTACCAGACCCTGGCCGGTGCCATCGCCACCTCGACCCACGGCACTGGCAAGGCCTTCGGCTCGTACGCGTCCCAAGTGGTCGGCCTGCAACTGGTGACGGCCAGCGGCGCGGTCCTCGATTGTGATGCCCAGCGTCATCCTGAAGTGTTCAAGGCCGCTCGGGTGTCCCTTGGCGCGCTGGGGCTGGTGACCCGCGTGCGCCTGCAGAACCGCGCCGCCTATCGCTTGCGCGAGCACCAATGGGTGGCGAAAACCGAGGAGTTGCTCGAAGACGTGGACACCAACACCCGGGACAACCAGCACTGGGAAATGCAGGTCGTCACCCATTCCGACTATGCGTTGTCGATCGCCCTGAACGAAACCACCGATCCGGCCACGCCGCCGATCAGCCCCGAGGAGGAGGGTGGCAACGAATTCGTCAGCCTGATCGAAAACCTCGACAAGTACGGCAGCGACTTTCCAGCGATCCGGCGAGCGCTGCTCAACAGCCTGCGGCTGGTGGCCGATTTCGACGACCGGGTCGGTGACTCCCATGACATCTATGCCAACGCTCGCACCGTGCGCTTCAACGAGATGGAGTACTCGGTGCCGGCCGAACACGGCCCGGCGTGCCTGCGGGAGATTCTGGCGCTGATCCGCGACAAGGACCTGCGCACCTGGTTTCCCATCGAATACCGCTACGTGAAGGCCGACGACATTGCCTTGAGCATGTTTGAAGGCCGGGACAGTTGCTCGATCTCGGTGCACCAGCATTACCAGATGGACCATCACAATTTCTTTGCCGCCATCGAGCCGATCTTCTGGAAATACCAGGGTCGTCCGCATTGGGGGAAATTGTATTCCCTGAACGCCAAGGCGCTCCAGGCGCTGTACCCGCGCTGGACGGAATTCACCGAGGTGCGCCAGGCGCTGGACCCCAGCGGCAAGTTCCTCAATGGGCATCTTTCATCGATTCTGGGTTTGAGCTGAAGGAAGAACCTGTGGGGGCGAGCCTGCTCGCGAAGCAGGCGACTCGGTCTTATGACAAAACAAGCGGTATGGCTGCATCCATTCAAAACGCAAACGGAATACTGATCTTTGCCCAGAGCATTTCGCCCTCGGTGCGGTTCTCCACTGCAAATTCCTTGGCCCAGCGGATTTCGGCGCTGGCGTACTTGAGGAAGGTCAGGTGCAGCGCCGGGCCGATGGCGAAGACCTGGCCGCGCACACCATCGTCGACGTCCTGCCCGGCGAATTGCACGGTGCGGCCGTACTGTTTGTCGTCGGTGGTCTGTTTGAGGTAGTAGCCGTTGAGCCCCAGCATCACGTTGTCGGTCAGGCGGTAGCTGGCGGAATAATCGAAGTGGAAAATCTGCCCCGAACGGTAGTCGGTGTCCTTGTTCTTGCGGTTGAAGCTGTAGGTGGTTTTCATCGACACCTCGGTGTTTTCCGTGGGCAGCCAGGTGAAGGAAAACAGCGGCTTGTAGGTGTAGAAATTGTTGCTGGTATTGGCCAGTCGATCGGTGCTGTATTCGCCGGTCGGCACGGTGATTTCCACCGCCGCGGCCAGGGTCAGGTTCTTGCCCATGTCCCAGAGCACGATGGGCGAAATCGTGGTGTCGCCCATGCCCTCGCGGGTGTCATGCAGGCCGAACACCGAGACTTCCTGCTTGAGCCACGGCTGGGCGATGTAGATCCCCAGGCGCCCACCGGCCACCCGCAACGGGCTCAAGTAATCGATGCGCGGGATCACCGCCGTGGATTCGATTTCGACATTCGGCACTTCGCCGCCCAACGAACTGATGTTGAGCTTCCGGGCCTTGTAGTGGTTGTAGTAGACGTTGAACGCAACCATGTTGTCCGGAAGGCTGTCGACCTCCAGCGGCAGCATGAAGAAGCCATCTGTACCGGGGCCGATGTTGTCGACCCCGGCTTCGGTAGCCAGGGCCGGCAAGGCACTGGCGCAGGCCAGGCCGAGGGTCAATTGCAAGGCGAGTGTCGTGCGGATCGGGTTCATGTGGGGGCTCATTATTATTGTTGGTGATGCACCGAAAGTCCGAGCCATACAAATAAGCCGTTCGCCGCCAACAGGGCAGGGTATTGGCGGCCATACAGGGGACTTGGGCGGCCAGATTTTTGTGCCCCTTGATCCGCTGGGGCATGCTAACTTTGTGAAACAACCGGTTACAAAAACGCCACCTAACGTGCTCCGGAACCCGCCCCATGCAGATGAAAGTCATCGACCCGACCTATGAATTGGCGCTGGTATCGCCATTCCTGCTGCAGACCCTGGCCGAAGTGGTGGCGGACAAAGGCTTCGATGCCGCCAGCCTGTGTCGCGGCCTGGGGTTCGGCCTCGATGATCTGCAAGATCCCGCCCAGCGCATTTCCTACCGCCAGGCCGTGGTCATGATTCAACGGGCGCTCAAGCTGTTACCCGACCAGGGGCTGGGGTTGTGGGTGGGCGACCGCAACGTGCTTGGCACCCTCGGCCTGTTGGGCCACGTCTTATCGCTGTGCGAAACCCTGCGCGATGCCTTTGCCCTGGGCGTCCGTTACCAGCACACTAGCGGCGGCATCGCCGTGGCCAGCGTCGAAGAAGCCACTGACCGCATCATGGTCGAGGCGATCTGCCGCCTGCCTTTCGCCGAGATCCAGGTGTTTGCCGTGGAAGAGTTCTTCGCCAGCCTGATGGTCTATGGCCGGGCGCTGGCGGGGCCCGACTTCAAGCCCCAGGCCGTGGAGTTCATGCACGCCGCGCCGTCCTATGCCCAGCAATACCAGCGGATTTTGGGACCGGATGTGCACTTCGGTTGCCGACACAATCGCATGCTGATCGACGTGCGCTGGCTGGATATGCGTTTGCCCAATCACCACCCGTTGGCCCTGCGCCAGGCATTGGCCTTGCTGGAGCAGGAGGCCACCGAGGTACACCAGAAAATCGATCTGATCCAGACCGTGGAACGGGCGATTGCCCGGGACCTGACCCGGGGCAGCCATATCGAGAAAATCGCCAGCGATCTCAACATGAGCAGCCGCACTCTGCGTCGGCGCCTGACCGAACACAACCTGACCTTCGAGGCCTTGCTCGAACAAGTGCGCCGTGGCCGGACCCTGAACCTGTTGGCCAACCCTGGACTGTCCATCGAGCGCATCACTGAAGAAGTCGGCTATAGCGATGTGCGCAGTTTTCGCCGGGCGTTCCGACGCTGGACAGGCATGAGCCCGAGCGCATTTCGCAACGAGAGCGCCGACGCCCGGCTCTAAGGATATGTCCAAACAGTATTTCTCAAGCCGTGTGAGAAGCGACCTGACAGTCGGCCTGGTTCTGCAGCCGTACCTCGATCCAACTGTGGGAGCAAAGCTTGCTCGCGATGGCGGTGGGTCAGCCTCCATGGATGTCGAATGGCCTGATGCCTTCGCGAGCAGGCTCGCTCCCACAAGGTAATGCTGTTCACTTGAGGAAAAGTGTTGATACCTGTGGCCAGAGATTGCTCCCGCTGTGAACTGACTGGCGGCGCTTGTCAGAAAAATCCTTAAAGAGTACAAATGTACTCCATGACGACTCTCACTCCCCGCCGTACCGCCATCCTGACTTTCATCCGCGAACGCATCGCCGATCAGGGCCAGCCTCCCAGCCTCGCTGAAATCAGCGAGGCGTTTGGTTTTGCCTCCCGCAGTGTGGCGCGCAAGCATGTGCTGGCGCTGACCGAAGCCGGTTTCATCGAGGTCAATCCGCACCAGGCCCGGGGCATTCGCTTGCTGAACCAGCCACCACGACCCGAGTTGCTGGACGTGCCGGTGCTGGGGCGAGTGGCCGCCGGGCTGCCGATTGGTGCCGATGCCGAGGTCCACAGCCGCCTGATGCTGGACCCGGCGATTTTTACCAAGGCGCCGGATTACCTGCTGCGGGTCCAGGGCGATTCGATGATCGAGGACGGCATTCTCGACGGTGACCTGGTGGGCGTGCAGCGCACACCGCAGGCCGCCAACGGCCAGATTGTCGTGGCGCGTCTGGACGGTGAAGTCACCATCAAGCGCTTCGAGCGCATTGGCGAGCGGGTGCGTTTGTTGCCGCGCAACCCGGCCTACCAGCCGATCATCGTCGAGGCCGATCAGGACCTGGCGATAGAAGGGGTGTTCTGTGGCTTGGTGAGGCAAGGCTGATGGGCGCCGTCGTTGCGCTGGACACGCTGTTCAACGGCGGCCAGGTCTGGAAGGGTCGGCCTGCGCCGCCAGCCGCCAGCCCGCAACCCACCGGCCATGCGGCGCTGGATGCGGCGTTGCCCAGTGGTGGCTGGCCGGAGGCGGCGTTGACGGAACTGCTTATCGCCGCGCCGGGCGTGGGTGAGTTGCAACTGGTGTGGCCGACCCTGGCGCGGCTGTCGGCGGCGGGGGAGCGGATCGTGCTGGTGGCGCCACCGTTCGTGCCCTATCCCCAGGCCTGGCAGAACGCTGGCGTCGACCTGCAACAGTTGTCGGTGATCCGCGCCGATGAGCGCGATGCCTTGTGGGCCACCGAACAGTGCTTGCGTTCGGGCAGTTGTGGCGCGGTCCTGTGCTGGCCCCGCCAGGCGGACGACCGGGCCTTGCGCCGTTTGCAAGTGGCGGCGGAAACCGGCCAGACCCTGGCATTCGCCTGGCGCTCGATCCAGGAGGCCATCAACCCGTCGCCGGCGGCGCTGCGCATCGCCATCGATACCCGGCCGGCGCAGTTGCGCGTGCTCAAATGCCGCGGCGGGGTGGCTCGTTCGGCGCCGATTGCCTTTGCCACGCTCGCCCCACAAACCGGGCATTGAGGTTGCGATGCGCTGGGTCTGTATTCTCTTCCCGCAATTGGCGCTGGACGCCGCGCTGCGTCAGCGCCCCGATCCCGACCAGCCCCTGGCATTGCTGACCGGTCCGGCACAGCGTCGGGTGCTGCAAGCGGTGAATGCGCCGGCACGGGCCCTGGGCTTGCGTCCCGGCCAGACCATGACCGCCGCCCAGGCCTTGAGCAAAGGCTTTGCCACCGCCGAATACGACGCGGCGCAAATCGAACACTGGCAACAGTTCCTGGCGGCCTGGGCCTACCGTTTCAGCTCCCAGGTCAGCGTGCATTACCCGCGTACGCTGCTGTTCGAGATCGAGTCGAGCCTGGGCCTGTTTGGCCCCTGGCCGGTGTTCGAGGCGCGCTTGCGGACCGAGCTGACCGAGCTGGGTTTTCGTCATCGCATCGTCGCCGCGCCCAATCCGGTGGCGGCGCGGGTGTTGGCCAATGCCTATGACGCCCTGGTGGTGCCCGACGCCGAGACCTTGCAACAATGCCTGGGAGACATGCCCGTGGAGCGGATCGGCCTGGAACCCGAGGTCGCCACGGCGCTGTCGCGCATGGGCCTGCGCCGTCTGAGCCAGGTCCAGGCCTTGCCCCGGCAGACCCTGGCTCGGCGCTTCGAGGCCCAGGTGCTCAAGCACCTCGACGCGCTGACGGGCAGTCGCACCCTGGCGCTGTCGTTCTACCTGCCGCCAGACCGTTTCGATGTGCGCATCGAACTCAACTACGACGTTCAGTCCCATCAGGCGCTGCTGTTTCCGTTGCGCCGGCTGACCGGTGACTTGTCGGCCTTCCTGTGCGGTCGCGACAGCGGCGTGCAGCGCTTCGACCTGCACCTGGAGCACGCCGGTTTGCCGGACACGCTGATCAAGGTCGGCTTGCTCAGCGCCGAACGGGACCCTGCGATGCTCTTCGAACTGGCCCGCGGTCGCTTGGAACAGGTGCAGGTCGCGGCCCCAGTGCGGGGTTTTCGCTTGTGTGCCGAGGACCTGCCGAGTTTCGTGCCCCAGCGCCTGGAGCTGTTCGACGAGCGCCCGCAACAGTCCTTGCCCTGGGAGCAACTGCGCGAACGCCTGCGGGCGCGGCTGGGGGATGACGCGGTGCAGGGCCTGGGGTTTCGCGATGACCATCGACCTGAATGCGCCTGGCAAATGACACCGCAACCCCGGCCCCAGGCCTGTCCGGTGCGCGCTGGCGTGCAGCGTCCCGGCTGGCTGCTGAATGAAGCCCAGCTGCTGCAGGACAGCCAGGCGCGAATCCTCATGGGCCCGGAACGCATCGAGACCGGTTGGTGGGACGGCGCCGACGTACGCCGTGACTACTACCTGATCGAAACCCGCAGCGGACAACGTGGCTGGGCCTATCGAACGGTGGGCGAGGGCGGGCCGTTGTGGCTGCAGGGCTGGTTCGCATGAGCGTCGAGTATGCAGAGCTGCATTGCCTGTCGAACTTCAGCTTCCAACGCGGCGCCTCCAGTGCCCTGGAGCTGTGTCGTCGGGCCAGGCAAGAGGGCTACCAGGCCCTGGCGATCACCGATGAATGCACACTGGCTGGAATCGTCCGGGCCTGGCAGGCGGCCAAGGAACTGGAACTGCAACTGATCGTCGGCAGCGAAATCCAGGTCGAGAACGGCCCGAAGCTGGTGTTGCTGGTGGAAAACCTGGAGGGCTATCAAGCCTTGTGCCGGCTGATCACCCGCGCCCGACGTCGCAGCGAGAAGGGTCACTATCGCATTGTGCGAGAGGACTTCGACCAGCCCTTGTCGGGGCTGCTGGCGTTGTGGATAGCCGAGGGCAAAGACGCCGAGGAACATGGCCGTTGGCTCCAGTCGATCTTTGCCGGGCGCCTGTGGCTGACGGTCCAGTTGCATTGTGGACAGGACGACCGCCGTCGGTTGGCAGACTCGTTGGCGCTGGCCGAGCGCTTGGATCTTCCAGTTGTGGCCAGTGGTGATGTGCACATGCACGTGCGCGGCCGTCGTGCCCTGCAGGACACCATGACCGCCATCCGCCACCACGTCACGGTGGCCGAGGCTGGCCAGCGCCTGCACCCCAACGGCGAGCACCACCTGCGCAGCCGCAAGGATCTGGCCGATCTCTACCCGCGGGCCTTGCTCGACGAAACCCTGAACATCGCCCGGCGTTGCACCTTCGATCTTGGCCAACTGCGTTACCAATACCCCCGCGAGCTGGTGCCCGAGGGGCATGACCCGGCGTCCTGGCTGCGGGAACTGACTGAGCGCGGCATGCGCGAGCGGTGGAAGGATGGCGCGACAGACAAAGTGCGGGCACA
The DNA here is from genome assembly GCF_054681425.1 of Pseudomonas sp. H1_F01. Lineage (NCBI taxonomy): Bacteria > Pseudomonadati > Pseudomonadota > Gammaproteobacteria > Pseudomonadales > Pseudomonadaceae > Pseudomonas > Pseudomonas sp. H1_F01. The sequence continues at coordinate 4,490,158 of NZ_CP162823.1, read as the reverse complement.
GATCGACAAGGAGCTGAGCCTGATCGCCGAGCTGGGCTATGACAGTTATTTCCTCACCGTACAGGACATCGTCAGCTTCGCCCGCAGCCGCCATATCCTTTGCCAGGGGCGTGGTTCGGCGGCCAACTCGGCAGTGTGCTACGCCCTGGGTATCACCGAAATCGACCCCAGCCTTACCAGCCTGTTGTTTGAACGCTTCCTGTCCCGGGAGCGCAACGAGCCGCCGGACATTGACGTCGATTTTGAACACGATCGTCGCGAGGAAGTGCTGCAGTACGTGTTCCAGCGCTACGGTCGTCATCGTGCGGCATTGACGGCGGTGGTCAGCAGTTACCACGGCGCCGGCGCGGTGCGCGATGTGGCCAAGGCCCTGGGGCTGCCGCCGGACCAGGTCAGCGCCCTGGCCGATTGCTGTGGCCGCTGGAGCGACGAGGCGCCGCCAGTGGAGCGCCTGCGTGAAGGCGGCTTCGACCCGGACAGCCCGGTGTTGCGCCGGGTCCTGAGCCTGACCCGGCAATTGATCGGTTTCCCTCGGCATTTGTCCCAGCACCCTGGCGGCTTCGTGATTTCCGAGCAGCCCCTGGACACCCTGGTGCCGGTGGAAAACGCCGCCATGGCCGAACGCACCATCATCCAGTGGGACAAGGACGACCTGGATGCGGTCGGGCTGCTCAAGGTGGACATCCTGGCCCTGGGCATGCTCAGTGCGATTCGTCGCTGTTTCGATTTGATCGAGCACTACCGGGGCCAGCGCTACGCCCTGGCGTCGCTGCCCCAGAATGATCCGGCGACCTACGAAATGATCAGCCGCGCCGATACTATCGGTGTGTTCCAGATCGAGTCCCGGGCGCAGATGTCGATGTTGCCCCGGCTGAGGCCCAAGACGTTCTACGATTTGGTCATCGAAGTGGCGATTGTACGGCCCGGGCCGATCCAGGGTGGGATGGTGCATCCGTACCTGCGGCGCAGAAACAAAGAAGAGGCGGTGACTTATCCCTCTGAAGCGTTGAAGCAAGTGCTCAACCGCACCCTGGGTGTTCCCTTGTTCCAGGAGCAGGTCATGCAGATCGCCATCGTTGCGGCCGATTACACCCCGGGTGAAGCAGACCAATTGCGTCGCTCCATGGCTGCCTGGAAACGTCACGGTGGGTTGGAGCCCCATCGGGAACGCCTGGCGCAGGGGATGAAGAAAAACGGCTACACCGCTGAATTCGCCGCGCAAATCTTCGAACAGATCAAAGGCTTCGGCAATTACGGCTTTCCCGAATCCCATGCCGCCAGTTTTGCCTTGCTGACCTACGCCAGCAGTTGGCTCAAATGCCACGAACCGGCCGCGTTCGCTTGTGCCCTGATCAACAGTTGGCCTATGGGGTTCTACAGCCCGGACCAGATCCTCCAGGATGCCCGCCGGCATCAACTGTCGATCCGCCCGGTGGACGTGCGTGCCAGCGATTGGGATTGCAGTCTCGAGCCCATGGAAGGCCGACAACCGGCGATTCGCATGGGGCTGCGCATGGTCAAGGGCTTTCGCGAAGAGGATGCCCGCCGTATCGAAGCGGCCCGCCGGCATCGGCCCTTCAGCGACGTGGCCGACTTGGGCGAGCGCGCGCAGCTCGATGCCCGGGCCCAGGCGCAACTGGCCGACGCCGGTGCCTTGCAGGGTTTGGCCGGTGATCGCCATCGTGCCCGCTGGGAAGTGGCCGGGGTGCAGAAGCAACTGGGCTTGTTCGCCGGTTTGCCCAGTCAGGAGGAACCACCCGTGGCCCTGCCAAAACCCACGCTGGGGGAAAACCTGTTTGCCGATTACACCACGCTCGGCACGACACTGGGCCCTCATCCACTGGCCCTGCTGCGTCCCGAACTGCGCGCCCGGCGCTGCCGCAGTTCACGGGAGTTGCAGGATGTGGAGCATGGGCGCAATGTCAGCGTCGCCGGGTTGGTCACCGGCCGCCAACGCCCGGGCACGGCCAGCGGTGTAACCTTCGTCACCCTGGAAGATGAATTCGGCAACCTCAACGTGGTGGTCTGGCGCGACTTGGCCGAACGCCAGCGCAAGACCTTGGTGGGCTCGCAATTGCTCAGGGTCGACGGGCGCTGGGAAAGCGTCGGCGAGGTCCGCCACTTGATCGCCGGGCGCCTGAGCGACCTGACCGAGTTGTTGGCGGGTATCCAGGTGCATAGCCGTGATTTCCGCTGAATCCGCAAACAGGATCCTCCCATGAAACCAAACGCCAACCCAGCGCTCGAAGCACTGATCGCAAGGGATTTGTGTAATGCCGACTCCCTGCAGGCATTTTGAGGTTCAGAATCGACCATGCAGTTTCTATCCCAAAATCACGGGTGCCCTGGATGGGGCGGTGAAATGGCCGGGCGTATCCGGGCGTTCGATTGGAGCCGGACCGAGTTGGGCGCCATCGAGCACTGGTCCGCCAGCCTGCGCAGTGCCGTTCAGTTGTTGCTGGCTTCGCCCTTGCCGATGGTGATGTTGTGGGGCCGCCAGGGCTTCATGATCTACAACGATGCCTATGCCGAGTTCGCCGGTGGCCGTCATCCCTACCTGCTGGGGTGCGCGGTGGAGTTGGGTTGGCCGGAGGTCGCCGAATTCAATCGGCATGTGCTGGACGTCTGCCTGGCCGGCGGCACCTTGTCCTACCGCAGCAAAGAGTTGGTCCTGCTGCGCGATGGCAAGCCTGAAGATGTGTGGATGGACCTCTATTACAGCCCGGTGCCCGATGACGACCAGTCCCCGGCGGGCGTGCTGGCGATTGTGGTGGAGACCACCGAGCTCGTGTTGACCGAGCGCGCCCGGCAAGAGGCCGAACGCAGTTACCGGGCCGTCAATGAGCGCATCCAGTTGGCCCTCTCGGCCGGACCATTGCTGGGGTCGTTCGTCTGGGATATCCAGGCCGACACCCTGTCGGGCGATGAGCGTTTCGCCCGTACCTTCAACTACCCGCCAGACTGTTCGCTGGACGCACTGCCCATCGAAATTGCCCGCAAGCGCATCCACGCCGATGACCTCGAAGAGGTCAACCAGCGGGTCGAACTGACCTTGCGCACGGGCATCCCCTACAGCGCTGAATATCGAGTGCGCCGCGTGGGCGGTGATTACCTGTGGGTGCTGGCCAGCGGTCGCTGCGAATTCGATGCCACGGGCAAGCCCCTGCGTTTTCCAGGTGTGCTGATTGACATCAATGAACGCAAGACAGCCGAAGCTTCGCTGCTCAAATTCACCCGCGACCTGGAACAGCGGGTCGCCGATGAGGTGCAGGCGCGGCTGGCGGCAGAAGAGCAGTTGCGTCAGTCGCAAAAGCTCGAGGCCATTGGCGGTCTCACTGGCGGCGTGGCCCATGACTTCAACAACCTGCTGCAAGTGATTGCCGGCAATCTGCACTTGCTGGCCCGCCACGAGCGGGACAACGCCAACGTGCAACGGCGGGTCAGTGCCTCCATCGAAGCCGTGGAACGGGGGGCCAAGTTGTCATCGCAGTTGCTGGCTTTTGCCCGGCGCCAGCCATTGTCACCGGCGGTCTACAACCCACGACGCATCTACGATGGCATGGGTGAACTGCTGCAGCGGGCCTTGGGCGAAACCATCCAGATTGAAGTGAGCCTGCCCCAGGAGCCCTGGTGCATCCACGTCGATCGCAATCAACTGGAAAACGCCCTGTTGAACCTGGCGATCAATGCTCGCGATGCCATGGGCGGCGAGGGCACCATCCGCCTGATCGGTGAGAACATCGGACTCGATGAAGCGTTCTGTGCCGGCAAGGGGATCCCGGCCGGCGACTACGTCCGGCTGTCGGTGATCGACCGCGGTGCCGGCATGCCGCCCGACATCCTGAAGCAGGTGTTCGAACCGTTTTTCACCACCAAGACCGATGGCCAGGGCACCGGGCTTGGACTGAGCATGGTGTTCGGGTTCGTCAAGCAAAGTGGCGGCCATATCGAGATCTCCAGCGACCTGGGCGAGGGCACGCGGGTACGGATGTATTTCCCTCGAAGCCTTGCGCCCGAAGCGGGGGAAACCGAGCAACACGACGTGCTTCAGTCCGGCAGGCAAGAGACGATCCTGGTGGTGGAGGACAACGAAGAGGTGCGCAGCGCGTCGGTGGAACTGTTGGAACAGTCTGGTTATCGGACCCTCACGGCCGCCAGCGGTGATGAGGCGATGAAGCTGCTGTTGGAAGGCATCTCGGTCGACTTGATCTTCACCGACGTGGTCATGCCCGGCTTGATCAAGAGTTCCGACCTGGCCGCCTGGGCCAAGGTGCAGAACCCGCCGGTTCCGGTGCTGTTCACCTCGGGACACACCCGGGACATCATCTCCCGGAACCATCAACTGAGCCCCGATACCCATTTATTGAGCAAACCCTACGGCCCGGACGCGCTGACCCGGATGGTGAGGAGTGTGCTGGGCGGCTGATCGCGGCGCTGCAAACAAATGGAACCGAAGCCGTCGCGTCACCTTCGAATGTTCAAGACCGGTCATCCATCCGGCCCTGCCATGAACGAGGTGCCCATGAACGACGATCCCGCAACCACCCAGCAACAAGAAGGCCAGGCGCAGACACCGTCCCCCCGTAACGATCCGGCCATCGACCCCCAAGTCCCGGACAAGCCTGCGAGCGCCCAGCCAGTCAGCCCTGCCGGAACGGACCAGGCCCAAAGCGGCGCCACTGAGGTCGATCAGAAGCATCATCATCAGGACAATGACAACACCTTCAGTCCCGGCTTCAAGCCTGAACCGGATCGGCCGAAATCTGGCGAGGATACTGACGCTGATATCGACACCGATGGTGGCTAGCCCCTGAAGGATGTGCGACACCGAGCCATTGTGGGAGCGAGCTTGCTCGCGATGACTGTGGCAAATTCGCCATCCCTGTGACTGAAACACCGCTATCGCGAGCAAGCTCGCTCCCACAGGGGGGCGCTTCGAGAAAACGGCGCTTCCCTTCCAAGGGAGGCGCCGTTTTTCCTTGAGTGAGCAGTGTCTCGCTCTACTTGCTTGGATGCGCAGCCTGAAGTTTCTTGGCGGCATCCAGGTGATGTTGCAGGTCTGGCAGCATCTTCTGGGCGAATGCCTTGAGTTCGGTATTGCCAGCCTTCTTGTCGTCGGTAACGGTTTCGGCTTCTTTCTTGAACAGGGCGATGGTTTCTTCGTGGGCCTTGACCTGGTTGTTGGCGTAGGCCGCATCAAAAGACTCATCGCGCACGTCGAGAATCTTCGCCTTGGCTTTTTTCATCAGCGTGGTGTCGTCGGGTACTTCGATGTCATGTTTTTGCGCCAGGGCTTTCAGCTCTTCGTTGGCCTTGGTGTGGTCGGTGATCATCTTGTTGGCGAACGCCTTGATGTCCGCCGATTGGCTTTTTTCCAAGGCCAGTTTGCTGGTCTCGATTTCTGCAATGCCGCCGGCCGCCGCGTTGTCGACAAAGTCGTTGGAAGTCGCGGCCCATGCCATGCCCATGCTGGTACTCAGGGCAACTGCCAGGCCGAGTTGACGCAGGGTAAATCTGTCCATAGGTAAGTCTCCACACAAGTTGAACGAGCGACTCTTGTCGTCTCTGAGCAATGGAGGGTGGGGTACAGGCAAAGGTTTGATCGCCAAGCGATCCGGTACGACGAACGGTCACCGCTGGTCGGATTGGCGGTCGACAGAACCCTGTCGAGGAGGCCATCCTGATAATCGACGGGTGCCGCAAGGGCGCCTGCCACCGACCCATCGAAGGAGGTGTTCCATGCCGGTGTCCCACGATTTGTGCCAGGATCTCAAATGCACAAAAGACCACATCCAGCAAAAACGCAGCGAGAATCCAAGGCTCGACTCGTTAATTCAAAAATACTCCCAACTTGATGCAGAGGTGGTCGAAGCCGAGAAACCGTCCTCCGGCGCGCTGTCCGACGATGCTTTGGAGACGCTCAAGAAGAAGCGATTGCTGGTCAAGGACGAGATCGTGGCTCAGATGCAGCGCTAGCCTCGGGACCGAACCTGTGAAGGCCCTTCGTGTTGCGAAGGGCTTTTTGGGCGAGGCCCTTACTCTCATAAACTCAGGTCAATGGATCCCAGCGCTGCGACCAGTCGCTGCCGGTCTTGACGATCTCTCGCAACACCTCGAATGCCTGCTGCAACGCTGCTGAATCCCGATCGCGGGAGTAGACCAGGTAAGTGGGGTAGTTGAATTCCGGTGCCTTGGGCACCCGTTCCAGGATGCCGCTGTCCAGGTAGCTCTGCACGACCCGGGTGCGGAAGTAACCGCTGCCGCCGTTTTCCAGGATGTACTGCAAGGCCAGGGGACCGAGGTTGAAGGTCACGGCGGCCTTGGCCTTGTCCGGTAGCGCGGTGTCGTGTTGGCGGCGGAAGTCAGCACTCCAGTCGATGTACACGTAGGGTTCGGGACGGGCGGCCAGGCGTACCAGGATGAGTTTTTCTTCCAGCAGCTGTTCTACCTGCAGGCGCGGCCAGTATTCGGGTTGATACACCACCGCCGCGTCCAGCAGCCCCAGCTCCAGCTGTTGCAGCAGTTTCTCGCCGTCGCGGATGTCCATGCGCAGGGCATGGCCGGGAATTTTCTGGCGCAGTTCGCCGGCCCAGGCGAGCATCAAGGGATTGCACAGGCTGACCTCGCCTCCCAGGTGCAAGACGTTGCGATAACCCTCGGGCAGTGGCAGGTCCCGGCGGGCTGCTTCCCAGGTCTGCACGAGCTGGTTGGCGTAGACCACAAACGCCTCGCCGTCGCTGGTCAAGCGCGCGCCGGCACGGTTGCGCACGAACAGCGCGCAGCCGAGCTGGCTTTCGAGCTTCTGCACCCGGGCGGTGATCGCCGTCTGGGTCACGTGCAGCTTTTCGGCCGCAGCAGCGAGGCTGCCGTGGCGGACGATTTCCAGGAAGGTGCGGGCGAGGTCGATGTCCATGTTCAGGCCGATACGGGGGAAGCGGGCATTGTAAGAGCTGCCGCGCCTCGCCGATACCGGGCATTATTGGACGGCTTGGGCCTGTGCTGTTCGCGCCCAAGGGGCGACCAGGCGTTCTGGTGTGCGGCACGCCTTGTGCTTGAAGACGAACCCACGGCACTTGTCGGCGAAGCCGTGGCGATTGTCCACCATGTCATGTCGCATCTGCGCGAGTTCGCCATCGCGGCACGCCTGGATCGCTGACAGGCTCCGCTCGGCCTTGCGAACCCGGATGCTTTCATAGTTCGGATCGAGCAGCGCACTGTTGGCTCGCTGCAGCAGCCACAGGCCGAACTCGTCGGGGCAGCGTGGTCCGATCTCCTGGACCATGCCGTAGCGCAACGCCTGGAGGGCGCTGATCGGCAGGCAGTCCTGGGTGAGTTTCCAGGCCATGTCCGGGCCGACCGCGCGGGGCAGGCTGTAGGTCCAGTATTCGGAGCCGTACAGGCCCATGGTCGCGTAGTGCGGGTTGAGCACGATGTCACGGCGCGCCAGCACGATATCGGCCGCCAGAGCCAACATCACACCGCCGGCCCCGGCGTTACCCGTCAGGCCGCTGACCACCAGTTGCCGTGCGCTGAACAACTCAAGGCAAACGTCATCGATGGCCTGGATGTTGGCCCAGGCCTCCAGGCCGGGTTCGGCGGCGGCCTGGATAACGTTCAGGTGCACACCGTTGGAAAAGCTGCCGCGCCCGCCGCGGATCAACAGCACCTGGGTGTCCCGGGACTTGGCCCAGCGCAATGCCGCCACCAGCCGTTGGCATTGCTCAGTGCTCATCGCCCCGTTATAGAACTCGAACGTCAGCTCTCCCACATGGCCGCATTCCCGATAGCGAATGGGTTGGTAAGGCTCATCGCTGAACGGCTGGCGAGCCAGGGAACCGTCGAGCATCGGGACGCCTTCGAGCCGGTTCGACAATACGTGGCGCGCCGGACGCTTGAAGGTCTGTTCGCCGGGCTGCGGCTTGCGGCGCAGGGCGCCGATCCACAGGCTTGCATCCCCTGTCGCCACCAGCACCGCATCGTCACGCACGGCCAGCAGTTCGCCGGGCAGGCCGTGACGAACGTCCGGATGGGCGTCGTACAGGTAAAACTGCTCGCCGGCCAGGCTTGCCAGCACTCCGGGTTGACCGTCGGCGGCATCGATGCAGCGTTTGATGAAGCCGGTGCTGTCGTGCCAGCTGAAGGTGCGATGGGCCTGGGTCATGTTCGGTTGCAGGCGTCCGACCACGTCATGACGGTCATAGTCCAGTGGCACCGGGATGAAACCGTCGAGGTATTTTTCCACGACCTCGCGGATGCAACGAATGGCCGCATCGCTGACCGGGCCGTTATACAGCTCGGATTTGCGCAGGCCTTGGGGCAGGTCGAATTCGCAAGTGGCCCAGACTGGCCCGGCGTCCATTTCCTCTACCGCCTGCAACGCCGTGACACCCCAGCGTTCGGGCTGCCGAGTGATCGCCCAGTCCAGGGCGCTGGCGCCGCGGTCGCCGACAATTCCGGGATGAATGATCACCACCGGGCGCCGCGGGTTGCGCCATAACTGCTCGGGTACGCGGTCCTTGAGGAACGGGCAGATCACCAGGTGGGCGCCGCTTTCTTCGATTTGCCGGCAGACCGAGGCCGGATCGGTGAACAGCACGACGCTGGGGTGATAGCCGGCCTCGCGCAGATCCAGCCAGGCGCGTTGGGTCAGGCCGTTGAAGGCACTCGACAGCAAAATGATCTTCAGTGTGGGCATGAGTCTCTTCCGTGAGATGAGCAGGCGCCGGCTCCCGATGAGCCGTCCCTGGCTTGATGGAAGCGCTACGTTAGCGGCTGGGGGAAGAGCGACAACTGACAGGGATCAAGGTTGTGAGTGCAACGCGGGATCAGGGGAGGGCAAAAACACGAATCCCGCCACGGGGGCGGGATTCGTCTGCAATCAAAGGCCCGCGAAGAACGCGAGCGCAGTCTCAGCCTGGGAACAGCTCGGACAGTTTCATGGCCAGCATCATGTCGCCTTCGGCGCGCAGCTTGCCGCCCATGAACGCTTGCATGCCGTCGGTGCTGCCGTCGACGATGCCTTGCAGGGTTTCGCCGTCCATCACCAGGGTCACCTGGGCGTCCGGGTTTTCACCTTCCTGCAGTTCGCAGGTGCTGTCCTTGACGACCAGCGAGAAGTTCTTGGTATCGTCGATGCGGAAACCGAATACCAGGTCCAGGCCGGCAGCGGCGGCTGGGTTGAACTTGGCTTTCATGGCTTGTACGGCGTCGGCTACGGAGGTCATGGTTTCGATCCTTATTTGGGTGGTACAGCAAGGGTCTACAGTAATCCGGACTCAGCGAAAGGTGATGAGGTCCGGGGCCTTCAGCAGTTGCAGGTGGGCATGGCTGTTGAAGGAAGCCAGGGCCACCTCGCGGCCCCTGAATTTCAGGTGGTTGAGCGAGGTGTTGACGATTTGCCAGTTCAATTCGAAGGCCTGTCGGGCCGGTATCCGGGTGATCAGGTGGAGCAGGGCGGTGATGGTGCCGCCGGAGGTGAACACGGCGATTTTATGGGTGTTGTCGGCTTGCTCCAGGATGCGGTGCAGGCCCGCCTGGACCCGCTCGACAAAACCCAGCCAGCTTTCCAGGCCCGGCGGGTCATACTGGCCGCTGAGCCAGCGTTCGACGATCAGTGCGAAGATGCGCTGGAATTCGGCGCGGTTCTGCGCAGCGTTGCGCAGGATATGCAGCGCCTCGGGCTCTTGGGGAAGCATGTCCGGCAGCAGGGCGCGAATGACCGCGTCGGCATCGAACTCGTTGAACGCGGCGTCGATTTCCAGCTCGGGAACCGGCAACCCGGCGGCGGACATCTGGCCCAGCGCACCGATGGCGGTATCCTGTTGGCGACGCAGGTCACCCGAGAGGCAGCGATCGAATACGACACCGAGCTCCGCCAGGTGACCGCCGAGCACTTGCGCCTGGCGCACGCCATTGGGTGAAAGGACATCGTAGTCGTCCGCACCAAAGGAGGCCTGGCCATGTCGAATCAGATAGATACTGCCCACGTCCTCGTCATCCCGGTACGTTGAAGGTTTGGCGAGGTTATGGGGATGGCGGTGAGCTGTCAATGAAAAAACATACGCTTGTTTGAAATGCCCGTTGCAGCCTTGTCCTGCCTCGCTCGCGTTAAGGTAACCAGCGGTTTCATGACTGGTCGCGACGCAGGCGCATGGGTATGCTGGGACCGTTACGCGCCTGCGTTCAGTGGCGCATTGCATTTAAGGAGTTGCTGTGGAGTTTTTCATCGAGTACGCCGGTTTCCTGGCCAAGACCGTGACGTTGGTGATCGCCATCCTGGTGGTGCTGGCCAGTTTTGCGGCGCTGCGCAGCAAGGGGCGACGTAAGTCGACCGGCCAGTTGCAGGTGAGCAAACTCAACGATTTCTACAAGGGGCTGCGTGAGCGCCTGGAACAGACGCTGCTGGACAAGGATCAGCTCAAGGCCCTGCGCAAGGCCGAAGGCAAGGCTGAAAAGGCCGGGAAGAAAAACAAGGACAAGCCGGCGGCCAAGCCCCGGGTGTTCGTGCTGGATTTCGACGGTGACATCAAGGCCTCGGCCACCGAGAGCCTGCGTCATGAAATCACTGCGCTGCTGACCCTGGCGACGCCGAAGGATGAAGTGGTGCTGCGCCTGGAAAGTGGCGGCGGCATGGTCCACAGCTACGGCTTGGCCTCGTCGCAACTGGCGCGGATCCGTCAGGCCGGCGTGCCGTTGACAGTCTGCATCGACAAGGTCGCGGCCAGCGGCGGCTACATGATGGCGTGCATCGGCGAGAAGATCATCAGCGCTCCCTTCGCGATCCTGGGCTCCATCGGCGTCGTCGCGCAATTGCCCAACGTCAATCGGCTGCTGAAGAAACACGACATCGATTTCGAAGTGTTGACGGCCGGGGAATACAAACGCACGTTGACGGTGTTCGGCGAAAATACCGAGAAGGGCCGGGAGAAATTCCAGGAAGACCTGGACATCACCCATGAGCTGTTCAAGAACTTCGTGTCCAACTACCGCCCGCAACTGGCCATCGATGAAGTGGCGACCGGTGAGGTCTGGCTGGGTGTCGCGGCGCAGGGCAAGGGCTTGGTGGACGAGCTGAAAACCAGCGATGAATACCTGGCCGAACGCGCCAAGGGTGCCGAGCTGTACCACCTGCACTACGCCGAACGCAAAAGCCTGCAGGAACGCATCGGCATGGCGGCCAGCGGCTCGGTGGATCGCGTGCTGCTCAGTTGGTGGAGCCGCCTGACCCAGCAGCGGTTCTGGTAATTCGGGGACGGGTATTCACCACTAAACCCTGTGGGAGCGAGCTTGCTCGCTCCCACAGTGGTTCGGGGGGGAGCTGGGCATTGATCATTCAGAAACAAAAAAGCCCTGAACCGGTACACCCGGCTCAGGGCTTTTTCATAGGGCTTTCTCAGCGACGACGGAACAGCGGCAGCGGCTCGTCAGTGGCTGCCTGGTAGGTCACCGAGAAGTCCTTGAGGCTTTCGAGGGCTTCGTAGGGATCTTTGTCGGCGCGCAAGGCAAAGGCGTCGAAGCCGCAGCGGCGCATGTAGAACAACTGGTCGCGCAGTACGTCGCCAATCGCCCGCAATTCACCCTTGAAACCATAGCGGTCACGCAGCAGGCGGGCGTTGGAGTAGCTGCGCCCGTCGGTGAAGGCCGGGAAGTTCAAGGCGATGACCTGCAACTGGTTGGCGTCCTCGCCGATTTCCTCGGCTTCCTCGTCGGCGTCCAGCCACACGCCCAGGCCGCCGTCGCGGGCCTTGAGGGCGTGGGCATGATCGCGCCACAGGGCCAGGGGCACGATCAGGTCGTCACAGTTGGAGATGCCATCGAGGGTCGCGTCCTTGGGCAGCAGGTGCCAGGTTTCGTCGACAACCTCGTTGTTCTTAATGATTCGCTGCATAGACGCGTTCCTTGAAGAGGTCGATGCCAATACGTTGGTAAGTGTCGATGAAGCGCTCGTCTTCGGTACGTTGTTCGATGTACACGTCGATCAGCTTCTCGATCACGTCAGGCATGTCGTCCTGGGCAAACGACGGGCCGAGGATCTTGCCCAGGCTGGCGTCGCGGCTACCGCTGCCGCCCAGGGAGACCTGGTAGAACTCTTCGCCTTTCTTGTCCACGCCCAGGATGCCGATGTGGCCGACGTGGTGGTGACCACAGGCGTTCATGCAGCCGGAAATGTTCAGGTCCAGCTCGCCGATGTCGAACAGGTAGTCCAGGTCGTCGAAACGACGCTGGATCGATTCGGCGATAGGGATCGACTTGGCGTTGGCCAGCGAGCAGAAATCGCCGCCCGGGCAGCAGATCATGTCGGTCAGCAGGCCGATGTTCGGGGTGGCGAAACCTTGCTCGCGCAGCTCGCCCCACAGGGTGAACAACTGGCTCTGTTCAACGTCCGCCAGGATGATGTTCTGTTCGTGGGAGGTGCGCAGCTGGCCGAAGCTGTAGCGCTCGGCCAGGTCGGCCACGGCGTCCAGTTGCTTGTCGGTGATGTCGCCTGGCGCGACGCCGGTCGGCTTCAGGGACAGGGTCACCGCGACATAACCCGGCTTCTTGTGGGCCAGGGTGTTGCGGGTGCGCCAGCGGGCGAAGCCTGGGTGTTCCTTGTCGAGGGCTGCCAGTTCGGCGTCCTGATTACCCAGCGCCTTGTACTGCGGGTCGACAAAGTGCTTGGCAACGCGATGCACTTCGGCTTCGGTCAGGGTGGTCTGGCCGCCACGCAGGTGAGCCATCTCGGCTTCGACCTTCTCGGCGAACACTTCAGGCGTCAGGGCCTTGACCAGGATCTTGATCCGCGCCTTGTATTTGTTGTCGCGACGGCCGTAGCGGTTGTATACCCGCAGGATGGCGTCGAGGTAGCTCAGCAGGTCCTGCCACGGCAGGAACTCGTTGATGAACGCGCCGACCACCGGCGTACGCCCCAGGCCACCGCCGACCAGTACACGGAAGCCCAGCTCGCCGGCCGCGTTGTAGACCGTTTCCAGGCCGATGTCGTGGACTTCGATGGCCGCACGGTCCGAGGTCGAGCCGTTGATGGCGATCTTGAACTTGCGCGGCAGGTAGGCGAATTCCGGGTGGAAAGTCGTCCACTGGCGGACAATTTCGCACCACGGGCGCGGGTCGATCAACTCGTCGGCTGCGACACCGGCGAACTGGTCGGTGGTGACGTTGCGCAGGCAGTTGCCGCTGGTCTGGATCGCGTGCATCTGCACGGTGGCCAGTTCGGCGAGGATCTCGGGCACATCTTCCAGGGCTGGCCAGTTGTACTGGACGTTCTGCCGGGTACTGATGTGGGCGTAGCCCTTGTCGTAGTCGCGGGCAATTTTCGCCAGCTTGCGCACCTGGCGCGAGGTCAGTTGGCCATAAGGCACAGCCACGCGCAGCATCGGGGCGAAGCGCTGGATATACAAGCCATTCTGCAAGCGCAGAGGGCGGAATTCTTCTTCGCTCAGCTCGCCTGCCAGATAGCGTCGGGTCTGATCACGGAACTGCTTGACGCGGTCCTCGATGATCCGCTGATCGTACTCGTCATATACGTACATATAAGTCTCGGTCTCAGGCTTGGGCCGATCAGAAACAGCTGCATGTTGGCTCGCTGGAATCGGGTTCTGCCTCGGCAATTCTGCGCGCACGGCCGCGCACTCCTAGAGGAGCCGGTGCAAGATACCTGTTTTGAGTTATGCGCAAAAGTGATGTTTGAGTATATGTAAAGAACCAAATCGACTAATGAGATTGATTATTGCCTAACCCACATTTGTCGTACGGGCAATCATCGTCTTAACTGTGGTCGAGTCCCTATGCAATCACCTACAAAACCGACAAGAGGCGATGCAATGAGCAATCCGACCAAAGCAAGGAAAAGCGACAGTACTGTTGATGCCTGGGCCATTTTGTTCCTGATTATCCTGGTGGTGGGCACCGCAGTGTTCTGGGTCAGTCATCAATAAGTTCGAGCCGTTGCAGGCCACATGAAGGTCGCGCGTTCATGTGCCCGTTCGCCACCCGGGTCGTTATACTGGGTGGCGTATTATTTGGGGCGGGCGGGATGTCGAAGTTTATCTGTAGGCTACTGGGGCTGTTATGCCTGTCATTCTGGGCCCAGGCCCAGGCCGCCCATGTGGTTTCTTCTTCGTCCGAGGCGTTGCCTGGCAGTTCGGCTGCTCCTTCAGTCGTGTTCCTTAACCCGGGGTACTCCACCGAGCCCTTCTGGGTCAGCTACACCGAATTCATGCAAGCGGCGGCAAGCAAACTGGGCTTGCGGCTGCGCGTGGAGTATGCCGAGCGCGATCCCCAGCGGATGATTCGCCAAGCGCGCGAGGCCGTCACGGCCAAGGACCGTCCGGACTATCTGGTGTTGGTCAACGAGCAGTATGTCGCCCCGCGGATCCTGCAGTTGGCGCAGGGCAGTGGGGTCAAGCTGTTCCTGGTGAACAACACGTTGACCAGCGATCAGACTCGCCTGCTGACAGAGAACGGTGCCCCACCTCCCGAGTTGCTCGGCAGCCTGGTGCCCAATGATGAGCGCAGCGGTTACCTGATGCTCAAGGAACTGTTGCGACAATACGGACCGTTGGCGCCTGGGCAGACGCTCGATCTGCTGGCTTTTTCCGGGAAGAAACTCACCCCTTCGGCGCAACTGCGCGAGAAAGGCCTGCTCCGGGCGCTGGCCGAGCACCCGCAAGTGCATCTGCGCCAGTTGGTCTATGGCGAGTGGAATCGCGAACGGGCTCATGAGCAGGCAAGCCAGTTGATCAAGCGCTATCCGCAGACCGCGCTGGTCTGGTCGGCCAATGATGAAATGGCCCTGGGCGCCATGCAGGCGTTCGAGGAGGCGGGTCGCCAACCGGGCAAGGATGTGTTGTTCAGCGCCATGAACAGCTCCAGGGCGGCGCTCCAGGCCCGCATCGACGGGCGCTTGAGCGTGCTGTTCACCGGGCATTTCAGCTTGGGAGGGTGGGCCATGGTGCTGCTCCATGATCACGCCCGGGGCGTCGACCTCGCGCGTCATGGCGGCTACAACCAGCAGATCGACCTGATGCAATCGCTCGATCCGGCCCGTGCCCGCGCGTGGTTGAACATGAATCCGGCCAAGGACTATCGCCTGGACTTCAAGCGCTTCAGCCTGGTGTCCCACCCGGATGGCGAGCGTTATGCCTTTTCGCTCGATGCACTGGGGCGGCGCTAGAGCGGCTCAGATCGAGATGGGCGATATGGCTGTTTCGGTTCGCAAGAGAGCTGTTTCCATACTGTGCAGACGTTCTATACGTCCGCAAAGTACAACACCAGATTGACGATCCCATACAACGTCAACCCGAAAATCACCGTAAACAGGATGCCGAGGATGATGAAGTGGCTCGGCTTGCCATGGGTGAAGTCGCGGGCGCGGTTTTTTCCGCTTTGCACGCCGAAGGCCGCCGCTCCCACGCTGTGGAGCATTTGCCAGAGGGTGGGCGGCTTATTTTCGGTTGGTTCGTCCATGATGCTCTCCATACACAAGGTCGTATGTAGAGAGCATAGCCAATTGCTGCGCACTCAGTTGTCGTAACCCAGGTTTGGCGACAGCCAGCGCTCCGTCACGCTCAGGTCCTGGCCCTTGCGGGCGGTGTAGCTCTGGACCTGGTCCTTGTCGATCTTGCCCACGGCGAAGTATTGCGCCTGGGGGTGGGCGAAATACCAGCCGCTGACCGCTGCTGCCGGGAACATGGCGTAGTGTTCGGTGAGGAACACACCGCTGCGCCCGGCCTTCAGTTCGCTGGCCTCGGGGTCGAGCAGGCGGAACAGGGTGGCCTTCTCGGTGTGGTCCGGGCAGGCCGGGTAGCCAGGGGCAGGGCGGATGCCGGTGTACTGCTCCTTGATCAGGGCGTCGTTGTCCAGGCTCTCGTCCTGGGCATAGCCCCAATAGTCTTTGCGCACCTGCTGGTGCAGCCATTCGGCACAAGCTTCGGCCAGTCGGTCGGCCAGGGCCTTGACCATGATCGAGTTGTAGTCGTCGCCGGCTTCCTGGTAGGCCTTGGCGACTTCTTCGGCACCGATGCCAGCAGTGGTAATGAAACCGCCGACGTAGTCGGTCACCCCGCTGTCCTTCGGCGCGACGAAGTCGGCCAGGGAGAAGTTCGGCTTGCCGTCGGTCTTGATGATCTGTTGGCGCAGGTGATGCAGGCGGGCCAGTGGCTTGCCATCGTCGCCGTAGACTTCCAGGTCATCGTCGTGCACCTGGTTGGCCGGCCAGAAACCGAACACGGCGCGGGCGCTGATGAGTTTCTCGTCGATCAGCTTGCGCAACATCGCCCGGGCATCGGCGTACAGCGCGGTGGCGGCTTCGCCGACCACTTCGTCGGTGAGGATGCGCGGGTATTTGCCGGCCAGGTCCCAGGAAATGAAGAATGGTGTCCAGTCGATGTATTCGGCCAGGACGTTCAGGTCGATGTTGTCCAGTACTTTGGCGCCCGTGAAGGTCGGCTTGACCGGCTGGTAGCTGCTCCAGTCGAACTGTGGCTTCTTGGCCACGGCGGCGGGGTAGCTCAGGCGTTCGGTGCGGGCGCTGCGGTTGGAAGTACGCTCGCGTACGTCGATGTAGTCCAGGCGGGTTTTCTCGACGAAAGCCGGCTTGAGCTCCTTGGACAGCAACTGGGTCGCCACGCCTACGGCGCGGGAGGCGTCGGTGACGTAGATCACCGCGTCGTTGCTGTACTTGGGCTCGATCTTCACCGCCGTGTGGGCCTTGGAGGTGGTGGCCCCGCCAATCATCAGCGGCAGGTGGAAGCCCTGGCGCTGCATCTCGCGCGCCACATGCACCATCTCATCCAGGGACGGGGTGATCAGCCCAGAGAGGCCGATAATGTCGCACTTCTGCTCCTTGGCCACCTGCAGGATCTTCTCCGCCGGCACCATCACGCCCAGGTCGACGATGTCATAGCCGTTGCAACCGAGCACCACGCCGACGATGTTCTTGCCGATGTCATGCACGTCGCCCTTGACCGTGGCCATCAGGATCTTGCCCTTGGCCTCCGGCTTGTCGCCTTTTTCCGCCTCGATGAACGGGATCAGGTGGGCCACGGCCTGCTTCATCACGCGGGCGGACTTGACCACCTGGGGCAGGAACATTTTGCCGGCGCCAAACAGGTCGCCGACGATGTTCATGCCGGCCATCAGCGGGCCTTCGATGACCTCGATCGGGCGGGCGAAAGACAGTCGCGATTCCTCGGTGTCTTCAACGATGTGGGTGGTGATGCCCTTGACCAGCGCATGCTCCAGGCGCTTGTTCACTTCCCAGCCGCGCCATTCCTCGGTTTCCGCTTCCTTGACGCTGCCGTCGCCCTTGTACTTGTCGGCGATGGCCAGCAGGGCGTCGGTGCCTTCGGGGGTGCGGTTGAGGATCACGTCTTCCACGGCGTCGCGCAGCTCCGCCGGGATCTGGTCGTAGATCTCCAGTTGGCCGGCGTTGACGATGCCCATGGTCAGGCCCGCGCGGATCGCATAGAGCAGGAACACCGAGTGGATCGCCTCGCGCACCGGGTTGTTGCCGCGGAACGAGAAGGACACGTTGGAGACCCCGCCCGAGGTCAGTGCGTAGGGCAGTTCGTCACGGATGTAGGCGCAGGCGTTGATGAAATCCACGGCATAGTTGTTGTGCTCTTCGATACCGGTGGCGACCGCGAAGATGTTCGGGTCGAAGATGATGTCTTCCGGTGGGAAGCCGACTTCATTGACCAGGATGTCGTAGGAGCGCTTGCAGATTTCCTTCTTGCGCGCCTCGGTGTCGGCCTGGCCGGCTTCGTCGAAGGCCATCACCACCACGGCGGCACCGTAGCGCTTGCACAACTTGGCGTGATGGATGAACTGCTCGACGCCTTCCTTCATGCTGATGGAGTTGACGATGCCCTTGCCCTGGATGCATTTGAGGCCGGCTTCGATCACTTCCCACTTGGAGGAGTCGATCATGATCGGCACGCGGGAGATGTCCGGTTCGCCGGCAATCAGATTGAGGAAGGTCACCATGGCCTTCTTCGAATCGAGCATGCCCTCGTCCATGTTGATGTCGATCACCTGGGCGCCGGCCTCGACCTGTTGCAGGGCCACTTCCAGGGCTTCGGTGTAGTTGTCCTCGCGGATCAGCCGGGCGAACTTGGCGGAACCGGTGATGTTGGTCCGCTCGCCGACGTTGACGAACAGCGAACTGCGATCGATGGTGAACGGTTCCAGGCCCGACAGGCGGCAGGCCCGCGGGATCTCCGGGATTGGCCGCGGCGCATAGCCGGCCACGGCCTTGGCGATGGCTTCGATGTGCGCCGGGGTGGTGCCGCAGCAGCCGCCGACAATGTTCAGGAAACCGCTCTGGGCGAACTCTTCGATGACCTTGGCCGTTTCGGCTGGCAGTTCGTCGTATTCACCGAATTCGTTGGGCAGGCCGGCGTTGGGGTGGGCCGATACGTGGGTGCTGGCCTTGTTCGACAGCTCCTCCAGGTACGGACGCAGTTCGCTGGCGCCGAGGGCGCAGTTCAGGCCCACGGAGATCGGCTTGGCGTGGGCCACCGAGTTCCAGAAAGCTTCGGTGGTCTGGCCCGAGAGGGTGCGGCCGGAGGCGTCGGTGATGGTGCCGGAGATCATGATCGGCAGTTCGACGCCCAGTTCTTCGTAGACCCCTTGCACGGCAAAGATCGCCGCCTTGGCGTTCAGCGTGTCGAAAATGGTTTCGATCAGGATCAGGTCGGCGCCGCCTTCGATCAGGCCCTTGGTGGCCTCGGTGTAGTTTTCCACCAGTTCGTCGAAGGTCACGTTGCGGTAGCCGGGGTTGTTCACATCCGGTGACAGCGAGCAGGTGCGGCTGGTCGGGCCGAGCACGCCGGCGACGAAGCGCGGCTTGTCCGGGGTTTCCAGGGTCTTGGCGTCGGCCACTTTACGGGCCAGGCGCGCGCCTTCCAGGTTCAGCTCGTAGGCCAGGCCCTGCATGCCGTAGTCGGCCTGGGACACCTGGGTGGCGTTGAAGGTGTTGGTCTCCAGGATGTCGGCGCCGGCATCCAGGTAGGCTTTTTCAATGGCACCGATCACGTCGGGGCGGCTGAGCACCAGCAAATCGTTGTTGCCCTTGACGTCGCTCGGCCAGTCGGCGAAGCGCTTGCCGCGGTAGTCCTGTTCTTCCAGCTTGTAGCTCTGGATCATCGTGCCCATGCCGCCGTCGAGGATCAGGATGCGTTCCTTGAGGGCTTGCTGGAGAAGATAAAGGCGAGCGCTGCGATCAGACATAGGACTACCTGGAAAAAAAGACCATTACGAAGGCCGGGATGATAGCAAACCTGTGCAGGATTTGATCATGAGGGGCTTTTGCATGAATATCGCTCATGTTTGCAAGGCGATGCTGGCCCGGTAGAATCGCCGGACTATCTCTTAGGGACCCGAGACATGCCGTACCGCGTCTTATTCGGCAGTCTGTTGCTGCTGTTGTGTTTTACCGCAGCGGCCGGGAGTCTCGCTCCCGCGATCTCCTACACCCGCGACATCCAGCCGATCTTCACGGAAAAATGCGTGGCCTGTCATGCCTGCTACGATTCCGCCTGCCAGTTGAACCTGGGCAGCGGCGAAGGCGCGGCACGGGGGGCGAGCAAGCTGTCGGTGTACGACGGCGAGCGGCGCCAGGCGGCCGATCCGACCCGTTTGTTCTATGACGCCTCCGGCCAGCGCGCCTGGCAGCGCAAGGGCTTCTATTCGGTGCTCGATGCACAAGGCAGCCAGGCTGCCCTGATGGCGCGCATGCTGGAGTTGGGCCACCGCACGCCGTTGCAGCCCAACGCCAAACTGCCGGAAGAGATCGTGCTGGGCCTCAATCGTGAAAACAGTTGCGCGATGCCCGATCAATTCAACGAATACGCCGGTGCCCATCCCAAGGAAGGCATGCCCCTGGCCGTCACCGGCCTGACCGACCAGCAATACCAGACCCTGCAACGCTGGCTGGCCGCAGGCGCCCCCATCGATCAGCAGGCCCTGGCCCCGAGTGCCGCCGAAGCCTTGCAGGTGGTGCAATGGGAAAACCTGCTCAATGCCCCTGGCGCCCGGGAAAGCCTGGTGGGCCGCTGGTTGTTCGAGCATTGGTTCCTGGCGCACATCTATTTCAAGGACGGTGAGCCGGGGCATTTCTTCCAGTGGGTCCGTTCGCGCACGCCCACCGGCCAGCCGATCGACCTGATCAATACCCGTCGTCCGAATGATGACCCCGGCACCAGCGTCTATTACCGGCTCTGGCCGGTGCAAGGGGTGATCGTACACAAGACCCACATCACCTACGGCTTGAGCGCGGCGAAGATGGCGCGCATCAAGAGCCTGTTCTACAGCGGCAAATGGCAGGTTTCCGCGTTGCCGGGCTACGGTCCGGAGCGCCGGGCCAATCCGTTCTCCACCTTCGAAGCTATCCCGGCCCAGGCTCGCTACCAGTTCATGCTCGATAACGCCGAGTATTTCGTGCGCACCTTCATTCGCGGGCCGGTGTGCCGGGGCCAGATTGCCACGGACGTGATCCGCGACAATTTCTGGGCGTTGTTCCAAGCGCCCGAACACGACCTGTACATCACCGATCCGAACTACCGCGGCCAGGCCACGCCGCTGCTGGCGATGCCGGGGCAGAACGACGATGTGGGCAGCGTCGTCAGCCTGTGGCTCGACTACCGGGACAAGCGCAACGAATACGAAGCCTTGCGCCGCGACGTCTATGCCGACGCTCCGGCGCCGAGTTGGTCGACGCTGTGGGCCGGGAACGACAATGCGTTGCTGAGCATTTTCCGGCACTTCGACAGCGCCTCGGTCAACAAGGGCCTGATCGGCGAAGTGCCGCAGACGATGTGGCTGTTCGACTTCCCATTGCTGGAACGCACCTATTACCAATTGGCGGTGAACTTCGATGTATTCGGCAACGTGTCCCACCAGGCCCAGACCCGGCTGTATTTCGATCTGATCCGCAACGGTGCGGAGCAGAACTTCCTGCGCCTGATGCCGGCCGACTCCCGGGAAGGCTACCTTGACGACTGGTACCAGGCCGGCGGCAAATTCAAGATGTGGCTCGATTACGAGACCGTCGACGATGACAAGCCGACCGCCCTCAAGCTCGACGAGCGCGACCCCAAGGGCGATTTCGCCCAGCAATTGCTGGCCCGTTACGGCGAGCTGAATGCGCGCCCCGATCCGATCAACCGCTGCGACGGGGCCTACTGCTCGCGCCCGAACATCGACCCGGCGCTGCAAAACGCCGAACAGGCCCTCAGTCGGCTGGTGTCACGCCCGGCGGCGGGGCTCAAGGTGATCGACCAACTGCCGGAAGCGACCCTGCTGCGCGTCGAAACCGCCAGCGGTCATCGTGAGGTCTACAGCCTGCTGCGCAACCGAGCCCACAGCAACGTGGCGTTCCTGCTGGGCGAGGAGGCGCGCTACCAGCCGGGGCTGGACACGCTGACGGTCTACCCGGGTGTGCTCAGCAGCTATCCGAACTTCATGTTCAACATTCCGGCCGAGCAAGTGCCGGCGTTCGTCGAGGCCATGCAAGGCGCCCAGGATGCATCGGCGTTCGAGCGGATTGTCGAGCGCTGGGGCATTCGCCGCAGTCACCCGCAGTTCTGGCACTACTTCCATGACCTGAGCCAGTACATCCAGGAGACGGAGCCCGTGGAAAACGGTGTGCTGGACATGAATCGCTACCAGAACCTCTGATCGACAGCACCGGTGGCAAACTCCGTGCCGCCGGGCTCTTTCCTGACAAAAATACTAGGACTTTGTCCGGCGCGATGATTGGCGTAAACTGCCGGCAAGCCTGCGAGGAGTTTCCATGACCGCCATTACCATTACCGATGCCGCCCACGATTACCTGGCCGACCTGCTGTCCAAGCAGAACACGCCTGGGATCGGGATCCGCATCTTCATCACCCAGCCCGGCACCCAGTACGCTGAGACGTGCATTGCCTACTGCAAGCCGGGGGAAGAAAAACCCGAAGACACCGCGCTGGGGCTCAAGAGCTTCACCGCGTACATCGACTCGTTCAGCGAAGCCTTCCTGGACGATGCGGTGGTCGACTACGCCACTGACCGCATGGGCGGCCAACTGACCATCAAGGCGCCAAACGCCAAGGTGCCGATGGTCAATGCCGACAGCCCGGTCAACGAGCGCATCAATTACTACCTGCAAACCGAAATCAACCCGGGACTGGCCAGCCACGGCGGCCAGGTTTCGCTGATCGACGTGGTGGAAGACGGCATCGCCGTACTCCAGTTCGGCGGCGGCTGCCAGGGCTGCGGCCAGGCTGACGTCACCTTGAAGGAAGGCATCGAGCGGACCTTGCTCGAGCGCATTCCGGAGCTCAAGGGCGTACGCGACGTGACCGACCACACGCAGAAAGAAAACGCCTACTACTGATTGTGGCAATACCATCTTGCGATCAGCTCGTAACCTGTGGGAGCGAGCTTGTGGGAGCAAGGCTTGCCCGCGATGCAAACACCTTGGTGTAGCGGATAGACCGAGGCGACGCCTTCGCGGGCAAGCCTTGCTCCCACAGGTTCGCTCCCGCAGGGGGATCCAGGTGGATTCTCTGGCGAGTCAGGGCCTGTAGAGATGCGCATGCCCGGCGCGGTACAGCGAAGACTCGCTGAACACATCGTTGCCCAGCACACGTCCCACCAGAATCAGCGCCGTGCGGCGAAAGCCCTTGGCGTGTACCTTTGCTGCGATATCGTCCAGCGTCCCCATCACCCAATCCTGATCCGGCCAGGTCGCCCGGTGGATCACGGCAATCGGGCAATCGGCGCCATAGTGGGGCCGCAGTTCGTCGACGATTTTTTCCAGATGATTGACCCCCAGGTGAATCGCCATGGTCGCCCCGTGCTGCGCCAGGCTGCCCAGTTCTTCCCCAGCGGGCATCGGGCTTTTGTCGGCGTAGCGGGTGAGGATCAGGCTTTGGGAAATGTCCGGCAAGGTCAGTTCGGCGCCCAGCAGGGCGGCGCAGGCTGAGGTCGCTGTCACCCCCGGGATGATTTCGAAAGGGATGGCCAATTCCCGCAGGCAACGAATCTGCTCGCCGATGGCGCCGTACAGGCTCGGGTCGCCGGAATGCACCCGGGCCACGTCCTGGCCCTTGAGATGGGCGCTCTTGATCAATTCGATGATCTGTTCCAGATGCAGCTCGGCGCTGTTGATCACCTGTTCGGCACAATGGCCTTCAAGGACGGCGGTTGGCACCAGCGAGCCGGCGTAGATGATCACCGCGCACTGGCGGATCAGTCGCTGGCCTTTGACCGTGATGAGGTCCGGGTCGCCGGGGCCGGCGCCGATGAAGTAAACGGTCATGACCGGCTCCTGTGGAAGGTGGGTGAGCGTTGCCCAGATGAAGATCGCTCATGATCCTGGGCGCCGATTATCGGGATTTACGCCACGACCGCCAATGCCAACGTGCTCTTGGGGCCTTTTTGGCGAGTAATCAGTAGCGTCGCGGGCGATCTGCCCAACTGGTCGGCCAAGGCGAGGGCGGCGCTTTCGGCGATGCCGTAGCAACCGGTTCGCTCGAAGGCGATCTCGGAACGGTGACTGAGCCGCTGCTCGTAGCTGGCCAACTGTTCGACACTGAAGCAGGTCAGCGGCAGCGCCAGTTGCCCGGCCAGCTCTAGCAGCCCGGGCTCGTCACGCTTGAGGTCGATACTGGCCAGGGCCCGTACCCGATGAAGTTCGATGCCGTGGGCCAGCAGCGTCTGGTCGAGCAGGGCCCGCAGCGTGCTGGCCGGGCAACCACGCTGGCAGCCCAGGCCGATCACCAGGATCGGCTCGGCGCTCATGCGTCGTGGTGGGCTTGGCCGTCACGGCGAAACAGCCAGGCGCTGATCAGGCCCAGGGCCAGCCAGAACGCGACGTTGGTCAACTGCGAGGCAATCTTGAACTGGCTCTCCAGCGCTTCGGGCGCCAGCATCGAGTGGACTTCGGGCTGCGGCGCGCCGATGACGTGGGGCACCAGCAATGTTGCCACGCCCAGCACCTTGAGCAGCCAATGCTGGCCGAAGGCGATCAAGGCAATGCCCACCGCCGTGGACGCCGCGGTGCCGATCCACCACATCTGTCGTTGGGCCAGGTCGGCCGCTGCGGTGCCAGGCAATTCCGGGGGCAGGCCAAGCGTCGGCGCCAAGACGAAAGTGGCATAACCGGCCAGGCCCCAGAGCAGGCCCTGGGACGTGCGAGTCGGTGCGCGCAAGGTGTACAGGCCCGCCAGCATCAGGGCAAACCCCACGGCGACCACCAGGTTGCCGCCCGTGGTGGACAGCACGCGCTGCCAGCCGTCTTCCGGCTCCCAGGCCTCGGCATCATGGGTATGAGCCGCCCCGTCGGCGTGTTCATGGACCTCGGTCGCCGGGGCCTTCTCGAAGGTTTCCGCCTGGAGAATCAACGGCGATACCCAGAAACTTTGCAGCAGAGTCAGCAGCAGGGCGGCCAGCAAGCCGCTGAAACCAGCGGTCTGCGCGATACGCTTGATCATGTCGTCAGTTCTCAATGGCACGGGAATGCGGCGCTGTGACGGGTATCGTGAGCAGCGTTGTGCACCGCTTCGATGTGGGAGAAACCGGCGAAATAGACCAGCCCCGCGCCGAGGATGGAAGCAAGGATCGCGGCGCTCAGGCGTTGGCTCAGGGTGGTGGTGCTGCTGGCGGTGCGGGCGGTGCTGCTGATGGTCGACATGGCGCTTCCCTCTGTTCTTGTTCAGTGGGCATTCGAGCGCGATGAAACCCCGGGCGAAAGCCCGCCAAGGTTCGAACAGCGCCCGCCCACCGCGGGTTTGTTGATGCATGAGTCAAGGGCCGGTCTCCGGGCTCGCGAGGGGCGGGGCTTGCGCCTGGCCTGCAAGCGTCACCTTCCCATGTCCGGGGACACAGTGGTTCAGACGCTTCGCTCGCTTACCGTTGCGGGGGCAGCACCGGACTGACGTGGCTTTGGAGTAAAGCACACGATTCACCGGTTTCCCGTTTCACCCTGTGAAGGGCACCCGTAACTAGGCGTACAGGAGAGCATGGGCGGGGGCGGGGCGTCAATTGGCGTGGGTTCTCAGGCTGGCACCGAGTTGCGCCCATCGCGAGCAAGCTCGCTCCCACAATGAATCTCGCGGATCACAAAACTCATGTTCAACAAAGATCAACTGTGGGAGCGAGCCTGCTCGCGATGAGGCCCGGACATACACCGCAGAACACTCTGGCGATTGACCCGCCCCCACACCCTGCGTAGCCTTGCGCCTTCGAGGTTCTTCGGCACATGCCGGAGCTAAGAAGGGAACGCGGTCCAAGCCGCGGCTGCCCCCGCAACTGTGAACGGTGCTGTTTCTGCAAGGCCACTGTGCATGCCCTTTAAAACGGGCGCACGGGAAGGCGCAGCAATTGCCAGTCGAAAGATTGGCCCGCCGTCAGCCAGGAGACCTGCCTCGAGACAGATTCTCACTACAACCGGGCGGGGTGATCCGGTGGCGAAATCTTCCGCGCACGCCTGTGCCAGCGGTTGTCGTCCCGTTTGCCCGCCACCTTGCCAAAGGGCATCCGATGAAAACACTGGCCAAACTCCCCGTCACCATCGTCACCGGTTTCCTCGGCTCGGGTAAAACCACCTTGCTGCGGCACATGCTCGACAACGCCCAGGGCCGGCGCATCGCCGTGATCGTCAACGAATTCGGCGAGCTGGGCATCGACGGCGAAATCCTCAAGCAGTGCTCCATCGGTTGCACCGAAGAAGAAGCCAACGGCCGCGTCTATGAACTGGCCAACGGCTGCCTGTGCTGCACGGTGCAGGAAGAGTTCTTCCCGGTGATGCGCGAACTGGTGGCCCGGCGTGGCGACCTCGATCACATCCTCATCGAAACCTCCGGCCTGGCCCTGCCCAAGCCGCTGGTCCAGGCCTTCCAATGGCCGGAAATCCGCAGCGCCTGCACCGTCGATGCGGTAATCACCGTGGTCGACAGCCCGGCCGTGGCCGCGGGTACCTTTGCCGCGTTCCCCGACCAGGTCGATGCCCAGCGCAAACTCGACCCGAACCTGGACCACGAATCGCCGCTGCACGAACTGTTCGCCGACCAACTGGCGAGCGCCGACCTGGTGATCCTCAACAAGGCTGACCTGATCAGCCCTGAGGACCTGGCCAAAGTTCGCCTGGAAGTCGCCGAAGAGCTGCCACCGGCGGTCAAGGTCATCGAAGCCAGCAGCGGTCGCCTGCCGCTGGACGTATTGATCGGCCTGGGCGCTGGTTCCGAAGAACACATCGACGGCCGCCACAGCCATCACGACCATCACCACGATGGCGACGATGATGACCACGATCATGACGCCTTCGATTCCATTTCCATCGAACTGCCCCAGGCTGACGAAAGCCTGTTGCTCGACGCGCTGACGCATCTGGTGGTCCAGCACGGAGTATTGCGAGTCAAGGGTTTCGCGGCGATTCCGAACAAGCCGATGCGCCTGTTGATCCAGGGCGTCGGGACGCGTTTCGACAAGCATTTCGACCGCCAGTGGGGCGCCGAGGAAGCGCGGGTCACCCGCCTGGTGCTGATCGGCCAGGCGCTTGACGCCGCGCTGCTCGAAGCGCAGTTGCGCGCCGCCCTCGGGGCCTAAGCCATGCACCTGCTCAGGACCCAGCCCGGCGGTTTCGTGTCGGATGACAACATTGCCGACCTGGGGCAAACCCCCGCCGAACTGGTGATCCTGTGCAGCGGCGACTCCAGCCTGGCGCTGCTGGCCGAAGCGGCGAAGCAGTTGCCGGGTGACTACCCGCAGTTTCGCCTCGCCAACCCGATGCAGGTGCAGAACCACGCCTCGGTGGATCTGTATGTCGAAGACGTGCTGCAACACGCCAAGGTCATCCTGTTGTCGCTGCATGGCGGCATCGGCTATTGGCGCTACGGCATCGAGCGCCTGATGGAACTGGCGGGGCGCGGGGTGAAGCTGATCCTGGTGCCGGGGGATGATCGTCCAGACCCGGAACTCAGTGACCTGAGCAACGTGGCCGTTGAGGACCGCGACCGGCTCTGGCAGTTCTTGCGCCAGGGCGGGCTGGGCAATGCCCTCGACCTGTTTTACAACCTAGGCAGCCAATGGTTCGGCCGCGATTATCCGTGGGCCGAGCCGCAGGCCTTGCCACGCACGGCCATCTATCACCCGGCGAAAACCAGCGCCAACCTCGACGACTGGCAAGCCGACTGGAGCGCCGGGCAACCGGTGGCGGCGGTGCTGTTTTATCGCTCCCACCTGCAAGCGGCGAACACCGCGTTCATCGACGTGTTCTGCCAGCGCCTGCAAGCGGCGGGGCTCAATCCGCTGCCGATTGCCGTGGCAAGCCTCAAGGAGCCTGGTTGCCTCGCACTTGTAGAGGACTGGCTGGACGAGGTGCAGGCGGGGGTGATCCTCAACACCACCGGCTTCGCTCAATCCAGCCCCGAAGCTCCGCATTTGCGACCGTTTCGCCGCAACATCCCGGTGATCCAGGCGATCTGCGCCCAGGACAACGAACCCGGCTGGCGGGCCAGCGAGCAGGGCTTGGGACCGCGAGACCTGGCGATGCACATTGCCTTGCCGGAACTGGACGGACGGATCATCAGCCGCCCCATCAGTTTCAAGGACCTGGCCTGGCGCAGCGAGCGCAGCCAGAGCGATGTGGTCTGCTACCGGGCCGCGCCCGAGCGCATGGATTTTGTCGCCGAACTGGCCCGACGCTGGACCACCCTGGCGCGTTTGCCCAATGCCCAGAAGCGTGTGGCGCTGATCCTCGCCAACTACCCGACCCGCGACGGTCGCATCGGCAATGGCGTCGGCCTGGACACCCCGGCGGCGGCCTTGAATATCCTGCGGGCCCTGCAGGCCGAGGGCTATCCGTTGCCGTCCGAACTGCCGGCGAGCGGCACCGCGTTGATCCAGCAATTGCTCGGCGGGGTCAGTAATGACCTGGACAGCCTCGACCTGCGTCCCTGTCACCAGAGCCTGGCCCTCGCCGAGTACCAGGCCTTGTTCGACGCATTGCCCGAAGGCAATCGCCAAGCGGTGCTGGCGCGCTGGGGCTCGCCCGAGCAGGACCCGATGTTCCGCGACGGCCGTCTGATGGTCGCCGGTCTTCGGCTGGGCCTGACCTTCGTCGGTATCCAGCCGGCGCGGGGTTATCAGGTCGATCCGAGCGCGGTGTACCATGACCCGGACCTGGTACCGCCCCACGGTTACCTGGCGTTTTATTTCTGGTTGCGCCACACCTACGGCGTCCACGGGGTGATTCACGTCGGCAAGCACGGCAACCTCGAATGGCTGCCGGGCAAGGGCGTCGGGCTGTCGGAAAACTGCTGGCCGGACGTGCTGCTGGGGCCGCTGCCGAATATCTATCCGTTCATCGTCAACGACCCGGGTGAGGGCGCCCAGGCCAAGCGTCGTACCCAGGCGGTAATCATCGACCACTTGATGCCGCCGCTGACCCGGGCCGAAACCTATGGGCCACTGCGTAACCTCGAGCTGCTGGCTGACGAGTACTACGAGGCGCAATTGCTCGATCCGCGCCGTGCCCGGGAGCTGCAACGGGACATCCTCAATCTGGTGCGCGAGACCCACATCGACCGCGAACTGCAACTCGATGCCGGGCTCGACAGCGATGCCGACGCGGCGATCTGGCTGCCACGCCTGGACACTTACCTGTGCGACTTGAAGGAGTCGCAGATCCGCGATGGCTTGCACATTTTTGGTGAGTCGCCCAGCGGACGGCTGCGCATCGACACCTTGCTGGCGTTGCTGCGCATTCCCCGGGGCGACGGCAAAGGCGCGCAGTCGAGCCTGTTGCGGGCGCTGGCCAAGGCGTTCGGGCTGGGTTTCGATCCACTGGATTGTGCCTTGGCCGAGCCCTGGACTGGCGAGTGTCCCGAGGCGTTGCGTCAGGTCAGCGCCGAGCCCTGGCGCACCACCGGCGATACCCGCGAGCGCCTGGAGCTGTTCGCTGTGCAGTTGATCGAGCAGGCGCTGGACGGTGCGGTGGAGCAGCTCGACGCGCCGGGTTGGGAGGTGGCGGGCAGCATCATTGAAAACCTGCGATCCGTCGTGGCCCCGCGCCTGGACGCTTGCGGCCCGGCGGAAATGCGCGGCCTGCTCGATGCCTTGAACGGGCGCTTCGTGCCGGCCGGCCCCAGCGGCGCGCCGAGCCGCGGGCGCCTCGATGTGTTGCCCACCGGGCGCAACTTCTTCTCGGTGGACGTGCGCAACCTGCCCACCACCACGGCGTGGCGCATCGGTTTCCAATCGGCGAACCTGATCCTTGAACGGCACTTGCAGGACCACGGCGATCACCTGCGTCAGCTCGGCCTGTCGGTGTGGGGCACCGCCACCATGCGTACCGGCGGCGATGACATCGCCCAGGCGATGGCGCTGATGGGCGTGCGTCCGGTGTGGGCCACGGGCAGCCAGCGGGTCGATGACTTCGAGATCCTGCCGCTGAGCCTGCTGGACCGGCCTCGGGTCGATGTCACGCTGCGCGTGTCCGGCTTCTTCCGTGACGCCTTTGCCAACCTGATCCGCTTGTTCGATGCCGCCGTGCAGGCCGTCGCCGCCCTCGATGAGCCGGACGACATGAACCCCTTGGCGGCCAAGGTGCGTGGCGAACGCGAAGCCCTGCTGGCATCGGGTCTTGAGCCGGAAGCCGCGGCGCGCCAGGCCGGCTGGCGGATCTTCGGCGCCAAGCCCGGTGCCTATGGCGCGGGCGTGCAGGGGGCGATTGACGGTCGCTTGTGGCAGAGCCGCGAGGATCTGGCCGAGGTGTACCTGAACTGGGGCGGTTATGCCTACGGTGCCAGCGATGAAGGCACTGCCGCCCGGGAGCAGTTTTCCCGGCGCTTGAGTCAGGTGCAGGCGGTGTTGCAGAACCAGGACAACCGCGAGCACGACCTGCTCGATTCCAACGATTACTACCAGTTCCAGGGCGGCATGCTGGCGGCGGTCGAGACCCTCAGTGGTGATGCGGCGGCCAGTTACCATGGCGATCACAGCCAGCCAGACTTGCCCAGGATCCGCACCCTGAAAGAAGAGCTCAACCGCGTCATCCGTTCCCGCGCAGCGAATCCGAAGTGGATCGACGGCGTGAAGCGTCACGGCTATAAAGGCGCGTTCGAACTGGCGGCGACGGTGGACAACCTGTTTGCCTTCGACGCCACCACCCGGTTGATCGACGATCACCAGTACGCCTTGCTGGCCGATGCCTACCTGCTCGACCCGGACACCCGGGATTTCGTCCGCCAGCACAACCCCGACGCTCTGCGGGACATGACCGAGCGCATGCTCGAAGCGCAGCAGCGGGGGATGTGGCAGGCGCCGGGCGAGTACCGCGAGGCGCTGGAGAATTTGTTGTTGGATATAGAAGAAGATGGCTGACGTGCCTACTCAGCAGGCGAGACACAACCCCTGTGATGGGTTGACCTGTGGCAAAGGGATTTATCTCCACCCTGTGGGAGCAAGGCTTGCCCGCGATGGTCGCGCCGCGGTTTAGCAGCTAAACCGCGTTTTCGTTCATCGCGGGCAAGCCTTGCTCCCACAAGTCCCCTTTTGACATTGACGTTACCGACCACCCTTGAGAATTAGATATGACCCACACCCCCCATTTCCCGCTCTGCGCCGTGGTCGGCGCCGATGATCTGAAACTGGCCCTGTGCCTGGCCGCGATCGATCCGAAAATCGGCGGTGTGCTGATCGAAGGGCCGCGGGGCATGGCCAAGTCCACACTGGCCCGGGGCCTGGCGGACCTGCTGGCCAGCGGTCAGTTCGTCACCTTGCCCCTCGGTGCTACCGAAGAGCGACTGGTGGGCACCCTGGACCTGGACGCGGCGCTGGGGGAAGGGCGCGCGCAGTTTTCTCCCGGCGTGTTGGCCAAGGCCGATGGTGGCGTGCTGTACGTCGATGAAGTGAACCTGCTGCCCGATCACCTGGTGGACTTGCTGCTCGATGTGGCCGCCAGCGGCACCAACCTCATCGAGCGCGACGGCATTTCCCATCGGCATCCGGCGCGCTTTGTGCTGATCGGCACCATGAATCCGGAAGAGGGCGAACTGCGCCCGCAGTTGCTCGACCGTTTTGGCCTGAACGTCGCCCTCGACGGTCACACCGCACCGACTGAGCGCGGCCAGATCATCCGACGGCGGCTGGATTTCGACAGCGATCCGCAGGCGTTCTGCGCGGCGTGGGAGACGACCCAGGCGCAGTTGCGCGAACGTTGCCAACAGGCACGCGACCGCTTGGCCGGGATCGCCCTGGATGACGCGGCGCTGGCGCAGATCACCGAGCGCTGCTTTGCCGCCGGGGTCGATGGCTTGCGCGCCGACCTGGTCTGGCTGCGGGCGGCCCGGGCCCATGCGGCTTGGCGCGGGGCTGCTGCAATTGCCGATGAAGACATCGATGCGGTCGCCGAGTTTGCCTTGCGGCACCGGCGGCGCGGGCATTCGGCACCGACACCGTCCCAGGCGCCGACCGGCGCGGAAAAAACCACTGAACCCAGCGAGGGCCAGGGCCAGTGGGGTGACCTGCCGGCCCGGGCATTGCCGACCGGTGCTCGGCGTGACGTGCCGAGCTGGCCAAAAAAGCCCTAGGCATTCGCCCCCGTTCGCCAGCGGGGGCGAATGCCAGACCCCGTGCCGGACGACTCGACCAGGGCCGCCAGGGCCGCAGCAAAGCGGCGGCCAGCGGTGCGGTGAACTGGCCGGGGACGTTGCTCAATGGCCGGCCACGTCTGCGTGAGGACCTGTGCTGGCACGCTCGCCAGCGCTCGCCCCATGAGCTGTGGCTGGTCATTGTCGATGCGTCGGCCTCGACCCGGCGTCATCGCGCCTTGAGTGACGGCAAAGGCCTGCTGGCGCAGTTGTTCGACGACGCCTATCGCCAACGGGCCCGCCTGGGGCTGTTGACGGCCAGCGGTACGCAGCCGAACTGGCAGGTGCAAGGGCTCAAGGCCTCGGCCGGTCTGCGCGACTGGCTCGATGGGCTGGGCGCCGGTGGCGGAACGCCGTTGCTGGCGGCGCTGAACGAGGCCGGGCGCTGGCTGGAGGCCCGACGCAAGCGCTACCCGGCGGAGCAGCAACGGGTCTTGGTGATGACCGATGGGCGAGTCAAGGAGGGGCTTTCACTGCCGTTGCTCGATTGCCCGTGCCTGTTGATCGACATCGAAAGAGGCCCGATTCGCCTGGGCCGGGCCCGGCAGTTGGCGGGGCGGTTGGGGGCGGAGTATCGGCATATCGATGAAACCACTTGAAATGTTCTTTGACTGTGAAGGCCTCATCGCGAGCAAGCTCGCTCCCACATTTGGTTTCGCTGTGCACACATAACTGATGAACACCACAGCCCCTGTGTGTGCGAGCTTGCTCGCGATCAGCATCGCCTCGGTCCCTGATCTGACCACCTAACCCGCATCACTACACTATGCTCAGGCAGCCCCCTCACAGGAGTGAACCATGCGCGTACTCGTCACCAACGCCCAGGACGATTTTCGGGTCAAGGCCTATGCCGGCACCAACGGCGTGCTGCTCGCCATGGACCTGGCGGAATCCCGACGCCAGGGGCTGCTGGGTTTTGCCATCGAGAAGCAGCAGGGGGACAAACCCTGGCTGTTCCTGTTCAACAGCCTGACCTTCCCCGACAAGGCCCACACCTTTCCTCAGTTCCACGCCACCCCCAGCGACAAGGCACCCTTGCAGAAATTTCGCTGGGCCGACTACGCGGTCAACCCCGGCGTGACCATGCACTACCGCGTGCACCTGGCCTACGGCAGCCCCGATGCACCGCAGTTGGGCGAATCCCTGGAGGTCACGGTCACCAGCGACGACGGGCAGCCGGCCAACCAGCGGGTCATCTTCAACCGTGCCGTGGCCGCCAGCCAGGCGTTCCAGCGCAAGTTTCCTGAAGTGGACGCGCTGATCGACGCCAACAAGCACCTGTCCATCGATGACTGGCCCGACGCCCCGCGTCGCTGGCTGGAGAATGGCCTGTTGGGACGCCTGATCGGTTTTATCGACCGGGCGCTGGATGCCAGCTGGGCCCTGGATGTCGCCATTTATGAATACGAACTGCCGGTGATCGTCGACGCGGTGAATGCCGCCCATGCTCGCGGTGCGAAGGTGCGGGTGCTGTATCACGCCGAGCCGGGGGACGACACCACGGCGCGCAACGAAGCCAGCCTCGAGAAAATGCCAGCAGCCAACAAGCGCGGACGAGTTACCCATAACATTTTCCACGACAAGTTCATTGTGCTGAGCAAGGTGGACGGCAACGGCTCATTGCAACCGGAGGCGGTGCTGTGCGGCAGCACCAACTTCACCGCCAACGGTGTCTACCGCCAGGCCAACGTCGTTCATGTGCTGGACGACCCTCGGGTGAGCGGCAGCTACTTCCAGGTGTTCGAGCAAATCTGGGCCGAACCCCAGGACGTCGGTGCCACTCGCCAGTGGCTGACCGACAACAATGCCATGGCTCCACAAGAGGCGTTGTTCGCCGGGTTCTCGCCGCGCACCGGGGAGGGCGACCTGGATCGCTTCGTCGACATCATCAAGGGCGCGCGAAAGGACCTGTTGTTCGTCACCGCCTTTGTGTTGCCCGAGCGCATCCTCGACGCCGTGCTCGGCGCACCCAATGACGACGTGCTGCGCTACGGTCTGCAAAACTCCAAGAGCCGCATCACCGGCTTTCACGCCGACCGCACCGCCGAATTCGCCGCCACCGCGCTGCTCAACACCGGCCTGGAAGGCTGGCTGCGGGAAAACATGAAAGGCCAGAAGGGCAACCTGCTGGTGCACACCAAAGCCATCGTCACCGACTTCACCAGCGACACCCCGACCATCCTCAGCGGCAGCCATAACCTGAGCGCCGCAGCCAGCAGCGGCAACGACGAGAATTATCTGATCATCCAGGGCGACACCGACCTGGCCGACCGCTACGGGCTGGAGTTGCTGCGTTTCTATGAACATTACCGCTTTCGCTACTTCGCGAAAAAACTCGCCCTCAAGCAGGTCAAGCCACTGGCGGTGGATGACAGCTGGAGTGATGACTATTACCGCGAGGGGGATTTGCGGATGTTGTCCAGGGTGAGGTTTTGCGGGCGCTGACAGTTTTAAGAGTTGTATTAGAACGCTATTGTTTAGCGCCATTCAGTACTCAAGGTCTCATTCCATGACTCGTATCGTGCTTTCTCGAGTTGTAGCCAGCATTTCTGAACTCAAGAAAAATCCGATGGGTACCGTTGCAGCGGGTGAGGGATTATCCGTAGCGATCCTGAATCGTAACGAGCCGGCTTTTTACCGCGTCCCAGCCAGAGAATACGAAGCCATGATGAATCGGCTTGAGGACATGGAGCTTGTCGCTCTGTGTCACGAGCGGGAGAACGATCCATCAATCAAGGTTGCGCTTGATGATTTATGAGCAGAAGTTCCTGTAGAAAACAGGGTTGTTCGAGTTGAGATCTTGCGGGCGTTAGGCGCAGTAGATGATCCAGTGCTAGCATAGGGCCATATATCAGCCTGGAAGCTGCCATGAATCTCTGTCACGGAACGTCCGCTTTACTTCGCGCCTGTGTCGCGATTCTGTTGTTGACCCTGGGCACTTCGGCCCTTGCCGCCAATCAACCGTGTTCCGGGCGCAAGGGCGGGATTGCCGGGTGTGACGGCGATACCTTCCTGTGCAATGACGGTTCCATCAGTGCTTCGAAGAAGTCCTGTTCCGCTGTGCTGGGGCTTCGGAACGAGGCCCGGCCGCAGTCGTTGCTCAAGTCCGCCGACGGTTGCCAATGCGGCAGTGGCAATTACTGCGTCGGCCCCCGGGGCGGGGTCTATTGCCTTACGCCTGGCGGCAGCAAGAGCTACAAGCGCAAATAGCCCAGGCACACCGCCGAACCATTGTGGGAGCGAGCTTGCTCGCGATAGCGTCAGGTCAGTCGCCATCAATATTGACTGATACACCGCCATCGCGAGCAAGCTCGCTCCCACAGGGTATCCATTTACAAATTCCAGAGTGGCTCCGTTTCGGTGCGCCGGGGGCGCCGAATACCCGGCTTGGGGCCTTGTTACCCGTGCGTCGTGGCCCACGGTAGCAACAGTGTTCGCACGCAGATGCCACTGTGCGGGCGCCTGTTTTTCCCATCCCCCTGATTTCCTTAACTTTCCATTTTCCTCACCCACGCGCTGCAAGCCTGTGGCACACTTTCTGCTGTCTATTCCGTTGTTACATACCACTTTCCGGTATAGCGGAATAAACCCATTCTGGAGTGCTTGCCATGCAACGCCGACCTTCCTTGTTCAAAGCGTGTGTTTTTCTCTTCGCGGCCACGACGGCTGCCATGGGGGTCGCTCAGGCGGCCGACAGCAAGCTGGACAGCGTGCTGCAGCGGGGGAAATTGATCGTGGGCACGGGCAGTACCAATGCGCCGTGGCACTTCCAGGGAGCGGATGGCAAGTTGCAGGGCTTTGATATCGATATTGCGCGGATGGTCGCCAAGGGGTTGTTCAACGACCCGGAGAAAGTCGAGTTCGTGGTGCAGTCTTCCGATGCGCGCATACCCAACCTGTTGACCGACAAGGTCGACATGAGCTGCCAGTTCATCACCGTCACCGCCAGCCGCGCCCAGCAAGTGGCGTTCACCCTGCCGTACTACCGCGAAGGCGTGGGCCTGCTGCTGCCGGCCAACAGCAAGTACAAGGAAATCGAAGACCTCAAGGCCGCCGGCGACGGCGTCACCGTGGCGGTGCTGCAGAACGTCTACGCCGAGGAGCTGGTGCACCAGGCGCTGCCCAAGGCCAAGGTCGACCAGTACGACAGCGTCGACCTGATGTACCAGGCAGTGAACTCCGGTCGCGCCGATGCCGCCGCCACCGACCAGTCCTCGGTCAAGTACCTGATGGTGCAGAACCCTGGCCGCTACCGCAGCCCGGCCTATGCCTGGAGCCCGCAAACCTACGCCTGTGCGGTCAAGCGCGGCGACCAGGACTGGCTGAACTTCGTCAACACCACCTTGCATGAAGCCATGACCGGCGTGGAATTCCCCACCTATGCGGCGTCCTTCAAGCAGTGGTTCGGTGTCGAGCTGCCGTCGCCAGCGATCGGTTTCCCCGTCGAATTCAAATGACCCTGTGAGCCCGGGGCGCCACTTGCGGGCGCTCCGTCGAAGGTACTGCCGACCATGAATTATCAGTTGAACTTTGCCGCCGTCTGGCGCGATTTCGACACCCTGCTGGCGGGGCTTGGCCTGGGGCTTTCCCTGGCACTGGTGTCGATCGCCATCGGTTGCGTGATCGGCCTGGCGATGGCGTTCGTGCTGCTGAGCAAACATCGGATCTTGCGAGTGCTGGCGTCGGTGTATGTGACGGTGATCCGCAATACGCCGATCCTGGTGCTGATCCTGCTGATCTACTTCGCCTTGCCGAGCCTGGGCATCCGCCTGGACAAGCTGCCGTCGTTCGTCATCACCCTCTCGCTGTACGCCGGGGCCTACCTGACCGAAGTGTTTCGCGGCGGACTGTTGAGCATTCACAAGGGACAGCGTGAAGCCGGGCTGGCCATCGGCCTGGGCGAGTGGCAGGTGAAGGCCTACATCACCGTACCGGTGATGCTGCGCAACGTGTTGCCGGCGTTGTCGAACAACTTCATTTCGCTGTTCAAGGACACCTCCCTGGCGGCGGCGATTGCCGTGCCGGAGCTGACCTATTACGCCCGCAAGATCAACGTGGAGAGCTACCGGGTGATCGAAACCTGGCTGGTGACCACGGCCCTGTATGTCGCGGCCTGTTACCTCATTGCCATGGTGCTGCGTTATTTCGAGCAGCGCCTGGCGATCCGCCGTTAGGAGTGTCCCATGTACGAATCACCCAGTTGGTTGCATGAGTTATGGGTTGCCCGGGACACCCTGTGGGCCGGCTTCCTGACCAGTGTGCAGTGTTCGCTGCTGGCGATTGTGTTGGGCACGTTGATCGGCCTGGTCGCCGGGCTGGTGCTGACCTATGGCCGGACCTGGATGCGCGCGCCGTTTCGCTTCTATGTCGACCTGATTCGCGGCACGCCGGTGTTCGTGCTGGTGCTGGCCTGCTTCTACATGGCTCCGGCCCTGGGCTGGCAGATCGGTGCGTTCCAGGCCGGCGTGCTGGGCTTGACGCTGTTCTGCGGCTCCCACGTGGCCGAGATCGTGCGTGGGGCCTTGCAGGCGTTGCCCCGTGGGCAGATGGAGGCGAGCCAGGCCATCGGCCTGACGTTCTACCAGTCGCTGGGCTATGTGCTGTTGCCCCAGGCGTTGCGGCAGATCTTGCCGACCTGGGTCAATTCCTCCACCGAGATCGTCAAGGCCTCGACCCTGCTGTCGGTGATCGGCGTCGCCGAACTGCTGCTCAGCACCCAGCAGATCATCGCCCGGACGTTCATGACCCTGGAGTTTTACCTGTTCGCCGGGTTTCTCTTTTTCATCATCAATTACGCCATTGAATTGCTCGGGCGGCACATTGAAAAGCGGGTGGCCTTGCCATGACTGACGTTTCGAATCTCTCCAACACGGAGCTTTCCAACACAGAGCTCTCCAACACCCAGCCGCTGCTGGACATTCGCGGCTTGCGCAAACAATACGGCCCGTTGGAAGTGCTCAAGGGCGTGGACCTGAGCATGCAGCGCGGCAACGTGGTCACGCTGATCGGTTCCAGCGGTTCGGGCAAGACCACGCTGCTGCGCTGCGTCAACATGCTGGAAGAGTTCCAGGGCGGGCAGATCATGCTCGACGGCGAATCCATCGGTTACGACGACATCGACGGCAAGCGTGTACGCCACGCCGAAAAAATCATCGCCCGGCACCGGGCCATGACCGGCATGGCTTTCCAGCAATTCAACCTGTTCCCGCATTTGACCGCGTTGCAGAACGTCACCCTGGGCCTGCTCAAAGTGAAAAAGCTGCCCAAGGACGAGGCCGTGGCCCTGGCCGAGAAATGGCTGGAGCGAGTGGGCCTGTTGGAGCGGCGCGATCACTTTCCCGGCCAGTTGTCCGGCGGCCAGCAGCAGCGCGTGGCAATCGCCCGGGCAATTGCCATGAACCCCAGCCTGATGCTGTTCGACGAAGTGACCTCGGCCCTGGACCCGGAACTGGTCGGCGAGGTGCTGAACGTGATCAAGGGCCTGGCCGAAGACGGCATGACCATGCTGCTGGTGACCCACGAAATGCGCTTTGCCTTCGAGGTCTCCGACAAGATCGTGTTCATGAACCAGGGCCGCATCGAAGAGCAGGGGCCGCCGAAGGAATTGTTCGAACGGCCACAGTCGCCACGGCTGGCAGAATTTCTCAAGAACACGCGTTTTTAATTTTCCATTCAATAAGGAGATAACCCATGAGCATTACGCGCTACGGCACCGGCAGCACCGCAGGTGGCGGTCAGCCTCGGCCATTCGCCCGCGCCGTGGAAGCCGATGGCTGGCTGCACGTGTCCGGCCAGGTGCCGGCGGTGAACGGCGAGATCATTGTCGGCGGGATCGTCGAACAGACCCACCAGACCATGAAGAACCTGGTCGCTATTCTCGAGGAGGCCGGATACGGCCTGGAAGATGTGGTGCGCTGCGGTGTGTGGCTGGAAGACCCGCGGGATTTCTGGAGTTTCAACAAGGTCTTCGGCGAGTACTTCAGCCCGGAACACGCCCCGGCCAGGGCCTGCGTGCAGGCGAGCATGATGGTCGATTGCAAGGTCGAGATCGATTGTGTGGCCTACAAGAAGAAGGCCTGAACCACGGGGGCCTTATCGCGGGCAAGCCTTGCTCCCACAAGGAAACGCATTCTTCCGTGGGAGCATGGCTTGCCCGCGATAGCAATCTATCAGGCGGCGCAGCAGTCTGGTTAAACTCCCGGCCAATTGAATGGGAACCAAAGACATGACCGAAGACACCATCAAACGCCGGGCCCGGGGATTGGATCGGGCGTTCGATATCCTCGATTTCCTCAAGGAAATCGGCCAGCCGCTGCGCCCGAACGATATTGCCAGCGGCATCGGCAGCCCCAAGTCCACGGTCTATGAACTGGTGGCGTCGCTGCTGGAGCGGCGCATCCTCGAGCCGGTGGGCAAGGACGGCCATGTCTACCTGGGCCGCCAGTTGTATTTCCTCGGGCAGGCACACCTGCGGCATTTCGACCTGAGCCGCGAGGCTGACCAGGCCTTGCAGGAGATCGTGCGCCAGACCCGGGAAACGGCGCAAATGTGCCTGCTCAACGGGCGCAAATACACCGTCGCGCTGATGAAGGAAGGCGAGCGGCATTTTCGCATTTCATCGGACATCGGGGAAAACGCGCCGATCCCGTGGACGGCGTCCGGGCGCCTGCTGCTGGCGCATTTGAGTGACCAGCAGATCGTTGACCTGATCGATCCCGACGACTTCATTTTGCCGGACGGCGAGCGCCTGCCCCTGGAGCAGTTCCTCAAGGAAATCCGCCAGGCCGGCCTCGATGGGTTTTTCTCCTTCGACAGTGTCGCCGACACCTTCACCCACTGCTTCGCCGCACCGGTCAAAGACCCGAATGGCGTGGCCATCGCCACCCTGTGCATCGTCGCCCCTCGGGCCGACGCCAAGAACAATTACGCCGACTACCGCCGGGTGCTGATCGAAAGCGCCAACCACCTGGCCCGTCGTATCAATGAATAGACAGCAACGGCACTAGCGGCCGTGTGCGAGGAGTTCGAACATGCCTTCCGCCATCCTTAATGCCGGCGTCGAGAAGGGCGCCGCCACCGTCGGCGCCCACCTGCTACGGGACGTCAGCCTGCCGGCGCTGGTGCTGCATCGCGCGGCGCTGGAGCACAACATCCGCTGGATGCAGGATTTCGTCAGCAGCAGCGGTGCCGAACTGGCGCCCCACGGCAAGACCAGCATGACCCCGGCATTGTTTCGCCGGCAACTGGACGCAGGCGCCTGGGGCCTGACCCTCGCCAGCGCCGTGCAGACCCGTGCCGCTTACGCCCATGGCGTGCGCCGGGTGTTGATGGCCAACCAATTGGTGGGCACGCCGAACATGGCGCTGATTGCCGATTTGCTCGCCGACCCGGCGTTCGAATTCCACTGCCTGGTCGATCATCCGGACAACGTCGCTGCCTTGGGCGCTTACTTCGCCTCGCGCGGAGTACGGCTCAATGTGATGATCGAGTACGGCGTGGTCGGCGGTCGTTGTGGCTGCCGGACCGAAGCCGAGGTATTGGCCCTGGCCGAGGCGATCCAGGCGCAACCGGCGTTGGCGTTGACCGGCATCGAAGGCTACGAAGGGGTGATCCATGGTGACCACGCCATCAGCGGCATTCGTGCGTTCGCGGCGTCCCTGGTGCGGTTGGCGGTGCAGTTGCAGGACAACGGCGCGTTCGCCATCGACAAACCGATCATCACCGCCTCGGGGTCGGCCTGGTACGACCTGATCGCCGAATCCTTCGAAGCCCAGAATGCCCACGGGCGTTTCCTCAGCGTGCTGCGTCCCGGCAGCTACGTGGCCCATGACCATGGCATCTACAAGGAAGCGCAGTGCTGCGTGCTGGAGCGTCGCAGCGATTTGCACGAAGGCCTGCGCCCGGCGCTGGAAGTCTGGGCCCATGTGCAATCGCTGCCGGAGCCGGGTTTCGCGGTGATCGCCCTGGGCAAGCGCGACGTGGCCTACGACGCTGGCTTGCCGGTGCCGCTCAAGCGCTACCAGCCCGGTTCGGACACGGTGGCGGGTGACGATGTGAGTGGCTGCAAGGTGACGGCGGTGATGGACCAGCATGCGTTCATGAGTGTGGCGGCGGGGGTTGAGTTGCGTGTGGGCGACATCATTTCGTTTGGTACTTCACACCCGTGCCTGACGTTCGACAAGTGGCGGGTGGGGTGCCTGGTGGATGAGCAGTTGCGGGTGGTCGAGAGCATGGAGACGTGTTTCTAGCCTTTAGACCGAGTCGCGGCTATCGCGGGCAAGCCTTGCTCCCACACTGATCGACTGTGAACACAAAATGGGTGTTTACCCAAGATCCCCTGTGGGAGCAAGGCTTGCCCGCGATAGCGACCTTCCAGACACCGCTGAATTATCAGGATCATCCATGAGCAACCCCAAACCCCGCATCGCCCTGATCGGCGAATGCATGATCGAACTGCAACAACACGCCGACGGCAGCCTGCTGCAAAGCTTCGGCGGCGACACCCTGAACACGGCGGTGTACCTGGCCCGCGCCTTGGGCGACAGGGGCGCGGTGGATTACGTCACCGCCTTGGGCGACGACAGTTTCAGCGATGCCATGTGTGAAAACTGGGCCGCCGAGAACATCGGGCTGCAACGGGTCCAGCGCTTGCCTGGACGTCTGCCGGGCTTGTATTGCATCCAGACCGATGCGGCAGGTGAGCGGCGATTCCTGTACTGGCGCAACGAGGCGGCGGTGCGCGATTGTTTTACTACCCCGGCCGCCGGGCCGATCCTGGCCGCGTTGCTGGATTACGATGTGCTGTATTTCAGCGGCGTCACCCTGGCGGTGCTCGGCGAGCAGGGGCGTGGCAAACTCATCGAAACCCTGGTCGAAGCGCGTCGGCGCGGGGCGCTGGTGGTGTTCGACAATAACTTCCGGCCCCGGCTCTGGGGCTCGATCGAGGCAGCACGGGCGGCGTATCGCAGCGTCTTGCCCTATGTGGAGTTGGCGCTGCTGACCGTAGAGGACGAGCAGGCATTGTTCGGTCATGCCGACAGCGAAGCGGTGTTCGCCGCCTATGCGCAGCTTGGCACGCCCGAGATGGTGCTCAAGCGCGGTGCCGAGGCCTGCCTGATTCGTTGCGACGGCCAGTCTTATGAAGTACCTGCCCTGCGGGTCGAGCGCGTCGTCGACACCACGGCGGCGGGGGACTCCTTCAGCGCCGCGTACCTGGCGAGTCGTTTGCTGGGCGGCAGCCCGGTGGAGGCGGCCGAGGCAGGCCACCTGTTGGCGAGCCGGGTGATCCAGGTGCCGGGGGCGTTGATGCCCAGATAGAGGAGACACAGAACCTGTGGGAGCGAGCTTGCTCGCGATAGCGTCGGATCAGCCGGCATCCCTGTCGACTGACACACTGCTATCGCGAGCAAGCTCGCTCCCACAGGGGGATTGGGCGATCGTTAGTCCCGGTAGAACACCTGCACCAGGTGATACCCGAACTTGCTCTTGATCGGCCCATGCACCACCCGCAGCGGTTTCTTGAAAATCACCGCATCAATCACGCCGACCATCTGCCCCGGCCTTACTTCACCCAAATCGCCGCCGCGTTTGCCTGAAGGGCAGGTGGAGTATTTCTTGGCCAGCACATCGAAGGCTTCGCCCTTGGCGATGCGTTGCTTGAGCTGTTCGGCTTCTTCGGCGGTTTTCACCAGGATATGGCGGGCTTGGGCTTTCATTGCTGCGGTGACCTGAACGGTGCGACGGGGCGGCGATTATGCCTCAAGTCAGCTGCCATGGTTGATCATCGTCCGAATCTTGTTGGCCAGCAGATCGAGGGAGAAGGGCTTGGCGACCATGTCCATGCCCTGGTCGAGGAACCCCTGGCGTTCGGCGGCTTTCTGCGCGTAACCGGTCATGAACAGCACTTTCAACCCAGGCCGGTGCTGGCGGGCGATTTCCGCCAGTTGCCGGCCATTCATGCCCGGCAGCCCGACATCGGTCACCAGCAGGTCGATGCGCTGGTCCGATTCCAGCACGGGAAGCGCGGTCACGGCGTCCCGGGCTTCTAGGGCGGTGTAGCCCAAGGCCTGCAACAGGTCGAGCACCAACATACGCACGGCGGGCTCATCCTCCACCAGCAACACGGTTTCCCCGGCAATGGCCGGCGGTACGACGAACGCCTCTGGCGTTTCGGGTGGTTGGGTCGGCGAAACGTGCAAGCGCGGCAGGTACAACTGCACCCGCGTGCCCTGGCCCGGCACGCTGTCGAGGTTGAGGTGCCCACCCGACTGCTGGGCAAAACCGTAGATCATCGACAAGCCCAGGCCGGTGCCCTGGCCGATGGGCTTGGTGGTGAAGAATGGATCGAAGGCCTTGGCCAGCACGGCGGGGGTCATGCCGCTGCCGTTGTCGCTGACGGCGATCATCACGTAGTCCCCGGCCTTGACCGGCTCCAGGGTGTTGATGTCAGTAGCGTCGAGATAGACGTTGGCGGTTTCGACGATCAGTTCACCGCCCTCGGGCATGGCATCGCGGGCGTTGATCACCAGGTTGAGCAGGGCGTTTTCCAACTGGCTGGCATCGGTGTTGACCGGCCACAGCTCGCTGGCCAGTTGCAGCCGCAGCACGATGTGATCGCCAGTGGTGCGGCTCAGTAGGTCTTCGAGCGAGTGCACCAGGTCATTGGCGTCCAGCGGTTTGCGGTCCAGGGACTGGCGTCGGGAAAAAGCCAGCAGCCGATGGGTCAGGGCCGCGGCGCGGTTGGCCGAGGACACCGCGGCTTCGGTGAAGCGCCCGATCTCGTCAGTGCGACCAGCGGCGATGTAGCGTTGCATCAGGTCGAGGCTGCCGAGGATGCCGGTGAGCATATTGTTGAAGTCATGGGCAATGCCGCCTGTGAGCTGGCCCACGGCTTCCATTTTCTGCGCATGGCGCAGGGCTTCTTCGGC
The DNA here is from genome assembly GCF_054681425.1 of Pseudomonas sp. H1_F01. NCBI lineage: Bacteria > Pseudomonadati > Pseudomonadota > Gammaproteobacteria > Pseudomonadales > Pseudomonadaceae > Pseudomonas > Pseudomonas sp. H1_F01. The sequence continues at coordinate 4,446,594 of NZ_CP162823.1, read as the reverse complement.
GCGCTCGCGTTCGAACATCTCGCTTTGCAGCCGGTGATTGGCTTCGGCCAGTTGCTGGGTACGGGCGATGACCCGTTCTTCCAGTGTTTCGTTGAGGTTGCGCAGGGCCTCCTCGGTTTTCCGGCTCTCGGTCTCGTCGATCACGAAGATGTAGAAACCGTTCACCGCACCGTCCGCCCCATGGCGAGGCAGGTAGTTGATCAGCGAATGGCGCGGGCGCCCGTCGCGATGGTCCATCTGCACGGTGAAGCTGCACGGCTGGCCGGCCAGGGCGTCGGCGATCTGTTGGGCGCGGGCGGCGTAGGCCTCTTCGCCGAGCACTTCGCGGATGGTCTTGCCGTAGAGCTCCTGCGGGGTCAGGCCGTACCAGTCCAGGTAAGCGCTGTTGTTCAGCCGGAAACGCTCTTCGCGGTCCACGTAGCTGATGAGGATCGGCATGGCATTGATGATCAGCTGCAGCTCGGTCTGGCTCTGACGCAGGGCTTGCTCGGTGCGCTTGCGTTCGGTCAGGTCCAGCGCCGCGCCAAGAAAGCGCTTGGGTCGGCCGTGGCGATCCTTGTAGCAACGGCCGCGTACGTACACCCAGCGCAACTCATCGTCGGGCTGCAGCAGTCGGTACTCCTCGGCGTATTCGGTGCCGTGGGTGATGCAGTGCTTGATGCTGCGGGCAACCATCGCCCGGTCTTCGGGGTGCACGCCTTCAAGGTAGGCACTGATGGGCAACTGGCGGGACAGGCTGGGGTCGACGCCATGCAACAGGGCGAAGTGCGCATCGGCAATAAAGCGGTCTTCGCTGATGTCCCAGTCCCAGGTGCCCAACGCATCGGCGGCGGCCAGGGCCAGTTGCAAGCGCTCTTCGCTTTCGTGCTGGGCCTTGAGGCTGGCCTCGGAGCGGCGTTCGAACTCCATGGCCAGGCGGCGTCGTTCGCCGGTTTCGATGGCGGTGACCAGGATGCCGGCGACGTTGCCGCTTTCGTCACGCACCGGGCTGTAGGTCAGGTCCAGCCAGACATCACAGAGACGGCCGGCGAAGGGTACGCGCCATTGCTGGTCGCGGCAGGTGTGCGTCTGGCCTTGCAACACACGGTGATAAATCCCTTCGGTCGCACTCTTGAGTTCGGGCCATGCTGTATGGGTCGGCCGGCCGAATGCCCGGGGGTGCTTGTCACCGGCCAGTCGGCCGAAGGCGTCGTTGTAGAGATGGGACAGCTGCGGTCCCCACAGCAAGGCCATCGCCATGGGTGAATGGAGCATGATGTCCACGGCGGTGCGCAGGCTCTGGGGCCAGTTCTGGGCAGTGCCCAGCGGGGTCAGGGCCCAGTCCATCTGGCTGATCAGGCGCTGTGTATCGCTGCCGGCGGGTGTCGCGTTCATCCCGCGATCCCTGGCTGTCGTGTCTGTGCCACGGCGTCGACTATCCTCAGAAGAGGGTACATGCGGGTGGGTCTGAAGGGTTTCATGTTCGGCTCAGCTTGTTTCATTGACGTCTCGCGGAAGTTTCAGTCCATGGAAATCGATCCGTTGTTGCGAATCCTGGCGAGCCAGAATGGTTCCGACCTTTACATGTCCACGGGTGCGCCACCGTGCGCGCGTTTCGAGGGCGTGATCAAGCCCTTGGGGAACGAGGCGTTCAAGGTCGGTGACATTGCCAGGCTCGCCGAGTCTCTCATGGACGCCGAACAGCGTCTTGAGTTCGATCGGGAGTTGGAAATGAACCTGGCGATCTCCCTGGCTGGTGTCGGGCGGTTCCGGGTCAATATCTTCAAGCAGCGCAATGACGTGTCCATGGTGATACGCAACGTCAAGCTGGACATTCCGCGCTTCGAAGACCTGAAACTGCCTCGGGTGCTTTTGGACACCATCATGCAGAAACAGGGGTTGATGCTGTTCGTCGGCGCCACAGGCTCGGGCAAGTCGACCTCCCTGGCGGCGCTGATCGATTACCGCAATCGCAACAGCAGCGGCCACATCATCACCATCGAGGACCCGGTGGAGTATATCCATCGGCACAAGAAATCCATCATCAATCAACGGGAAGTCGGTGTCGACACCCGCAGTTTCCATGCAGCCCTGAAAAACACCCTGCGCCAGGCGCCTGACGTGGTGCTGATCGGCGAAATTCGCGACCGGGAAACCATGGAACATGCCCTGGCGTTTGCCGACACCGGGCATCTGGTGATTTCCACCTTGCATGCCCATAACGCCAACCAGGCCCTGGACCGGGTGATCAATTTCTTTCCGGAAGAGCGTCGGCCGCAGTTGCTCAATGACCTGGGCAACAACCTCAAGGCGTTCGTCTCCCAGCGCCTGGTGCGCACCCGCACCGGCCAGCGGCGAGCGGCGGTGGAGGTCATGCTGGGCTCGCCCACGGTGGCCGACCTGATCCGGCGCAACGAGCTCGGCGAGCTCAAGGGCATCATGGAAAAGTCAGAGGAACTGGGGATGCAAACCTTCGATCAGGCGCTGTTCAACCTGGTGGTCGAAGGCGCCATCGATGAGGAAGAAGCGCTGAAAAATGCCGACTCGGCGAACAACCTGCGGTTGCGTTTGAAGTTGCATAGCGAGTCGGGGGCGGCGGCGCCACCGGCCGATCCGGCGGCGGGAGAGTGGGGGCTGGTGGATTGAGTACTTCTGTGGGAACAACACTTGTGGAAGCAAAGCCTGTGATGAGCCTGTGGGAGCAAAGCTTGCTCGCGATGAACGATGACGCGGTAGGTCTGAAAAACCGCGTTGCCTGTATCGCGAGCAAGCTTTGCTCCCACAGACCTGGCTCCCACAAGTGTTTTTGCTCCCCACAGGTCTGAGGCCTGCTCAGTTCAAGTAGCCAGCTCCGGCCGATCCCGAAACTGCTCCAAAGCCCCGGGGTTGGCCAAGGCATCGGTGTTCTTCACCACCTCGCCATGCACCACATTGCGCACCGCCAGCTCCACCACCTTGCCGCTGATGGTTCGCGGAATATCACTGACCGCGAGGATCTTCGCCGGCACATGACGCGGGGTGGTGTTGGCCCGGATGACCTGGCGGATCCGTTGCTCCAGTGCTTCATCCAGTGTCACGCCATCGCGCAGGCGCACGAACAGCACCACCCGGACATCGCCCTGCCATTGCTGGCCGATGGCGACGCAGTCCAGCACTTGCTCGACTTTTTCCACCTGCCGATAGATTTCCGCCGTGCCGATGCGCACACCGCCGGGGTTGAGCACGGCGTCGGAGCGTCCGTGGATCAGGAAACCGCCGTGGGGCAGTTCTTCGGCGTAGTCACCTTGGGCCCACACGCCGGGAAACTGGGCGAAGTAGGAGGCGTGGAGTTTTTCCTGCCGAGGGTCGTTCCACAAGCCAATGGGCATCGCCGGGAAAGCGCGGATGCACACCAACTCACCTTTTTCACCAATGACCGGGTTGCCGGTCTCGTTCCAGACCTGCACGGCCATGCCCAGGCTCTTGCCCTGCATCTCGCCCCGGCGCACCGGTGACAGTGGGTTGCCGTTGACGAAGCAGGACACAATGTCGGTGCCACCGGACATCGAGGCCAGGCAGACATCGGCCTTGATGTCGCGGTACACGTAATCGTAGCTATGGGGCGCCAGTGCCGAACCGGTGGAGAGCAGGGTTTTCAGGCTGTCCAAACGGTGCGTCTGACGGGGCTTGAGGCCCTCGCTTTCCAGGGCGGCGAGGAATTTGGGGCTGGTGCCGAATACGCTGATGCGCTGCTGATCGATCAGGTCCAGCAAGCGCTCGGGGCCGGGGTGGAACGGCGAACCATCGTAGAGCACCACCGTGCTGCCCACGGCGAGGGCCGACACCAGCCAGTTCCACATCATCCAACCGCAGGTCGTGTAGTAGAACAGCCGATCATCGGGCCCGAGGTCGACGTGCAGGCCATGTTCCTTGACGTGTTGCAGTAGCACGCCACCGGTGCCATGGACGATGCACTTCGGCACGCCGGTGGTGCCGCTGGAATACAGGATGTACAGCGGGTGATCGAAGGGCACGCTGACGAACGCCGGTTCGCCACCGCTTTGATAAAAGTCGTTCCACAGCGCGACAGCGGCCGTGGTCTTGAAGTCCTCGACGCGGGCGTCAGGCTGGGCATAAGGCAGTACGATCAATTGCTGCAATGACGGCAATCGTTCAAGGATTTCGTTGACCTTGGCTCGCTGGTCGATGATTTTCCCGGCATAGCGATAACCCGCGCAGGTGATCAACACTTTGGGCTCGATCTGGCCGAACCGGTCGATGACGCCCTGGGTACCGAAGTCCGGTGACGAGCACGACCAGATAGCGCCCAGGCTGGTGGTGGCGAGCATGCCGACCAGGGTCTGCCAAGTGTTGGGCATGCAAGCGGCGACTCGATCGCCCTGGGTGACGCCGGCGGCTTTGAGGCTTGTTTGCAGGCCGGCGACATGGGCGGCGAGTTCGGCCCAGGTCAGTTGTTCCTGGCCGCCGTTTTCGTCGAGCGCCACCACCGCGACGGCGTCATCGCGGCGGCGCAGCAGGTGTTCGGCGAAGTTCAACGTGGCGCCAGGGAACCACTGGGCGCTGGGCATTTGCGAACCTTCCACCAATACCGCGTCGGGCGCTTGATGAAAGCGAATCTCGAAGAAATCGACAATGGCCTGCCAGAAGGCTTCGCGCTGGTCGATGCTCCAGGCGTGCAGGGTCGGGTAGTCGTGCAGTTGCAGGTGATGTCGCGCGTTGACGAACTGGCGAAAGGCGTTCATGCGCGACTGGGCGATGCGTTCGGGGCTGGGTTGCCAGAGGATGTCGGACATGGGGTGCCTCTTGTTCTTTTGTCGGGCCTGACGATCGTTCCTACGCTCTGCGTGGGAATGCCTCTGGGGACGCTCCGCGTTCCGTTCTTGGGACGCAGAGCGTCCCTGTCTGCATTCCCACGCAGAGCGTGGGAACGATCAGTATCCAGTAGAGAGGGTTATTGAGCCAACCACCCACCATCGATATTCCACGCCGCGCCGCGCACCTGGCTGCCGGCTTCGCTGCACAGGAACAGCACCAGCTCCCCCAGTTGCGTCGGGGTGACGAATTCCAGGGACGGCTGTTTCTCGGCCAACAGATCGTGCTGTGCCTGTTGCGGATCGACGCCGGCGGCAATGCGATCATCGATCTGTTTTTGCACCAGCGGCGTCAGCACCCAGCCCGGGCAGATGGCGTTGCAGGTCACGTTGCTGGTGGCGGTTTCCAGGCCGACCACTTTGGTCAGGCCGATCACCCCATGCTTGGCCGCGACATACGCCGCCTTGCCCACCGAGCCGACCTGGCCATGCACCGAGGCGACGTTGATAATCCGCCCCCAGCCCTTGGCGCGCATGCCCGGCAGGCTCAGGCGGGTGGCGTGGAACACCGAGGACAGGTTTATGGCGATGATCGAGTCCCAGCGCTCCACCGGGAAATCCTCCACGGCGGCCACGTGCTGGATCCCGGCGTTGTTCACCAGGATGTCCGCGCCGCCGAACTCGCGTTCGGCGTAGGCGAGCATATCGGCGATCTGCGCCGGGTCGCTGACGTCGGCCGGATGATGACCGACCTGGCCGCCGAACTGTTTCACCTCGGCGATCACCGCCGAGGCGTCGCCAAAACCGTTGAGGATCAGGTTGGCCCCGGCCTTGGCCAGGCTCAAGGCGATGCCCAGGCCGATGCCGCTGGTAGAACCGGTGACCAGGGCCGTCTTGCCCGAAAGAGTGGTTGTCATGGGAACCTCACACAATGCCAGTGGCGTAGAACACACCGATCACCACGAAGACCGCGAGGGTCTTGATCAGCGTAATGCAGAAAATGTCTTTGTAGGCTTCGCGGTGGGTCAGCCCGGTTACCGCCAGCAGGGTAATCACCGCGCCGTTGTGGGGCAGGGTGTCCATGCCGCCGCTGGCCATGGCGGCTACCCGGTGTAGCACTTCCAGGGGAATGTTGGCGGCGTGTGCGGCGCTGATAAAGGTTTCGGACATCGCCGCCAAAGCGATGCTCATGCCTCCCGAGGCGGAGCCGGTGATGCCCGCCAGCAGCGTGACGGTCACCGCTTCGTTGACCAGTGGGTTGGGAATGCTCTTGAGCCAGTCGGCCAGTACCAGGAAGCCCGGCAAGGATGCGATGACCGCGCCGAAGCCGTATTCCGAAGCGGTGTTCATCGCCGCCAATAAGGCGCCGCCCACGGCGCTCTTGCTGCCTTCGGCGAGTTTGCTGCGAATGGCGCGGAAACCGAACAGCAAGACCATGATGATGCCCACCAGCAACGCCGCCTGCACCGCCCAGATCGCGGTGAGCTTGGCGATGTCGCTGGTCACTGGCGTCGCCATGCCCGGCAGCGCCAGGCTGTGGGTCTTGCCATACCACTGGGGAATCCACTGGGTGAACAACAGGTTCATGAGCCCTACCGCCAACAGTGGCGAAACGGCGATCCAGGGGTTCGGCAGCTTGATGTCTTCAGCGGTTTCCGGCTCGTTGCGCAACTCGGTGCCGTAGCCTTCGCCCGTGCGCTGGGCCTTGTTACGCTGGCGTTGCAGGAACAGCATGCCGAGGCTGAACACGAAGAGCGTGCCGATCACGCCCAGCCACGGTGCGGCCCAGGCAGTGGTGTTGAAGAACGTGCTGGGGATGATGTTCTGGATCTGCGGCGTGCCGGGCAGGGCGTCCATGGTGAACGAGAACGCGCCGAGGGCGATGGTGGCCGGGATCAGGCGCTTGGGGATATTACTCTGGCGAAACATCTCGGCGGCGAACGGGTACACCGCGAACACCACGACGAACAGCGACACGCCGCCATAGGTCAGCAAGGCACAGACCAGCACGATTACCAGCATGGCCTGGCGCGTCCCCAGCAAGCGAATCGCCGCGGCGACGATGGAGCGGGAGAACCCCGACAGTTCGATCAGCTTGCCGAACACCGCGCCGAGCAGGAACACCGGGAAATACAGTTTGATGAAGCCGACCATTTTTTCCATGAACACCCCGGTGAAGGCGGGAGCGACGGCGGACGGGTCGGTGAGCAGGACGGCGCCGAGGGCGGCAATGGGGGCAAAGAGGATAACGCTGTAGCCACGGTAGGCGGCGACCATCAGCAGCGTGAGGGCTGCCAAGGCAATGATCACACTCATGGTGTGTCTCCTGGATTGTTATTGTTGTGGTGAAGCTGTGGGGAGGGCTTTAGCGAGTTTTGTGCCAGGTGTGTAACCGACTGAAATATAAGGAAATTGTTTGGGGTTGTAGGGCGGGAATGAGAGGTTTGTCTCTGTTTTTAGATTTGTGTGGGGTGTGCAGGCCTCATCGCGAGCAAGCTCGCTCCCACAGTTGGCCGCGTATTTCAGGAGAACCCAGTCCCCCTGTGGGAGCGAGCTTGCTCGCGATGAGCGCAAAGCGCTCCAAAACCATAGGTCTATATTTTGAGAATAAAGTCTCTTTATTGAGACTCCGCAATCCCCAACGCCACCATCTTCTTGTACAACGTCGACCTCCCCAGCCCCAACCGCTCGGCCGCTTCAACCACTTTGCCCCCGCATTGCGCGAGGGTGGTTTCGATCAACTGCCGGTCGAAGCGTGCCCGGGCCTGGCTGAAAGTTTCTTGCGGCAACGGTTCCAGGCTTGGGCTTGCCGTGTGGGTTACCGGTATGAACGTGCCGATGGCGGCGCGGATGTCCGCCGCCGTGAGCACCAGATCATCGCTGAGCAGCGCGGCCCGTTCCAGCACGTTGCGCAGTTCGCGGATGTTGCCCGGCCAGGCGTGTTGCCGCAGCAGGTCGAGGGCGGCGGGGTTCAGTTCGTGCTGGCTGCGCAGTTCTTCAAGGATCGCTTCGCTCAGGGCCGGCAAATCATCCAGGCGTTCGCGCAACGGCGGGACCTGGATCGGCAGCACGTTGAGGCGGTAGTACAGGTCGGCGCGAAACTCTCCGCGCTTGATCGCCGCTTCCAGGTCCATGGACGTGGCGGCGATGATTCGCACGTCGCTTTGCAGTACCTCATTGGAGCCCACCGGTTCGTATTCCTTTTCCTGGAGCACTCGCAGCAGTTTGCTTTGCAGCGGCAACGGCATGTCGCCGATCTCGTCGAGGAACAGCGTACCGCCTTGGGCGATCTGCAGTTTGCCGGCGCGGCCCTTGCGGTCGGCCCCGGTAAACGCCCCTGGTGCGGTGCCGAAGAATTCGGCTTCCAGCAGCGATTCAGGAATCGCCGCGCTGTTGATGCTGACGAACGCCTTGTGGGCGCGCGGCGAAGCACTGTGGATGGCCTGGGCCAGCAGTTCCTTGCCGGTGCCCGTTTCGCCGAGCAGCAGCACTGGCGAATCGGCGCTGGCGCTGCGCCGGGCACGGCGCTTGACCTCAAGGCCGGCGTTGCTGGTGCCAATGAAATGGGCAAAGTTGTACTTGGTCTGCCGCGCCCGCAGCAGCGAGCGGGTGGAGGCCAGTTCTTCCTGCATGCTCAGGTAGCGCTTGAGCATCGGGGACAGGCTGCGTAACTCATCGAACAAGGCAAAGCCGATGGCGCCGATCACCGCGCCCGCGCTGTCGTGGATCGGCAGGCGCATCACCACCAGGGGCTCCTTGGGCGTGTCCTGCATGTCCAGCAGGATCGGGCGCCCGGTGCGCACCACTTCACGCAACAGGCTGCCGGGAATCACGCTCTCGCACGCCCGGCCAATCGCCTCCTGCGCCGAGTTCAGGCCGAAGCGGCGGGCGTAGCGTTCGTTCATCCAGACGATGTTCGCGTCACGGTCGACAATCACCGTGCCTTCGCTGGACTGCTCGATGATCTCGAACAACGAACGGATCGCCAGCGTGCGCACGCGCTTGTAATCCTTGAGGCTTTCGGTGGGGTTCATGGTCGGGTCCGGATTGTGTGTTGCCTGTCAGGTCCTCATCGCGAGCAAGCTCGCTCCCACAGTTGATCTTCAGTGCGACGCAGACCACTGTGGGAGCGAGCTTGCTCGCGATGAGGGCGACACGAAGCTACGTCATGCGCCGCATTATGCCCACCCCGAATGCGCCGCCGCCAACAACTCCTTGGTATAAGGATGCTGGGGCGAGTCGAACACGTCATGGCTGGCGCCTTGCTCGACCACTTTGCCGTCCTTGATCACGATCATGTCATGGGCCAAGGCACGGATCACCGCCAGGTCGTGGCTGATGAACAGGTAGGTCAAGTCGTACTTCTCCTGGAGCTGACGGAGCAGGGCGACGACTTGTTTCTGCACGGTGCGGTCCAGTGCCGAGGTGGGTTCGTCCAGCAGAATCAACGCAGGCTTGAGCACCAGGGCCCGGGCAATGGCGATGCGCTGGCGCTGGCCGCCGGAGAACTCATGGGGGTAGCGATGACGGGTCGAAGGGTCGAGGCCGACCTCCTTGAGGGCCTGGATCACCCGGGCTTCACACTGTTCGGGGCTGGAAGGCTGGTGGACCTCGAGGCCCTCGCTGATGATCTGCTGCACCGACATGCGCGGGCTGAGGCTGCCGAACGGGTCCTGGAACACCACCTGCATCTGCTTGCGCCACGGCTGCAATGCTTTTTGCGACAGCTGATCGAGGGCCTGGCCCTGGAAGTGAATGCTGCCTTCGGATTCGATCAACCTCAGGATCGCCTGGCCGAGCGTGGACTTGCCGGAACCGGATTCGCCGACGATGCCCAGGGTCTTGCCGCGCTGGATGGACAGGCTGATGCCATCCACGGCGCGCAAGTATTCCTTGCGCCGGAACAGGCCGCCGCCCAGGGGGAAACTGACGTGCAGGTCCTGTACCTGCAGCACCTCTTCGCGCTCGTCCCGGGGCAGGGCTTCGCCTTCCGGTTCGGCGTGCAGCAGCTCACAGCTGTAGGGGTGTTTCGGCGCGTTGAAGAGGGTTTCGCAGGGCGCCTGTTCGACGATTTCTCCATCCTTCATCACGCACACCCGTTGGGCGATGCTGCGCACCAGGTTCAGGTCGTGGCTGATCAATAGCATGGACATGCCAAGCCGTTGCTGCAGCGACTTGAGCAGCAGCAGAATCTTGCGCTGCACGGTCACGTCCAATGCAGTGGTCGGTTCGTCGGCAATCAACAGTTCCGGCTCGCAGGCCAGGGCCATGGCGATGATGACCCGCTGCCGCTGGCCACCGGACAGTTGATGGGGATAGGCCTTGAGTCGCTCGACGGGGTTTTGAATGCCAACCAGGGCCAGCAGCTCCAGAATGCGCTGGCGCGCGGCTTTGCCTCCCAGGCCCTTGTGCAGCATCAGCGTTTCGCCGATCTGCTTTTCGACGCTGTGCAGCGGGTTCAGCGAGGTCATCGGCTCCTGGAAGATCATGGCGATCCGGTTGCCGCGCAGCTCCCGCAGGGCCGTGGTATCGGCGCTCACCAGTTCCTGGCCGCGATAGCGAATGCTGCCGGTGGTGCGGGCTTCTGTCTCGGGCAGCAATTGCAGGATCGAGTGGGCTGTCACTGACTTGCCGGAGCCGGACTCGCCCACCAGGGCCAGGCATTCGCCGGGGCGGATGTCCAGGCACAGGTTGCGCACCACCGTCTGGTCGTTGAAGGCCACGCTCAGGTCGCGGATTTCGATCAGGTTGTCGCTCATCTCAAGGTTCCGCTTCATGGCCGTTTCATGATCGTGGGTCGAACGCGTCTCGCAACGCTTCGCCGATAAACACCAGTAGAGAAAGAATCAGCGCCAAGGTGAAAAACGCCGTGAGCCCCAGCCACGGCGCTTGCAGGTTCTGCTTGCCCTGGGCAATCAATTCGCCCAGCGACGCGCTGCCGGCCGGCATGCCGAAACCGAGGAAGTCCAGGGCGGTGAGGGTGGAGATTGCCCCGGTGAGGATGAAGGGCAGGTAGCTCAGGGTGGCGTTCATCGCGTTGGGCAGGATATGCCGCACAATCACCTTGCGGTCCGACAAACCCAGGGCTCGGGCGGCCTTCACGTATTCCAGGTTGCGCCCGCGCAGGAACTCGGCGCGGACCACGTCCACCAGGGCCAGCCAGGAAAACAGCGCCATGATCCCCAGCAGCCACCAGAAGTTCGGCTCCACGAAGCCGGACAGGATGATCAGCAAGTAGAGCACCGGCAGCCCGGACCAGACTTCCAGCAAGCGTTGCCCGAGCAAATCCACCCAGCCACCGTAATAGCCCTGCAATGCACCGGCGGCGATGCCGATCAGCGCGCTGATGGCGGTCAGGGCCAGGGCGAACAGGATCGACACTCGCGCGCCGAAGATCACCCGGGCCAGCACGTCCCGCGACTGGTCATCGGTGCCCAGCCAGTTCACCGATGTGGGAGGGCTCGGGGCCGGCTGGTTGAGGTCGTAGTTGGGCGTGTCGTCGCTGAACGGAATCGGTGGAAACCACAGCCAGCCGCCGTCCTTGTGGATCAGGTTCTGCACGTAGCTGCTGCGGTAGTCGGCCTGGAACGGCAGTTGGCCACCGAATTCCTGTTCGGTATGGCGCTTGAACACCGGGAAATACAGCGAGCCCTGGTAACTGACCACCAGCGGCTTGTCATTGGCGATCAGCTCGCCGCCCAGGCTCAGGATGAACAGGCCGATGAACAGCCACAGCGACCACCAGCCCCGACGGTTTTTCTTGAAGCGTTCGAAGCGCCGACGGCCCAAGGGGAAAACTTGAACATCAGGCGTTCCTCGCGGCGAAGTCGATGCGCGGGTCCACCAGGGTGTAGCAGAGGTCGCCGATGAGTTTGATCAGCAGACCGAACAACGTGAAGATGAACAGCGAACCGAACACCACCGGATAATCCCGGGACACCGCGGCCTCGTAGCTCATGCGTCCCAGGCCGTCGAGGGAAAAAATCACCTCGATCAGCAAGGAGCCGGCGAAGAACACGCTGATGAACGCCTGGGGAATACCCGATACCACCAGCAGCATCGCGTTGCGGAACACGTGGCCGTACAGCACCCGGCGTTCGCTCATGCCCTTGGCCCGCGCGGTGACCACGTACTGGCGGGTGATTTCATTGAGGAACGAGTTCTTGGTCAGGATCGTCAGGGTGGCGAAGCCGCCGATCACCAGCGAAGTGACCGGCAGCACCAGGTGCCAGAAGTAATCGGCGATCTTGCCCAGCGTCGACAACGACTCGAAGTTGTCCGATACCAGCCCGCGCACCGGAAACCAGTTCAGCGAGGTGCCGCCGGCGAACACCACGATCAGGAACATCGCGAAGAGGAACGCCGGCATGGCATAGCCAATGATGATCGCCGTGCTGCTCCACACATCGAACGCGGAACCGTGACGCACGGCCTTGCGAATGCCCAGGGGAATCGACACCAGGTAGGTGAGCAGCGTCGCCCAGAGACCGAGGGAAATGGTCACCGGCATTTTTTCCAGGATCAGGTCGGTGACCGTGGCACCGCGGAAGAAGCTCTTGCCGAAGTCCAGGCGAGCGTAGCTGCTGAGCATCAGCCACAGGCGTTCGTGGGCCGGTTTGTCGAAGCCGTATTGTTTCTCGATGTCCTTGATCAACTGTGGATCGAGCCCCCGGCTGGCGCGGGAACTGCCGGTCATGGTGTTGCCCGAACTGCCAATGCTGGCGCCGCCGATGCCTTGCAGGTGAGCGATGGCCTGTTCCACCGGCCCGCCCGGCGCGGCCTGTACGATGACGAAGTTCACCAGCAGGATGATCACCAGGGTCGGAATGATCAGCAGCAGGCGTCTTGCGATATAAGCCCACATCAATGCCGCCCTCCGGGTGTGCCGCGCCTGATGAGTTCGGCACGCATCTGCTCGTTGGTCAACGGTGTGCTGCTCACTTCCCACCAGCTCTCGATGGCTTCGTCATTGCTGGCCTGTACCTTCGGGATGCCGAAGCGGTTCCACCACACGGTCGAGCTGCCCGGCGGGTAATAGTTGGGGATCCAGTAGTAATTCCATTGCAGCACCCGGTCCAGTGCACGGGCGTGGTGGAGCATGTCGGCTTTGGTCGTGGCCTTGACCAGGCCGTCGATCAGGGCATCCACCGCCGGGTTCTGCAGGGCCATGTAGTTGTTGGCCCCCGGGTCGTTGGCCGCCGCCGAGCCAAAGTAGTTGTAGAGTTCCAGACCCGGCGAGGTGCTGACCGGGTAGCCGGTGATGATCATGTCGTAGTCACGGCTCATCAGGCGATTGACGTATTGGGACGCGTCGATGCGCCGGATGCTCATGTCGATGCCAATCTGCGCCAGGGTGCGCTTGTAGGGCAGCAACAGGCGATCCATACCGTTCTGGCTGTTCAGGAACGTGAAGCTCAGCGGCTCGCCCTCGGCATTCACCAGGCGGTCGCCGTCCGGTTTCCAGCCGGCCTGTTCCAGCAACGCCAGGGCTTGCAGTTGTTTGTCGCGGATCACGCCACTGCCGTCGGTTTTCGGAGCCTGGAAGACTTGAGTGAAGACTTCGTCGGGAATCTGTCCGCGCAACGGCTCGAGGATCGCCCGTTCGCCGGTATCGGGCAGTTCTCGAGCGGCGAGTTCAGTGTTGGAAAAGTAACTCTGCTGACGCACATAGACATTGCGCATCATCTGGCGATTGCTCCATTCGAAATCCCAGAGCATCGCCAGGGCCTGGCGCACACGACGATCCTGGAACTGCGGTTTCTGCAGGTTGAAGACGAAACCCTGGGCGGTCTGGGGAGCCTCGGTGGCCAGGTGGGCCTTTTGCAGGCGACCGTCGTGCAGGGCCGGGCTGTCATAGCCGATGGCATAGCCGGTGGCGGAGAACTCGCGATTGTAGTCATAGGCGCCGCCGCGCAGCACCTGGCGGGCCACATCGGTGTCGCCAAAATACTCGATGCTGAAGTGGTCGAAGTTGTAGAGGCCGCGACTGACTGGCAGGTCCTTGCCCCACCAATCGGCATTGCGCTCGAAGGTAATGCTGCGCCCGGAATCGACCTTGCTCACCCTATATGGACCGCTGCCCAGTGGCGCCTCGTAGCCACCGCCGTTGGCGAAATCGCGGGTCTTCCACCAATGTTCGGGAAGGACCGGCAAGGTGGCGATGTCCAGGGGCAGGGTGCGGCTTTCATTGTTCTTGAAGTTGAAGCGCACGGTGCGCTCGTCCTCGACCACGACGTCCTTGACCGCCGCGAACTGGGTGCGATAGCGCAGGCTGCCCTGGGTCATCAACAGCTCGAAGCTGTAGCGCACGTCCTCGGCGGTAATGGGCTTGCCATCGGCGAAGCGCGCCTTGGGGTTCAGGTAGAAGCGCAGGGACAGGCCATCGTCGGCCCGCTCCATCTTCTGCGCTACCAGGCCATAGACGGTATAGGGTTCATCCAGCGAGCGCTGGGCCAGGGGCGAATACAGCATCCCGTCGATCTGGCTGACGCCGATGCCTTTGTCGATGTAGGGCAGGATGTGGTCGAAGTGACCGATCTCGACGGCCGAGCGGCGCAGGGTCCCGCCTTTGGGGGCCTGGGGATTGGTGTAGGCGAAGTGGCCGAAGCCTTCGGCATATTTGGCCGGTTCGCCATAGACGGTCAGGGCATGTTGCGGTGCTGCATCGACGCCGACGGCGCCTGTCAGCAGGACCACGGCAGTCAATAGCAGGGAAGGGAACGCCAGTCGCATTGTCAGCCTTAAAGCCGGGTGATCGATGACACGATTTGTACGCGAGCGGCGCGTGGATCGCCAGTCCTTATGGCGAAGGGATTTATCTGTGGGGGCAAGGCCTGTGGGAGCAAGCCTTGCTCCCACAAGGAGCCATCAGTCCTGACGGCTGGTCACTTCCAGCAGGTGGTAACCGAACTGAGTCTTGACCGGACCCTGGACCACATTGATCGGGGCGCTGAACACCACGGTATCGAATTCCTTGACCATCTGGCCCGGGCCGAACGAACCCAGGTCGCCACCCTGACGGCTGGATGGGCAGGAGGAGTTGGCCTTGGCAACTTCGGCAAAATCGGCGCCGGCTTCGATCTGGGCCTTGAGTTCGTTGCACTTGTCTTCGGTGGAAACCAGGATGTGGCGGGCAGTGGCTTTGGTCATGGGGGAAATTCCTTTCGCTGTATTTAAAGGTGTTGAGCCTACCGGATTCATTGACGGGTTGTTGTCAAAATTGCGTCAAAACCTTGGGGCCGGCGATCAAAGGCCGGCTTTGCGCAGGCGCTCGGCGTGGCGCAGGTAAAGCTCTGTGGGGTCTGTACCCTTGCGTAATGTGCCGACTCCTGGATTGATGGCCTCCATGTGGTCCATTGGATAGTCGGAGCGAATGACCTTGCCCAGGTGCGAACTGAAGCGTCCGACCAGGCCGTCGTTCTGCTCGGCTTCGGTGATGAAGTAGTCGGAAAAGGCGCGGCAGAAACCCTGCAAAGGCTCCGATGCTTCCCCTGTAGCCTCGGGCAACGTACCGCTCCATGAGTAGTAGCGCACGCCATTGACTCGGTCCGGGCCGTTCCCACCCCAGTGCTTCGGCAGGCCCTGGGGGTATTTGTCGTTGAAGGCGCCCACGCCCTCAGTGGTCAACGTCGCCAGCGCGGCGACGGCGGTGGGCGATAGCTGCGCCTGCCCGTCAAGCAGCGAGATGAAATCGGCGAACAGCGTGGCGACGTCTCGTGCCACATGCCCTGGCAACCGTCCGGGGGTAAGGGCCTTGCGCAGGAAGTCGGCCAGTTCGGAACCATGGTTGGGGCCGCTGACCGACGTGACCGAGGCAACTTTGTCGGGTGCCAGCGCGGCAGCATATCGAACGGCCAGCGCACCCTGGCTGTGGCCGATCAGGTTGACCCGGGCCGCACCGGTGCCGGCCAGGACCCGATCGATTTGCGCCAGTAGTTGTTCGCCTCTGGCCTCGTTGCAATGGGTGGCCGACAGGTACGGGATGAACACCCGGGCACCGCCTGCGCGCAGGGCTTGTTTGATGCCATGGAAAAGTTCGAAACCGCCGATCCTGTCAAACCCGAACAACCCATGGACCAACAGGATGGGAAATTGAGTGGTTGCATTCCGTTGCATGTTCGTACCTTTTTCGAAGAGGTTCACGGTGAATTTGCGACCTCACTCTAATCCAGACCCGTAATGGACGGTGTAGGAAAAAACCGCGCTGAACCGGGGAAACCGGAATAGAAAAAGTGGGAAGAATGGGAAATCCCCCGACGGTGGCTACATGTGTAGGAGCTCTCCTATAACCCGAGTCGTTTGCAGCTACAGCTTTGAACGCCAGGGACCACCGCCATTGTTGTCTTGTCTGGCTGTGGGTTTGCCGCGAGCAGGTTTTAATGGCCCCATCGAGCGCCGTTATGCAAACGGTGCCTTCATCCAAGGACTGGAGCCTGTACATGATCACTTACCCCTCTCTTCAACGATCCCGTTCAACTTCAGGGACAAGGCTGCCGCCACCGATCCTGGCAGCGGCCCGGGACGGGGTGATCGACCCCGCTTGGCGCAAGGCCGTCGTTACCATCAAACCTTATCCACTGATGACGTGCGGGGATGAGGTGCTGCTGCGTTGGCATGGGCTCAACAACGAGGGTGAGTCTTACCGACATGAAGTGGTCGGGTTCGTCACGGAGCGGCAAGTAGGGCGAGACGTCGTGTTCGTCGTGCGCGAACCGCATATTGCCGAGTTGGACGGTGGCTCGCTGGAGCTTTCCTACCAGGTGACGGGCAAACAGTTGCCGGCCACCCTGGTTTCGCAACACCTGCAACTGGATATCGGCGATGTATCACCGCAACTGCTGCCTGCCGTTGCCAACGACGCGGTCGGAGGCAGCCTTGATCCGAGTCGGGTGCCCGACGGAACGTGGCTGACCATTCGGCCCTACGCCAGGATGGCGGTTGGCGATCGGTTGATCCTGACGGCCAGCAAGGGTTCCAACGCGCTTTGGCGCGATGTGCTGGAAATAGAAACCCATGCGGTTGGTCGTGAGGTGTCGCTCTGGATCGATCATTCGCTGATCGCTCCCCATGTGGGACACAACCTGGCCTTGGCCTATGTCGTCAGGCGTGGACATTCGGTGCGCCGCGCCGAGCCCTTGTCATTGCGCATCGGTCCGCTACAGCGTCCTGCGTTGAAGGCGCCCAGGATTCGGGAGATGAACGACGGGTGGCTGGATGTCGATGATTTAGAAGAGGGGGTGACGATTGTCATCGATGATCCCGGGCTTGAGGCGGGCGAACTGGTCTGGTTGCAATGCAACGGGAACTCGTCTTATGTCCGTGAACGTGAAATCACCGAGGCCACGGCAGGCCAACCGCTCGTTTTTGTGATTCCTGCGGCGTATTGGCAGGATCAAGGTGACAGGTCGGTGGGCGTGTTCTATCAGGTTGAGCGCCTGGATGACGTCAGCCAGCGTTCCGAGTGGGTGACGGTCCAGGTTCGTTCCAGTGCGCCAGGCTAAGCGAAGCCCGGCACAACCTCTGTGGGAGCGAGCTTGCTCGCGATGACAGTGTTTCAGGCAACATTAATGCTGGCTGAACTGACGCTATCGCGAGCAAGCTCGCTCCCACAAAGGGGCCCACGCCGCCCCCTGGTTCCAGGGGAAGGTGGGTTCGGGACCTCAGGCTGGCAATTGCAGCTTGCGATGGGCTTCGCGCAACAACTGCTCGGTAGACTCCCAGCCCAGGCAACCATCGGTGACCGAGACGCCGTAGCGCATCGACGGGCCCAACGGCTGGCAGCCTTCGAACAGGTGGCTTTCGAGCATCATGCCGATCAGGGAGCGGTTTCCTTGCAGCCGTTGCTCCAGCACGTCATTGAACACCTGCGGTTGGCGCAGCGGGTCTTTGCCGCTGTTGGCGTGGCTGCAGTCCACCATGATCCGGGCCGGTATCTTGAGGCGGGTCAGGTCATGGTGTATCTGCGTGACGCTCTGCTGGTCGTAGTTCGGCCCGCGATGACCGCCGCGCAGCACCAGGTGGGTGTCGGGGTTGCCCGGCGTCTGGATGATCGCCGGATGCCCCTGGCTGTCCACGCCGAAATGCCGATGGGGGTGGGCGGCAGAGCGCATGGCGTCGCAGGCAATGCCGACCCCGCCGTCGGTGCCGTTCTTGAACCCCACGGGCATGCCCAGGCCGCTGGCCATTTCCCGGTGGATCTGCGATTCAGTGGTGCGCGCACCAATGGCCACCCAACTGAGCAGGTCGTCGAAGTAGCTGGCGGCCATGGGTTGCAGCAGTTCGGTGGCGACAGGCAAGCCAAGCTGCAATATCTCGCGCATCAGTTCCCGGGACAAGGTCAGGCCGGCGGCCATGTCGTCGCTGCCATCCAGGCCAGGATCGTAGGCCAGGCCTTTCCAGCCTACGGTCGTGCGGGGCTTTTCCACGTAGGCGCGCATGACCAGCAGCATGCTGTCGCGCACTTCATGAGCCACGCGAGCCAGGTTGGCGGCGTATTCGAGGGCGGATTTCGGGTCGTGGATCGAGCAGGGACCGACGATGACCAGCAGGCGGGAGTCCTCACCGTCGAGGATCGCGCGGATGGCCTGGCGATGAGCGCTCACTTGATGGCTCAATGCGGTGCTGAGCGGCAATTGGTGCTTGAGTTGCAACGAGCTCGGCAGACGCAGGGTCAGGGCTTCGTTGGCAGGGTTGAGCGTGGACAGCGGCAAAGCGGAGACGGACGAATTCATGATCTGGCTTCCTGGACGGGCAGCGGGTTCATTCCCGCGCGCCGGTCCTAGTGGGGTGTTCGACAATTGGCCGGATTGGCCCGCAATTGAGGCTTGCCACCGGTAGGTGACCGATCGGAGGCGGCAGGCTGTCCCGAGCGGTGGCTGGTAAATCGCCAGGCGGAAAAACTGTCGTAACGGTAATAAGTGGCGTAGTTCATGGCTCAATCCTCAAGTTGTCTGGTGTTGCAAATGTGTGGGGCCTGAAAAAACAAAACCCCCGGTCGGGAGGCCGACCGGGGGTTTGGAAAACTCTGGAAGGCGACCCGTTTAAAATGGGCGCCGGTTGGGTATCAGGCGCGCCAGTGGCTAAACCAATACCCAAAATAAAAGCTGACCGGAGTTTGCACGCTGTTCGCCCAGGCAGCCGCAACCAAGCGCGGGGCGCTGGCGGTTTGAAGCGGTGAGAGGGCGTTGAACATGGTCTGTCTCCGATGAATGGCCCTGAGCTTACTTGAGGACGGGGCGCCGGTTCAATCAGAAAATTCTATCGAGGGCATGCAATTGTTCGCCCCGGCTTGAGTCCGCTGGGCTTTGTGACAAACTTCAGGTTTGCAGCGCCTCCCAAGGATGACCCATGACCGCTCCAGCCTTCGCCGCCGCCCAGTCGATCTCCATCGCGGGGGACGTTCGTGCCAACCTCGTGCGCCATCAGTATTTCATGCAGGCGGCCGCTGAACAGGGCGTGCAGTTGCTCGTGTTTCCTGAGCTGTCGCTCACCGGCTACGAACGTGGCTTGGCGGCGGACCTGGCCATCCTGCCGGAGGATGGCGTATTGCAACCGCTGCGCGACCTGGCCCGCGAGCTCGGCCTGACGACGGTGGTGGGCCTGCCGATTCGCCTGTCGGCGGCCGCCCCGGTGTTGATCGGCGCGTTGGTCCTCGGCGCTGATGGTTCCCTCGGGGTGTACAGCAAGCAGCATCTGCACCCTGGGGAAGAAGTCGCCTTCGCCCCGGGGCATGGCGGCTCGATACTGGCGATGGGGCAGGATTGCATCGCCCTGGCGATATGCGCCGATTTTTGCCACTCCAGCCATGCTGCCGCGGCAGCCGGGCAGGGCGCTACGCTATATGCGGCGGGGGTGTTGATCACCGAGGGTGGCTACGTGCCCGATACGACATTGCTGCAAGGATATGCCCGGCAGCATGCCATGACCGTGCTGATGGCCAATCATGGTGGCGCCACCGGAGGCTGGGAGTCTGCCGGTCGCAGTGCTATCTGGGGCCCGGACGGTTCGCTGCTCGCGGCAGCGCCCGGCACGGGCGAGCTGTTGGTGATCGCCCGCCGCGACGTCAACGGTTGGGTAGGGCAAGACGTGCCGGTGGCCGTGCTTGGATGAGGTGTTCATGAGTTTCGAGTGGCGTGCCGCGACGGCTGGGGACATCGACTTCGCCCGGCAGCTGACCTGCGACAACATGCTTGCCTATTACCTCAAGCATGATTTGCTCTGGCAGGACGAAGCGTTCGACTTGGCCTGGATTATTCGCCAGAACTGGATAATCAGTCGTGCCGGCCAGGCACTGGGCTTTGTCAGCCTCAGCCGCGATGCCCGGGCGTTGTACATCCGGGAACTGCAGGTTGATAAAGCGTTTCGTGGGCAGGGCGCCGGTACCTGGGCGATCGGACAGGTTTGGGATCTGGTGGGCCTGGAGCGTCGGCCGGCGCTGCGCCTGACGGTGTTCAAGGATAATCCGGCCAGGGCGTTGTACGAACGCATGGGCCTGCGTGTCGTGGGCGAGGATGAGTGTTTCCTGAGGATGCAGCGAGACGCCGGTGCTTGAAGCCTCGGACGTTATGCCAATAAAGATGCGTTGTAACTTTTATCTGTCCCTTTGCGCTAGGTCTGCCGGACGCTTTTTGCTAAGGTGTTGTGCAACCCAAATAAGACCAAATCGTGAGGTGTCTGCTTGATTAGGGTGTTAGTGGTCGATGACCATGATCTCGTCCGTACGGGCATTACACGAATGCTGGCTGACATCGACGGCCTGCAGGTAGTTGGCCAGGCTGAATCCGGGGAAGAATCCCTGATCAAGGCGCGCGAATTGAAGCCCGACGTGGTGTTGATGGACGTCAAGATGCCTGGCATCGGCGGCCTTGAAGCCACGCGCAAGCTGTTGCGCAGTCACCCGGACATCAAGGTGGTCGCGGTGACCGTGTGCGAAGAGGATCCGTTCCCCACTCGGCTGTTGCAGGCGGGCGCGGCGGGCTACCTCACCAAGGGCGCTGGCTTGAACGAGATGGTCCAGGCCATTCGTCTGGTTTTTGCCGGGCAACGCTACATCAGCCCGCAAATCGCCCAGCAATTGGCGATCAAGTCGTTCCAGCCAACCAACGATTCTCCCTTCGATGCGCTGTCGGAGCGGGAAATCCAGATTGCCCTGATGATTGTCGGTTGCCAGAAGGTGCAGATCATCTCCGACAAGCTGTGCCTGTCGCCCAAAACCGTCAACACCTACCGCTATCGTATCTTCGAGAAGCTTTCGATCAGCAGTGACGTCGAATTGACACTGTTGGCGGTGCGCCACGGCATGGTCGATGCCAGCGCCTGAAAATGACTGAATTGTTTGATCCAAGTGCGTTCCTCTCCACTTGCAGCGGCCGCCCCGGCGTGTACCGCATGTTCGACGCCGACGCACGCCTGCTTTATGTCGGCAAGGCCAAGAACCTCAAGAAACGCCTGGCCAGTTACTTTCGCAAGACCGGCCTCGCCCCGAAGACTGGCGCCCTGGTGGGGCGCATCGCGCAAATCGAAACGACGATCACCGCCAATGAAACCGAGGCGCTGCTGCTCGAGCAGACGCTGATCAAGGAATGGCGCCCGCCGTACAACATCCTGCTGCGCGACGACAAATCCTACCCCTACGTGTTTCTGTCCGACGGGGCCTTTCCGCGCCTGAGCATTCATCGGGGCGCCAAAAAGGCCAAGGGTCGGTATTTCGGTCCTTACCCCAGCGCCGGGGCGATTCGTGAAAGCCTCAGCCTGCTGCAGAAGACCTTTTTCGTTCGCCAGTGTGAAGACAGCTACTACAAGAATCGCACCCGGCCCTGCCTGCAATACCAGATCAAGCGCTGCAAGGCGCCTTGCGTGGGGTTTGTCGAGCCGCAGGTCTACGCTGAAGACGTACGTCACTCGGTGATGTTCCTGGAGGGCCGCAGCAATGCGCTGACCGATGAACTGTCGGCAGCCATGGAAGACGCGGCGGTCAACCTTGAGTTCGAACGGGCTGCCGAGCTGCGTGACCAGATTGGCCTGCTGCGCCGCGTTCAGGACCAGCAGAGCATGGAAGGTGGCAGCGGTGATGTCGATGTGATCGCCGCGTTCATCAACCCGGGCGGCGCTTGCGTGCATTTGATCAGCGTACGCGGCGGGCGCGTGCTGGGCAGCAAGAACTTCTTTCCCCAAGTGGGTATCGAGGAGGACGTGGCCGAGGTCATGGCGGCGTTTCTGGGCCAGTACTACATCAGCAGCCCGGAACGCGACTTGCCTGCCGAGTTGATCGTCAACGTGGTCCACGAGGATTTCCCGGCCCTGATCGAAGCCATCGACAAGCTTCGCGGTCGTGAACTGACCATCAGCCACCGCGTTCGCGGTACCCGTGCCCGTTGGCAGCAACTGGCCGTGACTAACGCCGAACAGGCCCTGGGCGCGCGCCTGGCCAACCGTCAGCACGTGGCGGCGCGGTTCGATGCCCTGGCCGATGTCCTCAACCTGGACGAGCCGCCGCAGCGGCTGGAGTGCTACGACATCAGCCACTCCAGTGGCGAGGCAACCGTGGCGTCCTGCGTGGTGTTCGGTCCGGAAGGCCCGATCAAGTCCGATTATCGCCGTTACAACATCGAAGGCGTCACGCCCGGCGATGACTATGCGGCCATGCATCAGGCGCTGATGCGCCGGTTCGGCAAGCTCAAGGACGGGGAGGGCAAGTTGCCAGACATCCTCCTGGTGGACGGCGGCAAGGGCCAGTTGTCCATGGCCCGCGATGTGCTCAATGAGCTGATGGTGCCCGACCTGATCCTGCTGGGCGTGGCCAAGGGCGCGACGCGCAAGGCCGGTTTCGAAACCTTGTACCTGAACGACGCCGCCCATGAGTTCACCCTCAAGGGCGATTCGCCGGCGCTGCACCTGATCCAGCAGATCCGCGACGAGGCCCACCGCTTTGCCATCACCGGACACCGTGCCCGCCGTGGCAAGACGCGCCGGACGTCTACACTGGAAGGTGTGGCAGGCGTCGGCCCGACGCGCCGCCGCGACTTGTTGAAACATTTTGGTGGATTGCAGGAACTGTCTCGTGCCAGCATCGAGGAGATAGCCAAAGCACCCGGTATCAGTAAAAAGCTCGCTGAGTCGATTTATGCAAACCTGCACAGCGAGTAGAATGCCCGTCAACCTCGCAGCCAGTTGTGCCGATGAATATCCCAAATCTGATTACCGTCCTACGCGTCCTGCTCATTCCGATCTTCATTTTGCTGTTCTATTTGCCGTACCACTGGAGCTACATGGCCTCCGCCTCGGTCTTTGCCTTCGCCGCCGCGACGGACTGGCTGGATGGTTACCTGGCTCGACGCCTGGAGCAGAGCACGCCGTTCGGCGCGTTCCTCGACCCGGTGGCCGACAAGCTGATGGTCGCGGTGGCCCTGGTGCTGCTGGTACAGGAACACGGCAACCTCTGGCTCACCTTGCCGGCGGCGGTGATCATCGGCCGCGAAATCGTCGTCTCGGCGCTGCGTGAGTGGATGGCCGAGCTGGGCGCCCGCGCCCAGGTCGCCGTATCGAACCTCGGCAAATGGAAAACCGCCGCGCAGATGCTGGCGCTGGTGATCCTGCTGGCCAACCCTTCGGACTTCAGCTTCTGGGTGCTGTTGGGCTATGCGCTGTTGCTGGTTTCCGCTGGGCTGACGCTGTGGTCGATGGTCCAATACTTGCGCGCCGCCTGGCCGCATCTGCGGACGGATGTAGAGCCGAAATAAAACTTTTTTGAATCAAGGGGTTGACGGCGTAATTTGAATCTATAGAATGCGCCACACCAAGACGCGGGAATAGCTCAGTTGGTAGAGCACGACCTTGCCAAGGTCGGGGTCGCGAGTTCGAGTCTCGTTTCCCGCTCCAAATATTGCGCTACAGAGTTCCACTGAATTCTGTAAGTGATTGAAATCAGGGCCTTTAGGCCCTTTTTTCGTTCCAGCGGGAACCACTGAAATCCAGCACTATCCGGTGCGTTTAAGTCCAGAATTGAGTCCAGGATTCTGACGAGCACCGAATCGGTTTAATGCTGGAGCAGATTGTGTAGCGAGATGAGCATCTGGCCCTGACTCTGTTCAGGAGCTCGCGATGGCACTCTCAGAAATGACAGTTCGGCATGCCCGAATCACCGGTAATGACTACACCCTCGGCGACAGTGATGGTCTCACGCTCAATGTGACGGCCAGAGGCGGAAAAGTCTGGCTCTTCCGTTATTACTGGGCGGGCAAGCAGAAGCGCATGTCCTTGGGTTGTTACCCTCAAATCCCCCTCAAAGAAGCACGTACTCGACGTGACGAGGCGCGCGCCTTAGTTGCCCAAGGCATCAACCCCTACGAGCATCGTAAACAACAGCGACTTGCTGTTCATGCTGCGAAGGAACACACCTTCGATGCTGTGTTCAATCAGTGGGTGGAGTTCCGCAGGCTAAGCCTGAAGGAAGGGCGCCAGAGCACGCTCTCGCAGATCTTGCGAATCTTCAACAAAGACGTCTTACCCGTACTGGGTGGGAGGTCTATCTACGACATCAATCGTCACGATCTGCTGGATTTACTGAGCAGGATCGAGCAGCGCAAAGCCTTAACGACCGCCGAAAAATGCCGGACCTGGTTCAACCAATTGTTCCGCTATGCGCTGGTGAAGATCGAGGGGCTGGAACACAATCCGGCTTCAGACCTTGATGTGGTCGCACTTCCCAAACCTCCTGTAGCGCACAATCCGTTTCTCCGAATGGATGAGCTCCCGGCATTGATGGCTGCTCTTCGAAATTACGGTGGCGCCAACCAAACTCGGCTTGGCCTTCGGTTGTTGTTGCTGACCGGTGTCCGCACGGGCGAATTGCGGCTGGCGACACCAGACCAGTTCGATCTGGAGAAGCGCTTGTGGGTCATACCGGCGGAGGTGGTGAAACAGCTCCAGTTGGCGATGCGAAAGCCGGGTAAGCAAATTCAAAATGTACCGCCCTACATTGTCCCGCTGTCGGTTCAGGCGCTGGAGATCGTGCGTCACTTGCTGGACCAGGTGGTCCCTGCGCAACGCTACTTGTTTGCGCATCGAAGCGACCTGAGCAAGCGCATCAGCGAGAACACGCTGAATGGCGCGTTGCGCCGGATGGGGTATGCCGATCAACTCACCGGTCATGGGATGAGGGCGACGATCTCGACGGCGCTGAATGAGATCGGGTATCCGAAGGTTTGGGTGGATGCTCAGCTTTCTCATGCTGATCCGGACAAGGTGAGTGCGGCCTACAATCACGCGGAGTATGTCGAGCAGCGCCGGACAATGATGCAGGACTGGGCGAATCGTCTGGATCTTTGGGGGCAGGGCCAGCTGAAAGCGGCAAGCTCTCCGCTGACTATTCGTTTAGAGGGTGCAGCTTCGTTACCTTCGTTGGAAAACGCGAACGCGAATGCCGTTCTGTACAGCAGTGGCTTCCCAGCGACGTCGGTCCCAGCCTCCAAAATGTCCGTCAGCAACGAACCGGTCCTTAACGCTGCTCAGTATTCACCAGTCCTACATGCTCCAACGCAGACTGAACAGCTGCGCGACCCCCAAGTATCTGAGATACAACGCCAGCGCGCCGAGATGCTAGCTAACTATGAAGCTTCGAGTAGTTTGCCGCTGCTTGTCTTCGCCAAACTGGCAGGCAAATCCCGAGATCAGATCAACCGCGATATCAAGGCTCGGCGTCTGCTGTCTCTGAGCCTCGGGAATCGCGGTCAGCGCATTCCTGATTGGCAGCTTGATCCATTGCGGCACAAGTTGGTACTTGCTGCGTTAGCGCGGTTTCCGGATGTCGATGCTTGGAGGCTTTATCGGACGGTCTGTGAGCCTCATGAGCGACTGAAGGGGCGTTCGCCAATCGATGGGCTCACTACGGATAATTTCGAATTAACCGTGCAGATTGTCTGCGGGGCCCTGGGGCCGAGATAACGCTCCATCTTTAAGGAAGTGGCGGGGCTGCCGCTGAATTTACTGCTTTCGGTGAACTCCCGTCTTCATTCGGGGGGGCGCCTAGAGACTCTCTGGGTTGCCGGAAAACATTTTGACTAGGCTTTAGGACGGTTGTTCAGGTTTTATAAAGCTAATTATGCCCCCAAGTTTTGCCCCCGATAACACGGGGTGTATGAGCAATCAATGAAGAACGGCGAATTTCTGACAAAACGCAATATGTTCCGATGGCTTTCAGTGTACCGCTATCCAGATCATGAGACCCAGCAGCAAAATCAGGCACTGCTGCAAGACTCCAAGCACTACGACTCAGGGCAGACCAAGAGCGAATTACGCAGGACGCCTACATGCGAGGGGTTGAGGACCGGGCGCACCGAGAGGTTGATCGGGCGCGATAGGAGGGCAAAGCCACGGCACTTCAACTAAAAGCTGCCGCGCGGAAGAATAACGAGTTGCAGCTAAAGCTGGAGTCAGTCCAGGAGGAGCTTAACCTGACGCTGCAAACTGCTGCAGCGCAGAAGGCGCGGGCCGAAACGTTGGAGCAGCAAATGATTCGGATGCATAGCGGAGCCGCGACAAACCACAAACCAAGGATCCGCAAAAACTTACCTTGAGTATTTAGCCCCAAGCTTAACGCTGGGTAGGTTGAATACCAGTTCCGATATTGGTTTAGACATTAAAATACTGCCGAACAAACATCATCATTTTTCTAGCCTGTCCACGAATTTTTGTGAGCACCGGTACAGTACGAACCGTCAGTTGAAAGTAATCGTTTATTTCGTGGGCCCTCGCGCCCCATAATACGGCTTCTTTATCCATATAACTTTGTAAGATAGTCGTGTCTACGGGGGTTGCGCGAGTCGACATTTCATAACTAAGCAGCTCTGCAATTGCTATGGACTGACAAGCGGCACCGTCCGCTCCAATCTTGTCACCTACAGGACCAGTCAAGCCGAAGGCTATTGCTGCATAAGCTCTAGCCAGTGAGTGTGGGTGGTCAGATAACTCATGGGTGTCATCTTCAAAATCGTTATTTCGGTGAAGTACCTCAAATAGCACGCGTATACCAGTTGAATACGCTTGCATCAGGTCTTGAAGTGGATAGGCGCCATTGGAACTTAGATACACCGAGTACGTACGAGCGAGCAGAAAGGACGCTGCATAGATATCTGCATCCAGCTCTACAAGCCTTCGGTCTATCAGCTCCAAGGTGGAAGAGCTATCTGCAGCCCAAAGTTTTTTTCGGGAACTTAAAAAATTTAAATGCCCCCTTGCAATATGTGAATATTCATGCCAGAAAATAAATTCCGTGACGCAGGAGCAAACGGTTCTAATGAATAATTCTTCTGTAAAGTTGCTCCGATGGGCTATGGTTGGATAGTAATCGCGGATATCACTGTTCGCATAGGCGTAGCAAGCCTTCAGCAAGCCTTCGTAAATTCTGATGGTGTATTGATCTGCTGAAGACAAGTAAATTCTCGCATTGATCTCGGGTGAGTCGGCTATCTGAAGCAGGGTTTCGGTTATCTCTGAAATTTCTAACCAGCCACCCTTCAATATTCTCTTTGCGTTATCCTTTAGATCCTCTACCATCATTTCATAGGTAAATTTCTTATCTTTTTTACTTGTCATAATCTTCCTAGGTCGAACATCGTGACTACGTGATGATTCTGAGGTCTGTAACTGGAATCGCTGTATCGATTGATTGCAAATGCAGCATCATCAGATTCTATCTACCGTTCACACATCGTCGAGGGCTGGTGGTGTCTGCTCGCCCACCGTTATCTGGCTTCTGCCCGGCCAAGGGGTTTCCACCGCGGTTACGCCCTCAGGGGTGGGAACAAGTGACCATATGCGTGCTTCGATCCCATCATTCTGCAGTTTGCGCATGAAGTAACGGGCCTGAAGGGCATCGTGGGTGGCGATGACCACCTGGAAGCCATGATCGATGATGTAGTCGCGAAGCACATCAAAGACGGACGCGGCATGCACCAGGTCGTGATGCTGTGTGGGGTCATCGAGGAGGAGTCCGCGCCACGGAGACCACTGATGTTCCAAGGCCATTGACAGCAGGAACGTCAGTTGCAGATCCGTCAGTTGAGCCTCACTGGCTATCGAGGGTACTGGGGCTAACCCTCCGTGGAGCGGCACAGATACTTCAGCACGTGCCTTCTGATAGGAGCTTCGGAAACTCAGGTTCGTCCCGGTGAACCTTTGCTCCCTGACCACGCGTTTTAGCAGTGCTTGCCACCGAGGCATCACTGCCTGAACGTTTTTCTGGACGTTCGCGATTTCCGAGGAAAGGGACTGGTTAAGTGACTCCATTGCTGCAGACAATTGCGATAGGCGCTGCATGCCCGTTCGCTTCGACTCGACCTGTTGGTTGAGGTGAGTCGAGAACTCATTTTCCGTCCGCTCGCCGCGCCTTCGATCGAGAAGGCCCTGAGCGAGACGGGCCTGCTCTATCCTGCTCCATGCGCCAATCTCGATCTTGATGGTCTGAAGCGTCTCCGAGTGCCTGGTAAGCTCAGTACTGATGGACTGCAACTGAGCCTCATGGCTGCTCGCAACCGCGGCAGTGGGATCGCCGGCGAATGAGAGCTGACGCCAGGACGCTCTGATCGTAGCCAGTCGGGCTTGCGCTTCAGACAGCTGTGTTTCCAAACCAGCTGTGGCGGTTGTGGCATCTGTCAGCTGAACCTGCTGACGATCCAAGGCGGACTGCTCGGCAATCAACTTGGCACCTAGCTCAACGAGCTGATTGGCGTTCTGGTTCTGCGCGGTGGACAGATCTTCCAAGGATTGAGCTGGCGGGGCGTCGGCGGTGATCGCTGCCAATGCCGCAGTCGCTTGCTCCAGCCTGCTACTGGCTTCTGAGCGGGCCTGCCGCGCAGCGTCAACTGCACGAACAGCGGAGTCGTATTCGTTCCTGGTTTGCTCCAAGACTTCTGAGCTTACCCGCGGGGTGAGGTTGCGTTGTTTCTCGTCCAGTTGCAGCTTCGAAGCGACATTGGCATCAACGCGAAGCCGGATGGACTCTTTCGCCAAGGAAACCGTATCGCCGCCGAGCAGATTGTTCGAGCTGATCTCGACGATATCCGCTGTCAGGTGTTCCTGCTGTGACTCCAGTTGAGTAAGCCCGTGCTTGCATGCTCTGAGTTCGGCTTCAGCATTCGTCACTGCCTCTGTACATTCACGCAGAACATCAGCGGCCTTTTTTACACGTCGTTCGGCTTCGACGACATTTGGGTCGATAGCCGCTAGTGCCTTGGCGACACGCTCATGTAATCCGACCGCGCCATGCTCTTCGCCACACAGCGGGCAATCACCGCGGTCGGGAGGCAAGTGGGCCGCGATGGCTGCAACTGCTTGGCGTATTGAGTCAGCCGCAGATGTCAGACTTTCATGATGACTCTTGGCGGCCTGATCTTCTTCCTCAGCGGTCGCTCTGGCTGATAGCGCAACACTAAGCTGTTCGCTAAGGCGCTCTTCATGTGCTTCCTCGCCGCTGATGGTGCCGGTAACTTCTGCAACGTGCTGAAGGGTCAGCTCCCAGCGACCCAGGAGTTCTTGAGCCGTGAGGAGGTCGGCATCTATTTGCAGCAGCGTCTTGCGCTGTCCATTGATCAGGTCATGTTGAACACCGAGCTGCTCGTGTCCTTCGTGCACTCTGCGGGCCGTAGATGCGTGCGAGTCAGCGACGGTGAGGGCGTCGTCGGTTGTCTTCAGCATTTGCTGGCGTTGTTCAACCGTCTCTTTGGCGTTGGTCTCATTCACGTATCGATTGAGTTGCTGAGCAATCGTGTCGCGTTCAGTTTCTGCGGCGACCAAATCTCGTTGAAGCTGCTCAAGGGCTGCCGCGGCCGCCGAGCGATGTTCTTTCTTCTGGTTCAGTTCCTGCGTCGCGGAGATGAACTCGGCACTGAGCTGCTCTGAACGAGCTTGTTCAGACGCAAACTGGCCTATGAGCCCGTCGACCTCAGCCAATTCCTTGATCTGTTCACGAAATCGCTCGAGCTTGTTTTGAACCAGTTGCTCCAGCGCATCATGCACCGTCTCCAACCCATCTTGGCCCAGTGGCGGTACGAGCAGGCCGGAGGGCAATTGGTCGAAGCTTTGCGCCTGTTGGGCAATATCCGATATCGACTCGGCAATGCTTTCCCTGCTGCGAAGCGCCCCTTGGGTTTGAACAGCCGCTTGGTCTCGGTCAAGGCTCAGGCTTTGCCATTCGGCAAATTCGGCTTCCAGCGAATCCAGCGACGCTCTCGCTTGCTTGAGCTGCTCTGTGAGCGCTCGCCGGATGCTACCGAGAGCAGAGCTTACCTGGCTGCCGTCCTTACCAATCGGCAACCGTTCCAACTGGGAGCCCGCGACCTTTGGATCTGCCTTGACTAGCCATTCACCCTCGCGCTGATCAAGCAGGTGGGTGAGCCTGAGCAGAAAGGGGATGTCAGCAGGATCTTTCGAGGGAAATAGAAGGCTCAGATCACCCGTTGTCTCAACGTCTCCGCTTTTTTTGACTTGGGCACTGGCTTGCAGATCACCGAAATCAAGGCTCACTCGGGCCATGGATTGAGAGTCTCGGATGATCGGGACAAGGTTTCCGTCGAGGCGAGAGATCTTGCCCGTCAATGCGAACTCGACTGCTTCAAAGATCGCAGTTTTCCCGGTGCCATTGGGGGCGAGCAATATCGTGGCCCCTCGGCTGAGCTCAATCTTCGCTTCGGCGCTAAACCGGCGGATGTTCGAGAGCGTTATGGACTTTAACTGATTCATTCCTCGTCCTCTTCGCCAAACGCCGAAACCTTAAGGGCTTCAGCGATCTCGCCGCCCGATTTGCCAGACAGCAGGAGTTCGCGCCATTCATCGCGATGCGGCTTGACCCACGTATGCGCCAGGACAAGGGCGCTGAGGGAAGCTGACAATGGGTCACTAATGCTGTCGGAGCTGCCAGGAATCGAAAGCGTTGCAAGGAAGCTACGGTCGAGAAAGGAGCCGGCGTCTTCGCCCTCTCTGACGACTACCTTTCTGCAGAAACGGTCGTCCGTCTCGAGACGAGCAGCGTCCTCAGACTCGATACGTTCAATGAGCATGAACATGTAGAGATCAGCAGTTTGCGGCTCTGGGAGCATGTCACGGACATCTGCCGCCCACCGAAACGCTCCCTGAATTTTGGCTACGTCGTAGGGAAAGGCGGCGATCAAGACTGTCCGCCTGCCGGCACCCTCCCGATTAACCCGTTTCAGCTGCATCCCTGCGCTCGCGATCTCAGTCAACGGCGATGGCAATTCCACCGAGTCCGGATAGGAGACCTCATAGCGACCTTCGGCACGGTTCGAGATGGCCTCAACCATCTCCGAGATTGTTAACATTTCAGATTCCTTTCGTGTTCGTATCGATGGCGGACTGGCGCGCGAGCAGTCGATCTTGCAATTGTTTACTAAAGTGTTGCCGCACCGTGGCCAGCGTGCCGAAGCGCAATTGATTGAATACTCCAGAGCGGGTCACGAGCAGATGTGGTCGGCGTTCTGCGGCCATGCTGGTGGCCGATTCTGCATCGTCAGCCATACCTGTATTCAACAGTTCTGAAGGGGGAGTGCTGACCCCCGACAGAATCACGACTGGGGCAGGGGACGGGCCGATAACGTTGATCAACGGATCGTCGGATATCTCACGGACTTCAGGGGCTCCAGTTGCCGGGCCAGACCAGTACTTGAGGGCAATACTCAGCACCTCCCCAAAATCCGGGAAGTGCTTCCAGGCAGTGCCTGTGCCTCCAACCCCCACCGCGACCAGCAAGAGCAATTCGACGGCGCTAACCAACAGGTCTACGGTGCGAGGGCCAAGGCGAAGCGCGTGGGTGGCATTTTTGCCTTCCGTTTCCGGATACAGAAGCTGCTCCAGAAATTGACGACGGCTCTCGGGATTCTTGGTGAATCCGTCCAACCACTCCAGCCAGATCGCTTCCATAGCATCAGCAAGGGCAGGGTCTTTTACAGCTATTAGTTTTGTAGCGACTATTTGAGTTAGTCGTTGCCACACCACGTCGTCCATGGCGCTTGCGAGCGCTGCAGCTTCCGCTCGAGCAGCATTCAGGGTCTTGAACTCATGATCCAGGGAGCACACGAGCCGCTCAGCGTTCTCCATCCACGGGAGATCTTTGAGGTCGCTCTCAGCGCAACCGAGGGTGTGCCCGACTTCATGGCCAACGCTGCTGCGCCAGGCTGGCTCGCCCAGCATCAGGCTTTGACTGCCGTGTGGCAGGTGCAGCGCCATTCGCAATATCGCGGATGGGAGCGTGAGGTTTGCTCCGATGGGAGGCGCGTACGGTGCGTACACCCTAAGCCTCCGATTTCCTGGAGCACTGCCCCAAAGGTGATCTACGACGCCCTGCGCTGTTCGGGGGACGAGCGCACCGAGATCATGGGTGCCAGAAAACGACCAGGTCTTGCCGGCAGGCTGGACTTCATCACCTAGCAGGTATTGAGCCCAGGTTTCGATATCGGGACGAAGCTCGTCTCTGAGCTCATGGATAATCGCATGACACCCCAAGGCCGAAACGTCAGAGACCTCAGCGGTAATCACCGAAATCAGCCGTTCAAGCGCGCGTTCCGGATTCGTGAAATGCCTGCCAAGGGATTGGACTGAGCGCTGCTGCAATGTCGCGTCGTTCCCAATGCAGACGACCGTGACACGCTTGAGGGTTTCGATGATTTGCGTCCAATCTTCGAAGCCACACCAGGTCGTAAGCCAGAGATGAACCCGGGTTGTCGGCCCGTCCAAACGCTGAGCCAAGTCGTTGGGATTGAGTCCATCCTGGCGACACAGCTTACACAGCTCGTCCAGATGGTTAACGGTTAGGTCGTGCTTGATGCTCAGGTGTGCCCCTAAAAGCGTCAGCTGAAATCGACGTTCAGGCAATTGGGCGAATGTACCGGCGCGAGCGTGCTTGGCTAAGCTTGAAAAGGCCGAGTCAAGAACCGAAAGGCTGTCTTTAGCCGCGTCAGCGTCAACAGCATCAGCGGGTTCGTCTATAGCAACAGATTCGTCCGCGCCAATAGGTTCGTCCGTAACAACGGGTTCGGAGGATCCGGGGCCAGCTTTTGCGGCTTTTTTCTTTTTACGGGCGAGTCGCAGCTTTGCAAGTTTTCGCAGATACACTTGCATGTCGGGGTCTTTGGTACAGAAAGGCGTGCTCTGACGCTTGACTTGCAGGTGCTCGAATGACTCACGAGAATGGACAATTACGACGTCATCCCACTCTTCGATACCACCTTGCTCGGCGCCAATTTCTAGCGGAGCACGACGCCCGTCAAGGAATTTTTCCATCATGTCCGACAAGCGCTGAGCAATGACCAGTTTTTCGTAAAGCGACTTCTGCTCCAGCCGAAACCGTCTGATCATACTAACATCCCTTTACGTCATCACCTCGTTGGCCAGCTCCGCTGGCGATTCGCCACATCCTACCACTTGGCAGCTGGCAGTCGTACTGGGCGTGCTTGCGCAAACATGCAGACGTTTACACCACCGCACAGACATGAGGTTGTTTCATCAAGCCGAGCTATGGGTACTGAACATTGATATTTAGGTCATTGCCAAGGGAGCGAGCACCGATGCGCATGTGGGACTGGTTGTTTGGTAAGCGTACCTCTGTGCGCGTTAGAACCCCACTAAAGAATCCAAGCAGCCGCGACAGCTTTGAAGGGCCGCCGATTCGCACGCCGCGATTCGCGGTGGTGCCGGTGATGACTTCCTGACAGGTGGAGTTGAGTTTGTCTTGGGTCTTGGGGTTGTTGGCGCTTGCATGGCGACTGAGGACGCTGACTCCAGCAACGCGGTACAGCGATATGGACTCCTCCTCGTTGCAAGCTTCCTTCGCTTTGGCGCCCGTGCCGACTGCGCACGTACATTCGGCCTCTGACTTCGGCATCGATTCGATGCAGGGCCATGATGGGCTATTCGCGCGTCGGCTCCCAATCGCTTCTACGTGCTCTACGCACCTGTGGTTCGCACCTTCAGTCTGGCACTCAAGATGCCGAGGTGAGGAGGAGTCCATCCCATTGCTTCTGGAGACCGACTGCACAACGTGTTCGATGAAAGCCAAGTGCTGCCCGAACACTGCGTTCCGCAAGATTGCTCGCAGCGTCCATGAAGCCGCTCGTGATGCGGCTCGGCGCATTGCAGCAACGCCGGCGTATCAGCGCTCTCGCCACGAACGTAAAAAAGTCGAAATGTTGTTTGCTCACCTCAAGCGCATCCTGAAATTGGATCGCTTGCGACTACGTGGCACGAGTGGCGCGACCGATGAATGCACGCTGGCCGCTGCGGTGCAGAACCTGCGATGGTTGGCCAAATTTACATCTCAAGGGCCGCCAGCTACGGGATAGGTGCGCCTGCATTAAGCAAAAAACCTCAAACTAACCCAATAACAGAGCAGTAAAGCTCAACGAAGGGCCGAGAAACCACTCAATGTGGTGAGAAGGTTCTCCGCTGATGGCCGTGCCTGAGTTCGGGGCGATCTGAAAATCCGACTTTTTCAACAGAGTCGGCCAAAAGCAGTTTTCCAGATGCGCCCAAGAAATCAGGTGAAATTCATGACGTGCTTGCGGCAAGAGGAACAGCGGAGCGCAATGAACATCACAAGGAAGGAAGTATGTAAATTATTCGATGTGAACTTCATCGACCATTGGAAGCCAAGCTTGGAATTCACTCCCGGTAGAAACCTGCCGAAAGCCGAGTGGCGTAGCCATCAACGTCGCGCCGACGGCATTCTCTACGTTTGGATTGGGGGCCCACAGACCGAATTCTTCTATCTCAGCAACGAGAGCGTCGAATTGCTCCGAGCTTTTGAAACCGACGATTGAAGCCTCAAAGCCTGCTGCAGAAATATCCGCAAGAAGTGCCGGTGGGATATCAATTCCGGGCCCGACAAATGCCGTCACCATCCGTCCGCCCAAATGGTCGTTGATCCGCTGCTGCCGCTCGTAGGAAGTATCGACTTGTGGGCCTGGCGCGTCGCTAGAGATGGAGAATCCGTCGTCAGTCAACTCGATCCGCCAAGCCATAGGTAAGTTCTCACTGAACCGACCTACAATGGAGCGAGCGGGACGAAATGACTCCATCGTTGCCTGCTGAAAGCGTTGGAGGAGTTCGAAAAAGAACAGCGCGATTTGTAAGGCTACAACTAGGTCATCATTAGAGACGAACACTGGTTGGCCGCCGTTTCTGCGCCGTAACCGCAGCCCTTCAGGAACTAATATGTAGTCGGCATGGGCCATGCCGTTTCGAATGTCATCTCTGAAAGTAATTTCCAGGAGGCTTGCTAGGCCAGTCATTCCGATTGCTGTGGCAACCTGTGCTAGGCGTCGGAACATGGCGTTAGCATTGGGGCCGATTATGGCCCGAGGTTCTTGGCGGACACGAACGAGGCTCTGAAATGGCCAGAGGTTATAAGCCTTCAATTGCGCTACCTGCAGGGCGTTCAATAACCCTTCGTAGACGCCGCCAGCCTCAGCAAGGTGCGCATAAAGACAGAGCACCTGGCGAAGCTCAGGTCGCGTGAGTGGTACTCCCTTCGATCCAAGCACCTTCAGTTCGTGGAAGACCTCATGAGCTGTAGCAATGGTGCTCCAGCCAGCATCCTGCATTCCGCGGAACTCGCCAAACATAGCGGCTGCGGTGTCGATCTCATTGATCTTCAGCGCGTAGGTGAACAGGTAGGTGAGTTGCGTGTTTAGCGCTCGTAGATAGGCTTGAGGGTTCATTTTTGGCATCCATTGGCATTAGACAAAACCGGTCAACAGCACGAGCTATTTCGCACCCATGATTAGCGACGCAGGAGCTTTTTTGCCGAACAGCTTACCTTCGCGCTTCTTCTGAACCGTCGCTGCCCTCTTGTCGATCTCTCGATCCATCGTTGGCATGAAAGCCTTGAAGACTGTCGAGGGTACCCCCGCAGCATCGGACCATATGTCAAAGCGACCATCGACGATTTTCATAAACAAGACAGATGCCCTCCAGAAATCTCTCGGCTGCTGGGTATGTAGCATTTCTGCATACCAAGTTTTCGCCCAGACATTCTTTGCATACCAATCGCTTGCAGCTGCATGGGCGGAGCCAATAAAACCTTTAGCGCCATCGAAGCGGGAAAGGACTACCTCGGCGTGGACGCTTTCATCGCAAAATCCCGCGATCATCAAGGCAAGCGCTGTGTCATAAGGCCGTCCCGTGGCAAGACGTTCATCGATGTAGGTCTGCAGGATTTCCACCTTTCCGCATAGGTGGGCTGCTATGACTTCGCGTGCGATTTCGCTATCGGTTCGCGCTTTTTGCAGACGCTTTTTGCAGATGTCCACCATCTTCGGACTGGTTGTGTTGCTCCAGAGCGTAATGGCCTCCCCAGGGATTTTCGCAGCGCCAGTGACACGACGTATTGTCGGGTCCAATGCCAGGACACGGTTGATGAGGTCTTGAGCTAACTGATTGCCACTGATGCCGGACACGATCGCCACCTGCAGCGCGACATGGTGGAGGTGACGCAGCTTGCGGTCAGAAGTGGCGACTAACATTTTGATCCAGCACTGAGCGCGATCCGCATCCTGTCCGATGATCGCTTGGATGCCCTCGAATGTAAGGTCGGAGAGTATTAGGTCCGCATCTGCGGCTGTAAGCTCCACGGCAAAGCGTTCATAACTATCGCCCATGCGGCGTTGGCGCTCGTTGAACTGTTCATCCGTTTCCGAAAGCCGACTCATCTGGGATGCTAGATCGTTGTCCGTCAACACCCGCTCCGTTAATGAGATCAGAGGGGGTGTCGGGTCGGAGGCGTTCGGCAGCTCCGTCTCGATATCTGGTAACTCCACATTACCTTCATAGCCCAACGCCTTCGCAATCGCGACTTCGACACGATCGGCGATGACCCCTACGTCTTCGACGGGTAGAATTTCGGCGGCAAACCCATAGTGGGACAGGCTCATTCGATCAAGCGCAGGCTCTGCTTCTATCAGACCAGCTTTCAACGCTTTCAATATCGCTGTGGACCCATGCCAGTCCTCGAAGTTGCTATCACGTCCGCGCGGCTTTTCCGCGCTCCATCCACCATCCACCACTTCCTGCAGTAGTGAAGCGTCACCGCTCGATGCGGCGATGGCGAGCGCTTCGCGGCGGAGACTCTTGAGCGGAGCTCGGATGAAGCCTTTGAGGGTAACGGCAGCACGGGACGTCAGCAGCGGTTGAGAATAGTGAATTGCGGCAAGAACCGCAGCCTGAGCATGCGTGTCCCCGCTCTGCAGAACACGCTCCAAAACCTCTTCTACTTTCTCTGGAGTGGCTTTTCGCACGCAGTCAAGCAGCTCCAGCAGGACCGTATCACCCTGCATGTTTGCGATCGCGTCGAGCTGCTCGTCGGCGGTGAGATGCGGTAACGCGATAAGCGTGGAAAACTGTGCCGTGAGGAATTCGTCCCTACTGTCGTTCTTGTCTTTATGAGACGCGGTACTAGATACACCGGCCGCAAGGAAACGTAGAGCCTGATCTTTTGTGATCCCAGCACTGTGCCGCATAAGCTCCAAAACGCCTTGTCGTCGTTCGTATCCGTCGCGAACAAGAACTTCGCTCGCGAGCGCACGAAGCGCGTAGATCGCGTCGTCCGGTACGAAGCGCGCAACTCCGGCGCGGGCGCCGCGGAAGAAGTGATCCTGCTCGGACACCCCCCGGCTCATTGCGACCTTTCCTGGATTAATCTGTCGGTAGTCTTGGGCAGTCGCGATAACGTTCTCGGGCGTGTCGGTACGTGGATCGCATGGATCGACCGCGCAATAGCCTTCTATTATGGACCAGCCTCCAGAGCGTTCCTGGTCACGTGTGAGCTCGTCGAAAATCCGTTCACCTTCTTGCGCGTCCCCGATATCTCCGGTGCCGTGTAGGATACCAACGCGCGTCCACCTGCCCACATTGGATGAATCCTCCTCCGGCAATGTTTTCAGCTCCTTGAGGAGTGCTGATCTTGTCTCCTGCCAATCAATGCGGTTGAAGCGAAGCACTTGCTCGAACTCTTCGTAGGGTGCCGAGATTGATAGATTGAGCGCGTAAGAGAACCGCCAACGAACAAGGTAGGGTGCGACCTCTTCTAGCGGCATGCCGGCCATAAGATAGAAAGCAAAGCGGCTTATGCCATCAAATCTAGGGTGCGGAGCGGCAACGAGATTCGTTGTCATGAATGATCGCTCAGCCTCAGTGAGGGCAGCCTCACGCTCAAGAATGTCGGCCAAGATCCGAGAGCGTTCTTCATCAACCTGCGCGGCAGAATCAGGACGCGGCGTCCTTTGCATACGGCGCTCGGGCTCAAGCGAATAGAAGGACAGCCAGCGCTTTGTCGACTCCAGAATTTGCTGCCAAACACCCGGATGGTCGCGTCGTTTGAGTAGCGCGTGAAGCAGCCATTCGTTGACGGCGATGTGCTCTTGCGACACGTACAGGTTTTCAGCGGCTTGCAGAAAGGCGAGCGGAGCCGATTTTGCGAGGACTGCGAAGGCCTCGACCTGGCTGTTCGGTAGATTCTGCAGCGTGACTAGCTTTTCGATCAGTGCCGACTGTACTTGGGGGCTTGTTTCTTCATTCAGGCAAGCAATTTGTGTCGCGAGCAAAACAACCTTGGCCGTCTCATCAAGTGCGCTGATCGGCTCCAGGATTGTTGCTAGCTTTTCGCGCGGGTCACGGTCGTTGCGCAGCTCCCGCTCGAGTTGACCAACAAGGTAGAGCGCGAGCGCCAGGTTGAGACCGTCTGGCTTTATCTCATACTGTGAAGCGCTTCCTTTCACCGAGGTGAAGAACTGGCTAGAAGCAACAGCTTCTAGTTGAGACTCTTGGACGGCATCAAACAACCTAAGGTCGTCTGTATCCTGTGCTTTCGCTCGGGCCAATATCTTCGCAGCAAGGTTTTTCAATAGGTCGGCGAAGGCCGGCGCCGGGAGTGGAGCCGCTCCGTGCTGTTGCATCCCGCGCATATGCTCAAAGAGGAGCCGCCCAACGCTTAGCTCATCCAAAAGCTCGATGGTCTTAGCCTCTATCAGCTCGATCGCGATTCCGAGCAGCCGGGGATTACGAACGGATTCAAGAACCTCCATTCTGGCGTTGGAAAAATCAATGTCACGACTGTCCAGTATCTGATTGACGTCCTCGA
Organism: Pseudomonas sp. H1_F01; assembly: GCF_054681425.1. Lineage (NCBI taxonomy): Bacteria > Pseudomonadati > Pseudomonadota > Gammaproteobacteria > Pseudomonadales > Pseudomonadaceae > Pseudomonas > Pseudomonas sp. H1_F01. Next base: position 4,407,666 of record NZ_CP162823.1, on the reverse strand, counting down.
TGGACCACTCGGCGAGCGTGATTGTCCTTGTATCGCAGGGCAGCGTGTTTTTTAGATGCGCCCAGTGCTGCGTGCGGGTGGTAAGCACCAGACAGCCACCGAGGCCATTTAACTTTAGCGCGGCGCGACCGAGCCACCGCCCCCAGTTCGATTTGAGCGGTTGGTTGAGGCCATCCACTATGAGCGTTAAGCGGACGGAGGTCGCTGGAAGGTTCGCGCGCCAAGCGTTGAAACGGCGCTGCCATCGCGTAATCGCCTGCTGCGTAACGCTTACGCCCGTCTGACGGAGCAGTTTGCGAATCAGGAAGTCGTCGAAGTCTTCTGCGTCGTCGCCGGTTAAATCTTCGGCGGGGCACATTACGAGGAGCGATTTGGGATTGGATAGGTTCCAGCTTTGGACTGCGAGCCAGGATTTGCCGACACCCTCCTCACCGACGATTGCGTAGATTGCGTTCTCTGGCGTTCCGGAGAATGCGTTTGTAAGACGCGCACGCTCAGGTCGGTCGAGCACCATGGGGCCGGAAGGATCAAGGGGGCAGAGGGGCTGGCCAAATTCGACGCGCGCCTCAGTCTTGTTTGAGAACAATCGACTCAGCCATGCCTGGTTGAGTGTCTTGGCGTGACCCAGTCCAACATCTTCGGCAAGCGCTTGTCTGAGCGCACTCAACCTAAGGGGAAAATCCCCATGTTTTTCAAAGTGGTCGATCGCGTTGAGGGCGGAGGCAATAAGCCCTGCGTCAGGCCTTCCAGTAAGTCCTTGTGTAATGAATGCTTTGGATTTTGCCCCCGCCGCCACAGCGGCGACGAGCAGCGATCCAAAATCATTGTTTGACCAATCCAACACCACGATCCCGAAGCCAAGCTTGGCCGCAAATATCCGCGCGTCTTGGACGGTTTGCGAGGCTACTTCGCATGTAGCTCCGAGTATCCAGAGATCCACCAGACGGGCATCTTCATTGGCAACGTCAAAAAGCTTCGTCGAAATTTCGTTTTTCGAGAGACGGTCCCTGTAACGCTTTCCCTCGAAATATGTGGCACCGCCATCGAACGCGGAATCGCCGTCTCGCCCTCTCTGCGTACCTGACTTTGCGAGACGGAACGATTGCCCTGTCAGATCACCAAGGATGACGCCGAGAAACCCTTCAAACCCTTCTGGGCCGGACGGGTCGAGGGCGAGCAAAGTGTTTTGAAGAGCTGTTGCATGTATTTGATCTGCTGTGTTCATTCTGAAAGAACGCCATCGCAAGTTTGCGGCCAGTGGCAGCCAATTTTCAAAGAATTCCTTAGCTTAGATGAGAGCTGGTGCGTCGCCTCTTGGCTAGGTTCGAAAAAACAAAGGTGTCAGCTGTACAATGACAGATTTCCAGCCATGCCGAGTCAAGCACACTTAACGTCTCCTATTGGCCGAGGCTGTGTAAAAACGTTTTAAAGCAGGTTTAAGGTCAGAACCAGAACGAAAATCGCGTTCCTACGCAAATTTCAAGTCCACTGATTACCAATCACTGGCAGATTTTACGTGGCGACGCGGACTTCAAAGCAGTGGATACGTTTTTACACAGCCTGGGCCGATTGTTGCCTGTTGTGAAGGGCTGCGTTCGTCCCTGGGTGCCGTTGACGAAAAGACGGCGAGCGTCTCGGGATGAATAACAGAGCGGTAAAGCGGCGAGTGTGCACTTCAGAATCAACTTGGGTTTCGATTCCCACTAATGGGGCCGTTGAAAGTTAATCTCTTTCGATTTTAAGAAACGGATTATCGAGTGGCATCACTTCAAAAAAGAGTTTGGGATCCTCAATCAAGTAGCCCTTCAAGGTTGTTTTCTTCCTCGGGCCTTGCACTTGGCATGTCCAGACATTCAGACCGTTGTCTCGCTTCCTGTGAACCTTCAGCTTCTCGAACTGTTTCTGCACCCAACGCCATTCTTCAATTTCCCGATCTGAACCCTGCGAAACGCCTGGAAACTCCTGCGCATAGCGTTGGAAGAGACCAGGCGTCACCAGAAATACGCTGCCACCCACCGTGTGGATTTTGGCCTTGCTGTCATTGATGATCAGCTTATGGCTCAGAATCCCTTCTTTGACCCAATTCAGGAATGTCTGGCCTGGGCTATCCGATTGAAGCGTTGAAGTATCGTCAGCACTTTCCGACAGTGCATCATTGGCCTCGGGCTCGTCCAACTCGAACATGTCCAGCAGCGAGCCGAGATAATCGGCATCCTCTAGCGCCATGGGGGCCGGCTGCGGTTGGCTTTGACCTGATCCTGCACTGACTGTCTCGGGCGCTGGTGTTGGTAGCGGGGTGTCAGCTGAGTGTTCATGAGCCGCAATGCTCACTGCTCCGCTAAATACCTCAGGTCGGTCTTCGTTCCCCCAAATCAACGCCGGTTGAAGGCGCAAAAAGGTAAAGCTCTGCTGCCAGTTTCCCTGAACCACTAGCGCGGTCCAGATGGCTTTGCCTTCCGGCGTGGACTCAACCAATCCATGCGATTGCAGCTCATCGAACACCGCGATGTTGGACGAGGGAATGCCCTCAATCGATTGCGACAGCAGATAGGCTCGCAGCTTGTCCGTAACCGTCTTGCTGACCAGCCAGAGTGCGTCCTGGGTCAGCCAGCCCGCGGCACCTGGCTGGTTGAGTTTCAGCTCATGCTGAACCAAATGACGCAGTCCGCTGATCAGGTGATGTTGCAGCGAATGAGTCGGGGCTTGCAGCGCCTTGCTCGGGTTACCACCGATGTTCTGTGCGGTGGAAACACGGTCTGCCTGCATCACCAGCTCACCAAGCATGCCGGCACGTTCGTACTGGCCCGCCAGGACATACAGCAGGGAGGCCCACAGTGACGGAAATCCGCTGAGCCAGTCCATGATAGGTCTGTCGAGAATCTGGGTGTAGAGCAAGCCCGCGGCCGCGCCATGCAGATGGTAGTCTCGCCCCTTGAGGTAGCGGAAACGATAAGACTGATCCAGGGATCCCTGCCAAGGATGCCAAACACAGCCATCCTGGCGTTCGACCAGCAGGTCTACAGCGATTTTGCCGATGTCATGCAGCAGGGCTCCATAAGCGATGCCGGCGGACCAGGCATCTGTCTGGGCGGCTTGGTCTTCGGGCGCGGCGCCGGTGGGAAGCAGATACGACTGACGCAATTTCAAACTACAAGCGACCAGCTCCAATCCATGATCGAGCATGCCGCCAAGATAAGCATGGTGGTGCGTCTCGCTGGCTGGAAGCTGCTGGACCAGCTCGGCGTAGCGATGGATCGGATTTAAATAGAGCTGGCTGAATTGCGGATGGGAGAGGGCGGTGTACTGCCAAATGCGATCAAGCAACTGGCGGCGATGCTCGGCTGCTAACAAGCTCTGGGACGATTCGATGGACAGGTACCCATCGGTGACTTTTCCGGTGGGTGGCGGAGGAGGCTTTTGCCTTTTTTGCCGAAACAGACTGAGCATCATGGTCCTCCCGGGAACTGGCAAAGTCAGTGACCTTTTAGCCTTTTCGGATAGGGCTCTTACCCTTGACTCCCCCATTCCCTTCCAACCCTTACCCGTCCTTTTGCCGTGTGTCCCTTTGTGCGGCAATCGGAATATCGATTTGTCCTGGTGTCGTTTTGTTGGATGCGCATGCTGGTACGAAAAAGGAAAGTGTCGGTACACTGCGGTGCGAATTTTATCGGGTCTTGCCATGAACCTCACTGACGCCACGCTCATACTGCTGCTCGCGGCACGTATCCATGGAACAGACGAAGCCGTCAGGGCCTCGGCGAAGAGCGTGGTTAAGAAGTTGCCGCGCAGCAAACGCGATCTGATCTACAAGGTGATCGACAGTCGGAGTCCGCTCGAGCTAGTGGATTATCTGGCTGAGAATCTGGATACGTAACAGCGTACTGCGGTTACGGGATTACCTCATGTTCTTTGCGTCAGAGCACCGCAGTGTGGAGATTTTTCTGTGCATAGAAAAAGGGTCCAACTCGTGTTGGACCCTATGAAGAGTGTGCAGCGGTGAGATGACGATCAAGCTCGATCGTTCATGCATCGCGAGTCATCCATTACCGTCTGCTTCCGTTGCTGCTCCAGGTTGAGCACGTACTCCGAAGCGCATCGGGCCTGGCCACTGGCGCGGAAAATCGCGCGGTTGTCAGCCTTGAGCAGGCCGAGCCAGGAGTCGATATAGCCCTCGTGCCGAAGCTCTCCCCGTATACCGGCGTAGGCACATAAAAAAGCGGCGCCCATTTCGGCGATCAACTCTTCAAATGCATAGCCTGGCGAGCCAAATGGACACGGAGAGGTCACGCCTTCGCGCTGCAATCGAGAGTGGTGTCCGGTCCAGTGCGTCAGCTCGTGAAGTGCAGTGGCGTAGTATCCACCTTGATCGTGAAATTGCGATTTTGTCGGCAGTTGGATGAGATCCCTGATCAGGTGGTAAAAGGCTTCGTCGGCAAATCGATGAATGATATTCGCGCCCGAACTTAGCAACAGGCTTTCGGCAGCACTGTTGGGGAAGAAGGGATCGCTCGGTTCTGTCTCGAGCATGGTTTCGTTGAGCGTTTCGAGCCCCTCCGTTTGCTCGATGTTGAACAGAAAATGCGTCTTGAGAATGCCAAAGTGGGCGATCTTGGGCTGACCATTTTCATCCATTACGGGTTGACCTGACTCGGTCTGTTCCTCGCGCTCCATCGGCTTGTAGAGCACTGCCAGGGTGCTGTGCTCACCCTTACGAATGTGCCCGCCGGCTTTTTTGGCTTGATTGAAGGTCAGCCAGCGATCTTGAGTGAACCCCTGCAACCTAGCCTCGGCCCAGAGCAACGGTAAATTGATGCCCGAATAGGGACGCTGCGTGACGGCGTTGATGGGATAGGGTTGGTGATTACCGACGTCAGTTGAGCCACTTGAGGACCAGGGCTTGATCCAGGGGGCTACGCCTTGGTCTAACGCGGCAACAATTTTGTCAGTCACGTCTTGGTAGATATTACGCATGGCATTTTCCTCGAAGAACCGGAGGAACGCCTTGCCCGTCGGGGAGGGTTCCCCGGTGGGTGTTGATTGGATTGGTGTAGGACTGCGTGTAGCCTGAGTTGGATCAGTGGCCGGGTATGGCCGTTTGCGTTTAGCGTTGCTGCTCTTCCACAAGCGCAATCAGTAAGGCGTTAGGTTGGTCTGATGCCTGAAGTAGGCTGAGGCTCAGTCGCAGCAATGGTTCATGTTCTGCATCACCCACTGAGCCGAACTTGGCTATCTCGAACACCACGTAGGGTGCGTTTGGATCGGCCAGGTGAGCTTTGAAGGCTGCGCGTACGACGTTGCTCAGCCTATCGAGCTGCAGTTTTTCAGGATGATTTGAACCATCGAGCAATACTGCGTGTTGCCACGCGTCTGGAGTGAACACAACGGGCAAGCGCAGAGTGTTCAATGCTTCGCTTGTGAGTGAGTCGGACATGGTGTGCCTCCGTTGATAGCGCGAAGAATCCTGTCCCATAGGGGAAAGAATTTCCCCGCAGTGGGTTGAAGAAAAGCAAGAGGGTTTGGGACGAGCTGAGCTCGAAAGGCGCTCGGGAGAGGAGTAGGCGTTCATCACCGTGAAACGTGACCGTGCGAACCACCGAACGCTAATCGCACTAGGGGGGAACCATCACCGGAGTGACGTAGCTTTGAAGGTTCTGGCTACCTGGGAAGGTGCTGTCGATAACAGCGATCCGTACTCTCTATGTAGCTGGATGATATGGATGGGTCAACGGCCATAGAGGCACTGGTGCACGAGCTGCGTCTTCTGTCTTCCAGTGACGCGTTTTTCGACCGAGCAAGCTGATAAACGGTTAAGCATGGGCGATTATCAGTAGTAGGCTGTAAGCTCGATTTCCACAGGAACACGCTCAGAAGAGGGCGCAATCATGCCGGCTCAGCAGCCACTTCAAATATCCCGCGCACACCGCTGGGCATATGCATGCGGTATGTCGGTAAAACGTGTTTATCGCAGGTTGAAAGGATTTGAATCTCGTGTGGCTAAACGTGCGGTGGCGACAGGTATGCCTGCGGGTGGGCTATTGGTTCGTGGGAGCTTTCTGGTTACGAAGCTGGCACTCATCCTTGGGTTGCTCTTTATCGGTTTCTGGTTGGTAGCTTCTGTGGTGACGATGATCGCTGTGATTGGACTTCTGGTGTCCAAGACTGCCATTGATGCGGATATTAATGAGGCGGCACCCGGGGCAGACTACCTTGGTGCCGACCTCTACATCGGTGACTTCGACGACAACGGGCATTACATCGGCGACAGCAAATCATCTAATTGAGCGGCTAGCCGCCCCCACTACTTGATCCGTACCTTTGCTTGCTGAATCACTTGCTGCTTTGCTGCCGTTCGCCAACATGCCTTGAATCCCGTTTCCTACTGCATATCCTGTCCAGCTCATAGCTCCAAGGAACAGCATAGGCAGTACGATGAACATTGCCCCCATCACATACTCAATCACCTGCGCCGTGACCGTTCCATCCATAAATCCGGATGTCGGCAGCGACAACAGCACCTGATTGGAAGTCGACACTTGGTTATACAAGGTATCGAGCATGCTGGAATCGACCCACCGGGCCAGCTCCCACCAGAAGGTCAGCATGTGCAGCGTGAACAGCGCGAACGTCACCGTCATGACGGTCTTTAGCTGGTAGGTACTGACCAGCAGGATCAGTGGCAGGCTGATGATGACGCCCATGATCAGGAAAGCCTGCACCATGGGCAGGGCGGCGCGTAGCGCATTCATCGCCGGGAAGTTGCTGAAGGAGCCGAGAGCCAGCCCAGTGTTGGTGGCCAGGTTATTAAGCCCCTGATTGATCGACCCACCGCGAGCACTGGAGCCGTAGTCCTGGTACACCTGTCCTGGCGACATGGACATCGATTGTTGGCGCGGGCTGACCAGTTCGCGCAGCGTGGCATCCTCGATTTCGTTGCTTGAACGGCCAGTCAACCAGCTTTTCAGTTGAGTCAGCAGCGACGGATCAAGCTGCTCGATCAACCGTTCGCGCAACCCGATACCGCTGTCACTCCACCATTGTTTGCAAGTGGGGTAGCCCGCGCCATTCTCCAGCCGTGGCAAGGAAATATCGCGGGTTTCATCATAGGGCCAGCTGACTCGCGGTGTCCGTGAGCGATCGGTATCGTAGTAGCCCGGCGTGTCGAGAAAATAGCGTGAGCCGATCCAGGACGCATCGTGACTTTGTGCCTTGTCCAACTGAGGACGGTTGGTGAAAAGTCGAGAGCGGGAATAGCCGTAGCAGTCGCGAGTGAAGTCGGCGACTTCCTGTAGCAATACCTGGTTATCAATGCGAGAACTGTCGATCTCCATGCGCATCTGTCGGATGTCCGGTGCGCAGGGAATGGAGGCGGTGGCCGCTGCGGTCACTCCTTTACTCAAGGCGTGCACCAGAAACCACCAGATTGGCACATTGGCAGAGCGTTCTCCGATGGTGTTGAAAGTGGTACCCCAGGCGGTTTCCGCTGGCTTGGCCACGCTGACACCGCAGCGTTGGCTCGCTGCATCGTCGAACGCCATTGAAGCGAGGTTTAGCGGAAAGACCGGCGCGCAGCCGAACAATACGACAATGTAGGCCAGCCAAAGCCGGTTCTCAATTCGAGGTACCGAGAGCAATCCTTTGTTGCCTTCATCCGCGCCTTGCTGACGGGCCGACAACCATTCTTGCAAGATGATTGCACCAAAGGGGGCGGCGAACAGGCCAGTATCGGACAGGACGTTCCAGATACCGTTGTTGATGATCCATGCCAGCAGGGAGAGGTAAAACTCCAGGTAGCTGTTGGTGCTCATGAGCATGGTGGTGACCTCACAATCGAGTGAGCTCGACGCAGGTAAAGAGCAAGAGCCCGAATGTCCCGGCGCGTTTCACGCGCAGTCGGTCCTGTGGTCGATGTCGGTAGCGCCTCAGCAGGTCGCACCAGAGTGCAAAGAGGACGCCGTAGAGCAGGGCGCGCCACAACCGCAGATAAGGCCGTATCGATTCCAAGGCTTGCTGCCAGACCTCGAAACTGCCCAGCGCAGTGCGGCCGATCCAGGCGACCAGTGCGGCGGCCAGGATCATCGCTGCTGCAACCCAGAGACTTGAAAGCAAAGTGAATAGCAGTGAGCGTTTCATGGCTCACTTGCGCCTGGCGTCAGCGTCGTTGAGTCGGCCAGGTTCAGGGTCGCCTTGCTCGACGGTACGCGACGCATCAGCACCTCCGGCATGTCGATCGAGTGCAAGGCTGGCGGTATTGGTAGCCAACATTTGTCGGACCTGCAGCTCGGTCTGCAACAGGCGGATTTCGCGCTCCAGCGTGTCGATGTTTTTCGTCAAGGCCATTTGGGCCGGTTCGGCGGAAGCGATGTTAGGTTCGTGACTGCCTGCCAGCAGCGTGCGCAATAGCAGGAGCGCTTTGTCGAGCACGCTGGACAGGGCCGTCTCACTGGCCAGGCGCCGCGCCAGGAGTTCCTGATCAGGATCGTCGCGCAGGGCTTCGATCACACCTCGGGTCACTGGCAGCATCGGGCTGGAGGCTTTGCTCAGATTGTCAGGGGTAGGCGGCAGAGAACCGGACAGCAATCCTTGCAGGGTCTTGAGATGTTCACCGTAGGCCTCCTGGATCAGCGGCGTCAGTCCGTTGCCAGCGGTAGCCCGCAGAGTCTCGCAGGTGTCGCAGGTTGCGACTTCGGTCTCGCCCAACACTCGAACAGCCCATTCGGATTCCTCTTGGGGTGAGGTCCATGCCTGGCAAATAGCGCCGCCCAAGCAATCACTGCTACTGATCGAGGCGCTGTCATCCACCGACCGGTTATGCAGCAGGTTGTAGCCCGCGCGCACCACATCGGAGGTTGCCCGGATGGGGGTTTGTCCGCTACCTCCAGCCTTCTGCCCGCCGACCCATGACACCCCATTGTTGCCGTTACGGGCCTCGGTGTTTTTCACCGCGGCCACCGCATCACCGCCGGTTTGTTCGAGGTTGCCCTGCATTTCCTGGTTCTTGGCCAATGCGCCCCAGCCGGCTTGACCGACCTTGTCCGCCATCTTCTCAGCCATGGCCTGGCAGGTCAGCTTAGAACGGTCGAAGTCGATACGCCCCTGCATCACTCCGTTGCTCAACAACTCATAGAGACCCGGGTTGGCACGCTGGATGATCAACGCCGGCAGCGACATCACTGCTTGGGTCGCGTTCTGCACAATGCTGCCCATGATCTGCTGGAACCCTTCGGTGACGCCATTCAACTGGTTTTGCAGGGTGTTGGTGAGGCTCATGTTTCCGCACATCATGTTCGCTTGCCAGGATCCGCCGACACCGAGCCCGTTGGGGCGATAGAGCGAGCTCGGCGAGCCCGCTGCCGAGCCGCCACCGATGGTGTACATCACCCGGTCGTCGAGCACTTCGCCTTGAGTGCCTAGACGGTAATCGTCCTCGGCGGCGTGGGCATGCGTGGCCACGGCGAGCAGTCCGCAGAGCAACAAACTCATCGGGCCCAACCATGGTCCTGCAAGAAGCCGCCTCATGAAGCACCACCTTCGAAGTCGATGCTGAACAGGAAGGTCTGTCCCTCACGCTTGCAGCAGCTATAAGGACGCCACAGCGACCAGGCGTAGCCTCCATCCGCGCTCTGCACCGGATCGCTGGGGAAGATGGCACATGTGGGTTGAACCACGGGAGAGAGCAATTGCCATTTGTGGGTCGAAGCGTCGTTTTCAACGATTGGGCCAGGCGGCCAATAACCATCGCGTGGTACGGATGTGAGCGGGACATACACGTGCGGCTGCCAGTTGCGGGTAATGACGTCACCCGCTCGCTGCGCCATCACCGCAGCGGCTTTGAAGTCGTCGGGTTGCACCAAAAATCCTTGCCGGGGATAGACGTTGCCCCACATGTTGCCCGCGAGCTGACGACCGATTTCACGGATTCCCGGCACGAGTGACTCGGGGTAGAGGCTTTCCGGGATGCCATGACGCCAGGCCAGTGAGTCCCAAGTGCTCAGGTAGTAGGGCATGAACGCCGTGGCACCGCTGGCGCAGGCGTAGCCGGATTGCGAGGCCAGTTGCGTGGCGGCCCAGCCGCCTGGATGACCGATGGCATCAACGTTTTTGAAACGAGGCAGATTATCGCGCTGTGTGTTCGGCGTGATCAGGTTACCGCCTCCTTCCGCACCACTGATAGGAGAGGATAGGGCGGCCATCTCGGTCCAGGGATTGGCACCGGTGGTGGCATAGCTCGAGACCACTAGCTCAGGAATGAAATGACGAACCTTGGTTGAGGTTTTAACCGTGCAGCCAAAAGGGGTGCAGAGCAACCAGAAGCAGATGCCGACGACCCTGTACTCGAGGCAGTCTGGAGAAAGCACGGAGGCGGTAATGCTGCCGGTATCCAACGCTACGCTTGGCCCGGATGCCAGCAGAAAGCTCAGCACCAAAGGATGTAGCTTCTGGGGCGAAATGTGCGGGCAGGCAGCAAACATGATCCAGACTCTGAGTGTATGGCCTGGACAGGTTCAATAATTGAGAGAGGGGTGTCAGTGAGAAAGCCGAACGCAGAATTGTCGGTTTATAGCGATCTTCTAGATCAGCAGAGGGTCATTCAGCGCTCAGTGTACGAGCAAGCACGTCAGACTCAATGAGCAACTGATCCGTTTTGATCTCGAAAATGTTGGCGAGTTTGCAGAGGACCAATAACGACGGGTTGCCTACCCCTCGTTCGATTTGACTCACGTAGGTACGATCCACCTCGGCCATGAGCGCCAATTGCTCCTGGGTAAGGTTCTTCACGCGTCGCATCGAGCGGATATTTTCCGCGAGTTGCAGACGGAGCTGTTCGAAGTCTTGAGTCATGCGCGCAAACTGCGCCTTGAGGGACTCTCAATCCACGGGATATAGTCTACATTGGCTCTGATTCGGGCTTTTTTGATGCTTAAGCCGAGTGTCAATTTTGTTTCTATGCTGCTTAGAACAGACCGAGCATTAATAAATAATCGAAAGCTAAGGTGTCTATGGACGAAAATTACGTTTCAATTCCGGCGGCGGACGGCTGCCCGAGCCTTTTGACACCGTGGGGCAGCGAATTTGCGCCTATGATCGAACGTGGCGTGCAATGCGCCCAGGCCTGGCTTAATACACCCGGTGACGTACCACTGTGGTGGGAACTGGCGCAGTCTCGGAAGACTTGTCCGGCAGGAGAATCTCAGGATGCTTTCGAAGCAGGATTTTTATTGAGAGTTCAGCAACGGCTTCAAGGCGTTTCACCGTAGCCGTGCGGCTCCAACCCTGACGATATGGCCTACACGGGAAAATTTACTGGAAGGTATGGTTCCAGGCTCCATTCCTCTAGAATGGAGATCTGACAGAAGTGGCGTTGGTCTGTGACAAACAGATTTACGTAGCTGGGATTCTGATAAGTGCAGATTCTGCACGCTCTGAGAACGTGGAGCGCGATATGAAAGCCGACCAAGTGTTGAGTGACGATCTGGTGAGCCGACTGGAGGGTAAAATCCCAGCCATGGCTGAAGGTGCGATCAATACGGCCTATATCAACGCGCTGGCGGCCGGACGCAGCGTGATGGAAGTGATGGACGGCAAGCTCGTTGAGACGACTGCCGACGGTAAGCACAAGGTTATTCGAGTGGCCAAGCCCAAGCATAAAGTGACCTTGGGCGGGATTATCAAGGTGCACCGCTGCTCATGACCGTCCCTCGGCTGAGGGTGTTTGCCGGCCCTAATGGTTCCGGTAAAAGCACAATGAAAAGTGCCGTCCCTTCCCACCTGATCGGGATCTACATCAACCCGGATGAAATCGAAAAGGCTGCCAAAGAGGGCGGACGCCTGGAGTTCAGCGATTTTCAACTGGAAGTCGAAGGCGACGAGGTTCTCGGCTTTATCAAGGCGCACCGACTGATTCGGTCGACCCAGCTCGTTGAAGAGGCATCCAATATAGACTTCAGCAATAACGGCCTGAATTTCCAGTCCGTCGCGATGAATTCCTATTTTGCTTCCGTGCTCTCTGATTTCATGCGGCACAAGCTCCTTGAAGCCCAGTTGTCTTTCACCTTCGAAACGGTGATGTCTAGCGAGGACAAAGTCGCTTTTATGCTTAAGGCAAAAGCGTCGGGATATCGAACCTACCTCTACTTTGTCGCCACTGAAGATCCTGACATCAATATCAACAGGGTCAAGAACCGTGTTGCGGCAGGTGGGCACCCAGTCCCCACGGAAAAAATTGTGCAGCGCTACGGTCGTTGCCTGAACCTATTGCCAGCAGCCATCGCAGCCTCGAACCGGGCTTATATCTTTGATAACTCCGGCGCTGATCTGGTGCTGCTCGCTGAAGTAACAGACGGGACTGACCTTGAGTTCAGGGCTGATGAGATCCCTGACTGGTTCATGCAAGCCTACGTGGAGAAGGTTTTCAAGGATTTGCTGCCGGGTTGATCGAAACCTAGGATCAGCTCCGTTTCACTTAATTCCTCGCATCCTATCGATCCGTTCAGCTACCCGGTAAGCCGCCTCCAGTTCCGAGCAGCCGGTGCTCTGCATCAGTGTCCAGCGTTCGGCTTTTTCCTCGGGCTCCGTCATGGCCAGGGCGAGATAAAGACTTGGCGGCACGGCCCGAAACAGCGTCTCGAGCTTCTTCGATAGCACGACCCCCTCAGTGTATTTCACCGGCTCCTTACTGGCGGAGAGCAGCAAGGCTTTCTGTGCCGGCGTGAGTTTCTTGAACCGTGCGATTTCTTCGATTTCCGCGGGCGGCATGTTCAAGCAAATCCACCATTCGATCATGTTGAGCATGGTCTGCGCGGCGGTGGGGAAGTCGGCAAGATTTTGCGTCGCCAGCCAGAACCACGCGCCGAGCTTGCGCCACATCTTCGTGCCCTTGACCACGAAGGGTGCCAGCAGCGGGTTCTTGGTGATGATATGGCCCTCGTCGGTGACCATGATGATCGGTCGGCCCAGGTACTGGTCTCGTTCGGCAAGGTTATTCACGGTGTTCATCAGGCTGATGTAGCTGATGGACATCTGTGCCTCGTAGCCTTCGCGAGCGTAGGTGGCCAGATCGACAATGGTCACATCGCTCTCTGGCCAAGGCGTGCCTTCACGATCGAACAGTTCACCCTCGAAACCCTGGCAAAACAGGTCCATGGACTCGCCCATTTCCTGGGCACGCTCGCGACGTTTCTCTGGCAAGTGCGGGTCGGCGGCGACGCGCAGCAACGCGTCGCGCACGTCGCGGGTCAGTACCTGGCGCTCCGCTGCGACACAGGTCTGTGCCGCATCTAGGATGCACTCGCGGATCAAGCTGCGATCGGCTCGACTCAGGCGCGCTTCTTCCTTGGCTTCGCCGCCGGTGATCATCAGGCGGGCGGTGATTTCTAGTTCTCCGAGAACATCACGTTGGTCTTCGCGACTGGTTATTACCTCATCGTCCCACTCATCGATCGACAGACTTGCCACCTGATCCGGTTGTTCGACCAGGCGCCAGGCATCGGCGAACGGGGTGAGATTGATCGCGGTACCAGGTTTCAATTGGACCTTATTGACCGACAGGCCTTGCGTTGCGAAGTAGTCGCCCTGCAAGCCGAATGAGTTGCCGGCCTCCACGATAAACAGGCGAGGGCGGTACACCGCCATGACCTGCATCAGCAGGGTGACCAGGGTGGCCGACTTACCGGCGCCGGTCGGACCGAACAGCAGCAGATGGCCGTTCATAGCCCGGTCTAGTCGAGACAACGGATCAAAGCTCAACGGCGAGCCACCACGATTGAACAGGGTGATGCCCGGGTGGCCGGTGCCGGTGCTGCGACCCCACACCGGGACCAGGTTTGCCAGGTGCTGGACGAACATCAGGCGTGTGTACCAGTTGCGCGTGTCGCGGGCCGGGTTGTAGGCCATCGGTAACCAACGCAGATAACTGTTACAGGTGGCAACCTCGTCGCCTTCACGTACCGGCTGCAGGCCCGCACCCAGTAGTGCATTGGCCAGACTGACCGAGCGCTGGTGCAGTTGCTGTTCATCGTGACCACGCACGTAGAAGGCCAGGGTTCCCCGGTACAGCTTGTGCTGGCGGCCGATGACCGCGCGAGCCTCTTCGACATCCTGACGGGTCTGGGTCGAGGCCAGGTTTTCACCGATGGCTTTGCGCGCCAGGCGGTTCAACTGCTCCTCAAGTACATCCTGCGGTTTGACCACCAAGGTTAGACTCATGACTGTACCTTCGGGTAACTGGTCGAACAGTGCATTCACCGCGTCACCTTTGCGGGTTTCTCCGGTGAGTTGACCAATCAAGGGCGCTCGGCGCAGCTTGTCCACCACCATGACCCGATGGGGTTGATCATCGAAAAACCAGAGCCCGTGCTGGACATCCGAGCGCGGTTCGTTGAAGAACAGCCTCTCGGCGAAGTCATGATCGAAGGGCAGTTCCAGCGACTCGCCGTCGCCCGACTCCGGATAGGCCACGCGGCGGTAGAATTCCTCGGGGTCTTCGTCGGTGAGCCTGGGTGCCGGATTGAACCAGGGCAATAACCAGGCATACAGACCTTGGCCATCGACTCGCGTCGATTGCACCCCGCATGCCTGCAACGAAGCCACGATACGTTCGCAAGCCTGCTGCAGGGATTGCACTGGACTGAGTCCCATCTCCTCGGCGCCAGACTCAATCCAGCGATAGATCACCAGGCGCACCAGTCGATTATTGCCGCGCCAGGGTAGGCGCGTGACGGCCTTGTCCTCGAACAGACCTCCCGGCTTGGCGATGGCCTTCAGGTGACGACGACTGAGTTCCAAAAACGTTTCGGTGAAGACCGTGCCTCGCGCGCTGTCTTGAATGTAATCGGTGAGCCGCGTCAGGTAGGGGGTGAAATCGTTATCGTCCTGGCAGAAAAACTGCGCCACCCAAGGCGCTTGGTCCAGTTCGTCAAAGCTATCCTGCAGGGCGTCTTCGAGGGCATCGCGGGCTGTCACAAGCCAATCGGGTTCGCGCCCTTCAGTGCCGATGGGCAGCAACTCGAACACCGCGCCCACCGAGCGATTGTCATCGAGCAGAAAACACTGCTCGGTGTCGAGGTACTCGACCCAAGGCAGGTGATCGGTGAAGCTGGGGTTGTGCGCGTAGAGTGCAGCTTCATCGGCCAGGGTCGCTCGAGGGCGCAATGGGTTGCGCCAGGCCTTCCACGCAGAAGTGCGCTTGCCCGAATCGGCGGTACGCACTACAGGTCTTCTTGACGTTCACCCGGCAATGCGTACTGCACCCGTTGGTAGAACGGAAAGACGGTGGAGTAACCTGGGATCGGTGCCTGCTCGGTACCGCTCAGGTGCGGATACACGTACAGCACCAGATCGGGATTGGGCAGGCGAGGGAACAAGTTGCGGATCTCGTTCGCCGCTGTGCGCGTGTACGGTTCCTGGAGAGCCGCGGAGACATCTGCCTGAGCCAGCGGGCGGCGTAACTGCTGCCGAGCATCCAGCAGTTGCTGCTGAGTGCCTTGCGACCCTGCACCGTTCCAGATGTCCAGCATGGTTTGCTCGCCATGGGGCAGCAGCGTGTCCTTGTCAGTGGAACACCCTGTCAGGACCAAGGAAAACACACTAATCCATGTCAGGCAGAGAGGCATGGTCTTTTTCATGGCGAACGCTCCGGCCCTTGGGCTCGTAGTCGATGGTGATCTCACGGTCGAGGTGCAGCGCGACTTGGGCGGCCGGTGGCACGTATACGGCAGCAAAGGTCTCGCCATAGAGTTTGTTGATCCACTCCCGGATGTCGCTTACCCCACCACTGAGAATTGAATTCAGCGCGCTATTGCCACTGCTGCTGGCGACCCCGAGCGTACTGCCGCCCGAACTGATCACGCTGCTGTTGTTCTGCTCATCCCCGAGCAAGGCGGCGACACCGGCGCCAGCGGCCGTGATCAAGCTCTGGCTGCCGAGGTACTGTTGAGCGTTTGAGCGGCGCTCACCGGCAATGCAAGGAATGCCATACGGATCGGACAGGTAACCGAGTCCGCCACGAATCTTGTCGGTGTTTGAGCTCTGGGTGGTGGTGGCATTGCGACTGGCTACTGCCTTCGGCTGAGGCACCGTGCGAATGGTGCCGTCGGTAAACACAAAGGTAATTGACTCGACCTGTCCGCGTACGCACGACAGGGTCCAGTCGCCGGAGGCTGTGCCGCTCATCACGGCCCCTGCGACGTCCGGCAGGTCGATGCCGTTGGCTGTCAGGTTCTCCGGACCAACCAGCACCTTGAAGGGGTAGGGATCATTCACGGTGCCGTCCACCGGGACCCGGCCGATCAGCGCGGTCATGGCGACCGAGCCCATCAATGTCGCGTTTTCTGGAATGGTGTAGACCGGCTTCGCGCCTTCGGTACGATCAGCGGAGCGTGTCAGGTCACGTTCACCCTTGGTGACCTCGCGTAACTGCTTCTGGCTGCGGTCGATGGCATTGTCCTTCAAGCCCTCCAATGAGCTGAACGCAGTAGGCAGACTCAGAGCGGACGCGGTCTTGGTTTTGCCCTGGGGGGCGGTGGACAGAGCATCCGAGGGCTCAATCCACTGCAGTGCATCATTGGCAGAATGCTGCCGTTCGAACTGGGAGCCGTCGCCCGGCTCAAGCCCCAGTCCGATAGGCATATCCTTGTCTTTGCCGGTCAGCCCCGACAGCTGCTCCTGCAATTGCGTCAGCAAACCGCGGGCCTGGCGACTGTCTTGTTCCGCTTTGAGTCGAGCCTCGTTGGCTTGTCGGCGACCTTCGTCGACCTGTTGAGTCACGCTGCCAAGCGCCGTCTGGATACGCGAATCAACACTGTTTTCCCGCTCGCGAAGGCGGTTGTTCTCCGTCTGCAGCGAATCGTTGTGTTTTTTCAAACCGAGCATGTCGCTGCGCATGGCCTTCACCTGGCCGACCAAGGTGGCGACCGTGTCGCGTGGAGTATCGCCAGCAATGCCGAGCGACTTGGCTTGCTCGGCGGATAACTGAAGGTTGCCCTGATCAACCGAGCTCTCTGGAGCGGGCGCGCTGCTACCCGCGACCCAGGTTTTCAGGATGATCATCACCACGGCCAGCAGCGCAGCCGGTACCAGCCATTTGAGCAAGGCGTTAGCTTTCATCGTCAGCACCCCGCGCTACGGGCGGTGGCAGTACGGCGTTTTCGAGGCCGGCACCGCGAGTGACGAGGTAGGCGACCGTGGTGTCTTCAGCGCTGCCGACCGGCCCGAGGAACGCATGCTGGAAGGCCCCAGCGAACAGCTTGGCCTGAAGCCGACGCGGATCGAGTTGCACCGTCTCTGAACCACGATTGCGCAACTTCACCGCCGTCACCCAGTAATCACCGAGTCGCCAGGCGGCGATGGGTGTGCTGGACACGTTTTCGGTCGGCAGCAGGGTTGGCAGTTCGGTGCGCAGCTTGAGCGGGACGCGGCGTACACCGGGCAGAGACTCCACGGTGCGTAGCGGCGCGTACAGGCTTTGCGCGGCGTAGCGCGTCAAAGCGACCGGGATCGGTGTACGCTCTGGAACAGGGACGGTGCTCGATTCAGCCTCGGTAGCTTGCATCTGAGTAGTCTTGAGAATACGCACAGGCTCCAGCGGTTGATCACCAGGCGTGGCCGCGATATCCAGTAGGATGATCTCGCCCGTCGTGACTGATTGAAGTTGCAGTCGAGTAGGTGCAATGGCTTCTGACGCGCGCAGGTACAGCGTGCCGCCGGTTGATTGCACACGCAGTTTGCCGGTCAGAGTTAAGGGTACGCCGACTCGAACAGCCTCATCGATAAAGACCACTCGTTCTTGATTGATCACCAGCGGGACCGCAAGGGGAAGGCGTTCCCAGCGCATCAACTCGACGGCCTGCGCTGCAGCTCCCCAAAGCAACAGTGAGACGGTGAGTCCCAGAATAGAGATTCGCTTCATGGCTCACCTCCAGGCAGGGAGATTTTCTGCGGCGTGCCCTGATAACAATCCAGCGCCAGTCCCCACTTATTGCGTTCGGGGTCCAGATCAAAACGCACCACGCGTAATGGATAACGCACCACCACCCGTTTCACCGGTTCCGCGGCGTAATACTCATCGGCGTTGAGGTCGAGGGTGACCAGCCAGCTATCACGATCGAGTTGCTTGACCCTGAGTTCTGGATCTTCGCTATAGCCCCGGCCCAGAATTTCGTAGACGCCGCGCACCCGCTGGCGCAGTTCGCCGGCGGCCTTGCGGTATTCGTAGTCGCCGTCGAGGAAGGCCTTGCAGGCGGGCGTCAGATAGGACTGCAAGCCATAGATGGCGCGGCGATAATCCAGCTCGCCATCCGAGGGCCAGCGGTTGAGCTGACCAAAGATGTACAGGGCAAAGGCATAGACATTCTCTGAGGGGATATCCCACCACTTGCGCGTGCTGCCCGAGCGCAGATCTGGTGGTACATGCACGGTCAGATCGGTCGGTGCCGAGCGCCAGCCGTACCAGAGCCCGGCACAGACCAGGGCAAGGATCATTACTGCCAGGCGCAGGCTGTAGATATGAGCCTGTTGGGCATCCACCTTGTTCCGAAAACGGCTCATGACGGCCACCGGGACAGAGCAGGGCGCAGTCGACGCGAACGGCGAACCGTCCAGACGCCGGAGTGAAGGATTAAACTCCCTCGACCCAGGCGCCAACGGCTGGCGAGTATCCATTCCAACTTGCGGTACAACCAGGTCTCGGGGCGGGCACGCTTGGCCCGACGCAGCAGCGTGCCACCGGCCAATAACACCACCGCCATGCCCGCGATCATGCTGGTGGGCGCGACGGCAATGGAAGCGGTGGCGATTGCCAGAGGAACGCCCAGCAGAAGGCCAATGACGGCGCCGATGCCGAGTGCTACCCACATCTCATCATTGGTCAAACCGCGCAATACAGCGGGGTCACGGTTGAGTCGCTCCGGCAGAAAGACCAAGGTGCCGTCGGCAAGGCGTTCGATACTGTCGTTCATGTCGACCTCACAGAATCGCGGCTGCCTTGGTCAGGAACCAGATGATGATCACCACCAATAGCGCTCCGATACCAACCACAGCGCCGAGATCTTTCCAGGTCTTGCGCTGGTTCTGCACGTCGGCATAGACGGTCAGGGAGTGCCAGGCCACGCCGAGAAACGCGAGCAGAGCGATCAGCAGACCAAGCAGGATGCCGCCGTCGTAGGCGTAGTTTTTGATCGTCTCGATCAACCCGGAGCCTTCACCCCGTGAAGGAGCTTCCATGGTCGGAAGTTCGGCAAAAGCCAGGCTTGGACCGAGCACCAGCAGCAGACCAATCAAGCGCTGGCTCGCGCGATCACGCATGTTGTTTTTCAGGGGGACAAGGCACTTGAGCATGACGGCGATCTCCTGGATTAGGACAGGGTGAAGAACATCAGGACCAACAATGCGAGCAGCACGCGCATGGCGCTGCCACCGAAGGCGCCGAAGCGCACACTGCCGGCCGCCCATCCCCGGTAAGCCGTCCACATCACCCAGGCGCACCAGAGCAACGCCAGAACGAGAACCAGGGACAGCCACAGCGTCGAACTGCTCTGCGGTGCGAAGCCGGTGGCGTTTTGGAATGCTGCGATCTGAGCGTCAGTCATGCTCATGGCGAGGCCTCCGCAATCGGAGTGTCGAGGCGGTAATCGCCGACCAGCTCATCGGGGTCGCGGGGCTGAGCACGGGACGGGGATAGGTAACTCCGCACACCTTGGTGGATGCGCTGGATGTCTTGAACTAGGCGGGGATAGTCGAAGCGATAGCGATCGTCTGGTTCAGCCGTGCTGGCTACCTTAGCTCGCGTCGCAAGACGTTCGAGCGTGTCGAGTTGCCGCTGGATAAGGCTGAGTTGATCCTGCTCATGAGCCGAGTCGGCATAGCTACTGCCGTGAACGATAGCTAGCGAGAGTAGTAAGCAGCGAAAGACGGTAGTCGACATGATCCTGTCCCGTATGGAGCTGGGAGCAGAATCAAGTCAGGGGGCGAATTATTCAGCATTAAACGCGAGGTAGGATGTATCGCTTTTTCGGAGGAGAACCGAATAGGTTTACTCGCACATACATCGGCAATCGATTCGGCGCAAAAGAAGGCTCAGACAGCTCTCAGTCCAAAAACGATGTGTTTTTCATGAGGCAGTGAGTGGGTCGGCTCATGCATAAGGCAGTATGGGTGACGAAGAGCGAATCATCGCTTAGCATTGGAATGTTCGTTTCTCATTACTCTCACCTGAAGGAAGTTTTCATATGTCTCGTTTGGCTGAATTTCGTAAGCTTGAGCAACAACTCGCCGAACAGCTCGCAGAGCTTGAGTCGATGAAAAGTGATTCCGGCTTGAAAAAAGAAATGGAGTTTGAGAGTAAATTGCGGGCATTGCTTGGCGAGTACGGCTTCAGCTTGAAGAACATCATTAGCATCCTGGACCCAGAGGCTGGCCGTCGTTCCTCGGCACCGATAGCAGCCCCTGTAAAGCCAGCTCGTAAAGCTCGCGATGTAAAAATTTACAAAAATCCGAACTCTGGTGAGCTGATCCAAACCAAGGGAGGTAACCATCGCCAGTTGAAAGAATGGAAAGTCGAGTTTGGCGCGGACGTCGTAGAGTCGTGGCGTACTCAGTAAGATCGGCTTGATCAGGGCTTTGCAAGGGCCCTTTTTTGCTACTGAGGGTGCTGAATCCTCAGTGCGAATCTTGGTCCTACTTCTGCACCCATCTTCAGAGATACTTCTTAAATGTCGTTGCCGTGATTGCTACTGTAATGCCAAGCATTACGGCACAAGGCAAAAATACAACCATAGGATTGAGCGAAAAGGGCAGGGATAGGTAGATAATCCAGGGCACAAGCAATAGCGGTATCACTCCTCGTTTAGCGCGGTGATAGACGAAGCTACTCTCTCGTCCAGCACCAAATTTGCGCAGGTCGCGACGCATCAGGCCATCGATAAAACCGGTGAGAGAGGCCAGCAGAAACAAGGGTGTGGCCAGAACCAGAATGGTCAGGCGCACCACGAAGGTAAAGGTCACATACACCGCCGCCAGCACGAAATCTTCAATGCTCACGTATAGCTGGTTGATCCACCCCCAGAAGCTGTTACCCATGCTCGATACCCGCGCCTGCTGGGCAAAATCTGCAAAGCCAGTTTTGACCAGTAGCCACTGATTGATTAAATCCAGCCACTGGATAATCGTTGGCCCAGGCTGTTGGATGAGCAGTGAACATTTGAAGTGCTCGCTGAGCCAGCCTAACTCACTGTTTAGCATGGCCTGACTATGCCGCCAGCCCTGATCACCCCAGAACAGCAGCAAACCAGCGAACTCGATCAGGATCGAGAATAGCAAAGAGGCGATTAGCAAACCGATGACGCGCAATACCAGGCTGATCGTCGAGATGATCAGTCCGGTACGCTGGATCGGTTGTGGTGGCATGTTCTGGGCGGAAGTCGCCATCGTTCACTCCATTGCATGCCGCCGAGTTAATGCCGTCATGGCGCTTTCCGGTGTGGTTGCTGAATTTGAACCTAAGTCAGGATTACCCCACCTGGTCTAAATCGAAGTCAATTGTTGGCGCACCACCGCTTGCGCTCCACCATTGCCCCGCCTGCTCGTTGTAAACCGCCCGCATCCGTTGAGTAAGCTCCTGCAGGTCCTTGGGCATTGCGTCGTCGTTGGAGGATTTTGGCAACGGCATGCGGACTTTCCAGAGCTGGCCACCGGCGTGGAAGGAGAACATTTGGCCCTTGGGCAAACTGACGATGTGAGCCGGTTCGATCAACGGCACGCTGGCGCTACTGACGCGGTCCTGCGAGGAGGACGTGAAGTCGGTATTGGCTTCTGGATCGGAGGTGTCGGTTGCACCCGATACCAGGGTTCTGGTTAGCACGTTGACCTTGGGCAACTGCTGGGTGAGCAGCTCCGCGGTGGCGGTTTCGCGTACGCGGAGCATCTGCAAGGTATTGAAGTTACCAATCACCTGGCCGGCTTTGGCGCGGTTACCAATGCGTGCTTCGATATCACTGAGGGTTTGGGTGTAGGCCGTCACCTGGATGCCGGCGCCACCGCCTTTGTTGATTAGCGGAATGAACTCATCACCCATCAACTCGTTGAACTCATCGGCATGCAGGTTAATCGGGAGCTTGTCACTGCCGCTGCGTGATGCGGGCAGGCCGTGGTCAATGCCATGTTTGTAGATGTGGCCCGCAACCGAGACCAAGTCGGCGAACATGGAGTTGCCCACCGCGGCGGCCACCTCGGCGTCGGTCAGTGCATCCAGACCGACATAAACGATGCCGCGTTTTCGGATGATCTGCATCCAGTCGAAGATTGGCCGCGGATCATCTAAATCGGTGTAGTTGGGCGCCAGTAGTTGGGCGGTCTTGCCGGTGGTGAGTTTTTCCAGCAGCGGCAGTAGCGAGGCAACGATTTTGTCGAAGTAAGTACGGTCATATCGTACCGCCGAGCGCAATCCGTCCAGCACCGGATCAAATACCCGTTTTGCCGCCAGGTATTGCTCGATAGCCACTACCCGCTTTTCGCGTCCCACCATGTGTCGGGGGATGTTCTTCTCGGTGAGCTTGCCTTCAAGCTGGACGATCACTTCCCACGCCTTCGGGTCGGTCTTGGCGAAAAACTGCTGGGCGTATTCGATGAACAGTGCGTCGATGTTGACCACATGTCGTTGGATCTGCAGGTAGTCCGGACGTCGGCCCAGCTCGATCAGAGCGCGGGCGATGATGTTGACGAAACGCCAGGCGAACTCACGGAAGGCCGCAGAGTTACCTTCACCACTGAGCTGCCCGGCAATGCGCGAGGCCACCTCCGAGATGCGCCCAAAACGTCCCACGGCGTTGTAGCGGGCGGAGATTTCTGGCCAGCCCAGATGGAAGACATAAAACTCCTTCTCCCGACCGGCACGTTTGGCTTCGACGTACATGCGCTTGAGCAGGTCGGCGTCGCCCTTTGGATCAAAGACGATGACCACCTCATGGTCGACGCGGTGAATGTCCTGAGTGATGTAGACCTCGGCGAGTCGCGTCTTGCCGACACGAGTGGTACCCAGCACCAGTGTGTGCCCGACCCGTTCGCCCAGCGGCAGACTGACTTCCATTTCGTCGGGCTCGACCCCATGCAACAGCGACGAGCCACCTACCGGGGGCAAAGGGCGCAACGGATTGAAGGCACTGTTCCAAGCCGTGACTTGGGCCAATGTCGAGAGCGGAAACGGCGCATGTTCCAGGCGTCGTTCGAGTCCACGTGCCAGGCGGTAACGGGTCGGCTGCTCGACATAGTGAGCGACCGCCGGGTCCTGGGCTTCGACCAAGCGCTGGGTGTGCAGGCGGGTCCAGCGAAAGCCGCGGCCCATGAACAGGCGCTTACGGCTTACCGGAATCTGCCGGCTGGTCAGCTCGTAGCGAGGCAGCCGGCGGATATTGCGCCGATAGCGCAACACCTCCCAGGCTTGTCGGAGGCGGATCAAACCGAACAGGGCATAGGCCAGAGCCGCAACCAGACCGAGTTCGGGTGATAGCGCCACGGCCCAGGGCGAATACACGCATAACACCGCCGCGGCGACACAGATCGCCACGGTATACAGCTCGACTGCGGGCCGGAGTTTGGACTCCATCGCATGCTCGGCCATGACCCAGACTCACTGTTCCAGTGAGGTGGCTGTGATTAAGACAGGGTAGTGCTCAATCTGCAGGCGAGAGGCGATGTCGTTGCCGTTGACCGGCAGGATGGTGATGCCCGGCGCGGCTGCTCGAATTCGGGCCAGGGCTTCAGTATCGGTCACTTCGACGGCGAGGCCCGCCGCCCCCATTTCTTGCAGTTCAGTCGCACGCTGATGCAGCCAAGCCAACGATTGGGGATCCTCCCCGACAAGGAAAAATGGCTGCAAACCCGGCATGTCCAGGGTGCGAGTTGTGATTTGGCCTGGGCTCAAGTGAGAGCTGCGCACGGGCAGTATCCAGGTTTGATCGGCAAATGCAGATAGGTCTGCATGTATGGCCCGAGCAGGCTGGGTCTTGTTGTTTACTGGCGGCCTGGAAGCTTCAAACTGGGGGCGGGTGAAACCGCCAGGCTGAACTTCTGCAAACGACAGTCCCGGCTGGGCGAGCGCAGCCAAGAGCACGGCGAAGTAATACGCACTGGGAATTCGCTTCATGGTGGTGTGCCCTGTTTAAAGGAAACCTGCAGTCGTTCGAGTTGTTGAGAAAAGCCGGCGCGGTAACGCGCGGCCGGCGTTCCTCCTGCCGGACGGTGATATCGGCCAGCAGCTGACACCCAATCACCGGTGACGGCGTGATGCTCTTGCAGCAGCGCGGCAGTTACGGCCAGATTGCGGTAGGGTTCGAGGGCTTCGCAGGGCCTGGAGAAACGCTGTCCGTGATAACCCAGGTTGATTTGCCCAAGCCCGGCATCGACCCGCTTGGCGTCATACCGGGCAAGCGCCTGAAGCAAGGCGTGACATGCGGTCTGACGATTGGCGAAACGGTAAGGGCTGCCAGCAATATTCAGCGTCCAGGGCCAGGGCAGCAGTCGACCACGGAGACGGGCGCCACTCTCCTGCAGGGCAATCGCGAACAGCACCGTAGGAGGGATGTTGGCGTCATGCGCCGCCAGTTGATAAGCCGGAGGCGGAAGCTCGTCAGCGTGGACTGCGAGCACTGTCAGCAGGGGCGCAATAGCAATCAGTCGAGACGCTGCCATTGTCCATTCACCTGCTGAAATTTGACGGGTAGCGGTCTCGGGGCACCCAGGCTGAACCAGCGACCACGATCATGGTTCAGGGTGATTTGCCGGCGTTGAACCTTGCTCGCATCAATGCCTGCTTGCCGGGCCCAGCCACGAACATGTTCATCCTCACCTTGGCTGCCCACCAGGTAGATATCGAACGCTGTATCACTGCTTTGCAGACGCTGCGCTTCAGCGGTGCACGCAGGGCAATGGTCTTCGACAAACAGAGCACGGCGCGGCTCTACCGGTGAGCTAGCAGCGGGCGGGGATGCCATACCCTGAGTCGGCAACAGTCCAGGAAACAGCTTGGCCCAAGCTGCGGTGTAGGCGTTTTGGTAAGCCAATTCGCGCTCGGCACGTTTGGCTTCCAGCGCTACCTGCAATTCGGCATAGCGCTGACGCTCTTGGTCGTTCTCTGCTTCGACGCCGAGTGCAGTCAGCGGATCGAGATTCGGGCTCCAGTAACCACGCGGGCCGGCTTGGATCTGTTCGAAGCGTGTCCACTCCTGCTCCGTCAGACCCCAGCTTGCCGCCTGTTCAGAGTGCGAACGCTCCAGCGGAGCAGACTGCGTGTCCTGGGTCCGTGACGGTGTCGTGACGGGGTTGCCCAGCGCAGCGCCCGTGCTCAGCAATGAAACGAGACAGACGACGGGGGACAGTAGCGCTCGGTTCATGATCGTTTCTCAAGGGAGTTGCACGGCCTGGTCTGGCTGAGTGGGCACCGTGAAGATGGCCGCGTTCGGCTCCAGCGCCTTCAGCTGCCATGTGCCGAACTGCTCGCCGTTGTGCAGCAACTGGATATCATTGAGCGAGCGGCTGTCAGGAGGTGCGACCGCCAGAAAGCGCTCGCCACCGCGGTACTCGACGCTCAACACTGAAAATGGCGGCAGGAGCGGGGCAGGCTTGGGCTGAGCGGTTTTTTTCGGCTTGGCCGAGGAAGGCGTCGGTGGTGGGAGTGGTGGCTGGCTTTTGAGGTCCAGGAGTTGCTGTTCGACGTGCTCAAGTCGTGCGCGTAGCGCGATCATGTCGGCTTCGGTAGCACGGGCTGTCAGACCATCGCGCAGTTCCTGTATCTCCTGCGCCCATTGATCCAGCATCGGATCGAGGGTATTAGCCTGTTGCTCACCGGAATCGACCATCTGCTTCATGTCTTTCAGTGCGTACTGCAGCTTCTCCTGTGCATCCAAGAGGGTGCTTGAATCACGTTGCAGGGTATCCAGGGTCTGTAGGCGTTGGGCGTTCGCATTTTCCAACTCGGTCACGCGTTGATACTGGTTATACAAACCACCACTCAGCCCGGAGACCGCCAGGCAAAGTGAGCCGACAATGAGGGTTTGAAACGTCGTGGCTTTCATGGGCGTGCCTTTGGCTGATGGGCCGCGCTGGGTGCGAGCCGCACGACGGCAGCATCATTTTTTAGCCGTTCGAAGCAGACCGAACGGCTAACCTCATCGATCGTGAGTTGCCAGGCGGGGCCAGCCAGCACTTGTAGCGCGCTGCGCAAAGAGATCGGGCCGAGCCGGTAATGGGCGGCGGGCAGAGGCCGGGTAAACAGTATTTTTACTGGTTCGGCAGCAGGGCAGAGCGAATAACCTGAGCGCTGCAGCACGTAGTGCATCGCTTCCTGTACCGAAGGATTCAGGTTGGGCGGAATGCTCACGTCGATGATTTGAGCGAGAAGATCACGTTGCTCTGCCGTGGGCTCGGTGCTGACCAGCGTATAACGGCCATAGCGGAGCTCTGTCGGGTGACTCTCTTCGGCTGTACTCCTCGAAAGCTGGGCCCGATTGGAACTACCGGCATTCTCTGGACTAGTCGGCAATGGGGTGGGGATCTGCGCCGTGCAGGCGCTCAATAAACCCAGCAGGCAGACAGGCGTGAAAAAACGCTCCATGGAAAAAACCTCATGTCAGATTCAGTGCAGAACCTGACATGAGGTGAAGGAGCGATTCAGTGAGTAAGTTGATTCAAGACGGGTCGTGTTTAAGTTGAACGCGTTGCTATTTCGTCATAAATGGCGAGTCCATCCAAGACGGCAGCGTCGGGGTCGAAAATCAGCAACCTCAAATCCGCCAATGCCGCCAGATACAGTACGTTGACCAAAGCCTCCGGCGTACCGGCGTCGAGCTTTTCTTGCCTCAACGACGAGTAAGGATTGCCCTCGATCTTAACCAAATTATCGTCAGTCCAGGGCGTGCCGATCAGCTTACATCCGAAGCCATTGCAGTCTCTCAGGGCGAAGGGTTCAAACAGCAGACCGGTTGGTCCAGTGTTGAAACTGCCAGCTCGGTGTTCCAAGTAGCGCAATGCATCTTCAGTGAGGTGTGCGGTACTGATTTCCCAGGCTCGACTGTAGTGTCCCGTTTCGAAGTTCAAGCGATGGACCATGGCTTGGGCTTCTTCCAGGGAGTACAGGTCACCGACGTGATGTCGCTCATCGTGCATTTCGCCAGTCACGGCATAGACTACTTGCCGCACCAGCCCGGTGGACTGGAAACATTCTTCCAATTCATCCGGAATGGATTGGCCTTCGCTGATCAAGGCGGCGTCGTCATTGAACATGCAGGGAAACAGTTCTAACGCATCGTCGAGTAGATGAGCTTGTGAGTCGTGTATGGAGCGAAAGCAGGGAGGGCAGTCGTTTGCGTAGGTGATCAGTAGCAGCCGTTCGATAGATAGATTGTCATAGCCGCGAACGAATGGGTTTGAGGCCCCCAGCATGTCTGGGGTTTCGGTAGTGGAGTTCATGAGTATTCTCCAGGATGAAAAATGAACAAGGCGCCCGAAGGCGCCTGTAAGGGTTAAAGCCAACCGTATTCGGCAAGAGAAAGTGGTCGACCTTCACCTACGATGAAGTGATCCAGTACGTGAACCTCGATCAAGGCCAAGGCCTCCTTCAACCGTGCGGTCAAGACGCGGTCTGCCTGGCTGGGTTCCGTACAACCCGAGGGGTGGTTGTGGACAAAAATGGCGGCTGCTGCGTTATGTTCGAGGGAGCGCTTGACGACCTGGCGGGGATAAACACTGGCGCCATCGATGCTGCCGTGAAAGAGGATCTCGAACGCCAGAACGCGATGGCGGGCATCGAGAAAAATCACACCGAAAACTTCATGCTCTTGTTGCGCAAGATGAAGTTTCAGATATGAGGCCACGGCGTCAGGTGACGTCAGGTTGGGGCCGCGGGTGAACAGCCGACGATCCAGAATGTGCAGCGCTTCGTCGATTAGCTGGTTTTCCTGGGCGATACGATCAGCCTCGACATCCGAGGTTTCAATCAGGGTGAGTTGGGTGCTCATGGCGTACCTCCGAAGGGAACAATCCGGGGGTACACACCCGAGGGGAGCGGTGTCCCCGAGGTGGATATAGAGTCACGGGCATTGCCCGATGACGCGTTGTTTACAGCTGAGTGAATCGGTGGCGTTGCCCGTGCAGGTGTGAATCACAACCGTCGCAGGGCAATGGGGAGAAGGTTCTTATTCCACGGCCAGTTTCGGGATCGAAGTCGGCACTGATGGGCATAAGCCGAACCAGCCCACGATGGAGACCGGCGATGCGTTCCTCGACCTCATCCGTCGTGTAATAGAGCGATAACGTGCTGCAGTCCTCGTAAGCCGCAGCGAACATGCAATCGTCGCAAAGCCAGAAGGATTCCATGTGGGTTCTCCTGTGCGGATTGAAGAAAGGCGCTCGATTGAGCGCCTTGATGTAAAACATCGGGGATTGTGTTCAGGCGGACTGAACAGTACGTGTGGCAACACGGCGGGCCGTGCGGGGAGTGGATGCAGATTCAGGTTTGATCCTGGTCTCTGTTGGGTTGTCGGTATCCTCAGCTTCGGCATCAGCCGACGTTGGGGATGGCTCACTGTTTGGCGCTGGCTCAGCAGGTGCTGTTGCCTCCTGCCTGGCAGGCGCTTTGTATTCGAACGTGCCGTTGACCTTGATCCAGTCGATGTACAGCAGACGACCTTTCAGGCTGGCACCCGGCTGGCCTTGTTTATCGCCTTTCTCATAGAGAAATGGGTCAATCCACAGATCGCCGATACGGAACGACAGCAAGACCTTTTTCTCGGCTTTGACGGCGTCCATATAGAGGCGAATCAAACGTTCAGCTTCGCCTCCCGCGACTTTGCAGTCGAAACGGGTGTATTCCACTGCATCAGTGGCACCATGCAGAGCGGCGATATCGCAGGCCATGAACGGCTGGCCGCGGCGGACTTGTACTTCACGGACACGGTTGAGGTAGCCGATACCGACGGTGTGCAGATTGAAGTAAGTGGTTGCTTCTTGGGATTGGTTGGCGTGGGCCATGGTGGTTCTCCTGTTTCAAGGGAAAACGGCGACGCACAGCCCCTGACGGGGAAGTGAGTCCCCGTCAGGATGGGTTAGGTGAAGGCGAACGATGAACGACTCGTCACCGGCAAGCCGATGACCATCAGATCGATGCGCCTGGAGAATAGGGGGGCAGCAGAGGAGAAATCCGCAGCATATCTGCGGACCTAGGGTAGTGGGCATTCATCACCGCTGAAGCGGTAATCGTGCGAGCCTCCGAATGCTGATCGCACTTGGGTAAACCACCACAAGCGTGGCGTAGCCTTGAAGGTTCAAGCTACCTGGGCTGGGCTGTCAACGACAGCGAACCACACCCTTTATATAAGCCTGTCACAGGGGAGCGTCAAGGCGCCGCAACCCGATTTTTTATGGCCGGAATTCAGTGGCAATCACTGGACGGACGAAAGTGAAGAGTAGGCCTGGCGGGGTGCCAGGCGAGGAACAGAAAAGCCACCTTAGGCGTTCTGACGCAGTCGACAAGCTCCTCGCAAAACTTGATTTAACTGCGCCATGATTCGCCAACCGACCCTTGTCGTGGCCTGGGTCGGAACATGTTGGCACGCATCCGCGCACAAAGGGTGCCCAGTATTTCCCCGGCGGGCTCCGGGACTGAATGCGATCGCCGTAGCGGATGACCGCTGATGCCTGGCAGAGGCAACAGTGGTCATCCGCCACATTGATCCGGTCGAGCACAAAGCGGGAATGAAATTCCGCAGAAGAGAAGGCTCCGAACTCAGGGAGTCCGACCGAGCTACCCGGAGCGAATCGGTCTTGGGTCGCCGTAGCGATGATCCTGAGGCACTACAGCAGAGTGGGTGTGACGACGTCAAGCCAGTGGGCGAGGAGGTTATTTGCTACTGAGATGAGCGGCCAGCTGTTCGACGGTCGTCAGGATAAAGGCACGATCGCTTTCTTGAAGGCCGCTCAGCAGGCCCGCGATCATCTGGCCCTGGTCGTTGGGGCGACTGCTCGACTCCGTCAGCAGTTCATCCATCCGGCAGTCGAAGATGTCCGCCAGTTGCATCAGCTTGACCACGGAAAGCTCCACCACACCCCGCTCAAGGCGCGAAATGGCTTCGCTGCCGATCCCCAGGCGTTCAGCCACCTCTTCCTGGGTCAGATTACGCTGAGTGCGGTGCTTCGCGATCATGCGCCCAATTTGGGCTTGGGTTGGATGTTTATGTGCCAAGTGATGAGCTCTCCAATTCAACCCGAATGGTTGAGCAAAGACCCATTGACATGAACATCCTTAACGGTTGAGTATCAACTTATAAGGTTGTTATATTGACTGAAATAGCTGTTTGTCGCGACGTGACATCTACTCCTCCAGGAATTAGAGGCCGAAGTGACCAGCGAGACTGAGCGGTCTGATAGGGCCAAAGGGAGGAAGGTTGAGCATGGATGAGCAGCGCGAGAACGTCATGGACCTGATCTGGGATCGAACACTGGAGCTGTTCATCAAGATCCATGATTGCCCTGATAACCCCGCACACTTCGACAGCCTTGTTCATTGGCTTAACGAAGATCCTGCTCACCTGAAAGCGTTCAACGAACTGGGGCAGATATGGATAGCGACAGGCATCGCCTTGGCCCGTGAAATCGGACGACCTCTAGACGACTTGGAGAAGGACCAACCGCCGTTGATGATGCACTGACCCGCACATCGCTCCCAAGATTCATGTGATCACCCATGGCGCGTCATGGGTGTCGCGTACCTTTGCTGATCGGCACGGTGCCTTTGCAGTCCGGGTAGTGGGAGCAGGACCAGAACGGTCCTGATTTCCCCTTTCGCCTGAGCATTGAGGCGCTGCAATGGGGGCAGACCGGCCCGGCTTCGACCGGTCCCGACAAAGTGAGCGCTCCGCAGTTTGCGATCAGCTGCGTAATCCAGTTTGCCTGCTTGGCAACGAATGCATCCAAGGTCAGACGTCCTGCTTCGATTTCATCCAGAGCTTGCTCCCAGATTGCTGTCATACCCGGATCCGCGACTGCAGCGGGTACCGCTTCGATCAGGGTATGGGCCGCTGCGGAGGCCGTTAAGGCACGTTTTTTCTTCAGCAAGTAACCGCGATCAATCAACCCTTTGATAATGCCGGCTCGCGTGGCTTCTGTGCCGATACCGGTGGTGTCCCGAAGTTTCTGCTTCAGGCGTGGGTCGTTGACCAGCTTGGCGACGTTTTTCATCGCCTTAATCAGATCGCCCTCGGTGAGCGGTTTGGGCGCAGCGGTGCGCATGGACTTGAGTTCGACGTCGTCCACTGCGCACTGGCTACCCTGTTGTAGGGCGGGCAACACCTGGGTCTTTTGACCGGCTTCATCGTCTTCGGGGTTGTCGGAGAGTAAGCCTTTCCAGCCCAAAAACAGGATCTGTTTGCCAACAGCGGTTAACCGTTCTTCGCCACACTCCAGTTCGACCTGGGTTCGATCAAACTCGTGATGCGGCAGAAATTGCGCGAGGTAGTGGCTACGAATTAGCTCGTAGACTTGGCGCTCTTGTTCAGACATCCGCCCAAGGTTCGCCGGCTCGGTGGTGGGGATGATGGCGTGGTGCGCGGTGATCTTGGCATCGTTCCATGCTCGTGAGCGCAATGATTGATCGACGCTTGCGAGCGCTGGGCGCAATGCGGGATCCATTCTGAACAGGGCATCGAATACTGCGGCTACCTCGTTGAACATACTCTCTGGCAAATAACGGCAATCGCTGCGCGGATAGCTGGTGGCTTTGTGGGTTTCATACAAGGCTTGGGCGATGTTCAGTGTTTCCTGAGCGCCGAGTCCCAACTTGCGTGAACAGACTTCTTGCAGTGTGCTTAGGTCGAAGGGCAGGGGTGGCGCTTCGCGCAAATGCTCAGTCTGCAGCGAGACTACGGTGGCGGTCTTGCTGCCAGAAAGCGCTTGGACGGCTTGACTGGCGAGCGCCTGCTGCAGGCAGCGACCGGCTTCGTCACGTCTTGAGCTTGGCGGTATCCACGATGCGATGAAGGGTTGCCCCATTGAAGACATGTGCACCTCCACCACCCAGTACGGCACAGAGACGAAGCTGGCAATCGCGCGGTCTCGTTCAACCACCAAGCGCAAAGTGGGCGTTTGGACGCGTCCAACCGACAGCACGCCGTCATAGCCCGCCCGCCGTCCTAGGAGGGTAAACAAACGACTGAGATTCATACCAATCAGCCAATCGGCGCGGCTGCGGGCGAGGGCTGAGTGATAGAGCGGGAAGGTCTCCTGACTATACTTCAGCGAGGACAGTGCTTTGCGAATCGACGCCTCGTTGAGTGCGGATAACCAGAGGCGCTCAACAGAACCACGATAGTTGCAGAGCTCCAGTAACTCGCGGGCAATCATTTCACCTTCGCGATCGGCGTCGGTGGCGATGACGACGGTGGTAGCTTCGCTGAGCAGGTGTTTGATGACTTTGAACTGCGCGACAGTCTTGGGTTTGACCTCAACCCTCCACTGCGCGGGGATGATCGGTAGATGATCCAACGACCAGGTTTTGTACTGATCGCCATAGGCTTCAGGTGGGGCCGTTTCCAGCAGGTGACCGATACACCAGGTGACGGTTGCCTCGCGTCCGATCAAGCAACCATCGCCACGTCGGCTGGCTCCGAGAACCTTGGCAATGTCACGTCCTTGGGAGGGTTTCTCGCAGAGAAAAAGACGCATAGAACTGCTCCGGGTTGAGTTCGGAGCAGCGTTGTTGGAAACAGCAGTGGCGAGCTATGAGAAACCTGAATGGCAGGTCCCTCATATTAGTCGGTGAGGGCAGTCTTGATTGGGGGCGAGGCTACTACCTTGTAGTCACGTGGACGACAGTGCTTCACGAGCAGCTAGTAATGACAGGCCAGGAACTTCGCGCAAAGGCGCAATTTTTATGCCTCAAGTCAGTCATGCCGATGGTGGCTGCCCTCTGCGCTTTTTGGACTTCGACGCAGGCGAGCTGGCCTGGTCTGTAGTCTGCCCGACGGGAGCCGCAGACGAGGCTGATTCACTTGAGCGATCCCGCATGACCACGTTCTGCACGCGATGAGGCAGGATGCCGACACGACGCGCCTCGATCTTGAA
Source organism: Pseudomonas sp. H1_F01 (assembly GCF_054681425.1). Classification (NCBI taxonomy): domain Bacteria; kingdom Pseudomonadati; phylum Pseudomonadota; class Gammaproteobacteria; order Pseudomonadales; family Pseudomonadaceae; genus Pseudomonas; species Pseudomonas sp. H1_F01. The sequence continues at coordinate 4,374,570 of NZ_CP162823.1, read as the reverse complement.
GGTGACCCGCGCATTATCTTCACTGTCCTCCCACTCATCGCGCACGGTGCGGCCCTCTACCAACACGCGCATGCCTTTCTGGTACAGCGTGCTCCAGTGTTCAGCCTCGCGGTGCCAGAGCTCGACCGGCGCCCAATAGCCGCCTCGATCCTCATAGCTGCCATCGCGTGGCACAGGGTTGTCGAAGTACACATTCAGGCGCAGCAAACGCCGTGGCTCGTCATTGCCTGATGGGAACTCCTGGAACTCTGGCGCACTGCCGATGTTGCCTTCGCCGACGAAAAAAGTACTCATCGTGATATCTCCGCTGCTGGTGTGAACTGGCGCAGTAGCCGTTCGGCGCTGGCCATTTTGATCGCGCAGGTTGAAGCCTGACGGTAAAGCGAATGCACCACGCTCATCTGCAAGTTCAGTGCAATGCGTTCGCATTCGAAACGGTGCAATCCCTCTCGTACGGAGTGCGGCAGGGCTTTGTTGGAGGCCTGACGTTCCCAAACCGCAACCCCCATACGGCCGAAGTCTCGGGTGCGCCAACGCAAAAAGGTGCTGCCCGCACTGGTGTTCTGCAGCACCAATCGAACATCCAGCAGTGAGTAAGGGGGCTGTCCGGCCTGCTGCGCCACAGCCTCCATCAGGCGACATAACTGCGCCTCGATTTCCCTCGCCACCTGCGCCAGGTAGTCCAGCTCCCCCTTACCCTTAAACGGTTTTAAAAGGCCTTTTAGGGAGGCAGCGTGTTCAAGCTGTCGATAGGCATCCGATGTGAGTGTTTCGAGGGGGATTAGCTGAGTCGAGATATTGGGCTTCATGCTTCGTCCTCCGGCTCATCGACTGTCGCAGATGGCTCTACCGCGTTCTCCGCCAACGCGCCAGCGTCATCCACCGCCACAGCACCATGACGAACGATGGGTGGCGCGAACTGGGAGCGGCGATGCCCCTCAAGGATGTCCATAGGGGGTAATCCAAACTTCTCCATAGCCGCCAGAGCACGAGCGTTATTCGCCGCCATATCATCACGGGTGACGCCGGCATGCCGATAACGCTGCGCCTGGCCAAACAAGCTGCGCAGCAGATGAGCACCGTCGTCGATCCAAGCTTCCATGTCCCTACGACCGATCAAGGCGGTGTGATGGGCCAACAGGGTATGCCGTACCAGGGTGTCGTAGTCAGTCAGCAGGTAGACGGCGAGAAACCCCAGTTGGCTGCCGATGTACAAGGGTAAGGTGACGGGGTGGATATTGAGGTTGTCGCCCATGTCGATCTGCGTCGGCAGCTCTTGTCTGATCCGGTCCAACTGCTGGGTCAGCTCCACCATCCCAGCCTTGGCCTGCATCAATTTTTCTTCGAGCTGCACGATCGCCCAGTCGGCATAAGGATCGTCCTGCGCTGCGGCCTGTTTGATCAGGTTAGTGACGCTGATGTAGCCCGCCATGCCCATGATCGAGTGGACGCCTTCGCGTGCGGTTCGACCTTGCCAGATTCGGGCGGCATGGTGGGTGTGCAGTGTCAGGGTGATGCTGCTGCGCAATGAGCCAAGGTTGAGCTGATAGTGATCGGCCACGGTGTCGTCCTCGCATAGGCTTGGACGGGGACGTTGCGACAGACGAAGGTAAAGGACATCCGAAAAGCTGAATGCTGTGTGTTCGATTTGGTTCGAGACGGTTGATTTTCGAGACGCTCGTCAGTGATGCCAGTGGCATCAAATCTACTGACGTCCAGGGCGTTTTCTACGCAGCTGGCGTAGTTCATCCAGGCACGCTCGGGCGAGGGCAGAGGCGGGTTCGCCCTTTTTCCTAAGTTGGCGCGGGGGAGCAGATGACGGTTCTGCAAAGGGTAACGATTCAGCCTGGCCTGCCCAAGGGCGGAAATCGCCTTTCAGCGCTCGCTGAATAAGCCCCATCAGATATGCCGCCGGTTTGCGGACGCTGCCTGTCGCACATCGCGCGCCCGCTTCGTTGAGCACTGCCTGCCGATCCGCTGGCTTAAGCTTGTTCAGCGCCACGGTGACGGCCTGCCGCTCGCTCGGACTCAGGTGCAGCGGATCAGGCCAGTGCAGGTTATCCACTGCCGGGGTCGCGCGCGGTACAGTACAAATACTTTCTTTTAATACAGTACAGGCAGCGTTCGGATTCCGAACGGTGCCGGAAACATTGGCTTTCAGACCCGGTTCGGGATCCGAACGAGGTTCCACACGATTCCGAACGGGGTGATCGCCACCTAGTTCGGAATCGTGTAACGCTTCATTGGGCGTCTTATCCAATCCTTGTTTTGTCCAATGGTCGCTCCAACTGTCGAGTCGGGTGGGGAGTCGACCCAGATCGATATCGGTATCTTGGCGGATTTCTTCCAAAACATGCTGAGCGACAATACGCACAGCCTTGGCTGCATGATCGAGAGCGTGTCCGACTAGCTCCAGGTAATCCTGATCCAGCTCCATGGCTTCGGCGGGGGTTAACGGTTCATCGTGCAGGACGTACAGAGAACCTTGTAGGCGCCCGCTCAGCTGATCGCGGCCACGACTGACCAAACTGAGCCAGCGAGTCAGCCTGAGCATCGTCAAGACGCGAGCGATGGTTTCGCGGGAGGCTGACGCACCGTAGGGTACGCTCGACAGGTAAGGTTGCAGATCTTCATAGCGCGGTGTGACCACGCTCTGGCCTTGCAACATGAGTCGAAAGACCTGCCACGCATTCCGTTCCAACGGCGTCAGACGATTGTCCAACAGCAGGCGACGCGGCACGACTTCGTGTGATTGGCCACTGAACAGAAAGCCAGCCTGTAGAGCCTGGTTGGACGGAGGTTCAGTGGTAGGACGTGCGGGCCAACGCCCACTTAATTGCTGAGTGCATTGCTGCAGGACACGCTGCCAGCGACCGGACGGGGCAGTGTTCATGTTCCGTTGCTGTAATGGTCGATCTGCTGCCAAACGATGGTCAAGCTGATCTGTTGCTCCTCCGCCAACATCATCATGGCGTCGAGCTGATTCTCAGCACCGTCCTGATCGCGTAGTTGGCACCAACGCTGCCAGAGCGCATGTTCCTGCTCTTCGCTCAGGTTCTGTGGGCGGCCCTTACGGGTTTCTATCTTGAGGAGACGTCGGCGCAGGGCGGTTTCCGAATGTGCCAAACCGAAGTACTGGTACATGATGGTACTGCTGGCACCGAGCTTGAGCGCTCGGTTGATCAGGCGCTCGTTCTGTTCGTCACGTTCGGCCTGGTCGATCAACCGATGCAACACCGGCGAATCAATCTTGACCTCAACCCAGGGGACAGTGGCATGGGCCAGGCGTGACAGTGTGGTCGGCGGTAATGATTGCAACAGGTAGATGTCCTCTTCACCCAGTCCGAGTGCTTTGCAGCGTTGCAGATTACCCAGGCGCAACTCGTGAAGGACCTGGGTCAGCATGGCCTGGTTGAGCACATTGAAGGACAGGTTCATGGCAGCTCCCTTGGTGAATCGTCTTCATGGGTAAGCGTTAAGTCGATCAGGCGCCGGGCTAAGCGAATGAGGCGATACAGTTTGATTAACAGATCGTCGGGCAGTCGCTCCAGTCCTACGTCTACGGCGGGACGATCTGCCAGCGGGAGTTGATAGACCCCCAATAGCAGTTGCCCGAACAGGGCTGAGGGCAATTGCTTGCGATCCTCCCAGTTCACTTCGTCTTGAGCACGCAGCAGGGCCAAGAGCAATAGGTGAACGCCGGCCGCACGAGGCGCTGCAGGATCAAGTTGCTCGATGCTGAGGGCGAAGCCCAGGCCATGCTTCTGATCGATGATGCTTTCGGGATGTCCGGCATAGGCCGCCATTTCCCGAGCCAGGCCGGCAATGGCTAAGCGCAGTTGTGCGGGGGTATCCAGTGTTGGTGCGATGATCCAGATGTCGTCGATCGGACAGGTTGCGACGGTTTTTATTGGTTCGGAGGCAGTGGCGCGATCAATGTGTCCGCGGATCTGCTGGACACGTGACGGAGGGCTGACTGCTGATGCGACATTCGTTTCGGGCAGTGTGACCTGCTCCTCTCGCTCTGTTTCGGTCTGCGTCCTGGTTTCAGCTGATTTGGAATGCGGCTCAAAGGGGGGAGGCTCGGCCGCGGGCTCATCGACGCTCGGCAGAGGGTTGTTCTGCGGGGGCGTGACGACACCACCGGGCGTCTGGATGACCCGTTGGGTATCGCCCAGCTCTAGGGCCAACATGCGGTAGGACTGTCCGAGTAAGCGGCTCATGCGTTCGAGCAGTTCATCCTGGATTCGCTCAAGGTCGAAGGACTCTGGGTCGGCATCAAATTGCCCCAAGGTGTCGAGCCAAAGCTCGGGAAAAGCGATGGTGTCGGTTGGATAACGATTCCAGGCTCGTTCAGCCTGGCTACGCAGACCGATCAGGCGTTCTATTTTGGGTTTGCCCAACCCGCCGTATAGGGTTTGTGGAATGGCGGGCAGTAAATGTTCAAGGGTGTCCAGCATCCGGCTGATGTGCGACTGGGAAATCGGATAGCCTCCAGCGGCAAGACGTCGTGCCAACTCACGTTGCGAGAGTGTTGCGCCATCTGATTCGAGCATGGTCTTGAGTTTGGTCACTGCCAGAGCACGTTCGATGAAGGTGAGCTGGCCGTGCAGATCGCTTTCGGCAAGATGGCCGAGTAGGGCGCTGATTTCATCGGTCCAGGGTCGGAACAGGCAATGTATGCGGAAGAAACGCTCGTCGCGGGTTTCCTGCCACAGCTCGCCGAGAATTGCCAAGCGCGTATTGCCGCCGTTTCGGATGATGAAATAGGCTTCTCCCGGGCGGCGAGTAATCGGCGGCGGCTGATCCAGCCCGCGCTCGCGGATGGAGGCCTTGATGTCGTCATAAAGCGGGTTACGGATGAACCGAGGGTTGTGTTCGTAGGGCCGCAATTGCTCCAGAGTGACCAGCATAGGCGTATCAGTGAGTGGATCGGACAGTCGCTCCAGTTCTGGACCCCGAGGAAAATGGTCCTGGTGCAGCTTGTCGGTGATCTCCTCCTGACTGAGCTTCTTCATTTGAACAGCCTCAGTTAACGCCCGTTACGCAAATGGTCACCGACCTCGAACTTAATGATCTCGGCTGTACCCGAACCTTCGAAATACCGAGACAGTTCCGCGAGAAACCCACCCATGGCCGAGCGCCCACGCGGCAGGCGAAAGACCACGGTGCAGTATTCCTCGCTAGGTGGACGATCTTGTCGAGTGGATGGCTGAACGACGATGGGAAACCGATCCAACATCAAAAAACTCCTCGCCAAACGCTGTTGGCCTCAAGGTTGAACAAACAAAATGATTTGGCGCGAAATACCGTCTTCGGAATTCGCCTTATCGAACCTCTGCATATCTGTTTACCCTAGAAATCGCCTCACGCCATTCCGGAAACAACTCGATGGCCAGCGCTTGCATGGTTTCTAGCGCTGATGGCGAGCGTTGTGTACGTGACCGGCGCGTTTCAACTCGGTGGACGGGTAGGCCGAGGGAGGCAGCATTGAGGTACGCCACGCGGTCCGGAACTGCGGTGTCTAGAACCGGAATATTGGTACCGCCAGCAAAGGTCTCGCGCAGGCCACGAGTAATCATCCGGGTGTCCATCCGAATGGTGTTTACTTGGTTCAGCAGCAGTCGCAACGGCGGCGGTGTAATGCCCATGTGACGGAAAGGTTCGAGCTCACGGAACAGCTTCAACGTGCCGCGACGTAACTCTCGGGCAGCCAACATTTCCGGCGTAACGGGAGAGAGCGCAAGGTCGGTAGCGAGGATGGCCATCTCCAGCAGCACACTACGTGCGCCTTGGGTGTCGATCAACAGCAGGTCATAACGTGGGCGGAAAGTGTCGAGCAAATTGCGCAGCCGTAATCGCCCGTCAGGGGCGTGCAGCAGCAATGTATTCAGCTGGCCTTGATCATCGTTGGAGAGGATCAGATCGAGACCGACGACCTCGGTCGTGGAGATTATCTGTGCAGGATCTGTCTGGTTAAGCGCAATGAGTTCGTATGCACCGGCGATGGCCTCGTGGTTCAAGGCGAAATAGCTGGAGAGGGTGGGTTGGCTATCCAGATCGAGCAGCAGGACGCGTAGGCCAGCATCAGCCAGCAGACCGCCGAGATTGGCTGCTACTGTGGTTTTGCCCACGCCACCTTTGGTGGACACCACTGATACCACACGCATGGCATCAGGCCTGCTGTGCCAAACGCTCAATGATCCACTGTTCGATCTCCAGCGAGTCCCAGCCGACGGCGCGCAGTCCAATGCGTTTGGCATGAGGGAATTTACCTTCCCTCATCAAGTTGTAGATGTGCGCACGCTTGAAGCCGGTTTTCCGCTCCACTTCCTCACGCCGCATGATGTGACGTACGACCGATGGTTGATTTGCTTCAGTGATGGGGGCGGGATGGCTGGGCATAATGGTCACTCCTGGCTTCGATTGACGCGTAGTGGGAAGTGATCTGAATTAAATAGTGGAAGAGACGTGGCGTCATTGCGCCGCAACGGGAGTGATTGCAGTGCAATCCGCCTCATCGATTTATGAGGTTGCGCTTACCAGCAGCAAATTTTTCGTCCAGCGTACGCTTGGTTATGCCCGGTACGTTTTTATAATGAGCGGTTAGCGCGTCAACGATGGCCGCTTGGGACTGGAAAACCGACAATGGTTTTCCAGCCGGGGACTTGTCGAGAAACAGATTGACCATCGCCCCGATAATGTTGAGATAGACGGATTCGCTGCGATCGCTGATTTTACGATTGGTCTTGAGCAAGTCGTGTATGTTCTTTCTTTCCAATCCGATGGCTTCAAGGTCGTTAAGCAGCTGCTGATGAGCTGCGTCCAAACTCTTTATTTGCACTTGCAAAGCATCACGATCACCTTGCAGTGTTAAGTATGTTTCAATGCTAATGGCTCCTTTTTGATTGGGCCCCTCCCCAAAGAGAAACGCTGGTCGTTGGTCAGGATAATATCGCGACATCCAAAATCTTAGATCAGTGTGGCGGACGGTTATGTGGTCGTAATTAACGGGAGTACCAATGGCCACTGGCACGCCGAAACACCCATAAGCGAGCTCCCCGTGTTGAATGGCATCGATAATTTTTTCCGTATTTGCATGCAGGCAGGGCCACTGCGGGAAGCAATTTTTGAGCCGGCTTGGGCAGCGCTGAGCCACTTCGAGTATTTCTTTTTCGTAGGTAATCAAGTTGCACCAACGCAAGGCTGCATCAATGGGCCTATAAAAAAGTTTTGCATAGAGGTTGCAGCTTTGAGTCGCATACATAAAGCGTCACTCCATTGAGATTTTTTGCTCCTGATTTTGCAAGTTGGTGTATGATTGTTCGGCCGCATGAGTTGGGGGTTTATCGATGAGGTTGGTGTGTAGTTGTCGTTTAATATTATTGTTGTGCGTGGTTTATGTAGTGAATAGTATGTTTGGTCTGTTGTGAAGGGGGGTGAGTTGTTTGTCTTGTGTTTATATGAGTCGGTTTTTATTTGCCTTCTTGTCGAGAGGGAGCTCTAATTTTATGGTGATAAAAATTTATGATTATTCAGAATAATCTACTGCATTCCTTCGTCGCGAAAATGACAAATTATTGATTAATTCTGCCATATTTGAAGGTGGGCTCACCATTACTATGTCGCTGATGCCTGAGGCGGGCGAAGGCGCCAGGTACCCGGACTGTTCTCCGGTACTTGGCGGCGTTTGCGCAAACTTCAAATCAGTGAATTTGGCGCAAATGTTGTTAAGCAGAGGGCCGCACCGCACAGCACCCCCAGGCCACGCAGAACACATAGCTACCTACTGGATGAGCTGCGAATATTAGGATCACCCTAGCCGTCCTTTGAGCCTCAAGTTTGAGACGAACCCAGTGCCTGGCGCAAATCGTCGACAAGGTCCTCAATCGCCTCGTTTCTTCCGACAGACGAAATCATTTCTGGTTTCACGCCAGCCTTCGCTTGTTCCTGCTTGTTCATCTGCCGATGAGTAGTGGAAGCAGGATAGTTGTGGCGTGGTGACGTTATTGTCACCTGCGCGGGTTAGAGTTTGAATCGCATAGTGGATCGCCGCGCTACCGGTCGATACGGCCAGACCTGCTATGCCACCTTCGAGGGCGGCCATGCGTTGTTCCAGCGCATCATTGTTGGGATTCATGATTCTGGTGTAAATGTTGCCTGGCAGGTCCAGATTGAATAGGTCGGCGCCGTGTTGGGCGTTATCGAATTCGAATGCAACGTTCTGGTAGATAGGCACTGCCACGGCCTTGGTGGTCGGGTCGGACTTGAAACCATGGTGCAGCGCGATGGTGGCGTCTTCCATGATTGGTATTGATCCCTAAAAGTATTCCAATTTTTGTAGCGTGAAGAACTGTAAAAATTTATTATGCCGATCTTTGAGTACTTTGATCCAATAAGTCGAATCTACCGAAGGGATGTGCCCCCTACGCTGCTCGCAGATTAATATGCAGGCATCCCACCTTCACGCATTCGAGGCAACATTAGACGCGGCTACAGATAGCCCTGATCTCCTCCGAGCACGACTCCACTGTCGAATAAAGGGCCCAGATAGGATCTGATTGCCACGTTTCAGCGCCATAAAGCCGCCGCACGACCTTGCCGTTAGGTTCGGACAGCTTAGTTCGCCGACTGCTTAGGGACCGTCTTAGATTCATGCGTGAATGAATATCGAACAGGGGGTGGGGTATGAACCGTGGAGACAGTGGAATTCGGGAGAATTTTGGATTTCGGGTTTATGATCGAGTCCTTCCAGAGCGGCAAAGCAGTCTCACCCCACAGTGCTCAATGTTTCTTTAAAGCAGAGTTTCGAACACCTCGAAACTAATAACGTGAGAAGGACCTGCAATGATTCAGAGGGAAAGTGATTGTGCATCGAGGCTGCATCACGCCAGGCGATTTTTATAATCCAGCGTTTGGAGCTTGTAGCTGGTGTGAGGTTGTAGTCAACGCAGTGTGGCGAAATTCGCTTTATATTTTTTAGTGGCGACAGAACCTCCATGCACAGGTTGTCATTCATTTGTGCTTATCCATTTGTACTTGTAGCTCAATTGTATTGATTGCCAGCTTTGACATATGAAGGTCTCTGACGCAGAATATGGCGGGAGGTATTTAGGAAAATTATTTTTATGAGAACTAAATTCTGGATCCCCAAGACCTTGGCCTCTGCGATATTTGTAGAGGTGATAGATTGTTTTTGAGATGGGAATAATTTATAGAAAAACTGTTGCGAGAAAATGACAAAATATTGATCATGTCCGCCAGATTTGGACGGATCTTGGCCCAAATGAGCAGACCCTTTGGGTCTTCTCCAGCGGTAGATGAGATTACTTTAGGTTTGGAAAAGGCAATGTTGTATAAAAAGCACCGCTGCGTTGTAGGTGTGGAATGTTAATGGGTCGATTTGAAGCGTGTGCGATGCTCCTTGGGTGTGATGCCAAAATTCTTCACAAACCTTCTGATAAGGGTCGACTCACTACCAAGTCCGCAGTGCTGGGCTATGGTCTTGAGTGGGCTGTTTGAATTTGTCAGCATATCGCGGGCCGCATCTAATCGAAGTATCTCTACCATTTTGCTTGGCGTTTTTCCCATAGATTCTGAATACTTACGTGTAAATGTTCTTTCACTCATGTTCATGAAATTTGCGAGCACTGGCACTGTTAAATCGGTGCTTAGATTCTCATGAATCCAGGCGTGTAAAGCTGAGAACTGGCTGCTCTTCGATTGCAAGATCAAGGATGGACTGAATTGATTCTGATCTCCCGAACGTTTGAGAAACATTACCAGATGTCGAGCAACCTCTAGTGCAACGGCGTGTCCCAGGTCTTCTTCTACGATGGATAGCGCTAGGTCAATTCCTGATGTAACACCTGCAGATGTCCATATGTATTCATCATTAACAAATATAGGGCCACGCTTAACTATTATTGATGGAAAAAGTCTCTCCAGTTCGTCATACGCGGACCAGTGAGTGGTTACTTTTCGTCCGTCCAGTTTCCCGGCAAAAGCTAGTGCGAATATGCCAGTGCAAACAGAAATCAACCGCTTGGCTTTTTCTGTGTGGTTTATGAAGTGCGTGGCAAACTTTGGATCTTTGCAGAAATCATGAATGCCTGGTCCGCCAGGTATAACTAATGTATGCGGCGAAGAGGTTTCTGCTTGCAGAGTTTCAGTGGTTACTGAAAAATTCGAGCATATCTCAGTGGTCTGGGTTAACGCTAAAATAGAAATCGCATACGGTTGGTGATCGGGGCGGGAAAAGCGGTTGGCTGCCATGAACACGTCTAGAGGTCCTGCCAAGTCAAGTAAACTTACTTTCGGGTAGGTTATGAATTGTATGGATTTGGGACCCATAAATAGCTACTCCATGAGAAACAAAATCTGGATTCGTTCATCTGACGACTCGCTGAGTAATTTTGAGTACCCGAGCGGCCCCCGCAATAGATATCTATAGGCCTTTTGATAAATGTCATGAGCTTCTGGTGAGTGGCGCTGCTCGAGCGCTAAAACAAGCCCATCCATGACTACAGTTTACGTAAAAATTTCTGCCCTACGGCGAGAAGCGTGACATTTAGCTTGGGGAAAAGCTTCGGTATCGCGCTACGGCTTGGAGAGCTCGCCAGCATAAGATCTCAAGTGCCAGTCGTGGCTGCTTTGCCGGACGTCGTTCCTAGCGGGCCTCGACCGTTAGGTTGACGTAACCGTCCGGGCAATACACCTTCATGACGCCATCGCTTAAGGCGATGGTGTCCACCTAAATTACGCGGACACAATCATCCTTATTGGCCGAGGTCGGAAGGTGTGTTCGCCGGCCCCTTACTGTGTTCAATCAGTGGGTGGAGTTCCGCAGGCTGAGCCTGAAGGAAGGGCGTCAAAGCACGCGCTCGGAGATATTAAGGATCTTCAATAAAGACGTTCTGCCGATACTGGGCAACTCCAAGCATCGCTGAGAGTGCCTCAGATACTCTGTCCATACTCTCTATCACTGTGCTAGCAATAGCGTTTCCCTGAGCCAAATTGCGTACATCTTCGTTGGGGCGACGACCCTCAAGTGTTCGAATCCTCGAAGCTGAAGGTCGATTACCCAACGAGTTGCAGCCATGAGTGTATTGGGCAACCCATCGCGAGAGCATGTCCGGTAACTGTGTTGGATTGTCACCTAATGTTCGCTCAATGGTTTGACCCCAGGCAACGATGGCCATGGCTGCTGCCGGTTAGTAAGGCTGCTTGGGTATTGGTTGCTTGTTCATACCGTCCTGCATTGGCGTCATCTTTATGGACGTGAGCAAGGCGATGATTGCTGTCCACTGCTGATGAAATAGCTGTTGAGTTGGATTGATCCTTAAGAATCGTCGAGACATGGCTGAGGCTTAAAACCGGTAGGCAATTCATACCCGTCTCCAGCATTTTGGGCATAAGTGTGTTCGGTGGCGATCCCTGGATGGTCCAGAGAAAACTGACGCACCTTCTCGCCTGAACGCTCTGCGCGGTCGAGGCGTGCGGCTGCTTGCTGGATAAGCTGTGATCGAGTATGACTAGGGTCTCTTAGTGAGGATTGACGATGGCAGCCCGGGTGCGCAGCACCAGCACGCCGCCAAGGGCGATGAACAGGGCCAGCACATAGAGGGCGAGGCTGGCGCTCTGGGTGGTGTCGCGCATCCAGCCGATCAGGTAGGGCGCGAAGAATGAGGCGATGCTGCCAAAGGAGCTGATCAGCGCGATACCGGCGGCCTGGGTGCCGTTGGACAGGAAGGCCGGCGGCAATTGCCAGAACATCGGCAGCGCCGCACTGGCGCCCATGCCAGCGACGATCAGGCCTGCCAGCACCAGGGTCGGGTTGCCAGGTGAGAGCCCGGCGACCGCAATGCCCAGCGCTGCCATCAACAGTGGCACGCACAGGTGCCAGCGGCGTTCGCGATGGCGGTCGGACGAGCGCCCGCAACCGATCATGAAAAAGCAGCCGGCCAGGTAGGGCACCGCGCTGAGCAGCCCGACCTTGCCGTCGCTGCCGATGCCGGCGCCATGGATCAGGGTCGGCATCCAGAAGGCCAGGGTGTTCACCGCCAGCATCACGGCGAAGTACACCGCCACCAGCAACCACACCTGGCGGTTGTGCAGAATTGCGGAAAACGAGGTGATGGATTTTCGCTGTTCTTCGCTGTGCAGTTGCTCACGCAGGTGTTGTTTTTGCGCAGGTGTCAGCCAGGTGACGCTCTCGAAATTGTCCGGCAGGCATTTGAGCACCACCAGCCCGAGCAGAATCACCGGCGCGCCCTCAATCACGAACATCCACTGCCAGCCGCGCAGGCCGCCCAGGTCATGAAAATTCTCAAGGATGCCGCCCGAGAGCGGCCCGCCGATCACCCCGGCCATTGGCACCGCTATCGCAAACAAGGCAGTGATTTGTGCGCGCCGACCGGCCGGGTACCAGCGGTTCAGGAACACTAGGATGCCCGGAAAGAAACCCGCCTCGGCGACCCCGAGCAAAAAGCGCAGCACATAGAAGCCCGTCGCGCTTTCGACCAGGAACATGCAGGTCGACAGTGCGCCCCACACCACCATCAGCGTGGCGATCCATCGCCGTGGGCCGACGCGGTCCAGGGCCATGTTGCTTGGCACGCCGAACAGCGCGTAGGCGATGAAGAACAGGCCGGCGCCGAACCCGTAGACGGTGTCGCTGAAGTTGAGGTCGGCGCTCATCTGCATCTTGGCGAAGCCGATGTTGATGCGGTCTAGGTGGGCGAACAGGTAGCAGATCAGCAACAGCGGCATCAGCCGCCAGGTGATGGCGCTGTGGGTGCGGTCGCGGGCGACGGTTGCAAGGGTGTCGGCGGTATTGGCTGTGCTCATGGTTTTATACTTTTTGTCTGAGAGGCCGATGGGACGAACGGGCTGGGGCGGGTTAACTCACCTGTGCCTTGAGGAAGGCGTGCACATTGTTCTGCTTGAAATTGAGCTGCTCGTGCAATTCGGCCATTTCAAACGATAAGGCCAGCATGCGTTGGGCTTGCAGCTCGGCGAAGTGCGCGATGATCACGTCGAAGAGTTTTTCGGCGACGGCCTGCCGTGTCGCCAGGTCGCGGCCATGGCTGACCTTGAGGGTCATGTGCACGAAGGCGTAGTCGTGCTTGCCGTCGGCCATGCGCCAGGTGTCCAGGCGCACGCCGCGGCTGCGGATGCCGCCCTGCGGGAATACGCCGCTGTCGCCCAGGGTGGCGTGGACTGTTTCGAACAGGCCGAGCAGGTCCGCCTGCTGTTCGATGTTGTCGGTGTACTCAGCGATGAAGTGGGGCATGGTGGGCTCCTTCAGGTCGCGCGGGGATGCCGGGCGGCCATGCGGTCAAACAGGGAAAATGGCGTTGATCTGCCCGGTGCCCGAGCTGCCGAAGGGTTCGGTGATGATCTCGGCGGGCTGGGTGTAATCCGGCCCTCCGAGCAACCCCAAAAGCATGGCGGTGTCGTGCATCTTGCCTTCGCCAAAGCAGTGCTCGGCGTAGTCGGGGAGCATGGCGCAGAATTCTTTCCAGCGGCCCTGGCGCCACAGTTCCACCACATGCAGGTCGACCTGTTTGTCGAACTCGCGCGTCCAGCTGTGGATATTGGCTTCGGCATTGCGGTCGTCCGAGAAGCGGTGCGACAGCGACCCCGAGGCCAGCACCACGACTTTGCGGTCGCTCTTTTCGATGGCCCGACGTACGGCGGCGCCGAAGGTGAAGCTGTCTTGCAGACGATGCCAGGCGCACCAGGCGGCAATCGATACCACGTTAAGTTTCTGATCCTTCGGTACGCCCATGTGCATGTAGCGCATCGGCACCAGGGTGCCGTATTCCAGCTCCAGGCTCGGAATATTGTGGGCCAGGGTACGCACGTCGGCGGCGTTGGCCTCAAGCGCGATCAGCTCGCCCAGCTCAGGGCTGCCGGGATACTCGTACTCCATGTTCTTGATGAAGTGCGGCAGCTCGTTGCTGGTGTAGATGCCTTTGAAGTGGTCGCCGCTGTTGACGTGGTAGGCGCTGTTGACCAGCCAATGCACGTCGAACACCACGGCGGTGTCGGCGCCCAGTTCACGGGCACGCCGGCCGATTTCCTTGTGGCCGGCAATCGCCGCCTCACGGCAGCCATGGTGTTTGCCGGGCAGCTCCGACAAATACATCGAGGGGACGTGGCAGATTTTCGCGGCCAGGACGACTTCGCCCATGATGATTCTCCTGAAATTGTTGTTGTCTTAGGGGATTCCGGTGTTGCTCAACCCCCCAGCGTGGAATGTGATGACTGCCCATCGAGATGCACACGTTTTTGATCTAGGCGAACGCCTCGAAGCTGTACTGGCTGCCTCCATGACTGGTGTCGGAACCTTGATTATCTGTTCGAGGAGTTGAGCGCAGAGATGGTGAGTTATCGTCCCGGGCGTAGCGCGGCGCTGGATAGTTTGACGCGACTGACCATGGTGAGCTTGTTGTGCCTGTTTTCCAACTCGTTGGAAGCAAGGCCGGCTTTTCCACCGGTTCAATTAATCGATTGAAGCTCATTCCCTGCAACATTGACCCTTTTCGCGTTACGCTGACGGTATCGGGGTGGCGGAAGCATGGTTCAATGACGTGTGTCGGAGTATCGCCGACCTGCCGCCCAAACGGTCTATGATGGAACGTCTGATGCAGGAAGCTAAACGTCTGCTGCTGTTCACAGGCAGTTCCGTCAATGAAATCTGCTATCAGCTTGGGTTCAAGGATCCGGCTTACTTCTGTCGGTTCTTCCAGCGCTACGCGCAGATCATTCCGAGGGAGTATCACCAGCGGTAGCCGGGGTTGCGTTGAGCAGAGCATAGGTGAATTGGCTGTTGTCTTATTAATTTTGTGCTGATGATCATGGCCGCCGATTGGGTACGTAAAAATGGCTTTTACGGTGAATTAATTGCACTTTTCAGAGTACTTTGGCAGGAGATGCATTGATCTTGACTGAGGGAGGGATGGGCAAGCGGGGCGTTGGGCCGGTAGGCTGGCGACACTAAGCTGCCGAATCGCCTATTCCAGTATTTCTATATGGCTCCCCCTAGACTTCCCCTGACGCTGGCGTTATTGCAAGCCCGCGAAGCCGCAATGGCATTTTTTCGACCGGCACTTAACAAGCACAATCAGACGGAACAGCAATGGCGGATCATTCGGATATTGCGTCAGCAGGGGAAGCCTGAGAGCCATCAGCTTGCTCACCATGCTTGCATTCTCGTGCCAAGCATGACCGGGGTTCTCAGTCGGCTGGAGCGCGATGGCCTCGTGCGTCGCCAGAAATCCAGTCATGGTGTGCATTGCAGCCGCAAATCATTGTGCTGTTTCTGCGCAAGCCTTTGCGAAAAACTAACCGAGTTTAAGTTGACGCGCGCGGTTAGTGACGGGCTGAATCAGTGCTTTCATCCAGGGGGGAGCTGATGTTCAGTTTGCCCATGCATTGCGGCAGTTCGTCCATGATTGGATTGAGCTGGAAGCGATGGACAGAGAAACGCTTGCTCGTAGCGCAGATTTTTCTAGGATTCAGGAATTCGGCTTCGATAATGCCGCTTACAGCCCTGGCCAGTTCGACATCACGCAGGAAGCGTGCGGAGTTTTCGTCCAGTTCAAGCGTGGTCTGGGTCAGTCTGGCCCCCATGGCACTCTCGCCGATAGCGATACCGGTCGGTATCGAGCCGGTGAACGAAACCTTGTCTGTGCCCGGGGGTTCGACCAAACCTCTGCCTACTAGAGCCGCCACCGATCAAAATGTTCAGCGCACCCGCGGGAATATTGGCTTCAATTGCCAATTCGGGGTTCTGCGGAATGGCAAGATTTCCTTAAGCAAGGCCTGGGGCCAGATGCTCCATGTGCTGATGGACCAGCTTCGCAGGGACGGTCTGGACAGCCAAGACTCCATTGACGAGGGCAAGGCTGTGCAGTAGGCCTTTGTCTGGTTGTTGGCGTTAGTGTTCGACGTCAGTGGCTCAGCGGGAGATGGTCAGGCATCTATTGATCATGGCTATGTTGCGTCGTCGTTAAGTGAAGTCGCAGCGCCAAGAACGTTACTTATCGAAGCTACATATCGTTTGGCGAGAATATTCGACTCACCTAAAAAGGGAGAAAACTGTGTCAATCAGCAGTGCTATAGGAACCATTTCCTAACCGGCTGAAAATCGCAGCGAGATAAGTGCAAGAGCCCTACGCTAGTGAAGTCACGACCGATACCACGATTTTTTGAGACTCTTCGCATTACCAGCCGACTCAATCAGGCCCAGAAATTGCTCGGACGCCCGGGTTAATTACAGAGGCATGCCATGCAAATCAACCAAATGACTATGACGAGTTATGAGCTTGACTTGTTCGCTCAAGTCGTCTGGCGACTCCGCACAGGTGGCGCGGGTGACGACGTGCGTCAGCAGGTGCTTGGTGATGTTACGCTGTTACTGCGGTCGGACTTTGGAGCTTCGTACCTTTGGGATAGTGGACTGAGTCGATCAACCCGTTGCGCGGCGGTCAATATTGATGCGCAAATGCTTAGGGAGTATGACAAGCGAATTCACGTGAACGATATCTTAACACCGGCATTGAGATCCAAGCGCCAAGCTATCTGTGTCGACGACGTGATCAGTCGGCGAAGCTTAGAGCAAAGTGAGCTCTACGCCGAATTCCTCAAGCCGTGCTGGATGCACCATGGAGTGAACATTTTCTTCTTCAACCAAGGTCGGGATGTGGGTGATTTGCGCATATGGCGTAGCGTCGATCAACCTGCGTTTGGAATTAGAGAGCTTTCACTGCTTAACGCGCTCACACCCTATTTTCAGAAAGCACTTGCAGCTGAAATGCCTCCTAAGGGTGCTTTGAGTCCACGAGAACGGGCTGTTGTAGAGCACGTTGCGGCAGGTAGAAGCGATAAAGAGATCGCCCGTATAATGTCCATAGGTTTCACCACGGTTCGAACTCATTTGAAGAACGCGATGATCAAGACAAACTCTGGTAATCGAACCGAGCTTGCCATGCGTATGGGCGCGCACTGACACCTCCTCATTAATGAGGATGTTTGACGGATATTTCCATGTGCGTAAATGAATAATCGAGACCTGCAGTGGGGATCGAATGATTCGCAAGGAATATCCGTGAAGACCAGACTCTCTTGCTTAGCGATCGGCCTTATGGCAGCAAGCGCTGGCGTATCGGCGTCGGACATACCGAAAGACTTCTACTTGATGAGCGCTGAGCAGACGGCACAAGCCATCTGCGCGAAGAAGGTTTCCAGTCAATCGGTTGTCAGCTACTGGCTGGGCCGCATTGACGCGCATCCCGAGCTCAACGCTTTCATTTCTTTAAACCCAAAGAGAGCCTTGAGCGAGGCACGTGCTGCTGATGCGCGACTCGCTAAGGGTGAGCAGTGCCTTCCCTTGGGTGGCGTCCCTATAGCGATAAAGGACAACATTCAGGTCATTGGTTTTGCGAACACAGCCGGTACTCCAGCTCTCGTTAATTTCTTTCCGAAGGTAAATGCGCCGATTATCGATAAGCTTCAGGCCGCAGGCGCCATTGTGATCGGCAAGACCAATATGCATGAGCTCTCGTTTGGCGCTACCGGTTACAACACGGCCTTTCATCTTCCACGGCTGATCGGTGTACGCAATGCGTTTGATAACTCTCGCATTGCCGGTGGTTCGTCATCGGGGAGTGCCGCCGCCCTGGGGGCTCGGTTGATTCCGATCGCAATGGGAACGGACACAGGTGGCTCAAGCCGTGCGCCCTGCGCGTTGAATGGCTGTGTTGGATTTCGCCCAACGGTTGGGCGATACAGCAGTGTAGGCATCACACCTATTTCGACCAGTCGCGATACGGCAGGCCCAATGGCCAACAGCGTCGGAGATATCATACTGCTGGATTCGATTCTCAGCGGTGCCTCTCTTCTGAAGCCAATACCTGCCCATCATATTCGACTGGGCATTCCAGATTTCTTCTGGGCTGATCTAGAACCGGAAGTCTCGGCACAAGCTAACGCCGCTGTAGAGAAGCTCCGCAGTTCGGGAGTTGAGATCGTCTCAGTCAGCATGCCGGGTATGGGGCAATTGGCATCAGCTGTGGCAACGCCAGTTGCGATAATGGAAGCGCGTAAGGCCCTGACTGACTACCTGAAATCACAATCCACCGGAGTGTCATTCGAAACCCTGGCCACCAAAATTTCGAGTCCCGACGTCCAAGGTATTTTCTCGGCTATGGTGGTGCCTGGTAATGTCGTTGGGTCTGATGGAAAGATGATTCCTGGCGGCCCGGCTTATGCGCAAGCGATCAAGACGGGTATCCCAGCCTTGCTAGCTCTCTATAAAAAGACATTCGAGGAGAACAAGCTCGATGCTCTTCTGTTCCCCACGGTTCCAGAGGTGGCAATCAAGGCCGGCCCTGACGCCGGAACGCCTCAAAAATTTGGTCGGATTATTCGAAATACCGACCCGAGCAGCAACGTGAAGATGCCTGGTCTTAGTATTCCGGTAGGTGTTGGGAAAGAGTCCGGACTTCCTGTAGGAATGGAGATTGACGGATTGCCTGGAACGGATGCCCAACTTCTGGCAATCGGTCGCACACTTGAGTCGATCTGGGGGCCTGGCCCACTTTCGCCCATCGCACACTGATCGACTGGTCTTACCTTAAGCGCAACTGCACTGGCTGCGCGACCAAAAACCTTTCTCGGATTAAATGAATGAACGCGATCTCACTCGTCGCAGGTACTTCTGCGCGCCGATTTTGTGTAACCGCTGGTTTGGCTTTGGGTAGTATGGCGAACTCGGCATGGGCCGATTCGTCGACCACAGACAGTAGTCCAGTCAAGGCACACCTGATCGTTATCGATCTGATGCTGGAGAACCTTAACACTGGACCTCGCCCCCATACATTCGCCAACGCTGGTGCAGTTTTCGCTGGCGCCGATTTTGACATGTCAAAAATCATGGGGTTGACAGGCGGCACGTTCCAGTTTGAATACACATTCTTTCCGTGGATGCGCAATGAAGGTCAGCCGACTGCTAACGCTTGGCAAGGAGCCACAGGTAGTGCACTAGGTGGCGCAGCTATGCGTAACGACATAGACAAGGGATATCTGTCGAAGTTTGAATACCAACAAATGCTGTTGGATAACCATCTTGAGATCGACGTTGGTCGTAGCAATCCTAAGCGGCATTTTTACATCATAAATTGCGAAAACTGGGTTACTTGTAATGACCCAATCATTGAAAACACCACCGGAATATTACCTTACCCATACGGTAGCTGGGGCGGTTACTCGCGTTACTCATTCGACAATGGTCAGTACATACATGCTGGCGCTTTCGAGTCCAACCCTACTCATTACATCAAACGCACCAAGGGGTGGAACTGGGACCCGGGCGACGCGAGTGGTATCACTTGGTTGGCAGGCATCGGTGCTCAAAAAAACTTCGCGCAGACTCCCTTGGCCTATCACTACGAGCTTAATAGTTTTTACAATACCTCCGAACAGACCGACATATTGGATGGCTCGACCCGTCGTGGAAGCAGCGGCTTAATTTACCGCTTTATGCAAACGCTATCTCGCGAAGGCGGTTCTTCTGCCGGAAACCCAGACAAAGCGTGGCAAGTATTCGGCGCATGGACTTGGAGTGCTGACGATCTACAGCCTTTCGAACACTTCGTGGAGGCAGGTATAACCCGTGTTGGCCCATTCGGGCGCCCTCAAGATTCAGTCAGCTTGAAAGCGAGCTATCTACGTTTGGGAGACAAGCAAGTTCAATATCAGCATGACCAGCGACTTCTGGCCACCGGTGTTGACCAAGGAGTGTCGAAAGGAGAGTCGCGAGTAGAGCTCAACATGGTGTGGCAGGCGACACCTTATCTAGCACTCCAGCCAAGCGTGCAGTACGTGTTCAACCCCAGCAACTTCTACAATCCACAGGCCGAGGTTAGCAGCAATGGAGCCGTCGTCGGATTGCAGATAGTTTATAATTTGGGATCTCAAATTGGCCTTTAAATCCCAGTTCTGATCACTGATCACTGATCAGACCTCAGCCGCTCTGCGTAGAATATCAACATAATCTTTCTCCTGGTTTGTGTTAGGTGGCAGGGATGCCGAAAAGATTACCGGGGCCGCAAGAAAATTATACCCCAGGCAGTAAAGTTCGTGTACATGATGGTGACATCGCCAGAACAGTTACGGGTATAGCGTAGGTTGACATAGCGGACAACTAATTTGGTGGTGTGGATGCTTTCATCAATAACGCAGGTATCTTCAATTCCAAGTTTTCGTGCTGCTGGTTTTTCCGTAACTCTTTGTCTTAAAATAAAATTTTCTTATTTCCAGGCTTCGAGAAATAAATCGCAGTAGTCGCACCTTGTCCACGCCCAGCAGGCTAACGGAATAATTGAGAGAGGAGAGTTTGGCAATAACGGTGTTAGTCTTCTGGTCAGCGAGCAGATATTGACCATCCGGAGCGGGCTTACAGTTCATCAGCGAGCAAATGCTATTAAGGACATTTGTAGAGTGATAGTCAGAAATTTGCTTTTTGAACGCTGATAACAAAGGCTTGCGTATGCGATACGGATACGCAAGCCTTTGATGGCTAGGAGTAAATTAGACGGATAATGTCCTTTGTGGTCTCGATGTAGCCGTCGACGTCCTCGTCAGTCATCGGAAGTGTGAGTCCTACCTGGCCACGGTGGACAGGATAGTAGCCGCGAGTCGCCATTTCCAATGCGTAGATGCCCATGCTGTTTTCGTCGATTTTATGCCAGTAGTCACGATGCGTGTTGATGGTCTGACCTAGCTCTCTAGTGAATGCATAGGCGAATACCGAAAAGGAGCCGAAAACGGTAAACGGATATTTGGATTCTTTCGCCCAAGTATTCAGCTCGAATTTGATCTTAGCCGCCATTTCGTTGAGTCGTGCATAAGCCTTCTCATCCATGGCCTTAAGGCAGGCAATGCCCGCTGCGCATGCCAATGGGTGGCCATGGTGGGTGCCCGAGATCATGACCTGGTTTTCCTCGATGACTCGAAAAACCTCTTTGCTACCGCCCACCGCCCCGATAGGTAGGCCCCCACCGATCATTTTGCCGAGGACTGTCAAATCTGGCTTGATTTGATACTCGCTTTGCAGACCCTTTATATTCGCTCGAAGTGTGATGGTCTCATCAGCGATTAAGAGGATTCCCAGTTCCTTTGTAAGAGTTCGAAGCTTTTGCACGAAATCTTTATCGAGCTCTACGATACCTCCCGCGCAGGTCTGTAACTCCATGATCAGACACGCGATTTCTTCCGCATTGCCCCGGAGAATTTTTTCGCAAGACTCGAAGTCGTTTTGAGTTAAAACGATGACGTTGTCGCTTTTATACGCAGGGATCCCATCGGAATCTGGAAGTGCCTTAGGATTAGTATCCGGGCCGGGGAAATTGTTCGGGTTAGGGTGAGCCGAGATCGCTAGGTCGTCGGAAAAACCGTGGTAACCACCTTCAAATTTCGCAATTTTTTTACGTGCAGTATAGCCTCGTGCGATCCGCACGGCACTCAAGCATGCCTCACTGGCAGAGCAAAAGAATTTAACCTGCTCAACGGAGTCAATGCGCTCGCAAATCAGTTTGGCAAGATCGAGCTCGTGATTCGTAGGGTTCCCAAATGAGAATCCATTTGGCAGCGTTTCGTGAATTGCCGTTATGATCGCTGGATGATTGTGGCCCAATACATTAGTGGCGAAATTATTATTGAGGTCGAGTAGCTTTTTTCCTTCGATAGTATGAAGATATTGAGCCTCGCCCTTATCGATGAAAATCGCATGTGGGCCATAGCCAAATGTTCGTCTGCTAAAACCTCCTGGAATGTATTCCTTTCCTTTCGAGGTTTCTTTCTTTGAAAGGTGAAAGGCTTCAGAGAAATTATTTAGCGACTGCTGGTAATTAAGCTTCATGGCTATTTCCAAAGTTACTTAAATTATGGTTGTTTTGAAAGTCTCAGACTTGCCAATGGTTTATGCATATTTCTATCTTGGGATTCGACACCGAAATTAAAATTCATGAGGTGCCGGATTGTTCCGGATTATAATCACTAGTACAGCTTCTGTTCCTGTGCACTTGACTAAAGCTTAGGCCATAGTATTTTTCCTGTTAGTATCAGAGCAATGGTCATTTGTAGATCGTTTGATCAGGTTTCGTGATCGCTGGTATTTTCAAGAAGCCTCCATAGACTGAAAGCTATATCGTTGAAAATAATGCGTAGCCTCTTCAATTTCCTGAATCGAAAGGACTCAAACTGAAGGGCTTGAATTGGGAAGTAATGCTGCTTCGGCGCAGCCGAGGCTGGGGCGCCGGTGTGTTACCGTGGAAAAAGGCTTTGTTACCGACTGCTTCCTACCTGCCCATGATGCGTACTGGCTAGTAACGTTTCTGAGGGGGCGCGAAGGTACCACGGGTTCTTGATCGGCATTTTGAACCTAGTGCTCATTGCGCAAGAGTGTCAAACGTCATAGATATGCTACGCGAGTGCGTTTTTTTTGCGATTTGCTCGATTGGGGAGCGGTGTCAGCCTAGGTAAAGGCCCCCGGCTAACCCACAGATCGATAGCCATCGCTATTCACCAGTGAAGTCAAAAATTAGCATGAATCTTGCTAGATGTTAGGTTCATACACGCTCCGTGAGTAGAGGGTACCCCTCAATGGACACTAGACAGCTTCTTTTGGCAACCAGGCTTGCTGAGACCCTTCATTTCGGCAAGGCAGCCGAAATCGAGAACATTGCTCAATCTGGCCTGAGCGCTCAAATTGCCAAACTTGAAAGCGAGCTAGGCTTCAAATTGTTTGAACGCACCAGTCATCGTGTTTCTTTGACGGAGGCAGGCCAGCGATTCGTAGAGCAAGCTCGAACGCTTTTGGGAAACATGAACAATACGATCCTGGAATGCCGTGCCCTTGCTGAAAACAGCCGGGGTATATTGAAGTTAGGCTTCTTTGGCGATGCAGCGGGCGAACTTACTCACCTTATTTTTACGTTATTCCAGCAGAGTAATCCTGACATTCGGCTAGTGTTTACTGAGCTGTCCATGACAAACCAAGTGCAGGCGCTGATCTCGGGCAAAGTGGATGCCGCCCTCGTTAGGCTACCGATCAGCGACCCGCGTCTTGAACTCGATGTGATGTTTGACGAGCCGCGAGTGGCTGCCGTACCGGCCAGCCACGAAATGGCGCAGGCCTCGATCCTTACAATCTCAGATCTGATCGAGCAACCGTTTGCAGTAGCGGGAGAGGGAGCCCCGACTGAATGGGCCGCTTACTGGAGTTTGGGCTCAGAGCGGCAGGAGGCTGGCCGGATTGGCGCGTATGTCCAATCGATTCCAGAGAGTTTGGCTGCGGTCGCCTATGGTGGCGCGTTTGATACCTTCCCACTTACCGCCACACGCTTGTTCAGTCACCCGGGCGTGCGCTATGTACCATTGGCTGACGCGCCACGTAGCTCATTGGCTTTGGCAACACTTGCTGGCAACCGGTCGCCAGCTGTTAGATCGCTGCGACGCTGTGTGACAGAAACCCTTGAAAACTCTCTTTCATGTATTCCTGAGGCTCGTCGCTTCGAAGTTGCTTAGCCGCTCGCGCCCCCCAGGAGTGTGTTGTTCTGGCCCTCCAGTCAATCAACTGGAGGGGATTCTCAGAAGGGGTAATGGCGTGGTTTCCGCTGGACAGACACCCATTGAGTGGTGGTGAACTCATCGATTGCCCAGTCGCCATTGAATCTTCCGAGGCCTGAGTTCTTTTCCCCACCAAATGGGACGTTAGGGGCATCTGCCACAGGCATGTCGTTCACATGGGCCATGCCAGAATGGATTTGCCTCGCGAAATGGACGCCGCGGTCAATGTCACCTGAGAAGACCGCAGCGGAAAGTCCAAAACGAGTAGCGTTAGCCAGTTCTAATGCGTGATCGGCATCCCTCGCGCGCATTATTCCTGCAATAGGCCCGAAAATTTCTTCGTAGGCCAGCTCCATATCGGATGTCACCTCAGTGAAAACGTGCGGCGCAAATACCAGTCCTGCAGATTCGCCAGCGTAAGCCAACGTTGCGCCTTCTGACTTCGCTTGTTCGATCTTGCGTACCAATCCGTCAAACTGTTTCCGGTTGATGACGGGCCCAACCGAGGTTGCCGAATTTTTAGGATCACCGATTATCAAATGGCTCACGCGCTGGATAAACAGGGAAACGAATGAGTCGTAAATCGGCTCCTCCACGATAATCCTATTGATGGCCATGCAGATTTGACCCTGATGCAGAAATTTGCCAACAACAGCCGCATGAACTGCTTGCTGGAGATCCGCATCAGCGAGCACCACAAAGGGGTTGTTACCGCCTAGTTCCAGCGCGACATGTTTCAAGTAGTCGCCGCTGCCTGCCTGGCGGGCTATATTCTGGCCAATCGGCGTGGACCCGGTGAAGGATATAAAGCTCGGTATTGGATGTAGCACGAAGTCGTCTCCAATCTCCGAGCCTGCCCCTACCACTACACTGAGCACACCCTCTGGCAACCCGGCCTCTTCAAAGATGCGTGCAAGCAGCAAGCCTCCGGTTACTGGAGTATCGCTGGCAGGTTTCACAACTACGGCGTTACCGAGTGCCAATGCCGGGGCGAGCGATCGCTGGGTGAGATGGAATGGAAAGTTCCATGGGCTAATCACGCCAACTACGCCGAGCGGGCGTCGATATACTCGGCTTTCCTTGTTCGGCACATCGGACTCCACGATGCGACCATGAACCCGGCTTGGAAAGGAAGCAGCTTCCAAAGTGATAGCTTTCGCTGACGCCCATTCAATCTCGGCTTTTATGCGCGTACTTCCTGATTCCGAAATGATCCAATCGACCAATTCGTCGTGGCGCTTATCAAAAATCTGAGCTGCTCTTAGCAGCACTCCGGCTCGCGCGGACGGCCCCATGGCCGCCCAAGCAGGCTGGGCTGTTTTAGCTCTTGCATAAGCTTCGTTCAAGTCTTCCTTGTTGGCCAAAGGGATTTCGAGCAGAGTCTGCTGGGTGAAAGGATCGCTAACAGTCATAGATCGTCCTGTCCGACCTTCCCGCCAAACTCCTCCTATCAGCTGCAGATTGAGGTCGCTATAAGGTTGATGATTGTTCACGTTATTCTCCGAATTTATTGGCGACGTGGAATTAATTTTGCGTCGCAGCCTTCACGAGATGACTCCGCGAGTAAGGAGTCATCTGTAACTGTTGTTCAATTTAAATAGTTGGAAGGTTGCCGTTCTACGAAACTACTGGTGTGACAGGAAATTTCTCTTTGGCCCTAAGTCCGTTAATAACTCCTGCCAATGCCGCTATCACAACGAGCCAAGGCAGCAGAGTTGCGATACCTTCCTTCGCGCCAGTCAGCTCGTCAAAATTCGCCACGGCGAGAAAAACAGCAGTTGCCAATCCGCATCCACCTAGCGTTGGGGCGATTATCCCTTGCCACCTGCTGCACTTTTGAGTCTTGAGAGTGAATCCGACGACTGCGGCAGCACCTAGGGTTTGTAGGGCGAGAACGGCGAGGGTGCCAAGCCCAACCATCCACAGATAGAGATGCTGGATTGGGTCTGCATTGGTGACCATGAATAATCCCACTGCAACGAGGGTTGTGATTGAAAGCACAACGCTAGCGACGTGCGGACTTGCGTGTTTGGGATGTACTCGGCTGAGCTGTCGAGGTACGAAATGGTTGCGAGCCAGTGCGAAAAGGTAGCGACTGAGAGCGTTGTGGAAGGAGAGCAAGACCGCAAACACGCTCGTGACTACCAGAATTTTCATGATTTCTGTGGAAAGGGGGCCTACGTACTGTGTGTTGGCATTAAACACAAAATTGATCATGTCTGCGCCGGCAACACTTTGGACGTCACTATTTGCATAAGCCAGGCCGAGGCACCAAGTTGTAAGCGTGTAAAAGATACCGATAATGGCAATGGCTACATACGTAGCAAGGGGAACGGTGCGACTTGGGTTCTTAGCTTCTTCTCCGTAAATGGTTGTGGACTCGAACCCAACAAAGCAACAAAACGCGAACATCAATGCCACCCCGAGACCAGGAGTGAATATCTGAGAGGGCATGAAGCCATTCCAAGTGAAGCTCTCTGCATTCGTTTGGGCTATGACCGCGACGTCAAAGACAAGCAAGATCAGGATCTCGAAGATCATCAGCACGCCTAACACCTTGGCTGACACCTTAACGTCCATGTAGCCGAAGATTCCTACCAGTCCGATGATAAGGAGAGCTACGACGCGCCAGTCCACCTGCAATCCCGCAATCGACATAGCAAGGTCTGCCCCAAAGGCAGCGAATTGTCCGTAAATGCCAGTCAACATGGCGATATACGCAAGCAGCGCAATTCCACCAGCTGCGTTGCCAGCTGCTCGCCCTAATCCGTGAGTCACTAGCTCGGCGAAGCCACCTGCACTGATCACATGGCGACTCATCGCTGCAAATCCAATTGCAAACAGCAGCAATACGAGCGAGGCGATCAGATAGATACCGGGAGCGCCTGTACCTCCCATGGCGAAAACCACAGGGCCAGCACCAAGCGTAGCGCCGAGCGGCGCCGCAGCTGCAATTACAAAAAAGACGATGTCGGAGACACCTAAAGACTTGGGCTTGAGCCCAGGCTGTGTTGGCTCACTTTGCATACAGGCCTCCCCTGAAGACGGGATTTGAATTGTTATTGGTAACCCCGATTTTTCTCCCAGCGGTTCAGGCTGGCAATCCTCAAACGCTGATCGTTCGATCATAGCCGGTGATTGAACTGACGTTTGCTCGATGGCACGTAGTCACGCGCGAATAGGCACAGCTCATGAGATACGTATGCTTAATCTGCATCTGCGCGTGCGCGCGACTTAATCTTAATTGGCGATCATTCGATCAGCAAAACGCCATTGCCAAGAAGACCGCTACGCCCAAAAAATCAGTCTGCCTGAAGGTGAATTTATGGCTGACTGTGTCGAAAAAAGTATCGAGGCGTACTGTGGGAATATTTGTTTGTGAATGTTGCAGTAATTCTCTAGCGTAAAATCCAATAATAAATATAAGATAAGGGGTTCGTTATGTCGTTTAAATATGAAGCTAAGAAATGTGGATATACTTCGGTCGCTTTAGCTGTAGGTGCATTGGCTCTTCCGCTAGAGTCCCGGGCTTACGAACTCTACAATCAGGGCGGCCAGGTACTTAATGCTAAGGTCGAGGCCGTATTTGCCGCGATGCACAGTGACGAAAATTACGCCACGACTGGGACGCGGGATTCTGACTCTTCGAACTGGCAAGAAGGCTTTGTCAAATATGGGCTGAATGGAAGCAGCGAACTTGAGGGCAAAGCAAGTGTGTATGGCGCTTTTAGCCTTCTGAGTTCAGGGACGTGGGGTGACGGCGATGCAGCAGGCTTCACGGAAGGCACTGAGCGGCGGACCGCGGTTGAAGATGCCTATCTTGGTTGGCGCTCAGGGAGCCTTTTTCCTAGCCTTGGCGAAAATGGTATTGAGATTTCCACCGGTCGCCAGGAAGTGATTGTTGGGGACGGATTCTTAATTAAAGGTGATGCACTTAGCCTGGGCGATGTCGATCTCGGTGATAACTATGATCGGGGCGGCGCTTATTATTTAGCTGCTCGTAAGGCGTTTGATAAGACAGCTGTGCTTCGTGTGGGTGGGGAAAAGGGGTGGAGGGGAGACCTCATGTGGCTGGGCTCAAATAATCGAGCCCAAGCAGAAACCAAGTTAGCTGTGGCTACTTTAGAGCATGTGGCCGATGAGGGAGCTTTGGGCCTCACGTACATCAAAGGTCTCGATGTCAATGAGCGTTTTGCGACCCCGTTCCAATCAGAACGTGACGGTATGCAAACCGTCAGTCTACGGGGAGCAGGCTCTTTAGGAGTCCAAAATTTAAATCTTGCGGTCGAATATGCCACTCAATCTCGAGACAGTGGTCGAGAGAACGCTTGGTATCTTGAGGGCAGCTGGACTTTTGCGGCCATCCCATGGTCGCCCATAGTCACCTATCGTTATAGTCGCTTCTCTGAATCATTCGACCCATTGTTCTATGGCAATAGCCGTGGGTATGGCACATGGTTTCAGGGCGAAGTGGCCTCTAATTATGCAGGCCCTTTCAACAGTAATACGCGCGTCCATCACTTCGGTTTGAAGGTCACACCACGTGAAAACCTTACGTTAGGAGCGCTTTACTTCGACTTTGATCCGGTTGATCGTAGCCTAGCGAACCTCGGCGGAAGGGAGTTCGACATATATGCCGAGGTAGCGGTAACTGATCATATTTTTGTCAGTCCGGTGTTGGGATTGTATAAGCCGGAGAAAGCTGCCAGCCAAGGAGGTTCGCAGTTAGGTGGTGATGACATCAATACTTACGTACAGCTTATTGTAGGAACTTCGTTCTAGATCCCTTCGCCCACAATCGCATGTGTGGGGTAGTAGTTTTGCTTTATGTCAGTTGCGGCATAAAGCATTCGATTTGGCTGAAAATTACAAAGAATCGCCATGGTGGCATTCACCCGTTTAGGACGAAAACGATGAGAACAAAAGTTGCAATTATCGGCGCTGGCCCTTCTGGTCTATTGCTTGGTCAACTGCTCCTAAAGGCTGGTATTGATAATGTCATCATCGAACGGCAGAGCCCTGATTATGTACTGGGGCGCATCCGTGCCGGCGTGCTTGAGCAAGGGACTGTAGATTTGCTGCGACAGGCGGGTGTTGCTGAGCGAATGGATCGCGAAGGGCTTGTTCATGACGGATTTGACTTGGCGTTCGATGGGCGTTGTGAGCATATAGACTTGAAAGGTTTGACCAACGGTAAAACGGTAATGGTTTACGGTCAGACTGAGGTTACTCGCGATCTAATGGAGGCTAGAAGCTCCAGCGGAGGTATTACCTACTACAGCGCCACGAACGTGCAACCGCAAGATATAAAATCACCGGCGCCCTACATTACCTTTGATCATGATGGATCGACTGTTCGCTTGGACTGTGACTACATCGCAGGCTGTGATGGGTTTCATGGGGTTTCGCGCAAGACAATCCCGGATGGGGTTCTCAAGGAGTTTGAGCGTGTCTACCCATTCGGTTGGTTGGGGGTGTTAGCGGATACACCTCCTGTGAGTGAGGAACTCATCTATGCCAGCCATGAGCGCGGTTTCGCTTTATGCAGCATGCGGTCACCTACGCGGACCCGCTATTACATTCAGGTATCTACCGATGAAAAAGTCGAAGCTTGGTCTGACGATCGTTTCTGGCAGGAACTGAAAAAACGGCTCCCTACAGAAACAGCTGACCGGCTCATAACTGGCCCGTCCATTGAAAAGAGTATTGCTCCACTTCGGAGTTTCGTTGTCGAGCCTATGCAGTACGGAAGCCTTTTTCTACTGGGTGATGCGGCGCATATTGTGCCTCCAACCGGTGCAAAAGGCCTTAACCTTGCGGCCAGCGATGTGAGCACACTCAGCCGCATTCTTGTTAAGGTTTACCAAGAGGGGCGTACGGATCTTCTCGAACGCTATTCTGAAGTTTGTCTGCGCCGAATCTGGAAGGCCGTGCGCTTCTCGTGGTGGATGACTTCAATATTGCATCGTTTCCCTGGTAATGATGATTTTGGGCAGCGAATAAAGCAGGCCGAGCTCGACTACTTTGTCCGTTCTGAGGCTGGACGGCGGACGATTGCAGAAAATTACGTGGGGCTTCCTTACGAACCTATTGAGTAGGTAACGCAGGCCTTGAGGGTTTTCAAGTCACTCAGGGCCTATCCATGTAGCTTGCTAATGTGCTTGACTGAATAAAGTTTAGGAAGATTTAGAACGTTGAGGACTTCATGATTCGTTGGGAGCAAACTCTTGCTCTCTTGCTCTCTTGGCCATGAGGTCTTTTCGTATTGCTCACTGAAAAATAATGGAAGCGATCAGCACGGATCGACTTTGCATCTCTTGATGTGGTCTCCGTACTAATTTCGAGGATGTGCGATGATCTTGCTCAGGGATTCAATTAAGTTTCGCATGCTTGTAATGGTGGGTGCGTGTCTCGGCTTGATAGTGCTTTTATTAGTCTCTATATCTATATACAGAACCAATAAAAATACAGATTTGGCCAGTGCTGAGGCTCAGGAACTTCTCAAAGGTTCTGCTAACAAATTGCTCCTGGCCGAAGGCGTGCTGCAAAGTAGCTTAGTGCAAAAATACTTTCAAGCAGGCTACCAGAGTGGGGTTGATCTAGCAGGAAGTGCAGTTCAATTTCGAAGAATGGTACTTGGCGGTGATTTAGAGGCTGTAACAGCTAGGCGAGAGCTTACAAAGTTGGTGGCAGATAATCTCGCTCTACATTCTGAGTTGCTGAGCCTCTATATCGTGTTTGAGCCTAATTCTCTTGATGGGCGCGATAATGATTTTATCGGTCTTAAAGAGCTAGGTAGTAATGAGGCTGGTCGCTTTTCTATTTACGCTGCACAGCAGGATGGGCGTCTTGTATTGCAACCAACGCCTGAGGCTCTGATAGCTGATACAACGACTATGCTTGATGGTACCCATTTTAATAAATGGTACACCTGTCCGAAGTCCACTGGTAAACCTTGTTTGCTTTCTCCTTATTTTGATGAGTCATCTGGCAGGAAGACACTAATCACGACCTTATCCTTTCCTCTCATAGCGGATGGAAGGGTACTGGGAGTGGTCGGCATGGATGTTAGTTTGGAGTCTGTGCAACAATTAGTAGAGGAAAGTAGCAAAAAACTGTTTGATGGTGAAGGACAAGTCAGCATTTTCAGCCCTACCGGTCTCTTAGCGGGTCATAGCGGAGATGCAAAAAAACTAGGTTTGCAATTAGTTAGAGCAGGTGTTGGTGACGCACTTAAGCTAGAGAGTTCAATTAAAAGTGGTCTGACGTCTCTCGGGGTCATAAACAACAGTCAAAGGGTCACTGTTGCCGTACAACCAATTCCAGGCTCCTCTTATTGGGGCATCGTTCTAGATATTCCTAGCGATGTTGTGATGCAGCCAGCCAATGCTCTTAAAGTAAAATTGGATGGGCGTAATTTTGTTGATGCTGCATGGTCGTCAGTATCTGGATTAGCGGCTTTGGTATTTGGGCTGATTATGGTTAGTTTAATCGCTCGCAGGATAACAGTTCCGATTCACCACATTTCTGAAATGCTTAGGGAAGTCGCGGGTGTTGGCGGTGATCTTACGAAGCGATTGCAGTATCCTCGCAATGATGAGTTGGGAGTGTTGGTGATGTGGTTTAACGCTTTTCTCGATAAGTTACAACCTATGATGTCTGAGCTTAAGCGGTTAGTCTTAGAAGCGCACAGTAATGCTGATCGATCTGCAATCATCTCTAGTAAGATCAACATGGAAATGCAGCAACAATACCGAGAAATCGACCAAGCGGCGACAGCCTCAAATGAGATGAGCTCCTCAGCTCAGGAAGTGTCATGTAGCGCAACTAGGGCGGCTGACGCTACGGGAGTAGCTAGTATTGCCACTCAGGATGGCTTGCGAGTTATTAGGTCTACTTCCGAGACGATCGAAAGTTTGGCTAAGGATCTTTCTTTGGCAATGTCCAAGATCGAAGGGCTAGCCGGCAGTAGCGAGCGCATCGGCAATGTCCTTGAGGTGATTCAGGCGGTTGCTGAGCAAACCAATCTTCTCGCGCTCAATGCTGCAATCGAGGCTGCAAGGGCGGGAGAGGCGGGGCGGGGTTTTGCAGTAGTGGCTGACGAAGTTCGCAATCTTGCCAGCAACACCAGTGATTCCATCGAGGAAATTCGTGACGTTATCCAGCAACTGCAGAGAAATACCCTTGAGACTGTTAGCGCAATGAAAAAAGGTTCAACTCAGGCCAGTGTCGCTGTTAGGCACGTCTGCCAAGCTTCAGGGGCATTTGACCGAATCAAAGAGTCTGTGGGAATCATTAGCGAAATGAATTTCCAAATCGCCGCTGCGGTCGAGGAGCAGAGCAGGGTCGCGGAGGAGGTTAGCCAAAACGTGGTCACAATTCGGGATGTCACCGAATCGCTTTCAGCGCAGGCGCAAGAGTCTCAGGAAATCAGCAGATCTATTAATTCGTTGGCCATCAAGCAGCAGGCGCTCGCCAACCAGTTTGTGACCTAGGGGTAGCTGTTTTCCCTGGTTTGTGATGGAAGGACGCATTGAGTCTTCCCGTCCATGAGAGCCTGGCTTAGTAAAGCCGGGCTCCCTTGGCGTACCTGATACCCTATTCGTCTTGCTTGCGTTGTCCCCAAACGCACTGGAATTGGAGCTGTCCTAGAGTGGGGCAATTAGCGCTTCCTCAACCGAAAAATAAGCGTTTAAGCCCTCAGATATTCGTCTACCGATATGACGCTTGCATAGCCGAATTCAAATGCGGCCATCATGGTTGCATGCGCTTGGGCGGCAGGAACGGTCACGCCGTGGAATGTCAGATCCAAGGTGGCGCAGGCATCATGCAGTACGGTCACGGGATATCCCATGTCTGCTGCAGCGCGTACTACGGCGTCGATGCACATGTGGCTCATCGCCCCTATGACTACGATTTCCTTCACATCAGCGGCTTCCAGTTGCTGCCTCAGATCAGTTTCCCTGAAGGCGTTAATGTGTTTTTTTACGATTACAGGCTCGTTACCTTGCGGAGCTACGTCTGGTTGAGTTTCCGCACCAGTCGATCCTTTTGCAAAGATCGGAGCGTCTTTAGCAGACTCATGCCGTATGTGAAAAACAGGAAAACCCGTATCGCGCGCGTGGCTGATTACCCGGATAGCATTCTCTACAGCAGCGTCAATGCCGGTCAAAGGCAAATTGCCGGTAGGTAGGTATTCGTTTTGCAGATCAACTACTACAAGACCTCGTTTCATGAACGATCTCCGGTCAATTTATCTAAATATGGTGGTTAAGGCCGAGATCGGGGCGTAAAGAATTTGTCTTTACCCCGACCTAGAGAGGTTTAATTCAGAACTCCAGCGAAGCGCCGTCTTCCGGAATATCTACGCGACTCTCGATACCTTGCTTCTTGACGTAAATGCGCAGCGCTTCACGTGTTAGCGAGGTGTGGTTAATAGCATTCATATGCACGGCGACTATCTTCGCGTTTTTTGCCGCTTGGGATGCGTGTAGGACGTCGTCCTCACCCATGATGATTGCGCTATCGAACCCATTCACCTTCGCCTTCCCGGTATTAAGTACGATAACTTCGGGCTGATATTTTTGAATAGTCTGATCTACTTCTTTTCGCCAGATGGTGTCGCCGGCAAGGTAAAGAGTTTTGTAGCCTGGGGCTTGAAACACAACGCCCATTGCCTCGCCCAGAAGTTTCGCGAGGGGAGGCACGGCATACATCTCATCGGTGCCGTGCTGACCACCTGCCTTAGTGATTTTGACTCCGCCAAACTCAGCTTCGCCAGTCAGTACGTGCACATTTTTAAAGCCTTGGGAACGAACCAATTTCGCATCGTCCTCATCTTGGGTGAATAGAGGGATTTCCTTAGGCAGCGCTTTCTGCGCGGCATCGTCCCAATGGTCAAGATGCGTGTGTGTGAGGATGACAGCATCCACACCGGCGATTACTTCGGCAGGTGATTCGGTGAGATCGACCATTGGGTTGCGGAGATCGCTTCGGTACGTATTTTCAAATCCAGGATAGGTTCCCTTTTTCGCGAGCATCGGATCGATCAGGAACGTTGTGTCGCCGTAGGTAATTTTCACTGTTGCGTTACGAATTTGCTGAAAATCCACTTTTTGGGTCGTGATCGGTGCGGGCGATACATCTGTATTGGCGAATGCCCATGGGCTGGCAATAGCGCAAGCGAAGCTGAGTGCAAGAGGCAGTTTTCTGAAAATCATTGGATTTGATCCTATTAGTCTGTATAGAACTGCATTCTTGCCGACTGCGTCGCATCACAATAGTGGCCTGAAGGACATATTTCGATATAATCGGGCCATTTGATCGGCGCGACTGTGAGACAGCACGAGAGAAGCATTCAATCATCGAAAGCGCTCTTGTTTAAGCGGTCGACTGTCATGCGAGGCTATTGATGCGATCCATACGTGTTGCTGTTTTGGCTTTTGAAGGTGTCAGCCTGTTCCATCTTTCTGTGCCTGGAATGGTGCTAGGCACTGCTCAATCCGCACCTGGTGAACCTCAGTATGAGGTCAATTATTGCGCAGAAAAGGTAGGGATGGTCGCTAGCGACCAATGCCTCGACTTAACGGTCGCTCATGGTCTTGAACTGATGGAGGAATCTGATGTAATCGTCATTCCGGCATGGGGCGATCAATTAGTAGGTGCATCTGTACAGTTAGTGAAAGCGCTCCAACTGGCCAATGCTCAAGGTAAGCTTATAGTTGGGTTATGTTTAGGCTCATTCGTCCTCGGAGATGCTGGATTACTGGATGGCAAGGAAGCAACCACTCACTGGGCCGCCCGAGAAGAGTTTGCGCGACGTTTCCCAGAAGTTCGCTTCAGGCCTGAAGTGCTCTACGTCAGCGATGGCAACATCGTGACTTCTGCGGGAACCGTGGCGGCAATTGATTGTTGCCTTCATTTGGTTCGCGAACGACTTGGAGCCGAGGCCGCGAATCGCACCGCGAAAATGCTGGTCACACCGCCACATAGGCAGGGAGGACAGGCTCAATACATAGAA
Organism: Pseudomonas sp. H1_F01; assembly: GCF_054681425.1. Lineage (NCBI taxonomy): Bacteria > Pseudomonadati > Pseudomonadota > Gammaproteobacteria > Pseudomonadales > Pseudomonadaceae > Pseudomonas > Pseudomonas sp. H1_F01. The sequence goes on along the minus strand of NZ_CP162823.1, from coordinate 4,339,913 downwards.
TATCCTGTGCCGCACCTATCTAGAGAGACGCATTTGTCTGATGTACTGGAATGGGCTCGGATGAATCTGTCCAGTGACCTGACGCTCGACGTCCTGGCGGACAGGGCAAAGATGAGTCGGCGCACTTTCACTCGGCGCTTCAGGGAGGCTACCGGCAGCACCGTCTCTAAATGGTTGAATGCCCAGCGCGTTGTCAGGGCGCAGGAACTGTTGGAAACGACTGACCTGCCCATTGAGTGTGTGGCGGGTGAAGCAGGGTTTGGCACCCCCTTATCCTTGAGGCAACAATTCGGCGTTCAGCTCGGCACCTCGCCGTCTGAGTACAGGCGAATGTTTTGTCGTGACATGAGCCCGGTCCGAAAGACGAGCGACAGTGAGCAGACTGCCGGACTGTCTAGCTAAATGACTGAAACCGCAAAGCTTCAGTCATTATCGCTCTTAGAAATCCACGGTCACTCCGGTATAAAGCGCGCGACCATCACCAGGCAGGAACGAGGCTTCATCCAAACCATGCGCCTGCCCAACTGGTAAGCTCGGCCATCAATTTGCAGGATGAATGGCCATGTCATTACGCGCGCTTCGAACACTGCTTGCCATTGCCCAATACGGTTCTTTTGTTCGGGCAGCGGACGCCGTGCACCTGACCCAATCAGCGGTCAGCCTTCATGTTCGGTCATTGGAGGAGGATTTCAATACGCTCCTGTTTGACCGCTCACGACGGTTGCCGGTGCTGACGGATGCAGGCCATATTGCCGTTGAGCGCGCGCGAGAAATTCTAGCCTTATACGACGGGATCTCCTCCGAGATTGGAGGCGACACTGAGTTGCGCGGCAGGCTCAGAATCGGTGCCATTCATACAGCGCTGGCGAGCGTCTTGCCCCTCGCGTTGTTGGCAATGCGTGCTGAGCATCCTCACCTGCGCATCACTGTTGCGTCGGGAATGTCCGCTGAGTTGGCCTCGCGCGTGGAGGCGGGCGAGCTTGACGTTGCGATCACCACGGAGCCGGTGAAGCCACACCCTTATGGCCTGGCAAGCACGGTACTTTACGAGGAAGGGTTTTGGATCATCGCGCCGGCGTCCCATGCGCATGAGGACTTGAAGCTTCTACTCAAAAGCCAGCCGTTCATTCGATTTGATCGTCGCGCCTGGGCAGGTCGTACCATTGAGCGAGAGCTTCGTGCTATGCGGCTGCGCGTGCAGACCAGCATGGAATTGGATAGCCAGGATGCGATTATCCAGATGGTCTCAAGCGGGCTGGGCGTATCCATCATTCCACTCTCCGAACATCAAGTCGTAAGCCTGACGACACTGGCCGTCGAGCCGTTCGGCATGCCTCAAAAAACCAGGCGCGTGGTATTGCTGGAGCGCGAAGATCGTCCGCTTGGGCGACTGGCAGGGGCCCTGGCGAACGCGGTGAAAGCGCATTCGTTGCTCGGCAAACCATGAGTAGTACTTGTTGATTGCTGAAGTTTAAAACGTTTTTATTTTGGAGTCCGACCTCTTATCGTGGTCCTCATTCAAGTGAGTTCTTAAGGGCACCATGATCACTGGACCTACCGTAGACATGCCGCTGATGAGCCGACTGATTGTGGGATGTGAACCGTCGGAACAAAAAACCAAGGCACGCGTATGACCCTTTCCTTGTTGACTGCCTTGTTGCCCATCGCACTACTGATCATGCTGGGCGCGTGGCTCAAGCGTCGTCATTTTCTGACGGATACTTTTTGGGCACAGGCAGAGCGCTTGGCGTACTACGTGTTGCTGCCTTCTCTTTTCTTTCACGGACTGGCGACCGCCAACCTTGATGGCGTGCCCTTTCAAAGCATGGTTTCGGTACTCGTGTTCTCGACTGTGGTGGTATCGCTAATGTTGTTGGGCGCGAAGTCGCTGATCACCATGGACGATGCTGCGTTCACTTCGGTTTTTCAGGGTGGGATACGTTTCAATAACTACGTAGGCGTGTCGGCAGCCGCGGGCTTGTTCGGTGTGCAGGGTATAGCCCTGGCAGCGGTCGCGAACGCGGCCATAGTGCCCAGTGTGAACATTCTGTGCGTAATGGTGTTCGCGAAGTACGGATCAGCCGGCAGGATGCCATTGAGCAAAGTCCTCAAGCAGTTGGCATTGAACCCACTGATACTCGCGTGCTTCGCCGGCGGATTGGTCCAGGTCTCGGGCTGGGGACTGCCTGTCGGTATTGAGCCGATGCTCAAGGCCTTGGGACAAGCGTCACTGCCGCTCGGATTGCTCTGCGTTGGTGCTGCGCTTGAGTTCGGAAGCATAAGGCAATGGTTTCGCCCGGTGGGTTACTCGTCGCTGACCAAGTTTCTAATCATGCCACTGGTTACGCTTTGGGCGTGCCACCTGTTCGAACTTGAAGGAAAGGCCGCGGTTGCAGCACTTCTATTCCAGGCACTGCCCACAGCCTCATCCTCCTACATCATGGCAAGGCAATTAGGGGGAGACGCCCCCCTTATGGCTGGGATCATCGCTTGCCAGACCATGCTGGCAGGATTAGCACTTCCAGCGGTCATCCTTGTGATGGCCCGGTGGATTTGAGTGTCAGTATTTCGAGGCGATCGCCTACGCGCGTTAGGCACAGCCAATAAAACGCTGTGCCTAACGCAGTCATCATTTGTTCATGGCGGATATCATCTATCAGATGCTGGGCAACAACTTATTCAATACCAAGTCGTTCAAGCAGCCGGAAGCCAATAACTCACTGGCCGCATTGATATCCGGCGCGAAGAAACGATCCTTCTCGTAATAGGCCACTCTGCTTCGTAGACTGTTCCGGGCCAGTTCCAGCTTGGGCGACGTCTTCAAGCCGTCACGCAAGTCCAGGCCCTGACAGGCCGCTAGCCACTCCACAGCCAGGATTCCACGGGTGTTTTCAGCCATTTCCCACAATCGCTTGCCAGCCGCAGGTGCCATCGATACGTGATCTTCCTGGTTCGCGGACGTGGGCAGGCTGTCTACGGAATGGGGGTGAGCCAGCGCCTTGTTTTCACTGGCTAGCGCTGCTGCTGTTACTTGAGAAATCATGAACCCCGAGTTCACGCCGCCATTGGCTACCAAGAACGGCGGCAGTTGTGACATGTGTTTATCCATCATCAACGAAATGCGGCGCTCGCTCAGGGAGCCGATTTCAGCAATGGCCAATGCCATATTGTCTGCGGCCATGGCCACTGGCTCGGCGTGGAAGTTGCCGCCAGAAATCACATCGCCCTCAGCGGCAAAGACCAGCGGGTTATCGGAGACAGCATTCGCTTCTACGGCCAATACTTCCGCTGCCTGACGGAACTGGGTCAGACACGCTCCCATGACTTGAGGTTGGCAGCGTAGAGAGTAGGGGTCTTGGACCTTGCCGCAGTCCTTGTGCGAATCGGCGACCTCACTGCTTTGGCCCAGCAGGTCGCGATAAGCAGTAGCTGTATCAATCTGGGCCTTCTGGCCGCGAGCGGCATGGATACGTGCGTCAAACGGCGAGCGGGAGCCCAAGACAGCTTCGACCGTCAACGCACCGATGGCCAAGGCGCCTGCAAACAGGTCTTCGCCCTCGAACAAACCGCGCAGAGCATAAGCAGTGGACACCTGGGTACCGTTGAGCAACGCCAAACCCTCTTTGGCAGCCAGCGTCAACGGCGCCAAACCGGCCACCTTCAGTGCTTCGGTGGCTTCCAGCCATTCGCCCTTATGACGGGCTTTGCCTTCTCCCAGCAGCACGAGGGACATGTGCGCCAAAGGTGCCAAGTCACCAGATGCGCCGACCGAACCTTTTAACGGAATATGCGGATACACCTCGGCGTTGATCAATGCTATCAGAGCATCGATCACCACGCGGCGTATGCCGGAGAAACCACGGCTGAGGCTATTGACCTTGAGCACCATGATCAACCGCACCAGCGCATCGCTGATCGGCTCACCCACACCAGCGGCGTGGGACAGTACTAGCGAACGTTGCAGATTTTCCAGATCTTCACTGGCGATACGGGTCGAGGCCAGCAGGCCGAAACCGGTATTGATACCGTAGGCGGTGCGATTCTCGGCGAGGATCTGCTCCACGCAAGCGACACTGGCTTCAATTTGCGCAGAGGCACTGTGGTCGAGGGTGATTTTTACTGGGTGCTGGTAAACGGCACGCAGTTGGGCAAGGCTCAATTGGCCTGGGATAACGTTAAGTGTTTTCATGCTTTGGCTCCTTTAACAAGAGTGATCATTGGCAGGTTCAAGCCTTGCTCATTCGCGCAATCAATGGCGATCTGGTAACCGGCATCGGCATGGCGCATCACGCCAGTGCCCGGGTCGTTGTGCAGCACGCGGGCAATCCGCTCGGCCGCTTCGTCGGTGCCGTCGCAGACGATCACCATGCCCGAATGCTGGGAGAAGCCCATGCCGACGCCGCCACCGTGGTGCAGCGACACCCACGTCGCGCCGCTGGCGGTGTTGAGCAAGGCATTGAGCAGCGGCCAGTCGGAAACGGCGTCGGAGCCGTCCTGCATGGATTCGGTTTCACGGTTCGGGCTGGCCACGGAACCGGAATCGAGGTGGTCACGGCCGATGACGATCGGCGCCGACAACTCACCGCTGCGCACCATCTCGTTGAACGCCAGGCCCAACTTGGCGCGCTGGCCCAGGCCAACCCAGCAGATACGTGCCGGCAAGCCCTGGAAGCTGATGCGCTCGCGAGCCATGTCCAACCAGTTATGCAGGTGAGCGTCGTCGGGGATCAGTTCCTTGACCTTGGCGTCGGTCTTGTAGATGTCCTGCGGGTCACCGGACAGCGCCGCCCAGCGGAACGGACCGATGCCACGGCAGAACAGCGGACGGATGTAGGCCGGGACGAAACCCGGGAAGTCGAAGGCATTTTCGACGCCCTCTTCCTGGGCCATCTGGCGGATGTTGTTGCCGTAGTCGAAGGTCGGCACGCCCATTTTCTGGAAGGCCAACATGGCTTTGACGTGCACGGCCATCGATTGCTTGGCGGCCTTCACCACGGCGGCGGGCTCGGTCTTGGCGCGGGCACGGTATTCGTCCCAGGTCCAGCCGGCCGGCAGATAGCCGTTGAGGGGGTCGTGGGCGCTGGTCTGGTCGGTGACCATGTCCGGACGCACACCACGACGGACCATTTCCGGCAGGATTTCGGCCGCGTTCCCACACAGTGCAATGGAAATCGCCTTGCCTTCGGCGGTGTATTTCTCGATGCGCGCCAAGGCGTCGTCGAGGTCTTTGGCCTGCTCGTCGACGTAGCGGGTTTTCAGGCGGAAATCGATGCTCACCTGCTGGCACTCGATGTTAAGCGAGCATGCGCCGGCCAAGGTCGCGGCCAACGGTTGCGCACCGCCCATGCCGCCCAGGCCGGCGGTCAGCACCCAACGGCCCTTGAGGTTGGAATCGTAATGCTGGCGACCAGCCTCGACGAAGGTTTCATACGTGCCCTGCACGATGCCCTGGCTGCCGATGTAGATCCAGCTGCCGGCGGTCATCTGGCCGTACATGGCCAGGCCCTTGGCGTCGAGTTCGTTGAAGTGCTCCCAACTGGCCCAGTGCGGCACCAGGTTGGAGTTGGCGATCAGTACGCGGGGGGCGTTGCTGTGGGTCTTGAACACGCCCACCGGTTTGCCGGATTGCACCAGCAGGGTTTCGTCGTCGTTCAGGTGGGTGAGGCTTTCGACGATCTTGTCGTAGCACTCCCAGTTGCGCGCCGCGCGGCCGATGCCACCGTAGACCACCAACTCCTTGGGGTTCTCGGCCACTTCCGGATCGAGGTTGTTCATCAGCATGCGCAGCGGCGCTTCGGTCAGCCAGCTCTTGGCGGTCAGCGTGTTACCGCGAGGGGCGCGGATTTCGATATTACGGAAATGGAGTGGTTTGCTCACCGGTAATCCTCTCGAGATGACTTGCAGCTTATTGTTGGTTTCCGCTACATCTGGGCGAGTAAATATAATCATGTATATACAAGCTTAATCAAGCAGATTTTTGACCACTATTGTTGTCGGCATGAATATCTTCACGTGATTAGTTTTTTCGTTCGAATGGCATTGATGCAGGTTTTGCCATCAAGCTTTGCGCACTGGGCGCGCTGTGACAGTTTCAGCCAGGGATCATGAGCTGAGCCAGAGCAAGACGCTGGGATTGCTCTCGCACGTGGCTCTTCTGGTCAACAGAACGGCGAACCATTTCGGACGCAATCGCGCGCCTGAAAACATTTTTCAGGCACGGTAAGCGTCCAGCCGGCTTAAGGCACTTCGGTTATTTCAGATTGCCGCTGAGAAATTGCTGCAAACGCTCGCTCTTAGGGTTCCCCAGCACTTCCTCAGGCGGCCCTTGCTCTTCTACGAGCCCTTGGTGCAAGAACAACACCTGGTTCGATACCTTACGAGCGAAGCTCATTTCGTGCGTCACCATGATCATGGTTCGGCCTTCTTCGGCGAGGCCCTGAATGACCTTCAGCACTTCTCCTACTAGTTCAGGGTCCAGGGCAGACGTCGGTTCGTCGAACAGCATGATTTCCGGTTCCATGGCCAGCGCCCGGGCTATCGCGACGCGCTGCTGCTGGCCGCCCGAGAGAAAGGCCGGGTATTGATCGGCAACTCGCGATGGTAAACCAACCTTGTCCAGGTAACGCCGAGCCAGCTCCTCTGCATCCTTCTTGCTGACCCCCAACACTCGGCGAGGGGCCATTGTGATGTTGTCGAGCACGGTCATGTGGCTCCACAGATTGAAATGCTGGAATACCATCGCCAGTCGGGTGCGCAGCCGCTGCAGTTCATCTGCGTTTGCAACGCGCATGCCGTGGTGGTCATGGATCATGCGTATCGGCTGATTGTCGAGGCTCATGGCGCCGTTGCTAGGGATTTCCAGAAAGTTGATACAGCGCAAAAATGTGCTTTTGCCCGACCCGCTGGCACCGATCAGGCTAATGACGTCGCCGGCCTTTGCTTTCAGCGAAACACCCTTGAGGACTTCGTGGTCGCCATAACTTTTATGCAGGTTTTCTACGGTCAGTTTGTACATATTCGAGCACCCTGAATTAATGAGCTGGGCCGAGGAATGACAGCCAACGGCGCTCAGCCAGACGGAACAGACCGACCAGAGAGAAAGTGATAGCGAGGTAAATCGCTGCGGCGATGCCGAACGATTGGAAGGTCAGAAATGTTGCTGAATTGGCATCTCTGGCAACCTTGAGGATGTCCGGTACCGTGGCGGTGAAAGCGACCGTGGTGGAATGCAGCATCAGTATCACTTCGTTGCTGTAGTTCGGCAGTGAGCGACGCAATGCAGACGGCATGATGATATAGGTGTAAAGCTTCCATCCTCGAAGCCCAAAGGCCTTCGCTGCTTCGACTTCACCATGATTCATGTTGCGTATCGCCCCGGCGAAGATCTCCGTGGTGTAGGCGCAAGTGTTCAAGGCAAAGGCCAGGATGGTGCAGTTCAACGCATCGCGAAAGAATGCATCAAGCAGCGGTTGGGAGCGCACCGCAGCGAGGCTGTAGATGCCGGTGTAGCAGATCAGTAGCTGTATATACAGAGGCGTGCCACGGAACAAATAGGTATAGAACTGTACGGGCCAGCGCACGAAAAGGTTGCTTGAAACCCTGGCAATCGATAGCGGGACCGCCATCAAGAAGCCGAAGAAGAGCGAGGCACTGAGCAGCCATAGTGTCATCGCCAAGCCCGTGATGTGATAACCATCGTGGTACAGAAAGGGTTTCCAATATTCTTGCAATAGCTCAATCATCGCACGGCCTCCCGAGTTCCTGCGGCGTAAAAACTTTCCAGCCTGCGCAAGACATAGTTTGACGCGGTGGTGATAACCAAATAGATCAACGCTGCAAGGATCAGGAAGAAGAACAGTTGATAGGAACTCTTTCCTGCATCCTGGGCAACCTTGACCAGGTCAGCCAGACCAATGATCGAGACCAGTGCGGTCGCTTTCAGGATCACCATCCAGTTGTTGCCAATGCCCGGTAATGCAAAGCGCATCATTTGCGGGAAGAGCACCAGGCGGAATCGTTGGGCGCGGGTCAGGCCATAGGCCGTGGCTGCTTCTAATTGCCCCTTTGGAACGGCGAGAATCGCTCCGCGGAAGGTTTCGGTGAAATACGCACCGTAGATGAAGCCCAGGGTGATGACCCCTGCGCTGAAAGGATTGATCTCGATATATTCCCAGCCAAAGGCATCGGTCAGATTCGTCAGCCACGTCTGAAGGCTATAGAAGATCAGCAGCATCAAGACCAGGTCGGGCACGCCGCGGATAAGCGTGGTGTAGGCTTGCGCAGGGATGCGTAGCAAGGCTGACTTCGAGAGTTTCGCGCTGGCACCGATCAATCCCAGGCCCACGCTCAGCAACAAGCACAGTGCGGATAATTTGACAGTCATCCAGGAGCCTTGCAGCAACAGCGGGCCGAAACCCCTTAGGCTGAAGCCTAGAGTCTGCAATAGGTTTTCTAGCATTGGACAGCCCTTCGTCAATCAAGAAAAACGCCCATCCGAAAATGGGCGCAGCGTGTTATTTACCGCTGTAGATATTCTGATCACCAAAGTGTTTTTTCTGGATGGCTACATAGCTGCCATCTTCATGCAGTGCCTGGATGCCTTTGTTTAGCAGGGCCTTGAGATCGGCGTTGCCTTGGGCGAGACCTACCGCGGTTTTCGCGGGCAACAGTTCATGCTCGACTGCTTTACTTACCTCAAAATTTGCCCCTTGCGGCGACTTCAAGAAGCCCATTTCGGCTTGCAACATATTCTGGATCGAGGCATCGAGACGGCCAGTCACCAAGTCCGAATAGACCTGGTCCTGGTTGGCATAGGCTTGGGTTTTGACCCCGGCTTTGTTCAGTACGGCCTTGGCATAAGCTTCCTCGGTGGTGCCTTGCTCATAACCAACCGTCTTGCCGACGAGCGTCTTGATATCTTCGGTCAGGCCGGAGCCTTTCTTGAAAACGAAGGAGGTAGGAACGGAGAACAGCTCATCGGAGAAATCGATGACCTTTTCGCGCGAGGATGTCACGGTCATGGCGGAGATCACCCCGTCGAATTTGTTGGCTTTCAGGCCGGGAATCATGCCGTCAAAATCACTCTCGACCCATTTGCACTTCACTTTCAATTCAGCACAAATCGCATTGCCTAAGTCGATGTCAAAGCCCACCAGGCTACCGTCGGCAGCTTTGGACTCGAAAGGGGCATAAGAGGGGTCAACGCCGAACCGCAACTCCTTGTACTCCTTGGCCGAGGCAAAGCTGCCAGCCACACACAACGCCAGTACAGAGAGGGTCAAAATAGATTTTTTCATTGTTTTTATTCCTAAGGACCAAAGAGCGCTTGAGCGCACGGATGCGGTACGGAGCTCGTGTGTGTCGCTATGGGAGTGGTACACAGAGCCCATTTTTTGGTTTAAGCGTGTCGAGGTGACGGATCGACTTTACCGCGTAAATACATACTTGTACATACAGGCATAGCCAATCAAGCAGCCATTTATCTGCTCGGATGTGCATGGGTGGAGGAAGGGCTGGAAACGCTGAGGGGAGGGGGGATCAGTTTCGTTTTTTCCGGTCACTACGGGCGTAGGGCCTGGGTCTATTGTGATGTATGAATCAGAAAGCGACCGACGCCCTTTGGAAGCGGCGCTGGTCAAGCTTTACGGCAGATGTGTCGAAGAGTCAGACGTCTCTGTGCGCTGCGTTCATGGGTAGGCGGCTACCCAGGCGATAGCGGGAGGAGGGGTGGACGAGCCGCACAAAGGTGACAATTTTGTTTTGGCTCCAAGTCCGGCGTATGAGGGCCAGGCAAGGTTCGGTTGCATCGATTTGCAGATGTTTGCTCTCCTCTGCGCTGGGGTGGCAGGCCTCTACGATATGTTCCATTTCGTCGGGCTTGATGACTTGCAAAAGGTATTTGGCCGGTTGCAGGTGTTCGCCGAATTTTTGTTTCAGGAACTCTGGCACCAGCTCGGGATTGACGTAACGATCCTCAAGCTGCACTGGCACGTCTTCTTCGCTGTGCGCACAAACCAGATGAAAAACCGAAGAGCCCGTGGGCAGGCCCAGGGCGGAAGCGACTGACATCGATGCGGATTCGCGTCCCAGGTGCAGGACGCGACAGCCGTAACTATGACCCCGAGCGAGAATCTCGTCAGCGATGTTGGTGATGCGCAACAGGTTCGATTGCGGCTTGCTTTCGGCTACGAATGTTCCAACACCTGAAATCCGCACCAATAGACCTTCTTCGGTCAGCTCGCGCAGGGCTCGATTGACGGTCATGCGCGAGATGCCCAGCTCTTGCACCAACTGGTTCTCTGAGTAGATCAGGTCGCCAGGTTTCCAAACGCCCGCTCGAAGTTGGTCCAGCACAAATTCCTTCGCGCGTCGGTAGAGCGCTTGTGGTGCATTTTTGATCATCAGTCGGTCCGTGTCTCTTGTGCGGCAAGGACTCTTGCCAAGGAATGGAGGAAAAGATCGTTATCCTCACAGCTTCCTATGGATACCCGCAAGTACTGAGTATATCCCGCTTCGCGCCAAGGCTTGATGATGACCCCTTCGCGCAGCAATGCTTGGTTGATGACTTCGGCAGGATAAGGGGTGCTGAAAAAGAGGAAGTTAGCCATGGAGGGGGCAGTTGTGATGCCTTGCTCTTGCAGTGCGATCTCCAGTCGTCGGCGTTCGCTGGCGACGTGGGAGAGGCCGGCATTCAGATGATTTTCATCGGCCAGCGCGGCGACCGCAGCGGCTTGGGCCACTCGGTTTACGTTGAAGGGGGTGCGCAGGCGATTGATCAAATCGGCCAGTAGCGGGTCGCTGACAATGCCATAGCCGATGCGTAAACCTGCCAATGAATAGGCCTTGGAGAAGGTTCGAAGCAGGATAAACGGCTTGCCGCTGGCCTGGATCAAGCCGAGGCAGTCTGGGTACTCAGGCTCCCATTGGGCGTATTCGTAATAGGCTTCGTCAAACACCAGCAAGCACTTCGGAGGTAATGCATCGAGCAATTGCTTCAATTCGATTGCGCTCAAGGTGCAGCCAACCGGATTGGAGGGGCAGGAAAACATCAGCACATGGGTATGCGGTGTAAGGGCGGAAATCATGGCCGCCACGTCAAAAGTGCCTTGGTCGGTCATGGGGACACCGATTACCCGAGCGCCGGCTGCCACTGGAAAAATAAAATGCAAGCCGAAGGAGGGCACTACGGTAACCACTTCATCATCATGGTCCAGAAACACTCGGCTGATGACACTCAGCAAATCCTCAGAACCGTTGCCGAACACGAAGCGATCTTCCGGAACATCAAGTTTTTCCGAGAGTGCGGAGCGTAGTGCCTGGCAGCCAGAGTCGGGGTACAGCGCAATCTCATGGCAGGCTTGGGTGGTCGCGGCGTTGACAGCGGGGGCGGTGCCCATTGGGTTTTCATTGCTGCCCAATTTAGCGACGCGTGTCAGACCGAAGCGTTTGCGCACTGCATCAGCGGCGAGGCCGGCGTTGTAACTGGCCAATTCGCGTACTTCAGCGCGAGCAAGCAGGGTCAGGTCGTTGGCGTTCATACAAGGCTAACCTCTCGGGAATTTTGCTGGAAGGTATTGCGATCTGGATGGTGCCGCAGGGGACGCTGCGGGCTCGGCTGTTCAGCGCTTTGAAGGATTTCGTGCGGGAGGCTGTAGTGGAAGAGTGTCGCCAATTCGGCGATCCGGTCTGCGAGGCTCATCCCTTCGGTAGTCGCGGCAGTCATCTGGTGCAGTTTTTTCATTGATTACCTCTTAGGTGCAGGGCCACAAGGAAGTGGTGCTGTATGATCCTGTATATATAGGTAACGCAATGTTCAGGCCAAGCCTTATCTTTTCTGTTGATCGCTGCTCGTAAACGCCTTCCAGGCCAGGGGGTGCTCACATGAATATTTTTTCAGGTGTAACTGAAGGTTGCATCGGAGTGTTTCCGGTATCTCATTGATGAGTCGAAAGGAAGCGCATGGTAAGGCTTTCTGCGGACAGTATTTTGGACAGAAGCAGTGCTCGATCCACTTCGGATCAGGGGTCTGAAGGGGGTCCTTGTCTAACAGGCACGTTAAATGCTTAGTCCTGTATATACTTATCCATCGGTAAAGCTTGTAGACCGATTTCCGATCTGCTGTGACACGCTCGGTCGAGTCGATGGCTAAAAATGGCGCCTGTTATAGGCGCGTTCATAAGTCCGCTTAGAGAGAATCACCACAATGACGGTTAGCAATCTGCCCTTTTCAAAAGTCCGCCACAGCCAAGGTCTCGTGTTTTTGTCTGGAGAGTTGCCGTTCAATGAGGATGGCAGCTTCCCGGAGGGTATCGAGGCACAAACGCGCCTGACCTTGATGCGCATTGCTCAAACACTGGAAGCTGAGTCACTGTCGTTGGATGACGTTGTGAGCGTCACGGTGTACTTGACCGAGCGGAGTAACTTCGCCGAGTTCAACAGGATTTATGCTTCGTTTTTCACGGCCAATTTGCCTGTTCGCGCTACCGTCTGTGCCGGCCTCGTGGTGGATGCGTTGGTTGAAATCAGTGTCATCGCGCAGCAGCGTGCTTGAGTTGGAGGCAGCGTGAACGACAAACAAGTAGTAGTACTGGGTGCCGGCATCGTTGGTATAAGCACGGCCCTGCATCTGCAACGCCGGGGCTGTGCGGTGACCTTGGTAGACAAGGGGGCGCCCGGGCGCGAGACGTCATACGGTAATGCCGGGATCATCCAGCGCGAGGCCGTTGAACCGTACGGGTTCCCAAGGGACCTGGCGAGCCTGATGAGAGTGGTGACCAAGCGCGATATCGGCGTCAATTATCATCTGCGTGCGCTGCCGGAGTACATGCCTACGCTGACCAGGTATTGGGCCAACTCAGCGCCAAGGCATTACCAAGCTATTGCGGACGCCTTTCGGACCTTGGTCGAGCATTCAATCAGCGAGCACTCCGAGTTGATCGAGCAAAGCGAGGCCCAACACCTGATCGTGCGCAAAGGTTGGATTCAAGCTTTTCGAACCCCGGAAAAATATGAAAAGGCGATGGAGAGCGCCCAGCGTGTGAGTGCGCACGGTGTATTGTCGCAAGCGTTGGACGGCGCCGGGCTCAGGCTCGCAGAACCCGCTTTGGGTGAAGCTCTCGTTGGGGGGATTCACTGGCTTCAACCTTGGACCTGTGTTGATCCGGGAGAGCTGGTGCAACGCTATGCCGAGCTCTTCTTGCGTGAGGGCGGACAGTTTGAACGCGGCGATGCCCGTTCATTGCGCCAAGCGGGAGCTGGCTGGCGAGTCTCCACCGAGTCCGGGCCGGTCGAAGCATCACAGGTCGTCGTGGCGCTTGGTCCTTGGGCCCAAGAGTTGCTGAGGCCCATGGGTTACCGCATCCCGTTGTTTATCAAGCGTGGTTATCACGCCCATTTCGCCGACGGGGCAAACTTGAGTCGCCCGGTGCTTGATACCGAGCAAGGCTACATGTTGGCGCCGATGAAGCGTGGTGTGCGTCTATCAACGGGGGCCGAATTCGCCCGTCTCGATGCGCCTCTGACCCCAGTGCAGCTAGGGAAGGCCGAAAGCGCGGCCCGACAACTCTTGGCATTGGGATCTCAGGTTGAGCGGACGCCATGGAGCGGTGCGCGACCTTGTACCGTTGATATGAAACCGGTCATTGGTGCCGCGCCGTCGCATAAGGGGCTCTGGTTCAACTTCGGCCATGCTCATCAAGGTTTTACGCTAGGTCCGGTCAGTGGCCGGCTGCTTGCGGAATTAATGATGGGAGAAACACCAGTGGTCGAGCCGGCACCCTTCGCTCCTGGGCGTTTCTGAATTGACGATGCGTCGGCCTTCTCGTCCCTCCTCTTGAGAGGAGGGCAGGCATTATCTGAAAGAAAAATGACGACCGAGTTGTCTCGTTTCCACGTCGTGTGAGCAACATTTACGGCACTCGCCGCGGGCGCTTTTACCCATGGGCGCCCACGTTCCATCTGCCTGCCCAGGAATACTCATGAACATCAAACAGAAACTCACGTGGGCGTTTGCCGCTATCGCCTGCGCGCCAGTCATATTGGTCGCAATGGTTGTCGTACTGAACTTGCGTAGCGCAGCGCAAGCCAGTTTCCTGGATAGCAGTGGCCGCGAAATCAGGCAGATTGACCGCGGGATGCGGCAGTTTTTCGACAGCATCCGCCAAAACGTCGAATACCTTGCCAAAGACCCTCGGATCGCCAACGTTCAGGGATTGAAGAACTATACGGCCGCTGACGCCCCGAAAACGCCTGTGACGAAGGTCGATCGACAGATCCAGGTGGTATTCGACAGTTTCGCAGAAACCCACCCAACCACGGCTTCCATTTCCCTTGGACTCAATGACGGAGGTTTTGCAGGTTGGCCCGATGACCAGACAATGGCCAGCTACGACCCACGGGTGCGACCTTGGTACAAGGCTGCCATGGAAGCCGCACGAGGCTCAACCGTAAGGACGGGCGCGTATTACTGGGCACCCGATGACATGGTGCTGGTCAGCACGGTCCGCACGATCAATGACGCGAGCGGTGCCGCGGTGGGCGTCGTTGGCGTGGACGTATCGCTCAAGCAACTGACTGAATTGGTCAAAGCCATCAAGTTGGGCAAGAGTGGTTACCTGATGTTGGTCGAGGCCAATGGCAATGTCTTGGTCGATCCCGCAAATGCCAAAAACAATTTCAAGCCGTTAGGTGAGCTAGGACCCGGCTATGCCGAATTGGCCAAAAGCGCTGATGGGGTGACTCAAGTCGAGATCGATGGTGTGCCATACATGGTCAACGTCCTGAGTTCCGATGGCCTGGGATGGCGTTTTATCGGCCTGATCAAGCGTGATGAAGTGATGGCCGACGCCATGAGCCTGACCTGGTTGATTGCAGTCATCGCTGTTGCATTGGCCGTGGTGTTCGCCATCGTTGGTGCTGGTTTTGCCAGCGTGATCGTGCGCCCGATTCGTGGCGTGGCTGATGGGTTGCAAGAGATTGCCGAAGGTGAAGGTGACCTTACACGTCAACTCCAAGTACGGGGCAAGGACGAAACTGCCAACCTGGCCGGTTGGTTCAATCAGTTTCTAAGCATGATCGCTCAGTTGGTGAAGCGTATTGGCAATGCGTCGTCCGATCTGCAAGTCGCTGCCGCTGACACCAACGAAGTCGCCAATAACATGAACCTGGCTGCCGGCCGCCAACGTGAGGCGGTGGAACTGGTAAGCACCGCTTTCAATGAAATGCTCGCCACTGCCAATGAGGTCGCACGTTCCTGCAGTGCCGCGGCGTCGAGTGCTGACGAAGGCTACCGCGACGTGCACGATGGCCAGAAGCAAATCAGCGAAGCCACCGGCAGCGTGCTCAAGCTCAGTGAGGAGCTGCAGGTATCGACCCAGACCATGCAGCTGCTCGAGCAAGACAGCAATAACATCAATGCGATTCTCGACACCATTCGCTCGATTGCCGAGCAGACCAACTTGCTGGCGCTCAATGCCGCCATCGAGGCCGCTCGCGCGGGTGATCAAGGGCGTGGCTTTGCAGTGGTCGCGGATGAAGTTCGCGCCCTGGCTCGTCGCACCTCCGACTCTACCGGCGAAATAGACAGCCTACTGGGTAACCTCGCTCGCCGTACCCAGGAAGTCACCCAGCAGATGCAAGGCAGCCTGCAAGCGTCCCAGGCTAGCGTGCAGCGGATCCAGCGGGCCCGCGACAGCTTTGACAAGATCCGCGCTTCAGTGGACTCGATTCGCGACCAGAACACCCAGATCGCCACGGCGGCAGAGGAGCAGCATCAAGTGGCGGAGGAGATCAATCGGCACATCGCACAGATCCACGCCGATGCGCAGATGGTAGAGGAGTTCGCGCATTCAGCCCATGCCGGATCGGGGCGAATGACGGCCATTTCTGGCCAGCTTCAAGGATTGGTCGGGCGCTTCAAGTTTTAGTCCGTACGAACAATGGACGCTCAATTGCCGATTAGAGGGTAAGCCCCGTGAGCGTTGAGCCCAGAGAAAAAACAGTGAAAGCCGCCGTCCCTGGCGGTCCCGTCCAGCGGGCCATTCAAACAGACTGATCAACGCGGGAAGGACTGCGCTCCGAATCATGATTAGACCTGTCAGGTCGCCAGACCGTGTGCTGCATTCCGTTCGGGGTCGTCAGTACTTCCACTGCACAGCGATTTCCAGACTGCGCGGCTCGCCCACGTAATACTGGGTGTTGCTCTGGTGGATGAAACGGGCATAGACCTCGTCGGTCAGGTTGCGCAGGCGCGCGCTGACCTGTACGTGTTTGTCCAGATCGTGGGTCATGGACAAACCATAGACAGTGTACGAGGGCACCCAGGTCGTATTGGCGGTGTTGGCGTAGACCGACGACACATAGCGCACGTCAGCCCCGAGCTGCCAGTCAGGAGCCACGTCATAGGTCAGCCAGAGATTGGCTACGCGGTCGGGAATATTCACCGGATTCTTGCCTTTGCGCGAGAACACAACACCGGCGATGGTTTCATTGAACTCGTCGTACTCAGCCCTTACCCAACTGAAGTTACCAGCCGCCAATAGCTTGGGCGTGATCTTGAATGAAGCGGCCAGCTCTATGCCGGTGGAGGTTTGTTGACCCGCTTGTTCGGTGGTGTTGGGCACCGTCGAGGAGGGGACGGAGATGTTCTTGCGCACGATGCGGTAGGCCGCGGCGGTGGCCGAGCCGCGACCGTCAAGAAAATCGAACTTGCTGCCCACCTCGAATTGGCGACCGGTGCTCAAGTCGAAGTCGCTCACCTGGGCAATGGAGGCGCTGGTAAGCGTCCCTCCCGGCGGCTCGGCCGAGGTACTGTATTGGGTATAAAGGCTGACATTCGACGTCAGGTCGTACACCAGGCCCAGGCGTCCCGTGATTGCATCCCAACGCTTGTCGAGTCTGGCCTGCGCCGCATGATCGACCACCTCGAAATCGATATGGTCATAACGCAGCGCAGTGATCAGCGCCAGTTGCTCGGTCAGGCGCGTGCGGTTCTCGACGAACGCCGACGAGGTATCGGTCCACGTGCTGCGACCTTTAGTGCGCGGTGCATCCATCCCCGGAATGTCCAGGAAGTGGCCCGGCTCGAAGCCATCTGGATCGATGGTGTCGAAGGCGCCTTTGGACAACGGGTAATTGGTTTGCTGGTTGGTGTTGTAATCCACGCCCAGCGCCCAATCGCTGGCCAGGCCGAACAGTTGAGCCTGGTGAGTCAACTCGATTCGGTCACCGTTGACCTCCTGGTCGTGCCGCTGGCGGTAACCGCCGGAGCGGGCGATGGCGCTGTTGTCGCTGTTGTAGCGGTAGACCTCAAGGTTGCGGTAATCGCGCTGGCCATCGTAGTGGTAGAAGGTATTGCGCAACTGGGTATTGTCGTCCAGCTGGTAGTCCGTGATCGAGCGTATCCAGCGGGTGCGCTGCTCGTAGCGACCGTCCTCAACGTTGTAGTTGTTGAAGCGGTTGTGCTTGTCGATCTGCAGCTTGCCGGTCAGCGGTTGCAGTACCGGCGTGCCCCAGTAAGGACTGTCTTCCTTCTCTTCCAGGTATTCGATCGCCAGCGTATGGGAGAGTCGGTCGTTGATGTCGCTGAGCAGCGAGAAGGCCAGGTTGCCCGCACCGTTCTCCTGGCGATCTATGTAGCCGTTGCTGCTGGTGCGGCTGTAGTCGAGGCGCGCATAGTGGCGCGGGCCATCGCCGCTGTTGAGCGCTTTATTGAAGCCGACCGCGGTTTCCCAGGTGTCGTAGCGACCGTAGCTCATTCGGCCCTCGAAGGTATCTTCCTCACGGTTGGCAAGCTTGGTGATCACGTTCAGGCTGCCCCCCACGGCACCGCTGCCGTTGAGGAACGAGGAAGGGCCGCCGAGCAACTCCACCCGGTCATAAATCCAGGCGCCGACCGGACGGGCCGCGCCACCGTATTGCAGATTGATGCCGTTGAACAGCTGGCTGATCTGGGCACCGTTGAAGCCACGGTACGACACATAGCCGCCCCAGCCGGGTGGCGCAGAAGCGTTAACCCCAGGCAGAGCGTTCGCCGCGTCTTGAAAGTTGCGTGCGCCGATACGTTCCATCGTCTTGCGATCGGCCGCGCTTACAGAGGCGGGATTTTCCCGGGCACTGAGATTCAGGCGCGAGCCGCTTTCGATGGGAGTATCCAGGTCCAGGCTGGTGGCCGGTTTCGGCTGGTTGGCCGAGGCGTTGATGTAGCTGGTGGGTAAGTTCAGGGCAGTGTCTTGCGCCCACGCGCAGGTGCTGCCCGCGAGCAGCGCCAAAGTAGTCAAGCGAAACATGAAGAGCTTCCTGGCTTAATTCAATGAGCACACACCGGCCGCGCGTCATGCAGCGGCGGGTGGTGAAGAGGTCAGAGCGCGGGAAGCGGGGCGGGGGAGGCGCGAGGATTGATCAGGGGCCAGCGCTGCCTGGGTAGGCAACGGGTCGGTTGTGCGGGCAAGGGCCAGGCTGGCTCGCTGGCAAGCAGGGCGAGCAGCCCGAAAAACGCTGCCAGCAGGATCGCACCGAACAGGCTTGCAATGACGCAATCACCGACGACGGGCAGCGAAGGGGCGGGCACATCCTGCTGGCCCTCGAATATTGCCCCGCCGTTAGTAGAGCAAAACAGTCCGCCGTCCAAACCGCTCAATCGCAAGCCGGCCATTTGTCCATGGCCCATCGCGCACAGCAACGAACCGAACAGGATGCTGAAGTACAGCAACCAGGCAATCATCGATTTTTCGCGGCTGGCCAGCTTCATCAGCAAAGCTCGTTGAGAAGGAACGGTTTATCGGCGAGCGGATTTTACATTTTTTGATCCGTCAGTGAGCTTTTAAACAGTTCGACATACAGGCAACAGCCTTGCTGTCCGGTCTGTCATCGGTATAAAAACCGTCTCGATTCGGCATCTTTACATCCACCAAGGTCGATGCTTCCACGGTCGCGTTGGCGTCCAGCAGCTTGTTCATGTGCAGGATGTAGCCGGTCACTGCATAGACTTGTTCGTTGGACAATGACTGTGGCGCCTGGAAGGGCATGGCTCTGCGGATGTAGTCGAAAAGCGTCGTTGCATAGGGCCAATAGCTGCCGACTGTCTTGAGAGGTTTGTCAGTAGTCAGGGTTCCTTCGCCGCCCGCCAACGCAGGACCGACGCCGCCCTCGAGTTTCACTCCATGACAGCTGACGCAACTGTTCATGTAGACCTTTTCCCCGTCCGCCACCGTTGCGCGCCCTGGAGGCAAAGCCTTGCCGTCGGGCGCCACGTCGATGTTCCAACTGGCGATCTGCGCTTCGGTAGCCTTGGTGCCCAAACCGTATTGGGATTGTGCCGAGGCGTGGGTCAGCGCAAAGGCGCACAGCAAGCCGATGAAAAACGAACCACCTTTAAGCCCGTCCATTGGTCACCTCCCCATTGCTGGACACGCGCCACGGTTGCACGGAGTTGTTGTGGTAGAAAGAGACCTTGCCGCGTTCATCGATCAGCTGTTCCAGCATCGGCTGAACATATCCGGTCTCGTCGATGGCGCGGCTCATGATCATCAACTCTTGGCCGTTCCATTCGAAAGGCGCCCTGAAGGCGGTCAGCGCCTTGGTCAGAATGGGCTCCTGTAACCTGGCTTGCGTCCAGTTATTGCCGCCGTCGACGGAGACATCGACACGGGTGATTTTGCCGTGGCCGCTCCAGGCAATGCCACGCATCTCATGCAGGCCCTTGCGTGTCAGTTTCTGGGTGCCGGAAGGGTAGGTCACCAGCGATTTGCACTCCATGACGAAGGAAAACTTCCGAGCTTTGCCGTCCGCCATCAAGTCGGTGTATTTGGCGGTTTCTTCCCGGCTGTAGGCGGGCGCATCGGTGATATGAAGTCGGCGCAGCCATTTGATGTGGGTGTTGCCCTCGTAGCCGGGGACAAACAGCCGCAGCGGGTAGCCCTGTTCCGGCCTTAGACGCTCGCCGTTCTGGCTGTAGACCACCATCACATCGTCCAGGCATTTCTCGATGGGAATGCTGCGCGTCATTGCCGCGCCGTCCGCACCTTCGGCAATGATCCACTTGGCTTGCGGTTTGAGCCCGGTTTCATCCAGCAGTGTCTTCAAGGTAACGCCAGTCCACTCAGCACAGCTGACCAGGCCACTGACTTCGGCGGCGGTTTTGCCCCACGGAGGTAGAAACGATGGGTTGCCCGAACACTCCATGAAGTGCACTCGTGACACGGCGGGGAACTGGCGTATCTCGTCCACGGTAAAGATCAAGGCGTTTTCGGTGAGGCCATGGATCACCAGCCGGTGTTGCGCCGGATCGATTTGCGGGACACCTGCGTGGTGGCGCTCATAGAACAGGCCGTTCGGTGTAATGATGCCGTCCAGCTCTTGAAGTGGGGAGGTGCTGTAGGCGGACATCGTGTCCTTCAGGCCGGGATATAGATTCCTGACGGCTTTGGTTTCGAACGTTGAAGGTTTGCCATAAGGGCTTGCAGTGGGAGCGCCAAGGCTACGGGTCCATTGCGGGACTTCAAGGGGCAGGTTCGGATCAAGAGGGGCGACGTTGGTCGTCTCTGCGCTGACCAAGTCGCTATCGCCCAGAGCAAAGGCAGCAGTACCGATAACGGCCCCGCTTTTAATCAAGAAATCCCTGCGAGCCAAAGATGTTTGAGGCATGTCTTGCTTGGCGGGGACCATGGATTTTTTTGTCATTGTTGTTCCCTCTGATTCCTTTGTCGGGCTGGACCCAACGGCGAGTCTATAGACCGATCGGTCGGTCTGTAGGTAAGCCTAGAACGAAAAACGCGCGTGGTCCAGTCGCAAGGACGACCATCGGTGATGGCACGTGAATGAGGGGAGCGAGGAAAGCGGCGCACTTGAAGCGCCGCTGATGACAGTCAAGCCGGGCGCGGCTCAACCTTCAGTCCGGGCAGGAGGGTGTCGCAAAAGAACGTCGCGATGGATTCCGGAGAGCGCGGGCCACCGGGCTTGATCCACAAGTAGCTGTAGTGGTGGATACCAAGAATAGCCTTCACGGCTAACGAGTCAGATGTGCGGAAGGTCCCCTCGCTCACGCCAGCCTTGAGGATATTCGACCAGAGCTTTTCATACTGCCGGTGCAGGTCGAGCAATTCAGTCTGGCGCTCGCCAATGACCGAATACACTTCTCGAAAACACACCGTCATTTCGGCCAGGTGGGTGACAATCGTGCGCATCACGATGGCCGAGAATTGGCGAAATTTATCTTCTGCAGGCTGGTCGCTCTCGCACAGGGGCGTGCCTTCTGCGATGAGCACCCGCAGATACCGGCTGGTGATTTCGAACAGCAATTCTTCCTTGCTACCGATGTGGTAATACAGCGCGCCTCGAGCCAGGCCAGTGGCTTTTTCCAACTCAGCCATGCCGGTCGCGTGAAACCCGCGCGTCGAAAACAACTGCGCGGCGATTTTCAGTATTCGCTCCTTGGTGCTTGTTTCAGCAGGTTCGGCAGCGACGACGGCGTTCTTTTTTCCCATGGGTCGATTCCAACCGGTTGAACGTCAATCATACCCATGCGTGCGTGCTGAAGGATACAGACGGGAGAAGCTCATACCATGGTTGCAGGAAGATGGTTGTATTGACCGATCGGTACAGAGGCGCTTAACGTATTTTCAAGGGCGCGGTGGCGTCGAGTGTTCTGAGAGCCTGCCTGGGCATTGGGATCGACCATGACAATAAGCAACTCCGTAACGAAGGCGTCCAGCTCGTCAGCTTCGGCAAGATTGATCGCGATGATCTGTTTCGCCATGCTCGCCTTTGCCGCGAACTCGCTGCTGTGCCGCCTGGCGCTTAAGCACACCAACATCGATGCCGCGAGTTTCAGCGTGGTCCGGCTGGCCAGCGGGGCCTTGGTGTTATGGCTGATATGTGCCTTGAGACGGTCCTCCAGCACGATCAAAGGCAGTTGGAAGGGCGCCGCAGCCTTGTTCGTTTACGTCTTTGCTTTTTCTTTCGCGTACCGTCATTTGGAGACCGGGACGGGGGCGCTGCTGTTGTTTGGCGCGGTTCAACTGAGCATGGTTCTGTACGGCGTGTTCAAAGGCGAGCGGATGCACACGTTGGCAGTCGTTGGGTTTGTGCTGGCGATTGTTGGCTTGGTTAGCCTGCTGCTTCCAGGTGCCGCAGCACCTGACCCCGTTAGCGCACTCACGATGCTGTTATCGGGGGTGGCATGGGGGATCTACTCACTGCTTGGCAAAACTGTCGCCGATCCCTTGGCAACCACAACCGGCAATTTCCTGCGCTCGATTCCCCTGGTCTTGATGGCAAGCGTGCCGTTTCTCTCAGCGTTGCGTTGGGATCCGCAGGGGATACTTTATGCGGTTCTTTCCGGCGCGCTAGCGTCAGGCGTCGGCTACGCGGTCTGGTACGTCGCGGTGCGTCATCTGGCAGCGTTTCAAGCCGCGACGGTGCAGTTGAGCGTGCCCATCCTGGCTTCGCTGGCGGGCATCGTTTTTCTGGGGGAAAGCCTGAGCGTAAGGATGGTGTTGGCATCCATTGCTGTACTGGGCGGCGTTGCGTTGGTGCTGGGTGGCAAGCATGGCAGAGCCACAGGCAGCTAGAGGCCCCGCTCGCTCAATCATGTGCACCTGCGCGTGCCTGAATTTGTTCGCTCAACCACTCAAGGACTAGACTGGTGCCGCCCAGTCATAAGGCCCGTCAACCCATGCTTCTCGTCCCGTCAGATACCGCCGAACAGACAAAACTCACCCTTGAGGTGGTGCTGCGCTATCACATGGCCTGGAAGCACCGCGACCTGGAGGCGATACTCGCGCTCTATCACCCGCAAGTGCAATACAACGATTTTTTCCAGAACCGCAGCATGGGCCTGACCGAGCTGCGCGCCTACATCACCGGCACGTTGCCGCGCCATCCCGATGAATATCTTGAGCACAATGACCGCATCCGCGCTGACGGCTGCACGGCATTCATCCAGTACCAGACCGCTCTGAAGGGCAGTGGCGAGCGGGTGGTTTTTCGCACCAGCGAAGCAATCACCGTATGTGAGGGTCAGATCCTGCGTGTCAACGAATACGCGTCACTCGTGCGCGACGGCGAGCCCCACGCCGGGCGTCGCGCCCCCGCCATCAGTAAGCTAGGGCTCTCGGCGCGCCAGTTGAGTTTCATGGCGCGAGACTTGGCCGATTACTTTACCCGCCAATTGCCATTCCTGGATCCTGACCTGGATCTTGCTCGGATCGCCAGCGCCACCGGGTACAGCCGTAATCAGTTGTCTTACCTATTGAATCAAGTGCTCGGGCAAAGCTTCTATCGCTACGTGACTCAGGCTCGCTTGGCCTACCTCCTTGAACGCCTCGCCAGTTACGACGAAAACGCACCCATCGATGCCCTCGCAGTGGCTGCCGGATTCAATTCCACCTCGGCGTTCTACAAGGCTTTCCGCAGCCATACCGGCTGCACACCAAAAGCCTGGTTGAAGGCCAATTGCGCGCGTACCCGCAGATAACACAGGCCCCTTCGCTGCGCATTAAGCTCTGTCGGCAATCAAACGATGGAGCAGGTAATGGCTGGTTGGGGTGGTGTGAGTTTGTGGATGGAGCAAGTCGACGAGGCGCTGACGCCGCGTCCGGCGTTGCATCAGGATCTGCGAGCCGATGTGGTGATCATCGGTGCCGGCTACAGCGGCCTTTGGACGGCCTATTACCTCAAGCAGCAAGCACCGCACCTGGATATCGTCATAGTTGAAGCACAGATTGCCGGTTTCGGCGCCTCCGGCCGCAATGGCGGCTGGTTGATGGGGAATCTGCTCGGCGAAGACCGACTCCTGGGGCCCTTGCCCGCCGCCCAACGTCATGCAGGATATCAACTGCTGCACGGAATCCCCGATGAAGTGGCGCGGGTGTGCCACGTCGAAAGCATCGATTGCGAACTGCGTAAAGGTGGCGTGCTGTACTGCGCGGCGCGGTATCCCGAGCAAGAACGGCGCCTGCGCGAACAACTCGCTGCCGCCCATGCCCAAGGCCTGGGTGAGGACGATTATCGCTGGTTGAGCGCTCAGGCCTTGTGCGAACAATTGAATGTGGCCCAGGCGTACGGCGCCCTGTATTCACCTCACTGCGCGACCCTTCAACCTGCCCGGTTGGTACGGGGGCTAGCCGATGTCGTGGAACGCATGGGTGTGCGGATTTTCGAGCAAAGCGCTGTGCTCGACTGGACGGCAGGCCAAGTTCGAACCGAGCACGGTCGGGTGAGCGCCGATTGGGTGGTGCCGGCAGTCGAGGGATATGCCAGTGCCTTGCCCCCGTTAAACAAATATCAACTGGCCGCCCAGAGCCTGATCGTTGCAACTGAGCCGCTCCCGGCCGATGTGTGGGCCGAAATTGGACTTAGCCGTGGCCAGGCTTTCAGCGAAAACAGCCGACAGGTCACCTACGGTCAGCGCAGCCGCGATGACCGCTTGGTATTTGGTGCCCGAGGAGGCTATCGCTTTGGAGGTCGCCTGCGCAGTGACTTCAACCTCAGTCAGGCCGAACGTGAGTTGCGCCAGTACCTGTTCAGCGAGCTATTTCCGATGTTGCGCGATGTTCGCCTGACTCATGCCTGGGGCGGCAACTTGGGCGTCGCGCGGCGCTTTCACCCGCACATGCTGGCCGACCGCCGCCAGAAAATTGCACTCGCCGGTGGCTATGGCGGCGAAGGCGTAGGCGCCAGCAACCTGGGTGGTCGCACCGTGGCCGCGCTGATTCTTGGTCAGGACAACGAACTGACCCGCCAGCCTTGGGTGTGGGCCGACCGTCCGCTGGCCTCGTTGCCACGCTGGGAGCCAGAGCCCCTGCGCTGGCTGGGTTACAACGCCATTATCCAGAGCTTTGTTCACGAGGATCGGATATTGGCCAACCTCCATGTACCGCGCTGGCGTCGCCGGATGGCCGAGGGTCTGGCGGGTTGCATGGAACGATTGATGAAGTCCAAGGAGCCGTTCCCATGAAGATCGATCATTTTCGCGACACCCCGCACTTGTCTCTCGGGGAATCGGGCGCTGTCGGCGTACCGCTGGGTGAGCCGGTTTCACAGGTTGCCACGACAAGCGTTGAACGCGATGACGGCGTCGAAGCCGGCGTGTGGGAATGCACCCCCGGCCGCTGGCGGCGCCAGATCGTGCAACAGGAGTTCTGCCATTTCATCCAGGGACGCTGCACCTTCACCCCGGATGGCGGTGAGGCTCTTTATATCCAGGCCGGCGACGCATTGATGTTGCCTGCGAACACCACGGGAGTCTGGGACATACAAGAAACCGTTCGCAAAAGCTATGTGCTGATTTTCTGAACTGCCTTCATCCATAACGCTTAGAACAAAGGTTGAGGTCTCGTATGTTGAAATCGATCGTTCCGCTACTGTTGATCGCGTCCACCGCTCAGGCGGCAGACACCGTCAGGATCTACAACTGGAGCAGTTACATTGCCCCAGATACCCTGCAAAACTTTACCAGCCATACCGGGCACCCGACTCAGTATGACGTGTACGACAGCAACGAGGTCCTCGACGCCAAACTGATGGCCGGCCGTTCCGGGTATGACGTGGTGTTTCCCTCCAACCACTTCATGGCCCGGCAGATCAAGGCCGGTGCGCTGAAACCGCTGGACCGTAGCAAACTGCCGAACTGGCAGAACCTCAACCCGACGCTGATGAAAGTTCTGGAGGCCAACGATCCGGGCAACCGATACGGTTTCCCGTACCTGTGGGGCAGCACCGGCATCGGCTACAACGTCGCCAAGGTCAAGGCAGTCCTGGGCGATGTACCGATAGACTCATGGGACATCATCTTCAAGCCGGAGAACATGAAAAAACTCGCCCGATGCGGCGTAGCCATGCTCGACAACGGCCCCGAGATCCTTCCCATCGCCTTGAACTACCTGGGGCTTGGGCATCACAGCAAGGACAAGGCCGACTACGAGAAGGCCCAGGCGCTGCTACTCAAAGTGCGGCCCTATGTGAATTACTTCCACAACTCCAAGTACACCAGCGATCTTGCAACGGGAGACGTGTGTCTGGTCGTCGGGTTCTCTGGCGACGTGATGCAGGCGGCCGCCAGAGCCAATGAGGCCGGCAATGGCCAACAGATTGCCTACGCCATCCCCAAGGAAGGCTCACCCATGTGGTTCGACATGGTCGCCATGCCTGCCGATGCTCCGAATGAAGCTGCCGGTTACGCGTTTCTGAATTACCTGCTGGACCCCAACGTCATGGCTGACATCAGCAACCACGTGCACTATGCCAACGGCAATGCTGCCGCTGAAGGCATGGTCGACAAGGCCATTCTCAACGACCCGATGGTGTACCCGCCTGAAAGCGTGATGAAGAAACTCTTTGTGCTGGAAGCGATGCCGCTGGAGACCGACCGGCTGCGCACGCGTGTTTGGAGTCGGGTTAAAAACGGACAATAAAGTCAATCGTCGATGATGCGGGCAGCCCGGATCATCGGCGGCAGGTCCGCGGTGCGAAAGCATGCCTCACACTGGCACCATGACCGCTTGATGTGCTCTAGAAACAAGTCCAGAATCAAGTCTTTTCCTGCTCCGGCTAGAAAAGAAACCCCTTAAATTTCAACGAGTCGGACACCAGATACGAGTCTCGTTTCCCGCTCCAAGATTCAGAAAAAAGCCACTCAGATGAGTGGCTTTTTTTTTGCCTGAAATTCATGTGCTGAGGCGTGAGCCGTCTATCGTCTATCGTGCACTCTCGAATATCGAACCAAAAATTTGCTACCGACGTAATTTTCTGGAGCGCCAGGAAACACTGCATGCGTGAGTATTGTTGAACATTCCCCCACCCAGGCGCTATGGTCGGGCTTAATGCTCACGTCGATCACGAGGCGGCGAAGCCAAGCTTCTGAAAACCGTGATCCAAGCGACGTTTAGTCCAGCGTGTTGTCAATGGTGGCGTTAGGAATACTGTTAAATGCTGAGTTCCAATTCACCTCGGTCGGCGCAAGACTTCAGTCAAAACTTGCGCCTTCTCTGCGGGTACTACAAGTCGGTGGCGATGGTCTGCCGCTCCCTCGATATCAATCGCCAGCAGTTCAACAAATACTTGGGGGCGCAGGCGACTCCCTCACTGTTCACCCTTCGCAAGATATGCGCTTTTTTCGGGGTGGATGAGGATGAAATATTCTCCGACCATGAGTCGTTCCGCGCTTTGCTCAACAGGCAGCGCACGGCGCGAGAGCCGGACAGTGCTGTACCAACCGATTTTTTTCCAAGCTCCGCGCAGGAACTGTCGAAGTACCAGGGTTACTACTTTGTCTATTTGATGTCGCCCTCCGGATCAGGGGAGGTGATCAAGTCGATTACCCGCTTGACCCGTTCCGGCAACAAAATCCTGAGTAAAACGTACGAGCGAGTGAGACTGGGTGATGACCAACTGAAGAGTTTCGGCATCAATAAATATCGTGGGTTCTGCTTTGCCTCATCCGATCTGATTTACATCGTCGAGCACGAATACCTATCGTCTCGGGGCTACATCTGGTCGGCGCTTTACCCCTCCTATCGCAGTCGCTTCCGCTTTCTCAACGGCTTGGTGCTCGGCGTGTCGGGCGACAATTTTCGACGTCCTTTTGGTGCGCAGATTGTGTTTGAGTACCTCGGTGAATCGATCGATCTGCGTAACGCGCTTTCCAGTTGCAGCTGCTTCCCGATTGATGCCCCTGAGATACCCAGCGAGGTGAGGGCGCGGCTGCTGATTCGCCCATCCGAGGGTGAGTTCAACCTCGTTCCGCCGTTGTTCTAACCCCGCTTTAAAAATAGACGCCAGGTGACGCTTTCAAGCGTCATCTGGCGTTTTTTTCTTAGCGCTCGCGAAATTGAGCTGGCGGTGCGGCAGATCAATAATGAGCCACACCGCTCAATAGGCAGTTTCACGAACGGCCAAACACGTCGTTCATTCCAGCTGGATTAACGCCTGCTCGTGCAAGTGACCCGCTGCGCCCATCATAAAAATAAGAGGAACATCGATGAACTTCAAAAGAACCTTGATGGCAGGGTTGATGGCGCTTTCCATTACTGCGCCGTTGACCAGTGGCTTGGTGTGTGCGGCAAACAATACCTTGGTTGTCGCTGATCGAGCCTCTTTCAAGGATTGGGATCCAGCCTCGGCGTTTTCGGAAGAGGTGCGGGTGCTGGGCAATATCTACGAGACGCTTCTGGTCTATAACGCTCCGGGCAGTGCCGAGGAGTTTTCCCCTGGGCTCGCCACGTCCTGGGAAAGCAGCGACAACGGCAAGACTTGGACCTTCAAGCTGCGGCACGGCGTTAAGTTTCATGACGGTTCGGCGTTCAACGCCGCAGCGGTCAAAAAATCCATCGACTACGTCAAAGCGCTAAAACAAGGCGCTGCGTATGTATGGAAAGCCCTGGATTCCGTCGAGATCGTAGCTGACGACACGGTAGTGCTCAAGTTCCAGAATCCCGCTCCGGCCAATCTGATCGCGGCAGGTCAATACGCTGCTTATATCATTGCCCCGGCGGCGGTGGATAAGGGGCATGACTGGATGATGGCTCCCAACGCTATCGGTACCGGTCCCTATAAGCTTGGGCAGGTCGAACAGGGCCAGCAAGTGGTGCTCGAACGTTTCGATGGCTACTGGGGAGGCTGGAAAGAAGGGCAATTTGATCGCGTCATCGTGAAGGTCGTGTCCGAAGCGTCCACCCGCACCCAGATGATAAAAAATGGCGAGGCTGGCGTTGCCTGGGATATCCCCCTTGATCAGCTCAAGGTATTGGGAGAGAACCCTTCCATCAAGGTCAGTACCGCGCCTTCGTGGAAGAACTTCCAGTTCTTGATCAATACCCAGAAGTACCCTACGGATAACTTGGCATTTCGTCAGGCGCTGCAATACCTTTGGGACTATGAAGGTGTCACCAACGATATTTTGCACGGCTACGGCAGTGTGTCCAAGGGGCCTTTACCCACCAGTATCTGGGGGCATGCCAGCGTGCCTATGGCTTCTTACAATCTGGATAAAGCCCGCCAATTATTGGAAGCCTCTGGCGTACCCAAACAGGACTGGAAGGTCTCGATGCAGTACATCAGTGGCATCTATGCAAACGCCGCTGAGCTGTTCCAGGCGACGGCGTCTCAGGTTGGCGTAGAAGTGGAGTTACGTCCCGGCGAGTGGGGTGTGATCTGGGATAAGGCCAAGAAGCTGGACACCGCTCCCAACCTGCAATCCATGGCTTGGTGGCCCACATATCCGACACCCAGCGATTGGCTTTTCAGCGAGTTCCATTCAGAGAAAACCACGCTATTCAATCTGTCTCATTACAGCAACCCAGGCTTCGACCAGTTGATCGAGGAGGCGGTGGCGTTAGAAGGCAGTGATCGGGCTCAGTCCACTGAAAAGTACCAGCAGGCCCAGCAGCTACTGGCCAAGGACGCTCCTGCGATCTGGTACGCGGACGTGCAGCAGATACGTGTTTCCCGCAAAGACATCAAGGGCATGGAAAAGAGCCTGAATCCCGCTTATGAGGCAATTCTCTACTACAACTTGAATCGCTGAATGCTGAGTTGTTTGTGATGAAGTTGTAGGTGTAGGCCTGATTTACCTTGTAGACCGACAGTCGGTTGATTCGCCCGGTTACTCCTCAAGAGCTAATTTTCTTTTGAGGGCTTTGTGCTGGGCGTAAGAAGTCAGGGCCAAGTTTATTAGCCACAAAAGGTAGTATAAATGGCGAAGTATATAGCCCAGCGATTGATAGTGATGTTCTTCATTCTTCTGGGCGTGTTGACCATCACCTTCGTTCTGAGCCGAGCTCTTCCCGGATCCCCGGTAGAGATGATGCTGGGGAACCACCCCACGGCGGAGCAGATTGCCGTCGCGCGAGAAAAACTGGGGTTGGATAAACCTCTGCCGATCCAATACTTCAATTACATCGGCGATCTTCTCCAGGGTGATTTTGGCACCAGTTTGCGCACCGGGCGGCCGGTGGCGGAGGAGGTCATCAGGCGGGTAGGCGCGACGTTTGAACTGACATTCCTTGCAATGTTCTGGGTGGTGCTGCTCGGGGTGCCAATCGGCGTCATCTCGGCGGCCCGGCAGAACTCAGTGGTCGACAACGTGGCACGAGCGGGGTCCATCGCCGGGACGGCATTTCCCGTTTTCATCTTGGCCATGGGGTTGCAGTTGCTGTTCTACGGCAAGCTCAATTGGTTGCCCCTGCAAGGACGTATCGATGCTTCCATTCTTCTCGATAGCCCCTTTGAGCGAGTGACCGGTTTTTACCTGATCGACACGCTGCTGGCCGGCAATTTCGTAGCACTGTGGAGCGCCATCAAACACCTGACGCTGCCCGTGCTCACCCTGGTGGTCGTGACCTTGGCCACTGTCACCCGGATCACCCGCAACATGATGGTGGAGGTGCTCTCCGAGGAGTACATCCGTACGGCGGTTTCTTACGGTGTACCCAAGTGGCGTATCCATTACGCCTATGCCCTGAAGGCGACAATGATTCCGCTCCTGACAGTGGTGGGCCTGACCTTCGGTTATTTGCTCGGCGGTGCGGTAGTCGTTGAGTTCGTTTTCGATTGGCCCGGCCTGGGCGGCTTCGTGGTGTTTTCGATTGCCCAGAATGATTTCCCCGCTGTGATGGGGGCCACCCTGGTGCTGGCCACGACGTATCTGTCGATCAACCTGATTGTTGATCTCTTGTATCACCTTGTTGATCCGAGGCTGCGAGTCCAATGAGTATCCAAGACGTATCCCTGTCCATGCCCTCGCGAGCCCCATCATGGCGCATCAAGGCCCTGGCTTTTGCCTGCGATAACAAGTTGTTTGTATTTGGCGCGCTGTTATTGCTGCTGATCATCCTGGCGGCCATCTTCGCCCCCTGGCTTGCGCCTTATGAACCCAACAAAATTGTCTTTTCCCAAAAATTAATGGCACCCAACTGGGCACACTGGATGGGCACCGACGAGTTTGGTCGCGACATTCTTTCACGGGTGCTTTATGGCGCACGCACCTCGCTGATCATCGGAGTGAGCGTGACGCTGATCGCGATGCTGATCGGAATTCCGATTGGGCTTGTTTCCGGTTACTTCGGTGGTCGAATTGATACGCTGCTGATGCGTGTCTCGGACGTGTTCCTGGCCTTTCCACCGCTGTTGTTGCCGATCGCTATCACCGCTGCGCTGGGGTCGGGATTGGCCAACGCCATGTTAGCGCTCGCCGTCTCCTGGTTCCCTTGGTACGCGAGGATCATGCGCGGTGCGGTAGTACGGGTTCGTTCAGAAACCTATATCCATGCCGCTCGCTCCATGGGTGTCAGTCATTTCCGTATCTTGCTTCGCCATGTACTGCCCAATGCCACCACACCTGTGATCGTGCAGGGCTCCATGGACTTTGGTTACACCATTCTGGCCGCTGCCTCGCTGAGCTTTATCGGGCTGGGGGCCAAGCCGCCCATGGTCGAATGGGGGCTGATGGCCGCGGCTTCGCGCTCGCAATTGCTCGAGAATCCCTGGACGGTGCTGTTCCCCGGCGTCGCGATTTTTGTTCTGGTACTGGCCGTCAACCTGGTGGGTGACGGGCTGCGCGATGTGCTCGATCCAAAGAAGGGGACGCGCTGATGATCAACGAATCCTTGCAACCGTCTACTCCCGAACATCTCGCCGCTTCGAATAACGACACAGCTCAAGAGTTGGTGCTGGAAGTGGAAGGGCTGACGGTGTCCTTCCCAGGTTTGTTCAAGACCGTAAAGGCCGTACGGGGCATCGACCTCAAGGTGAGGCGCGGCGAGATACTTGGATTGGTCGGGGAGTCGGGCTCGGGCAAGTCCATGACGGCCATGTCCTGCCTTGGATTGATGCCTGAGGCCGCTCGGCTGGGCGGCAGTGTCAAGGTCGCCGGACAGCAGGTCAACGGTGCGTCGGCATCGCAGTTAGCGGATTTGCGCGGCGGTGGCGCGGCGATGATCTTCCAGAATCCGATGAAGGCGCTGAACCCGTTCTTCACGGTCGGCCGGCAGATGTTCGATGTCATCGGCTGCCATCGGCAACTGAGCAAGACGCAAATCCGCGCCGAGGCGCTGAGCTCGCTGGAAGCGGTGAGCATGCCCGATCCTTTTCTGGCGCTAGCCAAGTATCCGCACCAGATGTCTGGCGGCCAGTTGCAGCGAGTGGTGATTGCCATGGCGTTGGCCTGTCGACCGAAACTGCTGATCGCTGATGAGCCGACCACCGCGCTGGACGTCACGGTGCAGGCGCAGATCATCGCCTTGCTGCGCAAGCTGGCGAAGGAGCAGGACCTGGCGATTCTGTTTATCACCCACAACCTTGGGGTAGTGGCTTCGCTCTGTGATCGAGTAGCGGTGATGTACGCCGGCGAAGTGGTGGAGAGCGGTCCGGTGGGCCAAGTGTTCAAGCGACCAGCACACCCCTACACCCTGAAACTGATGGGCACCGTGCCAAAGTTGGGGCAGGGGGCTCAGCCCCTGGGCTTCATCCCTGGGCAGGTGCCGAACATGGCGGCTCCCCCGCCTGGGTGTGCCTTCAACCCGCGTTGTGAGCGCGCCACCGGGCGATGCGTCCAGGCTGCGCCGAGGGTGGAGATCGGCGAGGAACACTGGGCGGCTTGCCACAACACGTTGGTCAAGGTGTGAGGCTTCTTTGAAAGGTAAACGGCTATGAATAACAACAAACAGCCCGCACTGCTGAGCGTCACTCAGTTGCACAAGACCTACGCCAGCCGCGACGGCCTGGTGACCGCCATCGACCACATCAACCTGGAGGTGCAGGCCGGTGAGACGGTCGCGCTGGTGGGGGAGTCCGGTTGTGGCAAAAGTACGGTTGCCGCGACCTTGCTCGGTCTGCTGCCAGCTGACAGTGGGCAAATTCTGGTCGAAGGTCGGCCGCTGCCTACTGATGCCAGGGCGCGGGGCAGAAGCTTGAGCATGGTGTTCCAGAATCCCTACGCTTCGCTGAATCCGAAAATGACAATCAAGGCGATTGTTGCCGAGCCGCTGAAGGTTGCCTTTGGTTTGCGCGGTAGCGCCTTGCGCGCGCGCATCCTCTCGCTGTTGGGAAATGTGGGAATGGGCGAGGAACACATGGAGCGCTATCCCCATGAATTCTCCGGTGGCCAGTTGCAGCGTATCGCTATTGCCCGGGCCCTGGCGCTCGAGTCAAGACTGCTGATCCTCGATGAGCCTACGGCGGCGCTCGACGTGTCGGTCCAGGCCCAAGTGCTGCAATTGCTCAAGACGCTGCAGACCGATAATGGCCTGAGCTACCTGTTCATCAGCCACGATCTTGCGACGGTCGAATACCTGGCGCAGCAGGTGCTGGTGATGTACTTGGGGCGCATCGTCGAGGCCGGGACTGTGGGGCAGGTGTTCGGTCGACCGCGCCATCCCTACACCCGTGCGCTGCTCAATTCAGTGCCCTCCATCGATCCTGATCGTCGTGATCAGTTGCAAATCCTCAGCGGCGAGATCCCCAGCCCCTTGAACCGGCCTACCGGGTGCCACTTCGCGCCCCGTTGCCCGAGGGTCAGTGAGCGTTGTCGCCGAGAGGTGCCAGCCGAGACCCAGGATCATGGCCACCGTTTTTCTTGCCACCACCCTCTGAACGATGAGAGCTGAACCCCTAAGTACAATAAAAATGACATGACCGCTCCTGGCATTGGTTATCAGGATTTAAGGCTGATGCAGGGCTATCCGCCGCCCCGGGAAAAGCAAGTCCGTCAGCACAACTGGGACAGTCCACCCTATAACCGCTGGTCGTTCCAGCACATGAGCCAGCTGTTTCCGGTGGCTGCTATTCATCGTGGTCCCGGGCCGGTCAGCGAACTCAAGCGCAACGAGCGTTCACTGGACGACGTACATTTCCAGCGGATCGACGGCAGGCAAACCGATCTGGCGACCTTCCTGACCGATAGCTACACCGATGGTTTCTTGGTGCTTCATCAGGGCAAGGTGGTTTCCGAGCAGTATTTCAATGGTATGCAGCCGCACACGTTGCATCTGTTGCAATCGGTATCCAAGACCATCGTCGGCAGCCTGGTCGGCAGGTTGATAGGCCAGGGCAGAATCGATCCCCAAGCGCACGTCAGCCACTATGTGCCCGAGCTTTCGGCAAGCGGCTATGGCGATGCCCGGGTACAGGATCTGCTGGATATGCGCACGGGCGTGAGATTCAGGGAGGACTACACCGATCCGGATGCTGAATTCATCCAGTTGGATATCGCCTCGGGTTGGCGTGAACGGGGAGAGCGAGAGTCTCCTGACAGCATTTATGGTTTGTTGAAGTCGCTGAGTAAAGACCGTGAGCATGGTCAGTTCTTTGAGTATCGCTCGGTGGACACCGACATGTTGGCCTGGGTCTGTGAGCGGGCCTGCGGCGAGCGGCTCCCCGTTTTATTGAGTCGGGAGATCTGGTCAAGACTGGGGGCAGAGCAAGACGCGAATATCACCCTCGATTGTGTTGGAACTGCATTGGCCGATGGCGGGATGAGCGCCACGCTGCGTGATCTCGGGCGTTTTGCCCAGATGTATTTGCAGGGTGGACATTTCAATTGCCAGCAGATCGTCCCAGAGACGTTTGTGCGTGCATGCGGACGTGGTTCCACACCCGCTTTCGAAGTCCTCTACGGCTACTACACCAAGAGCTTTCCGACTGCGGCTTACAGCAATCAGTGCTGGGTATTGGACAGTGAACAGGGCACCTACTCGGCGCGCGGAGTATTTGGTCAGAGTATCTATTGGGATCCGGCTGCTGAAGTGGCGATCGTAAAACTTTCCAGTTGGCCGGACTTTATCAATCCAGAATGGACGTTGGACACCTTCCGTGCTTGTGCCGCTGTGGTTGAAGAACTTCAGCGCAACTGACGCCGAAGTTTAAACGACTGCGGCTTCTCAAACACCGTTTAGCCCGCTAGCACCTGGACGCTGTTCCAGCCTCAGTCTCGGCGGGTCATACCTATTTCATCCAGACCGCGCTTTGCCGTGGCCGGGATGGTTGTTGCCAAAAATAAAACTTAAAGACGGAGCGACCATGAACTTGAACACCACCCGGGCCTTGCGCTCATTGATCCCGCTGGCGCTGTCGTACGCGCTGTCCACGCCTGCGATGGCGATACAGGTCACTGACAATCTCAATCTTGGTGGCGCGGTCCGGGCGCGTTGGGACTATGACCCGGATCGCGACATCCAGAAGTTCAACTTCGATACCGTGATCCTCTCTGCCAAGTACAACTCTGATACCTGGATCGGCGAGGCCAAGTACCGTTTCTACGGACGAGCCTATCCTTACCAGTACACAGAAAATGTGGGGGACGTGCAGTTCGCCGAGTTCGCCTGGATCGGCTACAAGTTCAACCCTGACCAACAAATCCAGGTCGGCCTGAACCAAGTACCGTTCGGTTTGCAGCCGTATTTTGGCAGCACGTTCTATCAAACCCTGGGCAACGTCGTGGGACTGGAAGACCTGGAAGAACTTGGCGCCAAGTACATCCAGCAAAGCGGCGACTGGAATATCCAGGCCGGTTACTACGTTCGCCCGGCCTCGCAGGGCAAAGGCACCAGCAAGGGCGAAACCTACTCCAGTGTTGTCTCCGAAGCGGATAGCTATGTCATCGACGGCAGCAACAACCAGGAACGCAACACCGTGGTACTGCGGGTGGCCAAGGCGATGGACTTGGGGCCGTGGAAGTCCGAAGTCGGGATTTCTGGCCTGACCTCGTCCCTGGAGAACCGCGACACCAACAACGACGGCCGGCGCAATGCCGTGGCGGTGCACTACATCGGTAAAAACGGGCCATGGGGCGTGCAACTGCAAGCTGCGCGACAGCAGATGTCCCCGCGCAACCCCGGCACTGATGAACTGGTGACTTTCGGCGGTTACGACGCCACTTACAACGTCGCCAGTCGCGGCAACTTGTACGTGGCAGATGTGAGCTACGACGTTGGTGGCAAGTACCTGTTCGATCAGATCAGCGGTGTGCAGCTGTACGCCAACTACAGCGCCTTCGATAAATCCGCAGACGATTTCAAGACCTCGCAACGGATGATTTTCGGCACTTCGTTCTCGTTCAGCAAATTGTGGATCGCCACGGAATGGTTGTACGGCAAGAATGATCCGGTCATCGGTGGCAGCAGCCTCACCCAGAGTCTGGGGGCTGGTGGTAGTGATCAGTGGGAAAACCAGCTGTACATGAATATCGGTTATTACTTCTGATTTGGATTTTTTGGGCAACTTACGGATGTTCGCGTAGACCCAATGGCGGGGCTGGGAATCATACCTCTGGTCCTTGATGCCCTTCAAAAACAACTCCAGAGTCAAATCTTTTCCTGCTCCAGCAATAAAAGAAACCCCTTGGATTTCAACGAGTCGGACACCCGATACGAGTCTCGTTTCCCGCTCCGAGATTCAGAAAAAAGCCACTCAGATGAGTGGCTTTTTTTTGCCTGAAATTTGCCTGCGAGCACATAGTTTGGGATTTGTATCTGACGAACTGTGTCGTGCGGGCTCATCCTTTGTGCCGAACAGCGCGTGCGGACCCGGGCTGCATGCGATGAGGGTGGAAGGGAGGGGCCAGATGGATCGCATACGTGAAGCCTTGTTTTAAACGGTCAGCCCCAGCGCGGCGTTTTGGCGGCGATGAGCCGTTCAGCCAGCAGGATCGCGCCCGCCAGCAACATCATCGGAATGTGCCAGGACCCGCTGACAAGCGGCACGACCATCCAGGCCCAGCACGAAACGATACAAAACAGGCCGTGCGCCAGGCCTCGGATCAGGCAATCCCTGTTGGCAGCCCAGCCGAACAGACTTAGCCGCCCCATTCGGTGGCCACGATTGAGGGCTGCGCGGTGCCACGGGCTCGCGCTCCACAGCATCGCAACCAGCAGCGCCACGGCCAGGGCATTTTCTGCGGCAGCCATCTGTAGCAATAGCGCCAGGGCGATCAGGAGCGGGCCGGCGGCCATCCACATGGCACCGTAACCGAGCAGGAAGCCGACTGACGCTTGTATTCGCCTGCTTGGCAGGCTGGAGCGCCAGACGTGTATGAGTGGCGTCGCCAGGAGGGGCGGCATCATGGCCAGGAGCATCAAGGCCCAACCGGCCAGGATTCGCTGGGGTGGGTTGAGTGCCAGCTCCGCTTGCAGGGCGGCAGGCCAACTCGTGAAGATCGATAGCCCATCTACAGTGACGCAGAACGCAGGTCCGTTGGTGGTGATGTCGTTGTAGACGGACAAGGCCAAGCCGAGTCCCGCCATTGCCAAAAGCACCGGCCAGGGGTCGTGGGTAAATTGGCGTAGAACAGAGCCTGGGCGCATGAGGTCGTTCTCGACGCTGATGTCTATCTGGCGTTCGTCAACGGCTGAAGCCGGACTTCAACGCCTGAAGTCCGGCACCCTTGGTCCAGCAGCGCTACTGAGTTTGCAGCAATAGATGCACATCAATGACGGGATCGCCCATCAGCTTCTGCGGGAACCGATCGCCGATGAAGTCCTTGTTCACCGGCTCTACCCAGACGCTCAGCTTGCCGCCCAACACGGCCGCCATGGGTAACTCGAAATCGAATTGGGTCATGGCATTGGCCACGCAATTGGCGCAGCTTTGAACCTCTACCGGTTGAAACAATGCTCTGGAGGCGATGGTCTTGCCGTCTTTTTGCAAGTGCACCGAGAAGCTGCCGGGGATCTTCAGACGATTGATACCGCTGACCCGCACATTGACTCGATCTGCTTCAACCGTGAAGTGTTTGGACGCAGCGAGCGTACGCTGGGTCTTCGGCAGGAAATCGACGTTCGAGCCTGTCGCCGCGGGCGCATAGTCAATGCCGAGTTGACCGACCGAGTCGATGATCGCCAGCGTGTTCAGCTCTAGTGGGGTGCTGGTGAATGGGTTCAGGGTTTGCAGCGCCGTATCGTTGAAGATCTGATAACTGACGGGGTCGGTGACTTCGTTGATGGTCGTGAGCAATCCATGCAGATCGGTGGCCAGCATTTTTTTCTGCCATTCCCAGAACAGCCTGTCCCAATTGCAATGGAAGAACCAGAACACTGGGTCGAAGGCCGCCACTTCCTGGTTCTGCATGGTGGTGCCAATTGAGTTGTGACCACTGTCGTGGGCGGCAATGATGGTGTTGTGGGCGGCGCCGGACCAATAGCCGTGGAAGTCCTCCCAGTCAGTTTTGCTCATGGCTCGGTTCACATCATCAGTCACCCCATTGCACAGCAGGTTCTGGGCGATCGTGTCGTAGGTAAAACGTGTGGTGACGTAGCCTGCCGGATAATCGGAGCTGGCGGCTTGCTGCAACGTGTACTGGTCGAAGGGCGGGCTTTTAAGCACGTCGGGGAAGGGCGTGGTGATATCCCAGTAGGGCAGGGTGACGTTCGCACAGCCGGGGACCGATCTCAGGGCGTTCTCGAAGCTGACCAGATAGGCTCGGTGCCAAGGGTTGTACCCCGGGACGTGATGCATGCAATAGGTATTGGGTGCCGGAAACCAGTGATAAGCGGCCTGCGTGAAGTAGCTGTTGGGGTCGGTGGGCTCCATGGCCATAATGGCTGAAAACGCCTGTTTGAGCAGATCGAGCTCGGCGCTGGACAGCGTAGTGATGTCCTTGCGGACCCTGGCGGTGGACGCGTCTGCGCTGAACAGTGACCGCGCAGCGAAGTCCGTTGCGTTGGCGCTGGCAGCGGGGACTCCTTTCGGGTAGCCGTTGTTCATCCAGTTGAGGAAGGTACCCACCCAGTCAGCGGGCCAGGGGCGGTTTGGCGGCATATTGCCCCCCGCCACTTGTTGGTAGATATCGCCTGCGTGCTTCATCACCGCGTCGTAGCTGGCCAGGTCGAGGCCTTGCCTGGCCATGTGCGCCTGGTCTACTGAGGTGAACATGTCGCGGATCTGCCCGTACCAGGTAGGTTGGGCGACAGGCGCTGTGGTGGAGGTAGTAGTCATGCCGACTCCTTGTCGTCAATAACGAACGTTGCAGTGGATCGGATCCTGGGTCGCCAGCATTGCTTGCTCTACATCCCTGTCGGCCCGGTAGTATCCCGACAAACAGTACCTAGGTACTTTTGACGCAGATGAACGAGGCGACCAGTCCAGCGGGTTCGCCATTGTGAGGTTTCATGCGGATGACCGACCCGGTGATGGCCGGAACCTGGCTCACGCCGTTGGGCCAACGTTCCGTCAGCGATCCGTCATAATCGTAGAAGTAGTCTTGTGTCGAGGTCCCGGGACGCCCGCTGCCCGCAATGTGCACATGGTCTGGACGACCGTGGCCATGGGTGATGACCCCCTTCAAATCCATGACGGCGCTTGCCCCGAAACTGAGTTCGCCGATGAACGTCTCGTTGGCGGTGTCCTCTACGGTCCACACACCTTCGGCGAACAACAGCGCTTCCAGTTTTTTCGGGTCACCGTCAGTCAACGCGGGGTTGTTGAGAAAACTTCTGTACGTCCATTGTCCTGCAAAGGGATTGCTCATTACCGATAGCTCCTGATCAGGGTTACTTGGAGTCCGAGTGTTGATGTGCCGTGTGCTTCATACCGGCCATGCCAATGCCACCGCCGATAGCAGTGATGTCCGGCACGATCTGGATATTGGTCATCATGCCGCCGTCTTCGTGGTCGAGGATGTGGCAGTGGATGACGAACTCACCGATGTAGCGGTCGTAGTGCGTGCGCACCAGGACCTGATAGTCGTTCTGCACGAAGATGGTGTCCTTGAACTCATGCCACATCCCGCAATATTGATTCTGTAGGCCCAGTTCGTCGGCTGGCACCAGGCACTCGCCATTGGGGCCGAAGATACTTTTGGGCTTCTCGCCCGGCTTGGCGTAGAGCACGTCCATCACCTGGAACGGGTTGACGTGGATGTGAAAAATATGAGGCTCGCGCTGGGAGGTCAGAACCCAATCGTCTGTCGTATTGACCTGTCGGGTGAAATCGATGCGGTCCGGATCGTAGGACTTGTAGTTGATGTAGAAGCCGAACGGACCGGTCCACGGGTCTCCCGGTTTCTGCGGCGCGTTGGCGGGCGGCGAGGGCGGGAATGGCGGATTGCCAATAAAAAAGTCGGCCTTCTGAATGTCGTCATTGACCACGGCGTTCTTCAGGTCATCCATCCCGCGCCAGGGGTTCAGGTCTCCGGTTCGCAGCCCTTCCAGCGCTGCGGCAGGGAGCGACTTATCCGTTTTGTTAGCGTCGTACAGCGCTTGCTGGATGTAGCTTTGCGGATCATCAGTCACAACCTGGCCGCCCGACACGATGACCGTGGCCAGCAATTGTGTTTCGTTCGGACCCTGGCCGCCCGGGCCACCGTTGGGGCCTGCATTGGCGCGTTCAGCGGGAGTCGCTGCCTGGTTCAGTACACAGTAGGTGCCGTCGCGGGGGAACATCAGCAGCACATCGCTGCGATAGCCCGGTTGCAGGAAGTTGCTGCCGATGCCGCCGCTCACGCTCTTTTTGTTGACGCCGATGGGGCGAATTGCAGTGCGTGTGAGTCCGTCGGCGGCGACCTCGAACTGAGGTACGAGCTCGACCGGTTTACTGGTGCCCGGCACGGTCGCCGGGCATAGATCGGCGATCACGGCGGCCTGCTCCTTCGGTGTGCCGCTGAGTACACCCTTTAGCGCAAGCGTGGCTTTGGGGCTGGTCGGGTTCATGGGCACGATCTGCAGGTTTATGGTGTCGTGGATACCTGCGTGAATGAAGCGCCAGCGTTGAATTTCTCCTGCGGCGATGCCCTGGAGGGTCGGTTGCACCACGCCGTTGATGCTGGTGAATCGACCGCTTTCATCCCAGACAGTGGCCGAGGCGAGTTGCGCATCGAAGTTCTCTACCACACCTGTCTTGCCGCTGGGACACGTCCAGGTGTCATCTTTTTGCTTGATGATGTCGCCCTTGTCGTCGAAACACGCATAGGGAATCTGCTGGAACAGAAAGACTTGTTCAGTGATGGGTTGCCCGGCTGCGTTTTTGAGAATGGTGTCGATGTCTCCTGGCTTGCCGCCGGTGTAGGGTCGGTCACCGCGTACGATCAGGGCGCCCGCAGCGCCGCTGGCGACCTGCAGGGCAGTGGAACCATGCCGGTGCGCGTGGTACCAGAAGGTGCCTGAAGGGTGATCGGTGGGGATGTTGATTTCATATTCGAATTGGGTCTGTGGAGCGATGTTCAACAGTACGTTGTCGCTGTTGCCCGACGGCGAAACGTGCATCCCGTGATAATGCAGATTGATCGTATTGAAGCAGCCTGGCTGGCCATTCGCCGGATCCCCCCCTCCCGGACAGCTGGGATCGTTTTTATCCAGCTGGTTGTCCAGGTGGACCCGCAAGGTATTGCCTGGCTGCACATCGATCAGCGGCCCCGACAGGCAGCCGCCATAGGAACGCAGCTTGACCTTGTCCTTGGCACCATCGGGATTGCCCGGGTTGTAGATATAGTTTTCGCGCTGCTGCACTTGCAGGTTGAGTTCGACGGTTTGTCCGTCGCGGGTAATGTCGCCCTGCGGGTTGCAATCTGTTTTCGCAAGGGTCGACTCAGTTGCCTTCAGCGTGCCCGGCGCGCCTTTTTCAACAAGCCTGGGCGGCGCCAGGAACGGCTGGGCGGCGAGTTCGGCAAACACTGCCTGGGAGGTTGTGCAGACCAACAACCCGGCCAGGACTATACGAAGCGAAGTCATATTGTTCTCCCTGCGCCATTGCGCGAATGTGTGCGACAGCCTTGGCGGCCGTGTGTCCTTTGATCAGCTGATTTACATGGGAACCGGCATCGATCCTGCAGTGAGGCTGCATGTTTCCCAGGAAGAATCTTTGCGCTTGACCACATTGGCGCTGTTCGCAGCCATGCCGGAGGAGTCGCAGGTGCGACCTGCGGCTGGGCGGTGGTCCGGCGATTGGGTGGCGCGAGGGAGGGCGGGGTTGTACGGCGGTCCTCTGCGAACCATCCGATTGAATGGCTCGTAAGGGGCACTGATATCGAGCAAGTCCACGCGATCATGGGCCGCTATTGCAAACAGGTACTGTCCAGGTGCGGACATGGCTCCCTCCTTGGGAACACCATGACGAACGCGTTTGCGTCGCCAGATGTGTAGCTTCCTGCTAATCAGCGTTGTGATGCCAGGACGGCAAGATCGGAGGTCTTGTGGCTCGGAGCCAGTATCCTGAAAGTCAGCTCTGGGAGCATAGCCGGCGCTATTTTATCTGCAAGATATTTTCGTAGGCATTTTCTGAGGGGGAGCCGGTAGGGGTCATTCATAGGGACCTGTCCGATCCTGGGGAAACGGGAATAACCTTAGAGCTATATGAGGTGGGGCTTTAGAATGCACCGCATAACTGTCCATTTGAAAGGATCGACATGCACAGGCATCAACCCGCACAACCGGCCATCGATCATCCACAAGTGGTGGAGGGCGTCGACATCGCACAGCGCGCCGACCTGTTCGCCA
Organism: Pseudomonas sp. H1_F01; assembly: GCF_054681425.1. Taxonomy (NCBI): domain Bacteria; kingdom Pseudomonadati; phylum Pseudomonadota; class Gammaproteobacteria; order Pseudomonadales; family Pseudomonadaceae; genus Pseudomonas; species Pseudomonas sp. H1_F01. Next base: position 4,297,500 of record NZ_CP162823.1, on the reverse strand, counting down.
GATACCTGTCACCAACCGAATTGTGTCAGGTACGTCAGCGCATGCTGGACCATGCCGGCGACTGGGAAGTGCTCATCGAGCAGGCCGCGCAGCAGATGGCCGCCGGCGCGACGCCGCACGACACTGCAGTGCAGGATTTGGCGCGTCGCTGGGCCGCGCTGTTTCGCGCCTCCTATGCAGGCGATAACGCGGCGCTGGATGGAAAAGTCCGCAGTGCGTTTGCTCACGAACCCGGGCTGTCGGCAAATATCGATATCGGACTGACCGTCTTCATGCAGCGGGCATTAATGCATCTGCATCGGCCGTCCGTCATCCCGAATGGAGTCCGCGACGACATCCCAAAACCGAGTGCGCGCATGACCGCCACGCTGCGGGCCGCGCACCAGTTGCTCGACATGCCGCTGATTCTGGACGACCCGCTGGCCTTGGCGATCCTGGGCCCGACACAGGAGGCCGAGATGCGTGCCGATCCCGATCGCCACAGCAATCCGGTTTCCAACGTAATGCGTGCCACTATGGCGGTGCGCAGCCGGCTGGCTGAGGACAGTTGGTTACAAGCGCAGCGTCAAGGAGTGCGCCAGTACGTAATCTTGGGCGCCGGGCTCGATACCTTCGCCTACCGCACCGGTTCGCCTCAGGATGCGCATCTGTTCGAAGTCGACCTGCCGTCCATGCAGCGCTGGAAACGCGACTGCCTGAGGACGGCGGGCATCGAGGAGCCATCCCACCTGCGCTATGTCCCGATTGATTTCGATCAAACAACTTTGGAGCAAGGGTTGCTTGCATCCAGCTTCAATCCTGATCTGCCGGTCATCTTCTGCTGGCTGGGGGTGAGCATGTACCTGACTGCGGATGTCGTTCTGCATACCTTGCGTTATGTTGCCTCCTGCGCGCCGGGCAGCGGTATCGTGTTCGACTACTTGATGAAACCTGAGCTGCTCACGCTGAGCGAGCGCACCAGCCTGGAGATGATGGCGGCGGGATTGGCGGCGCAGGGCGAACCCCTTCAGAGCCATTTCGATCCCGAGATGCTTGAACATCTCTTGCGCCAGTTCGGCTTCCGGCAGATTGAGCATTTCGGACCGCAGTCGCTGAGCGAACGCTATTTGTCCGGTCGCAGCGACGGCCTGCGTTTGAACGAAGTGTTCCGCATGATTCGGGCAACCGTATGAGCTGGCCGAAAAGTGAAATGCGAGCATCATCTGCGCATTCGAGCCCGGGCACGACCAGGCGCTATACCGAACGCCGTCATTTGCCGCACCGGAGCTTCCAAAAATGACCCGCTGAGTTCGGTCAAAACCAGCATTCGCGTCAGACAGAAAACGGCCAGAAGCGATCGTTCAACCAAGGGGCAATGCGGTGACGGGGCGGCGTTTGATGTCTGCATTTCGGCCATAAGCCTGTCGACGCGCTCGCCTATTGACCCTGATCCAGGAGATTGATAGGGTTGCCTCTCTTTCAAAACGCCCTCCCGGTTCGCCGGGAGGGCGTTTTCGTTTTGGTTCCCCAACCACAAAGGAACCATGAAATGAAAGCACCCGTTGAAATCAGCTTCGGAGCTGACACCAGCTTAGGGTATGTGCGGTACGGCAATGGCCCCACTCACGTGCTGGTCATGCATGACTGGCTGGGCGATCACTCCAGCTACGACGCCGTCATGCCCTGTCTTGACGGCCACGCGTTTACCTATGTTTTCGTTGATGTCCGTGGCTACGGGCAATCCATTGAATTGGCTGGCGAATTTACGGTAGAGGAGATTTCCTCCGATTGCCTCATGCTCGCCGACCAGCTCGGTTGGACGCGCTTCCATGTGGTCGGCCATTCGATGACCGGGATGATCACGCAACGTCTTGCGGCGGACGCTCCGTCTCGCGTCGCGAGCGCGATAGCGGTGTGTCCCGTTTCTGCCGCTGGCAATCGGTTGAGTCCAGAAGCCCTGGCGTTCTTTGCCAGCACGATAGAAGACGACGAGGCCCTTCGGCGTCTGTTCAAATTCGTGACCGGAGGTCTCTCCGATGGGTGGGTTGATCTCAAGGTCCAACAAAGCCGCGACACGGTCTCACCTGCCTGCCGGGCGAGTTACCTCGAAATGCTGATCACAGCAAATTTTGTTGATGACGTTCGAGGCCTTGAAACACCGTATTTGGTTATTGTCGGCGACAAGGATCCCGGACTTGATTGCGCGGCTATGGCGCGCACCTTTCTGGCGTGGCATCCGAACGCGGAACTGCACGTTATCCCCAACTGCGGTCACTACCCGATGCAGGAGTGCCCGCCTTATTTCGCAACCGTTATCGAGAGTTTCCTGAAGCGCAACACCGGTTGACCTGAATGGCGCCGGGAAAACTGATGGTGTTCACGCCAGAGCGGTTGGCCTGCTTGGTGCCGTTCTTGATGATGTGGGCGACCCGCTCGAGATATTGCTTCATGAGTTACCTGGGCCCTTTGAATGCAGGGCGCGAGCCCTGTCATTCGAATTTAAAGCGCGGCGCTTTTGCTCGCCGGAGCGCGGTTATACGCCAGCCAGATCAAGATCAGGCCGCCGATGATCATCGGCAGGCACAGTACCTGACCCATGGTCAGCCAGTTCCACGCCAGATAGCCGAGCTGGGCGTCGGGTACCCGGACGAACTCGACGATGAAGCGGAAGATTCCGTAGAACAACGCGAACATCCCGGACACCGCCATGGTGGGCCGCGGTTTGCGCGAGAATAGCCAGAGGATAGCGAACAGCGCGACGCCTTCCAGCGCGAACTGATACAGCTGCGACGGGTGACGCGCCAGTTGCAACTCATCGGTTGGGAAAACCATCGCCCAAGGCACGTCAGTCGCCTTGCCCCACAGCTCGGCATTGATGAAGTTGCCAATACGCCCGGCACCCAGGCCAATCGGCACCATTGGCGCGATGAAGTCCATCAGCTCGAAGAACGACTTGCCGTTGCGCTTGCCGAACCACCAGGCCGCCAGCATGACCCCGATAAAGCCGCCGTGGAACGACATACCTCTTTTCCACACTTCGAGGATCAGGGTCGGGTTGGCCAGATAGGTATGCAAATCGTAGAACAACACATAACCCAGTCGACCGCCGAGAATAACCCCCATCGACATCCAGAAGACCATGTCGGAGAGTTTCTCCTTGGTCCAGGTCGGGTCGAAACGGTTCATTCGGCGCAACGCCAGCAGCCAGGCACCACCGATACCGACCAGGTACATCAGGCCGTACCAGTGGATTTTCAGTGGGCCAATGACCAGGGCCACCGGGTCAATCTGCGGGTAATGCAGCATTGCGACTCCTCGTTAGTCCGGCTTCGTAGCCTGCTCGGAACGCTTACGCTGGAAGGCTTGTAACGACTCACTGACCCACCGGCCCCCTGCGAGTTTGCGCGCAAGATCCTGTTCCTGGTTTGGAGGTGCCAGGTCAGGGGGGGCGCGCGACAGCTTTCAAAAGTCTTCCAGGTCATTTTGGTACGCACGGCGAGTGCGCGTGTTATCCAGAAGCCGCTTGGTGTTCATTTTTATCACATCCTTTGGAACGCTTCTCTCGGCGCGGTCACTCAGGTGTAAGGATGTCGCCGCTCATACCGGGGTCATTTGCATTCTTCCAGCTGCCGATCACTAAGAGGACATGCCATGGATACGCCTAATGTACGTGCAAGCCGCGAGCTGACTCGTGTACCTGATGAGATACAGCAGGAAGCAACGCAACAGGCCTCTCACTCTCCTGACCTCGGCGCTATCGGGTTAGCGATGAGCACGCGGCTTCAAAACCATTTCGAGGCTCACCTTGAAACAGAAGCGGGCGCCGATCAACCCGCTGCCCCTGCTTCAAGCGCCCGCAACGCGGAGCTGAACGCCATTCGCGATGACCGTGCTCAACGGTTGGAGGCAGGGGGCTATAACGTCCATGACATGGAGAAGGCGGAAAAAAACGCGGCCAGGGCCGACAGATTGTTTGCGTCAATAAAGTCAGGGATGGGGGGGACGCCCTTTGCGGCGCTTACCGAGGCAGGAAATTTCCAGCCGTCCATCCTCCAGGTAGCGGGCCAGCATGCCAATACCGTACGCGAAGCGGCTATAGAGAACGCCATGGCATGCTTGTATGCCGGTATGGCGGATGCTGGCGGTAACAAGATGATCGCGGGCTTCAAGCCTGGTTATTACCTTAAGCCCGAGAGCAATACGCTGCACCCGGCGCTTCAAGCATCAGTGGCGGAAAAGCTGCTGGCGTTGGACAAAGGTCCATTGCGTAATGCTTTTGACGAAGCCAATAAGTGGCTTACCGGGTTTGCCGTACGTAATACGGCAATGTACGCGTCAACGCTTGCCATGACGGCTGCTGGCAAAGAGCACCTGGATGCAGTCCTGCAGCCTGCGCTACGACCGGTCACGGCTATCATCGTGGGCATGGCAATCGAGCATTACAATGTGAGCCGCGATCGCACTAACCATTTAGCTGACCCTGCGATGCTCTATGGTCGTCGCGATGCTGTGCCGCAAGGGCAGGCTCATAAGCCTATTGATCAAGATACCGAATGGCTGGATGACTTCAGGACGTTAAAGGATCTCGATGCCACTGCCCTGGTCAAGATGGTCTCCGCGCGGCTGGGTGAAGGCGCGGCTACGGCTCTGAATGCGGTCATCAGCGGCGAAGCCTTGAAAGAGATAGCAGACCCGGTCAGTGTCTTGGGAAATGGTCTGTTGATTGGCGGTTTTTCTGCCATGGGCGCGGGTACGGCCGCCACAGCCAACTTGGCCAAGTCGAAGGAGCTGGGAAAAATGGCGGCTACCGCAGCCTCGGAGGGTGTAAAAAACGTATTGGGTACCCTGGCTTTCGGGCTGTGGGCAGCTGGTGCCTCGCTAGGTGGATCATTGCCGAAAAAAGCCGTCGCTGCTGTCGATGCCCATGTACCAAAAGCAGTAGAAGGGGGCGCAGATGCAGCTGGCAGGGTGGCGGTCAAGGGCGGTGAGCTTGCAGTCAAGACATCGCTCAGCGGCGCCAGATTTGCCAAGGAGACAGCTGTTTCAGCAACCCACCACACAAAAAGTGCAGCCCAAGCGGTAGGGGATGGAGTCATTGGCGTTGCCAGCGCCATTGGCACCACCTCCCAATCGGCCTGGGACAAAAGTGTGGGCGCCCTGAGGCAACGCGCCGCGGCTACCTCACAAAGCCAAGCCGTTCATGGTCAGGGCGTGCCTATGCAGCCGCTCGCAGCTACGCAGGTCCAAGCATCGTCCTCAGCACCCGCGCGTCCGCCTGCTCAGGATGATGGCGATATCGTGTAGCAGCCTTTCTCGTCGAGAGAAACGTCATTGAAAAGTATGTGGCTGGCGACGATCGTTGTATGCGACGGCCGGTTCGACAACGGTTGCTGTCCTCGACGCGGCGAGCTTCTGGATCACGGGTTATTTTAGCAGGCGTTGAATTCGCCGCAGGCATGACCGCGAGTGTTGAGATCATCCCGCTTTGAGGCTTTTGTGCTTTTCAGCCAGCCAATCAATCAGGGGAGGGCACGCCCCTCTAAAATCTCGAATCCGTCGTCGATGGGGGCGTAACCAACAACTTCTCGGGTCTTATCAATGGAAAGGCGCTTGTATCTATTGTCTGATACGCCATGAACCACATGGAACCCGTTCAGCTCTGCATCCACGCAACTTCTAAGCAACGCTACGACATCCCTCTCGCTGATAAACGCAGCTACATCTCTGTGGCTGTGAGTCTCTCCATGCTGAAACTCGGCTACGTTTGCAATGCGGACTGCAATGGTTGTCATTTGACCATCGTTTGCATACATCGATGCGAGAGCCTCCCCAAATGCTTTGCTGACCCCATAAAGATTTCCTGGCCTGGGCGACATATGTTCATGTACCTGGACGTCCATCGGGTAACCCTCAATGGCTTGGGCACTGCTCGCAAATATGAACCGCCTGCAACCTTGTGCCTTCGCGGCGAACAGCATGTTGTAGGTGCCAACAATATTTACAGGCAGGAGGGAAGTCATGAAGTTAGCGTCTGGACTCGGGTCGGCAGCTAGATGAATCACGGTGTCGATGCCGTCGCAGGCCTCAAGGCAGCTTGACTGATCCCTGACATCAAGAGAGAAACTTTGTGCGGATTTCGGAAATTTCTGTACGTCTATATCAGCAAGACGCAAATCCAATCTATCGGCTTGCGCTGTCCAAAAAGCAGTGCCAATCCGACCCGCCGCACCTGTGACTAGAATTTTTCGCACGCTCATGTGTATGTGTCCTTACCGTTAAGCTGAATTGAGCATTTGGGATCAGCAGTGCCTGATACATGTCGCACCGATCAAGGTGGGCGGTGGGGGCCGGTCGATAGCGCTTCAGAAACTTCGGCCCGCGCCGACTCAGGTGGTGTCGGCTACAGTTCCTTGTAACCACAGGAATGTATCACGACCGCCACGGAATATTGATCATGACGAAACGCCCTCCGTTCCAATCGCTTGGCTGCGCCGAATGCCGCAACCACGAGGCGTTGGGGTTTGACTTCACCATGGCCTTCCAGCCTGTTTTCAACGTCCGGACACACGCTGCGTTTGCTTATGAGGCGTTGGTCAGAGGTGTCAATGGCGAATCGGCTGGCTACATCCTGGGGCTCGTGAACGACAGCAACCGCTACCGATTCGACCAGGCCTGCCGGGTGAAAGCCATCGAGGAAGCCGCAAGGCTGGGCCTGCTGGAGATTCCCGATTGCTTGCTGAGCATTAACTTCCTGCCCAACGCCGTATACCGGCCAGAGACGTGTATCCGGGCCACCCTGGAAGCGGCGCGCCTGACCCACTTTCCGCCAGAAAGGCTCATGTTCGAAGTGACCGAAGGCGAGAAGGTGGTAGACCCTGAGCACCTCAAATCGATTTTCGTGGAGTACGAGCGCCAGGGTTTCATTACTGCCGTCGACGATTTTGGCGCGGGCTATTCGGGCCTTAACCTGCTGGCCATGTTCCAGCCGCAGGTGCTGAAGATTGACATGGCACTGACCCGAGGCATCGATCAAGACTCGGTCAAACAAGCGATCGTCGAAGGCATCATCCTGGTCGCCAGGCGCTTGGATATCCTGGTCATCGCCGAAGGTGTCGAGACCCGTGAAGAAAGCTCGACGCTTCTAGGCATGGGGATCGAGCTGATGCAGGGATATTTGTATGCAAGGCCCGAGGTCGATCATCTCCCGGCCGGATGCTTTGACTTGGGTTGACGTGTCCAAGCCCTTCATCATGTTTCCTGATGGGTGTGAACACTGCCAGTCCGTTGCCCATTCGCCATTCACCGCATTGTGTCCATGGTATTCGATGGGCCATTATCGGGCCTCGACATAAGGACACGTCCCATGCCCACGCCTGTACTTCACCTCTTGTGCGGTAAAATTGCTTCGGGAAAATCCACGCTGGCCCGATCGTTAACGGCTGAGCATTCAGCCATTTTGTTGAGCGAAGATCACTGGCTTTCAAGGCTCTACCCTGATCAGATCAAATCGGTAGCGGATTACATCCTGCATGCGCACCGGATCCGGGATGTCCTGGGGCCGCTGGTCATCGACATGCTCTCGACGGGGACTCCCGTGGTTCTCGATTTTCCTGCCAACACTCCAGCAGATCGTCATTGGCTACGCAGCCTGGCTGACGCTGCGAAAGTCCCTCACTGTGTTCACTACATCGAAGTGGAAGATGACATCTGCCGTCAAAGGCTGCACCACAGGAATGCGCGTGCCGAGCATGACTTCGCAGCCAGTGATGCTGAATTCGATCTGATCACGAGCTACTTTCGTGCACCAGACCAGGCGGAAGGGCTGGATGTGGTCATGCACCGAACGTGACCCGTTGAAAATGTCGGGGCATCAAAGGTGGGTTTGCGGCTCGCGAAATACAGGGCATTGACTTCATAGGTTCGCTACGGCAGGGGTCCTTCACGATGCCATCCAGTTATCCAAGAAATCCGTGTGTATGTCTGTGGATAACCGCGCTGAGGCCAGGTAGGCAGAGCGTTTTAACGGGTGCTCAAAAAATGTACAGGCAGATTGGTATCATCCCGCCGTAGGCCATTGAATTTAAACAGGGCGCTGAAAACGGGGATCACCTTGCATGCATGTTCATCGACTCCATTCGAGAAGTGGCGAGCTTGGCAGCTGGAATGTCTGACAACAAAAAGCCCGTGCATGACGGGCTCTTTGTATGGGGTCAAATCCTTTTGTCTGTTCAATCTGTGCTTCGTATTGTAGGTATTTCGTGAAAAGCATGTTGCGGGGCGAAATAATCGGCATTTAGTCGGACTGCGAAGCCAGCTCGGTCTCCACCCAGAACGGGGCGGACGACGATATTGAGCACCGGCCCGCGTTCGCTTACCCAGGTGTTGTAGCCCGGTATGACCTTGTGAGGCGCTCAGTTGGCTGAAATCCTTCCATGGCCGCGCGAAGCGGGCGCGTTGAGACTATGCTCATTGCCACTGCAGGCAATGTACTGGTTTCACTTGTCGTCCACCAAGGAAAGGAGTCTGTATGTGTCTGATTCTTCATGCCCGGTTCTATTATCTGAATGGTCGAATGCGCAGTCTGGTAACGCGTGTCCATCGGCGTATTTCGATCGCCCACAAAATCTTCTGGCGCTTGGCCGGCTGCGTGACCGGGCTGGCGCTGGTTGCTGTCAATCCAGCCCACGCTGCCGACGGCGGCATCGCCGGCGGCCCTACCGCAAGCTATAGCATTGCCTTCAGCAACTCTTACGCGGGCAGCGATTTCCGCAAGGTGATGGTGCGCAACTGGCAGGAGATTGCGTTCCAGGCGCAAAAGGATGGCTTGATCCGCGAGGCTCCGGTGGTCAGTGCCAATAACTCGGCATCGGAACAAGCGGCCCATATCCAGGAAATGATCGTCAAGGGTGCCAACGCCATCGTCATCCTGGCCGCGTCCGATACGGCCCTCAACGGGGTGATCCGCGATGCCTGCAACGCCGGCATCGTGGTGGTCGTCATGGCCAGCCTGGTCACCGAACCCTGCGCCTATACCGTGGACTACAACTGGTCCGCCATGGGCCGCGTGGAAATGGACTATATCGCCGGGCGCCTCAAGGGGAACGGAACGCTGCTGGAGATTCGCGGCATTGCCGGCGATGCCACCGACAAGAACATCAGCGACGGCATTCGCAAGGCCGCTGGCGACTATCCAGGCCTGAAGTTCGCCAAGACTGTATATGGGAACTGGACGGCTTCTGTCGCACGCAAGGAGGTGGCGCTGGCGCTGCCGTCGCTGCCCAGCATTGATGCCGTCGCGACTCAGGGCGGCGACGGTTATGGCGCGGCCATGGCGTTCAAGGCGGCGGGACGCCCTTTGCCGATCATCGTGATGGGGAACCGTCAGGACGAACTCGCCCTGTGGAAACAGGAGCGCGATGCCAATGGCTACGAGACCGTTTCGGTCTCCGCTTCCCCGAGCGTCTCCCAGGTGGGTTTCTGGGTGGCCCAGCAGATTCTGGCGGGCAAGCAGGTGCCGAAGTTCGTCGAGGTACCGCTGGTACGCATCGATGCGAAAGACCTGGACACCTGGCTCGCCACGATGCCGGTGGGCGGCGCTGCCAATCCTCTCTACAGCCAGGCTTCCGTTGCGGCGATGATCGACGCGGCCATCAGCAATGTGGCGGCGCCGAAGCCTTTGCCGGAGGTGACGAAGCAGTAGTGGCAGGCGTGGAGCGAGGAGGCGTGGCGCCATGTTGACATTCAAATCCTCCACGGACAGGCCCATTGCCGTCAGGATTGGCCTGGCGGTCGCCGCGCTGGTGTTCCTGATGCTGGTGGTATCGCTCGTTAACCTCTATGGCCTGCGAGGCATGGTGCGTGCGGTGGATTCCGCCAGCCATTCCGCGGAAATTCTGGCCTCGGTCAACGGGGCCACCGGGCGGGTGGAAAACTTCATCGCCACCCGCGACCAGGAAAGCCTGTCCCAGGCCGAAGGTATGGTGGCGACGGCTATCGCCGGCCTCACCGCCATTCCGGTGGCAGAGGCGCAATCGCTCAAGGGCAGTCTGCAAAGGCTCGCCGCGGCAATCGCCACCTTGCGAGCGGCGACCCTGACCATGGATGGCGAAACGGAGAACATGACAGCCCATTACGGGCGGATGCGAGAGGCGACGATCCTCGTCGAACAGGGCATCGCCGATGGACTGAAGGGGATTGATGCCCGCGCCGCTGAGCACGAGGCGCGGGTGAGCGACATCGAAAGTGCCCATCGCATTCTGGATATCCTGCGCGACGGCGAGCGGATCATCATCGTCAATGTGGCCAAGGTGCTGGTGTCCGGTGATGGGGCGGCCGTCACCGCGGCGCGCAACGCCTGCGCGGCACTCCCGCCGGTGGTCGAGCAATTGCGCGAGTTGATGGAGGCGCCGCAGGAGCGAGCGACTTTGGACCAGTTGGCGACGGCGGTCGCTGGTGTCAGCGAGGCGGTCGAGCACCTTGGCGAGGCGCCCAAGCTCCGGGGAGACGAGGCTTTGCGGCATCTGGCCGCTGTCGAGGGTGTGGTCGAGCGCCTCGATGCCATGCTGGGTGAAGTGGACGAGCATGTTTCCCGTGACGAAAATGACATTCAGGCAGCAACCGGCTTGTTGCACAACGCAGCCGCGTTGTCCAAGCGTTTTGCCGAGCGTGTTGCCACCCTGGAAGCGCAGACCTTGTCGTTTCGCCTGTCACCGTCGGCCGAGGTTGCCGGCTCGGTCGGCGGCATCCTCGACGAGCTCTCCCGTCTCGCGCGCGTTCTCCCTTCGTCCGTGGGGTTGCAAGCCAAGGCTACCCCCCTGACTGTCAGCGACCAAATTGCCGGCTACCGGGCGGCATTCGCCCGGTTTAATCAGGCGAGCAACGCCTTGAGCGGCGCGCGCGACCAGGTTCGCAACGAGGCACGAAGCGCCGGCCTGTTGGTGGCGCGCTTCGCAGGCCAGGCGCGCTCCGACGCCTTGATCCACAATGATCGCGGCATGCTTGCGACGATCGTTGCCGGTACCGTCGCCATCCTGCTGGCCGGCGCCATCGCCTGGAGCACGTCGCGATTCATCGCCCAGCCCATCGTGGCCCTGGCCTCGGTCATGCGCCGGCTTGCGGCCGGCGACCTGAACGCCGAGATCGCCAGCGCCGAACGCGGCGATGAAATTGGAATCATGACCCGCGCGGTACGGGTGTTCCAGGAGAATGCCCTGCGCATCCGGGTGCTGGAGGCCGAGGCCGAAGCCGAGCGACAGCAAGTCCAGGCCTCTTTGGAGAGAATGGTCGCCGAGCGGACCGACACGCTGCACCACCAGACCGAGGTGCTGGAGGCGCAGGCCATCGAACTCATTCAGGCGCGCAACCAGGCCGAGACGGCTAACCAGGCAAAGAGCGATTTCGTGGCCACGGTCAGCCACGAACTGCGCACCCCCCTGACCCTCATTCTCGCTCCCCTGGAGCAACTCTCGGCGGCGACCACCCCGCCGGCGGACTGGCATGTGCAAGTCGACCGCGCCCAGCGCAACGCGCTGCGCCTGATGAACCGGGTGAACGACATCCTCGATTTCTCCAAGGCCGAAGCGGGCAAGTTCGAGTTGTGTCCGATGCCAGTTGACTTGAGCAAGACGGTGGGTGTGCTGGCCGAGGATGCCGCCATGGTGGCCGAGGGCAAAGGCTGCACCTTGACCTGCAGCATCGATCCCACGCTTGGCACGGTGTTCCTGGACCCCCGACACTTCGAGAAGATTCTCCTCAACCTGGTGAGCAATGCCATCAAGTTCACGCCCGCTGGCGGCACCGTGCACCTGGCAGTGACCGCGATTGATGGCGAGCGATTCGAGCTCGCGGTGCAAGACTCGGGGATTGGCATTGCGCCTGACAAACTGCCGTTGCTGTTCCAGCGTTTTTCCCAGATCGACAATTCCGCCACACGCCATTACAGCGGCACCGGCATCGGTCTCGCCCTGGTCAAGGATCTGGTCAAACTGATGGGGGGCGAGGTGGGCGTCAACAGCGAGCCCGGGCAGGGCTCGTGCTTCTTTGTTCGACTTCCGCTGGGGGCTGAGCAAAACACCGTACCGACCGAAACCAGCAATATGCACGAGCGATCGTCACCGAGCACAGCAAGCACAACCGAGCAGCGCCACCTGCGTTTCGACGACGGTCGCCTTGGCGGTCGCAACGATCAAGCTTCGACGCAAGGCGCAGACGACGAGCAGCACCCGGAACACGCCTTGCGATCCAAGGTGCTGGTAGTCGACGACAGTCCGGAAATGCTTGGCTATCTCCGCGAGCTGTTGCGCGACGACTACAGCGTCGCCACCGCAACTGATGGAGAGCAGGCCTGGGCACTCCTGCAGCTCCACCCCATCGATGTCGTCGTCTCGGATGTGATGATGCCGAAGCTCGACGGCTTCGGCCTGACAGCCAGGATCAAGGCCAGCGCCGGTTTTGCCCATTTGCCTGTGATCCTGGTGACCGCCCGCGGCGGTAGCGAGGCCTGCGTCTCCGGGCTGGAGAGTGGCGCCGATGACTATATCGCCAAACCCTTCTCGCCGCTGGAGCTCAAGGCTCGCGTACGCGCGGCGCTGCGCATGAGCCAGGTGCAAACCGAACTGAATGCAAAATCCCGTCAGGCGGGCATGGCCGAAATCGCCACGACTGTGCTGCACAACGTCGGCAACGTCCTCAACAGCGTGAACGTATCGGCAGAACTGGTCAGCAGCCAGATGCGCACCTCCAAAGCCCAGGGGCTGGGCAAGGTGGCGCAAATGATGAGCGAACACGTCCATGACCTGAGCGATTTTCTCACCAAAGACCACAAGGGAAAGATGCTGCCCGATTACCTGCTCAAGCTGGCGAAAGTGGTGGCGCAAGAGCAAGAGGGCATCATCGAAGAACTCGTGCAACTCACCAAGGGCATTGACCACATCAAGACCATTGTCGCTGCCCAGCAGTCCTATGCCGTCGCCGTCAGTATTGTCGAGACAGTGCCGGTCGCAGAGTTGATCGACGATGCCTTGCGCATGAGTGCTGGATTACTGGCGCGCCAGGAAGTGACGGTGGTCAAGGACATTGCCGACTTGCCCCTGCTGCCCCTGGACCGGCACCGGATGCTGCTGATCCTGGTGAACCTGATCAACAATGCCAAGCAGGCGTTGGACGGCGTGATCGATCGCAGCCGATGCGTCACGTTCAGCGTGTCTCTCGCTGACGGGGCAGTATTGCGTATCGCGGTGGCCGACAACGGCAATGGGATTGCGCCTGAGCACTTGGCGCGGATCTTTTCCCATGGCTTCACGACGCGCAAGGACGGTCACGGTTTCGGCCTGCACAGCTGCGCGCTGGCCGCGCAGGAAATGGGTGGCAGCTTGACCGTGCGCAGCGACGGGGCCGGACAGGGCGCAACCTTTATCCTCGATATTCCCCTTGATGCGCCGCTGAGTAAGCGGTGAGCGCCGAACCGGCATATTCTACGGGTCGATGCCGGGCTGACCGGTGTCTCAAAGGGGGATGTGGGTTGTCGACAGGACCTGGCGCAAGCCCATGAACGAGCGAATCTGGCGAACCCCGGGCAGGTAGAGCAATTGCTCCGCGTGGAGCCGGTTGAAACTGTTGCTGTCCTTGGTGCGCAGCAACATGAAGTAGTCGAACTCCCCCGTCACCACATGGCACTCCATGCAGCCGGACACTTTTTGTGCGGCCGCCTCGAATGCGGCGAAGGATTCCGGTGTGGAGCGGTCCAGCACCACGCCGATCAAGACCACCATCCCCGCATCCAGCGCTTCATTGTCCAGCAGCGCGACGATGTCCTTGATCAGGCCGACCTGCTTGAGCCGTTCGACGCGCCTGAGGCAGGCCGGGGCACTCAATTTCACCTTCTCTGCAAGCGCCACGTTGGAGATGGAGGCATCTCGTTGCAGGGTCTTGAGAATGGCGCGGTCGGTTCGATCCAGTGGATGCGGCACGGGGTCTGCGGTGCCTGGCTTCTTGTGGATATTTGTTGCTTTCATATCGATTTCTACACAATAAAAGTATGTTTTGTGTGGTATTCGGAAAGTTATGTTTCTTTATGTGATGGAAACTTGCAACACATATTTTTCGGATTCTTCTTAATATTGAACTCATCGAAGCCCCCCCTGAAAGAGCCTGGAATGCGGCCTTTTCCCTTTCGGCCTGGCGCTTGGATATCCAATATCAAGGAGCAGAGTCATGAACCTGAATCGTTTTGAACGTTATCCATTGACCTTCGGTCCTTCGCCCATCACGCCCTTGAAGCGCCTCAGTCAACATCTGGGGGGCAAGGTCGAGCTGTATGCCAAACGTGAAGACTGCAACAGCGGCCTGGCCTTTGGTGGGAACAAGACGCGCAAGCTCGAATACCTCATTCCTGAAGCAATCGAGCAAGGCTGCGATACGCTGGTCTCCATCGGTGGCATTCAGTCGAACCAGACCCGCCAGGTCGCTGCCGTCGCTGCCCACTTGGGCATGAAGTGCGTGTTGGTGCAGGAAAACTGGGTGAACTATTCCGACGCGGTGTATGACCGCGTCGGCAACATCGAGATGTCGCGAATCATGGGCGCTGATGTGCGGCTTGACGCTGCTGGCTTCGATATTGGCATTCGGCCAAGTTGGGAAAAGGCCATGAGCGATGTCGTGGAGCAGGGAGGCAAACCGTTTCCGATTCCGGCGGGTTGTTCCGAGCACCCCTACGGCGGCCTCGGTTTCGTCGGCTTTGCCGAAGAGGTGCGGCAGCAGGAAAAAGAACTGGGCTTCAAGTTTGACTACATCGTGGTCTGCTCGGTGACCGGCAGTACGCAGGCGGGCATGGTTGTCGGTTTCGCGGCTGACGGTCGTTCGAAGAATGTGATTGGTGTCGATGCTTCGGCCAAGCCGGAACAGACCAAGGCACAGATCCTGCGCATCGCCCGGCACACGGCTGAGCTGGTGGAGTTGGGGCGCGAGATTACGGAAGAGGACGTGGTGCTCGATACGCGTTTTGCCTACCCGGAATATGGCTTGCCGAACGAAGGCACACTGGAAGCAATCCGACTGTGCGGCAGCCTTGAAGGCGTGCTGACAGACCCGGTGTATGAAGGTAAATCGATGCACGGCATGATTGAAATGGTCCGTCGTGGCGAATTCCCTGAAGGCTCCAAAGTGCTTTACGCACACTTGGGTGGGGCGCCGGCGCTGAACGCCTACAGCTTCCTGTTTCGTAACGGCTAAGCCTAGAACTGCTTGGAGTTACCTATGGAGCCCCTGTGGGAGCGAGCTTGCTCGCGATAGCGATTTGTCAGTTACCCCCGTAGGCACTGAACCAACGCAATCGCGAGCAAGCTCGCTCCCGCAGGGGATTGTGTCAGCCAGGCTCAGGAATCACGCTGGGAGTACCACCATGCATGCGATATCGCAGTCTGCAATCTGGGTGAAAGAACCGCTGGCGGATACCGGGGTCGTCATCGTGACCAGCGCCGCGTTGCCCAAGTACATGATCGACAAGTTGCACATGGCGATCGACGACTGGGACCAGGTTGCTTATCTGGTGGTCCAGCAATCCAGGGCGTTTATGCTCGACTGGTTGCAGTTTGGGTCCAACCCGATAGATGCAGCGCCGGCGACCACCTGTCGGGCCAGCCAACTGCTGCGCGGCGTATCCAAAGGCTGCTTTTTACTGGATGTCGAAGTCAGCCCGATACCCCGTCTCACCTGGCTGGGATCAGTCTGCGGTCACCCACTGCGTGTCCTCAAACTGGAAGACGCAGCTTCCCATGCAGCGATCGATAAACAGGTGGAAGAGATTTTATCGGTGACCCGGACACTGGTGAAAAGCGGGTTGCAGGAACGCTGTTTCAGCTAGCAAAAGTCATCGCCATTCATGGCTGAATTGATTACCCCAATAGAAAGGCCAAACCCATGAGCCGATCTGCCGACTGTGGTTCTAAAACCATGAAGTGGATGCGTGAACCTTCGAGCTGTACCCGCATCGTTGTCATCGTGTCCGCAATTGACAGTGATCATATTGACCTGATGCATCATGGGTTCAGCTGTTTTGACAATATCGCGCTTGTACAGGTTGAACCTTCGGATACAGGGGCTGACAGGTGCGTTGAAGTACACGTAGCGGGGTGTGATTACAGCTTTCTCGTTTGCGGTGAACTTGAAGAGTACCTGTTGAACAATCTTCCCATTGGCAATCCGTGCATCTACCAGATAGGGCAAGACAGCTGGGCCGAGCGCTCCGTCATTGACGCGGTAGAGCAGGTCAAAAAACTCGCCCGATTGAGCTATTCGCGCCACCTAGAAGCGTTGCCCGACATTTGCAGGAGATGCCCATGAACCTGTCCGATATTCATGCCCAATGGCTGGGCCAGACCACTGAAGTTGCTCAAGAAGTTGCTGAATGGCGGGACGCCTTGCTGTCGGTTATCGCCCATAGCGGCACGGCACAGGCCAAACAGATTCTCGACATGCTGGTGGCTGTGGCAAGCGCCTCGGACATCGCTTGGCGGCCGAGCCTTGGCACGCCTTACATCAATACCATCAGCGTTGAGTGCCAGCCGGTATTTCCAGGGGACCTGGCCATCGAAGAACGGCTGGCCTCGATCATGCGCTGGAATGCGTTGGCCATGGTTGCCAGGGCCAACTACGCCTATGGTGAATTGGGCGGCCATATCGCCAGTTATGCCAGCGCGGCGGATTTGTTCGAAGTGGGCTTCAACCATTTTTTCAAAGCGCGAACCGAAAGGAGCGGTGGTGATCTGGTGTTCTATCAGCCGCACTCGGCGCCAGGGGTCTATGCCCGGGCGTTCCTCGAGGGACGCCTGGAAGAACAGGATTTGCTGCATTATCGGCAAGAGATCGGCGCGCGCGCCAAGGGTGCCCGAGGTCTGTCGAGTTACCCGCATCCTTGGTTGATGCCGGACTTTTGGCAGTTTCCGACGGGCTCCATGGGTATTGGTCCGATCAGCTCGATCTACCAGGCGCGCTTCATGCGTTACCTGGAGCATCGAGGCCTGCAAGACACCTCCGGGCGAACCGTCTGGGGTGTGTTTGGCGACGGGGAAATGGATGAGCCCGAAAGCATGTCGGCACTGACGCTGGCCGCGCGGGAAGGGCTGGATAATCTGGTCTGGGTGGTCAATTGCAACCTGCAACGGCTGGACGGGCCGGTTCGTGGCAATGGTCGCATCATCGACGAGCTGGAGGCGTTGTTTGGTGGTGCAGGCTGGAACGTCATCAAGCTGGTTTGGGGCTCCGATTGGGACGGTTTGTTTGCGCGCGATGCGGATGGCGCGCTGGTCAAGGCGCTATCCAGCACCGTCGATGGCCAGTTCCAGACGTTCGCGGCAAAAGACGGGCGCTTTAACCGTGATCATTTCTTTGGCCAGAACGAGGCATTGGCGCAGTTGGCACAAGGCCTGACCGATGAACAGATCGACCGCCTGAAACGTGGCGGTCACGACATGGTGAAGATCTTCGCCGCCTATCAAAGCGCGCTGCTCGAAGGCAAGAAACCCACCGTGATTCTGGCGCAGACCAAGAAGGGCTTCGGCATGGGCGATGCCGGGCAGGGCAAGATGACCGTGCACCAGCAGAAGAAGCTCGACAGGGAGGCGCTGATCGCGTTCCGCAATCGTTTCAACCTGCCGTTGACCGATGAACAGGCCGCCTCGTTGAGCTTCTTCAAGCCCGATGAAGACAGCGCTGAAATGCGCTATCTGCACGAGCGTCGCCGTGCATTGGGCGGCTACATGCCATCGCGTCCTTCGACTGCCGAATCATTGGCGGTGCCTGACGTCAGCAGCTATGGCGCGTTTGCCATTGCTGCCGAAGGCAAGGAAATGTCCACCACCATGGCGTTCGTTCGAATGCTCAGTGGTCTGCTGCGGGACAAACAACTGGGCCCGCGCATCGTGCCGATCGTGGCGGATGAAGCGCGGACGTTCGGCATGGCCAGCCTGTTCAAGCAGATCGGTATTTATTCCAGCGTGGGGCAGCGATATGAGCCGGAAGACATCGGTTCGATCCTGAGCTATCGAGAAGCGCTGGACGGCCAGATTCTCGAAGAGGGCATCAGCGAGGCAGGGGCGATCAGTTCCTGGGTTGCAGCGGCGACCAGCTATTCGGTGCATGGCTTGCCGATGCTGCCGTTCTACATCTACTACTCGATGTTCGGCTTCCAGCGCATCGGCGACCTGATCTGGGCGGCGGCGGATCAACGGGCCCGCGGTTTTTTGCTCGGGGCCACCGCCGGCCGCACGACATTGGGGGGCGAAGGTCTGCAGCACCAGGACGGCAACAGTCATCTGATGGCGGCGATGGTCCCCAACTGCCGTGCCTACGATCCGGCATTTGCCGGCGAGTTCGCGGTGATCCTGGATCACGGCATGCGTCAGATGCTGGAGCGTCAGGTGGACGAGTTTTATTACGTCACCTTGATGAACGAGAACTACCCGCAGCCCAACCTTCCTGAAGGCGTCGAACAGGCGATTATCAAGGGCATGTATCGGTTCGCCCGGCATGAAGTCGAGGGTGCGCGTGGAAGTGTCCAGTTGTTGGGTTCCGGCGCCATCCTGCGCGAAGTGATTGCCGCCGCCGAGTTGCTGGCCTGCGATTGGGACATCGACAGTCAGGTCTGGAGCGTTACCAGCTTTACCGAGTTGGCACGTGATGCCCGTGAAGTGGAACGTTGGAATCGACTGCATCCTGGAGAGCCTTCGCGCCGTAGTCATGTCCAGGTGTCGCTTAATGACTCGGCGCCGATCATTGCCTGCACGGACTACGTTCGCGCCGTGCCGCAGTTGATCGCCAGTTATCTCGATGTCCGGTACACGGTACTCGGGACCGACGGGTTTGGCCGTAGCGATACCCGCGACCAGTTGCGCAGGTTCTTCGAAGTGGATCGCCACCAGATTGTCTTGAGTGCGCTGACTGCCCTGGTGCACAAAGGGCACCTCGACGCCAGTGTGTGTGCGCAGGCCATTGAGCGGTACGCCATTGATGTGGATGCGGTGGCCCCTTGGGATGCTTGATTTCAGGGGGGGTATATCCGTTGCTGCGGTAACGGCGGCTTATGGTTCCGCTCTTACAGCGGGTTACTTTCGAAAAGCCCGGAAGCCGGCCCAGTCGAAAGTAACCAAAGCGCTTCTGCCCCACCACTTGGCACCTCGCCTAGGCTCGGTGTGCCCTCACTCCGGCATTCATGCCGAGGTGCCCACTGCGCAATGCCTGCGCTCGGCCAGCGTGGTTAACGGGGCGCCGAGATCAACGTCCACCGCGAGGCGGCCTGATAGCCGACCTGGTTCTTGGTGGGACCGTATTTCTCCTGTGGGAGCGAGCTTGCTCGCGAAGGCGGTGTGTCAGTTTGCGGTGATGTTGGATGTGCTGGCCTCATCGCGAGCAAGCTCGCTCCCACAATGTTTGCCGTTGATCAAACTGTGGCGTGAGGGTTGGGTAGCTTTTGTGGCGAGGGAGCTTGCTCCCGCTTGAGTGCGCAGCGCTCATCGCTTTTTTGGGGCCGCTGCGCGACCCAGCGGGAGCAAGCTCCCTCGCCACAGGACCGAGCTATTCCCAAGACATTACCGCAAACTGACCCTCCGCCTTCGCGAGCAGGCTCGCTCCCACAATGGGATCGGAGTACGACAGGGAGAGCCAGGTCGGCTACCAGGCCGCCTCGCGGCGGGCCCACGGAGCAATGCCTTCGTTCAGGCATGCCGAGCCTAGGCGAGGCACCGAGTGGTGGGGCAAAGCGCTTTTGGTTACTTTTGGCTGGTCCGGCTCCCGGCTCTTCCAAAAGTGACCCGCTGTAAGAGCGGAACCATAAGCCGCCGTTACCAAAAAAACGGATATACACACCACCCGTCCAGAAAAACGCGAACAGATTTCCCCCCCAAAAAAGCCTCAACTACCCTAGCCAACCGCCAGAATAGTCGCCACCAACGCCAGAGCCCGAGGCACCAGCGTATCCAGTTCCAGGTATTCCCGATCGGTATGAACCTTGCCACCCACCGGCCCGAGACCACACAGCGTCGGAATGCCCAGGCTGGCAGTGAATCCAGAGTCGGCGCAACCGCCAGTGAATTCGCCTTCAACGCTGAAACCCAGCGCCAGGGCCTTTTGTTGGTAGATGTGCAGCAGCCGTTCGCTGTGACGGGCTTCCATCGGTAGAAAGGTAGTCGCTTCCTTGAGGATGGCGCGGGTGCCGATCAGTTCTTCTTCGGCGACGATGCCCAGGATTGCGGTAAAGATCTGATCCCAGTGCTCGAGTTCGATGAAGCGCACGTCCAGCCGGGCACAGGCGCTAGGCGCGACGGTATTGCTGGAGGTACCACCGGATATCAGGCCAACATTGGTCGTGATGCCTGCCGCGTAGTTGGTCAAGGCATGCAGCTTGACGATCTTGCGTGCCAGGGCTTCGATGGCACTGGCGCCGTCGGCATGGTTGACCCCGGCATGCGCCGCGCGGCCGCTGACTTCGATGATCAGCGTGGCGCCGCCTTTGCGTGCGCTGACCACATTGCCGCTGGCCCGGCCGGGTTCGGTATTGAGCACGGCACGCGCGCCACGGGCGGCTTTTTCGATATGGGGTCTGGCGCTGCCGGAGCCGATTTCTTCGTCTCCGGTGTACAGGACCTGCACCGGATAGGGCAACTGACCGGCGCGCTTGAGTGCCTTGAGCGCGAAGCAATTGAGCACCAGGCCGCCTTTCATGTCGGCGACGCCAGGGCCATAGGCGAGGTTGGCGTCGCGGCTGTAGCCGCGAGTCGTGGTGGTGCCTTTGGGGAACACCGTGTCGCGATGGCCCAGCAACAGCACCGGCTTTCCAGAGGCGCCTGGCACTTCGGCGAGCATCACGTCGCCAAAACCATCGACCGGCATGCGCTTGAGCAG
Organism: Pseudomonas sp. H1_F01; assembly: GCF_054681425.1. Lineage (NCBI taxonomy): Bacteria > Pseudomonadati > Pseudomonadota > Gammaproteobacteria > Pseudomonadales > Pseudomonadaceae > Pseudomonas > Pseudomonas sp. H1_F01. Next base: position 4,276,629 of record NZ_CP162823.1, on the reverse strand, counting down.
GATGCCGTCGGCTTCCAGTTCCGCCGCGAGCAGCGCGCCCACCGCGTCGACGCCCGCCTTGTCATAGCTGTTGGAGTCGGTGTCGACGATACGCTGCAGCAGCGCTTCCATGGCGTGGCGCTGGCCGGCAAGCCAGTCCAGCGCCTGTTGTGGCGAGTCGCTCATTGCGCCTGCTCCCGCAACTGATGCTCCTGGGTCAGGCGTGCCGCGTCGTTGCCCAGGTCCCAGAACAGACCGGCCATGATTTGCAGGCTTTCCTTGACCACCGGTGCCAGCAGGTGCTCGTTCGGCGCATGTTGCGAGCAGGCCGGGTACGAGTGCGGCACCCACAATGTTGGCAGGCCGAGTACGTCCGCGAACACGTCGTTGGGCAGCGAGCCCCCGAGGTTTGGCAGCAGCGCAGGTTTTTTGCCGGTGGTCTGTGTCAGAGAGCTGAGGGCCCAATTGACCCACGGGCTTTGCGGGTCCAGCCGAGTGGCATGCATCACATCGATGCGGCTTTGCTTGACCTCGACATTGCTGAAGCCATGAGCATCCAGGTGGGCACGAACAGCCGGGATGAAGGTCGTGTAGTCGCTGTTCACGACGAAGCGGATATGGCAGTGGGCGTTGGCCTTACCGGGGATCGCATGCACGGGGGCGTCCGGGTTGCCGGTCTTGAAGGCGATGATGTCGAGGGTGTTCCAGCCGAATACTTTTTCGCTCAGCGAGAGCTGCGGGTTACCCCAGTTGGCGTCGATGTCCGGATCGCCCGGCCCGCCACCCACGTCAATATCAGCCAGCGCCTGGCGAACCGGCTCCGGCAGTGTCTCGGGCATCAGACCCGCAACTTTCACCCGACCGTGTTCATCGACCATGCTTGCGATGGCATTGGCCAGAATGATGCCAGGGTTGGCCAGCAACCCGCCCCAGTTGCCAGAGTGATGGGCGCCTTCGCGCAAATTGACCACCAGCTCGAAGTTGAACACCCCGCGCGAGCCGAGAAAAATCGTCGGTCGTGATGCCGCCAGGCGCGGGCCGTCCGAGGCGATGAAAACATCCGCCGCGAGCTCTTCGCTGTGGGCGGCGCAGAACGCATTCAAGCCCGGCGAGCCTTCCTCTTCGCCCATTTCCAGCAGCAGTTTGACGTTGAAACCCAGCTTGCCGTCGCGAGCCTTGAGCGTCTGTTCCAGCGCGGTCAGGTTGATCAGGTGCTGGCCTTTGTTGTCCGCCGTGCCGCGACCGTACCAGCGATCGCCTTCGACCGTTACTTGCCATGGTGACAGGCCTTCACGCCATTGGGCTTCATAGCCGCGCACCACATCACCGTGGCCGTAGCTCAGTACGGTCGGCAGTTCTGGATGCTCAATGCGTGTGGCGATCATGAAGGGGCCGCGATCTGCCACCGGGTTGTCATAGATCTTGACGCTGAAGCCCATGGCTTCGACATGCGGGGTGATGAAGTCCTTGAGGTAGCGATACAACTCGGGCTGGCTGTCCGTTGCCTGGCTTTCGGTGGGCAAGGCGACGCTACGTTCGAGCAGATTGAAAAAGGCGCCGTTGTCGAATTGCTCTGTGGTGTTGCTGATGGCCAATGAACGACTCATGAGTGGACAAGCTCCAGTGTTTGGGCAGGATTGTCGTGAAGGTGGCAACGCACGTTGCCCCCGATAATGGAATCATTGGCCGGGTAGGCCGTTTTGCACGGTGCGAAGCAGCTCGGGCAGCGCGGGTGGAAAGCGCAACCGGACGGCGGTGACATCGGATTGGGAAAGGTGCCGTGCAGGCCGATATCGGGAATGCCCAGGTGCGGATCAGGCGTGAGCACCGAATCCAGCAAGGCGCGGGTATAAGGGTGGCCGGGTTCGGCGAACAACGATTCGCGCGTACGTTCTTCGACGATACGCCCCAGGTACATCACCGCTACCCGGTCGGCGAGGTGTTCGATGACCGCGAGGTTGTGGCTGATCAGCAGATAGGTCAGGCCGAATTCGCGCTTGAGGTCTTGCAGCAGGTTGAGAATCTGCGCCTGCACCGACACATCCAGTGCTGAGGTGGGTTCGTCGCAGATCAACACATCGGGGCGCATGATCAGCGCCCGTGCGATCGCGACTCGCTGGCGTTGTCCGCCGGACAGTTGGCTCGGGTAGCTGTCGATCACCCGCTTGGGCAGGCCGACCACATCAAGCATCGCTTCGGTCTTCTTGCGCCGCTCGGCAGGGCTGCCGATGTCATGCACGATCAGCGGCAGGGTAATGATTTCGCGCAGTGTCTTGCGTGGGTTCAGCGAGGAATACGGGTCCTGGAATATCGGCTGAATGTGCCGGGACATTGCCTTGCGATCAGTCGCCGCCAGATGTTTGCCATTGACCAGCACATCGCCGCTGGTAGGCGGCAGCAGACCGAGCAGTAGCTTGGCCAGGGTACTTTTGCCGCAACCGGACTCACCTACCAGACCGAGGGTCTCGCCCCGCATCAGGCGCAGAGAAACGCCATCCACGGCTTTCAGGGTGGCGGCGGGTTTGAAAAAGCCCTGGTTGATCCGAAACTCGCGGCGGATGTCACACAGTTCCAACGTGATGTCTTTTTTCATGACCGTGCACGCTCCTGAAGGCTAATCGGTGCGGGGGCCGGTGCGGCGAACAGGCAGCGCGCCATGTGTCCGTCCTGTTCGACTTCGGGGATGTTCTGCGCGCAGGTCGGTATCGCCTGAGCGCAACGATTGCGGAACGCACAACCTTGCTGTTCGCCTACCAGGCTCGGCACCAGGCCTGGAATCGAACCCAGCGCCTCACCCGGTCTGGTCTGGCCAGGGATTGGAATGCTGGCCAGCAGACCACGGGTGTACGGATGCTGCGGGTTCTCGAACAGTTGCAGGGCAGGGGCGGTCTCGACGATTTCCCCGGCATACATCACCGCGACCCGATCGGCGATCCGTGCCACCAGCCCAAGGTCGTGGGTGATGAAGATCACCGCCAGGCCGAGTTCTTTCTGAATGTCGCGAATCAAGCGCAGGATCTGCGCTTGAATGGTCACGTCCAATGCGGTGGTGGGCTCATCGGCGATGATCAGGTCCGGTTCGCACATCAACGCCATGGCAATGATCACCCGCTGGCGCAAGCCGCCAGACAGTTGATGCGGATACTGCCGCAAGCGCTCGGTGGCATTGCTGATGCCGACTTTCTCCAGCATCCGCCCGGCGCGAACCAGGGCCTCCTTGCGCGACACCTTGCGATGCCGGGTCAGCACTTCGCTGAGTTGATCGCCAATGCTGTAGGCCGGGTTCAGCGAAGTCATCGGTTCCTGGAAGATCATCGCCAGGCGATTGCCGCGCAGGTCGCACATGTGCCGTTCGCTCTGGCCGAGCATGTCGATACCGTCCAGCGTCAGCCGGGACGCAGTACGTTTGGCCTTGCGTGGCAACAGGTCCATCAGCGCCAGTGACGTCAGGGATTTACCGCAGCCGGATTCGCCGACGATGCACAGCATTTCACCGCGCTCGACTTCAAAGTTCAGGCCGCGCACAGCATGCAGCGTGTCATCCGGCGTTGGGCTGTTGCCCATGGGGATATCCACGCGCAGGTTTTCTACATGGAGTAGTGCCATGTTCGGTACCCTCTATTAGTTACGGCCGTCTATCAGCTACGGCCGTCGGGCAGGATCAGATCGCGCAGGCCATCGCCGACCAGGTTGATGCCCAGCACCAGAATCATCAGGGCGACGCCGGGAATGGCGATGACCCACGGGGAAAAGAACATGTAGGGTTTGCCTTCCGCGATCATCAAGCCCCAGGACGGCGTCGGCGGCTGCACACCCACCCCGAGGAACGACAGTGCCGACTCCAGCAGGATCGCGTGGGCCATTTCCAGCGTTGCGACGACGATCAGCGCGCCGACCAGATTGGGCAGGATTTCACTGACCAGAATGCGCAGGGTCGAGCAGCCTAGCGCCTGGGCCGAGGCCACATATTCAGCATCGCGAATCTGTTGCACCGAAGCCCTGACCACCACCGCGAAGCGATCCCAGAGCAGGCAGCCGAGCAGCACAATTACCACTTTCAGCGAGCCGCCCATCAGCGAGGCCGAGGCCAGCGCGACCATCACGACCGGCATCGCCAGCCGGGTGGTGATCAGGTAGCTGATGAACGCATCGACCTTGCCGCCGTAGTAACCCGCCAACAGCCCCATGACGGTGCCGATGAAGCCGGAAATAAGCGCCGCCGCAATGCCGATGAACAACGAGATACGTGCGCCGTAGAGCAGTCGAGACAGGTAATCACGGCCCAGCTTGTCGGTTCCCAGGACGTATTCCCAGGTGCCGTTGGCCATCCATACCGGCGGTTTCATACGCAGCATCACGTCTTGCGCATACGGGTCATAAGGTGCCAGCCACGGCGCGAAGAGTGCACCCGTGAAGATGATCAGCAACAACACCGTGCCGATGGCGAAACCACGATGACGAAAGCTCTTGCCAAGTACTCGGCTCAGGCTGCTGCGGGGTGGCAGGTAGTCATTGATCGCGAGGGTAGTGGGGGTGCTCATGTAAGCCTCCTAGCGCACGCGAATGCGCGGGTCGAGCAGTGCGTTGAGCACATCGGCCAGCAAGGTGAGGATGATGTAGATCACTGCGATGAGCAGGACCACGGCCTGTACGACCGGAAAGTCATCACGGGCGATGGCGTCCCAGGCGAGCTGTCCGATACCTTGCAGGGAGAACACGGTTTCGATCACTACCGAACCGCCGAGCATGAAGCCAAACTCCACCGCCGCCAGGGCGACGACCGGAATCAGGGCGTTGCGCAGTGCATGCTTGAACAACACGCGGGCCGGGCGCAGGCCCTTGGCGCGGGCGGTGCGGATGTAATCGGAACTGAGCACATCAAGCATGCCTGCACGGGTCAGGCGCATGATTGCCGGTGTCGCGTAGTAGCCCAAGGCAATGGCCGGCATGACGAAGTGCAGCATCGTCGAGTTGCCGGACACCGGCAGCCACTTGAGCGTCACCGCGAACACCACGATCAGCATCAGCGCAAACCAGAAACTGGGCATTGCCTGACCCAGCACCGCGATGCTCAAGGCCAGTCGGTCAACCCAGGTGTCGCGTTTGACCGCGGCCAGCACGCCCAGTGGAATCGCCACCAGCAAGGCGATAGCCAGCGCCATGGCGCCTAACCCGAGGGTGATCGGCAAGCGGCTGGCGACGAGGTTGTAGACCGATTCCTGAAAGAAAAACGAGTTGCCCAGGTCCAGCCGCAACAAATCGCCCAGCCAGTTGAAGTACTGGGTCGGTAGCGGTTTGTCCAAACCGTACTGCACGCGGATCTGTTCGATCTGTTCGCTAGTGGCTTCCGGCCCGCCAATGGCCGTGGCCAGGTCGCCGGACAGGTGCAAAAGAGAAAAACTGATCACCGACACGGTAATGGCAACGCAAATGGCGATGCCCAGACGGCGCAGAAGGAATCCAAGCATGGCAAGTTTCCTCATATCCAATGGATGACAGGTGTGAGGACGTGTCCGTGGCGCGGGTCAGTCCGCAAGCCACGGCGCCTCTCGATCAATCCGCTTGGTTGCGGATTACTTCCAGCTGGACTGAACGAAACGCGGCAGCTCATCCGGATACGACGTGAACGCCAATTCGGAGGTGTAGGCGTAGTTCATCGAGTAGTTGAACAGCGGCGCCCAGTACGCCTGTTCGCTGATGCGCTGCAACGCCTTGCGGTAGTTGTCCTTGCGCAGTTGCGGGTCGAGGGCGTTGTCAGCGGTCTGCAACCAGCCCTGGACTTGCGGATCCTTGATGTTGTCGTCCGGATTGCCCTTGAACCAGGTGCCGGCCGACGCCGAGGTATCGAGGATCGAGAACGAGCCCCAGGCCTGGAACGACATGGGCACCTTGCCGCCACGTTGCTGATCGCGCAGGGCGGCGTACTTCAAGTAGCGCAGCTTGGCGTTGATGCCCACGGCGCGCAGGTTGCCGATGATGGCTTCGACGTAATCGCGGTCGCGATAAGCGAAGATTTCTGTCTCGAAGCCGTTGGGGTAACCGGCTTCGGCGAGCAACGCCTTGGCCTTGGCCGGGTCGTAGTTGTAGACCGTGGCCGCGGTGGTGTCGCAGCCGAACTGGCCTGGATAGCAGGCCACCTGCAAGGGCTTGGCTTCGCCCCCCACCAGTTGCGTGGCCAGCGCGTTGCGGTTGATCGCATGGTTGATGGCCTGACGCACCTTGAGCTGCTTCATCGGCGAGTTTTCAGTGGAGGTGCCTCGAGCATCGAGAATCAGGAAACCGATGCGCATGGTTTCGCCGCTGGTCACGGTCAGGTTCGGCATACCTTTAAGGTCGACTGCCTGGTCCGGGGTCACACGCCACGTCCAGTCGACGCCATCGGTCATCAACTCGGCCAGGCGGGTTTCTGCATCCGGGATCACCCGGAACTTCAGGTGGCCGATATGCGGCTTGCCTTGTGGGCTGTCTGGAAAGTAGTCCTTGTTGATCTCCATGGTCACGCCTTCGCCGGCCACCACCGACACGGCTTTATACGGCCCGGTACCCACTGGTTTGCGGCTGAATTCAGCCAGGCCGACCTTTTCGAAGTACTGCTTGGGGAACATGGGAACGGCGTTGGACAGGTATTCCAGTGCCGGAGGGAAAGGTTTTTTCAAATGCAGGCGGACGCTGTAGTCACCGGTTTTTTCGGCGCTCTTGATCCAGTCTACGTTTTGCACGGTAACGACTTTCGCTTCGGGCGACACCACGTAGTTGAGGGTGAACACCACGTCGTCGGCGGTGAATGCGTCGCCGTTGTGAAATTTGACGCCTTTGCGCAGTTCAAAGTCGAGGGTGGTGTCGTCGACCTGTGTCCAGCGAGTAGCCAACATGGGTTTGTATTCGCCGCTGCTGGGGTCGCGGTAGATCAGGTTGTCCCAGATCAGCCGGCCGAGAATCACACCTTCGCGTAAATCGTTGTGATAGGGGCTGATGTTTTCAGGCTCGCTGTCGGAAGCGTAAACCAGGGTGTCGTTGGCTTTACCGGCATGCGCCGGAAAACTGCTGATGAGGCCCAACAGCGCAATGCTGCAGGCGAAACCTTTGATGCCCATGCCGTCGTCTCCGTTGGCGAGAGTGGTTGAATCAAAGGGCAGCGGATCGCAAATGCGTAAAGGAGGGGAAAAGCTCGGGTAATGTTTTTGGTCTAGACACGAATGTAGGGAAAGGCTATCAATGCCACAAGAATAATATTTCGATACTTGCGTTGCCGAAAAGGCAATCCTTGGGGGCGCCGATGCAGCTGTATGGTGTGCAGTCCACGGCACTGCGTTATTTTCTGGAAGTGGCACGCTGCGGATCGATCAGCGAAGCCTCAGTGCGCCTGAATGTCGCCGCGTCAGCGGTGAGCCGACAGATTGCCAAGCTGGAGTTGGCCCTGGATGCCAGCTTGTTTGAGCGGCGCGCCCGAGGCATGGTGCTCAGCGAGGCGGGGGCGCGACTGGCGGCCTATGCGCGCAAGTCGCAGCTTGAGGCCGAGCAGGTGGTGCTGGAGATCACCGAGCTGCATGGCCTGCAGCGGGGCCATGTGCATGTTGCCTGCTCGGAAGGCTTTGCACTGGAATACATGCCCAGGAGCATCAGCGCATTCAGGCGTGAGTATCAGGGCATTCATTTCACCTTGGAGGTCTGTGCGCCTGCCGAAGCGACCGAGAAGGTGCGTTCCGGCGAAGCCGATCTGGCGATGACCTTCAGCCTTACGCCGCAAAAGGAAATCAAGGTCGAGCATGTCCTGAGCGGGGCGATTTTTGCCGTGGTCGCCAATTCCCATCCCTTGGCCGGGCGTGAAGCGGTCAGCCTCGCCGAGCTGCAGCCCTGGCCCATTGCGTTACCCAAGGCCGACACCACGATACGGCAACTGTTCGACATCTGTTGCGGTGTACAGGGGTTGTTGTTCGACCCGGTGTTGACCACCAACTACGTTGCCGCGCTCTATAGCTTCGTGCGCGAAGAAGGCGTTATCAGCCTGGCCAGCGAAATGACCTTGCAAAAGCAGGTGGCGGACGGGGTCCTGCAATGCGTGCCGATCCTTGACGAAGGCATGCAGGCACGCCGCATCGAACTGCAAAGCATGGCTGGCCGCAATCTACCGGCAGCGGTGTGTGCCTTCAGGGATTTTCTGATTGCGGATCTGGCGAAAGCGAAGCGCTGAGTCGGGTGAATTTTTGAACATCAGGCGCCGCGCTGTATCTGCTCCAGTATCAGGCTGTCGGTTATGTTCATGTCGTCCAGCAGCAGAAACATCTTGCTCAGCACCTCGGCCATTTTCCTGTCGGTGTCGGCGAACGGCAGGTAGAACTCCGTGGAGCTGCTGCCAGCGGGCACGATGCACAGGTAGTTGCCAGGTTCGATATGGATGGCCGCGCTGCCCAGGTGAATGCGGTAGTTCGCACGCTGGCCGGTAATGTGCAGAAAATGCCCTTCACATTTAACGTTTTGCAACCCTAGCCCTTGAACCAACTCACCGACCAGTTCGGCGCGTCGTTGCAGGGTTTCTTGGCTGGTGCTGTAGTCGTCTGCGGTGTGGGCCACGGAGACCAGCAGGTCGGCGTCGCGCATGATTTCCGAGAACAGCAGCGGCGGTACTTGCTCAAGGGGCAGGGCTTTTTGGTCGCGGTAGAACGCAATCGTGTCGAAGGTAAAGTGTTCTGTTTCCGAGAGGTAATGGCCGGTATCCAGAAAGTTGAACAGGGCGAAGATGCCGTGCTCTTTGCTCTCGTAGTAGATGTCCTCGACGCTTGAGGTCGACCAGTTGCGGACCTGCAGCAACCGGGCGGCGATTTTACCTTTGAGGCGGTGGCCGGCAAATCGGTTGGACCACAGGCCGGTGTCTCGCTCAGCAGGTGTTAACAGGTACAGCTCGCGAAAGGCCTGTTTGAACGGCTGCACGCGGCGATGGGTCACCACTTCTTTCTGCCAGGCCGACAGTTGTCCGGCCGTGAACAGATGAAAAGGGTGAGCGATACGCAGAGTCCTTTCAGCGACGTATTGGCGACCTTCCAGGTCAGTCACCGTCAGCGTTGCGGCATCGAGCCAGCCCAGCGCAGCGTCGTCGGCCTGCACAATCAGCTGTTCGAGCAGCAGGCGAACCGCGGGCATTTTCAACAGCGGCTTCAGGTCGTCCAGAGCCAGGGTTTCGCCGCTGCTCATCATCGCTTCCAGGGTGCGGCAGAAGCGGGCGATCTGTTCCTTGAGCTGGGTCTGCTGCGTTTTGAGGGCGATGAATTCTGGGTTTTTGCGCACCGCAGGCGGTGCGGTCTTGAGTGTCTTTGCAGCTTTGCAGATGTGCAACGAGGGCGACAAACCGTCGATGACGAGCGTGATGTCATAGCCATCGATGGTGGCGGCCGTCAGCGCGGATTCGGCGATCTGCGATTCCATGGCCCACTCCAGGCGAATCGCCGAGGGGTAACCGGCGACACGCGCCAGGTTTTCCAGGCCTGCCTGCACCGCTGCGTGGGAGTTGGCCTGGCGTTGAGCGCCGTATTTGCGCACCTCTTTGTGCAGTTTCTTGAGCGTCAGATAGCGCTGGCGTACGTCGTCCGGCCCCGTGACGGGCAGCAGGCCATAGATGCGCATTGCCGGCTGTGCGTGGCGGGACAACTTCTTTTCCAGCGCCGGTCGACCGATGCCCTGGTAGGCGTCGAGCAGCACACGCGTCTCGGGAAACGCCCAGTGCGAGGGTTCGAGCGCCGCGAGGTATTCGCGCAGGTGGTCGGGGTCGGCCTCGGCCAGTGCCTTGTCCAGCAGGTAGCGGTCCACCACACCCACGGTTTCATCCAGCGTATTGGGCAGGTCGGTGCCCCAGCCGGACTGAGGTGCCAGGGCAATGTTCAGGTATTCACGCTGGAAGGCTTGCAGATCACTCCAACCGAGCGCGTCGAGCACCACACGGCTGGCTTGTCCGGCGTAGGGCAGGGCAGTCAGCAGGCTGTTTCTGGAAAAGCCGGTCAGCGCCGGGAGCAGTTCTTCCGACGGGTGCTTGGGCAACGCCTGAAGCGACAGGAAGCGTTCGAGCACCGCGGCCGTGTAGCCGAATCCGTCGAGAAAGTTATCCGGCGTCATGCCCAGTCGTTCGACGACCGCCAGGGCCTGCAACAACCAGCGGGTCTGATACACCTCGACCGAACGGAAGGTGTCAGCCAGCTTCTCGGCATTAGCGGGCAATCCAGCCAGGGCGTCCTCGACATAACGAACGGTGAAGTTCACCAGTTCAGGGGGCACCGCAGCAGCTTCTTCAGTGAGGGGCTCATCGCTCAGGGACGACTCATCATCGAGGCCTTCGTCTTCCGGGGCCTCGTCGTTTGAATCGTCCTCGTCGAACGCTTCCTCGGCGTAGCGATCCAGGTCCACATCATCGCTGTCCAGCCCGGTGTCGTCAGCGTAGAACATCATGGCGCGGCCCCAGGTATTGGCCGCCCGGACGAAGCGAGGGTAATCGAGGCGGCCCGCTTCCAGCAGGCCCAGCGCGATGCGCTGGATTTCCTTGTGCACGTAGATATACGCGTCGGCGATTTTCCTCTCTTCTTCATCAACTGGGGAAGGGGGCTGCGCGCGATTCCAGCTGCCGTCCAGCAACCATTCGGCAAAGGTCTGCCAGGCCGGGGTGGGCGGGTAATTGCTCAGGCGATTGATGCACGCCGGGACGTCAGGCAAGGCCCAGGCCTGGTCCGGGCTTCTTCGGTAATAGGCCGGGCCATCTTCGTCAGTGGGCAATGGATAGTCACTGTCCTCGAAGGCAAATTGCAGCATGTGCTGCAGTCGCGCGCAGATCTGCTCCAGTGAATAGGCATCCGGGTGAGCCGTGAGCCACGCATCGCAGAGTCGATATTGCAGGCCATAGCGCTGTTGATCGCGGCGGTCCTCCAGATCGTCCCAAACGGTCGGGAACACAAAACCATCAGCCAGCGCTTTGGGCCCCTCCTGGGGATGCTGCCTGACCCAGTCAGCGGCTATGCGCAGGCAGTCGATGCCGTCCCAGAAATCGGGCTCGAATTGGTCATATTGGCTGAGCTCGGGATAGTCATCCAGCGCGCTATCACAGAATGCTCGCAGCGCAGCGAGGCGTGTGGCTTGTTCGGGCACAGGACGGCGTGATTGCATGAGGGTATCCGAGGGAAGTGAACGACGAAGATCAACCGCCAATCAGTGGCACGAGGCGGATAAACGCGAGCGTGGAAGGGGGGCTCAATTCGATTGTCTCAGCGAGACTTTGCAGCATGACGCCGTTGTGCAGAACGCGGAACGCACGCGCTTCAAAACCCTTCAAGGCTCGTTCGATCTCAACGTCGACATCCAGGTCTGGAGCCGCGCTGGCCTGAGGCATGACCACCGCGCCTTCACTGGCTTGCCGAAGAACCTCCCGCTCGCTCAGGTATTGGCGATCGAGCACTTCACGCATCGACGCTTGTTCCAGGCAGTGCTGGACCGACAGCGCGGCGATCTGTTCGGCCACGGTCAGGCGAATGAGCTCGGCGACCGTCAAGGTCAACGAACTCGGTGTCAGGGTGACAGGGGGCAGCAAAGGCTCCTGGCGTGCGCCTTTCAGGCAATAGCTATGAACCACGAACTCCATGACGCATTCCTTGCAAGCCAGGCCAGCCGGGGGGATGGCGCCTTAGCATATCCGGGTCTGCAATAAATTTCATCGCGCTGCGTAATGCTAAGGCTGGCCTGTACTCTTGGTGGAGACAATTTTGCCGCAACGGAGCCATGAGCACCCGAGAACCCCGGTGGGAGCGAGCTTGCTCGCGATAGCGTCGGTACATTAAACATCACTGCAAGCTGACCCACCGCCATCGCGAGCAAGCCTGCTCCCATAGGGGGACCGAGTCAGGCAGTGGCACCCATAGTGGCTTTTCGTTTGTATTGCAGGGGGCGGGAGTAGTGATGCCTGATCAGTAGTCAGGCTGTCATTGCACGATTAGTGGCAACAATTTGCTCATGCGTGAACTGGCTGCCGGGCGCCATGAACTTGGCCAGAAGTGCGTCCCGGTTTTGAGGAGCCTTCGTTTTATCAGCCGCACATAAGGCCGATTTCAGCGCCGGCAACGTTAGTTCGGTGCAGTACGCAGGGGTACCTGGTTGCTGGCGCCATGAGCCCTCAAGGCTGCCAGCGGCAAGCGCGGTGAAACCGGTATCCTCGACGAGATCCTGCGCGATTGCCTCGGCATTGGCGTCATCCCCAGCGACAGGCAAGGCGATGCGTGTTGAGGACCCGGCGGGTTGGCCTTTGTCGGCAAGCGTCGCTGCGAGGAGGGCGTTCCATGCCTTAACGACCGGGCGGCCAATCTGCTCGCTTACCCAGACGCTCTCGGGCTTGCCGTCGTCTACTTCCTTGATGGCTCCGTCACGCCCTGGATAATAATTGGATGTGTCAATGAGGACGACTTGCTCGGGAACATGACTTAACGTCTGCTTGAGATCAGGGTATTTCGCGAAGGGGATCGAGAGGATAACAACGTCCACCTCGGACACCGCCTCTTCCTTGGTTACCGCCTGTACGCCGATTTCATTGGCAAGGTTCTGAAGGCTCCGAGGGGCCTTCGAGTTTGCCAGTTTGACCTCATGGCCGCACGCAGCGAGCTTACGGGCAAGGGTAGCCCCGATGTTACCCGCGCCGATAATTCCGATTTTCATTTCAATGACTTCCTCGCCTATCAAACTATTCAGTTACCCACAAACGGTGCCCCGTCGAGGCAGGTGCTACCGACATGGTTAACCTCATTCTGCCGGTGCTTTGTATCCTGCAAGCATGTTCAATATCTCATCATGGGCACCGTTCGCTTCAGCAAGCCGCAATGGTTTGGCGCGTTCGACGACAAGTTCCCGTGGGGTCGGGGTAATCTCGAGTAGCTCGAAGATTTCATTCAAGAACTCGTCCAAAGGCATGGCGTGTTCGTCATTTTCCTGCCCAAGCAAAGTGGTGCGCACACCCGGTGGCGCAAGCTCGATAACCTCGACTGACGAGGCCTCCAGTTGCACGCGAAGGCTTTGAGTGAACGAGTGAACGGCCGCTTTGGTTGCGCTGTAGGTCGGTGTTGCAGGCAGCGGGACGAATGCCAAGGCCGAACTGACATTGATGATCGTTGCACTGGGCTGCTTGATCAGTTGGGGAGTGAATGCGTACACCATGCGAATCGTGCCAAGCAAGTTCGTTGTCACGATATCTTCGGCGGTGCCCAGGTATTGCGGATCAGTCAGGTCCTCCCAGTGCATGATGCCCGCGTTGTTTATGAGCACGTTCAGATTCGGGTGACTGATCGCAAGCGCTTCGCTGGTGCGCTGGATGGATTGTGGATCGCAGACGTCCAGCAATACCGATTCAAGACCTGGATGTTCCGACACGATCTTGTCGAGCAGAGCCTTGCGCCGTCCCGCGATGATGACGTTGTTTCCCGCCTTGTGAAGCCTGAGCGCCAGACCAAGGCCGATGCCTGAGGTACTGCCGGTAACCAGGATCGTGTTGCCAGTGCTGTTCATAGTAAACTCCGGTAAGGGTATTCAAGCGGACAACTGTCCACTTGCTGAAAAAACTACCGGACAACTGTCCGCTTTGCAATGCAGCGAAGGAAAAAACTTTGCCCAGGAATGACGAATTGGCGATGCGTTCTGACGCCAAGAAAAACCGAGAACGAATTCTGAAGGTCGCTGTGGCAGAGCTGACGCTCGATCCCGCGGTCCCGCTGAGCGCGATTGCGAAGAAAGCCGGCGTGGGGCAGGGCACGTTCTATCGCCATTTCGCCAACAGAGAGGCGCTGGTATTCGAGGTTTATCAATTCGAAATGCAGCAAGTGGCCTCGCTGGCCGAACAACTGCTCGCTACAAAACCACCTAAGGAGGCCCTGCGAGAATGGATGGATTGCCTCGTCGAATATGCAATGACAAAGTCCGGACTTGCGACCGCGATTCGGCAAGCAGCCTCTACTTACGAGTTCCCAGGGAAGTCGGGATACGCCCCCGTCCAGGCAGCCGCCGAGTTGCTTTTGAGGGCAAATGAAAAGGCTGGAACGATTCGTAGCGGGGTGACCCACGACGACTTTTTTCTAGCCACTGCCGGAATATGGCAAATAGATTCCCAGAGCGAATGGCGCTCACGTCTCGCCAGATTGATGAACCTGGTCATGGATGGTCTATGCGCTGGCAGCCCCGAAAGCCTGAAGAAAGAACCGTCCAGCACTGAGTGACCACAGGGAAGTAGAGCGACTATCAAGATCGTCTATCAAACGACAGCGCAAGATTACTGCCGCTGCACCACGGCCGATCATGCCGTGTTCGAAGCGGCATGACCGGTGCGTTTTGCCGATTATTTTTGCGCCAGCAATGCCTTTCTTGCCGCCTTTTCGTGTTTCATGGCGGCGATTTCACGCTCGCAGGCCTCGACATCGAACGAGTTGTCCCACTTGGCAATGGCGATGGTGCCGATGCCGTTACCGATCAGGTTGGTAACGGCTCGCGCTTCGTTGAGGAACCGGTCAATGCCCAAGAGCAAAACCAGGCCTACCAGGGGAATGGAGTGGATGGTTGTGAGCGTTGCAGCCAGCGTTACGAAGCCCGCGCCCGCCACGCCAGCCGAGCCTTTTGAGGTCAGCAGGAATACGCCCAGCAGAATCATCTGATCCACAAAGGTCAGTGGCGTATTGGTCGCCTGGGCGATAAAGATGGCAGCCATGGTGAGATAGATGCAGGTGCCGTCCGCATTGAAGGTGTACCCCGTAGGCAACACCATGCCCACGACGGATTTTTTGCAGCCAAGCTTTTCAAGCTTCACCATCATTCGCGGCAGCACGGCTTCGGTTGAGCAGGTGCCAAGCGTGATGAGAATCTCATCTTTGAAATAACGAAGAAATTGCATCAGCGGCATGCCCGACCATCGAGCAACCGAACCCAGCACCACCACGATGAAAATCAAGGTCGTGATGTAGAGCGCGACCAGCAATTGGCCGAGTGACAGCAAGGTCCCAATCCCGTATTTGCCAATAGTGAAAGCCATGCCGGCACCGGCACCAATCGGAGCCAGGCGCATGACCATTGCAACGACCTTGAACAGGCCTTGCAGGAACAGATCAATGGTGTTGATCAACGGCTTGCTGGTTTCGCCCATTTGAACCAGGGCTATACCCATCAATACCGAAAGCAGGATGATCTGAAGCATGACGCCATTGGAGAAGGCGCCGATGAAGGTTTGCGGGATGATATTGAGAAAGAAATCGATGGCGCCGCCTTGCTCACTGGCAGCTTGGCTGTATTTGCTAATGGCACTTCCATCAAGCGCGCTGGCGTTGATGTTCATACCGACGCCAGGCTTCACGATGTTGACCACAATAAGGCCGACGACCAGGGCGATGGTTGAAAGAATCTCGAAGTAGATCAGCGCTTTTACGCCAATTCGGCCGACTTCCTTGATACTGCCCATCTTGGCGATACCGACAACGACCGTACCGAAAATAATGGGCGCCAACAGCATTTTGATCAGTTTGATGAAGCCATCGGCAAAGGGTTGGAGCTTGGCTCCGATATCTGGCAGGAAGTAACCGATTGCTGCACCGATCACGATGCCGATGAGTACTTGCACATACAGCTGGCCATACCAGCGGGATTTGGAGATTTCCACGGAAGCACCTCATTTTATTTTTGTGATGGGCATGTGGCTTGACGTTGGTGGGCGATGCCTGCCTGGTGCTGCGGCCCCTTGCACAGAGACCGCAGGTCGAGGGTGATCAGCCTTCGCCCAACTCACGCATTACAGCGTACAAAGCGGACTTGGCTTCGAAGCCAACACCCGGAATATCCGGCAGGCCGACATAGCTGTTTTCCACCTGGATCCCGTCAGCGAAGCCACCGAAAGGCTGGAACACATCCGGGTACGATTCGTTACCGCCAAGGTGCAGACCTGCTGCGATGTTCAGGGACATCTGGTGACCACCATGCGGAACTACGCGACGGGAAGACCAACCCATTTCTTCCATCACCTTGAGGGTGCGCATGTACTCCACAAGCCCGTAGGACAGCGCGCAGTCGAACTGGAGGTAGTCGCGATCGGGGCGCATGCCGCCGTGGCGCAGCAGGTTGCGGGCGTCCTGGTGGGAGAACAGGTTTTCCCCGGTGGCCATGGGCAGTTCATAGTGATTTGCAAGCTCGGCCTGCAAGGCGTAGTCAAGCGGGTCGCCGACCTCTTCGTACCAGAAGAGGTTGTACTTCTTGATGGCTTCTGCGTAAGCAATACCGGTCTGCAGATCGAAACGGCCATTGGCATCGACTGCCAGTCGACGACCGTCGCCAACCACTTCAAGCACCGCTTCGATGCGACGGATATCTTCGTCCAGTGGCACTGCGCCGATCTTCATCTTGACGACGTCGTAGCCACGATCCAGATAGCTCTGCATTTCCGCCTTGAGCTTGGTCTGGTCTTTGCCAGGGTAGTAGTAGCCGCCCGCTGCATAGACCCAGACCTTGTCATCGGCCACGCCGTTACGGTAACGGTCGGCCAGCAGACGATACAGCGGTTTGCCTTCAATCTTGGCGACGGCGTCCCATACGGCCATGTCGATGGTGCCCACTGCAACCGAGCGCTCGCCATGGCCGCCTGGCTTTTCGTTGGTCATCAAGGTTTTCCAGATGGCGAACGGGTCCAGGTTGTTGTTGGCATGGTCGATGAGCGTGTCTGGATCCGCCTCCGTAATGCGCGCCAGGAAACGATCACGCATCAATGCGCCCTGGCCATAGCGTCCATTGGAGTTGAAGCCGTAGCCGATGACAGGCTTTGCGTCACGAATCACATCAGTGATGACAGCGACAACCGAGCACGTCATTTTCGAAAAATCGATGTAGGCGTTAGCAATCGGGGAGGCAATGGAAACAGTTTTTTCACGAATGTCTACGATGCGCATGGCGGGGTCCTCTTGTTGTTTGTGGCCCCACGTTAGGCTTTGCGATGTCACCCGCCCAATGCTATTAATGCCGCACCCTATGCACAGGAGGCATGGCCCTTGGAACTCGTTTGGCTTGAGGATTTTTCAGCGCTTGCGGAGTACGGCAGCTTCGTTCGGGCGGCTGAAGCGCGGCACGTTACCCAGCCGGCATTCAGTCGCAGAGTGCGCTCGCTGGAGAGCTGGATGGGGGTGCAATTGTTCGTTCGAACGCCTCAAGGCGCGACACTTACTGAAGCCGGGAGGCAAATTTTGCCGAGTGCCCAGGAGGCTGCCAGGCGCTTGTACAGAATGCGCAACGAGGCTCAAGAGGTTGCTGGGATGGCTGCCAGGTCGCTTCAATTTGCGGCAACGCATTCCCTGTCGTTTACATTTTTTCCCAGGTGGCTTCGAAGCTCGGAGAGCGGTGCTCCCATCGAGGCTGTGCAACTGCACTCCGATAGCATGGCTGTCTGTGAGCAGATGCTGATACATGGCCAGGTTCAGTTTCTGCTCTGCCATCGCCATCCTGATGTTCCACCTTTGCTCGCCCCAGATCAGTTCATCGGCAAAAAGGTGGGAGAAGACGTTCTGGTTCCTCTGGCGAGTGCCTCCGCCAACTTCGGCACCTCGCCTGCGGCATTGCCATACCTGGCTTACACCCATGAGTCTGGACTGGGGCGTATCGTCGCCCACAGGTTGCGTGGCAAAGAAGATTACCTGCACCTCAAACCCCTTTTCAGCAGCCACCTTGCAGCCGTGCTGATGTCCATGGCCCTGGAAAGCAAAGGCGTGGCCTGGTTGCCCAAGAGCCTCACCGAGCAGGAAATGCTGGATGGGCGCTTAGTCAGGGCGCTCGACGAAAGCTGGGACATACCGCTGGAAATTCATCTGACCCGTCCATCGGCGCCGCTCAGTCAATCTGCCGAAGCGTTCTGGGCCCGGCTGGGGCAGTGACCAGGCGCGTTTCATGTAACGCGCTGCGTTGCACAATAAAAATAGAATTTGAGTGTGCAAATCGCCGCTGATCCCTTGCCGGGACCGCGGCGAAGTGTCGAGCCTGGCGCTACTTGTAATGTTGTTCAAACACCGCCAATTGCTCAGGCTTGATCAGCTGAAAGGGCACCCAGACGTCCGTTTCCACCGGCTCTCCCTTGATCATCTTGAGCGCTGCCTGTACTGCACTGGTCGCCTGGGCCTTGGGGTCCTGGAACACCGAGGCGACCAGCATCCCACGCTTGATCGCCGCCAGGCCGTCAGGCAAGCCGTCGATGCCGACAATCGCGATCTCGCCCTTGGCTTTGCCGGCCTGTTGCAAGGCCATGGCCGCACCGATGGCCATCTCGTCGTTGTTGGCGACGATGGCATCGAAACGACTGCCCGCCAATAGCCAGTTGCTGGTCAGGTCCATCCCTTTGTTGCGCTGCCACTCGGCACTTTGCTGCTCGACAATCTTGATCCCGGGATAATCCTTGAGCACCTGCTTGACGCCTTCGGTGCGGTCGTGGGTCGCGTTTTGTGCCAGGTCGCCCATGATGATCGCGAGGTTGCCCTTGCCACCGAGCTTTTCGGCCAGGTAGCGCATTTGCAGCTGTCCGGCCTCGATGTCATTGGACGCGACCGTGACGACGCCTTTGGGCAAGGTGCGCTCGTCCGGGTGACGGTTGACGTAGACCAGCGGCGTCTTCGCTTCGACCGCGGCGCGGGTGATGTTGGCCGTGGCGGAGGTGTCCACCGGCAGGACAATGACCGCATCTACTTTCTGGTTGATAAAACCCTGGACCTGGTTGAGCTGGCGCACCACATCGCCTTGGGCGTCCTCGAACTGGATCTGCACGTTTTCCTTTTTCGCGGCCTCGTCCAGGCCGTTGCGCACGTAGGTCATGAAGTTGTCGTCGACCCTGGCGATGCTGACGCCGATGCGATAGTCGGCGGCGGCCCATTGGCTGAAGAGCAATAGCAGGGTGGCGAAAAGCAGTGTGCAACGACGCATGATGGTTTTCCTTTTGTTGTTATGAGTTGTACGTCACCAAGAGATGAAAATCTGCCGCACGTGTTGAATTCGGCGCGGGCTTTATCCATCAAGCGTGAAGGCCTGCCGGAAACGCTCAAGCGCGACCTCGCTGTCACCGCTGGCCCAGCCTTCGAGGCCGACGACACCGCTGTATCCCATGCCGAACAAGGCCCTGGCAATGGCGGGATAATGGATTTCACCGGTACCGGGCTCCATGCGCCCCGGGACGTCGGCGACCTGGATCTCGCCGATGGCGCTGCCGGCGCGCTGGATCAGTTCGATCAGGTTGCCTTCGCCGATCTGTGCGTGATAGAGGTCCAGGTTCATCTTCAGGTGCGGGCTGCCCACGGCCTCGATCAACGCCAGGGTGTCGTCGGCGCGGGCGAACGGCGTGCCCGGGTGGTCGACTTCGGTATTGAGGTTTTCCAACAGGAATACCCGACCCGCGTCTTCGCCCAGGCGGGCGATTTTTTCCAGCGTCTTGCAGGCGCTCAACCACATGCGGCCGGTGGTCTGGGCCACGGGTTTGACCGGCAACCCCTGGTCACCCAGGCCGGTGCCATGCAGGTTCAGGCTGGGGCAGCCCAATTGAGCGGCGACGGCCAAGGATTCCTGGGCGCTGTCGAGCAGGTGCTGGATGCCCTCGGGATCGGTAAGGTTGCCGGAGATGTAGCCGGTCATGGAGGTGAAATCCGCGCCGGTCGCTACAAGGGCCTGGATGTCTTTGGTCGTCCAGTTCCATATCTCGACGCTGAAGCCCAGCGCGTGGATGCGTTTGACCCGCTCGATAAAGGGCAGGTCGAGAAAAACCATCTCGGCGCTGATCGCCAGTTTGAACGGTGTGAAGCTCATGAAAGCGCTCCTTGCACACGCACTGTTTTGCCCTGTTGGAAGGATTCGATACAGGCGCGGGCAATGGCCAGTGCCGCCCGCGCGTCTTCACCGCTGGCCAGCGGTTTCTCGCCGCTGCGCACGCAACTGACGAAGTGGTTGAGCTCGGCCACATAGGCATCACGCAGCAGGTCGGTGTCCATGCGCTGGGTGTCGGCCTGGACCCCATTGGCCAGGTACCGCAGCAAATCAGAGTCGTTGACGTTGCCCATGGTCAGCATGCCAGCGCTGCCGAACACTTCGCCGCGGACATCGTAGCCATACACGGCCTGGAAATTGGCCTCGGCCGTGGCGATGGCGCCGTTATCGAAACGGATCGTGACCACCGCGGTGTCGAGAAACCCTTTGTCCTTGTAGGCCGGTGCGATCAGGGCATCGGCCATCACAAAAACCTCAACCGCCTCGGCGCCCGGATTCAGGTAGCGCAGGGTGTCGAAGTCATGGATCAGCGTTTCCAGGAAGATCACCCATTGCGGCGAGGCGGCCGGGTTGTTCAGCGCTGGGTCGCGGGTCAGCGAGCGCAGCAGTTGTGGCGTACCGATCCGGCCGCCGACCACGTCCAGGTGAGCGGTGCGGAAACTTTTGGCAAAGCGACGGTTGAAGCCGACTTGTAGTGTTACCCGTGCGTCGGCAGCGGCGGCGATGGCGCGGTCAGCTTCGTCCAGGGTGATGGCCATCGGTTTTTCACAGAACACCCCTTTGCCGGCCCGGGCCGCACTGATCACCAATTCGGCATGGCTGCGTGCCGGGGCGGCAATCAGCACGGCGTCGATGTCCGGGTCATCGAGTAATTGCTGTGGGTCGGTATAGACCTTCTGCACGTCCAGTTCTGCCGCCAAGCGTGCGGCTTGGCCGGGGGTAGGGTCGGCGATGGCGGCGAGGCAGGCGCCGGGGATGTGCCGGGCGGCGGTCAGGCCGTGAAAACTGCCCATGCGGCCGGCGCCGATGAGGCCAAGGCGAATGGTCTTGGATGTGCTCATGAACATGACTCCCTTTATTGTTTTTACGACTCGGCGGTAAGAATGTCCTCGTCTGTCCAGGCAGGGAGCAAGTGCTGTGCCAATAATTAACTAATTGATACTAAAGGGAATTTATTTGTTTTTATTGAAATTCATGTTCATCTAAATGACATGTCTATACTGACATGTCGAAAATATGAACAGTTGGCCGGATAATGAACCAGCAACCTGCAGCATTGAGCGCCGAAGACCGTGACTACCTCACCACGCTGGGCCCCGCGTCGTTGAACGAAGGGCCAGGCACTGCGCTGGATGAGGCTTGGCGCGCGTGCTTGCAGGGAGCTATCGAACGGCCTGCCGGGATCCGCCGGGTGATTTGGGAGTCCTGGTTGCGCAGCGTCGCTGCCGGCCTCGATCCGGAAGACGGCGAGTACCGTTTTGTCGCGCCTGCCGACCTGACCGCGACCCTGGCAGCCAACCGGGTGCTGATCGCCGCTGCGGCGCAAGTCATGCGCGGTTTGCTCGCCTATAACCCAAGGGGCCATATCAACCTGACCGATGCCGAAGGCACGACTTTGTATTTCTGTGGCCTGGACCTCACACCCATTGGCAGTCGACTGCTGGAGTCGGTACAGGGCACCAATTGCACCGGGCTGGCGATCGTCGAAGACCGTTTGGTGTATGTGTTGGCCGAGGAGAACTTCGGGCTTGGCCTGCGCCAGCGCCGCATGCATTGCGCCGCCGCGCCAATTCGCGATGCACAGGGCCGGACGCTGGGTATGTTGACCTTGACGGCAGAGCCCGGCTGGTTTCATTTCCATACGCTGGGCACGGTCCAGGCCGCGGCCGAGGCGGTCTCGCGGCAGATGGCGCTGCAAGCCTTGCTGGAAGAACAACAAACAGTCCTTGAAGTGCTCAACGAGGGCTTGGTGGTATTGGATGAGCAGGGCTGCATCAAGGCGCTCAACCATTACGCTCGGCAGTTGTTCCGCGTCGGCCGTGACCTGCTCGGCAGTCCGTTCAAGAGCCTGGGCCAGAGCGAATTGACCGATGCCGTCCTGCTGGGGGGCGGGGAAGGGGTGCGGGACCTGGATTGCACCTTTGAACTGCACGACCGCAGCCATCTGGCCTGCCTGGTGTCGGTCTGCCCGCTGGAGCAAGGCGGGCGGATTGTGTCGTTGCGCGAGAACCGACGCATCCGGGAAATCACCCGGCGGATCATTGGCACCCAGGCCAGCTACACCTTCGAAACCATCCTTGGCCGTTCACAGGCGATTGAGGATGCACTGCACCTGGCGCGGGTTGCCAGTCGCAGTGATTCGACCACGCTGATCCTCGGTGAGAGCGGCACTGGCAAGGAGTTGTTCGCCCAGGCCATCCATAATGGCAGCGATCGATGTGGCGGGCCTTTTGTGGCGGTCAACTGCGGGGCGATTCCCCGTGACCTGGTGCAGAGCGAACTGTTTGGTCATGTCGAAGGCGCGTTCACCGGAGCGGCGCGCGGTGGGTCGGCAGGCAAGTTCGAATTGGCCGATGGCGGGACGATCTTCCTCGATGAAATCGGTGACATGTCCTTTGATGCGCAGGTCAGCCTGCTGCGTGTCCTGCAGGAAGGCGAGGTGACACGGGTGGGGGCGAAAAAATCGCTGCGGGTCAACGTGCGCATCATCGCCGCCACCCACCGCAACCTGAGCCAGGCAGTGGCCGAAGGCGCCTTTCGTGAGGATCTTTACTACCGGCTCAACGTGCTGAACCTGACGGTGCCGCCACTGCGGATGCGCCGCGAAGATGTGCCGTTGCTGGCGCGGCATTTTCTTGCGCGTTGTGCCCGGTCGCTACGCAAGTCGATGCAGGACCTTTCGCCCGCGGCGCTGGACATGCTCGGCGCCTATCACTGGCCAGGCAATGTCCGTGAGCTGGAAAACGTCATTGAGCGGGCCACCAACCTGGCGATGACCGAACTGATCGAGCCGAGCGATCTTGCCTTGGAAATCAGGCAGCGAGGGCGCCCATCGACATGGGGAAGTGTCCCTGAGCCGCGGATGGCGCCGGACCTTGGCACCCATGAGATGAATGCCATCATCGCCGCCCTCAAGGATACGCGCGGAAATATCCGCCTGGCTGCTCAGCGGCTGAATGTGTCGCGGGGTGGGTTGTACAACAAAATGAGCCGGTTTGGGCTCAAGGTTGATGCGTTTCGTTCTTAGCGGGATGCTGTCGTAAATGCTCTGAAAATTGCCACGATCCCTCGCTGGGCTGCTGATATAGAGCATGCGCGACAGCGCGTAGCTGCCCGTGATGGGGAAGCGTTAACGCGCAGTCCTGACGATGACAGGCCAACGGGGAATGTAAATTTTTTACGGTTTCTTTACGGTAGGTGTTTTGGCCCACAACGATACTGGCCGCGATTTTCCGATCGTCCAAGCGCCTTGCATTTCCAATGGCCCTGGCAAATCGTATTGCTAAAGGATGGCATACACTTCCACCCCCGTAATTTGAGAGACGCAACCCTTGAGCGAAGCAGCGATTCCCGCCCACGAAGACTCCCTTACCAAAACATCAGGAGTGGGCTTGCTCGTCGCCGCGGTGGGCGTGGTTTATGGGGACATTGGCACCAGCCCGCTTTACACACTCAAAGAAGTGTTCGCCGGTCACTACGGCGTCCAGGCCAACCAGGACGGTGTACTGGGTATTCTGTCGTTGATCTTCTGGTCACTGATCTGGGTCGTCTCGATCAAGTACGTGCTGTTTATCCTTCGCGCCAACAACCAGGGCGAGGGGGGCATCATGGCCTTGACCGCATTGGCACGTCGGGCTGCGGCGCCGTTTCCAAAAATGAGCAGGGTCCTGGTATTGCTCGGGCTGTTCGGCGCTGCACTGTTTTACGGGGACAGCATGATCACCCCAGCCATCTCGGTGCTCTCGGCGGTCGAAGGGCTGCAGCTTGCGTTCGATGGAATCGAGCAGTGGGTCGTTCCGCTGTCCGTGGTCATCCTGGTAGCGCTGTTCCTGATCCAAAAACATGGCACGGCGCGTATCGGCATCCTGTTCGGCCCGGTCATGGTGCTGTGGTTCATGGTGCTGGGTGCGCTCGGCATTTACGGCATCCTGCAACGACCGGAAGTTCTGCAGGCGCTCAATCCTGCGTGGGCAGTGCAATTTTTTGTGGTGCATCCGGGGATTGGCGTGGCCATTCTGGGTGCCGTGGTGTTGGCATTGACCGGTGCTGAAGCACTGTATGCCGACATGGGCCACTTTGGCCGCAAGCCCATTGCTCGCGCCTGGTTCATTCTCGTGTTGCCCGGCTTGGTGCTCAATTACTTTGGCCAAGGCGCCCTGATCCTGGGAAACCCGGAGACCGTGCGCAACCCGTTCTATTTACTGGCGCCTGAATGGGCACTGTTACCGATGGTCGCGCTCTCCACACTCGCCACCATCATCGCCTCTCAAGCCGTGATCTCCGGTGCTTTTTCCCTGACTCGCCAGGCCATCCAGTTGGGTTACGTCCCTCGCATGTTTATCCAACATACCTCCAGCCAGGAACAGGGACAGATCTATATCGGTACGGTTAACTGGGCGTTGATGGTGGGTGTCGTGCTGTTGGTGATTGGTTTCGAGTCGTCCAGTGCTCTGGCCGCAGCTTATGGCGTCGCTGTGACGGGGACCATGTTGATCACGACAGTCTTGTCCTCGGCAGTCGTCCTGCTCCTGTGGAAAACGCCGCGCTGGCTGGCCATCCCAATGCTGCTCGGATTCCTGCTGGTAGACGGTCTGTATTTCGCGGCCAATGCACCCAAGATTTTTCAGGGTGGGGCGTTCCCGGTGATTGCCGGCATCAGCCTGTTCATTTTGATGACGACCTGGAAGCGGGGCAGAAAGATTATTGTGGAGCGGCTGGATGAAACCGCACTTCCTCTACCGCTATTCATCGGCAGCATCCGTACGCAGCCTCCCCATCGGGTGCAAGGTACGGCAGTGTTTCTTACGGCCAGGACAGATGCTGTTCCTCATGCACTGCTGCACAACCTGCTGCATAACCAGGTTTTGCATGAGCAAGTGGTATTGCTCACAGTGGTGTCTGAAGACAGCCCTCGTGTGAGTGCTGACCGACGGTTTGAGATTGAAGCCTATGGAGAAGGGTTCTTCCGGGTCAGTCTGCACTTTGGCTTTATCGAGGAGCCCGATGTCCCCTTGGCCTTGAGTCTCTGTCACTTGGCTGAACTGGACTTCAGTCCGATGCGCACCACCTATTTCCTCAGCCGGGAGACGGTGATCCCGACCAAGCGCATCGGAATGGCCCGTTGGCGAGAAACCCTGTTTGCATTTTTGCTGAAGAACGCCAATAGCAACCTGAAGTACTTCAAGTTGCCGTTGAACCGGGTGATAGAGCTGGGCACACAGGTCGAGATGTAAAAGAGTCATCGAGTATCCAGAGGGGCTCGTTCAATGCGGGCCATTCATGCTGGATGAACCACGCGTCAGACGCTTGAGCGCGATAACCATCAGGCCCCCGGCTACTACCATTCCCGTGAGAAAAAGCGGATAGGCAACCCACCAGGGAACGGCTGAGGTCATCATGCTGAACTCGGACATGCCACCAATGCTGGCGATCAGGTTGAGAGGGAGGAATACCACATTGATCAGCGTCAGTTTGCGTAACAGGTTGTTCATGGTGTTGTTCATCAAATTGCCGCGTGCGTCGATCAAGCCGGCAAACACCCTGGAGTAGATTTCCGCCTGTTTGTTGCACTGGGTGTTTTCGATGATCAAATCGTCGATAAGCGCAATCGCCTCGACGCTGAAGTGCTCTTTTTCCGCATGGTTGCGCAGCCGAGTCAGGACAGCGCCATTGCTGTGAATCGCATTGATGTAGTAGATCAGGCTTTCGCTGAGGTTAAACATCTGGACCAGATGTCGATTCTCCATCGAGGCGTTGAATTTCTGCTGCAGCTCGCGAGCCACCATCTTGATCACCTTGAGGTGACCCAGGTAGTGGTGGAGGTTGTTGAACAGTATGTCCAGCAGCACATCTTGCGTTGTGTGCAAGGGGTGCCGCTGCCCCAATCCACTCAACTGGGAGTCGTCAGTCGCGATTATCAGCAAGCGTGTTTTAGAGAAGAGCAAGCCGAACGATGAGACCTCAAAGGCCAGGCTATCTCCGCCCGAGTAACTTTCCGGACGCTTCCAGATCAAGAACAGGTTATCCGGATGGAATTCGATGCGTGAGACTTCGTCCGGATCCAGTGCCGAAGCCAGCGCGTGATCGTCCAGTTTGAACTCGCTGCGCAACAGATCTCGTTCTGCCGCATCGGGATTACTGAACAACATCACATCAGCATTGAGCTGTTCAACCGGTACCAGCGCCCCATTGGCGAGTAGGAAACTCTTGATCACGTCTGACCTATGGCGTTGTTGACGGAGGAAGTCAGTGTCTTGCAGGTCGTGTAGCGGATCAAGTATTCACCAGGCCTGACCGCGACGTTTCAGCTCAAGGCGGCGAATGAACTCTTCCAGAACCAAGGAATACAGGTCGTCTTGCAAGTATGCGTCTTCGATGCCCGCGTCCATGTTCGGGTTGTCGTTAACCTCGATGACCACCACCTTATCCCCCGACTGTTTCAGGTCGACCCCGTACAAACCATCGCCAATGAGATTCGCGGTTTTCACCGCCAGATCCACCACCGCCCGCGGTGCTTCGTGAACCGCCAAGGTGCGGCATTCCCCATTAATGTCCTGGCCCTTGGCCTTGTGGTTGTAGATTTGCCAGTGACCTTTGGACATGAAGTACTGGCAGGCGAAAATCGGTTTTCGGTTGAGCACACCGATGCGCCAGTCGTACTCGGTGTAGAAGAACTCCTGAGCCAGTAGCAATACCGAGTGCTCGAAGAGCTCAGCGGTGGCATCCAGCAGCGCCTGCTGGCTTTCGACCTTGATTACGCCACGGGAAAAACAACCATCGGGAATCTTCAGCACTAATGGAAAGCCCAGGCGTTCACCGACTCGCTCGAAGTCTTCCGGTCGCTCCTTGTAGAGAATCTCGGTTGCCGGCATACCCAATTGATGGCTTTTGAGCAGATCAGTCAGGTACACCTTGTTGGTACAGCGCAGGATTGAAGTGGGATCGTCCATCACCACCAGGCCTTCGCTTTCCGCCTTCTTGGCGAAGCGATAGGTGTGGTTATCCACGCTGGTGGTTTCGCGAATCAGCAGGGCGTCATACTCGGCTATCCGTGAATAGTCTTTCTTTTCGATCAGATCGACATCAATGCCCAGACCTTTGCCCACCCTGATAAAATTTTCCAGTGCCTTGGCATTGGAAGGCGGCAGCGATTCTTGTGGGTCATGCAATATGGCCAGGTCGTAACGGGCCACGCGGGGTGACCGCGGTACTCGCCAGATCTTGCGGCTGAAACTGTCCAGCGAGTTGGCAAATTGATCCTCCTGGTCTTCGCGTAGCTTTTGCAAGACGCCAGGCTTTATCCCCTCGATGTGCCAACTATTGCTTTTACGGAACTCCACCAGGAGGATCGGACACGGGAATATTTCGAAAATTTGCCGGGCCAGTTCCTGCAAAGGCTCAAGGTTGGTTTTGCCAAAGTAAAGAGTGAGCGTGAATCCTTCGGTATTACTATAAAGGTGGTTGTTCAGTGCTTTGTCCAGCGCCTTGTCCAAGTCATCCAGCGCTAGGCTGTACAGTGACTTTCGGGTCAGCTCGCTGATGGTTCGCACAGACGGAATAACTTTATGGCCGCGTGCTTCTGCCAGCAATGAACAGTAATACCCGTGTCCCAGGTACTTGTAGCTCCGACACAGATTAATAACCTGAACACGCTTGCCAGCCTCGCTTTCAAGGGGTTGCTCGAGATATTCCTGGGCACTCATCACATCGTCTGATGGGAAATAAGACGCCCAGTCTTCTTTTCGCTCAACAATAATAACGACTTGGCTTTGCCGCCTGGGCGCGCTCGATAAATAAGTAAGGTTTGATATTGCCGTTAGCCGATTTTGCTCTGATACTTCACGCCAATCACCCTGTGCCGCTGACATATGAGAAGGTCCGTTGGAGAACAAGTCCTTATCTATTAAGCACGATACTTTTTAAAAGTCTCGTTTCGTTACGCAACTTTTACGGCGGCTATATGAATCTGGTATTTCGCAAGGCGACACACGATGACCTGAAGTCTCTGCTGGAATTGGAAAACCAGTGCTTTACTCATGACCGACTCACGCCGCGCAGTTTCCAGTGGATGATCGGCCGAGCCCATGCCAGCCTGATCGTCGCGCAGGCCGAGAGCCAATTGATGGGCTACTGCCTGGTCTTGTTCCACCGCGGCACCTCGCTGGCGCGTCTGTACTCCATCGCCATCGCCACCCATAGTCGTGGCCTGGGCTTGGGGAAACAGCTACTGGATCAGGCGGAAGAGTGCGCACGCGCGAACGACTGCGCCTACCTGCGACTGGAAGTCCGACCGGATAATCCGGTTGCCATCAGTCTTTATGAGCGCAATGGATACCGGCGCTTCGCCGTGGTAAATGACTACTACGAAGACCACTTGCATGCGCTGCGCTTGGAAAAACGTGTTGTGCAGCCTCGGGAAAACCGTGAGCTCCAGGTGCCTTACTACCAGCAGACCACTGAGTTTACCTGCGGCCCGGCTTGCCTCTTGATGGCCATGAAGGCATTGCAACCCGATCGTTTAATCGGGCGTCGGGACGAACTGCAGATCTGGCGTGAAGCCACCACCGTGTTCATGACTTCAGGGCACGGCGGTTGCAGTCCCCAAGGGTTGGCACTCGCGGCCTGGCGCCGGGGGTTTCGAGTACGCTTGCAGGTGAGTATCGCAGGTCCGCTATTTCTCGACGGCGTGCGCGACGAACATAAAAAAGAAGTAATGCGCCTGGTACACGAAGCGTTCTGCAGCGAACTCGCGCAGAGTGATGTGGAGCAGGTGAGCAGCAACCAACTGGACCTGGCCCTCGCACTGAAGGAGGGCGGTCAACCCCTGGTGTTGATCAGCAGCTACCGACTGACGCGCTCAAAAGCCCCACACTGGGTCATTGTCACTGATTACGATGAGGACTTCGTCTACCTGCATGATCCAGACATTGATCATAGTCAGCACCGTCAGGCACTTGACTGCCAGCATCTTCCCGTCAGCCACAAGGCGTTCGACAGAATGTGTGTTTTCGGCGGCAATAAGCTACGCGCCTCCGTGACGATTTACCCTCGTCAATCTATGCCCAAGGTATGAAGCGATACCCAACCCCCGTTTCGGTAATGAAGTGTTGCGGTTGGGAAGGGGCGGCTTCGACTTTTTTACGCAGGCTCCCAGCAAAGATGAACCAGCAGGTGGTACGGGTTGTACAAAAAAATGAGCCGGTTTGGACTCAAGGTTGATGCGTTCCGTTCTTAGTGGGTGACGCGGCGTAGGAAAATCCCTACACGACCCTCTGTATTTCCTAGCCCTAAATAAGATTGCTCCGATTATATAGTTGATGGCACCTGGCTATTATTCAAGCGCTAGGGTGGCATCCTGGTGCGTATCCAAGACAATCGCGCTTCGGGCAATTCAGGAAGCGGTTGCGGACAGAGGAGGATCTGTGTCGTGTTGAGGCATATCGGTGTAACCGATCTTTGCGTAGGAATGTATGTCCAGGAACTCTCCGGCTCCTGTGTAGAGCGTCCATTCTGGAACAAAAGCTTCCTGATTCAGAATGAGGAGGTGCTGGAGAAAGTCCTTGCCTCGGACATTGTTGGTGCGTGGATCGACCTGTCCAAGGGGGCGGACGTGCAAGCCTCTGCGCCTGATGAAAACACTGTGCAGGCTCAGCAGCCCCCACGCTTGTCGACCCGATCATGCACCGAAGTACCCGGACCGCGTCCGAGGGTGGCAATGAGCGAAGAGTTGTTGAGGGCGGTCAAGCTTTGCTCCAGTTCCAAGGCGGCGGTCATGGAGATGTTCGGCGACTTGCGCATGGGACGGATCGTTCAACTGGATCGAGTCACGGACATGGTTGGTGAAATCTCCGACTCGCTGTTACGTCATCCTGATGCACTGCTCAGCCTGGTGCGCCTCAAGACTGCCGATGAATATACCTACATGCATTCGGTAGCCGTCTGTGGGTTGATGATTGGTTTGGCACGTCAGCTGGATTTACCGCCGCAACTGGTACAAGAAGCCGGGCTGGCGGGCTTGCTGCATGACGTGGGCAAGATGGTGATACCCACAGCCATCCTGGCGAAACCATTGCCCTTGAATGACACCGAACACATGACGATGCGCACACACCCTGAGGAGGGTGCCAGGCTGCTGGCGGACAGCAGGCATTTCACTTCCCGGGTGCAGGACGTTTGCCTGCATCACCATGAGAAGGTGGACGGCAGTGGCTATCCCCATAAGTTATGTGGCACCCAGATCAGTCTATTCGCGCGCATGGCCGCTGTCTGTGATGTGTATGACGCCGTGACGTCTGACCGTCCTTATCGGGATCGCTGGGGCCCCGCCGAATCGATTCGAAAAATGGCGGGATGGAGCGGGCATTTCGATCAGAAAGTGTTTCACGCCTTCGTCAAATGCATTGGTATCTATCCGGTTGGTGCTTTGGTACGCCTTCAAAGTGGCAGGTTGGCAGTGGTAATGGAGCAACACGCCGATTATTTGCTCACGCCCAGGGTGAAGGTTTTCTACTCGGCGTCGAGTCGTATGCCGCTGCCTCCCGAATGTATTGATCTGGCCTGTGGGCAGGACAGCATCGTCAGCATTGAGTCGGAGAAGACCTGGGGCTTCAAGAGCCTTGAAGCGCTCTGGGTGGGCACGGGGCAGGGCAGCGAGTCGCGATTTGGATGACGCGTGCGAGTTCGAGTTTTTTACCAGCGCCTGTCGCTGGTTTTTTTTTGCTGTCGTTTTGGGGGACTGTCACCGTCGGGTAGGAATTCTCCTACCGCACCAACCGCAATCCTTAGGTGTAAATCAGGATGCTCCGATAGTTCCACGGCCATCACTTGGCCATTATCTCTCCAAGCCAACAAAACCGAGCATCCCTATCGTGGATGTCTTGCGCGGGGTCCCGTCGGATCCGCACTGAACTGGAGAGATGAAGGTGAAAGGACAGGTAATTTCCTCCCCCTGATCTTGATGCTGCCCGCGGGACTGACGGGAGTTTTCGGTTGTGTCGCGATTCTGGTCAGCACGGACTTCAGTCTGCGCAGTGCAGCCAGTTGCGTGCTGGTCTTGCTTGGCGCGTTGCTGATGGGTGTGTGGAGCCGGCGTTTATTGAGTAGTCGGCAGCACGCACAGCAAGGCGATGATCAGCCACTTCACCTTCCGCTGACCGCTTCGCCGGATGAAGGATTGGGCGAGGTATGCGCACAGGTACTGCCGATCTGGAGCCAGCAGATCGATGCAGCGCGCATCCTCAGCGAGGAGTCGATTCTCAAGCTGAGTAACCGCTTCGCGACGCTGTCGGGAGACATCAGTGCTTCTGCTTCCCAAGGGGCGAGCCAGAGCTCGGGTACACGGTTGCTGGAAATTCTTGAGGTCGGCCAGCGGGACCTGGACTCGATCATGGTTGCCCTTCGCGATGCGCTGTTGCGCAAGGAGTCGCAACTCAAGGAGGTATTGCTTCTTTCCGACTTCACCTCTCAATTGCAGGAGATGGCCAAGTTCGTCGGTGATATTGCCCAGCAGACCAATCTGTTGGCACTCAACGCCGCGATTGAAGCGGCGCGGGCAGGGGATGCCGGACGCGGCTTCGCGGTAGTGGCGGATGAAGTGCGCAAGCTGTCCAGTCTATCCGGGGAGACGGGGCAGAAAATCAGCGAAACGGTCAATGCCGTCAACGCTGCCATCTCTCGCACCGTCGAGCTGTCTCAGCACCAGGCGCAGCAGGATTCGCAAACCCTGGCTCATTCGGAGCAACTGGTGTTCCAGGTGATCGAGCACTTCCGGCACAACGCCCAGGCCATTGTCGATACCAGCAGCAGTCTTCAGCAGCAGAGCGAAAACGTTGCCACCGAGATATCGGGGGTACTGGTCGCCCTGCAGTTCCAGGATCGAGTCGGCCAGATGCTTTCCCTGGTCAACAACGACCTTGGCAAGCTGCATGGGCATATCGTCGAACGCCAGCAATTCGCGCTCGCTGGCGGCACACCGGCCCCGATCATCGCGGATGCCTGGCTTGAGCAATTGGCGAGCACCTACACCATGCCTGAACAGCATGCGATCCATCACGGTAAGCCTGTGGTGAGCAGCACTTCATCCGAGATCACTTTTTTCTAGGGAGTTTCCCCATGAGCAAAACCATCCTGATTGTCGATGACTCTGCCTCCATTCGCCAAGTGGTGAGCATCACCTTGAAGGGCGCCGGATACGAGGTCATCGAAGGTGTTGACGGTCGTGACGCCCTGACCAAGCTCGACGGACGCAAGATCCACTTGATTGTAAGTGACGTGAACATGCCGAACATGGACGGCCTCAGCTTCATCAAGGCCGCTAAACAACTGCCGGCCTACAAGTTCACGCCCGTGATCATGCTGACCACCGAAACCGGAGAGGCCATGAAGCAACAGGGCCAGGCCGTCGGTGCCAAGGCCTGGATGGTCAAGCCCTTCCAGCCGGCCCAGATGCTGGGTGCCGTCTCCAAACTGATCATGCCGTAGCGCCGCCCAGAGTCCCTGGAAAGGAGGTTGTCATGACAAATACCACGGCTTGTCTGCGTCGGATTCTGGTTCTCGAAGGGCCACTGACCATTTACACCGCCGCTGAACGCAAAGACCTGTTGCTGGAGCTGTTTCCGTTGGCTCAGGAAGTCGAAATGGATCTGGGCGGCGTGGACGAAATGGATACCGCCGGGCTCCAGCTGTTGGTGCTGATCAAACAGGAGTCGCTGCGCCATGGCTCCAACCTGCTGCTGAGCAACCCCAGTACGGCGGTGCTTGATGCACTGGACATGAGTGGGTTGCACAGCTTTTTCGACCAGTCGGCTCCGTCCCTTCAGCAGAGAGGTTGAAGCCATGAGTTCGCCCATGAATCTGGACGACGTGCTACGAACGTTCATCGCCGAAAGCCAGGAGCTTCTGCTCCTGATGGAAGAGGCGTTGCTGCAGATCGAACAGGCGCCGGATGATGTCGACACAATCAACGCCTTGTTTCGCGTCGCCCATACCATCAAAGGTTCTGCCGGCCTGTTTGGCTTCACGCCGATCGTTGCCTTTACCCATGTGGCAGAAAGCGTGCTGGATCGGGTCCGTGGACATGAACTGCGGGTCGACGAATCGCTGAGTGCCCTGTTCCTGGAAGTGCGGGACCACTTGTGCACGCTGATTGAATTGCTTGCCAGCCACGGTGACCTGCAAGGCATGACCGCAGAGCATGAGCGGCAGGGCGCGGCGTTGGTCGAGCGTCTTAACGGCTACCTCGAGCACCGTCACGAATCGGCGCCGTCCCTGGCAACGATCAAGCCGCTGCAATCGACTTGTACCGCGCGTTGGCACTTGTCCCTGCGCCTGTGTCCCGACGTCTTGCGCAACGGTATGGACCCGCTGTCGTTGCTGCGTTACCTCAACAGTTTCGGCCAGATCGGCGCGGTCGTGTGCATCACCGAGGGCATGCCGGATATCTCGACGATGGATCCGGAAACCTGTTACCTGGGATTTGAGCTGGGGTTTGTCAGTGATGCCGACCAGGCCACCATTGAAGGTGCATTCGACTTCGTTCGTGAGGGTAGCCAGATCTGCGTGTTGCCGTGCAACGGCGACTTGGCAGGCTTCCGGGCGTTGATCGGCCGTCTCGATGCGGAGCCCGATGCCATGGTCGAAGCCTTTATCGCCTGTGGTTCCGTGCCACGTGACGGTTGGCAGGCGAGCCCGTCTTCAGATGAATCGACGACTGTCGCGGTGTCCGCCGTGGTACCAGACCAGGCGGCTCGCGATAATGTCACCAAGAACCGGGGAGCAAAAGAGGCCCGTCCGGCCGAAGGTAATCTGATTCGTGTCGACGCCGGAAAACTGGATCAATTGATCAACCTGGTGGGCGAACTGATCATCGCCGGTGCTGGTGCCAATCTGGGGGCGATCCAAAGCGGCATCAGCGAACTGATTGAAGCGACAAGCTCGCTCTCGCGTCTTGTAGAGGAGGTGCGCGACTGCGCCCTGACCCTGCGAATGGTGCAGATTGGCGGCACATTCAACCGCTTCCAGCGGGTGGTGCGCGATGTCTCCAAGGAACTGGGCAAGGACATCGCCTTGCAGGTGCTCGGCGCCGAGACCGAGCTGGACAAGACGGTGGTTGAACGCATCGGCGATCCCCTGACCCACCTGGTGCGCAACGCCATGGACCACGGCATCGAACCCTCCCAACTGCGCCGCGAGCGCGGCAAGCCTGAACAGGGCACCGTTCGCCTCAATGCCTATCACGAGGCCAACAGCATCGTCATTGAAGTCAGTGACGACGGGGGTGGCCTGAACAAGCAACGCATTCTTGCCAAGGCGATTGAGCGCGGCCTGGTTGCCGAAGGGCAACAGCTTGCCGACGGCGACATTCTCAATCTGATTTTCGAGCCAGGCTTCTCCACTGCCGATCAGGTCAGCAACCTGTCCGGGCGCGGCGTGGGAATGGACGTCGTCAAACGAAACATTGTCGCCCTGCGAGGCTCGGTCAACCTGGAAAGCGAGGAAGGGGTGGGCACCACGGTGCGTATCCGCCTGCCGCTGACCCTGGCCATCATCGATGGCTTTCTGATCGGGGTGGGCAATGCCTCTTATGTCTTGCCTCTGGACGTGGTTGAAGAGTGCATCGAGCTATCGACCGACGACTGCAGCGATCAGGACTTCCTGGACCTGCGGGGCTCGGTACTCCCAGTCCTGCGCCTGCGCGAGATGTTCGCCATCGATGAGCCTAACCATGGCCGTGAAAACATCGTGGTCGTGCATTACGCAGGGATGCGGGTGGGCCTGGTCGTCGATCAATTGCTCGGTGAGTTCCAGACAGTGATCAAGCCGTTGGGCAAGATTTTCGGTACAGCTCATGGACTGGGCGGCTTCACCATCCTGGGGAACGGAGCAGTAGCGTTGATCCTGGATATTCCAAAACTACTCGGGCAGGTCCCTAGCCGACAGAAGCACGGTGCGACCCTCAGTCCTGAATTGACTTAATCGTTCTCCCTGGAGTACAGCATCATGACCGTCAAAAAAAATATCTCGCTGCTGGTCGCCTCAGCTGTGTTGGGCA
This sequence comes from Pseudomonas sp. H1_F01, assembly GCF_054681425.1. NCBI lineage: Bacteria > Pseudomonadati > Pseudomonadota > Gammaproteobacteria > Pseudomonadales > Pseudomonadaceae > Pseudomonas > Pseudomonas sp. H1_F01. Next base: position 4,241,612 of record NZ_CP162823.1, on the reverse strand, counting down.
TCCTGATCCTGGTCAGTCTCAGTCTTTATCTGATGGGTGGGGTCAGGACCACTGCCAGCTATGCACAAGTCAATACAGTGCCCAGCCTGCAGTTGCTGGATCAAGTGGCCCTGGCCCTGGCGGATAGCCACAGCCGGCAATGGCAGAGTCTGTCCGGACCGGCCGGTAGTCCCCTGCAAAGCGACAAGGATACGGTGATCCAGGCGCTGGATCGCTACCAGAAAGAGTTCGTCTCCGATGATCATGATGCGACGCTGCTCAGCGCCTTGCGCAGCACGGTCAATGAATACAACCGAGGCATGGAACGTTTCGATAACGCCTTCAAGAATGCCGCCCCTGAAGCCCGTAGTTTGCTGCTCGACCTGGAGGTGACGCGTGAAAAGATCACCTCCGCCTTGAGCGATATCCGTCAGTACAACCTGGACCTGGGGCGTAAAAATGCGGCGATCGCGGCATCGACCGAACAGACGGCGATCTACAGCATCGCTTTGGTCGGCGGCGCCACCTTGCTGGTCATCTGCTTGATCGGCTTCTTCCTGGTACGCCGGCTGCTCCACGCATTGGGTGGCGAGCCCGATGATCTTCGGCTGCTGGCCGAGCGGTTGGTGGCCGGGCAACTGGATGTGCAGGGCAGCAACAATGGCCCTGAACGTACCGGGCTGATGGGCTCCATGGACCGGCTGGGCGGGACCTTGAATCAACTGATCAGCGAAATGAATCACATGTCCGCAGAGCATGACAAAGGCGACATCGACGTGCAGATCGATGCGGCACGTTTTGCTGGCAGCTATGGGCTGATGGCCCAAGGCATCAACGATATGGTCAGTGGGCATATCAGCGTCAAGAAGCAAGCCATGGCCTGCATCAAGTCGATCAGTGAGGGCGATCTGCAGGCGTCCCTGCAAGCGTTCCCCGGCAAGAAAGCCTTTATTAACGTCACCATCGAGCATCTTCGCAGCACCATCACGGCGTTGATCGAAGAGATGCGTCACATGTCGGACGAGCACGAGAAAGGCGACATTGATGTGCAGATCGACGTACAGCGATTCCAAGGCTCGTACCGTCAGATTGCCCAGGGCATCAACGACATGGTCAATGGCCACATCAGCGTGAAAAAACAGGCCATGGCTTGCATACGTTCCTTCGGCGAAGGTGACCTGTCGGCACCGCTGGCCCGTTTTCCCGGCAAAAAAGCTTTCATCAACGACAACATCGAACAGCTGCGCAGCAACGTCCAGGCGCTGATCGAAGACACCCAGATGCTGAGCGAGAATGCCATGATCGGCAAGCTCGATACCCGTGCAGACAGCACCCGTCATCAAGGTGATTTCCGCCGCATCGTGGCGGGGATCAACAGCACCCTGGACTCTATCGTTGCCCCTCTCAACGAAGCGATGACGGTCATGGTGGCCCTGTCCAGTGGTGACCTGACCCGCAGCGTCAAAGGTGATTACCTGGGCAGCCTGCAAGACTTGAAGAATGCGGTCAACGAAACGGTGAGCAAGCTTTCGCAGATCATTGGCGAGGTGCGCAGTTCCGCCGATTCGCTGTCCAGTGCCTCGGAAGAAATTTCCGCCACGGCCCAGAGTATCAGCCAGTCGGCTTCGGTACAGGCAGCGTCGGTTGAAGAGACATCGGCGTCGATGGAACAGATGTCGGCGTCGATTTCCCAGAACACCGAGAATGCCAAAGTGACCGATGGCATGGCCGGCAAGGCGAGCAAGGAAGCGAGTGAAGGTGGACAGGCCGTCAAGGACACCGTCTCGGCCATGAAAACCATCGCCGAGAAAATAGGGATCGTCGACTCGATTGCCTACCAGACGAATCTGCTGGCGCTCAACGCGGCCATCGAAGCGGCCCGTGCCGGTGAGCACGGCAAAGGTTTCGCAGTCGTCGCCGCTGAGGTGCGCAAGCTCGCCGAACGCAGCCAGGTCGCGGCGCAGGAAATCGGCCAAGTGGCCAAGAACAGTGTTGCCCTGGCTGAGCGGGCCGGCAATCTGCTTGATGAAATCGTACCCTCGATTACCAAGACCTCTGATTTGGTCCAGGAGATTGCCGCTGCATCTGAAGAGCAGTCCATCGGCTCGGAGCAGATCAATACCGCCATGTCGCAGATGAGCCAGATCACTCAGCAAAACGCCTCGGCGTCCGAAGAGCTGGCTGCTACCGCCGAGGAAATGAGTAGCCAGGCCGAGCAGTTGCAAGAGTTGATGGGCTTTTTCACCCTGCATGGTCGGGTTGCGGTTTCTGCCGTACCACGGGCCGCATCTTCCAGTCTGGGCGGCATGCAAAGCAGTGAGCATGCCCAGGAAGGCGGTTTCATTCGCTTCGGGAGTTGAGCCATGGAACCTGCAGTCTTGAGCCATTTCGAGCGCGCACCGCAGAGTCCGTGTGACAGCGAATTCCTGCAATTCCTGACGTTCGTATCCGCCAGGGAGCTTTATGCGATCGATACCTTGTGCGTGCGAGAAATCATCGAGTACGGCCAGGTTACAAGCGTACCGATGATGCCGGATTTTATCCGCGGAGTGATCAATCTGCGCGGTTCGGTGGTGCCGGTGATCGATCTGCAGGCGCGCTTTAGCAGGGGCGCCACGCAGCAAGGCAGCAGGACCTGCATCGTTATCCTGGAACTGGTTCAGGAAGGCGAGCCGCAAGTGCTGGGTATCGTAGTCGACTCGGTGAGCGAGGTGATCGAAATCGAGTTGGCCGACATCAAGGCCGCTCCGGCGATCGGAAACCGGATCCGTGAAGACTTCATTCGAGGGATGGTCAAGGTGCGGGGTGCGTTCCTGACTGTGCTTCAGATCGACCAGGTGCTGTGTGTCAGTGAGATCGCCAGCCAGTTGCACTGAGTGGTAGCGCTCAGGCATGCCTACGTTGTCTTGAGATGGATGCTGCCGTCTACGGTGGATCCCGAGGAATGAACCATGTCCATATCTGCCTCGCGCTTGCCGGCCCCAGGGACGGCAGCGCCACAGTACCTGACCTTCAGCGTGGGCCAGGAGATGTTCGCGATAGGCACCCTGTGTGTACGGGAAATTGTCGAGTACGGTCCGATTACGCCGTTGCCGATGGCGCCGCCGAAGGTTCGCGGCATCACCAATCTGCGCGGAGCGGCCATTCCTGTGCTGGACCTCGGGCTGTGTTTCGGGGGCGCCCAGACCCTGGAAAACCCACACACCTGCATCGTCATGCTGGAGGTCCACGGCAGCGGCGGCGCAGGCCTGGTGGGCATCATCGTGGACGCAGTCAGCGAAGTGCTGGAGATACCGGCCGAGCAGATCGAGCCGGCACCGGCACTCCAGGGGCGCCTTAGCCCTGCATTTGTGGTGGGGGTCGGCAAGCTCAGTGATCGTTTCGTCTTGTTACTGGACATCGAGCACATGCTCAGTAGCGAGGACTGGTCGGCGCTGCTCCCTTCGAACGTCAACGCTGACGGGCCGAGACCATGAATGTCGTGCTCTCCGACAACGAGTTCCAGCAGTTTCGGGCAATGATTCACGAAATTGCCGGGATCAGCCTATCCGTTGCCAAGAAACAGCTGGTCAGTGGCCGCCTGGCCAAGCGCTTGCAGTTTTTCAACTTGACGACCTACGGCAGCTATTATCGCTTGTTGATGAAGGACCGGACCGAGTTGCAAATGGCGGTGGACTTGCTGACCACCAACGAAACCTACTTTTTCCGCGAACCCAGGCATTTTGAGTTTCTGCGCGATGTGATTCTCCCCGAGCTTCGTGGCAATGGCCCGGTGCGCATCTGGAGTGGGGCCTGTTCCACCGGAGAAGAACCCTACACCCTGGCCATGGTGCTGGCCGACAGCCTGGGCACCCGGCCATGGGAGATCCTCGCTTCCGATATCAGCAGCCGGGTGCTGGAAAAAGCCCAGGGCGGACGCTACCCGCTGGACGGTATCCGCGGCATTCCCGAGGCGCTGCTGAACAGGTACTGCCTGAGGGGCGTGGGCAGCAACAACGGCGTTTTCATGGTTGATCGCGCGTTGGCGTCACGTATCACGTTCACTTCGATCAACTTGAATAATGCACTGCCTTCGGTGGGGCAGTTCGACGTGATCTTCCTGCGCAATGTGATGATCTATTTCGATAACCAGACCAAGTCTGAGGTGGTGAGACGCTTGAGCAAACACCTGCGGCCAGGCGGCTACTTCATCGTGAGTCATTCAGAAAGCCTGAATGGCATCAGCGATGAATTGCAGTTGGTCAAACCGTCTATCTACCGCAAGCCGGACGCTTGAGGTGGCTCGGGTGGTCGAGTATTTCCTGCAACCCGGAGACGTAGTTTTTGGAGGGCGCCAAATGCGCTTGTGTACCGTCCTGGGGTCCTGTGTCGCACTGGTGTTTTGGCATCCGCAACGCTTGTTGGGTGGCATGTGTCATTACATGCTGCCGCGGCAACGGTCGCAAGGCGTGGGCAACCTGAACGGTCGTTACGCCGCCGATGCGTTGGCGCTGCTGTTGGAGTGCATTCATCGTGCGGGGGCTCGGCCCGAGCAGTTCGAGGTGAGCCTTTTTGGCGGGGCTGACATGTTCCCAGGGATCAAACGGTGCAACGGTATCGGGATTGGCCAACAGAACGTCGATGCCGCCAGGAGCCTGATCCAGGCCCATGGGTTGCAATGCCGGGTTTATCACGTAGGTGGCCGGGGGCATCGCCACCTGGTGTTCGATGTGAGCACCGGACGCCTTCAACTCAATCATGTCAACTCGCTGCTCAAGGTATTCGAAGCGCCCAAGAGTCATGCCTGATGGCGCGGATCAAGGTGTTGATTGCGCGGTGGCATGCGGCGTTCGCGGACATCAGCCCTGAGATCGTGCCGTCGTTTCAGACCAGTCCTTCATTCAAGGCGTAGCGCACCAGGTCTGTGCTGGTGGCAAAGCACATCTTCTCCATCAGCCGTGTCTTGTGGGTGCTGACGGTTTTATTGCTGATCACCAGTTGTTCGGCAATCTGGTTGACGCTCAGCCCTTGAGCCAGCATGCGCAGGATCTGGAATTCACGTCAGGTCAGGCTCTGCGCAGCGTTTTCGGGCGTTACACCGCTGCTCTGGAGTGCGATCTGCTCGGCCAGTTGTGGATCCAGGTAGCGCGCCCCGGTGCTCACCTTGCGGATCGCTGCCAGCAGCGCTTCCGGGTCGCGGTCCTTGGTCATGTAGCCTGAGGCGCCGGCGCGTAGCGCACGTTGGGCTATATGGGCTTCATTGTGCATGCTCAAGATGAGCATCGGCAGCTTGGGGTAATGGGCGTGGATACGGCCAATCAAATCTTCGCCACTTGAACCGGGCATGGTCATGTCGAGCAGTAGCACGTCTACGTCTGTGTGGCGCAGCAACTCCAGGACCTGGGCACCATTTTCCGCTTCCGCCACCACGGAAAAATCCTTGACCAGCGCGAACAACTGCTTGAGGCCTTCGCGCATGATCGTGTGATCGTCGGCCACCATTAAACGGATCATGAGTCGTGACTCCTTGAAACAGGTACGCGCAGTTGAACGGTAGTACCGCTGCCGATGCTGCTGGATATGGTGGTGGTCCCTCCCAAAGTCAGGCCCCGTTCGCGCATGCCCAGCAAGCCGAGGGTCCTGGACGATTGTTCACGTTGCTCAAAGCCTTTGCCGTTGTCGGTGATTTCCAGCGACCAGCCATTGTCGCCTTGCTCAAACGTGATGTTGACCCGGGTGGCTTCGGCGTGCCGGGCAATGTTGGTCAGCGACTCCTGGGCGATTCGAAATGCAGCGGTTGCACTGGCATCGTCCAGACGGATTTGCGGCGGATGAATCTGCAGGTTGCAGTCGATGCCCCATTGCTGCTTGAACGTGTCGGTCAGCCATTCCAGTGACGCGGCGATACCCATGTTGAGGATGGAAGGGCGCAGGCTGGTGGAAATATCCCTGACCACTTGCACCGTCTGGTCGATCAGTTGCAGCAGGCGTGCGACTTGTTCACTGAGCTGGGGCAGTTGCTCGCCGTACTGGAAGCGCAGCAGCGACGTGCCCATGCGGATTGCGGTCAGATGTTGCCCGAGTTCATCGTGGATCTCCTGGGCGATCAACTTGCGCTCCTCTTCCCGCGCACTTTCCCGACTGGACATCAATTGGCGCAGTTGCTTGTTGAGCGATGCCAGGCGCAGTTCGGCCAGGCGCAGCTGCGATATATCGCGAACGACAGCCAGCACGGTGGCAATTTTTCCCTGGATGTCCTGCTCGGGAACGAGACTGATGTGATACACGCGTTGCAGTCGATGCTGCTCGGTGAGCACATACTCATGCTCCAGGGGCTGGCCCTTTTCCACAGCTTCGATGACGGCTGCACGGAATAGTTGGCTCTGCAGGTTTTTCGGCAGGATCTCGAGCAGGTCCTTGTGCAGCAAGTCGATCTGCGGGCGATCCAACCAGGTTTCCAATGCCGGATTGATGAACAACAGTTCTCCCGTGCGACTCAGTCGTGCAATGCCATCAGGAGAGTTTTCAACCAATGTGCCGAGTTCCTGCTGCCGGGCCAATTCGTTGCGCCGGGCTTCCCGGATATCGGTGATGTTGCGAGCAATGCAGACCAGGCGATGCAAGCGCCCATTTGAATCGGCTACGGGCACCAGGTTGAAGTGGACAACGATCGAGCGTTGACTGCAAGGCAGATGCGCATCCAGCTCGATGGGAGCACCCACGGCGATGCAGTGCAGGCAGATAGCCTCGACAATACTTGCGGCTTCTTTTTCCAGGCATTGGCCCAACGGTTGGCCGATCATGTCCGAATGACTCTTGGCGAGCATCTCGCACAGCTTTGGATTGGCCTCCAGGCAACTGAGTTGCTGGTCGGCATCCACAGCGAGCAGGCAAAGCATGTCTTGCGAATGATCGAAGACTTCGCGGTAGCGACGTTCGCTTTGGGCCAAGTGGCTGTGGGCTGAGCAGCGCTCCCAGGCGATGGCGCCGATATGACTGGCCATTTGCGCATGCTTGCGGTCCTGCTCGCTCAGTTGGGTTTCACCGCCGACGAACAACAGGATGACGCCCAGCGTGACGCCGGTCTTATTGATCACCGGTTCTACCCAGCAACCCCGGTAGCCTGCCTGCAAGGCGGGCTGGCTGAAAGCAAGGTCAGAGGCATCGCGCCTTAAATCACGTATGAAGTGAGGATGCTCGAACAGCCCGGGATGTCGGCCAAGGTCGTCGGCCAGGCAGGTTTCAATCAAGGATGTGTCCGTCGGTGGCGCTCGAAGGGAATCGTCGCCGGGCACGGCTTTGAAAGCCATGGCGTTGCGAAACTCGGGTGTCAGGATTTCCAGGTAGGCGCTGAGCAGCGGCAGCACCTCAAGCAGCGTGTCGTTAGTGACCATTTTTTGGAAAATGGCAGAGCGCGCATTTTCGGCGCGCTCCTGGCGGCGCAACGCACTGATATCCTGGGCCGTGACAAGCGCTCCGCAAAGCTCGCCTGTTTCGTCATGCTCCGGCGTCAGGTTGCACAGGAAATCCACGGAGCGACCTGAATACGGGTCCCTGCTTTCCAGCAGGAACGTGTTTGCTGCGCCGGTAGATAACGTGAGTTTTACTTGCGTGCGAAAGTACTCGTCGAGCTGATCGGGTGTCGAGGTGCGTTCAGTAATGTGAGTGTTGGGAAAGCCCCTGGCGCGCTCAAGCTCAGGGTTGGCGTAGATTTGTTGTCCGAGCCGGTTGTAGCGAAGGATGATGTTTTGTGAGTTTTTGGCCAGTGACAGGTACTTTTTTTCGTTATTGAACAAGGCCTGGCGCAGGGCAAGGTGTTCACTGATGTCTTCAAGCTGCGACACAAAGTAAAGCGCCCTTGCATCGGGGGTACGGGCGATACCCACCGTCAATCGTGCCCACAGTGTGCTGCCGTCTTTTCGAATGTAGCGTTTTTCCAGTGTCAGGCTTGAGCGTTGCCCCTGGATGAGCCGGTTTAATTCATCCTTGCTGACATCGGTATCGTCCGGATGAGTCAGCCGCTGGAAAGACGTCGCGCGAAGTTCTTCTTCGGTGTAGCCAAACATCTGGCACAACATTTGATTGGCCGCGATCCATTCGCCGCTTATTCGCAGCAAGGCCAGGCCCGTACCGGCGGAGTCGAACGCCAAGCGATAATCCTGCTCGGCAAGGTGGATGTGTTCGGCACGGTGGATTTTTACCAGGTACGTGGATTGTTGCGCTTTGTAGTCGAGCTTCACACTCAGCGTGTCACCACCGGCCGACATGCCCTGGAAATGCCAGCTACCCTTGAGCCGAGCATTGGTGATGTGCTGTTCAAAAGTCTGCGGCTTGAGAGAAAACAGGGAGGGTAAGGGAACCAGGGAAGCGGCGGTCTCGCTTAACCCCAGCAATCCGCTGGCGCAGTCATCCATGATGAGCAGCGCCCCCTGGGCATCCAGCAACAAGACACCCACGTCGTCCGCATCCTGCGTGTCCGGTGTTGCTACCGCAATGGCTGAATCCATTCGCCCATCCTCTGGCAACTCGTTCCTGAGCATAGCTTAAGTCTTGAGAGCTAAATCGAGTGTTCGACTATGGTCATAGGGCTGCCCACGGGTTTTGATCGATGCTTGGTATACCTGCAGGGTTTTGCCCGCGGACGAAAGGAAGGGGGTTACCTTGGACAGATATCAAGGATGAGACCACAATGATGCCGCTGTGATATCAATTGTGTGGCCGGCGCAACGAGCGTATCTATGCAAGCAGCTTCAAAGAATAGGGTCAGTTTGCGCAGATGGATCTGGCGGGCGTTTGCCAGTACCAGCCTGTTGCCGCTCGTCTTGGTGGAAGGCGTGCTGATTAGCACTTATTTCATCACGAACCAGTCCATTCGAAACTCCCAGATCGAGCACCTGCATCAAAGTGCAACACGAGACATTCAGGTATCGGTTCAGCAGAATGCGCTGTTGGTGCAAGAACAATTGGAGCAGGTTCACAAAACGATCAGTCTTTATGCCAAGTCCACTGAGCATGAGCTCACCGAAAACCAGCCTCCCGTGGCGGCATCGCTTTCAGCAAGTGCCGATGGTGTCCGTTACAGCGCAGCAAACGACGGAGCGTCCGCCTCGTTTTATTCGAATGTCACCCCGCTGAAAAAGCAGGACCTCTACAAGATATCGCTGCTGGCGAATCAGGACTTCATGATGAAGCAGTTGAAGGACGGGGATCCTCTGATTGCCAGCATCTATTTCAATACGTGGGACAGTTATAACCGGATTTATCCCTGGTTTAATACGCTCGAGCAGTACCCACATGATATGGACATCACCCAATACAACTTCTACTACTTGGCCGATGCAAAACATAATCCTGATAAAAAAGTAGTCTGGACCGATGTCTACCTGGATCCCGCCGGCCAGGGGTGGATGATGTCTGCCATTGCGCCGGTCTACAGCGGCGACTTCCTGGAGGGCGTAGCCGGGGTCGACGTAACGGTCGATGGCATCTTGAAGCAAATAGAGCAGTTGAAGATGCCTTGGGGTGGCTACCTGATGCTGGTCAACAATAAGCTCGATATCATGGCCGTGCCCAAGGCGGGGCAACGTGACTTTTCCCTGCGAGCCGTCGATAACCAGCCCGCTGGAGAGCCTGTTGATCGCGAGCGCCTGCAATCGCCGGATTTGAACCTCTCTCGTTATCCGGACCTCGCCAGTCTCAATAAGAACTTGCCGGGTCATCCAGAGGGCATTGTTGCGCTGACGTTGAATGGACGGCCTCACCTGGTCGCCTGGAGCGAGATCCCCACCACCGGCTGGCTCTTGTTGGCGGTAGTGGACGAAGCGGCGGCGATGCAGGAAACCAATCTGCTTGCCAGTCATTACCGCGAAGTGGGGTACCTGTTGGTCGCGGGGCTGGTTGTGTTCTATGCCTTGTTCTTTGCCTTCATGTGGTGGCGCACACGTGATCTCAGTCGCCAGTTGAGCACGCCGGTGCAAGGGGTCTCTCGCATGATGCGAGAGATCGGCCGGGGTAACTGGCAACCAGCGGCAAGTCCTTCCGATATCACCGAACTGTGGTCAATGTCTGACCAGGCACTGGGGATGGACAGGCAGTTGGCCCAGGCCGAATTCATACGCAGCTCCACACAGCAGCGTCTGGAGTTGGTCATGGAGAGTTTTGCCGAAGGGCTCTGGGAGTACTACCCGAAACGGCAGCGTTTTATTCTCAAGGGTGCCCTGAGCCAGCGTTTCGGCTTTGCCGTCAATGAAGTGCCGATGGCGAGATTGCTGGAGAACATTCCCGTTGAAGATCGGCAAACCTTCACCCAGTTTCTGGAGGAGGCCAGGGGCAGTGCAAGCGTGGCGCCGGAAGTGGAGTTCCGGATCAGGGACGTGCATGGAAAGCTGATCTGGATCCTTTGCCGGGGCCGTACGCTGGAGCCCTCTCGGCTGGATGATTCCAGTGTCGTGGTCGTGGCGTGTGTCGACATTACGACACTCAAGCAGACCCAGTTGGATCTGCGGGAGAAAACCCTGGAGGCAGAGGCCGCCAGTACTGCCAAGTCCAAATTCATCTCCAGCATGAGCCATGAGCTGCGTACGCCATTGAATGCGATCTACGGGTTTGCCCAGTTGGGGCTCATGCAGTCGCCTGCCCCGGCATTGGAAGAGACGGCCAACCTGGAGGAAATCATCAAGGCCAGTGAACACCTCATGCAGTTGGTTGACGATCTGCTGGACCTCTCCAGCTTGCAGGCCGAGAAGCCACTGCTGGATCTCAAGCCCGTACACGTGGCAAGCCTGTTATCCAACTGCGCTGACTTGGTCCAGCAGCAAGTCTCGGCGCATGGCCAGACGTTGCACATCAATGCTCCCCTGGATACATGGCATGTCTGGGCGGATAAGCGTCGCCTCAAGCAGGTCCTGATCAATCTGTTATCCAATGCAATCAAGTACAACCGGCCCGGTGGAGACATTACTCTGGGGGCTTTGGTTGTCGAGGACGGAGCCAGGCTTCGTCTTTATGTGACGGATACCGGCATGGGTATTTCCCCGGCTTTGCAGGGCGAGCTTTTCAGACCCTTCCAGCGTTTGGGTAAAGAGAACTCGTCCATCCAGGGGACTGGCATTGGCTTGGTGTTGTGCCGAGATCTGGCGCTCCTGATGCACGGCACCATGGGCTTTGAAAGCCACGTCGAAGTCGGGACGACTTTCTGGATCGACCTGTGCTCGGCGGCGTTTCCTGTGCCGGGGAACGAGTCCAAAATGTCGGCGATAGCCTTGCCACGCGTGTTGTTGGTGAGTAACGACCCCAAGGATGCTGAGGTGGTTCGAGAGGCGTTAATCGGCGACTTCGAGCTGGAACGGGTTGATACTTTGCCCGAAGCGGGTCTCGTGCTTGATGCCACGGCGGTCAGCGTATTGATCGTCGCCACTGCCGACCCAGTGCCGGTGCTGAACACTTTTTTCAGCGGCTTGCGCACGCGTATCACAAAGACTGCCATGTCGATCATCGTGGTCCGTGCGGCCGTCGATCACGCTTCGGTTGGCCAGCTTGAATGCCAGGCCATCGTCTCTTCTCCATTGGAGAGGCAGAGTATTCGTAGTCTGGTATTGACGCTCGCCACGGGGAGGGCGGATGTATGTTTGCCAAAGTAGATGCGCAAAGCAGGATCGTCATTATCGACGACGTGGCCACTAACCTCCGGCTTCTGGATTCATGCTTGCGAGCCGTGGGCCTGCAGAACATCACCACATTCAGCGACTCTGCCAAAGGACTGGACTGGTTGCTTGCGAACGCCTGGGACCTGCTGTTGTTGGACCTGGACATGCCCGCACCCGACGGCTTTGAGATCCTTGATCGCCTCAATGCACGTGACCGCACGGAATCACCGGTCATCATCGTGACGGCCTTGAGTGATCAGCAGAACAGGCGCAAAGGACTGGAAATGGGCGCCAACGACTTCATCTCCAAACCCATTGATCTGCCTGAAGTGCTGCTCAGGGTGCGTAATTGCCTGGAGCTGGCGCAGGCGGCCAAGCTCCTGCGCGACGTCAATGCTGAACTTGAGCGCAAAGTGGAACTGCGCACGGCCCAGCTGGCTTCCAGCTACAGGGCGATCAACAGCAGCTTGAGTCGAGCAGCCAGCTATCGCGATGACGACACGGGGCAGCATATTGTCCGTATTGGCGAGTCCGCGGCTTTGTTGGCCAAGGCAATCGGCATGCCCGCGCAATGGTGTGACCTCATGAGGATGGCTGCACCGATGCACGACGTTGGAAAAATCGGCATTGCAGATGCCATTCTGCAAAAGCCTGGAGCATTGACCTCGCAGGAGCGGGCGATCATGCAGGAGCATGCCCGCATTGGTTATGAAATCCTGCATGACCCAGAGGGCTCTCCGTTGACGGACCTGGCAGCGGAAGTTGCCCTGTCGCATCACGAACGTTGGGATGGCACCGGCTATCCCAAGGGATTGCAAGGCAAGGAGATCCCGTTATCGGCAAGGATTGTGGCGATATGTGATGTGTATGACGCCATAAGGATGCCTCGCGCCTATAAGCAGGCTTGGGATGTCGAGCGTTCCAGGCGTTTCATCATCGAACAAGCCGGTACCCAGTTCGATCCTTTCCTGGTGGATGTCTTTTGTAATCTCTTTGACGAAATAGATCGCTTGCGCCTGCCTGATGCGCAGGAGGGCTGATGTTCAGCGTACTGCCTGGCCAAGGGGAGCGGTCAGAAAGCGGTTTTCTTGAAGCAGCGAGCGGACACGCCCCGAAAGAACGACCAAATGGCGAGCCCCTGCACGACGACCGCTGCTGTCACGACGGCGACGATGGCGTGATTCGGATCGCGGAAGAGCGAGCGCACCAGGCCGAAAAAGGCCGGGGCGAAGGCGTAGGTGGCTTGACTGATCGCGACCATCAGGGCGATTACCCTGGCGGTTTGTTCACGGCTGAACTCGGTCTGGGCTATCAGTGGCGGCAAGGAGGTGGCATTGCCAATGCCTGAACCGATCAACACCACGGCTATCCAGGCCACTGTCGGGTGAAGATCCAGGCCGAGAAGCATCAGCGTGCCCAGCATCTGGATGACATAACCGAGGCAGGCCAGTTGTCGGCGGTTCACGCCTTGGATCATCAAGCGTGCGGCGACGTATCGCCCGCCCATCGCACTGGCAGTGGCCAGACCCATGGCGAATGAGGCCTCATGCGCCCCCATGCGACCCACCAGGATCGAGTACAGGTGCGCGATCAAGCCGATCTGGGCGAACAGCCCCAAGGACATACCGGCTGCCAGGGTGCGGAAACTTGCCGAGCGGAGGGTCTGCATGGCGGTCCACGGCGTGGCGCTGGCGCTGATCGGCACGGGTTCCGGTTGGTCTGCATTGTCGGGATGTTGCCCCAGGCTTTGTGGGCTTTTGTTGAAGACCAGGAAAGCGAAGGCGCCTATGAGCAGCACCGCGACAATGCTGATCACCAGCGCCGCCATGGCAAAGCCGAAACGCTCGATCAACAACACCCACAGCGGCGAAAAGATCACCCCACCCAGGCTGGCGCCGTTGTAGGCCTTGCCCAGGGCCTTGGGTCTCTCCTTGACGTACCACGGCGCGATCAGGGTGTTAACGGCCGCAGCACCCAATGTCACCCAGCCGATACCCGAGCAGAGGGCGCCGGTATACAGCACCCATAACTGGTTGGCGTGAGCCCAGATGTTTACGCCAATGCCCAGGACGATGCTGCCCAGCAGGGTGATGGCGGGTATCCCGAAGCGCGCGTAAAGGCGCGGCAGGTTGGCGATGACAAGCGTGCCGCTGAGAAAGTGCAAGGTCACGGCAGCCGAGACCTGGGCGATCGGCCAACCCGTGCGCTCCATGACGGCTTGCATGTAAATCGGCGGCCCATAGAAGCCGATCCCCCAGCCGATAATCGCCAGGATGAACGTGCAGGCCAGTACGGTTTTTCCATAAAAGCGGGTGTGTGTCATCGCCATCTCCTCCAGGGTGGCTCACAGACTATGGGATCGACAGGTTCCTCACTTCGAGGTGCGTCGAACTGTGGATGTCGGGCGGGTGATCTTCATGGGCAAAGATGCAATCGTCGAACCGACCTCTTCGACAATCCGCAGAACGACCGCACCAAGCTGTTCCTGAGCCAGATCCTGCATTGAGGATGAAGTCCAATAGCCTAGCCTGGCGTCTGTTAAAAAAATATTCGTAGCGGGCTGTCGATTTCGGCCAATGCCATTCGATTAACCCATAGAGCCGCCACACGGACGGCCTAATCCATCCACTCTCAGGAGATCAGAGCATGCGATTTATGGTGATCGTCAAAGCCAGTCCGGAATCGGAAGCCGGAGAAATGCCCAGCGCAGAACTGCTGGCCGCCATGGGTGCCTACAACGAAGAGCTGGTCAAGGCCGGGGTAATGCTCGCCGGTGAGGGCCTGCACCCCAGTGTCGAGGGCGTGCGCGTGCAGTTTTCCGGCAAGGACCGGACGGTGATCGACGGGCCCTTTGCTGAAACCAAGGAGCTGATCGCCGGCTTCTGGATCTTCAAGGTCCAGTCATTGCAGGAGGCCATCGACTGGGTCAAGCGCTGCCCGAACCCGATGGTCAGCGACAGTGAAATCGAGATCCGCCAGATCTTCGAGCTCGAGGAGTTCGGTGAGTCCTTTACCCCCGAGTTGCGCGAGCAGGAAGAACGCCTGCGGGCGCAGATGTCCGATCAATCGTGAAACCGACCACAGGAGACCCCACCATGAGAATCATTCCTTACCTGACCTTCAACGGTAACTGCAAGCAAGCTTTCGCCTTGTATAAGGAGGTACTGGGCGGCGATCTGTTTTCCATGTCTTTTGCCGAGGCCCCCGAGGAAACCGGGATGCCCAAGGATCCCAACCTGATCATGCACACTTGCCTGACCGTCGGCGCTTTCAGCCTGATGGCCTCCGACTGCCCACCGGGCCAACCGTTTCGCAAGCCGCAAGGCGTGTCGGTTTCCCTCAACGTCGACAGCGTGGAGGAGGCCGAGCGGCTGTTCAATGGTTTGAGTGCAGGTGGCAGCGTGTACATGCCCCTGGAGAAGACCTTTTGGGCGGAACGCTTTGCCATGTTCGAAGACCGTTTCGGGATTGCCTGGATGGTCAATTGCGAGGGGGAAAAATAAGTCGAGCGCAGCCCACGGATGGACGACTTGGGTGAGCACGCTCCAGGGTTTGCCTCTGTCAGGTGAACCTTGCGCCAATACTGCGTTCACTTATTGAGTTGCCGTTTCAAGTGGTCCTGTGGGAGCGAGCTTGCTCGCGATGGCGGAGTGTCAGTCTCTATCTCTGTAACTGATCCACCGCTATCGCGAGCAAGCTCGCTCCCACAAGGGATCAGTCTGAATCCGGCGGCTGCCCTCCAGTGCCGATAAGGATTTCGCATGCATCCAACCTCGTCCACATTCCCCTTGAACGCCGCCGTCGAACGCGAGCTCAGTCCACGTGCGGTCAGTACGGGAATCGTCCTCGGTATCCTGCTGACACCTTCCAATGTCTATGCCGGGTTGAAGATCGGCTGGTCGTTCAATATGTCGATCATTGCCTTGCTGGTTGGCTATGGCATCTGGCAAGGCTTGGCGAGTCGATCGGTGGGTCGGCTGCCCTGGACACTGCACGAAAGCAACATCAACCAGACCGTGGCCTCTGCCGCTGCGTCGATCATTTCCGGTGGGCTGGTCGCGCCCATCCCGGCCTATACCTTGCTGACCGGCCAGCAGTTGGACGCCATTCCCATGGTGGCCTGGGTCTTTTCGGTGAGCTTCCTGGGGATTTGGATTGCCTGGTACCTGCGCCCCTCACTGCTCAATGACAAGGCGCTGAAGTTTCCCGAGGGCATGGCGACCCTCGAAACCCTGCTGCATATCTACAACCACGGCCACGAAGCTGCGACGCGCTTGAAGGTGCTGCTCAGCGCCGCGTTGCTGTCCGGGCTGGTCAAGGCGGTCGACACGTTCATGTGGACCATCCCGCGCTGGTCTCCGAGCGCCCAACTGGAGCGCCTGACGTTTACCGCCGACCCTTCGCTGTTGTTAGTGGGGTTTGGCGGAATCATCGGTATTCGCGTGGGCCTGACCCTGCTGCTCGGTGCCTTGCTGGCGTGGGGCGGGTTGGCGCCGTGGCTGCTGGCGCAAGGCTTGGTGCGGTTGCCGCACGGCGGCAGCGGTCCGCAGTTCGCTGCGTTGGTGGAGTGGTTGCTCTGGCCGGGGGTGAGCCTGATGGTCTGCTCGACCCTGGCCTCGTTGGCGATTCGCTTGTGGGCATTGCATCGGTCCACCAAGGCGGGCGGCGGGGCGATCTGGACGATACCCAAGCCTGGGCCTGCCGTCGGTTTCGTACTGTCGATCATCCTGGTGGTGAGCCTGCAAGTGCTGTTGTTCGGCATCAATCCGTGGATGGCCTTGTTGACCATTCCCTTGGCGATCTGCCTGGCGGCGGTGGCCGCCCGAGTGGTCGGCGCCACGGGCATTCCGCCGATCGGGGCTATCGGCCAATTGTCCCAGTTGAGTTTCGGCATCGTCGCCCCGGGGCAGGTGCCGATCAACCTGATGAGCGCCAACACCGCCGGTGGTTCGGCCGGGCAGTGCACCGACTTGATGAACGACTTCAAGGTAGGCCGGGCGATTGGTGCCACGCCGCGCAAGCAGTTGATCGCCCAGACCCTGGGGATTTTTGTCGGTAGCATCGTCGGGGTGTTGGCTTACCTGGCCCTGATCCCGGACCCGCAAACCATGCTGCTCACCGAAGAGTGGCCGGCCCCGGCGGTCGCTACCTGGAAGGCTGTGGCACAAACCTTGACCCTGGGCCTGGATTCATTGTCTGCGAGCATTCGCTGGGCGATTTTCATCGGCGGCCTGGTCGGCTTGTTGTTGGGAATCCTCGACAGCCTGCTGCCGGCGCATCTGGCTCGCTACCTGCCAAGCACGGCGGCCTTGGGCCTGGCCTTCGTCTTGCCGGCCTCGGTGTCGCTGATGATGGCCCTTGGTGCGGTGCTGACGTGGCTGGTGAGCTGTCGTTGGCCGAGCCTCACGGAACGTTTCGCCATCACCGCGGCGGCGGGGTTGATTGCCGGGGAGAGCATTACCGGGGTGGGGGCGTCGTTGTGGCAGATGCTTGGGAATGGGTGAGATGGAGTAACTATCGACGGTTGGGGTCCGTCAATGCGATGGGCGCGCTTCAGAGAGGTGTGTATATCCGTTACCGCGGCAACGGATATACACACACCTAAGCAGCAAGCCTGCCAAGCCGTCCGGTTCAGGTCTTCCCTGCGGACAGGCGGGTCAGCCCCGCGGCCAAGTTTGTCGGGGACGCCTTCATCGAGATTGCCGCCGATCTGGTCGAGCGCAAGATTTGGGCCGGACACATGCTCTGAGCAAGGGGTTGTGTTGCCAATTGGCTCCCCATCAATCGGCCGGTTCAAGGCGCGGTGGGCAGCCCCAAGACCACTCAGTCCACGAAAGCTGGGTGGTTTTGGGTTTTTCGTTGTCGACGAGGGTCAAATTGCTAAGGCTGGGCTGCGGTCTTGGTGGAGACAATCTTGCCGTAACCTTCTACCGGCAGCGTCTCATGGACCACCAAGGTACGTTCTTTGCGACACTTGAACTTCACCCCTTTGCGCGGCGCCATGACTCTGGCCGTCTCCATGCACATTGCCTTGGAAGCAAAGGTTGGCCCTGGTTGTCGTTCATCGACACAGCCTTCGAAGCCACTGCAGATCGTCATCACAACAAAATAAACAGTCATCATCTCGGTGTTGCTCCATTGAGTGATGCGATTGATTACTTCCTGTAGTCCAGGTCGGTGGCCTAAACGTTTTGCGGGGTTGCTTGCGGATGATGAGCTTCGATTTGAACCCCCAGCAATGGCGCATTGGTACCGTGCGTCGGGAAACCGTCACTGTATTAATTTATTTTTATTAGGTAGGTTTTTATGCCAATAAGTTGGCGCCATGGCGGCTGTAGTAGACGCTTTGAGGAGCGGTCGGGATAGCCTGCAGGCACCGATATTCAGGCGTTAAAAAGGAAAGGGGTGGGATAAAGGGAAATGCCGCTCAGTTAAGAAACGAAACCTGTGGGAACGGGCTCGCTCCCGCTGGAAATTCCCTTTACCCACAAAGGAGCTGATGGCAGCAGAACCGACTATTCTTTCGGAACACTGCATTCTTGGCAAAAAGGGACGTCATGCCAGACATTGATCGCACCACCGGCCCCAGACACGGCATCACATGCGGTGATCGAACCTGTTCGATTGGGCCCAGGTTAGTAAGGCCCTGGCGACTGCGAATGGCCTCAATAGCGGTTTCCTGTGTTTTCATGGCCACTTCCGGATACGGTCAGGACCTGCCAACCGCAGCGGGTCTCGGAAAAGCCACGGTCACGGTGATTCAAGCGCAGGAAATCGTTTCCAAGGCCACCCTCGGTGCCGTTCGCTGGAGCGGCCCTGAATCTGGCCCGCAAGCCCAGCGGGGCAAGAACATCGCGCTTGTCGCAGAAGATTTGCGTAACGGAGGCATTGTCGGTGTCGCGCAGGGTGCCCGGGAGGCCGCCAGCGCGTTGGGCTGGACGCTGAAGATATTCGATGGTGCTGGCTCATCGGCTGGACGCGCAAAGGCGTTCTCCGATGCCCTGGCTGCGAAGCCCGACGGCCTTATTCTGTGTGGCTCCGATGCCCTTGAGAACAAGGCGGCGCTGCTGCTCTTCGCCAACAAGGAGGTACCGGTGGTTGGCTGGCACGCCGGAGTACGCCCGGGGCCGATTGACGGTACGCCGGTGGCCATGAACGTCACCACCGACCCGCTTGAAGTGGCGCGCCTCACGGCCATGGCGGCAGTGGCGCAGTCAAACGGACGCGCCGGCGTGGTCATCCTGACCGACTCCAAGTACAGCATTGCCATGGCGAAAGCCAAGGCCATGGAAGACGTCATTCGGGCCTGTCGTGAATGTACGTTGCTGGAGGTGCGCGATGTGGCGATCTCCGAAAGTGGCGAGAAGATGCCGGCGATCACCAAGGAACTGCTTCAGCGCTATGGCAAGCGCTGGACCCATACGTTGGCCATCAACGACATCTATTTCGACTACTCGATTGCCTCGCTGACCAGCGCCGCCATACCCAGTGATGGCATCAGTCTGTTGTCTGCCGGTGACGGCAGCGCTTCGGCTTTCTTGCGCATACAGGCAAAGACCTACCAGACCGTGACTGTGGCCGAGCCGCTCAACCAGCACGGCTGGCAAGTGATGGATGAATTGAACCGGCTGTTTGCAGGTCAGCCAGTGAGCGGCTTCGTCGCGCCGATTCATTTGGTCAATAACGACAATATCGCCTTCGATGGCGGGAAAAAATTCCAGTACGATCCTGACAATGGCTATCGAGACATCTATCGCCACCAATGGAATCCCTGACGTTGGATATGACTTCCCGGTTTGGACGCCAGCTCTTGCCACAATCGCTGCGCGCACAATTCACCCTGGCGTTCCTGACGCTGGCGCTGCTGATCCTGGCAGGCGGTGCTACGGCGGTCTACGCGCTGCGCACCTCAAACAGCGCCACTCGCCAGTTGACGGATGAACGACTGGTCCGCATGCAAAATGGGCAAGACATGGTGCAGCGCACCTTGCTGATCGAACGCCAGACCGACCAGCTTCTGACAACCCGTTCCTCCGACATCCTGCGCTCAAGCTATGCGGCGACCGTCGAACAGCTTGAAGCGCTCGATCAACTGGTGCAGCAACTGACTGCCGCAAACAGTGGCGTGGCGATACTCGATATGCATCAGTCGAGTCAGATGTTCCGCAATACCGCCAACATCGTTGCGCAACTGCGAGAAAGCCTGCTGCAAACCGAGGTCACCTTCGAGCAGACCCTGGAGGACCACACCGCTCGATTGACGGCGACCAACACCCGGGCCAGCCTGGAGCTGGCGGTGCTGCTTTTCGATCTGCCGCAGGCGGTTGACAGTGAGGCCGTGCAACGGCTGCGGGCCCGATATGAGCGCCTGCCACGCACCGCAGGCGCGTTATCCGACGCTGACGTGCAGACGCCGGATCTCTTCTCCCTGCGCCAGACGCTCATCGATCAACATAACGTCCTGCAGCGCTTCAACGAGCAACTAAAGAACGAGGCCGGGGGCCTCGTCGCGGTGGCCCGTACGCAATCGAGCGCCTACACCCAGGACTATCGCGAAGCGGTGCAGCGTCTGGTCGAGGCCTCGAATCGCAGCCAGCAATGGGTGCTGATCATGTTGGGCGCCAGCCTGGTGTTCGCCTGGTTCGTGACCCGGGTTTTCATGGGCCGTCATGTGCTCGTGCGCCTGAATGAAATTAGCCGGCAATTGCGTCAGGAACACACGGACAAAACGCATTTGCTGATGGCCGACCATGGGAAGGACGAGATCGGCAACATGGCGCGGGCGGTGAATCAATTTCTCGAAGACCGGCTTCAGCTGGAGAAAAGAACGGCTCAATTGAGTATCGCCACAGAGCGGCTCGCCGTGCAAAACGACCGATTGGAACAAGAAGCGATCATCCGTACCGGGCAAGGTCATGTCCTGGAACTGATCGCCAGGAGCACCGAGCTTACAGAAGTGCTCGACAGCCTGGCCCACCTGGTCGAGTCCCAACTGGAGGGCATGAAGGTCTCCATCCTGCTGCTGGATGAGGAGGGTAAACACCTGCTGCACGGGACTGCACCCAGTTTGCCGAAAGCCTATTGCCAGCTCATCGACGGAATTGAAATCGGTCCGAACGTCGGTTCATGTGGCACCTCGGCGTATCGACGAGAGCCGGTCATCGTCACGGACATCGAGCAGGATCCACTATGGGAAGCATACCGTTCACTCGTTGCGCCCTATGGGTTTCGCGCCTGCTGGTCGACGCCGATCCTGTCCCATGAGCGAAAGGTCTTGGGTACGTTTGCCTTGTATGCCAACACCGTGCGCAGCCCCAGCGCGGCCGAGACGCAACTGATCGACCTGGCGACACCGCTTGCCGGCATTGCGATAGAGCGCCAACTGACCGAAAAGCGCATTCGCTTCATGGGCGACCATGACGCACTGACCGGGCTGCCGAATCGCACGCTGCTCGAAGACCGCCTCAAGCAGGCGATGCTTTATGCCCAGCGCTACAACCGGCTGGTGACAGTGGTGTTTCTCGACCTGGACAAGTTCAAACTGGTGAATGACAGCCTTGGGCACAGTGCCGGGGACGAACTGCTGAAAACCGTCGCCCAGCGCCTGCTGGGGTGTGTGCGGCGTACCGACACTGTCGTGCGACTGGGTGGCGACGAGTTTGTGATCATCCTGTTCGACCAACCCTCGGACCTGGACGGCGTGACGCCAGTCTTGCACAAAATCCAGGAAGCCATCCTGCGGCCGATTCAACTCGGCGGCCATACGCTTCACGTCACCTGCAGCATGGGACTGGCCACATATCCGGCCGACGGCAGCGATACCGACACGTTGCTCAGCAATGCGGACGCCGCCATGTACCGGGCCAAGGAGCTGGGGCGCAACAGCTTCCAGTTCTATACGAGCGAGATGAATAACAAGGTCCAGGGCAAGCTCGCCATGCAAGATGGGCTGCGAAGCGCACTCTACAACGACGAGTTCCTGTTGTTGTACCAGCCACAAGTGGATTTGCAGTCAGGCCAGATCATCGGCGTGGAGGCATTGATCCGTTGGCAGCATCCCGAGCTGGGCATGGTCTCTCCCATCAAGTTCATTCCCCAGGCCGAAGAGACCGGGCTGATCGTACCCATCGGCGACTGGGTGATTCATACCGCCTGCAGACAGAACAAGGCGTGGCAGGATGCCGGCTGGCCGCCGATCACCATGTCGGTGAACATCTCGGCTCGCCAGTTCATCGAAAGGGACCTGATCGACCGGGTGATGCATGCCTTGCAGGAAACCGGATTGGACCCGATGTACCTCGAGCTGGAGCTGACCGAAAGCCTGATCATGCAAGACCTTCAGCAAGCCATCAGCAAAATGAAGGCCCTGCAAGCCATGGGGATCAGCCTCTCGATCGACGACTTCGGCACCGGCTATTCCAGCCTCGCCGCATTGAAAAGCTTCCCGATCGCCAGACTCAAGATCGACCAGTCTTTCGTGCGTGATCTACCTGACAACGAGAACGACAAAGCCATCGCCACCGCCGTGATTTCGTTGGGGCACAAGCTGAATCTCAAGGTCATTGCCGAGGGGGTCGAAACCGAGGAGCAACAAACCTTCTTGCGTGATAACGGCTGCGATGAAATCCAGGGGCACTTTTTCAGCAAGGCGGTCAGCGCGGAGGAAATCAGCCGGTTACTGCGTACGTCCGGAGTGTCTGAACCAAGCCGCCTTGCCAGCCCTGGTTCGGTCAGGCAAAAAAAACGCGAGGTAAAACGCCCGAGCGGTCCAATGTCCGGGCGTTGATGACGCAGCGTGCGCTAGCGCGCTGCTGTGCCGGCCAAGCCTGCAATCAGGCGCGAACACCCACACGGGTGTGCAGGTGTTCGGTGTTATCCAGCCTCAGAACTGTTCGGGTTGCAGTTGCAACAATGACGGGCTGCCAGCGCGGATGCTTTGTTCCAGGCTGAGGATGCGCGGTAGCAGACGGCTGAAGTAGAAGCGCGCGGTGCCCAGCTTTGCACCATAGAACGCAGGGTCTGTGGCGTGTTGGTGTTCGGCTGTCTGGGCCATGCGTGCCCACATGTACGCGTAAGCGACGTAGCCGAACAGGTGCAGGTACTCGACGCACGCGCTGCCGATGGCGTGGGGATCGAGGCTGGCCTGTTGCTGCAGCCAGTCGCTGAGGTTTTCCAGGCGTTGCACGGCGTCCAGCAGCTCGGCGGCATAGGCGGCGCCGGGCAGGTAAGCGAAGTCACGGATCTGAGTGGTGAACAGCCGCAGGGCCACGCCGCCGTTGCCCACTACTTTGCGCCCCAGCAGATCGAGGGCCTGGATGCCGTTGGTGCCTTCATAGATTTGAGCGATGCGCACATCGCGTACCAGTTGTTCCTGGCCCCATTCGCGGATGTAGCCGTGGCCGCCGAATACTTGTTGGCCATGGATGCAACTGTCCAGGCCGGTGTCGGTGAAGAACGCCTTGGCCACTGGCGTCAGCAGGGCCACCAAGGCTTCGGCGTCGTGTCGCTCCTGGGAGTGTTCGCAGAACTTGGCCAGGTCCAGTTGCTGGCCGACGTAGCAGGCGAAGGCCCGGCCGCCTTCGGTCATGGCCTTCATGCTGAGCAGCATGCGGCGCACGTCGGGATGGACGATGATCGGGTCGGCGATCTTGTCCTTGGCCTGGGCGCCTGCGGGGGACCGGCTCTGGATGCGTTCCTGGGCATAGCGACGGGCGTTCTGGTACGAGGCTTCGGCACAACCAATACCCTGGATGCCAATGGATAGCCGCTCGTAGTTCATCATGGTGAACATCGCCGCCAACCCCTTGTTGGCCTCGCCGATCAGCCAGCCACTGGCACCGTCGAAATTCATCACGCAAGTGGCCGAGGCCTTGATGCCCATCTTGTGTTCGATCGAACCGCAGCTGACGGCGTTGGATTCCCCCAGCATACCCTGTGCATCAACGTGGATTTTCGGCACCAGGAACAGCGAGATGCCCTTGGGCCCGGCGGGCGCATCCGGCAGCTTGGCCAGGACCAGGTGAATGATGTTTTCCGTCAGGTCCTGCTCACCGCCGGTGATGAAGATCTTGCTGCCGGTGATCTGGTAGCTGCCATCCGCCTGGGGTTCGGCGCGGGTGCGAATGATGCCCAGGTCGGTGCCGGCATGGGCCTCGGTAAGACACATTGAGCCGGCCCAGCGACCCTCATACATCGGCGGCAGGTACAGCGCCTTGAGTGCTTCGCTGGCGTGGGCGTCGATGGCCAGGCAGGCGCCGGAACTCAGCGCCGAGTACAGGGCGAAGCTGGAGTTGGCGGCGTAGAGCATTTCTTCGAACTGCACGGCGAGCATCTTTGGCATCCCCATGCCGCCATAGGCCGGGTTGCCGCTCAGGCCAACCCAGCCGCCGTCGATGTAGGTCCAATACGCGGCCTTGAAGCCGCCCGGTGTGCTGACCTGGCCGTCGTGCCACTGGGCACCTTCCTCGTCGCCGCTGCGGTTGAGTGGAAAGATCAGGTTATGGGTGACCTTGGCGGCTTCTTCGAGAATCGCATCGGCGGTGGCGGCATCGACAGTATTCGCCAGCGCGGGCAGGCGGGCCCAGAGGTTCGGTGCGTTGAAGACTTCGTGCAGGACAAAACGCATGTCGCGCAACGGGGCGTTGAATTCGGGCATTGCAATGAGCCTCATGCAAGGAAAGGAGGTTGGATGGCCGCAGTTGCGCGGATCACGATCCCAGGCCCCGCTGACGTGCGGGTGCTCGCCGGCCCACGAGACGGCCGGTGAGACGCCGGGGCTGTCAGCGATACCTGGGTTTTTTTGGCGTTCGGGCTAGAGATTCTTCGCCATGTCGCGCAGTACGAACTTCTGGATCTTGCCGGTGGAAGTCTTGGGCAACTGGGTGAAGACCACCGTGCGTGGCACCTTGAAACCTGCCAGGTGCTCGCGACAGAAGCTGATGATCTCGGCTTCGTGCACCTCTTCACGGTCGGATTTCAGGGTGATGAAGGCGCAGGGGGTTTCTCCCCATTTTTCGTCAGGACGGGCCACCACGGCGGCTTCCAGAACCGCCGGGTGTCGATAGAGCACGCCTTCCAGCTCGATGGTGGAGATGTTCTCGCCACCGGAAATGATGATGTCCTTGAGCCGGTCGCGGATTTCCACATAGCCATCGGCATGGGTGACGGCCAAGTCGCCGGTGTGGAACCAGCCGCCTTCAAAGGCTTCGGCGGTGGCGCTGGGGTTCTTCAGATAGCCCTTCATCACGGTGTTGCCGCGCATGAAGATTTCACCGATGGTCTGGCCGTCATGAGGTGTCGGTTCGAGCGTCCTTGGATCGGCCACCATCAGCCCCTCCAGGGTGGGGTAGCGTACGCCTTGGCGAGCCTTGATCTGGGCTCGCTGCTCCAGTGGCAACTCATCCCAGGCCGCGTGCCAGGCGCAGAGAGTCACCGGTCCGTAGACCTCGGTCAGACCGTAGACGTGGGTGACCTTGATACCCATTTCCTCGACGGCGCCAATCACCTTGGCCGGTGGTGCCGCTCCTGCAACCATGGCACTGACCGGATGGTCGATCGCGGCCTTGGCCGAGTCGGGCATGTTCACCAGGGCGTTGAGCACAATGGGCGCACCGCAAAGATGGGTGATCTGATGCTCGCGAATCAGGTTGAGGATTTTTTGCGGATCGACCCGGCGCAGGAACACATGGACGCCGGCCAGGGCGGTCACGGTCCAGGGGTAGCACCAGCCGTTGCAATGGAACATCGGCAAAGTCCAGAGATATACCGGGTGATTGCCCATGGCCCACGTCATCTGGTTGCCCAGGGAATTGAGGTAGGCGCCGCGGTGGTGATAGACCACGCCTTTGGGGTTGCCCGTGGTGCCAGAGGTGTAGTTCAGGGAAATGGCCTGCCATTCATCGTCTGGCCACTGCCAGGCGAAGTTCGGGTCGCCCTCGGCAAGAAACGCCTCGTAGTCCAGTTCACTGTTTGCCTGGCCTTCGCCGTACTCCGGATCGTCAAGGTCGATCACCAGGGGCGGGTGGTCGAGCATGCCGATGGCTGCTTGCACCACGTCATGGAACTCACGGTCGGCGATCAACACCTTGGCTTCGCCATGGGCCAGCATGAATGCGATGGCCTCGGCATCCAGGCGTACGTTGAGGGCATTGAGCACCGCTCCGATCATCGGCACACCGAAATGCGCTTCAAGCATGGCGGGAATATTCGGCAGCATGACCGCCACCGTGTCGTTTTTACCGATGCCGCGTCCGGCCAGGGCTGAGGCGAGGCGCCGGCAGCGGCTGTAGGTGTCGGCCCAGGTGCGCCGGATCGAGCCGTGGATCACGGCCGGGTAATCGGGATAGACGCTTGCGGTGCGCTCGATGAAGCTCAGGGGTGTAAGGGCGATGTGGTTGACGCCAGTTGGCGCAAGACCTTGCTCGTAGATGGACATGGCTGGGGTACCCGGTGGCTGATTATTAGCTCTATTGGCCGAGGTTCTCGTGGTCACGAGCTGCCGGTGCTAGCTGAATCGCAATGCGATTGTCGGCAGGCGCGTTCATCACAGAAAAGCTCGGTGACTTATCCGGGGGAATTTATATACTGTTTGCCGATTGATATGGAAGTACTACCTGAGTTGTATAGTATATGTACCATATGTTGCTGATCCTCTTTTTACGACAGGTTTTCTGATGATCTCCACCTCCGTTCGCTTGCACGGCTGGTTGCGCCTGCAACGTGAAGGCATGGCCCTGGCGGCTTGCGCCGATGCCCTTTGCCGGGCCTTGCAGGACTGCGCGCAAATCCGCCGGGCGGTCTACCTGAGCTGGCATGCGCCAAGTGGCATCTATCGGCATGAAGGCCGTGCCCGGCATTTGCCGCCGGGCTTTGGTGAGGCTTTGCAAAGCAGTGACCGGGCGCTTTTCCAGCGCTTGCAGGACGAGGGACGATTGGAGCTGGCTCAGGTGCGTCAGCTCGATTGCTGGCTGGCCGGTCGTCTGCGTCGTGCGTCCCTCGAGCATGGCCAGGTCCTGGAGTTGGCCCTGCAGCCGGGGCAGCAAGGCTTGCTGTTGGTTGAGCTACAGCCGGAAGTGGGCCAGGACTGGCTGGTGGCCGTGCACGAATTGCTGAATCTGCTGTTGGCCAGTGTCGGTGGCCAGTTGCGCGATTCGCCGCTGCTCGGCCATGACCCGCAGCCAAGTGCATTGCTTGATTCGCGAGGCCGACCGCTGGAGCTCAATGAGGCGCTGATGGCGCTGCTCGAACAGCTGTCGTTGGTCGATGCTTCGAGCCTGTTGCCGGTCAGCCACTCGCACCTGGTGCAGGCCTGTCTGGCCCAGCAGCGAGCCATCGAGAACGTGGAGGTGCAGGTTGCCGAGCAGATCCTGATCTGGACGTTCATTCCCGACCCCAAGGCCAATCGTGTGCTGGCCCGGTGTCGCCAGGCCACCGCGCAGATCCTCGCTGAGCGCGAGTCGGCCAAGGCGCGGCGCCTGTACCGGCTGATCACCGAAAATACCACCGACCTGATTTCCCGACATACCCCGGACGGCTGCTTCCTCGATGCGTCACTGGCTTCTTGGACCTTGCTTGGTTACTGGCCGCAGGAGCTGCATGGGCGTCGGGCCCACAGCCTGTTTCACCGACAGGACCAGGCTAGCCTGATGCAGCGCACCCGCGATGCCCTGGAGCTGGACGGCTATCACACCATGACCTACCGCATTCGCCATCGCGACGGCCATTACTTGTGGTTCGAGACCGCGTGCCGTGCCATTCGCGAAACCTACACCGGCGCGGTGGTTGAGGTGATCAGCGTGTCGCGGGACATCACCGCCCGGGTCCAGGCCGAAGAAAACAAGCGCCGTTTGGCGGAGGTGGTGGAAGCCAACACCGACCCGGTGCTGTTCATCCAGCCCGATGGCGCGGTGACCTACCTCAATCCGGCGGCGCGCCGCACCCTTGGACTGGATGCGCAACACAGCCTGCCTACGCTGGATGCCTTTCTCAGCGCCGAGGTGCTGGCCAGCCTGGAACAGGAAGGGTGGGATTATGCCGAGCGCAGCGGCCGCTGGAGCATCGAGGCTCGCCTGCAACCGCCGGCCGGAGGGGCTTCGGTGCCGGTGTCGTTGATGCTTCTGGCCCATCGCGCGGCCAGTGGCGAGCGTTTCTATTCGCTGGTGGCTCACGACCAGTCCGAACGAGAGTTGCGTGAAGCCCAGCAGCGTCATCATCAGGACGAACTGGCCCACACCGCGCGCCTGGTGACCCTTGGTGAACTGGCCTCGGGCATTGCCCATGAGATGAATCAACCGTTGGCGGCGGTGGTCAATTATGCCAACGCCAGCCAGCGCTATTTGCAGGCCCTGGGCAGTCATTCCGAGGCCGCCGAGAAGGTAGCCCAGGGGCTGGAGCGGATCGCCGTACACGCCAATCACGCATCGGAGGTGATCAAGCGCCTGCGCGCCTTTCTGCGTAAAGGTCGCCGCCGTATGGAGGCCTTGGACCTCAGTGAAGTTGCCCGGGCAACCACGCGCCTGTGCCTCTGGGAAGCGAACAGTTGCCAGGTGGAGATCGTGGAGCGGTTGCCGGATAATCTGCCGCTGGTCTACGCCGACCGGGTGCTGCTGGAGCAGGTGCTGCTCAACCTGCTGCGCAACGCCATCGAGGCCAATCGCGAGGCCCATCCCGGCCTGCCGTCGCAGATCGTCCTGGCGGTCGAGCCTGGGGCCGACGGCGGGGTGCAGGTCAGTGTCAGCGACCAGGGACACGGTGTGCCGACGGCGCAACTGGAGCAGATCTTCACCCCGTTCTATTCCAGCAAGGTCAACGGCCTGGGGTTGGGGCTGTCCATGAGTCGCAGCATCATCGAAGGTTTTGGTGGCGAGTTGCAGGCCCGGCCCTTGGCCGTGGGCTTGCAGATGCGCTGCAACTTGCCGGGGCCGACCCTGGCCGGCTTGGCCCGACAACAAGAGGAGTAAGGCAATGGTGAATGTGGCGGAGCAGGTGGTGTATGTGGTCGACGATGACCAAGGCATGCTCGACTCGACGGTCTGGCTGCTGGAGTCCGTGGGCCTCAAGGCCCTCTCGTTCACCAGTGGCCGGGAATTTCTCGAGGCCTGCGACAACCCGCTCAATGGTTGCGTGCTGCTGGACGTGCGCATGCCAGGCATGGGGGGGCTCAACGTGCAGGAAGAGATGCGCAACCGTGGGCTGCGCCTGCCGGTAATCTTCGTCAGTGGGCATGCCGATGTGCCGATTGTGGTGCGGGCGTTCAAGGCCGGGGCCCATGATTTCATCGAAAAGCCCTACAACGAACAGTTGCTGCTCGACAGCGTGCAACAGGCCTTGAGCCTGGCCGACGACAGCCAGACCGTCAGCGCAGGCCTGGCGCGGGTGCAGGCCCGGCTCCAGAGCTTGACCCCGAGGGAAAATGACGTGTTGCAGCCTCTGGTCCAGGGCTACACCAACCGGGAAATCGCCGAGCAGCTTGGGGTCAATGTCAGGACCATCGACCTCTATCGTTCCCGTGTCATGAAGCGCATGGAGGCCGAGAACTTGCCGCAGCTGGTGGGCATGGCGATTGTCGCTGGCCTGGTCGACCCGTTGCAGTTGCGCTGAGGGCTTGGCTCAAGCCGTGGTGACAGACAACGTTGCTTCGGCTGCGACCTTGGAAGCCAATACCCGTTCTATGGCCCCAGCGAGCAGGCTCTCCAGCAACTCATCGTGCTCGTGTTGCTCCAGAGGCTGGTGCGCCAGCCAACTGGGCGCGCTGTTGAGCAGGGTGGCAATGGCGTGGCCGGCAGCGGCTAACGCTTGAGAGGGGAGACGCCGAGCAGGGCCCAGCATCAGCAACAGCCGCCGTTCGTAGTGTTCGCGTAAATACCGTACTCGCAGTTGCTGCTCGACATTGAGACAACCGCTGTCGCGCTCCACCAGGCGAAAATGCCAGGGCATCTCCCGGTGCAGCTTGAGGTGGGCGCGGATCAACCGTTGCAGGTTGCCGCGCTTGTCCCGGGGTTGCTGTTCAATGCGCCCGAGGGTGGCCAACAGCTCCTCGAAAAACTCCTCGATCAGATCGGCCAGCAGGTGCTGCTTGCTTGGGTAATGGTGATACAGCGAGCCAGGTGTCAACCCCAGGTGGCTTGCCAGCTCCCGCATGCCAACCTGGCCGAAGCCCTTGTTGGCGAACAGCTCCAGGGCCTTGTCCCGGCTCTCGGCGAAGCGCGAGCAGCGCTCAGCCATAGGCATGGAAACCCCGCCCGGACTTGCGTCCCAGATAGCCGGCGGCGACCATTTCCTTGAGCAATGGAGCCGGGCGATATTTGCTGTCGTTGAAGCCTTCGTAGAACGCCTCCAGGATTGCCAGCAAGGTGTCCAGGCCGATCAGGTCCGCCAGGGCCAGCGGTCCGATGGGCTGGTTGCAGCCCAGGCGCATGCCCGCGTCGATATCTTCGGCGCTGGCCAGGCCTTCCTGGAAGACCAGGATGGCTTCGTTGATCATCGGCACCAGGATCCGGTTGACTACGAAGCCCGGACGGTTCCCGGCGGTGATCGCGGTCTTGCCCAGCCGTCGGGCCATTTCCAGGGCCATGGCGTGGGTTGCGTCGTGAGTCTGCAGGCCACGAATCACCTCGATCAGGCCCATTACCGGCACCGGGTTGAAGAAGTGCAGGCCGATAAAACGTTCTGGATGACTGACGCCGGCAGCCAGTTGAGTAATCGATAGGGAGGAGGTGTTGGACGCGATCACGCAGTCGCTGCTGACTTGAGTGGCGACCTGTTGCAGCAGTCGCAGTTTCAGCTCGAGGTTCTCGGTGGCGGCTTCGATCACCAGTTGTGCATCGGCCAGGCTGGCGTAGTCGGTGCTGGTGCGGATCTTTTCCAGGGCGAGATGTTTCTGCGCTTGGCTCAGGGTCTGCTTGGCGATTTGCCGATCGAGGTTCTTGGCCACGTTGGCCAGGGCTTTTTCCAGGGCGCTGGCGGAAATGTCCAGCAAGGTCACTTCGAAACCGGCCAGGGCGCAAACCTGTGCTATGCCGTTGCCCATGGTGCCGGCGCCGATCACGCCGATTGTCTGCAGATGCATGTGGGGTGTTTCCCTTTTTTTGCGCGCCCCAGCGAGCAGCCACTGGCTGGCCCTGGACGCGGTCCGCTGGAGGGGGCTCGACAGATGGTGTGCCGTGCCCCTTAATGCCGCCAGTCTAGAGGCCGCCGTTGGGTGGGCCTATGCCATAACTGCTCAGCGATGCTGGCGTTTTTTGCCATCCGGGAAGTGGGGAAACTGGGTTTATGCGGGAAAAGGATTCGGTCGCGGTCTACTT
Organism: Pseudomonas sp. H1_F01; assembly: GCF_054681425.1. NCBI lineage: Bacteria > Pseudomonadati > Pseudomonadota > Gammaproteobacteria > Pseudomonadales > Pseudomonadaceae > Pseudomonas > Pseudomonas sp. H1_F01. The sequence goes on along the minus strand of NZ_CP162823.1, from coordinate 4,210,708 downwards.
CGTGCACACCATGATCCACGCGTTGCGGGACCAGCCTCAACGGCTGGCGGCGATACTGGCCGAGGCCGGCATCGACCCGGCGTTGCTGGGTCAGCCTGAGGCCCGGGTTTCAGCGAGCGCTTTTGCTGCTTTGTGGCTGATCCAGATTCGCGAACTACAGGACGAGTTCTTCCAGCTGGATTCCCACGGCATGCCGGTCGGCAGTTTTGCCCTGATTTGTCGGGGATTGATTCAGGAACCCGACCTGGGCAAGGCCTTGCGCCAGTGCCTGGGTAACTTCGGGTTGTTCCTGAGGGACTTTCGCGGCAGCCTCAGTGTGCGCGGCAAGCGGGCGGTGATCAGTCTGCAGACGTGCTCGGCGGATCCGGATGCCCGCCGTTTTGGTGAGGAAACCTTCCTTGTGCTGATGATCAGCCTGCTGTGTTGGCTGGGCGGGCGGCGTATTCCCATCGATCGCGCGGACTTTCGTCAGTCGCGCCTGGCCCTCAGCGACGATGCGCTGCTCTGGGGGCCCAACCTGAGCTTTGGCGCCGAGCGCACGGAAATCGAATTCGCCAGCCGCTACCTGCGCTTGCCAGTCGTCCAGGACCTGGCCTCCCTCAAGGTATTTCTGCGCAGTGCGCCGCAATGGCTGGTAATCCGTTTTCGCAATCAGCATGGCCTGGCTACGCGGCTTCATCAGTGCCTGCGCCACAGCCATTACAGCCAGTGGCCGACCCTGGAAGCCTTTGCCAGTGACTTGCGGATGAGCCCCAGCACCTTGCGTCGACGCCTGGAGCGTGAAGGAAGTTCGTTCCAGGAAATCAAGGACGAGGTCCGCCGTGGGCTGGCCGTCGAGCTGCTGCGCCAGACTGGCAACAGCATCAGTGACATTGCCGAACAGACCGGCTTTCAGGAGCCCAGCGCCTTCCATCGTGCCTTCAAGAAATGGACCGGCGAAAGCCCCGGTCGCTATCGTGCACGCTTCCAGCGGTCGGCATGACCAGCCCACAGGCCACCGCGGCACTGACGGCCTGCTGGCGGCTTACCGAACCCAGCTTGCGTCGGGCATTGAGCAGGTGGAAGTCGATGGTGCGTTCGGAGCAGGTCAGGATGTGGCTGATCTCCCAAGTGGTCTTGCCTTCGCTGGCCCAGTACAGGCAGTCCATTTCCTTGGGCGTCAGGTCCTGGCGCGGTTGGGCAGGCCGCTGCAACTGATGTCGTATCCCGGCGAGCAGGTAGGGGATGAGCATGAACAGTTGGTAAACGGCGGGGTTGGAAAAACCCTTTTGTTCGGTGATCTGTGTGTCGTCGAAGGCCACGCTCAGTGTTCCCCTGAGCATTTCGTAGCGCAGCGGGATACTCACGCCGCTGCGCAGGCCGTGTTGCTCGCGTTGCTCCCAGAAGTGCCGGGAGCGTCCCCGGGCGCGCCGTCGCTCGCTGTCCCAGAAAAGCGGCACCAGTTCGCGTCGACAGTGCCTGAGTATCGGGTCGATCTCGATCAGCCCGTCACAGCGGTAGTGTTCCAGCCAGCGTTTGGGAAAGGTGGTGATGAGGCCGGCCAGAGGGTCGGTATCCCTCGGCGCTACCGGCCCCAGGCTGATGAGGTAGCTGCCGAAGCCGAGTTGGCGCAGCACTTTGTTCAGCAGGCGCTCCCAATCGCAACGGTTGGCATCCTTGGCGAGGCTCGTGAAGGCGGTCAGCGTAGCGGCACGCTCGGCCTGGGTCCGGCCGCAGGCGGGGGAGTGGTGTTTGTCCATAAACGGATCGCTCTAGTTGTAGCAGGAATGAAGCAGTCGCAGTACGGGGAAGGAAGGGGCGCATGCCCCTTCCGGGAGGATCACTTGTGCACGTGACACCGGATGAAACTGCGGAACAGGTCCAGGCCGTTTTCGGTGAGGATGCTTTCAGGGTGGAACTGCACGCCCTCCACCGGCAGGTGGCGATGGCGCACGCCCATGACATAGCCGTCGTCCGTGGATCTGGACGTGATCTCCAGGCAGTCGGGTAGCGGCTGCTCGCTGATCATCAACGAGTGGTAGCGGGTCGCCCGAATCGCATGTGCCTGGGTGTGGTCATAGACGCCCTTGCCATCGTTCTCGATCGTGCTCACCTTGCCGTGCATCACGTGTGGGGCCCGGCAAACCTGGGCACCGAAGGCCAGGCCGATGGCCTGGTGACCCAGGCACACACCCAACAGCGGCAGGCGCCCCTGAAAGTGCCTGATCACTTCGATGTAGCCCACGTCGGCCGGATGCCCAGGCCCAGGGCCCAGCACGCAGAAATCCGGCGAGAACGCTTCAATGCGCTGGATGAGGTCCGGTACGTCGTGGCGCTCGACATGGGTTTCCAGCCCCAGTTGTTCCAGGTACTGGCTGATGATGAAGACGAAGCTGTCATAGGCGTCGATCAAGAATACTTTCACAGTGCGATCTCCTGGCCGGTCACTGCCCGGTAAACGGAACCCATCTTGTACAGCGTCTCTTTCCACTCAAGCTCTGGCACCGAATCGGCTACCACCCCGGCGGATGCACGCAAGTGGTACGTGCCCTCGTCGAAGACCGTCGAGCGAATGCACAATGCGGTGTTGACGCTGCCATCGAAACCGACCAGGCCAAGGGCCCCGGCATAAATGCCCCGGCGGTTGCTCTCCATTCCCTCGATCAGCTCCATCGCCCTGACCTTGGGCGCGCCGGACATGGTGCCTGCGGGGAACGAAGCCTTGATCACGTCGTAGGCATCCAGGCCTGGGCGCAGCAAGCCGCGAACGTTCGACACCATGTGGTAGAGGTGCGAATACTCTTCCACCAGCATGAACTCATCGACCTCCAGCGAACCCGCCTGGCACACGCGACCGATATCGTTGCGACACAGGTCGATGAGCATCAGGTGTTCGGCGCGCTCCTTCTCGGAGCGGGTCAGCTCCAGGACCAACTGAGTTGGATCGACGCCAGGCTTCTTGCCCACGGTGCCGGCGATCGGGCGCATCTCGATCAAGTCGTCCTTGATCCTGACGAACAGCTCGGGGCTGGCGCCGATCAGGTCGATACCACCTACGTGAGCCAGGTACATGTAAGGGGAAGGGTTGCGCAGGCGCAGGTTCTGGTACACATCGAACGGTGAAACCTGCGAGCGGATGCGAATCTCATGGCCGAGCTGGATCTGGTAGACGTCGCCGGCGCGGATGTGCTCCATCGCCACTTCGACACGCTCGACGAATTGCTCCGGGGTCACCGTGCGCTCTTCCTCGAAGCCCTCGGGGTACGGTAGCGGAGCCAGCGACTCGGCTGCCGGGGTTGTGCTCAGGAAGGGGTAGTCCTCCAACGTACGGGGCGACCAGAGATCGTGGTTGTTGATCAGGGTTTCGACGATGCCATTGCTGTGGAAATAAACCAGGGTCTGATAGACCGACAGGGCAATGAGCGGGTAGTCGTAGGTCTGTTTGGCCAGATCGGGAAGTCGCTCGATCAGGCGAACGCAGTCGTAGGAGAAATAGCCGAAGAAGGCCAGGCTGGAAGGGGCATTGGCCGCCGGCTGGAACGTTGCCTGGATCGCCCGGAGCAGGTTCCACGCCGACTCGCTGTCGGGTAGATGGATCTTGTGTTGCGGGTCGACCTGCATGCCCGCTTGCCGCAGGCTGGCGGACAGATGTTCACACAGGGCGGCGCAGCCTCGCAGCTGGGCCTGGCCCTCATTGATACACACTTCGAAAAGCGGTTCGAGCCCGATGATCGTCGCCCGGCGATCACGGCTTGGGCCGGACAGTGATTCAAGAATGAAAACAGACTCGCGACCCAGTTGTTCCAGTGCATTTGCATATATGCCAAGTGCATCCGTAGGTCGACGTTCTTCGCGGCGAAGAACATTCACGCCAATTAGATTTTTATTCACGGTTAATACCATATTCAAGGTGTAACGATTCAGACACTCGATTAAGAGAGCGCCACGGGAATATAAAGCGCGCAGGCACTTTAAATGCGTGTTGACGGATGTTCTGAATAGACGGGGCGGACGCTGTTCATGTCGCGCGCACTAAAAAGCTTGCAATGGATTGCAGCCAATTGTTGCGCAGGGCACAAGGCGCGAGCGCCTTCGATTTCAGAGGGGAAAGATCAGGACGTTGCTGGCAAGCAGCAGACAGGCTCCGGTCTTCGCTAGATTAGCGACGCCAGATATTGCTTTTGAAGATGGCCAGAATGGCCCGGGAACAGCTGTCGGGATAGCTGTGGGAGGAACTGATAGCAGAAAGGTGATAGTACATTTTTAGACATCCCAGTCTTGGCTAAGCACTGCGGGAATAATTGGCAGTGCGGCGAAATTACCAGCGTGCCCTGGGGCTGTCAACTGCTGAGGGAATATTAATATTTCATTCATTTCTGAATGTCGACGAGGCGAAGAGCTATCCCTACGCGTATGTAACCGCGCGTGCTTTTAACAAGAAACTCGTGCGCGCACAACTGCGAGATAGCGCAGCTGGGTATTTGTAAGTTCTGTTACTAACGTAGCGGCCGTTGAGTTCCAGTAACCCATCAAACCTGAGCGGCTGAAATGAAAGAGCATTTAGAGACATTCAAGAAGCGGTACGATCCGATTCATCATGCCTATTGGACCGACGTCCTCAGCGACACCGAGCTGGCGGCCTGGCACCAGGCACAGTTGCGGGAAGTGGTCGGCCACGTGAAGCGGTCCTCGCCGTTCTACTCCAGGCACCTTGCCCAGGTCGACGAGCGTTCGCTGACCTTGGATGACCTCGCCACCCTGCCATTCACGACCAAGGATGATCTGCGCGAAGCAGGCTTCGACATCTTGTCCGGTCCGCTGGAAGACAGCATCTTCTATTACGAGACCACGGGGACCACCGGACCCGCCACGCCATGCCCACGGGACCGCAAGGAAAGCTACGCGAGCAATCGCCAGCTGGCGATGGCCTACCAGGCCGTGATCGAAAAGCATTTCCCGGGCGAAAAGACCGTGGTCGGCATCATGGGACCTACCGAGGTCCATTCCTTCGGTGACACCCTGGGTGATGTCTGCACCCAGCTCGACCTGTGCAACGCCAAGATCTGGCCGCACTCACCGGTGATCGGCTGGCCCAAGGCACTGCAACTGCTCAAGGACCTGCGGATCGGTGTGCTCGCATCGGCGCCGGGGCTGTTGCTGGCCATGGCCAAGGAAGCCGAGCGCCAAGGCTTGAACCCACGCGAGGACTTCGCCCTGCGCGCATTCATGATGAGCGGCGAACTGTGCACCCCTGCATTGAAGAACAACCTCTACAGCCTGTGGGGCGCGCAGGCCTACAACAGCCTGTATGGCTCCCAGGAAGCGATGATCATCGCGGCCTGCAACGCCAACGACCAGTTGGTGCCGCATCGCCTCAACTACATCATCGAGGTGCTCGATCCCAAGTCCGGGGAGAGCCTGGGCTGCACCGGCGACGGTGAGTTGTGCGTGACCATGCTGATCCCTGGCAGCAAGCCGTTGATTCGCTACCGCACGGGCGACCTGGTCTCGATCCAGTCGCGCCCCGGCTATCCGCAATCGATGCGCCAGACCGTCAAGGTCGTCGGTCGGGTGAAGGATGCCGTGCAACTGAACGATCGCGCCTTCTCGGCCGCACAGATCGAGCAGGCGCTGCTTGAAGGCGTCGAACAATGCCTGGGTTACCAGATCATCCTCAGTCGCGCCAATGATCGCGACACCGTCATCGCCAAGCTGGAAATGTCGCGCTTCTTCGAAGGCGATCGTGGGCGTCTGGTGCTGCTGATCAAGGAGCGCCTGCGCGAACGGCTGGGGGTCGATGCGACGGTCATGGTGGTGGGCGATCTGGCCGAGCATGTGAACCTTGGCAGTTGGTTCAGCTGGAAAGAAGCGCGCATCGTCGATCAGCGTCAAGGCCAGTGAGGTCAGCGATGAGCCTGTCTGTTCGCGTGATCGACAACGCCAATGAACTGTTCGAGTCCGTCCGGCAACTCAGGAGTCGCTACCTGGGGACCAACCCGGCACGGGAGGATGACTTCGAGCGCAGGGAGCAGGTGCGCGACGCTTTGTCCTATCACCTGGTCTACCTGGACAAGGACGAAGTGGTCGGGACGTTGCGCGTCACCCCGCTGGGTCATGGCCTGAGCTTCGTCGAGCGAGCGGTCGACGTGCAGGCCTATTTCGAACAATCGACGGATGCCTTCGATGCCAATCGCCTGGTGCTGGACGAGCGATACCGCGGCGGTCGGCACCTGCGCATGTTTCTCCTGCAAGCGGCCATTTGGCTGAAAGCCAACACCCACCTGCGATTTATCTCGGCACTGTGCCGCGGCCAATTGGCTGCGCTCTATGTCGGCCTGGGCGGGCGCGTGCTGGTGGATGACGTTACCTGGACCGGGGAACAGGTCGAGCGGCGCTACAGCCTCGTGTACCTGGAACTCGAAAGTGTTTACCTCAATGTTAAAGGAGCCAATTGAAATGCAAGCATTCTTCAAGGAACTCGACGCTATCGTCGACGCAGGCTGGGCCCAGATCAAGCAGGGCGCCTACTGGAAATTCAGCCTGGACAACCCGACGCCGCCAGCCCTCTACCAACAGCTCATGCTGCAGGTCTACCACTACACCCGCTACAACTCGGTGAACCAGGCCGCCTGCGCCTTCAGTGCCGATCCAGAGGAAACGACGCTGTTGCGCTTCGTCTACAAGCACGCCCTGGAAGAGCTGGGCCACGAGCGCATGGTGCTGCGTGACCTGGAGTCGGTCGGGCTGCTGCCGCAAGCCATGCCGGCGCCCCTGGCGCCGACTCAGGCACTGATCGCCTTTCTCAACGATGTGGCTATCCGCAAGGGGCCGATCGCTCGCCTGGGCTACAGCTACTGGGCCGAGGACGTCTACGAGCACATCCAGCCGATCCTGGAACGGTTCCGTGCCGACCTGGGCTTGAAGGATGAGCAGATGACCTTCTTCGTCGCCCACTCGACCATCGACGAGAAGCACGCCGAGGAAGTGCGTATGGCGATGCAGCGTGCGGTGAAGACCGAAGAAGATCGTCGTCAGATCAAGGAAGTGGCACGCGTCACGCTGTGGCTGACCGGGCAGTTGATGGAAGAGGCTTTGCGCGCCTACCTGGCTGGCGAAGAAGGGTTGCGGGAGGCGTCCTGAATCATGAATCTGACCATCATTGTCGGGTCAAGCCGACCTTGTGGTGTCAGTGCACGGGTGGTGGCGCTGGTGCGCCGCCACCTGGGCGAGGAGGTCGCGGTCGATGACATCTGGCTCAAGGATTACCGGATCGATTACTGCGACGCCGACAACGCCTGTTCCGACCAGGACTGCCAAGTGCAGGACGACGTCGGGCAGTTGGTGGCGCGGCTGGACCGCGCCGATGCGGTGCTCTATCTCCCCGTCATGCATGCTTACGGCACCAACAGTCGCTTCCAGGCGTTTCTGGAGCGGGTCGGCTATGGCTTCCTGCGGCCACGGGAGCGTCCGCTGCGCGACAAGCTCGCGGCGATTGCGGTCGTCGGCCGACGCTATGGACACACGGCGGTTTTCTCCCAGGTCGCGCTGAATGTCCTGCTCAACAAAATGATTCTGGTCGGCTCGGGATTTCCGCCGTGCTTCCAGACCCAACTGGCCCACGATCCTGAAGCGGAACAGGCCCTGCGCGAGACATTGGACCGGCTCTGTGAGCATCACTGTCGACTTAACCCCCCAGCCCTTGCGACAGGCAAGCCGGAAAGAATCCTGCGGCCCATTCAATTTCAGAAGGGATAACTGTCATGCCATTGAAAGATTCATTGCTCGCGCTACTGGTCGCGTTTCTCTGGGGCGCGCAGGTTACCGCAGTGAAAATCGGCGGCGCCGAGTTGCCGCCTATCCTCATGGTCGCCATGCGCTACGCGATCATGGCGCTGTTTCTCCTGCCGCTGCTCAAGCGCGTCAAGCGTGAACAGTTTGCGTCCGTGACCCTGGTCGCCACGATTACCGGGACCTTGCATTTCGGTTTGCTGTATTGCGGTATCGCCCGGGTAGACGCCTCTACCTCGGCGATCATCTATCAACTGGCGGCACCGTTTACCCTCGTCCTGGCATTCGCGTTACTGGGGGAAGTCCTGAAACTGCGACTCCTGGCGGGCATCCTGCTGGCGTTCGCCGGCGTCCTGGTGCTACTGGCTACGCCATCGGCGGGCGGGACGTTTATCGGCATGTTGCTGGTGGCGCTGGCGGCCTTGGCATTCGCTGCCGGGTCAGTGTTGACCAAACGTCTCGGGCCCCTCGATCCGCTGGCCTTGAGTGCCTGGACGGCGGTCATCGCCGCACCGCAACTGTTGCTGTGGTCCTTCGTTCAGGAAGGCGAGCAATGGACACGCGTCTACACGGCCAGCGCCCAGGCGTGGTGGGCGGTGCTCTACACCGCGCTCAGTGGTGGTCTGCTGGGGTTCGGCCTGTGGTTCTGGTTGCTCGGCCGCAACTCGATGCAGCAATTGAGCCCGTACCTGCTCCTGGTGCCGGTATTCGCGATCGCTGTCAGCCAGGTCATGCTCGCCGAAGGTTTCAGCCAGCGCCTGGTGATTGGCGCCGTGTTGACGCTGTCAGGTGTGGCGCTATGCCAACTGCGCCTGCCGGCAAGATTCTCCCTCAAGGCGGCTAGCAAAGGACAAGGGGTGGCGGATGAACCGCGTTGATCGACTGCTGCTCGGCACTTTGCGCCTGGTCCACCGCTGGCAGTTCGGTTTGAAGCTGCGCTGGCACAGCGGTGCGCATGGACGCCTGGCCTATCTGCAAAGCCCTGCACGGCAACAGCGGACGACACTGGTCATGCTCCATGGCTTGGGCGCCAGCAAGGATCAGTGGGGCCCTGCGATGCTGGGCATGGCGCGCCATCACCATTGCGTTTTCGTCGACTTGCCGGGGCATGGCCAATCCGTGTACGAGGCGGGTGCCGGCTTTGGACCCCAGGCAATGCTGGCGGAGCTCGAAGGCTTGCTGGAAACGCTCGTCGAGGGGCCCTTCGTGCTGGTCGGCAGTTCTTTGGGCGGGTGCGTGGCCGGGCTGTATGCCGCCAAACACCCGCAGCGTGTCAGTCACCTGGTCTTGCTGGCGCCTGCCGGTCTGGGCGAGCAAACGCTAGGCCCCACATTGAAAGCCGGCCTGCAAGGGGCGGGGACGGTGTTTGGCTATCGTACGGTCGAGGAGATGAAGCGCTTCTGGAGCCTGGTATTCAAGGCGCCGCCCGAGGTAGGAGGGCGCTTGGCCCAGGCCATGGCGGCCAGCGGCAAATCGAGGTTTGCCACGGTGCAGCGGGTCGTCGAGGATTTTCGACGCGAAGGCCTGGACGTGCTGCTCGAACGGTTGCCACAGATTGCTGCCAAGACGCTGGTGATCTGGGGGCGGCACGACCAGGTGTTTCTGCCAGCGACCCTGGATAACCTGCTCCAGCAACTGCCCGATGCACGCGGCGAGTTCATCGAGGACTCCGGGCATGTGCCCTATCTTGAACGGGGTGCCGATGTGGTGGCGGCCATCACGCGGTTCATTGCAACGTCCAGGGGTTAGGAGGATTGGATCAAAGCCTGGCCGCCAAAGTCCCCTTTCTGACCTCCCATAGCCTCAACAGCCGGGTACCGCTGCCGTAACGTGCACTTGACTGCGCACGCAGAGGGAGCGTCCTGATGAATCGTAGAACCTTTATGCTCGGCACCGCAGGAGTGGGTGCATTGATGGTCGGGGCGGGGGCGTTGTTGCGTCCGAGCGATCGCGGCAGCCCTTACAACGAGTATTTCCGCGCGCTGAACCAGGAGCTGAAGCGCCACGGGCCGATGCGCCCCGTGATGCTGATTGACCTGGACCTGCTCGATCACAATATCAATGTGGTCAAGCAATCCGTCACCCGCGCTGGTAAACATTTGCGCCTGGTGGAGAAATCCCTGCCATCACCGGGACTGCTGACGTACATCGCCAAACGTACCGATACCCGGCGGCTGATGTCGTTTCATCAGCCGTTTCTCAATCACGACGCGGTGACCTTTCCCGAGGCAGACATTTTGCTCGGCAAGCCTTTACCGGTACGCTCGGCCGAGGTGTTTTACCAAACCCACAAGGGAACCTTCGACCCTTCCAGGCAACTGCAATGGCTGCTCGATACCCCCCGGCGGCTGATGGATTACCTGGCATTGGCGCAAGGCCTGGGCATCCGGATGCGGATCAATATCGAGCTGGATGTCGGCCTGCACCGTGGCGGAGTCGCTGACCACGCGGTGCTCGGCGAGATGCTGACGCTGATCAGTGCCCATGCGCAGCAGCTCGAATTTTCAGGCTTCATGGGGTATGACCCGTTTGTCGGCATGGGCGTGCCCAAGGTCCTCGGTTCGTCCCAGGCGCTGTTCGACAAGGTGATGGTCATTTACAACGGCCATGTGAATTACCTGCGTGAACACTTCCCTGCGCTTTGGCACGAAGGGCTCACGCTCAATACGGCTGGCAGCCCCAGTTACGGTATACATGAGCAGGAACGCTTGAGCAGCGAGGTCTCGGTGGGGACGGCGTTTCTCAAGCCGACCCATTACGACCTGCCATCGCTGGCCGAGCATGTGCCGGCGGCCTTTATCGCAACGCCCGTGCTAAAGAGCACGGGGGCCGTCAACTTCCCAGCCCTGGATGACAAGTCCCGATTGTTCTCCTGGTGGGACCCTAATCAGCGCGCGACATTCTTCCTCTACGGCGGTAACTGGATGGCCGAGTTCGAGTCGCCCGAGGGGCTGCAAAGCAATGAGCTTTATGGTCGCAGCTCCAATCAGGAAATGGTCAACGGCTCCCTGGCCGTAGGGTTGAACGTGGAAGACCAGGTGTTTTTACGGCCGACCCAGACTGAATCCGTGCTGCTGCAATTTGGCGATTTGCTGGCCGTGCGCGGCGGGAAGATTGTTGAAACCTGGCCTGTGTATTGATCGGAGCGTGAAGGCGAGCTTTTGGCTTGGCCGGGAAAGCGCCTTCAAAGACGACCCCGAAACAGAAACAGCATCAGCGCCACCAGGCAGGCCGTCGTCTGAATCCCACCCAGCGTCGTGACCGGCGCGAAGCTCAAGACCGAGGCCAGCCAGGTGGTCAGCGCAGCCGCACCCATGGAGAGAAAACCCAGCAGTGCAGAGGCCATCCCGGCTTCCTTGCCGAAAGGGCCCATGGTGATTGCCGTGCCCAGCGGATTGGCCAGGCCCATGCCCCACAGGAAGGTGATCATCGAGAGGGCATACCACCCAAGACCAGGCGCGGCTGGACCGACGAGCAGCAGGCCGCCGCCGGCCATGGCGCAGGCAATGCCCACGAGTGTGGCGATTCGGGCGCCATGACGATGCGCCAGGCGCGGAGCCGCCATGCCGGCTGCGAACACCACGAATACCGTAGAGGCGAAATACAGGCCGGTCTGCAACGAGGTCAGGCCGATACCTTGCATCAGGATGGCGGGCGCCGCCGCGAAGGAGGCGAACAGGCCGCTCATCAGCAGGCTCATTGAAAGGGCAGGGAGGATGAAGCGCTTGTCCAGCGCCAATCTGCCATAGGCAAGCACCACGCTCTTGGCCGAGTGCGGCGCCCGGCGATCGGCGGGATGGGTTTCTCCGAGGTCGCGCACGTAGAAAAAGGCCAGCACAACGGCGGCCAGTCCCACCAGGATGAAGATGGCACGCCAGCCGAGCGTGACGGACAGGACGCTGCCGGCCAGCGGCGAAAACCCAGGCGCCGCCGCAGTGGCGATCATCGTCAGCGACAATGCCCGGGCGAGCGTCTCGCCTTCAAACAGATCCCGGGCGATGGCGCGCGACAGCACCGAGGCTGCGCACACGCCCAACGCCTGGACGACGCGTCCGGCGATCAGCACATCAAGGGTGGTGGCAAGGCCGGCGATGACGGTGCCGACCACGAACACCGAGAGGCCGCCAAGCACCAGCTTCTGGCGCCCGTAGCGGTCGGCCAGTGGCCCGACCACCAACTGGCCCAAGGCGAACGTGATGAAGAAGCTGGACAGTGTCAGGCCGAGCTCGCGAGCAGTCACGCCCAAGTCTTCGCCGATATCCGCGAACGCCGGGAGAATGATGTTGGTAGACAGCATGCTGATCGCCGCCAGGCCTGCCAGCAGCGCTACGACTTTGCCGGTCAATGGTTGTGTAGAGGCGTGGGGTTGCTTAGCGGTAATCGCCAATGAAGTTCTGGCTTCCATACGTCATCTCCTGGGCTTGGTTGGCGGGCAAAGACGTTGATGCCAAGCGCCGCGGCAGTGGCTTTTGGTTCCGTCGTCGTGACGTTGGTGTCCACATGACGATCGTAATATTCCGCTAAATATGATGATTGTAATCTTTAGCGTCAAGTCAAATATTGGAAGGGCTCAGGTGAGATCGGGGGAGGGGGCTTAGGGGCTTGCTGGAATGAAGGGTTTGAACGGACGGGAAGAGGGTGAGGTCTACGTTTTTCAAGCGTCGTGACAGGAAAATAACCGATGCCTTCAATGGACATTCAGCCCTTGCTCGAAGAATTGCTGCTGGCTCGCGGCCCCGGCGGGCAGGAAGACGAGGTTCGGGAAATATGCCTCAGGGAGCTGGGCAAGCACTGCGATGAGATCTCTGTCGACGAGGCAGGCAATGTCAGGGGTCTGATCAAGGCTACCGCTGATTCTTTGCAAGCGCCCATCAGGGTCATGGCTCACCTTGATGAAATTGCCATGATCGTGAAGAAAGTAAGGCACGACGGTAATCTGGAGGTCGTGGCATTGGGCGGTGCCCAGCCCATCTGCTTCGGCGTTTGTCCGGTGGACATACTCGGCGATACCCAATACCTGCCCGGCGTACTGTCTTATGGCTCCATGCACAACAGTGGTGGTTCAGCGCAGGGGCGCGATGTCCTTTCAGGGGCTGTGAAGTGGAGCGATGTCCATGTCATCACCCGGTGTTCGCCGCAGGAACTGGCCGATGCCGGTGTCCGCCCCGGCGTTCGAGTGGTGCTTAGCCGGCACTGGCGTCAGCCGTTCCAAGTGAAAGATTCAGTTGCTGCTCACTTCCTCGATGACAGGGCGCCCTTGGCGGCAGTGATCACAACAGCACAGCACTTGAAAAACCGCAGGCATGAGCTCAAGCAAGACGTCTGGTTCGTCTGCACGACGCTTGAGGAGGAATCCAACGCCGGTGCGCTATATGCCGCTGCCCGCGTGCCGGGGGACACCACCATTGCTGTAGAGGTGGGGCCCGTCCTGGACGAGTACGGAACGGTTCTATCGGCAGACCCGATCATCAATACCGGGGACCAGAAGGGCTATTACACCCGCTCTGTCGTGGACGCCTTGATCAAGGCAGCAAAGCGCTCGGGATATGACCCACAAGTTGCCCTTCTGGTGGATTTCGCCTCCGACGCCAGTGCCATCATGAGTGCTGGAGTGGCGGCGCGAGTGGGGTGCATCGCCATTCCAACGGAAAATACCCATGGGTTTGAAATGGTGCTCCATGAAGGAATCATTGCGTGTGCGGCGACACTCACTCAATACCTGGTACGGGGTACGTGAAAGTACTTCCTAAACAGCCGGCCGCCGCATCGCCAGAATGGCCGCACCGAAGCCGATGAACGTCGAGCCAACGAGCCTGCTGATCCACACGGAAAACGCGGGCCGTTTCAGCACGCCTTTGGCCTGGGCCGCAATGGCGGCATACAGGCTCAAGGAAACCAGCGACAAGCCTGCGAATATCGACGTAAGAATCAGGAACTGCGGCAGCAGTGCGGCGCTCTGGTCGATGAATTGCGGGAACAGGGCGGTGAAGAACATCGTCGCCTTGGGGTTGGTGATGGCTGTCAGGAAGGCCGACTTGTACAGCTTTGAACGCGATGGCTTGCTGGTTTTGCCATCGGCTTGCACATCCTGCGCGAGTATCGGGCTCTTTTTGAACAGCTGCCTGGCGCCCAGGTAGAACAGATAACCCGCCCCCAGGACTTTCACGGCGTTGAACAGCCATTCGGAGCTGGCGAGCAACGCGCCCAATCCCAGCATGGCGGCGGCCGACAAGCAGAACAGCCCGCTGGCGTTGCCCACCGACGACCACACCGCGTAACGCGGCCCGTAGGCCAGGCTGTTATTGATCGCCATCAAGGTGGCAGGTCCGGGACTGGCGATGGCGATTGCCGCGACCAGGGTAAAGGCGAGAATTGAGTGCAGTTCCATTGATCACATTCGCGACTGATTGAGAGGATGTGCATCCTACAGGAGAACCTGGGGTTGGCTGAATACGGCCACCCAGCGTTTCCATTGGTGCAGCCACGCTCGGGGTGTTCATCGAGTGGTTCGCGACCCTGCTGGGGCCTGGCCTTGAGCGCTGAGCCGTCGGGGCGGCTTTAATGCTACAGTCCGGCCTTTCCTGGGGGAGGGGCGCGTCATGCGGATCGTAGTAATGGCTTTGACGATGGCGCTGCTGGGCGGATGCGCCACGGCCAACGAAACCTTTGGCATGGGACAGCTCTGCGGCCGCCATCCTTACTGCGGTGCGGCGACCGATATCGAGATCATCAAGGCCTCGACGAATGACAACGACGTGTATTCACGCGCGCTGGCACCGTTTGCCGTCGTCGACCTTCCTTTCAGCATCGTCGCCGATACGCTGATCCTGCCTTATACGATTTTTCATATGAGGCCTGCCGAGGAGTAGGTGTATTGCCTCGACGGGTTGAATCCGTGGGGCAGCAATGCGGCATTTTTGGTGACGATCACCGCCTACAGATTTCGCGAGGGACGCACATGATCGACGGTTCCGCTGTCTTGACAGTTTTTTTGGTCTACCTGGCTGGTGTCGTGATTCCTGGACCGAATTTCGTCGCGGTGGTCCATAAGGCGGTGGCGGCTACGCGCTCTGAAGCGCTGGCCTTGGTGGCGGGAATCGTACTGGTCAACCTGTTCTGGTCCACCTGTGCGATTGCAGGTCTCGGGGTTGTATTTGCTGCGCTCCCTTGGGCTGCGCTGGTTGTAAAGGTTCTGGGCGCAGCCTACCTGATGTGGTTCGGATTCCGACTGCTGATCAACGCGGGGAGGAGTGCGCCGGGCCCGCTGAATGATGCCGTCGCCGGTAGTTGCCGCCAGTCCTTTATTCAGGGGGTGATCACCAACATTGGCAACCCCAAGTCCATGGCTTTCTATGCCGCTGTTTTTTCAGCCGCGGCTCCCGCCCACGTTTCGCCAGGCACGTTTTTGTCGATGCTGGCAGTTGTCGTGGTGGTTTCAATGGCCTGGTATGCAATGGTCGCAATTGCTCTTTCGCAACCGAGGATTGCTTGCGCCTATCAAGGTAGGAAAAAAGCAATTGATCGACTGTGTGGTGGTTTGATCTTGTCTCTGGGGATTCGCCAGCTGGTTTAGCGAGTAGCCGTTGCTGGAGCAAGCCTTCCTCGTTGCACGCCAGGTCGGTGTTCCGCTGACCGACCTGGCGCTTACTGCCCAGCTGTTCAAACCCCTGCGGTGGCCTCGCGGACGAAGTCTTCGTAGGTGCGCAACGGACGCCCGAGGATGGTTTGTAGCCGTTCCACGGTTCCTTCAGCAGCCTGCATGCCAAACGTCTGGATACCGGACATCATCAGGCGCATGTCATAAGCCAGCCAGGCGGGACCGTACGCGGCCAATTGCGCTTCGAAGGCGGCCACATCGTCACCGCCGTAGGCGATCTCGCGACCCAGGGCTGAACTCCAGATATTAGCCGCGGCGGCACCGGTCAGTGCTTGTGGGCCGACCAGCTCCAGGGTTACACGGTCCAGGGCCGAAGGTGCCCTGTCGCGTCGCAGCAACTCGGCAGCGGCGATATCGGCGATGTCGCGGGCATCGATCATCGAGACGCCCGCCGAGCCGATCGGCATCGGGTACACCGAGTAGTTCTGAATCGTCTGCTGGACCATCAATTCGTTTTGCATGAAGTACGCCGGGCGCAGGATGGTCGCCGGGATGTCGAGGCTTTCGATCATGCGCTCGACCGTGTGCTTGCCGGTGAAGTGCGGAACGTGGGTGAACTTGTCAGCGTGAATCACCGACAGGTAGACGATGCGCTCGATGCCGGCCTCGCGAGCGAGGTTCAAGGTGATGAGGGCTTGTGTCACCTCGTCGGGGGTCACGGCATTGAGCAGGAACAGCGTACGCACCGACGCCAGCGCCTCGCGCAGCGAAGGCACGTCGGTGAGGTCGGCAACGACTTCAGTCACGCCCGCCGGGAATGTTCCCTTGCCAGGCTGGCGCACGAGGGCTTTGACGTTGGCGCCTGCGTCGGCGAGGCGCTGGATGATGAGTGAACCGATGGTGCCCGTGGCGCCGGTAACGAGAATGCTCATGTTGAATCTCCTGCAAAAGGGTGGGTAGCCGGAAAAGTCCGCTACGGCCTTGTCGGCCCGTTGCGATGATCAAACGATATTCCGTTGCAGAAACAAAACGAAGACGCCAGGATGTAGACACTCCGTTTCAAAAGTGGAACAGCATGAACCTGAACGCGCTGATCGATTTCACCCTCGTCGCAACGAACGAGGGGTTGGGAAAAGCAAGCCGTGCGAGCGGAATATCCAAGGCAACCTTGTCGCGCCGCATTGCCGACCTCGAGGAGCAATTGGGCGTCAGGCTGATCGAGCGCAGTGCGCGTGGTCTGAAGCTCACCGAGGCTGGAGAGCTGCTGCTGAGCAGGGCCGAAGGGCCGTTGGCCGAGGTGGTCGAAGCCATGGCGGCGGCGAAGGAGGGCGTATCGACGCCTCGCGGACGCTTGCGTGTCGCTGCCCCGGTCCTGTTTTCGCAGCTGGCGATGGGCGGCATCGGCGCAGCGTTTTGTGCGGCTTACCCGGACGTCACGATCGAGGTCATTTCGGAGGATCGCGTGGTTGATCTCGTCGAGGAACAATTTGATGTCGCCATCCGGATCAACCCCAGCCCGGACAGCGATTTAGTCGGTCGCTGTTTCGCCAAGGACCGGCTGGTGGTGGTGGCCGCGCCTGGATTACCTCGGCCTGCACCCGGCGCCATCCGCTCAGTTCCCGGTGTTGTGATGTCCAGTTTCGAGCCCACCCATTGGACACTCGATGGCGGCAGCCTGATTCTGGAGCCGATCCCCAGGCTGCGCTTCTCTTCGTTCCTGATGATCCGCGATGCGGCCATCGCCGGTGGTGGGGCTGCCCTCATTCCACAGTCCATCGCATGGAACCAGTTGGCCAGTGGCGAGTTGGTCCAGTGGGGCACGGTATCGGGGAAGGAAGCCGAACTCTGGGTCTTGCACACGTCCCGGCGTCTTGCTGCACCGAAGGTGCGTGCATTTGTCGATTTCATGTGCGCCAGGTACCCGGACATGTCGTTGGTACTGAAGGGGTAGGGACGATCAATCTCACGTCGGGTTGTCGGCAATGAGCCTCACCCTGTGGCAATCGGCCGGTCCGAGTTTCTGACCGCTTGAGGATCGAACATCCATCGGCATGAGGGCCTGTCCGGACGTGTTGTCCAACAGCACGGAACGCGTTTCTCCCGGCTCGAACAGGAAGCGTTCACCCCACTGTCGCAGGCTGACCACGACCGGAAAGATCTCTCGGCCTTTCTCTGTCAGGACGTATTCCTTGTAGGCGCTTCCATCGGATGCGGGTCGAACGTCGAACACCCCGACCTCGACCAACGCCTTGAGTCGCGAAGCCAGAATGTTCTTGGCCACGCCCAGGCTCTTCTGAAATTCGCTGAAGCGGCGAATGTCGTCGAATGCATCACGAATGATCATGAGCGACCAGCGATCGCCAATCACGTCCAGTGTCCTGGCTACCGGGCATTCGCTGTTTTGCGGTGAAGCGTTTTCCATTGTATTGACCTCCTGAAAAAGCATCGCAAGTCCGGTCGATGTCTGTGGTTGCAAATCGAAACCTGATCAGGCAACAATCCAGTCAGGTTTTCAATTGAAACCAGTTTAGCGTCAAGGAGACGTGCATGACAGCAGATGTCGATTGTTGCACCCAGCAGCCTTCGGGAAATTTGAGTGACGACCAATGTGCCGGGCTTTCGCCGGCGCTCACGTTATTGTTTTCCGTGACCTGCGCACTGGCCGTCGCCAATGTCTACTTCGCCCAGCCCTTGCTCGCCTCGATGGCCGAGAGCCTGGGCGTCGCGTCAGGATTTATCGGGGTGGTGGTGACGGCCACTCAGGTGGGTTACGCGCTGGGGTTGCTGTTCATCGTCCCGCTGGGGGACAGGGTCAACCGTAAACGCCTGGTTTTCGCGCAATTGGTGTTGTCCGCGCTTGTGCTGGCGGTCGTCGGTGCCGCCCAGCATTGGTTGGCTTTGCTGGGGGCCATGATCGTGATGGGCTTGCTGGCGGTGGTTGTCCAAGTGCTGGTGGCCTATGCCGCCGTGCTGTCTACGCCCTCCCAACGGGGGCAGGCCGTGGGAACCGTCACCAGCGGCGTGGTCCTGGGTATTCTCCTGGCGCGGTTTACCTCTGGAGTGATTGCCGATCTGGCGGGCTGGCGCGGGGTTTATTTCGTTTCCGCGGGATTGATGCTGACCATCGCGGCAGTGTTCTGGGCAGTGGTGCCTGCCGCCGTGTCGTCACCTGACCGGCAGCCTTACCTGGCGCTCATCCGGTCGCTGTTCAAGCTGTTCATGACCGAGCCGGTGCTACGGATCAGGGGGCTGCTGGCCTTGCTGATCTTTGCCGCGTTTTCGGTGTTATGGACCGCCATGGTGCTGCCGTTGAGCGCCGCGCCGCTGTCGCTTTCACATACGGCCATCGGCCTGTTTGGCCTGGCTGGCGTCGCCGGGGCCCTGGCAGCCAGAAGGGCCGGTCGCTGGGCCGATCAAGGCTTTGGACAACGCGTTACCGGCTGGTCGCTGGGGCTCCTGACGCTCTCCTGGCTGCCTATCACGTTTACCGAAACCTCCCTGATCGCACTGGTGTGCGGCGTGGTGTTGCTCGACTTCGCGGTGCAAGCCGTGCATGTCACCAACCAGAGCTTGATCTTCGCAGCACGGCCCGACGCGCAAAGTCGCATGGTCGGCGCGTACATGTGTTTCTACTCGGCGGGCAGCGCGCTGGGCGCGGCGGCCGCGACCCAGGTTTATGCGCTGTGGGGCTGGATGGCGGTCAGCCTGCTAGGCGCCTTGATCAGCCTCGCCGCGTTGGCAGTGTGGAGGCTCTCGCTTCATTGCGGCCACTGCTCAAGCAGGATCGAGACGAACTTCTCCGCAGCCGGGGAGAGCGATGCGCCCCGGCGGTAGACCAGGCCCAGCGAGCGGTTTACCACCGGCTCGATCAGCGGCACGCTGACCAGCGTTGGATGATCCCCGGCCGGCATCGCCAGGCTGGGCATCGCCGACACGCCGAGGCCAGCCTCGACCAATCCCAGCGACGTGGACAGGTGCTGCACTTCGTAAAACCATTGCGGGCGCCAGCTCAGGCCCGACAGTGCGTGGTCCAGCAGCATGCGGTTGCCGCTCAGGCGACCAACACCGATCAGCCGATAATCACTGAGTTCCGACCAGGTAACCGCACTGCGTTCAGCCAATTCATGATCGCGCCGGCAGGCCAGCACAAAGGGTTCGTTGACCAGGGGCACGAACTCGATGTCCGGGTGCTGGCCGCTCATCATGTTGATGCCGAAGTCGGCTTCGCCGCGCAGAACCGCTTCGAGCCCTTCGTTGGCGCTGAGGTCGAGCAGGCGGATGCGGATTTTCGGGTAGCGCTCGTTGTAGAGGCGGATCACCGAAGGCAGGAAATAAAACGCTGCCGTGGGAATGCAGGCCAAAGTTACCCGGCCGATCTGCCGCTCCGCCAGCTCGCGGATGTTGAGAATCGAGTCGTCGAAATCATCCAGCAGGCGCCGCGCCTTGGGCAGGAAATCACGGCCGACGCTCGTCAGGCTGACCTTGCGGGTGGTGCGATCGAGTAAAGCGGTTCCCAGGCCTTCCTCGAGTTTTTTCATCCGTCGGCTCAAGGCTGGTTGCGACAGATGCAGTGCGTCAGCGGCTTCGTGGAAACTGCCGAGTTCGGCGATTTTCACGAAAGATCGTATGTCCTGGAGTTCATATTCCATGTGCTACCTCACCGAGGAAGGGCCGTGCGCGATGATAATTAGCGTAAAGCAATTCATTTGTGAAACGCAATAATCGCTCTGATCTTTGCATTGGAAACACTTTTCAAACCCTGCCACTCTTGTTTCCAGAGCATCAATTATCCAGATTGATCAACAAGAGTTAGTGAACATGCAGCGAATTCCTTGTGTGCTAATGCGCGGCGGTACGTCCAAAGGCCCGGTATTTCTCGCCTGGGATCTGCCGGTCGCCATCGCCGAACGTGACGAGCTGCTGCTCAACCTGATGGGCTCGGGCCATGAGTTGGAAATCGACGGCATCGGTGGCGGCAGTCCACAAACCAGCAAAGTGGCGATCGTCAGCCCATCGCTGCACCCTGATGCGGATGTCGATTATTTGTTCGTCCAGGTCATGGTTTCCCAGCGTCGGGTCGATACCGCCCCCAACTGCGGCAACATGCTCTGCGCCGTCGGCCCGTTCGCTATCGAGCAGGGACTGGTCAAGCCTTCCGGCGACCTGACCCGGGTGCGTATTCGCAACCTCAATACCGGGACTTTCGTGAATTCCGAAGTGCAAACCCCAGAAGGCAAAGTCCGCTATGAAGGCGACACCGCCATTGATGGCGTGCCTGGCACAGCGGCTCCGGTGCAACTGACCTTTCTCGATGCGGCGGGCAGCAAGACAGGGAAACTCTTTCCCACTGGACAACCCCAGGACCTGATCGACGGCATCCCGGTGACCTGCATCGACATGGCGATGCCGATGGTGATCGTTCAAGCCAGTCAGCTTGGCAAGCGCGGCGATGAAAGCCCCGCTGAGCTGGACGCCGATAAAGCTTTCCTGCAGCGCCTGGAGTCCCTGCGCCTGAAAGCCGGCCTGGCCATGGGCTTGGGTGATGTCAGTGACAAGGTCATTCCCAAACCGGTGCTGGTGTCTCCGGCCAAGTCTGGCGGGACGGTCCAGGTGCGTTATTTCATGCCGCACAACTGTCACCGCGCCCTGGCGATCACCGGTTCCATCGGCTTGGCCACTGCGTGTGTGACCGAAGACAGCGTCGTCGCACAGTTGCTTGGCATCGTCAGCGAGCCGCGCTTGCAACAGGTTCGGATTGAGCACCCAAGCGGCGGCATTGATGTCGTACTGTCCTACACCGGTGAAAAGGGTGAGACCATTCAGGCTTCGGTAGTACGTACCGCGCGCCGGCTTTTCTCAGGTTACGTCTACGCCACGGCGTCCCAGCGGCTGGCCGGATAGCCCAGGCAGCCAGGGTCTTTTGCATCAGAACAATTCTAAAAATGGGTGATGCCATGAAAGTTGTTAAATCGCTCTACTTCCAGATCATCTGCGCCGTGCTGCTGGGCGTGGTCGTCGGGCACTTCTGGTCGCAACAGGCAATTGCCCTGAAGCCGCTGGGTGATGCCTTCATCAAGCTGATCAAGATGATGATCGCGCCGGTGGTGTTCTGCACCATTGTCACCGGCATCGCCGGCATGAGCGACAAGCGCTCGCTGGGGCGTTTGTTGAGCAAGACCATGCTGTTGTTCCTGGCGCTGACGGTGATCAGCCTGATCATCGGCCTGGTGTCGGTCTACCTGTTCAAGCCCGGCGCGGGCATGAACATCGATCCGACGCAGTTGAGCACCCAAGGATTGTCGCAGTACACCGAATCCGCCGCGAAACTGAGCGTGGTGGACTTCTTCATGCACATCATTCCCGACACCTTTATCGGCGCCTTCAATAAAGGCGAGGTGTTGCCGGTGCTGTTTATCGCGGTGCTCTGCGGTTTTGCCCTGTCGTCCTTGGGTGAGCGCGGCAAGCCGGTGCTGGAGGTCCTGGAATCAGCTTCGCACATGGTCTTCAAGATTTTCTCCTACCTGATGCGTTTCGCTCCGATCGGCGCTTTCGGGGCCTTGGCCTTCACGGTGGGGCAGTACGGGATCACGTCGCTGGGCTCGCTGGCCAAGCTGATCATGACCTTGTATATCGCCTGTGCCTTCTTCGTCTTCGTGGTGTTGGGCAGCATCTGCCGCGCACATGGCTTCAGCCTCTGGAAGCTGCTGCGTT
This sequence comes from Pseudomonas sp. H1_F01, assembly GCF_054681425.1. Classification (NCBI taxonomy): domain Bacteria; kingdom Pseudomonadati; phylum Pseudomonadota; class Gammaproteobacteria; order Pseudomonadales; family Pseudomonadaceae; genus Pseudomonas; species Pseudomonas sp. H1_F01. The sequence goes on along the minus strand of NZ_CP162823.1, from coordinate 4,188,633 downwards.
ATCTGCGTGAAGAATTCCTGGTGGTACTGGGGACGTCCTCGACCGAACCGGTGATGCCGCGAATGTTGGAAAAACTCCAGGCCCTGGGTTGCAAGAAAGGCGTCGTGGGGCTGGTGCTGCCGACAGGTTACTCGTTCAACCTCGACGGCACGGCGATCTACCTGTCGCTGGCGGCGATCTTCATTGCCCAGGCCTGCAACATCGACCTGACGCTGACCCAGGTCATCAGCATGCTGGCGATCATGCTGCTGTCGTCAAAGGGGGCCGCGGGTGTGACCGGCAGCGGGTTTGTCGCCCTGGCCTCGACCTTGACGGTCATCCACGACATTCCCCTGGCGGGCCTGGCCCTGTTGATCGGGATCGACCGGTTCATGTCCGAAGCGCGGGCGTTGACCAGCCTGGCGAGCAACGCCGTTGCGACCGTGGTGATCTCCCTTTCGGAGAATGCCTGCGACCGCGAAGTCCTGTTGCGGACCCTGGATGGCAAACCCGCCCTGACGCAGACCCCGGCAACGGACTCAGCCTGGGACGACACGAAGGTCGCCAAACACATCTAGCCGCTCGCGGCTGACTCGACGGCACCACATCAGCTCACTCACTACCTGCGCCAGGCACACTTTTGCGTGTTGCCTGGCGGGTTGGGGGGCGTGCGCCTGAATGTCAGCCAAGCTACTCATAACAACAAGAGAACTGACATATGCTCGCTTTACTTGGCTTGGCCATGGTGGTGGTCTTTACCTTCCTGATAATGACCAAACGGTTGTCACCGATCGTCGCCCTGACGGTGGTGCCCATCGTCTTTGCCGTGCTCGGCGGCTTTGGCGGGACCACCGGCAAGATGATGTTGGACGGCCTGAAAATGGTCGCGCCGTCGGCGGCACTGTTGTTGTTCGCGATCCTGTTTTTCGGCCTGATGATCGACGCCGGTCTGTTCGACCCGTTGATCCGCAAAATCCTCAAGCGGGTCAATGGCGACCCGATGAAGATCGCCGTGGGCACTGCGCTGCTGTCGCTGTTGGTGGCGCTGGACGGTGACGGCACGACGACTTACATGATCACCTGTGCCGCGATGCTGCCGCTGTACAAACGCATCGGCATGAATCCGATGATCCTGGCGACTGTTTCCATGCTCTCCTTGAGCATCATGAGCGGCATGACCCCTTGGGGCGGCCCGGCGACCCGCGCGATCGCGGCATTGGGCCTGGATGCCGGTGAGTACTTCGTGCCCTTGCTGCCGACCATGATCGGCGGTGCGATGTGGGTGGTGTTCACGGCGTTCCTGCTAGGTCGTGCCGAGCGCAGGCGCATCGGCAACGTCCAGCTGCAAAGCGGTGGCGGTGACTGCTACATCAACGCGATCATCGAGAATACGCCGCACAAGCGTCCGAAGCTGGCCTACGTCAACCTGCTGCTGGTGGTTGCGGTGATGGTTGCGCTGGTGATGGGGCTCATGCACTCGGCGATCCTGTTCCTGATCGGTTTCGTCCTGGCGCTGATGATCAACTATCCGCAGTTGGACATTCAGAAGGAGCGCATTCTCGCCCACTCGGGCAACGCCATGACCGTGGTCCTGCTGGTGTTCGCCGCGGGCATCTTCGCCGGGATTTTTTCCGGGACGAAAATGGTCGATGCCCTGGCACAAACCCTGGTCGACTGGATTCCGCCTTCCTGGGGCCATCTGTTCCCGCTGGTGGTGGCGATTACCAGCATGCCGCTGACCTTCGTATTGTCCAACGATGCCTACTACTTCGGTGTCGTGCCGATCCTGGCCAATGCCGCTGCCGCCTATGGCATCGATCCGGTGGAAATTGCCCGGGCGTCCATTCTCGGCCAGCCGGTGCACTTGATGAGCCCGCTGGTGGCCTCGACCTTGTTGCTGGTGGGCATGGTTGACCGCGACCTTGGCGACTTCCAGAAAGCCACCGTCAAATGGGCGGTGCTCACGTCCCTGGTGATTACTGCACTGGCGCTGCTGACCGGGGCGCTGACGCTGTTTTCCTGATTCACCCGACACCTTAGCTTTTTGCCTGACACGCCTGCGCAAGCGGGTGTGCGCTGGCTTGCACGCCAAATAACAACAACGAGTAGCTCGACATGACCACTTTGCTTACCCGCGGGGCTTTGTTTCCAATCCTTGGGCTGTTGCCTCTGGCCTCGGCCAGTGCCGAAGGTTTCATCGACGACAGCAAACTCAAGCTGCAATTGCGCAACGTCTACTTCAACGAAAATTTTCGCGACGAGCACGGGATGAGCGCACGGGCGGCGAGGACCGCCAAGAGTGAGCGCACCGAATGGGCCCAGGGCTTCCTGCTGGATTACCAGTCAGGCTTTACGCCGGGCACCATCGGCTTCGGGGTCGACGCCCTGGGCCTGCTCGGGGTCAAGCTCGACTCCGGGCGTGGTCGCAGCGGCACCGGCCTGCTACCGGTGCATGACGACGGTCGCGCCGCCGACGAGTTTGCCAGCGCAGGGATGACCGCCAAGGCCAGGGTGGCCAAGACCACGCTCAAATACGGCACGTTGCTGCCCAAGACTCCGGTGCTGGTCTACAACGATGCGCGGCTGTTGCCCCAGACTTACCAGGGCACCCAGATCAGCAGCACTGACATCGACAACCTCACCATCACCGGCGGGTATCTGGAGCGTTTCAAGCTGCGCGATTCGAGCGACAGCATGCCCATCGTGCCCGATGGCTACGGCGGCGATAAGTCCGGTGACTTCAGCTATGCCGGTGCCGACTACAAGTTGGGCAAAAACATCCGCCTGAGCTACTTCTATGGCGAGCTGGAGAATTTCTATCGACAGAATTTTGCCGGCATCCAGCATGATCTGCCCTTGGGCGCTGGGGTATTGACCAGCGACCTGCGCTACTTCAACAGCGTCGATTCGGGTTCGGCCTACGGTGGCAAGATCGACAACGACATGCTCAGCGGATCGCTGTCCTACGCCGTTGTCGGCCATACACTGAGCGCCGGCTATCAAACCCTCAGCGGCGAGGCGGGCCTGCCTTATGTCAGCGGCGCCACGGTGTACTCCTTCAGCAACGTCGGGATCGGCAAGTTCATCGAGGAAGACGAGAAGACCTGGATGCTCGGTTATGGCTACGACTTCGCTCGCCTCGGTGTGCCCGGCCTGACATTTTCCACCCGCTACCTGAGCGGCAACGACGGCAAGTCCAATACCACCGTCAAAGAGTGGGAGCGTGACGCAGAGATCGCCTACGTGGTGCAGCAGGGTACGTTCAAGGGGCTGGGGGTGAAGTTGCGCAACTACGTCTATCGCTCGGACTTTTCCCGTGGCCGTGACAGCAACCGGATCTATTTCACCTATGACATCGCGCTTTGGTAGGACGCCGTGCGCGACGGCCGGTGCCTTGGCGTAGCGTGCCCCCAGGGCATGCATCCAACCCAACAACCCATGTGGGAGCGAGCTTGCTCGCGATGACGGTGTCAGATCCAGCATCATCGTTGGCTGATGGTCCGCCATCGCGAGCAAGCTCGCTCCCACAGGGAAAGGGGCCCGCGCTCATCACGGTGGCCCGGTTCGATTCTTTGCGACATCATGGCGGCAATTTTCTTTGGGGCAATGCCCGTCGAGGCCGCTATGGATCGCAACCGAGACCGACGTAACAAGCTTTCCCTGGATGGCCTGAATTTTTTCCTCGCGGATGTACGCGATGGGCTGGGTCCTTACCTGGCGATCTACCTGCTGGCGGTGCATCGCTGGGACCCTGCCAGCATTGGCGTGGTGATGACGGTGGCCGCTATGGCCGGGCTCGTCGCCCAGGCGCCCGCCGGAGCGCTGATCGACCGGGTGCGCAGCAAACGTGCCGTGGTGGCCGTGGCTGCCTTGATGGTGACGCTGGGTTGCCTGGTGCTACCGTTCACGTCTTCCTTCGGCCTGGTGGCGCTGACCCAGGCGCTCGGCGCCGTGGCGGCGTCGGTCTTCGCGCCGGCCATTGCGGCCATCTCCCTGGGCATTACCGGCGCCCGGGCCTTTACGCGGCGTACTGGGCGCAACGAGACATTCAACCACGCGGGCAATGCCTGCGCAGCGCTGCTGGCGGGTGGGTTCGCCTGGCTGTTCGGTCCCATTGCGGTGTTCTACCTGATGGCCGCGATGGCATTGGCCAGCATCGTGGCGGTCAGTTGCGTGTCCGCCGAGGCCATCGACCATGACGTGGCCCGGGGCCTGGAGGCCGGTCAGTCGGTGCAGGGCCCGACGCCCTCGGCGCTGCGCGTGTTGCTGGATAACCGCACGCTGCTGTTGTTCGCCATTTGCTGCGGGCTGTTTCACCTGGCGAACGCGGCGATGCTCCCGCTGGTCAGCCAGAAGCTCGCCCAGGCCAATGCCCACCTGGCCACGCCGCTGACGTCGACTTGTATCGTCGCGGCGCAACTGGTCATGGTGCCCATGGCGTGGCTGGTCGGCGTCAAGGCCGATGCCTGGGGACGCAAGCCGTTGTTGCTGGCCGGCTTCCTGATCCTGCCCATTCGAGGGGTGTTGTACGTGCTCTCGGATGACCCCTATTGGTTGGTGGCGGTGCAGTTGCTCGATGGGATCGGTGCCGGGCTGTTTGGCGCGCTGTTTCCACTGGTGGTCAAGGACCTGACCCAGGGCACCGGGCGTTTCAACGTCAGCCTCGGGGTGCTGTCGACGGTGTTCGGGTTCGGCGCGGCGTTGAGTAACAGCCTGGCCGGCTTTGTGGTGCAGGGGGCTGGCTACAGCGCGGCGTTCCTGACCCTGGCGGCGATTGCTGCGTTGGCATTTGGTCTGTTGCTGGCGATGCCCGAAACTTTCATGCACAGCCGCGCCCCACAGCCCGGCACGCTTACGGTCGCTGACGGCGGGGTCGCTTGAGCCTGCGTATCACCTATGTGTGAGCGAGCTTGCTCGCGATGGCGACCGGCAATCAGAGCCTGGGTACCGGCCGTTCCACGACGCTCCAATAGGACGAGGTGTCGATGAGGCTCAAAACGCGCCCTTGGTCCATGTCCTGGTTCAGCACGCCTCGTATCAAATCACCGGCCAACCAGCTCGCCGTATTAGCTGCCAATACTCGACCTTCGGCATTGAGCAACAGCGCTTCATTGCTGACTCTCATCAGGCTGCGCACGAGCAAGGGTTCCAACGAGTGCAGGGAGATGTCGGCGGCGGCAACGCCAATGAAGCGATCATCGAAAAAAATCGGCACGGAGAAGGCAACGATGTACTGCTCGGTGCCATACAAGTCGACAAAAGGCCCGTCTATGGAGGGCTGGCGAGTCTGCTGCGGACGGGTGTACCAAGGCATGTGCAGGTAATCGTAGAAACGATCGCTGCGGCTATCGAGATTCAGCTGCAAAGGCTGGACTTGTTCGTTCTGGGTCCGGCACCACCACTGCAGGTGCATCTCGCAATCTTCCAGCTCACCAGGGGCGAAAACCACGCCAGCGCCATGAAACTTGAGACTCTCGGAGTCAAGGATCTGCCGGACGCCACCCAACAATGGCTTGAGGTCGCGTTGATTGGGGCGCCTGGTCTTGCACCGTTGCCGTTCCCAAATGCTCGATACCTGGGCGCCCAGGTCGTTGAGACCCTTGAAGACGTTACCAATGGAAGCGTTGATCAACGTTGCGCATTGGGATAACCCATTTGCTGAAATTTCGTTATCCATGGCTCTAACTCATGCCTCGGAAGGGACAGTGCGGTGTTTGCTGGCGACACGGACAGGCTGTCGGGCGGTGTTTGGAGTCAGTTGTTGAGCAAGTTCTGTTCCAGTCATCAGGCATCTTGCGCCATCTGCTGCAAGCGTATGGCGGTCAAACGCCGGACGCCGCGAGCAACATGGGCTTCGGCCAGTGCCCCCGCCAGATTGGCATCGTTCGCAATGATGGCCTCCAGAATCGCCCGGTGTTCCCGCTCGATCACTTGGGGATCCGGTTGCTCATCAAATGGCAACCATAACAACTCCCCCAGTTCCGCCTGCAAGCGGGCCTCGCTGTGGGTCAGCCGTACCGACTGCGACGCCACGGCAATTTCGATGTGGAACCTGGCGTCGGCACGTCGGCGCTCCAGACGTTCTTGTGCCTTGGCCAGCGCATCGATGTAGCCACCCAGCCGCGCATGTTGCTCAGGGCCGGCGCGTTGGGCTGCCAAGCGGGCGGCGGCGCCTGAAATGGCTGCGTGCTCGTCGGCCAGGTCACGCAATTCAAGCGTGCTCATTTCACGCAATTGATCGAACAACGCCTGATCGGTGGTTTGTGGGGCGGCGCAGATAAAGCTGCCGCCGTTGCGTCCACGCCGGGTTTCGATGACCCCGCGCTCTCGCAAGGCAGCCAACGCATCGCGCAGGGTGACCGTGGCGACGCCGAGTTGGGTGGCCAGGGTACTTTCGCTGGGGAGCTGTTCACCTTCGACCAGCAACCCCAGGTCAATCATTTCAACCAGGCGGCGGGTGACGGATTCCGTTTTCCCTTCCTGACTGAGGCGTATGAGGCTTGATGTAGGGCTCATGGTCGTTTCATTCATTGGCGGCGTCGTCGACGCCTGGACTCAAAAAAATTCTATTTCATAGTTCAAAGGGATTTTCAGGGGCCACTGGCGCGGAATTCTAGGGATGAAAAGGCGTTTAAGTCAAAAAAACCTGGCTGAATTTGGTTTTCCTGGGGTTCTCATGAACTAAAAGATATGGTTCCATATGTTTAAGCGAGCCGAGATCGCATTCATCCGAACCCAGGAGCACTTCAATCATGAGTCACTTGACCCGAGCAGAGTGGGAAGCCAGAGCCAAGGCGCTGGACATCGAGGGCCGTGCCTTTATCGACGGGCGATACAGGCCTGCCAGTTCAGGCGCTACCTTTGAATGCGTGAGTCCTGTGGACGGGCGATTGTTGGGCCTGGTTGCAAGTTGCGATGCCGCGGACGCCGAGCTGGCCGTGACCAGCGCCCGGGCGGCATTCGACTCCGGCGTTTGGTCGCGTCAGGCACCGGCAATGCGCAAGGCGGTCATGCTGCGTTTTTCCGACCTCTTGCAGTCTCACGCCGAAGAGCTGGCACTGCTGGAAACGCTGGACATGGGCAAACCGATCGCCGACTCGCTGGCGGTCGACCTGCCTGGCGCCATCGATAGCATTCGCTGGTGCGGGGAGGCCATCGACAAGATCTACGATGAGGTGGCCGCGACGGCGGTAGATCAGCTCGGGCTGGTGACGCGGGAGCCGGTCGGGGTGGTCGCTGCCATCGTGCCGTGGAATTTCCCGTTGATGATGGCTTCGTGGAAATTGGGGCCGGCATTGGCGACCGGCAACTCGGTGATTCTCAAGCCTTCAGAGCGTTCGCCGCTGACGGCTATTCGTATCGCACAGCTTGCCCTGGAAGCAGGGTTGCCGGTCGGTGTGCTCAATGTGCTGCCAGGCCATGGACACACGGTGGGCAAGGCCCTGGCCTTGCACGGTGACGTTGATGCGCTGGCGTTTACCGGTTCCACCCGAGTGGCCAAGCAACTTCTCGTGTATGCGGGCGAGTCGAACATGAAGCGGGTTTGGCTGGAGGCGGGGGGGAAGAGTCCGAACATTGTCTTCGCAGATGCCCCAGATCTACAGGCAGCCGCCGAAGCGGCAGCGGCCGCCATTGCTTTCAACCAGGGCGAGGTGTGCACCGCCGGTTCACGTTTGCTCGTCCAGGCTTCCATCAAGGCGCACTTCGTGCCGATGGTGGTCGAGGCTTTAAAAGGCTGGAAGCCAGGCCATCCGCTGGATCCCGACACCAATGTCGGTGCGCTGGTGGACGCGCGCCACCTGGAAGGGGTGTTGCAACACATTCGGCAAGGACAGGATCAAGGCGCCCAGTTGTTGCTGGGAGGGCGCGTGGCATTGGAGGAAACCGGCGGCAGCTACGTGGAGCCGACACTGTTCGACAATGTCAGCAACTCGATGACAATTGCCCGGGAAGAGATTTTCGGCCCAGTGCTGTCGGTGATCGAATTCGACGAAGCCGAGGATGCGGTGCGCATCGCCAACGACACGCCTTACGGGCTGGCTGCAGCCGTCTGGACGGCCAATCTGTCGCGCGCCCACACCATGGCCCGCGCACTTCGCGCCGGAAGTGTCTGGGTCAACCTGTATGACGGCGGCGACATGATGGCGCCGTTCGGTGGCTACAAGCAGTCCGGTAATGGCCGCGACAAATCCCTGCATGCCTTCGATAAATACACCGAGATCAAGGCCACCTGGATACAGCTCTGAGGCATTTCTGGTGAACCACGTTACGGGTGGAATGGTTCTGCCTGCTTGACGCTTACTCAACGAATTCCTTTTTGAAGGATGGCGCAATGAACAGCTCAATAAGCTCCACGGCAGCCGTGGACCAGGACGCGGAGCAACTCCGTGCCCTCGGGTACACCTCGAGTTTCGAACGTAGCATGAGCCTGTGGCAGAACTTTGCCCTCGGGTTCACCTACCTATCACCGGTAGTCGGCGTCTACACATTGTTCGGCCTGTGCCTGGCAACGGGCGGGCCGCCCATGTTCTGGTCCTACCTGCTGGTGGGGTTCGGGCAAATGCTGGTGTGCCTGATTTTTTGCGAAGTGGTGTCCCAATATCCCATCTCCGGCGGTGTCTATCCGTGGGCCCGTCGCCTGGTGGGGAAAAAGTGGGCCTGGATGGTCGGCTGGATCTACGCCATCTCCCTGTGCGTGACCATTGCTGCCGTAGCTCTGGGCGCCGGTCCCTACATTGCCAACCTGCTGGGTTTCGAGCCGTCGCCGGTCACCAATACCTTGGTCGCGCTGGTCCTGACCGCTACTGCGACGGTCTTGAACCTGAGCGGCACCAAGCTGCTGGCGCGGGTGGCTATGTTCGGCTTTCTGTGTGAGCTGGTCGGGGCGTTGTTGATCGGCGGCTATTTGCTGATTTTTGAGCGCCACCAGCCCTTGAGCGTGTTGTTCGACACGTTCGATATCTCCATCGATGGGGAGTACTGGCCGGCCTTCCTGGCCGCATCACTGGCCGGGATGTTCCTTTACTACGGTTTTGAAGCGTGCGGCGATGTGGCCGAGGAAACGCCCAATCCCAGCCGCCAAGTCCCCAAGGCCATGCGAATGACGATCTGGATCGGCGGTGCCGCGTCGATCTTTGCCGCCCTGGCCTTGATCCTGGCCGTGCCTGATATTGCCGCCGTTGTTTCCGGCCAGGACAAGGACCCCATGGCCACGATATTCGGCGCGGCGTTCGGTCCGGTCATGTCGCGGGTGGTCATGGCGGTGATCACGGTTTCGTTCGTTTCCTGTGTGCTGAGCTTGCAGGCATCCGCCAGCCGCTTGTTGTATGCCTACGCCCGAGACGAGATGCTCATGGGCAGTGGCGTGCTGAAGAAAATCTCCCCGGCCACCCATGTGCCGACCGCCGCCCTGATGGTCTGCGGGGTGCTGCCGGCGATCATCGTGTGTGTCGGTTTCTATCTTCAGAACGCCATCGCGCTGGTGGTGAGTTTTGCCGCCATCGGTATCTACCTGGCATTCCAGATGATCGTCGGGGGTGTGATGTACGCCCGTCTCCGGGGCTGGACACCCAATGGCCAGTTCACCTTGGGACGTTGGGGCTGGCCGGTGAACATCGCTGCGCTCTGCTATGGCTTGTTCGCCATCGTCAATATGTCCTGGCCGCGTATGCCAGACGCGCCGTGGTATGTGAACTACGGCATCGTGTTGGTTGGCGCCATCGTGATCTTCGTCGGCCTCGTCTACATGGTCCTGTTTCGCCCCTACGAGAAAGGTACCGCCCCGGCTTCCGATGCCTGGAAAAAAACCTAAGCGACATGACGGCCTGCCGCCGGGCGCGGCAGGCAAATCCTCTGATGATAAAAGGGTGAACGCTATGACGTCTCGAATCCATTCGATGCTGTTTGGGTTGCTCCTGATTCTGGCCAGCCATGGGGTTCTGGCAGCCAGTCAAAACGATACCCTGGGTGTGATCCATGACTATATGAAAGCTTGGAACGCTCGCGATGCGGAGGCTGCGGCGAAGTACTTCACCGAGGACGGCGAGTTCCTCGACGCCTCGGTGGGGACACCGCAGGTCGGCCGGGAAAATGCCAAGACCCAGGTGATCGAAGTGTTCATGCACGCAGTGCCGGATCTGCAATGGACGATGCTGGGCGAGCCGATCGTCAACGGTGAAAGCATTGCCTTCGAATGGGAATTCAAGGGACACAATACCGGGCCTTGGAGCACCGAGACGCCGGCCACCCAGCGCCCCCTTAGCTTCAAGGGGGTGAGTTTCATCCGGCTCAAGGAGGGCAAGATTATCACGCAGCACGACTACTATGACGCCCTGGGTTTCAACAAGCAGCTCGGCCGGTAGATCAATGTTCCCGCCGTGAGAGCTGTAGCAACAAACCAGGCTCGGCTCTCCTGGCCGAGAGCGTCCAGCCATGGGCCTGGGCGATTTCCTGGCAGATCGTCAAGCCCAGGCCGGCGCCATGGTCGCGGCGATGGGCCCCGCGCCAGAAGCGAATGAACAGGTTTGGCAGTTGCTCCCGATCCACCCCGGGGCCCCAGTCTCGTACGCTCAGGCTATCCTCGCCGACGTCCACTCGAACCTCTGTGCCCCGAGGGGCGTGTTGGATGGCGTTTTCCAGCAGGTTCTTCAACAAGGTGAAGAGGGCGCTGCGATCCGCCTGCCATGGGTCAGCAGAGGCAGCGTTCTGCGCCAGCACCAAGCGCACGTCTGCGGCTTCGGCCATGCGCTGCAAATAGTTGCTGGCTTCCCTCGCGACATCGGCCAGTTCGACCTCGGCAAACTGGTAGTTCCGGGCCTCACTGGCTTCGGTCAGGAGCAGCAGTTGCTGGACTTGACGGGTCATGTGAGCGACATCGTTGAGCAACGCGTTGCGATCGTGGCTGTCCTCCATCAATTCGATTTGCGCGCGTATCAGCGCCAGCGGTGTCTTGAGCTCGTGGGCCGCGGTTGCTAGAAACTCCTGTTGGGTCCGGTAGCCATGTTCCAGGCGCTGGAGGACCCGATTGAAACTGTCCACCAGTGGCACGACTTCGGACGGTACGCTGGTGACCTGCAAGCGTGAATGCAGGGAACGAGGCGAAATGGCCGCGGCCGACTCGGACACCTCGCGCAAGGGTCTGAGCGTATAGCCCAGGGTGATATAGGCACAGGCGGCAAAGACGAAGAGCAGCACCAGGCTGAACAGGACGATACCGGCGCCCATGAATGGCAACGCGAATGCACCATGGAAGAGGTCCATCAGCCGTTCGCTGACGGCAAGTTGCAGGAACCAGGTCTTGCCGTCGTGTTCGACCGGCGCGGTGGCGCCATACATCAGGATGCCCTGGAGCTCGAACTTGAACGGTTCGTGCTCTGAAGGACGCACCGCGGTGCTTGCAGGCCAGAAGGTTGCTTCGGTGGACGTCAGGACCACGTTTGCCGAGGCGTCCAGCACGCGGTATCCGATGTCTTGCGGCATGCTTTCATAGGTCCAGATTCGATCGGCCTCGCTGCGATCGAATCCGACCGGGCGGCCGGCAGGATCGAACTGGAGTTTCTCCGCCAGCTCCTGGGTGCGTTCGGCCATGTTCATGACCAGCAGGATGTCGCTCTGGGAGGTGACCAGGGCCAGCGCCGTCAATACGATCAGCAGGATGCTCAGCGCCACGCCAGCAATATAGGCCAGCAACACTTTGAATCTGAGGCTACTCAGCCACGTCGACCTGGCGCAGCGCATAACCAAGACCTCGCAAGTTGACAATGCGTTGGCGGGAACCGATGGCAAGCAGCTTGCGGCGGATACGGTGAAGGGCCACGTCCAGGGCGTTCGGCGTGACCGCCTCGCTCAAGCCCCAGCCTGCTGCCTCTATCGTCTGACGGCGGACGATCTCCCCAGGTTTGCGCAACAGCAGCAACATGATCTGCATTTCCGCTGGCGCCAGGGCAATGCTTTCATTGGCACACCACATGCTGCCGGTGTCGGGTTGCAGGCTCAGGTCGCCATGGCTGGGCGCCAGTGGGCGACAGTCCACGGGGCGTCGCAGCAACGCTCGCACGCGCGCGACCATTTCATCCATGGCAAAGGGCTTGGGCAGATAGTCATCCGCGCCGGCATCGAGCCCCTGTACCCGATCATGCAGGGCATCCCGCGCCGTGAGCACCAGGCACGGGATGCCTAGCCCGGCGCTGCGCAGACGCTTCAACAGGACGAGCCCGTCGCCGTCCGGCAACCCGCGATCGAGGATCAGCGCCTGGTAGGGCACACGCTGGATGGCCGACCACGCGCCATCCATGCGGTTGATCACATCGACGGCGATCCCCGCATTCGCCAGGCCTGTGCAGACCAGGTGCGCCAATCGTTCGTGGTCCTCGACCAGCAGAATTCGGCTCATCAGAAGCGGTACAGGTAGCCGAACAGCGCGCTGTTTTCGGTAGAGCTGTCTACCAGCGGGCTGTCCTTGATCTCACTGGCGAGGCTCGTCGCTTTGATATCGAGGAACAGGGCGTGGTGTTTATCGAACATGTAGTTTCCCCGGACGCCAAATTCGGTATTGAGGGCAGACTTGCCATCATAGGCCGCACGATCGATGCGGGCCTCACTGTCGCGCACGCCAAAATAATAATCGACGTATTTTTTGTCCTGCCACATCGCCGTGACTTGGGGTGTGAGCGTGATGTGTTCGCCGACCCGCCAGGTCCGCTCCAGGCCCACGTTGAAGCGCTGCCCCTTGCTGTTGCCCGACACCTCCGACAGCCACTCGGCGCGCACGTCCACCGGACCGGTGTGCCACTCCACTTTGGCCCCCGCCCAGAAGCTGCTTTTGCGGTCGCTCATGCCATCGAAGACCCGCGCGTCGTCAGCGTCGTAGCCACTGAAGTCGTACTGGCCCATGAGGCTGAAATCGATTTGCTGGGTGTCGCCGATCTCGAGTTGTGACAGCTTGACCTCGGCGTTTGGGCCGAACACCCATAGGTATTCGTTCTCGAAGTAGATCAGCGGTATCGCCTTGTTGTCACGATCGATGCCGGTATAGGGCTGCTGGCTGCTTAATGCGCCGACCCCCAGTCCCCAGGACGAAGACGGTTCGGCGTTATCAGACTCGGCCGCCTGTGCGGCCATTGCTGAAATGGCCACGGCGAGCAGGAACACACTCGGGATTGTCGAAACGGCTAAGCGCAAAGGCATTGAGTTCTCCAACAGGACAGGATGAATGCACGCCCATCGTCGAGAACTTTCTCTTACCGAATACTTACCGTTATTTGTCGAATGCTTGATCTTGATCAAGGCAAATACAAATTCCAGCCCCCCGGGTGGATATAAGTGCCAAGCAGTGCAATATCAGGCGTGATGGCCATTTGGTATTGCGTTAAGATCGTTCAGGATCAGCGTGTATAACAGCGGTTTTACAATAAGTTCACGCATCACTAATTCAGTATGAAATGAGGCTTGAACGGAAATGCTCAGGAATGCACCGCTGCGTCTGAAACTTTTATTGATACTGCTACTTCCCTTATTGGGGTTTCTCACCTTGGCCGGGGTCTTTGTAGTGGATAACTACAAGACACTACGCGATATGAACACCACGGTGACTGCCAGCGCCACGGCGCAGAAGTTGAGTCAACTGATTACCGTATTGCAGCGCGAGCGCGGAGCCAGTGGGGTCTTCCTGGGCAGTGGCGGCAAGTCCATGGGTGAACGGATGTCCCAGGCGCGCCAGGATGCCAATACCTCGGTCGAGGTGGTGCGCCGGTTGTCTGCGTCGGGAAGCACGCAATTGGACAATGTCCTGCGGGCATTGGACGCGTTGCCCACCATTCGCGGGCAAGTTGATAAGTTGAGTATTAGCAGCACCGAGTCGGGTGTTCGTTATACCGAGATCATTCAAACGCTCATGGGTTACACCCACTCTCTGGAAGCAACGATCAACAACGCCACCATTGTCCATGCGCTCGGTGCCCTTAATCAGTTTATCGAGATGAAAGAGCGGGCCGGACGTGAACGGGTGGTACTCGGTCTGGTGTTCAGCCAGGACCATTTCGATGAGACGTTATTGTCACGCTTTAGCCGCAATCTCGGCGAGTTCTCCGCTTATTCCGACGGGTTCCGTCGCAAGGCCCAGCCAGGATTACTTCAACAACTGACTGATCAAATGCTGAAACCCGCTGCGGTTGCAGTCGACAAGTTGCAACGCCTGGCATTCGAGGTGCCATTGGGGCAGCCGCTGGGCATCAAGCCCGAGGCCTGGTTTGAACTCTCCACTCAACGCATCGACATGATGAGCCAGGTGGAACAAGCCCTGGGTGAAAGCGTCAGTCGCCTGGCGACACATGAGCGCGATGAAGCAAACCGTGCATTGTGGCTGACCATTGGCGCGGTCGTCGTGGCATTGCTTGCGGTGACGGTGCTGTCGTATGTGATCATCCGCATGATCGATTCGGCGGTGCGCGATGTGAACCGCGTCCTGAATGACTTGGCCCAGCGTGATCTCACTGCCAGGGCCACCTATGACGGCCGGGATGAGTTCGGCCAGATCTCGCGAAACCTCAACCGCATGGCGCAAGAGATCAGCGGGGTCGTGCAGGAAATCGGCAATGCCACGGCGCAAGTGGCAACCGCGGCGCAAGAGTCTTCCACGGTGACGGTCCAGACCAGTGAGAGTGTCGAGCAGCAGCGCCAAGGCACTGAGCTGGTGGCCACCGCGATCAATCAGATGAGCGCCACGGTGCGCGAGGTGGCGCAAAGTACCAACGACGCTGCGCACATGTCGCAACAGGTCAATATCAGTACGGCTCAAGGTCGGGTGGAGATCGAAAGTACCATCGGCTTGATTCGCCAATTGTCCGCGCAAGCCGAAGAGACCGCGGGGATCATTGGTGATCTCAAGCTGGAAAGCGACGCCATTTCCTCGGTGCTCGACGTGATTCGCGGCATTGCCGAACAGACCAATCTGCTTGCGCTCAATGCGGCCATCGAAGCGGCGCGAGCTGGTGACCATGGTCGCGGGTTTGCAGTGGTCGCGTCCGAGGTGCGCACCCTGGCGCAAAAGACCCAAGAGTCCACGGGCAACATTCAACAGATGATCAGCAACCTGCAGGCCGGCTCCGATCGTGCGGCCCTGTCCATGCAGCAGACCTTGGGCAAGGCCCAGGATGGCGCGAGCAAAGTCGAGCGAGCGGGCGAGTTGTTGGTGGAGATCGCCGAAGGCGTGGCGACGATCAGCGACCGCAACATTCAGATCGCCTCCGCTGCTGAAGAGCAGAGCGCGGTGTCCGAGGACATCAATCGCAATGTGAACGAGATCAATGATCTGGTAATCCAGGTGAGCGCCGGTGCCGAGCAGACGGCAATCACCAGCCAGGAACTCGCGCGCCTGGCCGAGTACCAGCAACAGTTGGTCAGTCGCTTCAAGGTGGCTTAGGTTGCCGCGGTATTTGTGACGGTGTGGTAGAACAGTGTCGTCGTGATGATGCTTCAGCCAACGTAGCCCGGGCCTTTAACGAAAAGGCCCGGATTTGTTCCATACGTTTCGGGATCAGAACTTTTTCGGTACGGGCAGGGGCCGGTCAATACAGCCATGGTCAGGTGCGCGTCGCGCAGGCAAGGGCACCAGCGAAACCAATTCCTCTTCGACGATTTGATTGCTCATGGCCAATTCCAGCTCGGGGCAGTCAATGCTGAGCCAGTCACCGTGTTGGAGCGGCACATTCGCGGTGCGATGGCTCAAGCTGTGAAACACGTAATGAACCAGCCCAGGCTCGAGAAACTGCTCATGTTTCTCCAGGAACTCTTCCGAGTATCGGCGCAAACTCTGCCAGCGATGCAAACTCATCCGGTGGTGACTTGCCGTCAAGGGTTGGCCGTCGCGTTCTATCTGGACATTGATGGCCAAGTCAGCCTGCAATTCCCCCACGATCAATGCCGGGGCAATCGCACAGGTACGCAAGTGCGCATGCGTTGAAGAAATGGCGTCACGACTGTGCAATACATGATCGTGAATATCGTTGCCCAGGGTAAAACCAATGAAGCGCAGCCCGCCAAACGGGTCGACCCAATAGAGGCAGACAATGCACGGCTCGCTACTGATGCTTTGTGAATGATAAGGCACCTGCAAAGGGTCGCCGTCGGTCTTGAGCAGTCGGCCGTTACCTTTGTAATACCAGGCTTGTTCTGTCTTGGCGGTACAGAGGGTGATTTCGCTGATCTGGACCAATAAGTTGTTATCGGGCTTGAGCGGCGGTCGGTATTTCACCGCCGCAGGCGTAAGCGGGTAGGGTGTGGACGGCAGGTCCTTGAGATAGGACTCCCAATCCATATTCCGATCCGCGCAATGGGCCAGGGCTTCATAAAGATTTCCCTGGGGTGGGCGCACCTCCCGGCTTTGCCCGGACTTGAAGTCAAATACGCCAAGACCTCCTCGCGGCACTGGAGAGTCCAGCAACATTACATAATGGGTCATCACTTATCCTCCAGGGTCAAGCGTGCGGACAGAGGGACGTAGTCCTTGAGTCCGTTGAAAGCCGGGTTTGTCTCTTTGAGCCGTAAGGACAGCAAGCCCCCCGTGATACTTCCGGCCAGTGCCAGGAACAGAATCGCGGTAAGCCCCCACGTCATGGCGATGTAGCCAGCGACGACAGGCGCGACGCCGCCTCCAAGAATCTCTCCGCAGCCCACCACCAGGCCCGTCGCGGTGGCCAATAGACTGGGCGGCACTGATTCGCTGGTCAGTGGACCGACCGTCATGCAGATCAGGCTGAAGTTGATGAAGGACAAGAAAAATAATTGAAGGAACAGTAGCCAGGGCAGCGGTGGGCTGATGATCAATAAACCCACCAGCAGCGCGCTGATCATGAAGCAGATGGAAACCACTGGCTTGCGACCCAGTTGGTCGGACAAGCCGGGAATGACCAGTTGGCCAAAAAAACCACCCAGGCCAATTGCAGAAATGATCATGGCCATGGAGAAATTGCTCAGGTGCAGGATGTCTGTCAGGTAGCTGGGGAGCAGGGCGCACAGAACGAACTGGCACGTCAGAATGCAAAGCATCAAGGCAATATTGAGCCGTACATTCCCGCTGGACAGGGCCGTCCTCCACTGACTTTTGGAGGTGTGTGCAATCGACACCGCGCTGGGCGCCTGGGTCGGTTGGTAGGTTCTATAGAGGTACCAGGCCACTAACAGGCCGGGTAACGAAATGATGGCGAATACGGCGCGCCAGGATCCGAACAATTCCAGCAAGACACCCGCCAGCAGCGGTCCGAGGCACAGGCCAATGATGGGGAACAAGGCCTGTTGAATGCCTAGATTGAGTCCGCGCCGGCAAGGCTGCGAAACTTCGTCGGTGACGATGATACTGACTGGAGTGAAGGCACCTTCGCAGACGCCCATCAAGGCGCGCAAGAGCACCAGGCCCACCAGGCTGGTGATCAATGCAGACGCGCCGGCCAGAAGCGATAGCAGGGTGATCGACAGCACCAGCAACTTCTTGGGGCCCAGTACCCTGATGGCGGCGCCCATGAACAGGGCAGAACCTCCCCATGCAAATGCCAGGATGGCCGACAACATGCTCAAGTCCTGATAGTCCAGGGCCAAGTCACGCATGATCACCGGGAACAGCGGCATGATAATGAACCTGTCCAGTCCTACCAGCCCGAAGCTCAGCGACAGAAGCGTGATCATGCGTCTTTCATAGCCGCCCCAAGGTCGAGCGACCAGATACTTCATCTCCATGTTCCTTCCCCTTCTTTCCCTAGTGCTTTCGAAGCCCTCTCGAACGAGGTGAACGCCTGCGATCCATACTCCGGCAGCCAGGGACAGGTGTGCCCCTGGCTGGGTGCCGGTGTTTTATCGGGTCTGTCAGGCGACCCACTTGCCCACGGCCATTTCAGCGGTGAAGCCGGGGCCGAAGGCCGCCAGCATGCCCGTCGCGCCATCGACAAGCCCGCTGTCGAACTGGCGCTTGAGCACATCGAAGACCACCACGCTGGCGATGTTCCCGGCTTCGCTCAAACTGTCGCGAGACTGCGCGACCCGACCGGGTTCCAAGTCCAGTTGCAGGACCAGTTCATCAAGAATTTTCCGTCCGCCGGTATGGAAGATGAAAAAGTCATTTTGAGCGCAATGTTGATTGAAGGTCTCGTAGTTCAATTCCTCCATCATCGGTGCGACATCTTTAATGGAGTTCATGACAGCCTTGTCCAAGGTGAAATGAAAGCCGCTGTCTTTAACGTCGTATTTAATGTAGTGCTCGCTATCAGGCAGGAAGTAAGACCCGGTATTGGCGATCTTGAAACCAGGCGCCTGGTCATCGGCGCGCATAACGCAGGCCGATACGGCATCGCCGAATAACGCGGCTGATATGAACGCGTGCAACTTGGTGTCCTGGGGTTGATAGCAGAGCGATGAGAACTCCAGGGAGACGATGAGGACATGGTTGTCCGGCGCCCGGCTGGCGAAGTCATTGGCTCGATTGATCGCCGCGGCGCCTGCCACGCAGCCCAGTTGAGCGATGGGCAGTTGTACGGTCGACGTTCGCAGGCCCAGGTCATTGATCAAGTGGGCTGTCAGCGAGGGCATCATGAAACCGGTGCACGATGTCACCGCGACCATGCGAATGTCATCGATGGTCAGCCCGGCATTCTCGATGGCTTGGCGCGCCGCGATGGACGACATGCGGCGGGCTTCGCGCTCATAAACGATACTGCGGTGGGTGAAGCCGGTGTGCACCGCCAGTTCATCGATAGGCAGGACCAAGTGCCGTTCGTTCACCTGCGTGTTTTGAATCATTCGTTTGGCAAGTGCCATTCGTGGATGATCATCATGCAACTGCTCTAGATGCTCGATCATTTGTTGCTGGGTGATCTTGTATTGCGGAAACAACAGACTGGGTTTACAAAGAGTAGACATGACAAGTCCTCGGCGAGAAGCCAATAAAGTTAGAAGCACATTTAAGGCAATGACTGCAAAGCAGGACTCTGAAAGACAGAATCAAAGCAGCGGGCTGGAGAGCCAAAAAACTTGACTGTTGTTATCGAAAGAGCGGGGTGTAGCGGGCGCCTGGTTTGTTATTTCACCAGTACAAACTTATAGGCATATTGCCAGGCCAAGTTGCTTTCCCGGACATGTTTGCGAATAACCATGCGCACAGGCGCACCGCTGACGACTTGCCGGGGATCGGTGACATCAACGATTTCCGAGGCAATCACCAGGCCATCGTCCAGGCGCACCATCGCCATGAAGCGGGGCACGGTTTCGCCATAGCCCATGGCCGCCAGTATCGGATTCTCGGCATGGGCGCTGACTTGGATCGTGCCGGTGCGTGAGCAGCGATACGGTTCCACATTCAACGAATTGCACGCGCCGCAGACGGTGCGCCGAGGGAAGAAAATTTCTTCGCAATCCTGGCAGCGGCTGCCTTCGAGACGGTATTTGCCGCCATGCTCGCGCCATTCGCGCAACATGCTGGCGGTGGTCATGCGGTGAATCTGTTCAGGGTAAAGGGACATGGTCGGCTCCTTAATCGTTGGAAAGCACAATGACGCTGTTGTGCGCGGCGTACCCGCCCAGGTTTTGCGAGACGCCAATACGGGCGCCTTTGACTTGGTTGTTGGACTCGCCGCGAAGCTGTCGGAACAATTCAGTAATGTGCAAAATCCCATCGCAACCGGAGGCGTGGCCGCGTCCGATGTTGCCGCCGTCAGTGTTCAGGGGAAGTTGCCCATCAAGGGCTATGCCGCCTTCCAATACAAAGTCGCCTGCCTGGCCTGGACCACATGCGCCCATGGATTCCATTTGAATCAACCCGGCGCCCAGCAAGTCGTAGACTTGCGCCACATCGATATCCTTTGCAGTGATGCCGGCTTTTTTGTAGGCGATTTCGGCGCAGGCCATCGAGTTGGCGGAAACCGCCATGCCTACATCTTTTGGCAGCCCTGGAAATTGCAACGTCGGGTTGTGATAGCGCGTGCCGAAATAGTGCGATACGCCGGTGTAGGCACAGCCACGGATAAATACCGGCTGGGTCGTGTAACGGTGCGCAAGGTGTTCGGCAACCAGGATGGCGCAACCGCTGGCTTCACCCCAGGCCAACATCGAGCCACATGCTTCGCTACTCTTGAGTGCTTCGAGGGACGGAATCGGCACGCCATAGCGGGTAGCCGTGGGGGTGTTATGGGCATAGATACGCATCTGCCGCCCAAACGTTGCCAATACATCCGCCTCGCGTCCTGCATAACCGAACTTTTCAAAATATTCGGCGGTCGCCAGGGCGAAGGCGTCTGTGTGTGAGATGCCGAGAAAATAATCGTATTCACATTCAGTGCTGGAGCCAATGTACTCGGCGTAGTTGATGTGATCGGTCATTTTTTCAAAGCCGCCGCACAGGACAATGTCGTATTCACCTGAGGCGACCATTTGGTGAGCCATCTGGAACGACACCGAACTGCTGGTGCAGTTGGCAGTACTCATGAACGTGGGGGCAGGGCTGATACCCAGGGCATCGGAAATGGTCGGGCCCAGGCCTCCGTATTCAGAAATGCCTTCACCGTGGTAGCCATAGGCAACTGCCTGGAGTTCGCGGGGGTGCATCTTGATGGCGTTGAGCGCCTGGTAGGCGGACTCGACGATCATCTCCTTGAAAGTCTGACGAACTCTGGAACTGCCGGGCTTAGGGGTATAGGCAGCCGAAACGATAGCAACGCGTCGTGCGCTCATAAAAAAGTGCTCCTTGCTGGATGGATTGGAATCAGAGATAGGCCGTCAGGGCATAGTCGGGCCGCAAGTATTTGAACTCGTACTTGATCGACGTCCCGTAATCCACGTAGTACTTATCCTCCAGCAGCGTGCGCAGCGGAACGTTGGTCTTTTGATAGGCTTCGATGGCATCGGTGACGGTCAAGGCAATGGCATCGCTGCCTGCACCAAACCCATAGGAAACCACCAGGATTCTTTCGCCGGGACGCGCTTGATCGAGGACGTTGACCAAGCCCAGCAAAGGGCTCGCTGCCCCAGCATCGCCGACGCTCTGGGCATAGATGCCAGGTTCTATTTGCGCCGTCGTGAATCCCAGGTGCTTGCCGAGAGAGTAGGGGGTCGACACCAGGTTCTGTTGAAAGACGACATAATCGAAATCACCGGCCTGCGCATGGATCTTGGCCATCAATCCCGAGGCAGCACGGCGAGTCTGGTCTTCAAGGCCGATGCTGTTCTTGTCCGAACCCAGTCCCATTCCCGACCGGATATAGCGGTCCCCTTGAGGCCTGATGTTGTCAGCGACATCCGCCGCGCAAGAAAAACTTGCGTCAAAATGCGCGATCACATTTTCTGTACCCAACAGCAGGGCAGCGGCGCCCGCTCCGGCGTAGGACTCTGTCAGATCACCGGGGGCGGTGTTGCGGTTGATCGTATCGGCGCCCACCGCCAACGCGTTGCCCACCATGCCCGATGCTACCAGGGCGTATGCAATCTGAAGGGCGCTGGTGCCTGATTTGCCGGCAAACTGCACGTCAGCACAAAAGGCGTCATAGCCGCAGCCAAGCATTTCCAGGATGATCGCGGCCGAGGCCCGGGAGTCATATGGATTGGTGCAGGTGCCAAGATAAAGCGCTTCAAGGGAACAAGGCGGCGCTTTGTCCAGTGCGCGTTGGGCGGCAAGGACGCCCAAGGTAATGACGTCTTCATCAGGCTGCAGTACAGCCCTTTCGAGAACACCCAGTTGACCCTTTACCAAGCTCAAATCGGTGTTTTTCCACACCTGGATCACGTCGTCCACCTTGAGCCGGCAGACCGGGATGCCCGCGCCATAGCTCACAATTCCTACTTTATTCATGTGTACTTCCTCCAGATTCCGTTCTTTCACCTGCTGGCAGAAAGCCGTGACAGGTGCATGAAATATTTAGAAACTATCTATTGGTGCTCGCAAAGTGATAAATGGCGGTCCCATGCCCATAAATCGGCAGGTTCAAGCGTCAGAACCTACCGGTCAACCTATGAACAATAGGTTTGTTTTCGTACAATCATTATGTATGATACGAAACGTACCGTATCATTAAGGTAGCGTTAAAAATTTATGACTTTCCTTCTCATATCTCCCTATTTAGAGGTAATAAGCGCTCAAGAGACCCCCTGCTAAGCAGAAGCTGAGATCAAATAAACATACAAAACGAAACGATCCGTTTCATTGCTTTTCGAGAGAATCCTATACCCTGAGTCTCTTTTGTCAAGCGCCATATTGGAGATTTTGATTTATGGCCCGTAAACCATCTCGGAGCTCCATTGGCTCATTGAGGAGCCCTCACACGCACAAAGCGATCATCATTTCTGCCATAGAAACCCTTAAGGAGTGCGGTTACTCGGGGTTGAGCATCGAGGCGGTGGCCCGCCGCGCTGGCGCGAGCAAACCGACAATCTACCGGTGGTGGGGTAACAAGGCAGCCTTGATCGCCGAGGTCTACGAGAGTGAAAGCGAGCAGATTCGCAAAGAGCCTGATAAAGGCTCTTTCAAGGAGAATCTCAATTTCTTGCTGCTCAATCTCTGGAAGGTCTGGCGAGAAACGATTTGCGGGGAGGCTTTTCGATGCGTCATTGCTGAGGCCCAGCTCGATCCCAGCACGTTGCCCAAGCTGAAAGACGAATTCATGGAGCGGCGCCGGGAGTTGCCTCGCAAGCTGGTGGAAAAAGCTATTCAGCAGGGCGAGTTGCCCAAGGATACGTCGCGTGAATTGCTCTTGGATATGATCTTTGGGTTTTGCTGGTACCGGCTGTTGACCGAGCAGTTGGAGGTGGAGGCAGATATCAATGAGTTCACGACACTGCTAATGAACGGGGTATTGCGTCCGACTTCGGCGGCGGTTCAAGACGCCGCCGAAGCCTGATTATCGGGGAGGGGATGCGCTTATTTCGTGCCGCTGAATTGTGCATGAAGGCTCGGCAGGATGCTGGCCAGATGGTTGAACTCACACAAGTCATGCACCGCAAATTCATAAGCCAGGGTTTCCAGCTCAACCTCTCCCAGACCGTTTTCTTCCAGTAGCTGAGCGGCTCGCTCGGCGCCTGGAAAACGCTGCATGGCGGGGTGGCTGCCGACCCAGTAACGGCTCGTCAGGTACAAACCCTCCGGACATTCCTTGAACAAGTGCGCCATCAGCGACACCGGCACTTGCGGTTCATGGGCCAGGCTCATCAGGGCGCTGACGCTGCCGTCTATTTTGGATTCGCGGTACAGGTCCGGACAGAAGCCCAGCTCGCAGGGGTCCCTGAAATCAATGTGCAGGTGCATGAGGCGGTCACCGACGTACTCGGAGGCGCAAAAGGTATTGCCATACAAGCGCTCCTCGAAGCTCAGGGTATCGTCCAGGAGGCGCTCGTGATGAACACAGGGGTTTTCCACATGGGCATAAGGAAACCACAGGGTGTAGCGTTCAGCCTCCAGTGGATGCCACATGAACCACCACTTGAGCATCTCAGCTGTGCAGTTGGGGAAAAACTTGCGACTTTGCACGTAGGCCATCGGCCCTGGCAGCAGCGCGTATCCGGCCTCTTCGCTAATGAAATCAGTGGCGAGCATGCGGTTAAGGTCTTCAACGCTGGGCGTCAAGGCGTCAGCCAAGGGCATGGGGCCTTGCTGTATCTTTTCGACGGCACTGAGCGGCACGCTGATCTTCGAGCGGAAAAAGTCGGCGTAGGGTTTGCCTTGGATGGCCCGCTGATTGGCTAGGAACTGCTTCTGCATTGGCAATGAGAAGTAGGTGAAAGGTGTCATTACGCGCGCTTCCATGACGGTATTTCCTTGGTAGTGCGTGAAAAGCCCGCAGCATCGGCTGCAAAGTCCTCACGTGGTGTTGTAAAGGGACAATGACGGGACCAAAATAGGTAGGCTGAAATAAAAAGTCAAATTTGAATTAGAACTATAAAGAGATGAGCTCATGGACAATGCCATTGGCAAGCCTTCCCTGCCTCGTGCTTCGCGACTCGATGGGCAGGCAACGCGGCTGCAGATTCTGGAAAAGGCGGGTGAGTTGTTTGCCGAACAAGGGTTGGCCAACACCACCAGCAAGCAGATTTGCGAACGTTCGCAAGCCAACAGCGCGGCGGTGAATTATCACTTCGTAAACAAAGAGGGCCTGTACCGCGCGGTATTGCTCGAAGCCCACGCTCGGTTGATGCGGATGGAAACTCTGGTTTCGCTTAACGAGCGGCCAGGGTCGCCGCAAGACAAATTACGTGCCCTCATCACCGTGTTGGTCGAGCGCCTGCACGACCATCCGGATGGCTGGGCGCTGAAAGTGCTCACGCGCGAAGTGCTTTCGCCTTCTCCCGAGTTCGAGGTGGTGCTCAAGGAACAATCGTTTCCCAAGGCGCACATTCTGCGTGGCTTGCTTGGACAAATCATGAACTTGCCAGCGGATCATCCGACAACCCTGCGCAGCGCCATCAGCGTCTTCGCCCCCTGTCTTTTCTTGCTTATAGCCCATCAGCCGTTAAAGCAGCATGTACTGCAAGGGTTGAGTCTCGAGCCGCAGGGTTTGATCGACCACATGATGAGTTATGCCCTTGGTGGGCTCCAGGCAGTGGCGGCGACTGCGCACGACGCTGCAAGCTGACGCGGGATCCATGGTTATCGGGGGCTACCGTTGGCGCGCGTCCATTGAGTAGGCGCCGCCGCCGCGCGCGACGATGTAGAGGGCCAGAAAACCCATCAGTACAGGAAACTCGATGCCCCGATCTATCCAGGGCCATGTCGGTCCCAGCGCATAGCTGATTGCAACCATCTCAATGGCGATCAGCAGTGCGACGAGTCGCGTGCCGAGCCCCATCGCCAGCATGAGCGCACCGACCGTCTCCAGGAGCATGACCAGGAAGGCAAGCTGTGCAGCGAAAGGCAGCCCCATCACGTTCTGGATGAGGTTGATCGACGCGCTCATTGGATCAGCCATCGATCCATGGGCGGTGCGCAGAACCTTCGGCAAACCGTGGGTAAACAGGACCACGGCGAAGACGATCCGCAGCGCGGCGTACAGGTGAGGTTCGAAGCGGGCGACTCGTGCAGTCACCGTGACCACCGCGCAGCGCAGCGATGATAGGTCTTGAGTTGTCATGGGAAATCCTTGGCTGGTTTGCTTGAAGCACTGATACATGACGTCGATAGGCCTTTTGAATACTCCGAAGGCGCTATTGTCCTTTGGCAGGCAGCCCCATCTTCGCCAGCGTCAGCGTTTCATCAGCGCGCCCCCATCCGCCGTCTGCAACCTCTTCGACCAGCACCATGGTGAACGGACGAACTCCCTCGCCGAAGTATTCGACGAACATCTCTGTGGTGCGATGAATGATCTCTTCTTTGCGGGCGTGGTCCAGGATTCCTTCGGGAAATTTATAGTTGGCGAATGGCATCGGTTTGCTCCGTGGGTGTGAAACAGACTGGGTCGGGCGAACAGCCCATGGCGCGCATTTTTCTTGTTTGGGCCCTGGAGATAAACCCTGCCGAGTTGCCATCTGAATTCAATAACCGTGAACAATCGACGCCGTGGAACGCTCTCACGTGCCAACCTCCGGATGCATGCGGTGTCATATGATTTTCGCCGCAAGAACCGGATAGCGGGTTCTGCCCAGGTGTTCTCTTCTAGGCACTCACATCAAGAGGTGCCCATCATGAACTTTCGCATCACAGGCCTTGCCCCCGATCCATTCCGCGCGCTGTTTGGATTGTCCGATGAAGCACTCGCCTCGCGGGGGATAAGGCGTTATGTCGTTGACTGCCAGCCAGGCTTTCCTGATCGCATAGAAATGAAAGATGCGGAGCTGGGGCAACGCATGCTCTTACTGAACCATGTCAGTCAGCCGGCCAACTCGCCGTATCGCGCCTCCCATGCGATTTTCATCCGAGAGGGGGCGCCCCAGGCTTACGACGCCGTCAACCAAGTGCCCGAGGTCATGCGCATCCGACTACTGTCCCTGCGTGCTTTTTCCGAGGAGGGGATGATGCTTGATGCCGATGTGGTGGACGGACAGGCAATAGAGCCTGTGATCAGCCGGATGTTTGCCAATCCTGAGGTCAGTTACATCCACGTTCACAATGCTAAGCAGGGGTGTTACTCGGGGCGGATAGATCGGGTGTAGGCAAGGGGAGGTCGTGCTTGCAGACTTGGCTTGAAAGCATTCGGGCCTGCAAGCCTGGAGCATCGCTCCACGGCCCGATGCGCGGAAGCGATACTGAGTTGGCTGTTGTCAGTGCGAATGACGCGGCTCACCACTACGAGCAATCACCCGCAGGTGCAACGTGGCCGGCTCCAGGCAACCCCCGGTGGAAAGCTGTCCCACCAATTGCCGGTACAGCTCCTGCCAGGGCGTTTGCGAAGGCGGAATATTCGGCGTCCATTCGCGTCGGCGCTGGGCCATCTCGGCGTCGTCGATCAGCAGGTTCACGGTGCGGGTATTGAGGTCCACTTTCAGCCGGTCGTTGGTTTTCAGCAACGCCAGGCCGCCGCCCACGGCCGCTTCCGGGGACATGTTGAGGATCGATGGGCTCGCCGAAGTGCCGCTCTGGCGACCGTCGCCGAGGCAGGGCAGGGAGTCGATGCCTTGTTTGATTAGCGCGGCCGGCGGGGCCATGTTCACCACCTCGGCGCTGCCGGGATAGCCCACCGTGCCGACACCGCGAATGACCAGGATGCAGCGCTCGTCGATGTCCAGCGCCGGGTCGTCGATGCGGGCGTGGTAGTCCTCTGGTCCTTCGAACACGATGGCCCGGGCTTCAAAGCTATTCTCGGCGCCGGGCTCGGACAGGTAGGTCTTGCGAAACGCTTCGCCCACCACCGACATCTTCATGATCGCGCTGTCGAAGAAATTGCCGCTGAGCACGATGAAGCCGGCCCGGTGCTTGAGCGGGGTATCGAAGGGATGGATCACATCGGTGTTGCTGGTCAGGCTGCTGCCGACGATTTCGCCGATGGTCCTGCCGCTGACCGTGGCGCAGTCTTCATGCAGGCGCCCGGCTTTTTGCAGTTCGTGCATGACCGCTGGCACGCCTCCAGCCCGATGGAACCCTTCACCCAGGTACTTGCCCGCCGGCATGCAATTGACCAGCAGCGGCACGTCCTCGCCAATCCGTTGCCAGTCCTCCAGGCTCAGCTCGACGCCCATGTGCCGGGCGATGGCGATCAGGTGCGGCGGGCAGTTACTCGAAGCACCCAGGGCCGAGGCGACGGCGATGGCGTTCTCGAAGGCTTGGCGGGTCATGATTTGTGACGGGCGAATGTCTTGCAGCACCAGTTCGCAGATGCGCTTGCCGGTGGCATAAGCCATTTGCCCGCGCTCGCGATAGGGCGCCGGGATGCTCGCGCAACCGGGCAGGGACATGCCCAGGGCTTCGGCCAGGGCGTTCATCGACAAGGCGGTGCCCATGGTGTTGCAGTGACCCACCGACGGCGATGCCGCGGTGGTCATTTCCATGAAGCCTTCGTAGTCGATCTCGCCGGCGGCCATCAGGTTGCGCGCATGCCAGAGCACGGTGCCCGAGCCGATCAGCTCGCCCTTGTGGTGACCGTCGAGCATCGGCCCGCCGGACAGGACAATGGCCGGCAGGTCGGTGGTCGCCGCGGCCATCAGGCAGGCCGGGGTGGTCTTGTCGCAGCCGGTGGTGAGCACCACGCCGTCCAATGGGTAACCGTGAAGAATCTCCACCAGCCCCAGGTACGCCAGGTTGCGGTCCAGCGCGGCGGTGGGGCGGCGCGACTGTTCGGCGATCGGGTGTACCGGGAATTCCATGGGAATGCCGCCGGCATCACGGATGCCGGCCTTGACCCGTTGTGCCAGTTCCAGGTGATGACGGTTGCAGGGCGTCAGGTCGCTGCCGGTCTGGGCGATGCCGATGATCGGGCGTCCCGACTGCAGCTCTTCGCGGGTCATCCCGTAGTTCATGTAGCGTTCGACATACAGGGCGGTCATGTCCGCGTGGGCAGGGTCATTGAACCATTGCTCGCTGCGCAGGCGGCGTTTTGACGTGTCACTCATGATTCATTTCTCTCTTGTAATTGGATGAATCGGTCACGGTCGTGGCGTTTTAGCGGTCCAGCAGTCCTCGGGCGGCGAGGTTACGCAGCAAGGCGCTGACACCAAAGGTCCAGGGGGCGGCATCGCAGCTGTGGGTCACCTGGTTATGCAGGCTTCCGAGCAACGGGCTGCTGATGCTGACCACGTCCCCGCGTTTGTGGGTGAAACCGCTGCCGGCATGATCACGGTCTTCGGTGGGGGCGAACAGGGTACCGAGAAACAGCACAAAACCATCCGGGTATTGGTGATTGGCGTTGAGCGTCTGGCCTGCCAGGTCCTGCGGGTCGCGGCTGATCTGGCTCATGGAGCTGGAGCCGTGCAGGCGATAGCCATCCTCGCCTTGTACCTGAAGATCGACCACGCAATCCCTTACATCATCCAGGCTGAAGTGTTCGTCAAACAGGCGAATGAACGGCCCGATGGCGCAGGAGGCGTTGTTGTCCTTGGCCTTGCTCAGCAACAGCGCACTGCGGCCTTCGATGTCCCGCAGGTTGACGTCGTTGCCCAGGCTGGCGCCGTGGATCTGGCCACGGCTGTTCACCGCCAGCACCACTTCCGGTTCCGGGTTGTTCCATTGCGATATCGGATGAATGCCGATGCGGCTGCCGCTGCCCACGGCGGCCAGGACCGGTGCCTTGGTGAAGATCTCCGCATCCGGGCCGATGCCAACCTCCAGGTACTGCGACCACATGCCCTGTTCGATGAGCAGGGCCTTCAGGCGCATGGCTTGCTCGGAGCCCGGCACGATCGTGCGCAGGTTGTCGCCGATCACGCTGTGCACCGTGGCGCGTACGGCTTCGGCCTTCGCGGCATCGCCGCCGGCCTGTTCCTCGATCACACGCTCGATCATGCTGGCGGCGAAGGTCACGCCAGCGGCCTTGATCACTTGCAAGTCCAGTGGCGGCAACAGCGACGGCTTGCTCGGGTCGGCATCAGGGCCGGTGTTGGCCAGCAGGGCTTCGACACTGGCGATGAAGGTGCCGGGCGTCTGTCGCACGGCGGCCAGCGGCGATTCGGTTTCCAGCAGATCACTCAATGTCGCAAAACGATCCGAGAGATCGAACACGCCGTCGCTGCGCAACGCAATGGGCGAAGGCCCGGCGATCCGGCCTGGCACCCAGGCACGTCCAATCAGGGTTCCGGCCACGCCATCGACGGGCAGGGTGTTCTCGGGAGTAAGCAGTAGCGACATGGCCAGTCTTCCTGTTCGTAAAGCCTTCACGCTAGGGTGGCCGCTCGATAAACTCCAATGAGATATATTCAGTATTTGATAACGTCGGGTTATCGCCGGCCTGAGGAATAGCCATGTCAGATCTGTCCTTCTCCAGCTTCTGCGGCTGGCTCAAGTTCCGCCACTTGCTGCTGATCGACACGTTGGGGCGCACCCGCAACATGCACCTGGCGGCGCAGCAGATGAACCTCAGCCAGCCGGCCATCAGCAAGATGCTCAAGGAAATCGAAAGCCTGCTCGGCTTTGCCTTGTTCGAACGGCTGCCACGGAGCATGCCGCCCACGGCCTTGGGCGAACACGTACTGCGGTATGCGCAGATTGCCTTGAATGATGCGCGCTCGTTCGTCGAACAGATCAGCAGCTTGCGCGAGGGCGGCCACGGCTTTCTCAAGGTCGGCGGGATCTTTGCCGCCACTGCGGTGGCTTTGCCCGAGGCGATCCTGCAGATCAAGCAGCGCTGGCCGTTGCTGTCGATTGAAGTGGTGGAGCAGACCAGTAACCACCTGATGGAGATGCTTGAAGAGAAGACGCTCGACCTGGCGGTGGCCCGTTTTACCGATCAAAGCCAGCAGCAGCGCTATGACTTCCAGCCGTTGGCCCCGGAACCGTTCTGCATTGTGGTCAACTACCGCCATCCGTTGGCTGGCGCGGGTCCGGTCTCCTTGCAGCAACTGGTGGACTTGCCGTGGATTCTCTATCCGGTCGGCACACCGATTCGCGCACGCATGGAGTTGGCCTTCGCCGAGGCTGGCGTAGGAATGCCGCGCAATACCATCGACACCATTTCCATGCAGACCTTCCTCCAAGTGCTGCAGCGCGGGCCCATGATCGGCATGCTGCCCAATGCAATGGTCGACCCGCTGCTCGAAAGCGGTCAGCTCAAGACCCTCGATACCCCACTGCACCTGGCGCCGCAGGATTACGGCATCCTCACGCGCAAGGATGAGCCGTTGGTGGGCGCGGCGCTGGAGTTCGCCGAGATCCTCAAGGACAACGCGCGCCTGGCCGCCATGCAGCCCGCTTAAGGGCAGTATGAATCTGTGGGAGCAAGGCTTGCCCGCGATGCAGGCGCCTCGTTTCCCCTCAGACCGCGTCGTCTTCATCGCGGGCAAGCCTTGCTCCCACAGATGACTCGTCACAGGTTCCATGGGTCTGAAGATCATTTCGATAACGCATCGTTATCAACTAATCCAAAAATGCCATTGGGAAAGAATCGCTTCCCGACAGTAGAGTCCTCGTTCAATCGCCGGATGATTCGCTCATTCGACGTGACCCAATAAAAACAATCAGGGGTTACCTCATGCAAACCATCTCCGAGCAGTTGCCCGCGCAGGCTCCCGCCTGCGAATTGGATTTCGAAGACCGGACCTACCGCAAGGTCATCTGGCGCATCCTTCCGGTCCTGCTGTTGTGCTACATGGCGGCGTACCTCGATCGGGTGAACATAGGGTTCGCCAAGCTCGACATGCTCAACGAGCTGCAGTTCAGCAACACCGTATATGCCTTGGGCGCCAGTATGTTTTTCTGGGGCTATTTCCTCTTCGAAGTCCCCAGCAACCTGTTGCTGCATCGCTTTGGCGCGCGGTTCTGGATTGCCCGGATCATGCTGACCTGGGCGGTGGTGTCCATGGCCGTGGCCTACACCGTGCCGCTGGCGGCTTTCTTCCACCTCGAATCGAGCACGATGTTCTATGTGCTGCGTTTCCTGTTGGGCATCTGTGAAGCGGGCTTCTTCCCTGGCGTGATCCTGTACCTCAACTACTGGTTCCCGACCCATCGGCAGAGCCGGGTGATGTCCGGGTTCCTGCTGGCGTTGCCGGTCAGCCTGACCCTGGGCGGGATACTCTCCGGTTGGCTGATGAACAGCATGCAAGGGGTGCATGGCCTGTCTGGCTGGCAATGGATGTTGCTGATCGAAGGCATTCCTTCGATCATCATGGCGTTCGTGGTGATCGTCTGCCTGGCCGACAACATCGACAAAGCCAAATGGCTTTCTGTCGCGGAAAAAGCCCTGCTCAAGGCCAACCTGCAAACCGACAACCAGGGCAAGGCCACGCGCTTGAGCGAAGTGTTCCTCAACCCCCGGGTGTGGTTGCTGGTATTGATCCTGCTGACCTTCAACACCGGCTTCTATGGCCTGGCGTTCTGGATGCCGTCGATCATCAAGAGCACCGGCATCACCAACAGCTTGCACATCGGTTTGCTGACCGCCATTCCTTACTCGGTGGCAGTGGTGGCGATGCTGCTCAACGCCCGGCACTCCAACCGCACCGGTGAGCGGCGCCTGCACGCGGCAATTCCGGCGTTCATTGGCGGCGCCGGCCTGATCCTCAGCGCGTTCTTCGCCGACAACCTGGTGTTGTCCGTGCTCTTTCTCAGCGTCTCCGCTTCGGGGATCCTCAGTCTGATGCCGATTTTCTGGACCCTGCCGGGCACCGTGCTGTCGGGCGTCGCCGCCGCAGCCGGGATTGGCATGATCAACGCCATCGGCAACCTGTCGGGTTTCACCGGTTCGATGATCACCGCCGTGGCCGAGACCCTCACGGGCAACATCAACAACGGCACCTATGTACTAGCCTTGTGTCTTTTGGTCAGCGGTGGACTGATCCTGGCCATTCCCGCCTCAATGCTCGGCAGGACACCCAAGCACGCCACCACGGCAGCCCAACTGGAGACCGCATGAACCTACAAAACAAGCGCGTACTGGTCACGGCAGCGGGGCAGGGCATTGGCTTGGCCAGCGCTATTGCCTTCGCCCGGGCCGGTGCCGAGGTGTTCGCCACTGACATCGATATCCACGCACTGGCGGGGATCGAAGGGATCACCGCCATGACCCTGGACGTCACGTCGCCCGCGGCCATCAGTGCCGCCTGCGAACGCATTGGTGGGCTTGACGTGCTGTTCAACTGCGCAGGCTTCGTACACAGCGGCAACATCCTCGACTGCGACGAAGCCGCCTGGGCACGTTCGATGAACCTCAATGTCACGGCCATGTACCGGATGATCCGTGCGTTCCTGCCGGGCATGCTGGCCCGTGGCGGCGGTTCGATCATCAACATGTCGTCGGTGGCCTCCAGCGTCAAGGGCGTGCCCAATCGCTTCGCCTATGCCACCAGCAAGGCTGCGGTGGTGGGCCTGACGAAGGCCGTCGCCATCGACTTCGTCAGCCAAGGCATCCGTTGCAACGCGATCTGTCCTGGCACCGTGGATTCCCCCTCGTTGCGCCAGCGCATTGCTGACCAGGCCGCGCAGCAGGGCGTCGATGAGGCACAGGTCTACCGGCAATTTCTCGACCGCCAGCCCATGGGCCGCATCGGCCACACTGAAGAGATCGCGCAGTTGGCGTTGTACCTGGGCAGCGATGCGTGCGCCTACACCACGGGTGCCATCCACATCATCGACGGTGGCATGAGCATCTGAACCCCGGTCTTCACTTGAGCAGGAGCACGACATGAAACTATTGCGCTACGGCGAAAAAGGTTCGGAAAAACCCGGGCTGTTGGATGCCGACAATCAGATCCGCGACCTCTCGGCCCATGTGCCGGACATCGCCGGGCTGGTTCTCGGCCCGGATAGCCTGGCAACGCTCGCCGCCCTCGACCCGCGCAGCTTGCCGATCGTGGCCGGCCAGCCACGGATCGGAGCCTGTGTCGGCCAGGTCGGCAAATTCATCTGCATCGGCCTGAACTACGCCGACCATGCGGCCGAGTCGAACATGGAGGTGCCAAAAGAGCCGATCATCTTCAATAAGTGGACCAGTGCCATCTGCGGGCCGAACGACGACATCCAGATCCCGCGCGGCTCGCTCAAGACCGACTGGGAAGTCGAGCTGGGCGTGGTCATCGGGAAAGGCGGGCGCTACATCGACGAAGCGAACGCCCTGGAGCATGTCGCCGGCTACTGCGTCATCAACGATGTGTCCGAGCGCGAGTGGCAACTGGAGCGCGGCGGTACTTGGGACAAGGGCAAAGGTTTTGACACCTTCGGTCCCCTTGGGCCGTGGTTGGTGACCCGGGACGAAATCGCCGACCCGCATACGCTGGACCTGTGGCTGGAGGTCGACGGACACCGCTATCAGAACGGCAATACCCGAACGCTGATCTTCAGCGTGCCGCAACTGATTGCCTACCTGAGCCGCTGCATGAGCCTGCAACCTGGGGATGTGATCTCCACCGGCACGCCGCCCGGCGTCGGCTTGGGCATCAAGCCCAACCCGGTGTTCCTGCGTCCGGGCCAGACCATGCGCCTGGGAATCCAGGGCTTGGGCGAGCAGCGCCAGGTCACGGTGCAGGCGGACTGAGGGCTAGACCGGACCACTGCTATCGCGAGCAAGCTCGCTCCCACATTGGATCTTCGGCAGGCACACAATTCATGTGCCCCGCAGGCCCCTGTGGGAGCGAGCTTGCTCGCGATAGCGATGGTCTGGCTTAACCTCACTTGGGATCAACACGCCTCACGCGCTTCATCACCACCACAAAAAACACCGGCACAAACACCACCGCCAGTGTCGCGGTGATCATCCCGCCGATCACTCCGGTACCGATGGCCTGCTGGCTTGCCGAACTGGCGCCCGTGGCAATCGCCAGCGGTACCACCCCAAGGATGAAGGCCAGCGAGGTCATGATGATCGGCCGCAGGCGCAGGCGTGCTGCCTGGAGCGTGGCGTCGATCAGGTCGTGGCCTTCGTCGTACAGGCTCTTGGCGAACTCGATGATCAGGATCGCGTTTTTCGCCGACAGGCCGATGATGGTGATCAGCCCGATCTTGAAGAACACATCGTTAGGCATGCCGCGCAACGACACGGCCAATACCGCGCCGAGCACACCCAACGGCACCACCAGCAACACCGAGGTCGGGATCGACCAACTCTCGTACAGCGCCGCCAGGCACAGGAACACCACCAGCAGCGACAGGCCCAACAGGATGGGCGCCTGGCTGCCGGACAAGCGTTCCTGCAAGGACAACCCCGTCCATTCCTGGCCCAGTCCCGTCGGCCCCAGGGCCACCAGCCGTTCGATTTCAGCCATGGCTTGCCCGGTGCTGTAGCCCGGTGCCGGTTCACCGGAAATGCTCACCGCCGGATAACCGTTATAGCGGGTCAATTGCGCCGGCCCCTGGGTCCAGCGGGCCTGGACGAAGGCTGACAACGGGACCATTTTTCCGCTGTTGTTGCGCACATGAATCTTCAGCAAGTCTTCGACCTGGCTGCGCTGGTCGCCCTCGGCCTGGACCACCACCCGTTGCATGCGCCCCTGGTTGGGGAAGTCGTTGATGTAGGTCGAACCCACTGCCGTGGACAACACACTGCCGACGTCGGCAAAGGAAATGCCCAGGGCATTGGCCTGCTTGCGGTCGACCTCCAATTGCACCTGCGGCGCCTCCGCCAGGGCGCTTTCACGCACATTCATCAGCATCGGGCTTTTGTCGGCGGCGGCGAGCAATTCGCTGCGGGCCTGCATCAAGGTGGCATGGCCGAGGCCACCACGGTCCTGCAAACGGAACTCGAAACCGCTGGACGTGCCCAGGCCGTCCACCGGCGGCGGTAGCACCGAGAACGCCATGGCGTCCTTGATCTGGCTCAGCGCCAGGTTGGCGCGGTCGGCGATGGACGCCGCCGAATCATCGGCGCCGCGTTGCGACCAGTCCTTGAGGGTGGTGAAGGCCAGGGCCGCGTTCTGCCCACTGCCGGAAAAGCTGAAACCGAGAATGATCGTGCTGTCACCGACTCCCGGTTCACCGGCGTTGTGGGCTTCGATTTGTTCCACCACCTGCACCGTACGACTCTTGCTGGCACCCGGTGGCAACTGGATGTCGGTGATGGTGTAGCCCTGGTCTTCCACCGGCAGGAACGAGGAGGGCAGGCGACTGAACAGCAGGCCCATGCCCACCAGCAACACGCCGTAGATCAGCAGATAACGGCCGCTGCGTTTCACCGCATGGGCCACCCAACCTTGATAGCGCTCGCCGAATCGGTCGAAACCACGGTTGAACATGCCGAAGAAACCGCTCTTGGCGTGGTGATCACCCTTGGCGACCGGTTTGAGCAAGGTCGCGCAAAGCGCCGGGGTCAAGGTCAGTGCGAGAAACGCCGAGAACAGGATCGAGGTCGCCATCGACAGCGAGAACTGCTGGTAGATCACCCCCACCGAGCCCTGCATGAACGCCATCGGAATGAACACCGCCACCAGCACCAGCGTGATGCCGATGATCGCCCCGGTGATCTGCCCCATGGCCTTGCGCGTGGCCTCTTTGGGCGACAAGCCTTCCTGGGCCATGATCCGCTCGACGTTCTCCACCACCACGATGGCATCGTCCACCAGGATGCCGATGGCCAGCACCATGCCGAACATCGTCAGCACGTTGATCGAGAACCCCAGCGCGAGCATCGTCGCGAAGGTGCCCATCAGCGCCACCGGCACTACCAGTGTCGGGATCAGGGTGTAGCGGATGTTCTGCAGGAACAGGAACATCACCGCGAACACCAGCAACATCGCCTCGCCGAGGGTGTAGATCACCTTGGTGATCGAGACCTTGACGAACGGTGAGGTGTCGTAGGGAATCTTGTATTCCACGCCGGCCGGGAAGTAGCGCGACAGCTCGTCCATCTTGTTGCGCACCAGGGTCGCGGTGTTCAAGGCATTGGCGCCCGGCGACAGTTGCACCGCCACGGCAGTGGACGGCTTGCCGTTCAGGCGCGTGGAAAACTGGTATTCCTGGCTGCCGATTTCCACCCGTGCCACGTCGGCGATGCGCACCGTCGAGCCGTCGGGGTTGGCCTTGAGCACAATGTCGGCGAACTCCTGCGGCGTGTTGAGCTGGCCTTTGACGACGATGGTCGCGGTGATTTCCTGGGTGCTGCGGCTCGGCAAATCGCCCAGGCTACCGGCCGACACCTGGGCGTTCTGCGCCACGATGGCGGCATTGACGTCGGCCGGGGTCAGGTTGAAACCGACGAGTTTCTGCGGGTCGATCCAGATCCGCATGGCCCGTTCGGCCCCGTACAACTGGGCCTTGCCGACACCGTCCAGGCGCTTGATCTCGTTCATCACGTTGCGCGCCAGGTAGTCGCTGAGGGCCACGTCGTCGAGCTTGCCGTCGCTGGAGGTGAGGGTGATCAGCAGCAGGAAGCCGGCGGAGACTTTGTCCACTTGCAGGCCTTGCTGGGTCACCGCTTGCGGCAGGCGCGACTCCACGGCCTTGAGGCGATTCTGCACGTCGACCTGGGCCAGTTCCGGGTTGGTGCCGGGTTGGAAGGTCGCAGTGATGGTGGCGCTGCCCAGGCTGCTCTGGGACTCGAAATACAGCAGGTTGTCGGTGCCGTTCAGCTCTTCCTCGATCAGGCTGACCACGCTTTCATCCACGGTTTGCGCCGAAGCACCCGGGTAGACGGTGTAGATCTCGATTTGTGGCGGGGCCACGACCGGGTATTGCGCCACCGGCAGTTGTGGAATGGCCAGGATACCGGCCAACAGGATGAACAACGCGACGACCCAGGCGAACACCGGGCGGTCGATGAAGAATTGCGGCATGGCTTAGTGTCCTGCCTGTGGCCCGGGAACCTGGGCGAGGGGAAGTGGGGTGTCATCGACCTGGACGTGCTCGCCGGGACGGGCGTGTTGCAGGCCTTCGATGACGATGCGGTCGCCGGGCTTCAAACCTTGCGTGACGACCCAGCGATCGTTTTGCGCGACGCCCAGTTGCACCGGTTGCTGGCTGACCTTCTGCTCGGCGTCCAGCAGCAACACCTGGGCGACTCCGGCGCTGTCTCGCAGGATCGCCCGTTGAGGCACGGTGATGCCCTGGCTATTGACCGCCTGTTCCAGGCGCACGCGAATGAAACTGCCAGGCAGCAAGTCCAGGTCGGGGTTGGGAAATTCGCTGCGCAGGGTGATCTGGCCGGTGCTCGGGTCGACGCTGAGGTCGGTGAACAGCAATTTGCCGGGCAGCGGATAGGGGCTGCCATCGTCCTGAATCAACGTGGCCTTGGCCTGGCCCTGGCCGACCGCTTGCAAAAGCCCTGAACGAAAGGCGCGGCGCAGGTCGTTGAGTTCGCGGGTCGACTGCGTGAGGTCGGCGTGGATCGGGTCCAGTTGCTGGATCAACGCCAACGGCGTGCTTTCGTTCTGCCCGACCAGGGCGCCTTCCGTCACCAGGGCGCGACCGATCCGTCCGGAAATCGGCGCGGTCACCGTGGCGTACCCCAGGTTCAGTTTTGCCCGTTCCACCGCGGCCTTGCTGGCAGCGACGTCAGCGGCGGTCTGGCGCACGCTGGCCCGGGCGTTGTCGTAATCCTGGCCACTGATCGCCTTGTCATCGATCAACTGGGCGTAACGTTGTGCCTGCAAGCGGGCCTGGAACGCATTCGCCTCGGCCTTGCGCAACGCCGCCTCGGCACTGTCCAGGTCGGCCTTGAATGGTGCCGGATCGATGCGAAACAGCACCTCGCCCTGTTTGACGTCGCGGCCTTCACGAAACACCTGCTGCAAGACCACGCCGGCCACCCGCGCCCGGACTTCGGCGACCCGCGGCGCGGCGATCCGGCCACTCAGCTCGTTGCTGATCGACAGTGGCCGGGCCTGGACGGTTTCAACGCGCACGCTTGGCAGCGGAGCGGATGCCTCCGGGGTCGAGGCGCTATCACAGCCACTGAGCAGCAGTGCCCCGACCAACAGGCCCAGTGTGACGAAAGGAATCTTGGACATGGTGCTTCCCCAATATTGAGCCGCCCATGGTAGGGGGCGAGGTCAATGGCAGGGGTGAAGCTTTGTAGGCGCTCTGTGAAATTGTGTAAGCACCCTAGTGGTCTGTTTCAGGGGCCACTAGATCCGAAAATGCCCCACCAACTGCTGTTGACGGTTGGCCATGGCATGCAGCGAGTGGCTGGCCTGCGATGCTTGTTCCATCTGGCCGGTCAAGGTCTCGCTGATCCCTCGAATGTCACTGACG
Organism: Pseudomonas sp. H1_F01; assembly: GCF_054681425.1. NCBI lineage: Bacteria > Pseudomonadati > Pseudomonadota > Gammaproteobacteria > Pseudomonadales > Pseudomonadaceae > Pseudomonas > Pseudomonas sp. H1_F01. The sequence continues at coordinate 4,150,436 of NZ_CP162823.1, read as the reverse complement.
CGATGGCTGATGTCCTCGACCACAGCGCTTTGCTCCAGGGCAGCGCTGGCGATCTGCTGGTTCATGTGCTCGATCACTTCCACGGCGTCGCTGATGTGTTGCAGTGCCGCCTGGGTCTTTTCGACTTGAACGACGCTGTCCCTGGCCTGCTCGCGGCTCAATTGGGTGCTGTGCACGACCTCCTGGCTCAACTGTTGTAACGCTTCGATCACCGTGCGTATCTGCTCGACCGAGTTCTGGGTGTTGCTGGCCAAATGGCGGACTTCGTCAGCCACCACCGCGAAGCCGCGCCCCTGTTCACCCGCCCTGGCGGCTTCGATGGCGGCATTCAAGGCCAGCAGGTTGGTTTGCTGGGCAATGGCGCAGATCACGTCCAGCACCTGGCCGATGTGTTGACTGTTGCCGGCCAGCGCCTGCACTTGCTCAAGCGTGGTCTCCAGGCGCCGGTCCAGGCTGTCGATGCTGGTGACCGCGTTGGCGAACAATTCACGCCCCGATCGGCTGGCGTTTTCGGCAACGGTGGCGGCATCGGCCGCCTGGTGGGAGTGGCGGGCCACTTCCTGGGCATTGGTGCTCATTTCATGCAGGGCGGTCGCGGCCAGCTCGACCTCCCGGTACTGCGTGTGCATGCCTGCGCTGACTTCCCGGGCCACCTGCGCCGAGGTATCGGCGGTGTCGCGGGTGTCCAGGGACGCTTGCTGGATATCGCGGATGATGGGCTGCAATTTGTCGAGAAAGCGGTTGAAGCCCTTCGCCAGTTGGCCCAATTCATCGTGGCGGTCGTTGGGCAGGCGCTGGGTGAGATCGCCGTCGCCCTCGACAATGGCGTCGAGCATGTGCGCCACCCTGAGCAAGGGCCGTGTGACGCCGTAGGCCGTCAGCCAGATAAGCAATAATCCCAGACAACTGGCGAGCAAGCCCAGGCTGAGGTTGAACCAGTTGGACTGGCGACGCTTGTCGTCCAACTGGGTCTGCATTTGCAGGGCTGGCGCTTGCACAAGCGACTCAGGCACGCGTATCTGCAATTGCCAGGGCGTATTGGCGGGAGCGGTTTGCACGGCTTGCTGAACGTCGATGGAGATGCCGTCAACCGTGCCGCTATGGCCGGCAACTTGCCCTGACGGGGAAAGAATGTTGATCTCGCTGTGGCCGGGGTACAGGTCGTTGGCAAGGCTGGCGGCGAGTTGCTGAAGGGTATCGAGGCTGATGTCCATGCCCACCACGCCGATGACTTTGCCCTGGTCCAGCAACGGTATGGAGATGCTGCTCATCAACGTCTTCTGGCCTTCGACCTCGATCGCGTAGGGCTCTGTCACGCAGGTGCGCCCCTGGGTCTGCGGGCAGACGTACCAGGCGTTGGCCGGCTCGCTGCCCGGTGGTGCGGTGTTGGCGCTGATCTGGGCTTCGCTGAGCACCTCTTGCACCAAATTGCCGGGTTGGCTTTGCGACCAGTACAGGGCAAAGCGACCTTTTTCATTGCCGGCCAGATCGCGTTGGCCAGTGAAACCGACATCTTCACCGACCAGCGCGTCGGGAAGCAGTACCACGTAGAAACCGAGGACTTTTTCGCGGTTTTGAAGGGCTTGGCGGGTCGCGGCGATCAGGTCCCGGCGCAGTTGCCCTGGCGTCAGTCGCCCGTTCCACGCTTGGGTGCGCAGTTGCAGGACCTGCTGGGCAAAACCTTCCCCATAGATCGCCGTTTCGCTGAAAAAGCGTTCCACCCGCTGACCATGGGCCATGGCCTGTGCCTGCAGGCCTTCCAGGGCCGAGCGCCCCAGCAGTTGACTGCTTTGCTGCTTGAGCAGCGTTGCGCCTTGCTGGTTCTGATACAAGGAAGCGCCGGTCAATGCCCCGACGACGGCGAGCAAGCACAGGCCACTCAAGAGCGTGATCCGCCATTGGATAGAGAGACGAGCGAAGAACATGCTGAGGTTTCCTGCGCTTAGGGATTTTTATTGTTCTGTGCCCAGCACTGTTTGAGGGACGGGCAAGGCTATCTTGCGGGAGGAAACGCCTGCCGGTTATCCCGAATCGGCAGCCGCTGCACGCGGCATGCAGGAGTGTTGACCTGTTTTGGGGCGCGGCTTTGGATGCTGCCGTTTTGGGATAGCGAAGGGTTTTGGCAAGGGCCTAGGATCGAATCCAGCGTGCAAGCAAAACAATAAGCTTTTGGAAGCCGGCGAAGCTGGCCGCCTCCGATCCAGCAACACTGCCTCATACAATAAGGTCAAGAACAATGAGTGTATCTTTCCCGATCAGCAGCTCGACGGAGTTGAAGCGCGGCGCCTTGGGTGTCGGTTTCATCATCTTCTTTGTGATTTCGGCGGCGAGTCCCTTGAGCGTCATCGCCGGCGGTTTCCCCATTGGCATCATGCTGGGCAACGGCGCTGGCACGCCGGCATTGCTGCTCCTGGCCTTGCTGGTGTTACTGGCGTTCTCGGCGGGCTACACCGCCATGTCCCGCCACATGACCAACGCCGGTGGGTTCTATGCCTTCACCTCCCGCGGCTTGGGTGGCCTGGCCGGCGGCGCGGCGGGCGTGCTGGCGATGTTTGCCTACAACATTCTGCAGGTTGGCCTCTACGGCATGTTCGGCGGCGTGGTCAGTGGCACGATGGCCAGCGTCTTTGGCCTGGACTTGCCTTGGTGGACCTATTCGTTGCTGGCGATGGCGAGCATCGCGATTCTTGGCTATCGCAAGATTGACCTGTCGGCCCGGGTGCTGTCGGTGGTGGTCATTGCCGAGTACCTGGCGATCCTGACGCTGGATTTCGCCATTCTCAAAACCGGTGGCGACAGTGGCATCAATCTCGATTCGTTCGATCGCAGCCATGTGTTCAGCGGCACGCCGTCCATCGGCTTGCTGTTCTGCTTCGCGGCGTTCATCGGCTTCGAGGCCACCACCATCTACGGCGAGGAGGCGAGAAATCCGCACCGCACGATTCCCATTGCCACCTACAGCTCGGTGCTGTTGATCGGTGGTTTCTATGCCTTGTCGGTCTGGGCGATGGTGATTGGCGTCGGGGCCGACAAGATCGTGCCGACCCTGCAAGCGCTCCAGGATCCCACCACGTTCATCTACGGCATGTCCGATCACTTTGTCGGCCCGCACCTGACCCAGATCATCCGCGTGCTGTTCATGGTCAGCATCTACGCCGGGCTGCTGGCGTTCCACAATGCCGCGGCGCGTTATTTCTATGCCATCGGTCGTGACGGTTTGCTGCACAGCCGGTTGGGCACCACCCATCGCGTGCACCAGAGTCCGCACATGGGCTCGGTCCTGCAAAGCCTGATCGCGGCGGTGGTGGTGCTGATCTTCGCCGCGCTGGACGCCGATCCGATCCTTCAGCTGTTCGCCTGGTTTTCCAACCTGGCCACGCTGTGCGTGATCCTGCTCATGGCGCTGACCTCAGCGGCGGTGTTTGTCTATTTTCGCGCTCACCCGGAGCTGAAGCTGGGGCTCTGGCGCGGTCGGATTCTTCCGGTCTTTTCGTGCCTGGCATTGCTGGCGGTCCTGGCCCTTGCGGTGATTCATTTCGACGTGCTGACCGGCGCCAGCCAGCTTCTGTCCTATGGCCTATGCGCTGTGATTCCCGCCGCGCTGATCGTCGGCGTGTTCCTCGCCGCTCGATTGCGCAAGGTATCGCCCGAGCGGTTCATGGCGCTGGGAAGCCACAAGCTCTAAGGCGTCAGGCACAACGTCAATCCACCCAGAAAACAAGTCCGCTGTCGTTCGGGACGGTTCGTCAGCGCGTGAAAGGAAGGTTCTATGCACGATTATCAAATGCTCATCAATGGGGCTCGGGTCGACGGTGAAAACGGGCACTTTGATGTGCTCAATCCGGCGACCGGTACGGTGTTCGCTCGATGCGCGGCCGGTTCCCTGGCCCAGCTGGACCTTGCCGTCGAAGCGGCGCAGTCGGCCTTTGTCGAGTGGCGACACAGCACCCATGAAGATCGCCGCCAGCGCCTGCTGAGCATCGCTACCGATCTCGAACAGGAAGCCGAGGCGTTGGCCCGGCTCATTGTCCTGGAACAGGGCAAGCCGCTGGAATTGGCGTTCTCCGAAGTGATGGGTGCGGTGGCCTGGACGCGCTATGCCGCCGAGCAGCAGATTCCCGTGGAGTTGGTGGAAGAAACCCCGACCCAGCGTATTGAACTGCACCGCAAGCCGTTGGGCGTGGTCGCGTCGATCACGCCTTGGAATTGGCCGTTCATGATCGCTGTCTGGCACATCATGCCGGCATTGCGGGCCGGTAACTGCGTGATCAGCAAACCATCGAGCCTGACCCCCTTGAGCACCCTGCGCCTGGTGGAAGTCATCGCTCGCCACGTGCCTCGGGGCGTGATCAATAGCGTGACCGGTGAACAAGGGTTCGGCAGTGCGATCACCTCCCACGCCGGTATCCAGAAGATTGTCTTCACCGGCTCCACCGCCACCGGCCAGAGCGTGATGCGCGGCGCCGCCGGCAACCTCAAGCGCCTGACCCTGGAGCTGGGCGGCAACGATGCCGCCATCGTGCTGCCAGGCACCTCGGTCGAGGCGGTCGCCGAAGATATTTTCCAGGCCGCATTCCTGAACATGGGGCAGACCTGCGCTGCTCTCAAGCGGTTATACATCCACCAATCCCAGTACGAGGCCTTTGCCGAGGCCCTGACCCTGATCGCCAAGCGTCAGGTAGTGGGTGACGGCCTGGCGCCCGAGGTCACGTTTGGCCCGGTGCAGAACCTCGAACAGCTGGCGCTGGTGGAGGAACTGGTGGCGGATGCCCGTGCCCAGGGCGCGCGTGTGTTGTGTGGCGGTGCTCGTCTGGACCGCCCCGGCTTCTTCTATCCGCCGACGCTGGTCGCCGATGTGACCGATGGGCAGCGCCTGGTGGATGAGGAGCAGTTCGGGCCGGTGTTGCCGCTGATTGCCTACCAGGATGTCGAGGATGTCCTGCGTCGCGCCAATGCTGGCGACATGGGCCTGGGTGGATCGGTCTGGGGACGCGACAGCGAGCAGGCACAGGCCCTGGCCAGTCGCCTGGAATGTGGCATGGCCTGGGTCAACTGCCATGCGCTGATCCAGCCGAATACGCCGTTTGGCGGCAGCAAGATGTCCGGGTTCGGCGTCGAGTTCGGCCTTGAAGGGTTGTTGGAGTTCACCGGCCAGCAACTGCTGTACGTACGCAAGCGTGAAACAGAGTGAGGAATGCAACCATGTACGAGCAATACAAGACAGCACCAAAAAAATTCTGGCACCCGATGAGTTCTTCGGCGCCGACGAACCGGTCCAAGACGTTGATCATCGCCCGTGGCGACGGTAACTACATCACCGATATCGAAGGCCATCGCATGCTCGATGGGGTCGGCGGTTTGTGGAACGTGAACGTGGGCCATAACCGGGCTTCAGTGAAGGCGGCCATTGCCGCGCAGCTGGACGAACTGGCTTATTACCAGACCTTCGACGGCATCGCCCATCCGCGGGTGTTCGACTTGGCCGAGCGGCTGACGTCGATGTTCGCCCAGGAAAACATGACCCGGGTGTTGTTCAGCTCCGGCGGTTCCGATGCGGTCGAGACGGCCCTGAAAATGGCCCGCCAATACTGGATCGCCAGCGGCGAGCCAGGGCGCACGCGCTTTCTGTCATTGCGCAATGGTTACCATGGCGTGCACGTGGGCGGCACCTCGGTGGGCGGCAACGGCGTGTATCACTACAACCACGGGCCGCTGCTGGCTGGCTGTCATCTGCTCGACACGCCGTGGCTGTACCGCAACCCCTGGGACTGCCGCGATCCGGAAGAACTGACCGCTCACTGCATTCGTCAGTTGGAAGACCAGATCGCACTGCTCGGCCCGCAGACCATTGCCGCGCTGATCGCCGAACCGGTGCAAGGTGCCGGCGGTGTGATCGTGCCGCCGGCGTACTACTGGAAGAGGCTGCGCGAAGTCTGCGACCGCCACGGCATCCTGTTGATCGCCGATGAAGTGGTGACGGGTTTCGGCCGCACCGGCTGCATGCTCGGCAGTCGTGGCTGGGGCGTCGCTCCCGACGTACTGTGCCTGGCCAAGGGCATCACCGCCGGTTACATCCCCATGGGCGCCACGGTCTTCAACCAGCGCATGGTCGATGCCATCGAGAACGGCCCGGGTTTCAGCAACGTAATCATGCACGGCTACACCTACAGCGGGCACCCGACTGCCTGTGCGGCGGCCCTGGCAGTGCTGGACATCGTCGAGGCCGAGGATTTGCCGGGCAACGCCGGGAAAGTCGGTGCCCAGTTGCTGGAGCAACTGCAACCGCTGACCGAACGTTATGCAGTGGTGGGCGAAGTGCGTGGCAAAGGCTTGATGATCGCCGTGGACCTGGTGGCGGACAAGGCCACGCGCGAGCCGCTTGACCCTGCAACGGGCCTGGCCTCGCGCATCGCCGAGCAGGCGCGCCTGGCCGGCGTATTGATGCGCCCGATAGGCAACAAAATCGTGATGTCGCCGCCGCTGACTCTCACGTCCGACGAGGCCGCCATGATGGTCGGCGCGTTGGATAGCGCACTCGCTGACTGCCGTTAGCCCGGCCAGCCGGTGCCGCTTGCGGCGCCGGCTCCTGCATATAAAAACAGCCTACAAGGGCGCACCACAAGGAGCTCCAGCCATGCGAAATCTATCGCGTATGGGATTTTTCGGCAGTGGCCTTGCCTGTACGCTGGCGCTCTGCGCTGCGAGTCAGGTCCAGGCCTATGAGTTGTATGCCGATGACGATACTCACCTCAACGCCGACATGCTGGCCGTGTTCGGTCTTTTCAACAGTCGCAAGAATTACGACGGCAGGCCAGGTGGTTCAACCTGGCGCGAAGGCTTCATCAAGTATGGCGTCAGCGGCGACCAGGGCCTGGCCGGCCATGGCACCGCCTACGGGGCGTTCAGCCTGGTCAGTTCCGCCACCTGGGGCGATGGCGACGCGGCCGGCAATACACTGGGCAGCGAGCGCACGACGAAGATTGAAGACGCTTACCTGGGTTGGCGTTCCGCCGATCTGTTCCCCGTATTGGGACAGGACGGTGTCGATATCTCCGGCGGCCGCCAGGTGGTCAAGCTGGGCAGGGGGTTCCTGATCAACGATGACGGGCCGAACCTGGGCAAGGGGCCTGCCGATGGTCGCTTGAATCGCGGTGGAGCCTATTACCTGGCTGCCCGGCACGCGTTCGATCAAACCGCCGTATTACGTCTGGGCGGGCAGGATGGGCTGCATGGCAGTGTGGTGTGGCTCAAGTCCGATAACCGCGCCCAGGCCGAAACCGAACTGGCCGCCGGTACGCTCGATTACACCGCCAAGGCGGGCACGTTGGGGCTGACCTGGATACATGGCCTCGACGTGAACGAGCAGTGGGCCAGCGATTTCCAGAAGCAACGCAAGGGCATGGACGTCTACAGCATTCGTGGTGAAGGTGACGCGGGCATCGAGAACGCTAGCCTGGCATTCGAATACGCCTGGCAGGACAAGGACGCCGGCCCGCAGAACGCCTGGTACGCCGAGGCCGGCTACACCTTTGCCGATCTGGCCTGGGCCCCGAAGCTGACGTACCGCTACAGTCGTTATTCCCAGAAGTGGGACTCGCTGTTCACCGGGCAGAGCACCGGCTATGGCACCTGGTTCCAGGGCGAAGTCGCGGGTAACTACGCAGGGCCCTTCAACAGCAATACGGCTATCCACCATGTCGGCCTGAAGGCCACGCCACTGGAAAACCTGACCCTCGGCGTGTTGTATTTCGATTTCAACACGGTACGCAAAAATAACGCCCTGAACCTGGATGCCCGTGAGCTGGATCTGTATGCCGAGTGGGCGGTCAACGAGCATGTGATCATCACTCCGCTGATAGGGCTCTACAAGCCGGATCGGGATGCAACGACCGGGGGCAATCAAGTGGCGGGCAATGGCACCAACGTGTACAGCCAGGTGACGGTGGCCGTTCCGTTCTGAAGTAGGGGGTGTTCGATAAAACCTGTGGCGAGGGAGCTTGCTCCCGCCGGGACATGTAGGAGCTGCCGAAGGCTGCGATCTTTTGATCTTGATCTTTCGCTTGGGACTCAATGGGGGAGCGAAAAGATCGCAGCCTCGCTTCGCTCGACAGCTCCTACAGGGCAGCGGTATGGCCGCACCTCCGGTTTCTAGCCGATGGCAGGCGGATTCTGCATTCTCTCGGCAATCCGCCGGGTGGTGTCCATCACCATTTCAATCACGGTTTCCTGGCGCAGCAGTTTGAAGCTGTCGGTGCTGCCGACGGCTGAAAGGCTGCCCACCACCTCGTCGAGCCCAGGGTTGATGATCGGTGCCGCGATACCGGTGAGTCCCAGGTTGAGTTCGTCGTGGGTCATGCAATAGCCGTCCTTGCGGATCTTTTTCGCCACTTTGGAGAAGCTTGCCCAGTCATAGCCGTTGTCGGGGTCGTTGGCCATGTGTTCTTCGAACAGGCGTTGCAGGCGCCGTCCCTTTTGGAAGGCGATCAGCACCTTGGATTGCGCACCGCGAAAAAACGGCAGCGGCTGGCCGCGACCGAATGCGAACTGGTAGGTGTCGTTGGGTTCGGCGATGTAGGTGTTGATGATGTGGCCGTCATAGAAAACGCTGGCGAACACCGCCAGGCCCGTGGCTTCGGACAGCTGGTGCATCAACTCGCGGCCCGCCACGAGGATCGGGTCGTACTGGCGCATCATCCAGTCGAGCTCGATGATCCGTGGCCCCAGGCCGTAGCTACCGGCATCCACCCTGACCAGCAGGCCCGCATCACACAAATCCTTGACGTAGCGGTACACGGTCGCCCGTGACAGGCCCATGCGCTCGGCGATGGTGTCGGGGTCGATCTTCAGCGTTGCCGGGTCGAACAGGTCCAGCACACTCAGCATTTTGCTCAGACTGCTCATTTCGCTCCTAAAGGGGGGGATGGCGCGTAGGTGGTCGTTGGGTGAGCACTATAGGTAGGTGCGCCGATGATGAAAAGCCCGCTCGCTCGGCGAACAGGGCGTTGCCACGATACGTCAGTGCTTGAGAAAAACATACATATTGAAGGTAGTATTTACGTCATATTTTTGCATAAATCTCAAAATAAGAGTTTTTATGTATAAAAATGCTTGAGCGTAGGGTTTTTCTGTGTGATAAATCTCAGCCACTGCAAACGCTCGATCAAGAGGGCTGGAAATGAATGGTGCGCAACTGATAGTGAAAGCGGCGGTGGCGAGTGGTATCGAATACTGCTTCGCCAATCCCGGAACGACTGAAATTCCCCTGGTGGCAGCCATGGCCAGTGCGCCAGCCCTCAAGCCGGTGTTGTCCTTGTTCGAAGGGGTGTGCACCGGTGCTGCGGACGGCTATGGCCGGATTGCCGGCAAGCCGGCGATGACCCTGACTCACCTGGGGCCAGGCTTTGCCAATGGCATTGCCAACCTGCACAACGCGCGTCGCGCCAACACCCCGATCGTCAACGTCATCGGCGATCACGCGTCATGGCACGTCAATTACGATCCGCCGCTGGCCAGTGATATCCAGGCGCTGGCCGGGAGTGTTTCCGGATGGGTGCGCACATCGCGCACCGCATCGGGTGTCGGCGAAGATTTCCAAGAGGCAGTGCGTGCCGCCTGGCAAGCCAACGGGCAGATCGCCAGCCTGATTCTGCCGATGGACCTGCAAGCCAACACGGTGCAGCACGAGAAAGCCTTCACGACATTGCAGGCCCCGGTTCGCCGTTTTGCCGGTGACCGGATCGAGGCGGTCGCCCAGGCCCTTCGCGATGGCCAGCGCCTGGTGTTTATCGTTGGCGACCAAGGCTTGTCCGTCGCCGGACTCGAAGCGGCGGGGCGCCTGGCACAACTGCCAGGCGTGCGCCTGTTCGCCGAAACCTTTCCGCGCCTGAGCTATCGCGGCGGTGGTTTGCCTGACCTGGATCGCCTGCCTTACTTCCCCGAAGTGGCCATTGAGATTCTTGACCAGTACGACGCCGTGGTGTGCGCCGGCGTGCCAGACCCGATCAGTTATTTCGGCTACGAAGGCATCGCTTCTCGCCTGGCCGAACGTGAACGCCTGCTCTGCCTGGCGGAAGTAGGGGACGATGTTGCCGGCGCGCTCACTGCGCTTGCCGATGCGCTTGAAGCGCCGGCTTATGTGCCCACGCCAACCGGCATCGAACTACCGCCCAGCGAAGCCACGTTGACGCCACAGTCCGTGGGCCAGGTGTTGGCTGCGTCGCTGCCCGACGACTGCATCGTTTCGGTGGAAGGCGGGACGTGCGGCTATCCGTTCTTCACCGCTTCGGCCCATGCCGCACGGCATCGGGTCTTGACCAACACCGGTGGCGCCATCGGCCAGGGCATCCCGGTGGGTTTTGGCGCCGCCATGGCCGAGCGCGGCAATCGCGTGTTCTGCCTGCAATCGGACGGCAGTGCCCAGTACACCATCCAGACCTTGTGGAGCATCGCCCGCGAGCAACTGCCCGTGGTGATCCTGATCGCGGCCAACCATCGCTACGCCATTTTGCAGAACGAGCTGCGCCGCTTCGGCATGACCGAGCTGGGCCCCGAGGCCCTGAGCCTGACGGTACTGGACCGTCCACGCATCGATTGGAAGGCTTTGGCCAAGGGCTACGGCTTGCCGGCCAGCACTGTGCACACCAATGGTGAGTTGCAGCGCGCCCTGGCCAACGCCAAGGCCGATGGCGGTCCTTGCCTGATTGAAATGGCCCTGTGAAGGAGCGGATATGAACCCGATTCAATTGTTACCTGCCGTCGAGAAGTTCCTGTCGCAGCCCGGGCGCCTGTTTATCGGCGGGACCTGGCAGGACGCCGCCAACGGCCGCCGGTTTGCCGTGGAAAACCCGGCCACTGAGAACATTCTGGCGGAAGTCGCCGAAGGCGGCGAACGCGACGTGGATGCCGCCGTCGCTGCCGCCCGCGCGGCCTTCACCGGCCCCTGGGCGCAGCACTCACCGGCCCAGCGCGGGTTGTTGCTGTTTCGCCTGGCGGAACTGCTCGACCAGCATCGCGAAGAGCTGGCGCAACTGATCACCCTGGAAAACGGCAAGCCGATCGCCGCGGCCCGGGGCGAAGCGGCCAGTGCGGCCAATATCATTCGTTATTTCGCGGGCTGGCCGACCAAGATCGAAGGCAGCACGCTGCCGGTATCGCCGTCCAGTGGCGCGCCGATGCTCAACTACACCTTGCGCGAGCCGGTGGGCGTCTGCGCCTTGATCGTGCCGTGGAACTTCCCGCTGACCATGTGCGTGTGGAAACTTGGCCCGGCGCTGGCGACCGGTTGCGTCGCGGTGCTCAAGCCCGCCGAACAGACGCCTCTGGTTGCGATTCGCCTGGTGCAGTTGATCGAGGCCGCCGGTTTCCCGGCCGGGGTGGTCAACCTGCTCACCGGTCTGGGTGTGCATACCGGCGCACCGCTGGCCCAGCACCCGGACGTGGACAAGATCGCCTTCACCGGTTCGACCCAGGTGGGGCGGCTGATCGCCCAGGCGGCCACCGGCAACATGAAGAAGGTCTCCCTGGAGCTGGGTGGCAAGTCCCCCAACATCATCCTGCCGGACGCCGATATCGTCCGTGCCGCCAAGGGCGCCGCCGACGGCATTTTCTACAACCAGGGGCAGGTCTGCACCGCCGGCTCGCGTCTCTACGTGCATGCCAGCGTCCTCGATCAGGTGCTTGAAGAACTCCAGCGCCATGCGGCCGCCCATGTGTTGGGGCCTGGCCTGGATCCGACCAGCAGCATGGGCCCGCTGGTCTCGGCCCGGCAACTGGGCACGGTGCATGGCTACCTGCAACGCGGCCAGGAAGAAGGCGCCGAGCTGATCTGCGGCGGTGATCGGCCGGCCCACTTGGAGCGCGGCCACTTCATCCGGCCCAGCGTGTTTCTCGATCGCGCCGAACGCGCCTGTGTCGCCCGGGAGGAAATCTTCGGGCCGGTGCTGACCGTCATGAGCTGGACCGAGATCGATGAACTGGTGCTGCGCGCCAACGACTCGCCCTATGGCCTGGCCGCCGGGCTCTGGACCCGTGACTTGCGTTCCGCCCATCGCGTGGCCGCCCAGTTGAAGGCCGGCTCGGTGTGGATCAACTGCTGGAACGTCGTCGACCCAGCCTCGCCATTTGGTGGCTACAAGCAATCCGGCTGGGGCCGGGAAATGGGTAAGAACGTGATCGATGCCTACACCGAAACCAAAAGTGTCTTCGTCGATCTCGCCTGAGCCGAACAATCACAAGAGGAACTGCTATGGATCTGGAATTACAAGGCCGCGTGGCGATCGTCACTGGCGGTGGCATGGGCATCGGCAAGGAAGTCGCGCGCTTTCTGTCCCAGGAAGGTTGCAAGGTGGTGATCTGCGCGCGGCGCATGGAATACCTCCAGCAAGCCGCCGAGGAAATCACCGCAGAGACCGGCAACGAGGTGCTGCCGCTGTTCTGTGACACCAACCAGATGTCGGCGGTGTCCGACATGGTCGAGGCTGCCCACAAGCACTTTGGCCGCATCGACATCCTGGTCAACGGCGCCGCGGCCCCGTCCGGTGTGGTGCGCAACGACATCGAGCACGCCGGCGACGACGAACTGCTCTCGGACCTCAACACCAAGGTGATCGGCTATTTCCGTTGCGCCAAGGCCGTGACCCCGCACATGAAGGCCGGTGGCTTCGGTCGCATCATCAATATCGGTGGCCTGACCGGGCGTGGCAGCAAGGTCCTCTCGGGCATGCGCAACCTGGCCATCGCCCACATGACCAAGACGCTTTCCGACCAACTGGGCCCAGCCGGCATCACGGTCAATCTGATCCACCCCGGCGTCGTGGACACCCCGCACATCCAGGAGCTCTACGAGCGCGAAGGGATCAAGCAGGGCAAGACGCCCGAGCAGGTGGAGCAGGGCTACATCGACGCAACGCCGATCCGACGCACCCTGGCACCCATCGAAATGGGCTGGCTGATCGGTTTCCTCGCATCCCCCAAGGCCGGTGCGGTGACCGGGGAATCCATTGGCATCGACGGCGGCTTGACCCGCGGCATCTTCATTTGAGGAGCAGCAGTGATGAGTAACGGAACCCTTTTGGTCGCCACCGTAGGGCAGGCGGTCATCCGCAGCGCCGACGATGGCCGTACCTGGCATCGCCTGGGCCTGGGCCAGGACCTGGAATTCGACGCGATCACCCGCTCCCTGAGCTTGCATCCGGGGACGCCTGAGGTGATCTATGCCGGCACCGATGTCGGCCTGTGCATCAGCCGTGATACCGGAGGCCATTGGCAGCGGGTGGATTCGCCCTTCAACGGCCAGACCGTCTGGAAGGTGGCCGTGGATCCTCAGGATGCACAGCGCATTTTCGTCGGCACCGGTGCGCCGTCGCGCGCGGTGCTGTGGCGCACCCTCGACGGTGGCCAGACCTGGGAACGTGCCCCGGTGGAAATCCCGGAGTTTTGCGAAGGGGTCAGCCGTCCGCGCTTGCTGGCTTTCGCCTACGACCCGACCGATCGCAACCAGCTCTGGTTCGGCCTGGAAGAGGGCGGGTTGTTCCACAGCCGTGACGGTGGCGATAGCTGGACCCGTGTCGATGACCGCCTGCTGTGGGACTTCAACTCGGACGTGCACAACATCGTGGTCCTGCCCAACCATGGGCAAAAGGTCATCGTGGTGGTGTGCGTCAACGCCGTTTACCGCAGCCTCGACGAGGGGCAGACCTGGACCGGCATCGTCGCCCGGGAAACCTTCGGCCTGTACTACGTGCGCGCCATGAATGCAGCGCTGGGCAGCGAGGATACGCTCTACCTGAGCATTTCCGACGGCACCCCTGGCACGACCAGCAAGGTGCTGGTCTCCCGGGATGCCGCCCTCAGCTGGGAAGTGCTGCCACTGCCGCAACAGCCCAACTCCTGTGTCTGGGCGATTGCCTTGAACCCTGCCGACCCTCGCCAGATTGTCGCCGGCACCAAGTACGGGCATCTGTTCACCTCCGAGAACGGCGGTGACGGCTGGCAGAAGCAGTGGCGTGAATTCAGTGAAATCGCTGATGTGCTCTGGACGCCCGCGGTGGCGCAAATCAAGTCCGGGCATCAATCCATCATCAAGAAGAACTGAGGTATCGCGCGATGAAAGTCGAAGTCGTTCGTACTCACCTGTCGCTGTCCGTGAGCGACCCTGAAGTGTCGGCGCGTTGGTACGCCGACGTGCTGGGCATGCATGAAAGCGCCCGGGGTGAAAGCTGGATCATGATGGCCTTCGGTGCCAAGCACCACGATATCGCGTTGCTCCGTGCAGCACCCGGGGCCCACCAGGGCGGCCTGGGGCTGCAGCACTACGGGCTGGAGATCGCGGGCGACATGACCACCCTGCGCAAGCTCTACGGCATGTTGCTGAAGAAGGGCGTCGAGGTGGTGAAGATCACTGACCACGAGATCGGTAACGGCGTGTATTTCAACGACCCCGATGGCAATCGCCTGGAATTCTTCCTCGAGTCCGAACACGACGATGCACGCGGCAAGGCCCGCTTCAAGGCCGCTGGAGCCCCCAGCCGGCATTTCGATCTCGACCCACTTTGAAAGAGACTTCTCTTATGAAAACCGCAAATTTCGCCAGTTACCACATCCGCAAATGGTACACCTTCGTCGAGGAAACCCTGGCCAACGAAACGGGCCAGTTGGCCGATGGCGAGCCGCTGTTCAAGTACGCCATTGGCGCGGTGATCGCCAACCCTTATGCCGGCCGTTTCAGTGAAAGCCTGGCCGAGTTGATTGAGCCATCACCCTTGCTGGGTCAGGAGTTTGGTCGGCGCATCCGGGTACTGGCCGGCCAGCAAAAGATCGTCAGCTATGGCAAGGCGTGCCTGGTGGGCAGCCAGGGCGAGTACGAGCATGGCAATGCATTGTTGACCAATCCGGCGGCGGATCCGATCCGCGTCGCATTGGGCGGCGGCAAATCCTGGGTGCCTTCCACGGGCAAGCGTGGCGGGCCTGGCGTGACCATCGATGTGCCGCTGGCTCACAAGGATGCGCTGTATGTCCGTTCGCACTACGACAGCATTTCGTTGTCGTTCGGTGATGGTCCGGCGGCCGACGAATTGATCATCATCTGGGCCTTCGCCACGCGTGGACGCTTGCATGCGCGCCTGGGTGGCCTTGAGGCTGCCGACGTCAAGGGCAATGACGGCCTGTATTGAGGTACGGATCGTGGGAAGCAAACGAATGTCTGCAAACAGCCAGTTCTTCACCAATCGATCGGGGCTGCGCCTGCATTATCTGTCCTGGGGCAATCCGTCGGGCATTGCGGTGGTACTGCTCCACGGGCTGCGCTCCTATGCCCAGACCTGGGATGGCCTGGTCAATGCGTTGGGCGAGCGGTACTGCTGCTATGCCCTTGACCAGCGTGGTCGTGGCCACAGTGACTGGGCGGATGCCTCCAGTTACCGGACCGAGGCCTATGTCAACGATCTTGAAGATCTGGTGGCGCATCTGGAACTGCAGCGTTTCGTCCTGGTGGGGCATTCCCTTGGCGGCACCAATGCACTGGAGTATGCGCGGCTCAATCCGGGACGACTGCAAGCGTTGGTGATCGAGGACATCGGCCCTGGTTCTTCGGTCAGCGGTGACGGCGCCGAGCGCATTCGGCGCGAGATGAGCCAGACACCGCTGTTGTTTCCTGACTGGGAGAGTGCCGCCCAGTTCTGGCTGCAAGCGCGACCTGGCCTCTCTCAGGAGGGGCTGGCTTCCAGGTTGATGTATTCCATGAAGGAAACCCTGGCTGGAATCGAATGGCGTCACGACCAGCAAGGTATTGCCCAGGCGCGCCTGAGTATTACCCCGACCGACCTGTGGCCGGCGGTACGGGCGCTGGATTGCCCGACGCTGTTCATTCGTGGCGCCCGTTCCGATTTCCTGCCCTTGGCGACCCTTGAGTCGATCAAGCAGGCCAGTAAGTGGGTGCGCACAGAGGAAATCGCCGACGCCAGCCATTATGTGCATGATGACCAGAGCGAAATGTTCAACCTTGTCGTCATGGACTATTTGTATGACCAGTGCCTACAACCACAACAACAAAGCGGTGAATAGCGATGAAGCAGGAGAAAACCCAGGTTGTCATCGTGGGCGGCGGCCCCAACGGGATCACGGCCGCTCATTACATGGGGCTGTACGGCATCGACTGCATCGTCCTTGAGTTGGCTGACGGCGTCCTGCCGTATCCGCGTGCGGTGGGCATGGATGACGAGGCCCTGCGTGTGTTGCAGGGCATCGGCATCGCCGAACTGGCCGCGCGCGACATGATCTGCAACGTGCCCTTGCGTTACTACAATGCGCGAGGCGTGTGTTTTGCCGAGGTCAAGCCGAGCACGGCAAACTATGGCTGGCCGATGCGCAACATCTTCATGCAACAGTTGCTGGAAACGACGTTGCGCGAGCAGTTGGGCAAGTACGCCAGTGTCGAGTTGCGCCAGGGCCATGAAATGCTCGATCTGGAGCAGGATGCCGAGGGCGTGACCTTGCAGGTGCGCGATGCCCAGGGCGAGCTCTATCAATTGCAGGCGCAGTACGTGATCGGCGCCGATGGTGGACGTTCCAGCGTGCGCAAGAAACTCGGCATCGAGCTGCTGGGGCTGACCCATCCGCGCAAATGGGTGGTGATCGACACGGCCAACGACACCCTGGATGCACCGTATACCGCCCTGCATGCCGACCCTCAGCGACCTTTCGTCTGCATCTACTTGCCGTATCAGCAGCGGCGCTGGGAGTTCATGCTCCTGGAGGGCGAAGACGAGACCCGGATGTGCGAAGAGACGACGATCCGGGACTTGATCCGTGGGCATATCGGCGATGCGGTCGATCAACTGGAAATCATCCGGATCCGCGCCTACACCCATAACTCTCGGGTCGCGGCGCGCTTTGTCCAGGGCCGTGTGGCCTTGGTGGGGGATGCGGCGCATATTTCCCCGCCCTGGGCCGGGCAGGGGCTCAATTCGGGCCTGCGTGATGTCGCCAACGTCACCTGGAAACTCGCCGCGATCCTTCAAGGGCGAGCGTCGCCGACGATTCTTGCCAGTTACGACCAGGAGCGCCGTGGGCACGCGACCGATCTCATCGCATTGGCCGACAACATGGGCGCGGTGCTGGGGCTGACCAACCCGTTGATGGCCGGTGTGCGGGACTGGTTGTTCCAGGCCGTCAACAGCGTCGACAACCTTCGCTCGCACTTGCTGGAATTCAAGTTCAAACCCAAGGCGACCATCACCAAAGGCCTGGTGCATCACGAGCGTGCCGAGCTGCATGAGGATGATCTGGTCGGGCAGTTGTTCATCCAGCCGTCTGTCGAGGACGCCCAGGGTCAGCGCCGGCGCCTGGACGATGTACTGGGGCATTCCTATGCGGTGCTGGGGTATCGGGTCAATCCGAGCGAACAGCTCAGCGAGCAAACCGCCGCCTGGTGGGCGCGCTGGGAGACGCGCTTCATCCAGATCAATCGCTCGCGCAGTGGCGTGGGGCGTAACCAACCCTTGTCCGCCAGCGGCGCCATTTGCGTCGAGGACATCGATAATCGCTTGGGCGAATGGTTTGCCAAGGTGCGTGACTGCGTTGTGGTGGTGCGGCCAGATCGGTTCGTTGCCGCGATCACCACACCCGAGCGGCTCGAAGGCGTTTTGCGCAAACTGGCGGAGCAACTCTCATGAAGCGTGAGGATGATTTCCTGATCCGGCTCCACGATGCTGCGCAGGTCGTACACGCCTTGCCTTCGTTGGAACCTCAGGCCCTCGACCTGTCGGCGGGCTATACCTTGCAACGCGAGGCGCTGCGCCGGCGCCAGGCCGCTGGTGAGCGGTTGACCGGGTGGAAAGTGGCCTTCGCCGGCCGCGCCGCCCAGGACCGTTTCGGTATTGATGAACCGGTATTGGGCGCGCTGACCGATGCCATGGCTGTGGAACCCGGCAGCACGGTGCCCCTGGCACGGCTGATCCAGCCCAAGCTGGAGATCGAGCTGGCGTTTGTCCTGGGGCGCACGCTGGTGCCAGATTTCTACAGTGACGAGGACATCCTCGCCGCCATTTCCGAGGTCGCGCCGGCATTCGAAATTGCCGATTGTCGCTGGCAGGGCTGGCGTTTCGGTGTCGGAGCGTTTCTTGCCGACAATGCCGCCGCGGGGCTGTATTGCCTCGGGGCCAGGGTGGGGTTCGATCCGGATCGACTGCCCGAAGTGAACTATCGCCTGGTGCATGACGGCGGGTCCTGCGGTGAAGGTAACGTCCTGGCGCGCGAGGACACACCTCTGGCGAATCTGTGTTGGCTGGTCCGGCGGTTGCTGGCCGACGGGCAGCGCGTTGAAGCGGGGCAGGTGGTGCTGTCCGGGGCGTTGTTGGCGCCGATGGACGTCAGGGCAGGCGAATATCGTTTGCACATGCTTGGCACGGAACTGGCTTTGGTTTTCCGACAATAAGAACGGTTCACGAGTCCGTGGCGAGGGAGCTTGCTCCCGCTGGGCTACGCAGCAGACCTGTTTTGTGAGCGCTTCGCGCTCAAGCGGGAGCAAGCTCCCTCGCCACAGGTTTATCGACCTCTTTGGATATCAGCACCAGGGTTAAGCACAGCACCACCGAGGAACAATGATCATGTTCGCCGAAGTCCGTACCTTCAATGATCCTCAGCAACATGCCGGTTCGATCCTGGGCTGGCAACAGGTCTATGACCAACTCGGGCGTGGCTGCCTTTCCAGCGAGCTGCGGCAGGTGTGCGCCGATCGCTTCCAGATCTTCCAGGAGGTGCTGGATAAGCGTGTGGTGCAGCGCGGTTGCGCGCCAAAAGGGCGCTTGTGCATTGCCATGTCGCTGGGCGGTGCGCCGGTGGTCCAGGGGCACCAGGTGGGCGCCCACAGTGTCGTGCTATTGCGCGATGGCGAGGACTTCGTCTTGCACGCCCCGGAAGGCATGCACTTCTTTGCGGCCAATGTCGACACGGTGCGGTTCGCCAAGCTGGCGGCCTACGAACTGTCGAGCGAACAGCTCAAGCGCCTGCAAAGCGTGTCCCAGGTCAGCGTGGATGAGGCGGTGCTGCGTCGCGTGCAGCAAAGGATCCACCCACTGTTTCGTCAGCTTTTGGAACAGGCGGACGCGGTCAATCCGGCCTCGGAAAAAATCCTCGAGGACGTGCTGCTCAACGCCTTTCTCGACTTGTTCAGTCACGCTTCGGACGAGGTGCGTGGCCGGCGCGGCAATTTTGCCGTCAGTGCCTATCTGGTCAAGCGTTGCCAGGAGCTGGTCGTCACCAGCGCAGAGGTGCCCTTGAGCATCCTCGACTTGTGCGAGCAATTGCGGGTGAGTCGCAGGACCCTGCAGAACAGTTTCCAGGCGGTCACCGGGATGCGTCCGGTGGAGTACCTGCGCAACCTGCGGCTCAATGCCGTGCGCCGGCGTTTGATCACGACCCGTGCGGCGGCATTGAACGTCAGTGAAATCGCCGTGGCGATGGGGTTTTTCCACCTGAGTCATTTTGCGGCCCATTACCGGGCGCTGTTTGGCGAGTCACCCTCAGATACACCCAGGGCACCTGCATGATGGGCTGCCGCCTGCGGTGTTACCGAAGCGTCATCCTGCACACATAAAGGGCAGCCACTGAGCTGTTTGGTAGCACAGGTGTGCGGCCAAGCCTATGGCAGGGCTTTAAGACTGGCAGTGGTTTTCCTCTGTAAATTCCTTCAAATCAAACACTTGCACGATCATTCGTGAGCTTGGCACGCATTCTGCTTTTTTGAATCCATGGATAATTGGATGCAAAAATTCAGAAGGTGCTGCCATGCAATTTGCCCCGACTTACGCTGAACGTCCGCCGATGACTGCCGAGGAAGAGGCCTACAACTTCCTGCTCGATGCCATTTGTGGCGGTCGGTTACGCAAGGGCGACCGGCTGATTGCCGAGGACATCGCCAACGAAATCGGCATGAGCCGGATGCCGGTGCGCGAAGCCTTTCGCCGTCTGGATGCCCAGGGGCTGGTGACCCTGCGACCCAATCGCGGGGCGATTGTCAGCGGCCTGGACATCGATGAGTTGCACGAAGTCTTCGAGATGCGCAGCGCCCTGGAAGGCCTGGCAGTCCGTGTCGCGACAGCCAGAATTGGCGAGCGCCAGTTGGCTGCCTTGGAGCGACTGCTGGACGAGATGGACGATTACCGCGAGGAAAGCGCCGAGTGGGTCAGCCGCCATCGCGCGTTCCATGAGTACCTGTGCAGCCTCAGCGGTCGTCCGCGATTGCTCAAGCAGATCAGCGCGCTCTATTCCCTGATCGAAGCGCCCATGCGCCTGTGGCTGCAGCATGTGGAAAAGCCCCTGAGTGCGCGCCAGGAGCACATGCTGATCCTCGATGCCCTGCGTGCGGGCGACGCCGACAAGGCCGAGGCGGTGGTGCGTGCGCACATCGAAGGCACCGTCCCTGAATTGATCGAGTTCCTGCAATCGAAAAAATAACGAGAGCGGGCTCCGAGCCTGCCCGTGTTCTGACTTTGAGTACTGCCCGTTACTTACTGAACTGGAGTGTCTGGTCATGCATAAGCCTCGCCTGTTGGTTGCCGCTTTATCCTTGGGTTTCTGTGCACAGTGGGCGGTTGCCGCGCCCGTTGTCCCGGAGCGTTTGCTCAAGGTCGATAAACTCGTCTACTGCTCGGGCATGGATTCGCCGCCGCTGGTGTCCTTCGATGAGGCGCAGAAACCCAAGGGACTGACCGTGGACCTGGGGCTGGAAATCGCCAAGCGCCTGGGCGACAAGAAGGTGGAATGGCGGGTCATTCCCTTTTCCGGGCTGCTCCCCGCGTTGCTGGCTCGACAGTGCGACATGATCGTCGACCAACTGTTTGACAAGCCCGAGCGCCGCGAGGTGATCGACATCGTCAACTACATGTATTCCAGCCAGGCGGTGGTGGTGCCCAAGGGCAATCCAAAGGGCCTCAAGACGCTGGCGGATCTCTCCGCAGACAAGGTCGCGGTACTTAACGGTTCCACCATCAAGACTCTGCTCGACGCCGAGAACGAGACCCTGGCCAAGGCCGGCAAGCCGCCTATGAAACTGGTGGTCTACAACTCCGACACCGATGCCTTCCAGGCTCTGCGCATCAGCCAGGTCGACGCCTACGGCACCACCGTGGAAACCGCCGGTTATTACGCCGCCATGGCGCCCGATCTGTTCGAGGAGGGCGTGCCAGCCTTCAGCCGGATTCTCACCGGCCTGGGCATTCGCAAGGACGACCCGCAACTGACCGCCGCCGTGCAGCAGGTCATCGGCGATATGCGCAGCGACGGCAGCTACAGCCAACTGCTGGGCAAATGGCATGTCGCCAGTGACACGCTTGATTGAGGTGAACCACCGATGAATTTCAATTGGGATGTGTTCTGGCAGTACCTGTTGCAGCCCAGTGGGGTGTACCTCACCGGGCTCTGGCTGACCTGCCTGATCAGTGTGCTGGCGATGCTGCTGGGCTGTGCCCTCGGGCTGGCCGCCGCGCTGTTGCGGTTGTCGAGGAACCCGTTGCTGCATTTGCCAGCGCGCTTTTACGTGTGGCTGATGCGCGGCACGCCGTTGCTGGTGCAGATCGTCTTTCTCTATACCGCGCTGGCCGCTGGCGGGATTTTCCGCTTCGAAGACATCGACCTCTTTGGGCTGGTAATCCCTGGCAATATCCAGGCGGCGATCATTGCCCTGGGTCTCAACGAGGGGGCCTACATGGCCGAGATCATCCGCGCCGGCATCGGTGCGGTGGACAAGGGCCAATACGAGGCCGGGCGCTCGCTGGGCATGACCTTCGCCAAACTGATGCGCCGCATTGTCCTGCCCCAGGCGTTCCGGGTCATCGTGCCGCCGCTGGGCAACGAGTTCAACGTGATGCTCAAGAACACCACGCTGGTCAGCGTGATCGGCGTACAGGAATTGTTGCTCAGTACCCAGATGGTCACGTCGGCGACGTTCCGGGTGTTCGAACTGTATCTGGTGGTGGCGATCTACTTCTTGTTGCTGACCACGCTGTGGGGCTTTTTCCAGCGCTGGCTGGAAGCCCGTTTCGGTCAGTCGGACCGGCCCTCGTCACCGCCGCCGGCTTCGACGCGGATGTTCGGTCGCAGCACCCTGAACCTGCTGAGGGCACGTTAACCATGGCGCATAAAAGCGAAGAGCTGATTATCGAGGCGCTGGATGTCCACAAGTCCTTCGGCGAGCTGCAGATTCTCAAGGGCATCTCCCTGCAAGTGCGGCGCGGCGAAGTGGTGGTGCTGATCGGCGCTTCGGGCTCCGGCAAGACCACCTTCATCCGTTGCATCAACCTGCTGGAGGACATCCAGGGCGGGCGGATCCGCGTCAACGGCCGGGCCATGGGCTATCGCGAGCGGGCCGACGGCAGCCTGGTGCGTGAGTCGGAGCGCAACATCGCCCGTCAGCGGCGGGACATCGGCATGGTCTTCCAGCGCTTCAACCTGTTTCCTCACATGACGGCCCTGGAGAACATCATCGAGGCGCCGATCCAGGTGCTTGGCGTGACTCGCACCGCAGCGCTGGAGCAGGCCCGCGGCCTGCTGGAGCGGGTCGGCCTGGCGGACAAGGCCGATCACTACCCGTCGATGCTTTCCGGCGGCCAGCAACAGCGGGTGGCGATCGCCCGGGCCCTGGCGATGAAACCCCAGGCCATGCTGTTCGACGAACCCACCAGCGCCCTCGACCCGGAGACTGTCGGCGAGGTGTTGCAAGTGATGAAGGAGTTGGCCGAGGAGGGGATGACCATGGTCGTGGTGACCCATGAAATGGGCTTTGCCCGGGAAGTGGCCGACCGTGTGGTGGTCCTGGACCAGGGCGAGCTCATCGAGCAGGGGCCGCCGGAGCAGATTTTCTGTCACCCCATTCATCCTCGTACCCGGGCTTTTCTCAGTCGCGTGTTATGACTTTTCCCGGCCACTGAATTCCTGTATCGAAGAGCCTCCGCCATGCTGAAATTTTCTGCCCACCAATACCCTTATCCGTCGCAACGCCAGAGCGTTTTCGCCCGTCGGGGCATGGTCGCCGCGTCCCAGCCCCTGGCTGCCCAGGCGGGCATCGAGATCATGCAAAAGGGCGGCAATGCCATCGACGCCGCCATCGCCACGGCAGCCGCACTGACGGTGGTCGAACCCACCGGTTGTGGCATTGGCGGTGACGCCTTCGCGCTGGTCTGGTGCAAGGGCCAGTTGCACGGCCTCAACGGCAACGGCCATGCGCCGGCCGCCTTGAGCATAGAGGCGGTCAAGGCCGCCGGCCACGGGCAGATGCCGCTCTATGGCTGGACACCGGTGACCGTCCCGGGCTGCCCGTCGGCCTGGGCCGAGTTGTCCCGACGCTTTGGCAAGCTGCCCTTTGCCGAGCTGCTGCAACCGGCGATCAGCCTGGCGCGGGAGGGCTTTGCGCTGTCGCCGGTGGTTGCCCATCAATGGCAGGTTGCGGTGAACGAGTTCACGCCCCATCGGGATGCCGTCCTCGAGGCCTGGTTCGATACTTTCCTGATCGATGGCCAGGCACCACAGGCCGGGGAGGTTTTTCGCAACCCGGCCCAGGCGCGCACCCTTCAGGAATTGGCCGATACCCGCTGCGAGAGCCTGTATCGCGGCGCGTTGGCCGAGCGCCTGGACGCCCATTCCCGGGCCAGCGGCGGCTATCTGCGGGCCTCGGACCTCAAGGATTATCGTGCCCAATGGGTGGACCCCATCCACGTCAATTACCGAGGCGTGGATGTCTGGGAAATCCCGCCAAGCGGGCAGGGCCTGGTGGCCTTGATGGCGTTGAAGATTCTGGAAGGTTTCGACTTCGATCACCGTGACAGCCAACAGACCTGGCATCGCCAACTGGAAGCTATGAAGCTGGCCTACAGCGACGGCCTGCACTACATCACCGATCCTTTGCACATGCGCGTGGCGGTGGCTGACCTGCTCAGCGATGACTACAGTGCCCACCGTCGTCGACAGATCGGCGAACAGGCCCAACCGCCCGTGCCCGGCGACCCCCACGCCAGCGGCACGGTGTACCTGGCGACCGCGGATGGGGAGGGCAATATGGTCTCGTTCATCCAGAGCAACTACCACGGGTTTGGCTCCGGTGTGGTGCTGCCCGACAGCGGTATCGCCTTGCAGAATCGAGGGCAGGAATTCAGCCTCGATTCGACCCACGCCAACTGCCTGGCCCCAGGCAAGAAGACCTTCCATACCATCATTCCCGGTTTCCTCACCCGCAATGGCGAGGCCCTCGGTCCCTTCGGCGTGATGGGCGGCTACATGCAGCCCCAGGGGCATGTGCAGATGGTCATGAACCTGGTGGATTTCGGCCTGAACCCGCAAGCGGCGCTGGATGCACCGCGCTGGCAATGGCTGGGTGGGATGAAAGTCGGGATCGAGCACGGGGCCTCACGGGACCTGGCCAATGCCTTGGTTCGACGGGGGCATGAGGTTCAGATCGCCAGCGACCTGACCGACTATGGCCGCGGCCAGATCATCCTGCGCGACCCGGTCAGCGGGGTGCTGTGTGGTGGTACCGAACCCCGGGCGGATTCGCATATTGCTGTTTGGTAAATGCGCGATCCGCCGACGCCTGGAGTGTCGGCAGGTCGCGTTTGCCGCTCAAGCCTCAGTAAGGATTGCAGTACTGTGCGACAGCCCTGGCCTGGTCGACGTAAGGACGTGCCGGCTCAAGGTTCCACTCGGGTTTGTCCCTGACGGGTTTGCCATCGAAGGTTGCCGCCAGATGACACACCAATTGCCGGCGGAGGGACCCACCGTAGACGCTGTATTGCCGCCATTGCCCGTCGTCTTTGTGCTTGTTGTACAGCTCGGCAAACATCCTGTCGGTCTGGTCATCCTTGATCGCGCGACCACAGGCCGTGGGCACGACCTGGAGCGACCAGGTGTCGGGCCCAAGCTTCGGATCAGGACGTTTTACCCAAGTGCTGGATTCGATGTAGCGGTCACAGAATTGTTGCGTGGGTGGTGGCGTGGTTCGGGTGCAGGAGAACGTGGCCTTGCTGCCCGGCGTCCTGGGGAAGTCGATCTTGATGACGTTGCGATCCTTGCCGGTCTTGTCCTTGTAGTCCCGTTGGTTGGCCAATGCATCGTTCAGGCCACGTTGATCGCTGTAGAAAAACGCCAGGATCGGCAGTGCATCGTCTTTCGGGTTACCCAGGCGCAGTTCGGTCTGGGTTTGAAACTCGCGGGTATTGATGACTTGCCGGGCGCCCATGAAGTTTCGAAACGCGTCGACCCGTTCCCGGCTGCTCATGGGGTTGCGCATATTGAAACCACATTGCAACTGGTCTTGCCTGCGGTCGTTGTTGAACCGGGTGAAATGCGCGACCCAGGCATTGGCGTTGAGGATAGGCGGCGCCATGGCCTGGCAGACCGCCTCTGTCTGGGCGGTGTTTTTGTTGTTGCCGCAGCCTCGGTCATCGCGAAAGTCGGTCCAGGCATCGTTCGGAAATGCGCAGTAGATGTGCACCGGGGTTTCCGGTTCACGTACCTGGTCGATCGGCGTGATGATGTAGCCGTTCTGGGTGCTCATGCCAGGATCTTCATAGCTGATGCCATCGACCCGCATCCAGGAGGCGGCAAAGGTGCCCAGCTCCTTCGCTTTCGGGCTTGGATTCCAGACATCCCATTTCTCGCCCTTCGCCGGATTGGCGCGGTGAGTGCCCCTGATCAGCAATCCCGAACAATCCGAGGCCGGGTCTTGCCGGCAACTGTCGACGGTGTTGTTGTACAACCCCTCCACCCGTTTCAGCGTCTCTTCGCACGACTCGGCATTGGCTGCTGTCGTTTGCCAGAACAATGGGAGGACGAGCAGTGGCGTGATCCTGTTCAAACGTGTCTTCATGACGTGACTTCCTTGTGGTGGAACCAGTAGCCGGCACGGCATTCCATGCCGGGGAAAGAGAAAACAGAAGGGTTCGTGGCGCCCGGCCGACGGGTTTCATTGAACCTGTCGCGGGCATCGGCGGTGTTATGGGCGAGGGCAACTCAACGCGAGAGCGAATGGCAACCGGCCGCAGCATCGAGTTCCTGGTGGATGTTGTAGTTGGGGTTGATGCGGGGCTTCAGCGGATCATGCGGCGACTGGGCAGCTACCGCATGGAACGCCAGGGGCGGGGTAAAAAACGCACGAGCAGCTGCGCACATGTCGACACTCCTTGTCGAACGAGATGGGTGAGTTTCAAGGTAGTCAACCGATTTCCGCAGGTCAAATCAACGCCTTTCCTCCAGGAGCCATTCCCGAGTGAATCTTGATGACGACCTTGCCCTTCGATCGTCCTTGTTCGACATAGCTCAAGGCATCGGCTGTCGCCTCGAAGGGGAAGGATCGGTCAAGCACCGGCTTGATACTGCCGGACTCGACGAGCGTGGTGATTTCACGCAGTTGAGAACCGCTGGCACGCATGAACACGAAGGCGTAGCTCACACCTTTTTGGCGGGCCTTGCGGCGTATACCGCTGCTCAACAGGCCCATGATCAGTCTCAGCACCCAGGAAAATCCCTGGGCCCGGGCGAACTGTGGGGTGGGTGGTCCTGAGATGGAGATGAGCTGGCCGCCAGGTTTCAGGATCTTCAGCGATTTCTCCAGCTCATCGGCGCCCAGGCTGTTCAACACGACGTCATAGTCCTGCAGAACGTTGGCGAAATCCTGTTGCTTGTAATCGATGACAACGTCCGCGCCCAGGGCTTTGACCCACGCCACATTGGCGGTGCTGGTAGAGGTCGCAACGAAGGCGCCGAGGTGCTTGGCAAGCTGGATGGCGAGGGTGCCGACGCCACCTGAGCCGGCCTGGATGAAGACCTTTTGGCCTTTCTTCAATCGGGCTGTTTCAACCAGTACCTGCCAGGCGGTCAGGGCGACCAAGGGCAGGGCGGCGGCTTCTTCCATGCTGATGTTTGCCGGTTTCACGGCCAGGGCATTTTCGTTCACTGAAATCTGCTCGGCGAAGGTGCCGATATGCCCATCCGGGGCACGGGCATAGACTTCATCGCCCGCCTTGAATTGCTCGACACGGGATCCCACGCGGACCACGACCCCCGCCAAGTCATGACCCAATGCCAAGGGAAATGAGTAGGGCAGGATCAGTTTGAATTCGCCTTTGCTGATCTTTGAATCCAGCAGATTGACGCTGGCGGCCTGCACGCGGACCAGAACGTCATGGTCACCCACGTCAGGGGCCGGTAGCTCGCCGATACGGCCACTGTGCTTGCCGTAGCGGTCGATTAAAAATGCCTTCATGGTGCTTTGCTCTCATAAGGGATGCGGCGCAGTGATCGCCCGGCCCGGCATCCGGAAATACCGGCGCTGTCCTTCGCGCCGGCGCCCGATAAACAATGATCACGCCGGGTCTTGATAGCGTTCGGCAACATGGGACTGCCGGATTTGCCCGAGCAGGCCTTGACGCGCGGCCTGCAAGGCATCCCAGCGTGCTTCTTCATGCAAGGGCGGGATGGTCACCGGCTCGCGACGATCAAAACCGACCAGCGCGGCATCGACCAGGTCACCGACTTCCATGACTTCATTCAGGGTGTTGATATCGATGCCCGCGCGTTCCCAGATCTCGGTACGGGTGGCCGCTGGCAGGACGGCTTGTACGTAGACGCCTTTCGGAGACAGCTCCAGGCTGAGTCCCTGGGAGAGAAACAGCACGAACGCCTTGGTCGCGCCGTAGACCGACATACCGAACTCCGGTGCCAGGCCAACGACGGAGCCGATGTTGATGATCGCGCCGTCACCCGCTTTGACCAGGCGTGGGGCGATGGCGCTGGCCAGCCGGACCAGCGCGGTGGTATTGAGCGACACCAGGTGCGCGACACTGTCGGTCGACTGTTCGATGAAGGTCCCGGATTGGGCGGCGCCGGCGTTATTGACCAGGATGCCGATGTTGGCGTCATCGCGCAGCCGGGCTTCGACGGTTGTCAGGTCGCCGATCTGGGTCAGGTCGGCCTGGAGAATATCGACGGCAACGTTGTGTTCGCTGCGCAGCTTGGCGGCCAGCGCTTCCAGGCGCGCGCTGTCGCGGGCCACCAGGACGAGATCGTGTCCACGTTGCGCAAAGCGCTGGGCATAGACAGCGCCAATACCGGTGGAGGCGCCAGTGATGAGAACAGTTGTGCGAGTGTCCATGGAGATTCTCTTCTTCAAGGTGTTGATGAGCGAGTCGCGCGCTGTTGTTCAGGCGCGCGGTCGGGTCTGGCCAGTGTTACTGCGTGCTGGATTCAGCGAGCGTTGGATAATCGATGTAGCCCGTCGCACCACCACCGTAGAGGGTAGCGGGATTGAAAGCCGACAAAGGCGAACCGGTTCTGAGCCGCTCCACCAGGTCCGGATTGCCGATGAACGGCCGGCCGAAGGCGATCAGGTCAGCCTTGTCCTCGGCGAGTCGTGAGGTGGCCAGGTCCAGGTCGTAGCCGTTGTTGGCGATGTAGGTTTTTTTGAAGCGCTGGCGCAAGGCACCAAAGTCGAAGGGCGCAACGTCGCGCGGCCCACCGGTCGCGCCTTCGACCACGTGCAGGTAAACGATGTCGAGGGCGTTGAGCTGGTCGACCAGGTAGTCGAACTGGGCCTGTGGCGCGCTGCTGGACACACCATTGGCCGGCGAGACCGGCGAGATGCGCAGGCCGGTGCGGTTGGCGCCGACTTCGTCCACCACTGCCGCGGTCACTTCCAGCAGCAGGCGAGCACGATTTTCAATCGAGCCGCCGTAGGCATCGGTGCGCAAGTTGGCGCCGTCCTTGATGAACTGGTCCAGCAGATAGCCGTTCGCGCCGTGGATCTCTACGCCGTCAAATCCCGCGGCGATGGCGTTCGCCGCCGCCTGGCGAAAATCGTTGACGATCCCGGGCAACTCGCTGATGTCCAGCGCTCGCGGTTCGGAAACGTCCTCGAAACTATTGTTGACGAAGACCTTGGTCGCCGGACGCAGGGCGGAGGGGGCTACTGGCGCCGCACCATTCGCTTGCAGGTCGACGTGGGAAACGCGGCCGACATGCCACAGTTGCAGGAAAATCCGCCCACCTTTGGCATGCACGGCCTCGGTGACCGTGCGCCAGCCGTCGATCTGTGCCTGGGTGTAGATCCCGGGTGTGTCCTGATAGCCCTGTCCTTGCTGGGAAATCTGTGAAGCCTCGGAGATCAGCAGGCCTGCCGACGCTCTCTGGCTGTAGTAAGTGGCAGCGAACTCGCTCGGTACAAAGCCTTGCCCCGCACGGTTACGTGTCAGCGGCGCCAGGACCACACGGTTGGAAAGCGTGAGATCACCCAACGTGTAGGGCGTGAACAGGATCTGGTCGGTCATGACGTCTTGTTTCCGTAGGTTTGGATAAAGGGAGCGCGTGCAGCCTGGCGAGGTGAGCGCGACTTTTCATTAGGATGATGACCGAAATCTAAACGGTCAACGAATTTGATTATGTTCGACATCTATGTATGATGTGAGCATGATTTTCGAGCAGCACGAGGGAGTGAAAAATGAGGGTGACCAAGGCCCAGGCCCAGGCAAATCGGGAGCACATCGTCGAGACGGCCTCTGTCTTGTTTCGCGAGCGAGGCTTTGACGGCGTGGGTGTGGCGGACTTGATGGCGGCCGCCGGCTTCACCCATGGCGGGTTCTACAAGCATTTCGGCTCCAAGGCCGACTTGATGGCCGAAGCGGCAGCTAGCAGCCTTGCGCAGTCGCTGACCGACAATGCGGGCATCGACGTGGCTGATTTCGTCGATCTTTACGTGTCCAGGGATCACCGTGACGGCCGGGGTGGTGGTTGCACCATGGCGGCACTGTGTGGCGACGCTGCCCGTCAATCGCCCGAACTGAAGGCTACCTTTGCCAACGGTATCGAAAACACGCTGGCCGCGCTCGAAAGCCGGTACGAGGCCGGGCAAGACGCGCCGCAGGAAGCGATCAGGGCAAAAATGCTCGACATGTTGGCGCATGCCGTCGGTGCGATCATGTTGTCGCGTGCCTGCCCGGACGATTCCGCGCTGGCCGATGAAATCCTCGAGGTATGCCGCACCCGGATCATCGCGGCGCTGCCGCCGTCGCCCGCGAAGCAGCCTTGAGGGCAGGGCGCCGGATGCCGATTGGCGTTATAGCGACGCCCTGACCACCAGCGGGCAATCCACCGGCTGGGCACCCGATACCTCGAGGTTCTCGATCAGGTGCCGGGCCGCCTGGCGACCGATCTCGTAGTACGGCAGTTGTACCGTGGTCAGTGGCGGGATGAACAGTTCGGCGATGCCGATCATGTTGTCATAGCCGAGCACCGCGACATCGTCGGGAATTTTCAGGCCGCGCCCCAGCAACAGCTGATAGGCGCAAAAGGCGATGCGGTCGTTGCCGCAGACCAGGATGTCGAATTGCGGACGGCCGTCAACGATATGCCGGTCGAGAATGGCGGCGGTTTCACCGTAGGCGTCGTGATCGGAAAGGTCGTACTGCAGGAGTGCTTCAGGTGCCAGCCCGACGGCCTGGCAGGCGCGTTGCAGGCCTTGCTGGCGCAGGCCCCAGGCAAGACTCTTCCTCGGTAAATTGATACACAGCGGGCGCCGATAGCCTTGGTTCAACGCATGCTGCATGGCTCGATGCTGCCCGGCTTCATCATCCGGCACATAACTGACCAGGTGGCTGTCATCGGCCAGGCAATTGGCGAGCACCAGCGGCTTGCTCTTGAGTCGCTCGGGAATGCTCACCTGGCGCAATCCCATGGCACTGAAGATCAACCCGTCGGGGCGGTGCGACAGCATCAGGTCGATGTTCTGGTCGGTGGGCGGGTTGCTCAACAGGTTGAGGATGAAGACGTTCCAGCCTGCCTGCTGCGCGGTCTGTTCGATGGACAGCAGCAACTCGACGGCGAACGGCGTGGTCGCGGTGTCCAGTGCGAACACACCAATGGTGCGCGCCTGCAGGTTGTCGCCGCGCATCCTGCGCGCCGACAGGCTCGGTACGAATTGCAGTTCCTCAATGGCGCGACGTACCCGCTGAAGGGTTTCGGGGCTCAGTTTTTCCGGCGTGTTGAGCGCGCGCGAAACCGTCATCAGGGATACGCCGGCCAGCTGTGCAACGTCTTTCACGGAAGTCATGCGAAGTGCGGCCAGTCAGGTTGACGCAGAATCATGACACAGGCCCTGGGCTTCTCGCGACTCGAATGACGGTACTCACAGCCAGCCCGAGTCCAGCGGCCAGGCCTTGGGAATGGCGACGCGCCCGCCAGTCCCGTTCGCCAACAGCTTCACCCCGAGGCTGTCGGGCCGCGGGTAGAGGCGGCTGCTGAAGCTGAAACGGCCGTTTTCCTCGAACACCTCGATGGACGAGCGATCGAGAAATACCCGCAGGTGCAGTTGTGTTTGCGTCGACTCGATCGACACGCTGCGCTGACCACTCACTTGCGCACCCGAGCGGCTGCGATCGAGCACCAGGCGTTGCAGTGACGCGTCGTAATAAAGCAGGGTTTGTTCCTGCTCATCGGCACTGCAGCGCAAGGCGACGCCCAGGCGGCCTTCGGTGCAGCCGAGCAGATCCAGATGCACATGGATTTCGAGCCTGTCGCCCAGCACTTGCGGCACCCAGCAGCTGCCCGACTCGCCCCACGGTGCGACGCTCGGCAGCGGCGCCTGGCGCAGCGCCGTCAGTTCCCGTGCCGGAAACACGCCAAGGCGATCGCCCTGCAGTTCAAGCTCGCGGGGCAAGCCGAGCATGCCGCACCAGTGATGAGCCTGGCTCGGCATCGGGCTTTCCCACATATCCAGCCAAGCCCACACCAGGCGCCGACCATCGGCGGCCTCCAACGTTTGCGCGGCATAGAAGTCGTGACCGTTATCCAGTTCGATGAACGGCCCGCCGGTGAAGTGCCATTCGCTGTCGAGTCGGCCAATGCGATAACCGGTCTGGTACTTGTTGAGGCGTTCGTAACCTTCGGGTTGCATGCCCTGGGGGGAGTACAGCAGCACGTCGCGCCCGTTGAGGCGAAACAGGTCCGGGCATTCCCACATGTAGCCATCGCCCTCATTGCCGCTGGACACGTAGTCGAGGAATTCCCAGGTGTGCAGGTCGGTGGAGCGGTACAGCGGCAGCAGCGGCTTGTCGCCCAGGCGCGCGCCGGCAATCAGGTACCAATAGCCGTCCTCCTGCCAGACCTTGGGGTCGCGAAAGTGCATGATCGTTTCTTGCGGCGCGTTCTCGATGACAGCGCCATGCTTGACGAACCGGATGCCGTCGTCACTGGTGGCCAGGCACTGGACCTGGCGGATAAAGCGTTCGTCACCCACTTCTCCCAGCCAGGTGTGCCCGGTGTAGATCAGCGCCAGGGTGTCGCCACACACCACCGCGCTACCGGAAAAACAGCCGTGGCGGTCGAAGTCATCGCCTGGCGCCAGGGCAAGGGGCAGATGCTGCCAATGGACCAGGTCGGCGCTCTTGGCGTGCCCCCAATACATTGGCCCCCATTTGGCATCGAAAGGGTGGTGCTGGTAGAACACGTGATATTCGCCACGGAAAAACACCACGCCGTTAGGGTCGTTCATCCAGCCCGCGACAGGCGCCAGATGATAGTCCGGTCGATAATCGTCGATGAGACGAGACTGACCTTCACTCAGCGCCTGCTGCGCATGTTCAAGGGGGGAGGGCATGGGTGCATTCATGGCATTCATGGCATTCACAGACACAGTCATAGGGCGCCTGCTTTTGGCGAGCGCTGCGGGACGTCCTCCGGGAGGACTTCAATAACAGCAGGATGGCGTCTCAAGGCCGTGCCATCCGCGTCGAACAGATGCACGCTGCCGAACGCCAGTTGCAGTTCAACCCGATCGCCCACTCGCCATCCGGCGTTGACTTCGCAGCGACAGATCAACGGTTCATCCTCGCCTGACTCCAGGTGCACGTAGGTTTCGCTGCCCAGGTATTCGACCCCGACCACGACGATGCCGGCGCTGCCTTGCGCCGCTTTGAGCGACACGTGTTCCGGGCGAATCCCCAAGGTCAATGGGCTGTTCGCCGCCAGGTGGGCGCTGTCGAAGGGAAGGGGCGTCATACCCAATAAAGGGCTGTCGATCTGGCTGGTTTCACCTGGGGTGTGCAGGTGCGCCGGCAGAAAGTTCATCTTGGGCGAACCGAGGAAACCGGCGACAAAGCGGCTGGCCGGATGCTCATAGAGTTCGCGTGGCGAGCCGACCTGCTCGATGCGGCCGCCATTGAGCACGACAATCTTGTCGGCCAGGGTCATCGCTTCAACCTGGTCGTGGGTCACGTAGATCATGGTCGAGCCCAGTCGTCCATGCAGACGGGCGATTTCGTTGCGCATCTGCACGCGCAGGGAGGCGTCGAGGTTGGACAGCGGCTCGTCGAACAGCAGGATGTCCGGTTCCCGCGCCATGGCCCGGCCCATGGCCACCCGCTGGCGCTGTCCACCCGACAGTTCCCGTGGCTTGCGCTGCAGCAGTTTGTCCAACTGCAGGATCTGCGCGGTTTTCAGCACTCGCTCGCGCAGGCTGGTCTTTTCGGTCTTGGCCAGTTTGAGGCCAAAGCTGATGTTGTCGTAGACGCTCATGTGCGGGTACAGCGCATAGGACTGGAACACCATGCCGACGCCACGCTCGCGCGGTTCCAGGTCATTGACCCGGCGTCCGTCGATCAGCAGGTCGCCGTCACAGATCGAATCCAGTCCGGCGATCAGCCGCAGCAAGGTCGACTTTCCGCAGCCCGAAGGGCCGACGAAAACCACGAATTCACCCGCCGAGATTTCCAGGCTGACGTCGCGAAGAATGCGTGCGCCGCCCAATTGTTTGTTCACGTTGTCCAGCTTCAACTTGATCACGATGCTGTTCCTTTCTTGTCTGTGTTGGGCCTCAACCCTTTAACGCGCCGGCAGTGAGGCCGGAAACGATGCGGCGCTGGAAGACCAGCACCAGAATCACCAATGGGACCGTGACCAGCACCGACGCCGCCATCAGCAAACCCCAAGGCAGTTCATGTGGGCTGCCGCCGGAAATCAGCGCGATGGCGACCGGGACCGTGCGTTGCGAGTCGGTCAGGGTGAAGGTCAGGGCAAACAGGAACTCGTTCCAGGCGGCGATGAAGGCCAAAAGCCCCGTGGTGACCAGTGCCGGCCAGAGCAGCGGCAACAGCACGCGGGTCAGCGTGACCCAGGGTGACGCACCGTCCATGATCGCGGCCTCTTCCAGCTCATGAGGCAGTTGGCCCATGAAAGTGGTCAGCACCCAGACGGTGAAGGGCAGGGTGAAAATCGTGTAGCTCAGGATCAACGCCCAGGACGTGTTGTACAGGCCCAGGGCACGTATCACTTCGAACAATCCCGACAGCACCGCGACTTGTGGAAACATCGAGACGCCCAGGACCATCATCAACACCACGCCGCGGCCGCGAAACTTCACGCGGCCCAGGGCATAGGCGGCGGTCAGGCTGAGGAACAACGCCAGCGCGACCACGCTCAGCGCAACCACCAGCGAGTTGCCGATGGCCCGCAGGAACGAGGCCTGGCTCAGCACGGCGGCATAGTTGGAGAAGTCGGGGTTGTCGATCCAGTAGCTCACCTGGAACAATGCGCTGGACGGCTTCAGCGACGTCACGATGGCGTAGTAGAACGGGAAGACCGCATACAGCAGCAAGATCCCGATCAGGCACCAGAAGCCGGTGCGCAGCAGGGCTTTTTTCAGCAGGCGCGGGCTCATGAGCGAACCTCCAGCTGACGGCGTCCGAGGTACAGGTAAGTCATGGCGATGACCGCCACGACCAGGAACAGCAAGGTCGAAGCGGCGCTGCCGTAACCGACGTCCTGGAATTCCACCAGGTGCTGGCGGGCATAGACCGACATGCTCATGGTGCTCGATGAGTTCGAGGTCAGCACATAGATGACGTCGAACACCCGCAAGGAGTCGAGGATGCGAAAGATCGCCGCCACCAGCAATGCCGGCATCAACAGCGGCAGGGTGACCCACCAGAACACTTTCACTGGGTGAATGCCATCGACCCTGGCGGCTTCGTAGCAGTCGCTGGGCAACATCTGCAAGGCCGCCAGCATCAGCAGCGTGACGAAAGGCACGGTCTTCCAGACGTCGACGATGATCACTGCCCACATCGACAGGTCCGCGTCGGCTGTCCAGGCCAGGGGCGCATCGATCAGGCCGAGGCCGAGCATCAGGTGATTGATGATGCCGAACTGGTCGTTGAGCATCCATGACCAGATTTTCGCCGAGACGATGGTCGGGATCGCCCAGGGGATCAGGATCAACGCCCGCACCAGCGCGCGTCCGGTGAACTTGACGTTCAGCAGCAACGCCACCATCAGCCCCAGTACGATTTCCAATCCCACTGACACCACGGTGAAATGCAAGGTGTTGCGCACCGCGTTCCACCACTGTGGATCGACCAGGATGCCCGACCAGCCGGCGCTGCTGTGATACAGATAATTGCTCAAGCCGACAAAGCTTGCATCGCCCGTGTCGGCCAGGCTGGCGTCGGTCAGGCTGAACCAGAATGTGCGCAGCAGCGGCCAGGCCGCCACCAGGGCCAGGCATAGCAACATCGGGCTCAGGAACAGCCAGGCGGCGCGAACGCGACGGCGTTGTACCGGCGTTTCCCGAGTGAGCAGGTACTCGTCGTCGCCGGGGGCGAGTGTAGTGGAGACAGACATGGTGATTTCCTTCCTTGTGGCTTACCAGTTCCGGCGTTTGATGCGCGTGAGTTCGCTTTCCAGTTCGGCCAGCGCCTGATCGACCGGCCGTTCGTCCGCCAGCACGCCGTGCACTTGATCGAAGAACGCATTGGAGACCCGTGGATAGCGGTCGGCGGTGATTGAAGCAGGGCGCATGACCCCATCATTGAGGATGCTGCGCAGTTGGCTGTAGTACGGCATGGCGGCGAGCAACTCGGGATCCTGGTAGAGCGACTCGATCACCGGGTTGTAGGCACCCACCAGGGCGCGGTGTTTCTGCTGTTGGGCGCTGCTCAGGTAGCTCACCAGTTCTGCGGCGAGCTTGGGGTTGGCGCTGTAGCGCGACACCGCCAGGCCCCAGCCGCCGAGAGTGGACGCATGGGTGCCCGTCGCGCCGCCGCGGGGCAGGGGAGCGACGCCGACCTTGTCCTTCACGACGCTGTCCTGGCTTTGCACCAGGGCCCAGACATAAGGCCAGTTACGCATGAACAATGCATTGCCCGACTGGAAGACGCCGCGTCCTTCTTCCTCGGTGTAATTGAGTACGCCACGCGGGGAGATGTCTCCCACCCAGCTTTTGGCCAGGGTCAATGCGGCCCTCGAGGCCTGGCTGTTGACCACGATGTCGCCTTGCGCGTTGACCAGCCCGCCTTGCGGCTGGCTGCTGATCCACTCCAGTGCGTTACACGTCAGGCCTTCGTAGGCGCGCCCCTGGAATACATAACCCCAGGCATTGGCGTTCCCGGCATCGCGTTCGGCCTGCTGGACAGCCCTGGCAGTCGTGGTCATTTCTTCCCAGGTCTGGGGCACGGGCTTGTTGTACTTCTCGAGCAGGTCCTTGCGGTAATACAGCAGCCCCGAGTCGGTGAACCACGGCATGGTCACCAGGCGCCCGTTCACCGTGGCGTTGTCCACCTGGGCCTGGAAGTAACCTTGGGTCGCGTTGGCAGGAAGCACCTCGCGCAGGTCCATCAAGTGCTTGGCAAGCATCCCCGGCCACACCATGTCGATCTGGATGATGTCGATGTCGCTGGATTGCGCACTGAGGATCTGTTGGTAGAACGACAACCGCTCGGTCGCCGAGTTAGGCGTGGAAACCACTTCGACGCTGTTGCCGGTCTGCTTCGACCACGCCTCGACGGCCTCCTTGCACAGTTGCAATTCAGCACCCACGGCACCGCAGGAAATCGTCAGGCTGGCGGCTGTGGAGAGGGATGGAAACCCGACGCACAGGCCGAGCAGTGCCGCTGGAAGGATCGATTTGAGCTGTTTCATAAAGCCCTCTTTATTTTTGTTTTTAGAAAAGTTAACGTTAACATCGCCAAATGTAGCAGTGTATTTGCGATGAGGCATCCTTTTTTTCCTTTGGTTTGACAATTCAGAACCTGGGCGAAAAAGGCCGGTCGCGGCAACAGAACAATAAAAACAAAACAGGGAAAATCCACATGCAGAAAGCATCAAGCTGGCTACTCGCAGGCGTGCTCGGCGCCGCGGCGACCACTTCTCAGGCCGCGACTCTGGAAGAGCGCATGGCCGCGTTCGAGGCCCGTGCCAGCGCAGCGGAAAAACGCGCAGCCGCCGCCGAACAGCAAACCCAGGCACTCGCCAGGGAATTGCAGCAACTCAAACTCGCCACGCCCGCCACACAACCGGTGGCGTCCGCTGCTACGGTCCCCACGCTCGATGCTCGCCTGGCAAAACTCGAAGCCAGCCAGCAAAGCACGGCGAAGCAGGGCAGTGGCGCACACCTTACCGACGGCTTCAGCTTCAAGGGCTATGCTCGCTCCGGGTTGCTGATCAATGATGGGTTGGGCGGTGGTCGTGGCGGTCCGTACACCACTCCGGCCGGTTCTGTGGGTGGCGCTGTCGGGCGACTCGGCAACGAGGACGACACCTACATGCGCATCGACCTGTCGAAAGAGCAGTACGCGCAAAACGGCACCCACTCCAAGTTCACGGTGTCCATCGCCGATGGTGTGGAGAGCTCCAACGACTGGACCGCCGATGAAAGCAACCTGAACGTGCGCCAGGTGTTTACCGAACTCGATCACCTCGCGGCATTCAAGGGCAATTCGATGTTCGAAAACTCGACCCTGTGGGCCGGCAAGCGCTTCGACCGGGACAATTTCGACATCCACTGGCTGGACTCTGACGTCGTCTATCTGGCCGGCACCGGTGGCGGCATCTACGATATACAGATGACCAAGGACTGGCGCTCGAACTACTCATTGATCGGTCGCAACTACGGGGATTTCAGCGAGGGTGGCGTCAATGCCGATGTGGAAAGCTACATCCTGACGTCCAACCAGTTTTTCGACGGTGGCCAGTGGCAGTGGATGTTCAACGCCATAGGCTCGAAGAAAAACGACTTTGCTACCCGCACCAACGAGGCGGGGCTGACGCCGGCCGACTCCGGCTTGCACAGCATGGTCGCCAATCACCAGAAAAACTTTTTCGGCCGCGAAGGCTTCTTCAAGACGGCGCTGCTCTATGGGCAGGGCCTGGGGGCTGAGGTCAAGAACGTTGGCTCGGATGGCGAGCTGATCGATGATGCTCGTGCCCTGCGTCTGGCGCTCTACGGCGAGACCCCTATAGCGTCCGGCTGGCGCATCGGCCCGAGCCTGCTGGCTGAACAAAGCAAGGACCGCTATGTCAAGGGCGACGACTACCGTTGGATGACCCTGAACGTGCGGTTGGCCAATGAAATCAACAGCAATTTCGAGATGGCCTACGAGATGAGCTGGCAAACCATGAAGCTGGACCCCAAGGGCTACCTGCAACGCAATGCGGTCGACGGCAACTTCTGGAAGTTCACGGTCGCCCCGACCTTCAAGCCTGACCTGGGCGATCTGCTCACGCGTCCTGAGCTACGCCTGTTCGCCAGCGTGATGAACTGGTCGTCGGACCTGGACCGGTACAGCACCACGGATTCCTTCGGCAAGACTGACTTCAACGCCGGCGGTGTCTGGCAGTACGGCATCCAGATGGAAACCTGGTTCTGATGCCGGCCAGTTGAAACCTGTGGGAGCGAGCTTGCTCGCGATAGCGGTGGATCTGCCTGCAATGATGTTGGGTGTGCCGACACCTTCGCGAGCAAGCTCGCTCCCACAGTTTTACCGAGTTGCTCACAGACCTTGCGTACGCCACACCCCCTTGTGGGAGCGAGCCTGCTCGCGAAAGCGGTGGATCAGTTTGCAATGATGCTGGGTCTGCCGACGCCTTCGCGAGCAGGCTCGCTCCCACAGGGGCTTTGCTTGACTGATGGGTATTACCGCGCATGCCAGCCCAACTGGCTTGAGATCTGTTGGGTGGCTTGCATCAGTTGCTTGACGTAGTCCTGCTTCAACTCTTCCCTGAAGCGAAAGCAGGGAAATGAAACGCTCATCCCGCCGATCACATGGCCAAAACGGTCGCGGATCGGTGCCGCCAGGCAACGCATGTTGTCTTCGAACTCTTCATGGTCCTCGGCATAGCCTTGCTGGCGGACGGTCTCCAGCTCCTGCAGATACGCTTCGGCACTGGTCAAGGTATTGGCCGTGCGACGCTCGAAGCTTTCCTGCGCCAAGTGCGTCAGCAACTCCTCTTCTTCA
Organism: Pseudomonas sp. H1_F01; assembly: GCF_054681425.1. Taxonomy (NCBI): domain Bacteria; kingdom Pseudomonadati; phylum Pseudomonadota; class Gammaproteobacteria; order Pseudomonadales; family Pseudomonadaceae; genus Pseudomonas; species Pseudomonas sp. H1_F01. The sequence continues at coordinate 4,111,176 of NZ_CP162823.1, read as the reverse complement.
AGCCAGGCCATCAGCACCTTGCCGATGCCGGTGCAGTACAACGGCGCCCGCCGGCCGATGCGCGAGTACATGCGCAGGTTGTACTTGGAGTCGATCTTGTGCACGTAGACGATGCTGCCTTCGTCGAGAATCCCCAGGTGGACGGTTTCGCCGGTCAGCTCGTTGATCCGCCGCATACCCGGCTCCGCTTCCCGGACGATGTCCAGGTGGGGCAGGGCCTGGGCCCCCAGTTCAAACAGCCGGACGCTGAGGCGATAGCGATCCTCTGCGTCCTGCACCACATACCCACGCGCCTTGAGCGACTGCAGGAAGCGATAGACCGTGGCCTTGGACATGTCCAGCTTGTTGGCGATTTCCGAGACGCCGCTTTCTTCCGGATGCTCGGCCAGTGCCTCGAGCACGGCCATGGTCCGGCCAACCGCCGACACCAGATCGTTGTTTGGAATGACGCTGTTGTCCATGAAGGCTCCAACGTGAAAGTAAAACCCAAGGATATACGCAAGCAGAACAAAACGCTGTTTCATTTTTGCTTGACGAGGCGGCAAATCTGACTAGACTCGGGCCTTGAGATAAAAATGAAACGCCGTTTTAAAAACAAGAAAGGCGCGTTGATTATGGATGTAACGCTTAACCATGGCCCAGAGACCCGCTTCGCCCGCCCGATGAAGGTGGCGTTGGTGGGGGAATGCATGATCGAGATGCGCGGTGAACCGGGTGCCGCGATCACGCAGACCTTCGGTGGCGATACGCTCAACACCGCGGTCTACCTGGCGCGATTGAATCTGCGTGGCGCAGTGGCCGTGGACTACGTGACGGCCGTGGGCTGCGATGCGTTCAGCGTTGCCATGCGCCGCTCCTGGCTGGACGAAGGGATCGGTGATGCCCATGTCCGCGTGATCGAAGACGCGCTGCCGGGGCTGTATTTCATCCAGACCGATCCCCACGGCGAGCGGCGTTTCCTCTACTGGCGTGGGGAAGCGGCGGCGCGGCGCATGTTCGAGGGCCCCGAGGCAGAGGCCATGCTCGATGCGCTGGCTGATTACGACTACGTCTATTTGAGCGGTATCAGCCTGGCGATCCTCACGCCAGAAGGGCGCCAACGCCTGATCCAGGCTTTGCACCTGGCGCGCCGAGCCGGTACGCGCATCGTCTTCGACAACAACTACCGTCCCCACCTCTGGCCCGATCCTGAAACGGCCCGGCAGGCCTACCGCGACCTGTTGCAGCTGACCGACCTGGCCCTGGTCACTTGGGAAGATGACGCGGCCCTGTTCGGCTATCGCGACACGGAGGCCTTGTTCAGTGCCTACGCCCAGGCGGGAGTTCGCGAGGTGGCCCTCAAGCGCGGCGCCGCCAGCTGTTTGATCCAGTGCCCGACAGGGCGTTTCGAAATACCCGCGCAAACCGTCGTCCATGTCATCGACACCACCGCTGCCGGTGATTCGTTCAACGCCGCCTACCTGGCCTGTCGCCTGCGTGGCGGCGATCCAGAGCAGGCCGCCCGCTGGGGCCATCGCCTGGCTGCCCAGGTCGTCCAATACCGAGGTGCGCTGATTCCCCAAGCGGCGATGCCGAACATGGGCACGTCCTCACTCCCTTCTGTTGCACAGGTCTGACTTTATGAAAATTGTTGAAGCGCGCGTCATCGTGACCTGCCCGGGTCGCAACCTGGTCACCTTGAAAATCGTCACCGACGAGGGCCTCTACGGCATTGGCGATGCGACGTTGAATGGCCGCGAACTGGCGGTGGTCGCTTATCTGGAGGAGCACGTGCTGCCCGCGCTGATCGGCCGCGACGCCCACCGCATCGAAGACATCTGGCAGTACCTGTATCGCGGTGCGTACTGGCGCCGGGGGCCGGTGACCATGACCGCCATTGCCGCCGTCGACGTGGCGCTCTGGGACCTCAAGGCCAAGGCCGCGAACATGCCGTTGTACCAGTTGCTCGGTGGCAAGAGCCGCGAGCGGGTGATGGTCTATGGGCATGCCACCGGCAAGGACATCGAAGGGTGCCTGGACGAAGTCGCCCGTCACGTCGAGCTGGGCTATAAAGCCGTGCGTGTGCAATGCGGTGTGCCCGGCATTGCCACCACCTACGGCGTCGCCAAGCGCAGTGGCGAGCGCTATGAGCCGGCCGACAGCGACCTGCCCGCCGAACACGTCTGGGACACCGCCAAGTACCTCAACTACGTCCCCAAGTTGTTCGCCGCCGTGCGCGAACGCTTTGGCGATGACCTGCATATCCTCCACGACGTGCACCATCGCCTGACGCCCATCGAAGCCGGGCGCCTGGGCAAGGCCGTGGAACCGTACAACCTGTTCTGGCTGGAAGACTGTACGCCGGCCGAAAACCAGCAGAGCTTTCGCCTGATTCGCCAGCACACCACCACACCGTTGGCCGTTGGCGAGGTGTTCAACTCCATCCATGACTGCCGCGAGTTGATCCAGGAACAATTGATCGACTACATCCGCACGACGCTGGTGCATGCCGGCGGCATTACCCATGTGCGGCGTATTGCCGATTTCGCCGCGCTGTTCCAGGTGCGGACCGGCTTTCACGGCGCCACCGACCTGTCACCGGTGTGCATGGGCGCGGCCCTGCATTTCGATACCTGGGTGCCCAACTTCGGCATCCAGGAACACATGCCTCACGAAGACCGCATCGATGAAGTCTTCCCCCATGCCTATCGCTTCGAGGACGGCCATTTCACGCCGGGCGAAACACCGGGACATGGCGTCGACATCGATGAAGACCTTGCCCGCCAATACCCCTACAAGCGCGCCAGCCTGCCGGTCAACCGTCTTGAAGACGGCACGCTGTGGCATTGGTGAAACGCTTTTAACCCTTTGAGCAAACGGGGCGAATGTCCCGTCAGGAGTGACCCGATGAAAGCGTTCCAGGTAAGAGCACCCTTCGAGTTCGGGTTGGCCGAGGTCGACCGACCGCAGCTCGCCCGAGGCGAGGTCCAGGTCGATGTGGCGTATGCCGGCATCTGTGGCTCGGACATGCACATCATTCATGGGCAGAACGCATTCGTGCGTTTCCCCCGTGTCACCGGCCATGAGTTCTCCGGGGTGGTCCGGCAAGTCGGCGACGGTGTCGAACACCTGCAAGTGGGTGACCGAGTGTGCGTCGATCCGGTGATCAGTTGCGGTACCTGTTATCCCTGCCGGATTGGCCGACCGAATGTCTGCACCCGCCTGCAAGTGATCGGCGTGCATCGTGACGGTGGTTTCAGCGAGCAGGTGTGCGTACCGGCCGAGAACGCACACCGCTTGCCCGATTCGATGTCCCTCAGCCACGGCGCCCTGGTCGAGCCTTACTCCATTGCCTTGAACGTGCTGGATCGGATGCAGCCTCATCCGGGCGACAGCGTGCTGATCTACGGTGCCGGGGTGATCGGCCTGACCCTGGTGCAGATGGCCCGGGCGCTGGGATTGACCGACATCACCGTGACCGATGTCATCGACAGCCGCCTGGAGACGGCGCGGGCGCTGGGCGCCAGCCGGACCCTCAACGGCCAGCAAGTCGACGTCGAGGCCACGATGCGTGAATTGACTCAAGGTGAAGGTGTGCCGTTGATTGTCGATGCCGCCTGCATTCCGGCACTCATGCCGCAGATGGTGCGCCTGGCTTCGCCGGCCGGGCGCATCGGGTTGCTGGGGTTCAATGCCACGCCGAGTGATCTGGTGCAGTTGGAAATGATCAAGAAGGAACTGACCCTGGTGGGCTCGCGGCTCAATAACCGCAAGTTCCCGCGGGTGATCGAACTGATCGCCAGTGGCAAGTTGCAGGTCCAGGACCTGATCAGCCATCGCGTCAGCTTCGACGAAATGCCCGGCGCCATCGACCTGATCGAAAAACATCCCGAGCAAACCCGAAAAATACTGGTGGAACTGACGAACGCCCATCCCTGAGCTGTCTGTACCACCGGTTTCATCGTGCCTGTCATGGGCACCCTCACCGAATAAACACAACAAGCGGGAGGTTCCACCATGTTTGGTCAAGGACGTAGCTTAATCATCATCATGCTGTTCCTGGCCGGGGTCATCAATTACCTCGACCGGTCGGCATTGTCTGTGGCGGCGCCTTTCATCCAGAAAGACTACGGTCTGAGTACGGGTGAGATGGGCATGATCTTCAGTAGTTTCTTCGTCGGTTATGCCGCCTTCAACTTCATCGGTGGCTGGGCCGCCGACCGCTACGGCGCCAAGACCACGTTGCTGCTGGCCATGGTCCTGTGGTCGTTGTTCAGCGGCCTCACCGTGTTGACGGTGGGCTTCGCTTCGCTGGTACTTATCCGGATCCTGTTCGGCATGGGTGAAGGACCGCTGAGCGTCACCACCAGCAAGATGGTCAACAACTGGTACACCCCCAAGCGCCGGGCGCGGGCGATTGGCACCTCGATGTCCGGCACGCCGCTGGGCGGGGCGATTTCCGGTCCGGTGGTGGGCTTTATCGCCGTCACCTACGGCTGGAAGATGTCGTTCATCATCATCATGGTGATCGGCCTGGTCTGGGCGGCGGTGTGGTTCAAGTTCGTCAAGGAAAGGCCAGAAGGCGAGGGGGCCGAGGAGATTCTGCGGGCCGAGGGGCAAAGCGAGTTGGCAGCACAACCGGTGTTCCCACTGCGCTTCTACCTCAAGCAGCCAACGGTGCTGTTCACCTCCCTGGCGTTCTTTTCCTATAACTACACCTTATTCTTCTTCCTGACCTGGTTCCCCAGCTACCTGACCATGGCCCACGGCCTGAACGTCAAGGACATGAGCATCGCCACGGTCATTCCCTGGGTGTTGGGTTTCCTCGGCCTGGCCTTGGGCGGTTTCATCTCCGACTTTGTGTTCAAGAAAACCGGAAAGATGATGTTCTCCCGCAAGGTGGTGCTGGTGACCTGCCTGCTGGCCTGCGCCGTTTGCATCGCCTGTGCGGGGATGGTCAAGACCCTGTATCCGGCGGTCATCCTCGTCGCCTTGGCGGTGTTCTTCCTGTACCTCACCGGTGCCATCTACTGGGCGATCATCCAGGACACCGTCCCGGCGGCGCGGGTGGGCGGCGTCAGCGGTTTCATGCATTTCCTGGCTAACACCTCGGGCATTGTCGGCCCGACCCTGACGGGCTTCCTGGTGCAGTTCACCGGCTCGTTCACCAGTGCATTCCTGCTGGCGGGGCTGTTGACCGTGATCGGTGCCGTGTGTGTGGCGCGCTACGTGAAACCGCTGTCGGTGGCCGATACCGGCAACGCGGCGGCACAAAGCTCGCAACCCGCTTCGGCCCTGGGCCATCCCTGAACAGAAGGAGTGAGTCGATGCCTGTTGTGAAACGTGTACCTTGTACCGGGACTGCAGCGCAGATCGGTATCGTGCACCTGGGCCTGGGCGCGTTTCACCGCGCGCACCAGGCGGTCTACCTGCAACGCCATCTCAATCGCCATGGCGAAAGTGACTGGGGATTATGCAGCGCCAACCTGCGCTCCAATCGCACCTTGGTCGAGCAATTGCGCGAGCAGGACGGCCGCTACCATGTGGCCGAGTACCGCGACCGCGAGCAGGTGACCCTGCGCGAGATGGGAGTGTTGCGCCAGGCCTTGTATGTGGGCGAGGGCGGTGATGAATTGGAGCAGTTGCTGCAGCGCATGGCTGCGCCGCAAACGCGGATCGTCACGCTCACCGTCACCGAAAAAGGCTACTGCCTGAGCCCTTCCTCCGGGCAGTTGCGCCGCGAAGATCCGACGATTGCCCATGACATCGCGCAGCCACAAACGCCGCGCTCGGCCCCCGGCATTGTCCTTGAGGCCTTGCGTCGCCGTCGCGCGGCAGGCATTCCGGCCTTCACCGTGTTGTGCTGTGACAACATGCCCGACAACGGCCAGCGCACCCGCCAGGCGGTGAGCGCCTTGGCGGCGTTGCAGGATGAGGCGCTGGCGCAGTGGGTCGAGCAACAGGTGGCGTTTCCCAGCTGCATGGTCGATCGCATCGTGCCGGCCATGGACGACGAGTCCTTCCGTCGGCTGGAGCAACAACTGGACTGCCACGACCGCGCGGCAGTGGTCTGTGAAAGTTTCAGCCAGTGGGTGATCGAGGATCACTTTCCCCTCGGCCGCCCGGACTGGGAAGTGGAAGGTGTGCAGATGGTCGACGATGTGCGTCCGTTTGAAACCATGAAACTGCGCATGCTCAATGGCAGCCATTCATTGCTGGCCTACGTAGGGCTGCTGGCCGGCCATGAGTCGGTCTTCGACGCCGTCAGCGACGTGAAGCTGGCGCGCTTCCTCGAGCGTTACATGGCCGAGGAAGCCGCACCCACCCTGGACATGCCGGCCGGCATCGATCTTTCGGTGTATGCCCACGACCTGCGGGCGCGCTTTGCCAACGACAGCCTGCAACATCGCTTGCGCCAGATCGCCATGGACGGCTCGCAGAAACTGCCGCAACGCTGGTTGCTCGGCGCGCAGCAATTGCTCGACCAAGGGCGCAGCATCGACTGTACCGCCCTGGGCATCGCGGCCTGGATTCACTACTGCACGCAGCCGTTGCCTGGTCAGTCGATGCACGTGATCGACGACCCGCTGAGCGCAACCTTTGCCGATCTTGCGGGACGCTTCGAGGGCGCATCGCGGGTGAATGCTTTCCTCGACCTGGATGAAGTCTTCCCGCTGCAGCTGGCGGCTCGCGCAGAGTTTCGCGATGCCGTGCACCGCGCCTATCGCACCCTGGTCCGCGATGGTGTGGACAGCCTGTTGCCCGCCCTTGCCGCACTCAACTGATAACAAGGAGAAGAACATGGAACAGACATGGCGTTGGTTTGGCCCCAAAGACCCGATTTCCCTGGCGGACGTTCGCCAAACCGGTGCGACCGGCATCGTCACCGCGCTGCACGAAATCCCCAATGGCCAGGTGTGGCCAGTGGAGGCCATCGCGGCGCGCAAGCAGATGATCGAAGCGGCCGGCTTGAGCTGGTCGGTGGTGGAAAGCATTCCGGTGCACGAAGACATCAAGCGCGGCTGTGGGCGGCGCGACGAATACATCGCCAACTACCAGCAAAGCGTGCGCAACCTGGCGAGCTGCGGCATCGATATCGTCTGCTACAACTTCATGCCGGTGCTGGACTGGACCCGTACCGACCTGGCCTATGAGCTGGCGGATGGTGGCTGGGCATTGCGTTTCGATCAAACCGCATTCGCCGCTTTTGACCTGTTCATCCTCCAGCGCCCGGCTGCGCAGGCCGAATACAGCGCCGAGGATATCCAGCAAGCCAAGGCCTACTTCGAACAACTGTCACCTACCCAGCGTGAAACCTTGGTCAACACCTTGATCGCGGGCTTGCCCGGCGCCGAGGAGCACTACAGCCTGGACAACTTCCGTGCCTTGCTGCGTACCTACGCCGACATCGACGAGGCCACGTTGCGCGAACACCTGGGGTATTTCCTGCGCGCGGTGATCCCCGTCGCGGAGGAGGTGGGTGTGCGCATGGCGATCCACCCGGACGACCCGCCCCGGGCGCTGCTCGGTTTGCCACGCATCTTGTCCACTGCCGAAGACGCCCAATGGCTGCTGGACGCGGCGCCTAGCCCGGCCAATGGCCTGACGTTCTGCACCGGCTCCTATGGTGTGCGTGAAGACAACGACCTGGTGGCGATGGCCAAGCACTTTGCGCCGTTCATCTACTTCACTCACCTGCGTTCAACTCGCCGGGAAACCGACCCACGCAGCTTCCATGAGGCCCATCACCTGGATGGTGACGTCGACATGGTCGGGGTCATCGCCGCCCTGGTGGCTGAAGAGCGCCGACGTGAGCGCGAAGGCGGCCCGCGCTTGCCGCTGCGGCCAGACCATGGGCATCAATTGCTTGACGATCAACAGCGCAAAAGCAATCCCGGCTACTCGCTGATCGGCCGTCTCAAGGGCTTGGCGGAAATCCGCGGCGTGGAGCTGGCTGTGCGGCAACAGCTGAGCTCTGTAGGAACTGGCGAAGCCTGCGATCTTTGATCGTTCCCACGCTCCTGCGTGGGAATGTCGCCAGGGACGCTCCGCGTTCCGCTTCCGGGGTGTGACGCAGAGCGTCACGGGATGCATTCCCACGCAGGAGCGTGGGAACGATCAAGCCCCTTCCGGTTCCAGCGCTTGCAGCCAGCGGTTCTCCGAACGGCTCAGATGCTGGCGCATCGAGGTTTGGGCGCCGAGCACATCCTTGTTGGCTACGGCGTGCAGGATCGCCTCATGCTCGACGACCGCAGCTTCCCACGTCAGGGCATTCTCCGAGTGTTTGCTCAGATGAGCCGAAATCGGGTTGTGTCGTTCATCAAAGAGCGCAGTGATGATCCGGACCAGGGCGGAGTTGCCGCTCATCTTGGCCAGGCGCTGATGGAAGCGACGGTCATCCTCCAGCGGAGGCAGGCCATTGGCGATGCTTGCGCGCATGGCATCGATACATTCCTGCAGATAGCGGTAGTCGCTTTTCTTGCCATGCAGACACGCCAGGATCACCGACTCACCTTCGATCAAGGCACGCGCCTGCATCAGTTCCGAGGGGCTTTCGCCCAAGGTCATGCTCGGGTTCTTTCCGTCCTTGGGCTTGGCGCGCACGTACACGCCGGAGCCCATCTTGATCTCGATGTCACCGTCTATTTCCAAGGCAATCAGCGCCTCGCGCAGCGACGGCCTGGAAACACCCAATAGTTGGGTCAAATCACGCTCGGGGGGAAGCCTGGAGCCTGCTTTGAAATCCCCCTGGGCGATGTAGTTGCGCAGTTGATCGGCGATTTTCTGGTACGGCTTTCGCTCGGCGGTGTTGATCGGTGAGACCATGGGGTGGCGTCCATCGGAGAATCCGCAAAGGCTACCATAGGCGCTTGATGGTGTTCATTTATGTGGGGAAGGGTTGCAGTGACTCTGCCATTCACATCACCGCGCCGATCTGCCAAGGCAGGAACTCGTTATCGCCCAAGCCGTTTTCCTCACTGCAGGTGCGATGTCCGGACGCCGTCTCCAGCATCAGTCGGAACAACCGCTCTCCCGCCTGCGCCACCGACTCCACGCCATCGACAATGCCGCCGGCGTTGAAATCCATATCCAGTTCCATGCGTTGGAACAGGCGAGTATTGGTGGCGATCTTCAAGGAGGGCGTGGGTTTGCAACCGTAGGTCGAGCCGCGGCCCGTGGTGAAACAGATGAGATTCGCGCCTCCGGCCACCTGGCCGGTCGCGGACACCGGGTCATAACCGGGTGTGTCCATGAACACGAGGCCCCCGGTATCGACCGTTTCAGCGTATTGGTAGACGCCCATCAGCCCGGTCGCACCGGCTTTCGCCACGGCGCCCAGGGATTTTTCCAGAATGGTGGTGATGCCCCCGGCCTTGTTGCCCGGCGAAGGGTTGTTGTTCATATCGCCGTCGTTGTGGCGCACGTAAGCTTCCCACCAACGGATCCGCTCCATCAATTTTTCCGCGATTTCGGCAGACGCCGCGCGGGCCGTCAGCAAGTGTTCGGCCCCATAGATTTCCGGCGTTTCCGAAAGAATCGCGGTGCCGCCATGCTGCACCAACAGATCCACGGCCGCGCCGAGTGCCGGATTGGCCGTAATGCCCGAGTAACCATCCGAGCCGCCGCATTGCAAACCGACGCATAAGTGGCTGGCGGCCACGGTCGACCGTTGGTATTGGTTGATGACCGGCAGCATCGCTTCAATATGGGCGATGCCACGGCGCACGGCTTCGCGAGTACCGCCTTCTTCCTGAATGATCAGGCTGGCCTTGAGCACAGCGCGGCGATCTCCCAGTTCATTCATCAACGGGGTCAGTTGGTTGACTTCGCACCCCAGGCCGATCAACAGCACGCCGGCGAAGTTGGCGTGATCGGCATAGCCGCGCAAGGTGCGTTTGAGGATGTCGATGCCTTCACCCTTGGCGCCCATGCCGCAGCCGCTGCCGTGGGTGATCGCCACGACGCCATCGACGTTGGGAAAGTCTTTCAGGCGTTCCGGAGAAAAGGCATTGGCGATGTGTTTGCAGACGGTTGCCGAGCAGTTGACGCTGGAAATGACCCCGATGTAATTGCGTGTACCGACGCGCCCATCCTCACGAACGTAACCTTCGAACGTAGCGGGATCATTGCTCAACGAGGTGGGCACATAGACGTTCCGTACACGGTGTTCGGCATTGGAGGCGGGCATGTCCAGGTTGTGCACGTGGACGTAATCGCCGGGCTCGATGTCCCGGATTGCCTGGCCAATGGTCTGCCCGTACTTGAGCACCCGTTGGCCGGCCAACACCGTGCGCAGGGCGATCTTGTGGCCGGACGGAACCGGCTGGCTGGCGGTCAGTGTGATGCCGTCGGCACTCACGTGCTGACCTTTGGCGATATCGCCCCGGGCCACTGCGACATCATCGCCCGGTGCCAGCACAAGCAAAGAAGAAGGCGGGTTCATGTGGCGTCCTCCGATTCCTAGCACTCGATGATGGCTTTGACGACACCCTGGCTGGGGTCGAGCAATGTGGAGAATGAATCGGCCACGTCGCCCAGGGTCAGTCGGTGGGTGTTCAGGGCCGCATCCGGAATCAATCCGTCGCGCAGGCATTGCTCGACGTGGCGGAAGTCTTCCTGGGTGGCGTTACGGCTGCCCATCAGCGTGGCTTCGCGCTTGTGGAATTCAGGGTCGGAGAAGGTGATGGAGTCCCGCACCACCGAAATCATCACATAGGTGCCGCCGTGGGCGATGAACTCGAACCCGCGTTCCATGGCCCGTGCGTTACCGGTGGCATCGAACACCACGTCGAAGAAATCACCCCCTGTCAGTTCAGCCAGGGTCTGCTTGTCGCCTTCGCCGATGTGCACGGCGGCGTGGATATCCAAGTGTTGCTTGCAGAACGCAAGACGATCCTCACGGGTATCCAGGACGGTGACTTGCGCCCCACGCAGGCTGGCGAAGATCGCCGCGGCCATGCCGATCGGGCCGGTGCCGACCACCAGCGCACGTTTATCCGACTGGACATTTGAGCGCCGCACAGCGTGGGCGCCGATGGACAGGAACTCGATCATCGCCGCCTGATCGAGGGAAACACCCACAGCCTTGTGCACGAACTCGTGGGGAACGCTCAGGTACTCAGTGAACGCGCCATCGCAATGAACCCCCAGCACTTGAATGCGGGTGCAGCAGTTGGTCTTGCCCTGGCGGCAGGCGATACATGTCCCGCAGGAAAGGTAGGGCATCACATAGACAACATCACCGATGGCGAGGTCGCTGGCGCTGTCCGTCTCGTCGACAACCCCGGAAAACTCGTGGCCCATGACGCGCGGATATTCGAGGTACGGCTGATTGCCGGTGAAGATGTGCAGGTCGGTGCCGCAGACCCCGACACGCTTGACCCGGATAAGGATCTCTCCCGGTTTCCTGAGGGGCTTTTCACGTTCGATGGCGGTTAACGAGCCGGGTTCGTTACAGATGACAGTCAGCATGTTGATGCTCCTTGGCTGGCGTACGGGCAGTGGCTGCCTGCAGGCGGGAGGAGGGTTGTGAGCGCACGGCTGCCGGGACCGGGGCTCTTTTTTTGTTGTAGGCGGGCAGTGACCTGCACCGATGACCTTGGCCCGAAACTACACGCCGTAAAAAATATTGGCAAGACCAATTAATAAAAATATTGATTGGACTGACCAAATTCAATCTGGACGTCGCCCGGCGCTGCATCTTGAGTGAACCCAGGTCCATCCCGACAGGTCACTCGTTTATCAGGAACGAAAAACAGGATGGACCCTCTGATGCGACCTATCGATCTCGCCAGCCTCTCCTTTGCCGCGCTGCTGTGCGTGGCCTGTTCAAGCCAACCGCCCGCCAAATGGAGCTACGCTGACGCCCAAGGACGGGCCAATCTCCCCCCCGATCAGGCCTATCCAGAACTCTTTGAAGCGGTGCAACGCGGGCAGGTGTTCACTGACCAGAAGCATTTCGTGGACGCACTGCCCAACCGTGATCCGGCGCAGATTCGCGCCGATTACCTGGCCCGACGTAACAGCGATGGCTTCGATATCAAGGCTTTCGTGAAAGACAACTTCATCGAGTCCGGCGAAGCCGGAAGCCCGGCTCCCAAGCCCGGTGCTCCGATCGAGGCACACATCGACAGCCTCTGGCCGGTACTGAGTCGATCCTACAGCCAGGTGCCGGCCTACAGCAGCTTGTTGCCGCTGCCGCAGCCCTATGTGGTGCCCGGTGGACGCTTTCGCGAGATGTATTACTGGGATTCTTATTTCACCATGCTGGGGCTTGAGCAGAGCGGTGATAAGGCCCAGGTCCGCCAGATGACCGACAACTTTGCCTACATGATCGACACCTACGGCCACATTCCCAACGGCAATCGCACCTACTACCTGAGCCGGTCGCAGCCGCCATTCTTTGCTTACATGGTGGAGTTGCAGGCGCGTATCGAGGGCGACCAGGCTTATGGACGATACCTGCCGCAGTTGCAGAAGGAGTATGCCTATTGGATGGAGGGCGCCCAGGCACTCAAGCCCGGCACGGCTGAGCGGCACGTGGTCAAGCTCGCCGATGGCAGTGTGCTCAACCGCTATTGGGATGCCAGCCCGACGCCTCGACAGGAGTCCTGGCTGCAAGATGTCAACACCGCCGAGCAGGCGCCGGACCGGCCCAGGGAGGAGGTCTGGCGTGACCTGCGCGCTGGCGCCGAAAGTGGCTGGGACTTCAGCTCGCGCTGGTTGGACGATGGCCACAACCTGGCGAGCATTCGCACCACCGCTATCGTGCCCGTGGATCTGAATAGCCTGATCTATCATCTGGAAAACACCATCGCCAAAGCCTGCGAGACGGTGCACAACAGCCCCTGCGTCCAGGCTTACGGCCGGCGCGCCGAACTGCGCCAGCGTGCCATCGAGAAGCACTTGTGGAATGCCGACAAAGGCTTCTACGTGGACTACGACTGGCAACGCAACCAGCCACGCCAGCAGCTCACGGCCGCGACGCTTTTCCCGCTGTATACGGGGCTGGCGTCTGTCGAACATGCCAATCGCACCGCCGATGCGGTACGTGACGGCCTGTTGCGCCCCGGCGGCATCGCCACCACCCAGGTCAGTAATGGCCAGCAGTGGGACGAGCCCAATGGCTGGGCACCGTTGCAATGGGTCGCGGTGGAGGGGCTGGACCGATACCGGCAAACCGCCCTGGCGCAGCAAATTGGCAGCCGCTTCTTGCAGCAGGTCGAGAACCTTTACCGCAAGGAAAACAAACTGGTGGAGAAATACGATCTGTCCGGGCGTGGTGACGGCGGGGGAGGCGGCGAATATGAACTGCAGGACGGTTTCGGCTGGACGAATGGGGTGACGCTCAAACTACTGGGTAAATATGGCGCGACTCCCCCAACCCTGGTGGGCAAGTGAATGCCGTACACATCTCTGTGGGAGCGAGCTTGCTCGCGATGACGGCGTGCCAGCCACCCTCAATGTTGCTGAACCACCGCTATCGCGAGCAAGCTCGCTCCCACAGGGGGATGTGTGGCGTGGTCAAGTCGCACCATCACCTTAGTAGGAAGGTGGGCTCGCTATTCATGGATCGTCACCCGATTGCGCCCGCTCTTCTTCGACGTATACAGCGCCTGGTCCGCCCTGGCGATCAGGTCGGCGTGGTCGTTCGAGGGTTGGCTCAGGTCGGCCACCCCCAGGCTGATGGTGAAGCGGATGGCCTGGTCGTTGTAGTGCACTTCCAGCGTCTCGACGGCCTTGCGCAGGCGCTCGGCGAAAATCTGCGCGCCGGCCTTGTCGGTGTCTGAGAGCACCACGCCGAACTCTTCACCGCCATAACGCCCGGCCACGTCGGCGTCGCGCACATGCTCGCGCAGTAGCCCGGCGACATGCTCGATGACCTTGTCGCCGGCCTGGTGACCGTAGGTGTCGTTGACCCGCTTGAAGTGGTCGATATCGAGCATTACCAGGCTCAACGCATGGCCGTAGCGCTGATGCCGGGCGTAGGCGGCTTTCAGGTTGGCCTCCCAGTGACCACGGTTGTACAACCCCGTCAGTCGGTCCGTGCTGGAGAGTTTTTGCAGCTGTGCATTGGCGGCCTGGAGTTGATGCCGGTTGGTGGCGACGTCGGTGACGTCATAAATCACCAGGCAAATGTGCTTGATGGTGTTGTCAGGCGAGCGCAGCGGCAACAGCGTGGTGTTCTGGTACATGAACGCTTCCTGGCCGGTGATCGGCTGGTAGCTCTTGAACCGAATCAGGTACGGGCGCTGCTCCCAGACCGTGAACGCCGGCGTGCCCAGGGTTGCGACACTTTCCACCTTGCGGCTGAACCATTGGCGATCGATTTCAGGGAACAGAGTGAAAAAATGCTGATTGTGGGCGTCCTTGGGCTGCACCCCGGAGCGGTTCTCCATGAAGGTGTTCCAGACCTGCACGCGGTACTCGCGGTCGAGCACCACGACACCGACGTCGATGCTCTGAACGATGGCCAGCAACCAGTGAAACTCGTTCAGATCGATGGAATCGTTCATGGCTCAGCTCATCAGATAGGCGAGTTTGTGGGTCAACCGTTCGATGGAGTCTTCCGTGAACAGCAGCAACAGGTCGAAGCGAATATCGTGCCCTTCCAGGCTGTAGCTGATTTCCACTGCCAGGGTCTTTTTCCAGTGCTTGCGGTTGACCTGGATCAGGTCCTCGATGGCCGCGTGCTGGCCGAGGATTTGCGGATGGCCCTGGGAAAACACCACATCGATCTGTTCGGCAATGCTGCTCAGGCACGCACCGATCAAGACGCTGGAAAGGTCCAGCAACATTTCCAGGTCCGAATAATCGGCGCTCTCGCGCTGCATCAGTTGCGCGATGTCAGCGATTTCCGAGTCATGGAATATCAGCAGGGCTTCGCCGGCGATGCCGCTGCCGATGAAACCCTGGCAGATGGCCGTGAGTTGCTGGGAGCTGCCGACGTCGTTGAGCGCCATATGCAGTTCCCCGACCTCGAGAATGTTCACGTTCGGCACCGGCAACTGCACAAAGACCCCCAATACCTTGGCGATCAGGGCCGCTGCCCGGCCGATGGCCACGTTGACCGTCTCGCGGAACACATCGTGAAAACTGATGGCCGTGTTCGTGGCCGAACGATTCTGCAGCGGCACCTGGCCGGATTGGGTCAGTAGCCCCACCCGGATGAGGGTCTGGCGCAGTTCGTTTTCGTCGAAAGGCTTTTTCAGGAACGCCAACGCGCCCAGCTCAAGCACGCGGCGCACCGCCTCGTCCTGGATGTCACCGGAAATCACGATGACTTGCGCCTGCAATCCCTCGGCGCGCAAGGCGCTCAACACCTGGTAGCCATCCATCTCCGGCATGGTCAGGTCGAGCAGCACCACTTGCCCCAGGCCTTGGCGTATGGCGTCCATGGCCTGGCGCCCGTTGACCGCCTCGGTGACCGAAACCGGCCAATCTGTCGGCAGCGCGCGCAAAACCTGTTTGCGCGCCATGTTGGAGTCGTCACACACAACCAGGGGAATCAACGGCACAGGGGCATCCATTGGCGTTCAATGGCAGGGGAGGTCCTACGTACATCATTCATAGGCTGGCAGGGGCCCTTTGATTAACGAACGGGATTTATCAGGCATTGCGTCGTGCATGAAAGACCTGCATGACACTGTTGTATTAAAAACTGGACCAATAAGTCAGGGGAGTCAACTGCACTTCGTCATTACAACCAGCGCAAAGCCACGGACGACGTGCCGATTGGCAGTGGCAGACGCGGTTTGTGGTCTATAGTTTTCTGCAGGTCCGGAATCCTTCAGTGCCGGCGATCAGGAACCACGGACGCCTCGCAGCGTTGCCGCGTCGGATACCCGCAGGCCGTCAGCAGTGAACAATGCAGGGAGCACATCATGGCGATCCAACGGGCGAGTGTACTGACGTCGGCCCAGGATGTTGCCCCTCGTGAAAACGCCTTGTCCGATGCGACGAGCGATCTGTTTCGGCGCCGCTTCGACCAGGTCAAGGAAGCCTACATTCTGTTCCCGCTGCTGGCGGTTCTCCTGCTGTCGGTCATCTGGGCGGGCACCCTGTACCTGATCAAGTTCGAACAGGCCCGCGCGCAGCAGGGCATTGCCGAGGCGAGCCTGGAAATCGGAGCCACCTACGAAGCGCAGATCCTACGGGCGGTGCGTGAAATCGATCAGACCCTCAAGCTCGTCAAGTACACCTACGAGTCCGAGCGCGAGCCAAACCCGCTGCCCAAGCTCAAGGCCCGCGCCTTGCTGCCTTCACCCTACTTGTTTGATGTCAGCGTGGTCGATGCCAGTGGCCTGGTCGTCGCCAGCACCCAGTCGAGCGAGGTCGGAAACCGGATCGCCAAGGATGAGCTGCAAACGGTGGGGCGTGACACTGCACTGTCGATCAGCCGCCCGTGGAAAAGCCCGGCGACGGGGGAGTGGAAGTTGCGTTTCAGTCGACGGCTCGACACGGGGGATGGCGCATTCGCCGGGATCGCCATGGTCGAAGTCGATGCGGCCTATTTCGTCAGCAGTTATGACACCTCCAAGCTTGGCAATCAGGGCTTGCTCGGTCTGCTGGGCATCGACGGTGTCTTTCGGGCACGGCGCAGCGGGGAAGCGATATCGGCGGGCGACGAGGTCGATTACGCCGTCGTGGTGCCAGACACTGAAAACGCTGAAGCCGTACGCTTGATCAACGGACCGGACGGTGTGCGGCGCTATATCAGCGCCCGTCAGCTCTACGATTTTCCGCTGGCGGTGATTGTCGGCTTATCCGAAGAAGAACAGCTGGCCACGGTGAAGCGGCAAGCGCGCACCTACCTCTGGCGGACCGCGGGCGGCAGCCTGTTGCTGGTGTTGTTGGCGGGGCTGCTTGCCCGGATGAGCTGGCAACTGCTGCAAAGCCGCCTGCGCGCTGGTGAAGCGAAAGTCGCCTACGCCGAAAATGTCGAGTACCTGGCCTATCACGACGGCCTTACGGCGTTGCCCAATCGCAGTCTGTTCAGCAAGCTGTTGAGCCGGAGCATTGGCGAGGCGAGTCGTTATCATCGGCAACTGGCGGTGCTGTTCCTGGATCTCGACCGCTTCAAGCAAGTCAACGATACGCTTGGGCACGATGCTGGCGATCAATTGCTCAAGGAGGTCGCGCTGCGACTCAAGGCGTGCCTGCGCACCAGCGATACGGTGGCCCGATTGGGCGGCGACGAATTCGTGATCCTGCTGCCGGAGCTGTCCGATGACAAGGACGTGGCAACCACTGCCCAGAAAATCCTGGGTGCCATTGCCCGGCCTTTCAACCTCCAGGGTCAGGAGTTCCGGGTGACCGCCAGCGTCGGCATCAGTGTTTTTCCACAGGATGGCCTGGACGAGCAGACACTCAAGAAAAACGCCGATATCGCGATGTACCAGGCCAAGCAACGCGGCAAGAACAACTTCCAGTTCTACTCCGCGAAGCTGAACGCGGACTCACTGGAACGGTTGACGCTGGAGCTGAGCTTGCGCCACGCCCTGGAGCGCCACGAGTTCCAGCTTCACTACCAGGCCAAGCGAGATATCGGCAGTGGCCGCATTACCGGCATGGAAGCGCTCCTGCGCTGGAATCATCCGGACCTGGGTATCGTGGCACCGATGCAGTTCATCCCCGTCGCGGAAGAGACCGGTTTGATCGTGCCGATCGGCAAGTGGGTACTCAAGACCGCCTGCCAGCAAAACGTGGCCTGGCAGCAACAGGGATTGCCGCACCTGGGGGTCGCCGTGAACCTCACGGCACGGCAGTTTGCCGATGAGAACCTGCTTACGGACCTGGCTGAGATATTGGCCGAAACCGGTATGGATGCACGTCTGCTGGAGCTGGAGATCGCCGAGAGCCTGCTCATGCAGGACGTCAAGAGAGCGTTGAGCGTGTTGACCGGGCTCAAACACCTGAGGGTCCGCATCGCCATCGATGATTTCGGCATTGGCTATTCTTCGCTCTCTGCCCTCGAGCAGTTTCCGCTCGACGTCATCAAGATCGACCGCTCGTGTATTTGCGATACCAGCAGCGTGTCGGAGGACAAAGCCTTGACCGAGGCCATTATCGCCATGGGCCGGACCCTCAGCCTGACCGTGGTGGCCCAAGGCGTGGAAACCAAGGAGCAGGCCGATTTCCTGCGCGACAATGCCTGCGACGAATTCCAGGGGTTCTACTTCAACAAACCGGTTCCCGCCGATCAGTTCAAGGTGTTGCTGCAAGCCCAGGCGGCTGACACGGATCTCGATACGTAAAGGCCCGCGCTTATTGCGGGTCAAGCGGCAGCGCCCTGACGCTGCCGTCCACCTCCCGAGCATCGATATAGCCAATGGTGCCGGGGTTCTCTGCGACACGCTTCTTGACCTCCGAACTGCTTGAAACAGCCTGGGGCGGTTGGCCTCTGCCGGTAAAGATGATTTTCGACCAGTGCGCCTTGAGCTGGGAGGCGGACTTGCTTGTGAACGTTGTGTAGAACTCATCGCGGGTCGGCGAATCTTCCGTCAGGTCAATGGGAGTAGCCTGTCCGCCGTCGGGGAAACGACTGGTCTTGCCGAGGAAAATATCCGCCACCTGATTACGCGCGAGCGCTTTCACCGGGCTGGACGTGGCGACGACCACAACCACGTCGGCCTTGACGGCAGCGCTGGCTGCGCACATGGCGAGTCCCGCTACGGCGAATCCGATGAGCCTCACAAACCACATGTCCCGCTCCATCAGAATACAAAATCGACAGCTAGGCTGATGACGTTGAATGAGCCCCCAGGCTCGAAGTCCGGTTGGGGGTTGATCAACGGACCGACCGAGTTACCCTTGAAACGTGTGTGATCGTATTGCAGCTTGGCGTCCATGTTCTTGGTGAAATCCCAGCGCACGCCCAGGGAAAGGGTCTGCTGGCCTTCGTTGGAGCCCAGGACAGAGTTGAGCGCACCATTGAGCTGCGCGGCGGCACCCGCCAGCTCCGGTGGCAAGGCCGATGTCGTCAAGCCCGGGCTGGAGACTTCTGTTTCGGTCTTGGACCGAGCGTAGGTGACATAGGGGGTGAACGCTTCAATGCGGTACCCGCCGCTGATGTACCAGGCGCTGGTCCTGCCGAGGCCAGAACGGCTATCCAGACGCCCCCATTCGCTCATGACGAACCAATCACCCGGATCATAGCTGGCGCCTACTCCAAAGAATTCGACGGGCGTGTGATCGGAGTCGTAGCGATCGGCGATGGCGATGCCTTCTGCACCAAACTCCCTGAACGTATCGAAGAGTGAGTTGAACTGCTCCAGGGTCAGGTCGGCTTTCATGAAGGTGATGCGCGTGGTCAGGACGCCGAACTCAGCGGTGTTGGTGATCCCCCAGAAATTTCTCGCCAGTGCTTTGCCGGCACCGTCAGGCAGTCGGCTGTCGGTCTGACCGTAGTGAGCCTGCACGGTATCGGTGATTTCATCGATATGAAACCGGTAGCTGCCATCGATGCCGTCGCTGCTGGAAATCGGCATCAGGCTGTAGACCTCCATGGGCGCCCGCACCCAGGGCAGGGTATAGCCCACCTTTTGAGTGTCGGAGACCAGGAAAGTCGGCAATACGGTACGGCCAATGCGTGCGTTGAAGTCCGGCGTGAACTGGTACTTGATGTTGGCCCACTCGACAAAGGGCCGGTAGCTGTTGTCGTAGCGCTGCTCTGAAATGACCTGCACCACGGCCGACAGCTGCGGGGTGAACGTAGCGGTCAGTTGGGCACCGATCAGGCTGTCGACGTCGGCGCTCCAGTTGCGTGAATGACCTGCGCCGTTGGGTTTGAAGATACTGGAGGTGAAGTCGGCTTTTTTCTCGCTGGAGTGGACGATCCCCACCGTGCCGAAGCTGCTCAGCGAGAACATCGACGTATCGGCTGTGTCGGCGCTGGCCCCGCCGGCATACAGCGTCATGACGGCCAGGGCCAGGGTATTGGGTCTTGTCGCCATAGGGTCAACGTGACCTCGTTGCATGGATCGCCATTCGTCTGTTCCTTGTAACGTTGGCTGAAGCTGCGTGAAACCACCGAAGCGTAGCCTAGATCGCCAATTTGAGCGTAAAGGTCGCCCCCGTTCCCGGGCCTTCGCTGTGGGCCTCCAGCGAACCACCCATCTCCATGGCCGCCAGGACGCAGCTGTGCAGACCAAAACCATGACCATCCTTGCGCGTGGTAAAGCCGTGGGCAAAGATCCGTGTCAGGTTCTCGGGCGCGATGCCTTCGCCATTGTCGATGACCTTGATCACCAGGGTGTCTCCTGGGTGCATCTCACTCTGAAGAATGATTTGATGGGCAAGCTCCGGCTTGTCATCCATCGCCCTGCTGGCGTTTTTTATCAAGTTGACCAGGATCAGCAGCACCCGGTGCTTGTCCAACAGCAGCAAGGGCGTTTCGGCAAAGTTTCGCACCACGGTTATCTGGCGCGCCGCGATGATGCCGGCGTTCATGCGCAGGGCATCCTCGATCAGTTCCTTAATCTGCACGGTTTCGGCAATGGTGGAGGTGCCCGCATACGATTGCTGGGCGGAAACGATTTCCTTGATATGGTCAACGCTTTTAGTCAGTTGGCCGAGTTCCTCGGTCATGCTCTGTTGCTCGACCGCCAGCGCGTCCACCAGTTGGTTCAGGTAGCCGGGCAGCAGCTTGCCTTTTTCGTCGTGGGAGATGAAGTCGCCGAGGTCCTCGGCATGCTCGTTCATCATTTGCACCGCCTTGCCGAGCCCCAAGGCCTTGCTGGTACGCAGCTTGCGGGTGACCAGGTCGGCGGAGATATTCACGCTGTTGAGCACATTGCCGACGTTGTGCAGGACGTTAGTGGCGATTTCGGCCATGCCGGCCTGGCGGGCGGCCGCGGCCAGTTGCGTCTGGGCTTCGGCGGCGCGCAAACGGCTCTGCGCCAGTTGCCAGCTCATCCGGGCGAGCAGGCCCACCAACAACACCAGCACCAGGCTGCCGCCCGCGGCGCGCCAGAGATAGGTGCGCGCTTGCTGGTTCACCGCGGCCAGTTGCTCTTGCTCGGACAAGCCGACAATCACCGCCAACGGAAAGTCGTAGAGCTGGCGGGCACTGGTGTAGCGCCGCACCCCGTCCCATCCATTGACCGAGAGTACGGCCTCGGTGTTTTCGGCGTCCGGCACCACGGCGCTGTAATCGACCGTATCGCCGGCCAGTACCGTTTCCCCGGTGCGCCGTACGCGGAAGATGCCGTCGGTGCCAAGGAGCCCGAGCGCACCCTGGTCGCCGAGTTTCGAGGCGTCGTAGCTGCTGACGAAGTAGGCGGCATCGACCTCGACCCTGGCGATCCCGGAAAGCCCGCCATCCGCGGCGTCGAGTCGCCGACTGAAGCGCAAGCGCCATTCCCCGGTGACAGGGCTTTTCCACGGGTGGCTGATGGACAGTGAGTCGCTATGGCGCAGCGTTTGTTGCTCATCCGGGTCCGCGATATTTTCCCGGTCGTTGGTCCGCGTGCTTGCCACGAGCCTGCCGTCCGGGTTGACCACACTGACGTCAAACACCAAGGCCGGCGGCAACAAGGCCCGCTCCTGGAGACGGCGCAAGGGATTGGGCTCACCCTCAGCTTCGTAGGTGTATTTGACCAACTTGAGGGTTTGATCGATTTCGTGAATGGCGCGCAACATTTGCGCTTCGTAGGTGGCGCCCATCTCCAGGCTTGCCGTCGCGGCGCTCTGCTGCGCGCGGGCGTGTTCAACCTTGATCAGGTACAGGGTCGCAGCCCAGATGGCCAGCAACAGCAGCGCGGCCAGCAACGGGAACAGAATGTAGGCTTCCTTGGCCTGGTCGAAGCCGAACCGAAACACGCCGGCCTCGGTATCGCCATCCATCGCTGGATGATGGGCAGGGCCAGGGGCCAACCTCAGTGTCTCAGGCCGCTGGATCGGCATGGTGTGCTCCCTGCATTATTCACTACCGAAGGCTGGTGGGCATCCGACATGGTTACGGCTCGAGGGGGTGTTGCTCCTATGGCCCGAGCGAAACTCTGGATCTGTCAGGAACTATAGACCACAAAACCTGCATGCCAATGTACAAAGGGGGGCGATTGACGGGGATACTGAGGACTTTGTGACGAGGGGGTTTTGTGGGAGCAAGGCTTGCCCGCGATGAAGGTGACGCGGCCCTCCTGAAGTCGAGTCGACTCCATCGCGGGCAAGCCTTGCTCCCACAACTCCGCCCGCCACAGGTTATTCAGCGTTTGCTCTATTGGGCTCACACCGCTTGTTTGACCTTGCGATGCACCCACTGCGCCTCGTCCCGCAATTCAAGGACTTGCCAATGGAAGTGCTCCAGGGAGGCGCTGTGCCCGACACTGATCAGGATCGTGTCCGGCAGCGTTTGCTTGAGCAGTTGATAGCAGCGCGCTTCGTTTGTCGCATCCAGCGCCGAGCTGCTCTCGTCGAGAAACAGCACCGTAGGGCGGGTCAGCAGGGCCCTGACGAATGCACAGCGTTGCTGTTCGCCGACGCTGAGGGTCTGCGCCCAGTCCCGTTCCTCCTCCAACTGATCGGCCAGGTGTTGCAGGCCGACTTGCTCCATGATCTGGCGCAGCGCCGCATCTTCTTCGCGACGGGGCGGTTTGGGATACCACAGCGCCTCGCGCAGGCTGCCCAACGGCAGGTAGGGTTTTTGCGAAAGTGTCAGGGCGCGCTCACGGTCATAACAACTTGAACCGCGAGCGTGATGCCAAAGCCCGGTAATCGTGCGGATCAGCGTCGATTTGCCGTAGCCGGACGGCGCGCTGATCATCAGGCTGTCGCCGGGCTTGAGGGAAAGGTTGAAGCCTTTGAACAATGGCCGGCCGTTCGGCAGCCAGATGTCCAGGTCCTTGATGTCGAGGCCGCTGGCCTGTTGCTCGTGCCTGACCTGGGACTTGACCTCGACGTTATCCAGGCGCTCCTGGAAACCGACCAGCCGGTCGATCACCGACTTCCATTCCGACAGCTCCGGGAACACGCTCACCAGGTAGGCGATGGCCGCGTGCACTTCGCCGAAGGCCGCGCTTATCTGGGTCAGACGGCCGAGGGGAAAGGCGCCGGCAAAGAACTGTGGGGCCATGATGAACATCGGGATGACCGTCGCGCTGCGCAAGTAGAAGGTCGAGTAGCCCATGATCAGCTTCTGTTTCTTCACCAGCGCCCAGAAGTTCTCCAGCGCCGCCTCCAGGCGACGGTTGAAGCGTTCGTTCTCCACGACTTCACCCCGGTATTGCGCCACCGAATCAGCATTCTCCCGCAGGCGGATGAGCGAGAAGCGAAAATCCGCCTCACGCCGCTGTTGCATGAAATTGAGGCTGGGCAGCGCGCGGCCCAGCCAGAAGGCCAGGCCGGTGCCCGCCAGCGCATACACCAGGGCGACCCACACCAGCAGCCCCGGAATGACCACCGATTGGTCGTTGAACGGCACGCTGACGAGGCTGGAGGCCTGCCAGAGGATATGCAGGAAGGAAAACAGCGACACCACCGACGTCAACAGGCCCAGGCTCAACTTCAGCGACTTGACGATAAACAAGTCGATGTCCTCGGCGATCCGCTGATCAGGATTGTCGACGTCGGTTTCGGTCAGTTTCAGCTTCTGGTAGCGCTGGCTGCCCAGCCATTGATCGAGCATGTTGCGGGTCGCCCAGCGCCGCCAGCGGATGGTCAGCTTTTGCTGGAAGTGGAATGCGCCCACGGTAAAGGCGGCCGTGCCGATCTGCAGCAGGATGAATTGCAGGCTGCCGATCAGGAAACCGTGATAGTCCAAGGCCTGCAAGGCGTTATAGAAGTGCAGGTTCCAGAAATTGGTGAGGATATTGACGCCAACCAGGCACAGGGTCATCAGCACGGTGGCCAACAGCAGCAACAGGGCCGGGTACTTTTCCTCGGAGGCCCAGAAAGGCCGCGCGAGACGCCAGAAATTGCGAAGTGTGTGCATGTGGTCTTGGTAAGCCTGGTCGCTAACGACGTTGAGTTTGCAAGGGCGGGAGGATAGGATCAGCCAATGCTAATCGTTTGCATTAATTAGGGAAAGCCACGGGAGCCCCGCTATCGAATTTCCAGAATGGCTTAACCAGGCCTGGCCGCCGATACAGCGGGTTATCCGGCAGGCACCTGGCGACCAGCCTGCCATTGCGTTGAGCCAGCTTGCCGACCCTGCCGCACTGCAACCCTTGCTGAGCCGGTTTGCCCTGCGTTACCCGGGGGTGAACCGCGCCGCCGTGGTATCGCAGTGGTCGATGAACTACATGAGCATTGTCCTGCCGGCCACCCTGGCCTGCGTGCTGACGCGTCACTGCGCCATCGAGTTCTGGGGCGAAGACGCGCTGCTGCTGCACGACGACGGTCAACCTGCGGCGCTGGGCCTGGCCACCGGGCTGTCGGCCTTGGGTGCGGATGATCGTGCCGCGTACTGGTCGCGATTGATCCACGAGCACCTGGCGCCGCTGTTCAGCACCTTGGCCGCCGCTGGTGGCCTGGCTCCGAAGATATTGTGGGGCAACTTCGTCGCCATCTGGGATGGCGCGTTCGCCAGGCTGGACCCGGACCTGTCCAGGGACGGCTTCGCCGAGGCGCACCAGTGGCTGGAACACGTCACGGTGAACAACGGACGCTTGAAGCTGCGAGGCCTGCAACGCATGGTCGAATCACCGGCGCCGCAGATTTGCCCGTGCTTGCCCCTGCGCCGGCATTGCTGCCTGCATTACCAGCTGCATGAGCCGGTCGAAGGCCAACCGCCAGTGCTCTGCGAATCCTGCCCCAAGCTGCACCGCCTGCCGGTGGCGGAGCAGGTGAGCTACCTGCGTTACATCTATGAGTAGGGGGGAGCGCGTCGTTTTCTTTTGGGTGGGTTGGACTGGGTTGGATTGGATTGGATTGGGTGCATATCCGTTGCTGCGGTAACGGCTGCTTAGGGTTCCGCCCTGACGGCGGCTCACTTTTGAAAAGCCCGGGAGCCGGCCCAGTCAAAAGTAAGCAAAACGCATGTGTCCCACCACTCGGTGCCTCGCTAGGGCTCGGCATGCCCTCACTCCGGCATTGCTCCGTGGGCCCACTCCACAATGCCTGCGTTCGGCCATCGTGGTTAACGGGGCGTCCGAGATCAACGTCCACGCCGAGGCGGCCTAACAGCCGACCTGGTTCTCCCGGTCATACACCCATCAGAACTGTGGGAGCAAAGCTTGCTCGCGATGGCGGTGGCTCAGTCGCATGGATGTTGGGTTTGCTGGCCTCATCGCGAGCAAGCTTTGCTCCCACAGGTGATCTTGGGTGTTCATGAGTTCTGTGTTCACTGCGGCCCATTGTGGGAGCGAGCCTGCTCGCGATAGCCGTGGCGCAGTCACATAGATGCTGGACATGCCCCGCTTTTGCTTTACTTTAGATCTTGATCTGAGAGCCCCGTTAAACCACGCTGGCCGGAGTGAGGGCATGCCGAGCCCTAGCGAGGCACCGAGTGGTGGGGCAAAGCGTTTTTGGTTACTTTTGGCTGGTCCGGCTCCCGGCTCTTCCAAAAGTGACCCGCCGTCAGGGCGGAACCGCCAGCCGCCGTTACCGCAGCAACGGATATACACACCATCCGTCCGGAAAAAAGGCGAGTAGCTTTATCAAAAAAACGACGCTTTCCATTTCTGAAAGAAGCGCCGTAAGTGAACAGCATTACCCACAATGTTCAGGGCTTCCTCAAGACAGCATTTCGGCCATGGGCATCGCATCAGCCTGCGGGGCGACTTCGCCGAGCTTGCCATGTTCGATGCGAATCAGCCGGTCGGCCAGGCCGAAGTAGGCGTCGTCATGGGAAATGACGATCAGTAATTTACCGCGCTTGCGCAGGTCCGGCAGGATCCGGGTGTAGAAAAAGTGCTTGAACACCGGGTCCTGGTCGGCGGCCCATTCGTCGAACAGATAGCAGGGGCGATCATCCAGGTACGCGCTGAGCAGCGCCAGGCGCTTGCGTTGCCCGGTGGACAGCGCCAGCGTTGTCAGCTTGCCTTCCTCGATTTTCACCTTGTGGTCCAGTTGCAAGTGCACCAGGTAGTCCTGCGCCTGTTTCACCAGGTGCGGATCGTCGCCATCGAACAGGTTTTCGAACAGGCAGAAGTCGGTAAAGATCGCCGAGAAGTGCTGCCGGTAATGGTGGTTGTCATTGCTCGAAGACACTTGCTCGTCGAGCATGATGTCGCCGCTTTCCGGCCGGTACAGCCCGGTCAGCAACAAGGCCAGGGTGGTCTTGCCGCTGCCGTTGCCGCCGGTGATGAACACCACTTCGCCGGCATTGAGGGAGAGGTCGATGGGGCCCAGGGTGAAATGACCGTCCTCGCGCTCGCGGTAATAGGTGTGGGTGACCTGGCGGCACACCAGGCTGCGAACCTGGGTCGGCGAGATCGTGTCGAGGGCCTCGTCGGCGGTTTGCATCTCGCCTTCCAGGGCGCGGATCTTGTTCAGCGCCACGCTGGCCCGGCCGAGGGTCGGCAAGGCGTGCATCAGTTCAGACAGCGGCGTGATCATGTAGAGGATCGCCAGGATATAGCCGGTGACCAGGCTCACGCCCAGCTCGATGAAGTGCGGCGCGGCGAACAGCACCACGCCGATCAGCATGTAGAACACCGCATTGCCCCAGTTCAGGACCAGGGCGTAGATGCTCATGCCCCGGACAAAATCGCGGCGATATTGCTGGCTCACCGGTATCAGCAGGCGAGTGAAGAAGTGCTGCCGGCGCGGATGGTTGAGTTGCAGTTCCTTGCTGCCATCGGTGAGCAGGCGGTATTGATTGAACAACTGGTCCTTGAGCTCGCGAGCGCGGGAAATCGAGGTCAGTGCCCGGCGTTGCGGCCAGTGAAAGCTCAGGCTGCCGAGGGCGATCAGCAGCAGCGTCAGGCCCAGCAGCGGCATGCTGAGCCAGCCCAGGTAGCCCAGGCATGCGACGATGATCCCGACGTTGACCAGCAGGATCGGCACCAACTCCACCGCTTGGCTGATGGTTTGCGTATCGTCGGTGAGCATTGCCAGCAGGCGATGTTTGCCCAGGCGCTGCAATTGCGCGTAGGGCGTGTCGATCAGCTTGGCGCTCAGGTGCAGGCGCATGTCGTTGACCGCGGCCTGGCCCAGGCGTAGCAGGCTGATGTCGGAGACTATCCGCGACACCGCGACCAACACCACCAGGCCGGCGAAGAGCACGCCATCCACTGGGCGCAGCTTATCGAACACCTCCAGGCTGTGGTTGATGTTGGCGATCAGGCCGGCCGCTGCGAGGCCGCAGGTCAGCCCCGTCAGGGTCGCCACCAGCAGTGCGCGCCATGAGCGTTTAGCCATGAGTAACAACAGATCCATTTCAAACCGCTCCGTGTGTAGCAATGGCCGTGAGGCGCGCCGCCAATTGTTCATGCAAGGCGCGTTGCTCAAGGATGGTGAGGTGTTGTGCGGCGATGACCTCGCGGGTCAACGGCCCGCTGCTCAAGCGTTCCCACTGCGGGTCGGCGAAGTCAGGCTGGGCGAGGGTGTCGCTGGCCCACCAGACATGCACCGGGCAACTTAGCCGGGCAGGCTGGAAAGTCGCCAGCAGATGCTGCGTATGCTGCTGGTAGCGCAGCCGCGTTTGCAAATGCTCCCAACTGTCGCCATCGAGTTGCAGGCCTTGTTGCCGTGCCCACTGGACCAGTTCCGGCAGGCGTGCCGCTGGAGGCAGGGCGTCCAGTTGCGCCAGCAAAGCGGCCATGATCGGCGGCGGCAACTGGCGCAACACTGCCTGGCTGTCCGGTGTCACTGCTTGGGAAGCCGATTCCAGCAGTGCTTCGACACTGTCTTCCGGCGCCTGACGCTGGTATTGCGAGTCGATGATACCGAGAAACGCCACTTCTTCACCCTGGCCTTCCAGGCGAGCGGCCGCGGCAATCGCCAGCAGGCCGCCGAGGGAAAAGCCCAGCAGGTGATAAGGCCCTTGCGGTTGCTGCTGGCGCAGGTGTTCGACATAAAGCGCGCCGAGGCTCTCGATATCGCCGCCCAGCGCTGTGCTGTCGTCGCTCAGGTACGCCGCCTGCAAGCCCCACAGATGCCAGCCCGAAAGCGGCGCCAGCAGCGTGCGGTAATCCTGCACGTGACCGGTGGATGGGTGGAAGCAGAACAGGTTGGCGGCCTCAACGGTGTTGGGCGCCGACAGCCGGACCAGCGGCGAGAGCTTGAGCTCGGCCTGTACCAGCGCCGCAAACGCCGAGACGCTCGGGGCATTGAATACCGCATTGACCGTCACCGGTGCCGACAGCGCGGTCTGCAAGCGACTGGCAAGGGTCACTGCTGCCAGGGAGTGGCCGCCCAGCTCGAAGAAGTCATCGTCGATGCCCACCCGCTCCAGGCCCAGCACCTGCGCCCAGACGTCGGCGAGCAGGGCTTCCAGCGGTGTGCGCGGCAAGGCGCTGCCGACTGTGTCGAGAACTTTATCGGCCCATTGCTGCAGGGTCTTGCGGTCGAGCTTGCCGTTGCCCATCAGTGGCAATGCTTCGACGATCCGCAGGGTGGGCAGCATGTAGTCTGGCAAGCAATCCTGGGCCTGGCCGTGCAGCCGGGCGACCGTGGTCGAATGCCCAGGCGCCAGGGTCATGAACGCGAACAGTTGCTGGCCGAGCTCGCCCCGGGGGATGCATTCCACGGCAGCCTGGGCTACACCGGGAAGGCCGGTCAGTTGCGCCTGGATCTCGTCGAGTTCCACACGGAAACCACGGATTTTTACCTGGCGGTCTGCGCGTCCGGTGATTTCCAGGCTGCCGTCATGGCGATAGCGGGCCAGATCGCCGGTGCGATAGAGGCGTTCGCCAGGCAGTTGCGCCAGTTCGATAAAACGCCCGGCGTTTTGTTGCGTGTCCAGATAACCGCGGGCCAGTTGCGGGCCGGCGATATACAGCTCGGCGCTCTGGCCGGGGGCGGCCAGCGCTTGCTGCTCGTCGAGCAGGTACAGGCGCATGCCGTCGAGACGGTCGCTCAGCGGCAGGCGGCGATAATCCATGGTCGGCTCGGCTTTGTGCATCACCACGCCAACGGTGGTTTCGGTCGGGCCGTAATGGTTGAAGACCACCAGCGTCGGCGAGAGGTCGCGAATGCTTTGCAACAGGCGCCGCGAACAGCTTTCGCCACCGAGGATCAATTGCTTGCGTGGCAACACGGCAGCGCTTTGGGCGTGAATCAACCAGGCGTCGAGCAACGACGGCACGATCTTCAGGTGGTCGATCGGGTATCGCGCCTGCCAGGCAGCCCAGGCCTGGGCGTCCATCGCCGTTTCCTTGTCCAGCAAGTGCAATTCGCCGCCGCTGAGCAGTGCCGGGAACAGCAACGTGTAGCCCAGGTCGGCCGCCAGGGAAGTCACCACCGCGCTGCGTTCGCCGGGCGCCAGCGCCAGGCGGCGGGACACGCTGGCGACATAACTGGCCAGCTGCCGATGCTCGACGATAACGCCTTTAGGCGTGCCGGTGCTGCCGGAGGTGAACAGCACGTAAGCCGCGTCCTGGGCTTGGATCTCGACATCGACTGGCGTGGTAGGTGCTTGCTGCCAGGTCGCGTCATCCCGCAGGTCGAGGCTGCCGATGGCGGGCAACGCAGGGGCGCTGCCGGCCGAACCACTCAGGATGAAGACCGGCTGCGCCTGTTGCAGGATGGCCAGGGAGCGCTGTGCCGGCTGATGCACGTCCAGGGGAACGAACGCCGCGCCGCTCTTGAGCACGGCGAGCATGGCCAGGACCATCTGCGACGAGCGATCCAGATACAACGCCACGCGGTCTTCGCGACCCACGCCTTGAGCGCGCAGGTAATGCGCCAGTTGGCTGCTGCGGGCCTGCAATTGGGCGTAGCTCAGTTGCCCATTGTGGTCGCGCAGGGCCAAGTGCTCGGGGAACTGCGCGACACACGCATCGAAGCGCGCCGGCACGCTGGTAAACGGCAGCGCCGCGACGTCGACTGGCGCCTGCAGGGCGGCCAGCGTCGCGGTGAAACTCGGCGACTGCAATGACAGCTCGGCCAAGGGCTTGCCCGGGTTGGTGAGGGCATCGAACAGCAGCGATTGGAACTGCTCCAGCAAGACCAGGGCGGCTTGCTCGCTGTAGCGGCTCGGCAGGTGGCAGAGGTTCAAGCGATAGCCGCCAGCGGTGGTTTCGGCCACCAGCAGCAGCTCCATGCCCGCGGGGATGGCCTGTGCGTCCAGCACGGTGAGCGTCGATGCCAGGTTGCCCAAGGTGTCGAGCCGTTCGGGCAACTGCCCACCCCACTGAAAACCGTACTGCGGGGCGTCGCCCGGCTGTGCAGCGCTGACGCCGCAGTATTCCTGCCATTCCGTGGCTTGCTCGCAGAGCACCTGCAGGTTCGCCAGCGCCTGGGCAAAATGGCTGTCCGCCGCCGGTTGCCAGCGCAGGGGCAGGGGCTTGGCGAACAAGCCCCAGCAGTCGGCGAGTTCTTCATAGTCGTCGCGGCAATCGTGGACCCAGTTCAAGGTCAGTGCCGGGCTGTCGCCAGTACTCAGGCGCTGCAACAGCACGCCCCAGGCCGTCATCAAGACCTGCTCGGGCGATGCGTCGTGACGCTGGCAAAAGCTGTCCAGGGCCATGCTCACCGACGGGTTGGCGTCCAGGCGAGTGGTGACCGGGGCGTCCGGGCGGTCGCTGCGTACCTGGCGGTAGAGCAATTCGCTGGCGGCCGGCTCGTCCAGGGCCTGGCTGGCCCAGAAGCGTCGGCCAGGCTCGGCGTCTTCATCGGCCTGTAATTCGTAGAGCCAGGCGCTGTACTGGGTATAGGTCATGGCTTCGTCATCCACCGATGGCGCATCGGTCGAGCCCAATGCCTGCGCCAGGCGCAGCAAGGTTCCGCGATCGGCGCTCAGTGCCGGCAATTGCAGCGTCACCTGGTGGCGATCGGCGCCGATTGCTTGCACCTCGACGTTGAAGGCGTTCGCGGCCATGACGGTGGATTCGATCACTTGCAATGGCATCAGCAAGCCAGGCTCAGGCCGCACCCGCAGGCGCAAGGCCTCGTGGCAGGCGCTCAGGGCGACGAGTCGTTGCTGCAGACGTTCCAGGGCCAACGGACCTTTTATTTCCAGTTCCAGGCGCGCTGCTGGCAACCCCGCCAACCACTGGCTGCGTTGTTGGGGCGAGAGGGCGAAGGCTTCTTCACGTTTTTCGAAGGCGCTCATGCCTGCACCTCCGCAGCCGGCGACGGCTGCGCTTCGGGCAGGCAGCCGGTCAATTGTTCACGGCGCATCATCTGGCCCATGGCAACGCAGATCTTGCGCTCGCCCTCGAAGGGGTCCCGGGCATGGGCCACCAACATATTGTCCAGCATCACCATGTCACCCTTTTGCCAACTGAAACGTACTGCGCAGTCTTCATAAGCTTCGCCGATCACTTGCATCACCGTGTCTTCGATCACGCTGCCGTCGCCGTAGTACACGTTGCGGGGCAGGTGCCCGGGGCCGAACAGGCTGATCAGGTTGCTGCGCACTTCCGGCTCCAGGCAGGCGGTGTGGTGCAGTTGCACCTGGTTGAAGAACGACAGTTCACCGGTCTCGGGATGCGCGACGATGGCCGGGCAATGCTGGGCGATCCGCAGGTTGTCGGCCCCCAGCCATTCCCAGCGCATGCCCGACGCCAGGCATTGGCGCTCGACTTCCTCGCGCTGTTCGGTCTTGAAGAAGTCCTGCCAGCGTACATCCAGCTTGTCGGTGAAGTGCCGCACATAAAGCAGCCCCAGGGCCTTGAAGCGAGCGACGATGTCCTCGGGCAAGCGCGCCAACACTTGCCGGCAATCGACGATGGGCGTGCAGCCGCCGCGCGGTGCCGGCGTTTCGCAATAGAACCACTGCTTGCGTGGCCACTGCGGCAGATGGGAGCTCTCGTTGTGGAAGAGAATCATGTGCTGTTCCGGGTACGGCGTGGAGTGGTAGATGTTCTTGCCCGAGGTGTTTTTCGGCAGGTCGCCGTAGGTCCCGTAGAGGTCGGGTTCGATGGCCTGGGCGAATTGTTCGAAAGCGCCAGCGTCCGGCAGGTTGAAACCTCGGAACAGCAGGCCACCGTGGGTCAACAACTGGGCATTGATCCATTCCCGGGCTTGCAGCGCCCAGTGCACCGGGTCCAGGTCGCCGAGCAACGGCTCGATCACCAATGGCAAGGCCTGCCCGGCGTTGAGGGTGCGGGTACGGACCTGCTCGTGGGCCACCTGGCTCACGGCGGTAGCGCGCGTCTGCTTGAGCTTGCTCAGTTTCGACTGCTTGCGCGCGCTGCGGGCCGAGGCCTCGTCGAGCGACGAATCGGCCTGGGACGGCGTGCTGGCGTTGCCGCCCTCAAGGCGCCACGACCAATGCTCCAGCGCTTGGCCTGCGTCCGAGAGGATCTGCTCCAGCAGGCTCTCGAAGCCTTGTTCGAGGCGCTGGACGGTCTGCGCCTGCAGCACGCTGGTGCGATACACCCAGCGCACGTTCAGGCCTTGTTCCTCGTCCTCTTCGACGAACACAGCGAGGTCGAACTTGCTGCTTTCCTGGGGCGATACCAAGTGCTCCACCTCAAGGTCCAGCAGGCTGGCATTGCCGCTGGGTGTGTTCTGCATGACGAACAGCACCTGGACCAGTGGGTTGACCCCCGGCGTACGCGGCGGCTGCAGTTCCTCCACCAGTTTGTCGAACGGCACCTGCTGGTGCTGGAACGCCGACAGGCAATCCTCGCGCAAGCGTTGCAGGCGGACGTCAAAGGTTTCGCCCTCGCTCAGGCGGGCACGGATCGGCA
Source organism: Pseudomonas sp. H1_F01 (assembly GCF_054681425.1). Lineage (NCBI taxonomy): Bacteria > Pseudomonadati > Pseudomonadota > Gammaproteobacteria > Pseudomonadales > Pseudomonadaceae > Pseudomonas > Pseudomonas sp. H1_F01. Next base: position 4,078,453 of record NZ_CP162823.1, on the reverse strand, counting down.
ACACGTTGACGAAGAAGCCGATGAGGTGTTCCAGGGCCGGATGTTCGCGGTTGGCCAGGTCGGTGCCGACGATGAAGTCGTTGGCCCCGGTGGCGCGCTGCAACAGGCTGTTGAAGGCATTGAGCAAGACCATGAACAGCGTCGCCCGTTGCGCTTGCGCATAGGCCTTGAGCACCTGCGTCTGGGCCGCGGTGAAGCGTTGCTCCAGCGCCGCGCCCTGGTAGTCGGGGCGCGCCGGGCGTGGCTGGTCAAGCGGCAGCGGGATCAGCGTTGGCGCGCCGTCGAGCTGGCGGCGCCAGTAGTCGATGGCCCTTGCCAGCAGGCGCTGTTGCGCTTCGCTGCGTTGCCAATAGGCATAGTCGGCGAACTGGATCGGCAGCACCGGCAGCACCGGTGTCGAGCCGCTGGTGCGGGCCTGGTACCCGACGATCAGCTCCTGCATCAGGATGCCCATGGACCAGGCGTCGGTGGCGATGTGATGCAGCACCAGTTGCAGCACATGATCATCGGCACCCAGGCGCAGCAGGTTGGCGCGCAGCATTGGTGCCTGTTGCAGATCGAACGGGCGAGCGGCCTGTTCAGAGATCAGGCGTTGCAGGGTTGGCGCCTGCTGCTTGCTGTCGAGGTGACTCAGCTCGGTCGGCGTCAAGTCCACCACAGGCGCCGGGCTGATGACCTGGCAAGGCTGGTCGCCGTGGAGGTGGAACGCCGTGCGCAAGGATTCATGGCGCTCGAAGACTGCCTGCAACGCCGCTTGCAGCGCCGCGATGTCCAGCGCGCCACGCAGCCTGACGGTGGTGGTCATGTTGTAGGCGGCGCTGGGGCCTTCGAAGCGATCCAGGAACCACAACCGTTGCTGGCTGTAGGACAGCGGCAACGGCTGGTTGCGCGGCGCCAGGGTCATCTCGCTGTCGCTGTCGCTGTCGCTGTCGGCTTCGGTCTGGGCGTTGCGCTGCTGATCGACCGCTTCGGCCAATTGTTCGAGGGTGCCGCGCTCGAACAGCGTGCGCAGTGGCAGGTTCACGTTCAACCGTCGACGAATCCGCGACAACACCTGGGTGGCCAGCAGCGAGTGACCGCCGATGGCGAAGAAGTCGTCATGCACACCGACATCGTCCAGGCCAAGGATTTCCTGCCAGAGTTCGGCGAGCACTGTCTCGGTTGGCGTACGCGGTGCGATGCCTTGCGCCTGCGCTGTCTCGTCCTGGGGCACATCCAGGGCGGCGAGGGCGCGGCGGTCGACCTTGCCATTGGCGTTCAGCGGCAATTGCGCAAGGGCCAGCCAACGGGCCGGGACCATGTAGCTTGCCAGTTGCTGGCCCAGGTAAGCGCTCAAGACCTGTTGCGCGGACTCACCGCCCAGGTCGACCGCTTCGTCGAGCACATACCAAGCCACCAGTTGCAACGCACCGCGGGCGTCGGGCAGCGCCAGCACCGCCGCGCTGTCCACCGCCGGGTGTTGCATCAGGCGGTTTTCGATCTCGCCCAGTTCGATGCGGTGGCCACGGATCTTCACTTGCTGGTCGCGACGGCCGAGGTACTCGATCACGCCGTCGGCGCGCATCCGGCCGATGTCACCGCTGCGATACAGGCGCGCATCGGCCTGGAACGGGTGCGGCACAAAGGCTTCGCGGGTACGTTGCGGGTCGCGCAGGTAGCCGCGACCTACGCCGACACCGCCGATGCACAACTCGCCGGGTACGCCGATGGGGACCATGCGCAGCGCCGAGTCGAGGACGAACACCTGGTTATTGGCGGTCGGCTTGCCGATGGGCATGTGCAGGCAGTCGTCGGCCGGGGCTTGGGTGATGGGGTAGAAGGCGACGTCGTCCGAGCATTCGGCGGGTCCGTAGGCGTTCATCAACGGGATGGCCGGGAAGCGTGCGAACCAGTCCCGCGCCAGGGCCGGTGGCAATGCCTCACCGGTAGGCAGGAGCCAGCGCAGGCTCGCCAGGCTGTGGTGCGCCTGGCTTTCCTGGAGCATGCCGCGAATCAGCGCCGGTACGGTTTCCAGCAGCGTCAGCTGCTGTTCTTGAACCGCATCGAGCAAGGCTACAGGGTCGTGGGCCTGGGCATCGGGAAGAATGTGCACGGTGGCGCCGAACAGCGGTGCGGCGAGGAATTGCCACACACTGATATCGAACGCCGCCGAAGCCGTCTGGGCAATCCGGTCGTGCTCACCCAGGCCCAGGCTCGGGACCTTGCCGAACATGTTGTTGAGCATGCCGCGTTGTTCGACCATCACACCTTTGGGCGTGCCGGTGGAACCGGAGGTGAAGATCACGTAGGCCAGTTGATCCGGGTTGTGCACATAGCTGACCGGCGGCTGTTCGCGGCCTTGCCAGAGTGCCTGGGCGATCAGGCAGGTGGGTTGCTGGCGCATCTGCGGCAGGACGTTGTCCAGTGCCGAGGTCGCGTGCTCGCACACCAGCAACAGCGGCGCTTCGCCCAGGTCCAGCAGCTCCGCCAGGCGGGCGTGAGGCTGTTGGATATCCAACGTCTGGAACGCGGCGCCGGCCTTGAGCGTGGCGATCATCATCGTCAGCAAGGCCAGGCCACGCTCAGCGAACAGCGCCACCAGGGTTTCCGGGCCGGCCCCGGCGGCTTGCAACGCATGGGCGATGGCGTTGGCGCCGCGATCCAGTTCGGCGTAGGTCAGCGATTGTCCCTGGCATACCGCGGCGAGGTGTTGCGGGCGGCTGCGCACTTGTTCGGCGAACAGCGCCGCATAGCCGCGCTCCAGCGGGAAGTCGACGTCGCTGCGGTAGCAGTCGATCTGCAACTGCCGGCGTTCCGACTCAGGCAGCATGTGCAGGCTGCCCAGGGGCGCCTGCGGTGTCTCCAGCATGTTCGAAAGCAGCTGCACCAGGTGCCCGAGCATGCGCTGCACGGTGTCAGTGCTGAAACGCATGCTGTCGTAGGACAAGCGAATGCCCAGGCGGTCGCCGGGGTACAACACCACCGTCATCGGGAAGTTGGTGTGCACTCGGTCTTCGTAGATGTCGATGCTGAAGGCATCCAGTTGCACGCTGCTGATATCCAGTGGCGCGTTCTCGAACACCACCAGGCTGTCGAACAATTGCTGGCCGCGCGGCACCTGACTGCAACGCTGAATGTCCACCAGCGACGCGCTTTCGTGTTCGCGCAATTGCGCGTTGTGGGACAGCAGCGCCTGCAACCAGTCGGCCACTGGCGCTTGTGGGTCGACATCGATGCGCAGTGGCAAGCTGTTGATGAACAGCCCGACCATTTCTTCTACACCGGCGAGGTCAGTCGGGCGGCCGGCGACGGTCACGCCGAACAGCACGTCGCGGTTGCCGCTGTAGCGCGACAGCAACAGCGCCCAGGCGCCCTGAATCCAGGTGTTGGGGGTCAGTTGGTATTGCTGGCATAGCTGCTGCAGACGCTGGGTCTGGGCGATGCTCAGGGTCTGGTCGAAGTCGCCGACCTGTTCCGGCGCCTGTTCCGGGCCGGCTGCGGGGCTGTCCACGTGCAGTGGCGTCGGCTCGCTGAAACCGGCCATTTCGGCTTGCCAGAACGCGTGTGCGGCGGCCATGTCATGGCGTTCCAGCCAGCTCATGTAGCCGCGGAACGAGCGCAAGCGCGGACGGGCCACAGGTTCCTGGCGCACGATGGCCTGGTAGATCGCCAGCAGGTCTTCCATCAGCAGGCCAAAGCACCAGGCGTCGGTCAGGATGTGATGGAAGCTGCGCACCACGGCGAAGCGTCGCTCGTCGAGTTGGAACACCCGCAGGTGGGTCAGTGGCGCAGCGGCCATGTCGAAACCTTGCAGGCGTTGTGCTTCGAGGGCCTGGTCCATGGCCAGGCGCTGCTGTTCTTCGTCGAGATGACGCAGGTCCTGCCAGTCGAACGCCGGGTGGGTCTGGCGGTACACGCATTGCAGCGGCTCATGGTCGTCCTGCCACCAGAAGGCGGTCCGCATCATCGGATGGCGCTCGAGGAACAACTGCCACGCAGCTTCCATCGCCGGGCGTTGCAATACCCCGTCCCAGCTGTAGCGTTGTTGCATCAGGTAGATGCCGCTGTGGGGTTGCAACAGCGTGTGCAGGAGCATGCCTTGTTGCATCGACGACAACGGGTAGACGTCTTCGATGTTCAACCAGTCCAGCGGCTCGGCCGCCAGGGTCGCCGCTTGCTTGTGGCACAGTGGAAACGCCTGGCTGGCAGGGCGCAGGTCCGGTGTGGCGACGAGTCCGGCGAGTTCGCTCAAGCGTTGAGCAAGGCGCGGTGCCCAGTCGGCGGCGAGGGTGCCCTGGCTGCGCAGGTGCAGGCAGTCATCCTGCCACCAGGCGTCCAGGGTCAGTGGGCAAGGCGAAGCCGTCGATGGGCTTGCGGCTTCGACCTGGGCCAGGATGCCGCGCTCTTCGCGATGGCTGTCGAGGTTGCCCTGCCAGCGAATGGCGACCGAGGCCGTCGGCAGGTCACGCAGCGGTTCTTGCAGGTAGGTGTTGTCCGACAGGTAGCGCAGGGCGCCATAGTCGACGCCGTGTTGCGGGTAGGCGCGCATCTGCGTGGCCAGTGCCTGCAAGCGTTGCAGCAGGCTGTCGCCTTCGGGCTGAAGGAAATAAGGCACCGCCAGTGCCAAGGGCCCGATGATGCGTGCCGGGTCGAGGTCGGCCACGGCAATCGGCGCCGCGACCGGCAAGCGCTCGACACTCGGCCGGGCGCCGTGCACGCTCAGCGCGATCAGGCCACTACCGCACAGTTCACGGTACTGTTCGGCCACGGCCGCGGCCAACAGGCTGTTCCAGTCCAGTTGCAGCACTTCGCCCAGGCGCTTGAGTTCGCCTGAGGTGGCGGCCGCCAGGGTCTGTTCGACCACGCTGGCCGGCTGCTGGCTGTCAGGCAGTTGCAGCGGTTCCAGACCGGCGTATTGCAGCCAGTGCTCCCAGGCGTCGTCCAGGGCATCGCCCTGTGCGTGAGCTTGCTGGTGCCGTGTCCACTGGGTGAAGTCACCACCGGCGTAGGACAGGCGCACCGGCCGCTGATAACGCAGTTGCGCCAAGGCCAGGTTGAGGTCAGTCAGCAGCAGCGACCAGGAGGCTTCGTCCAGGCACAGCGGATGAGCGGCCAGCAGCAGGGCGTGCTTGCCGCCCACTTCCAGCAAGCTGGCGTGCAGGGTTTGGCCGGCGTCCAAGTCCAGCGCATCGACACCGGCCTGGGCCAGGGCTTGCAGTTGCGCCGGGGCGCAGGTCTCCAGTTTTTCGGTGGTGATGACCGGGGCCTTGGTCGCGACCAGCACCCGTTGCTGCCACTCGCCCTCCGGCAGGGCCTTGAGCGCCAGGCGCAAGGCCTGGTGGTGTTGCTGCAAGGCGCCGATGGCCTGGCTCAGCAGCTCGCTGTCGATCGCCTGGGTCAGCGCCACGCAACGCCAAGTCGCGTGCAACGGCCCTTGTTGCAAGCGCGCCAGTTGACCGGCGGCCAGCGGCAGTTCATAGCCATCGGCAATGTCTTGTGCCACACCCTGGCTGGCATCGGCGCCCAGCACCCGGGCGATGTCGGCGATGGTGCGGTTTTCGAAGAGCTGGCGGGGCGTGAGTTTCAGCCCTTGCTGGTTGGCGCGGGCGATGATCTGCAAGTTGATGATCGAGTCGCCGCCCAGGGCGAAGAAGTTGTCATGCACGCCGACACGCTCAAGCTTCAGCACCTCCTGCCAGATGGCGGCCAGTTGCGCTTCGACTTCATTGCGCGGGGCAACGTGGGTGGCGCTGTCGTCCGTGGGCTTTTGCGGGAGCGGCAGGCGCTGGACATCGACCTTGCCGTTACGGGTCAGGGGCAGTTCGTCGAGGGTGATGAAGTGCGCCGGCACCATGTAGTTCGGCACCCGCGCTGCGAGGTCGTTACGCAGTTTCGTGGCGGACAGCGACTGGCTGGCGACCAGGTAGGCCACCAGGCGCAGGCTGCCGTCCAGTTCCACGGCGCGGACCAGCGCCTGTTCGATCAGCGGCGACAGGCGTTTGAGCTGCGCCTCGACTTCGCCCAGCTCCAGGCGGTTGCCACGGATCTTGACCTGGCTGTCGACCCGACCGAGGAACGCCAATTGGCCGTCCACTTGCCAGCGCACGCGGTCGCCCGTGCGGTACCAGCGTTGTTGATCCGCGTCGAGGTGGAAGCGCTCGGCGGTCAGGTCCGGGCGGTGCAGGTAACCCCGGGCCAGGGCGCCGTTGATCAGCAGCTCACCGGACACCCCGGTGGGCACCAGCCGACCGTTGGCATCCACCACTTGCAATCGGCGGTTCGGCAGCGGCCGGCCGAGGGCGATGCTGTGCAGGCCTGCCGGCAGTTCGGTGGCAATCGCCCCGACTGTCGCTTCACTCGGCCCATAGTGGTTGAACACCCTGAGCCCTGGGGCCAGGCGGTTGACCTGCTCCAGCAGCGCCGGGCTGAGGGCGTCGCCACCGAAGACCAGCAGGGCGCGCGGCAACAGGCGGGCGTCGGGAAGCGCCTGCAACAGACCGGCCAGGTGGCTTGGGGTGATCTTCAGCACATCCACCGGGTGTTGCTCGAAGAGTTCGGCCAGCGCCAGGGGGCTGAAGCCGCTGTCTTCATCCACCAGCAGCAGGCTGGCGCCGCTGCACAGGGCGCCGAACAGCTGGGTGTGGCCGAGGTCGGCGGCGATGCTCGACAGCAAGCCGTAACGGGCCGCCAGCGGTGGGTTGAGTACCGCGTGCACCGCCGTCAGGTAATCGACGATGGACTGGTGCTCGACCACCACACCCTTGGGGGTGCCGGTGGAGCCCGAGGTGTAGATCACGTAGGCGGCGTCAGTCGGGCTGTGGGCCACGGTCGGTGGCATGTCTGGCTGGGAGGCGATGGTCTCGGCCTGTTCCGCCAGCCACAGCGTCGGCGTGTGCTCGGCCAGGCCCTTGAGCAGGGGCGAGGCGGCCGCGCCGATCAGCAGCGCGGCGCGGCTGTCCACCAGCACATCGGCCAGGCGTCCGGCGGGTTGTTTGAGGTCCAGCGGCAGATAGGCGGCGCCGGCCTTGAGGGTGGCCAGCAGGGCAATCACGAACTCGGCGCTGCGCTCCAGGGCCAGCGCCACGACGCTGTCGTGGCCGATGCCCTGGGCGCGCAAATACTGGCTGAGGCGATTGGCCTGCTGGTCCAGTTCACGGTAGGTCAGGGCGACCTGACGGTCGCGGACCGCCAGGTGTTCCGGGTGAGCGGCCACCTGTTGTTCGAAACGCTGGTGCAGGCACGCCTCAGGCACCGGCAGCTGCACGCCGCGACCCTGCACGAGCAGTTGCTGGCGTTCTTCAGGGCTCAGCCATTCAAGCTCGCTGACCCGGCACTGCGCTTGCGCCGTCATCGCCAACAGGATGGCGCGCAATTGTGCCGACAACACCGCGACCTCTGCGTCGCTGAAGCGACTGCGGTCGTAGCTGATCAGGTAGTGCAGTTGTTTGTCCGGCACCACGATCAGCGATAGCGGGAAGTGGTTGCGGCCTTGGGTGAGGGTAATGCCATCGACCTGCTGGTCGTTGCTCGGGGCACTGAAGCTCAAGCCACCGGTGTCCTGGTTGAGCGCGTCGGTGACCGGGAAGTTCTCGAACACCAGGATCGAGTCGAACAGCGCCTGTTCGGCAGCGATGCGCGTCATCGACTTGAGCTTGCCCAGCGGCAAGTAGGCGTGGTGACGCAGATCACTGTTGGTTTGCTGCAAGTGTTGCAGCCAGGTCACCAGCGTCGGCTCGTCAGCCCATTGCACACGCAGCGGCAATGTATTGATGAACAGCCCGACGGTGCTGTCCACCGCCGCCAGGTTCTCCGGACGTCCGGCGACGGTGACGCCATAGATCACGTCGTCACGCCCGGCGTGTTGGCCCAGCAGCAGTGCCCAGGCGCCCTGGATCAGCGTATTGATGGTCAGGTCGTTCTGGCGGGCGAAGTGCGCCAGTTGCTCGGTTTCGCTGGCCGCCAGCAGACTTTCCCGTTCGGCGAACGGCGCTCCTGCCGGTGCCGCCTGGCGTACGGCGAAGGTGGGCAGCGGGGTCGGCTCGCTGACGTCCTGCAACTGCTCGCGCCAGAAGCCTTCGGTGGCGACCATGTCCTGTTCCGCCAGCCAGGCGATGTAATCGCGATAAGGGCGGGTCGGCGCCAAGTGGGCGGGGCGGCCATGGGCTTGTTCGTAGTACAGCGCCAGCCACTCCTGGACGGCGATGCCGACGCTCCAGCCGTCCATGAGGATGTGATGGAAGGTCCAGATCAGGTGCCAGCGCTCGGGGGCCAGGCGCACCAGGCACACGCGCATCAGCGGCGAGTCATTCAGCTCCAGGGGTTGCGCCCGCTGCTCCAGCGCCAACTGTTCCAGCGCGGCCTGTGGCTCGGCGCGGTCTTGCCAGTCCAGTTCGGTCAGGGGCAGGGCGACTTCCTGTTGCACCACCTGATAGGCATCGTCCAGTTCTTCCCAGAGAAACGCACTGCGCAGCACCGCGTGGCGCTGCATCAGCGCCTGCCAGGCAGCGCGAAACGCGTTCAGTTGCAGCGGGCCGTTCATGTCCAGGCTCAATTGCTGGTAATAAACCCGCGAATCCGGTTCATAGACGCTGTGGAACAACAGGCCGTGCTGGGTCGGCGAAAGGGAGTAGATGTCTTCGATGTTGTTCATGCTTGCTTGGTCCATTTCAAAGTCTTGAAAACTCAAGTGAGTCGATCAAGGCGCCGCATCGGTCTGAGACCTGCGGCGCCGCATCGCTCGCTAGCTTTGGGAATTGGGTTTGGTCTTGAGCTTGCCCAGCAGCTTGTCCAGGGATTTCTGGTTCAGCGCCTTGGCCAGCGGGAAGTCCGCGGGCATCAGCGAACCGGCCTGCGGGTCGAGGCAGTGTTCGACCAGCGCCTGCAAACGTTCCAGCAGGCGAGCGGGCAAGCGGCTGTCGGCGTTTGGCGTGACGCTGTGCCACTCGACACGCAACACGCCGTCCTCCAGCCAGGCCACCACCTCACGGGCGTGGGTCACCCGGTTAACCGAGGCCACGTCCGGCGGCGGGGTCAGGCTGCTGGCGCGCAACCAGCCCTCTGGCGTTTGCTCATGCCCCAGGTAGTTGAACAGCACATCACCGTGGCTGGCCGGCAACTCGCCGCGCTGGCGCAGCAAGCCGTAGCCGAGGCCCAGGCCAGGTACGTCACGCAAGGCTTGCTTGGCGTTGCGCACTTGATCGCCCGCGGCGCCGCTGGCATTCACGCGCAGTGGGTAGAGGGTGGTGAACCAGCCGACGGTGCGGCCGACGTCCAGCCCGGCAAACGGTGCGTCACGCCCGTGGCGCTCCAGGTCCACCACGATGTCGCTGCGCTGTTCGGCCTCGGCCAGGGTCGCGGCGAGGGCGGCGATCAGCAGTTCTTCCGGTTGCGTTCGGTAAGCCGCATGGGATTCGGTCAGCCATTGGTGCGTGCGGCTGGCGTCCCAGCGGGCCGACAGGGTCTGGCGTTCGGCGACCGTGGCCATGGGCGGCTGGTTAGCGCCGATCTGGGCACTCCAGTAGCGATGCTCGGCGGCGACCTTGGCGGCATGGGCTTGCAGGTGCTCGCTCCATTGACGATACGAGGTGGTTTTCGCCGGCAACGTCGGGCTCTCGCTACGCTCCAGTGCCGGGTACAACTGCTGGAAGTCTTCCAGCAGCGGCGTCCAGGAAACTGCGTCCACCACCAGGTGATGGGCCACCAGGTATAGGCGCTGCGGGGTGCCTTCCAGCAGCGCCGCGGCAAACAGCGGGCCGTGTTGCAGGTCCAGGCTTTGGGCAACTTGCAGCAGTTGTTCCGGGCGTTTGCAGCAGGTCAGTTGGGCCGCAGCCACTGGTGCGATGTGCGCCTGCCATTGGCCGTCGACGTCGGTGAAACGCAAGCGCAGGGCGTCGTGGTGGGCGACCAGCCGATCCAGCGTGGCTTGGACGATGGCCGGCACCAGGCGACGGTCGCTGTCGGCCAGCACCGATTGGTTCCAGTGCGCGACCTGGACCTGCTGCTGGTCGAAGAACCACTGGTGCAATGGCATCAGCGGCATCGGCCCGGTCACGTCACCTTGTTCGGCCTGGGTCAGCAACGCCGTGGTCACGTGGGCCAGGGCCGCTGGGGTTGGCGAACGGAACAAGTCCCGTGGGGTGAGCGAATAGCCCTGTTCACGCAAGCGCGAGATCAGTTTCAGGCCGAGGATCGAGTCACCGCCCAGGGCGAAGAAACTGTCCGAGGTGCCGACTTCACGGCCACCGGTCAAGGTGTCGCCGAGCAGCTCGCCGAACAACTGGCAGAGCAGGCGTTCCAGGTCGTTGCGCGGTGCCGCGTAGTCCTTCTGGGTGTTCGGCAAGGGCAGGGCGGCGAGGGCCTTGCGGTCGATCTTGCCGTTGGTGCTCAGGGGCAGGGCCGGGATCTGCACCCATACCGCTGGCACCATATAGGCCGGCAGCTCGGCCGCGAGCTGGGTGTCGAGGTCCGGTTGCGCGGCGCTACTGCTGTAGAACGCCACCAGGCGGTTGTCGATGACCAGGGTGCAGGCACCGGTGATGGCCGGCAGGTTCAGCAGGGCTGAGTCGATTTCCCCCAACTCGATGCGCTGGCCGCGCAACTTCACCTGATGGTCGAGACGCCCCAGGTACTCGATGTTGCCATCGGCCAGGAAGCGGCAACGGTCGCCGGTGCGGTACAGGCGATCACCGGCCACGAACGGGCTGGCGAGGAAGCGTTCCTCGGTCAGGTCCGGGCGTTTCAGGTAACCCCGGGCCACACCGACGCCGCCGATGTACAGCTCGCCGATGCTGCCAATCGGCAGCGGTTGCAGGGCCTCGTCGAGGATGTACAAGCGCAGGTTGGCGATGGGTTTGCCGATCGGCACGATTGCATCGTCCGCCGAGCAACGCCAGACCGAGACGTCGATGGCCGCTTCGGTCGGGCCGTACAGGTTGACCAGTGCCGCCGGGTGCTGGCCCATGAAGCGCCGGACCAGGTCCACCGGCAGGGCTTCGCCACTGGCGAACACCTGGCGCAGGCTCTGGCAGTTGACCAGGCTCGGCTCTTCGACAAAGGCCCGCAGCATCGACGGGACGAAGTGCAAGGTCGTGACCCGTTCCTGCTGGATCAACTGGCTGAGGTAGGCCGGGTCGCGATGACCGTCCGGACGGGCAACCACCAGGGTCGCGCCGGTGATCAGCGGCCAGAAGAACTCCCACACCGACACGTCGAAGCTGTACGGGGTTTTCTGCAGAACACGGTCGTTCGGGCCGATCGGGAAGGCGTCCTGCATCCAGTGCAGGCGGTTCATCAAGGCGCCGTGTTCGTTCATCACGCCCTTGGGTTGGCCGGTGGAACCGGAGGTGTAGAGCACGTAGGCCAGGTCGTGGGCTTCGACATTGATCGGTTCGAAGGCGGGTGCTTGGGGCAGGGCGTCGAGGGTCCAGGCTTGATGCCCGACCGGGAGGCGCGACAGCCACTGCGCTTGGGTCAAGGTGACCCGGGCATCGGCGTCTTCGATCAGGAACGCCAGGCGCGCGGCAGGCAACTCCGGGTCCAGCGGCAGCCACGCGGCGCCGGCATGGACGATGCCGAGCAAGGCCACGACCATCTCCACCGAACGCTCCATGCACACCGGCACGATGCTGTCGGTGCCCACGCCAGCGGCGCGCAGGGCGCGGGCGACGGTTTGCGCCCGCTGGTCCAGCTCGGCATAGCTCAGGCGCTGGCCTTCGAACACCAGCGCCGGGGCGTTGGGGCTCAGGGCTGCTTGCTGGCTCAGGGCGGTGTGCAGGTTGGTTGGGCCGCTGTAGTGGCGCTCGGTGGCGTTCCAGCGGTCCAGTTGCTGCTGATCCTGCTGTTGCGGGAACAGTTCGACCAGGGTACGTCCAGGAGTGGCCACCAAGGCGTCAAGCAGCGCGCACCACTGCGCGCTCCAGCGTTGCATCGTCGCTTCGTCGTACAAGGCCGATTGGTATTCCAGCGCCAGCGTCATGTCGCTGCCGTCGTCCTGGATTTCCCAGCTCTGTTCAAACTTGGCGTCGATCACCGGCAGCATCTGTTCTTCGACGTTTAGCCCCGGCCATTGGCTGCTGTCGATGCGGCCGTAGTTGAGGGAGAACAGCACTTGGAACAGCGGCGTACGGTTCAAGTCGCGGTTTTGTGCGATAGCGCCGACCAGGGTGGCGAAGGGCAGGTCAGCATGGGCTTGGGCTGCACGCAGATCGGCCTCGAGGCTGGCCAGCAGTTGCTCGGCCGGGGCCCGTTGGTCGACGTCGCTGCGGATCACCAGGGTATTGACCAGGCAGGCCAGCAACGTCTGGGTTTGCCCATGGTCACGCTGGTCCGCCGGGGTGCCGAGACGAATCTCCCGCTGACCGCTGTAGCGGGCCAGCAGCGCGCTCAGGGCCGTGGCCAGCACCACGTAGGTGGTCGTGCCGCGCTGACGGGCAAACTGCCGGATGGCTTCGGCGCGCTGGGTTCCGAGGCGCACGGTGAGTTGCCGGGCGCGGCGATCGGCTTCGGCGCCGCGTGGGTGGTCGATGGGCAGGTCGAGTTGGTAGTCGTCCTGGCCCAGGTGGTTTTTCCAGTAGTCCAGGCTGTCATTGCGCCGGGCCTGGGTGTCCGGGTGCTGTTGCCACAGGGCGAAATCGACGTAGTCGATTTCCAGCGGAGCCCAGGCGGGCGACTGCCCGTTCAGGCCGGCGGCGTAGGCCTGGGTCAGTTCGTCGATGAGCAACTGCATGGCCCAGCCGTCGGTGGCGCTGTGATGCAGGCATACCAGCAACAGGTTCTCGTCACTGCCTTGGCGTTGCAGCAGGTGCGCCCGCCAAGGCGCCGCGGCGGCCAGGTCGAACGGCGTCATCAGTGCGTTCTGGGCATTGGCACAGGTCGCTGCCCAGTCCTGGGTTGCAACGCCAGTGACCGCGAGCGCCAGGCCGTGGTCGTCGATCAGCAATTGCGGCTCGCCGTCGACTTCGACGATACGGCTGCGCAGCACCAGGTGGCGCTGGCTGACCTGCGCAAAGGCCTCGCGCAAGACCTCGACCTGCAACTCGCCGCGCAAGGTCAGGGCGAATGGCATGTGGTACTCGCGGGACTCCGGTACCAGGCGGCTGAGCATCCAGAACCGGCGTTGAGCCAGGCCCAGGGGCAATTGCGCCGGGCGCGGTTGTGCGCTGATCGACTCACCGGGCATGGCCGCGCGCAGATGCTCGGCCAGGGCCGCGACCGTCGGTTGGGCGAACACCAGCGGCAAGGGCAGGGAAAACCCCAGGCGTTCACGAACCCGGCTGACCAGGCGGGTGGCCAGCAAGGAATGGCCGCCGAGTTGGAAAAAGTTGTCTTCGATGCCGACTTCCGCACCACCCAGCACTTCGCTGAACAGTTCGCAGAGCACGCTTTCAGTGACCGTGCGCGGCGCGGTGCGCGGCTGCTCGCTTTGGCTTTGTGGCAGCGGCGTGGCGGCCAATGCCTTGCGGTCGAGCTTGCCGTTGCTGTTGAGCGGCAGGTTATCGAGCTGCACGAACAGGCTTGGCTGCATGTGCGCGGGCAGGCTGTCACTCAAGTCGGCACGCAGGGTGACCTCATCGGCGTCACCGCACCAGAAACTCACCAGACGCTGGTCCAGCAACAAGGTGGCGGCGTCGCGAACACCGGCCTGTGCCAGCAGCGCAGCGTCGATTTCCCCCAGCTCGATGCGTTGACCGTGCAGTTTCACCTGATGGTCGAGACGCCCCAGGTACTCGATGTTGCCATCGGCCAGGAAGCGGCAACGGTCGCCGGTGCGGTACAGGCGATCACCGGCCACGAACGGGCTGGCGAGGAAGCGTTCCTCGGTCAGGTCCGGGCGTTTCAAGTAACCCCGGGCCACACCGACGCCGCCGATGTACAGCTCGCCGATGCTGCCAATCGGCAGCGGTTGCAGGGCCTCGTCGAGGATGTACAAGCGCAGGTTGGCGATGGGTTTGCCGATCGGCACGATTGCATCGTCCGCCGAGCAACGCCAGACCGAGACGTCGATGGCCGCTTCGGTCGGACCATACAGGTTGACCAGCGCTGCCGGGTGTTGGCCCATGAAGCGTCGCACCAGGTCCACCGGCAGGGCTTCGCCACTGGCGAACACCTGGCGCAGGCTCTGGCAATTGACCAGGCTCGGTTCCTCGACAAAGGCCCGCAGCATCGACGGGACGAAGTGCAACGTCGTGACCCGTTCCTGCTGGATCAACTGGCTGAGATAGGCCGGGTCGCGATGACCGTCCGGCCGGGCAACCACCAGGGTCGCGCCGGTGATCAGCGGCCAGAAGAACTCCCACACCGACACGTCGAAGCTGTACGGGGTTTTCTGCAGAACACGGTCGTTCGGGCCAATCGGGAAGGCGTCCTGCATCCAGTACAGACGGTTCATCAAGGCGCCGTGTTCGTTCATCACGCCCTTGGGTTGGCCGGTGGAACCGGAGGTGTAGAGCACGTAGGCCAGGTCGTGGGCCTCGACGTTGATGGGTTCGAACGCCGAGGCCTGGGGCAGGGCGTCGAGGGTCCAGGCTTTATGCCCGACCGGCAGGCGCGACAGCCACTGCGCTTGGGTCAAGGTGACCTTGGCATTGGCGTCTTCGATCAGGAACGCCAGGCGCGCGGCAGGCAGTTCCGGATCCAGCGGCAGCCACGCGGCGCCGGCATGGACGATGCCGAGCAAGGCCACGACCATTTCCACCGAACGCTCCATGCACAGCGGCACGATGCTGTCGGTGCCTATACCGGCGGCGCGCAGGGCACGGGCGACGGCTTGCGCCCGCTGGTCCAGCTCGGCATAACTCAGGCGCTGGCCTTCGAACACCAGCGCAGGTGCGTTGGGGCTCAGGGCTGCTTGTTGGCTCAGGGCGGTGTGCAGGTTGGTCGGGCCGCTGTAGTGGCGGTCGGTGGCGTTCCACTCGATCAGTTGGCGGTGACGCTCTGCCGCCGGCAGCGGTGTCCAATCGCCGAGGCGGGTCCGTGGCGCTTCGAGCATCGCCTCCAGCAGTTGTTGCCATTGTTCCAGCCAAAGCCGGGCCGTGGTTTCGCTGAACAGCGCGGCGCGGTACTCCAGCAACACCGACAGCACCTCGCCGTCATGCACTTCCCAGTTCAGGTCGTACTTGGTGGCCTGGGCGGTCACGGCGCGTTCGCTGACCCGCAACTGCGGCCATGGCTGGCTCGACGAGTCGGCGTTCTGCATGGCGAACAACACTTGGAACAGCGGCGTCTGGCCGAGGCTGCGCGAAGGCTTCAAATGCTCGACAACCTGGTCGAAGGGCACGTCCTGATGCTGCTGGGCATCCAGCACACGGTTGCGCACCTGGTTGAGCAAACCTTCGAAGTCCAGCGCCGGATCAAGGTCGGCACGCATGACCACGGTGTTGACGAAGCAGCCGATCAGCGGCTGCAGCTCGGCGAATGGACGCTGGGCCACCGGGCTGCCAACCCGTACATCGCGCTGGTTGGCGTAGCGGCCCAACAGCAATTGCGCGGCGCCGAGCATGAGCATGTACAGGGTGGCACCGCGGTGCTGGGCGAACTGTCGCAGGCGTTCCACCAGGACGGGCGGCAATTGCAGTTGGACCGCGCCGGCCGCCGGGGCGAGCTGGGTTGGCCGGCCCTGTTCGGTTGGCAGGTCCAGTAGGTAGTCGCCGTCCTCCAGTTGGTTGCGCCAGTATTCCAGTTGGCTGCTGAACGCGGTCTGTTGACCGGGTTCGCGCTGCCAGAGGGCGTAATCGGGGTATTGCAGCGCCAGCCCTGGCAGTGCTGCCGGGGCGCCCTGGCACTGGGCGGTGTAGCACTGTCGCAGTTCATCCAGCAGGTTCTGGCTGGAGGCGTCGTCGGTGGCGCAGTGGTGCACGTTGAGCAACAGCAGCGACTGGGCTGCGCCGCTGCGTTGCAATAGCGTGGCACGGACCGGCACTTCGGCGGCGAGGTCGAAGCGGCGGCCGGTTTCGGCGTGGATCACCGCGTCGGTCAGTTGCTGCCATTGCTCGTCGCTGGTCGCTTGCAGTGCCGTCACCTGCAGGCTGATATCGACCTGGGGTTCGATCACCAGCGCCAACTCGCCATCGCTATCGCGCACGATGCGGCTGCGCAGGATCTCGTGGCGCTGGACCACGCTGTTCAAGGCCGTGTGCAGGGCCTGGACGTTGAGTTCGCCGTCCAGTTGCACGGCGCTGACCACGTTGTACTCGCCACCGCCGGTGCTCAGTTGTTCAAGGAACCACAAGCGTTGCTGTTCGAACGACAGCGGCAGGCGCGCCGGACGCGCTGCCGGGACAAAGGTCGCCGCCGGGGCTTGCAGGGGATCGCCCAGCAGCGCGGCCAAGGCGTCGAGGGTCGGGTGTTCGAACACCGCCCGCAACGGCGGCACGCTGGCGAACTGTTGGCGCAGGCGGGCAAACAACGTCGCCGCCAGCAGCGAGTGGCCGCCGAGGTAGAAGAAATGGCTGTCACGGCCGATCTGCGACGACGGCACCTTCAGCAACTCGGCCCACAGGGCAGCCAGTTGCTGTTCGGCGGCGCTGCGGGGTGGATCGAGGGCGTCTGGCGCGGCTTGGATGTCCGGGGCCGGCAAGGCCTTGCGGTTGAGTTTGCCGTTGTCAGTCAGCGGCAGTTCATCGAGCAGTACGAATGCCGAGGGCACCATGTAGTCGGGCAGGGCGGCGCCAATGGCTTTGCGCCAGGCATGGATGTCGGCCTGCTGGTCGCACGTCACATAGGCGACCAGGCGCTTGTCGCCGGGCACGTCTTCACGGGCCAGCACCACGGCCTGGCGCACGCCCGGTTGGGCGCCGATCAAGGTTTCTATTTCCCCCAGCTCGACACGGAAACCACGGATCTTCACTTGATGATCCATGCGTCCCAGGTATTCGAGCTGGCCGTCGGGCAACCAGCGCACCAGGTCACCGGACTTGTACATCCGTGCCCCGGCCACGGTGGAGAACGGGTCTTCGATGAACACCTTCGCGGTCTGCTCGGCGCGGTTGAGGTAGCCCAGGGTCACGCCGGCACCGCCGATGTGCAGTTCCCCCGGGACGCCCACCGGCATCGGGTTGAGGAAGGCATCGAGCACGTAGGTGCGCACGTTGGCGATGGGCCGGCCGATGATTGGCCGCAGCGGGAAGTCATCCACCGCGCAACCAGTGGCATCCACCGTGCATTCGGTTGGGCCGTAGGTGTTGAAGAAGCGGCTGCCGGCAATCGACGGCAGGCGTTGCCACAGTTGTGCGTCCACCGCATCGCCACCGAACAGCACGAAGCGCGGCAGGTACACCTCGCCACGCCGAACACCGTCGCTTTCGAGCAGGGCCTTGAGCTGTGCCGGGGTACATTCGAAGGCGTCCAGGCGGGTGTCGCGGAAGAATCCAGCCAGGGCCTCAGGGTCGTAGCGCACGTCTTCCGGGGTCAGGTACAGGCTGTGGCCGTCGAGCAACAGGATCAGCTCGGCCACCGAACTGTCGAAGGCGAACGAGTAGTTGAAGCTGGTACGCATCGGCTGGTCGGTGTAGCGGCGATACAAGCCATGGATACGCGCCCAGGCCAGGTTGACCACCGAACCGTTGGTCACCAGGGTGCCCTTGGGCTTACCGGTCGAACCGGAGGTGTACATGATGTAGGCCAGGTCTTGCGGCCCGGCGAGCGGGGCAGGGTTGCTGTCCGGCTGGTTGGCGAACAGGGCTGCGTCGCTGTCCAGGCGCAAGCGCGGCAGTTCGGCGCCCAACTGTTCCAACAGGCCTTGCTGGCCGAGCAACAATGCCGGTTGCGCGTCTTCGAGCATGTACGCCAGGCGATCCACCGGGTAGGTCGGGTCCAGCGGCACATAGGCGCCACCGGACTTGAGAATGCCCAGCAGGCCGACCAGCAGTTCCAGCGAGCGCTCGACACACAGCGCCACCGGGCTGTTGGCGCCGACGCCCCGGCTGCGCAGGTAATGCGCCACCTGGTTGGCGCGCCGGTTGAGTTCGCCGTAGCTCAGGCTGCGGCCTTCGAAGCACAGGGCGTCACGCTCCGGGGTGCGTTCGGCCTGTTGTTCGAACAACTGGGCGAAGGTCAGGTGCGTTGGCACCGCCATCTCGGTGCGGTTCCACTCGACCACGGTGCGTTGCCATTCGACGTCCATCAGCAACGGCAAGGCGGCGACCGGGCGTTGGGGCTCGGCGAGCATGTGTTCGAGCAGATGTTCCAGGCGCGCCAGGGTCTGGCGGGCGCTGTCGGCGACGAACAGATCGAGGGCGAACATCAACTCCAGCTGGATCGGCGCATTGGCCGGGCACAGCACGTGCAGGTCCAAGTCGCATTCGGAATGTCGCAGCGGCGTGTCCAGCGCTTCGAATTCCAGCCCGGGGAAGCGCAACCGCGACTCCATGGCCAGTTGCTGGGCGACCATCACCTGGTACAGCGGCGCATGGCTGAGGCTGCGTGGCAGTTGCAGGCTGTCCACCAGTTGCTCGAAGGGCAGGTCCTGGTGCCGCAGGCCACTGCGCAGACGTTCGGCCACCTGTTTGACCAGGGCGCTGAAACCGACTTGCGGTTCGAAGTCCGCGCGGATCGCCAGGTTGTTCAACAGTATGCCCAGCAGGCCTTCAGTGCCCGGCTGTTCACGGTGGGTGACCGGGGTGCCGACCAGCACCGTGGCATCGCCGCTCAAACGGTGCATCAGCACGGCGAAACCGGCGAACAGGACGGTGAACGGCGTGGTGCCGAGGCGACTGGCAAAGGCCTGTACCCGGGAGCTGAGGTCGGCGCTGAGTTCACGCTGCACGATCCCGGCGCGGTAGCTTTGCACCGACGGCCGTGGATGATCGGTGGGCAAGGCCAGCAGCGGGCTGGCGTCGCTGTCGCGCCGGTCGAGGGTGGTGGTCCAGTAGTCGAGTTGGCGCTTGAGTTCGGCGCCTTGCAGGTGTTCGCGCTGCCAGAGGGCGAAGTCGGCGTATTGCAGCGGCAGGGCCGGCAGTTTGGCAGGGGCGCCGTTGCAACGGGCTTCATAACCCAGGGCCAGTTCGCGCAGGGCGATGGTGGCCGACCAGGCGTCCGAGACCAGGTGATGCAGGGCGATGCCGAGCACGTGCTCGCCCGGCGCCAGGCGTAGCAAGCGCGCACGCAGCAGCGGTGGGCAGGTCAGGTCGAACGGCTGCTCGAAGGTGTCTTGCAGGGCATTGAACTGCGCGCCGGCGCGAGCGGTGGTGGTCAGCCCCGACAAGTCTTCGAAGGGCAGCGCGATGTCCAGCGCTGGGCTGATGCGCTGGCACGGCACGCCGTCGGTGCTGTGGATGCCGGTGCGCAGGATTTCGTGGCGCAGCAGCAGGTCGTTCAGGCTGGCGTGCAGCGCCTCGACATTGAGTTCACCCTTGAGGTGCAGGGCGAACGGGATGTTGAACAGGGTGGTGCCCGGCGTCAGTTGCTCGATGAACCACAAGCGTTGTTGCGAGAACGACAGCGGTAGCAGCGCCGGGCGTGGCTGGGCCTTGGGCACGCTGATCGCGCTGGCTTGCGGCGCGGCGGCCTGGGCCTGGCGGGCGGCGATGGCCACGGCCAGCAAGGCCACGGTCGGCTGTTCGAACAGCACCCGCAACGGCAGGTCGAGCTTGAACTGGGTGCGCAGGCGGGCAACGATCTGGGTCGCCAGCAGCGAGTGTCCGCCGAGGGTGAAAAAGTTGTCTTCCACGCCAACGGTGTCGCGCCCCAGGACCTCGGCCCAAATCGACGCGACGGTGGTTTCCAGCGCGTTGCGCGGGGCGATGCTTTGCTGGGTGTCGGCCTGCCAGTCCAGCTCCCGGGCGGCCAGGGCCTTGCGATCGACCTTGCCGTTATTGTTCAGGGGCAGTTTGTCCAGGCAGACAAAGGCCGCCGGCACCATGTACGGCGGCAGTTGCGTGCGCAGGTGTTCGCTCAGGCCGTCGCTGCCCAGGGTTTCGTCATGGGCCGACCAGTACGCCACCAGCCAGGCTTCGCCGACGGTGTTTTCCCGCAGCAGGACGGCGGCTTCGCGTACGTTGGGGTGCTGGGCGAGACGGTGTTCGATTTCCGTCAGTTCGATCCGGTGCCCGCGCAGTTTGACCTGCTGGTCGCGGCGGCCGAGGTATTCGATCACCCCGTCTGCACGCCAGCGTCCCAGGTCACCGGTGCGGTACAGGCGACCTTCGAGTTGAGGGTGGTCGATAAACGCCTCAACGGTGCGCTGCGGGTCGTGCAGGTAACCGCGGCCAACGCCGACGCCGCCGACACAGATTTCCCCGGCCACGCCCACCGGCACCGGGCGCAGGGATTCGTCCAGCACATACAGGCGGTTGTTGGCGGTCGGCTGGCCGATGGGCATGTGGCTGACCTCGGCCCCCGGTGCTTTGAGGATCGGCTGGAAGGCCACGTCGTCGGCGCACTCGGCCGGCCCGTAGGCGTTCATCAGGGCAATGTCGGGGAACCGTGCGAACCAGTCACGGGCCACGGTCGGCGGCAGGGCTTCGCCGGTAGGCAACACCCAGCGCAGGTCCGGCAGTTGCAAGTCGCACGGGCACAGCGCGAGCAAGGTGCGCATCAGGCTCGGGACGATTTCCAGCACGTTCAGGCGCTCGCTGGCGAGCACCTGCAACAGGCGTTGCGGGTCGTGGGCAACTTCATCCGCAAGGATGTGCACGGTGGCACCGAGCACCGGTGCGGCAAGGAACTGCCACACCGAAATGTCGAACGCCACCGAGGCAGTCTGGGGAATCCGGTCGGCGGCGCTGAGCCCCAGGGCCGGTACTTTGCCGAAGATGTTGTTGAGCATGCCGCGCTGTTCGATCATCACGCCCTTGGGCGTACCGGTCGAACCCGAGGTGAACAGCACGTAGGCCAGGCTGTCGGGGCTGGCGAGCACCGGCAGTGGCGCGTCGTTGCCGGACGTCCAGCAGGCTTCGGCGAACAGCGCCTCGGGTGCCTGGTCGAGGCCGCTGAGCAGTTGATCGAGCAGGCCGCTGCAGGCTTCGCTGGCGACCAGGAGCGGGGCGCGGGACAGCCCGAGGATTTCCCGCAGGCGCTCGGGCGGGTGATTGACCTCAAGGGGCAGCATCGCCGCACCGGCCTTGAACACCGCCAGCATCATGCTCAACAGCGCCAGGCCACGGGGGGCCACCAGCGCGACCAGTTGGTCTTCAACTGCGCCGGCCTCGCGCAGAGCGTGGGCCAGGCGCGTGGAGCGCAGGTCCAGCTCGGCGTAGGTCAGCGACTCCCCGTCGCAGGTCGCGGCGATCTGTTCGCCGCGCTGAGCGACCTGGGCGGCAAACAGCTCGGCGTAGCTTTGCTCCAGCGGAAAATCGTGGGGGTTGAGCGCCCACTCGCCCAGCAACTGCTGACGTTCGTCGGCGGCCAGCAGCTCAAAGCTGGCCAACGGCGCCTCGGGTGCGGCGAGCATGTTGCGCACCAGGCTGGCGATGTGGCCCAGCAGGCGTTGCACGGTGGCGGCTTCGAAACGTTCGCGGTCATAGGAGACGCGGATGCCCAGCTGTTCGCCCGGCAGGATCACCACGGTCAAGCCGTAGTGGGTGTGCACGCTGTGGTCCATGCCTTCGAGGCTGAACTGGAAGCCGCCTTCGAGGATCTGTTCGTCGATGGGTGCGTTTTCAAATACCAGGATGCTGTCGAACAGGGTCTCGCCCCGGGGGAAATCGCTCCAGCCCTGGATGTCGGTCAAGGGCGTGTGTTCGAAGTCGCGCATGTCGACGTTGAGCTTTTGCAAGTCGCCCAGCCAACTGCCGAGCGAGGCGCTCGGGTCCACCGAAACCCGCAGCGGCAAGGTGTTGATGAACAGGCCGATCATTTCCGCGACACCGGTCAGGTCGGCCGGGCGCCCGGCCACGGTGACGCCGAAGACCACGTCCTGTTGCCCGCTGTAGCGTGATAGCAGCAGCGACCAGACGCCCTGGAAGAACGTGTTCGGGGTGATCCGGCGACTGCGGCAGAACGCCGCCAGTGCCTGGGTTTCCTGTTCGTCGAGGTGAATCAGTTGGTCGTCCACCAGCACCGCATCGGTGTAGCGGTCGCGGGTCACGCCGTTGTCCACGGTCAGCGGCGTGGGGGCATTGAGACCTTGCAGCTGGCCGCGCCAGAACTGCTCGGCCTCGCTCGCGTCCTGGCGTTGCAGCCACTGGATGTAATCGCGAAACGGCCGAGGGCTTTTCAGCTCCGGCGTGCGGTCGTTGCACAGCGCTTCGTAGACTTTGAGGAAGTCCACGGTCACCAGGGAAATGCACCAGGCGTCCATCAGGATGTGGTGGAAGCTGCGAATGAACTCGTAGGACTCATCGCCCAGGCGTACCAGCCGGAAGCGAATCAGCGGTGGCTTCGACAGGTTGAAGCCGACTTTCTGCTCGTCTTCCAGCAACGTGCGGATTCGCGCTTCCTGCTCATGGGGGGCGAGCCCGCGCAGGTCGAGGGTGTCCAGCGGTACCTTGACCTGGCGATGGATCACCTGCACCGGTTGCTTCTGGCTTTTCCATTGGAAACTGGCGCGCAGGGAAGGGTGCAGCGCCACCACCTGGCGCCACGATTCGAGGAACGCCCCTTCATCGATAGCCCCGCCGATGCGGTAGCGATCCTGCATCAGGTACACACCGGAGTCTTCGTGCAGCAGGGAGTGGAACAGCATCCCTTGTTGCAGCGGCGACAGCGGGTAAATGTCTTCGATCGGGTTACCGGTGGTTTTTTCGGTGGTCATTGAAAGCGTCCTGCGTAAAAAGGGGCAACGGTGATGGCGGGGCGACGGGACGAGCCACTCACAGGTCGGCCTCGTCCAGTTCGGCCATCAGCGCTTGCATTTCGTCATCGGACAGGCCCGAGGCGCTGAACTCGGTGCTGTCGGCTTGCGGCTCGGCGGCGCTCGGTGCCAGCGGTTGCGCGACCTCGGCCATGGCCGCGATGGTCTGGCGTTCGAAGACTTGCTTGGCCGAAAGCGCGATGCCTTGCTCGTGGGCCTGGGCCACCACTTGCAGGCTCAGGATCGAGTCGCCGCCGATGGCGAAAAAGTTGTCGGTGACACTCACCGTCGAGAGCTTCAAGACCTTGGCGACGATGGCTTGCAGGGCGGTTTCCATGGCGTTGCGCGGCGCCACGTGGGCGCTTTCGTCGAACGAGTCGGGGTCGGGCAATTGGCGGGTGTCGAGCTTGCCGTTGGGCGTGCGCGGAAAGCTTGCCAGGGTCAGCACCAGGGCCGGCACCATGTACGACGGCAGGCGCTCGCCGAGGAAACGCTTGATCGCCTCGGAGTCCGGTGCGTAGCCGTGAGCGGCCAGGATGTAGGCCAGCAGGCGCTTGCCGGCGGCGTGTTCCTGGACGATCACCGCGGCTTCGCGCACGTCGCTGTGGCTGCACAACTGGCGTTCGATTTCACCCAGCTCGATGCGGTAGCCGCGCACCTTGACCTGATGGTCCTTGCGCCCCAGGAACGCCAGGTGCCCGTCGGCCAACCAGCACGCCAGGTCGCCCGTACGGTAGGCGCGAGTGCCGTCGGCCAGGGTGACGAAGGCCTTGGCGGTTTCTTCGGGTTTGTGGCGATAGCCGCGGGCCAGGGTCGGGCCGGCGAGGACTATTTCCCCTGGCTCGCCAATGCCGCAGGCAGTGTCGAACTCGTTCAGCAGGCGCAGGTCCATGCCGGCGATGGGGCGGCCAATGCTGACGTTGCGGTTTGGCTCCAACACCTCATAGGTGGCCCAGACGGTGGCTTCGGTGGGACCGTATTCGTTCACCAGCCGGGCGTGGGGCAGGGTCTTGCTGTGTTGCGCGATCAGCGATGGCGGGCAGGCTTCACCGGCGACGATCCAGCAGGCAAGGCTGTCGGTGCCTGTGCTGCGCTGCAGTTGATCGAGCAGGGCCTGGTACAGCGACGGCAGCGACAGACCGTGGCTGACCTGATGCTGGGCAATCAGTTGCGCCAGGCGGGACATTTCCAGCTCTTCACCCGGGGCGGGCAAGACCAGGCGTCCGCCTTGGGCCAGGGTCCAGAAAATCCCGGCGACCGAACTGTCGAAGGCGAACGACGACAGCAGCAAGTAGGCGCGCACCGGAGTCTCATAGGCGGCCATGCGCACCTGGGTCGAGAAGCTCAGTGCGCCGTGGCTGATTTCCACGGCCTTCGGCGCACCGGTAGAGCCCGAGGTGTAGATCAAGTAGGCGAGGTCGATCGCGTCCGGCAACGGCAGCGCCGGCCAATCGCCGAGGTCCGGCGCTACCAGGTCATCCAGCACGAAGCGTTGCAGGGTGGCCGGCACGCTGTCGGCCAGTTCGCTGCTGACCACGATGTGGGCAATGGCGCTGTCGGCGAGCATGTAGGCGCGGCGGTCGGCCGGGTAGGTCGGGTCGATCGGCACGTAGGCGCCGCCGGCTTTCAACACGGCGAGCATGGCGACAATGGCCGCGTTGCTGCGGGCGAACAGGATGCCGACGGGCACGCCAGGAGCGATTCCGGCCGCGACCAGTCGATGGGCCAGTTGCGTGGCGCAGGCGTCGAGGTGGCTGTAGCTCAGGTCACCGTTCTGGTCGCTGAGGGCAATGGCGTCTGGCTGTTGGCGAACCTGACGGGCAATCAATTCCACCAGCGTCACCGGTTCGATGGCCGGCACGCTCGCGCCGGTGCCGATCAACTGCGATTGCAGCGTTCCACCCAGGGGCAGTTGGGCCCAGGCCCGTTGCGGTTCAGCCAGGGCGCCTTGCAGCAGTTGCAGCCATTGCTCGGCGAGGCAACCCGCGGCTTCGGCGCTGAGGGCATGGCGGTCGTAGACCAGTTGCGCGTGCAGGCTGGCGGGCAACTGGCGTACGTTCAGGCAGGCCTTCAGCGGGTTCATCACCGCGCCGGCATGACGCTCCCGGGCATCGCCCGAACGCCAGGCAAAGGCATAGCCGGCGTTGAGGTGGCCGGTGTAATAGTCTTGCCAGCCGACTGCCCGTCCCAGGGTGGCGGCCACTTGCGTGCTTTGTTCCAGCAGGGTCGCCTGGGCATCCAGTTCGATGCTCACGGGCAGGCACTGCTCGAACAGGCCCAGGGTGTTTTCCAGCTCCGCGCCGCGACTTTCATGGATCAGGGTGAGCGGCACCTGTTGCTGGCCGGCCAATCGTCCCAGCACCGCTGCCCATGCCGCCAGCAGCAGGTCCGGGGTCAGGGCCGAGTGACGGGCGAGGTCGCTCGGCAGAGTCAGGTCCAGCCGGGTCGGCGCGAACCCGCCATCGAGGGCCACTTCGAGCGGCAGCTGCAAGGCGGCCTGTTCGGTTTCGCCCGAGGGTTTCCAGAAGCTCACGCCCGGATGGTCCGGCGCGTCTTCAACCAGGCTCCAGCGCCATTCGGCGTAGTCGGCGTACTGCAAGGTGTCGGACAGGTCCGTGGGGTTGTCTTGCAGCAGTGCGCCGGCCAGCCATTTCAGGCTGGCGAGGTCGAAGTGGCTGCTGGCCGCCGCCAGGTCCAGGACCGCTTGTTCATCGGACAGGCGCACCAGGGTCACGCACAGTGGGGTTGCCCAGTCGCGGGGCTGGTTGGCGAGCCGGGCCAACGCGGCGTCCTGGTCGACGCGGCTGTGCTGGCGCAAGTCCTGGAGGTTCACCGCCAGCGAGCCGGCTTCGTCGATCACCTGCACCGGGTGGCGCAGGCCGGGCACGGGCATCAGGCGCGTGCGCAGGATTTCACTGCCGGCCACCAGGGCTTGCAGGCGGTTGTCCAGTGCAGCGACGTCCAGCGGCTGCGACAACGACCATTGCAAATGGCAGCCGAACGGGTGCTCCGCCGCGCCGTTGATGTGGGGGTAAACCGATGCCTGTTGCGGCGAAATACGAAAACCTTGAAGTCCGCTCATGTTCATCTCGACTGGAAAAGGGCTTGAGCCTGGATCACCGCACAGACGTCGGGGCTTGCTGGACACGTGTCAGGCAAGCCTCCTGCGAACGGCGGGTGGACCCGTTGAATGTCAGACGGCAACGTCGCTCGACAGCAGGGCTTCAGCCATGCCGGTCATGATTGCGCGCTTGCCGGTAAAGGGTTCGCGACCGTGCACGGCGAGCATGTTGTCGATGAACAACACGTCCCCCTGTTGCCAACTGAATCGCACCAGCGAATCGAGGTAGGCCGCACGCAGCGATTGCAGTACGTGTGGCTCGATCGGTTCGCCATCGCCATAAAAGGTGTTGGTGGGCAGGTCGAGGTCGTTGAAGTTGCTTTGCAGCGAATCGCGGATTCGCTCAGGCAGGGTGCTGATGTGGAAGAACGTGGCGTGATTGAACCAGACCTCTTCGCCGGTGCGCGGGTGGCGCACCACGGCCGGCCCGCGTTGGCGGGTGCGCAGGCGATTGTTGTCTTTCCATTCCACTTCGATGCCGACGCTGGCGCAGTAGGCCTCCACTTCGCGGCGGTCTTCGGACTGGAACACGGTCTGCCATGGCAGGCCGAAACCGTCGCCGTAGTTGCGCACGTACAGCACGCCTTTTTCCCGGAATCGCGCTTCGATCTGCGGGCTGATCCCGGCCTTCACGGCGCGGGTCGAGCCAATCGGTGTTTCACCACCGGTCTCGGACGGCAGTTGGCAGTAGAAGAACAGCCGCAGTGGAAAGCGCGGCGAGTAGGAGTGCTCGTTGTGGGGGAAAATCATCTGGTCGGCCGGGTAGTCGGTCGAGGTGTAGATGTTGCCGCCGACCCGTGTCCGGGGCGAGGCGCGGAACATGTATTCCAGAGCGCCGGGGGAAAGGGCGGCGATCACTTGGTCGAACTGCTCGACGGACGCGACGTTGAAGCCGCGAAACAGCAGGGCGCCGTACTCCAGCAGTTTCTTTTCCAGCGACTCGCGTTCCCGGGTGGCCCAGGCGATCAGGTCGACGCCGCTGACCGCCGGCTCGATCACCAGGGGCAGGGCGTGGTCCGGGCTGAGCAGGCGCTCGGTGACCAACTGTTGTTCCGAGACGTTCATGGCTTTGCGACGCACGGCGCCGAGGGCGCGTGGCGATGGGGGCACGATAGACATAACGGCATCCGACTCGGTTAAAGGGACAAGGAGCGACGTTTGGCTTGCATCATCTGGCTGCGACCGGCCAGCGCCTGTGACTGTTGTCGCTCACGGGCAAAGGCCTGGTCCCAGTTATCGATGCGCTCGGCCAATGCCGGCAGCGGCTCGTCCAACAGGGTGTGTAGCTGTTCCAGCAGGCCCGTCCACAGGTGTTGCAGGCGCAGGGCACGCTGCTGGTCGAAGTATTCGCCGCGATACTTGAGGGTCGCGGCGAGGCCTTCGCTGCCGTGCACGAGGTCGAGCACCAGGTGGAAATCTCCCGGTGCCTGGGCCACGTCCAGCGCGGACAGCTGCGCGCCTGCGATGGCGGTCGGGGTCACCCGTGACGGTTGATAGTTGAGCTTGACCTGGAACAGCGGCGAGTGACCGGGGCGGCGTTGCGGCGCGAGGGCCGAGACCACCAGGTCGAAAGGCAGGCCTTGATGGGCATAGGCCAGGCGCGCTTCATCGCGAACCCGCTCAAGGAAACCGGCCAGGGTCGGTTCGCCACGCAAGTCGCAACGCAGGGTCAACTGGTTGACGAAGAAGCCGATGACGTCGCTGTGCTCGGCCAGTGGCCGGCCATTGACGTCGGTGCCCAGCAGGAATTGCTGCTGGCCGCCCAGTTGCTTGAGCACCAGTTGGTAGCTGGCCAGCAACAGCATGAACAAGGTCATGCCTTGCTCGCGGGCCAGTGCTGCCAGCCGTTCGCAGCGGGCCTGGGGCACGCTGAAGTCCAGGCTGTGTTCGCCCGGGGCCTGGCCGCTGCCACCGAGTTCCAATGTTTGCGGTATGCCGGCCAGGTGTGTGCGCCAGAAGTCCTGCTCGGTGGCGATCTGCTGTTCGCTCCAGTACCGGGCTTCCCATTGGGCGAAATCGAGGTATTGCCCCGGCAGCCCTACGTCCGTCGAACCAGCCAGCTCCGCCAGCAGCACTTGTGCCGAACGCCCGTCGAAGGCGATGTGGTGCAGGGTCAGCAGCAGGTCATGCTGTTGGCCATGTCGGCTAAGCAACTGCGCTCGCAGCAGCGGGCCGGCTTGCAAATCGACAGGGTTGGTGTGTTCGTGGGCCAGGTGCTCGCTCAGCGCCTGCTGTTGCTGCGCTTCATTCTGCTCGCGCAAATCATGATGGATCAGCGCTACCGCCGTGGCCGGCAACACCTGTTGTTGCGGGCCATCGACACCGTCGCGGTACACCGTGCGCAACACGCCATGCCGCTCGACCAGCGTGTTCAAGCGCAGGGCCAGGGCCTCGATGTCCAACGGCCCTTGCAGGCGCAGATGCAGCACCAGGTTGTGGCGGGTGTCGTCCGGGTTCAGTTGGCGCAGGAACCACAGGCGACGCTGGGCGAACGACTGATGGCCCTGGTTGAGGTTGGCTTGCTCGGTCGAGGCTTCGGCCGTGGGCGCCGGTTCATTCAGGAAACCTTGCAGGGCCAGCGCCCATTGTTCCAGGGTGATTTCCCCGAACAAGTCCTGGGTCTCGAGATTCCAGCCCAGGTCCCGGTGCAGGCGCGCAGCGAAGTCGGCCACGCCGATGGAGTCCAGGCCCTGGCCGATCAGGCTGCGTTCGAAATGGGCGGACAGATACGGGTTGACCGCGTGCAGCGTCTGTTCCAGCCATTGGCGGCAGGCGACCTGGGCCTGTTGCGGCGTCTCGGCCACCAGGCGCTTGAACTGGGCAAGGTCAAGGGTCTCGCCGTGCGAGGCATGCTGCCCACCGCTCTGGGCGATGATGCTCAATGTGCCGGCGGCCAGCTGCTTGCGTGCGCCTTGACGGGCGATCTTGCCGCTGGTGGTCATCGGGATGGTGCCGGCTTGCACCAGCACAATCTGGTCGATGCCACAGTCGGCGGCTTCGCGCACGGCGTTTTGCATCGACGCGAACAGCGCCGGATGATGCGCCGGGTCGACGAACTTGCGCTGCGGCTCGGCGACGATCACCAGTTTCTCGCGGCCCAGGGCCGGGTCCATTTCCGAGAAGGCGGCGATGCGTCCAGTGCGGATGCCCGGCTCGGCGTCGGTAATGGCGAATTCGATGTCGTGGGGATAGAGGTTGCGTCCGTTGAGAATCAGCAGGTCCTTGAGCCGTCCGCAGATCACCACCTGGCCTTCATGCATGAAGCCCAGGTCGCCGGAGCGCAGGTAATGCTCCGATGAGCCGGCAATCCGTGCTTCAAAGGCTTCGCGAGTGGCCTCGGGGTTCTTCCAATAGGACTCGGCGTTGCTCGGGCCCTTGAGCCAGACTTCGCCGATGCGGTCGGCGGCGCAGCGTTCGAAGGTGTGCGGGTCGACGATGGCGATGCCGTGCAAGGCTTGCGGGTAACCACAGGCGACGAACTCCACGGCGGCGGCATCGGCCGTCGCCAGGGCCACACGACCGGTCTCCAGCACGGTCTTGTCCAGGCGCAGCACCACTGGCAGCGCATCGGCCGGCGTGGCGCTGACGCACAGGGTCGCTTCGGCCTGGCCATACCCGGGGCTGATGGCCAACGGGTTCAGGCCACACGCGGCAAAGCGTTGGGCGAAGGCCTCCAGGGTGCCAGGGTGGATCGGTTCGGCGCCGTTGATCGCGTGTTTCCAGGCACTCAGGTCAAGCTGCGCGATCAGGTTGTCGCTGACCACGCGGTTGCACAGGGCATAGGCGAAGTTGGGGGCGAAACTGGCGGTGGCGCGGTAGCGGCTCAACGCCTGCAACCAGGTCGACGGCGCATTGACGAACGTCTGGGACGCCATCAGGTAGCAGGGCATGCCGCTGTAGAGCGGGGCCAGCATGCCGCCGATCAGGCCCATGTCGTGGTACAGCGGCAGCCAGTTGACCATGGCGCCGTGCTCGTCGAAAGCGTACGCCTGGCGCATCAGTTCGACGTTGGCGATCAGGTTGCGTTGACGCACCTCGACACCTTTTGGCGAACCGGTAGAGCCGGAGGTGTATTGCAGGAAGGCCACGGTAGAACCCTCGATGGCCGGGCGTTGCCACTGGCTGGCCGGTGGCGTGCCCAGGTCCTGGACGGTCAGCACATCGACGCGTCCTTCCACCAGTTCCAGCAAGCCTTCGCAATAATCTGCCGGTGCAAGAATCAGCGCCGGTTCGGCATCCACCACCACGTTACGGACGCGATCGAGGTGGCGCGGCTTGCGCGACGGCGGTGGAAACAACGGCACGGCAATCAGCCCCGCATACAGGCAGGCACAGAAAGTGCGGGCGTAGTCGAGGCTGCTGGGCAACATCAACAGCACCCGATCACCCGGTGCATAACGTGCTTGCAGCGCGGCCGCCAGGGATTGGGATTGCTCGTGCAGCTGGGCAAAGGTCAGGGTTTCGCCGATCTCTACGCCGTCCGGCAGAAAATGCAGGGCCGCACGATGAGGGAAGTGCTGGGCGTTGGCTTCCAGCACGTCGATCCAGTGTTCGAATGAAAACATGTGCAATTCACGCCATGGCCACGATGACTTTGCGGTCACCGGTGAAAGGATTGCGACCGTGTGCGACCAGTCGGTTATCGAGCATCAGGATATCGCCGGGCTGCCAGGGGAAACTGATGGCAGTCTCGCGGTAGACCTCGCGCACGGTGTCGAGCATGTCGTCGGCAATCGGCGAGCCGTCGCCGAAATAGACATGGCGCGGCAGGTTCTCTTCACCCACTGCCGCCAGCAGGCTGGCGCGTACGCTCGGTTCGATGGCCGAGACATGGAACAGGTGCGCCTGGTTGAACCAGACCCACTCACCGGTATCGGGATGCTGCTGCACAGCGGCGCAACGCTGGCGGGTGCGCAGGTCGCCATCGGCTTTCCATTCCCACTCGATGTCGTTGTCCTGGCAGTAGCGTTCGACCTGGGCGCGGTCCTGGGTGTTGAAGACTTTTTCCCAGGGCAGGTCCAGGGCGCCGCTGTAGTTGCGCACGTAGAGCAACTCGCGGCTGGCGAACAGCTCGCGAATCTCGGCAGGCATGCGCTGGTAGATCAGGCGGCTGTCGGCAATCGGGGTCTCGCCGCCGGTTTCACTGGCCTTGATGCAGTGGAACCAGATGCGCGAAGGCCAGGGGCGGGTGTAGGCCTGTTCGTTGTGCAGCGGGATGAATTGATGGGCCGGATACTCGGTGGAGCTATAGACCCCGGCGAAGACTTTGCTGCGCGGTGTGGAGCCGAACTCGTAACTGGCCAGCGGTGCACCAAAGCTGGCAGCGAAGCGCTTGAAATCAATGGGCGTGGCGACGGTGAAACCGCGAAACAACACGCCGCCAACGGTGCTCAGGACATGGGCCAGGCTGTCGCGGATCGAGGTGTCCAGATCGTGGATCGACTGCCCCGATGTCCCCTGCACCAGCACGGGGAGCGATTGGGCGCTTGCATCCGTGGGCGCCATTGAAAAAAGCTCGGAACGCCCGTTCAGGTGTTCGATTGAGGTCATCCTTGTGCATCCTCTTATAGCGTCTTCGACCAGTCACAAGACCTTGAAAGCAGGGCAGCGGTCAGCGATGTAGGACTCGTCTGTAATGTATGTAAGGCGATACAAGACGACATACTAGGTACAAATGAGATGGATTATCAATACTATTTATTTAATTTTTTTTTTGGATTAGACTCCGCTCCGCTGGCGCCAAACAGCCTTCGGCCAGCTCAAAAAACCTAAAAATATCTGTCGCAGGGGAGCGGGGCGTGAATTTCAAAAAGAACACAATTGCGTTGGCTGTAGGGTCGGCCATCGGCCTGAGCAACGGCGCATGGGCGGCCGAAGAAGCCGGCAAGATGGAGATCGCTCCGATCACCGTGACGGGTGAAAAAATCGACCGCCCCCTCGATAAGACCCAGTCCAGCGTCGTGGTCGTCACCGACAAGAACCTGCGTGAACACGGCGACAAGGACCTGGTGGATGTATTTGCCCGCACGCCCGGCGTCTATAGCCAGGCCGGCAATGAGAACTGGGGTATCCGTGGCGTGCCGGTGTCCGGTTTTGACGACCAGGGCCCGGCGGCCCTCAACGGGGCAGTATCGGTGTATGTCGACGGTGCCGTGCAGCCCAACCGCGCGCTGACCCTCAGCCCGGTCCCGCTCTGGGATGCCGAGCAGGTCGAGGTTTTTCTCGGGCCGCAATCCACCACCCAGGGCCGTAACTCCCTGGCCGGTGCGGTGGTTATCCGAACCAAGAACCCAACCTTCGAACCGAGCTTCTCGGCGCAGACCAGCGTGGGCAACTACGGTGAGCACGGTGCGGCCGTGGCGGGCGGCGGGGCCATCGTCGATGACAAGATCGCCGGGCGTATCGCCGTGGATTATTCCGACGGTGACGGCTACATCCGCAACACCACGCTCGATAAAGACGCCAACCCGCATCGCACCAGCAACGCCCGCGGTAAATTGCTGATCCTGCCCAATGACGACACTGACGTCTTGCTGACTTATGCCCATAACGAACATCGCCAGGGTGACCGCTCGACGATGCGCGGCGCCGATGGCAAACCGAGCTATTACGACATCGCGTCCAATACCGAGGCCTTCGACAACCTCAAGCAAGACACCCTCAGCGCCAAGGTGGATTATCGTCTGAACGATGCCTGGTCGCTGACGAGCATGACCGCCAATACCAATACGGACTACAGCAACCGTCTGGACTTTGACCAGAATGCCGTGGACAACGAGGTCGTTCTGCGTAAGCAGGACGGCAACCTGTTCAGTCAGGAACTGCGCCTGAATTACGACTCGGACACGGTGAAGAGTTTCGTCGGTGCCTACTATGGTCACAACACCAACAACTTCCACGACCGGTTGTTGTTCGATGATGTGCTGGTTCGTACCGTCAAAGGTGATACCAAGATTGAAAACAAGGCGGTGTTCGGTGAAGTCAACTGGACGTTCGCCCCGCGCTGGACCTTGATCACCGGCCTGCGTTACGACCACGAAACGAACGATACCGACATCGAAGCAGATGGCCGCTTCGTGCCCGAGAAAATCAAGAAGTCGTTTGATGCCGTGCTGCCGAAACTTGGCATCGACTACGAACTGGCAACGGACCAGTACCTCGGTTTCACGGTGCAGAAGGGCTATCGCGGTGGCGGTGTCAACCTGCGTTCCGGTAGCGGTCACCAAGCCTACGATCCGGAATACACCACCAACTACGAGCTGTCCTATCGCGGTTCGTTCTTCGACAAGACCCTGCGTACCCGCGCCAACCTGTACTACACCGACTGGAAAGATCAGCAGGTCAGCGTGCGGCAGCCCGGTAGCACCGTCATTGATATCTACAACGCTGGTCGCAGTGAGATCAAGGGCCTGGAAGTCTTCGTCGAAAAAGACATCACCGAGCAACTGACCCTGAACGTCGGCGGCGCCATTACCGATAGCAAATACAAGGACTTCGTCGCTGACAATGGTCAGGACAGGAGCGGTGAGGCGTTCCTCTACTCGCCTAAATACAAGGCCTCGGTGGGTGGTGTCTATCGTTTCGACGATCGCCTGATATTCGGTACGGACATTGTCTATCAGAGCACCGCGCCTTCGGAGTACGAGTTCGATTCAAACGGTAAAGTCACTGGTGAGCGTAAGAGCGACGCCTATGTGCTGGTGAATTTCAACACCGAGTACAAAGTCACCAAGAACGTCGCAGTGTCCGCCTACGTGAAGAATGCGTTCGACAAGGAGTACGTCACCAACAATCGCGACGACGACATCATCGACGTCGGCGCACCGCGCACGGTGGGGATGATCCTGCGCTACGACATGTAAACCCACGGGCGCGGGGAGGCAATCTCCTCGCGTCTGTCCTGCAACGTTTCGGATGTTTGTTTCCAGGCTGTTTGTTCCCTTCCAAACCCAGCCTCCATGGAGGAAATCATGAGTGCTTTTTCGAATGTCACAGCGGGTGGCGCGCAACAGCTACGCCTGTTGCACACCGGTCTGTCGAATCCTTACTGCCTCGATTCGACACCACTGCTGGAACGTCAGCAACAGCAGGAATCCAACGCCCGCAGTTACCCGCGACGCATTCCCCTGGTGCTTGAAAGGGCCCATGGCATTTATGTGCAGGACAGCCGAGGGCAAGTGTTCGTCGATTGCCTGGCCGGTGCCGGGACCCTCGCGCTGGGCCACAACCACCCGGTGATCATCGAAGCCATCACCCAGGTCATGGCGGCCGGTGTGCCGATGCATACCCTGGACCTCATGACGCCCGTGAAGGACGCATTCGTCCAAGAGATTTTCGCTTGCCTGCCCAGCGAGTTCGCTCGCCATGCACGCATCCAGTTCTGCGGCCCGAGTGGGGCCGATGCGGTCGAGGCCGCCCTCAAGTTGACCCGTACCGCCACGGGGCGGCATTCGGTCCTGGCGTTCGAAGGGGCCTATCACGGGATGACCCTGGGCACGCTGGCCATCAGCGGCAACCTGTCTCCGAAAAATGCCCTCGGTGCGTTGATGCCAGGCGTGCAGCGCCTGCCGTTCCCCCACGACTATCGTTGCCCGTTCGGGGTGGCCGGCGATCAGGCGGTCACGTTGAACGTTCGATACCTGGAACACTTGCTCAACGACCCGGAAAGCGGGGTGACAGCACCGGCGGCAATGATCCTGGAGCCGATCCAGGGCGAGGGTGGGGTGATCGCCGCGCCGGACCGCTGGCTGCAGGAGTTGCGCCGGTTGACCCAGGCCCACGGCATTCCGCTGATCGTCGACGAGATCCAGTGCGGCATTGCCCGCAGTGGACGGATGTTCGGCTTCGAGCAATCGGGCATCACGCCGGATGTCATCACCCTGTCCAAAGCCATCGGCGGCGGGTTGCCGCTATCGGTGATGGTCTACCACGAGTCGCTGGACGTCTGGCAGCCGGGTGCCCACGCCGGCACATTCCGCGGCAATCAACTGGCGATGGCGGCGGGTACCGCGACCTTGCGTTTTATCCGCGATCAAGGCCTGGTCCAGCACGCCGAAACGGTGGGCGTTCACCTGCAAAAACAATTGCAGGCGCTGCAAAACGAGTTCGCCTGGATCGGCGATGTGCGTGGACGCGGCCTGATGCTCGGCATGGAAATCGTCGACCCGCAAGGCACCCCAGACGTACAAGGCCATCC
This sequence comes from Pseudomonas sp. H1_F01, assembly GCF_054681425.1. Taxonomy (NCBI): domain Bacteria; kingdom Pseudomonadati; phylum Pseudomonadota; class Gammaproteobacteria; order Pseudomonadales; family Pseudomonadaceae; genus Pseudomonas; species Pseudomonas sp. H1_F01. Next base: position 4,043,431 of record NZ_CP162823.1, on the reverse strand, counting down.
GCCGGTGGACACGGCCCGGGCCAAGGCGTTCCAGCAGGCTTGCCTGAAGCACGGCTTGATCGTTGAACTGGGCGGACGCCACGGCGCGACCGTACGCTTCCTGCCGCCGCTGATCATCACCGAACAGGAAATCGATTTCGTCGCGAAAATCCTGTTCCAGGCCGCGAGCACAATCAACGAGCGCCCCGCAGGCTGATCATCCAGGTTCGACCCCGGATCCAGATACAACACCCAACCCTGTGGGAGCGAGCTTGCTCGCGAAGGCGCCGGCACATTCAACATCACCACAAGCAGACCCACCGCTATCGCGAGCAGGCTCGCTCCCACAAGGGATTACGGGTGCCCACAGCATCCGGACCCAACACCAAACCCTGTGGGAGCGAGCTTGCTCGCGAAGGCGCCGGCACATTCAACATCACCACAAGCAGACCCACCGCTATCGCGAGCAAGCCCGCTCCCACAAAAGATTGCAGATGCCCACAGCACCTGGATTCAACACCAAACCCTGTGGGAGCGAGCTTGCTCGCGAAGACGCCGGCACATCCAACATCACCACAAGCAGACCCACCGCTATCGCGAGCAAGGGATTGCGGCTGCCCACAGCGTCCGGACTCAGCACCAAACCCTGTGGGAGCGAGCTTGCTCGCGAAGACGCCGGCACATCCAACATCACCACAAGCAGACCCACCGCTATCGCGAGCAAGGGATTACGGGTGCCCACAGCATCCGGACTCAACACCAAACCCTGTGGGAACGAGCCTGCTCGCGAAGACGCCGGCACATCCAACATCGATGCAAGCTGACCCACCGCTATCGCGAGCAGGCTCGCTCCCACAGGAGATTGCGGCTGCCCACAGCATCCGGATTCAACACCAAACCCTGCAACAGTTGCTCAAGCACTGGCGTGAGTCAGCCCCGTCAAGGTGTCCGCGATGGCCTTCGTGCGTTGTGCCGTACCTTCGGTGGTGCGGCTCGAGTCTTCCAGGGCATCGAGCATCTCGCGCAGGGCGCTGACGGCGACGGACTGGTCTTCGATCTGTTGGGCGACGCCTTGGATCTCCGTCGAGAGCAGGTCAATGTCCACGCCGATTTCCGCGGCATTCTTGCGGGTGATTTCCGCGAGCTTGCGGACCTCATCAGCCACCACCGCAAACCCTCTGCCCATCTCACCGGCGCGCGCTGCTTCGATGGCGGCGTTGAGGGCCAACAGGTTGGTCTGCCCGGCGATTTGCTGGATGACCTGTACGATCGACTGGATACGCAAGCTCGAACTGGCAAGCGCACGGGCGCCGACCACCGCTTCACCCGCTTGGGTGGCAAGCTGTTCGACGGTCGTGCCGGCCTGCTCGGCGACGCTGTTTTGCCGGTCGATCGTGCCCGTCAGGTCATCCATCGACAAGTGCAGTTCGCCAGAGTAGTGCTTGATTTGCGTCGCCATCAGCGCTTGTTGCTGGCTGGCCTGGGCCAATACCTGGCCCAGATCCGTCAGGCCGTCGAACACCGGCAGGATGGTGTTGTCCAGGCCGCGAGTGTCCAAGGCGCTGCTGAAGTCATTCATCTTGAACGCCATGATCTGCTTGACCACGACATGGTTCAGGCCCGCCAGCTTCTTGATCTGGCGGCGCAGGAAAAACGCCTTGAACTCGCCGTAGTGAGCAATGAAGTTATCGACGTACTCATCGACAAAACTGGCGCCCTTGGTGACTCTGAAGAAGAAAATCGCCGTGAGTGTCTGGTTGAGGTTCAAACCGAGGATTTCACCAAACGTCGAGAAGCCGGCCAGAGGCACATCCCCGAAAATACCGGCCATGCTGCCCAGGTCGCTGCTGTTGTTGAGCCGGCGCAGGATGCAGTCGTTGAGAATAGCGGCCACCGGACGGCCGCCTTTGCCCTTGAGGAATTTCTCGTAGTCGAGGCGGGTCGCCTCGCGAAGGGGCGTACGCTTGACCATCACCAGCTCTTCGCCGGGCGCCACGTCGCAGAACAGCTGGATGATCTGCTGCTGATAATCGATGCGGGCAATGGAGCGCACGAACAGCTCATCGCCCACACGGATGGCGAATGAATAATCGGCCAGCTTCTTTTCCAGTGCCTGGGCACTGCACTCGAATGCCTCGCACAGCGCCTGGACCATGCTCTTGATGTTGCCACGGCTGTCGATGACCTGATCGATGGTGCGGTCCTCGACCGACGCGGTCAGCACGCTGAACGTCAGCCCGGCCGGTTGGAAATTCTGGCTCTTGAACACCCCGAAGCGCACGTCCGCCGCGGTTTTCAGGAAGACAATCTGCGCGTGGTTCTGATAACTGCGTTGCCCGTCACTGATCAGGGTCTTCTTGAAGTCCGTCTTGCCACCGGCCGAGCCGCCGACGAACAGGCAAGGGAAACGTCCCGACTCATAGAGCGCCTCCATGAAGAACGACTCGGAAGCCGAAAGCCCATCGAACACCACGTAGGCCAAGGTATCGCGATGGTCAATCGGCGTGCTCACTTGCGCCTGCTTGATGTTACTCACCAACCGGGTGATTCGCTCACGCATGGCCAAGCGCTTGCCGCCACCGCGAATGTCCTCGCACTCCAGCGGCACCATCACCACCTCGGCCGACACAATTACACTGGCGTCAAACAGCTGCAGCACCACTCGATCCCAGGTTTCGCCGGTCTGGCAGTACAGCGTGTTCGCGCCGTTGCACAACTCACCTGACGTCGTGCACAGGCTGATGGCGCAGTGGGCAAAGCGCTTCTTGACCTTGGCGGCGACCTGGTCGATGTCCAGGTGCGGGGAGACGAACCCGGTGACCAACACTGGGGTGATACGTACGTTGGCCAGCGCCTGGTCAAGTTCAGCAGAGGTGCAGACCACGCTGACCGCGCCTTGAGTCTGGGCGCGGGCCTTGTTGAATAGATTCAGTAGGTTCATGGCTGGACTCGGTTGAGTGCGACGTGACGCGTATGAGGTATGCGTGCAGAGTTCTTTTTCTGTAGCGGTCACGGCTGGGTGTGCTGGTGAGGATTTGCTACGCAGGGGGGGCGGCGTTCAGGTAGTACAGGAAAGCAGTCTAGGACCATCTGCGTAGAACCCAGCCACAAAGTAGCTATTTCCAGCCTCAGTCCACAGGGGTTTTTGGTTTGGGTTTTCTACGTCTGTTGACCAGCGACTTTAGTATATGTCCAGGGATCCGGTGTATGACCCGGTGGGTGACGGATGTTGGCTCGCCGGATCCTTCAGTCAGGATTCAGGTGACACCATCCGATCAACAATCCCATAAATAGCCTTTTCCAGGTCCTGGTTTTCCAGCATGGTCTCAGCGACTTTTTTTGATATGTTGCCGAATTCGGGATGTTCCAGAATATTTTCACCAAATTCCCAGCGCAGGATTTCCTGCACCGTGATGACTGGGGCCGCCTCCTGGAAATCTTCTGTACTTTTCTTAAGATCTCGAAGACGACTTTGTAGATTTACACGCAGCACTTCGAGGTCTTTTTCGCCCTTTTTGACCTTGGCTGCACTGGTGTTGTTTGCTGCGCTCGATGTTACTCGCTCCTTGGGCTTGGCCAGCGCTGCCAGGACCTGGGAGAGGCGAGTCGAATCGATTTTACTCATCAGGAAGTCTCGAATGTGTTGCGGTAGGCGCCAAGAAACACTGCAGGTTCGGCAGTATCAGGACTTTGGGGGGCGGGCGAGTCCGAAAGACTTGCCAATACTCGCTCCATATCTGCCTTTAATGCCGGATTGGGGCAATCTGTCAGCCCCTGAGTGAGCCGGGTGATGGCGTTCGGTATGCGTTCGTCGAGCAGTTCCAGATAGGCACCGGAAAACTCCCTCAAGCTCATCTCCTGTGAAGTATTCAGCAGTGAGTTGAATGCATTGTGGGCGTCGTCCAATTTCGATAACTGAAGACTGAGCAAACCCAATTGAAAGCGCGCTATGTCCATCCCGGGATCCAGCTCAAGTGCCTCGATCATTTCCGCATGCGCACGCTCCAGCAGGCCGAGCTCGGCGTGTTCGGCGGCGCGAAAGTAATGGACCGCTGCGTTTTTCGGCTCTAGTTCAAGTGCTGCGTTCAGATAGTTCAGGGCGGCGTGATGGTCGCCGTTCTGACTGGCGTTGATCGCCAGGTGCAAATATTCCGATGCGTCCAGCATGTTGGGCTCCGTGTGCGATGGCTTAGTGTTGATCCGGATGACGGTCGGGGACTTTGTTCTGGTGTGTTTGCAACCAGTTCTCCATCAGGACCCTGCCGGTGTTGCTGCTATCGGGTCTCGTCCGGTCAAGCACCTGATCGATCAGTTGGGCTGCCTTTTCTGGATGTCCGGCTTGCCGAAGCAGGAGGGCTTCGGCGTAGTGAGCCGACAGGCCATCCGGTTTGAGTTTGAGTGCGCGACGAATACCTTTTTGGGCGCGTTCTGTCATCCCATCCATGACGTCGACGATTGCCAGCCCACCATGGGTTTCACCAAAGTTACGGTCCAGGGCATAAGAGCGGTCGAGCGCTTGGCGGGCTTGAATGCTGTCCCCGCGCAAAATGTAGATCCAGGCCAGAAGGTGCCAGGTGCCGATGTGGTCCGGCATGAACTGGACCGCTGTTTTGAGGTGTTCTTCAGCCGCGTCGAATTCCAGTTCGTTGAATTCCAGCCGAGCCAGCCCGGACCATGCCCGGCCGCATTCAGGATGCGTGGTGACGGTATGAAGCCAGGCGTTGCGTGATGCGCTGATGTTGTTTTGGTGGAAGTGGACCGAGGCGCAGGCGATCAATGCATCGAGTTGATCGGGGTTTTCCGCCAGCGTCTCGTGGGCAGTGATCAACGCCGGGGAATAGTTGTCATTTTCGTACTGCAGCAGGGCGAGCAGGCCGCGAATGTCGATGTTTTCCGGCTCTTGCAGCAATGCGCGCGCAACCAGCACCTCGGCCTCCTCGGTTTCTTCCAGTTGATGCAAGGCGCGTGCATGCATCATCAGCAGCGGCGCAGGGCTTTGCGGTTCATGGCTCAGGCGTGAAAGCAATGCATGGGCGGCAGCATAATCGCCGCTATAAAAATGGCCCTGGGCGGTGTTGAAGATAACGGCTGGATGCTTTATTCCACCTTCGATTGCCTTATCACCAAACGCGCCCGCTGCTGCATATTTGCCGGCCTGTAAGGAGACATGGGCCGCCAGCGCACAGACGTTGGGCTCTTCGATCGCCTGGGTCTTCATGTGATCGATCAATTGTTGGCCATGAATGACGTCGCCAAGATCGATGGCCAATGCCAACGCGTCGGCCAAAAGCGCCAGGTTGGTTGGATCATGCCCCAGGAAGGTGAGCAGGCGCGCCAAGCGATTCTGTTCAGCGGACGTATTATCAGTGGTCATGAATGGATTCTTTTCGGCGATCGGAAGAAGGGGGGAGCGGTTCTCCCGAGCGATTATTGCCTTGATGGCTGTGGCCTGTCATGCGCTAAACAGCCGATTTCAGTGCTTCATAAAATATTTTCCTTTCCCCCTAAACTTTTTTCAAAAACCAAGCATAAGCACTGACAGTAGCGCTGCTTGGTGGTCGGACGAGCAGCCGTTTTTTTGAGCCGCAGGTCGGCTGAGCTTCGTCGGGGGAGTTAGAAAAACATGGTCGCCATCGTCGCCGGTAATGGATTAGGGCTGTTCAACGCTTCGTTGAATTCGTTGGGGGGCAGCGGCCAAGGTAACCTGGGGCAGGCCGGGGGGCAGGCACTGGTCAACGTCAGCAACGGCAACCTGGTGCTGCGCTTTACCGACGAGCAACTGTCCGGCCTGGGCCAGGATTTGCTGCACACCCGCACCTATAACACCCAGGGCGGCTTGAGCGATGGCGATGCCGATGGCTGGCGCTGGGACGGCGAACGCAGCCTGGTGTTGACCGGCACCGTCAACACTGCCGGCAGCCAGGTAACCCGTACCACGGGCGACGGTCATCAGACGGTCTATCAATGGAACGGCAGTCGCTATCAATCGACCGAGGGCGATGGTGCCCATGACACCGTTACCTGGGACGCCGATGTCGGTCAGATGGTCTGGACGGACGGCTCTCGACGGACCGTCGAACGTTATGACGACAATGGCCGGTTGCTGTCGGTCACTGACGCCAACGGCACGCAGATCAGCTACGGCTACGATGCCAATGGGCGCTTGAACTCGGTCAAGGACAGCTCCGGCCAGGAATTGGTGCTGAGTTACAACGCGTCCGGCAAGCTGGAGCGCGTCGACACGCGTAACGCTGCGGGCGGTGCGTTGACCCAGCAGGTGTATTACGGCTACGACGCCCAAGGGCGGCTGATCAATGTCAGCACCGATCTGAGCCCGGAAGACAACAGTATTACCGATGGCAAGGTCTACCGTACCGACTATACCTACGACGGCGCCAGCTTCCGTATCGCCAGTGTCGCGCAAAGTGACGGCACTTCGGCCAGCTTCACTTACCAATTGCTGGATGGCGAGTACCGGGTCAAGACGGTGTCCGACAGTTCGGGGACCACCACCTTCAGCTATGACACAGCCAATAACCGTACGGATGTGCTCAATGGCTCAGGCCAGCAGTGGAGCTATTTCTACGATACCAACGACCGACTGATCGAAGTACAAACACCGGCGGTGAATGGACAGCGCCTGTCCACGCGTTATGCCTATGATTCGGACGGCAACGTGATCAGCGTCACGGACGGACGCGGCAACGCCGTCACCTACCAGTACGATGCGAACGGTAACGTGCTGTTGGAGCGCGATGCGACGGGGGCCACGGTTGCGCGTACTTACAGCGCTGACAACCAGTTGCTCAATGAGATCCGCTACACCGCGACAGCGACCCTGAACACCACCACCGGGGTTTGGACCGAGCCGTCGGCCAGCACCGCCCAGGTCACCCGATTGGCCTACGACAGTAACAATCGGGTGCGCTTCGTGGTCGATGGGCGTGGCCAGGTCACGGAGTATCGCTATAACGCCCAGGGGTTGAGAACCCAGGAAATCGCCTACGGTGATGCCTTGTTTGTGTTGACCGGGCTCACACCGGAGGATGTGTTGACCGAGTCGCAATTGGTGACTTGGGCCGGTTCGCGAGATCGCACCCGCTCGACCCTGACCGAGCTGAGTTATGACTACCGTGGCAATTTGAGTCGTCGGGTCGCTTACGGCTCAGTCGATGCCGCCGGTACAGGCGTCCAGGAGAGCAGCACCAGCGTCACCGAGTACGTTTATAGCCAGCATGGTCAGTTGCTGCAGACGCTCGTAGTCCGTGCGGCAGACCGTAGCCGGAAGATTACCCTCAGCTCGGTTGTCTACGATGGCCTGGGGCGCGTGATCAGCCAGACCGACTCGGCAGGCACACGAACGACCGCCTATAACGGTACCGGCCGGACGTTGGCGGTGACCAATAGCGCCGGCATGACCCTCACGCAAACCTATAACGACCGAGGCCAACTGCTTGGCCTGACGCAGACCGCTTCCGGCCTGGCATCGCGTTCCACTTCGTATGTCTATGATGATGCCGGTCGCCAGGTCATGGTCCAGGACGCGACAGGCGTTCGCAGTTACACGTTCTACGACGAGGCCGGGCGGATCAGTGCCCTGGTGGATGGCCTCGGTGCGGTGACCGAGTACAGCTACAACGCCGCCGGGCAGCGTGTGCAGGAAAAACGTTATGCGACGCTGGTTGATACTTCGGCCTGGTACAACGGCACTGTGGTGCTCAAGAAACAGGTTGATGAAGTCCGTCCGGCGAGTACCTCTGCGGATCGTCTTAGCGCTTTGTCTTACGACAATGCCGGCCGACTGAGTACCAGCACGGATGCCAGCGGTACGCTGACCACCTTCACTTATGATGGGAAAGGCCGGCTGATCCAGCAGCAGACCGGTGATCGCGCAACGCGATTTTTCTATGACGCCAGCGGACATCAGATCGGTCAGTTGGATGCTGAAGGCTATTTGCGTGAAGACCGTCACGACGCAACAGGTCGGCTGATACAGAGCATTCGTTATGCGAACGCGACAGTGCTCGCCAATCGGGCCACCGGCACTCTCGTTGGTTTGCGCCCACCTTCCGTGGGTGATCTGACGAGTTGGTATTTCTACGACACGGCCGGTCGCCAGATCGGCAGTGTCGATGAGAAACAGTTCGTCACTGAAACGGTGTACGACGAAGCGGGCAATACCCAGAAAACCATCCGTTATGCCACCGCATACACTGCCGCGATTTCCGCTGCGACCACCTTTGCAACGATCAAGAGCGGCGTGGTGGCGGGTGCGGTACAAACCGCGACCACGACGTTTGACGATCAAGGGCGTGTGGCCCTGCGTGTCGCCACCGATGGCACGGCCACTGCGTATGAATACGATTCGGCCGGGCGTTTGGTGCGTGAAACCCAAGCCCAGGGCACCACCGAAGAGCGCAGCACCCGCACCCGTTATGACGCCTTTGGGCAAACCATTGGCAAGCTGCTTGGTGAAGCGTCGGCTCGCATAACGACTGGCATGAGCGCCGCCGAAGTGGCTGCGATCTATGCGCAGTACGGTTTGACCTATCAATATGACGCGGCCGGACGGGTAGCCAGCGTCACTGACGCGTTGGGTAACCGGACGTTGTCCTACTATGACGCGGCAGGGCGCCTGTCTCATGTCGTCAATGCAATGGGCGAGGTCAGTGAGACGGTCTATAGCGCCTTCGGCGATGTGCGCGAGCGGACTGATTTCACTGGTCGGCTGGCGGCGGCGGACACTGCTGGCCTCTCGGGCGGTGTATTGAACGCTCAGTTGAAGACCCTGGTGCAAGCGATCCGTAACGCGGCCAATGACAATCGACGTGTGTATGACTATGACAACCGTGGCCTGCTGACTGCCACGACCGATGCCCTCGGTTACGTGACCCGCTATGGCTACAACGCTTTCGGCAATCAAACGTCTGTCACCCGCACCATCTCCACGGGGAACACGGTCGCCAGCAGCATCACCTACAACAAGCGTGGCGAGCAGATAAGCCGTATCGACGATGTCGGCGGTTTGGCACGCAGCAGCGCCACGGTCTATGACGCGTTCAGTCGGGTGATCAGCCAGACCGATGGTCGGGGTCTGGTCAGCACCACGACCTATGCCAGCAATGGCCGAGTCATCACGCTAAAGAATCCACTCAACCAGGGGCAGAGCAGCGAATACGACGCCTTCGGCCGGGTACTCAAACAAACCGATGCACTGGGCAAGGTCACCACCTACGCCTACAACGACAGTGCGCGCAGCCTGACCGTGACCACCCCCGACGGTGTCAGCGTGGTGACTATAAAGAACCGCCACGGCCAGACCCTGACGGTCACCAATGGCACCGGGGCGGTGACCCGCTATAGCTACAACAAGGAAGGTCAGCTCGTCACCACCCAGGATGCCTTGAACCGCTCCACTACCAATGCGTATGACGAGGCTGGGCGGCTGCTCACCGTGACCGACGCCTTGGGCCGGATCAGCCGCTATGGCTACGACGCCGCCAACCGTGTGCTGACCCGTACCGATGCCAACAACAGCGTGACCCGCTATAGCTTTGACGGCCAGGGGCGCCAGGTGCGGGTCGTTGATGCCGAAGGGAAAGCCGAACAACGCATCACCGACTACGCCTACGACCGCAAAGGCCAGTTGTTGCGGGTAACCCAGGACCCCAACGGCTTGAAGCTCACCACCAGCTACAGCTATGACGGCGTGGGCCAGCAAGTCCAGGTGATGCGCGGTACGGTGGCCAGTCCCAGCCAGCAAATCACCCTGTATGAATTCGACAAGCTGGGCCGGCGCATCAGTGAACGCCAAGACCCGACAGGGCTGAACCTGACCACCCGCTACAACTACAACGGCAACGATCAGGTCACGCGCAAGATCGATGCGGCGGGGAACAGCACCTGGTATGTCTATGATGCTGCCGGTCGTGTGAGTGCTACTGTCGACGCCCTTGGTTATGTCAGCGAGAACAAGTACGACGCCAATGGTCGGGTGGTGGAGACGGTACGTTATGCCAAGCCGGTTCAGGTGCCGACGGTGGGTAGTGGCGACGGCCGCACGCTGACCCTGACAGGTAACACTCGTGCAATGACCGCGCAGGGCAAAGTCGCCATTGATCCGGCCAAGACCTACACCGTGCGCATCAGGCTCCGTCAGGTGACGGGGGAAGGTCGCATCTACGCCGGCGTGGTGAGTTACGACAGTGCCGGGAACGCGCTCGCCAACCCCTACGGTGGTACTTACGTTTATAACGCAGCCGCAGCCGTGAAACTGACGCCGGAGATGGGGTGGCAGACCTTCGAAGGCACCATCAGCGGCACGAACCCGATCAATGCGAGCGCCAGCCGTAACAAGTTCTTCGAGGGCAGCGTCAGCGCGGTGCCCCTGTTGCTGTACAACTACGACGCTGACAGCAGCGGCGATCCCAGCCGCCTGGTTGAAGTCGATTCGCTGGAACTGATCGATACCGCGACCGGCCAAGTACTCAATGCCAATGCAAACGCTGGCGCCGATCAGGCGAACTGGTACTCAGCCGGCCTTGTTGGGGCAAATGCTGCCAGTGATAGCCTCAGCGCCGAACGTCTGCAAACGCTGCTGCGTCCAGACAGCGACGACCGGCGCACCCAATTCGCCTACGACGCGGTGGGTCGCCAGCGCTACGTGATCGATGCGCAGGGCGGTGTCACCGAAAATAAATACGATGCCAATGGGCGGCTTACCCAGACCATCCAGTATTCCACGCGTATTCAACTGCCGACCGATGGCAGCAGCGACGGCCGCACGCTGACCCTGTCAGGTAATACTCGTGCAATGACGGCACAGGGCAAAATCGCCATTGATCCGGCCAAGACCTACACCGTGCGCATCAAGCTGCGCCAAGTGACGGGAGAGGGGCAGGTTTATGCCGGTGTGGTTACTTACGACAGTGCCGGCAATCCGCTTTCCAATCCGTACGGAGGCTCCTACGCCTACAGCGCGGTGGGTGGGGTGAAGCTGACGCCGGAGATGGGTTGGCGGACCTTCGAAGGTACTATCAGTGGCACGAACCCGATCAATGCGAGCGCCAGCCCGAACAAGTTCTTTGAGGGCAGCGCCAGCGCGGTGCCTCTGTTGTTGTACAACTACGGCACTGACAGCAGCGGCGATCCCAGCCGCTTGATCGAAGTCGATTCGCTGGAACTGATCGATACCGCCACCGGCCAGGTACTCAATACCAATGCGAACGCTGGCGCCGGACTGGCGAATTGGGCCTCGGCGGGGCTTGTCGGTGCAAATACCGCGAGTGACGTCCTGAGCGTCGAACAACTGCAAACCCTACTGCGCCCCGAGAGCACCACTGACCGCACCACCACCTACACCTACGACGCCGTCGGTCAACAAAAAACCGTTACCGACGCAGCAGGCAAGATCGAGTCCTACACCTACGATGCGGTGGGCAACCGCAAGACCCTGACCAACAAAAACGGCCACGTCTGGACCTATAACTACGACGCGCTCAACCGTCTGGTGGAAGAGATCACGCCAGCGGTCGCGGTGGCCAGCATCACCGAGGCCGGCGTGGTATCGGCGGTGAACCGCTACCTGGTCACCAGCAATACCTACGATGCCCTGGGCAATGTCCTCAGCCGTACCGAGGGTCGCCTGCGAGCCAGCGTTGCCGCCGATCCCGCACTGGATGAGCTGACCGAGGCGCGCACCACCGCCTATGCCTACGACGCCGTCGGCCGGCAGATCCGCACCACCAGCCCGGGCTGGTACAACAAGCTCAGCGGCCGCTACCAACAGACCTCGGACGGCACCGCCAACACTTTCCAGGTCAACACCGAAGTCACCTACGACAGTCTCGGCAACGCGGTGCGCAACCGCGTGCGGGTCAACAACAGCGGGGTGGTCGGCACTGATTTTGTCGACAGCTACAAGGTCTACGATGTGCTGGGGCGAGTCAGTTACGACATCGATGGGCTCAAGGGTGTAACCGGCTATACCTATGATGGTATGGGCCAGACCACTCGTACCGTTCGCTATGCGAATGCGTTGACCCTGGCCGCGCCGGCCAGGGGTTATTACCTCACGACCGATGTCACCGCCACTACCCTGGTCCCCGATGCCACCCAGGACCGTACGCTGATCACCAGCTACGACGCCCTCGGGCGCAAGACCGCAGTGCAGAAGAATATCGTCAGCCTGTTCACCTTCACCGGTAACGTTGCGACCTCGACTCTGACTAACCTGGCGCCTACCACGCTTTACAGCTACGACGCCTTCGGGCAACTGGTGCGCGAGACCCAGGTGGCACGCAACGCCAGCGGCGCCACGGTGCAGACCGGCGCCAGCAGCGTGTATTACTACGACCTGGGCGGACAGCGCATCGGCAGTGTGGACGCCCTCGGTTACTACACCCGGATGGAGTACGACGCCCTCGGTCAGTTGACCCGACAGACCGACTACGCGACCAAGCTCGCCAGTTGGAACGAGAATGCTTTGCCAGCGGCCCCGACGGTCAGCGTTAACGACCGCCGCGTTCGTTTCAGCTATGACCCCATGGGGCGCCTCAGCCAGACCACCGTGGAAGGCGCGCGTTTCTGGCAGCAGAGCATCAACGCCACCACGGGAGCGGCCAGCGCCACGTTGGTGACCGCCGATCTGCTGCTCAGCCGCAGCACCTACGACGGCGTGGGTAACGTCAAGACCGTCACTGACGCCCAAGGCAACGTCGTCAGCACGGACTACAACGCCCTTGGCCAGGTGATCAAGGTCACCGAGCCCGCACGGGCCACCGCCAAGAACGGTGTTGTCGACCCTTTTGCCAATGCTGATGTCATCGCGTCCCCGACCACCACGCTCCTGCTCAACGCCTTCGGGCAGCAAATCCGCGAGATCCGCGCGGCCGGCACCGACAGCGCTGGCAACGTACAGGCCGGCCTGGGCCAGATCACCCGCACCCGTTACGACGCCGCCGGGCATGAGATCTTGGAGATCGATGCAGCGGGTTCTGCGCAGAACTACAAGGTCGATGTGGCGGGTCGGCGTATTGAGGAAACTCGGCAAATCAATGTCACGATGAGCGCCTGGATTACGGTGTTTGGCGTGCCGATGGCGATGAATCACACCACCCGCCGTACCTTCGAGTACGACGCGCTCGGCCAGCAGATCGCCACCGAGGATTGGTACACCGTGGGCTTGGACACCAAGGTGTCCGCGCGCGAAAGCGCACTCTATAACCGCTTCGGTGAAGTCGCCCGCAAGCAGGTCAATGGCGCCACTGTAGAAGTCTTCAACTATGACCAGGTCGGTCGGCTCGAATCCTACGGCAACGCGACCAATGTCACCGCGTTCAAGTATGACCTGTCCGAAAAAGTCAGCAAAAGCACGGTGCTGGGGGACTGGAGCATCACCACCGACGACCGCATCAACTACATGCGCAACGACTTGCTCGGTCGCACCTTCGAGCAACACCTGCCTGCGTTCGAGGCGAACCTCGGCGCCGACACCCTGAACAGCGCCACCCTGACCCTGAGCACGCCGATCATCCGGCAGACCATCGATCGCTGGGGCAACGTGCTCAGTCGTACCGATGCCCGGGGCTACGTCACCAGCTACACCTATAACCACGCGAATCAGGTGCTCACTGAAACCCTGCCGGTAACTGATATCTTGCGCGAGAACGGCACCGGCTACCGCGCCAGCCTGATCCACGAAAAGCGCTACGACATCCTCGGCCAACTGATCCAGGAAGCCGATCTGGTCGGGCCTTACACCGGCGTGGCCACCAACACCCTGCTGCGTACCCGTCAACACGTCTACAACCAGGTTGGTCAACTTACCCGTGATGTTGATGCTCTCGGCAACTCCCGGCGATACCGCTATGACGTCCATGGCAACCGCGTCGCCACTCAGGATGCCTTGGGCACTGTGTTGGTTGATGGTTACGATGCCATGGATCGGCAGATCAACCATGGCGTTATCCGTAGCGGGGCCAAGGTTACCTTGTTGACCAACAAGTACGACCAGGCTGGGCGTTTGTATGCCGAAATCAGTGGCACAGCGGAGACAGCGGAAACTCTGAAGAACGTGGAAGACGCTCGCCAAGGCGCGTCCTATTTGTCCGGTGTGGCGGGGAATACCCGATATACCGTTTATAACGAGCGCGGCAATATCACCCATAGCAATAACGAGTCAGGGGTGATGTTCAGCTATGAGTACGATGCCCTCAACCGTAAGACCCTTGAACAAGACGAGATGGGAAGCACCAAGACCTGGACATACTCGTCTGGGGATGTTTCTCGTCTGGTTGGGCATAAAGATTGGGGCGGACATACCTATACCTACACCTACAATGCTTTTGGTGAGGTGGCAAAAGAGCAGATCGCCGGAGGCCCTGACAAAATCTACCAATACTTTGCTAACGGCCTGACCAAGTTGGTGACCGAGGGTCCCACAGATAACTGGATGGCTACTGGGTCGGAATATGATCTGGCGGGGAATAAAGTACGTGAATTCAACTCCTCCAGCTTCACGGCGAACTCGAGTACCTTCAATACGCACTATGAAACGCTCTACAAATATGATGCGTTGGGAAGGCTGGCAGGGGTGAGAATGCCTGCCGGTATTGACCTTGCGAGCCCTGTAATCGCCCGTATTGATTATAGCTATGACGAGTTGGGCAATCGGCGTCGTGTCGTGCTGGATACCACCAATCAAGGCGGCGTACGCACGGTGATTGACAATTGGTTTAGATATGATCTGGAAGGGCGGGTGCTGGTCGAGGACGGCTTCCGGAACAGCGGCGGGCAAGTAGCCGCCGGTGTCGTTGGCGGCAAAGCCAAGGGTAAGGTCTATACCTACGATGCTGTGGGTAAACGGACATCTGCCGAAGAGTATGTAAAGACTATCGATTTCTTTGGTTATCCCAGTCATGAATATGTGCTGAATAACTACACCTATAATGACCTTGGTTCGCTGCTCACAACCACCAAGCGCGCTTCGATCCGTAATCTATCGACTAACCCCGATACCTCCTATGGGGCGCTGCTCGGCGAGGCCAGTCAGATCTTCAGTGCCCAATATGACGGGCGCAATAACCGCATCTTCCAAGAGGATGTCAACGGCAGTGAGCGCACCCGTACCACCTACACCTATCGTGGAGATGGGCAGCTCAATAATCAGTTGGTAACTCGCTGGAACGGCAGCAGCTGGTTGGCCTCTCAATACACGTTCTTCAACGAGACACGAAAGATCGGTGCTGATGGCGTGGAGCGTGATTCCCTTGTGGGATATAACGCTGCGGGACGTTCTGTTCACTATCGCTATAGCGTATACGACAAGAACGGTAGTCGGACCATGTGGGGGGAGAATTTCACGACTCTTGCAGGGTTCGAGACATGGAAGGAAAGCGAGGTCAAGGCAACTGTTAATAGAGGAACCAATGGCCTGACGATCATGTCCTACAGCGCTCGCGGCGAACTGCTTAGGGCAGAAGCGAGCGGGAAAGCGTATTTTTCTCGATATTTTACTGCGGACCGAAATGGTCAACTAACCACGCGCATGGACGGTTACGATTTCACCGCCCAGCGTTATGTCCTCCATAACGGCAACGTGCTAGCAAGCGTCGGCAATAACAGTGCACCGGAGATTTACGACACCATCGCATCTGTCTCACCCGATGAAGTACCGCGCACGCCTGGTAGTTACGTGATCGTTGAGGGCGACACTCTGCAGGGCATCGCCCAGAAAACTTGGGGCGACTCGAGCATGTGGTACCTCATCGCCGACGCTAATGGATTAGGCGTTGGTGATGCTTTGGATCGCGGCACAAGCTTGATCATCCCCAACGTTGCCGGCAGTAATGCCAACAACGCCGATACCTTCAAGGCCTACGATCCGAGCGAAGTGACCGGCGATTTGACCCCTGTTCCGATCTATCAGCCTCCTAAGCCTAAGAAAAAGAAAAGCAACGGGCTTGCCAGCGTCGTCATGGTGGTGGTGGCCGTGGTAGCAACGGTATTCACAGCGGGGGCCGCCACAGCGGTGATCAGCGGAGCAGCCACAACCTTTGGCGGTGCGGCCGCCGCGGGTACTGCTGCACTGTCTGCCGCCGCGGCAGGAACAGCTGCCACTATTAGTCTTGGCGGTGCAATCGTCGGGGCCGCCGTGGGTAGCGCGGCTTCCCAGTTGGTTGGCATGGGCATGGGCGCGGTGGATAAATTCTCTTGGGGGCAAGTAGCCGCCAGCGGGATTACCGGGGGGCTCACCTACGGAATCACCTCCGGCATTGGTACATTGGCACAAGGCACTCAGCCAGGTTCATGGGCTCAAACCGCGGCCAGTGCCGCCAAAACCTATTCGGCTCAAGGCGTTTTTAACTATGCCGCCAGCCAAGTGGCCAATCGCATCGCTGGCCTTGATACCTCCTTCAGTTGGAATCGCCTGGCATCCTCAGTGGTGGCTGCCAACGTCAGCGGCGAGTTGAATGGGCGCTTTGGCAGGCAACTGTCCGGTCAGATCGTGAGCGGCCAAATCGGCGCATACGCCTCGGCGGCGATAAGCGATAAGTGGTTAGGGGGCTCACGACCTGATCACGGTCAAATCGCGGCGGATGCTTTTGGTAATACGCTGGGCAACTTCTTTGTGGATCAATTCCGTGAATCTTCGGAGGAGGCAGTGCAGCGGACAATGAAGCTGGCTGGGCTGCCAGATGATGAGGTGTATAGGGACGACATCGGTCGGGGGCTGGCCAGTGGAGTCCCTCCTGAGCAACTGGGGGACTTCTATACTCATCCTGGAACGAGGCAGGTTGCGCTTCATCCAACGCGACCTGGCGAGAATGGCGGCTTCATGAGCTATGAAGGCGACGGTGTATGGGTAGGCGTCCCGCCTCCACAAGAGCCGATCACATACTCGGTGGGTGATCTGGAAGGTGTTCTGAGTCTCAACGGAAACAGCACGTTGGTAGATTGGGCGAACAACTTCACTCCGGTGGTCCATGAAAGGTTGGTCGGCTTTGGTAACTTCGCCGCTGAGCATGAGGGGGCAACCAAGCTGCTTGGCTATGCGGCACAGCTGGTCAGCTATGCGGTGATGGGGCCGTTCGCGGCTTCGCGCAGCATCGCGATCGAGGCGATCCTTGGGTCGGCGATCGGGCAGGTTCGAGATTATGCGATAGAGAAAGTCGGTGACTACTACCAGTCCAAGGGGGTGCGAGCCGATAATGCCGTTATTCTTGCTAATGGTACGGTGTTTGGTGGAGAGTTCGTCCTCGGCGAGGTGAGGTCCGCAGTGAATGGTGCCAAGCGGTATGCGATGCGGATGGATGGTGAAAATATTTCAGACGATGCATTGCGCGCCGAGATTCTGCGAGTTGGCCAGGAAGGCCATGCACTAGAGCGCCATGGTGGAGCGGTGACGGATGAGCAGCTATACATTCGTGCGACCACTGGTGTAGCTCCTGATGGATCGTCGGTCATCAGGAATGGACAAGTTGTGGTGCCTCCTTCGTCAACTGCATTTTATTCTGATGAGCTCCTAGCTCAGTCGGATGTTTTTATCAGACAGAACTATTTGGATCGAGCCGTAACTTTTAGCAACCCAGGGGCGCAACGGGTCATAATTGAGGGGGTTGATCTTAATGGTCCAGTCGGACGTGGTTATGATCGTGTATCCTCAACTCCTGGGACTGTCGGCCCGCTCCGTTTTCATCCGGAGCTGTCACGAGCTACAGGTGTTTATGAATACAATGTGTTAACCAATTCTTGGCATACAACAACTATCTATGTGGGAAAATAATGTACGAATACGTGGATTATGTATTGGCTAATTATTTAAATGTAGAGATTGGTCATTCTGAGGAGGAGGCAATTACAATTCTGTGCGCACACCTTGCCTCAAATGCTACTCTTTGTAGTGGAGTTAGAGCTCATATGAAAAATGCATTTTCGGATGAGAAATTTTCGTGGAAAGAGGCTCTCTCTAGCAACGGTGTGGCTACGTTTGAGAATGAGGCAGAGGCACGCGAGTATGCATATAACCTGCTTTGGAAACACTTGTTTAAGGAGTAAGCAGGAGGAAATGGGGGCAGACCCTGAGGGATCCCCCACAAATCTACTCCAATGCCTTTGCCGCTTAGATGAGGGAGAAACGGGGACAGACCACGTTTTCTTTGATGTATTTTGATTGACTGAAACAGCAGGAAATAGAAAGGGGTGATGTCTTTTCTTGAGTTGACTAAGCTTTGGTCCGACTTATATGAAAGGACTCTCCATATGCCACGCAGAGCACGCGTCTTGATACCGGGCGCACCCTTGCATTTAATTCAACGAGGAAATAATCGATCGGTTTGTTTTTTCTCGGATGATGATTATCTTTTTTATATGGAACTGCTTGCTGAACAAGCCAGCAAAAGCGGATGTGAAATTCACGCGTGGTGTTTAATGAGTAATCATGTTCATTTGTTAGTCAGCCCTCAAGAGTAAAGTAGTGCGGGTTCGCTTATGAAGGGGATAGGGCAGAGGTATGTGCAGTACGTGAATCGTACATATGGACGCAGTGGGACCCTGTGGGAGGGACGCTTTCGTTCATGCCTTGTTCAAAGTGAAAGCTATGTTTTAGCCTGCTATCGTTATATAGAAATGAATCCTGTCCGGGTAAAAATGGTAACGCATCCGGCGGAGTATCGTTGGTCGAGTTATCGTGCTAACGCACAATCAGAGCTTTCGTGTTTTATTACCCCGCATGCTCAGTACCTGTCGCTTGGAGGGCCAAATACATCGACTGCAGAAGCTTACAGGGAGCTTTTTAGAGACGAGCTGGGGGTAGGGTTGGTTGACCAAATTCGGGCCGCCACCAATGGTAACTATGTACTTGGTGGCTCGCGATTTGCTAATGAAATTGAAGCAATGATCGGACGGCGAGCTCAGCGAGGCCGCCCGGGGCGCCCGGGAAAACGATCGCTGTCTTAGTTAGAAAACGTGGTCTGTCCCCGTTTTCCCCCTGAGCGGTAATAGCACCTTCGTGGAGCGGGTAAACGACATCACGCCCGTGATCCATGACGGCCTGACCGGTGTTGCCAGCTTCGCCAAAGCGCACCCGGATGCAACGCTACTGGTTGGCTATGCAGCTCAAGCGGTCAGCTACGCGTGGATGGGGACGATGAAGGCCATGAGCAGCATCGCGACCGAGGCGATCCTTGGGACGGCGATCGAGCAGGCTCGTGATTACGCGATAGAGAAAATTGGCGACTACTATCAATCCAAAGGTATTAGCACCGATAATGCTGGCATTCTTGCCAATGGCACTGTGTTTGGTGTAGAGGTTGTTGCCGGTGAGGTCAGGTCCGCGGTGACTGGAGCCAAACATTATGCGATGCGGATGAGTGCCAAAGGTGCTCCAAGCAGTGTGGCTGGAACTGCGGCAAGTGGTGTCAGCGCAGTAAGTGACATTCCACAGTACACTTTCAGGGGGGATTCGAGGGGGCCTGATGTAATATTTAAAGAAGGTTTTCAACCGCGAGGGGATAGTACGGATCTAATGGCGCACGCACTGGATAATAAATCTCCACCAAGTATGTATGTTCCAACATCTAAATCGTTTGATATTGCAAATGATTTTGATAGTAATGTATATGTTGTAAGGCAGAAAGGTGGGATAGATGTAAATGCGGTTCTGGGTTCGAAAAGTCCATTTCCAGAGGAGTTAGAGATAGCTATGCCGGGCGGCGTCCATCCAAGCGATATTCGTGCCTTGACTCTTCCGAATCAAGGTGTTTCTATTCTTAATCCGAATTTCAAAAAATGAATGAAGTCAAGGAATTAGTAGTTCTTTTTAAAGATGGGTCGCTGCGAAAGTGCTTTGTAAAAGTCGCGGTGTCGGAGCCATGGGTGATTTCGTTCTCTCAATCGGATTTAGGCGAAATTCGCTATGAGTCTGACGACTTGTTTAAAGCGTTGCTTCTCTTGAGGTCTGCGCTTGAAGAGCAAGGCCATAGGTTGCTATGCAATGGCTCTCGTAAAAATGTAGTTGTATCAGGGATGTCGCGGCAAATGGGTGGTGGTCGTAAAGCTTATTTGGTAAGGCTTGGCAAGCCGGCGCGGCGAGATGATCTGGTGGATATATTTGATTGTATAGAACCTTCCTTCGTTGATACCGTTGGGCAACAGATCGAATTTTATAATGAATGGTTGAGGTCATTGTGTAATGAATGATGTAAAAATACTACCTGAGCCTCGCGAAGTTGAAGAGGCGGCGCGCAATCCAAATGGCTGGGTGTATCGAATATATGGTCACTATGGAGTAAATGATGCGGTCCCTCCGGAAGCTGTAGTCGGGGCTTGGAAAGTTAATGAGGAAGGACAGATTGTTGGTGATTTTATTTTGAATCCAAGGTTCTCTCCTGATGACAAAGTCACATAAGTAAACATGAAAACGGGGCCAGGCGCTGAGGGATCCCCCACAAATCTACCCCAATACCCGCGCCTGATAATGCACTTCGTCGCGCAGGGCATGCTCGAGTTTTTCGATGATCAGCCTGAACCTAACGACGAAATCGAGAAACCAGCAACTACGGCAACACCGGATCGGTCTTGTATGGCCCCATCACCTTGTTGATGTTCGGCCAGACCATATAGGCCTTCCAACTTTCATTGTCCCGAGAGCAGTAAACGAGGTATTCGCTATCGCTGCTGCGGCTGATGCGGTAACGATAGATCTCGCAACCTTTCACTTTGCCTGTGGGAAGGCGGGGGCAGGCCACGGTTATGGGGTGGGCAGATTACAGGTGAACTCAAATCGTGGTTTGTCCCCGGCTTCTCCCGGCGACAACACCATCTCCAATCCACGCATCCATTTCGTAACATTCTGTTGCATCCCCTAAACAGGCTTCGCTACCATAGTCAGGCAGATGGCCATCTGCTATGAGGTCCGGCCACGCGTGAGCTGTACGTGACGCTCGGCATGCAGCGAGCAAGTAACGCCAGGTAGATTTTAAACGTTCGATATCGTTTTAAATATTTTGATCCTCTGGATCATTAAAGGATTCGGAGTGTGCCTAGATAATCGCTGGTGATAATGCTGTGAAAAAATTCGTTCAGTTGCTTGACGCCGCACTCTCTATCGCCGAAAAAAATAAAATCGACACCAGGGATCCCTTTATTATTCAGGCTGCCGAAACGACGGTGAAAAACCTCAAGGGTTTTCGCAAGTTTGCACTTTCTGGCGGACTCCCAAGGCCATCAAGAGGTGAATTATCTCAGGGGGCAGACCTTGGGTTGAGCCGCGAAGTTGGCGAATGGGCGGTAAGTAGCAACTTGCGTGATGCTATTTTTAAGATCGAAGATCACTATAAAAACTCAATGTAAGTACGTTGGGCAACTCGCGCCCAATGCAGCATTGAGTTTCCTCGGGCGCCTCATCGCAGGCACGCGGCGCACGGGAAAGCCTGAGCTCTCCTGATTGGCGCAGGCCCTCCAGCAAGCCAACCACCACCATTCGTCCCCATCCCGTAACATCCTGTTGCATCTCCTGACACTATATCGCTACCATGGCAAAACAATGGCGAACTGCCATTCAGGCTGTGGCGCGCCCAAAGCGCACCTTAGGATCTAGTTCAGTTGGGGTTATGGATGACGCAGGACTTCATGCTCTACGCGCTCAAAGAAGCGCTTCTGACCTCCGCGATGGTGGCTGCTCCGCTGCTTCTGGCCATTTTGATCGTCGGCCTTCTGGTCAGCATCCTGCAAGTCGCGACCCAGATCCAGGAAATGACCCTGACCTTCATCCCCAAGCTGATCGTGACCGTCGTCATGCTGCTGGTTTTTGGTGGCTGGATGTTGACGGTCCTCAAACAATTCGCACTCAGTGCATTAACTCAGGCCGCTAGCTTCTAGCCGCGTTTTTTGGTGTGAGTGTGTGCTGACGTCCTTCTTCCTCAATGCGCTTCTCGTGTCGGTCAGGTTGATTCCGCTCGTGGTGGTTTCGCCGATCCTGTTTTTTTCGCGCATTCCATTGACCGTCCGGTTGATCCTGGCACTGGCGTTGTCCGGCGTGCTGGTGGGCAGCATGACGCTCACCCATGCCCCCGTCTTCACGCTGCCGGTGGTGTTGGGCGAGTTGCTGCTGGGTGTGCTGATGGCGTTCGGTTTTCATGCCGCCCATGCCGGTGTCGATATGGCCGGCAAGTTGATCGACACCCAGATCGGTTTGAATGCAGCCGGGGTGTTTGATCCGGGTACTTCGAACATGACGGGCCTGATGGCCGAGCTGTTGGTCTTGTCGTTGGGCGCGCTGTTTGTCGTGCTCAATTTGCATCACGACTTGCTCAGGGTGTTCGCTCAGTTGCTGGTGGCGGTTCCGCCCGGCAGTGTGTCGTTGAGCACGCTGTCCGTGTCTTTGGCAACGGTCATGACGCAACAGTTTTTACTGGCGTTCATGATTGTCGTGCCGGTGATCCTCGGGCTGTGGCTGATCGATGTGGCGTTTGCGTTCTTGTCCCGTTCCATGCCCCAGGCCAATGTCTATTTCCTGTCCTTGCCCCTCAAGTTGGGCGTGGGCATGTTTATTTTTATCCTGACCTTGCCAATGATCGTCCAGCGTTTGCCGCTGCTGATTGAAAGCGCCTTGCGGTTTGCCCTGTCACCGGCGGGTGTTCAATGAGCGATCAGCAGGACAAGAGCGAAGAGGCCACGCCCTACAAACTCGAAGAGGCCCGCAAGAAAGGGCAGGTGCCCCGCAGCCCGGACCTGTTGTCCTTCGTCATGCTGTTGACGTTCCTGATGGTTTTTTCGGCCATTGCTTATCCGTTGGCGAGCGTCATTGCCGCCCACACCCACTGGTGGTTGGGCAACGCCGGGCAATTGGGGCAAGGCTTTGGTTACCTGGGCGAGCAGGGCGGCTATAGCCTGCGGCAGGTGGTGTACGGGTTGTTGCCGTTGATTGGTGCGTTGGTGCTGATGGCGATCCTGACGAATCTGTTGTTCAGTGGCCCGGTGTTTTCAATGACGGCGCTGAAGCCTGACTTCAAGCGGCTCCATCCGATCCAGGGCCTCAAGAAGCTCTTTTCGCGACGCATGTTCGTTGAGCTGATCAAGGTGCTGGTCAAGGGCGCGTTGTTCTCGCTGGTTTTGTATTACCTGTTCCAAAGCGTGCTGCCGCAGTTGTTGGGCATGGCGACGATATCGCCCCTGGAGTTGCCGCAGGCCGGCAAGCAGTTGTTGATGCAGTTGGGCTTTACCGTGTTGGCGGTGATGGCCGCGGCCGCGCTGTTTGATATCTGGTATTCGCGGCGCGAGTTCGGCCGGCAGATGCGCATGAGTCGTCGGGAAACCAAGGACGAACATCGCCGCCGCGAGGGCGATCCTGAAGTGCGTGCCAAGCGCAAAGGCATCCAGCAGGCGCTGCTGAAAAAGGCCGCTGCGCTGGGTCAGGTCAAGGACGCCGACGTCATCATCACCAACCCGACCCATTACGCGGTGGCCTTGCAGTATCGGCCTTCCAGCATGCTCGCGCCCAAGGTGCTGGCCATGGGGCGCGGTCTGCACGCCCGGCGTATCTGTCATGTCGCCAGGAAGCACCAGGTACCGATTTTGCGTCGTCCGCCCTTGGCCCGGGCGCTGCATGCCCTGGCGCGGGTCGATTCAGCGATTCCGGATTCGACCCAGGCCGACGTGGCCCGCATTTATCGCTGGGTCATCGCACTGCCGGGCAATAAGGTGCTTGCGCCATGAAGCCATTGTTGTCGCGCATGCTGTCCGAGGGCAGTGACTTGCTGCTGGCCGTGGCGGTCATCGGCATTTTGCTGGTGTTGTTCACGCCGATTCCCACGTGGCTGTTGGACTTGCTGCTGCTGACCAACTTTGCCGTCGCGCTGATGGTGCTGCTGGTGACCTTCGACATCGATAAGCCGCTGAGCTTTTCGACCTTTCCGTCGCTGTTGTTGATGACCACGTTGTTTCGCCTGGCCCTGAATATCTCCGCAACGCGGCTGATCCTCACCGACGGCGATGCGGGGTTGGTCATCGCGGCGGTGGGCACCCACGTCGTGGGTGGCAACTACGTGATCGGTTTTGTGATTTTCCTGATCCTGGTGGTGGTGCAATACGTGGTCGTCACCAGCGGTGCCCAGCGCGTGGCCGAGGTTGCTGCGCGTTTTACCCTGGACTCCTTGCCGGGTAAGCAGATGAGCATCGACGCGGACCTGAACATGGGCATCATCGACCAGGAAGAAGCCAAGCGCCGCCGCAGCCAGTTGGAGCGTGAGTCGAACTTCTACGGGGCCATGGATGGCGCGTCCAAGTTCGTCAAGGGCGATGCGATTGCCGGCATTGTGATCATTGCGATCAACATCATTGGCGGCCTCTCGGTCGGCATCCTGCAGAAGGGCCAGAGCTGGGGCGATGCGTTGCATCACTACACGTTGCTGACGGTTGGCGACGGCATTGTGACGCAGATTCCGTCGCTGATTATCGCCGTGGCGGCGGGCATCATCATCACCCGCGCCGCGACCGATGCACGCCTGGGGCCGGAGCTGGGGCGGCAGGTGTCGGCTTATCCCAAGACTTTGGTGGTGGTGGCGCTCGTCACGCTGTTTCTGGCGACGATGCCAGGCTTGCCCTTGATTCCGTTGATGGTGCTGTTTTGCGCGTTTGCCGCGGCGGCGTGGTTTTCCTATCGCAAGTTGCGCGGCAAGACCAACGCAGACGAAGACTCGCAACAGGACTTGCTGAGCGGGCAAGACAGCGACTCCAACGACGTATACGCGTTGATGAACACCGATGCGTTTGAATTGCGTCTGAGCGCAGACCTTGCGGCTCACGTCCTGGCCGCCACCAGTACCTTGAGCCTGCGCATCGAAAACCTGCGCAAGCAGTTCGCCAAGGATTATGGCTTTGCCTTGCCCTCACTCAACGTGCACGCCGATAAGAAACTGGCCAGCGGCACCTACCAGGTCTGCGTACAGGGCGCGGTGATTGCCGCAGGGGAGTTGGAGTTCGACAAGTTACTGGCGATCAACCCCGGTGGCGCAACGCTGGTGCTCGAAGGGCGCGCCACCAAGGAACCTACCTACGGGCTCAAGGCGCTCTGGATCGAGGTGGCGCAACGGGCCCAGGCGCGCACGGCGGGCTACACCCTGGTCGAACCCGACACCGTGCTGCTGACCCATTTGTCCGAGCTGGCCCGCCGCTATGCGCCGGAGTTTCTGACCCGTGCCGAGACCGAGCGGTTGATCGAGAAAAAACGCGCCGGCTTGGGCAGCCTGGTGGATGAGCTGGTGCCTCAAGTCCTCAGCTACTCGGATATCCAGCGAGTGCTGCAACTGTTGCTGCGCGAGCAGGTGTCTATCCGCAACCTTGAGACCATTCTCGAAGTATTGGTGGACGCGGGACGTAGCAACAAGAACGCCGACGACCTCGTCGAGCGGGTACGCGAGCGCCTGGGTGCGGCCCTGTATGAGCGTCTGGTCGACAAGAACGGCGAGCTCAACGTGTTGACGATCGCACCGCAACTGGAAGGCTACATGCTGGCTGCCTCGCGTCCTCGCGAAGGCCTGCAATCAGCGTTGTTGCCGGCCCAGGAACTGGAGCGATTCGTCACCACCGTCGCCCGGGAAGCCGAACGGCAACTCAGTGGCAACAAGCAGCCGGTGCTGCTGTGCGCGGCACCGTTGCGCCGGGTCTTGCGGGCCTTTATGTCGCGCGCCGTGCCGCACATGGCGGTGCTGTCGGTCAATGAAGTGGGGCAGCACGCCCGCGTCACCTCGGCGGGCATGATTGACCTGCCCGGTTTCCCCAGCCTGGAGTCCCCATGAGCGACTTGATCATGCAACTGGCTGGGGTCATCCAGCGTGATATCGACAATCTAAAAGCGGTGTCGCAGAACGTCGCCAATGCCAATACCGTTGGCTATAAGGCCGAGCGCACTTTCAATGTCATGGCTTCCAACGTGGCCGGCCCTGGCGTAGCCGGCGGGCTGGATGACATCCAGGCGCAGACCTGGATCAGCACTGACGGTGGTGCATTGCAGCACACCGGGCGGGCTACGGACCTGGCGCTGTCGGGAGATGCCTGGTTTGCGATCAAGACACCGGGTGGTGTGTTGTTGAGTCGCGATGGTCGTTTCCAGGTCGACAAGAGCGGTTATCTGGTTAGCAGGGCGGGTTACCCAGTATTGGCCGACGACGGTCCGCTGCAGGTGGCGGATGGGGTACTCAAGATCGATGCGAGCGGGGAAGTCAGTGTCGATGATCGCCCGGTAGGGCGCCTGAGCATCGTGCGCGTCGACAATCCGCAGCAGTTACTTGCCGTTGGCGATGGGCTGTATGCGGCCAGTACCGGGATCACTCCCGCCAAAAGTTTCGTGGTGCATCAGGGGCTGCTGGAACGCTCGAATGCGGCCATGGGCACCGACATGGTGAAGATGATGGAAGTGTCGCGGCATGTCGAAACCATGCAGCGAGCGCTGTCGGCCTACGACGGCATGCTCAACAGCGGTATCAACCAAATTGGCAAGAACTGATCAAGGGATGTGCTTGTGATTGACTCATTAAGTATTGCCAGCTCCGGGCTGACCGCGAACCAGGCATGGATCGACAGTATTTCGAACAACGTCGCAAACATGCAGACCATTGGCTACAAGCGCAGCCAGGTGGACTTTCACGACATGGTTCGCGAAGTCGGGACACGCGACGATGGCGGTGGCATGACCGAGAGCCTGCTGACCGGTGCTGGCATCCAGGCTTCGCAGCCGAGCCAGGTCTTCAGCCCAGGCACGGTCCGAGAAAGCGGCAACGCGCTGGACCTGGCCATCCAGGGTGACGGGTTCTTTGAAGTGGCGTTGCCGACGGGCGAGCTGGCGTATACCCGCGCGGGGCGTTTTCATCTCGACAGCGAAGGTCAACTGGCGATGCCGGATGGGCAAACGCTGACGGCCGATCTGCGCGTACCGCCGGACGCACGCAACCTGGTGATCAAACAGAACGGGGAGGTCCAGGCGACCATCACCGAGACCGGAGAAATCATCAACGTCGGCCAGGTACAACTGGCCAAGTTCGCCAGTGCCGAGGCATTGACCAAACTCAGCGACGGCCTCTATCGACCGACGCAGGCCAGTGGCGAAGCGATCTATGCCGAGCCGGGTCGAGACGGTCAGGGTGTCCTGCTGCAAGGTTATGTCGAGATGTCCAACGTCAACCTGATCGACGAGATGAGCGGGCTGGTGCTGGCCCAACGTGCCTACCAGATGAATGCGCGATTGCTGCAAGCCAGCGATCAGATTCTGGAAACCATCAATAACCTGCGCCGTTGATCTTCATGAATATCCATCGGTTGGCCGGACTCGGGCTGTGGCTCGCCAGCGCGGGTTATGCCCAGGCGGCGCCCGATGCCGCTTGCGATACAGCGGCCAGTCATGCCTTGAACACGGCCACCCAACGTATCCAGGCACAGTTGGCCATGCCTGAGGTTGAGCTGCAGCTCACGCCCATAGGTGAGCTGCCGGCCATGGCGCATCCGCAGATCAGGCTGTTGAGCCAGGGCATTCGCAGCCGGGTGTCCGTTGCTTTGAGTGGCACGGTGTGCGGGCACGAGCGGCCTAGCGTGGTGACGGTGTGGTTCAAGATCCAGGCCTGGAAGCAGGCCTGGGTCTACGGTCGCAACGGGCGAGCGGACCAGGCCTTGGCCGATGCACAACCGCGCCTGGAGCGGGTGGACCTGGCGGCGGCGCAACTGTCGCCCGGCGATCTGCCCAATGACCTTGCAGGGCAATGGCTGACGCAATCGGTCAATGCCGGCATGCCGGTGCTCAAGCGTCATCTCAAGGCCGAGCCGTTGGTGTACCGCGACGCCCCGGTGACCGTGGTGGTCTATGGCCCGGGCCTGATGCTGCGCACCGAAGGCAAGGCACTGCGTCCGGGTGTGTTGGGAGAACGCGTACCGGTGATGCTGGACGGCGCCGAATCGAGCCTGTTGGCGGTGGTCGCCGGTAAAGGAGAGGTTCATGTGGACCAGTAACGTTCGCAAGGCAGGGCTGGTGATGCTGTTGCTGCCGGGGATGGCTTGCGCACAGAGCCTGATCAACCCCGATGGCTATCGCTCCCTGACGGGGGACCGTCGTGGTTACCATCTCGGCGACACCTTGACGGTGCTGGTGGTGGAGTCGACCTCGGCGCAGAGTGCGGCCGGCACCGGGGCCGAGAGCAATACCGACATTTCCGCGCGCACGGGCCTGGACAGCAATACCCATCAAGCGAACCTGGGCTTGCGAGGCGATACCAACGGCAATGGCCAGACCAACCGCAGCGGACAGATTCGTACCAACGTTTCGGTACGGATCATTGAACAACTGCCCGAGGGTTTGTTGCGCGTCAGCGGCGAGCAACGGGTGACGGTCAACGATGAAAAACAACAGGTGCGGATCACCGGTCTCGTTCGACCCGATGACATCGCCTACAACAACACGGTGCTTTCCTATCGCCTGGCAGACGCACAAATCGACATCGTCGGTGACGGTGTGGTGACCGACGCGCAAAAGCAGAACATCGTTTTTCGGGTGCTCAAGTGGCTGCGAGTCTTATGAAAAGTGTTGCTCGACTGCTCGCGGGCCTGCTGCTTGCCCTTTGGTTGCAGCCGACGTTGGCTGACGTGCGGATCAAGGAGCTGACGCGCATTCAGGGTGTGCGGGACTATTCCATCATCGGCTACGGCCTGGTGGTGGGTTTGGCCGGCACCGGGGATACCGACCGCAATCGGGCCACGCGCCAATCGTTGGTCAATACCTTGAAGAACTTCAACGTGAATGTCGCTGATGGAGACCTCAATACCCGCAACACGGCGGCGGTGATGGTCACTGGCAACCTGCGCTCGTTCAGCGAGTCGGGGGACAAGCTGGACGTCGAGGTTTCTTCCCTGGGCGATGCACGCAGTCTGCTCGGGGGCACCTTGTTGATGACCCCCCTGTATGGCCCGGATGAAAAGCTCTATGCCCTGGCCCAAGGGCCGATGTCAGTGGGTGGGTACGTCTTTGAGGCCAACCAAAATTCCGTGCAGAAGAACCATCCGACCGTCGGGCGTATACCACGGGGCGCCAGTGTCGAGCGTTCGGCCTTTTCGGAAAGTGATGAAGTATCGAGAAATCTGGTGCTGATTCTCAACGAGCCGGACTACACCACCGCGCAGCGTATCGCCGATGCCTTGAGTCGCGAGTTGGGCATACCCGGTGTGCGTGTCGTGCATGCCGCCAAAGTGGAGGTGCCTGTGACACCAGGCATGACCGTGCCTCGGTTGATTTCGCGGGTACAGAACGTTTCGGTCGCACCGGATTATGCCGCTCGGGTGGTGGTCAACGAACGCACCGGCACGGTAGTGGCGGGCGCCAATGTTCGATTGGGCGAGGTGAGCATTTCCCAGGGTTCGCTGAGTGTCGTGATCAGCACCAAGTTCCAGGTGTCGCAGCCCTCATGGGTTGCCCGCACCGGGCCGAGCGTCGGCACGGTGGTTGTCCCTGACACTGAGGTGACGGTGAATGAAGAAGAACACGGCCCGGTGAAATTGGCCGAAGGCGCGACGGTGGGCGATCTGGTGAAAGCCCTCAATCAGGTTCGATTGAGCACCCGAGAAGTCATCACTGTGTTGCAAGCCATCAAACAGGCGGGCGCTCTGCACGCCGAACTCATCGTTCAATAAGGAAGATTGATGTCAACCGATATGAATCTTGCAGTAGAGACCGTGCGCTTCGCCATGAGCCTGGAGCAATTGCGGGCGAAAGTCGCGGCGCACAATATCGCCATGGCCAACGTTCCGGGGGGCAAGGCGATGCGCCTCAACGGCTACGAGCCGATGGCTGCCTTGCGCGGCTTGCACAACGACCCTGAGTTGTTCGCCCAATCGTTGCGTTCGCTGCAGGACAGCGAGCTGACACCGTACTTGCAAAGCTATACCCCGAGCACACCCTTGGCACTCGACGGTGAAGTGGCGCAAATGTCCGCCGCCAGCGGTCGCTACCAGGCCTTGGCAGACGGTGTATCACGACAGTTCGCATTGATGCAGTTGGCTGTCCGGGGAGGTCGCTGAGAATGCCCTTGGACAACATCAGCGAGATCGTTCGCGGGAGCATGGCTTATGAGCGTTCGCGGGCAGAAGTCGCCAGCTACAACCTGGCTATCGCCAACGTGGCAATAGGGCCGGGTGAACGTTCACCGTTGCTCAGCGTATCGCCACCCACCAGTTTCGCCGGCCAGCTGGGGTTGCAGCAGCCCCGCGTTCACGCCCAGGCGCGTAGCGATAGCCGCTTGGTCCATGAACCGAGCCATCCCATGGCTGACCAGAATGGGATGGTGCATTACCCCAACATCGAAGCCGCCAGGGAGATGGCGACCTTGGTATCGGCTACCCGTGCCTATGAAGCCAATATCCGCTCCTACAACAGCTTGCGTGAAATGACGCTCAAAGCCTTTGAAATTGGAAAGTGACATGACCGCCGCCATTGCGCCTATCGCATTGACCCCCGACCTTACACCGGCCGCTGCCTTGGCGGACGGACCGATGGGGCCTCAGGGCACCGACTTTGTCGATTTGCTGAAATCGGGTGCCACCCAACTGAATGCACAAACCGGCCAGGCCAGCGAGATGCTGTCGGCGTATGCGCTGGGCGACAACATTGCGCCCCACGATCTGGTCATGGCCATGGAGCAAGCGAAGCTGTCGCTGCAACTGGCCGTGGAGGTGCGCAACCGTCTGGTAGACGCCTACCAGGAACTCACGCGGTTGCAGATCTAAGCCATGGAGAATCAACCGGTGTCCTCGTTCCTGGCGGGTCGTACTCGCGTCTTTCTGATTGGTGCCTTGCTGATTGTCGGCCTGCTGGCCGCGTCGGCGTGGTGGGTGCTCCGACCGCAATACGTGGCGTTGTACCGAAACGCCGACGAGGCGTCCCAGGCCCAGATCCTGGCTACATTAAGCCAACGTCATGTGCCCTATCGGATCAATACGCAGCAGGGTGCGATTGAAGTCCTGGCCGATCATGCCGCCTCTGCCCGTATGTATCTGGCTGAGGCGGGTATCCCGACCCGTGGTGGCACGGGGTTCGAGTTGTTCGACAAGGCCGACTACGGCATGTCGGAGTTCAGCCAGAAAATCAATTACCAGCGGGCCATGGAAGGAGAGCTGGCGCGCACGATCATGAGCATGTCCGAAGTCGAATATGCCCGTGTGCACCTGACGTTCAAGAAAACCAGCCTCTACCAACAGGCGGAAGAACCACCCAAGGCGTCGGTGATCGTGCGTCTGCGGTCGGCGGGGACGTTGATGCCGCAGCGAGTCAGGGGTATTCAGCAACTGGTGTCGTCAGCGGTGGAGGGCATGACGCTTGAGCGCGTATCGGTGCTCAACGAAGACGGGCAGGTACTCAGTGCCTCCGATGGCGCAGCGGCGGCGCCGGAGCATCTGCAGTTGACGGCCCAGGTCGAGCAGGCGCTCAAGCTGAAGGCCGAAGAATTGCTGGCGCGTCCACTCGGTCATCGTGGCGTCGATGTGTCTGTGCGGGTGCTGATGAACTTTGACCGTGTCAAATCCATCAGCGAGCAACCGCTGACGAACAAAATGCGTCGTGAAAAACGCACGGAGTCCACCGAAAACTCCAGTGGCGAGTCCACGAGCAAGCGTTCCCAGAACAACCGGGAAATCGATTACGAAGTGGGTAAGGCGCGTGCTGAAACCGAGCATGCGGCTGGCAAGATCGAGCGCATTACTGTTGGCGTAGTGCTCAGCACGCCGGTGTCGGACGCTCAAATGAAAGATATCCAGGCGTTGCTTGAAGCGGCGCTGGGGCTGGATCTCAAGCGGGGCGATCGCTTGGTGATGGTGTACATCCCCGATATGCCCGTGCCAGAAACAACGCCGGTAGCAGAGCCCTCGGTGCAGCCGGTGCCGGTGAGCAGCGCGCAGCTGCCTGCGCCCGTCGATGCTGAGCTGTCGTTGCCATGGGCGCGCTGGTTGGGTGTCGGCTCGATGGCTGCCTTGGCAATCGCTCTGTTGCTGCTTTGGGCAAAAGGACGACGCAAGTCTGTTTCGGTCCCTGCCACGGTGCCGCGATTAACATCAGTCGAGCGCGAGCAATTGTTGGTGGACTTGCGCCGCTGGCTGTTGGAGGGGCGTTAACGTCATGGAATTCTCAGCGCTTCGTAAAGCGGCTATCCGCCTTGCCTGTTCTCATGCCGAAGACCGTGAGTGGATTCTGGCGCGGCTGGAACCTGAGGAGCGTCGCCAGGTTGAGGTGCTGTTGGAGGAGATCAATCTTCTGGGATTGTCCAGCGACCCCTCCGTTGTCGCAGCGCTGATGAGCGAGCTGGCGGCAACGCCATCGGCAGCCCGCCCGGTGCCCGACAATGCACCACTCAAGGCCCGGCTTTCGAAAGCGACGCATCCGTTTTGGGGCGCGCTGGTCCTTCAACTGGAAACACCCACTGCACGCCGTGAAGTGTTGGGTGGCCTGGCCAACAGTGCCGAGATCCGTCGTTGGGATAGCAAGTTCGCCAAACAGGTATTGCCGCCGGCACTGATGAATAGTTTGAAAGCCCGGATGGATGCCCAGGAGGCGGGTGATGAGCGCACCTAAGCCGCCCCTGTCGTCGACGGTGTTGCGTCAACCTTCCCAGAACCTGGGGACTCGACGTCTGCCAACGCTTGACGCCAATGTCCAAACGAACACCTCGCCCAATGAAGAGCGTCAACCGGATGTGAAGCAGGCGTTGCGCGAGACCTTCGCGCTGGAGCTCGCGGAAATAGAGCGAGAGAGTCGCGAGAAGGGGCTATTGGAAGGCAGCAGGCAGGCCCGTACCCAACTGAGTGAGGCCCTGGCCCATCAGGAGCAGCAATGGCTTAAGAAGGAAGCCTCCCTGCGTACCGCGCTCGAAACGGAGCGCCTTCAACTTGCACGTTTGGTTGAGGCCTTGGGGGTGCAACAGAAACAGTTGATGGTGGCCATGGAACCCTCGGTAGGACGGCTCGCGCTGGCGGTGGTAACACGCCTTTTAGACCTGCATGCCGAAACGCGTCCGTTAATCGCCGACCTGGCGAGGCGGGCCATCGAAGAATATCAACTGGTTGGCCCAATGCGGATTCGTGTTGCCCGTGGGGATTACGAAACGTTGCTTCGGCTGGAGCCGGATGACGCGCTATTGGCATCGTTTCAGGTCGATCCGCAGGCCGCCCCCGGTAGCTGCCTGATTGACTTCGGTGGCGGTCTATTGGATGTCGGGGTACCAACCCAACTGGCCAATGTCGCAGCCGTGTTGACCGGGGGAGATGGCCGTGTGGCAGGGGCTTGAGAGTCGATTGATCACGCAGCTTTCCCAGGCCCGCCTGTGTCGGCGCCTGGGCCGTTTGAGTTCGATTCAGGGCATGGTGCTGCACGCCACCGGCCTGGATGTCCGGCTGGGTGAGTTGGTGGACATCCACCCGGCTCGTGGTGGTGAGGTCATCGCGGCTGAAGTGGTCGGCTTGCGCAGTGAATCCACCTTGTTGATGCCTTACGGCCCGGTGGATGGATTATGCCTGGCCAGCGAAGTCCACGCCCGTGGAACCCCTTATACGGTTCCCGTGGGGGCCAGTCTGTTGGGGCGTGTCCTGGATGCGACCTGCAACCCCCTGGATGATTTGCCGGCTCCAGAAGGGCTGACGCGGAAGCCTCGTTTCGTGGCGCCGATCAATCCTTTGCACCGTTCGCCGATCGACACCACGCTGCTCACAGGGGTAAAGGCCGTCGATGTCTTCACACCCCTTGGGCGCGGCCAGAGGATTGGCATCTTTGCCGGCAGTGGCGTGGGGAAAAGTACCTTGCTGGGAATGATGAGCAAGTATGCAGACGCTGATGTGATCGTGATTGCTTTGATCGGCGAGCGTGGCCGCGAGGTGGGGGATTTCATTCGCGACAGCCTGGGGCCGGAGGGTTTGAAAAAGGCCGTGGTGATCGCCGCGGCGGCTGAGCAACCGGCGGTCCTGCGGCGCCAGGCAGCCTATACGGCGACGACTATCGCCGAATGGTTCCGGGCCCAAGGCAAGCATGTGTTGCTGATCATGGACTCGATCACCCGTTTTGCCCTGGCCCAGCGTGAAATCGGACTCTCGACGGGCGAACCCATGGGTAGCCGAGGCTATACGCCGTCAGTATTTGCCCTGTTACCGCCGCTGATGGAGCGCGCTGGCGCGTTGAATGGGCAAGGTTCCATTACGGGGGTCTATACCGTACTGGTCGAGGGCGACGATATGAATGAGCCCGTGGCTGACCATATGCGTGCCATTCTCGACGGGCATATTGTCTTGAGTCGCAGCGTGGCCGCCCGTGGGCACTGGCCGGCCATTGATGTGTTGCACAGCATCAGTCGATTGGTGGGCGCCCTGCATACCCCAGAGCGCAAAACCCAAGTCGAGCGCCTGCGTTCAGCGCTTGGCAACTATCAGAACAGCGTGGACCTGATCGAGCTGGGCGCCTATGAAAAGGGCTCGCAGCCGCTGCTGGACACCATGATCGACTTGAAACCCGAGTTCGATGCGTTGTTGCAGCAAACCCCTCAAGAACATTTCTCTGCCTCAAGCACCTGGCAAACGGTTCAGCAGTTGGTCCAGCGGCTGGGCAAGGGGGTGAGCGATGCAAGATGAGTGGCGCAAGTCGCGGCAATTGAATGCGGCATCCCGTTTGCGTGCCATGCAGCGGGAAAGGGCGGAGCTCGTTTACAACCGCAGTCGCCATGAGCTGACCCAAGCCGAGCATCGTCTGAGTGCGGAGCAGGTTCGCTACGACAGCCTCCAGGCGACCCATGAGGCGTTGGGGCGCATTGGCGCCATGCTCGATCCTGCCCAGCATGAACAACGCTTACTGGCGCAGACGGCCGCATTTCAGCGACTTGAAGCGGCGCATCAACCTGTTATTGAAGCACGAAGCCTGTCGCATTCAGCCATGTCACAACTGCTCAAGTGCAAGGTGAACGAAGACCTGATCGACAAGGCCAAGGATCGGCTGCAGGTGCTGCTGGATAAGGCGGTGCGCGAGTATGAAGCCATCGATATTTTTGATGCACAGCAAGCTCAGGGGATGGGACATGGCCGTTAAGGTAGGAGTGTCGTTGTGGACCATGGCAGCGGATCAGCAGCGTCCTCCTGCTCGTGAAACGCAGGTCAAGGACTTCGAGCGCAAAATAGGCCTGCATGATCAATCACCGACTTCAAACGAAAGCGCGGGTCAGCAGCGCAACCCACAGGTGATGTCGGGGCAACGCCTCGCGCACTCCGCCGTTGCTGAAGCGGATCTGGCGCGGGTCGTGCTGTTGCGTTCCGGTAGTGCGTCAGCCATGACCGCCGAGGCGCTTGAACTGTATGCGCTGGGTGCACACGCCGGGCATCACCTGTCTTATCTCCCCGATGTATTCCTGGCGGAGCCGGATGTGCACGACGTTGCTTCAATCGGTGCTGAGCAAGCCTATTCAGCCCCTTCCGGTGCTTTGACGACGATTTCGGCGATGTCCTCCATGCCCTGTGCTGTCTCGACAATAGGCCCCGATAGACCCTGGAGCGAGCCCGTTGCCATTGAGCAGCAGGGCGTTGAGGACTCCACCGGTCGCTCGCTGTTGAGTTATTTGCACGGGAAATGGCCGGATCGACATTTTCAGTTCCTGCCTCGGGGTAAAGGTATTGAGTTGTTGATTCGAGACTACCGGCTCACCGCGCAAGAGCGTGATGAGTTGATAGACGAGCTCTCTCGCCGGGCTTCATCGATGCCTGAGCGGCCGCAGCAGATCTGGCTCAATGGTGAGCAGGTCTGGCGCGCATCGCCTCTTTCGAACAATTACAAAGGTGAACACGATGGCCGTTGAAGCGATCGGTAATGAGCTGAGTTCCACCACCTCGGAGTTGGCCCAGAGCCGTTTGGGGCAGGAAGATTTCATCAAGCTGTTTTTGACCGAGCTGACTTTTCAAGACCCGCTGGAACCGATCAACAATCGTGAGTTCCTGGCGCAGATGGCGCAGTTCGCCAACCTTGAGCAGACCCGGATCACCAACGAAAACACCGACAACCTGGTGTCCATGAATGCCACTTCGCAGTCCCTGGGTCTGCTGGGACGCCAAGTTGAAGTCAGCATTACCACGGGTGGAACGGCGATTGGCTCAGTGACGGCAATTGCGTTTTCGTCGACCGGGCCGGTGCTGTCCGTCAAACGAACCGACGGTACGGTCCTCACTGACGTGCGGTTGTCACAAATCAAACTGGTCAGGCAGGGGGCGTAATGCTGCAAGCTTTCTTTAATGGAATGAGTGGCCTGTTTTCCTTCGCCAAGGGCTTGGACAACGTCTCCAACAACGTGTCGAACATGAACACGCCCGGCTACAGGGGCAGCGATACTTTTTATCGCGCCGTCAACGGACAGGATGGCCAGAGCTTTGGTTCAGGCATCGCAGGTACCCAAGTCCGTATCAAGCCGGGTGAGAACCGCCAGACCGGCAATAACACCAACGTGGCGATCAACGGCGCCGGTTATTTCGTTCTGCGCGATGAGCAGGGCGCGCTGTCATACACCCGCGCCGGGCAATTCGAGGTGGATAAGGACGGCTATCTGGTCGATACCATCAGCCAGCAACGCATCGCGGGTATCGACTCGGCTGGAAATCTGCGCGATATCAATATCCAGGGACAGCGCACTTTGCCGCCGCAGGCGACCACCCGAGTCGAGATGGTGGGGGCTTTGGCTCGCACCGGTACTACGGAGGCGACCCATCAGATCAACGCCATCCAGGTGTTCGATTCGACCGGTGCGAGCCATACCCTGAGCGTGAAGTTCGAACCGAAAACGACGCCCGCCAATAGCTGGAGTGTCACGGTTTCCGACGCGAGCGGCGCTCAATTGCAGACCGGCACTATCGCCTTTGGCGTAGACGGCAGCCCTTCTGCCGGTTTCAACACGTTGTCGGTTCCGTTGACGGTTAATGGCCAGGTCCAGAGCATTGTGCTGGATTTCGGAACACCGGGTAGTTTCAACCTGGCCTCCCAGGTCGCCAGCGGACCGAGCCATACATTGGGCGCCCGAGTGGTCGACGGCAGCGCCGTTGCCGGCCTGAACTCTTTCGCATTCGATGAGAAGGGCATTCTTAAATTCACCTACGCCAACGGCGAGAAACGTGATGGCAGCCAGCTGGCGCTGGCGGATTTCGCGGATGAAAGTGCACTGATCGCCGGCGCCAATTCGCTTTACCACACGCCGTCTTCCATGAAGGCAGAATTTGGCCGAGCGGGGGAGAAGCAGTTTGGCCGTATCCAGGGCGGTTATCTGGAATTGTCCAACGTCGATCTGGCCCAGGAGTTCGGAGACATTTTGATCATCCAGCGCGGGTACCAGGCCAGCTCAAGGGTGATGACGGTCTCCAATGAAATGCTGGAACAGCTGTACAACGGCACGAGAGGGGGCTGAGCAATGAGGATGTTGGGATTTGTCGGCACGACTCGTCTGCGCATGGCCTGTGAGCGATTGCCGTCTGTGGCCAGGTACTGGTATGAGCAGTGGTGCATGCCTGATGCACGCCACACCTGCGAAGTGAACTGTACGGCCCTGGACGATTCAAGAGAGTGGCCATCGACACTGGCTTGGCAGAGTGCCAAATCCGCCCATGGCTCAATCAGCCTTGCGGGTGACGCAGCTTCGATGATCTTTGGTCCTTTCATGCATGACGCACCTGAGGATGAGACCGCCAGGCATCTGGTACGCGAAGCACAATTGGCGCTGATCAATGATGTGCTTGAGGTCCTCGGGCAAAGCGGCGTCTCCCATTTAACCGTCGAGTCGTCCCAGCCGTCCTCGGGTTTACTCAGTGCTCAGGTATTACTGCAACTGCGTGTCGGTCAATCGACGCTGCATCTTTCGCTGGATGCGGCACTGCTCAATGCGGCACTGGAGAAACCTGTTGCCCGCACGCCTTTGATCGAACGCAAGCAGGCACTGGGTAACGCTCGGGTGAAGTTGTCGGTGCGCCTCCCGTTGGCAAGCCTCTCCATCGGAGAGATGCGAGATTTGCGTCCAGGGGACACCTTGCGAGCCAGTGCATTGCTGGCCGATCCGGTCTCGGTACAGCTGGCCGAAGGCCCCGTGATCGCGGGTGGATATTTGGCCAAACAGCACGGTCAGGTAGCCGTGCAGTTGATTTCCCATGAATGAATCAGGAGTGGTGGTGTGACTGCAACAGTAGATGCAATTGAGCTGGAAGAGGCCCGGGTGGCGGTCAATGATGGGCAGTCACCGCTGATCAAGCGGGACATGAACTTGATCAAGCATGTGGTCGTGGAATTGGTGGTACAGCTCGGTCACGCCTCCATGAGCGTGGATGAGTTGTTCGCGCTCAAGGCTGGCGACGTTGTCAAACTGTTGGAGCAGGTGCATGAACCGGCGTCGTTGTGCCTGGACGGTAAACCGGTTGCCCGGGGCAATCTGGTGGCGGTCGATGACAACTTTGGCATTCAGTTGACGGAAATACTGTGACGTCTGAACCCGTAGCCCCACCGCTTGGATTAGCGTTGCGGCAGGACGATCCGCTGTCGTTCATGTTGATGATCAAAGTGATGCTGATCACCGCTGTTTTATTGGCGGTGGTCTACGGCGTGATGCGTTGGTATGCGCAACGTCACGCCAGCGCCGGCAGCACTTTAGCTGGCCCGATCGAGTTGCAGTGTGTGCGGGCCTTGCGCTTGTCAACGAAGACCAAGGTGTATCTGCTCAAGACAGAAACGTCGCAGATTCTGGTCACTGAGTCTTCGAACGGAGCAATCGTGACCCTCTTGCCTGAACAACCTTCATCCTCTGCGCAGGGTGCTCGCTCTTGAAGTATTCGATATGACTCGCCGCATGCTGTTCCTGGTGCTCAGCGGCTTTGCTCCCTTCGCGGCTGCTGCGGATGACTTCTCTGAATGGGGAAGTTTGCACATCAATCAGATCCAATCGCCGGTCAGCATTGTGGCTTTGCTGACGGCGCTGTCGTTCCTGCCCTTTTTGGTCATTTCCCTGACCACGTTCACCCGCAACATCGTGGTGTTGTCATTGGCAAGGCAGGCATTGGGGCTGCAACAGACGCCGCCGAATATCGTGTTGATCGTACTGTCGATGTTCTTGACGTTATTTGCCATGGCTCCAACCCTGGAAAAGGCCTATGACGCTGGCATCAAGCCATTCCTGGCGAACAAAGTAGGGCTTGACGGCGCTGCGTTGCAAGGGTGGGTGCCGATCCGCGATTTCATGATCAGGCAGACCCATGAAGAGGATTTGCGACTGATTTATGAGTTGGCCAAGGATCCGCTGCCGCAAGCGCCGGAAGGGCTGTCCCCGGTAAAGCTGGTGCCGGCATTCATGTTGAGTGAGCTGAAACTGGCCTTTCAGATCGGCTTCATGATCTTCCTGCCATTCTTGATCATCGATCTGGTGGTGGCGTCAATTCTGATGTCGTTGGGGATGATCATGGTGCCCCCCATCACGATTTCTTTGCCATTGAAGATCATGCTGTTTCTGTTGATCGACGGTTGGGGCCTGATTGCCCAGACGTTGATGCGCAATCTCGGCTAGGGCAAAGGTGCAGCCTTCCATGGTGACGGATGAGCCCCGCAATGAAGGCAATGACGAGCAGGCGTTGTGGCGCAATTGGCTGGACAGCAAAACAGAGGCGGCCAGGAGCCGGTTGTTCTTTTTTTATGGCCAATGGCTTCGGATGATTGT
The DNA here is from genome assembly GCF_054681425.1 of Pseudomonas sp. H1_F01. NCBI lineage: Bacteria > Pseudomonadati > Pseudomonadota > Gammaproteobacteria > Pseudomonadales > Pseudomonadaceae > Pseudomonas > Pseudomonas sp. H1_F01. The sequence continues at coordinate 4,003,727 of NZ_CP162823.1, read as the reverse complement.
CGGGCTTTTGTATTCTCGCTACCCACATCCATTGGCTGAGTGGGGGGACTACGTGAATCTGGCCTCGATTGGCCTTTTGCAGGCCATTGACCGGTTCAATCCGGAATTGAATACGCGTTTCCAGTCCTATGCCGAACCTTATGTAAAAGGTAACGTGCTTAAGGGCTTGTCCTGTTATGTAGGCGATCGACGTCGCTATTACCGGGAACGGCTGGAGAGTATTTCCGGCATGCAGGAGGAGGGCCGAGCGGAGTCCGATCTGGAGCAGGTGGCGAACGTCGCTATCGGCTTGGCGTTCGGGTTGTTTCTGGAGTCTGGGATCGTTGACCCTGAGCCAAAGGACAATAATCCGCTAAGCCTCTACGAAGTGGAGCGTGAAAGCGACACACTGGAGGAGTGCGTGAAGCTTCTTTCGGCGAATGAACAGCGAGTCATCCAGGGGCACTATCACCAGCATTTAAGCTTCACCGAGATTAGCGAACTCATGGGCATCTCGAAGTCACGCGTTTCACAATTGCACGCCCAGGCGTTGAAAAACATTCGGATAAGCCATGCAAGATTAATGGCCGGGGATAGCTGGTAGCATCGGTGGGGCGAGGTGCTGGCTCTCCGGTGAAAAAGCCGGCTGCGGCGGCTGCCGTGGATCGGCGGATTGTTAAAAAACACTATAAAAAGAGTAAAGCAATTGACTCATCAGCACAGTACGCAAACTAGGCGCACTTGGACGCCACGACCACTTGTAAACCGAAATTTGATCGCTGTGTTGTATCGCGCCGCAGGCGAGGCAATGAAGCCGCTTGGCCAGGGCAGGGTATTGAACCTGCTGCCTTTGCTGATTGGCGCATTGGCATTTTTCATGGTCATTGGGCCGCGTGCGTTGGACCCGCAAAATATCGCGTGGTTGGGAAATGGCGATCCGGCCACTCATTATTTGGGCTGGTTGTTCTACAGGCAATCGCCGTGGTCGTTCCCTATCGGACTGAATCCATCCTACGGGCTTGAACTGAGCAACAGCATCATCTTTTCGGATTCCAATCCGCTCCTGGCCTTTGTATTCAAACCCTTCGCGTCGTTGCTGCCTGAACCTTTTCAGTATTTTGGTCTCTGGCTGCTGGCTTGTTTCATGCTTCAGGCATGGTTTGCCTGGAAACTGGTGGGATTGATTACGCCCAGTATTGCTATCCGAGCCCTCGGCGCGGCGCTGTTCCTCTTTGTGCCTCCCATGATCCTGCGCATGACCGTACACCTGTCTTTGGGCGGGCATTTTTTGGTCCTCGCGGCGTTGTACCTGAACCTGCACCCAGCCTTACGCAGAAGACGTATGGCCTGGGGGGCATTGTTGGCGGCGGCTGCGCTGATCCATGCCTACTTTCTGGCGATGATTGCACTGATCTGGCTGGCTGATCTTGCCGCCAAATACTTTAAGCGCCGGCTGTCCCTTGGCTCCGCGGCCATTGAGTTGGGGGTGTTGTTTTCCCTAGTCACCGCCTGTTGCTGGCAGGCCGGTTATTTCACCGTCGAGCGCGCAGGCGTTACTTCTGCCGGATTCGGTCTGTACCGGGCAAACGTCTTGACGCTGTTCAATCCCCAGAACTGGTCGTATGCGTTGAAAAATCTCCCGGGTGTACCGGGGGACAGTGACGGTTTCGCTTTCCTGGGGACGGGCCTGATTGTTTTATCGATTTGTGCCTTTGCAGGATGGTTGCGCGGTAATACAGGGCTTGGGTCCGCGCTGTATAAACGGCCGATGCTAGGGCTGGCGTTGATCGGTCTGACCATTTTCTCGTTCTCGAACCATGTCGCAATCGGTTCGTTCGAGCTTGGTTATTCCTTGCCCCCTCAAGTGATTTCCATTGCGAACATCTTTCGTGCCTCAGGGCGAATGTTCTGGCCGATTTACTACGTTGTGATCTTTGTCATTATTTTCCTGATCGTTCGCGCCAATACGTCAAGAACGGCCGCGTGTCTTTTGGGGATGGCGCTCTTGATACAAGTTTTCGACACTCACAGCGGTTGGTCGGACGTCAGAAAGAAATTCATGGTCAAGCCGGCATCCGAATGGGCGACGCCTTTTGTCGATCCGTTTTGGAAGAGCGCTGCATCTCATTACCAGAAAGTTCGATGGATAGTGCCGCAGAATCTCTCCCCGCATTGGCTTTCTGTTTCAGCTTTTGCAGGCCTCCATCATTTGTCAACGGATGCCCCCTACCTTGGGCGGATGAGTATGACGCAATGGCGACAGGCTGACGAAAAAGCCACCCAGGCCTTAGCATTGGGAAAGTATGAACCGGACTCGCTGTACTTGATGGACAGCCGGGCTATGTTGCGAGCGTTGGGCACCGTTGATACTTCCGCTGATCTTTTCGCCAGGATAGATGGGTTTACCGTGCTTGCGCCTGGTTGGAAGCGGTGCAGCGAATGCCCGCAGTTGACAAATGAACAGGCGCCGATGGCCGCCCCACTTGAGCTTGGCCATACCGTGCGATTCGATCAACGTGACTCAGGTACAGCGTATCTGGCAAAGGGGTGGCTTGACGCGGAGCAATGGGGCACCTGGTCCGAGGGAACCGATGCGGAAATAGTATTGCGAGCAACAAACCTCGTACATTCCATTCGCTTGGAGGCTTCAGCCTTTCTTGTGCCGGGTCATGCACAACAAAAAGTCACGGTTCTTATCAACGGCTTACAGGCATCGACCAACACGCTTGAAAAGTCAGAAGGCAACATCCTCGAAATACCCGTTACACCCTCGATGCAGCAACGCATTGCGGATCAGGGCTTCTTGAGGATGCAACTGCAATTTGCGGACGCGATAAGTCCGCAGCAGCTCGGCTTGGGCGAGGATGCCCGGATACTCGCGCTTGGTTTGAAGACTATGACCGTCAACTAACGGCGGACGACCCTGGCTCCCAGCAGGGGGCTGTGCAAGTCGAAAAGCCGAGGTTCACCACCATCCTGTGTGGGAGCGAGCTTGCTCGCGATAGCGGTGTATCAGGCGACTTCGATGTCGACGGTCATGACGCCTTCGCGAGCAAGCTCGCTCCCACAGTAGCCGCAGAACGATGTGCCTTATTTGCCCGCCGACCGTCCGTTGACATTCGGCCTTCCTCGACCATTATTAAGTGCCTCCAGAGTCATCACTCCTCCAGAGGCACGATCATGGCGCAAACGGACATTCTCATTGTGGGAGCCGGCCCTACTGGATTGGTCCTGGCTCTGTGGCTCACCCGGCAGGGGCTTGCTGTCAGGATTGTCGACAAGAGCAGCGGACCGGGGGAAACCTCGCGGGCCATGGCCGTCCAGGCCCGCACACTTGAGCTGTATCGCCAGCTCGACATGGCCGATGCGGTCATCGAAGCCGGGTACAAGACCCCGGCCATGAACATGTGGGCCCGGGGGAAACGCAAGGCGCGGATTCCCCTGGTGGACGCTGGCGGGGATGTATCGCCTTATCCTTTTGTCCTCATATACCCCCAGGATCGTCATGAGCGGCTGTTGGTCGAGCAGCTTCAGTCCCTGGGCGTCGAAGTCGAGCGGCAGACTGAACTGGTGTCCTTCGAGGACCGTGGCGACCACGTTACCGCGCGCTTGAAACACTCCGATGGTCGCGAAGAAACGCTGACGACCGCTTACCTCGCAGGATGCGATGGTGCGCGTTCGCTCGTGCGTCATCAGGTGGGGAGCGGCTTCGAGGGCGGCACCTACAAGCAGTTGTTCTACGTGGCGGACGTGTCTGCCAGCGGTTTCGAGCCTGCGGATGAGGCCCATATCGCCTTTGATAAATCCGAATTCGTGTTGGCGTTTTTCTATGGCGAAACTGGCCAATATCGCCTGATCGGTACGGTTCGCGATGAACGCGCAGAGCATCCAGAGACGCTCACGTTCGAGGACGTTGGCCATGACGCCATCAACGGCCTGAACATCAGGATCAATGGCGTGAACTGGTTCTCCACCTACCGGGTCCATCATCGCGTCACGGATCAGTTCCGCTGGGGCAGGGTGTTTTTGCTGGGAGACGCGGCGCACGTCCACAGCCCGGCCGGTGGCCAAGGCATGAACACCGGCATCCTCGACGCGATCAATCTGGCCTGGAAACTGGCGGCGGTCGTGAAGGGACAGGCGCCAGACGCGTTACTCGACAGCTATCAGGCCGAACGCCAGGCGTTTGCGCAAAAACTTGTGGAAACGACGGACCGGCTGTTTACCTTTGCTACTGCCCAAGGCAATTTTGCCGACTTCGTGCGCACGCGCATCGCACCGCTCTTCGCAAGTGTCGCCTACAAAAGCGAAAACGTGCGTGAGTACCTGTTCCGGATAGTGTCCCAAACCACCTTGAATTATCACCAGAGCCCGTTGAGTGCCGGCAAGGCGGGTGACGTACTGGGCGGTGACCGTTTGCCCTGGGTACCGGTGCCGGGCGCTGACAACTACGAACCGCTCGCATCCATCGGCTGGCAGGTGCACGTCTACGGCGAGGCCGGGGCGGAGCTGAAAGCCTGGAGCAGCCAGCACCAGATCCCCCTGCACACGTTCACCTGGCGGGATGAGCATCATAAAGCCGGGCTGTGCCGGGACGCCGCCTATCTGCTGCGTCCCGATACCTATGTCGCCCTGGCCGATCCCCAAGCGTCTGCGGCAACGTTGAGCCGGTATTTCAGCGACCGGGGCCTGACGCTGCCGGCTTGAGCGCGTCAGGTGTGGCGGTTGGCCCTCAGCCCAGATCCCCAGCCTCATGCCGCTCCGGCACCTGGCTCGCCTCATCCCCCCACGTGCGGTTGACCCGCTGTCCGCGCAGGACGGCCGGGCGCTTGGCAATCTCTTCTGCCCAGCGCTGCACATGGGTGTATTCGTGGGCACTCAGGAATTCGGCGGCGCCGTACACGTTGTTGCGCACCAGTTGGCCATACCAGGGCCAGACCGCGATGTCGGCGACGGTGTAGTCATCGCCTGCCAGGTATTGGCTTTCGCCGAGGCGGCGATCCAGGACGTCGAGTTGACGCTTGGCCTCCATGGTGAAGCGATTGATCGGGTATTCGAGTTTCTCCGGTGCATAGGCGTAGAAATGCCCGAAGCCGCCACCCAGGTATGGGGCAGAGCCCATCTGCCAGAACAGCCAGTTCAGTGTTTCGGTGCGGCCCGCCGGGTCGGTGGGCAGGAAGGCGCCGAATTTTTCCGCCAGGTACAGCAGGATCGAGCCGGACTCGAAGACACGGATGGCAGGTTCCACGCTGCGGTCCAGCAGGGCCGGGATCTTGGAGTTGGGGTTGACCTCGACAAAACCGCTGGAGAACTGGTCACCTTCGCTGATGCGGATCAGCCAGGCGTCGTATTCCGCGCCCGTATGACCCAGCGCCAGCAGTTCCTCCAGCAGGATGGTCACCTTCACGCCATTGGGCGTGGCCAGGGAATAGAGCTGCAACGGGTGCTTGCCAATCGGCAAGGTTTTTTCGTGAGTCGGCCCAGCGATAGGGCGGTTGATGCTGGCGAACTGGCCGCCAGACGGGGCGTCGTTTTTCCAGACCTTGGGCGGAACGTAGGACGCTTGGCTCATCGGGACATACCTCATCGTTTGCTTGTGGTGTGATCCCCCAGAGTCTACCGCTGTTCGTTCATGATTCGCGCCACTTCACCAGAAGCCTTGAGCTGCTCGAAAGCGCGCTGGGCCTTGGCGACGACTTCGTCAGGTGTGCTCAGGCTGAACGCCAGGTGGACCTTGTGGGGTTGCTCGTCGAGGGTATAGACCTCTTCCAGCGAAGTGAAATCCACTTGGGCATCCTTGCTCATCAGGCGCGCGGTGTTCTCCGGCATCGGCAGCATTTGGATCTGGTGATTCAGCAGCTTTTGAAAGTTGTCGTGGTTGTTGGCCGAGATGACCAGCCGGGTAAACCCACGCTGTTGCAGGTAAATCTGCTTGGCGTCATTTCGCACCACGCCGATGCTGTACTGCTTGGCATCCTCGAGATTGTTGACGGCGATGCCTTCACTGTCTCGCATCTTGTAGAGCCGGCTCGCCACCCGGTGTATCTCACCGACCCATTTGAACAATTGCTCGCGGGCCGGGGTGCGGTCCAGGGGGAAAATCAACACGTTAGGCTCGTGCAGCGCCTTTTCGTAGGCCCGGGCCCACGGGTATAGCGACAGGCTGTAGTCGGTGAGCTGCGCGTTCTTCAGCGTTTCTTCGGCGATGCGAATACCCGGCCCGACGACCTTGTTGTCACGCTGGTAGGCATAGAGGGAATCTTCGGTCACGACTTCGATCGTCTCGGCGTGGCTTTGCAGGCTGATCGAGGTGAGAAGCAGGCACGAGCAGAGTATCAGGCGATAGTGCATATACAGACCTCATGGCACGCGATGGTTTACAGGGCGACGCAATCGCGCCCCTTGTGTTTGGCCCGGTACAGCGCCTGGTCGGCGCGTTGCAGCAGTTGATCGAAATGGTCCATGGTCTCCGGGTCCAGCTCGGCGACGCCGATGCTCACGGTGACAAACGACGAGACCTTGGAACCGCTGTGGGGCAGTTCACGTTCCGCCAGGCTTGTACGGAAACGTTGGGCGGCCTCGCAGGCCTGGGCGGCATCGACGTTGGGCAGGACCACGACGAACTCTTCGCCGCCTACGCGCGCGGTCAGTTCGCCAGAGCGGCCGAACACGCTGCGCAGGGTCTCGGCGATCTCTTTCAAGCACAAGTCGCCCTGCATGTGGCCGTAGGTGTCGTTGTAGATCTTGAAGAAATCGACATCGCACATGAGCACCGCCAGCGGGGTCTTGTGGCGGATCGCCCGGCGAAACTCGATGTCCTTCAACTCGTCGAAATAGCGACGGTTGGCCAGCCCCGTCAAATCGTCGTGGCGTGACAGTGCTTCGAGGGCCTGGTTGGCCGCCTTCAATTCCGCGGTGCGGGCCTCGACCAGTTCGGCCATTTGGTCGCGGCTGGCGGCAAGGGCCAGTTCGTCCGAATGCTGGCGTTCCAAATGGGCGCGCAGGTTGTCCTGGAGTGTATTGACCTGGAATTCGAGCAGGCTCAGCTCGTCCTGGCGCTGCACCGCCCGTTGCAGCTTGAGGTGACGCTTGAGGGTTTGCGGCGCCAGTTCGCCCAGGTGCCGGGCGATGTGTACCACATGCACGGTCACCAGGCGGTTGAACACGGTCATGACCAACCCTGCCAGCAGCAAGGACTGGATGAGCTGGGTGATGACGATGCTGCGTGCTTCGCCCCAGAGGCGCTCCCACAGCAGGTTATTGTCGCCTTCGATGGTCAGCTCGCCGACTTTTTCATGGGCCCCGGCGTAAGGTTGTGCGATGAGCTGGCGATGCAGCACCGGCACCACGCCCGATTGACCGACGGGGTATCGATTGAGTTCGATGACTTCAGGCGCTTGCCCGGGGCGCAGGATGTTCAACACCAGGCGTCCCACGGGCGCTGCCATGGCGACGCTCGCGATTTGCTGGTCGAGGGATTCACGGTCCAGTTCCCAAATGGCATGGGCCAGGGTGTTCTGGAACACCTGGTCGATCAGGGCCAGCTCCGAATTCATTTCCGCCAGGTTGTTTTCCCAGGCCAACCAGGTACGCCAGGTGACCATCGCCAGGGTAAAGAGCAGGCAGAACAACAGCGTTGCCAGTACCAGGCGGCGCCCCAGGGAGCTGAACGCCTTGGTCTGTGGTTGTAAGGAGGACGCCATGCGGAAATTGGCATCCATGTCATAACCATTTGCGCAGGATGGCATCGTAGACGCCATTGCGCCGGATGGTCTCCAGGCCCACACGGAACTTCGCCACCATATCGGCTGGCGTATTGCGGCTGAATGCCATGCTCAAGCCGTCTGCGCTGCTCAGCTCGGGCAGTGCCAGCGAGCGGATCAGCAACTTGTCCGGGTCTTCGCCGTTCTGGCGCGTCAGATACAGCGCGTTGAGCTCATTGGAAATCCACAGCTCCACGTGATCGACCTTGAGCTTGCGGTAGTTGTGTTCGTACTTGGTGCTCGACTGCAATTCCTCGCCGATGCGAAAGCCCTTCGAGACCAGGTATTGCTCACCCACGTCCTGATTGACCGTGGCGATCTGGTGACCATGGGCATCGGCCAGCGAGTCGAGTTTCACCGGCCGGTCCGCCAGCGAGTAGAGGTACCACTGCGTCGGGCCGATGCTGCCGACCCACTGGAAAAGCGGTTCACGTGCAGGCGTGCGGACGATCGAGTAGATGAGCACGTTGCTTTCATTGAGCGCCAGTTCGTAGGCACGGGCCCACGGCATGGAATGGATAGGCGCGTCCATGCCGACCTCCTTGAGCACGGCCTGGACCACCTCGGTGCTCATGCCGGTCATTCGGCCGTTCTGCGTCATGTTGTAGGGCGGCAGTTCCTCGGTCACGATGCGCAGCGGCGCCTCTGCCGCGCCAGCGCTTGCAGCGAGGAACATCAGGACGCCCCACACCAGCAGGCGATTCAGCGGCAAACCCATTGATCATTACCCTATGCAACTGCAGAACCCGGAGGTCTGGAAGCTATTATTGATAGGGTTATCGGCTGGGCTGACGCCTGCTTGAATCCGGCCTGTCGAAACTGCCAGCCCAGCCGCAGGATCAACCGTTCAACAACGTCATCGTGTGCGCCTGGTATCGGTCGCCTGCCACGGCACCTTCGCCTGCGAAAATCCCATCCAGTTGGGCCAATTCGTCAGCGCTCAACATCACCGAAGCCGCTGCCACGTTGCTTTCCAGGTACTTGCGCTGCTTGGTGCCCGGGATCGGGATGACATGGTCACCCTGGGCCAATACCCAGGCCAAGGCCAATTGCGCAGCGCTGATGCCCTTGTCCAAGGCCAATGCCTTGACCCGCTCTACCAGCGCCAGGTTGCGATTGAAGTTGTCGGCCTGGAAGCGCGGGTTGAAGCGGCGATAGTCATCGGCGGCGAAGTCCTCCGGTGATTTCAGCTCACCGGTCAAAAAGCCCCGGCCCAAGGGGCTGTAGGCGACGAATGCAATGCCAAGGCGCCGGCAAGTATCGAGCACGTCATTGTGTTCTGGCTCACGGGACCACAGCGAATATTCGCTTTGTACCGCTGCCAGGGGATGCACGGCGTGGGCCCGCTGGATGGTCTCGGCGCTGGCTTCCGAGATCCCGATGTGGCGGACCTTGCCGGCCTTGACCAGCTCGGCCATGGCGCCGATGGTTTCTTCGACGGGCACCTCAGGATCGATGCGGTGCTGGTAGTAGAGGTCGAGGTAATCGGTATCGAGACGCTTGAGGCTGCCCTCGACAGATTGCCGGACATAGTCGGGGCGACCATTGACGCCGCGGGCATGGGGATCGCTGCTGCGCACCAGGCCGAACTTGCTCGCCAGGTAAAGGCTGTCACGCTTGCCGCGCAGGGCCCGTCCGAGCAGTTGTTCGTTGGTATGCGGCCCGTACATGTCGGCGGTGTCGAACAGCGTCACGCCCAATTCCACGGCGCGGTGCAGCGTGGCAATCGCTTCGCGCTCGTCCACGCCCGTGGTGTAGAAATCCGACATGCCCATGCAGCCCAGGCCGATGGAGGAAACGTGAGGGCCGCGATGGCCGAGTTGGCGAGTCTTCATGCTGATAGCTCCTGGAAATGAACGACCTGTGCAGTCTCTATCAAGGGGTTTCCTGGATAAATCCATGATTATTGGTTTAACTATTCGTGATATCTAAATAATGAGGCGCGAGATTGGACCGATTACAGGCCATGCAGGTGTTCCGGCGCATCGTTGAACTGGGCGGTTTTGGCAAGGCGGCCGATGACCTTGGGCTTCCGCGGGCCACCGTCAGCCTGCTGATCCAGCAGTTGGAAGCCCATCTGGGCGTGCAACTGTTGCAGCGCACCACCCGGCAGGTGCGCGCAACGCTTGATGGGCAAGCGTATTACCAGCGCAGCGGCCAGTTGCTGGACGACCTCGATGACCTCGAAAGTTCGTTGTCGGCGCAACGCAGCCAGCCGCGCGGCACCTTGAAAGTGGACATGCCCATTGCCTTTGGTTGCACCTGGATCGTGCCACGCCTGCCGGATTTCTATCGCCGCTACCCGGCGTTGCAACTGGACATCGGTTTTCATGACCGCCAGGTCCATCTGCAGCGCGAGGGCGTGGATTGTGCAATCCGCGCCGGCAACGTCGTCGACCAGGTGCTGGTGGCGCGTCCCATCGTGCGTCTGCATCAATTGACGTGCGCCAGCCCTGACTATCTGGCCCGCGCCGGCACGCCCGGGCGGTTGGAGGATTTGGCGGCGCACCGGGCCATCGGGTTTGCGTCCGGCAATGGGCGGTTCTTTCCGTTCGAATTCGAGGTGGCGGGGCGGGTGCGCGAAATGCAATTGCCCAGTGACTTGAACGTCAACAATGCCGACGCCTACGTGACGGCCTGTGAAGCGGGATTCGGCTTGATCCAGGTGCCGCGTTATCACGTGCAACAGCAGTTGGCCGAAGGCCGGCTGGTTCAAGTGCTCGACGACTACAGCGTGCCGTCGTGGCCGATCTCAGCGGTATACCCGCCCCATCGACAGTTGTCGCCCAGGGTGAGGGTCTTTATCGACTGGGTGATCGAGCTGTTGCAGGGAGAGGCGGATGCCCAGGGGGCGCTGATGGATAGGGTGTAGAGCAGCGCCGAATCGCTGTGGGAGCGAGCTTGCTCGCGATAGGGCCCTGTCAGTCAATAGGACCTCAAGCCTTGACCCAGCGTTGGCGACTCCAGCTGCTCAACGTATCGACCGCGAAAACCAGCAACAACATCGCCAGGATCACCGTGCTGCCCTGGGCTTCCTGGAACAGGCTGAGGCTGACGTAGAGCATTTGCCCCAAGCCCCCGGCGCCGACGAAGCCGAGCACGCTGGCCATGCGGATATTGTTTTCCCAGCGGTACAAGACATAGGCCAGTAGCTGGGGCAGGAGGTTGGGCAGCGTGCCGTAGCAGAAAGCCAATACCGCATTGCCACCTTGCAGGCGGATGGCGTCGGCCGGTTCGGACGGGGTATTTTCCAGGGCTTCGGCGAACAGCCGGCCGAGCACGCCGGTGGTGTGCAGGGCCAAGGCCAGGGTGCCGGCATTGGGGCCGAGCCCGGCGGCGAGGACCATCAGCGCCGCCCACACCAATTCTGGAACCGCGCGCAAGGCATTGAGCACCAGCCGCGAAGCGCTCTGCAGGGGCCAGCCGAAGCGCCCGGCCGCAGGCAAGGCCAATAGCAGGCCGAAGACTGCCGCGAGCAAGGTGCCAATGGCCGACATGGCGAGGGTTTCCAGGGCGCCGTGGCCGATCGCCTTCAGGTGGCCCAGGCTCAGGTCCGGGCTGAGAAAACGCTGCGCATAAGCGCCCATCTGGTGCAGATTGCCGCTGTCGCCGAGCTCGCCCAGGTCGATGCCCAGGTAGATGAACGAGGCGACGACTGCCGCACCGATGCCCAGGACAATGACCGCGTTGATCAGGCGATTCATGCCAGCCTCCAGCGCAGCAGGCGGCTGAGTTGATCGGCGAGCAGTACCAGCACCAGGAACGTCAGCAGCAGGCTGGCCACTTCACCGCCGGCGAACATTCGCAGCGACAGGTCCATTTGCTGGCCCAGGCCCCCGGCACCGACGAAGCCCATCACTACCGAGGCGCGGATGGCGCACTCCCAGCGATACACCGTGTACGACAACAGTTCCGCCGCGACATTGGGCAGGATCCCGTAGCAGAAAGCGGCGAACCGGCTGCTGCCGGATTGCAAGAGCGCATGGGCCGGACGCTGGTCGACCGACTCGTAGATTTCCGCGTAGACCTTGCCCAGCATGCCGCTGTAGGTAATGGCGATCGCCAGTACACCGGCCGTGGGGCCGAGGCCGACGGCACGCACGAAGAGCAAGGCCCAGACGATTTCCGGGACGCTGCGCAGGAAGATCAGCAGGCCGCGCACCGGCCAGCGCAGCAGTTGCCCCCAATAACCCGGGTGCCCGGCACGGGAGGCCGCCGACAGCGATAGGGCGCGGCTGGCCAGCAGGCTCGCGGGCACCGCCAACAGCAACGCCAGGGCCATGCCGGCAGTGGCGATCGCCAGCGTCTGCAAGGTGGCCTGCCACAGCAGCTCGACAAATTCGTCGCCATGGGCTGGAGGCCAGAAGGCCGCTACAAACCGGCCCATTTCACTCTGGCTGTCCCTCGCCACCAGCACGCGAAGGTCCAGTTCGCTGAACTGGATGCCCGGCCACAGCAGGACGAGGGCCAGCAGAGTGAGCAGCAGGCGCGGGCGGGTGGCGGGGTCTCGGGTATCGCGCGTCAGCATCGGGGGATCTGCACGCTCAAGGATGAAGGGGGTGTTGGCGAAGACTGAAGCTGTTCGTTGGCGTAGAGCGTGTCGAGCAACTGGCGGTCGACCGCGTCGGTTGGCAGGTCGAACAGGATCTGGCCATCACGCAGGCCAATGACCCGGGAAAAGTGTGCCAAGGCCAGTTCCACCGCATGCAGGCTGGCGACCAGGGTGACGTTGTGCTCCCGGGCATGGCGGCAAAGCACCGAAAGCGTGTGCTGGGCCAGTACCGGATCCATGGCCGAAACCGGTTCATCGGCCAGCAGCACCTCAGGCGCCTGGTACAACACCCGGGCAATGCCTACGCGTTGCAGCTGTCCGCCCGACAGCTGCTGGCATTGCGCGAACAATTTGTCGCCCAGGTCCAGTCGGGCCAACGCCGCCCTGGCGCCTGGAATATCCAGCGGATGCAGCAGGTTCAACAGGCTTTTGCCGATGCCCCACTGACCGAGCTTTCCGGCCAGGACCGCCGTGACCACGCGTTGACGCGGCGGCAGCGGCGGCGATTGGTGGATCAGGCCGATGCGCGCGCGCAGGCGTTGACGCTGGCGGGCAGACAACTGCCAGGCGCGTTCGCCGAGCAGTTGCAGCTCGCCGTTACCCGGGCGCAGGGCAGTGGCCAGCAGGTTGAGCAGGCTCGACTTGCCCGCGCCGGACGGGCCGATGATGGCGACCTGTTCACCGACGCCGATGTGCAGGTCGATGCCGCGCAGCGCCTGGACGCCATTGGCATGGGTAACGCTGACCTGGGTCAGTTGCAGGGTCATTTGAGCAGTTCGGCGGCGCGTGCGGCTTCCTCGATGCCCTTGTAGTTCTCAGGCTTGGTTTCGATGAAGCGGCTGGCGGCCTGCAGATCGAGGATTTCCTTGTCCTTCGGGTTGGCTGGATCGAGTGCCAGGAAAGCTGCCTTTATCTTGGCCGCCAACGCTGGGTCGAGGGTACCGCGCACCGTCCAGTTGTAGTCGAAATAGGCTGGGGTGGTGGCGAAAACCTTGACCTTGGTCGTGTCGACCTTGCCGGCAGCGACCAGTTTTTCCCAGACACTGGCGTTCAGCACGCCAGCGTCGACCTTGCCGGCCTGGACCCAGGCGACTGTGGCGTCATGGGCGCCCGAGTAGCCCACGCGACTGAAGTAGCTTTCCGGCTTGATGCCGTCCTTGAGCATGAAATAGCGCGGCATGAGGCTACCGGACGTCGACGACACCGAACCGAAGGCAAAGGTCTTGCCCTTGAGGTCGGCGAGGGATTTGACGGCCGGGTCGGCGGTGATGAATTTACTGGTGAACTGGGCGTCCTGTTCGCGTTGGACCAGGGGAATGGCGTTGCCGGTTTTCAGGCGTGCCTGCACGAAGGTGAAGCCGCCCAGCCAGGCCATGTCGATCCGGTCGGTGGCCAGCGCTTCGACTACGGCGGGGTAGTCGCTGACGGGTACGAACTCGACTTTCATGCCGGTTTGCTGCTCCAGATAAGCACCCAGCGGCTTGAACTTGCGTAGCAGCTCGGTCGGGGCCTCATCGGGAATCGCACTGACTTTCAAGGTGTCGGCGGCCTGGGTCAGCAGGCTGCAAAAAGACAGGGCAACGCCGACGGCCAATGCCAGGGAACGCTTGAGCATGGAGGATCTCCGGTACATGAAGGCAAGGAATGGTGAAGCATCACGCCCACGTGGAGGGCGGTACGCCGCTCTGTGAGGGTAGACGAAGGAGAGCGATATTAACCGTTTTCTGGCCTGCCAGATGAAGAAGATAGGACAGAGCAGCGATCTCAAGCTCACCCACAACCCTTGTGGGAGCGAGCAAGCTCGCTCCCACATTGGCAGGTGGCGGACAGGAGATTCAGCGCGAGGCCTCAGTCAGGTGAGGCCTCGGCGAACGAGAGGTCAGAACAGCTTGGTGAACAACCAGTAGAGGCTGCCCGAAAGGAGGATGGCAGCAGGCAGCGTCAGTACCCAGGCCATCACCAGGTTGCGGATGGTGCGCATCTGCAAGCCGGAACCGTTGGCGACCATGGTGCCGGCCACGCCGGAGGACAACACATGGGTCGTGGACACCGGCAAACCGAACATGTCGGCGGCGCCGATGGTCAGCATGGCGACGGTTTCGGCTGAGGCACCTTGGGCGTAGGTCAGGTGGGACTTGCCGATTTTCTCACCCACCGTCACCACGATGCGCTTCCAGCCGACCATGGTGCCCAGGCCGAGGGCGATGGCCACGGCGATTTTCACCCACAGTGGAATGAACCGCGTGGAATTGTCGATCTGCTGCTTGAACAGTTGCAGCTGGGCGCTGGTGTCGGCGTCGAAGTTGCCGACCTTGTTCTTGTCCATCAGGCGAATGGTTTCGCTGGTCAGGTACATGTCGTTGCGCACGTTGCCCACGGCTTCGGCGGGGACTTTGGCCAGCGAGCCGTAGCCCTTGACCTCGGCGCCGATGCTGCCGGTCATGGCGGCCAGGGCCGGTACCAATTGCGGCGTCGCCTCCTTGCTGCCCACGTAGGTGGAAAGGATCGCTCGCGGATTTGCCGGGGCCGGCAGCGGCGAGTGCTTGACCAGTGCTTGCTGGGTGACTTGCGCCACGGCGGCGAATTGCAGCGCCTGGTCGGCCGGCATGGTGCGGTTCAGCGCATACGCCATCGGCAGGGTGCCGACCAGAATCAGCATGATCAGGCCCATGCCTTTCTGGCCGTCATTGGAGCCGTGGGCGAATGACACGCCGGTGCAGGTCAGGATCAGCATGCCGCGAATCCACCAGGGCGGCGGCGTATTGCCTTCCGGGGCCTTGTACAGCGAGCGGTTCTTGACGAAGGCCCGCAGCGCCAGCAGCAGCAATGCAGCGCAACCGAAGCCCACCAGCGGCGACAACAGCAACGCATAGCCGATCTTGGTCGCCTGGGCCCAGTCCACACCGCTGGTGCCGTCACGCCCGTGCATCAGGGCATTGGCGACGCCCACGCCGATGATCGAGCCGATCAGCGTGTGGGACGACGACGCCGGCAAACCCAGCCACCAGGTGCCCAGGTTCCACAGGATGGCGGCAATCAGCAGGGCGAAGATCATCGCGAAGCCAGCGGAGGAGCCGACTTGCAGGATCAGTTCCACCGGCAGCAGGGCGATGATGCCGAAGGCCACGGCGCCGCTGGAGAGCAGCACCCCGAGGAAGTTGAAGAAGCCCGACCAGGCCACGGCGAAGTTCGGCGCCATGGAATTGGTATAAATGACCGTGGCCACGGCGTTGGCGGTGTCGTGGAAGCCATTGACGAATTCGAAGCCAAGGGCAATCAGCAGCGCCACGCCCAACAGCAGGAACGGCGTCCAGGTGGTCACTACGGTGCCGAGTTCGTTCATGTCGTGCATCAGGCTGTAGGCGGTAAACAGCAAACCGCTGCCCAGTACGGCGAAAAACACCACCAAGGTGATCACGCTCGGTTTGCCGGTGAGCTGCGGTCTTGAGCTGGGGGCGATGGAACTCGATGAGTCCATGACCAGGGTCTGGTTTGTCATGATGAAATCCGATTCAGTGAGCGGTGGAAGTGGGAGGCGCGGTGCCGGGCGTCCCTGCCTGGCTGGCCTTAATAGACCCGAGGCACGATGAGCTCCGGTGGCGTCGGACTGCGGGAGTAGTCTTCCTGTCGTACTCGCTGCGGCAGTTCGATGGCCGGCATTTCCACCTCTTCATAGGGCATTTGCCCAAGCAGGTGATGGATGCAATTGAGCCGGGCCTTTTTCTTGTCGTCGGCGTGCACCACCCACCAGGGAGCCTCGGCGATGTGGGTGCGTTCGAGCATGATTTCCTTGGCCTTGGTGTAGGCCTCCCAACGCCGGCGGGACTCCAGGTCCATGGGGCTGAGCTTCCATTGCTTGAGTGGGTCATGAATGCGACTGAGGAAGCGCAGGTGCTGTTCCTGGTCGGAAATGGAGAACCAGTACTTGATCAACTGGATACCGGAGCGAGCGAGCATCCGTTCGAATTCCGGCACGGTACGGAAGAACTCTTCGTACTGGTCGGCGGTGCAGAACCCCATGACTTGTTCGACCCCGGCGCGGTTGTACCAGCTGCGGTCGAACAGCACGATTTCACCCGCCGCAGGCAGGTGCGAGACGTAGCGCTGGAAGTACCATTGAGTCCGTTCACGGTCGTTGGGGGCGGGCAGGGCGGCGACGCGGCATACCCGTGGATTGAGTCGCTGGGTAATACGCTTGATCACGCCACCCTTGCCAGCGGCATCGCGTCCTTCGAACAGGATCACAACCTTGTGTCCGGTCTTGACCACCCAGCTTTGCAGCTTCACCAGTTCGCCTTGAAGGCGGAACAGTTCGCTGAAATACAGTCGTCGGATTTCCTTCTCGCTGCTATCCGGGGCATGTTCATCGAACAAGGCGTTCAGGTCATACCCGTCTTCGGATAACTCCAGCTCCAGCTCTTCGTCACTGTGGTCAAGCAGTTCGCGGTGGATGCGCTGTACCAAGGTGTCCTGGGTTGAAAGCATGATGGAAAACTCGGTCGTGGAGGCGCCATCCACGCTAGTTGCATTTTGTTACATGACGGTGACGGTCATCCGAGCTTCACGCGCTTTCCCATGGCTAAAACGTTTATCTCTGGAGGATGCCTGCACGATCGAGTTTTATCGATTACGCTCGAAGGCGCAGGGTTCGCCCGAAATTTCGTTGGTGCGCGTCTGTTTTCCATGGCCGAGCGCCAGGGGTGTCATCCAGGTGTCATCGAAGCCATGGCAGGATCTTCGCAAACCATCGTGGGAAGTCCGGCAGCGCCTGTGCCTGCTGGCTGATGAATCAAGGAACACCGCTATGAAAGGCGACGCCCCCCTGTTCGCGGCCATTGACTTGGGCTCTAACGCTTTCCGTTTGATGATCGGCCAGTCGGTCAAGCGCAATCGACAGTTGGTGATCCAGGAAGTGAAAACCCTGCGCGAGCCGGTCCGATTGGCTGAGGGCCTGCAGGCCGGGGCGTTGGACGAGCTGGCACTGGATCGGGGCTGGCAGGCGCTCGCCCGATTCGGCAAGAAACTGCGCGGCTTTGAAGCCGGACGGGTGCGGGCGGTGGCGACCAGTGCCGTGCGCGAGGCGGCGAATGCCCAGCTGTTCCTGGCCAGCGCCGAGCGCCACCTGGGGTTTCGGATCGACGTGCTCTCCGGGCACGAAGAAGCCCGACTGGTGTATGCCGGTGTTGCCCATACGGTGCCCGGTGTCGAGCGTACGCGGCTGGTGGTGGACATCGGCGGTGGCTCGACCGAACTGATTCTGGGGCAGGGTGCGCAGCCGCTGTTCACGGAAAGCATTGCCATTGGCAGCGGCACTTTTGGCGCGCGTTACTTTCCGGGCGGATGCATGACTGCTCAAGCGCTGTTGGAGGCGGAGCGAGTGGCCGTCCTGCAGTTTGAAAGAGTGGCGTCTCGTTATCGCGCGCTGGGCTGGCAGCAGGCTATCGGCTCTTCCGGTACCGCGCGGATGTTGGCCAAAGTGCTCAAGGCCAACGACCTCAACGACTTGGGTAAAGGCGGCATTACCTACAGTGGATTGTTGCGGTTGTCGTTGCGACTGTTGGAGGTCGGCCATGTCAACCAGCTCAGGTTGGCCGGCTTGCAAACCCACCGCCTGGGCATCCTGCCCGGTGGCCTGGCGATCATGCTGGCGGCATTCAAGGTCTTTGGTATCTCGCAAATGATTGCTTCCGAGCCGGGCCTGAGGTTCGGCGTTCTGCATGGTCTGATGCATCAGCACTGATCACGGACGGTTGTTACCCATTGCCGTCTATCAGCGATGGCTCAATTTCGAGCATCAGCGCCTCTTCGGTGACCCCTTCTTTACCAGATCATCCAGCATTTCATCGCCTGGGCAGTCGGTACGTCCGGTTATCGCAAAGCGTGGGCCCGGATCAGGGTGATTGCGTGAACGGGGCTTTTCGCTCTTTCGATATGCAGTCAGTGAAGGCACAATGCGCATCCTTTTTTGGCTCGCCTTGCCCGGAGGCCTCGAAAATGATCAAAACGCCGTACTACCTCATCGACAAACAAAAGCTGCTGGCGAACATGCAGAAGATCGCCTATGTGCGTGAGCAGTCCGGGGCCAAGGCCTTGTTGGCGCTCAAGTGCTTCGCCACCTGGTCGGTGTTCGACCTGATGCAGCAGTACATGGACGGCACGACTTCGTCGTCGCTCTATGAGCTCAAGCTCGGCCGGCAGAAGTTCGCTGGCGAGACCCATGCCTACAGCGTCGCCTGGGCCGACGATGAGATCGAGGAGATGCTCGCCAACTGCGACAAGATCATCTTCAACTCCATCGGCCAGTTGCAGCGCTACACCGAAGCGTCGGCCGGCAAGGTCCGCGGCCTGCGGGTCAATCCGCAAGTGAGCAGCTCCGATTACCTGCTGGCTGACCCGGCGCGCCCCTTCAGCCGCCTGGGCGAATGGGATCCGGTGAAAATCGAGCAAGTCATCGAGCATATCTCCGGCTTCATGTTCCACAACAACTGCGAGAACGGCGATTTCGGTTTGTTCGACCAGATGCTGGGCACTATCGAAGAGCGCTTTGGTCACTTGCTGCATAAGGTCGAGTGGGTCAGCCTCGGTGGCGGCATTCACTTCACCGGCGAGGGCTACGCCCTGGACGCCTTCTGCGCGCGGCTCAAGGCCTTCTCGCAAAAATATGGCGTGCAGGTCTACCTGGAGCCGGGCGAGGCCGCGATCACCCAGAGTGCGTCGCTGGAAGTCACCGTGCTCGACACGCTCTACAACGGCAAGCACCTGGCCGTGGTGGACAGTTCCATCGAGGCGCACATGCTCGATCTGCTGATCTATCGCCTGGACGCCAAAATGGCACCGAGCGAGGGCGAACACACCTACATGGTGTGCGGCAAATCCTGCCTGGCCGGAGACATTTTCGGCGAGTACCAATTCGATCGTCCGCTGTCCATCGGCGATCGGCTGTCGTTCATCGACGCAGCGGGTTACACCATGGTCAAGAAAAACTGGTTCAACGGCCTGAAAATGCCGTCCATCGTAGTGAAGCAGCTCGACGGCAGCGTCGAGGTGGTTCGCGAGTTTGTTTACGACGACTATCTGTCCAGCCTGTCTTGAGTTGGCGGAAGGAGAAATGAAGAAATTGAAGAAGAACGTACTTATCATTGGTGCAGGAGGTGTCGCCAAGGTGGTGGCCCACAAGTGCGCGCAGCACAACGACGAACTCGGTCGTATTGCTATCGCGTCGCGCAACATCTCCAAATGCCAGGCCATCATCGACAGCGTCAAGGCCAAGGGTAGCCTCAAGCAACCCGCCGACATCAAGGCTTTCGCACTGAACGCTCTGGATGTCGAAGCGACCAAGGCGCTGATTCTCGAAACCGAGTCCCAGATCGTCATCAATGTCGGCTCTGCCTTTCTCAACATGTCGGTGCTGCGTGCCTGCATCGATACCGGCGCGGCCTACCTGGACACCGCCATCCACGAAGAACCGGGCAAGGTCTGCGAGACGCCGCCCTGGTACGGCAACTACGAGTGGAACCACCTCCAGGAGTGCCAGGAAAAGAACATCACCGCCATTCTCGGCGTGGGCTTCGACCCGGGTGTGGTCAATGCCTATGCGGCACTGGCGCAGCAACAGCATTTCGACCGCATTGATTCGATCGATATTCTCGACGTCAATGCCGGCTCCCATGGCAAATATTTCGCCACCAATTTCGACCCGGAAATCAATTTCCGCGAATTCACCGGACAGGTGTGGAGCTGGCAGGACAGCCAGTGGACCAGCAACACCATGTTCGAGGTCAAGCGCACCGACGACCTGCCGGTCGTAGGCTCGCAGAACCTGTACCTGACCGGCCACGACGAAGTGCACTCGCTGTCGAAGAACCTCGACGTGCCCAACGTACGTTTCTGGATGAGCTTCGGTGAGCACTACATCAACGTGTTCACCGTACTGAAGAACCTCGGCCTGCTCTCCGAGCAACCGGTCAAGACCGCCGAAGGCCTGGAAGTCGTGCCGCTGAAAGTGGTCAAGGCCGTGCTGCCTGACCCGAGTTCGCTGGCGCCGGGCTACACCGGCAAGACCTGCATCGGCGACCTGGTCAAGGGCGTCAAGGACGGCCAGCCGCGCGAGATGTTCATCTACAACGTGGCCGACCACGAGGACGCCTACGCCGAAACCGACAGCCAGGGCATTTCCTATACCGCAGGCGTGCCACCCGTGGCCGCAGCCTTGCTGGTGGCCCGTGGCGAGTGGGACGTGCAGCGCATGGTCAACGTCGAGGAGCTGCCTGCCGAGGCGTTCCTCGAGGCGTTGGACGTGATGGGCTTGCCGACGCGCATCAAGGACGAGCATGGAGACCGTCCCTGGAACCAAAACGCCTAAGGATAGCGGCGGGTTGCGTTCCGGCTCCCACAATCCGCGGGAAGCCTTGAAAAAATGCTCCGTATCGAAAGGTACGGGGCATTTTTCGTTTATGACCCCATCAAACAGATAACCTGTGGCGAGGGAGTCCCCGCCACATCTTCGACGCCGCGCTGTCGCGCAGGGAACTAGAGCGACGTCCACGAGATATCTGTTTTTGATCGTTCCCGCGCTCTGCGTGGGAATGCATCCCGTGACGCTCTGCGTCACACTCCAGAAGCGGAACGCGGAGCGTCCCTGGCGACATTCCCACGCGGGAGCGTGGGAACGATCGATATGTATTTTCAGCCTTAAAAATCACATGGTTGCAATTTGTTCCATGAGAGCCTGTTCTCGCTGGGTCGAGCGTAGGAGCTGCCGAAGGCTGCGATCTCTTGATTTTTCGCTCACCACTCAATTGGCTGGCGCAACGTCCACGTTTCGTAGTCAGGCATTTCTACTCTCTTGCTCCTTAAGCAAATCCAGTGTCCTTGTGTCGACCTTCAGCCCACCCTCCAACGCTTGGGCATACACGGAATGCTCGCCTGCAGCCGCTGCAAAAAGCGTCATGCAGGACGCGAACTTCATGGCATCGATGGTCCCGAGGAGTTTCTCCAAAGCGACTCCCGAGTCCAGTACGGCACGGGTGGCGCGCTCGAGTCGCGGTCCCAGAAGCGGGTGCTGCAAATAGTTACGCGCTTCGTCAATGCCGCACAGGCCATAGTAGGTGGCGTTCTCACTGACGCCCAGGCCGCGTAATTGCGGAAAGATGAACCACATCCAATGGCCTTCCTTGCGGCCACGCCGCAGTTCCAGCAAGGCGTGCTCATAGGTAGACGCTTGCGCCTGGATAAAACGCTCCAGTGATTCGGTCATGCGAGCCTCCGTATGGTTTCAAGGCTGAAGAATGAACCAGACAAGGGCAAAGCCTATAGCACACTTGCGCTATAGCGCCGCTCGGCGCTCGTCCCTAACCTATGAGCGTTATCGGTTTTTCGATCGATCGCAACGAGCACATCGGGACAAGGATCTGTTTTTTGAAAAGTACATCTGCCAGAAAGTCCAACGTCAATCCGGCTTGGCGCAAACGCCTGGCAACGGCGTTCACCGCCTCGACCCTTGCCGTCAGTGGTTGGGGTTCTTTTATCGCCGATGCGTCGGCCTCGACCGCCAGTGCAACGTCTTCAGCCGCTTGCACCAACGAAGCGGACTTTCAGGCCGGGACAGTGGTGGAGTACGAAAGCCGCGACAACCTGTCGTCGACCATCAGTCGCGGCAGAACCGAGACGTTGGGGCGTGAGGCATTTGCCGACGCCAATCCGATGGCTTCGGCGCACACCTCGTTCTTGAACAATGTGCCGTTCTTCCTGACGACAACCTTCGCCGAGATCAAGGACGGTCGATTGATTCGTTACGGCGATCGCCATGGCGCCGGGGCATCGTTGGTGACCACCCTCTATCAGCCTCCTGCTTCCACACCGATTGAGCTGCAACCTGGGCAGACCGTCACCGTCAGCTACAAAAACAAAGCCGTGAGCGCCGGGGCAACCATCGAGTTCGATGTCGTCGAGAAGCTGACTTACAACGGTCGCGAAACGATCAAGACCGCCCTCGGCACGTTTGATACCTGCAAGTTCACCAATGAAATTTCTACCGGCTCGGCTTCGGCCACGCTGCCGAAAAACGTCGTCGTTGTCCAGAATTGGTTTCCTGCGGACGGACCCTACCGTGGGCAGTCGATCCGATCCGTCACGCCGCCGGCCAATGGCGTTGCGCAGAGAATCAGCGAAGTCATCAAGATGCAGTATGAGGCGCGATGAACGACGCGTTTCGGGCCAGAAGATTTGCCGGATCATCGTGGCAGACGAACACCCGCTGTTCCGAGAGGGGATGACGCTGTTACTGCAACGCCTGGTACCTGAGGCGATGATCGAACAAGCAGGGAGCCTGGAAGAAGTACGGACGCTCGTAACGAATGGACACGCTCTCGATACGCTGATTCTTGATATACGTCTTCCCGGCCTGGGTTCCGTCAGCGAGCTTGCGCAGTTGCGCCAGGCACTCAAGCACACTGTGATGATTGTGGTTTCGACCCTGGATGACGGCGATGTCATTGGGCGTGTCATGGAGACCGGTGTCGACGGCTTTGTCGGTAAGAGCCTTTCTCCCGAGCAGGTCGGCAAGGCTATCGGCGCTATTCGTCGTGGCGAAGTACTGGTCAAGTACGAGCCTTCGGACCCGCTGCCGCTTGGCTCCAACGATGACATGAACAAGCTCACGTCCCGGCAGCGAGAGGTCTGGCAATTGATTGCCGAAGGCAAGACCAACAAGGAGATCGCCGCAGCGCTTGAGATTTCTCCCTTCACTGTGCGCATTCATGTCTCTTCGTTGATCCGTGCGCTGAACGTCCCCAACCGGGCGGTGGCTGCGGCGCGTTTTGCCGGGCGCCAGGCGCCTGGCACTTTGCGTTAGACGAGATGAGAAATCGACGCCTGGCCAAGGCAAGGCGTCGATCCGGCTAGCGCTTACAGCCAGTACCGCAGGCCGAGCATCAAGGACTGGGCGTTGTATTCGGTTTTCACATCGGCTGGGACCAGGCCCTGGATTTTGCCGTAGTTCGCTTCGCCGGTCTTGAAGTAGCGGTAATCCAGGGACATGGACCAATGGTCGCTCAGCTCGTAAGCAACGCCTGCGCCGAGTTGCCAGGCCGAGACGGTGTCGCGATGGGTGCCGCCGAACTCGACGCCACCCGCTTCCAGGCCCTTGATGGTCAGCACCGCGTAGCCCAGGCCACCGCCTACATAAGGTGTGAAGCGGCTGAAGGGGGCCGGCAGGTTCGAGACGTCATACCAGAGGTTGGCCATGAGGCTGCTGGCTTCCTCTTCGCCTTTGCCCTCGATGCTGCTTCCGCCCTCGTAGACCCGGTTATTGAATTGGTCCATGGTGTTGCGGCGGTAGCTCAGCTCCACCTCGGGCCGCAGTCCGACCGGGAACCGCCAGCCCACTGCCAGCCCGGTGGCGTAGCCCGAGTGCAGCGGTTGATTGTATTCCATCTCGACGAAATCATTGCTGTTCTGGGTCAGGTCCTGTTTAGAGACCCAGTTCACGCCGCCCATGCCACTGACATAGGGGCCGAGGTTGTCGGCGAAACTCGATGCTGGGGCAATAGCCCCCAGGCCAACGATGGCCATGAGCAGATATTGGCTGTTTTTCTGTAGGTTCATGCTAGATCCGAAATGTGCTGTTATCGATAAGTAAGCAAAGCGAGTCCGGGAAGGTGCGTTCAGCACGCGTGCTTCCGGGAGGCATTCACACGAGGTGCAAAGGCGTCGCGGTTTTCTCGTGTCCTGGGGCGCCAATGGCCCGTTGTTCAGCCAGCCGGCACAGGTTGTCCAGTGCCGTGGTCATCGCTGCGGTCAACGCTTTGCGCAGCAGTCCGCGATACAGGAAACTCAACGGCCCGGAAATTTTCGCGCTATGGATGACATGGGTTTCATCGGGAGAAAGCCTGCGCAACTGATGATCGAACTCGAGGTCGATCCACAGCAGCCGTGCACTGTTGCGATAGCTTTCGTGCAGGCTCACGGCTTCCAGTTTCAGTGGCATGTTCAAGCCATTCTTGAGCACGCATTTGCCGCGTGTCCCCGCCTGGAAAGGGCCGTCGAGTTGACACTGGCGAACGTCGGTATCCCATAACGGCGCTTCTGCAAAATTGCTCCAGATCTTCCAGATTTCAGAAGGGGGCGATTTGACTATGACTTGCACTTTGACATCGTTCACGGCGACACCTTGGTTGTGGGGGGCACGGTCATGCTGGAGGGCAGATCCATTCAATGCTCAGGCCGCCGGCGCGGATTGACTGAGCACCTGGGCGGTAATGCTCGCTTGACCGATTTTTTCGCCCCGGTTGAACAGGTCGATATAGATGCGGTTGGTCTTGAATGCCTGGAGCGCCGCATCAAAGCCGGCTTGCGGCGCCAATGACAGCGGGCTGTTCCTGGGGATGGGGCGATCCAGGGTGAAGCTCAAGGCCAGCAGATTCATTGGCGTATTGAGTGGAATCCGCAGATGGCTGTGGGCGATCTGCATGTAGCACTGGCGAGCGACTTCGAGGAAATACACCATCGAATAGTGTTCGGGATCACCTGCCTGGAAGAAGTGTTCCTGCGGCAGTTTCACCGTGTCCACGCTCAGGCCCTGGGCGACGCCGCTCATGTCACTGACGATGACGTTCTCCTCCCTGGCCTTGTGCAACAAGGCCTTGTTACGGCAGGGCGTGGCGGTGAATTCGCCGGCTGGCGATGTCTCGAACGCCGAGCTGTAGGCCATCCCGAGGACGCAGGTGCACATCACTTTCCCGGCCTGCATGACCTTGGCATTGAACACCTGGGGATCCTGGCCTTGCTCGACGTGCAGATCGATCACGCCTTGCTTCTGTACGTATTGCTGGAACTTGATCGTCAGGCTCTTGATGTAGGCGACCCGTCCGCTCAGAGGCGGCATGGCCAGTTCGATCAGTTGCAGCACGCCCTCGAGCAGCAAAATGCCCGGGACGTGATCCAGGGGATGATCGAAGAAGTACGGGTGTGCTTCATCCACCACGAGCTGGGCGTGCAGCGACTGTGGGCTGCGCTGGGCGTTGGCGATCACGATATGTTCCGCGCTGCGCTGCCAGTGCGTCGGGCGCTGGGTTGTGTCGCCATGGTGCAGGGCGAACAGGCTTTCCATGGCGCGAACCCGCACCCGCAGCCCGGAGAGCAAGGTGCTGGTGAGCATGTCGCTGAGTTGCAGTACGTCGACGCCATCGTTCTGTGGTTCGCGGACCAGGCTGACAGGCCGGGCAGGCGTGATGACCTGCTGCAGTTCGTGGGATGACGAATGGGCAAAGCGCAACATGAAGGGATGCTTGATGGGCGAGCTGGCTTCGGCCGCCGTCGGGCTCCATTGGCGAAGCTTTTCGGTAAACAGCCACATCACCGTCTTGCCGGCGTCGCGCACCTCGATCACGGAATGGGTCGCGCCCTTCAACATCACCGCCAACAGGGTCTCGATGCCGCTGGCTTCAGCCAGGAAACCGGTCATCTCCTGCAGTGATCCGCTGGCAGGCGTCGCAGCAGGCTGCAACTCACAGACGTCAACGTTCGGATAGTCGCTCGGCGCTTTGTCCAGCCGTTGGCAAGCCTCTTCCAACGAGCCGGCAGCGTGGGCGAGGACCGCCGCGCGGATCACCAGCAAGGGTTTGTCAGCGGCATCCGGTTGGTAACGACGCAGCGCGATCAGTCCCAGTCCTTCACCTTGCGTGATTGCGCTACTCCGGGCGCGCTCGACCTCGATTTCACCGCTGACAAAACGCCCTGCGCCGAGCAGCAGCGTGGTGATGCCGTCGTTGAACCATTGCGGCGAGGCCAGCAAGGTTTGCCAGAACAGGCCCGCTGTGCCGACCAGGGTCTGATGGAAACCCTTGAAGTCAAAAATCTGCGCCGGATAGCCGGACAACATGTTCGGCAGCATGGTTGCCACGTCTGTCACTTCGACGCCCGGTGCCGCACCTTGCGCCCGGGAGTAGAAGTTGTGGGCGCTGCTGTAGGCATTGCTGAAGCGCTCGCCACCCATGTTGCAGCACATGACCATCGCTGTGCCGGGCGAACCGGCCACGCCTGGCAAACGCCGCAGCAAATGATTGACGCGATCGGTGATCAACAGCTTGAACGGATCGACATGAGCCAATGGCTTGGGCCCCATGCCATAGCCATCGATATCGATGACGTGGTCTTGTGCGAGGAATTTACCCAACAACGGTTGACCGGGCGCCGGGGTGTAATCAACGAAGCGCCCATAAGGGAACATGACGGAGGGGGCGGCGGGTTGATCGAGTTGCTGCTGGAATGACTGCAAGGAACGGTGGCTGCCCAGCGCTGCTTCAGCCTCGACAATGGCAAGGTCGAGCATGACCACGCCACTGGCGCTCGCCGGCGCGGTCAGGGGGGCGGCAGGGTGGTTGTCGGGAATGTATTCATCCACCACCAAGTGCGCGTTGGCACCGCCGAAACCAAAACTGGAGATGCCAATCCGGCGTGCAGATGGATGATCCTCCAGGGGATGTATCTGCTGGGTGGCGAGTCTCAGGCAGGTCTCGTCGACCTTGGTGCTGGGGCGGTAACCGGGCTGCGGGGGGATGCCTTTATGGCGCAGTATCATCAAGGCCTTGGCGAGCGAGGCACCGCCGGCAGCGGCCAGGGGATGGCCGATGACCGACTTGATCGAGCCGATGGTGATTTTCTTGCCGTCCGGACGATGGGGGGCAAAGAAGCTGTTCAGCGAGGCCAGCTCCGTTGCGTCCCCCAGCGGTGTCCCGGTGCCGTGGGTCTCGATGTAGTCGACATCGCGTGGATCGAGGCCGCGATAGGCTCGTTGGTAGGCCGAGTACTGGGCCTGTTTGCCTGGCGCAAACACCGAGCCTTCGGCGCCGTCGGCGGACATGCCCAAGGCGCGCAGCACGCCCAGGGGATGACGCTGCGCTGTCAGGGCCTGGGCGAGCGGTTCGACCAGAAAGGCCACGGCACATTCGCCCGGCACGATACCGTCGGCGTCCTGGCCGAACGCTTCCATCCGCGCGCGGGCGGAAAAAGCCGTCAACTGCGAGAAACCCAGGAACAGCGCGGGTGGCAGCACGGTGTTGAGGGCCATGACAATCGCGTTGTCAGCCTGGCCACTGTTGACCAGTGCCTGGGCCATATCCAGGGCATAGGGGAACGAACTGCACGCGGTGTCTACCGATAACGCCGGCCCACCCAAGGCAAAGGCCGCCGCCAGTTCTGCAACTTGTTCACCCGGTGTAAAGCCGGCCGGTGCGTCGGTTTTTCCGGACACGCCGGTGACGAAATAGCTCTCGTCACTCCAGGAGGTCGCGACCACCAGCGCGGTGCGCTCCCTGCTTAGCGCCGAGCCTTGTCCGGCGAGTTGGGTGAGCAGCGTCTGGAGCACTTTCTTGCCGATGGCGACCTGTCGTCCTTCGTGCCGTGACGGGGTTGAGACGTCATCGGTCAGGCAAAAAGCGCTGTCCAGGTACGTGCGATCCTTCTCGCCGGCCTTGGTTGAATAGATCGACGCCTTGTCCAATTCCCAGCGTGTCGGCATTGATTCGATCGGTGCGATCTGCCCTTGCGAGAGCAACTGCCAAAGCGCATCCGTGGACGGCGCCCCCGGAAACTCGCCCGCCATTGCGCTAAAGCAAAAATCGCCCTTTGTTGTGACTGCGCCACTCATACCTGTCTCCCTGATCGCCAAAATGCTGGGTGACCTGTTCGATCACCCGGATTCCATTCCTGTTGCTGCCGGGCTCAGCTCAGCCTGGCCAGCAGCGACAAGGCATCCTCAGGCGTGCGACGGGACATCAGCGCTTCACCGGCAAATTCGCTGGCAGAGCACTGTTGCGCCATGGATTGGCAGAGCGCCTCTCGGGCAAAGCCGTTGAGGCCCAGTTGTGCGAACGGCGTCTGGATGTCGATCGACTGCGCTGCGTCCGGGATCAGCGGGGACAAGGCGTTGAGCAGCAGGTTTTCTTCCTGCCCTTGAGTGTCCGTCGTGGCCGCTGAAGGTTCGTCGCCAGGCACCGCCTGCGGCTGGGGATCGGCCAGGGCGGCTTGAATCAGGGCGATGGTTGCCTGCGGGAACTTGGCGTTGGCCAGTTCGGAACTGTGGGCCTTGAGCTGCGGCCACATGGCGACTACCGACTCCAGGAAGTCCAGTTGCACCAGGGAATCCAGGCCCAGGCTTTCATAGCTTTGTGTCGGGTCGATCTGCTCGACCGTAAAGCCGGTGATGGTCGCGAGTTGGTCGAGTACCCACGCTTGGACATCCACCGTTGGTGCCTGCGGATCGGCTTCAAGCCGCGCCAGCAATGCGGTTGGGGTAGGGGCGTCGAAGAGCTGCGAGGTCAGGTCTTTCTTTTCCGGGAAGTGCTGGGCCAGGGATTCGAAAATATCGACCAGCCCCAGGGAGTCGATCCCCAGGCTCTCGAAGCTCTGATCGAAGTCGATCTGTTGAGCCTGGAAGCCGGTGACCGTACTGATTTCGGCACGCAACCATTGCCCGTAGCTGAGTGCATTTGTCTCTTCGACGGCTGCGGCGGCTTCGACGACAGGCGTCGGCGCCAGTATGGTCGGGTTTGAATGAACCGGCTCGAGTACGGGAACACTCGTGTTGACCGCCGCTTCGGTCCCATTGGCATAAACGCCTTCAAGGACTTGTTGATGAGCATTGAAGTAATGCGCAGTGACCGTTTCAGCCTGTTCCAAGAGTCGCAGCAATATTGATTCTTTGGCGATATTGGATTCGCAGAGTGAATCAATAATCTTTTCGGAAAGAGAGAAATAGCTATGGGCTATTCTCCCATTGGACACGATGAATTCCTGCACAACATCATTAAGTTGCAAGCGCATAAGATTCTCCTAACCAAGTCGGTCGATATTTCTATAAGTAAGAAAGATCAAAAATCATGGCCCAGGGCAGGGCCTTGTTTATATCAGTTCATCAAACTGGCAGTAGCCATGGAGCGACTTAAAGTTGGAGTTCCACTGCGTCGGTCTCGCAAGATATTGTTTTTCTGGCACCCTTGAGCAACCCGGACCTTACATTCAGATACGTCATCAGCGTTATTGCATCGGCACCGAGGAAAGCGATATAGCCGTCAGGACGAATCAGCATCATCGTGCCTTCCTTGGCGTGATAGCGCTTATGCAGTCGCCAATCGGGGTCCAGCAACGTC
The DNA here is from genome assembly GCF_054681425.1 of Pseudomonas sp. H1_F01. Classification (NCBI taxonomy): domain Bacteria; kingdom Pseudomonadati; phylum Pseudomonadota; class Gammaproteobacteria; order Pseudomonadales; family Pseudomonadaceae; genus Pseudomonas; species Pseudomonas sp. H1_F01. Next base: position 3,974,286 of record NZ_CP162823.1, on the reverse strand, counting down.
GAGTGCCAAGCCGGCAGGCCGGCGCTGCTCAGGGCGTCGATCACGCAGTAGGCCTTGATGCCTGGGAAGTCCTTTTCCACCGACTTGGCCAGCGCGTAGTAGCCTGGCAGCAACGGCGAAAACTGATCGGCCGCGCTGAAAATCAGCAGCGTGAATGTCCCGTGGAACAAGTCGATCAAGCGTTTTGCTGGCATCCCTTGCAGTTGCCACAGTTCGACATCGGGCGCCAGTTGCCCGGCGCGAGGCGCTGCGCTCTGGAACTCGGGTTTTTTCCCTTTCTTGCTCCAGTTCTTGCGCTGCTTCTTCGTCAGCGATTCTTGAATGTAGTCACTTTTCTCATAGTGATATTGATGACCGGAAATCATCGACGGCAGTTTGCGCTGGACCTTTTTGCGGTTGCTCAACAGCGGCAGGACATTGTCGCGCAGCCACACCAGGGCGCGACGCCGGACCGTAATCAGCCCCGTCAGCCGGTGTGCGGTGTTCTCGACTTCCAGGGCAACCGGGTAGCGCTCTTCGTTGTAACTGTCGAGCAAGGATGGATTCGCCAGGCCCTGATCGACATAGGCCATTTTCCAGGCCAGGTTGTAGGCCTCGGAAACCCCCAGGTTCATCCACTGCCCACCGATGGGGCTGCCGATATGCGCCGAGTCCCCCAGCAGAAACACGGAGCCTTGTTGCATCGATTGCACGCGGCGATGCTGGAAAGAGGCGATGGTGGTCGATGAAATGTTGGACAGCGTCATCTTTTGCCCGCGCCCTTCGCACAAGCGCTGGAAGTTCTCCAGGCTCAAGGACGGGCGCTCGCCTTCTGGCGGCAGGTTGTAGGGCATTTCGATGAACAACCGGTAACGCGATTGAGCGCTGATCGGTGCAACGGCCACATAACCGTCCTGCGCACCCAGGAAAAATGCGCCCTCGTCCTTGCTTCCGGACCACTCGATATCGGCATCGGCGAGCATGAAGAAGCGGTCGTAGGACGAGCCTTCGAAGGTCATGTCCAGGCGTTTTCTGATGTTGCTGCGAGCACCGTCGCACGCGGCCACCCAACGACTGGTGAAGTGTTCGTCGGTGCCGTCGGCATGCTTGAGCGTCATGCGCACCGAACCCGGCAGGTTTTCGATGTCCGTCAGTTCGGTATTCCACTCCACCTCGGCACCCAGCTCCCTGAGCCGCTCCAGGAGAATCTTCTCCGTTTGCGGCTGTGGCAGGCTCAGGAGCAGGGGATAGGGCGCGTCCAGGTAGGAGAAGTTGTAGTTCAGTACCCGCTTGGCATTCGACTGCACCGAAAACTGGTTGATCGTGAAGCCGTCGCTGATGGCTTGCTCGGCAACGCCCAGGTCCCGAAAGATTTCCAGGGTCCGGGAATGGATAGCCATCGCCTTGGTCGCCGTCGAGGGGCCGGCGTTCCTTTCAATGATGCGGAACGACACGCCCCATTTCTTCAACAGGATTGCCAGGGACAGGCCAACAGGACCGGCGCCGACGATCATGACCGTCGGGGCGCTGCCAGGTCGCTGGAAATGCTTGGGGGCCAACGTGCTCAGAGTGTTCATCGATCAGTACCAGTTTCTGTAGAAGGGAGAGTTGGCAATGCCGAGCAGGGCATCGTCGCCTGATGAATCGCCGTAGGCATAAATGTAAAAATCATCAAGGTTGCTCAAGCAGCCCTTGAGCCGCGTGACTTTCTCTCGCTCTACACAGTTGGTACCGGATATCCCGCCGGTCAGCTTGTTCTTTGCCGTTGCCAGGCGGGTACCGCACACATAGTCGAAACCCGCGGCCTGGCCCCAGGGGATCAGGTAGTTTTCCGGCGAATTGCTCACCAGCGCGGTGACGTGCCCCATGGACTGATGCCATTGCAGCCGTCGCAACGCCTCGGGCCTGAGCCAGAGCGGCAGCAGCTCGCTGATGAAATACTTGGCATGCTCGCGCTCTTGCTCCACCGACAGGCCGCCCAGGTAGCAGGCGATGAACGCCAGGCGCGCTTGCATCAGCGGGGTGATGCCGACGATCACGCTGAGCATCTTGGGCAGCAGGGGAATGATCCGCAGCCAGAACGAACGTGTGCCTACGATGAAGCGCATGTAGCGCCAGAACGTGTGCCGGTCGGTCAATGTGCCGTCGAAGTCGAAAACGGCCAGGACCGGTTGTGTGCTGTTAGCGTGCATGTGCCTCTTCCTTGAGAGAAGTAATCTCGATGGTCTTGGGCAGCTTGAAGCCCGATAGGTAGCGCGAAAGCAGGGTGGACAGCGCGTTCTGGGTCAGCTCGCCGGTCCCTTCGACGCACAGGTGCAGCACGTTGACTTCCTTGTGGTCCGGGACGATATAGGCCTTGGCGCGCACCACGTCGGGGTGCTTGAGGGCGACGGATTCGATTTCCACCAGGTCGACCATCTGCGCCTTGATCTTCGAGATTCGCAGGCGTTGGCAATAGAAAAACACATGCCCATCGTCGTCCTGCCAGACCAGGTCACCGCTGTGGAACCAACCATCGCGGAAGAACCGCGCATTGGTGTCCTCGGCATCGTTATAGCCGTCGATCACCATCGAGCCGCGTATCAGCAATTCGCCGATACGCCCAGGCGCTACGTCCTGGCCCTGGGCGTCGACGATGCGTAGCTGCACACCGCTGATCGGCTGGCCCATGGCGCCACGGTGGACCGTTCCAATCGAGCTCTGGACGATCACGGGCATGCTTTCGGTCAAGCCATAGCCCTGCAGCACCGGATTACATCCCAGCAGCCTTCCCAGCTTCTCGGCCTCGTCGGCCGGCAGGTGGCTGCCGCCCGAGTAAATCATCAACTGCGGGTGCAACGGCAGGAGCGCGCCTTTACGCTTGGCCAGGCGCGTATTGAAGTAGCGAATGACGTCGGGCACCAGGCAGGCAAAGGTGACCTGATGCTCGGACAGGACTTCAGCCAGGTCTCGATTGAGCAGGGTGTTGGTCATCAGCAGGGTGGCGCCGATGCTCAAGGGAAACACCATCATCACGGACAGGCCGAAGATGGCATACAGCGGCAGCGTCACCAGATGAACGGATCCGACGCCTTGCAGATGAAAATGCTCATGCAGCCCGTCGCTCGATTGCGTCAGGTCGAGATAACGGTGAGAAACAGCCAGGGGCCTGCCGATGCCACGATAGGTGAATTGTACCGAGACGATCGGATTGCCCTCGGGCAACAACAAGGCTTCGATCTGGCAAGGCAGTTGAGAGATGGCCGTTGCGTTGGCAGGCAGGGGCGCTGACGGTTCGCTCCCGCCGTCCAGCACCAGGGAGTGCCTGACACCGTTGTCAGCCTGGAATACCTCGCTGTGTTGCACCCATAGTGTTTCGGTCGTGACCACGAGCGTCGGCCTGGCGAGGCTGACGACACTGGCCATTTCGAAGGAGGTCAACTTGTAGTTGAGGATGACCGGAATGGCACCTCGCCCGATGATCGCCAAGTAGTAAGCGATGAACGCCACGCCATTGGGCAGTACCAGCGCTACTTTGTCGCCAGGCAATACACCGAGCGCTGTAAGAGCGCCATTGCATTGTTCAGCCTTGATGCGCAACTCGCGATAAGTAACGGTATCTTCTTCCGTGTCCAGATGCCGAATAGCAACTTGCTCGGGGAACGATTCCGAAAAACCGACAAAGCGATGCAGAAAACCTTCTTTATATGAAAGGCTTTTCATTTACCAACCTCTCTCAATCCTTGGATGTATGGCTAGTCAAAAAAAGTACTACAGAGGCAGGCTATATATGAATTGTTTCAATTAAGCATCTGTGTAGTTGTTATTCCGATACCAATCCAGGGTATCGGTCAGGGTTTCAGCAACAGGGCGGAACTTGCACTCCAACTCCCGTGAACTTTTGTTGTGGCTGAAATGAGTGCGGCCTTGTTCTTGCTCCATGAGCTTGACCGTGGAGGTACTGATGAGCACCGGTTTTTTGGTGATCCGATAATAACCTTCATAGATAAGCGCGATGATTCGCAGCATGAACAGGGGCACTTTTCGCTCTGGGGCTTTTATGCCACTGACGCTGGACAGCGCCTGGAAAATGCTCTTCATGTCCATGTGATTGCCGGCGGCCAGGTAACGCTCTCCGGACCTGCCGCGGGTGATGGCCGCGATTTGATGCTCGGCCACATCCCGGGCATCGACAACGGAAAAGCTTCCGGGCAGTACACCGGGCAATTTTTGTCCGACGAAGTCGAGCAGGAACTGGCCTGAGGAAGTAGGGCCGATATCGCCGGGGCCGAACATCCACCCTGGCAGGACCATGGCGATAAACATGTCCGGGTGCTGGGTCAGGAATTGCTGGACCTTCTGTTCGGACAATATTTTGCTCAAGTAGTAATCGTCAGCCTCCAATTCACTGCGAGACATGGTTTCATCGATCACTTGATCCCGGTTGCCCTTCAATACGGCAATGGAAGAGGTGTGGACTGCACGACGGATACCGGCGTCATAAGCGGCTTGCAGCAAGCGCTCGGTGCCGGTCACATTGGTGTCATACAGCTTTTGCCAATGTTTCCCACCTTTGTAACTGTCGCGGAAATAGGCCGCCGTATGAAACAGGGCATCACACCCTTGCAGGGCATGGGCGAAGGCCTCGACATTAAGCATGTCGCCTTCGACAAACTCCACAGGCAGGCTGCCGAACTGTTTCTTGGCTTTCTCTACGGAACGAACCAGCGCTTTTACTTTGATGTTCCGCTTTAACAGCGCACGAACGACATTATTCCCGAGCAGGCCAGTAGCGCCTGTAACGAAGGCATATTCCATTAAAATCCCGCTCCAGTGAGGTGACCTGGCATTGCATCGAGAGCGGTGTCACTGACTCGATGCGCTGATCAGGCGTTGGGCTCCACCAACGGCGCAAGTAAAAACCATTCGGTATCTGAAAATCAAGTGGTATTTCGTCGGATTGACGAGCTGATGGCTCTGCACCGGGCTTCATGGGCGTTTTTTCACGATCCAGCGTGGGGTGTCGGACAGGAAAATATCCGGTTTGAGCCGCTCAAAGGGATGTCAGGGACTCATCAAACGGGGCGAAATGAAGATTTTGATTGCTTCATATTCGAGCAAAACTGTGGCGGGTAGCCCATCTAGCGTGCCTTTCCGGCTGTTCCAACTACATGGCACATACATGGCACTTCTTGAAAGTTAAAATGTAAATGATTGAACAAGGCGCGTATAAGATATGATGGCGAAAACGGGTTACGTACAGTGAGTAATCGATTCGTTGCATCCAGTTACACATAGCTATCTTGTTTGGCCAAAGGAGCCGAGGGCGTGATTAAAAAGAGACTAGGTCGAGAAGAGAGCCAGCAAGTAACAAGAGACAGATTGTTCGACACAGCCACTGAGCTGATGATCCGAAAGGGCTTTCATGCCGCCAGCGTCAACGTTATCGCCGAAGAGGCGGGCTTTTCCAAAGGCGCCTTTTTCTCAAATTTTTCAAGTAAATCGGACTTGCTGCTGCAATTGACTCAACGCTTCAAGCGAGTTGAGATCGACCGACTGAGTACGACCCTGGCATCGGGATATTCGGCGGAGCAGTTGAGTCACGGCTTGAATGCCTATATCGACACGCTGAAGAACAATACCCGCTGTGCGATCCTCGATGCCGAGTTGCAATTGATCGCCTTGCGCGATGAAGAATTCTCGCCGCATTACTACGACTTGCATGAGGAAAACAGCGAGGCCTTGGGCAAGTTGATTACCATCATATTCAATCACGCTGGCAAGAAGCCGCCGCTGGCCTACGCCGCGCTTGCCAAGACCTTCACCGCCCTGGCGGAAGGCCTGATATTGCAAGGGCATAAAGACCCAGCTGTTGAAATCAAGCTGGTATTGAACTCGCTCATCCAGACCGCAGAGCCTCTATAAGCCCTTGGTTTATCGCTGATAGGCCAGCAAGCGGCGCTCAGACCATCGGAATACACCCACCAGCATGCACGCCAGCAACATGTAGAGCAGGGCGGCAATGCCATCGGCCTGGAAGGTCTTGAAGTTATCCTGGGATTCGGGCCGCGAAGCTTGACTGAACGCATTGATGAGTATTTAGTTGTGCGGTACAACTACTCAATCATTGCGTCCGAGGTCCCCCATGAACCATTGCCCACCAGATCTGATTGAGAACGTCCGTTCAGCGTCGCGCCTCATGGTGCGAGAGCTGGGGTTCATGCGCACCACGCTGGCGGCGACGGATTATCCGCCGTCGTCGGTGCACACAATAGTGGAGATCGGCAATCACGAATCCCTGACGGCGGGTGAGCTTGTCGAGTTGCTCGGCCTGGAAAAGTCCAGCGTAAGCCGGATGGTTCGCAAGCTCGTCGAGGCCGGCGAGATCGAAGAAATTCCCCATGAACAGGATGCGCGCGCCAAGCGATTGCGACTCACCGCGCAGGGGCAAAACACCCTTCGAGACATCGATGCTTTCGCCACGCAACAGGTTGTCGCGGCCATGTCTCACTTGTCCAGCGGGCAATGTCAGATCGTGAGCGAGGGGATTGCCAGCTATGCCGACGCCTTGCACGCTCATCGGCTCGGTGCAGAGCCACCTGCGCCGGCGCAGTTGGAGATTGCCCGGGGCTACCGTCCTGGCCTCATCGGTCGCATGGCGGAAATGCACGCAAACTATTACGCCAGGCGTTCAAACTTCGGTCAGCCGTTCGAAAGCCTGGTGGCATCGGACATGGCGGAACTGATGGGGCGTTTGCACAATCCGCGCAACGAGGTCTGGTCGGCCCTGGATGGCGAACGAGTGGTCGGTTCAATTGCCATCGACGGCGAAGGAGAGGACGGCAGTGCGGTGCTGCGTTGCTTCATCCTGGATGATTCGGCACGAGGCAAGGGCGCCGGTAGACGCTTGTTGGCTGAAGCGATGAAGTTCTGTGACGAGTGGGGCTTCAGTTCAACGAGTCTCTGGACGTTCCAGGGGCTCGATGCTGCCCGCAAGCTGTACGAGGATTTCGGTTTCAAGTTGGAACTGGAGCAAGAAGGGCAGCAATGGGGGCAGCGGGTCATGGAGCAGTGTTTTGTCAGGCCGGGTCCAGCCGCCTCATCACGTTGACGCGTAATCCGTCGAGATCAACTGGCCGACGTGGATTTGAAAACCCCACTGAGGATGAAGGCATAGCGTTCCGGGCGGATGAAAAACGTCGTGCGGTCGCAGCAGCGTCCGTCGGCAAAATAGGATGTGCGCTCCATGACCAGCAGCGCGGCGCCGCGTTTGACCTGCAGCGCGCTGGCCAGGCCTTTGTCGGCTTCCTGCGCACGGATGGCCAGGTCGGCACGGGTGACCGCCAGGCCGGTGATCGACTCGAGAATGGAATAGATCGGTTGATGTTCGACTTCAGCCCAGGCCACGCTGGCCAGCTCTGCCGGTAAGTGGCTGCGCCCCAACGCGATGGGTTCGTCATCGACGAAGTGCAAACGCTCCAGGAGCAGGCAGTCGTCTGCGTCCTCAAACAAACCACGCAGGATCTCTGGAACGGGCTGCAGGGCATGGCTGACCACCTGCATGCTCGGTTGCAGCCCTTGCAGCAACAACGCCTCATGAAAACTGCGCAACGCATCCAGGCCGTGGCGTACCTGCTTGGCTGCCACGAAGGTGCCTTTGCCTTGCTTGCGCTCCACCACGCCGTCGTCGCTGAGCTTGCCCACCGCCAGGCGAACCGTGACGCGGCTCACCCCGAACCGTTCGCCCAACTGTGCCTCGGACGGCAGCTTGCCGCTGGGTTCGTAGTCGCCGCGTTGGATTTCCTCCAACAGTTGATGGGCGATCTGTTCGTAGAGCGAGGTGGTGCTGTCGCGAAGAATGGGCGTGGACACAGTCAGTTTCCATGGCCTTGAGCGGGGCAGGGTGCCTTCACTTCTAAGGTTATAAAAATAGGTTATTGGGACTACTTGTATTAATACGTATTATGTCAGGTATTCCCATTGTAAACGACCTGACGACACTTGCCATGCTCAAAACCTTTCCTTACGCACAGCCGCAAGCCGATGCCCTGACGGTCGATGACATCAGCTTCAGTTACCCCAATGGGCACTCCGTATTTTCCGCTTTCAGCCTGAACGCCCAGCCTGGCGAGTTCGTCGCGATCCTGGGGCCATCCGGTTGTGGCAAGACCACGTTGCTGAACTTGTTGTCGGGGTTCATGCAACCGCAAAGCGGTCGTATCACGATCAACCAGACAGCGGTACGTCCGGAGCGTTCGGAATTGGGCTATGTGTTCCAGGCGCCGCAACTGTTTCCCTGGTTGAGCGCGTTGGAAAACGTCCGTTTCGGTCTGCGGATGAGCGCTCGAATCGACGAATCGCAGCAGCGCGCCCAGGCGTTGCAGTACCTGCGCCTGGTCGGGTTGGAGAATGCGGCGCATCGGCTGCCGCACCAGCTTTCCGGTGGCATGCAACAGCGTGTCTCCCTGGCCAGGACCCTGGCCCTCGAACCCAGCGTGTTGCTGATGGACGAGCCGTTCGCCGCGCTCGATGCCATCAGCCGCAACAGCATGAATGAAGAGACGTTGCGCATCTGGGCCGAACTGGGCCAGACGGTGTTGTTCATCACCCACGACATCGACGAAGCGGTATTCCTGGCCGATCGGGTCGTCGTGCTCAATATCGCGCCGGGCGGTATTCACAGCGAGCTGGAGATCCACCTGCCGCGCCCCCGCAGCAACCTGCAAACCCGCCGCCTGCCGGCCTTCCTGGATTACCGCAATGAACTGATGACGCGCATTGCCCAGGTGATGGACGCGCCCCAGGCCATTGCTCACTCCACTCCTCGACTTGAGCTGACAGCATGATCAAACGTTCGCTGCTTGCCCTTACATTGTCTGCTGCCACGTTGGCGGGCAGCGCATTCGCTGTGGCGGGTGAAGAGAAACCCTTGCGTGTGGGGTACGTCTTCGCCATGGCCAACGCCCCGGCGCTGATTGCTGACAAACAGGGTTACTACCGCGAGGAAGGCTTGAACGTCGACCTCAAGTCGTTGGGCGATGGCCCGGTGATCCAGCAGGCTCTGGCCGCGGGTGAACTGGATGTGGCCTACGTCGGCACGCCGCCGGTGTACCAGTGGTTTTCCCGCGGGCTGCAAAGCCGGATCCTGGCGAAGGTCAATTACGGTCAGGCTGCAGTGATTGTCGACGCCAAGAGTCCGATCACCAGCCTGGATGCGCTCAAGGGGAAGAAACTGGCCGGGGTCAAGAAGGGCAGTGGCATGGATGTGTTGCTGCGCGGTTATGTCCTGAAGGAAAAGGCCGGGCTCGACCCTGACAAGGACCTGGACATCATCGACATGCCGCCGGGCAACATGAACGCGGCCCTGGAGAGCGGCGTCGTCGATGCGGCATTTTCCTGGGAACCCTTCGTCAGCCAGTCGGTATTGCGCGGCTCGAGCCGGATCCTGCTGGACGTCAACCAGGCGTTGCCCCAGTACCCGTGGTATGTGGTGATCGCCTTGCCGAAAACCTTGCAGGAACGTCCGGATGATGTGGTGAAGCTGCTGCGTGCCCATCGCAAGGCCATCGCCTTCCTCAATGAGCATCCCGCCGAGTCGAACCGGCTCATCGCCGAGGCCTTCAAGCTTGAAGCGGTGCAAGGCACTGACGGCAAGACCATCGCCCCGGACGCCATCGTCGCCCAGGCCCGTACCCGACTGGGCTGGTCGGCGGATTTGCAGGCGTCGGACATCCAGTTCATCCAACGCCTGATGGATTATTCCCACGACCTGGGCTTTATCGAGACCACGCTCAAGACTGATCAGATCGTGGATACCTCCTACCTCGAAAAAACCGCGCACTGAGTCCGTCATGTCCTTGCCAAAACCGAACTGGGGATGGGCGTCGCTGCCATTCCTGCTGTTGATCTGGATCGCCCTGGCGAGCCGCTTTCCCACCTACATCCTGCCGCAGCCCTGGGACGTTGCCCGCGAGGCGCTGCGCTGGCTGGGCGACCGCTCGCTGTTGCAGCACCTGCAGGCCAGTGTGCTTGAAGAGGTGGGGGGCTTTTGCGCGGCGGTGATCGTTGCGATTGCGCTGGGCACTGGCGCTGGCCTGTCCTCGCGTTTTCGCGACTTTATCTCGCCACTCAACAGCCTGTTCATGGCCATCCCGCCGATTGCCTGGGCGCCGCTGATCATGATCATTTTCGGCCTGGGCTATGTGTCCATCGTGCTGGTGATTTTCATTGCCGCGATGTTCCCCATGGCGGTGACCATCCAGGAGGGCGTGCAGAGTATTCGCGGCGGTGAAGTCCGCGCGGCGCGCACCTTGGGTGCCAATGCCTGGCAACTGTTGGCCCACGTCTACCTGCCGGCCTCGTTGCCGTTCGTCACGGCCGCCTTGCGCATTGGCTTCAGCCAGGGCTGGCGGGCACTGGTCGCGGCGGAAATGATCGGCGCCTCCCAGGGCATCGGCTGGATGGTGTCCACGGGCGGCCAGATCGGCAACAGCAGCCAGGTGCTGCTGGGCATTGTCGTGATCGGCCTGATTGCCTGGCTGATGGAGAGTTTTGTATTCCGGCGCATCGAGCGTCACTACCAGAAATGGCGCGTGCAATAAGCGCTACCTGCTTGTCTTCGTCCCCCTTTCAAACCTTCAGTGGACCACTGCACGAGGTGTCATGTGAGTAACGTTTTCGATCCCCGCGAAGCCGGGCATTACATCGCCCCGCAAGGCTTGTACGAGCGCAACAAGAAACGTCCGTTCCTGGGCAGCGTCCACTGTGATCGTGACACGCTGGTCGCCGGTCAATGGGATGAAATCACCCTGGTCTACGAGGTCGGTGGCAGTGGCCTGGCCGATGGTGCCTGGCTCAAGCTGGCCTTCAAGTTCTACTCCGACTGGGCTTTGTTCCAGACTTCGAACCCGGCCGGCCCCAACTACGTCAGCGCCGAATACCAGGCCGGTGAACTGGTGCCCGGCCAGAGCCAGGCCACCGTGCAGCACTTGAAAGTGCGCTTCGACCAGAAGGGCCATGAACGGCCGTTCCAGAAAGCGATCATCATCGACATCATCGACGGTTACCTGAACCCGGGCGACAAAGTCATCATTCGTCTGGGTGACCGACGCCAGGGCGGGGCGGGGACGCGGGTGCAGAGTTTCGTCGAGAAGGACTTCCGTTTCCGTCTGTTCATCGACCCGTTGGGCAGCTCGAAATTTGCCGAGGTGCCGGGCGACCCCTTGCTGGACATCGTGCCGGGACCGGCGCGGAGCGTGCAGTTGATCGTGCCGCGACTGGTCAGCGCCGGTGAGGCGTTCGATGTCCTGTTGCGGGTGGATGATGCCTGGGGCAACACCTGCCGAAACTTGCCGCTCAACGGTGTCCTGACCCTCGTTGACCCGGAAGGTGGCGAGCGCCAACAGCCGTTCACGCTGGCCGCCGAAGGTTGGGCCACGGCCCGGCTCGAGGGGCTTGATCTCGGCGCCGTGGGCGAGTGGCGTTTGTCCGCCAAGGTGGCAGAGCCTTTTGTCGACGGCGCCCAGGCCTTTGTTACCGTCGACCCGGCCGGTACTGCGTTGCGTCCGCTCTACGCCGACCTGCATGTGCACTCCGATGACACGGTGGGCACCAACGACACCCTGTACAACCTCAGCTACGGTCGCGATGTCGCCGGGCTCGATGTACTCGGCTACACCGCCAACGACTTCAATATCACCGAGCAACGCTGGGACCAGGCGGTCAAGTTGATCCACGAACTCAACGAACCGGGGCGATTTGTTTGTTATCCCGGCACCGAGTGGTGTGGCAACTCTTGTGCGGGCGGCGACCGCAACGTGGTGTTCCTGCATGACCGCAAGCCCGAGTTCCCCTTCGACAACCAGGGGCGGCTGGTGCGCTCCTTCGAGTGGAACGAGTTCACCGCCGGCACCATCAAGCCGGGGGCCTGGCCGGTGGACGAGTTGTACGCCGCCTATGCCAAGGACCCCGAAGGGCATCTGATGATGCCCCACGTCGGCGGACGTCGTTGCAACCTCGACTGGCATCACCCGGAGCTCGAGCGGCTGATCGAGGTCGGTTCGGCCTGGGGCCAGTTCCATTGGGTCTACGCCGAAGCGTTGCAGCGCGGCTATCGGGTGGGAGCCGCGGCGAACAGCGATGAACACCAGGGCCGCTGCGGTGGCGGCGTGCCGGCCACGGCGGTGTTCGGCTCCCGTGGCGGGCTGACCGGCGTTGTCGCCGAGGCTTTCGACCGCGCCAGTGTGGGCAAGGCCCTGCGCGCTCGTCGCACCTTTGCTACGACGGGGGAGCGTTCGTTCGCCAGCTTGCGTCAGGGCAGGCACTTCATGGGTGAAGTCTTCACTGCTGATTCGAATGCCACCTTGGACTATCGACTGCTGGGCGAGGCGGGCTGGGAGCAGGTCGATCTGTTCGATGGCGACAAGCTGATCTGGTCGCGCAACCTGCATCAGGAACTGGGTTTTTGCACGCAACGCATTCGCTTGCGCCTGGGGGGCGCACGGATCAAGGACCGTTATCGCGGCGCCTACTGGACCGGCGAAATCCGCATCACGGGCGCGGTCATCAATGGCTTCCGCGCGTTGGGCCTCGATCATCCCGAGCAGACCGTATGGCGCAAGGATGCGACGGTCCTGGCGTTTCGCACCGACACCAACGGCGATACCGACAGCATCGAAATCGACCTGTCGCAACTGGCCGGCGCGACGCTGCAGGTCCACAGCCGTATCGACAACTACGTCAAGGTCGGCGACCCGTCCGAGCCGCAACCTTACGTACACGCGCCGACGGTGTTGATGACGCTGTCCGGCGAACAGTTGCTGGCGCAATCGCAAGTGGTCGAAGAGTTGCCGGGCGCGGAGTTGAAGGTGTCCCTGGAACGGGTGACCGCCGCAGCGCTGCCCCGTGAGCTGCAGGGGACAATCGAACTGGCCCGGTTGGGTCTTGAGCCAGGTCGTGAACACCCGCTGTTCATCTGCGCCCGCCAGCGGGATCAATCACGGGTCTGGACGTCCGCACTGTTTCTGACCCTGTAGGCGCTGTCGAGTGCAACGAGGCTGCGGTCTTTCCCCAGACACTTGAGTCTCAAGCGAGAGATCAAAAGATCGCAGGCTTCGCCAGCTCCTACAGGGCCCAGCGGGAGCCATCTCTGGCCACATTTTTCGCAAAACCCCGACAGTCCCGGCAAACCTGCGAAAGCTCGCTAGTCCCGGTTGCGAGAAAGTGAAGCCGTCGATAACGACAGCGCCCACGGGCGCCGGGCTGGCGAATGTCTCGTCGGCCCGCTCACGCAGGAGAGCGATCATGACCGATATCCAACATAGCATTCCCCACGAAGTCGAAGGCAAGGTCGCACTGGTCACCGGAGCCGCCAGTGGCATCGGCAAGGCCATCGCATTGCTGTTGCATGCCCGCGGCGCCAAGGTGGTCGCGGAAGACATCAACCCCGCCGTCCATGAGCTGGCCCGTCCCGGGTTGGTGCCGCTGGAGGCTGACATCACCGAGGATGGCGCTGCCGAGCGCGCCGTTGGCCTGGCCGTCGAACAGTTCGGCCGGTTGGACATCCTGGTCAACAACGCCGGGATCATCATCAACAAGCTGGTGATCGACATGACGCGCCAGGACTGGGAGCGCATCCAGGCAGTCAACGCCACCGCGGCCTTCCTGCATTCACGCGAAGCGATCAAGGCGATGATGCCCAACCAGTCGGGGGCCATCGTCAACATTGCCTCCTACGCGTCCTATTTTGCCTTCCCGACCATTGCCGCCTACACCGCCTCCAAGGGTGCCCTGGCTCAACTGACGCGGACCCTGGCGCTGGAAGTCATCGGGCATGGCATTCGCGTCAATGCGGTCGGAGTTGGCGATGTGGTCACCAACATCCTCAATGACGTGGTCGAGGACGGCCCGGCGTTCCTTGCCCAGCACGGTGAAGCCGCGCCTATCGGCCGAGCCGCACAGCCGGAAGAAATTGCCGAGGTGGTTGCGTTCCTGGCGTCGGACCGTGCCAGCTTTATCGTCGGTTCGGTGGTCATGGCGGACGGTGGCATGACGGTCACTGCTGGCTGAGTCAAGAAAAACGGCGCCTATCCCATGAAGGGTAAGCGCCGTTTTTTTGCCTGCGGCCTTGAGCGTTTGTTCAGAGTTGCACCCGACGAAGTCTGCCGTTTAACGGCACCACGCTTCCATCTGGCGCAGGCAGTGGCCGCCCGACCAGCCCCATGCCTTCGCTGACCAGTACCGCGTCGGGTAACAGGCATAGGTTGGAAGGGGTATCCAGGTCGCGGGCGAGAACCGTGATCTGGGCTGTCTGCAAGTCGCAGCTCAGCAGTCGCCCACTGAACCGGGTAAAGCCACCATGCAGGGGTTCGCCGTTCCAGTCGGGGAGCAGCGGTTGTTGCAGGCGCTCGCAGAGCTCCAGCACCAGCAACTGGCCGTTGGGGCGCAGCGCCAGCCCGGTGGGCAGTTGCAGGCCGCGAATCAGGATGTCGATCCTGGCGCTGGCGGGCCAGACCCGGATCACCTGGCCGGCCTTCTCGGCGAAGTCGATGCCCTTGCGGCTCGGGTCGCCGTGCAGTTCGCCCGAGAACAGGCTGATCAGCACGGCGTCTGTCGCCGGTTCGTACACCAGGGTCACGGGAACGGCCTCCTGGCCTTGATCCAGTTCGGGCAGTTGCGCCAGTACGCGCTCTTCCTGGCCTGTGACGAACTCCACCAACTGGTTGGTATCGGGCTTGACGGCCAGCCAACTGCGGCGGGTCGGGTGGTAGCACAGCGCATTCAGGTTGCCACGGCTATGAAAGACCGGTTCGGGCGGTGTGAATTGCAGGTCCAGCAGTTTGGAGCCGGCGACGTAATCGGTCTGGCTGACCAGGCAGCGTCCGTCACCACAGGCGATGTCCGACACCCCCATGATTTCATCGCGCAGCATGCGCGCCTGCATGTTCATGGCGCGAAACCCTTGCGCCAGGGTTTCGCGGGGCAGGTAGGCGTCGGGCCGCTGCGGATCCGGTCGCAGTCGGCTGATACGGCCGCTGAAGGGTTGGTCGGGCAACCCCGAGCCTGCTTCGGTCAGCAGCAGGCTGCCATCGGCTTGCAGGCAGAGGCCGCGAGGGTTCAGCAGGTCCTCGGCGACCAGGGTGCTGGGGCGCAGGTTTTCCCCGGGGTGTGCGGGGATCTGAAGGGGAACGGGCATAGGCTCTCTCCGTGAATGAGCAGGGGATACGGTCATTGCGGCGGCTGCCACGGTTCACCGGTGAGATAGGCCCGCAGCAACGCCCGTTGGCAGGGCGACATCGAGCGCACCACGGGCATGAACAGCGTGGTGCCTTTGTAGGCGTCCGAGGTACGGGCGAGGATGGGGTTCTTGGCGCCCATGATGGCGTCGGGCTGATTCAGCGGGATATAGCGCGACATGGCGGGGAAGGCCAGGTAGTGAAAGCGCAGCACGTTGGGATACATCAGCGGCCAGGTGATGGTGGTGCCCTTGGGAATGCCGAAGTCGGTCTGGGCGTATTTGCGAAAGTTGGTGAAGTAAGCGCTGCTGTCGAGGCCATTGGCCGTGCAGGTCAGGGCGACGAAACCGGCCTGGGCGGCGCTGCCCGGTTTGACGGTGACGGGGAAGCTGACTGAAAGCTGGCCGGCGCTGACCGTCAGCGAGTCAGGGTAGTCGAGGAAGTCCCAGTACTGCGGTTCTTTGTACGTGGGAGGATCAGCTGCCGGGATTGCCTGCAGGCCGATTTCGGTGGTGCTGGGGACCGCCCCGCCCAGGTACCTGACCTGCAGGGTGACCGACAGGCCGTTGGGGTAGTCCTCCAGGTAGACGTTGCGCTGGTCGGCATAGATCCGATAGGTCGACTCGGTGGCTTGCAACGTGGTGCCGGCGACCTTGCCCGGAGCGTTGATTGCCAAGGCAGAGGTCCGTACTGCCTGTAGCTGGTCGGCGGTCAGGGGCAGGTCGACGATGCCGCCATACACGTAGTAGTCGAATAAAAAGCGGCTGGTCGGCTCCAGGGTCGTCAGGGTCGTGGTGCCGGCGCTGATGGTCACGGTCCCGTAATCGGCGTTGGGGCCGATCGGGCTGGTGATGTCGTCCCTGACGGCCCGGAAGGTTTCCTTCGGAATGACGTTCACCATGTCGATGCTCAGGTAACCGGTGTCGCCCAGGTCGGCATAGCCGGCATTGCCGGTACTCTGGTTGACCAGTTGCCGGCCCGGCTGGCAGTTCAGCGGCTCGTCGGCGAAGGCCGGGGCCAAGGTGCCGATGACCCGGCCGATGCTCGGGTTGGGCGTGTATTTGCCGGCGGCGTAGTCGGCGTCCAGTTGTTCGGTGGTCATCGTCGGGCACATTTCGAACATGACGAAACGCAGGACGATGCCCGTCGCTCCTGGTGCCTGGATGATCGAGCGCAGGCCGCTGCTGTTCTGGTTCCAACTGACAATGCTGCTCAAGGGAAAGGTCAGTTGAAACGTGCCGCTGGCGTGGAAAGAACCCGGCGCGTCCATTTTCGCTGGCAGCAGCACACGTCCCGCCACGTCGAAACTGCTGCACACGGTGTTGCTGCGGATCAGCAGTTGGATGTTGTCGTTGCCACCGATTTGCAGGCCGCCGACGAAGATCTGGGTGGTCGTCGAGGAGGTGGGGTCCAGGTCCACCATCATCGGGCCGGAAACGGGGCCCTGGCCGGTCACCGGGTCCACCGAACCGAGCAAATAGACGGCCTGGCCCACCAGGTCGCCGGTGGTGTTGATGCTGCCGGGGATGCCCTGGGAGCTGATCAAGGCGTTCTGCATGTCGACGACATGCTGCCCGTAGTGATTCCAGCCACCGGCGGTGTAGTAGTTGCCGGCGGGGGCATTGATCATGTTGTTCAACTGGTCGTCGGTGTAGGGCTCGGCGCCCGGTGCCAGGGTCGAGGTGGTCAGGTCGAAGAGCGGCCAGTCATCGTTGCCATCGTAGGGAATGGTCGGGGAGTTGTTCGGCAGACTGACGTCGGTGCGGATGCCGCCCCAGAAGTTCAGCCGTGGTCCGTTCAGGATGCTCATGAGTTATTCCTCGTCCTTGATGGTTTTGCCGACAGGTGAATTGGCGAATTTGAACAGGTAGGAGTAGTCGGATTTGTAGGGACTCTTGACCGGTGTCGCCATGGAGTGGCAATTCATGCAGCTGCTGTTGGGCTGGATGTAGCTTTCCATGGTCACGTTGGCCGAAAGGGCGGGGGTCGGCTGGCCCAGCGGGTTGCTGGGGTTGTCCGGCATCAGCGGGCGCTGGGTGGTGATGAGTTGGTAGTACTTCAATACGCTGCGTTGCAGGCCCGGGTCGCTGCGGTAACGGGCGTTGACCTCGTTGGTGATCTCGGCGATCGGGGTGTACCGGTTCAACGGGTTCGGGGTCTGGAAGGTGGTGCCAGGCTTGGGCACGCAGACCAGGTGTGCGCCCTGGGTCTGCCAATCGCAGGGCGACTGGTTGAGCGTGGCTGCCGGGGCGCTGGCGTTGAAGTAGGAATAAGCCGTGCCGGAGGTCGGCTGGTCGACCCATGCACCGTTCACCAGCGTTTTGGGCGGAACGTTGTCGATCTGTTCGAAGGTCGACCAGATCCACTGCGGATAGCCGTTCACCTTGGTGATGACGTGCAGTCCTACCAGCCCCAGGTAGGCTTCGGTGACGCCGGTGCGCTGGCCTTGGTCGTCGAACGTGGCCACGCGCGCAAGCATGGTCAGGTAGCGGCTGGCATTGTCGTTGGGGGTGAGGATGCGCCAGCTCGATTTGACCTCGATGACCCCATAGGGGAAGTAGATGTTGTTGGCTTTGGAAACCACATCGGCGTTATAGAACTGGTTGGCGACGATGTAGTTGTAGGAGGTCTCGTTGGCCGAGATGTCGTAGTAGGTCGGGTTGCCGGCCTGGTCGATCAGCCAGCCGCCGACGGCCTGGTCGACGGCATTCACCTGGGAACTGTTCTTCAGCGCGGCGATGTTGATGATGCCCAGGCTCTTGGCAAGCTGCGGGGTGTTCCAGGGGCCTGGGTCGGCCCCCCGTGGCAGGAAGGTTTCTTCCACGGTCTTGTAGGTCTGCCAGACGGTGTAGCCGGGGTCCCCCGGCTGTTTGCTGCAGTCGGGATCACCGCGCTGTCCCGCCTGGGCGGGCCAGTTCACGGCGATGAACAGTTGCCAGCTGTATTGATCGAACAGGTCCTGGCTGGCACTGGCCGCTGGCGCTGTACTGGGGGGTTGGCAATTCAGGTTCGAGGCCTGCGTCCGTGGCATGGTTTGTTCCTGGGATTGCTCCAGGCCCAGGGCCGGAAGATTGGCCAGGCCCAGCAGTACCAGGATGAAACGGAGTGAAGTGTTCATGGCGATCCTTCGTCATTGGTCAGGGTTTGCGCTGCATGAGCTTGTTCCACTGCGCCTTTTGCCCGTTGCTCTGTGAAGCCGGTGGCTCGAACAGCTGGCAGGGCGGTGGATTCGCCGGGCACATCGCGGCCACCTGCGCCCAGGTCTGGGCAGGGTCCGGTTTGGCGATGCGGAAGTTGGTGTAGTTCTGGCTGACGATGGGGGCATTGGCGACGCTGCTGTCACCGGAGAAAAAGAACGATTGGGGCTGCCGGTAGGGCGGTTGCCCCGACATTTTCTTGTAGAAGGCATAGCCGAACAGGATCGGACCCTGCGGCGATTGAAGGTCCAGCGCGTAGGCCTGCACGCTGCCATTGAGGTTCTGGCTGCGCTCGGCGCTGTAGGGCAGGTGCTGGATGAAGTCTTGCCGCGGCGGATGATTCATCGGCGAAAACATGCAGCAGGCCGGCATGTCCTTGGGGCGATCCTGCGGGTAGGTCAGGAAGTACGCCTTGTTGCCCAGGGACACGAAGGAGCAGGTGTAGTTGTTGTTCTTGATCGGGAAGATCGGCAGGCAGTACTTCTCATAATGCTCCATCATCGCACCGAAACCGTCGCCATCGGCCGGGATATAGGCCGTGTCGTAGTAGCTGGTTCCTCGGGAGACGGTGTAGTCCGCCGGGGTCAGGGTGGAGGGCGGATTGCTGTAGGGCGGCGGGTTTTTCTCATAGTTGTGCATCACCCGGTACATGGTCCAATCGCTGATCCAGAACGCCGGGAAAAACGGATCGGAAGGCTCGCCTGGGAGGCGTTTGGCGATGCAGTTGCCGTTCTGTTCGTTGCAGCCCTCGGTGTTGTGCACGCCCATGGTGAAGTACACCGCGCCGCTGTCCTGGGCGAACAGAGGTGTGCTGAACAGCAGGATCAACAGCAACAACCGGTTCAAGATACTGGTTTTCATAGGTCATTCCTTTGAAAAGTACCGGGTGACACTGTGGGAGCCTGTGGGAGCAAAGCTTGCTCGCGATGAACGATAACGCGGTCATTCGAAAGACCGCGGTGCCTTCGTCGCGAGCAAGCTCAGCTCCCACACAAGCTCGCTCCCACAGTGGTTTATCCTCCTTGGGTGAACAGCGTCACGGTCAGAGGTTGTCGTAATCGCTCATCTTGAGTTGTTGTGGCGGATAGTTGCGCTTGACCAGCTTCTGGGCCCACAGCTCCAATACCGCGCGGCGGCTCTGGGACATGTCACGGGTGATAGGCATCGAGAGCGTGCTTTCCTCCTGGTAGGGCTTGCTGATCAGCACAATCAACTGGTCGATGGCGCCTTCGACGCGCGCCTGGGAGTTGAGCGGCATGTACTTGTTCATGATCGGGTACAGGTAATAGAAGGTCTGCAGGATGCGTGGGTAGAGGAAGCCCTCCCACAGCTGCGTCGCGGCGTTCTGATCCTTGTAGACGGTGTTCCAGTAGTTGATGAAGTCCTGTTGCAGCTGCACGTCCAAGGGCAGGACGCGGAGCGGGGCGAGGAAGTCGATGTAGGCTTGGGGCAGCGGGAAGCTGAAGGGAATGACCGGATCGCTGTCGCCTTCCTTGACGAAAAAACGCAAGGTCGGGAAGCCCGGGGCCACGGCCCTGAAGCTCACCTGGGCGATGCCGTTGGCGTCGGTGGTGGTCGCTACATAAGAGTAATCCACCGGAGTGGCGTGGACGTCGTCGCTCAGGGTTCCGGTGGCGTAGACGCCGGCATCGAATGCCAGGCAAGGGTGCAAGTCGATCGTGACCGGTTTGCCGTCGCCCTGCAGGAATTGCTGATAACCGATCGGGTTTCCACTGGACTGATCCGTACTCTGCAGCGCAGTCAGTCGGCGGCCGCTGCCTTTGGCCAGATAGTTTTGTACGGGCGGCGCGTTATTGAAATTCGGCAGATTGGCCTTGTTCTGGGTGGGGTCGTCTGGGTGGTCGAAGAACAGCGTGAAATTGGCCGCGTTGCTGGAGGCCAGGTAGTAGTCGCTGGTGGTCACCATGTAGGGGTTGCCATATTCCGCCACCCACAGCGTGGTATTGGCCGCCGGCTGACCATTTTTCTGCACCATGATGGTCAGCGTCTTGTGGTCGCCCACGTCGATGAAACTGCCGCTCTCCACCACTTCGGCGGTCCAGGTTTGCTGGGTGGCGGCGATCACGGGTGTCGGGGCGGCCGTGGCCTTGAGTCGCAGCTCCAATGGATGACCTGGTTGTAGTTTCGTCAGGTCCGCGTCGCTGAGCGGGAAGTCCTGCAGGCCGGAGCGTTTGTCGAAGGCTGCCTGGTCATACCGGTCGAAACCCAAGTCCACTACCGGCGTGAATTGATCACCCTCGCGTACACCCAGTTGATAGTCGCCGGCCTGGAATTTTTCGGCGGTCAGGATGGGCGCATTGGGCTCTACCGGATAGAACGGGAACGTGTTGGCCAGATCCAGCGACAGGGTGTTGCCGGTAATCTGCACTGAAGTCACGCCCAGTGTGGCGTTTTGGGGAGTCCCATTTGGTTGAACAACAGGTACGGCCTGCGCGGGCACCAGGCGCAGGCCGGCGGGGGCGGTCGGGTATTCGTCGGCGAACCAGAGGCCCAGGGTCGCAGCGGTGCGGCTGTAGGCGGG
Organism: Pseudomonas sp. H1_F01; assembly: GCF_054681425.1. Lineage (NCBI taxonomy): Bacteria > Pseudomonadati > Pseudomonadota > Gammaproteobacteria > Pseudomonadales > Pseudomonadaceae > Pseudomonas > Pseudomonas sp. H1_F01. The sequence continues at coordinate 3,953,356 of NZ_CP162823.1, read as the reverse complement.
GTTGAAGAAAATACCGGAAACGTTGTCCAGGCCCTTCTGATACATCGCTTGCAGACGAGCCGTATCCGAGGGGGCATTGGAACGGGTGTTGACGTACGGGAAATCGTTGAAAACACCGTTCCTGTCGTAGCAGGTCAGGTAGGTGGAGAACCTGAACATCAGGCCCTTTGCCCCTTGCAGCTTCATCTGCTGCTGGAGGTTACTCAGCAGCGCCGAATCGCCGATGACCCATTCCAGGTTCTCCTGGGGAAAGCAGGTCTGCCAGGTGGTGGTGACATACACCAGGCCATGGAAGGTGCTCGCCCAATTGAAATTCAGGAAGCGATCCATCATTCGATACTGGCGATTGAGGGTCAGGCCACACGTGGCATCCCCCAGCATCAGCTTGTCGAAATACAACGCGGTGAAGGTGTTCTGCCACGGGCTGACGTCCACGAAGCGCGCGGCAGTCGGAGCGTTGCTGCCAAAGGGATTGCCGAGCAATTGGTAATCCCTGCCAACCAGCGCATCCTCGGTGATGTAGGTGTCGGCCTGCAGCTCGCCGCCAATGATCGTCGAGCGAGTACCTTTGTAGCTCACCGTGCCGCAGGCATTGTCGCCAAACAGATCCCATTCGGCGGGCATGTACGGGTAGGTTCCCGGGTTGGCATTGGTCGGTACCTGCAGCATATAGGCCGGCAGCTCCGCCATTGTCAGGGGCTTGATGGCCCAGGGCATCAGTAGGGTGGGGGCGTTCTTGGCGTTGATGTCGAAGTGGCTCATGAACGGCCAGTTTATGTCCGCGTTGACCGCGTCATACAGCGGATACACGTCGTTGTTGTTGGCCGTTGGCGGGTTCCAGAACATATGGCCGTTGAGGTAGATACGGGGGAAATTCAATACGCTCATGTCATGCTCCTTAGCGTTGCCACTGGGCGCGTTTCAGCGACCAGACAAAGTCCAGTTTTTTGTAGCCATCGAATGCCGAGGGCGGCAGCGGGGTGGTGGGATAGACAATGCCGCCCCCGTGGTTCAGAGCGAAATTGAAGTAGCCTTTGTCGTTCGAGTAGGCGGCGGTGCCGTGGCAGGCCAGGCAGGACGAGGTGTTCTGGAACGCCGATTCCAGCTGTGAGTTGGCCAGTACCTGGGTGATGGGTTGGAACTCGACCCCGATCAACTCGTACTTCGACAGGTTCCGGTTGTTGGCCTGGAAGCTGGTGTTCACCGGCTTGGCGGCCGGAGTCGGCCCCGTGGTGTTGGTCATCGGCGCAGGCGGGGCGGCATTGGTGACGGTGTACTTGCTGTTGTTGATGTTTTCGAAGGTGGTCCAGACCCAGTTGGCGTTCAGTTTGTTGACGACATGCAGACCGCTCAATGCCACATAGCCGACCTGGTAAGTACCGTCGTCCTGCTGGTAGTAGGCCTGGGCAATGTAGTAGCCGTCATTTACCAGGGTTTGTCGGTAGGTCGTGTCTGTGCCGATCCACAGCCACGCGGCTTTCAACTCCCAGGCGGTGGGGGAAAGTTCAGGTCGTTGGCCAGGGCGGCCTGGCCATTCACGTTGTAGACCTGCTTGTTCACGATGTAATCGAACGTGTCCTTGCCCATCAGCAACTGAAAGCGTACGGGGTGGCCTTGTTGGGCATCGGGCACGGCACCCCCCATTTGCAGGATCAGGCCATCGACCTGTTGGGTGGCATTGATGTTATGGAAGGATCGGGACAGGTCCATGCCTTGTGCCTTGGCTTGCGTCACCACCGCGGCCGGGAGCGGTGCGGAGCTGTCATAGGCGCCCGGTGGTGCGCCGTTGGGCAGGTAGACCTGGTCCGAGGGCTTCATCATCTCCCACACCAGATTGCTGCTTTGCGCGGTACTGGGTTGGTTCAAGCAGACGAACCAGTTCCAGGCCATGGTCTCGGGACTCTGGGCAAACGCGGTCCGAGTCTGGTTGATGTCTGCTCCAAATTGCAGGAAGTTGCTGCAATCGAAGTTGTTGGTGTCCTGTGCCTGGGCCAAACCGGCCAGGGCACTGAGAACGGTTATGGAAATGGCTCGCCGCATGGAAGCTCCTTGGCATTCGCCGTATCGGCATGAGGGTGCCCCCGGAAGTGTTCCAGGAGCAGTTGCTTCACCGCCGTGGCCGCAAGGTGCTGTGGCAACGACAGATCACAATTGGTGATGAGCAGCGGGCCGGTCTTCTCGCTCGTGGGCAGCCGTCCGTGGCTGCCGCGGACCAGGCGGGTGTCCAGCGGAATCAGGTCCATGTAGTAGCGAAAGCCGAGCTTTTTCTGGAGCAGGCGGCGCGCCACTTTCAATTTCGGGAAGCGAATGGCCGGGTCGATGAACAGCTCGAGCGGGTCGTAACCTGGCTTGCGATGGATATCCACGGTGCGGGCAAAGTCGGGAGCCTTGCGCTCGTCGAACCAGTAGTAGTAATCGAACCAGTAACCGGGCGCGGCCACGGCCACCAGCTCGCCGCTGCGGGGATGATCCAGTTGCCAGGCCTGTTGTTCGGTTTTATCCAGTACCTGTTCGATGCCGGCCTGGCGTTGCAACAGCGCCTTGACGCGGGGGATGTCGCGCGCATGCTTCACGTAGATGTGCGCGACCTGATGATCGGCCACGGCAAACGCTGCACTGGCACCGGGATCGAGCAACTCCCAGGTCAGCGATTGGCGTACCTGCAACAAGCCCTCGGCACGTAACAACCGGTTGATGGAAACGGATTGGGTGACGGCTTCGATCCCGTATTCGGACAGCAGCATCACTGCCGCGCCTTGCGCTTGGGCAAAGTCCAGCAGACGCCCGACTTCGCTGTCGATGGCGCGTACCTCGTCGGCAATCGACGGGTGATCGGGCCCCAGGCGTTGCAGGCTGTAGTCGAGGTGGGGCAGGTAGATCAATTGCAGGTCGGGGTGGTTGAGCTGGAATTCGGCAATGGCACAATCGACGATCCAGCGACTCGAGGCGATGCCGGCCGCCGGTCCCCAGAAGCTCGGAAAGGGAAACTCGCCGATCTGCTGTTCGATACGCTCATGCAACGAGGCCGGCGCCGAATACAGGCCGAACATCTTGCGACCATCGGCCGGGTAGTGGGGCCGTGGGGTAATGGCGGCGTCCACGTCGGCATACATGTTGTACCACCAGAACAACTGGCTGCAGCGAAACCCGGGGTACTGACGCTTGAGTGTCTGCCAGACCTTTTCCCCCTGGATCAGTGCGTTGGGTTGCAGCCAGAAACGCACTTCGGCCTGGTCGCGGAAATACCAGCCGTTGCCGATGATGCCGTGTTCCGACGGTGGCTGTCCCGTGAGGATCGAGGCCTGCACGGTCGAAGTGACCGCCGGGAACACCGGTTGCAGCGTGGCCATCTTGGCCGTTTTCAACAGGGCATTGATGCAGGGCGTCGCGGCACCCAACAGCGCGGGCGTCAGGCCGACCACGTTGATCAGCAGCAGCGGCTGGCGCGCAGGATCAGAGCGCATGGGCATGGGCCTCCAGCGCTTGAGGTTGCAGCAAGCGGCGCTGCTGCAACTGGTCCTCGACCCAATGCAACTCCGCCGCGATGCCCTGGAGTTGGGCGTGCTCGGTCGTGGGCCGCAATTGGCTGGGCAGGACGCCCCAGCTGTAGGTTTCCACTTCCAGTACGGGGCGAAAATCCCCATGGTCGGCCAAAAAGTCGAACGTTTGCGACAGGGCAACCTGGCTGCCGCTGAGTTCGGGCAGCAGCAACTGCTCGCTGAACAGCGGAATGTGGAAGTGAATCCTCAGTTCGGGATGAGAGACGCGGTTTTGCTCACAATCATCCAGGGCCGCGGGGAGGTCCGCCCAGGCCGATAACCGGTCCTGTCCATTGCGGGCCTTCACTTGATGCAGGTAGGTGGGTTCGGCAAAACCGCTCAATGTCTTGAGCACCTGTTCGCGCCGGTGCTCGTCCTCAGGCAGGCGACAAATCAGTGCATTGGATAACTGGATCTTGCCGATGGGGACCCGGGCCTGACGCAATCGGTCCAGTGATTGATAGCAGTCTTCGAACATCACGGCCTGGTGGCAAACGTCAAAGCACAGCGCCAGGTGTTCATGGTGCGGGTCCGTGGCTTGCCAATGGCGGAAGAAGGCGATGGCCTGGTCGGTGTTTTCCAGCACGCAATCGGGCTCCATTTCCAGGCAGACCACGATCTTCTTGCCCGTCTCCCGTTGCAGCCGGGCCAGCCCGGCAGTGAGCTCGCGCAGTTGGTGCTCGGCATGTTGCTGTAGCGTCGGGCTCCAGTGGGCGGCATAGCCCAGCGGCAGGCTGGAGATCACCCCCTGGGCACAGTCCGCTGGCAGGGCCTGGGCGAGAAATCGAGCCAGGTCCAGGCTGTACGCCAGCCGCTGCGGATCGGCCCAGCTGGGCAGGTAGACGTCGGCTTTCACCGCGCCCTGGTGAAATTGGCCGTAGGGAAACCCATTGAGTGAGGTCAGGCGTAGCCCGCTGCGTTGCAGCAGGTCGAGGAAATCCGCACGGGTCGGCGCTTGTTGGAGTTCGGCGACGGCGAGGGCGCTGATCCACAATCCACTGTCCTGCGTGTCGAGCCCGCGCAGTGTGCGCACGGTGTGGAAATGCCGTTCGACGGATGCGCGCAGCCCGCCCAGGTCATGGGTCGGGTGCACGTTGCTGCAATAGCCGATCTGCGTGGCCGTCCAACCCGTGCGGGCGCTCATTTGATCACCGGTTCCTGGCCCCGCAGGGCGGAGTTGTCCTGCCATTGCCGCCGCTGATCGATGGGCAGGGGCGTGCTGACCAGGGCTTTGTCCAACTGGCCGCTCTGGGCAAAAAAGTCCACCGGGTTGTGGAACAGCACTTGTTCGACCTGGTCTTCACTGAAGCCTGCGGCCAACATTGCCTGGCCGGTCTTGGGCACCTTGAGCGGGTCGCTGATGCCCCAGTCGGCGGCGCTGTTGACCACCATTTTTTCCGTGCCGTACTGCTGCAGCAGCGCGACCATGCGCTGTTCCGACATCTTGGTGTTGGGGTAGATGGAGTGGCCGCGCCAGCAGTCGCTGTCCAGCACCAGGGGCAGGGTCAGTTCGTTGAGGTGGTCGATGATCACCATATGTTCGGCAATGCCGACCTCGCGAATGACCGCGAGCGTGCGTTTGGTGCCGCCGATCTTGTCGCGGTGCGGCGTGTGCACCAGCACCGGCAGATTGAATTGCTTGGCCAGCTCCAATTGCGCGGCGAGGAAGCGATCCTCTTCCGGGGTAATGTCGTCGTAGCCGATTTCACCCACCGCCACCACGCCGTCTTTCACCAGGTAGCGCGGCAGAATCTCCAGCACCTCGTTGGCCACCGACAGGTCATTGGCCTCCTTGGGGTTCAGGCCAATGGTGCAGAAGTGATGGATGCCAAACATGCTGGCGCGAAAGCGCTCCCAGCCCAACAGTGTGTCGAAGTAGTCGATGAAGCTGCCGACGCTGGTCCTGGCCTGGCCCTGCCAGAAGGCCGGCTCGATTACCCCGGTGATGCCGGCGGCCGCCATGTTCTGGTAGTCGTCAGTGGTGCGGCTGACCATATGGATATGCGGGTCGAAGTACTTGAGCATGGTGAATCCTCGTCAAAAAAAGCGGGGGACGGTGGGGCATCAGTTCGGCGAAACGCCGCCCAGGTGCTCGTGCCATTGCGCCGGCAAGCGTCGTCGCTGGCCCAGGCCGGCCAGGCGCTGACGCTGCGCCGGGCTCAGCAGGTCGAAGGCAATCACGTGGGGCAGTCCGGCGGACACCGTTCGTTCGGCGGCGAGTTGTTCGTCCAGCAGGTCGAGGGCCAACTGGTTGAGGGTGACGCTTTGTCGTTGTGCCAGGCCGATCAGGCGTCGTACGTCGAGGCCCATGCCCAGCGCTTTCAACACCAGTTGGCTGAAGGCCTGTTCGTTGTAGTGACGCGACGGGTAGGCGGTGTCCAGGGCGAGGGCGGCGAACACCTGGCTGTTGCTGGTGCGTCCGGCCTGGCGTGCAAGCTCCACGCACGTCCCGCGGCTATCGAGCCAATCGAGGGCTTTCAAGGTGGCGACCTTTTCCTGGTCGTCGCCCCACAGGAACAATTGGTGCAGCAGGGCGACTTGCCCGGCGGCGGGCTGCTGTTCCAGCACCTGGGCCAGCAGCAACGCCCGCGCCATTTGGACGTTACTCCAGCCGGCGATATCGGGCAGTGCTCGCTCCTTGAGGTTGCGCTTGCACTGGCTGCTCAAGAGTGACGAGGTATTGGAGTCCGGGCGCTGGGCAAGTTGCTCCTGTGCCTGACGCCACCATTGCCGCTCGGTTTCTTCGAGTTGACGAATGAAATTTTGCCGTTGTTCGTTCACGCAGTCGTGGCGCATGTCGAGGGCCGCCGATGCCGGTGCAGTAACGTCCGTGTTCATGTTGGTTTGATCCAGCGCTGGAAATGAGGAAGCAGGAAAAACACCAGGACACATAACAGGCTGCCCAGGGGCTGGTTAGCCACGGCCAGCACCAGGGCATCGAACAGCGGCAGGGCTGCCAGGCCAGCGCCGATAAAGACGCGGACCTGCCGTTGCCGAGGGTTGGCCAGGTTGCGCCAGTAGTGCCAGCCCAACCAGCCAAGCCATAACAGCAGCACCGGCCAGAACCAGGCGCTGCCTGCGTAGATCGCCAAGGCCAGTGGGCTCAGCATCAGCAGCAGGGGGAGGCGGCTGATCAGTTGGTTGCGATGTTCCTGGCGAGCCAGGTAGGTCAGGCCGCTGATGTAGACACCGAGCAAAATGGCGCAGAGCCAGATCGGTCCCGGCGGCACCGCCAGGCTTGCCGCTGCGGTGAGGTAGAGCGCCGAGCGGCAGGCTCCCATCAGCCAGACGCTGTGGGCGTATTTCTTGTGCAGCAGGTTGTAACCGAGGATGCAGCCCACCAACAGGGTGGCGCTGCCCAGCAGCCAGTGCGGCTGCTCGATCAACCGGCTCAGGCCCAGCAGTGAGGCCGCGGCCAGCACCAGCAACAACGCAGTGGCCAGCAGCACTTGCTGGCGGCTGACCAGGCCCAGGGTGATGGGGCGGGGGTTGTGGTGTTGTTGGTCCCAGTCGGCGTCCAACAGGTCGTTCAACAGCATGCCGGCCAGGTACAGCAGCGACAGTGCCGCCAGCAGCAGGATCCATACCAGGGAAGACGGCGGAGCCAGGGCCCCGGCGCTGCTGGCGAGCAGGGCGGCGGCCAAGGTGTTGGTCCACACCGTGGGCAGGTTGGACACACGGCCGAGGGTCAGCCAGGCCTTGAGGTTCGGCGCGGTCTGGTTCATTGCGCACAGCGCTCGTTCAGGGGTAGCGCAAGCTCGACCTGGGTGGACAGCCGCTGCAATGCCTGCTCCATTCGCGCGGTATCGATTTCATGCAAGTCCACCGACTCGCCGATCCGGCTGAGCATGGGGATGGAGAGTTGCCCACCCAGATGCTGGCGGAACTCCTCCAGCCCCAGCAAAACCTGCGAGCGGCCCAGTGCATCTTTCAAGATCAGTTCCGGCGGGTTCAGGCAGAAGCCGAGCTTGAGCAGCAGGTTCAGCACCCGTTCGGTGTCGCTGTCGTTCAACAACCCCAAGGCATTGGCGTAGAGTCCATCCAGAGCCATGCCCACCGCGACGGCTTCACCATGGCGCAGTCGGTGCTGACTGAGATTTTCCAGTTTGTGAGCGGCCCAATGCCCGTAGTCCAAGGGCCGCCCGTTACCGCGTTCGAAGGGGTCGCCAGCACCGGTGATGTGCGCCAGGTGCAATTCGGCGCAGCGGCGGATCGCATAGCGGCTGGCCCCATGTTCGAAGCAGGCGAGGGCGTCGGCCTGTTGCTCCATCCACTGGAAAAACGCCTGGTCCTTGATCAGCGCCACCTTGACCGCCTCGGCCAGCCCGGCGATCTGGTCGCGCCGGGTCAGGCTGGTCAGCAATTGAAAGTCGTTGATGACTGCGGTGGCGGGATAGAAGGCCCCCAGCAGGTTTTTCTGGCCGAAGGCGTTGATGCCGTTTTTCACACCGATGCCGGCGTCGTTCTGGGCGAGCACGGTGCTGGGGATGCGAATCAGGCGAATGCCGCGGTGGAAGGTGGCGCAGGCGTAGCCCACCGCATCCAGCACCGCGCCGCCACCGACGGCCAGCACATGGCAATGCCGGTCCAAGCCATGTTTCAGCATGTCGGTGTACAGCCGCTGCAACACCTTAGAATCCTTGCTCGACTCGCCGGCCGGGACCGCGATCGGCGGCGCCTGCAGGTGCAGGTCTGGAAAGTGGCTGACGAAGTAGGCGTTGATCTGTTCCAGCAGGTGCGAGGCGCTGTGCAGCAGTTGTTCATCGGCGAATATCAACACCGTGACCGGGCCCCTGTGGCCGGCCATGAGCTGGCGGTGCAGGCAGGGATTGAGTGGATCGAATACATGATCGGTGAATACCACCGGGTAGTCGTAGCTGACCTTGAAGCGCCCGTGCAACGGTTGCTCCGCGTCGCTGCGGCGAAGGCTCTTGAACAGGCTGTACCCGGCGATGAACAGCCCGGGCAATACCATGCTGGCGAGCAGGGTCACCAACAGCGCGTTCTGCTCGACGAGAAAGGTGCCAATGGCGCTGTAGGCCAATGCCAGGCCAGCATTGGCCAGGGTGGTGACGAGGATGAACGCGCGCAGCGGGTAGCGTTGCATCCCGGCGGCGACGACCGAGGTTTCCGCCAGCACCGGGACCCCGCGCAGGCAGATCAACGACAGTGTGCCCAACCGGTACGCCAGTTGCCCCGGCTGGCGCTGATGCAGGCCCAGGCGGCCGGCCAACAAACGCAAATAGCCGGCTCCCAAGGCATAGCCCAACCCGGCGCCCAGGCACAGCCCCACGAAAATCGCCAGGTAACCCCCCACGCTGCCAAGCATCGCTACGGCCAGCAGCGCGACCATGCTCGACGGCACCGGCAGCACCACGTCCAGCGCCAGCAGGGCGATCAGCAGCAACGCCAGGTAGAGTTTCTGCGCGGGCGTCGAGGGCTGGTACAGGTTGAGATGGGTCAGGAAATCCTGGATCTGTTGTTCGAACAGCAAGAAGCTGGCGATCACCAGGGCTGAAAAGCAAACCAACGACAGCCAGAAATGTCCGGCTGCGCCTTTTTGCGAGAGCAAACGATACCCACGGCCATGCTTCATCAAGCATCCCTCTTGTTGTTATTGACTGATTCCGTGTCAGTAATTGAAAGCAACGCCAAGTGTGTGTTTTAGGCCAATAGACGCTCTCGCCCGAAGGGCTGTCAGGTGTGGTTGATGATGTGGTTGGAGACAGGTTTGAATCTAGACGGCCCGGGTGTTTTTGCAAGGTCATCTGATGGCAATTTGATTTGGGCTGCCACTGCGCGTTTCAGGTACCCCGTACCAGCGGCTTGTCCCGCTCGTTCAGGGCCTCGAATACCCGCGCAACTGCGCCGGGCTGACGCCAAGGCGTTGCTTGAACAGCGTGGTCATGTGCGCCTGGGAGTTGAAGCCACAAGTGTGGGCGATATCGGTCAGTCGGGCGGTTGAATCGCGCATCAGCGCCCGTGCCTTGGCCAGGCGCCGGTCGATCAGGTAGCTGTGTGGACTTTTGCCGGTGGCATTCTTGAATGCCCGCATGAAATACCCTTCGGACAAGCCAAGCAGGCCGGCCATTTCCTTGACCCCCAGCGGACCGTCGAGACCGGCGTCGATGAACTCGTCGAGCAGGCGCATTCGCCCGCCGGTGATGGCCCCTTGTACGGGGGCCGAAAACGTCTTGGGGTCCTTTACCCGTTCAGCCAATCCGAGCGCCCAGGCCTCCCAGTCATCCTCTGCGCTGGCACGCAGCAATGCGCTGCGCATTCTCAGCGCGAGGGTGATGGCCTGCGGGTCAATACGGTTGTTGAACGCATGCTCCCCCGGCAACGCCATACCGTCGGTGCGCACGACCCGCAGGTATTCACCGCCCCTGGGGGACTCGGAGAACACGTCGCATTCGGCGGGGACGAATGCCAGGCCGTTGGGGATCGCCTCGAAGGGCTGCACGCGGTCGCTGCCGATGGCATGCAGGCCGCGCTGGCTGTCGAAGGCGAAGCCGATCGCCGACTGGGTGGCGACATAGCGGGTGGCGTAGGCGCAGCCGGGCAGCAATTCGATCGCCCACGGTCCTGCCTCGATGCGACGGACCGGTTCGGACTGGGGCGGCTGGTGGCGGTTTCGAGGGTTCATGAACAGCATAGTAGTGAAGAGAGGGCCTGAAAGTCAGGTCAGTTTTCTGAAAGCCCGCCGGTGGTGCCCTGATTAGACTGGGCAAAAACCCGGAGGCCCATCATGCACACACTGACTCGCGACGATATCGAACAAGCTGCCCGCCACTTATACGAAGTCATGCCCGCCACCGCCCAGTACGCCTGGCCCTTGCTGGCTGAGCGGTTGGGTTGCACGGTGTGGGTCAAGCACGAGAACCACACCCCGACGGGGGCCTTCAAGGTGCGCGGCGGCCTGACCTTCGTGCGCTGGCTCATGCGCGAGCACCCAGAGGCAAAAGGCATCGTCACGGCGACTCGCGGCAACCATGGCCAGAGCCTGGCGCTGGCGGCCAGCGCATTGGGTTTGAAAGCGTTGATCGTCGTGCCGCGCGGTAACTCGCTGGAGAAGAACAACGCCATGCGCGGTTTTGGCGGCGAGGTGGTCGAGTATGGCCGCGATTTCGATGAGGCCCGTGAAGAGGCCGCACGCCTGGCCCAAGTGCATGGCCTCTACCTGGTGCCGCCGTTCCATCCCGAGTTGGTCAAGGGCGTGGCGACCTATGGGCTCGAGCTGTTCAACGCGGTGCCGGACCTGGACACTGTCTATGTGCCGATAGGCTGCGGCTCGGGGATCTGCGCGGTCATCGCCGCCCGCGATGCCTTGGGCCTGAAGACCCACGTGGTGGGCGTGGTGTCCACCGAGGCCGTCGCGGCGAAGTTGTCGTTTGAAACGGGCAGGCTATGCGAGACCGATTCGGCGAATACCTTTGCCGACGGCTTGGCCGTGCGCAGACCCATTCCCGAGGCCTTTGCCATCTATGGAGCCGGGGCGGCGCGAATCGTAGCGGTCAGCGACGCTGAAATTGCCGGGGCCATGCGGGCGTATTACACCGACACCCACAACCTCGCCGAAGGTGCCGGCGCTGCCGCCTTGGCAGCGCTGATGCAGGAGCGTGAAACGATGCGGGGGAAAAGGGTGGCGGTGATTCTGTCCGGTGGGAATATCGACCGGCCGGTGTATGCGAATCTGATTGGCTGAGGTTGGGCTTGCCGCCGTCATCGCGAGCAAGCTCGCTCCCACAGTGGTTCTGTGTCGGATATGAATTTTTTATTCAATGGAGATTGAATCTGGGAGCGAGCTTGCTCGCGATGAGGCCTGTAAGCCCAATATCCATCGTTATTGCAGGCTCTGTGTCATAGCCGGCGAAAGGGCGGTCTGCGGGCGCTGCCACAAAGTGAAAGCTTCAGGGAGATGTTGCCCAGCCAACAGTCTGTTGCGGCACTGTTGCGCCCTGGACATTGGCTGCCTGTGACTATGAGCTTATGCTTTAAAAGAATTTCTAATGTGAATTCCAAGAGCGTTATGTTCTATGAAATTCACTCAGGAATGTCTTCATGAAGTTCGCCCGATCCCTGCGCCGTCTGTTCCTCAGCACATTGTTCGCCGCCCCTTTGGTCCACGCCAGCGAGCCCTTGGTACTGCACGTCGGCGACCAGAACTATTACAACGTACGGGCATCGGTGGAGGCTTCGGGTGTGCTTGAGGGCGCACCTTACCAAGTCGACTGGAAACACTTCCAGGCCGCCGCGCCCCTGGCCGAGGCGCTGAATACCGGCGACCTGGACCTGGGTTTCCTCGGCGATTCGGGTTTTCTGTTCCTGGCTGCCAAGCAGGCACCGGTGAAATTGATCGGTGTCTCGCGGCAGAACCCGGACACTATCGCGCTGCTGGTGCCCAAGGATTCACCGGTCAAGACCATCGCCGACCTCAAGGGCAAGAAAGTCGCCTATTGGCCCGGTGCCTGGAGCCAGCAACTGACTTTGCGCGCCCTGGAGCAGGCCGGTTTGCCAGAGAACCATGTGGCATTCATCAAGCTGATGCCGATCGACGCGGCGGCGGCCTTGCCCCAGGGCAGCATCGATGCGTTTCCGGTGTGGGAGCCCTACATCTCGCAACAGATCCTGTTCTCCGGCGCCCGACCGATCCTGACGGCGAAAAACCTCATGCCCGGCCTCAGCGCCATTGCCGCTTCGACGCCGGCCATCGACAGCAAGCGCGAAGCCATCGCCGACTTCCTCGGGCGTGTGAAACAAGCCCGCGCCTGGGTCGACAACCACACCGACCAATACGCGGACCTGTGGGCGAAAAAGGCCAACCTCGACCAGAACGTCTCGCGTCATTGGTTGCGTCAGGCACACATGAGTGTCGGCCCGGTGGACCAACAGGCTGCCGCCGACCTGCAAAGCACGGCGGACTTCCTGTTCAAGGTCAAGGCGCTGCCGGCACCGCTGGCCACTGCCGGGATTATCGACACGTCCTTCAACCAGGCCTTGAGCGAATAAACCGAGCCGCTCTGGATCAGGGCACCAGTACGGCTTTTGCGCTGCTGCCCTTGGCGATCAGCGCGTACTGGGCCTTGCCGTCCACCAGGGGGATTTCAAGAATATCCGTGGGAGCGTCGATGACGCCTGCCTCGAAGTGCTTGCCAAATTCTTCAAGCATCCGGGCGCAATCGGTATTGTCATAGAGCAGCGAGTTCACCCCGATCAAGATGCCGCCTTTGCGATAGAGCGCCAGGGCGGGGAAGTGCACCATCCCATCCGGCGGGGCAGCAATGATCGCGATGCGACCGAAGTTGGCCAATGCCGATACCGCCTCTTGCAGCCAGAAGCCGGTGGTGTCGAAGATGACCTGCGCCCCTCCCGGAAACACCGCGTTGACCTGCTCTGCAAGGCTGCCGGGCGCGCTGGTCACGATGACGTCGTAGCCTTTGGCTTGCAACTCGGCGGCCCGCTCCGGTCGCCGTACCGCCGCAAGCACACGGGCCCCGCGGGCCTTCGCCAGGGCAAGCGCCGCGCTGCCTACCGCGCCATTGGCGCCAATCACCAAGAATGTCGTGTCGCGCTGCACGTGGGATCGTTCAACGGCATCGTAGGCGGTGGTAAAAGGCACGCCCATAGCCGCCGCCTGGACGAAGGACAAACGCTCGGGCTTCAGGGCCACGCCACTTGCCGGAACCGTGAGGTATTGCGCATGGGAGCCGTCACGCAGGAAACCTGGGCCCCTGCCGGTTCCCCAGACCGCTTTGCCGAGCAGGTGTGCCGGGCCTTGCTCAACCACCCCGGCGAAATCACGGCCGGGCACGCGGGGCAAGGTGGTATAGGGGAAGCGGCCCTCGACATTCTTGACATCACTGGGGTTGAGCCCAGCCGCCTTGACCCGGATGAGGACCTCGTCGGGGCCCGGGACGGGTGTCGGCAAGTCAACGAGGCAGAGGTGGTCCAGGCTGCCGGTGGCGGAAAACTGTAGGGCTTTCAAGCTGCAATACTCCTCGACGAAATGTGCATCGAGGATAGCGTCCGGGCCGATAGTGAGCCCGCCAGAGAGTTTCGTCTATCGGACAAATCCCCTTGATGCCATCGCGTTTTTATACGCCGACGGTGCAACGCCCAGGGAACGGCGGAACATCTCGCTGAAACTGCTCAGCGTGTAGCCCAACCGCGCCGCTATCGTCCCCACCGAGTCACCCTCCAGGAGTGCGGCGACGGCGTGGGCCAACTGCACTTGGCGTCGCCACTCGGTGAACGTCAGGCCAAGCTCGGCATGGAACAACCGGGCCAAGGTGCGGGTGCTGGCCCCCACCGACTCGGCATGCTGCTCAAAGGACATGGCCAGGCCGGGGACGTCGAGCACCGTCTCGCACAAATTGTGCAAGCGCCTATCCCCGCCGGCAGGCATGGGCACCTTGAGCACCGCCGAGCGCTGCTCGCGAAGTTCCAGCACCAGCAGGTTGTCCAAGGCATCACGCAACGCAGGATCAGGACGGTTACCCAGCGCCACTCGCCGGATGATCAGCTCGCGCAGCAGTTTGCTGACATCGAGCACTTCCAGCTCAAGCCCCACGCCCATGGCCAGTTCTGCGCGTAAATAGAGATTGCGCATCTCCAAGGGCGAAACCACTCGGATCCCATGTGTGACCCGCGGCGGCAGCCACACCGCGCGCTGCGGCGGGACCAGCAGCGCAGCACCGGGTGTATCGACCCACATGAGACCACTTTGCGCGTAGAGAAGCTGGCCCCATTCATGATGATGAGGCGCGATCAACGTCCCGGATGAGTAGGTGCGGGAAAGCGGTTGAACAAGATGCGTCGTGTCCGTCAGATCGGGAGGTGAAGCAAGGGCCATGACCGGAACTCAGAACGATAACGGTGCTTTTTAGCACAAGTGCGCAAGCGTTGGGGCCTGGCGTGGCTGTACCGCCGCTATCGCGAGCAAGCTCGCTCCCACAAGGGATCCGGGTGTATCTCGAATCTCACAATCACCCCGGACACCTGTGGGAGCGAGCCTGCTCGCGATAGCGGTGGGTCAGATCGCACCGAGATTGGATGCCGCCTCCGCAGCCATGGCCGCCCGGACGCTAGGGCGTGCGGCGATTCGCGCCATGAACGCCGCCAGCGCCGGCCAGTCCCTGATCTGGATATTGAATAACGGCAGCCAGTTCAGGACGGTAAACAAATAGCCGTCGGCCAGGCCAAAGGTGCCCATCAGGTAATCCTGTTGTTCAAGGGCCTGGCTGAGGTAATCCAGGCGCCTGAACAGCTTTGCCCTGAAGATGGCCTTGGTCGGCTCTGCAATATCGGCGTTGAACAGTGGCGCACATCCGCTGTGAATCTCGGAGGTAATGAAGTTCAACCATTCCTGCAGGCGAACCCGCTCCCAGGTGCCATTGACCGGCGCCAGTGTGTTTGCGGGAACCAGATCGGCCAGGTATTGGACGATGGCGGGCCCCTCGGTCAGGACATCACCGTTATCCAGCACCAAGGCTGCCACGTAGCCCTTGGGGTTGATGGTCAGGAAGTCGAGCCCATCGGCAGTTCGTTTGGTCTGGTTGTCGACCCGAATCAATTCAAAGGGCAGGCCCAATTCCCGCAGCACGATGTGCGGGAACAATGAGCAGGTCATGGGGGCGAAGTACAGTTTCATGGTTTCCTCAAGGTCGGGGGGCGTGCCGCCAGAATCCGCGAGGGCCGGAACATTTTCAAAGGACATCTTCAGTGCTAGCGTATGACAAAATCTCATGAGAAAGCCAAACCCAATGGCCACACGAATCCCATCTCTAAATGGCCTGAAAGCATTCGAATCGGCCGCTCGCCACATGAGTTTTACCAAGGCCGCGCTAGAGCTGAACGTCACTCAAACAGCCATCAGCCATCAAATTCGCCGGCTCGAAGAGGAGCTGGGCGTGCGCCTGTTCCTGCGGCTCAAGGATGGTCTGGCCCTGACAGACGAAGGACATGGCTATTTCCCAGGCGTTCGTGCGGCGTTCCATGAGTTGCGCTATTGCACGCAGACGTTGCTGGAGAGCCGCAACAACAGCGTCTTGACCATCAGTACGCTGGTGTCCTTTGCCTCCAAATGGTTGTTGCCGCGACTGGCGTCTTTCCAGCAGGTATTTCCCAACATTGACGTACGCGTTACGGCCTCCACCGAACGGGTGGATTTTCGCAAGGGCGGCGTCGATGCGGCCATTCGTTACGGTTCCGGGGATTGGAAGGGCTTGCGGGCGGACTGGCTGATGGCCGATGAGATCTTTCCGGTGTGCAGCCCCAGGCTGCTGCAAGGTCCGACAGCCCTGGAGAATCCGGGCGATCTGGCCCGGCACACCTTGTTGCAGGTCAGTGGGGTGACCCACGACGACTGGAGTGCCTGGTTGAGTGCCGCCGGCCAACCGAAAAAACTGGCCGAAGGCAGCCGGTTGACTTTCGACCTTGCCATGATGGCTGTTCAGGCTGCGGTTGACGGCCTGGGGGTCTGCATCGGGCGTTCAACCTATGTCGAGGATGACCTGAAGGCCGGACGATTGGTTGCCCCCTTTGATCTGCGATTGAAATCTGACCTCGGCTTTTATTTCGTGAGCCCGCTTGAAACAGCCGACACCCCAAAAGTGCAGGCCTTTAGAACCTGGTTGATGGATTCGGTGAGTTTTGGCGCCAAAACATAATTACAGCGTACCGTTCAGCCTCCAGCCAGCGAGCCGATATGAATAAAAGGTCCGGTTACTTTCAGGGTTCACCGAGGGTACGTCATGTTTAATAAAACACTAAAAAATGAACTGACGGCTAGGACGGCCGAATTGGCAACATACAAAGGACTGGTCGGCGCCTTGGAGCGGTCGATGGCTGTCATCGAGTTCAGCCCCGATGGCAAGGTCCTTCGGGCGAACGAGAATTTTCTTGGCACGATGGGCTACCGTGCGGATCAGTTGGCCAGCCTGTCCCATCGGGATTTTTGCACCCCAGCGCTGGTGGGCAGCGCCGAGTATCGTGAATTCTGGAACCAGCTGCGCGCCGGCCAATTTGTTTCCGGCACGTTTCAGCGCCGTAGCGCGCAAGGCCAGAACGTGTGGCTGGAAGCTAGCTATAACCCGGTAGTGGACGAGCAAGGCCGCGTCGTGAAGGTGGTCAAGTACGCACTCGATGTCACCGCCAAGGTTGCCAGCGAGGCAGAAACACGTGGCCGGCTGGCGGCACTCGACCGGGCCATGGCAGTGATCGAGTTTGACCTGGGCGGCAACATCCTGACCGCCAACGACAACTTCTTGAATGTCATGAATTACACGTTGGCAGAGCTCAAGGGCAAGCATCACCGGATGTTTTGCGAACCGAGCCTGGTGGGCAGTTCGGAGTACAGTGATTTCTGGCGTCGTCTCAACGCCGGCGAGTTTTTCAGTGGCCAGTTCAAGCGCCTCGGCAAAAACGGCAAAGTCGTCTGGCTGGAAGCCAGCTACAACCCGGTCTACGACGCCGAAGGCAAGTTGTGCAAGGTTGTGAAGTTCGCCAGTGACATCAGCGAACGGGTGGAGAAGTTCGAAGAGGATTCGCGTGGCGCTTCCCGTGCGTACCATATCTCCGCCGAGACCGAGCGAGTGGCCGAACAGGGCGCCCAGGTGATCCACCAGACTGCCAAGGAGATGCGCGAGATCGCCGACAACATTGGCTCTTCCGCGCGTCTGGTTGGGCAGTTGGGGGCGCGTTCGGAAGAGATCACAGCCATCGTCAACACCATTCGCGGCATTGCCGACCAGACCAACCTGCTGGCCCTCAACGCGGCTATCGAGGCCGCGCGGGCCGGAGACCAGGGGAGGGGATTCGCGGTGGTGGCCGACGAGGTCCGGCAACTGGCCGGGCGCACCAGTCGCTCCACCTCGGAGATTGCCGAAATGATCGGCATGATTCTCTCCGAAACCCGCGACGCCGTCGCCAGCATGAACGTGACCCATGAAGGCGCATTGCGCGGTGTAACCCTGGCAGACCAGGCCGGCTCGGTCATCGTGCAAATCAGGAACGGGACCACGGATGCACTCGAGGCCGTGAGCATGTTTGCGTCCAAACTCGACGAGTCCGAGGTGATTCCCAAGACGGCTATCGGCTGGGTGGGCTGAGGTGAGCTGAGTCCTCGCCCCAGCGATCCATGCGCTTGACCAATTCAAGCAATACCGCTCGCAGTTCCGGCGGTCGCACGGGCTTGGCCAGCACCGAGATACTCAGGCTTTGCAGCGATTGGCGTATCCGCTCGATCTCATGCCCGGTGATGACCAGCGCCGGGACTTGCCAGCCGCGCTGCTCGCGTAGCGCGGCAATGCATTCGGCGCCCGAGACTTTTGTGCCCAGGTCGAAATCGGCGATGACGATGTCGCAATCGCTGGTCAGCCCTTCACCGTCGCTGTGGGCCTCCACCTCGCAGCCCCATTTTTCCAGCAGCGCCGAGGTCGCCATCAGCACGTTGGCGTCGTCTTCAACCAAACACACCCGCAACCCGTCCAGGCGATTCTGGACGGGCACCACCTTGGGCGCCATGACACGTGGTACCGCCGGTTTCAGGCCGCTGATCGCCACCCGGGTGCCTTGTCCGACCTTGGAACGGATGTGTATATCGACATTGAGCATCTGGCTGATGCGCTTGACGATGGACAGGCCGAGGCCGAGCCCCTCGACATCCTTGTCGCGCGCATGGCGAACGCGGTAGAACTCCTTGAACACCTCGGGCAAATGTTCGGCGGCGATGCCGCGCCCCTTGTCGTAGATCACCACGGCCAGGCGCTGGCCCTGGCGTCGCACGCCGATCAGCACGGGTTGGCCGGGTGCGTATTTGAGCGCGTTGGACAGCAGGTTCTGGACCATCGTGGTCAGCAAGCCGGGATTGACGCTGACCCAGTAAGGACAGGCGCGCAAACGCAGCTCGACGCCGGCCCAGCGGGCCGCTTCGGTGTTCTGCTTGACGACGTCCTGCAGCAATTGGCCCAGGTGTACGGTGTCGGCCTTCGGCATCGGTTGGCCGTGATCGAGGGTGTAGATATCGAGGATCGAGCGGAACAGTTGCGACACGGTGTGCAGCGAACGGTCGATGTTGTCCACCAGCCGCAATTCTTCCAGCCCCAGCCTGGCGTCACGCAGGCAGGCCGTAAACAGACCGATGGAGTGGATTGGCTGGCGCAGGTCATGACTGGCCTGGGCCAGGAATCGCGATTTCTCCTGATTGGCCAAAATGGCTTCTTCGGAGGCAATGCGTGTGCGCTTGAGCAAAATGTGCGCGTAGGCGGGCACCACAATGGTGGTGACGATCAACATCAGGAACATGTAGGGCTGCGTATGCCAGAACGGGGTCAGCCAGAAAACCAGTACCAGGGTCGACAGCGCGATAACGGTCGCCAGCGCCAGGTAGCGCGAGCCGAAGCGCATGCCATTGCCCAGCGTGACCCAGAGTAATGCAGCGTACACCGGGAGCGTGCCCTCTCCACCCACGATCATGGCAAATGCGATACCGGCATAGTCATGCAGCATCGTGAAAAGGCGCCGCCAGAAGAAGTGTCCAGGCCAGCGCTTGATGATCATGCGCAGGAACACCGAGACGAAGATGAACGTACAGATGTAGATAATGATGGGTACGTAGCTCGCGGCCTCTTCTGGATAGAGGCCGGCGAGGATGACGATATACAACAGCGCACAGGCGCTGACGGTCAGGCGTAACGTGGCCTGGTCGAGTTCACTGTTCTTTTCCACTGGCTTTGGCACCGCATGACCTCTGATGCCTCCAAGCGTAGCGGCTAGCCTCGGTGAAGGTTGGGAACAGACGTGATGCTGTCCCCAACGGGCGATGCCATTGCGTCAGTAGACCCTGTAGTACTTCACGACATCATCGACGAAATAGATGGTCAATACCGAACCCTGGCTCTGGCTCTGGCCTGTTTTCGTGCCGGTCACGCTGCTGACGTCATTGGCTACGGTTTGCGCCTTGGACAGTTGTGCCGAGGTTTCATACATCTTCAGGCTGGTTTCGGTCGAGACGTACTTATGGGCCAGCTTCATGTACTTATCCAGGCCTTCATCAGTCTTTTCATAGGTCCAGTTCGACTCGTTGCTGGAGCTCGTCGAATTGAGTTCTTCATTGGTCGGCGCGCCGAACATTTGAGTGATCTGGCCTTTTGTCGTCTTGCCCGGAATGATTGTTTGCTTGAGGTACGAGACGTCGTATTTTTTGGCGCCCTGATTCAAGGAACCCATCAAGTTGCCCAAGTCGCCGGTGTTTGCACAACCGTTCAGTACGCCCGCCAGCACGCACAGCGCCATTCCATTTCTAAGTGTTTTTCCATATTCGAAGGACATGATGACTTACCTTGAGTTAATGTCAGGACCATTCCATTTCAACCGTGCAGACGGTGAAGTTGACCCAGCATTGCGCCGCCTATCGATTTATAAAATCCATAGGCTTCGCACGTCATAACGTTTCAATAGGTACAGTGATACTGCACGGCGCATGGCATGTTGGCTTTCTTTATGTTTGGCTGTTCGAACAGCCTTTTTATGGAGCGTCCACAGCTTAGGGGGAGAGTACTGGGCGACGCTATAGTACAAGTGTGCTATGGCCTCGGAGATGGGCAGGCAGGGAGGGTGATGCTCAATTAATATTCGCGGTCGTTATACATTTAATTGTCTTGTTTTCCCGGCCATCCACCATTGCCTGGGAAGTTGGAAAACTGCGCCGCAGCCGCCGCGCGCGTGGGCACCCCCAGGGATTTGAGCAGGCTTGAGACATGGATGCGCACCGTGAACGGGGAAATGCCCAGGTCCCGGGCTATCTCCTTGTTGGTCTTGCCGGCGGCGATCAAGCCAAGCACTTGCCGTTGGCGCGCGGTCAGTTGGGAAAGTGCATCGTCCAGGATCGCGTTTTCGGCCTGATACTTCACCACCACTTCGCCTTCGCGTATTGCCATGATGGCGTCGGCAATACCGGCGGGGTCGATATTCTTGCCGATGAATCCGTCGGCACCCAGCGCCATCACTTGGGAAATAACGTCGACATCATCCACCATTGAAACCACAATGATCGAGGTGCGCTTGAACTCACTGCGCAACTGGCCGATTACTTGCAACGATTTGATCCCGGGAAAGCGCAAGTCGAGTATCAGGGAGTCCACTTCCATTCCGGAACGTGCCAGCGCCAATACTTCGTCCAGATTTCCAGCCTGTTCTATGGATGCTGTCGGTATGAGTCGTTCAATGGTCCTCAGCATACCTTCGCGAAACAAAGGATGGTCATCTGCCACAATTACTCTGCACGTCATGCTTCAGATCCTTCTGATCTTCCAGTTCACGAATCGTAACCTAAACTGCCCCCTTGGGTTTCAAGTTTGAAACAACCTTTCATGTTGGAATAATCCAGTGACTATGACGGAAAAGAATAGCGAGCTTGATCAGGCTACCTTGAGATTGACGGTCGGGGCCTGTGCTTCACTCTACGTCATTGTGGTGGCCTGTCTGGCCAGTGACTTCGATACCTATGTACCGATCCTGTGGTACATGGCCTTTTTTTTCGGCGTCGCGGTCCCGCTGCGCATGGCGATCAAGCGTTGGCCCGGGCACTTCATCCTGCGTCGTCTTTTTGCCATGACCCTCGACTATGCAAGCCTCGCCTTCGCCTTGATCGTGGGTGGGGAGGGGTTGCTACCGGTGTACGCCGCATTGCTCTGGGTCACGTTGGGCAATGGCATGCGCTTCGGCTCGCGCTACCTGGCTGCCGCGACGTTGATCGCTCTCGCTACCTTGGTGGTGATCTTCCTGCTCACGCCGTTCTGGCGTGGTCAGCCCTACGTGTTCCTGATGCTGATCGTCACCACCATAGTGGTGCCCGCCTACGCGCATATCCTGCTGACCCGAACCCGCATCGCTTCGGAGGAGGCGATTGCCGCGAACCAGGAGAAATCCCGCTTCCTGGCCCAGGCCAGCCACGACTTGCGCCAACCGATTCACTCGATCGGCTTGTTCACCGCCTGCCTGCGCGATGCCCGGTTGGGCCAGGAAGAGTTGCGACTGGTGGACAACATCGACCGCTCGTTGCACATCGTCTCGCAGCTGTTTCGTTCGATCCTCGATATCTACACCCTCGATAACGGGCAGCTTGAACCGCAGGCCGAACCTGTACACCTGGGCGCGTTGCTTCAAGATGTGGTCAAGCAGAACACCGAAGCCGCACGCTGGGCCGGTGTCGAGTTGCGCCTGCGGCCTTGCCGGCATTGGGTCAATGTCAACGCCGGCCTGTTGGCGACCATGGTGCAGAACCTGGTCTCCAACACGCTCAAATATGCCTCCGGCCAACCAGTGTTGATCGGCGTGCGGCCGAAAGGCAGCGGCCTGGCCATCGTCATCTACGACAAGGGCCGGGGCATTGCCGCCGAACACCTGCCCGAGGTGTTCAAGGAGTTCTATCGGGTGCGCCACGTTCGTGACAAGGACGTCGAGGGGCTGGGCCTGGGGTTGTCCATCGTCAAGCGAATCAGCCTCCTGATCAATCTGGACATCCAGCTGGACTCCCGGCTCGGCAAGGGCACGCGCGCCATGATCCAGGGGCTGGAAACGGTTGCGCCAAGGGCGATGGTGGACAGGCCGGTGTCCACCCATAGCCGTTTGCAAGGCTTGCGGGTGTGCCTGGTGGAGGATGACGCCAACGTGCTGATGGCGACATCCGCGCTATTGGAGAAGTGGGGGTGCGAAGTGGAAACCCACATCGACGGGGTGGGCGTGACCAGCGACTGCGACATCATCATTGCCGACTTCGACCTGGGCACGAAGGTCTCCGGTTCCGAATGCATCGCCGCGATTCGCGAGCAACGGGGTTGGGAAGTCCCCGCCATGATCATGACCGGCCATGAAATCGAAAGAATTCGCCACGCGCTGCACCACATGAACATCTCGATCCTGGCCAAGCCTGTGCGGCCTCCGGAGTTGCGGGCGACCTTGCTCGAGCTGACCAAGAACTTTGCCAGCGTCAGGACCTGACCTCCGTTCGGGCCATGCCTCGTGCTTCCACCATTCCATTTTATGAAACGGTGGATTGCAGTTTGTGCGTATTCCTGCGCCGTCGCTTTGGGCAGAAGATGAGTCCAGCCATTTGCACAGCCGTGCAAACGATGGCGGAGAATCCCTAACCGTAGCGCACTGGCGCAGGCGTTCATGCTGCGAGCGCGAGGAGTAGCTGATGGACGAAGCCTTGCAAGCAAAAACCTCGCCCTGGCACGAAGGAGAGCTGGCCTTGCAGCGCTCCGTCGGGGCAGTCGACATGATGGCCGGTGTCGGGCAACGGCAACTGGCGCGCACGTGGATGCCGGACCAGCATCGGGAGTTCTACGCCCAACTGCCTTTCGTGGTGCTGGGGGCGGTGGATCGGCAAGGCGATGTCTGGGCGACCTTGCGCGCCGGGCAACCAGGCTTCATGAACTCGCCCGATCCGCAGACCCTGCACATCGACCTCGAGCCTGAGCCGAACGACCCGGCCCAGGAGGGCATGGGCGAGGGCGATGCCATCGGGATGCTGGGGATCGAGTTGCACACCCGCCGGCGCAACCGCATGAACGGTGTCGTGCGTCGTCAGCTCGACCCTGGGCTCGAGATTTCAGTGAGCCAGGCGTATGGCAACTGCCCTCGCTACATCAACCTGCGCCAGTACCACTTTGTCGACGCGCAGGCCGTTGCGCCGCGTCAACTGACCGTGTCCGACCCACTGGTGCGGCGCCTGGTGACGGCGGCCGATTCGTTCTATATCGCCACCTACGTGGTGCGCGACGGCGAGCGGCAGGTCGATGCTTCCCACCGTGGCGGCAAGCCGGGGTTTGTGCGCATGGACGAAGACGGATCGCTGACCATTCCGGACTTTTCCGGCAACCTGTTTTTCAACACGCTGGGCAACATCCTGCTCAATCCGCGGGCCGGGCTGGTGTTCGTCGATTTCCAGACGGGCGATCTGCTGCAAATGAGCGGCTCGGCGCAAGTCCTGCTGGACGACCCCGAGATCAGCGCGTTCCAGGGCGCCGAGCGGCTGTTGCGCTTTACCCCGCAACGCATCGTGTATCGCCCGGCGGCCATTGCCCTGCGCTGGAAGGACCAGGACGAAGGCGACTCGCCCAATTCAATGATGACCGGCAGCTGGGAGCAGGCCGCCGAGCGCTTGCAGGCCGAGGCGCTGCGTAGCCGCTGGCGTGCATTGCAGGTCGCGCGGGTGGTGGATGAAAGCCACAACATTCGCTCGTTCTACTTGCAGGCAAGCGATGGCTTGGGTTTGCCCCGGTTTGAAGCCGGGCAACATTTGCCGGTGCGGATCTTGCTGGAAGGACAGAACGCGCCATCGATCCGGACCTATAGCGTATCCAGTGCGCCGTCGGATGATTTTTTGCGCATCAGCGTCAAGCGCGATGGTTCGGTGTCGTCTCACCTGCATGATCAGGTGCAGGCGCTGCACGAGCTTGAGGCGCGGGCGCCCCAGGGCCATTTCACCGTCCAGGCCACCGAGCGACGTCCGTTGGTCTTGCTGGCAGCGGGCGTGGGCATCACACCGTTGTTGTCGATGTTGCGCGAGGTGGTTTACCAGGGCCAACGCATCAGCCGCATGCGCCCGGTCTGGCTGGTGCAAAGCGCCCGCTCGGTGGCCGACCTGGCTTTCCGTGACGAGATCGACGAACTGGCCGCCCGTGCCGGCGACAAGCTGCAGGTGCTGCGCATGGTCAGCCAACCACCCACTGATGGAGGAGGCGCTGAAGGTTATGACCTGACCGGCAGGATCGATGTGGAACTGCTCAAGAAGCTGCTGCCGCTCAACGACTACGACTTCTATTTGTGCGGGCCGGGCAGCTTTACCCAGGCGCTGTACGACGGGCTGCGCAAACTGCGCATCCCTGACGATCGCATCCACGCGGAGACCTTTGGGCCCTCAACGCTCGTGCGGGATCTCGAAGTGAGCATGCCGGCGCCAGAGCAAGTGCCGGCTGCGAGTGAAGCGGTGAAGGTCTTGTTCGCCAGTTCCGGCAAGGAGGCACGTTGGGAGCCGGGCAGCGGGACGTTGCTGGAGCTGGCCGAAGCGCGCGGCCTTAATCCGGAATTCAGTTGCCGCGGCGGTTCCTGCGGCACCTGCAAAACTCGCTTGAGCCGCGGCCAGGTGCATTACCTGAGCCAGCCGGCCGAACCGGTTGGTGAAGGTGAGGTGCTGATCTGTTGCGCGGTGCCGGCCCAGGGGAGCGAGCCGTTGGTGCTCGAGGTCTAGGCTGACCGCCTGACTGTTTCACCGGATGAAATGCTGGATTGTAGAAGCTGGTTATTCCGCTGTCCGGGGCAGGAGCAGAGGATAGCGCCATCGACGCGATCACCGCTTCGAGCCCAAAACAACATGGAGTACGTCATGTCTGAGAAAGCGATCAAACTTTATCGCCACCCGCTGTCGGGGCACGCCCATCGTGTCGAGCTGATGCTCTCGCTGCTTGGCTTGCCAACCGAGTTGATATTCGTGGACTTGATGAAAGGTGAGCACAAGACTCCGGAGTTTCTCGCCATCAACAGTTTTGGCCAGGTGCCGGTGATCGACGACAACGGCACCGTCCTGGCCGACTCGAACGCGATCCTGGTCTACCTCGCGGCCAAGTATGGCAAGGGGCAATGGCTGCCCAGCGATCCGCTTGCCCAGGCGCGGGTGCAGCGCTGGCTGTCGGTGGCGGCGGGCCAGATCAACCAGGGGCCGGCCAACGCCCGGTTGATCACCGTGTTCGGCGCCGGCTATGACGCCGAAGACGCCATCAAGCGTTCCCATGCCCTGTTGAAGGTGATGGAGACGGAGTTGGAGCAGAGCCGGTTCCTGGCCGGTGAGCAACCGACCATCGCGGACGTGGCCGCGTACACTTACGTGTCCCATGCGCCGGAAGGCAACGTCGCGCTGACCGACTACCCGAACGTCCGGGCCTGGCTGGGCAGCATCGAAGCCTTGCCGAATTTCGTCGGCATGCAACGCACCGCCAAGGGCTTGCAGCAAGCCTGATTCACACCGCAGGTGCTTGCCGGGGGGCATCTTCCGGCAAGTACATTCAAGCCACGTGCCCTCAAGGCTGGATCGCCCATGGATCGCTTTCAGGAAA
The DNA here is from genome assembly GCF_054681425.1 of Pseudomonas sp. H1_F01. Lineage (NCBI taxonomy): Bacteria > Pseudomonadati > Pseudomonadota > Gammaproteobacteria > Pseudomonadales > Pseudomonadaceae > Pseudomonas > Pseudomonas sp. H1_F01. Next base: position 3,927,702 of record NZ_CP162823.1, on the reverse strand, counting down.
TGCAGGTTTTCATGGCGGTTGCCGAGGAGGAAGGGTTCGCCGCTGCCGCCCGTCGACTGCGTATATCACCGCCAAGCGTGACGCGCGCAATTGCGGCGATGGAGGAGCGGATTGGCACCCAGCTGTTGTCGCGCACCACCCGCAATGTGTACCTGACTGAAGCGGGGCAGCGCTACCTGGAGGATTGTCGACGGATCCTGAGTGAGCTCGATGAAGCCGAGGAGGCCGCTGCCGGCAGCTATTCGATCCCCTGCGGGTATCTGACGGTCACCGCCCCGGTGCTGTTTGGCGAGCTGTACATCGCGCCTTTGCTGACGGATTACCTGGATCAATTTCCCTCGGTACACCTCAACGCCTTGTTGGTCGACCGCGTGGTGAACATCGCTGACGAAGGCATCGACGTGGCGATCCGCATCGGCCATTTGCAGGAAAACAATCAGCACGTCATCAAGGTAGGTGAAGTGCGCCAGGTGATTTGTGGCGCCCCGGCCTATTTCCAGCGACACGGACGGCCAACCCATCCTGGCGAGTTGAGCAAGGCCAATATCGTGATGTCTTCGGCCAGTCATTTGCTGAGCCACTGGCAGTTCATGGACGAAGCCAATTCGCTGAGCCTGCGCTTTGATCCACGCCTGGTGGTGACCGCTAATCAGGCGGCAATCAACATCGCCTGCCAGGGTTGGGGCGTGACCCGGGTCTTGTCCTATCAAGTGGCCCGGCAGGTCGCCGACGGCGAGCTTGAGGTAGTGCTCAAGGCGTTCGAGCCACCAGCGTTGCCGATTCACGTGGTGTATCAGAAGAGCAATCGAGTGCCGGCCAAGGTGCGCACGTTCGTGGACTTCCTCGCTGATCGGTTGGGGGACGACGTCACGCTCAAGCCTGTCGTAAAAGGCATCGCCTGATGGCTCGCCACCATGAAATGCTGATGTTCCATGCGCTGTCGCAGTGCCCCAGTCTCGCCTCGGCAGCCCAGCGCCTCAACGTTTCCGGACCGACCGTGATGCGTGCCATCGCTCGGCTGGAGGCGCGACTGGGTGTGCAGTTACTGTCACGCAGCACGCGCGGGGTCGTGCTGACTGAAGCCGGGGTCGGCTTCATGGCTGACTGTTCACGGATCCTCAATGCGATTGACGAGGCCGAGGCGTCGGCCAAGGGCTGGCATGTCCAGGCCCAAGGCAACCTGACGATCCTGTTGCCCTTGCTGTTCAGCCGCTATGTCATGGCCCCGGTGCTGGCCGGCTACATGGATCAGTACCCCGAGATCAGGGTATTTGCCCACTACCACGATCGTTTTCCGAACATGCATGAGGAAGGGCTGGATGTGGCGGTGTTGGTGGGGAATCTGCCCAACTGCTCATTGATCGCACGACCGGTCGGCAGCGTTCGTTCGCTCGTCTGCGCCAGTCCTGGCTACCTGGCGATTCATGGTGAGCCGGTTGTGCCGCAGGATCTGCACAATCATCGATTGATCGCCACGCAGGCCAACCAGGATTGGGTCCAGTGGCCTTTCCAGCAGCAGGCCAGCGGCCTCAAGGCACGCACGCGGCTCAGTTGCGCCACGCTGCAGGCGGCCATCGACGCGGCGGCTCATGGGGCTGGGTTGATGCGCTGCTTGAACTATCCGCTGTACGACTATCTGAACAGCGGACGCTTGCGCCGGGTCCTGCAACCCTATGAACCGCCCTCGATACCGGTTCATGTGGTCTACCGCGAAAGACGCAAGGCGCCGATGCGCGTGCGCAGTTTCGTGGACTACATCGTCGAGCACCTGCGCGAGCACCCGGCGCTGCGAGCGGATGTTTCTTGAATATCAGCTCGCGCGTGGACCCAGGATCCCGCGGCGCACACGGCCTGGCGCCTCACCGAAGACTTCCTTGAATTTCTTGCTGAACGCGGCCTGGGATTGGTAGCCGACCTGTACGGCAATATCGCTCAGCCCCAAGTGTGAGTGACTGAGCAGGCTGAAGGCCAACTCCATGCGGACTTGCGTCAACAGCACCCACGGCGAGACACCGGCCACCTTGACAAATGCACGCATGAAGTTGGCCCGGGACATGCTCGCGATGTCCGCCAGGCCTTGGATGGTCCACTCGTGCGCAGGGTCCGCCAGCATTGCCTGCCAGGCCCGGCCCAGACGCTTGTCGCCGAGCAGGGCCAGCGAGCCGCTGTCCTGTCCCTGGCTGGCCAGATGCGCACGCAGAATCAGGGTGAACAGCGCCTGTGACAGGGCATCGAGCAAGAAGCGCGCGCCGACCTTATTCCCATCTGCTTCTGCGCGCATGACCTCCACCAGCGCCGGCAACGGCCCATTGGCCGGTAATGCGCCGCTGGGAATCACCAGGTATTCGGGCAAGGCGCCGAACAGCAACGAAGCCCGGTTGAAGTGAAAGCCTCCGCAAAGCATGTCCAGCTCCGCGCTGGCGCCGCCAATGCGATGAATCGGCAAGGTGCCCCCGGTCAGGATTCGGGGGGAGGTCGGCGTTACCGTTTTGCCAGGGCTGTGCATGACGTGAGGGGCACCGCGCGGCAACAGCAGGATGTCACCGGCACGCATGGGCAAGCGCTGCCCATCGGCAAACTCGACGCGGCATTCGCCGGCCAGCACGATGTGATAGGGCGCTGTGCCCAGGGCTTGCTGCCCGTGATCCATGGCCCAGTCGCCCTGGAACTGACAGCGCAGGTCCAGGCTGCCGCGCACGTTGGCCAGGCTGATGAGTTTATCGATCGCATTCATTTGAGCATTTCGCCAAAAAAACTGAGCGCATTGAGCAAACCCGAGTGGCGCCAGGGTGAAAAACTGAGGGCGTCAAAACAGTACACCCAACCCACTCAGGAGTTAATGCCATGTTCAATAACTGGTCCGAATTGTTGCCCACCATTCAGAAGGCCTTTGGCGCACTGGGCCGCAGCAACCCGAAAATGGTCAAGGCCTATATGGCGCTAGGGGAAGCCGCCAGCGAAAACAATGTGCTCGATGCCAAGACCCGCGAGCTGATCTCGATCGCCATCGCCGTCACTACCCGCTGCGACGGTTGCATCGCCGCCCACACGGACGCGGCGATCAAGGCCGGCGCGAGTCGCGAGGAGGTCGCCGCGGCCCTGGCAACTGCTATTTCGTTGAATGCGGGGGCGGCCTATATCTACTCGCTGCGGTCGCTTGAGGCGTATGACATGCTGAAAGCGCCGGTGTGATTTATATGGGGGCATATCCGTTGCTGCGGTAAGGGCGGAACCATAAGCCGCCGTTACCGCAACAACGGATATACACACCAAAAAAACACCCCTCTCGGAACGAAATATCAAAACCTCGGTAAGCCTTTTTTGTTCAGTCAGCTGCGATTGTTTCAGATTACGCAATCAAGTCATGTAATTCCTGGACATTCTCTAAAAACCGTCCGCCAGTGAAACTGATCCCAGAAGCGATTGACCGTTTCGGGTCGTCGCAGCGTTCTCCATCCATCGGGAGATTCCCATGATCGACACGACTTGCACCGGCAACCCTCGGCCCGATACCTCCGTTGCGACTTACCAGGAGCACGAAAGCGGATTCCTGTTGCCCCAATTGATGGGCGCCTTGGCAAGCGAGTCCGCAGGTTTCGTCTCGAACGACCTGTGTCAGCAACGCGCGCACGGCACTTTGCTGGCGAAGGCTGGCGCCTTGGTGATGCGGGTGCTGAAGCTAACGCCGATCGGCTAACGCAGAACCCGTGGCGAGGGCGCAAACAATGAAGCGTCGCTTCGTGCGCACTTGAACATGGGGATGAAAGAGGTCGCTACTTTTCCGTTCAACGGGTTTGAGTTCGCTGTTTATTCGTACATTGGCTAGGCAGAAAACGAAAGCGGGCCATGCATTACGATCGACTAAGTCGACACCGAATCATGGCAGCAGACGCAAAGCTTGTTGCCATCGAGATCTCGAAAGTAGGCGCCGTAATAATCAGGGTGGTAGTGGGGTCTCAAGCCGGGTTCTCCCTCACACGTCCCGCCCAGTGCCAGCGCTGTCGCGTAGCTGTTCCTCACCGCTTCCCGGCTGGGGGCAAGCAGAGCTACCATTTGTCCGTTGCCGGGTTGGTGCACCTTGCCGTCAAAGGGTTTTCCAATCACGAAGATCGGGCGCGGTGAATGCTCGGCAATCCAGCCCGCCCAGCCTTTGTGGGCGTCGCTAAATTTCAATGTCAGGCCCAGCCCGGCCATGACCTTTGAATAGAACCCGAAGGCGCGATCAAAATCGGCGATACCTAGAAAAACATGCGAGATCATGATGACTACCGTTTTGCCGTGGGCGCGAGGGTTGTTTGAAATTCCAGCCTACGCTGCCACAGGAATCATCGCGCTGCCAAGTCCGGGCGGTTAGCGCTCCGGCTCAGACGCTCGGCGCCTGGCCTGCCGGGCTTCGGTGCCGACGACCAGCCAGATGCCAATCCCGGAGACCGCCATGCCCGAGACCATTTGCCATGAAAGCGGCTCGTTGAACATGGCCCACGCCCAGAGCATCGTAATGGGCGGGCTGAGGTACAGGACGCTGGCGACCCGGGTGGCGGTTGCGCGGCGCAGGCACAGCCAGTAGAGCCCATAGCCGCCCATCGTCGACAGGCCCGCGGTCCACAATACGCTCAGTGCAAAGCCTGTGCTGGGTATCGGGGCGAGGCTGCCATGGGCGGCTTCGACCAGGGCGAAGGCCAGTCCCGAAACGCAGCATTGCAGCCACAGGTTAGGCAACAGACCCAGCGATTGCGCGGGGGGGAGATATTTCTGCCACAAGGTCGCGACAGCGAGCGAGAGCATGCCAAGCAGCGGCAGGCCATAGGCCCACCAAGGCGCGTTGCCCCACGCCAGCGCGCCTTGGGTCACCAGCATGACGCCGAGCAGGCCGATGAGCAGCCCGGCCCAGATCTGCCAGGCCAGTCGTTGCCGCAGTACACCCGCAGCCAACAGCGCCAGGCCCATCGGCAGCAGGTCGGCGACAAGCGCGGCCAGGCCCGCCGGCACACCCAGGGCAATGCCTTGGGTGATACCGGCCAGGTAGCCCGCCATCGCCAGAAGGCCGATACCGGCATTTTTCAACAACACGACGGGCGAGGTTCGGCGCAGCGCTCTGGCGACGAAGGGCAACAGGACGAGCGTGACCACGACGCAACGCCAGAACACCACCAGCAATGCTGGCGCGTAATCAATGGAAAAACGCGCGCCGACGAAGCCGGAGCTCCACGTCAGCAGCAACGCCGCCTCGAGCAACGGCAACGGAATCAGCCAGTGCCAGTCGGGCTTGGGCAGGGAAGGGCAGTCCATCGATTTGGTCGGGTTCATGACCACAGGCTACGAAACCCGCGTAATCTAATAAATCAAAATGTAGTGCATCAGTTCTTCACGAAGATTGAATCATGACGGCCATACTCGATATCGACTTGATACGTACCTTTCATGCGGTGGCACGGATCGGCAAATTCAGTGCGGCGGCAGAACAGCTGCACAAAAGCCCGGCGGCGGTCAGTGTGCATATTCAGCGTCTGGAAGCGGTCGCTGGCGGGCGTTTGCTCAACAGGGACAATCAATCCGTATCCCTCACCGCCTTGGGCAAGCGTCTGCTCGTGGCGACGACGGAGCTGCTGAGCACCCATGATCGGGTGCTGGCCGATCTGCACGGAACCCGGCTGGCGGGACGCATTACGCTGGGGGTGCCGGATGAATACGCCGAACATGTCATTCGCGACATCCTCCCGACCTTCGCCGCCGGGTGGCCCAACGTGGTGCTGGAACTCAAGACCGCGCCCAGCTACGCGCTACGTGACCTGGTCCAGCGTGGCAAGCTCCAGGCAGCGGTCGTTGCGCAGCCGAAGGGGCAGGTCAGTGCTGGCGGGCAAGTGCTGGTTTCCACCACGCCGGTCTGGGTCGGTCCGGTCCACACAACAGTGGCCTCGATGGAGCCGCTGCCGCTGGCGGTGCATGCGGCGCAATGCCCTTATCGGCAAGCGATGATGGAGGCCCTCAGGCAAAGCGGCCGCAGGACCCGAGTCGTCCTGGAAAGCCCCTCCAACCAGGCCGTCAAGGCGTGTGTGGAGGCAGGGTTGGCGGTCAGCCTGATAGACCGCGCGCGGGTGACGGACGCCATGCAGATCCTCGAAGGCCTGCCGGTTATTCAGGAGCATGAGGTGGTGTTCATGCGAGCGCAGGCGTCACACGGCGATGAGGCCGTGGACCTGCTTTCCCGTGCCATGCAACAGTCTTTCCGGCTGTAGAGCCGGTCCAGGGACTGCTGCGCAGCCCCAAGACCAAACCCGCCAAACGATCAAGCCGACAGCGGCGGCGTCCGCGGCGGGATCAGGCGTTTGGAGCCAATCGATTCAAACGCCGAAGCCAGTCGCAACAGCGTCGAATCGTCATAGGCGCGGCCAGCGAACGTCAGCCCGACGGGCATGCCGATGTCCGCCATGACGCCCATCGGCACCGTGACAGTCGGCACGCCCAGATGGCGGATGGCGAGGTTGCCATTGGCGACCCAGACGCCGTTGCTCCAGGCGATATCGGCAGACGCCGGGTTGATGTCCGCATCCGCCGGCCCGACGTCGGCGACGGTCGGGAAGATCACCGCGTCCAGGCCCAGCCGCGCCATCCAGTCTTCCAGATCGATTCGACGTGTCTCTTCAAGCCCCCGCAGGCCGTCAGGCAGGGTCGGGATCTGGTCCCACGGCGTGATGCCGCGCTGGGCCATCTTCACGTACTCATCCATGCCGGCGGCCAGATCGTCCTCCCGGTTGGGCAGGGTGCCCGGGTCGTGGGGGAAGATCTTCGGTCCGTCGACGTCGGCCAGGCGATTCAACTTCGGATCGCCGTTGGCCCGCAGGAAATCATCGAATGCCCAGGCCGACAGGTCCCACAACTCATGGTGCAGGAACTCCTTGGAAACCAGGCCGCGGGTGAAGACCGTCGGTGCGCCAGGACGATCGCCCTCGCAGTTGGATACCAGGGGGAAATCCACCTCGACCACTTCGGCGCCACAGGCCTCAAGCGCCTTGCGCGCTTGCTCCCAGAGCTCGATCACCGAGGCGCGGGTGATGATTCGTTGCCCCGTCGGGCCGCCGATGCCGGGGGCCTGGGCCGTGCCCGCTTCAGGGTCGGCGTTGATGTACATCCGAGGAACGCCGAACCGAACGCCTGCCAGCGCACTTGGGTGGCTGGCAAGGCTCGGATACGAGGCCGGGCGAACCGAGTCGACGCTCGGAATCGGCACCCAGGGTTGCAGGCGCCACAGGTCGCCACGGGTGTCCAGGTCCTCGGCGACCACCACGTCCAGCACTTCGAGCAAGTCGGCCATGGTCCTGGCGTAGGGCACGACGACGTCCATGGTCGGCGTCAACGGCCAGTTGCCACGCACCGAGATCACGCCGCGCGACGGCGTATACGCGCACAAGCCGTTGTTCGACGCCGGACCGCGTCCGCTCGACCAGGTTTCTTCGGCAAGGCCGAACGCCGCGAAACTGGCGGCAGTTGCCGTGCCCGCACCGTTCGAGGAGCCCGAGGCAAAGGGCGCGGTGAGGTAGTCGCCGTTGTACGGGCTTTCGGCACGGCCATACACCCCGCGCTGCATGCCGCCGTTGGCCATGGGCGGCATGTTGGTCTTGCCCAGGCAGATGGCGCCGGCGGCGCGAAGCCGCTCGATGGTGAACGCATCGCGATAAGCAACCAGGTCCTTGAACGCCGGGCTGCCGGAAGCGGCAGTGAGCCCCTTGACCAGGTAACTGTCCTTGGCCGTATAGGGAATGCCGTCGAGCGGCCCCAGGGTCTGGCCGCTGGCCCGACGGGCATCGGAGGCCTGGGCCTCTTTCAATGCATCGGGGTTGCGCACCACCACCGCGTTGAGGGCTGTGGGCGTATCGGGGCCGTCGTAGGCATCGATCCTGGCAAGGTAGGCCTGGACAAGCGCCACCGCCGTTGTCTGGCCCGACTCCAGCGCAGCGCGCAATTGGGCAATGGAGGCTTCGGTGATTTCGATCATGCTGTTAGCGCCGCGGCAGAGGGATGGCGGGGTGTTCGGGTCCATTGAAGTTGCTCCTGAGACTTCAGGTCATCTCAAAGTGGATATTTATCGGACTTGCGCACTGTACTACGGAATAGCGATCAGGGGCAGTTCAGGTTTGACCGAACTGCCTCTCTAACGAGCCAAAATTTTCCACCTTCAGACTTCGTTAAGAAACGACCTCGATACTTTCCCCCAATAGCCCGAGGGAGAACGTTGACCCATGCCCGATTTCGACTGGAACATCCACCTGCCGCTGGCCTTTGGCGATGCCGGCCCGCCGGTTCGCCACTTGCACCGGGCTTTGCCGGGACAACCTCGGCGAGATGAGTTCGAAGCGTTCATCCAGCAGCGTTTCCGCCAGGTCCACGGTGCCGATATTCGTCACTTCATGCCGGAGCTGTTCGGGCTCGACGATGTCCACGGCACGCTCTGCGCTGCCGCTGGCGTGCGCCGCGCCGCACAGGGGCCGCTGTTCCTCGAACGTTATCTGGACAGCCCCATCGAGCCCTTGATCAGTGCCGCCGCTGACCGTCCGGTGGACCGCGCCGGCATCGTCGAGGTTGGCAATCTGGCCGCCAGCGACACGGGCAGCGCCCGGCTGAGCATCATCGCGATCACTTATCTGTTGGCCATGGGCGGTCTGGAGTGGGTTGCGTTCACTGGCAACATCGGCCTGGTCAACAGCTTCCATCGCCTGGGTCTCAAGCCTGTGACGCTGTGCCCGGCCGACCCTCAGCGCCTCGGCGAGGACCGCCATCTCTGGGGCCGCTACTACGAAAGCCAGCCGTGGGTTCATGTCGGAAACATCCGCGCCGGTTTCATTCATCTGCGCAATACCGGCCTGTTCAATCGTCTGGGGCTGCCGACGGACCTCGGAGAAACCAGCCATGTCGCCTGAAATGGAACGCTTCAAGCGCACCCTGCGTGGTCATGCCGAGCGCAGGGGCCACGCCGTGGCGCTGTGGGGCGACGGCTCGCAGCTCGACTACGCGACGCTTTATTCCGAAGTGGTATACCGCCAGCAACGCCTGCGCGATGAACACATCAGCGTGGTCGCCCTGGCCCTGGACAATGGCATCGAAGCGATGCTCTGGGACCTTGCCGCACTGTTCGAAGGGCTCACCTGCGTCATCCTGCCCGGGTTTTTCAGCCAGGCTCAACGTCGGCACTGCCTGGAACAGAGCCAGGCCGAGCGAGTGATTGCCGAGCCTGCGTTCGAGGCGGAGCTGCAAGCCGCTGGCTACCAGCACAGTGGCGAGTTCTGGCGGCGGCACTTCGACGGGCCGAGCCGTCTGCCGGTGGGCACCGCCAAGCTGACGTTCACCTCCGGTACCACCGGCACGCCCAAAGGCGTCTGCCTGAGCGCCGACAGCCTGTTGCGGGTGGCCCGTGAACTGGAGCAGGCCAGCCAACCGGTCGAGGCCAGGCATCACCTGGCGTTACTGCCCCTGGCGATTCTGCTGGAAAACCTTGGTTGCTACGCGGCGTTGTATGCCGGTGCCATGCTGAGCCTGCCCAGCCAGAAGACCCTCGGCATCCAGGGGGCCAGTGGGGTCGACCCGACGCGTCTGCTGGGATGCCTGGCCGAGCGTCGGGCGCAGAGCCTGATCCTGGTTCCGCAGTTGCTGTTGATGTTGGTCACGGCTGCCGAACAGAAGATGTTCAACCCGCACATCGTGCGATTCGCTGCCGTCGGCGGGGCACGGGTGTCCCACGATTTGTTGCAGCGGGCCCAGCGTGTTGGCCTGCCGGTGTTTGAAGGCTATGGGCTGTCGGAATGCGCCTCGGTGGTCTGCCTCAATCGGCCACAGGCCCACCGTGCCGGCAGTGTCGGCCAGCCGCTGCCCCATGTGGAGATCCGCTTGGCCGATGACGGCGAAGTCCTGATCAAGGGCTCGACGCTGCTCGGTTACCTGGGTGAGCCACCGCACACCAGCGAATGGTGGCCCAGTGGCGACCTGGGCGAGTTCGACGAAGAGGGTTTTCTTTACCTGCGCGGGCGCAAGAAGCACCAGTTCGTGACCAGTTTCGGGCGCAACGTGAACCCCGAATGGGTTGAAGCCGAACTCACCCAGGGCGGTGACATTGCCCAGGCCTTTGTCTATGGCGAAGCCATGCCGCACAACCATGCACTGCTCTGGCCCGCCCGGGCCGACTGCACGGATCAAACGCTGGAGCTGGCCGTGGCCAAGGCCAACGACACGCTGCCCGATTACGCGCGGGTCCATCACTGGACGCGCCTGGACCAACCCTTCAGCGCTGCCAACGGCATGCTCACCGCTAATGGCCGGCCACGCCGGGAGGCCATCGTCGAGCATTACCGCGCGCAGCTCACTTCATCTGTCTTGTCCGAGGAATCCCCATCATGAGTTTTTTTGACACGTTGCAAGAAGCCACCCAGCAAGAACGCCAGACCCTGTTCAATCTGCCGATCATTCGTGACGCCCTCAACGGCCAGGTCAGCCTGGCCAGTTACCGGGGCTTCCTGATCCAGGCGTATTACCACGTGCGCCATACCGTACCGTTGATGATGGCGTGCGGGGCGCGGCTGCCGACGCACCTGGAATGGCTGCGCAAGGCCGTGTGCGAATACATCGACGAAGAGTACGGCCACGAGCAATGGGTGCTGGATGACATTGCCGTGTGCGGTGGCGATAAGGAAGCGGTGCGCAACGGCCAGCCCTCGTTGCCCATCGAGCTGATGGTCAGTTACCTCTACGACTTGATCGCCCGAGGCAACCCGGTAGGCCTGTTCGGCATGGTCAATGTGCTGGAGGGCACCAGTATCGCCCTGGCGACCCATGCCGCCGACAGCATCCGCGAGCGCCTGGAATTGCCGCCCACGGCGTTCAGCTACCTCAGTTCCCATGGATCGCTCGACATCGAGCATATGCAGACCTATCGCGGCCTGATGAACCGCCTGGACGATCCGGCGGACCAGGCTGCGGTGATCCATGCCTCCAAGGTTGTGTACCGGTTGTACACCGACATGTTCCGCGGCCTGCCGCGCGACGGGGAGCATGAACATGCGCTTGTGTGATGCGCGTGTCGTGCTGACCGGTGCCAGCGGCGGAATTGGCCAGGCCATCGCCGCCGCCCTGTGTGCCAGTGGCGCGCGGGTCCTGGCCGTGGCCAGGCATCGCGAAGCCTTGCAGCCGTTGCTGGAGCAGTATCCGCAGCACTTGAGCTGGGTCGAAGCCGACCTGACCTTCCTCGCTGACCGGCGCAAAGTGCTGGTCGCCGCCGAAGCCCAGGGCGGCATCAACCTGCTGATCAATGCGGCCGGCGTGAACCACTTCGCCATGCTCGAGCAACTCGACGACAGCGAGATCAACGCCATGCTGGCGCTGAACATCAGCGCGCCGATCTGCCTGACCAAACTGCTCTTGCCGCTGCTCAAGCAAGCTGACAGTGCGATGGTGGTCAACGTCGGCTCGACCTATGGATCAATCGGTTACCCGGGATACGCCAGCTACTGCGCCAGCAAGTTTGCCTTGCGCGGTTTTTCCGAAGCCTTGCGCCGGGAGTTGGCCGATACCCGTGTCGGGGTGCTCTACGTAGCGCCCCGGGCCACCCGTACCTCGATGAACAGTCCGGCGGCCGATGCGCTCAACCAAGCCCTCAAGGCCAACGTCGACGACCCGCAAACCGTGGCGGCGGCGGTGATCCACGCGATTATCGGCGACCGACGCGAGCTGTATCTGGGCTGGCCCGAACGCTTTTTCGTCGGCCTCAACAGCCTGCTGCCCAACCTGGTGGACCGTGGCCTGCGCAAGCAGTTGCCACTGGTGCGCCGTCTCAGTCACAAACCCGAAAACGAGCACCTCAAGCCATGAAAAAAATCTTCGCTTGCCTGTTGATCGGCACCCTGAGCCAAAGCGTCTGGGCGTTGGAGGCGGCCGACCAGCAACGTCTCGGCGACATCCAGCAGAGTTGGGCCCATATTCAATATGAAGTGCCTGAAGGCCAACGCGCCGATGCGTTCGAAAAACTCGCAGTCCAGGCATCGGCGTTCAAGCAGGAGCGCCAATCGGTGGCCGAAGCGTGGATCTGGTCTGGCATCGTCAACAGCAGTTGGGCCGGTGCCAAGGGTGGGATCGGCGCGCTGGGCAAGGTCAAGGATGCCAAGGGCGACCTGGAAAAAGCCCTGACCCTGGACCCCAAGGCCCTGCAAGGCTCGGCCTACACCAGCCTCGGCGCACTCTACGACCGGGTGCCGGGCTGGCCCCTGGGTTTCGGCGATTCGGACAAGGCCGAGCAATTGCTCCAGCAGGCTTTGCAACTCAACCCGAACGGCATCGACAGCCTGTACTTTTGGGGCGATCACCTCTACCGTCAGAAGCGCTATAGCGAAGCCAAGGCAGCGCTGCAAAAAGCCTTGCAGGCAGCACCGCGGCCAGGTCGAGAAACGGCCGATGCCGGGCGCCGCAAGGAGATCGACGCTTTACTGGTGGATGTGAACAAGAAACTGAACTGACAGGAGCGGATGTGCGTTTATTACTGATCGAGGATGACGTGGCCTTGGGGGAGGGCATCCATCAGGCCCTGAGTCGCGAAGGTTATACCGTCGACTGGGTGCAGGACGGCAGCAGCGCCTTGCATTCGTTGCTCAGTGAAACCTTCGACCTGGCGGTGCTCGACCTGGGCCTGCCACGCATGGACGGCCTGCAAGTGTTGCGGCGCTTGCGTGACAGTGGTTCCAACCTGCCGGTGCTGATCCTCACCGCCCGCGATGCCACCGAGGATCGCATCGCCGGGTTGGACGCCGGGGCCGATGATTATCTGGTCAAGCCCTTCGATCTGGCGGAACTCAAGGCCCGGCTACGGGCCTTGTTGCGCCGCAGCGCCGGCCGCGCCCAGGCGTTGATCGAACATGCCGGTATCAGCCTGAACCCCGGTACCCAGCAAGTCAGTTACCAGGGCAAGCCGGTGGCGCTGACACCCAAGGAATATCAGCTGCTCCATGAGCTGCTCTCGCCGCCGGGCCGAGTCATGACCCGCGATCATCTGATGCAGCTGCTCTACGGCTGGAGCGAGGAGGCCGAGAGCAACACGCTGGAAGTGCACATCCATCACCTGCGCAAGAAATTCTCCACCGACCTGATCCGCACCATCCGCGGTGTCGGTTACCTGGTGGAGGAGCGTCGATGAGTTCGATCCGGCGTCGTACCCTCACGTTGATCCTCGGCCTGCTGTTCCTTGGCCTGTTGATCATCACCGTATTCAACCTGCATGACAGCAACCACGAAATCGCCGAGGTCTACGATGCCCAGTTGGCGCAGAATGCCCGGCTGTTGCAGGGCGTGATGCGCATGCCGATGGCGAGCAAGGAACACGCCGAGCTGTATCAGGCGTTCAATTCGGCGCTGGGGCAGGCGGTTCCCAGGGTCGATGGCCATCCCTATGAAAGCAAGATTGCTTTTCAAGTCTGGAACTCACAAGGTTCGGTGCTGGTTCATACCTCCAGCGCACCCTCGTTCACCTCACCGCCGGGCGCGCCCGGTTTCAGTGAGGTCGTGGACCAGAAGAACCGTAAGTGGCGGGCGTTCGTCCTGGACGATGCGCAATACGGCTTGAAGATCTGGGTGGGCGAGCGCGACGACGTGCGTGCCGACCTGGTCGATCGCATTGTTCGTCACACTGTCGTGCCCAACCTGATCGGCAGCGTGGTGCTTGCCGCAGTGATCTGGCTGGCCATCGGCTGGGGGCTCAAACCCCTGGTCGATATGGCGGCGAAGTTGCGCGCCAGGCATCCCGGCTCACTGGAACCCCTGCAAATGATGCCGCTCCCTACGGAGCTTGAGCCCATGCAGGCGGCGCTCAACCGCGTCTTGGCGCAGATCCAGGAGGTGATGGGCCGTGAGCGGCGTTTCATTGCCGACGCCGCCCATGAAATGCGTACGCCCCTGGCCGTGCTGCGGGTGCATGCACAGAACCTGATGGAGGCGGGAAGCGAGCAAAGCCGGCGCGAGTCCCTGGAGCACCTGATCGCTGGCGTCGATCGCACTACGCGCCTGGTCAATCAACTGCTGACCATGGCGCGGCTCGAACCGCAGGCAGGTGTTCCGACGCCTGCGGTCATCGACCTGCCCGCCACGGTTCGTGCGAGCCTGGTTCAACTGACGCCCTGGTTGTTGAGCAAGGGACTCGAGCCGGTGCTGGACGTCAGCGATGACATCGGCCCGGTTCGAATCGACCCCGTGGCCATCGACATCGCCTTGAACAACCTGGTGACCAACGCGGCCAATTTTTCGCCGGCCAACGGCACGATCACCGTACGCCTGGCCAGGAAGGGCGATCACTACGAGCTGTCAGTCGAAGACCAGGGGCCGGGTATCGACGAGACCGAGCGTGAGCGGCTCTTCGAGCGGTTCTACAGCCGCGGCAATGACCAGGGGGCTGGGCTGGGCCTGACGATCGTGCGCACCATCGCGGATCGTCTGGGAGGGCGCATTCGCTTGGAAAATCGCACCGAGGGTGGGCTGTGCGCGACCTTGGAAATAGGGCGCTTCTAAGCGGTTTCTCGACGCCATGACAGGTGGCCAGCCCCTGGTGGTGGGCTCAAGCCGGCGTATCGGCCGTGGATTGTTCGGCGAGAAAGGCGACTATCTCGTCGACCGTGCTGCGTGCCGTGCGTGTAACGCCGATCAGGGTGGCGGAAGCCGACCCCGTCCACTCGCCGTAGCCGACCAGCCACAGCCTGGGCTCTTGTATCGAGCGGGTGCCCTCGACTTCCACACGGCCGTCGTTGTTGAGCACTCCCAGCGTATCAAGGTGCTGCAGGGCGGGCCTGAACCCGGTGCACCAGATCACCACGTCCACTGCTGATTCGCGGCCGTCGGCCCAGATCACGCCGTTGCGGGTAAAACGCTCGAAAGGCCTGACAGACTGAAGGACGTTGCGTTCACGAGCCTCGACCACCGGCGGCACCATGACGATGTCACCCAACCCTCCCACGGGTTGGTCGATGACGCGACCTTCCTGTTGGGCCTTCCAGCGTTCGGTGGCGCGCTCGAACAACACGCGCCCATCCACTTCGTCGGGAAGGAACAGTGGCTCGACGGGAGTGACCCAAGTAGTCTCGGCGATTTTCGACACCTCGGCCAGAATCTGCGCCCCTGAATTGCCGCCGCCCACCACCAGGACTCTCTTGCCAGCGAAAGGGGACGCCTCGACATAGTCCGCCGAATGCAGTTGCTGGCCGGCGAACAAGGCCGCATCAGGGTAGCGAGGGATGTAGGGGTTGCTCCAGGTACCCGTTGCGCTGACCACGACCCGTGCGTCCCATTGCCTGTCCCGGGAATGGACGCGCAAACCCGTTTCCGTGGGTTCCACACGGGTGACCTGTACCGGCCGTACCACGGGAAATCGATAGCGCTGTTCATACTGCTTGAGGTAGTCGATCACGTGGTTTCGTGACGGATAGCCATTTTGTGTGGGGGGCATCATCCAGCCGGGGATCGAACTCCAGGTCGCCGGGGAAAAGAGTCGTAGCGAGTTCCAGCCATGCCGCCAGGCACCACCGGGTTCTTCCTGGGCGTCGAGGATGACGAACGACAGAGGCGTACGCCGCAGGAAATAGGCCACCGCCAAGGCCGCTTGGCCGCCACCGATGATGACTACGTCAAATGTATCGGGCTGTGAGCGGGGCATGACGGCGAATCCTTTGGTTGAGCAAGCCTGTTGCAGGACTCCAAGGGTGACTGGCAAGGTTCAATGGCCGTTCCAAAAGAACGGCCATTGCGCCTCTCAGCTATGTTTGCAGGTCTTGATGCCCAACAACGAATAGATCGGGCAGAAGCGCATGAAACCGGTGGCCAACGGCACGAGGCCGATCCAACCCCACGCGCCGATCAAGCCCGTCAGGCTGAGGATGATGAGGACAAGCCCCACAGCGATACGTGCGCCCCGGTCAATGGTTCCAATGTTGGCTTTCATGACAATCTCCCGATCAATGGACGCGCCGGGTTTCCAGCGCGGAGAACAACAACATGCCCGCCAACATGGCCAGCATGAACACAAAGGCTTGCCAGTGTCCGGTCAGCAGGATGGCCACGGCAGGGCCAGGGCAGATGCCGGCGATGCCCCAGCCGATACCAAACACCAGGCTGCCACCGATCAGGCGTGGGTCCAGTTCTCGCTTGACCGGCAACTGCATGGGGCTGCCCAGCAGCGACTGAGTCTGTTGGCGCGCCCAGGCCAGGGGGGCGATGGCGGTGCCAATCGCTCCGATCATCACCAGCGCCAGGGACGGGTCCCAGGTGCCGGCCAGATCTAGAAATCCCAACACCTTTTTCGGGTTGGCCATGCCTGCCAGGAGCAGCCCGAAGCCAAAGAGCAGGCCAGCGATGAATGCCGTCAGTTTGCGCATGTTCAAACCCCTATCACGTGACGCAGGACAAATACCGTGGCGAAACCGCTGAGCATGAAACACGCGGTGGCGACCATCGAGCGCGGTGAAAGGCGCGATAGGCCACACACGCCATGGCCACTGGTGCAGCCCGAACCGTAACGAGTGCCGACCCCCACTAACAGGCCGGCGACGGTGAGGCCGAGCCAGCCGTTCTGGAACTCGATCGGCGGCAAGGTGGCAAACACGCCCCATAACAGCGGCGCGACAAGCAGGCCCAGGAGAAACAGGGCCTTCTCGCCCAGCCCTTCGCTGCCACGTTGCAAGAGGCTGCCGATCAGCCCGCTGATGCCGGCGATCCGGCCGTTGGCGACCACGAACAGGCTGGCCGCCAAGCCAATCAACATGCCGCCGGCCAGGGATGCCCACGGCGTAAAGTTGAGCCAGTCAATATTCATCAGCGTTCTCCGCTACACATCGTTGATATTCCATCTGGTTTCAACCCAGGACCTTTACCAGCAGGGCGACCGCTACCAGCGTCGACACCAGGGCAAAGCCTCTTTGCAGATAGGGTTCCGGCAACCTCGCGGCGACCAGGCGCCCGCCGAGCATGCCGACGATGGCCCCCATGGAAAAGGGTAGCGCTATGGGCCATTGCAGGTGGCCCATCGCCGAACTCGCCAGCACCCCTGACATGGAAACCAAAGCGATGACGGTCAGCGACGTGGCGAGCACCGACTGCGTGGTCAAATTGGTGTACCGCTGGAGCGCCGGAACCATGACGAAACCACCGCCCACGCCGAGCAGTCCGGAAAGCACCCCAGCGACCATGCCCGAAGCCGTGAGCGCCCACGCGCAAGGGCCGGTCCAGTTCAGCTTGCCGCGATTTTCGTCCAGGACACAGGGCGGCGGTTTGCGTGTTTCGGATGCCTTTGCTCTGACATGAGAGGGCAATGATTTTTGCAATGCCCGGAACGCCACGTACATCAGCAACAAGGCAAACAGGATCGTCAGCGGACGGTTGGGCGTGCGCTGCGCCAACCAAAGGCCCAGCGGCGAACAGATGACCCCCGCACTGGCCGTCACCAGTGCAGCCTTGTAGCGCACGATGCCATTGCGCAGGCCCATCACGGCGCCCAGGGTGGCGGCCAGGCCCACCGCCAGCAATCCAATGGGCCCGGCTTCGGCCATGCTCAAGCCCACGCCAAAAACCAGGAACGGGACGGCGAGTATGCCGCCGCCGGCACCGGTCAGCGCCAGGATCACGCCCACCGTAAAACCCAGTACCAGGACGGTAATCATCTCGGTCTCCTGGAGGTGAAGGTTGATTTCATAGGTCCGCCAGTTCAGGTTTCGCCAGCCATTCACGGCCCTTGAGCATGGCTTTCCAGTACAGCGGTGGAAGAATGCGCTCTTTAAGTAGCCAGGCGAGCCGCGAAGGCCTAGTACCGTCGATCAGCCAGGACGGGAAACTGGGGGCGAGCTTGCCGCCATAGGTGAATTCAGCGAGAACGACCTTGCCCCGTTCCACGGTCAGCGGGCAGGAACCGTAGCCGTCGTAATGGGCGCTGCCCTTGGCCTTGCCCATGGCCGCCAGCACGTTATGAGCGACCACGGGCGCCTGCTTGCGCGCCGCCGCTGCGGTCTTTGCGTTGCTGGTATTGGTCGCATCGCCCAATGCGTGAATATTCGCCCAGGCCTTATGCCGCAAGCTGTCGGGGTCGACATCGATCCAGCCCGCCCCATCGGCCAGAGGGCTTACGCGGATAAAATCCGGCGCCACCTGAGGGGGCACCACATGCAGCAGGTCGAAGTCGTGCGTCACCAGGTGCGTACTGCCATCGGCCTTGACGCACCTGAAGGTCGCCGTTTGTGCCGGTCCATCGACAGACGTCAGCGTACTGCCGAAATTCAGGTCGATCCCATAGGCGTGGACGTACTCCATCAAGGCTGGCACGTAGTCGGGAACGCCGAACAGGACTGTCCCGGCGCTGCAGAAGTCGATCTCGATATCGCCGAGTACCCCTTGGCGTCTCCAGTGGTCGGCGCACAGGTACATCGCTTTTTGAGGGGCCCCGGCGCATTTGATCGGCATGGGGGGCTGCGTGAAAATGGCCCGGCCACTGCGCAGTTGCTGCACCTGTTCCCAGGTGTAGGGGGCCAGGTGGTACAGATAGTTCGAGGTGACGCCGTTGCGCCCCAGTGTCTGCGGCAAACCTTCAATGGCATGCCAATCCAGTTTAAGGCCCGGGCACACGATCAACTGCTCGTAGCGGACCACGCGGCATCCATCGAGAATAATGGCGTCGTTTTCAGGTTCGAAGGCCGCGACAGCCGCTTTGATCCAATGCACGCCCCGGGGAATGGTCGCGCCCATCGTGTGGGCCGTTCTGTGCGCGTCGAAGACGCCACCGCCGACGAGGGTCCAGCCGGGCTGGTAATAATGCACATCCGCCGGGTCGATAATGGCAATGTCCAGGCCCGGCTCGCGGGCCAATAGGCTTGAAGCTGCCGCGATGCCCGCCGCACCGGCGCCGACAATGACCACGGCATGCCGGGCTTCGGCCACGCCAACGGGCGTGCGTCCCTCGTTGGCAATTCTACGGATGACGCCTTTCATGTCGAAGCCGGCTTTGCTGGCTGTTTCGACAATCCGTGGCAAGGGCTGCTGGCCGGCCTGGGACAGGGCCCACATCGTCGTCGAGCGCATGCCGGAGCGGCAATACGCCAACACTGGCTTGGGTAAGGACTCGAACAATTTACCGAAGGCAACGCCCTGTTCGTCGGTCACCTTGCCGGACTCTGCGGCAAGGTAATGCGCCTCGATGCCCATCGCTTGTGCCGCACGCTGGATGTCGGCAAACAAAGGTTGATCGCTGCCTTCACCATCAGGGCGGTTACAGATGATGGCGCGAAAGCCGCTGGTTTTGATCTCACTCATCTGGTCGGGATGAATCTGCCCTGAGATCGAGAGGCCGGACGCAAGGTGGCGGATGTCCATGACTGTCTCCGTGATGACGGTTTTTCTTATGAGAGGGGGCGGGTCTTCAGAGCCGATTGAGTGGGATTTTCAGGTAGCACGTGCCGTTCGACTCCGGCTCCGGGAAATGCCCGGCCCGCATGTTGACCTGGACCGATGGCAGGATGAGCGTCGGCATGTCCAGCGAGGCATCGCGCTGGGTGCGCATCGCCACGAATGCTTCTTCACTGATGCCGTTACGGACATGGACATTGTCGGCACGTTGCTCGGCGACGGTGCTGGAAAATTGCACCTCGCGGCCACCCGGTTGGTAATCGTGACAGGTGTAGAGGAGGGTGTTGGCCGGCAGGCTCAAGACCTTGTTGATGGATCGGAACAACGTATGCGCGTTGCCCCCGGGGAAATCACACCGTGCGGTACCGTAGTCGGGCATGAACAAGGTGTCGCCGACGAATGCCGCTGTTTCCTGGCCATCGCTGATGACATACGTCATGCAGGCGGGGGTGTGGCCCGGTGTATGAAGCGCACGGCATTGCAGCGTTCCGACTGTGAACGACTCGTCATTGACGAACAGATGGTCGAACTGACTGCCATCGCGGGGCATCTGCCCACCTGTGTTGAACAGCGTGCCAAAGACTTCCTGCACGGCGGTAATCTGGCTGCCGATCCCTATCGTGCCACCGAGTTTTTCCTTCAGGTACGGGGCGGCGGTGAGGTGGTCGGCATGGACGTGGGTTTCAAGAATCCATTCGACCTTCGCCCCCAGCTCGATCACCCGGGCCATCAGCTTGTCGGCCGAGGTGGTCGTGGTACGGCCTGATTTGGGATCGTAATCCAGGACGCTGTCGATCAACGCGCACTGGCGGGTCACTTCGTCCAGCACCAGATAGCTGACAGTGTGGGTCTCAGGATCGAAAAATCCTTCGACGTACGGTTTTACGGTCATGAACGGTCTCCTTCGGGGCTCTCAGCCGCTTGAAGAACAGACACAGCAATAATGCTGCCATGTCGATTATGGGTTGCTTGCAAACGATAACCATATGATTTTATTGGTTTAAATTCATGGGTGCCGACAAGGTCTCTTCCGATGTCCAGACAATTGAACTGCCATTGGCAGCGTTTGTTGGCATAGTGGCAGTGTCAACCTTGCTGGATGAATCACTGGAGCCGCGATGACACACAGCCTGCCGCCCACCCAAGACCTGCTTCCCCATCCAGACCAGGTGCAGTCCCTGGTCTCGTTTCTGGAGCACGAGCCCCAGCCGATGATCGTCCTCGATCCCGATTACAACATCCTGGCGGCAAACACGGCTTACCTGCGTCAGTTCGGCAGCGCCGACAAGCCGTTCATTGGCCATAAGTGTTATCGGGTTTCCCACCACTACGATGTGCCTTGTGACCAGGCCGGTGAGAACTGCCCGATGAAAAAGGCCAGGGAGATGCGCAGTCCGGATCGGGTCTTGCACATTCATCACACACCGCGCGGGCCCGAACACGTCGATGTGGAATTGCGCCCGATCCTGAATGAGCAGGGTGTCATCACCGCTTATGTGGAACGTCTTACCCAAGTGCGTAGCGCATCGGCACGGCCGAGCAACGAGGGGCTGGTGGGCAGTTCGCCGGCCTTTAATCAGGCACTGCTGGAGCTGCAGCGGGTAGCGCCCTCGATGTTACCGGTCCTGCTGCTGGGAGAGTCCGGCACAGGCAAGGAGCTGTTTGCCCGCGCCGTTCATGAAACCAGCGAGCGGGCCGCGGGGCCTTTTGTCGTGGTCGATTGCTCCGGGTTGACCGAAACCTTGTTCGAGAGCGAGCTGTTCGGCCACGAGAAGGGCGCGTTTACCGGCGCCACTGTGCGCAAGGTGGGCCTGGTGGAGACGGCCCAGGGCGGCACGCTGTTTCTCGATGAGATAGGCGACGTTCCCCTGGCCATGCAGGTGAAACTGTTGCGACTGATCGAGTCTGGAACCTATCGCCGTGTCGGCAGTGTGGAAACCCTGCACGCGGATTTCAGGCTGGTGGCCGCGACCCATAAGCCGTTGGAGAAAATGCTCGAGAAAGGCGAGTTCAGGCAGGACCTGTACTACCGCATCAGCGTGTTTCCCATCCATTTACCGCCCTTGCGGCATCGCCTTGAAGACATCGGCTTGTTGGTGGATTCGTTCCTGCAACGTTCCGGGATCGGTAAGCGTCGACTGACCATCGATCCCGAGGCGCTGATGCAATTGCAGCGGTTTTCCTGGCCGGGCAATATCCGCGAGCTGCGCAATGTCCTGGAAAGAGCTGCGCTGTTTGCCGACGACGGCGTCATTCACGCCTTGCATCTGCCCGCGCCCCCCCTGGCGTTGTTCGCCCCAGCCTTGACGCCTGCGCCCGACAGCAGGGACCTGGACCAGCTCCTGGCCACTTTCAAAGGCACCCGCAGCGAACTGGCCAGACACCTGGGCGTGAGTGAACGCACGTTGTACCGGCGGTTGAAAGAACAAGGCCTGGCCTGAGCCCCATCGAGCCTTGACTGCCAATGACTGCCAGCCCCTGGCAGTCATTGGCAGGTTCTCCTCCCTCCAAACCAATCGCTGAGCTTCGGCGTTTATCGCTAAATAATTGGTTTTTAAGCATAAATAATAAATTCAGGCGTTGGCATGAGCCGTGCTAATGCTTGCCCCATGACTATTTCCGATAAACGACTGCGTCGCCATCTGCTCACAGCAGTACTGATCAAACTGGTCGTGCTGACAGTGCTGTGGTGGCTGTTCATCAAGGATTCGCGCGTCAGCGTCGACTCGAACACCATCAGCGGCAGGTTCGGCGTACCCACCTCGGCTCAAGGGGCAAGCAAGTGATCTCAGAACAACTGGTGGATCTGTCACGGCTGCAATTCGCAGCGACTGCGCTGTACCACTTTCTATTTGTGCCGCTCACCGTGGGGATGGTGTGGCTGCTGGTCATCATGGAAAGCGTCTACGTGATGACCGGCAATGTCATCTGGAAAGACATGACTCGCTTCTGGGGCAAATTGTTCGGTATCAACTTCGCGTTGGGCGTGACCACCGGCATCACCTTGGAGTTTCAGTTCGGCACCAACTGGGCGTATTACTCGCACTACGTCGGGGACATCTTCGGTGCCCCGCTGGCCATCGAGGGCCTGATGGCGTTCTTTCTTGAATCGACCATGATCGGGTTGTTCTTTTTCGGTTGGGATCGCCTGAAGAAAGAACATCATTTGCTGGTCACGCTGCTGATGGCCATTGGCACAAACCTGTCGGCGCTGTGGATTCTGATCGCCAATGGCTGGATGCAGAACCCGGTGGGTTCGGAATTCAGTTACATCACCATGCGCATGGAGATGGTGGATTTCTGGGCCGTGGTCTTCAACCCGGTGGCGCAGGCCAAGTTCGTCCACACCGTGTCTGCCGGTTACGTCACCGGTTCGATGTTTGTGTTGTCGATTTCCAGTTGGTACTTGCTCAAGGGGCGTGATGTCGAGTTCGCCAAGCGCAGTTTCCGGGTGGCGGCCGCCTTCGGCCTGGCCTCGGTGCTGAGTGTCATCGTCCTGGGGGATGAGTCGGGTTACACGGTGGGCGAGGCGCAGCAAACCAAGCTGGCGGCCATGGAGGCCATGTGGGAAACCAAACCCGCACCGGCGGGCCTGACCCTGGTGGCCAGCATCAATGAAGCCGAGTCCAGGAATAACTGGGAACTCGATGTGCCGTGGATGATGGGCTTGATCGGCACGCGCTCGGTCAGCAAGCAGATTCCGGGCATTCATGACATCAAGGCGAAAAACCGCGCACGCATTCTGCGGGGCATTACTGCGGTCAATGCGCTTGAAGCACTGCGCGCCGATCGCACCGATAAGGCCGCGTTCGATACTTTCGAAGCGTACAAGGCCGATCTGGGTTTTGGCCTGCTGCTCAAAAAGTACGTCGAGGATGTCAACCAGGCCTCGCCGGCCATCATCGACAGGGCTGTGAACGATACCGTACCGCGCGTGACCCCGATGTTCTGGGGGTTCCGGATCATGGTCGGCCTGGGCTTTGCCATGCTCGTGCTTTTCGGGCTGGCCTTCTGGAGCACCTTGAAATCGAGCGGCGCACATCATCGGGGGTTACTGCGCTGCGCACTGTTGATGCTGCCTGCGCCATGGCTCGCCTGTGAACTGGGCTGGTTCGTGGCCGAGTACGGCCGCCAACCCTGGACCATCTACGGTGTGTTGCCGACCCACATGAGCGTTTCCACCCTCAGCGTCGATAACCTTTACGGCTCGCTGGCTGGGTTCGTCGTTTTCTACACGGTGCTGCTGGCGGTGGAAATGTTCCTGATGGTCAAGTTCGCCCGCCAGGGGCCCGGCAGCCTCGGTACAGGTCGGTATGTCCACGACGCCAAGTTGAAGGAGCTTCACCATGCTTGATTACTTCACGCTCAAGATCATCTGGTGGGCGCTGGTCGGCGTCCTGCTGATAGGTTTCGCCATCATGGATGGCCACGACATGGGCGTCGGCACGCTGCTGCCGTTCGTGGGTCGCAATGACATGGAGCGCCGTGTCGTGATCAACACCGTGGGCCCTCATTGGGATGGCAATCAGGTCTGGTTCATTACGGCCGGTGGCGCGTTGTTCGCCGCATGGCCGGTGGTCTATGCCACTGCATTCAGCGGATTCTATTGGGCGATGATCCTGGTGCTCTGGGCGTTGTTCTTCCGCCCGGTGGGTTTCGACTACCGCAGCAAGATCCACCATCCGATGTGGCGCAGTACCTGGGATTGGGGGCTTTTCGTGGGTGGGGCCGTGCCGCCGCTGGTGTTCGGCATCGCATTTGGCAACCTGTTGCAGGGCGTACCGTTCCACTTCAATGAGTACCTGGTGTCAACGTACACCGGCAGCTTCTGGCAGTTGCTCAACCCTTTCGCGCTGCTGACCGGCCTGGTCAGCAGCGCCATGATTACGCTGCAGGGGGGCACGTACCTGGCCCATCGCACCGAGGGTGGGATTCAGTCCCGGGCGATCAAAGGCGCGTTAGGCGCTGCCATCGTGCTGGTGTGTTCGTTCGTCGTAGCGGGTATCTGGCTGCAATGGATCGAGGGGTATCGCATCACGTCGCTCGTGGATACCGCCGGGTTGCCTGACATTCTCGGCAAGTCGGTCGTGAGGGAGGCGGGGGCCTGGATGGCCAACTATGGTCGCTATCCTTGGTTGTGGCTGCTGCCCGCGCTTGGACTGGCCGGCGCAGCCGGTGCGGCGCTGTTGCTGATGAGGCGCCGTACCCTTTGCGCGTTCGTTGCGTCTTCGCTCGCGGTGGTGGGCGTCATCAGTACGGCAGGGGTATCGATGTTCCCCTTTGTCATGCCGTCGTCATCGATGCCAGCGGCAAGCCTGACCGTGTGGGACAGTGTTTCCAGTCACCTGAGCCTGGCCATCATGTTCTGGGCCACGTTGTTCTTCATGCCATTGATCGTGATCTATACCGCTTGGGCGTATCGCGTCATGCGCGGCAAGGTCACGGCCACCCAGATCAAGGCCAACGAACATTCGGCGTACTAGTGTCGACAGAGGAGTAAAGCAATATGTGGTATTTCGCCTGGATGCTGGGAGTCGGTTTCGCACTGCTGCTGGCGATACTCAATGCAATGTGGGGTGAGAACGAGGCAGGACGAGCCATGAGTGACCGTGACGAGGCGCAGCCATGACGCCGGATGTCGCTGACGTGCAGCCCTCGTCACGGCTGCATTGGCTGAGCCTGGCCGTCGCGGTGACGATCATGTTGGCCTGTACGCTCTACCCGCCACTGATGACGGCGCCGGATGGGAAAGCCGACCATGCGCTGGCAACGGCATTGTTCATCGCCATGAGCGTGGCCTTTGTAAGAGGGGTGGGGTTCATTCCGCGCAGGCTTGTCTGGCGAAGGATGTTCTCGGGCTGGACCTGCCTGGGGGCACTTGCGCTTGCCGGCGGGTTGAAGTTCTTGCACTGAAGCCTGACGAGAAGCCCGGCGATGGCCGGACGGTGATCAAAAAACTCACCTGCCGACGCGGCAGGTGAGTGGGGCAGTCCTGGAGGCCGGCCTAGCGAGCTGGCGGGCTCATTTGCTGTTGTTGCATCATCTGCTCCATCATCATCTGTTGCATGCCCATGTACCTGTCCATCATGTACTGGTGCTGCTTCATCTGCTCGGGCGTCATCTGGGAATAGTGGTTGCCCATTTGTTTCCAACCCATCATCGGGCCGTTTCCCTTCATGTGGCCGCCCATCATGCCACCTCCGCAACACCCCATCATCCCATTCATCATCTGCATGCTTTGCCGCATCGAGGCCTGGTGTTCTTGCATGAGTTTCTGGCGTTGCGCCGGATCGCTGGTGTTCTGGATCTGGGTCATCTGTTCCTGCATTTTTTTCAGGTTTTCCTGGGCCGTCGCCATCTGCTGATCGAATTGCTCGACGCTCATCGACGACTGGGGCGCCTTGGCGGCGTCGGTGGCTTGCTGGGCAAAGGTCAGCGTGGGGAAAAACACCGCGGTCAGAGCGAGGGCGGCGAGTCTGGGTGCGTTCATGGTTCAGTTCCTTGCAGGCTGGTGGAGCGGGGGAGCGGGATCGTCACGGTTGACGATCGGACTCGGTTAAACGCAGTCGAAGCTGTTTTTCAATTTCGATGATGGCGAACAGCGCGATGCCCACCGCGATGATCAGCAGTCCGTCCTTGAAGGGGACCGCTTGGGTCGCGAACACGGTTTGCAGCGGCGGCGCGTAGGTGATGGCGAACTGAGCGACGGTCACCACCGCGATGGTCGCCCACACAACCTTCGTACCTCGAAGGCCCTTCCAGGTCAGCGACGTGCCGTAGAGATTGCGGATAAAGAACAGATGGAAAATTTCCATCACGACCAAGGTGTTCACCGCCAGGGTGCGAGCCAGTTCGACGGAGTAGCCTCGGTCCAGGGCATAGGTAAAAATGCCGTAGACGCCGCACAGGAACAGAATGGAAACGAGCACCATATGCCAGACCAGTGCGCCGCTGATCAACGGCTCCTGTCGTGAGCGCGGAGGCCTGCGCATGGTGTTGTCTTCGGTCGGTTCGAACGCCAGCGCGATACCCAGCGTGATGGCGGTAATCAGGTTGATCCACAGGATCTGTATCGCAGTGACTGGCAATGTAAGGCCAAACAGCAGCGCGACAATCAGGGTCATTGTCTCGCCCGCATTGGTGGGTAACGTCCAGCTCAGGACTTTCTTGATGTTGTCATAGACCGTCCTGCCTTCACGCACAGCGGCCACGATGGAGGCGAAGTTATCGTCCGCCAGGACCAGGTCCGCGGCTTCCTTGGCCGCTTCACTGCCTTTGCCGCCCATGGCGATGCCGGCATCTGCGCGTTTGAGCGCTGGCGCGTCGTTGACGCCGTCGCCGGTCATGGCCACGGTCATGCCGTTGAGTTGCAGCAACGTCACCAGCCGCAGCTTATGTTCGGGGCTGGTGCGCGCGAAGATGTTCACTTGCTTGAGCGATTCCCTGAGGGTGGCATCGTTCATGGCGTCCAGGTCGTTGCCAGTCAGTACCTTGTCGGGGTTGTCCAGGCCGATCTGATCACCGATGGCGCAGGCGGTGCCGGCGTGGTCCCCTGTGATCATCTTCACGACAATGCCGGCCGCCTGGCATTGCTTGATCGCCTGGATCGTTTCCGGGCGGGGCGGGTCGATCATTCCTACCAGGCCAAGCAAGGTCAGTGTCCCTTGCACATCGGCAAATTCCAGGATGGCGTGTTCGGGTGGGACGGACCTGACGGCGAGCGCCAGCACGCGTTGGCCTTTGCGGGCGATGGCATTGGCCTGCGCGTGCCAATAGTCGGCATCGAGCGGGGCTGTTGCCCCTGTGCTGCTACGTTGGCGCGTGCACATGGTCAAAATCTGCTCCGGCGCGCCTTTGACATAAATCGCCGCTTGCCGGTCATGGTTGTGATGCAGTGTCGCCATGAAGCGGTGTTTGGCGTCGAACGGAATGGCATCGGTGCGGGCCCAGGTGCCGCGTTCCTCCTCGTCGTTGATGCCGGCCTTGGCGCAAAACACCAGCAGTGCGCCCTCCATGGGGTCCCCTTCGACTTTCCAGGTGTCTTCGTGCTGCCTCAAGCTTGCGTCATTGCAAAGGCTGGTCGCGCGCCCCAGTTCGGCCAGCACCGGGTGATGGGAGGTATCGATCAACTGATCGGCAAGGTTCATGTTGCCCGAAGGCTGGTAGCCGACACCGTCGACCGTGAAGGTCAGGTCACTGGTGACGACGGATGCCACCATCATCTCGTTACGGGTGAGGGTGCCGGTCTTGTCCGTGCAGATGACTGATACCGAGCCCAGGGTTTCGATGGCCGGCAGGCGCCGAACGATGGCGTTGCGATGGGCCATCGCCCGCACGCCCACCGCCAGGGTGATGGTGAGTACGGCGGGCAACCCCTCGGGTATGGCCGCGACCGACATGCCCACCACGACCATGAATATCTCGGTGAAGACGTAATGCCCGACAAAGTGGCCATAAGCGAGTAGCAGGCCGGCGATCAGCAAAATCAATAGCGTCAGCCAGCGGGCGAAGACATCCATTTGCTGTATCAGGGGTGTTGTCAGTGGCTCCACTGCCGACAGCAGGTTGCTGATGCGCCCGATTTCAGTCGAGGTTGCCGTGGCGACAACGACCCCTGTTGCTTGTCCGCAGGTCACCAGGGTGCCACTGAAGGCCATGCAGGCACGATCACCCAGGGCTGCTTCGATGCGTACCGGCTCGGTATTTTTTTCAGCCGGTGCGGACTCTCCGGTCAGGATGGCTTCCTGCACCTGGAGCCGGTTGGCATGCAGCAGGCGCAGATCCGCCGGGACTTTGTCGCCAGCCTCCAGCAAGACGATATCGCCGGGTACCAGTTCTTCGCCGGCGATGCCCAGGCGTTCGCCGGCACGTATCACCGTTGCACGGGGCGCCAGCATGTTGCGGATGGCATCCATGGCCTGTTCGGCCTTGCCTTCCTGGACATAGCCAATGATCGCATTGGCCACCACGACAGCGAGAATGACCACCGTGTCCCACAGGTGTTGCAGCGTTGCGGTGATTGCAGCGGAACCGAGCAGCACATAAATCAGGATGTTATGAAATTGCAGCAGAAATCGCCGCCACGCTGGCCGCCGGGTTGACGCTGACAACCGGTTGAACCCCGTACGCTCAAGCCGGGCCTGGACTTCGGCGATGTCCAGCCCGGCTTGCTCATCGACACCAAGGTGTTTGAGCGCCTGTTCGGCGGGCAACGTGTACCAGGCCAGGCCCTGCGAGGGCGTTGTCGGGTGCGCCGCTGGTATGTTGCTCGGTCGGTTCATCAGCCGCGTTCCTGTGGGTACGGAGCGGTTGTTCTACAGGCCATCTGCGCAGGTCTGCCTCAGCCAACTTGCTGCGGCGCAATCACCCACAGGCTGCAGGGCATCTTGTACAGCAGGCCTTCGACGGTGCTGCCGATCAGCTTGTCCAGGCTGCCATAGCGCACGCGCCCCATGACGATGACATCAATGTCATGGGACGCGGCGTAGCTCGCCAGCACCTTGGCCGGGTCACCCATGATCATGCGTCGCTGGTCCGGGGCGATGCCATTGCGTTCGGCCAGTGCATCGAAGGCCGCACCCTGGGACTCGTAGAGCTGGCGGGCCAGGGTCGAGGAGAAGAACATCGAACCGTTGCCAAAGCCGTATTCAGCGGCAGTGATGGACGAAAGGTCATAGGCGTAGATGACTTCCAGCGTCGCGTCGCAGCTGGTGGCCAGCTTGTTCGCTTCGCTCAGGATCCGATCATTGAGGCCTTCGTAGCGGCCGTCCTGATGGAACGGGTCGATGGCCGCCAGGATCTTGCGCGGACGGGCGTGGGTGACCTTGTTGACGAAGTGCAGTGGAACCTCGCATTCGCGCAGCAGATGCACGTCCAGCGGCGTGAACATCAGTCGGGAAAACCACGACTCGGGGTCCACCGACTTGATCAGCGCATCCATAGGCGCTTCCTTGAGGTGGACCAGGATCTCCTGCAAGGGGCGCTCGACCCACGTCACTTCTGTCGTGACCTCGATACCGAGGTTGCGCAGGGGCCTGGCCTGTTCTTCCAGCCACTGCCGATGGCGCTCGATGTAGCCCAGGCGCATCTGCTCCAGCGCCTGCTCGTTGACCAGGCCGGCCGTGGCCAGGCCTTCGAGGTAGTCAAAAGCGACGATGTGCAGCGCCGCGCCTTCGGCCTTGGCCAGTGCGGCAGCCCGGTCGAACGCCGGGCTGTGTTCCATCAGTGGCGAGACGACCAGCATCAAGCGTGATTGCGTAGACATGACAAACCTCCCGGGCAAGGACCTGTTGGCGCCGGGCGAGGTTTCGCGCGGCGTGGTGTCTGTCATTGATCATGAGCGCCATGGAGCTCGCTAACTTGATTTGCATCAAACACGCTGCAAAGCGTTGAATTGAAGGCGGCAACGGCGAGGCAATCGCGCTATGTTTGAGCATGATCAGTCGCCCCAGGGCACGAGTGCAGCCGGCTCGGACCGCTGGATTGAGTGACAACCGCAGACAGTGCCAGGGAGCCGTAACCATGACTGAAACCCTGGCCTTCGCCAATGCCGCCGCCGCGCTGGGAATCGGCCTGCTGGTGGGGCTTGAGCGCGAACGACGCAAAGGCGAGGGCGACCGGCGCGACTTCGCCGGTTTGCGCACCTTCGCCATCACGTCCGTGCTCGGCTACCTGGCGGTCCAGGCGGGCGGCCCCCTGTTACTGGGGGGCATGACCCTTGCCCTGGGCGCTTTGGTGACCGTGGCCTATTGGCGAAACCTCGACAAGGACCCCGGGATTACCAGCGAGGTGGCCTTGTTCGCGGTATTGGCACTGGGCGCGCTCTGTGCGAGCGCCCCGGGCCTGGCGACCGCGATTGGGGTGGTGATGGCCGGGCTGCTCGCCAGCCGCCAGGCGTTGCACCACTTTGCCCGCAAGCAGTTGACCGCTACCGAGATGCGCGATGGCCTGGTGCTGTTGATCGCCGCGCTGGTCGTGCTCCCGCTGGCGCCGGATCGCTTCCTCGGACCTTATGACGCAATCAACCTGCGCAACCTGTGCACGCTCACCGTTATGCTGATGGCGGTGGGTGCACTGGGGCATGTCGCGGTTCGAACCCTGGGGACCCGCTATGGCTACGCTCTCAGTGCGATTGCCTCTGGATTCGCCTCCGCCACGGTGACGGTCGCGACCATGGGTGGCATCGCGGCCAAAGACCCGATCAATCTCAAGGTGGTGAGCGCCGCGGCAGTGTTATCCAACCTGGCGACGGTGGTTCAAATGGGCCTGATCCTCACGGCCGTGGACCCCGCGCTGTTGCGTTGGATGTGGGGCCCGCTGTTGTGCGGGATGCTGATGGTATTGCTCTACGCCGGCGTGCTGATGTTTCCCCGCCCAAGGGCGCGGGCCGATGAGCCCATCAAGCATGGCGGTGCCTTCAGCCTCAAGCTGGCGGTGACGATGGTCCTGGCGATGACCGCTATCACCGTCCTCTCGTCGGCAATGCTCGATGCGTTTGGCCAGGCCGGGGTGACCGTCACCGCGATTTTCAGCGGGTTGCTCGACGCCCACGCCTCGACAGCCTCCATCGCTTCCCTGGCCAAGGGCGGGTTGTTGCCCTTCGACGGCGTCGCCGTGCCGATCTTGATCGCGTTTAGCAGCAACTCCCTGAGCAAGTGCGTGGTGGCCTGGCTCAGCGGCGGACGGAGGTTTGCCGCGTATGTAATTCCCGGCCAGGTGCTGATAACGCTGGCAATGTGGGTGGGGCTGTTGCTCCCGAGTTTGTCAGCCTGAATGATGGCCGTTTGATAAAGATCAAGTCCCGTCCCTGGCATATGTTCATTCTGGAACCTTCAATCCTTTAAGTGGCTGTCGCCACGTGCCGAGGTGTTCCATGTCCCAGACTCAACGTTTATTGCTAGTGGCGCCTGACGCCATGATCCGTACGCCGGCGTTCGACCGCGCCACCGAGTTGGCCCTGGCGCTGGACCTGCCCCTGCACATCGTGGCGTTCGACTACCTGGAGTTGCTCTCGGTGGCCGGTCTGTTCGCCCCGGAGCAGGTCAAGCAAGCGCGTGAGGGTTATCTGGAAACCCACCGGCATTGGCTGTGGCAACAGGCCGAACTGGCGCGCCGGCACGGCGTCGAGGTGACCTGCGAGGTGGTTTGGAGCAAGGATGCCTTCCAAGCCTTGCAGCAATACGTCAAGGAGATGCCGATGGCGTTGATCATCAAGGATGCGCAGCCGGAACCGGCGATGAAACGGGTGTTTTTCACGCCCCTGGACTGGCGCTTGCTGCGTGACTGCCCGGTGCCAGTGCATCTGGTCACGGATTCGCGTAACCCGCGGCCTCGGCGGATCCTGGCGATTGTCGACGTGCTGCGCAGCGAGGATCAGGACCTGGTATTCAACGACCAGATCGTCGACGCCGCGGTCAAACTGGCGGAACAATGCAACGCCCAGGTCGAGTTGCTGCACGCCTTCGATTGGACGGCTGTCTACGCCTCGGACATGGGCATTGGTGCGCTGCCCCTGGCCACCGGGCTCTATGAAGCGTTGGGCCAGGCACAGCATGAGGTGTTCGAGTCCCTGGCCGAACGGCATGGGGTTGCACCGCAGCAGCGCCACTTCATCGAAGGGGCGCCGCTGAACAGCATTTGCACGTTCGCCAGCGATCACCAGATCGATGTCATCGTCATGGGCACCACGGAGCATCGTGGCCTGGACAAGCGCCTGGGCACCACCGCCGAGCTGCTGCTGCAACGGGCGCCTTGCAGCGTGTTGGCGATCAAGCCGCAAGTGTGATTGGAGCAACGCTGCGCGAGGCCATACCAAGGCCTCGCGCGGCGTCCGGAGCTAAAGGTAGAGCCGGTGGATGACCTGCCGGGTGTCGTCGGGATCGCTGTGGGTTTCAAAACCCAGGCTATGGGCCAAGTCCCGCATCGGGGCATTGCTGGCCGCGTCCACGGAGTACATCTGGCGGTAGCCGTTTTTACGCGCGGTGTCGATCAGGTGCTCCATCAATAACGTCCCCAGCCCCAGGTGTTGCCAAGGGTCGGCGACCGTCACTGCGCACTCGCATTCGTGTTCCTGGGTCGAGCAATAGCGGCTGACCCCGATCTCGATCAACTCGCCGTTGTCATGGACCAGGGCGATGTAGGCCATGTGCGTCTTGCAGTCGACATCCATCAATTGATCGAGCAGCGCCGCGCCTGGCTCATTGATCTGCGCCAGGAAGCGCATGTGCCGGGACTCCGGTGACAGGCGCATGATGAAGTCGTATTCGCGCTGGCGGTCCTGCTCCCTGAGCGGGCGGATCAAGACATGCCGGCCGTCCTTGAGTGCCTGGATCCAGTGTTTGCCACTGATGCTGGCATACAGGGCAGCGGCGCGTTCGTTGTGGTCTTTGACAGTAAGCATGGTGCGATCCTCCCTCGGATGTGCACGTGCGGTGCGATAAATAGCTACGCATTCGGTACTGTTCTACGCCCGCCACGGCGATCGATTCTGATCTGGATCAGTGCCCGCGTATCCGTCCATCGATTGCCCTGCCTTTGATTCAGATCAAACCGTCCGGGGCCTTGATGGGCGCACGCTGAAGATCGCGCCGGAAAAGGCCGGTGCAAGGTTTCGGGTCTGAGTCGATCTGCCCGATGGAGGTGTGCGATGGGGCAATACCAGCGTCTGCTATTGATCGTCGAACCGGATCTGCACCCCTCCGCAGCGATGCGCAGGGCCTGTGCCCTGGCCCGGGCCAGCGGCGCGGCGCTGCATTTGTGCGCTTTCGTCCAGCCGCCGGCGCGTACCCACTTGTGGGGTGAAAAAACCGACGAAGCGAGTGTGCAGCGCTATTTGCACCACTACCGTCGCTGGATGGTAGAAGAGGCGGAGCTGCTCAAGGAGGAAGGCCTGGATGTGACGACTCACGTGGTGTGGACGCTCCATCCGTTGCTGGACATCCTGCGCTATGTCGAGCAGTTCCAACCTGACCTGTTGATCAAGGACGTCACCCTCGAACCTTTGCTCAAGCGCGTGTTCGCCACGCCCCTTGACTGTCATTTGTTGCGCGACTGTCCGGTGCCGGTGCATCTGGTCAACCAGGCGGTACACGGCTTGCCGCGCCGGGTCGTGGCGGCGGTGGACCCCTCGGACCCCGAGGCCAATGCCTTGAACGAGCACATCGTCCAGACTGCCGACGCGCTGGCCCGGCAATGTGACGCCTCGTTGAATCTGCTGTATGCCTGCGACCTGTCGCCGGCCTTCAATGGCGAAACCTCGTTGCTGGCCGGTGCCTGGGATGACGACTTTGCCGACGCCCTGCGCGAATCGCTGCATGCGGCGTTTATCAGCCTGGCCGAGCGCTGTGGCGTACCGGCGGAACGTCGGCACTTTGTCGTTGGCCTGCCGGTGCCGGTCATCCGTGAGTTCATCGACGAATTCGAGGCCGACGTGGTGGTGATGGGCACTGTGCACCGCGCCGGTCTTGAGCGTTTGATTGGCAGCACGACAGAACGCGCCTTGTATTCGGTGCCGGGCAGTGTGCTGGCGGTCAAGGGATAAGTACGATAGCCCCGTTGACCTGTCCGCTCCTCAGGCGCTCCAGGGCCTGGTTGGCTTGGACCAATGGGTAGCAGGTCACGTTGCAATGCACGGGCGTACGCTGGATCTGCTCGAAAAACGCCACGCCGTCCGCGCGGGTCAGGTTGGCTACTGAACGCACGCTGCGCTCCTGCCACAACAGGCGATAGGGAAAGGTGGGGATATCGCTCATGTGAATGCCGGCGCACACCACGCAACCGCCTTTGGCGGTGGCTTGCAAGGCCAGCGGCACCAGTTCGCCGACGGG
Source organism: Pseudomonas sp. H1_F01 (assembly GCF_054681425.1). NCBI lineage: Bacteria > Pseudomonadati > Pseudomonadota > Gammaproteobacteria > Pseudomonadales > Pseudomonadaceae > Pseudomonas > Pseudomonas sp. H1_F01. The sequence goes on along the minus strand of NZ_CP162823.1, from coordinate 3,893,476 downwards.
GGCGAAGATCAGGCTGGCGTCCAGCAGATGTGGCGGGAGCTGGTCCGATGCTCCGGCCCAGGTCGCGCCCAGCGAACGGGCATAGTCCTGGCCGCTGTCATCACCGGGGCGAGTGAAGGCATAGACTTGCTGGCCCCGGCCCACGGCGACCTGGATCGCCAGGTGCGCAGCGGCGCCGAAGCCATAAAGGCCCAAGTGAGGGGCGTTCTGCGCCATCTGCAAGGCCCGGAAACCGATCAGCCCTGCACACAGCAGGGGTGCGGCTTCGGCGGCCTCCAGTGTATCGGGCAGAGGGAAGCAGAACCGCGCGTCGGCGACGGTGTAGTCGGCATAACCGCCGTCCAACTGGCAGCCGGTGAACAGCGCCTGGTCGCAGAGGTTTTCCCGGCCCGAGCGGCAGAACTCACACACGCCACACGTCCACCCCAGCCAGGGCACGCCCACCCGTCGGCCGATCCAGTCCGAGGCAACTTGCGCGCCAACGGCGGTGACCTCACCGACAATCTCGTGGCCCGGCACCCGAGGCAACCGGGCCTGGGGCAGTTCACCGTCGAACAGATGCAAGTCGGTGCGGCACACACCGCAGGCTTGCACCTTGATCAGCATTTGCCCGGCGGCCGGCGTCGGTTGGGGACGTTCCTCCAGTTGCAAGGGTTGACCAATCGTGTGCAGGACCATGGCGCGCATGAGCATTCTCCTGTGTGAATGGGCGCTCGCCATGCCAGTGAGCGGCGCCAGGGCATCGAGCAAGCACCTTGTATGACCTTAGCGTCCCTGGTTCTGATGTAAATCAAGTCACCCTTATTCCCGCGTTCCAGAATCAGGCATGGCAACCCTGTTTTTTGTGGAGGACGTGATGAGCGATTTTCTCAGCCCCGACCAACTGGAAGGCATTGACGCCTACTGGCGTGCGTCCAATTACCTGGCTGTGGGGCAGATCTACCTCAAGGACAACCCGTTGCTGCGCAAACCGCTGCAGCGCGATCACGTCAAGCCGCGCCTGCTGGGACACTGGGGCACGACGCCGGGGCTGAATCTGATTTACGTGCACCTCAATCGCCTGATCAAGTCCCGTGACCTGAACATGATCCTGATCACCGGCCCCGGTCATGGCGGCCCGGCCATCGTCGCCCAGAGTTACCTGGAGGGCAGCTTCACCCAGTGTTATCCCTCGGTGGAGCAGAACGAAAACGGAATGCTGCGCCTGTTCCGGCAGTTTTCCTGGCCTTATGGCTTATCCAGCCATGTCTCGGCGCAGATTCCCGGCTCCATCCATGAAGGTGGAGAGTTGGGTTATTCCCTGGCCCATGCCTATGGCGCGGCGTTCGACAACCCTGACCTGATCGTGGCTTGCGTCATCGGCGATGGTGAGGCCGAAACCGGCACGTTGGCGGCAAGCTGGCACTCCAACAAATTCCTCAACCCCAGGCGTGACGGCGCCGTACTGCCCATTCTTCATCTCAACGGTTTCAAGATCGCCAACCCCACGCTGCTTTCGCGCATCAGTGAAGACGAACTGTCGGCCCTGATGTATGGCTACGGCTACGATCCTTATTTTGTCGAAGGCGACGATCCGCAAGCGGTGCACCAGCAGTTGGCCAGGACCCTGGACGGCATGTTGCTCAAGATTCGCGAAATCCAGCGCATGGCCCGTGCGGATTCGTCGGGACGTACCCTGGAACGCCAGCTCTGGCCGATGCTGGTGTTGCGTACGCCCAAGGGCTGGACCGGTCCGAAATTCGTCGATGGCCAGCAGGTTGAAGGCACCTGGCGCGCCCACCAGGTGCCGCTTAGCCACTTCGAGCTGCCCGTGCATTTGACGCAACTGGAACAATGGCTCCAGAGCTACCGTCCGCAGGAATTGTTCGACGACAACGGGGCGTTGCTCCCGGACATTGCCGCGTTGGCGCCGACGGGACATCGGCGCCTGGGCGCCAATCCCCATGCCAATGGCGGCATGCTGCTCAAACCCTTGGAACTGCCTCGGTTCACTGATTACGCCGTGCAATTCAGCGCGCCCGGCAGCGTGCAGGCAGAGGCCACCCGGGTGTTGGGTGGTTTTGTCCGTGATGTGATGAAGCACAACCTGCGGGCAGGCAATTTCCGCCTGTTCGGTCCCGACGAAACCGCCTCCAATCGCCTTGATGCGGTGTACGAGGTCAGTGGCAAGACCTGGATGGCGGCCCTGGAGGCGGGCGATACGAACCTGGCGTGCGACGGCCGGGTGATGGAAATTCTCAGCGAGCAAGTGTGCGAAGGCTGGCTGGAGGGCTATTTGCTGACTGGCCGGCATGGGCTGTTTTCCTGTTACGAGGCGTTCATCCACATCGTCGATTCGATGTTCAATCAGCATGCCAAATGGCTCAAGACCGCCGCCCAGATCCCGTGGCGCGCGTCGATTGCTTCGCTCAATTACCTGCTCACGTCCCATGTCTGGCGTCAGGACCACAACGGCTTTTCCCATCAGGACCCGGGGTTCATCGACCTTGTGGCGAACAAGAGCGCTGACGTGGTGCGTATCTACCTGCCAGCAGACGCCAATTGCCTGTTGTCCGTTGCCGATCACTGCCTCAAGAGCCGCGATTACATCAATGTGATCGTGGCCGGTAAACAGCCGGAATGGCAGTGGCTGGACATCGATTCGGCCGTTCGGCACTGCTCGGTCGGGATCGGTCGCTGGGCCTTTGCCTGCAACAACGACGAAGACCCGGACGTGGTGATGGCCTGTGCCGGTGACGTGCCAACCTTGGAAACCCTGGCCGCTGTCACGCTGCTGCGTGAATACGTGCCAGACCTGCGCGTGCGAGTGGTCAATGTTGTCGACCTGCTGGCCCTGCAACCGCCGCAACAGCATGCCCACGGATTGCCGGACGCCGAGTTCGATGGGTTGTTTACCGTGGACAAGCCAGTGATTTTCGCCTTCCACGGCTATCCGTCGCTGATCCATCGGCTGATCTACAAGCGTCACAACCACGATAACTTCCATGTCCGCGGTTTCATGGAGGAGGGCGCCACCACTACGCCGTTCGACATGGCGGTCATCAACCACCTGGATCGCTACCAACTGGCGCTCGATGTCATCCAGCGCGTGCCACGCTTGCAGCCGCTGGTGGACAGCGCTCGGGATCGCTACTGGGCAACCATGGAAAAGCATCAGCTGTACCTCATCGAGCATGGGCAGGACATGCCCGAAGTCTTGAATTGGCGCTGGGCGCCGACGCCGCAATGACGGCCAACATGCCTCATGGCATCGACGCTGCGCCGTGGCGTTCGAGCCCGACTTTGGAGACCCATCATGAGCCAGTACCAACGCCTGTTGCTGATCCTCAACCCGGCACAACGTCATTCGCCCGCCCTGCATCACGCCGCGGCCCTGGCGGCGGCCAGCGGGGCGCACTTGCATGTCATCGCCTTGATTCCCTCGCTGGACATTCTTTCGCTGCTTGAAGAGAGGCCCCGTGAGGAGGCGCGGCAGAACTATCTCCAGGATCATCGCCATTGGTTGGAGGATGAGGCGGACAAGATGCGTCGCCGTGGCCTGCGGGTCACCACTGAGGTGGAATGGGCCCAGAAGATGGGCAAGCAGATCCTGCAACACGTTACGCAGATCCAGCCGGATCTGCTGATCAAGCAGGTACAACACGAGCCCATGCTCAAGCGGGCATTTTTCACCCCGCTGGACTGGCAACTGCTGCGCAACTGCCCGGTGCCGATGTACCTGGTGGGGGCCACCGGTCATGCGCTGCCGCGCACCGTGGTCGCGGCGGTGGACCCTTCCAGTGCGTTTGCCCAGAACAGCGGGCTGAACGACCGGATCATCCGCCAGGCAATGGGGCTGGCCTTGCAGTGCGACGCCGAGCTGCATCTGGTTCACGCTTATGAGGTGTCGTCAGTCTATCTGGGGGATGTCGGCGGTGGCGGCCTGTCGCTGTCGCAGCTCAGCAAGGAACTGCGCAGGAGCCTGGAAAAAACCTTCCTGGAACTGGCGAACCTGTTTGGTGTGCCGGCCGAGCGCAGGCATTTTCTGCTTGGGCATCCGGTCTCGGCCCTGAGTGAATTTGCCCTGGAGCATGAAGTGGACGTGATCGTCATGGGGCGATTCCAGCACGACGATCTGTATGGGCTGCTGGGCAGCACGACCGAGCACATCCTCTACCAGGTGTCGTGCAGTGTTCTGGCGGTGTGATGAATCGGACTTGACCGCTGAGCTGTTGACAAAGATCAACGGCAACGAGGTCAAACAATGGGACCAATAGACCTATTATCGATTGTCCAGGAGCACCGCCATGCGCATGACATTTCTCGGGGCCGCCGGTACGGTCACCGGCAGCAAGTACCTGCTGGAACACGACGATCAGCGCATCCTGATCGATTGCGGCCTGTTCCAGGGCTACAAACAATTGCGCCTGCACAACTGGGATCCCTTCGAACTGCCGATGCGTGACCTGGATGCGATCGTACTGACCCATGCCCACCTGGACCACAGCGGTTATCTGCCGGTGCTGGTGCGTAATGGCTATCGCGGCCCTATCTATGCCTCGCCGGCGACCTGCGAGCTGGTGAAGATCCTGCTGCGCGACAGCGCCCGCCTGCAGGAAGAAGAAGCCGAATACGCCAACCGCAAGGGCTTCTCCAAGCACGCGCCGGCCTTCCCGCTGTACACCCGTGAACACGCTGAGCGAGCGCTGAAGCTACTGCGCCCGATTGCATTCGAACATCCGGTGGAGATCGCCCGGGGGATAACCATCTTGCTGCGTCGCGCCGGGCACATTCTCGGTGCCGCGACGGTACAGGTCCAGGCCGGTGGGGTGACGCTGGTGTGTTCCGGGGACTTGGGGCGGCCCGAGGATCCGGTGATGTTCGCGCCGAAGGTCGTCGAGCAGGCGGATATCTTGCTGGTGGAGTCCACCTATGGCGACCGTCGACACCCACACGAGTCGCCGGAAGACCAATTGGCAGAGGTGATCACTCGCACCGCGCTGCGCCGTGGCATCACGTTGGTGCCCTCGTTCACGGTTGGTCGTGCCCAATTGCTGATGTACCACTTGTATCGCCTGAAGCAACGCCGGGCGATCCCCGATATCCCGATCTACCTCAACAGCCCCATGGCCATCGACGTCACCCGGTTGTACCAGCGCTTTGGCGACGAGCATCGTCTCTCCAGGGAAGAGTGCGAAGGCATGTGCCACATCGCCCATCCGGTGCGCTCGGTCAAGGACTCCATGGCGCTGGACCTGCAACGCACCCCAGCGGTGATCATCGCCGCCAGTGGCATGGCCACCGGCGGGCGCGTGCTGCACCACCTCAAGAGCCTGGCGCCCAACCCGATCAACACCTTGCTGATGCCCGGTTTCCAGGCAGGCGGTACGCGAGGTGCGAGGATTGTGGCGGGCGAGCCTGCGGTGCGCATCCATGGCAAGGATGTGCCGATCAACGCCGAAGTGGTGCCCATGCAAACGCTCTCGGCCCATGCCGATGCCGACGAAATCATGCAATGGCTGCGCGGCTTCAAGACACCACCCCGGCACACCTATGTCGTGCATGGCGAACCCAATGCGTCCGATGTCTTGCGTCACCGCATTTGCGATGAATTGGGTTGGTCGGTGTCGGTCCCGGAGTACCGCGATAGCGTCGAACTCTGACCCACCGCCTTCGCGAGCAGGCTCGCTCCCACAGAGGATTTTCTGTGCCCGCCGGATCTGTGCCCGCCACGACCCAGTGTGGGAGCGAGCCTGCTCGCGAAGGGGCCGGCCGCTTCAACGACGCATTCGGCCTGAAATAAGCGCAGGCATGAAAAAGCCCCTCGTCGTTGGCCGGCGAGGGGCAGGGTTCAAAACGATCAATCGGCCTTGATCGGCACGACCTTTTCCGCTTTCAGTGCTTCGGGTTTTTTTGGCAGTGTCAGCGTCAGCACGCCTTTGCTGAACTGGGCTTCGATCTTGTCGCTGTCGACGCCTTTTGGCAGGTTGAACACGCGCTCGAAGGAACCGTAATGGCGCTCGGAGAGGTGATAACCCTTTTTCTTTTCTTCCCTGGTTTCTTTTTTCTCCCCCTTGATGATCAGGTTGCCGTTGGCCAGGCGGATTTCGATGTCTTTCTGATCCATGCCGGGCAGCTCGGCGGTGATTTCAAAGCTCTTTTCCTTCTCGCTGATGTCAACGGCCGGCAGGCTGCTGGTGGAGAACTCGCGACGCCAGAAGGGCTCGACATCGAACAACCCGCGACTGAATGGAGAAATCCCAGTGCCCCGGTTGAAGTCATCGAACAGGCGATCCACCTGCTGGCGAAGCTTTTCAAATGGATGCCTGAGGTCAGTCTTGGCGGGATGTGGCGCGTTTTCTTCGGTTTTGACCGGCATTTTTTTCACTGAATTGGACATTTGATTTTCCTCTTTGGTGATGTCCGGGCGAGTACCTGGCCAGATGACCAGGCACCGTCGCCGAACGGGTCAATGCACGCTTGCGAACCTACAAAGACAGTTGGCCGGACCAGAGCATCCAGCCGGCGAAAATCGCCGCCGCCCAGATCACCAGCAGCAGGCCCCAGCCAAACCCATTGAAGGCCCGGCCCGTCCTGGCCCGTTGGGCGCTCAGGTAGATCAGCGAGCCGGGGGCATAGAGCAGGGCACTGAGCAGCATGTACCGGGGGCCGGCAGCGTAGAGCAGCCAGACGCAATAGCCCGTCGCGACCACAGCGATGGCCATGTCGCGCAGTTGCAGGCCGCGATGGCCGGCGTAGGTCTGGCCTTGCCAGGTCATCTTCAGTGCATACAGGCCACTGAACAGGTACGGCAGCAGGATCATCGAGGTGGCGAGTGAAATCAGCGCCAGGTAGCTGGCGCTCGAATACAGGGTCAGCAACAGGAACAGCTGAATGCAGCCGTTGGTGATCCACAGCGCGTTGGCCGGTGCGCCATGTTGGTTTTCCGTGGCCAGCAGGCGCGGCATGACCTTTTCCTTGGCCGGCGTGAACACCGATTCGGCTGCCAACAGCGTCCAGGCCAGCAACGCGCCGCCCACCGACACAATCAGGCCAATGCTGATCAGCACCGCACCCCAAGGCCCGGCCACCGCTTCCAGTACACCCGCCATGGAGGGGTTCTTCAGCGCGGCCAGTTCGGGCTGTCTGAGGACACCCAACGACAATAGGGAAACAGCGATCAGCAGCAACAATGTGAGGACGAAGCCAATCACGGTGGCGCGGCCCACATCGGCCCGTTCGGCGGCCCGGGCGGAGAATACGTTGGCGCCTTCAATACCGATGAACACCCAGACCGTCACCAACATGGTGCTCTTGACCTGGTCCAGCGTACTGCCCAGTGCCGGCGCACCCCAGAAATCCACCATGAAGGTGTCCTTGGAGAAAGCGGCAATGACCAGCCCGATGAACAACAGCAACGGCACCACCTTGGCGATCGTGGTCAGGGCGTTGGCCTTGGCGGCGGTGCGCATCCCGCGCAGGATCATCCAATGCAACGCCCACAGCACCACGGACGCGCCGAGGATCGCGGCTTTGTTATTGCCTTCGCCAAACACGGGGAAAAAGTAACTGAGCGCGGCGAACAGAATCACCAGGTAGCTGACGTTGCCGATCCAGGCGCTGATCCAATAGCCCCACGCCGAATTGAAACCGAGGAATTCACCGCCCAGGGCACGGGCGTAGGCGAACACACCGTTGTCCAGTTCCGGTTGGCGGTTGGAGAGTGTCTGGTAGACCAGGGCCAGCGAGAGCATGCCCACGCCGGTGATGAGCCAGCCGATCAGGATCGCCCCTGCACCGGCGCTGGCTGCCATGTTCTGGGGCAGGCTGAAGATGCCGCTGCCGATCATCGAACCGACGACCAGGGCGATCAGCAGGCTCAGCGACAGGCGCCGGGGCTCGACCTTTCGCAAACTGCCGGCCAAAGGGTGGGGGGTGACGGTCGGGATGACCGGTTTTGTACCTTGCAGGTGCGTTGCCATGATCAAAGCCTCCATGAGACGGGAGGTTCGGTAACCTTCGTCGATACAAAGGTTCGAACGCTAGTCTTAATGTCGACCTGTAGGCATTGGGGGGTATTGATGTAGATCAGATGTCATGCAGGGCGGGCGTTACAGCTCGGAATGACGATGGCAACCGGCGACCTTCTGCCTGAGGCCGGGCAAGTCCAGAATGGTGACATTGCGCCCATGCATGTCCACCAGTTCCTCCTGGCGTAGGTGGGCGATGCCCCGGCAGATGGTTTCCAGGCGCAGGCCCAGGTAGGAGCCGATGGCTTCGCGGCTCATGCGCAGCACGAATTCCCTGGAGGAATAGCCGCGCATGTTAAGCCGCTGGGACAGGTTCAATAGGAATGCCGCCAGGCGTTCGTCGGCGTTCATGTTGCCGAGCATCAACAGCATGCTGTGGTCGCGCACGATTTCCTGGCTCAGGAGTTTGTTCAGGTTGTGCTGCAACGACGGTAAATCGTGGGCCAGTTTTTCCAGGAGGTTGAAAGGCAGCGGGCAGACTTCGCTGTCTTCCAGGGCAATGGCATTGCAGGCGTAGTGATCGGTACTGATAGCGTCCAGGCCAAGCATTTCGCCTTGCATCTGGAAACCGGTGACCTGTTCGCGACCGTCTACCGAAAGGACGCTGGTCTTGAAGAAGCCCAACCTCACGGCATACAACGAGCGCAGCGGGTCGCCGGTGCGATACAGCGCTGCGCCTTTCTTGACCTTGACCCGCTGGGCGATCAGCGTGTCCAGGCGCTCGACTTCACCGCCCGTCAGGCCGATGGGCAGGCACAGTTCGAGCACGCTGCAGTTCGAGCAAGCGGTCTTGAGCGCATGCACGTGCAGAAGTCGCGGTTCAAGCTCGCTCATGGAAAAATTTCCTTTATCTGGTGCAAGCATAGAAGAACAATGCAGCTGCGCTTGTTTTTTGTCGGCCTAAAGTGTTACCGACTGTCGATAGACGCAGAACGGGTACAAAGGATGGGGGTGCAAACCTTCACTATGGGGCTTGCAGATGACGCTATTGCGTCGTGGGTGTGCGTACAGGGGGCGTTGGATTCGTTCACGCCGTGACAGATCGATCAACGGTCAGGCGCTGTCAAACCAGTCGCAAGGTCAGCGCAGCGTGTTTAAGCGGCAGGAGCGGGGCAAACTCTTCAGGTGTCAGGGTTTCCTTTTCCACCAGCAGATGGGCCCCGGTGTCCAGGTCTTCCCGATGGCTTTCCAGCAGTGTGCTGGCGCGTTGATAGGCTTCAGCGAGCAAGGCGCGAATAGCCAGGTCGACTTCCCTGGCGGTTTGTTCCGAATAGTCCTTGTCACCGATTTCCATGCGTTCGCCCAGGTAGCTCGCACTTTTGCGCTCCAGCACCGCCAGGCCAAGCTCTGTGCTCATGCCAAAGCGGGTGATCAACTGCCGGGCGATATCCGTGGCGTGGGCCAGGTCATCGGCGGCTCCGGTCGAGACTTGGCCATAGGCCAGGCATTCGGCGGCACGTCCCGCCATCAGGACGACCATGCGGTCCTTGAGCATCTGGTAGCTGACAAGAAAATGATCTTCCGTCGGTCGCTGCAAGGTATAGCCCAGCGAGCCAATGGCGCGCGGCACGATCGAGACCTTATGGACCGGGTCCATGTCCGGCAGGTTGCTGGCCGCCAGGGCATGGCCCATTTCGTGGTAGGCCACCACTTGGCGTTCATCGGGGTGCAGCAGGCTGCCCTTGCGTTCGATCCCGGCAACGATGCGTTCCACCGCCGCGGTGAAATCGTCGAGGCTCACCGTTTCGGCACCGCGTCGAGTGGCGATGATGGCCGCCTCGTTGACCAGGTTGGCCAGGTCTGCTCCGGTAAAACCGGTGGTGATGTCGGCGATACGCTCGCTATCGAGGTCCTGGCCGGTGACGATTTTCTGAAGGTGGACCTTGAGGATCGCCTGGCGGCCTTTACGGTCGGGGCGATCGATCAGGATCTGCCGGTCGATCCGGCCGGCTCGCAACAGCGCCGGGTCCAGTACCTCGGGGCGGTTGGTCGCCGCGAGCAGCACGACACCCTCACGCGGGTCGAACCCATCGAGCTCTGACAGCAATTGGTTGAGGGTTTGTTCTTTCTCGTCATTGCCCCCGAAGGCGCCAACGCCGCGCATTTTGCCCAGCGCATCGAGTTCATCGATAAAAATGATACACGGCGCTGCCTGCCGGGCCTGTTCGAACAAATCATGCACGCGAGCGGCACCAACACCGACGAACATCTCGACGAATTCCGACCCCGATATCGAGAAGAAGGGCACGCCAGCTTCTCCGGCGATGGCCTTGGCGACCAGGGTCTTGCCGGTGCCGGGCGGGCCGACCAGTAACGTTCCCTTGGGGATGTGTGCGCCCAGGCGCGCATATTTCGCCTTGTCCTTGAGAAAGGAGACAATTTCCACCAACTCGACCTTGGCTTCGTCGATGCCGGCGACATCGGCAAAGGTCACCCCGGTATCGCGTTCGACGAACACCTTGGCGCGGGACTTGCCAATGTTCATCAGCCCGCCCAGGCCCTGCTTCTCGGCCAACCCGCGAAACAGGAAGTGCCAGACCGCCATGATCAGCACGAAGGGCAGCAACCAGCCCAGCAAACCGTTCAAAAAAGTGTTTTCGTTGATGCCTGTAAAACCGACACCTGATTGGGCGAGGTCCGTTGCCAGAGCCGGATCGACTCGTACGGTCGAGAACAGATTGTGACCCTCAATCGGTTCCTGCAATTTGCCGCTGATGTGTTCTTTTTCGACGCGTAAATCGCTGACCTTCTGATTGCTCAACAGCTGTAGGAACTGGCTATAGGGGATGACCTGCACCGCGGGACGTTCGAAAAACAGGAACTGCACAAGGCTGAACACGGCCAGTGCAATGAAGAAGTAGGACAGGTTCCATTGGTGGGTTTTTTTCATGGCCTCGACTCAATAAAAGGCCTCGGATGAACAGGCCGTGCATAAATGGTCGGGGAGATCGCAGGCTCCCCGGTTTGCTTTTTCTACGCCTGAGGGCTGCAAAGACATTGAGCTAAATCAACTAGGTTCAAGTGAGCCACGGTGTGGATGTCGGACGAGCCATGCAGTTGACAAAGATCAGAGTGCACCGGGGGTGTTGCCCGATACTCGAGCCAGTTGTTAGCCGTTTTTCCTGCTGCGCTTAACCGAGGAAATAACCATGGCCTTGAATAGATACTTACCTGTCGTATTGATGAGCATTTTTCTGGCGACCACTGCCGGGTGCTGTAACAAGCTCGCCCAAGAAGTGGATGCCCGACTGGAGTCGGCGGAGAATAACGCCGCGACGGCAAGGCTCAGGGCGGATGAGGCCTACAGGAAGGCTGAGCAGGCCGAGATAATGTCCGAGCAGGCGCAACGTACTGCCGAGGAGGCAAGCATCCGTGCCACTCGGATGACCGATAAGGCCAAGCGCAAGTAATCAGCGGATGAAGGAGGCATTTCTATCAGGAACAGTGGACGTCAGAATGATACGAACTGCCATCATCACCCCCACCAGCACGCCAGTAAGACCGGACGCTTCTAGAAGCGTTGGCAGCCGCTGATGAAACAACAGGCCCAGTAGTGTGGCAAATAGTGATTCCAGGGATATCAACTGCCCGGAAAGCACCATGGGAAGGCGACGGGACGCCGCGTTCCACGCCCAGGCCCCGATGACTGACGACATCAGCGCAATCACAAGACCCCAGGCATACAGGTGTCCCGCCAGGGAAACACTGAAACCCAGGCTTGGCAGCTTGAGAAGATCAAACGCTTGCGCTGCTGGTAACAAGCACAAGGTGCCGATCCCTGCGCCGACCATCATGAGGCCGGTCCAGGCCCCCGAAGCGCTGGCCGACAGGTTGACCAAGGCGCCCTGGTTCAACCAACTGAATACGATCCACAAGAGCACCGCACCGATCGAGAAAAACACGCCCGTCAACCATGAACCGTCGTCGCTCAGGGGCTGCTGGATACTGCTGATGTTCGACAGCAATAGCCCTCCCGTTAAAAAAACCAGCGGTATCGCCAGCCTTCGCCATGGGAGGGTTTTGTGGGTGGCGTTGCCGAGCAGTGCCTGCAGGATCGGCACCATGCCAATAAACGCCGGGGTCAGTACCGGCCCGGCAAACATGACGCCTGCGGCAATGCAACTGCTGTAGCCGAGATACCCGATGACCCCCAGGCTGGCGCCAAGTAGCAGTTGGCTGCGACGCATACGCCGGAGCTGGGTTCGATAGCCCACCACGACAGCCACGCCCAGCGCCCCGGCGATCAGGAACCGTATGATCATCAGATCGTGGATCGTGTAGGCACCGACGACGTAAGGCGCAATGAAATTCAACGCCCAGCTCAGCGTCGCGACGACGGCAAGGCTCACGCCGGCGAGGGTGTTCGAGTAGGCATTGGGCATTCATGCATATCCTTAAGGCATTGAACTCATGTTGCACAGCGTCGCAGCTATGCTACAAACGAGTTCTCGGCCCCGGATGCATTACCTCTGATTATGAATACCCTTGGAAAATCATTGCCGCCGCTTGCCAGCTTGTTGCCCTTCGAAGCGGCTGCGCGCCTGGAGAGTTTTTCCAAGGCCGCCGAGGAACTGCACATCACCCAAGCGGCGATCAGTCGGCAGATCCGTGGGCTCGAAGAGGACTTGGGGCTGAAGCTTTTCTGCCGTCGTAACCGCGCCGTCTTCCTGACCCCCCAAGGACGTGAGTTGGGCCGTGTGGTGAGTAACGCGTTGCAAAGTATCAGTGCCAGTGCTGTCAGCCTTCGTCAATCGCCAGGTAAAAACCGCGTCGTTTTGCTGTGCCAATTATGTGAAGCGTTTTATTGGTTGATGCCGCGGCTCTCGACGTTCCACCAGCGATACCCGGAAATCGAGATACAGGTGGCCACATCCACCGGGCCGCTGACTGAGTTCAATGAGCATTTTGACGTGGCCCTGCAAAGTACGGGACGGCCCAGCGGCGTCCATGGCTTGATGTTTACCGCCGCTGATGAAGTGTTTCCCGTATGCAGTCCTCATTACCTGCGTACCCACAAAGTGTTGCAAGTCCGTGACCTGAAGTCCCACACCCTTTTGCACTATCACGCTACGCCGCCTCATTGGATGCAGTGGGGTGCCTGGTTCCAGGCGTTTGGGCAGTCGTTCGACAATTCTTCCGAGGGGTCGGTGTTCGATAGCTACCCCTTGATGCTCCAGGCGGCGGTCGAGGGGCATGGCATCGCATTGGGGTGGCGGCGCACCGCCCAAGGGCTGCTTGAGAGCGGTGCGTTGGTGAGGCCTTGCGCAGAAAGTGTCCCTTTGCCTGATGCGATATCGGTATTCAGCCGGCCGGGCGGGGAAGGTCGGGTTGAGGTAAGCGCGCTGCTCGACTGGCTTGAAGGTGAATTGGGAAGTGATCGTCAGGCCGGCTTCGGTCAGTCGCGGTTAAACCGTTGAAGCTGCCATGACGGATAAAGTATTGGTATCCATTGTGGCTGGGTCAGAACGGCCCCAGCTTGAGGGGGTACTGGATGACGATATACAGCCGGTCGATGTCATCGCCGCCCTGGCTGCTATTGGCGCGATGGGTGACATGGGACAGTTGCAGCGACAGGTCCTTGGCCGGGCCTGACTGCACGATGTAATGCAGGTCCAGGTCGCGCTCCCAATGGCGTCCGCCAGCGCCTTGTTGCGGACTGTAAGTGCCAGTGTCGCTATCGAACAGGTTGTAGGCGCCGCCTTGGGGGGCATGGCTGCCGTCTATCCCGCGTCCAGTCACATAGCGGGCCATGAAGCTCAGGCCGGGGACGCCCAAGGTGCCCAGGTCAAGGTCGTAGCGCGCTTGCCATGAGCGCTCACCCGGGCCGTTGAAGTCGGCATATTTGATCGAGTTGGCCAAGTAGATGGAGTCGCCGCCGACGAAATCGAAGGGCGTGTCGCCGTTGATTTTCTGATAGGCCAGGGTGAACGCCTGGGCATTGAGCCGGTATTTGCCACTCAGGCTATAAGCTGTGGTGTCGATGGCCCCGGCGTTGGCCTTGCCATAGTCGCGGGTGTGATACAGGTTGCCGTCAAGGAACAGTTCGCCAAGGGTGGCATGCAGGTTGGCATAGTACTGGCGCCAGGTGTCGCTCAGTTCGGAGGCGTAGAGCGCGCCGCCCAGGGCTTGGCCGGTGAACAGGTCGGCGCCGATGAAGTCGATGGCGCCGTTGCGCGTCGTCGCCCCATACCCGGAAAAGTCACCCTTGCTGGTCGAGGCGTCCTGATTCTTGAACGCACTGAAGTGGCCCGCCTGCAGATCGACCCCTTCGACCTCGCGGCTGGAGAGCAGCAGGCCGCTGGCGTATTCGGGTTGCAGGCGCTTGTCTGCGGTGTCGAATACCGGGCTCTGCACAGTCATTTCGCCGACCGCCAGGGTGGTGCGTGAGGTGTTGAATTTCAGCGCGCCACCCGCACTGGAGTAGTGATCCTCGCTTCGTCCGTTCTCATCCAGCGGCAACAATCCCGTTCCGGAATGCCCCTTGCCGCCGTCCAGTTTCAACCCCAGGAACGCGTGGGCATCGATGCCTACGCCGATCGTGCCGGGGGTGAAGCCGGACTCGAACGAGGCGATGAAGCCCTGGGCCCATTCCTGTTTGTAGCTTTTGCCGGCCGGTGTCGGGGTGCGATAGTCATTGTTGAGGTAGAAGTTGCGGCTGAGGACTTCCAGCGTCGCGCCGTCGAGAAAGCCAGGCGTGCTTTGCGCGAGCTGCGCTGCCATCGCCGGTGCGGCGCTGCCGGTGAGCAGGGCAAGCAGCCAGAGCGGTTTCAGGGTGACGGTTGAGTGGTGTTGTGCAGGCAACATGCTTCATTTCCATGTGAAATTGGGCGGGCGAAGGGGGCGGTACTACGCGCAGCCAGGTGTGTACGGCTGAGCGCGCAGTTCCCGACACCGCCAGGCAAACGGATTGATGCCTTCGCTGTGGGTGAAGATGTGACAAAAGTGCGCCTGGTCGCAGAACCCGCATTCCAGGCTGATTTGCGTCAGGGTCAAGTCGGTCTCCCGGATCAGTTGCTTGGCCCGGGCGATGCGCTGGCTACGGATCCAGGCTTGAGGGGACTGGCCGGTGCTGCATTTGAATGCTCGGGAAAAATGACTGCGGGACAGGGCGCAGGCCTTGGCCAGTTCGGTGATTTCCAGCGTGTCGCTAAGGCCGTCGAGAATCACTTTCTTGACCAGGCTTTCGCGCCAGGGAGACAGGCCCCCGGTGCCGGTTTTGCGCGTTGGCTTGATGGCCGCCCTGACGGTGGTGTGTGATGCACGAGCCATGACAAAAACTCCGTGTCAGTGGGAAATGCCGGGCGCACCGTACGGTGGACGGCCAGCTTCCCGCTTGAGAAAACAGGTCTGGGCAGAGGGCTTCATTCTTGGGTGTGAGGCGCGAGCGTGCGAGTTAAACGTTGTTAATTGCGTTCAGGTGCAGCACCGGACGCAGTACTCACTCAGCACATGCCTGCAAGTTCTGCGGTGTGAGCCGAGTGCATGATGACCTTCTCCGGCTGGTGTATGAGTGGCCGTTCTTCTGACTCGATCAAGGTGAAGGTATGAAGCATTCTCTGGCGTGCACACTGCGTGGGGCGGGCCTGGCATTGGCGCTGACATCGCTGGGCGCCCTGGCCCAGGCGCCGCTCCAGGGCACTCAAGTACCCGGTTACTACCGCTTGACGGTGGGCGACTACGAAGTGACGGCGCTGTTCGATGGCTACAACGATCTGTCGCCCAAGCTGCTCGAAGGCCTGAGCCAAAGCCAGATCCGCGCCTTGCTAGCCCGTCGCTCGATTGAAACGCCGGGGGTGCAGACCGCGTTCAACGCTTTTCTGGTCAATACCGGTAAGCAACTGATCCTGGTGGACACCGGTGCCGGCCAATGTATCGGCGCCACGGCTGGAATGCTCTCGGCGAACATGCAGGCCGCCGGTTATCGCCCGGAGCAGGTCGATGCCATCTTGCTCACTCATTTGCACCTGGATCACGTGTGCGGGCTGGTCGACGACAAGCAGCAACCGCTGTTTGCCAACGCTACAGTCTATGCCGCGAAGGCAGAAGCCGATTACTGGCTCGATCCCCAGGCACTGGCGAAGGCGCCGGCCGGTGCCCGGGAATTCTTCAAGATCGCTCAGGATTCCACCGCCCCTTATGTGGCAGCCGGCCGCTTCAAGACCTTCGCCAGCGGCCAGTCGCCGCTGCCCGATGTCGACGCCGAGCTGGAGCCAGGGCATACGCCCGGCAGTACCACGTACCGGTTTACCTCCCAAGGCCAGAGCATTCTGTTCATGGGGGACCTGGTGCATAACCTGGCGGTGCAGTTCGAGCATCCTGAAGTGTCGATTCGTTTTGATGTCGACAATCAACAGGCAATCAAGAGCCGGGCCAAGGTGTTCAATGCCGCGGCCACTACCAGGACCTGGGTGACAGCGGCGCATTTGCCGTTTCCGGGGATAGGGCATATCAGTGCAGTGGGCGGGCACTTCCAGTGGGTACCGGTCGAGTACGGGCCTTATCAACGGGCAGCCAAGGTGCCGATGATCGAGTGAAATCCAATCGCTCGCGCCGTTAGAACAGGTGTTGCCTCACGGCCGGAGACCT
This sequence comes from Pseudomonas sp. H1_F01, assembly GCF_054681425.1. Taxonomy (NCBI): domain Bacteria; kingdom Pseudomonadati; phylum Pseudomonadota; class Gammaproteobacteria; order Pseudomonadales; family Pseudomonadaceae; genus Pseudomonas; species Pseudomonas sp. H1_F01. The sequence continues at coordinate 3,876,881 of NZ_CP162823.1, read as the reverse complement.
CGACACCCGGGCGTCGGCGTCAGCGCGTTTGAACCTGAGGCTGCAACTGTCCGCCGACTATGGATATTTCCTTGAGCTGCAAACCGTCGCGCATGACGAACAATGCGTCCATCCCGCGTTCTTGTGCCAGGCGGGGGCCTTGGGTTTCGCCCAGTACCATCAGCGCTGTGGCCCAGGCGTCGGCGAGCATGCATGAAGTCGACACCACCGTGACGGCTGCGAGTGCGTTGCACAGTGGGGTGCCGGTGGCCGGGTTCATTGTGTGGGCGAAGGATTGCCCACAGACGTCGACCCAGTGTCGATAATCCCCGGAGGTGGCGATGGCGGCGTCGCTGAGTTCCATCACACCCATGACCTCACGCACGCCCCGGCGGGGCTTTTCCATGGCCACGACCCAGGGCTGCCCATCTGGTTTGTTGTCGCGGGCACGCATCTCGCCGTCGATGCCTACCAGGTAGCGCGCGATGCCAAACCTGTCCAGGCAGCGGGCCAGCTCATCGACACCAAAACCTTTGGCAATGCCGTTCAAGTTGAGGTTAAGCGGTGCCTGTTTGCGCACCAGGTTGTGTTGTGAATCAACGACCAGCGCTGCACTGGTCGAGCGTCGAGTTGGCGCAGGCACCGGTTCGGTGACGGACAGCTCGCCGGGACCGAAGCCCCAGGCGTCCACCAGATCACCAACGGCGATATCGAAGGCGCCGCCCGATTGCCGGCTGACGCGCAGCGCCGCAGACAATACCGTGGTCAGTTCCTCGGGCAGCGCTATCCATTCCTGCAACGGTGCGTTGTTGAGGCGATTGAGGTCCGAATCGGCTTTCCAGGTCGACATTTGCTGGTCCACCCGGCCCACGGCGTGCGCCAGGCTGCGACTGATCGGGCGGGTGTCGAGTTCGGTTTCGGCATAGAACAGGGCGGTATAGCGCGTGCCCATGGTTTCGCCGCTCAGGCTGTAGCGTTGCAATTCAGTAGACGTCTTCACGATAGCGTCCTTGTGCCTTGAGGGTCCGCACATTCAGGTTCAGCGGTGCCAGTACTTCGTCCAGGGCCAGCATCACCCCCTTGGCCATCTCGCGACCGCCGCAAACCAGTACCTGGGCGCCTTTTTCGATCAGCCGACGCAACATCAGGGCGTCGCTGATCAGCCGGTCCTGCACGTAGGAACGGTCCATGACCTGGGAAAAGGCTGCGTGCAATGCGGTGAGACGCTGGTCCGCCAAGTAATGGTTAAGCTCGGCTTCGTAGAGGAAATCCGAGGTCGGGTTGCGCCCGCCCCAATACAAGTGCATGGGGTGGTGGGCCTTGTTGTTGCGGATAAAACCGGTCAGCGGGCCGATGCCGGTACCGGCACCGATCAGGATCACCGGATGAGCGCCCGACGCGGGACGAAATTGTGGATTCGGTTGGATAAAGGCGTCGATGGTCGCCCCGATCTCCAGGCTGTGAAGGAATGACGAGCACAGACCTCCTTTGTGTTTGCGTACGCAGATCTCCAGCACGCCGTCCTGTGAACTGCTGGCCAGCGAGTAGAACCGCGGGAGGGGGTTGCCAGGGGGCAGGATGCCGACCAGATCACCGGCTTCAAAGGCCGGTAACTTCCCTGGGGCTTTGAAACGCAGCACGTGGGTGGGCGCGCCTACCTGTTCACCATAGGCAATGCGTTCGACCAGGATCAGTTGATCGGTGCGGGGCGGCTGTGGGGTGTGGATCAGCGTCAAGTCATGCCCCAGCACTTCACCCACGGCGTGGCCCCACCGAGCGAACTCCTGGGAGGATTGGCGGTTGATGGTTTCCAGGCCAATCAAAGGCGTGCCACCGGCCTGCAACAAGGCTTCCTGTACCTGATGGGCAAACTGACAGAACTGCGCAAACTGCCGGTCGCCAAAACCCAGCACGGCAAACGGCTGGCCAGGTTTCAGGCCGGCTTCGGCCAGCCGTGCCAGGAACTGCGAAGCCGAGGCCGGGGCATTGCCGTCACCGTGGGTCGCGGTGAGGATCAACACGCGTTGAGCGTTGCCGTAGTCGTTGGCGTATTGATTCATTGCCGCGCTGTGAACGCGGTGGCCGGCTTGATGCAAGGCTTCATGCAAGGTGTTGGCAAAGCCCCAGGTGCTGTTGGTTTCGCTGCCGACCAGGATCACGGTGTCGGCGGTTTGCGCAGCGCTGTTATGGCGGATATTCGGCCCGGCCTGGCGGCGACGCCACCAGATCAGGATGCCGGTGATGCTCATCACGGGCACGCCGAGGGCACAGAGGCCCAGCAACAGGCCCAGCCACCAGAGCCCTTCACCGGTGTGCAACTGATAGATCAACTCGTAGACGTTGCGCATCGAGTCGTGAGCTTGATAGGACAACAGGGCACCGCTGACCGGGTCCACGTAGCCGTCACCCTGGGCCGTGCGCAGGGAAAACACGTCTTGCGGATTATTCGGGCTGGGATAGACGAGCTCGCGCAGGTCAGTCAGATCGGTGGCCTGCAAAGCTTGCAGGCTCGCCACGGGCGAGGCCGAGCCTGCGCTGATGTGGTCGGGGAATGCAGGCTCGCTCTGACTGCCATCGGCGATGAAGTCGAAGGTCGTGGCGCACATGTAGAGCCCGCTCAGTGCCGATAACAGCAGCCCAAGCAACGCTAAGCGACCGACCTCAGCGTGCCAGCGCTGGCTGAAGTCGCCCCGCAATGGCCGCAGCAGGTTGCGCCAGCCGCCGACCCGCCGGACCAGCAACAGCGCCCCGGACACAGACAGCATCAGCATGAACAGCGCGCCGACGCCTGACACCCCGTGGCCCGGCGTGCCAAGAAACAGCGAGCGGTGCAGGTCTTTCATCCAGCGTGAGAAAGCGGAGGGTTCGTAGGGGGCCAGGCCTCGCCCGGTCAGTGGGTCGACCTTTTCGGCCCCGACCCGGCCGTCCTGATTGAAGTAGACAATGACGGTCCCGGACGCTGTGCGCTGGATCTGCTCCACGCCCGGAAAGTGACTGGCAACGCGTCCGGCCAACTGGCCGACATTGACTTGCCCGGCCGCAGTGGACGTGTTGTTCAGGCGTTCAAGGGCCGGATCGATAGACAACGTCGCGCCGCTGATGGCCAAGAGCATGACCAACAGGGCGGCGATCAGACCGGGCAGGGAGTGGAGCTGGCGAAGCATGTTCGGCCTCCGAACAGGTAGGTGCTACAAATCGTAAGTAAAGGATTCGACGTAGGTATTACCGGCCGCCGGCTTGCCTGCGCCTTCGCGGGTCAATGGCACGCTGACGTCGGCGCGGGCATCACGCTTATCCTCGACGGCGCTATCGATACGGATCTGATACCCGGCATCGATCAGGGTGTCTGCCAGCTCGACGCTGACTTTGAGGGTGTCGCCGCTGCCAACGCTGGCGCCGCTGACGCCGTCGTACTCGCTGGGGTTCAGCTTGCTTCCACGGGCCCAGTCGGCCAGGTGCTTGTAGTACTTGGCCTTTTTGCCGGCCACCCAGAGGGTTTTCTGGTACTGGCCGCTGGCGTCGGTGACGTAGATCGCCAGGTACGCATCGTTGCCGCTGTAGCGCTTGAGCTGGGTGGTGAGGGTTACTTCACGGGCCTGAGCCAGCCCCGGCAGGATGATGGCGCCGGCGAGGCAGGTTGCAGCGATGATTTTTTTCATGGAGGTTGTCCTTTTGATCGTTGGGGCGAGAGCCTGGACCTGCTTGCTGACAGCAACCTGAACGGCAGGATCAACGCGTCGAAATGTCACGGTGCGGGGGCAGGGGCGAGGTAAGCGCTGGCATCGTCATCGTCCCGGAAGTAGATCTCGAGCTTGCGCAAGTGCAGCGACGCCGGTGCGTAGCGGGCCTCGATGACATTGCCCTGGCGGTCCAGGCCCTTGAGCTTGTAGCAGCCGTCGTCGACCTTGATGCGCTGCACCTTCCAGCCGTATCGCTGTTCCACCTGCAGGCGCAGGGTTTCCCGTGGCTGCCAGTCGTTGACCGGTTCGCCGCAGTCGTCATCGGCCAAGGCGTAACCGTTGGCCAGCACACTTATCAGCGCAGTGCTGGCGATAAAACCTGATTTCATGATCTGTCTCCTGCCGGGGGCTTCGTTGTGGGCATACCCTACGGTGCATTCCTGACAGCCAGCTGAATCTTCAGATTCACGTCAGGTAAGGCCGCTAAGGTGCGGCAAACCACGATTACAGGAGCTGCCCGATGCGGGTTTTATTGGTTGAGGACTCGCCACGGTTGGGGGATGCGGTGCGCGAGCAGATCGCCGATGACGGCCATGCCGTTGATTGGGTGCAGAACCTTGCCCAAGCACGCAGCAGCGTGAGCACCACCGCTTATGACCTGATCCTGCTTGACTTGATGTTGCCGGACGGTCGAGGGCTGGACTTCCTGCGTCAGCGGCGCAGCGCAGGTGACGCGACTGCGGTGATCATCCTGACGGCCCAGGACCAGATCTCTGATCGAATCGCCGGCCTCAATGCCGGCGCCGACGATTACCTGGTCAAACCCTTCGATCTGTTTGAACTGTCGGCCCGTGTGGCTGCGGTGGCTCGTCGTTACAGCGGCAACCCCAATCCCCAGATCAGGCTTGGTGAGCTGCACGTCGACATGACGGCCCGTACGTTGCATCGGGCCGGCATGGCCGTGGACCTCACGGCCCGGGAATGGGCGCTGTTGGAGGCATTCATCCAGCGTCCCGGCGCGCTGCTGTCCAAGGGGCAACTCGAAGATCGGCTGTACGCCTTCGGTGCCGAAATCGAAAGCAACACGATCGAGGTCTATATCAGTCGATTGCGCAAGAAGCTCGGGCGCGACCTGATCGAGACCGTGCGGGGCATGGGTTACCGGATGGTGTCGGCATGAAGACGACCTTCAGCCTGCAAAAACGTCTGGGCCTGGGCCTGACGCTGGGCATGACGTTGCTCTGGCTGGTGGCGACAGTCGGCACCTGGCGCGGGGTACGACATGAGTTGAACGAGGCCTTTGACAGCGCACTGGAAGAGACCGCCCAACGCATCCTGCCCCTGGCCGTGCTGGAAATCAGCAACCGGGAAACCCCGGGCGAGGCGCAGCAGGTTGCCACTTTGAAGATGCACAAGGAGTACTTGAGTTATCTGGTGCGCGATGCCGAGGGCAAGGTCCTGATGCAGTCCCACGATGCCAACCCGAAGGTATTCAGCAAACATCCGATTGAAGGTTTCTCCACGACTGGAAAGTACCGTCTGTATGGCGCCAGTGCGCTGCGCGAGACGGTATTCATCGAAGTCGCCGAGCCGCTGCGCCATCGTCGTGGGGCCGCACGAGAAGCCTTGTTTGCCTTGTTGTGGCCATTATTGGCGCTGATCCCCATCAGCCTGTTGGGGACCTGGCTATTGGTGCGCATGAGCCTGGGCAGCGTGCTGGCCTATCGTCACGCCGTAGAGGCCCGCGGCGTGGGTGATCTGTCGCCGATCAAGGTGTCGCGCCTGCCGGCAGAAATCAACCCCTTGGCGGATGCGGTCAACCGCCTGCTGGAGCGCTTGCGCAAAGCCCTGGAGGCCGAACGCAGCTTCACCGCCAACAGCGCACATGAGCTGCGTACACCCTTGGCCGCGACATTGGCGCAAGTCCAGCGGCTATACCAGGAGGCCCCTGAAGGTCCGTTGCGTTTACGTGCGAAAAAGATCGAAAGCGCTTTGCGCGAATTGGCCCGGTTATCGGAAAAACTCATGCAACTGGCCAAGGCTGAAGGGGGCGGACTGCTCTCGCAAACGCCCCAGGACCTGGTCCCATTGTTGGCTCACGTGGTGGATGAGTGGCGGCACAACAGCAGCCGCCAGATCGCGCTGCAACTTCCTGCCCAGACCCATGTGTATTCGACCGTCGACCCGGACGCCTTCGGCATCCTGTTGCGCAATCTGATCGAGAACGCATTGAAGTACGGTGCGATGGATCAACCCATCGAAGTCACCCTCACGGACCAGGCACTGCTGCGGGTGATCAATGCCGGACCGGTGGTGCCGGTGGCCGTCCTGCAGCACCTGACCGAACGTTTCGTGCGCGGCCAGAGCGAAACCAGTGGGTCGGGATTGGGGTTGGCGATCGTCAAGACGATCGTGCAGGGGATCAATGGGCGCATCGAACTGTTGTCTCCGGCAAAAGATCGGCAGGAGGGGTTCGAGGTTCGGGTCTGGCTACCGCTTGCCACTGTTGCCACCGGCCATTCGTCAGCCAGCTAACCTGCGCATTCTTGACAAGCAATCGACCTTGAGCAAATACTCTCGTCCATATTCATATATATGACTAGATAACAAGGTGAATAAGGTCAATGAAATCTCTCTCCAGTGATGTCCGCCTGCCGCTGTATCAACGTTTACGCGACCAATTGGCTGAACAGATCGCCAATAACCGTTGGCGTCCGGGGGAGGCGATTCCTACTGAAGCGGTACTCTCGGCCGAATACCAGTTGTCTACCGGCACGGTGCGCAAGGCCATTGATGCGCTGGTCAGCGAGGGCGTCCTGGAGCGCCAGCAGGGGCGCGGCACCTTCATTCGCCGGGCGCAATTCCAGTCGTCGCTGTTCCGGTTTTTCCGCTTTCAAAGCGCTTCAGGCGAACGCCGGGTTCCCGAGAGCCGGATCCTGTCCGTGGAGCCGGTGGCCGCGCCTTCGGCGGTGGCCCAGGCGCTGGGACTGCCGCCGGATGCGCCGGTGATTCGCATCGTGCGGGTGCGTCTGCTGGATGTGGCGCCGGTGCTCGCCGAAGAAATCTGGCTGCCCCGCAACCGTTTCCAACCCTTGCTCGAGATCGACCTGAGTCAAAAGGGACCGCTGCTTTATCCCATCTATGAAGAAACCTGCGGTCAGGTGGTCGCCTCTGCCGAAGAAACCCTCACCGCTGAATCGGTGAATGAGGTGTACGCGCGGCTGCTGCAGGTGCCGGTCAACAGTCCGGTGGTGGTGATCGAGCGTCTGGCGCGGGACTACGCCGGCAATCCCCTGGAGTGGCGACGCTCGCGCGGGCATGCCGAGCACTTCCGCTACAGCGTGGAAATCCGCTGAGCCTACCGGGTTAGCGGCGAGTCGGTCGCCGCAGCCCTTATCGTTTTGTTTGCCATGACTGGCCCTGTAGCGGCGCGGTTCGCTCTCGGCTGCCTTTCGTTCCACTTACAAGGATAAGAATCATGTTCAGCTGGTATCGCCAAGTCACTGCGCGGGAGCGTAAAACGTTTTGGGCCTGTTTCGGCGGATGGTCGCTCGACGCGCTGGAAGTACAGATGTTCGGCCTGGCGATACCGGCGTTGATCGCCGCGTTCGCCCTGACCAAGGGCGATGCCGGGCTGGTCAGCGGCGTGACCCTGGTCACTTCGGCCATTGGCGGCTGGGTTGGCGGGACGCTGTCGGACCGTTACGGACGGGTGCGCACGCTGCAATGGATGATCCTGTGGTTTTCGTTCTTTACCTTCCTGTCGGCGTTCGTCACCGGCTTCCACTCGTTGTTGATCGTCAAGGCGCTGCAGGGCTTCGGCATCGGCGGTGAATGGGCCGCCGGTGCGGTATTGATGGCCGAGACCATCAACCCCAAGTACCGCGGCAAGGTCATGGGCACGGTACAAAGCGCCTGGGCGGTGGGTTGGGGTCTGGCGGTCGGCGTCTTCACGCTGATCTACTCCCTTGTGCCGCAAGACATGGCCTGGCGGGTGATGTTCATCGTGGGCCTGCTGCCGTCGTTCCTGATCATCTGGGTACGACGCAACGTTGAGGAACCCGACAGTTTCCAGCGCCTGCAAAAAGCCAATGTCATCCCGCAAAGTTTCTTCAAATCCCTGAGCGGTATCTTTCGCCCTGAGCTGATCCGCGTGACCTTGTTTGGCGGGCTGTTGGGGCTGGGGGCGCACGGCGGTTACCACGCGGTGATGACGTGGCTGCCAACCTTCCTCAAGACCGAGCGCAACCTGTCGGTGCTCAACTCCGGCGGCTACCTGGCGGTGATCATCTTCGCCTTCTGGTGCGGCTGCGTAGTCAGTGGCCTGTTGATCGATCGCATCGGGCGTCGCAAGAACATCGTGCTGTTCGCGCTGTGCTGCGTGGTGACCGTACAGTGCTATGTGTTCCTGCCGTTGAGCAACACCCAGATGCTGTTCCTGGGGTTCCCGCTCGGCTTCTTCGCGGCGGGTATTCCAGCGAGCCTCGGGGCGTTTTTCAACGAGTTGTACCCGGCGGATGTACGCGGCGCCGGCGTGGGGTTCTGCTACAACTTCGGCCGGGTGCTCTCGGCGGTGTTCCCGTTCCTGGTCGGTCACATGAGCGACTCCATGTCCTTGGGCTCGGCCATTGGCATCGACGCCGGGATTGCCTACGGCGTGGCGGTGATCGCGGCGCTTTGCCTGCCGGAAACCCGCGGTCGCAGCCTGGAAGCCACTGCTGCATCGGTGCTTGCGGTGGAGAGTGACGGCCAGGGCGCCCGAGCCTGATTTCCCTTATTTTCGATAGATGAAACCCATGGTTGATACCCGCACTACGCCGATCACCGGCATTGACTGTCACGCCCACGTATTCAGCAGCGAGCTGGAACTGGCGGCTGTCCGGCGCTACACACCTGACTATGACGCCACGCTCGCCCAGTACCTGGGCCATCTGCACGCTCACGGCTTGAGCCATGGCGTGTTGGTGCAGCCAAGTTTTCTCGGCACGGATAACCGCTACTTGCTGGCCGCGCTACGGCAAGCGCCAGAGCAATTGCGCGGGGTCGTGGTGGTGGCGCGAGACGTCAGTCGAGCCGAGCTGGACGACATGGCCCGGTTGGGCGTGGTCGGTGTTCGCTTGAACCTGATGGGCCAAGCTTTACCTGATTTTCGCGACCCCACCTGGAAAGGCTTTTTGGGCCACATCGCGGAGCTGGATTGGCATGTCGAGTTGCATGCCAACCTGGCGGACTTGCCGGGGCTGATGAGACAGCTGTTGCCATTGGGCATCAAACTGGTGGTCGATCACTTCGGTCGTCCGGATGCGCGTTTGGGGCTGGATCAACCTGGCTTTGCCCAATTGATGGAACTGGGGCAGGGCGGGCAGGTGTGGATGAAGGTGTCCGGCATCTATCGATTGGGCGCAACAGCCCCGCGGAATCTTGAATTCGCCCGCGCCTCGTTGACGTTGCTGGAACACCACTTCGGCCCCGAGCGCCTGGTATGGGGCAGCGACTGGCCGCACACCCAGCATGAAGAACACGTGGGTTTCGAAACGGTGATGGAGCAGTTGTGCGCATTGGAATGTTCGGGGCCACTTATGCGGGCGTTAATGGTCCAGGCACCCCAGGTACTGTTCAAGTTTTGAGGCCCGAGGCTTGTGACATTGAGTTTTCCTGAACTCGCCCGATGAATAGGGATCTAGACTCCATTGATGCCCTGTGAAAGGTTTCAGCCAGGCGGTTTGAGGATGACTGATGTCGAACATTGAAGAGCTATCCAGGGAAACGCGTGCGCCAAGCGAGTACGAGAGCTTGATCTCGATGGGGACGAGCGCACTCGATGCCATTCCTGGTGCGGTGTACCTGTGCGATCGCCAGGGGTGGCTCGTCAGGTACAACAGTGAGGCGGCCGAGCTGTGGGGAAGGGCGCCGGCACTTGGAGAGAACGGTGACCGTTTCTGCGGCGCCCATCGACTGTTCCAGACTGACGGTACACCGCTGGCGTTCGAACACTGCCCGACAGCCTCGGCACTCAATACCGGCATTGCCTCGCGTAATCAGGAAGTGCTCATCGAGCGTCCGGACGGCTCGCGGTTCGTGGCGCTGATGAACATCCGCGCCCTCAGGGATCGGCAGGGGGGCGTCCAAGGAGTGATCAACTGCTTCCAGGACGTCTCGGCGCACCACGCCATGGCCGAAGAGCTTCGGCGCAAGAGCGACGACCTCGAAGACTTTTTCGAAAACAGCGCGGTGGGCCTGCATATCGTCAGCGGCGAAGGCATTATCCTGCGCGCGAACAAGGCGGAGCTGACGCTACTGGGCTATTCGGCCGACGAATACATCGGCCGCCACATCACCGAATTTCACCTCGACGAGCCGGTCATTGGCGACATCCTCACCAAGCTCGGCAGCGGCGACTGCCTGGAAAGCTATCCGGCGCGACTGAGGGCAAAGGACGGCTCGATCAAGCATGTCATGATCACTTCCAATGGCCGATTCGAAGACGGAAAACTCTTCAATACGCGCTGCTTCACCATCGACAGGAGCTGTGTCCATGCGGCCGAGGCGGCGCGCCAGGACAGCGATGACCGGCTTTCGGCGACCTACGAGGCGGCGACCATCGGTATTGCCGAGGCCGGCGTCGACGGTCGCTTGCTGCGCGTCAACGATGCCCTGTGCAACATGCTGGGTCGCTCGCGCGAAGAGCTCCTGTCGATGACATTCCTGGACTATACCCACCCCGATTGCATACCGCAGGACGCGGGGTTGTACGCCCGCCAGGTGGCCGGTGAACTTGATAACTACGTGCTTCGCAAGCGCGCCGTGAAGCCCGATGGCGAGGTCGTTTACCTCGACATCCACAGTTCCTCGGTGAGGGACGTCAGCGGTACGTTTCGGTATGGCGTGCGAGTGCTGCAGGACGTCACGCTGGCGCGGCGGATGGAAAACCAGGTCCGCGAAAGCGAACGGCACATGCGCAATCTTCTCGAGGCGTTGCCTGCCGCGGTGTACACCACCGACGCCGATGGCCGCATCACCTTCTACAATCGCGCCGCTGTCGAACTGTCCGGGCGCACACCTCGGCTGGGCGACCAGTGGTGCGTGACCTGGAAACTGTTCAACACGGACGGCAGTTTCCTGCCCCACGACCAATGCCCGATGGCGGTGGCCCTGAAGGAAAACCGGCCGATTCGCGGCGTCGAGGCAATTGCAGAGCGGCCGGATGGTAGCCGCGTTCCGTTCACGCCTTTTCCCACGCCTTTGCATGATGCCGATGGAAACCTGGTGGGCGCCATCAACATGCTGGTGGATATCTCCGAGCGAAAGCAGGCGGAAAACCGGCAGAAGACGCTGATCGATGAGCTCAATCACCGGGTCAAGAACACCCTGGCCACGGTGCAATCGCTGGCAGCCCAGACGGCACGCAACGCAGAGGATGCGAAAGACGGCTACAGGCGTTTCGAGGCGAGGCTCCTGGCGTTGTCACGGGCACACGATCTTTTGACGAAACGGCATTGGGGGCAGACGCCGCTCGACACCCTGGCCCACGAAGTGCTGATGCCGGTGTTTGGGCATGAGCCTGGTCGTATTGTGATTGAAGGCCCTTCTATGGACGTCGGTACTCGCGTGGCGCTCAACCTTACGATGACCCTCAATGAATTGGCGATCAACGCGCTGAAATATGGCTCGATGTCGGTCGAGACCGGGACGCTTGCAGTCACTTGGCACCTGCAAGCCCAGGCGGACGGAACGTTGCTGACCCTCGACTGGCGCGAACAAGGAGGGCCACCCGTGTCACCGCCGGAACGGGAAGGGCTGGGTTCGCGCTTGATGAGGCGCTGCATCGAGCGCGACCTAGCCGGCAAGTTCGACCTCACCTACGCTCCAGAAGGCGTTTGCTGCCGCTTTTCGTTCCTGATTGGGGTGACCGGGGCATGACCCCATTTGTTGGCGTCAGGGTGCTGGTCGTCGAGGACGAAGGCGCGGTCGCCCTGTTAATCGAGGACATGCTGGAGGAGTTCGGATGCGAAGTGGTGGCCTCAGTCGCCCGGCTCGCTGCAGCACGTGACATGGCCGGCTCGGTGCAGGTTGATCTGGCGATCCTCGACGTCAACCTGGCTGGCGAGCGGGTTTTTCCGGTGGCCGAAATCCTTCGCGGTCGCCATATTCCCTTCCTGTTCAGCACCGGATACGGCGCCAGTGGACTTCCAGCCGAATACGCCGAGTGCCCGGTCCTGCACAAGCCGTTTTCGCAAAGTGAGTTGCAGCAGAAAATTGCCGTTACGCTGAGCGGGGCTCGCGAAAGCGGCTTGGCTGCCAGCACCGATGTCGACTGACCCGCCGCCTTCGCGAGCAAGCTCGCTCCCACCTGGGATTTGCGGTGGTCACTCAATCAAGCTCCACCGCTGATCCAATGTGGGAGCGAGCTTGCTCGCGATAACGGTGGCACAGGCAATCTCATCGCCAACGAATACAACACCGTCGCGAGCAAGCCCAGCCCTTGGCTTCAAGTAGGCCTCTGACTGTGCTAAATCTCTTACCGGTAACCAACCTCCCAAACTCCAAGGAGTGATCATGAGTCTCCACGGTCATTACGATCCGCAGAACATCTTTGCGCTGATCCTTCGCGGCGATGCGCCGTGCTACAAGATTTATGAAGACGCCGATGTGTTGGCCTTCCTGGATCTCTTCCCTCAATCGCGCGGGCATGTCCTGGTCATTCCCAAAGCCTCCCAGGCGCGAAATATCCTCGAGGTCGAGACCGCCGTCCTGGGGGCGATGATGTCTGCCGTGCAGCGCCTGACGCGGATCATCGTGGACGAATTGCAGCCGGACGGGGTTCAGGTCGCGCAGTTCAATGGTGCTGTGGCCGGGCAAACGGTCTATCACATTCACATGCACATCATTCCTCGTTGGGACGGTGAAGCACCCGGTATACATGGCAGGGGCAAGGCCGATCCCGAAGAGCTGGAAGCACTCCAGGCGCGTCTGGTCGAGCGCATTCGCTCAGAAGCCTGATGCTGGGCAGGACGCCGTAAGGGGCACAGGGCGTGCCCCACTCATCAAAATGCTCGGCGACCTTGCCACAACGTCCAAGGCTGTGCACCCCACCACAAAACCTATCAACAATGGGCTACCAAATCCCTGGCCAACCGCTACCATTGCGCGCTGATCTCCCAATACCCCGGACCTCACCTTCATGAAATTGCGCCTGCTGACCGCCGCCTTGTTTTTCACCTGCACCCTGACTCACGCCGCTGAATCGAAACCCGTTCCGAAAGCCCTGGAAGTACAGATCGGGCACTTGGTAGCGCTCATCAAGGACAGCTATGCCACCGGCTATCCTGAAGCGACGCTGGTGCAGACGCTGGACACCGGCGAGGACAGCCAGGTCACCCTCGCGGTCTTCACCATCGAAGGTTTCGGTATGGGCAATAACTACAGCCAATACCTGGCGGCCTTTACGCCCGAAGAGAACGAAGAAGGTGTGCCGCACTACAGCCTGTTGGACGTGATGCGCATCGGTGGCGACAGCTGGCGTGCCATCGACAAACTGGATGCCAAGCTGGTCAGCGACCCGACCGGGGAGCAGACCCTGATCGACATTCCCGTGATGGAGAATACCGACGAGGACGCGCCGAACTTCCCAAGCAAGGCCGCCGTGATTCACTTGTCGCTGGACGGATCACAGGCAGTGCGGTTGGTTGAGATCAAGTAAAGCGGATTTATGCGATTGCGATATAAGTGCTATGTAATTGGCATGGTTTATCGATTAATGCAGCAAGGTTAAATTTGTTTCTCTACGATATCAATCGAGAGGAAAGCCAAATGACTCTGCGTTCAACCGGTAGCCTTTGTTTTGCGCTATGCGCGGCGGCGCCTTTTGTCGACGCCGCCAGTACAGAAAGCACCAGCGAGTCCCGGACTTCGCAACAGATCAGTCGGGCCGGCAGCCAAGCGTCGGTCGCAGGCCCGGCGGACTCTTTCACCGGGCGCGTGCGGGTCGATCCTCTGTTCCCGGCAACCGATGAAATCGATGCTTCCGGCGCCTACGTCAGCTTCGAACCGGGCGCGCGTTCGGCCTGGCATACCCATCCTGCCGGACAGCGGTTGGTGGTGATTTCCGGTGTCGGTCTGACGCAGGAATGGGGCAAACCTGTGCAGCAGATCCTCCCGGGCGATGTGATCGTCTGCCCGCCTGGCGTCAAGCACTGGCATGGTGCCGCGCCGACGAGCGCCATGACCCACTTGGCCGTGACTGGCACGGTGGAGGGCAAAAACGTGGAGTGGCTGGAGAAGGTCAGCGAAGAACAATACAGCGCCGCTGGAGTGTCGACGCCATCGACCAAGCCGGATGCCGTGGCGGTTTCGCAAACCCTATCGGCCAAGCAGCAAGCCATCCCGCTGATTGCCGCCGCCATGGCGACGAGCAACATGCCCGGCCTCAATACCGCCTTGAATCAAGGGCTGGATGCCGGCCTCTCCGTCAGTGAGGCGAAGGAAATCTTGGTGCAGCTTTACGCCTACAGTGGCTTTCCCCGCAGCCTCAACGCCCTCGGCGAATTGATGAAAGTGGTGCAGGCGCGCAAGCAACGCGGCGTCCAGGACGACCCGGGGCGCGAGCCCGTTCGCCTGATCCCTACCGGCGATGCGCTGCTGGCGGCGGGCAAGGCCAATCAGACGCGCATTGCCGGTGCGCCCGTCCAGGGACCGTTGTTCGACTTCGTCCCAGTCATCAACCAGTACTTGCAGACGCACCTGTTCGGCGACATTTTCGAGCGTGACAACCTGGACTGGCAAAGCCGTGAGCTGGCGACAGTCGCCGCGCTGGCGGTCACCCCCGGTGTGGAGTCACAACTGCGCTCGCACATGGCCGCCAGCCTGCGCGTCGGCTTGAGCGCCGCGCAACTGCGGCAACTGATCCAGCTACTGGGCGAGCAGGGCGATGCCGCCGCGGCCAAGCGCGCCGCCGAAGCATTGGACACCGTCCAGGCCAGTCAACCCTCGTAGCGCAAGGCTTCGCGCAGCAGCGTGAAGGCCGGTGAACTTTGGCGGCGACTGGGATAGTAGAGGTGGTAGCCGGAAAACGGCTCGCACCAATCTTCCAGCACCCGAATCAACCGGCCTTGCGCGACAGCATCCTGCACCAGGTCCTCCGGCATGAAGGCCAACCCCAAGCCTTGCAGCGCAGCCTCCAGGCGCATCGCGATGGTGTTGAACACCAACTGGCCTTCCACCCGGACTTTCAGTTCCTGTCCGTTTTTCTCGAACTCCCAGATGTAGAGGCCGCCATGGGTCGGCATGCGCAGGTTGATGCAATTGTGCGCCGTGAGGTCTTCGGGAATGACTGGCTTGGGGTACCGGCCGAAATACGCCGGCGAGCCCACCACCGCCATGCGCATGTCAGGGCCGATGCGCAGGGCAATCATGTCCTTGGCCACCTGCGGACCCAGCCGCACACCGGCATCGAAACCCTCCGCGACGATATCGGTAAAGCCATAGTCGACGATGATTTCGATATTGAGGTCGGGATGGTCAGGTAGCAGCCTGGCGAGAACGGATTGCAGGATGGTGATCGCGGAGTGCTCACCGGCAGTGATGCGCAGCTTACCCGCCGGCTTATCGCGAAACTCACTGAGCATCGCCATCTCGTTATCGATCTCTTCGAAGCGCGGCGCGACCACCCGCAACAGGTGTTCACCGGCTTCGGTCGGGGCAACGCTGCGAGTGGTGCGCGAGAGCAGCCTGACCCCCAGCCGCTCCTCCAACTGACGTATCGCCCGGCTCAGCGCCGGTTGCGACATGCCCAGTTTGGCCGCCGCGCGAGTGAAGCTACGCTCCTGGGCGACGGCGGCGAAGATGGCGAGCTGGTCGTAGCGTTCGGTGGTCATTGATCCGTCTCTGGTATGAGCAAGGGACTACAGCTGAAGCGCGAGTCTATGGGTGAGCGCTGCCTGCCCGTTTGTAGGAAGTTTCCAGACCTGCCTCGGGACTTTTCATACCTCCGTGCCGGAGCCATCTAATTTCAGATGAATGGTTTGCGCAATAGCCTCAAAGCCAAAATCATTTAGTTGACGCCAAAATGATGGCTCTTTAGTATCGCGCCACTATTTTGATGTCACTTTCCGCTCGAGGGATCGAACATGTCCTCACCCGCCTTTTGGGCGAGGTTGTGCGTGGCTTTGCTGTGCCTTTCTCCACTCACCCTGGCTCACGCCGCCCCCACGCCTGGCGACACGGACCTGATCCGCGAGCGACAGAACCGTTTGCTCGAAGAGCAGCGCCGTCGCCTGGAGGAACTCAAGGACTTGCCCGGCAAGGAGGCGAGGCCGACCCAGCCGACCGCACCGGCCGATACCCGTTGCTTCCCCATCAAGACCATCGAACTCAAGGGAGCCGACAGTCTTTCCGCCGGCGAACGTGAGCACCTGCTCAAGCCCTACATCGGCCAATGCTTGGGCGTGCCGCAGCTTAACGAGCTGCTCAAAGTCATCACCGATCACTACATCGAAAAGGGCCTGGTCACCAGTCGTGCCTATCTGCCGCAACAAGACCTGTCCAGCGGACATTTGAGCGTGTTGGTGGTGGAAGGACGACTCGAAGGCCTGAAGGGGGCCGAGAACAGCAAACTGTCGGACCGCGAGTTGGCGATGGCCTTTCCCGGCAAGGCCGGTGACTTGGTCAACCTGCGGGAGATCGAGCAGATGGTCGATCAGCTCAATCGCCTGCCGTCGAACCAGGCAAAGATGGAGCTGACCCCCGGCCAAAACGTCGGTGGCAGTGAGGTGCGGGTCACCAATGAACCGAAAAAGCCTTGGCGCGCCGGACTGTCGCGCAGCAACGACGGCCAGCGCAGCACCGGCGAACAGCAGTGGGGCAGCAGTTTCGAGTGGGATAGCCCGCTGGGCCTGGCCGATCAGTTGATGTTGCGCGGCGGTCACGACGCGATGACCGACCACCAGCACACCTCCCGCAACGCCATGCTCTATTACAACCTGCCGTTTGGCTGGTGGAACGTCAGTTACACCTACAGCCAGAGCGAGTACCGTTCGCAGATCCCGGCCAACGGTTTCAACTTCAAGCAGACCGGCGACAGCCAGAACCATCAGTTGCGGGTCGAGCGGGTGATCCATCGCGACGCCCTGAGCAAGACCTCCCTCAACACGGGCCTGGCGTACCTGCGCACCAACTACTTCATCGAAGACAGCAAGCTGGCGGTGAGCAGCAATCGGCTCAGCGAAGCCCAGTTCGGCATCAACCATGGCCGGCGGGTTGGCAATGCTTTCGTCAACCTCGACCTGGGCATGCAAGAGGGTATCGGCGCCTTCGATGCCCAGGGCGACGACGATCCGGGCCCCGGCCAGGCCGATGCCCGTTACCGCAAATACACCGCCACCGCCAGTTACCTGCAACCGTTCCAGGTGTGGGGCGAATCCTTCAGCTTCAGCAGCCTGATGACCGGCCAGCGCAGTGAAGACGTGCTGTTCAGCCCGCAGCGCATGAGCCTCGGCGGGCAATCGTCGATTCGTGGCTACAAGGATCAATCGCTGTCCGGCGACAGCGGCGGTTACTGGCGCAACGACCTGCGCTGGAGCCGCCCGGTCACCCTGGAATGGCTGCGCCCGGTGTTCGGTGAATACGGCACCAGCCTCGGTTATGACCAGGGCGTGATTCGTGGCGATCGCTACAACGGCGACCAGCACGGGCGCATGTCGAGCAACTCGCTGGAGCTGTTCGCCCGTGGTGAGCACCTGAGCGCCAGCGTCACCTTCGCCCATTCCCTGGAACGTCCGGATGCCCTGACCGAGCGCGAGGCGCCGATCTACTTCCGCGTGGATGTATCCATCTAATTTTTGCTGCAACGAGACCTGATCATGGACGACCGCCAATACGCCTTCCTGGCCCGCCAACCTTCCGCTGCCCTGAAAAACCGCGAGCGGTTTCTCGGCATGCCCAAGCGCGGCCTGGCGTTCCTGTTGGCCAACGTCATGTTCTGGCAGCCCATGTGGGCCCAGGCCGACGGCATCGTCGTCAGCGCGCCGGGCACCGGCCTGGACCGGGCGGGCAACGGCGTGCCCATCGTCAATATCGTCAAGCCCAACGGCAGCGGCCTGTCCCATAACCAGTTCCAGGATTACAACGTCGGCAGCAACGGCGTGATCCTCAACAACGCCACCGCCCGCACGCAGTCCACGCAACTGGGCGGAATCATCCTCGGCAACCCGAACCTCCAGGGTTCAGCCGCCACCACCATCCTCAACGAAGTCAACGGCGGCAACCCCAGCCAGTTGCGTGGCTACACCGAAGTGGCGGGGCAGTCGGCCCATGTGATCGTTGCCAACCCTTACGGCATCACCTGCAACGGCTGCGGCTTTATCAACAGTCCGAAAGTGACCTTGAGCACCGGCAAACCGATGGTGGAAAACGGCCAGTTGAGTCGCTATCAGGTGGACCAGGGCAGCGTCACGATTGAAGGCGCTGGCCTGAACGCCAATAACGTCGATCACTTCGAAATCATCACCCGCAGCGCCAAGATCAACGCCGAGATCCAGGCCAAGAACCTGACCATCGTCGCCGGGCGCAATGACGTCAATGCCGACACCCTCAACGCCACCGCCCGTGCTGACGACGGCAGTGCGAAACCCGAACTGGCTATCGATTCCTCGGCCTTGGGCGGTATGTACGCAGGCACCATCAAGTTGGTGGGCACCGAGGCCGGCGTTGGCGTGAAGCTGGACGGCAAGTTGATCGCCAGCGGCGGCGACATCCAGCTCGATGCTAATGGTCATTTGAGCCTGGCCGAGACTTCGGCCAGCGGCGCCATCGACGTCAAGGCTGCCAGCCTCGATGCTCGGGGGGCCGCCTACGCGGGGACCACGCTGAACGCCCAGACACAGGGCAACTTGAGCAACCAGCAAACCCTCGCGGCGCGGGACAGCATCACGCTGAATGCGGCTGGGCAACTGAGAAATAACGGGATTATTGAAGCGGGAGTCAATGCTGACACGACGCGCAATGCGACGGGGGATGTGAGCCTCACGGCGCAGAGCCTCGGCAACAGCGGCAGCGTGATTGCCAGCCGCAACCTGACGGCCAATGTTGCGCAGACGTTGAGTAACCAGGCCGGCACCCTGAGCTCCGGGCAAACCGCGACGATCAAAGCCGAGACCCTGGACAATCAAAACAAGGGCAGGGTGCTGAGCGGCACGACGCTGAACATCACCGCCGATAAGCTCATCAACACCCAGGGGCTCGTCAGCAGCAATGGCACCCTGGCGGCCAATGTCGGGCAGTTGAACAACGGCAGCGGTGAACTCAACAGCTTGAGCAACGTCACGTTACGCGTCGCCTCGCTGGATAACGTGGCTGGTCTGATGGCGGCGGGTCAAATGCTCGACATCAACGCCAGCGGCCAGGTGAACAACCGGAGCGGGCGTCTTTCCGCCAGCAAAAGCGTTCAACTGACGGCAGCATCCCTGGACAATACGGCAGGTCGTGTGCTCAGTGCCGGCGGGCTCACCGCTCAGATTGCCGGACAACTGCTGAACCAGACCGGGCTTTTCAATTCAGGCGGCAATCTCCAGCTGAGCACCGCTGTGCTGGATAACCGCAACGGTGAAATCTCCAGTCTCGCTAATCTGACTTTGAGCGGCAGCCAGGCTGATAACAGCAGCAATGGTCGGATCCTGGCCAACGGCGACATTACGCTTTCGCTCGACAACCTCGACAATCAGCAAAAAGGTCAGGTTGCCGGGCAGCGCGATGTACAACTCAACGTCGGGCAGTTGGATAACAGCGACGCCGGTAGCGTGTATGCCAAGCGCAACCTCAACCTGGTCGTGACCAATCAACTGAACAACACCCAAGGTGTGCTACGCGGTGACGGCACACTCACCGCGCAGGCGGCGAGCCTAGGCAATAACGGCGGCAGTATTTCCAGCCTGGGCGGTTTGAGTGTCACCAGCAGCGGCGCCCTTGCCAACCAGGGCGGAACCTTGCTCACCGACGCCGGATTGACCCTGACCAGCGGCAGTCTCGACAACAGCCAACAAGGTCGTATCGCGGGCAACGGTGTGGTGCTCAAGACGGGAGCCTTCGCCAACCAGCAAGGCGGGCAACTGACCAGTACCGGCGTACTCCAGCTCACGGCGAACGAGGTGGATAACAGCAGCGCAGGCCGTATCGCCAGCGCTATGGCATTGACTGCGACAGTCACCGGCCTCGATCAACAAGCGGGCGGTCAATTGTTCAGCGCCACTGATGTCAGCCTTGACCTGAATAAAGGGCGGTTGAATAACAACGGTGGCTTGATCACTGCACCGGGCCAATTGCTGTTGAAAAACCTCCGCACTGTCGGCAACCAGGGCGGGGAAATCTCCAGTGCCAAGGCATTCACCCTGGCGGCGCAAAGCCTCGATAACACGGACGGTAAACTGGTCAGTGATCAAGGGTTGACCGTACGCATCGATCAGGCGCTGGCTAACGTCCGCGGAGCCATCTCCGGGCATGGTGTCGATCTGCGCGCGGCTCAGTTGGATAACACTGACGCCAGCCTCAGCAGCGATGCTGACTTGAGCCTGCAGCTGAGTGGGGTCTTACTCAATCGCAATGGCGAGCTGTCCAGCGCCGGTAACAGCACCATTAGCGCCATGACCTTGGGCAACGGCGGCGGCCAGATCACCGCCGATCAACGCCTGAACCTGACCATCAGCGGCACCCTGGATAACCAGGCCGGTACGCTGGGGGCTGGACAAGGCTTGAGCGTCAGGGCCGGGAGCCTGGATAACCGCCAGGCGGGCAGCCTGGTAACGGACGGCAACCTCGACGTCACCCTCGACGGGCTACTGAATAACCAGGGCGGCGGCAGTCTCTTGGCCAAGGGCTTGATGAACGTGCGAGGCCTGAGCCTGGACAACCGCGGTGGTCGTCTCTCGGGGCTGAATCTGCTGACGTTGCGCACGACCACGACGGATAACCGTGGCGGTGTCGTTCGCGCCGACAAGGACCTGCAACTCTTCGTCGATCAAATGGACAATCGCCAGCAAGGTTTGCTCACCAGCAAGGCCGGCATCGGTTTCACCGGTCAACGTCTGGATAACCAGGGCGGTTTGCTTAGCGCCGTGGGGTTGGTGCAATTGCAGGCCGGCGTCGTGCTCAATAACGCCGGACGTATTGCCAGCCAAAGTGACCTGGTCGCCAACGTTGATGCACTGACCCAGCAGGGTGGTGAACTGGTCGCCCAAGGCACGCTGACATTGACCGGTGCCTCGCTGGATAACAGCCAGGGTGGTTTGGTAGGGGCAACAAAAGCGCTGAAACTCAATGTCGGCAGCATCGACAACCGCGCGGGCGAAATCTCCAGTCAGGTCGATGTCGGTCTCACCGGCGATCAATTGAATAACAGTGACGGCGGCAAGGTGCTGGCGGGCACCGCGCTGGGACTGAAGGTCGCGCGCCTGATCAATCAGAACAAAGGCCTGCTGTTTGGCAGCACCCTCAACCTGACCGGCACGCGTCTGGACAACGTTGGTGGGACGCTTGCCGGCCAGCATGACCTGCTGCTCAACCTGACGGCCGATTTGGACAACCGTGCCGGCCTGCTCAGCAGCGACGGAACCCTGACCCTCGATGCCGCCAGCGTGGACAACGCCAAGGGCAGCCTGTCCAGCGCGGCTGCGCTGAAGGTGACCACCACCGGGGCGTTGAATAATCAGGGCGGCTCGATCAATACCGACGCGGGGCTGACCCTCAACAGCGCTACCTTGGATAACCAAAACGGCGGCGTGCTGTTCGGCAAGGGCAAAACGCAGGTCACCACTGGCGCTTTCGACAACAGTCACGGCGGTCGCCTGACCAGTGCCAACACCCTGGACCTGACCGCAGCCCAAGTGACCAACCAGGACACCGGTCGCATCGCCAGCGCCATGGCCTTGACAGGCTCGCTCACAGGCCTCGACCAGCAGGGTGGCGAGTTGTTCAGCAACACGGCGTTGACCCTCGACCTGAACCACGGCCAGTTGAATAACCAACATGGCTTGATCAATGCCCCTAGCGCGCTGCTACTGAAAAATCTCGATGGTGTCGCCAACCAGAGTGGGGAAATTTCCAGCGCCCAAGCCTTCTCTCTCGAGGCCCGGACGCTGGACAACAGCGGTGGCAAGCTGCTCAGCAATCAGGCGCTGACGTTGCGCTTGGCGCAAGCGATGAACAACGTCAACGGCATCATTTCCGCGGCCGCGTTGAATACTCGCAGCGCCAGCCTGGACAACACCGGCGGCTTGATCAGCAGTCGCGATGAGCTGGACCTGCAAGTCGACAACCACTTCACCAACCATCAGGGCACCGTGGTTGCCGATGGCAATCTACTGCTCGATGCCGTCACGGCGGATAACAGCCAGGGCCAGATCGCCAGTAAAAAAGATCTGAGCGCGACCCTTGGCAGCTTGCAGCAGCAAGGCGGGCAATTGATCGCCCAAGGCAAGCTGAGCTTGACTGGCAATAGCCTGGACAACCGCGCCAATGGCCTGGTCGGTGCGACCGGTGCACTGGACATCAAGGTTGGCGACATCGACAACCGCGGCGGCGAACTGTCCAGTCAAGGGGCATTGAGCCTGGTTGGTCAGCAACTGGACAACAGCGACAGCGGGCAAATCCTCGCCCAAGACACATTGGCGCTGAAGGTCGATCAAATCATCAACCGCAACAAAGGCCTGCTCTCGGGCAAGACCGGCTTGAGCGTGATCGGCAGCGAATTGGATAACACCTCCGGTGCCGTGCTCAGCGCGAAGAGCATCGACGTCAACCTCGGCGCTACGTTGGACAACAGCCTGGGGCTGTTCAGCAGCGAAGGCTCACTCGGCATTCGCGCGGGTAGCCTGATCAACACGGCGGGCAGCCTGTCCAGCGCCGGCGCCTTGAGCGTGAACAGCGTTGGTGCGATCAGCAACCAGGGCGGGCAACTGATCACCGATGCCGACCTGGACCTGCACAGTGCCAGCCTCGATAACCGCCAGGGCAGCATCAGTGGCAAGGGGGCCGTGAGTGTCACCACCGGCCAGTTCGACAACAGCCATGGCGGACAACTGAACAGCGCCAGCACCTTGAGTCTCGACGCGGGCAAGGTCACCAACCAGGACAATGGCCGGATCGGCAGTACCGGGGCCTTGACCGCCAATGTCACTGGCCTGGATCAGCAGGGTGGTCGTTTATTCAGCAGCACCCATCTGGACCTGGACCTGCACAATGGCCATTTGAACAACCAGAATGGCCTGATCAATGCGCCGATTCTGGTCCTGAAAAATCTCGCGGAAGTGACCAACCAGAACGGCGAAATTTCCAGTGCCCAAGCCTTCGCCCTGACGGCGGACCGCCTCGACAACAGCAACGGAAAATTGCTGGGCAACCAGGGCATCACGCTGCGCATCGCTCAAGCACTGACTAACGTCAAAGGCTTGATCGCCGCTGCCAGCCTGGATGTGAAGGCGGGCTCCCTGGATAACAGCGGCGGCATCCTGAACAGCCGTGGCGACCTGATGCTCAATGTCGACGGTGTATTGACCAACAAGGGCGATGGCCTGATCAATGCGGCACAGGCTCTTAACATCAGTTCCGCCGATCTCGACAACCAGGGCGGGCAGGTGCTCGCCGTCACTGATCTGACGCTCAACGCAACAGCCCTGGATAACCGTGGCAATGGCCTGATCAATAGTCAGGGTACGTTGAGCCTGACCGCCAACAGCCTGGACTCCAGCAACGGCGGCGAAGTGTCGGCCAAAGGCGATATCGGCCTGAACCTGAGTGCATTGACCCAGAACGGCGGTCGCCTGCTCGGCAATGCCGGCATCTCCCTCGACCTGGGCGGTGGTGACCTGAATAACAGCAGCGGTTTGATGACTGCCAAAGGACCGCTGACCATCAGCCGGTTGCGCGACCTCAATAACCGCGGCGGCGAAATCTCCAGCAGCCAGAGCTTCACCCTGGCCGGACGCACCCTCGATAACACCGGCGGCAAGCTGATCAGCAGCAATCTGCTCAACCTTGACGGCAACAGCCTGCTCAACCAGAACGGCCTGATCTCTGGTTGGCAAGGGCTGCAGGTCAACGGTTCCAGTCTTGATAACCGCAACAACGGCACGCTCTCCAGCCGCAATGGAGACGTCGGCGTCATCCTCAGCGGGGCACTGCTCAACAGCGCTGCCGGTGCGCTGGTCGGCCAGAAAAAGCTCACTGTCAGCGCCGCCAGCCTGGACAACAGCAGCGGCGGGATACTTTCCAGTGGCGGCGATCAGACCCTGACCGTCACTGGCGGTTTGCTGAACAACGCCCAAGGCGGCCTGATCGACAGCGGCGCCCTCCTGGTCATGAACGCCATGACCCTGGGCAACGTCGGCGGTACCGTCAACGCGCAAAAAGCCTTGAGCTTCACCGGCACCACACTGGACAACAGCGGCGGCAAGCTGATCGGCAATGCCGCCGTGACCCTGGACCTGCTTGGCGCCCTGACCAACACCAGCGGCAAGATCGCCAGCGTCGGCCCACTGCGTGTCGAACGCACCACACAGATCAATAACCAGGGCGGCCAGATCGCCAGCCAGGGCTTGTTGACCTTGCTCACCGATGGCCTGGACAACCGCAACCGCGGTACCGTCGCGGCCAATGATTTGTTGGTCTTGAATACCTCCGGCGCAGTCCAGAACGACACCGATGGGTTGATCTACAGCCAGAACGGCGGCGTGGAAATCGACGCGACCAGCCTTACCAACGGCAAGGGTGTGGTGCAAAGCCAAGGGGATCTGAAACTCACCGTCGATACGGACATCGATAACCAGAGCGGTCGAATCCAGGCCAAGGCCGGCGACGTGACCGTAACGGGTCGCCATCTCGATAACCGTGGCGGCGTGCTCGCCAGCCTGCAGGGTTTGCTCACCACGCAACTGACCGGGGTGCTGAAAAACGGCTACGACCTGAACAACAACCGCCAAGGCGGCATCACCCAGGCCCAGCGCCTGAACCTGACCGCACGGGGCGGCTTCGACAACTATGGTGGACGCATTTCCGCACAAAGCGGTGATGCCATCGTCGTCACCCGCAACTTCGACAACCGCAACGGCGGCCTGTATGCCAAAGGCAAGGTCAACGTCACCGGTAATGACTTCGATAACAGTGGCGACAACGACGGCCAGATCGCCGGCAGCCAGATCGACCTGAACCTGACCGGCGCGCTGAATAACCGCCTGGGTATTATTGAAAGCGACAGCACCCTGGCGATCAAAGCCGCCAGCCTGGATAACCAGACCGGTCAGCTACGCGCCTTGGGCGCCAGTGGCAAGACCAACTTCCAGATTGGTGGGTTGTTCGACAACCGCAATGGCACCCTGGAAACCGCTAACAGTGACCTGACTCTGGGTGCTGGCAGCTTTCTCAACAGCGGCGGCAGCCTGTTGCATGTCGGCACTGGCACCTTCGACATTTCCACCGCGAACGTCATCGGCGCTGGTGGCACCCTCGTCACCCGTGGCGGGTTGACCATCGGTACCGACAGCTGGACCAACAGCGGCGTGATCCAGGCCGGGCGCCTGAACGTCAACGTTAATAACTTTACCCAGACCGCCAGTGGTCAGCTATTGGCTTCCGACAGTTTCAGCGGTAGTGGCGTCAACTGGTTCAACGAAGGCCTGGTAGCCAGCAACGGTAGCCTGAAGGTAGACCTGAGCGGTGCCTACTGGGGCGCCGGTCGTCTCAGCAGCCAGGGGATCCTCGGCCTGGATGCCGCACAAGTCAGCCTCAATAATTCAAACTCCAGCATCGCTGGTGGCGGCAGCACCACACTCAATATCAATGGGCAACTGGACAATATCGGCCGGTTGACCTCGGCCACCAACCTGACGGTTAACGCCGTTGGGGTCAACAACCTGGGCACGTTGGGTGGTGCTCAATTGCTGACGGTCACCGCCGGGTCCTTGGTGAACAACCAGGGGTTGATTTTCAGTGGCGGCGACATGAGCCTGCGGGTCAATACGCTGAACAACCTCAGCGCCAACATCTACAGTCTGGGCAACCTTACCGTTGACCGTAACGGTCAAGGAGCGCTGGCGAGCAGTATCGTCAACAGTTCGAGCTCGATTCAAAGCGACGGCAGCATGAGCCTGGCTGCCAGCACCATCCAGAACTTCCGCACGCTACTGACCACCGGCAGCAGCGGTATCTATACGGCAAAAATCTACGAAATTGCCTGCATCGAGGGGTACAACGCGGGGGACTGCAGTGGTAAGCAGAACCACGTCTGGGAGCTGTTACAGCGCGAGAAAACTGAAGTCACCGCGGCCAGCGCGGCCTCCAGCATCACGGCGGGAGGCAACCTGACTCTAAACGGCGGCAACTTGCTGAATCAGAGCAGCACCATCGCCAGCGGCGGCAACCTGACTGCATCGCTGGTCAACCTGACCAACAGTGGTATCGAGACTGGCGAGACGGAAACCACCCGAGTGTTCCGCTCCGAGCGGACCCGAAATGCAGGTGGCTGGTACAACGCAGCCAGCAACTTCACCAACCTTTTTTGGTATGAAAGCGCTGGTTATAACGCCAATAATCTGGGCGGCCTGGAGGCCGGCATTGCCAACTTCATTGGCATGACCGAAATGGAGTACACGAATTTAGGCAGCACTAAAAAAATCGCCGGCGGCGACCAAAGCTACGCGGCTGTGATTCAGGCCGGTGGTGCCGTCAACATCTCGACCCAGAACAATATCGATAACAGCGTCGTGCGTCCGGGCTATACCTACGTCGGCAGCGGTCCGCGCACCGGTACGAGCGCCCCGGGCAGCCAATATTCCACACGTATTACCCTGAATCAGCAACTGCCGCCCACCCTGGCCCAGCAACAGGTCAATCCGGTTGCCTTGCCTGGCTTCAGCTTGCCCACCGGCCAAAACGGCCTGTTCCGCCTGAGCGGGCAGGGTGGCAGTGGCACCCAGGCCAGCCAGGCTAACGTCGCTGCGCCAAACTGGATCTTTACCGGCGCCAGCGTTGCACAGGTTCAACGCAACCAGAGCGTGCCAGACGTTCAGGCCCGTGATATCCAACTGGGTGCCGGAACCCAGGTTTCGGCGGCCAGCCGTCAAGCGATCGCCAACGTCCGTCAAAGTGCGGGTATCGACGGCAACGCCTCGACCGTCAGCGTCAGCGCACCCGCCGACTCAGGTGCCACTGGCATCAGCGTACCGGGGCACACCCCGGATGCTGCCGGTATGACCGTTGTTGGCGGCGTGAGCGGATCTAACCTCGCAGGGCAACCTGCTGTGGTCGGCGTACTGCCTGCTTCTGCGGGCGCTACCAACACGTCTACCGTTTTCACACAAATGACCACGGCGGGTAGCCAGAGCATCGCACGGGTTCAAGGCCTGCCGAGCAATGCCAGCCAGTCCAAGCCCCAGAAATACTTGATCGAAACCAATCCGGTGCTCACTGACCTCAAGCAGTTCATGAGCTCGGACTACCTGCTGGGCAACCTCGGCTACGATCCGGACCAGAGTGCCAAGCGCCTGGGTGATGGTTTGTACGAGCAAACGCTGATCCAGCAAGCTGTGGTCGCCCGCACCGGCCAGCGCTTCATCGACGGCCAGACCTCCAACGAGGACATGTTCAAGTACTTGATGAACAACGCCATCGCCAGCAAACAGGAGCTCAACCTGTCGATCGGTGTAAGCCTCACCTCCGAACAAGTCGCGGCGCTGACTCACGACATCGTCTGGATGGAAAACGTCGAGGTCAACGGTGAACAAGTCTTGGTACCGGTGCTGTATCTGGCTAATGCCAACAACCGCCTGGCGGCCAACGGCGCGCTGATTCAGGGCAGCGACGTGACCCTGATCGCCGGCAAAGACCTGAACAACGCAGGCACTCTGCGCGCGAGCAACAACCTGTCCGCGACCGCCACCAACGACCTGGTCAACAGCGGCCTGGTCGAAGCGGGCAACCGTCTCGATCTGCTGGCGGGCAACAATCTTGTCAACAAGGCCGGCGGCATCATCGCCGGGCGCGACGTGACACTCTCCGCCACCCGTGGCGACGTGATCAACGAACGCACCGTCACCACCCACGAAAGCGACAGCGGCTACCGTCGCGAGCGCACCGACTTCATCGACAGCGCTTCGCGCATTGAAGCAGCGAATAACCTGACCATCAGCGCCGGGCGTGACATCAACAACGTCGGCGGCGTGCTGAAAAGCGGCGCCGACACCACTCTCAACGCCACCCGCGACGTCAACCTGACTTCCGCAGAGCGCATCACCAGCGGCAACCGGGGCACGCATCGCGACGAAACCATCACTCAGTACGGCTCCAGCCTCGACATCGGCCGCGACCTGACCGCCAACGCTGGCCGCGACCTCACTGCCGTCGCCAGCCAGATCGACGCCAAGCGCGACATCTCCATGAATGCCATCGGTGATCTGACACTGGCGTCGGCGGCGGATGAACAGCATTCGTATGGCAAGAGCAAGAAGGTCACGGCTCAGGAAGACCATGTGAGCCAGGTGTCCACCAGTGTGACGGCGGGTGGGAATGTGGCGCTGAGCGCGGGCAAGGATTTGGGGTTGATTGCCAGTCGGGTGAGCGCTGGGGATGAGGCTTATCTGGTGGCTGGCGCGAACCTGGTGCTGCAATCGGCTGAGGATTCGGATTACAGCTTTTATAGCAAGACCAAGAAGTCTTCTTCTGGGAAGAAGTTTCGGTTGGATGAAACCAGCAGTATCACCAACGTTGCCAGTTCGGTTACGTCGGGCGGCAACAACGTCCTGACCGCCGGCAACGATCTGCTGATCAAAGGCAGCAACGTCACTTCCGAAAAAGGCAGTGTTGGCCTGGGAGCTGGCAATGATGTGGAAATCGTTGCCGTTACCGACTCCGAGAGCGCCCGCCACGAGCGCAGCCAAAGCAAAAGCAGTTGGGGTGGCTTGAAGTCGAGCAAGGTCAAGGATCAGTTGGCCGAGACTCAGACAACTGCTGTCGGCAGCCTGATCTCGGGCGACACCATCGCCGTCGTTGCCAAACGCGATGCCACCGTCACCGGCTCGGCCCTGGTCAGCACCGATGACCTCACGGTACGCGCGGGACGTGACCTGACCATCGACGCGGCGGAGAACACTTTCTCTCGAACCCAAGTACACAAGGAAAAAAATCGCGATTTCACCGGCATCTTGACTGCCAACAATCTGGGCATCGACGACATCACTGGCAACCAGCACCTGTCGATCAGTAACCAGAAACACAACGGCACGGCATCTCAAACCACCCTGACCGGCAGCACCATTGGTTCCAGCAAAGGCAGCGTCAGCCTCGTCGCTGGTGGAGACCTCAACGTCATCGCCAGCGACCTGGTCAGCACCAAGGACATGAGCCTGCGGGGCTCGAACGTCACTATCGCTGCGGGTATGGAAACGGCGAAGCAAAGCACCGTAGATAAATCCAACAGCTTGGCCGTGGGGCGTGTCGTCGGTGGTGCGATCATCGACACGGTCAACACCATTCGCTCGTCGGTCGAAGCCGCGAAGGATGCCGATGACCCTCGGCTCAAAGCCGTGAAGCTGGCCCAGGCGGCGCTGGCAGCCTACAACCTCGGCGGGATGGCCTCGGACGCCAATGATCAGAAAACCGGCTTCGCCGACAAGCAGGGCGGCACCGCCAGTAATGGTTCGTTGATCAAAATTGGCACCGAGCTCGCCAATACCCACAGCAAAAGTACCAGCGACTACGCCAGCCAAACCGCCAAGCAGAGCACCCTCAACGCAGGCACCACTTTATCCATCATTGCCCATGGCAACGCGGCGGAGAACGATGGTGATTTGCACGTCATCGGCAGCAGTATCAAAGCGGCCAATACCTCGTTGCTTGCCAGCAATAACATCATTCTGGAAAGCGCGCAGAACACCGCTGACTGGTCCAACCACAACAGCAACAACAAAACCGCTATCGGTGCCAGCTTCAACATAGGCCAGCAAAACGGCTTCACCCTGGACCTTGGCGCGCAGCTCGCAAAAGGCATGGGTAATGGCAGTTCTGTCACGCAGGTCAACACGACGGTCGATACCGGTTCGTTGCTGTTGCGCAGCGGCGGCGACACCACGCTGGCGGGTGCTCAGGTTCGCGCTGATGAAATCAAGGCGCTGATCGACGGCAACCTCAACATCATTTCCCGCCAGGACACCCAGGACCAGAAAAGCAAGCAAAGTAGCGGTGGTTTCGGTGCGAGCATCTGTATTCCACCATTCTGCTACGGTACACCTGTCGCCGCTTCAGCCAACCTGGCTGCCGGCAACATGAACAGCGAGTACAAAGGCGTCACGGACCAGACCGGCCTGTTCGCGGGGACGGGTGGCTACACCGTTGACGTGGGTAAGACCACCACCCTTGAAGGCGGTGTGATTGCCAGCGACGCCTCGGCGGATAAAAACACGCTGATCACCGACCGACTCATCGCGCGCGACATCAAGAACATCAGTGAAATCGAGGCTCAGTCCGCAGGTATCAGCATCTCGGGCAGTTACGGTGGCGCTGGCGCAACTGCCTCGGTGGGTGGCTTGTACGGTATTGCTCTAAGCGAATCCGACAAGAGCCACACACGTAGCGCGGTGAGCGAAGGCACGATCATCGTCCGCAAACCGGAGGGTGCTCAGGATACTGTCGGCTTAAATCGCGATACGAAGAATGCCAACGAACATTTGGACAAGCCTGACGAAGAGGCGATGAAGGAGCGCGTCGAGCTGATCAAGAGCTCGGTGGAGTTGGTGAAGGGCGTTGGAGATGCGATTGCGGCGGCTAAGATCAAAGAGGCGAAAGATCAGAATAGTGAGGTCTTTAAGGCGGCACACCAGAAGTTACTCGACAACGGAGTTGCTGATCCGAGCAGCGAGCAAGTCGCCAAACAGGTTCAGAGTGACTATGGCGTTGGCAGCAGTTTCCAAAAAGCTAGCCAGGCAGTGTCCGCAATCGTTCAAGGATTGATCGGTGGAAATATTGGCGGCGCTATAGGGGGCGCAGCTGCGCCTTATCTGGCGCAAACGGTCAAGGACATGACAGAGGGGGACGCAACAGCCAACTTAATGGCTCATGCGGTTCTAGGTGCTGTAATCGCGAGAGCAGGTGGCAACTCTGCTTTAGCGGGCGCGACTGGTGCGGTTGCTGCCGAGGTAACAGCTCGCCTTATCAGAGAAGAGCTCTACGGCGAACTCAGCGACGAGGAGCTGACGCAAGACCAGAAACAAACCATTTCTGCGTTAGCTACATTGGCTGCCGGCATTGGCGGGGCGGTCACAGGCAAGGATGCCTTGTCTGCCGTGGCATCGGCTCAGGTCGGGAAAAATGCGGTAGAAAACAATTTCCTGAGCCCCGCTGATCAGACGCTGCTGGACCGACTACGTCAACAGAGGTTGAACGGAGATACCCGCGTCTCGGTTGCCAAGAAGCTGGTCGAACTGGATAAGTTGGATCAGATTTCAAATGCGCTGATGGAGCGTTATCGTCTGCACAGTGACACGATGTCCGATGCTGACAAGGCACAGCTCAACGCCTACCTGCAGGAGTATACCTACGCCCTGATAAATGCTTATGGCCCAGAAGCGGCGCAAGCAAAAATCAATGCGATGACACGGAAAGTGCCGTTAAAGCAAAGCGATACCGTCGCCTATGCGAGTTACGGTGCGGACAAGCAGGCGTCACTGGATAGGCTCTACCCGGGCGGAATCCTTGACCAAATGAATCGCCCGCTGAGTCAAAACGAGCAACTCTATCTCGATTCACTTGGCACCCTGCGTATCAATCAGGACTACCAAGCGCTCGCTGATGTAGGCACTCCTGCACTGTATGTGATGAGCGGCAGTTTGGGCGCCGGCATCCGTCTACTCGCCGCAGAAAGCGGAGCGCTTCAGATTGCGTATGGTGGGGTACAAGCCTATAACGGAGATGCTTGGGCGGCCGCCGGTAACATTGTGATGGGGGCGCTGAACGTTGTTGGTTCGGGGGCTGCTGGGGGGCTGAAAGGGGGAGTAGTAGGGAGTGGGGCGAAAAGCACTGATGCTCTTACTGCTTCAAACCTTGGTCGTTCTGATCTGGGAGACTTGCTAGGTCGCGGTGGTAACAAGGATGTTTATGCTTATGGAGACAACCAAGCTGTTGGAGTCTTGCGGAATGGAACTGATTCACAGTCGATTTCTGACGAAATCGAAATGCTTGGCAAGCTACGTGATGTAGGCGTTCCTACAGTGAACCCCCAAGCAGTGGTTGTTGACGGCATCCCTGGTATATTAATGGATAAGTTCGCTCAAGGGTCGAAAGATATCGTGAAGCTTGTGGACGGGAAGGTACGTATTGTCGGTGATTCACCACTTCTCAATCAACGAAGCGTCTCAGACCTTCAAAGTATTCGAAGTAAACTGGTGGATAATAATATTCAGGTCAATGATTTGCAGTTTTTAATTGGTCGCGAAGGGCGCATTGTAGTCGCTGATCCGCTTGCTGTTAACTTTAATACTTCGCCGTCAAAAAATAATCTTCGCATGATTGATCTGTTAATTCAGGTGGCACAGAAGAATGGGCCGTTTAATGGGAGATAAGTCTATGGCTTCGATGGTGCCGTCTGCGGCAAATGAGCTTCTTCGTAAGCTTGCTGGTAAGCAGATTACCAAATTTGTCAGGTATAGTTGGTGGCCTGCATCGGAAGTTTCAACTCATTGTGATATTGAGGATGAAATGGCCTTCTCATTAACGGCTGGGCCGTTAGTCATCTACTTTGAGGGTGACATAATTCTTGGGTTTTCGAGTGATCCATCTCTGAATAGCATCATCGTTTGGGATGAGGGCGCGAGGGGCGCGAGCCAAAGTTTGATCTCCTTGGATCGCGACGAGGAACTGTTCGCTATTTCCGAGTCTGGACGGTTTGTCACTGATTTTTGGAAGCAACTTATCGGAGGTTGGGTAAGTGGTGTGACGATACTTAAACGCGGGCATATGAGTGCGAAGGAACACCAGCGCCCCAGCGAAGTAGGCCTGCGTTTTGATATTTCAGGGGGTAAAAGCTTTGTCTTGTCCCATGGGTTGCATGATAATTCTGATGATTTTTCAGTATTGGAAGAATCACAAGTGAATGCAGTTGATTTGGAAGGGATACCATTAAATTGACAGCATTGGAGTTCTCAGAAAGTAGACCACGATTTTAAGAGGGAAGTTGTGTTTCTCGATTAAATTTGGTTGGTATCCTGAATACGCAGGCTGTATTTTTTAGGATTTACTTGGAGTTACTCGTGAAGAAAGCGTCACTACTGATATTGAGTCTTATCCTGACATTGCCAAGCTGTAAATCCAATGTAAGAGACTCTTCCCCCACCGTACTCAACGACGGCATCCAACTGCACCAAAACAAAGTGACCGTCGATGCCCTGCACGCCAAAGTCATCATGAAAGCATCGGGTGCCACCTATCCGGTGGAGTTTTCGATCAGGCGCGCAGCCGATCCTGACCAGCGCATGGATGTTCAGGGAACCGTAGTGGATACCGGCCGGGGCAAGGTGTTTGGCTGGATTGCCAAGGTTAACGAAACGGTCCACAGCGCTACCTTGAAACACTTCCCGCAGTTGGAAGTACAAGCTGACCCTGATCAGCCGTTTGAGGTTTCGGGCAACGCCAGCGGCGAGAGCATCGGGACTGGCTACCGCTGCGGTCCACTCAGAAGCACTTTTACACCGGAACGAAGCAAGGTTTATCTGGTGGAGTTCCAGTTTGTGGGTGCTCGTTGTGAGCAGCATGTCTACGACGTCACCCAGCCACAGGAACGCATTCTTGTCGCAAGTCTGCCTTAGCACCTGAATCGAATGGGTGATCCAAGATCGCTCATTTTCCATTTGTTCCGCAGCTTGCGCCCGCAACCGTCTCCCAATCATATCGCACCCGTCGCGCAGCGCTTCGGTGGGGGAATGGTTGAACGAGCTTGTCGTAGGAATCGACGGAGCGAATATTCCCCATTGACTTGCAGGACATTTCCTAGAAAATTCCAGCCTCTTGCGCCTGCTGATTCCGGTGCCTAGTCTTTGTCCACCGCTGCCAATTCAGCGGTCGGGTTTAGTCGCTCGGTATTTCGTTAGGCGCAAGGTCCCCTTGAAGTCAGGCTACGGTTTTCTCGCTGATTTTATGGTGGCTGTGCGCAGGGCACTTTCGGGTGCGCCGGTTTCCTAACGTCCCGGTCGACTAACCTGCGCACAGCCGCCACCCCACTTCGTTTAGTCGCGAACAGTGGCGGATCCGACTGACGTTAGGAGGTCCATATGGACAAACTCATCCCCGACCCACCCGTTCCACCGCTGCACCTGGACATCGCAGCCGACGTCAACGCCGAACGCGTTATCGATTCCTATCTGAACCCCAAGCCCGCCCAGCCTGACAAGAAGCCACCTCCGGAGCAGCTATTCACCGTCGTGGAGGATGTCGATGCTGAAAGCCTGTTGGCCAACCTCAGCGAAACCTTGGCCTCCGCCAATGCCATGGCCGGCGATTTGGCGTTCGACCTGGAGGATTCTCGACGGCATGTTGCACTAGGGTTGCAACAGTTGATCGAGCTGGGTCAGCTATTGGCAAACCGGGCGCTGGATGTCATCGACCCTAGATAGACGTTCGTAACTGGCGTGGGATAGACCCCATTTTTCCAAGATAAATCGGGTCGGAAGCAGGGCAGCTTCCGACCCAAAACACCCGCTTGCAGATCATCCCCAAGCGCTCAGCGCTCATACCTGATCCATGTCCTCCGTCACCCCCCGATCCTCACCCAGGAACCCACCACTCTGATGGTGCCACAGCCGCGCATAAATACCGTTCTTGGCGAGCAATTCAGCATGGGTGCCCTGTTCAATGATGCGTCCATCATCCATGACAATCAGTCGATCCATTGCCGCAATCGTGGACAGCCGGTGGGCGATGGCGATGACGGTCTTGCCCTGCATCATTTCATCGAGGCTTTCCTGGATGGCCACTTCGACTTCCGAATCCAGGGCGCTGGTCGCCTCGTCGAGGAGCAGGATCGGGGCGTTCTTGAGCATCACACGAGCAATCGCGATGCGCTGGCGCTGACCGCCCGACAGCTTGATGCCGCGCTCGCCCACCAAGGTGTCGTAGCCGCTATGACCCTGGCGGTCGCTCAGTTGGCTGATGAACTCATCGGCCTGGGCATTGGCCGCGGCTCGGCGGATTTGTGCGTCGCTGGCATCGGGTCGGCCATAGGCGATGTTGTCGCGAATGGAGCGGTGCAGCAGGGAGGTATCCTGGGTGACCATGCCGATGGCGCTGCGCAGGCTGTCCTGCGTCACGTGGGCAATGTCTTGCCCGTCAATGCGAATCTGTCCGCTGTCGACATCATAGAAACGCAGCAGCAAGTTGATGAGCGTGGATTTGCCCGCGCCGGAGCGGCCTACCAGGCCGATTTTCTCGCCCGGGCGAATGTTCAGGCTCAAGCCATCGAGCACCTGGCGTTCACCGTTGTAGTTGAAGCTCACCTTGTCGAAGGTGACCGCTCCGCCAGTGGTCGCCAGCACCGCGGCGTCCGGCGCATCCTGCACCTTGGGGCCGCGGGTCAGGGTGGCCATGCCGTCCTGCAAGGTGCCGATGCTCTCGAACAGCGAGGTCATTTGCCACATGATCCAATGCGACATGCCGTTGATACGCAACGCCATGGCGGTAATCGCCGCCACGGCACCGGCGCCGACGTCACCCTGGTGCCACAGCCACAGTGCATAACCGCCTGCAGCCATGATCAACCCCACCACCAACGCTTGGTTGACGATTTCGAATTGGCTGACCAGGCGCATCTGGCGAAAGCCGGTCTGCTTGAAGTCCTCCATGGCCGCGCGCGCGAAGTGCGCTTCACGGTTGGAATGGGAGAACAGCTTCACGGTGGTGATGTTGGTGTAGGCGTCTGAGATCCGTCCGGTCATCGAGGAGCGCGCATGGGCCTGTTCCTGCCCGACTTTCCCCAAGCGGGGCACGAAGTAGAGCATGGCCAGCCCGAACAACACGATCCAGGCAAGGAACGGCAGCATCAGTTTCAGGGCGAAGCCGCCGGCCAATGCGATGATCGCAATGAAATACACGCCGATGCCGGGTGCGATCTCGATCAGAGTGAACAGCACGTCGCGCACGGCCAGCGCAGTCTGCATCACCTTGGTGGTGACCCGGCCGGAGAACTCATCGGAAAAAAACGACAGGCTTTGGCGCAGCATCAGGCGGTGAAAGTCCCAACGCAGCCGCAACGGCAGATTGATCGCCAATACCTGGTGCTGCACCATGGTCCGCAATGCCACCAGCCCGATGCTCGCCACCATGACGATGCCCATGCCCCATAGCACGCGACTTTCCTGCGCCGCCGCCTCACCACCGGCTTGCCAGGTCGAGAGCAGGTCCACGACCTGACCGAGGAAGGAAAACAGCCAGGCTTCGTAGATCGACACACCGGCGCTGAGCAGCGCAAACGCAAGGATATAGCCGCGGGCGCCCCGTGTGCAGGCCCACAGAAACCGGGCCAGGCCTTCGGGGGGCGGCGGTACCTCGTCGGGTGGGAAGGGGTCGAGTCTTTGTTCAAACACGCGAAGCATGGTGGTCTCCAGAACGATCAATTAAGGAGATTCTGCCATTTAAAGGTGGCTTTGAGGGTTCTGTGGAGTGGTGAGTATGGTTCTATTGGCATGCTGCTCAAGATATTGGGTTGCCGGGAGGGGAGCTAAGCTACGTATTGACATATCGAAAAATCTCGATATTCTCGAGGCATGGAATTGATCGAAATATTCAAAGCACTCTCAAACCCTACACGCCTGCAAATCTTGAAAGGCTTGAAGGATCCCGCCAAGAACTTCCCTCCACAGGATGAAGGTGACGTTCTCACGGTGGGTGTCTGCGTCAGCAGTATTCAAGAAGGTATCGGACTGTCGCAGTCAACGGTGTCTGGTTACCTTGCAACGCTGCAACGAGTGGGCTTGGTCGAAGTCCGGCGCATCGGTCAGTGGACCTACTACAAGCGCAATGAAGCAACCATCAGGGCGCTTGCCGAGGTCATAGGGAAAGAGCTGTAATTTTTTACCGTAGTATATCGAGATATCTCGATATTCCTTTTTGTAGATTCGAGGATTTTACGATGAAAGCAATGGTACTTAAATCATTCGGCGGGTCGGGATCGTTCGAACTCTGCGATGTGCCCAAGCCTGTGCCGCACACGGGGCAAGTCCTGGTCCGGGTACACGCAACCTCCATCAATCCGTTGG
The DNA here is from genome assembly GCF_054681425.1 of Pseudomonas sp. H1_F01. Taxonomy (NCBI): domain Bacteria; kingdom Pseudomonadati; phylum Pseudomonadota; class Gammaproteobacteria; order Pseudomonadales; family Pseudomonadaceae; genus Pseudomonas; species Pseudomonas sp. H1_F01. The sequence goes on along the minus strand of NZ_CP162823.1, from coordinate 3,839,950 downwards.
ATTACCAGGTTCGACGCGGCGATTATCCCGACCTGGTGCAACTGCCGGCCATTACCGGACACGATGTATCGGGTGTCGTCGAAGAAGTTGGGCCAGGCGTGACAGCCTTCGCTCCAGGAGACGAAGTCTGGTACACCCCGCAAATATTTGACGGGCCAGGCAGTTATGCCGAGTACCACGTTGCTGCTGAAACCATCATCGGGAAGAAGCCACCCTCGCTAAGCCATCTGGAGGCGGCAAGTCTGAGTTTGGTTGGCGGGACGGTATGGGAAGCGCTGATCGTGCGTGCGGCGCTCAGAGTGGGGGAAAGCATTCTGATCCACGGCGGCGCGGGAGGCGTCGGTCATGTGGCGATCCAGATGGCAAAAGCCATGGGGGCACGGGTGTTCACGACCGTGCGCGAGGCAAACGCTGAGTTCGCACGGAGTCTGGGGGCCGATGTGGTCATCCATTACGAAAAAGAGGATTACGTCGACGCCATCATGCGGGAAACGGGTGGCCGCGGAGTTGATGTTGTGTTCGACACCATCGGCGGCAATACCTTGTCGCGCAGCCCCGACGCGCTGGCACAGCTTGGCCGCGTTGTCACGATCGTGGACATTGCACAGCCACAAAACGTTGTTCAGGCCTGGGGCAAGAACGCGAGTTATCACTTCGTTTTCACAAGGCAGAACCGCGGCAAGCTCGATGAGTTGAGCGCATTGGTCGCGCGAGGTCAGCTGCGGCCACATGTTGGCGCTGTCTATTCGCTTGCCGACATTGCACTTGCCCATGCCCGGCTGGAGAGTCCCAACAACGGCGTTCAAGGAAAAATCGCGATCGCAGTCGAGCCATCGCTCATCGCGTAAGTGCGTACTGTTAACCGTTCAAGTCATGCTCGAGGAACGCCATGATTTATGAGGTCGCTCTGCTCCCCATTCACAAAGAACGCATTGAAATGTTCAGGCGTGCATTTGCCGAGGTCGCTCCTTTGCTCACCCGCGCAAAGGGTTACTGCGGTCACCTGCTAGCGCAAGGGATTGAGTCCCCCCAACAATTCAACCTGATCGTGCGATGGCAATCGATCGAGGATCACACGCCGGGTTTCGAAGAGAGTGAAGACCATCGGATGTTCATGATGGGCTTGGAGGACTATTTTTCGGAAGAACCGAGGGTCTACCATATTGACGGGACAGCTTCCTGCTCACCGTTCTGACCGAGCGTTGGTCGAATTGACCACCTTCAGGGATTGGAACTCATCCGGCCCCGGATCGCCATGCGCAGACAACCCCAGGCGATGAATCCGATGATCAACACCTCGGCCATGCCCACCAGCATGTTGAATGAGAAGGTGAGCGGTTGCTCGGCCCAGTAGAAGGTTGTCGTGCCCGTTCGACCGCCGACACGCAGCCGCCCGGCAAACAGGGCGGGCACCAATGCGATGACGCGACTCAGCTCCAATAGTGCCAGGAAAACACCCATTAGAAGGAGCAGGGCGCGTGCGGGCGTGCCGAGTTTTTCGGTGACCTCATGGGAAGGCGTGAGCCCCTTGGCTTTGCGCTGCCTGGCTTCCCTCACCGCTGTACCGCTGGTTGGGGCTGGAGCAGGCCTGTAGGTTGCCTTCTTCACACCCGCCGCCGAGCCCACCACGACTTCGGTGGGCACTGCCACGTTCAGGTAGTCGGCCAGCTCACGCAACCACAAGTCGGTGCGTTGACTTCCTGGCACCACCGGAACGTTGTCGGTCGTCAGGCGGTGCTCGCTGCCATCGCGCATCACCAGCCACAGTTGGGTGTAGGCCGGTTCGGCATCTTGGCGGCGGCGAAGCTCGAGGCATTTGGGGGTATCGATTCTGAACACCGAATGCACACGCTCGCGGCGCCCAAAAAAGTTTCGGGTGCGGCGCTTGCCTTCACCGTCGCATCGCGATAACTGCAAAGTCTCGCGGATGCCGGTGTACACCATCAGGAGTAGGCCGAGTGCGGGAATCAACAGCAACCCGAGCACGATCAGCAGTGAGGACAGTGGATCGACGTCAATCAGCGGCGTGCCCCCATCAGCGATCACAAATACGGCGAACGCCACCGGCAAGATGAAGGCAAGCGCGCCTGTCAGCAGCACGAAGGCGCTCTGCACCCGGTTGCGCGAGTGGATGTGCAGGTCATCCTGGGCGGTGCGCTCGAAGCGATGTCCAAACAACATGCAGACCTCCTGGTGCGCCGCTTTTAGATCGATCAAGGGGACGTGACAATCGGTTGCACGTCGCAGGCCTGGATCGTGTTTCACGCCGCGCAGAATACCTCATGCCCAGACATAATCACTCCGCACTCAACTCCCACAACACATCCAGCACATGTTGCGTAGGCCGTTCGATGTCCTGACTGCGGTGGGCGATACCCAGTTGACGCCACAATAAGGGCTTTAGTGGCCGCATGACGATCCTGTTATCGAGCAATGGCGTGGCCGCCTCATGGGGCAACAACGTCGCACCATATCCTGCCGCCACCAGGCTTTTGATCGCGTCGTTGTAGTTCAGTTGGATGCGCGGCGCTGGCTGCTGCCCATCGCTGGCGAACCACTCCGCCGTCAAGCGCGAAAGACGCGTGGTGGCGTCATTCAAAATCAACGGCTGAGCGGCCAGCCAAGCGGGGGTCACAACCTCCGGGGACTCCCAGCGAGCCGGCAGGAACGCCATGACCGGATCCCGTCGCCACGGCTCGATCCGCAAGCCCTTCACCGGCGGCTGCGGCAGCGCGACCAAACCAACCTCCAAAGCGCCCTCGGCAAGTTTCTTCAAGGTTTCCTGGGAGGTGAGCACCGCGACTTGTACATCGATAGCGGGGTGACGTTGGCTCAACGTCTCCAACGCATGCGGCAGCAACTGTGCGATGGCCCCCGTGGAGGCGCCTAACCGCACACGCCCGGCCAACCCTTGAACCTGACGTTCAACGTCTTCAAGCGCCTGCTCTGCGTCCGCCAATAGGCGCCGCGCGCGTTCCACCAATGTGTTCCCTATCGCTGAAGGCTGAACGCGCCCGCGGGTGCGCGACAACAGCTTGCCGCCCACGCGCGCCTCCAGGTCGGCGATATGCAGACTGACGGTGGGTGGCGCAAGGTGCAGCACACGGGCGGCCTCGGCAAACGACCCCAGGTCGGCAATCGCTACCAAGGTGCGCAGACGGTCGAGGCTGATTTCGCGCATGAGGGATTCCTTGTTCAGAAAAACTGAATTTCATCGTTTATAAATTCAACTTTTCCTATCTTAGAGCCTCGCTGAAGATTGGGCTCCTGATTTCCAATGTCCGAGAGCATTCCATGACAAGTCCCCTTGTATTCATCGATGGCGACCAAGGCACCACCGGGCTGCAAATCCATCAACGTCTGCGCGAGCGCAGCGATCTGCGGCTTTTCACCCTCAGCCCTGAACATCGCAAGGATCCGCAACGTCGCGCCGAAGCCATCAACCACTGCGACATCGCGATTCTCTGCTTGCCCGACCAAGCCGCACGCGACGCGGTAGCGACCATCGAAAACTCCGCCGTTCGGGTGATCGATGCGAGCTCGGCGCACCGCACCCATCCAGACTGGACCTATGGATTCGCAGAGATGAACCCGCAACAGGCCCAACGCATCGCCGCTGCGCGCCGGGTCAGCAATCCCGGTTGCTACCCAACGGGGGCGATCGGGTTGCTGCGTCCATTGCTGGAGGCCGGATTAGTGCCCAGGGATTACCCGCTGAACATTCATGCCGTGTCGGGTTATTCCGGAAAAGGACGCGTTGGCGTGCAAGAGCATGAGGGCGCAGGCGCAGCACAGGCGTCGGCGTTTCAGGTCTATGGGCTGGGGCTGGCACACAAGCATATTCCGGAGATTCAGCAGCAAAGCGGGCTGACGGAGCGGCCGATGTTCGTGCCGGCCTATGGCGCTTTTCGGCAGGGGATCGTGCTGACCATTCCCTTGCAAACCCGATTGCTGGCGCCAGGCGTGAGCGCGGTGCAGTTACATGGGTGTTTGATGCAGCACTACGCCGATGCGCGCCATGTACAGGTGATGTCGATGCAGGAATCCAAGGAGTTGACGTCCCTTGATCCTCAAGCGCTTAACGGAACCGATGATTTGCGCTTGTCGGTGTTTGAGAATGATGAGACCGGGCAGGTTTTGCTGGCTGCGGTGTTTGACAATCTTGGGAAGGGCGCCGCTGGCGCGGCGGTGCAGAATCTGGACTTGATGCTTGCAGGCGCATGACCGCGCAAATCAGCTCGCTGCCCTGACTTCAATGGGTAGTGGGAATATTCTGTTTGGGCATGAAGAATCGAGCAAAGAGCTCAGATTGTGACTTAATATTTAATTTTGCGTAAATGTTGCGGCGGTGAACTTTTATGGTCTCCGCCGAGAGGGACAGCTTTCCGGCTATCTCTTTATTGGAGAAGCCGCTGAGCAATAAACGGAGTACATCACTCTCGCGTGCTGTTATTTGGGTGCCAAGTTGATTGACCGTTTCCGGCCACAGAGGCGGTTCAGTCAGGGTTTTCTCTACGTCAACTTCAAAACCCATGCGCTGATGCATTAATGCAGTCACCCACGGTTTGATGATGTCAAGCATGGTTATTTGTTCTTGGCTAAAGCGAACTTTGCTGCCGATGGAAATGCACAACGTTCTGTCGGGGTCGAGCTGGACATTGTACTGTGCCTCATCCATGGAGATGTATTGTGCAAAATACTTGTGGTAGTACTCGGTTTCAAGAAAGTATGCCGGTGCAATATCCAATAGGTGGAAGAAACCACTCTGTGGATTTTCCCGATTGGCTATATAGAACGGATCCAGCAAGTAAAGACCCTTCACATAGCGATGAATGAACGCGTCGACTTCTTCCGCGTCTGCTATCTCAGGAAGGCTAACGACCTGCACGTGTTGATTGCTGAAAATCAATACAACCCAATTATCGATCTGTACATATTCATTTAATGTGCGAACAAGTGAACTCCAGAAATCTGGACGGTTCAGCTGCATGATCAGCTTCCCAATCGATCGATGCCAAGCCAGGCTGTGGAGGTCAAACGGCATTTTCTACCCCTTTAGGGTTAGGGATTCGCAGGTCAAAGGTAAGTATTCGTAGGTATTTACTATTCGGTAACACCCGGTATATTCGCTGCCAGGGTTAACGATGGCCATGAGGGCATATCGTCTTGACAAGGATGTTGCATGAGAAAGTCACATTTGCGAACCATTTTTTCCGCCTCGCTTCTCTGTGCAGGGATAAGCACATCAGTAGCGGCTGTAGAGCCCGGGATGTATCTGTATAACTGGTTCGGGTTGCTTGCGCCGGAGACGCCAAAAGAGTTTGAACAGGAAACTGGCACGAGCGTGCATATGGATGCGTTCGACAGCGCCGAAATCATGCAGAGCAAGGTCATGGCTGGGCGCACCGGTTATGACGTGGTTGTGGCGACCTCCAATGTGTTGCCCAGCCTGATCCAGGCGGGAGTCCTTCAGCCGTTGGATCGTAGTCAACTGAGTAACTTTTCACATATCGATCCTGAGCTCTTGGCACAGCTCGCGGTCAATGACCCTGGTAACCGCTACGCCGTACCTTATCTATGGGGCACTACCGGCATTGGTTATGACGTTGACAAAGTCAGGGTGGCATTGGGTGATAGTGCTCCGGTGAATAGTTGGGACCTGATCTTCAAAGAAGAAAACATTAGCAAGCTCCAGTCATGTGGTGTGGCAATGCTTGACTCTCCAAGTGAGATCATTTCCATTGCCTTGAATTACCTTGGACTCCCTAGCAACAGCAAGAACCCGGAGGATTACCAGAAAGCTCAGGCTTTGCTGTTGAAAATCCGTCCTTATGTCCTCTATTTCGACTCATCCAGAATCGACGCCGACCTGGCTGACGGCAATATTTGTGCAGTTGTGGGATGGGCCAATGGTGCCCTTGCGGCACAGGCCATCAACGAGAAGACCAACACAGGGCGCAAGATCGCCTACAGCCTGCCTCGCGAAGGAGCGCTGTCCTGGTCGGAGAATCTGGTTTTACTGAAAGATGCTCCCCATCCCAAAGAAGGCATGGCGTTCATTAATTATATGATGCGACCAGAAATTATCGCCAAGACCTCAAACCACACGCTATACCCAAACGCCAATAAAGATGCCACCGAGTTTGTCGAGCAGAAGCTGCGAGACAATCCTTGGATTTATCCAGACAAAAAAACGGTCGCAACACTTATTCCGCTTGAGCCACTGCCATTGAAGTTGGAGCGGATCCGCACGCGGATCTGGACCAAAGTGAAGAGTGGTGTCTGATCTGACTTGATTTGCATGTCTGGAAAGTAAGACGCAAACGCCGATATACAGGGATGCTGGGCGGGTGGGTGAGTACCTGTTAATCCATCAACCCAGTATTACTCAGGGTCTTCCGGTCCATTGCGCCGCCTTATGTAAGAAGAGAACAGCGGATGTTCAGCCCAGCCAATCAAACGCACTTCAGTTTGACCATCGACGGTTTTGAGCACGATTTTCAAGTGCTCGCATTCACTGGAGAAGAGGCGATCAGCAGGCCTTACCTCTTCAACGTGGAATTTGTTAGCGAGCGGCCTGACCTGGATCTCGAAAACCTCTTCGACGTAGAGGCTTTTCTGACCTTCGACGCGAAGGGCAACGGCATTCATGGACGGGTCTACCACATCGCTCAAAGCAGTAACGGTGAGCGTTTGACGCGCTACAGGCTGGCCCTCGTACCGCACCTGTCCTACTTGCGCCATCGCATCAGCCAGAGGATCTATCAACAGTTCTCGGTGCCGAAAATCGTCGCCTTGGTACTGGAAGAGCACGGCATTCTGGGCGACGCCTATCGGTTTCATCTGGGGGCGACCTACCCCGAGCGTGACTACTGTACCCAGTACGACGAAACGGATTTGCACTTCATTCAGCGCTTGTGCGAAGAAGAGGGTATCCACTTTCACTTCCAGCACAGCGCTCATGGCCACGTGCTGGTCTTTGGCGATGATCAGGCGGTTTTTCCCAATATTGGCCAACCCACTGCTTATGGGCATGAGAGCGATAGGGTGGCCAACGAGCCATTGATCAAACGCATCAACCTGCGTCTGGGACAGCTCACCAGTCGTATCTCGCAGCGCAATCATGATTTCGAGCAATATCTGGACAATGAGAAAGATGACAGACCGGAGCGTTTCACCGGTCATGAGCACGGCAAGCAGATACGCCTTCGGACTATGGAGCGCCGCCATGTGGCCTATCGACAAGCCGAGGGGCAAAGTGACCAGACTCGGTTAGTCAGCGGCCACGTGCTGGAAATCTCAGGCCATCCGCGCCAAGAGTGGAACACTCTATGGCTACTGACCCAGGTCATCCACGAAGGTCGGCAACCACAGGTGTTGGGTGAGGACGTCGCCAGTGACAACACTGGGAACGACGATGACTTTCATCAGGGTTACCGCAACCGCTTTGTCGTTCTTCCGTGGAATGTTTCCTATCGTCCGCCGTTGGCTCACAAGAAGCCTCAGGTACCAAGCCTCCAGACCGCTGTAGTCGTCGCTTTGGAAGGCGAGGGGATCCAGAGCGATCGGCGCTTCGGGCGGATCAAGGTCAAGTTCCCCTGGGACCGCGAAGATAGATTTGACGACAAGAGTCATTGTTGGCTGAAGGGAACCGCCGATTGGAGTTGTGAGATGGGGCCGCCTCGGACGGGCATGGAAGTCGTGGTTACATTTCTTGAGAATGACCCTGATCAGCCGGTGGTCAGCGGTTGTCTGTGTTGTCGCTAAGGGGGACAGACCCTTACATTGATGTTGCTGAGCGCCAGTTTTTGGCCGATTGCTGCCAGTCACAAGTGACTGCAATCGACTTTGGTGACCTTACGAACTGCCTTCGCTACGGATCACTCTATAGGCGCACATCAAAGAGGTTGCCTATACCGCAGAGCGGTCCGCGCGGGTTAATCTGCGACCACAAACGATCATATCGCAGCGTCGGTCGGGTGCCTTTACTGTCTTCCCGAGCGGACATCACACAGACATTCGTCAGGATTTACCATGGGCGAAATACAAATGATCCGCCAAGCAGTTGCAGACGATGAAGTAGCAGTGCGTGCTTGTGCCGAGCAAGCGTATGCCCCGTATGTTTCGGTAATAGGACGAAAGCCTGCACCGATGTTAGCGGATTTCGGTGCTCAGATTGCAGCCGGTTTTGTGCACCTTTCAATCGGAGAACAAGACGAATTGCGAGGCTTCATCGTCTTCTTTCCTGTGGGTCAGCAGATGTTTCTCGAAAATGTAGCCGTGTCCAAAGAAGGTCGTGGGAAAGGGATCGGCAAAGCACTCATTCAATTTTGCGAGGCGCAGGCGACGCGCTTGGGCTTTGGTAGTGTTTGTCTCTATACGAATGTGAAGATGACCGACAATCTGTCAATTTATCCTCGACTTGGTTACGTCGAAGTCCAGCGGCGCTCGGAGGATGGATTTGATCGTGTCTACTTTGAAAAACGTTTGGGTTGACACTTTTTCAAGCTCAAAGTCGTGGTAACCACTGATTGCACATGGCCGATTTCTGCCTGCCGCGATTGCCATGGATGCCCGCTTCAGCGCCCTCGCTGCCGGAGCCTAGGCAGACCTCATTGATGCAACGAACCGGGTTGTTCGATGAGTCGAGTCACGACGAGCATTGTGGTCGCTGTCATGCCTCAGACCGGCGGCAGCGCCGCAAGGTGTGGAGAGTCGCCGAAGTACTCGATCAGGAGTTCGGTGAGGACCCGTATCTTGCGTGCGGGATGCTGGCCTGACGGGCGAATGACATAGGCACCTGCCGGGGGCGGTGGATGACGCGTCATGATCGGCACCAGTGCCCCCGAGGCCACATGTTCAAAGGTGAGGCAATCGGGCAGGTAAGCGATCCCAAGGCCTGCTGTTGCCGCAGCGACTAACGCGATGCCGTTGTCGGCTTTGAAGCGGCCCTGCGGACGAACCGTGATGATCTTGTCCCCATCCATGAATTGCCAGGCTTCGGTGCTCTGCATCAGGGCCTGATGGGCGACAATCTCCTCCGGCGTCTCAGGTGATCCGTGCGCCTTGATGTAGTCCGGACTGGCGAGGAGCTTCCCATAGATCGGGCCGATGCGCCTTGCGATCAAGTTGGAGTCCTGAAGGTAGCCAACCCGTATCGCACAATCGTAACCCTCCGTGATGAGGTCAACGAAACGATCGCTGTAGCAGGTCTGGATATGAAGCTGGGGGTGGCGTCGTGCCATTTCCGCGAGCACGGGCGCGAAATGCGTCGGGCCGAAAGAGAGTGGTACGGCGACTCGCAAACGGCCACGAAGGGCTCCGGCGGGCAGGATCGTTTCCTTGGCTATGTCGATCTCGGCGCAGACTCTGGCGGCGTAGTCGCGGAACGTAGCCCCGGCTTCTGTGAGAGCCGCCCCGCGTGTGGATCGTGCAAGCAACTGGACGCCAAGTTCCGTTTCAAGCCGAACGAGCCTGCGACTGACGATCGATTTGGACACGCCAAGCCGAAGCGCGGCAGGTGAAATGCCCCCCGCATCAGCCACTTCGACGAAGGTCTGCAGCTCTTCAATGTCCATTCCAGCGTTCCCCATTTTGCGACACAGCTCGCCTCGCAATGCTACTACTGCACCGAATAGGGGAACAGCACAATGCTGCTTCCGGGCAACGTCGCCGCTGGTGCATGTCTCCCGGAAAATCATTTCTCCCACAAGCGTGGATTACCCATAAAAGGATTTGCCAATGGCAAGCGAGAATATCCGCAACCCGCAGACCGACCAACTCCTGTCCCCCGAGAACTCGGCATTGATCATCATCGACTACCAGCCGATCCAGGTCTCCTCGATTCGCTCGATGTCCCGTGACGAGCTCGTCTTCAACATAACGAGCGTCGCCAAGGCGGCGGTCAATTATAATCTTCCGATTATTCACTCGACCGTCAACGTCGCGACCGGCCGCAACAAACCACCGATCCAGGAGCTGCAGGACGTGCTCGGCCATCTGCCAACCTATGACCGCACCTCGATCAACAGCTGGGAAGACACAGAGTTCAAGCAGGCGGTCAAAGCGATCGGCCGCAGGAAGCTCATCATGACTGCGCTCTGGACCGAAGCATGCCTGACGTTCCCGGTACTCGACGCGATTCAGGAAGGTTATGAAGTCTATGTGCCGGTCGATGCGGTCGGCGGCACGTCACTGGCCGCGCACGAGGCGGCGTTGCGCCGAATGGAACAGGCGGGCGCGAAGCTCATCAGCCGCGTGCAGATGTACTGCGAACTCCAGCGCGACTGGGCGCGAGCGTTGACCGTTCCCGGCTTCATGGGTGTCTTCGATAACTTCGATGGTTTCAACGCCGAAAAGGCCCATGGAGGCACGCGCTAAGAACGCCTGACTGATACGTGATGAAAGTGGCGTTCGCGAATGCGGCCGCTACTTTCATTTCCATAATCGGCGTTGATGGTCTTGCATTGGTGCTCAAGTAAAACAACAAGGAACCCTCAAAAATGCCCACCGCCCACGTCTTCATCGCCACCAGCCTGGATGGCTTCATCGCTCGCCCCGACGGTGACATCGACTGGCTTCTACAACGTGACGACCCATCCGAAGACCACGGCTATTCAGCCTTCATCGCCGACAAGGAGGTGATCGTGATGGGGCGCGGGAGCTATGAAAAGGTGCGGACCTTCGACACCTGGTTCTACGACCGGCCCGTGATAGTGCTGTCCGAACAGCTAGCCGATTCGCCAGTGCCCGAGGCGTTGAAGGGCAAGCTGCGTTTCTCCGATCTGGCCCCCAAGGATTTGATGGCTGAGCTGGAGAGTCAAGGCGTGCAGCGCGTCTATGTGGATGGTGGGCGGGTGGTGCAGTCGTTCCTGCGCGATGGGTTGGTCACCGATATGGTGATCACCACCGTTCCTGTATTGATCGGCTCGGGGCGGCCGTTGTTTGGCGGGCTTGAGCGGGATGTGGATTTGAAACTGGTATCCAGCCGCAGCTTTCCTTCGGGGCTGGTGCAGTCCACCTACCGACTGGTCCTATGACTGGCGATTCATGCCACACAACCGGTGGGGCTTGACAGCCATGGGATACTGAAAGCGTAGCCACATCCATCGCGGCTTCATCCCGTCACGACGCAAAGGAAGGTGCTCTCCATGCGCAATGAAGAACTCAAGGCCTTATTCGATCAGCAGGCCGCCAGCTACGATAAGCAGTGGGCGGGAATGGCGCCCATTCGTGACGCCCTGTACACCCTGCTCGACGCGGTGTTCGCTGACTTACCGGAGAATGCCCGGATACTCTGTGTCGGTGTGGGCACTGGGGCGGAACTGACCCACCTGGCCAAGCAGAACCCCGGCTGGCATTTCACCGCCGTTGATCCCTCGGACGCCATGCTCGATATCTGCCGACAGAAAGCGGTACAAGAAGGCTTCCTTTCGCGTTGCAGCTTTCACCATGGTTACCTTGACGCGCTGCCTGCCGAGCCTGACCACGACGGCGCTACCTGTTTTCTGGTGTCTCAGTTTTTGCTCGAGCCACAAGCCCGTATAACTTTCTTCCACGAGATCGCCCGCCGGCTTAAGCCGGGTGGAATACTGGCAAACGCCGACCTCGCCGCTGATACCGAATCACCTGCCTATGAGGCGCTACTGCGCAACTGGATGACGCTGATGTCCTCTGCAGGCGTACAGCCGGAAATGCTGGTGATAGCTCGTGCCGCCTACGCTCGAGACGTGGCTATCCTGCCGACACAGCAGGTCGCCGGTCTCATCGAGAGCGCTGGGTTCGAGGCTCCGGTACAGTTCTTCCAGGCGGGGCTGATGCATGGGTGGTTTTGCCCGCGCAAGGCAGACATCGTCTTGAGTTAGACGTGACCTTGACTTTCAACGCACGCGGTCGCGGCTTTGTGCGGCCAGGTCCAGGGCCTTTTGCATGTCCAGCCGCGCCGAGCGGCCGACGTCTTTGTCGTTGAGTTGGTAGCGGCGCTCCGACGGCAGAATGGGGGCGGTGAGGTCTTCGGCGTCCATCTGTTCGAAGTCGTGATTGTCGCCGATGGTCATGGCGCTGCGGCGTAGCAGCATGCGCAGTTGCTCGGGTTGCAGTTGCGGGTTGATGGACAGCATTGCCGCCAGCAGCCCCGCGACCATGGGCGTGGCGTAGGACGTGCCGCAATGCACTGCGCCTTGCTGGCCTGCGTTGGTCGTCGAGGCATGTGCGCATGCGGCGGCGGTGATGTCGACGCGCATGTCGATGTTCGAGGAGCTGCGTTTGACCGCGTAGGCCGGGTCGTCGACGGCGACGCCGGTGTGCTCGCTGCGCTGGTGCCCGCCGACCACCAGCAATTGCTCGGTGATGAAGGAGGAGGGCAGGCGGTATTCATCGCTGCCCGAGAACGAAGCGCCATTGCCGGCGGAGTTCACCACGATGACGTCGGGATGTTCCTTGCGCAGCCAGAGGAAAAACTCCTCCAGCAACTCCTCGTACCCGCCCATGGCGATGCCCGAGCGCAGCAGCGAGTCGACGTCATCGCCTTTGATGTCTTTCGCGCCGACGCGGTGGATGCCCCAGCTCCAATTGAGTACGCGTACACCGTCCTCCACGAGGTTGACCGAGGCAGCGATGTTGGCGGTGATCCCGGCATCGGAATTACGTTCGACGATGACCTCGAAGCCACCGCTGGTTTTGTCCAGCCCGCGGAGAAAACCAGTGTTGCCGCTGTCGTCCCAGCGTGCTGCGAGAATGCCGGCGACGGTTGTGCCGTGGTTGTCCGGTTTGTCTGCATCGCGGGCGTAGACGCAGGTGCGTGGTGGTGAGCAGGCGCCAAGGTAGTCTGCAAAGTCCGTCGTGTCGAAATCCACATCACGCTCGATCAGGCCGATGCGCACCGGTTGCGGCTGGATGGGCGGCTGTCGTCCGGGGATGCGTCGTTGGTAATAATTCACCGCGTCGAGAAAACGATTCGCGGCCCACTCGTCGGAGTCCAGGGCTGGCTTCTTCGGTTCTTCAGGATGGACTGCGGCTTGCTCGGTTTCTTCGGCCGAGGATTCTTCGATGACCACGGCGTCCACGCTGGTCTCGCTGCCCAGGCGCAGCACCAGGGCGTCGCGCTGCACCAAGTCCTTGGCCGGCAGGTGAAGTTGGTACAGGTTCAGCGGCGCGATGCTGCCGACCACCGTTGCCCCGTACTTGTGGGCCAGGCGCTCGGCTTCCTGGCGGCCATCACGGTCTTCTTCGATCAGCACGCTGACCAGGTCGACATAGGTGGTCAGGCCATCCATGTTCTTCGCTACTTCGTCCGTTCCGGCGGCCAGTACGTGACTGTTGCGCAAGGTCAGCCAGGCGGCATTGCTGGCGCGTGGGCCGTCCTGCAGCCAGAGCGGGCCGCTCTGGTAGTCGGCGCTGTCCAGGCGCAAGCGCAGGCTTTCTCCTTCGCGCTGGACCTTGTCTGTGGGTATCATCTTTGCGCCCAGTTTCAGTTGCGGCGTTGCGTTGCCCAGTCCGCGTACGGTCAGGCACCAGTCCTGCTGCTGGCTTTGTAGCAGGTCGCCGCAGCGTTTCAGGCTTTCCAGGCGCAGCGGTTCAGGCACTGCGGCAGCTGCGCAGGCACTGCGGCAGCTGCGCAGGCAGACAAAGAGAACAACGTAGCGAGGGCAGCGGATCGTAGGGGCATGAGCCAGGTTTCTTTGCCGAGGGGCCTGTTGCTCCGACTGTTGCGTTGCTTGCTTCGTTCAGCGCAATAACGCTACCCAGCGATGACGCCTCTTCGTTCAGAAGCTATCGAGGCGCACACCCAACATGAACGCGATACCTGATATCCCGATCAAAACTGTCTTCCGGGTTTTCATAAGCTTCCAGTGTTTCCAAGAACCCTGTGCGCTCAAGACTCACCAGATCCTCAAGGGACCAATCAAAGGGGAAGTCGCTGGAAAAGCTTTCGCCCTGGTATTCAATCCAATGAAAAACCGGGAAGGGCAGGTAACCGAGCCACTCTGATCGATAGGTGATCTCGTCGGATTCGCTGCTCGTCACCACGGCGTGGATCTTGTTCTTGATGGTTGCTTGGCGTTCATCCATGGTGTTTCGATCCTGGGTGATGAGATGGAGAGAGCAGCAAAGTTGTTCGGCTAATGGCAATCATCGACGACATGCCTCGTATCCTGTGTAGAATCCGTTTTTTCCAGTTTTCAAAGGATTGAGCCCGTGATTACTTGCCATGTCAGGTACGTCATTGACCCCTACCAGATCCCAGCTTTCGAGAGCTACTCGCGCCAATGGATTGAAGTGGTGACCCGAATGGGGGGCGTCCATCATGGCTACTTTCTTCCCGCCGAAGGCGCCAACAATATCGCCTACTGCCTGTTCAGCTTTGCCAGCCTGGCCGACTACGAAAATTATCGAAGGAAAGCCGAACAGGATCCAGCGTGCGTTGAATTGGTGACCCAGGCGACGGAACAACGATTCATTCTGAGTTATGAGCGTAGTTTCCTGCGCCCTGTTCTTGATTGAGCGGGTGGCTGCTTGAATCAATGTCAGATTTCAAGCCATGAGCCAACGTTCGTTAAAGTCCTACATCACACCGAAGACCTATTACTATCGCGGCACCTAGATAGACCTCTGGTTAACGCGTTTGGATAGCGCTTCGGCGCTTTCCTTGCGCTCGGAGTAGCGGTCGACCAAATAGGTTTCTCTGCCGCGCACCAGCAAGGTGAACTTCATCAGTTCCTCCATGACATCGACGACCCGGTCGTAATAGGACGAGGGCTTCATGCGCCCGGCTTCGTCGAACTCAAGGAAGGCTTTGGGGACGGAGGATTGATTGGGGATCGTGACCATGCGCATCCAGCGACCCAGCACGCGGAGTTGGTTCACTGTGTTGAAGGATTGCGAGCCGCCACATACCTGCATCACCGCCAATGTCTTGCTTTGGGAAGGACGAACCGCGCCCAGTGCGAGCGGGATCCAGTCGATCTGCGCCTTGAACACCGCCGACATCGAGCCGTGGCGTTCCGGCGAGCACCAGACCTGGCCCTCCGACCACATCACCAAGTCGCGCAGTTCCTGCACCTTGGGGTGATCGACGGGCGCATCGTCCGGCAGTGGCAACCCGGACGGGTCGAAGATAGCGGTTTCGGCGCCCATGAGCTCCAACAGACGCGCCGCTTCGCGGGTCAGCAACTGACTGAAAGAGCGTTCGCGGGTTGATCCGTACAGCAAAAGTATGCGCGGTTTATGTTCGGGTTCTGCGCTCTTTGCGAGTTTTTCCGCTGTTGGTACGTCGAAGAGTGACAGGTCAAGATTTGGGAAGTCATGCGGGGTTTCGCTGGAGAATTCAGTCATTACACAGCTCCAATCCGGTCCAGAACATACGGAAAAAAGCATATTCGTATTTCCATATGTTTATCGCAAGCCGCAATTGGCTGACCGCGCAAAATTCTGCCGATGGAAAACGATATTCCTTATGGGAATGCCGCGCATAAAATTAATGAATTTTTATTATCCATAAGCGCGGTGTAGCTTGATTTCAGCACACGGAGAACTGCGCCTTGAAATCATCCTCGTTAAATTCAGCGGAAAAATTTGATACCTCACGGGCCAACGAGTACGGCCGGCAGAGTCGCATTGCGCTCGCTGGATACGACGCCTGCCAGGACTTGGCGGCGTGCATGCTGGCAGCGACCCTTGGGAATGTGGGCTCGGCGAAAATACTGGTGGTGGGCGCCGGCGGTACGGCGCAAGAGATCATTGCAATGGCCAAGCTGGAGCCGGGTTGGCGCTTCACTGCCGTCGATCCGTCCGAGCCTATGCTGGAGGCCGCGAAGCAGCAATTAGTCGCAAACAACGTGCTTGAAAGAACCGCCATGCATCTTGGGCATGTTGAAGACCTGGTAGCCAACGGGTCGTACGATGCTGCCACCTTGATCGGTGTGCTCCATCATCTCGATGGGGATGAAGCCAAGTTGAAAATATTGCGGTCCATCCAGGCACGTCTAAAGCCGGGAGCGCCGCTGATTGTCGCCGGGAACCAATATGCGTATGCCAGTCAGCCGTTACTCCTCGCGGCCTGGGGGCAGCGCTGGCGACAGCATGGCGCCAGCCCGGAAGAAGTGACGGTCAAGCTTGGCAAGATTCTTCAAGGCGCCGACCCTCCACATTCCGAGGCGGCGGTTCAAAAACTGTTGAATGATGCAGGATTCGGCAGTGCTACCCGGTTCTTCAGCAGTCTTTTCTGGAGCGCCTGGTTAACGTGCAAAACGGCCTGAGCATGGAGCTTCAGCGACCTGGATCAGCTTTCCGGGGGCGTGATGGGGGCGTCGCTGGCTTCTGCCGCCAGCTTCAGTCGGTCGGCTTTGCTGATGTATTGAGTCTTGTTTTTGGGAGCCAGCTTGGCGCTGGCTTTTTTGGCGTTAGCCTTTAACAACTGGTTTATTTTCTTGCGGCGATTCATGGTGTTCTGCTCAGCCTGTCAATTTTCCGGATGGTATCAGCTTTCCGTTTTCTCAGGATTTTTCCTCATCTTTGCAGTGGGCTTCACACGGCGCTCGATAATGATCGAGTCATTCGGGATCTCCAACCGGATCGCCGTTTCCCCGGCGTGCATTTCAATGAGCGTCGAATTGCCAATGCCTCGGAAAATCACCGTCGCATTTTCAAATTTTTTGTAATTTTCCAGCGGGGAATCCCTGGGGGCAGGCAATAGATTGGCGTAAGGCGGTTTCACCAGAATCGTTGCCCTTTCTATACGTATTTGCGCGAAGCTCATGGCCACTTGCAACAAGTCCGAAGTCACGCCCCCCATGAGAAGGGGCGTCAGGAGGATGACCCCAACGATCACTGCCCTGGTTCTCTTCAAGGGTTTCATTTCGGCGTGAGGATTCTGGTCAGGATGCTCGGAATCGACGACTTCAGGTGCCGATGGCTGCGCTGCTTTTATTTTCTTGTTCTGCTCCAGATAGGCGGAGTAAACGATGTACTGAAAAATGGGCAGAAGGATGAGCTGAATGTGTTCCAAGGGGCTTTTATGAGTAAGGAAATAAATGGTCACCGCGCCGAATATTCCAAAAAATACCGAGAGGAAGGTTATTTTTGGTCGTTTGAATTCCAGTATGGGTTTTTTATCGGTGATTTTTCCATGTAGCCAGACGAAGCTTCTCAGCACGGGTATGAAGAACGGCGAAAGCAATATCCCGACAGCCGTGACGGAGACTGAAAAGTAAACACAAACCAGTCCGAAGCAAAACGCCGTGACCAGAAACAACAAACTGTCTCCAACGGATACGCCTTGTGGGTAATGACCGTTGCTCAATAAATAACTGACGATGCACGTGCCGCCAATCAGCAATCCGATTTTTGCCGACAGGGAGAGTAGTTTTGTAGCGATCTCTATCTGTTTTTCCAGTCCGGTGGTTGCTTCCCGCATCATAGAATCCTCCTTGATATTAAGCAGCAGATGGTCGCTTCCCGGACGCATCTATCCGTAGAGCATAGCGATGCTTTGGTTGTTCGTGGCGTGTGAGTGCGCGCAGAGTTGGGGCGAGGTTGGCGAATGCTTCCCATGAGTCTCTGGAGGTGATCGCGGGTTCGCACTTGGTACAACGTCTAAATGTAAAAAAAGCGTCTTGAAATGCCGGTCTTCAGACTGCCTTAAGACTTTACCCGCAGGTTGGCAGCATCGCTTCCCAGCGATCGGATCGGGGCTGCCGAATGAGTCGGCGGCTCGTCAGACTTTCACGAGGCGCGTTATGACCCGCGATATTGCCGTAAACCGTTATGGAAAACTGTCGATCACCCTGCACTGGTTGATGCTGGCGCTGTTCGTCGGCGTGTATGCCTGCATTGAGATCAAGGGTTTGTTGCCCCGTGGCAGCACCGGGCGAAGCCTGTTCCTGGGGTTGCACGGGCTCTTCGGGTTGAGCATTTTTGCACTGGTTTGGGTCCGCCTGTTCGGGCGCTTGACACCGCGCCCGCCAGTCACTCCCGCGCCGCCGGCCTGGCAGACGGGTATTTCCCACCTGATGCATGCGGCCCTGTATGGCCTGATGATCGCGACACCGGTGCTGGCCTGGCTGATGCTGGCCGCCGGAGGTAAGCCCATACCGTATTTCGGGTTCTTCTTGCCGGCCCCCGTGGCGGTGGATCCCGATTTGGCCAAACAGCTCAAGTATTGGCACGAATTGCTCGGCAGCAGTGGCTACTGGTTGATCGGCCTGCATGCGGCGGCGGGTCTGTTCCATCATTACTGGGTGGGTGACAACACCCTGGCGCGGATGCTGCCGGGGCGAAACCGCTCTTGACTACTCGGCTGACGCGATGAGTGCTGCGCTGGAAACGCCTGTCTGACTCAGCCCAATTGCGCCGGTTTTGTCAGGTATGTTTGCTCGCACGAACATATCTGACAAATCGGCGTTCCTGTTTCGGTGTTCCCCCGGAACTCCGTGAAGAACCTAGTCCCTTTGTCACTTCAGATTGCTCTGGAAGAAGCTCGTCAGCTTATCGAACGGAATGAGGTTGACCCGATCATAAAGATCGACATGGCCAGCCCTGGGAATGATGACAAGTTCCTTGGGTTGACCGGCGAGCTTGTAAGCCTCCTCGCTGAACTCCCTGGAGTGCGCATCGGCGCCAGCAATGAATAACATCGGATGAGGCGAAATGGTCTCGATGTCATTGAGCGGGTAGAAATTCATGAACTTGATGTTGCTTGTCAGCGTCGGGTGCGTGGTCAGGTCTTTGGACGAGCTCGATGGCGTGAACTCACCGCGGGGGGTGCGGTAGAAGTCATAGAACTCACGTTGGATAGGATGGGTGTTTTCATCCAACTGATGCACCGTACCGCTGGTGTAAAGCGTTTCACCGCCCGCGAACTCCACATTACGCTGCTGTGTGGCCTGCGCGATGATCGCCCGGCGCTGTTCAAGCGTTTGGGAGTGCTTCAATCCGTTGCGATTGACGGCACCCATGTCATACATGCTCACCGTTGCGATGGCTTTCATGCGCGGGTCAATCTTGGCTGCACTGATAACAAAGCTGCCACTGCCGCAGATGCCGATTGCGCCAATCCGCTCTTTATCGACAAAAGGCTGGGCGCTGAGAAAGTCCACCGCTGCGCTGAAGTCTTCGGCATAGATATCCGGCGAGACTGCATTGCGCGGCTGCCCCTCGCTTTCGCCCCAGAATGACAAATCCAGGGAAAGGGTCACGAAACCTCTTTCCGCCATTTTCGTGGCATAGAGATTGGCGCTCTGTTCCTTCACTGCGCCCATCGGGTGGCCTACGACAATTGCCGGATTCCTTGTCTTGCCATTGAGTTTTTTCGGGATGAACAGATTGCCTGCCACGTTCATCTGATATTGGTTTTTAAAATTGACCTTCTGTACGGTCACTTCGTCGCTGGAATAAAAATTGTCTGCGCCATTAGACATATCGGCCCCTATTGCTGACAGTGAACTGACAAGCAGCGTCAGTAAAACGATGATCTTTTTCATTGGAAATCCTATCGATGCGGAGTAATCAATTCTGGGAAAACATCACTTGCACACCCCGCCGGCCCAGCGCCTGAGCCAGTCTTGCGGGGTCGTCCACACGCCCCAGGCGCGTGTATGCGTAGGTTGAAACGAAGTTCGTATAGAAGATGACCAGGGTGTCCGGGCCATACAGCATGAGATCGCCGCTGTGGATCGTTCCCGGCTTGCTCGCTTGGGTAGGTAGTGCTTGGGGGAGGGCGGCGTACTTTTCATTGCGGTTGAGATCACTCATGTCCAACGTCAGTGGCAATAACGCGACAAGCGCGCGGGCAGCTGCGTTGTTGGCCAGGGTGATGGGGAAGCGTTGTTCCCCGACGGTCATCCACATGCCAGTGTTCTCCGTTAGCGAAGATGCCGATGCGGCTTCATTCATTGTCGAGTAGCTGCCGAGCACGAGCATCGAAGCCAGCAAACCAAGCCAGGTCGCCCTCATCGCAGTTCTGCTTTCATTCCTGTTCATGGGGAACATGGTGAGCGACGGACAGTCACGCGACTAGCTAATGAATGCTTAACAGGGCTATAAGTAAGGCTAATTAATAGGCTTAGATGTGTTTCACCATGATCAAAAGAAATCTCAATGATCTGCTGTCTTTCGTCACGGTCGCGCGCGAAGGCAGCTTCACACGCGCTGCCGGGGCATTGGGGGTCACACAATCTGCACTGAGCCAGGCAATCAATGGCCTGGAAGCACGCTTGCAGATCCGGTTATTGACGCGGACCACTCGCAGCGTTTCGCCGACCATCGCTGGTGAGCGGCTGCTGCAAGCGATAGGCAATCGCTTCGATGAAATAGAAGCGGAGCTGGATATGCTGACGGAGATGCGCGACAAGCCCGCGGGCACCGTACGCATCACCTGCGGTGATCATGTCTTGCGCACGACCTTGCTACCCAAACTTACCGGGTTGCTGCACGACTACCCGGATATAAACGTTGAATTTGACGTGTGTTATGGATTCCGAGACATCGTGGCGGATCGGTTTGATGCTGGTGTGCGCCTGGGGGACACCATCGACAAAGACATGGTTGCCGTTCCGATAGGCCCTCCATTGCGGATGGCTGTCGTCGCTTCGCAAGCGTACTTCGCTGCCCACGCCATTCCCAAGGCCCCGCGCGACCTGATGAGCCATCGCTGTATCAACCAGCGCATGCAGACATCAGGCGGGCTCTATGTCTGGGACTTTGAGCGGCGAGGCAAACAGGTGAACGTGCGAGTTGACGGCCAGCTGATTTTCAACACGTCGACTCATATCGTGCAGGCGGCAGTGGCCGGGCTGGGCGTTGCCTACCTGCCAGAAGAAGAGTTTGAACCGTACCTGCAAGAAGGCCGGCTGGTGCGGGTGCTGGAAGATTGGTGTCCGCCGTTTTCAGGCTACTATTTGTACTATCCCAGCCGGCGACAGCCTTCGCCTGCATTTACATTGGTTGCTAATGCTTTGCGCAAAGACATCTAAGAAAGTAGTCGCTTTCAGAACACGTTTCGTCGTCCATGTGCAATCGCCAACCCCCGGGAGTGGCAAGCTGTGAGGATGCCCCGGACCAGATGCGCCAAAGACACCTGGCCGGAGAGCGAGAATGGCGATCGGATGTGCCACGCGACCGTGACGTGGGCCGCACGCCCAAGCCAAGACTCCGGACGGCGGCCGCTATGCGGCGGTGGCGTTCGAGATGCCGAGGTACGTTTATGCCCGATGAGACGCTTCACCTGCCTTTGATCCACAGCGTGCTTGCGCGCGAAAAGGACACCCCCGGTGCCTTGCTGCCTATTCTCCATGCCATCCAGGCAGGCTGCGGGTATGTCCCCGACAGCGCCGTCCCGGAGATCGCCCACGCCCTCAACCTCAGCCAGGCTGAAGTGCGCGGGGTCATCAGTTTCTACCACGATTTCCGCACCACGCCGCCGGCGCGCCATACCCTGCGCCTGTGCCGGGCCGAGTCCTGCAAGAGCATGGGCGCCGAGACCCTGGCTGCGCAGTTGCGCGAGCAATTGGCGCTGGACGATCACGGCACCAGCGCCGATGGGAGCATCAGTCTGCGGCCAGTCTATTGCCTGGGTGCCTGCGTCTGCTCGCCGGCCCTGGAGCTGGACGGGGAGTTGCACGCGCGGATCACGCCCGAGCGTCTGCGTCAGTTGGTCAATGACTGCATGGAGGAGGGCGCATGCTGACGCTCTGTATCCCCCGCGATTCGGTAGCCCGTGCCGTGGGCGCGGACAAGGTGGCCGATGCGTTGGCCCTTGAGGCTGAGCGTCGACAGCTGCCGTTGACGGTGTTGCGCACCAGTTCCCGTGGCCTCTATTGGCTGGAACCGCTGGTGGAGCTTGAAAGCGCCGGCGTCCGGCTGGGCTTTGGCCCTGTCACACCGGCCGATGTGCCGGGCTTGCTGGATGCGCTGGCAGGCGATCCCGGCAGCCATCCGCTGGCCCTGGGGCCGGTGGAGGAGATTCCCTATCTCAAGAGCCAGCAGCGCCTGCTGTTCGCGCGCGCCGGCATCACACAACCGCTGTCCCTGGACGACTACCGTGCCCAGGGCGGCTTCCTGGGCCTGGCCCGGTCCATCCAGATGGATGGCGCAGACGTGGTCGCCAGCGTGCTGGATTCCGGCCTGCGCGGTCGGGGCGGTGCGGCGTTCCCGGCGGGCATCAAGTGGCGCACCGTGCGTGATGCCGTGGGGGCGCAGAAGTATGTGGTGTGTAACGCCGATGAGGGCGACTCCGGCACCTTCGCCGACCGCATGCTGATGGAAGGCGACCCCTTCCTGCTGATCGAAGGCATGATCATTGCCGGCATCGCCGTAGGCGCGACGATGGGCTACATCTACGTGCGTTCGGAATACCCGGCCGCCATCAGTACGCTGAACGAAGCGCTGCGCATCGCTCGCGACGCCGGCTATCTGGGCGCGAACGTGAGCGGTAGCGGCCGCGCCTTCGACATCGAGGTTCGTGTCGGAGCCGGCGCCTATATCTGCGGCGAAGAAACCGCACTGCTGGAATCCCTCGAGGGCAAGCGCGGCACGGTTCGCGCCAAACCGCCACTGCCGGCGATTCAAGGCCTGTTCGGGCTGCCGACCCTGGTGCACAACGTGGTGACCCTGGCCTCGGTGCCGATCATCCTGGAGAAGGGCGCGCAGTTCTATCGCGACTTCGGCATGGGCCGCTCCCTGGGCACGATGCCGTTCCAACTGGCCGGTAACGTCCGTCAGGGCGGTCTGGTGGAGCGCGCCTTCGGCCTGAGCCTGCGTGAACTGGTGGAAGGCTACGGCGGCGGTACTGCCAGCGGTCGGCCCCTGAAGGCCGCGCAAGTGGGTGGGCCGTTGGGTGCCTGGGTGCCGCCTGCGCAATTCGATACACCGCTGGACTACGAAGCGTTCGCCGCCATGGGCGCGATGCTTGGCCACGGTGGCGTGGTGGTCGCCGACGACAGCCTGGACATGGCCCAGATGGCCCGGTTCGCCTTGCAGTTCTGCGCTGAGGAGTCCTGCGGCAAGTGCACGCCGTGCCGGATCGGCTCCACCCGTGGGGTGGAAGTGGTGGATCGCTTGATCGCCAGCACCGAAGCCGGTGCTCGCCAGGAACAGGCCCTGCTGTTGCAGGATCTGTGCGACACCCTGCAATACGGTTCGCTCTGTGCCCTCGGCGGGATGACGTCCTACCCTGTCGCCAGTGCCCTCAAGTATTTCCCCGCCGACTTCGGTCTGGCGACCACGGAGGCCGACCAATGATCAACATCTTCGATCCCAGCAGCGATATCGACCTGGGCACCCCGGCGCGCGAAAGCGACGTGCAGGTCAGCCTGACCATCGACGGGCGCGAAATCAGCGTCACCTCCGGCACCTCGGTCATGCGTGCCGCGGCCTTGCTCGGCACCACCATTCCCAAACTCTGCGCCACCGACAGCCTGGAGGCGTTCGGCTCCTGCCGCATGTGCCTGGTGGAGATCGATGGCATGCGCGGCTACCCGGCCTCCTGCACCACCCCGGTAACCGAAGGCATGGTGGTTCGCACGCAAACCTCCAAGCTCGCCACGCTGCGACGCAACGTGATGGAGCTGTACATTTCCGATCACCCGCTGGACTGCCTGACATGCTCGGCCAACGGCAACTGCGAATTGCAGACCGTGGCGGGGCAGGTGGGCCTGCGCGAAGTGCGCTACGGCTACGAAGGCGCCAATCACCTGGATGAAGCCAAGGACGTTTCCAACCCCTATTTCGAGTACGACCCGAGCAAGTGCATCGTCTGCAACCGCTGCGTGCGTGCCTGCGAGGAAATCCAGGGCACCTTCGCCCTGACGATCACCGGACGCGGTTTTGACTCTCGAGTGGCGGCGGCCGGCGGTGACAACTTCCTCGATTCCGAATGCGTGTCCTGCGGCGCCTGCGTGCAGGCATGTCCGACGGCGACCCTGATCGACAAGAGCGTCGTGGAGATCGGCCAGCCGGAGCGCAGCGTCATCACCACTTGCGCCTACTGCGGTGTGGGTTGCTCGTTCCGCGCCGAGATGAAAGGCGAACAACTGGTGCGCATGGTCCCGGACAAGAACGGCCAGGCCAACCACGGCCACTCCTGCGTCAAGGGCCGCTTCGCCTGGGGCTACGCCACGCACCCGGACCGCATCACCAAGCCGATGATCCGCAAGCACATCGACGACCCGTGGCAGGAAGTCAGTTGGGACGAGGCGGTCACTTACGCCGCCAGCGAATTGCGCCGGATCCAGCTCAAGTACGGGCGCGACTCCATCGGCGGCATCACCTCCAGCCGCTGCACCAACGAAGAAACCTACCTGGTGCAGAAACTGGTGCGCACTGCGTTCGGCAACAACAACGTCGACACCTGTGCCCGCGTCTGCCATTCGCCTACCGGTTACGGCCTCAAGCAGACTTTGGGCGAATCCGCTGGTACCCAGAACTTCGACTCGGTGATGAAAGCCGACGTCATTCTGGTGATGGGCGCCAACCCCACTGACGCGCACCCGGTGTTCGGCTCCCAGCTCAAGCGCCGCCTGCGCCAGGGCGCACGGCTGATCGTCATCGATCCACGGCGCATCGACCTGGTGGATTCACCTCACGCCCGTGCCGAGCTGCACCTGCAACTGCGTCCGGGCACCAACGTGGCAATGCTCAACGCGTTGGGTCATGTGATTGCCACCGAGGGCTTGATTGACCAGCCTTTTGTCGAGGCACGCTGCGAGGCGGCGGACTTCGCTCGCTGGCGCGATTTCGTCAGCCTGCCGGAAAACTCCCCCGAGGTCCTGGGCCCGGTGTGTGGCGTGCCTGCCGAGCAGATCCGCGCCGCCGCACGGCTCTACGCCACCGGCGGCAACGCGGCCATCTACTACGGCCTCGGCGTCACCGAGCACAGCCAGGGCAGCACCTCGGTCATGGGCATCGCCAACCTGGCCATGGCCACCGGCAACATCGGTCGCGAAGGTGTCGGGGTTAACCCGCTGCGTGGACAGAACAACGTCCAGGGCTCCTGCGACATGGGTTCGTTTCCCCACGAGCTGCCGGGCTATCGGCATATTTCCAACGAAGCGGTACGCGCCGAGTTCGAGCAGGCGTGGAACGTCACCCTGCAACCCGACCCGGGCCTGCGCATTCCCAACATGTTCGAGGCGGCCCTGGACGGCACCTTCAAGGCGCTCTATTGCCAAGGCGAGGACATCGCCCAGAGCGACCCCAACACCCAGCATGTGACGGCCGCGTTGTCCGCTTTGGAATGCGTGATCGTCCAGGACATCTTCCTCAACGAGACGGCCAAGTTCGCCCACGTGTTCCTGCCGGGCAGCTCGTTCCTTGAGAAGGACGGCACCTTCACCAACGCCGAGCGTCGCATCTCCCGCGTTCGCAAGGTGATGGACCCGCTGGCCGGCAAGGCCGACTGGGAAGCCACCATCGCCCTGGCCGACGCCTTGGGCTACAAGATGCACTACAACCATCCTTCGGAAATCATGGATGAAATCGCCCGCCTGACGCCGACTTTCACCCGCGTCAGCTACGCCGAACTGGATCGTCACGGCAGCCTGCAATGGCCTTGCAACGATGCCGCACCGGACGGTACGCCGACCATGCACATCGATCAGTTCGTGCGCGGTAAAGGGCGCTTCATGCTCACCGGCTACGTGCCCACCGATGAGAAGGTCAACGGCCGCTACCCGCTGCTGCTGACCACCGGACGCATCCTCAGCCAGTACAACGTCGGCGCCCAGACTCGACGCACCGACAACGTGGCCTGGCACGAGGAGGATCGGCTGGAGATTCACCCAACCGACGCCGAGAACCGCGGGATCGTCGACGAAGACTGGGTGGGTATCGGCAGTCGTGCCGGGCAGACGGTGCTGCGTGCGAAGGTGACCGAGCGGGTGGCACCGGGCGTGGTCTACACCACGTTCCATTTCCCTGAGTCGGGCGCCAACGTGATCACCACCGACAACTCCGACTGGGCCACCAACTGCCCGGAATACAAGGTGACGGCGGTCGAGATCGTGCGGGTCAGCCAGCCTTCGGAATGGCAGAAGCGCTACCAGGCGTTCAGTGATGAACAAAGCCGCTTGCTGAGGGAACGTCGTCATGCCGAGAAAGCCGAGGTGCGTCGATGAGCTCTGACAGCTTGATCAAGATGGCCAACCAGATCGCCCAGTACTTCGCCACCGAGCCGGATCACACATTGGCGGTGAATGGCGTGCGCCAGCACATCAAGAGCTTCTGGACGCCGGGCATGCGCCGGCAATTGCAGGATTGGCAGCAGATGCATCCGGGGGCTGTCCTGCACCCCCTGGTGCTGGAGGCGCTGACTGAGCCGGAGGGGACGACCTAGCGCGGTTTACTGGCGTCAAGTTATCTGCGTTGCGCTTATCAGGTGGCTGTCCTAATCTCCGAGACAAGGCATTGTGCCAGCAACGACTAGGGGAAAGGGATGTTCACCGAAAACGCACCGGTTCAGGTAGCGAAGGCGTTGCGCGCAGCCTTCAGCACTCGATTCGCATTGGTATGCGGATTGTCACTCTTCATCGTCGGTTGCGCCGTTCCAACAGGGACGGCGCATCTTTTCAAGGTTCAACCTGCTCGTCCCTCGAGCGTCGTCGATAAGCAGTTCGAAGAGGCGGCAGCACTAAAGCTCAAGTGGCAACAAGCCCAGCAGGCCCACGCCGCCCTGGTGAAAAAAGGGGCGACCTCCGCCGACCTCGCTGCTGCCGATGCACAAACGCAGCAAGCAAGAAAAGAATTCCAGGACGCCATCCGCAATTTGAAAGCCGAGCGCCTGCGCATCGATGGCGACATCTTCAGCGCCGATAAAGCTGGCGCTATTCGTAAACCTGACAGCGAGGGCAACGGTGGCGATGTGTTCGCTGTCTATTTGACGGATGCTTACTTTAAGTACCTCAAGGATCTCGGTGGGGTGAACGAAGTCGTGATCGTTGCCGAGTTCACCGAAGTGGGTGGCGAGAATAAAAGCGAAACGGTGACCAAAGTACTCGGGCCTTATCTCGGGGTCGCCGATAACGCCAAGCCGAACCTGCTGAATAAATTGTTGTACGGCCCCAAAAAGCTTGAGTCCGATCACCTGTCGATGAAATTGACTGTTCTGGAATACGACCAGGGCGAGAACGAAGACTCCGCTGCATTTCTCGATTTTATCGGCTCGGCCAGCAAGACATTGTCCCTGGCCAACCCGATAACAGCTGCTGAGCAAGTATTTGCCAAAGAAGTCGCCAAGAGTCTGCTGGCCCTCAACAAAGACGACATTGTGTTGCAGATCGACGTGGATCTGGTGGCTGGCCCCGACGATGAGGCAGTGGAAGATAACGGTTCGGTCTTGGCGCTCAGGCCTGGGAATTATGTGCTGATCAACCAGGAGCGCTGTGCCCCCACCAATTGCTATTTCTATTTGACGAATCGTGGCAATAAAGAGAACCCGCTGGCTTGGCTGGGGGATACGCTGATGCTGGTGCCTACCGCCATGCGGCGCGGTTGGACTGACACGCCAGACGGTACGTCGTTGGAGGACATACAGGCTGGAGAGATCGAGTACGCCAATCACGGTCTGCAACAGCGCGGCAAGAACGAGACGTTCCTGGACAAGACCTGGGTGTCGTTTGCGGTCCGCAAGGGTGGCGATGACGTGCTCTGGGGACGGCGACGTGCGTTGATCGAGGCAGAGAAAGCCGTCCAATACATCAACAGGCAAGAGACGAGTGCGCTGTTGAAGAGTGCCGACTATGAACGTGCGCGGACGGCCCTGGATGCTGCCCAGCAGGCCGAGCAAGAGAGCCGGAGTGGGATAACGTTCGTTTCCCCCCTGGATGCCAAGGGTCGATTCGCGCCTTCAGCCAAGAACGACTCGTTTTGCCTTACCCACGCCAAGCCGGTCAGCAACCCCCAATATTCGTTCTATCAATTGAACGAGGCTGCTGAGCCTACGCCGATCAAGAGCGTGGCTATTGTTCCGGGTAAATCCACCTCCAGCGTGTCGTGCTTCAGTTATCCCGCAAACACTTTGCTTGTTGGCAAGTATCAATTGGTGGTGACCACGCCCGGGAAGATGATCCCGGTGACCCAGACTGCGGCCTTTGAGATGTTGCCATGAGTTGAAGAGGGGAGCGCAAGTGCTTCGATAGGCAACCCTGGCCGGCATCGTCATGGCGAATAGCAAGCCGGCCAGGGTTGTTTACAACTCAGTGAACAGTCAATTGACGGTGACGTACGGGTCCCAAGTGTTGGTCGGGCCAATCTGGTTCAGGTCACGATCCAGCAGAACGAAGTAGATTTTGTACCAGAGCTTTCCTGCGCTCAGCGCCGTCGATTGCCACATGGTGTACATCACATCGGTTTTGGAAATACCGCCGGGAGCAGCCTTGTTCAGATAGGGCACCACACCGGGGATGTTGAAAGAGTTAGGTTTCGAAATGGTGCCCTTGTAATCACCGCCCTGGTGGGGGTCGCCGATCTCGATGTCCTTGATCAATGCGATGCGGTCGAAGTTGCGCGACAGCGTGGTGGCGCGCCAGCGAATGTTGTCACCAGGGTTTACGTCGAACCACAACTCGTTGCCGCCTTCGCCTTCGCCGGCATTGGTGTTGGCATGGCTGTCGACGGCACCGCGGGTCACCAGCATGGCAATCGCCCCGCCTACGTCTTTGGGGTGGGCGAGCAGGTAATCGGCGTCAACGTTGACGAGCACATCAATGGTTTGGGTCGCTCCAGACATGTTGTTGCTCCTTGAGAGTAATGGCATTGACGACCGCCCTTGCAAAGGGGTGTCCGGGCCACCCGGTCCCTGGGTGCGGTCTCGAGAGGAACGATAGGTGATGGCCTTGTAGTGTCAAATTTCCAATTCTTGACGCTGGCGAAACGGAGCGAAGCGCAGCACAACCAAGGCTTTGATTTACCTTTGTCGTGGTCGATCTCTTAATGGGTTTTTGGTTGTTTTCTGAGGGCATCAGTGGACAAAGGCGCACAACCCTTGTCGGTGACTGCTTCTGATCCTGCGGAAGATGGGAGCCATTACCGACCGCGGTTCAGTTGTGGGACTGATTCGCCGTCCAGCGCTTCATCTCTTCGGCAATGAAGTGATGCACCAGGTCGCTGTACATCTTCTCGATGGCGTCCGGGCTCAAACCTTCGGCCTCGGCCCACTTGCGTCGTGTCGCCAGCATGGCCTTGAGACGCTCCGGTGCCTGCACCGAAGTTGCCGATGTCTTGAATTTCGAGGCCGCGAGCACGTATTGATAGCGCTTGCCCAGCAGCGTGATGACCGCCTGGTCGAGGGCATCGATTTCGCGTCGGATGTCCTCCATGTTTGCGCATTGCGAGGGTTGCAACGGGTCCATGCAGTGAGCTCCGCTTGTTGAACAAGACCGGCCCGACGCGAGCCGATCTTCTGATGGAGTTTAGAAGCACCAGTCTTCAGCGCGAACGACACGACAGAAGGCGCCTGCCAGGGTTGCGTTGTGATGGGCGACGATCATTTCTGCCTTCAATTCAGGCGTGTCGGAACAGGTATGACCGTCGGCGATCAGGACCGCGTCGAACCCCAGGTCCCGAGCGGCTCGGCAGGTGCTGTCGATACAATACTGGGTTTTCATACCGGTGATGACCAGGCCTTCAGCAGCGCAAGCCTTTAGCCGCTCTGCCAGGCCTGTCTGGGTGAAGGCGTTGGGGCGATTTTTTTCGAAGATGACTTCATCACCCTCCAACTGCAGTTCCTGCACCAGTTGCGTCAACGGGCTTCCAGGCTCGATGGGCGAGCCAGGCGGGCCTACGTGGCGAACCAGGAAAATCGGTGCGCCAGCCCTCCGGGCCTTGAGCAGCAAGCCATTCAATGTGTCCAGCAACGCTTCGCCGGCCCAGGGTTTATCCGGGCCGTGAAACAACCCAACTTGCATATCGAGAATCAACAGAGCGTGCATGGTGCTTTCCTTGCGTTTGGGCCAGCGACGCAAGGGCAAAAGAAAAGGCCCTTACCATCGCTGGCGGGCCTTTGAGATACGTGTGTTATTGGCTCACGACACCTCACGACCCGCCTTGGCGGTCGTGGTTGTGGTGGTCGAGGCAATCTGTGGCAGGTTCATGGTGCTGACAGTAGCTTGCGGCCGTCAGGTTTGGCAAGCGGGTATGTCACCTGCTTGCGAAAGCCGTCGATCGTTCCCACGCTCCTGCGTGGGTACGATCAGGTTGCGGGGCCTGTGGAAGATCGTTCCTCACGCTCCGCGTGGGAATGCCGCCAGGGACGCTCCGCGTTCCGCTTCTGGAGGGTGACGCAGAGCGTCACGGGATGCATTCCCACGCAGAGCGTGGGAACGATCAATTGTGCCGTCGCCGTCTCAACGGTTTAGCCCTCGAGCCCGCGTTGTTCGATCACGCCAAACACATCCGCCACATCCTGTACCAGGATCCGGGCAACGTTGGTGATGGTGTTGATGTCACTCGATGCCGAATCACGCAGGCTGCTGCACGCCACCAAGGTCAGGTAATCGAGCGTGGCGTGCAGGCGTTCGCTGGCACAGGCGTGGAGTTCGGGGAGTGGGGCGTGGGTGTCGATCAGCAGGACGGGATGGGTGGTGGCGGTTTGGGTCAGGGGGGTGAAGCGTTGATCCAAAGGATTCTGGCGCATAGTTACTAATTTCCTCATATCAAGAAAGATAGCTACTGCAATTCGCTGCGAAACGAACGGGTGGTAGCTGCATGTGGGTTCGCAGACCGAGGATACGAGGAACTCGGCAGACCCGAAGATCTCCCACACACAGCCACCATAAGTGACGTTGAACGCCAAACGCGCCCATTGTTACTTTTATGATGCCTGGTTGCCAGCGTATCTATCGGGCTGCGAAACCCAGCCACCGGCCAAAGCCAGCGACGCCCCAACTATAGAAGTCGATCCCGGCACCCACAACCGACCTGTAGGACGCACGCTTCCCCTGTGGCGAGGGAGCTTGCTCCCGCTCGGCTGCGCAGCAGTCGCAAAACCGGTGCCTGCGGTATACCTGGCGAAATAAGGTGTCTGGTTTGTGGCCGCTTCGCAGCCCAGCGGGGATAAATCCCCTCGCCACAGAGGTAAATTCCTACGAGATTTTCGGACCGATTTTTGCCGCTACCACTGGAGTGCACGACTTTCTGTGGGAGCAAAGCTTGCTCGCGATGCAGGCACCTCGGTTCCCCGGAAGACCGCGTCGTCTTCATCGCGGGCAAGCCTTGCTCCCACAGGAACAGTGCTCCCACAGGAGGCTTGCGGCGAGTATCTTCAGATTTTTCTAGCGACAGCCGCGAAAAAAAGCCCTGACATCCTCCGCCAACAACTCCGGCTGTTCCAACGCGGCAAAGTGACCACCGCGAGGCATGACGGTCCAGCGATCCACGTTAAAGCAGCGCTCCACCCAGCTCCTCGGCGGCATAGGCAGTTCCTTGGGAAACAGCGCAACCCCAACAGGCGGTTTCAGCCGTTCACCGTCGTTGAACAGCAACGGCCGCTTGCCACCTTCCACATACTGGCGAAACGACGAGCCGATGCAGTTCGTCAGCCAATACAGCGTGACATTGGTCAGCAACCACTCTCGGTCGATAGCGGGGCTGTCATCGCACCAGGACAGGATCTTTTCCCCCATCCACGCCAACAGTCCCGCCGGTGAATCATTCAGGCCCACCGCCAGGCTCTGCGGCTTGGTTCGCTGAATGTGCCCATAGGCGCCTTCGGCATCGGCAAAGGCAGCAGCGCGTTGCAGGAAGGCCGTTTCTGCCTCGGTCAGCGCGGGCTCGGTTTCGCCAAGGGGAGGGCGATAGGACCCGGGGATGTAATTGAGATGAATGCCCGTCACCCGCTCGGGAAAGCGCACGCCCAGCCACGTCGACACGCCTGCACCAATGTCCCCGCCCTGGGCGCCAAACCGGTCATAGCCCAACCCGCTCATCAACTCACTCCACAAACCCGCCACTTCATACGGCCCCATGCCGGATTGCTGGAACGGTGCGGAAAAGGTGTAGCCGGGCAGCGACGGCACCACCACATCGAAGGCGTCCGCAGGATCACCGCCATGGCGGGTCGGGTCCGTCAGCAATGGGATGATGCGCTGCATCTCGATGAACGAGCCGGGCCAGCCATGGGTGAGGATCAACGGCATCGGCTTCGGCCCGACGCCACGTTGATGAATGAAATGGACCCTTTGCCCATCGATGTGGGTGACAAATTGCGGCAAGCGATTGAGCACCGTTTCCTGGGCACGCCAATCGAACGTGTTCGACCAATAGGCGAGAAGCTCCCGAAGCACATCCATGTCCATGCCTTCGCTCCAGCCTTGGCCGGCCAGGGGTTCTGGCAGCCTTGCGTTCAGCAGGCGGTGGCGAAGGTCCTCAAGGGCGCTGTCGGGGATGTCGATGGAGAAAGGTTCGATGAGCATGCGTGTTTTCGTCCTGATTACCTAACATCTGAAAATGATATGACATGGGTCGCAAAATCATCTTCTACCGGCCGAAATCCGCAGCGCAGGTAAAAGGCTGCGCCCTCCGGCGTGTCTGTAGACAGGCGCACCGCTTGGAACCGTGACGCTGCGTGTTCCAAGAGATGTTCCACCAAAAACCTGCCCACCTTCAGCCCCCTTGAGGTTCGCGTGACATATACCCTTCGTAACCTACCGACACTCGGGGCGGCATAGGGATCACATGAAAGTCCGCCAACAGCAATCAGTTGCCCGTTGTCGAAGACTCCTAGAAAGCACTCCCCAGGTTGATCGAATCGATTGGACCCGTTTCTCCAATCGATGATCAAGCGAGTAAGAAACCTAAAACCCTCTGTAACAGATTCTGCCTCCAGTTGCAGAATCGCTGGAGGAAGTTCTAGCAGTTGCCGTACCGTCAGTGCTCGTACTGATTCAATCACTGGACATTCCTGTGTTGCTTTTAGTTGCCGGCACGACTTGGGCGCAGCTAGTGTAGCCACGATGGCCGTGCTTGATGCTGGACGAGTGCAGCAGATTAAAAATGGAAATATCTAACGAAGGAGTGGTACATGGCACGCTATTTCAAGAGCCCGGACAGTGATCAAGTTGAAGAAGTGGACGCGTTCCAGGTGTTGGCGATCCTGTTCTTGGGCGTGATCTATCTGTTTTTCGCAGGGCTCTGGCGACACTTGTTGATCTGGCTCGGCATCCTGGCGATCGGGCTTGTGGCGGGGCCGTCATGGATGGCAGGGGCAACGGCGCTACTGCATGTCGTCTACTGTTTCATGATCCGCAAGATTGTTGCGCAGGATTATTTGCGCAAGGGTTGGATTGAAGTCGTTGATCCAAAAGTTGTTGCTGGAAATTGAAGGCAAGCGGCTTTGCAGCTCTACGAGCTCTTTACTGGACCCTGTCCATCCCAATCCTGCTGGACCTGAGAAAACAACCAATCAACAAAAACCTGCGTCTCAGCCACCGCATCCCCGGACACCCCGTAGTAATAGCGGGCTAACGGCAGGCGCAACGACGGCAGTGGACAGGTCAGGCGCCCGTTGGACAAATCCCTGCCCAGCAGCGAAGCCGGACACAGCGCCACGCCCAGCCCATCGACGGCGGCCTGCAGCACGAGGTGCATGTGATCGAATTGCAGGGTCGGCGAGTTGTTTAATGACTCGATCCCAGCGTGTTCCGCCCAGTCTTGCCAATCGCTGCTGCGCGTCCTGCCCGACAACAAGGTGTGTCGGGCCAGGTCGTGGATGGTTTCCAATGGCACGCTGTGCAGCAACGACGGGGCGGCGACCAGCAGCAGGTCGTCTTCCAGCAGCACCGTGGGCTGTACATGGGGCGACCAGCCGGCGTGCCCGCGGCGGATGACCACGTCGAACGTTTCCCGTGATGGATCGGGAGGTAGGGTGCTGGTGACGATGTCGGGCTTGATGTCCGGGTGAAGCGCCATGAAGTCGGGCAGTCGCGGGATCAGCCAACGCACCGCGAAGGAGGGGCGTACGTTGATGGTCACTTTGCGCTGGGCAGCGTTGCGCGTCAGTGCGGTGGCGGCGTTGGCGATCTGGGTCAGGGCCTCGCTGACCTGTTCGTAGAAAGCCCGGCCGGCCGGTGTGAGCAAGGACTGGCGGGTTCGACGTTCGAACAGCAGCACGCCCAAGCGCTCTTCGAGCAACTTTACGTGGCGGCTGACGGCACTGTGGCTCACGTGCAGTTCTTCGGCGGCGCGGCTGAAACTCTGGTGGCGAGCGGCAGCGGCGAAGGCGCGGACGGCGTTCAACGGGGGGAGGTTGGCGATCATGTGTCTAATTTAGTCACATATGTAGTGCAATTAAAGCGTTTGTCAGCGTCCCGGTGCCACGCCACCCTGAGGTCCACAACAATTCGCTTTCAATGTGGAGTGATGCATGGCCGGTTACGGACTTTTTCTGATCCTGGCGACCCTGACGGTGCTCAGCCCGGGCCCCGGTGTGGTGCTGACGATTTCCAATGCCTTGCGCCATGGCTGGCGCGGTGCGCTGCCGGGCATTTTCGGTATCGCGTCGGGCGCATTTATCGTGGCGGGTATCTGCGCTAGCAGCTTGGGGTTGATCCTGGCCGCCTCGGCGACGGCCTTCACGCTTTTGAAATACATCGGCGCGCTGTACTTGTTGTACCTGGGCATCAAGATGTGGCGAACCCAACGCTTCGTGCCCGAACTCACAGCCACGTCCACGCGCCCGTGGCGGCGATTCGGCGAGGCGCTGTCGATCCAGTTGCTCAACCCCAAGGCCGGGTTTTTCTTCCTCGCCGTGTTCCCCCAGTTCATCAAGCCGGCGGGTGACTACTACAGCCAGTTCTTCTTGCTGGTGTCGTCCTACAGCGTGCTTGTGGTGCTGGTGCATTCCGGTTATGCGCTGATGGCCAATGGCGCCAGGGGCTGGCTCTCCTCAAGCCAGGGCGCCAGGGTTGTCGGCAAATTCTCGGGCATCACCTTCCTGGGCTTTGGTGTGTTGATGGCGTCTGCCAGCAAATGATGAGCTTCCTCAACGTCGCCCTGTCCGCGTACTGACATCCACCCACACCGCCAGCACCAGAATGCTGCCTTTGACGATCATCTGCCAGTAGCTGTCGACATCGAGCATGGACATGCCGTTGTCCAGGCTGGTGATCACCAGCGCGCCGAGGAGGGCGCCGTAGACCGTGCCGGAGCCGCCGCGCATGGAGGTGCCGCCGATGAAGCAGGCGGCGATGGCGTCGAGTTCACCCATGTTGCCGGCAGAGGGTGAGCCGGCGGCCAGGCGTGCGGTATTGACCACGCCGGCGAGGGCGCACATCACGCCCATGATGCCGAAGATCCACAGCTTCACCGCCTGTACGTTGATGCCGGACAGGCGCGTGGCTTCCATGTTGCTGCCTACCGAATAGACGCGGCGGCCGAACACGGTCTGGCTGGTGACGTAGCTGAACACCCCCAGCAGGATCAGCAGGAGCAGCACCGGCACCGGGATGCCATCGTAGCTGTTGAGGGTATAGACGAACCCGGCCAGCACCGCGCCGATCACCACCACGCGCAACACGTCACGTACCAGGGAGTGGGCCGCGAGGCCATGGAGCGCGCGGTTGCGTCGCTGTTTCCAGGTCAGGAACAGAGTCAGGGCGAACAGCAGGATACCGAGCCCGGTCCCGACCGTGTGCGGCAAATAACCCTGGCCAACGTAGACCAGTTCCGGTGACACCGGGGCAATGGTGGTGCCGCCGGTCACCCCCAGCAGGACGCCGCGAAACGCGAGCATGCCACCCAGGCCAACGATGAACGACGGGATACGCAGGTAGGCGGTCATGTAGCCGTTGCCCAAGCCAATCACCAAGCCGCACAGGGCTACCAGGCTCAGGTTCGCCAGCAGCGGAATGTGATAGACCACGTCGAGAATCGCCGCCAGGCCACCGAGCAGCCCAAGCAATGAACCCACCGACAAATCGATCTCGCCGCTGATGATCACCAGCACCATGCCGCAGGCAAGGATCCCGGTGATGGACATCTGCCGCAGCAGGTTGGAGAGGTTGCGCGGGGTCACGAACCCACCCTCGGTCTGCCAGCTGAAGAACAGCCAGATCAGCGCCACGGCGATCACCAGCGCGAGCATTTTGTAGCGGGAAAACAGCTGTTTGACCTGATTCATCTACGCGGACTTCCGATCATTATTGTTATGGCCATCGGGATGGCTGAGCGCGGCGGCGAGCACCTGTTCCTGGGTCAGTTCGTGGTTGATGAAGTCGCCGCGCAACTGACCTTCGCCGATCACCAGGACGCGGTCGGAAACCCCCAATACTTCGGCCAGTTCCGAGGACACCATGATGATCGACACGCCTTCGGCCGCCAGCGCGCCCATCAGCTTGTAGATCTCGTACTTGGCGCCGACGTCCACACCCCGGGTCGGTTCATCGAGAATCAGCACGCGGGGTTTGGTCAGGAGCATTTTCGCCAGCACGGCTTTTTGCTGGTTGCCGCCGGAGAGACTGGTGATCGGCAAGAACGGGCTCGCGGTCTTGAGGTGCATGCGCGCGATCTCCTTGTCGATGCTGCCCAGTTCGGCTTCGGCGTCGATGCGCGTCAGTTTCGAATAATTGTCCAGCACCGCCAGGGTGATGTTCTGGCCCACGCCCAGGTCCGGAATGATGCCTTGGCGCTTGCGGTCTTCGGGGACCATGCACAGGCCGGCACGGATCGACTTGAGCGGCGTGCGCGTGTCGATTTGTTGGCCGCCCAGCCAGACTTCACCTTCGTAGCGGCCGGGGTAGGCGCCGAACAGCGCTGACACCAGTTCCGTGCGGCCGGCGCCGACCAGCCCGGCGATGCCGAGGATTTCCCCGCGCTTGAGAACGAATGAAATGTCGTCGACCCGTTTGCGCCTGGGGTTGTCGACGTCGTAGCAGGTGAAGTGGCGCGCCTCGAAAATCACTTCGCCGACGTCATGGGGTTCAGTGGGGTAGAGGTTGCTCATTTCCCGTCCGACCATCTGGGTGATGATCTTCGGGATGCTCATGTCCGCCATGGCGGTGGTAGCGATGTGTTTGCCATCGCGGATCACCGAGATGGTGTCGCAGACGGCGGCCACTTCATCGAGCTTGTGGGAGATGTAGACGCAGGCGACGCCTTTGGCCTTGAGGTCGCGGATGATGTCCAGCAGCACCTCGATTTCCGAACGAGTCAGGGCCGAGGAGGGCTCATCGAGGATCAACAGCCGCGCCTGCTTGTTCAGCGCCTTGGCGATTTCCACCAATTGCTGGTAGCCACCGCCGTACTGCGAAACCGGCAGCGAGACGTTCATGTCCGGCACTTTGAGTTCACGCATCAGGGCTTCGGCGCGGTGGATCATCGCCGGGTAGTTCATGCGCCCGCCGGGCAGCGTGAGTTCGTGGCCCATGAAGATGTTTTCAGCCACCGACAAGTCGGGGACCAGGGTCAGTTCCTGGTGAATGATGACGATCCCGGCGGCTTCGGTTTCGCTGATGGACTGCGCCTTGAGCGGCTGGCCGTCCCAAACAATTTCACCCTCCCAAGTGCCGTAGGGATAGACCGCCGACAGCACCTTCATCAGCGTGGATTTGCCGGCGCCGTTCTCACCGCACAGGCCTACACACTCACCCGGCTTGACCTTGATGTCGATGCCGTTCAGGGCTTTGACACCGCCAAAGGTTTTGACGATGCCGTTCATTTGCAGCAGGTAGTCGGACATGGCAAGGACTCATGAAAAAGGGCTCACACATCAGCAGTGGGGCAGGCAGCCAAGCCATGTGACCTGTGGGAGCGAGCTTGCTCGCGATAGCGGCGGTTCAGCTTGCATCAATGTTGGATGTGCTGCCGTCATCGCGAGCACGCTCGCTCCCACAGGGGGGCTTGATTGCCTGGTCAGATCACTGCCCGGCGATCTGCGCCTTGGTGTAGAACCCGTCCTTTTCCAGCAGGTCGATGTTGTCCTTGGTCAACGGCGTGGGGGTAAGCAGGATGGTGTCGACTTTCTTGCTGCCATTGTCGTATTGCGAGCTGAAGGTCGGCTTCTCGTTGCGCGCCAGTTGCACCGAGAGCTTGGCGGCTTCGGAGGCGATCAGTTTCAGCGGCTTGTAGACGGTCATGGTCTGGGTGCCATCGATCACCCGCTTGACCGCTGCCAGGTCAGCGTCCTGGCCCGAGATCGGCACCTTGCCGGCCATTTTCTGGGCGGCCAGGGCTTGGATGGCGCCGCCGGCGGTGGCGTCGTTGGAGGCGACGATGCCATCGATCTTGTTGTTGTTCCGGGTCAGGGCGTTTTCCACGATGCTCAGGGCTTCGGTGGGGTTCCATTCCTTCACCCACTGCTGGCCGACGATCTTGATGTCACCCTTGTCGATGGCCGGCTGCAGCACCTTCATCTGGCCTTCGCGCAGGACCTTGGCGTTGTTGTCCGTA
This sequence comes from Pseudomonas sp. H1_F01, assembly GCF_054681425.1. NCBI lineage: Bacteria > Pseudomonadati > Pseudomonadota > Gammaproteobacteria > Pseudomonadales > Pseudomonadaceae > Pseudomonas > Pseudomonas sp. H1_F01. The sequence goes on along the minus strand of NZ_CP162823.1, from coordinate 3,801,580 downwards.
GGGGCGCCACCGAGCAGGAAGTAATTGCCCTTGGGCGCGGCCTTCAGCACGCCGCTGGCCTGCATCTCGCCGACCTTTTCGTTATCGAAGGAAATGTAGGCGTCGATATCGGCGTTTAGGATCAGTCGGTCGTAGGACACGACCTTGATCCCGGCCTTCTTGGCTTCGGCGACGGCGTTGGTCAGCACGGTGGCGTTGAATGGCACGATGACGATCACATCGACGCCGCGGGAGATCAGGTTTTCGATCTGCGAGATCTGCTTCTGCTCGTTGGCATCGGCCGACTGGACGAAGACCTTGGCGTCGAGTTTTTCCGCCGCCGCGACAAAGTAGTCACGGTCCCGTGACCAGCGTTCCAGGCGCAGGTCATCGATGGAAAAACCGATTTTCGGATGGGCCGCATCGGCCATGACCGGAAGCGAGAGCAGGGCGAGGGCGCCGGCGAGCAGGGTACGTTTGAATGTATTCATGTGGTGCGTCCTTTTATTGTTGTTTGAAAGACACTGCCTGACGATGAGCGTGATACCGGGTAGAACTGTAGAGCGTTGCAGCGCGCCGTGGGCACAGATTTGTCGCGCGAATGTAACAGCCCCTGGGCCCCGACCATTGCCCGTTGTCAGGGGTAGATGAACCGATTGACCACGTTTTCGAGCATCTCCTGTCGACCGCTGACGGCTTGGGGATTCAGCTCGTTGGTGAAGGCATGCTCGGCCAGTGATTCAAGGCTGAAGTCACCGGCCAGTACCGCTTTGCCAAATGGTTGCTGCCAGCCGGCGTAGCGCTGGTCCTTGAACTGTTGCAACTGATCGTTCTGCACCATGGCCGCCGCGCGTTCCAGGGCGAGGGCGAGGACGTCCATGGCGGCGACATGGCCGTGGAACAGATCGAGCTCGTCCAGGCTCTGGCGCCGGACCTTGGAATCGAAGTTGAACCCACCATTGCGAAAGCCCCCGGCCTTGAGGATTTCATAGGTGGCCAGGGTCATTTCCTCGACGCTGTTGGGGAACTGGTCGGTGTCCCAGCCGTTCTGCGGGTCGCCACGGTTGGCGTCGATGCTGCCGAAGATGCCCAGGGAGACGGCCGTGGCGATCTCGTGATGGAAGCTGTGCCCGGCCAGGGTCGCGTGGTTGGCTTCGATGTTGACCTTGATCTCGTTTTCCAGGCCGAACTGTTGCAGGAAGCCGAACACCGTGGCGCTGTCGTAATCGTACTGGTGCTTGGTCGGTTCCTGGGGCTTGGGCTCGATCAGCAGGTCGCCCTTGAAGCCGATCTTGTGCTTGTGCTCGACCACCATGCGCATGAAGCGGCCCAACTGTTCGCGCTCGCGCTTCAAGTCGGTGTTGAGCAGGGTTTCGTAACCTTCACGGCCGCCCCACAACACGTAGTTGGAGCCTTTGAGGCGCTGGGTGGCGTTCATGGCGCTGAACACTTGCGCGGCGGCGCAGGCGAATACTTGCGGGTCCGGGTTACTGGCGGCGCCGGCGGCAAAACGTGGGTTGCTGAAGCAGTTGGCGGTGCCCCACAACAGTTTGATCCCGGTCTCTTCCTGATGGCGCTCCAGATGATCGACCATCAGGGCGAAGTGTTCGCGGTACTCTTTGAGCGAACTGCCTTCGGGGGCGACATCGGTGTCGTGGAAGCAGTAGTAGTCGATGCCCAGCTTGGAGAAGAACTCGAAGGCCGCTTCGGCTTTGCCGGTGGCCAGTTCCATGGGGTCCCCGGCGTGCTGCCACGGGCGCTTGAACGTGCCGGCGCCGAACACGTCCGATCCCGGCCAGACGAAGGTATGCCAGTAGCAGACCGCCATGCGCAGGTGCTCGCGCATGGGCTTGCCGAGCACCAGTTTGTTGGCGTCATAGTGACGGAAGGCAAGCGGCGAGTCGCTGGCGGGACCCTCGTAGCGAATCTTGTCGACAGCAGGGAAGTACGACATGGGCGAGTTCCTTTTTATTCTTGGCGGTGTCTCGATACTAACGCCGGCCCCGTGGCTGCTGATTATGAAAATCACCAACAGGGCGTTCGATTTTGAGTATTGAGGTTCGTCGCTTGCACGCCTAGTCTGTGTGCATCGGCCCAGGGTTAAACCAATGAAAACCGTCCCGCCCGTTCACCGCATTGCACTGTTGTTCAACGGCAGCAAGATCTACGACCGCGGCATCATCAGCGGCATCGGCAACTACCTGAGCAGCACGCGCGCGTCCTGGGACTTGTTCCTCGAGGAAGATTTTCTCTGTCGCTTGAAAGGGATCGAGCGCTGGCAGGGCGACGGGATCATCGCCGACTTCGACGACCCGCTGATCGGCGAGGCGCTGGCCGGGATCAAGCTGCCGGTGGTGGCGGTGGGCGGCTCTTATCAGGATGAACGCGCCTACCCCAAGGGCATTCCCTATGTCGCCACCGACAATGATGCGTTGATGACGTTGGCCTACGAGCACCTGATCGAGGCCGGGCTAACCCGTTTTGCCTGTTTCAGCCTGCCTGAAGCACAAGCCAATCGCTGGGCCCAGGAACGGGAAAAAGCCTTTCGCCGGCTGGTGCAGCGCGATGGCCTGCACGCCGAGGTCTATCGCGGCATGGGCACCAGCGCACCGCTGTGGGACAGCGCCGTCGAACAACAGATCGCCTGGCTGCAAAGCCTGCCCAAACCCATCGGCATCATCGCCGTCAGCGACGCCCGCGCCCGGCAGTTGCTGCAAGCTTGCCTGACCGCCGGGATCGCCGTGCCCGAGCAGGTGGCGTTGATCGGCATCGACAACGACCCCCTGACCCGCAGCCTGACGCGGGTGCCGCTGAGCTCGGTGATCCAGGGCACCGAAACCATGGGCCGCACCGCCGCACGCCTGCTCCATCAAATGCTGCACGGCATGCCGTCCACCGGCACACAGATTCTGATACCGCCGGATGCGATCAATGTGCAGGTGTCGAGCCTGCATCAACCGTTGGGCAACCCTTATGTCATGCAGGCACTGCTCTTCATCCGCCAATACGCCTGCCAGGGCATCAAGACGGCCCAGGTGGCGGCCTATGTGGGAGTGTCGCGCTCATCGCTGGAATCGCACTTTCGCAAGGAGCGCGGTTGTAGCGTCCACGACGAAATCCTGCGCTTCAAACTGGCCGCCGCCGCCAACGGATTGGAAAACACCAATTCGCCGATTGCTGACATCGCCCAGAATTGCGGCTTCAAATCGGCGCAATACCTGCACACCGTGTTTCGCCGCGAGTTCGGCTGCACCCCTCGGGAGTATCAACAGGGAACTAATGCGGCCACTCACTGACCTCCTGCCGAACCGCTCTTGTGGCGAGGGGGTACACCACCGAGTCGTCCTTGTGGCAAGGTTGCTGGCTTTATCGAATATTGAGGGAAGGATGGAATGACGCTCAGGGTGATGGTGGTCGGCGGGTATGGAAACTTCGGCAGTATCGTTTCCAGGCACCTGGTGGTGATGCCAGGTGTACAGCTAGTGATTTCGGGGCGTGACGCCCAAAAACTGCAGCTCAAAGTCGAGGAGTTGAACGCTCAATCGGGCACGGTGTGTGAAAGTTGGTGCGGCGACGCCATGGGAGCGGGCTTCAAATCCATCCTTGGATTGATGAACATCCAATGGGTCATCCATACCGGTGGCCCATTCCAAGGGCAATCCTATGCCGTGGCCGAAAGTTGCATCGACGCGGGTGTGAACTACTGTGACCTGTCCGATTCCAGAGACTTCGTCACCGGCATTGGCGCACTCGACGCCCGGGCAAAACAAGCAGGCGTGGCGATCTTCAGTGGTTGCAGCTCAGTGCCGACGCTCTCGGCCGCACTCATTGATCAGCAGCGGCATCGCTTTAAACGTATCGACACGATCGAACATGGTATTTCCTCTTCGGCCAAGATGCCGGGGTTGTCCACCGTCGAAGGCGTTCTGGCCTATGCAGGCAAGCCGATCAAGCAACTCAGGAATGGCCGAGTGCATGAGGTCCTGGGATGGCAGGATCTGACACTTCGCAGAATGCGCCATATGGGAACCCGGGTATTGGCCAATGTCGACGTGCCGGACATGGATATCTTCGCCAGCCGCTACGGTGCCCAGACCCTGACCTTCAAGGCCGGCTCAGGCTTGAAGCTCGGCGGCATTGCCAATTATCTGCTGGCCCAGGCAATGAGGATGGGGGTGGTGCGTGACCATGTTACTTGGGCCGCCAGGCTTCATCGGTGGGGGCTCTGGTTCGAACGATTTGGCGATGGCAAAAGCGCAATGTACATCGACGTCCATGGCATGGGGGCCAATGGCGAACCGTTGTCGATGAACGTGCAGCTCACCGCCATGAACGACAAGGGCCCGGAGATTCCCAGCTGTGCAGCCGTTGCCTTGGCGGCAAAAGTCGCCCAAGGGTATCTGCCCGAATCCGGTGCTCGGGCCTGCGTGGGTGAAATCACCGTTGACGAATACATGGCTGCCATCAACGACCCCGAAAACTTGAGCCTGTCCGTTCACTTCTCTGACGAGCAGGGCTGACAGATGCTCTATCTTTGCCTGAAGTACCTCCACATCATTGCTGCCATTTTCCTGTTCGGCTTCGGCATGGGGTCCTACCTCTACCTGATCGCGGCCAGCCGCACCGCCAACCCTCAGATCATTGCCCACGTGGCCAGGACGGTCGTCCAGTTCGACACTTGGATTACCACGCCGGCGGGCTTTATTCAGATTGGGACGGGCTATCTGTTAATGAGACTGGCCGGACTTCCCCTGACCACGGAATGGATAATGACGTCGTTGATCATTTTCTTTTGCGTGGGGGCGCTGTGGCTTCCTGTGCTGGTGCTCCAGAAGCGTTTATACGTGATGGCTTCGAGCGCGCTTGGGGACGGGCGGGTGCTCGGTGATCGATACTCATCCGTGTATCAAAAGTGGTTCTGGATGGGGGTTTTTGGCTTTTTGGGGATGTTTGTCATTGTGCTGATCATGGTGACGAAGATGACGCCACCTCAGTGGATCGAGCTACTGAAGGGCTAAGTACCGATCCGTTCCACCGGATTGCTCCCAGGCGTTGGAGCCGTCAAGAAACGCCGCTCATGATCCGGGCTCGGTAAAAGGCACACGTCGTATTTGCCAAACAGCCGATAACGATTCAGGGCAATGCGATCATAAGCCCAATCCCGAAGCCTGCGGGGGACGTAGCGCAGCAGTTTCACCGGGCGCCAGGGCCAGGGCAGCAGGGCTACGACTTCAAAAATCGCCTCCGAACGCACCCAGTAATGCTGATCGCGAACCACGGCCATGGTGTCGAACTGCTGCAAGGGCAGGCCCGCCCAGGCAAGCAAGGCTTGTCCTTCGGGCGACTGTACGGAGGCCAACCGCACGCGGCGGGCGTGGTCATGGCGGATCAGGAACTTCGCCCAGCCATTGCACAGTTTGCAAACGCCGTCGAACAGGACCACTGTCTCGCCTGGCTTGAGCAAGGGCGCGGGTGAGGGACGAGTTTGGGAGATCGGCATGAATGGGTGTCTACATGGCGCCTGGTTATCCGGATAATACGCCTGTTCCAGCGTCAAGGGGCGACCCGGAGGGTTGCTCGACCATGATGACTTCAAGGGCATGATCCGATCCATGAGTGATGACACCTACAGCCTGTATATACGCTTCCAGACCCCCGATCCTGACATCGGCCCACGGGAGCGGGTGCCGATGCTGGAGCAGGAGCTGGCCTGGGCGCGGGAGCACGCAACCATGCATCGCTTCAGCTGGATCATGGTGCTGGTGCCGCCGTTGGGCCTGGGTCCGGTGTTGCCAGGCATCGCGTTTTCGCTGGGGCTGCTGGTCTATCAAGGGTTATCCGCCCCAGGCGTCAACCTTGACCGGATCGTCGAGGCCTCCCTTGACTGGCTTGTACTCGCCACCTTGCTGTTCATGGCTGTCTGGGTCCTGCATAACTACTTGCGCGATAAGCGCGACCCGACCAAGCGATATTGGCAATCGATGCCCGATCAAGGGCTGGTCGAGCTCGAACACCATACCCTGGTCTGCGGCGTCAACCTGTGGTCCAACGACTATGATCCGGACTGCAACACCCTCATGCAATGGACCGACGGCAAGTTGAAGTGCGTGCAAGACAGCGGTGTATCGCAATGGATTCTGGCCAAGACCGCGGCGGGGCACTGGCTGGTGCTCAAAGAGCAATTTTCGGGCGACTTCAGCTACGGACGGGAAGGGCAAATGCCTGCACCGGACAAGCTGTTGCAACCTCGCCAGCAACTGGCGATCGCTTTCGCCCCCGGCACAAACCTGCAACTGGGCCGGCGTTTCGATGGGCCGCCGATGCCATTGGTGGATACGCCGTACTGGCTGTCTGCCGATGAGCTCAAGCGCCTTGTCGAGGCCGCCCATCACTGGAATTTTCTACCGCCGAACCGCTATGGGGTGATCAATGACCAGGATGCCGCGTGGGTGCAACGGTTGCTGAACAGGGCGCAAGCGAGCGTTGGGCCTGTAGGAGCTGTCGAGCGAAGCGAGGGTGCGATCTTTCCCAGACATTTGAGCCACAAGTGAAAGATCAAGAAATCGTCCGAACGCGGCCTGAGCCTTCGGCATCTCCTACAGCGCAGTCCAGCGGGAGCAAGCTCCCTCGCCACAATGAGTCGAACACATTCCTGGAAGTCCGGCCTGTCCTTGGCCGGGCGCTAAAGCCACGTATTCACCACCCGCCGATCCAGCTCTTCCCAATCCGCCATGCCCAGTACCCGAGTGGTGTTCAACCCGCGCAAATAACCGCGCAGTTGATTGGCCGTGGCGCGCCTGAGCTCCGGGTCGGGTTCGGTGCTGCTCAACAGCACGCTTTCGTACTGGATCAGGTAATCAGCCACCCGCTCACGGAAGTCGGGCAATACCGCGTCGCGAATCAGATCAAACGTTCTCATGGCTATACCTCATCAATCTTTCTCGGCTTGCAACTATTGCTAGGAGTAATAGTGACCATTACGAAATGCAAGTTCTGCTTTGCCGACAATCATTGGAAAATCAGCGCCATCGAACACGCAACCGATTATTTTATTTTCAGGACCCCCACTCATGCGCCCTTTATTTTTGCTTCCCCTGGCGTTTTCCCCGTTGTTGCTGGCCGGTTGTGCCTCGGCGCCGAACGATCCGACCCTGACCTTGCAGACCAGCAAGACACCGGCCCAGTACGCTGAATGCGTCATACCGAAATTGCAGGGCAATGCCTTGAACCCGATGGTCTCGCAGACCCAGCGCAGCTACCGCATCGTGGTGCCGAGCAAAGTCTCGGCAGACAACGTGCTGGAAGCCTACAAGGCTGGCAGCGGCGGCAAGGTATTCATCTACGAGCGACATTTGCTGGCTTCCAACCTCCTGCCTTCGAGTTTTGAACGCGCCGCGCAGGAATGCATCTGACCGGCCCGTAAACGTTTTTCACTGTGCTCCTTTGGTTGGCCGCAACCAACCAATTTCCTTGCCCCGCACCGTATTCGGTCGCGGGGCTTTTTTTGTCTGCCGGTTTCAGGTTGGTCAATCATCTGCCCGGATGAACTCGATGAACGCTTTCAGGGCCGGTGGTACGTGACGCCGGCTGGGGTAGTAGAGAAAAAACCGGCTTGGCGGCGCTTTCCATTGCGCGAGCAGTTCCGTGAGCTGCCCATTGCGGATGTCATCGCGCACCAGCTCCTCGTAGACGTAGGCAATTCCGGCGCCATCTTTTGCTGCCTGGATCATCAGCGCATCGTCTTCAAGAATGAGCGGTCCGGTGACGGACAGGCGGATCGGTTGCCCTTGTGCCTGATACTCCCAGGCATAGAGTTTGCCGCTGGGAAAACGTCGGGCGATGCAGGCATGGTCGAGCAAGTCGCGTGGAGCCTGGGCGATTCCCTTCGCGGCCAGATAGGTGGGCGAGGCCACGGTCACGAACGATTGAGGGGGGCCGACAGGGACGGCGATCATGTCGCCGGCCAGGCTTTCGCCAAAGCGCACACCCGCGTCAAACCCGCCGTTCACGATATCGGTCAAGCCATCATCGGTGACCAGGTCCAGTTGAATACGTGGATACCTGGCCACGAATGGCGCGAGCACTTTCGCAAATACCGCACGCGCCGCCGGACGCGCCACGTTGAGACGAAGCTTGCCGGCAGGCACTTCCTGCATCGAGGTCAGTTGCGCCAGTGCATCGGCAACCTGCTGCAGGGTCGGGGCCAGCGTTGCCAATAGCTGGTGGCCGGCCTCGGTCGGGGTAACGCTGCGCGTGGTTCGATTGAGCAGCCTGACACCCAGGCGTGCTTCCAGTGCACGCATCGCGTGACTCAAGGCAGACGCCGAAACGCCACGCTCGTCGGCGGCCTTGCGAAAGCTGCGATGGCGAGCGACGGCCGCAAAGGCATCCAGTTCGGAAAGATCGGGGTGCTGACTCATGAATTCTGTTCAGTAGTTCAAATAAGATTACCTATCTTATCGTCATGAGATTGCTCCCGGATACTGGCCCACATCATCTGTGGAGTACTCGCTATGCAAAAGAATCGTCTTGGATCATCGGATTTTCTGATTTCGCCCATTGGCCTGGGAACCTGGGCCATTGCTGGCACCGGCTGGGAATACAGTTGGGGCGCGCAGGACGACGAGGACAGCCTGGGCGCCCTTGAATATGCCGTCGAGCGTGGTGTGAACTGGATCGATACCGCGGCGGTTTATGGCTTGGGCCACGCCGAACAACTGGTTGGGCAACTGTTGCGCCGGGTGCCGGCTTCACGGCGTCCGTTGGTGTTCACCAAGGGCAGTCTGGTCTGGGACCCGGTCACGAAGGCGATCTCGCACTCGCTGGCGCCTCAATCGCTGCTTGCCGAGGTCGAGGCAAGCTTGCGCCGGCTGCAAGTCGAAACCATCGATCTTTATCAGATCCACTGGCCGGCCTTTCCTGCCGACGGCAGCAGTGAAGGAATCGAAAGTGCGCTTTCGGCGTTGGACACCGCCCGCGAACAGGGAAAAGTTCGCGCTATCGGCGTCTCCAATTTCGATGTCGCGCAACTCAAGCGGGCCCAGGCGGTAACCGAGATCGTCTCACTCCAGCCACCTTATTCCGCCCTGATGCGAGATATCGAGGAAGACGTCCTGCCATTCTGCGAGAAGGCGGGGATGGGTGTCCTGGCCTATTCCACCCTTCAATCGGGCCTGCTTTCGGGGAGCATGACGCGCGAGCGCATCGCCCAATTGCCCGATGACGATTGGCGCAAGGCCCGCAGCGCGGACTTCCAGGAGCCGCGCTTGAGTGCGAACCTGGCGCTGGTCGAGGTTTTGGCCGGTATCGGTGAACGGCACGGGGTGAGCGCGGCGGCAGTCGCCATCGCCTGGGTACTGCGCAAGCCGGTGGTGACCGGCGCCATCGTCGGTGCCCGCCGTTCCGCGCAGGTCGATGGGCTGATTGCCGGCGCACAGCTGCGCCTCAGTGCCGAGGAAATCGATGAGATTCAACCTTTCCTGCCCTTGGGTATGGGCACGAATGTCCCTGGGGCCGCTTGATCTTTAACGTTTGACAGCCCGCTTGACGAGCGGGTTTGACGCCTCGCTGCATAAGCGGCACTATTTGCTCGTTTGTGATCATTAGTGCTCGTTTATGCAGGTTGTACTGTCATGACTTCTCCTCACGAAGCGTTCCCCGGCGAACGCCAGCAATTGATCAGCCAGCGTCTTGCCCGGTATGGCCGGGTGATCGCGGCCGACTTGGCCAGCGAATTCAATGTGTCCGAGCATTCGATACGGCGTGACCTGGGCGCGTTGGCAGCGGCGGGGGTGTGCAAGCGCGTTTATGGCGGCGCGATACTCTTGCCCGCTCCCGAAGGGCCGATGGAGGTACGCGTGCGCAAAGACCCGGCGCGCAAGGGCAGTCTCGGCCAAGCGGCCGCTGCACTGCTGCGCGCGGGCCAGCACGTCTTCATCGACGCCGGGTCGACCAATCTGGCCGTGGCCTGCGCCATCGATCCGCAACTGCAGCTGACCCTCACCACCAATTCGCCGCTGATTGCGGTTCAGTTGATGAAGCTGCCCCGCGCTGAGGTCATCCTGCTGGGTGGCCGCTTGAGTCCTAACGCGGGTGGTGTGATCGGGCTGACGGCTGTCCAGCAATTGCGTCAGTTCAGTTTTGACGTGTGCTTCCTCGGTGCCTGCGCCATCGATCCGGACAATGGCGTCACGGCGTTCGGCCTGGATGACGCGGAGTTCAAGCGCGCGGTGGTCGCGGCAAGCGGGCAGGTGATCGCGGCGGTGACCAATGAGAAACTCTCCAGCGTTGCCCACTATCAGGTGGCCGCCTGCGAAGAGGTCGCCACCCTGGTGGTGGAGCACGATGCGCCGCGTGAGCGACTCGAACCCTTCTTCGGCCGGGTGACCAACGTCGTGACTGCAGCCAGTGAGCTACGGCACAGCTGAGGTCTTTGCGGCACTGCTGTTACCCAATTGCGCAGGACCATCGTATAGATACTGCACGGCCCCCATTGTCCGCCGGGCGATTTGCGTCTAGTTTGCTGGCCGATCACAAGTACAAAAATCAGGAGTCATCGATGCAACCGATTCGTCTCGGGCTGGTGGGCTACGGCAAGATTGCCCAGGATCAACACGTTCCAGCCATCCACGCCAACCCCGCGTTTCAACTGGTGGCTGTCGCCACGCAAGGGCTGCCTTGCGCCGGGGTGGATAACTTCCGGTCCCTGGGCGAACTGCTCGAAAACGGTCCGCAGGTCGATGCCATTGCGTTTTGCACACCGCCACAAGGTCGATTTGCCCTGGTGCAACAGGCGCTGGCGGCTGGCAAACACGTGCTGGTGGAAAAACCGCCGTGCGCCACGCTGGGAGAAGCCATGGCGTTGGTGGAGCAGGTCCGCGAGCAAGGCGTCAGCGGCCTGTTCGCCTGGCATTCGCGTTACGCGCCGGGCATCGCAGCCGCCCGTGACTGGCTGGCGAGTCGCACCTTGCAGAGCGTGCAGATCGACTGGAAGGAAGACGTGCGCAAGTGGCACCCCGGCCAGGCGTGGATCTGGCAACCCGGTGGCCTGGGCGTCTTCGATCCGGGTATCAATGCCTTGTCGATTGTGACCCATCTGCTGGCGTTGCCGCTGTTCGTGGAGTCCGCCGAGTTGCGCGTGCCGGACAACTGCCAGTCGCCGATTGCCGCCAGCATCAAGATGGCCGACGCGCGCCACCTCGATGTTCGTGCGGAGTTCGATTTCGACCATGGGCATGACGAGCTCTGGAGCATCGAGATTCGCTGCGCCGAAGGCGTCCTGCGCCTGGACAATGGCGGTGCGCTGTTGAGCATCGACGGCGTGGGCCAGGCTGTTTCCGAGGAAGGCGAGTACGCGGCGGTGTATCGACATTTTCAACAACTGATTGCCGACAAAACCAGCGACATGGACCTGCAGCCGCTGCGGTTGGTCGCGGACAGCTTTTTTGTCGGCAGTCGGACGGCGGTTGAGCCGTTCTACGATTAATCCAGGGAACTGCAGTTGAACGAACAGACCTTGTCCATGCGCCTGGAGCGCGTGGCGGCGCATATGCCGGCAGGTGCGCGCCTGGCCGACATCGGCTCGGATCACGCTTACCTGCCGGTGGCCTTGCTGCGCCGTGGCGCCATCGCGATGGCGGTGGCTGGCGAGGTGGCGCTGACGCCGTTTCGCGCCGCCGAACGCACCGTTGGGGAGAATGGCCTGGAACAGCAGATCAGCGTGCGCCTGGCCAATGGCCTGGCGGCGATCGAGCCGGAAGACGGGATCACGGCGATCAGCCTCTGTGGCATGGGCGGCGAGACGATCCGCGACATCCTGGACAGCGGCAAAGCGCGGTTGAGCGGCCAGGAGCGCCTGATCCTGCAACCCAACGGCGGCGAGCAACCGCTGCGTCAATGGCTGATGGAGAACGACTACCGCATCCTCTGCGAGGAAGTGCTGCGGGAAAACCGTTTCTACTACGAGATCATCGTCGCCGAGCGCGCCGGGCCGGTGACGTACACCGCCGAGGAGCTGTACTTCGGCCCGCTGCAGCTGCAAGCCCGCACCCCGATCTTCCTGGCCAAGTGGCAGCGCCTGCTGTGCCAGAAGCAAAAGACCCTCACCAGCTTCGCCAAGGCGCGGCAAGCCGTGCCGGAAGAGAAGCTGCAAGACATAGCCCGGCAGGCCCGTTGGATCACTGAGCTGTTGGCTTGAGTTGCATTGAGGTCATCGGCTAAATGCCACGGTCCCCAGGTGACTGATTATCGACCCCCCACCGGGTAGTGCTTGATACGACACGCATAGGAGTTGCCGTCGCCTTTACAAACGCCATCGAGGTAGCGGTAGTCCACCCGTACCGACTGCCCTTTGCCGGGCCATTGTCGGCGGGGCAGCGTGGCTTGGTAGTCCGGGGTTTCCGGGGTGAAGGTGAGCGATGAGCCTTGCGCGGGGCACTCCACCGAGGCGGATTTCGGCCTGGCTTTCACGATCTGCGCCTGAAGCTGTGGGTAGGGTTGTTTCAAGACCTCGACGATACGCAGCTCCAGGTGGCAGATCTGCCACGTCGAGGCCTGGACGGGCCCACTCAGGAAGGCGAGCGTCAAGGCAGACAGTCCGAGGCACGCTGCGTGAGAGTTCATGGTTGCCCTTGTTTGAGGTATTGACGTTTGCGAAATCATAGCGTGGCATTGTAGCCAGCAGGAGGGTGGTGGCACTATGCCAAAAACCTTCAGGCCGATACAAGGAAGTGACCCATGCCCGGAATTCCTGACGTCGCATCCGCGTTTCGCGACTTCATGCAATCGTGGAAGGAGGACCGCAAATACCTGCCGTCATCCATCAGTGCCCTGGCCAACGGTTTCGAGGGCTGGCTGAAATTCGAGTTCTATTTCTGGTTGATCCACGCCCGTGGGCTTCGTGGCCCCGACCGCGAGCTGGCCGATGTGGGTGTCGAGTACAAGGTGGCGCTTGATCAGCGTTGGTCGCAGATGGATATCGTCTCCAAGCAATGCGACCTGTGGATCCGCGACCAGGATGAAAAGCGCTTTCACTTCATTGAACTCAAGACCCCCTTCGCCAATGCCAATCAGGGCAAGATGTTCGACAGTGCGGCCAGAGACTATTGGTACATGACCCGCTTGAAAGCCCAGGCGGAAAAGGTGGCCACGGGCAGCGTCATTATCTTTGGCGTGAACTTTGATCAGGCGCGCTGGGAAAAGCATCTCCAGTACGTCGAGGAATATGCCGGCTACGTCGAGCATTCATCCAAGGCCTCCGACACCGTGCCAGGCGTGGAGGGGCTGAGGTGGGCGGTCCTGACCATGCATTACTCACCGCTGGGCGAGCTTCCTCTGCCGCAAGTCGAGGTTCAGGCGCCATAAAGGGCTCTGGCCTGGCACCGCTGGCTTAGCCGTAAAGCCCCATCAGCGAGAAAGACTTATCAGTGGTCAGTGCAACCATTTCGGCCAGCGAATGCAGGAGCACCGGAACCAGCAGGCCACCGCTGACCACTCTTGCGATAGCGAATATGCCCCCACAGGCGAAGATCAGCACGACGGTGATCCAGTTCCCGTATTGGATGTGCATGGCGGCGAAGATGGCCGACGTAACGATGACCGCGATCCATGTCCAGGCACGGCTGTTCTCGTAGGGGAACAGTCGGAGCATGTAATGGCGGAAAAACAACTCTTCGGCGATGGGTGGCAGCACGATCAGCGAGGCGATCTTGATCGTGGCCTGCCAGCTGTTGAGCCCGTCCAGAAGCTCGGCCATGAACACTTCTCGTGGCAACCCCAGCACGAGGGTGGCAACCCCGAAAAACAGGTAGGCGCCAACGATGCCAAGCGCACCCCACCGCAGGGGGGTGCCTATGTAATGACCACGCCATTGAGTGCGCGCATCGGCGCGGTACTGCAGGGCGAAGAGAGCGAGGAGAACGAGCGCGGTGATACCCGAGGTGGTCGTGAACGTCAGGTAGGCCTGCATGTCTGCGGGTATGAACAGGACTTCGGGCACTGCTGCCAGGAAGACTACCAGGGTCGCAAGTACAAACATCCCGAGCCGGGGAAAGAGGCGGTAGGGCGGTAAAGTGGCGGCGGGAGCAAACTCAGGGGCGGCACAAAGATTCGTCACAGTCACTCCATGAGTGCAAGGAAAAAGGCACGATGCCAGTGTTTTGGGGGCGTCAGGTACGAGTTCCTGCCGGGTTGATGGCGTCGTGATTCAATCCAGGCGGCGACATGAATAAGCGTGGGTCTGATAAGGGAACTCAATGTGCTTGCGCCCGCGCAGCGCCGGATGGGTCTGAATCAAGGCCCGTAGTTGATCCGCTACCTGTTTTTTCTCTGCGTCAGGCAGCGCTGCGATGAAGCTCACGGACAGAAAGCGATCCAGGATGACCGTCTCGGGGCTGCCTGCGTGGCTGTAACTAAAACAGGTCAGTTCGGGCTCCGAGAAGTAACGTCCGTTGAAGGGGCGTCGCCAGTTTCCGGTATGAAAGCGTGGGGTATCGCCTTCGAAGGGGGTGATGATTTTGGTGATGTCGGCCACCCAGTCCACTGACTCATCACGCACGTTCCAGATCAGACCGAGCCGGCCGCCCGGTTTGAGTACTCGGTGAATCTCTTGGAGCGCGGTTTCATTCGCGAACCAGTGGAAGGCTTGAGCGCATACGAGCGCCTGCGCCGCCCCTGCCTCGCGGGGAATGGATTCGGCCGTTCCCTCCAGAATCCTGGTGTTCGGCAGATGCTTGGCAAACTCGATTCGCATCGCCTCGACCGGTTCGATGGCGATGGTATTGATCGTCATCGAGTCCAGCAGGCGAGTGAACTTACCGGTACCGGCTCCTAATTCAATGACTGTCGATCCTGGGCTGATTTCCAGTGCACTGCTGAGCCAGGCCTGTATTTCGCTTGGGTAGTCTGGGCGCCCTTGGGTATAGGTGCGGGCTTCTGCTGAGTATCCTATCTGAGCGGCCTTATGGATAACTGTCATCTTCAGCGACCCTTCGGGTGGATGGGGGTAGATCGATTATGCGGTGTGTTTGGGTCGTCAGCTAGTTGATCCTTTTTGTGCTTGGTCTTGTCTGTTTGTATTGGGGTAAGTCGCTTGTTGGGTTTTTTTGGGGGGAGGGGGTGTATATCCGTTCCTGCGGTAACGGATATACACACCAACCCACCTACTCAAAGCTGCTTGGACCCCCCGCCAATCTGCCAGACATACGGCGGTTCCGTACCATTGATTTCCCAATCACCAATAATGCGCTCCTTGTAGATCAACGGATTGTGCGAAGCGGCGGTTCGGGCATTGCGCCAGTGACGGTCGAGGGCCTTGCTGGTGCTGGTGGCCGAGGCACCAAGGGCATTGAACAGGTCGCTGGTGGTGCGTAGCACCAGGTCGGAGATGACCACCTGGGCCTGGGCCGATTCCAGTTCAGCGGCGATGTTGGCGGTGTGTTCGGTCTCGGTGTTCTGACTGAAGCGGCTTTCGTAGGCGCGTTGGGAGGCGCTTGCGGCTCGCAGGGCAGTGGCTTCGGCGGCATAGACCTGGGCCGAGGCCCTGCCGACCACTTGCTGCACCTGCACGTCCTGGCTCACTTCGCTGGCATTGCCGGTGCTGAAGACCCGCGTGCGTTTGCGCACTTGCTCGGTAATGTCATGAACCGCAGCGCGGCCGGCACCGATCAGCACGGCCAGCAAGACCAGTTGATAAAACGCGGTCTGGTATTTGAAGCGGGTGGAGAAGTCGATGAGGTTCTGCGCCTCGACCAACGCATTCTCGAACAGCGACGTGCCGCTGCCGGTAGTGCGTTGGCCAAAACCGTCCCAGTCATCGCTTTGCTTGACGCCCGACTGGTGCACGCGCACGGCGGCAATCACGTCGGCGCCGTTGTCGTCGCGTTGGGCATACACGTCGATCCAGTCGGCGAAGATACTGCCGGTGCTGTAGTA
Organism: Pseudomonas sp. H1_F01; assembly: GCF_054681425.1. Taxonomy (NCBI): domain Bacteria; kingdom Pseudomonadati; phylum Pseudomonadota; class Gammaproteobacteria; order Pseudomonadales; family Pseudomonadaceae; genus Pseudomonas; species Pseudomonas sp. H1_F01. The sequence continues at coordinate 3,785,671 of NZ_CP162823.1, read as the reverse complement.
CTTGGTGCCGTTGACGACCCATTGATCACCCAGGCGGGAAACCCGGGTGCCGACGTCGCCGATTTTCACGGCGCCGACTTCCGTCCAGGCATTGCCCACCAGTTCACCCTCGACGAAGCGCTTGAACCAGATGTCTTGTGGGCTGCTGGCGTGGGCGTTGAGGCGGTCCTCGACAAATGCAAAGTGCCCGCGAAGCGCCTGGGGCAGGTTGGAATCGGCTTCAGCCAGTTCGATCAGCAGTTGCAACAGTTGCGGCAACGACGCCCCGGCGCCGCCATATTCGACCGGTACGCGAATGGCACCAAAGCCTGCTTCCTTCAGCCATTTCACCTGTTCAAAGGGCAAGCTGCGCGTCTGCTCACGCTCCAGGGCGCCGGCCTGGATGCGTGTAAAGATCGGCCGAAAACGTTCGGCCAAGGGCTCATAGTCGGTGCCGGTGGAAAGGATCGGCGGCAGGTGTTGTTGCTGTGCGGTCATGGTGATGTTCCTTCTTATGACGAATAGGTGGGCAGGGGGAGAAACCTGCCGGTGCCAGTGGCTATTGCACAGTCCATGCCCGAGGCCCAACGCCTGTAAATACGGGGCTTGTACAGCGTTCATCAGGGAAAGGGCTGCCCTCGCTGCGAACAATCTGTTGCGCAAGTGTGTGCCCGGCAACAGTTGCTGCCACAAACATCGACGCAGCGAATGTTCGTCAGGCAACAGTGGATCAACAGCTTGTCCGTCAAGCGACAGTGACATGATCCGGCTAAGATCCTAAGCAGTTGATTAATAAATGAATATTCAACTGGCACGGTTGCTGCTCTACACCTTGTGCAGACGCTGAGGTGGCGTCTCCAGGCATGGGGTAAGCGATGAGCAAGCAATTCAAAGTGGTGGCGGTGTCAGGCAGCGTGCAGCACCCGTCACGCACGCTGGTCCTGCTCCAGGCATTGGTGGACAGGCTCGGGCAGCAACTGCCGATCGAGCTGCGTTTGATCGAACTGGCCAAGGTCGGTCCACAGTTCGCCGGGGTCTTGCGTCGCGAGGCGTTGCCGGCTGCCGTGCAGGATGACCTGCTGGCCATTGAGTCGGCTGATCTGTTGATCGCCGCCAGCCCGGTGTATCGGGCCTCGTACACCGGTCTGTTCAAGCATCTGTTCGATTTCGTTCATCACGAAGCCCTCAAGAATGTACCGGTACTGCTGGCCGCGACGGGGGGCTCGGATCGCCATGCCTTGATCATCGATCACCAACTGCGACCCCTGTTCGGCTTCTTCCAGGCCCTGAGCCTGCCGGTGGGGGTCTATGCCAGCGAAACCGATTTCACCCAATACCGGATCTCCAGCGCACAGGTATTGGAGCGTATCGAACGCGCCGTCGAGTCGGCGTTGCTGAGCCTGGTACCGAGCGTTCGACGCGACGCCAGTGCCGCTTGATCAATTTCTTCCTTTCAAAACGAGCCGTGGAGTACATGCAATGAGCCAGGACACGATCAAATTTGCCTACTGGGTGCCCAACGTCAGTGGCGGGCTGGTGGTCAGCAAAATCGAGCAACGCACCGACTGGGGCATCGACTACAACCGCAAGCTGGCCCAGATCGCTGAAGCGGCCGGCTTCGACTACGCCCTGTCCCAAGTGCGCTTTACCGCCGGTTACGGCGCCGAATACCAGCATGAGTCCGTGGCGTTCAGTCATGCCTTGCTGGCCGCCACCACGCGCCTGAAAGTCATTGCAGCGGTTCTGCCGGGGCCGTGGACGCCGTCGGTGTTGGCCAAGCAGATCGCAACCATCGATCACCTGACAGGCGGCCGGGTGGCGGTCAACATCGTGTCGGGCTGGTTCAAGGGCGAGTTCACCGCCATTGGCGAGCCATGGTTGGAGCACGATGAGCGCTATCGCCGTTCCGAAGAATTTATCACCGCGCTGAAGGGCATCTGGACCACCGACAACTTCACCTTGCGCGGTGACTTCTACCGCTTCCACGACTACACCCTCAAGCCAAAACCACTGCAGCAGCACCCGGAGATTTTCCAGGGCGGCAGCTCGCGGGCGGCACGGGACATGGCCGCCCGGGTATCGGACTGGTACTTCACCAATGGCAATACCGTGGAAGGCGTCAAGGCGCAGATCGATGACCTCCAGGCAAAAGCCGCGGCCAACAATCACAAGGTCAAGGTCGGTGTAAACGCCTTCGTCATTGCTCGCGACACCGAAGAAGAGGCGCGGGCGGTCCTTGCCCAGATCATCGACCAGGCCGACCCCGAGGCCGTCAATGCCTTCGGCGATGCGGCGAAACAGGCCGGCAAATCAAGCCCGGAAGGCGAGGGCAACTGGGCCAAGTCCAGCTTCGAGGACCTGGTGCAGTACAACGATGGCTTCAAGACCAACCTGATCGGCACACCGCAGCAGATCGCCGAACGCATCGTCGCGCTCAAGGCCGTGGGTGTGGATCTGGTGCTCGCCGGCTTTCTGCACTTCCAGGAAGAAGTCGAGTATTTCGGCCGCAAGGTGCTGCCGCTGGTGCGTGAGCTGGAGCAACGCAAAGTGGCAGCCAAAACGGCGGCAGTCGCTTAGGCGCGGGAGGCAGTATGGGCACGTTCACCGACACTCTCGACGCGGCACCGGCCAGCTTGCCCCAGTGGTTGCGGCAACAGGCGCATTGGCATGGCGCGGATGTCGCGTTGCGCCATAAGCACCTGGGTGTCTGGCAAGAGCGGAGCTGGGCGCAAGTGGCCGATGAGGTGCGCCGTTTGGCGAGTGCCCTGCAAGCCCGCGGTTTTTCAGCGGGCGCGACCCTGACGATCATCAGCCGACCCAGACCACAGGTGCTGCTTGCAGCCTTGGCCGCGCAGTGGCTGGGGGGCGTGGCGAGTCTGTTCGATCCACTGGAGGTGGCGGCCGAACAGGTGCAACTGCTCGGCACGCTGCAGCCGGATTTCGTCCTGGTGGAAGGGTTGGAAGAGATGCTGCGTCTGCGTGCGGCGCAGGTGGCTGCGCGTGTGCTGGTTTATCTCGACAAGCGTGGCCTGGCGGATTCGACGCCATTTGTTCAAGCGCTGGATTACGCCGCGCTGGTTGCCGAGCAGCCAATCAATGAACGGGCACCGCAAGGGCGAGTGCTGCAAACGGCCTTTGTGTTTTATCGCGGGGCTGGGCAGGCGATTGAAGAGCAACGCGTCAGCCACGCCGAGCTGCTGCAGGAGGGCCAGCGGTTGGTGACGCGCGAAGGTCTGGGACGGCAGGAAGAGGCATTGGCCGCGCGGGCGTTCGCCTCGGGCGGACAAGCCCGCTATCTGCTGGCGCCCTGGTTGATAGCCGGTTTTCGCCTGAATTTTCCGGAGAATCTGGCGACCCGTGATCGCGACCGCCGCGAGCTGGGCCCGACGCTGGTGGCCGGGACGCGGGAAACTTATGAGCGTTTGTACCGTTATGCGCTGGAGCGTTTGCCGGCGCCGGGCAGTTGGTCGCGTGGGCTGGTGGACTGGGCGTTGGCGGCCCATCCCGACGTCCTGCAACGGCATCTGGGGGATTGGCTGGTGCGCCGGCCTCTGCGCGATGTGCTGGGGTTTTCCCGGACCCGCGCACCGCTGCTGGTGGGCGATGCGTTACCGCCCGAAACCCAGGCGTTTTTCCAGGCATTGGGTATCCGGGTTCGCCAGTGGAGCGATGCGGCCCACTGGGAAGCGTCGACGCATCTTGTGCAGCAAACCACCGATGACTGGAGCGGGCTCCAGTCGCAACTGGCCTGAGAGGAGACGCCTCATGACCCAGACGGCCGCCACGCATTTGCTGGAGCTGGACCATATTTCACTGTCATTCAAAGGCGTCAAAGCGGTCACGGACATCAGCTTTCGCGTCGCCACCGGAGAGATCTGCGCCTTGATCGGCCCCAACGGCGCCGGCAAGAGTTCGCTGCTGAATGTCATCAGCGGCGTGTATCAGGCCCAGGAGGGGCGTATCCGTTTTGATCGACAGGAGCGGCGCCGGATGCGCCCCCACGACGTGGCGGTACGCGGCATCGCCCGCACGTTCCAGAACATCGCGCTGTTCAAGGGCATGAGCGTGCTCGACAACGTGCTCACCGGACGCAACCTCAAGCGGCGCAGCACTTGGATCGAGCAGGCGCTGCGCATCGGTCGCGCCCGGGCCGAGGATGACCGCCAGCGCGAATCGGCCGAGCGCGTTATCGCGTTCCTGCATTTGCAGCCCTGGCGCGACACCCTGGTGGGCACGTTGCCCTATGGCTTGCAGAAGCGGGTGGAGCTGGCCCGGGCGCTGGCGGCGGAGCCTCGGCTATTGCTGCTGGACGAACCCATGGCCGGGATGAACGCCGACGAGAAGCAGCAGATGAGTCGCTTCATCGTCGACATCAATCGTGAGCTGGGCACCACCGTGGTGTTGATCGAGCACGATATCGGCGTGGTCATGGACATCAGTGATCACGTGGTGGTGCTCGATTACGGTCGCAAGATCGGCGATGGCTCGCCTGAAGACGTACGGCAGAACCCCGAGGTCATTTCGGCCTACCTGGGCACTCGCCACTGACACTGGATATTCGACGCCTTCCCGCCTGGGAGGGCAGGCTAGTTGCGCCCGCAGAACAGGAACAGCGATGGAATTTTTCTTTGAAGTATTGATTGGCGGGTTGTTGGCGGGGGTGATGTACGCCTTGGTGGCCATCGGTTTTGTGCTGATCTACAAGGCCTCCGGGGTATTCAATTTCGCCCAGGGCGCGATGGTGCTGTTCTCGGCGCTGACCTTCGTCAGCCTGCTGGAACGCGGTGTGCCGTTCTGGCTGGCGTTCCTCATCAGCCTGGCGGCGATGCTGCTGATCGCCGTGGCCGTGGAGCGTGTGGTACTGCGCCCTTTGGTCAACCGTTCGCCGATCACGTTGTTCATGGCCACCCTTGGCCTGTCCTACGTCATCGAAGGCTTCGCCCAGGCGCTGTGGGGCGCCCAGGTGCATGGCCTGGAGCTGGGCATCAGTGACGAACCGCTGGAGCTGGGCGGGATGTTGTTGTCGCAGTTCGACATTTTTGCCGCGTTGACGGCAGCGCTCCTAGTGCTGCTGCTGTCCTGGCTGTTCAACAAGACCCGGCTCGGATTGTCGTTGCGGGCGGTGGCCGATGACCCGCTGGCGGCACTGGCCGTGGGCATCCGCTTGCAGCGAGTGTGGGTGGTGGTGTGGGCGGTGGCGGGGTTTGTCGGGTTGGTCGCCGGGCTGCTCTGGGGCGCTCGCCTCGGTGTGCAGTTCTCGCTCTCGCTGGTGGTACTCAAGGCCTTGCCGGTGCTGATCATCGGCGGCTTCACCTCCATCAGCGGCGCGATTGTCGGCGGCTTGATCATCGGCGCCTCGGAGAAGCTGGCGGAGGTTTACCTCGGGCCCTTCATCGGCAGCGGCATCGAGAACTGGTTTCCCTACGTGCTGGCGCTGCTGTTTCTGCTGGTGCGTCCGGCGGGGTTGTTTGGCGAACGGGCCATTGAACGGGTTTAGGGGAACGCATGATGTTTTATCGAGAAGCAGGCCAGTTCAACACCCGCTATGCCCAGGACCGCCGGGTCTTCGCGCTGCGCCAGGACCGTCACGGACTCGTCGCGTTGCTGCTGTTTGCCTTTGTCGTGGTGCCCTGGTTGGGCAATGACTATTGGTTCAGCGCGATCCTGATTCCGTTCCTGGTGCTGTCCCTGGCCGGGTTGGGGCTCAATTTGCTCACCGGCTATGCCGGGCAACTGTCCCTTGGTTCAGCGGCGTTCATGGCGGTGGGCGCCTTTGCCACTTACAACCTCGAAGTACGGGTCGCCGGTTTGCCGTTGCTGGTCAGTATCGCCTTGGGCGGATTGGCGGCGGCGTTGGTGGCGGTGCTGTTCGGCCTGCCGAGTTTGCGCATCAAGGGCTTCTATCTGCTGGTCTCGACCCTGGCGGCGCAGTTCTTCGTGACCTGGGCGCTGACCCGGTTCAGTTGGTTTTCCAATAACAGCGCCTCTGGCGTGATCAGCGCGCCGCGCCTGGATGTATTGGGGGTGAACCTCGACGCGCCGGCCGGCCGCTATCTGCTGACCCTGAGCGTGGTGGTAGCGCTGTTCTGGCTGGGCAAGAACCTGGTGCGCAGCGAGTTGGGGCGCAACTGGATGGCGGTGCGCGACATGGACACCGCCGCCGCGGTCATCGGCATTGCGTTGGCAAAAACCAAGTTGCTGGCGTTCGCCATCAGCGGTTTTTTCCTCGGGGTGGCCGGCGCGCTCTGGGCTTTCGCTTACCTGGGCACGGTGGAGCCCCACGGTTTCGACCTCAATCGGTCGTTCCAGATCCTGTTCATCATCATTATCGGCGGCCTCGGCAGCCTGCTGGGCAACTTCCTCGGCGCGGCCTTCATCGTGCTGTTTCCGGTGTTGCTCTCGAACCTGGTGTCGCTGCTGCCCGGCGGGCTGGTTGACGCCGGCCAGGTGGAGAACCTGCAGAAGATGATATTCGGCGCCCTGATCATTCTGTTCCTGATCAAGGAGCCAGAGGGCCTTGCGCGCCTCTGGCAGAGATTTCGCCAGCGCGCACGGCTGTGGCCATTGCGCTACTGAGCGATGCGCACGGCGCGGGTTTGCAGTTGCATTTTGTTGGCTTACCTATGGCTTCATAACAAGGAAAATCCGATGTTCAAACGATCACTCGCCAGCAGCCTGGCACTGTCCCTGAGCCTCACCGCCGCGGCCTTCACCGTCCAGGCGGACAACGAACAATATTTCCCGCTGCAAAGCTATCGCGTCGGCCCTTATGCGGCCGGCGGCACCGGTTTTTTCGGCGGCTTCATCGACTACCTCAAGTACGTCAACGCCAACGGCGGCGTGAACGGCGTCAAGTTGACCTGGAGCGAGTGCGAGACCGAATACGTGGTCGAAAAAGGCGTCGAGTGCTACGAGCGCCTGAAGAAAGGCTTGAACGGCGCACCGGCGGCGGCCACCAACCCGCTGTCGGTGGGCATCGCCTACGCCACGCTGGAGCGTTCGACGGCCGACAAACTGCCGCTGATCACCATCAACCACGGTCGCACGGACTCCACCGATGGCAGCGTGTTTCCCTACGTCTTCCCGTTGCAGTTGAACCCGTATTCTGAAGTGTCGGCGATCATCAACTACATCGGCCAAAGGGCCGGGGGGCTGGACAAACTCAAGGGCCTGAAGATCGTCACCCTGTATCACGGCTCGCCCTATGGCAAGGAAACCAACGAGGTGCTGCAGACCCTGGCCGACAAGTACGGTTTTGCGCTGACCTTGCTGGAGGTGCCGCACCCGGGCAACGAACAACAATCGCAATGGCTGAATATCCGTCGGGAAAAACCCGACTGGGTGATCCTGCGCGGATGGGGCGTGATGAACCCGGTGGCATTGAAAACCGCGCAGAAAGTCGGTTTCCCGGCCGACCACATCATCGGCAACATCTGGAGCAATTCCGAGGATGACGCCGCGCCGGCCGGTGCCGCGGCCAAGGGCTTCATCGCTATCACCACGCACCCTTCGGGCACCGATTTCCCGGTGTTGCAGGGCATCAAGAAACAAGTGGTCGACGCCGGTCATGGCGACCTGGCCGACCCCAAGCGTTTCGGTACGGTGTATTACAACCTCGGTGTGGTCAACGGCATTCTCAACGTAGAAGCGCTGCGCATTGCCCAGCAGAAATTCGGCAAGCAACCCCTGACGGGTGAGCAGGTGCGTTGGGGCTTTGAGAACCTCAAGCTCGACGACGCCCGGCTCAAGGAACTGGGGGCGTTGGGCCTGGTGCAGCCGTTGCAGTTGTCGTGCTCGGACCATGAAGGCGGTGGTGCGGTGCGCTTCCAGCAATGGGACGGTACGCAGTGGAAGCTGATCAGTGACTGGGTACAGGCCGACCGCGCCCTGCTACGGCCGATCATCGAAGCATCTTCGCATCAGTACGCCCGGGAAAAAGGCATTACGCCGCGTGATTGCAGCAAGGAATCCTGAGGCATCGCGGCGGCCGGGCGCATGCGTCCGGCCGCTGCCTGAAAAGGCGAAACTAGCATGACGACGAACGTGCCGATCCTGCAGGTCGACGATATTGAAGTCCTCTACGAACAGACCATCCTGGCCGTGCGCAGCGTGTCGCTGGAGGTCGCAAAAGGGCAGGTCGTGGTGCTGCTGGGCGCCAACGGCGCGGGTAAAAGCACCACGTTGAAAGCGGCCTCCAACCTGGTGCGCGCAGAACGGGGCGAAGTGGTGCGGGGGCGGATCGTCTACCAGGGACGGGAGGTGACCCACTGCGCGCCTCACACCTTGGCTGCGAACGGTTTGGTGCAAGTACTCGAAGGTCGGCATTGTTTCGCCCAGTTGACCGTGGAGGAAAATCTTCTGGCCGGCGCCCTGGCGCGCCAGGTGCCGCGGCGCCAGTTGCTGGCTGACCTGGAGTTGGTCTATGGCCATTTTCCGCGGCTGAAACTGCGGCGCAAAAGCCTGGCCGGCTACACCTCGGGCGGTGAGCAACAGATGATCGCGATAGGCCGTGCGCTGATGGCCAAGCCGCAACTGGTCTTGCTTGACGAACCGTCGATGGGCCTGGCGCCGCAAATCGTCGAGGAAATCTTCGAGATCGTGCGCCAACTCAATCAGCACGACGGCGTCAGTTTCCTGATTGCCGAACAGAATATAAACATCGCCCTGGGCTACGCCCACTACGGTTACGTGCTGGAAAGCGGTCGCGTGGTCAGTGAAGGCAGCGCCGAACAACTGGCGGCTCGCGGTGATCTGCAGGATTTCTACCTGCGAACGCGGAGGAGAGGCCAGGAAGCATGATCGTTCCCAGGGTCCTGCAGGAGCCTTGGACTCAGGTCGACAGGTTGACCACCCGGCCATCCTGGGTGTCCAGTGCCGGGCGACGTCGATTGACCACCAGTTCGCCAATCCTGATCAGCAACGTGCGGGTGACATTGCGGCTCAGGCCCAACAGGCTGGCGGTGTGGACCTGATTGCAATTGGCGTATCGGTAGACGGTGCGCAGCAACTCGGCCTCGACCTTTTCATACAGGTCGCCATGCTCTTGCTCGAGCAGTTTCTCGAAGGCTTTCTGCAAAAGCGTCTCTGCGCTTTGAGGGGCCGACTCCTGCGAGTTGTCCTGGCGTTCGATACGCAAGTTAGACAGGTGCAGGTCCTGCACGCCGATCACGTTGTTGCGGCAAATCAACAGGGTGTGGTGGATGACATTTTCCAGCTCGCGAATGTTCCCCGGCCAGGAATAGTCGAGCAATTTGCGCTGCGCCTGGGCATCCAGCGTCACCTCGCCGTGACCGAGCCTGCGGCTGTACTCGGCAATGAAGTGGCGGATCAGCGGCAGGATGTCACCGGGGCGTTCGCGCAGCGGTTTGAGCACCAGGCTGACCACGTTCAGACGGTAATAGAGATCTTCGCGAAAGTGCCCGGCATTGATGGCTTTTTCCAACTGTACGTTGGTGGCCGCCAACACGCGCACATTGATCTTGATGCTCTTGCGCGAACCCAGCCGGACCACCTCGCGCTCCTGTAGCACCCGGAGCAACTTGACCTGGATCGGCAACGGCAAATCACCGATTTCATCCAGGAACAACGTCCCGCCGTCAGCTTCCTCGAACCAGCCGGCCTTGGCCGTCAGTGCGCCGGTGAACGCGCCTTTTTCATGGCCGAACAGCTCGGCCTCCACCAGGGTTTCGGAAAACGCCCCGCAGTTGACCGCAACAAACGGTTTGTGGCGACGGGCGCTGAGGTTGTGTACGTGGCGCGCCACCAGTTCCTTGCCGGTCCCGGTCTGGCCGATGATCAGCACGCTGGCGTCACTGGGCGCGACTTGTTGCAGATGCGCCAGCAAAGCGCGGGAGGTGGGGTCTTCGAAGACCTGGGCCGTGGCACGAATCGAGGTGGCCAGGCCGGGGGAGGGAGGAAGCGTTAGAAGCTGCATGACGGTGGCCCGTTAATGAGATTGCCGTGACTGAAAATGGGTAAATGCCAACGTTCTTGAGGCAGTACCGCGAAGCCATTGGGCTTAAGGCTTAATCTAAATGATCTAAAAAACAGACAACAAATAACCTTTAGTTATTTGCTTAGGGCTTCACCTGCGCATGCAAGGGGATTTGTCCTGCCGGGTTCTGTAGGAGCTGGCGAAGCCTGCGATCTTTTGATCTTTCGCTCGCGATTCAAATGTCTGGGGAAAGATCGCAGCCTCGTTGCACTCGTCAGCTCCTACAGAACCCAGCTCGTCACAAAAGCCCTGATGGATTTATTCACCAATGCGGATATGCGGCGTGACGGACATCCCCACGCGCAGTTTCGCCGCCCCGGGCTGGTCGGGGTCGATGCGGATGCGTACGGGCAAGCGCTGGACGATCTTGGTGAAATTGCCTGTGGCATTGTGCGGGGCAATGGCGGAGTAGCTGACGCCGCTGGCCGGCCCCAGGCTTTGCACCGTGCCTTCCAGCGCCTGGCCGGGCAAGGCATCCACTTCGATATCCACGGTTTGTCCGGTCTCTACGCGCGCCAGTTGTGTCTCGCGAAAGTTGGCGGTGATGTAGACGGCGTCCAGCGGCACGATCGCCAGCAAGGGTTTTCCGGCATTGACGAAAGCACCGACACGTATCGATTTCTCCCCGACGGTGCCGCTGATCGGTGCGGTGATGCGGGTATAGGAAAGTTGCAGTTGCGCGATGGCTTGCGCCGCCTCGGCATGGGCGAGGGCCGCCTTGGCCTTTTCCATATCGGCCTTGAGGATATCCACGTATTGCCGGGCAGCCTGCAACCCCGCCTGGCTCTTGTCCCGGCTGGCCAGTTGAACGCTCAACTGCGCTTCGGCCTGCTGCTGGGCCTGTACGGTGCCCGACCCATCGGTGGCCAGGTTGCGATAACGGGCCTGATTGACGCTGGCCAGCTTGAGCGCCGCCGCGTCTGCCGCTACCACTGCTTGTGCCTGGCGTATGGTGGTTTCCTGTTGGATCAAGTGCGCTTGCAGGCTGGCGATGCCGGCCCTGGCGCTGGCGACCTGGGCTTGCGCCGCGTTCACGGCAGCGACGAAATCGCGGTCGTCGATGGTTGCCAAGAGGTCGCCTTTTTTCACCGGTTGGTTGTCTTCGACCAATACCGTCTCAACCGTGCCCGATACCTGCGGTGCTACCGTAGTGAAGTCGGCATGGACGTAGGCATCGTCCGTAGACTGTATCGATGCACTGGATTCAGGACGATTGAAATAGAACACAGCGCCGATGGCCACCGCGAGCAGTGTGGCGCTGATGATCTGGGCTTTCTTCGGTAATGCCATGATGAGTCACCCGTGTGAGGAGGAAGGTGCTGAGGCTGCGTGCATGACAGGGGCGGGGATGTAGGTCAGTCGCAACACCAGAGGAATCAACAGCAGCGCCAGCAGGCCCAACACGCGATAGGCATCAGCAATCGACAGCACCAGCGATTGCTGGCCGATGAGACTCATCAGTTGCGCTGGCTCAGGCACAAACGCCAGGCTGTTACCTGCCAGTGCTCCCTGGTCCAGCAACATTTCTCCATGGAAGCGACCGCGCACGGTGATGAGCTGGGCAACTGCCGCTGCACCGGCCAGCGATCCGAAGGCGCGCAACGTGTTGATCGTGCCGGACACATAAGGCCCTTCAGCAGGCTGCACCACGCTGGTGATCAGGAACAACATCGAGACCACCGCCATCGGTTGTCCGAGGGCCTGCAGGGTTTGCGCCATGACGAACTGGTCGCGGTTCCATTCGCTGGTCAGTTGTGAGCCGGCCAGGCACGCCAGCGCGATCAAGCACAACCCCAGGGCGAACACGACACGGGCATCGACCCACTTCTGATACAGCAGTAGCGCAACCACGGGCCCCAGGACCAGTTGCGGCAGCGCGACAATCAGGCCGACCGACGCCATCTGGAAGGGGCGATAGTCCTGAAGCGCGCCGAGATAGTTGGCCGGTAACAACGCGCTGGACATCAACACCACCAGCAGTGCGAAGAACAGCGTGCAGCCCAGTCCCAGGTTGCGGCGCCCGAGAATCTGCAACTTGATAAACGGTGACGGGTGATACCACTCGGTCAACAGATAGATCGCCAGCAAGGCCAGGCCTACCAGCAGCGAAGACGTGATCAGCGGTGAATTAAACCAGTCCAGCCGCACGCCTTGATCCAGTGCGACAGTGATCAAACCGAACGCCGGCACACCGCAGGCCATGCCAAACCAATTGGCCTGCCGGAAGCGTGGGACCTGGATGGGTTCCTTCGCCAGTCCCCAGGCGATCAGGCCTGCGGCGATGAGGGCGAGGGGAATGATCTGCCAGTACACCCAGCGCCAGTCCTGCAACCCGTCCGTCCAGTGCCCGGCCAACCAGATGGACAGGTTAGGCGCAAAGGTCGCGGTCATGGCATACAGCGCCAGGCCATACAACCGTATGGGGGGCGGCAGGAATTTGAGCGCCGCCATCATCAGCAGCGGGATGGTGGTGCCGCTGGCAATGCCTTGCACAAAGCGCAAGGTCAGCAAAAGGTCCAGGTCGTGGATGAAGGGCAGGATCAAGGCGAGTAGCGTACAACCGCCGAGCATCCACAACTCCAAGCGACGGACCGAGAGTGTGATGGCGAACCACGCCGAAAAGGGCATGGCAATCAGCTCGCCGGCGCTGTACGCAGTGGTGAGCCAGGAGCCATCGTCGAAGCCCAAGCCCATTGCGCCTCGCACATCTGCCAGGGCCAATGCACCGACCCGGGTATTCAACCCCGCCATCATGGCGGCGAGAAAAATGCCGACCAGGCCGACCATCGAGCGTTTCGAGGACGAGGCCTGAGGCCCTGCGCTGGCCACCACGTGCGCTGGCGACAGTGCGACGCTGTTCATTGGGCAACCTCCGGATTCCAGCCGCCACCCAGGGACTTGTAGAGATTGACCACGGTCAGCTTGGCGTCAGTCGCGTTGGCATTGAGGCGGGTTTGGCTGGCCAGCAGGTTGGACTGGGCCGTCAGTACACTCAAATAGTCGGCGGCGCCTTGCTGATAACCTCGCTCGGCGGCATGCAGCGCCTGCTTGTTCTGTTCATAGGACATCAGCAGTTCATCGTGTTGACGCTGTTGGGCCCCCCAGGCATCCAGGGCGTTGTCCACTTCATGCCAGGCTCGCAAGACGGTTTGGCGATAAGCGAGTGCCGCGGTTTTTTGCCGTGATTCGTTCAGGGCCAGGCGTTGCATCAAACGTCCGCCCTGGAAGATCGGCAGATAAACCGTGGGACCGATGGAGAAGAACCGGGAATCCCAACTGGCGAGATCGCCACTGTCGAAGGCTTCCACGCCGATTTGCCCTTTCAGGCCAATGCGCGGATAGAAATCAGCTTTGGCCACGCCGATGGCAGCCGTGGCGGCATGTAGCTGGGCTTCGGCGCGCAGGATGTCGGGGCGCCTATGGGCCAGTTCAGAGGGGACACCAACCGGAACCCCGGAGGGCAGGGCAGGCAAGGGCAGTGCCTTGGCCAGTTGCCCATCGAGGGCACGGGGTTGTTCGCCCATCAGCAACGCCAGCGCGTTCATCTGGGCGTTGCGACGTTGGTCCAGCTCAGGAACCATGGCCTTGATCGTGGCCAACTGCGCCCGGGCAGAGGAGGTTTCGAAGCGCGTCCCGACGCCGTTACGCTCGCGGCTTTCAGCCAGGCCGAGGGTGCGCTCCGCGACCGTCAGGTTTTGCCGGGTGATGTCCAGTTGCGCCTGGGTTCCGCGCAATTGCAGGTAGGTCCGTGCCACTTCGGCGGCCAGGGCCACCTGTGCGGCTTCGCGATCGTAAACCGTGGCTTCCAGCGTCGCGGCAGCGCCTTCGCGGGCCCGTTGTGCGCGGCCCCACAGATCGATCTCCCAACTGGCATCGAAGCCCAGTTGCCAGAAATTGTTAGGGCCGGTCGGAGCCCCCAACGCAGCGAACTTGCCATTTTCACTGAGGGCCTCACGGGTGTAGCTGGCATTGGCGCCTACGCTGGGCAGTAATTGCGAAGCAGCGATGCCCAGCTGGGCGCGGCTTTGCTCGATGCGCTCGGCGGCCATCTGCAGATCAAGGTTGCCCGCCAGTGCACGCGCTTGCAGCCCGGTGAGCACGGCGTCATTGAACAGTGTCCACCATTGGGACGGCACCGCGGCAGCGGACGTCGGGATGACGCTTGCGTGCTCTTGTCGGGGTGACAAGAGCACAGCGTCAAGCCCGCTCTCAGGTTTCACGAAGTCTGGGCCTACCGTGCAAGCGGTCAGGAAGCTCGTGCCGATGAGCGTCAAAATGCGTCGAGGTAACCCGAAGATAGCCGACATAGCCAGTTCCCCGTAAGGTTGCTGCGTGGCCCGACGAGCGCACGCCTGGGGTCAATGAGTCAGCGATTGGCTCGCTGTGAACTCATGGTATCGGGGGGCTCTTCCAGGCGCACTTCTACATCGGGTCAGCGAAACCATACGTCAGTGGCGGGAGATCTATACGAAGGTGTGGGGTCAGTGGCGTGATGGAAGCATCGTGGCGAGGTGCTGCTCCCGTTCGACGGCTGTAGGCGCTGGCGAAGCCTGCGATCTTTTGATCTTTTGATCTTTTGATCTTTCGATCTTTAGCTTGAGATTCAGGTGTGTTTGGAAAGATCGCAGCCTCGTTGCACTCGACAGCTCCTACACAGCTCCTACACAGCTCCTACTGGCGCAGGGCAGTGTCGATACAGGACAGCAGTTTGTCGGCATCACAGGGTTTGGGCAGGCAGGCGATCAGCCTCGGTATGTGTGCCCCAAGGTCTGGGTAAGCGGTAATGAAGATGGTCGGGATCTGGAAACCCATGGCACCGAGCTGTTCATGCAGTTCCAGGCCGCTCATCCCCGGCATCTGGATATCGGAAATCAGGCAGCGGGTAGCCGCCGGGGCGTTTGCGTCGAGGAAATCCATGGCGCTGCAATAGGTTCGAACGTCATAACCGCTGGACCGTAACAGGCTTTTGAGGGCGGCCCGAACGGATTCGTCATCATCGACAACGGCAATCGTCGTTGTATTGCGTATCGGGGTGTCATGCATATCGGGTCGCTCGCACAAGCGCCTGTCGTCATTACAAGATACGCGGTCTCCTCGGGTGCAAAAGTATACCTAGGTATAGCGCGCTAAGACCAAAGGGTTGACTTTGGATCCAGCAGTTTGCCCCAGGGCTGCTTTCGCTGTACGCAGGTACAACTGACCGGTGCTGGCGTCTCGCCTAGACTGGCACGCATCGTTTGCCTGGGGCTCGACACAAAAAATCCAAGGCGAGTCAATTCGTTGTTCCCAATGAAATCACTTGAAGGGCTTTCATGAGGGGTTAATCTAGATATCGGCAACACGACCCGTTCTGGATCCCGACAGAGCCCCATCCTCATCGGGCGCCCAGCGCAGCCACGGACGTCGCCCCAGCGCGACGGCATCGGCCATGCGACGTGACACCGGATGCCAGCCCGACGGCAACGTGCGGCGGATAACCCACTACAAAATGCTCGCGTGCCGACGGATAACTACATGCAAATTTTATGGGACGATGGTGAACGTATCTTCTGCCGGGAACTGCGTCCGGGTGTCGAGGGCGATTGCAGCGTACTGGTGGCGCGGCCCGCTGCCGAACAACCGCGTCCCGGCTGCCTTGGCCGTCTGGCCCACGAGTTTGGCCTGAAAGACGAGCTCGATGGCACCTGGTCGGTGCGACCGCTGGAGATGGTGCGCGAAGGCGCCCAGACGCAGCTGGTGCTTGAGGATCCAGGCGGCACGCCACTTGTGCAGTTGCTGATTGCGCCCATGGAAACGGCCACGTTCTTGCGTCTGGCGGTGAGCATCGCCGTGGCACTGGGCAAGCTCCACCGGAGTGGCCTCGTCCATAAAGACATCAAGCCCAGTCATATCCTGGTGAACTGCTTCGACGGACAGGCCAGGCTCACCGGGTTCGGCCTCGCCTCACGGCTGCCACGGGAGCGGCAGGCGCCCGAGACCCTCGCAGGGACGCTCGCCTATATGGCACCCGAGCAGACCGGCAAGATGAATCGCTCGATCGATTCACGCAGTGATCTCTATTCCTTCGGCGTCACGCTGTACCAGATGCTGACCGGCTCGCTGCCATTCCTGGCATCGGACCCGATCGAGTGGGTGCACTACCATATCGCCAAGAAACCCTTGCCGCCTCGCGAGCGGGTTGGAACCATTCCCGAGGTGCTGTCCGACATTGTCATGAAGCTGCTCGCCAAGACGGCCGAGGAACGTTATCAGACCGCAACGAGTCTGGAATATGATCTGCGGCGCTGCCTCGCCGAGTGGCAGCAACAGCACCACATCAATGCCTTTGCGCTGGGCGAGCATGGCACATCCGATCGGTTGTTGATTCCCGAGAAACTCTATGGTCGCGAGCATGAAGTCGACACCCTGATCGCGGCGTTCGCGCGTGTCGTTGAAAGCAGCGCGCCGGAGCTTGTCCTGGTCACCGGTTATTCCGGTATCGGCAAATCCTCGGTGGTCAACGAGTTGCACAAGGTGCTGGTTCCGCCGAGGGGATTGTTCGCCAGCGGCAAGTTCGATCAATACCACCGCGACATCCCTTATGCGACGCTGGTGCAGGCCTCCCAGAGCCTGGTGCGCACCCTGCTTGGCAAGAGTGACACGGAACTGGCCAGTTGGCGTGACGCGCTGCAGGAAGCGCTGGATGTCAATGCGCGGCTCATGACCGATCTCATTCCCGAGCTGAAGCTCATCATCGGCGAACCACCACCGGTTTCGGTACTTGATCCGCAACAGGAGCAACGCCGCTTCCTGCTGGTGTTCCGGCGTTTTATCGGCGTGTTCGCCCGCGAAGATCATCCGCTGGCGCTGTTTCTCGATGATTTGCAGTGGCTCGATGCGGCCACGCTCGATTTGCTGGAGGATCTGCTGACCAGCGCTGATGTGCGGCACCTGTTGCTGGTGGGCGCCTACCGCAGCAACGAAGTGGACGTCACCCACCCGCTGACAGGCAAGCTCCAGACTATTCGGAGCGCGGGAGGCAACGTCGTCGAGATCATGCTGGCGCCACTCGCCAAGGTGCATATCGAGCAGTTGATCGTCGAGGCGCTGCATGACGAGCGGGCCCGCATCGAGCCCCTGGCGCAGTTGGTGCTGGAAAAAACCGCCGGCAATCCGTTCTTCGTGATTCAGTTCCTGCAAACGCTCGCCGACGGGCAACTGCTGACCTTCGATCATGACGCCCGGCAGTGGTGGTGGGACCCGGACCGCATTCATGCCGAGGGCTACACCGACAATGTCGTGGACCTGATGGTCGGTAAGCTGGTGCGCCTGCCGGGCGAGACGCAGCAGGCGCTGCAGCAGCTGGCTTGCCTGGGTAACGTCGCCGGGATCGAGGCGCTTTCGACCGTGCTGGGCATTCCCGGGGCGCAGGTCCGCGGGGTGCTCTGGGAGGCGATTCGCCTGGAACTGGTCGAGCGGCTGGACGACGCTTATGGTTTTGTCCACGACCGTATTCATGAAGCCGCTTATTCGCTGATCCCCCAGGATTCGCGCGCCGAGACGCACCTGCGAATCGGACGATTGCTCGCCGCGCAGACATCCGCGCAAGGGCAGGAAGAGGCGATCTTCGAGATCGTCGGCCAGCTCAATCGCGGCGCCGTATTGATCACCGACCCGGCTGAGCGGGAGCAGTTGGCTGCATTCAACCTGATTGCCGGCCAACGCGCCAAGGCGTCGACGGCTTATGCGTCGGCGCTCAACTATTTCACCACCGGGACGCAGTTGTTGGGCGAGGACTGCTGGGCGCGTCGTCATGGGCTGATTTTCGCGCTGGAGTTGAATTGCGCCGAATGCGAGCTCTTGACCGGGCAGCTGTCTGCCGCCGATGAGCGTCTCACGGCGTTGTCGGATCACGCCATGACCGTGATCGAGCGGGCCAATGTCGCGTGCCTGCTAATGGATGTCTACTTGCTCCTGGATCGCAGTGACGGTGCGGTTGCGGTCTGCCTGGCCTACCTGCGGCATGTGGGGATCGAGTGGTCGGCCCATCCGAGCGACGATGACGTGCGCAGCGAGTACGACCGTATCGGAGCGCTACTGGGGGACCGGGCAATCGAGGACCTTATCGACTTGCCGTTGATGGAGGATGCGACGTCCCTGGTGACCGTCAATGCGTTGGGGAAACTCTTCGCGCCAGCCCTGCAGAGTGAAGCGAACCTGGCGGACCTGTTGATCTGCAAAGCGGTCAATCTGAGCCTTGAGCATGGCAACTGCGATGCTTCATGTTTGCTCTACGCCAATTTATTCAGGGTCGCCGGTCGCCGGTTCGGTGATTACCAAGTGGGCTTCCGATTCGGTCAGCTTGGCTGCGAGCTCGTTGAGAAACGTGGTTTGGCTCGATTCGAGGCGAGCACCTATCTTTGCTTCTCGTGCTTTGCCGTACGCTGGATGAAGCCTGTGGGGCAATGCCGCGACCTGTTGCGTCGTTCGTTTACGGCGGCGAATCGAATCGGCGATCTACCGTATGGCGCCTACGCGGGCAACAACCTCACTGCCGATCTGCTCTTCGCCGGCGAGCTGTTGTCCGATATACAAGGCGAAGCCGAGCGGGGTCTTGTTTACGCCAGGAAAGTACGCTTCGGGTTGGTGACTGATTTCATCATCACGCAACTGGCGCTGATCCGGATGCTCCGAGGCTCGACGCTAACCTTTGGTCGCCTGGACGACGGCGAGCTAACCGAGTCAGGCATCGAAACCCACTTGGCCAGCAATCCGGATCTGGTACTGGCTGAGTGTTTGTACTGGGTACGAAAATTACAGGTTCGCTACATGGCCGACGATGCTGAGGCGGCATTGGAGGCCGCTGCAAAGGCGCAGCGTTTACTCTGGGTTTGCCAGTCGTTCTTCGAGGAAGCCGAGTTTCATTTCTATGGCGCCCTGGCCCGGGCCGCCCGCTGCGATAGCCTCCCGGTGGACGAGCATGGGCAGCACTTGCTGGCGATAGTTGCCGATCAGCAGTGGCTCCAGACCTGGGCGCAGCAGTGTCCGGAAAATTTCGCCAGCCGCGCCGCGCTGGTGGGTGCCGAAATCGCCCGCGTTGAAGGGCGCATGATCGACGCCGAGTTGCTTTACGAGCAGGCTATTGATTCCGCGCAAGAGAGTGGCTTCGTGCACATCGAGGCGCTTGCCAATGAACTCGCGTCGCGCTTCTACGCGGCGCGGGGCTTCGGGAAAATCGCTCGGGTCTATTTGCAGGATGCCCGTTACGGTTACCAGCGTTGGGGTGCCGATGGCAAGGTGCGGCAACTGGAGAACAAGTACCCATCGTTGAGGGCCGAAGCGCCTGAACTCGGCCCGACGACAACGATGGCGACACCGGTCGAACATCTTGACCTTGCCACGGTACTCAAGGTCTCCCAAGCCGTATCGGGCGAAATCGTCCTGGAAAAGCTGATCGATATGATCCTGTGCACGGCCATTGAACAGGCCGGCGCCGAACGCGGGCTGTTGATCCTGTCCGATGGCGGCGAGCATCGGGTCGCGGCGCAAGTGACTACTGGCGGCAACGCAACGCAGTTACGCGATGAGCGGGTGAGTGCGACGCTGCTGCCCGAGTCGATTCTCTATCATGTGCTGCGCACCCGAGAGAGCGTTTTCCTTGACGATGCCGTGGCCGAGGCGCCGTTCGCCGCAGACCCCTATATCCGGCAGCAGCGGGCCCGTTCGATTCTCTGCCTGCCGTTGATGAACCAGGCCAGGCTCGTCGGCGCGCTCTATCTCGAAAACAATCTGGCGGCCCGTGTGTTCAGTCCGACCCGGATCGCCGTGTTGAAGCTGGTGGCTTCACAGGCTGCCATTTCGCTGGAAAATGCTCGCTTGTACCGTGAGGTCGCGGAACGCGAAGCGAAGATCCGGCGCCTCGTGGACGCCAACATCATTGGGATCCTCGTCTGGAACGCCGACGGCGAGATCATCGAAGCCAACGATGCCTTTCTGCGTATGTTGGGATACGAACGAGCAGACCTTGCCTCGGGCCATCTGCGCTGGGCAGACCTGACGGTCCCTGAGTTTCGAGAACTCAGCGAACGTAGATTGGCCCACGCTTTGCTGACCGGGCATGCCCGACCCTATGAGAAGGAATATTTGCGCAAGGACGGCAGCCGACTGCCGGTCATCGTCGGCCTGGCGAAGTTCGAAGTCGGTAGCAGGGAAGGGGTCGCCTTTGTGCTGGATCTGACCGAACGCAGGCAGGCGGAAGAAAAAATCCGCGAAAGCGAGCGGCGTTATCGCGAGGTTCAGACCGAGCTGGCCCACGCCAACCGTGTCGCGACCATGGGGCAGTTGGTGGCTTCGATCGCCCATGAAGTCAATCAACCAATTGCCGCGGCCATCCTCAACGCCAATGCCGCATTGCGCTGGTTGAACGTGCAACCGCCGGAAGTCGGGGAGGTCCGGCAGGTGCTGGAGCGCCTCATCTTCGATGCCAACCGAGCGGCGGACGTGCTGGGTCGCATCCGTGGGCATATCCGCAAGGCGCCACCGCAAAAGGGACCGGTAGACATCAACGCGGCGATCAGCGAGATGATCGACTTCACCCGTGGCCAGATCGGCAAGAGTGGCGCCTCGATACAGACGCAACTCATGGACGGTTTACCCGCCATCGAAGGCGACCGTGTAGAGCTGCAACAGGTGTTGCTCAACCTGATCATGAATGCGCTCGAGGCCATGAGCGGTGTCAGCGAAGGCGAGCGGCAGTTGCTTATCTGCACGGTGCGCGATGATGCCGGATGCATCGTGGTGAGTGTCAGTGACACCGGGCCGGGGTTCGCCTCGGACAGTACCGACCTGGTCTTCACTTCCTTCTACACCACCAAGCCTACGGGCTTGGGGTTGGGGTTATCGATCTGTCGTTCGATCATTGAATCCCATGGCGGCAGTTTGAGGGCAAGCGTCAACCCACCCCGCGGTGCCACTGTTCAATTCACGCTGCCCATCGCAGCCTTCAGCTCAACGACAATGTCTTGATTAATACTTAGGTTTAAGACCTGTATATCAACCGGTCATTGAAATCAGTCCCATGTACAAATGAAACTCCGCAACCCCGGCGATACAGTGTTTTCAAGGGTTGCGGAGTCTCTTCTCATGAATAATCTAACTGCCCATGCCGTGGATGAGTTTTCATCACTGCGTTCCATTGTGCTTATTTGCCTGGCACTCATGACAACGAATGTTTTCTATCGCTTGAGTGCGCCCACGTCCCAAGGTCAACTGCCGAAAGACATGTCGGATGTTTCATTGGAACCGGTCAACATCGAGCAGGCCCCGGGCAGCGTGCCCATAGGTGCACACCTGGTCAGCCCTCGCCGGTTCTACCTGCATCACGGCATATACCTTGGCGGCGCAGAAGTTGCCCATTACTCGGGGTTCAGCGGTTCCCTCAAGTCGGGGCCTATCGAAGTGACCGATCTTGAACATTTCGCCAAAGGCAAGCCCGTGTGGATAGTTGACGAGCACTGTGAATATTGCGCCGAAGAAGTTGCCAATCGGGCGCGTTCGCGACTAGGCGAAGACCAATACAGGGTCTTATCCAATAACTGCGAGCACTTTTGCAGTTGGTGCACCACCGGGGAAAGTTACAGCAGCCAGATCAATGCGTACCTGCATCGACCTCGTCATCTTTTTGCACTGATATCAGCGTTGCACCCCCAGCTCATTGCATAGCGTCTACATCACGGTTCGGGCCATTCCTACCGTACTTTTCGGCCCAAGGCGCTGTGCTACAATTTTTTTCCGCCCACTCCCCAAGAGGATCGTGCATGAACGGCAATTCCCCATCCAATGACCCGAGCAGCAAGGATTCAATTGTGTTCGTGGTGGATGACGATGCCTCAATGCGCGATGCATTAAGCAACCTCTTGCGCTCGGTCGGCATACGCGTCGAGACGTTCGCCTCCACGGCGGACTTTCTCCAACAACCCAAGACCGAAGGTGCCAGTTGCCTGGTGCTCGATGTACGGCTTCAAGGTAGTAGCGGCCTGGACTTTCAACGTCAGTTGGCGGGGTCGAACGTCACTATCCCCATCATTTTCATCACCGGCCATGGCGACATCGAAATGTCGGTCAAGGCAATGAAAGCAGGGGCCGTGGATTTCCTGGCCAAACCCTTTCGTGAACAGGATTTGTTGGACGCGGTGTCAGCCGCACTCCAGGCCGACGTCAAGCGCCGAGCCGTCGAGCGTCAGCTTGCGGACCTGCATGCCCGCTACGAAACGCTGACGGCCCGTGAAAAAGAGGTGATGACGTTCGCTGCCAAGGGCCTGATGAACAAACAGATTGCCGGGCAGATGAACCTGAGCGAAATCACCGTGAAAATCCACCGCGGCCACGCGATGAAAAAAATGCACGCCAAGTCCTTCGCTGACCTGGTTCGAATGGCGGAGTCATTAGGTGCCGGGCAAGACCATTGAACAGAGTGACAGGCCTGCATGAACGCCAGTTCCCGGATTCGCGACACCGCTCAGGCGGCGGTGGATAGCTAATTGCTGGTAAAAAGATTTATTGACTAAAAAATTACATCGGGTAATTATTTCTCTGCATCTGCTTTCACGCAGAGTCATTTTGCAGGGGCAACCCGATGAATCAGAACACCGTGCCTTCACTGGCCAGTCTTTACGTCGAGACTCACGAATCGCCATTTGACGCACGCCTGGCGCCTTCACTCATGCAAGGCTTTCCCGCCGAACCCCAGCGCCGCGTCACCTGGCACAACTGGATGAGCCCACCGTTCAACCAATGGGGTTTCCGCAACCTGGCGCGCTTGCGTCCTTCCATCGATGTGCAGGCCGGCAGCGGTCCGGTCAGCGCGTTCAGGCAGGCGCTCCAGGCGCTGGATGAGCTGCACTTCGACAGCGAGTGTGGCTTGAGCATCAGCGTGATCGATCACCTGGTCGCCAGCCAGACCGATGCTTTCCTGGTCTTGCAGGGCGACACCGTACTGTTTGAGCGCTACTTCAACGGCCAGCGTCCCCAGGACCGACACATCATGTTTTCGGTGACCAAGTCGCTGATCGGTGCCTTGGGCGAGCAACTGGTCTGCGAAGGCTTGCTGGACCCTACGTTGACGGCCACCCATTACGTACCGGAACTGGCGGGCAGCGCGTTTGCCGATGCCACCGTGCGCCAGTTGTTCGACATGGCGGTGGCCGTCGATTACAGCGAGGTCTATGAGGACCCGGATTCAGAGAGTTCCCAATACGGTTACGCCTGCGGTTTCCAGCCGGCGCCAGCGCAGTACGCGACCTTCGAATCCCTGTATCAGTACTTGCCCTCACTGAGGAAATGCGGCAGTCACGGCGGCTTTTTCCATTACGTGACGGCCACCACCGAGGCGTTGGCCTGGGTCATGGAGCGGG
The DNA here is from genome assembly GCF_054681425.1 of Pseudomonas sp. H1_F01. Taxonomy (NCBI): domain Bacteria; kingdom Pseudomonadati; phylum Pseudomonadota; class Gammaproteobacteria; order Pseudomonadales; family Pseudomonadaceae; genus Pseudomonas; species Pseudomonas sp. H1_F01. Next base: position 3,762,307 of record NZ_CP162823.1, on the reverse strand, counting down.
CATCAGGCAAGGCCTGCCATCAGTTGCTCCAAGAGATCTGGAGCCAGTTGGGCTGTGAACGTGACGGCTACTTCCTGGCGGACCCCTGGGGCCGCAGCGTCGCCGGTGCCGGTTTCAGTGCGACCTTGCGTGACATGGCGCGCTTCGGCCGTCTGCTGGCCAACGATGGCCGCCAGGGTGGGTCACAACTGCTCTCGGCCGAGGCGCTGGCCGGTATCGCCGCCGGAGCCGACCCCGCGATCTACGCTGCATCCCCTGACTTTTCGAGCTGGACCCCAGGCGCGTCCTACCGCAGCCAATGGTATGTCTTCAACGACCACAGCCAGGCGCTCATGGCCGGTGGCATCCATGGTCAATACCTGTTCATCGACAAACCGTCCGGCGTGGTGATCGTCAAGCAGTCGTCCCTGGGCGAGGCCGTCAGCCCATTCGACGGCGACAGCGTGCGCATGCTGCGTGCCATCGCGGCGCACCTGACGCCCTGACTTCATCCGATAAACACAAGAATTTTGCGTTCCGCTCACCTGGCCCCACCAGGTGTTGGCGCGGTTTTGCGCCGCCATTTACTGCCCTGTAACAACAATAATCACACAGGAGCTCCATATGGTTTCCATGATGCGTTTGTCCCGAACGTTCCTCGTGCTCGGGTTACCCTTGACCGCCCAGGTTGCCTGGGCGGGCTACACCTTCGAGGAGGGCAACCTCAAGGGCGAGGTCAACTTCAGTGCCGGTGGCGCAGTCCTTTCTACCCGCAACGTCAACTTTGGCGGCGGCGTGGTGGACATGCGCAGCGGCAAGAATCGCGGCACGAAAATCGACTGGCAGGAGTTCTACGTCAAGCCGGGCGTCAAGTTGGAGTACACCGTGCAGCCGGATTTCAGCCTGTTGGCTGGCGGCTCCCTGGTGGGCGCGACCACCTTCGGTGATGGTGATGCCGGTGGCTTCACCCGTAGCTCCGACGGCAAGCTGTCGACCGAAGAGTTTTATGGCGGTTTCCGGGCCGGGGAGTGGACGGTCACCGGCGGTCGCCAGAACTACATGATCGGCAACGGTTTCATCGTGATGGATGGCAACCTCGACCAGTTGAACGACGGCGCCTACTGGCTCGCCCCACGCACTGCCTTCAAGGATTCGGCGGTGGTCGCCTGGGATCATGGCGCGTTGAAGGTCCAGGGCTTCAGCCTGGGCACCGACAGCGACCTGGGTGACTTTCGCATGAGCGGCGCGAACCTGGACTACAACCTCGACGACCAGCTGACGCTGGGCGCCACCGCGTTGAAGGTCAAGGCCATGGGCCCCAAGGGCAGCACGTTGCCGCGTCGCCGCGATGGCATGCTGGTGTACAACGTCAGGGCGTTGAACGCCAGGCTCCCGGGCATCGCCGACCTGACCCTCAATGCCGAATATGCCCTTGAGCGAGGCAGCGGCGAAGGCGTGGATTACGACGCCAAGGCCTGGTATGGCCAGGCGGATTACACTTTCAGCACGCTGCCGTTGACCCCGGTGATTGGCTACCGCTACGCGAGCTTTTCCGGCGACGACAACCTCACGGACAACCGACAGAAAGCCTGGGATCCGTTGAGCAAGGGCTTCGTCGACTGGAGCACCTGGCTGATCGGCGATGTCGTCGGCAACTACCTGCTGTTCAACAGCAACGAAAACGTCCAGCAGTTCTCACTCAAGACCCACCTCAACGAAACCCTTACGCTCGGCGCGATCCACTACCAGTTCTGGCTCGACGAAAAAAACTACATGGGCACCGCCGTCAGCGACAAACGGTTTGCCGACGAGAGTGTAGTCTTCCTGGATTGGGCGCCTTCGAAGTCGCTGTCCACCTCGCTGTCCTATAACTGGGTCAAGCCCATGGCAGCGGCCAAGCAAGTATTCGGCGACGACCGGAAATTCAGCGCGCTGGAACTCTACTTCACCTACCGCTATTAAGTGCCGCGAGCCTTCGCGGCCGCGCTGGAGTGTTTGATCATGAGCATGTTTTTGCGCAACACCTTGCTGGGCGCTGTCGTTTCGATGCTGGTTAGTGGCGCAAGCCTGGCCGAAGAGCGGACGGTGCGAATCTACAATTGGATCGAATACCTGCCGCCTGAAATCCTCAAGAGTTTCGAGGAGGAAACCGGCATCCGTCCCATCTACGACGTCTTCGACAGCGTCGAGACCTTGGAGTCCAAACTCCTGACCGGCAACTCCGGGTATGACGTGGTCTACCCGAGCAGTTCCAACGTCAGCCACCTGATTGCCGCCGGTGCCGTCCAACCCCTGGACCGCAGCCAATTACCGAACTGGCAGCATCTGGACCCCGAGTTCATGAAGTCCCTGGAGGCGGTGGGTGATCCGGGTAACCGCTATGCGGCGCCGTACCTGTGGGGCACGACGCTGATCGGTTACAACGTCGACAAGGTGCGCCAGGTGCTGGGCGCCGATGTGCAAATGAACACCTGGGACATCCTTTTCAAGGAAGAGAACATGGCCAAGCTGGCCAGTTGCGGCGTGGGATTGCTCGACGCCGCCAACGAGATCGTGCCCATCGCCTTGCACTACGAAGGGCTCGACCCCAACAGCCAGAAACGTGAGGACTACGCAAAGGCGCAGGCGGCCATGCTCAAGGTTCGTCCCTACATCACCTACTTCAATTCGTCACGCTATGGCATGGACCTGGCCAACGGCGAGATCTGCGTAGGGGTAGGTTGGTCCGGTGGGGTGGCCCTGGCCAAACGACTGGCCCAGGACGCAGGGAAGGGGGTCAAGGTGGAAATGGCGCTGCCCAAGGAGGGCGCGCCGATGTGGTCGGACGTCATGATGGTGCCCACCAACGCCCCTCATACCCAAGAGGCCTACGCGTTCATCAACTACATCTTGCGTCCCGATGTCATTGCCCGGATCAGCAACAAGATCGGTTACCCCAACCCGAACAAGGACTCCACGACGCTGGTCAACGCCGATATCCGCAACAACCCCGCCATGTATGTGCCGGACGAGGCGCGCAAGACTCTGTTCGCGTTGGAGCCGGTGCCGGCGGCGGTGGAGCGGATCCGCACTCGCACCTGGACCAGCATCAAGACGCATCGCTGATCAGCGTGACCCGGTGTTGCGGCGCCGGGTCCGTATCGGTGGGGTGTTCGCTCAGGCGCGCATGCCCAGGAAGAGCAATTCGGTGATACGCCGGACCTGGGTGGAGTGTGCCTCGATGTCCGGCTGTTCCTGGTTGACCAACCGGAACAGCTGCAAGTGCGAATAGTCGTTCAACAGGAAGGCGGCGAGGTCGACGTCGAGGTCGGCGCGCAGCTTTCCGGCCTGTTGCAATTCCCTGATCAGCCCACTGATTTCGGCCCTGAGCGCATCGTTCATGGCGCGATAACCCTCCGGCAGCCCGTTGTCGCCACCAAACAGAATCAGCGGCAGCAACTCGCGCCAAAGGCTCGGATGCATGACCTCCAGCGCGTAACCGGTCAACAGCCGTTCCAGATAACACAGTGCTTCGACCGGGTCTTCGATTTCAGGGATCTGGTTGCGGGTGTCCGTGAGTGCGCGCTGGTCGGCGTCGTGCAGGATCTCCAGGATGATCTCCTGCTTGTTGCCGAAGTACTTGAAGACGGTAGGCGCCGATACGCCGGCCTGGCTGGCGATCTGTTCGATGGTGGTGTTCTGGAAACCCTGGCGCTCGAACAGTTCGACCGCCGCCTTGCTGATGGCTTGGCGGCGTTCGGCTTTTTGACGTTCACGCAGTCCGCTCACGGGAGGTCCTTGTTGGAAAGAAAGCAGCGGTTAAAGGCCTTGGCGCACCAGCCCTGTGGGAGCGAGCTTGCTCGCGATAGCGTTGGATCAGCTGCATTGAAGTCGACTGAAATACCGCCATCGCGAGCAAGCTCGCTCCCACAGGGTTCCTGGTTAACAACAGGCCGGGTATAGGCATGCAAAATACTTAACCCAGTAAAGTTTTTAAAGGGTTTATTTCATGGCTCCCCTCAAGGACGCGGCTGAATACCGCGATCCAGACACCTGGCAAGCGGCAAAACGCCATGCCCCACTTGGCGAAATCAGGCACGGGGATGGCGCGTTCAGGTAACTAACTCGGGAGGGAAGGCAGGTAACGTGGCGCGACTTTTCACCGCAATTGCGCACGTTCGCCCAGGGTGGATCAACTCGACCAAGAGGTACCGCTTCCAGGAGGGGCGGGAATACCAGAAGCACCGACTGTCCCTGCGCGCGTCTCAATGTTCGATCACAAGAGAATAAAAAAATGACCAGCCCCAGCTTCAAGGATTCGAACGGCCATTTGGCACAGGGCTTCAAGCCTCGTCACGTCACCATGCTGTCCATCGCCGGAATCATCGGTGCGGGTCTGTTCGTGGGATCGGGCCATGCCATTGCCGCCGCCGGCCCGGCCGTCATGCTGGCCTACCTGTTTTCCGGGCTGTTGGTGGTCCTGGTCATGCGCATGCTGGGCGAGATGGCGGTCTCCAATCCGGACACCGGCTCCTTCTCCACCTATGCCGACCAGGCCATCGGACGCTGGGCAGGCTTCACCATCGGTTGGCTCTACTGGTGGTTCTGGGTGTTGGTGATTCCCATCGAAGCGTTGGCCGCCGGTCATGTGTTGAACCAGTGGTTTCCCGCCGTCGATGCCTGGTTGTTCGCCTCGGTGTCGATCGTGCTGCTGGCGGTGACGAATCTGTTCAGTGTGTCCAAATACGGCGAGTTCGAGTTCTGGTTTGCCATGGCCAAGGTGGTGGCGATCATCGGCTTCATCTCCCTGGGTTTCGCGGTGCTGATGGGGTGGATTCCCGAGCGCGAAGCCAGCGGCCTGAGTCGCTTGATGGAGGAGCATGGCGGGTTCGCCCCCAACGGTCTGTCGGCGGTGGTGGGCGCGTTCATTACCATCATGTTCAGTTTCATCGGTACGGAGGCGGTGACCATCGCAGCCGCCGAATCCGACAACCCTGCGCAGAACATTGCCAAGGCCACCCGTTCGGTGATCTGGCGCATCGGTGTGTTTTACCTGCTGTCGATCTTCGTGGTCATTTCCGTCGTGCCTTGGAACGATCCACTCCTGGCTTCAGTGGGTTCCTACCAGCGAGCGCTGGAGCTGATGAACATTCCCCACGCCAAATTCCTGGTGGATGTGGTGGTGCTGATCGCCGTGGCCAGTTGCATGAACTCCTCGATCTATATCGCCTCGCGAATGTTGTACTCCCTGGGGCGTCGCGGCGATGCGCCAAAGGCCTTGAAGGTCACGTCTTCGGCCGGTGTCCCAAGGTCTGCGGTGATTGCCAGTACCGTGCTCGGCGCGGGCGTCACCTTGTTCAGTTACTTCATGCCCGCCGGCCTGTTCCAGTTCCTGCTCGCCAGCTCCGGCGCCATCGCGTTGCTGGTGTATCTGGTGATCGCCATCTCGCAGCTGCGCATGCGCCGGATGTTGCGACGGCAGAATATCGAGCTGCCTTTTCGCATGTGGCTGTTCCCCTGGCTGACCTGGTTGGTCATCGTGTTCATCTCGGCGGCGCTGGCGGTCATGATGATCACGCCCGAGCACCGCAGCGAGGTCAGTACCACCCTGGGCCTGGCACTGGTCATTTCCTTTGTCGGCCTGGTGACGTCGCGGCATTCGCCCCAGCCTGAACGGGTCGTTTCCCTCGGCTAGCCGTGCTGTTTTCATCCTGTTGACGCCACGTTACTGGCGTCAACAAAACCGCTTTTTTGGCCCATTCGAGAGGCAATAAGCTTCGTCTCGAAGCGCGGCCCGTCCGCCTGTCACCCACTTGCAAGCACACCCCTGCAAACCGGCACTAACCCGCGGCTGCGTTGTCAGTAATTGGCGCCTGTAGGGATGAGGATCGCCCCTGATAACAGCGCGCCAGCTGGATAGTTTTTTCTCGATCACTCTCGGGAAAAAGAGCCTTGCGATGGATTGCGTCCTGGACCGACCATTTCTCTTGCAGGCGATTTCCCATGGGGTTTCTACTCGATCCGCGTCATGACATTGATGCTGCCTTATTGAGCTACCGCCGGGTGTTCTGGGCGCTGGCATTGTTCAGTGGCGTGATCAATCTGTTGGTGCTGGTGCCGTCGCTCTACATGATGCAGGTCTACGACCGGGTCCTGACCAGCCGCAACGAAACCACCTTGTTCATGCTCACCTTGATGGCCCTGGGACTGTTCATGTTCAGTGCCCTGATCGAGTGGGTCCGTGGCGAGGTGATGATTCGCATGAGCGCAGGGCTGGACGAAGCCCTGGGCGAGCGGATTTTCGACGCCGCTTTTGCCCGCAGCCTGCGCGAGCACAACGCCAACCCGGCGCAGGTGCTCACCGACCTGGCGACGCTACGCCAGTTGATTACCGGGCAGGGCCTGATCGCCTTGCTCGATGCACCCTGGCTGCCGATCTTCCTGCTGGTGGCGTTCATCTTTCACCCCTGGTTCGGCGTGCTGACACTGGTGTTGGCCTTGGTGCTGATCGGCCTGGCGTTGTGGGGAGAACTGGCGACGCGAGCGCGCCTGGGGGAGGCCAATCGGCTGGGGGTGCAGTCGTCGATCTATGTGAACAGCACACTGCACAATGCCGAAGTCATCCAGGCCCTGGGCATGCTCGGGCCGCTGCGTCAGCGCTGGAGCCTGTTGCAGCAACGGATCATTGCCGCCCAGGCCCATGCCAGCGACCGCAGCGCGCGTATCACCTCGACGACCCGTTTCGTGCGTATCTCCGGGCAGTCCCTGGCGTTGGGGCTGGGCGCTTTGCTGGTGCTTGAAGGCCAACTGTCGGCGGGCATGATGATTGCGATGTCGCTGTTGCTGGGGCGAGCCCTGGCGCCCGTGGAAATCGCCATCGGCTCGTGGAAGCAATTCAACGCCGGACGCCAGAGCTACCAGCGCCTGAGCCAATTGCTGGCCCAGCATCCGCGCGAGCGTCTGCGCATGCCGTTGCCGCCACCCACCGGCGCGGTGCGCCTGGAACAGCTGTATGTCGGTCCGCCAGGTGCTTCGCAGCCGATCCTGCGCGGGATCAATTTCAGCCTCGCCAAGGGCGATGTGCTTGCCGTGGTCGGGCCCAGCGCCAGTGGTAAGTCGACACTGGCGCGCGCCTTGGTTGGGGTCTGGCCGGCCATGGGCGGGTCGGTGCGCCTGGACGATGCCGAGATCAGCCAATGGTCCCACGACGCCTTGGGGCCGTACCTTGGATACCTGCCACAGGACATCGAGTTGTTCGATGGCACGGTTGCCGACAACATCGCCCGCTTCGGTGAGCAGGACGCCGACAAGATCATCGCCGCCGGGCGTCATGCCGGCATCCACGAAATGATCCTGCGCTTTCCCAAGGGCTACGACACGCCGTTGGGCCCTGGTGGGCTTGGCTTGTCCGGTGGGCAAAAACAACGCCTGGGCCTGGCTCGCGCGCTCTACGGACGGCCATCGCTGATCGTGCTCGATGAGCCCAACTCCAATCTCGATGACGCCGGTGAGCTGGCGCTGGTGCAGGCTATCAGTGCGCTCAAGGCGGCCGGCAGCACCGTGGTGTTGATTACTCACCGCCCCAGTGTGCTGGCGGTGGTCGATCACATCCTGGTGCTCAAGGACGGTACTCAACAAGCGTTCGGCCCACGGGACCGGGTGCTCAAGGCATTGATGCCGGGGCCCAGGCCGGCCGCGGTCAGGGAGGCGGGCGGCGATGCGTGATCTGACTCCAGGGGCACAAGCGTACAGCGAGCAAGGGTTGAGCGTGCGCAGCACCACGACGCTGCCCAGCGCCAGTACCGACGCCGGAAGCGCGGCTCGTTATGGCGTGGGATTCCTGGTCCTGACGCTGGGCGGTTTCCTGCTCTGGGCCTGCCTGGCGCCGCTCGACCAAGGGGTGGTAGGCAGCGGCACCGTGGTGGTGGCAGGGGAGCGCAAGGCCGTGCAGTCGCTGGTCGGCGGGGTGGTGGAAAAGCTGCTGGTCAGCGATGGCGACCGCGTCACCCAAGGGCAATTGCTCGTGCAGCTCAATACGGTGCAGGCGCAATCGCAACTGGACGTGACCCTGGGCAAGCTCCTCAATGATCGCAGCATCGAGGCGCGCTTGATTGCCGAGCGTCTGGGCAATGCCGAGATCCAATGGCCCGCGGAACTGCTGGCCCACGCCGACGAACCGCGAGTCAAGGCGGCCATGGCCTTGCAGAGCCAGTTGTTCATCACCCGCCGCGCGGAGCTGGGCAGCCGCTTGCAGATCATCGAGCACGAAGCCGCGGCCTTGCAGCAGCAATTGCTTGGCTACGAAGGCGTCAAGCGCAACTACGATGCGCAGATGCGCTTCCAGCAGCAGGAGCTTGAAGGCCTGCGCGATTTGGCCCGGGAAGGCTACGTTCCGCGCAACAAACTCTTCGAGGCCGAGCGCAACGCGGCCCAGTTGGCGGGGCAGATCGCCTCTGGGGTGGGTGATGTCGGCAGGACTCGCCAGGCGATCAATGAAAGCCGGCTCAAGGCCTTGCAGGCGCAGCAGGAGTTCCGCCGTGATGCCGAAACCCAGCTCAGCGAAGTCTCGGCCGAGGCCGCCGGTTATGCCGACCAGATTCGCGCCTTGCAGTTTGAAGTCGACAACGGTGCGATCCGTGCGCCAGTGGCCGGGCAGGTCATGGACGTGAGCATTCATACCGTCGGCGGCGTTGCGCAGGCCGGCCAGACCCTGATGCAGGTCGTGCCGCTGGATGCACCGATGGCGATCACCGCGCGTTTCGAGCCGCTGATGGCCAACAAGCTGCGTCCGGGCCTGCCGGTGCATGTGCATTTCACGGCGCTGCAACGGGTGGATACGCCGACGGTCACCGGCACGGTGACGACGGTGTCGGCGGACCAGTTGATCAATGAGCAGACACATCAACCGTACTTCTCCGCCAAGGTCGAGATTCCCGCCGACACCGTGGTTGCGTTGCAGAGCGCCGGCCTGCTGGTGCGCCCGGGCATGCTCGCCGATGTCACGGTGGTGACGGGCGAGCGCACCTTGATGAATTACCTGATGAAGCCTTTGCGTGAACGCTTGCTTGCAGCCTTCAAGGAGGAATGAGCATGGTCGATCGTTGCCGCTACCGTTTGCGTGTATTGCTGAGCCTGTGTGCGGGTTGGGCGGCGCTCAATCCGGTGTGGGCCGCCGAGGGGGGCCTGAGCCTGACCGCCGCTTATGATGCCTCGCGCCTCAACGATCCGACCGTTCAGTCGGCTGCCCACGCTTTTGAAGCTTCGCGGCATGAAGAGGACATCGGGCGTGGCGGCCTTTACCCGCAAGTGTCGCTGACCTCTCGCTACGGCTACGGCGGGCGGACCGACGGCGGTGACGACAGCACCTACGTCAACAGCAATGATTACCAGGCGAACAACGTGACCCTGGCGGCGCAACAGCCGCTCTACGACAAGGCACGCTGGGCGGCCTATCAGGAGGGCAAGGCGCGCGGTCAACTGGGCACCCAGGTGTTCGATGTGGCCGGCCAGACCCTGTATGACCGGGTGGCGAAGGGGTATTTCGACGTCGCCCGGGCCGAGAACGAGATCAAGCTGATCGTCCAGCAGAAGAGCGCGATCCAAGGCTTGGTCGTTCAAAGTAAAAAGCTTTATGAAGGCGGCCAAGGTGCGATCACCGATATCGACGAAGCCCAGGCACGGCTCGATCTGGTGCAAGCCCAAGAGGCTGAAGCCCAGGCGCGCCGCGTGGCGGCGTTGCGGGCCTTGTCCGGGCGCGCCAGCGTGCCCATCGATGATATTCAGCCGATGCGCGAAGAATTGGCCGCCGGTAGCCCGATCCCGCCTGAGCAGGACTTGCCGTACTGGACGGCGATTGCCCGTGAAGCCAGCCCCGAGCTGGCCGCTCGGCTGGCGGCGGTGAAAGTGGCCGAGGCCCAGGCCGACAGCCAGCGTGCCGGGCATTATCCAACCTTGTCGCTGACCACCCAGTTGACCCGCCGGGAAACCCGTCAATACCAGGAACTCGACCCGCGCCAGGACACCTATTACGTGGGGGTGCAATTGGATATTCCGTTGTATCGCGGCGGGGCGGTACGGGCCTCGGTGGCCAAGGCCGAAGCGCAACTGGCCGGCGCCCAGTCCGACTACGACGTGCAACGCCAGCAACTGGCCGAAGATATCGAGACCGATTACCTGGGCGTCGTGGCCGGGTTTGCCAAGAGCAAGGCGATGCAGCGGGCGGTGGAGTCCAATCAGCGTGCGCTGACCTCGACGGAAAAAGGCTTCCAGGGCGGCGTGCGTTCCACGGTGGATATTCTTGACGCCCAGCAGCGGCTGTTCCAGGCCCGCCGAGACCTGCTTAATACCAAGCTCGACATGCTGCAAAGCTATGTGAGCCTGCACACCCACACCGGCCAGATGAACCGCGCGGTACTGGAGCAGGTGCAGAGTTTGTTCTAGACAATCCAGGGTTCAAGTTTGCAACTTATCCCTGTGTGCGGGCTTGCTTGCGATAGCAGTGTGTCAGTCTGCCTTGATGTTGGATGTGCCGCCGTCATCGCGAGCAAGCTTTGCTCCCACAGTTTGGATCGGTGCCAGCCTGCGATTTCCCTGCCAACAAAAATCCCAGTGGGAGCAAAGCTTGCTCGCGATAGCGGTGGGTCAGTCTGCCTTGATGTTGGATGTGCCGCCGTCATCGCGAGCAAGCTTTGCTCCCACGGTTTGGATCGGTGCCAGCCTGCGATTTCCCTGCCAACAAAAATCCCCAGTGGGAGCAAAGCTTGCTCGCGATAGCGGTGTGTCAGTCTGCCTTGATGTTGGATGTCCGCCGTCATCGCGAGCAAGCTTTGCTCCCACAATTTGGATCGGTGCCAGCCTGCGATTTCCCTGCCAACAAAAATCCCCAGTGGGAGCAAAGCTTGCTCGCGATAGCAGCGTGTCAGTCTGCCTTGATGTTGGATGTGCCGCCGTCATCGCGAGCAAGCTTTGCTCCCACGGTTTGGATCGGTGCCAGCCTGCGATTTCCCTGCCAACAAAAATCCCCAGTGGGAGCAAAGCTTGCTCGCGATAGCAGCGTGTCAGTCTGCCTTGATGTTGGATGTGCCGCCGTCATCGCGAGCAAGCTTTGCTCCCACGGTTTGGATCGGTGCCAGCCTGCGATTTCCCTGCCAACAAAAATCCCCTGTGGGAGCAAAGCTTGCTCGCGATAGCGGTGTGTCAGTCTGCCTTGATGTTGGATGTCCGCCGTCATCGCAAGCAAGCTTTGCTCCCACAGTTTGGATCGGTGCCAGCCTGCGATTTCCCTGCCAACAAAAATCCCCAGTGGGAGCAAAGCTTGCTCGCGATAGCGGTGTGTCAGTCTGCCTTGATGTTGGATGTGCCGCCGTCATCGCGAGCAAGCTTTGCTCCCACAGTTTGGATCGGTGCCAGCCTGCGATTTCACTGCCAACAAAAATCCCCAGTGAGAGCAAAGCTTGCTCGCGATAGCAGCGTGTCAGTCTGCCTTGATGTTGGATGTGCCGCCGTCATCGCAAGCAAGCTTTGCTCCCACAGTTTGGATCGGTGCCAGCCTGCGATTTCCCTGCCAACAAAAATCCCCAGTGAGAGCAAAGCTTGCTCGCGATAGCAGCGTGTCAGTCTGCCTTGATGTTGGATGTGCCGCCGTCATCGCAAGCAAGCTTTGCTCCCACAGTTTGGATCGGTGCCAGCCTGCGATTTCCCTGCCAACAAAAATCCCCTGTGGGAGCAAAGCTTGCTCGCGATAGCGGTGGGTCGGTCAGCATCCATGCTGTATTGCGGCAAGCCTGCTCAGGGGGCAATCAGGCGGTGAAGTCGCTGGCGTGCAGCTCCTTGACGCCGACCAGTTCGAATTCGAACTCGGGGGTGGCGTCGGCGTTGGTGCTGCCGGAGAGGATGCCATCGGCGAAGCGCAGCTGGCCGGTGGCATTGGTGGGATCGAAGGCGTTGCTGCCGATGAACGTGAAGGCATCGACTGTGGCGGTCAGCGGGTTGGCGTCCAGGCCGGTGAGGTCCAACTTGTCGAACTCCGCGCTCTTGAAGCCGTTGATCACATCGCGCAGGGCTCCGACGCCCATGTCCGACAGCGCACCAAACGCGTAGGTGTCCGCACCCGTGCCTCCGGTGAGGTTGTCGGTGCCTGCGCCGCCGATCAACCGGTCATCGCCCGAACCACCCACCAGCGTATCGTTGCCGGCCCCTCCGTCGAGGACGTTCGCCGCGCTGTTGCCCGACAGTGTGTCGGCGTAGGCGCTTCCCTTCAGGTTCTCGATGAATTTCAAAGTGTCGAGCCCAGACCCCACGGTGTTCTGTTGCGCCGACGTCGAGAGGTTGACGGTCACGCTGGACAGCGCGCGTTCAAAGCTCGCCGTGTCAATGCCATCGCGTCCATCCAGTACATTGTTGCCGGCCCCGGCGAACAGCGTATTGTCCAGCGCGTTGCCGGTGCCATTGGCGGCGCCGGTGCTATCGACATACAGGTTCTCGACGTTGTTGCCCAAGGTATAGGCCGCGAGGCTGCTGTGCACGCTGTCGATCCCACCGCTCACGGTATTGCTGTTGGTCTCGATCACGCTGTCATCGGCGTTGTCGACAAAGTAGCTGTCGTTGCCATCGCCACCGCTCATGCTGTCGGCCCCTGCGGCGCCGTCCAGCACGTTATTGGCGGCGTTGCCGGTGATGAAATTGCGCCGTTCATTGCCGGTGCCGTCGATGTCCGACACACCGGTGAGCACCAGGTTTTCCAGATTGGCGCCCAGGGTCCAACTGACCGAGGCTTGCACTGTGTCGATCTGCGAGAGCGAGGTGTTGGTTTCCACCACGCTGTCGAAGGCATTGTCGACCACGTAGATGTCGTTGCCGTCGCCGCCGGTGAGGGTGTCGGCGCCCAGGTCGCCGTTCAGCGTGTCGTTGCCCGAACTGCCCACCAGAGTGTCGTCCTGGTCGGTACCGGAGATCATCCCACCCTGGTTCTGGGCGTTGTCGAAGATGTCCTGCACGCTGTTGTTGTCGTTGGGATCGCCTTGGAAGCCCAGGTCATCGGCAATGTAGTCCGCCAGGCGTTGGCCGACGATTTCCGCCGACTCCTCGTGCAGGTGCCAGACGTCATCGGGGTACACCAGCGGGTCGACTTCGTAGCGCAAGGGCAGGTCGGTGTAGTCCACCGCCAGCTTGACGTCGGCGCGCTCGGCGGCGATGGCCTCCTGGGCGGCGCGCACATAACCGACGCCCTCGACGATGGAAGCGATCTTCTCTTCCGAATAACCCCGGGCTCGGGCCGCATCCTCCTCGTAGTGACCGGTTTCCATCAGGTACACGCTGAAGTTGCCGAATTGGGCGTGCAAGTAGTCGAACACCTTCAGGGTCGCGGCCTTGTAGGCCGCTGCTGCCGCTGCCTTGTCGGTGGCGCGGGCGATTTCCTGGGCGGCTTCCTCGCCCTGGCCCCATATGATGCCCATGGTGACGTTATCGATCGCCTGCAGTTCGGTGCGTTGGTCGCGCAGCAACGTCACCGCCCGCAACAGTGCTGGCCCGGGTTGGTTGGTGTCGGTCAGCCACCAGCACAACTGGAGCTCCTCGGGGCTGAGTGTGGACAGGCCGTTGACCGTGCTGCCGCCCACCGCGATGTCGATGCCATTGCCGTCGGCATCGGTGAACTGGCTGCGCACGTCATAGGTGGTGTAGCGGTTCAGGTCATTGACCAGCATCGAGGTGCCGGACTGGTTGTCGTCCTCGGTCATGCGCAGCAGGCGGGCATTGGATTGGCCGAGGGTCGGCAGGTAGAGAATGTCCTGCTGGGCGCGCTCGCCGAAGACGAAGTCGCTGGCGGTGAGGGTGTTGAGGTAGTTGCCGTTGAGGGCGATCTCGAAGCGATTGCCGTCGGCATCGGCTTCGGCGGACTTGATGTAGGTCTTGTCGCCAGCCGCGTTCAGGGTCATGTACAGCGTGCCGTTGCTGCCATCACCGAGGCCGAGAAAGCCCAGCCCCGAGACATCGATCTTGTCGACGCCGACGGTGAAGTCATAAATCGTATCAGTGGCCGTGACGCCCCCGGTGTCGTAGTCGCGGTAGCTGTCGGAAAGGTTGCTGTAGCGGAAGGTGTCGGCACCGTCACCGCCGTACAGCGAATCGCGTCCGGCACCACCGTCGACGATGTCCGCGCCGGTGCCGGCCTTGATCGTGTCGTTGCCGCCCAGGCCAAGGATCAGGTCCGCGCCGGTCGTGCCGTTGAGGGTTTCGGCATTGTTGGTACCAGTGATGGTGTTGGCGGGCGCATCGGCCACCACCAGGGCGAAGTTGTCACTGACCGAGGCGCCCGAGGGGTCGGTGGCCTTGACCAGCACGTCGTAGTTGCCTGCCGCAGTGCTGGTCGGGGTACCGCTGAAGGTCAGGCTGGTGGCATTGAAACTCAGCCAGGCGGGCAGGGCGTTGCCGTTGGCGAGGGTCGCGGTGTAGGTCAGCACATCCTGGTTGGCGTCGGTGAAACTGTTGCTGGCCACGGTGTAACTGAACGGCGTGCTTTCACTGGCGTTCTGGTCCAGCAGTGGGGTAGCGACGACCGGCGCCACGTTGGTGGGGTTGGTCTGGTCGGCGAAGACAAAGTGACTGGCCGTCAGGCTGCTGAGGAAGTTGCCTGCCATCGAGACCTCAAACCGGTTGCCGTTGGCATCGACCGTCAGGTCCTTGAGGTAGGTGCGGTTGGTCGACGAACTGTAAGTGACTTGCAGGGTGCCGTTGAGCCCGTTGCCCAGGCCGGTATAGCCAAGCGCCGAGACATCGATCTTGTCCGCAGTCAGGTCGAAGTCGAGAATCTGGTCACTGGCGCTGGTGGAACTGGTGCGGTAGCTGTCGAGTTTCGAGGTGTAGCGGAATACATCGGCCCCCGTGCCGCCGGTGAGCTTGTCGACCCCGGTGCCGCCGACCAGGATGTCGTTGCCGGCGCCGCCATTGAGGGTGTCGTTGCCCGCGCCACCGAACAATTGCTCATTGGCTGCGGTGCCGGTCAGCGTGTCGTTGTTCGGCGTGCCATTGATCACAATGGCGGTGGGAACGTCCTGCACGGCGAGGGTAAAGCTGTCGCTGACGGTGGCGTTGCTGCCGTCGCTCGCGGTGACCTGGATGGCGTAGGTGCCCGACGCAGTGTCGGGTGGCGTGCCGCTGAAGGTGCGGGTGGCGGCATCGAAGACCAGCCAGCTGGGCAGGGCGCTGCCATTGGCGAGTTTGGCGGTGTAGCTCAGGCTGTCGTTGTCCGGATCGGTGAAACTGGTGGCCGGCACCACGTAGCTGAACGGGGTGTTTTCGGTCGCGTTCTGGTCCAGCAGCGGCGTCGCCAGTACCGGCGCCTGGTTGGTCGGCGAGGTGGTGGCAAAGACAAAGTTGGCGCTGGTCAGGGTGTTGAGGTAATTGCCATCCAGCGCCACTTCGAAGCGGTTGCCATTGGCATCGGCCTCCAGGGACTTGATGTAGGTCTTGGTGCCGGCACTGTTGAGCACCAGGTACACGGTGTTGTTCTTGCCGTCCCCCAGGCCGGTGAAGCCCATGGCGGAGAGGTCGATCTTGTCGGCGCTGATGTCGAAGTCGGTGATCAGGTCGCCGAGGTTGGCGCCGCCGGTGTTGTAGTTGCGGTAGCTGTCCAGGCGGTTGGAGAACACGAAGGTGTCCGCCCCGGCGCCACCAGTGAGGGTGTCCATGCCAGCATCGCCGTCGAGCTTGTCGTCGCCGGCGCCACCACTGAGGCTGTCGTTGCCCGCGAGGCCGAGCAGGGTATCGGCCGCATCGCTACCCAGCAGTGAGTCGCTACCGCTGGTGCCGGTGATCACCCGGTTGAAGATAAAGTTGCTGGCGGTCAGGGTACTGGCCAGGTTGCCCGAGAGGATCAGCTCGAAGCGATTGCCGCTGGCATCGGCGTCGAAGTCCTTGATGTAGGTGCGGTTGTTGCTGGCGCTGTAGCTGACCTGCAGGGTGCCGCCACGGCCATTGCCCAGGCCGGTGAAACCGAGGCCGGCGAGGTCGATCTTGTCCTGGGTGACGTCGAAGTCGGTGATGGTGTCATCGAAGCTGGTGGTCGCGTTGCGGTAACTGTCCGACTGAGCGACGAACCGGAACGTATCGGCACCGGTACCCCCGGTGAGTTTGTCGATGCCGGCGCCACCGACGAGGATGTCGCTACCGGCCGCGCCATTGATCGTATCGTTGCCTGCGCCGCCGTAGAAAATCTCGTTGGCGGCGCTGCCGAGCAGGGTGTCGTTGCCCGCCGTACCTTGCACGGTGGTCATGGGCACCGTGGCACTGACGTAGCTGCCGTCGCCATAGACCAGCGTGGCGCCCTTGCTGGTATGGCTGATGGTGTTGGCGATGATGGCGTTGCGGTCGGTGCCGTCTTCGTTGCGCTCTGCCACGCCATAGGTCGACAGGTCGCTGCCGCTGATGATGTTGCCCTGGATGGTGTTATCGCTGCCGTTGAAGTACTTGCCGGACACGCCCAGGGTGTCGTCATAGGACTGGATGATGATTTCCGGTACGGCGCCGCCCAGGGAATTGTTGTTGAGGGTGTTGTCGATGATTTCGACGTGGTTGCTGCCGTAGATGCGGATCCCGGCGCTGCTGTTGTCGTGGATGTCGACGCCGGTGACGGTCACTTCGCTGGAGAGCTTGATCAGCACCCCTTCGGCGCCGTTGCCATACACCTCGCCGCCGGTGATGGTGATGTTGTTGGGCGAGGGGATGTCCTCGCTGCCGCGCTGGATCACGATGCCATTGCCGCCGTTGTCGTAGGCGACGTTATTGGTCATGGTGAAATCGTGGGTGCTGGTGACGACGTTGAAACCGTGGCGGTCGTTGTCGTAGGCGACGTTGTTTTCGAAGGTGCTGTCGCTGAGGAAGTCGGCGACAAAACCGTCCAGGCCGTTGCCGTGGGACACGCTGTTCTTGATGACCATGTTGACGGTTTGCTCGTGGGGGTCGAAACCGTACCCGGAGCAATCCTTGATCTCGACGCTGTCGAGGGTGACGTTGGAGTCGTAGCCTTCTTCGCCGGGAATGTAGCCGTTGAACCAGCCGTCGACCTTGCCGGTGGTGCTGTCGCGGTTGCCGTCGATGGTGAGGTTGCTGACGCCGAAGTCGTGGGTTTCCTCGCCGTAGGCCGAGCGAATGATGCCGGTGATCTTGGTGTCGGAGCCATCGACCAGCTTGACCGTGGTCTCGCCCATGCCGTCGCCGTACAGGTAGACATTGCTCTTGAGCATCAGGCAGCCATCGGAAGGTTCCTCTCCCCCCGAAACGATGTAGGTGCCGGTCGGCATGTACACCTGCCCACCGCCGGCCGCGGCCGCCGCATCAATCGCACTTTGGATGGCTGCCGTGTCGTCGGTGATGCCATCTCCTTTGGCGCCAAAATTTTGTACGTTGAAAATCATGAGCTTATCTCCGTATCAGGCTTAAACCTCGGTAGACGTCAACATTCCATCGACGACCTTCGTGTTATGACCCAGCGGAGCGCAAAAGTTGTGACCGCATATCGGGGAAAGTGTCAAAAAGCCGGACTAACTGATCAGCGGTTGTGTGGAGATTGCGCAGGAGTAACGTTCTGTTGACGCTTTCTCAACGCCGACGATGCCCTTTCTTGTGGGAGCGAGCTTGCTCGCGATAGCGGTGCGCCAGTCAACCTCGATGCAACTGATCCGACGCTTTCGCGAGCAAGCTCGCTCCCACAGGGTTTGGTGGTGTGGCAGGCATTGCGCTTTCCTTGATTGGCATCAACCCCACTTTCGGGATGGCGCGATAACCTCGAATAAACCATCGCCCCGCTGAAGAGGGCGACCGAGGAAGCTCATGATTTATCCGCTGTTTCTGACCTTGCACCTGTTTGCCGCGCTGGTTTTCATCGGCACGGTTTTCTTCGAAGTCCTGTTCCTGGAGAGCATTCGCAAGCAACTGCCCACCAAGGTCATGGTGCTGCTGGAGCAAGGCATCAGCCAACGCGCCCGGCAGTTGATGCCGTGGGTGCTTCTGGTGCTGTTCGGCGCGGGCATTGGTATGGTCTGGCTGCGCTATTGGCCGTTGCTCTCGTCGCCGTTGCAGTCATCCTTCGGTTTGCTGCTGGGGCTCAAGATCCTGTTGGCGGGCAGTGTGCTGGGCCATTTCCTCTGGGCCATGTGGCTGTTCAGGAGCGGACGCATGAACGCCCGCTACGTGCACATCATCCATACCAGCGTGTTCGTGCATATGGTCGCGATCGTGCTGCTGGCCAAGGCCATGTTCTACCTCACCTGGTAAGCGCTGGCGCGTGGTTCCAAGGCGCTTGATACAGGTCAAGGTGGCCCGGCGGGTTACCCCGCAAACTGCTTGCGCACAGCCACTCGGAGATTGTCATGTTCGACCCGTTCCATACCCTCGGTGAGCGACCTTCGGGCCGTGCGCCTGTGGTGGCTGATTTCGATTGTCCGGTCGGTACACGTAGATTCCACACAGGCATCGGTTCGCTCGACCTGCTTCGAGGGTTGCGCAGCAGCCGTCAGAAACGACGGCCCTTGTCCCTGGCGGTGCACCTGCCTTCGCGCCTGCGGCTGGCGTCGTGTTCGCCCCTGGCCAGCGACTGCCGCTGCGGTGAGATCGAGGGCTACCTGCAACGCCTGACCTATGAGTTGGGGTTGGTCGGTTGCCACCTGGGCGCAGGGCGGCGCGTCGAGCAGTTTTGCCTGACCGGTGGCACACCGGTGATCGCTCATCTGCAGAAGCTGATGAGTGACCTGCGCAAGCGCTTTGACTTCAGTGAATACGACGGTGGCGACCACAGCATCGAGGTGGACTTGCACCACACCGACTGGTCGACCATGGGCCTGATCCGCGACCAGGGTTTCACTCATGTCAGCATCGGCGTCCCCGACATTGGCGTCGACAGCGACCTGTCGGTCGATTGTTACCAGAATCCGGCTCCGATCCATTCGTTGATCGATGCGGCGCGCACGTTTGGTTTTCGCTCCATCAACATTGACTTGGGTTACGGCCATGCCTGGCAGACGCCCAGCAGTTTCGCCCTGAAGCTGGCGACGCTGATCGAACTGGAACCGGACCGGTTGCACGCTTTCGACTATGCTCGCGCGCCTTATCGTTACCGCTCGAAGAACGCCGGGTTGGCCGGCGACTTTTGCAGCCCGGCCGACAAGGACGCCATGCGGCGGATCTGCTGCGAGCAACTGATTGGCGCCGGTTATCACTACATCGGCCTGGGCCAGTTCGTCAGGGCCGACGATGACCTGGCGGTGGCCCAGGAGCACGGACGCCTGCATCGCAATTGCCAGGGTTTTACCCGTCACGGTTGCTGTGATCACGTGGGCTTCGGTCTATCGGCCATCACTCAGATCGAGCACCTGTACGTACAGAACACCGACGACCTGCATCAGTATTGCCAACAGCTGGATGCCGGGCAGTTGCCGGTCCATCGCGGTTGGCGCTGTGAAGCGCAGGATCAGGTCAAGGCATGTGTGACCGAGCAGCTTTCCTGTGACCTTGAACTCGATATCCCGGCCATCGAGGCACGCTTCGGCCTGGTGTTTCGCGAGTATTTCGCGTCTCTCTGGCCGTCGCTGGAAGCTTTGCATGACCAGGGATTGATCGAACTGTCGAGCCGGTTTATCGGCATCCTGCCTGCCGGGCGCTTGAGCGTCGATGCGATCTGCAATCTGTTCGACCCAGGACTGGATGACGCAGGCCCACACCTTTTTGAAAAGTTGAATCCATCATGAATGCTGTATCCGGTTTCAATCGTGCCCTGGTGGAGAAATACGACCGCCCGGGGCCGCGCTACACCTCCTATCCGACGGCGCCGCAGTTCCACCAGGCCTTTGCCATGGATGAATACCAGCAGGCTGCCCAACGCAGTAACCAGGCACCGCTGCCCAAGTCGTTATCGGTGTACATCCACATCCCGTTCTGCCAGAGCCTCTGCTATTACTGCGCGTGCAACAAGATCATCACGCGCAAGACCCATCGAGCCGTCGAATACCTGACCTACCTCAAGCGCGAAATTGCCCTGCAGGCGACCTTGTTCGACCGCTCGCGCAAACTGACCCAGCTGCACCTGGGCGGGGGAACGCCGACTTACCTGACCCATGAGCAACTGGCCGACCTGATGGACTGCCTGCACCAGTCCTTCGACATGGACGACAGCGACGCCCATGAGTTTTCCATCGAGGTCGACCCGCGGACCATCGATGCGCAACAGATCCAGGGCCTGCGCCAGTTGGGGTTCAACCGCCTGAGCTTTGGCGTCCAGGATTTCGATGCCCAGGTGCAGATTGCCGTCAACCGAGTGCAAAGCGAAGCCCAGGTCGTCGAGCTGGTGGAAGCCGCGCGCCTGGCGCGCTTCAAGTCGGTCAGTGTCGATCTGATCTATGGCCTGCCCTTGCAGACCATCGCCAGTTTTGATGTCACCTTGAGCAAGATCATCGCCCTGCGTCCGGACCGGATCGCGGCCTACAGCTACGCCCACCTGCCGCAACGGGTGCGGGCGCAGCGGATGATCCGGCCAGAAGACATGCCGCCGCCAGAGCGCAAGCTGGAGTTGCTGGAACTGACCATCAATCGCCTGACTGAAGCCGGCTACGTCTACATCGGCATGGACCACTTTGCCTTGCCGGATGACGAACTGGTACGCGCCCGCGCCCAGGGCAGCCTGCAGCGCAATTTCCAGGGCTATTCCACCCACGCCGATTGCGACCTGATTGGCCTGGGGGTGTCCTCGATCGGCAAGGTGGGCGACAGCTACAACCAGAACGTCAAGGAGCTTTCCCAGTATTACGCGCGGCTGGATCAAGGCCTGCTGGCGGTACAGCGTGGTTATCGGCTGAGCGACGATGACCGGCTGCGGCGCGAGGTCATCAGCGAACTGATGTGTCACGCACGCATCGATTTCGGCCAGATCGAGAGCGCCCACGGCATTCGGTTTAGCGAGTACTTCGCCGATGCCCTGG
Organism: Pseudomonas sp. H1_F01; assembly: GCF_054681425.1. Classification (NCBI taxonomy): domain Bacteria; kingdom Pseudomonadati; phylum Pseudomonadota; class Gammaproteobacteria; order Pseudomonadales; family Pseudomonadaceae; genus Pseudomonas; species Pseudomonas sp. H1_F01. Next base: position 3,741,383 of record NZ_CP162823.1, on the reverse strand, counting down.
ACCGGCTCCAGGAGCTGGTGCGCGACGGGTTGCTGGACCTTCGCGACGACGAGCTGGTGTTGTTGCCCCAGGGACAATTGATGATGCGCAACGTGGCCATGGCCTTCGACGCGTACCTGGGGGCGGACCAGACGGTTCAGTATTCGCGTACGGTCTGAAAACTCAAGCTCGCGCTGGGTCTGTAGGAGCTGGCGAAGCCTGCGATCTTTTGATCGTTCCCACGCTCTGCGTGGGAATGCATCCCGTGACGCTCTGCGTCACCTTCCAGAAACGGAACGCGGAGCGTCCCTGGCGACATTCCCACGCAGGAGCGTGGGAACGATCGACGGGGGGCGTGGGCGGGATTTGGGCCAGGTTTTATCTTCCAGGTTGCAAAGCCCTTTTCAGAAACTCCGCCGTCCGGCTTTCCCGGCAGGCCGCGACTTCTTCCGGAGCCCCGCAGGCCACGACGTTCCCACCTTGGGAACCTGCGCCCGGACCGATGTCGATGACCCAGTCGCTCTGCGCCACAACGCGCATGTCATGTTCCACCACAACCACCGTGTGACCTTCCTCCACCAGGCGATTCAGTTGCACCAGCAAGCGGTCGACGTCCTGGGGGTGCAGCCCGTTGGTGGGCTCATCCAACACATACAATGTCGCCCCCCGGGCCTTGCGCTGCAGTTCTGTCGCCAGTTTGATCCGCTGGGCTTCACCGCCGGACAGTTCCGTGGCCGGTTGGCCCAGGCGCAGGTAGCCCAACCCGATATCCTGCAGCACCTGCAATGAGCGCCTGGCCGCCGCTTGCTCGGCAAACACCTCAAGAGCCTGGTTCACGGTCAGTTGCAGCACCTGGGAAATGTCCAGGCCTTGCCAGCTCACCGCCAGGGTCTGCGGGTTGTAGCGCGCACCATGGCAGGTGGGGCAGGGCGCGTACACGCTAGGCATGAACAACAACTCCACGCTGACAAAACCTTCACCTTCGCAGGTCTCGCAACGGCCCTTGGCGACGTTGAAGGAAAACCGTCCGGCATCGAATCCCAGTGCTTGCGCCTGCTCTGTCGCGGCGAACAGTTTGCGCACGTGATCGAACAGCCCGGTGTAGGTGGCGAGGTTGGAGCGCGGGGTGCGGCCGATGGGTTTCTGGTCCACCTGGACCAGCCGCTTGACCGCTTCAAGCCCAGCGGTAACGCGCCCGCCGCTGGTTTGCACGGGTTCGTCTTCCAGGCTTTGCTCATCGGGTTCGGCGTTGGGGCTGGCCTGGCCCAGGTGGGCGCCGACCAGATCCAGCAGGGCCTGGCTGACGAGGCTGGATTTGCCTGAGCCGGAGATGCCGGTCACGGCGGTGAAGCAACCCAAGGGGAAGGCCGCGCTCAAGTTGTCGAGGTTGTTGCGGGTAATGCCTTCCAGGCGCAGCCAATCCTTGGGCGCTCGGGGGCTGCGTGCCGTGACGTGTTCTTCGGCAAAGAGGTAGGCGCGGGTGCGTGATTCCGACACCTGGCCAAGGCCTGCCGGCGGACCGCTGTAGAGGACTTTCCCGCCTTGTTCGCCGGCGTCCGGGCCGACGTCGATGAGCCAGTCGGCGCGGCGCATGGTATCGAGGTCGTGTTCGACCACAAACACCGAGTTGCCGGCAGCCTTGAGGCGTTGCAAGGCGCCAAACAACGCCTCGCTGTCGGCCGGATGCAGGCCGGCGGAGGGTTCGTCCAGCACGTAGATCACCCCGAACAACTGGGAATTGAGCTGGGTCGCCAGGCGCAGGCGTTGCAGTTCGCCGGACGAAAGCGTCGGTGTGCTGCGTTCCAGGGCAAGGTAGCCCAGGCCGAGGTCGATCAGGGTGACGATCCGTTCCAGCAGCTCGGCGGCGATGCGTTGGGCGGCCAGGCGTTTCTCCAGGGAGAGGTTGGGGGTGTGGCGCGCGTCCGGCCCACCCGCGTGCGGGTTGTCGCCCCTGGCGGCGCGTTGCTCGCGGGCTTCTCGGGTTTGCTGGTGGCTGAGGACGTCTCCGGTTTCTTCGGCCTGTTCCAGGTAGTCGGGCGCCAGGACGCCCTTGAGCACGTCGGCCAGTTCAAGCAACGGCAGGTGCGATAGCTCGGCAATGTCCAGGCCGGCAAAGCTCACGGTCAGCGCCTGGCGTTTGAGGCGCTTGCCCTCGCACACGGGACAGGGGCTGGCGCGCATGTATTGCGCCACGCGTTTGCGCATCTGCGCGCTTTGGGAGTGCATGAAGGTGTGCAGCAGGTAGCGTCGGGCGCCGCTGAACGTGCCCTGGTAACTCGGTTCGAGCTTGCGTTTGAGGGCGGCGCGGGTCTGGGCCGGGGTGAGCCCGGCGTATACGGGAACGGTAGGGGTTTGTTCGGTGAAGAGAATCCAGTCCCGCTGCTTCTTCGGCAGGTCGCGCCAGGGGATGTCGACGTCATAGCCCAGGGTCACCAGGATGTCCCGCAAGTTCTGGCCCTGCCAGGCCATGGGCCAGGCGGCCACGGCGCGCTCGCGGATGGTCAGCGACGGGTCCGGCACCATGGACGCTTCGGTGACCTCATAGACTCGGCCCAGGCCATGGCATTGCTGGCAGGCACCCTGTGGCGTGTTGGGCGAGAAGTCTTCGGCATAGAGCATCGGTTGGTCGGCCGGGTAGCTGCCGGCGCGGGAGTAGAGCATGCGAATCAGGCTCGACAGGGTGGTGACGCTGCCCACCGAAGAGCGTGCGCTGGGGGTGCCGCGCTGTTGCTGCAAGGCGACTGCCGGCGGCAGTCCCTCGATGCTGTCCACGTCCGGCACGCCCACCTGGTCGATCAGGCGCCGCGCATAGGGTGCGACGGACTCGAAGTAGCGACGCTGGGCTTCGGCGTAGAGCGTGGAGAAGGCCAGCGACGACTTGCCGGACCCCGACACGCCGGTAAACACCACCAGGGCATCGCGGGGGATGTCCACGTCGACGTTCTTGAGGTTGTGTTCGCGGGCGCCACGCACCCGGACGAAACCGGTGCCTTGCGGCAAGTCAGCGGTTGAAGCGGGGGCGGAGCGTGGGGGCATCGGGCATTCCTTGTGGACGTTGCTGCAACGCTTCAGGGCGTTATGGCGTTGCATTATGGCGATGGCAGAGTGGACTGGATCACAGCGCTGACAATTATGCGACCGGGTTCAACCGTTCGCGTGTGATAAAAATTTACTCCGGGCGCAAGAGATGAGAAAAGCTCTGCAGATTTTTCCCATGGATACGGACGCCTCATGCCTCGATCGAAGTTGTTCTCCACGCTGTTTGTCGCGCTGCTGGTCGGTGCCGCGCTCTGGTACATCTGGATGATTGCCAGCGCCAAGCTGGAGTTGGGCGGCGACAGTCCTGACGAGCAACAAGTCGGCGCGGTGAAGGATACCCGGTTGCGAGCGATGTCCTCGTATTGCACAGGCGTGACGGTGACGCCACAGGGAACCTGGCTGGTAGCGCGCCTGGAGAGGGAGGCCCGAGAGCTTGAACCGTCCGCTGGCGTGTTGGACCTGGATGCGCTGGTCTATGGCCAGCCGAAACAGCCCAATGAAGCGGAAGAGTCTGGAACCTTTGCCGGTTTGTTTTCTCGTGCTGACAAGGAAACCACCTTCATTTCCCACCTGGACGCCCAAGGGCAATTTCAGCTCGTGGCACATGTCAGCGGCAGCGCTTGTATGGTAGCCAGCCCCGACGGGACCAGTGTGTTCCTGCTCACGGGCCTTCGTCGGCCTGAAACGGCGAATACCCATGATCCCGATCAGACCGTGGTCTTTCGCACTGATGATCAAGGCCAGCGCTGGACCTGGTTGACCAAGGGTTGGTTTCCCGAGGCCGAATCGTTGGCCTGGAGCCTGGCTCCCTATTTCCACGGCTCGAATGAAGTCTGGGCCGCAGGCACGCCGGACGCGGTGGATGAAGACAGCGATGAAGAGAAGCCGACTGCCGTTTCCACCGGCGTCTTCTACTCGGCTGATCGGGGGGCGAACAGCGCGTCGATAATGGCGCCCGAGTCGCTGCTGGTGTCCGCCAAATACGCCCACGGCAAACGCCCTGACGTCACTGACTGGGGCACGAATACAGATGAGCATGGGGAAATCCAGACCAACGTCCTGCAACTGGATGCGCAGACGGCCCATATCTGGGTGTCCCAACGCTTCTGGGGCGCCCATCCGGATGGCGTCAGCGACAATATCGCGATCAACGTCACGACACGGGCCCGGCTGCAAGCCAAGGCCGGGCAGTGGCAGGTGGTCGACGTACAGCGTGACGACAACTTGTTTGTGAGCAAGCTGATACAGAATGACGCCGGGCGGGTGATTGGGCTGATTGACCAGGGTGATCGCGGGCGAGAGGTTGTCGCCGAACTGGACACCGCCGCACTGACCTGGACGACCATGGGTGACCTGCCCAGTGTGTTTGCCCCCCTGGCATCGCAGACCCAGGTGCGTGGCGACAATCTCTGGTTGGGCCAGAACACCCTTCTGATCAACACGACCAGCGACCACCATCCACCGCGCTGGCTCTACTGGTGGTCGGACGCAAACATCTCCGCCGATGGGGTGTTCTATTCCAAGGATTGGGGGCGCTCCTGGCAGCACCTCGCCATCGACGGTTACCTGGGCATTCTTGGTTTCCAACCGGCGCAGGACCGGGTGTTCTGGGCCAATGGCAACTGGTACGACAACAATGACGGCCGTATCTATTCCTATGGGTTGCGCTGAGCACTGTGGGAACGATCGGGGTGCGGCGACGGTGGAAGATCGTTCTCACGCTCCGCGTGGGAATGCCGCCAGGGACGCTCCGCGTTCCGCTTCTGGAAGGTGACGCAGAGCGTCACGGGATGCATCCCACGCGGAGCGTGGGAACGATCAACACCTTTGGGGCAAGGCTTAAGTTTTTCCCAAGTTGATTTCAATCAAGGGCCGAAGAAGGGGCCGGCCCCTACCATGATCGCCAAGATCCTGTCTTTAAGCCCTGGCGTCCATGACCCCTCACTTTGTGATGCTGCACCTATCCCGCTTCTGGCTCCACGGGCTGTTCGTTCTCCTGCTGTTGTTCACGGGCCTGGCCCAGGCCAAGGACTACGGTGACGTCCCGCAACAGCGCATCCACCATGTCCTGAATCAGACCGACTCGATCTCCGAGCCCGAAGGGCGGTTCAAGGTGCGCAAGCTGTCCGCTGCCGGCAAGGTTGTGGGCTATGTGTTCCAGAGCCTGGACGTGGTGGACATTCCCGCCTATTCCGGCAAGCCGATCAACGTCCAGGTCATTCTCGATCCGGCCGGTGTGATTCTCGATGCCTATGTGCTCGAACACCATGAGCCGATCCTGCTGATCGGCATCGCCGAAGAAAAACTCCACGCGTTCAGCGCGCGCTACAGCGGCATCAAGGTCAACCAACGGGTGGTGGTGGGGCATTCCAGCGATCCGAATGCCGTGACCGTGGATGCCATCGCCGGGGCTACTGTGACGGCGATGGTGGTCAACGAAGTCATCATGCGTGCCGCCCACGATGTCGCGGTGTCCCTGGGCCTGGTCAAGGGTGATGCGGGGTTGGCCGTGGCGCCGGCGCGTGTGCGTGAGGACATCTACGAGCCCGCCGACTGGAAGACCCTGACCGGTAACGGCGCTATCCGCCGTCTGCTCCTGACCCGTGGCCAGGTTGACGCTTCCTTCAAAGGCACTGAGGCCGAACAGGTCGAAACCGCCAGCGGCGAGCAGGTGAACGACACCTTCATCGACCTCTATGCCACCCACCTCAACCCGCCCACCATCGGTCGCAACCTGCTGGGTGAGGCGCAATACCGCACACTGATGGCCGAGCTCAAGCCGGGCGAGCAAGCCATCGCGGTGATGGGCAGCGGTCGTTATTCCTTCAAGGGTTCGGGATACGTGCGTGGCGGCATCTTCGACCGGGTGCAACTGCGTCAGTCCGGCGACACCATCAGCTTTCGCGACTTGGATTTTCAGCGCCTGAATGATGTGGCCCTCGACGACATGCCGGACTTCGATGAAATGGCGATTTTCATCATCCGTGCCTCCCACCGTTTCGACCCTGGTTCACCCTGGACCCTGGAACTGCTGGTGCGCCGCCAGACCGGACCGGTCAGCGGCACCTTCAGCAGTTTCGAGTTGGCCTATCAACTGCCCGAACCTTACCTGGAACGGCCATTGCCTACCGCCGAGCAACTGGCGGCCGCCGAAGAAGCCAGCCGGCCGATGTGGCTGACGCTCTGGTATCAGAAAAGTGTCGAAATCAGCGTGCTTGGCGTAGCCCTGCTGGTGCTGACGGCGATCCTGTTTTTCCAGGACTCACTGGCCCGGCGGCCGACGCTGTTGCATTGGCTGCGCCGCGGTTATCTGGTCTTCACCGTGGTGTTTCTCGGCGGCTACGCCTTGGCCCAGTTGTCGGTGGTCAACGTGCTGACCTTCGTCCACGCCTTGTTCGAAGGCTTTCGCTGGGAGCTGTTCCTCACCGATCCGCTGATATTCATTCTCTGGGTGTTCACCGCCGGCAGCATTCTGCTGTGGGGGCGTGGGGTGTTCTGCGGCTGGCTGTGTCCGTTCGGCGCGTTGCAGGAGTTGATCAACGAACTGGCGCGCAAGCTCAAGGTTCCCCAATACGAGTTGCCGTTCGCCGTGCATGAGCGGCTCTGGGCGATCAAGTACATCATTTTGCTGGTGCTGTTCGGCGTTTCGCTGGAGTCGATGGCCACCGCCGAACGGCTGGCCGAAGTGGAACCCTTCAAGACCGCCATCACCCTCAGGTTCGACCGCCAGTGGTGGTTCGTGGCGTACGCAGTGGGCCTGCTGGTAATCAACCTGTTTACCCGCAAGGTCTATTGCCGCTACGTCTGCCCGCTGGGCGCGGCCCTGGCGATGCCGACCCGGCTGCGGCTGTTCGACTGGCTCAAGCGCCGCAAGGAGTGTGGCAACCCCTGCCAACTGTGCGCCAAGGAATGCGAGATCCAGGCGATTCATCCCGATGGCCGGATCAATGCCAACGAATGCCATTACTGCCTCGACTGCCAGATGACCTGGCACAACGAAAACAAATGCCCGCCGCTGATCAACAAGCGCAAGAAGCGCGGCAAGGCGACCGTGAGCGATCCGCAACTGATTCCCGTGGTGCAGGTGAACCCGGCGCCTTGAGGCACCCCAATGGCCTGTCCCTTGACCCTTTCATTCTTCATGGAGCACACAGCATGAGCGATAAAAAAAACCAAACCCCGGGCTCGGTGGAAGAACCCAGGGGTGTCAGCCGGCGCAGTTTTCTCGGCACTGGCGCGGTAACCGGTGCCGTACTGGCCGGCGCGACGGCGCTGGGGGCCGGGACGTTCACCCGTGAGTCCTGGGCTGCGGCGGCCAAGGAGGCCAAATCCAAGATCCACGTCGGGCCCGGGGAGCTGGACGAATACTACGGTTTCTGGAGCGGCGGCCACCAGGGCGAGGTGCGGGTGCTGGGCGTGCCGTCGATGCGTGAGCTGATGCGCATCCCGGTGTTCAACGTCGATTCGGCCACTGGCTGGGGCCTGACCAACGAAAGCAAGCGCATCCTGGGCGACAGCGCCAAGTACCAGAACGGCGATTGCCACCACCCGCACATCTCCATGACCGACGGCAAGTACGACGGCAAATACCTGTTCATCAACGACAAGGCCAACTCGCGGGTCGCGCGCATTCGCCTGGACATCATGAAGTGCGACAAGATCCTCACCGTGCCCAACGTGCAAGCCATCCACGGCCTGCGCCTGCAAAAGGTGCCGTACACCAAGTACGTGTTCGCCAACGCTGAGTTCGTGATCCCACACCCCAACGACGGCCACACCTTCGACCTGCAGGACAAAAACAGCTTCACGATGTTCAACGCCATCGATGCCGAGAAAATGGAAATGGCCTTCCAGGTGATCGTCGATGGCAACCTGGACAACTCCGATGCCGACTACACCGGCAAATACGCCGCCAGCACCTGCTACAACTCCGAGAAGGCCTACGACCTGGGCGGCATGATGCGCAACGAGCGCGACTGGGTGGTGGTGTTCAACATCCCGCGTATCGAGGCGGCGATCAAGGCCGGCAAGTTCATCAACCTGGACGGCTCCAAGGTGCCGGTGGTCGATGGCCGCAAGACCGATGGCAAGGACTCCGAATTCACTCGCTACATTCCCGTGCCGAAGAACCCCCACGGGCTCAACACTTCGTCGGACGGCAAATACTTCATCGCCAACGGCAAGCTGTCGCCCACGGTTTCGATGATCGCCATCGACCGCCTGGACGATTTGTTCGCCGACCGCTTCAAGGACCCACGCGAAGTGATTGTCGCCGAGCCGGAACTGGGGCTTGGGCCGCTGCACACCACGTTCGACGGGCGCGGCAATGCCTATACGACCTTGTTCATCGACAGCCAGGTGGTGAAGTGGAACATGGAGGAGGCCATCCGCGCCTACAAGGGCGAGAAGGTCAATTACATCAAGCAGAAACTCGACGTCCAGTACCAGCCCGGCCACAACCATGCGTCCCTCACCGAAACCAGCGAGGCGGACGGCAAGTGGCTGGTGGTGTTGTGCAAATTCTCCAAGGACCGCTTCCTGCCCACCGGCCCATTGCACCCGGAGAACGATCAGTTGATCGACATTTCCGGTGAAGAAATGAAGCTGGTCCACGACGGCCCGGCCTTCGCCGAACCCCATGACTGCATTCTCGCCCGGCGCGACCAGATCAAGACCCAGAAAATCTGGAACCGCAACGATCCGTTTTTCGCCGACACCGTGGCCCGGGCGAAGAAGGACGGCATCAACCTGGAAACCGACAACAAGGTCATCCGCGACGGCAACAAGGTGCGGGTGTACATGACGTCGATGGCGCCGGCCTATGGCCTGACGGAATTCACCGTCAAGCAAGGCAACGAGGTGACGGTGACTATCACCAACATCGACCAGATCGAAGACGTCACCCATGGTTTTGTCATGACCAACCACGGCGCGAGCATGGAGATCAGCCCGCAACAGACCTCATCGATCACTTTCACCGCCGACAAGGCCGGCTTGCATTGGTACTACTGCAGCTGGTTCTGCCACGCTCTGCACATGGAAATGGTCGGGCGCATGCTGGTTGAAAAGGCCTGAGACGGCTCGTCAAGGAGACAGCTTCAATGACCGGGAAAACGCCACAACCTGCGGGTTACGCTCGCCAACCGGTCATTGCGCTGGTGCTTTGCCTGTTATCGGGCGGCGCGCTCGGCGCGCCGCAGCCGATCACCAATTTGCCTTTGCAGGCCGAGGGCGACCAGCAATGGCGCCTGCCTGCGGGCCAGTACCGGGGCTCGTTCAGCATTGACCAGCCCATGACCCTCACCTGTGCGCCCGAGGCGGTATTCCAGGGCCAGGGCGAGGGCAATGGCGTGATCATTCGCGCCCCGAACGTGCGGATCCAGGGGTGTACGTTCCTGGACTGGGGCCACGACCTGACGGCCATGAACGCCGCCGTGTTCATCCAACCGGTCGCCCAAGGGGCCGTGGTGCGTGGCAACCGGATGCAGGGCCAGGGCTTCGGTATCTGGGTCGATGGCACGCGGGACGTCAGCCTGATCGACAACCGCATCCAGGGCGACCCCAGCCTGCGCTCCCAGGACCGTGGCAATGGCATCCATTTGTATGCCGTACACGGCGCCCGGGTCATCGGTAACCAGGTACACGAAACCCGCGACGGCATCTACATTGACACCTCCAGCGGCAATCTGCTCCAGGGCAATGTCCTGGAGGACCTGCGCTACGGCGTGCATTACATGTTCGCCAACGATAACCGCCTGCTGGATAACGTTACCCGGCGCACCCGCACCGGTTATGCCCTGATGCAAAGCCGCCAGCTGACGGTCACCGGCAATCGCTCCGAACAGGATCAGAACTACGGGATCCTGATGAACTACATCACCTATTCGACCCTGCGCGACAACTTCGTCACCGACGTGCGCGACGGGTCCACCGGCGACACCATGATCACCGGCGCCGAGGGCAAGGCCCTGTTCATCTACAACTCATTGTTCAACCGCATCGAAGGCAACCATTTCGAGCGCAGCGCCGTGGGCATCCACCTGACGGCCGGCTCGGAGGATAACCGCATCGCCGGCAATGCCTTCGTCCACAACCAGCGCCAGGTCAAGTACGTTGCCACCCGATTGCAGGAATGGTCGGCGGACGGTCGCGGCAATTACTGGAGCGACTACCTGGGCTGGGATCGCAACGGCGATGGCTTGGGCGATGTCGCCTATGAGCCCAACGACAACGTCGATCGCCTGCTGTGGCTGTATCCCCAGGTGCGCTTGTTGATGAACAGCCCGGGAATCGAACTGCTGCGTTGGGTGCAGCGAGCTTTCCCGGTGATGAAATCCCCCGGGGTGATGGACAGTCATCCGCTGATGGAAACGCCTGTCCAGCCCCCGCCACGCAACAGTGCCCAGGAGGACGCGTCTTGAACGTCGTCGAGATCGAAGGCGTCAGCCAGTACTATGGCGATGTCGCCGTGCTGCGCGGGCTGGACTTGAATCTGGCCCAGGGCGAAGTGCTCGGCCTGTTCGGGCATAACGGTGCGGGCAAGACCACCACCATGAAGCTGATCCTCGGTTTGCTGCGGGCCAGCGAGGGGCAGGTGCGTGTCTTCGGCCGAGCGCCCAGCGACCCGAGCGTGCGGCAGATGCTCGGTTATCTGCCCGAGAACGTGATGTTCTATCCGCAGTTGAGCGGGCTGGAAACCTTGCGCCATTTTGCCCGGCTCAAAGGTGCTGCACCGGAGCAAGTGCAGCGTTTGCTGGAAGAGGTCGGGCTGGCGGGTGCCGCGACACGGCGGGTGAAAACGTATTCCAAGGGCATGCGCCAGCGTCTTGGTCTGGCCCAGGCGCTGCTCGGCCAACCGCGCCTGTTATTGCTGGATGAACCGACCGTGGGCCTGGACCCTATTGCCACCCAGGACCTCTATCAGTTGCTCGACCGCCTGCGTTGGCAGGGCACCAGCATCATTCTCTGTTCTCACGTCCTGCCTGGCGTGGAAGCTCACATCAACCGCGCCGCGATTCTCACCAGAGGGCGCCTGTTGGCCTTGGGCAGCCTGGCCCGGCTGCGGGAGGACGCCGGGCTGCCGACGCTGATCCGCGCCTCGGGCCTGTCGCGGGCCGACTGGCTTCGCCAGCATTGGCGCAGCGAGGGGCACGCCACCCAAGGTTGGGGCGCAGAAGGGGTGCAAGTGTCCGCGCCGGATGGCAGCAAACTTAAATTGCTGCGCCAGTTACTGGCCCAGGATGACCCGTCGGATGTCGAGATCAAGCCGCCGTCGCTGGAGGACTTGTACCGTCATTACATGGTCCGTGCCGCAGCCGAGGAGACCAGCCTATGAATCCGGTCTGGAACATGGCCCGCAAGGAATTCAGCGATGGCCTGCGCAATCGCTGGTTGTTGGCGATCAGCCTGTTGTTCGCGGTGCTGGCGATCGGCATCGCCTGGCTCGGCGCGGCGGCGTCCGGTCAACTGGGGTTCACCTCGGTACCGGCCACGGTGGCGAGCCTGTCCAGCCTGGCGACCTTCCTGATGCCGCTGATTGCCTTGCTGCTGGCCTATGACGCGATTGTCGGCGAGGACGAGAGCGGCACCTTGCTGCTGTTGCTGACCTACCCGTTGGGCCGCGGCCAATTGCTGCTGGGCAAGTTTGTCGGCCATGGTTTGATCCTGGCCCTGGCCACTTTCATCGGTTTTGGCTGCGCGATGCTTGCCATCGCCCTGTTGGTGGACGATGTCCAGTTGAGCCTGCTGCTCTGGGCCTTCGGTCGGTTCATGGTGTCCAGCACGCTGCTGGGCTGGGTGTTCCTCGGGCTCGCCTATGTGCTGAGCAGCTTGTCGGCAGAAAAATCCACCGCGGCCGGATTGGCGCTGGGGGTGTGGTTTTTCTTCGTGCTGGTGTTCGACCTTGCCTTGCTGGCGTTGCTGGTGCTGAGCGAGGGGCGCTTCAGCCCGGAACTGTTGCCCTGGCTGCTGCTGTTCAACCCTACCGACGTGTATCGGCTGATCAACCTGTCCGGGTTCGATGCGGCGTCCAGCGGCGCCGCGGTGCTGACCTTGGGCAGCGACCTGCCGGTGTCGGCGCCTTTGCTCTGGCTGTGCCTGGGCTTGTGGATGGCGGTTCCGTTGTGGCTGGCCTATCGGTTGTTCAATCGCCGGTGCCCGTGAATTTCAATCTTGATAAGGGAGCATGCAACGATGAACAAGGTGTACCTCAAGGGGGGCCGCCTCTTGGCCGGGGTGTTGATGTGCCTGGCACTGGCGGCCTGCGGCAAGGCCGAGCCACCTGCGACCAGCGAGGCGGCGCTGGCGTTTCATCCCAGTGACGAGTGCCATGTGTGCGGCATGGTCATCACTGACTTCCCCGGGCCCAAGGGCGCGGCGGTCGGGGCAGGGGGCGTGAAGAAATTCTGCTCGCCGGCGGAGATGCTGGGCTGGTGGTTGCAGCCGGAAAACCATCGGGCCGACGTCAAGCTGTATGTCCACGACATGGGCCGCAGCCATTGGGATACACCGGATGACGCCCACCTGATCGACGCCCGGACCGCCTACTTCGTCATCGGCAGTGGGCTTAAAGGCGCCATGGGCGTTGTCCTGGCCTCGTTCTCCGACCCCCAGGCGGCACAAAAGCTCGCCAGCGACACCGGCGGCCGGGTGCTGCGGCTGGAAGACATCGACCAGAAACTGCTGGGGCAGGCGACTGCCATGGCGCCGATGAGTCATTGATATTGCTTGTTCGGCAAACCACGCTTGTGGCAGGGGCGCTTGTGGGAGCAAAGCTTGCTCGCGAAACAGGCGCCTCGATTCTGCCAGACCGCATCGCCTCCATCGCGGGCAAGCCTTGCTCCCACATAAGGGAGCAATCTCATCCCATGGAAGCGTCCACCCGCTACCCAAGTAGCATTCGTCGACTCGACGCGGCTTCGTACACTCAGGGCTCCTATCACGCACCCGTCGGAGGCGAAGATGCAGCAGGCCCAGAGCGAAGGTGTGGTGAGCGCCATGTCCCAGGCGACGGATGTCCAGCAGGTGGCCCAGGAGCTGGCGCGGCAGTTGTTGCACCCGCACCTGGGCTTCGTGCTGTTTTTCTGTTCCGCCGAATACGACCTGCCGGCCCTGGGCCAGGCGTTGTCCCAGAGTTTCGGCGGGATTCGCCTGGTGGGCTGTACCAGCGCCGGTGAAATCACCGCCCAAGGTTATGGTCGCAACTGCGTGACGGCGGTGGGGTTCGATCACCGGCACTTTTCCATCGCCGCCGAACTGATCGGTGAAATGGAGCGCTTCAGCCTGATCGACGCCCAGCAAATGGTCGAGCGCCTGGCGAGCGGCTGTCGCAGCAACGCCTTGGCCCCGATCAAGGGTCACAGTTTCGCCCTGACCCTGCTCGATGGCCTGTCCAGCCGCGAGGAAATGGTGCTGGCGGCCTTGAGTGCCGCGCTGGGGGACATCCCGCATTTCGGCGGGTCGGCTGGCGATGACAACTACCTGACCCACACCCATGTGTACTTCGAAGGCCAGTTCCACAGTGGCGCGGCCGTGGTGGTGTTGATCAATACCTGGCTGGAATTCGAAGTCTTCACCACCCATCACATCCTGCCTCGCCAAGAGAAGCTGGTGGTGACCGGTGCCGACAGCGCCTCGCGGCGGGTCTATGAGCTCAACGCCGAACCCGCCGCAGAAGAATACGCCCGGCACATCGGCGTGCCGGTGAGCGCCCTCGACTATCGGGTCTTCGCCGCCCATCCACTGGCGGTGCGCATCAACGATCAGTACTACGTGCGGGCGATCCAGCAGGTGCACCCGGACCTGAGCCTGAGTTTCTACTGCGCGGTGGAGAACGGCATCGTTCTCACCGCCATGACCCCCGGTCCCTTGCTGCAAAACCTGCAAACGCTGTTCGACGGTTTGCAGGCCCGTCTCGGTGATCTGCTGCTGACCATCGGCTGCGATTGCTTTCTCCGGCGCCTGGAGCTGGAAGATCGCGGCGGCCTGGAGCAGATCGGCCAGTTCCTGCGCGAACAACGGGTGATGGGGTTCAACACCTATGGAGAACAGTTCAATGGCATGCATATCAACCAGACGTTCACCGGAGTTGCCATTGCCCGACATCGCGTCCCCGGCCATCGTTGAGCTGCAGGCCCAGCTCGCTGCCCTGCAGCACGAAAACCGCAAGTTGCGGCGCATCAACGAGGCGCTGATCGAACGGGTGGAGTCTGGCGTAACCCGGGGCAACGATCCGTATGCAGCGTTCCAGCACTCGGTGGTGCTGGCCGAGCAGGTGCGCGAGCGCACCGATGCGCTGAACCAGGCCATGGCTGAACTCAAGGCCGGCAATCACTTGCTGGGCGAGGCGCGGCTGCGGGCGGAAACCGCCCACCGGCACCTGATCGACGCCATCGAAAGCATCTCCGATGCGTTTGTGCTGTTCGATGAGCAGCAACGCATTGTCCTGTTCAACAGCCGCTTCAAGGCCTTCTGGGCCAACAGCCGGGTGCGCATCATCGCCGGAATGCGTCTCTCCGAGGTCAAGCGCTTGATGACCGCCAACGGACTGTTCAGCGAAGAGCCCCGGGGCCAGGCCGACGAGCACGTGCTGTACCGGCTGCAGAACGGACGTTGGCTGCAAGTCAGCGAGCGACCGACCCAGGAGGGCGGCCGGGTAATCCTGTTCACCGATATCACCGACGTCAAGCTCAGCGAAACGGTGCGCCGCGAGCAGGCTATCGCGCAGAAATCCCACCTGTTGCAGCGGGCGGTGGACAACCTGTCCCAGGGCGTGGCGATGGTCAATGCCCAAGGCGTGCTGGAGCTGTGGAACCGGCGTTTCCTCGAACTCAGCGGCCTGGCACCGGTAGCGGCGCACCGGCCATTCAATGAAGTGATTGCCGACAGTGAGCTGCAACTGCTGACCCCGGCCAGTCGCGACAGCAACGGCCGGCTGATCCACGAATCCGAGCAGCGCCTGTCCGATGGCCGGGTCCTGGAGATCCGTACGCATCCCTTGCCCACTGGCGGCTACGTCAACACCTTCACCGACATCACCGAACGCTACCAGCACGCCGAGGCGCTGAGCGAAAGCGAACGCTGGATTCGCCTGATCACCGACCATGTGCCGGCGCTGATCGCCTATCTCAACGCCGACCTGGTCTACGAATTCACCAACAAGGTCTACGAGCAGTGGTATTGCTGGCCCCGTGGCGTGATGCTCGGCCAGAGCCTGCGCGAAGCCCATAGCGAGCAGCATTACCAGCGCCTGGAGGCCTACGTGGCGCGGGCGTTGGCGGGTGAGAGCGTGACGTTCGAGTTCGCCGAGACCAATATCAACAACCAGGAGCGCTACATGCTGCGCTCCTATGTACCCAACCGCCTGGCCAACGGCGAAGTGGTGGGGATTTTCGTGCTGATCCGCGACATCACCGAACGCCGGCGCACTGCTGAAGCGCTGCACCAGGCCTACCAGAACCTGGAACAGCGGGTCCAGGAGCGCACGGCCGAACTGACCACCCTCAACGAGCAGTTGCTGCGCGAAATCGATGAGCGCAGCCGGGTGGAATTGCGCCTGCGGGAGGCCAAGCGCGAGGCCGAGCAGGCCAACCTGTCGAAGACCAAATTTCTCGCAGCGGTCAGCCATGATCTGCTGCAACCGCTCAACGCCGCCCGGCTGTTCACCAGCGCCTTGCTGGAGCGCCGCGAGCCGGTTGCCAACGCGCAACTGGTGCGTAACGTCAGCAATTCACTGCAGGACGTGGAGAACCTGTTGGGCACCCTGGTGGATATATCCAAACTGGACGCCGGGGTGATCAAGGCCGATGTCGCGCCGTTCGGCCTCAGCGAGCTGCTCGACAACCTGGCCGCCGAATACGCCCAGATCGCCCGCAGCGAAGGGCTGGAGTTGCACTTTGTCGGCTGTTCGGTGCTGGTGCGCAGCGACATGCAATTGCTCGCGCGAATCCTGCGCAATCTGCTGAGCAACGCTATTCGCTACACCCCCAGCGGCCGGGTGGTGCTGGGTTGTCGGCGCCACCGCCAGCGCGTGTCGATCCAGGTCTGGGACAGCGGCATCGGCATTGCCGAGAACCGCCTGGAGGAAATATTCCAGGAGTTCAAGCGCGGCGACGTGCAGCGCCCGAATCAGGACCGTGGGTTGGGCCTGGGCCTGGCGATTGTCGAGAAAATCGCCGGGATCCTCGGGCACCGGATCCAGGTGCGCTCCTGGCCGGGCAAGGGCTCGATGTTCTCTATCGACGTGCCGCTGAGCGCCACCGCGCCCAAGCCGCTGCCGTGCCTGGACATGAGCGAGCCGATGCTCGAACGACTGCGTGGGGCGCGGGTCTGGGTACTGGATAACGATGCGGCGATCTGTGCCGGCATGCGTACGTTGCTGGAGGGCTGGGGTTGCCAGGTAGTGACCGCGTTGTCAGAACAGGACCTGGCCCGCCAGGTGGACAACTACCATGCCGAGGCTGACCTGTTGATCGCCGATTATCACCTGGACAACGATCAGAACGGCGTCGATGCGGTGGCCCGGATCAACGCCCGCCGGGCCTCACCGATCCCGGCCATGATGATCACCGCCAACTACAGCAACGAACTCAAGCAGCAGATCCGCGAACGCGGGCACACCCTGATGCACAAGCCGGTGCGGCCGATGAAGCTCAAGATTGCGATGAGTCATCTGTTGGGCCAGGCCCTGAGCCATTAAGTCGAACGCTGTTGTGGCGGGGGAGCAAGCTTCCTCGCCACAGGGGTATCCACCCTATCTCAGCAGTGTCCAGCGGTTCAACGCCGCAGATAAGCCCCGAAATCAATATCCCCGGCACTGAGGATCGCCTGCACCCGGTTGTGCACGTTGAGTTTGCGCAGGATCGCCGAGACGTGAGCCTTGACTGTGGTTTCGGCGATGTCCAGGGTGTAGGCGATCTGTTTGTTCGACTCGCCCTTGGTCATGCGTTCGAGCACCAGCAATTGCTTGCGGGTCAAGGCCTGGAGCAGTTCCGGCGGGAAGCTCGGGTTTTCGTTCAGGCGCCGCCCCATCGGGCTTTTTTGCGTACGAATGATGTCCGGCGGCAGGTACACGTTGCCGTTGAGGATCTGCTCGATGGCGTCGGTCATCTGCGAGCGTGGCGAGGATTTGGTGATGAAACCCACCGCGCCATAGGTGATGGCCTGCAGCACCACCTGTTTGTCCTGCTCGGCGGAGACAATCACCACGGGGATGGTCGGTGCCTCGTTGCGCAGGTTGATCAGGCCATTGAGCCCGTGCATGCCGGGCATGTTCAAGTCCAGCAGGATCAGGTCCAGGTCGTCGTGCTCGGCAGTCAAGGCCAGGGCACTGTCCAGGTCGGCGGTCTCCATGACCTCGCTGCCAGGAAAACCGTCGCTGATGACGTTGTGGATGGCTTCGCGAAACAGTGGGTGATCGTCGGCTATCAGGATTTTATACATGGCCATTCACCTCGTTATTGTCGTGTGGGGCAGAGCAGTTGCACGCACTTCTTGCAAGATCAGGGAAAGGGTTCGGGCCGGGCCGCTTGCAGGGGCAGGTTGGCCGCCTCCCAGGCATCGAGGCCATCGCGATACCAGTACAGATGGTTATAGCCCATGGCAGCGGCGCGTTTTACCGCGTTCCAGCTCAGCCAGCAATCTGCGCGGCAATAAAAGACCAATGGCGAATCCAACCGCCCGCCGGTGGCCGCGCGCAGGTGATGGCTGAAGTAGTCCTGCCAGGTCGGGTCGAGGTCGCCGTCACCGGTATTGGCCAGCCACAGGCTGCCGGGGAGATTGGCGTGGGGTTCGTTGTCGATGAAACGCCCTTGGACCCACGGCCGACGATAGACGTCGATCAGCACTGGGGGCGAGGCTTGGCCGAGCAGCTGTTGCAGGGCCTGGGTGTCGAGGGTCTGGGCGCCGTCGGCAGTGGCGGGTGTCGGGCTGCGGTATTGGCCGATGCGATAACCCTGCGCTGAAAACAGCGCGGTATCGGCCTGCGCAACATTCAGCGCCAGGCCCAGCAGGAGGATCGCCAGCAAACGGGGCATAGGATTTATCCTTTTTGTTATGCGCCCATTACATGCCAGGGTCGAGGTCTTGTGAATGCGACCATGGACAGGAAAACCAGTACTAAAGTAGTAATTTGAGTGTTAAAGACCCGCGCGACATGGAGAACATGCACCGAACCCTGTGGGAGCAAAGCTTGCTCGCGATAACGGTGTGCCAGTCAGCATCAATTCTGGATGAGCCGCCGCCATCGCGAGCAAGCTTTGCTCCCACAGATTTTGTCTGTGCAATTAAGGGTTAGCTGCCGGCCTTGCGCAACGCCGCATGCTGCGGATTGAACGTCCACACCGCCAACAGCGCGAACACCAGGGTCAACCCCAGGCACACCGCCATCGCCAGCAGGTTGAACTGCTCGTACAGCGCAAAACGCACCAACTCCACGCCGTGGGTGAACGGGCTGACCGAGCAGAGCCAGTACAGCCAAGGGCTGGCTTCCTGCATTTTCCATAGCGGGTACAGTGCCGAAGACAGGAAGAACATCGGGAAAATCACGAAATTCATCACCCCGGCGAAGTTTTCCAGTTGCCGGATGGCATTGGACAGCAACAAGCCCAGGGCGCTGAGCATCAGGGCCACCAGCAACAGGGCCGGCAGGGCCAGCAGCAGGCCCATGGTCGGTGGCTGGATACCGTACAACCAGGCGATGGCGAGAAAGGCGTAGACCTGCAATAGCGAGATCAGCGACGTCGCCAACAACTTGCTCGCCAGCAGGAAAGCCCGGGGCAGGGGACTGGTCAGCAGCACGCGCATGCTGCCCATTTCCCGGTCGTAGACCATCGACAGCGAGCCCTGCATGCCGTTGAACAACAGGATCATGCAGGCCAGCCCGGGCACGATGTACACCTCGTAGGGGATGTAGGTGTCGTAGGGCGCGATGATGGCGATGCCCAGTGCCGCGCGAAAACCGGCGGCGAACACCACCAGCCACAGCAGGGGCCGGACCAGGGCGCTGAGCAGCCGGGTGCGTTGCAGTACGAAGCGCAGCCATTCGCGCGTCACGATGCCGCTGAAACATTGCCAGTACGCATTCATGGCTGGACTCCCGAGGCGGTCAAGCGAGTGAAGGCCGAGCCGAGGGTGCCGCCGTGTTCCAGGCTCACCGCGTCGGCCTGTCCGCTGGCGACCAGGCGGCCCTGATGCACGATCAACAGATCGTCGCTGGGCTGCACTTCGTCGAGCAAGTGAGTGGTCCAGAGCACGCTGATACCTTGCTCGCTGCACAGTTGCCGGATGTGCAGGCCCAGGGCTAGGCGGCTGGCCGGATCAAGGCCGACGCTGGGTTCGTCGAGCAGCAACAGGCGCGGTTCGTGGAGCAGGGCGCGGGCGATCTCGACCCGGCGACGATGGCCACCGTTGAGGTCGCGTACCCGCTCGTGGCGGCGCTCCGTCAGGTGCTGGCGGGTCAGTTCAGCGTCGATGCGGGCGCTGCCCTGGCGCCGCGAAAACCCGTGCAGCGCCAGGTGATAGCGCAGGTTCTGTTCGATGCTCAGGTCCAGGTCCAGGGTGCTCTGTTGGAACACCACGCCCAACTGGCGCAGGGCCGATCTTGGTGATTTTTGCAGGGAATGACCGCCGATGCGGATCTCGCCACGTTGCAGGTCGTACAAACGCGTGAGCAGGGCGATCAGCGTCGACTTGCCGGCACCGTTGGGCCCCAGCAGCGCAGCGAAACGCCCGGCGGGAAGGCTGAAATTCATCTGCTTGAGGGCTTCGCGCGTGCCATAGGCAAAGCTCAGGTCGCTGACCTCCAGGGCGTTCATGGCGTGACCACCACGCCCCAAGGGTAGCGCCCGACTTTCACCGACTTCAGGACCTTGCGGCTCTCAACATCGATCACCGAGACATCGCCGCTGACGCCGTTGGTCGCCAGCAGCTGCTTCTGGTCCGGGGTGAACGCCAGTTGCCAGACCCGTCGGCCCACCAGCAGATAATCCAGCACTTCGAAGGTCTTGGCGTCGATCACTGCCACATGGTTCGCCGGGCCCAAGGCGACGAACGCCAGCTTGCCGTCGGCGCTGAGCTTGATGCCCACCGGTTGGACCTTGTCCGGGTGCACACCCTTGATCTGGAACGTCAGGGTCTTGAGGATCTTGCGCGTCGCCACGTCAAGCACGGTCAACGTGCCGCCGATCTCCGCCGAGGCCCAGAGCTGCGTGCCGTCGCGATTGAACTCGACGAAACGTGGCCGCTGATCCACCAGGGTGTTGTCGGCCAGGGTCTGGGTGCTGGTATCGATCCAGTGCAGCATGTTCGTGGTTTCGCTGGTGTTGACCGCCCACTTGCCGTCAGGGCTGACGGCCATGCCTTCGGGTTCGACACCCACGCCGATCTGGCCGAGCACTTCGGAGGTCTGGGTGTCGATCACCGTGACCAGGGCATCGTCTTCGTTGGAGACATACAGCCAGCGGTCGTTGGGGTGCAGGGCGAACTGCTCCGGGTCCTTGCCGGAAGGCAGTTCCTTGATGATCTTGCGGGTGGCGACGTCCATCACCTGGACCCGGTCCGAGTCGCTGGCGCAGATGTACAGCAGGCGATTGTCGTGGGACAGCAGCAGGCCCCGGGGGCGCTGGCCGACCGGCAGGGTCTCGATGACTTCCAGGCTCTGCATGTCGATCAGGCTCAGGCTGTTGTCTTTCTCGTTGGAAACCCAGGCGATGCTGGCGGCGGCGGGACCGGCGGCGAGCAACGCGGCGCCCAGGGCGAGGGCTTTGCATAGCCGGGTCGGGCAGAGCCGGGCCGGGTGAATCAGGGAGCGGCGCATGGCGGTTTTCCTTATTGTTGTTATCGATCAGGGGTAACGGCAGCTCACTTCGGGCTGGTCATAGCCCAGGCTGTCCATTTCATTGGAAGGGTGGAGAAAACCGTCCTGGGGCGAGGTGCTGACCAGTGCCCGAGGCTGGACCAGCGCAATTGGTTGGCGCAACTGGCCGTTCCAGGGCCGGTAGCTGAGCTTGCGACCCTTGAAGCCGTCCAGGGGCAACTGGTCGCTGAGGGCCAGATGGCGGATGGCGAGCGGGTCGTCCTGGCGCAGTTTGCTCACGGCGCTGGCGATGCTGCGCACGGCAATCCAGGCGGCGAAATCACGGTCGTTCATCCAGCGTCCGGCCAGGGCTTCGAAGCGTTTTTGCAACTGCGCTGCGCCGTAGGTTTCCACGGTCTTGTGCCAACCGGTGGGCGTCAGCCCTTGGGTGCCGGCCACCGGGCGTGGGTACCAGGTCTGGTAGGGCAGGTATTCGCCGAAGTCGCCGCGCTCGTCGGCCACCAGTACCACGTCGTACTCGGCGGTCTGGGTGAACAGTGGCATGTCGGCCTGGGCGCTGCGACGCTGGTCGTTGTCGAACTGCCAGGCCTTCTCGGCGACGATCTTCATGCCGAAGCGTTTCATGGCCCGGCGCAATGCGGCGGCATAGGCCTGGTCCTCGGGCGTCTGGCCGACGATCAGCAAGGCCCGCTGCCATTTACGCACGACGCTGAACTGCACCAGGGCATCGGCGAGCATGGCGCGGTCGGGCAGGCTGTGCAGCACGTTACCGAGGCAGTCGGTGGTGCGCAGGCTGTCGTCGGGGCTACCGGCGTTGAACAGCAGGCTGTCGGGCAGGGCGGCGCTGAGTTGGCGCAGGCTGGCGGCCGGTGCGTTGACCACGAACAGCCGCAGACCCTGGTCGTGTTGGGCCCGGGCGGCCTGGAGCAGCGCTTCGGGAGTGTTGACGCTGGCGCTTTCCAGGCGGTAGTCGTGCTTGAGAAAACGTCCGGTGCTGTTGCTGTCGACGATCGCCAGTTCAGCGCCGCGCAACCCGGCATCGGCCGGTTCGGCAATGACGTTGGACAGCAACGGGCCCGGATCGGGACGATAACCCAGGTAGCCGATGCGCACTTGTAGCGGCGTGATATCGCCCGCGTGAGCGGTTGCCGCTGCCAGCAGAGAAACCAGGGCGTAACTGACGAGCCGGCGCATGACATCCTCCATTGCAGGTAGCGCCAGCATAGGAAGCCCAGGGTCATGGGGAAATATGCAGAAAGTACCGCCGGTGCAGTACCAAGGTAGTAACTCACCTTGGAGGCCGGGGTTTTAGCATGCTAGGCATCGTCATTGACCAGGAGGGGACAGACCATGCGGATTCTCAAAGCGTTGCTGCTGCCGTTTCTGCTGATCCTGAGTTTGATCGGGGTTGATCGTCCCAGAACCTGGAAACCTCCAAGCCCCTCTGTGGGAGCGAGCTTGCTCGCGATAGCGGTGGTTCAGTCGACTTCAGTACCGGATGTGCCGCCGTCATCGCGAGCAAGCTCGCTCCCACAGGGGGTGGGCGTCAATGTCAATTCAAGGTTGGAGCGCTAACCATGTCAGCCCTCTGGCGCATCAACCTCTGGGTTTGTGCCTTTTTCGCCCTGGTCACCCTGGCCTGTGCAGTCCTGTTGTTGCACCAGGCCACGGCCGATGTGAAACGCGAGCTGCAATCGGCCGAGTCGGTGGTGCATTACCTGCGCGAAACCGCCGAGCGCGATCCGGCCAGTCTCCAGCCGCGGTTGACCGGCAGCCTGCGGCATGTGCGGGTCCGTTGGCTGGCCCCTGGGGAACTGTTCCCGGCGGATGAAGACGGGATGAAGGCCTGGCTTGGCCGCCGGTTACTGGATGACGGCCCTGCGGCCCAGGTGGTGGATTTGCCGGACGGTCGGCGGGCCTGGATTGCCGTCGACCCGCGCGATGAAATCGACGAGATTCTCGATTCCTTGGTGCAACTGTTGTACGTCTGCGCCCTGGCGCTGTCGCTCAGCCTGTTGGTGATTCGCTGGGGGGTACGCCGGGGCATGCGTTTGCTCGATGAGTTGCTGCATGCGTTGCGTCAGGTGTCAGCGGGGAACCTGCAGGTGCGCCTGGGCACTGAGGGTATCCCGGAGGCGCAGCATCTGGCGGGGCATTTCAATCGCATGACCGCCGCCCTGGCCGAGGCCCAGGCCGATAACGCCCGGCTTACCCAGGCTTTGCTGGCCGTGCAGGAGCAGGAGCGCACCCAACTGGCCCAGACCCTGCACGACGACCTGGGCCAATACGTGGCCGGTATTCGGGCCCGCGCCTGCCTGCTGCGGCTGGTGATGGATCAACCCCTGGCGCTGGAGCAGACCGTCAGCCAGCTCGAAGAGCATTGCGAGCATTTGCAATTGGGTTTCCGGGCGCTGGTGCATGACTTGTACCCCGTGGTGTTGCAGCACCTGCCGTTGTGCGAGGCCATCAGGCTATTGGCCGGGCAATGGCAGGCCAACCAGGGTATCGCCTGTCAGGTGTGGATCGACAAAACGCTGCCGCCCTTGTCCGGGCCGGACAAGACCCATTTGTATCGTTTGTTGCAGGAAGCGTTGACCAACATTGCCCGGCATGCCGGCGCCACGCAGGTGCGGATTCGCCTGCAACACCGCGCCGGGCGCCTGCGGTTGCTGGTGCGCGACAACGGTTGCGGAGCGACGCAACCATCGCGCGCCGGTGTTGGCTTGCACTCGATGTCCGAGCGGGCGCGCAGCCTGGGCGGTGAGCTGCGCATCGTCAGCCAGCCTGGCGCCGGTTGGGCGCTGGCCTTGAATATTGCCTTGGAGGCGTGATGAACATTTTGTTGGTGGACGACCATGCGGTGGTTCGGCAGGGCTATGCCAGCCTTTTGCGGGTGTTGATGCCGGACCTGCAGGTCCGCGAAGCAGCCACCGGCGAGGAGGCGTTGAGCCAGGTCCAGGAGCAGGTGCCGCATCTGGTGATCATGGACTTCGGCCTGCCCGGTATCAGTGGCTTGGAAACCACCCGCCGGCTACGCCAGCGCTTGCCACAACTGCGGGTGTTGTTCTTCAGCATGCACGATGAATTGCCCTTGGTGCGCCAGGCATTGGACGCCGGTGCCGCGGGCTACCTGACCAAGAATTCGGCACCCCAGGTGCTGGTGGAAGCGGTACGCCGGGTGCTGGCCGGGCATGTCTACATCGAGCAATCCCTGGCCACGCAACTGGCCTGCACCAGCTCGCGCCAGGATGTCGACCCGCGCCTGCAATGCATGACCCAACGTGAGTTGGAGATTTTCGTCATGCTCGCCAAGGGCACCCCCGCCCGCACCATTGCCGAACAGCTGTGCATCAGCGCCAAGACCGTGTCCAACCACCTGACGCTGCTCAAGAGCAAGTTGCAGGTCAGTTCCCATGCCGAGTTGGTGCACCTGGGGATCGATATGGGGGTGGTGCGGGTGGCTGGCTGAAATGATCAGAGCCGAACGCGGAGCGTCCGTTGAGGCATTCCCACACGGAGCGTAGGAGCGATCAGGTCTTCACTGATCCCAAGACGTCGGGCACCCGGTACAGCCTTGCATATTGGCATCCTGGAAATTCCCGTAATGCTGGCGAGAACCGCTCAGGTTGGCCTGTTCCAGGTTGCTTTCACCGAGCTTGGCTTCCTGCAGGTTGGCGTCGCGCAGGTCGGCGCCCTTGAGGTCGGCCTTGCTCAGCCAGGCCATTTCCAGGTCCGCCGCCTGCAGGTTCGCCTCGTGCAAGCGGGCGCCGGACAAGCGGGCGAATTGCAGGTAGGCCGCCGTCAGGTCGGCACGCTGGAATTGCGCGCCCTGGGCGAACAGGCCCCAACCCTGGATCGCCTTGAGTGTGGCGCCGCTGAAGTCCGCCAGGCGCAGGTTGCTTTGTTGCAGGCTGGCACGGGTCAGGTTGGCGCCCTGCAGCTGGGCTTTCTCAAGATTGGCCAGGTCCAGTCGCGCGTGCCGCAGATCGGCGTCGCGCAGATCGGCACCGCTGAGGTTCATCTTGCGCAGGTCCTGGTTCGCCAGTTTTGCACCGCGAAGGTTGGCGCCGGGGCATTGGCTGGATTCGGCGATGAGGCAGCCGTTGATCGTCAGGGGGGTGTCAGGGTCGTCGGCATGGGCAAGGGCGCCGATGAACAGAAGCAGCAATGGCAATGATTTCATGGCAGGAACTCGGGCAAGTGTGGGAGCGGGCTTGCTCGCGAAGACGTAGGCACAGTCAAAATCCCTATCAACTGAACCACCGCTTTCGCGAGCAAGCCCGCTCCCACAGGGGATTGTGGTGAGGGTCAGGTTATTTCTGCGCCGTCGCCTTATCCCAGCTCGGAATCTTGAACACCCAGAACGACCCACCCTGGGCCACCGGCTTGGTCAGTTCGGCCATGTCGCCGCCCCACAACGGTACGGCGCCACCGTAGCCGACGGTCACGCCGATGAATTGCTCGCCGTCCTGCTCCCACGTGATGGGCGGGGAGACGATGCCGCTGCCGGTCTGGAATTTCCACAGTTCCTGGCCGGTCTTGGCGTTGAAGGCCTTGAAGAAGCCGTCGCCGGTGCCGGTGAACACCAGGTTGCCCTTGGTCGCCAGCACACCAGCCCATAGTGGCAGAGGTTCCTTGTGTTCCCAGACCACCTTGCCGGTGGTGGGGTTCATCGCCCGCAGGCTGCCGACGTGATCGTCGTACATGCGCTTGATGCGAAAGCCCATGCCCAGGTAGGCCGAGCCTTTCTTGTAGTTCACTTCCTCGGTCCAGTATTCCTCTTTCCACTGGTTGCCGGGGACGTAGAACAGGCCGGTGTCCTGGCTGTAGGCCATGGGGTTCCAGTTCTTGCCACCGAGGAAGGGCGGCGAGACTTCCACCGGCTTGCCCTTGGTTTCACCCGGTAATGGCTTGGCCGGACGCTGGCCGGGATTCTCCACTGGGCGACCGGTCTTGAGGTCGATGTGGCTGGCCCAGGTGATGTTGTCGACGAACGGGAAGGCGTTCTGCAGCTTGCCGTTGTTGCGGTCCACCACGTAGAAGAAACCGTTGCGGTCGGCGTGGGCGGTGGCCTTGACCACCTTGCCGTCCTTATCCTTGTAGTCGAACAGCACCAGCTCGTTGTTGCCGGAGAAGTCCCAGGCGTCGTTGGGCGTGTGTTGGTAGAACCACTTCACTTCGCCAGTGCTTGGGTCGACCCCGACCTGGCCGGAGGTATAGAGGCTGTCGAAGTCGTGAGGGTTGCCGTCCTTGGCCGTGCGCGCCCAGGTGTTCCACGGGCCGGGGTTGCCCGCGCCGACGATGATGGTGTTGGTCTCGGCGTCGAAACTGGCACTCTGCCAAGGTGCGCCGCCGCCGTGGCTCCAGGCTTCGACCTTGCCGGTTTCAGTGGTCTTGTCGTCGGGCCAGGAGGGCGCCTTGACGTCGCCGGTCGGCGTGCTGTCCTTGCCGTTGAGGCGGCCCATGTGGCCTTCGACAAACGGGCGCATCCAGACTTCGTCGCCGGTGTCCGGGTCGCGGGCGAACAGTTGCCCGACCACACCGAACTCGTCGCCGGAACTGCCATGGATCAGCAGGACCTTGCCACTGGTCTTGTCCTTGATCAGCACCGGGGCGCCGGTCATGGTGTAGCCGCCGGCGTGGTCGCCGAACTTCTTGTTCCACACCACTTTGCCGGTGTTTTTATCCAGGGCGACGACTCGCGCGTCCAGGGTGCCGAAGTAGATCTTGTCGCCGTAGATGGCCGCGCCGCGGTTGACCACGTCGCAGCACGGGCGAATGTTGTCCGGCAGCCGGTGGTTGTAGGTCCACAGGCGCTTGCCGGTCTTGGCGTCGAGGGCGAATACCCGCGAGTACGAGCCGGTGACGTACACCACGCCGTCGCTGACGATGGCCTGGGACTCCTGGCCGCGCTGCTTCTCGTCGCCGAATGAGTAGGACCAGGCCGGGGTCAGCTTGAACACGTTCTTGTCGTTGACCTGGGCCAGCGGGCTCCAGCGCTGGGCGTTGGTGCCCATGCCGTATTGCAGCACGTCCTTGGTGGTCAGGTGGTCGTTGGCGATGTCTTCCCAGGTGACGGCAGCGTGCGCCGAGGGACTCGACGACAGACTGCCGGCCAGCAGCAAGGCAACGGTCAGGGAGGAGAGGGCGGGTAGCGTTTTTATTCTCATGGTGGCAGTTCCCAGTGAAAGGTTTTGGCCTGACTAGGGTGAGTCGCGCCACGACGTTGCCGATACGGAAAAAGTCCCGCCCTTGCCGGGAAGACTTCCCGAACCGCCTGTCTTTACGACCTGCGTCGGATGGCTTGCTACCAAGGAACTAGACCCCGGCCACCAAAGCAGCATTCGGCTGGGGCAAGGGGGTTCCTAAGATGACGGCACGGCTTCTTCACAGAGGTCTTGCGTGCAATCCAGAGGGCATAACAATGACAACAAAACGCAACGCCATCATCGCTACCGCATTACTGATGGGGCTGACCGGCGCAGGCTCCGCATGGGCCCATGGCAACGTAGTGCCCCAGGCAGTGGAAACCAAGGGTCTGACCCCGATCAAGGACACCGGTGTCGCACTGGACGGTGACGGCTGGGCCACGGTGAACCCTTATCGCGCCTCACCTGAACACGACCGGGCACTGGAAATCGGCTCATCGGCCTACAACCAGAACTGCGCGGCCTGCCATGGCCTGGAAGCCAAATCGGGCGGCATCGCCCCGGACCTGCGCATGCTCGACGCCGCCGACGCCGGTGATGAGTGGTTTGTCGAGCGCGTACGT
Organism: Pseudomonas sp. H1_F01; assembly: GCF_054681425.1. Lineage (NCBI taxonomy): Bacteria > Pseudomonadati > Pseudomonadota > Gammaproteobacteria > Pseudomonadales > Pseudomonadaceae > Pseudomonas > Pseudomonas sp. H1_F01. The sequence goes on along the minus strand of NZ_CP162823.1, from coordinate 3,713,781 downwards.
CACGGTGCGGTGCGCGACGGCCGGGTCTACATGCCAAAAATGGCCGACTACCTGAGCCAGGAAGCCTTGTGGGCGGTGCGCACCTATCTCGACAGCGTGCACGTCGAGGAGTGATCGCCATGCGCCTGTTCGCGTGGGTAATGTGCAGCCTGCTCCTGTGGGGCCAGGCGGTGCAGGCGCAGGTGCGCAGCTACGACCAGATGATCGCGGCCGGTGAGTTGAAGGTCGCGGTCTACAAGGACTTCGCGCCCTACAGTTTCGAAGACCACGGCCAACCCAGGGGCGTGGACGTGGAACTGGCCCAGGCCCTGGCCAAGGCGCTTGGCGTGCGCCTGCAACTGATGTGGGCACCGCCGGGCGAAAAACTCGATGACGATCTGCGCGATTACATCTGGCGCAGCAGTCCGCTGCACGATCGACAACTCGCCGACCTGATGATGCGTGTCCCGTACGATCATGACTACGTGCAAAGGCGCAACGACATCGGCGAACTGGCAAACGCCCAGGTGGTGATGTTCGGCCCTTATCAGCAGGAATGCTGGCAGGTGGCATTTGACCGCCGCCGACTGGATTCGGTGGGCAGTGTCGCGGTGTTCCAGCAGCACCCCATTGGCGTTGAAGTCGATAGCGTGCCGTCGTTCTACCTGACGTCGGTGTTCAACGGCATGCTCAGCGCCAAGACCCACCATTACCCCGGTGTCAGCCAGGCCTTCAAGGCCATGCAGGCCGGGGAGGTGGACGCTGTCATGGCCATGCGCGGTGAGGTCGATTGGCAAGTGCACGAGGCGGCCGATCCGCAACTGGCGCTGGCGGAGAATGCCTACCCGAACATGGGCAAGCAACGTTGGGAAATCGGCATGGCGGTGCATGAAAGCAACCGTCAGCTGGCCTATGCGGTGGAAGAGGCGCTGGAAGGCTTGATCCGCGACGGCAGCGTCAAGACCGTCTATGCCCATTACGGCCTGCGTTACGAAGTGCCGGAGATGTATCAATAGGAGCGCCGGGATGAAATGGGTCATGTGGTGCCTGCTGTGGTGCGGCCTGCCAATGACCGCCTGGGCGGCGGTCGAGCCAGGGAAGGACCCGGTGCCATCGGTGATGTGGGCCTTTTATCACAAGCAATTGCTGGGGGACGCGCCGTTCGTGTTCGATGACCGGGTACGCCTGCTGGCGCCACCCTTTGCCGAAGACGCCCGCCAGGTGCCACTGGAAATAGATGCCCGGGCCTTCACCGGCGACGTCGTGCGGGTGCTGGCCTGGGCCGAACTGAACCCGTTGCCGAAAATCGTCGACTTCCAACCGGGGGAGCGAGTGCTGCCCTGGCTGTCGATCCGCATTCGCATCGAGCAAGCCACGCCGTTGCGCGCCGCCGTGCAGACCCGCGATGGCTTGTGGCACGTCGGCTCGACGCTGATCGACGCGGCCGGTGGCGGCTGCACCGCGCCCAGCGTGGTGCGCACCCAGCCAGGTTGGGAGGAACACTTGGGCGAGGTACTGGGCGCCCGCTATCCCCGGGGCGATTCGAGCCGCCTGCGCCTGCAGGTGGCTCATCCGATGGATAACGGCCTGGTGAGCGGCATCCCGGAATTTTTCCTCAACCAGGCGCAACTGCTGGACGCCGACGGCCAGGTGCTGGCGCGCCTGGAGCTGTTCCCGGCGGTCAGCGAAAACCCCAACCTGGGCTTCGACATCCGAGGCCCGGGCCAGACCCGCCTGCTGCTGCGCGACAACAGCGGCAATACGTTCGAGGCGGCGATCCCCTGACCACAAGGAGCGCGCCATGCGCTGGTTGTTGCTGATGTTCCTGAGCCTGTGCTGGCCGACGTGGGCCGGGACGGGCTACGCACTCAAGCCCCGGCAGATCGCCGAAGGCACCTGGCTGCTGGAAGGCAGCACCGAGAATTTTGCCAAGGCCAACGGCGGCAACATCGTCAACACCGCGTTCATCGTTACCGATGCCGGCGTGGTGGTGATCGATACCGGGCCGTCGAAGCGCTACGGCGAGGCGCTGCGCCAGGCCATTGCCGCGACCACCGACAAACCGGTGATCCAGGTCCTGCTGACCCATCACCACCCCGACCATGTATTGGGCAACCAAGCCTTCAGCGACGTGCCCATTGGCGCCTTGGCGGGCACCACCGACCTGCTGCGGCAACAGGGTGATGCGCTGGCGGAAAACATGTACCGGCTGGTGGGCGACTGGATGCGCGGCACCGAGGTGGTGCTGCCGACTCGAGAGCTGGCTGCGGGGTCGCTGAGGGTGGGTGACCATTCGTTGCGCTTGCTGCAACTGGCCGGGCACACCGGGGCCGACCTGGCGATCCTCGACGAAACCACCGGCGCGCTGTTTGCCGGCGACCTGGTGTTTTACGAGCGCGCCCTGACCACCCCCAACAGCCCGGGACTCGAGGTCTGGCTCCGGGACCTGGACACCTTGCAGGCCCTGCCCTGGAAGCAGATCGTGCCCGGCCACGGCCCGGTCGCGATCGACGCCCGGCCCTTTGCACAGATGCGCGACTACCTGGGCTGGCTCGACCAACTGATGCGCGATGGCGCGGCGCGGGGCGACGACATGGCCGAGATGATCCGCAGCCCCATCCCCGAGCGCTTTGCCGGGATCAGCCTGAGTCGCTATGAGTTGATTCGCAGCGTCAGTCATCTCTATCCGCGCTATGAGCGGGCGGGGATGAAGCGGGTGGATGCCCACGACCCTGACTGAACGCACTCCTCCATGTGTACCAAGGAACTAGAAAACTCAACACAGCGGGCAATTGTTGGCAACGGCTCCGAGCCCAAGAATCTGTGGCAGACCGGGAAAAATTCCCGGGTATAACAATAACCGCAGAGGTAGCCGTCATGAGTCATCCCGCACGTCGCCAACCCTTCGCCGTGAGCCTGCTGCTCAGTGCCATGCTGCTGTCCGGTTCGGCCCTTGCAGCCGTGACCGATCAGGAAATTCTCCAGGACCCGAAAAACCCGCAACAGATCGTGACCAACGGCCTGGGTGTCCAGGGCCAGCGCTACAGCCCGCTCGATACCCTCAATGTCGATAACGTCAAGGACCTGCGACCGGTCTGGGCGTTCTCCTTCGGCGGTGAAAAGCAGCGTGGCCAGCAAGCCCAGCCGATGATCAAGGACGGGGTGATGTACCTCACCGGTTCCTACTCTCGGGTATTCGCAGTGGATGCGCGCACCGGCAAGAAGCTGTGGCAATACGATGCGCGCCTGCCCGATGACATCCGTCCTTGCTGCGACGTGATCAACCGTGGCGTAGCGTTGTACGGCGACCTGGTGTTCTTCGGCACCCTCGACGCCAAGCTGGTGGCCTTGAACAAGGACACCGGCAAAGTGGTGTGGAGCAAGAAGGTGGCCGACCACAAGGAAGGCTACTCCATCAGCGCCGCGCCGCTGGTCATCAACGGCAAGCTGATCACCGGCGTGGCCGGGGGCGAGTTCGGCGTGGTGGGCCAGATCAGCGCCTACGACCCGAAGAACGGTGACCTGCTGTGGACCCGCCCAACCGTGGAAGGCCACATGGGCTACGTCTACAAGGACGGCAAAGCCATCGAGAATGGTATTTCCGGCGGCGAGGCGGGCAAGACCTGGCCGGGTGATCTCTGGAAAACCGGCGGTGCCGCGCCTTGGCTGGGCGGCTACTACGACCCGGAAACCAACCTGTTGCTGTTCGGCACCGGCAACCCGGCGCCCTGGAACTCCCACCTGCGTCCTGGCGACAACCTCTATTCGTCGTCGCGCCTGGCCCTGAACCCGGACGATGGCAGCATCAAATGGCACTTCCAGAGCACGCCTCACGACGGCTGGGATTATGACGGCGTCAATGAACTGATCTCGTTCAACTACAAGGAAGGCGGCAAGGACATCAAGGCGGCGGCGACCGCGGACCGTAACGGCTTCTTCTACGTGCTCGACCGCACCAACGGCAAGTTCATCCGCGGCTTCCCGTTTGTCGACAAGATCACCTGGGCCACTGGCCTGGACAAGGATGGGCGGCCGATCTACAACGAGGCCAGCCGTCCGGGCGCGCCGGGCAGCGAAGCCAAAGGCAGTTCGGTGTTTGTCGCACCGGCCTTCCTCGGCGCAAAAAACTGGATGCCGATGGCGTATAACCAGGACACCGGGCTGTTCTACGTGCCGTCCAACGAGTGGGGCATGGACATCTGGAACGAAGGCATCGCCTACAAGAAAGGCGCGGCGTTCCTCGGAGCCGGTTTCACCATCAAGCCGCTGAACGAGGATTACATCGGCGTGCTGCGGGCCATCGACCCCAAGACCGGCAAGGAAGTCTGGCGCCACAAGAACTACGCGCCGCTGTGGGGCGGGGTCCTGACCACCAAGGGCAACCTGGTGTTCACCGGTACGCCTGAAGGGTTCCTGCAGGCATTCAACGCCAAGACCGGGGAAAAGGTCTGGGAATTCCAGACCGGCTCCGGCGTGCTCGGCTCGCCCATCACCTGGGAAATGGACGGCGAGCAATACGTCTCCGTGGTCTCCGGCTGGGGCGGCGCGGTGCCGCTGTGGGGCGGCGAGGTGGCCAAGCGCGTGAAGGACTTCAACCAGGGCGGCATGCTCTGGACCTTCAAGTTGCCGAAGGACTTGGTGGTCAAGCGCTGAGCCAACTCTGGCAAATGCAGAACCTGTGGGAGCGAGCTTGCTCGCGATAGCGGTCGATCAGTCACCCTCCATGCTGGATGTGCCGACCTCATCGCGAGCAAGCTCGCTCCCACAAAAAAGCCCGGGTCAACCTCAGATCGCGGCAAAATCTACGACCAAATAACGAGAGTCCCCCCTGCCAACGACGCATTCGTCCGGCAGGCGGGGCTCTCTACCATCGGCCTATCGCCTGTCCCGTGACAGGCATCGACCAGGCAGAGGCCCCATCATGATCTATGCACAACCCGGAACCCCAGGCGCCGTCGTTTCCTTCAAGCCGCGCTATGGCAACTTCATCGGCGGCGAATTCGTCGCGCCGGTCAACGGCGAATACTTCACGAACACGTCCCCGGTCAATGGCGAAGTCATTGCCGAATTCCCACGCTCCAGCGCCGCCGACATCGACAAGGCCCTGGATGCCGCCCATGCCGCAGCCGATGCCTGGGGCAAGACCTCGGTGCAGGACCGTTCCCTGGTGCTGTTGAAAATCGCCGACCGTATCGAGCAGAACCTGGAAATCCTCGCCGTCAGCGAAACCTGGGACAACGGCAAGGCCGTGCGCGAAACCCTCAATGCCGACGTGCCGCTGGCGGCCGACCATTTCCGTTATTTCGCCGGCTGCATCCGCGCCCAAGAGGGTGGGGCGGCCGAGATCAACGAACTGACCACGGCCTATCATTTCCACGAGCCGCTGGGCGTGGTCGGGCAGATCATCCCGTGGAACTTCCCGCTGCTGATGGCCGCCTGGAAACTCGCCCCGGCCCTGGCTGCCGGTAACTGCGTCGTGCTCAAGCCGGCTGAACAGACGCCGCTGTCGATCATGGTCTTCATCGAGCTGGTCGCTGACCTGCTGCCGCCAGGGGTGTTGAACATCGTCCATGGTTTCGGTCGCGAAGCCGGTGAAGCCCTGGCCACCAGCAAGCGCATCGCCAAGATCGCCTTCACCGGTTCCACCCCGGTGGGCTCGCACATCATGAAATGCGCCGCCGAGAACATCATCCCGTCCACCGTGGAACTGGGTGGCAAGTCGCCGAACATCTTCTTCGAAGACATCATGCAGGCCGAGCCGGCCTTCATCGAGAAAGCCGCCGAAGGCCTGGTGCTGGCGTTCTTCAACCAGGGCGAAGTCTGCACCTGCCCGTCCCGGGCGCTGGTGCAGGAGTCGATCTACGAATCGTTCATGGCCGTAGTCATGAAGAAGATCGCCAAGATCAAGCGCGGCGACCCGCTGGACACCGAGACCATGGTTGGCGCCCAGGCCTCCGAGCAGCAGTACGACAAGATCCTCTCGTACCTTGAAATTGCCCAGCAAGAGGGCGCCGAGCTGCTCACCGGCGGTGCTGCCGAGCGACTCGAGGGGGATCTGTCGAGCGGCTATTACATCCAGCCGACCCTGCTCAAGGGCCACAACAAAATGCGTGTGTTCCAGGAAGAAATCTTCGGCCCGGTAGTGGGTGTGACCACCTTCAAGGACGAAGCCGAAGCCCTGGCCATTGCCAACGACACCGAGTTCGGCCTCGGCGCCGGCCTGTGGACTCGCGACATCAACCGCGCCTACCGCATGGGCCGGGCGATCAAGGCCGGTCGCGTGTGGACCAACTGCTACCACCTGTACCCGGCGCACGCCGCGTTCGGTGGCTACAAGAAGTCCGGCGTGGGGCGTGAAACCCACAAAATGATGCTCGACCACTACCAGCAGACCAAGAACCTGCTGGTGAGCTACGACATCAATCCGTTGGGGTTCTTCTAACCCGATAACACAGCACGACACCCTGTGGGAGCGAGCTTGCTGTGGGAGCAAGGCTTGCCCGCGATACAGGCGACTCGGTCTCCGGTCAGGCCGAGGCGACTAATCGCGAGCAAGCTTTGCTCCCACAGTAAGCCTTGCTCTCACAATGGGTTTTGTCGCTCTCCTGAATTGCTACCAACGCACCCCACCCACCGCTTCGAAAGTAGCATTCGAGCCTCGGGCGCGGCGTGCATTAATGACCTTGCCGGAATCGCCCGGTACAAGAAGAGGAAAGACCCATGTGGACTAAACCCGCGTACACCGACCTGCGTATTGGCTTTGAAGTGACGATGTACTTCGCCAACCGATGAGTGCCGGCCCGGCCTGACGCGTTCAGGCCGGGCTCACCATTTGGTCTGATTGCAATCACGGTGGGATGCTTTAGGCTCAGGGTATCCCAATACAATAAGAACAGGCTTACCGATGAGCCACGTACCTGAAAAGATGAGTCTCAGCCCGCTGCGCAAGTTCGTTTCACCTGAAATCATGTTCGGCGCCGGTTGTCGGCACAATGTTGGCAACTATGCCAAGACGTTCGGCGCACGCAAGGTGCTGATCGTCACCGATCCCGGCGTGATCGCTGCCGGGTGGGTGGCCGATGTCGAAGCCAGCCTCCAGGCCCAGGCCATTGATTACTGTCTCTACAGCGCCGTCTCACCCAACCCCCGGGTCGAGGAAGTGATGCTCGGTGCCGACGTGTACCGGGAAAACCATTGCGACGTCATCGTTGCGATTGGCGGCGGCAGCCCGATGGACTGCGGCAAGGCCATCGGCATTGTCGTCGCCCATGGTCGCAGCATCCTCGAATTCGAGGGTGTCGACATGCTGAACATGCCCAGCCCGCCCTTGATCTTGATTCCCACCACTGCCGGCACCTCGGCCGATGTGTCGCAGTTCGTGATCATTTCCAACCAGCAAGAACGCATGAAGTTTTCCATCGTCAGCAAGGCGGCGGTACCGGACGTGTCGCTGATCGACCCGGAAACCACCCTGAGCATGGACCCGTTCCTGTCGGCCTGTACCGGCATCGACGCCCTGGTTCACGCCATCGAGGCGTTTGTGTCCACCGGTCATGGCCCGTTGACCGACCCCCATGCGCTGGAAGCGATGCGCCTGATCAACGGCAACCTGGTGCAGATGATCGCCAACCCGGCGGACATCACCCTGCGGGAAAAAATCATGCTGGGCAGCATGCAGGCCGGGCTGGCATTCTCCAACGCAATCCTCGGCGCGGTGCACGCGATGTCCCACAGCCTGGGCGGCTTCCTCGATTTGCCCCATGGCTTGTGCAACGCGGTGCTGGTGGAGCACGTGGTGGCGTTCAACTACAACTCGGCGCCGGACCGTTTCAAGGTGATTGCCGAGACGCTGGGCATCGACTGCCGGGGGCTCAACCACCGCCAGATCCGCACTCGGCTGGTGGAACACCTGATTGCCCTCAAGCACACCATCGGTTTCCACGAGACCCTGGGCCTGCACGGTGTGAGCACCTCGGACATTCCGTTCCTGTCGCAGCATGCGATGCACGACCCGTGCATCCTCACCAATCCTCGGGAGTCGAGCCAACGGGATGTCGAGGTCGTTTATGGCGAAGCCCTCTGACGAGCAGCAGAAAGCCCTGGAAGGGCTGCTGGGGCTGGGCAATCACTCGACGCGCAAGAGCCACTACCCAGAACTGGCGGCGCGTCTGGATGAGCTGGAGTTGGCCCGGCAATACTTGCAACAGCTCAACAACCAGTTGGAGCAGCGGGTGTCCGAGCGCACCGATGCGCTGCTGGAGGCCAACCGTAACCTGCAACAACAGATCGCCCAGCGAGAGCTGATTGAGCAGCAGTTGCGCGACGCGCGCGACGCCGCACAGGCGGCCAACCGCAGCAAAGATAAATACCTGGCAGCGGCCAGTCACGACTTGTTGCAACCGCTCAACGCCGCCCGCCTGTTGATTTCCACGTTGCGCGAACGCCAACTGCCCACCGCCGAACATGTGCTGGTTGAGCGTACCCACCAGGCCCTGGAAGGCGCGGAAGATCTGCTCACAGACCTGCTGGACATTTCCCGTTTGGACCAGGCGGAGGTCAGGCCCGACCTGGCTCCGTATCGACTGGATGAGTTACTGGCGCCGCTGGTGTCGGAATTCCAATCGGTGGCAGGCGCTGTCGGGCTGGAGCTGCGGGTGCGGTTTGGCGATGAAGCCGTGCTGACTGACCTGCGATTGATGACCCGCATTCTGCGCAACCTGCTCAGCAACGCCTGCCGCTACACCGACAAGGGCGGTGTTCTCTTGGCTGCACGGCGTCGGGGCGAGCGGTTGAGCCTGGAAGTCTGGGACACCGGTCGCGGCATTGCCGCCGACTGCTTGGAGTCGATATTCCTGGAGTTCAATCAACTGGACGTCGGGCGGGCGGCGGACCGCAAAGGCGTGGGCCTGGGGCTGGCGATTGTCGAACGTATCGCCCGTATCCTTGGCTACCGGGTCCAAGTGCGTTCCCGTCCGGGGCGTGGCTCGGTGTTCAGCATCGAGGTGCCACTGTCAGCCGAAAAACCGCTGCCCATTGCTCAAATGCCCATACAGGCGGTCGCCGGCAACCCGCTGCCGGGGCGGCGTTTGTTGGTGATCGACAATGAACTGAGCATCTTGCAAAGCATGGCGGCGTTGTTGGGGCAGTGGGGCTGCGAAGTCCTGACCGCCACCGACGAAGCGGGCGCCCTTGATGTGCTGCAAGGGCGTGCGCCGGAGCTGATCCTGGCGGATTTCCACCTGGATCACGGGGTCGTGGGGTGTGAAGTGGTCAAGCACCTGCGCGAGCATTTCCACCAGGCGATCCCGGCGGTGATCATCACCGCCGACCGCAGCGACCAGTGCCGCCGCGCCTTGCGCAAGCTGGATGCGCCGCTGCTCAACAAGCCGGTCAAGCCTGGCAAGTTGCGGGCGGTGTTGAGTCAGATGCTTGGATAGGTCAATCGGTCCCGAGAGCCAGCAAAATGCCGTCATTTGGTCGGCGTTTTTGCCAGGAATGTAAAAAGACGCTTCGGTCTGTTTATTTCCTTATGTAAACTCCCCCCCGCTGCGACAATCGGGCACGGCCACGTCTGGCCCGATGAACACCGTTTGCAGCGTCCCTCACCCCAGCTGAAGCCAAGACCTACAAGAAGTCAGCGCCGGAGAGACATAAACGAGAGGCCGACGTATTGCTCGGCCCTGTAGGTCCATCCTCCGGTCCTTCTCGATAGCCGCCCTGCTGGCGTTGCCGGCCATGGACGTGGTCTATCCTTGATCAGGACAGGTGGACGGAATGGCGTTCATCCTAGGGATACACACATGTTGAAGAAAACACACACGGCGCTACTGGGCCTGGCGATGGCGATGGGTCTTGCGACCACGCACGCCGCCGAGCCAAAAAAAGTGGATGTCTTGCTCATTGGTGGGGGCATCATGAGCTCGACACTCGGCGTCTGGCTCAATGAGCTGGAGCCGGGCTGGACCATGGAAATGGTCGAGCGCCTGGACGGTGTTGCCGAAGAGAGCTCCAACGGCTGGAACAATGCCGGTACCGGTCACTCTGCGCTGGCCGAGCTGAACTACACGCCGGAAGACAAGAACGGCAAGGTCGATATCTCCAAGGCCATCGAAATCAACGAAGCCTTCCAGATTTCCCGTCAGTTCTGGTCCTGGCAGGTCAAGAACGGCGTGTTGAAGAACCCGCGTTCGTTCATCAACTCCACGCCGCACATGAGCTTTTTGTGGGGCGACGAGAACATCGCGTTCCTGAAGAAGCGCTACGAAGCCCTCCAGGCCAGCCCGTTGTTCGCCGGCATGCAGTATTCCGAAGATCGCGAGCAGATCAGCAAGTGGGTGCCGCTGATGATGCAAGGGCGTGACCCGAGCCAGAAAGTCGCGGCCACCTGGAGTCCACTGGGCACCGACGTGAATTTCGGCGAAATCACACGCCAATTCGCGGCTTATCTGCAAACCAAGCCGAACTTCTCCCTCAAGCTGTCCAGCGAAGTGGAAGACATCACCCGCAACGAAGACGGCACCTGGCGCGTTTCGTACAAGAACCTGAAAGACGGTACCGAAACCGAGACCGACGCCAAGTTCGTGTTCATCGGCGCAGGCGGTGGTGCCCTGCACCTGCTGCAGAAGTCCGACATCCCGGAAGCGCGTGAATACGCAGGTTTCCCGGTGGGTGGTTCGTTCCTGGTCACCGAAAACCCGACCGTCGCCCAACTGCACCTGGCCAAGGCCTACGGCAAGGCTTCGGTGGGCGCACCGCCGATGTCGGTTCCGCATCTGGACACCCGCGTGCTTGATGGCAAGCGCGTGATCCTGTTTGGCCCGTTCGCAACCTTCTCCACCAAGTTCCTGAAGAACGGTTCGTACTTCGACCTGCTGACCAGCACCACCACTCACAACGTGTGGCCGATGACCAAGGTTGGTATCGAACAGTACCCACTGGTCGAGTACCTGGCCGGTCAACTGATGCTGTCGGATGAAGATCGCTTCAACGCCCTGAAAGAGTACTTCCCGGAGGCCAAGCAGGAAGACTGGCGCCTGTGGCAGGCTGGCCAGCGCGTGCAGATCATCAAGCGTGACGAAGAGAAGGGCGGCGTGCTGAAACTCGGCACCGAAGTGGTCGCGTCCCAGGACGGCAGCATCGCCGGCCTGCTGGGTGCCTCGCCAGGCGCCTCGACTGCCGCACCGATCATGCTGACCGTGCTTGAGAAGGTCTTCAAGGACAAGGTCGCCAGCCCGGCCTGGCAGGAAAAACTGCACCAGATCGTGCCGAGCTACGGCACCAAGCTCAACGATAGCCCTGAGCGTGTAGCCCAGGAATGGGCTTACACCAGCGACGTCCTGCAACTGGACCCGCCACCGGCAATCGGCAAGCCAGGCGCCACCGCGGCACCGGCCAAGCCGGCGGCTCCCCGTGAGGCCAACCCAGCGGCTGACATGGCGCTGTAAGCCGGACGCTGTCTGGTGAGGTACAAGAACGCTGCGCATTGAGCGTAATGCTGTTCATTTAAGGATACGGCGCTTTTTCCGAGGTAGGGGAAGGCGCCGTTTTCTTTTGGATTGGATTGGGTACATATCCGTTGCTGCGGTAACGGCGGCTTAGGGTTCCGCCCTTACGGCGGGTCACTTTTGAGAAGCCCGGAAGCCGGCCCAGTCAAAAGTAACCAAAACGCTTCAGCCCCACCACTTGGCACCTCGCCTAGGCTCGGTGTGCCCTCACTCCGGCATTGCTCCGTGGGCCCGCCGCGAAGGGCCATCCATGGCCCAGCGCGGCTATCCCGGCATCCATGCCGGGATGCCCACTCCACAATGCCTGCGTTCGGCCATCGTGGTTAACGGGGCGCCCGAGATCAACGTCCTCCCCGAGGCGGCCTAACAGCCGACCTGGTTCTGGGTGATCGCGTTTCTCCTGTGGGAACTTCTCCTGTGGGAGCGAGCTTGCTCGCGATTGCAATTCATCATTCAATTCAAATATTGACTGACACACTGCTATCGCGAGCAAGATCGCTCCCACAATAAGATCGGGTACGGCCGGAGAGATAGGCCGGCTGCCAGGCCGCCTCGCGAGCAAGCTTTGCTCCCACGGAGCAATGCCGGAGTGAGGGCACACCGAGCCTAGGCGAGGTGCCAAGTGGTGGGGCAGAAGCGCTTTGGTTACTTTTGACTGGGCCGGCTTCCGGGCTTTTCGAAAGTGACCCGCCGTCAGGGCGGAACCCTAAGCCGCCACGACCGCAACAACGGATATACACACCGCCCCCAAGGACAATCGCCTCCAAACGCTTGAGGCAGCAGTGCCTGGCCCTCATCAAACGCATCCGTCAGCACCGCATTCACCGCCTGCTCAAACCTGTACCGCTCCAGTCATCACGGCGAAGCCGAGCATCACCAGGCTGACGCCCCAGGCCCAGAAGAACGTATAGGCGATGTGCTTGCGAAGCTCTACGCCGGACAACGCCAGCGCGAGGTACACGCTGGGCACCACCGGGCTGATGGAGAATCCAGTGTTCTCACCGATCAGCATGGCCCGGGCCACGGCCTCGAGGGGGACACCCGCGGCAGCGGCCACGTCCCTGATCACCGGCAGCAGGGCGAAATAGTAGGCGTCCGGTGAGAAGATCATCCCCAGGGGGACGCCGAAGAAACCGACGATCACATGCAGGTATTGGGCAGAACCGGCTGGCATGATATCGATCAGTGCCAATGCCATGCCGTCGGACATCTTCGCGCCGGAGAGCACGCCCAACAGGACGGCGGCGGCCATCATCACCAGGACCATTTGCAGCGCATCGGCCGCATGGGCCTTGAGGCGTTCGGCCTGGGCGTCCAGGGACGGGAAGTTCAAGGGCAGGGCGATGCCCAATCCCACCATGAAACACGCATACAAGGGAAAAATGCCGGTGAACAGGCACGCCAGGATCCCACCGGTCAGCGCCACGTTCAGCCAGTAACGCAGCTCCCGGGGGGAGAGGGCGAATTCACGGTCCTGGGGTTGCAGGCTGTCCATGTCACAGGTTGCAGCCGCTCCCAGCGACATCGGTTGGCGACGCTGGGCGCGCAAGCCCAACACTGTCGCGACAACGAGCATGCACGTCAGGCCCACCATCTGCACCGGCAGCAAGCCTAGCCACAGTTGGGTGGCATCCAGCCCCGACACTGCGGCAGCGCGTGCGGTCGTTCCGCCCCAAGGGACCATATTGATCACGCCGGCCGTGGTGCCAACCAGGCACAGCAACATCGCCGGGCTCATGTTCAGGCGCTTATACAAGGGCAGCAGGGCCGGGATGGTCAGCAAGAACGTGGCGGCGCCGACGCCGTCGAGATGGACCACTGACGTCACCAAAACCGTCACCAGTGCCACGGCCAGCGGCTTGCCGCCTGTGCTGCGGATCAGCAGGTTGACCAATGGATCGAACAAGCCCCGGTCACGCATGATGCCGAAAAACAGGATGGCAAACAGAAACAGTGCTGCGGTCGGGGCCACCGTGATCAGGCCGGCCTTGATGAATTCGCCGATCTGGCCGAGATTGAAGCCGGCCAGCAGGCAAACGATCACGGGAAGGGTAGTGAACGCCACCACCGGACTGATCCTGCGCAGCAATATCAATCCGATGATGGCGAGCATCATCAGGAAACCCAGGGTTGTAATCATGTTGCAGCCTCTCTTTTTTATTGTTGTCGAAGGTTCGCGGGCGGTGAGTCGATCAGCCTTGCGGTCCGGGCAGGCGCAAGGCCAGAAGCAGGTAACTCAGGCTCTTGCCATGGCGATCCAGACCGCAACTGCGATTCACACCGCCCTCCAGGGCGTCCTCGAGCACGAAATTCAGTGCATTCAGGTTCGGCAGTTCATAGCGATGCACCTTGGAGGGTTGTCGCGTCGCGAATTGCTCGGCCACTCGGGCGCAGGTCAATTCCCGTAGCAGCCACGGATAGTGGGCCGGATCGTGGGGAAACAGGGCGATGCTGAGAATGTTGCCCTTGTCGCCAGCACGGGCATGGGCATAGTCGGCGAGGGTGACCAGGTTCATCAGTACCACTCCAGGGTTGTATGGATTTCATCTCGCGGCAGCAGGAAACTGCGGGTGGTAACGGTCTCGGCGAGGTGTCGCCGGACGCCACCGCCGCCCGCCGGCCCGTTGGTGTAGAGCGACTCGACCTCTGCCAGCAGGGCCTCCACCAGCCGTCGGTCGGTGTGAGTCAGGCCGATGCGCACGCGCACATCCTCCAGGGCGGGCGCCTGGGTCAGTTGCTGTTGCAGATATCGACCGCCCTGGTCGTTGAAGAGGCTGGCGACCCCGGACAGGTCGATCCAGGGCTGGACCCCGGGTGCCAATTGGTCGAAGCGCTGCAGCAGGATTTCCCGCGCCAGCGCGGCACGCGCCACGGCGCCGGGGCCCGCGTAGGATATTTCCGCCTCGCCGAACCAGAGGCCGCGCACACCCGCCAGACCCTTGAGCGTGTCGGGACGCGGGTGACCCAGCAGGCCACTGATTTCAACACGGTCATCACCCAAGTCCTGTACACGGGCCTGGCCCAGGTCCAGCACCACGTCCGGCGTCAGATAGCGTCGAGGGTCGTGTACTTCGTAAAGGAGTTGTTCCTTGACGGTCTGTTCGCTGACCCGTCCGCCGCAGTTGCGGGTTTTGCCGATGATCAGGCGGCCATCCTGATGGATCTCAGCAATGGGGCAGCCGAGATTGGCCGGGTCCGGAACGTCTTTCATCCCAGGATGAGCAAAATAGCCGCCGGTGACCTGGGTGCAGCACTCCAGCAGATGGCCTGCGGTGGTGGCGACGGCCATTTTCTGCCAATCGTCAGCCGACCAACCCAACCCATGGCGGATCGCCCCCACGGCCAGCGACGGATCCGCGACCCGGCCACACAGCACGATGCCAGCGCCCTCGGCCAACGCCTGGGCGATACCGTCGGCTCCGGTATAGACGTTCACCGACACGGGGTGCTCCAAGGGCTCCGAGGACAGCCACCGTTCGTAACGGGGCGGTGTTTCTTCCAACAGGTCATCACCCAGCACACAGGCGATTTTCAGTGCAGGGAAGCGGCCCGCCAGCGTCTGGCGCAACCGTTGCGCGGCCGCCCTGGGATTGGCGGCGCCGCCATTGGTGATGATCGGGATGCCGGCCTCGATGCACACGTCCAGCATGGGCTCGAGGAAATCGAACAGACGCGCGGAGTATCCCGCCTGCGGGTCCAGGCGCTTGCGTAGCTGCGCCTCGGCCAGGGTCCGTTCAGCCAGCAGTTCCAGCATGATGTAGCGCTTGCCGCTGCGTTGTGCCAGGTCCTGTGCCAGGCGCAGGGCGGCGTCGGGTCGATCATTGGCGAAACCGGCACCGCAGCCGACGAGAATTGTTTTTGTCATGTCGCTTTCCACTGAGGGGTGGCCCCATAGTGGAGAGACTGGATTATTCTGTGAATTTTAAAGATAGAATCAATTGATTCATTAATTTTATGAGTGGGTCATGAACGTTTCTTTTCGTCAGCTTCGTGCCTTCATCCTTATTGCCGAGACTTCGAGCTTTACCCGCACGGCCGAACAGTTGCACCTGTCCCAGCCGGCGCTGAGCTATAGCATCCGCAAATTGGAAGAGAGCATGGGGCTGCAGTTGCTCGCGCGTAATACCCGCAGCGTCGAGCTGACTCCGGCCGGTGAGCATTTTCTACCCCAGGCCCGGCGCATGCTCCGGGACATGAACGACGCCGTGCGCGATGCTCGTGACACTCTGAGCCTGAGCCGTGGCACGCTCCGGCTGGCGGCCTTGCCCACCGCTGCGGCGTCATTCCTGCCCATTGCCATTGCTTCTTTCCAGCATGAAAACCCCGGCGTGACGGTGAGTTTGTTAGACGGCCGCGCCGGGGAAGTCATGGGCTGGGTGCAGCGAGGAGAGGTGGACGCCGGCATCAGTTCGTTGCCTGACGATCTGTCCGGACTGAGCTTTGTGCGCCTGTTGGATGACAACCTGGTGTTGCTGAGCCAAAAGGACCCGCAGCGTGACGGCCAGGACGACTGGAAGCGGCAACCCTATATTGCCCTCACGCCTGACACCAGCATCCGGCCCCTGGCTGACGCTGCGTTGCGCTATTTGAACGTTGACCCTGTGCCGGCCTGGGAAGTGGCGCACATGAGCACGGCCACGGCCCTGGTGCGCGAAGGATTGGGATTTTCTCTGTTGCCGGCCAGTTGCACGGCGGTGTTCAACATCGGTGAGCAGTGTGCTGTCACCGCCATCGACCAGCCGGCGAAGCGCTCGATCGGCCTGTTGCAGCGCAAGCCGGTGGCCCAATCACCTTCATTGAGCCAGTTCATGCAGCATTTGCGACAGGTGCTGCTCAGCCACGGACACTGAGGTTGATCGAGCAATGGCTATCGCGAGCAAGCTCGCTCCCACATTGGCTGGTGGTGGAACTTGATTGCACGGCCACCACAACGCCCCCTGTGGGCGCGAGCTTGCTCGCGAAAGCGCTGGCCCGGCCACCGCGCTATTGAGTGCCAAACATCGCCGTCCAATAGATCCCTGCATCGCTTTTCGGATCGGTCGCATACCCGGCGCCCAATTCGCGGAACTGTGGGTTCATCAGGTTGGCGCAGTGCCCCGGGCTGGCCAGCCAGCCGTCCACCACCTTGAGCGCGGTGTCCTGTCCGGCGGCGATGTTCTCGCCGATCAACTGGCCCAGATAGCCGGCCAATTCGGCGCGGTCGCCCGGCATGCGGTTGTCGCGGTCCTTGTGGTCGAAGAAATTGTTGTTGGCCATGGCCCGGGTGTGGGTCACGGCGGCCAGGGCCAAGGTGGCGTTCCAGGCCAGCGGCGTTGTGGCGGCGAAGGTTTCGGTGCCGCAGCGACGTGGCTGGGTGCGGGCACTGTTGATCAGCTTCAGCAGCTTCTGGCCCTCGGCTTGCCAGTCACCCAGGCGCGCCGACAACAGTGGGCGCGCCAGCACGATGCGCCATTCGCGGTCCAGGCGGCTGACGCCGATGTCGACGAACTGCGGGTCGAGTACTACCTGGCAGAAGCTTTCCTGGACGGCTTTCATGGCCGATTGCGCATCGCGCGGCCCGGACAGGCTGATGGCCTGCACGTTGACCATTGGATAGGCCGCCCGCGCCAGCGCCTGCTGCAGGTCGCCGATGCCATTGGCCGACAGGATCAGCCGGGAATCCATCGCCAGCGGTGGCAACTCCAGCGAGGCCTGGCCGGCACAGCTTTGGGACTGGCTGCGGTAAAGGTTGATGGACTCGACCAGTTGCGTCTCTTCGGTGGCCGTGGCACTGGCGGCGAAAACCAGGCCCAGCGACAGCACGACAAGACCCATGACGGATGAAATGGCACGCATGTAAATCTCCCTTGAGCGGACGGCGCCTATGATGCGCAATTTTTGCCCCGCTGGGGCAACGGTATTCACGCTCTTTTGAAATCCCTTGGAACGGCACAGTTGGGTAGCGTTCGGGATAATCCTCAAATAGTGGGATCAACTTTCAGGCGAATAAGTCCATTTCCGTCGTTTCAAGGCCATAAAATCGCAGATTATCAGCTCATCCAGTTCCCCCCATCGACGTTATAGGTCTGCGCCACCACGTACTCGCTTTCCGCCGAGGCGAGGAAAATCGCCATCCCGGTGAGGTCCTCCGCAGTCCCCATCCGGCCATAGGGCACCTGTTGCCCGACCTGGCGCTTCTTTTCCCCCAGGGGCAGGTTTTCGTGGCGGGCGAACAGCGCATCCACGCCATCCCAATGCTCGCCATCCACCACGCCGGGGGCGATGGCGTTGACGTTGATCCGATGCTTGATCAGATCCAGTCCGGCGGACTGGGTCAGGCTGATCACCGCTGCCTTGGTGGCGCAATAGACACCGACCAGCGCTTCGCCACGCCGACCGGCCTGGCTGGCCATGTTGATGATCCGGCCGCCATGGCCCTGGCGGATCATCTGCCGCGCCGCCGCCTGCAGGGTGAACAGCGTGCCGGCGACGTTGATGGAAAACAGCCGCTCGTAGCTCTGGCGGGTGATTTCCACGATGGGTGCCAGGTCGAACAGCGCGGCGTTGTTGATCAGGATATCCAGCTTGCCCACCTGGGCCACCACGGCCTCGATGGCCTGATCGATCGAAGCCTGGTCCGTCACGTCCATTTTGACCGCGTAGGCACTATCACCCAGTTCGGCGGCGGTAGCCTGGGCCCGCTCCAGGTCGATATCGGCGATCGCCACTGTGGCGCCCTCGTAGATATAGGCCTGGGCGAACGTCCTGCCGATGCCACGGGCGGCACCGGTCACCAGGGCACTTTTTCCTTCCAGTCGTTTCATGGGGTTGTCCTTTTCGAAGTACAAAAAAAAACTGTGGGAGCAAGGCTTGCCCGCGATGAAGCAAATGCGGTCTCTCAGAAATCGAGGTGCCTGTATCGCGAGCAAGCTTTGCTCCCACAGCGGGGCAAACCTTCTAGCCTCGGGGCGGGTACCAATCGTTATTTCTTGGGATACCCGGCCCGCTTCATCTCCCGCTCGGTACTCGATTGCGCCGAGGCCAATGCCTGTTCCACCGTGATCTGCCCGGTGAGGGCGGCGGTAAACAGCTTGCCGACGGAAGTGCCGATGGCCTGGAACTCTGGAATCGTCACGTACTGGATGCCCACGTACGGCACCGGTTCGGCGGTGGGGTGGGCCGGGTCGGCGTTCTGCATCATTTTCAAGGTGATCCGGGCGAACGGAGCGGCGTTCAGGTAGGCGTCGCTGTAGGTGGACATGCGCGTGCCGGGCGGAACATTGCTGATGCCGTCCTGCCTGGCGACCAACTGGATGTAGTCCTTGGACGTGGCCCAGGCCACGAACGCCTTGGCGGCGTCCTTGTGCCGGGAGCTGGTGGGAATCGCCAGTGACCAGGCATACAACCAGGAAGCACCTTTATGGGTCACTTCGATGGGGGCGGCAGCGAAACCCACACGGTCGGCGACCTTGCTTTGGCTGGTGTCGGTGATGAAGGAGCCCGCGACGCTGGCATCGACCCAGATCGCACATTTACCGCTGTTGAACAGCGCCAGGGTTTCGTTGAACCCGTTGCTGGTCAGGCCCGGCGGGCCGTACTTCTTCAGCGTATCGACGTAGAACTGCGCGGCGGCCTTCCATTGCGGGCTGTCGAACTGCGGTTTCCATTGTTCATCGAACCAACGGGCGCCGAAGGTGTTGGCCAGGGTGCTGAGCAGCGCCATGTTCTCGCCCCAACCGGCCTTGCCCCGCAGACACAGGCCGTACTGGCCCTGGTCAGGTTGGTGCAACTTGGCAGCGAATTCACCGAGCTGGCTCCAGGTCGGTTGCTCGGGCATGCTCAGGCCGGCCTGTTTGAACAGGTCCGTGCGGTAATAGGTGACGGTGCTTTCGCCGTAAAAGGGCAGGGCGTAAAGCGTGTCATTGACCGAGAGGCCTTGGCGAACGGCAGGAAAAATGTCCTCCAGGTCATACTCTGCGGGCAGGTTGGTCATCGGTTCGAGCCAGTGCTTGGCCCCCCACAGCGGGGTTTCGTAGGTGCCGATGGTCAGCACGTCGAACTGCCCGCCCTGGGTTGCGATGTCAGTGGTCAGGCGCTGGCGCAGGACATTCTCTTCGAGTACCACCCAGTTCAACTTGATGTCCGGGTGCTCGCTCTCGAAGGTTTTCGAGAGTTTTTGCATGCGGATCATGTCGGCGTTGTTCACCGTGGCGATGGTGAGGGTCTCGGCGGCCTGTCCGGCCAGGGCAAAAGACAATCCCGCGAACATGACAAGCACCTTGGGCACTGTTTTCATGAGCTTCTCCAGAGCTGCGCCTGGGCGCAGAATTATTATTGTTGTGGGGGCCGTGGCGTCGGGCTGAGCGGTTCGTCGCCAATGGCAAGCCGATTACAGCAGCGCCTGTGGAGGCCGACAAACGCAGGGAGGATCGTGCGCTGATACTTTTTTAACGCCCTTGAGCGCGACAGGGCCGGGTTAAAAAAGTATCAGTGGGCGGTCAGACCGAGGCTGGCGAACCGCTGCGCACTCGGCGTAAGGTGCCCGCTATAACGATAAAAGAGGCGCGACATGCCTGATCACCGAACGCCGCTGTTCGAGCAGCGACCAGCCGAACTGGAAGTCATCCTGCCTGAGCCCGAACACAGTTTTCGCTGGTACGAGCATGACTACCCGTACCCGATGGCGCGTTGGAACCATCACCCTGAATTTGAAATCCACCTGATCCGCCAGGGCAGCGGCAAACTGCTGGCGGGCGACTACATCGGCCCGTTTGGCCCAGGCCATGTGGCGATGATTGGCCCGGACTTGCCCCACGACTGGATGGGCGATCTGGCGCCGGGCGAGCACCTGCCTGGGCGTGACGTGGTCTTGCAATTCGACGGTGCCACGCTGCTGACCTTGCGCCGAACCCTGCCCGAACTGGGCGATCTGCAGGGCCTGTTCGAACGCGCCCGCCGTGGCCTGACCTTCGACGGCAACACCGCGCGGCGGGCCGCGCACCTGCTGGAAGCCATCGGCCCGGCCCAGGGACTGGCGCGGTTGGCGCTGTTCCTGGAACTGCTGCACACCCTCAACCAAGCCCCTGGCGACGAGGCCTTGAGCCTGGCGAGCCCTTGCTACGCGCCGACCCTCGATGCGCGCAGCTCCGAGCGCATCCATAGAGCCTTCGAATACCTGCAAGCCGAACTCACTGGCGACCTGCGCCTGTCGGTGATCGCTCGTCAATTGGACATGAGCGAGCCGGGCTTCTCACGGTTCTTCAAGCGCATCACCGGGCACGGCTTCATTGACCTGATGCGCAAGCTGCGGGTCCAGCGCGCCTGTCGCTTGCTGTTGCAGAGCGAAATGCCCGTGACCGATATCTGTTTTGAAGTGGGCTACAACAACTTGTCCAACTTCAACCGGCACTTTCGGATAGAGATGAACCAGACCCCCAGCGAGTACCGGCGGGGCGCTTTTCCCCTCGCTTGATGGAGACTGTCATGTTGCGCATCGTGGAACAGCAAGCCAGCGCATCCCTGCGCCAGCGGATGGAAAAGGCCGGTTGTGCCTTCGATTTCCTGGTGCTTGTGCCCGAGGCGAGTGATGCCGCTGATGAGGTGCTTCATCGTCAGGCTGTGGACCTGTTGTTCCAGCACCTCAAGGCTCAATGGCTGGAGCGTCATCGCCAACTGACTCTGGACCCGCGCTATACCGAGGCTGCGCCCCCCACCATGGATTGGGATTTGAGCAAGGCCGTCGCCAAGCCGCTGAACCGGGACGAACGGGCTCGACTCATGCGGATCGACCAAGATGATCAGCACACTTATGCCTTGTACGCGGCCTTCTGCGACCCGCCCTATGGCACCCGTTTCAGCGACGACACCCCGCAGGCGCTGTTCAGCGAATGGCTCGACCTGCTTGGGCTCGAGGACGGTACCGATGGGGTGGTGTTGAGCTGGGTCGATAACTTCAACCTCAACTGGACGGCCAGCGACGAGTACGATCCGGCACGGGCCCCCTGGAGCGATTATTTCGACGATGGCCTGGAGTGGTGGGGCGTCTGGTGCCTGAGCATCTGGAACCCCAAGCGCCGAACGCTTGCCGTACTGGCGGCGAGCACGACGGATTGAGTTGCAGAGCTTGCAGCTCCGCAGAAACCAATGTGGGAGCGAGCTTGCTCGCGATGGCGTCAGCCCAGCCAGCATCAATGTCAGCTGACCCACCGCCATCGCGAGCAAGCTCGCTCCCACAGGGGAATTATGGTGATCCCAGGTTCGGGGTTTAGTCCGGGACTCCTCGTTGATGCTTCTTCAACCGATAGGCGAACTGTGCCCGGCTCAGTCCCAATGAGCGTGCGGCCGCTGCCAGGTTGCCGCTGCTCAGTTGCAGGGCTTCGTTGATCAGCCGTGATTCCAGGCCGTCAATGGAGAAGTCCGAGTCCAGTTGGCTGAGGGACTGGAGCAGGGCCGGTTTTTCCGCGGCGTCGTTGGCGGCCAGGCCCATCGGTGAGAGACCGCCGTGCAGGTCCACGGAATACGCATCCACCGGCAGTTGTTCATTGCGAAACAGATGGACCAGGTCAATCGCCTGGCCTTCTTCGCTGGCGATCAGGCCGCGCTCGATGAGGTTCTGCAATTCCCGCACGTTGCCCGGGAAGTCATAGCGCAACAGCACCTTCAAGGCACGCATGGTCAGGCCCATCGGGGTGCGGCCGTACTCCTGGCAAAAGCGCTTGAGGAAAGCATTGATCAGCAACGGGATGTCATCGCGACGCTCGCGCAAGGGAGGCAGGGCGATGGGGTAGACGTTGAGCCGGTAGAATAGGTCTTCACGGAACGCGCCTTCCGCCACGGCCTTGCGCAGGTCGATGTTGGTGGCCGCCACGACCCGCACATCGACCTTGATGCCGTGGCCACCACCGATCCGTTCGATCTCCCGCTCCTGCAAGGCGCGTAGCAACTTGCTTTGCCCGGCCAGGCTCAGGCAGGTGATCTCATCCAGAAACAACGTGCCGCCATGGGCTCGCTCGAAACGACCGGGGCGTGAATGAGTGGCCCCGGTATAGGCACCGCGTTCGACGCCAAACAGTTCGGCCTCGATCAGGTTGTCGGGGATGGCCGCGCAGTTGAGGGCGATGAACGGACCATCGCGTCGGCGACTAAGTTGGTGCAGCTGGCGGGCGAACATCTCCTTGCCGACGCCGGATTCGCCGCTGACCAGCACGGTGGCGGGGGTCAAGGCCACCCGTTGCAAGGCTTGGGTCGCGGCGTTGAAGGCGGCGCTGGCACCGATCAGCGGCTGTTCGCTGTCCGGCAGCGGGGCGGTGCCGGCAACACTGTCGGACTGGCTGTCGGTGCGCGCGACGACCGCTGGCGGTGAGGCGTTGAGGTAATTGAGGTCCTGCTCGACATCGCCCCATTGCTCGGCGGTCTTGCCGACGACTCGGCAGCGTTCGTGCCCCATGCCTCGGCATTCCACTTCGCGGAAGATCACCAGTTGCCCGAACAGCCCGCTGACGAAACCGATGGCGTAGCCCAGTTCGGTCCAGCACACCGGATCCTGCCCGGTGCCATAGGCGGCGACATGCTCGTCGGCCTCACAGGAGTGATGCCAGAGAAATTCCCCTTCATAGAACCCCGAATCGGCGTCGAACTTGAAATGCAGCGGCTCGACCTTGGTCATGCCTTCAAGGGTGTGCAGATGCGTGCCTGCACGAAACACCGCCGCGGCATCGGCGTGGGGCCAGCGTTCGCGAATCAGCCGGGCGTCCCGGGCGCCGGAGGAATAGCCGGTGCGGGTGAGCATGCCACGGGCCTGTTCCAGCCCCTGGCGTTCGATGATTTCCCGGCGCAACGCCCCGAAGGATGAACTGTGCAGCAGCAACATGCGCTGGTCGTTGAGCCAGATACGGCCATCGTCGGGGGAGAAAAACAGACACGCGGTGAGTTCTGCCGTCGTAGGCGAACTGCTGTCGGTCAGCTCGTTGCTGTCACCCCGTGGACGGAAGTGCTCGGTGGCGATCCGGTGATCCGGCAACTGGCAGTGGGGATTATTCATTGTTATGCCCCTGATGGCGGGTGATCGAAATGATCATCTGGCGAGATAGTTATTAAGCATAACTTTATCAAATGAACAAGCGGCAGCTGGCCAACGGCCACGTCGGCAGGTGCGTCATCAGTCCTGCACTCGATGCAGACCATTGATCCAGAGCCCTGCGCCAGGTTTATCAAGGTCTGCGGGCAAAACCGGCACAGCGCTTGCTCAAGCACTAGCACGGCGTTTGCGTCGATACCTTCCAGGTGCGGCAAACGATGACAACAACAAAGAGCCGGGAGTGTTAAATGTCTGCATCCAAAAGCCACCTGTTGTCCCAGGTGATCGAGTCGGAATGTGTCTTCAACGGTGACTGGGTGCCTGCGTCGGGTCTGCTGCAATGGATCATTGAACCGGCCACCGGTGAGCGGTTGATGCGCTGTGCCACGGCCGACTCCGCCGACATCGCCAAGGCCAGTCGCGACGCAGCCCTGGCGCAGCCGGGGTGGGCGGCGCTGGGCCCGCGGCAACGCGCGGCGATCTTCCGCAAGGCCGCCGACGTGGCCGAGCAGTCCTTCGAAGAACTGGCGCTGTACGTGGCTCGGGAGACCGGCGCCGCGCTGTTCAAGGGCCAACACGAAGTACGCGAAGCCATCGTGCTGTTGCATCAGGCCGCCGGCCTGCTGTCCCAGGCCCATGGGGTGGTCCTGCCCAGCGAGGCGGGGCGCCTGTCCTATGCGCGACGCCAGCCCCATGGCGTGGTCGGGGTGATTTCGCCCTTCAACTTTCCCCTGGTGTTGTCCATGCGCTCCGTTGCGCCTGCCCTGGCGGCGGGCAATGCGGTGGTGCTCAAGCCGGATCCACAGACCCCGGTGAGCGGCGGTTTCCTTATCGCCCGGTTGTTCGAGGTAGCGGGGCTGCCCAAGGGCTTGCTGCAAGTGTTGCCCGGTGCGGCGGATGCCGGTGAGGCGCTGTGCCGCGACCCTAACGTGCGCATGATCGCGTTTACCGGTTCCACCGGCGCCGGTCGCAAGGTCGCGGAAGTGGCCGGGCGCAACCTGAAGAAGGTTGCGCTGGAGTTGGGTGGCAAGAACCCGCTGATCATTCTTGAAGACGCCGATCTCGACCTCGCCGCTCGCAACGCGGCCTGGGGCGCCTGGCTGCATCAAGGGCAGATTTGCATGGCCACCGGGTTGATCCTCGCCCATGAATCCATCGCCGAAGAACTGACCCGCAAACTGGTGGAAAAGGCCCGGGCCTTGACCGTCGGTAACGCCGCCCAGGGCGAAGCCGCGTTGGGGCCGCTGATCAATCAGCGCCAACTGAAACGGGTGCACGACATCGTCAGCGACTCCGTGCGTGCCGGCGCCCGGCTGGAGGCAGGCGGCGAGCACGATCGACTGTTTTACCAGGCCACCGTGCTCAGCGGCGTGAAACCGGGCATGCGGGCCTTCGACGAGGAGGTCTTCGGGCCCGTGGCAACGGTGGTCAGCTTCGCCACCGATGATGAAGCCGTCGAGTTGGCCAACCGCACCGAGTACGGTTTGGCGGCGGCGATCATTTCTCCGTCGGTAGGCCGGGCCATGGCCATCGGTGAGCGGTTGCAGTGCGGCATGTTGCACATCAATGACCAGACCGTCGCCGATGAGTGCATCAACCCGTTCGGCGGGCGCGGCGCCTCGGGCAATGGCGGCAGCGTCGGCGGCCCGGCGGACTGGGACGAATACACGCAATGGCAGTGGGTGACGGTCAAGGACCAGGCGCCGGTCTACCCCTTCTGACAGGCAGGTTTACAGGGCCCGATGAGCTGAGGGCCCTGCGAGTACACAAAAATAATAAGAGGACTCAACATGAAACTCGACAACAAGATTGTGCTGGTCACCGGTGTCTCGTCAGGCATTGGTGCTGCCACGGCAAGCCTGCTGCGCACTCATGGCGCCCAAGTGATTGGCGTCGACCTCAAGGCGCCGCACATGACCCTGGACGGTTTTGTGCAGGGCGACTTGAGTAGCGCCGAAAACATCGAACGGCTGCTGCCGCAGCTGCCCGCACGGCTCGACAGCCTGTGCAACATCGCCGGGGTGCCGGGCACCGCCAACCCGCAACTGCTGGCGCGGGTCAACTACCTCGGGTTGCGCCACTTGAGCCGTGCGCTGTTGCCGCGCATCAACGCTGGCGGCAGCATCGTCAATATCGCCTCGATCCTCGGCGCCGAATGGCCGTTGCGCCTGGAACAGCACAAGGCGCTGGCGCGCATCGAAGATTTTACCGCCGCGCAAGCCTGGCTGGCCGATCACCGGGTGCCGGACCAGACCTGCTACCAGTACTTCAAGGAAGCCTTGATCGTCTGGACCTACCTGCAGGCCCAACCCTGGTTTCTTGAGCATTCGGTGCGCATGAACAGTGTTGCACCGGGCCCGGTGTTCACGCCCATCCTCGACGACTTCGTGAGCATGCTCGGCGAGGCCCGGACCCAGGCCGATGCCCATCGCATGAAACGTCCCGCTTACGCCGATGAGGTGGCGGCGGTGATCGCTTTCCTGTGTGCCGATGAGTCGCGCTGGATCAACGGCGTCAACCTGCCGGTCGATGGTGGATTGGCCTCCACCTACATCTGAATGCGCATCCGTACAACGCGGTGCAAGCCGCTACCCGAGCGTGTTGGCTGCAAAGCCATGCCAAAAAATAACAATAATGAGAAGCGTCCATGGATAACCTCAAAGATTGCTTTGGTTTCAAGCATTGCGCCCTGTTCCTGGCGTTGTGCAGCACCGGTGTGATGGTCGAAAGGGTCCAGGCCATGCAAATGGACCTGGGTGACTCCGACTGGAAACTGCGCTGGGACAACACCATCAAGTACAGCCAAGCCTGGCGCCTGCATGGACAGGACAGCCGCTTGGTCAACGCGCCAACCGCCAACGGCCTGTATCCCTCGATCCAGAGCCAGGGCGACAAGAATTTCAGCAGTGGCCTGGTCTCCAACCGCCTGGACCTGTTTTCCGAAATGGACCTGAGCCGGCAAAACTATGGGCTGCGCGTGAGCGGCGCAGCCTGGTACGACGATATCTACAATCAGGACACCGACAGCAGCGAGCAAAAGCATTTCCTCAGTGAAACCCGCAAGCTCCATGGTCGCGACGCGGAAATCCTCGACGCCTTCGTGTTCTTGCGCGGGGATCTGGGTGAAGACTCCCAGGGCGTGGCGCGCCTGGGCCGACACAGCCTGATCTATGGGGAAAGCCTGTTCTACGGTGGCAACGGCATTGCCAATGCCCAGGGCCCGACCGATGTCGTCAAGTTGCTCAGCGTGCCGGGGACTCAGTTCAAGGAGATCCTGCGCCCGGTCAATCAGATCTCCGGGCAGTTGCAGATCAACCCGCAACTGTCGGTGGGCGCTTACTATCAGTTTGAGTGGGAACGTTCCAATCTGCCCGGCGCCGGCAGCTACCTGAGCGATGTCGATGCCATCGGCTACGGCAGTGGCCCTCTGCGCGAAGTGTTCGGCAACGACACGGTCAATGGCGGCGATTTGAAACCGCGCAATTCGGGGCAGGGCGGCATGCAGATCCGCTTCAAGCCGACCGGCACCGAGCTGGAGCTGGGTTTCTACGCGGCCCAGTATCACGACAAAGCGCCAACCGGGTTGTACGCGTACCTGGACGGTGCGGCGTCTGCGGCCACCGGGTTGCCCATCCTGGGTTCCTATCGCCAGGTCTACGCCGAAGACATCAAGACCGCTGGCGTCAGCTTTTCCACTGCCTACGGTCCGTTCAACTTTGCCGGTGAAACGTCGGTGCGCTGGAACGCGCCGCTAGTGAGTAATCTGCAAGTAGTGACCCCCGGCATGGCGGCCGATGGTGGCGACAATGAGTTGTTCGCCAGGGGCAAGACCGCCCACGCCAACCTGTCGGCGATCTACCTGTTATCGCCCACCGCGTTCTGGGATGGCGGATCGGCCCTGGCCGAACTGGCCTGGAACCGCACCCTGAGCGTGACCAAGAACGCTGCCGCGCTGGACTCCAACACCACCCGCGATGCCACCGCGCTGCGGGTATTGATCGAGCCGGCGTACTTCCAGATCGTCGACGGAATCGACCTGACCGTGCCGATCGGCATGGGTGTGGTACTCGATGGGCGCTCATCGGCGGTCAACAAATCCGGCTTCGGCAACACCCACTCCGGCGACTGGAGTGTCGGGCTCAAAGCCACCTACCTGCAACGCTGGGATGTCGGCCTCAACTACGTGAACTTCTTCGGCGCACCGAAAGCCGGGCTGCGCGAGGACGGCAATTTCAGTTACG
Organism: Pseudomonas sp. H1_F01; assembly: GCF_054681425.1. NCBI lineage: Bacteria > Pseudomonadati > Pseudomonadota > Gammaproteobacteria > Pseudomonadales > Pseudomonadaceae > Pseudomonas > Pseudomonas sp. H1_F01. The sequence goes on along the minus strand of NZ_CP162823.1, from coordinate 3,686,002 downwards.
GACAGTCGTTGGCCGATCGCGACTTCGTCTCGCTCTACGTGAAAACCTCATTCTAATAAGGTGGATTCGCCATGCAGAACACAGCATTCCTGAACACATGCGTCCTGACCCTGGCCCTTGCTGGCATGGGGCTGGCGCAGGCGGCGGTGTCGCCTGAACAGGCCGCGCGCCTGAAAACCGATCTGACTCCCTTGGGTGGCGAGCGCGCCGGCAACGCCGATGGCAGTATCCCGGCTTGGCAGGGCGGCTATACCCAGGCCACGCCTGGCTACAAACCGGGTGACAAACGCCCCGATCCATTCGCCGGCGAGAAGCCGCTGTATTCGATCAAAGCCTCGAACATGGAGCAGTACGCCAGCGAATTGGCCGAAGGGACCAAGCTGCTGCTGAAGAAATACCCGGGCTATCGCCTGGACGTGTACCCGACCCATCGCTCGGCCGCCGCTCCGCAATGGGTGTATGACAACACCAGCAAGAACGCCACCCGCGCCACCCTGGACGTGGACAGCGAGAAGGTCGCCAACGCCTACGGTGGCATCCCGTTCCCGATCCCGGAAAACGGTGCCCAGGTGCTGTGGAATTATCGGTTGTCCTGGCAGGGCGGCGACACCATCAGCGCGCCTTTCGATACCTGGCTGATGACCGCCGGTGGCAAGAAAGTCCAGGCGACCCGGGCCCAATTCTCCTATCAGTTTCCCTACTACTTCGAAGGCGGCAGCCTGGAAAACTATGCGGGCAAGTACCAGGTGGGCAAGCTGTTGACCGAGTTGCCGTCATCCAAGGCCGGCGAAGGCCTGATGACCCATTGGGACATGGACCCGGCCAATCGGGCGGCCTGGCAATATCTGGTCGGCCAGCGCCGGGTTCGCCGGGCGCCAAACATTGCCTATGACACGCCGGACTTCGTCACCTCCGGCGTCGGCCTGTTCGACGAAGCGTTCATGCTGTTCGGGCCTACCGATCGCTATGACCTCAAGCTGGTGGGCAAGAAAGAGCTGATCGTCGGCTACAACAATAACCGCGCCGCGCTGGCCAAGAGTGACGACCTGGTCAAGGAAAACTTCCTCAATCCTGATCTGGTGCGTTGGGAGAAGCACCGGGTCTGGGTGGTCGAGGCCACGCTCAAATCCGGCAAGCGCCATGTCGTGCCGCGTCGGACCTACTACGTCGACGAAGACTCCTGGCAGATCCTGATGGCTGACGGTTATGACGCCCAGGGCAAGCTCGGCCGGCAGATGTATTCGCTGACGCTGCTGGCGCCGGACATGCCGGTGCTCACCGCACAGGTCATGTGGGGCAGCTACAACCTCGACACCGGGGCCTACTTCCTCAACGCATCGAGCAATGACCTGGCGGTTCAGTACCAGAAGATCGCGAGACCTTCGGCGTCCTATTTCACGCCGGATGCCATGGCCAACGAAAACATGCGTTGAACCTGTGGCGGCCGTGGCGAGGAGGAGGTTCGCCGCGGTCGCTTACGATTTTCCAGGCGGAATAACGATATGAACGTTGAAAAATTTTTTGCGAGTCGCGGTCCGCTATGGGGCGTTTGCGCCTTGGTGGGGAGCCTGTTGGTGAGCGTGCCCTTGGTTGCACAGGCCACGACATTGGCCGTGCTGCAACAGCCGGCATTGCCGACCGCCAAGGCCCAGCGCTCGGTGTTGCTCGGGCTGGCCCGGGCCGGCGAGCGTCTGGTGGCGGTCGGTGAGCGCGGGATCGTGCTGCTCTGCGATGACGCAGGAGTCAATTGGCGCCAGGCCAAGGTGCCGGTCAGTGTCAGCCTGACGGCGGTGCAATTCGTCGATGCCGAGCAGGGCTGGGCGGTCGGTCATCTGGGCGTGGTGCTGCACACCCAGGACGGCGGAGAAACCTGGCAAAAGCAACTCGACGGTCAGCGTGCCATCGCCTTGGCGGTACAGTTCGCTGAGCGCGATGTCAATCAACCCGACGGTGCCAGCCACTTGGCGCAGGCACGGCGCATGCTCGATGACGGACCGGATAAACCGTTTCTCGACCTGTACTTCAGTGACCGCCTGCACGGCTACGTCGTGGGCGCCTACAACCAGATCTACCGTACCGACGATGGCGGGCGAAGCTGGCAGCCGTGGATGCGGCATGTGGACAATCCGCAGGGCTTGAACCTGTATGGCATCCGCGCCTTGGGCAACGATCTGTGGTTGGTGGGGGAGCGCGGTTTGCTGTTGCGTTCGACCGACGCCGGGCAGTCATTCCAGGCCTTGAAGTCACCGTATGAGGGCAGCTTCTTCGGTCTGCTCGGCACCCGCGACGGGGCCTTGGTGGTCTATGGCTTGCGCGGAAACGCCTGGTGGTCCGGGGATCGTGGCAACAGTTGGCGCCGCCTTGACACCGGTATCGAATCGACACTGGCGAGCGCTCTCCAACTGCGCGACGGCGGCCTGTTGTTGGCCAGCCAGAGTGGTGAACTTCTATTCAGTCATGACCAGGGGCGAAGTTTTGACAAGCGTCAGAGCCGCAGCGGTGGGACGCTCGCTGCCGTGCAACAGGCGGTCGACGGCAGCCTGGCCAGCGTCGGCTTGACCGGCGTGGCCGCTGACCAGGATCCGCGGGCCGCAGGTCAACCTTGAAACTTCACGGTGTAGCGCTATCGGGCCACGGCTCGTGCAACAGGAGTCAAACTTGAAAGACGACAGAACCCAAACCGTGATCGGCCGCCAGGAAGATTTTGACCGGGCGTCGGGCAACTTCGCTGAGCGGGCGATCTTCAACCATCGACCGCTGGTGGTCCTGCTGTGTCTGTTGGTGACGTTGGTGCTCGGTTGGCAAGCCACGCGCATCGGCATCAATGCCAGCTACGAAAAGACCATCCCCACGGGGCATCCCTACGTCGCCAATTTCCTGGAGAATCGCAAGGAACTGAGCGGCCTGGGCAACTCGCTGCGCATCGCCGTGGAGGTCAAGCAGGGGAGCATTTTCACCAAGGACTACCTCGACACCCTGGCCAGGCTCAACGACGAGCTCTATCTGCTGCCGGGCGTCGACCGCCCCTACATGAAATCGTTATGGACCCCGACCACGCGTTGGACTGCCGTGACCGAAGACGGGCTCGACGGCGGCACGGTGATCCCCGACGATTACGATGGCTCAGCCACCAGCCTCGAGCAGGTGCGGACCAACGTGGCCCGCTCCGGGGAAGTCGGGCAATTGGTCGCCGGCAACTTCAAATCCAGCGTGATCTTCGTGCCGTTGCTGGAAATCAATCCGCAGACGGGCAAGGCGCTGGACTATGGCGAGTTCTCCCGGCAACTGGAGGCGCTGCGAGACAAGTACCAGACCGATGACCTGCGGATTCATATCACCGGCTTTATCAAGATCGTCGGCGACCTGATCGAGGGCATGACCCAGGTATTGCTGTTCTTCGTGGTGGCGGTACTGGTGACGGTCTTGGTGCTGTTTGGCTACACCCGTTGCGCGCGAAGCACCTTGGTGGTGGTGATCTGTTCACTGGCGGCGGTGCTTTGGCAACTGGGGCTGCTAGCGCTGCTCGGCTATGAGCTGGACCCTTACTCGGCCTTGGTGCCGTTCCTGGTGTTCGCCATTGGCATGAGCCATGGCGCGCAGAAGATGAACGGCATCATGCAGGACATCGGCCGCGGTACTCACCGGGTGGTTGCCGCGCGCTATACCTTCCGTCGACTGTTCGCCGCCGGCATCACCGCTTTGCTCTGTGATGCGGTGGGCTTCGCGGTGCTGCTGCTGATCAACATTCGGGTGATCCAGGACCTGGCGATCACCGCCAGCCTCGGGGTGGCAGTGCTGATTTTCACCAACCTGATCCTGCTGCCGATCCTGCTCAGCTATATCGGCGTCAGCCCGGCGGCGGCGCAACGCAGCCTGAGTGCGGAAACCACAGAGCAACAGGCGCAGATCAAGCATCCCCTGTGGAGTGTGCTCGATTTGTTCACCCAACGGCGCTGGGCCACGGGCGCCATGTTGGCTGGCTTGCTGTTGGCCGCGTTTGGTTTTGCCGTGAGCCTGCACCTGAAAATCGGCGATCTGGACCCCGGCGCTCCAGAGTTGCGTGCCGACTCGCGCTACAACCGCGATGCGTTGTTCATGACCCAGAACTATGCGGCCAGCTCGGATATTTTCGTGGTCATGATCAAGACCCCCGAGGATCAATGCACCCGTTACGCCAGCCTGTCTGCGGTAGACGCGCTGGCCTGGCAACTGGAGCAATTGCCCGGCGTGGAATCGACCACCTCGATGGCAGCGCTGAGCAAGATCGCCACGGCCGGGTATAACGAAGGCAACTTCAAATGGTATGAACTGATCCCCAATGACGGCGCACTGGGTGCCGTGCAAACCCGCGCCCCGCGAGAGCTGTTCAATCAGGGCTGCTCGATGCTGTCGCTGTACGTCTACCTGGCCGATCACAAGGCTGATACCTTGAACCGGGTGGTGGAGGCCAGTGAGCAGTTTATCGCCGGGCATCAGATGCCAGAGGTCAAGTTCATGCTCGCGGCCGGCAGTGCGGGGATCGAAGCGGCGACCAATATCGTGGTGAAGAAGTCCATGCGCGAGATGCTGTTCTGGGTCTATGGCGCAGTCAGTCTGCTGTGTCTGGTGACCTTCCGCAGCTGGCGCGCAACCCTGTGCGCGATGCTGCCGCTGATGCTCACCTCGATCCTGTGCGAGGCGCTGATGGTGGGGCTGGGCATGGGGGTGAAAGTCGCGACACTGCCGGTAATCGCACTGGGCGTGGGCATCGGGGTCGATTATGCGCTCTATGTGTTGAGCGTGATCCTGGCGCGGATGCGGGCCGGTGACACCTTGGCCCAGGCGTATTACCAGGCGCTGCTGTTCACCGGCAAAGTGGTGTTGTTGACGGGCATGACATTGGCTGTGGCGGTGTCGACCTGGGCGTTCTCGCCGATCAAGTTTCAGGCTGATATGGGGATTTTGCTGGCCTTCATGTTTTTGGTGAACATGCTGGGGGCCTTGATCTTGCTGCCGGCGTTGGCTTGGTTGCTGTTGCCGCAGAGGGTGTTTTTAAAAAAGCCTGAGTTGAGTCGGCAGGGGGGGTGGGTTCGGGGCTGACGGCTTTTGGGGGGTATATCCGTTATTTAGGTAACGGCGGCTTATGGTTCCGCCCTTACGGCGGGTCACTTTCGAAAAGCGCGAAAGTAACCAAAGCGCTTTTGCCCCACCACTCGGTGCCTCGCCTAGGCTCGGCATGCCTGAACGAAGGCATTGCTCCGAGGGCCGCCGCGAAGGGCCATCCATGGCCCAGCGCGGCTAACCCGGCATCCATGCCGGGTTGCCCACTGCGCAATACCTTCGTTCAGCCAGCGTGGTTAACGGGGCGCCGAGATCAACATCCACCGCGAGGCGGCCTTATAGCCGACCTAGTTCTTGGTGGGACCGCGTTTCCCCTGTGGGAGCGAGCTTGCTCGCGATGGCGGTGTGTCATTCTTTGGTGATGTTGAATGTGCCGGCCTCATCGCGAGCAAGCTCGCTCTTACAGGGTGTTGTGAGCACATCACCATCCCCAGAACTGCAGCCACCAGCCATAACCCACCAGGCTGCTGGCCATGACCAGGCATGCCATGGCTGGCGATCGTTGGATCGCTGGAGTCTGCGTCTGCTGCAGGCGTTTCCAGCCCAGCCATAAACTCCAGGCTATCGCCGCTACCAGCAACCCGGCCCGTGCCGGTTGTACCCATTCCAGCAGCAGTCCTTCATAGCGCAGCAGTTTGACCGTGGTGGCCGACAAGCCGAGGAACAACCCAGCACCGCCGAGGGGCGTCAGGGTGATGGCTAAGGGCGGATATTGTGTGTTGTCACCCGAGAGGCGTGCCGCCAGGCGCATCAGCAGCATCAGTGAAGTGCCTATCAGCAGTGCACTCATGCCCAGGTACGCGACGATGCAAAAACCGTCGAGCCAACTGAAACTGTCATTGAGTTGCGGATAGTGCGTCAACAGCCACCACGGCGCGTTGTCCTGGAGTGCCCAGAGCCAATCATGACTGACCAGCCATTGGGCCAGGCTTTGCTTGAGGTCGATGAACCATGGGCTGACAGTCCACTGGAAGGCGCCCATGGCCAGGCCGATGACACCGAACAACAGCAAGCGAACATCCCATGGCGAGAGGGTGTCAGCTGTCGAGTGCAGGATTTCTTCGCTGCTGGAGCGGGCAATCAGGCGCACCGCATCGCGCTGGCCGCTGCAGCGACCACAGGCGTGGCAATCGGCGGCGCCACGCATGCGGCGGATGTCCAGCAAGGGCGCGCAGTTGGGAGGAGGGCGACGCGGTGCGGGGTTTTCCAGCCAGCGTTGTTCGTCCACCTGAAAGTGCACCGGCGCCAAGCGAGCAAGCAGGGAAAAGACGCCGCTGACCGGGCACAGGTAACGGCACCACACCCGCTTGCCCCGGGCGAACAACAGGCCGACGATCACCGCGGCGACGGTCGAGCCGCCCAGGATCAGCAATGCAGCCTGGGCGTAGTCGTAGACGCTGATCAATTGACCGTAGAGTGTGGTCAGGCAGAACGCCAAGGTGGGCCAGCCAGCCCAGCGCAATCCGCGCGGCACCCCGAAGCCCTTGCCGTACTGGCTGGCCCATTCACTCAGGGCGCCTTCCGGACACAGCACGCCACACCAGAGCCGCCCGAACAACACGATCGACAGCAACACGAACGGCCACCACAGGCCCCAGAACAGAAACTGTGCCAGCAGTGTGAGATTGTCGAACAGGCGTGCCTGGCTGTTGGGCAATGGCAGCAGGGCCGGCACCACCAGCAGCACCGCATAGAACAGCACCACCGCCCATTGCACGGTACGAATGGTTGCACCGTGGCGCCGCATGCCGTCGCCCAGGCGTTGGAGCCAGGGGTTCAGGTCGGGCATGGCAGGTTTTCCGCCTTGCGCGGCCGCAGCCAGCCCGCGACGACGCCCCAATAGCCCAGCCACACCAGCAGCGTCATCGCACTCGGGCTGGCCCGATACCCGGTGAAGTCCGCCAGGAACCCGCCGAAGCCATGGCCGTCGTCGAGTATCGCGCTACTGTCCCACAGCGCGTCGCCAATGCCGCGATACACCGCCTCAGGCCAATCCATCGCGAGCAGTTGCCCGCCGACCCGCTCGATACCGCTGACCAGCAACGCTGCCCCCAACAGCAGCAGGATCGCTTCGCTGATGGCAAAGAAACGCGGCCATGAGATGAACCGGCGACTGCTGTGCAGCAAGGAGACGGTCAGCAGCGACAGCACCAGCCCGGCCAGCGCACCGACGGCGAACAAGCCCAGTTGCGGCCCCTGCAGGCGCGCACCGGCGCCATACAGGAACACCACGGTTTCACTGCCTTCGCGGCTGACCGCCAGCAGCGCCAGCACCAACAGCCCCAGGCCGCCCTGACGGCTCAGGCGCTGGTCGGCGTGGCGCGTCAGGTCATGCTTGAGCGTCCTCGCGTTTCGGTGCATCCAGCCGACCATCTGCACGATCAGCAGGCTGGCGACCAGAGCCAGCGACGCCTGGAACCATTCATTGGCCGTCCCGCTCATGGCCTCGCCGGCCAGCAGGATCAGGCCGGCCAGCACGCCCGAAAGCAACAGGCCCAGCGCGGCGCCGGTCCATACATAGCGCAACAGCTGGCTGGCCTGGTGTTGTCGGCTGACCCAGGCCTGGAGAATCCCGATCACTAACAACGCCTCGACGCTTTCGCGCCAGACAATAAACATCGATTGAGTCATGCAAACGCCTCCTGCTGACCGATTACTCGGCGAGAATCCCGCCCTCGGGCAGTTGCGGATTGAATTCGTCGAAAAACGGATAGTGCCCGGGGCGCAGCGGGTGGATGACCACGAAGGTCGTGACGCCGGGCGAGAGCACTTTCTCGACGCGCAAAGGCGTGCTTTCGAACTCCGCCGGGCCCTGGCCGATGTTCTTCAGCACGATCTTGAAGCGTTGCCCGGCCGGCACTTCCAGTTGCGCCGGCGTGAAATGCCCGTCGCGTATGCTCAGCTCATAGGTCGGCAGTTCGGCTTGGGCGATCGAGGGCAGCAGCAAACCGGCCAGCGTCAACCAGGCCAGGCGTCGATGAGTCGTGACGTGCCGTGGGCAGGATGAGCGGTTCATGCTCAGTACCCGCCTTTTTTACCGATCCCGGCGTAGACGAATTCATAATGCAGTTCGCAGCGTTCGAACCATGGCGCCACGCCGGTTTCCTTGTCGGTATGACGACCGAGGGAGCCATGGCCGCCAGGCGGCAGGACAGTGAATGTCAGTTGATATTTGCCAGGGCCGAGCAGCTTGACGTTGTCGCCATAGTGCGGCCCGTCGTTGGCGACCATGGCGTGGAAATCACCCTTGAGCTCGGTGTCGTTGCCTTGTTTCTTCAGTTGGAATGACACATTGAGGTAGGGCACGAAACTGCCTTCCTGGAAGCCCTGCTTATTGTCCGCCGTGGCGCGGATGTCGGCTTCCAGGTGCACGTCGGAATCGGCCGTGGCCCGCATCATCCCGGCCGGGGCCATTTCAATCGGCTGCAAATACACCGCACCGACCTCCAGTCCTGGGCACAGTTGCGGTTCGCCGATGGGGTATTCCTTGGCCTGGGCCAGCGGTGCGAGAAACAGCAAGGCCAGAGGCAGAGTTGCAAGTGTGCGCATGATGACTTCCTGGTTGGCTAAACGATGGCGCCGAGTCTAGGAAGCTTTGCTGCGAATAATAATGATTCTTGTCAATTTTTAGCGCGAATTTTCCAACGACGAATGCCGACTGGTTCCTGCGCGGTTGTTCTTGATCGGGATCAAGGGGCACTGCGCCCCGACGCGGTAGGGTGCGGGTACACCCATCAGTTATACGGGGTCGTCATGGCAAAGCCCTTTCCCATCAGTCCCAAACATCCCGAGCGCATTTGCTGGGGTTGTGATCGTTACTGTCCGACCAGTGCGCTGGCCTGCGGCAACGGCGCCGATCGAACGATGCACCCGGCCGAGATGATCGGGGAGGATTGGTACCTGCACGGGGATTGGGGGCTGGAGCTGGTCGACATTACCGCCAAGGTCATCGATCCAAGCGCCACTCACTTGAAGGAATAAGGGTAAGCCTGTGGCGAGGGGATTCATCCCCACTCGGTTGCGCAGCGACCGCAAAATCTTGGGGCCGCTGCGCAGCAAGCTCCCTCGCCACAATCGATCACACGCGCCTTAGAGCTTCGGCAATTGCCCGATCCGCCCCATCATCTCGGTCACGATCTGCAGGTCCAGCAGGAATTGCTCGACTGTCTTGAACTCGTTGTCGTTGTGACCGGTGTACTTGACGTCGGGCATGGCCAGGCCGAATTGCACGCCATTGGGCAAGTCATGAACCGAAGTGGCGCCGGCAGAGGTGCCGTATTTGTGTTCCATACCGAGGTTTTCACTTGCCACGGCCAGCAGCGCCTTGACCCATTCACCCTCAGGGTTGCGGTACATCGGCTCGTCAATGGAATAGTCGAAGGCCACCGCAATGTGGGATTTCTTGCTCCAGGCGGCCAGTTTGCCGGCGATTTCAGTCTTGAGGGCTTCCGTGGTCTTGCCCACCGGCACCCGCAGGTTGACCGCCAGCTTGAGGGTCTTCTCATCCATGCCAACGTAGGTCAGGGACGCGGTCAGCGGGCCCATGAAGGCATCGGAAAAACCGATTCCCAGTTTTTTACCCAGGTAGTCGAGCCCCCAGTTGTCAGCGGCATAGCGGGCGGCGTCGGTGATGTGGTTGTGTTTGAGCGTGACCTTGCCATCCAGGCCATTGATGAGCCCCAGCATCCTTGCCACCGGGTTGACGCCTGACTCGGGTTCGGAGGAGTGGGCGGAAACGCCGGTGAAGGTAAGTTGGACGTCCTTGCCGACGACCTGGGTGCTCACTTCGAAGTTGCCACCGTTGCGCTTGGCATAGTCGGTAGCGGCTTTGAGCAGGCTGGCAGCCAGTTCGGCGGGCTTGTCGCTGGCGAAGGTGGCAACGGACGTCGACGGAATCTGATTGGTCGCCAGGCCGCCCGTCAGCGCGGTAATTTCTGCCCCCTTGCCCTGTGCCGCGCGCCGGGTGAAGTTCGCCATGACGGTGCCATAGCCTTTCTCGGCAATCACTACGGGGTAGCCGCCATCCAGCGCCAGGTTGTAATTGGGCGTCGGGTTGCGTTCGAAATAATAGGGGATGGCGTCGCCAGTGGTTTCCTCGGTGGTGTCGACCAGCAGCTTGAAGTTGCGCGCCAGCGGCAGTTTCTCTTCCTTGATGATTTTCATGGCATAGAGCGCGACCACGATGCCGTTCTTGTCGTCCTCGGTACCGCGGCCATACATGCGGTCGCCCACCTGGGTGACCTTGAACGGGTCGAGGCGAGTGCCATCTTTCAACACCCAGTTATCCGGTGTTACCGGCACCACGTCGGCATGGGCGTGAATGCCCACGACTTCGTCGCCGCTGCCTTCGAGGGAAATCTCATAGACACGGTTGTCGATGTTGCGGAAGTTGAGGTTGAACGCCTCGGCCAGGCTTTTGATCTTGTCGGCGATCTTGAGAAACTCCGGGTTCTCGTGCTGGGCAACGCCGTCCTTGCGAAAAGTCGGGATGGCGACCAGTTCCTTCAGTGTCTCGGTGGCCGCTTGGCCGTATTTCACTCGGGCATAGAGGCCCAGCAGGCGATGGATTTCATTCTGCTGTTCAGCCGAAAGGGTTGTGTTGCCTTGGAACGCGCTGATGGCCGGGCCGAGGTTGGCGGCTTTGCCCAGGTCGCTCTTGGCCACGTCGGCCAGGAACTGCCTGAAATCGGTAACTGAGGTGTTGGAGAAGGTTTTGACGATGGCTGCGCCCTGTTGGGCGCTGATGTTGGCGAATGCTGGTGTGGTGATCGAAGCGAGGCTGGACAACAGCAGGGTGGTCACGGCCAGGTGTTTGAGCGAGAAGTCCATTGCTGGGCATTCCTTGGCAGGCGGTAGGAGGGAAGTGTCTGATTTGATGACACAAACCGTTGCAACCTAACACCGCGAGGAAGTGGTGGGGGAGTCCTGCAGGAGAATCTGTCGCACCGCGAAGCAAAAACGGCGCAGAAATGAAAAATGGCGCAGGGCCATCAAACACCCGAAAAACCCTGTGGGAGCAAGTTTGCTCCCACATGGGCATGGCTGGGTATTGGTTTAATGCGGGGCGCGGGGGATCGTCTTGAGCAGGTCTTCAGGGCTGATGTGACCGACCACGGGCTGCGCCGTGCTGCCGGGCAATGGCAGGTCCAGGATGTGTCCCTTGATCTTGCCGACCACATGCATTTCGCAGGGTTTGCAGTCGAACTTCAGCGTCAGCACTTCATCACCGTGTATCAGTTGCATCGGTGCCACCTTGGTGCGTACGCCAGTGACGCCCTTGGCCTGCTTGGGGCAGAGGTTGAACGAGAAGCGCAGGCAGTGCTTGGTGATCATCACCGGCACTTCACCCGTTTCCTCGTGGGCCTCGAACGCCGCGTCGATCAGCTTGACGCCGTGACGATGATAGAAGTCCCGGGCCTTCTGGTTGTAGACGTTGGCCAGGAACGACAGGTGCGACTCCGGGTACACCGGCGGCGGGTTGGTCTCGGCCTTGCGGCCACCGCGTGGATGGGCTTTGATGCGGGCGGCGGTCAGGGCTTCGATGGCTTCGCGGCGCAACGCCTTGAGCTGCGAGTTGGGGATGAAGAACGCCTGGGGCGCATCCAGCTCGATCGCGGTAGCGTGGTATTCGGTGGTGCCCAGTTGGCCGAGCAGGTCGTGCAATTGCTCCAGGGCCTGTTCCGGCTTGTTGGCCACGCCGAACGGCCCATCCAGGGCGACGCTGGCGCTGATGCCTTCTTCGCTGGTGGCGGTCAGTTCCAGGCGTTCTTCACGCAGGCGCGCACCCCAGGCCAGGCCGACACGGCGTTCGGAGGATGTCTTGAGCAACGCCTGCTGCCAGTTGTGGTCCAGGTTGCGGCTCAACGGGTGGTTGGGGCGCAACTGGTACATGCCGGCCGGCATCTCGTTGGGTTCGACGCGGTAGCGGTAACGCTTCTGGCCGTCCTCTTCGAACTCACCCTTGGGCTCGGCGATGTTGGCGCGGAAACCGACGACTTCGCGCTTGACCAGCACATTGAGGCCGTCGCCGTTGGACAGCGGATCGAAGGTCACCACTTGCAGGTCGCGCTTGCCGACTTTTTCCACCACGCCCACCGGCACGCCGGTAAAGGTCGGCGAATCGAAGGCGCCAATGTCGATCTTGCGTTCGCTGACGAAATAGTCGGTGCTGCCACGGTGGAAGGTCTTGTCCGGGTCGGGGACGAAGAAGTGCGCGGTGCGGCCGCTGGACGCGCGGGCCAGGTCCGGACGGTCTTCGAGGACATCGTCCAGGCGCTGGCGGTAATAGGCGGTGATGTTCTTCACATAACCCATGTCCTTGTAGCGGCCTTCGATCTTGAATGAGCGCACGCCGGCTTCGACCAGGGCGCGGATGTTGGCGCTCTGGTTGTTGTCTTTCATCGACAGCAGGTGTTTTTCGTAGGCGACCACCCGGCCCTGGTCGTCCTTGAGGGTGTAGGGCAGGCGACAGGCCTGGGAGCAGTCGCCACGGTTGGCGCTGCGGCCGTTCTGGGCATGGGAGATGTTGCACTGGCCGGAAAACGCCACGCACAGCGCGCCGTGGATGAAGAACTCGATGGCCGCGTCGGTCTCATCGGCAATGGCGCGGATTTCCTGCAGGTTCAGCTCACGGGCCAATACCAGTTGCGAGAAACCGGCCTGGTCGAGGAACTTTGCCCGGGCCAGGGTGCGGATGTCGGTCTGGGTGCTGGCATGCAGCTCGATGGGTGGAATATCCAGCTCCATTACCCCAAGGTCCTGGACGATCAGCGCATCGACGCCGGCATCGTACAACTGGTGGATCAGTTGGCGGGCCGGTTCCAGCTCGTTGTCATGCAAGATGGTGTTGATGGTCGTGAACACACGGGCGTGGTAGCGATGGGCGAACTCCACCAGCCGGGCAATATCGCCCACTTCGTTGCAAGCGTTGTGACGCGCGCCGAAACTCGGGCCACCGATGTACACGGCGTCGGCGCCATGCAGGATGGCCTCGCGGGCGATGGTCACGTCGCGGGCGGGGCTGAGCAATTCCAGATGATGTTTGGGCAAGGACATTTGTTTTTAGTCAGGCTGGTCACGGTCGAAGCGAGCATTGTAGCCGCCAGGCGCCTTGCAGGCACCTGTGGACTTGGGTTTGCTCGATCTTGACCGATGCGCGGCGGTCCCGCGGAGTTCACCCAGGCGTCGAGTCGGCGCTGCACCAACGGTTGCGCCCGGTGTTCTTGGCCAGGTACAGGAAGGCGTCCGCCGCCTTGATCAGCATGGCCGGGGTTACGTCCTCGCCGCTCGGCTGGCTGGTGGTGATGCCCGCGCTGATGGTCACGATGCCCAAGGGATGATCGCCATGTTCAATGTTCATGGCCCTGACAGCTTCGAGGATTTGCTGCGCGACCTTGGCGGCACCCGTGCTGTCGGTGTTGGGCAGTAACACGGTGAACTCTTCACCGCCATACCGGACCGCCAGGTCGCCCGGCCTTTTGATGGTCTGCCTGACCGCGGAGGCAATCGCGCGCAGGCAGTCGTCGCCGGCAGCATGGCCGTATCTGTCGTTGAAACGCTTGAAGTAGTCGACGTCGAGCATGATCAACGCCAGGGAAGAACCCTGGCGCTTGGCCAGGCGAATCTCGTCGGCCAACGCGATGTCCAGCCGCCTGCGGTTGCCCAGCCCGGTCAGGCTGTCGGTCAGCGCCATGTCGCGCATGGTCTGGTGGGCGCTGCGGATCTGCTTTTCCATGGTCATCCGGTGGCGCAGCTGGCTCAGCACGATGAGCCCGAAGCCGACGAGGATCATGATCAGGAAAATCAGCACGAAGCTGGTCTTGAACAGGTCGCGCCGCCACGGAGCGATGATGGACTCGCGCGACAACCCGGCTTCCACCACCAACGGGTAGGTGGTCAGGGCTCGAAAGCCATACAGCCGCTCGGTATCGTCGACCACGGCCCTGGCCTCCGCGGTGCCCTGGTTCGACGTGGGCAGGTAGTTCTTGAAGATCACGCTGTTGACCAGGCTCTTGCCGATCACCGATTCGACGAAGGGACGCCGTACCAGGATGGTCCCGCTGCGTGTGGCCAGGACCAGCGCGCCCTTGTCGTCGATCTTGAAGTCGCCGTAGTAGTCGACGAAATAGCTGACCTTGACCGTTCCGAGCAGCACGCCGGCGAACGAGCCGTCGGGATTGTTCAAGCGACGGGACACCGGAATGATCAGGTCGTTGGTGGACCGGCTCTTGATCACTTCGCCGATGCGCACGCCCCGGTCCTCGTGGGTACGGTGATATTGGAAGTAGTCGCGGTCGGCGTTGTTCGCCGTTTCCGGAATGACTTCCTTGTCCGTTACCAGCCATTGGCCGTCCGGGCCATAGATAAACAGCCCATGCAGTTGCGGCATGATGGCGGCCTGTTGCACCAATAGCTTATGGATGCGCGCAACGTCCATGTTCTGCAGGCCATCGCCTTCCACCCGTTCACTGAGGGCGGCGGTGACCACATCCACTTGTCGGATGGTGTCTTCGGCGTGCTGGGCCGTCGCCCGTGCCAGGTTCGTCACCGAATCCTGGGCGGACGAAAAGGCCGCGCGATAATCCCGCCAGGTGCGCCAGCCTTCGACGGCCAGAAACGCGATGATGACCACCAGCATGAAACTCACGGTCAGGCGCAATGCCGCTCCAGCCCGTGCGCTCTGGGGAGAAAAGTCCTCATCAGTGTTTTCAATCTTTGGCTCTGGCCGTTTGCGTCCGAGCATCAACATTTCCTTTTACGACGGGTCTGCGCATTATTGATGCGCAGCCTATCTTATTCGATTTCAGCACGTTAGCTCGCTACGACGAAGCAGGTACAACCGGCGATACACGATTGGGGAGAAAGATTTCATGAAAGTTGGCGTCATTTCCGACACCCACGGTCTGCTCCGCCCGCAAGCGCTGACAGCATTGCAAGGGTGTGAGCGGATCATCCATGCCGGTGACATAGGTGGCCCCGAGATTCTGGATCAATTGGCGTCGATTGCGCCATTGCACGTGGTGCGCGGCAATAACGACCTGGGGGCCGATTGGGCTGGGCCGCTTGCTGACCGCCTGCAATTCGACCTGTGTGGATGGCAGGTATTGCTGGTTCACGACATCGCCGATGTACAGGACTCGCTGGACCCGGGCGTGAAGTGGGTGATCAGCGGCCATTCCCACAAACCGGGCATCGAATGGCGTGGCGACCGGCTGTACCTGAACCCTGGCAGCGCCGGCCGGCGGCGGTTCACGCTGCCGGTGACGCTGGCGTTGGTCGAGGTGAGCGCTAGTGCGATCGAGCCGCAGCTGGTCCGGTTGTTGGAATAATGAACACGCTTACTTGAAGTATTTGTCGACGTAGGACTGGATTTCCTTGCGCATGAAGCGCCCGGACTCATCCGCCCGTTCTTCCCAGCCGAACACGCAAGCGGTGACGATGCCGTCGAAGCCGGTCTTGGCCAGTTCACTGAAGAACAGGTCCCAGTCGATCTCGCCCTGGTGCATGTCCATGTGCTGGTGGACGGTGACCTTGGCGCCGGGCGGGTTGACGATGTAGCGCAGGCCGGACGAGGCTTTGTGGTTGTAGGTGTCGGCGATGTGGACATGGGCGATCATCGACCCGGCCTCGGCGATCATGGCTTTCATGTCATCGCCGAAATAGAAGGTGTGCGGCGTGCAATAGAGGAACTTGACGTTGTCCGAGCCGAGGGTCTTGAGCATGTCGAGGGCCGGGTGCAGGGTCTCGCACCAGTCCTCCGGGTGAGGCTCGACGTTCAGCGTGACGCCTTCCGCTTCCAGGATCGGCACCAGTTCTTCCATCGAACGCCACCAGGCCGCTTCGCTTGACTCGTGGCTGTGCACGCCACCGCAGCAACTGACTTTATGCCCGCGATCAGGCGACGGCCCACGGCCAAACTCCGAGTTCATGGTGGTGCAACCCATTTCCACGGCGATCTGGATGGCTTCCTTCCAATAGTTCACCGCCGCCCGGCGTTCGTCTTCGTGGGGGCTGGCCCAGCGATACATCGGCAGTAGCGAGGCCAGTTGCAGATCGTGGTCGCGCAGGGCTTTCTTGAATTCGGCGATGCGTTCCTTGTGGGCGCGGGGGCGTACCCACCAGGGCAGGAAATCTTCCCGTGGCGACAGTTCGAGGTATTCGAAACCGAGCTCGGCGGTCTTGCGGCACAAGTCCGGCAGACTCAAGTGGCGGTGCATGTAGGGGTCGAGGGCGATTTTCATTGTTGTTCTCCGTTAAGTAATGCTCATTACCGTGGCGAGGGGTCAATAGGCGACCCAGGTTGAATCCAGGTTGGCTGATTCCACACAGCGTTCGACCCAGCGCACGCCTTCCACGCCGGCATCGATGTCGGGGTAGCGCAGGGCCGCCAGTGCCTCGCTGTCGCCACGGTTCGCCGCATCCATGGCCAGGGCGAAGCGGCGATAGAGATTGGACCAGGCTTCGAACAGCCCTTCGGGGTGGCCGCCACCGATGCGGTCGTCCTGCAGCGCGTCGGCGTGCAGGTAGCCCATGCCGCGCTCCAGGATCTGCGCGGGCTGGCCCTGGATCTCGAAGCTCAGTTGGTTGGGCCGCTCGTCCCACCATTCAAGGCTGGCCCGGGAGCCGATCACGCGGATTTTCTGCCCGTGCATGGAACCGGCATTCACGGCGCTGGACCAGACCATGCCCATGGCGCCGCCTTCGTATTCCATCAAGGTGTAGGCGTTGTCTTCCAACGGGGCGCGGCTGGCGACGAAGCTTTGTCGGCTGCACATCAAGCGTTTGATCTTGAGATCGGGCAGCATCACCTTGGACAAATACAACGGGTGCGTGCCGACATCCCCCAGCACGTAGCTGGGCCCGGCCTGGCGCGGATCGACGCGCCACTGGGTGGCCTGGTTCTGCGCCTCCACCGGTGCGCTGTGAAAACCATGGGCAAACTGCATGTGCACCATGCGGATCTCGCCCAGTGCCTGCGCCGCGATCATCGCCCGGGCCTGTTCGATCAACTGGTGCCCGGCATAGCCGTAGGTCAAGCCAACGATGCGTCCCTTGGCTTGCGCCAGGGTGCGCAGCGCCTCGGCCTGCTCGAGGGTAAAGCACAGCGGTTTCTCGCAGACCACATGCAGCCCGGCTTCCAGGGCGGCCCGGGTGATGGCGTAGTGGGTGCCATTGGGCGTGGCGATCGACACCGCTTCAATCCCATCGGGACGTTGTGCTTCCAGCTCGAACAGGCTGAGGTAGTCCGAATAGCAGCGCTGGGGCTCGATACCCAGTTGCTCACCAAAGGCTTGGCCGCGTGCAGGGTCGATATCCAGCGCCGCGGCGACCAACTCGAAATTCCGGTCGCGCAGGGCGGCCGAGCGGTGGATGTAGCCGATCTGGCTGTGCTCGCCGCCACCGACCATGGCCCAACGGATGGGCCGCGTGATTGTTTTGCTGCCGTTGATCATGACGTTGTCCTTGTGTGATCAGAAACCGATGCGGGCCAGGTAGGCGCGGCTGGCGGCCACGTCGTCGAGGCTACTCCCGGCGTTGCGCGGGTCACGCTCCTGTTCGACGGTGATGCAGCCCACATAACCCAGTTCATGCACCAGGCTGTGCAGCGCCGGGTAATCGATGACGCCGCGCCCTATGGGGCACATCACGCCCCGGGCGCAGGCGGCGAAGAAGCGAATGTGTTCGTTCAGCACCTGGTCGAACACCACCGGGTCGATGTCCTTGAAGTGCAGGTAGTCCAGGCGATGGGCGTAGGTGCGCAGCGACGCGACCGGGTCCATGCCCGCGTAATAGAGATGCCCGGTGTCCAGGCACAGCCCGGCGACCTCATCGGGAATGTCGTCCACCAGGCGCGCCAACTCGTCGGCGAACTCGATGTAGCCACCGGCGTGGGGATGGATGACGGCGCGGATGCCGTATTGATGCCAGGCGATGTCGGCGATGGCGCGGATGTGCGCCATCATTGTGTTCCAGCGTGCATCGTCCAGGCGCGGGGCGCGGTCCGAGTGACCGGCTGCGTAGTCGCGTGCCTCGTGGCCCCAGTCGATGATCACCAGGTAGGGCCCGGCGAAGCGTTGGCCGAGCTGTTTTTCCATGGGGGGCAACTGCTTGAGCAGCGTGCAGATGTCGTGGGCCTGGCGCAGCAGTTCAGGCAGGTTGGCGGGGTTGACCAAGTCGTCGAAAATCGTCCCGGCAACCACGTGCAGGCCATGTTCGGACAAGGCCGGGCCTACGCCTTCGGCGTCCAGGGGCAAGTAACCATAGGGCCCCAGTTCAATGCCGCGGTAACCGGCCTCGGCCGCTTCTCTGAGCACGCGAGGCCAGGGTGGCAGAAAAGGATTCTTGACGTCGTCGACGCCCCAACAGCAGGGCGCTGTACAGATGTGAATGGCCATGGAAGCACTCCGGCTGTGTTTATTGTTATGGGCTGGACCTGATGCTATTGCGTTGCCGGGGAGGGGGCCATGGGGGGTTGGCTTAATCTGTCAAAACCCCTCATGATGCCTGGCGGAGGTGTCAAAACATGTCAGAAAAGCCACGCCGAATGCTTCGCCCCACCATGGCTGATGTCGCCCGGGAAGCCGGGGTCAGCCTGTCGACCGTCGACCGGGTGCTGAACCTGCGCGCCGACGTGCGCGCCGACACGGCCCAACGCATTGCCGCGGCGGCCGCGCGGTTGGGGTTCCATGCCAAGGGCGTTATCGAACAGCGGGTGCTCAACGACCGCCCGACCTTGCGGCTTGGCTTCCTGTTGCAGAAAAGTGGTGTGCCTTTTTACCAAGGGCTTGCCCACGCGTTGTCGAACGCTGCCGCGACCTGCACGCGAGCACGGATCCGCGTGGTCATCGGCTATTTGGACGACCTCGACCCGGTCATCGTGGCGCAACGCATCCTGGCCCTGCGCGATCAAGTGGACGGGCTGGGCGTGGTGGCGGTGGATCATCCCCGGGTCCGGGAGGCGGTTGCGCAATTGCGCGAGACAGGTGTTTCGGTGGTGGCGCTGCTGTCGGAGCTGTCCAGCGCCAGCGGCACGGGGTATGTCGGGTTGGACAATCGACTCACGGGCCGCACGGCAGGCTGGTTCATCAGCCGTCTGGCGAGGCAGCCCGGGGCGGCGGCCGTCATGCTCAGCAGCCAGCGTTTCCAGTGCCAGGAATTGTGTGAGCTGAGCTTTCGCAGTTATCTGGCCGAGCACTCCAGCGAATGGGAGCTGCTCGCGTCGCGCTTGACGCTGGAGGACGATGAGTTCGCGTATGGCAACACGCTGGACTTGCTCACCGCAGAGCCTGACCTGGTAGGGCTTTATGTGGCCGGTGGTGGCATCGCCGGCGTGTTGCGGGCCTTGCGCAGCCTCCAGGAACAGCAGATTCGCTTACCCGTAGTGGTGTGCCACGACCTGACGCCGTTGACACGCGAAGCGTTGAAGACGGGGCTGGTCCAGGCGGTACTTTCTCATCCCGTCGTGACCATGGCCGAACAGGCAGTCGAAGCCCTGGTGGAAGCGGCGACTGCCACGTCGCCAGGCCCGGCGCCGAGGCGGGTGGTGTCGCTTCAGATTGATGTATCGGAAAGCGTATAGCGGAACATTCGATCCGGTTTATTCATTCTGCGAAATGAGCATCGTGACCACTAAGCGATGTCTTCTCGAAAAGCTGTACAAATCTATATTCCTGTACAACTATAAAGGCTCCCTTGATAAACGGGTAACGCCTTCATGGCCCGGTCGTTCGCGCTCAGGAAAAGCCTGGTCGCCATAGCGCTTTGCATGTTTACGCTTTATTGCCCCCAAGCCTTGTCGGACTGGCGCGGCGTATTGCCAGGCGCGCGCCTGGTCGGGCAAGCCGATTTCGACTGGTATGGGTTCGACCTCTATCAGGCCAGGCTCTGGAGTGCGGCCGCTGCGCCAAGCCTGGAAACGGCGTTTGCCCTGGAACTCAATTACCGACGCGCCATCGACAAAGAGTCTTTGGTCGAAACGAGCCTGAAGGAAATGCAGCGCCTCAACGGTGCGCCCCTGGACGCCAAGCGCCGGGACGAATGGGCCGCTCAAATGCGCCGTGCCTTTATTGATGTGAAGCCTGGAAGTCGTATCACCGGTCTGTACCTGCCGGGGCAGGGCTGTCGTTTCTATGTGGGTGAAAAACTGTCTCTGGCGGTCACGGACCCACTATTCGCCCGGGCATTTTTTGCCATCTGGCTCGATCCTCGAACTCAGGAGCCTATCCTTAGAAATCAATTACTTGGAATCAAAACCTCACGTGATGGGAGAGATAATCAGTGAGACATTTTCTGATGGCATTGCTGCTGATACTGGGCCTGACCAGTTGCGGGAATGTGAATGTCGAACGTTATGCCGACCAGCAACCCCGACTGGATCTGGAGCGCTTCTTCAGCCAACCCGTCAAGGCCTGGGGGATCTATCAAAAGCGCTCGGGCGAAGTGATCAAGCGCTTTGAGGTGGACATTTCCAGCCGTCACGAGGGAGAGCACCTGATCCTCGATGAGCGCTTTCTCTATAGCGACGGCAGCCGTCAGCGACGGGTCTGGACGCTGACTCCCGAGGGACCCGGCCTGTGGCGTGGTCGCGCTGACGATGTGATCGGCCTGGCGCGAGGAGAAGTGGCCGGCAATGCGCTGCGCTGGCGTTATCGGTTGAACCTGCCGGTCGATGGCTCGACCTACGAGGTGGAGTTTGATGACTGGATGTACCTGATGGATGAGGACACGCTGATCAATCGCTCCAGCATGAGCAAGCTGGGTGTCGAATTGGGGCAGGTGACCCTGTTTTTCCGTCGTCAGGCCGTGAGCTCGCCATGAACTTGCAGGCGCTTACCGAGTTGGCTGTCGACGGGCGGATCCATGAACTGGAGTTGTTGTCGCTGGAGGGTGGCATCTACGTGTTGCGCGCCCGACTGGACGGTGGCCTGCGTACGTTGCTCGATGAGTCGGGAAAGACGTTGCATATACGTTCCACCACTCATTTGCGTGAGCTGCTGCGTTTCGTCCCGCGGCTGCCTTGCACGCTGGTGCAACAGGTTGTCCATGATGAGATGTGCGGCCAGCGCGAGGGGCCGATCGAGCCCTTGCGCATGCCGCTTTTCCTCGACGAGCCCTGGTAGCGACGGCGTTCCGGGGCCCGCTCAGTTCGGCTCGGCCAGGCGCAGCGCCAGGGGAAGCCATAACGCCCAGAGCGGTGCCAGGAACAGGGCGGTGCCAACGACTCCCAGTGGCAAGGCGACGCCCGCCAGTGGCGCCCCCACGCAATAAGCCAGCGGGCCACCGACCAAGCCCAGCAATACACCACGCCATACCGGCCGCATGGCCCAGGCCAGGCTATGACGCAGGCCTGTGGCAAACACCAGCCAGAGCAGTGCCAGCCAGAGCGGCAGCGGGGTTTGCTTGAATATGAACAAGCCCTGCGTACCCAGGCTCCAGTCCAGCAGCATGCCACTGAGCCCGACACGCATCACCGCAAACATCTCTGCCCGGGGAGCAGGACACAGCCACAGGTGGGCCAGCAATCCGATGACCACCAGCAACAGCCACCACGGATCCTGTGCCCCGAGCACACAGCCCCACCAACCCAGTTGCAACCAGAGGGCATTGACGATCAGGCCGCTGCGGCTCATCACGTATCCTGGTACTCCAGCAGGGCGGGTCGACGGGCGCCGGGCCCGGCGAAGAGCAGTTGGGCCACGCCGATGGCACGCTCGATGAATCCACCTTCGCAGTAACACAGGTAGAACTCCCACAGGCGCTGGAAGGTTTCGTCGTAGCCCAGCTGCGCCAATGCCTGGTGCGATTGGCGAAAGTTGTCGTGCCAGTGCCGTAGTGTGCGGGCGTAGTGCGCCCCGAAATCCTCGAGATGCAGGAGGTTGAGCGGCGTCTGGGTGCTGGCAGTCTTCAGCAGGATCGACAGTGACGGTAACGCGCCACCGGGAAAAACATGGCGCTGGATAAAGTCCACCGAGCGTCGGGCCTGCTCATAACGCTGGTCGCGGATCGTGATCGATTGCAGCAGCATCAGCCCGTCGTCCTTGAGCAGCGCGGCGCAGCGCCGGAAGTACTCGGGCAGATAGCGATGCCCGACGGCTTCGATCATTTCAATGGACACCAGCTTGTCGTAGCGCCCTTGCAAGTCTCGGTAGTCCTTGCGCAACACTTGAACCTGCTGTTGCAAGCCCAATTCTTCGACACGTCGACAAGTGTGGGTGTATTGCTCCAGGGACAGTGTGGTGGTGGTCACCTTGCAGCCATAATGGCTGGCTGCGTAGATGGCGAGGCTGCCCCAGCCCGTGCCGATTTCCAGCAAATGGTCGCCGGGGCGCAGGTCGAGTTTTCGGCAGATACGGGCGAGCTTGTTGAGCTGGGCCTCTTCCAGGCTCTGTTCCGGGCTTTCGAACAGGGCGGCTGAATACATCATGGTGGGATCGAGCAGGCGCTCGAACAGAGCATTGCCCAAGTCGTAATGGGCAATGATATTGCGCCGCGAGCCCCGTCGACTGTTGCGGTTGAGCCAGTGCAGCCAGCGCAACAACGGGCGACCGACGCGCGCCAGGCCGCTGTCCATGGCGTCGAGCACATCCAGGTTGGCAACGAACAGGCGCGTCACAGCCGTCAGGTCGCCGCTGCGCCAATAGCCGTGGACATAAGCCTCGCCAGCGCCGATGGAGCCGTTGCAGGCAACCATGCCCCAGACCGCGTCGTCGAGGATCTCGAGCTCGGCCATCAAGGGGCTGGCCAGGTCACCGAAGCTCAATGGCTCGCCATTGAGTAGCAGCCGCAGGTGGCCATGACGCAGGCGGCGCAACTGACCCAGCACGGCTTGCTTGAATAAGCCTCCGTTAAAGAGGTCGCAACTACCTGCCTTGGTAGCGCTCAGGGTCGGTTCGGGCATGATTGGGATCCTTGTGAGCGGTTTGACCCAGACTCAGGCCGTCTTCGCTGGCCTGATGGGCGTAGAGGGGCGTGCGTTTGAAAAGCAGGCGCAGGGCCTGCCAGTAAATGGCGCTTACGGTGCGCAGGCTCATCCAGGGGAAGGCCAGGACATGTCGGCGCAGCGAGGAGGCGTCGAGGGGGTGGCGCTTGAGCGCCAGGTCGGCCTCGAACACCTTGTGGCCTTCGCGCCAGTTCTCCATGCGTATGCGGATGTGCGTGTCCTGGACCAGGAACCCCATGTGATAGTCCATATCCCGAGGCAGGAATGGCGATACGTGAAACGCCTTGGCCACCCTGAAGGCACAGGGTTCGCCAGCAGGCACCGGCAATACATAGTGATAGCGCTCGCGCCATGGGGTGTTGCGCACTTCACATAGGATCGCCGCCAGGCGCCCGTTGGCTTCATGGCAGAAATAGAAACTAACCGGGTTGAACGACAGGCCCCAACTGCGCGGTTGAGTCAGCAGGTGAATCGCCCCTTGGGGAGCGGCACCCAGGGCTTCATCGAGGATCTGGCGCACGGCATCGACCAGAGAAACCCCAAGGCGGGTGTGCGATGGCAGGTAGTCGCGCTCGCGCCAGCACAGGGGGGCCCAGGACCAGGGCCGCAGCAGGCGCGACAACCCCAGCATGTGTTCCTGTTCGGCGAGGTCCACGTAAAGCATGCCGATCCGATAGCGGAAGGCATGGATTCGCGGCGTATGGCGCCGATGATCAATCCAGCCGCGACACACACTGCTGTTCAAAGCTGTTCTCCGAAATGCTTCGCCACGTCGAGCGCACTGACCACGCCATCCTCATGGAAGCCGTTGGCCCAGTAGGCGCCGCAGAAATAGCTGTGCTGATGCCCTTGCAGATCACCTTGTCGGCCCTGGGCGGTAATGGCGGCGAGGCTGTACTGAGGGTGCGCATAATCGAAGCGCGCAAGCACCTTGACCGGGTCGACCGCGTCGCCCTGGTTGAGGCTTACGCAGAAGGTCACCGGGGCGTCCAGGCCCTGGAGCAGGTTCATGTTGTAGGTCACCGCGGCAGGTGCCTGCGCAGGGCCACCGAGGCGATAGTTCCAGCTCGCCCAGGCCTGGGGGCGTTGGGGAAGCAGGCGGGTGTCGGTGTGCAGCAGCACTTCATTGCTGGCGTAGGTCAGGGCGCCGAGTACTTCACGCTCTGCCATGCTTGGCGCCTCGAGCAGGGCGAGGGCCTGGTCGCTGTGGCAGGCGAACACCACCTTATCGAAATGCTCGGTGCCGGCGCTGCTGGTCACGCTTACCCCGGCAACGTTGCGACTGACACACTGCACTGGGCAATTGAGCCGGATATGTTCGCGAAAGGCTGCACACAAAGGCTCGATGTAGCCACGTGAGCCGCCCGCGATCACGCGCCATTGAGGGCGCTGATTGACCGACATGAGGCCGTGGTTGTGGCAAAAGCGCACAAAGAACTCGAGCGGGAACTCCAGCATCCCGGCGGGCGACATCGACCAGATTGCTGCGCCCATGGGGACGATGTAGTGATCGATGAAACGTTGGCTATACCCTTGGCTGTGCAGGTAGTCGCCGAGCCGGGCGCTGCTATCGATGCGCTGCGCCTGCAGGTCGGCGGTGGCCTGCCGATTGAACCTGAGTATGTCCCACAGCATGCCCCAGAACCCGGGTGAAAACAGATTGCCACGGCGGGCGAACAGGCTGCGCAGGGTGTGGCCCTTATACTCCTGGCCGGTGGCCGGATCATGCACGGAGAAGCTCATTTCAGTAGGGCGAGACGCGACGCCCAACTGGTCCAGCAGACGGATGAAATTCGGGTAGGTCCAGTCGTTGTACACAATGAAGCCTGTGTCTACGCCATAGCGCTGCCCCTGCCAATCGACATCCACGGTGTGGGTGTGGCCACCTATCCTGTCGTCGGCCTCGAACAGGGTAATCTGGTGCCTGCGGGCCAACAGGTAAGCACATGTCAGCCCGGAAATGCCGCTGCCGATGATCGCGATGCGCATGCTTCATGACTCCTTGGAAGGGCGTGCCAGGCGTTGGCCAAGGGCCAGACGCCAGCGGGCAGGCAAATGCCCGAGCAGGCGCAGGACCAGCGTGAAGGACCACGGAAACGCAATGTCTAGCGGGCGCGCCGGCAGGCGTCGCGCGATATGGCGGGCCGCTCGTTGCGCCGACCAGCGCATGGGCATGGGGAAGTCGTTGCGTCGGGTCAGTGGCGTGTCGACGAAGCCGGGACTGACCAGGGTGACATCGATACCCTCGGCGGCCAGGTCGATGCGCAAGGATTCGATCAGATAACGCAACGCGGCTTTGGACGCACCGTAGGCGCCGGCGCGAGGCAGGGCCAGCCAGGTGACCGCACTGCTCACCGCCACCAGATGTGGACGCTGGCCCCGGCGCAGCAAGGGCAGGGCGGCCTCCAGGCAATGGCAAGTACCCAGCAGGTTGGTGTTGATGAGTCGTTCGACCAGGCGGGTGTCGAAGTGGTCCGGCTCCAGGTATTCGCAGGTGCCGGCATTGAGGATTACCAGGTCGAGCGCCCCCCAATGAAGGTCAATCTGCTGGCAGATCGTGGCGACCTGGTGCGGGTCGGTCAGGTCGCCCGGTAGCACCAATATCTGGTCTTGATAGCGTGTGGCCAACGTCTCCAGGGGGTGGGTCCGGCGCGCACTCACAGCCAGGTGATGCCCCTGTTCCAGAAGGACTGCCGCCAATGCCGCGCCAATGCCGCTGCTGGCGCCGGTCAGCCAGACACGGCTCATGCCAACCTCCGCTTGAGCCAGCGAATCACCGATCCAAACAGCGGCAGATGTTCGTAGAGCAGGGCGCCTGCGTCGAAAAAGTCTTGGTGCAGGTAGACTCGATCATTCCAACGCAGATAGCTGCAGCCTTGCAGCGCGATGGGTGCTCCTTGCGCCAGGCGAGGATGACTGAAATGCAGGGTCCAGCGCAGATAGCCCTCTCCGGCACCGACTTCATCGAAGGCGTGGAAGTCATAGCGCAGGTTGCTGACGTTGGCGTACAACTGGGCAAAGTAAGTGCGCAGGGCCGACAGGCCTTCGATCCGGTGCAGAGGGTCTTGGAACTGTATGTCGGCGCTGTAGAGCTCATCGAGCTCAGCCAGGCGACTGGCGTCCAGCTCGGCGAAAGCGTGGGCGAAACGCTGGAGGTAGACGGACATGCATAGGCTCCGATTGTTGTACAGGAAATAATTCCTGTACAAGTTTTCAGAAGCCTACTGCACGCCTTGTACAAATTAAAGTGTTTTGTACAAGTAATTTCGCTGTTTTGTATAATGCATAGCGAGACGCGCGCTGGACGCTGGGCCTCAGGCCTCGGTCAGGGTCGGATAGTCGGTATAACCGCGCTCGTCGCCCTGGTAGAACGTCGATGCATCAGGGGTGTTCAGCGCCTGGCCTCGTTTGAAACGTTCCACCAGGTCCGGGTTTGCCAAAAACGGCGTGCCGAATGCCACCAGGTCAGCTTCTCTACGGCTGATAGCAGTGGCGGCGCGTTCGGCGCTGTAGCCGCCATTGGCAATGTACGTCCCACCGAAGCGACGCTTGAGTTCCAGGAAGTCGAACGGGCCTTCGCCCAATTCCACGATGTGCAGGTAAGCCAGGCCGTAGCGGCTGAGCATTCTGGCCGTGTAGTCGAAAGTCGCCTGCGGGTTGCTGTCGCTCATCGAGAAGTAGCTGAAGATCGGCGACAGGCGAACGCCGACACGGCTGGCGCCGAAGACTTCGATCACCGACTCGACCACTTCCTTGAGGAAGCGCGCGCGGTTCTCGATCGAGCCGCCGTAGGCATCGGTACGTTGGTTGGTGCCGTCACGCAGGAACTGGTCGATCAAGTAGCCGTTGGCGCCATGAATCTCCACACCGTCAAAGCCGGCCAGCTTCGCGTTGGCCGCGGCCTGGCGGAAGTCGGCGACCACGCCGGGGATTTCATCGAGCGCCAGGGCCCGTGGCAGTTCATAGGGCTTGAGCCCTTCGGGGGTGTAGATCTCGCCATCGGCCTTGATTGCCGAGGGGGCTACGGGTTGGGCGCCGTTGACCTGCACCAATGGATGGGAAAGACGGCCCACGTGCCAGAGCTGCAAGAAGATCTGCCCGCCCTCGGCATGGACCGCGTCGGTCACCTGTTTCCAGCCGGTGATCTGCTCAGGAGTAAAGATCCCTGGCGTTCTCAGGTAACCCTTGCCCTGGGCCGACACCTGGGAGCCTTCGCTGATGATCAGGCCGGCGCTGGCCCGTTGGCTGTAGTACTCGGCCATCAGGGGCGTGGCTGCATCGCCAGCGCCCGCGCGGCTGCGGGTCATCGGTGCCATTATCATGCGGTTGTTCAGGGACAGCTTGCCGACTTGAGTGCGGGACAACAGAAGATCGAGACCGATGTCAGTCATGATTCACCTCTAAGGGATCGGGTAGGAATTAGGGGTTGAGTCGAGGGTCGGTCAGGCCAACCGACCCTCTTGTTGCAAAAGGGCGCCGATGCGCTGGATTTCTTTCTCGCCTTTTTCCAGGGCGGCCTCGCTGGTGTGCACCGAGTAGTAGCCCATCACCAGGTCGTGGGGATGCTTGACCGCCGAACCGAGTACGAAGGAGGTCGCGCCTCGGGCAACGATGTCGATGGCCTCTCCGGACGCTTCGAATACCACCATTTCTCCAGCATTGACGTGGCCGCCAGCATCGAGACTGCCGTCGTTGACCGCCAGCCAGGCGACGGTGTGCCCGGCCGGTGGCGTGTAGCGCCAGTGCTCGTTGTCCTGCAACTGCACGGCGAGGTAATTCATGCCCGCTGGCGCCGCGACGCTGCTGCGGGCCGCGCCGTATTGGCCGAGCAATACCAGCGCCGGACCTTCACGGGGGATCTCGGAGGGGGCCAGGTAGACGCTGCTGGCCGGGGCATTTTCTTCCGCCGCCGGCAGCGCAACCCAGAGCTGGAAGCCTTGGATCGGCGAACCTGCGACCGGCCAGGCGGTGTGCCACACGCCGTTACCGGCTTGCATCCACTCCATGCCGCCGCTGGGCAGCGTGCCTGACTGGCCCGTGGTGTCTTCGTAGATCACTTGTCCCTCGATCATGTAGGTCAGCGTGGCGATCCCGGAATGAGGGTGCATGCCGAAACCTCTTTGCATGGCATCGGCGTTGAAGGCGAAGTGATCGAGAAACACGAATGGCTTGCAGAGCTGGCCCAGGTCGCCGGGGCTCATGAGCCGGGTGATCGGCCCATGGCTGCTGCCGGAGGTGCGGTGGACGATGGCGCGCGGCGGTGCTGCGACGGTGCTGTTCATGGGTTGCCTCCAAGTCTTGGGCGTTGGGCCTCGATGCGAGAAGGATAAGTGCCTGCCAATGGATTGATTAGCCGATACAATCGGATTGAACTCATCCATGAAACGAAGGAATGTGCGCGCCATGCTCGATCTCAACGATGTTGCGCTGTTCGTCCAGGTGGTCCGCAGCGGCAGCTTCGCCGAAGCTGCCAGGCGCCTGGGGATGCCTTCCAATACCGTCAGCCGACGGGTCCAGCAGTTGGAGGCGCAACTGGAATCGCGTCTTTTGCAGCGCTCGACCCGCAAACTCACGCTGACCCATGCGGGCCAGGGATTTTATGAACGCTGCGTGGATGCGGTGGACGGCCTGATGGATGCCGGACAGGAACTGATGATGGGCAGCGAGGAGCCCAGCGGCCTGGTGCGCATCGCGGCGATGGCGGATTTTTTCGATTTCTTCCCGATGGAATGGGTGGCCGACTTTTTAGCCGCACATCCGCGAGTGCAACTTGATTTCGTGCTCAGCGATGCCCGGGTCGATCTGATTGCCGACCGCATCGACGTTGCCTTTCGCGGCGGTCCCTTGCAGGACTCGGGGTATGTCGGTCGTCAATTGCTCAAGAACGACGGCGACGGCATGGTTGCCAGTCCCGCGTACATTGCCGCGCGCGGCACGCCGCTTTCGTTGCAGGACCTGGCTCACCACGACGGCGTGAGTTTCGGCCAACCCGGCGGCATGGCCCATTGGCGATTCGTTGGCCCGGACGGCATCGAGGAACAGGTGCAGATCGCCAGCCGATTCCACGCCAACACCGCCCAGGCGTTGCGCAGGGCGACCGTCGCGGGCCTGGGCATCGCCGTGTTGCCGGGGGCGCTGAGCAGCCTCGATCTGGAAGCCGGAAGGCTGGTGCGTGTGCTGCCGCAATACCGGCGCATCGGCTTCGGCCTGAATGTGCTCTATCCGAGCCGGCGGCAGTTGCCGCTGGCGGTTTCGGCGTTCATCGGGTTGGTGATGGAGAAACTGGAACTCAAAGCGTTTCCGGCGCGGATGCAGTGAACTAGTTAACGCGATCGATCGTTCTCACGCAGAACCAATGTGGGAACGATCATCACGCAATAGCCCATTTTTTTCCTTCCCAGCAACGATAAAAACCCTCGTTTCGCAAATCTCCCCCCGCCAACACAATCGCCTCGACATCTGACCTCGATAGCTGCAAGCGCAGAACAAAAAAATCAGAACCCGAGGCGGCGCTATGCCGGCCTGAACCAAACCTACTGCCGGAAGTGCACAGACATGCCCGTTGAAACCCTACGCATCGATACGCTTGTTATAGGCGCCGGCCAGGCCGGCATAGCCATGAGTGAGCACTTGAGCCGGCAAGGCGTGCCGCATCTGGTGGTGGAGCGAAGCCGCATTGCCGAAGCCTGGCGCACATCACGCTGGGATTCGCTGGTGGCCAACGGGCCGGCCTGGCATGACCGCTTTCCGGGGTTGGAATTCGACGGGCTCGGTCCAGATGACTTCGCGACAAAGGACCAGGTGGCCGATTATTTCGAAGCCTATGCCAGCAAGTTCAACGCGCCGATCCGTACCGGCGTGGACGTCAGGAAAGTCGAGCGCAATGTCGGTCGCCCAGGCTTCACCATTGAAACCTCCGAAGGCTTGATCGAGGCGATCCATGTCGTCGTCGCCACTGGGCCCTTTCAGCAGCCGGTGATTCCACCAATTGCGCCGGATATGGCGACGGTTACCCAGCTGCACTCGGCCCAGTACCGCAATCCCCGGCAATTGCCCGAGGGGGCGGTGTTGGTGGTGGGCGCCGGGTCGTCGGGGGTGCAGATCGCCGATGAGCTGCAGCGCGCCGGCAAGCAGGTCTATCTCTCGGTGGGTGCCCACGATCGTCCGCCGAGGGCCTATCGCAACCGCGATTTCTGCTGGTGGCTAGGTGTGTTGGGCGAGTGGGATGCGGAAGCGGTCAAGCCCGGCAAGGAGCACGTCACCATTGCGGTGAGCGGTGCCCGTGGCGGTCATACCGTGGATTTTCGCCGGCTGGCCCACGAGGGCATCACCCTGGTGGGGCTGACGAAATCGTTCAACGGCAGCGTGGTGTGCTTTGAGCCGAATCTTGCCGAAAACATCGCCCGTGGCGACGAGAACTATCTGGCGCTGCTGGATGCCGCTGACGCCTACATTGCCCGCAATGGCTTGGACCTGCCGCTCGAACCTCAAGCCCGCGACCAGTTGCCCGACCCGCAATGCCTGACCCAGCCGATCCTGGAGCTGGACCTGGTCGCCGCCGGGGTGGCCAGCGTCATCTGGGCCACCGGCTATTCGGTGGACTACAGCTGGCTGAAGGTCGACGCCCTCGGGGCCAACGGCAAGCCTCGGCATCAGCGCGGCGTTTCCAGCGAACCGGGCCTGTATTTCGTCGGCTTGCCCTGGTTGTCGCGACGAGGCTCGGCGTTCATCTGGGGCGTCTGGCATGACGCCCGGCACATTGCCGATCACATCGTGAAGCAACGCATTTACCTCGCCTATCAAGATGCTGCCCAGCGCCAGGCCCCTGCGCGCGACAGCGATTCGTATCGTTCGAAAACCAGTCTCACGGGAGTCCGTTGATGCCTACTCATACACGTATTCGCATGTTCAACACCAAGGACACCTACCCGAACCAGACGCTGGACAACGACCTGTGCCAGGCCGTGCGCGCCGGCAACACCGTCTATGTGCGCGGCCAGGTTGGCACTGATTTCAACGGTCAACTGGTGGGCCTGGGCGATCCTCGCGCCCAGGCCGAGCAGGCCATGCGCAACGTCAAGCAACTGTTGGAAGAGGCCGGCAGCGACCTGAGCCACATCGTCAAGACCACCACTTACCTGATCGACCCGCGTTACCGCGAGCCGGTGTACCAAGAGGTCGGCAAGTGGCTCAAGGGCGTGTTTCCGATCTCCACCGGGTTGGTGGTCAGTGCCCTGGGCCAGCCGCAGTGGCTGATGGAAATCGACGTGATCGCGGTGATCCCTGAATAAGGAGCGGAGCATGACTTTTTCCATCGCTGGACGCTGTGCCGAAACCGGCCAGTTGGGCATCGCCATCAGTTCCTCAAGCATTGCCGTCGGCGCCCGTTGCCCCTGGTTGCGCGCGGGCGTCGGCGCGGTGTCGAGCCAGAACATTACCCTGCCGGCCCTGGGGCCGCAGATTCTTGACGAACTGGCCGGCGGCCTGGTGGCCCAAGCGGCGCTGGAGCGGACCCTGGCACGCAATGGCTACAGCCAGTATCGCCAGGTGGCGGTGATCGATGCCGAGGGGCGCACGGCGATTTTCAGTGGCGAGCATACCTTGGGCACCCACAACGCCGTGGCCGGTGAGCAATGCGTGGCGGCTGGGAATCTGTTGGCCAACGGTGCGGTGATCGAGGCCATGGTCGCGGCCTTCGAGCATAGCGCCGGCTGTCTTGCAGCACGTTTGGTGAGCGCGTTGCAGGCTGGACAGGCGGCAGGCGGGGAGGCCGGGGCGGTGCATTCGGCGGCGCTGTCGGTGGTCGATGACCTGACCTGGCCCATCGTCGATCTGCGGGTGGACTGGGCTGAGGAAAACCCCATCGGCGAACTGGAAAAGCTTTGGCTCGCCTATCAGCCGCAATTGCAGGATTACCTGACCCGCGCGCTCAACCCGACGCTGGCGCCCAGTTATGGAGTGCCGGGCGATGAGTGAGCTGCGCAGTCGCGCCCTGCTTGCCGAACTGGTGGGCTTTGCCACGGTCAGTCGCGAGTCGAACCTGGCCATGATCGAGTTCGTGCGCGATTACTTGCAAGGGCTGGGCGTGGATAGCGAGCTGATCTACAACGCCGAGCGAACCAAGGCCAACTTGCTGGCGAGCATTGGCCCAGCGGTGCCCGGTGGCGTGGTGTTGTCCGGGCATACCGACGTGGTGCCGGTGGATGGGCAGGCCTGGACGGTCGATCCGTTCTGCCTGACCGAGCGGGACGGCAAATGGTTCGGGCGTGGTACGGCGGACATGAAGGGGTATCTGGCATCGGTGCTGGCAGCGGTGCCGATGTTCCTCGCCAGCGCGCTTCGTCGACCGCTGCACCTGGCGTTTTCCTATGACGAAGAGGTGGGTTGCCTGGGCGTTCACAGCCTGTTGGACGTGTTGGTTCGGCGAATTCCCCAACCAGCGCTGTGCCTGATTGGCGAACCCACCCGACTGCAACCGGTGCTGGGGCACAAAGGCAAGCTGGCGATGCGTTGTCATGTCCGAGGGGCGGCCTGTCATTCGGCCTATGCACCTTACGGGGTCAACGCCATCGAGCAGGCGGCGCGCCTGATGGGGCGCTTGGGCGAGATCGGTGCACAGCTGGCCGAACCATCACGGCATGACCCGCGCTTCGATCCACCGTTTTCCACGGTGCAGGTCGGGGTGATCCACGGCGGCACGGCGCTGAACATTGTCCCGGCCGATTGCCGTTTCGATTTCGAAGTGCGCGCCTTGCCGGATTTCAATCCCCAGGTGGTGGCCGAGCAATTGCAGGACTTTGCCGAACAGGAACTGCTGCCAGCGATGCAGGCGGTGGCGGGCGATACGGCGATTGGTTTTGAACCACTGTCCGCCTATCCGGGCCTGGCGACCTCGCCTGACAGCGCTGCTGCACAACTGGTTGCGCGACTGTGCGGCAGCGACGCTTTCAGCACCGTTGCTTTCGGCACCGAAGGCGGCCTGTTTCACCAGGCTGGCGTGCCAACGGTGGTCTGTGGCCCCGGCAGCATGGACCAGGGGCACAAGCCCGACGAATACGTGAGCGTTGAACAAATGGCCGCCTGCGATCGCTTGATGGATCGGTTGGCGAGCTATCTCGCTGAACCCGATGGTCCGTGACCACGAGGCGGCCAAAGTGAACGATTTCAACATCAGGAAAATCCTGGCGGCCAGTTGTGCCGACCTCAACGAATGGGCCGACAAGAGCCTTATTGCTGTAGACCACTCCGCCCGCGCTTACGGCCACCCTTGAGTCCCGTCGCCGGCTCGTGCGGGCGAGCCGGCATTTTCGAGGAACCGCTTCATGTCCAGATCCTTGCGTTGCAATATTGCGTGTGCGTTGGCGTTGTTGAGTTCCAGCGTCATGGCCGCGCCCCAGAGCTTGACCGTGATTTCCTTTGGCGGCGCCACCAAGCAGGCCCAGGACAAGGCCTACTTCCAACCCTTCAACGCCAGCGGTGCAGGAAGCATCGTGGCCGGCGAATACAACGGTGAGCTGTCGAAGATCAAAGCCATGGTCGCGGCCGGTCACACCAGTTGGGACGTGGTCGAAGTGGAAAGCCCCGAGTTGCTGCGAGGCTGTGAGGAAGGCTTGTTCGAGAAGCTTGACCTGGCCGGCCTGGGCGACCCGGCCAACTATGTGCCCGGCGCACTCAATGAGTGTGGCGTCGCCACCTACGTCTGGTCGATGGTCCTGGCCTATGATCAGAGCAAGCTCGCCAAGGCGCCCAGCTCCTGGGCGGACTTCTGGAACGTTGCCCAGTACCCGGGCAAGCGCGGGCTGCGCAAAGGGGCCAAGTACACCTTGGAGATCGCCTTGCTGGCCGATGGGGTCAAGTCGCAGGACTTGTACAAGGTGTTGAACACGCCGGAGGGCGTGTCCCGGGCCTTCGCCAAGCTGGATCAGATCAAGCCGAATATCCAATGGTGGGAAGCCGGTGCCCAACCGGCGCAATGGTTGGTGGCGGGAGACGTGGCGATGAGCGCCGCCTATAACGGGCGCATCGCGTCGGCGCAAAAGGAAGGCATGAAACTGAGCATTGTCTGGCCGCAGAGCCTGTACGACCCGGAGTATTGGGCGGTGGTCAAGGGCACGCCGAACAAGGCCCTGGCCGAGCAGTTCATTGCCTTTGCCAGCCAGCCGCAGACCCAGAAGGTGTTTTCGGAAAACATCCCTTATGGGCCGGTGCACCGCAAGACGCTGGCGCTGTTGCCGACGGCGGTACAGGAGCAGTTGCCAACCGCCGAGGCCAACCTGGCTGAAGCGCAAGCCGTGGATGCGGAGTTCTGGGTCGACCACGGCGAGGAGCTGGAACAACGCTTCAACGCCTGGGCGGCTCGCTAGGCACCGAACCGCCTCCTCACCATGGACCGATCGTTCCCACGCTCCTGCGTGGGAACGTCGCCAGGGACGCTCCGCGTTCCGCTTCTGGAGGGTGACGCAGAGCGTCACGGGATGCATTCCCACGCAGAGCATGGGGACGATCAACGCTTCCTCGCCACAGGGTTCAGGCCAGCCATTGCCTGAACTGTTCCTTGCAGTAATCCACGAACAACTGGGCCGGTTTGGTCAGGTGGGTGCGTTTGAGCCAACCCGCCACCAAGGCCGAACCGGTCACGTCCTCGGCGATGTCGACGCACACCAGGTGTTGCCCATCGTAGGTGCAGGTGGAGTGCGGGCGGGTCACCAGCACGGCAAAACCGAAAGACTGGCCGACCATGCCACGGACCATCTCGATGGACGGCGAGCTGAAGACAATGTTGGGCGTCAGGCCCAGCTCCTCGAAGATGCTCACGAAATAGGTCCGGCTGGGCTGTACGTCCAGCAGGATCATCGGTTCCAGCGCCAGGTCCCGCAGCGAGACCTGGGCCTGATCGGCGAAGCGATGCCCAGCCGGCAATAACGCATAGGGCCGTTGCGGTGCCGTCAACGCCTCGGTCTCGATGGTGCTGTCGAGGTCGTGCTCATAGAAAATCGCCAGGTCGAAACGTCCACCCGTCAAGCCTTGCACCAGCTCCTGTTGTTCGCCGTCCTGCACGCGAATCTCCACCCCCGGGAAGCGCTGGCGAAAGCCCGCGATCAGGCGCGGCAAGTAGAGCGGGGCGACGGTTTCGAAGCAGCCGATGTCGATTTGCCCGCTGACCACATCGTTATCGGCCAGGGCGTTCTGCTCGAACTCCCGTGCCATGCGCAACAGCTCCTGGGCCTTGCGATAGAAGCGCGCGCCGCCGGGCGTCAACGATACGCCTTGGGCGTGATGACGGATGAGCAATTGCACGCCGAAGCTGTCCTCCAGCCCCTTGATGGCGGTGGCAATCGATGGTTGGGCGATGTACAGCTTGCGGGATGCCTCAGCGACGCTGCCACATTCAACGGTGGTGACAAAATACTTCAGCTGACGCAAGGAATAGGACGCCACGGCACACCTCGATCCGGATGGTTTCTGCCTACCTTACCTTGTGCTCAGAGGACCGGGAGTGGGCATTGATACGGATTTTGCTGGGCAGTGACGATATTCAGACTGGCTTGGGGAGAAGCCAGCCCAAAAAAACGCCCGCCGAAGAATCATTGGCAGGCGTCTGGGAAAGACCGGCGCAGAAAGGAGAGACTGGCCGGGGTAGGGCGCAAGGGTCAGGCCACCGGAATCAACGGGTCAGCCGCCGCCAGGGCCGCCGCGCGGTCGGCGGCGGGCGGGTAGATCCACACACTGTTGATCTGGGCCTTGAGATCCTTGGCTTCCTGCCCGACCAGCTTGAGTTGGCGATCCCAACCTTCGGTATACACCGCACCCCAGGCGCCCAGGTCCAGGCAGGTCACGTACTTGGGTTGGCTGTAGGGCATCGGCGCCACACCCAGCAGGTCGGCCGCGACGTTGTTGCCGGCGTAGCGCCCCAGGGATATGGCGTGCTGGCAAGACATCGCCGCGTAATTGCCCAGTGTGTCGGTGGCGGCATAGGCCACGTCACCGGTGGCGAATATGTCGTTTTGTCCCAACACTTTCAGATGGCCGTCGACGTGCAGGCGGCCTTGGTGATCGCGGGTGCCTGGCACTTGCTGGGTCAGCGGGTGGGCGCGGAAACCCACGGTCCAGATCACGGTATTGGACTCGATACGCTGGCCGTTCGACAGGGTGACACCGCCGGCATCCACCGAATCGACCGAAGCATTGAGGATCCACTCGATGCCCAGGTGATCGGACGCTTCGATCACGGAGGGGCGAATGCCGTCGCCCAACGACGCGCCGATCTGCGGCGCGCGATCCACCACGATGACCCGGATGTTCGCGTCCTCACCCAGGACGGCCCGCAGGCGGGTCGGCATTTCGGTGGCGGTTTCGATGCCGGTGAAGCCGCCGCCGGCCACCACCACGGTGTTGCGGGCTGGACTGTCCGGCAGGTTTTTGAGGGACTTGATGTGGGCTTCGAGGCGCGTTGCCTGTTCGATCTCATCGACGTCGAAGGCATGTTCGAGCATGCCTTTGAGATCGGGGCGAAACAGCTTGCTGCCCGCCGCCAGGACCAATCGGTCGTAACCCAGGCTGCCCTGGGTACCGAACACGTCCACGTAGCCGACCCGTTTGCCCTCGACATCGATACTGCTCGCCGAGCCCTGTACGAACTTCACGCCCACTGCATCGAACAGTCCGTCCAGCGGAGCCATCATGGTGTGGACGTCCGGCTCATAGAAACGAGGCCGGATGCGCAATTCCGCCTGGGGCGCCAGGACAGTAATCTGCACGTCATTTCGATCATGCTGGTCCAGCAGGCGGGCCGCGCTCAGTGCGCTCCATACTCCGCCGAAACCAGCACCAATAACCAGAATTTGCTGTTTCATGATTTGCTCCCGAAGACAAAATCGATACGTTGAATGAATTAAACTGTTCAGCGTGACCGTGGCGCGAAGTACCCAAAAGTGTGTGGCTCAATGATTGAACATCAAGCACGTTCAACTTTGGTTCGCTGTAGAAGATCGTATGCGTCAGCGCAATATTCGACACTTCTACGTAAGGTCAGTGGTGATATGTCTGGGTATGACGGATCTATACGAAGGTATTAAGGCCAGGAGATCGGCATTGAGGCATCACGTCGGCCGATTGAGGACCGATTCAAGACAAGCGATCAGTTCGGCACAGTTGAACGGCTTTGGAAAAAACGCCACCGGCTCCACCGCGTACGCCCTTGTTTTTGGCGGCGCGCTGGGGTGGCCGGTAATAAAAATGACCGGGATATGAATGCCCCGGGCAGACAGTTCATCGTACATCTGAATGCCGGTCATTCCCGGCATCTGGATATCCGATATCAGGCAGGCTGTGTTTTCAGATCCGGGTGACGCCAGAAAGTCGATGGCACTGGCATAAGTTTTAACGTGATGGCCGTGGGAACGTAACAAACCATCCAATGCAACTCGAACCGATTCATCATCATCAATAATTGAAATAATCGCAGTGTGGGACATTTCGATACCTGGTGGTGATAGCAGGTTGCCGTAAAGGCGCCGCTATCACTGTAAGATACGCCGTCCAATAACCCCGCCAAGTATACCTGGGTATGAACTTTTACCGAGGGCCGCAGACGATTCTGCAGGATCGTCCGGCATACCGAAGTATCAGTGAGCCTGCCTAAGGCATGAGTCGGGTGTCCCTACGTACGACAGACATCGGCCTGTCACGGGAATAGTCTTTCAACCATCCCATCGCTGCTGCGCCTTGATGAGGGCTCAAGCGATGATCCTGTCCTCTCCTGATTCAATGGCCTGGCGCCTGGGACGGCTATCATGATGAACAGAAATGACCTGCGTCGTGCTGACATCAATCTGCTGGTTGTCTTCGAAACCATGATGCACGAGCGAAATGTCACTCGCGTGAGCGAAAAACTTTTTCTCGGTCAGCCAACGATCAGCAGTGCCCTGGCGCGCTTGCGGCTGATGTTCGATGACCCGTTGTTCATTCGTGCAGGCCGGTTGATGGAACCGACCTCCCGGGCGCAGGAGATATTTTCCAATCTGTCTCCAGCGCTGGACGGCATTGCCGCGGCCTTGAGTCGCTGTCAGGCATTCGACCCGGGCACCAGCGAGGCGACCTTTCATATCGGGCTCTCTGACGACGTCGAGTACGCATTGTTGCCGGATCTGTTGCGGCGCCTGCGAGTCGAGGCACCGGGCACGACCTTGGTGGTGCGTCGGGTCGATCAATGGCAGATGTCCCAGTTGCTGGCCTGTGGGGACATTTCACTGGGGATCAGCCACACCTTGGAGTTGCCGGCCAATGCCCGACGCAAGGCCCTGCGTTCGATTCGACCGATGCTGTTGCGGGCCGATGCGCAGCCCGGCGAATTGACCTTGGACGAATTCTGCCGCCGACCCCATGCGGTGGTCTCATCCATGGGTAATGTCATCGATGACTCGGACCGCGCCTTATGCCTGATGAACCGGCAACGCCGGGTGGTGCTGACAGTGCCTCAGTTCAGCGCCTTGCCCGTGTTGCTGGCCCAGAGCGACATGATCGCCATCGTGCCGGATTACGTGGCGCGGGCGATGGCGGTAGGGACAGGTTTGCGGGCCGAGCCGGCGCCGATATGCTTGCCCGAGCAGGAACTGTCCATGGTATGGCGTGGCGCCTCGCACAATGACCCGGGAGAACGCTGGTTGCGCGACCGTTGCAGCACGTTCGTGGCCGAGCAGGCCGACTCGCAGATAGAGCCCAGGAAGGCTCCGCTGCACACCAATGCGGTGCGCCAGGCCTTGACGGCGGCCTCACGCAACCCTTCCAACAGATCGACACGATCGATCAGCGCCTGACGGATGTTCGGCGCGCCACTGGAAGGACTATTTCTTTGAAGAGACCCATGCCGGCGCAGGCAGCTGAACCCTGGTCGATTATCCGTTTTCGGCACAATTGCCCGACCGGCCCACGTGGCGGAATGGAACTTGCCTGACCTTTGACCTGTAAGCCCTGGAATCCTCAAAGGTCGGGTCAATGAACAACTCCAACATGGCGCAGCCAGCGATCTCGTCGGACCTGTTGCCGACGCTGCCGATCAATCGGTTCCGTACCGCAGACATCGATGAGCACGCCCGTAACATGGGCGGCTGGCAGGTTTGCTATGACCAGTTGACCCCCGGACGCTTCGAAGGCGAGTTGGTCGAGTTCCGCTCGGACTGGATGCAACTGGTGCGCGACCGCTCTAATCAGGCACTGGCCAAGCAAGGCATAGCCTGGGAGGGGGCCATCACCTTCAGCGTGCCACTGAGTGCCGATGGACCGGTCTTTTGCTCCGGGCACCCGATCATCGAGCCCAGCCTGATGGTCGCCCGTGGCCAGAACCTGCCCGAGCTGCGCACGCCCCAGCATCTCGATCTGCTCAGTGTCGCCATCGAAGAGCAGGCGTTGGAGCATGTGCTGGAACGACAGGGCAGTCGCTTTCGAATTACTGATCTTCCCAAGTGTTACCGTCTCGGCAACTCGACGCTGCCCGCCGAGCTTGCGGCGTTGTTCGATGAACTTGAAGGCGGCGGGCAGGGGCGTGATTCATTGCTGGGTTACGAATCGATTCGCCGTGGCCTGCGTGACACGGTGATGCTGCACATACTGGAACTGGTGGCACCGGATGAGGCACCGCCGCTCACCCCCACGGCACGCAAGCGCATGGTCGACCGCGCCCGGGAGTACGCCTTGACCCATGTCGATGAGCCGCTGTCGATCCTCGACCTGTGCAACCACATTGGTGCCAGCCGACGAAAACTGCAGTATTGCTTCCAGGAGACGCTGGGTATCAACCCCGTGGCCTATTTGCGGGCGTTGCGCCTCAATGCCGTGCGTCGTGAATTGCGCAGCGGCGGCCATGCCCGGGGTGTACAGGAGGTGGCGGCACGCTGGGGCTTCTGGCATTTGAGCCGGTTTTCCAGCGACTATCGGGTGCTGTTCGGCGAGACCCCTTCACAAACCCTGCGTCGCACGCATCTGTGCTGAAAACGGATAACGGCTGACCGGCCGGCTCCCTAGGATGACCCCAACACCACTTGGTTGGAGGGGCATTCGATGTATCAGAAAAATTATAAAACCAACGTCTTGCGCGGTACCTGGTTAAGCCTGGGGCTGATTGCTGTTTGTGGCGCTGCCCATGGCACCGAAAACGGCGCGCCG
The DNA here is from genome assembly GCF_054681425.1 of Pseudomonas sp. H1_F01. Classification (NCBI taxonomy): domain Bacteria; kingdom Pseudomonadati; phylum Pseudomonadota; class Gammaproteobacteria; order Pseudomonadales; family Pseudomonadaceae; genus Pseudomonas; species Pseudomonas sp. H1_F01. The sequence goes on along the minus strand of NZ_CP162823.1, from coordinate 3,645,804 downwards.
ACCACGGCGGTAGGGGTCTACGATTTCGGTGCGGGCATGATGCCGCCGGCCACGCCCTTTGGCACCGTCGGCCTGCGCACCGCGTTCTATTCGGCCAACGTGCAGAAAGATCGCCACGGCAAGTCCGTGGACAACAATTTATCCCTGGATGTGTTGTCCATCGCCGTCGCCTACATGCGCATGACCGATTACACCGTGCTGGGCGCCAAGTATGGCTTCGGCGCCGTCGTGCCGTTTTTCCAGATGGATGCCTCGGTACAGGTGCAGACGCCTGTCGGCCCGCTGGACCTTGCGGCCGATCCGTTTCGCCTGGCTGATATCCAGGTGTTGCCGGTGATCCTGCAATGGACCCTGTCGCCGAACCTGTTCGTCAACGCCCAGCTCCAGATCCAGACCCCCACAGGCGACTACGACAAGAATCGCTTGATCTCGCCGGGCGTCAACCACTGGACCTTCTCGCCGATCCTCAACGCTACCTACATCTCCGACAGCGGTTTCGAGGTGTCTTCCAGTTTCGAAGCCGACATCAACACCCGCAACCACGCCACCGACTACAAGAATGGCGTCGAGTACCGCCACGAATTCGCCGTGGGCCAACACGTTGGCCCGTGGACCGTGGGTGTGGGCGGCTATTACTACCGGCAATTCACCGATGACGATGCGCCGGGCCTGGAAGCGGGCAATCGCGCCCGGGTGTTGGCGGTCGGACCGGCAGTGAGCTACTTCAAGCCCGGCATACCTCCGGTGTGGCTGCACGTCTACAAGGAGCTCGATGCGCGGAACCGCGCCGAGGGCTACACCGCGGCGCTGCGTATTTCTCAAAGTTTCTAAAAGGGGCTCGCCATGAACCAATCAAGTTCCGTTTCAACGGCGGCCAGCCCGTCCCGCCAGGCCAGTTGGCGTGAAGGGCTGGTGCTGATGCTGGGCAGCAGCCTGACGATCATGGGGGCGGTGATGGTCACGCCCATCCTGCCCAGGTTGGGCGCCGAATTTGGGCCCATGGAACCGCGCGCCGATCTATTGGTGCCGTTGGCGATTACCGGCCCGGCCTTGGCGATTGCCGTGTGCGCACCGTTGGCTGGCTGGTTGGCCGACCGCGTCGGGCGCAAGGCCTTGCTGGTGATTGCCACGGTGCTCTACGCCTTGCTCGGCGCGCTGCCGGCGCTGCTCGATAGCCTGCCGTCGATTGTCGGTGCGCGGCTGTTGTTCGGTTGCACGGAGGCGGCGGTGATGACCTGCTGCGCAACCTTGATCGCGGACTATTGGCAGGGCGAGGAGCGGTTGCGCTACGTCAACCGGCAGGTGGTGACCATCGGCCTGGTGGGGGCACTGTTTTTCGTGGTGGGAGGGGTGCTCGGCGAGCATTCGTGGCGCACGCCGTTCCTCCTGTATTTGCTGCCATTGCTGCTGGTGCCAGCGATGATGAAAGTGCTCTGGGAACCGCCGGTGGCGACGCTACAGAGGGTCGAGCAGCGCATCGATGAGCCGGGACCGGCCAAGGTCGCCGTGCTGCAGCTGTTGGTTGGCTACCTGATGATCCTGGGCGGCATGGTCCTGACGTTCATCATGCCGATCCAGGCGCCGATGCTATTGGTCAGCCTGGGTATCACCTCCAGCACGATGATCGGCCTGGCTGCGGGATTGAGCCTGTTGGCGACCTTGGGCGGTTCGCTGATGTGGCCGTTGCTGCGTCGTCGCTTCGGCATCGCTGGTTGCAACGCGCTGTTGCTCGGCCTGATGGGCCTGGGACTGTGGCTGCTGATGCGCGGGCAGAGCTACAACGCCGTGCTGGTGGCGGTGTTCATCCAGGGCCTGGGGGCCGGGCTACTGGTACCCAATGTGATGGCGCCAGTGATGAATGCCTTGACCGCAAGCACCCGTGGCCGCGGTTTGGGCGGGTTTACCTCGTGCCTGTATATCGGCCAGTTCGTCAGTCCGCTGGTGGTGGCCTCGGTGGTTGTCTTCGCCGGTGACCTGCGTCACGCCATCCAGTGGCTGGCCCTGGCCAGTCTCGCCTTGGCGCTGCTCTGGGTCGTTGCCGGCCTGCGAGCACGGGGCCAGGGGCAGGCAAGCACTCTCCGATCACATCAATCGTCATGACATAAGGAACCTGAGACATGGGTATGCAAGACATCCACCACTTGATGGACACTGAAGACGCCACGGCGCTGGCCGAGTGGGTCAGGCGTGGCGAGGTTCAGCCCGGCGAACTGCTGGAGACGGCCATCGAGCGCCTGGAGCGGGTCGAGCCGCAGCTCAATGCGGTGGCCGAGCGCTTGTACGATTCGGCCCGGGAGGCGGCGCGCAAGCCTCAAGCCGGACAAGGCCTGCTGGCCGGCGTGCCGACCTTGATCAAAGACCTGTTTTCACCGGTCGATGGCGCGGCGATGACTAACGGTTCGCGGGCGCTGGGCGACTGTCGTGCGGATTTTGAATCGGAAGTCGTGGCGCGGTTGCGGCGTGCCGGGTGCCAGGTGATGGGCGCCAGTACTTCTCCGGAGTTCGGCACCTCGTACACCACCGAATCCGTGCGCTTCGGCGCCACCCGCAACCCCTGGAGCACCGACCACAGCGCCGGTGGCTCCAGCGGTGGTGCGGCGGCACTGGTGGCGGCCCGCGTCGTGCCGTTTGCCCACGGCAACGACGGTGGCGGTTCATTGCGCGTGCCGGCGTCTTGCTGTGGCGTGTTCGGGTTCAAGCCCAGCCGTGGCCTGATGCCGTCGGGGCCGATAATGGGCGAGGGCTGGGCCGGGATGGGTACGCCTCATGCGATCACCTTGTCGGTGCGCGACAGTGCGGCGCTGCTGGATGCCACCGCCGGAATGGACCTGGGCGCGCCGTACGCCGCGCCGATCCAGGCGTTGCCGTATGTGATGGCGGTGCAGGCTGATCCCAAGCCGCTGCGCATTGCCCTGGTCGAGCAACTCGAGCCCTGGCCTACGTCACCCCAGAGCCTTCAGGCGGTGGGCGAGGCCGCGCGGCTGTGCGAGTCCTTGGGGCACCGTGTCGAACCGGTGAGCCTGCCGGTGGGGTTGCTGGAGTTTCTCGACCACGTGTTCAGTATTATTGGTGCAAGCACCCGTCGCTATGTCGATTTGCTGGGCCAGATGCGTGGGTCCGCCGTGCAGGCCGAAGAACTGGAGGTGCGTACCCGGATCATCTTGCGGGACAAGGGCAACGTCAGCGGCGCCCAATATGTCGCGGCGGTGGAATGGATTCATGCCCTCGGCCGGCAGTTGGCGGTGTTCATGCAGGATTACGACGTGATCCTGACCCCGGTCCTGACCCGTGAACCGGTGCCGATTGGCGAACTGGATCTGCAGGATGTGTGCATGAGCCTGGATCAACTGCTTGAGCGCTACCACAGCTATGCGCCGTTCACTGCGTTGTTCAATGCCAGCGGTCAGCCGGCGATGTCGGTGCCGTTGTCCTGGAGCGCCAATGGCCTGCCGATGGGGGCGCATTTTGCCGGTCGCTTTGGCGAGGAAAGCACCTTGCTGGCCTTGGCCGCTCAACTTGAACGCGCCCAACCCTGGCGCGGCCGAGTCCCACCGGTCAACGCCTGCCGGCGGTGAAACCGTGGGAGCGAGCTTGCTCGCGATGGCGGTGCCAGCTCCAGCATCATGGTTGGCTGATAGTCCGTTATCGCGAGCAAGCTCGCTCCCACAAGGGGATTTTTTGCTGGATAGGGCTCTGGGGTTGTCCCTGAGCCCTTGAAGGTCAGTAGCGGATCATCACCGATTTCAGCTCGGTGTAGTCATCAATGAATGCACTGCCGAATTCACGGCCTATCCCTGAAGATTTGCTGCCGCCAAAAGGCACCGCCGGGTCGAGCAGGGTGTGCATGTTCACCCAGACCGTACCTGCTTCGATGGCGGGGACCATGCGCAGGGCTTTGCCCAGGTCGTTGGTCCAGAGGCTGGCGCTCAGGCCGTAGGGGGTGTCGTTCATCAGCTCCAGCAGTTCCTCTTCACTGTCGTAAGGAAAGAACGTGGCGATCGGGCCGAAGGTTTCTTCGTTGAGCAGGCTGTCGTCGCGGCGATTGGCGAGGATGATGGTCGGCTCCACATAGCAACCCGGTCCATCGATCAGCTTGCCGCCGTGGACGATGGTGTTGTTCTGTGCGCGGGCCTTGGCGAAGAATTCTGCGAGTTTGTGCTGGTGCTGGCGGTTGGTCACGGGGCCGAACTCGGTGCGTTCGTCCAGAGGCGAGCCGATGCTGAGTTTGCTCAGGCGCTGGGCCAGTTTGTCCATGATCGACTCGATCTGCGAGCGATGGACAAAGAACCGTTCCGCTGCAGCGCAGATCTGTCCCGAATGCAGAAAGCCCGCCTCGATGATGCCGTTGACCGCTACCTCGGGATCGATATCACGCAGGAACCCCGCCGCATTCTTCCCGCCCAGTTCCAAGGTTGCACGGGTCAACCCGGCGCCCATGGCCGCTTGGCCCACCGCCAGGCCGGTGGGCACGGAACCTGTGAACGAGACCTTGTTAGTGCCCGGATGTTCGATCAGCCCTTTGCCCACCTGTCCGCCGCCGGTCAACACATTCAGGGCACCGGCTGGAAGGCCGGCCTCGATGGCCAGTTCAGCGATGCGCAGGATGGTCAGCGGGGTGAACTCGCTGGGCTTGATGATGATGCTGCAACCGGTCACCAGGGCTGAGGCCAGTTTCCAGATGGCGATCATGGTGGAAAAATTCCACGGCACGATACCGACCACTACTCCGACCGGTTCGCGCAAGGTGAATGCGGTGTAGCGTTCGCCAGCGAAGGAGGGCAGTGATGGGGTGATCGTCTCGCCGTTGATCTTGGTCGCCCAGCCAGCGTAGTAACGCAGGAAATGGGCGGCCTGGTCGACTTCGAAGGCCCGGGAGATGTGGATGATCTTCCCCGACTGGCAGGTCTCGATCTGCGCCAGCTCTTCGCGGTTGCGTTCCAGCAGGTCTGCCAACTTGAGCAGCACATGGCCGCGGACTGCGGGTGCCGTTTGGGACCACTGCTTGAAGCCGCGGCGGGACGACTCCACCGCCGCATCAATGTCGCCGGGAGTGGCGTCGCTGACCTGGGCGATGACTTGGCCGGTGGCGGGGTTGACGACGTCCAGTGTCTGGTTGCTCTGGCTTTCGACGTAGCCACCGTCGATGAACAGGGCGTGATGTCTACCGAGGAAGGCTTGGACCTGAGGCAGCAGGGCAATATCGCTCATGAGGGTTTCCTGATCACGAATAGGGAAAGCCCCGAGGGTAATCCCGGCAGGACCGTCCAGCTTGACTGTGCCTGCCGCGCCGTATGTCTGTGGCTGCCAGCCTGGGTGGTTGGCAGCCAGGAGCAAGGCCCCGTGCAGGCAGGGACAAGCCAGCCTGGCCGGTTTGCGATCAGATCCGGGTTTCGACTTGATGGCATAGGGGCGGGCGATGTTTCTCCAGACCAACAAACAGAAACTGGCGTTGACTGCACAAGTGCAACGCGTGCTGACCGGCGAAACGGAGGACACGCCGCAGCTCGACGCGTATCCGCAACTGCGCACCGTCCTTGATCAGCATGCACGACAGATGGCGAGCGCGACTGCACATCTGCATCAGGTCGATGCACAAGTACAGGCGCAAACCCTGCAATGGCAGCACAGCGAGCGTGAGTTGCACAGGGTTCGCCAGCAATTGGAGCAAACCCTTGAGCGCGAGCAGGTGCTTGAAATTCGCTTGGATGAACTGAGCCAGCAGCTGCAGCAACAACGCCAGGATGCACAGATCTGGGAGTTGCTGCAGTCGACCCTGACAGAGGGCTGCTGGGATATCACGGTCGTCAACGGTGACCTCCAGCACCCGGCCAGTGGCATGCGCTTTTCCAGTCAGTTCCGTTCGCTGCTGGGGTATGGGCCGGATGATTTGCCCGACGGCTGGGATGCCCAGGTCGGCATCACCCACCCGGACGACTTACCCAAGATCATGGCCATTTTCGACCGGGAAATCCTTGGCTCCCAGGGCAGCGGTGAATACGTCTTCGAATACCGGATGCGCCACAAGACCCGGGATTACATCTGGTGCCGCGAACGCGGTCGGGCGGTACGTGACTCGCATGGGCAACTGGTGCGGGTCATTGGTGCGGTGCGGGATATCAGCGATGAGCGCTCGGCCCAGTCCACCCATCAGCGCATGCTCGAACAGAACCAGATGACCTACGCCCAGATTGCCACGGTGGTGGGGGTGATCAAGGGCATTGCCGACCAGACCAATCTGCTCGCCTTGAACGCCGCGATTGAGGCGGCCAGGGCCGGAGATGTCGGGCGCGGTTTCTCGGTGGTGGCCGATGAAGTGCGCAAGCTGGCACAGAGCACCCGGCAGGCGACTCATCAGATCCAGACCATGTTGCATCAGCACAAATAAGCAAGGCAATCGCAATCCCGTAGAGCTGCGTAGGAGCTGTCGAGTGCAACGAGGCTGCGATCTTTCCCCGGACACTTGAGTCCCAAGCGAAAGATCGTCCGAACGCGGCCCGAGCCTTCGGCAGCTCCTATGGTCGGTCGTCTAGAACGGAACCGCCACCACCAACTGGCTGTAGACGTTGGTGCCGTTGCCGCCGACCTGATTGCCGCCGCTGTCCGCATCCTTCTCGGGCTTGTACAGGCCCACCAGCGGCGTGACGATCAGGTGTTCATTCACCGCCCATTCCACGTACAGGTCCAGCTCCTGCGCATCGAGGTTCAGCGCTTCACGGGTATGCAGGGTCTGGTAGTCGAAGAACAGTGCACCAATGGTCACGGTCTCTGCCGGCTTGAGCTTGAGGCCTACGTGCTGGATGGCGGTATTGCTGTTGAACGGGCCGGCATAGTTGCCCGCCACTTCACCCTGGAACCAGGTGCCATAGCCGCGGTTCTGCCCGTTGAACATCGAGTCCCAGTCTTTGGAATAGCGGCTGTAGCGATAGGTCAGGTCCGGCGTCCAGGGCAGGTCGGTGAAGGTGTAGCCGGCTTCGGTGTACCAGGCTTTCTCCGGGCCTGCGTCCTTGTCCTGCCAGGCATACTCGAAGGAGAAGTGGGCATTCTCGATGCCAGCATTCCCGGCGCCGCGCAGGCTGTAGATATCCATGCCTTCGCGCTGTTTCTGGAAGTCGCTGGCGTAGCGGTCATCGACATTGATGCCGTGGATGTAGGTCAGCCCCAGGGTGCCAGGCGCGGCGGTGTATTCCAGGGTGCTGGCGGCCATCTCGGTGTTGGCCTGGGCGCGGTTGTCGGACTTGATCCACATCAGGCTGCCATGCACGCCTTCCTTGCCGCCCAGGCGAACTACAGCGGTTTTGTCGAAGGCATGCCGGGCCGCCAGGTAATAGGCGCCGCCACGGTTGAGCTCGCCATCGGCCACGCCTTTGCCCAGGTTCAGGCCATCGTCGTTGATGATGAAACCGTCGCCCAGGGTGATCACCTGGCGGCCGTAGGACAGGTCGACACCGTCCTTGCCCAATGCCGGGAACAGATCCCCCGAACGCCAGCCGGCAAAGGCTTCATCGAACTTGGTGGTGCGTTCGGAGCCGTCGCTCAAGCCGGCTGCGTCGCCATCGCCCCAAGTGCCGGAGCTGACCAGGTTGGCCGTCCCGTAGACACTGCCCAGGCCGCCGAGTGTCTGGTCGATACTCAGGCCATACTTGATGAAACCTTCGCGCCAGCTCGAACCGCCGGCGGTGCCGTCGTAGTTCTTGCGGCTGTTGAACAGCCCGTAGACCGCCAGGAAGTTGCCGGTGACGGTGGTGTCTTCGTCGGTGTAAAGCTCATAGGCCTGGGCCGATGAATCGGCAACCAGCAGGGCAATGCCCAGGCCGATGGCGTTGCGCAGCAAAGGTGTACGGCGTGTGTGCTCCATGGTGGATTCCCCAGTGTTATAGGACAGTAGAGCGCGCATTAAGGGGAGTGGTACCCGGGGAAGTCTTTCACCTGCCTGCCATGGAGTTGACTCAGGCCGCCAGCGCGGCGGTGTTGGCAGGCAGCAACAAAACCGGCGGCAGACATGGGCAAGACGCCTGGGGCGGGGCGGCGCAGAGTAATGCTGCACGCAACGCCGTTTCGATCAGGGATTGGTTGGGGAAGGCATGATCGCCGGTTCCTGGACGGCTGTGGCATCCATACTAAAAATACGCTTTCGAGGACCTTGCACCATGTCGATCAATGACAGGCTCACCGAGCACTTGAACCGGGGTTCGGTGGGCTTTCCCACCGCGTTGGCCAGCACCATTGGCCTGATCATGGCAAGCCCGGTGATTCTCACCGCGACCATGGGCTTTGGCATTGGCGGCAGCGCCTTTGCCGTGGCGATGCTGATCGCCGTGGTAATGATGCTGGCCCAGGCGACGACGTTTGCCGAGGCGGCGTCAATTCTCCCGACCACCGGCTCGGTCTATGACTACATCAACTGTGGCATGGGCCGTTTCTTCGCCATTACCGGGACGTTGTCGGCCTATCTGATTGTCCATGTGTTCGCCGGCACCGCCGAGACAATCCTGGCCGGGGTCATGGCCCTGGTGAACTTCGAACACCTCAACACCCTGGCCGAATCGGCAGGCGGCTCCTGGTTGCTGGGCGTGGGGTTCGTAGTGGTGTTTGGTGTACTCAATGCGTTCGGTGTCAGTGCCTTTGGCCGGGCCGAAATCATCCTGACGTTTGGCATGTGGACCACCCTGATGGTGTTCGGCGTGCTGGGCCTGATCGCCGCACCGGCGGTGGAGCTGGAGGGCTGGTTTGGCGCGTCCGTGGTGGGCACCGATATGGTCACGGTGCTGTCGCTGGTGGGCATGGCCATGTTCATGTTTGTCGGCTGCGAATTCGTCACGCCGCTGGCACCGGACCTGCGCCAGTCCGCCCGGACCATGCCCCGGGCCATGATGCTGGGCTTGTTCAGCGTCGCCACCTGCATGTTCATCTACGGTGCCGCGATGAAGCGCCAGGTGGAAAACGTGCTGCTCGATGCCGCCAGCGGGGTGCATCTGCTGGACACCCCCATGGCGATTCCACGCTTCGCCGAACAGGTCATGGGTGATATCGGCCCGATGTGGCTGGGCATCGGCTTTCTGTTTGCCGGTGCGGCGACCATCAACACCCTGATGGCCGGCGTGCCGCGGATTCTCTACGGCATGGCGGTGGACGGTGCGTTGCCGAAAGTCTTCACCTATCTGCATCCGCGCTTCAAGACGCCGTTGCTGTGCATCCTGGTGGCGATGCTGATTCCGTGCCTGCATGCGTTGTGGCTGGGCGGCAATACCGACAACATCATGCACCTGGTGCTGGCGGCGGTGTGCGCCTGGAGTTTTGCCTACCTGCTGGTGACCGTGTCGGTGGTCAGCCTGCGGATTCGTCGCCCCGATCTGCCGCGGGCCTATCGCTCGCCGTGGTTCCCGTTGCCCCAGATCCTGTCCAGTGTCGGCATTGTGCTGGGCATGTGGTTCATCACACCGCCCGGCATGAATCCGGCAGACATCTACGTGCCCTTCGCGGTGATGCTCGGTTGCACCGCGGCGTATGCCTTGTTCTGGACCCTGGTGGTACAGAAGGTCAATCCATTCAAGCCAGCGTCGGTAGAAGACGTGTTGGCCAAGGAGTTCTCCCATGAGCCAGGGCAACCTGCGGGCGAGTTTATCGACCCTGCTGCAAAAACTGTCTGAATTGTTCAGCGCCCAGCGCGCCCCGGCCGGTTATCGGCCTGGGGTGACCCTGGAACACCTGCGGCGCAACCTGGCGTTGGCGCGATTCGAGATGGCGGGCCCGGCTACGGCGACGGCAGCCACCGAAGACGGCAGCTTGCAGTTGGAGATTGTCGAACGCACCGAGTCGCAGCTGTTGATGCACATGGTGATGACCGAGTTCGTCCTGCGCGTGCCTGCCTCCCGAGAGGGCACGGCGCGCCTGGAACTGCACCACGGAGGGGCCGTTCGGCGTAGCGGCATTCGTTGCCGGCAGCGGGACGGGCACAGTGACCTGGCGGCCCGGTTGCAGGCGGCCGTTGAGCAGGATCCTGTGCTGTACCAGGCGCTCATGCCGCTGGATTTCAAACGGCTGCGCATCGATCTGCAGGGACGCCAGTGGTGCGTGCGCCTGGAGCACATGGGCGGTAGCGAAGTGGTGAATCGCATGCCGGCCTTTCGTCGCTATATCCCGTTGATCCGGGAGCAGCGCACCGTCTTGCTGGCGACCTTGAGCGGCCTGCAGCGGGTGTTGGCAACGCTCTGATTCCTTTGTTCCACCCTGGCATCATTCCTGCTACTGCTCTGGCGATAAGGTACTTGTTGCGCGCATATAGATAACATGTTAACTATTGCCGTACAAAAACAATAAGCCACTGCGGAGAATGCCATGAGCATGCAACAGGTTGGGCAGGACGGTCTGGACACCTGGAACCGGGATCTGCGGGCGACTTGCGGTCATTTCGATACCGAGCTGGCCTTCAATCGTTCGCTGTTTATCGGTGAAGTGTCGAACTTCCATCGTGGTGGCCTTGCCCTCGCGAACCTGCGCACCAACGCCGGTAACATCAAACGTCACTCGCCCAACGCCGATCACGATGATGACCAGGATTGCCTTCTGGTCAGCCAGCGCAGTGGCTACTGCCGCATTACCCAGAACGGTCGGAGCATCCAGTTGGCGCCCGGTGAATTGTTGTTGATGGATTCCGTTGGGGCGCTTGAAATCACCCCGTTCGGCCTGATCGAGCACGCGGTGCTGTCCTTGTCTCGTCAGGATGTGTCGCGGCAACTGGGCGGGGAAACCAAGACCTTCGGCAAGGTGTCGTCCAGCAAGGCGTGTGGGCGGATGCTGCATGTGTTGATGGACCAGCTATGCAGGGACACACCGGACGGCGAGGGCGCGACGGGAGAGGGTGAAGCCTTGCAGAGTGCCTTCGTTTCGCTGTTGGGCTCGGCACTGGAACAGGGTAGCGATGGCCGTGACGAAGGGGTGGCGTTGCAGGGTAGTCACTTGCGCAGCTACGTGCAGAAAGTCATCGACGAATCACTGACCCAGCCTGGCCTTAGCCCGGTGGGCCTGGCCAATCGGCTGAATATTTCGGTGCGGCATCTGTATCGGTTGTTCGAAGAGCAGGATGACAGCGTTTGCCGCTACATCCAGCGGGCCCGGCTCAAGCGCAGCGCTGATGACCTGACCAATCCGTTCCTGCGGGACGAGTCCATCACCTCGATTGCCTACAAATGGGGCTTTACCGATTCGGCGCATTTCAGCCGTTCGTTCAAGAAGCAGTTCGAGCTGTCGCCCAAGGAGTTTCGTTCCAGCCGTTTGCAGGTGGGGCAGGGGGTGGCTTGAACAAGGTCGTCTCTGGCGGGACGACCGCTATCGCGAGCAAGCTCGCTCCCACAGGGGATCTGTGGTGGTCGCGGATGCCTTGAACGACTCGGAAAAACTGTGGGAGCGAGCTTGCTCGCGATGACGGTGGTACATCCACCCTCACCGCAAGCTGACTCACCCCCACACAGGTTCAAACCTCCGGCAAAGTCGAACCCCCATCGACCACCAAGGTCTGCCCGGTCACATAACTGGCCAGGCTCGACGCCAGGAACAGCATGGCGCCAGCGATGTCGCTCGGTTGGCCCAATCGACCCAGCGGTACCCGGCGGGCGATGTCCTGGTTGACCTCCTCGTCGCCAAGATTCGCCATGGCCGGTGTTGCAATCATGCCCGGCTCGACGCCATTGACGCGGATATTTTCGGCCGCCAGTTCCAGCGCGGCGTTGCGAATGAAACCATTGACCCCGGCCTTGGAGGCCGCGTAGTGGCTGAGCCCCGGATACGCCACCCGCGGGCCGGTGACCGAGGAGGTCACCAGCACGCAGCCATGGCCCTGGCGCCGGAACATCGGCAACGCCGCCTGGGTCAGCCAGAACAGCGCCGACAGGTTCACCGCCAGCGTTCGTTCAAGTATCGCCGGGGTGATCTCGGCGAACGGTGTCAGCGGAAAATAGCCGGCGTTGTGCACCAGGATATCCAGCCTTCCCAAGCGCTGTTCCAGCTCGACCATGATCCCGAAGACCGCCGTTGCGTCGGCCAGGTCAACCCCCACCGCTTGCACCTGACAGCCTCCGGCGGTCAATTCTTTGGCCACCGCCTCGGCGCGCGCCAGGCCCAGGTCGGCGATGACCACGTGGGCCCCGCGCAGGGCAAACGCTTCAACGATGGCCCGGCCAATGCCCTGGGCGCCGCCCGTGACCAGCACGGTCTGGCCGCTGAAATCCAGATCCTCAGGCATCGCTGGCCTCCATCCGGCTGAAGGCCAGTGTCGGTACGTCGACAATGCTGGAGCCGCCATCGGCCACCAGCGTCGCTCCGGTGATGATCGACGCCTCGGGCGAGGCCAGGAAACGGCAGACGTTAGCGATTTCCTCGGCGCTGGCAGCCCTGCGCAACGGCACGTCGGCGCAGACCCGGTCATACGCCTGCTGCAACGTTTCGCCGTGGAACTGCATCAATGCCTGCATTTCTTCATCGGCCATGGGCGTGCGGACCCAGCCAGGGCAGATCGCGTTGACCCGTACGCCGTGAGGCCCGTAATCCCTTGCCAGGGAGCGGTTGAGGCCCAGCAGCGCATGTTTGGCGGTGGTGTAGCCGCACACGTGCGGGCCTGCCGCCAAGGAAGCAATGGAGGCGATCAGCACAATGTTGCCGGCACTTTCCTGCAGCATGGGCAGGCACGCCCGGGCGCTGTAGAAGGCGCTGTCGAGATTGCTGCGCAGGGCCGCTTCCCAGGCCGATGGCGGGGTCTCGGTGGCGCTGCCCATGCCCAAGCCGCCGGCACAGGCCAGCAGCACGTCGAGTCGGCCATAGCGCGTGCGAATCTGCTCGACGAAGCCGTCCCAGGTGTTCGGACAGGCCGCGTCGCCCACCAGCACCAGGCCGCCGATGTCCTCGGCGAGTGCTTCCAGGGGCTCGCGGCGTCGACCGATCAGCACCAGGTTGGCGCCTTCGGCGGCATACAGGCGGGCGCAGGCTGCGCCAATACCGGTGCCGGCACCTGTGATCACGACGGTGCGTAATTCAGGCATCGGGATACTCCGTCTGGTTGAGCACCTGGCAGTACGAACTGACCGGGAAATTGGAGAACTCATCGAACGAAGCCCCGGCGTAGCCGAAGATCTTGCCGTCGCTGCGATGCTGCTGCAGGTCGATCAGCACCAGCCCGAGGGTCGGGATGATCTTTTCTCGCCAGACGAACAGGTACAGCTGATCGGCGATCTTGTAGGTGTCGCAGCGGTCGGTGTCGCACAGGCCTTGTTCAACGCCCTTGAGGCACTGCCACGAGTAGAACTGGTCGTTGAGGTAAATGTGTTCGTAGACTTCGCTCGGGCTGTAGCGATACAGGTTGCGCAGCCCCACCAGTTCGGTGGTCGGTGCATGCGGGCACAGGCCAGGCTGCCAGGGACGATCGAGGCTGCCGTGCATGAACTGGGCTTGTACCGAGGTCAGTGGCTTGCCGGCCAGCGCCCGGCTGTAGAGGCCTTCGCCGGTTTCTTGCTGGCTTGGCATGCGGCCGATCACGGCGGTGAAGGACGCGCTGGCGGTATCGAGCACCAGGCTTATCGACGACGTCAGTTCGCCTTCGCGCTTGATGAAGTCCACCAGGTACAGGCCCGGGCGTACGGATGTGGCCCGGTAGGTCGCCGTGCCGCTGGAGTGACCATCGGCGGCGTTCCAGGTCAGGGTGTCCTGCTCGAAGCGATGCTCGATCTGCCAGCCATTGGCGAAATTCAGGGTGAAGGTCTTGCCGTCCAGGTCGGCCAGGTTTGGCAGGATGAAGGCTTCGGGGGCAAAGCCATCGGCCAGGGCGCCGACGGTGATCCAGTCTGAAGATGTGCTCATTGCAAGGCTCCGGTGGTTGAATTAGCCACTCGGATCATGCGGTGCCAGTCAACGGCGGCCTATCAACCAAATGGTTGATCAGAGGAACAGTGCGCTGACCAACTCGGTACGGCTGCTCACGCCAACCTTGCGAAACAGGTGGATCAGGTGAGTCTTGATGGTCGGCAAGCCCACTTCCAGCTCCCGGGCCAATTGCTTGTTGCTGACGCCTTGGCGCAGTAGCCAGGCAATCTGGCGCTCCTTGGGCGTCAAGTCGCCCAGTGGGTCCCCATGGGCTGGTAAATGGGCCACGGCCAGTTGCAGCAAGGCCTGCAACGCGCTGAGTTGACTCAACTGCTGGCTGGTGAAGACACCTTGCTCGGCAGTGCGCAGCAACGAAATCGCGGCTTGGGGCTGACCGTCCCGATGGGCGAAGACTTCCACCACGTCGACCACGCCGTAGCGCTGCAGGAAGTCGTGATAACGATGGTTGTCACGTCGCGGTTGGCGGGCCATCGCCAAGCCCAACGGCACCACGGCCAACTCGCTGGACATGCAGTGTCGCGGGTGCAGCGGGTCGAACTGACGATAGTTGTCCAGGTAGTCGCGGTGCATCTCGCCGCTCATCTTATGCAGGCTGAAGTCATGGACCTGCAGTTGCCGATCAACGCAGTAGAACGCCGCCCGACTGACGGGAACCAGCTGGGTAAAGGCGTGCAGGCACTGGCCGGCGATGTCCTGGGTGGGGATGACGTTCATGGTCGCACCTTCGCCGAGAGGGCTGCCGGTGGGGCCGGCAGCCAAGTCCGATCAGGCTACCGCGAAGTAGTGTTTGACGAAACTCTCGCTGACCACTTCCCACAGCACTGGCGTGCCCTTGGTCACGAACCAGCCGTCGCCGGCCTTGTAGCGGGTGCTCTGGCCGGTGGCCTCGTCGGTGAGCACTACTTCACCGGTGACCACGGTGGCTTGTTCGGCGAAGGGGTAGACCATCCGGAACTTGCCTTGGGTGGTACCGAAGTAGGCGCTGCTGATGGGGTCGGTGGGGGCGCCGAAGGTCATCTTGCCGAAGGCTTTGACTTCGCCTTCGAGAATCTGCGAACCAAGATCGGCGACGGTCCCCCAGGCGTCCAGGTCGGACAGCTGGATGTCTTTTTCGAGGGTGATAAGGGGCATGGCAGTGACTCCTGATGAGTGAAAAAAACAAAGGTGGGGTGTGTCCAGTGCCAGTCAGTTAAACCTCGCTCCCACAGGGTTTTGCTTAACTGATTGGCATCGTGATCGTCAGCGACGGCCATTCCAGTAGCCCGACAGCTGATGCCAGGACTTGCCGGCGGTCAGCAGCAATGGGCGAATGGCGTCTTTGCCGATGATGGTCGGGCGATGGATCGAGCTGACCAGGTCGTAGCGCGCCGAGCCTTCGCTCATGCCTTCGGCTAGCACCTTGCAGATGATGTGGCTCGGCGTGACGCCAAAGCCTGAGTAACCCTGGACGAAAAACGCATTGCTGCGGCCGGGCAGGGTGCCGATCTGCGGGAACAGGTTCGGACTGCACGCCATCGGGCCACCCCAGGCCAGGTCGATCTTCACGTCCTTGAGGTACGGGAAGATCTTCAGCATCAGGCGCCGGTTCCAGGCCTTCAGATCCTGGGGGATGTGCTCCACCAACGGCGTCGCGGCGCCGAACAGCAGGCGGTTTTCGTTGGTGACGCGGTAGTAGTCGATCACCGGGCGAATGTCACTGTAGGCACCGCGAATCGGGCTGATGCGCTGGATCAGTTCGTCCGACAACGGCTCGGTCATCATCTGGAAGGCGTAGGTGTTGATGGTCGAGCGGTGCAGTTCCGGCTCCAGCTTGTTGAGGAAACTGTCACAGGCCCAGAGCAGCTTGCTGGCTCTGACCGAACCGCGTCCGGTACGCACGGTGATGCGTTCGCCATAGCTGACTTCCAGGGCCGGGCTGTTCTCGAAAATCCGCACGCCGTGGCTGACCAGGGCCTTGGCCTCACCCAGTAACAGGTTCAGTGAGTGCACATGCCCGCCGCCCATGTGCAGCAAGGCGCTGCCGTAGGCCTTGGAACCGATGATCTGCTGCACGTCGGAGCCGCCGAGAAAGCGGATCTCATGTTTGCTGTTGACTGACTTGAAGTCTTTTTCCCAGGCCCGCAGGGTTTTCTCCTGGCGCGCGTTGAAGCCCATGTAGCCGTAGCCGTGGCAGAAGTCGGCATCGATTGCGTACTTGGCGATACGGTCCTTGATGATGTCGGCGCCCAGGTCGCTGATCTCGAAGATCTGGCGCAGGCCGTCTTCACCCACGTCCTTCTTGATCTTCTCCAGGTCATGACCGATGCCGGCCATGATCTGCCCGCCATTGCGCCCAGTGCCGCCGAACCCCAGGTAACGCGCCTCGAGCACCACGATGTTGGTGATGCCTTTTTCGGCGAGCTCCAGCGCGGTATTGATGCCGGAGAAACCGCCGCCAATGACCACAACATCGGCTTCCACGTCCTGTTCCAGCGTGGGGAAGCTGAGGTTGTATTTCTTGGTGGCCGTGTAATAGGTGGGCGTTTCGATATTGATCATGACGCAGCCTGACAAAGTGAAAGGAAACTCCGTTGCAACGCCTACGCAAGGCATTGCAGGGGATGGCCCTATTAAGAGCCCGGATGGGGGCGCCTGTCTTGATCATCCGTGCCGGGGTATTTGACCGAGCGCGCCATGGAGCCGAAACCTGCCCATGAAAAGTACAATCTTGGATCTGGAAGGTGCATTTTTCACCTGCCTGTGATTGCCCATACTGGACCGGCCTTAATCACTGATCCCGCTGTCTGTGCAACCTCAGGTTGCCGGGCAAAGGCGGGATTGGCAGATGCCAATAATAAAAGAGCCTGTCCATGAAAAAGCCAAACCCGCTGCTCGAAGACCTCAAGCCGATCCTGCCGGTCATTGCCGCCAATGCCTTCCAGGCGGAGAAAGACCGTAGCGTGCCTGCCGAGAATATAGCCTTGCTCAAAAGCATCGGCATGCACCGGGCCTTCCAACCGAAACCGTACGGTGGCATGGAGATTTCCCTGCCGCAGTTCGCCGATTGCATCGCGCTGCTGGCCGGTGCCTGTGCCAGCACGGCCTGGGCCATGAGCCTGTTGTGCACCCACAGCCATCAGTTGGCAATGTTCCCGGCCAAGGCCCAGCAGGAAATCTGGGGCGATGATCCCGATGCCACCGCCAGCAGCAGCATCGCGCCGTTTGGCCGCACCGAGGAAGTCGAGGGCGGTGTGATGTTCAGCGGTGAAATGGGCTGGAGCAGCGGCTGCGATCATGCCGAATGGGCGATCGTGGGGTTTCGCCGTAAAAACGCCGAAGGCGCCCAGGACTATTGCTTTGCGGTGCTGCCACGCAGCGACTATGAGATTCGCGATGACTGGTTCGCGGTGGGCATGCGCGGCAGTGGCAGCAAGACGTTGATCATTGGCAACGCTTTCGTGCCGGAACACCGGATCCAGAAAGCCAAGGACATGATGGAGGGCAGCTCCGGCGGATTCGGCCTGTACCCCGACAGCAAGATTTTCTACTCGCCATACCGACCCTACTTCGCCAGTGGTTTCTCCACGGTCAGCCTGGGCGTGGCTGAACGCATGCTGGAGGTCTTTCGCGAGAAAACCCGCAACCGCGTGCGGGCCTACACCGGTGCGGCAGTCGGTGCCGCTACCCCGGCGTTGATGCGCCTGGCCGAGTCGACCCATCAGGTGGCCGCGGCCCGTGCCTTTCTGGAGAAAACCTGGCAGGAACACGCCGAATACGGCGAGCGCCACGAATACCCCAGCCGGGAAACCCTGGCGTTCTGGCGGACCAACCAGGGCTACGCCACCAAGATGTGCATCCAGGCCGTCGATCGCTTGATGGAGGCGGCCGGCGGTGGCGCCTGGTTCGAAAGCAATGAGTTGCAACGGCTGTTCCGCGACGCCCACCTGACCGGCGCCCATGCCTATACCGACTATGACGTCTGCGCGCAGATTCTCGGTCGTGAGCTGATGGGCCTTGAGCCTGATCCTTCCATGGTTTGACCGCCTGTTCGCTGAAACCTAGAACAATAATCGAGGCCGCCGCTCGAGGCGGCCGGGAGTCTTGCATGTCCAGTCTTTGTGATACCGCTTTCGATACCCGTGCGTTCCGCCGGGCCCTGGGTAACTTCGCCACCGGCGTGACCGTGGTCACCGCTGCCACTGAAGATGGCCGCAAGGTCGGTGTGACGGCCAACAGTTTCAACTCGGTGTCCCTGGACCCGCCATTGATCCTGTGGAGCATCGACAAGCGTTCGAGCAGCCATGGCGTGTTCGAAGCCGCCAGCCACTTTGCGGTGAATGTGCTGGCCGCCGACCAGATCGACCTGTCGAACAACTTCGCACGACCCAAGGAGGACCGCTTCGCTGAAATCGAATTCGAGGCCGGCGAAGGCGGCGCCCCGGTGTTTGTCGATTGCTCGGCGCGTTTTCACTGTGAAAAATTCCAGCAGGTCGATGGCGGCGATCACTGGATCATGATCGGCAAGGTCGTGGCGTTTGATGATTTCGGCCGCTCTCCATTGCTCTATCACCAGGGCGCCTACTCGATGGTGCTGCCCCACACTCGCATGACCAAACGGGAAGAGGGTCAGTCCCCGAGCAGTCACTTCCAGGGGCGCTTGAGCCACAACCTGTATTACCTGATGACCCAGGCACTGCGGGCCTATCAGGCCAGCTATCAGCCGCGTCAGTTGTCCACCGGCTTGCGCACCAGTGAGGCGCGGATGTTGATGGTGCTGGAGAACGACGCCGGGCTGAACCTGTGCGACCTGCAGCGGGAAGTGGCGATGCCGGCGCGCGAGATCGAAGAAGCCGTGGCCAACCTCAAGCGCAAGGGCCTGGTGAGCGATGAAGGCGAGCGGGTACGCCTGACTGCCAAGGGTATCGATGAGACCGAAGGGCTCTGGACGATTGCCAAGGAGCAGCAGGACAAGGTGTTCGACCAGTTCAGCGAGGAACAGGTCGAGCACTTCAAGCAGGTGCTCAAGGGAGTGATCAAGGGCGCTTGAGTGCCCTGTGGGAGCGAGCTTGCTCGCGATGGCGGTGGACCCGCCGATATTGATGTCGACTGGATGGGCCCTATCGCGAGCAAGCTCGCTCCCACAGGGTTATGTGTGTGGCCCAGCTACAGATTCTGTGAACGGATAGTCCGGCATGGGTTGGAAGCTGTTAAGATTTAGTTAACTCATTAACTAAATATTTCTCGCGAACATACTCATGCCCAAGTTGCGCCAATCCTTGACCCTGACCCTGCTCCAGGCCCGTGAATCGGCCATGGGGTTTTTCCGGCCTTCCCTCAATCAACATGGCTTGACCGAGCAGCAATGGCGAGTCATCCGTATTCTCAGCCAGCACGATGAGCTGGAGATCAATCGCCTGGCCGAACTGGCCTGCATCCTCAAGCCCAGCATGACCGGCGTGTTGGTGCGCATGGAAGCGGCGGGCATGGTGGTGCGGCGCAAGGCCGAACAGGATCAGCGACGAGTGCTGGTGCGCCTGGCGCCGCAAGGGCAGGCGAGTTTCGATTCGATGAGCCAGAGCATGGAAGAGAATTACCAGCGTCTGCAGGACAAGTTGGGGGAGGAAAAATTGCAGACGTTGCTGGGCTTGCTCAATGACCTGAAGGCGATCAGGCGCTGAGACCCCGGGCTGGTTGTTTTCTGTGGGAGCAAGGCTTGCCCGCGATGAAGACGCTGCGGTCTTTCAGAGACCGAGGTGCCTGTTTCGCGAGCAAGCTTTGCTCCCACAGATCCCCTTGCCACAAGGTATTTGATACCGATCAGTACACGCCGCCAGCCGCAGGTTTTGGCGTGTCTTTGAACGTCGCCGCCAGCGTCTGCAAGCCCCGCATCAACACCGTCGTATCCACGCCCACCGCGACAAACGCCGCGCCGAGTTCGATATAGCGCCGGGCCAGTTTTTCATCGGCGCTGAGAATCCCGGCTGCCTTGCCGGCCTGGCGGATGCGGGCGATGGCGTCTTCGATGGCCGCTTGCACCTCCGGGTGACCGGGGTTGCCGCGAAAACCCATGGACGCGCTCAGGTCCGCCGGGCCGATAAAGACCCCATCCACACCTTCCACTGCCGCAATGGCATCCAGGTTGGCCAGGCCTTCGCGGCTCTCGATCTGGACCAACAGGCACATCTGTTCATCGGCCTTGTCGAGGTAACCGGGGATGCTGTTCCAGCGTGACGCCCGGGCCAGTGCGCTGCCGACGCCGCGTACGCCATGGGGCGGGTAGTGGATGGCGCGCACCAGTTCGCGCGCCTGGTCGGCGCTTTCCACCATCGGCACCAGCAGGGTCTGCACGCCAATATCGAGCACTTGCTTGATCAGCGCCGTGTCACCGATCACCGGGCGTATCACCGGCTGGCTGGGGTAGGGGGCCACGGCCTGGAGCTGGCCGAGCAAGGTGCGCAAGTCGTTGGGCGCGTGTTCACCGTCGATCAGCAGCCAGTCGAAGCCGGCGTTGGCCGCCAGTTCCGCACAGTAGGCATCGGCAAACCCCAGCCACAGGCCGATCTGCGCCTCGCCGCTGCGCAGGCGTTGCTTGAAGGTATTGATGGGCATGTCCATGAAACGGTCTCCGATCAGACGAAACGGCAGGCGATGGAACCGAGCATGTCGTAGTCGACATGGAAGGTGTCGCCGGGGTTGGCTGCCACGGGGCGGGTGAAGGAACCACCGAGGATGATCTGTCCCGGTTGCAGTGTGACGTCATAGGCCGCCAGTTTGTTCGCCAGCCAGGCCACGCCTTTGGCCGGGTGATTGAGCACCGCCGCCGAGACGCCGGACTCTTCGATCACGCCGTTGCGGTAGAGCACCGCCGGCACCTTGCGCAGGTCGATCTCGGTCGGGCGTACGGCGCGACCGCCCATGACCACGCCGGCATTGGCGGCGTTGTCGGAGATGGTGTCGAACACTTTGCGGGTCGCCTTGGTCTGCGGGTCGATCTGCTGGATGCGCGCATCGATGATTTCCAGCGCCGGGATCACCCATTCGGTGGCGTCGAGCACGTCGAACACCGTCACGTTCGGGCCCTTCAACGGCTTGCCGAGAATGAACGCCAGCTCCACTTCCACCCGTGGCACGATGAAACGCTCGAACGGGATGTCGGTGCCTTCGTCAAAGAACATGTCGTCCAGCAGCGCGCCGTAGTCCGGCTCAGTGATGTTCGACGACACCTGCATGGCCCGGGAGGTCAGGCCGATCTTGTGGCCGACCAGCTTGCGGCCGTCCTTGATTTTCTGCGCGACCCAGGCTCGCTGGATGGCGTAGGCATCCTCGATCGTGATGTCCGGGTGATCGAGGGAAAACTGCCGCACCTGCTCGCGGGAGCGTTCGGCATGGTCGAGGCGGGCGGCGGCTTGTTGGATGAGGTTCTGGTCAAGCATGGCAAGGGTCTCTTATTGAGGGTTGACGATGGCGGCCCGGGTGCGCAGCACCAGCAAGCCGCCAAGGGCGATGAGCAGGGCCAGCACATACAAGGCGAGGCTGGCGCTCTGGGTGGTGTCGCGCATCCAGCCGATCAGGTAGGGCGCGAAGAATGAGGCGATGCTGCCGAAGGAGCTGATCAGCGCGATGCCGGCGGCCTGGGTGCCGTTGGACAGGAAGGCTGACGGTAGCTGCCAGAACATCGGCAACGCCGCACTGGCGCCCATGCCGGCGACAATCAGGCCGCTGAGCACCAGGATCGGATTGCCGGGTGAGAGCCCGGTGACCGCAATGCCCAGCGCGGCCATCAACAGCGGCACGCACAGGTGCCAGCGGCGTTCGCGATGGCGGTCGGAGGAGCGCCCGCAGCCGATCATGAAGAAACAGCCGGCCAGGTAGGGCACCGCGCTGAGCAGCCCGACCTTGCCGTCGCTGCCGATGCCGGCGCCATGGATCAGGGTGGGCATCCAGAAGGCCAGGGTGTTCACCGCCAGCATCACGGCGAAGTACACCGCCACCAACAACCAGACCTGCGGATTGTTGAGGATCGCCGAAAACGAGGTGATGGATTTGCGCTGTTCTTCAAGGCTCAGTTGTTCGCGCAACTGCTGCTTGGCGTGCGGCGTGAGCCAACTGACCGTCTCGAAATTGTCCGGCAGGCACTTGAGCACAACAAGGCCGAGCAGGATCACCGGCAGCCCTTCGATGACGAACATCCACTGCCAGCCGCGCAAACCGCCAACATCATGAAAGTGCTCGAGAATACCGCCGGACAAAGGCCCGCCAATCACCCCGGCCATCGGTACGGCGATGGCAAACAACGCGGTTATCTGGGCCCGACGCCGGGCTGGATACCAGCGGTTGAGAAAGACCAGGATGCCAGGAAAGAAACCGGCCTCGGCCACGCCCAGCAGAAAGCGCAACACGTAGAAACCGGCGGCGCTGTCGATAAGGAACATGCCGGTGGACAAGGCGCCCCAAACCACCATCAGCGTGGCGATCCAGCGCCGCGGACCGACCCGGTCCAGGGCCATGTTGCTGGGCACCCCAAACAGCGCGTAGGCGATGAAGAACAGCCCTGCGCCGAAGCCGTAGACCGTGTCGCTGAACTGCAGGTCGGCGCTCATCTGCATCTTCGCGAAGCCGATGTTGATGCGATCCAGGTGGGCAAAGAGGTAACAGACCAGCAGCAGCGGCATCAGCCGCCAGGTGATGGTGGCATGGGTGCGGTCGTGCGCGACGGTGCCGGCAGTGTCGGCGGTATTGGCTGTGCTCATGATCTTGTACTTTTTGTCAGAGGGGCCGATGGGGAACGCCAGGCAGATGGATTCAGGTGGCCTGGCCCTTGAGGAAGGCGTGGACGTTGTTGGCCTTGAAGTTGAGCTGTTCGTGCAGCTCGATCATCTCGAATGACAGGGCCAGCAGGCGTTGGGCCTGGAGCTCGGCGAAGTGCGCGGTGATCACCTCGAAGAGTTTTTCCGCGACTTTCTGGCGGGTGGCCAGGTCACGGCCGTGGCCGACTTTCAAGGTCATGTGCACGAAGGCGTAGTCGTGCTTGCCGTCGGCCATGCGCCAGGTGTCCAGGCGCAGGCCGCGGCTGCGGATGCCGCCCAGGGGGAACACGCCGCTGTCGCCCAGCAAGGCGTGGACCTTTTCAAACAGGCCGGGCAGGTCGGCTTGTTGTTCGATGTTGTCGGTGTATTCAGCGATGAAATGCGGCATGACGGCTCCTTCAGGCCGCACGGGGATGCCGTACGGCCGCAGTGTCAAACAGGGAAGACAGCGTTGATCTGGCCGGTGCCGGAGCTGCCGAAAGGCTCGGTGATGATTTCGGCAGGCTTGTCGTAGTCCGGCCCGCCGAGCAACCCCAGCAGCATCGCCGTGTCATGCATCTTGCCTTCGCCGAAGCAGTGTTCGGCGTAGTCCGGGAGCATGGCGCAGAACTCTTTCCAGCGGCCTTGGCGCCACATTTCGACGACGTGCAGGTCGACCTGCTTGTCGAACTCCCGCGTCCAGTTGTGGATGTTGGCTTCAGCGTTGCGATCGTCGGAGAAACGGTGCGACAGCGAGCCGGACGCGAGCACCAGCACCTTGCGGTCGCTTTTTTCGATGGCCCGGCGCACGGCGGCGCCGAAGGTGAAGCTGTCTTGCAGGCGGTGCCAGGCGCACCAGGCGGCAATCGACACGACGTTGAATTTCTGTTCCTGAGGGACGTCCATGTGCATGTAGCGCATGGGCACCAGGGTGCCGTATTCCAGCTCAAGACTCGGGATGTTGTGGGCCAGGGTGCGCACGTCGGCGGCATTGGCCTCGGCGGCAATCAGCTCGCCCAGTTCCGGGGCGCCTGAGTATTCGTACTCCATGTTCTTGATGAAGTGCGGCAGCTCGTTGCTGGTGTAGATGCCCTTGAAGTGCGCGCCGCTGTTGACGTGATAGGCGCTGTTGACCAGCCAGTGCACATCGAACACCACGGCGGTATCGGCCCCCAGTTCCCGGGCGCGGCGACCGATTTCCTTGTGGCCGGCAATCGCGGCGGCGCGGCAACCATGGTGCTTGCCGGGCAGCTCCGACAGGTACATCGAGGGAACGTGGCAGATTTTCGCAGCCAGGACGACTTCGCCCATGATGATTCTCCTGAAAAATTGTTCTTGTTGAATCTTGGTTGTGGGAGCAAATCTTGCTCCCACAGGAACAGGGATAAATCCCCTCGCCACAGGGTTCATCACTTACCTGGGGTCATACACCCCAGCGCGGTATGTGATGACTGCCCATGGAGATGCAAACGTTCTTGATCTCGGCAAACACTTCAAAACTGTACTGTCCGCCTTCGCGGCCGGTTCCGGAACCCTTCACGCCGCCGAAAGGCTGGCGCAGGTCGCGCACGTTCTGGCTGTTGATGAACACCATGCCGGCCTCGATGCCATGGGCCAGGCGATGGGCCTTGCCGATGTCCTGGGTCCAGATATACGAGGCCAGGCCGTATTCGGTGTCGTTGGCCAATTGCAGGGCTTGGGCCTCGTCCTTGAACGGGATCAGGCACACCACCGGGCCGAAGATTTCTTCCTGGGCGATGCGCATGTTGTTGTTCACATCGGCGAACACCGTCGGCTGGATGAACTGGCCGCGGCTCAAGTGGGCAGGCAAATTGGTCGGGCGCTCCAGGCCGCCGGCCAGGAGGGTGGCGCCTTCTTCGAGGCCGATCTTGATGTAGCCGGTGACCTTGTCGTAGTGGGCCTGGGTGATCATCGAGCCGACCTGGGTCTTCGGGTCCTGCGGATCACCGACGATCAGGCGCTTGGCGCGGGCGGCGAACTCGGCCACGAACTGCGGATAGACACTTTCCTGGATGAAGATCCGGCTGCCGGCGGTGCAGCGTTCGCCATTAAGGGAAAAAATCGTGAACAGCGCGGCGTCGAGGGCCCGTTCCAGGTCGGCGTCTTCGAAAATCAGCACCGGCGACTTGCCGCCCAGTTCCATCGAATACTTCTTCAACCCGGCGGTCTGCATGATTTTCTTGCCGGTGGCGGTGCCGCCGGTGAAGGAGATCGCCCGCACATCCGGATGGCGCACCAGCGCATCGCCGGCGGTTGCGCCGTAACCCTGGATCACGTTCAGCACGCCATTGGGCAGGCCAGCCTCGACCGCCAGGCGACCCAGCTCGTTGGCGGTCAGCGGCGACAGCTCGGACATCTTCAGCACGGCCGTGTTGCCCAGCGCCAGGCACGGCGCGGTCTTCCAGGTCGCGGTCATGAACGGTACGTTCCAGGGCGATACCAGCGCGCAGACACCCACCGGTTGGTACAGGGTGTAGTTGAGCATCTGGTCGTCGACCGGATACGTATGACCGTCCATGCGCGTGCAGACTTCGGCAAAGAAATCGAAGTTGTGGGATGCACGCGGAATCAGCACATTCTTGGTCTGGTGGATCGGCAAGCCCGTGTCGAGGGTTTCCAGTTCGGCCAGTTTCGGCACGTTCTGCTCGATCAGTTCACCGAGCTTGCGCATCAGCCGGGCGCGTTCCTTGGCGGGGGTATTGGCCCACTTCGGGAAGGCCTCCTTGGCGGCGGCCACAGCCTGGGCGACTTCCTCGGCACCGCCGCTGGCGACTTCACCGATGGCCTCGCCGGTGGCCGGGTTGTAGTTGACGAACACGTCTTTGCTTTCGACCTCACGGCCGTTGATCCAGTGTTTGATCATGCTGCTCAAGCCTCTTTACGGGATGCGAAGAACTCGGCTTCGCTGACAATTCGATTGACCAGACGGCCGACGCCTTCCACTTCCACCACCACTTCATCACCGGGCACAACGTCCGCCAGGCCTTCCGGCGTGCCGGTGGCAATCATGTCGCCGGGTTGCAAGGTCATGAAGCTGGACAGGTATTCGATCAGGTACGGGATATCGAAAATCATGTCCTTGGTGCTGCCTTCCTGGCGCAGTTCGCCATTGATCCAGGTGCGCAGCGTCAGGTTGCTCGGGTCCGGTACATCAGCCACATCGACGATCCATGGGCCGACGGGGGTGGTGGCATCGCGGTTCTTCACTCGCAGGTTGGGGCGGTAGTAGTTTTCCAGGTAATCGCGGATCGCGTAGTCGTTGCACACGGTGTAGCCGGCCAGGTATTGCAACGCATCCTGGCGCTTGACGTTGCGCGCCGCTTTGCCGATGACCGCCACGAGCTCGCACTCGTAGTGCATGTAGGCGACGTTGTCGGGACGCCAGCTCACCTGGTTGTGGCCGGTGTAGGTGCCGGGGGACTTGATGAATGCCAGGGGTTCGGTCGGCGGCTTGAACGCCAACTCGGCGGCGTGATCGGCATAGTTCAGGCCCAGGGCGAACATGCTGCCGGTGGCCGGTGGCAGCCACTGGACCTGGTCCTCGGCCACCAGGCGACCGTCGGCCAGGCGTACAGCGTTGTGAGCTTCAACGGTGACGGCTTGATCCTGGCCTTCAAAACGAATGCGTGCGTGTTTCATGAACCTGCTCCTGTTTCCTCGGCCACGATGGTATTGACCAGACGGCCCAGGCCGGCGATGTCCACTTCGACACGGTCACCGGGCAGTACGTCGACCCGGCCTTCAGGCGTACCCGTGATCAGCACGTCGCCGGCATGCAGGGTCATGAATTCGCTGATCTCGGCAATCAGTTGGGGAATGTTGCGAACGAGGTTGGCCGTGCTGTTCTGCTGGCGAACCTCGCCGTTGACGTACAGCGTGATCGCCAGGCTGTGAGGGTCGGCCACCTGAGTGGTAGGCACCAGTTCTGGGCCGATGGCGCAGAAGCCGTCCCGGCACTTGGCCTTGACGGCGGGGCGGTAATAGCTGTCTTCCGGGAGGCTGAATTCATTGACGATGGTGTAGCCGGCCACGTAGTCCAGGGCTTCGGCGGCGCTGACGCGACTGGCCGACTTGCCCATGACCACGCCCAGCGCCGGCCCTGGTTGCAGTGTTTCGCCGCGACCGGGGTGAAACACCTCGGCACCGTGCCAGTTGCGGGTGTTAGGGGTCTTGATGAACAGCACGGGCTTGAGCGGCGGTTTCTGGTAGGGCGGTTGCTCGAACTCGGCGAGGCGCTGTTTCAGCAGCCCCTGGTAGTTCAGCGCGACCCCGAACAGGGTGCCGGTCGCGACGTCATGCAGGGCACGGCTCATGCTTGTCTCCTGGCGATGCAGAGTGGTGAGGGCTCTGCGGTTATTGTTAATGTGTTAACAGTTATAATTAAGATGTTAACTATCGTCAAGCGTGACAGAATGAACGGGCACTGGTTGCCTTGCCGGATTCGGTGCAGGATGGCTGCGGCAGGTGCCTGGACCAGAATAAGAAAACGAGTACTGCGTGATGACTGACCGTCAGCCGATCCCCAACATCAACATTGGTCAGGTGTACGACCAGCGCTATAGCGACGCGGAAGTGCATTACGACCGACTCGCCAACCTGGCGGATTTTTTCGGTCGCAACATGCCGGTTCATCGCCACGACCGGTTCTTCCAGGTGCATTACGTCAAGAGCGGCACCGTGCGCGTGTATCTCGATGACCAGCAGTACGTCGAATCCGGCCCGATGTTCTTCCTCACACCGCCGACCATTCCCCATTCCTTCGTGACCGAGGCCGACAGTGACGGGCATGTGCTGACGGTGCGCCAGCAATTGGTGTGGCAGTTGATCGACGCCGACCCGAGCCTGGCGCCGGCGGGCGTGCAGATGCCGGCAGCCTGCGTAGCGCTGGCGCAACTGGGGCCCGGGCAGGCGGGGGAGGTGCGGCGCCTGGAGTACCTGTTCGAGGAGTTGAGCGAGGAGGTGACGGCCGGGCGCCCGGGGCGCAGCGCAGCACTGGACGCTTTGACGCGGCTGATCATGATCAGCCTGCTACGGTTGTGTTCCAACTCCCTGGAGGCCAGGCCGGCCCGGCATGAAGACCTGAAGATCTTTCACCGCTTCAACGAGTTGATCGAGGCCCACTACCTGCAGCATTGGCCGTTGTCGCGCTACGCCGAAGGCATCGGCGTGACCGAGGCGCGCCTCAATGATGTGTGCCGACGCATCGCCGACCTGCCTTCCAAACGCCTGATCATGGAGCGGCTGATGCAGGAGGCCAAGCGCCTGTTGTTGTTCACCGGCAGCTCGGCCAATGAAATCTGCTACCAGCTCGGGTTCAAGGACCCGGCGTATTTCAGTCGGTTTTTCCAGCGTTACGCCCAGCTCACGCCGGGGGAGTATCGCCAGCGGCAATCGGGGTTGCGCTGAATAGTGGCGAGAGGGATTTCTGTGGGAGCAAAGCTTGCTCGCGATGGAGGCGCCTCAATTTCTGAAAGACCGCATCGCCAGTATTCGCGAGCAAGCTTTGCTCCCACACAATCCCCTTCCACAGTGACATAGCGCGGTCATGCTTCTTGCAGCAGCCTGGCGGCCCAACTAAGCTGCCGACTCGCCCATCCACACAGTTCGAACATGGCCAACCCCAGACCCTCATTGACCCTGACGCTGTTGCAAGCCCGCGAAGCGGCGATGGCTTTTTTTCGACCGGCGCTGAACCAGCATGACCTCACGGAACAGCAATGGCGGGTGATCCGTATCCTGCATCAGCAAGGGGAGCTGGAAAGCCATCAGCTCGCTCACCAGGCGTGCATCCTCAAGCCGAGCATGACCGGTGTGCTCAGTCGCCTGGAGCGTGACGGCTTGGTGCGGCGGCAGAAGTCCAGCCAGGATCAGCGACGGGTCTTTGTCGGGCTGACCGAGCGCGGCCAGCAGTGCTTCGTGTCCATGAGCGAGGGCATGGAAAGCAACTATCGACGGATCGAAGAACAGTTCGGCGAGGAAAAGATGCAGCAACTGCTCGCGTTGCTCAATGAGCTGAAGAACATCAAGCCCTGAGCCGCCCTGTCAGGCACTCGCAGCGAGGATGCACTGTCGGAGCTGACGAGCGAAGCGAGGCTGCGATCTTTCCATTGCTCATTGAGTCGAAAGCTCAAGATCAAAAGATCGCAGGCTTCGCCAGCTCCTACAGAATCGAGCGAGAGTAAGCGCCATTGCCACAAAAGCGCTTCACACCGCGCTGCGTTCACGCAACTCCTGCAGCCGATCAGCGCCACCTTCAGCCACACGGTTCTCGAGCAAGCGATCGGAGCCGCCTTCGGCCACGCGATTTTCCAGCAAGCGATCAGACCCGCCTTCAGCCAGCTGTTGCGCCTGGTTGTGAATCGATGCACTGGCTGCGGTGGCCGAGGCGACATTGGCCAGGCCGACACCGCCAACCAATGTCAGGGCGATAGCCAGGGACGATACTTTCGAGAAATTGAACATGGTGATTCTCCTTGCGCTTGATTGAGTGGGTCCGTGGCAGCGAATGTGTTGCTGTCCGGTGATCACAGTTAAACGCGCGGATGTATCGACGATGTGTGCCAGGAGAGGGCGAGATGCATTGTTTTGTATCGGTCCGCATTTCAGATACAGACCGATACAAACTCAGTTAGCGGGGGCAAGCGGATGGCTTTAAGTCCTGATCAAGGCAGGGCCAGGGCTTGTTTCAACTGGTCCACCAAGGTTGGTGTCATGTAGTGCGGCCCGTCGAACAGGTAGAGCGGATAGCCTGCATAGGCCGCCAATTGTGGCTTGAGCTCGTCAACCGTGGCGGAGCGGAAACCACCGCCGTATTTGGGGCGAAAGGCTTCGACGATGATCCGCACGCGATCCTTGCCAAGCCGGTCACGCAGGGCATCGGCGTAGCTTCGGGCAACCGGGGCGGTGCGGGCATAGACGCCAACGCCGTCCTGGAAGAACACACCGATGTCGTTCGGCAACCATTGCTTGAGCCAGTCTGCGGTAGCGGCGGGGCCGATGTTGGCGCCGTCGTAGACGCTGATCCACAGCGGGCGCGGCAGCTTGGCCAGCAACGCCGGCAGCTCCGTGGCGCCCGACCAGCTGGGGTCGACCTCAGCCGGAAAGTACCAACCGGTGACATGCAATGGCGTTGGCAAC
This sequence comes from Pseudomonas sp. H1_F01, assembly GCF_054681425.1. Classification (NCBI taxonomy): domain Bacteria; kingdom Pseudomonadati; phylum Pseudomonadota; class Gammaproteobacteria; order Pseudomonadales; family Pseudomonadaceae; genus Pseudomonas; species Pseudomonas sp. H1_F01. The sequence continues at coordinate 3,616,012 of NZ_CP162823.1, read as the reverse complement.
CCGGCAATGCGCTCCGACAGCGCGGCCAGTTGCTCGATGTTTTCTCGTGAGCGGTTCTCGCTGAAATAGCCGGCCAGCCCGAGGATGACATCCTGGGCCCAGGGCGTCCTGGCGATGCGCGCCCAGTCCGGCAGTACCGGTACGCTGGGCAGGCCGGTGCCGGGCACGAAGGCCTGGTCGTCCACCACCGTCCATTGCACGAGCAACTCGTGCACCCCCAGTTTTTCCCAATTGCCGCTGATGCCGACGGTCTGGTTGTCCGGCTGCCAGACGATGCCGACGATGTTCGGTGTCGTGGTGGTCATTATGTAGTACGTCCCTGTACCTGCGCCGAGGAGCGCGGCCAGTAACAGCGCCGCGACGGTCTTGCGATTGACGAACTTTGCGAAGCTATTCAAACAAGTCCCTTCTGGATGCAGTGTAGTCGCGGCTCGGCAAGGCGAGCCGCTTTTCGTACCGACGAACCGAATATCCCACCAGCGTCCTCAATAGGAGTAGGTCAGGCGCGCGAACACGCCTTTGGCGCGATCCTCGCCAAACACCCTGGCCCGGTATTGCAGGGACAGGTCCACATAGGAGCGTGGCGCGTTGTAGGCGTCTTCCCGGAACCAGTAACGTACGTTGTTTCCTATCCCGATCCCCCCGGCGTCGCCGGAAGAAAAGCCGCCGCCGGCTTCGCTCTTCATCTTGGAATCGTAGTCGATCGCCGCGACGACATGGGGGAAGGTCACCCAGCGCGAGCCGGTTCCGCCGATGGCATAGCTGCGGCCCACTTGCCATTCGCTGTTGAAGTAGTCTCGCGAGTCGTTGATGTAGTGGCCGACCTCGGCGTACAGCTGTGAGGTCCACCAGCTCGGCACATCGACCCGCAGATCGGTGCCGATGCTCGAACCGTAGCCCAGTCGCACCAGCCAGTCGCCGTCGACATTGGAAGAACCCAGAGGGAAGGTCCGTTCAAGGGCCGCCATGATGTTGACCGAACTGAAGGGCTTGACCCGCACGCCGAGAGCGCCTTGCAAGGCATCCGCGCCCGTGTCCGATTCGCTGTTCTTGCTCCACAGGGTGTCAGTGATGCGCCCGTAGAGTTCGACAAAGCGGCCATTGCGATAGCCCAGCGGACGCCACGACAGTTCGGTGCTGTTTTGCAGCAGGTCATTGCTTTCGCTGCCGCTGCTGCTGGTGCCCGGGGCGGCGCTCAGGCCACTGGAACTGCTGCCGCGATAGCTGGTGGTGCTGGTCAGGCCGAGTCTGCGTGATACATCGCCCACGGTGCGACGGGTATCGAAAAGCTGTTGCGGGGACAAGGGCGTCTCAGCGGTTTTTTGCCCATCGATGACGCGCTTGAAGTACGCCACGGCTTCGTCGTCTTCATGGACTCGCATGGCGTTGTAGGCAGCGTCCTGGGCGGGTGCCGGTGCCAATCGCGCGGTGGCGTCCGCCTTGCGGAACGCGGCATGGGCTGATTCGTCGTCGCCGGCTCGAACCCAGTTATAAGCTAGCTGCAGATCGCTCACCGGAGCCTGCCCGCCGGTGTTGCCCGGCGAGATGGAGCAGGTCAGACCGTAGGTGCTCTCCTGGCATAGCAGCACTGGTGGTGAGGATTGGGCCTGGGCGAAGCGGATGTCACGAGCTTCCCCGGCCGACAGGCCCGCAAGGCTCTGCGCTTGGTGAAGATCGTCCTGGGCCGCCTGCGTCTTGCCCTGGCGGTTACGGGCAAAGCTGCGCAGGATCCACGGCGCGGCTTGGTGATCGTCCAGCGCCAGTGCGGCAGAAGCGGCCTGTTCGGCACTCACGTCAGCCTTCGCCGCGAGCAGGGCACTGATGAGCAGTTGCTGGTTGGCGGCGATCTCTGGTGCCCAGGCCACGGCTTTGCGCGCCTGGTCCACGGCCAGGACTGTGTTGCCTTGCTCCAGGGCGCGATAGCCCTGGGTCGCCAGCGGTACCGCGAGTTGGCGGCGAATGGCTTTGCGGCGCATCAACAACGTGTTGTCGTTGGCAAAGACACCAAGGGCATCGGTGGTGGCTAGGTCGGCTTCTTCCAAGTGTTGCTGGCGCTGCAAGGCGTCGATCAGCAACAGGCGATATTCACGGCGCCGGGGTGCCTGGGTGACGGCCTTGCGGGCCGATTGCGCGGCCAGGCCGAATTGTTCGCGGTCATAGGCCTTGAACCCCTGGGACGCGGCGACGAAACCCGGTGCTGCGCTGGCGGGGCGAGACGCTGCCAGGGGCTGGGGTTGGTCGCGCAGTTTCTTGTCCCGCTCGGCCAACTCGATCAGGGTGTTCAGGCGCGTCACGTCGGCACGCTGGCGCAGGGCTTCGCGTGCCTTGGTAATGGCCAGGTCGTAGTCCTTGCGTTCGTAGGCGCTGTAGGCTTCGTTGGCGGCGGTATAGGCCGGCCCGGACAGTGGCAGCGGCAACGTTTCGGCAAGCGCAAACGCTGGTATCAGGCTCAGCCCCGTGGCCAAAAGGGTCAGGAAGGGGCGGTTCATGCCGGGAGCTCCGTTGGGTAGAGATTGTGCTGACGGGCCACGACCTGTTCGATCGTCGAACGTGGCAGCACGCCGCTGTCGACCAGGTAATCGCCGATGCGGCCGTGGTGTTGCGGGCGGTACTGGAGCATGACGCGACTGAATTCGTCGCGATCGAGCAGGCCCATTTCGATCAGCAGGTCGCCCAACAGCGGCGCCCGGGCATTGGGTACGGCATGACCGTTGCGCGCAGGCAGCTTGCGCAACAGCGCGAGAATTTCGCTTTCCCGGGCAATCAGTTGCACCGGCTCGCTACCCAGCGCGGCGCTGACCTGTTGCAGGCCTTCATCGGGCAAGGGGTTGGCGACGGCGATCTGTTCGCGGCCTTCGCTGTTGGGGCCCAGAGGCACGACCCGCCAGCGCAAGGCAAACTCGGGGCTCAGCGGGGACGTCGAGGCAGCGGCTTTCTCGGCGACATCAAAGACCCGTGGCAGGTCATTCTGGAACGCGATGGCTTCGGCCAGGGTTTCATCGTCCAGCCAGCCGTTATTGAGCAGAATTCGCCCCAAAGGCACGTTGCGCGACTGTTGTTCGTGGAGGGCGCTTTGCAGGGCCGTGTCGGTGATAGCCTGCCAGGACAGCAACACGCTGCCCAGGCGGCGCGGCGCGATGGCGACCAGGTCGGTGGAAGGAAAATCGTGCATGGTCTTGTCCCAGACCAGCTTGCGATTCATCACCTTGCCCACCAGGAACATGCGCCAGGCCCGGGAAGCGGCCATGAAGTTGACGAAGTTGCCCACCAGCATGCGCGGCATGGACAGCAAGCCATGCTGCCAGCCGTACAGCACGGCGGTGAAGTAATAACGGTGCAGGATTCGCCAGACCAAGGCGACGCCGTTGGCCAGCAGCAGGTATTTGATCAGGTCATTGCTTTCAAACGGCGTAGGGAAGGTGACGTCCCATAAGCCGCTGTGGCGCAGGACGATCAAGCCCAGCAGTTGCACCAGAATAACGTAGGCAATGATGCTCACGAACGCCGTCACCACGCCCTTGCGGTCGCGAAACAGCAGGTATCGGTTGGCCAGCGAGCCGTTCCAACCCATCTGCTCCCAGCCTTGCAAGCCGATGCCCAGGGTCCAGCGTGCCTTCTGCCGGAAGGCGGTGCGGAACGTGTCCGGGAAGAACTCGCGCACGCACAATGGCATGGTCAGGGTCGATTCGTAGGGTTTGCGAAACCAGGATTTGCGCAGCACCCGGAACTGCACCGGGAAACGTACGAAGATCGCATTCATGCCAACCTTGGCCAAGCGCGCGCCAACGTCATAGTCCTCGGTGAGGCTGTCGGTGTTGAACGGCTGGTTTTCGGTTTCACCGGCCAGCACCCGCAGGGCGCGATGGGAAAAGCAGGTTCCGACGCCGGCCGAGGGTACGGTATCGGTCATGCTTTCACGCACCACCAGGTCCTTGCCGTGCCATTCGGCGAACTCGTCCATGTAGACGCCCGCCACCCATTCGTACCAGTTGCGCTCCAGCGACACCACGGGCAACTGGATCATGTCCTTGCGCGGCAACAGGTAGTTGAACAGACGCAGTTCCAGCGGATGCAGCACGTCCTCGCTGTCGTGCAGGACGACGCCGGCGAAGGTCATGCCATGGGTTTTCTCATGCAGGAAAATCGCCTGGATCACCCAGTTCAAGCAGTCGGCCTTGCAGGTCGGCCCGGCATGGGGCACTTCCACGCGGTGCAGTTGTTTGTAGCGTCTGCGCATCCGCTCGACTTCGTCGATGGTGCGCTGGTCGTTGATGTACGTACCGACGAACACCACGTAGTTCTGGTAGTCGAGTGTCGACACCATGTTCTCGATCATCGGCGCGATGACGTCGTATTCCAGCCAGGCCGGCACCATGATCGCCAGGGGCTGTTCGTCCCGGGCCAACAATTGCTCGACGGTCAGCGGCCGGTAGCGGCGGTCCACGGTGAACTTGCGGTACAGGCGACGAGACCAGTACCACACGTCAACGATCAGATCGTCCAGGCTGGAGATCAGGATCAGCACCGCGACCACGATGGTCGCGATCTCCAGGTAGTTGTAGTAATGGGCCAGCCAATAGGGCCAATAAATCGACGTCATCGAAGGGTACCGTTACTGGCGATTGCGACGGGCGCTACGGCCTGCCAGCAACAAGAGGAGGAACAGGATAATGGCGCCTGGAATCAACCAGAGCAGCGAAGGTTTACGCCAGGCGTCCAGGCCCTTGGGTTCTTCGCTGCCGATCAGCAGGCTACCGCTTGGGTCTTGGGTATCGAAGATCGCCACGGCCCCGTTGTTGCCCAGAATCGCCACGTCGCCACGGGTCAGCACAATCGGCTTGGCCGGGCTTGGCGGCTGGTTGCCCAGGGCCCGGTAGACCAGGCCCTGCTGGCCTGCGGTCTGCACCACTTGCAGCGAGGCCAATTGGTTGAGGGGTTGTACGTCCAGCAACACCTGGTCCTTGTGGTTGATGCGCAGGCGACCTTGCTCATCGACCTGGACCGATTCCTGGCTGTCCTTGAGCGGCAACTCGAAGGCCAGGAAGGCTTTGTCCGGGCTGACGACGGCTTTCGGATCAGCGCTGACCTTGAGCTGCGCGCGCAGCGGCGATACGCCGCTGGTATCGGCCACCGAAATGACCCGCGTCAGGCTGCTGGCCGGTTGGTCGAGGTAGGCCTGGGGAACCAGGATCTGGGTGTCCACGGCGAAGCGTGCGGCCATGCCGGAGAAGTCGTCGTCAAGCGAGGTTTTTTCCAGGACGATGTGGCTGGTCGGCAGGACCGATACCGGGAAGGCTTGCGGCGTTTCCAGGCAGCGGTCGCTGACCGGCTGGCGCTGGAACGACACGCGCAAGGTGTTCTTCGAGCCCAGGGCGTAGCGTGGGATGTGGGCCTGGATGCGCTGTGGCTCACCATCGGTAGTCAGTTGCTGCGCGCCGATCAGGAAATCATTGAAAAACAGCGAGGCCACCGGTGCTGTAGCGGAAGCCCCCGGGGCTGCGGAGACGTCCACCACGGCCGTGACCGGCAGGCGACCGTCGTAAGCCACGCTGCCCAGAGGGAACGAAGTGCTCCAGTCGAATCGCGAGGCCACGTCGAAGTTGCCAGGGGCGCCGCCCAGTCGCGACAGGGCTACACGGCCATCGTCGCTCAACGGTGTTTGCGCTTCGCTCACGGTCAATTGACGACTTTTCGCCAGTTTGCTCCACGCCGAACCGAGCAGCGACAAGGCTTTGCCGGTGGATTGCGGGGCGATCATCAGGACCGGGCGAGTGCCGAGCAGCGCCAGGCTTACGTTGTCGGTGCCGGCGCTCGCCAGCGCTGCGTTGACGTGCTGTTCGCGCCATTGGGTCAGCGCGCTGGCTGCCGTTGTGTCGAGGCCCTGGACCTGGTTTTGCAAGGCGTCCAGGGACTGGTTGATGGCCTTGAGCAGTTCCGGGTCGTTGATCGCCAGGTCTGCCTGTACGTTCGAGGTCTGGCCCAACACCAGCAGTGCGCCGATCTCGGCCGTGTTGGCCAAGGTGTGCGGGCCTTTGCCGTTGAGGCCGGCGAAGGCTGGAATGCTCAATAACTCGGCAGGAATGCGCAGGCTGCTCAGGTCCACGCTGTCCTGCACGACAGGGAAGGGCAGGATGCGGCTGTGTTTGCCGATGCGTTCCAGTGCCACGCCCAGGCGCCAGGCCAAATCGTAGCTGGCAGCGGACAACGAACCGGGGGCGACGAGGATGCCGGGTTCACCGGGCAGGGCCGCCCAAGCCGTACCAACGTCGCGTAACTGACTGGCGTCGTAGCTGTAGTTCAGGCGTGTCTCGGGTTGGATGCGCAGCACGTTGCCGATGACCCGATCGTCTTCGCACAACGGTCGAGACACCACCGAGGACCAGGCAACGCCCAGGCGCACCAGGCCGTTGTCACGCGCGGCCTTGTCGACGCCGAGTGTGGCGCTGGCATCGCCTTGTGCCTCGCTAAGCCCTTCGGCGCGCACCGGGTAACCATCGAGGGACAGCAGCAGGGTGTTGCGACCGCCTTCGCCATTGAGGTAGCTGGCATCCAGTTGCAAGGTTGCGTCATCGAGGGCAACGCCGGCGGGCACTGGCAGGTAGAGTTCGCGGCGGGCGTCGCTGGCGCTCAAGAGGATCGGCGCAGTGATACCCAGGTCGCTCAAGCGCACTTCACGTGTCTGGCGGGTATCGGCGTTGAGTCGATGAATAGCCTGGGTCAGCGGGCTGTCCGCAGCCAGGGCAAAGGTCGGCATGAGCGCGAGCAGGCTCAAGCCGCAGGCAAGGGCGCTGAGCGCACCCGTAGGGATGGCAACGGAAGGCTTCATTCAGGCAAGTCTCGATCTGATAAGAGGAATAACGGTGGTCAGTTGAAATCGGCGAGCAACTCACGCGGCTCGGACAGTGATGGAGCGACTGGCTGCTGTGCAGGCGGTTGGGCCACGACGAAGTCGTCGACCGGGCGCCCCATCAGGGTATCGACGATGCGTTGGCTGGCATTGCCGTCGCCATAGGGGTTGGCGGCTTGTGAGGCGCGGCGCCACAACGCGTCATCGTCGAACAATGCGTCCACGCCAGCGATGATCGATGCCGGCGAGGTGCCGACCAGGCGCACCGTGCCCGCCGCTACTGCTTCAGGGCGTTCAGTGACATCGCGCATCACCAGCACCGGTTTGCCCAGCGACGGCGCTTCTTCCTGCACGCCACCGGAGTCGGTGAGGATGACATGGGCGTGTTGCATCAAGCGTACGAAGGCCAGGTAGTCCAGCGGCTTGATCAAATGCACATTGAGCAGATCGCCCAGCTGTTCGGTCACCGGGCCTAGTACGTTGGGGTTGAGGTGCACCGGGTAGACGATCTGGATATCCGGTCGCTGGGCCAGGTGACGCAAGGCCTTGCAGATGTCCAGGAAGCCCTCGCCGAAGTTTTCTCGGCGGTGGCCGGTCACCAGCAGCAGCTTGCGTCCGGTTTGCAGGTACGGGAACTGTTGATCCAGTTCGTCACGCAACCGGGCATCGTCATTGATGCGTCGGGCCGTCAGTTGCAGCGCGTCGATCACGGTGTTGCCGGTCACCAGGCAACGGCCTTGCAGACGTTCGCCCAGCAAGTTGTCACGCGATTGTTCGGTAGGTGCGAACAGCAGGTCGGCGCTGAGGTCGATGCAGCGGCGGTTCATTTCTTCCGGCCAAGGGCTGTAGATGTCGCCGGTGCGCAGGCCGGCTTCCACATGGCCGACAGGGATGCGTCGATGGAAAGCGGCCATCGACGCGACCATGGCCGAAGTGGTATCGCCGTGGACCAACACCCGATCCGGCCGGGTCTGTTCCAGCACCGGGTCGATGGCTGCGTACAACGCGGCAGTCAGGGAGTTGAGCGTCTGGTGCGGCGTCATCACGTCGAGGGTGAAATCGGCCTTGAGGTCGAACAGATCCAGGACCTGCTTGAGCATGCTCTGATGCTGGCCGGTGACACAGATCAGTGACTCAATGCCCGGTTCGGCGGCGAGGGCCTTGACCAAGGGGGCCATCTTGATGGCTTCCGGACGGGTACCGAAGATCGAAAGGATCTTGATTCGTGGATGATTAGTTGCGATGACGCCCTTCCTCGCGCAGTTTGCTGCGCCGCACAGCAGCTCGCCCGGACGCGATGAGGCATTCGAGAAAGCAAGCGATTTAAGTTGAGTAGTGACCCGTTGTCAGACAGCGGTTTGACGTACACAGGAAGTGACGCAGTGGCATCTTGAAGTTCGGGGCGGCAGATTATTAGCATCAAAAATCATGAGCGCAAAGATTTATATGCGGAAGTTTCTTAATAATTTTTCTGAGGGTTGTTTAGTGGTCGGGTAGAGGTGTCTTAAAGATGCGCTATAACTTCTGTTACTTGTTGATATAAAAAGATTTTTTATTATTTAGATGCCGATTTAATGGCCTGTGCAGAATTGGGACGGTGGTGCCGATGTTTTTTTGGCGCCTAATTTCTCGCTTGGCCGGTGCGGGGGTGTCATTGGAATGGCGCCTGTAAGTCGTCTGAAATAACGGTTTTTACTTGGTTAGTTGGAGTTGAAGTTGGCTATCTGTAAAAAAGTTCAATTTAATTTTAGCTTTTATACTATTAAGCCAAAAGAATGGTTCCACTCGCAATGGCCCACTAGGCGGAGTCGTTACTTGTAATCGGTAAGTTGCGTAGAACGGTCCCACTCACATCCAAGAGGCGGTAAGTCGTCCTCTCATGGCGACCGATAATCGCACGCTTTGTGTTGTACGCCTGTCGGGGTTATTGACCAAACTAACCGGGTGGTACATTTTATCGGCAACCCGTCTTGCCCAACGAGGCCAAGACCATAATAAAAATAGAGGAATACTCCATGCCTACTCGTCTGCGAGCGCCACACGCCTTTCCCTTGATCCGTTGTTCCAATCCGGAAGCATCTTCCAGCCTCTCAGGTTCGATCCGCTAGCGGTCCACGCTGTTTGCGGTCTTATCGCGCCAATGGGATGTCGGCGCTCGACAAGCCTCGGAGTTCTTCAAGATGACAAAAATCGTCGATCTGTATTTCAAGCTGCTCAAGCTACTGATTGTGTTGTGCATGGTCGCGATGATCGTGCTGGTGTTCGGCAATGTGGTGCTGCGTTATGCCTTCAACTCTGGCATCAGTGTGTCGGAGGAGCTGTCGCGCTGGTTCTTCGTCTGGATGATTTTTCTCGGTGCCCTGGTGGCGCTCAAGGACCGTGCTCACCTGGGCATGGACAGCCTGGTCAAGCGCTTGCCGCCGGCCGGAAAGCGTATCTGCCTGGTGATCAGTCATCTTTTGATGTTGTACATCTGCTGGCTGATTTTCAGTGGCAGTTGGCAACAGGCCGCGATCAACCTGAATGTAGTTGCCCCGGCGTCAGGATTGTCCATGGCGCTGTTTTATGGGGCCGGCCTGGTGTTTGGCGCCAGTGCCGCAGCGATCCTGCTCTACGAGCTCTACCTGGCGCTGTCCGGCAAGCTGGGGGATGACGAGTTGGTGATGGTCAAGGACAACGACGCCGAGGTGATCACACCTAACTCCATCACCCCTGACCACATCAAGAGTACCCGCCCATGACGCTGGTTATTTTCCTCGGTTCCCTGATGGGCAGCATGGCACTGGGCATGCCCATCGCGTTTGCCTTGCTGGTGGTCAGTGTGGCGTTGATGTTCTACCTGGATCTGTTCGACGCGCAAATCATTGCCCAGAACCTGCTCAACGGGGCGGACAGCTTCCCACTGATGGCCGTGCCGTTCTTCATGCTGGCCGGCGAGATCATGAATGTCGGTGGCTTGTCCAAACGCATCGTCAACATTGCCATGGCGCTGGTGGGGCACAAGCGCGGCGGTCTCGGTTACGTGGCGATCATCGCGTCCTGCCTGCTGGCGTCGCTCTCCGGTTCGGCCGTGGCCGATGCGGCGGCACTGGCGGCCTTGTTGGTACCGATGATGGTGCTGGCCGGGCATAACCGGGCACGCTCGGCGGGTTTGATTGCCGCCGGTGGAATTATCGCGCCGATCATTCCGCCGAGCATTGGCTTCATTGTCTTTGGCGTGGCGTCCGGGGTGTCGATTTCCAAGTTGTTCCTGGCCGGCATCGTGCCGGGGATCATGCTCGGAGCGGCGCTCGCCATTGCCTGGTGGTTCGTTTCCCGCAGCGAGAATGTCGAGACGCCACCCAAGCAATCCCGTGCCGAGGTCCTGCGGGCATTGGTTGAGGGCAGCTGGGCCATGGGCTTGCCGATCATCATTATTTTCGGCCTCAAGTTCGGCATTTTCACCCCTACGGAAGCGGCAGTGGTGGCGGCGGTCTATTCGCTATTCGTGTCCCTGGTGATCTACCGGGAAATGAAAGTCAGCCAGTTGTACGAGGTGATCCTGTCCTCGGCCAAGACCACCTCGGTGGTGATGCTGCTGGTCGCCGCCGCCATGGTTTCTTCCTGGCTGGTGACCATTGCCGACTTGCCAGGCCAATTGGCGGCGGTGCTCGAGCCGTTCATGGATAGCCCGACCCTGCTGTTGGTAGTGATCATGCTGATGATCATCCTGGTCGGTACGGTCATGGACATGACGCCGAGCATCCTCATCCTCACACCGGTGCTGATGCCGGCGATCACCCAGGCGGGCATCGACCCGGTTTACTTCGGCGTGTTGTTCCTGATCAACACCGCCATCGGCCTGATTACCCCGCCCGTGGGCACTGTGCTCAACGTGGTGAGCGGGGTTTCCAAGCTCAATATCGAAGAAATCGTTCGTGGCGTGTGGCCGTTCCTTCTAGCGCAACTGGCGGTGCTGTTCCTGCTGGTCCTGTTCCCGCAACTGGTCCTGGGACCCCTGAAATTCTTCACCGGTTAATGCCGGTGCAAGCCGTAGTAGCTCGACTTAAAAACAATAATGATCGGAGAGTGACATGGGACAACTGATGAAAACCCTGTTGGCCGGGGCGTGCGCAACGGGACTGCTGCTGGGTAGCGTGGTCAGCCACGCCGATGAAATCCGCGAACGTACCCTGCGATTCGCGTTCCAGAACGTCAAGGAGCATCCACAAGGGCAGGGCGCGCAGAAGTTCGCCGACCTGCTCAGCGAAAAGAGCGGTGGCAAGATCAAGGTCCGCCTGTTCCCCGGCGGTACGCTAGGCGGCGACGTGCAAACGGTGTCGGCGTTGCAGGGCGGCACGCTGGACATCACCGTGCTCAACTCCGGCATCCTGGCCGCCCAGGCACCGGATTATGCCATGCTCGATTTCCCGTTCCTGTTCAACAACGTCGAGGAAGCCCATGCGGTGATCGATGGGCCGGTCGGGCAGAAACTGGCGGCGCAACTGGATAGCAAGGGGCTGGTAGGGCTGGGTTATTGGGACCTGGGTTTCCGTAACCTGACCAACAGCAAGCACCCGGTGACCAAGCTTGAGGACATGCAGGGCTTGAAGATTCGCGTCATCCAGTCGCCGATCTACCTGGAGACCTTCTCCGCCCTGGGCGCCAACCCGGTGCCGATGGCGTTCCCCGAGGTCTACACGGGTCTTGAGCAACACACCATCGACGGTCAGGAAAACCCGTTCACCGTGATCGAGGGCAACAAGTTCTACGAGGTGCAGAAGTATCTCTCCGTCACGGGCCACATCTTCAACCCGCAGTCGTTGATCATCAGCCAGAAAACCTGGAACCGCCTTAACGACGACGAAAAGGCAATGATTCGCGCGGCCGCGGCCGAAGCGCAAACATTCCAGCGTGAAGTCACGGCGGCGGGCATGGACAAGGCCAAGGTGACGTTGGCCGGCGCGATGACCGTGAATGAGATCACCCCAGCCGAGAAAGATCGCTTTCGTGAACGCGTGCAACCGGTGATCGACAAGTTCGCCAAATCCCTGGATGGCGAGCTGGTGAAGATGATGTACGAGGAGATCGCCAAGGTGCGGGCGGCGCAGTGACGTAAAGCGGTCAGTCCTGAACAGGCCCAACCCTGTGTGGGAGCGAGCTTGCTCGCGATAGCGGTGCGTCAGCCAACATCAATGCGGCAGACGTGGCGCCATCGCGAGCAAGCTCGCTCCCACATGTTTTTTTGTTTTGTCAGAGAACGGTTATTGGGCGGCCGGGACGGCCAACCACTGCCCAATCACTTTCTGGTAGCTGCCATTGGCCTTGCTCAGGTGCAGCCACTGATCGACGTACATCTTCCAGGTGGCGTCATCCCGAGGCAGCAGGTAGGCCTTCTCGCCATATTGCAGGTAGCGGGTCGGGTTGACCGCGCACAGGCCGGGCTTGAGTTTTTGCTGGTAGAGCGCTTCTGACGCGTCGGTAATCATCACGTCGGCTTTCTTGTCCAGCAGTTGCTGGAAGATGGTCACGTTGTCATGGAAACTGAGCTGGCCGTTGGGCAGGAACGCCCGGACGAAGGCTTCGTTGGTGCCGCCGGCCGGCTCCACAAGGCGTACCGAAGGCTGGTTCATCTGTTCGAGGGTCTGGTAGCGCTCCTTGTCTTCGCAACGCACCAGCGGGATCTTGCCATCCACGTCCAGGGTGTCACTGAAATAGGCTTTCTTCTGGCGTTCCAGCGTCACCGAAATCCCACCCATGCCGATGTCGCATTGACCGGCAACCATATCCGGCATCAGGGTTTTCCAGGTGGTCTGCACCCATTGCACCTTGACGCCCAGGCTGGCGGCCAGCGAGCGCGCCATATCGATGTCGATGCCTTCGTATTCGCCCGCTTCGGTTTTAAAGGTATAGGGCTTGTAGTCGCCGGTGGTGCACACCTTCAGTTCGCCGCGTTGCAGGACCTGGTCCAGCAGCGAAGGTGCCGGCTCGGCCAGGGCGCTGCCGGAGAGCGCCAACAGGCCACAGAGCGTCATCGAACTTGTTATGTTTTTCATAGTGATTGGACGTCTCGCAACGGAAGGGAACAAGACCGGGGAGTGTAGTGAAAGCGCCTGCTCGCTGTCACTGCGGTGTTGATCGTGAACAGTCAGCTGAGCGTAGTCTCGGGGGGCTGTCGCTGCAGGCTTTCCAGGTAGGCGCAGAACATATCGGCCATGGCATCGCTATAGACGGCAACTTCCACAGGAGAGCGGGGCGCGGATGAAAATCGCTTGCCCACGGTACTGAGCGTCGTGATCACCAGGTCACCTGCCAGGGCGCGGGCCTGTGCCGGGACGGCAGGCAGTGCTTGCAGCATGAAGGCGTCCACCGATTGTTGTACCGACATCCGCGCGGCCTGGTGTTCGGGGGCGTCGCGGTAGAGCGGCGCGGCGTCGTTGAGCGCGACGCGTATCTGGGCCTCGTCGCATTCGGACTGGATGAACGCCCGCACGAGGCTGCGCAGCCGCTCGAAGGGCGGCTGGCGGCTGTCTTCAAGGATCTCGCGCAGCATATCGCTGGTTTGTCGCCATTCATCACTTTGCAGGCGGAACAGGATCGCCGCTTTGTTCGGGAAGTACTGATACACCGAGCCGACGCTCACGCCAGCTCGCTCGGCAACCCGGGCCACCGTGAAACGTGCCGCGCCCTGGGTCGCCAGAACCTGAACAGCCGCCTCCAGAACGGCGGCGACGAGCTCGGTGGAGCGTGCCTGTTGCGGCTGTTTGCGTGAGGAAATCTGCGGGCTTGAGCGTTCGGACATACGGGCATGAGCCTTGGAAGGGAATGCGAATAGGAAATGCGACGGATTGTTCGTATCTTGAATGCGACGAATTGATCGCATTCTAGTCGGCTCCACAGACAACGTTCAACGTCGCATCGCATCCTTTCTGTGAGTAGGGTTATGACTCAAAAAAACGTTCATCAGGGCGCCTTCTTGGCGCCTCAGGCAAGCGCTGACGTCAAGCCGGTGCTCAAGCTGTTGCCACTCATGCTGACGGTATTCATCGGTTTTCTGACCCTGGGCATGCAATTGCCGGTCTTGCCCCTGCACCTGCATGACACGCTAGGCATGGGTACGCTGGTCATCGGCCTGGTGGTCGGCGCACAATTTGCCGCGGCGCTGTTGTCACGCGCCTGGGCCGGCAACTTCGCTGACATGCGCGGAGGCAAGCGCGCCGTCATGGTCGGCCTGGTGACGGCGGCGGTTTCCGGGTTGGTTTATCTGCTGTCCTTGGCGTTCGTTGCTACGCCTGTCACGTCGGTCTGGCTCTTGCTGGGCGGTCGTGTCCTGTTGGCCCTGGGTGAAAGCCTGATCGTCACCGGCGCGTTGGGTTGGGGCATCGGCCTGGTCGGCGCGCAGCATGCCGGCAAGGTCATGGCCTGGAATGGTATTGCCATGTACGGCGCCTATGCCCTGGGCGCTCCGCTCGGCGTGGCGCTGAATAGCGGCTGGGGGTTCACCGGCATTGCCGTCGCGACGATTTTCATCCCGCTGCTGGCGCTGGCGATTGTCGCGGGTGTCCGGGCTGTCGCCCCTACGGCGACCCGGCGGGCACCGTTCTACAAGGTGCTGGGTGCCGTGTGGGTGCCGGGCATGGGGTTGGCGTTTTGCAGCGTTGGCTTCGGTGTCATCACGGCTTTTATCGCGCTGTTGTTTGCGGCCAGGGATTGGGGCAATGCCTCTCTGGCGTTCACCGCATTCGGGCTGGCGTTCATCGGTGCGCGCCTGCTCTTTGGCCACCTTCCAGACAAGATCGGCGGCGCGCGTGTCGCCCTGGTCTGTGTGGTGATCGAAGCCGTCGGGCAATTGCTGATCTGGGGCGCCGACACTGCGCTGGTGGCCTATCTGGGCGCAGCGCTCACCGGCTTCGGCTATTCCCTGGCCTTCCCGGGCTTTGGGGTGGAGGCGGTGAAACGCGCGCCAGCGCAGAACCGCAGTCTCGCCATGGGGGCCTATGTCGCGTTCCTGGACATTTCCCTGGGGCTGAGCAGCCCGTTGGCTGGGGCGTTGGCGGGCATGTGGGGGATCGGCGCGGTTTACCTGGGCGGGGCCGTTACGGTGATGCTGGCCTTTGTCGTGGCGCTGGCATTGGTGATGCCAGGGATGCAAGGCCGGCAGCTGGCTTGAGCTGCGCCAGAAGTGAGTCTGTGTTCCTCGATGGTTCTAATCAGGAGTTTGAAACATGCATGTATTCGTTACCGGTGCCACGGGCTGGGTTGGGTCTGCCGTGGTCCAGGAATTGATCGGTGCCGGCTATCAGGTCACCGGCCTGGCCCGTTCCGATGACAAGGTTGCCGCACTGGCCGCGACCGGCGCGAAGGTGGTCCGCGGGACATTGAATGACCTCGACGTCCTGCACCGGGCGGCTTCGGCGGCGGATGCGGTGATTCACACCGCGTTCAATCATGACTTCTCGCGGTTTGCCGAGAACGCTGAGTTGGACCGCCATGTAATCGAAGTATTGGGCAGCGCGCTGCAGGGCTCTGAGCGACCTTTGCTGGTGACGTCCGGCCTGTTGGGCTTGACTCGGGGCACGAGCGAGCTGGAGGTGCCCAGCCCGGTTTCGCCGCGCAAATCCGAAACGGCGGCCCGGACGCTGGTCGAGCGTGGTGTGCGCTGCGCGACCGTGCGCCTGGCACCCTCGGTCCATGGCCTCGGCGACCACGGATTCGTTCCGATCCTGGTTCGCCTTGCCCGGGAGACGGGCGTTTCGGCCTATCTCGGGGACGGCGTCCACTGCTGGTCGGGCGTGCATCGGCTGGACGCCGCACGGGTCTATCGGCTGGCGCTGGAGCAGGGCGTGACGCAGTCCGTCTACCACGCCGTCGCCGACGAGGCTGTGCCGTTCAAGGACATTGCCCAGGCGATCGGTCGTGGCCTGGGGTTGCCGGTGGAATCCCGGGAGCGTGAGCATTTCGGCTGGTTCGCCCACATGGCGGGCGCGAACATGGCAGTGTCCAGCGAATACACCCGCGCCTTGCTGGGCTGGACGCCAAGCGGCCCGAGTCTGTTGGATGATCTTGAGTTGCCTGGCTATTATCACGTCGATTGAAATGAATAACCCTGTGGCGAGGGAGCAAGCTCCCTCGCCACAGGGGCTGTGCGGGGCCTCTAGCGCGAAATGATCCCGTGGTCGATCGCGTATTTCACCAGGGCCGCGGGCTTGTCGATGTTCAGCTTCCGGCGGATGCTCAGGCGATGGGTTTCGACGGTGCGTACGCTGATGTCCAGCTCGCGGGCCATTTCCTTGTTGTTCAGGCCCTGGACCATTTTCGCCAGCACCTGGCTCTCGCGCGGCGTCAGCTCGCTGTCGGTGTTCGGGTTGGTGGCGAGCCGCTGGGCGATCTCGGCACTGTAGAACGTGCCGCCGCTGATGATGGCTTCGATGGCCGCGATGATTTCCCGCGACGGCGCGTTCTTGAGCACGTAGCCGCTGGCGCCGGAGCGCACGGATTCGCTCACGTACTCGTAATTGTCATACATGCTGAGGATAAGGATCTTGAGGCTGGGGTATTGCTTGCCCAGCAGTCGGGTCAACTCGAGCCCGTTCATGTCCTTGAGGCTGATGTCCATCAGCAGCAGGTCCGGTTGGCTGCGACCGACCATTTCGATCGCCTGCGCACCATTCTCGGCTTCGCCCACCACGTCCAGTCGGGGCATGACGGACAGCAGGGCCTTGATGCCGTCGCGGACCAGGGAGTGATCGTCGACCAGCGCGACGCGAATCACCGGAGGCAGGTTCATCGGCAGGTGCTCTTGTTGGAAGGGGCGCGCATCAGTTTTCCGTTACCGAGAGGTTCATGGGCAGCAGGATATCCAGTTCGCTTCGTCCCGGTGCCGAGGTCACTTCCAGGCGTCCGCCGAAATGCTCGACCCGTTCGCGGATATTGCGCAGGCCGATGCCGGCGTGGCCGCGCTCTACTTGCGGGACATTGAAGCCCATCCCGTCATCCACCACCGTCAGACGCAAGGACTGGCTGGAGCCGAACAGGGTGATGCCGACACTTTTCGCGCCGGCATGGCGCTCGATATTGGTCAGGGCTTCCTGGGCAATGCGGAACAGCGAGACAGGGGCGCCATTTTCCAGGCGGCAATCGAATTCGTTGCTTCGGTAGGACACTTCAAGCCCGCTGCGCTGTTGGAACTCGGTCGCGAGTTGGCCAATGGCGGCGGGCAGGCCCAGGGTATCGAGCAGGGACGAGCGCAAGTCATGGGAGATGCTACGGATTTCGCCGATGGCTTCGCCTAGCCGATCGGTCGCGTTCTTGAGGATGCCCAGGCCATTCTCCTGGCCGTTCTCCAACACATGGCTGGCCAGTTCGAACTGGAATTTTATCGACACCAGCAGTTGGCTGATGCCGTCGTGCAGCTCGCGAGAAACCCGCGAGCGTTCCTCTTCCTGCAAGCTGACGATGCGCTGATTCAGCCGCTGCAGCTTTTTGTCGGCCAGGCGATGTTCGCTGACGTTGAGGGTCATGCCGCCGGCAAATACCAGCAGGACCGCCACCAAGGCGATCGCGGCGATGGCTTGCATGGTGCTGTGGATGCCGTGGGCAACTTCGTCGCGGGCTTGCTGGGTGGCGCGTTCGACGTCCTCCAGGTAAATCCCGGTGCCGAGCATCCAGCCCCATTGATCGAGCATCACGACATAGGCCAGCTTGTCGGTCACCTGGCCGGAGGAGGGTTTGTTCCAGGCATAACGCTGGAACCCTTCGCCTGACTCGGCACTCTTGAGCAATGCCTGGATGACCGGCAGGCCGTGGGGGTCCTTCATGTCCCAGAGGTATTGCCCCACCAGTTCCGACTGGCGGGCATGCATGAGGCTGCGGCCCTGGCGGTCGTACACGAAAAAGTAACCGTTGATGCCGAAGCTGAGCTTGCGCAGTTCTTCCAGGACCTGCTGCTGTGCGCGCTCGTCTCCCCGACCGTTGTCATACAGCGGGGCGATCAGGCTCTGCGCCATCTCGACATAGTTCTTCAGCTCCGCGCGTTTGCTCGCCAGGATGCTGTCTTCGATCAGTTGCGCCTGTTGATCGCCCAACTGGCGATTGAGCGAGATCACCAGGGCGCAGATGACCGCGATGGCCAGGACCAGCGGCAAAATCCCGAGGGCGACGATTTTGTGTTTGAGCAGCATCTGTACTCCTGTCCGGACTCGGCGGGGAGGCGAATGGCGGCATCATATGCCAAACCCATGGATGAGGCATAAAACCTGTGGCGCAAGACATGTGGCAGCAAAGCTTGCTCGCGATGCAGGCGCCGCGGTTTATGAAAGACCGTATTGACTCTATCGCGGGCAGCCTTGCTCCCACAGAAGTTGGGGTTCTACGTAGTACTACGGATTTATTTATTGACCCATTGCAGGGATATTGGGCCGGCTCCGAATAGCCGGGGCACACTATAAAAACAATCGCCGCAATCCACTGGATATCGGCAGGAGACACGCAATGACAACCCGTCTGGTTAAACACCTCGCCTGGTTTGCCGTGGCTGTTCTGGGAGCCTGTGCGTTGAGTGTCGTGGCCTTGCGCCGCGGCGAACCCATCAACGCCCTCTGGATCGTCGTCGCAGCCGTGGCCATCTATCTGGTCGCCTACCGCTACTACAGCCTCTTCATCGCCAACAACGTGATGCAACTCGATGCGCGCCGGGCTACTCCCGCCGTGCTCAACAACGATGGCCTGGACTACGTCCCGACCAACAAACACATTCTTTTCGGCCACCACTTCGCGGCCATTGCCGGTGCGGGGCCGCTGGTCGGGCCGGTGCTGGCGGCGCAGATGGGCTACCTGCCCGGTACGCTCTGGCTGATCGCCGGCGTGGTGTTGGCCGGTGCGGTGCAGGACTTCATGGTCCTGTTCCTGTCCACCCGCCGCAACGGGCGTTCCCTGGGTGACATGGTCCGTGAGGAAATGGGCCGCATCCCCGGCACCATCGCGCTGTTCGGCTGCTTCCTGATCATGATCATCATCCTCGCGGTGCTGGCGCTGATCGTGGTCAAGGCCCTGGCCGAGAGCCCGTGGGGCATCTTCACGGTGATGGCGACCATCCCGATCGCGATGTTCATGGGCATCTACATGCGCTACATCCGCCCGGGCCGCATCGGTGAAATCTCGCTCATCGGCGTGCTGTTGCTGCTGGGCTCGATCTGGCTGGGCGGGCAGATCGCTGCCGATCCGGTCTGGGCCAAGGCCTTTTCCTTCACCGGGATCCAGATTACCTGGATGCTGATCGGCTACGGTTTTGTCGCGGCGGTGCTGCCGGTGTGGCTGATCCTGGCGCCGCGGGACTACCTGTCGACCTTCCTCAAGATCGGCACCATCGTTGCCCTGGCGATCGGCATCCTGGTCACCATGCCCGAGCTGAAAATGCCGGCGCTGACCCAGTTCACCGATGGTACCGGGCCGGTATGGAAGGGCGGCCTGTTCCCGTTCCTGTTCATCACCATCGCCTGCGGCGCGGTCTCGGGCTTCCACGCGCTGATCTCCTCGGGCACCACGCCCAAGCTCTTGGATAACGAAACCAACGCCCGCTACATCGGTTACGGCGGCATGCTGATGGAGTCCTTCGTGGCGATCATGGCCATGGTCGCGGCTTCGGTCATCGAGCCGGGCGTGTACTTCGCCATGAACAGCCCGGCGGCGATCGTCGGCGGTGACGTGGTGGCCGTGGCCCAGACCGTCAGCAGCTGGGGTTTTGCAATCACCCCCGAGGCGCTGCAAGCGGTGGCCAAGGACATCGGCGAGACCACTGTGCTGGCCCGTGCCGGCGGTGCGCCGACCCTGGCGGTCGGGATCGCGCAGATCCTGCACTCGGTGCTGCCGGGTGAGAACACCATGGCGTTCTGGTACCACTTCGCGATCCTGTTCGAAGCGCTGTTCATCCTCACCGCGGTGGACGCCGGCACCCGTGCCGGGCGGTTCATGCTGCAGGACTTGCTGGGTTCGTTCGTGCCTTCGCTCAAGCGCACCGAATCCTGGCCGGCCAACCTGATCGCCACCGCCGGTTGCGTAGCGATGTGGGGTTACCTGCTGTACCAGGGCGTGATCGATCCGCTGGGCGGCATCAACACCTTGTGGCCGCTGTTCGGCATCTCCAATCAGATGCTGGCCGGTATCGCCCTGATGCTCGCCACCGTGGTCCTGATCAAGATGAAGCGCCAGCGCTACGTCTGGGTGACCATGCTGCCGGCGGTCTGGCTGCTGATCTGCACCACCACCGCGGGCCTGATCAAGCTGTTCGACGCCAACCCGGCGATCGGCTTTTTGGCCCTGGCGCGCAAATACAACGATGCCCTGGCCGCCGGCCAGGTCCTGGCCCCGGCCAAGAGCATCGAGCAGATGCAGCACGTGGTGTTCAACGCCTACACCAACGCGACGCTGACGGCCTTGTTCCTGTTCGTGGTCTTCAGCATCCTGTTCTACGCGCTCAAGGTCGGTATCGCCGCCTGGGGCACCAAGGAACGCACGGACAAGGAAGCGCCATTCCAGGCCTTGCCGGACGCTTGATAGGGGATTGCAACGATGTTCAATGACTTGAGTCGCCTGGGTAAATACCTCGGTCAGGCCGCCCGCCTGATGGTCGGAATGCCCGACTACGACAACTACGTCGAGCACATGCAAACCAAGCACCCGGACAAACCGTTGATGGACTACGAGGCGTTCTTTCGCGAACGCCAGGAGGCCCGTTACGGTGGCAAGGGTGGGCCCAAGTGCTGTTGAGTTGAGGTAGCCTCGAACCCCATGTGGGAGCGGGCTTGCTCGCGAAGGCGGTGGATCAGCAGCATTGATGTTGACTGACCCACCGCCTTCGCGAGCAGGCTCGCTCCCACAGTTGTTTTTGGGGTGGTCTCAAGATGTGCATACACCACAGATCCCCTTTGGGAGGATCTCAGGAGTCGTGCGAGCGCTTCATCACTCCGCCAACAACACCGCCGCATCGAAGCCCACCCGCAAGTTGCCCCAATGACGGCCGCCGAAGAAGAACGGTACGTCGATCTCGGTCATGATTTCCCCGGTATCGCGCAGGTAGGTCTGCAGCAGGAAACGCTGGACGTTGCCCGCCGCGCGCAGGCCGATCGGGTCGTTGAAGATTCGCTTGTTGCGGCACACCGGCAAATCCACCACCCGGTCGCCGGTTGGCGGCTTGGAGACCCAGCTGTTGTTCACCGGGCAGTAGCCCTTGCTGTCGACAATGAACGAAACCTTGCCACCCGGCGTGCTGCGGGTGAGTTTGTCGCATTCTTCCTGGCAAACCTGGGCAAAGCGTTCGGTGTAGCTGGCCATGTACTGCTTGGGGTCGGTGCCGGGAATCGGTTGGTAATTCTGATCGAACAGATTCAGGCCTTCACTTTGCAGCGCCTCCAGGCGAACCTGGAGCGTGTCGCGGCACTGACTGGCCCGGGTGATGGCGGCATCCAGCTTGCCGTGGCCGAGCACGAAGCGACCCAACAGCGCCTGGACCTTTTCGGCCACGCCGGACAGGTCGCGGGTGGCCGTCGCCGAATGCTGCATGCGCTGGTCGATCAACTGACTGTCGGCGTGAATCTGGGTGACCCGGTCGTTGATCCCCGTGTTGCTGTCGGCGAACTGCTGGATATGGGTCGCGATGTCCGCCAGCTTGCCGTTGGTGGATTCGAAATCACCGATCATGCTTTCAAAATGACCGGAGGCGCGTTCCACCACTTTCTGGGTTTCCCGGGCGCTGTGGCTGATCTGGGTGGTCTGTTCGTGGGTGGAGCTGACTTCATCGAGCATGGCGTCGATGTTGCGTGAGATGTCATCGGTGGCCCGGCTGACGTTTTGTGCCAGGGTCCGCACTTCATCGGCGACCACCGCGAAGCCACGGCCGCTTTCGCCGGCCCGGGCGGCTTCGATGGCGGCATTGAGGGCCAGCAGGTTGGTCTGGGCAGAAATCTGTTGGATCAACCCGACAATCGACTTGATGCTTGAGGAACGCTGGTTCAAGGCGCTCACCAGCGTGGCAAATTCACCGAGGCTGTTGGAGATTTCGCTGATGTTGCCGGTCACTTCCAGCAGCTCGGCGTAGGAGTCGCGGGCCATGCTCAGGTTCTGGGCGGTGGTGCTGGAGATGCCCTGGGTCTGGCGCGAGACTTCTTCGATGCGGCCCACGGCGGTGTTGCTCTGGTCCATCACCTCCTTGGCGAAGCGGGCCTGGTGGGTGGCACTGTCGCTGGAATCGCTGATGTTCTTCAACGAGCGGGCCGATTCGACGGCGATGTGCACGGTCAGTGCCTGGACGTTGCTGATGATCTCCCGCTGCTTGGCCAGGAAACGGTTGCAAGTGCCGGCCAGCACGCGGATCTCGTCGTGAGTCACCAGCGGCAGGTCCTTGGACAGGTCACCTTCGCCGTTGGCGATCTCTTCCAGGGCCTTGGTCATGGCGGTGACGGGGCGCACGATGAGATGGCGGAAATACCAGACCATGAAGCTGATCATGCCCAGCGTCAGGAACGCACCGAAGAGCAGGGCATGGGTGAGGCTGTCGAGCCGGCCTTCGATCTGCCCCAGCAAGGCGCCGTCCAACTGTGCGTCGCGCAACTGCAGCACGATCTCGGCGCGAGCGCTGAGGGCCACCCAGTACAGCAAGCCACTGACCAGCACCAACAGGAAAAGGCTCGACAGTTTTTTGGTGAGGGTATCGAAAAACTGCATCTCGATAGACTCGTACAAGGCCTTTAACGTCTGCATGCCGCTGCTCCTGGGCAAAAAAATCTCTCAATGGAATACATTCGACCGCGCACGCCAAAGCTTTAGGGCGGTGGGGCGATTTGATATCACCGTTCGCGAAATCCGTGGGCGCGAGCTTGCTCGCGATGGCGGTGGGTCTGTTGCATTGATGTTGGATGTACCGCCGCTATCGCGAGCAAGCTCGCTCCCACGGGGGTTTGGGGACGATCAGCATTTGATACAAAAGATTTACTGGGAATGATTCTCAAAGTATATTTGCTCTCATTAACGTCCCTTCTATGAGTGCGCGTCTTGAAACGTTCCACCCCCCTCGCTAATCGCAACGTCTTTATCAAGTGTGTGTTGCCAACGCTGTCCTGCTGCTTCATTGCCAGCCCGTTGTGGGCGCAGGACGCTCTCGAACTGCCGGCCACGGCCATCCAGGGCAGTCGCGTCACTCAGGAAGAGGGCTATACGACGTCGCAAGCCAGCACGGCGAGCAAGAGCGATGTACCGATCAAGGAAGAAGCGCAATCGATCAACGTGGTGACCCAGCAGACCCTGGCCGACTATCAGGTGCGCTCGCTGAGCGACGCGATGAAGTTCGTCAGCGGCGTCAGCCAGGGCAACACCTTGGGCGGTTCGCGAGACTCGCTGGTCAAGCGCGGGTTTGGCACCAACGACGATGGCTCGATCCTGCGCGACGGCGTGCGCTCGAACCTGGGGCACAACTTCAGCGCTACCACCGAACGGGTCGAAGTGCTCAAGGGCCCGGCCTCGATGCTGTATGGCGCGCTTGAGCCAGGCGGCCTGGTCAACGTCATCAGCAAGAAACCGGAGTACACCCAAAGCACCACGTTGAGCGGCTCGGCCTATAGCGAAGGCGGCGGCACCATGGCCCTGGACACCACTGGGCCGCTGGGCGACACCGGCCTGGCTTATCGCCTGATCGCCGAGCGCGGCCACGAGGACTACTGGCGCAACTACGGGGTCAACGAGAGCACCCTGGTGGCGCCGTCCCTGGCTTGGACGGGGGAGCGGGCTTCGTTGAATCTCAGCTATGAGTACAACGAATATTCCAATCCGTTTGATCGTGGGACGGTGTTCACCAATGGGCATCCGGCCGATATCGATTACGACAAGCGTCTGGATGAGCCGTGGGCCAAGAGCGTGGGGATTCGCGAAACGGCGACGGCGCGGTTTGAGTATGAGTTGAGCGAGGATTGGAAAACTCGCGTGACCTATGGCTGGAACAATGATCGGTATAGCCTTTCGATTGCGCAGCCAAGTCTGTCGAAAACCGGCGTTTTTCAGCGAGCCGCCAACGGCGCTCATTACGATGACGAAACCCGTTACGCCAGCTGGGACTTCATCGGTAAACAGGAGCTGTTCGGCCAGCGCCATGACGTGTTGATCGGTGCTGATAATCAGGTGTCGGACCAATACCGTGGCAAGACCTACCGTGGGGCAGTGCGGGGGGGCTTCGATATCTCTGCGCCGGTGTACGGCGGCCTGGGAGAGCCCAGCGTCATCAGCCCGACCCAAAGCAATCTGAGCAATCAGCTGACTTCCAGCTCGGTCTACCTTAAGGACAACTGGCACCTGAATGATCGTTGGATCCTGGTCTTCGGTGGTCGCTACCAGCATTACGATCAGTTCGCCAAGCAAGGGTTGGTCACCAGGGTGCCGGTCCGCGACGACAACGGCGATGCCTTCGTCCCGTTCCTGGGCCTGGTCTATAAAGCCACCGGGGAGCTGTCGCTGTATGGCAACTACAGTCGTTCGTTCAAGCCTAACGACACCGTGGACGACAACCTCAGTACCTTCAAGCCGGAGGAGGGTCGTAGCTACGAAATTGGCGCCAAGTACGATCCGCTGCCGGGCCTGAACATCAACCTTGCGCTGTTCGATATCGAGAAGAAAAACGTCGTGACGTCCTCTACGGTCAACGGCGTAACGCTGGCAGAAGCCGCGGGCAAGGTCGGCTCCCAAGGCCTCGAACTCGACATCACCGGTCGTCTGGCGGAACGTTGGGATTTGATCGGGACTTATGCTTATACCCACACTGAAATCCTCGATGACCCGAAAAACGAAGGTCACCGCCTGTCCGATGCGCCCAAGCACACCGCCAGCCTGTACTTGTCGCACCACTTGAACGTCCCGGCCGAATTCGGTGCCTGGCACGCCGGTGCCGGTGCGCGTTACGTCGGCGAGCGTGCGGCTAACGCGGCCAACGATTTCTGGCTGAGCAGCTACACCGTCGCCGACGCCTTCCTGCGCTGGGAGTCGCCGGTACTGGGGCACAAGACGTCGCTGCAACTGAACGTCGACAACCTGTTCGACAAGCAGTATTACCCGTCGTCCACCGGCAGCCAACTGCAAGTCAATGTCGGTGAGCCGCGTACTGCCAAGCTGAGCGCCAGCGTGACGTTCTGATTCGGCTGCGCTGAAACACAAAATGCCCGGGACCTGCGTTCCGGGCATTTTTGTATGGCAGTCAGAGGCTAAGCCGCCGTGCTGCCAACGGGAGCCTGCGTGGTACCGTATTTAACGCCCGCCCTGAGCGCATGACGAAGCTTCAGCGCCGGTCGCTCGACCGCATAGTACGAAACACCACTCATCGCGAACGACAGCACCAGCACCGCCGTGATGATCAGGATGCTGTACTCCACCGGCCAGAATGCCCGCAACACGTACATCACCACAAAATGGTTGAGGAACACGCCGTAGCTGATATTTCCCAGGAACTCATCGAGCCGGTGATGCTTCAACCTGCTGAGCAGAAAAACCGCTGGCAGGCCCAGAGCAATGCCCAGGGTCACCTCGGCGTTGAACGGCCGACGCGGAATGATCCCCACAACAATGGCGAGAAACATCAATGCTGCGACGAATCCGGTAACGAACGCGATCCACAGCCCCTTGGCCTGGGCCCGATACAGGTAGCTGCCGCAAAGGAAAATGAACAGCACGCCCGGCAGCAGGCGGTAGCCGTAGATGTCGGTGTCGAGGTAGCCCAGCGAGGCGACCATGAACACCGTCACGGACAGCGCAAAGGCTATACCCCGCGTCTTGTAGAGAATCAGGAACGGGATCAGCAGGTAAAAGCACATTTCCAGGCCGAGGGACCAAGCGGGTGGCAGGATCTCGGGCACGGTGATGCCAAACATGTAGAAACCCAACGGCACGATCGGCAGGCTGGTGGCGATGTTTTCGAGGGTCAGGGCGGCTGCCTGGGGCGTTCCCGGCAGAAGGAAATGTATCACCGCGCAGGACAGGACGAAGTACACCAGAAACTGTGGGTACAGCCTGAGCAATCGATCCATGTAGAACAGGCCGATCTGGCCCGGGGTGTTGTAGGTCCTTTCGATCAGCGAGGTCATCACGAAGCCGCTGATGATCAGAAAGGACACCACGGCAACGACGCCGGGGTTAAAACCCATGAACGTCATGCCCATATGAGAAACCGCTACCAGCATGGCCAGCAGCAACCGATAAACTCCCACGCGCATCATCCTTAAACAAATTGCGCGGTAAATTATGTGGCTTTGCGAGCCGTTGATAGCAGTTTGCGGGGCGGCGGCGGGGTAGTGGGGGGAATTGTCACATTTGACACATATGTTTCAATTGGATGGCCATCGCGAGCAAGCTCGCTCCCACAGGGCCGTCGGTGCACACAAATATTGCGTACGCCGTGGAACCTATGTGGGAGCGAGCCTGCTCGCGATAGCGATGTCACTGATCACCGAAACGCTGGCACCACCTGCTGGATAAACAGCTCCAGGGATTTTTTCTTCTCGGCATGGGGCAGGCTGTTGTCGCACCAGAAGCTGAACTCATCCACCCCCAGTTCCTGGTAATACTTGATCCGCTCGATGATTTCCTGCGGGGTGCCGATCATGGTGTTCTTGCGGATGTTCTCCAGTTGGAACTCCGGGCGCTCGGCGAATTTTTCTTCCGGGCTTGGCGCGAGAAAACCGTTGACCGGCACTTGTTTGTTGCCGAACCAGGCATCGAAGGTGCGATAGAACTTCGAGATCGCCTGGGCGCCGACCTTCCAGCCTTCGGGATCATCCACCGCATGCACGTGGGTGTGGCGCAGCACCATCAATTGCGGGCGCGGCACGTCGGGGTTGTTGTCCAGGGCGGCCTGGAACTTGTTCTTCAGGTCCAGGACTTCCTCATCGCCCTTCATCAACGGCGTGACCATCACGTTGCAGCCGTTGGCGACGGCGAAGTTGTGGGAGTCCGGGTCGCGGGCGGCGATCCACATCGGCGGATGAGGTTTGCGGATTGGCTTGGGTACGCTGGTGGAGGTTGGGAATTTCCAGATCTCGCCGTCATGGGCGTAATCGCCTTGCCACAGGGCGCGCACCACCGGGACCATCTCCCGCAGGGCCTGGCCTCCGGAGGAAGCCGGCATGCCGCCGGCCATGCGGTCGAACTCCACCTGATAGGCGCCCCGGGCCAGGCCGACTTCCATGCGGCCATTGCTGATCACGTCCAGCAGTGCGCATTCGCCGGCCACCCGCAGCGGGTGCCAGAACGGCGCGATGATGGTGCCAGCGCCCAGGTGGATGGTGGTGGTCTTGCCGGCCAGGTACGCCAGCAGCGGCATCGGGCTTGGCGAAATGGTGTATTCCATGGCGTGGTGTTCGCCGATCCACACGGTGCTGAAACCGCCGGCCTCGGCCAACAGGGTCAGCTCGCTCAGGTCTTCGAACAACTGGCGATGGCTGATGCTTTCGTCCCAGCGCTCCATGTGTACGAACAGGGAAAATTTCATGGCGCTATCTCTTGTAGTTGACGATCGGTTCAGGCGAGGACAGGCAGGGCGCCCATCTTGCCGTGGCAATAAACCAGCGGCCCCGGTGTGTGCTGCGGGACGATCAGGTTCTTTACGGCGCCGACCATGATGGCGTGGTCGCCGCCTTCGTATTCGCGCCACAGTTCGCATTCGATGATGGCGGTGGCATTGCTCAGCAGCGGATTACCCAGTTCGCTCAAGGTCCATTCGATGCCCTGGGCCTTGTCCTTGCCTTTGCGGGCGAAGGCATAGGCTTCATTCTGCTGGCCTCCGGAGAGCAGGTGGATGGCGAAGCGCTTGTTCTTGATCAGTACCGGATAGGAGTCGGAGCTGTAGTTGGGGCAGAACAGCACCAGCGCTGGCTCCATCGACAATGAGCTGAACGCGCTGGCGGTGAGGCCGACGATCTGGCCGTCGTCATCGAGGGTGGTGATCACGGTCACGCCGGACGGGAACGAGCCCATGACTTGTTTGTAGACGCTGGCATCGATCATTGGACGATCCTCGGGCTTTATCGGTTGTGGGCGCGCAGTGTTCATCAGTGGGCACCTGCGGCCTTGTTCAGGTCGCTCTCGGCCCATTGGGTGTAGACGCAAGCATCGGCGGTGGCCCAGCGCACACGCACCGGGTCGCCGGCCTTGAGTGGCATGCCGGCGGCGGACAGCGCCTTGACCGTCATGGCCGTGCCGCCAGACGTCACCACGCTGCAGGTCTGGCTTTCACCCAGGAACAGCACTTCGACGACCTTGGCCGAAACCTCATTCCAACCGGCTGCCAAGGGTTCCTGGGCGGCCTGTTCGACGCTCAAGGCGAGGGCTTTTTCCGGGCGCACCATCAGCAGCACGTCCTGGTCCGTTTGCAGGCCGGCGGTCAGGCGGATCGACAGCGACTGGCCTTCGAAGGTCGCCACTGCGTTGCCCTGGGCCTTGAGCTTGAGGAAGTTGGAGTTGCCCAGGAACGAGGCCACGAAGGCGTTCGGCGGGTTCTGGTAGAGGTCATAGCCGCTGCCCAGGCCGACGATCTTGCCGTGGCTGAAAATCGCGATGCGCTGGGACAGACGCATGGCTTCTTCCTGGTCATGGGTGACGTAGACGATGGTGATGCCCAGGCGTCGATGCAATTGGCGCAGTTCATCCTGCAAGTCTTCCCGGAGCTTTTTGTCCAGCGCGCCGAGGGGTTCGTCCATCAGCAGGATGCGTGGTTCGTAGACCAGTGCCCGGGCAATCGCCACGCGCTGCTGCTGGCCGCCCGACAGTTGCGAAGGGCGGCGATGGGCGAACTCTCCCAGTTGTACCAGTTTGAGCATGGCGTCGACCCGACGTTCGCGCTCGGCGCCGGCCAGTTTGCGAATCGCCAGCGGAAAGGCAATGTTGTCGCGCACCGACAGATGGGGGAACAACGAGTAACGCTGGAACACCATGCCGATGTCGCGTTTGTGCGGCGGTACGTTGACCAGGGATTTTCCGCCTACCAGGATCTCGCCGCTGCTGGGGGTTTCAAAGCCGGCCAGCATCGACAGCGTGGTGCTCTTGCCCGAGCCGCTGGAGCCGAGGAAGGTCAGGAATTCGCCGTCCTGGATCTCCAGGGAAATATCGTCCACGGCGGCAAAGTCGCCGTAGTGCTTGTTCAGGTTGCGCAGGCTGACCAGGGTCTTGTTGTTCTGTTGTGCGGGGTCTTTGACGGCACTCATCGTGTTCTCCTAGGCGCTCAGGCGCTGATTTCATTGCGCCGGCGCAGGGCGGCGGCGATCACCATCACCAGGACCGAGAGGCCGATCAGCAGCGTCGAAGCGACGGCGATCACAGGCGTCAGGTCCTGGCGCAGGGTGGTCCACATCTTGACGGGCAAGGTTTGCAGGGTCGGGCTGGCCATCATCACGCTCAGCACCACCTCATCCCACGACACCAGGAACGCGAACAGGGCGCCGGCGACCATGCCTGGGCGAATGGCCGGGAAGGTCACCTTGAACACCGCTTGCAGGCGTGAGGCGCCGCAGATGACCGCTGCGTCCTCGATGGACTGGTCGAACAGCTTGAGCGAGTTGATGATCGAGATGATGGTGAACGGCAGTGCGACGATGACGTGGCTGACCACGAACGCGAACATCGTCCCGGTGTAGCCCAGCTTGAGGAACAGCGCATACACCGCCACGGCGATGATCACCAATGGCACGATCATCGGCAGGGTGAACAGGCCGTAGAGCATTTCCCGGCCCGGGAAGCGTCCACGTACCAGGGCAAACGCCGTTGGCAGGCCCAGCGCCACGGCGCAGACGGTGGTCAGCACCGCGACCTTGAGGCTGGTCAGTGCCGCGTTCATCCAGTCGGGGTTGGAAAAGAACTGGCCGTACCATTTGAGCGTCCAGCCCGGTGGCGGGAAGACCAGCCATTGGGACGAACCGAACGACAGCAGTACGATGAACACGATCGGCAGCAGCAGGAACAGCGCGATCAGGCCGGTGGTGAAATACAGGCCGAACCGCATGCGCCGGCTCATGGCATTGGGAGTCAGGAGCATGACGGCTTACCTCGCGTTGCTGGCACCCACCGGGGATTCCGGCTGGAGCTTCAGGTAGAAGTAGAACAACACCAGGGTGATCGCCACCAACAAGGCTGCACCGGCGCTGGCCAGGCCCCAATTGAGGAACGACTGCACCTGCTGGATGATGAATTCAGGCAGCATCATGTTCTGCGCGCCGCCCAGCAGTGCCGGGGTCACGTAGTAACCGAGGGACATCACGAACACCATCAGCCCACCGGAGAACAGCCCCGGCCGGCACAGCGGCAGGAATACCCGGAAGAAGTTGGTCCAGGGGCTGGCGCCGCAAATCGAACCGGCCTGCAGGATCATCGGGTCGATGGCCTGCATGGTCGCCTGCAACGGCAGGACGATGAACGGGATCATGATGTAGCTCATGCCGATCACCACGCCGGTGAGGTTGTGCACCATCTCCAGCGGCTGGTCGATGATGCCCAGCGCCATCAACGCCTTGTTCACCACCCCGGAGGCTTGCAGCAGCACCAGCCAGGAGTAGGTGCGGGCCAGCAGGCTGGTCCACATCGACAGCAGCACGATGTTCAGCATCCAGCGCCCCCAGCCACGGGGCACCAGGGTGATGGCCCAGGCCAGGGGGAAACCCAGCAGCAGGCTGAACAACGTCACCAGCCCGGCCACCGAAAAGGTGTTGAACAACACCCGGGCG
Source organism: Pseudomonas sp. H1_F01 (assembly GCF_054681425.1). Classification (NCBI taxonomy): domain Bacteria; kingdom Pseudomonadati; phylum Pseudomonadota; class Gammaproteobacteria; order Pseudomonadales; family Pseudomonadaceae; genus Pseudomonas; species Pseudomonas sp. H1_F01. The sequence goes on along the minus strand of NZ_CP162823.1, from coordinate 3,585,448 downwards.
TAGGCTGAGTTGGCGAACAGTTGCTCGTAGTTGCCCAACCCAGGCACCGGCTCCAACACGCCGCGCAGCAGCAGGCCGATCAGCGGCGCCAGGAAGAACAGGCCGAGGAACAGCAAGGCGGGGAGCAGGTTGCCGGCCCCGCGCCAGCGCTGCATCAGCGACGGCGCTTGTGGCGCAACGGCCTTGGTGGTTACCACACCGGCTGCGCCAGCGGCGCCTCCGGTGTGTCGGGTTGCCGTTGCCGACATTTTTATTTGACCAGCCATTCGTTCCACCGTGTCGCGATGTCCTGACCGTTCTTGGCCCAGTACGCGAAATCAAGCGTGATCTGATCCTTGGCGTAGGCGGTCGGCAGGTTGGGGGCGAGCACCGAATCCAGGCGTGCGACGCTGTCGACGTTGACCGGGGCATAGGCGGTCAGGTTGGAAAAGTCGGCCTGGCCTTTGGCGCTGCTGGCGTTGGCCAGGAATTTCATGGCTGCGGCCTTGTTTTTCGAACCCTTTGGAATGACCAGGATGTCGGCCATGACCAGGTTCTGCTTCCAGCTTACGCCGACGGGTGCGCCGTCCTGTTGCAAGGCATAGATGCGACCGTTCCAGAACTGCCCGATGCTGGCCTCGCCGGAAGCGAGCAACTGCTGGGACTGGGCGCCGCCGCCCCACCAGACGATGTCTTTCTTGATGGTGTCGAGTTTCTTGAAAGCGCGGTCCAGGTCCAGCGGATAGAGCTTGTCTGCCGCGACGCCGTCAGCCAACAGGGCCAGCTCAAGCACACCGGGGCTAGGCCATTTGTACAGGGCGCGTTTGCCGGGGTAGGTCTTGGTATCGAACAGTGCGGTCCAGTCCTGGGGCTTGCCGGAACCGAGCTTGCCTTCGTTGTAGCCGAGGACGAACGAGAAGTAGAACGAGCCGACGCCGTGGTCGGAGACGAAGCGCGGGTCGATCTTGTCGCGCTGGATGACCGAAAAGTCCAGGGGTTCGAGCAGGCCTTCGGCGGCGGCGCGCAGGGCGAAGTCTGCTTCGACGTCGACCACGTCCCACTGCACGTTGCCGCTTTCGACCATGGCCTTGAGCTTGCCATAGTCGGTGGGGCCATCCTGGACCACGGTGATGCCGCTGGCCTTGCTGAACGGGTCGGCCCAGGCCTGCTTCTGCGCGTCCTGGGTGCTGCCGCCCCAACTGACGAAGTTGACGCTTTCAGCGGCCATCGTCGCCTGGCTGGTGACACTCAGCAGGCCGGCAAAAAGAATTGCGGCTGCACTTTTCTTCAACACCATTTTCACGCCCTCATTGTTGTGTTTTTGAGCGGGCTTTTGTCGCCCGCCTATCGGGAGCAGTAGGTCCATCTGGCCTTAAAGGCGACCGTGCCAAGGGCTCTTGTTTGTACTTTCCCTCTCGGGGGCACTTGGCTGAAGTGTTCGGTCTATGGAATATCATATTATGGTATTCCAAACTTTCTGCAAGCATTTTGCCGTACCGGCTATCTGTCTGGGGCGAACTTTTCCCTGTTATTCCTGGGGCGAACTCTGTGGGAGCGAGCTTGCTCGCGATAGCGGTGTGTCAGTCAACATTTAGGTTGGCAGGTCCATTGCTATCGCGAGCAAGCTCGCTCCCACAGGGGATTTGGGTGTTGCCTAGGGTTTATCCGGTGAAGGGAATGCTCTCCACTACCTCCAAGTCATACCCCGTCAACCCCGCGTACTTGAGCGGTGGTCCCAGGTGGCGCAATTTGCCCACCCCCAGGTCCTGCAGAATCTGCGCCCCGGTGCCCACTTCAGAATAGATGCGCGATTGCGACCGGCTGAACTGTCGTGGTGGCTGGATCAGTTGCGGCACGCGCTCGAGTAGCGCCTGGGAGGATTCGTGGTTGGCCAGCACGACCACCACGCCGCGACCTTCTTCGGCCACCCGCTGCAGGGCCGCCCACAGCGTCCAATTGGAAGGGCCGTTGTATTCGGCCCCGACCAGGTCCCGCAGCGGGTCGATCACATGTACGCGCACCAGCGTCGGCTCATCCCGGCGAATCTCACCCATCACCATCGCCATGTGCACGCCACCTTCGATGCGGTCTTCGAAGGTGAACAGGCGGAAAGTGCCATGCACTGTAGGCAGTTCCCGTTCACCAATGCGCACCACGGTGTGCTCGGTGCTCAAGCGGTAGTGGATCAGGTCGGCGATGGTACCGATCTTGATCCCGTGCTTGCGGGCGAAAATCTCCAGGTCCGGCCGACGGGCCATGGTGCCGTCATCGTTCATCACTTCGACGATCACCGACGCTGGTGTGAAACCTGCCAGGCGCGCCAGATCGCAACCGGCCTCGGTGTGTCCGGCGCGGGTCAGCACACCGCCTTCCTTGGCTCGCAGCGGGAAGATATGCCCCGGCTGCACGATGTCGCTGGGCCCCGCATCGGCGGCCACGGCGGCGGCGACAGTGCGCGCCCGGTCGGCGGCGCAAATACCGGTGGTCACGCCGGCGGCGGCCTCGATGGACACGGTGAACGCGGTGCTGAACACGCTGCCGTTACTCGGCACCATTTGCTCAAGGCCCAGGCGCTGACAGTGTTCGTCGGTCAGGGTCAGGCAAATCAATCCGCGCGCTTCGCGGGCCATGAAGCTGATGGCCTGGGCATTGCAACAGTCGGCGGCCAGCAACAGGTCGCCTTCGTTTTCCCGATCTTCGTCATCCACCAGCAACACCATCTTGCCCAGGCGGTAGTCTTCGATGATTTCCTGAATGCTGTTAAAGGCCATGGCGGGCTCTCTTTGTTTTGATGGGGCTTGCTGGAATGTTGTTGTGGTATACCATAATACAAAACAAACCGAGAGGTCACTATGAAGGCGTACTGGATTGCTCATGTGGATGTCACCGACCCCGATCAATACAGCCAATACACCCAACGGGCGCCGGCGGCGTTTGCCTTGTATGGCGGTCGGATGTTGGCCCGGGGCGGGCGTAGCGAAGCGATGGAGGGCAGGCCCACGCCGCAGCGCAGCGTGGTGATAGAGTTCGACTCCTACGAACAGGCGCTGGCCTGCTATCACTCGGCGCAGTATCAGGAGGCCAAGCACCATCGCGAAGGCGTGGCCCGAGCCGAGGTGATCATTGTCGAGGGTGTGGCGCCCTGAGATACGTCAGCGGATAAAGTGAATCTTGCCGCTGTCGTCGTTGCCCATGTAGATGCCATAGACCCCGGCCTGGCGTTCCTCGATATAACGTTCGAGGATCTGCCGGATGGCCGGGTAGTAGATGCTGTCCCAGGGAATGTCTTCGGGGGCGAAGAATTGGCAGGCGAGGGTTTCCGGGCCGAACTGGCCAGTGATCTCCAGTGCGATGGCGCGGAAGATGATGTACACCTCGCTGATCTTCGGCACGCTGAAGATCGAGTAGGGCGAAACGATTTCAGCGCGTACGCCGGTTTCTTCCCAGACTTCGCGCAGCGCCGCCTGTTCAGTGGTCTCACCGCCTTCCATGAAACCGGCCGGCAGTGTCCAGGTGCCTGGGCGCGGCGGGATGGCGCGCTGGCACAGCAGGTACTTGCCGTCCTGCTCGATGATGCAGCCGGCAATGATCTTCGGGTTGACGTAGTGGATGTAGCCGCAACCGCCACACATCAGTCGTTCATGGGTATCGCCCGTTGGCAGGCGATGACTCAGGTCACTGCCGCCACACTTTGGACAAAAGCTCGGGCTGAACATGGCTAGCGACCTATGCGCGGTTCTTTGAGGGCGATGGGCGGGATGATCTCGGGGATTTCACCGGTCTCTTCCTGTTTGCGCTTGAGGTAATCCAGGGCGACCTTGGCGGCGGCGCGCACGTGGTCGACGCAGGCCTGGTGGGCCGCCAGGGGATCGCCGCTCTTGATCGCCTCGACCATGCGTTCCATTTCCTGGTTGCTGTCGCCGCGACGGTTTTCCTGGGACACCGAGGTTGCCCGCAAATAGCTGATGCGTGCCTGCAACTGGCGCAACTGGGTGGCGGCGACATGGTTGCCGGAGCCTTCGAGCAATACGTCGTAGAAGCCTTGCACCGAATCGATGACCTGTTGCAGTTCGCCCTCCTTGAGGGCCTTGCGGTTTTCCGCGAGGGCTTTTTCCAGGGCCTTGATGTCCTTGGCCTTGGCCCGCAGGGTGAACAACTGGACGATCAGGCCTTCGAGCACGCAACGCAGCTCATAGATATCCACGGCGTCGGCCAAAGTAATAATGGCGACCCGTGGCCCCTTGGCATCGGCAAACTCCACCAGGCCTTCGGATTCCAGGTGGCGCAGCGCTTCGCGTACCGACGTGCGGCTCACACCCAGGCGATCGCACAGATCGCGTTCGACCAGGCGATCACCCGGCAGAAGCTGGAAGTTCATGATGGCGCTTCGCAGTTTATCCAGCACGATCTCGCGAAGGGTAACGGGGTTGCGATTGACCTTGAAGCTGTCGTCGAGTGGCAGGCGTTTCATGGGGTCCGCTCTGTAATATGGCTGTCCATGCCAAACGGGCAACATCCGTGCACGTTCAGATCAAACAGCCGAGGGTTGACTGGAGGCCTCGGCATCGGCTTCGGCGAAGGCTTCACGGGCAAGCCGGAAACTGTCCACGGCAGCGGGGACGCCGCAATAGATACCGACCTGAAGCAGAATTTCGCGTATTTGCTCACGACTCAGGCCGTTACGCAAGGCACCGCGCACATGCAGCTTGAGTTCGTGCGGGCGATTGAGCGCCGAGATCATGGCCAGGTTGATCATGCTGCGCTCCTTGAGCGATAAACCCTCGCGACCCCAGACATGGCCCCAGCAATATTCGGTGACCATTTCCTGCAACGGCCGGGTGAAATCGTCGGCGTTCTCGATGGAGCGGTTGACGTAGTCCTGGCCCAGCACCTGGGTGCGGATCTTCAGGCCTTGTTCGTACTTGTCGTTGCTCATGCGGACTCCCTGAAGAAGTGATGAACCTGTGGGAGCGAGCTTGCTCGCGATAGCGGTGGGTCAGTCACAGTAATGTTGGATGTGCTGCCGTCATCGCGAGCAAGCTCGCTCCCACAGGGGATGTGTATGGTCATCAGGCCAGCGCAGGCAGCGGGCCCAGCTTGCCTTTGTGGTAGATCATCGGTGTTACCGGCTGTTCAGGCAGGATCAGGTTCTTCACCGCGCCGACGATGATCGCGTGGTCGCCGCCATCGTATTCGCGCCACAGCTCGCATTCGATGATCGCCGTGGCTTTGCTCAGCAATGGATTGCCCAGGTCGCTCAGGTGCCAATCGATGCCCTTGGCCTTGTCCTTGCCTTTACCGGCAAAGGCATAGGCTTCGGCGGTCTGGTCGGCGGACAGCAAGTGGATTGCGAACTGCTTGCTGTCGCGCAGCACCGGGTAGGTGTCAGAGGCGTAGTTGGGGCAGAACAGCACCAGCGCCGGGTCGATCGACAGCGCGCTGAAGGCGCTGGCGGTGATGCCGACGATATTGCCGTCCGGGTCCAGGGTGGTGACCACCGTGACGCCGGACGGGAAGGAGCTCATGACTTCTTTGTAGATACCGGGTTCGATCATTTCTCAGGACTCCTAGCGCATCACGAACGGATCAGGCATAGGCGCCTGGGACAGGTTGATCCACACCGTTTTCAGTTCGGTATAGGCCAGCACCGAATCGATGCCGCTCTCGCGTCCATAGCCACTGTTCTTGAAACCACCGATGGGCGCCATGGCCGACACTGCACGGTAGGTGTTGACCCAGATGATGCCCGAGCGCACATCCCGGGCCAGGCGATGGGCACGGCCCAGGTCGCGGGTCCAGATGCCGGCGGCGAGGCCGAATTGCGAGTCGTTGGCGATCGCCAGGGCTTCGGCTTCGTCCTTGAAACGAATCACCGAGGCGACCGGGCCGAAGACTTCTTCCTGCATGATCTTCATCGAGTTGCGGTCGCATTCGAACAGTGTCGGCTCATAGAACCAGCCATCCCCGAGATCCTCTGGACGCTTGCCGCCAGTGCGCAGGCGCGCGCCTTCGGCGATGGCGTCGGCGACCAGGCCTTCGACCACGGCCAGTTGCTGCGCGGTGGCCATGGGGCCCATTTCGCTGGCGTCTTCCTGCGGGTTGCCGATGCGGATGCGCTGGGCCCGTTCGACCAGGCGCGAGACGAACTCATCGTAGATTTCGTCCTGCACCAGCAGGCGTGAGCCGGACACGCAGCTCTGGCCGGATGCCGCATAGATCCCGGCAATTGCCCCGTTGATCGCACTGTCCAGGTCGGCGTCGGCAAAGATAATGTTTGGCGACTTGCCGCCCAGTTCCAGCGACAGCTTGGCGAAGTTCTCGGCGCTGCTGCGCACCACATGGCGAGCGGTGGCCGCGCCGCCGGTGAAGGCGATCTTGCGCACCAGCGGATGGCGGGTGAGGGCGGCGCCGGTGCTCGGGCCGTAACCGGTGACGACGTTGACCACACCCGGTGGAATGCCCGCTTCCAGGGCGAGGCGAGCCAGCTCGAGAATGGTGGCCGAAGCGTGCTCGGATGGTTTGATCACGATGGTGTTGCCGGCCGCCAGTGCCGGTGCCAATTTGATCGCCGTCAGATACAGCGGGCTGTTCCAGGGAATGATCGCCGCGACCACGCCCATGGCTTCGTGCACGGTGTAGGCAAACAGGTCGGGCTTGTCCAGCGGCAGGGTGCCGCCTTCGAGCTTGTCGGCCAGGCCTGCGGTGTAGTGGAAGAACTCCGGCAGGTAGCCGACCTGGCCGCGGGTTTCACGGATCAGCTTGCCGTTGTCGCGGCTTTCCAACTGGGCCAATTGTTCTTTGTTCTCGGCGATCAGGTCACCAAGGCGACGTAGTAGCTTGCCGCGTGCGGTGGCGGTCAGGCCGCGCCAGGCCGGGCTGTCGAAAGCGCTCTGTGCCGCCTGGACGGCGCGCTCGACATCGGCTTCGTCGGCGTCGGGTAACTCGGCCCAGGGTTGGGCCAGGGCCGGGTTCAGACTTTCGAAGGTCTTGCCGGAGAGGGCATCGACCCATTCACCGCCGATACACATCGAAAAACGTGCGAGTGTCATGCAACGATCCCCTTTATTTGGTTTTGTCGGGCGTTTGCTGTGTCGAGAAATTCCAGCAACAGCTGGTTGACCAGGCGCGGCGACTCTACCGGCATCATATGCCGCTGCTCGGCGAGTACGGCAACCGTGGCGCCGGGAATTCGCTCGGCCAGTTGCCGGGCCATTTCCGGTGTCGAGCCGGGGTCCAGTTCGCCAGTGGCGATCAGCGTCGGTACCTGAATATTGCCCAGGTCATCGGCGCGGTACATGTCCTGGGTGGCGAACAGTTCATAGGTGGTCAGGTAGCCCTGGGGATCATTCTGCGCCAGGGTCTGGCGCAACGCGGCAATCTGCGCCGGGTTGGCCGCCTGGTATTCACGGCTGAACCAGCGCGACAACGCAGCCTCGGCATTGGCGTCCGGCCCATGCTCGGCGGCCTGGGCCGTGCGGGCGATGACCCCGGCGCGCTGTTCGGTGCTGCGGTTGAACACACTGTTGAGCACCACCAGGCCTTGCAGGCGTTGCGGGTAATGCAAGGCAAACGCACGGGCTACCAGCCCGCCCATGGAAAAGCCGATCACCGTCGCCTGGGGCAGTTGCAAATGATCGAGCAACTCCAGCAACTGGTCGGCGTAGCCCAGCAGCGCGGTACCGCTTTGCGGACGCGGGCTGGCGCCATGGCCGAGCATGTCGTAGGCAATTACACGGTATTGCGTGGCCAGGCCAACGACCTGGCCGCCCCACATTTCTTTGTTCAGGCCCACACCATGGATCAAGACCACGGGTTGGCCTTGGCCGGTTGCCAGGTAGCTGGTGCCGGCCGGGGTGAGTTCAGCGGTGAGCCGAATCATGGAGCGCTCCTGCATGCCTTTTTTATTGTGGTTACCGAGGCTGGATTACTGCGCATTCTCGGCGGCCAGTTCTTCCAGGTCGATGTAGCGGTTGCCGATGCGCGGGTGCAGGCGGCCGCCATCGGCGCAGCCCAGCACCACGACGATTTCGTCGGCGCGCGGGGCGTCTTCAATTTGCATTTCCAGGGTGATGTAGTGCGAACGCAGGCCTTCGTCGTCCTTGTGCATCATCGGGATCTGAATCGAGGTGCCAGGGCCGCCGCGCTTGTTGGTGAAGCTCAGGTAGCTCTTGGCCTTGACCGCTTCGCGGTAATGGTTGCCGAAGCGCAGGGTGTGGATCACGGCGGAGGCGTGCTCGATTTCGCCGTCGGCGCCCACCACAGCGGCCTTGCCATAAGCTTCGATCTTCTCGGCGCCGCCGATGATGCTCACCAGGCGCTCGACCATCAGCGCGCCGAGGTCGGAGCAGTTGGCGCGGATTTCCGGCTTCAGGTCTTCGACGAAACCGCGACCCAGCCAAGGGTTTTTCATTACCACCGCCAACCCGACCATGGTCACCGGTTTGTCGGTGGCCTTGCCGCCTTCGATAAAGGTTTCTTCGACATAGCTGACGATCTTGCGAATTTCGAAACTCATGAGCTGCTCCCTGGGTGGGTGATTAGGTCTTTGCGTATGATGGTATACCATAATACTGAAGGCGCAAATCCCCACGGCGAGTTTGTGTTCGGGAGGCGACCGAAGGCAGCTTGCCCGCGACCCAAGGGGAATTGGTCTACGCTTGGTGCGCGGACACCCGATTGTTTTCGGATAACCCTGCAACGTGTCCCGGGGGAGGAAGGATGCCCTTCGAAGTCGCCGATATCTCAATCACCGCCTGGTCGTTGATGAGCCCAACTTACGAGACGCTCAAACCCCACGAAGCCCTTATCAAGCGTTTCCTGGGGAGCGATCTGCAGGTTCGCTTTCCGACGACCCAGGCGGCCGCGCAGGCGCTGGCGCAGCCCGCTCAGGCCTTTCCCCTCAAGTGGCGGGTGGGGGCCACTCCATTGGCCGAGGCCAATCAAAGCATCAACCAGTGTCTGGATGCCCTGGCGCTTTATTTGCGGGACCAGGACAAACGCAAGTACCAGGACATGCTGGACGAGGCGAATGCCACAGGTGGCTCGCTGTTCACCGATGCGCGGAAAAACACACCGGCGCAATTCGTCGGTCAGAAGTGCACTTATTACTACCAGGGCGCGTACATGTCGGGTGATCAGTTCGCTGTCGGCGCGGCGTTGCGCCATGACCCCAGCTCACGACTGATCTTGCTCTACGCGGCCGCTGACGAGGCGGCGGCCAAGCGGCTGGTCAAGTTCTATGGCACTTCCTGTGGGGTAAAGGCCGCTCGGTTGCTGCCGGTGTTGGTCACCGATGCCAAGGCTGCCTGCGAGACGTGTCGCCTGGTGGTCGACGCCAGGATCAATAAAAGTGCGCTGCCACCCTTCACCGACGCGGTACTGGGATTCCTGGCCGGCGTCGCCAACGGTGCAAAATTGTGCCCCGTGGGCGGCGCCACCACCGATGTCGCAGCGTCGGTGCTCAGTGGCGACGGCAAGGGCAGCATCGCCAAGTGGGACAATGTCGATCCAAATACCAATCGCTACTGGGCGTATCGCCTCGACAAGTTCCTGGGGCTCAAAGGGGTGGTCAAGGGCCAGAGCTACGTCATTGTCTGGACCCGCTTCAGCGGCAAGGACGGCGGTGCCCATCCGGAGTTGGACGACAGTTGGACGGGGTTGGGGCAGGTGTGTCACCGGCTGTTGAAAAAGGTCGGAACGTCATCGTGGTCGGACGCCCGAGGACCAACCGGGACCTCAACGTGAAGCTGACGACCCACCTGGGTCAACTCGACCAAGCTGACGGTCTCGTGTCCCGAGCCAATCTTCAGGTCTGGGGTGAGTATTGGAAGTTGGACAACGGCAACCCCAACCAGAAAATCATCGGGCCGAACCGTGCTGCCGAATATGCCATTTTCCTGCGCATGAAAAGTGCCGAATGGAATTGCAAACTGGTGCACCTGGGCATGCGCAGCGGTGCGATGGATGCCGCGGCCTTGCTGGGCATGCGCACTCGATTCATCGAAAACGCCGGCAACGAGCAGATCGCGCGAACGACCAAATGGACCGGGGCGACCAATACCAATCTTCTCTACCAGCGCATCCCGGTGGCCGAACTGCCTACCTGGAGGGCGCGAGGCCGAGAGGAAAACCTGGTGGTCAAGCGAGGTTACCTGCCCACAGACCTGGAGATGATCGTCGCCAGTGTCGAGGGCGCATTGACTTGAGGTGAACGGCCGTGCTGCTTCAAGCTGGGGCGGCGGGTATGAATCCGTGCATTTTCCTGCAACGTTGCAGTGCGTTCAGGTTTTCACTGCCTGGGGTTGAGCGCGGCGCGTGAAGGGTCAGCCGTGGATGAATGAGTAAAAACTTCCCTCTTGTGGGGCAAGGCTGTCCCATTCCACCCGCTCAAGAACCGTTCAAGCCGCGTTCGAGAGAAAGGGCGCCCGCATTTATGGTCGTTAATGTCGCTAGATCGAAAAATAATTTCGCCTTTTAGTGGTTTTGCAATACTTTTTCTATTCAGGGTGTGACGCCGTGACGCTTAGGCACACCCTTTGCTAAGCATTGAAAAGCCGGCCTCCCAGGCCTGGACACACCATCCATGAAGAAACAGAGGGGAATCCCAGGACCGCACTCAATAAAGCAGGGCTCAAAGCAAGGCAAGGCCGAACCGTCGGAATGACGAAGTGATAAGAAATGCCGTGTAGAACGCGGCTGGGAGTTGGCTATGCCCCACGCTTTTTTTAATGAAATGTATGACGCCAAGGGTGACTGCCGCCCGCATTACCAAGCCTTCTCGCGCTGGCTGGCGGACACACCGCTTGAGCTGCTAGAGCAACGCCGCCGCGAAGCCGACCTGCTGTTCCATCGAGCCGGTATCACTTTCACCCTCTACGGGGACGAGCAGGGCACCGAGCGGTTGATTCCGTTCGACATCATCCCGCGCAGCATCAAGGCCAGCGAATGGCAGATGGTCGAGCGTGGCTGCATTCAGCGGGTCCAGGCCCTGAACATGTTCCTGGCCGACATCTACCATGGGCAGCACATCCTCAAGGAAGGCATCATTCCTCCCGAACAGGTGCTCGCCAACGAGGGGTATCAGATTGCGATGCAGGGCCTGAACCTGCACCGCGGCATTTACGCCCATATCGCCGGTGTCGACCTGGTTCGCGACGGTGACGGCAGCTACTACGTGCTGGAGGACAACCTGCGTACCCCCAGCGGCGTGAGCTACATGCTCGAAGACCGCAAGATGATGATGCGCCTGTTCCCCGAGCTCTTCGCCGCCCAACGCGTGGCTCCCATCGATCATTACCCGAACCTGCTGCTCGACACCCTCAAGAGCTCAAGCCCCCTCGAGAACCCCACCGCCGTGGTGCTGACCCCGGGGCGCTTCAACAGTGCCTATTTCGAGCACGCGTTCCTGGCCCGTGAAATGGGCGTGGAGCTGGTAGAGGGCGCGGACCTGTTCGTGCGTGACGACCATGTCTACATGCGCACCACCGCCGGCCCACGGCAGGTGGACGTGATTTATCGTCGTCTCGACGATGCCTACCTCGACCCGCTGTCGTTCAACCCCGATTCGATGCTGGGCGTGCCCGGGCTGATCGCTGTGTACCGCGCGGGCAATGTGGTGCTGGCGAACGCGGTCGGCACGGGCGTGGCTGATGACAAATCGATCTACCCCTACGTTGACGAGATGATCCGCTTCTACCTCACCGAAGAACCGATCCTGAAGAACGTGCCCACCTGGCAGTGTCGCAAGCCTCAGGACCTGTCCCATGTGCTGGCCAACCTGCCGGATCTGGTGGTCAAGGAAACCCAGGGCTCCGGCGGCTACGGCATGCTGGTCGGGCCGGCCGCCAGCGCGGCGGAGATCGAAGATTTCCGCGCACGCCTCAAGGCCCGTCCTGAAGCCTACATCGCCCAGCCAACCTTGAGCCTGTCCACGTGCCCGACCTTTGTCGAGAGCGGCATCGCGCCGCGCCACATCGACCTGCGTCCGTTCGTGCTGTCGGGCAAGGAAACGCGCCTGGTGCCCGGCGGGCTGACCCGCGTGGCGCTGCGCGAAGGCTCGCTGGTGGTGAACTCGTCCCAGGGCGGTGGCACCAAAGACACTTGGGTAGTGGAGGACTAAGACATGCTTTCAAGAACTGCTTCGGACCTCTATTGGATGTCCCGCTACCTGGAGCGCGCCGAGAACCTGGCGCGCATGCTCGAAGTCAGCTATTCGTTGTCGCTGATGCCCCAGGCCGGGCGCAGCGATGGCCATGCCGAGCTGGCGATGTCGCTGCTGGCGGCCGGTACGCTGGACGATTACAACGCCCGTTATGACGCGCTCAACACCGAGCGCATGCTGCATTTCTTCGCGCTGGATGAAACCAACCCCGGCAGTATCTACAGCTGCCTGCGGGCCGCGCGGACCAATGCCCATGCCGTGCGCGGGCGCATCACCGCCGACATGTGGGAGAACATCAACGCCACCTGGCTGGAAATGCGCAACATCGCCAGCAACGGCCTGGGGCGCTACGGCATCAGCCATTTCTGCGAGTGGGTCAAGGAGCGCTCGCACCTGTTCCGTGGCGCGACGTCGGGCACGATCATGCGCAACGATGCCTACTGCTTCATTCGCCTGGGCACCTTTATCGAGCGGGCCGACAACACGCTGCGCCTGCTGGACGCCCGCTACGAAATGTTCGGCGAGGAATCGGAGGAGGTCAGCGACAACTCGGCCCGTGGTTATTACCAGTGGAGTGCCTTGTTGCGCGCGTTGTCTTCGTTCGAGGCGTTCAACGAGATCTACCGCAATGCGCCCAATGCCGAGCAGGTTTCCGAGATGTTGCTGTTGCGTGCTGACGTCCCACGCTCGCTGCATGCCTGCATCGAGGAGCTGGACCATATTCTCGCCAGCTTGCCGGGCAACAACGGCCGGCCAGCGCAACGCCTGGCCGCCGAGCTGAATGCGCGCCTGCGTTATTCGGGGATCGATGAGATCCTGGCGTCGGGCCTGCATCAATGGTTGACCGACTTGATTGGGCAGATCCGCCACTTGGGCCAGACCGTCCATGAGTCTTACCTGGAGGTCGTATGAAACTATCCATACGCCATGACACGACCTACAGCTACGCCGATGAAGTCTGCACCAGCATCCAGTTCCTGCGCCTGACGCCCCGGGACACTCAGCGCCAGCGCATCCTGGAATGGCACCTGGAGCTGCCGCGACTGGTACGCAGCCAGATTGATCCCTATGGCAACATCTTGCATGTGATGACCATGGACGAGCCCCACGGCGCCTTGGTACTGACGGCTTATGGCGAGGTGGAAATCCATCAGTCCATCGCGATGGAACCGGACAACCAGTCGCCGCTGCCTTTCTTGCGCACCAGTCGCCTGACCCAGGCGGATGAGACCCTCAGCGCCTTCGCCGTCGAGCAATGCGCTGGCCGGCGCGATCGTTCGGCCTTGACCGATCTGATGAATGGTTTGGCGGCGCGGATGCCCTACAGCCCCGGCACGACGGCGGTCAACAGCACCGCTGCCGAGGCGTTTGCCGGTGGAACGGGGGTGTGCCAGGACCATACTCACGCATTCCTCGCCTGCGCCCGCAGCCTGGGCATTCCTGCGCGCTATGTTTCCGGCTATTTGTGCACCGAAGATGAAAGCCACCTGGCGAGCCACGCCTGGGCGGAAGCCTGGCTGGACGATGGCTGGTACAGCTTCGACGTGACCAACCGCCTGACCCTTCCCGACCGCCACCTGAAACTGGCGGTCGGCCTGGACTACCTCGACGCCTGCCCGGTACGCGGCATGCGCCGGGGTGGCGGAGCGGAACAGATGCAGGCGAGGGTGCAGGTAAGCTCGATGGTGCAGGTGCAGCACCAATAACGGCAGGCTTCATCGCCAACACCCGATCCCACATGGAATCTGGTGGTGGACAGCAAACCTTGTATCCACCCGAGAACCTCTGTGGGAGCAAGGCTTGCCCGCGATGGCGGCAGCCCATCCAACATCGATGCAAACAGATCCACCGCTTTCGCGAGCAAGCCCGCTCCCACATGGAATCTGGTGGTGGACAGCAAACCTTGTATCCACCCGAGAACCCCTGTGGGAGCAAGGCTTGCCCGCGATGGCGGCAGCCCATCCAACATCGATGCAAACAGATCCACCGCTTTCGCGAGCAAGCCCGCTCCCACATGGAATCTGGTGGTGGACAGCAAACCTTGTATCCACCCGAGAACCCCTGTGGGAGCAAGGCTTGCCCGCGATGGCGGCAGCCCATCCAACATCGATGCAAACAGATCCACCGCTTTCGCGAGCAAGCCCGCTCCCACATGGAATCTGGTGGTGGACAGCAAACCTTGTATCCACCCGAGAACCACTGTGGGAGCAAGGCTTGCCCGCGATGGCGGCAGCCCATCCAACATCGATGCAAACAGATCCACCGCTTTCGCGAGCAAGCCCGCTCCCACAAAAATCCTCCAGTCGCCCCAAGTCTGGGCATCTCCCTGGTCTCTCCAAAATGAAGCTTTCATGACAAAAGTTCGGTAGCACATCGCCATTCCCGTCATGCCTGTGTGACGTGTTCAAGGGGGCCTGCAAGGTCGTTTTGGAGCCGGGGCGCGAAGCCGGGAGTGAGGCGATGGGGACTATGGAACGTTATTCGAAAGTGGGCATGCAGGAGCTTGACCAGCGGCTGTCGAAGATCGTCGAGGCGGCGCGCAAGCAGCCGGTCTCGGTGTATCGCTACGGCGCGCCGTGGGTCTGGATCGTTTCCCAGGATGACTGGCAAGGCGCGCTCAAGGAAGTGTCCAGCTACATTCCGCAAGGCCATTCACTGGTCTTGCTGCGTCCGCAGATCGACGACCTGCTGGATGACCATCGCGATGTGTTGCAGGGCCTCAACGCTGGTGCCCAGATGTTGATCGCACCGCAAACCGCCATGCATATCCTCCTGCTGCAACTGCTCTATTCGGTGCCCAGCGAGCAGCAACTCTACGAACAACTCAACTACAACCTGCTGTTCCGCTGGTTCGTCGGCCTGGACCTGAACCAGAAGGTCTGGAGCTTCAACGTCCTGAGCAAAGACCTCGCCACACTGCTGGGCGACGCGCGGGCGGTGCGGCTCATCCAGAAAATCATCGGTGAAGTGTTCTGTGGCGCCTTGCTGCAAATGCCGGAGTTCTCCTTGAACTTCGCGCTGCTGCACACCTGGCTGGCCCGGCACGCCACGACATCGATCGCAAGCAATTGAGCCGTATTTTGAATTCAGGGGGTGGTGTGGAGCATTTCTTCAAATCGCGGCCGGCGCTGTGGGGCTGGTTGCTGCTGGCGGTCGGGGGGCCGTCGGCGTTCGCCGCCGAAGGAGGGCAGGAGGCCGAAGCGGCGTCGGCGCGCCTGGTGGACGTGAACGAGTATTTCGTGCGGGGCAACACCGTGCTCGATGCCCGGGCCATCGAGGAAGCGGTGTACCCGTTCCTCGGCCCGCAAAAGGCCTTGAGCGACATCGAAGGCGCCCGGGAGGCCTTGCAAAAGGTCTATCAGGCCCGGGGTTATCAATCGGTGTTCGTTGAGTTGCCAGAGCAAAAAGTCGAAGACGGCATCGTCTACCTGCAAGTCAGCGAAACCAAGATCGGCCGGGTACGGGTGGTGGGGGCCAAACATTATTCACCCGTCGAAATCCGTGATGACGTGCCGGCGCTCAAGGAAGGCGAGGTGCCTGATTTCGCCCAGGTCCAGGCAGAACTGGCGCTGCTGAACAAAACCCCGGGGCGCCAGGTCATGCCGCTGGTGCGTGAAGGCCAGCGCCCCGGGACGATGGACGTGGATTTGCAGGTCGAAGACCAGGACCCCTGGCAGGCCAGCCTGGGGCTGAACAACGACTACAGTGCCGACACCGAGAAGCTGCGCACGGTCGCCAGCCTGGGTTACAACAACCTCTGGCAACTGGGCCACAGCGTTTCGCTGACCTTCTTCACCGCACCCCAGGACACCGAAAACGCCAAGGTCTGGTCGGGCTCCTATACCGCGCCGCTGAGCGAACGCTGGAGTGTGCAGTTCTCGGGTTACCAATCCGACAGCAACGTAGCGACGGTTGGCGGCAGCAACGTGTTGGGCAAAGGTCATTCCTACGGGGTGTCGGCGATCTACAGCCTGCCGTCCAGTGGGGCATGGGCCAACAGTTTTTCGGTCGGGGTGGATTTCAAGGATTTCGAAGAAGAGCTCAACCTCGGTGGTGCCAGCGATAAGGCACCGCTCAAGTACGCGCCGTTCACCTTCGCCTACAACGGCTTTCGCTACACCGAACACAGCCAGTTGGGCCTCGGCCTGAGCCTGGTGGCGGGTACCCGCAGCCTGCTGGGCTATGGCAGCTCCGACGAAGAATTCGACTACAAGCGCTATCGCGCCAGCCCCAGCTTCGCCGTGCTCAAGGGCGACGGCAATTACACCTTCACCTTCGGCAATGATTGGCAGACCGCCTCCAAGGCCGCCTTCCAACTCGCCTCCGGGCCGCTGGTTTCCAACGAACAATTCTCTGCCGGTGGCGCCACCTCGGTGCGTGGCTACCTGGCCGCCGAGCGCACCGGTGATGACGGCTACTTGCTGTCCCAGGAGCTGCGCACACCGTCCCTGGCCAAGTTTCTCGGCAGTTATGTCCAGGAGTGGCGCTTCTATGCCTTCGCCGAAGGCGCGCAGTTGTACTTGCGCGACGAACTGCCCGACCAGGAGGCCGACTACAGCCTCGCCAGCGTCGGCCTCGGCACCCGCGCCAGCCTGAGCAAATGGCTGTCCGGCAGCCTCGACTGGGGCTATCCGCTGCTCGAAGGGCCGAACACCTCGAAACAGGAATCGCGCCTGCATTTCAACCTGCAAGCGACGTTTTGAACCCAGGAGTCATGTCCATGCAACGCTTATTGTTATCCCTGTTTATCTGCCTGGGGCTGGTGCTTCCGGCGACCGCCAACGCCTGGTGGCAGGATGATTGGCACTACCGCAAACAGATTTCCGTGGACACCACGCCCCAGGGCGCCGCCATCGCCCAGGCCTTGGGTCGCACCGCGTTGCTGGTGCGCCTGCACACCGGCAATTTCACCTTCGACGGCGTCAAGGACGACGGCTCGGACCTGCGTTTCGTCAGTGCCGATGACAAGACCGTGCTCAATCACCAGATCGAAAGCTTCGACCCGTTGATGGGCATGGCGCTGATATGGGTTGATGTGCCGAGCGTGGAGGGTGGCCAGCGTCAGGACGTGTGGATGTATTACGGAAACCAGAAGGCGCCGGCCACGGGCAGCGGCCAGTTGACCTTCGACCCGGACTACACCGCGTTGTACCACTTTGACGGCGCCACCGGCGTACCGCCCCGGGACACCACGGCCTACGGCAACAATGCCCAGGGCGCGGCCGGTGTCAGCATCGACGGCGTGATCGGGCGTGCCTTGCAGTTCAACGGCCAGCCGCTGTTGTTGCCGGCCAGCCCTTCGTTGCAACACAGTGCCGGTGCAGCGTTCACCTTCAGCACCTGGCTGCGCCAGGACCAGGCCAGTGGCGAACAGATCATCCTGGCCCGTCGCGAAGCCGTTACCAGCCTGTTGGTTGGCGTCAACCAGGGTGTGCCGTTCGTAGCGATCAATGACCAGCGTGCGGTCTCGACCCAGCCACTGAACCCTGGCCAGTGGCAGCACCTGGCGTTGACCGCCTCGGGCGACCGGGTCGTGCTGTACGTCAATGGGCGTGAAACCGCGAGCCTGGCGGTGGCGATGCCAGCGTTCAATTCGCCGATAGCCCTGGGGGCCGACCTTTCCGCAGGTGCCTTCGCGCCATTTGGCGGGGCCATGGACGAAGCGCGCCTGTCCAAGGTCGCCCGTCCGGCGCCGCTGTTGTTGGCTGACGCCAATGCCCAGGGCGCCGAGTCGAAACTGGTGGCCTACGGTGTCGATGAAGAACAGTCCGGTTTCGGCTTTGGCAGCCTGGGTTTCCTGCTCAAGGCCGTGCCGATGGACGCCTGGGTGATCATCGGGGTACTGGTGCTGATGATGTTCCAGTCGTGGATCATCATGATCCGCAAGAACCGCATGGTCAGCCGTCTCAGCGCGGCCAACGATGCCTTCCGCGAACAGTTCGCCCAGATCGGCACACGCCTGGAAATGTTCGCCGACGACCAGGGCCTCGCCCAGCGCCTGCAACATTCGTCGCTGTGGCGTTTGTACCTGGTGGCCGTCAAGGAGATCCGCACCCGCCGCGAGCAGGGCGCTGACACTTCGTCGGTGTCGGCAGCCACCATCGAAGCGATCCGCTGTTCCATGGACGGCGTGCGCACCCGGGAAAACCAAGCACTGAGTTCGAAGCTCTCGACCCTGTCCAACGCCATCGCCGGCGGTCCGTACATCGGCCTGCTCGGCACCGTGCTGGGGATCATGGTGGTGTTCCTCGGCACGGCCATGGCCGGTGACGTGAACATCAACGCCATTGCCCCGGGCATGGCCGCGGCATTGCTCGCCACCGCCATGGGCCTGTTCGTCGCGATCCCGGCGCTGTTTGGCTACAACCGCCTGATCACCCGCAACAAGGAAGTCAGCGCCGACATGCGGGTCTTCGTCGACGAGTTCATTACGCGCCTGGCGGAGATGCACGGCGAAGGCCAGTCCGGTGAAGCGGCGCATCGCCGTAATCATCACGTCCAATCGTCCGTACCGGCCTGAGGGAATCGCCATGGCTAGCGTAAACGCTTCACACGATGACGACGATGACGCGGCGGTCGACAGCATCAACATCACGCCGCTGGTGGACGTGCTCATGGTGGTGCTGGTGATGTTCATCCTCACGGCCACGGCCCAGGTGTCGGGTATCCAGATCAACCTGCCCAAGGCCAGTGCCTCGGTGTCGTTGTCCGAAGCCAAGACCAAGGCGATTTCGGTGAACGACGGCGGGCAGGTCTTCCTCGATGCCTATCCGGTGACCCTGGCCGAGCTGGAAGAGCGCCTGCGCATCGAAAAGGCCCAGAGCCCGGACTTCCCGGTGATCGTGCGCGGCGACGCGACGGTGCAGTACCAGAAAGTCATAGAAGTGCTGGACCTGCTGCGGCGCCTGGAACTGTCCCAGGTCGGTCTGGTGACCGGCAAACCGAGCCAGGGCTGACCATGACCGCCAGACTTCCCATCGATCCGCCCCCGGTGAAGACCTCGCCGTTGCGCCTGCTCAAATGGGCCGCCGGCCTGGCGCTGGGTGCCGTGGCGGCCTGGCTGCTGTGGCAGTGGGCCAATGACATGAGTGGCGTGCGCCGCGAAGCGCCGAAGGTGCCGACCATTATCCCGCTGCCGCCTCCGCCCCCACCACCGCCGGAGAAACCCAAGGAGCCGGAACCCCAGGTCGAGGAGAAGGTGGTCGAGCCAGAGCCGACCCCGGAACCCGAAGAGGTCAAGCCCGAGGAAGAGGCACCGCCGTCGCCGGTCGATGACCTGGCGAACCCGATGCAGATGGACGGCGATGCCCAATCCGGCAACGACGCCTTCAACATCGGCGCGGGCAAGGGCGGCGGCATGGCTGGGGCAGGGGGCGGGCGCCTGGGCAATGGCACTTACAGCCAGTTCCTGGCATTCACCTTCCAGCGCTTGCTGCGAGAAAACCCCGACTTGCGCAGCCTGGCGTTCTCGCTGCAGGCCGATGTCTGGCTCAGTGCCGTGGGCGAAATCACCCGGGTCGAGTTGGTCAAGTCCAGCGGCAACCCGCAAGTGGACGAACAAGTTATTTCCGCCCTGCGTGCCGCGCCCCATTTGAGTGAACGGCCACCGGCCTCCCTGACTTTACCCGTGCGCTTGTCCTTGCAGGGACGGCGGCCGGGTTAACCGACTATTTGAAAGTTTGCCAAAGGAGTTGTGTGCAGATGATTTCCAATGTGAATCGATTATCGTGGGCGATCGGCCTGGTGGTCCTGAGCCTGGCCGGGCACGCGGCCGCCGCCCCAGCGCCCTCGGAAAACGCCACGATCAATCTGATCCGCCTGCTGGTGCAGCAGGGCGTGTTGAAACAGGATCAGGCCGATGGCTTGATCGCCCAGGCTGAACGGGAAGCCGTGCAGGCCCGCCAGGCAGCCACGGCGGTTGCCGCAACGCCGGCCGGCGCGCCGGGGGACGTGCGGGTGCAATACGTGCCGAACATCGTGCGTGAGCAGATCCGCGACCAGGTCAAGGCTGAAGTCATGGCCACCGCCAAGCAGGAAAACTGGGCCCAGCCCAACACCTTCCCGGATTGGGTCTCGCGCATCAGTTTCGATGGCGACATTCGCCTGCGGGATGAGTCGCGCTATTACTCGGGCACCAACAGCAACGAAATCGTCGACTTCGCCCGGCTCAATGACAAGGGCCCCTACGACGTCAACCCCAACAGCAGCTCCAGCCTGCCGCCGTTGCTCAACACCCGTGAAGACCGCGAGAACCTGTTCCGCCTGCGCGCACGCCTGGGCATGAAGGCCGTGATTGCCCCGCAATGGACCGCGGGCATCCGCATCGGTACCGGCTCCGACAACAACCCGGTGTCCACCACCCAGACCCTCGGTGGTGGTTTTGGCAAGAAAGACATCTGGCTCGACCAGGGCTACCTGACCTGGAAGCCATCGGACGAATTGACCCTGACCGGCGGGCGTTTCGCCAACCCGTTTTTCTCCACCGACCTGTTGTATTCCGGTGACCTGAACTTCGACGGTGTGGCGGCGAACTTCAACCACAAGCTCAATCAGGACTGGGGCGTGTTCGGTACTGTTGGCGCGTTCCCGGTGGAGTACACCAACGACACCAGCACCAGCAACGGCAGCGACAAGGAGGAGAGCGACAACAAGTGGTTGTACGGTGCGCAACTGGGGGCCAACTGGGCCATCAACGACAGCAACCGGATCAAGGGGGCCATGGCCTATTACCGCTTCGACGACATCGAAGGCCAGCGCTCTTCGTCGTGCCAGCCTTGGGCCGGTGATCCAGGCTGCGACAGCGACGGTTCACGCGTGGCGTTCATGCAAAAGGGCAACACCGTGTTCCTGCTGCGCGACATCGCGCCCAATCCTCTCAACCCGTCCACCACGCCACAGCCGCAATACGTCGGCCTGGCCTCGGAATTCAACCTGCTGGACCTGAACCTGGCGTGGGACACCGATCTGCCCGAAGACCTGAAGCTGCGCAGCCAGGCCCACTACGTCCACAACCTGGGCTACGACGAAGGCGAGATGCGCAAGCGCTCCGCCGGGCAATTCGCCAACAACCTGGACAGCGATGGCGAGGTGGAAAGTGGCGCCAACGCCTGGATGCTCCAGTTCACCCTGGGTAACTCCCTGGAGCTCAAGCGCGAGGGCGACTGGAACCTGTTCGCCGGCTACAAGTACATCCAGCCCGATGCCTTGCCGGACGGCTTCAACGATTCGTCATTCCACTTGGGCGGTACCAATGCCAAGGGTTATTTCCTGGGCGGCAACTATGGCCTGGCGAGCAACGTCTTCGCCACCGGTCGCTGGTTGAGTTCCGAAGCGGTGTACGGCGCGCCGTACGACATCGATGTCTTGCAGCTTGAAATCAACACGCGCTTCTAAGCGCAGGGAGACCTCATGAAAAGGCGAGCCAAATACCCATGCCCGGCTGCGTTGCTGATGCTGGGTCTGCTGCTCAGTGGCTTGGCGCACGGCGAAGGCCTGGAAGAGCGGCTGCGGGCACAGCTGCGCAGTACCACCGCCCAGTTGCAGGCCCTGCAAAGCGAGCAGGCCCAGGCCAGCGCCGCTCGTCAGGCTGCCGAGAGCCAGGCCAAGGAGGCCCAGGCGCAGATCAAGCAATTGACCGCACAACTGAGCAAGGCCCAAGCCCTGGCCGAGCAGCTGGCCGGACATCAGCAAAACCTGCAAAACCAGGCCCAGGCCCAGGTGGCGGCGAGCAACGAGCAAATCGGCAAATTCAAGAAAGCCTATGAAGAACTGTTGACCCTGGCCCGTGGCAAAGAGACCGAGCGCGCCCGCCTGGAGGCGCAATTGACCGAGCGTGACACACAAGTGCAGCAATGTTCGGTCAAGAATCAGCAAATGTACGAAGTCGCCAAGACGCTGCTGCATGCCTACGAAACCATTGATGTGACCGACATCATGAAGATCCGCCAGCCGTTCGCGGCCAAGGCCCGGGTGCGTTTCGAAGAGCTGGCCCAGGGCTTTGGCGATGATCTCTACAAGAACCGTTTCGATGCGCCCCAGGCCTCGATCACTCACTGAACAGAACAAGGAAGACGCGAGCATGACCTCAATGATTGAATACGTCGGTGCAAAATCCCTGACCGAGTGGTTGCAGGCTGCGGGTTATCGGGTCAACGAAACCGAGCAGAACGGCATCGTGCAACTGCTCAGTGCCAGCCAGGGCATCGGCTTTGCGGTGCGTTTGGGTAATCCTGCGCCGACAGCGGGCCAATACCTGGACTTCACCTTCAGCTGCGCCTTGCGGGTACAGGGCGAGTTGCCAGCTGGGTTGGTGGCGTTGTGGAACGCCTCGCGCCGCTTTGCCCGGTTGTCGCTGCAGGGTGAGTTCCTGGTGATGGAAATGGACGTGGTGGTCGCGGCAGGCGTGAGCGCCGATCATTTGCGCAGCCACCTGGAACTGTGGGATCGCCTGTTGCAGGAGTTCATTGTCTACCTGCGTGAGTACAGCCAGAACGCGGCGCGCCTGCAAACCCCGGCCGAGCCCGTCGAGGCGCCATCGGAGGAGGCCGTCGCATCGTGAAAAAGCCGACCTTCGTCATCAGCGCCGCAGCGCTGGGCCTGCTCGCCGTGGCGCTGGTGCTGGGTCTGCGGCCGGGAAGCGATCCGGTCGCCGCGGTACAGACCGTAAGCGTTGCTACGGCCGACTCGCCGAGCCTGGCGCGCTTGGGCAACCAGCACGTCAGCCCCGATGAACTCAAGGCATTGCTGGCCGCGCTGGCTCCTGAAGTTCGCCAGCAAATGCGTGGCAATCGGGCTGCGCTGGAAGGCTGGATTCGTGCCCGCCTGGCGGAAAAGGCCGTGTTGGAGCAGGCCGACGCCCAGGGCTGGCGCGAGCGGCCCGAGGTGGAGCGCCAGACCCGGGCGGCGGCTGAGCAGATTGTGTTTCGCGACTACTTGCGGTCGGTCAGCCAGGTGCCCGCCGGGTATCCCAGTGAAGACGAGTTGAAGCAGGCTTATGACGCCGGGAAAGCCAACTGGACCGCACCGGCGTTGTACCGCGTCAGCCAGATTTTCCTGGCAGCCACCGAGCCGCAAACCGTAGAGGCGGTGCGCCGGCAAGCGCTGGAGTTGAGCAAGAAGGCCCAGGCCTCGCCCGCTGAATTCGGCGCCCTGGCCAGTCGTTTTTCCCAGGACCGCAGCAGTGCCGAGCGCGGCGGTGACAGTGGTTTCCAGCCCTTGCAGCAACTGGTCCCGCCGGTGCGTGAGGCGGTGGCGCGCCTGAAGGTCGGCGCGGTGTCGGACCCGGTGCAAAGTCCGGCGGGGTTTCATGTCATCAAGCTCACCGAACAACAGCCGGCCCGGGAAGCGACCCTGGACGACGTCCGCGAACGCCTGACCCAGGCCCTGCGCGCCCAGCGCCAGGAACAGATCGCCAAGGCCTACCTGGACGGCATGCTCGACACGGCCACGTTGAGCATCGATGGCGCGCAGTTGAGCAAGGTGCTGGAGGAGGGGCTTTAGGCCGGCCCAAATAATTCGTACAACCGACAGGGAGTCACCCATGACCTTCACCGAGCCCGCAGGACGCCAGGCTGTCACCGCATACCGCACACCGTTGCGTGTCCCCGATCCCTGGCTGACATTGGCCGGCGGTATTGAACCGCAGGTGGCGCAGTGTTTCCTGGTCAGTGCCCGTTGCGGCTGCTTCATGCAAGCGGCTCGTAGCCTCAACGTCAAGGCAACCTGGCTGCGCAAGCAGTTGGCGCAGTTGGAGACGCGCCTGCAACGCTCGCTGTTCAGCTTCCAAGGCAGCGCCTTGACCCTCACTCGTGAAGGCCGGCAGTTGCAGGCGCGATTGATCACCCTGGCCCACGAAAGTGCGCCGCCGCTGAACGATCAACCCTTGATTCGCCTCGCCGTGGCCGAGTCGATTCTGCATGACATCCTGGGACGCGACCTGATCTCGTTGCTACGGCGCAACGCCAGCGTGCGACTGCAGATCATCACCCTGGACAGTGAACTGGCACTGCAAGCCGTCAGCGCCGACCTGGTGCTCTGGTTGAGTGATGCCCAGGTGTCGGTGCCAGGGCCGAGCTTCGCCACGTTGCCCGCGGATCGACTGGCGCGGATGGACTATGTGCCGCACATCGCCAAGCGCTATTCACGACCGGCCACGCGCCCGGATTGCCTGGAGGACCTGAACGACTACATGCTGGTGCAATGGCAGGCGGACCGACACGTGGATGGCTTCGCCCCGTGGAATGCCCTGATAGAACAGCGCCGGGCCGGCGTGGTGCAGGTGCAATCCTACGAATTGATGCTGGAAATGATTCGCTGCAGCGCCTGCATCGGTCTGTTGCCGCAGTACATGAGCCGTTTCGACCGAGGCCTGGTGGCATTGCCGCAAGTGTTCGGCCCGTCGATGCAACGGTACTTGTGGATGGCCGTCAATGCCCAGGCCGAAGGCTCGCCAGAGGTGCAGATGCTTCGTGAGCTGATCCATCACACGCTGGATGAGCGCCGGGATTGGTTCCAGACCTAGCTGGTAGCACGATAATCCTGTGGGAGCGAGCTTGCTCGCGATAGCGGTGTATCCGTCAACGCGGATGCCAAAACCACCGCTCCCACAGGTTCCCCATAGCGCCTGGCGCGGCTTATAGTGATTGGCCTTGTCACGCCTCCAGGGAGGAGCTGCATGTCCGAATCATCGATCACCCTCGTACGCTTCACTGAAGCCCACATCGCCGGTGTCACCGCGCTCTACAACGATCCGGCGGTGACTCGCCAAGTGCTGCAAATGCCTTTCCAGTCCACCGAAGTCTGGCGTAAGCGTCTGGCAATGGACGACGAGCGTTTATTGAAACTGGTGGCCCTGCACGAGGGTGAAGTCATCGGCAACCTGGGACTGGAGCAGTTTTCGCGCGTGCGCCGTGCCCATTGCGGCAGTCTCGGCATGGGCGTGGCTGTCGCCTGGCAGGGCAAAGGCGTGGGGTCGATGCTGCTCGCGGCCGCGCTGGAGGTTGCGGACAACTGGATGAACCTGCGGCGGGTCGAGTTGACGGTGTACGCTGACAACGAAGCGGCCATCGGGCTGTACCGCAAGTTCGGCTTCGAAACCGAAGGCCTGATGCGCGACTACGCCGTGCGTGACGGTCGCTGGGTGGATACCCTGGCGATGGCGCGGTTGCGCTGAAGAGCCCAGCGCGCAGGCAAAGAGGGCTTTTACGTACGCCAACGTCTTGAACCTGTCATCATCGCGCTTCGCAGTACTCCCTTAATCGAGGACCGGCCCATGGACGATGTACAGCAATTGGGCGAGATGCTTCGTCACTACGCCGACAGCGAAGCGCACAAGAAACAACTGCACCAGGCCCAGGCAACGGTCTGGGCCGAACAGATCAAGGCGTTGTACGGGCAAATCGAGCAATGGCTGGCGCCCGTCATGGCGCTCGGCCTGCTGGAACTTAGCCGTGAGACCTATGTGGCGCACGGGCCGAGCGCTCCGGTAGAGACGTCCGGTTTCAAGACTGAAAAACTGACCTTGACCATCACCGGTAGACCGGTGGAATTCGTTCCGGAGGTGATGGGCGTAGGTGGGCTGATTTCTTTGTCGATCATTGGCCTGGCGGCGACCCGTCACGGCAGTATTTCGCTGGTTTGCCAACCGCCATCGGTGCAATGGCAATGGCGCCGGACCAACGGCTTGAAGGACCCCGACACATTTGCTTTCGATGCCAACTTCCTCGCACAACAGTTGCAGAGCCTGATACCGCGTGAACGCGGCTGAATCACGCACGCGCTTCTCAGCGCAGGCAAAAACCTGTCCATTGGCTATACCTGTAGTTCCGGCCCCGCCTCGTGTGGCTTACAGGAGTGACAGCATGAAGTTTTCGTCGATGATCGGCACTGTTTGCATTGCCTCGCTCGCCTTGGCGGGTTGCTCCAGCAAAGTCACCCAGCCGGATGAGTACTCCGGGTTCCTGGGGGATTACAGCCGGCTCAAGGAAGAGAAGTCGCCGTCGGGGGCCGAGGTGATGCGTTGGGTCGATCCGAAGATCGACCCGGGCAAGTACACCAGTCTCTATATCGAGCCGACACAGCTTTACCCCAAGCCGCAGCCGACCGTGAAGATCCCCCAGGCCACGCTGTCCGGTATCACCGCTTATTACGATCAGGCCCTCAAGCGGGAAGCGGGAAAGTCCTTGCCCCTGGCGACAGCTCCTGGGCCGGGTGTATTGGTGATGCGGGCGGCCATCACGGCTGTCGGCAGCAAGACCGAAGGCTTGAAACCTTATGAGGTGATCCCGATTGCGCTGGTGGCGGCCGCTGTCAGCACGGCCAGCGGCATTCGCGACCAGGAAACCACCCTGGGCACCGAAGCGGTTTTTCTCGATGGTGGCAACAACGCGGTGGTCGCCCAGGTGGTGCGCAAAGGCACGGGCAAGCCGTTGTCCAACGAGTCCCAGGTGATGAAGCCCGATGACGTCAAAGGGGTCATCGATGGCTGGGCGTCGGATTTGCATCAGTCGTTTCTGAAATTCAAGGCTAAATAACCACCGCCGTTACCTCACGCGCCGGCGTCCAAACCACGACTTTTTATGTCCAACCATAGGTCGCGCAAGCATTTCGTGGTTAACTCCGGCCTCACCATTTTCAAACCTGTCAGAAGGAATCCGTTCATGGCTCAAGTCACCCTCAAAGGCAACCCGGTCCAAGTCAACGGCCAGTTGCCACAAGCCGGTTCCAAGGCGCCAGCCTTTTCCCTGGTTGCCGGCAATCTGTCGGACGTTTCCCTGAAGGACTTCGCCGGCAAGCGCAAAGTGCTGAACATTTTCCCAAGTGTCGACACGCCGACCTGCGCCACCTCCGTGCGCAAGTTCAATGCCCAGGCCAACGGCCTGACCAACACTGTGGTGCTGTGCATCTCCGCCGACCTGCCGTTTGCCCAGGCGCGTTTCTGCGGTGCCGAAGGCCTGGAAAACGTCCAGAACCTGTCGACCCTGCGCGGTGCCGAGTTCATCCAGGACTACGGCGTGGCAATCGCTGATGGCCCGCTCAAAGGCCTGACCGCCCGTGCCGTGGTGGTGCTGGACGAAAACGACACCGTGCTGCACAGCGAGCTGGTCAAGGAAATCGGTGAAGAGCCAAACTACGACGCTGCGTTGGCCGTTCTGAAATAAGGTATTTATTACAATTGTTAACGGCCTGGCCCTGTCCAGGCCGTTTTCTTTTGTGCTTCAAGGCGTTAGCCGACTATGTGCCAGGTAAGCCCAACGTAAATTGCCGGTAAAGGCGCTTTGCTAAACACCCGCCAGTGCTTATCGTTCAGCCTCCCGTAAAAGAAGTCCACGCGCCCAATGGTTGATCACTCCATGCAATCCTCTGTTTCCCGCAATTCCCGTCGCTGGTTGTTCGGCCTGTTCATCGTATTGGTGGTCGCGGCGCTGGCCTGGAAGTTCTGGCCCAGTGGCTCGGCGCAGAAGCCTGGGGCAGGGGATAAAGCCGCGGCGGGGCACATGGGGCGCTCGGGTGGCATGCGGCCAGGGTTCGGTGGGGCTACGGGGCCGATTCCGGTGCGGGTGGCGCCGGCGGTGACCGGGGATTTCCCGCTGTACTACAAGGCGCTGGGCACGGTCACGGCCCTCAATACCATCAACGTGCGCAGCCGCGTGGGTGGCGAACTGGTCAAGATCGCTTTCGAAGAAGGGCAGATGGTCAAGGCCGGGGACCTGCTGGCCGAGATCGACCCGCGTCCGTACCAGAACGCCTTGCTCCAGGCCGAAGGCACGCTGTTGCAGAACCAGGCCCAGTTGAAAAATGCCCAGGTAGACTTTGAGCGGTATCGCGGCCTGTACGCTGAAGACAGTATTGCCAAGCAGACCCTCGACACCGCCGCGGCGCTGGTGGGTCAGTACCAGGGCACGGTCAAGACCAACCAGGCGGCGGTCAACGACGCCAAGCTCAACCTCGAATTCACCAAGATCCGCGCGCCCATCTCCGGGCGGGTCGGCTTGCGGCAACTGGATATCGGCAACCTGGTGGCGGCCAACGACACCACGGCCCTGGCAGTCATCACCCAGACCCAACCCATCAGCGTCGTGTTCACCTTGCCGGAAAACAACCTCGACACGGTGCTCGCCCGTTATCGCAGCGGGGCGAAACTGCCAGTCGAAGCCTGGGACCGGGGCGATGTGAAGCTGCAGGCCAGCGGCGTGCTGCAAAGCCTGGACAACCAGATCGATGTCACCACCGGCACCTTGAAGTTCAAGGCCCGCTACGAGAACCGCGACCAGTCGCTGTTCCCCAACCAGTTCGTCAATGTCCGCCTGCTGGCCGACACCCTCAAAGGCGTGACCCTGGCACCGACGGCGGCCATTCAGTTCGGCACCAATGGCACCTTCGTCTATGCCCTGGATGGCGACAAGAAGGTCACCATCAAAAAGCTGAAGATCGGCGCCAGCGACGGTGCGAACACCGTGGTCACCGAAGGCCTGGTCGCCGGTGACCGGGTGGTGCTCGAAGGCACCGATCGCTTGAAGGAAGGCAGTGAAGTGGAAGTGGTCAGCGACAGCCAGGAAGTGCCCACCACGCCGACCGAGCACCTGCAGGGCAAGTCCGCAGCGGTGCCCGCTGAGCCGGTTGCGGCCGACAAGGCGAAAAAGGGCGGCGCATGAATCTCTCGCGGCTGTTCATCCTTCGCCCGGTCGCCACCACCCTGAGCATGCTGGCGATCATCCTGGCCGGCCTGATCGCCTATCGGCTGCTGCCGGTGTCGGCATTGCCCCAGGTCGATTACCCGACCATCCGTGTGATGACCTTGTACCCGGGCGCCAGTCCCGATGTGATGACCAGCGCGGTGACCGCGCCCCTGGAGCGCCAGTTCGGACAGATGCCGGGCCTGACGCAAATGGCCTCCACCAGTTCCGGTGGTGCGTCGGTGATTACCCTGCGCTTCAACCTCGACATCAACATGGACGTCGCCGAGCAGCAGGTGCAGGCCGCGATCAATGCGGCCACCAACCTGCTGCCCAAGGACCTGCCGGCACCGCCGGTGTACAACAAGGTCAACCCGGCCGATACCCCGGTGCTGACCCTGGCTATCACCTCCAAGACCATGCTGCTGCCCAAGCTCAATGACTTGGTGGACACCCGCATGGCGCAGAAAATCGCCCAGATCAGCGGCGTCGGCATGGTCACCATCGCCGGTGGCCAGCGCCAGGCCGTGCGAATCAAGGTCAATCCCGAGGCCCTGGCGGCCAACGGCCTGAACCTGGCGGATGTGCGCACATTGATCGGCGCCTCCAACGTCAACCAGCCCAAGGGCAACTTCGACGGCCCGACCCGGGTCTCGATGCTCGACGCCAACGACCAGTTGACCTCGCCCAAGGATTACGCCGAACTGATCCTGGCCTACGCCAACGGTGCGCCGTTGCGGCTCAAGGACGTCGCGCAGATCGTCGATGGCGCCGAAAACGAACGCCTTGCCGCCTGGGCCAACGAAAACCAGGCCGTGCTGCTGAACATCCAGCGTCAGCCGGGGGCCAACGTCATCGAAGTGGTGGACCGGATCAAGGCCCTGCTGCCGAGCATCACCGACAACCTGCCGGCCGGCCTGGATGTCACCGTGCTGACCGACCGCACCCAGACCATCCGCGCATCGGTCACCGACGTGCAGCATGAGTTGCTGATCGCCATCGTGCTGGTGGTCATGGTGACCTTCCTGTTCCTGCGTCGCGTCAGTGCCACGATCATTCCGTCGGTGGCTGTGCCGTTGTCGCTGATCGGCACCTTTGGCGTGATGTACCTGGCCGGTTTTTCCATCAACAACCTGACCCTGATGGCCCTGACGATTGCCACCGGTTTCGTGGTGGACGATGCCATCGTCATGCTGGAGAACATCGCTCGCTTCATCGAGGAGGGCGACAGCCCGCTGCAGGCAGCACTCAAGGGCGCGAAGCAGATCGGCTTCACGCTGATATCCCTGACGCTGTCGCTGATCGCCGTGCTGATCCCGCTGCTGTTCATGGCCGATGTCGTGGGACGGCTGTTTCGCGAGTTCGCCATCACCCTGGCGGTGGCGATCCTGATTTCCCTGGTGGTGTCCCTGACCCTGACGCCGATGATGTGCGCCCGCTTGCTCAAGCGTGAGCCCAAGGAAGCAGAGCAGGGCCGTTTCTACCGAGCCAGCGGCGCCTGGATCGACTGGTTGATCGCCGCCTACGGACGCAAGTTGCAATGGGTGCTCAAGCACCAACCGCTGACCCTGCTGGTGGCGGTGGGCACCCTGGTGTTGACGGTGGTGCTGTACCTGGCCGTGCCCAAGGGGTTCTTTCCGGTGCAGGACACCGGGGTGATCCAGGGCATTTCCGAGGCGCCACAATCGATCTCCTTTGCCGCCATGAGCGAGCGCCAGCAGCAATTGGCGAAAGTGATCCTGGCGGACCCGGCGGTGGAGAGCCTGTCGTCCTACATCGGCGTGGACGGCGACAACGCCACGCTCAACAGCGGGCGCCTGCTGATCAACCTCAAGCCCCACAGCGAACGGGATGACAGCGCCACCGAGATCATTGCCCGCCTGCAGCCGCAACTGGATCGGCTGGTGGGCATTCGCCTGTTCATGCAGCCGGTGCAGGACCTGACCATCGAAGACCGGGTCAGCCGGACCCAATACCAGTTCAGCCTGTCGTCGCCGGACGCCGAATTGCTCAGCCTCTGGAGCGGGCGGCTGGTCGAAGCCCTGGCCCAACAGGCGGAGTTGACCGATGTGGCCAGCGACCTGCAGGACAAGGGTTTGCAGGTCTACCTGGTGATCGACCGCGACGCAGCCTCTCGCCTGGGCGTCTCGGTGTCGAACATCACCGATGCGCTCTATGACGCCTTCGGCCAGCGGCAGATTTCCACTATCTACACCCAGGCCAGCCAGTACCGCGTAGTGTTGCAGGCCCAGGCCGGGGAGCGGATCGGGCCGCAGGCGCTGGACCAGATTCACGTCAAGACCACCGACGGCGGGCAGGTGCGGCTGTCGAGCCTGGCCCGGGTCGAAGAACGCCAGGCGCAACTGGCGATTGCCCACATTGGCCAGTTCCCGGCGGTGATGATGTCGTTCAACCTGGCACCGGGCGTGGCCCTGGGGCATGCGGTGGACGTAATCGAAAAGGTCCAGCGGGACATCGGCATGCCGGTGGGCGTGCAGACCGAGTTCCAGGGCGCGGCCCAGGCATTCCAGGCCTCGCTGTCGAGTACCTTGCTGCTGATCCTGGCGGCGGTGGTGACCATGTACATCGTCCTGGGCGTGCTGTACGAAAGCTACATTCACCCGATCACCATTCTTTCCACCTTGCCCTCGGCGGCCATCGGCGCCTTGCTGGCCTTGATTCTCAGCGGCAATGACCTGGGCATGATCGCGATCATCGGCATCATCCTGCTGATCGGCATCGTCAAGAAAAACGCGATCATGATGATCGACTTCGCCCTCGACGCCGAACGCAACCGGGGCGTCGACCCGCAGACGGCGATCTATCAGGCTGCATTACTGCGCTTCCGTCCGATCCTGATGACCACCCTGGCGGCCTTGTTCGGTGCAATACCGCTGATGTTCGCCACCGGTTCCGGCGCCGAACTGCGCCAGCCTCTGGGGTTGGTGATGGTCGGTGGGTTGTTGGTGAGCCAGGTGCTGACGTTGTTCACTACCCCGGTGATCTACCTGTATTTCGATCGACTGGGGCGCCGGTTTGCCAGGCCCGATGGGAAAGAGGTGCAGGTATGACTGCGACGCCCGAAATCCTGGGGCATTTGTGGCGAGGGAGCTTGCTCCCACATAGCGGAAGCAAGCTCCCTCGCCACAACAGCCTGCTCATTGAAGCCTGGAGCGGCTGCTGATGAACCTGTCCGGTCCATTCATCAAGCGTCCGGTCGCGACCATGCTCCTGAGCTTCGCCATCATGCTGCTCGGTGGTGTGAGCTTCGGCCTGCTGCCGGTTTCGCCGCTGCCGCAAATGGATTTCCCGGTGATCGTGGTCCAGGCCAACCTGCCAGGGGCCAGCCCCGAGGTGATGGCTTCAACGGTGGCTACGCCCCTGGAGCGTTCCTTCGGCGCTATCGCCGGGGTCAACACCATGAGCAGCCGTTCCAGCCAGGGTTCTACCCGCGTCATCCTGCAATTCGACCTGGACCGTGACATCAACGGTGCCGCCCGGGAAGTGCAGGCGGCCATCAATGCGTCGCGCAACCTGTTGCCCAGCGGCATGCGCAGCATGCCGACCTATAAGAAGGTCAACCCGTCCCAGGCGCCGATCATGGTGCTGTCGCTGACCTCGGATGTGTTGAAAAAGGGCCAGCTCTACGACCTGGCCTCGACCATCCTGTCCCAGAGCCTGTCCCAGGTCTCGGGCGTCGGCGAGGTACAGATCGGCGGCAGCTCGTTGCCGGCGGTGCGCATCGAACTGGAGCCGCATCTGCTCAACCAGTACGGCGTGGCCCTCGATGACGTGCGCACCGCTGTTGCCGATAGCAACGTGCGCCGGCCCAAGGGGTCGGTGGAGGACGATCAGCGCATGTGGCAGGTCCAGGCCAACGATCAACTGGAGAAGGCCAAGGACTACGAAACGCTGATCATCCGTTACCAGGATGGCTCGGTACTGCGGCTCAAGGACGTGGCGAAAGTCACCGACAGCGTCGAGGATCGCTACAACAGCGGTTTCTTCAACAACGATGCCGCCGTGTTGCTGGTGATCAACCGCCAGGCCGGGGCCAACATCATCGAGACGGTCAACGAGATCAAGGCGCAACTGCCGGCGTTGCAGGCCGTGCTGCCGGCCAGCGTCAAGCTGAACCTGGCCATGGACCGCTCGCCGGTGATCAAGGCCACCCTGCATGAAGCGGAAATGACCTTGCTGATCGCCGTGGCCCTGGTGGTGCTGGTGGTGTTCCTGTTCCTCGGCAACTTCCGCGCCTCGCTGATCCCGACCCTGGCGGTGCCGGTGTCGCTGGTGGGCACGTTCGCGGTGATGTACCTGTACGGTTTCTCCCTGAACAACCTGTCGTTGATGGCGTTGATCCTGGCGACCGGGTTGGTGGTGGACGATGCCATCGTGGTGCTGGAGAACATCTCCCGGCATATCGACGAAGGCGTGCCGCCGATGAAGGCCGCGTACCGGGGAGCCGAGGAGGTGGGTTTCACCTTGCTGTCGATGAACGTCTCGCTGGTGGCGGTGTTCCTGTCGATCCTGTTCATGGGCGGCATCATCGAGAGCCTGTTTCGCGAATTTTCCATCACGCTGGCGGCGTCCATCGTCGTTTCGCTGGTGGTCTCGCTGACCCTCACGCCGATGCTCTGCGCCCGTTGGCTCAAGCCTCACGTGCCAGGGCAGGAAAACCGCTTGCAGCGCTGGAGCCAGCGGCTCAATGAGCGCATGGTCCGTGGTTACGCCATCAGCCTGGACTGGGTGCTGCACCATCGGCGCCTGACCTTGTTGAGCCTGCTGGTGACCATCGGCGTGAACGTCGCGTTGTACGTGGTGGTGCCGAAAACCTTCATGCCGCAGCAGGACACCGGCCAGTTGATCGGTTTCGTGCGTGGCGACGACGGGCTGTCGTTCAACGTGATGCAGCCGAAGATGGAGATCTTCCGCCGCGCCGTGCTCAAGGACGAGGCGGTGCAAAGCGTCGCCGGTTTCATCGGTGGTAACAACGGCACCAACAACGCCTTCATGCTGGTGCGCCTCAAGCCGATCAAGGAGCGTAATATTTCTGCACAAAAGGTCATCGAGCGCCTTCGAAAAGAAATGCCCAAGGTTCCCGGCGCTCAGTTGATGTTGATGGCCGACCAGGACCTGCAGTTCGGTGGTGGTCGCGAGCAGACCACCTCGCAGTATTCCTACATCCTGCAAAGCGCCGACCTGGCGTCGCTGCGCGCGTGGTATCCCAAGGTCGTGGCGGCCTTCCGGGCCTTGCCGGAACTCACCGCCATCGATGCCCGTGACGGTGGTGGGGCGCAGCAGGTGACGCTGGTGGTGGACCGCGACCAGGCCAAGCGCCTGGGCATCGACATGGACATGGTCACCGCGGTGCTCAACAACGCCTACAGCCAGCGGCAGATCTCGACCATCTACGACAGCCTCAACCAGTATCAGGTGGTGATGGAGGTCAATCCCAAGTACGCCCAGGACCCGAGCACCCTCGAGCAGGTTCAGGTGATCACCGCCGATGGCGCGCGCGTACCGCTGTCGGCCATTGCCCACTACGAGAATAGCCTGGAGGACGACCGGGTCAGCCATGAAGGCCAGTTCGCGTCCGAGGGCATTTCCTTCGACATGGCCGAAGGTGTCACGGTGGAGCAGGGCACCGCGGCCATCGAGCGGGCACTTGCCAAGCTTGGATTGCCCGAGGATGTCATTGCGAAAATGGCCGGCACCGCCGATGCGTTCGCCGCCACCCAGAAGAGCCAGCCGTTCATGATCCTCGGGGCGTTGCTGGCGGTGTACCTGGTGTTGGGTGTGCTCTATGAAAGCTACATCCATCCGCTGACCATCCTGTCTACGTTGCCATCGGCCGGGGTCGGCGCATTGCTGTCGATCTACGCGCTGGGTGGCGAGTTCAGCCTGATCTCACTGTTGGGGCTGTTCCTGCTGATCGGCGTGGTGAAGAAAAACGCCATCCTGATGATCGATCTGGCGCTGCAACTGGAACGTGCCGGGCAGACGCCGCTGGAGTCGATCCGCAGCGCTTGCCTGCTGCGGTTGCGGCCAATCCTGATGACCACGCTGGCGGCGATCCTTGGCGCCTTGCCGTTGCTGCTCGGTGCTGCCGAGGGCTCGGAAATGCGCCGGCCATTGGGCCTGACCATCATCGGTGGGTTGGTGTTCAGCCAGGTACTGACGCTCTACACCACCCCGGTGGTTTACCTATATCTCGACAAACTGCGCCATCGCTTCAATCGCTGGCGCGGCGTGCGCACTGATGCTGCCCTGGAAACTCCGCTATGACCGATCGTTCGCCTTTCAATCTTGTCGCAACACTGGCGACTGCCCGTGGCTCGCGGGTGCTGAGCCTGGTGCTGTGCGTGGCGATGCTCAGTGCCTGCGCCGTCGGCCCGGATTATCAACGTCCCCAGGCTGCCGCCCCGGTGCAATACAAGGAGGCTCAGGGCTGGCGCCAGGCCAATCCCAGCGATGCGATGGCCAGGGGCGCCTGGTGGGAGCTGTACGGCGATGCGCAACTCAATGGCCTGGTGAACCAGCTCAATGCGTCCAACCAGACCGTGGCCCAGGCCGACGCCCAGTACCGGCAGGCCCGGGCACTGGTGCGCAATGCCCGTGGCGCATTTTTCCCTACCGTGGACCTGACCGTTGGCAAGACCCGCTCCAGCCAGGGCACCGGTAGCAGCAGTTCGAGCCTGAGCAGTTCGTCCAGCGGCATTCGCGATACCTATAACGCCCAGGCCGGCGTCAGTTGGGAGGCGGACGTGTGGGGCAAGTTGCGCCGCACCCTGGAAGCCGACGAGGCGAGCGCGCAAGCCAGTTTTGCCGACCTGGCGGCGATGCGTCTGAGCCAGCAATCGGAACTGGTGCAGAATTACTTGCAGTTGCGGGTGATCGATGAACAGAAACGCTTGTTGCAGACCACCGTCGACAACTATCAGCGCTCCCTGAAAATGACCGAAAACCAGTACCGCGCCGGGGTGTCCGGCAAGGACGCGGTGGCCCAGGCGCAAACCCAGCTCAAGACCACCCAGGGCGACCTGATCGACCTGATCTGGCAACGGGCCCAGTTTGAAAACGCCATCGCCGTGCTGATCGGCCTGCCGCCCGCCGAATTCAACCTGGCCGAGACCCAGGACATCCCGTCATTGCCGCAAATTCCGGTGGCGCTGCCTTCGCAGTTACTCGAGCGCCGGCCGGATATCGCCTCGGCAGAACGCTCGGTGATGGCCGCCAACGCCAACATCGGGGTCGCCAAGGCCGCGTATTACCCGGACCTGACCCTGAGCCTCAGTGGCGGCTACAGCAGCAGCACCTACGACAACTGGGTGAGCGTGCCGAACCGCTTCTGGTCGGTAGGGCCACAACTGGCGATGACGCTGTTCGATGGCGGCCAGCGTTCGGCAGAGGTCGACCGTACCGTCGCGGCGTATGACCAGACCGTCGCCACCTATCGCCAGACCGTGCTCGACGGCTTGCGCGAGGTGGAAAACTATATGATCCAGCTCAAGGTGCTGGAAGACGAAGCCCGCGTGCGCCAGGAGGCTCTGGACGCCGCCCGGGAATCCCTGCGCCTGACGCAGAACCAGTACAAGGCCGGGTTGATTGCCTACCTCGATGTGGTGACCGTCCAGGCCACGGCCTTGAGCAATGAACGCAGTGTGCTGAGCTTGCAGCAGAGCCGCCTGATCGCCAGCGTGCAATTGATTGCCGCATTGGGCGGGGGGTGGGACGGGCAGCTGCAGGCTAGCGAACAGGCTGCCGAGAACTGATACCCAACACTGTCCCTGTGGGAACGAGCTTGCTCGCGAAAGCGGTGTTTCGGCTTGCAGAAATGTTGACTGAACTACCGCCATCGCGAGCAAGCTCGCTCCCACAACGACTTGCGGTGAGGTCAGTCCCGCTTTTGGCCGATGCACTGTCTACGTCCTGTCGCGATGGCTTGTTATAGTTCAAGCCTCTTTTCAGCCGGTAAAGGATCACTGCCATGTCGCAATACCAAGCGTTCAACGTCGAACTTGCAGACAACATTGCCCATGTGCAGATCAATCGCCCGGAAAAGATCAACTCGATGAACGCTGCGTTCTGGAGCGAGATCATCGAGATCTTCCAGTGGATCGACGACACCGATGCCGCACGGGTGGTGGTGCTGAGCGGTGCCGGCAAGCATTTCTCCTCGGGGATAGACCTGATGATGCTGGCGGGCGTGGCCAACGAGTTGGGCAAGGACGTAGGGCGCAATGCACGCCTGCTGCGGCGCAAGATCCTGCAACTGCAAGCCTCGTTCAACGCCGTGGACAACTGCCGCAAACCCGTGCTCGCGGCTATCCAGGGCTATTGCCTGGGCGGGGCCATCGACCTGATTGCCGCCTGCGACATGCGTTACGCGGCCGAGGACGCCCAGTTCTCCATCAAGGAGATCGATATCGGCATGGCCGCCGATGTTGGCACATTGCAACGCTTGCCCCGGATCATCGGGGACGGCATGCTGCGTGAACTCGCTTATACGGGGCGCACTTTTGGTGCCGACGAAGCGCGCAGCATCGGCCTGGTCAATCGTGTCTACAGTGACACCGCCAGCCTGCTCGACGGCGTGATGGGCATCGCCCGGGAAATCGCCGCCAAGTCGCCGATTGCCGTGACCGGCACCAAGGAAATGATCAGCTACATGCGCGACCACCGCATCGACGACGGTTTGGAATACGTCGCCACCTGGAACGCCGCCATGTTGCAATCGACCGACCTGCGCGTGGCCATGGCCGCCCATATGAGCAAACAGAAACCTGAATTTCAGGATTGATTGACCATGATTTCACGCTGGACCACCGCAGTACTCGATACCGCTCTTGCTGGCGGCTGGGCCGTCGCCCGCAGCCCTGAGGGCTTTCTGTTCGATGACAACGGCGCGCTGTTTCCCCGCGAATGGCTCAAGCGCCAAGACCTGTCGATCCTCGCCGAGCATGGCATCGGTCACCTGGATGGCGAGCCCGTCTACCTGCTGGAATTGCACAGCCTGCTGGACATCCCTGGCTGCAACTGGAAAGGCCTGCGGGCGTTCATGCTCGAGGATGACCACACGCTGTACAAAGTGTTGGGCTATGCCGCGCAGATCGGCACCTGGGCCCGCGAGCATCGTTTCTGTGGCAGTTGCGGCAAGCGCATGGGCCAGATTCCGTTGGAACGGGCCATGTATTGCGATGCCTGTGAGCTGCGGCACTATCCGCGGATTTCTCCGAGCATGATCGTGTTGATCACTCGCGGCGATGAAGTCCTGCTGGCCCGTTCGCCGCGTTTCGTCCCGGGCGTCTACAGCACCCTGGCGGGGTTTGCCGAGCCTGGCGAGTCGGCCGAGGATTGCCTGGTGCGCGAGGTTCGCGAGGAAGTCAGCATCGAGGTGAAGAACATCCAGTACATGGGCAGCCAGTGCTGGCCATTCCCCCATTCGATGATGCTCGGTTTCCACGCTGAATATGCCGGTGGCGACATCGTGCCCCAGGAAGATGAAATCGAGGACGCGCAGTGGTTCAACATCCATGACCTGCCACCGTTGCCGGCTTCGCGCTCCATCGCCCGCTACCTGATCGACCTGTATGTGGCGCGGCGCCTAGGCCACGCTGAACCAGTGCTGCCAGGCTAGGCGCACGGTCAAGCCCAGCACCACGGTGATGAACACCGGTCGGATGAACTTCGCGCCGCCGCTGATGGCGGTGCGAGCGCCGAAGAACGCACCGACCATCACAGACACACCCATGCTCAGGCCGATGACCCAGTCCACTTGTCCGGAAAAGATGAACACCGACAGCGCCGCGATGTTGCTGACGAAGTTCATGCTACGGGCCACGCCGCTGGCCTTGACCAGGTCGATGGGGTAGAGCAGCAGGCTGCTCACAGTCCAGAACGCCCCCGTACCCGGCCCGGCCACGCCGTCATAGAAACCCAGGCTGAAGCCTTGGGGCGACTGCCATGTCTTCTTGATCGGTGCGTTGCTGTCCAGCGGTGCCTTGGGCGTGCCGCCGAACAACAGGTACAGGCCACAGGCGAAGACGATCACCGGCAGCATCTTGTTCAGCCACTCGGCGGGCAAGTAATGGGCGACGATGGCGCCGGTCAGGGCCCCGACCAGGGTGCCGACGAGGGCATGAGTCCACTGCCTTGGGTGGAACAGCTTGCGCTTGTAGAAGGTGAAGCTGGCCGTCGCCGAGCCGAAGGTCGAGCTGAGTTTGTTGGTCCCCAGGACCAGATGAGGCGGCAAGCCTGCCGTCAGCAGGGCTGGCGTGGTCAGCAACCCACCGCCACCGGCAATGGCATCGATGAAACCGGCAATGAACGCGACAACAGCAAGGATAGCGAGGGTAGTGAGGTCAACGCTGAGTTCAAAAGGCATGGAATAGGCTTATTTAGCAGGTCGCAGAAGGGCTGCGGGGAGGGCCGGTATGTTACCCATAATGGTGCAGGGCTGCGACAGCCGGTTGGGGCGTTGCACTGTAAGATCCCACAACCCCGCAAATCGCCCGTGGCGTGGGAGCATGCTCTCGCTGGGCTGCGCAGCAGTCCCAAAAGGCTTCCTGATATCTGCCTGGCACACCGAGACCGCTGGACAATTTTTTTTTGAAATCAAGGGGTTGTCAGCCTGGGCAAATGAGTACATAATTGCGCCCATCGAACGCACTGGGACGTAAAAAATCTCAATGTTTTCAAGGAGATAGCGGTGCCTAGATGCCCTGTATCCTGATCAGGTTTGTACCGCGGTTGATGTGGCAGCATTGCATCAAACGTTCTGAGGCCGAATAGCAAAATGGTTATGCAGTGGATTGCAAATCCACCTACGCCGGTTCGATTCCGACTTCGGCCTCCACTTTTAAAAAGCTCTGTAGATCTATGATTTACGGAGCTTTTTTATTTTCGAAGCATTGAAAGCTTTTGTATTGAAAAGGGCATGAGCTACCTTGCTTCGCAGGGGAGGGATGTATATATTCCCCCTCTTGCTGCACCAGCCAGAACATCGGCCACTGGATTTTGCCGACGTTCCCATGGCTAACCGCGCTACCGCCCGAATGGCGAAACTGGTAGACGCATGGGACTTAAAATCCCCCGCTCGTAAGGGCGTGCCGGTTCGATTCCGGCTTCGGGCACCATCTAAAATCAAGGGTTTGCGAGCGAAAGCTAATGCAAACCCTTGTTCGTTTCCGCTTCTGAAAACTGCTGCGGAAACGGAGCCCAAGCCTGCGGGTATTTTCAAGCGCAAGCCTCTACACTCGGCGTTGAGATTAGCAAGGTGAGTGGCTGGTGGTTACGTCCTCCAGCCCTTGCCCAGTACGCTAATCCTTTGACCATGGAGAGGTAACGAGTGAAAACGATCGCAACGATGAGTCTGTTGGCCTTGATGAGCAGCAGCGCTGTATGCGCTGGGGAGACAACCTCCGTTGATGGGAAAACGCTAGCCGTGAACTTTGGCGAGCCGACCGTCAAGCAGGTTCTGCACTATCGGAAAATGTACGATAAGAAGCCCTTTCCCGACGCGGAAATTTATTACTACAGCAACGGTTTGTACAAAATCATCTCTCAGGGAGAAAATCATTACGGTGTCTACGTCTTGCAGGGCCAGCACACCGACGAGACATACACTGTGAAGTTCATCTCCCTGCCTTCCCCTGACTGGGGCAATAAAACGGCGTATCACCAGCTCACCTTTATTCGAGGTGATGCACAAAACGTATTTATCCAGAACGCAATTGTCGACACCGGCGAGGCGATAGCCCAGCAGAACGGGACCTATACGCAGGAAGAAAATACCGTGGTCAACCCGATCAGTACCGCCTGGCAGAAAAAGTGAGCCCGTTGCCCTCAGCGGCTTGATGGCAGATTTCTGGCAATTTTGTGATCACCTAGTATTTATAAAACAATAGGTTGCATGATATTTCTCATGCAACCTATCCGGTATTGGTCGTCAGTACCGGTGCCTCACAACCGTCGCCGAAACGCCTCGAGAATGTCCCGCGTCCCCTTTTTCATTTGCAACTGGGCAATAGCGTCCAGCGGATGCCAGAGGCAATCGCTGATTTCATTCTGTGGCTTGGCCGCCGTCGAGTCGCTGACTGATGCTTCGAACACATGATGTTCGGTCTGCCCGTCACTGATTCGCATCAAGTAGAGCAGATTCTCGACGTCCAGGCCGGTTTCCTCTGCCAATTCCCGAATGGCTGCGCCGGCATGGGTTTCGCCGCGCTCGACGGTACCGCCCGGCAACGCCCAGCGGCTATTGGCTTTGCGAACCAGGAGGATGTGGCGATTTTCCTCGCAGATGACGGTCGCTCGAATTTTCATGGCCGTGCTCGATCTGTGACTGTCATTAAAGTGAAATATAACTGCAATATTTGCGCCTGGCATTAGCTGCTTCGTTCAAATGTCGAGTTTTTCAAGGTCTTATCCACTACGACCGCGACGGAGCGGGAAAGACTGAGCTTATTTGTGCCTGTCATCGCTTCGCTCCATCTCTGCGACCGCTAGCACTAGGTTTTCGACCGGTTATCGCCTCAAATGAATCAGCTTCAAAAAAATGAATCCATGTTGGGTGCATTGGCCGGCCCCGATAGGGGAAGGAAGCGAGAAATGACCACCGTTGAAGACTTCAAGATCAAATCCCATGAGCTCCTGGTAGAGCTCGATACGGCAACGTCGGAAATGATGAAGCTCATATGTGTTCATCAAATGAGTGGATCGACCTGGGATGAGGCAGTCCAGCGTCAACATGAAGCTTATGAGCAGTGGGTCGCTTATCTGAACGAGCGGGGATAGCTGCCAATGCGCGTCCCGAGGGTGCAAATTCTTTGAACGGCGCCTCAACGGCTCTGCCTAATCCTTGAACCGACAAGAGGATTAGGTCATGTCTGAATTAGCCAGTTATTTCTGGATCGCTGTTGCGGTGCTTTTGCTGCTCGTCGATTTGTGGGCGATCGTCAGTGTCTTTCGAAGCGACAAGTCGGTCGGGACCAAGGCGGGCTGGGCCCTGCTGCTGATCGTTTTGCCGGTGCTGGGCCTGGTCATCTGGGGCGTAGCCGGGCCTCGCGGAGTCAAGGAAGGTCCGTCATCGCCGGAGCACAGCAAGGGCTAGCCAGGAAGCGGCTGTGACAGCCACCTCACTGGTTTATCCAATTGCCGCCGGTGGTTTCGCAGTCTTCCCGGGCCTGCTGCAACTGCTCGACGCCGTAGTAGTACCACGTCACTTTTGCATCATCGGGAAGGGTGGCCGACCCACCGCGCTTTTCCTTGCTGGTTGAGTGCGGGTTGGCCAACGCTTCCTGGGTCGGCTTCGCCTGGCATGTCGCCACGTATCCCTCGGCACAACGCTCGACTCTACGCTTTTGAGTCGTGAGCGTTCCCTTGCTTTCATTGCTGCAAGACCAATCGAGGGCTTCGGCGGGCATGCCTTTGTATTCGTAGCAGCTATGGCTTTCGATCACTGGAACGGCCTGGCTCTGGGATCGTGTGATGACGTCGCAGCCTTGGGCCAAGACGGCGGCGGGGCTTGCACAAACGATCAATAGCAGGATTCTGGCATTCATGAGTTTCTCCCTTTGCGGTTTCTGCACCGGTGCCTATCAATTTCGAGGTGCAAAAAAAGCCCACGTTCCATCAGTTTTCCAACCGGTAGAACTCAGGGAGAAACGGGGCTGGCGCAGCGCGTCAGCGGAACTTGGGTAGAGGGGGTTCAGCAGGCTTGAGCGACGTTAGCGCGCTTTGGATCGACGGAGCGTCTTTGTCGATGTCGTTGAGCCGGTCCCGGATGCGCACTGCGGTGGGGTGCCCGCCTTGGTGGTCGACCCAGTCGGCGATTTCCTTGCAGGCTGCCGTGAGCCTGGCTTGACGCGATTCGAGCAAGGTGAGCAGGGTGGTGATGGACTCTTTTTCGGACATGTCACACCTCCATTCAGGGGTTGATGAGGCAGCACAAAACCCGCCAGGGGGCGGGCTGCGCCGTGGTTTAAGCGTAGTTGAGTTATTTCAGGTCTGTCGAAGAATCCGGCGTCCGGCTAGACAGCCGGTGCGCCGGAAACAATGCGAGTAGTGTCAGCTGGACTCCTTGACCCAGGACGGCGTGACGCTTGCCCGCCAGCGTACGTCGGTAATACCGTATTTTTCAGCAAGGGGCTTGGAGACCCGCTTGACCTTTTCTCTCCCGAATTTCGGTATGCGCCCGACCCCCGCGTCGCAACTGGCCCAATGCCAAGCCTCGGAGTTATTCATCACTTCCGCGCGAATAATGAATGACTTGGGTTCGCCATGGAGTATGTAGTCAATGATGTAAAGCGATGGCCCGCCCATAAATCCTCCCTAATTAGTCCTATACGGATGGATACAAAGGCATTCGGAAAATTCCATCGAATTTCCAGACGGTCAAATTAATACCGCTCAGGCTCGTGCACCGAGCAGCGGCAAAACAGCCGGAACTCACGGCAAGGAACCAAACCCGGTTACCCTTCTCCAAGGTGAGCTTCAACACCATAGGCCAGGGATCAAAGGCGACGCAGTGCGGCATCAACAAAAGGCAAAACATGAAAAACATCGCCAGGGTGCTGTTCATCGCAGCCCTCGCCATCGGTTTGTCGGGCTGCATTGGCGCCCCCATCGAACTGACGCCGCAAACCGAGCAACGCTTGCGCGAACAACCCCCGATCCGTTTCCTGCTGACATTCGATGATGGGCCCAGCGCCTCGTCTATCTGGAACCCTAGCCTGGAGGTGCTCGACGCACTCGCAGACAATCCGCTACAGCCCGGCATCAAGGCGGTGTTTTTCCTGCAGACCCGCTCACCACGTGCCGGTGGCAGTGATATTGGCCGCTCGGTAATGCGCCGTGAACAGCAGGAAGGCCATGTGCTGGCCTTTCATACGGCGACCCACTGGCACACCAATCACCGGTCGCTGAGCCCTGATGAGCTGGAGCAATCGCTCAGCAATGGTGGGCGCGATATCGCCGCCATTAGCGGCGCGGCGCCGATCTTGGTGAGGCCGCCATTCTGGAGCTTCGACAAGCGCACTGCGGCCGCCTACCGACATCATGGCCTGCACATTTTGTTGACCGATCTGAGCGCAAATGACGGCAAAGTCTGGGGCATCACGATGAGCCCGCGGCGGCGGATCAACCTGATCCGACAACTTTCCGAAGTGCGCGAGCGCATCGCCGCCGGGCAACTGCCAGCGGTGGACGGAGTTATTCCGGTGGTGGTGACGTTTCACGACATCAATCGTTATACCGCCCGGCATGCTCGTGAATACCTGCAAATCCTGCTCGACAGTGCCAAGGCTACCGGGGTGAGGACCGACGCCAAGCCGTTCTATGATGACCACCAGGCGCTGGAGCGAGCGGCCTTGGCTCGGACGGTCGATCACAGCACTGAACCCGTGCATTTACCGGGGTTGTGGGACTGGTTGTGGGATTCGGATTCCCACTGAGGGCGCCACGAATGCGGCGGGTGTCGCGACGTTCGGTTGGCCGCCCGGCGCAATCAGCGTGTATGGTAGGCCGTGCACCCTTGGTTGAAGTCGGAGGTGACCAATGAGCACTGCGATGCTGACGAAAATGCACATCAACGGTTATGACGTGCTTAGCGTAAACAGCGGCCCGTGGAGGGTCTGTACCCAGGCTGACCGGTTGGGTTCCTTTGCTTCCCGCGAGGAAGCGCTGGCCTATGCCGCCGCG
The DNA here is from genome assembly GCF_054681425.1 of Pseudomonas sp. H1_F01. Lineage (NCBI taxonomy): Bacteria > Pseudomonadati > Pseudomonadota > Gammaproteobacteria > Pseudomonadales > Pseudomonadaceae > Pseudomonas > Pseudomonas sp. H1_F01. The sequence goes on along the minus strand of NZ_CP162823.1, from coordinate 3,540,934 downwards.
TTGCCGACCCGAAGAGCCCGTAGCGGCCGGCCTGTAAACACGAAATAAGTGGGGCCGGTACAGCCAACCTCTCGGTGACAGGTAGACCGCTATCGCGAGCAAGCTCGCTCCCACAGTTTTTCCGGGTATTCACCAATAATCCCCTGTGGGAGCTTGCTCGCGATGGCGGCGGGTCAGCGTGCGCCCGTCACGGTGATCAGGCACGGGCCAATTCCAGCGGGACTTCCAGGGTAAACAGAGCGCCTTGCCCCGGTCCGTCGCTATGGACATAGAGGCGGCCATTCATTTCAACCGCCGCCAGGGCGCAGCTGTGCAAGCCAAACCCATGGCCGTCCTTGCGGGTCGTGAAGCCGTGATTGAAGATGCGGGCCAGGTTCTCCGGGGAAATGCCTTCGCCTCGGTCCTTGACGCTCAGGCTCAGCGTCGTTTCGTCTAGGATGCGGATCCCCAGGGTTATCTCCCGTGGGTGCTCACTGATGTGCGACATCGCGAATTTGGCGTTGCTGATCAGGTTGATCAGGATCAGCAACAACCTGTGCTTGTCCCCCATGATCGCAGGAACTTCCTGATATTCCTTGATGACGGTGACGTGATGCCGACTGAGCGCACCCGAATTCATGCGTAGCGCATCTTCGAACAGATCGCTGACATTGAGCGGTTCGATCAACCTGGCGGCCCCTGCATAGGTTTGTTGAGTGGTGACGATTTCCTTGATGTGATCGATGCTCTTGGTCAACTGCGCCAGCTCATCTATAAGCACTGCCTGTTCCGCGGCGATGGAGTCGACCAGTTCGTTGAAATAACGCGGCAGCAACCGGCCTTTTTCATCATGGGTGATGAACTGGCCAAGATCCTCGGCATGTTCATTCATCATTTTGACCGCCTTGGTGAGCCCGAGCGTCTTGCTGTTCCTCAACTTGCGGGTCACGAGCTCGGCCGAAATGTTCACGCTGTTGAGCACATTCCCGACGTTGTGCAATACATTCGTGGCTATTTCGGCCATGCCCGCCATCCGGGCTGCATCCACCAGTTCGCGTTCGGCCTCCATCAGCTCGCGAGTGCGCTCCTGCACGCGCTCCTCGAGCCGTTCATTGGACGTTTGCAGTTGCTGGTTGATCTGGTTGATAACGGCGTAACTGCGAACCAGGCGTACCGCCAGGTAGATCATCAATAGCGCCATGAGGCTGGCACACGCGCCCAGGTAGATATGGTATTGACGGTCCGCAGCGGCTGTCCTGCGCTGTGTCTCGTTCAATAGCTCGTTGATGCTGTCCAATTCCTGGGCCACCGGAATCACGCTGATGCGGTCCAGCAGATCATTGACGATTGGTTGCTCCTGGATAATGGATTTGACGTGCTGGGTCAGGGCAATGAAGAGGGGCTGGTTGGTCGCGGGCAGTTGGTCGACGTATTTTTCCAGATCACTCAATTGGCGCTGCACTTCCTCGGCTTTGTCTGAGGTGACATAAAGTGCGTACTCCAGCGTTGTCAGTGTCAGCTCACGAACATTGGAGGCTGTTGCCAGGCGTCCCGTAGAGCTTTCGGTGCTCATCTCTGCTAGCAACGTTTGAATACCGTCCTCGACCATCGGCAACGCATCCAGGGCGATGCGTAGATTGGCGTTGTGTTGCTGGAATTGATCGACCAGTACTGTTTTGTTCTTGACCGCATCCACATAACCGTTGCGTCTGGATGCCCAAAGGGCCGCCAGGGGACCAGCGTTATTGAGCTGCTCCAACTGCTCCCATCGACTGTTGGCCTCAAGCGGCGGCGCCAGCGACAGGTTATTGTTCACGCCGATCTTTTTCCTGAGGATCTTGACGTTCCAGTTAGCGTCGGCCTGCTTGAGCTGGCGAATGAAGTCGCGGGATTCGAAGTAGGTCGATGAGTCGTACGTGTATGACTTGATCAAAAAGAATATCAGTGCAGCAAACACAATCAGCGCGACGGCCAATAGGGCGGGCCATTTATATTTTTTGATAATAGTGGTCACGCTATTCTCCTGCTCAAGGCGCTTATCGAAGGAGTTGGTGAATTCCCGAGGGGGGAGAGATGCTCGAGGGAGGAGCCGGAAGGGGGGAAAGGTAAACGTCGTGCGGGTTGGTGTGCCGGTTTGCTGTGGCCTGGGTACACGTTGAGCTCCCTGCTAACGATGAACGTCGGGTTCATGGTTGAGTGTAGCGCTAACGAGAGGGGCGATGCTTGCTGCGCGAAAGGCGCGGCCGGGCAGGCCGCGCCCCTGGCGTTACTTGATGTCGATGAAGGGCAGGGCGCCGTTTGGTAGCACGGTAGTCGGCAAGACGCCATTCCAGCGCTCGGCCTTGGTCAGTTCCACCAGGTTCTGGTTGCTGGCCAGGGCCTGGGCCCGCGCCTTGATGGCTTCGGCTTCGGCTTTGCCGCGCAACTCGGTCGCCAGTGCGTCTGCCTTGGCCTGCGCCACTTGCGAATCGGCTTCGGCCTGGGCCTGAGTCACGCGAATCTGTGCTTGCACTTGCTCGGTGGCGAGCTGTTGCTCGCGGGTCTTGACTTGGACTTCCGCAGCCATGCGCGCTTCGATGGCTTTTTCGTAGGCATCACTGAAGTCAATGTTCTCGACCTGGACGCTGTCGATGATCACGGGGCCGGTAATGGTGGCCTTGATGGCGGTGGAAATATCGTTGACCAGTTGGACGCGGTTCTGCACGGCAGCCACGGCGTTGAACTTGCCGAATACGTTTTCCACCTGGGTTGGCACCTGGCGGCTGATCATCCGGTCGCGGATACCTTCCAGGTCCTTGAACTGGGTATAGACCTTCGCAACATCCGAAGGCGCGATGTGCCAGGACACGGACACCTTGAGCTGGGCGGACTGTTGGTCCTTGCTGTAGGCCTGGAGGTCTTCATAAGCCGTCACTTGGCTCTGGACGCTGATCAGGCGTACCGACTCGATAAATGGCGTCTTGAAGGACAGTCCCGGTTCAATGACGCCGACCAGCGCCCCGTTGCGCAGCAGCACGCCACGCTCGGTTTCGTCGATCGTGTACCAACTGCCAAAGAACACGCACAACAGGACGATGCCCGCGATTGCGGCAACGATGGAGCCGATGGTTTTACTGGTCACTTTTCTTTCCTTGATTGGCTGGGGAGGGTTTGCCATAGCTGTGTCCAATGTTGAAGCCGCAATTGGCATTCTGAATGCCAGACACGAAAAAGCCCTGAATAATCAGGGCTTTAACGTTAGAAGATGGCGGAGGCGATGGGATTCGAACTCATGGACCTGTTACAGTCGACGGTTTTCAAGACCGTTGCCTTAAACCACTCGGCCACACCTCCGTATTGCGTTGCGGGCGCCATAATACCCGAATGAAACACACTGTCAAACTCTCTACGTAGCTTGTTACAGAGCGTCTGTTATGATCCTTGCCACTGAATGTTTCAAAACCGGAGGAGTGTCGCCATGCGCGAACAGGATTACGCAGTGAACAACAGCGTGCAGGCTGAGCAGCTAGAGGTTAGCCGCGTCCTGCGCAACACTTATGGCTTGCTGGCCCTCACACTCGCTTTCAGCGGTGTGATGGCCTACGTCGCGCAACAGATGCGGGTGGGTTACCCGAACATCTTCGTCGTGCTGATCGGTTTCTACGGCCTTTTCTTCCTCACCAACAAACTCCGTGATTCGGCCTGGGGCCTGGTGTCGGCTTTCGCCCTGACCGGCTTCATGGGCTTTTTGCTCGGCCCGATCCTCAATCGCTACCTGCAAATGCAGGGCGGCGCCGAAGTGGTCAGCTCGGCCTTCGCAATGACCGCACTGGTATTTGGTGGCCTGTCGGCCTACGTGCTGATTTCCCGCAAGGACATGAGCTTCCTGGGTGGTTTTATCACCGCAGGTTTCTTCGTGTTGCTGGGGGCGACGCTGGCCAGCTTCTTCTTCCAGATCAGCGGCCTGCAACTGGCGATCAGCGCCGGCTTCGTGCTGTTCTCGTCGGTCTGCATCCTGTACCAGACCAGCGCCATCATTCACGGCGGCGAGCGTAACTACATCATGGCCACCATCAGCCTGTATGTATCGATCTACAACCTGTTCGTCAGCCTGCTGCAGCTGTTCGGCCTGATGGGTCGCGACGACTGATTGCATTCGTGATGGGTGAGAAGCCCGCTTCGGCGTGAGGCTGCTCACATACAAATAACGGCGTTTTTTCAGAAATGAAAGACGCCGTTTTTTTTCGTTTTTAGGTGCATTTTTTTGGAGGGCATATCCGTTTCTGCGGTAACGGCTGCTTAGGGTTCCGCCCTGACGGCGGCTCACTTTTGAAAAACCCGGGAGCCGGCCCAGTCAAAAGTAAGCAAAACGCTTTTGCCCCACCACTCGATGTCTCGCCTAGGCTCGGCATCCATGTCGAGGTGCCCACTGCGCAATGCCTGCGTTCGGCCAGCGTGGTTTAACGGGGCTCTCAGATCAAGATCCAAAGCAAAGCAAGAGCGGGACATGGGGCATGTCCGGCATCCATGTGGCTGAGTCACTGCTATCGCGAGCAGGCTCGCTTGTATGTTTAGACTTGAAGGGGTGGGCGGGACTAAAAGCTCGATTCCGACTCTAGCCAGTACGGACCGTGGGAGACTTCTCGTCCCGCCCTTTCTACCCAAAGCGCCAATAAGGAATTCATCGGTAAACCGACGATAGAGACAAGCCAGCGCAAAGGTAGACCCCGACAAGCACCTAAACCCTAGCTCCGAGGATTCGTCATGACAATCCTTACCTCGCAGACGGTTGTTGGTATCGATATAGCCAAGGCCGAAATTGTTGTTTATCGCTCTGATCTGCAAGCCATCGACACTATCAAGAATGATCGAACAGCCCTCAAGCGCTGGCTAAAAACGTTGCCCACCCAAAGCGCTCTTGCCGTTGAAGCCACCAATATCTATCACCTGGATACCGTCGAGCTGGCTCACGCGATGGGTCATCAGGTCTATGTCGTGGATGCTTACCGGGTGAGCAACTATCGTCGCGGCATCGGCCAAAGAGCTAAGAACGATCCTTGTGATGCCCGTCTGCTGGCGCGGTATTTGACCAATGAACAGCACGAACTGCGGCTCTGGAACCCGCCACCGAAGGCTTACACGACATTAAAAAGCCTGCTTCATCGGCGCGCGACGCTGGTCAAGAATCACGCCGGTCTTATGTTGAGCTGGGCCGACGAACCCTTGTTAAAAAAAGCGCTGATTGCTCAGCAAAAAGCGTTCAAAGAGGCGATTCAGGCCATCCAGAAGTTGCTACAAAAAGTTAGCAAAGAGTCGGGAATTGAGGCGAATATCGACCGCTGCAAAGCCATCGAAGGCGTTGGTGAACTGGTCGCAACTGGGTTGGCGACGAGTTTTATGCGAGGTGATTTTGCGGACAGTGATGCATTTATCGCGTTTTTAGGGATGGACCTGCGGGTCGATGATTCTGGAAAAAAGAATGGTCCCCGATACCTGAGCAAAAAGGGGGATCCAGAAATACGCCGATTAGCTCATATCGCTGCAATGACGGCATGTCGCTCGCCTAGATGGAAACCGTTTTATGAGTCGTACCTGGTCAGAGGCTTCTCAAAAACCCAGGCATTGGTGGTGCTTGCTCGCAAGCTCTGCCGGGTGGCATTTGCCTTGATGAAAAATCAGAGCGAATACCAGCCGAAGCCTATGTTGCAGGGTTGCCCTGCAACATAGAATCTCCCACATTGGATCTTCGGCAGACACAATATTCGTGTGCTCCCGGAGTTCCTTTGTGGGAGCGAGCTTGCTCGCGATGAGGCCCGCAGCCCAACATCCCTGTAACTGACCCACCGCCTTCGCGAGCAAGCTCGCTCCCACAGGAGAAACGCGATCACCAAGAACCAGGTCGGCTGTTAGGCCGCCTCGGCGTGGACGTTGATCTCGGCGCCCCGTTAACCACGATGGCCGAACGCAGGCATTGTGGAGTGGGCATCCCGGCATGGATGCCGGGATAGCCGCGGCCATGGATGGCCCTTCGCGGCGGCCCACGGAGCAATGCCTTCGTTCAGGCATGCCGAGCCTAGGCGAGGCACCAAGTGGTGGGGCAAAGCGTTTTTGGTTACTTTTGGCGCTCTTCCAAAAGTGACCCGCTGTAAGAGCGGAACCGCCAGCAGCCGTTACCGCAAAAACGGATATACACACCAAAGCAAGTAAATCCCGAGCCCCCTCAAAAAAAAACGGCACATCCCCTTGGAAAAAGAGAGGTGCCGCTTTTGGAACCTAGGTGAACGGTATCGCCACATGAAGTGGACTTAAGAGGCAAACCGCCGCAACCCCACCGGTGGCACAAAGGCTTCCAGCTCGGCCTCCACCGCCTCGATTATTCGTTCAACATCCGGGGCATTCATCACAGTTGCGCAGGGGATACCCGCAATGGCGATCATGGTTTCGCCGCTGGCACGGTCAAACAGCCGGGCAACCATGCTGCCAGGCGCATCCATGCTCGCTTCGAATCCCATGGGATGGAAGTGCCAGCGCATCAACTGGCAAGCGTTGGGGAACGTAACCTTGCTGAAAGATCCTTTATTCATGTGTTGCCCGCCTTCTTCAATCGAGCGCTTCCTTTTGCTCATGTCAGGAAGGAAGAGCCATCATGGCTCTACCAGTGAGAACTAAAAATAGCACCTGAAAATGAAGCTCATGTGGATTTTTTCAGTCCGTTTTGCGATTGGTTCACTTTTTTTGATCTGGATCACGACTTAAGCGGCAATGTCCAGAATGCCATCACGCTTGGCTGGGGTTGTCCCGAGGCTTGGGCAATGGCTCTGGCACGCGGCTTTTCCAGGCGATGAGCAGGGCCAGGGTCATCATCGCCAGGGCGACGGCGAAGGTCATGTGCAGACCGTTCGTCACGGTCGCAGGGCTGGCGTGGGTGATGTCATTCGTCGCTGCCGCTGCCGCAAACACCGCGCCGAGCACGGAGGCTCCGGTGAAGAAACCCAGGTTGCGCGACAGGTTGAGCAGCCCGGCGATGACGCCTCGCCGCTGGGCAGCGACATCGGCCATGACTGCTGTGTTGTTGGCCGTCTGGAAGAATGCGTAGCCGAGGGTCGTCACCACGATAGCCGTGAGGTAGCCGACGATGCCAAGGGCAGGGGGAACCAGTGACAGCATCAGGCAGCCGAGGACCATGGTTGCCAGGCCGGCGAGCCGCATGGGCTGCACGCCGAAGCGATCCGCCAGGCGTCCGGCAGGCACTCCGGCCAGCGCCGCGACGGACGGCCCCGCGGCCAGCGCCAGCCCCACGAAGGCCGCCGGCAGTCCGAGGGTGATGGACAAGTAAAAAGGCCCGACCAGAAGCGTCGCCATCAAGACCGTCGCGACCAGGGCGCTCGTCGCCAGGCCTGATACCAATTGCTTGTCGCGAAAGACTGCCAAGGGAATCAACGGCGATACGGCCCGGGACTGGGCCCGAATGAACAGTCCGCCGCCCACGAGCGCGATCAGCAGCAGCGCAAGATTCAATCCGCCAAAGTTTCCGTGTTCGGAGGTCATGGCCAAGGCATAGGCGGCGAGTGTCATTGCCAACAGCAATGTACCGGTCACATCGAAGCGGACTCCTTCGGGCTTCAGCGGCACTTCACGCACCGGTAGCGAATACCACGCCAGCCCTAGCGTCAGCAGGCCGAGGGGAATGTTGACCAGGAACAAGGCCGGCCAACCGAACCCGCTGATCAACATACCGCCAAAGGACGGTCCAAGGGCTGTGCCCACTGCCGACAGCGTTGCCAGCAGGCCCATGGCGCTGCCGGTTTTTTCCTGATCGACCGTTTCGCCAACCAGCGCCAGGGTCAGCGCCATCATGATGGCGGCCCCCAGGCCTTGCAGCGCCCGACCTGCGACCAGCAGCCAGAGCGAGGGCGCCAGGCCGCATACCGCCGATGCCAAGGTGAACAGGGCGATACCGACCAATAGCAGCTTGCGCCGGCCCATCAGGTCTCCCAAGCGGCCGACACTGACAATCAGCGTGGTGATTGCCAGCAGATAGGCCAGCACCACCCATTGGACCTGCTGGAAAGAGGCACCGAGCGCCTCGGCCAGCGTCGGCAGTGCCACCGAAGCCACACTGGCGCCAAGGGAGGCCAGCAGTGTCGAGAGCGCAAGGCTGGCCAGGGTCCGGCGAGGTGAAAAGGGCTTGAGCGTGGGCGCGGTTGCCGGCCGGTTCTGTTGCGTGTTGACGGGTTTCATCGTGTCACCTGTATCGTGGCGCTCGAAACGGAGCTGTCAGAACGTTACGCCTGGGCATAACATGGCGGAAGACGCAGCATTTGCACGTTATAGCTGCAGCAAACGCCATCTCCTTAATTCGAGCTACCGCCATGTCCTCACCTGACCTCAATCTGCTCGTCACCCTTGATGTGCTGCTCTCGGAAGGCAGCGTGGCCAGGGCCGCCCGGCGCTTGCAGCTCAGCCCGTCGGCCATGAGCCGGGCACTGGCGCGGTTGCGTGAAACCACCGGTGACCCGCTGTTGGTTCGGGCCGGGCGAGGGCTGGTGCCGACACCCCGCGCGCTGGAGTTGCGCGAACAGGTCAGCCACCTGGTGCAGCAGGCCCAGGCGGTGCTGCGGCCAGTGACGACCCCGGATCTCGGGCGCTTGAGCCGAACTTTCACGTTGCGCACCCGCGAAGGGTTCGTGGAAAACTTTGCCATCGACCTGATCACTCGCATCCATGAGCAAGCGCCCGGCGTGCGCCTGCGTTTCGTGGAAAAGACCGACCGCGACAGCACGGCGCTTCGCGAAGGCACCGTGGACCTGGAGACCGCCGTCGTGGACAAGGACACCAGCCCCGAACTGCGAACCCAGGCCTTGTTCAGCGACCGCTTGATCGGCGTGGTGCGCGCGGGACACCCGCTGAGCCAGGCAACGGTGAGCGCCGCCGGTTATGCCGCAGGCGGGCATGTCGGTGTGTCGATGCGCGGCCTGGATCATGGCCTCATCGACCAGGCCCTGGCGGCGTTGAATCTGTCCCGGGAAATCGTCACCACCGTGCCAGGCTTTTCCTCGGCGCTGGGGCTGGCCCGCTCGAGTGACCTGATTGCCAGCGTGCCTGAACGCTACACCGCGAGCCTGAGGGTCGGCCTGCACAGTTTTACGCTGCCGTTTCCCGTACCTGGGTTCACGATCGCCATGCTCTGGCATCCGCGGATGGACGCCGACCCTGTGCATCGTTGGCTTCGAGGTTGTCTGCGGGAAGTGTGTGCACGTAAAACCGTTGAGGTTTAGTAGATATTCATTAATAGCATTTCGCTGGCACTTAGTTGGCGAAAGTGCGACGCCGTGCGCAAATTGCTAGTTATCGATATTTAATATTTAAATAGAATTTTGTCCGACAATCCGCAACTCGGGCAATTGAGCGTGGGCACTAACGAGGCAGAACCCTATTATTTATGGGCGTTAAGGGTGGGGCGTGAAATTGAACGAAAAAAATTGCTAGACGTTTGATTTCCAATTGTGTCAGGTTTCTTACGTCCTCATTGGGCGAGTGATAGGACGATCTCGCCAGAGATTGTCTGTCTGACTAAAACTGTTCCATTTGCAAACAAGGAAGTATGTTTATGTCGAAAGTCAAAAGCAGCGCTATTGATTCTGCCGAACAACTCCTCTGGGCGCCGCAATCATTGGCAGCTGCCAGTAGTGCGTTCAACCAGATCAATAGTTTCAGCCACCAATACGACCGGGGCGGTAACCTGACTGTCAACGGCAAACCGTCGTACTCTGTCGACGAGGCGGCCACTCAGTTGCTGCGCGACGGCGCGGCTTACCAGGACCGGGACGGCAGCGGCAAGATCGAGCTGACCTACACCTTCCTCACTTCCGCCTCTTCCAGCACCATGAACAAGCATGGAATCAGCGGCTTCAGCCAGTTCAGTGCGCAGCAGAAAGGCCAGGCGGCCCTGGCCATGCAATCCTGGGCGGACGTGGCCAACGTCACCTTTGCCGAAAAAGCCAGCGGCGGCGATGGTCACATGACCTTCGGCAACTACAGCGGCGGCCAGGATGGCGCGGCGGCGTTCGCTTATCTGCCAGGGACGGGTGCCGGCTATGACGGGACCTCCTGGTACCTGATCAACAGCAGCTACACCCAGAACAAGAACCCGGACCTGAACAACTACGGCCGCCAGACCCTGACCCACGAAATCGGTCACACCCTCGGCCTGGCCCACCCGGGTGACTACAACGCTGGTGAAGGCAGCCCGACCTACGATGACGCCACTTATGGCCAGGACACCCGTGGCTACAGCGTCATGAGCTACTGGAGTGAAAGCAATACCGACCAGAACTTCAGCAAGGGCGGCGTCGAAGCCTACGCATCCGGTCCGCTGATGGATGACATCGCGGCCATCCAGAAGCTCTATGGTGCCAACACCACGACCCGTACCGGCGATTCGACCTACGGTTTCAACTCCAACACCGGACGCGATTTTCTCAGTGCGTCTTCGTCGTCGGACAAAGTGGTGTTTTCGGTATGGGACGCGGGCGGTCGCGACACCCTGGATTTCTCCGGTTTCACCCAGAACCAGAAAATCAACCTCAATGACGCCTCGTTCTCCGATGTTGGCGGCATGGTAGGCAACGTCTCCATCGCCAAGGGTGCCGTCATCGAAAACGCCATCGGCGGCGCGGGCAGCGACTTGCTGATCGGCAACTCGGTGGCCAACGAACTCAAGGGCGGCGCGGGCAACGATATCCTTTGGGGGGCCGGCGGTGCAGACAAGCTCTGGGGTGGCTCGGGGTCGGACACATTTGTGTTCGCCGCCAGTTCCGATTCGCGGCCGGGAGCGACGGACCAGATCCTCGATTTCGTCAGCGGCCTGGACAAGATCGACCTGACCGGTATCACCAAGGGCGCGGGCCTGCACTTCGTGAGCGCGTTCACCGGGGCGGCGGGCGATGCGGTGTTGTCGACATCGGCTGGCAACAGCCTGCTGTCGGTGGACTTCTCCGGGCACGGCGTGGCTGACTTCCTGGTCAGCACCGTTGGCCAGGCAGCGGTCTCGGATATCGTGGCCTGATGTCCATGTCCCGCGGGGGCGGCTGCCCCTGCGGGACGCCGGCCAGGATGAAAAAATGCGTAGAAAATTCATGCCCAGTAGCGTTCAGGCAACCGCCGGGTTGCTCGCTACGCTGATGATGTTTTGTGGAGAAGTCGCCATGGCGCGCAGCCTGTTGTTAGCAGAACCCTCGCAGTTGGCCGGTCAGTGGCAGGCTGTCTTGTCGAGCCCGCAGGACAATGCGCAAACCCAGGCGATGCAGGACAAACCGTCCAACAGTTGCCTCGTCGAACTCAAGGTGGACCAGACCCTGGGCGGGCAAACCGATTGCCTGGGCCAATGGTTGGGGGATGAACCGGTTCGTTGGTTCACCGAACCCGACGGACTTTCCCTGATCGGCAAACAAGACTCCAGGACTCACTTGGGGCTGCGTCAGGGAGATCATTATCAAATGACCTTGAAGTCCGGTTTGATACTCAGGCTTGAGCGGAATAAATCCCAGAGTGCTCATTAACGAGTGAGTACAGTTGAGCCTTGATCGAGGTGCGCTTGTTCAAACAGGCGTGCGTTTCGGTGTGGGCCGAATTGAAAAACAAAGATTGGTAAGTTGAATAACGGGCCCGTTCGCGGGCAAGCCAACTGCAAGGAAGATCATGAATAGGGTAAGGAGCGTTGCCGCGGCGCCGCTGTTTAAAGCGCTGGGCGATTATAAAAATATTCTGATCAGTGTTGGATGTTTTACCGCGCTGATTAATGTCCTGATGCTCGCACCTTCGATTTATATGCTCCAAGTGTATGACCGCGGGTTGTCATCACAGAACGAGACCACGCTGGCGATGTTGTCATTGATGGTCGTCGGCTTCTTCGTATTCATCGGGCTGCTGGAGATGGTCCGCAGCTTCGTGGTCATCCGCATCGGCAGCCAGTTGGAGAGACGCTTCAATCTCCAGGTGTACAAGGCCGCGTTCGAGCGCAATCTGCGCCAGGGTGAAGGCAACGCCGGGCAATCCCTGGGCGACCTCACGCATATTCGCCAATTCCTCACCGGGCCGGCGCTGTTCGCTTTCTTCGACGCGCCGTGGTTTCCCATCTATCTGCTGGTGATCTACCTGTTCAACGTGTGGCTCGGCGTGTTTGCCTCCATCGGCACGCTGCTGCTGATCGGCCTGGCCTGTCTGAACGAGGCCATGACCAAAAGAGCCTTGGGGCAGGCCAGCGTCTACTCGCAACAATCCACTCAACTGGCTACCAGTCATTTGCACAACGCCGAGACGATCCAGGCCATGGGCATGCTCGGCGCGCTGCGCAGCCGCTGGTTTGCCGTGCACTCCCGGTTTCTCGGCCTGCAGAACCAGGCCAGCGACACCGGCGCGGTCATCAGCTCCTTGAGCAAGACCCTGCGCCTGTGCCTGCAATCGCTGGTGTTGGGCTTGGGCGCACTGCTGGTGATCAAGGGCGACATGACCGCCGGGATGATGATTGCCGGCTCGATCCTGATGGGACGGGTATTGAGCCCCATCGACCAGTTGATCGCCGTGTGGAAGCAGTGGAGCGGCGCCAAGCTGGCTTATCGGCGTCTCGACGCGCTGTTGCAGGCATTTGCGCCCCAGGATGACGGCATGACGCTGCCAGCACCCAAGGGCCAGGTGAGCTTCGAGCAAGTGAGCGCAGGGCCACCAGGGCAACGCAACGCGACGCTGCAGCAGGTCAGCTTCAGCTTGGCTGCCGGGGAAGTGCTCGGCGTGCTGGGGGCGTCCGGCTCCGGCAAGTCCACCCTGGCCCGAGTCCTGGTGGGTGTGTGGCCGACCTTCGCGGGTACGGTGCGCCTCGACGGGGCCGACATTCATCGCTGGAATCGCGAGCAACTCGGCCCGCACATCGGCTATCTGCCCCAGGACATCGAGCTGTTCAGTGGCAGTATTGCCGAGAATATCTCCCGGTTTCGCCAAGCCGATCCGCAAAAAGTCGTTGCCGCCGCGCAGCAGGCCGGGGTCCATGAGTTGATCCTGCGCCTGCCCCAGGGCTATGACACGGTGCTGGGGGAGGACGGCGGTGGTTTGTCCGGCGGGCAGAAACAACGGGTTGCGCTGGCCCGGGCGATATACGACCGGCCGAGCCTGGTGGTGCTCGACGAACCCAACTCCAACCTCGACACGGTTGGCGAAGCGGCGCTCGCCAGTGCCATCGCGCAGATGAAGACCCAGGGCACCAGTGTCGTGCTGGTCACTCATCGTTCCTCGGCACTCGCCCAGGCCGACAAGTTGCTGGTGCTCGACGAAGGCCGGCTACAAGCCTTCGGCCCAAGCCAGCAAGTGTTGCGGGCGCTTTCCGGCCAGTCGGGCCAACAGGACAACGCGCCGCGCAGCTCACCGCCGAACAGTCCCCAGACGGCCCCCAACGGACTGAGCATGAGTCGCCAGTACCAGGCTGCCAGCAAACCGGGTGGCACATGAGCAAGGAACTCGACATGAATCTCGAACATTCTCAGGACGTTGAGCACCCGGAGCGCGACGCCCGCTTCTTCACCCGCATGGGCTGGGCGCTGGCGCTTGTTGGCGCGGGCAGTTTTTTTACCTGGGCCAGCCTGGCGCCGCTGGACCAGGGCATCCCCGTGCAAGGCACCGTGGTGGTTTCAGGTAAGCGCAAGGCGGTGCAATCGATGAGCAGCGGTGTGGTCAGCCGGATCCTGGTGCGCGAAGGCGAAGTGGTGAAGCAGGGTCAGCCGTTGTTCCGCCTGGACCAGACCCAGGCCGCCGCCGACGTGCAATCGCTGCAGGCGCAGTACCGGATGACCTGGGCAAGCCTGGCGCGCTGGCAAAGCGAGCGAGACAACCTGTTGCAGGTGAGTTTCCCGGCTGTGCTGAGTCGCGATCCCGACCCACGCCTGGCCCTTGTGCTTGAAGGCCAGCGGCAACTGTTCAGCAGCCGCCGCGAAGCCTTCGCCCGGGAGCAGGCTGCGTTGCGCGCCAACATCGAGGGTGCGGCGGCGCAACTGGCGGGCATGCGTCGGGCCCGCAGCGACCTGACCGCCCAAGCCGAATCCCTGCGCCTGCAACTGGGCAACCTGCAACCCTTGGCCGACAACGGCTACATCCCGCGCAACCGATTGCTGGACTATCAACGCCAACTGTCGCAAGTGCAGCAGGAACTCGCGCAGAACAGCGGCGAAAGCGGGCGAGTGGAGCAGGGGATCGTCGAGTCGCGCCTGAAGCTGCAGCAGCATCACGAGGAATACCAGAAAGAGGTGCGCAGCCAATTGGCCGACGCCCAGCTCAAGAGCGAAACCCTGCAACAGCAATTGAAATCCGCCGGATTCGAGCTGCAACACAGCGAAATCCTCGCCACCGCCGATGGCATCGCCGTCAACCTGGGGGTGCATACCGAGGGCGCGGTGGTACGCCAGGGCGACACCTTGTTGGAAATCGTCCCCCAAGGCACGCGGTTGGAGGTGGAAGGGCATTTGCCGGTGCACCTGATCGACAAGGTCGGCCCGCATTTGCCGGTGGACATCCTGTTTACCGCCTTCAACCAGAACCGCACGCCAAGGGTGCCGGGGGAAGTCAGTTTGATTTCCGCCGACCAGATGCTCGATGAGAAGACCGGCGCGCCGTATTACGTCCTGCGCAGCAGCGTCAGCGACGTGGCGATGGACAAGCTCAACGGCCTGGTGATCAAGCCCGGCATGCCGGCCGAGATGTTCGTGCGCACGGGCGAGCGCTCGTTGCTCAACTACCTGTTCAAACCGCTGCTCGACCGAGCCGGCTCTGCGTTGACCGAAGAATAAGGATGTCCGGCGGTATGAAGCGTTTCTATTGGCTGGCCGTGCTGGCCGTTTCCGTGTGCAACAACGCCTGGGCCATGGGGCCCTTCGAGTTCTACGAGCAGGCCCTGCGCAATGACCCGGTCTACCTGGGCGCGATCAAGGAGCGCGATGCGGGCCTGGAAAATCGCGCCATTGGCCGCGCCGGGCTGTTGCCGCACCTGGGCTACAGCTACAACAAAGGTCGCAACCAATCCAAGGTCACGTACCTCAACGATCGCGGCGCCAGTCAGCATGACGATCGCAACTACAGCAGCTACGGCTCCAGCCTGACACTGCAACAACCGCTGCTGGACTACGAGGCGTACGCGGCCTACCGCAAGGGCGTGGCCCAGGCGCTGTTCGCCGACGAAAGTTTTCGTGGCAAGAGCCAGGAGTTGTTGGTGCGGGTGCTGAGTTATTACACCCAGGCGCTATTCGCCCAGGACCAGATTGACATTGCCCTGGCCAAGAAAAAGGCGTTCGAGCAGCAATTCCACCAGAACGAGCATCTGTTTCGCCAGGGCGAAGGTACGCGCACCGACATCCTCGAGGCGCAGGCGCGCTATGAACTGGCTATCGCCGAAGAGATCGAGGCGCGCGATGAGCAGGACGCCGCCTTGCGTGAACTGGGCTCGCTGATTGGCGTCCCGGCCCTGGATATCGGCGACCTGGCCCCGTTGCACGACACCTTCCAGACCTTTGCCTTGCAACCGGCCAGTTTCGACACCTGGCATGAGCTGGCGGTGAGCAATAACCCCAACCTGGCATCCCAGCGCCAAGCGGTGGACGTGGCGCGTTTCGAGGTGGAGCGCAACCGCGCCGGGCACCTGCCCAAGGTCAGCGCCTACGCGACGATGCGCCAGAACGAATCGGAAAGTGGCAACACCTACAACCAGCGCTACGACACCAACACCATCGGCCTGGAAGTCAGTGTGCCGCTGTACGCCGGTGGCGGGGTCTCGGCGTCGACCCGCCAGGCCAGCCGCAATATGGAACAAGCCGAATACGAGCTGGATGCCAAGACCCGCGAGACGCTGATCGAATTGCGCCGCCAGTTCAGCGCCTGCGTGTCCGGGGCGAACAAACTGCGCGCTTATCAGAAGGCCCTGAGCTCCGCTGAAGCACTGGTGGTCTCGACCCGGCAAAGCATCCTTGGCGGCGAGCGGGTCAACCTCGACGCACTCAATGCCGAGCAACAGCTCTACACCACCCGCCGCGACCTGGCCCAGGCCCGTTACGACTACCTCATGGCCTGGACCAAGCTGCATTACTACGCCGGCACCCTCGGCCCGCAGGACCTGGCGAAGGTGGATGAGGCGTTTGTGTCCCGGGCGCCAATTCAATGATCGGCGCTTTGTCTTTGTGGCGAGGGGATTTATCTGTGGGAGCAAAGCTTGCTCGCGGTGCAGGCGCCTCGGTTCCAGAGATACCGCGTTGTTTTTATCGCGGGCAAGCCTTGCTCCCACAGATAAATCCCCTCGCCACAGAAGGTATTTTCAGCAATTCATAAAACGCTACTAAGGATGGTTCGTGATGAAAGTCGATAACAAAAAACAGCCCGGACAGACGGGCCGCGTGTTTCTGCTCAAGGCCCTCAACCGCGCCGTGCTCTGCGCCCTGGCGACCTTGGGCACGGCCCAGGCGGCGCCTTATGTCGAGAGCGGCAGGGCGGGCAACCCGGACAGCTGGCGCAGCAGCGAATTCAACGCCGAATGGGGGCTGGGAGCCATCAACGCGCAACAGGCCTACGCCGCCGGGTATACCGGCAAGGGCGTCAAGCTGGGGATCTTCGACCAGCCGGTCTACGCGGCGCACCCAGAGTTCTCCGGCACCGGCAAAGTCGTGACGCTGGTCACCAGCGGCATCCGTGAGTACACCGACCCCTACATCCCGGTGAAGGCCGGTGATGCGTTCCGCTACGACGGTTCACCCACTGTGGGCTCCGATGGCAAGCTGGGTTCCCACGGCACCCATGTCGGCGGGATCGCTGCCGGCAGTCGCGATGGCAGCCCGATGCACGGTGTGGCGTACAATGCGCAGATCATCAGCGCCGACAACGGCGACCCGGGCCCCGAGGATGGCATCATCCTGGGCAACGATGGCGCGGTGTACAAGGCGGGTTGGGACGCGTTGATCGCCAGCGGCGCACGCATCATCAACAACAGCTGGGGCATCGGCATCACCGATCGTTTCGACCTGGGCGGCCGCGATCCGGCGTTCCCGCACTTCACCGTGCAGGACGCGCAACTGCAATTCGATCAGATCAAGCCGCTGCTGGGCACCAAGCCCGGCGGCGCCTACGAGGGCGCCATCGCCGCGGCCCGCAGCGGGATCGTGACGATCTTCGCCGCCGGCAACGACTACAACCTCAATAACCCCGACGCCATCGCGGGCCTGGCGTATTTCGTGCCGGACATCGCGCCGAACTGGCTCACCGTGGCGGCGCTGCAAATCAACCCCGACACCGCCAGCGCCGATCCGTACACCATCAGCACCTTCTCGTCGCGCTGCGGCTACACCGCCAGTTTCTGCGTGTCGGCACCGGGCACACGGGTCTACAGCGCCGTGATTGGCGGCACCAGTGCCGACGACCTGACCGTCGGCTACGCCAACAAGAGCGGCACCTCCATGGCCGCGCCCCATGTTGCCGGCAGCGTGGCGGTGTTGATGGAGCGTTTCCCGTACATGACCGGCGCCCAGGTCGCCAGCGTGCTGCGCACCACCGCTACCGACATGGGCGCGCCGGGCGTCGATGCGTTGTACGGCTGGGGCATGATCAACCTGGGCAAGGCCATCGACGGTCCATCGATGCTGGTGACCGAGCAGGACATTCCCGAGGAATTTCGCATCGAGGGCGCCTACGGCTCCGGTCAGTTCGTGGTGGACCTGCCGGGCATTGGCGCGATCATCGATGCCGGCAAATCCACGGAGCGAGTGTGCAGCGGCATCCAATGTGGCCTGGACGTTTGGCGCAACGACATCGCGGGTCACGGCGGGCTGACCAAGGAGGGCATCGGCACCCTGGTGCTCACTGGCGCAAACACCTACAGCGGGCCAACCCTGGTCAATCAAGGACGGCTGGCAGTCAATGGCTCGCTGGCCTCGGCCGCTACCGTCAATGACGGCGGCATCCTTGGTGGCAACGGGCGCATCGCCAGCCTGACCGCCAACCGCGGCGGCAGCGTGGCGCCCGGTAACTCCATCGGCACGTTGCAAGTGGCCGGCGACGTGACGTTCCAGCCCGGTTCGAACTACGCGGTGGAGGTCTCGCCCACCTCCAGCGACCTGATCGTGGCCGGCGGCAAGGCCTCCATTGACGGGGCGACGGTGTCGCTGTCCCTGGAAAACAGCCCGACGCTGCTGACGGCCGGCGACGTGAAAAGCCTGCTGGGCAGGCAGTTCAATATCTTGCAGGCCGTCGATGGTATTGACGGGCGCTTCGCTGAAGTCTTGCCCAACTATGCGTTTCTGGGGGGCGACCTGGCGTACAGCGCCAGTGGCATTCAACTGGCGGTCGAGCGTAACGATGCGTCGTTTGCCAGCCTCGGCTTGACGCCTAACCAGCGTTCCGTCGCCTCGGCCGCCGAACAATTGGGCGCGGGCAACGGACTCTACGAAGCCTTGCTGCTTTCGCCCAGCGCCGCCGTGGCGCAACAGGCATTCCAGCAACTGTCTGGTGAAATCCATCCGGCCATTGGCACGCTGCTGATCAACGACAGCCGTCAATTGCGCGACGCCGTGGGGGATCGCCTGCGCCAGGACGCACTGTACGACGCCGGTACGCCGACCGATGCCAGCAGCAATGCCTGGTTCAAGGTGCTGGGTGCTTGGGGCAAGAACGATGGCGGACATGATCACGCCAGTACGACCAGCTCCATCGGCGGGCTGCTGGCCGGTGTCGACGGCCTGATCAGCGACCAGACGCGACTGGGCTTCGTCACCGGCTACAGCGACAGTTCGTTGAGCATGGGCGACGGCACCCACTCTTCGGCCAAGGCCGACAGCTATCACCTGGGCGTCTATCTGGGGCATGAGATCGACGCGCTGCGCCTGACCGTCGGCGGCGCCCACAGCTGGCATCGCATCGACGTCAAGCGGGACCTGCAATGGGGTGACGTCAGCGGCCGAGAGAAAACCAAGCGCGATGCCCGGACCACCCAGCTCTTCACCGAAGCGGCGTATCGCCTCGACTTGCAACCGGTCGCCCTGGAGCCGTTTGCCAACCTGGCCTATGTGCACCTGGACAGCGACAGCTTCCATGAGAAAGGCGACAACGCAGCCCTGCACGCTGGCGACGACCGTCGCGATGCCGTGCTCTCGACCCTGGGCGTGCGGGCCAGCCACACCCTGGCCCTGTCGGATAAACAACAACTGCAGCTTTCCGGCTCCCTCGGCTGGCAGCACAACCTGAGCAACACCACGTCCGAACAGGATCTGGCATTTGCCGACAGCAGCAGCACTTTCGCGGTGCAGAGCGTGTCCATGGACCGCAACGCTGCTGTGATCGGCGCCCGCGCCGGGCTCGCGGTCGCCAAGGATGTGCGGGTCAACCTCGATTACAACGGCCTGCTCGGCTCCCGGGATAAATCCCATGGCGTGGGCTTGACGCTGGATTGGCAGTTCTGACCAGGAGCAAGGAAGTCTTGCCACCCGGTTCCCGCATTCCAACAACAAAAGAGAGCAACAACCATGGGTATCTACGACTACAAGAACCTCGGCACTACCGAGTCCAAGGCACTGGTCAGCGACGCAATGGCGATCATGCTGTATTCCTACCACAACCTCGACAACGGCTTTGCCGCCGGTTACCAGCACAACGGCTTCGGTGCCGGCCTGCCGGCGACCCTGGTGACTGCGCTGCTGGGCGGCACCGATTCCCAAGGGGTGATTCCCGGCGTGCCGTGGAATCCCGACTCGGAAAAACTGGCCCTGGAGGCGGTACAGAAGGCCGGCTGGACGCCCATCAGCGCCGATCAACTGGGTTACGCCGGCAAGGTGGATGGCCGCGGGACGTTTTTTGGTGAAAAGGCCGGCTACACCACCGCGCAGGTAGAGATCCTCGGCAAGTACGACGCCGAGGGTCACTTGCAGGAAATCGGCGTGTCGTTTCGCGGCACCAGTGGCCCTAGGGAAAACCTGATTGGCGATTCCATCGGCGACGTGATCAACGACCTGATGGCCGCGCTGGGGCCCAAGGACTATGCGAAAAACTACGTCGGCGAAGCCTTTGGCAACCTGCTGGGGGA
Organism: Pseudomonas sp. H1_F01; assembly: GCF_054681425.1. Classification (NCBI taxonomy): domain Bacteria; kingdom Pseudomonadati; phylum Pseudomonadota; class Gammaproteobacteria; order Pseudomonadales; family Pseudomonadaceae; genus Pseudomonas; species Pseudomonas sp. H1_F01. The sequence continues at coordinate 3,520,881 of NZ_CP162823.1, read as the reverse complement.
CGTCGCGAAGTTTGCCCAGGCCCATGGCCTGACGGGCAACGACGTGCTGGTCAGCGGTCACAGCCTGGGTGGGCTGGCGGTCAACAGCCTGGCGGACTTGAGCGCGAGCAAATGGTCAGGGTTCTACTCCAGTGCCAACTACATCGCCTACGCCTCGCCAACCCAGAGCAGTACCGACAAGGTCTTGAACATCGGCTACGAGAACGATCCGGTGTTCCGCGCCCTGGACGGCTCGACGTTCAACCTCGCGTCGGTGGGTGTGCACGATGGGCAACAGGAATCGGCCACTAACAATATCGTCAGCTTCAACGACCACTACGCTTCGACGGCATGGAACGTGTTGCCGTTTTCCATTCTCAACATCCCCACCTGGATTTCCCACCTGCCTACCGGCTATGGCGATGGCATGGGCCGGATCATGGGCTCGGTGTTCTACGACCTCACCGAAAAAGACTCCACCATCATCGTCGCCAACCTGTCGGACCCTGCGCGCGCCAATACCTGGGTGCAAGACCTCAACCGCAATGCTGAAACCCACACCGGCAGCACGTTCATCATCGGCAGCGACAGCAATGACCTGATCCAGGGCGGCCAGGGTAACGACTACCTGGAAGGCCGCGCCGGCAACGACACCTTTCGCGATGGCGGTGGCTACAACGTGATCCTGGGCGGGCAGGGGAGCAACAGCCTGCAACTGCAGCAGTCGGTGAAGGATTTCAGTTTCGCCCACGACGGGGCCGGGACGCTGTATATGCGCGACGCCCATGGCGCGATCAGCATCACCCGCGACATCGGCACGTTGGTCAGTAAGGAGTCCGGGTTGTTCTGGGGGCTGCTCAAGGATGAAGTGAGCCACAGTGTCACCGCCAATGGCCTGGTGGCCGGTGCCAACCTGACGGCGTATGCCTCTTCGATCAAGGGCAGCGCGGCCAACGACACCTTGGTGGCGGGAGCGAAGGGTGACTGGCTGTTCGGCCAGGACGGCAACGATGTGCTGGTGGGCGGCGCGGGTAACGACACCTTCGTCGGTGGTGCAGGCAATGACCAGATGCAAGCGGGAGGCGGCAGTGACACTTTCCTCTTCAACGGCGCCTTCGGCCACGACCGGATCAGCGGCTACGACGCGGGGGACAAGCTGGTGTTCCTCGGCGTACCAGGTGCCGGGGCAGGTCATGACTACAGCCAGTACCTGTCACAAGTGGGCAATGACACGCTGCTCAAGGTGGGCGACAGTTCCGTGACCCTGGTGGGCGTAGGTCTCGGTCAGGTGGGGGGCGAAGGGATCGTGTTCGCCTGATATAGCCATCGCGAGCAGGCTCGCTCCCACAGTGGATCTCGGGTGTATGCAGTATTTGTGTTCATCACCGAACCTTGTGGGAGCGAGCTTGCTCGCGATTGGGCCGGCACATCCAACCCCGCTGCTACTGACTCACCGCTATCGCGAGCAAGCTCGCTCCCACAGTGGGTCACAGGTGTGTACTGGATTTGTGTTCACCACCGAGACTTTGTGGGAGCTCGCGATGGCGGTGCAGCAGGCGAATCACCGGTAATCAGTCTTCCTTGCGAATGGTTGCCACATCATCGGCGCGGACCCGGACTTTCCTGCCGGAAATATCCTCGAACTCGTAGAAACCGTCAGCGGTGCGGGTATTGGGGGTGTCCTTGGTCAAATACTGGGTACCGTTCTGCAAGGTCACCACGGTTGGCGACGCGCAGCCAGCCAGAGCCAGAAATGCCACGGCGACCATGGGCAGGCCCAGAAACCTGATGTTCATAACCATAACCTCTCAATCAAAAGGACACGGCGCAACTGATTCGACCGCGCCATCATGTTAGTCAACCGCCATTGGTCTCGCTTGCTGTAGGAAAGTTCATCGCTAGCTGAAGGATTTCATCTTAAATATAGGAGACCGTTCATCTTTTGCTGTTGCCTGGCTGGTTTACAGCTGTTATCTGTATGCATAACCAGTATCCGATATCCTTGGTGTTCTTTCCGTGGCAGTCCGTTCCCTCGACGATCCGTTTTACTACCTGAACAACTTCCAGCAGGTGCTCGCTTGGTTGACGCAGCGTTATGCCGATGTGCTCAGCACTGACGAGCAGCGTTTCATCGAGCACTTCGCCGCGCTGCCGCGTGGTGCCCAGGGCTTGCTGGTGCGGATGGTGATGCGCAAGGGGCTTCGGTTTCGCCATAGCAAGCTGCACTACCCGGAAATTGGCGACATCGGCGCCGCGGTCGCGCCACTGCTGGCGCTGGGTTGGGTCGAGAAAGAGGCCCCCATCGGGCTCGCCGAACTGTTCGAGGTGCTGCTCAAGCCGGAAATCCTCCTGTGCCTGGGTCACCTGATCGAACAGCCCAAGGCGAAAAAGACCGAATGGCTCCAGGCCTTGGACGAGCGCCTCAACCAGTCCCAGCCGTTCCGTGCCTGGTGCCCGCAGCTGGACGACAGGCTGTACAGCCTGACGATCATGAATCTGTGTGACCGGCTGCGGTTGATGTTTTTCGGCAACCTTTACCAGGATTGGTCGGAATTCGTCCTGTCGGACCTGGGCATCTTCACCTACGAAACCGTCGAGTTCAGTGCCGAGTCACGGGGGTTGCGCAGCCGCGAGGACGTCGATGCCTGCCTGTTCCTGCACGACTGCCAGCAGCGCTTCGAAGCTGGCGAGTCCCTGGAAGAGATCGTCGCCCAGGTCAACGAGCTGTCCCTGGACAATCCGTGGCTGGAGCGGCGCCGGGGCAAGTTGTTGTTCCAGATTGGCCAGCACGGCGAACGCATCGGTGACTTCGCCTTGGCCTTGGGCATCTATCGCGATTGCGCTTACCCGGGGGCGCGGTTGCGGATGGTCCGGGTGCTGGAACGCATCGGCGAATACGCCCTGGCCCTTGAACTGGGCGAGGTGGCGATGCAGGCACCGCAAAGTGCCGCCGAAACCCAGGCCTTGCTGCGGATCGTGCCCCGTCTTCGGCGCAAGTTGGGCGGGCCGCCGGTGCCACGGAGCCTGGCCCGGGAAGTGGAGCGCCTGGAACTGCAACTGCCGCGCGTCGATCCGACCTTGTCGGTGGAGTACCACGTCCAGGCCCACCTGCACGACGAAACCGCGCCAGTGCATTACGTCGAGAACAGCCTGATCAATTCGCTGTTCGGCCTGCTGTGCTGGCCGGCGATCTTCGCGCCGTTGCCGGGCGCGTTTTTCCACCCGTTCCAACGCGGGCCGGTGGACCTGCTCAACGAAGATTTCCATGCCCGTCGCGCCGAGCTGTTCGCAGCTTGCCTGGCAGAGTTGGACGATGGCCGCTATCGGCAGACCATCGGCCGTCGCTATGCCGAAAAGCGGGGCGTGCAGTCGCCTTTCGTATTCTGGGGCGCGCTGTCCGAGCCCTTGCTGGAGCAAGCCCTCGATTGCCTGCCGGCCGCGCATCTCAAGCACTGGTTTGACCGTCTGCTGCTGGACATCAAGGCCAATCGCGCCGGTATGCCGGACCTGATCCAGTTCTGGCCGCAGCACAAGACCTACCGCATGATCGAAGTCAAAGGCCCTGGCGATCGGCTGCAAGACAACCAGCTACGCTGGCTGGAGTTCTGCCATGAACACCAGATGCCCGTTGCCGTTTGTTATGTGCAATGGGCAGAGTCAGCCATCGCGAGCGAGCTCGCTCCCACATGGGATGAGTCACCACAGATCACCTGTGGGAGCGAGCTTGCTCGCGATGGGGCCGCATGAACCCGGCACCCAGCTACAGCATCGCCGTGCGGGCATTGTGTGAGTTCACCGCCAAGGTGGGTGACCTTGACCTGCGCTTCACACCTTCGCCCACGGCCCTGGAAGGCATCGCCGGCCATCGCACCGTGGCCTCGCGGCGCAGCGAGGGTTATCAGGCTGAAGTGGCCCTCGAAGGTCATTACCAGACACTGACAGTCAAAGGCCGGGCCGATGGCTACGACCCCGTTCGCCAATGCCTTGAAGAAGTGAAGACCTACCGGGGTGAGCTGGCCAAGCAGCCAGCCAATCATCGCCAGCTGCATTGGGCCCAGGCGAAAATCTATGGCGGGTTGATGTGCCAGAAACTGCAATTGCCGCACATCGACGTGGCTCTGGTGTACTTCGACATCGTCAGCGAAAAGGAAACCTGCATCACCCAACGTTTCGAGGCGACACAGCTGCAAGCCTTCTTCGAAGCGCAATGCGCGTTGTTCCTGGCCTGGGCCGAACAGGAAATGGCCCATCGACAGGCGCGCAACCTCGGCGCGCAATCGCTGGTATTTCCCCATGCGGGTTTCAGGTCGGGGCAACGGCACCTGGCCGAATCGGTGTTCAAGGCCGTCAGCACCGGCCGCTGCCTGATGGCCCAGGCGCCAACGGGCATCGGCAAGACCGTCGGTACCTTGTTCCCAATGCTCAAGGCTTTGGCGCCGCAGCAACTGGACAAAGTGTACTTCCTCACGGCGAAAACCCCAGGGCGCAAGCTGGCCCTGGATGCGGCGCGGGTGATCACCCACGGCGCGTCGTCAATGCCATTGCGGGTGCTGGAAATGATCGCCCGGGACAAGGCTTGCGAACACCCGGACAAGGCATGCCATGGCGAATCCTGCCCACTGGCCCGCGGTTTCTACGACCGCTTGCCGGGCGCCCGGGCAGCAGCGAGCCAGGTCACGTTGCTCGACCAGGCGGCGTTGCGCGAGATCGCGCTGGCCCATGAGGTCTGCCCGTATTACCTCAGCCAGGAAATGGCCCGCTGGGCCGACGTGGTGGTGGCCGACTACAACTATTACTTCGACTTCAGCGCGTTGCTCTTCGGTCTGGCCCAGGCCAACGGCTGGACTGTCGCGACCTTGGTGGATGAAGCCCATAACCTGGTGGAGCGCGGGCGGCAGATGTACAGCGCGACCCTCGACCAGGCCACGCTGACCAGCGTGCGCAAAACCGCCCCCGAACCGCTGAAGAAATCCCTCGATAGGGTCAATCGCCAGTGGAACGCCTTGCATGCGCCCCAGGTGGCGGCCTATCAGGCTTATGAAAAACTGCCGGAAAAACTGCTCCAGGCCCTGGCCAACTGCACGACGGCTATCGGCGATTACCTCAACGATCATCCCCAGGGCCTGGACAGCGGATTGCAGGCGTTTTACTTCGACGCGTTGCAGTTTGGCCGGGTGGCGGAAACCTTCGACGAGCACTTTCTGTTCGACATCCACAAGCGCGAACTTGGCCGCCAGCGCAGCCTGTCTACGCTGTGCCTGCGCAACGTGGTGCCGGCCGCATTCCTGCGGCCCAGGCTGACGGCGGCCCGCAGCACGGTGCTGTTTTCCGCGACCTTGAGCCCCCGGCACTACTACGCAGATTTGTTGGGGACGCCGGGCGACACGGTATGGATCGACGTGGAATCGCCGTTCAAGGCCGAACAACTGGACGTGCAGGTTGTCAGCCGCATTTCCACCCGTTTTGCCCACCGCCAGGCGTCCCTGGAACCCATTGCCGCGTTGATGGCCCGCCAGTTCAGCGAGCGCCCAGGCAACTACCTGGCTTTTTTCAGCAGCTTCGATTACTTGCAGCAAGTGGCGGGGTTGTTTGCCGAGCGCTACCCGCAAATTGCGCTTTGGACGCAATCGCGCGGCATGGGCGAAGCCCCCCGGCAGGCGTTTATCGAGCGGTTCATGGAGCACAGCCAAGGCATTGGCTTTGCGGTGCTGGGCGGTGCGTTCGGCGAGGGCATCGATTTGCCGGGTTCACGCCTGATCGGCGCGTTCATCGCCACCTTGGGGCTGGCGCAGTTCAACCCGGTCAATGAGCAGATGAAACAACGCATGGCGGCGATCTTTGGCGATGGTTACGACTACACCTACTTGTATCCCGGCCTGCAAAAAGTCGTGCAGGCGGCCGGCCGCGTAATCCGCACCCAGCAGGATCGCGGGGTGGTATTGCTGATCGATGACCGGTTTGGCGAGGCCAGGGTGCAGCACTTATTGCCGCGTTGGTGGTCTGTCACTCAGGAAACACACCCCGCCACCTGTAGGAGCGAGCTTGCTCGCGATGGCGGTCTGTCAGTGACATGAAGGCTGGCTGAAACACCGCCATCGCGAGCAAGCTCGCTCCCACAGGGGAATCCATCAGGGCTTGGGTTTGTGAATAGCCTGGGAGACCTGAGTATTGCGCTCCCAAAGCTCAATAATTTTTCCTGGCGCCAGACTTGTTCCATACTCCGCAAAAGTCCACACGGATGCCCCGGCCAGATGCTTGAGAACGCCCCCAAGACCCCACTCATGAACGAGGAACAGCGTTTTCGCCTGCTCATCGACGCTGTGGTCGACTACGCCATCTACATGACCGACCCATCGGGCATCATCACCAGCTGGAACTCTGGCGCCAGGCGTTTCAAGGGCTACGCGGAGTCCGAGATCCTGGGCCAGCATTTCTCCCGTTTCTATACCGATCAGGACCGCGCCGCCGGCCTGCCGCAACGGGCGCTGGACACGGCTGTGCAGGAGGGGCGCTTTGAAGGTGAGGGTTGGCGGGTGCGCAAGGACGGTACGCTGTTCTGGTCCCATGTGGTGATCGATCCGATCATCGACAGCCAGAGCGGCACCTTGCTTGGTTTCGCCAAGATCACCCGCGACCTGACCGATCGCAAGATGGCCGAGGAAACCCTCAAGCAAAGCGAGCAGCAGTTCCGCCTGCTGGTGCAAAGCGTCACCGATTACGCCATCTACATGCTCGACCCGCAAGGCCAGGTCACCAACTGGAACCTGGGGGCGCAGCGGATCAAGGGTTACCTACCGGCCGAAGCCATCGGCCAGCATTTCTCGATGTTCTACACCCCCGAAGATCGCGATACCGGCGAACCGCAGCGCGCGTTGAGCATCGCCGCCAGCGAAGGGCGTTTCGAGAAGAAGGGCTGGCGCATGCGCAAGGATGGCACGCGCTTCATGGCCCACGTCGTCATCGATGCGATTCGCAGCGACACCGGCACGCTGTTGGGCTTTGCCAAGATCACCCGCGACATTACCGATGCCACCCAGGCCCAGCAGGCCCTCGAACAGGCCCGCGAGGCGCTGTTCCAATCCCAGAAACTGCAAGCCATCGGCCAGCTCACCGGCGGCATCGCCCATGATTTCAACAACCTGTTGACGGTCATCCTTGGCAACCTGGAGATCGTGCGCAAGCGCATGCCCAACGAGCCGAAACTCACTCAATTGCTGGACAACGCGACCCAGGGCGCGCTGCGCGGGGTTTCGCTGACCCAGCGCATGCTGGCGTTTGCCCGCCGGCAAAAACTGACCTACGAATCGGTCGAGCTGTCGGCCCTGGTGCAGGGTATCAGCGGCCTGCTGCAAAGCTCCCTGGGCCCGTCGATACACATCCAGACCCGTTTCGCCGAGGCGCTGTCGCCGGTGCTGGCCGATGTCAACCAACTGGAACTGGCGATTCTCAACCTGGCGACCAACGCCCGGGACGCCATGCCCCATGGCGGCCAGCTCATGATTACTGCCGATGAGCGGCAAGGGTGTGATGCGGCCCCGGACAAGCCGATGGCTCCCGGGCGCTACATTTGCCTGGCGATTACCGATGAAGGCGAGGGCATGGATGAAGCCACGCTGGCCTCGGCCGTGGACCCGTTTTTCACCACCAAGGGCGTTGGCAAGGGCACGGGCCTGGGGTTGTCCATGGTGCATGGCCTGGCGGAGCAGTTGGGGGGACGTCTGACGCTCAGGAGCCAGAAAGGTGTCGGTACCACCGCGCAGTTGTGGCTACCGGTGGCGAACAACCCGGCACCGGGTAAAGCGTCGATCCAGGAAGCAACACAGCCGGTCGACGAGTTGAAAGTGCTGGTGGTCGATGATGACAGCCTGGTGCTGACCAGCACGCGCCTGCTGATCGAAGACCTCGGACACCGGGTCCTTTGCGCAGCCTCGGGCGCCCAGGCGCTGGAGTTGCATGAGCGCAACCCGGACATCGACCTGGTGATCACCGACATGGCCATGCCGCAGATGGACGGTGCGCAGCTGGCGAAACTGTTGCGCGACCGCCAACCGACCTTGCCCATCATCCTGGCCACCGGTTATGCCGAACGCCTGGAAGGTTTCGCCACGCAATTGCCTCGGTTGATCAAGCCGTTCAAGCAGATTGACCTGGTGCAGATCATTGGGCAGACGATGAAATAGCCAGGAGCGCAACGTCCGCCTCCTTTGGTGAGGGAGCAGCCGCCTATTCGGTATTCTTCTTGAACCCACGCAAATTCATCGCACACAGGCAAAACTGCAACACGATCAATGCATACGCGTGGGTATGAAGCCCCCAGATCACCCACAGAATATTGCTGGCAATAAAACAACTGAATCCCGCCACCCGGCGTCGCGGTTGACGTGAGCCGATCAACCAGGCGGCCAGCACCGTGACGAGCATCGCTGGCCATTGCACCCATCCAAGATAATCCACACAAGCGTCCTCTTGCCCATATGAACTAGAGACCTTGGCGGTCAGGGAGTGTTTCCTCGGGCGCTTGATGCCCCTGCGGTCCATTGGCTTGAACTTGCCGTGTGCCGGGTTCTTCTAATGAGTCCGAATCATCATCGAGGCTCAGCCTGCGCAATGCCCAGAATACTCACCGGGCCAACCCCGGAAGAAGAACTGACGGAACACAACGCCAAACTGTTCGGCTCGCCCAAGGAACGACTGGATTTCTATCGCCGGGAGATCCAGTACGAGACCAGCATTCTGGCCAACCGAACCGATGCTTACCTCGCCGCGCAATCTTTCCTGGTGATCGCCTTTGCCTCATGCATGGCCAACTTGAACCCGGAATGGGGCAAGTTGTTCACGCTGATCGTGCCGCCATTCCTGGCCTTGCTGGGCTTCTTGAGCTCACTCAATGCCTGGCCGGGCATCAAGGCGGCCTACGAGATCATCGATCATTGGCATTTCAAACAGAGCGAGTTATTGCGCGCCGAACCCTTGATGGGCCTGGCCTACGACGAGTCGCCGCTGTTCAGCGAGCGGGAATCGACGCACAAAGGCTACCGCAAGTCGCTGCTGTTCTCGGTGCGTACGCCATGGATCTTCGCCACCTTCTGGGTGTTGCTGGGGGTGTATTCGGTCTATATCCAGATGGGCGATCCTGGCGGTTGAGACGCGCTCGTCTCAGCCTGAATGCTTGCGGCGCTCATACCATGCCAGGGTCGGTTGGGTCGTGACACCATGGACCAGAATGCTCAACGCCACCACCGACAGGGTGAGGTTGATGCACAGTTGCGCCACCTCCGGCTGCAGGTCATGGTTCAAGGCAAAAAACAGATAAAACAGGCTGCCAATCCCGCGGATACCAAACCAGCCGATCAGCAGCCGCTGCGGTCCGTCGAGCAATCGCCCCCAGGGCATCGCCAGGACGCTTAGCGGGCGGATGACGGCAAACAGCAGGGCACCGATCGCCAAGGCCCGCCAGTCCCAATGGTTGGCCAGCACGACGCCGAGCAGGGTGACCAGGAACACTTCCATCGATCGCTCCACCAGGCTGCCGAATGCGAGCATGTCGCTCATCATGACCCCAGCGGCCAATTGACCATCGTCCAGCGACTCGGTATCGCCCAGGACAGCCTGCTGGGGATCGACGGTTTCGTGGCCCACCACCGGTTGCACCAAGTGCTCTGCCGGCGGCGCCGCTTCATCGGTGGACTTGACCTCGGCCTGGCGCAGCCCCAGGCCGGCGGCGAACACTGAGAGAAAGCCGTAGCCCTGGATCCATTCGGCCACGACGTAGGCCAAGGCAATCAGCGCCAGGGCCAGGTAGTCATTGGGCGACAGCGTGCTGTCGGCATTCTTGATGCGCATCGACAAGGTCAGCTTGCCAATCCCGCGGCCCATCCAGTAGCCGACCAGCAAACCGGCCGGCACCGCCCACAGGACGTTACGCAGCAGCCACTCACCGAGAAAACCGCTGCCGTCGTCGCGCAGCATCAACAGGCCGAAGATCACAAAGGGAAACGCCGTCCCGTCGTTCAGTCCCGCTTCGCCCGACAGGCCGAAACGCACCCGGTCGTCATCCCGCGCGTCGTTGACCTGCACCAGCGCCGCCAGCACCGGATCGGTAGGTGCCAGCATCGCGCCGATCAGCATCGACACGCCCCAACTGAGCCCGAACAGATAATGCAATGCCAGGCACAGGCCGGCGATGCACAGGATCATCACCGGCCCGGCCAGCCCAAAGGCCACGCGCCAGGCACGGTTGTTGAGGGGCAAACGCAACTTGAGGCCGCTGACGAACAACGAAAACACCACCGCGACTTCCGTGAGGTGCTCCATCCAGACCGAGGAGTCGCTGATGTCCAGCTTCAGCACGTCCAATCCCATCGGCCCGATGGCGACGCCCAGCACCAGGCACATCGCCGAGGTGGTGACCGGCATCCAGCGCAGATAGGAGGAGGTCAGGGCCAGGGTCAGCAACACCGCACCGAGCACCGCTACCCATACCGTGAAAGTCATCGTTGCTCCTTGGATAGCAAGGGAGTCAGTCGCAACACCCTGTACGACCGCCAAGCACAATACTGTGGCGAGGGGATTTAGCGAAACGTCGCACCGCCCCGCTGTGGGAGCAAAGCTTGCTCGCGATGCAGGCGCCTCGGTTCCAGAGAGACCGCGTTGTTTTTATCGCGGGCAAGCCTTGCTCCCACAGATAAAACCCCTCGCCACAAGGGTGTTCACTTGCTGGTATTAGCGCACTTGTCCTCATTCGAGGGCTGGAGCGAAACGAGGGTTCCCCTCGTGAACGGACAACCCGTTTATCCGCCGGCCTTTCAACCCAACGGAATTTTTCGTCGTTGCCGGCGCTCTGCAACAGAAGAGACGTGTTGATTCAGCGTCCGCCGAGAACCCAAGAGGCCCTTATGACTGCGCTGACACCCCTTCAATCCCGGCCGGCTACCGTGCACCCCGTTACGCCTGACGGGCACGTGCGCCAATGTTATGAACAACTGTTCCAGGGCCCCGACGACGCTGACAAGCAAGCCGTCGCCCAAGCGTTCCTCCAGGAATGCATCGCAAAGGCTGCGGCGCTTCCCCAGGAGATGCCCGATGACCCCACGGCGCTGCAGGCCTGGGTCGAGCAGCACAGTGCCGGCGTGGCCCGGCAATACGCTGACTACCTGGAGCGGCGCAAAAATGGCGGCGCGCGCGAGTTCTTCAGCGGCAAGGCCCACGCCCTGTACTTCCTGCAGGCGGTGGCACCGACCAAACGGGTGGACGGTGCCTGGCTGTATGGCGTGGTCAAGCACTGGCACGACCACCGTTTCGAAGGGTTGCTGTGCACCTACCTGGAAGAACTGGGGGACGGTCATCCCGCGCAGAACCATGTGGTGCTCTATCGCAAGTTGCTCGCCGAACACGACCTGTCGGATGCCCCGGACATCGATGACGACCTTTATCTGCAAGGCGCCGTGCAGCTCGCCTTGGGTTACGCCAGCGACGAATACCTGCCAGAGGTCATCGGCTACAACCTGGGCTATGAGCAATTGCCCCTGCATCTGCTGATCAGCGCCTATGAGCTGAGCGAACTGGACATCGATCCGTACTATTTCACCCTTCATGTCACCATCGACAACGCCAGCACCGGCCACGCCCATAAGGCCGTGCAAGCGCTGCTGCAGCTGATGCCGATGGAAGCCGACCGTGACGCTTTCTGGCACCGGGTCACGTTGGGCTATCGCCTCAATGACCTGGGGCAGGGCAGCCGGGACATCATCGGCTCGTTCGACCTGGATCGCGAAGTGCTGGACATGCTTGAACGCAAACGCCCGTTCGGCCAGCACATGCATTCCGATTACTGCAAGTTCGAAGGCAAGACCGTCAACCAGTGGCTCTCGGCGCCAGGCCAGTTGGAAGGGTTCTTGGCGGCAATGCAGAACAAAGGCTGGATCAAACGCCATGAAGACCCGCAGAACAGCCGCTTCTGGAAGCTGATCAACGGGGCTGGCGCAGCCATGTTCGGGGTGTTCAGCCCTTACGAAAAACAGCTGCTGCACGATTGGATAGCCGGTGACTGGCTGGACGAGGGCACAAGGTCCGGCGTCCGGCGCGGTCCGGTTGCGGCTTGCGAGCCAACGACACCGATGGATGATCCCGATGTACAAAGCTTGCAACAGGCACTGCAAGGCCGGGCGCCCAACGAGCAGATGCAGGTCCTGATGCCCTGGCTCTGTGCTCGGCGTCATAGCCATCCGGCGGGGCTGTTGGCGACTCGCCGCTTCATCGAACTCAAATCCGCACTTCGCTAGGGAGCCCTGCATGAATGAGGAAGAACGCCTGTCCGAGACGGACCTTGCGCTGCTGCAACTGGGCCGGCGCCTGCAAGCCGACGGCTACCGTTTCATTACCCCGACGCCGTTGACCCACGAGCGGGTCAACCAGCGTCCCGGCAATGAGCGCGCCAAGACCATGCGGGACGTGTTCGGCTGGTCACGGCCGTTTGCGCCGGGGCTGATCAGCACCGATGAACAGCGGCAACTGCAAGACGCCCAGGTGCTGGAAGCACACGACGGCCTGTTGCGTAGCCGGGTGCGCTGGTCGAGCCTGGATGGCTTGCTGTTCGCTCATTCGCAGTTCCCCACCCAGGCCACCGATGCGGTGTTTTTCGGCCCTGACAGCTACCGCTTTGCCCAACTGATCCATACTCATCTGCAACAGAACTTCACGGCGGTGCATCGCGCCGTGGACATCGGTTGTGGTGCGGGCGTCGGTGCGATCGTGATTGCCCGCGCCCGGCGTGAAGCACAAGTACTGGCGGTGGACATCAACCCGCAAGCCTTGCGCCTGAGCGCTGTGAACGCCGCGCTGGCCGAGGTGGGCAATGTCGAGGTCGCTCGCAGCGACGTGCTGCAGGACGTGCCAGGCAACTTCGACCTGATCGTCGCCAACCCGCCGTACATGGCTGATCCATCCGAGCGCGCCTATCGCCATGGCGGCGGCGCACTAGGCGCCGGGTTGTCGTTGCGTATCGTCGAACAGGCCTTGCCCCGGCTGGCCCCGGGCGGCTCGTTGGTGCTTTACACCGGCGTGGCGATGGTGGATGGGCGCGACCCGTTCCTGGAAGCGCTGGGTCAATGGCGTGACTCGACGGATTTCGGCTGGACCTACAAGGAATTGGACCCCGACGTGTTTGGTGAGGAATTGCTGACGCCGGGTTATCAGGACGTGGAAAGGATCGCCGTGGTGGCGTTGGTTGTAACCCGCATTGGCGCAGGTATTGGCGGGGTTATCGGAGGGATTATCGATGAACAGGCGCATGAAATTCGGCATTGAAGAGGAGTACTTCATCACCGATCTGCAAACCCGTCACATGCCCGGCGAGCCACCCGCGGAGGCTGTCGCCGCGTGCCAGGCCGAGCTGGGCAAGCATTTCGCCCATGAAATGTTCTTGTGCCAGGTCGAGATGGCATCGCCCATCTTTCGCAGCCTGTCAGAGGCTGCCGACTACCTGAGCCAGGTGCGTACGGGCTTGAACCAGCGGTTGGCGCCGTATGGCCTGGGCCTGCTCAGCGCCGGTTCACACCCGATGGCCACCCCAGTGCTGCAACCGACCGACGAGCTGCATTTCCAGCAACTGTTCGATGATTACCAGCGGGTGGCGCGGCGCAGCGTGCTGTCGGGCCTGCATGTCCATGTGGAAGTCCCGGCCACCCAGGATCGGGTGCGAGTCATGAATGAGATCCTGCCCTGGCTGCCGATGTTCCTGGCCCTGAGCGCGTCATCGCCGTTCTGGAACGGTGCCTACAGCGGCTTCAGCAGCTACCGGCAAGTGGCCTGCGATGAATGGCCACGCATGGGCGTGCCGGAGTATTTCGAAGACGAGTCGACGTTCGCCAGCTACGTCGACATGCTCATGCGTACCGGGTCCATTCGCCAACCCAGCGATTGCTGGTGGGTGATACGGCCTTCCTCACGTTATCCCACGCTGGAACTGCGCATTTGTGATGCCTGTCCTCGGGTCGACGACGTCCTCTGTCTGGTCTCGCTGTTTCGCCTGATGGTGGCCCATGCCGTGGCGCAGCGCCGGCCTGGCGCCAACTACAGCCAGATGTCCCAGTGGGTGCTCAAGGAGAATCGCTGGCGGGCCAAGCGTCACGGGATTCTCGCGGAGTTTATCGTCGAGGGGCAGGAGCAGCCGATGTTGATCGGTGAATGGCTGACCCTGGCCGAGCAAACCTTCGGTGAGACCGCAGCAGAGTTGGGTGTCCAGGACGTATTCAAGCAGGTGCGCCGCATGGTGCAGGAAGGCACCAGCGCCGACCGGCAAATCGTCCTCTTCGAACAGGGGCTGCTGCTGGGCGATTCCGTCGAACAGGCCTTGAGCCGCGTGGTCGATCAATTGCTCGCGGAAACCGCCGGGCTGCCGGTCGCCGATCCGGCGTTGCAACAGGTGGCAGGTGGGCCATGAGCAGCAAGACCCTGGATGACTACAACCGCATGCGCGACTTTGCCGCCACCCCGGAGCCGGCGGCGAAGCGCTCGCGCAAATCGGCGAAGACTGCCCATGCCTTGCAGTTCTGTATTCAAAAACACGACGCCTCGCGGCTGCATTACGATTTTCGGCTGGAGCTGGACGGTGCGCTCAAGAGCTGGGCGGTGCCCAAAGGCCCCTCCCTGGACCCGAAAGCCAAGCGCCTGGCGGTGCATGTCGAAGACCATCCGCTGGATTACGCCACGTTCGAAGGCAACATCCCCGAGGGCCATTACGGCGCCGGTGACGTTATCGTCTGGGACCGGGGTGTCTGGATTCCCCAGGATGATCCCCATGAGGCCTATGAAAAGGGCCGGCTCAAGTTCGAACTGCAAGGCGAAAAGCTCAGCGGCCTGTGGAACCTGGTGCGCACCCACATGCCTGGCAAGCAGGAGCAGTGGTTCCTGATCAAGCATCAGGACCAGGCCGCCCGCCCCGAGAGTGAATACGACGTGGTCCAGGCCGAACCGAACAGCGTGCTCAGCGATCGCACCCTGGTGCCCAAGCGCCGCGGCAAGGCCGCTGCAGCCAAAGCGGTGAAACAACCGGAAAAGGCCGTGCAGGCGAAATCGCCAAGAGGCGCCGCGAAAACCACCCTCAGCGGCGCGGTCGCCGGACCGTTGCCGGACACCCTCAAGCCGGAACTGGCAACACTGGTGGAAAGCGCGCCCGACGGCGAGTGGCTCTATGAAATCAAGTTCGACGGTTACCGGGTCATGGCGCGCATCGAACACGGCGACGTAAGGCTGCTGACCCGCAACGGCCATGATTGGACCCACAAATTGCCAAGACAGGCCGAAGCCTTGGCTGAGCTGGGCTTGGAATCGGCCTGGCTCGACGGCGAGATGGTGGTTGCCAACGACCAGGGCGTGCCGGACTTCCAGGCCTTGCAGAATGCCTTCGAGGCCGGCAGCAGTGGCAAGATCGCCTATTACCTGTTCGACATGCCGTACCTCAATGGCATGGATTTGCGCAAAGTGCCAGTGCAAGAACGCCGGACGGCATTGGCCGCAGTGCTGGAGCCCAATGAAAGCCCCTTGCTGCGATTTTCCGATGCTTTCGAAGAAACTCCCGAAGCGCTGCTCAACAGCGCCTGCCAGATGCAGATGGAAGGGTTGATCGGCAAGCGCATCGGCAGTGCCTATGTGTCCAGGCGCAGCAACGACTGGATCAAGCTCAAGTGCAAGAATCGCCAGGAGTTCGTGGTGGTGGGCTTCAGCGATCCCAAGGGCGCTCGCAGCGCCTTCGGTGCCTTGCTGCTGGGGCTGCATGACGCTGACAGCGGCCAGTTACGCTATGCCGGCAAGGTCGGCACCGGGTTCAACGAAACCACCCTTAAAAGCATCTACCAGCAACTGCTGCCCCTGGAGACCAAAAAGGCCGCCGTGGTCAACCCGCCCAGCGGTTACGAAGCCAAGGGCGTGCACTGGCTCGAACCGACGCTGTTGGCCGAAGTGGCCTTTGCCGAAATGACCAAGGACGGCTCGGTGCGCCATGCGGTCTTCCATGGCTTGCGCAACGACAAGCCGGCCAAGGACATTACCCAGGAGCTGGTCAAGCCCGTGAAAAAAACCGCTGCGGCAAAAAAAACCAAAGCCAAGCATGAGCCTGGCGCGACACCGGCCAAAACCAAGAGCAAGGCCAAGGCACCGGCCTTGGACGGCAAGGTCCGCATCACTCATCCGGAGCGGGTCATTGACGCCAGCAGCGGCACCACCAAGCTGCAACTGGCCGAGTACTACGCCAGCGTGGCCGAATTCATCCTGCCAGAACTGGCGGATCGCCCGGTGGCCTTGGTCAGGGCGCCGGATGGCATCGCCGGGGAACTGTTCTTCCAGAAGAACGCCGAGCGCCTGGCGATTCCCGGTATCACCAGTCTGGACAAGGCGCTGACCGGGCAGCCGGTGATGATCATCAACAACGCCGAAGCGCTGATCGGCGCGGTGCAGATGAGCACGGTGGAGCTGCACACCTGGAACGCCACCTCGGTCGATCTGGACAAGCCTGACCGCTTCGTTCTCGACCTTGACCCGGACCCGGCGCTGCCCTGGAAAAGCATGGTCGAGGCGACGCAGCTCACGTTATCGGTGCTCGATGAGCTGGGGCTCAAGGCGTTCCTCAAGACCAGCGGAGGCAAGGGCATCCATGTGGTGGTGCCGCTGACGCGCAAGCTGGGTTGGGACGAGGTCAAGGGGTTCAGCCATGCGATTGTCAGTCACATGGCCAAGCTGCTGCCGGACCGTTTTTCGGCGGTGTCCGGGCCGAAGAATCGGGTAGGGCGGATTTTCATCGATTACCTGCGCAATGGGTTGGGCGCTACCACCATTTGCGCTTACGCCGCCCGGACCCGGGAAGGGTTGCCGGTTTCGGTGCCTGTTTTTCGCGAGGAGGTGGCCGAGCTCAAGGGGGCGAATTTGTGGAATGTGCACAATGTTCATGAGCGTCTGGCGGAAGTTGGGCATGAGCCTTGGGCGGGGCTTAAGCGGACTCGGCAGAGCATTACGGCTGAGATGCGTAGGCGTATTGGTATGAGGGAGACGGATAAGTAGTGTGTTTTATAGGGGGTGTGGATCCATTGCTGCGGTAACGGCTACTTATGGTTCCGCTTAACGGGGTGCCGAGATCAACGTCCTCCACGAGGCGGCCTAACAGCCGACCCGATTCTTGGTGGAGACCGCGTCTTTCCTGTGGGAGCGAGCTTGCTCGCGATGGCGGAGTGTCAGTTTGCGGTGATGTTTGGATGTGCCGGCCTCATCGCGAGCAAGCTCGCTCCCACAGGTTTTTTGGTGTGTCCAGATACTGCGAATACCCGTAAACCCATGTGGGAGCGAGCTTACTCGCGATGAGCACTGCAACGCCGCCGTCATTGGCGGGTGCAGTATCACCTTCAGCCCACCGGCACTCGCAGATATTCCGGCTGCAGGTAGTTGAACCATAGCAGGATCATTTCCACCAGGATTGTCACCAGGACCAGCAAGCCGACGCCCCAGACACTCGTCGAGTAGAGCAGGCCCTGTTCTTTCCTGAGGCTCATGAACTTGGGCAATCCGACGAATAGCAGGAATGTCGAGTAGGCCGAGGCCAGCAACAAGACGGCCACCGCCAGCCAGCGATTCGGGTAGAGCCCGAAAATCCCGGCCAGGAAGTATGGCGTCGCCGTGTAGGCGGCGAAGCCGATGCATTGGTTGACCGTCGGACGGACGTCGAAGGAGCGGGACATCCAGCGAATGAACAGTCCCATCAGCGCGACGCCGACCACGATGGTCAGGTACAGCAGCACGCACAATTGAAATGCGCTGGCGCGGCTGAGCCGTACCGTCTCGTTTTCGACCAGGCTCCAACCAGTCCAGGTGGTGCCGATGAACAGGCACACCGCCGGAATCAAGGCTAGCAATAGCAGATGAGCCAGGTAATGGCGCGGATGAGCCTGTTCCTGCTCGCGAATGTCTGTCCAGGCGAAATCAGGGTGCGTGAACAGTTTGACGAAAGGTGCAGACATGACGACCTCCTGATCAGGATGGCCTCTGCATGAGGCCCTTATAGGTTTGAGGTGCAGCAAAAGACCGGGGTTTCATTTATTTGTTGGCGCCGGACGACGGGGCGATAAAGGGAATGAATCACTACGGCAAGAGTCAACCCATCAGCATCCCTGAAGGACCCTTTGCCATGACTGCAGCCAAAATCCTGGTCGATTATCTACGAGAGCATGACCTGCGCCTGACCACGGCCGAGTCCTGTACCGCCGGGCAGATCGTTACGTTGTTGGCCGAGGTGCCGGGCAGTGGTTCACTGATCGAAAGCGGTTATGTGGTGTATTCCCCTGAAGCCAAGCAGCGTCTGCTCGGTGTCAGTCCACGCACCATCGATACCTTCAATCTGACCAGTCGTGAAGTGGCCGAGGAGATGGCCCTTGGCGCCTTGCGCGACGCCAATGCCAATGTCGCAGTGGCGACCACCGGGCTGCTCGGACCAGATGACAAGGACGGCATACCTGCCGGCACCGTGTGTTTTGCCTGGGCGTTCGATCTGAACGGCCAGCGAGCGCTGTTCAGCCGCTGCGAACGGTTCTTTGGCAGTCGCGGCCAGGTGCAACTGTGGGCAGCGCAATACGCGTTGCAGCAATTGCCGGTCTTTCACCAGCGGGCTGTGGCCGGTGAGCGTCGGTAGGGATAGATGCTGATCGTTCCCCCGCTCCGCGTGGGAATGCATCCCGTGACGCTCTGCGTCACACTTCAGAAACGGAACGCGGAGCGTCCCTGGCGGCATTCCCACGCAGGAGCGTGGGAACGATCGAAAAAATGTTGCGCCTGGCTCAAAGTATCGGCTTACCCCCGGTAATCCCATAGCGCTCCCCGGAGATGTAGCTGGCTTCGTCCGAGGCGAGCAGCACATAGATCGGCGCCACTTCAACCGGTTGGCCGGGGCGGCCGAGCGGGGTCTGGGAGCCGAAATTCTGTACCTCTTTCTCGGGCATGGTCGCTACGATCAGCGGCGTCCAGATCGGTCCTGGTGCCACGCTGTTCACACGGATGCCCTTGGGGCCGAGCATTTGTGCCAGGCCGCCGGTGAAGTTGGCGATAGCGCCCTTGGTGGTGGCATACGCCAGCAGCGTCGGCTTGGGCATGTCGGAGTTGACCGAACTGGTGTTGATGATCGAGCCACCCGGCTTCATGTGCGGCACGGCGGCCTGGCAGATCCTGAACATCGCCGTGATGTTGATATCGAACGTACGCACCCATTCTTCGTCGGATATTTCCTCAAGACTTTCATGGGTCATCTGGAACGCGGCATTGTTGACCAGAACGTCGATATGCCCGAAGCGGGCGACGGTTTCATCGACGATTTTGCGGCACTGGTCTTTGTTCGCCAGGTCCCCGGGCAGCAACAGGCATTGGCGCCCGGCCTGCTCGACCCAGCGCGCGGTTTCCTTGGCGTCTTCATGCTCGTCCAGATAGGCAATCGCCACGTCCGCGCCTTCACGGGCAAAGGCAATGGCGACGGCGCGACCGATGCCACTGTCGGCGCCGGTGATCAGGGCGATTTTGTTCGCCAGTCGTCCGGAGCCGGTGTAGCTCTGTTCGCCGCAGTCCGGGTAGGGATCCATTTTCCGTTGGCTGCCAGGCACCGGCTGCCTTTGTTTCGGGAAAGGTGGGAAAGGGTATTCGACCATTGTCGTTCTCCAGGCTTGGTTGCGATGGAGGGTGGACTGCGGGGTTTCGGGCAGAGTTCGGTCGGATTTTATTGCCAGTCGATGAGCGTGATACCGGGCGTTTCGTCGGTGAATCGAGCGCTGTGACGAGCGTCGGATGAAGCTGTATTCTTCAATGGAAGGACTGGTTTCGATAAGGAGCAGGACAATGTTCAGCCACATACAGATCGGTGCGCGCGACCTGCCGAAAATGGTCGCTTTCTATGATGCCGTCCTCGGCTGCCTGGGGCTGGAGCGTATCGAAGGTGAACACGACTCGGGCCCGCCGGGGGAGGGGTGGCAGCGCCCCGGCAAGCATTGGCCACAGGTTTTCGTCCAGTTGCCTTTCAACGGCCTGCCCGCCACCTGGGGCAATGGCATGCAAGTGAGCTTCGCCGCTGACTCCCCGCAAACCGTGCGTGCTGCCTGGGAGCAGGCGATTGCCATGGGCGGCTCCGACGAAGGCCCACCCGGCCCGAGGCCGCAGTATTGCGAAGGTTATTTCGGGGCCTATTGCCGCGATCCGGAAGGGAACAAGCTGTGCTTTGTCCATGCGCCGGATATGCATGAGTAACGGTTGTGACGAGGGGATAAATCCCCTCGCCACAATGGATTGTTGTCGCCTGTTGGATCAGCCCCTGGCTTTCAGGCTACGCTCCATCCGCGCAATCCCTTCCTCCAGCAGCGTCCGCGGGCAGCCGAAGTTCAAACGCACGAACTGACCGGCATCGTCACCAAAATCCAGGCCGGCACTCAGCCCCACCTTGGCTTCTTTCAGGAAGAAGCCCTGCGGGTCATCCAGTCCCAACCCGGAACAATCCAGCCAAGCCAGGTAAGTGCCCTGGGGCACGGTCATGGTGATGCCCGGCAGGCGAGAGTTCACCGCTTCGACCAGGTAATCGCGGTTGGCTTGCAGATACACCTTCAAGGCCTCTAGCCACGGGCCGGCCTCGCTATAGGCCGCACGGGTCGCTTCAAGGCCCAGGGCATTGACGCTGTCGACCATGCCAGCCCGGGCGCTGTTGACCCGTTCGCGCAGCTTGGCGTTCTGGATAATGGCGAACGAGGTTTTCAACCCGGCTATATTGAAGGCCTTGCTGGCGGACATCAGGGTGATGGTGCGCTCGGCAATTTCCGGGCTGAGGGACGCGGTTGGAATGTGCACACGGCCGTCGAAGCACAGTTCGGCATGGATTTCGTCGGAGATGATCCAGGCGTCCTGCTCCAGGCAAATGTCTGCCACGGCCTTGAGTTCCTGGCGGTCAAACACCTTGCCCAGCGGGTTATGGGGATTGCTCAGCAACAGCGCGCCGCCGCCCTGCAATGCGTCGCGCAATGCCGCCAATGGCGTGTGGAATTCACCGTTGACCGGGTTGAATGGCAATTCCACTTTGTTCAACTGCCAGTTACCCGCTGCGTTGCGCAGCGGCGGGTAGTTGGGCACCTGCACCACGACATTCTGCTGGGGTTCTACCAAGGCATGCAGCGCCATGTTGAAGCCCGGTTCGACACCCGGCAGGAACACAATCTGCTGGGGCTCGACGCGCCAGGCGTACTTGCTCCACAGGTCGGCCACGATGGCGGCACGCAGATCGTCCTGGGCCACGCTGTAGCCCAGCATCGGATGTTCCAGGCGCTTGTGCAGCGCGTCGATGATCACGGACGGGGCGGAGAAGTCCATATCAGCGACCCACATCGGCAACACATCGGCCGGGTAGCGGCTCCATTTGGTACTGCCGGTGCCGTGGCGCTCCAATACCGTGTCGAAATCGAAAGTCATGGGGGTTCCATCAGTCAGTCATGAGATGGCGAACATCATAAAGCAAAGGCCAGCGAGAAAAGCTTGGTGGCGTAGTGCCACTAACTGATGATAATCAGTTACAGTTCACTGTCGAAACGCCGCCAAGACGTGAACGGCATTGGTAACGGACCCTCCAGGCCTTTGAAAAGGACGACCCCATGACATCGCCCGTGCGCTTTAACGATCACCACCGTAAAGCCGATCGCATCATGTTGGGGCTGCTTTGGCTCACGTTGTTGTATTCCCTGAGCCTGGCATTCCTGCACTCGACGTTTACCCAGGCGTTGCTGGTCGGGGCGACAACCTGCGTAGCAAGCACCGTGCTTTATCGCGTCCTGGCGGGCACTCGGGCCATGCGTTGCATTATCGCGGTGGCGTTGATGGTCATGGCGGCATTGCACATCAACCAGACCCGGGGCGTGATCGAGTTCCACTTCGGGATCTTCGTGCTGCTGGCCGTGTTGACGTTCTACCGTGACTGGCTGCCGATTGTCGTGGCCGCCGCCACCATTGCGGTTCATCACCTCGGTTTTCACTGGCTCCAACACCAGGGTTATCCGGTATTCGTGATGGATGCCCACGGTGGCTGGTCGATGATCTTTCTCCACGCGTTCTACGTGGTGGTGGAAAGTGTGATCCTCATTTACCTGGCGAACCAGAGCCTGGCCGACGCCACGGAAAACCAGGATGTGCTCGATAAGGTTCTGGTGGCGGCCGCGCAATTGAGCAACGACGCTGGCAGGCAGCGCAGCGAGGGCGCCAAGGTCTCGTCGAGCGAGCGTTTCGATCATTTCCTCCAGCAGATCACCCAACTGGTGGACGGCGTGGTACGCGATACCCGAAATCTCTCGGACCTGGGCCAGGACCTGTCCCAAGTCGGCCAGACCCTGGAAACCGGCGCCCGCCACCAACTCGATGAAGTGGCGCAGATGAGCGGAGCGATCAGCCATCTGGTCCAGGCCATGGAGAACATTGCCGGCCATGTCGACCAGACCTTGCAGCGCGCCGGCCAGGCCAACGAACAGGTCAACCGCGGGCGCAGCACGGTTGACCAGACCCGAGAAGAGATCGTCGAACTGGCCGGGCGCATCAACCTGACCAACGAAACCGTGCAAGTCCTGGCCGAACAGGCACAGCAGATCGGCCAGGTGCTGGATGTGATCAATGGCATCGCCGAACAAACCAATCTGCTGGCCCTCAACGCGGCCATCGAAGCCGCTCGGGCCGGCGAGCAGGGCCGTGGTTTTGCGGTGGTAGCCGACGAAGTCCGGACCCTGTCCCAAAAGACCTCGACGTCCACCACGGAAATCCAGCAGATCATCGCCAAGCTGCAGCAGGGCAGCCGCCAGGCCGCTGTCGCCATGCAAGACAGCCGCGATGGGGTGGCGCGCTGCGTGTCCGCCAGCCAACTCGCTTCGCAACTGCTCCACGCCGTGGTGGAAGACATCGCAGTGATCAACCATTTCAACGACCTGATCGCCACTACCACCCAGGAACAATCCAAGGTATCAATGGGCATCAATGAGCGTTTGCAAACTGTCCAGGCCGTGGCTGAGCGCAATGCCGACAACATTGGCATCCTGACTCGCAGCAGCCAGTGCCTGCCACCGTTGGCAGAGCGGTTGGCGGTGTTGGGGCAAGCGTTTCATGGCAAAGCCGGGACGGTCTGAGCGGCAGGATCTGCAGTGACGACCGCGCCTACATACCGGTAGCAAACGCCGGAGGATGTTCTAGGGCCAGCCGTATCTCGCGAAACGCAACTTCGTACTGGCAGAGCATGCACAACGCCCAATCAGCACGCCCCCGAATGCGATTGTCGTCTTCGTGGGCCGGTTCCTGGTCGTTGAGCATCGACTCCACCTGCCGAATGATCAGATGTTCCGGCAAATACGTGATCCGGCAATTCTTGTAGCTCGACGCACGCAGCTCGGCGATGGGATAGGCGCCGCCAAGTCCAGCCGAGACGCCCACCAACAGCGCGGGTTTGTGCCCGAGCTCATTGATCCCCGCATAGAGGAAGAAGTTCTTCAGCGCGGGGCAGGCCATGCCATTCCACTCCGGGCTGATCACGATCAGTGCTGTCGCTTTGGCAAGGATCGATTGTTGGGCAAGCCACACCTCATCGCGGTCTTTTTCCGGCCAAAGCGGCAGGCGGCAGGCGGCCAGGTCAATCAAGTCGCTGGCGTCGCACAGGTTGAGATCCGTCAGTCGCTGGCGCAGATAACGCGCCACTTTCAGCGACTGACTGTCCTCGCGGTTGGAACCCGACAGCACAACGATGTGGCGGCTCATTGCGTCACCTCCGGTTGTGCGCTGGCCTTGGGCGCGGTACGGCGTGAGCGCACGACAGGCCAGAACAATTCCTCTTGCCAACTGATCGGTGACAGGTGCTCGATTCCGTAGGCTGGCGGGCGTCGGCGCGTGATCTTTGCCGTCCCGAACAGCACATCCCATAGAAACAACAGGTTGCCGAAGTTGCCTTTGTAATGGGTGACACCGTCCTCGGCCGTCAAGCCATGGTGGGCAGAGTGGGTGGACGGGGTGGAAATTATCCGCTCCAGAAGCCAGACCACAGGCCGCAAACCACGAACCCCATAAAGCCTGTTATCCCATGCAACACTGCTGTGCGCCGCGAAAATAACAGTCATCTTGATGATCAGGTAAACGTAGTAGACCGGCGCGAGGCCCAGGTAGATCAGCATGCCGGACAGCCAGATCCCGGGCATGAGCAGGTAATAAAAACTGTTGTTGCGGTAAACGATCCGGACGCTCATGTAGGGCGCGGAATGATGGGCGCGATGCAACGCATAGAGGGCGGGAACCCGGTGAGTCAGGCGATGCCACCAGTATTGAGTCATGTCGTCCAGCAACAGGAACAACACGAACCCGGCGGCCCAGGGGATCGCCACCAGCGCGTCTTTCATCTGTGGGGCAACCAGGCTGAGCAACTTGCCGCTCAGCCACATGACGGCGGGGAAGGTGATTGCAACCAGGATCCCGGAGCCGATGACTTCAATCAGTACATCACGCTTGCTGCCCGATGACTGGCGCAAGGCCGAGCAAGCAAGTTCCAGCAAAATGAAGGCGAGGAATATCCCGGCCACGACTGCAGAAGGATTATTGGCGAGCATTGTTGTATTCATGGCACTCTCGATTAAGGCCCCAGCGGGCAATGCCATTTCATTAGAAGCCAGCGAGTCAGCCCTCCCAATGCGCGAAACGGACAGAATCGAGCGAGAAGCGGTCAATCGTTCACCCCAACGCTTTCACCGGGGCAAATTGGGCCAGGTGCTGGAGCGTTTCCTGGACAGTCACGCTGGCGGGAGGCAAAAAGACTACAACCTGATCGAGCTGGATCAGCTCTGGCGCGAAGCGGCGCGCGTCGATCCGGCGATCGGCTTGAAACTGTTTGCGCTATTTACGCCTCAGGACTGGCACGTCCTGGCTTATCTTTGCCTGTACAGTCCTGACGTGTTGTCGTCCATGCAGCTTTGGGCGCGGTACGCCGCGCTTGCCTCGGACACGGACACGGTGCGCTTGCTCAATGACGAAAACGGTCTGGGCGTCGAGTTGAGTGTCGATGCACCGGGGGATTTGGCGCGGTACGTCGTAGAGCACTATGGCGTGATGGCCGTTACGCAATTACGGCGAGGAACGGGACAGGACATACGACCGACTCTCGCCAGATTCGCCCATTCGCGGCCCTCGTATTACCAACAGTACAGCCAATGGTTTGGAGACCGTATCGAGTTCGACTGCCCGGACAACCGTTTCTATTTCGATGCCCCAAGCGCATGCCTGCCGATGCAGACGCGTCATCACGGCATGTTGGAACTGTTGACCCAGGAACTCGACCGCCGGGTTGCCGCGCACCGCAGTTTCACCGGCTGGTCGGCCAGGCTGGCCGACGGTGTCCGGCGATCACTGGCCAAAGGCGAAACGCCAACGCTGGTCGATCTGGCGCAAGCACTGCACCAGACGCCGAGGACCCTGCGCAGGCGCCTTGAGGAACAAGGCACGACCTTCAGGCAGTTGCTCGACCAGGTTCGCGCCGAACTGGAGTTGCTCCTGGAAATGCAGGGCGAATCCCTGGCGCAGATCGCTGCTCAGTTGGGTTACAGCGATACGACCGCGTACCTGCATGCACGAAGCAGATGGCGGGCGGTGAAGTAAGGCAATCAGCGAGCCCTCCGGATACGAATGTATCTCTGTGTATCCAAGGCCATTGTTGATACGGACGATTTCATTCAAGGCCGTCGCTGACACATGCGCGATACCTGGCCGACGTCAAATGAGCCCACCGAGACAGCCCAAGCCGTCTCACTGGCTCACCCCACGTCGGAGATAACGTCATGAACTGGAAAAACCTCAGCATCGCGTCCCTGTTTGCCGCACTGAGCCTTGGCGCTGTCGCGGCCAATGCCCAAGGCAGCATCAAGCCTCACACCTACATGTATGGCGACCACCTGGATGTCGCCAAGGTGCTTTCGGTCAAGCAAGGCTCGGGCTGCGGCGTCGTGGAGACACGCATGACCTACCTGGACTCGGCCGGCCAGATCCAGGCACTGGACTACAACGCCGTCGCTCAGGACTGCGCTCAGGACAATTGATCCAGGTCCGTGGGCCACTCACTCAAGGAGAGTCATCATGCTTGCAATTTCATCCGTTTGCGCCTGGCACCGTTGCCTGGTTCACACCGCCTGGGGCAGTGCGCTCAGTCTCGCACTGCTCGCTGCCAGCCCGGGGGCCTGGGCGGCCACCGTCGACGTCGCGCCATCCGGCACGGTTCAATCGTCTCAATCCGAAGCCATCCGTCCATACCGCATCCATGTCGATGACGCGAAGCTGGCCGAACTGCGCAAGCGCATTGCCGACGCCCGTTGGCCGGACAAGGAAACCGTCAACGACGTTTCCCAGGGCGTGCAACTGGCCCAGGTACAGGACTTGGTGAAGTATTGGGGCAACGGTTATGACTGGCGCAAGGCCGAGGCCAGGCTCAATGCATTGCCCGAATTCATCACCACGATCGATGGTGTCGACATCCAGTTCATTCATGTGCGTTCGCGTCATCCCAACGCCATGCCGCTGATCCTTACCCATGGCTGGCCGGGTTCGCAGTTCGAGTTTCTCAAGACCATCGGCCCGCTGACCGATCCGACCGCTTACGGCGGTCGCGCCGAAGACGCTTTCGACGTCGTGATCCCCTCGATTCCCGGCCACGGCTTTTCCGGCAAGCCAACTGAGTTGGGCTGGGGCCCGGACCGCGTGGCCAAGGCCTGGGACGTGCTGATGAAACGCTTGGGCTACACCCATTACGTGTCCCAGGGCGGTGATCATGGGTCGGTCATCTCCGACGCCCTGGGCCGCCTGGCGCCGCCCGGTTTGCTGGGCATCCATTTGAACATGCCGGCGACCGTGCCGCCGGAGCTGGTGAAGCCGATCAACAGCGGCGAACCGGCACCTGCGGGGTTGAGCGGTCCGGAACGCACTGCCTACAACTCGCTGAGCACCTTCTTCGGCCGCAATGCAGCCTACGGCGCGATGATGGTGACCCGGCCGCAGACCATCGGTTATCTGCTGGCGGATTCGCCCTCGGGCACAGCGGCATGGATGTACGAAAAGTTTGCCGCCTGGACTGACAGCGACGGCAAGCCGGAACGTGTGCTCAGCCGCGATGAAATGCTCGACGACATCAGCTTGTATTGGTTGACCGACACCGGCGCATCGTCCTCCCGTTTCTATTGGGAGAACAACAACAATAACTTCAGTGCGGTGGCGCAAAAAACCGCAGACATCAAGGTCCCGGTGGCGATCACCGTGTTCCCCCACGAAATTTACCAAGCCCCGAAAACCTGGGCCCAGCGGGCCTATCCATCGCTGTCCTACTTCAACGAAGTCAGCAAGGGCGGCCATTTCGCTGCCTGGGAGCAGCCGCAATTGTTCAGCGAAGAGTTGCGCGAGGCATTCCGGCCATTGCGCAGCGCCGCGAAAAACACCGTCGCCCAGACCGCTCATTAAACCTTTCCTGGCGGCTCCGGACCGGGAGCCGCTCACCCGCCATTCGTAAGGGAGATTCACATGGACACGACTCTGAACCACCCATCCGCACTGCGCCGTACTCGTTTGTTCACCCCAGCCATCCTGGTGTTCGCGATAATGCAATTGGGCGCCTTGGGCTTCGCGTCGTCGCAGGCAAACGCCGCCGATGTACCTGCCAGCACCATCGGCGCCATTACCCCGGGTAGTCACACCTCGTTCGGCCCGTTGAAGCACGTCAAGGCCGGCCTGCTGGACGTTTCCTATGCCGAGGTCGGTCCCGCCGACGGGCCGGTGGTCATCCTGCTGCATGGTTGGCCCTATGACATTCACAGCTACGCGGATGTGGCGCCAGCGCTGGCAGAGAAGGGCTATCGCGTGCTGATCCCGTACGCCCGCGGTTATGGCGATACGCGTTTCCTGTCGGCCAAGACCCTGCGCAACGGCCAGCCTTCTGCACTGGCAAGCGATCTGATTGATTTCATGGACGCACTGAAGATCAAGCAAGCCGTGCTCGGCGGTTATGACTGGGGCGCACGCACCGCCGACATTGTCGCGGCCCTTTGGCCGGAGCGGGTGAAGGCGCTGGTGGCGGTGAGTGGCTACCTGATCGGCAGCCAGGAGGCCGGCAAGACACCGCTGCCACCGGCCGCCGAACTGCAGTGGTGGTATCAGTTCTACTTTGCGACAGAGCGTGGTCGCCTCGGCTACGAGAAAAACACCCACGACTTCGCCAAACTGATCTGGCAGCTGGCGTCGCCCAAGTGGAACTTCGACGACGCGACGTATGACCGAAGCGCCGCCGCTTTGCAGAATCCCGATCATGTCGCCGTTTCAATCTTCAACTATCGCTGGCGGCTGGGCCTGGTCAAGGGCGAGGCCAAATACGACGCGCTGGAAAAGAAACTGGCGACGTTCCCGTCGATCAGCGTGCCGACCATCACCTTGGAGGGTGATGCCAATGGCGCTCCTCATCCCCCCGCCGAAGCCTATGCCAAGCGTTTCACTGGCCAATACGAGCATCGCCTGATCGATGGCGGTGTCGGCCACAACTTGCCGCAAGAAGCGCCGCAGGCTTTCGCCCAGGCTGTGATCGACGCTGATCATCTGCGCTAACACTCAAAACCCAAGGAGTATTCAATGAAAAAAGTCATTGCCGTACTGGCGTGCAGCGCTGGTCTGTTCATCGGTGCCAACGCGTTTGCACAAACTGAAAAACCCACCGTGGTCCTGGTCCATGGTGCCTTTGCCGATGCATCGAGCTGGAATGGTGTCGCCAGGATTCTCGAGAAAGACGGCTACACGGTGGTGGCGGCGGCCAACCCTCTGCGCAGCGTGAAAAGCGATGGCGCGGCGGTGTCAGCCTTGTTGACCAGCATCAAGTCTCCCGTTGTGCTGGTCGGTCATTCCTACGGGGGCAACGTGATCAGCGAAGCGGCCAATGACCACGCCAACGTCAAGGCACTGGTCTACGTCAGCGCGTTCGCCCCCGAGGCGGGGGAAACCGTCGCCGGACTTGCCGGCAAATTCCCCGGCAGCACCCTGGGCCCAACCCTTGCCGCGCCTGTCCCGCTGACGGATGGCGGCAAGGACTTGTACATCCAGCAAGCCAAGTTCCACGACCAGTTCGCCGCGGATGTTCCCGCCGGACAAGCGGCCCTGATGGCCGCGACTCAACGGCCGGTCACGGAAGCGGCTTTGAACGAGCAGGCCGGGCCGCCCGCCTGGAAGCACATTCCGTCCTGGTACATCTATGGCGACAAGGACAAGAACATCCCGCCGCAGGCCATGGCGTTCATGGCCCAGCGTGCCGAGGCCAAGGCGGTGAAAGTGGTCAAGGGCGCGTCCCATGTGGTGATGGTTTCAAACCCCGAGCCGGTCGCTCGCTTGATTGAGACAGCCGCTGCGGCGAAGTGATACTCATCTGAGCGGCCTCGGAAGATAGAGCGCGCCTCTCGAAGGCGGGTTGTACCTTCATTCTCTGATGGATTGCAGGGATCGAGGCAACGGTTGTCTGAAACAACGGTATTTCTCCCCAAGGTCCGAGACCTGAAATTCCCTTGGATCAGGCAACGATGCCGGCGAATCCGGCAAACGGATAGGCGTTTCGCTCCACATACTCTCGCGGCCCTGAGGCCCTGCCACAGCTGTATCCGAGTGGCAGGGGCTTTTGTAGGCCATCGAAAACATGTGTGCGAGTGCTTGATATGGAGAACAACACGATCCGCTTTGCCTGCAACGGCTGCGGGATCTGCTGCAAGGGCCGGCTGATTCCGCTGACGTTGGATGAGGCAAGGCAGTGGCTAAACCGCGGACATGAGGTGGCGGTCATACTGGAGGCGTTCGATGAGTCAACCTGGCCTTCCGAGCCTAGGCAATTCGCCCACAGCGCCCAACGGGCCGTGGCAGTCACCAGTGGCGATGCCCAGATTCGAGTCGTTGCGGTACTGGCGGGTAATGCGCTGACGCAATGCCGCAATCTCGGCGACGATGGTCGTTGCGGTATCTATGAAGAGCGGCCGTTGGTCTGTCGAATCTACCCGATGGAAATCAATCCGCTCATTGCCTTGCGTCCTGCCGACAAGGTCTGTCCGCCTGAGGTCTGGGAGGCGGGCGAGGTCTTGTTTACCGACCGCGTTGTCGATCCGATCCTGGCCGATCAGATCGAACGTTCCCGCCAGGCGGACAGGGACGACGCCCGGGCCAAGATTGCGCTGTGTGAAGCGATGGGCATGAACGTCGCCGCCTGGAAGGGCAACGCGTTGGCGGTGTACTTGCCTGATCGGGCGCAATTGGCTGAAGCGATCATTCGCTACGATCGCGCGCCCGTGGCACCGACAGGTCTGGATTGGAAAGTGCGGGTCGAAACGCCGGCCCTGGCCCAACAACTGCTGCAAGTGGGTATCGCGTTGGATGATCATCAGTCAACCGGCTACATCTTCCAGAATCTTTAGGCACCCAGCGAAGCCATCACTTTGTGCACCCCCACCCCATGAAACATCTTGTAATGCCCGGCTGCCAGTGACTGATGCGCGCTACGGATCGTTAAATCGTGCAAGAAATTGCGTCAATCAGGCAAGCGACTCGAATCGCCGACCCAGCATACTGCGTCCATATTGATCAACGACTTGCGGTGATGCCGAACAGTATTCGCCATCACCGCAAGTCGTGGGTCCGATGTTTTCAAGGAGTGAAATGTGCACACCGATTTCAACAGCGATCAGGGCGTCTGCGACATCAGTCGCCTGGCCGGTTCGGTCAGCCAGCTTGTGCCCAGCGAGGGCGACCAGATCACCGCCATTGCCGGCTTGAGCCTGCATCGGCGCAACGCGATCACCGCGCCGACGCACTGCATCTATGGCCTGGGTATCGGCGTGACCTTGCAAGGCCGCAAGCAAGCCATGCTCGGGGACGAGATACTGACTTACGCGCCGGGCCAGTCCATGGTGACCTGCGTGGATCTGCCGGTCATTTCCCATGTCTCCCAAGCCAGCGTCGCCAAGCCGTTCCTGGGCATGATGCTGAGATTCGACAGCACGATGGTCATGCAGGTGGCCGAGCGCATGCAGTTGTCACAACGCATGAGGGACGACGCGTTTCGACCGATTACCGTACAAGCGCTGGATGCCGGGGTGCTGGACGCCCTGCGGCGCTTGATAGAACTGCTGGAGGAACCGTCGCTGCTTGAGACAGTGGCTCCGCTGATCAAGGAAGAGATCATCGCTCGCCTGTTGAGCGGTGCCCACGCGCCACAGTTGCTGCATGTGATCGCTGCCGGGTCACCCAGCCAGCACATCGCCAAGACGGTTGCCTGGCTGAAACTGAATTTTCGCCAGGCGTTGCGCATGGACGATCTGGCGGCACAAGCGCACATGAGTCCATCCACGTTTCGCCAGCATTTTCGGACCGTGACCGGTATGAGTCCGTTGCAATACCAGAAGCAGCTGCGGCTACAAGCCGCTCGGCAGTTGATGTTGAGCCAGAACGTCGATGCGAGCAGTGCAGGGGGCCTGGTTGGCTATGAAAGTGCCTCGCAGTTCAGCCGTGAATACAGCCGTCTCTTTGGGGCGCCGCCGCAGCGGGATATCAAGCGCATTCGCTTGTGATCGTGAGGCTTGTCTGGCATTGCGACCAGACAGCCTCACACGCCTGTCACGTCAACTTGAAAGGCAACTCACGCAACGGTTTACCCGTCAGGCTCGCCACCGCGTTGGCAAAAGCCGGGGCCAGTGCCGGCAGGCCGGGTTCACCCATCCCCGTAGGAGGCTCGGCGCTGGGCACGATGTGGACGGCAAACGCCGGCATGTCGGTAATGCGCGGCACGCTGAAGTCAGCAAAATTGCTCTGCTGCACCACGCCATCTTTCAGGGTTATCGCGCCACCTGGCAGGCACATCGACAATCCCATCAGCGCCGCGCCTTGGACCTGGGCCTCGACACTGCGTGGGTTGACGGCCAGGTTGCAGTGCACACCGGCCGTCACGTTGTGCAGCACCGGCCGGCCGTCCTGCACCGAGGCTTCGACGACGTAGGCCACCACCGAGCTGAACGACTCGTGGACCGCCACGCCCCAGGCATGGCCCGCCGGTAACTGGCGCTTGCCATACTCGCTCTTGTCCACGGCCAATTGCAGCGCCTCGCGATGGCGTGGGCTCTGCTCACCAAACAGTTTCATCCGGTAGGCCACCGGATCCTGCCTGGTCGTGCGGGCGATCTCGTCGATCAGCGTTTCCATCACAAACGCCGTATGGGTGGAGCCCACACTGCGCCACCACAGCACGGGAACGTTGAGCTTGGGGTGATGAACCGTCAGCCGCATGGGCAGCGGATACGGATTGCGCAGGCCTTCCGTGGCGGTCGGGTCGATGCCGTTTTTCACCCGCCCGCCAAACACGGTGCCGGTGATGATCGATTGGCCCACCAGGGCGTGGTCCCAGGCGAGCACCTTGCCGCTGTCGTCAAAACCGATGCGCGCACGGTGCAGGTGCATGGGGCGATAGTAGCCGCCCTTGATGTCGTCCTCCCGACTCCAAAGGGT
Organism: Pseudomonas sp. H1_F01; assembly: GCF_054681425.1. Classification (NCBI taxonomy): domain Bacteria; kingdom Pseudomonadati; phylum Pseudomonadota; class Gammaproteobacteria; order Pseudomonadales; family Pseudomonadaceae; genus Pseudomonas; species Pseudomonas sp. H1_F01. Next base: position 3,488,337 of record NZ_CP162823.1, on the reverse strand, counting down.
GCGGATAGGGGCGTTGACCCCGGCGGTGCGGGCGGCCTTGGCGACCTCACAAGCCAGTACGACGAAATCGTTGGTGGGCACACCGCGCCGGCCAAAACCACCGCCGGCGGTCTGCACGTTCACCTGGATCTGTTCCGGCTTGAGGTTCAGCACCTTGGCGGCCGCGGCACCATCACCGCCAGGGAACTGCGTACCGACCCACAGTTGAGCGCCATCCCCGGCTAGCTGCACGGTGCAGTTGAGGGGCTCCATCGGCGCATGGGCGAGGTAGGGAAACACGAACTCGGCGTCCAGTTGATGCGGCGCGCTGGCAAGCGGCGTCATGTCTGCATCAAAGTGCAGCGGGCCGGGTTGCTTGGCCAGTTCCCGGTATTGAGCCAATTGTTTCTCGCTGTCCACTTTTTCTACAGCGCTCGCATCCCACTCCACCTTCAGCGCATCGCGTGCCAGCTTTGCCTGCCAGTAACTGTCGGCGACCACCGCAACACCTTCGGCGCCGCCGTCCAGCGGTATGCGCAACACGGCTTTTACACCTTTCGTGGCACGTGCCGCGCTGTCATCCAGGGAGGCGATTCTGGCGCCGAACACCGGTGGCCGGGCGACGACAGCGGTGAGCTGCCCCGGCAGATGCATGTCGATGCCAAAATCCTGCTGGCCGCTGCTCTTGGCCTTGGCATCGATACGGGTGGTGGCCTGGCCGATGATGCGGAAATCCTTGGGATCCTTGAGCGTGATCTGCTCGGGCACCGGCATCGCCATCGCGGCTTCGGCCAGCTCGCCGTAGCTCGCTTTACGGCCTGCCGGGCCGAGGACCATGCCGGCCTGGGTGCTCAGGCTCGCCACGTCGACGTTCCAGCGCGCGGCGGCGGCACTCAGCAACATGGCGCGGGCGCGGGCGCCGAGTTCGCGGTACTGGGTATAGCTGTTCTTGATCGAGTTGGAACCGCCGGTGAGGTGGATGCCGAAGGCCGGGTCCATGTAGGCGGCGTCGCTGTTGCCGTTGCGACTGCGTACCAGGCTCCAGTCGGCATCGAGTTCTTCGGCAAGAATCATCGGCAAGCCGGTCTGCACGCCCTGGCCGAACTCCAGGCGGTTGATGGTTACCGTGACCTCGCCGCTGGGCGCGATCTGCACGAATGCCGAGGGTTGCTGGGTCGGTTTGAGCGGCGCGGCAGCACCATTGGCCTCCTGCGCCAGGGCCAGGTGAGGAAAAGCGCCGAGCGCCAGACCACCGACGCCGACGATCTTGAGAAAACTGCGGCGCGGCAGCGTAGCGGGACCGTCAGCCTCGTCGCGTTCAAGCAGGTGCTGCAAGGCGCGAGGGTGCTCGTTCGGGAAAATCTCGTTCAACATGGTCTGCTCCGATCAGGCAAGGGCTTTGGCAGCATCAGCCACCGCGGCGCGGATACGGGCGTAGGTGCCACAGCGGCAGATATTGCCGGCCATGGCCGAGTCGATCTCGGCGGCCGTGGGCTGCTTGCCCTTGGGCTGGGCCTTGAGGAAAGCGGTCGCGCTCATGATCTGGCCGCTCTGGCAGTAGCCACATTGCGCCACGTCATGCTTGACCCACGCTTCGTGCACGGCGCTGCCGACCGGGTCGCTGCCGTTGGTTGCCGCTTCGATGGTGGTGATCTTCTTGCCTTCGGCGGCGGCAATGGGCGTCACGCAGGAACGAATGGCCTGGCCATCCAGGTGTACGGTGCAGGCGCCACACAACGCCGCGCCGCAGCCGAACTTGGTGCCGGTCATGCCCAGCGTGTCGCGCAAGGTCCAAAGAATCGGGGTGCTTGGGTCTACGTCGACCGTGTATTCACGGCCATTGATGTTGAGGGCGCTCATAGGGGTACCAGCTCCGGATGGTTTGGCTCTGGTCAACTATAGAAAGCAATGCCGGGGGGCGATTGCACAATCCGGGCGGATAATTGCCTGATCGTGCGAATCGAAAAGGTGCTGAGTGTTGCCACAGCACAGGTGAGATCCCAACAGACAACACCCAACAGACAACCAAGCCAGGAGAGCGTCACGTGTGAGTTCCACTCCCTGGCCCCGAACAATACTGACCGCTTACAGCAATGGAATGCTATAGCTCACGATCAGGCGATTCTGATCCTGGTCACGAGCAATATCGCTGCGGGACATGCCGTTGCGCCAGCCGAAACCGACGTTCTTCAACGCGCCGCTCTGAATTACATAGTCCAGGGAGATATCACGCTCCCACTCACTGGCGTCCTGGCCGCTGGCCGTCTGGATGTTGTCGCCCTTGAGGTACATCACCGAGGCCTTCAAACCCGGCACGCCAAGCCCTGCGAAGTCATAGGCATACTGGGCGAATGCCGTGCGCTCGCCGGCCTGGATGAATGTCTGGATGGTACGGTCGGTGTAGAGGTAGAGACTCGCGCCGCCTTCGCCTTTACCCACCAGGCCGCCCTGGTTCAGTTGTGTAAAGTTGCTGTCTTCGGACACGCTTTGATAACCGGCGGTAATGGCATGGCCGCCCAACGAGTAAATGAACGCCGCACTCCAGGTATCGTTGTCGATTTCACCGCTGCCGTCCTTGGTATAGCCGCCGACTTTGTAACCACTGGCGCGACCGGCTGCGCTGCCGTTCTTGCCATCGGACGTGGTCTTGAAATAACGCAGGTCGGTTTTCAACGAGCCGTATTCACCCAACGGTAATACATGCAGCAAACCGGCGAAGTGCTGCTGGTAATAATCTTCCAGATTGGCGTAGTAATACTGGGCGGTCAGGTCCTTGGTCAGTTTGTAATCGCCACCGGCAAAGGTGAATTTGTTGCTTTCCTGGCTGCCGCCCGCCACGGCCAGGCCGGCGCTGTCACTGGAAGCACGGCCGGTGGCGTGTTCCAGTTGTCCGGCAGTGAAGGTCAGGTTGTCGATTTCATTGCTGGTGACTTGGCCACCCTCGAAGGTTTGCGGGAGCAGGCGGCCATCGTTGGAAACCAGGATCGGCAGCTTCGGCTGCAAAGTGCCGTAACGCAGTTCGGTCTTGGAAACACGCATCTTCGCGGTTGCACCGAGACGCGACCATTGGTCCGCCGCCTTGTCACCATCGTTTGGGAACATCGAGCCGCCAACATGACGACCCGCGCCGCTGTCGAGCTTCAGGCCTAGCAACCCGATCGCGTCCAGGCCAAACCCCACGGTACCGTCGGTAAACCCGGATTGATAATTGAGCATGAAGGCCTGGCCCCATTCTTCGGTCTTCGAAGGTGCGGCGGCGCCATCACGGTTATCGTTGTTGAAGTAGAAGTTGCGCAAGTTCAAGTTGGCTTTGCTGTCGCTGATAAAATCAGCCGACGCCAATGGACTCAGGACCAGACTCACACCGCCAGTTAAAACACTCAGTACTTGCAATAGGGCTTTCATCAGGACGAACTCCACCGCGGAATCACTGTTCCGGGCATGTTGGAAAGGCAGCAGTAAGCTCTCGGCCGATCACCTGATTGGCCGATGCGTTAAATGACTCGTTAGAAAATCTTCAATGCATAGAGTGGGGTAGGGGATAAATCTCCAAAGCGTGCCATCAGTGAAAGTCCCTGAGTTATCAGTCGATCAATCCATGAGCGTCATAAAAGGGGTACGGCCCGGGATACTCGCCAAACACGCCGTTATGGGTCACCAACCCCTGTCCATGCCAGTGGTGCAGCAGGTAGCCGGGTGGTTCCAGGTTGAAATGCGCGGGAGCGGTTGGCTGTAGATCCAGGACAATTTGATGGGAGGTGCCGGGACACACGCAGCTCAGGCTGCCACCAAAGCGTCGCTGCATCGGCCGATGCAAATGCCCGCACAGCAGGCGCTCTACCTGCGGATGACGGGCGATGACCTGCTCCAGCGCCGAGGCGTTGACGAACGGTTCGCGGTCCATGTGGCCGATGCCGCTGATAAACGGCGGGTGGTGCAGGACCAGCAGCGTTGGCACGTCGGGGCGACCGGCCAACTGTTCATCGAGCCAGCTCAACTGGCTATCCAGCAACCGGCCGCCATGGCCGCCGGGAATGGTGCTGTCCAGGCCGATCAGGCGCAGCGGATGTTCGTCAACCACCCAATCCAACGGGGCTCCGGCCACGCTTGGCAAATAGTCATGATCGGCAAATGCCGCCCGCAAATGTTCGCGGTTGTCATGGTTACCGGGAACCAGGTAGCAAGGCATGTGCAGGCGCGCCAGTTCGGGGTGCAGCACGGCATATTCATCAGGGCGACCGAAGTCCACCAGGTCGCCACTGATCACCACGATGTCGGGACGCGGCACCCGGGCATTCAAATGGTCAACGGCATGACGCAACGCGGCGAGGGTATCGACGACGCCATAGGTCAGTTTTTCTCCGGCCTTGAGATGCAGGTCGCTGATCTGCGCAATGAGAAACGGATGATTCAAAATAAGCCCTCTGAAAACACGAATATCACGATGACAAGGTGAACAGCACCTGCGGCTCGACGGCCAAGGAAACCAGGGCGCCAGGGGTGTGTATGACGCTGTCGGTGCTGTCCACCAGCAATGGCTGGGCGGCGCCGACGTCCACCAACAGGCGGCTTTGGGCTCCCTGGAAAAACTGGCCCACCAGTCGCCCGCGCAGATGCCCCTCGTTGTCCATCACCCGCAAATGCTCGGGGCGACAATAGACGGTGGCGGGCAGCCCGGCACCACGCCATGGCAACTCTCCGCCATGGACTTTCAAGCTCAGGGAGGTGTGCTCGAGCACCGCGAAAGCGTTGAGGTTGCCGACAAAACTGGCGACGAAAGCGCTGGCCGGTTGCTGATAGATTTCCCGTGGGCTGGCCAATTGCGCAACGCGGCCGCGCTCCATGACCAGGATCCGATCGCCCAGCGCCATGGCTTCGTCCTGGTCGTGGGTGACGAACACGGCGGTAATGCCCAGATGGCGTAGTAACTGATCCAGTTCGCTGCGCAGGCGCTCACGCAACTGCGCGTCCAGTGCCGCCAAGGGTTCATCGAGCAGCAATACCCGGGGCTTGGGCGCCAGGGCACGGGCGAGCGCGACCCGCTGGCGCTGACCGCCGGACAACTCGTGGATGCTGCGCTTGCCATGATCCTGAAGGCCCACCAGTTCCAGCAGCTCCGAGCAACGCTTGTTCCGTTCGGCAGGCGCCATGCCGCGAATCTTCAAGCCATAGACGATGTTGCCGGCCACATCCAGGTTGGGAAACAACGCATAGTTCTGGAACACCATGCCCACGTCGCGCCGCTCGATGGGCAGGCGGGTAACGTCGGTGTCGCCAAAAAATACCTGCCCCACATCCGGGCGTTCGAGCCCGGCGATCAGCCGCAGGGTGGTGGTTTTACCGCAACCGGACGGACCGAGGATCGCCAAGGTTTCGCCGGCCTCTATGGTCAGGTCCAGGTCATGGACGGCAACGGTGCCGTCCGAGAACGCCTTGCGGCAACCCGCCAGGCGAATGGTGGTTCCGGTCATCGTTTGTCTCCACGGGAAAGGCGCGCGCTGATGGCCTGCAACGCAATCAGCAGCGGCACGATCATCAGCAGGAATATGAGGGTGTAGGCGCTGGCGACTTCCAGCCTGGCCGAGGCATAGCTGTCCGCCAGGCCTACCGGCAATGTCTTGGTCATCGGCGTGTGGAGCATCCAGGTCAGGTTGAACTCGCCCAGCGACAGCGTGACAACCATGAGTACCCCGGCGAGAATCCCTGCCCGACAATTAGGCACTACCACACTGAAGAATCGTCGCAACGGCCCGGCGCCAAGGCTGGCTGCGGCTTCTTCCAGGACGGGCAAGTGCTGGCGTTGCATCACCGCCATCACCGGACGCACGAGGAACGGCAGGGTGAACAGCACATGGCCGACGAGAATGAACAGCCAGCTGCTGCGAAATCCGCCGAATTGGCCATAGGTGAGCAGCAACGCCAGGGCGCTGGCCAGGCCTGGCATCGCCACCGGTAGCACCATCAACTCCTCGAACGCGCGGCTGAAGCGGTTGTTCATCCGTACCAGCGCGTAAGCCGCCGGAACACCCACCACGCAAACACTTATTGCGCAGGCCACTGCCAGTTGGAGGGAGAGCCACACCGTCGGCGAATAGGCCTGCCAGACTTGCACCAGCCAATCGAACGTCAGGCCGCTGGACACGCCCTGGAAATAATTGCGTGTCAGCCCGGCCAGCAGTGACATCAGCACCGGCACCAACATGAACGCGCAGACCAGCAGGGTGAACAGCAACTGCCCGATGAACAGCGTTGAGCGTCTCACAAGACTGTCCTCGAATTTTTCGCCAGGCGCCTGGCCAATAGCAGCACTGCCCAGGTCAGCGCCCCCAATACCACCGACAGCGCAGCCGCCACGGCGAAATTGGCATAATTGGTGAACACGTTGTAGATCGCCACCGGGGTCACGTTCAGGCGGGTGCCCAAGGTGAAGGCCGTACCGAACGCGCCCATGGAAGTGGCAAAGCAGATCGCTCCGCACGAGACCAGCGCCGGCGCCAGGCCTGGGACGATGACATCGCAGATCACTCGCCAGTGGCCGGCGCCCAATGAATGCGCGGCTTCTTCCAGGCTGCGATCCAGGCTTTCGCAAGCGGCCATCACCGTGAGGATCACCCGCGGAATCGAGAAGTACAGGTAACCGATGCAAAGGCCCATCAGCGAGTAGGCGAAGATCCAGCGTTCACCCGCCAGCTCGAGGCCAAGGCTGGCGAACAAGCCTTGGCGCCCAGCTAGCAAAATCACCAGGAAACCGACGACCACACCGGGGAATGCCAGCGGGAAGGTCAACAAGGCGACCAACAGCGAACGACCGAAGAAGCGCTGGCGACTAAGGAAAACCCCACTGATGCCACCCACCAACAGCGCCGCGAGGGTCGTCGCCAGAGCCAACAGGCAAGTCTGTGCCAGACTGTCCAGGTATTGCGCACTGCCCAGTACCTGCCAATAACCGTTTTCGCCGCCGTTGCGACGTTGCCCGCCCAGCACGATCAGGTGCGCCAGCGGCAACAGCCAGAACGCAAACAGCACCGCTGCCGCAGGCGCCAGGGCCCAGGCCGCGGTCAGCCGCAGACGCGGCACCGTGGCCTGGCCCGACGAGACTCCCCGGGCTTTTATTACCGAGGCGGTCACTTACTTGACCTCTTTCAGGTAACGCGCGGAAAAGGCTTCCTGCGCCGCCGCCATCTGCTCGTAGTTGACCACACCGGCCCGGGCGTAATCGCTGTCCGGCAGGAACTGTGCGGCGACGTCGGCTGGCATCTTCATCGCCCGCACCGGCCGCAGGTAGGCCTTGGCCCAGAGCGCCTGGCCTTGCTCGGACAGGACGAAATCCAGGACCTTCTCGGCGTTGGCTCGATGGGGCGCGTTGCCGACGATGCTCATCACGTAAGGCACGCTGATGCTGCCTTCCTTGGGAATCACGAAAGCGACGTTGGCCTTGTCCTTGTAGCGCGCCCGGTAGGCGTTGAAATCGTAATCGACCAGGATCGGCAATTCACCGGACAACACCCGCGCATAAGCGGTCTGCTTGGGCACGATGGGTGAGTTTTTCGCCAGTTTCTGGAAGTAATCGATGGCAGGCGTAAAGTCATTGAGGCTGCCGCCCATGGCCTGGTTGATCGCTACCGCAGAAACGTAGCCGACGAACGCACTGGACGGATCAAGGTAGCCGACCATGCCTTTGTACTCAGGCTTGAGCAGATCGCCCCAGCTTTGCGGCACGGGCAAACCGCCCAGTGCATCGACGTTAACCATGATGCCCAAGGTGCCGGAGTGAATGGCAAACCAGTGTCCTTGCGGGTCCTTCAAACCGTCCGGGATCTGCTCCCAACCCTTGGGCTTATAGGTGCCGACCACCCCGGCTTTTTGCGCCTGCAAACCGAAGGTCACGCCGTAATACACCACATCCGCCACTGGCGCGACCTGTTCGGCCACCAGTTGTGCCAATGCCTGCCCGGAGTTCTTGTTGTCCAGCGGGACCTGCACGCCGGTGGTATCGGCAATGGCCTTGAGCTGCGTGCCCCAGTCGGCCCATTCCGGTGGGCAGTTGTAACAAATCGCCGTTTCGGCAGCCTGGGCCAGGCTGGCAACGCCGCAAAGCAGCAACGTCGCCAGGGTTTTACTGAAGCGGATCATCAAGCGTCTCCTCGTAGGGTTGAGTACTTTCGCCCGGCCGGATATGGCAGGGCAGGCAATGGGAAACCGGTGCGGCGCCGCCGATCTGCGCCAGCAGTTGGTCGATCACGGTGCAGGCCAGGGCTTCGATGGGCTGGACGACGCTGCACAGCGTCGGGTGCATCTGAGTGCCGAGGGCGATGCCATCAAAGCCAATGACTGAAAGCTGCTGGGGGACGTGCCAGCCGTTGCGACGCAGTTGTGCAATCAGGCTGATTGCCAACAGATCGTTGGAGCAAACCAGCGCACTGAGGGCTTGCGGGCCTTGCAGCAGCGGCTCGATGGCGGCGAAGTCGGCTTGGGTATGGGCCGGCATTTCAATCACCGGCAGGCAGTCGAGACCGGCCTCACGCATGGCGTCGCAATAACCGGCGTAACGCAGGCGAGCACGGTCCGATTGCAGTGCCGGGCCGGCCACCATGCCAATGCGCCAATGCCCGGCTTCGAGCAGATAACGCGTGGCGAGGGCCATGCCGGCACGGTTGTCCACCGACACGGCGCTGTAGTCCGGATTGCCCGGCTGGTGATAGGCCAGCACAAAAGGCGTGTCCTCGTTGTCCAGGCTTTGCAGCACGCGGTTGCTCTCGGCGTCGGTCACCGTGAGGACCAGGCCGTCGACGCGCTGGCGCAACAACTCCTCGACCACCACGCTTTCGCGCTCGCTGCTGTAGTCGGTCGTTGCCAGGAGCAGGTTGTAGCCGCGCAAGCGCGCAGCGCGCTCCATGGCCTGGAATTGTTCGGCGAACACTGGATTGAGCAGGTTAGGGACCACCACACCGATCAGCTTGGTCACCTGCAGGCGCAGTTGGCGGCCCAGACGATTGGGCCGAAAACCCAGTTGGCGCGCAGCGGCGAACACTTGCTCGCGGGTCGCCGGACGCACCACTTCAGGGGAGGCAAAGGTGCGGGCCGCGGTTGCCCGCGAAACCCCAGCCAAACGTGCCACTTCTTTCAAATCAGTCATTGTCACTCGCTTGAGATCGATCTCATTGGCGAGGACAGTACCCAGCCGCCATGGCATTTCAGCGACGGAGTGATGACGATTTGATGTCAGTTTGCGATAGCAGCCTCTGACGGTTATGCAGGTCGCGCACGCCGCATCTGGTCGCAGGTCGGCGAATGGACGCGCTGGCACCAACCATTGGTGCAGGTGGGCGCCGAAGGGGCGATGGTTACTTGCGAATCAAGGCTATGACGTATTCGCACACTTGCGATGTGGCGTTTTCGAACGTGCAGGCTTCTTCCGGCAGCCCCAGTTGCAAACAGTCGCCTTGCTCCAGGACATAGGTGGTAGTGCCCTTGGTAAACGTCAGCGTGCCTTGCGTGGTCCACACCTGCTGATGAAGGAACGCATAGGCCGTGGCGGGGTAGCTGATACGCACGCCCGGAGGCAGTTGCACGCTGATGAGTTCCAACGGCCAGCCCTCCCGCGGGGAGACTTGCTGGCGCGAATAGCCGGTTTCCGGGTCTACCCAGCGCGGTTGCTCTGCCGCCCTTGAAAGAAGTCCCGAGCGCCCCTCGGCTCGATGCAACAGTGTGGAGAGGGGCAAGCCGAACGCCCCCGACAACCGACCCAGGATGGTCGAAGTCGGGCTGACCTGCGCGTTTTCAATTTTGCTGATCATTGCCTTTGATACGCCAGATAGCTGGGCGAGCTCGCCGATGGACCATTCCCGAGCGGTTCGCTCGGCTTTGATGGTGAGGGCGATGTCGATGGGTTGATTGTTCACTATAGAAGACTTCCAGATCGGGGTGATTTAATTTGAGCTTAGCGCCCGACATGCATCTTGTTGGTGCAAAAAATAAATAATGCTCTATTTCTGTGCGATAAAATTTCACCGAATCATAATCTATTGATTTTAAATGGAATTAATATCACAAATTTGATGTTTCAAAATAAATCTATTGTTCGTAGCGCCGTCGATTAAAAGTATTAATTTGTTTGCGGGAATCGCTTGTTTACTATCTGAAACGAGCAGCGACATTCCGTCGCGGCCATCCAAGCTACCTTATCGTATTTGGGGGGATCTATGCCGGCTCAGCAAATGGAACAAGGCTGTCTGACGGGTGAGCAAATCATCCATTCGATTAAAGGAATGATCACGGCTTCGGGGATCAACACCAATGCGTTCTATAAAACCTTTCGACAGGCCCCGCTGCCCAAGGCGACGCTGAAGAAAGTGTTCCAGCAGTACTTTTATTACATTCGTACGTTCCCTCAGATCCTGGCGGGCACCTCGCACCGTACCGACAGCGAAGTGATTCGGATGAAGTTGGCGCGCACGGTCGTGTCTGAGCTGGGCGATGGGGTAGGAGAGGCACACTTCATCATGTTTGAGCGTGTACTTGCCGGCGTTGGCATCACGTTGGATGACTGGAAGAAGGTTGAATATATTCCCGAAGCCAGTGAGCTGGTCGACGGCCTGCGTCGAATTTTCCTCGAGGGTTCGACAGAGCATGCCATTGGTGCTCATTACGTTATCGAAGAGTTCGGCTTTCCGATGATCGCCAACCTGTACGAAGGCTTCCGCCTCTACAGCGGGTGGAAACACGAAGACTTCACCTACTTCTATCTGCACATGCTGGTAGAAACCGATCATGTGCAATGGATCAGTGACGCGGTCATGGAGGCGGCCCGGGACACTGACAACGGCAACAATATTCTGGAGGGCGCTGCCGATGTACTGAACTTGTTGACCCGATTCTGGCAAGGACTCAACCGAGTAGCCACTCACGCCTGACCGATCAATACAAGGGGGCGGGAAGTCATGGATGATTTGACATTGATTGGTCGAGTGGCGCCCTTCAGGGATGCCAGTGCATACGCAGCATCCTCAGGAGCGTTGAACCTTTCGCAAGGAATTCCTGAACCCCTGTTTGACAATGCCATGAATGCGGCGCTGGCCCGCCAGGTCCGGGCGGGCTGGCAGTACGCCGACCCTCGCGGCGAAATGATTTTGCGCGAAAGCATTGCAGCTCACAGTGCCGGCTATGCACCCGACAGCGAAGTGCTGGTGACCAGTGGCTGTACCGAGGCCTTGTACCTGGCCCTGTACGCAGCGTCCACGCAGTACGGCAGCCGGGTCGCGTTCTTTGAGCCCTTTTATCCCTATTACCCAGGAATGGCCTCGTTGCTGGGGTTGGAGTTTGTTGCAGTGCCGTTGTCGGCAGGGGAGTCGATCGGCCTCGATTGGGCAGTGCTCGAACAGCAATTGCGCGCTGGTGTTCGCATACTGCTGCTCAATACACCCCATAACCCGACGGGGTGGTGCATGTCCGCTGATGATTGGCAGCACATGGTGGCGCTGGCAAAAAACCATGACTTCATGGTGATTGTCGACGAAGCCTATCGTCACTATCAGTACGACACTGACACATCGGCGCGGTACCCCCGGCAGCAGATTCCCATGATGGTGGCAGGCAGCGCATCAAAGTTGTTGTCCATGACGGGCGTCCGGATCGGCTGGTTGTGCGCGCAGGCAACCTTCATGGAGCGAGCCTATGCCCATCACCTCTACCTGAGCTATTGCCAACCCACCCCCATACAGGCAGCCGTTGCTGTTTTGCTCGATGAGTTGACCGCCGGGCGCCTGGATAGCCTGCGCGAGCACTACAAGCACAAACGTGATCGCCTGGCAGGTGCGCTGACGGCTGCCGGGCTGGATATCCGGTTACCGGCGGGCGGCCATTACATCATGGCCGACTATTCACGGCGGGCGCCTTCATTGTCCCCCGTTGAATTCAGTCAACACCTGGCCGTTCGTTGCGGGGTCATGCCATTGCCTGCGACGCCCTTCTACCAGGGGCCGTGCCCCACCTATGTCAGGTTTTCTTTCTCGGTAGCCAAACCCATTGTTGATCAAGCCTGTGCCCGCCTGGAGGATTTTTGAAATGGAGCAGCATGTGTTCGACGTCATTGTCGTAGGCGGCGGTCCCGCAGGGCTTAGCGAGTGTATCCGGCTGATTGATCTGGGCCTGAAAGTCGCTGTTATCAGCGATGTATTCGGGGGGTGCATGGGCATGATGGGGGATCATCCATTGCAGTCCTACTGCAATGAACTGGAGATCGAAGGCGCGCCCTATCCCTTGCATCGGTTCATGCGCAAGTTGTGCGTCAGCCCCACCGGTGAGGAATACGCAGCCTACATCCGTAGTAACTTCGAAGCCTTGCCCTTGACCAGGATCCAGCAACGGGTGGTCACCGTCAGCAAGGCCCAGGGGCTGTTCGAGGTGAGCCTGGCCCCGGGTTCCCAGCATCGGTCCTTGCGTGCACAGCAGATTATCCTGGCAACCGGGATTCGCCCGAAGGCGCCGCCCTTCGAAATGCCCAGTGCCCATTGGTTGAAGTGCTTTGACGTCTATCAAATGGTTGCGCGGGGCGAGGCCCACCGTTTCCTGCAGCAGGATGTGGTCATCTTCGGCAGCGGTAACAGTGCGTTTCAGATCGCACTGCTCCTGGCCCCGTTCGCCCGCAATGTGTCGATTCTGATCAAATCCTATCTGGGGCTGTATCCCCAAGAGACCGATGATCGCTTTGCCCTCAGGTCCCTTAGCCAGCGCACGCTGGAAATGATTGCCAAGACTTCGTCCAGTTCCTTTCAAGGGCCGCTCAACAGCGCCAGCAGCACAGGCCGGGCCAATATCTGGCTGCATGCCTACAGCAGCATTCGCCAGGATGGCGACAAGGTCGTCCTGGACCTTCCGTCGTCACTCAACGGCAATCCGCTGCTCCAGGCTTCCTGTCGCAAGGCTCAAGAGGCGGGCCGGTTGGTCGCCGCCCAGGCATCCGACGGGCATGAGTTGCACTTGGATGTGTCGGCCAAGGAGCAATGCCTTGTTTCGGCCATCGGCGTCACCGCACAACTCCCCGCCACCGACTGGCCGCAACTGCTCAACCAGCAAACCGGCTTTACCTGCCACCAGGATGGGAAAAGCCCTGTCGCCGGCCTGTATTTCGCGGGTGCTGCCTCAGGTTATGCGTCGATCAATACGATGGTGCCGGCAGCTGCAGAAATGAGTGCCGCAATATCGCTGCAAGAAGGACTGCGGTCATGGGCGTGAGGATGTTCCAGCCGCTGCGCCTGGACCTCGGCGACGTGCTCGGGCAGTCGGCAGCGGAGCTCAGGCAGGCCATCGCGCAGGCCAAGGTGCTGGTCATCGCCAACCAGGACGTCAGCGTCGCCCCTTATGTGCAGTTGATGCGCAGGCTGGGCTCGCCTGTCCATCATGTGTTGGCCAAGTACTGCCTCGAGGATTATCGGGAAGTGCTGACCGTGACCAATCTCCATCGGGACGGCCAGGCCTTGGGCGTGCATGAAGGAGGAGGGTATTGGCACACCGACATGTCGTACAAATCGGCGAACACGGTGTTCACCTCACTGCTGTCGGTACGTGTACCAGACCAGCACGGCGAGACCCAATTCATCGATTGTGTCGCGGGCCTGCATCAGGTTCGCCAGTGGCTGGAAAGCCCAGGTTGCCCGTCGTACCTGAAGGGGCTCGACCTGGAAAACCTGCGGATTCACCACCGTTTCGGCAATCGAGACGCGCTGCGCAATGCCGACGCCGCGGTGCAACAGCTCAATTCCCAGGAGGCTGGCGCACTGGAAAACACCGTGGTCCACCCCCTGGTGTACAAGCACCCACTCGCTTGCACGGCGTCGCTGTATGCACCGGCTGCCACGGCCATGCAAATAGAAGGGGTCACGCCTGCACTGTCCCATCGCATTCTCGACAGTCTGGTCGACTTCCTTGTCCAGCACGCACCGCGCTATCGGCATGCCTACCGCCCAGGCGACATCGTCATCTGGGACAACCTTTCAACGCTGCATAAAGGTCCGCCCATACCCAAAAGTGAAGGGGGCGCCGATGCGCGCCTTCTCTATCGCATGAACGTCGACTTCCAGTGAGGCACTACCATGATCCAGACCATCGTTTTCCTGACGCCCCATTACCTTAACTTTGCCTCCGAGAAGGCGCTGCAGACGCTGGGTCGAGATTGCCGGACAGTGTTGATCGCCTATCACGCCGACGTCCTGCCGCCTACGCTTGAGCGCAATGTCTCGCAGATCGTGCGTGTCGATGCGGACCTGCAGCGCAACATCCGCCCGTTGCTGGATCATGACCAATGTCGCAGCGTCATCAGCGATGAGCTGCGAGCCGTGCAAGGCAAAACTTCCTCATTGCGTATTTTCTGCCAGGAAGAGTGCCACGTTGAACTGGCGGCTCAGTTGCGCGAGGAGTTCGGATTAGAAGGCGACACACAGGCGATCGTGGCGAACTTTCGCGACAAGGTGCTGATGAAACACGCCGTCAGCAAGAAGGGGATACGCATTCCCGAGTTTGTGCCACTGGATCACGTACGGCTATCGGCTGAGCCTCAGGCTTACTACGCTGATCTGACGGCGCGATTGGGCTTGCCCCTGGTCCTGAAGCCGGTGAACGCAGCGGGCAGTTTCGAGGTGTCGATCATTCGCAACGAGGCCGAATTCATCAAGGCCCGCGAACAAGTGTTGGCCTCGCCGTATCATTTTGATTATGAGGTGGACGAGTTCATTGACGGCGACATGTTCCAATGCGACTCGTTTGTGGTCGACGGTCAAATCCGCTACTGCGGTGTGCTGGAACTGGGCTGCACCAACTTCGACTTTGTCCAGGGCAAGCCCTTGAGCGTGATTCCCGTGGCCGACCCCACGCTCAAGGCGACCCTGGAGGCATTCAATCGGGACGTGATTGCGGCCCTGAACTTTCGCAACGGTTCGACGCACCACGAGGTCTTCGTGGACCGCAAGCGCGGTTATCCGGTGTTCCTGGAAATTGCTGCACGCGTACCTGGCGGCATCGGGGTGCCGTACCACGAGAAAAACAGCGACATCAACCTGATCGACGCCAATCTCTACCTCGTAGCCGGCGCCGCAGCACTCGATGACATCAAGCCCAACGAGAAGAACAACGTTGTGTCCGCCTTGTTGCCCTTGCGCAAAGGCCGGATCAGCCAGCTCAACGAACCGCCCATTTCCAGTACCTACGACATCGACTGGCGGGTCGCCCCCGGAATGGTGGTGGACTCCCGGTCCCTGGCCGATACCGCGGGCATCCTGACTTTGTACAACGCAGACCCAAAGGTACTTCGCGCCGACTTCGAAGCCTTGCAGGACTACGTACCGACCCAGGTGGAAGTGCTGGAGCCGGGAACCGCTTGATTGATCCAGCGGGCGGCAGGCAACAGGTTTTTCTCAAGGAGCAGGCATGAAGACAGGAATACTCGGTGCCGTCAGCATGGCGGTCTACTGCATCTCGACGGCGCTCTCGGCCGTCTGGGTCATGGTGGCGTTCACCCGCATCAGTGGGGCGGCGTTGACATTCATTACCTTCCTGATGGCCTGGGCGGTATTTTTCCTGGTGCATACCTTGCGGGGTCATGACCCGTTTCGTCTGCTGCGCGAGGAGTGGCGAGGCGTTCTGCTGCTCAATGTGCTGACGTTGTTCAGTTGGTGGTTGATGTTCATGGCATTGCAGCGCATTGAGGCGTCGGTGGAGTCAGCGATCTATCAGGGCTGGATGCCGCTGGTGGTGGTGGTCTGTGAAATGCTGGTGGCGCGTTCCTCGGTCAGTCGTTCCCGCTGGCTGGGCGCGCTGCTGATCCTGTTGTCGCTGATGGCGTTGGTCCTTATGCGTCTCGCGCTTGGAGTCACGGCCCAGGTAAGCCTGGTCAACTTGCATGAGGGCATTGCCCTGGCGACTGTCGCCGGGATCACTGGTGGGATCTATGTGTTCTGCTCGGCTCGACTGAACCGCGATAGCAAGTACAGCGCCATGGATATCCTGTGCGTCAGGTTCTTCCTGCTATTGATCGTCACAGGGTGGGTCGGCCGGGAAAATTTGCACCAGTTGCTCACGCTGGATACCGCCATGCTCGGCCAGTTGATCAAGCTGGCGTTTGTCAGCGTGCTGATTCCGGTGTTTACCCTGCAATTTGCCATTCAGCACCTGGGAGGCGGGCGGGTGTCCATTCTCACGCCTTGCGTACCGGTCATCGCCTTGGCCGCCGAGTTCGTGCTCTCCACCTGGCATAGCCCTTGGGTTCCCGTCCTGGTTACGGTGGTGTGTGTGGCGGTGTTGTTGTCCAACGTCTGGTTTTCGCGAGACAGGCGCGTTGTTCGTTCAGGGCCCATGCCTGTTGCCCTTCAAAAATAGACTTCTGTTTGCTGGAGCATCCCATGACTCTTTCCTTGGCCTTTGCGCAGGGGGCGGCAGACGCGTGCTCAAATGACGGCCGCAGCGTGCTGGCACGCACGTTGGAAATCGCACGAACCTTGATCGGTTTTCCTTCGGTCAGCGACCGCTCCAATCTGGACCTCATCGAATGGGTGAGCGGTTACCTGCACGGCTTCGGGGTACAGGCCCGGATTCTGCCGGACGCCTCCGGGCGCAAGGCGAACCTGTTTGCCAGTCTCGGACCGCCGCGCCCCGGGGGCATCATCCTGTCCGGACATACTGACGTGGTGCCGGTAGCGGGCCAGGCCTGGGCGCAGGATCCGTTCAGCGCTCACCTGGATCAGGATCGGCTCTACGGTCGTGGCAGTTCGGACATGAAGGGGTTCATCGCCGTGGTGCTGGCAATGGTTCCCGAGCTGATGGCGTCTGCACGACAAAGCTTTCACCTGGCCTTGTCCTATGACGAAGAAGTGGGGGCGATGGGGGCGAAACATCTGGCCCCATTCATCTCCCAGGCACAGCTGGAACCCGCCGGTTGCATTGTCGGCGAGCCGACTTCAATGGCGTTGGTGATCGGCCACAAGGGGCGTCACGAAATCAATTGCTGCGTCCATGGCAAGGTGGCGCACTCATCGTTGCCGAGCGAGGGGGTCAACGCCATCGACTATGCCGCGCGGGTACAGATGCAGCTTCAGCAAGTGGCCAGGCGGCTTTCACAAGGGCCACTGGATAGCGGGTTTGATGTCCCGTATACCACCGTCCAGGTCTGCCGGGTCAATGGCGGTGTCGCTGGCAATGTCATTCCTGGTCAATGCAGCTTTGACTTTGAGATTCGCTACCTGCCCGGCTGCGATGCCGAGCAACTGCTGGTGCAGATCAAGGACGACGCCAGGCAGGCCATGCACAGTGAGATGGATGATCGCGCCGCGGCGGCGTCCATCGAGTTTTCCCACACGCTGCACACCCCGGGGTTGGATGAGAAGGGCAACCAGGCGTTCGCGCAGTGGGTCCGCGAGGCTAGCTCAATGGCCCATGGCCGACAGCGCGTGGCGTACAGCACCGAGGCCGGGCTGTTTCAGGCCGCAGGGATCCCCACGATCGTCTGCGGCCCAGGGAGCATCAAGCAAGCGCACAAGGTGAACGAGTATGTGGACCTGGCTCAGCTTGAGGCCTGTGAACAGTTCCTGCGCCGCCTGGCACGTTGTGAGCCATTGCCTCCATTTCCCGCTGGGGGTGCGCAATGAGCGCCACAGCCCAGGATAGCCAGGGGCGCAAACGCAGAAAACTGGTGCTCGCGGTGAGCGTGGGCGCCGCCCTGGAATGGTTCGACTTCACCCTGTTTGCGATCTTCGCCTTGCAGATCGCCGCGGCGTTCTTTCCGGCATCCGATCCATTGATGTCGTTGCTCGCGTCCTACCTGGCACTCGCCGTTGGCTTCGTGGCCCGGCCGTTGGGCGCGCTGCTGATGGGGCGCTATGCCGATCGCCAGGGGCGCAAGGCCGCGTTGACGCTGTCGATCATGCTGATGGGCGCCGGAACCCTGATCATTGCCGTATGCCCGACCTACGAGACCATCGGTTGGTGGGCACCGCTGAGCATTGTCGTCGCGCGCATATTGCAGGGGGTTGCAGCAGGAGGAGAGATCGGTGGTGCGCTGGCCTATCTTGTCGAGACAGCACCTGCGGACCGCCGCGCGTTATTTGCGTCCAGCCAACAGGTGGCGCAAGCCGGATCATTCCTGCTATGCGGTTTAAGTGCGAGTCTGTTGTCGAGCGCGCTGACGCCCGCCCAGTTGGATGAGTGGGGTTGGCGCGTGCCCTATGTCTTCGGACTGCTGGTCGTGGTGGCGGGCTTGAAAATTCGTCGCAGTCTCGAGGAAAGCGAGCCGCTGCGCCGCTTTCTCGATAATCAAGATAAGCACGCGCTGGCCGGGAAGGGGCCTAACCTTCGCCCCTATCTGCCCAACCTCGTGAGGGGGGTGCTGATCGTCGTTCTCTGGACGGTCGCGACACAATTGATCAACTTCATGCCGACCTATGCATCGATGGTGCTTGAACTCCCGCGCAACAAGGCCTACCTGGGGTTGGTGCTGGTCGGCCTCATCACGCTGCTGTGTCCGTTAACGGCACTGCTGTCGGACCGCATCGGGCGCTACACCGTGATGCTCATCGGTGCCGTGGGGGTCGCGCTCTGTGCCTACCCAGGGTTCGTATGGCTGAACAACAGTCCCAGTCTCCAGACGCTGATCAGCTTCCAATGTGGGCTGGCAGTGCTGATGGTGCTTTACACCGGGCCGGCTGCAGCAGCCCTGGCAGAGCTGTTTCCGGTGCAGGTCAGGGCCCTGGGTGTCTCGCTGGCCTACGCCTTATCGGTGACCCTCTTCGGCAGTGCCACGCCTGCGCTGATTACCCTGATCTACCGACAGAGCGGCGATGCCCTGGCGGCGGCCCACTGGCTGTTTGCGGCGGCCTGCCTGAGTGCGATACCGCTGGCCTGGGTAAGCCTGTCGAAATACCGGGCAAGCGCCACCCCGGCGTTGGCCGCCGAGCATGAGACTTGAGCGAAGATGACTCACGATCCTCATTGAATGCTCTGGGTAAACCCGCACTGCCTGGCAGACCACACCACCGCCAATGTCAGCAACAGGAGAATGACCAGGACCGGCGCAAACGCAACGACACCGAGGTGATCGAGCAGGACGCCCCCCACGATCCCACCCCCGGCAATGGCGACGTTCCAGGCCGTGACCAACATCGACTGGGCGAGATCCGCTGCCTCTCCGGCCGTCTTGGCGATCGCCGTCTGGAACAACGTCCCGGCCCCTCCAAAGGCGATTCCCCAGGCCGCTACCGCGATGTAGATCGCGGCAGGGCTGTCGCTCATGGCACCTAGCGTCAGTGCCGAGATGGCGAACAGCGCCGTGCTCGCAAGGGTCAATGCCCGTAGATGGCGATCGATCAGCACGCCGACGACCCAGATGCCCAGCAACGATGCGACCCCGAAGACCAGCAGAACCAGGTCGGTCCGCTCGCCCAGGCCCGCCGTCATCAGGAACGGCGCGATATAGGTAAAGAGAATGTTGTGCGCCAGGACAAAGGCCAACACCACGAACAACACCGAGCGAACGCCCGGCAGGGTGAAGACCTGACCCAGGGCAAGGCGTTTGCCGGTGGTTTGCCCGGGAAAGTCAGGCACCTTGAGTCGTACCCAGACCATCAAGGCGACGGCGAACAAGCTCATGATGGCGAAGCTCATCCGCCAACCGATCAAATTGCCGAGCAAGGTGCCGGCCGGTACGCCCAGGGATAACGCCAGGGGTGCACCAACCATGGCTATCGCAATCGCCCGACCTTTCTGGCTCTCGGGCACCATGCGGGCGGCATAACCGGCCAACAAGGCCCAGAGCAGCCCGGCCGATACGCCACCCAGCAAGCGGGCAACGATCGTCAAGCCATAGTGGGATGAAAGCGTCGTGACTGTATTGGCCACGGCAAAACCGGCAATGGCCAACAGCAAGAGCGGCCGGCGCCGCATGCCTTGGGTCGCGGCCGTCAAGGGAATGGCCGCCAGCAAGGAACCTATCGCGTAGACCGTGACCAACTGGCCGGCGAGGGCTTCGGAAATTGCCAGCCCTTCGCTGATCTGTGAGAGAAGGCCGGCGGGCAAGGCTTCGGTGAGAATGGTCACGAACGCCGCCAGCGCGAGGGCAAACAGTGACCCGATGGGGAGCGGCGCAGCGTCTTGAACGACCTCGGCCTCGGCGTCGATATGGGTATTGGCAATCGTCATGTGTCACCTGCTTGGAACGCTTCTGGCCCGCCGGATAGCGGCGTCAGTCGCAGATTGATAAGTGCCGACTACGGTAAGGGCCCCTTCTTTGCGAGACAAGAATGCTAGAGTGCGCAACACATCGGAAAAAATGTCCGTAATGGGAGCCTGGCGTGGAGTCACTGAGCGGGATTGATTTTTTTGTTCGCGCGGCCGAAACCCGCAGCTTTTCAGAGGCGGGCAGGGCGCTTGGCATTTCGTCTTCGGCGGTGGGCAAAAGCGTCGCCCGGCTCGAGGAACGGCTGGGTGTGCGGCTGTTTCATCGCAGCACGCGCAGTATCACGCTGACGGCGGAAGGGACGCTTTTCCTCGAGCGTTGCCGGCGTATTCTCTGCGAAGTCGAAGCGGCCGAACTGGAGTTGTCGGAAACCCGCAAAGCGCCGCGGGGCAAACTGCGGGTGAGTTTGCCACTGGTTGCAGACCTGGTCATGCCGACGCTGATGGCCTTCATGCGCCGCTACCCCAGTATCGAACTGGACCTGGATTTCTCCGACAGGCTGGTGGACATCATTGAGGAAGGTTTCGATGCCGTCATTCGGACTGGAGAACCGAACGACTCCCGGCTGATGTCCCGCCCGCTGGGCGCGTTCAAGCTCGTCGTGGTCGGTTCGCCCCGGTACCTCGCCGAACACGGCACGCCGCAGGTGCCGACGGATCTGCTGCGCCATGCCTGCCTGTTATACAAGTTTCCCAGCACTGGCAGGATGCAGGTCTGGCCGATAAACGGGGAAGGGCAGCCGGATCTCAACTTGCCGGCGACCCTGGTCTGCAACACCACCGAGGCGTTGCTGTACGTCGTGCGCGATGCATTGGGGATTGCCTGCGTGCCGGACTTCACTGTGCGCGATGCCATCGCCAGCGGTGAACTGGTCACCGTCCTCGACGACTTCAATCGGCATCAGAGCACCTTCCGCATGCTCTGGCCTTCAAGCAAGCACCTGGCGCCGAAACTGCGGGTGTTCATTGATTTCATGAGCAGTGAATTGTTCAAGTGACTCATCGCTTGGCGAGCAGCTCAAGGCACTGTTGCAACACTGGCGATACGTCCCCGGCGCGGTAGCTCACGACGATGGGTGAAGTGGCGCTGCTGTCCAGCAGCGGGGTGTAGCCAATGTCATCGCGGTGCAGTCGTTGCACCGAGGCGGGTACCAGGGTGATACCGATGCCTGCTGCAACGAGGCCGATGGCGGTCTGCAGCTCGTTCACCGTTTGCACCACCCGGATCCGCAAGCCCTGTGCGGCGAAGATGCCCAAGACGTGGTCGGCATAGCTCGGGCGCGGGGTGCCCGGGTAGAGGACAAAAGGTTCTGCTGCCAGTTGCTCCAGGGTGGCCGGTCCCGACAGCAGCGGATGACCTGCCGGCAGGGCTGCGACCAACGGGTCCTGGCGCAGGATTTCCTGGGTGATGGTGGGATCATCGAACAGCATCCGGCCAAAACCGATGTCGATGCGGCCACTTTTCAGCGCTTCGAGCTGCTGCAAGGTGATGAGTTCCGAGAGCCCCAATTCCACATCGCCGAGGCTGCGCAACTGACGGATCAACTCAGGCAAGGCGCCGTATAGCGTGGAAGGGGCAAAGCCAATACCCAGCCAGCGTTTCTGACCTGCAGCGACGCGACGCGTGTCGTCGCCAATGCGCACGAGCTGTTCCAGCAATTGGCTGGAGTGCTCATGAAAGAACCGACCCGCTTCGGTCAACCTCAGCGGCCTGGAACGTTCAAGCAGCGCCACCCCCAGTTCATCCTCCAGTTGCTGGATCTGGCGACTCAGCGGTGGCTGGGCAATGTTCAACTGCTCAGCGGCACGAGTGAAATTCAGGGTTTGCGCCAGCACCCGGAAGTAACGCAAATGACGAAGCTCCACGATACCCCCAAGGTATAAAGCGAGACTTATTCAATATTGGACGGTGCGCTTGCTCAGCGTCAATCTTTGCCCAAGAACAAACACAACGCCGACGGAAAGATTATGACTGCTGTCACCATCGAACGCTTCGATACCCAAATTGTTGACCTACCCACGATCAGGCCACACAAATTGGCCATGCATACCATGCACGGCCAGACGCTGGTCATTCTGCGGATCCAGTCCAGTGACGGCATCATCGGCGTCGGCGAGGCCACGACCATCGGTGGCTTGGCGTACGCCGGGGAAAGCCCGGAAAGCATCAAGGTGAACCTCGACAAATGGTTCGCACCGCTGTTGATCGGGCAAGACGCGAGCAATCTCAACGCGGCCATGCAACGGGTCGACCGGAGCATTCGTGGCAACACGTTTGCGCGCTCAGCGGTGGAAACCGCGCTGCTCGACGCCCAAGGCAAGCGCCTGGGACTGCCGGTGGCGGAATTGCTCGGCGGGCGTCTACGCGACGGTGTGGAAGTGGCGTGGACGCTGGCCAGCGGCGACACCGGCCGAGACATCGAAGAGGCCGAACACATGCTCGATATACGTCGCCATCGGCACTTCAAACTGAAGATCGGTGCCGCAGAACCGGCTCGCGACATCGCCCATGTCGCGGCGATCAAGCGTGCCCTGGGTGACCGCGCCAGTGTGCGCGTCGACATCAACCAGGCATGGAGCGAAGCGCTGGCCATACGGGCCTGTCGACTGTTGGCCGATGCTGGCGTCGAGCTGATCGAACAACCCTTGTCCCGGCACGACCGGCCGGGCATGGCCCGCCTCAGTGCCCACAGCCCGATCCCGCTGATGGCCGATGAGGCGATCGAGTCGGTCCAGGACAGCTTTGCCCTTGCGCAGATGGGCGCCGCTTCGATTTTCGCCCTGAAAATCGCCAAGACCGGTGGCCCCCGGGCGGTGTTGCGTACTGCTGCGATTGCCGAAGCCGCCGGTATCGGCCTGTACGGCGGTACGATGCTCGAAGGCAGCGTCGGCACGCTGGCGGCCGCTCATGCCTTCGCCACGCTGGACAAGCTGGAATGGCATACCGAGCTGTTCGGACCGCTGCTGTTGACCGAAGATATCCTGGTGGAACCGCCTGTCTATCGGGACTTTCAGCTCATGATCCCGCGCACGCCCGGTTTGGGCATCGAGCTGGATGAACAACGGCTTGCGCGTTTTGCGCGCCGCTGACCTGCCTTAGCCAAGAGGATACCCACGAGATGCTTTTCCACGTACGCATGACCGTCAGGCTCCCAGCCGATATGCCGGCTGAAACAGCCGCTCAGCTCAAGGCCGACGAGAAAGAACTTGCGCAGCGCCTGCAACACGAAGGCACCTGGCGTCATCTGTGGCGCCTGGCCGGGCTCTACGCCAACGTCAGTGTGTTTGATGTGCCGGATAACCAGGCGTTGCATGACACCTTGATGCAATTGCCGCTGTACCCCTACATGGAGATCGACGTGACACCGATGTGCCGACATCCATCTTCGATCCATGCCAACGACCGCTGAGTTCACCGATTCGCAGTACTGACATCGACAAGAACAAATAATACTGATGAGGGCAAAAGCCATGACCGTTCGTATCTCCCAAACCGCTGAAGTGCAGCAATTCCTCGAGAAAGCATCCGGTTTCGACCAGCCCACCGGGAGCCAGCGGATGAAGCAGGTGGTGCATCGTGCCTTGAACGACTCGATCAAGCTCATCGAGGACCTTCAGGTAACCCCCGAAGAGTTCTGGAAGGCTGTCAACTACCTGAACGACTTGGGCCGCCGCCAGGAGGCTGGCCTGGTCGTCGCGGGGCTGGGGCTCGAACATTACCTGGACATGCTGATGGACGCCGAAGATGAACAGGCCGGCCAGGTCGGCGGCACGCCACGGACCATCGAGGGCCCGCTGTATGTGGCCGGCGCGCCGCTGTCGGAGCACTTTGCCCGCCTCGATGACGGCCAGGACCCCGGCACGGTGTTGTTCATGACCGGCCAGGTACGCGACACCGATGGCGAGCCCCTGGTCAACGCGGTGGTCGATGTCTGGCA
The DNA here is from genome assembly GCF_054681425.1 of Pseudomonas sp. H1_F01. NCBI lineage: Bacteria > Pseudomonadati > Pseudomonadota > Gammaproteobacteria > Pseudomonadales > Pseudomonadaceae > Pseudomonas > Pseudomonas sp. H1_F01. Next base: position 3,464,206 of record NZ_CP162823.1, on the reverse strand, counting down.
CGCGAATACCGGCGGTACCTACTCATATTTCGACCCTTCGCAGTCCGAATTCAACTTGCGCCGGCGGATCCTGACGGACGCCGAAGGACGCTATCGTTTCCAGAGCATCGTGCCCTCGGGCTACGGCTGCCCGCCGGATGGTCCGACCCAGCAATTGCTTGACCAGCTGGGGCGTCATGGCCAGCGGCCTGCACACATTCATTTCTTCATTTCGGCGCCTGGACATCGTCACCTGACGACGCAAATCAACCTGGCAGGGGACCGATACCTGCACGATGATTTTGCTTATGCAACCCGCGACGAATTGATCGCCGAGATTCGCTTCAGCGACGATGCCAATGGCCAGCGGGCGGATATCGAGTTCGATTTTGTCCTTCAACCAACCGCTGCGCCCAAAGACGAAAGCCGTCCCGAGCGAGTGCGAGCGCTGGAGGTGTGATTCACCGTTACGCCTGACACCCAAGCCCCCGCAGCGATTGCTGACGGGGGCTTTGTGGCTTCAGCCTGGTCTTGAGCGAACAACAAAAAAGAGGCGCCAACATGACCGTGTTATTGAGTGAGCGCAGCCAGATTTTCGACCGTGCAGATGCCTATGCCGTGTCGGATTACGTTAACCAGCACGTGGGCAGTCACTGCATTCGCCTACCGCCGCGGGGCCGCCCCGAGGCGAGCATCAGCCATCGTACGTTCTCGAGCCTGGACTTGTGTCGTATCAGTTATGGCGCGCCGGTGCGGGTCACCTCGACGGCGCTGGAGACGATCTATCACCTGCAAATCCTGCTTCATGGGCATTGCCGATCCGCTGCCCGAGGCAAAGAGCAGGTTTTGCGGGCCGGTGAGATTCTGCTGATCAACCCGGATGACCCGGTCGACCTGACGTATTCGGCCGACTGCGAAAAATTCATCGTCAAAGTTCCCGTCAGGCTGTTGGAAAACGCCTGCCTGGAGCAGCACTGGACGCTTCCGCAGCAAGGGATCCGGTTCGTGCCCGAGCACCACGAGCTCAAAGAGATGAGTGGTTTTGTGCAACTGCTGGGGTTGATCTGCCATGAGGCCGAGAACGCGGCGCAAGGTGAGGTCCAGTGCCTGTACGAGCGGATAGTCGCCAACAAGTTGCTGGCGTTGCTGGCAAACAATGTATTGAGAGTCGCACCGCGACCTGAAGAGGGTGCGGGCTTCGACCGCGTGCGGCAGTTCATCGAGGAGCACCTGACCGAAGACATCAGTCTCGAACAGTTGATGGCGGTTGCCCGGGTCAGCGAGCGCTCGCTGTATACGCTGTTCGAGCGCCAGGTCGGCCTTTCGCCCAGGGACTACATGCGCCAACGCAAGCTGGAGCGGGTGCATGCCGAACTGCAAACCGCGACAGCGCGCAGCGTTACCGAAGTCGCGCTGGATCACGGTTTTCTGCATCTGGGCCGCTTCTCCGAGGTCTACCGCAAGCGCTTTGGCGAGCTGCCTTCGCAGACTTGGCGGCGCCAGCGTGAACGGGCCGCGCCAGGCGGATAGCGATTTGCAGTACGTGGATATTGACGCCGCAAGTGAACACGTAGGGTGAGGGGGCCTGATACAAGAACAACCGAGGGTACCCCATGATCAGCACGCTCGACAGACTCGCCCGTCAACTCAGCGAATCCGTTCAGGAAGATCCCACTACCGGGGTCTTCCGCTGCCGCCGCGACATCTTCACCGACGCCGAACTGTTCGCCCTGGAGATGAAGCATATTTTTGAAAGTGGTTGGGTCTACCTGGCGCATGAAAGCCAGGTGCCGGACATCAACGACTACTTCACCACCTACATTGGCCGTCAGCCCGTCGTTATCACCCGCGACAAACAAGGGTCGCTGCACGGCTTGGTCAATGCCTGCGCTCACCGTGGCGCCATGCTATGCCGACGCAAGCAGGGCAACAAAGGCTCATTCACGTGCCCGTTCCACGGCTGGACCTTCAGCAATGCCGGCAAGCTGCTTAAAGTCAAAGACGCCAAGACCGGCGCCTACCCAGACACTTTCGACTGCGACGGCTCCCACGACCTCAAGCGCCTGGGCCGTTTCGAGAATTATCGCGGTTTCTTGTTTGGCAGCCTCAGCGAAGCCGTCCCGGAATTGAGTGATTACCTGGGCGAAACCCGGGTCATCATCGACCAGATGGTCGACCAGGCGCCTGAAGGGCTGGAAGTGCTGCGCGGCAGTTCGTCCTACACCTACGACGGTAACTGGAAACTGCAGATCGAGAACGGTGCCGACGGCTATCACGTCAGCTCAGTGCACTGGAATTACTCGGCAACCATGGGCCGCCGCAATTATGAAGCCGAAGGCACCCGCACCGTGGATGCCAATGGCTGGTCGAAGAGCCTGGGCGGCGTCTATGCCTTCGAACATGGGCACATCCTGCTGTGGACCCGCCTGCTCAATCCCGAAGTGCGTCCGGTGCATGCGCACCGTGAGGCCCTCGCCGAGCGCCTGGGCCAGGAGCGTGCCGATTTCATCGTCGACCAGACCCGCAACCTCTGCCTGTACCCCAACGTTTACCTGATGGACCAGTTCTCCACGCAGATCCGCGTGGTACGGCCCCTCGCGGTCGACAAGACCGAAGTGACGATCTACTGCATGGCGCCCAAGGGTGAAAGTGCCCGGGAGCGCACGACCCGCATTCGCCAGTACGAGGATTTTTTCAACGTCAGTGGCATGGGTACGCCGGACGACCTGGAAGAGTTCCGTGCCTGCCAGACCGGTTATCAGGGGGCGACAAGTTTGTGGAATGACCTGAGCCGCGGCGCAAAGCAGTGGATCGAGGGGGCTGACGAAAATGCACGCGCCATGGGCATGAACCCGCAGCTCAGCGGGGTGAAAACCGAGGACGAGGGGTTGTTCGTCCGTCAGCACGCCCACTGGGCCGCCAGCCTGCAACGAGCGATTGAGTTGGAGCGACAAGGCCTGATTGCCACCGACAAGGAGGTGCGCTCGTGAGCATTTCCCGTGACAGCCTGCTGGCTTTTCTCTACCGCGAAGCACGCCTGCTGGATGATCGCCAGTGGGACGAGTGGCTGGAGTGCTACTCGCCCAAGGTCGAGTTCTGGATGCCGGCGTGGGATGACCACGACACGCTGACGCAGGACCCGCAGAGTGAGATTTCGCTGGTGTATTACCCCAGCCGCGACGGCCTGGAAGACCGAGTTTTCCGCATCAAGACCGAACGCTCCAGTGCCAGCACGCCGGAGCCGCGAACCGTGCATTTGATCACCAACCTCGAGGTACTGGCTGAAGACGCCGGGCACGTGGAGCTGCGTTTCAACTGGCAAACCCTCAGCCATCGCTACAAGACCACGGATACGTATTTCGGCACGTCTTTCTATCGCCTGGACATCAGCGCTGAACAGCCGCTGATCACGCGCAAGAAAGTGGTGCTGAAAAACGACTACATCCATCAGGTCATCGACATCTATCACATCTGAGGACAGCGCCATGACGTACTCCATAGCCCTCAATTTTGAAGACGGGGTGACCCGTTTCATCGACTGCAAAGTGGGTGAGAAGGTGCTGGATGCCGCCTTTCGCCAACGTATCAACCTGCCCATGGATTGCTCGGACGGTGTCTGCGGCACCTGCAAATGCCGCTGCGAGACCGGCGCCTATGATCTGGGCGACGAGTACATCGACGATGCGCTGACGGAGGACGAAGCACAGGAACGGCAAGTCCTGACCTGCCAGATGGTGCCGCAATCCAACTGCGTCATCGCCGTGCCGGTGCCTTCCAGCGCCTGCAAGACCGGCACCACCCGGTTCGCTGCCAGCGTCACCGGCATTACTCGGCATGCCGATGCGGCGTTGGAAATCAGTTTCGAACTGGACCAGGCGCCGATTTTCCTGCCAGGCCAGTACGTCAACATCGAGGTGCCGGGCAGCGGCCAGACGCGCTCGTACTCATTCAGCAGCCGCCCAGGCGAAAAGCACGCCAGTTTTCTGATCAAGCATGTCCCCGGCGGCCTGATGAGCGGTTGGCTGGAACGCGCTCAGGAAGCCGAGAACGTCGCCATGACCGGGCCATTGGGCAGTTTCTATCTGCGTGAAGTGACCCGGCAGCTGTTGTTCCTGGCTGGCGGCACCGGGCTTGCGCCGTTCTTGTCGATGCTCGAGGTGCTCGCCGAACGCGCAGAAACCCAGCCGGTGTCGCTGATCTACGGTGTGACTCGCGATCAGGACCTGGTGATGGTCGAGGCCCTGGAAGCCTTCGCCGCGCGCCTGCCGAACTTCAGTTTCGTGACCTGCGTGGCGGACCCCGGAACCGCTCATCCTCGCCAAGGCTATGTCACCCAGCACATGGCGCCAGCCGTGCTCAACAACGGTGATGTCGACGTGTACCTCTGCGGGCCACCGCCGATGGTTGATGCCGTACGCCGGCATTTCAAGGAACAAGGTGTCACCCCGGCCAGCTTCCACTACGAGAAGTTCACGCCCAACGCAATCGTCACCGGCGACGCCGCCTGAGGACACTGAAATGAACCCACGTTTCAACGAAAAGGTCGTGCTGGTCACCGGCGCGGCCCAGGGAATCGGTCGGCGTGTCGCCGAGCGAGTGCTGGAGGAGGGCGCGTTGCTCGTTGCCGTCGACCGCTCTGAACTGGTCCACGAACTGCAGCATGAACATGCGCTGACCTTGACGGCTGACCTGGAGCAGTACGCGGAGTGCGCGCAGGTAATGGCCGCGACCAAGGCGCGTTTCGGGCGTATCGACATCCTGATCAACAACGTTGGCGGGACGATCTGGGCCAAACCGTTCGAGCACTACGCCGAACATGAAATCGAAGCCGAAGTACGCCGTTCCTTGTTCCCGACGCTGTGGTGCTGCCACAGCGTATTGCCCTACATGCTCGAACAGGGTAGCGGCGCGATCGTCAACGTTTCATCGATTGCCACGCGCAGCATCAATCGCGTTCCGTACGGCGCGGCCAAAGGCGGCGTCAATGCGCTGACTGCCTGTCTGGCACTGGAAACCGCCGGCAGCGGCATCCGGGTCAACGCCACGGCCCCCGGCGGCACCGAAGCACCGGCGCGCCGCATTCCTCGCAACAGTCAGCCGCAAAGCGAGCAGGAGCGGGTCTGGTACCAGCAAATCGTCGATCAGACCATCGACAGCAGCCCGATGAAACGCTACGGGACCCTCGATGAGCAAGTCGGCGCCATTCTGTTCCTGGCATCGGATGAGGCTTCCTACATCACCGGCGTGACCTTGCCGGTAGGGGGCGGCGACCTGGGCTGACGCTGCGGCAGTACATACGGTTCTCACACACAACAAAAATAATGAGAGTAAAGCCATGCGGACCATCGACGTACATTCGATCATCGACAACGCCCGTTTCGGGCGCTTCCATTGGCTGATCATGGGCTTATGCGCCTTGCTGTTGATCTTTGACGGCTATGACCTGTTCATCTACGGCGTGGTCTTGCCGGCGATCATGAAGGAGTGGGGGCTGACGCCCCTACAGGCCGGCGCGCTGGGCAGCTATGCACTGTTTGGCATGATGTTCGGTGCCTTGGCATTCGGCAGTCTGGCCGACAAGATCGGCCGCAAGAAAGGCATCGCCATCTGCTTCGCGCTGTTCAGCACGGCGACGGTGATCAATGGTTTCGCCAGCACGCCCGGCGAGTTCGGCGTGTGCCGTTTCATCGCCGGGCTTGGATGTGGCGGGCTGATGCCCAACGCGGTCGCGCTGATGAACGAGTACGCGCCGAAAAAAATGCGCAGCACCTTGGTTGCGTTGATGTTCAGCGGCTATTCCCTCGGCGGCATGCTGTCGGCCGGTGTCGGTATCTTCATGCTGCCGCGTTTTGGTTGGTCGTCGATGTTCTTCGTCGCGACCCTGCCATTGTTGCTTCTGCCGTTGATTCTTCACTACCTCCCGGAGTCCATTGGCTTTCTCATCCGCCAGGGCCGCACCGAACAGGCCCGTACGCTGCTTGAGCGCCTGGCGCCAGGGAATGAAATCGGCGTCGAAGACACGCTTCAACTAAATGAAACCAAGGGCAAGGGCGCATCCGTACTGGAGCTGTTCAGGAATGGCCTCGGTGTAAGAACGGTGGCGATCTGGGTAGCGTTTTTCTGTTGCCTGCTGATGGTCTACGCATTGAGCTCGTGGTTGCCCAAGCTGATGGCCAACTCCGGCTACAGCCTGGGTTCAAGCCTGACGTTCTTGCTGGCCCTGAATTTTGGCGGCATGGCAGGCGCGATTCTGGGAGGTTGGCTTGGGGATCGGCTGAATCTGGTGAAGGTCATGATCGGGTTCTTTCTTGCTGCCGCACTCTCCATCAGCTTGCTGGGTATCAATAGCCCGATGCCGGTGCTGTACCTGCTCATCTTCATCGCCGGCGCTACCACTATCGGCACGCAAATCCTGTTGTACGCCGGTGCCGCACAGCTTTATGGCTTGCACATTCGCTCCACGGGCCTGGGGTGGGCCTCCGGAATCGGTCGCAACGGCGCAATCGTCGGCCCGCTCTTGGGCGGCGCACTGATGGGGATCGAATTGCCCCTGCAACTGAACTTCATGGCCTTTGCCATTCCGGGCGCTATTGCGGCGCTGGCAATGACCGCCTTCGCCCTGAACGAACGTCGCGCCCTGCCTGCTGCGCTTGAAGCGCCCTCGGTAAAAGCCTGACACCGAGCGTAATAGCCCGCACGACATGACGGCGGGCCCATGAGCTGTCGATAAATAACAATAATTAAGAGCACAACATGAATCAGCAGACCATACCGCGTTTCTGGCTTTCACTCCTGGGCGTGCCACTCGTCGCGTCGGCGGCGGACCAGGGCTTGCTCGAAGGTTCCACCGCCACCTTGCAAGCTCGCAACTATTACTTCAGCCGGGACTATTCCGACATCGTCGGCGCAAATCGGCAATCCAAGGCCGAGGAGTGGGGGCAGGGTTTCATCCTGACGTTCAAATCCGGCTACACACAGGGGCCTGTGGGGTTCGGCATCGATGCGCTAGGAACGCTGGGCCTCAAGCTCGACAGCAGCCCTGACCGGGTCAATACCGGGTTGTTGCCGATCACGGACGATGGCCGTGCGGCTGACGATTACAGCCGTCTGGGCCTGACGTTCAAAGCCAAAGTCTCTAAAACCGAACTGAAGGTCGGGGAGCTGCAACCGAATCTTCCGGTACTCGCCTTCAGCGACATACGTCTGCTGCCCCCGAGTTATCAGGGGGTGAGCATCAGCTCCAGCGAGATCAGTGGCCTGACGGTGCAAGCAGGTCACTTGACGACGACCAGCCTGCGCAACGAAGCCGGCGACGAAAAAATGATCGCCATGCTAGGCCATGTGCCTAAACGCCAGGCTGAAGGCGATGCTTTCAACTACCTCGGCGGCGACTACAGCTTCAACAGCAATCGCACCAGCGTCAGCCTCTGGCACGGCCAGTTGAAAGACATCTATGCCCAGGACTTCATTGGTTTCAAGCACAGCCAGCCCATGGGCGACTGGGTTCTGGGCGCCAATCTCGGTTATTACGATGCCAGCGAGGACGGCAGTGAAATGCTGGGGAAAATCGATAACCAGGCGTTCTTTTCGTTGCTGTCTGCAAAGCGTGATGGCCACACCTTTTATGTCGGTTACCAGGCGATGTATGGCGACAGTGCGTTCCCCAGGGTTTTCGCCAACGTCACGCCTCTGGGTAACGAGGTGCCAACTTATGAGTTCGCCTATACCGATGAGCGTTCCTGGCAGGCTCGTTACGACTATGACTTCGCTGCAATGGGGGTGCCTGGCCTCACGACGACGGTGCGCTACATCACCGGCGACAACGTGAACACCGGCGCGGGTTTTGAGGGCAAGGATCGCGAGCGCGATCTGGATATCGGCTACGCGTTCCAGAACGGTTTTCTAAGCGGCCTGGGGGTACGCGTGCGCAACGTCATGGCGCGTTCCAACTACCGCAGCGACATCGACGAGAACCGGTTGATCCTCAGTTACACCTGGAAGCTGCTCTGACCTGATCGGTTCACCCTTGCCGGTGCCATGGCGAATGCCTGGGAAGCCTAGTCAGATCAAGGAGCCTTGTTCTCGACCAGGCAATTTCCGCCATCCACCACGATGACTTCGCCAGTGAGGTAGCTCGCCTCTGAAGAGGCAAGGAAAGCCACCAGTGCAGCGACCTCTTCGGGACGTCCGGCGCGGCCCATCGGCGTGTATTCGGCCGCTTTGGCTTCCTCTGTAGTGGTCGATCCTGTGGTGATCCAGCCGGGAGCGACGCTGTTTACGGTGATCCCTTGCTGGGCGACTTCCAGCGCCAGGCTCATGCTCATTCCGACCATCGCGGCCTTCGCGGCGCTGTAAGCCGCTTCACCGGGGTTGCTGCAGCGGGTGCCGGTAGTGGAACTGATGTTGACGATGCGCCCGTAGCGACGCGCCCGCATGCCGGGCAGAACAGCCCGTGTAAGCAGAAAGGCCGTGGTCAGGTTTCGCGCCAACGTAAGGTTCCAGGTGTGCAGATCCATGCTTGCCAAGTCGGAAAAAAACTCCGGGCTGCCTTGCATGGCCATGCCCGCGTTGTTGACCAGGATATCGATCTGCCCCCAGAGGGACTCCGCCCACGCCATGAACTCACGTACCTGGTTTTCATCGGTAAGATCGAGGGCCCGGCCTTCGACTTCGAACCCTTCGGCGCGCAGTTCTGCGACTCGATCATTGATTCGCGCACTGCTGGCGGTGACGATCAGTCTGGCTCCCGCCGCGCCAAGCCTGCGGGCGATCGCCATGCCGATTCCGATCTCGCTTCCAACCCCACTGATGAGTGCCACAGGGTTCTGTCCAACTGCGTTTGGCATGGTGCCTCCAGAGGGGGGTAAGTGATTGCCAGGCGCCGGCGCGCTATATAAACATCCGGATCAACGCCCGAATACCGCCGTCATCCCCAACAACCGCTTTTGCCGCCAAGCCGGTGCACTCGTGGGGAAAAGCACTTCGTTTGGCCGATAGCGGGCGATGCCGCAGGCAGCGGCGATGCGCTGGCGTTGCTGGCCGTGGATAAGGGCTTGCTGAAAGCTGTGTTCGCTATGGGCCAATCCCAGCATATAACGAGTACCTGCCGGGAAGTGTCCGCTATTGGCTTGCCACCATCTTTCGATTGCCTGCGGGTCGGGCCAGGGCAGGTTTTCATCGGGGTCCATCGCGACATTGGGGTCTTCAGGGTCATCGTTCGGGCCCGCATCGAAATCCGGCAAGGCCTGCAGTTCCAGGTCGAGCAGCGCCAGGTCTGCGCCGGTGATCAGGCTGAAGGTTTCACCGGCGACCCGGGCATAGGGCAGGTCGCTCATCTGCTGGATCAACCACGGTACGCAGACCGGATCGCCCAGCAGCCCAAGGGCTTGGATGCCGATGCGCCGATCCCTGGGATCCTGTACCCACTGGCGTATCCAGGCGACGCTGGGCTCGCGTTCCTGCCAGGCCAGCAGTACGCAGAGCGCGCGGTACTGGAACTCGCCCGGTTGTTCGGCGAATTGTCGCAATGGCTCCAGGGCTTGCTCGTCGCCCATCTGTGCGGTGGCCCAGTTGGCCCAGAAGCGCGTGGCCGCATTCTCGTGTAGACGATGGGTACGAATCGTCTGTAACAGGTCACGTCGGCGCAGTTCACCCGCCGTGCGTGCGGCACGTGCCAGCACGCTGGGGTCGGCGTGGGACAGTTCGGTCAGCAGGATAGGGCCGGGATCGTGGCGATGCATGCCGCAGGCTGCCAAGCCAAGGCGACGGAACAAAGGCTCGGGGGAGGCGAGCATGCGCTCGATCCAGGGCGATACCCGTTCCCAGTCGAGCCACCCCAGGGCCATCAGGTAACCTCGTTCAGTTTCCGAGGCACTTCTTAAGTGCTCGCTGAGCAGCGACAGCCCCTTCGCATTGGCCGCCTCGAAGGCCAGCAGCACACTGGCGAACATCTCGCCGACGGTGTGCGGGCCGAGCTGGGTCAGCAGAGTCTCCAGGCCTGTTGAGCCAGCAATGCGCAGACCATCGAGATGAGCGTCGATGCGTTCGTCCAGTTTGCTGAGGTCGTCAAGGTCATAGTGGGGCGCGCGCACGGCGTGATCGTGCAGGAGGATGAGGAAGCAAGCTTCTTCGGCGTGTTGCTCGATCATTGATGAGATGGGGACCATGACGTCTCTGTCTTGTTACGGCACCAGGTTTCCAAAGAAGTAACGTTTACCGACTTCGAAGTGCAGGGGAGAGGCCATGTACCGGTCCAGGACAGCGGCCGCATTCAGCGGTTGGAACTCGCCGTTTTTTCCGTAGAAGCTGGAACAGTCGACGCCGGAATACACCTCGAATTTACGCCTCCAGATAAGAAAGTTGCTCCAATCGATCCATTCGTCAGTGCCTGAAGGAACCAGGGACTTTCTCATGACCCAGACTTGTTTGTTCATGTCGACGGGCATCCCCCCGGAAATTGAGCAGCGATCGCTGCCATAAGCGTTCTGCAGTTCGCTAAGTCGTGAATCGACAGCCGCTTTGTAATCGACTTCGTTCAGGCCACTGTCAAAGAACTCGGGCTCGTTTTCGATGGGGTCAAGAAGATTGGTTAAATTGGCTTCCACGGCGGCTCGGTCGGCCCGACGTGCAAACGTACGCCATGCCTCAACCATGAAAGGTATCAGCCACAGCACACCAGACCACTGGGCTGCCAGGCACGCCTCGATGCGAAGGTAAGTGGGGCCTTCGAGTATGAGCTCCGCAAGGAAATCCAGGTCAGTGTCGAGCCCTGCATCAGCGGTCAGGCCGAGGCAGGCCGATACCAGCGTTGGATCGCAACTGGGTTCCACTATCCATTTGCGCAGTTGGGATACGTGGCTGTAATCGCCATGCTTGGCCTGTTCCAGAATCGCAGCAAGTGCAATCCACGGGTCATTGCTCATCCATCCGTCAGGTGACAATACTTCTGCCGGAGCGGGGCCACTGTAGTGATATCCACGCCCCTTCCAATAGAAGCTGTCTTGAAGGAAACCAGGTCTTTGGGTGTGCTTGTAAATAGAGGCTTTCATCATTCGGGCCTTGGAAAACTATTGATGCGTGTTTCTTGAAGTGCACTCAGCTCTCCTTCGAGCTTCTCACACTTCTTGCCAGTAGGGGCGAGATTCCCTTGCCCGGCCGGACAACCTCCGGCCGCCTTGGGGACTCTATGCGCCACCGGCTCTCCCTGGCCCACTTCTGTTTTCCAACGCATATAGCCTGGTCTGTTAATCGCCCAATCATTTTCAATGTTGGCTTTCTCTCGTTTGCTCGTTACGTAGTACTTATTGCAGCCGCTCGGTTGCTTTCCGGCGGGTGGCAACAGGTGCCTGCACTTGGGGTTGGCCCGGACTTTGGCAAGCACGGCTGCATTCTTGGGATTTTGTGCGGTGCCGTAGAATTGCTCCTCCGTCATGTACTCCCCGTTCGCTTGAGCCTTGGAGTGCGCCGCGCCGCCGCAACATTCACATTTGTGTTTGCCCGGCACCTTGGCGTCTTGTTGCACCGGACTGTATTTGGCGGTGTTGACCATGGGCACAGCCGCATTCGCTGCAGGGCTGGCATGATTCGATGTGGTGAGATCGGTATGTCTGTCTACGTTCTGGCCTTCGAAAAGAACATCCATTGACCATGAGACAAAATAGGTCTTGCCGGTGATGACGTGAGTGATGACACCGGCACCCTGGCTTCTTGTGGCAGCTTCATCGCCCAGCGGTGAGGTTTTATAGAAGGAGCGATTTTTTAACATGATCTCCTTGTTTTCGATCTTGACGGTCTTGCTGCCTTTCTTCATGTCCTTGGAAAACGAGGTGTCTGGATAGGGCACCGGGATTGGCCCTCCCGGAGGCGGTGGTGGCGTCAGGCAGACATCCGGGAACGCCGCGATGACCTTGCCTCCACCCGCTTTGCAGGCAATCTCATCGCCATTTGCGTAAACGTCGCAGCTCATAGGTCCCCCTCTGGCTGGCTAAGGTCGCGCACAACGGCGGCCGCGCGTGCGCCGGCCAGGGCACTGCTCAGACAGATCGCGGTGGTTCCCGGTGCATAGCCTTTGCGAAACGCCTGGTCGGCGAGTATCAATTGGACGATTCCAGCAATGGCCCCGGTGTCACCCATGGCCTCTGCCCAATGCCACAGTGGCTGATCCTCTTTTCGGACTGTCCGAAAAAGCCGGGCCTCCATCAACGGAAGTTCCTTGAACCCGTATTGCTCTCCCGTGACATCGGACAGGCGCAGGTCAATTTCATGCAGACCCAGTTTGGCCTGTGCGAGCGCCGTACGAGCGGCGTCGGTCAGCCCGCCTGCCCGCAGGGGTTTGCTCGACAAAAGAGGCGCCTCTTCTTGCCCAAAGCCCAGGCCTGAGATTTGCAGGCAGGTACCAGGTTGCCGATAGGCCTGAATCAGGATGGCCGCGGCCCCTTCGCCAGGAAACAAGCCGTCATTGTGAGTCGCCGTTTTCAGCCGGCGATGTTCGTCCAGCCACTGCAGCGTCAAGGCGCTGAGCAGCGAGTCAACACCCGCCACCACACAGGCGGGAACCCGTGTTTCCTGCATTAATCGACTGGCTTCATGAAGGGCATGCATGCCGGCAACATGGCCAGAGGGGATGACCCTGGAATGCGTTGGATGGAACTGTATGCCCAACTTGGAAGATACGTCCTGTATGACGGCCTGGGCTATTTCCCTGATATTGATTCCGGGGCGCTCCGGTTCAGCCAGGCACAGGAGAAATGGCACTTCTGTCCAATCCAGCTTCGGCGCACCCTGTATCAACTCGACCAGTGCATGCATCATGAGTCCGGACATGCGCGCTGCTGCCGGCAGAGCCAGGTCAAGGCTGGGCACAGCCGCGCCGATGATGGGTTCGCACGCGTTGTCAAAAAACGGCAGCTCCTGGAGTGCTGACAGCCCGGCGCGCTTGGCAGCACAGGCGCTGGCGACGCATAAGCCCACGGGACACGCCATGCCCATGCTGGTGATGAAGAGGGCGTGTCCCTGCATGGAGGTCATATCTCCTCTTCCGCGGGAGGATAGGCTTCCTTAGTCCACGCGATGAGTTGAGCCAATGACTTGAAGTGTTGTTTTCCTCGCATGCGTTCTTCGTTGGCCTTGGCCTGTTCGAACTGATCGGCGGTTTGCCCGACGATGACCTTGGCCACCTCCTTGATGTTGCGCCCGAGGGGCGAAGAGGCTCGCCATGTCAGCGTCAGGCGATTCGCGTCAGGTTCAAGAATGACGGTGTCGACCACGGCGGCTGCTTCCCGTGTGCTGTCGTCGTGAAAAACGACAAGCACCGCTAGTTTCAGGTTTGCCGGAAGCCTGAATGCCGAGCGGCCTTTATCGCTCAGATTAAGCAGCGCGACTTCTTCGCCCCCCCGGGGATAATCGATTTGCTGGTCCTCGGGTGCACATTGGAAATAGCGCAAGTCAAAATCTTCGGGAAGGAATGGAAATTGATGATCAAGCCACGCCTGATCATAGGTGCCGGCCCATTGGATACGCTGCCGCCATGCTCGACCAATCGGGCCAAATGCCATTGGCTTGTAATGTTCGTGGGGGGCGGTGACCGGCCTTTCCAGTTCTTCGGTATTTGGGAGCGGCAAGCCATTGGTCTGGGCACTGTTTGCTGCGGGGTAAAATCCGGCTCCAACCGGGTTCCATGGGTACCATTTGTGTTTGGCCGGGTCTGCATGCGTGCGATCCACGCCGCCAAAAGCCTGCGCGTAGGTAATCGGCATTGTGGTGAATGGAACAGGTTTGCTTATCGAGTGTGAGAGGGCGCTGTCCTCATAGATTCGTGCCCCAATCACTTTGAATGCTTTGACGAGAGTCCCCACTTTCAGCGCTACGTTCACCTCCGTCGCCGGCTCTCCATTGGGGGCGTGGCAGTGACCATTGAGCAGGACATCGCAGCGGGGCTTGTGCAGCGCAAAATCGTTTTCGTATAACGCAGCTGATTCACTCGGTTCACCTGGGAATACGTCGGCCATGATCAACGGAGCCTGTTGTTCGAGCAGGCGCGGCGCATGTCCAGGGTGATCTGGAATGCCGTAGGTTCCTTTCGCCACCACGACCAGCCATTCACGGCCCGTTTTATCGGTTGAGGTCGTATAACCGCCGACGAGGCGAGTCTTGTTTACCAATTCCATGGCGTCATTGCCTCAGTTGATCTGCACCGAGCCGCCCTTGATGCGGTTCACACCGGATGACCGGTTCGAGAGATAGGTCCCTCGAATCAGCACCTTGCCCTCGCGGGTGAGGGTGATGCTGGCCTTGCCGCAGCGCAGGACGATTTCCCGCTCCGCGGTGAACTCCAGGCGTTCACCGTCCAGGTGGGCGACGGCTGGCGTTGTGGTTTGCGGCAGACGCTGGATGCGACCGATCACCAGCGGACGGCTCAGGTCGCCGGCCTCGAACATCAGCGCGACCTGGGCGCCGATGTCCTCGCGGCTGAGCGGTGTGGTGGTGCGCGCGGCGAGGCCGCCGTCAGCAGGGCAGCCGGGAAATGCCACGACCGGCGCGTCGGCCTTGGGCACATCCAGCAACAGGCCGATCACGACGCCATCCACGCGCGTCGGCGCGGCAGTGGAGGAGGAGGGCAGGTAATATTCGACGGTCATCGCACACGCTCCATGACTAGTTCTGCAGAATCTTCTGGCCTTTGACGACCACGTTTTTGTTGGCCTTGATCTTGATGGCGCCAGAGCCGTCGATGGTGATGTTCTTGCCGCTGATCACGATGGTGCCGTCCTTCTTCATGGTGATGCTCGCCGCGCCCGTGGTCAGGCTGATGGAGTCGCCGGCGGTAAGGGAGAAATGCTTGCCTACGTCCAGACTGTCGTTCTGCTTGATGTTGGTGGTGCGATTCTGGGCGACGTCGCGGGATTCGTTCTGGCCAATCTGGGTGCTCTGGTTGCCGTTGATCTCGATGCCTTCGTTGCCCTGGACCGTTTCGTTACGGTTGCCGCTGATGCTGATCGTTTCGTTGCCGCCCACGTCTTCGGTGCGGTTGCTGGCGATGCTGATTTTCTCGTTGGCACCGACTTTTTCCGTGCGGTCCGCGCCGATGGTGATGGTCTCGTTACTGCCCACTTTCTCGGTGCGATTGGCGCCAATGGTGATTTTCTCGTTGCTGCCAACATCCTCGGTGCGGTTCACACCGATGGAGATGGTTTCGTTATTGCCGACCTTTTCCTTGCGATCCACACCAATGGTGATGGTTTCGTTG
The DNA here is from genome assembly GCF_054681425.1 of Pseudomonas sp. H1_F01. Taxonomy (NCBI): domain Bacteria; kingdom Pseudomonadati; phylum Pseudomonadota; class Gammaproteobacteria; order Pseudomonadales; family Pseudomonadaceae; genus Pseudomonas; species Pseudomonas sp. H1_F01. The sequence continues at coordinate 3,448,983 of NZ_CP162823.1, read as the reverse complement.
TTATCGACGGTTTCGGTGCGGTCGTGTTTGACATGCACGGTCTCGTCGTTGTCGATGGTCTTGCGGCGATCATGGCCGACCCAGTGGGTTTCGTCGTTCTCGACCTCGATGTCCTGGTTCTTCTCGGCGTGGATAAACAGTTGCTCCGAGCCTTTCTTGTCCTCCATGCGGATTTCATTGAAGTTGGCCGGTGAACCGCCCTTGCTTGAACGACTTTTCACCCCGCTCTGGGTGGCATTGGCCGGCAATCCGTAGGGCACGGTCTGTTCAGCGTTGTAGACGCGGCCAGTGATAATCGGCCGATCCGGATCGCCCTCGAGGAAACTGACGATCACTTCCTGACCGATCCGCGGGAGCTGCACGGATCCCCAGTTCTTGCCGGCCCAGGCCTGGGACACGCGAATCCAGCAGGAGCTGTTTTCGTTGGACTGGTCATGGCGATCCCAGTGGAAATGCACTTTGACCCGGCCATATTGGTCGGTCCAGATCTCCTCGCCACTGGGGCCGACCACCACGGCAGTCTGCGGCCCGCGAACAATGGGCATGGGGGTGAGGGGGAGAGGGCGGAAGACTTGGCTGGCATCCATGCAGTCCAGCTCGCTGACGAACTGTTCAGCGACGTCCGACTGGCCGCTTTCATAGGCATCCTGACGGATCTGATAACGGGCGGTCACCACCAGGTATTCACGGTTCTGGTCGGCACGGTCGTATCCCGTCAGCGTGAACACATGACCGCAACCGATTCCGCGGGCGCGACCGCGTAATTGCACACGCTCGAATTGGCTGTGAATGGCTTCGATGCGGGTACGCGCGTAGTGATCGCCATCGTTGCTCTGGACGTATTCACCCGGGTAGTCGTAGAGCGGGTAGTCGGCGTTGGTGTGGTTGCGCGGCACGCTGGAGCGCACCTCAAGACTGGCGCGTGGGCGCAGGAAGTCATAGTCGTTCAGCGCCAGCGAACCGGGTTGGACTTCCCGCGCCAGTTGCCAGTCGTAGAAATGATCGCGCTCGCGCATTTGCCGATCAGGCGGATAGAAGGGCACCGAGGCGTAGTCCGGCGCCGTGGAGTGGGCGCCATAGGCGTCGGCCAACACCAATACATGGCGCGCCTCTTCATGGCGAAAGTAGTAATAGATGCCTTCCTGCTCCATCAACCGACTGACGAAGTCGAAGCTGGTTTCGCGGTACTGCACGCAATATTCCCACTCGCGGTAGCTGCCGCTCAGGCTGTCCTCGAAATCGGAGAAACCGAGGTCGCGGAACACCTGCTTGATGATGTCCGGCACGGTCTTGTTCTGGAAAATCCGGCAATCGGAGGTGCGCGTGAGCAGCCAGAACCAGGGGCGCAAGCTGACGCGATAACCGGCGAATTGGCCGTGGCCGGTCAGTTGCCGGCAACTGCAGACAATGCCGTGGAAGTAGCGTTTGCCGCCGTCATACAGTTCCAGGGTCAGGCCCATTGGCTTGCCCAGCAGCTGGTCGAACGTGATCGCCCGGTCTTCGGAGGTCAGGTCCAATTCGTAGTGGAACAACCGCCCCAACTCTTCGCTGCCTTCCATGCCTTGCAACAACAGGACATCGCCGCCGAGAGGACTGTCGACCTGTACCAAACGGTTGTTTTGCGTGATTGCCATGAACGGCTTCCTTTGGCTCGTGTTCGGGCGTCAGTTGGCCGTCGTAAAGAAGGTGGCGTCGCATGCATCGTCGTCGCCATAGGGGATGCCAGGGGGAATCGAGTCCAACAATTGCTGCACATCCACCACAGGGGGATCTCCTTATCGGTCTTGCGGTCTTCAATCAAACTGGACGTACGAGCAGATCCTTATCCTGCGGATTAACGTGTGTCTGGAGCCCGTTGGATAACGTTCCAGCATCGCCCCAAATGGGACGGATACCTGACGTCAAGATAGGTGACGGAAGGTCGTCTACATAGTTTCGTTAGCTATAACTGTAATTCCAAATTCGAATAATTCCACGAGAATGACGAACTCGGCCCTTGAAGCATTTTCTGACAAGAATGTCAGGAGGCGGTCAGCCTGCGGACACCTTCACAGCCTAGACTGGGGAAAATGTACATCCAGGCGATCTTGCAGGGGGGCTTGAAGCATCAGCACCAAGCCAAACATCGGGATCGACTATTTGATCTCCCAATTTGTGGCACCGTTTCAGAGAGGCGTTACCCGATGCGTTTGCTCATTGTCGAGGATGAAGAAAAAACCTCCTCCTACGTCCATCGTGGCTTGACCGAGCTCGGCTACATTGTCGACGTTGCCACGAATGGCATCGATGGCCTGCATTACGCGCTGGAATGGGATTACGACGTGGTGATCCTGGATGTGATGTTGCCGGGCAAGGACGGCTACGACGTGCTGCAAGGCCTGCGCCTGCAAAAGAAAACCCCGGTCATCATGTTGTCGGCCAGGGGGACGGTGGATGACCGCATTCGAGGGCTGCGCGAGGGGGCCGATGATTACCTGGGCAAGCCTTTTTCGTTTGCCGAACTTGTCGCACGTGTCCAGGCCTTGATCCGTCGTCGCGCCGGTGACACGGTTGACCTGACACATTTGCGCATCGACGACCTGGAAGTCGATCTGCAAGCGCGCAAGGTGACCCGGGGAGGGCTGCGGCTGGACCTGACGGCCAAGGAGTTCACCCTGTTAAGCCTGTTGGCACGGCATCAGGGCGAGATCCTTTCCAAGTTGATGATTGCCGAGCAGGTCTGGGACATGAATTTCGACAGTGACGCCAACGTGGTCGAGGTCGCGATCAAGCGTGTTCGCGCCAAGGTAGATGCCCCGTATCCGCGCAAGCTGCTGCATACCGTCCGCGGCATGGGGTATGTGCTGGAAAGCCGTGAGGTCGATAGCAGGCAAAGTGGAACGCCTTGATGAAAAGATCGATCGCCAAGCGGCTTGCCCTGATGTTCGGCCTCGCTGTCCTGCTGATCATGTCGATCAGTGCGACGCTGTTGCGCTGTTCTTTGGACCAAACGCTCGATGAGCAGATGCAAAACGAGCTGGTCTTGCGCCATTCCGTGCTCGACCCGGTACTGGCGAAATACGATTCGCCGACATTCTGGGTCGGTTTGCGCCAGAAGCTCGACGGCTTGACGCCTGCGGATGAACGGGTGCGCTATTGGATCCTGGTTGACAACCCAGACTTCAGTTACGGCGGGGCGATGCCGGACGGGCAGGATTGGTCGAAGCGCTCAGATGGGCTGTTTACCCTCGACCTGCCTGAGCGGGAGCGTCCCATGATGGCTTTGCTCAAGACCATTCCTGCGATGGGCAACCGTCCGGAGCTGCGTTTTATCGTGGGGCTGGATTCAACGCCGTTCAGGAAGACCCTGGACCACTTCACCAAGATTTTGATCCTGACCTCGGCATTGGGCATCGGGCTGGTTGCGCTGCTCGGTTACTGGATCGCGCGTTTCGGCCTGGGGCCGGTGAGACGACTGAGCCGTCAAGCCAATAGCCTGCCGCCGGGAGATTCGAAGCAGCGACTGGACACCGAGGCGCTGCCTGGCGAATTGCAGGAGCTGGCGGTGTCGTTCAACGGTGCCCTGGCTCGCCAGGAAGCGGCCTGGTGTCAGCTCGAAGGGTTCAATGCCAATGTGGCCCATGAGCTGCGAACGCCCTTGACCAATCTGATCGGACAGACCCAGGTGGCATTGGCCCACGGGCGCGATGTGGGTGAGCTGCAGGATCTGCTGCAGTCGAACCTCGAAGAGCTGGAACGGATGGGCACCATCGTCAACGACATGCTGTTCCTGGCGGGGGCCGAGAGCGGGCAACGGGCAACCGAGCTCAGTGATGTCTCGCTTTATGAAGAGGCGTTGAAAACGGTGGAGTATCTGGAGCCGGTCTTGCACGACAAACAGCTGGGCGTGGTGATCCAAGGTGACATGCGCGTGTGCATCGACCGACGCCTTTTTCACCGTTCCCTGGCTAATCTGATACAGAACGCGGCGCGCTACGCTGTGCCGACCAGCACGATCACGGTGAGCCTGGTCAACCACGGCATGCAGGTCGAGGTGAGCGTTTCCAATGCCGGAGAGCCCATCGACAATTCGCACCTGGAGCGTTTGTTCGAGCGTTTCTATCGCGCCGACACCGCCAGGGCGCGAAGCGATGCGCACCATGGCCTGGGCCTTTCCATCGTGCGGGCGGTGGCGTCCATGCACGGTGGCCGCGTGTTTGCCCACAGCGAGAATGGGCTCAACACCTTCGGATTCTCCTTGATGAACCAGGCGGCGCCTTAGTCGTCGCCTGCGAGTAAAGTCTGCCCGCGTTTGACATCTTCCCGTCAGCCAGCAGTCACCTTGACGTCAGTCGCCCCCGCCTAGAGTGCTACGACCATCCCAACGAGGACTGTGTCGTGGAGCCCACTATGAACATTCGAAACCTGTCGATTGCCGGCCTGCTGGCAGTCATCTCCTTGAGCGGTTCACCGCTGCTCGCCAAAGAACAATCGCAGTTTCCGGCCTACGAATATGGCATGCCGCTGGACATCGCCAGGGTCATTCATATCGAGGCGGCGACATCGCCGGTATGCGAGGTCGTGCCAGCCAAGATGACCTACTTGAACACCCAAGGGGTAAAGAAACACGTCAGCTTTCTGCAGTTGGCTGAGGCGTGCTCGACACAGTGACCGTCCGGCGATGCCGGTTCATTTCTTCAGACAGGGACCATCACCATGTGGAATAGCACAACAACACCCACCATTGGCCGCATGAGCCGGCTTGGAAGACTGGCTCGAATCCTCGCTGCGGGCGTCGCGCTGCTCAGTGCGGTGAGTATCGAAGCCTCCACTCGCGTTGCACCGAAACCAGACTGGTCGACCGGCGACATACCGTCCCAAAAAGGTCGAATTGTCCTGATCACCGGTGGTACCAGTGGCATGGGCTACGAGGATGCGCTGGCCTTGGCGCGTGCCGGCGCCGAGGTCATCATCGCCGCGCGCAACCCGGAGCGCGGCGCACAGGCCATTGCGCGTATCCGCGAGTCCGAGCCCGACGCCAAGGTGCAGTTCGAGAACGTGGACCTGGCTGATCTTTCATCTGTGCGCGACCTGGCCCAGCGTCTCAATCAGCGGCTGCCACGCCTTGATGTGTTGATCAACAATGCCGCCGTCATGGCGCCACCCGAGCGAGGCACGTCCGCCGATGGCTTTGAACTTCAGTTGGCCACCAACTACCTGGGGCACTTCGCGCTGACCGGCCTGTTGGTGCCGCTCTTGCGTCAAAGCGAGGATGCCCGCGTGGTAAGCCTGTCCAGCATTGCTGCGACGCGCGGCGCGATGAATCTTGATGATCTTCAGAGCGAGCAGAAGTACGACCCGTACGCCGCCTACGCGCAATCGAAACTGGCCGTCTTGCACTGGGCATTTGCCTTGCAGCGGCGCAGTGATGCCGAAAACTGGGGCATTCGCAGCATGGCGGCGCATCCCGGCGTTGCCGTTACCGAGTTGGTCGCACGGGGGCCAGGCCTCGACAGCGAGTTCGGTCGGCGCTGGGCAAAGGACCGTGACGCGTACCACTCAGCGGCACAAGGGGCGTTGCCCACCTTGTATGCCGCCACGGCTGCGCAAGCCGTGGGTGGGGCTTATTACGGCCCGACCGGTGACGATGAAAGACGCGGTCCGTTGGGGTTCGCCAAGACACCGCCCGCCGCGAGCACGGAGGCGGATGCCGAGCGGCTCTGGGTTGTCTCCGAGCGTTTGACCGGCGTGACCTATCGCTGATGCCACCCAGGGCGCGGGCATCCGTCCTGCGCTTGACCATTGCCTTGTTGCCGTCTCCCCGGAGTCCCTTATGAGTGCGCCGTCCTATTTGCACCGGCTGAGTTTCGCCCTGAACGCCCGCGACGGTGAGTTGCGTCCGGCGCTGTGCGGGTTCCTGCTGTTCCTTTGTCTCTTCACCGGTTACTTCATGCTGCGCCCAATCCGTGAGTCGATGGGTATCGCGGCGGGGGTGGAGAACCTGCAATGGCTGTTTACCGCGACCTTCCTGGTCATGCTGGCAGCCGTCCCACTGTTCGCCTGGCTCAGTTCGCGGGTGCCGCGCCTGCGCCTGATCGATTGGGTGTACGGCTTCTTCGGCTTCAACCTGTTGATGTTCGTCGAGCTGTTCCAGTTCCAGCCGGACAGTGTCTGGTTGGCCCGGGTCTTTTACGTCTGGATCTCGGTTTATAACCTGTTCGTCGTATCCGTGGCCTGGAGCCTGATGGCGGATGTATTCGACAGCGAGCAGGCCAAGCGGCTGTTCGCCTTCATCGCCGCAGGCGCCAGCGTCGGCGGCCTGCTGGGGCCGACCCTGAGCGCGCTGCTCATCGGTCCTCTCGGCGCCTCGGGGTTGATGCTGCTGGCAGCCTTGTTGCTCGGTGCCACGCTGGTGTTGAAACGGGCGTTGATGGGATGGCGCGAAACGGGCGGTGCCGGCCGTCCGGGCGCTGCGCCGACGCAAAGCCCTCGGCAGCCATTGCACGGTAATCCGTTCAGCGGGTTGACGGCGGTGCTCAGGTCACCTTACTTGCTGGGGATCGCCGGCTTCGTGGTGTTGTTGGCGACGGTCAGCACCTTTCTCTATTTCGAACAGGCGCGCCTGGTGGCCGAGCACTATCCAGATCGCCAGGCGCAAGTGCGCATCTTCGGCACCATCGACATCATCGTGCAGGCCGGTGCGTTGCTGTCCCAGTTGTTCATCACCGGGCGCATCGCGCCGAAGCTGGGGGTGCGTGCTTTGTTGGCCATCGTGCCGCTGCTCATGTGCGTCGGCTTCCTCGGCCTGGCGTTGGCGCCGGGGTTCGCTCTGCTGGCGGCATTGATGATCGTGCGACGGATCGGTGAATACGCGTTCGTCCGACCGGGCAGGGAAATGCTGTTCGCGCCGCTGGATGCCGAGAGTAAATACAAGGCCAAGAACTTCATCGACACCGTGGTTTATCGCGCAGGTGACGCCATGAGCGGCTGGGCCAAGAGCCTGCTCGACCTCCTGGGACAAGGCGCCGGCCCGGCCGCGATAATCGGCGCCTGTTGCGCACTGCTGTGGGGCTACTTGGGCTGGCAACTGGGGAGGAGGGCGGATAATGACACTTTGCGGGAGCTACGCTTGGCGGCCATCTCGGCCAGGGCATGAAGACCGTGCCGACCAGAATGAAACCCACTCTATTGTCTGCCGTGTCGTTGCGGCGAGGAAAGGTGACGCGGATGACTCTGAAAAACAAGGTACTGGCGATCGTAGCGGTGATTGCCTTCTCGGCGTGCTCCAGTGTGTTTGCGGGCAAAGAAAATTCCGTGGTCGGAACCTGGCGCATGATCAGTGCAACCGTTGAGAGCCAGGGCATCAAATCGAATGCTTATGGCCCCGATCCTCATGGTTGGCTCGTCTTCACACCAGAGCTGACGTTTGTCGAAGTACTCACGGATCCACGCGTGCCAGCGTTTCGGTCCAACGTTCGTGGCGAAGGCACCGATGAGGAAAACCGAGCAGCGATGGCGGGGGGCATCGGTTTTTTCGGGCGATATACGGTCGACCAGAACGGTGAGTTCACGGGCAACACTGTCGAAGGGGCTACGTTCCCGAACTGGGTGGGCGCTGTGCGCACCCGGGACGACCTGCAGTTGAAGGTCGATGGCAACCGGATGGTAGAAGATTTTCGCCGCCCGGATGGGGCGAAGGTTCACATTGTCTTTGAGCGTGTCAGGTAATTGCGAAGCGGCGTGTGTGCAATCAGATGATGGCCTTTTGCTTTTAAACGGATCCCGCTAGAATTCGTCCCCCTCTCTGTGAGCGGCATTAGTCAAATTACGCAAGGAAGTCGATATGCAATTTGCAAAAGCCATAGGCCTAGCCCTGGCCTTGAGCCTGAGTGGATGCGCCAGTTTCACCAAAGATGAAGTAGCCCCCGTGAATCTGCCTTCAATGGCCGGCTACTCGAACAAGCCGAACGTCTATGTCGATTTCGATTTCTATCAGGGCGACCCCGACAATGCCAAGGCCACCGAGGTGCCGCAGGCTCGCGACATGCTCAAGCCCGATCTGAAGCGAACCTTCGATGAATCAGGGCTTTTTGGGCGCGTGGTCTTTGACGAATTCCAGAAGCAACCAGGCGATTACAGTCTTCGATTGAAGGTCTATAACCATGCGCCAGGCGGTGGGCAAATGGTCCTGGCGTTCATCAGCGGCTTCACCTTCACGATCATTCCTGCCTTGGCAACCGACCAGTACACCATGAGCCTGGAAACCCTGGACGAGCAGGGTCAGCCGTTGGGCAAGACCAGCAATCATGATGCGATCAACACCTGGATGGGCATCTGGTTCCTGCCCCTGGCAAGTAATACGCCCAAGGCCGCCATTACCAACACCTTCAACCGCCAGGTCAATGCGCTGTTGAAGAACTGGGTCGACAACAACCGCATAAAATACTCCGCTGTCGACACCCAAACTCCACGGGGCTGACACCGATAGAAAAAGAGCCGCAATCGCGGCTCTTTTTTTTGGGTCACTTCAGCGCTTGAGTGAACTGCGGGTCGCTGTACAAGCTCTTGAGCAAGTCTTGCAGCATAGGGTTGTAGTTGTTCGCGGCCGCCGGAATGGCGATCGGACCGAAGAAACTGCTGTCCCAATCACGCTGCACGTCTTTAGTGGTTTCGTATAGAACCTGATCGCCTTTACGCAGCGTGAAGCGCGCAGCCACCTCGCCATGGCCGCTGCCTACGCCTGCAGTGAGTTGGCTCTTGACCAACTGAACCTGCAACTGCCGGTCAGCACGAGGGTCCAACAGACCGGCCTGACGGAGCTCATCGTTGATCGCGGCCTGGATGTGCAGCGGAACGCTGCCCTCGGGCGACGAAATCGGGTTCAGGCGCACCATCAGCGACCCTTGACCTGAATCCGCATTCACCTGCGTCTCGCGCAGGGGCTGCATGGGTGCATTTTGCTTGAGCTGCTGAACGTTCTGAAAATTGGGTTCATAGCGAGCCATGGTCACACCACAGCCTTGTAACAGCATTGCGCAGAACGGTAGAGCCAAGTAGAGCTTCTTCACAGCAAATCCTTATGTGCTTTTTTTGAAGACGTGATTATCGACTGATAGCCTTAAGCTATCAAGAATGAGTTGCGGTTTACGCTGCACCCAAACATCTCAGCCGTATTGACTGGCAGCTTCGGCAGCGGTTTTAGGCTTCCTGGAACAGGTCAACTGGTAAGCAATTGCCAACCATATGAACCACCCCGGCATGACCATCAACGCAATACGGGTATCAGGTCTCAATGCCAGCAGACAAAGAACAAAGCCCAGGAACGCCAGGGAAAACCAGGCCATTGGTACGCCGCCAGGCATTTTGTAGGCCGATTTCGCGTGCAGCTCAGGTCGCTTTTGGCGGTAGGCAATATACGATGCAAGGATGGTCGACCAAGTAAAAATCACCAGGATTGCCGATACAGTGGAAACAATGGTGAATGCGGTCATCACTTCAGGAACGATGAAAAGCAACAGCACACCCACGAGCATCAACAGTGTGGTGAACGCCAGACTCAGCAGAGGCACGCTATTGCTCGACAGACTTCGGAAAATCCTCGGAGCGTTGTCCTGGTTGGCCAGTCCGAACAGCATGCGGCTAGACGAAAATACACCACTGTTGGCCGAGGAAGCGGCAGACGTCAGCACTACAAAGTTGACGATACCGGCTGCCGCGGGAAAACCTGCAACCAGGAACAGCTCGACGAAAGGGCTCTTGTTGGGCGAAACCTGTTGCCACGAAGTCACTGCAATAATGCAGGCCAGTGCCAGCACATAAAACAGGATGATTCGCAGCGGAATCGAGTTGATGGCTTTCGGCAGGGTCTTCTCGGGGTTACGGGTTTCGGCGGCGGCGGTACCGATCAGTTCGGTGCCGGCAAATGAGAAGATTGCCATCTGGAAACCGGCAAAGAAACCGAACAGGCCGTTGGGAAAGGCCGCTTGTTTATCCAGCAGGTGGTTCAGCGAAGCAGTAACACCGCTGGGTGAGACAAATGAGCTGGCAATCAGCACCATGCTGACGCCAATCAGGGTGACGACGGCAATGATCTTGATGATCGCGAACCAGAACTCCACTTCACCAAAAAGCCTGACCGTCAGTACATTCAAGGCGAACAGTGTCATCAGCATACCGATGGCGGGTATCCAGGCGGGCACATCGGGGAACCAATACTGAAAAAACCCGCCGACCACGACTGAATCACCTATCACCGCCACGCTCCAACTCAGCCAATACGACCAGCCAAGAAAGAATGCCGCGCGCGGGCCGAGGTAGGCACCGGCAAAATCCGCGAAGGTTTTGAAGTTCAAGTTCGAGAGCAGCATTTCGCCCATGGCACGCATGACGAAATAAACGAACAGGCCGATGATCATGTAGATGAGGATGATCGACGTGCCAGAGAGGGCGATGATCTTCCCGGAACCCATGAACAGGCCTGTACCGATGGCGCCTCCCATGGCCATTAACTGAATGTGACGATTGCTGAGGGTGCGTTGCAGCGCGGGCTGTTCAATCAGCCCTGAGGGAGTTGATTTCATTACAAAACCTCTTGATTTTATGTTTTTGAGTTTTGGCAGAAAAGTGGTGTCTTGCGTATTTGTTAGAGATGCAACGGCTACTGACGGTGGTTGTTTTTGCAGAGCGAGATTTGCCGCGTACACACACAGTGTCTGAGTAGCCCCTTGGCACTTTGCGCAGGGGCATCACCTATGGTTTTTTCAGCTCACTGTGCGCAGGCGTGAAGGGACGATTGCTGGCTGCTGATCCAGGATCTGGTAGAGGTCTTTTATGTTGGCAGGCCTCGGCACCAGGTGGATGTGTTCACCGATTGCATGCTCCTGGGCCAGGTCCAGTACGTAGCGCAGTGACGAAAAGTCTTCGAGGGCAAAACCCACCGAATCGAACACAGTGACCTGAGCGTCGTTCTCGCGGCCCTTGATTTCGCCCTGAACAATCCGGAAAAATTCGACGACGGGAAAGTCGGCTTCCAATTGCTGGATGTCACCTTCAATCCGGGTCTGAGGTTCAAATTCAACGATGACCCGGGCGTTACGCAAGATCTCGGCGTGCAGCTCGGTTTTCCCCGGACAGTCCCCCCCTACGGCATTGATATGCATGCCGGGCTCGATCATCTCGGGCGTCAGAATCGTTGCGTAGGCTTTATCTGCAGTGACTGTGGTGACGATGTCTGCGCCCTTGACCGCTTCTTGCGCCGAGCCGGCCAGGATCACTTCAAGATCCGGGAACGCGGCCAGGTTGCGCTTCAACTTAAGCGAGGCGTCGCGATCGATATCGAATATGCGCAGTTCCTTGATCGATAGCATTTCATGGAAGGCGAGGGCCTGAAATTCGCTCTGGGCGCCATTGCCGATGATGGCCATGATGCGTGCATCCGGACGCGCCAAGGACTTCGCCACCAAGGCGGAGGTCGCCGCCGTGCGCACAGCGGTGGTCAGCGTCAGTTCACTGAGCAGGGTTGGATAGCCACTGTGGACATCGGCCAGGACGCCGAAGGCCATGACCGTCAGCAAGTTGCTTTGACCGTTGTCCGGATGACCATTGACGTATTTGAACGAGTACCGCTGGCCATCGTCGGTCGGCATCAACTCGATCACACCCTTGGCCGAATGATTGGCGGTGCGCGGCGACTTATCAAACTGCGCCCAACGTGAATAATCAGCTTCGATGTAATCTGCCATTTCGCGGATTGCGCGACGGATGCCCACCGTGGCGAACAGGCGCGCGACATGATCGACGTCTATGAAAAGAGTCATGTTTTTATTCTCCGGTTCATTAGTAAAAACGTTGCGGGGCAGGGGACGGCTCAGCTGCGTTTGCTCTCGAAACCATGCAGCACATTGACCGCATTGATTCCGATTTCATCGACCATATAGCCGCCTTCCATCACGAACAGAGTGGGGCAGCCCACACCCGCTATCAGCTCGCCGATGCCGATGAAATCTTCGCTTTCCAGCAGGAAGTGGCTGATGGGGTCGTCCTTGAACGTGTCGACGCCGAGTGAAATAACCAGCACTTCAGGGGCGAATTGCTGGAGTTTCCTGCAGGCGTGGAGCAGGGCGCCGCGATAGCTTTCCCAAGTGGTGTTTTTCGGCAACGGGTAGTTGAGGTTGTAACCTTCGCCATGGCCGGCGCCGACTTCGTGACTGAAGCCTGAGTAGTACGGATAAGACACCGCAGGTTCGCCGTGCAGCGACACGAACATGACGTCACTGCGTTCGTAGAAGATGTTCTGGGTGCCGTTGCCATGATGGAAGTCGACGTCCAGTACCGCGACACGTTTCGCGCCTTGAGTGATGGCCTGTTGTGCGGCAATGGCAGCGTTATTGAGATAGCAATAGCCGCCCATGTACTCACGCGCTGCGTGATGGCCGGGCGGACGGCACAGGGCGAAGGCACTGTCGTGGCCTTCATCGATCAGCGCCAGGCCGGTGAGGGCGATGTCTGCGCTGGTCTTTACGGCTTGCCATGTGGTCGCGGTAATCGGAGAACCGGCATCCATGGCGAAGAAACCGAGCTTTCCGTCGATGAAGGTCGGGACTTGATCGTTGGACAAATCGCGCACTGGCCATACCAGCGGCAAGGCGTCGTGGGTACGCCCGGTCGCACACCATTCTGACCATGCGCTTTCAAGAAAGCTGACGTAACGCTCGCTGTGCGCATTGACGTAACACGACCGGTCAAATGCCCGTGGTTCGACGATCTGGCCAAGGCCTACCTGCTTGACTCGATCATGTACGGTATCGGCCCGGCTGGGCTGTTCGAACGACGGTTTGAGCACGCCGTCCTTCAATTCGGTGCCGTGGTGCAAGCGATGGGAATCACTGAAAACTGTAAACATTCTGCGCATCCGTTAATTTGAACCAGTGCAAATATTCTCTTCCGGTCTGGATGCGCTTTCTTTGCTTTATTTTCGTGGTCTGCTAGATTTTTCGGGCGTTTTTACTCAGGAATTGCGAAATGCAGAAAAAATCATCCAAACGCATCAACCTTGACGAGACTGACTTGGCGATACTCACATTGCTGCAAGAGGATGCGAGCATTTCCAACGCCGAGCTCAGTGAACGCCTGTCGTTAAGCCTCACGCCTTGCTGGCGTCGGCGTAAGAGAATGGAGGAAGCGGGCGTGATCAAGGGCTATCAGGCCAACCTTGATCGACGCATGCTGGGGTTGGATATCATGGCGTTCGTGCACATCCGTTTTTCCACTCACGCCGATCACGCTCCCGACGCCTTCGAGGCGGTGATTGCGCAATTGCCTGAAGTGTTGTCCTGTCACAAGATCACCGGGGATGCCGATTACGTGCTGCAAGTGCTGGCAGAAGATCTTGATAGCTACAGTGACTTTATCGAGCAGGTGCTCAGGCGCCAGGTGGGTATTGCATCCATTCAGTCGAGCCTGGCGTTGCGCGAGGTCAAGACCAGTAGCCGGATTGCGATACCCAAATCTTGCAAGGAGTGAATGGAGTTAACGATCTCGCTCTCTATTAAGCACGCGGCTTTAAGCCGTTTGCATCAAAGGATGCTCAGCATAGACGGGGAGGAGCGTAACTCCGACGAGGCACAACAATGGTCGTTGAGAGTGGCTTTTGCCTTTGCGCCAAGCATTTTCAATAGCGCTCCGCGAATGCTTCGAGGTGCTTCCTAGTCACCAGATCCAGATCGCGCGAGTTCCTGCAGAACATCCATTGCTTTCTGCGCATCATCTTTACCTACAAAAATGTGGTCGTGGTAGTAAGCCGCGATGACATTACAGCTGATGCCTGCATTGCCCAGAGCGGTTGCAAAGGCAGCCGTCAAGCCAACGGCATCCAGCGCCGAGTGGATGGTCAAGGTAATCCAGGCGGCGACATATTCGAATTCAAGACCAAGCTCCAGAGCTGCGGATTGCTCGAGGATTACCGTTAGGCCTTCCTTCTCCCGAAAGCTCCCCAGCACTTCCTGCCCCTCAAGGATGTTGTTGTTTTTGATAGTGCAGAAGACATAGTTACCCTCATTCAGCGAAGGGCTCATGCCATGGAGTAGCTTTGCTATTGATTTTTCACCCGACATTTCATAAATCTCTATTGATTGTTGACGTCCCCAGTCTCCGCGATTTTACCGATAAGCAAAGTTAATTTTTATGATGCAGGATTAGCAGATCTAATGTTGCAGGTATTGAGCACATGGCAAACGAATGGGGGCTAGCGATCTGCTAACTTCGCAATGATCAGGCGAAATTTTCGAAGCTTGTGCCGATTCGGGCAACCAAGTTGTCGGCTTAACGGCCGCTTGGAGCCATATGGCGTAACCGTCCAGTAAAGCCAGGATCGATTCGAGGTGGCAGGCCATATTGAGGTCACGGCTTTTGGCGTAGCTATAGAAAGCCTGGATCGCTCCGCGCGGAACCTTAGCTTGAGTTGAACGTAGATGAAAGGGACAAGCATGGGCAACGGCACCGCATCTCCGGTCTGCACGAGCATGACAAGATGAGTAACGGCACTGAATCAGCTTCATCGACAGCCGCCTCATTCAATGTCTCACCATAAACATGACCCGTTGAAAGAGAAGGCTTCAGAAGCAGGTATGTCGAATCAGGGACTTAGGCGCCTCATGAACATATCTCACATAACACATCATTTAACATAATATACATTACACGTAACAACATATTTCAGATTCTGCCTGGTTACCCTGTGCAGCCATTCTCAAACGACTGCCACGATGCCTAGCTTCTTCAGGCGCGACGCCAGCGTTGTGGGCTTGGTTGTGAGGATTGGCGAAGTCAGTGACTCAATCCTGTAAATGACATCGCACACACTGCTGCTCATCCCCCAGCAATACCTGAGGCTTCTCGCAGCCAACGGTGCATAGATTGCACCGTTCGCGGAAGAAGCAGCCGCTCGGTAGTCGGCGGTTCCCTGGTAATTCGGTAGGCGCCGCGACTTGCTCGTCGTGCAGTGGCACGCCCAGTCGTGGTACCGCCTCGAGCAACAAACGGGTATAGGGGTGACGTGGCTGATCGAGTACTTGAGCCGCGCTGCCCAGTTCAACGATTTGCCCCAAGTACATCACCGCTACCCGGTTAGCCATATGACGCACCACTGATACGTTGTGGGAAATCAGGATGTAAGTCAGATTGCGGGCACTTTGCAGCTCGGCCAGCAGGTTGAGAATCTGCGCCTGAACCGAGATGTCCAGTGCCGACGTGGGCTCGTCTAGGACAATGATATCCGGGTCTGACGAAAGGGCTCGGGCGATGGCAATGCGCTGACGCTGCCCCCCGGAAAACTGGTGCGCGAAGCGGTCCAGGTACTCCGGACGGATGCCGATTTGGGCCGCGACCCTGGCGGCCACATCGCGCATCTGCGCGTGGCTGACATGGCCTCGGGCGTATAACGGCTCGGTGATGATTTTCCAGATAGGCAGGCGCGGATCAAGGGACGACTGTGGATCCTGGAAAACAATCTGAACGTTGCTGCGGCCTTCACCGCTGCGATTGGCCCAGTTCATCTCCCCGCTGCTGGGCGGCACCAGGCCCATCAACAGTTGGGCCAAGGTGCTCTTGCCGCAACCTGACTCGCCGACAATACCCAGGGTCTCGCCTGCCCGCACCTGAAGATCAATACCGTTCAAGGCGTGGGCATATCCGCGCGGTCGCCCCAACCAGTCATTGCTCACAGGGAAACGAACGTGAACATCGTCAAGTTGAAGAATCGTGGGAGCCATTTGGGTGATGGGTTGAAGGACGGCACTGTTCATCACGAAAGCTCCTTGACCGGTAACCAGCACGCGCTTTTACGTTGGTCATTACCGTTGATGGTGTTGAGATTCGGGCGCTTGCTACACACCGGCATGGCGTACGTACACCGCTCCTGAAAAGTACAGCCCACGGGCAAAGAGGCCAGGTTCGGCACTTGACCGGGAATGGTCAGCAGCGGCTGGCCCGGCTCGACCATTTCCGGCAGACCACTGAGCAGACCTTGCGTATAGGGATGTTGCGGATTGCCCATGACATCCGCCGTGCGGCCCTCCTCGACCACTGCCCCTGTGTACATGACGTAGACCCGGTCGCAGAACTGCGAAACCAACGCCATGTCATGGGTGATGAGCAAGATGGCCGTGCCCCGCTGCCTGGCTTTTTCTCGCAACAGCAACAACACCTGGCGTTGCACGGTCACGTCGAGGGCCGTTGTCGGCTCGTCGGCGATCAGCAATTGGGGCTCGCAGGAGAACGCCAGCGCGATCATCACCCGCTGGCGCATGCCGCCAGACAGTTCGAAAGGATAGCTCTCCAATACCTGTTCCGGACTGGCTATGTGCATGTCGCGCAATAGTGCGATCGCCTTGAGACGGGCTTGGGCGGCGCTGATTTTCTGGTGATGAATGATCACATCAAGCATTTGCCTGCCGATGCGCCGGGTCGGGTTCAAGGCGGTCATCGGTTCCTGGAAAATCATCGCGGCATCGCGCCCGCGAATCGTCAGTAACTCTTTTTCAGGCGCTGCCAGCATGTCGCGACCGAGCATGCTCAGGCTGCCGGCGGTGATGCGATAGCTGCGCTCGGGCAACAATCGCATGCTGAGCATGGCCGTGACCGACTTGCCCGATCCGGACTCGCCGACGACGCCGACGATTTCCCCGGGATTGACGTGCAGCGACACGCCGTTCAGGGCTTTGACGTTGTTTTTGTAAGCCGGGAATTCCAGGCTCAGGTTGTCGATGGACAATACTGGACTCGACGTCTGCATGGTCACTTCCCCTGTTGCCGTGGATCGAGCAGATCGCGTACGCCATCGCCCAGCAAGTTGAACCCGGTGGCCGTGATCAGAATCGCCAGGCCGGGAAAGGTCGAGTACCACCAGTTATCGAGGATGTAGTTGCGCCCGGTGGCGACCATCGCGCCCCACTCGGCCGTAGGCTGCTGCGCTCCCAGGCCGATAAAGCCCAAGGCCGAGGCCATGAGGATCGCGCTGCCGATATCCAGGCTCAACTGCACCAGCAATGGCGGCATTGCGTTGCGCGCCACGTGCCAGTGCACCAGGTGCCAGCGCCCTGCCCCGAAGGTTTGGGCGGCCTTGACATAACCCATCTCGCGGATGCTCAAGGCTTGGCCGCGGGCTAGCCGGACATAGGAAGGAATTCGTACCAGCGTAATCGCCAACATCGCGTTGAACAGGCTCGCGCCCAACGCAGCCGCCAAGGCCATGATCAGCACCAGCGATGGCACCGACAGCATGATGTCCATCAGGCGCATGATCAATGCGTCGAAACGACCACCGATGACCCCGGAAAAGCACCCCAGCAACCCGCCGATAAAACAGGATGCAAAAGCCACGAACAGACCGACACCCACCGACTGCTGACTACCGAACAGCACGCGGCTGAACAGGTCGCGACCGACTTCGTCGGTGCCGAACCAATGGCTGCTGGATGGCGGCGCCAGGCGTTCGGCCAAGTTCAGCGCGTTGGGATCGTGACTGGCCAGCCAAGGGGCGAAGATCATGCACAGCAAGACGATACAGGTGATCGCCAGGCCCGCCATGGTCAGCGGACTGCGGCGGATGCGGTAGGTCAGATAGGCGAGTTTTTCGTTCCAGCGCGGGCGGCGCGTAGCCATCAGGGTAGCGGACATTTCAACTTACCTCGCCGATGCGTGGGTCGATCACGCGGTACACAATATCGATGGCCATGTTCAGGAGCACATAGATGAACGAAACCAGAATGGCGAAGCCCATCACCGCCGGGAAGTCCAGCGACTGGATCGACTTGACCACATAGGCGCCCATGCCGGGCCAGGCGAAGACCGTTTCGGTCAGCACCGCGCCATACAGCAAATCTCCGAGGGTCAATCCCAAGACTGTCACCGAAGGGATGAGCGCGTTAGGCAGTGCATGGCGCAGGATCACAGTCCAACGGGACAGGCCGTAGGCGCGGGCGGTGCGGATATAGTCTTCGCCGAGTTGATCAAGCATGGCTGAACGAATCTGCCGTGCGACGACACCCAGGGTCACGAACCCCAGGGTCGCCGCCGGCAGAATCAGATGCTCGACGGCATCGAGAAACAGCGCGCCCTCACCGGCGAGCAGCGAGTCGAGCAGATAAAAACCGCTGATTGTCGGCGGCGGAGCAAGCCCTTCGGACAGCCGCCCTCCTCCCGGCAACCAACCCAGATGACCGTAGAACAGAACGATTGCGCCCAGGCCGAGCCAAAAGGCCGGTGTTGAAATCCCGGTGACTGCAAGCGTGCGGGCGATCTGGTCAATCGCCCGATTGTGGTAAACCGCTGATAGCACGCCAAGCGGCACGCCGGCCAGGATCGCAAGCACCAGCGCTACCAGCGCCAACTCCAGTGTTGCCGGGAAGAACGTCTGCAAGTCTTCCAGCACAGGACGGCTGGTGCGTATCGAGGTTCCCAGGTCTCCCTGCACCAGGTCCATCAGGTAACGACCGTATTGTTGATACAGCGGCAGATCCAATCCCAGTTGATGACGTATGCCTGCCACCAACGCATCACTGGCACGGTCGCCAGCGATCAATCGGGCAGGATCCCCGGGGATCAGGTGCGAAATTGCAAAGGTAATCAGCGAAACGCCGAACACGACCAGCAACAGGCCGAGCAGGCGCTTGCGCAACAAAGTCAGGAAGGCCATTTTGGCACCTCAGTAGCACCCACGACGAAAATCAGAAACCGCGCCAGCCACGAATGGCCAGCGCGAGGGAGCCGGTTTACTTGCTCATACTGCCCAAGTTGAACACCTGTTCGAGCATGGGGTTGAACACGTAACCCTTGACCGAATCACGCATCGGCAAGGTGTAGCTCTTCTGGTAGAGGTAGGCGTAGACGCTGTCCTTGAGCACCATTTTTTGCGCGGTCTGGTACAGCTCGACGCGCTTCGCGGTGTCGCTATTAGCGGCCGCCTCTCGAATCAACTTGTCGACTTGCGGGTTGCTATAGAACGAGCGGTTGCCCTGCAGGCCCTGCATCTTGGAGTCGAACCAGAAGTTCATGAACATGTACGGGTCGGCAAAGTCCGGGCTCCAGGCACCAACGGCGATGTCGTAGTCGGCCTGGCCGACGCGCTCACGCAGCGTGGCGTTGGCGAGCTTTTCCAGCTTGAGGTTGATGCCCAGTGGCGCCAATGCCGCTTGCAGGGTCAGACCGATCGGTTCCCAGTTAGGATCCTTGTCCGAGTACATGTAGCTGAGGTTGGTGATTTTCTGCGACGTTTTGGCCAGGCTCTCCTTGGCGGCGGCCATGTCCTGCTTCATCGGCGGCAGCGAGCTGTCATACGCCCACATGCCGTCCGGGATTGGCCCGTTCAGGAGCTTGGCCTTGTCCCTGAGAATGCCTTTGACGATGCCGTTGTAGTCCACCGCTTCGGTGATCGCACGACGAGCATCGACGCTGGTCAGTGGGCCCTTTTTGTTGTTCAGGTAGAGATAGGTGACCCGTAGCGACGGGAACTCCTTCACCACCACGCCGGGCTTGCTGGCAAGAACGCCGAGCTGGTCTTCGGGCATGTCTTCGATGATGTCCAGGTCACCCCGCTCCAATTGCAGGCGACGCACGGAGGGCTCACCGATGATCTTGATGACCACGGTTTTCAGCGCAGGCTTGGGGCCGGCGAAGTAGGTGTTCGGCTCCATGGTCAACGACTGGCCTTTTTGCCAGTTGCTCAAGCGGAAGGGACCGGAGCCTGCGGTGTGGCTCGACAGCCAGGCATTGACGTCCGCGCTTTTATTGACCACAGCGGGGTTGATGATCGATGCACCGTTGTGGGCCAGGGTAAACAGGAACGGCGAGAAAGGCGTCTTCAGGGTGAACCGGATGGTCTGCGGGTCGACAACCGTGACCACCATGTCCTCCGGGAATGCACCGGAAGGTCCCTGCTTGAGAGTCATCAAGCGATCAAAGGAGAACTTCACCGCGGCGGCATCTACAGGGGCACCGTCGTCAAATTTGTTGCCAGGTTTGATTTTGAATTCCCAGACCAGATTGTCCGGAGAAACAGTCCAACTCTCGGCCAGGTCACCCTGAACTTCGGTGCTGCTTTTGTCGCCTTCGACCTTGTAGCCGACCAGGCGCTGGTACGACGGATAGGTAATGGTCCAGTCGTTGTTATCGAAGGTCACGGCCGGGTCGAGGGTCTGGGGATCAGCGGGTTTGCCGATGACCAGGGTGTCTTGTGGTACAGCCGCTGTCGCAGCCTGCCAGGCACCGAGGCTCAATGCACTGCACAAAATGCTCAGCAATAGCTTGCCGGCGCCGGGAAAGGGTTTGCTGGTCACGGTGTTCATTGGGTTCATGCCGGTTTCCTTGATCATTCGATAGAGGGAAGTACGTCAGGTTTTTTATAAAAGCTATAACCGGGCAGTTGCAGGTGAAACGTAAGTAACGCTGTCTTGTTATTGTTATCAGCCGCACTGAGCGTGGGCTGCGCGGTGCTATCTGTTGGTAGATCCGTGGTTTAAACGTCTTCCAGCAAGGGGTAATCATCGGCATCCGGAAGTTCGTAATGCCACCACTCGGTGGCAATCGCCTGGAAGCCGGCGGCGAGCATGATTCCCACCAGCAGCAGTCGATTGCGCTGCACGTCTACTGGCAAGTCGGGATAGAACTGGTGGGATTTCTCTTCCATTGCGTCGAATTCAGTCCCCATATTCAGCGGCTCGCCATCAGTACCGACCAGCGTCAGGTCCACCGCCACGCCACGGCTGTGATGGGAGCCCAAATGTGGGTCACGCACGTAGTCGTTGTTTGGCAGCGCGTCCCACAACAGGTACTGGGCATAAGGCGGCCGATAGGCGTCATAGATGCGAAGGGTAAACCCGGCCTGACGCGCGAGCTGACTGGCTTTGTACAGACAGTCGGCAGCCTGGCGATGTAACAGGCAGCGCGCATTTGGATAAATCACTCTTCCTGCCAGGTTATCTGCACCGGCGTAGATCAAATCGATTTGCACCTGGTAGCGCTGGGCATCGATCTCTACAAGGGGGCTGTTGTTCACGCCAATACTCCAGTTGGGATTCAGTGGGACGATGAAGATCAGCCTTCGAACTGACCGAAAGCTTTTTGCAATTGACGGTTCTTGGCCAAGCGCTCATCGAGTCGATCCCCGTATTTCTCAGCGACGGCCGACACGATGAGATTCAACAGGCAGGCCAATGGCGCAGGTGAATCCCAGAACTGCCCGACATCGGTTTTCAGTTGCAAGAGGTCAAGTGGGTAGTCTCTGGCCCAGGGGCATTGCAGGTCGGTGATCAGGGCCAATGGGAGGTTGTTGTCTATGGCCGCGTCGCAGAAAGTCTGAGTCACGCTGGAATAAGCACGGAAATCCGCAATGATTGCGTAGGGATTGGCAAAGCCGGAATTCAGGGTTTCAGCGTAAATGCCGGACAGACCATCGACGTAGTAGACCTTGGGCCGGATGTACTCAAGGTGGCTATGGAACGCTGTGAGAATCCCTCGAGTGGACTGAATGCCGAGAATGAACACTGCATCGGCTTCGTAGATGCGTTGCACGATATCGGCGAAGGCGTCGCTGCGCGCCAGACCGTAGACATACCGAATGGCCTCGATCTCGCGACTCAGGGAACGATCAAGAGCATCTTGCTGATTGCTTTCGGCACGAAAGGCGCCGATGCGATCGGTGATAAGCCACGACGCCGGCGTTTCAACGCGCAGGCTCTGTTTGACTTCATCGATGTTCTGGTAGCCAAGGGATCGAAAAAAGCGCCCTACGGAAATCCCCGTGGTGGAGGTCTGCTGCGCGATGCTATCGGCCGACTCGAATGGAAGCTGTTCTGGGTTACCCAACAGATAACTGGCGATCCGCTTGCCCGTCGGGGTCAGGTTGGAGAACTCTCGCTCCAGCAACTGCAGGAAGCTGTTCTTTTCCATGGATTTTCAGAGCTCCCGAACGCGAAATGTTATTTCACTGTCATTAATTTTTACCGTGTTACAACAATAACATTCGATTTCGAAGCAATACAATGACTATTTTCAGCAGACGTCCTGCAGTGATTGGGCGGGAGCACAACGCGCTTGAGTTTGAAGGGAAACGAATCCCTACTCCCCTCTTTTCATGAAAAAACGGGTTCTTTTCGAGCGCGTGCTCCTGCGGCAATCATCAGGACAATAGCCGGGACAATCACCACGCTGGCCGATAGCATCGCCCCCTTGAAGCCAGCCACATTCAGCGTTTCTCCACCGATAATCACACCCAGCCCGATCGCGCTATTCAGCACGGCTGTATGGACCGCAGTGGCCGGTACCGTGTGATCGCCGGCAATTCGCAAGACCCAGGTCTGCAGGCCGGTAAACAAGGCGGAAATCGCGACGCCCCAGACCACCAACAACATAACCACCGGCGCAATGCCCAATAATGGGCCGTAGACACCCAAGGTCACCAGGGCCAATGCCATCGCGACCAACGCCACCAGAATGAAGACCATCAAGTAGCGATCGATAAAGAAAGCGCTGAGCAAGTTGCCCAGAAAACCTGCGGCTCCGAAAGCAAACAGCAAGGTGGCAATCAAGTACGGCGTGATACCAGGTACCTGGCCAATAAACGGCTCGACGAAGGTATAGGCGCCAAAATGCGCAGCCGCTGTCAATCCGGTGATGACGTACGTGATCAACAGATCCTTGCGCCGCAGCACCGCCGCAAACCCGCCCCCCTTGGCCAGGGAATGAATCTGCATGGAAGGAAGCACCAGTGCTATCGCACCGGCGCTGACGACACACATCAAGGCCAGGCATACGAACGCCGTACGCCAACCATCGTATTGCCCCACCAGATTGATCAGCGGAACGCCCATGACAGTGGCGATCGTGATACCGCCCAAGACAATCGAGGTGGCCAACCCCATGCGTTGCGACGGCACGATATGCGCGGCAGTGGCTGCCGCGATTGCCCAGAACACACCATGGGCCAATGCGCCGACGGCGCGCGCACCGAGCAGCGTCGAAAATTCAGGGGATAACGCCGCCAGCCCGTTTGATACGGCCAGTATTAACATCAATGCGATCAGCAATGTCCTGCGGGGGATCCAGCGGTTCAACCCGTTGGATAACAAGCCGCTGGCAGCCCCGATCCAGGCATATAACGTTACCGTTAGCCCGACGGTAGACGGGGTTTGATTCAGGTCTGTCGATATCTGCGATAACAAACCAATGGGCGCGAACTCGGAAGTGACCATCGTGAATGAGGCCATGCACAGCACACTGACTGCACACCATATCCGCAAGACTGAGTTACCCATCGATAATGTCCATCCCTGTTCATCTGCCGAGTCATCGTAAACCCGCCCACCGCCCTGCCCTGCGCGTTCTTGACTCGCTTCAGGTCCAGTAGATGGTGCATCGAATACTCGACGAAACATCGGCACAGCATCGGGTAATGACACTGAACTTCGTTAATTGGCAAAAGCTTCCTGAAACACTAGCGCGTTAACAGCACTGGCAAACGGGACATTTGAGGTATGACTAAGGACAAAATTCACGAACAGATGAAACAGCTCGGATTGGCTGGAAATGCCGAGCTTGAAATACAGGTGCTTGCGGTGATTTTTTACCGTGCCCTCCGCGATACCAAGGTGCAGTGAAATCGAAAGGCTGGAGTGTCCACGCAGGATCATGCTGACGATCAATTGTTCACGGGGGGTTAGCTGATCAGCGGCGAATCGCGAAAAAGCGTTGTTCAAATGCTCTTTCAAGGCTGATGCACTGTCGTCGTGATGAGCGCAAACGCCTTGATAGTGGCGTTGCAACAATACATCAACCATCGCACCGCAACCCTGTAAACCTTCGAACTGCAAGGCGGAAAACGTCGGAGAAGCGTTCTGTCGCATCAGTGAATAAGCAAGGTGACCAATGCCCGGCAATGCAGAGATGAAGACAATTTCTTCGGCCAATGTGCCCGACTGCATGGAAATACAGGGATGCACATCGGGGGAATTGAAGTAATCACCCTCGAAGAAAGCATCAGGGGCCAATTCGCTCATGCGATAGAGTCCGGTCGCCTTGCCGTGAGCGCAGGCGGTATAAACCGGGTCCAGCAAATACGTACCGTTAAGATAGCTATGCATCGCCCCCGGTTCGCAGATACCTTGCAGGTTGTTGTGCAGTAACACCGGTGAGCCGTCCGTTGGGTAAAACAGCACGCAGCTTTGGTCGAAACTCGCAACGGCCCATAAAGCCTCATCCAACTGTCGGGCAAAGCCATCACACTGCAGCAATGCGACCAGGCCGGGCGTCGCGCAGTGCCATGCATCAAGGGCGGGCGCGGCATCCATGCCACGTCTGCCATTCGGAACTGAAATTGCCATGCCATCCCCTTGTCTTTATCCAGTGCGCCCTACTAGTGAGCGCACCCTTAACCCAGCGATAAAGAGCAAGCATATTTCTTGCCACGATTGATTTAGACCGCTGAAAAACCGTTGTCCACAAACAGCTGCGTGCCACTGACAAATGAAGCATCGTCGCTGGCTAAAAACAACGCGGCCCGTGCGACCTCCTCCGGCTCGCAAAGCCGCCCCTGCTGCGACTTGATTGCCGCTTCACTGGCATCCACCCCCATCAGTTGCAAGTCGCGCATTTCCCGCTCGCCGTGCGGGGTACGGATAAAACCCGGGGCGACTGCGTTGCAGCGGATACCACGATCACGAAACTCGACGGCAATGGCCCGCGCAAACATTTGGCATGCGCCCTTGCTGGCGTTGTATACGACCTCGCCTGGGGTCGCATACTGCGCGGAGATCGACGAAGTGCACACGATACTGCCCGAGCCCTTGGCAAGCATTTGTGGAAGCACCGCCTGAGTGACCAGGTACATGCTCTTGACGTTCACGGCCATAAGCCAGTCCCACTCATGCTCCTGCACGTCCAGAAAAGGCTTCACGATCAAGGTGCCGGCGTGGTTGAAAAGCACGTCCGCCGGGCCAAATTCTGCCAGCCCTCGGGCGATAGCCTCACGAACCTGAACGGCTTGCGAGACATCGGCGCCCAATCCCAGTGCTTGGCCGCCGTCGGCAATGATCTGCGACGCCAGGTTGACGGCGGCATCGCCATTCAAATCGATAATGATCACCTTGGCCCCTTCAGCGGCGAACAACCGACTTGCGGCAGCGCCGCAACCGCCGGCGCCACCGGTGATAATGGCCACTTTTCCGGCCAGACGGCCCTTGCCTTTGGATCGTTCAACATTAGTCATTTTGCGGATTTCCTTCACGACCGCCACTCACGGCGAATGCTTCTTCAGGTGACAACACCAGGCGATGACGACGATAGAAAGCAAAGTAAGCAATCCCGATCAGGTACCAGCAGGCAGCAGCGAGGGCCGCCCATTTATAGAGAGGATCGAGGAACTGATAAATCAGTGTCGCGGTTGCAATGATGATCACCGCGACAGCTCCGAATATTCCGTAAGGGCTGCGATAAGGCCGATGCAAATCAGCGAAGGAGCGCTTCAAGCGAATATAAGCGACGCTTTGCAAGATGTAGGAAATCATCCCGGCGAACACAATCATGCTCACCAGGATTCCGCCCATCAATGCGTTGTTATCCTTGCCGAAAGTAAACCAGCAGAGCATCAGGATCCCCAGTGCAGCCAGCGCCCCGGTGGCCAGTGCAATATTCGGCGTATTGCGGGTCGGGTGTGTAACCGATAGCCCGGTTGGCAAGTAACCGGCACGCGACAGCGAATAGATATTGCGTCCTGCGGCAAAGCTACCCGCCAGGAACGACGCCGCCAGCCCCAGCACGGCCACTGCTGACAACAGCTTGCTTGCGGTGTGCCCGAAAATCTCCCGGAAGCCATCGAGTAGCGGTTCCGACGACGTGCTCATGAAGAAGCTGCCGCCGCCGATCGAGGCACTGAAAAACAACACACCCAACGCCAATACCGCAAGAATCACGGTGCCCCAGACCAATGCCAGCGGCAAATGCCGGGTCGGGTTATGCGATTCCTCGGCAGTCAGCGGCAATTGCTCGATGGCCAGAAACATGTAGACGGCAAACGGCAATGCAAGCATGACGCCGGTCAGTCCGAACGGCAGCCACGGTCCGTTACCGCCCTGCACTTCGACCGGCTTGCCTGCGGCGTCAGCTGCAAGGTTCAGGGCATTACCGGTGAAATCCATATGCGGGTAAGCCGCAATGAAGAACACAACCAACACTGACACCGCCGCGATGGTAATGAGCACGACCGCGCGCATCGACACACCCAAGCCCCGGTTCGAAAGCAGCAGCATGCAGGCATAACCAACCACCCACCAGACAGGTTGCCATTCGGGGCCAGTACCGAAAATTGCAGTCAGGTAGGCCCCCATGAAAAACATGTTCCCCGCAGGGGCCAGGATGAATTCGATGTTCTCCGCAAGGCCTGTACTGAATCCCCCCCACGGGCCCATTGTCGTACGCGCAAAAGAATAGGCGCCGCCGGTATGTGGTAGCGCAGCCGCCATTTCGCCGATTGAGGAGCAAAGAAACAGGTACATGACGGCAATGATCAGCAAGGCCAAAAACATGCCGCCAAAGCCTTGAGCCAAGCCAAGGTTCCAACCGGAATACTGACCCGCCACCACCGCACCGACACCGAGAATCAGCAGAGTGAAGAATCCTGCGTGACGCTGCAGGCGACGTTGTTCAAAGTAACCGCTTTCTACACTTTGGTAGCTGATCCCTGACGGGTTAACGGCCGCCGTCGGCGCTTTTGTTGTTCTGTCCACGCGGTGATCCTCCAAATCTTGTTCAGGGCAAACTCCCCGACCGTCATCTTCGAATGCACCGCGCAAGCTGCCTATGTCTCCAAGGGGACATGTCGACGCAGCGTTCTCATCAATCACCGCCCTGTCAGATCCTGTAATAAATCGCCTCGTCTGAAATGTTAGAAACCGTTGTAGGATTTCTTCCCCAATCATTTCCAGGTCTGTATGCACACCCTCCAGGAACCTCCCAGTCGCCTTTCAAAGAACTGCTTTCTCTCCTGCGTCCCTGTGGTCTGCTCTTGCGCGTTGCAGCCCCCTTCCCTCGCATTGATCGTCCGAGGGAGCGAATAATCCATGGAATGGATCGTTGACCCCACGGCATGGCTGGGCCTGCTGACCTTGATCGTGCTGGAGCTGGTACTCGGCATCGATAACCTCGTATTCATCGCCATCCTGGCTGACAAACTTCCGCCCGAGCAGCGCGACCGCGCCCGTATCATCGGCCTGTCCCTGGCATTGCTGATGCGCCTTGGCCTCCTCGCCAGCATCTCCTGGATGGTGACATTGACCAACCCGCTGTTCGAAGTTTTCGGCAAGACATTCTCGGGCCGGGACTTGATCATGCTGTTTGGCGGTGTGTTCCTGCTATTCAAGGCAACCATGGAGTTGCATGAGCGACTCGAGGGCCACGTGGCGCAACGTGCCGGCAATGCCGCCTATGCGATGTTCTGGCCTATCGTTGCGCAGATTGTGGTACTGGACGCGGTCTTTTCCCTGGATGCGGTGATTACGGCCGT
Source organism: Pseudomonas sp. H1_F01 (assembly GCF_054681425.1). NCBI lineage: Bacteria > Pseudomonadati > Pseudomonadota > Gammaproteobacteria > Pseudomonadales > Pseudomonadaceae > Pseudomonas > Pseudomonas sp. H1_F01. Next base: position 3,421,457 of record NZ_CP162823.1, on the reverse strand, counting down.
GGGTATGGTGGAACACCTGTCGGTCATGATGATCGCGGTGATGTTCTCCATCGGCTTGATGATGATCGCGAGCAAACCGCTGACAAAATTCGTCAACGGCCACCCTACTGTCATCATGCTGTGCCTGGGTTTCCTGATGATGATCGGCTTCAGCCTCACCGCCGAGGGCCTGGGTTTCCACATTCCGAAAGGCTACTTGTACGCCGCGATTGGTTTCTCGATCCTGATCGAACTGTTCAACCAGTTGGCGCGCTCGCGTCGCAAGAAAAGCCTGCAAGGTCTTCGACCGGTGCGCGAACGTACCGCCCATGCGGTGTTGCGCCTGCTGGGCGGCCAAAAGCTGGATGCCGCTGAAGTCGGCGAGGAAATCGCCGATATGCTGGAAGGCGACGAACCGGAGCAGGTTTTCCATCGGCGCGAACGGGTCATGATCAGTGGCGTGCTGCAATTGGCCGAGCGCCCGATACGCAGTGTGATGACGCCTCGTGCGCAAATCGACCACCTCGACCTGGCAGATGCTCCGCAAGAAATCCGTACGGCGCTGATGCACTCTTCCTACTCACGCTTGCCGTTGATCCGGGAAGGACGCGTGGATGAGCCGCTTGGCTTTGTCCATAAGAAAGAACTGCTAAAGGAAATACTCGCCGGCAATCAGCCGAATCTGGAGGCCATGGCGCGCAAAGCCATCAACCTGCTGGACAGCTTCACGATCCTCAATGCACTGGAACAAATGCGTCAGGAGTCGACCCACATCGCGTTCGTGGTGAACGAGTTCGGTGACTTCGTGGGGCTTCTCACGATGACCGACATCCTGGAATCCATTGCAGGTGAACTGCCGGATGCCAGTGAAATCGAAGGCCCGAACATTGTTCCCCAGCAAGAGGGTTTCCTCGTCAGCGGTGCCCTGAATCTCAGTCAGGTTCGCGAACACATCGGCTTCCAGGCAAAAGCGACGGAGGATTACCAGACGCTTGCCGGGTTGGTAATGAGCCTGCTGGATCGCTTGCCGATCATTGGCGACACGCTCAGTTGGCAAGGATGGAGCATGACTGTGATGGAGGTTGAAGAGCGTCGGGTAACCAGGGTGCTGTTGCGTCAGGAATAAAGTACAGAACGAGGCCGCATTTACAGCGGCACAGCTTTAGTCGCTGCCATATCGGACTCGGGATCGCATACGTGTCCGACTGGCTGCGGATTACTGCTGACTATCAAGTCGGCTGCCAGATACCCCGTTTATCCATTGGTCTGGCGCACCAGTGGTTCCGGGCTAGAGTGATTCCTTCAGGATATTTTTGAAGGATGCAGACATGGCCAGCACTTACAGCGCCCCGGGGATCATGATCGTCGATATCGCCGGGCACACCGATAATGTCCAGGACATGATCTTACAGCCCGACGGTTCAGTACTGATCGCCGGCTTCAGTTACCACAGCGATGACCTGGATGACGGCAAGGATTTTTCCCTGACCCACCTCTACGCCGATGGTAGTTTGGATACGACCTACGGCAACGCTGGTCGGCTGGTGATTCACAAGCAAATCCCCCTCGACAAGGCGTACAGCCTTCAAGTCCAGGCCGATGGCGCCGTGGTGACGGCTCACGAAGGCCACGATGACACCCCTATCGTCCAGCGATGGGGGCCAGACGGTAAAGCCGATACCGCGTTCAACAGCAATGCCCAAGCCAGCCTGTCCAGCGGGTTCGGCGCCGCGCCGCTAGTGGACGTCAACGCCGACGGCAGCTTGCTGGTCGGTGCAATCGAGGGCAATACGTTGAAAGTGGCGCAGCTGCTTGCCGACGGCACGCGGGACCTGTCCTTCGGCACGGATGGTGTATTGACCTTGCAAGCCCAGGGAACGTTTGCATTCATGCAGGGCATCACCGTCCTGAAGGATGGCGGCGTGTTGGTCCAAGGCGCGCCAGGTTTTGACAACAGCCTGCTCAAATACACTGCCAGCGGGGAGCTGGACAGCCACTTTGGCGATAATGGCGTCGTCGCGCTAACCCACTTTGCCAGCTACAACGGCAACGTGGCTGTACAAGACGATGGCAAAATATTAGTCGCCAGCACTGTAGCTTACGATGATTTTTCCGTACTGCGGCTCAATGCCGATGGCAGCCCCGACACCAGTTTCGGTAATCAAGGGCTGGTCAGCATCGACTTGCCCGGGGTTTCGGCGGCAGCCAACGAAGTCACCCTGCAGAACGATGGAAAAATTTTGCTCAGCGGAAGCGCTTTTGCCAACGGCGGCAGCGACTATGCGGCCGTTCGGCTCAATGCCGATGGCAGCCTGGACACCACGTTTGGCAGCGCGGATGGCAACACAAGACTTACCGGCTCCTCTGGCCATGATGAATTGCAAGGCTTGGGTACTGACGAAATCCTGCGCGGTCTTTCAGGGGACGACGTGCTACAGGGCAATCTCGGCCGTGACCTGCTATCCGGCGGCTCGGGAAGCGATGTATTCAACTACGCCAATGTGGCCGACAGTTTTCGCACCGCTGACAGCAGCGGCAGTGACCGCATACTCGACTTCAACCCCAGTGAGGATCACATCGACCTCAGTGCCCTGGGCTTTACGGGTATCGGGAACGGATACGACGGCACCCTGGCGATCGGAACTAACGCAGACGATACCCGCACGTACCTGAAAAATTTCGAGGCCAATGCCGACGGCCAACGCTTCGAGCTGGTGCTCGACGGCAACCTTGCCGCACAGCTCAACGACAGTAACCTGATATTCAGCACGGCGAGCGACGCCGCCCGCTCCGGCTTCGATGCTGCCAAGGGCCAAGTCGAGCTTTACGCGCCTGAACACGTGGAGCTGACGCTGATAGGCAGCGTGAATTCACCCAGCTATGACCTGACCTGATCGGCCACGCAGTGGCTGAGCCAGCCTTCATCCCCATTAATGTCCTGCTCAACGCTGCTTCAAATAAACCCCCGTCAACATATCCGGGGAATCTGGCGCAGCGTTGTAATTGATGACCGCAAAATTCTTCACAAGCTGTATGTGATATGGGCCATTTTTCTCGGAAGCTTGCGGCTCGCGCACGATGATCAGGTTGTCGCTTTCCATCGGTACGATGTGATGCTCGGTCACGCCGCCCTTCAAGGTCACGGTGAATTCGGTGACTTCTTTCCCGTTGGCGTCGCGGTCCGGCAGGATCTTCAAGTCCAGGTCCGCGTCGCGCCCCAGGGCGTCCTGGCGCATCTGGTAATGGCCGCTGCGCAGGTCACGGTCGACGTCGTCGATTTTGTCGCCATCCAATTCGCGCTCTTCATCGTGCAGCAGGATCGCCAACTTGCGGTCGTCGCCCTGAGTGCCGCTGACCCAGGTGCCGGTGTGATTGTAGGGTTCGACGTTTTCCCGGGAGATCCTCCAGGTACCCGTTTGACGACCGTCATCGGCATATTCGTGGAGGCTGATGAGGTCGTCGTCGGCGTCTTCCCGGGTTCCCAGCAGCTTGATCGGTTCGCCACTGCCCGCCTGGGTATAGCGCACCTCGCCAATGATCACGACACCTTGCGCCTGGTACCAGAGTTCTACCGGGGTCTTGGCATCGAGGGTTCCGGCAAGAATCACCGGATCCTCCTTTTCCGGGCCTTCCAGGCTCGATTGTTCGCGCCACTGGCCATCTTTCAATTCGCCGGTGGTGCGTAGCGTGTAGCCGCTGGGCATGCTGGTATTTTCGCCTGGCTCGGTCGGCTGGATCTGCTCCTCGGTGTCTGAGTGAAGCAGGACCAATTCGTCGCCGCGCATTTTCCAGTGGGTGGCGCGAGTCCAGCAGCAGTCACGGTCGGTTTGCGAAAGCAGGACGCCGTCCAGCGGGCTGACGGCGAACATGCCTTTGCTGTCCTCCTTTGCCAGGCCCGTCAGCGCAGGGTTGAGGACCCACTGAGTTTTCTGCGGATCTTGCAGGTAGACGTCGAACGCCGGTTTGTAGCTCGCGTCGGGATCGTTGCCGTTACGAATCGCCAAGTCCAGGCGGCCATCGAAGTTGAAGTCGTCGAAGTACAACAGGCTCTGGGGGCCGAGTAGCCAGTTGTCGACTTTGCCGTTGCGGTCCACGGGCACATTGCCGGCGGGCGTCTGCAACTGCTGCAAGGCTTCGTGGGTGGCGTTGTCGCGAATGGTGATAAACGCGTGCGCCAGTTGATGCGGGTCTTCCGGCGGTTCCGGGAACAACACTTCGACCAGGTATTGGCCGCTGCGATCATTCACCGAAAACGCCCTTGGCTCGGCCATGACCGGGGCTACCAGCGTCATGGAAAGAAGCACACTGCTGACAAGCGAACGCATCCACCCACTTCCTTGCTGAAATTCGGGCCAGCAGTTTAGCGATTACCGTGATGCATCGCGAGAAACGACTGTTGCTATCAGATTGGCCCGGACTGTAACTGACGCCCTCCTCGTCATTCGCTTACTGTCGTGGCTCATCCCACGGAGTGATCCCCATGCCGGATACCGCCAATCTCTACCTGTTCGTGGTTGCTGTCGTGCTTCTGCTGATCGTCCCAGGGCCCAACATGGCCTTCGTCACCAGCCATGCGCTGGCCCACGGCTGGCGTGCCGGCGTTGCCGCCGCCCTTGGCATTTCCTTCTCGGACGTGCTCATGACGATGATGGTCAGCGCGGGCATTGGTGCGCTGGTGATGAGCTGGGCACCGGCGTTCGACATCCTGCGCCTGGCCGGGGCTGGTTATCTGCTGTGGCTTGCCTGGCAAGCACTGAGAACGCCAGCAGCGACTCAGGATAGCCAGCTCCAGTCGGCTTCGCTGTGGAAAATCTTCTGCCGCGGCGCCCTCAACAGCCTGTTGAATCCCAAGGCGCTGCTGTTCTTCATGGTGTTCCTGCCCCAGTTCGTCAACCTCAAGGTCGGCGGCGTGAGCCTGCAGTTGATCTTCCTGGGCGCGCTGCTGGCGCTGATTGCACTCATCTTCCATACGCTGCTGGGTGTTTGCGCCGCACAGCTCAGGGCGAAACTGGCAAGCGGCGGGATTTCAAGGCGCTTGGGCACGTATGGTTTTGCCGGGGTCATGGCAGCGCTGGCGGCACGCCTGTTGTTTCTTGACCGCCCGCTTTGAGCACTGACTTCCCTGCGCCAGCGATTGGCCTATGCTTAGCCAATCCATTGCGGAGCTGGATCAATGTCATCCTCGGAAACCACCCTCCTTCAAAGCTGGCACCACAATGCCCAATCCTGGATCGAAGCCATCCGTACAGGTGCCATCGAAAGCCGGCTGACGGTCACGGACCAGGCCATGCTACTGGCGGTACAGAGCCGCCAGCCCGAGCGCGTGCTCGATCTGGGTTGCGGCGAAGGTTGGCTGTTGCGGGCGCTGGCTGAACGGGGCATCGAAGCGGTCGGTGTGGATGGCGACGCGACGCTGGTCGATGCGGCGCGGGCGGCGGGTTCCTCGCCAGTGCATCTGGCAAGCTATGACGCGCTGGTGGAGGCGAAGGTGGACGTCGGCAGCGGCTACGACCTGATCTGCGCCAATTTCGCCCTGTTGCACCAGGACATCATCCCATTGCTCGCCGCGATGAATGCTCTGCTCAGCCCAGGCGGCGCGCTGGTGGTTCAGACGCTGCATCCATGGACCGTGGCGGCGGGCGATTATCAGGACGGCTGGCGAGAAGAAACCTTCGATGGGTTCAAAGGCCAATGGCAACGTATGCCGTGGTACTTCCGCACCTTGTCCAGTTGGCTCAACGCCCTGGACATGGCCAGTTTCCGATTGGTGGTCCTGCAGGAACCGCAGCATCCACAAAGCCCGATGCCGCAGTCGTTACTGCTGGTGGCCGAGCAATCCCCGTCATGGCGTTAGCGACTCGACGGTAAAACACCCCGAGCGATACACCCTGCGCGCCTGCAGTCCGCGCTTTTGCAGGGTTTTCCTGACAGTTCTGAGAAACATGCCGTGGGAGATAACGATCGTGGTCTTTCCCGGTTCGCCGCAGCTGCTGTAAAGCTCATCGGCGACACCGAGCGCCCGCTGGTGTTCGGCTTTCCGGCTGGCGGCTCCCAGTGAAATCCCCAGCAACCACAGGATCCTGTGCAAGGCGAACCAATGCCTCACGCCCATTTTCAAGACGGGAATGCTGCTCAGCCGCAGGTCGTATTCACGTAGTCGAGCATCCTGTTGGATACGTGTGGCTTCGAATAGCCGGCATGCCGTCGCGTAGGCTCTGTTGACGGGCGAGGAAATGATGTTGGCTTCGGTCGCCAAAAGCACTTGGGACAAGTCCGGTTGGCTCAGGAATGCGGCAATTTCACCCTCATCGATGGACGAGGTCTGATTGTATTCATCCAGCAGCAGCTTGGCCGAATGCGCATTGCAGGGTTTGTAATCGATCAGCGGCGTGGCATGGCGTATCAGGTAAATCACAGCGACAGCTCCCTTGTGTTGTCTTGAAAATCCCTTTCGAAGCGCACCTGTATACAGGCAACGACGCCATTGATCGAGTGCAATGCTATTTTTATTCAAGGAGTGATGACCCTGTGGCGAGGGAGCCAGCTCTCTTGCCACAGGATCGGTTTTACCGGCGATCTCTTTACCAAAGCGCCATCGTGTAGCTGACAATCAACCGGTTCTCATCCAGGTCATTGCCAAAATTCGAGCGCACCGTCGCGTTGCGCCATTTCAAGCCCAGGCCCTTCAACGTTCCGTCCTGTACCACATAGGCGATATCCGTGTTGCGCTCCCATTCCTTGCCTTCGCCCGGTGCGCTGCGCTGGACGTTGTCGCCGGTGATGTAGCGGGTCATGAAGGTCAACCCGGGTACGCCAATGGCCGCAAAATTGTAGTCATAGCGCGCTTGCCAGGAACGCTCGTCGATGTTGGCGAAGTCGCCGATCTGCACGAAGTTGACCAGGTAGGGATCGCTGCGTCCGATGTACGGGAACGGATCGTCGCCGCTCATGCGCTGGTAGCCCAGGCCCAACGCATGGCCCGCCAGGCTGTAGGTGAACATGGCGCCGAAGGCCTGGTTGTCGAGTTCGCGAAAACTGCCGTCTTCGGTGCTGCGCGAATAGCGCAAGTCACTCTTGAACGACTGGCCTGCGCCCAGGTCCAGGGTGTGGACGAAGCCGAGGTAGTTCTGCTGGTAGATGTCTTCCAACAGGCTATAGCGGTATTGCGCGCTGAGGTTCGGCAGGAACTGATAGTCCGCTCCGGCGAACTGGAACTTGTCGCTGCTGCCGCCGATGCGGTTGGCGGTCATGTCCTGGTAGTCGGTGGAGTCGACAAAATTGATCTGCGTGAGTTGCCCGGCGGTCAGCTTCAAGCGATCGATTTCCTGCACGCTCAGCAAGCCGCCCTTGAAGGTTCCTGGCAACAGGCGCGTGTCGTTGGAACTCACCGCAGGGTCCTTGATCTGCAACGTTCCCAGTTTCAAGGTGCTGTTGGACACACGGACTTTGGCGGTCAGGCCCAGTTCGCCATAGCGGTCTTGCGAACCGCCAGACAAATCCGCTGGCAGCAGGTTGGTGCCCGCCGTACCGCCCCCGGAGTCCAGTTTGAAACCGGCCATGCCCAAGGCATCGAGGCCGAAACCCACGGTCCCGGCGGTGTATCCCGACTCCATCCGCAGCAGAAAGCCCTGCGCCCATTCTTCGGCCTTGTCCCGTGCCCCTTCCTGGCGAAAGTCACGGTTGAAGTAGAAGTTGCGGGCCTCCAGGCTGCCTTTGCTGTCGGCGATGAAGTCGGCCTGGGCGTTCGGCACGCCGATCAGGCTCAGGCCCAGCAACGTACCGGCGGGGGTATAAAACCAGGTGGATGTGAAATGCCCCATGGCATGCTCCTTTTTTATGGACGCGAGCGAACCCTCTCGGTGGCGTTGCAATCGCGTCCGATGGTTGTTGTTTTAAGGGGTGTAGCGGCGTCCGCGCTGTGCACGGACGTCACAGGTAGTCAGGACTCGAGTTGTCTGCCGCGGGTTTCCGGCAGGCTCAACGCCGCCAGGATCACCACGCCATAGGCGCCAGCGGCGAATACGCCGATCCCGGTGCCGATGGGCAAGGTGTTGCTCAACGCGCCGATGAACAAAGGGAACAGCGCCGCGATGGAACGCCCGGCGTTGTAGCAGAATCCCTGCCCCGACCCGCGCATGCGGGTGGGAAACAGCTCGGTCAGGAATGCGCCCATGCCGGCGAAGATGCCCGAGGCGAAGAAGCCCAGTGGAAAGCCCAGCCAGAGCATCCAGGTGTTATCGATGGGCAACTGGGTGTAGGCCAGGACGATTGCCATTGAGCCGACTGCGAACAGGATGAAGTTCTTCTTGCGGCCGATGGCATCGGTCAGCAATGCACTGGTCACGTAGCCGATGTAGGAACCGACGATGACCATCGCCAGGTAGCCGCCAGTACCGAGCACACTAAGGCCGCGTTCGGTTTTCAGGTACGTCGGCAACCAAGTGGTAATGGCGTAGTAGCCACCCAGCGCGCCGGTGGTCAACAGCGAGGCGCGCAACGTGGTGCTGAGCATCCGTGGGGCAAATATCTCGAAGAATGCCCAGCGAGAGCCCAGTTCCGGCTTGGCCTGACGCTCCCGCACCGCATGTTCGAAGGTATCCGACTCCTTGACCAGTCGACGGATCACCAGCACAAACAACGCCGGCACCAGGCCGATCATGAACAACGCCCGCCAGGCGTCTTCCGGCGGCAGGAAACTGAACAGCCCGGCATACAACAGCGCCGTCACTCCCCAGCCCAGCGCCCATCCGGCCTGCACCATGCCCACTGCTTTGCCACGGTCCTTGGAGCGGATCACCTCGCCAATCAATACCGCCCCTGCGGTCCATTCACCGCCGAAGCCAAAGCCCATCAAGGTCCGGGCCACCAGCAATTGCTCGTAGTTCTGCGCCAGCCCACACAGGAAGGTGAAGAATGCGAACCACAGGACCGTCATTTGCAGGGTCCGTACTCGGCCGATGCGGTCGGACAGGATCCCGGCAATCCAACCGCCGGCCGCCGAGGCCAGCAGCGTGCAGGTGCCGATCAAGCCGGCGTCGCCCTTGGAAATCCCCCAGGTCGCGATCAGGGTCGGGATGACGAAACTCAGCATCTGCGTATCCATGCCGTCCAGGGCATAACCGATCTTGCAGCTCCAGAATGTACGTTTTTCATTTTTCGACAGGGGGCCGTACCAACTGAACGGGCCCGTGCGCCCTGTCCCGGTGGTTACGCAGTCAGTCATGGTCTTTTCCATGGAAGGTTCCTGCGGCAGCAAGCGAAGATGACGGACACGCCTCGTTATTTTTTTGTGAAGGCGTTGTCGTTGGGGATGCGGACGCAGTGGCTGCGTCGTGGAGCGGATTCTTGGTGGCGAATCGGCACAGCGTCAAACGGGAAAAACAACAGATGGGACATAAGAAAATTTGATGCCCCAACGGCCCGATCTGGAGTAACAATTGCAAAACAATTGCAACATAAGAACCACACGCCCCCAGAGAGCCTTCATGAACCTCAAATTCCTCGAAACCTTTGTCTGGGTCGCCCGGCTACAGAGTTTCAGCCTCACCGCCGAGAAGATGTTCAGCACCCAGGCGGCGATCTCCAGCCGGATCGCTTCGCTGGAAGAGGAGTTGGGCCTGCGCCTGTTCGTACGGGATTCACGCGGGGTTTCGCTGACACCCGAAGGCCTCAAGGTGCTCGACTACGCCGAACAGATGCTCGAAGTGCAGCGGGCGTTGAAGCAGTCACTGGACACCAGCAGCCCGCAACAAGGCCTGGTGCGCATCGGCGTGATGGATACGGTGATCCACACCTGGCTCAGCCCGTTGATGTCGATGCTGATGCAAGCCTTCCCCGCCGTGGAAATCGAAATCACCGCCGATGCCGCGCGCAATCTCTGCGAGCAATTGCAGAAAGGCTACCTGGACATCGTGTTCCAGACCGATCTGGTCCGCCACGAAAGCGTGCGCAACCTGGAACTGGGGCACTATCCCATGCACTGGATCGCCGCCAGCCAGTCGATCTATGCCCGCCCCTATGCGTCGCTGGTGGAGATGGCCGGTGAGCGCATCATCACCTTCGTCAAGCATTCGCGACCGCATCAGGATGTGCTCAACCTGTTGTACGCCCATGGCGTGAGTGCGCCGCGGGTCAGTTGCGTCAACTCGGTATCGGCCATGACCCGGCTGATTCGTGACGGATTCGGCATCGGCGCCCTACCCGCCGCGCTGGTGGCCAAGCCCCTGGCCAGCGGCGAATTGATCCAGCTCGAACCCGGCACCGCCCTGCCCCAACTCGACGTCGTCGCCTCGTGGCGCGCTGGTGTCGGCCTGGAACTGATCGAGAACATCGTCCAGATGAGTCGCCAGGTGGTCAGCCAATACGCCGTTGATGTCGGGCCGCTACGCATGGTGGCGGCCCCCGGCCTGAACAGCCAACCTCCTCTTGAATAACTTTTAGTTGTCACGGGGTAGCAATATTCCTTGTTGGACGTCATCGCCACGGTGTTCTCAAAGTAGCGAACGAACGCTTGGAGAGCCCCGTAATGATGTCCTTCGAACAACTGCAGCAATGCACGCCCCTGGCCCTGCGCCAAAACATCGCCGCCGGCCAGTACCAGGGCCATACCAGCGGCCTGGGCCAGGGCCGCGTGCAAGCCAATATCGTGATCCTGCCCGGCGACTGGGCCAATGAATTCCTGCGCTACTGCACCCTCAACCGCCAGGCCTGTCCGGTGCTTGATGTGACCGAGCCAGGCGATCCGTTCTTGCGCAACCTGGGCGCCGCCATCGATATCCGCCACGAGGTGCCTCAATACCGGGTCTACCGCCACGGCGAGTTGAGCGAAGCGCCGTTGGACATCGAGCACCTGTGGCAGGACGACCTGGTGGCCTTCGCCCTCGGTTGCTCGTTCTCGTTCGAACAACCCCTGCTGGAGGCCGGCATCCGTTTGCGGCACATTGAGTTGGGGCGCAATGTCGCGATGTTCCAGACCAACATCGACACACGCCCCACCGCCCGCCTGTCTGGCAAAATGGTGGTGACCATGCGGCCGATGAAAGCCGCCGCGGCCATCCAGGCGATCCAGATTACCGGGCGCATGCCCAACGTTCACGGCGCCCCGGTGCACATCGGCGATCCGTCACTGATCGGCATTCAATCCCTGGACTCGCCGGATTACGGCGATGCCGTGCCGGTGGCAGCGGACGAGATCCCGGTATTCTGGGCCTGCGGCGTGACGCCTCAATCGGTGGTCCAGGCCTCACGTCCACCGCTGTGCATCACCCACGCCCCGGGCTGCATGCTGGTGACGGACTTATGGAACAGTGATTTGTAAACCTCGGACGAGGCTGTTTTTCAACTTGAAGGGACACACGATGAACACCGCTCAGCAATCGATTCAACAGTACATCAGCGCCAAGGACGGCAACCGCCCTCACCTGCTGGACCAGGCTTTTACACCGACTGCTATTCTGCACATGGTGGTGCGCACCGGTTCCATCACGTTTCCCGACCACGTCGAAGGCCGTACCGCCATTGGCGACGTGCTGGTCAGTCGCTTTGGCCAGACCTTCGAAAACGTCTACACGTTCTGCCTGGCCGCCCCGCCACCGGCCAACGCCGAGGCATTCCAGTGCAAATGGCTGGTGGCGATGTCCGACAAGAACAGCGGCGAGGCACGCGTCGGTTGCGGCTGGTATGACTGGCAGTTCGATCCGGCGTCAAGCCTGGCCGAGCGACTGACCATCACCATCGAACACATGAAGACCCTGCCGGCGACCGATCTACCGATGATCATGGCCTGGGCATCGCGACTGGAGTACCCATGGTGCCAGCCTGAAGCGGTTATCGATAACGTGCCGGATCTGGACGAGTTGCAAGAAGTAGTTCTGTACATGGCTAATGCCGAGCAGTGAAGAATATGAAGCTTGCCTAGCCACTGTGCGAGGGACTTTTCTGTGGGAGCAAGGCTTGCCCGCGATGCAGGCGCCTCGGTTCCCAGGGAGAGCGCATTGACCTCATCGCGGGCAAGCCTTGCTCCCACAGGGTGTGGAGACACTCCCCGCGCCACAGTTTCTATGCTCCCATGACTGCGCCAAGGAATCGCCCCAAATGAACATCAAGTTTCTCGAAACCTTCGTCTGGGTCGCCCGCCTGAAGAGCTTTCGCCTCACCGCGGAAAAGCTGTTCACCACCCAGGCGTCCATTTCCAGTCGGATCGCCGCCCTGGAGGACGAAATGGGCGTGCGCCTGTTCGTGCGCGATTCCAAAGGTGTATCGCTGACCTCCGAAGGCCAGCGCGTGCTGGAGTACGCCGAGCGCATCATGGACACCATGCAAAGCATGAAAGCCGTGATCAAGGATCCGCGCCAGGTGCGCGGCCGGATTCGCATCGGTGCGATGGATACGGTGATCCACACCTGGCTCAGCCCCTTGGTGACACGCCTGATGGAATGTTACCCGGCCCTGGAAATCGAACTCTCGGCCGACACCGCGAGCAACCTGTGCTCGCAACTGGAAAAAGGCTACCAGGACATCATTTTCCAGACCGACATCCTGCGCCTGGACAGCGTGCGCAACGCGCTGCTGACCCGTTACCCGATGCACTGGGTGGTGCGCACCGGCTCCGCCTATGACCGGTCCTATGCATCGCTGGAGGACTTGTCCCAGGAACGCATCGTGACGTTCTCGCGCAACTCACGGCCCCACCAGGACATCCTCAACCTGCTGCACTCGGCCAACATCGTCTCGCCACGCATCAACTGCGTGAACTCGGCCTCGGCCATTACCCGCCTGGTTCGCGACGGCTTTGGCATTGGCGCCATGCCCGCGGCGCTGGTCCTCGGCGAACTGGCCCAAGGCACATTGACGTTGGTGGACGGTGTGCCGCTGCCATCGGTCATGGACATCGTGGCCAGTTGGCGGACCGGCGCGGGAATGGAACGGGTGGAAGACATCGTCAGCCTGACCCGCGAAGTGGTCAGCGAATTCGTCGCACAATTACCGGCCGGGTACCGACTCGATATGAATTAAGCCGCACATTCATTTCGTCATCAGATATTCACACCGGTGACATACCGTGGGCACCGATTGATCCCGTCCCTCGATCGGTGAGCCATCTGCCTGATGCAAGCATTCCTGAAAAAAACAACGCCCAACGCGCCGACTACAACGACGAATCATCGGGAACACAGGCATGACGCGCAGAACAGCGACAGATCCCGTGAAGGTGAGATCTGTGTTCGGTTCCTGTCGTGTGCAGACATCCCCTCGTTGCTTGAGCTCGAGCAAAAGAAATGGACGGACGATCAGCGGGCCGATGCCGCCATGCTGGCCTCCCGAATCGCTGCATTCCCTGCCCTGAGTGTCGGTGCGTTTTGCACACGCAGCGGCACCGCGCAGGCATCGCTGTTCATGAAACCGACCCGGCACGATCATATTCGCCAATGCCCGACCTGGGCAGACTGCGCGAGGAAAGAGCAGGGTGACGAAGCGGCCGGAACGAATGCGTTGTTTGGCATCAGCCTGAGCAGCGTCGACCCGAAAGCGGCCAATGCGATTTTCGAGTTCTTCTGGCCCTACGCGCTGAAACAAGGCTGGTCGGTCATCTACCTGGGATCCCCTGTCCCGGGCCTAAGGGATTGGCGCTCGAAAAACCCGGGTATCACGCTGGCGCACTACATCCTGAGTAAACGCCAAGGGCTGCCGTTGGACCCACAGTTGCGGTATTACTTCAAAAAAGGCTTTCGCAAGATTGTCGCCATCAAAGACAACTACTTCCCCCATGAACCTTCGCTGGATGTTGGCGTGCTGATCCAAGGCAAAGTGCCGCTGTCGGGCCTTTCGTTCATCTGGAAGAGAGTTCCGTTGCCCTGGTTGCAACGCATGAAAAAACTGGTCTTCGTGTGCCTGTGAACACCTCCCAGGCTGTAGACGTTGCGCGCGCAGTGGCTTTTCCTTCATCGAGCAGCAATCTTCCCAGCTACCTATTCATGATGCTGTGTGTCCTGAATAGCACCGCGATTGCCTGGCTGGCGACGCACGAGGCATTCGTATGGCTGGCTGTCGCGCCACTGATCGTGCTCCAGGCAATCCTGATGATCGGTGTCCAGGAGATCAAGCATCAAGGCGTGCATCGCCAGTTCCTCGTGGGCACACGGCTCAATGACGCAGTGGGTGTGTTCGCGGCGGGCATTTTTGCGGCCAACTTCGTGGGCTACCGCTACTTCCACCTCGAACACCACCGCAAGACCTGTCAGGCCGATGATCCCGAAGGCTTGATGTACGAACAGACCTGGCCGACCCGCTGGATCAGCCTGCTGGGCGCCGCAGAGCAACTCTGGGTGGCGATCTCCACCAACAGGATCTCCCGCCGCTACTTGCCGCCACACGCGGTCTGGCGCTGGCGCTGGAACAACGCCTTGATCGTCGTTTTTGCCGGTGCGCTGGCGTTCGGTCTCTATGAGGTGCCTCGCCTGGTCGTCTGCGTCTATCTGCTCCCGTATTGCCTGTTTGCCTGGATGGATTTCTGGCTGACGCAGGCCGAGCACTATGGCGTACGGATCTCGGCCCAAGGCCCGCGCCGCGCGCCCTGTGAGATCACCACAGACGTGCGCCTGCCAAAGGCCCTCTCCTGGCTGATCCTGCATCGCTCGCTGCATCGCACCCACCATCATGCGCCGGCAACCCGCTGGTTCCACGCGTACGCGCAATCGACGGTGCTTGCCAAAGACAAGCCCGGTGGCATGACAGACCTGCCCGCGTTCGTTGCGACATGGATGCGACTCGGCCCCCGACTCTGGAAATAAGCCATGAAAAACAACTGCGAGCCCTTCTGGAACGACACACCGATCAGGACCTACCTGTTCGATGCCTTTTCGGTGCTGCTTCCTGCCGGCGAACAATTCGTGATTTCTGTGGTGGAATCATCCGCTTTGCAGTTGCCGCCAACCTCGACACTGGCTGACCAGTCGCGCGACTTCGTGGCCGAGGAGCGCGCCCACCAGCGAGCCCATCGTCTCTACAACCAACAACTGGAAAAGCAGGGTTTTGAAGTCAAGAAATACGAACGCGAGATCGAAAAGGACCTCGATGCCCTGCGCGCCAAACTGTCACTCCATGCGCAGCTGTCCCTGGCCGCGGCGTTCGAGCATGTGACGGCCGTCACCTCGCGGATCGCTTTGCGCAGCGGCGGGCTGCTTTCTACCAGCGCCTCCCCGCAAACACGCCTGTGGCGCTGGCACTGCGCCGAAGAAGTGGCTCATCAGCACGTCACCACCGATCTGCTCCAGGCGTTGGGTGTTCCCTATTGGCAGCGGATTTTCTATTTTTTGGCCGCATCGGCGCTGATGACCTTCGATGTCCTGCGGCATCTGCACGGTTTTGCTCGCCTGGACGTTGCCCGCGGCCGCGTCAGCACCCGGCAACTGGGACGGGCCACGGGGCGCCTGCTGCTGCGCGATGGCGCGAACCTGGCGCTGCTGGCAGCCGGATGGGCTGCCTACTTTCTTCCGCTGAAAACGAATGCGGTGGCGGACTGTAAGTGAACTGCAACATCCCCGACTTATTCTGGACCGAGCGCACGGCGGCGAATGGCTGGTTGTGCATGTCGCCCGCTCGGAACGATCCAGGGAGTTCGCCATGAAAATCAGTGTATTCGGAAGTGGTTACGTAGGCTTGGTGCAAGCCGCCGTGTTGGCCGAAGTGGGCCATGACGTGGTGTGCATGGACATCGATGAGCGCAAGGTCGACAGCCTGCGCCAAGGCCAAGTGAGCATTTACGAGCCTGGCCTGGCCGCGCTGGTGCGTGAAGGCCTGGAGGCTGGCCGTTTGCATTTCACCTGCGACGAACAGCTCGCCGTGCAGCACGGCCAGGTACTGTTTATCGCAGTGGGCACGCCTTCCCGGGACGATGGCAGTGCCGATCTGAGCCAGGTTCTGGCCGTCGGCGAGGCCGTCGCCCGCTACCGCGAGCAACCGCTCATTGTGGTGGAGAAGTCCACCGTGCCGGTGGGCACCGGCGACGTTCTGCGGGCGCACATCGACAAATGCCTGCTCAAGGCCAGTCGCCTGCTGCAGTTCGATATTGTCTCCAACCCCGAATTTCTCAAGGAAGGCTCGGCGGTCGCCGATTGCCGTCGTCCGGATCGCATCGTGATCGGCTGCGAACGCGATGAAGTGCGCGAAACCATGCGCGACCTGTATGCCCCGTTCAACCGCAACCACGACCGGGTCCTGTTCATGGACCTGCGCAGCGCCGAGCTGACCAAATACGCCGCCAACGGCATGCTGGCGACCAAGATCAGTTTTATCAACCAGATCGCCGAACTGGCCGAGCACCTGGGGGCCGACATCGAGTCCGTGCGCCTGGGCATCGGCGCCGACTCGCGCATTGGCTATCACTTCATTTACCCGGGATGCGGCTACGGTGGCTCGTGCTTTCCCAAGGACATGCGAGCCCTGATCCACACGGCCGAGCAGGCTCATTGCTCCAGCGACCTGCTGCAAGCGGTGGAAGCCATCAACGGGCGGCAGAAACACAAGCTGTTCGAGCGGATCAATGCGTTCTACCAGGGCGACCTGCGCGGCAAGACCTTCGCCCTGTGGGGCCTGGCCTTCAAGCCCAACACCGACGACATGCGCGACGCACCGAGCCGCACCTTGCTGGAATCGCTTTGGGCCGCGGGTGCCAGCGTCCGCGCGTTCGACCCGGAGGCGATGCAGCAGACGCAATTGCTCTACCCCGACGAGCCCCGACTCATGCTGATGGGCACGCCGGAATCGGTGTTGCCGGGAGCCGACGCGTTGGTCATCTGTACCGAGTGGCAGCCCTTCAAGGCTCCGGACTTCGACCTGATCCAGCAACGGCTCAAGGCCCCGGTGATTTTTGACGGTCGTAACCTGTTCGATCCGGAGCGCATGGCCGACAAGGGTTTCACCTATTTCCCGATGGGTCGCGGGCAGTCGCGCAACCTGCCTATCGCCCAGCAAACGTGGTTCCCAGCTTCGAGAAGCGCGTGAACTGTGGCGTTACCTCAAAATTAATGCACTCAACCAGCATTAATATGAATTTGTCAGCAGGGGTCGTGAACGGCACACTGTGCGCCGTTCCTCCCCCAACTGTTGGAACACTTAAAGGGCTTTCTGGGACTTTCCCGTAAGCCCCTTTTTTTGTTCGTTTTCTGGATTTTCGCTTAATGCTTTCTCGCTGGTTCCCCGCGGCTATCAATACCCGTCCCACCGAATGGAGCCGCGCCGCCATCGGCATGGCGCTGGGGACGATGTTCAGTGTCTGGCTTTGCGGGCAGGTATTTGGCCTTGAGGTGGCGCAACACCTCATCGGCCCCCTCGGCGCCTCAGCGGTGCTGTTGTTTGCAGTGTCATCGGGCGCCCTCGCCCAGCCCTGGTCGATTGTCGGCGGTTATCTGTGTGCGTCGGTCGTCGCGCTGCTGGTGGCCCATGTATTGGGCCGCACGCTGGGTAGCGCCTGCCTGGCGGCGGGCATGGCGCTGGTGTTGATGTGCTGGCTGCGTTGCCTGCATCCGCCGGCAGGCGCCCTGGCGGCGACGCTGGTGCTGGCGGCCCCGTCTATCATTGCCTTGGACTGGCAAGCCGTTGGTGCGGCGATGCTGGCCGGCTCCGGGCTGCTGGCCTTTGCGCTGGCCTACAACAACCTGACGCGGGTGCGCTATCCCAGGCGTGCCAGCGAACCGCTGGCCGTCATACCGGCTGACCACCCTCCCGTCGACCGCCAGGCGATCACGGCCGAAGACCTGAAACTGGCCCTGGCGGAAATGGAAGCATTCTTTGACGTCACACCGGAAGATCTTGAGCAATTGATCCACGTCAGCGAGCGAAATGCCAAGCGTCGCAGCATCGCGGAGGTTCTCTCTAGTCGCGGTTGAGCCTGTGGCTGCTATAAATATGCAGAAAGGACCTGCACGTATCCCGGTTGTGCAATGCAAATTTGCACTGGTACGATCCTGAATGGGTACGCGCGACACAATTCATAAAGAAGAATAAAAGCAGGGAGTTAGCGATGACAGCTCAGGTTTCATCACACGCCGCGGGAACCATCGAAACCGCGGCCTATGAGGTGCTGGTCGAAGTTCGCAATCACATTGGCCATTTGACCCTGAACCGCCCCGCCGGCCTCAATGCCCTCACCCTGGGCATGGTGCGCAGCTTGCAGCAACAACTCGATACCTGGGCCCTCGACCCACAGATCCGCGCCGTGGTGCTGCGTGGTGCGGGCGAGAAGGCGTTTTGCGCCGGCGGTGATATCCGTTCGTTGTACGACAGCCACAAGCAGGGCGACACCCTGCACGAAGATTTCTTCGTCGAGGAATACGCCCTCGACCTGACGATTCATCACTACCGCAAACCGATCGTCGCCTTGATGGACGGCTTCGTGCTGGGCGGCGGCATGGGGCTGGCACAAGGTGCCGACCTGCGGGTGGTCACCGAGCGCAGCCGCCTGGGCATGCCGGAAGTCGGCATCGGGTATTTCCCGGACGTGGGCGGCAGTTACTTCCTGCCGCGCATTCCTGGCGAACTGGGTATCTACCTGGGCGTCAGCGGCGTGCAGATCCGTGCGTCTGACGCCTTGTATTGCGGGCTGGCCGACTGGTATCTGGACAGTCGCAATCTTGAACAGCTCGATGCGCGCCTCGATCGCCTGGAGTGGGGTGATACACCACTCAAGGACCTGCAGAGCCTGCTGGCCAAGCTTGGTGTGCAACAGCTGCCTGCCCCGCCCCTGGCCGATTTGCGGCCAGCCATCGACCATTTCTTTGGCCTGCCCGACGTGCCGAGCATGGTCGAGCAGTTGCGCCAGGTCACCGTCGCCAACAGCCACGAATGGGCAATAAAGACCGCCGACCTGCTGGACAGCCGCTCTCCCCTGGCCATGGCCGTGACCCTGGAAATGCTGCGGCGCGGTCGGCATTTGAGCCTGGAAGAATGTTTTGCCCTGGAACTGCATCTGGATCAGCAATGGTTCGAACGCGGTGACCTGATCGAAGGCGTGCGCGCCTTGCTGATCGACAAAGACAAGAACCCGCGTTGGAACCCGCCGACCCTGGAGGCGCTGGACGCCGACCATGTGGCGAGCTTCTTCGACGGCTTCGACGACCACGGGAACTGAGCCATGCATGACCTCGAACTGACCGAAGAACAAGTGATGATCCGCGACATGGCCCGGGACTTCGCCCGTGGCGAAATCGCTCCCCATGCCCAGGCGTGGGAAAAGGCCGGCTGGATTGACGACGGCCTGGTGGCGAAGATGGGTGAGCTGGGCCTGTTGGGGATGGTGGTGCCGGAAGAATGGGGCGGTACCTACGTCGATTACGTCGCCTATGCCCTGGCCGTGGAAGAAATCTCCGCAGGCGACGGTGCTACCGGCGCACTGATGAGCATTCACAATTCGGTGGGTTGCGGGCCGGTGCTGAATTTCGGCACCGACGAACAAAAGCAGACGTGGTTGGCCGACCTCGCCAGTGGCCAGGCCATTGGTTGCTTCTGCCTGACCGAGCCCCAGGCCGGCTCCGAAGCCCACAACCTGCGCACCCGGGCCGAATTGCGCGATGGCCAGTGGGTTATCAACGGTGCCAAGCAGTTCGTCAGCAATGGCAAGCGAGCCAAACTGGCGATCGTGTTTGCCGTGACGGACCCGGAACTGGGCAAGAAAGGCATTTCGGCGTTCCTGGTGCCCACCGATACGCCGGGTTTCATCGTTGATCGCACCGAACACAAAATGGGCATCCGCGCCTCGGACACCTGCGCGGTCACCTTGAGCAACTGCACCATCCCCGAGGCCAATCTGTTGGGGGCTCGCGGTAAAGGCCTGGCCATCGCCCTGTCCAACCTGGAAGGCGGCCGCATCGGCATCGCCGCACAAGCCTTGGGCATCGCCCGTGCGGCCTTTGAAGCGGCGCTGGCTTACGCGCGCGATCGGGTTCAGTTCGACAAGCCGATCATCGAGCACCAGAGCATCGCCAACCTGCTGGCCGACATGCACACCCGCATCAACGCCACCCGCCTGCTCATCCTCCACGCCGCCCGCCTTCGCAGCGCGGGCAAGCCGTGCCTGTCAGAAGCCTCCCAGGCCAAGCTGTTTGCCTCGGAAATGGCCGAGAAAGTCTGCTCCTCGGCGATACAGATTCATGGTGGGTATGGGTATCTCGAGGATTATCCGGTAGAGCGCTACTACCGCGATGCGCGGATTACCCAGATTTATGAAGGGTCGAGCGAGATACAGCGGATGGTGATTGCCCGGGAGCTGAAGCACTACCTGGTGTAACGGCAGGAAAAGCATCGCGAGCAAGCTTTGCTCCCACTGAATCTACGCTGCACACAGAATACTTGTGGGAACAAGGCTTGCCCGCGATAGCGGTGTATCAGCCATTTATAGGCTGAATGTACCGCCGCCATCGCGGGCAAGCCCAGCTCCCACAGGGTTCAGTGGTGTACACAGATACTGTGTACAGCCCAGATCCACTGTGGGAGCAAGCTTGCTCGCGATGGCGTCAGTGAGAACGCCGCGTTACTTGTCCTGGAACTCCGCCGCACGCTTGGCCACGAATGCCGCCATGCCTTCCTTCTGATCCTGCGTCGCAAACGCCGCATGGAATACCCGCCGCTCGAAGCGCACGCCTTCGGACAGGCTGACCTCAAAGGCGCGGTTGACGCTTTCCTTGACCATCATGCTGATGGGCACCGACTTGGAGGCGATCAACGCTGCAGTTTTAAGCGCCTCGTCCAGCAGCTCATCGGCCGGTAGGATCCGCGCGACGATGCCGCAGCGTTCGGCTTCCACCGCATCGATGAAGCGCCCGGTCAGGCACATTTCCATGGCCTTGGCCTTGCCCACCGCGCGGGTCAGGCGCTGGGTGCCGCCCATGCCTGGCAGCACGCCGAGGTTGACCTCCGGCTGGCCGAACTTGGCGTTGTCGCCGGCCAGGATGAAGTCGCACATCAACGCCAGCTCACACCCCCCGCCCAAGGCAAAACCGTTCACCGCCGCGATAATGGGCTTGCGACGGTTGGCCACGCGGTCGCTGTCGCTGAACAGGTCGTCCAGGTAGATCTGCGGGTAGGTCAGCTCGGCCATTTCCTTGATGTCGGCACCGGCGGCAAAGGCTTTTTTCGAGCCGGTCAGCACGATGCAGCCAATCTTCGGATCAGCCTCCAGGCTGTCCAGCGCCTGGTTCAGTTCGCTGACGATCTGCGCATTCAAGGCGTTCAATGCCTGGGGACGGTTGAGGGTGATCAGGCCGACGCGGTCCTTGATCTCCAATAAAATCGTTTCGTAGCTCATGCAGGACTCCTGTTCAAAGATTGCGCGAAATGACCATGCGCTGAATGTCGCTGGTACCTTCGTAGATCTGACAGACTCGCACGTCGCGGTAGATGCGCTCCAGCGGGAAGTCGTTGAGGTAACCGTAGCCGCCCAGGGTCTGCAACGCCATGGAGCAGACCTTTTCAGCCATTTCCGAGGCGAACAGCTTGGCCATGGAGGCCTCCACCAGCGCCGGTTGGCCACTGTCTCGCAGGGCGGCGGCGTAGTGCACCATTTGCCGGGCCACGGCGATCTGGGTCGCCATGTCGGCCAGGCGGAACGCCACGGCCTGGTGCTCGATGATCGGCTTGCCGAAACTGGAGCGCTCCCGCGCATAGTCCCGGGCCGCCTCGAACGCCGCGCGGGCCATGCCCACCGCTTGCGCCGCGATGCCCACGCGCCCGCCTTCCAGGTTCGCCAGGGCGATCTTGTAGCCCTCGCCCTCCTCCCCCAGGCGATTGCCCACTGGCACCTTCAAATCCTCGAAGAGGATCTGGCAGGTGTCGGAAGCGTGTTGGCCGAGTTTGTCTTCGACCCGGGCCACGCTGTAGCCCGGCGAATCGGTCGGCACGATGAACGCACTGATGCCACGCTTGCCGGCGCTCGGATCGGTCACCGCGAACACGATCACCACCCCGGCGTTCTGCCCGGACGTGATGAACTGCTTGCAACCGTTGAGCACGTAATGATCACCCTCCAGCCGCGCCCGCGTCTTGAGGCTGCTGGCGTCCGAACCGGCCTGGGGCTCGGTCAGGGCGAAGGCGCCAAGCATCGCGCCACTGGCCAGGGGCGTGAGGAATTTCGCCTTCTGCTCATCGTTGCCGAACTTGAGGATCGGCACGCAACCCACCGAGTTGTGCACGCTCATGATGGTCGAGCATGCGCCGTCGCCGGCGGCGACTTCTTCCAGGGTCATCGCGTAGGCCAGGTAACCGGTGTCACAACCACCCCACTGCTCCGGCACCAGCATGCCGAAGAAGCCCAGTTCGGCCATTTCATCGATGGCTTCCCGGGGAAAACGGTGCTCGCGGTCCCATTCGGCGGCGAACGGTTTCAAGCGTTCCTCGGCGAATTGCCGAGCCATGTCGCGGATTTGGGTCTGTTCTTCAGTCGGGAGCATGGTGATTCCTTAATACAGGCATTCGACGGCCATGGCCGTGGCTTCGCCGCCGCCGATGCAAATGGCCGCGACGCCGCGCTTGAGCCCCTTCTGGCGCAACGCCGACAGCAGGGTCACCAGGATCCGTGCGCCAGACGCGCCAATCGGGTGGCCCAGCGCACAGGCACCGCCGTGGACGTTGACCTTGTCATGGGCAATCTCCAGCTTGTCCATGGTCACCAGACTCACCACGGCAAAGGCTTCGTTGACTTCGAACAGGTCGACTTGATCCAGCGACCAACCGGTCTTTTGCATCAGCTTCTTCACGGCGCCAATCGGTGCGGTGGGAAACAGGCTCGGGGTATCGGCAAACGCCGCGTGACCGTGAATCACTGCCAGGGGCTTGAGGCCACGCTGGACGGCCTGGCTCTGGCGCATCAGCACCAGCGCCGCGGCACCATCGGAAATGGAACTGGAATTGGCCGCCGTCACCGTGCCGCCCTCGCGGAATGCCGGCTTGAGCGAGGCGATCTTGTCGATCCGGGCCTTGGGTGGCTGCTCGTCGTGGCGCACGGTCACTTGTTCCTTGCCGACCATGACCTGCAACGGCACGATCTCGGCATCGAAACTGCCGTCCTTGATCGCCTGCTGGGCGCGGGTGGTGGACGCAATGGCGAAGGCATCCTGAGCCTCGCGACTGAAGCCATTGGCCTCGGCGCAATCTTCGGCGAAGGTGCCCATCAGCCGACCTTTGTCGTAGGCGTCTTCCAGGCCGTCGAGGAACATGTGGTCGAGCACCCGGCCATGGCCCATCCGGTAACCGCTGCGGGCCCGATCGAGCAGGTACGGCGCGTTGGACATGCTTTCCATGCCGCCGGCCACCACCACTTCGGCGCTGCCGGCGATGAGCATGTCATGGGCGAGGATCGCCGCTTCCATGCCCGAGCCACACATCTTGTTGAGCGTGGTGCAGCGGGTCGACTTGTCGAGGCCGGCACCCAGCGCGGCCTGACGCGCCGGTGCCTGGCCCAGGCCGGCGGCGAGCACGCAACCGAACAGCACTTC
This sequence comes from Pseudomonas sp. H1_F01, assembly GCF_054681425.1. Classification (NCBI taxonomy): domain Bacteria; kingdom Pseudomonadati; phylum Pseudomonadota; class Gammaproteobacteria; order Pseudomonadales; family Pseudomonadaceae; genus Pseudomonas; species Pseudomonas sp. H1_F01. Next base: position 3,397,995 of record NZ_CP162823.1, on the reverse strand, counting down.
TTCAACCGCGTCGGGTGCGATGCCGGCACGCTCCACGGCGGCCTTGATGGCGGCGGCACCCAACTGCGGGGCGCTGAGGCTTTTCAGTTCGCCCTGGAAGCCGCCCATGGGTGTACGGACGGCGCTGACGATGACAATAGGATCGTTGGACATCATGAATCCTCCTGATTATTTGGCTGCCATACGCAAGGCACCGTCGAGACGGATCACCTCGCCGTTGAGCATGCTGTTCTCAATGATATGCCTGACCAGCGCCGCATACTCGGAAGGTTTCCCAAGGCGCGGCGGAAACGGCACGCCAGCGGCCAGGGAATCACGGACTTCCGGGGTCATGCCGGCCATCATCGGGGTCTCGAAAATCCCTGGCGCAATGGTCATCACCCGGATGCCAAAACGCGCCAGCTCGCGGGCGGCCGGCAATGTCAGGCTGGCGATGGCGCCTTTGGATGCAGCGTAAGCCGCCTGGCCGATCTGTCCATCGAAGGCCGCCACCGACGCGGTATTGATGATCACCCCGCGCTCGCCGTCGGCGTCTGCCTCGGTTTCGGCAATGGCCGCAGCCGCCAGGCGCAGCAGGTTGAAGCTGCCGATCAGATTGACGTTGATCACCTGGCTGAAGCTGGCCAGCGCGTGGGGACCGTTCTTGCCGAGGATCTTCTCGCCGCGCACGATACCGGCGCAGTTCACCAGACCATTGAGACCACCGAACGCATCGACCGTGGCCTTGACCGCCGCTTCAGCCGCCGCTTCGTTACTGATGTCGGCCACCACGCTCTGGCAGCCCAGTTTTTGCGCCTGGGCGGCCACGGCGTCGGCGTTGAGGTCCACCAGCATCACTTTGGCACCGGCCTTGACCAGCATTTCGCCGGTGGCCGCGCCGAGGCCGGAAGCACCGCCGCTGACGAGAAAAATCTTGTTGTCGATCTGCATCATGGTTTCCTTGGATTCAAGCTGAAACGTTCTGCGCCGCAGCCTCTTGAGCTTTGGCGATTTCCTGGTTGCGCAAGATAAAGCGCTGCAACTTGCCGCTTGGGGTTTTCGGCAAGTCGCTGACAAATTCGATTTCACGGGGATAGGCATGGGCCGCCAGGCGCTTGCGCACGTGCTGGCGCAATTCTTCGGCCAGTTCCGCAGAGGCACGGTACTGCGCGCTGAGTACCACGAAGGCCTTCACCAGCTCGGTGCGTTCCGGATCAGGCTTGCCGATCACCGCCGCTTCCACCACCGCCGCGTGTTCGATCAGCGCGCTTTCCACGTCGAACGGACCGACCCGGTAGCCGGACGTGGTAATCACGTCGTCGCTGCGGCCTACGAAACTGATGCTGCCGTCCGGGTTCAGCTCCACGGTGTCGCCGCTCAAGTAGTAGTCACCGACGAAGGCCTTGGTCGGCCCGCCTTCGTAACCGGCGAACCAGCACATGGGCGACTGGCTGCGGTCCAGTGCGAGAATGCCCGGCTGGCCTACGCCCAGCTCGCGCTGGTTTTCATCCAGCACCACGATCCGATGGCCTGGCGAAGCAAAGCCGGCCGCGCCCAGGTGCACCGGGTGTTCCAGCCCATGGTGGTTGCACAGCACCATGCCCAGTTCGGTCTGGCCGTAATGGTCGTGGATCACCACGTTCAGGTTGTCGGCGAACCAACGGATCACCTCCGGGTTCAATGGCTCACCGGCGCTGCTGACGATGCGCAGCTTGCCCTTGATCGAGCGGGCAAACTGCTCGCCACCGGCAATCAACAGGCGATAGGCCGTGGGCGAGCCGGTGAGGTTGGTGATGCCGTATTTGTTGATGACCCGGCAGGTGCTTTCCAGGGTGAACGGGCCATCGTAGAAGGTAATCGGATGCCCCATGGCCAGCGGCCCGGTCACGCCAAAATAGATGCCGTAGGCCCAGCCCGGGTCGGCGACGTTCCAGAAGGCGTCTTCGGGACGCAGGTCTACCGCGTCACGGGTGTAGTTCTGGAACGCAACGATGGCCTTGAGTGGCACCGACAGCGCCTTGGCAGGTCCTGTGGTGCCGGAGGTGAACATCAGCAGGAACGGGTCTTCGCCGGTGAGCATCAGCGGTTCGCACTGGCTGGAGTGGTTCGCCACCTCGGCCCAGAAACTGTAGTCGCCACGCACGATGCCCTGGCCCTTTTCGCCGCCGACCGTGACGATGGTGGGACAACCGGCGACTTCGTCGAGCTTGGGACGGTTGACCGCATCGGTGACGACCAAGCGCGCTCCAGAACTGCCGAGGCGGTGCTCGATGGCCTTGGGCCCGAATGCGGTGAACAACGGTTGATACACTGCCCCAATGCGCCAGGTGGCGAGCACCACGATCAGCAGTTCAGCGGTGCGCGGCAACAGACCGGCCACTTTGTCGCCCTTGCCGATGCCTTGGGCGCGCAGGAAATTGGCGAACCGCGCGGCGTTGTCCTGCAGGTCACGGTAAGTCCAAGTCGCATCGCTGCCGTCACGGCCCTCCCAGAACAAGGCGATGCGCCCTGGCAACGCATGCCGGTCGCAACACTCTACGCAGGCATTGAGCGCCTCGAGCGAGCCGTGCAGAGCAGTGTTGACGGTGTGCAGGTAATCGAACTGCGAAGTGGCGGACGAATAATCGCGCATGACCAGCATCCCTCTGTGGTTTTTATTGGTTGGGGGAACCGTGAATAGCAGGCAAATACTCGCGCCGAAGGGCTGTGGCGGCAATGGTCAAAGCTTTCAAGTTGCTTGACTGGTTTGGCCATGGTTTAGGGATGTGGTGTTGTTTAGGCACTCATCGCGAGCAAGCTCGCTCCCACAGGGGATTTGTGATGGACCTCGATTTTGTGACCACCCAAGCACCAATGTGGGAGCGAGCTTGCTCGCGATGGCGGCAGTTCAGCCGCTACAAGGGCTGCTGCCAGGCAAACGAATACACCTTCTCCGGCGTTGGCGACTGGCAGCGCTGGTTGTCCGCATCAACCCCCACCAGGAACCACTCGGCCCTTGAGGTATTGCCGACCCGGCGAGCTTTTTGCGGGTCGTAACAGCGGGCCAGGTCCCGAGCGGGCACCAGGGCGAAGGCCTGCGGGTGGCTGCGTAGCCAGGTGGCGGATTGTTCCAGGGAGTTGCCGTTATAAAAGCCGAAATGCACGATGGGTTGCTGGGCGAACAGCCAATGGCCCTCACGCCAACCCACGAGCACCAACTCGGCATTTGCAGTCATTCCGGCGACATCGCGCATCAAGGTCTGGTGGGGGTTGATGCCTTCCTTGTGGGGCTCGACGAAGCCGCGCACAAACCAGGCACACAACCACAGCGCAACCAGCACATTGAAGACCGCCCTGCCCCTTGGGCGCGCGCCAAACCAGCGGCGTAGCAGCCACGGCACAAGCGGCGCCACCACCAGAATCAACGCGGGTAACGCGGGAAAGATATACAACTTGCGTTTGCCGCTGCTCAGGCTAAAGAACACCAACACCAGCAGTACCCAACCGAGCAGCACCAGCACCCGACCGTCATGCTTGAGCAATTGTCTGCGCCAGGCCGGCACCAGCCAGGGGAGCATGAACACAATCGGCAGCCAGTACTTCGGAATCACCTGGACGAAGAAGTACCAGAAAGGTTCGCGGTGTTCCCATGCGTTGGCATAACGCCCAGCGGTCTGCTTGAACAGGATTTCCTGGGCGTACGCCAGGCTGTCGGCACTGCCCTGCGCGACAATCATCAGCAAGGGCCCCAGCCATAACGCAATGGCGGCCAATGCTACGACCAGCCCCAGCCACCAGCGTCCTGCCTGGCCAGGCATGGCCACCACCCCTTTCCAACCTTTGCGCAGCGCATAGGCGTAGGGAATCAGCATCAGCACCGGCAGAAAACCCACGCCTTTGCTGATGATCCCGAACCCCATCGCCGCACAGGCCACGTAGTACCAACGCCAGGCCGGGCCGAGCAACACGTGCCGGCACAAGCCATAGATCCCCAGGATGGTCCAGAGCGCAAGGAAACCATCGATCTGCCCGGTGCGCAGGATGCTGTAGGTCTGGTAGGTCGCGAGAAACAAGAGCGCCGCGATCACCCCCACGCGCCGTCCCCACAAGCGTCGGCCCAGGTCATACAGGCACGCGGTGGTGACGGCGCCTGCCAGCAGCGCGGGCAAGTACAGGGCAACTTTGGGCAGGTGGGTCAGTTGCACGAACAGCGCCACCGTCCACATGAACAGCGGCGGTTTGTCGGCGTAGATTTCACCGGCGCGATGGGGAATGAACCATGAGCCGTTCTGCAGCATCTCCAGGGCAACGCCAAGGAAGCGCTCCTCATCGACGTTCATCGGTTGGCGCCAGCCAAGGCCAGCGCCCACTATGATCAAGGCCAATACCACCAACGCCAGGAGCTCGAGCCGCGAGGAAGATAATCGTATCCGCACCGGTTCAGCCCTTCTTGGTCAGTTCGGGGTTTTCCTGCTCATGATGCTTGGCGATCAACTGTAAATTGCGCAGGTAAACGATAAAGCCGAAAGACTGGCCGACAATGAACACCGGGTCTTCGCGGTAAATGGCATAGGCCAGCAACAGCGCGCTACCGATGATGCTCAGGTACCAGAAGCCAACGGGAATCATGCTGCGCTTCTTGTATTCGCTGTACAGCCATTGCAGGGCAAAACGCCCGGTGAATGCCAATTGACCACCGAAGCCAACGGCCAACCACAACGATTCTCTGCCCATTTCAAACCTCGGTTTCTTGTGCGTTGACATCCAGGCGGGTGCGCTTGATCAGCCACCACACCCCGAACAGATCGACAATGCCCACCAGCGCCCGGTCCAGATTGCCGTAGTTGGACACCCCGGCCCCGCGCTCACGGTGATTGACCGGTTGAACCAGCATTCGGCCGTTGTGACGGCGGATCAGCGCCGGGATAAATCGGTGCATATGATCGAAATACGGCAGGCGCAGAAACGCCTCGCGCTCGATCAGCTTGATGCCGCAACCGGTGTCGGGCGTCTGGTCCTTGAGCAGGCTGGCGCGCAGTTTGTTGGCAAATCGCGAGGCCCAACGCTTGCTCGCCGTGTCCCGGCGGTTGACGCGATGCCCTGCCACCAGCTTGACGCCCGCGGGGGTGCCTTCGGAGCCGCGCACCAGGTCGAGCATTTTCGGCAGATCGGCCGGATCGTTCTGACCGTCGCCGTCCAGGGTTGCCAACCAATGCCCGCGTGCCACTTCAGCGGCGTGGTAGATCGAGGTGCTCTGGCCGAGGGAACGGGTGTGGCTGAGCACCCGCAATTGCTGGTAGCCACTGCCTTGTAAGGTTCTTAACTCAGCGGCGGTGGCGTCGGTGCTCCCATCGTCCACCACGATGACCTCAAAGTTCTCATTGGCCAACGCCGTGCGCACTTCTTCGAGAAGTGGGATGAGATTGCCTGCCTCGTTTTTGGCCGGAATCAGGACCGACACATAAGGGGTTTCGTGCATGATGCTCCAGAAAAGATGCTGGGAAATGAGGGGTTAGACGGCGTAATAGTCGCGGTACCAATCGACAAACGACTGCACACCGACCGGCACTGCGACCTGTGGGCGAAACCCCACCCGCTCCTCCAATTCACGAGTGTCCGCCCACGTGTTGACCACGTCGCCCGATTGCAACGGCAAGAAATTCTTTATCGCGCGGATGCCCAGCGCTTCTTCAATGCACTCGATAAACTGCAAAAGCTTCACCGGTGAGCCGAAACCGATGTTGTAGACCTTGTTGCGCACGCCCGTCTCATCGGTCGGCGGCAGCGGTATCAGCCGCACGAGGCCCTCGACGATGTCGTCGATATAGGTGAAATCGCGAGACATCGCACCGTCGTTGTAAACGTCGATGGTGCGACCGTTGAGGATGGCATCGGTGAATTTGAACGGCGCCATGTCGGGCCGTCCCCAAGGCCCATACACGGTAAAAAACCGCAGGCCGGTGGTGGGAATTCCATAGAGATGCGAGTAAGCGTGGGCCATCAGTTCATTGGCGCGCTTGGTCGCCGCATAGAACGATACGGGCTGATCGACGGGGTCGGTCGTGGCGTATGGCAGGCGGTCATTCAAGCCATACACCGAGCTGCTTGAGGCGAAGATCAGGTGCGCCGGCCGATGGGCGCGGCAGGCTTCCAATATGTTGAGGAAACCTACCAGGTTGCTTTGCGCATAAACGTCCGGGTTGTCGATGGAATAACGCACGCCGGCTTGGGCCGCGAGGTGAACGACTTGGTCGAAGGCATGTTCGGCAAACAACTCCAGCAGCGCCTGCTTGTCTGCCACATCCAGCAACTGAAAGCGGAAATCGCGGCATTCGGTCAACTGAGCCAGTCGTGCCTGTTTCAGCTCGACGCTGTAGTAGCTGTTGAGGTTGTCGATGCCAATGACCTGATGGCCATCGCTGCACAGCCGCTTGGCGGTATGAAATCCGATGAACCCTGCGACGCCGGTGACGAGTACTTTCATACGTCTCGTCCTTGCGGACCTTTCCCAACGGCGTGACAGGACCTGACTTGCAAACCGACACAATCGCTACCCAAAACGGTCACTTGCATACATTACTCTGATGGATGGCCTGGCTTTTCCGGCACCTGCAGAGGCTTATATCAAACATAGATGACGGTTTTATGAGCGGTAAATGACGCGATCGAACCCCTGTGGGAGCGAGCTTGCTCGCGATGAGGGCCTGATAGTCAATGAAGAGGTGGCTGGGCCACCGCTATCGCGAGCAAACTCGCTCCCACAAGGGGACTTGGGCAGGCACAAGATTGGAGGCCACCCGATGGGTCAATCAGGGTCGTTGAGAATCAGGCTGCGATAATGCCCGGGGTTGGAGCCGGACCATTTGCGAAACGCCTTGTAGAAGGAGCTGGCATCGGCAAAACCCAGGCGCGAGGCGATTTCGACGAAACTGATGGAGGGCTCGGCCAGCCAGGTGATTGCCAGATCCTTGCGCACGCTGTCCTTGAGGCCCTGGTAAGTCTGGCCCTCCTCCGCCAGGCGGCGGCGCAGGGTGGACGCGGACACGCACAACTGCTGGGCCAGCGCCTCGGTTTCCGGCCACTGTTCGGCAGGCAACTGCCGCAGGTCGTGCCGGATACGGCTGGCCAGGCTTTGCGGGTTGCGGTATTTGACCAGGATGTTGGCCGGGGCCTGGGCCAGGAAGCGCTTGAGCTCATCAGCGTTGCGCCTGATCGGCAGGTCGAGGCATTCAGCCGCGAGAATCATCCGGGTGCGCGGCCGGTCAAAACGCAGGTTCTGGGAAAACATCACCCGATAGTCGTCGCAGAAATCCGGTGCCGGGCAACGCAGTTCGACGGAAAGAATGGGAATGCGCCGCCCGGCCAGCCAGCAGGCCACGCCATGGACGATCATCCAATAGGTGAAATAGGTAAAGGCCCGGCGCGGTTCCTGATCGTCTTCCAGCAGCACGATCTCCGCCAGGCTTTGCTGGCGCATCCACTGGGCCGGCAGATGTTCGAGCATCAGCGACAGAAACCCCAGCCCCGCCGTCAAGCCGCTCGCCAGCGTGGGCTGGGCCATGGCGCACTGACAGAGAAACGCCAGGCTGCCGGACTTGAGCTTGCGCGGGTCCATGCCAAAAAACTCGTCATCCAGACGCCGGGCGAGCAAACGCCAGAGCCGCGCATAGGCATGGGCCGGCACCCGCGCCTGGGTGTCGTCGAGCAACGCAGGGTCTATGCCTACCTTGTTCAGGACCTCATCGGTAGCCGCTCCGGGGGCGCAGCTCTGCAGCAGCGCCTCTCGCACCAACTGGATGGAGATGGTGTCTTTTTTCGACATGGCGCGGGTGTTCACAGGATCCGGTAAAGCAGCCGTTCTATCCGCACCCGGCTGACCCGCTTCAGGAACCTGGCCACGGCGTCGGGGTAATCCGGCAGGGTTTCCAGGTCCAGGTAACGTTCGATCCGGCGGGTGTGGCGGTAGATCTGTTCAAGCTCGGCCTGGCGCGGCGCCAGCAACTCGCCCTTGGGGTCGTCCAGCAACAGCGCGTTTTCCAGGTCCAGGCGAAAGGCCCGCGGGTTGAGGTTATTACCGGTCAGCAAGGTGTAGCGCTCGTCGATCCACATGCCCTTGAGGTGATAGGTGTTGTCCCCGTCACGCCACAGGTGCAGGTTCAATTGGCCGCTGTCGATAGCGCGCTGATGGCGTTTGGCGAAGCGCCGCAAGCTGATTTCGTAGAGGTATGGCAGCGCCGCGATGATCTTGAACGGCTCGCTTGGCGGAATGTAGAAGTCGTTGGCGGTCTTGTCGCCGACGATTATGTCGATCTTGACCCCGCGGGCCAGGGCGCGATTGAGCTCCCGGGTCACCGCCAGGGGCAGGTTGAAATACGGTGTGCAAATGGTCAGTTGCTGGCGGCTGCTGGCGATCAGTTCGCCGATCACCCGGCTCAGCGGATTGTTCTTGCCCACCCCCAGCAACGGGCTTACCGACAGGCCGCTCTTGTCGAGGCTGCCAACGCTGGTGTCATAGGTCGCGTACTTGAGGCGACTGCGCAAATCGCCGATGTCCTTGCGCAAACTGCGGGTGCTGGGCAGGTTCGGCAGATCCAGGCGGTGCACGGCCCTGGAGGTGACCAGGCCGTGCTGCACCAGGTGATGCATCGAATCGGCCAGTGCCGTGTTCTGCAGCAGGTGATAGCGGTCGTAGCGGTACTTGTCGAACTTGTGCAGGTAGACGTTATTCAGGCTGGCGCCGCTGTAGAGCACACAGTCGTCAATCACGAAGCCTTTCAAGTGCAGCACGCCGAACAGCTCGCGGGTCTGCACCGGCACGCCGTAGATCGGCACTTCGCTGGCATGGGTGCGAGTCTGCTCCTGGTACCACGCCGAGTTGCCCGGCTGCTTCTTGGCGCCGATCAGCCCGCGCTGGGCCCGCAGCCAGTCCACCACCACGACCACATCCAGTTCCGGGCGCGCGGCCTTGGCGGCATGCAAGGCATCGAGGATTTCCTGGCCGGCCTCGTCCTGTTGCAGGTACAACGCGACGATGTAGATGCGCTGGGTGGCCTGGGCGATTTTCTCCAGCAGGCAACGGCGGAATTGGGCAGCGCCATCGAGGATGGTCACCGCGTCGGCGGTCAGTGCAAAGCTGCGCAGCTTGGGCAGCAGGGAGCGTTTGAAAAGCGACGGCATAGGGCTCGCAAAAGGTCGATTCCGAAGAACGGATGAGCTTACACCATGGATGGGTTTGGGTCTTCCTGTCCTCAAGAAAAAAAGACTTGACCAAGGAGAACGATCATTCTACTTTTGTTTCATGAACGAAATCACTGGTAATGAAACACGAGACATCATCCTCGATGTCGCTGAAAAGTTGATCTATAAAAGTGGCATCGCCGCCACCGGCATGGACCTTCTGGTGAAAACCGCCGGCGTCTCCAGGAAAAGTGTCTATCGCTACTTCGCCAACAAGGACGACCTGATCGTGGCCGCCCTCAGGCGGCGGGATGAACGCTGGATGCACTGGTTCAGCACCGAGGTGGACAAGGCGCCGACCCCGACTGCACGGCTGCTCAACCTGTTCACCGTGCTCAAGGGCTGGTTCGACAGCGAAGGTTTCCGCGGCTGTGCCTTCATCAACACCAGTGGCGAAACCGGCGATCCTCAGGATCCGGTCCGCCTGGTGGCGAAGCTGCACAAACAGAAGTTGCTCGATTACATAACCCGGCTGTGCGTCGAACAAGGTGTCCAGAACCCGGACGCACTGGCCCGCCAACTGCTGATTCTGATTGACGGCGCGATTACCGTGGCGCTGGTCATGGGCGACCACAGCGCGGCTGACGACGCCCAGGACATGCTGAAGATGTTGTTACACGCCTGAGCTGTTGGACCTTGTGCAATTCATTGGAGATCCGCCATGTCTGCTTCTTCCGAAGTTCGTCCGCCGTTGCCGCCGTTCACTCGTGAATCGGCGATCGAGAAAGTTCGCCTGGCCGAAGACGGCTGGAACTCTCGTGATCCACAAAAAGTATCCCTGGCCTACACGCTGGATACTCAATGGCGTAACCGCGCCGAATTCGCCCATAACCGCGAGGAAGCCAAGGCGTTCCTGACTCGCAAATGGGCCAAGGAGCTGGATTATCGGCTGATCAAGGAGCTCTGGGCCTTCACCGATAACCGCATCGCCGTGCGCTATGCCTACGAATGGCACGACGACTCGGGCAACTGGTTCCGCTCCTACGGCAACGAAAACTGGGAGTTCGATGATCAAGGCCTGATGTACAACCGTTACGCCTGCATCAACGACATGCCGATCAAGGAAAGCGAGCGCAAGTTCCGCTGGCCGCTAGGCCGCCGGCCGGATGATCATCCGGGGTTGTCTGAGTTGGGGTTGTAACGCTTTCGACTGACCTGCCGCCATCGCGAGCAAGCTCGCTCCCACATTGGATTTTAGCGAATACACATGGTGTGTCCGACATGGAACCCCTGTGGGAGCGGGCTTGCTCGCGAAGGCGGCCTTGCAGCCGACCTGGCTCTCCCGGTCGTACACCCATCAGATCTGTGGGAGCAAAGCTTGCTCGCGAGGCGGCCTAATAGTCGACCTGGCTCTTCCGGTCGTACTCCGATCCCATTGTGGGAGCGAGCTTGCTCGCGATGACAGCGGCATATCCGACAAAGGTGCAGGCTGACTCACCGCTATCACGAGCAAACTCCCACAGCAGCGCCAGACAAGTGGCCCCTCCAACAGGCTTGACCCACATGCCGCCAGGCATCACATTGCCTGGGCCGGCGATAAGCTCGCTGTTTCGTTGTGCAGCAGATTTTTGTGGAGCCCATGACCGCGTCGATTCCGATCCGTCCCCCCTGCCCGCCCGGCGTCTGCGATTGCGGCCGTGATGCCTTGCTGCAAGCGCCTGGCAGCGACCTGCGCATCCTTTGCTTGAATCGCCAGGAAGAAAAACGCCTGCTTGAACGCCTGGAGAACATCCAGAGCCTCGACGAACTCCAGCGCCTGCAGCAACGCCTGTACGAAAACCTGGGGATCCGCCTGAGCGTCGAGCCTGGCTATAACGAAGTGCGGACCATGCGCGGCATCGCCATCGAATTCCAGGACCAGCCCGGCCTGTGCCGCAAGATTCGCCAGTCGATTCCCGCCGCCATCCGCCGTGGGCTGGAAAAACGCCCCGAAATTGCCTGGCGACTGCTGGATGCTCACGATCTGTTTCGCGACATCTGAACCCAGGCGGCTCCTTCCCTGGAGCGGCACCTGGGCCTAGAAATCCACCGTTGCGGAAATCAGGTAGGTGCGCGGGGTCGACAACGTCAATCCGGCCTCACTGTCATCCGACGCCCCGGCCGAACTCCAGTAGCGCTTGTCTGCCACGTTTTCGATGTTGGCCCGCAGGGTGACGTTCTTCTCGTCGACCTTGAATGCGTAGCGGGCGCCGACGTCGAAGCGTTCCCAGGAATCGATTTCCTTGGTGTTGGACTGGTCCAGGTACTGCGAGCTGGAGTAGATGCCCCGGCTGGTCAGGGTCAGGCCCTGTACCGTCGGCACGTCCCATTCGGCACCGAGGTTGACGTTGTACTTCGGCGTGGCGGGGGCGCGGTTGCCATCGAAGGTGCCATTGGTGGTATGGGTCAGTTCGCTGTCGATGTACATCACGCCGCCGAGCAAACGGGTTCCCTTCAGCGGTTCGCCAAACACACTCAACTCCACGCCGGTGTTTTCTCGCTTGCCGTTCGGGCCGAAGACACGCGTCGTGGCGTCGGTCGCATAGGCCGGCTGCTTGATCCGGAACAGCGCGGCGGTGACGGCGAATGGGCCGGCATCATACTTGGCGCCCACCTCGACCTGACGGCTGATGAACGGCGGGAAAATCTCATCCTCGTTCACCGACGTCGACGGTGCGATCTTGCCCTGGCTCAGGCCTTCCATGTAGTTGGCATACAGCGACAACTTGTCCGTCGCCTTGAACAGGATGCCGCCCGACGGTGAAACCTTTTCCTCATCGTAGGCAGTGTCGCCCTTGACGTTATTCGTCCAGTCGTCAACCTTCACCCGTTGCCAGCGAGCGCCGAGGGTCAGCAGCAAGCGATCGTCGAACAGCCCCAGGGTGTCGGACAACGCCACGCCACTGAAGCGGTTCTCGGTGTAGACCTTATCGTCCTGTCGCGTCGGGTTGCTCGGCGCCGGGGTCTGCACCGGTTCATACAGGTTGCTGCGACCGTTGGCGTAACGGGCGCCGCCATTTTCGAAGTCCATGTAGAAATAGCTGGCAGCCAGGTTGACCTCATGGCTCACCGGGCCGGTATGGAACCAGTTGCGCACCCCGGCTGTGGCCGTGCGGACATTTTCGTCGCGGGTAAAGTCTCGGGGCTGGACGGTGAAGTCACCCGCGTCGTTGGTGACCGAAACGTTGTGCCGAAGGAAGTCGTGCTCGCTTTTACGCGCTCCGACACCGCCATACAGCATGACGGAATCGTTGACGTCGAATTCAGCGTTCACGGTGCCGAAGGTGTCCTTGGTGCGCGCCTTGCTCCAGGACTGGGCGTAGTTGTCGCGCACATCACTGGCGTGAGGAACCTGTGCATTGGCGCCCACCTGCACGCGTTCCTGGGGCGCGTCGGTGTTACGTTCGGTGTGGCCGATGTCCGTCGAGAGTCGCAGGCGCTCACCGCGAAAATCCAGGCCCAGCACCGCCATCTCGCGGTCCACGCTCTGTTGATCCCATTCGGTGTCGCCCGCCTGCTTCACGCCATTGAAGCGAATCCCGAACTTGTCATCTTCGCCAAAGCGCCGACCGACATCCACAGCACCGCCCAGTTGGTTGTTGGAGGCATAGCTGCCGGTGAACGAGGTGATGGGCTTGTCGGTGGCACGCTTGGGTACCACATTGATCCCGCCGCCCACGCTGCCCCGCGGCGAGATGCCGTTGATGAGCTGGCTCGGGCCCTTGAGGATATCGACGCGTTCGGCCATTTCCATGTCGATCGTGTAGGTCGGAAGGATGCCGTAGAGACCGTTGTACGCAACATCGCTGTTGAACAGGCTGAAACCACGAATGGTGAACTGCTCAAAGCGTCCGCCCGCCGGGTTGGTGGCGCGGACCGAGGGGTCGCTGGCGATCATGTCGCCCAAGGTGCGCGCCTGCTGGTTCTTGACCGCCGCGCTGGTGTAGGTGGTCATGCTGAACGGTGTTTCCATGAAATCCCGCGAGCCCAGCAAGCCTTGCGAACCACGGCGAGCAACCTGGCCACCGGCATACGCCGGGCTGTCCGTCGACGTCGTGGCGCCTATAATCGAAGTGGGTGCCAGTTGCAGGCTGCCGCCTTCCGGTGCCGGCGTCAGGATATAGGCCTGCTCACCCACCGCTTGCAATTGCAGGCCCGAGCCCGACAACAGCCGGGCAAACCCCTCCTCTACGCCAAACTCACCCGAAAGCCCGGCGCTGTTGCGACCACTTACCAGGGCCGGATCCACCGACAGGTTGACGCCCGCCAGCCCGGCAAACCGGGCCAACGCCGCGCCGAGGCTGCCGGCCGGCACCTGATAGCTGCGCCGGTCGGTTTCTTCGGCCAGGCTCGATGAGATAAAGAATGGGCTGGCGCTCAAGCTCAGCATGAGGCTCAGGTTCAACAGCGGACGCCAGCCGGCAAAGGCCGGGCGCAAACGCAAAGGTGCAACTGCGGACATTGGAAAGCGCTCTCATTTTTGTTCAGTTGCCTTGAATGACAAGCGAGACAAAAAAAGGGGACAGGCATCAGGCCATATTTTTGCGAAGCGTCAACGTGACCCAGTAGCGAGTGCGCATGTGCACGTCCAGCGGTAGGCTGGCCGCAAGCAGCGTGAGGATTCGGTCGGTGTTGTCCAAGCGGAAGCTGCCAGTGATTCGCAGGGCTTCCAGGGTTTCGTCCCAACGCAACACCCCGGGGCGATAGCGGCTCAGTTCCCGCAGGAAATGCCCCAGCGGCTGGTCCTGCGCAACCAATACGCCGTCACGCCAACCCAGCTGCGCCACGTCGAACGCCTTCACTGGCCCCGCGCCTGAATCCTGCATGTTGACCTGCTGGCCCGCTTCCAAGCTCAGCAATGGCCCGCGCAGGGGTTGCAGTTGTGCCGAGCCGCTGACCACCGCCACCCGGCAATCGCCCTCGCCCAAGTGCAGGCAGACCTCGCCACGAGTGATGGTGATGAGTCCATAGGGTGATTGAACGGACAGCGGCGTGCTCCCGGCAAGCCTGAGGGCCATTTCGCCGCGCACCAACACCAGGCGTCGCGCCTTGAGGTCCAGGTCGACGGCGCTGTCGGTGTTCAGTTGCAGCGCACTGCCATCGACCAGCGACCAGCGCCGTTGCTCGCCCGTGGCAGTGTGCAAATCAGCGCGCCAGGCCTCCAACGGCAGCTCTCGCCCCAGCAGCCAAGCGGTCGGGACCAATGCGGCGACGCCCAATGCGCGCTTGAGCACCTCGCGCCGAGCCAGCACTGGGCGGTCCAGGGTTGCCATGCCCAGGGACGCGGGCACCCCGGCAAAACGCTGGCGCAATCGCTGGGCCTTCTGCCAGGCCGCCTCGTGATGATCGCTGCTGTCGCGCCAGCGTTGCAGGGCCGCCGAGTCGAACGCATTCCCGTCGAACTCCATCAGGGTCAACCAGCGAGCCGCCGCCCGTGCCGCTTCGCGGGCTTCGGGTGATGGGGTCGAGCGCATCAGAAGTCCACCAACAGGCAATGTTCATAGGCCTGGGCCATGTAGCGTTTCACGGTGCGTTCGGACACTTGCAGGCGTTCGGCGATCTCGCGATAACCCAGGCCTTCAAGTTGGCTCCAGAGAAAAGCCCGCCGCACCAGGGGCGGCAGGCCATCGAGCAGTTCGTCCAGGGCTTGCAGGGTTTCCAGCAGCAGCCAGCGTTGCTCTGGCGACGGTGCGCAGGCTTCAGGCAGGCTCGCCAGAGCGTCGAGATACGCCTGTTCCAGATTGCGCCGGGTGTAGAAGTTGCTCAGCAGGCGTTTGCCAACGGTCAGCAGATAAGCCCGGGGTTCTTGCAGGTCAGCCAAGGTCTGGGAACTGGAAAGCACCCGCAGGAAGGTATCCTGGCGCAGGTCCGCCGCATCCCAGGCATTGCCCATGCGCCGCCGCAGCCAGCCTTCCAGCCAGCTACCGTGGTCACGGTACAACGCATGGAGGGAATGCTCCGTCGGCGTAACTGCATCACACATGTCCAGAAGCCTGCGCAAAGTCTTAAATGAGACTGATTCTAATTAATGTTCGCGCGTTAATCCAAGCTCTTTGTACAAAGTGTGTCTAAACACGGGGATGGAATTGATAGAGGGCCCTGTGGGAGCGAGCTTGCTCGCGATGGCGGTGCGTCAGAAACATCGATGCTGACTGATACTCCGCTATCGCGAGCAAGCTTTGCTCCCACAGAGCTGATGGTGTACGACTGCGAGAGTCAGGCCGCCTCGCGAGCAACCTCGCTCCCACAGGCAGGTCTTTAGCGAGCAGTGCTATCAGTGGCTGGCGTGCAAGGTCTTCGGCACCTCAGGCATGGCCGATGAGTGATGGTTGATGATCTTCCACTGGCCATCGAGGCGCTCATAGAGGAAGGTGTAGCGCGCCTGGACCTCGCGCTTGGAACCGTCGGCCTGTGTGAGCGTGAAGGTATAGACACCACTGTCCATCGCCGCATCGGGGCCCAGATGGCGGATCTCCCGATAGTTGATTTGCCCCACCGGTTTGCCGGCCAGGAAATGCTCGAAATAATCCTGGATCTGCGCCGGTGTGTTGCGCACCTTGTTGGAAACAGTCGGTTGCAAAATCGCATCCGGGGCATAGAGGCCGGTCACGGCGGTGGCGCTACCGGTTTGCAGCGCGGCGTTCCAGCGGTCGAACAGTGCCGCGATCTCGCGGTCATTCACATTCTTGGGCTGCTCGGCCACTGTGCGATACACATAAGGCGTAGCCTCAAGCGCCTGGACAAGCGGCGCGGCCAGCAGGAATAAAGCAGCGATGGCGCAGGTTTTCATTTTCATCAACGTGGTCCTTTGGGTTTCAATGGGTCCACTTTGCCGGCCTTCCCTGCCTTCGCCATCGGCCAACCGGTGCCAATCGCCTATGCCGTTCGGCAGATAGGCTCGGTGCCGGTGACACGTTCTAATGACGCCATCGCGAACCGGACCGGTCCTCTTCCACGCTGGAGTTCCCCATGCAAAGCCCACCCCATGACCCCGGCAGTGCCCTGGCCATCCGCAGCCAATATCGCCAGTCGCAAAGTCGTGCCGCACGCCTGGGCCTGCTGCTGGGCACCGGCCATGAACTGACGCAGTTGCCCCTGTCGGCCATGCGCCAGCGTGCGCTGCAACGGGCGTGCGCGTTCATGGCCATGGACCATGGCCTGCTACTGGAGTGGGCGCCGGACCAGCCGTTGCGCACCCTCGCCAGCCACGGCAGCGCGGAACGACTCGAGCTGCTCGCCAACCTGGCCCAGCCACAAATGCCCGGCCCACAATGGCTGGAATCGCCCGGCAGCGCCCTGCCCCAGGTCTTGCGGGTACCGTTGCGTGCCTCCGACGGCGTAGAGTTCGGGGCGTTGTTGCTGGGCAACAGCGTGGCCCTCGGCGCGCCGGACAACGAAGACATCGAATCACTGCAATTGCTCGCGACGCTGTTGGCGGCACACCTGGAGAACAGCCGTCTGCTCGAAGCGCTCCAGGCCCGCGAACGGACCATGTCCGAGTTGGTCCACCGCTTGTTCAGCGCCCAGGAAGACGAACGCAAGCGCGTGGCCTACGACCTGCACGACGGCCTGGCGCAGAATCTCGCCGGTTTGCATCAGCGCTTGCAGGGCTTCGCCGGTCGCTGCCCGTCGCTACCGCCTGCACTGGCGAACGAGCTGCAAAGCATCCTCGACCTGGCCCAAGGCTGCGTCGGCGAAGGCCGGCAACTGATCAGCGGCCTGCGCCCCCACGTACTGGATGATTTCGGCCTGTACAAAGCCGTCGACAAGGAGGCCGATCGCCTGCGCGACGCCGGCCTGACGGTGAACTGGGCCGAACACAGCACCGCGCGCCTGCCGGGCAACACGGAGATCGCCCTGTTTCGCATTGCCCAGGAAGGCATCAACAACATTCTCAAGCACGCCCAGGCCAGCCATGTGCAGTTGGGGTTGGCGGTGGACGATGGCCACGCTTGCCTGCGAGTGGAGGACGATGGCCGTGGATTTGCCCTGGAACAGCCCATCGAGACCAACGGCAGCTGCCATCTGGGGCTGGCCGCCATGCAGGAGCGCGCGCACTTGCTGGACGGTCACCTGAGCTGTTGCAGCCAGCCCGGTGGCGGCACCCGACTGCTGGCCAGCGTGCCGCTACCGGCCCACGGAGGACAACCATGAACCGACCTTTGCGCCTGCTGCTGGCCGATGACCACGAAGTCACCCGCACCGGGTTTATCAGCATGCTCGCCGGCAACCCGGGATTCGAGGTCGTTGGCCAGGCCCGCGACGGCCAGGAAGCCCTCGACCTGTGCGAGCGGCTACAGCCGGACATCGCGATTCTCGACATCCGCATGCCCGTCCTCAACGGTTTGGGCGCGGCGCGGATCCTGCAGCAGCGCCAGCCCGGAATCAAAGTCGTGATCTTCACCATGGATGACAGCCCCGACCACCTCGAAGCCGCCATCGGTGCGGGCGCGGCCGGCTATCTGCTCAAGGACGCCAGCCGCGATGAAGTGCTCGACGCCCTCAAACGGGTCGCCCAGGGCGAAGAGGCGTTGAACAGTTCGGTCAGCGCGCGCCTGCTGCGCCGCATGACCGAACGCGGTGCGAATGGTGCCACTCAAGTCCAGGCCCTGACCGCCCGGGAACGCCAGGTCCTGGGGCTGGTGGCCGGCGGTTTCAGCAACCGTGAAATCGGCGAGAAGCTGGGCATCGCACCCGGCACGGCCAAGGCCCACGTAGAGCGTGTCATCGGCAAACTGGGCGCCGCCGACCGGACCCAGGCCGCCGTGCGCGGCGTTGCCCTGGGCCTGGTGGCGCAACCTGCCGGGCAATGGCCATGAGGTTTCTCGCCGCCCGCCGCTGGGCCGACCTGCCCTTGCGCGGCAAGGCCCTGGTGGTGATCTCCCTGCCCCTGGTGGTCCTGCTGCTGTCGCTGGTGCTGATCTATATCACCGAACGCCAGACCGCCCGGGCCGAAGAGGATGTGCGTCGGGTGCTGCTGGTCCAGGGTGATATCCAGACAGTCCATACCCTGCTGGCCGAGGCAGCGGCCAGCGTGCGCGGCTACCTGCTGACCCGCCGCGAAGATTTCCTGCCCAGCTACGAGCAGGCTACGCCACTGATCCACGCCGCGTTGCAGCGCCTGGACCACAACATTCGCGACGCCAGGATGCGCGAACACCTAAAGACCATCACTCCGCTGATCGCCGACAAACTCGACGGTTTGCTTGCGCTGCGCAATGGCAAGCGCGACGACCCCGAGGCCATCACCGCGATCCTGATCGAAAACAAACAGGTGCTGGACGTATTGCGCGAGCAGATCAGCGCCATGCGCATACGCGAGGACGCCCTGCTCGCCGACCGCAGCGCCGCCGCCTCGGCCACGCGCATGCGCCTGTTGTTCGCCACCTTGCTGGCGGCGGTGTGCGGGCTGCTGGGGGCGATTGTCGCGGTGCTGTTCCTGTCCAAGGGCATTGTCGCCCGGGTCCAGCAGGTGCAAGGCAACGCCCAGCGCCTGGCATTGGGCCAACCCTTGTTGCCACAACCGCCGGAGCAGGACGAAATCGGCCAACTCGGCACGCGCCTGGTGGAGGCCGGGCAGTTGCTCGCCGAACGCGAGCGGGCCCTGCGCGATAACGAGGAGCGCTTGCGGCTGATCATCGATGGCGTGAAGGACTACGGGATCTTCGCCCTGGATGCCCAAGGCTACGTCACCACCTGGAACGCTGGCGCGGAACGGATCAAGGGCTACACCGAGCAGGAAATCCTCGGCCGGCATTTTTCCCTGTTCTACCTGGCCGAAGAGTGCCCGGCGCACCCGGAGATGGCCCTGCGCGAAGCCACCCGCGACGGTCATTACATGGAAGAAGGCTGGCGTTGCCGCAAGGACGGCAGCCGCTTCTGGGCCAGCGTGGTCATCACTGCGCAATACGATGGCACCGGCGCCCTGCGCGGTTTCTCCAAGATCACCCGCGACATCACCGACCGACGCGCTGCCGAGATCGCCCTGCGCACCGCCCGGGAAGAAGCCGAAAGCGCCAGCCGAGCCAAGAGCGAGTTTCTCTCGCGCATGAGCCACGAACTGCGCACGCCACTGAACGCCATCCTCGGTTTCGCTCAATTGCTGGACATGGACTCCACCGCCGGCCAACGCCCTCAGGTCAGCCACATCCTGCGGGCCGGCCAGCACTTGCTGGCGTTGATCAACGAAGTGCTGGACATTGCCCGGATCGAGGCCGGGCGCCTGCCGCTGAACATCGAACCGATCGCCCTGTCGACGGTGCTGCACGAAGCCCTGACCTTGGTTTCACCGATGGCCGCCGACGCCGGGATCCACTTGGCCGAGCTGCCAGCGCTGCCTGACGACAGCGGCGTGCTCGCGGACCGCCAGCGCCTGGTGCAAGTGCTGCTCAACCTGCTGTCCAACGCCATCAAGTACAACCGGCCCGGCGGTGAGGTGCGCATCGAAGTCAGCGTCCAGGCCCATCAGGTAAGCATCGCCGTCAACGACACCGGCCATGGCATTGCCCCGGAACAGCTGGACCAACTGTTCAAGCCTTTCGAACGCCTGGGCGCCGATCCCCAGGTCGAAGGCACTGGCCTGGGGTTGTCATTGAGCAAGAGCCTGCTGGAAATGATGCAGGGCAACCTGCAGGTCCACAGCGAACCCGGACACGGCTGCTGTTTCACCCTGCAACTGCCCGGCACCCAGGTGGTTGGCGCGCATTTGCCACCCATAGCCGCCCTGGCGGTGACGCGTTCGCCTGTGGACTATCACGGCAAAGTCCTGTGCATCGAAGACAACCTGTCGAGCCTGGCGCTGATCGAAACCCTGATGCAACGCCGGCCTGGCATCCAGTTATTGTCGAGCATGCAAGGCCAGATGGGCCTGGACCTCGCTCGCCAGCACACCCCGCAACTGATCCTGCTGGACGTCAGCCTGCCGGACCTCGAAGGCCTGGAAGTCTTGCGGCGCCTGCGCCAATCCCCGGCCACTGCCGCCACGCCCGTGCTGATGATCACCGCCGATGCCAGCGACCTGACCCACCGCGCCCTGCGTGACGCCGGCGCCACGGCGATCCTGACCAAACCTATTCATATCCAGGCCTTCCTGGGCCACCTCGAGCACTATCTACCGGAGCCCGCATGAATCGCGACTTGCGCATTCTGATCGTCGACGATCAGCGCCCCAACCTGGACCTGATGGAACAACTGCTGGCCCGCGAAGGATTGCACAACGTGTTGAGCAGCACCGAACCGTTGCGCACGCTCGATCTGTTCAACAGCTTCGAGCCGGACCTGGTCATCCTCGACCTGCACATGCCGGCGTTCGACGGCTTTGCCGTGCTCGAACAACTCAACCGGCGGATCCCGGCCAATGACTACCTGCCGATCCTGGTGCTGACTGCCGACGCGACCCGAGACACGCGCCTGCGGGCCCTGGCCCTCGGCGCCCGGGATTTCATCAGCAAACCCCTGGACGCGCTGGAAACCATGCTGCGCATCTGGAACCTGCTGGAAACCCGTGCGCTCTATAAGGCGTTGCGCGAGTTGATTCCGTCCCAGCAGATCGAACTGTTGCGCCAGCGCCGTCCCGCCGCCGGCCCGTCTTGACCTGGCGGCCGTTCCATCAAGGCATTCGATGCATGAAAGTCACTGAACGAACATCGGCAACCGGCCTGCAGGCACACATTCGCGGCGAGCGCCTGGCGACGTCCGACGGCGTATCGGCCAAGGAGATCCTGGTCGAGATCTTTGTCCGTGAGCGCAGCGAAGCACACATCGTCGTGCCGGCGGTGGCCGAACCGTTGCTCGTCTGGGTGTTGTCCGGGGAAGCCATCGTCGAGGAGCGCGTTGCCAACGAGGCGTGGGAAACGAATACCGTGGTCACTGGAGATTTTTTCCTGACCACATCCCCGGTTCCTTATGAGATGCGCTGGCAAGTGACCAGCCGCGAGCCATTTGTGGTCATGCATCTGTACCTGGGGTTGGCGTTATTGGAGCGCGCCATTGCCGAAACCGGTGGCAGCCGCGCGATCCAGCTGCGGGAAGTCTCTGGCGGGCGGGATGAAGCACTTTCAGCCTTGCTTGAACAGATTCGGGCGGAATTGACCCGGCGCGGTGAAACCAGTGCCTTGCTGATCCAGGGCGTGGCGCAATGTGTGGCGGTGCACCTGGCGCGGCATTACCGGGATGCCAATGCCGACGACATGTCCGGACGTAACGCCCTGCCCGCTTTCAAGCTCAAGCGGGTGATCCAGTTGATGGAACAACACCTGGCCGCCCCCTTCAGCCTCGGTGACCTGGCCCAGGCCATCGGCATGAGCGAATACCACTTCAGCCGCTTGTTCAAGCGCGCCACCGGGCGTTCACCTTCGCAGTACTTCATCCAGCTGAGAATGGCCCGGGCCCGGCAACTGCTGCTGGAAACCGAGCGCAGCATCATCGATATCGGCCTGGAGGTTGGCTATGGCAGCGCCAGCCATTTCTCCCAGATCTTCCGCCGTGAAGTGGGCGTGGCGCCGAGTCATTACCGCAAGTAAAACCTTTCGGCTGGCTGATCGTGGCTGATCGTTCCCACGCTCTGCGTGGGAATGCATCCCGTGACGCTCTGCGTCACATCCAGAAGCGGAACGCGGAGCGTCCCTGGCGGCATTCCCACGCAGAGCGTGGGAACGATCGACACTGACTACTGCAGGCATGTTCTCATTTGATCCGGTAGTGAAAAGTATTGCGCACTGCCGGCACCGTCACTGCCTTGCCATCGATGATTCGCGGCTGATAACGAAACGTCTGGGCAGCGGCCAGGGACGGTCGGATGAACAATGGGTGGCAACCGTCGAGCACCTTGGGGTTATCGATCCGCCCGTCCGGCGTCACGCTGTATTCCACGGTGCAATCGCCTTCCAGGCCCTTGTCCAGGGCGCGTTGCGGATAGTCCGGGGCTTGCTTGCTCAGCGGTTGGTAGCTGCGGCTGTCGGCGACGGCCTGGCGCGCCTGCTCGGCTTGGCGTTGTTCGGCGAGTGCTTGTGCCTGCCGGACCTGCCGCTGTTGTTCGGCGGCCTGCTGCTCGGCGTCTTGCCTGCGTCGTTCGCTTTCCTGGCGCTCACGCTGCTGTTGGGCCTGTTGCTCGCGCTTTTGCTCCTCGACCCGTTTGCGGGCCAGGGCCGCCTGTTCCAGTTTCTGCGCCTGGACACGCGGGTCGACAACCGGCTGGGTGGGCGCGGGACGCGGCGCTTCTACCGGCGCCGAGGTCGGCTCGACCGATGGCGGTGCAACAGGCGCGACAGGAACCGGGACAAGGGCTTCGGGCGCTGGCGGCAGCATCACCAGTTGCGTGTGCAACACCCTGGGCGTCTCGGCAGCTGGCTTCTCCACGCTCCACCCCAGCACCAACAACGCCACCACACCCGCGTGCAGGGCCAGGGCGAGCCCCGCCGCCAGGCTGTTTTTCCAAAAGCGACGGCCCAGCGCAGGTACGCTCAAGGAGGGACTGTCCATGATCATCGCCGTCATTGCGGCGCCTCGGTCACCAGCCCCAGGTTGCTCACGCCGCCCTGTTGCAACGCGGCCATGGCTGCAACGACCCGACCGTAATCGGCATGCGCGTCGGCACGGATGTACACCTGGGTATCGCTGCGCTCGGCGACGACCTGCGCCACCTTGGCGCGCATCTGCTCCAGGTCCACGGCGCTGTCGGTCTGGTGGTGGGTGTCCAGCTCACCGCCCAGGTTCCAGTAGTAACCGCCCTCGGCCTTGACCGACAGGGTGAGGATTTGCTGGCGACGGTCGTTGGCCAGTGCTTCGCTGGCGACCTTGGGCAGTTCGATCTTCACCCCCTGGGTCAGCATCGGTGCGGTGACCATGAAAATCACCAGCAGCACCAACATCACGTCGATGTACGGCACCACGTTCATTTCGGCCTTGGGACCGTGCTTGCGTTGTGGCTTGACGAGCATCTGCCCTCTCCTTTCAAGCGGCCGAGGCCAGGTTCACCGGGGCACCGTGCAGCTTGCGGTGCAGACGCGCCTGCAGCTCGTTGCCAAAGGCGTAGTACCGGGTCAGCAGGGTCTGGCCGCGAGCGGCAAAACGGTTATAGGCAATGACCGCCGGGATTGCCGCGAACAGGCCGATGGCCGTGGCGATCAACGCTTCGGCAATGCCCGGCGCCACAGTGGAAAGGCTGGCCTGTTGCACTTGGGACAGGCCGATAAAGGCATTCATGATCCCCCAGACGGTGCCGAACAAACCGATGTAGGGGCTGACCGAACCGACGGTGGCGAGAAACTGCAGGCCTTTTTCCAGCTGTATTTCCTGTTCGCTGATCGCCACTTGCAGCGCGCGCTCGACACCTTCAAGCACCACTTGCGGCGTGCTTGAAGGTTGGTTGAGCTGAGTGAAGGCCAGCACACCCGCCTGGAAAATCGGCGTGACACCACCGTCGTCTTCGCGGACCTGTGCGTGTTCCCGATACAGGGGTAGCAGATCCTGGGTGCCGCGAAAGCGCTGCATGAAACCGTTGAGCTGGCGTTCGTTGCGTTGCAATACGGCGCTGCGCTGGATGATCAAATACCAGCTCAATAGCGAGGCCAGCAGCAACGTGAGCATGACCGCCTTGACCAGCAGACTCGCGTCACTGATCAGGCCCCAGATCGTCATGTGTTCCAGAGTGGCTTGCATGGTTGAAACTCCTGTCTGGCGGTTATTCGATGAAATGTTCGTGACCGGTTGATGACAGCGTCGCTCAAGGCAGGCGCAGCGCTTTCGCCACGTCGGCCCAGGGCACGAACTTGAAGTTCTGGGTCTGCTCGGGCATGCGCTTGCGGCCGTCCTGGACCACCAGCATGCCCTGGCTCCAAGGCCCGCCGAGGTTCACCGAGGTCACCTCCAGGCCATCGGTTTGCGACGCGCCATCGATGCCCGCGGCCGCGTTCAGACCGACCCGGAAGGCGCCGCGCACGGCATAGGGAGGCTCGGCATCGAGCACCAGGTAACTGTCGTTGCCCTGGCTGGAGATCACCAGGTAGTCGTGGCCGCTGGCCTGGTACAAGGCCATGCCCTCGACGTCAGCGTGCAACGACGGGCCAACCTTGATCACACTGTTCAAGGTCGCCGGTTGGTCGGCCCGGGCATCCACTGCCCAGACGCCGACGTCCTCTTCACCGAGAAACAAGCGTTGGCGCTGCTCGTCGGCGACACAACCTTCAGGCTGGCTGTCGACGCTGAACTGGCGCACCAACTGGCCTTCCACCACGCCGTCCGGCGCGCTCAGGCGGTACTGCACGAAGCGCCCGTCCTTGCCGTTGGCGAAGGCATACAGTTCGCCTTCAGCAGGCTGGAACAGGCAGATGCCGTAGATTTCCTTCAATGACGTCGCAATCTCACCGGCTTCGCGCAACTCGCCGCTGGTGCGGTCGATGCTGAACAGGCTCAAGCTGTTGCGATCTCGGTTGCTGGCCACGGCCAGATCGACGGTTTGCGTGCCCAGCTTGAAGTTCGCCCGCACATCGACGTTATTCAGGCGCCCGACCGCCAGTTCCTGCAGCAACTTGCCTTGCAGGTCATAGGCCAGCAGGCCTTGCTTCTTGTTGGTGCCCAGCACCCGGCTCAGCCCGGGCGTCGTCGGATGCACCCAGATCGCCGGGTCATCGGCGGCGTCGCCCTGGCGGGCCACCGGTTCGCTCTGGACGATGGCAGCCACAGTGGGCAGTACCGGCGGCAAAGGCGCTGGCGTGGGTTTCCAGCTGATTTCGCCTTGGTACAGGTGTCCGTTGTCATCGTCGCGCAGCAGCACTTCAATGCCATTTTTCGTCAGCCGCGCCGCGAGATTTTCCGGTTCCTTCAGGCCCGCCAACGGCAGATTGGCTTTGGCGCTCCAACTCTCGTCCTGTTGCTGGTACACATGCAGTTGCGCCGCTTCCGGGTCCAGCCCAAACAGGCCGCCCGGCAGCACGGCCATGGCCCCGGCGCTTTGCTGGAGGTCGCCAAACGGCGCACGCATCGCCACGGGTACCCGCACGGTCTCGGCCTCTGAGGATGCCGGATAGGCCCACCAACCCACCCGCTCCTCGTTGACGAACAATTGATTGGCGCTGTCCTGCACCTGGCAGGTCTTGGCGTCCGGCGGCAATGGCAAGCCGCGCACCCGTTGCGCGCTGTCGCTCAGGCGCTCGCCATTGCCTACCAACCATTGCTCGCCCTTGCCCTCCTCGCCGACCAGGAACACAAACAGGTTGCTCGCCTCGTCGCGATACAGGCACAGGCCGTTGACCGGGAAATCCCGCGTGGGCAGGTACAACGGCACGCCCCACTGACGGTTTTGTGGGTCGAGGCTGACCACCAGGGCTTGCTGACGCGTGCTGTCGAGGCTGGCGACCAACGCGTTCGCGCCTTGGGCACGGCTATCGAGACCTTCAAAGGTGCCCTCCAGGCGTGTCAGTTCGCGACCTTGGGCATCGAGCAAGAACAAACCTTCGCGGGCACTGGCCAGTCGCTCGGTCGTCGAAGTGCCAGGCAGGAATGCCAGGGCGTTGATCGACAGTTGCTCGGCTTGAGACCAGGGTTGCAGCTTTAGCTTGGGCGCTGGGTCAGCCGCCAGGGTGGCGGCTGATGCCAGGCTGATCGCCATCGCCAACAGGTAGCGCTTGGGTAAGAAAAACATCGTGTTCAACGGGAAAATCCTTGTCGTTCAGTCAGGCTCAAACGGGCTTGTTGCTCACTTCTATGGCCAGGGAACTCATCTGTGGGAGCAAAGTCCCCTTGCCAAAAGTGATCAGGCACGCGATTCAGAAATGGGTAAAGGTCAGCCCCAGCTTGTAGGTCGGGCCGTACTCTTCGTACTGGCCGTTGTAGGAGCGGTGGCCGGTGTAGACGAAATACGGCTCGTCGGTGAGGTTCTGGGCTTCCAGGCTCACTTGCAGGTTTTTGGTCAGCGAATAACGCGCGCTGAAGTCGACGAAGGTCTGGGCGTCGACGTGCAGGTCATGGTCGCGGTCGCTGATGGACGCCAGCTCGAACAGGTACGCGGACTTGTAGTTGGCCGACAGACGTAGGCTCAGCTTGTCGTTTTCCCAACCCAACATCAGGTTGCCGACCGTGTCCGACTGGTTCGGCAAGTCGATGCTGCGCTTGCGCTGGGTACCACTGGCTTGGTCGAAGCCTTCGATCTCGGCGTCCGAACGACTGAAGGTGGTGTTGGCGCCGAGCAGCAGGCCGTTCCAAGGTGCCGGCAGCCAGTCGAATTTTTGTGAATAGGCCAATTCCAGGCCATACAGCTTGGCGCTGTCGCCGTTGGCGTAGCTGTGGGCTTCTGAAAAATCGGTCCAGGCACCGGTGCCGGCCAGATCGGTGTTGTAGACGAAGTTCTTGATGTCCTTGTAGAACACGAAGGCCGAGACCGTGCCGGCGTGGCCCATGAAGTGCTCGATGCCCAGGTCCAGGTTGCTCGATTCCAGCGGCTTGAGCTCCGGGTTGCCGAACGTCGCCTCGTCATCGTCGATGACAAAACCAGGCGCCAATTGCCCGAAGGTCGGACGCACCACGGATTTGGTCCAGGCCGCACGCACCTGGGTGTTCTTGTCCAGCTGATAGCGCGCGTGCAGGCCCGGCAACCAGTGGTGATACTTGCGGCGGGTCTCAGTGTCGGTGAATACGCCGTCGGTGGCGCCGGTGCCCTTGGCTTCGAACTCGGTGCCTTCGTAGCGCATGCCGGCGATGAAGCGCCAGTCATCGATATCGACGGTGTTCATCAGGTATCCGGCGTTGATGTCCTCGCTCATCTTGAAGTCGTTGACTCGCGACTCCTGCTCGTCAAAAAACTCATCGCGATTCAGACCGCCGAGCAACTGCTTGATCGCGTCGGCGCTGATGCCCGGGCCGAAGCGGCCGAGGCGATAGTCCACGTTGCCTTTCTGGAACTGCCCAAGGTTCAACTGCTCGTCGGTAAACCCCAAGTCGTCGAAATCCTTGTAGACCCAGGCATTGAGGTCGTTGTCCTTGTTACGTCGGCTGACTTTGCCACCGAACTTGACCTGGGACGCATAGCCACGCAGGTCATAGTCCCGGGCCAGGTCCAGGCGCAGGTTTTTCTCGGTGTCGGTGGTCTTCTGTTCTTCCCAATCCACCTTGTCGAGGCTGAAGTTGGCCGGATCGTAGAACCCCGAGCCGATGATCGGCCGCGGTTTGTCGCTGTCGTAGAAGCCGCCGTTGAAACCGTCGATGCCTTCGAAAGTGGCGCCGGCGATGTGGCCGGGGCTGTCTTCGCTGGATTGGCTATAACCGCCCTGGCCACTCAGGGTCCAGAGCCCGAACATGCGTTCGCCACCGAGCACGTAGGATTGGATTTCCTGGGTTTCTTCACGTTGCTTGAGTTTGCGCTTGCCCTCGGCATCCCCCAGTTCACCGGCGGCTTGCGGGTCTTCGAAGGCAATGCTGGCGGCGTTGCGGGTTTCACTGTCCTTGTAGCGGCTGTACAGCGTGCGCAGGTAATAGCTGCTGAAGTCATCGGGCTTGTAGTCGAAGTTCAACCCGCCACCGGCACGCTCGCGACGGATGTCGTAGTCGCGCTGTTCGAACTCTTCGAGGCGCGAGCCTTGCTCGAAATCCCAGGCGCCGCCGGTTTCGACATTGTCCGAACCGAAGTCACGCTTCTGCCAGCTCAGCGCCGCAGCCACGCCGAAATTGTCGATGCCGTCGCCGAGGCTGAAACGATCACTGATGGCGCCGGAGAATTTCGGGCTGGTCTGGCTGGTGTTCTTGTCATAGCTGGCTTCGCTGCTGCCGGTGTAGAACAGGCCCTTGTGGTCGAAGGCCGAGAGGCTTTTGACGTCCACCGTACCGCCCAGGGAATTGGCGTCCATGTCCGGCGTCAGGGTCTTGATCACCGACAACGATTGCACCAGCTCCGAAGGCAGCACATCCAGGGCAACGGCCCGGCGTTCGCTCTCCGGGGCTGGCACCAGCGTACCGTTGATGGTCACGCTGTTGAGGTCCGGTCCCAGGCCGCGCACGCTGACAAACCGGCCTTCGCCCTGGTCGCGCTCGACGCTGACACCGGGCAGGCGCTGCACCGCTTCGGCGACGTTTTCATCCGGCAACTGCGCCACGCCGTCTGCATGCACCACGCTCTTGATGCTGTCGGCGCTGCGCTGTTCCTTGAGGGCCTGATCGATACTGGCCGCCTGGCCGACCACTTCAACGTGTTCAGTGGCCGCCTGCTCGGCGGCGCTCAGTCGCTCACTGGCAATGGCCATCGCCAATGCGGTGAACGTGAAACCGACGAGCCCGGCAGTGCTTGTGCGGTGATACATGGTGGTCCTCCCCAGGAATCCGGAAATCCGCCAGGCAATGGCCCGGCAACTGGGAGGGCACGCTAGGGGTGGGGAATGACGGTTCTGTGACAGGGTTTGGCTGCAGGGGCTGCAATCGGCTGATTTAGGGGAGCTGGAGAACCGGAATGAGCTGAAATGACCTATTTTACAGGTTCAGGGAATCTGAAGGGCGAAGGAATTTGGCGAAACGTCGCACCGCTGTGGGAGCAAAGCTTGCTCGCGATGCAGGCGCCTCGATTCCCTGAAAAACCGCGTCGTCTTCATCGCGAGCAAGCTTTGCTCCCACAAAATTCCCTCGCCACAATGAGATAGGTGGCGATGTCATGCATGAA
Organism: Pseudomonas sp. H1_F01; assembly: GCF_054681425.1. Lineage (NCBI taxonomy): Bacteria > Pseudomonadati > Pseudomonadota > Gammaproteobacteria > Pseudomonadales > Pseudomonadaceae > Pseudomonas > Pseudomonas sp. H1_F01. The sequence goes on along the minus strand of NZ_CP162823.1, from coordinate 3,369,182 downwards.
AAGTTCAAACTAAGGATGAGCTGATTCGACCTCCCCCACCCCATCCCCCGCCGTCACCGCACTGTCACATCCATCTGCTGTGCTGGGTCGCATTCCGCTTCTGGCAAAGGATTCCGGCCATGTTCTCCGTGCTGCGCCCGCACCGCCTCAAACTCGCCCTGCTCCTGCTGGCGGCCAACCTCGGGTTGATCCTGCACTTGGCCAGCGGCGAACTCAAACCCGTCGCCGAATGGGTCTGGCTGGACATCCTCGGCGAAGGTGGCTCGGCGCTGCTGGCGCTGGTCTGGCTGGGGTTGGTGCTGAAAAGCCGCCCGGCCGGACGGGTCACCAACTACCTGATCCTGGGCCTGGGCTGCATCTTCTTTTCCTGGTGGATCGACAGCCTTGATGAATTCATCCGCCTGCCCGACAGCATCACCTGGGACCACTGGCTCGAATCCGGGCCGATGCCGGTGGGCATGATCCTGCTGACCCTCGGCATCTATCACTGGCACCGGGAGCAACTGGCGATCAACGGGCAGATGGAAAAACGTGAGCGGCTGTTCCGCGAGCATCGCCTGTTCGACAAACTCACGCCGTTGGGCGGCGCCGACTTTCTCAAGCACGAACTGTCCGCCAGCCTGGAAGACAGTCGACGCCGCCAGCAACCCTTGTCGTTGCTGGCCCTGGACCTGGACAACTTCACGGCCATCAACCAGCGTTTCGGCCACGGCGAAGGCGATGCGGTGCTCCAGGCCGTCAGCCAGTTGCTGGTATTGAACCTGCGACGCCAGGATCTGCTCTGCCGCCTGGCCGGCGATCGCTTCGTGGTGCTGCTGCCCGACACCGGCGAGAGCCAGGCCCGGCGCCTGGCCCTGGAACTGGAAATTGCGGTGCGCAGCCTGGCCCACAAGACCCGGCAACACAGCGAACGGTTGCAATTGGTCGCCAGCACGGCGGTGGTCATGGCGTTCGACGAATCCCCCGAGGCCTTGCTCAAACGCCTGAACCTGGCGCTGGCCCAGTCCCGGACCACATTGGCGAAAAGCGCATGACGCTCAAGACGTGCTGGTACGAAACCGACAGCCGCTTCATTCCGGGGCACTATCAGCCCGCCGCGCTGATCGACCTGGCGCTGTCGCGGGACATCGACAGCCATCGCCTGCTGCGCGGCACCGGGTTGTTTCACGACGATATCCTCGCCGGGCAGAGCCGTATCAGCCCGCAGCAGTTCCTCGGCCTGATCGACAATAGCCGGCGCCTGCTGGATGCCAGCGACAGTAGTTTCCTGTTTGGCCAGCGGCTGTTGCCGGGCCACTACGGGCCTGCGAGCCACGCCTTGCGCCACGCGCAGAATCTGCATCAGGCCCTGCAGACCCTGATCGACCAACAGGCGCTTCTCAGCCCGCTGGCCGCCCCGAGGCTGCTGTTGGACGAGCACTATGCCTATGTCCATTGGCTGGACAGCTGCGGCGCCGATGAACAATGGCGCTTCGTACTGGAGGCGAGCATGACCTCGATGGTGGCGATGAGCGCCTGGCTCAGCGGCGAACGCCTGCCCTGGCAGTGCAGCTTTCGCCACAGCGAACCGCGCTACATCGAGCAATATTGGGTGCATCTGGGTGAGCACACCCAGTTCGACCGCCCCCTGGACCTGATGCGCCTGCCCCGCCACTGCCTCGCCAAGCCCTGGCCCAACGTTTCCGCCACCGCCGGCCAGGTGGCGCGGATCGAAGCCCGGGAACAGCTCGATCAACTGGGTTTCGCTTCAAGCTTCCTGGATTGTATCTACGACTACCTGCACACTCATGTGCAGCAGACGCCCAGCCTGGAGCAGACCGCCCAGGCCTTCGCCATGAGCCCGGCAACCCTCAAGCGCAAGTTGCACAAGCACCACACCGGGTTCCAGCAACAGGTGGACCGGGTGCACACCCATGTGGCGTTGTATTTGTATCAGGTCAAGGGCTTCAGCAACGAGGAAGTGGCGCAGTACTTGCGCTTCAACGATACGGCGAACTTTCGGCGCTCATTCAAGCGCTGGACCGGCAGCACGCCGAATCTGATCCGGCAATTGCTGATGTTGGGCTGAACTGTGGGAGCAAGCCTTGCTCCCACAGATAAATTCCCTGCGGGCTCAGTGCCCGCGGATGTAATGCTCCAACTGCCGGATCAAATCCGCCTGCTCGACAATCGCCTCTTTCACCAGGTCACCAATGGACAGCAGGCCGATCAACTGCCCGTTATCCAGCACTGGCAGGTGCCGCAAGTGGCTGTCGGTCATGACTTCCATGCAGCGGTCGATGCTCTGCTGGCTGTCGGCGGTGACCACTGGCGCGCTCATGATGGTGCGCACCGTCGTCCCCACCGATGAGCGCCCCTTGAGCACCATCTTGCGCGCGTAGTCCCGCTCGCTGAACACACCCACCACCTGGCCGTCCTCGATCACCGGCAGCGCGCCGACATTTTTTTCGGCCATGATCTGCAGCGCTTCGAGCACCGTCTGCTCCGGTGCGATGCTGTGGACCTGCTGGTTTTGCACGCTCTTGAGTCTTACCAGTTGGGCGGCGGTTTTCATTACTAATCCCCAGGTTGCGAATCAAACAATAATTCGAGCTAAACCATCCCCTCGCCACAAATGGGTAAGCTGGTCAGTCTTCGCCAATCTCCACCACATCGCCATTGAGCCGCACCGGCCATACCCGCAGGCTTTGCTCCGGGTACTCCAGGCAGTGGCCGTCTTCCAGGCGGAAATGCTGCTTGTACATCGGCGAGGCAATCACCAGGTCACCCTTTATGCTGCCCAACAAACCGCGGCCGATAACATTCGCACCCGACTTGGGGTCGCGATTGTCGATGGCGTACAGCGGCTTGTCCTGATGCTCGGGCAGGTACAGCAACGCCACTTGGCTGCCGTCGTGCCAGGCGACCACACCCGAGTTGGGCACCAGGTCCTCGCGGCTGCACAGGGCACGCCATTGCAAGGGTTCTTGAGCGACATCACGGACAGGAATACGAACGACGTTTGACTGGCTCATCAGAGCACCTCCTCGGTAACGGGAATCAGGTGGAGTTCGTGGGCGTGGACCGGCCGACGCTGGCCGCGCTCCCTGACGAAGTGAACATCCGGATCGCCGCGCCCGTCGTTGACGAAGGTGCGGAAACGCTTGAGTTTTTCCGGATCCTTGAGGGCATTGGCCCATTCGCATTCGTAGCGGTCGACCACCAGTTGCATCTGCGCTTCGAGCTCGGCGCCCAGGCCCAGGCTGTCGTGGATGATCACGTCCTTGAGGTAGTCCAGGCCGCCTTCCAGGCTTTCGCGCCAGACCGAGGTCCGTTGCAGCTTGTCGGCAGTACGGATGTAGAACATCAGGAAGCGGTCGATGTAGCGGATCAGCGTGGCGTCATCCAGGTCGGTTGCGAACAGCTCGGCGTGACGCGGGCGCATGCCGCCGTTGCCAGCCACGTAGAGGTTCCAGCCCTTCTCGGTGGCGATCACGCCGACGTCCTTGCTCTGGGCCTCGGCGCACTCGCGGGTGCAACCCGACACCGCGAACTTGAGCTTGTGCGGCGAGCGCAGGCCTTTGTAGCGATCCTCGATGGTCAGGGCCATCTGCACGCTGTCCTGCACGCCGTAGCGGCACCAGGTGCTGCCCACGCAGGATTTCACTGTGCGCGTGGATTTGCCGTAGGCATGCCCGGTTTCGAAACCGGCTTCGATCAGCTCGGCCCAGATGTCCGGCAACTGGTGCAACTGGGCGCCGAACAGGTCGATGCGCTGGCCGCCAGTGATCTTGGTGTAGAGGTCGTATTTCTTGGCGACCACGCCGATGGCGATCAGCTTGTCGGCGGTGATTTCCCCACCGGCGATACGCGGTACCACCGAGTAGGTGCCGTTTTTCTGCATGTTCGCCATGAACGTGTCGTTGGTGTCCTGCAACGGCACCAGGGACGGGTCCATGATCGGCTGGTTCCAGCACGACGCCAGGATCGAGCCCACCGCCGGCTTGCACAGGTCGCAGCCGGTGTGGCCACGACCGTGCTTGGCCAGCAGTTCGTCGAAACTGATGATGCCTTCCACCCGCACCAGCGCATACAACTCCTGGCGGGTGTAGGCGAAATGTTCGCACAGGCTCTTGTCGACGCTGACGCCGCGGGCAGTCAACTCATGCTCGAACACTTGCTTGACCAGGGCCGCGCAACCACCACACCCGGTACCGGCCTTGGTGTCACATTTGAGCTGGCCCAGATCAGTGCAGCCACCATCGATGGCCGAGCAGATCGAGCCCTTGGTGACATTGTGGCACGAGCAGATGGTGGCGGTTTCGGGCAGCGCCGCAGGGCCCAGGGTCGGGGCGCCTTCGGACGAGGGCAGGATCAGGCTGGCAGCGTCCTTGGGCAAGGCGATGCCGTTCTGCATGTATTGCAGCAAGGTGTCGTAGTAGCTGTTATCGCCCACCAGCACCGCGCCGATCACGCGCTTGCCGTCGGCGGCCACCACCAGTCGCCGGTAGCTGGCGCTGGTTTCGTCGATGAATTGGAAGCTGCGCGACCCCGGGGTGTTGCCATGGGCATCGCCGATGGAGCCAACGTCCACACCCAGCAACTTGAGCTTGGTCGACATGTCGGCCCCGGTGAAGGCTTCCGCGCTTTCGCCGCACAGCCGGGCCGCGACGTTGCGGGCCATCTGGTAGCCCGGGGCGACCAGGCCGAAAATGCTGCCGTTCCAGGCCGCGCATTCGCCGATGGCGTAGATGTCCGGGTCGCTGCTCTGGCAATGATCGTCGATCACCACGCCACCGCGCGGACCGATCTGCAGGTCGCTTTGGCGAGCCAGGGCATCCTGGGCACGGATGCCGGCGGAAAACACGATGAGGTCGGTTTCCAGAAAATCGTCGTCGCCGAAGTTCATCCGATAACGGTATTGCTCACCGACGCTGATGGACTGGGTGCCCTTGGACAGGTGCACGCCGACGCCCAGCTTCTCGATACGGGCCTTGAGGGCCAAGCCGCCCTGGGGATCCAATTGCACCGGCATCAGTCGGGGGGCGAATTCCACCACGTGGGCTTCCAGGCCCAGGGTCTTGAGGGCGTTGGCCGCTTCCAGGCCCAGCAGACCGCCACCGACCACCACGCCCCGACGGGCATTGCTGGCGGCGGCGCGGATCGCGTCCAAGTCCTCCAGGGTGCGATAGACCAGGCACGAATCGCCTTCGGCACCTTCAATCGGTGGCACGAACGGGTAGGAACCGGTGGCGAGCACCAGCTTGTCGTAGTGAAGGCGATCATGGGCGGTCACCACCTGATGCGCATCACGGTCGATTTCCAGTACCGGCACACCCAGGTGCAACGTGACGCCGGGGGTCTGGTACAACGACGCTTCGCCAAGGGCCAGGGACTCGGCATCGCGGCCCGAGAAGTACTCGGACAGGTGCACACGGTCGTAGGCACGCATCGGCTCTTCGCTGAACACATGCACACGGTAATGATTGAGGGCACCGCGCTCGATCAGTTGCTCGACGCAGTGATGGCCGACCATGCCATTGCCGATCACGATCAGCGTTTGCAGCTTGTTCAGAGAAGCAACGTTGGAATTCATAAAAAGCACCCGGCAAAAGCCCATCACGATTTTGAAAGCAAAAAAAAAGACGCCTGAAACCTTGCGGTTCCAGGCGTCTTTGCCTGTTCTGTGCGGTATCGGCCCGGCGACTGCGCCCTGACCTACCGTTGTCCCCCGGCCTGCTGGCACTCGATCTTCGTTGACCGACGGGGTTGCCCACTCGACTGTATTCGCGGTGGGCCTGGATAGCCTCTTGCAGCGAGCGTGCCAAACCTCGTCCAGCCCCTATTCACGGTCGCGCATGCACCGCTAATCCCCTGTGAGAGCGGGCCTGCCCGCAAAGACGCGGATTCAGTCACTGCAAGCCGAACGGCGCCCGCCACCGCTGCGCAAGCACCGCCAACTGCCTTGCGATGGTGCGATCACCCCGCCTGCGGCTTCATAAAAGTGCAGCCTGCCCTCAAGAGGAGCTTGCTCTCGATATCAGTCGGTCAGTTGGCAAAGAGGCTGAATATGCCGCCGTCATCGCGAGCAAGCTCGCTCCCACAGGGGTAAGTGGTGGTCGTGGGGTTGGGGGCGGTACAAATTTCCTGTGGGAGCGAGCTTGCTCGCGATAGCGGTAGTTCAGCTTGAAGGGGTGTCGACGGTCCTGTTCACCATCGCAACGATACTGACCAGCAGCTCTTCCTTCGCCTCGCCAGCGCTGATTTCCCCGGTGGCAGCGGCATTGGACAGTGCCTCCGCAGCCCCCAGCATCGCTCGCAAACCGGCCTGGGTGATGCCTTTCGTGCCGGCGAACGGTTCCAGCACGGCGCGGCACTTGTCGAGGAAAATCCCCTCGTATTCGCGCTTGATGCGTTCCAGCTCCGGCGTGCTGGTCAATGCCGCGATCACCCCGGGAATCTCCCGGCCTTGCAACAGCACGCATTCGACGTAGGAAGAAGCAATCACCGCCGCCCGGCTTTGCAGGGTCGCGTCGCTGGCGTCCAGGGCCGCGTCCATCAACGCGGTCTGGCGGGCGTCGAAATCCTGGTACAGCGCCGCCAGCAACCCGGACCGGGTGATGAAGTGGTCGTAGACGATGGGCTTGGTCACCCCCGCCTGATCTGCCAGCCGCGCCAGCGTCAGGGCGTCGCTGCCCTCCTCCCGCACCAGTCGCCAGGCGACATCCAGCAATTGTCGCTGCCGGTCATGCCGGGATAAACGACGACGAGGTGAAGACTGCGGATTTTCATCAGTGCTTGACATGCTAACTTTACCAACCGTAACTTACTAACCGTAACTTAACCCAGCATACCTGTCTTCCAGACTGCGTGACCAGAAGGAGTTTCGCCATGCATGCATTGATCGTTGTGGCTCACCACGACCCTCGTTCCCTCACCCACAGCCTGGCCGGAAAAATCGCCGAGGGCATCACCCGCGCCAACCCCGCCGATACGTTCGAGATCGCCGACCTGGCCGCCGAAGGCTTCGATCCGCGTTTCAGTTTCGCCGACCACGCCGTTCACCACCGCGAAGCCTTGCCGCCCGCGGATGTGCTGGCCGAACAAGCCAGGATCGATCGTGCCGATACGTTGGTGCTGGTCTATCCGATTTACTGGTGGTCCATGCCGGCGCTGCTCAAGGGCTGGATCGACCGGGTGTTTTCCAACGGCTGGGCATTCGATTTCAGCCTCGACAAGCCGTTTGTCCAACAACTGCAGCACTTGCGGGTGCACCTGGTGGCGGTCGGTGGCGCCGATGCCGACAGCTTCCAGCGCCACGGCTATGGCGAGGCGATGACCACGCAGATCGACCATGGCATTTTCGATTACTGCGGCGCCCGCGTGGTGAGTTCCCAACGTTTGCTCGAATCGGAAACCGCCGATCCGCACCAGCATTTGCAGGCCGCTAGCGTTATCGGCCAGCGGCTGTTCACGACGCTCGACGAGACCACACACGCCGCCACCGCCTGCGCTTGACCTCAGAGTGCCCGCCCCTGGGCAGCAGACAATGTCGCGTCACGAGCATAGATATCCGGGATGTACAACGGCTGGCCCTGGCTGTCCGCTTGTGCTGTCCAGTACCCCAGCAGGATCGGCACGGGCCGGGCCAACCGGAACTCATGGGTCGTCTCGCTGGCCAGCAGTGTATCGGTGCGTGCGCGTTCGGCCGGGCTTACCAGCAAGTCGCGCAAGTGCATCACTTGCTCGATCCGCACGCAGCCTGAACTGAAGGCTCGCGGACCTTTGCTGAACAGCGCCTGGCTCGGGGTGTCATGCAGGTACACCGAGAACGGATTGGGAAAGCGGATCGCCATTTTGCCCAACGGATTCTTCGGGCCTGGATCCTGGCGCAGCATGAGGTTGCCCGGGTGCTCCCAGTCGATATCCTCTGCCATCAACGGCAGGCCTTCACTGTCGAGGATCCGCAAGTTATGACGGGCGAGAAACTCCGGATCACGGCGGATCTCGGGCAGTTTGTCTTCGCGCATGATGGTGGGGGGGATGGTCCAGGTCGGGTTGAGCGTCAGTCGGGTGACGTGGGACTTGAGCAACGGTGTCTGCCGTTGCGCACGGCCCACCTGGGTGCGGGTTTGCCAGATTGGCTCGCCGCCTCGATAAACCGTCAACTGGGCCGCCGCCACGTTGACCAGGACGCTGTCGTTCTCCACGTCCTGGGCCAGCCAGCGCATGCGTTCCAGATTGATGCGCAACTGCTCGCGACGCATGGCCGGGCTGATGTTCAGCTCGGTCACGGTCCACGGCCCCACCACCCCATCGGCCTGCAGCGAATGCTGGAGCTGGAAGCTCTTCATCGCCTCCACCAGCGTGGGACTGTAGTGCTCGTCTGTCACCAACGGTGGTGTACTCAAGTAACCTTCGTTGAACAGTCGCTGGGCCAGGGCGGGTACGCGGGCGTCCTGCTTGTCCGGTTGCAGCAGCGGCCCGCCGGGCACGGGTTGCCAGTCGGATAAAGGCTGTTGCCGCAGCCGGGCATAAAGCCCGCGCAGGTTGCGATAAAGGTCAAGGTTCGGCCGGGCCTGTTCAAAGGCACTGGCGACGTTCTGCAGGCCTACCCCGGCGATGGCCAGAACCACGGCCTGGTGATCCTGTGGCGGCGGGTTGGCCTTCCATACCGGTTCCAGACGCTCTTGGGGCAAATAGCCGAAACGCAGGTCATGCAAGGCTTTCAGGTAGCGTTGGCTGATGGCGATGTCGACACAATGAGCACCCTGGTCTGCCCCCTGGGCCGGTAGGTTATAGCGGGTTGGATCCAGGCCGTCGTCGGCCAGTTGTTGCAACTGGACCTGCAACGCCCTCCGTCGTTCGTCGTCCGCCCAGGCTTCCTGGCCTGCGTTTTGCTGATAGAACGCCTGCAAGTCGAGCAACGCCTGAAAGTCGACACTTGCCGCTACTTTTGGACACGCGACCGCCAATTGCGCCAGTGTCGTCTGCACGAGAGCCGGATCGCTGTCTTCGGCTGTCGCGACCAATGGCGCAGTGAGCAATAAAAGGCTCAGGTAACATGCGGACTTTTTGAACAACTGCTTTACTCCACTCCATGGCCGTCTCGCTGACGGTAAATTTTGCGACAGGTACGACCCGCCATCATGCAAACAAACGAAATCGGACGGGATGCCGCGAACGAACACCACGCTGGAAACGCTTCGCCTGTACAGGGCTTTTTGCGCCGATTCTGTCTGGTCATGCTGGGCCTGGGCGTGATTTGCAGCCCGGCACTGGCCGAAAAGAAGACGAATTCGCAAACGCTCTACAACAGCCTCGCCCACGCAGCGCCGGAACTCAATCCCCTGGCGCTCAAAAGTGCCTTGAGCGCCATGCAATGCGCAGTCGCCAATGGCGCCAGCCAAGCCCGCCACCTGGCGGTCATCGACTACTCGCAACCCTCCACGGCCCGTCGCCTGTGGATCTTCGACCTGCGTCAGCAGAAGCTGGTATTGCGCGACCTGGTGGCCCACGGGCAAAAATCCGGGGAAAACTTCGCGACGCAATTCTCCAATCGCCTGGGCAGCTACCAATCCAGCCTGGGTCTGTTTCGCACCCAGGAAAGCTACCAGGGCACCCACGGCTATTCGCTGCGCATGGACGGCCTGGAGCCCGGTTTCAATGACCAGGCCCGTGATCGGGCAATCGTGATCCATGCCGCCGATTACGTGAACCCGTTGTGGAGCGTGCGCCAGGGACGCATCGGGCGCAGCCAGGGCTGCCCTGCCGTACGTCCCCAGGTAGCGCGCCAGGTGATCGACAAGCTCAAGGGCGGTCAATTCATGTTTTCCTGGTACCCGGACCCCAGTTGGCTCAAGCGTTCGGCGTACCTCAACTGCCAGCCGCAACAGGTTGCCAGCATTCTTGGCAGCAGTGGCAGTTAAGGTGGCAGGGATTGCGCCGGGGTAGCCTGCGGTTAAAATGCCGGCCTTTCAAATCCCTGGCGTTGCCTGAATGAATTGCGTAGCCCTTCAAACCCTTCACGCCCATTTGCTGACAGCCCTGGAGTCGGCGCCAGAAGAAACCCGGCGCCTGTTCCATGGCCGCGGTCGCTGCTGGCCGGGCCTGGAGCAAATCACTGTCGACTGGTTGCAAGGGTTGGTGCTGGTCTCGCTGTTCAAGGAGCCGGAACCCACGCACCTGGACGATTTGATCGCGACACTGCTGGCGCTCACTGCGTCGCCGGCCTGGCAACACAGCAAGGCCCATACGCTGGCGGTACAGCACCGCTACCTGCCGCAAAGCCTCACCCAATGGCTGGTGGGCGAGCCCATTGACGAATGGACCCTGACCGAAGGTGGCCTGCGTTACCGGATCGACCTGGGCAAGAAGCAGAACAACGGCCTGTTCCTCGACATGCGCTATGGCCGCGACTGGGTCCGGGCCAACGCCGAGGGCAAACGGGTACTGAACCTGTTCGCCTACACCTGTGGCTTCTCGGTGGCGGCAATCGCCGGCGGCGCCCGGCATGTGGTCAATCTGGACATGTCCCGTGCGGCCCTGAGCCGAGGTCGCGACAACCATCGACTGAACGGCCACGACCTGAGCCAGGTGAGTTTCCTCGGCCACGACTTGTTCAAGTCCTGGGGCAAGGTGATCAACAGTGGCCCGTACGACCTGGTGATCATCGATCCGCCGACCTTCCAGAAAGGCAGCTTCCTGCTGACCAAGGACTATCAACGGGTATTGCGCCGCCTGCCGGAACTGCTGACGGCCCACGGCACAGTCCTGGCCTGCAGCAACGACCCGGCCACCGGCGCGGATTTCCTCATCGACGGCGTTACCCAGCAAGCGCCGGGGCTGGTCTTCGAGAAACGCCTGGAAAATCCGCCGGAATTTCCCGACATCGATCTGGAGTGTGGCCTCAAGGCCCTGGTCTTCAAGACGACGCCTGGCCACTGACCTGCGACGCCACCAGGCCCACAGCACCTGTGTAGGAGCTGTGTAGGAGCTGTCGAGTGAAACGAGGCTGCGATCTTTCCCCAGACACCTGAGTCCCAAGCGAAAGATCAAAAGATCACAGCCTCCGGCAGCTCCTACAACGTTCCCGACGTCCACCAGGCGCTGACCAGCTCAGTCGTTATCCGACGCACCAGCGCCTCGACCTCCCGGCTCTTGAGCGAGCGATAGATCGCCATGGTACGTCGCAACTGATCTTCGGTGAGCGTCACCGGCTGGCCCGCAGTCCAATTCACATCCGCGACGGCCTCGAGTCCTGTGCGGCGCCAGACAGTACGGTCGCCCTGCGTGAAGGACTCCAGTGGGCTGGGCAGGTCGGCATCCGGTCGCGCCAGGTTATCCAGCAGCACCCGGGGCCAACGGGATGGATTCACTGGTTCACTGAACGCATCCACCAAATCGTCATCGACCGTTTCCCAGACCGCCAACCCTTCGGACCAGTCGCGAGACATCAACCCCAGGTAGGGACGCCAGGTCATTTCTCCGGTACGGGGGGATTGATCATTGTTGTTGAAAGTGTCCTGCGCGTCGCAGAGCCAGTCGATGAACGCCGCCCGCGTCATATGCGCCTGGCGCTGCTCGATGTTCGGATAACGCTCCGCCAGCATGTGGTTCCAAAAGGCGTAGTGCTCGATAAGGAAGCCTCCAAAAGGTACACCCTGCCGTTCGAGGCGAGCACGCTGGAGTGCTTCGAACATCGTGAAATGCAGTTCCAGCTCAGCAAGGTCTGGCTGTTGCCGGTCCAGACTGCGCGCTTGCAGCCGCACGCGCAGTTGCCCCAGTTGCTGATCGAAATCCGCGATCAAGTCCGGCAAGGGCGCATGAGCGTTCTGGTAGCCGATATAGTGCTGCAAAATAGCCGCCGCCCTCTGGCGATCGCCAAAGCTCAGCCCGAGAGACGAACGGGCATCGGCTTCCTGCATAGCGCCGGAGAACCAATCGATGAACCGTCGGTTTCCGGCGTTATCGCGGGCAACTTCCAAGGCCCGCTGAAGGCTGGGGGAGATATACAGCCAATCGTCGATGGTGTAGCGAAAAGCCTCGGGCACCATTGCGCGAAGGGCCTGGATTTGTGCGCTTGGCAACGGATTATCCTCCAGCCACAGCCCAACGGGATCTTCCCTCGGCCACTGGACCAGGGCAGGCAGCAGGTCATCCTGGATGTTGGCGATACGGTTTTCCCTGAGGTCGAGAATGAGCATGTCGGATGAAGGTCTCGATAACACCGTCAAAACCAGTGCCGGCACTCGATCAAGCCCGGTACTGGAAAGCTCCAGTTCCTGCAGGTTCACAAGCTCCGACAAATCCGGCAGGTCCCGGCAGTTGTTACCGCTCAGGCGCAGTTCCTCCAGGCCGACGGCCGTGCGCAGGAACGCACTGCCCTGCTGATCCAGGCGCAGACCACAGCGCGCCAGGTCCAATGTACGCAACCCGGGTAACGCGGTGATGGCCTGCAGCTCCTGGCGGGTGAAATGCAAGTTGTCAGCCCATACCAGCTCACGCAGGGAGATCAATCCGTCCAGGCGGTCGATAGCGGCGACCATGGCTGCACTGGCCCCCGCCTCCCCGCCGCTGCTGATTCCAGACAGGTGCAGCGTCCGTAAATGAAGCGCAGAACCGGCACCGAGCAGGGGCGCAAAGACATCCTCGTCCATCATGAGCGGATTGTTGCTCAGTGACAGCTCTATCAGCCCGGGCAGCTCGCCCGCGGCCATGGGCACCGCGGTGAGGTTGTTGCCTTGCAGGTGCAGCGTGTCCATGTTGGGGAACAGCCGCAGGAACGTCGAAGGGTCCTCGCTCAGGCCCATGTTCACCAGAAACAACTCTTCTATATGTTCAAAACTCGTGCTGATCGGCGGCAGACGACCGATGTTGTACCCCACCAGCCGCAATGCCAGCTCACTGCCCTCTTGACCTGGATCCGGTGCGCGTCGCCAGGCGCGGCGAATTTCCGCGGCTACGGCCCGGCGCAGCGAGAGCCGTGTCTCGGTGTCGAGGCTGTTCTCGGCCGGATGATGAGCGCCCTCATGGACCTCCCACTGACGCAGCTCATGATCCAGTGCGGTCCATTGGTTTTCCAGTTGGGCGACCAGGTTCTCCAGGCTCAGGCGCTGGCGACTGGCTTGTCTGGCCAGGGTCTCTTGAAGCCGCGCCAGTTCACTCCCGGCATAGCTTGGATAGAGTCGCTCAAGACGCGCTTCCAGGCTTCCACTCCAAACCTGCAAGGGAAGCCGTCCACGCCCGCTGAACGGATAACCCAAGCGCCCGTTCAGCCATTGCGGACGGGCGCCACGGGTGCCCAAGGGTTTTATCAGCAAATAGGGACGCAGGCCTGGCCGATCGTCAAGGGCTTGTGCGAGCAACCAGGTCCGCAGGGTGTCGCCCTGCCAGATGTTCAAGCCCAGCGCCCGGCGAGCGTCGTCCGGCAGCGCTCTGAGCAACGCCGCTTCCAGGTCCAGGGCATCGGCCAGTTCATGCCCCTCTTCGTCAAAGGAGCGGTACAGTTCGCCTTCCTGGCGGATGATTTTCAACGGCCCGGTTTCCCCCACCTCCAGCGGATTCGCAAGCTCGCGCAGAAACAGGCGCAGGCGCACCCGGCCTTGCAATTGGGGAGCGCTACCCACCAGCCCCATGATGATGCGATCCCGATCAACGCTGCTCTCACCGCGTTCCAGGGCACGCAAGGCACGGCTCAGGCGCAGCTCGCGCAGGGCTTCGGCGCATTGACTGCCCAAGCCTTCTCCCACCCGGCCCTCAGTCAGGCGCACGCGGTCCTGGCCGATGGCCTGGCTGGCAAGCTCGTTGGCCATGGATTGTGGCAAGCCCGGAAAAGCCCGGACCAGTGGGACGGCCAGGGGATCTAGCCCGATGGTACGGAGCATGGCGTCGATCACCCGCCGTGTATTGCGCTGCAGATGCCTGGCCCAGTGCCCGGCCAACAGCCGACTGCGCTCCACGGGCGGCAAGCCGAGACTGCCTTGGCCCAGCAGCGAGGTCTGTTCAGCCGTGCTCAGGCCAGCCAGGACACGCTCGGCCCACGCGTCGTGTTCCAGGTCCGCTTTGCGTAGATAGAGCGAGCGCGTGTCGGCCAGGTCACCAATGGGATGAAGGGCCACGCCGTCGTGGTAGCGCAACGTCAGGTCGCTTGGCCAACCCGGCAACTCCACAATCGTCTGGACGATGCGAAAGTGCCCGCTTTGCGGCGTTTCATTACGCAGCAACCGTTCAATGGTGTACCGCACCTGCTGCCAACACCTGACCTCGTCCAGGGTATTGGCGAGTATCGCCGGCATCGGCTGCCCCTCTACTTGCAAGTAGCGCAGATGCGCGTCGCTGATGCCGACCTGTCGCTGCATAACGAGGATCGTCCTGTCGTCCAGCTCGGCCGGCGTCTCGGCGAAGTTGCGCAACAGCTCCAGGCGGCCCCGTTGCAAGGGGTTGCGATGCGCCCATCGCCAGCCACGGGCACGACTCCACTCCAGGGGTGGGCGCACGCCTTTATGTCCCGCAGGCAGGCGCAGGTCCAAGGCATCGCCCGTGCCTTGGACTTGGAAGTAGCGGTCCTCGATTCGCACCCACGCCTCGTTTGGCGTGCGCCAGACACCCCAGGCGTCTTGCTCCGCTTCCACAGGTGGAAAGTGTCTCGCTTCAAAAGGCCTGACATCGCCATTCCACAGGCGCGTGGTGCCGTCACTCACGGGCATGGGTTCCACCGTCCCGCCGACGAACCCCAGGTAGGCACCTTGAGCAACGCCGAACAACACGTTGAAGATATGTTCGATGCCTTCCTGGGCGTGACCTTCGTTGAAGGCCTGGATACCTTCGAAGATTTCATACACCAGCCGCACGCCCCCGACCGCTGCCGCCGTCATGCCGAGGGGCGCGCAGAACGGGAAGAAGGTCGCCGCGAGCATGAGCGTGCGCTCGACAAGGCTTTCCCAATACGCGAAGCGAGCCTGCAGCGCCTGCCAGTCCTGGTCCCGGGTCGGGACCATCAGCGCCGCGGCGTTGGCCAAGGCATGGCCACGCCATTCGTGATAGCCGGCTGGCCAAGGTGGCTCACGCAAATCACTCAAGCCCCAGGCCACCTTGGGCATGGGTATCCGAATGCGGCTGCCGTCCTCGCCCCGTTCGCCTTCGCGCCACCCCGTGATACGGGCATGGATTTCCTGTAGCACATTTGGGTGAGTCTCCAGCCGCCACTCCACTTGATCATGCAGGGCCGTCCCCAGCCAGGCCTGCAAACGCAGCGGCAGGTAGCGCATCAGGCTTTCTCGATAGCTACGTCTACGTACCCGCTCGGTCAACTCCGCAGACATGGCCTGCAAACTGGTGAATTGCTTGAGCGGTGCCACCGCATCATGGGGCATGTGCAGGACGATCGGGCGCACACCTCTGGCGTCCCCTTGCACGCCCCAATACACCCGCGCACCGAACAGCGGCACGGACAGCAGATCCAGCGACTTGACCTCGCAGGCCAAAGGCGCAATGGACCGGGCTTGGAGTTGAATGCCGGCGTAGGCCAGCAGGCGCTCACCGGTTTCATCGAGGCGCCCGTCCAACTTTGCCTCGTAGGCGTCATGGGTGAGCAGGCTGCGTGCGTACGCCATGTAGGCGCTGGCAACGGCAGGCACCTCGGCGCCGATGCGCGGCAACCGCCGTTCAAGCACCGTGCGGTAGGCGCCACCGGCATCCATGCGCCGACACAGGCGGGCGAATTCAGCCGGGGTCGTGGGTAATAAGACGGTATCCGACGGCACGTTCCATGGGCGGAACTCTTGCGGTTTTCCCTGAATGAACAGCTGGCCCGTGTTGTCGAAATCGCTGCCGGTGACCGCCTCGGTGGGCGCGTAATTGCGCATGGCCGCTTCCACCACTGACAGCGAGGGCTCATAGCGGAAGGCGCCGCGCCTGACCCTTGCCCGGCGTATGGCATCGGCAGCACCGCCGGTGCCATTCACCGCTGGCCAGGCCTGTATTTCCGGCTGGGCTTGCAGCAAGTTGCGCGTGAAGGTCTCCGGCGCCGGCAGGTCGACAAGCAGTGCATTGAGCGCATCACTGTCACGCTGCAGTTGCTGGGCAAGGACCTTGAAACGCTCCTGGTCGGCCCGTGACGCGCGTTTCAGCCAGGTGGGCAACCTGGCCTGGATAAAATCGACATGGGTATCTTGAGTGGACATGATGGACCTCCTTCCTTGGGGTCGATTGAGCATTGGAGATGCTGAGGCACACTGAATTGATGTGCCTGCGATGCTCGCGAAAACAAGCGCTTTTTGAAACCGCCCAACCGTTGCAAGGGGTTGCGGTCCCAATCAGTCCCCCGCTCGCCCGTTTGCCTTGCTGCGCAGCAAATCGATGAACAGTCCCAACTCCCGGCTCACCGGTTCACCCTTGCGGCGCAGTAACCCGAACGGCGCCAGTTGCACATCGAGCGCCACCGGCAACGCCACCACCAGGCCCATCTTCAGGTAATCGCGCAAGGCGGTTTCCGAGAGCACCATGATCGCGTCGGTCAGTTGAATCAGTTGCTGCATGGAATACACCGAGCTGCACTCGATGATGTCCGCCGGCGTTGGCAGCGCCAGGCGTTGCAACGCCTGATCGAGGCCGATGCGCGCCGGGCTGGTTTCCGGTTGCAGGATCCACGGCCAGTCGCTGACCAGTTCGGCCAGCGCCAGTTTCTTGCGTCGCGCCAGGGGATGGCCGGCGTGGACCACTACCAGCAAACGTTCGTTGCCCAACTGTTCGAACTCGTAGTGCTCGCTGTCGGTGGCCGCGTTGCGTCGGGCGATGGCCAGGTCGATACGGCCCTGTTCCAACAACTGGATCACCTGGTCGCTGGTGTCGCCCATGATGCGGATCCGCAGTTGTGGGTTGAGGGCCTTGATGCGGGCGATGGAGTCCATCACCAGGTCCGGTGCGGCCCCCATGATGGTGCCGATCGACAGATAGCCGTAACCGCCCTGCTGACGCGCCAGCAGGTCTTCGGCGCAGCGGTCCAGGCCACTGAGCGCCAACTCGGCGAAGCGGATCAGTTCCTGGCCCAAGGCAGTCGGGCGCATGCCCCGGGGCAGGCGCTCGAACAGGTCGCAACCGAACATGTCCTCGATCTCGTGCAGCATCCGGGTCGCCGCCGGTTGCGACATGTTCAGGCTCTGGGAGGCGCGATGCAGGTTCTGGCTGGCACTCAGGGCCACCAGCATGTGCAGATGTTTATAGCGCAGGCGGTTGAACAGGCTGCGGGACAGCACGGGATGGGTCATCGAGGGCCTCTTTATCGATACCTTGAGGGTATCGCTTGTTAGCGAGATTCGATTTGTAACGCATCGTTAGCCGGCCGTACAGTCCAGCCCATAAGAACAAATACCTGCTAAAGGAACCCCGCGATGAAGACTCTTCCTGCGTCTGTGCTGGCCAAGATTTCCTGGCACCTGCTGCCCTTCCTGTTGCTGATGTACATCATGGCCTTTCTCGACCGCGCCAACGTCGGGTTCGCCAAGCAAGCCTTCCAGGCCGACACCGGTATCGGCGATGCAGCGTTCGCCTTTGGCGCCGGGGTGTTCTTTGCCGGCTACGCCTTGTTGGAGGTGCCGAGCAACCTGATCCTGCACCGCGTCGGTGCCCGGTTGTGGATGTGCCGGATCATGGTGACCTGGGGCCTGGTGTCGGCGGCCATGGTCTTTGCCCACAACGAAACGAGTTTCTACGTGCTGCGCTTCTTGCTGGGCGTGGCCGAAGCCGGGTTCTTTCCCGGTGTCATCCTCTACCTCACCTATTGGTTCCCCTCGGCGGCCCGGGGCAAGGCCATGGGCTTCTTCTACTTCGGCGCGCCGCTGGCGTTCATCTTCGGCAGCCCGCTGTCGGGCCTGTTGTTGGAGCTGGACGGTTTTGTCGGTGTCCACGGCTGGCAGTGGTTGTTCGCCGTTGAAGGCCTGATGGCTTCGGCTGTGGGCATCTGGGCCTATTGGTACCTGGACAACCGCCCCGCCGATGCTAAATGGTTGACGGTCGAAGAACGCCGGCAGGTCCAGGCGTTGCTCGATGCCGAGGACCAGCACAAACAATCCCACGGCCGCAGCCTGCTCAGCGTGCTGTGCCAGCCTTCTGTGTTGTACCTGTGCCTGATTTACCTGCTCATCCAGGCCAGCGTCTATGGCGTGGTGTTTTACCTGCCGACCCAGGTCGGCGGTCTGTTGGGCAGCAAGGTCGGGCTGATGGTGGGGCTGGTCACGGCAATTCCGTGGATCTGCGCCCTGTGCGCGGCCTACCTGATTCCCGGTTACAGCGACCGCACCGGCCAGCGCCGCCGTACCGCCGCGCTGACCCTGCTGATGGCGGCCGTCGGGATCGCCTGCTCGGTGAGTGTGTCCAGCCCATTGCTGGGAATCATCGCCCTGTGCTTCGCCGCTTCCGGCTTCATCGCCGTGCAGCCGGTGTTCTGGACCTTTCCGTCCAGCTACCTGGCCGGCAGCGCGGCAGCAGCGGGTATCGCGTTGATCAATTCCTTTGGCGCCCTCGGCGGCTTTATCGCCCCGGTGCTGAAGAATTGGGCCGAAGGCGCCTTCCACTCCCCCGCCGCGGGCCTCTACCTGCTCTCTGTTACCACCGTTATCGCCGCGTTGCTGGTGCTGGGTATCCACTCGCCCGGCCAACGTGCTTCGAAGACGCCCGCCACTGTTTAACTCAAGGAGCTGCATACATGGGTATTCCCACAATCAAACACGTTCGCGCCTTCGTGCTTCGAGGCGGCGGCGCCGATTATCACGATCAGGCCGATGGCCACTGGATCGACGATCACATCGCCACGCCCATGAGCAAGTACCCGGACTACCGCCAGAGCCGCCGCAGTTTCGGCATCAATGTGCTCGGTACCCTGGTGGTGGAAATCGAAGCCAGCGATGGCACCGTCGGGTTCGCCGTGACCACCGGTGGCGAGCCCGCGGCGTACATCGTTGAAAAGCACCTGGCACGATTCATCGAAGGCGCCCGGGTGACCGACATCGAGAAAATCTGGGACCAGATGTACCAGTCGACGCTCTACTACGGCCGCAAGGGCCTGGTGATCAACACGATTTCCGGCGTGGACCTGGCGCTCTGGGACTTGCTCGGCAAGATCCGCCAGGAGCCGGTGCATCAACTGCTCGGCGGCGCGGTGCGTGATGAATTGCAGTTCTATGCCACCGGCGCACGGCCGGACCTGGCGCAGAAAATGGGTTTCATCGGCGGCAAGATGCCTTTGCATCATGGCCCGGCCGAAGGCGAGGAAGGCCTGCGCAAGAATCTCGAAGCCCTGGCAACCATGCGCGAGCGGGTCGGCCCCGATTTCTGGCTGATGCTCGATTGCTGGATGAGCCTGGACCTCAACTACGCCACCCGGCTCGCGATCGGCGCCCACGAGCACGGTTTGAAGTGGATCGAAGAGGCGTTGCCGCCCGACGACTACTGGGGCTACGCCGCGCTGCGCAACAACGTGCCCAAGGGCATGCTGGTGACCACCGGTGAGCATGAGGCCACCCGTTGGGGCTTTCGCATGCTGCTGGAGATGGGTTGCTGCGACATCATCCAGCCGGACGTTGGCTGGTGTGGCGGCCTCACCGAACTGGTGAAGATCTCGGCCCTGGCCGACGCCCACAACGCGCTGGTGATTCCCCACGGCTCCTCGGTCTACAGCTATCACTTCGTCGCCACCCGGCATAACAGCCCATTCGCCGAATTCCTGATGATGGCGCCCAAGGCCGACGAAGTGGTGCCGATGTTCCATCCGCAACTGCTGGGCGAACCGGTGCCGGTGGAAGGCCGCATGCGCCTGTCGGTCCTTGACCAGCCTGGCTTCGGCGTGACGCTCAATCCGGATTGCCAGTTGCACCGACCTTATCACCGCGAAAGGAGCACGCCATGAACATGCCCCGCAACGCCTTCAAGGCCGCGCTCAGCTCAACACAAACCCAATACGGTATCTGGGCCGGTTTCGCCACCGGCTATGCCGCCGAGATCATCGCCGGCACCGGTTACGACTGGATGCTGATCGATGGCGAACACGCACCCAACACCGTACCCAGCGTACTCGGCCAGCTCCAGGCCGTGGCGCCCTATGCCACCGCGCCGGTGGTGCGGGCGGTGACTGGCGACGCCAACCTGATCAAGCAGTTGCTGGATGTCGGTGCCCAGACCCTGATGATTCCCATGGTCGAAACCGCCGAGCAGGCTCAGGCCCTGGTGCGTGCCATGCGTTATCCGCCCCATGGTATTCGTGGTGTGGGCGGCGGCCTGACCCGCGCCACTCGTTGGGACGGTGTGGCGAACTACCTCACCACCGCCCATGAAGAACTGTGCCTGATCGTCCAGGTGGAATCGCGCACGGGCGTGGAAAACGTCGAAGCGATCGCTGCCGTCGAGGGCGTGGACGCGGTGTTCATCGGCCCCGCCGACCTGTCCATCGGACTCGGCCATGCAGGCAACCCGGGACATCCCGAGGTACAGGAGCGCATCCGGCACGCGGTCGACGCCACCCTCGCAGCGGGCAAGGCCTGCGGCATCCTGGCGCCCAACGAAGCCGATGCGCGTCGCTATCAGGCTTGGGGCTGCCAGTTCATTGCGGTGGCCATCGACATCAGTCTGCTGCGCCAGAGCGCCCAGGCCACCCTCGCCCGCTATCGCGAACCTGCCACCGTCCAAGTGCCGTCGCGCACTTACTGAAGGAGCCTGTCATGTCATCCGTTCCTGTGTTCCAGAACTTCATCAACGGCCAGTTCACCCACAGCGAAGCGCACCTGGACGTGTACAACCCGGCCACCGGCGCATTGCTGTCCCGGGTCCCGGCCTCCACTTGCGCCGATGTCGATCAGGCCTTGGCTGGCGCCCGCGCTGCGCAGAAAGCCTGGTCGGCGAAACCGGCCATCGAGCGCGCCGGTTACCTGCGGCGCATCGCCAGCAAACTGCGGGAGAACGTTGCGCACCTGGCGCGCACCATCACCCTGGAACAAGGCAAGATCAGCGCCCTGGCCGAAGTGGAGGTGAACTTCACCGCCGACTACCTTGACTACATGGCCGAGTGGGCCCGGCGCATCGAAGGCGAAATCATCACCAGCGACCGGCCCGGGGAAAACATCTTCCTGTTCCGCAAGCCCTTGGGCGTGGTCGCGGGCATCCTGCCGTGGAACTTCCCGTTCTTTTTGATCGCCCGCAAGATGGCGCCGGCCCTGCTGACCGGCAACACCATCGTCATCAAGCCCAGCGAAGAAACCCCGAACAACTGCTTCGAATTCGCCCGGTTGGTGGCCGAAACCGACTTGCCTCCCGGCGTATTCAACGTGGTGTGTGGCGACGGCCAGGTGGGCGCGGCCCTGAGCGGCCACAAAGGCGTGGACATGATCAGCTTTACCGGCAGCGTTGATACCGGCTCGCGGATCATGACGGCGGCTGCGACGAACATTACCAAACTCAACCTGGAGCTGGGCGGCAAGGCCCCGGCCATTGTCTTGGCGGACGCTGACCTGGCGTTGGCGGTCAAGGCAATTCGCGACTCACGGATCATCAACACCGGTCAGGTCTGCAACTGTGCCGAGCGGGTCTACGTGGAGCGCAAGGTCGCCGATCAATTCATCGAACGCATCAGCGCGGCCATGTCCGCCACCCGTTACGGCGACCCGCTGGCCGAGCCCGATGTCGAGATGGGCCCCTTGATCAACCGCCAGGGCCTGGACAGCGTCGAGCGCAAAGTGCGGATCGCCCTGCAGCAAGGTGCCAGCCTGATCAGCGGAGGCCGCGTGGCAGACCGCCCCGACGGTTTCCACTTCGAACCCACCGTGCTCGCCGGTTGCAACGCCTCGATGGACATCATGCGCGAGGAAATCTTCGGTCCGGTACTGCCCATCCAGATCGTCGACGACCTGGACGAAGCGATCGCCCTGGCCAACGACTGCGACTATGGCCTGACCTCTTCGGTCTATACCCGGGACCTGGGACGCGCCATGCACGCCATTCGGGGCCTGGACTTTGGCGAGACCTACGTCAACCGCGAAAACTTCGAAGCCATGCAGGGGTTCCATGCCGGAGTGCGCAAGTCCGGGGTTGGCGGGGCCGATGGCAAGCATGGCTTGTATGAGTACACCCATACCCATGCGGTGTACTTGCAAAGCTGACCGGCGATTGCCCTTCAGGGGGAACTTCGCCCCCTGCGGGAGCCAGCGCCCTCGAGACTCAGACCACCAAGGTCAACCACGCCGATACCAGCAGCATCACCGCCATGACCCGATTGAACCGTCCCATCGCCACGGCGGAGCGGCAGAACCGTGCGGCGCCGCGGCCCAGGTAGGCCCAGGCGGTCATGCACGGGATCGAAATGGCGAAGAATGCCAGGGACAGCCAGAGAACCCGCACGGTGCGGTCGGCCTCCGCCCCCGCGAAGACGCTGACCACCGCCAACGCCATCATCCAGGTTTTCGGGTTCACCAACTGCAACCCGGCAGCCCCCGCCAAGCCCAGCCGCGGGCCTTCGACGGGACGGTCCGGGTCGATGGCCTGGGCCGGTGCGCTGAAAATCTGCCAGGCCATCCAACTCAACCAGGCGATGCCCGCCCATGAGAGCAGTGTCTGAATCGTGGCATGGCGCGCCAGCACGTCTCCCAACCCGGTGCCGACCAAAAGCACCAGCAAGGCCGCCGCCGCGCAGGCACCGAGGATGATCGGCACAGTGGTTGCCAGGCCGAAGCGCGAGCTATGGCTCAGCACCAGGATATTGGTCGGGCCCGGGGTGATGGAGGCGACAAACGCGAACAAGGCAAACGGCAGTAACTGGTCCATGGAGCAAGATCTCGGTGAATGATCGATGGCTTGATCATCCCCACGAAGCCGTGGTCAGTCTGGAACAATTGAGCAGCGCTTGCGGTAGTCCGCCGGGCTCAGGCGATAGGCGCGCTGGAACCAGCGGCCCAGGTGGCTTTGGTCGGCAAAACCGAGCATGGCCGCCACCGCCACGACGCTCTCGCCACCGGCCAGCAAGCGCCGGGCGCGGGCCAGGCGCAACTGGATCAGATAGGCATGGGGCGCCAGGCCGAAAGCCGCCTTGAACGCACGGGTCAGGCGGAAACGATCCACGCCGGTGACCTGCGCCAAGTCGTCCAGCCCGATGTCTTCGCTCAGGTGACTGTGCAGATAATCCCGGGCCTGCTGCGCCACCAATGGCAGCCGCGGATCCGGGTTGATCCGCGTCCGCCAGTGCAGGTGTTGGGTCAGGTTGGCCAACAGCGTATCGAGGGCCGTCTGGCGCACGATGCGGATCTCCTGCTCGTGCAGGCTCTGGAAGGCCATGGCCGTGGCACTCGCCAGCCGCGCATCGTCAGTCAGGGTCGCGGCAAACCCCAGTTGGGCGTTGTCCGGCGCCACGTCGAACAAGGAACGCAACTCGCGCTCCAGCCATTGAGGCTCCAGGTACAACGTGCGATAGGTAAACCCGTGGTCGTGAGGGGCGTTACCGTCATGCAGCTCGCCGGGCTCGAGCAGGAACACTTTGCCCGGCGTGCTGTTGTGCTGCTGGCGGCGGCAATGAAACTGCTGCACGCCCTGCTCGGTCACGCCCACCAGATAGGTGTCATGCCAGTGGGGATCATAGGCATGCCCCTCGAAATGCGCGCGCACGGTCTCGATACCGGACGTGGCGTCCTGCTTGAGATCGATCCAGTTGCGCGCTGTCATGCCCTATCCCGCTTGGTGAATGTGCTCTTGGCAGATTAACTGCTGATGAGGAGCGTGTCTGGAAGATTTGTGCACACCTTGTGGAGTTTGGGTCTGCTCGCGATGGCGTTCGGTATGTAGATGCATCTGTGACTGATCCACCGCTATCGCGAGCGAGCTCGCTCCCACAGGTTTAAGCCGCCTCAGGCATCCGGAGTGATCGCTGGCAACACCGTCTCCACCGCCAAACGAGCCAATTCAGCATCCTGCTCAGCCTTGACCCCAGACACCCCGATGGCACCAATGCACTGGCCGTCATGACGGATGGTCACCCCTCCTTCAAGCATGCCCTGCAGGTGCGGAGCGCTGAGAAACGCGTAACGACCACCATTGATCATGTCTTCGAAAACCTTGCTATCACGCCGCCCCATGGCGGCCGTGCGGGCTTTTTCGGTAGCGATGTAGGCCGACAACGGCGAGGCATCGTCCAGGCGCAGCAGCCCCAGGGGATGACCACCGTCGTCCACCACACAGACCGACACTGCCCATTGACGCTGGTGAGCCAGCTCCTTGGCCGCCACCAGCAATTGCGCAACGTCCTGCTCAGTGAGTACCGCTTTGGTCTTCATGAATCACTCCGTGTTGTACAACAGCAAGCCCGCGAGACAAAACCCACGGGCCGAGGATTATTCGCCGTAGATATCGAAGTCAAAGTACTTCTGGCGAATCCGGTCGTAAGTGCCGTTGGCGCGAATGGTCGCCAGCGCCTGATTGAAGCGGCTCGCCAGCGTATCGTTCTTGCGTACCGCAATGCCGATGCCCGTGCCGAAGTATTGTTCCTCGGTGAAATTGGGACCGACAAACTCGAAATCCTTGCCCTCTGGACGCTTGAGCAGGCTCTCGTCGATCACTACCGAACTGGCCATGGTCGCGTCCAGGCGCCCGCCCAGCAGGTCGAGGAATATTTCGTTTTGCGAACCATAGCGCACTACCTCGGCGCCCGCCGGGGCAAAGCGATCAGTGACATAGCGATCGAAGTTGGTCGCCCGCTGCACCCCGATCCGCTTTCCTTTGAGTTGTGCCGGAATATCGTTGATGCCACTGCCCTTGCGAAACACCAGGCGCGCCGGGATGCGGTAGTAGCGATCGGTGAAGTCCACCGACTTCAACCGCTCGGGGGTGATGGACATGGAGGAAATCACCGCGTCGACCTTCTTCACCTTGAGCGCTGGAATCAAACCGTCGAATTCCTGTTCCTGCCAGACACAACGGACCTTCATCTCGGCGCAAAGTGCCTGGCCGATGTCGTAGTCGAAACCGACGATGGCGTTGTCCGGGGTTTTCGAGGCAAAAGGCGGATAAGCCGCCTCAATGCCGATGCGCAACGATGACTCGGCGGCTTGCAGGCTCGTACCGAAAGCCAGCAGCGAGACGAGGCCCAGTTTCAAGGCGATGCGTTTAACGTTCATTCATTTGCTCCAGATGCGATGTTATTGATTTCGGACGCTCCACAGAAGTCGTCCGTTATGGCAGCAGCAATGTGAACAAGCCCGAGCGGTTACTCTGGTGGTCGCCTGCCCGGTGACAGCACAACGGTGATCCGGCCGACGGCCTCAGACCGCCGCCGTGACAATCAGCTCCAGCAAAATTTCCGGGTCGTCGAATGCCACCTGGGCCGTGGCCCGCGCTGGCGTCTGCGAGACATCGACCCACTCGCTCCACAGCGCGTTCATCGCGGCGAAATCCCGGCCCATGTCCTTCATCCAGATCTGCACACTGAGCAGCCTGTGCTTGTCGCTGCCAGACGCGGCCAGCAGCTCATCGATCCGCTGCAGCACCTGACGGGTCTGGCCCTGGATGTCCTGACTGCAATCGGTGGCCACGACGCCGCTGAGCCAGGCCACGCCGTTGTGCACGACACTGCGGCTCAGGCGTGGGTTGCTTTCGATGCGTTGAATACTCATGAAGGTTCCTCGACGGAAAGACGCTCGCCGGCCAATTGAGCGAGCGTGATGGGTTTGAGGGGCGAACGGATGCGGTAATAGCCCACCTCGGCTGGTGGCACGTGGCGGCGTTCGGCGATGATTTCAGTGACGCTCAGACCGCATTGGCGCCCCTGGCACGGGCCCATGCCGCAACGGCCGAAGGCCTTGGTCTGGTTGGGACCCAGGCAACCCAGGTCGACGTAACGGCGAATGTCGCCAGCACTGACCTCTTCGCAGCGGCACACCGTGACGTCATCAGCAGGGATGCGATTCTGGGACCGGGGGCGATACAGGGTGTCGAGCAGAGGCCGTGCGGCGCGGGCGCGGCGTAACAGCCGCTGCAGAGCGCGCGCGTGCGCCGGCTGGCCGGCGATTGCCAACGCGACCAGGCGCCCCTCCAATTGCGCCACCTGGGCCCCGCCGATGGCGCCACCGTCACCGGCGATAAAAATGCCCGGCACGCTGCTTTCACCCCATTGATTGCGGCGCGTAATCCAGCACAGTTGCTGTTCATTCCAGTCATGCTCCAGACGCAACGACCAACTGACCTGGGTGTTCGGCACCACGCCTTGATGCAACAGAATCAAATCGGCGCGAATGCGCTGCGAGCGGCCTTGACTGTCGAAGCTCAAGGCGCAGGCCCGATCCGTGCCGTCAACCTGCAGGTTGCAAGCACCGCGAAAATGCTGGACGCCGGCACGCTTGAGCTCCGTCAGCAGCCCCAGTCCTTTGAGCAGGTCGCGCCAGCCGCGCAGCGCACTGGGCACTTGCCGCCAGGCCCGCAGCAGATCGCTTCGATGGCTGGTATCCACCAGGGCTTCAAGCGCGATCCCGGCGCGCAGGTATTGCACCGCCAGCAAGTAGAGCAATGGACCACACCCGGCCAGCACCACTGGAGTGGCCGGCACCATGGCAGCGCTCTTGAGCAGGATCTGCCCGGCCCCGGCGGTCATGACGCCCGGCAAGGTCCAGCCGGGAATCGGCATCGGCCGTTCGAAGGCCCCCGTGGCAATCAACAGATGGCGCCCTTGCAAGACTTCGGCACGCCCCTCGAACAGGTAGTGCACCTGACGCTGCGGCGTCACCTGCCAGATGGCTGCGTTGGGCAGATAGCGGGCACCGCATTGCAAAAAGTCGGCGGCCAATTTCGCCCCGGCCACGTAGTCGTCACCCAACACGGCGCGTCGGCGCGCGTCAGCCTGGAGCACCTGGCGATAAATCTGCCCACCCGGGCTGGCCTGTTCATCCAGCACGACGACCGACAGGCCGTGGGCCCTGGCTTCGAGCGCAGCGCTCATTCCCGCCGGACCCGCGCCGATGATGATCAGGTCGATGACTGCATTACTCATCGCCGCCCTCCTGCCACGGTGCCAGGCAAGCGGCTCCGCGTTGGCGACGCACGCGCATGCCGGAGCGCACCGGCACCAGGCAAGCCTGGGCATTGGCTTGTCCGTCCACCTCGACCAGGCATTCGAAGCACGCGCCCATCATGCAATAAGGGGCACCGGGGCGACCGTTGATCGCGCTTTCGCGGGTGTGGCGAATGCCACAGGCCAACAGCGCCGCCGCCAGGGATACCTCGGCAGGTACCGTGAGCAGTCTGCCTTCGAATTCGATATGCACGGTGTGATCTTCCGAAGCCAGTGGCCGGAACAGACTGTCAGCCGACATGGCGCACCTCTGTTTGCAGGTTGAAACGGTGCAGCCCGAATGGCTTCACCGCCGGGTCATCGAATTCGCCGGCGATCCAGGGCGCCAGGCGCAAGGCGTGGGCGGCGGCCAGCGTCACGCCACTGTGGCAGCTGACAATCGACAGCCCCGGGCAGCCCTGGGGCATTTCGTAGATCGGAAAGCCATCGGCGCTCATCACCCGCAACGCCCCCCAGGCCCGCACCAGTCGTACCTGGCCCAACCGCGGAAAACACTGCACCGCGCGCCGGGCAATAGCCGCCATGACCTGGCTGCCGGTGCCGTCATCGAAGCCCGTCGACTCGTGGGAATCACCCAGTTGCAGCGTGCCCTCGTCGGTCTGGCGGACATACGTAGTGGGGTACTGCAGAAATGGCTCAAGCCGCTCGGTGACCAGAATCTGCCCACGGTTCGGCTGCACCGGCACGTCCAACCCTACCCTGGCCCCCAGCGTCCGATTGCCGAGGCCAGCGGCCAGGACCACCTGGCGGGCAGCCCAGCGCTGCTCTCCTGCCCGCAGTTCGAAGCCCTTGGTGCCCGTGTCGATAGCCTCGACGTGATGACCGTTGATGAGCTTGACCCCGCGAGCCTGGCAGGCGGCGTAGAGCGAGCGCAGCAGCTTGAGCGGGTTGACGTGGCCGTCCATGGGCGAAAAACAGCCGCCCACTACATCAGGCCCAATGCCGGGCAAGCGGGCGCGCAGTTGCGTGGCGTCCAGCAGTTCAAAGGGGTAGTCGCCAGCAAAGGCGTCACGCAGCCAACCCAGCCGATGACTTTCCTCGGCCATTTCCACGTCGCTCAGGCACAACTGGAAGCCACCCTGTTGGCGCAGGTGGACGTCGATGCCGGTATCGGCTTGCAACGCCGCAGCGAATCGAGGCCAGAGCGCCACCGATTCCCGCGTCCATTGCGCATAAGGGCTCATCCGGTAGCCCTTGCCCTGGACCCAAAGCAACCCAAAGTTGCCCCGGGCAGCGCGGATGGCGTCGTCGCCTTCGTCGAGCACGCTCACCTGGCGCCCGAGCAAGGCCAGCCCAAAGGCGATGGACATCCCCACCAGGCCACCTCCTACGACAATGACATCAGTTTTCTGCATGGCTTTCTTATCGCTGTTTTAGGCGCTTCTCATTCAATCAAGAGCCGGCCCATGGCTGGATTAAGTGGTTGCGCTCGATCCTAGGGCCATGACAACGCCTTGAAAAATGCTTTATTTTGGCAACCTCATGTCTTTTTGTTATGGATTGGATTGGCCTATGAACCTGCGTCAGTTGGAAGCCTTTCGCGCCGTGATCCTGGGCCAGACCGTGACCCGAGCCGCCGAAATGCTGCACATCTCGCAGCCGGCGGCGACCCGGCTGATCGCCAGCCTGGAAGAGGACATCGGCTTCAGCCTGTTCGACCGGGTCAAAGGGCGACTGCAACCCACTGCCGAGGCCATGACCCTGTATCAGGAAGTGCAGCGTTCGTTGTTGGGCGTGGAGCGCATTGCGCGTACCGCCCAGGACATCCGCACGCTCAAGCGCGGTTCACTGCACATTGCCTGCGCACCGGCCATGGGTTTGTCGTTCGTGCCCCGGGCAATTGCCGCGTTCATGGCCGAACACGATCAAGTGCAGATATCGCTGGTGGTGCATTCGTCCCGGGAAGTCGTGGACCTGGTGGTGGGCCAGCGCTGCGACCTGGGCCTGATCGTGCTGCCCAATACGTACCCCAGCCCTCGCGCGGAAAAATTGCTGGCCACGCGCATGCTCTGCGCCCTGCCCGCCGGCCATCGCTTGCAGAACCAGGCGACGATCCGCCCGGAAGACTTGCAGGGCGAACCGTTCATTTCCTACCCGCAGTCGATTGCCTCGCGCCAGCACATCGATGCGATCTTCGCCGCCCATGGTGTGGACCGCGAACTACGCCTGGAAACCCAACTCTCGCTGCCCATGTGCGCGTTTGTCGAACAGGGCCTGGGCGTGGCGCTGGTGGATGCCATCAGTGCCGTCGAGTACCGCGGCCAGGGCATCGTCTTCCGGGCCTTCGAACCGGCGATAGAAATGGATTTCAGCATGCTCCTGCCCATCCAAGGGCCGGTTTCCAGGCTGCACGCCAGCTTTCTGGAGCACATGCAGCGGTTCATCGAAGCACAGGTGCCGGCGGCCTATCGGTTCTGATGTGACCGCCAATCGCCCACCAATGGATCCACTGATCAGATAAATCGGCCATTTTTCCAGCAATACCGTTGACAAATAAATTAGTTAAGAGAGTTAATGGATCCACAGACAAGAACAACATCCGCCTGGAGATCCCTCATGTACCCCAAAAATGCCTGGTACGTTGCCTGCACCCCCGATGAAATCGCCGACAAACCCCTGGGTCGCCAGATCTGTGGTGAGAAGATGGTTTTTTACCGGGGGCATGAAGGCAAGGTCGCGGCGGTGGAAGACTTCTGCCCCCATCGCGGCGCCCCGCTCTCCTTGGGGCATGTCGAAAACGGCAACCTTGTGTGCGGCTATCACGGCTTGGTGATGGGCTGCGACGGCAAGACTGTCGAGATGCCGGGGCAACGGGTACGAGGCTTCCCCTGCAACAAGACCTTTGCGGTACAGGAACGGCATGGGTTCATCTGGGTCTGGCCCGGTGACCAGGCGCTGGCCGACCCGGCGCTGATCCATCATCTGGAATGGGCCGAAAGCGATGAATGGGCCTACGGTGGCGGCCTGTTCCATATCCAGTGCGACTATCGCCTGATGATCGACAACCTGATGGACCTGACCCACGAAACCTACGTCCACGCCTCGAGCATCGGCCAGAAGGAAATCGACGAGGCGCCGCCGGTGACCACGGTCGACGGCGATGAAGTGGTCACCGCCCGGCACATGGAAAACATCATGGCCCCGCCATTCTGGCGCATGGCCTTGCGCGGCAACAACCTGGCCGATGACGTGCCGGTGGATCGCTGGCAGATCTGCCGTTTCACCCCGCCCAGCCATGTGCTGATCGAAGTCGGCGTGGCCCATGCCGGCAACGGCGGTTATCACGCCGCGCCGCAATTCAAGGCGTCGAGCATCGTGGTGGATTTCATCACGCCCGAAACCGAGACGTCGATCTGGTACTTCTGGGGCATGGCCCGGCACTTCCAACCACAGGATGAAGCACTTACCGCGTCCATTCGCGAAGGCCAAGGCAAGATTTTCAGCGAAGACCTGGAAATGCTCGAACGCCAACAGCGAAACCTGCTGGACCATCCGCAACGCAACCTGCTCAAGCTCAACATCGACGCGGGCGGCGTACAGTCTCGCCGGGTACTGGAGCGCTGGATTGCACGGGAACGGGAAGCACAGGCCGGGTTGATCGCCAGCAGCCATCAACCACAGCTGGCGGAGCAACGGCCATGATCGAAGTCCACGTCGCGGCGCGACACAACGAAGCCCTCGATATCTGCAGCTACGAATTGACGCGTGTCGATGGTGAGCCGCTGCCGGCCTTCACCGCCGGCGCCCATATCGATGTGCACTTGCCCGGCGGGCTGATTCGCCAGTACTCGCTGTGCAACCACCCCGAGGAGCGGCATCGCTATCTCATCGGCGTGCTCAAGGACCCGACATCCCGCGGTGGTTCGCGCAGCCTGCATGAGCTGATCCAACCAGGTATGCGCTTGCACATCAGCGAGCCGCGCAACCTGTTCGCTCTCGCCCCGCAAGCCCGCCGCAGCCTGCTGTTTGCCGGCGGCATCGGCATTACGCCGATCCTGTGCATGGCCGAGCACCTGGCCCAGAGCGGTGCAGCGTTCGAGCTGCATTACTGCGCCCGCGCCCGCGACCGCGCGGCCTTTGTCGAGCGCCTGCGCCAGTCTCCTTATGCCGACCGGGTCTTCCTGCATTTCGATGAAGAACCTGAAACCCTGCTGGACGCCGCCAGGGTGCTGGCCGCGCCCGGTGACGACGTGCACCTCTACGTCTGCGGCCCCGGCGGATTCATGCAACACGTCCTCGACACCGCCAAGAACCAGGGCTGGCAGGAAGCCTGCCTGCACCGCGAATACTTCGCCGCCGCCCCTACCGACACCCGCGCCGATGGCAGCTTTTCGGTCAAACTGGCCCGCAGCGGCCAAGTGTTCGACGTGCCGACGGACCGCAGTGTGGTGCAGGTGTTGGAAAGCCACGGCATCGAGATTCCGATCTCGTGCGAACAAGGTGTCTGTGGCACCTGCCTGACGCGTGTACTGGAAGGTGTGCCGGAGCATCGGGACATGTTCCTGACCGAGGCTGAACAGGCCAGCAACGACCAGTTCACGCCATGTTGCTCAAGGTCCAAGACACCCGTCTTAGTACTGGACCTCTAACACCGGACACTGTGGGAGCGAGCTTGCTCGCGATGGCGTCGGTTCTGCAGCATTGATGGTGACTGACACACCGCTATCGCGAGCAAGCTCGCTCCCACAGGGGATTTGTGGTGAATGACAATCCAGCTGTTACCTGCAACCGGGCGGGTTACTCCGAGCGCAGGATCACCGTCATCCGCTCGTCAGCCAGCGTCGAGCCGAACACTTCGGCGTAGCGCAGGGTCGCGTTGGCATGCTCGCGCATGATTGCCTCGGCGCGGCCGCTCTGGCGGTTGATCAGGGCGTCGAACACCGAGTGGTGTTGCATATGGGCATAGTTGAAGCGGCGAAATTCGCCGGCCATGTTCTGGCGATCCACCGCCAGGGCGGTGACTGAGGCGAATGGCAAATGATCGTTGCGGGCCAGGGCATCGGCAATCGCCGGGTTGTGGCTGCCTTCGACGATCACTTGGTGAAAACGCATGTTGAGGTCGTGATAGACCTCCAGGTCGTCCTCGGTCACATAGCCCTTGGCGAACAGTTCATCGCCCTGCACCAGGCATTGCTCGAGTATCGCGCGGGCTTCTTCAGACAAGCCGTGCTCGGCTGTCTGCCGTGCCGCCAGGCCTTCCAGCACGCCACGCACCTCCACCGCCCCGGCGATCTGCTCGGCACTGACCGAACGCACCTGGAAACCTCGTCCGCCGAAGCGCACCAGCAACCCTTCCTGCTCCAAGGTTCGGAACGCCATGCGCACCGGCATGCGCGAAACGCCGAACAGCTCGGCCGTAGGTATTTCCATCAAGCGCTCGCCAGCGGCCAACTCGCCCGAGGCGATCATCTTGCGCAGCGCAACCAGCACCGTTTGGCCGGGCTTACTCATCCAGGCGATTCCACAGAAAAGAAGCCGTCATAGTAGAAGGCTTGGCGCAGCGTGTCACGGCAAGGCAGTGGCAGCCAGGCTGGCCGCCACAGCGGGTTGTTCAAATCCCTGCCAACTCGCGCAATTGCGCCAGGGTCTGCTCGTCCAAGCTAATCCCATGCTCATTGGATTTGCTGCGTTCGCGATGGCGACGGTCTCCCGGTAAGCGCCGCAACCCAACGCCATGCATCTGCCTGACCAACTCCTGGCTGCGCTCGGCGAAGTTTTGCCCGGCGGTCTTGCTCGGGTCGATCACGATCAACAACTGTCCGGTCCACGGGGTCTTGGCGCCCGGGTGGTCGTGCCAGTCGAATTCGAAGGAAAAATTGCCGCCAGTCAGGGCTGCCGCCAGCAATTCGACCATCATCGACAGCGCCGAGCCCTTGTGCCCACCAAAAGGCAGGAGCGCGCCACCTTCGAGAATCGCCTTGGGGTCGCGGGTCGGCTGGCCAAGGCTGTCCACGCCCATTCCTGGCGGCAACAACTCGCCCTTGCGTGCAGCAATCTGTACGTCGCCGTGGGCAATGGCGCTGGTGGCGAGGTCGAAAACAATCGGCTCACCGTCAGCCCGTGGTGCGGCGAAGGCAATGGGATTGGTGCCGAACAATGGGCGGTCCGCGCCATGGGGCACCACACACGTCATGCTGTTGACCACACTCAACGCCACCAGGCCTTCATAGGCGAACGGCTCGACATCCGGCCAGAGGGCGGCAAAGTGATGGGAGTTGCGAATGGCCAGGATGGCAATGCCGGCGCTGCGGGCCTTCGCCACCAGCAATGGACGCGCTGCGGCCAGTGCGGGCTGGGCAAACCCGTTGCCGGCGTCCACGGCGACAAACCCTGACGCGACGTCCTCGACCACTGGCACGGCCTTGCCGTTGACCCAACCGCTGTCGAGTGTCGAGACATAACCGGGAATGCGAAATACCCCATGGCTGTGGGCACCGTCGCGCTCGGCCCCGGCGCAGTTTTCAGCCAGGCACCGAGCGACTTCGGTCGACGTGCCATGACGCAGGAAAATTTTCTCCAGCAAGCTCACCAGAGCATCGAAAGACAAGGTGCAAGAAGCGGCATGATCGGATGGCGCAGACATCTGAAGCTCCAGAATGATTGTTGGAGGTAGCAACAGCGTAAAGGGACCCGCCGGGTGATTAAACACCGTTTCAGGCGCGCACTGTCAATCCTTGTCCGCGGCATTTGCCCGGCTGGCAGGTCGAAAACCAGCATGCGGTAACTATGTACCACCTTTGCTCATTCATCGTTGCCTAGTCTGGCGGCTTCCTCCATGTTCGCGCCGCTCTGAGGCGCCCTGATCGAGAAGCAACGATGCTCACTGAAACCACGCCACTTTTATTTCCCGAGGTATTGCCCCCCCATCGCCTGGACGAATTGACCGCCACCCACGGTCTGACGCAGGCAGACCTCGACTGGTTGCAGCACATCGCCCTGCCCGACCACACCCAGCGCGCAGCGCAGACACCCCCGATGTTCGCCGAAACCATTCTGTTGCAAGCCGATGAAAAATCGCCCATTGCACTGGCCGGCTGCTTTGTCCTTAGCACCTCGTCGAACAGCGCCGAAACCAGCACCCACCCGGTGTTTCTCTACACGCCAAGAGGTGGCATAAAAAAGTTCGACAACCTGGTCTCCCTCGAAGAACAGATTGACCACATGCGCCGGGACACCGCGCAACGCGACGACCTGTTCCGCCTCTTGTCGATTTCCCAGCGCAGCGAACTGAACAGCACCACTGACATCAGGCTGACCCGGCAACTCATCGAAGAGGATGTTTTCAAGACCCAGCTCGAATCCATCGAGTACGCCCAGAGCCTCAACGCCCTGGCCATGGTGAATGAACTGATCAAGTTGCCCTCCTTGAGATCAATGCTTGACCAGATCTTGAACGAGGCGCTGCCGGACCTGGATCATCGACAGATCCGCGTGGCCTTCGGCAAGGGGGCTCGCCCGGGAAATCCAAGGGCCATCCAGGTGACCGAAAGCATCCCACTGAGCGATGCCATCCTGGGCTATTTCCATCATCAGGGCTGGCCTGTCGGGCATGACATCGATCTGACTCATCCGGGGACACTTGCATCGTCCTACAGCCCGCAGCAATGGGAAAACATCATAAAGGACGTTGCCAGGAAACTGATTCCGACGCTCATCGGCTGCCTCGATGCCTTTTGGGAGAACACGACGACTCACTTCTATATGTCTCGACGCAAACTGCTTTCCCAAGTCATCCACGATGGACTCTGGGCAACCATCCTGGTCGAGCGGGAAAAAAGACAACTGACGGAGGAACAAAGTCGTGAGCTGCTCCGGCTGTTCAGACCTTCCCGTCGAGACGAGACACTGCTGTTCATCGAAACGATTCGCCTCTGGGAATATGAGCCGCACTTCGTAGAACTTGCAGGCTCCATGATGATCAGCGCCAAAGGCAACTATCTCTACACGCCCATGCATGGTCTTCAGAAAATAGACAACCATCTCGGTTTCAAGGCTGCGCTGTTCGGTAACCCCGCAAGCACCGCACAAAAGGAAGCGCTCTATAGCCTGCTGAGCCTGGAAGAGCGCAACCGTTTCCTGCGGTTTGACGAGCCACAGCTTTCGGGCAAGCCACTGGATTTGCCAGTGGCCGAATCCCTGGCGAATACCATCATCGAAAAACAGAAGAATAATCTTCATTACGCACTGGAAATGTCTCGCCAGGGCGATGTCGATATCCACCCGCTCATCGACAAGGCGTTGGATATACGCACCTTCATCAACAAAAGCCTGTTGGACCAGCCTACTGCCGGACACTGGGGCACTCATCCCGCTTTTCATGGAAGTCTGCGCCCGTCCAACTTCATGGCTGATCAGATGCAAAGAAAGGTCAAGAGTTACACCGATGTCGAAGCGGCTTTCGATAACCTCTTTACCCGGTTGCCGACCTCCCACAACGTTTCGCTGCGCAATGGGCTCAAGCAATTACTGGCTGAACTGACCAATGTTTTTTCCTTGGGGATACGTGCCGAGGCCGAACTCAGGGAACTTAACGCGAGCCTGCCGTCGATTGCGAATGACCTGATCAGAGCGGTTTTTGCCTACGATTCAGAATACCCGGACCGCGCACAACGGATAGGCGTCAGGGGCTTTCGGCCGGATGTCTATTCATTGACGCTGGCTTGTAGCGAAGATGGTCGAACGGTTTATCTACCCCTTGCCAACTGCTTTTTATTAACTGAACGCGGAGGCCTCGACACCCCCTATTCGGGCATGGCAATCCTCTGGACGCCCGCCGATGGCTTGCAGGCGTTTTCGTCTGTTGAAGTTGCCACCCAGCAATTGAATCGACACCTGCTCGACTCCCGGAAACGCTTTGGTTTGCTCGCTAATCTCACGCCGGCACAACGCCAACCTCATGGGCATTATCAACTCCAGGCGTATGAGCTGATCGAGGACAACGTGCTGGTGAATCGGATGAATTCGTTCATCAAACACTTTGAGGCCGAGCATGCTTATCTGAGCACCTTGAAGGCCGGGAGCTGGCAACTGACCGGCAAGGCACTGTCGAGAAGCCTTCAGGCATTGCTGAACAAAGGCGCGCCCACCAACCTCAAGCGCGCCTCACACATTGCCCAGGCCAACAAGCAGCAACAGCAACTCCCCGCCTGGCTCGGTACAGCGGCACTTGACGATCAACGCCTGCACGTCGAGTTGCTTGAGCAATATAAAAACAGCGTGGTCGATGGCAAGGACTATCTGGACGGTATCGAGCCGCTGCGCACCTATGTGCGTAATAAACTGAAAGCGCTGCTGAGCGCACGCTTCGCCGCAAACAACCTTGACCCCGACACCATCCAGATCACACCGAACCTTGCCATCGTCGGGCCGGCCAGTTCGCTAACCGACTTCGCCATGCATCACATCGAAGTGACCCGGGAAGGATTCAAGGTTTCTTCAACGTCCACGCAGAAACTGCCGGACGGCCTGAACGAGATCACCGTCCGGCAGATGCTGTCTTCGTTGGATATCTCCACCGACTTTAAAAATCAGGTGGCGCAGAAACTGTCCGGCACCACTGCGCAGGCCCGGCAAAGGAAAGCGGCCTTCCGCCAACAAATGCCCTGGCAGTTGCTGCAATACGCTCACGCACGCTATCTGCAACAACACCTTTCCCCCCTGGCCTTTGATTTGATCCGTCAGGTGGTGGACATGCCCGATGCCGTCGCTCGCAAAGCCGTTGACGGTGCCAACGCGTTTATTCGCCCGCTGGAGTTGATCAAGACCGACGGTGCCGTGCCGGTCAAAGTGCAGGGGCTCTACTTGATCGGTTCGAGCGTCGATGCGACAAGTCCTCAAGTCCTGTATTCGCCCTACCATGAGGGGGATCACTTCACCGAATTCAAGGATGAAAAGAGCGTCATTGCCGCATTCAATACGCCAGGGATACTTCAGGACCTGCTGATTCGCCGGCTTCCCGAGCACCAGCAGTCCACATTCAGGCACCTGTTCGCCGCCACGCTCGGGCAGCGATCGGAAATCACCCTGGCCTCGAACCCTATCCAGACCAACCTGCTCGACACATTGTTCGACGACAACGCAGCATTGTTATCGGACATGCTGACCGCGCAAACCAATGAAAATCGACAGTTTGACTGGGGAACGGTCCTGCACCTGCTCAGCTCCGGCATCAAGTTGGTCGGGGGACAGTTGTCGGGCAAACTGACTTTTATCGAAACGCTTTGGGAAAGCTACCAGGACTTCAAGGCTTCAGCCGAAGCCTTGCAGCAACATGACTGGAGAACAGGCCTGCACGACTTTATCGCTGGCGCCGCGGAGATGGTGTCGCTGGGCCTGATGAATCGCGAAGACACATTCGGCCTGCTCGATCCCGTTGAACCTCTCTCCCAAGGCGCTACGTTGGCCAATCGCTGGAAGGACATCGCTTCCACCGCCCAGATCCGAACCGACTTGAGCGTTTTCGAGGCCATGGGCATCAGCCTGTCGGGCCTGCAACTGGACCTGATCGACGGAACCTACAAGGCACTGGAAAACGGCAAGCTGTACATCCCCCTCGCCGGCAAAGTCTTCCAAGTAGCGAAAGCCGGCCAAACCTGGCGAATCGTGCATGAGCACGCAGAGGGGCCGTTATTGAGAAAGTCGCCTGACGGCCGGACATGGGCACTCGATCCACAACGCCAGACCATACGCTTCGGTAAAGCCGGCTCGAAGATGGCCGTCACCTACAGCGACTTCAAGGCCAAGGGTTCACTGAATATCGAAGCAAAGGGCATGGCTGAGATACGCAGGAAATATCCGTATCGTGCAAATGCAATTATGCAGGCACTGGAGACCGCGAGGTTCTATTCATTCAACGCCCTTCACAACTTTGATCAATTCAAGCGACAACCACTTGTGGGCTCTCGGCTGGATAATTTCCTGAGATTGTTTTTTGGGGTCAACAGCGTCGATGCGCGTCTTATCGGCAAGATAGAGGCGGCGATCTCGCCTATATGCCGGGCGTTGGCCGATCCATCCTGGGCGCTCCAGAATGCCGACCGCATCGTGATCGGCAACCTCAAGCACCTGGAAGATCGAGCAACCGCCTTCGTACTCGAGCCGGCAGCCGTCGGAAGAATCTATATCACGCAGTTTTTTTTCGACATGGGCTTGGACTGGTACAAGGCCGTCGTACCCGAGTTCTTCAATGTCGATGCACATGCCCAGGGAGCGACCTTCATTC
Source organism: Pseudomonas sp. H1_F01 (assembly GCF_054681425.1). Taxonomy (NCBI): domain Bacteria; kingdom Pseudomonadati; phylum Pseudomonadota; class Gammaproteobacteria; order Pseudomonadales; family Pseudomonadaceae; genus Pseudomonas; species Pseudomonas sp. H1_F01. The sequence continues at coordinate 3,330,891 of NZ_CP162823.1, read as the reverse complement.
ACGAAATTTCCCATCAGTTGTTCAATACGTTCGACATCATCTACCTGGACGCCGCACTGCCATTTCTCGATTTGATTTCAACAGTGACTTACGCCGGAAAGTTGCAATACGACAAGCAAAAGGACCTGCAACTCAACGGGCTTTCATTGACCACGCCAAAGTCAAAACTGTTCACGCAATGGGACAGCACGGATAACACCTACAAGAAGCTGGAGCTGTTGCCTGGATACCGGCAAACCACCCGGGAAATCCTGAAGATAACCGGCGCCAGAACCATGGATAACGCTCGTGATGATTTTCTCGATCCGATTTTGCCGGACAAGCGCATCGACGTCATACTTCGCAACGCCGACTCGCTCACGCTCTTGATTTGTGAATTGGGACGCCAACTCGACTCCACTCCATCACGGCAAATTGCCGTGCCGTGAAGGGTTTGAGTGGTTGATCTTTTTTTCACGCAATGTATGCGACGGTAGGCCACGACGAATGTTTGAGAAAAAAAGGCTCATTGATGCGTAAACGCCATGACGGCTGTTCTCGGCAGCTCATGCCGAAGGTTAGAATGCGGCAAACCAGGAAGAGTCAATGACCGAACATCCCCTCTCGGAAGCCGAATACGACGCCATTACCGATGCCGCTGCCCATTGGTGCATGCGTTTGCATGCCGTCGATTGCACCGATGCCGAACGGCAGGCGTTCAAGCAATGGCACGATGCCGATCCCCTGCATGCTTTCGAATACGAAGCCATGCTGGAGATCTGGGCTGTTGCCGATCATCTGCCGCGCGTCGAGTCGGCGCCAGCCGCCCCAGCACGCCGCAGCCGGTCGCGCTGGAGTCGGTTGGCGGTCGCCGCTGCGGTGTTCGTAGTCGGCATGCCGCTGGCCGCTTACACCGGTTGGAACCTGGGCTGGGTTGCCAATTCCTACCAGCGCTTCGAAGCCGGCGCAAGCGTACGCCATGTCACCCTGGGTGACGGCAGCCAGGTCGAACTCAACCTGGGCAGTGAGCTGGTATTTGCCAACTACAAAAACGAACGCAGGGTGACGCTGAAAAAGGGTGAGGCGTTTTTTGACGTCAGCCACGACAAACAGCACCCGTTTGTCGTTCGGGCCGGCCAAGGCCAGGTGCGCGTGACCGGTACTCGCTTCAACGTATGGATGTACCAGGACCAGGTCCGGATCACGCTACTGGAGGGCTCGGTGAGGGTGACCAGCAACCAGGCGAACCCCCGTGACGGCCTGCCGCTTTCCCCGGGCATGCAGGCAAGCTACAAGGCCGGCGACCAGCAACCGCAAGTTCGTGAGACAGACGCCAACGACAGTTCGCTGGCGTGGCGCAACGGCAAGCTGGTGTTGGATAACCTCGCCCTGAGCGATGCACTGCCGCTGATCAACCGCTACCTCGACCGGCCCGTCATGCTGGCCGACAACAGCACCGGTGGCTTGCGTATCGGTGGTGTCTACAACATCAGCGAAGTGCAGAACCTGGTGCCTTCGCTGCCCAAAGTCCTGCCGGTCTATCTGACCCGGAACAAGGACGGCAACCCGGTCCTCAACTCCATCGGGCAACGACCGGCCACGAACTGAAAGCTTTTCTCTGTGGGAGCAAAGCTTGCTCGCGATAGCGGTGAGTCAGTCTGCCTTGATGTTGAACATGCCTCCGTCATCGCGAGCAAGCTTTGCTCCCACAGTTTGGATCGGTGCCAGCCTGCGATTTCCCGGCCAACACAAATCCCCTGTGGGAGCAAAGCTTGCTCGCGATAGCAGAGGGACAGCTTGCCACGATGTTGAATCTGCCGCCGTCATCGCGAGCAGGCTCGCTCCCACAATTTGGATCAGTGCCAGCCTGCGATTGCCCGGCCAACACAAATCCCCTGTGGGAGCAAAGCTTGCTCGCGATAGCGGTGGGTCAGTCTGCTTTGATGTTGAACATGCCTCCGTCATCGCGAGCAAGCTTTGCTCCCACAATTTGGATCGGTGCCAGCCTGCGATTTCCCGGCCAACAAAAATCCCCTGTGGGAGCAAAGCTTGCTCGCGATAGCGGTGGGTCAGTCTGCCTTGATGTTGAACATGCCTCCGTCATCGCGAGCAAGCTTTGCTCCCACAATTTGGATCGGTGCCAGCCTGCGATTTCCCGGCCAACAAAAATCCCCTGTGGGAGCAAAGCTTGCTCGCGATAGCAGAGGGACAGCTTGCCTCGATGTTGAATCTGCCGCCGTCATCGCAAGCAAGCTTTGCTCCCACAGTTTGGATCGGTGCCAGCCTGCGATTTCCCGGCCAACACAAATCCCCTGTGGGAGCAAAGCTTGCTCGCGATAGCGGTGGGTCAGTCTGCCTTGATGTTGAACATGCCGCCGTCATCGCGAGCAAGCTTTGCTCCCACAATTTTGATCGGTGCCAGCCTGCGATTTCCCGGCCAACACAAATCCCCTGTGGGAGCAAAGCTTGCTCGCGATAGCGGTGGGTCAGTCTGCTTTGATGTTGAACATGCCTCCGTCATCGCGAGCAAGCTTTGCTCCCACAATTTGGATCGGTGCCAGCCTGCGATTTCCCGGCCAACAAAAATCCCCTGTGGGAGCAAAGCTTGCTCGCGATAGCGGTGGGTCAGTCTGCCTTGATGTTGAACATGCCTCCGTCATCGCGAGCAAGCTTTGCTCCCACAGTTTGGATCGGTGCCAGCCTGCGATTTCCCGGCCAACACAAATCCCCTGTGGGAGCAAAGCTTGCTCGCGATAGCGGTGGGTCAGTCTGCTTTGATGTTGAACATGCCTCCGTCATCGCGAGCAAGCTTTGCTCCCACAATTTGGATCGGTGCCAGCCTGCGATTTCCCGGCCAACAAAAATCCCCTGTGGGAGCAAAGCTTGCTCGCGATAGCGGTGGGTCAGTCTGCCTTGATGTTGAACATGCCTCCGTCATCGCGAGCAAGCTTTGCTCCCACAGTTTGGATCGGTGCCAGCCTGCGATTTCCCGGCCAACACAAATCCCCTGTGGGAGCAAAGCTTGCTCGCGATAGCGGTGGGTCAGTCTGCTTTGATGTTGAACATGCCTCCGTCATCGCGAGCAAGCTTTGCTCCCACAATTTGGATCGGTGCCAGCCTGCGATTTCCCGGCCAACAAAAATCCCCTGTGGGAGCAAAGCTTGCTCGCGATAGCGGTGGGTCAGTCTGCCTTGATGTTGAACATGCCTCCGTCATCGCGAGCAAGCTTTGCTCCCACAGTTTGGATCGGTGCCAGCCTGCGATTTCCCAGCCAACACAAATCCCCTGTGGGAGCAAAGCTTGCTCGCGAAGGCGGTGGATCAGTCTACATCCAGTTTGAATGTGACCGCACACAAGCGGCTATTGCGTCGCCACCCTGCCCGTCTCATCACGCTCGCGGATAATCAGCGCCTGATAGTGCGGATCGGCCTTGATCTGCTGTTCAGTGAATGGCAGCACACTCCACTGCTTCTGCGAAAAGGCCTGGGTCTGGTCCGTCGAATACGGCGATGCCGGGTCGCTGGAGAGGGAGAATGCCAACAATCCCAGGGCCTGCGGACCTTTGCCGTCAAACGTCACCACTTGCAGATAGCTGGTCCCGCTGACCACTTCCCGCTTGCCGTTCGCCCCGGGCACACTCTGGATCGCGTTGTAGATGCCCAGCTCCCCGGGACCGCCGTGAATCGGTGTCTGGCGGCTGCCGCTGCTGGCCACCTGGACGTCTTGCCATTGGCTGTTCTTCGACAACCCGGCGACCTTCACCGCCTCCACCGAAGCCAGCATGGCATCGCGCACGGCCTTGAGTACTGCCGGCCGCTCGACCGCCAGGCCACGCGGGGTGTGTTGCGGATCTTTGGGATCGAAGGCGACGCGCCATGAATCAGGTACCGCCTGCAACCGGTCCATGATGTGCTGGAAATGCACGAACCCCAGGCCGCTATTCAGGCCGGCCTTGCGATCCCAGGCCTCGAGGCTGGCACAAGCCTCGACCAATGCCGAAGCATCGGCCCCCAGGTCACCGGCGCACACGCCGAGCAGGTCCGGCATCACCTGGTCAGCCAGATAAACCTGGTCGTCCATGACCATGCGCTGCAAATCCTCCACCTTCACCGGCCCGTTCTTGGCCAACTGGCCCATCCGGTCCAGTGCAAAACGCGCCCGCAGTCCCAGCGGCTGACCTTGCTGGCTGATCAACGGGGAGTAACCGGACAGCGGCTGCGCAGGGTTGACCATCCAGGCCGAATCGTTGGAGTTCTGCACATAATCACGGCGCAGCAACTGCGGAAGCCTGTCGGCGGCATAGATGCCTTTTTGCACGGCTTTGGAATCGATGCCCCAGGCACACTCGCTGCGAGAGCCATCCAGCACGATCAGTCTCAACCCGGCCCGGGGATCGCTGCACCGGGCCAGTTTGTCGGCGTCGACGTTCGGCACCACCGACACGTTCATGTAAAGGCTTTGCCCCTGGTCGTCCACCGCCAGGGTATTGACCCAGGGAATGCCCTGAATCTTATGGACGGCGTCCTGCAGATCCTTGAGCGTGACCGCCTTGTTCATGGCGTACCACTGGGCCAGCACGCGATCGTTTTCCAGGTTCGCGTCCCGCAGGCTGTAGGCGAACCGGTTATCCCAGTCCAGCCGGCCAGGCCATTGCACGATCGGGCCGAACTGTGAGCCATAGACCACTCGGGAGACCGTCTGCACCTGGCCGTCAGGTTGCTTGACGTCTACCACGACCGTTTGCTGGCTCATCGGCACAGACTTGCCGTCGAGCAGATAGCGGGTCGGGTCCTTCGGATCGAGTTGCAGGCGGTACAGGGTGAAGTGTTTCGAGCTGTCGACGGTGTGGGTCCAGGCCAGGTGCTGGCTGAAACCGATGTTGATCATCGGCAGACCTGGCAGCGCCGCGCCCATGACGTCCAGCTTGCCGGGAATGGTCAGGTGCATCTGGTAGAAACGCATGCCGCCTACCCACGGAAAATGCGGGTTCGCCAGCAACATCCCACGACCATTGAACGAGCGCTCGCTGCCGATGGCCAACGCATTGCTGCCGCGCTCCAGGGCAAAACGCTGCTGCCGGGTTGCGGCGGCCGCGAAACCGGTGACCGGGGTGCCCGCGAGTGCGGTCGCCTGGGGCGGTTGCGCGCCGGCCAGGGCCTCGGCGAACTGGCCAACGCCCCCTTCCACCAACAGCCGGCGGGTCAACTTGACCAGGTCCAGCGCCGTGATCGGCCGTACCCATTCGCTGGCACATTGTTCGGGCAGGCCTTTGGCCTTGCGTTCGACCAGCGCACGGTTGTAACCCGCCACGTAGCCTTCGACCAGTTGTTGCACCTGGGGCGTCTGGGCCTGCCAGAAACCGGAAACCGCTTGTGGCGTGTTGAGCCAACTGAAGAACAGATCGCTGACGCGGTTCTCCCGCTGCTCGACCGTGACCTGCTCCGGCCCGAAATAGCGCGAGCGCTGGGCGTTGACCGTGACGATCTCATTGGCCAGCAGGCACAGGTTGTCCTGGGCGTAGGCGTAGCCGATGCCATAACCCAGCCCACGTTCATCCTGCGCCCGGATATGCGGTACGCCAAAACGGGTGCGACGGATCTCGGCACTGGCCTGCTGCCCATCGTCCTGCGCATTGACCACGGGGCTGAGCCCGAGGGCGATCCCCAGAAAAGCGCCTGCGAGGCCAACCCTCGATAACTGCCCGGACATTCTCACGTTCACTCCTGATGAAAACTTCAGAAACCAGGACGGCTACCGGTGCGACAGAAGACAAACACTCGGCCCGCCTGGGAAATCACATGCCGCGTGCTGAACCGGAATGTGCCTACCTTGAAAACGAACCGGATGAAAAAAAATTAATGGCTGGCGGCCTTTTGAAAGCGAGGGTTTGACGCAGCAAGGGCATTTTTTTCACATCATGGCCCTCATGATTGTGCGTCCTCGTTCGTCCTATTACAGGAGAGTATCCGTGACCTTTTCTGATCAGGCTGGTAAGGAGTTTTTGCATGCGTAACGCGCAACTGCCCATGGAGGGCAAGCCAAGGGCGACCGGCGTCTCGCTGAACGCCCCCCACCGTGTATTCGACAGGCCGGCGGAACGAGGCGGCAATGACCACATCAGGCGCTTGCTCAAGAGCTTCGGGCTCAGGACCAGCCTGATTCGTCTCAAAGTCATCGACGCGCTGCTCAAGGCCGCCCACGAAAACCGCAGCCTGGGCGTGCGCGGGGTGCACAGCCAGTTGTTGGGGCTGGACATTCCATTGTCCTTTCTCAGCGTGCGCGAGGTTTTGAAGCGCCTGTGCAGCGAGGGCGTCGTCACCCTCAATCCGGATAAAAGCTACTGCCTGCACCCCAGTGCGATGGCCGTGCTCCAGGCCGAGGATTGAAGCCGTCGCTCAGGACTTGACCTTGCGCCGCATCACGCCGTTGATCACCACCACGATGACCGCCACGGCAATGGCGATGTATTGAAACAGCTGCTCGCTGATCATGCCCTTGCCCTGCATCCACGACAGTCCAAGCATGATTGCCAGGACGACGAGGACGATCAGAATCGAGTATTTCAAACGTTGCGAATGAGTCATTTGCCAGCTTCCTGAAGTGATTCCCCTCTGCATCGCATTTGCATCTCGGCACTGCTTCACCTTTTTCGTTGCGCGATGCAAGCAGGACTCTATGGTACAGCCCTCGCGCATTTTCGCGCGACTGTAGTCGTAGGCATTGATGACCTGCTTTCATCGGGCACCGGATTATTAAGCAGCCGCCGTAAATACCTTCTGAAGGATTCATCCTACAAAAAAAGTTCCGTTTTCCCTCGCTCATACAGGGGAAGTCGCCTTACGACCGTGGACGTCACCAACGTAATCTCGAAAAAGAAGTGATTTCTTCTTTCCGAAAGCCAGCGTTGGAAACCCATGCAAAATCAGCCGATCATTTTTTCGTCCACTCGCCTGGCAGGCTTCTGCCTGGCAATCGCCGTTTTTGAACTCCTTACCTATATGGCCAGCGACCTGGTCATGCCCGCCATGCTCATGGTGACCCGGGATCTGGATGCATCCGCCGATCAAATTCCCTACGCATTCAACTTGTACCTGTTGGGCGGCATCCTGTTGCCATGGCTGATCGGCCCACTGTCGGATCGCCATGGACGGCGCCCATTCATGCTGGTCGGGTGCGCCGGATTCGTGCTGGCTTGCGCGGCGATCACCCAGGTCACCAGCATGCAAGGTTTCAATGGGCTGCGCTTGATCCAGGGGATGGGGTTGGGTTTTGTGATCGCGGTCAGCTATCCGGCCATTCAAGAGGTCTTTTGCGAGTCTACTGCGGTGAAAGTCATGGCGTTGTTGGGCAACCTGGCCCTTCTCTCGCCCCTTTTGGGACCGTTGGCTGGGGGGATGCTGCTGCAATGGCTGTCCTGGCGTGAGCTGTTCATGTTGCTGACCGGCCTCGGGATGTTGAGCTGGCTAGCCTTGTGGTGGTTCATGCCGAGAAATAGCGACGCGACTCGACTCCCCGATAACACTCCGACTACCCAACCACTCGACATGCGTTCGCTGGTCCGGCGATACGGCGCGCTACTGGGCCATGTGGGGTTCATGTCGGCCAGCGTCGCGCTAGGGTTGATGAGCCTGCCGCTGATTGCCTGGATCGGCCTGTCTCCGCTGCTGTTGATCCAGGGCCAGGGCCTTTCTCCATTGCTCTACGGTATCTGGCAGATTCCGGTTTTCTCGGCAGTCATCCTCGGCAATCTGATGCTCAACGCCCTGGTGGAGCGAGTCGGCGTGCGTCGGGTGGTCGGCTACAGCCTGCTGCCCTTCTGTACCGGCCTGATCGCTTTGGTCGTTGCCAGTCAATTCGATCTATCGCTTGCCGTACTGGTCAGTGCCCTGTCGCTGTACGCGATCGGGCTCGGCATGGGCAACGCCGCGCTTTACCGACTGGCGCTGTTCACCAGCGACGACAGTAAAGGGCTGGTCTCGGCCATGGTCGGAATGATTTCGATCGCGGTGATGAGCGCGGCGAGCTCGCTGCTGGCGCTGCTGGGCGCCGGGGCGAGCCTGGAATCCTTCGCGTTGATGGTCGGCATCGCCGGCCTCGGTTGCTTGATTGCATTGCGCCTGTTTTCGGCACAACCCGCCGCTCACGTCTGAATTTGCCTGCCCTGAGGACTACCTGATGACTCACTTTCCCCATGCCGATGCGCTGTGCGCATTGCCCCAGCCCTATGGCTACGATTCGGTGCCGCCGGGACTGTTCGATAAAGCCATGGCTGAAATCAGCCGGTTTCATTGTCAGCACACGCCCGGTTATGAACCTTGGCTCAACGCCAACGGGTTATGCGTCAATGACTTGGAGCATCTGACTGACTGGGCGCGACTGCCGCCCATCTACGCCAGCTATTTCAAGCAAAGATTGCTGCTCAGCCCTACCGCTGAAAACGCACTCGAACTCACCTCCTCCGGCACCAGCGGCCAGAAAAGTCGTATGCGCTATGACGAGCGCAGCATGATGGCGGCCCAAGGCATGGTGGCGAAAATCTTTGAACACTACGGCTGGTCCACGCCTGATTCGCCCTGCAATTATCTTCTCTTCAGCCACGAGCCCGAAGCGGCCAACCAACTCGGCACGGCATACACCGATCAATTCCTGTGTCGCTTCGCGCCGGCCAATCGCGTTGCCTACGCCTTGCGTCGCACCGGAAAAGGTCATGAATTCGATGTGTTCGGCGTGATCAGCGCCCTGCAATCCTTCGCCGAAGAAGGCCTGCCGGTGCGGATCTTCGGTTTTCCGGCATTGTTATGGCACGTACTTGAACGCATGCAGCAAACCGCTGTACAGGACCTGAAGCTTGCCCAAGGATCACTCGTCTTCCTGGGGGGCGGTTGGAAGAAGCAGGCTGCCCAGGAAATCCCTCGCCATCAGGTCTACGCACGCATCACCCGGCAGTTGGGCATCGAGGCCCATCGGTGCCGCGACGGCTACGGCGCGGTCGAGCACGCGGTGCCTTACATCGAATGTGAACAGCATCGGTTCCACGTACCGGTCTACTCGAAAATCTTCGTGCGCCACCCCAAGGACTTCAGTGTCCAGCCGCTGGGCGAGCCAGGGTTGCTGTCGTTCGTCTCGCCCTACATCTCATCCAGTCCGGCGCACGCCGTGGTGATGAGCGACCTGGCGACGCTGCATCCGGCCGATTGCGAGTGCGGCCTGCCAACCGAGTGGTTCGAATTGCACGGGCGCGCCGGCACCAGTGCCAGCCGAAGCTGCGCCATGGCCGCCGCCGAATTGATCAAGGAAAACTGATATGTATCTCATCAACGGTCAACTGAGCGCCGAATTGACGCTCGATGCAGCACTTGAACGCCTGCAGGCGCAACTGCCCGCCCTCCTGGACTGCCCGCCCCGCATCGAAGAGGTGCTCGATTGCGCAGACGCGTTCGTACAAATGCTGCAGATGTCCGACCAAAACCCAATGCTCGACGAGGAACAGCGTCAGGCGCTGATTGCCTTCTGTGGCCGCACCCACCTGGGCCTCAAGCTTGAGCGGGAACTGGGTTCGGCCCCACGCTCGTTGCGGCGGATCGATTACGGCGATGGCCCGTTCGAAAGTTGGCAGCCCCTGGGGCTTGTGGTGCATGTGACGCCGGGCAACTCACCCTTGTTGGGATTCTGCGCGGCGCTTGAAGGCCTGTTGGCGGGTAACGTGAACTGGCTGCGCCCCAGTACTCGTGACGGCGACCTCACGGCGCGGCTGCTGGCTGCGTTCCTGGGGTGCGACTCAAGTGGCCGGTTGCGCGACTACTTGGCTGTATTGCCCGTGCCCTCCCACGAAACCGGTCGCCTTTTCGCGCTGGCACAGGGCATCAGCGCCTGGGGCGGCGAAACAGCCCTGACAGCGTTACGCGAACAGGTTCCAAGTGGCTGTCGCTGGATTGATTGGGGACATCGCATCAGCTTCGCCTATATCACGCCTCTTGCGGCAAGCGCGCAGGCGCTGGACAACCTGGTGGACGAAATCTGCCGCCTCGATCAGCAGGCATGCTCCAGCCCGCAATGGCTGCTGGTGGACAACGACGAGCCTGCCCGGATACAAGCATTGGGCGACGCTCTGGCCGCTGCTTTCGAACGGCGCGCCGGACACTGGCCCGCCCTGGAAACCACCGCGGCCGAAGCATGTGAAATCACCACCCGAACGGCACTGGCCCGCCTGGATTACAGTTTCGCAGGTCAAACCGGTCAGGTCTGGGCAGGTAACGGCTGGCGCATCCTCTGGGAACATCACCGCGAACTCCAACCTTCACCACTGTTTCGCACGCTGTTGCTACGGCCAGTGCCTGAAGGAATGCTCGCTGAAACTTTACTGCCATGGCGCAATGTGCTGCAGAGCTGTGCCCTCATCTGCGAACCGGAACGAGTACCCGCACTGGCGCGCCGCCTGATAACCGCCGGCGTAACTCGCGTGACCTCCACCGCGCAGATCCAGCAGGGCTATGACGGTGAGCCCCACGATGGCGTCTATGCGTTACAACGATTGAGTCGCCGGGTATCGGTCGGCCTCGAAGCGGAAGTTGCCAGTCACCGCGTGACGCTGGATGCTTCCCCTGGCGCGTTATCGCTTTGCCCCTCGACGCCGATCCTGGACAAGACCGCGTTCATGGCCTTGCCTGCGGCCCCTCAAGCGCAACTGTTCTTCCGCTCCGGCGGCAGCAGCGGCGCCCCCGTGCTGTCCCCCTACAGTTACCGGGATTTCGAACACCACATGCGCGCCGCCGCCGACGGACTGCGCGCGGCGGGCCTGGACCCTGCGCAGGATCGGGTCATCAATCTTTTTTATGGCGGCAGCCTGTACGGCGGATTCCTCAGTTTCACGAAAATCCTGGAACAGATGAAGGTCGTGCATTACCCCATGAGCGCACCATCGGATGACACCTTCGACGAGATTGCGAAGCTGATTGTCGCTCAGCGAATCAACACGATGGTCGGCATGCCGAGTACCTTGCATCGCCTGTTCTCCAGCCAGCAGCCGGTGCTGCAAGCGTACGGCGGCGTCCGCAAAGTCATGCTGGGTGGCGAGCACCTTGGGCAAGACAGCCACAGGTTATTGCAGCAGTGTGGCGTCGCACGCATTTGCTCAGCCATCTACGGCACCGTCGACGCAGGCCCCCTCGGTCATGCCTGCATCGCCAGCGACAATGGCGTGTTCCACCTCATGGACGGCATTCAGTCCTTGGAAATCGTCCATCTTGAACAGGATAAGCCGGTCGCTCCCGGGGAAACCGGACGCATGCTGTTCACCTCTCGCATACGCCAGGCGCGCCCCCTCCTGCGATATGAAGTCGGCGATCTGGGACGCTGGTTACCCGGCCCCTGCGCTTGTGGCCTGGAGTCGCCGAGATTCGAGTTACGCGAGCGCCACGGTCGCCTGGTACGCATCGCCACGGAGCTCATCAACACCCAGGAACTGGCCGAACGGGCGCAAGCAGCCATTCAAATCGTGCTCGACCATGGGAGTGGCGGCTGTGAACGCTTGCTGATTCGCACCGATGGCGACGCCGAAACGGTTCGACGCCAAGTGCTGGAGCTAGCACCGCTGCGCCTATCCGTCGATGCCACGCTGCTGGTCCTGGAAGTCCATTGCTGTCCGGTGGAGCACTTCGAACGTAATAAACACAGCGGCAAAGTCCCGCTGGTGATTGACCGTCGAATCCTGGCCAGTTGATCTCGCCCATTTTCGATAAGCAAACCTTCAAGCCTTGAGAAAATCCTGATGAGCGCTTCATTAGCCTATGAGCAATGGTTCAACCATATCCGCACGCACTCAGCGTTCTATAACACTCAGCTATGCCACTTGCCCGTCCAGGGATGCGACTTCGGACAATGGCCGATTGTCGATGTAAATGAATACTGGAAAGGCAGCCATGACCTGGATACCTGGCGAGTACTGACCGATAAAGTCAGGGATGCGCTGGTTTTCAAAACCGGCGGCACGACCAGCCAAGGCAAAATGTCGGTGTACACCCACGCTGAATGGCAGATGATGCTCGACTGCTTCGGTCGCAGCCTGTCAGCCCAGCTGGTTGCAGGGGATCGAATCGCCAATCTGTTTTTTTCCGGAGACCTGTACGCCAGTTTCCTGTTTATTCACGGCGCCCTTTGCAGCTTGAATGTACCTATCACCGAGTTTCCCTTCACCGGGTCGGTAAAACTTGATCCCTTGGCCGAGGCCATCGCCGACCACCGCATCAATGTGCTGGTCGGCGTGCCTGCCCACTTGTTGGCATTCGCCAGCCATGTCAATGGACAGGGGCGAACGCTGCCACAGATCACCACCGTCCTGTTTGGCGGCGAGAACCTGTTCGAAAGCCAGATGCCGACCTTGAAGCGGGCATTTCCGCGGGCACGCTTTGCGTCGATCGGATACGCCAGCGTGGATGCCGGCCTGGTAGGCGCCAGCACAGCCGATTGCGACTTGGGCGAGCATCGCGTGTTCGACGAACAGACACGGGTGGAGATTATCGACGACCTGAGCGGTGAGGTCATCGATGCCTGCGGTCAAACCGGAAACCTGGTGGTGACCAATTTCACCCGGACCCTGATGCCCATCGTCAGGTACCCGGTAGGAGACCGGGCCAGTTGGTGCGAACCTGTCGGTACGCCACAGCGCAAGTTCGCCCTCCAAGGGCGCAGCGCACAAAGCCGTCGAGTACGGGTTGGCGTGTTGTCGCTATTCCCTGAAGAAATCAGCGGCATCGTCCGGCGCGTGGGCGGCAATCTTCAATGGCAGTTGATTATCGAGCACGTCCAGGATAATGATCACCTGCTACTCAAGTGGCTGCCCGATGCACAGGCTGACGCTGACCAAACACACTCGCGAGCGCTGAAGGACGCCTTGATCGAGCAATATCCAGGAATCGATAAACTCGACCTGAGTGTCCAGGCTTGTGCTGCGCAGGACCTGGAACGTCATCCCCGCTCCGGCAAGCATCTGTCGATCATTGATCGTCGGGTCTACGGTGCGCTGCCAGCAAGGAGCATCGGATGAGCCACTTGGTCATCAGGCCGTTCAGGCCGTCGGACAGTGCCGACACCTGCGAGCTGTTCCGCCGAGTCTATGGCGATCACTACGTCTCGCCGGACGTCTACATGCCGCAGATGATCTGCCAACATAATCTGCAGGGGCGGTGGCACTCGTTGGTCGCCATGATCGACGACCGCGTGGTCGGTCATGCTGCGCTGTGCCGCCAACAGTTGGCGACCCAAGATGCCGAGCTGGCGCTGGTGGCGGTGGATCCCGACTCGCAGGGCGGACAGATTGCCACGCGGCTGGGACAGCAACTCCTGGACCGTTGTCAGGCGCTCGGGCTTGCCAGGCTGTCGATCAAACAGGTTACGAGCCATCCCTACAGCCAACGACTGTCCCAACGGCTTGGTTTTCATGATGTCGGCCTGCTGCCCGACTTCGTACCCTCGCCGTTCGCCACGGACCAGGCCGAAACCATCGTGATCGGCTGTCAGGCCATCGGTGGGGACTTTCGACCGCTGCCGCCTGTCCAGTGGCCCGCACCCTGCCAATGGCTAATGACTCCACTGGCTTCGCAGTTCGGGACCCTCCACGACGACACGCCACCGGGGATTCAACCGTTACGGATAAATCATTTGCCCGGACGAGTCGACATCTTTGCCGAACGCATGGATGTCGGCCTCGTCGGGCAGCTGCGACAGCTGCCAGCCCATTGGCCGCTTTCAATCCGACTCGGACTCGGTCGGCACTTTTGCACTGACTACCACCTGCTGCGCACCGCTGGTTTCTTCTTCACAGGAATAATGCCCAGCGACACTGCGCAAGGTTGGCAGGCGTTGTTCCACCGTGTGTCACAGCCGCGCAAGCTCAATCTGGAGTCCGCCTTCATGCAACGTCTCCACGATGAATGGCAGGTTCACGCCCAAGCCTCGAAAGACACGCAAGCCAGCTCGGCCGCCTGACGCGACGTCCCCCCGCTTCGCTCAAGCTATCGGCATGGACGCCGATACAACTTGGTACGCCCATCCCAACTGTTTCTGAACGTCGCCCTCGCGCAAGGAACACACCAACATGCCATCACTGCGCACCATTCAGGCCCGCTACACGCTGTTCCTGGTTCTGTTCATCCTGGTGTTATCTATCCTGACCGTTGTCGGCATCAGCTACTTGGTCGCACCGAAATTGCGTCACACCGAGGAGCAAGTGGCGCTGAACCGCATTGCCGAGGTCGCCGAGCAGATCCAGGGCGAACTGAACAAAGTCCAGGCCCAGCAACGCAGCATCACCCAGACCATCCCGCTGCTCGACAGCGATGCCATCGACAAAGTGTTGCCGGGGCTGGTGGATCAGTATGGCGAGCTGAAAGTCTTCGGCGGCGGGATCTGGCCGTTGCCCAACCAGCGGGCCGAGGGGCGCAACAAATTCAGCACGTTCTGGCACCGCGACGCGTCCGGCAAGCTGGCGGTCAATACCTTCTGGAACAGTGACGCCGCGCCCAACTATTACGAACAACCCTGGCACAAAGGCGGCATGGCCACCCCTCCTGGCAAATGTGCCTGGGCCGCGGCCTATAAAGATGACGCCAGCGCCGAACCACGCACCAACTGCGCCATGGCCATCCAGAAAAACGGCGTGCCTTACGGTGTTTCCACCATTGACGTGACCCTGGGCTTCTTCAATGACCTGGTAGCGCGCAAGGAAGCCGACCTGGGCGCCGAGATGCTGATCGTCGAGGGCGACGGCAAAATCATCAGCAACAGTTCGCGCATCAGTGGGCCGATCGTACTGAAGAACATCAGCGAACTGGCGACCACCTCGCCATTCGCCACCCAGGTCAAGGCGGGCCTGGCCAAGCGCGACCAGCCCCTGCAACGGGTCGAGTTCGACAACAAGGGCGAGGCCAGCACGTTCTTCATGCGCCCTATCGAAGGTTCGCCGTGGTTCCTGGCGACCGCCTTGCCAACCCGCCTGATCACGGCCCAGCGCGACGATGTACTGAACACGCTTAGCCTGCTGCAGATCCCGATGGTGATCCTGCTGGTGTTGATACAGCTTTACGCTATCCGTCAGTTGACCCACCGCATGAAGGTCCTCAAAGGCAACATCGACGCCTTGTCCACTGGCGATGCCGACCTGACCCGACGCATCACCATCCGGGCCGAGGACGAGCTGGGAGCGATCGGCCATTCGGTCAACCGCTTCATCGCTTACCTGCAAAGCATGATCGGCGAAGTCACCCAGGCCACGGGCGCCATGGCGTCGAGCCTGGGCGATCTGCAGCGGACCTCGGCCCACACCAGCGAAATCCTGATGCGCCACGCCTCGGAAACCGACCAGACCGTGACTGCCATTACCCAGATGAGCTCCACGGCTGAAAGCGTCGCGCAAAACGCGGCCGAGACCGCGGCGTTCACCCAACGCGCCAATGAGCATGCCGATCGCTCCCGCGTGGTGGTTGGTGAGGCGTCCAACAGTGTGGTGGCTCTGATCGATGAAGTGGCCAGCGCCACCCGCAAGGTCGAAAGCATGCAACAGGATGCCCAGCGCATCACCGAGATCCTCGGCGTCATCGGCGCCATCGCCGGGCAGACCAATCTGCTGGCCCTCAACGCGGCCATTGAAGCCGCCCGGGCCGGTGAGCAAGGCCGTGGTTTTGCCGTGGTGGCCGACGAAGTACGCGCCCTCGCTGCCCGCACCCAGGCCAGCACATCGGAAATCAACGAAATGCTGGCCCGCCTGACCCAAGGCGTGAGTTCGTCGGTCGCAGCCATGGAAAATACCCAGGCCAGTTGCCAGTCAGCCGCCGATGCCACCTCTCGAGTCAACTCGGGCCTGGACGAAATGGCCGGCTCCGTCAGTCAGATCAACAGCCTGAGCACCCAGATCGCCACCGCCGCCGAGCAACAGAGCGCGGTGACCGAGGAGATCAATCGCAGCATGGTGCAAATCCGTCACATGGTGGAGGAGTTGGTGGAGGGCGGCCTGGCCAGCGAGGCCAATACCCGGCAACTGCTGGAGGCCAACACGCGTGTGAATGCGATCATGGGGCGGTTCAAGGTGCGCTGAGGCGTCTCCATTCTCCTGTGGGAGCGGGCTTGCTCGCGATGGCGGTCTGACAGCCGGCCTGGCTCCCCCGGTCGTACACCCATCAGACCTGTTTGAGCAGGACCTGTGGGAGCAAAGCTTGCTCGCGATGGCGGTGGGTCAGCCTCCATGGGTGTCGAATGGGCTGATGCCTTCGCGAGCAAGCTCGCGCCCACAGGACTTTATTCACCCTTGCAACCTGACAATTCTGTAATCCCCGCCTCAGCCCCCCGTCAGCTCGCGCTCGCTACTCTGTTATCCTCCCTCCAAACCGTTCGATACGAGACCACCGCCATGGCCCATCCCCTGCACCTGCTCGCCTTGAGCGCCCTGTTCATGACCACCCTGGCCCAGGCGGCCGAATCGGTCACCATTGATGTACACCGCGATGCCAATTGCGGCTGTTGCAAAAAGTGGATCTCGCATCTGCAAGCAAACGGCTTCAAGGTCAACGACCATGTCGAGGCCGACATGAGTTCGGTCAAGCAACGCCTGGGCGTGGCGCCGAACCTGCGTTCCTGTCACACCGCCGAGATCAACGGCAAATTCGTCGAAGGCCATGTCCCGGCCGACCAGGTGCTGGCGCTGAGCAAGCGCGATGACCTGCTCGGTGTCGCCGCGCCGGGCATGCCCATGGGCTCGCCCGGCATGGAAATGGACGGCATGAGCGATGCCTACCAGGTCATCGGCTTGAAGAAAGACGGGACCCAAACCGTAGTGGCGGATTACCCGGCGCACTGATGGGCGAAGCCTATATCGGCTTGTTCCTGGCGGCTTTCGGCGCGGCGACCCTGTTACCGTTGCAATCGGAGGCCGTGTTGGTTGGCTTGTTGCTCAGCGAGCGCCATCTGGTCTGGCTGTTGCTGGCGGTTGCCACGCTCGGCAATGTCCTCGGCTCGCTGGTGAACTGGTGGCTGGGCTCGCGGCTGGAGCACTTCAAGGATCGGCGCTGGTTTCCTGTCAGCCCGGCCCACCTGGACAAGGCTCGCGTGCATTACCAACGCTTCGGTCACTGGTCGCTGCTGCTCAGCTGGCTGCCGATCATCGGTGATCCGTTGACCCTGGTGGCCGGGGTGATGGGCGAACCGTGGCGGCGTTTCCTGTTGCTCGTAAGCCTTGCCAAGGGTTTGCGCTATGGCGTTCTCGCCCTGGCGACCCTGGGCTGGATGGACTGAACGTTCTGGCTGTTGGGTTGCCTGTGGTTAATGTCGCCATAATCGGGCCGCGCCAGGATCGGCGGCGGCCACAAGGAGATTAACCATGCCCCGCACCACCGCGCGCTGGTTGCCCAGCCTGTTCCTCACCGCCGCCCTGCCCCTGTTCGCCCAGGCCGCCAACCCGCCCGAAGGCCCGGCCTACGGAGCGCAGTTGGAGGGTTTCGAATACCCCTACACCCTCAAGCACTTCGCCTTCCAGTCCCAGGGCCAGTCGTTGCAGATGGGTTATATGGATGTGCCAGCCCAAGGCAAGGTCAATGGCCGCACGGTGGTGCTGATGCACGGCAAGAATTTCTGCGCCGCCACCTGGGGCGATTCGATCAAGGTGCTCAGCGAAGCCGGATACCGGGTCATCGCGGCGGATCAGGTCGGCTTCTGCACATCGAGCAAACCCGAGCATTACCAGTACAGCTTCCAGCAACTGGCGAGCAACACCCAGGCCTTGCTCAAGGCCCTCGGCGTACAGAAAGCCGTCCTCCTCGGCCATTCCACCGGCGGAATGCTCGCCACCCGCTACGCCTTGCAGTTTGCCGACGAGGTCGAACGCCTGGCCATGGTCAACCCCATCGGCCTGGAAGACTGGAAAGCCTTGGGCGTACCCTATCGCACCGTGGACCAATGGTACGCGCGGGAGCTGAAAGTCAACGCCGAGGGTATCCGCAACTATGAGCGCACGACCTATTACGCAGGCCGCTGGAAACCCGAGTTCGAGCGCTGGGTAGACATGCTCGCCGGCTTGAACAAGGGCCCCGGTCATACGCAAGTGGCGTGGAACTCGGCGCTGATCTACGACATGATCTTCACCCAGCCGGTCTATTACGAGTTCAAGGACCTGACGGTACCCACCCTGCTGCTGATCGGCACCTCGGACACCACCGCCATCGGCAGCGACATCGCGCCGCCGGCGGTCAAGGCCACGCTGGGTCATTACGAGGTATTGGGCAAGCAGGCCGCCCGGCTGATTCCCCGCTCGACCCTGGTGGAGTTCCCCAATCTGGGGCATGCCCCGCAGATGGAAGAGCCGGATCGGTTCCACAAGGCCCTGTTGAGCTGGCTGGACAAACCCATTCCCTGACGAGGTGTTCCATGGCGGTGCAAATAGCAGTCATAGACGATTGGCAAGATGTGGCACGTGGCGTGGTGGACTGGTCGGTGCTGGACAGCGTCGGCCAGGTGACGTTTCTCCATGACTATCCCGCTGACCGCGACACCCTCGCCGAGCGCTTGCAGCGCTTCGAGGTGATCTGCGTGATGCGTGAACGCACGTTGTTCGACGAAGGCCTACTGCGTCGCCTGCCCAATCTCAAGCTGTTGCTCACTGGCGGCATGCGCAATGCCGCCCTGGACCTGAAGGCTGCCGCCGAGCTGGGCATCCAGGTGTGCGGCACCGACAGCTACAAGCATGCCACGCCCGAACTGACCTGGGCACTGATCATGGCCCTGACCCGCAACCTGGTGCAGGAAGCCAACGCCCTGCGCGCCGGCCTGTGGCAGCAAGGCTTGGGCGGCGACCTGCACGGCAAGACGCTGGCGATCCTCGGCCTGGGCAGCATCGGTACGCGGGTGGCGCAGTTCGGCCAGGTGTTTGGCATGCGGGTCATCGCCTGGAGCCAGAACCTCAGCGCCGAGCGCGCCGCCGAAGTGGGCGTGACCTACGTGAGCAAACAGGCATTGTTCGAGCAGGCCGACATTCTGTCGATTCACCTGGTACTCGGCGAACGCACCCGCGGCCTGGTGGATGCCCAGGCCCTGGACTGGATGAAACCCGAGGCACTGCTGGTCAACACCTCCCGCGGGCCGATCGTCGATGAAACCGCCCTGATCGACGCGCTGCAACACAAGCGCCTGGCCGGCGCCGCCCTGGACGTATTCGCCCAGGAACCTTTGCCCGCCACCCATCCGTTCCGAACCCTGGATAACGTACTGGCCACACCACATGTGGGCTACGTCAGCCGGCAGAATTACCAGCGGTTCTATTCGCTGATGATCGAAGACCTGCTGGCCTGGGCGGCGGGCCAGCCGATTCGGTTGCTGACGCCAGCAGCCTGAACCTAAAGCATCAACACATCTTCCCTTGTGGGAGCGAGCTTGCTCGCGATAGCGGCGGATCAGTTGCAAGGTTTGTGACTGGCACACCGCTACCGCGAGCAAGCTCGCTCCCACAGGAGACATTGTGTTTTATTGGCCATCAAAACGCCTCCACCCCACCCGCCCTCCAATGGTGCATCACGCCATTCCATCGCGCACGCCGATGAAACAACGCCGTTCCCTTACACCCTTTTGATTTCAGAGAACTGCACTTCGTCGGTGCGTATCCCCCTTTGTCATGTAAGAGATTGCCGACAAAAACCGTGATTGTCGGACAATGCGACGAACCGAGCCGCACCGCTCTACGTTCTGACCTAGACTGCCTAACCGGGGGGAAAACCAACCGGTCATCCAGACGAAAAAAAGTCGAAACTTTTCGCAACGGCGACAGGTCAGGTTAGAGGTAGGGCAACCGCGACTGGTGCAGTCCTTGCACTAGTCATTGCAACAGCTCCTTCAGCTGATTCGCTTCGCCGCATTGGGTAGCCGTTCGGTTTCCTTGCGTTGCGCTTGTGCGCCTGGCCGCAGGATTTGGCCAATGAAACAACAGCTCTGGCGCTTGCCGGAAACAGATCGAGAAAATGGGAGATATTTATGATCAGTGCTGCCTTGGAACCACAACAAGTCCGTTCTCAACTACCGCCCGCGGCCGAATCGCCAACGGCACCGGTGCTGGCCACCGGCGGCAAGGCACTGCTCCCCGTCGTTCGACAGAATCCCAACCGCAAGAAAGTATTGTTCGTCACCTCGGAAATCGCCGACCTGGTAAAGACCGGCGGCCTGGGCGATGTCTCCTCCGCACTGCCTCGGGCCATGGCCGGGCTGCATGATGTCCGGGTGCTGATCCCCGGTTATCCGCAAGTGATGAACAGCGGCAATCCGATCCACATCATCGGCGAACTGGGCGGCCACGCAGCGCTGCCGCCCTGCAAGATCGGGCGCATGGACATGGCCGACGGCCTGGTGATCTACGTCCTGATCTGCCCGGAACTCTTTGCCCGCGAAGGCTCCCCCTACGGTGCCAACAACGGTCGCGACTGGCCCGACAACCACATTCGCTTCGCCCGCCTGGGCCTGGCCGCGGCCGACATCGCCGCCAACCTTGCGCAGATCCACTGGTGCCCGGACCTGGTCCATGCCCACGACTGGCCAGCCGGGTTGGCACCGGCCTATATGCACTGGCGCGGGCAACGCACCCCGACCCTGTTTACCATTCACAACCTGGCGTACCAAGGCGTCGTCAGCCTGGCCTCCTGCCCGGAGCTGGGCATCCCCGAACACGCCCTGCAACAGGAAGGCATGGAGTTCTACGGCAAACTGTCGTTTCTCAAAGCCGGGATGGCTTACTCCAGCCATATCACCACCGTCAGTGCCACCTACGCCCAGGAGATCACCACCCCGGCGTTTGGTTGCGGGCTCGACGGTTTCCTCGCGGCCAAGACCCAGCAAGGCTTGCTAAGCGGCATCCCCAACGGCATCGATGAAAGCTGGGATGCAGCCACCGACACGCACCTGTTCCGTCAGTTCGCCATGGGCGACTGGGAAGGCAAGGCGGTCAACGCGTCCCATGTGCGTGAGCTGTTTGGTCTCGACGACTCCACTGGCCCGCTGTTCGCCGTGGTTTCGCGCCTGGTCTACCAGAAAGGCCTGGACCTGACTGAAGCGGTCGCCGAGTTCATCGTCGAGTCTGGCGGCCAGATCGCCATCATCGGCCGTGGCGAACCGGAGGAAGAACAGGCCATGCGTGAACTGGCACTGCGCTTCCCCGGACGCATCGGTGTGCGTATCGGCTTCAACGAAACCGACGCGCGGCGGATGTTCGCCGGCAGCGACTTCCTGCTGATGCCGTCGCGCTACGAGCCCTGCGGCTTGAGCCAGATGTACGCCCAGCGCTTCGGCTCGCTGCCGGTGGCGCGCAATACCGGAGGGTTGGCGGACACCATCGAAGATGGCATCACCGGCTTCCTGTTCGATGAGTCCACCGTGGAAAGCTACAAACAGGCCTTGAGCCGGGCCTTCAAGGTCTTCGAGTTCCCCGACCTGCTCAACGCCATGCGCTGCCGGGCCATGTCGGCGCCGTTCAACTGGTGCAAGGCCGTGGAACCCTATGCCGAACTCTACGAACAGCTGGTGGCTAAGTCACTGGGAAAATCGGCCAGACAATGAGGTAACAATGACGTCAAGGACGCCTGAGACATGGACCCACGGGGCGGTCATGCTGGATGACGAGCACACCCGCTTCGCCCTCTGGGCCCCGGATGCATTTTTTGTCAGTGTCGAGCTCGACACTGGAGATTCAATACCGCTACTGCCCCAAGCCGACGGCTGGTTCATGATCCAGACCCGTTGCCCCGCCGGCACCCGCTACCGTTACAACATCGATGGCGAGCTGGAGGTGCCGGACCCGGCCTCTCGCGCCCAGGCCGGCGACATCGACCGCCACAGCGTGGTGGTCGACCCGCATGCCTACCCATGGCGACACACCCAATGGTCCGGTCGCCCCTGGCACGAAGCCGTAATCTACGAGTTGCACGTGGGTGCCCTGGGTGGTTTCGACGGCGTCGAACTACATCTGGCACACCTGGCCGGATTGGGTATCACCGCCATCGAGCTGATGCCATTGGCGCAGTTTCCCGGTGATCGCAACTGGGGCTACGATGGCGTCCTGCCCTACGCCCCCCAGGCTTCCTACGGGACGCCCGAACAGCTCAAGCATCTGATCGACAGTGCCCACGGTCATGGGCTCTGCGTCATCCTCGATGTGGTCTACAACCACTTCGGCCCCGATGGCAACTACCTGCACCGCTATGCCAAGGGCTTCTTCCGTGAAGACAAGCACACGCCCTGGGGCGCGGCGATTGATTTCCGGCGCCGCGAAGTGCGGGACTTCTTCATCGACAATGCGCTCATGTGGCTGCTGGAGTACCGTTTCGACGGCCTGCGCCTGGACGCGGTACACGCCATTGAGGACCCGGACTTTCTCCAGGAACTGGCGACCAGGGTGCGCGAGCAGGTGGACCCGATCCGGCATGTCTGGCTGACCGTGGAAAACGAACACAACCAGGCCCACCTGCTGGAGCACGGCTACGACGCCCAGTGGAACGACGACGGGCACAATGCCTTGCACGTGCTGCTGACCGGTGAGACCGACGCCTACTACGCCGACTATGCCGAGCAGCCGACCGAACAACTGGCCCGTTGCCTGAGCCAGGGTTTCGTCTTCCAGGGCCATCTCAATCGCCATGGCGAAGCCCGGGGCGAGCCCAGCGGCCATCTGCCGCCGAGCGCGTTCGTGCTGTTCCTGCAGAACCATGACCAGATCGGCAACCGTGCCCTGGGCGAACGCCTGCATCAGCTCGCCGCGCACCAGGCCCTGCAAGCAGCGACAGTCTTGTTGCTGTTATCACCGATGATCCCGCTGCTGTTCATGGGCGATGAGGTGGCGGCCGAACAACCGTTCCTGTTCTTTACCAGCCACCACGGCGAGCTGGCAGAGCTGGTGCGCGAAGGCCGACGCAACGAGTTCAAGGCCTTCAGTGCCTTTGCCGATCCGCAGAAGCGCGAACGAATTCCCGACCCCAACGCCGCCAGCACCTTCGAGGCTTCACGCCCAAGCCTGGAATCGCAAGGTCCGGAGCAGCAGGCCAACGAGGCGCTGTATCGGCAACTGCTGAAAATCCGCCGTGAAGAGATCGTCCCGCGCCTGCCCGGTGCCCAGGCCCTGGGCACCGATGTGCTGGGCCATGGCGCCATCAGCGCACGCTGGCGGTTGGGCGATGGCAGCGTGTTGCGCATCGATTTCAACCTCGGCGCTCAGCCCGTCGAACACAACGCCCCGGAAGAGGCACGCATTCTTTTCGAACATCCGCAGCAGGTCATGGGTCTGTTGCAACAGGGCGTCCTTGCGCCCTACAGCGCGCTGGTCAGTCTGACGCAGGCGACAACCTTGCCCAACATCACTGGAGAGCGCCTATGAGCGACGCGCAACTGGAAATCCTCGCCAGCCGAGCGGGACTGGCGGTGGATTGGATCGATGCCAATGGCCGGGCCCAGAAAGTCTCGCCGGCCGTCTTGCGTTCGGTCCTCACCGGCCTGGGCCATCCAGCCGGCAGCGCCCAGGAAATCGACGCCAGCCTGCTGCAGTTGCAGGAAGCTCAACAGAACCATCAATTGCCACCGCTGATCACCGCCGACGTCGGGGTCAGCCTGGACTTGAGCCGCTACTTCGAGGCCGGGACACCCTGCGAAATCAAACTCGAAGATGGCGCGACACTGAACCTGAACCTCGATGCCGATGCCAAGCTGCCAGGGATGGTCCCGGTGGGTTATCAGCACATCAGCATCCAGGACCAGCATTTCACCCTGGCCGTCGCGCCGGCCCGTTGCTACAGCGTGGCCGATGCGGTGGACGACCCTACGCCACGGGCCTGGGGCCTGAGCGCGCAACTGTATGCCCTGCGCCGCCCCGGTGACGGTGGCTTCGGTGACACCCAGGCTTTGGAGGAGCTGGCGCGGGTGGCCGGCGAGCGCGGCGCCGAGGCCGTTGCCATCAGCCCGATGCACGCGATGTTCAGCAGCGACACCGGGCGCTACAGCCCCTACTCACCGTCGAGCCGACTGTTTTTCAACAGCCTGTACGCCGCGCCGGGCACCATCCTCGGTGAACGCGCGCTGCGCACCGCCATCGACGCCACCGGCCTGACCAATCAACTGCGCACCCTGGAGGAGCAACCGCTGATCGACTGGCCGGTCGCTGCCCAGGCCAAGCAGAAGATCCTGCGGGCCCTGTACGACGGCTTCAGCCTGGGTGAGCATCCGCTGCATGAAGACTTCAGCAGCTTCCGCCACACCAGCGGCGAAGCCCTGGAAAATCATTGCCGCTTCGAGGCCTTGCAGGCCGAACGCGCCGCCCGGGGTGAAAGCCTCGACTGGCGCCACTGGCCGGAAGAATGGCGCGACCCGCGCAGCCCCGCCCTGGCCCATTTCGCCGAGGAAAATGCCGATGAGATCGGCTTCTACGCTTTTTGCCAATGGTTGATCGCCCGCTGCCTGGAGCGCGCCCAGAGCGCAGCCAGATCCAGCGGCATGGGCATCGGTCTGATCGCCGACCTGGCGGTGGGTGCCGATGGCGGTGGCAGCCAGGCCTGGAGCCGGCAGGACGAACTGCTCGCCTCGCTGACCGTGGGCGCCCCGCCGGACATTCTCAACCGCTCCGGCCAAGGCTGGGGGATCTCGGCATTTTCCCCGGAAGGCCTGGTGCGCAACGGCTTTCGCGCCTTCATTGAAATGCTGCGGGCCAACTTCGCCCACGCCGGTGGCTTGCGCATCGACCATGTCATGGGCTTGCAACGGCTCTGGGTGATCCCTAACGACGCCCCACCTTGCGATGGCGCCTACCTGTATTACCCGGTAGACGACCTGCTGCGCCTATTGGCGCTCGAATCCCATCGGCACCAGGCCATCGTGCTCGGCGAAGACCTCGGTACCGTGCCCGACGGCCTGCGGGACAAACTCATTGCCCGCTCGATCCTGGGCATGCGCGTGCTGTTGTTCGAACAGGACAACACCCACTTCAAGCCCATTCTCGACTGGCCGGACAATGCCCTGGCCACCACCAGCACCCATGACTTGCCGACGCTCAATGGCTGGTGGCACGGTCACGACATCGACTGGAACGCCCGGCTGGACCTGATCGATTCCCATACCGAAATGGACTGGCGCAAACACCGCGAGCGCGAACGCGAAGGCCTGCGCCACGTGCTGAACCAGGACCCGCAGAACTTTCGCGAAGAACACCGCGAGACCGACCAGGTGCTCGACGCCAGCGTGCGCTTTCTCGGTCACACCCGCGCACCGCTGGTGTTGTTGCCGCTCGAAGACGCCCTGGGCATCGAGGAACAGGCCAACCTGCCGGGCACCATCGACACCCACCCAAATTGGCGCCGCCGCCTGGCCGGGCAAAGCCAGGCGTTGCTGGATCACCCGGACGCTGCCCGGCGTCTGGAAATACTCGCCTGTGCGAGACTTCAGGCGAACGAGCGTGACCGATGAAACAGACGTTGATCCAACCCCTGCGGGCAACATTGCGCCTGCAGTTTCATAAAGGCTTCACCCTGGACGATGCCATCCCCCAGGTGCCGTACTTCGCCTCGCTGGGCATCAGCCATATTTATGCCTCGCCGCTGCTCAAGGCCCGGGCCGGGTCCATGCACGGCTACGATGTCGTCGACCCCACCCTGGTCAACCCCGAACTGGGCGGCGAAGTCGCGCTCAAGCGCCTGGTCGCGACCTTGCGCGAGCATCGGATGGGCTTGATCCTCGACATCGTGTCCAATCACATGGCCGTCGGCGGCAATGACAACCCCTGGTGGCTGGACTTGCTGGAATGGGGGCGCCTGAGCCCCTACGGTGAGTTCTTCGACATCCAGTGGCACTCCCCCGACCCACTGATGGAAGGCCAATTGCTGCTGCCGTTCCTCGGCAGCGACTACGGCGTGGCGTTGCAGGAAGGCACCTTGCAACTGCACTTCGATGCCAGCCAAGGCAGCTTCTACGTCGAGCACTACGAACACCGCTTCCCGATTTGCCCGATGCACTACGGCGAACTGCTCAAACCCACCGAAACCTTGCCTGCCGAGCAAACCGAATCGCTCAAGACCCTGGCCGAGCGCTTTACCACGCTGAATTACCAGACCGATGCCCATACCCTCGCCCGCCCGCTGCAGAAAGAGTTGCAGGACCTGGCAGCACAAGCGGACATCCTCACCGCCATCCAGAACAACCTGGCTGGCTACGACTCTACCCAACCCGAAGGCTTCGAACGCCTGCATCAATTACTCGAGCGCCAGAGTTACCGCCTCGCCAGCTGGCGCACGGCGGCGGACGACATCAACTGGCGGCGCTTTTTCGATGTCAACGAACTGGGTGGGCTGCGGGTCGAGCGTCCGGCGGTCTTCGAGGCGACCCATGCCAAGATTTTCCAATTGATCGGCGAAGGCCTGGTGGACGGTTTGCGGATCGATCACATCGACGGCCTTGCCGACCCTCGCGGTTACTGCCGCAAATTGCGCAGACGCGTCGATTCACTGTCGCCGACCCGACACCTGCCGATTTTCGTCGAGAAGATCCTTGGTGATGGCGAGACCTTGCGGCGGGACTGGAACATCGACGGCAGCACCGGTTACGAATTCATGAACCAGGTCTCGCTGCTCCAGCATGACCCGGCCGGTGCCGCCCCCCTCGCCGAATTCTGGAGCCGGCACAGCGAGCGGCCAGCGCACTTCATCGAAGAAGCCCGCCTGGCCCGCCAGCAGATTCTCAACGGATCCCTGGCCGGAGACTTCGAAAGCGTCGCCCAGGCCCTGCTGCAAGTGGCCCGGGACGACGTGATGACCCGCGACCTGACCCTGGGCGCGATTCGGCGAGCCTTGCAGGAACTGATCGTGCATTTCCCGGTGTATCGCACCTACATCACGCCCCTGGGGCGCTCGGCCGAAGACGAGGTGTTTTTCAACCAGGCCCTGGAAGGCGCCCGGCAAACCCTCAGCGAAGCCGACTGGCCGGTGCTCGACTGCCTGGCCGGCTGGCTCGGTGGGATGCCCTGGCGGCAACGTCCGCGCGGCAACCAGCGTAAACGCCTGCGCCATGCCTGCGTGCGCTTCCAGCAACTGACCTCGCCGGCCGCCGCCAAAGCGGTGGAGGACACCGCGCTCTATCGCTCGGCGGTGCTGTTGTCACGCAATGACGTGGGCTATGACACCGAGCGCTTCAGCGCCCCGCCTCAGGTGTTCCACCACGCCTGCCTCGAGCGGCTCGAGCATTTTCCCGACAACCTGATCACCACCGCCACCCACGACCACAAGCGCGGCGAAGACACCCGCGCCAGGCTGGCGGTGCTCAGCGAACGCGCCGATTGGTACACCGCCTGCGTGGAGCAATGGCGCATCCTCTCGCCTTCGCTGCACAGTGACCCGGCGGCGCCCTCGGCCGGTGATGAACTGATTCTGTACCAGGCACTGCTCGGCAGTTGGCCGCTGGATCTCGACCTCCAGGACCACAAGGCCCTGGCCGAATACAACGAGCGCCTGTGGCAATGGCAACGCAAGGCCCTGCGCGAAGCCAAGCTGCAAAGCAGCTGGGCGGCGGTCAACGACGCCTATGAGCAAGCCACCCAGATGTTCCTCGAACGGCTACTGCTGGGAGATGAGGGGTTGCCCTTGCGCAGCGCCATCGCCGAGGCGGTCCAGGCCATCGCCCCGGCGGGCGCCCTCAACAGTCTGGCGCAAACTTTGCTGCGCATGACCGTACCCGGCGTACCGGACCTGTACCAAGGCAACGAGTTCTGGGATTTCAGCCTGGTGGATCCGGATAACCGTCGTCCGGTGGATTTCCAGGCACGCCGCGAGGCGTTAGGGGCCGACAGCACGCCAGCCGCGTTGATACGCGATTGGCGTGACGGCCGAGTCAAACAGGCATTGATCGCCAGGACACTGGCCGTGCGAGCCGAGTATCCGCAGCTATGGCGCCAGGGACGCTACCAGCCGCTGGAAGTGCTCGGCGAGCAAGCCGAAAGAGTATTGGCCTTCATGCGCGAAGACTCGCAACAACGGGCGATCATTGTTGTACCTGTCCATGCGGCGCCGTTGCTGGAAAACAGTGCCGTGCCGCTGGTGGCTGCGTCGGATTGGGGCGATACCCGTGTGTCGTTACCGTTCGCCGCCAAGGATGAAAAACTGAAGGGACTTTTTTCAAGCGCAACAGTCACACCCCAAGGGGAGCTGCTGATCAGCACCGCGCTGGGGAATTTCCCGGTCAATGTCTTTATCCAACCTTGAGTTGAATCAGGAGCACTGCGATGAGTACCGACGATAAACGCATTCGCGAATTCGCCTATCAGATCTGGGAGTCCGAGGGTAAGCCCGCCGGGCAGGAGAACCGCCACTGGGAGATGGCGCGCAAACTGGCCGAAGCCGAAGCGCTGGCGCCCAGCAAGCCACCCAAGGCGGCGAGCAAATCAGCGGCCAGCAAAACCGATGGCGCCAAGCCCGCTGCCGCCAAGAGCACCACGGCCAAGACAGCGGCAAAAACCACCACGCCCAAGGCCAAGCCTGCGGCCAAAGCGGCTGCGACCACCGCAGACAAGAAGCCGCGGGCCACACGCAAGCCGCCGGCGGTTTGATTCATCCTATCGGTCTCCTCGTCAGGTGGGAGCAACGCCTGCTCGCGAAACAGGTGCCTCGATTTCGGCAGGCGCGCATCGCTTCCTCGCGGGCAAGCCTTGCTCCCACAGAGAAGCAACTTTGTCCCACATAGCGGGGCGGTGCGACGTTTCGCTAAATCCCCTCGCCACAAGTGAAGGGTGGAGCCACCCACCCCAAGTGAACCGCATCGCTGAATCTGTCTGTCTTTTGCAGGAGCAACTATGACCCGTCCAAAAAAAAACACGCCGCCGCCCGTGATCGAGGCTTCGCGGATTCGTGAAGGGCTGCCTTTTCCACTGGGTGCAACCTGGGATGGCCTCGGGGTCAATTTCGCGCTGTTTTCAGCCAATGCCACCAAGGTCGAACTGTGCATCTTCGATGATGCCGGCGAAGTCGAACTCGAACGCATCGAGCTGCCGGAGTACACCGACGAGATTTACCACGGCTATCTGCCGGATGCCCACCCGGGCTTGATCTATGGCTACCGGGTCTACGGTGCATACGACCCGGCGAACGGCCACCGTTTCAACCCGAACAAGCTGCTGATCGACCCGTATGCCAAGCAACTGGTCGGCCAGTTGAAGTGGTCCGAAGCCCTCTTTGGCTACACCATTGGCCATCCCGATGGCGACCTCAGTTTCGATGAGCGCGACAGCGCCCCGTTCGTCCCCAAGTGCAAGGTCATCGATCCTGCGCACACCTGGGGTCACGACCATCGCGTCAGCGTCCCCTGGGACAAGACCATCCTGTATGAGACCCATGTGCGCGGCCTCACCATGCGTCACCCTTCGGTGCCCGAGAACCTGCGCGGTACGTTCGCCGGGCTGATGGTCGACGATGTGCTGGAGCATATCCGCAAGCTGGGTGTCTCGTCGGTGGAACTGCTGCCCATCCATGCCTTCGTCAATGACCAGCACTTGCTGCACAAAGGCATGACCAACTACTGGGGTTACAACAGCATCGCCTTCTTTGCCCCGGACCCACGCTACCTGGCCAGCGGCAAGATCGCCGAGTTCAAGGAGATGGTCGCCCACCTGCATGAGGCCAACCTGGAAGTCATCCTCGACGTGGTCTACAACCACACCGCCGAAGGCAACGAACAGGGCCCCACCCTGTCCATGCGCGGCATCGATAACGCCTCGTACTACCGGCTGATGCCCGACGACAAACGCTATTACATCAACGATTCCGGCACCGGTAATACCCTGGACCTGAGCCATCCTTGCGTGCTGCAAATGGTCACCGACTCCCTGCGCTATTGGGCCACGGAGATGCACGTCGACGGCTTCCGCTTCGACCTGGCGACCATTCTGGGCCGTTACCATGACGGCTTCGACGAGCGCCACAGCTTCCTCGTGGCCTGTCGCCAGGACCCGGTGCTGCGCCAGGTAAAAATGATCGCCGAGCCCTGGGACTGCGGCCCCGGGGGCTACCAGGTGGGACGCTTCCCGCCGGGCTGGGTCGAGTGGAACGACAAATTCCGCGACACGGTGCGGGCCTTCTGGAAGGGCGACGACGGCCAGCTTGCCGATTTCGCCAGCCGAATGACGGCCTCGGGCGAGATGTTCAACCAGCGTGGCCGGCGTCCGTACGCCTCGGTGAACTTCGTCACCGCCCATGACGGTTTCACCTTGCATGACCTGGTGTCGTACAACGACAAGCACAACGAGGCCAACGACGAGAACAACCAGGACGGCAGCAATAACAACCTGTCCTGGAACCATGGCGTCGAAGGGCCGACGGACGATCCAGAGATCAACGCGCTGCGTCATCGGCAGATGCGCAACTTCTTCGCCACCCTGCTGCTGGCCCAAGGCACGCCGATGATCGTCGCTGGCGACGAATTCGCCCGTACCCAGCACGGCAATAACAACGCCTATTGCCAGGACAGCGAGATCGGTTGGGTCAATTGGGACCTGAGCGAGGATGGCGCGGCGCTGCTCAAGTTCGTCAAGCGCCTGATCAAGTTGCGCCTGACCTATCCGATCCTGCGGCGCGGGCGGTTCCTGGTGGGTAACTACAACGAGGACATTGGCGTCAAGGACGTCACCTGGCTGGCCCCGGACGGCAGCGAAATGACCATTGAGCAATGGCAGGACAGCCATGGTCGCTGCCTCGGCATGCTGATGGACGGCCGCGCACAGGAGACCGGCATTCGACGCAAGGCCGGCGATGCGACGCTGCTGCTGGTGGTCAACGCCCACCATGACATCGTCAACTTCCGCTTGCCGGAAGTCCCCGAGGGCAGCTTCTGGACCTGCATGGTCGACACCAACCAGCCGACCGTTCGTGGACAAGAGCGCTTCGATTTCGATTCCGAATATTCCGTCACCGGGCGCTCGCTGCTGCTGTTCGAGCTGCAACGCGAAGAAGAGGAATGAAGTACCGTTTGTAAACAGCCAGAGAGACCGCAAGGACGCGGTTTTTTCGATGTACACAGCCCAGTTTGAAGAAAAAAATGCAGTTCAGACACACATCTCGCAAGACGAATCGACCGACATGGTCAATACTTCACATGCGGTAGTCTCCAGGATTCGGAGCGCTGTGAATCGCAGCCATACCCACGCGGGCGTCATCGGACAGTAGGCCCGGTAGATGGCTGGAAGGTTGAACACACACAAGGACGTCTCTCATGAAGCCCGCCTCTCGCTTGCCCGGCCGACAGCATCCGCAAATCTGGAACAGTGCTGCGCAACTGGCCGATATCCCGATCATCAGTACCCAGACGCTCATTCCAGCCGGCGCCCGCGCCGTCGTCCTCTCCCCGCATCCGGGCGATGAGATCGGCGCCTGTGGCGGATTGCTGCAGTTGCTGAACAACCTGGATCAACCCATGTTGCTGATCTCGGTCTCCGATGGAGCCTTGGTCCACCCCGGTTCACCGTTGTGGACCGATGAGCGCCTGCGTACACACCGCCCTCACCCGCAGGAAAGCGTGGACGCCCTGCATCGCCTGGGCATAGCCGCCCATGGCCTGCAATGGGTGCGCGGCGGCTTCCCGGAAAAGGCCCTGGCCGAACACGAGGCCGAGCTCACCGACTTTATTGCGCGTCACCTGCGCCCCGGTGACGTGGTGTTCAGCACCTGGCGCCAGGATGGCGACAGCGACCACGAGACCGTCGGGCGCGCCGGTGCCCTGGCTGCCGACAGGATCGGGGTGGCGTTCAACGAACTGCCGGTATGGGCCTGGCACTGGCCGGTCCGCGAGCAAAATAAAATCCCCTGGCACCGGGCCCGCAAACTGCGCCTGGATGTCTGGACTACCGCCCGCAAGCGTCACGCCATGCATGCTTACGTCAGCCAACTCAACGGCGAGCCGGCGAGCGGCATCGCCCCGCTGGTGCCCAGGGTCATCCTGGATCGGATGGGCATGCCGTATGAGATTGTCTTCATCTGAACACGTGCCTGTGATGGCGGTGGTTCAGATACACCGCTTTCGCGAGCAAGCTCGCTCCCACAGGAGATGTTGCATACCCCCGCAAATCCAATGTGGGAGCGAGCTTGCTCGCGAAAGCGATCGGCAAGGACATGAAAAATCCGGAACTGCCGACACCCCGGGTCAGTCGCATGAACAGGTACGTCTGATTCAGGAGCGAACGTGACTCAAGATCCCGATTGGCGGCCCGTCGAACCAATGCCATCGGAACTGCCTGCGGCGGTTCATCGGCTGCGGATCCTGACGGTCAATACCCATAAGGGTTTCACCGCCCTCAACCGTCGCTTCATCCTGCCCGAATTGCGCGAAGCGGTGCGCAGTACCGGTGCCGACCTGGTGTTCCTGCAAGAGGTTCTCGGCGAACATGACCGCCACGCGTCACGCTACGACAACTGGCCCCGGACCTCCCAGTACGAATTCCTCGCCGACAGCATGTGGAGCGACTTCGCCTACGGCCGCAATGCGGTCTACCCCGATGGCCACCATGGCAACGCCTTGCTCTCCAAATACCCGATCCGCCAGTTCCGCAATCTTGATGTGTCCATCACCGGCCCGGAGCGGCGCGGGTTATTGCACTGTGTGCTGGATGTGCCCGGGCACGCCGCTGTCCATGCGATCTGCGTGCACCTGAGCCTTTTGGAAAGCCATCGCCAATTACAGCTCAAACTGCTCTGCCAACTGCTCGATTCGCTGCCCGAGGATGCCCCGGTGATCATCGCCGGCGACTTCAACGATTGGCAACTACGTGGCAACCTCGCCCTCGCCCGTCGTGGTTATCTGCATGAAGCCTTCGAGCTCCACCACGGTCGCCCCGCCAGGACCTATCCGGCCCGCTTCCCACTGTTGCGCCTGGACCGTATTTACCTGCGCAACGCCAGCAGCCACGCCCCGCAAATCCTGGGCAACAAACCCTGGACGCACCTGAGCGACCACCTGCCGCTTTCGGTGGAAGTGCATTTGTAGGGTGGGTCTTTTCTGTTCGTTCTGCGCACGGACCTGTAAGTTCTGACAGTAGCGACGCTGGCTTTTCATTGCTAGGGTGCCATCCCATACAGCGAGCGTTGCCAGGCCCTGTGTGCCATCTGTCGTGCAACCGATGCTGAAACCGGCATTTGCGAAATGCCGATGCAGAGGGATAGCACATGATTCGGCACGATAAAGGATTCAATCGGCTGTTCAACGCCGTGTGGATATCAACCCCCTTCCTGTTACCCGTCCCGGCCGCCATGGCCGCTTGCACGCTGACGCCAACCGCAGGCGATGACGCTTATGTCTGCGACAGCGGCACCAGCCCCGGGCTGACGGACCTTTCGGGTAACAACAGCTTGACAATGCCCGCCAACGGCAGTGGTCTCATTAGCGGCGACGTCACATTCGGTACCGGCGTCGACCGCATCGTGATCAATGCCAACGGCGTGATTGACGGTGATGTCGAGCAAGGCTCGGCAGCCGACGATTTCGTCATGAATGGCGGCCGGATCTTGTCCCTGGCCCAGGGGGACGGCCTCGATACGTTCCTGATGAGCGGCGGGACCATCGTCGACGCGTTCGAAGATGGCGACATTGCGAAGATGACCGGCGGCACTATCGGCCGGGTCGACATGAAACTCGATGACAACGTCTTCGATATGTCCGGTGGAAATATCATCGGCAACCTGGTGACCGGTTTCGGCCAGGACACCATCATCCTCTCCGCAGGCCGCATCGGCGGCAATGTCAGTGTCAGCGGCGGCAATGACAGCATCACCGTCAGCGGTGGTGAGATTCTCGGCGAGGTCCGGGCCAGCGCGGGCGATGACCAGTTTCAGTGGAGCGGCGGACTCATTCATTCGGCCGTCCTGATGGGCGACGGTAGCGACACCGCGTTATTGAGCAACCTCGATGAAAGCCTGCTCGCCACTACACCCAGCGTGGACGGTGGGTTGGGCCAGGACGCGTTGACGTTCAGTGGCAGCACCTCCAGCACCGGCGCTCGCTACCTCAATTGGGAAACAGTCAACCTCACCCAAGGCTCGCGACTGGACCTTGACGACACCCTGACCTTGGGTGACAGCGCCACCGCCACCGGGACGCTCAACATAGACTCCGGCAGCACGCTAACGTCGACCCAAGGCGTCATTGCCCCTTTTACTGCCGGTCAGTTGACGACGCTCAACAACGCTGGCGTGGTGGACCTCGCACAGGGCAACACCCGCACCAACGATACCCTCACCGTCCAGGGCAACTACGTCGGCAACAACGGCCAGTTGCACCTGCAAACGGTACTTGGCGCCGACAACTCCCCCAGTGACAAGCTGGTGGTCAATGGCGGGACACTCACAGGCAGTACCGCCATTACGGTCACGAACCAGGGCGGCACGGGCGCACAGACGGCCCAGGATGGCATCGAAGTGGTCCAGGCCCAAGGCGGCGCGGTCAGTGATAGCGGCGCCTTTTCGTTGGCACAATCGGTCTCGGCCGGGGCATTCGATTACCGCTTGTTCAAGGGCGGCGTAACCGGCAATGAAAACAACTGGTACCTGCGTTCCACTGTGGTCGCCGGACCGATAGCGGCGCCCAGCCCGACGTTGCCCGTGCTGCCGGCTGCAATACCCGGCGCGGCGCCCATCCCTCTGTACCGGCCGGAAGTGCCGACCTGGTCGGTATTGCCCCCGGCGGCGGCACAACTGACCCTGATAGCCCTGGGCACGTTCCATGACCGCCAGGGCGACCAGCGCCTGCTCACGGAAAACGGCGCGTTCGGCGCAGGTTGGGGCAGGGTCTATGGCAAGGACCTGGAACAAACCTGGGCCGGCACGGTGACGCCGCGGTTCGACGGGTCGATCAAGGGTTTCCAGGTGGGCAATGACCTGTACAGCTCGCCGCTGTCCAGTGGACAGACCCAACGCATCGGTTTCTTCGTCGGCCATACCGAATTGAACGGCGACGTCGATGGTTTCAACCTGGGTTTCAAAGGCCGACGCGCCGGCAAGATAGAACTCGACGGCGACAGCTACGGGCTCTACTGGACGCTCACCGATCCCTCTGGCGGCTACGTCGACGCCGTGGTGATGGGCACGCGACTGGACGGCGACAACCGCTCCGAACGCGGGCTGAAAATTGACAATCGCGGGCACGCCCTGACCCTGTCGGCGGAAGCCGGTTACCCCTTCGCGGTGGTCACCGACTGGGTCCTGGAACCCCAGGTGCAGATCATCCACCAGAAGGTCTCCCTGGACACGCAAGACGACGGGGTCTCAAAGGTAGAGTTCGACTCCGACAGTGCCTGGACCGGTCGCCTCGGCGCTCGCCTAAAGGGCCGCTACCAGGTCAGCGGCATGCCCGTGGAGCCATACCTGCGCGCCAACCTCTGGCACACGTTTTCCGGTACCGATACGGTGACGTTCGACGACACTGAACGGGTCAAGACCCAACAACGCGCGTCCACTGGCGACCTGGGCGTAGGCGTCATCGTGAGCCTGGCGCCCACGGTCAGCGTGTACGCCGGCGCGGACTACGGCGCCAACCTCGACAGCAGCCAGCAACGCAGTGTGGCGGGCAATCTCGGTGTACGGATCAGTTGGTAGCCAGCCTCTGCGACGATGATTTGACGCCCAAACGCAGACCTTAATAAGCATTTTAAATCAGCGTGTTATTGCCTCTGATTTCATCCTGCCATTCATCGTTCATTTTCTTGACGCGGCGCCATCGGTCTTCTTGACTACACCGTACTACCCCCGGAAATACAGTCAGGGGCAGGCCTCTGGAACCCGCCAAGACGGGCCGCCAGAGGCTTGCCTCAATCCATTCGGTCGCCCCTCATTCGGGGTAGGAGAGACGCCAAAAAGCGAGAAATGCATGCGATTGCAAGGCAGACCCCCATGAAAACTTCCCTCCGTCCGCAAGAGATCTCCATCACCTTCCACACCCTTTCTACTTCGTTGTTGCTGCTTTCCTCCATGGAGGTACAGGCCTGGCCTGACGAAGAAACAACACAGCCCTGGTATGGTCGAGCCCAGTCCAGCAACCGCAATACCGCAACCATCGGCAGCGACCCCGCCTCCGACAAGAGCTCTGCCCTGTTCACATTGCGAAACGACAGCGGTCATACCCAGCGCATGGGCCTGATCAGCGGGCAAAACCAGATCATTTCAACGGGCAGTGGCCTGCTGGTGACGCCCGCGATGGCCGAACCGGGCAAAGACGCCCTGAACCTGAAAGGCTCGAGTCTCGGCGCCTATTGGAGCCTGACCAGCCCCGCAGGCTGGCACGTGGACCTGAGCGCCAGCGGCGGCCGGGTCAATGGCTACAGCCGCACCGAACAAGGCCAGCGCCAGGCCACCGAAGGCAATGCGGTGACGCTGTCCGTCGAAGGGGGCTTTGCGATTGGCATCGGGACCCACTGGGTCGTCGAACCCCAGGCCCAACTGATCAACCAACGCATCACCCTCGACACACCGAATGCCGAGAGCGGCACCGGCAATGAACTGAACAGCTGGAGCGGCCGCGTCGGTGCGCGACTCAAAGGCAATTACCGAGTCAACAGCCTCGGCATGGAGCCCTATGTGCGAACCAACTTGTGGCACACCGTCCAGGGCGCCGATACCTTGTCCCTGGATAAGGTCGACAAGATCAGCAGCAGCCGAAAGTCCTCCACCGTCGAAGTCGGCCTGGGCCTGGTGGCACGGGTCACGCCGACGGTAAGCCTGTATGTCAGCGCCGACTACAGCAGTGACGTCGACGACAACGACCTCAACGGCATCATTACCAGCATGGGGGTGCGGATGCGCTGGTAATGCCAATTCTGTAATCGATAGCCCCGCGTGCAGGAACTGTGTAGGAGCCGTGTAGGAGCGGTCGAGTGCAGCGAGGCTGCGATCTTTCCCCAAACGCTTGAGCCTCAAGCGAAAGATCAAAAGATCGCAGCCTTCGGCAGCTCCTACATCAACACGGCGCAAGCAATCTGCCGCCACTTAAAAAACACCTCCATTAAGGCGTATAACGCTAAAAGCGATTCATACCTGCAAGCCGTCTGCCCCTGGCTCATTTCATTGATGGAGTAACGACATGACCACCGACCCCTTCCTCGCCAACCTTTTTCCCGACGCCGCCGACATCCCGGAGGCCTATCGCCTCGAAGGCCGGATCGAACAGCGCGAATACCTGGTCGACGGCGTCCTGGAAACCTGGCAAGGGCCGCTGGCCGTCGTCCGCAGCCCCGTTTACGTGACGGGTGAACTGGGCGATGAGCAAGTGATTCTCGGCAGCACGCCGCTGCTGGATGCCGAGACCGCCCTCACCGCCCTGGACGCTGCCGTGCGGGCTTACGATCGCGGCCAGGGCCAGTGGCCAACGATGCGCGTCGCCGAGCGCATCCGCCATGTGGAAACCTTCCTGGCGCGCATGCGCGAGCAACGTGAGGCCGTGGTCAAGTTGCTGATGTGGGAAATCGGCAAGAACCTCAAGGACTCCCAGAAGGAATTCGACCGCACCTGCGACTACATCGTCGACACCATCAACGCCCTCAAGGAGCTGGACCGGCGCTCCAGCCGTTTCGAGCTGGAACAGGACACCCTCGGACAGATCCGGCGCGTGCCCCTGGGCGTGGCCTTGTGCATGGGCCCCTACAACTACCCGCTGAACGAAACCTTCACCACGCTGATCCCGGCCTTGATCATGGGCAACACCGTGGTGTTCAAGCCGGCCAAGCTCGGCGTCCTGCTGGTACGGCCATTGCTCGAAGCCTTCCGCGACAGCTTCCCGGCAGGCGTGATCAACGTAATCTACGGCAGCGGCCGGGAAACTGTCAGCGCGCTGATGGCCAGCGGCAAGATCGACATCTTCGCCTTTATCGGCACCAACAAGGCGGCCAGTGACCTGAAGAAGCTTCACCCGCGGCCACACCGCTTGCGTGCCGCCCTGGGACTGGATGCAAAGAACCCTGGCCTGGTGCTGCCAGACGTCGACCTGGACAACGCAGTCAACGAGGCACTGACCGGCTCGCTGTCATTCAACGGCCAGCGCTGCACGGCGCTGAAAATCCTGTTTGTCCATGAGGATGTGGCGCCGGCGTTCATCGAGAAGTTCAACGCCAGGCTCGCCACCCTGAAACCCGGCATGCCCTGGGAGGACGGCGTGGCGCTGACGCCGTTGCCCGAAGCGAGCAAAGTCGATTACTTGCATTCGCTGGTCGCCGATGCGCTGGCCAAGGGTGCAGAAGTGAAGAACGCCCACGGCGGCGAATCGCGAAGCTCGTTTTTCTACCCGGCGGTGCTGTATCCGGTGAACACAGCGATGCGGGTCTACCATGAGGAACAGTTCGGCCCGGTCGTACCCATCGTGCCGTACCGCGACCTCAATACCGTAATCGACTACGTGCTGGAGTCCGACTTCGGCCAGCAGCTCAGCATTTTCGGCACCAACCCGGCACAAGTCGGCAAGCTGGTGGACACCTTCGCCAACCAGGTCGGACGCATCAACATCAACGCCCAGTGCCAACGGGGCCCGGACACGTTCCCGTTCAATGGCCGGAAGAATTCGGCCGAGGGCACCTTGTCGGTCCACGATGCGCTGCGCACCTTTTCCATCCGCACGCTGGTGGCAACCAAGTTCCAGGACAACAACAAGGCGTTGATCAGCGACATTATCCGTGAGCGGGATTCCAACTTCCTGACCACTGACTACATCTTCTGATCCACGCCCGAACGGTGGGCTACGACAGGGCTGGGCGCCGCGACTTGATGCCCCAGCCCTGTTGCATGCCGGCAGCCGCCAGCAGGATCGCCGCCACGCCCAACCATTGCAGCGGCTCCAGGCGATGGCCGAAGGCGAACCAGTCGACGAAGATCGCTGCGATGGGATAGATGAACGACAGCGCACCGGTCAATGCAGTCGGCAAACGTTGTATGGCGCTGTACAGCAACACGTACATCACGCCGGTGTGCACCACGCCCAGGATCAACAGACTGACCCAGGCCTGGGGGTGTTGCGGCAATGCCGAGAAGTTCGCCCAGGGCGCCAGCAGCAACACGCCGGTGCTGACCTGGATCAGCGCGATCAGATGAGGTGGCGTGCCGGTCAGGCGCTTGATGATCAACGCCGCGATGGCGTACAGCAATGCGGCCCCCAGCGCCAAGGCAATGCCCAGCAGATAGTCGCCGCCACCCTGCCCTTGCTCACCATGGGCACTGACGATGGCCAGCATCCCGAGAAACGACACCGCCAGCCAGAACAGTTTCTGCGCGGTGATTTTTTCCCCCAGGAACAACGCCGCCAACCCCACCAACATGAACGGCTGGACGTTGTACACCGCCGTGCCGATGGCGATCGAGGCACGGGAATAGGAGGCAAACAGCAATACCCAGTTGCCGACGATCGCTACACCGCTGAGGACCGCCAGCAGGAACGTGGTACGGGTGAGGATGCCGGGGCGCAAAAAGCCGAAACCGGCGCAGATCAGCAGCAAGGTCACGGCGCCGAACACGCAGCGCCAGAACACCACATCCAGCACCGGCAGGCCGGAAACCAGCACGAACCAACCAATGGTTCCGGAGATCAGCATGGCGGCAGTCATTTCCAGCGAACCGCGGCGTAAGGTCTTGTCCATCTTCAGGCTCCTTCAGCAAGTGGGCACAGTATGCCGAGCCGACGGGGGGCTTCTCCATGGTTTGAAAAAGGCTAAACTGCGATTTGACCTTTTTTATCAAGGCAACTTCACACATTCGCCTAATGGAGTTGAAATGACTGACGATATTGACCAGATCCTCATCAGTGCCCTGATGGAAGATTCCCGACGTTCCCTCAAGGCCTTGGCAAACCTCAGTGGCCTGTCCTCCCCCAGTGTCGCCGAGCGCCTTCGCCGGCTCGAAGAACGTGGCGTGCTCAGGGGCTACACCGTTGAGGTGGACCCCAAGTGCTTCGGCTATCAACTCCAGGCCATCGTGCGTATCCGCCCGCTGCCGGGGCAGTTGCAGGAAGTGGAGCGGCAGATCCAGGCCATCGCCGAATTCACCGAATGCGACAAGGTAACCGGCGACGACTGCTTCATCGCCCGCCTGCACGTGCGCTCGATGGAACAGCTGGATACCTTGCTGGACAAACTCAATGTCCACGCCGAGACCAATACGGCCATCGTCAAGAAAACACCCGTCAAGCGACGGTTGCCGCCGATGGCGTAAGAACGCTCCCACAGGGTTACGCTTGCAACGGATAGACACACCAAGCCTTATCCTTTACGAACACGGCGATGGTCAGCGAAAAAGGGCTTATCCGTGGCAATACGATCCGAGGCCTTGGGCCCATTGGCCGCCTGGCCGTCCTGGCCATCGACGTACCAGTAACAGTGCTGCACCGCACGCGTGATGCCCACATACGCCAGGCGCAGGATTTCGTCCTTTTGCGCCGAGTCGTAAGGTTCGGCGTCACCGTCCTGGCCTAGCCCGGCCATTCGATAGACCTGGTTCTTGTAGGGTGAACTGCTCAGGTGCTGGCAGTCGCCCAGCAGGAACACCGCATCGGCCTGGAGCCCCTTGGCACTGTGGTAAGTCATTTGCCTGAGCCGTCGCGCGTCGTACGGCAAGCTAGAATCAACATTAACTGTTGGCTGAATATACTTTTCTATCAATAGCTTATCGCTACTTTTTCGATACAACATCAAGATCGAATCGCCGTTGCGATAATGCTCATCCAGTCGCCGCGCCAACCCTTCGTCGTCGCGATCCAACACATTCACCGGGCTCAACGAGCGAGACACGCCACTGGCCTTGGCCTTCTTGCCTGGGATAGCCGCAGCGGCGCGAACAATATGCTCGGCCGCATCGATGATGTGTTGGTGGCTGCGGTAGTTGTCAGTGAGCATGACCCGGGTCGTCGTCGGCGACGGGAATTGCTTGTTGAATGCCATGAAATAGCTCGGCGAGCTGCCGCGCCAGCCATAGATTGATTGCCAATCGTCCCCTACACACAACAATGAAGAGCGTTGGGCGCCGCGCCCCACGTGCATCGCGGGACCACGGCTGCGTATTTCCCGAAGACTGGCGCGCAGCCAGGAGACGATCTGCGGCGACACGTCCTGGAACTCGTCGACCATCAGGTGCGAAAGCGGCCTGAGCAACGCATCCCCCAGCAACTTGAAATTTTCCGGCGAATGTTCGCTGAACAGCGCAAACATGCGGTTGTAGGTCATGACCGGCGGCGATTGGTCGAGCAGATGGTCTTCGAATGCCCGCCAGTAGCGACTCAGCGCTTCGAAGAAATACCGATCGGGATCATCCTGGGCAAAGGACATCCGCCCCACGGCATCCGGGACGTCGAGGCCCAGGTTCTCGATAAAGCCTGCCGCCGCAACAAAGCAGTCCAGCAATGGCGCTGAACCCAGCTCGCCCTTGACCTTGTAGTCGAACCCAGGCCCGGCGCTGGCATCGCCGGCCATTGACGCTAATACACGTTTTGACGCCTCATAACTTTCCAGCCAGATCAGTGGCTTACGGCAAAAAGCTTGAAACAAGGTGCGCTTTACCGCCCATTCCGCGCGGATGCTCAACTTGGCGCCCGGACGATTGAGCCGGGCATCTTCCCGTGGATCGAACCCCAGTATCACCCAGGCATCCAGGGAAGGCGCGTAGCCATGACAGTGGAACGTCGAACCATTGATTTCGAACGTTTGTCGCTTCGGCTCGATACCCTTGATCGGCCAGGCACCGGCGCGGAACCACAGGTCTTCGACGGCATCGCACAACTCTTCGTCGCGCTGGGCTGCCAGTTCGGTCACGGCGACGCGCTTTTGCACATCCGGGTGATCGCGTTCCAGCTCCTTGAGTTGCAGCGCGTGGCGGGACAACGGCAGGATCAGCTCACGGAAACGCGCGTCACGCTGGTAAAGGTTGTAATAACAGGCGTTGAGTTGCTGGCGCTGGGCGTCGTTGATGCGCAAATCAAAGGGATTGCCCTGGGCATCATCGTCACCCGCTTCGGCGCGATGACTCAGGGTCTCGAACGCCTGGAGTCGTTCGAACCCGGGCAGGCTGCGAACCATGGGCAAGATGCGCGAATGGAATGTCCGCACCAGGTCACGGGCTTCCTTGAGGCTGACGGTTCGCCCCCACAGGGCAAACACTTCGATCAGTTTCTGGATGAAATCCTTGCGCGATTCCCGGGTAAACGTCACCACGGTCATCGAGTCCAGTTCGAAACCCAGGTAATGGGACAACAGCACAATGCGCAGTACCAGGGTGGTGGATTTGCCCGCCCCGGCCCCGGCGACCACCGAGGTCGAGGGCGTGTCGCTGAAAATCATCTTCCATTGCGCGGCGCTCGGTTGTGCATGCGCCGGCAGCAATCGGGTGACATCTGTCTTGATGCGTTTCTTCAGCTCGGCGGTCAGCGGCAGGCGCCAGTCATCGAACAGCAGATCATCGACCTGCGGTGCCGGATGCTCCGTGCTGCGCGAATCACGGATCAACAGGACCTGACGACCCTCCTCAAGCCCTTCGGCCCGGCCTTCCTTGTAGCCATAGTCAAAACCAGCGGTATGACCGCTGCGGAAACCGTCGGCCTGGCCATGCAACCAGGAAGCGCGATGTTGGGCTCGCAGGCGTGTCAGGCCATGGCCGAAGAACCGGGCTGCCAGGCGCTTGAACAGCGGCATCTGGGCCAGGGATAAAAGCTCGGGGGGAAGATCGGGAGTGTGTTGCGCCACGCTGATGACTCCGGGTGTTCATGAACCATGACGGCTATGGTGTCTGTATTTGCCGCCGGGTTCCACCCAAAAGCTTTTAAGTCATGGGTTTAGGCGATGAAGTGAAAGTTGGCTCGCGATTTTATATCTAAATACACGATAACTTTGACGCGTTTTTTACGCTTTTTATCGATGTGTTCCTTAGCGAAAATAGCCCCATCAACCATCGCTTTCGCTGCTCAGCGAAAAGGACACGAACATGCTCGAACTCAGGCCCTTCGCCACCTTGGGCGCCGCCAACCACGGTTGGCTGGATGCCCACCATCATTTTTCGTTCGCCGAATATTACGACCCACGGCGCATGAACTGGGGCAACTTGCGGGTCTGGAACGATGATGTTATCGCCCCTGGCAGCGGTTTTCCCCAACACCCGCACCGGGACATGGAAATCATCACCTATGTGCGCGAAGGCGCGATCAGCCACCAGGACAATCTGGGTAACAAGGGCCGCACGGAGGCCGGTGATGTACAGGTCATGAGCGCGGGCACCGGGATTGCCCATAGCGAGTACAACCTGGAATCGACGGCCACCCGCATTTTCCAGATCTGGATCATCCCCAACGAAGAAGGCCTGGCACCGTCATGGGGCGCCAAGCCGTTTCCCAAGGACTCGCGCGAAGGCTTCGTGACCTTGGCCAGTGGCAAGGCCGGCGATGACCAAAGCCTGCGCATTCGCGCCGACGCACGACTGGTAGCGGCCAATCTCAAGGCGGGTGAAAGTGCGGAGTATCGGCTGGACGCCGCACGTCGAGCTTATCTTGTGCCGGCAACTGGATTGATAGAAATCAATGGTTTGCGCGTACAAGCTCGAGACGGTGTTGCGATTGAAGATGAGCGGATATTGCGGGTGACCGCCATTGAAGACAGCGAAATCGTGCTCGTCGACCTCGCTTGATTGGTCTTGTGGTGAGAGGAATTTGTGTGGGAGCAAAGCTTGCTCGCGAAACGGGCCTCGCGTTAAAGACCGCATCGCCTGGATCGCGGGCAAGCCTTGCTCCCACATAGTTG
Organism: Pseudomonas sp. H1_F01; assembly: GCF_054681425.1. Taxonomy (NCBI): domain Bacteria; kingdom Pseudomonadati; phylum Pseudomonadota; class Gammaproteobacteria; order Pseudomonadales; family Pseudomonadaceae; genus Pseudomonas; species Pseudomonas sp. H1_F01. The sequence continues at coordinate 3,287,144 of NZ_CP162823.1, read as the reverse complement.
GGACAAGGCTTGCCGACGGTGTCACTTGCTGGTGATAGCCCCATCCACCAACGTTTGCGCCTCAGCCACCAATTGCTTGAGGTGCGCGTCGCCAATGAAGCTTTCGGCGTAGATCTTGTAGATATCCTCGGTCCCGGACGGGCGTGCCGCAAACCAGCCGTTTTCAGTCATGACCTTCAGGCCGCCAATGGCCTGATCATTGCCCGGCGCGTGACTGAGGATGTGCTGGATCTTCTCCCCGGCCAATTCGGTAGACGTCACCTGATCGGGCGACAGCTTGCTCAATAGCGCCTTCTGTTGCGGGCTGGCCTTGGCATCGACGCGTACCGAGAACGGTTCGCCCAGCTCGTCAGTCAACGCGCGGTAGGCCTGGCTCGGGTCGCGACCGGTGCGCGCCGTCATTTCAGCTGCCAACAGCGCCGGGATCAGGCCGTCCTTGTCGGTACTCCAGACGCCGCCGTCCTTGCGCAGGAACGAAGCACCGGCACTTTCTTCACCGCCAAAGCCCAGGGAACCATCGAACAGGCCGTCGGCAAACCACTTGAAGCCCACCGGCACTTCATAGAGGCGGCGACCCAGGCGCTTGGCCACGCGATCGATCAGGCCGCTGCTGACCACGGTCTTGCCCACCGCAGCATCGGCGCGCCATTGCGGGCGATTCTGGAACAGGTAGTCGATGGAGACCGCCAGGTAGTTGTTCGGCGCCAACAGGCCGCCAGACGGCGTCACGATGCCATGACGGTCATGGTCCGGGTCGCAGGCAAAGGCCACGTCGAAGCGGTCCTTCAGACCAATCAACCCTTGCATCGCATGGCTGGAAGACGGGTCCATGCGGATCTGCCCGTCCCAGTCGACGGTCATGAAACGGAAGGTGGAATCCACGTGAGTGTTCACCACTTCCAGGTCCAGGCGGTAATGCTCGGCAATGGCCGGCCAGTAGCGCACGCCTGCGCCACCCAACGGATCGACGCCCAAATGCAGCCCGGCGGTGCGGATGGCATCGAAATCGATGACATTGATCAGGTCCGCCACGTAGGTGTTGACGTAGTCGTGACGGTGGGTGGTGTCGGCCTTCAGGGCTTGCTCGTAGCTGACGCGCTTGACGCCGGCGAGCTGGTCGGCCAGCAGTTCGTTGGCCTTGGCTTCGATCCATTTGGTGATGTGGGTATCGGCCGGGCCACCGTTGGTAGGGTTGTACTTGTAGCCGCCGCTTTGCGGTGGGTTGTGGGACGGCGTGATGACGATGCCGTCCGCCAGGCCCGAGGTGCGGCCACGGTTGTAGCAGAGAATGGCGTGGGAAACCGCTGGTGTCGGGGTGTATTCATCGCCCTCGGCGATCATGACGGTTACACCGTTGGCCGCGAATACTTCCAGCGCACTGGCACCCGCCGGGGTCGATAGCGCGTGAGTGTCGATGCCGACGAACAGTGGCCCGTTGATGCCCTGGGCTTCGCGGTACAGGCAGATCGCCTGGCTGATGGCCAACACGTGCCACTCGTTGAAGCCCAGGTCGAAGGAGCTGCCACGGTGCCCGGAGGTGCCAAAAGCCACGCGCTGGGTTGCAACCGAGGCATCGGGTCGGCCGGTGTAGTAGGCCGTCACCAGTCGCGGGATATCGATCAACAACTCTGCCGGTGCCGGCTTGCCCGCAAATGGACTGACTGTCATGCAAAACCTCTGAGTGGAGTGGCTCGGTAAATGGAGTGCAGTTTACTGACAGTTCGACCATGGCGCGATGGGTTCGATCCATTGCCGCCGATTACGCTTGTTCGAGCCTCAAGGCGTCGGCCAGCGCGCAGAGCGCAGCGTCCATGTCCTGCGGCCCGTTCAGGGCGTGGGTCAGGCGCATATGTTGTGCATACAGGCCCTGGAGGCTGAACAACTCCCCCGGCGCGATGACGATTCGCTGGGCAAGCAGCCGATGGAAAACCCGTCGCAAGTCGACCCGTCGCGTCGACTGCATCCAGATCGTCGCACCACCTTGAGGTTCTGCCCATTGCAGGCTATCCCCTAGCCGCTCGCGCAGCAATTGCGTAGTCGAAACCGCGCTTTCACGCAGCAGGCGCCGCAACACCAGCAAGTGCTGGTCAATCCGACCGTTGCTGTACAGCCGGGCGATGGCTTTCTGGCGGATCGGCGACAAGCGAAACGCTCGCAACAGGAAATGTCGCTGCAGGTGCAGGGTCAACTGGCGCGACAACACGTAGCCATACGGCGCCTCTGGCCCGATGGTTTTCTCGAACGTCGAATAGACGATCAGCCGGTCCGGGTCGAGCAAGTCTCGAAAAGGCGTCATCCTTGCCTCGAACGCCAGGTCTGTATGGCTGTCGTTCTCCAGCACCCAAGTCCCGTGCCGCTCCAGCAAATGCGCGATGGTACGACGGTTCTCTTCAGGAACCAGTGTCCCCCTCGGCATATTCAAGACCGACGACAGCACCACCAGGCGTACCGTTTCGTTCACCAGCAGCTGTTCCAGTTGCTCGACATTGAGTTCCCCCCCGGCCAGCAGTGGCAGCTCGATGACGTTGACCTCCGCCGCCTGCAGCAGGCGCAACACCGCCCAATCGCAGGGCGATTCGATCAGCACGGTGGCCCCCCTGAGTGCCAGCACCGCGATAAGAATTTCCAGGACGCCCCGCAGGTCGGCGCCAATGTAGACATCATCGGCATTCCAGCAACGGGCCGGCGAAGACGTGTAGCGGGCAGCCAGCGCAGTGCGAAGCTCCAGCTCGCCCCAGGGTTGCGAGGGTGTCTGCGAGGAGCGCGGGTACTGGCGCAGCAGTTCGCGCTCGAGCAGCAACAGCGGGCTGTCCAACGGCTGCATCGACGCCGGTTCATCCGCGCTGAGCACCTGCATACCTGGTCGTCGGGCATTGACGTACAGGGTCTCGAGTAAATCGTCACCGCCGTCCAGGGTGGCCATGCTGGGCACGGGCAGCGCGTAGTAACCGGACTTGGCGATCGAATAGACCCGCCCTTCCTTTTCCAGCAGCGAATACGCGTACTGAATGGTCGATATCGACACGTTCAGACGCTCGGCCAGTTGCCGCAGCGACGGCAGGCGAACCCGCGCATCAACCTCCAGCTCGTTGATCAGCGTGGTCAGGTAGCGATAAACCGCCTGATAGGCGAAGTCTGTCTCCCGGCAATTTTTCATCGGCTCAGGCCAGGACAGCGGGTCGCAGTCAGCTCAGTCGCAACGCCGGGTACAAGGACTGGGGACGAGGTAGATGAGTCCGTCAAACCTCGTTCCTCAATGCCTTGCCGAGCGTTCGTGCAACCCATCGGCAGCCGATCCGCCTTCTGCAGCGTCAACGCCGTCATTGGCCTGCTGCGGATCGGCGCCCGGGGCGCTTTCCGCTTGTTCCGGCAGTGAAACACTCGCCCGGTACAGCTTGCCAAGGATGTCGATGGGCAAGCCGCTGACATCGACCATCCACTGCGCTACCTGATCGGCGACGGTCGCGCCCTGCATGGCCTTGTGCAGGTCCGGCATCGCCACCAGCATGCCGGGGTGGCAGCAACGCAGGAAATGCTCCAGGCCCGTGCCCTGCCCCACGAAGGGCGCGAACAGCATGCACACCAGTTGCGTTTCACTGAGCCCCAGGATCTTTTGTGCTTCAAGGGCGGCGTAGGCACGACGCTCGGGAATCGACGACGGCGAGCCGAACAGCGCCCGAGCCTGTTCGCAGATGTGTTCCGGCAATTGCTTGCGGTGCATGATCATGATCGCCCGCTGCGCGTAGTCGCCGTAGCCGGTTTCATAGCTGCGTCCGTGCAGGTAGCAGGCCTGCAGGCCGTGCAGATGGGCCGACAGCAGCGGGCTGATGTATTCGTTTTCAGGCGCCGATGGCACAAGCCCCTCGGTCTGCACCCGCAGGAACTCGTTGAAGAGCGGCCAGTTGGTTCCCTCCGAACGATCGACGATCAGGTCGTCGATGCCGACGTGGCCCACTCGCCGGCAGGCCTCGAAGTGACCCTCGGGCTTCCAGGCATCGAGGCGCTCCGGCCCATAGAAATGCCGGTAGACATCACCGCCCAGGGCGTCGAGGTGGGCAAAAAGGTTGTCGAAACCGCAGGCGTGCTCGGTCAGCAGGCCGATCTTGCGAGTCGCGCGGCGCAGGCCCGATATGAATTGTTTTTGCTGGCGCGGTGTATCGCTGCTGACCAACGAATCCACGCCCGACTCCCAGCGGGCCATGTGCCGATAGAACTCGGCCATCGCCAGGTAGCCGTCGTCCCCAATCTCCAAGGGGCTGTCGACCGCGCGAAGGTGCCCCAGGACCAGCAGGTCCATGCGATTGGCTTCGTGCCCCGCCATCGACAGGGGCTGCCGGTGATTGAACGGCAACACCTCGCGGTTATCGGCCATCAGCAATTCGACCCGGGGATCATCGTAGACAAACAGCGCGCTGTAGCAGCGGTGGATGTTTTCCAGCGTCGCCTGGGTAGTTTCGCTCAGGCGTGGCGTGGCGACGCGCAAGGTGAAGGTCACCGGATGTCGCCCCGCGATGCTCAACTGTGCGGCCCGCAAGGCGGTCAGCACATAAAAACTTTCCCTGCTCCCATTCTGGACCGTCAACACTCGGTAATCGCCAATCCGCTCGATGCCTCCGGCGGCGACAATTAAACGCTGGATCAAAAGCTGCAACGCGGTACGTTCTGCCCGGGAATAAAAACCTGACAGTCGTTGCAGTATCTGTTGATACACGTGAGTCATTGCCTGCTCATGAATTGCACTCATAGCCATTTACCTGGAAATTCAACTATCGGCGTCGCACCCGCACCAACGTGACTGCGCGACGTGTTGATCTAGATGGTTGTTCTAGCACTCAAAGAGTATTAGCAATACGCTCGAGCATTGCTTGTCGTAATTATTTGATACATATACCGAGAGTAGGCTCACGCCCCTTCACACTCCCGCCTAAAGCCCCGAAAACACGGGACCCAAGCGACCGGACGGCACGTCCTAGGAGAATTCCGACAACGTCCCACAGACAATGAGCACAAGAAACAAAGAACTTGCCGAACTTTAATTGGCAGTCTACCCCGCCCTGTCTTCTCCAGGGTCGATAGATATATCTGCAGCTGTTAATGCTCGTTACCCCTTGAATGCATCTTGAAGGATGAAGACCTTCGAAAAAGTTATACCGCACCACGACTTCTTCCTTGATATGGAAATCAGCGTTCAATTATCAAGACTTAAACAATGATTAGAAGATACAGATTGAGGGCAAAAACCAGTTCAGATGTTGGCCGACAGACCGTTTCAGTCTTGAGCGAACCGGGACAGGCCATTCAAGGCGCGAGATGGTGAGGTGCGAACGCAGCACCGCCAGGCAGGAGGTGCCGTAAGAAAGGATGGGGTGTCAGGGCGAAGGCAGCGCAAGAGCCCGGGGCGATGACTCTTGCGCAAGACAGGGTTCAGGCCGGGTCGACGACCTGAAGGGCAACACGTTCACGGCAAGGGCATTCGCCCATGTAACGGTGAGCCTCGACGAACTCGGAGAATGGGAAGACCCGAGTCTTGAGTGGCAACAGCACGCGGTCGGCGGTCAGTTGATTGATATCGCGCAGTGCTCGTTGCAAGGCCACCTGGTCCTGGAGAATGCCCAGTTCCGGCTTGCCAGTGAAATTGCCGATGCAGTGCACAAAGAACTGAATGTTCTTCTGGAACGCCGCGCAGGCTGGAAACGGCGTCTGGTTGCCACCCTGCAAGCCATACAGCACCAGGCTGCCACGCGGTGCCAACACGTCACCCAGCAGCGACATCTGGGGCCCGCCGAGGCCGTCGAAGACCACATCGACGCCACGGTTGTCGGTGAGCTTGTTGATTTGCATCAGCAAGTCCTGCTCTTCGGTGACGATGACCTTCTCGGCGCCCAGCGACAACAGGTACTCACGCTCGTCAGCCGTCTTGGTGGCCGCGATCACCCGCACACCCAGGGCCTTGCCCAGTTGTACGAAGGAAGGGCCGGCGCAATGACTGGCATCGGTGACCAGGGCGAATTGCCCCGGCTTGACCCGCGCCAGGTCCATGTAGGCGAAATATGCGATCAGCAGCGGCGTGTAATGCACGGCGGCTTCGATCGGGCTGAGCACGTCGGGATAACGGGTCAGCGCGGTGCGTGGCAGCACGATGACCTCACCGTACACCGGATAATCGTTCGGGCTCTCGGCCGGGAAACTGGCGACCTTGTCGCCCACGGCCAAGTCATCGACGCCGTCGCCGACGGCCGTTACCACGCCGGCCATTTCATGGCCCAGGCCCGAAGGCAGACGTGCCTGGGACGACGCCAGGTTCTGGCGCCACAAGGTGTCGTACCAACTGATGCCGATCGCTTCGACACGGACCTGCACTTCTCCTGGCGCAGGAAGAGCCGCCGCATGCTCTTCGCATTTGAGCACCTCGGCACCACCAAACTTGTGAAAACGGATCGTGCGGGACATCGCAAACCTCGTCAAAGTAACCTCTAATGCCATGAACTCTATCCGGGCTTTGTACCCAAGACCATCAGTGGCTATTAATAGTCGACATGCCTGTCATTGATTCCGCAGTAAGAAAAACCAACCAATCCTGTAGGACTTAACCTAAGAAAACTCAATTAGCCGGTGCAGAGTACCAGCCTTTCCCCGTAAGATTCATGCCGGCCATTGTTCCCATATGGCCGCTCACGTCAAGCTTACCGAATCTGCCAGGACCCCAGATGAATCGTAATGACCTGCGGCGTGTCGATCTGAACCTGTTGATCGTGTTCGAAACATTGATGCATGAACGCAGTGTGACTCGCGCGGCCGAGAAACTGTTCCTAGGCCAACCGGCCATCAGCGCCGCGCTGTCGCGCCTGCGCAGCCTGTTCGATGACCCGTTGTTCGTACGTACCGGCCGCAGCATGGAGCCTTCGGCCCGGGCGGTCGAGATCTTCGCCCTGCTCTCCCCGGCCCTGGATTCGATTTCCACGGCGGTCAGCCGTGCAGCGGAATTCGACCCGGCCACCAGCACCTCGGTGTTTCGCATCGGCCTGTCGGACGACGCCGAATTCGCCCTGCTGCCGATGCTGCTCAAGCGCCTGCGCGCCGAAGCGCCCGGCATCGTGCTGGTGGTGCGCCGGGTCAACTACATTCTGATGCCCGGTTTGCTGGCATCCGGTGAAATCTCCATTGGCGTCAGCTACACCGAGGACTTGCCGGCCAACGCCAAGCGCAAGGTCTTGCGGCGTAGCATGCCCAAAGTACTACGGGCTGACACCGCCCCAGGACGACTGACCCTGGACGAATTCTGCGCTCGCCCCCATGCCCTGGTGTCTTTCGCGGGTGACTTGAGCGGCTTCATCGATGAAGAGCTGGCGAAACTCGACCGCAAGCGCCATGTGGTGCTGGCCGTGCCGCAATTCAACGGCCTGAGCACGCTATTATCGGGCACCGACATCATCGCCATCGTGCCCGACTACACGGCCGACGCGCTGACCGCCGCCGGCGGCGTACGCGCCGAAGACCCGCCCATACCGGTGCGCAGTTTCGAGCTGCACATGGCCTGGCGCGGTTCCCAGGACAACGACCCTGGGGAGCGGTGGTTGCGGTCGCGGATTCAGATGTTTTTTGGCGACCCTGAGAGTCTTTAGGCGTTGTCGGGCAGGCTGTTTAGCTGAGCATTTCTGGCTTTCATAGGCCTTGGAGATCCATTCACTTCCAGAGGATTGCTACATTGGGGGCATACTTTAGATGGTTTGAAAAGGTTGCCCCCAGTCTAACGAGGCATCGTGTTCCACAAATCGTGGCCGGATATTTTCGACGACCACATTTTCCGACCGGACCGGACGATACTCATGGAGCGTTGAATCGCCTCAGCGACTGACTGCAACGCTCCGCTCACTGTGTGTATCACACCGCCGACAGGCACTAGCCAGCCTTGATACTATTCAAGAGGCGAGGCATCGACGAACCCCCTCCCATCACCCCATCGGCTCGCAAACGATGCGTCCGATGCGCAGGAAGGTTTCATGGGCGTTGAGTTCGTAGACGCTCAACATGGCATGGTCCTTCGCCGCCAGATACCGCCAGCGCCCCTCTTCGAGCATGAACTCCTTAAATGCTTCGCCGTCCTCGCTCAGGTAGATGCGCTGTGCGTCGTTGGCTCTGGTGAACAGGCTCAGGCGCTCCAGGTGGAAGACGCTGTCGACGCGCAATTCCTGCGTCTGGAGTTTCCAGTCGTAACCCTTGTCCGAAGTTAGATACTGGTCCCAGCAGACGCACATCAACTTGCCGCTCATGCGGGTGATCAGCGGATTGTCGAAGTCGTCCTTGTCGCTGTCCCAGGTGCAGGTGCGCCCACTCTTGCCAGGCAGGTAGTAATTGACGAACGACTTGGCGTCGTTTTTCTTCCTGTCCCGGACGTACGAGTAGCTATAGCTGCAGAACAGCAGGAGGCAAGGCAAGCCCGGCAGCGAGCGCATGCTCTTCGCCTCCACCCCGTCGGGCAGGTTCGGCGTGCCATCCCAGCGGGTCCAGGGGCCATCGAGGCGCTCGGCACAGTAGATCAGCGGCTTGTAGTAGGTGGACGTCCTAGTGGAGTCGAAGATGATGCCCTTCTCGACATACGAGTATTCGGCTCGCTCGGTGAAGCGCCAGAGCCATTGGCCGCTGAAGTGCACGACGTCCTCGGTCGCCGAATAGCCATAGCTGTCGGGCAACTCCGGCGCCTGGCTGCGCTGCCAGGTCAAGCCATCATGGGAGAAGTGGAAACTGTCGCCGTAAGCCGCGATAAGGATCCACACCCCGTCGACGACGGACAACGTTTTGCCGTGTAGCTTCTCTTCCTGCGGATCCGGCCGCACGACCTGCCAGCGCAGACCGTCTTCGCTGCGATGGAACACGCCATCGTCGTCGACCAGCAGCCAGACCTTACCGTTGGTCTTGATCTGGCGGATGTTTTCCGGATCACAGGGTGGATTGTCGACGTTTTGCCATTCGATGCTGAAGCGGTGCGCGCGCCCCTCGATCTCGACCACGACGGCCGACTTCTCCAGCCGCTCCTGCTGCCGGGCCAGTTCGCGGGCGGCACGCTCCTGCGCCTCGATCTCCACAACAGATCTGTCGAATTCACCAGCCTTGAACAGGTCGATCTGGCGATCCGCAGCGGAACACGCTTCAGAGAAGGCGCTCAGGGTACTGTCGACCTGCCTTTCGTAACGGCAGAACTGTTCATGCCAGTCGTCGTTCGAGGCAGAGTTGTCCAGGTCGAAGTCGCTGTAGCTCAGTTCGCTGTCGAAGTTGATCGGCGGCAGATTCATGCGTCTAATCATGCCGTTGGCCGAATTCAGGGCTCCGCTGTGTTCTGAAATCAGCTCGCTGGCCTTCTTGCGCATGGTGTTGAGGCTCGACAGCGCCAGGCCGCGGCCTACCGAGCAGGCAGACGCTGTGACCGCCGAACTGACCTTGGCCAAGAAGCCGTCGTCGAACGATTCCATGTAGAACGAATGGTCCGATGCCTTGCTACTGACCGCAATCAGGTCGAAGCTCAGGGTTGTCGCGGCCCAACTGGCGGTGTGCAGCTTCTTGCCGATATCCTCGTAGGTCTGCTCGAAGCTCAGGACGCGGTAACGAACGATGTTTTTCCAGCCACGGGTCTGTGCGGCCAGTTTCGTGGCGGCGTCGAGCAACGGCTTTTCCTCGGTCTCCCGGAGCAGCGTCTGCAGGTGTGGGAAGTTATCGCGAAACTGCGCCGGCTTGAGGGTCGCGAGAATCCGCGCCACGTACAGGTTCTCGATTTTCCGGCCGCACAGGGTCAGCAGGAAAAAGGCATCCAGCAGCCAGGTGTAGGTGCGGTCATCCTCGTTGAGCAGCGTCTGCATGATTGGCAGGTAGTCCTGCAGCTTGCGCGGACTGTCGGCGATCTGGCCGATCTGCCCGACGATGTCCGGACAACCGGCCTTTTCCGCCAGGTGTTCGAGGAACTCCACGCCTGCTTTGTTCAGCGTTGCGGAACCCTCGATGGCCAGGGCGAACAGGCGCAGGTAGGTGCGCCGGGGTTCTTCGTCGGGTGTAGTGTCGAAGAAGCTGTGCACCTTGATCTCCGGCAACTCCGAGGTCAGCGACAGCGGCTCGCCCTCTTGGTGCTCCTGCTCCTCGTCCTCCTCGATTACGTTGAGCCCGTTGACGTCCTTGTAGATATCGATGGCCAATGCGCTGCCGCCGATCACCTCGCCGATCAGGTCACGGATGCCATAGGTGGTCGACAGCCCGGAGAACTCCTCGCCGAACAACTTCGAGATAATTTTCTCGCGGTCTTCGTCGCTGCGGCAGATCTCTTCGTCATCAATGAGGCTGACGATGCGCTCGTACTGATCGGACAAGAAATACAGCGCATTGAAACCGATGCCCGAGATGTTCTTCTGGATAAAGTGCGAATCCACCACATGCTCGTCGAAGCCCAGCGCTATCATTTCGCGGAAGCGATCGATGCCGGCAAGCTCGATTCCCTCGATCAGCTCCATAATGAAGTCCAGCAGGCGGACATCTTCGTCGCAGTCGATCCCCAGCTTGTCGAGGGTGACGACCAGATGGTTGACGTCCCGTGAGGTCAGCACCACATTGTGGTGGCTGCGTATGAAGTCATAGGTGAGGTGCAGCACCAGCAGGTTGCGCGGGATCGACTTGAAGCGACGCTTGTTGGCTTCGATGTGCAGCGACCAGTTGGTGAAACTGGCGTGGTTCTCGACCTGCACCAGGCGACTGTTGATCTTGTCGACCGCCTGCGAGAGGAATTCCCGGGTCTCGATGATGTATTCGTTCATCGTCCCCAGGTTGTTGCGGATCACCGCGATGCTCTGGGCATTGATCAGGTTTTGCTGCTGCAATTGCTTGAGGTAGTGCCAGGCGAATTTCTGCATCTGCAGCATGTCGACCTGGTTGTGCAACTGGTCCTGGCTAGTCTTGCCGCTGACCTTGTTGCCCAGGCGCTTGAAAAAACCCGCCCCGGTCTGCCTGGCCAAGCGTTCCTGGCTGGACGCCAGGACCCGCGAGGCGTCGAGGGCCAACTGCTGGGTCAGGGCGGCATTGCCCTTGTGCTGGTTCACCAGGGCTTCGATCGCTCGAGCGTCTGCGTCTTCGAGAGGCTGTTCGAAGATCTCTTGCGGTACCTCAACAGTGGTATCGGTCATTTCATTGGCCTTAAAGGTTTTCAATCTGGTGTTTCAGTCGTTTGCTTTGCCCTGCCAGGGTCCGGGCCTGCCCGGCGAAGTGGCGCTCGGACAGGTACAGGCCCTTGTGAAAGTCGGCATAGAACTGCTGGGAAACCTTCAGAAACTCTAGCGTTTGATGCATGCCCATGGCGCTGCCCACCACCTGCTCGGTGCTGGCGAGAGTGAGCTGGAACTCTTTCTCGATGTGGTTATCCAGAGCGATGTTCATCGCGAGGGTGGTGATCAGGCCGCCAATCAGACTACCCACCAGCGCCCCGGGCGGGCCGCCGATGGCCCCCACAGTGGCACCGACCGACGCGCCGACCACGCCTGCGCCGGTATGGAACAGGTTCTTGCCGGTGCGGGTTTCCATTTCCTGCGCGCTCATCTTGCCGGCCGAGAACAGCACCAGGCACTGCACCAGGTCGACCGCACACACCGCCGCACCGGCGACGCCGCCGTTGGCCAGGCTGCGCTGGAACAGAGTGCCCGTGAACAGACCGGGCATCGAACGCGCGGCGATACTCACGCTGGCGTTGGCTACACCGGCCTTGAGGGCACTGTCGCCAGCGGCTATAACCGTGTTCTCAAGAATGCGAAGGGTGGCTTGTTCTGCCGTGATCTGGCCGTCCTTGAACTGCTTGATGTACTGGAAGGTGTTAATGCTGCCGGCGATCACCGTGGTGATGACCGCCGCCGAGCCAGCGGCGCGCAGGCTTTGCTGCACCGTCGCCTTGTTCAGGTAGCCGGTTTGCAGGTTGTCGTGTAGCTCCTGGCCGGTCTTGCTCGCGGTGCCCAGGTGCTCGGCCTCGCGCTTGCTCAAGGAAGTGGATTGCACGCCATCGACGTTCAGTTGCCCGCTGGTGTTGTCCCGGACCTTTTCCGCGGCCCGGGACACCTCCGGCCGGGTCTGCTGGTTCCTCAGGACGTCGCGCCCAGCCGAAAGACGCACACCTTCGATCTGGTCCGAGGGGCCGAGGAATAGGTCGCTATGTTCGTAGGCGTGCACGCCGTCCTTGGTGGAACGAAACGCCTTCTGCGTCGCTTCGGCATTCTTGAAGTACTTAAGCTGCGCGCCCACCAACTGGTCGTCACCGCGCATGACCACAATGTCGTGGGTCATGTCGTTGCGGCCCAGCGGCGTGTTGGAGAAGTTGTCGGTGAAGGCGCTCACGTCCTTGTCCTTCAGGATCGCGTCGAGATTGAATGACTCGGCGTGCCAAGTCTCCGCCGCGAAGCCGCCCTTGATCGCGGCGTTTTGCGCGGTGGACGAGACCTTGGCGAGGATGCCGTTGGCCTGGCCGATTTCCGCAAGCATGCGCCCGGCCTTGTCCGCGGCTTGCACGGTCCAGATCGGGCACAGGCTGACGGACTGTTCAAGCGCGCGTTGGCGTTCTTTATCCATGGGTATTCCTCAGGCTGTTTTCCTGGATAGCGGTGTCCGCTGAAAGAGGTTGCCGGCCGTCGAGGCCAGGCATCCGGTAAAGCGTGTGCATGCTGTGCAAGCGCTGGACGATCTCGTCGACCCAGGCCTGTGGCGCGTGGACACGAATGTTGTCGTTGAGGCCAAAGATCCACCACAGGGTGTCGCGATCCTGGGGCACCCAGGCGCGCAGGCGCTTCCACGCCTGTCCGGGAATGACCTCCAGGGACTGTTGCGCACTGAGCGGGGTTTCTTCGAGCAGCACGGCGATCTGCGCGCTGACATCGGCGATCAGTTCCACTTGAGTCTCGGCTTGGCGGTGGCTGAAGATTCCGGTGGCGATGTAGTCGTCGACATCGAACTGGCCATGCAACGGCGACGGGGCGTCGACCACCGCGACCTGCTGCATGCGGTGCAGGGCGAACTGGCGCACGTCGTCGTAACCATCTACCGAGGCCAGCAGGTAACTGATGGAGTGCCGCGAAACCAAGCCCGCCGGGTACAGGCGAAACAGCTTGAGTTCGCACTTGCTGCGGCTGCGGTAGGCCACGTCGAGCGGTCGACGCTCGAGCAAGGCCTGGGACACCTGGGTCCAGGTCCTCGGAGCGATGGCGGCCGGGATCAGAGTCTTGCCATTAGGCACCGCACGCACCCGTCGCGACCAGTCGGCCAGGCCGTTGTGGCCAAGGTTACCGAGGAAGTTGCGGGCCCGGCGGAACTGCGGGCCGAGCTGGTCCAGCACGGTCTGCGGTAGCAAGGTGTTCAGGTAGCTTTCCGACAGGTACAGGGCAAGCGCCGTCGAGGCGTCCATGTCCTGCAGCTCCAACGGCGCGTTCTTGGTGAAGCTCCAGCGGAACGGCACCTCGCTGTCGTTGCACTGCAGCGAGAACGGAATGGACAGCCGGTTAAGATCGCGCTGGATCGAGCGCAGCGTCACCGAAAAGCCCTTGTCACACAGCTTTTCCAGCAAGGTCGTGGTGGCGATACGCTGCGGTTCGGTAGGGATAAGGCGCAACAAGGCAAACAGCCTGAGCAGTGTGTCTTTAGCCTGGGACATCAAGACTTCCTTGTACTCTTAGCGACCGCTACAGCAGTCGGGTATTGCAGTGGATCCAATTCAGCGGTATGGCATTCTGCCACAACTGCGCGATGGTACCACCCCGAAATCATCCTCCAGTCCATTACGGCAGACACGTCAGGAGTCTGCCCGCTGGCGTTGCTCGCGCTTGAGCTCGGTGTATTCGGTGTAGCGCTCGTAGCCCTTTTTAAGCGGTACGCACAGTCCAATGAAAGCGAACAGGTTTTTCATGATGAGGATCTCGGTGGCGTTTGACCCCATCTTCCAGTGTCGGGCGACAAACCGTGTCGCCGGGGGTGGCCAGGCAACGGCGGTAGGCGATCATGTACAACAACACCGAGAGCCTGGCAGGACCAAATGTAAAAATTATGATGGCACAATGCCTCGTAAAGCGGCAATATCCACACGTTCCCAACGGATTTTAAGGAGCGGTTCCGATGACATGGCCAGTCACGCTGAAACTCGACAGCGCAGCCTACCCGCTCAGCGTGGTGCAACGCGCCGCTTATTCCCTGGCCGACACTGTCGCGATCCAGGTCGGTATTGAAACCAATCAGATAAGCCTCACGGCCCATCCCGCTGAAGCAAGGCTAACGCTTTCCCCGGAGCAGGCTCACTCGCTGATCCTCCAGCATCTGAACGACTTCGCCCTACGCGACCATATCAACCGCGAAACAGCAGGGTTGCGCGAAGTCCTGGCCCGAGCCGCGCTCGCTGGATGTAGGGTTTCGAAGTGACACTGATAGCGACAGACGCCAAGCGCTACCGCTTGCTGCCTTTTCGATTCATGCGCATGAACACGGGACATGACCGTGACATCCTACTCACCTCCGATACCGGTGAGTACATGCACGTGAACGACGCGCAATTACGAGCCCTCAGTTACTTCGACGTTCAAGCAAGTACGCCTTTTTACAAGGACCTGCTGGCCCGCCACTTCATCTACGAACCAGGCCGCCACGACCCGTTCCCGGAAATGGCCGCGCAGTATCGCAGCCGCAAGGACTTCCTCTTCCAGGGCCCAGCACTGCACTTGTTCGTAGTGACATTGCGCTGCAACCACACCTGCCAGTACTGCCAGGTGTCGCGTGCCCCTCTGGGAGGATCCGGCCACGACCTGTCGGAAGCGGATGCACAGGCGGCGGTCGATCGCCTGTTCGAATCGAACGCTCCCGCCCTGACTGTGGAGTTTCAGGGTGGCGAGCCGCTTCTGGCCTTCGAGCGCGTCCGCCAGATTGTCGAATGGATCGTTGAACGAAACGTGGTCGAACAACGGGATATCCAGTTCGTCATCACCACCACGCTGCACCACCTGACGGAGGAAATACTCGACTTCGCAGAACAAAATCGCATCCAGTTTTCGACCTCGCTCGATGGGCCGGCGCCCTTGCACAATGCCAACCGCCCTACCCCGTCACGAGACTCCTACGAACGCACTGTAAAAGGCATCCAGTGGGTCCGTGAACGCCTTGGCCATGATGCAGTTTCCGCGCTGACCACGCTGACTTCAAGAAGCCTCGAACAACCTGAAGCGATCATCGATGAGTATGTAAGCCAGGGCTTTTCCAGCATCTCGCTTCGGCCTCTGAGCCCTTATGGGTTTGCCACCAAGATTGCCCATCGACTTGATTACCCTATCGAGCGATACCTGGCCTTCTACAAGAAGGCACTGACCTATTTGCTGCATATCAACCAACAGGACGTATTCCTCTCAGAGAGTTATACGAGCCTGTTGCTGAAGAATATCCTGACACCCTTCTCCTCCGGCTATGTAGACCTGCGCTCCCCCGCTGGCGCAGGCACTGCGGCGCTGGTCTACAACTATGACGGTTACGTCTATCCCTCGGACGAAGCCCGAATGTTGCTGGAGATGGGTGAAGACGGCTTGAGGCTCGGCACCGTGCAGCAACCCTTGTCTGAATTGCTCGCATCGCCCGTTATGAATGCGTTGCTCGCCAGTGGTGTAGCAGAGGCGCTGCCGGGCTGCTCCGATTGCGCACTTGTCCCGTACTGCGGTGCTGACCCCATCGAACACTACGCCCGTCAAGCTGACCCGATCGGACACCGAGTGTTCAGCAGCTTCTGCAAGAAGAACATGGGGCTGCTGAAGCATCTTTTCGGCCTGCTTTGCGATGGCGACGACAACGTACAGAGAGTGCTGCTGTCTTGGTTGAACAGGCGCTCTTACAACGATGTTCGATTTCCGGGTTACAGGGGCTGATGGCGATGCTGCGCAAAGATACCCGCTTCGAAATCCATCACCTGAATGAGCCGAAACTGCTCAAAGTCATCACTTTGGATGAATTCATCGAACAAGGCCTGGCTGTTTGTGCCGGAAGCGTTGAATTCGGTGACCTGCTGCTTTGGCTGCCAAACGAAGAACGGCTACGGAGCCCGCATCTGCTCTCATTACCAGTGGGTGGATTCCTGATCCCGGAGCCATTGATCGGCGACTTCGACTGCGCGCGGCCATACCTGCACACCCCCAAAGATGCGGATGTCGTGCAGCCCGGCGATGTCATTGCCATCACACCAGGCAACGCGTTGGTGCGAGTGCTCTATCGACGAGGCTCAGACAGCAACCTGCTGTTCATGACCGATCGTTGCAACAGCCTCTGCCTGATGTGCTCGCAGCCGCCCAAAGATATCGATGACCGCTGGCACATCGAGGAGAACCTACGGCTGATCGACCTGATGGACGCGGGCGAAGAAAATCTGGGAATCAGCGGTGGAGAACCCACGCTTTATCGCGACGGCCTGCTGGAAATCCTGGCCAAGTGCAAAGCCGTTTTGCCACAGAAATCCATTCATGTACTCAGCAACGGGCGTCTGTTCCAAGACCCGAGCTGGATCGCAGCGCTCTCTGCAATCGGCCACCCTCAGTTGAGCTGGGGCATCCCCCTGTATGCCGACAATGCCGAAGACCATGACCATGTGGTGCAGGCTCCAGGCGCGTTCAGCGAAACCCTGCAAGGTCTTTACAACCTGGCGCGCGCCAACCAGATCATCGAGATACGCGTGGTACTCAATCGCCTGACCACGCCACGCTTGCCCGAGCTCGCCCACTACGTGTTCAGGAACCTGCCCTTCGTGCGGCATGTTGCGCTGATGGGTATCGAAAGCACCGGCCTGGCCAGGAAAAACTACGAAGAACTGTGGATTGACCCGCTGGACTATCAGGAGTCGTTGAGCCAGGCCGTGTATTTCCTGTTCAACCGCGGAGTGCCGGTTTCGATCTACAACTTGCCCCTGTGCCTGATCCCGGCCCACCTCTCGCGTTTCGCCCGCCAGAGCATCTCGGACTGGAAGAATCTGTTCATCGATACCTGCCAACAATGCGCTGCCGTCAAACATTGCTCTGGCTTCTTCAAATCCCACACCGACCGCTGGCAGAGCCGCGGCGTACAACTACTATCGACCGAGGCCTTTAGCGCCTATGCAAGGAGTGCACAGTGAAATTGCTCGACCGCTGGAAAGTCCTGATCAGTGGGATCAGCCTGCTGCCAATAGCAGGTACCACCCTGGCACAGGCGGGCCATCTGCCACTCGCCGATGCGAACTGGCAACCCAACGACAAGCTACAGCCCCCGGTATTTGCCGATACGCTCAATGCGCCAAACACCGTCAACATCTATGCGGCGCATCGCTCGCACAGTTCTCACCGGTCCCACAGCTCGCACAGTTCTCACTACAGCGGCTCGGGTGGCTATAGCGCACCTCGCTACTACAGCCCACCCGCTACTAGTACCCGAGGCTACAGCGCGCCGAGTGCTTCGAGCAGCCCTCCAAGCAGCAACAGCCTTTATCAGTCGTCTGGCACTATCAGCGGGACAAGCACTTCTAAGAGCCGCGCGACCAATGAGCAGAAAAGCAACCTGGTCACCCGTGTGCAGACCGCGCTGATGGTGCGCCAGTATTATCAAGGCTCCATTGATGGGGTGATGGGCAAAGCAACACGCGGTGCGTTGATGGCCTTTCAGATGGACAGTGGGCGGACCGTGAATGGCCGGATGGATACACCATCGCTGAATGCGTTGGGGATCAAGATTCCATAAGTCGCTTCAGGTTAAAGCTGCGCTTACTGACGAGCAATACGTACGGATACAGAGATGGCAAGGATTGATCTGAAAGTCCCCTTCTCAGAAAAAGATGAAGCGAAATCACTCGGTGCCAGATGGGACCCGAGCCTGAAGACTTGGTACATCCCCGAGGGTGTCGACATCAGCCCCTTGGCTCAATGGCTGCCCGTAACAGAGTACGCAGACCTGGAGCACGGGCCTGAATTTAGCGTCAGAGCACCGTATTACTACGTCATAGAGTCGGTGTCCGACTGCTGGGGCTGCTCCAATTTGACCCGCGTGTTCTCGTTCAAGCTACCCGAGCAACACGAAGAATTCGATTACTACGAGGGTGAGGACGAAGATTTCGCGCTCACAAGCAACCTCGGCAATGGAAGTGCCATGGGTATCGCGGAACGGTCTCCAACGTCGACAGCCTCTCCCCCTTGGTCACGAAGCAGATCCATCACTTCACCAACAAGTTCAAGCAGGCCTACAGCAAAACGACAGGCAGCTGTTACCTGATGAATCACTGCGAAAACTGCGGAGCAAAACTCGGCGATTTCTTCATGCACAGCGAACCTGGTGGAGCTTTCTTCCCGACCTCACCACAAGAAGCTAAGCGGATGACCCTCATCAGAATCAACGAGCGGTTCGACGCCAACTGCAGCGTCGGCTTTGCATCCGAAGACTTTTTCGACTGGATGCAGGTTCGCGAGCCCCCCTAATTACCCCAACCCCGAACTGCACGAAGCCCTCACGCGCCTCAGGCTCACCTGCTCTATTGTAAAACTTGCGATTCCTCGTTCAACGCTGGCCAGCTGGGTCGGTATTTGCGGTGTGTAATTGCTGCCATTGGTCGATGCCCTACGCGAAGTGATGCTTGAGCACAACGTTGTGCACGTCGATGAAACGCCGGTGCAAATGCTCGCGTCAGGCGAGAGAAACCCATCGAGCTGCTATCAATTGCCACGAACTCGCCTGCGATCAAACCCACCACGCGGCAAAACTGGACGAAGGCGCGGTACGTCGCAATAAAGGCGGGTTTGTTGCTCTTGCGAAAATCGGCAATGGTCTTGAAGTTGGGTTTGAGCCGGTTGATCAGCCAAATCACTTCGATGTTGCTCTGGCACTCGGCTTCGAGCCGCCGCGAAGAGCGGGTCCATTAGAAAAATAGCCGTAAAGGAAAAGTTTTAGCTGATCGGCCGAATCATAAGAGGGGCGCCCGGTGCTTTTGGGTGGCGCTTTATCAAAGCCCAACAGCGCGAGATTCAGCTTGCCGAAGTATAGATTGATGACACGAACGAGGTGGTCCTCGGGAATCAACTATTCCAGCGAGACCGGGAACTGGCTGGTCTGGCTGCGGGACGCTCCTTGGATGCACGCCATAACGAAAAATGCTCCGCATCTTTCGATACGGAGCATTTTTCTTTGATGCACCGCGCAGATTGCTAAGTTTCACGTAGCCTGTTCGGGTGCCGTTTTTGCGTTTGGGGCATGATGAATCTGCAGAAAACTGCGATCGCATCATTTGATGCTCCAATTCCTGAGCATCAAATCAGACCAGTCAAAGCCCCTTCATCATAGGAATACACGCCAGCTGAAGCCCCGAAGGAGAATGGTAAATCGCAGGCTCCTCACCAACGAAACCGTAGCGTCGGTAAAAGTCAGCTGCATTCAAAGTAGCATCAAGCTTGACTTCTTCCAGGCCCAAATCTCGTGCCAGACGTTCGAGGTGATCCAGGACTCTCCTGCCGATACCTCGTTGCATAAAGCCAGGATGCACAAAGATCGCGCCGATTTCGCTGTTCTCGAGGTCAAGCATTCCTGTCGCCACAGGCTCTCCTTCAATACAGCCCAGATAGAAGTGCTTCTCCATCAGTTTGTAATATCCATCCTCGGCCGCACCAGCCGTCCAGGCCAATAGCTGCGTCTCGGTATAGGGCCCGATGCATTGATGCCGTATCGCTAGAAGGCGAATGTCGAACGCTTTCTGGGAATCACTGTGGCCGGCTCGTCTAATTTCGAACATTTCACTCTCCGTCAACCATGTTCGGACGGAGAACTAAAAAGCCCCGTCCATCTCTGGCGGGGCTTGGGGTAACACGTCAAATTCTAAGCACGCATGACCTCATGGCCCGCCAGAGGCGGTCATAGAGGAACACATCATGTTCATTCGGCGTATGTAAATCATGGGCGGATAGTGCTGTGGATGGCCGGACAAGTCAATCTCGAAGCAACATTACGAAACCTCCGCTTTTGGCCAAGAATGCGTACAATCGCTGCGCCCCCTCTGTTCACGTTAGCTTTTCAGTATCAGTAGCAGTTACCGAACAGACGACGGGGCGTTCCTGCGGGACCGTCGCCTGTGGATTCTCGCCTGCATCTACTTTTGCGTGGTCATGGGCCAGTACGCGATCACCTTTTGGCTGCCGACGCTTATCCGTAACGCAGGCGTAGCCGATCCGATGCACATCGGCTTGCTCACCAGTCTCCCCTACCTGTGCGCCATCGTCGCGATGGTGCTGATGGGGCGTAGCGGCGACAAGCACCAGGAGCGCCGCTGGCACCTGGTCGGGCCAATGATTGCCGGCGCGCTGGGCCTCACGTTGGCGGCGGTGTTCGGCACCAACCTGATGCTGTCGGTGTTGTGCCTGTGCCTTGCAG
This sequence comes from Pseudomonas sp. H1_F01, assembly GCF_054681425.1. Taxonomy (NCBI): domain Bacteria; kingdom Pseudomonadati; phylum Pseudomonadota; class Gammaproteobacteria; order Pseudomonadales; family Pseudomonadaceae; genus Pseudomonas; species Pseudomonas sp. H1_F01. The sequence goes on along the minus strand of NZ_CP162823.1, from coordinate 3,266,738 downwards.
CAGCAGGCGTGCTGTCGGCGTCGTCACTGTTCTGGATGCTGCCTACCACATTGCTCGGTGGCGTCTCCGCCGCTGCGGGGATCGCCGGCATCAACAGCTTTGCCAATCTCGCGGGGTTCTGCTCGCCCTACCTGATTGGTTGGATCACCACCACAACCGGTTCGAGCGCCATCGGCATGTACCTGATTACCGGTGTGCTGTGCATCGGTGCCTGTCTGGTGCTGCGTATTCCTGCCGCTTCGGTCAATCGTTGAGTTAACGGAGAACTCCATGACTGTCACATTATCTCGCGTCTCGTCCACCACTCTGGTGCAGCGCGCCCATAACATTCGCCGCCATGCCTTGCGCATGGGGCAAGTCCAGGGCCAGGGCTATGTTGGTCAGGCGCTGGGCGCGGCAGACTTGCTGGCCGTGTCGTACTTTCATGCCTTGAACTACAAGCCCGATAACCCCGAGTGGGAACAGCGTGATCGCTTTTACCTCTCCATCGGCCACTACGCGATCGCACTGTATGCGGCGCTGATCGAGGCTGAAATCATTCCACTGGATGAACTTGAAACCTACGGTTCGGATGACAGCCGCCTGCCCATGTCCGGCATGGCCGCGTACACCCCCGGCATGGAAATCACCGGTGGTTCGCTGGGCCAGGGACTGGGTATCGCGGTGGGCGCCTGCCTGGGTTTGAAGCGCAAGCAATCCGCCTCATTCGTTTACAACCTGCTATCGGATGGCGAGCTGAATGAGGGCTCCACCTGGGAGGCGGTGATGTCCGCTTCGCACTGGAAACTCGACAACCTGATCGCCATCGTCGACGTCAATAACCAGCAAGCCGACGGACACTCCAGCGAGGTGCTGGCATTTGAACCCATCGTTGACCGATGGCAAACCTTTGGCTGGTTCACCCAGCGGGTAGACGGCAACGACCTGGACGCCTTGGTCAAGGCGTTCGACGCGGCCCGCAGCCATCCCGCCGCACAACCGCGCGTCATCATCTGCGATACCAAGATGGGCAAAGGCGTGCCGTTCCTGGAAACCCGTGAAAAGACTCACTTCATCCGCGTGGACGAGCATGAATGGGATGTGGCCCTGAACAACCTCGAAGAAGGCAAGACCCTATGAGCAACGCAACCAACACGACGGCTCAGGCGCCCGAGGCGCCGAAGAAAAAGCTGACAACCTCCGCGATGATTGCTTCGATTGCCGCTGAAGGTCAGGCCACCAAATCGGCGCCCTTTGGCCACGCATTGGCCGCCCTCGCAGACCAGCGCCAGGATATCGTGGGCTTATCGGCTGACTTGTCCAAATACACCGACCTGCACATTTTTGCCAAGGCGCACCCAGAGCGTTTCTACCAGATGGGCATGGCTGAGCAACTGTTGATGAGCGCGGCAGCGGGCATGGCTCGGGAGGGGTTCGTGCCCTTCGCGACCACTTACGCGGTGTTTGCCTCGCGCCGGGCCTATGACTTCATCTGCATGGCGATTGCCGAGGAAAACCTCAACGTCAAAATCGTCTGCGGCCTGCCTGGACTGACCACCGGGTACGGCCCCAGTCACCAGGCAACGGATGATTTGGCAATCTTCCGGGCCATGCCGAACCTGATGATCGTCGACCCCTGCGATGCCCTGGAAATCGAACAGGCAGTACCCGCCATTGCCGCGCATCAAGGGCCAGTCTACATGCGGTTACTGCGCGGCAACGTACCGCTGGTGCTCGATGAATATGGCTATAAATTCGAGATCGGCAAAGCCAAGACCCTGCGTACGGGCAATGAGGTTTTAATCATTTCCACCGGCTTGATGACAATGCGCGCCCTGGAAGCCGCCAAGGAACTTCAGGCTGATGGCGTGGATGTCGCGGTGCTTCACGTTCCCACCATCAAGCCCCTGGATGAGCAGACTATTCTGGCTGAGGCCAGGAAGCCGGGGCGATTGGTAGTGACTGCCGAAAACCACTCCATCATTGGCGGACTGGGCGAAGCGGTGGCAACCGTGCTGTTGCGCAATGGGGTCACGCCGACGTTCAGGCAAATAGCGCTGCCGGACGCGTTTCTCGATGCTGGCGCGCTGCCGACGTTGCATGATCGCTACGGTATTTCCACCCAGGCTTTGCGCGCGCAGATCAAGGGTTGGTTATAGGGTTTAACCTGCAGGGGGCTGACTCAGCCCCCTGCAAGGGGGCATCCCCTTTTCGAGAAAGATACACATAACTTCCGGTGGACCCGAGAGCCCCAATGGAATCTACTTTCGCCGTCACCAGTTGCTGCACAAGACGGGTAAACGCATTTTCGTCCACACCCTGATCATTCATAGGTGTCAGGGGAAATGCACCAAGGCGAATCTTTCGCTTCACAGGGGGCATCCCTCAGGGCACGCTTGAACTGTTTCATGTGGAAAAAGGCACGCTGAAATGCTTGGTAGGGGAAACGGAGCTAGTCATCCCGGCGGGAAGCTCTGCAGTGGCTAAGACCGACGTACCACATTCCTATTCCAACGCAGGCAGATCCAAGTTGGTGTTCACCATGTCCGTGACGGAGATGCATCAGTAGAACACCCATCAGGCATCCTGTATGGCAGGCCAAACAGCCCATTTAAAAAGGGCTGTGCCACCGAGAGTCACCAGGTTCCACGCAGGATCACTGCCAGGGCGCGAGCTCGCAATTGCTCGTGCATTGCATGCGACAGGGGGAGCACAGTCTTTTTTCCCGGCTTGAATCGCTAGCGCCAATCCAGATAACGAAACAGCTCCTCCTCTTGTTCAAAGTGCAGTTGCACCAAGGTGTCCAGGCGGATCAGTTGATGCTGGATCTCATCGGCAGTTGCCGTGGCGGGGGCGCAACTGAAGTCGTCACTCATGCGTGCCAGCAAATGAATCAGGCGAAAAATCTCCCGGTGGACGTGGCTCATGGCCGATAGCGGGTCCTCACCTGTCATGTTTCGCACCAGCAGTGGATACAGTGTCTGTTCATCTTCGCGCTCATGCTGCGCCAGTGAGGTCTGCAGGTGGTTGACCAACTCCGACAGGTCAGTCCGCGCCTGCTCAGGCGGTCGTCGGGCAAAGTCGTTGGCCAGTCGATGCAGATCGCTCAGTAGAGCACCGAGTTGCTGGTGTTCAGCTTGCAGGTGATCAATATGCTCAGCGGCCAGCTTTCTTTTCCCCTGCGCCCAGAACGGCCCCAAGGCGCGCAAGGCGTTGACGATGATCACCACGTCGATGCCCTCCTGCACCACGGCACCGATCAACGGCGGTAGATAACCGAGGGCCGCCAGCGCCATGGCCAGCAAGGACATTCCCATCCCTACCAGCACGCCTTGGCGGGCGATAAAACGGGTATGCCGGGCGATGTCCAATGCCTCGACCAGACGATCGAGGCGATCGACCAGCAACACAACACCCGCCGCTTGTGCAGAAGCGGTGGCACCGCTGGCTCCCATCGCCACGCCAACGTTGGCCGCCGCCAGCGCGGGGGCGTCGTTGATGCCATCACCGACCATCAATGTGCTGGCGCGCTGGCAACCCTGCTGTACAGCCTGCACTTTGTCCTCGGGGGTCAACCCGGCACGCAGTTCATCTATCCCGGCGGACAGGGCAATCATTTCGGCAGTTTCCAGGCGATCCCCGGTGAGCATGACGATCCGTTCAATCCCTCTATTGCGCAGTCGACGCAGGGTTTGCGGGGTTTCGCGCCGAACCGTGTCGAGGAAGACCAGCAGGCCAGCGAGCTCGCCATCCACTGCGATGAAGCTTGCGCTGCATGCCTGGTAATCCATGTGGCGCAGCATGGTGGTGGCCCAGTCGGTCACAGGCGCATCGTTACTGGCAAACGCCAACGTGCCAAAACGCACCTGTACGCCGTCGACCTGCCCAGACAGCCCTGCACCGGGACTCTCCTCTACCCCTTGCGGGACGCAGAGCTGCAGTTTGCGCTGATGCGCCGCGTCGACGATGGCCTGGGAGATGGGGTGCGTCGAAGCCTGCGCGAGCGAAGCGGCGAGGCCAAGCAGGCGTTGCGGATCGATGGGGCCGTTCGTCTCGATCGACTGCAAGCGGGCATGCCCGCTGGTCAAGGTGCCGGTCTTGTCGAGGAATATCTGTTTAATGCCGGCCAGCGCTTCCAGGGTCACGCCATCCTTGATCAGTATTCCGCGTCGCGCCGCCCGCGAGATACCGGACATGATGGCAATCGGCACCGCCAGTATCAAAGGGCACGGCGTGGCCACTACCAAAACCGCCAGTGCCCGCAAGGCATCGCCGCTCATGTACCAAGCCGTGGCTGCCATCAGCAACGTCAAGGGGATGAAGAACAACGCATAACGGTCAGCCAGGCGTACGAATGGCGCACGGGAACGGCGTGCTGCCTCGGCCAGGCGAACGATCCCGGCGTAGGTGCTTTGCGCCGCCGTGCGTGTGGTGATGAGCAGGATCGACGCACCGACATTGGAAACCCCGCTGGACAGGTGTTCGCCTTCCCGGCGCGTCTGGGGTAACGATTCGCCGCTGAGCGCCGACTCGTCGAGAACCGCCACAGGGCTCAGCAAGCGACCATCAACCGGAATCACTTCCCCCAGCCGCACCAGTAATGTTTGATTGGGCTGGACCTGCTCAACGGGGATTTTGCGTAAGCCGCTCTCCTCCTGCACCCAAGCAAAACGTGGTGCCCGATCGATCAGCGCACTGAGCTCCCGCTCGGCACGTTGCCGGGTGAAGAACTCCAGGATTCGGCCGCTCGCCAGCATCAAGGCAATCAGCGCTGCTACCAGGGCCTGCCCAAAGACCAGAGCCGCGGTGATCGACAGCAGGGCGATCAGGTCGACACCGCTCTCGCGCCGGGCCAGGCGCTTCAGGATTTCAACCAGCAGGACCCCAGACATTACCAGGCTGCCCGCCGCCCAGCATATCGACGCCCATTCGGGTTGCTGCGCAACATGCGCAACGGCCCCCGCCAGCAGCGTCAGAGCGGTGAACAGCAAAAGAACGGGGTCCAGCCATTTATCGAGCATAAGAAAAACTTCCTCAAAAACGATTGGCCTGCCTCGTTGTGCGAATCCTGGCGGCGCGCCCAGGGCTCGCCCCGCTTTCGTGTCGTTGCCCGTCGGGACATGACCCTTACCCTATCGATCCTAGCGATCAACGGCCAGCGAGCACTGTTACCCACTTGACCTAGCTCAATGTCTTGACGCTGACCGAGGGTAAAAAAGAGGAACGGGCAAATCCTGCCCCTTCTACCGAGGACATCGTCATGAGCGACCTGAGCCTGCGCAACACCATCCTGGAAGAGCTTGAATTCCAGCCCGGTATCGATGCCGCCGACATTGGCGTTGCCGTACACGATGGGGTTGTCACCCTGACTGGCCACGTCAGCGACTACGCCCAGAAAGTCAGTGCCGAACGTGCCGTCAAGGCAGTAAAGGGCGTGCGCGCAGTGGCCGAAGAACTCCAGGTAAGACTGAACAAGGTGGCCGGCACAACGGATGACGCCATCGCCACTCGCGCGCTGCACATCATTGATTGGAGTTCCGATCTTCCAATAGGCGCCGTCAAGGTGATCGTGGAGAACGGCTGGATCAGCCTGGAAGGCCAGGTGGACTGGCAGTACCAGAAGGAAACGGCAGAACGGGCCGTACGCAAGCTTTCGGGCGTGGTCGGCGTGGACAACCGACTCACGCTTCGTCCCCAGGTGGCCGTGGCCGATATCCAGAGGCGCATTGAAGAAGCGCTCAAGCGCAATGCCGAAATCGACGCCAAGGCGATTCAAATCAAGGTCGAAGGCAGTGTGGTCAAGCTTGAAGGCAGAGTGCATCTGTGGCGTGAACGTCAGATCGCGGAACGGGCCGCCTGGTCTGTACCGGGGGTCAACAAGGTGGAAGATCATTTGCTGATCGCCTGAAACTGTAGCCCGTAAGAACCCCTTGGCCCCTGCAACGCTGTCACTTAAGCAAGTAGCTGAATCTACTCTTGAACTGAACAGCATCACCTTTTCTCAGGGTTTTTTGATATTCCGCCTGCGTGCTCAACTTTGAGGGATGACGTTCATGAACTCACCTTCGCAAAAACTGATGGAAAAGCTCTACGGTCGGCAATATCACGTTGATAGAGCCCACATAGCCCCTTTGCTGCGTCAATACGCTGAACCACTGCCGGACCTGGACTCACCCGGCTTTGCCGAACTGTTCGATCGCTACGCCGACGCGCGCGTGGTGTTGATCGGCGAGGCGAGCCATGGAACCAGTGAATTCTATCGAGCCAGGGCGGCGATTACCCAACGGCTGATCGAGCGTCACGGATTCAATATCGTGGCGGTTGAGGCCGACTGGCCGGATGCCGGTCATGTCGACCAGTACGTCCGGGGGCTGGCGCATTCGGCGTGGAAACGCCACATCTTCAGCAGGTTCCCGACCTGGATGTGGCGCAACAGCGAAGTCAAGGCATTCACCCGTTGGCTGCATGGACACAATCACCCGCTGGCTGCCGAACAACGAGTCGAGTTCCGTGGCCTGGACGTCTACAGCCTGCGCAACTCCATTCATGAGGTGCTGAGCTATTTGGAACGGGTCGATCCGCATCTGGCCCATGAAGCCCGGCGACGCTATGGTTGCTTGACTCCGTGGCAGGATGATCCCGCGTTGTATGGTCATTTTGTCGAGCGCGACGGTGTAATGCCCTGCGAACAAGCGGTGGTCGAGCAGCTCAACGTCATGCTGGCCGAGCAGTTGGCCGGGCTCATCCGCGACGACGAAGCGTTCTTCAACGCGACGCAGAACGCCCGGGTGGTGGTGGCGGCGGAACAGTATTACCGCGCGGTTTATCGAGGATCGACGCTCTCCTGGAACCTGCGGGACCGACACATGTTCGAGACGTTGCGTGCCTTACTCGAACATCGAGGGCCGCATGCCAAGGCAGTGGTTTGGGCGCACAACTCCCATATCGGCAATGCAGGCGCCACGGAAATGGGTTGGAAGGGGCAGTTCAACATCGGTCAACTGTGCCGTAGCACCTATGGGCGTGACGCCGTCTTGATCGGCATGGCCACCGACAGCGGCCAGGTGGCTGCCGCCGATGACTGGGACGGTGAGATGCGGATCAAGGACATTCGCCCTTCCCGGCCGGACAGCTGGGAACATCAGTTCCTCAAAGCCGGGGTCGCGGCGTCCCTGACCGATTGGCGAGATCCGCAGCGAAAAGAACTGCGACGCGTGTTGTCCACCCCTTTGCTGGAACGGGCCATCGGGGTGATTTACCGCCCCGAGAGCGAGCGTTTCAGTCACTACTTCGAGTCGGTACTGGCCGAACAATTCGATGCCATGATCTGGTTCGAGCAAACCAGGCCGGTCACGGCGCTGCCCCTGCCGCAAAACCAGCAACTGGAACCGGAGGACGAAACCTATCCGTTTGGCGTATGAGGAGGTAGGCAGTTTGTTGAGGGCTTGGAAACCAGCAGGTATTTCTCAAACCAGTCGCCGGCAAGCCTGGCGACTTCCTCCAAGGTGCCGGGCTCTTCGAAAAGATGCGTGGCACCCGCCACGACTTCCAATGCCTGCTCACACCGAAGGACCCGGCGAATCTGGTCATTCAAGCCCAACACCAGTGGGTCTTGTGCACCGACAATCTGCAAGGTCGGCGCCTCCACCCTGACCAACGCCGGCCCCGCCAGGTCGGTTCGCCCTCCCCGGCTGACCACTGCCGCGACCGCATCCACGCGCTCGGCAGCCGCCACCATAGCCGCTGCTGCGCCGGTACTGGCGCCAAACAGACCGATTCGCAGCGCGCGCAGGTCAGGGTCGCGGCGGGCCCAGTCAATCACATGGATCAGTCGCCTGGCCAACAAGGGAATATCGAAACGCAACTCCCCGGTCAGATTGTCCATGCGCTGCTCCGGCCCGGTGAGCAGGTCGAACAACAGCGACCCCAGGCCACGACGGGCCAGGACATTGGCCACGTATTGATTACGCGGGCTGGCGCGACCACTGCCACTGCCATGTACGAAGATCACCAGGGCGCGGGTGTTCGCCGGCAAACGCAGATCGGCCGATAACTCCACGCCTGGCAGGTCGATGGATAGAGACTGAGGTTCAAGCATCAACATGCTCCGTCGTGCAACCGCTCGACGCTTCCCGCTGCCAGGCCTGGTGCATGAGATCGATGACTTCTTCGTCCGAAGTCTGGGCAAAATTCAAATACCAATAACCGATCGACATCATCCACTCGGGAATGAGCGGGCAAATCACTTCATTCACTTCGCTGCGCAAAACCTCGACCGTTTCCAGCGGAGCAACCGGCACCGCGACAACGATGCGCGCCGGGGACTGCACGCGTACCGCATGGACCGCAGCCATCATGGAGGAGCCGGTTGCCAGGCCGTCGTCGACCAGGATCACGACCTGGTCCTTGAGCTGCAACGGCGGGCGGGCTCCTCGATAAACCTGTTCGCGCCGGGACAATTCCTGCGTTTCCCGGGCGACCACGGCCTCGAAACTGGCGCGGTCGATCGGGTGCACCCGCAGCGCGTCGTCATTGAGGATTTGTATGCCACCGCTGGCAATGGCGCCCATGGCGAACTCCGGGTGCGATGGGATGCCAAGCTTGCGCACCAACATCAGGTCCAGGCGAACATTCAGGGCGGTAGCGACTTCATAAGCCACCGGGACGCCACCACGGGGCAAGGCGAGGACGATGACGTCAGGTCTGTTGGCGTATTTGAGCAAGGGCTCCACCAGTCGTCGACCGGCCTCGGTGCGGTTCGGCAAAGTGGTTTGCAATGAGGGGCTCTGAATCATGGGAACCTCCTGAGGCAATGATGCCTGTCGCTTCGTTATGGACGATCCTGGCCGCACTAGATGGCTAGAACGCTGCAAGGCACCTGGTAGAGGGTATGTTCCGTCGTGCTGCCCAAAAGCTTTTCCAGGCCATGGGACTGGACCCTGCCCATCACAATCACATCCATATGCTGCTCATCGGCGAACGCACTCAACACCGCCACAGGGTGCCCTTCAATGAAATGACGTCGCTCAGCAGCCACGCCATATCGGTCAGCCAGGTCGAAAAAGGATGTTTCATGTTCTTTGCGCAACTGCGCGCCGAGGTCCGAGAGCGTTAGACCGCCGCCACCCATATCGCCCATGTACACCATCGAGATGTCGCAGGCGTACAGCAAGTGCAACTCGGCATCACATTGGATGGCGAGCCCGCATGCCTGCTGGATGATCCGCTCATTGAGCTCGTTGTCCCGTGCCAGGGTATTGGACGCATCGACCGCCGCCACGACCTTGCGCGGCAAGGGCAGGTTACCTTCACTCAGCAGGTACACCGGTACCGGGCAGTGACGCAGCAAGCGCCAGTCCAGCGGGGTGAGAAAGGCCCGCTTGAACGCTGATTCGTGCTGCACCTGCTTGATCAGCAGGTCAGGCTGCATTTCGGCGACGTGATCGAGGATGTCTTGCTGCATATCATCGGCCCAGGTCACCTCCGTCGTCACGTCGATGCCTGTGTCGCGCAGGTGATTCGCCTGGTTCTTGAGCCAATCGCGATGGTCTTGCAGGTAGCCTTCGCGCGCCTGTTCCCGGTCACCTTCTTCAAGCAGTGACAACAGTTTCCAGGAAGGGATCAAGGCGGCGATGTGCAAGCTCGCACCGCTGGCCTTGGCCAAGGCTGCGGCGTGTCCCAAGGCATGGGAGTGGCGCAGGGCCGGGTTGATGATCAGCAATAACCGTTGATACTGGCTCATGATCGGACTCCATGGAACTTGCACGTTTGTCTCTGCCTGCCACGGCGGGCCACTGGCGTATCTGCCGCTGCAACGGGCACCTTCGTTGTAGATCCACCATCCTCTGTCAGGGCACCCGTGGCGTTGATATATATCAATTACTTTCGTCGGCCGGGCATTCAACGACGCATGCGCGTTGGGAGGGGTGGCGGTTCGCCCTCGTCAATGACCGGTCTTTGTTTGGACCGCGATTGATCAATGTCAATCTCGTCAATGACAACCGGATTAACTTGATTGGAAACCCAGGCACAACGGTGCAGTGCCTGGGTACCTGACCCATGGTTTACCGACAGGAGAAAGGCGATGACGGTCCTACTGGCAAGTCAGCGGGTGCGCCTGTATGACAGCAACGAGCTGGATGACGTACTGCAGGCAATGGCGCGCAAGGCCGCGACTCTCCTGCCCCCGACTCACGCGGCACTGATTGGTATCCAGCGCCGGGGCGAACCACTGGCGCAACGGTTGCGCGAGTACATTGCGCATCGGACCGGCCAGCCGCAATTGCCTCTTTACCCGCTCCGGGTCAAGCGCTACGCCGACGACCTGCAAGTGCTGCATACCTACACCCAATTGACCGAAAACCCGGCCCTGGGCGGTCTCGACCTGGCCAATACCACCTTGCTGGTGGTCGACGATGTGCTCTTCGAAGGCCATTCGCTCTTGCGCACTTGCGCCTACCTGGCGCAACTGGGGGCTCGTCGCGTCCATACCGCCGTACTGGTGGACCGGCATATCTGCCAGCAACCGATTCGGGCCGACATTGTTGGCATACATTTGCAGGTCGCCGCCGATGACATCGTCGAATGCCATGTGCCGCCCTTCGAAGAGGAGTATTGCATTGAGGTGGTGCGCCATGGCGCGGCCCGTTGAGGATGCGCTCGATCAAGGCCGGCGAGCCAGGCAGGCTCGCAATGGCAAAAATGCACATGGATACGTGCCACTGAAATGAGGCGCCTTGCCGGCAGCCTCAGAGGAGTCTTGCATGCTCACCCTGCCCCCGCTTCTTTTTGCCCTGCAAGGTAGCGAGCACTATGCCGCTCGCGTCGCTCAACGGCTTGGCTGCCCGTTGGCACGCCATGAGGAACGTGACTATGAAGACGGCGAACACAAGTGTCGCCCGTTGGATCCGGTAAACGGGCGCGAGGTCATAGTCTTCCATTCCTTGTATGGCGATGGCCGGCAGAGCGCCAACGATAAGCTGTGTCGCCTGCTGTTTTTTTGCGGAGCCCTCAAGGATGCCGGCGCGCGCCAGGTGCAGGTGGTTTCACCTTACCTCTGCTACGGGCGCAAGGACCGCCGCAGCCAGCCTCAAGACCCGACCATCACTCGCTACGTGGCGTCGTTTTTCGAAGCCAGTGGCGTGGATCGCCTGCTGACCCTGGACGTGCACAATCCAGCCGCGTTCGATAACGCATTTCGCCTGCCTGCATGGAATCTGCAGTGCGCGGAACTGTTCGCCGAGCATTTCGCGCCACGCGTCGGCGACGCCGCCGTGGTGGCGGTGTCTCCGGACTCGGGGGGGACCAAGCGCGCTGAACACTTTCGCCAGGCCCTGGAGCGGCAACTGGGACGTACGGTCGGCAGCGCCTTGATGGAAAAGCACCGTGCCCATACCACGCTCACGGGCACCCTGCTGATCGGCGATGTTGCCGGAAAGACCGCCATTATTTTCGATGACCTGATCAGCACGGGGGACACGCTCAAACGTGCTGGCCTGGCTTGTCAGCAGGCTGGCGCCACACGTTTGTTCGCCGCCGCCACCCATGGTTTGTTTACCACTGGCCCTCAACTGTTCGACCCGCCGATCTTTGAACACATCGCGATTACAGACACCGTTGTGCCGTTTCGCCTGCCGCTCGACTGCGTCACGCAACACTTGCAGGTGCTCGACAGCACCGGCCTGATCGCCACGTTCCTGGCGGAAAATGGTGCATTTGCAGGAAACGGCATGCCCAGCCTGTCGCTGCATCGCTGACAACATGCAGAACAGGAATGATTCCATTCTGGTTCACCGACCGAATCCTGACTGGACGAAATCCGATTAAACCGAGCCTGGAGAGAGCATGCACTTCTTAGCCTTGGCAATGGATTTTGACGGGACCATTGCCGAAAACGGCAACGTCCCGCCGCAGGTCTGTGCAGCGCTCACGCGCCTCAAAGAGAGCGGCCGCAAGTTACTGCTGGTGACCGGCCGGGAACTGCAAGCGCTCAAGCACCAGTTTCCAAACCTTGATCTGTTTGACCTGGTGATCGTCGAAAACGGCGCGCTCTTGTACGACCCCGTCACGGACACCGAAGAACTCATCGCTGATCCAGCTTCGACCGAACTGGTGGCCAGCCTACGTGACAAAGGGGTCTCGCCGTTGTCGATCGGCCGATCAGTCATCGCCACGTGGCGTCCGTTTGAAAACACAGTGCTCAGCAGCATCCGCGAACTCGGCCTGGAGTGGCAAATGACGTTCAACAAGGATGCGATCATGGTCCTGCCTCCTTGTGTGAACAAAGCGTCGGGCCTGAGTGCTGCTCTGCGAAGACTGGGTATCTGTGAGTTGAACGTGGTGGGCGTGGGTGATGCGGAAAACGACCACGCCTTTTTATCGATCTGTGGCTGTGCCGCGGCCGTGAACAATGCCATTGCGTCGATAAAGTCCAGCGCAGACGTTTGCCTCAGCCAAGACCATGGCCGCGGGGTCTGCGAGCTGGTGGAGATGCTGCTGGAAAAAGACGCCGCGCTGGTACCCATCGAGCGCACCGGGGTCCCGTTGGGCCAGACGGTTGATGCGAACAACGCCTGGCTGCCTGCGGAGTCGGTGATGCTGGTCGTTGGCAACTCAGGCTCCGGCAAATCCAGTTTCATTACCTGGCTGACAGAACGAATGGTCCAGGCTCGCCAGGATTTCTGCATTATTGATCCGGAAGGCGACTATCTGACCCTCGACGGCGCGGTAACGGTGGGAGGCCTGACCACGCCCCCGACGACCGAGGAATCGGTACAACTGCTTCTACAGGCGCGGCTTAACGTTGTGGTCAGCGCCCTGGCCCTGGATCCGGCAGCGCGGGTGCAACTGTTTGGTGAGCTATTGCCCGCAATCCAGCATCTTCGCAACGTTTCGGGCCGACCCTATTGGCTGATCGTCGACGAAGCACACTACATGCTTCCCCACTGTGCCAGTTGGGCACCCGGCTTTCTCGGCAACATGGGGGCAATCATTGTTGCCCTGAACTTCGATCAGGTATGCCCGGCGCTCCTTGAGGAGGTCGACGTGCTGGTAACGTTGGGCAGCACTGCCCGGGAACTGGTCGAACAGTTCGCCAAACGCATACAACACAGCGGGCCCGCCTTTCCAGGGCGTTCACCAGGCCTGGAACATGGCTGTCTGTGGAATATACGAGAAGGCGAACAAGTGGTGTTGCTCGACCAGGTCCAGCCAGACCAGAAGCACCATCGGCACAGCGGCAAGTACGTCTCGGGAAATGTAGGCGCATGGCATGCCTTTCACTTTCCAGCCCTAGGCAAAAGTGCCGCGAACCTGACGGAGTTTTTGTCCCTCTCGATACAACTGCCCGATGTCGCTCTTTGCGAACATTTGAAGGCCGGCGATTTTTCCAACTGGTTCCGCCATGTGATCCGGGACGATGTGCTTGCCAACAAGACACGCCTCATTGAAACGGACAGCACCCTGGCCCCCGGGAAAGCATTGGAACAAATCCAACAATGGGTGCAATCGCGCTACCACCTTTAGGGGGTCATGTCGTTTGCATCCGGGCTCAAACGCACTGTTCCCGATTCCACCTGAACAGCCCCTCAAGCAGCTAGAGCTTATGTTCAAGATCGATGAAACTATCCGCCTGCCAATCCCAATCCTGGGCGTCGGCGGCATCGGGTGCAGGCGCTCCGCCATATTCCATGGGCCGGTCGATATAGGCCGTCATCAGCCCGCAATCCCTGGCTGCCGCGAGATCGCTGTGGTGGCAGGCCACCAGGCAGAGTTCATTGGGTTTGAGATCCAGCGCCCTTGCCGTGGACAGGTAGGCGGCAGGATCCGGTTTGTAGGTTTGCGAGAACTCCGCCCCCAGTAGCGCGTCCCACTGCAAACCGTTGTAGCGGTTCATGGCGATCATCAAGGCCACATTGGCATTGGACAAGGTCACCACCGCAAAGCGTCGGCGCAGCAGGGCCAGGCCCTCGGCCACGTCAGGCCACGGGTCCAGGCGACGCCAGGCATGGGCAAGCGTGTGCAATGCCTCGGGGGCAAGCTGGTCGACTTCCAGGCCGTAAGTCGTCAACAACTGGACCAGCGTCTCGTAGTGCAATGTGTCCAGCACGACGAAGCTTCCATGCCCCTTGATGCACTCGCGCAGCGCTGGCGCATACAACCGGCGCCATTGCATTGCAAATTCGGCGGGGCTGACCGTGGGCAGGTAGGTCGACACGAATGTACTCGCCTCACGTGCGATGCCTGAATGCCAGTCAACCACGGTACCGAACACATCGAATGCCAACGCTCGTGGAAGCGTCATCGCAAGACTCCTCTGCTATCTGCGGCCCAGCCTGGCACACAGACCGCTGGGGCACTGGAACGCAGGAATCAGTGAGCTTAGCTTTATCCTCGTCAAGCGCCATCGATACTGCGCAGGCGCCTATAGCTTGTGACTGCCTAACACCCGATACCGCTGCGGCGCTACTTTGCGCAGTCGCGCCGCGAGGAACACGCCAGCCAGCAGGGCTGCGGGAATGATGGCGCAGAGGCCGTACGACAAGGTCTTGCTCGCGCCCGTCAACACATCGAAATGCACCACCGCGATAAACAGGACCGTCAGTAGCGCAATGCAAGAGAACCCCGGGAAAATCCGCCCACGCCAGATCCCCAGCTTGAGCTCGGGGTGGCGCCGGGCAAAGGCCCATACTGCGGCGGACGTGAGCGCCATCAGCAAAATCACGCAAAGCGTCGCCAGGTTGGACAGCCAGGCGAACAGTTGCAGGATCGGATCGGCATCCATCGCGGCGAAAATCAGCACGACCACGGCGGAGATCAAGCTCTGCAGCGCCGAGCCCATGTGCGGGCTCTGATGGACGCGATGGGTGGTCCCCAACCGGCTGGGCAGCAAGCCGTCACGCCCGATGGCGTAGAAATAACGGGCCGCGGCATTGTGGAACGCCAGCAGCCCGGCGTAGATGCTGACCATGAACAGCACGCGGATGACCTGGGTCAGGTGCGGGCCGACAAAGTGATCGGACATGCCATAGATAAAGGTCGTCGGGTCCTGCAAGGCCTGAAGCGTGGAGACAATTTTGTCCGCCCCGACGCCAATCACCATCGACCAGACCGACAGTGCGTAGAACCCACCGATCAGCAAGACCGAACAGTAGGTGGCAATCGGGATCGTACGTTGCGGGTTCTTGGCCTCTTCGCCGTAGATGGTAGTGGCCTCGAAGCCGATGAACGCGGCGAAACAGAACAGCAGGCCGATCGACGGGGTGCCGCTGAACACGTGGCGGCCCGCAAACGCGTCGAGATTGATGCCACTGTCGCCGCCGGTCCTGAGAATGGCGAAGTCCAGGAGCAGGATCGCCAGATATTCGGCGATCACAATGACCGACAACACCCGCGCCGACAGGTCGATCTTGCGATAGCCGAGAATCGCAACGCTGGCCATCGCCATCAGCGAGTACGACCACCAGGGCAACACCAGGCCGAACACGCTTTCCATCGTGCCGCTGACCACCCCACCGAACATGCCATACAGGCCGACCTGGAGGATGTTGTAGGCAAACATCGCCAGCACTCCCGCCGCCCCACCGGCCAGGCCACCCAGGCCGCGCGAGGTGAACGCATAGAAGCCGCCGGCGTTGGTGACGTGCCGGGACATGGTCGTGTAGCCGACCGAGAACGCCAGTAACACCAGCAGGGCCAGGATCAGCAACGCCGGTGTGCCGGCACCGTTGCCCAGCATGATGCCAATGGGAAAGCCGCCGGCGATGACACTCAAGGGGCTCGCCGCCGAAACCACGAAGAAGATGATGAAGCCGACACCCAGGGCCCCACGCTTGAGCTCCGTGGAGCTGTTGACCGGGAGAGGTACACTCATGTTTTCTTGACCTTATTGTATGAGGCAGGCGTTGTAGGATCGATGCAGTCAACCGCTCACCGTCACCGGATGGCGTTATTGTTCTTGTCGCACGCTGGATTCGATCCTATGCCTCTCCCTGAACCTCCCACTATCCCAAATCGGTAACAAGAGACCTGTGCTCGGAAAAAACCGGACGGGTCATCATCCATCCCCCCTACCCCCTCATTGCAAGGCGATACGTGCCGTCAGTTCCGATGCCGCGCCGGTAACCAGGTCGCACAGGTAGCCCGGTTGAAACGCCCGAAACCGTTCACTGCGCCCGACCAGGGTCATGCTTCCAAGGACGCGCCGTTTTTCGTCGAAGATCGGCGCCGCAACGCCACTGCGTCCCGGGTGCAACTCGCTTTCGCTGATACAGTAGCCCTGCTTGCGGATGGCGAGCAGGCTCTTGGTGAACGGCTTCCACGCCAACCCCAGGTGCAACAATCCGGACGGGATCGCGTGAGCGTCATAGATGCGTCGGATCTGGCGCGGCAGCAGATACGCCAACACGACCCGCGAGGTGGCACTGTGGAAAAGGTCGATCGGGCGCCCCCTGTCGCCACCGACCGGGCCGACATCGGAACCCCGCTGGATCAGCACGTTGACCACTGAATCGCCATGCCACTCACTGACCAGCGCATCCAGGCCGGTATCGTCGACCAACCTGTCGACCAGGTCCCGGCTGCACGCCAGCAACGGATCGTAGTTCGCCATCTGATGTTCCAGCGTGACGATTCGAGGGCCGAGTGCGTAGCCGCGCGGCAACCGCTTCAAGAAACCCGCGTCGCCGAGCTCGCGCAGATAACGATAGGCGGTGGCAGGCGTGTAGCCGAGCTCCTGGCAAATGATGTCCACATCGATGACCGGCTGCTCAGGGCGAAACAAGTCGAAGACTCTGAGCAGGCGGCGAAGGCTATTCATCGTTTCTACATCCTTGTGAAATCAAGCCAGCCCGTGCGCAGTGCAGCAGGCAGATATTCAAGCAAGCACGCAACCGCTGATGGCAGCGCGCGCGGTTTGAGAGGGCAGTTCGGCGAACAGTTCCTGATATTCCGCGGCAAAATGGCTGAGGTGATAGAAACCCCATTGGGCGGCGGCATCGCCGATCGAAAGACGCGACGCCTGGGTGGTCATCAAGGTCCGGCGTACACCGTTGAGCCGCACGGAGCGCAAGTAATTGATCGGGGTCGTCTCGGCAACCGAGCGGAAACTGTTCTGCACGGTACGTCGACTCACCTGGAGTCGCTGGCACAACTCGTCGACGCTGGGCACGTTGTTCAGTTCCGCGGTCGCCAGGCGATGGCATTTCTCGACAATGAAGCTGCGCGTGGAGCTTGGCGAACGCTGCTGCTTGTCACAGGCCGGGTCAGTCATGAGTTGCAGCAACTCGTCGAGCATGGCCTGTTCAAATGCCAGCTCCCGGTCCTGCCCATTGTCGAGTTCTTCGTTCGAGAGCGCCTGGGAGAATGCAGCCAGCATCCGACGTCGAGCGTCAGCGTAGCGTTGCGGGGGGAGCCTGATCACTGGCTGGCGGAGTAACTGGCTGATTTCCTTGGCCGACGCGGTTTGCGCCAACGCCTGTTCGAACAATTCGCGTTCGAAGGTAATGGCTAGCAGCTCCATGCCCATCGGCATGTGGAACATGAACTCCTCACCGCCATGAAGAAAGAACAGGCTGCTCTCGTCCACCTCTCGACCCTGCATCCGAATCGAACCCGGGACGGTGATCGGCACGGCAAAGCACATCTTGCCTCGGGGGGCCACGCCATGCTGCACCACGCGCTGGTTGATCTGCTCGCGGAATACGTGGCAACGCCCCGTCGTCAACTGGATGAGCGAACTCTCGGCCGTACCGGCGGTTAGCTGGTTGTAGTCCTGATTCCACTCCTGGACGGTGGCGGCGTGGACGTGGATGTCACGAAAATGGCTGATGTTCTGATTTTTCATGATGACGAGAGCCTCGGCCAATATTCTTGTTCTTAGAATGCCTTGTTGCGCGATATTCTCACATTAAGAGAATTATGCAAATTCTCTTTGATCATGGCAGTGCTCTGGTGCTGACGCTCGAGGCGGCCCGCCCAATGTGCCGATTCGGGCTACCGGCCTGGAACGGGCCACGAGGATGATCGGGACACTGAAACCGACATCCTGAGAGACCGTCATGAGTGAAGCCAAACTAGAATCCCTCCATTTCGCCGATGCCCCGCGGATCAACACCGCCATTCCTGGCCCCAGGGCCACCGAGGCCCTGGCATTGTCGGCACGTACCGAGTCGATGGCTCGCGGCGGCGGACGCATGCCCGTCGCCATGGACCGGGCCTTCGGCGCGACCTTCAAGGACGCCGATGGCAACACCTACATCGACCTGTCCGCTGGCGTGGGCGTGAGCAGCGTAGGCCGCTGCCATCCGAAGGTGGTGCAGGCCATTCGCGAGCAATCCGAAGTGCTGATGCATGCCTTGGAAGTCAACAGCACCCGGCGCACCGAACTGGCCGCCAAGCTCTCCGAGATCGCACCCGACGGCTTGCGCGGCGACTGCATCACTTTCTTCACGCAAAGCGGCAGCGATGCGCTGGAGGCGGCGATCAAGTTCGCCAAACGCGTCACCGGACGGCACCAGATCATCGCCTTCCACGGCGGCTACCACGGCGTGTGGAACGCCTCCGGTGCGCTGACCACAGGCACGGCCTACCGCAAGGGCTATGGCGCCCAGATGGGCGGGGTCATTCATGCGCCCTACCCTTATGCCTACCGTTTCCCCTTCGACACCACGCACAAAAGCGCCGAGCAGATTGCCGGCGACTACGTGGATTACCTGCTGAACACCCCCTACACCGCCGCCGATGACGTGGCCGCCGTGATCGTCGAACCGGTGCAGGGCGAAGGCGGTTACGTGCCCCCCTCACCCGAGTTCCTGCAACTGTTGCGCAAGGCCTGCGACCGCAGCGGCGCGCTGCTGATCGTCGATGAAGTGCAGTCCGGCGCGGGGCGTACCGGCAAGATGTGGGCGGTCGAGCACTCGGGCGTGAAGCCCGACATGCTCACCTTCGGCAAGGGCATCGGCAGCGACCTGCCGATGGCGGGCCTGATCATGCGTTCAGACCTGGCAGCCAAGATTCCTGACGGATCGATGCCCAACACCTTCGCCGCCAACTCGTTGTCCGCAGCCGTGGCGCTGACCAACATCAGCATCCTCCAGGACCCGGAGCTCGATCTGCTCAACCGCGCCCACACGCTGGGGCTGCAAGCGCAGGAACGTATCCGTGGCTTCGACAGCCCGCTGGTCGGTGAAGTCCGTGGTCGCGGCCTGATGATCGGGATCGAGCTGGTCGAGGACCCGGTCACCAAGGCGCCACTGGCACCGGACAAGATCGGCCAACTCATGGGCTACCTGTTGAACCACGGGGTGCTGATGATTCCCTGCGGTCGCTACAGCAACGTGATGCGCGTCATGCCCTCGCTGACGATCTCGCGCGCGCTGTTCTTCAAGGCACTGGACATCTTTGGCGACGCCCTGGCCTCCCTCAAGGGATGAGGTGTGCATACCCCGACTACTCCACATCAATCAGGGACTGCAAAATGACTCAACACCTGAACCACTTCATCGAAGGCGCGTCCTTCGAGGCCTCCGACGGCCGTCGCATGACACTCGTCGACCCCGTGACAGAACAGATCTACGGCAGCTCCGCACGCGGCACCGTCGAGGACGTGGACCGTGCCGTAGCGGCGGCACTCACCCAACTTGAAGGTGGCGCCTGGAGCCAGCTCGACGGCGCCCAGCGTGGCCGGCTGTTGTCGAAGCTGGCGGACCTGGTGGAGCGCGACACCGACGTGCTGGCTGACCTGGACGCCAATGCCATCGGGCGCTCACCGATCGAGCCGCGCCGGCTGGACGTACCCAACGCCATCGCCAACCTGCGCGCCGCCGCCGGCTGGGCCAACCAGCTGGAGGGCCGCACCATTCCCACCGGCGGCTACTTCGGCACCAAGGCCCTCTCGTACACGATCCGGGAGCCGGTGGGCGTGGTTGGCGCCATCGTTCCCTGGAACTCGCCGCTGATGATCACAGTCTGGAAGCTCGCCGCTTTGCTGGCGGCCGGCTGCACCGTGGTCATCAAGCCTTCGGAAGAGACGCCACAGTCGACCCTGCACCTGGCGGCGCTGGCTCAGGAAGCGGGCTTCCCTGACGGCGTGATCAACGTGGTCACCGGCTACGGCAACGAGGTGGGACGCGCCTTGTGCGAGCACCCGCACGTCGCCAAGATCAGCTTCACCGGCAGCCCCGAGGCCGGACGCGAGATCCAGCGCACCGCCGGCGTGCTTTTCAAGCACGTGGCACTGGAGCTGGGCGGCAAAAGCCCACAGATTGTCTTCGACGACGCCTCGTTCGAGGACGCGCTGTTCGGCTGCTCGCTCGGCCTGTTCGCCAACCAGGGACAGATCTGCGCGGCTGGCTCGCGCATCCTGGTCCAACGCAACATCGCTGATCGCTTCGCCGCAGCGCTTGCCGATGCCGCGCGAGCCGTCAAGGTCGGTGACCCTCGGCAACCCGACGTACAGATGGGACCGGTGGCCAAGAAGGCGCAATTGGATCGCGTCAACCGTTACATCCAACTGGGCATAGACCAAGGTGCCACCCTGTTGGCCGGCGGCGTATCGAGCCCTGAACGGGGCTGGTTTGTCCGGCCGACGATCTTCGCCAATGCCAGCAATGACATGGCGATCGCCCGGGACGAGATCTTCGGCCCCGTCGGCACGGTGATCACGTTCGACAGCGAGGACGAGGCGATCGCACTGGCCAACGATTCCAACTACGGCCTGGCGGCCACGGTCTGGACAAGCGACCTGGTGCGAGCACACCGCGTCGCCGCAGCAGTCAAGGCCGGTGCCGTGGGCATCAACTGCTGGAGCCCGCTGGACGCCAACTTGCCCTGGGGCGGCGTCAAGTCCAGTGGCGTTGGCCGTGAAGGCGGATTTAGCGGCGCGTTGGCCTATACCGAAGAGAAAGTCATTACCGTATTGCTACCCAACTGAGAACAAAAAACCGCACTGACCGGACCACCCTCCAAGGCCCTGTGTCGTGGAGGGTGGCCGTCCAAAACGTGCATTTCGATGGCTTGATGATCGATGGAGAGACCGCGATGAATCCGGAAAATCAAACAATAATTGATCGGTATCCGACGTCCCTGCGTATGTTGCACTGGGTGCGCGCCGTGCTCATCGCCGGCCTCCTCTGGGCAGGCTGGCACATGACCGGGCTCGATGACGAAGTGGCGAGCAAATATGAGCTCTATTACCCATGGCACAAATCCTTTGGGGTGCTGGCGTTTCTGCTGGCCCTGATTCAGATCATCCTGCGCGTGCGCACCCCCAGGCTGCCGCAACCGCCGGAGACGCTGGCGCGCTACGAGAGAGTTTCTTCATGGCTTGCGCACCGCACCTTGTATGCACTGCTGGTGATTGTCCCGTTGATGGGCTATTCGATGTCGAGCACTTACACGATGAGTGACGGGGTGTTCTTTTTCGGGATAAACCTTCCGGAGCTCCTTGGGAAAAATGACGACTGGTTCGTCGTCTTCCAATGGCTGCATAAAGTGCTCGCCTACACCCTGCTCGGCCTGATCGTGGTGCATATTGTCGGCGCCCTCAAACACCGGTTCTTCGACCGGGACCCTCGAAGCGACGTCCTGCGCCGCATGCTGTGACTTGATGAGGCGTTGGCAAAAGATGCCAACGCCTTCACTCACGGCTCGGACCGCAGAGGCCCGGTAAAGTCCGCTGGCAAAGCGACTGGCTTGACGAATACCGCATCCTCCGTCAGCAAATAGCCTTCCTTGATCGCCTGTTGTTTGGCGGCCTCAAAACGACTCGCATAATTTGCATAGCTGCCGTACAACGCCTTCAGCCGCTGCGCGGAATATGGCACTTTCGTGTCGTAGGCTGAGCCGCAGCCGGTTTCCTGATCGGTCAGGTAGGTGGCGCTCGGCACCTTGATCCACGGCGGACGTACACCTCCCAGCAGGTTGCCGGTCTGCGAGTCGCGGGCAACGCTCTTCCCCTCGCGACCGACCCGTTCAGCCTTGGGCATCGGCACACCTTCGCGCACCCAGCGATCCATCGCGTCGAGGATCGCGGACACGACCGTCTCCACCGGCTCGTCATAGAGGGACTGGCATTGCGGATCGTTGCGCTTGTCGCCATCAGCCGGGTGCGGCTCCGTTCCGTCGGAGCCCTGATCGACAAGACGCAGGTGCGGCATGCCCGCGACCTCGTAGTAACGCAGCTTCGGTTGGTCCGTATCTGACGGTAGCGCGATCTCCTGACTGGCATCGTGCACCACCTCCGTCTGACTGTAGACCGTCACGAACGGAGCATCCATGGGGATTTTGCGCGGCACCCTGAGCACCTCGCCCCCCAAGTCGCCATATACAACGTGCCCCGTCATATAGGCGTCGATCAGCGGTTTGCCGTCCGGCATGCGCCACTGCTGGTGACGGCCCTGATCGAGATAATCGAGCCAGAGCTGCCCATTGATTGCCCAGGTATTGACATAGATGCGCTTGACGTCGAGCCCTTGTGTGGGACCGTTTTCAAGGTTTGACTTGAGCAGCAAAGCCAGTTGCGCAGCAATGCCCTGCGCCTGGGGCGGGTACTGATCGGGACCGCTGCCGCGTCGAAACCGGTCGCTGTCGTAGTAGCTGCCGAGCGGTGCGTAGCGCTTGTAGTCGTAGCGCCGCATGAAGTCCAGGTTCAAGTTACGGGGCTCGGGATCCCAATCCAGTGTCTTGGGGTCGTTCGCCGGGCGATTGATGCTGAGTGTATAGCCGGCGAAAGCGTAACCCTTGCGCATCAGGTAGTTGCGGGTGAGGATCCAGCCCGCGCCGCGTTCACCCATCCAACTGAACGGCTCCATCACGACTGTGCCGTTGAAGCGACCAGGATCCTTGGGTTTGCGGATAAGAAAACGCGTCACGTAGGGCGCGTCGAACAAGTGCTCGCCAGAAGCGGTGATCGCTGGCGCGAGCCCCAGCAGGTAGTACTCCTCCTCTACATACCCCAATCGTTCGAGGTCGACATACTCCGTGCCGCGCCTTGACGCGGACGCGAGAGGCAACCGGCCACTGGGAGGTACCGGGGAGATTTGTGGCATGGATGGCGTTTGCGCGACGACGGGCGTGCCCGTCGTCAGTACCAGCAAAGCCGCCATGGAAAGCCTGGGCAACCAAACCTCGCCCATGGGCTTCATTTCCAGACTCCAATAGTTTTCCCATTGGGCAATCGCAGCGCCTGAAGGGCTCCCCCCGTCTTCATCTCGTCCTTCATCGGCGCGAGCTGCAGGTCGACCTTGTCACCCGGTTTGAGCGTATTGGCCATCCAGCCCTGACGAATCAGGATATTCGGGCCGCCGGCCTCGATGGCCCAGGTCTCGCTCTTATCCCCGGCCGGCACATCGACGAACAACCAAACGTGAGGATTCTTAAACTGCACCTCACTCACTGTGCCGGCAATCGTGACGAGCTTCGACATGTCGAAGGCCGAGTAGGAGTGATGGGCAAAAACCACAGGTGCCGGCAAGCCCAGGAACGCCAAACTGAACAGCATGAATTTGAGATTCACTTCGTGTCTCCTTGATTATTATTGTCCGCTTGGTTCAGGCTCCGTCGCTCGGGAATCGTCGTGATTTCCGCGCCCGTCACGGGATCGATCGACTCGTTATTGCTGTCCTCGCAGACGAACTCCATGAACTCGCCCCCCTTGGGCGCACGGCGGAAAATCAGCGGCGCCCATTGCCATGGTTTGACCAGCGCATCCTGATCTTCGACCCTGCCGTCCACCTGCAGCAGGCCTTGGTCGTTGATGAAGATTCTCTCTTTGATGATCATGCGCGGACCGTGGCCGAGCGAGTCGTCGGCATGCCCATACTCGCCCAACGTGGTTTCCTGCCGGATGTTGGTCGTCTCGACGACCAACACATTTCCCTCCCAGCGTGCGACCGAATGACCCTCGAACGTCGGCGGCGCTTCCTCCGGATTGGGGTGGGCGCGCCCATCGAGGTAAATGCGACGAGTCTCACGCAGGAACTCTTGCGCCCAGTTGATTTGCGTCGGCGTCTGCATGATCTCTACCGCGTAGGGCCCGACCATGTTCGTTGGCATGCCCAGCACCTTGCACGAGGTCTTGAACTCGCTGCCCACTTTGGCGAGGGCTTCAGTGCGCTTCTTGGCGCTCTCGAGGTAGACACCCTTGAGTTCCGGCGTGGTGCCGAATGGAGGGCCGACATTGGTGTCGGGGTTATCGGCACCGGTGCTGTTGACGAGGGGGTCTACGGAACTCCCCACCGGCATCCACAATCCGCTGATGTCGGGCGGTGCAGCTTTCGGTTGGGCCGCGCTGGAGGTTGCACTGGGCGTTGCGGCGATGGCGAACGAGGGATTCGCTGCGGCGGCCAGGATGGCCAGCAGCGCGATGACTGCATGAGCAAGAGGGAGCATTTTCATAGGCATGACCTGCGTCTTTTTCTACACGTTGGTAGTGACTGACATCCCGAAACCGCCACCGTTGAAGTGCGTGACGGCCTGTGCCAGGCGCGTGGGTGTGGTTGATTCAAGGGGGACGATATGCAAGCACTCCGTTGGGGGAGACATCCCAAATCAGCATGCGCTCCACGGTGTTTGCCAGCGTGGATGGCAGCTCAGAAACTCACCCAGGCGATGAGTTGGAAGTAGGTGTTCGTCGACGCACTCCCGCTCTGGTTGCCACCGTTTCCAAGCCACTTATCGGGCTTGTAGAAGCCGACGAGGGGCGAGAGCGTGATGTTGTCCGTCACCATCCAATCGAGGAAAAAGTCGAACTCGCGTGCGCTGAAGTCCTGCTCCCCCCGCCGGGAAAGCTGGTGGTAGTCGAAGGCCATGGCGTTAAGCGTCAACTTATCGGTCGGCATGACCGAGAGCAGTACATCATTGATCTGCATATTCGAAGTCACTGAACCTGCGTAATTCACGCCGACTTCACCTTGGTAGCGTTTACGAAAACCGCCCTGGAACAGGAAGTCCCAGCCTTCGGAATAGCGCGTATAGCGATAGCTCACGGTCGGTTGCCATTTGACATCGGCGAAGGTGTAGCCCGCGTCGAAGAACATCGCCCGCTGCGATCCCGACCGCTTTTCCTGACGCGCCACTTCGAACGCGAAATCCGCATTCTCGATGCCGGCATTACCCTGGCCACGGATGCTGTAGATGTCCATGCCCTTGCGCTCCCCCCGATCGCCAAAGACGTATCGCTCTTCGACATCCAGGCCGCGCACGTACGTCGAACCGATCGAGCCGATGGGCGTCGTGTAGTCGACGGTAGCGGCCGCCACTTCAGTCTTGGACTGCCCGGGATTATCCGACTTCAACCAGATCAGGCTGCCGTGAAGGCCCTGAGTACCGCCCAGCTTCAGGACTGCCGTATTCCCGAACGCCAACCGCGGGCCGAGGTAAAAGGCACCGCCGCGATTGAATCGGCCATCCGCTACGCCCTCGATGGGGTTGAAAGCGTTCCCGGGGGCAAACCCATCATCGGTAATCAGGAAGCCGTCCACCGTAACGATCTGCCGGCCAAAAGAGAAATCAACGCCGTCCGTGCCCAAGGCCGGAATCAGATCCCCTGACTTCCAGCCCAGGTAGGCATCTTCCACAGCGGTTTCTCTCTCATTTCCCGCGGTGATCGCTCCCGCGTCCCCATCGCCCCATGTCCCCGTGCTGATCAGGCTGAACCCACCGTAGACCGAACCTGCACCGATCTTGTCCGTCGTACCGTTTACGCCGTACTTCACGAAGCCTTCTTGCCATCGCATCCTGCCGGGTTCCTTCTCAGGATTGGCGAGGTAGTTCTTTTCACTGCCGAACCAGCCAAACCCCGCCCAGAGGTCGGCATTCAGGACGGTTGCGCCATCGTCTTCGTTGTAGAACTCATAGGCCTGCGCCTGCGGCTCCAATGTGCAGAGTGCAACCAGCGAAAGTAATGGGGCGTAGTAGGGGGTGCGCATGACGTCTCTCCTGTTTTTAGATTTTATGAGGCGAGTCATGAGTGTTCCGATTCAGGTCGCCCATGCGGTAGCCCAAATCAGCATGTGCAAAGGGTTGGCCGCGCATTTCCTTGGTGCCATTTCTCCCCACCGAAAAACATGTCCAGAGACATGAGCGGTTGCCGTTTTGGGCTACGGCCTGCACAGGCGCCCCCCCTATGCTGGGCCACAAGAACGCATAAGAACGAGGTACCGTCATGACCCCATCACCGCCGTTACGTCAGGGGCTTTGCCTGCTGATCCTCGCCACCTGCAGTGCGCTGCCATCCCTGGCCACTGCCCACCATTCATTCGCGCTGTTCGACCAGACCAAGACGGTCACGGTCCAGGGCGTCGTCGAGCGCTTCGCCTGGACCAATCCGCACATCACGATTTACCTCGATACGCCCGGCCCGCCGGCCCAGCGCTTCAAGATCGAGACGGGCAGCGTCAACGCCTTGCAGCGCGCGGGTTGGAGCGCCGACTCGATCAAGGCTGGCGAGAGTGCCGAGGTGTCCTTCAGGCCGCTGAAAAACGGTGACCCGGGCGGACTGCTCGTGGAGATCAAGATCGGTGACGTCGTGCTCTCAGGCGGCGGATAGGCCAAGCCCCCTCCCCCAGTTTCATGGGCACCGAACCAAACCGAACCAAACCGGCCAGCAGCGTGGAGACGTTTCAATGAAACCGACACGAACCTTGAGCGCAGCAACGATTTTCCTCGGCGTCGTCCTCGTGACCGTCGCCGGGGTGTGCAACGCGGCATCGTCCAAAACCCAGAACAACGCACGTGCGGACATCAGCGGCACCTGGGAAAGAACCCCGGACGACTGGTTCGGTGAAAACCCGGACGATCCGGTGCACCCGGGCGGGCCGATGGACCTGAAGGAACCCTATGCCCGCCAATACGCCGAGCTGAAGAAGAAACAAGCCGTAGCGAACGAAGCCGGGACGCCTATAGCCACGACGAGCTCCAAGTGCCTGCCTGAGGGAATGCCGACGTTGATGGCGGCGCTTTTCCCGATCCAGATCATTCACGACGACAAGCAAGTGATTGTCCTCGGCGAGTACCTCCAGCAGGTGCGCCGGATTCTCCTGAACCAGGCATTGCCGCCCAAGGAGAAGCTCGACCCCAAGTACCAGGGGCATTCGCGCGGCCACTGGGAAGGCGACACGCTCGTGGTAGAGACACAACGCGTGCGAACGGACGTGACGTTCTATGACGTTCCCCACAGTGAGGAGATGAAGATCACTGAACGCATCAGGCTACGCGGGCCGGATCACCTGGAAGACCAGGTGGTGATCGAGGACCCGCAGGTGCTCAACACTCCGTATCGGTTCACGTTCGACTACAAGCGCTCCAACTACGCCATTCAAGAGTATGTCTGCGAGAACAACCAGATCGTCATCGACAGCGAAGGCAAGGCGTCCCTCAGCCGTGAGTGAAGCCCCTATCGACGCCCCCCTTGGAGATGAGCGGATGGAACGACCGATGACCCTCAGCCTCCTGCGGCCGACGCTGCAAGGCGCCCTGCTGTCGCTGATTCTCACCTCGAACACGTTCGCCGAGGTGCCCCGCATGCCCACGGCCATCGCCGTGCCGCCCTCCAGCGTGGCACCGCTGTCGTCGGCGAAACGTCCGGGCACCGAACACAGCGACCTCGACAAGTACGGCTACATCGAAGAGGAGTTTTACCTGCAAGGTGTCGCCCCAGCCATTACCGCCGCGGGCAAGACCCTCCTCGAGGCGCCTTACACCACGCGCATCCTGGTGCGTAAACCGGCGGACCCGGCGCGCTTCAACGGCACGGTGGTGATCGAGCCGTTCAGTTGGTTTGGCGAGCGCGGCGCTGGATGGATCCTGACCCGTGATTACTTGCTCCGGCGTGGCTACGCGTACGTCGGCTACACGCTGAACATGAACAAGCCGGCCGTCGATCCCAAGTTCATCTCGGACACCCCGGCCGCCGAAGCCGAGCAGATCGCCCAGTACGGACGGATCGTCAACTTCGAGTTCATGCGCCGCTTCGACTATGCACGCTATGCGCCGCTGGGCACCTATTACGATCCAGAGCGCTTTACCCGCGGTGAAGGCCCTGATCCGTTCGTTCCGCAGTCACAGGGGATCGCGGCGCAACTGGCGTTGCTGCTCAAGACCAATGCGGCGCAAGGACCGCTGGCAGGCCTCGACGTGCAGCGCGTGTACGTCAATAGCTGGGCCGTGACCGCACAAGTCTGGATGGACTACCTCGACCAGGGCCGCCACCAGCAATGGCGCATGCCCGACGAAAGGCCGCTGATCGATGCCTACATGACCGGGCGCATGGCCTATGGCGAGGTGGGTGGCGACGTCATTCGACTACCCCGGAAGATGCCCGGCGGCGTGCCGTTCGTGACCGTCTACAGCCAATCCGAACTGATGCACGACGTGATCGAAGGCATCGACTTGCCGCCAGACAGCGACAGCCCGCAGCTTCGCTACTACGAAGTGACTGGTATGCCGCACCTGCGGCTGGCCGACCTCGGTACGGAACATACCGAACTGTTTGCCGCCGACGTCGGCAAGGGCGACGACCCACGGTGCCGGACGCTGTACGACGAGCCGGCGGAATTGATCGTCTCGGCGCTCCTTGACGGCATGGACCAATGGGTGCGCGAGGGCAAGGCCATGCCGAAGGCGCCGCGGGTCGTGCGCGAGGGCAAGGCCGCCGTGCGCGACCCCGCCAGCGGCAACCTGCAAGGGGGCGTGCGTCCGCCGTGGATCCAGGTGCCCAGCGCGGCCTACCTCACGGACCAGGAGACCGGCTGCGGCCTGATCTATGACACCAAGGAGCCCTATTCCAAGGACGTGCTGCGCCAGCGCTACGGCAGCTTCAGTCACTACGAACAGGCATTCGAGGACGCCAAGCGCCTCTCGATCAAGCAAGGCTATCTCCTTCCGGAAGACGCAACGGGCCTGCGTCCGATCGCAAGACCACAAGACTTCTAACCCCATGCGGAAGCAAAGCAAATGTCATCAGAACTCATCATCGCCTGGATCTATGCATCACCGTTGAGCACCGCTATCAGGGACCTGTCCTGGGTCGTGCCGAGCATCCAGAGCGTTCATATCGTCGCCATCGCAGTGATCTTCGGCGCCGCCGTGATCTCTGATCTGCGCCTGGCCGGCGTGTTCGCCACCGACGAGCCCATGGCTGGCGTCGTGCGCCGCTATTTCCCGTGGATGCGCGCCGCGCTCATCGTCCTGCTCCTCACCGGGCTGGTCATGATCATCGGCGAGCCAGACCGCGTACTGGTCAACACGACGTTCTGGCTGAAGATGTTCCTGGTCGTCGCCGTGTTCACGCTGGCCTGGTCAATCCGGCGCCCATTGCTGCGTCCCGCCGCTCAAGCGCAAGGCGAGGACCAGAAGCCTCCCGTCAAGGCGCTGGCCTGGCTGTCGATCGCCCTGTGGTGCGGCGTGATCTTCTGCGGTCGCTGGATTGCCTACTGATCCCAGCGTTTTCAATGAACGTTTTTCTCAGGTATTCGCCATGGACATCCAATCGATACTGCAAGCCCTCGAGGACACCTCTGTCGCCGCCTACATCAGAGAGTCGGGCTCGTTTTTTCCAAACCTGGAGTCGGTGCATGTGATCGGCATCGCCCTTGTGTTCGGGACCATCGCCGTCGTCGACTTGCGCCTGCTTGGCGTCGCCTCCCATCGGCGAAGCGCGCTACGGCTGATCCAGGAACTGCTGCCATTCACCTGGGTCGCCTTCGCAGCCTGCGTGGTTACCGGCCTGCTCATGTTCACCTCCAATGCCACCACCTATGCGCAGAACAGCGTCTTCTGGTGGAAGATGGGCCTGTTGCTGCTGGCGGGCGTGAACATGGGGATATTCCACCTGGGCGCCTATCGCCGGATCGACGAATGGGACACGACCCTGCCGCCGCCCAACCAGGCCCGTATCGCTGGGTTCAGCTCGTTGACGCTGTGGGTGAGCGTGATCTGCCTTGGCCGCTGGATCGGATTCGTCTGATGGCTCGCCTGTCGCACACCTGCCCTAGCGATGACGCCAACGGCGCGATCCAGGTCGTGCGCCCGGCATCCAGCCGCTGGGAATCGCTGGCCCTGTTGCTTGCGGCCCTGGCAATCATCGCCTGCGTGACAGGCTATGTGCTGCTGCGCCCACAGCACGCCGGCCCACCGACACCCTTGAGTTGGCAGGTGCGCTCCTTCGATGGCCTGGGTGCGGTCGACCAGGCCATCCACAGCGCCCTGTTGCCCGCCGGTGAAGAAATCATCTGGAACAACAACGACACCGGCGGTTGGATCACGCTGGAGCAGGCTCAGAAGATCTTGCTGCCGCCGTTCTATCGAGACGCCTTCTGGAAAACCAATGGCGAGGTGCACTGGCAGTTGATTCTGCCTGGCACGCACCTGCCCCATGCCGGTTCCGTCGATGATCACGACGACGCCGACACCCCGCAAGCCCCGAGCCCCAGCGACGTATCACAAGCCACCCAGGGCCAGGGCGCCACGGTCTACTACGGCTCCGGCGGTCACGCGCCCGGCCAGAGCGCCTATCTGCTCGTCATTGGGCACGCCCATGCCGGCGTCATGTGGGCCAACCAGGCGACGATCTGGGTCCATCGCGACCCGAACGCGCCCTACCCCGGCATCGTCAAGCCTGAATCGCTGGTCGGCAGCGGTTGGCGCCAAGTCATCCCTTACAACGGTGCCAGCGAAGTCGAACGTGTAAAAGGAAACCAGCCATGACCGTTTCTACCAGACACCGCGCACTGTGGCGTCGTTGCCTTGCGCTGCTGGTGCTGATACCCGCCATCGCACTCGCTGGCCCGACTGCGCCCTTGGGCAAGAAGCTCAAGATCGGCGTCACCCTGCACCCGTACTACAGCTTCGTGGCGAATATCGTCGGCGATCGAGCCGAGGTCGTTGCGCTCATTCCGGCACAGGCGAACCCGCATAACTATCAGCCGCAGCCCGACGACATCACCCGCGCGATGACCCTCGATGCCCTGGTCGTCAACGGCATCGGCCACGACGAATGGGCCTTCCAGATCATCAAGGCCGCCGGCCGCGGGGCGACACTGCCGATCATCCAGGCCAATGCCTCGGTGGCCCTCATTCCCATCGGCGGCGACCAGGACGGCGCCAAGGTGGTCAATCCGCATACCTTCGTTTCCACCACGGCAGCGATACAACAAGTCTTCGAGATCACTCGCCGGTTGGGGGAGCTGGACCCGGGCAACGCTGCGGCGTATCGACAAAACGCCCTGGCCTATGCCGCGCGCATCCGGGCGCTAAGGGCCGGCTTCATGACCCGCTTCGCCGCGCTGGATTTGTCTTCGTTCCGCTGCGCGACCACCCATGCCGGCTACGACTACATGATGCAGGAGTTCGGCCTGTTCGTGAGCGCGGTGATCGAGCCCCGTCATGGCGTCGCGCCGACCGCGCGCCAGTTGGCCAACACCATCGACGCCATCAAGAAGGCCAATGTGAAGGTGTTGTTCGCCGAGAAAAATTTCTCCCTCGATCTCGCCAAGCCTATCGAAGCCGCCACCGGCGTGAAGGTCTTCTCGCTGTCTCACATCACCGGCGATACCTACAGCGCGGACGAATTCGAGGTGGCGATGCGCGAAAACCTCGAGACCTTGGCCGAAGCCGTTGAGTTCATGCAGCGATGAAGGAGACACCAGCGATGCGCGGTCCCGCCATAGTGTTCGATAACGTTTCCCTGCGACTGGGAGGCACGCAAGTGCTTGAAGACATCAGTTTTCGGGTGGAAGCCGGTGCGCTGCACTGCCTGGTCGGTCCGAACGGAGGCGGCAAGACTTCACTGGTGCGCGCACTGCTGGGCCAGATGCCGCATTCGGGAACGGTCCGCTTCGAGGGCGAGGTCACCACCCCCGTGGGCTATGTCCCGCAATTGCCGGACTTCGACCGCAACCTGCCGATGACGGTCAACGATCTCATGGCCCTTCTCGGTCAACGCCGGCCAGCCTTCCTGGGCTCCAACCGATCCGCCAAGGCGGCCAATGCCGAGGCCCTGTCGCGTACCGGCGTGGCCGGAATGGGCGCCAAACCCTTTGGCAGCCTGTCCGGTGGCCAGCGCCAGCGCGTGCTGCTGGCCCAGGCGATCAGCCCGGCGCCCTGGCTGTTGATCCTCGACGAACCAACCGCCGGCATCGACGAATCGGGCGTGCGGCTGGTGGAGGCGCTGGTGGCCGAGTTGCACGGCCGTGGCGTCACTATCCTGTGGATCAACCATGACCTGGAACAGGTCAGGCGCATCGCCCAATCGGTGACGGTTATCAACCGCAGAGTGCTGTTCCACGGCGCCCCCTACCAAGTCGCCTATTCACTGGAGGGGGGCCAATGAGCGCCCTGTACGACTTCATTCGCAACCACCTGCAGGCGCTCGCCTCGAGTGGCATCCTGCCGCAGCCGTTCGAGTACGAATTCGTAATCAATGCATTGCTCTGCGCAGTGCTCATCGGACCGCTGCTGGGCGTGCTGGGCTCGATGGTGATGATCAAGCGCATGGCGTTCTTCAGTCAGTCCGTCGGCAACGCGGCGATGACTGGCGTTGCCATTGGCGTGCTGATCGGCGAATCCTACACGTCCCCCTACTTCTCGATGTTCGGCTTTTGCTTGTTGTTCGCGCTGACACTGAAGTACACGCAGCACCGCACCACGCTGGCCAATGACACGCTGATCGGCGTGTTCCTGTCCATCTCGCTGGCGGTCGGTGCCTCGCTGTTGCTGTTCGTGTCGGCGAAGATCAACACCCACGTGATGGAAAGCGTGCTGTTCGGCTCCATCCTGGCGGTGGACCACACCGACATGAATGTGCTGCTTGGCGTCACGGCGATGTGTGCGCTGCTCGGACTGCCGCTGTACAACGGCATGCTGTTGGCCAGCCTCAATCCGAGCCTGGCACATGCCCGCGGCGTGCGTGTGCGAAGCGTCGAGTACCTGTTTGTGGTGCTGGTCACCCTGGTGACGGTCGCCTGCCTGAAAATCATCGGCGCCGTGCTCGTCGAAGCCCTTCTGCTCATACCGGCAGCGGCGGCACGCAACATCAGCCGTTCACTCCCGGGGCTGGTGGCGCGCGCCATCCTGATCGCGACCTTTTCCTGCGTGGTGGGCATCCTGGCGCCGATGCAGTTTCACATTCCCGTGCCAACGGGCGGCGCAATCGTGATAGTCGCCGCCCTGGTGTTTATCGCCACCACCGTCATGCGCGCTACCGCGTCCCGGTTCAGGGGGGCCAGCGTATGAACAGGCAATGGCTCTACAGGTCCTGGCTGACGATGCTGGCATTGCTGCTGGGCAGCCCGCTTTCGGCCATTGCCGACACTAGCCGGCAACAGGTGCTTGTCGCACTGCCTGCCGTGTATGCGCTCACCTCGGCACTCAGCGACGGCACCACCCTTGAGGTCGTCCGTGTTCCGGCAGACGCGGCCGTGCCCATGGAAAGCCAGGCCAACGCGCTGTCGCGCCTGGACGCCGCGGTATTCCAGCAGGCCGAAGCCGTGGTCACCCTCAGCAGTCTCTGGCGCGCGGATCCGCTGTATGCGGCGGCACGCCGGCAAAATCTGCGGATCGTCGAGATCGATGCCTCGCGCTCATGGGACACCATCAAGCCCGGCGTGGCCTCGACCCGCGCGCCATCGAACGACGTTCCCTGGGCCGCCGCGAGCGAGGCCGATGAGGGGCAATCCCCGTACGCCTGGCTCGGCCCCGTCAACGCCATGCGCATGTCGGCGCTGATCGCTGCCGACCTGGCACGCCTGGCCCCCACCGATGCGCCACGGATAGAGCGCAACCTCGCCGCGCTCGAAGGCCGCTTGCGCCGGCTCAAGGCAGACTACGGCGCCCGGTTGACGGCAGTGCCGGACCTGCGCGTGCTGTCGCTGGCCAATGAGTTCATCTACCTGTTCGGCGAATTCGGCGTCTTTGTCGACGGCTGGTTCGTCCAACAGGACATCGACTGGAGCGACGCTGACTGTGCCGCGCTGACCCAATACCTGCGCGAGCGTGACATCCGCGTAGTGGTCCACAAGTGGGCACCGGACGCCAGAATCGCCAAGGCCATCAAGGACGGGGGCGCGCGGCTGCTGATACTCGATACAGGCAACCCGGGAATGCTCGCCGACAAGGCCAACGGATACGAAGCACTCCTGGGTTCGAACCTGGAGGCCCTGCTGGCGGCCTTTGCTACGACTGGCAACGACAACACGAGGGGCGATGGTCAGTCGCCCTCCCAATGAACGATCTTGACGGCGAGACGTTATGAAATTCATAGGTTCAGCACTGCGGCTAGCGATGGCAGGCGCTCTGGCGTTCTGCCAGGCAACCTTCGCCCATGGCCCCGTCTTCGATTGCTACATCGAGGGCGATAACCAGGTGAAGTGCGAGGCGGGCTTCACCGATGGCAGCTCGGCCACCGGCAGAAAAATCCATGTCCAGGACCCGAGCAACAAAGTGTTGCTCGAAGGCGAGGTTGGCAAGGACAACACCTACATGTTCCAGCCCCCCGCCGGAAACTACTCCGTGGTGTTCCTCGGTGGCGCCGGCCATGAAATCACGATTCAGTCTTCCGACATTTCAAGGTGAAAGCGACATGACGTTCAAACGAAAACTGCTCCAGGCCCTTGCCGCTACGACACTCACTGGCTTGACCGGCGCGGCACAGGCCCATTTCCAGATGCTCTACCTCGAGGAAACGGCGCTGCAGCGCGCAGAAAAACTCGAGTTCGCCCTGGTGTTCACCCACCCCTTCTCCGGCGGCCCCACCATGGCCATGAATGAACCTCGCGCCTTCAGCCACAGCAGCTCCCATGGCGGAGAAAAAGTCGATCTGCGCAAATACTTGCGCCCCGTCGAGTGGCAGAGTCGCGACAACCGAACGACGGCCTATCGTGCCTCGATTCCACGGGAGTTGGTGCGCTCACTGGGCGATCACATCTTCGTCCTCGAACCCGAGCCCTACCTGGAGACCGAGGAAGATGTCTATATCCAACAGTTCGCCAAGCTCATCGTGAACGTCGGTGGAGTCCCCAGTAACTGGGCAGAACCACAAGGGTTGCCGGTGGAGATCCAGCCATTGAACAAGCCTTATGCAAACTGGACCGGCGGCGTGTTCCGCGCCGTGGTGCTGGCCGATGGCAAGCCTGTTCCGTTCGCCGAAGTCGAAATCGAATACGTCAACCATTCCGTTGATCTCGAGAAAAACGCCTTCGGCCAGCAAGACTATGTCACAGCCCCCCAAGCGTCATTCAAAGCCCAGAACACCTACGCGGACGCCCAAGGTATCGTGACCATCGGCCTGCCCCGGGCCGGCTGGTGGGGCATCGCCGCGCTCGACATCGGTGCGACGAAAACCTACAAGGGCAAACCCCTGTCGCAAGACGCGGTGCTGTGGGTGCAGGCCAGGGACATGAAGTGACCCGACGCCAAGGCTCATAGCGTTTTCATCCGCAGATGTTTACCAGTGAGCCTTTGCCCTGCCCTCACCGCTTACGGCGAACAAAAATGCCAGCGCCAGGGCAGCTCGCCAGGTAGCGGAACGCGCGAGAAGCGTTGCTCATGCATTCACGTCCACGACAGTGCGTCCGCGCACCTTGCCCTCCAGTACCCGAGCGGCAACGGTCGGCACCTCTGCCAGGCCAACCATCTGGGTGGTGCGGGTCAGCTTGCTCAAATCAAGGTCCTGGGCGAGTCGCGACCATGCCTGCAGGCGCACCGCTTGCGGAGCATTGACCGAATCGATACCGGCCAGGGTTACGTTACGCAGGATGAAAGGCAGCACCGAGCCAGGCAGATCCGCGCCCTGGGCCAGGCCGAAGGCAGCGACAACGCCGCGATATTGGGTTTGAGCCAAGGCATTGGCCAGGGTGTGGCTGCCCACCGAATCAATAACGCCAGCCCAGCGTTCCTTGGCAATCGGTGCGCCCGGCTGCGACAAGGTGTTGCGGTCGATGACCTGCGTCGCACCAAGGTCGCGCAGGTAGTCGCCTTCCTCTTGCCGTCCGGTCGAGGCGATCACTCGATAGCCCAGGCCCGACAGCAGTGCGATGGCCACCGAGCCGGCGCCGCCGCTGGCACCGGTGACCAGGATATCGCCTCGATCCGGGGTCAGCCCGCCATGCTCCAATGCCAGGACGCTGAGCATCGCCGTGTAGCCCGCGGTGCCGATGGCCATGGCCGCCTGGGTCGAGAATACTTCCGGGATTTTTACCAGCCAGTCACCGCTCACCCGCGCCTTCTGCGCAAAGCCGCCGTGGTGGGTCTGGCTCAGCCCCCAGCCGTTGACCAGCACACGGTCGCCGGCCTCGAACCCCGGATGACTGGACGTCTCGACGATACCGGCGAAGTCGATGCCCGGAATCAGCGGAAACTGGCGAATGACAGGTGAACGGCCACTGAGAGCCATGGCGTCCTTGTAGTTCACGGTCGAGAACTCGATCGCGACGGTAACGTCACCGGGCATCAGGTCCTCTTCCTTGAAGTCGACCAGATGGGTCGAAACCGCTTCGCCGGTTTTGGTCGTGAGCAGCGCCTTGAATGTCATTGTTCTTGTCCTGTTCGTTCAAACGGATCGTCATCGCTGCCCTGCAGATGCAACAGACACGGCAACGGGTATGGCCAGGCCGAGTCAGTGTGCCTGAGAAGGCCGTTTGGTTTCGAGTTGCAGCGCCCTGCGGATGCCCGTGTCCAGCAAGCGCGCCGGAGCAAAGCTGCGCATGAACTGCAACTGGCCGGCCGCTTTGCCTGCGGTATAGCGCAACTTCGGACGCTCGGCATGCGCGACCTGGAGTACCACTTCAGCCACCACGTCGGGGCCGTCGGCGGTCGCCATGGCCTGGTTCACCACTTTCGTCACTTTTGAATAATCGGTTCTGTTTCTGCGGCCATTTAAACTTTCGAAAAAAGCGCAAAAATTGCCTCACCAATGGTTATGGGTCAGTCACATGGCTGTTGGGCTTGCAGCCCTCTGCGCGAGCAAGCCCACAGGTTTTGCGGTGTACAGGGATTCTGTGTCTGCTGAAGATCCAATGTGGGAGCGAGCCTGCTCGCGATGGCGGTGTCATAGCCGATGAAGATGCTGGATGTGCTGGCCTCTTCGCGAGCAAGCTTTGCTCCCACAGGATGAATTCGGTCTTCACCAAGAACCAGGTCGGCTGTCAGGCCGCCTCGGGGTGGACGTTGATCTCGGGCGCCCCGTTAACCACGATGGCAATGCCGGAGTGAGGGCATGCCGAGCCTAGGCGAGGCACCGAGTGGTGGGGCAAAGCGTTTTTGCTTACTTTTGGCTGGTCCGGCTCCCGGCTCTTCCAAAAGTGAGCCGCCGTCAAGGCGGAACCCTAAGTAGCCGTTACCGCAGCAACGGATATACACACGCCCCCCTAAACCTCAGGCCCCCAACGACGAAACAACACGCTGGCATTGACCCCACCGAACCCAAATCCATTGGAAAGCGCATGGGTAATCGGCATCTTCCTGGCCTTCAGACCAACCAGATCAAGCCCCGCAGCAGCCTCGTCAGGATGAACCAGGTTCAGGGTAGGCGGGACAATCTGGTCCCGAAGCGCCAACACCGTAAAAATAGCCTCAATACCACCAGCCGCCCCCAGAAGATGCCCTGTGGCCGATTTGGTAGAGGTAATCGCCACACCGGAGTCCGTGCCGAACACCGAGCGAACGGCGGCCAGTTCCCCGCTATCGCCGACCTGGGTGGACGTCGCGTGAGCATTGATATGTTGCACATCCGAGGGGCTGACAGAAGCCTGGCGCAGCGCCTGTTCCATCGCACGCCGAGCGCCGTTGCCGTCTTCCGGCCCCGCCGTCAGGTGATAGGCATCGGCGCTGGTGCCATAACCCACCAGTTCCGCCAGGGGCTTGGCGCCACGTGCGAGAGCGTGCTCCAGCGACTCGATCACCAGCAATCCAGCGCCCTCGGCCATGACAAAGCCGTCGCGATCACGATCAAAGGGCCGCGAGGCCTCTTGCGGGCGCTCGGCAAAACCGGTGGACAGTGCGCGGGCGGCGGCAAAGCAACCCAGGGTCACGCGATCTATCGCCGCTTCCGTACCGCCGCATATGGCGATATCCGCTTCGCCGCTTCGGATGAGCCTGGCCGCGTCGCCAATGGCCTGAACCCCGGCCGCACAAGCGGTTACCGGCGCGCCCAGAGGTCCTTTGAAACCGTGCCGGATGGATACGTGCCCGGCCGCCATGTTGGCGAGAAAAGCCGGTGCCGTGAACGGCGACAATCGGCGCGGGCCACGCTCATCGGTGGTGCGTACGGCACCGGCAATCGCGCCAAAGCCACCCACGCCCGAGGCGATGAGGGTCGCCGTCCGCTCCTGGTCGTGGGCATCGGTCGGTTGCCAGCCAGCCTGTTGCAACGCTTCCTCGGCCGCCACCAGCGCGAACTCGATGAAGCGATCCATCTTCTTGCGATCCTTGGCCGGGATGATGCGTTCCGGGTCGTAACCGGCGATGGCGTCCTCCTCCAACGAAGGTACCTGGCCGCCCACGGCCACGCCAGTTCCCTCGGTAATATCGCCAGACAGGATGCGAATGCCGGAGCGCCCGGCCAGCAGGCGCTGCCAGACTTCTTCAACGCCACAGCCCAACGGGCCGACAATGCCCACGCCAGTGACGACGATGCGTTTTTGACCTTGGGAAGTCATCATTGAAACCTCTTCATATCTCAGTCGATGTTCACTAAAAAGCACAAGTGCACTGCTTAAACCTGCACAGCTGTCTGAGCGTGCGCTGAAGGGTCAGGACGAATCCTGAACCAGATGGAATACATCGCCGGCAGGAACACCAGCGTCATGATGGTGCCAACGAACGTACCGCCGATCAGTGTGTAGGCCAGCGTCCCCCAGAACACCGAATGCGTCAGCGGAATGAAGGCCAGGATCGCTGCCAGCGCCGTCAGCAGGACCGGGCGGGCCCGTTGTACCGTGGCTTCGATGACCGCGTGGAACGGGTCCAGCCCTTCCTGTTTGTTGTGATGGATCTGCCCGATCAGGATCAATGTGTTGCGCATCAGGATGCCCGAGAGTGCGATCAGGCCGACCAAGGCGTTGATCCCGAACGGCTGCTGGAAAATCAGCAGGGTCGGCACCACGCCAATCAGGCCCAGCGGTGCGGTGAGGAACACCATGATCATTGCCGAGATCGAACGCACCTGCGCGATGATGATCAGCAGCGTCAGGGCCACCATGATCGGCACCAGCGGCACGATCGCCTTGCCGGCCTTGCCCGACTCCTCGATGGCGCCCGCCTGCTCGATCCGGTAGCCGCTCGGCAGCGTCTCGATGACCGGCTGCAGTGCCTTTATGATCGCGCTCGAGACGTCCGGTGGCTGCAAGCCTTCGGCAATGTCGCCACGTACCGTAATGGTCGGGGTGCGATCACGACGACGAAGGATCGGATCCTCCATGCGCACATCGACTTCGCCCACCTGGGACAGCGGAATGCGCTGGCCCGCCGCGCCCACCAGGGTGAACCCTTCGATCCTGGCCGGATCGAGGCGAATGTCACCGGCAGCACGACCGACCACCTGCACCGAACGAATGTCCTCGCGAACCGCCGTGATCGGCACCCCCGTGAGCAGGAACTGCAATTGCTGCGCGACGGCATTTGACGTCAGGCCGACCGCCTGCAAACGATCCTGATCCAGGGTGAAATGCAACGTCGGCGCCAGCGGCCCCCAGTCGGTATTGACGGTTCGCATCAGCGGGCTCGCCTGCATGACATCCTGGACCTGGCCCGCGATCTCGCGCAATTTCGACGGATCAGGCCCCATCACCCGGTAGGCAACCGGAAATGGCGAATACGGACCGAACACTAATTGCGTCACCCGGATCCGCGCCTCTGGGGCGAGCCCCTCGGCAGCCGCCTCACGGAGACGGAACTTGAGGGTCTCGCGCGCTTCCTGGTTCTCGGTCAACACCACGATCTTGGCGAACGAAGGATCGGGCAGTTCCGGCGCCATCGCCAGGTAGAAACGTGGCGCGCCTTGGCCGATGTAGGCCGTGACGATTTTTGCCTCATCCTGTTTTTGCAACCAGGCCTCGACCTTGGCGGTGGCGGCACTGGTCTGCTCGATGGAGGTTCCATAGGGCATCTGCACCTCGACCATCACCTCGGGACGATCGGAGGTCGGGAAGAACTGTTTCTTGACCAGCCCCATGCCGAGAATCGCCACGACGAATGTTGCGATCACGGTGCCGGCTACCCACCATTTGCGTGCGATGACGCGGGTCAGGACCTGGCGGAAACGATTGTAGTGGCGGGTGTTGTAGATGGCTGCGTGGCCGCCTTCGACCTGCTTGATGTCCGGCAACAACTTCACCCCCAGGTATGGGGTGAAGGCCACCGCCACCACCCAGGAAGCGATCAGGGCAATGCCGACGATCCAGAACATGTTGCTGGTGTACTCACCGGCGGTCGACTGGGCGAAACCGTTAGGCATGAATCCGATGGCCGTCACCAGCGTGCCGGACAGCATCGGCGCGGCCGTATGGCTCCAGGCATACGCGGAGGCCTTGATCCGGT
Organism: Pseudomonas sp. H1_F01; assembly: GCF_054681425.1. Classification (NCBI taxonomy): domain Bacteria; kingdom Pseudomonadati; phylum Pseudomonadota; class Gammaproteobacteria; order Pseudomonadales; family Pseudomonadaceae; genus Pseudomonas; species Pseudomonas sp. H1_F01. The sequence continues at coordinate 3,226,232 of NZ_CP162823.1, read as the reverse complement.
CGTAGCCCTCCTCCATCTTCACCACCATCATCTCGATAGCAATGATGGCGTCGTCCACCAACAGCCCAAGCGCCAGGATCAACGAGCCCAGGGTGATCCGGTCGAAGTTCTTTCCGGTGGCCGCCATCACTACAAACACTATCGCCAGTGTCAACGGTACGGCGGCTGCGACCACAACGCCTACACGCCAGCCCATGCTGAGAAAGCAAACGAGCATTACAACCAGCAGCGCGACAAAAAACTTGACCATGAACTCGCCGACGGCCGAGTCAATGTTCACGGCTTGATCGGTGACCTTGGTCAACGTCATGCCCAGTGGCATGCCTTCATTAATCCTGGCCGTCTCCGCGTCCAGGGCCTTGCCCAGGTCCAGGCCGTTCCAGCCCTCGCGCATTATGACCCCTAGCAACAAGGCCTCTTCGCCGTTATTGCGCACCAGGAAGGTGGCCGGATCTTCATAACCACGCTCGACGGTCGCGACGTCCGAGAGCTTGAGCGTGCGACCTTGAATCGCCAGGGGCGTGTCACGGATTTTTGCCAGCTTATCGAAGGCGCCGTCTACCCGGAGGAAGACCTGCGGCCCGTTGGTTTCGATGGAGCCGGCGGGCGTGAGTAGGTTCTGGCTGTTCAGCGCGGCGAAAATATCCTGGGGCGAAACGCCCAAGGTGGCCAGCCGGTCATGGGAGAAGGAAACAAAGATGCGTTCGGCCTGTTCGCCGATGATGTTGACCTTTTTCACACCTGCCACGTGCAACAGGCGTTGGCGCAACGCTTCAGCATCGCGCACCAGCAACCGCTGTGGCTCGCCTTTGGCTTTCAGGGCGAACAGCGCGAACGTCACATCGGAAAACTCATCATTGACCATCGGCCCGATCACGCCCGCCGGTAACTTGAGTGCTTCGTCCTGGAGCTTTTTACGCGCCTGATAGAACTCCTCCTGCACTTGCGAAGGTGGCGTGCGATCGACCAGCGACACCATGGTGAAGGCCAGGCCGGGACGGGTGTAGGTGTCCGTGCGGTCGTACCACTTCAGTTCTTGCAGGCGCTTTTCAAGCGGCTCGGCGACCTGGTCCTGCATCTCCTGGGCGGTCGCGCCTGGCCATGCCGTGATGACGGTCAACTGCTTGACCGTAAACGGTGGGTCCTCGGCACGTCCCAACTGAAAGAATGCCAAGGTGCCTGCGACGGCAATCAGGAAGATCAGGAACACGGTAATGGAGCGCTCGCGAACGGCGAGTGCCGACAGGTTGAGGCTCATGGACGGCCCCCGGCAACCTTCACATCACCCGGTTGAGCCAGCCGCACTTCCTCACCTTCACGCAGCAGATGGGTGCCGAGCCCGACAATACGCTCGCCCACATTGAGCTTGCCGGCGACTCGTGCAGCGTCATCGCTCAAACTCAGGATCTGCACAGGTCGCCAGGTGACTTTCGCAGGCTCCCCGTCTATGACCCACACGCCGGTGCCGTTGCCCGGGTCAAAAACGGCAGCGATCGGCACTTGCAGCGCCTGCCGTTGCGCGCGGTCTTCGGCGATGCGAAGGGTGACGGTCGACCCCAGCGGCGCATTGGCCAGCGCGCCCTCCAGCACGTACCGCGCCTCGAAGGTCCGCGTCACGCGGTCAGCCGAATCCGAAAGCAGCCTCAGCTTCGCGGTGACCGCCCCCGTGGTGACGCCATAAAGCGTCGCCTGTGCGGTGGCGCCTGCGGCAGGCCGCAAGGTCTCGGGCAATTGCACAACGGCTTCGCGCTGCCCTGCCCGCGCCAGTCGAACCACGGTTTGCCCGGGGCTGACGACTTGCCCGGGCTCGGCCAGCGTGTCCATCACAACACCGTCGGCATCGGCGAGCAGCACGGCATAACCCGATGCGTTCCGGGCGACGTCAGCCTGCGCTTGCGCAGCGCTGAGTTGTGCCTTGGCAGTATCGGCAGCAGCTTTTATCTGGTCATAGCCCGATGCGGAAATAGCGCCTGCGGCGACCAGGTCGCGATAGCGTGCCTCGTCATCGGCGGTCTGCTTGGCCCGGGCCCGAGCGGCAGCGACTGCCTCTTGTTGGGCTCGCGCCTGCAGCCCAAGGTCGATGGGGTCGAGGCGCATCAACGGCTGCCCCCGTTTGACGACCTGTCCGCTATCGACCAGGCGCTCAAGCACCTTGCCCGCGACCCGAAAGCCCAGGTCACTCTGGACCCGAGCCGCCACGACGCCGGTAAAAGATCGCGAGAGATCAGACGAACCCTGGACTTCAGAAACCCGCACCAGGGGCGCAAGCGTGCGTGGATCTTTAGCGGTGGATGAGTCGCCACACGCCGTCAGGACGAGAGGCAACAAGCAAGCGGCAAAGGTGACAGGTCGAAGCCGGAGCATAGGTTCCCTTTTGGGCAGATAGGACAAGAGCCTCATTCTCAATCCAGTGACTATTTCTGTCAATCGTCACAGATCATCCCGCTGTGCTAGTTGCAGCAGCGCTTAACGATTAAAGGACATACTTACTATTGCGCCCTATGAGTGTTCATTGACAGGATGTGACCATAATATAATATGGTCACAAATCATCCATGACTCCAGGAGTCTCAATGTCGCCCCTCCACCCCGCCGCTTTGCTGGTGAGCTTCAGCTTGATGACAGGCTGCACGGTCGGTCCGGACTACCAGCGTCCGGACGCTGCGCCAGGGCATCGCTACCTGGGCCAGGCGTCTGTCGAGCAGAGGTCCGCAGCGACATCGGCCAGCCTCGTCGCGTGGTGGGAAGGCTTTGCTGATCCAGTGCTCAGCGACCTGATTGCCCAGGCGCTTGAGCAGAACCTGGACCTGGCCCAGGCTTCGGCCCGCGTCACCCAGGCACGGGCGGGCCTGGGTGCTGCAAATGCCGCGTTATTGCCCTCTGGAAACATCAACGGCCAGGCCGCGCGCTCATACCAATCCGTGGAAACACCCCTTGGCCAAGTGCTGAACTCGACGCCTGGATACGATCGGTACGGCAACGCCTACGAACTTAACGTGGGTGCCAGCTGGGAAATCGACCTCTTCGGCGGCCTGCGCCGTGGACGCGAGGCCGCATTGGCCCAATACCAGGCGTCCGAGGCTGGCGTCGCGGCCACACGACTGGTCGTTGCCGCGCAGACCGCTGATCTCTACATCACCGCCCGCGGGCTGCAGGCACGGCTGGACATCGCCAATCAACAAGTCAAGACACAGCAGGATCTGTTGGAGAAAGTCCAACTGCTCTACAGCAAGGGCCTTGCGGCCAACTATCAGGTTCACCAGGTCGAGGGCGCCCTGTCACAGGTCCAGGCGACGGTGCCCGTGCTGCAGACCGGCCTGGATGCCGCCATGAATGCGCTGGATGTCATGCTTGGCACGCCGCCCGGCACCCATCGCACGCAACTGGTGAACGGACGAAGCATCCCCCTGGCGCCACAGATAACAGCCATGGGAACCCCCGCCGATCTGCTGCGCCGCCGACCAGACCTGATCGTGGCCGAGCGCCGTCTTGCCGCCTCCAATGCGCGTATCGGCGAGGCCGTCGCTGAGTACTACCCGAAATTTTCCCTCAGTGCGTTACTGGGCAGTGCCACAGCGGTTTCCGGCGGCAACCTGTTCACCGGCGACTCCAGCCAGGCGGCCGGCGCACTGGGCCTGCGCTGGAGACTCTTCGACTTTGGCCGCATCAATGCGCAAATCGACCAGGCCAAGGGGCAGGAAGCCGAAGCGCTGGCGGCCTACCGTCAGTCCGTATTGCGCGCCACCGAGGACGTCGAGAATGCCTTCTCCGCGCTGGTGAATCGAGAATCCCAGGCGAGCACCCTCACCCAGGGCGAAACCTCGCTGACGCAGGCCCGCCAATCGTCATTCATTGCCTATCAGAAAGGCACAGCCAGCCTGATCGATGTTCTGAATGCCGACGCGACGCTGCTGCAAGTCTCCGATGCGCGGGCGCAAGCGCGCATGGAGTCGGCACGGGCGGCGGTTGCAGCATTCAGGGCGCTAGGTGGCGGCTGGCAACCTCCTGAGGCCGAGCCGGTGGCAATTCGCTGAGCTGACCAGATAACCCGACACTTGCGCCCCCTCTCTCCTTCAGCTCACAACCAGAGAACAACGATATGAAACCTAACGAACGCTCCTGGGTGCTCATCACTGGCGCCTCAAGCGGATTTGGCGAAGAGTTTGCCCGGCAATATGCAGCGCAGGGAAAATCGCTCGTCCTGGTAGCACGCAGGTTGGATAGACTCGAGGCGCTGTCGGCGCAGTTGCGCGAGCGGTTCCACATCGATGTGCTCGTCGAACAAGTCGACCTGTCCTCGATCCCCGCGATCATCGATCTGCACGCGCGACTGAGCGAGCGCAATATCCTGATCGATGTGCTCATCAACAATGCCGGCCATGGCTTGCAGGGGCCTTTCCTGACTCAGTCCCTGGACCAATCGCTGGCGATGATCGCCGTGGATATTGCCAGTGTGACGGCCCTGACCCACCTCTTCGCAACTGACATGCGAATTCGCCAACGTGGACACATCCTTATGGTCGCAAGCCTGCTGTCCTTCCAGGGCGTAAAGAACTTCGCCGTTTACTCTGCCGCAAAAGCCTACGTGCTTCGTTTCTCCGAAGCCCTGCACCGCGAACTCAAAAACGAAGGCATCGCCGTGACAGCCCTTTGCCCCGGCATGTCGGACACCGGGTTTGCAGAGAGCGCCAGACAAAAGCTCACACCGGCTTTGAAAATGGTGATGATGCAACCCCAGCCTGTTGTGCGCGCAGGAATCCTGGCGCTGCAAGCCGGACGCATGAGTGTCGTTCCGGGGTTTGGCAACAAGGCAATCACCGTCCTGACCTGGGCCACGCCACGCTGGTTTCATCAAGGCCTCATGGCACGCATCATGGGCGTCTGAGCAAGGCTGCTTTTACCCTGGGAAACGGCATTCTGAAGGTCGGGGGACAATGCACGCGCGCCCCCGACCTTTAGAGCGGTGATCGATCAGAAGCGATAGCTGACGGAAGTACCCAGGCCGCTCGCGCTGTTCCTGTACCTGGAGCTGTAGGCACCTCTGGTCGGCGAGGTTTCGTTGACCCGTACGCTCTCCTCCCACAGATAGGAATAAGCGACATCGATCGTGACGTTATCCACTGGCGTCCAGCCGGCGCCGAAGCTGATGATTTTTCGGTCGCCGGTAGGAATACGTGGCCCACGGTTGGTGTTGTTGGCGGGCGACTGGTCGACCGAGAAGCCTGCGCGCAGCACCCACTGGTTGTTCAACTGATACGACGTGCCAATGGCGTGAGCCCACGTATCGTGCCAATTCTGCTCTTCTGTGATGGTACCCAGCGCGCCGCTCAATAAAGGTGGCAAGCCCGTATTCTCGATGGTCAGTTCCTTGAAGCGACTCCAGCGTGTCCAGGTGCTGCCCGCGTACAAGGTCCAGTCATTGTCGAGCTGGTGCGTCAGCGAGATGTCCACGGACTCCGGGGTATCCACATCCAGTGAAGCATCATAGCTGCGCCCGCTAAGCCCTATCACACTGAAGATGCCGTTGCTGACCTTGGTCTTGGCATCCAGGTGGTAGCTGACCTTGGAATGGTAGGTCAATCCCACACGGGTTCGATCTGTCGCCTGCACCAAGACACCGGCATTGAAACCAAGGGCCGTATCGTCGCCGTTGCTTTTGAGTTTTCCATCATTGCGACCCGGGCTCAGTGGGTTGGGTACTGTGCCGGTTATCTCGCCACTGATACGGTTGACCGTCGGGCCGAAACCGATCGAAACCCTGTCATTGAAGGCATAGCTGATGGTGGGCTGGAACGTGAGCGTCGTGACCTCGCTTTTGTTGCCGTAATAGCGCCCGGCAAAGTCGCTGCCGTAATCGGTAATCAGGCCGAACGGCACATAGAAACCCACGCCGAACGCCCAATGTTCATCGATGGGCTTGACGTAGTAACCCATGGGCACAGTGGTCGTGGGCACGACGTCGCCGTCTTCCTGGCCGCCAAAAGTACTGCGGGTCTGGCTGATGTCGTTCTTCGCGAAGAGCGTCGCCGCCCCCAGGCTGACCTGCTCTGACTTGAGGCGAGACATGCCCGCGGGGTTACCGAAGACGGTGCTCGCATCCTCGGCCGAGGATGAGCGACCGGCAAACCCCGATCCCATCCCGCTGATGCTCTGTTCATTCAGGGCAAAACCGCTTGCAAGCACATGAGAAGTGGCGAGCGCAACGACGAGGCCCACGGGGGCCTTGAATATTATTTTTTTCATTATTGGGACTCTTGGATTGGAACTCTGGGGGGTGCAGCCTGGGTTGTTTGTATTAGGTAAAAATCGCCACTGTCTGGCGCGCCCAAAGCACACGACGGCCGCTTTCGTCCCATATTTCCATGTCCTGTAGCGAGTACCCTTCCAGCGCCTGCTGGCTGAAAGAGCTCACAAGAAACCATTCGCCGGCAGCGGCTGGCTGCGGCAGGTCAATCATCCAGGACGCAGAGCTGATAGCCGCGGGTTCGGTGAAACAGGTCATGGCGGCCGGCGGCAAACTGTCAGCCAGTGCAATCAGGGCAACGGCCGGATCCACGCCCTGGGCATCCAGGTGGCGTACCCACATCAATAATTCAGGACTTTCGGCACCGGACACCGGCAACGAACCGCCCGCAGGACGCATCTCGAAGTTATAGGCGCAAGCCGGAGCAATCTTGCTGTCCAGCGCCAGGGTGGCGTAGTGGGACGGTCCCTCCACAAACGGCCGACCCCAGGAATCATGCGTAATCCTGCTCGCCCGGGGCTGGGCGAACAGCAGGATTGTGCGCAACGCAAGGTCATCACCCGACAGACAGTCGACGGATACCGAGGTGACTGATCGTCCTTGGCGCAACACGCTTACATCGAACGTCTGGGCCTGTGTCACCGGGGCGATGAATGACACCTGGGCGGACTTGAACGGAGGGAAGTCCGCCGGACGTTCCCGCAAGACCGCCTGCAGCGACAGCGCCGCTGAAAGCCCGCCAAAGATGGTACGACCTTGCTGCCAGTTGGGCGGAGAAACAAAGGGGGCGTCTGGATCGAATTGCTGCAGCAGTTTGGCAAAGCTCGTCATACCGACGCCCCAGGCTAAGAGCAGATACGCCATATTTATTCATGTGACCATTTGTGTCAATAGTCACAAACTGGATAAATAAAGGCGATCATCAGCCGCTGGAGCATGGGGCGAATCGGATGGATAAAGCGCCTGCAATGGCCTGGGTGCAATCTTCAGCCACAGCTCAAGGCATGAGGCTGCGCAAGATCAGGTTGCAGGTGAGCGTGGGGGCAACCTCGACGTAATCGAGGCTGTACTGCAGCAACAACGGATTGACGAAAGGCCGCAGCGCCAGATGGATCGCGTCTACGGTTTCGTCCAGGGGCGTCTTGCGCTCGAACTCGCCCAGCTCGCGCCCCTCGCGCACGATTTGCAACACGAAGCTCTTGATCCGAGCGTTGTAGACTTGCGAACTGGGCCATTGTTCAGACGCGGAAAACGCTGCAATGTCATAGAGCTTGCGATCATTGAAAAACAGGTTAACGCCTGTGGTGATCAGCGCCTTGACCAAGCGGCGAAAACGCTCCGTCGCTGAAAGCCCGTCTTCACTGATGGCCTGCTCCACCGCCGCGACGATTTCTGCCAGGCACTGGCTACAGATGGCCTCGCCAATCGCCTGCTTGGAGTCGAAGAACTTGTAGATGTAGGCCTTGGAGAACCCGATGGCCTTGGCCAGGTCGGACACCGTGGTCTTGCCGTAGCCGTATTGACTGAAATGCTCGTTGGCCGCCGCGACAATCTGGTTTCGAATGTCGTGATCGGCGGGGCCGCGGGTGCTGGGCGAAGGTATTGAGGGCTGGTTCATGGAGGCAGCTTACGCATCCTGAAGATCGTTGACAACTTGTGACCATTAAGTAATAGCGTCACAAGCCAGCCACTATCAAGCTGCCGGCACGCCCCTTCCTTCTATTTAGCGAAAATCTGGCTCATATCCTTGAACGCCTTGAATTCCAGCGCATTACCGCAAGGATCGAACAGAAACATTGTCGCCTGCTCTCCAACCTGTCCTTTGAAACGTATGTAAGGTTCGATCACAAACTCGGTGCCAAAGGATTTCAGCCTCTCGGCCAGCGCTTCCCACTCCTGCCAACCCAGAATGATGCCGAAGTGAGGCACCGGCACGTCGTGCCCATCGACCGGATTGCTGTGGGCGCTCTCTTGGGAAGCGGTCTTCGGCTGTTCATGGATAACCAACTGATGGCCGTAGAAGTTGAAGTCGACCCAGTGCGCGCTGGAGCGACCCTCTTGCAACCCAAACACTTCGCCATAAAAGGCTCGAGCGCCTGGAAGGTCATAAACAGGGATTGCGAGGTGGAAGGGAGAAAGGCTCATCATGGCTCCTGCTGCTTTCTGTAAGGACCTGGCCATCGTAAGGCCGGGCTCAAAACAAGAAAAACAATATATTTCTCTCAGTAACACAATTAATATTTGTGAATGATCAAAGAACTCAAGACCCTTATCGCCGTAGCACGGGAAGGTACTTTCGCTGCCGCAGGCAATAAAATCGGCCTCACCCAGGCGGCGGTCAGCGCACAGATCCAGCGCCTGGAGGCCGAGCTTGGCTTCGAGATTTTCGACCGCAAGGGACGCTCGGCTCATCTCAATCGGATGGGCCATCAAATACTCTTGCAAGCCCAAGAATTGTTGCGCCTTTACGACAATCTTGGCGCGAGTCCTGCCGGGCTTGCCCCCAGCGTCCTGGTGAACATTGGCGCTATCGCTTCGGTGCAGCGCTCCTTCCTGCCAGACGCGCTCGCCAGGTTTCACCAACAATGTCCGCAGTGCCGCACGCGGGTCCTTCCTGGCGTGTCGATGGAGTTGATCAACCTGGTGGATGCTGGCGAAATCGACATGGCCGCCATCATCCGCCCGCCGTTCTCGCTGCAAAGCGACCTGCGCTGGATGACCCTGGCGCTGGAGCCGTATCGACTGATCGTTCCAAGCGCGCTCCCCGGAGACGACTGGGCTGAACTGCTTGGCAGCCAACCCTTCATTCGTTATGACCGGGCGTCGTTCGGTGGCCGGCAGGTGGACCGTTTCCTGCGCAAGATGCATTTCGCCTTGCACGAAGTCAGCGAGCTGGATGAACTGGAGGCCATCATCAAGCTGGTTGGAAACGGCGTCGGTGTGGCCCTGGTGCCGCAAACCGCGACCCACCACCAATGGCCAGAGGGTGTGCGCGCCCTCGACCTGGCGGAGCACACCTTCCACCGTGACGTCGGGCTCGTCCATCGACCTCGACAAAGCCTCACCGAACCCGCGGGGATACTGGTGCAATTGATTGCCGAGCAGGCCCGAGCCAACCCCGTATGAATCACACCTCTTTGCACCGAAATAAAAACCCGTGCGCTGGCTCAAGGTTTTTGTCGAGCGGATGATCTATACCTTCAAGTACACGCAGTCAGGCCAAGGCAACAGACTGGCGTGTCCTGATAAGACGACTGTGGCAAACCCGCTTCGGGTGCGCTGCATGACATAAAAACGTCGGCCTGCAAGACGCTGTTTCCGCGCCCCCTTTGAATGGCGCACCACTTTCCAATGCCTGAAGTATTGATCATGAGCCCGAGCAAACGCGTCTTGAATGCCCCCACCAGAGCGCTACCCAGGCTTTGTCTGTTGTTACCGCTGTTGGTTGTCAACAACGCACGCGGTGAACCCTTGGAGATAGAACTGCATATCCTCGACGCGCCGCCGCTGACATTCGTCAACGACCCCAGGGGCCACGGAATCGTTGGCGATGTCGCCGTGGCGGCCATGACCAAGGCCGGGTACGCCGTAAAAATCCATCTACTCCCCTGGGCCAGGGCACAGAAACACGTCAGTGAAGAACATGACCACTTGATCGCGCCACTGTCGCGCATCCCTACCCGCGAGGATCGCTTCACCTGGATCGCTTCGATCATGCCTATGGAGCGTGCTTTTTTCAGCCTTGAGCGACGGGTGAGCAGCTTCGCCCAAGCGAAGGAAACCTATCGCAAGATCGGCGTCGGCCTGGGCAGTGCACAGGAAGATATCCTGCGCACCGAAGGGTTCAGCGATGAACAGATCTATCCGCTGGCCATCGGCGACAACCCCGCCCAGATGCTGTTGATGGGGCGTATCGATGCCTGGTTCAACGGCGTGCCGGAGAGTCTGTACATCTGGCCGAAGGTGTCCAAGCGCAAACTGCTCATGAGTAAGGTCGGCAGCAGCGCTGACCTTTACCTGGCCTGCTCGAAGCAATGTTCGCCAAAAATGGTCGAGGACTTGCGCGAAGCGGTTGAAGCGCTTCGCGCGGATGGGACAGTCAAGCGAGTCCATGACATCTATTTGCCGCAGTAGGCTGTGGCGAGGGGATTTATCCCCGTTGGGTTGCGCAGCAACCCTGAATCTTTTGGGGTCTGCTGCGCAGCCCAGCGGGGATAAATCCCCTCGCCACAATAAACTCAACATCCAATGGATAGCATCGCCGGACTAGAGGCCTTATCGATGGCTTATATCATTCTGAATGATAGTTACCTTTGCTTCATTCGATTCGTTCCTCTGCCTTGCGCCACGCATCATCCGCCCATTCTCAATACATTGGCGGATGCTATCCATGGAACATTCACTTTCAAAACTGCGTTTTCCCCTCGCGCTGCTGGCGGTGCTGGTGATGAGCGCCTGCGGCAAGACTCCCGACACGGCAGCGTCCATGCCGCCGGCCAAAGTCAGTGTGGCCAAGGTATTGGAGCAGCCCGTCAACGAATGGGATGAGTTCACCGGCCGCCTGGAAGCGCCGGAAACCGTCGAGATCCGCCCACGGGTTTCCGGGCAGATCGACGAAGTGGCCTTCACCGAAGGTGCGCTGGTCAAGAAAGGCGACCTGTTGTTCCAGATCGACCCACGCCCCTTCCAGGCTGAAGTACGTCGTCTCGAAGCCCAACTGGCCCAAGCCCGCGCCACCGCCACCCGCAGCGAGAACGAAGCCCAGCGTGGCGAACGCCTGCGCTTGAGCAATGCCATTTCCGCCGAGCTGGCCGACTCGCGCACCAGCGCCGCCCAGGAAGCCCGCGCCGCCGCTGCGGCCATCCAGGCACAATTGGACCTGGCCAAGCTGAACCTGAGCTTCACCCGGGTGACCTCGCCCATCAGCGGTCGCGTCAGCCGGGCGGACATCACCGCCGGCAACCTGGTGACCGCTGACGTCACCCCGCTCACCAGCGTGGTCTCCACGGATAAGGTCTACGCCTACTTCGATGCCGACGAACGCGTCTTCCTCAAGTACACCCAACTTGCCCGCCAGGGCCAGCGCGGCCAGGCCACACCGGTCTACATGGGCCTGTCCAACGAAGACGGCAACCCGCACCAGGGCCAGATGAACTTCGTCGACAACCAGGTCAACCCGCAGACCGGCACCATCCGTGGTCGTGCCGTGTTCGACAACAAGGACGGTGCCTACACCCCAGGCCTGTATGCCCGCCTGAAACTGGTGGGCAGCGGCACTTACGCCGCCGTGCTGATCAACGACGAAGCCGTCGGCACCGACCTGGGCAAGAAATTCGTGCTGGTGATGGACGCCGAGAACAAGCCGGCCTACCGCGCCGTCGAACTGGGTCCGAAGATCGAAGGCCTGCGCATCGTGCGCAGCGGCCTGAGCAAGGACGACACCATCATCGTCAAGGGGCTGCAACGGGCTCGTCCGGGTGCACCGGTCACGCCTGAAACCGTGCCGATGGCCAGCGACGAAACCATTGCCGCCCTGGCACAACAACGTAAAGCGCTCGAAGCCAGCAACCTGCCCCAAGTCGCGCCATCCAAGGACGCGTCAGGGGCGGCAGGCAAATTGGCCGCTGCGACCCCACGCGGTTAAGGGACTGAATCCAAGATGAAATTTTCCCAGTTCTTCATTTCGCGGCCGATCTTCGCAGCAGTGCTTTCGCTGCTGATCCTGATCGCCGGCGCCATCTCGCTGTTCCAATTACCGATCAGCGAATACCCGGAAGTCGTGCCGCCGACCGTGGTCGTGCGCGCCAACTTCCCGGGCGCCAACCCCAAGGTCATCGGCGAGACTGTTGCCGCGCCCCTGGAACAAGCCATCACCGGCGTCGAGAACATGCTGTACATGTCCTCGCAATCCACCGCTGACGGCAAGATCACCCTGACCATCACCTTCGCCCTGGGCACCGACCTGGACAACGCCCAGGTGCAGGTGCAGAACCGCGTCACCCGGACCGAGCCCAAGCTGCCGGAAGAAGTGACCCGGATCGGCATCACGGTGGACAAGGCGTCGCCCGACCTGACCATGGTCGTGCACTTGACCTCGCCGGACAAACGCTACGACATGCTCTACCTGTCCAACTACGCCCTGCTCAACATCAAGGATGAGCTGGCGCGCCTGGGTGGTGTGGGTGATGTGCAGCTGTTCGGCATGGGTGACTACTCCCTGCGAGTCTGGCTGGATCCGAACAAGACCGCCTCGCGCAACCTGACCGCCACCGACGTGGTTACCGCGATCCGTGAACAGAACCGCCAGGTGGCGGCCGGCGCCCTGGGTGCACCGCCAGCGCCCAACGCCCAGGCTTTCCAGCTCTCGATCAACACCCAGGGTCGCCTGGTGAACGAGGAAGAGTTCGAGAACATCATCATTCGTTCCGGCGCCAACGGCGAGATCACTCGCCTGAAGGATATCGCCCGGGTCGAACTGGGTTCCAGCCAATACGCCCTGCGCTCGCTGCTGGACAACCAGCCGGCAGTGGCGATCCCGATCTTCCAGCGTCCGGGCTCCAACGCCATCCAGATCTCCAACGACGTTCGCGAGAAGATGGAAGAGTTGAAGAAGGGCTTCCCGGCCGGGATGGACTACAGCATCGTCTATGACCCGACGATCTTCGTCCGTGGCTCCATCGAGGCGGTGGTGCACACCCTGTTCGAAGCGCTGATTCTCGTGGTGCTGGTGGTGATCCTGTTCCTGCAGACCTGGCGCGCCTCGATCATTCCATTGGTGGCGGTGCCGGTTTCGCTGATCGGTACATTCGCGGTGATGCACCTGTTCGGCTTCTCGTTGAACGCCCTCTCGCTGTTCGGCCTGGTACTGGCGATCGGTATCGTGGTGGACGACGCGATCGTGGTGGTGGAGAACGTCGAGCGAAACATCGAACTGGGGCTCACCCCGGTGGAGGCGACCAAGCGCGCCATGGGCGAAGTGACCGGCCCGATCATCGCCACCGCCCTGGTGCTGTGCGCGGTATTCGTTCCGGCGGCGTTCATCAGTGGCCTGACCGGGCAGTTCTATAAGCAGTTCGCCCTGACCATTGCCATCTCCACGGTGATTTCGGCCGTCAACTCCCTGACCCTGTCGCCAGCCCTGGCTGCGGTATTGCTCAAGGGTCATGACGCGCCCAAGGACCGTTTCTCCAAGTTCCTCGACAAGCTCTTCGGTGGCTGGTTGTTCCGTCCGTTCAACCGCTTCTTCGAGCGCGCCAGCCACGGTTACGTGGGCACCGTCGCCCGAGTGATTCGTAGCAGCGGCATCGCCCTGGTGCTCTATGCGGGCCTGATGGTGTTGACCTTCTTCGGTTTCTCCACCACCCCGACCGGTTTCGTGCCCGGCCAGGACAAGCAATACCTGGTGGCCTTCGCCCAATTGCCGGACGCCGCGAGCCTGGACCGTACCGAAGACGTGATCAAGCGCATGTCGGACCTGGCCCTCAAGCAACCGGGCGTTGAAAGCGCCGTGGCCTTCCCGGGCCTGTCGATCAACGGTTTCACCAACAGCCCGAACGCCGGCATCGTGTTCGTGACCCTCAAGCCCTTCGACGAACGCAAGGACCCGAGCATGTCGGCCGGCGCCATCGCCGGTGCCTTGAACGGCCAGTACGCCGGGATCCAGGAAGCCTACATGGCGATCTTCCCACCGCCGCCGGTACAGGGCCTGGGTACGATCGGTGGTTTCCGCCTGCAAATCGAAGACCGGGGCAACCTGGGCTACGACGAGCTGTACAAAGAAACCATGAACATCATCACCAAGAGCCGCAGCGTGCCGGAACTGGCCGGGTTGTTCACCAGCTACACCGTGAACGTGCCGCAGGTCGATGCCGCCATCGACCGTGAAAAAGCCAAGACCCACGGCGTGGCCGTCAGCGACATCTTCGACACCCTGCAGATCTACCTGGGTTCGCTGTATGCCAACGACTTCAACCGCTTCGGTCGCACCTACCAGGTCAACGTCCAGGCCGAGCAGCAGTTCCGTCTCGAGTCGGACCAGATCGGCCAGCTCAAGGTGCGCAACAACCGTGGCGAGATGATCCCGCTGGCGACCTTCATCAAGGTCAGCGACACCTCGGGGCCAGACCGCGTGATGCACTACAACGGCTTCATCACCGCTGAAATCAACGGTGCCGCCGCCCCGGGCTACAGCTCCGGCCAGGCTGAAAAAGCCATCGAGAAACTGCTCAAGGACGAACTGCCCAACGGCATGACCTACGAGTGGACCGACCTGACCTACCAGCAGATCCTCTCGGGCAACACCGCACTGTTCGTGTTCCCGCTCTGCGTATTGCTGGCGTTCCTGGTGCTCGCGGCACAGTACGAAAGCTGGAGCCTGCCATTGGCGGTGATCCTGATCGTACCGATGACCCTGCTGTCGGCCATTACCGGGGTGATTCTCTCCGGCGGCGACAACAACATCTTTACCCAGATCGGCTTGATCGTACTGGTGGGGCTTGCCTGCAAGAACGCGATCCTGATCGTCGAGTTCGCCAAGGATAAACAGCTCGAAGGCATGAACCCGCTGGCGGCGGTGCTGGAAGCGTGCCGCCTGCGTCTGCGGCCAATCCTGATGACCTCCTTCGCCTTCATCATGGGCGTGGTGCCCCTGGTGTTCTCCAGTGGTGCCGGTGCGGAAATGCGTCATGCCATGGGTGTGGCGGTGTTCTCCGGGATGCTCGGCGTGACCTTCTTCGGCCTGCTGCTCACCCCTGTGTTCTATGTACTGATCCGCAACTTCGTCGAGCGCAGCGAGGCCCGCAAAGCGGCCCGGGCTTTGAAACTGGAGGCGCAACAATGAGTTTGAAAGCGTTCGTGCCGAGCTTGCTGGTGTTGGCCTTGAGTGCCTGCGCCGTGGGCCCGGACTACAAGGCCCCGCAAACGGAGGCGGCGAATATCACCACCGCCACCGACGGCGCCGCCGGCCAGAAGAATTTCGACCGTGCCCGGTTCGAAGGCATCTGGTGGCAGCAGTTCGACGACCCGACCCTTAACGCGTTGGTGACCCGTTCCCTGGAAGGCAACCGCGAGTTGCGCGTGGCCTTCGCCCGTTTGCGGGCCGCCCGGGCGATTCGCGATGACGCCAGCAATGACGCCATGCCGACCATCACCAGCCGTGCCAGCAGCAATCTGGGCAAAGGCCAGATCCCGGGACAGACCACCGACCGGGTCAATACCGAGCGTTACGACCTGGGCCTGGACATGGCCTGGGAACTGGACTTGTTCGGACGCATCCAGCGCAACCTGGAAGCCACCGATGCCAATCAGCAGGCGATCGAAGCCGATCTCTATCAGTTGCAGGTGACCATGATCGCCGAACTGGTGGACGCCTACGGTCAATTGCGCGGCGCGCAACTGCGGGAAAAGATCGCCCTGGCGAACCTCAAGAACCAGCAGGATTCGCGCAAGATCACCGAAAGCCTGCGTGATGCCGGCGTCGGCGATCAGCTCGATGTGGTGCGGGCCGATGCGCGCCTGGCCTCGGTGGAAGCCAGCGTGCCGCAGTTGCAGGCCGAACAGGTGCGTCAACGCAATCGCATCGCCACGTTGCTGGGCGAGCGTCCGGACAAACTCAGCGTGGACCTGAGCCCGAAACAGTTGCCGGCCATCGCCAAGGCCCTGCCCATCGGCGACCCGGGTGAACTGCTGCAACGGCGCCCGGACATTCTCAGTGCCGAACGCCAACTGGCCGCTGCCACGGCGCGCATCGGCGTGGCCAAGGCCGACCTGTTCCCACGGGTCAGCCTGAGCGGTTTCCTCGGTTTCACGGCTGGCCGCGGCTCGCAGATCGGCTCCTCGGCGGCCAACGCCTGGGCGCTGGGCCCGAGCATTACCTGGGCGGCTTTCGACCTGGGCAGCGTACGGGCTCGCTTGCGCGGTGCCGACGCCGAGGCGGACGGCGCCCTGGCGACCTACGAACAGCAAGTGCTGCTGGCTCTGGAAGAATCGGAAAACGCCTTCAGTGACTACGGCAAACGCCAACAACGGCTGATCTCGCTGATCCGCCAGAGTGAATCGAGCCGCGCCGCCGCCGACCTCGCCGAGATTCGCTACCGCGAAGGCACTGTGGACTTCCTCGTGCTGCTCGACGCCCAGCGCGAACGCCTGGCCGCCGAAGACACACAGGCCCAGGCCGAAGTGGACCTGTACCGCGGCATCGTCGCGATCTACAAGGCCCTGGGCGGCGGCTGGAAACCGGAAACCGTCGCCAGCAACTGATCCCCCTGCTCAACCGAGCTCCTTTGGTTGGCCGCAACCAGCCAAATTTTTGCCCCGCTTCTCATTTGGACGCGGGGCTTTTTTTCGGCTGGCGCTAACCTCCACCTCCTCTTGGAGGAGCACCCTGTGGGAGCAAAGCTTGCTCGCGATAGCAGTGTGTCAGTTGCATTGCTGCAAAATGTGCCACCCTCATCGCGGGCAAGCCTTGCTCCCACACTGACTCGGGCAAGCTTACCCTCGGCCCATGAGATGCTTCACAGGGTTTGACTCAAGCCCCCACCTGACCGAAGCTTGCGGCATTTCACGCTTCTGGTAATGGATTCCCTGCATGCTCTCGCCTCGCCGCCGCTATCTGCTCCTCAGCCTCTGTGTCCTGTTGGTGATTGGTCTTGTCGCGGTATGGCTACGCAGCACCACGCCGCAGATCCCTGAAGCGATCAAACGTGGCTACAGCGAAGCCTTGGGAAGCGCCCGCAACGGGCAGCCAGGGGCAGCGCGGATGCTTTACCAGCAATTGGGGCGTCCGGACCTTTCGCCCAAGCGCCGCGTGTGGCTACACGCCGAACTGCCCAACTACCCCAGCCCCCAGGCTCTGAAGCTGGCGGACGCGGACCTGCACAGCGAATCACCGGACGTGCGTCGGGCCGCCATTGGCAGCATCGTCGGGCTGGTGCCGACGGGTCAGCGCAGCCTGTTGCTCGGCCCGCTCCTGGATGATGACGACCAGAATGTCCGGTTCGCCGCCGTGAACGCGTTGCTGGGCTTGTCGCCGGATGACCTCGGCCTGTATTTCGGGGCGATGCAGTTAGCCATCGACACCTGGGAACAGGTGCTCGAGGACGGTCCGAAAACCGCTGAGACCCACTACCAGCTCGCCCGACTGCACCTGCACAACGCCGAACTGAAGAAAGCCCAACAAGCCCTTGAACAGGCCTTGCGCCTGCAACCGGACAACCTGCCGGCGCTGGTCATGCAGATCGAGGTGCTGGACAAACAGGGCCAAAGCGAAGCCGCACGATTATTGCTCGCCCGACAGTTGCAAACCCAGCCCGCGTCGGCTTATCTGCAACATGCGCTGGGCATGTGGCTGCTGCAACACGGCCAGAACGAGTATGCGGTGCTCGGCTTGGCAAAAGCGGTGGAACTGGAGCCCGAGAACCGCCATTACCGCTATGACCTGGCGACCACCCTGCATGCCGAGCAGGAAGTGGAAGCGGCGCTGAAACAGCTGCAGGAAATTGTCCAGCGCTACCCCGCCGACCGCAAGGCACGGGTGCTGCTGATCAACTATTGGAAGGAGACCGGCCAGTTGCAGAATGTTCAAATCCTGCTGGCGCAACTTGAACAGTTGAACCCCGACGATCCGGCGCTGCAACAGGGTCTGTAGGCCCTTCGGTGCATGCCGAAAGTTGTGCAATACACCGCGTTTTATCGATGTAAGCGGAACCGCCATCAGCGCCAAAGGTCAAGTGTTCAGGCAGTTGAATTCAGGCGATACCCCGCCTGCTGCCCACTTCCCTAGTCATGAGAGGGCTATTTTTGTCTACATCTAACGAGTTGATCAGTGCAAAAGCCGCCACCGGCATCGAAGGACTGGACGATGTCCTTTCCGGTGGTTTGTCCCGCGGCCATGTGTTCCTGCTTGAGGGGGAACCGGGGACTGGTAAGACCACGGTCGCGCTGCATTTTCTGTTGGCCGGCGCCAAGGCTGGCGAGCGCTCGTTGTACATCACGCTATCGGAAACCGAGCGTGAACTGCGTCAGGGCGCAACCTCCCACGGGTGGACGCTGGACGACAACATTCATATTTTCGAACTGACCCCGCCCGAAAGCCTGCTCAATGCCGAGCACCAGCAGAGCCTGCTGTACTCCTCGGACCTGGAGTTGGGCGAAGCGACCCGACAGATCTTCGAAGTGGTCGAACGGGTCAAGCCGACCCGGGTGGTGCTCGACAGCCTGTCGGAGATTCGCCTGCTGGCGCAAAGCTCCTTGCGCTATCGTCGCCAGATCCTCGCAATCAAGCACTACTTCGTGCGCTACGACGCCACAGTCCTGCTGCTCGACGACCTGACCACCGAGTCCCTCGACAAGACCGTCCACAGTGTCGCCCACGGGGTGATTCGCCTGGAAGAACTGACCCCCAACTATGGCGCCGAACGACGCAGGATCCGGGTGGTCAAGTATCGCGGGCAGAAATACCGTGGTGGTTACCATGACTTCACCATCATGGGCGACGGCGTACACGTCTTCCCACGCCTGGTGGCCGCCGAACACCGTGGCCAATACCTGCGCCAGCAACTCTCCAGCGGCATCGGCGAACTGGACGCCCTGCTGGGTGGCGGTATCGAGACCGGTTCCAGCACGTTGATCCTCGGCCCGGCGGGGACCGGCAAGTCGCTGATAGCACTGATTTTTGCCGCAGCCGCCGTGCATCGCGGCGAGAAGGCCGCGCTGTTCATCTTCGATGAAGAACTGGGCTTGTTGTTCGAACGCATGAAAAACATCGGCATCGACCTGCAAGCCCTGCAAGAGACCGGCAACCTGCTGATCGAACAAGTGGACGCCGCCGAGCTGTCCCCTGGCGAGTTCTCCCACCGCGTGCGCCGTTGTGTCGATGAGGGCGATATCAAGACCGTGGTCATCGACAGCATCAATGGCTATCAGGCGGCCATGCCGGAAGAGAACGCCCTGGTGCTGCACATGCATGAATTGTTGCTCTACCTCAACCGCAAGGGCGCGGCGACCTTCATGACTGTTGCGCAGCACGGTCTGGTCGGCGACATGCAGGCGCCCGTGGACATTACTTACCTGGCTGACACGGTGATTCTTTTGCGTTATTTCGAAGCACTGGGCAAAGTGCGCCGGGCGATTTCCATCATCAAGAAACGTACGGGCAGCCATGAGTCGACCATCCGCGAATACCGCATCAGCGGCTTGGGCATGACCATCGGCGAGCCGCTCGAGGCGTTCCAAGGCGTCTTGCGAGGGGTTCCCACTTACATGGGCGAGAGCAACCCGCTGCTCAGGGATGAACACCGGTGACGCTGGCCGAGCCCCTGTCCGAGCGGGCGCTGATCCTCGCGCCGCTTGGGCGGGACAGCCAGATCGCCTTGATGATCCTCAATGAGGCCGGTTTTGCCGGCCTCATCTGCCGTCATCTGGGCCATTTGTGCGAAGAACTGGAAAAAGGTGCCGGCCTGCTGGTGATTTCCTCGGAAGCCCTGGTGGGGCCCGATCTGGAAGCGCTATTCCTGCACATCGAGCAGCAACCAGCCTGGTCTGACCTGCCCATTGTCTTGCTGACCCATCACGGCGGCCCGGAACAGAACCCGGCGGCGCGTATCGGTACGCAACTGGGCAACGTGACCTTCCTTGAGCGCCCTTTCCACCCAGTGACCCTGATCAGCCTGGTGACCACCGCCCTGCGAGGCCGTCGAAGGCAGTACGAAGCCCGCGACCGCCTGATCGACCTCAGCAACAGCGAACTGCGCCTGCAAACCACCCTTGAAACCCTTGAACAGCAAGTGGAAGAACGCACGGCCCAGTTGCGCCATAACGAAGAGGCACTGCGCCAGTCGCAGAAAATGGAAGCAGTCGGCCAACTCACCGGCGGTATCGCCCACGACTTCAACAACATGCTCACCGGGATCATCGGCAGCCTCGAACTGCTGCGCCGGCGCCTGGCCCGGGGCCGCACCGAGGACCTGGACAGCCTGATCGACCTGGGCGTGACCTCGGCCAACCGCGCCGCCGGCCTGACCCATCGCCTGCTGGCGTTTTCCCGTCGGCAATCGCTGGACTCCAAGGCGGTCCAGATGAACACGCTGGTGTTGTCCATGGGCGAGCTGCTGCAACGCAGCCTCAACGAAAGCATCCGCCTGGACATGCAGCTGGACGAACAGCTCTGGATCGCCGAAGCCGACCCCAACCAACTGGAAAGCGCCCTGCTCAACCTGGTCCTCAACGCCCGGGATGCCATGCCCAATGGCGGGAACCTGGTGGTAAAGACCTGCAACCGGCACCTGGATGCCGATTTCACCGACGCCTACACCAACCTGGAACCCGGCGACTATGTGGTGCTGAGCGTGCAGGACAGCGGTTGCGGCATGCCCGAAGCGATCATCGGTCGCGCGTTCGATCCGTTCTTCACCACCAAACCAATCGGCCAGGGCACCGGGCTGGGCCTATCGATGATCTATGGGTTCAGCAAGCAATCGCGCGGGCATGTGACCATCGACAGCGAAGTCGACAAAGGCACCACTGTGAACCTTTACCTGCCGCGCTTTCGCGGTGAGGAAATCCACGAGCCCCAGGTCAACACGCCACACGCCCCGTATGCGCAGGACGGTGAGACCGTGCTGATCGTCGAGGACGATCCAGCGGTGCGAGTGCTGGTGAGCGCGGTGTTGAGCGAGCTGGGTTATGCCTTTGTGGAAGCGGCCGACGCCAACGGCGCAGTACCGATCCTCCAGTCAGGCCAACGCATCGACCTGCTGATCAGCGATGTGGGCCTGCCCGGCATGAATGGCCGGCAACTGGCGGAAATCGGCCGGCAGATCCGCCCGGACCTGCCGATACTGTTCATCACCGGTTACGCTGAACATGCAGCCGTACGCGGCGGTTTCCTTGACCCGGGGATGCAGATGATCACCAAACCGTTCACGTTTGATCTATTGACGGCCAAGGTCCGGGAGATGATCACGGTTCCTTGATTTTGTGGGAAGGCCCTTAACCCTGTGGAAAGGTCCTTGATTCTGTGGGAGCAAAGCTTGCTCGCGATGAAGTCGCCTCGGTTTCAGGAAGACCCAGTGGGCCTCATCGCGGGCAAGCCTTGCTCCCACAAAGCCTTGCCCAATCCAAACAATACTTATGAAACCTACGACAACATCGACTGCATGATGGCCTGCAGCTCATCCAGGTCGAACGGCTTGTCCAGGATCGGTGCCTTGCGGGTAATGGGGCTGTCAGTGTCGCGCACTTCCTGCGCGTAGCCACTGATGAAAATGACCTTCAGCTCGGGACGCAACTTGACCGCAGGCTCGGCGATCTGCACCCCGGAGATACCACCCGGCAGGCGGAAATCGGTAATCATCATGTCCAGATGAGGCTTGCTCGCCAGGATCTCGAACGCCTGGGCACCGTTTTCGGCCCGTAGCACCCGGTATCCCTCGCCCGACAGGTAGGCCGACAACACCATCAGGATCGACGGGTCATCCTCGACGATCAATACAACATCTTGCGCATCTTCACTCATGAGAAGCCTTTGTTCGATCAATAGCTGCTGATACGACCTTGGGGTCTCTCAGAGGTTGCGTCTGTTCGGCGGTTTTGTCCAAGACAGTTTTCTGCAAGGGCAGGCAAACACGAAACAACGCCCCTTCATTGAGGCGACTGTTGACCGTGATGGTCCCGCCATGAGCCGCGACAATCTGCTCGGAAATGAACAGCCCCAGCCCAAGGCCCGCAGCGGCCGCCTTGGACGATACGCGCTCGAACTGCTGGAAGATACGTTTCTGGTTTTCCTCGCTGATACCGATGCCATGGTCCTGGACCTCGATACAGGCGTGGTCGGGCGTCTTGTAGACGCGCACCTCGATCGGGCCCTTGCCACCGTAGCGCAACGCATTGGTCAACAAGTTCGAGATCACCTGCTCGATACGAAACTCATCCCAAAGTCCCTCCACCGACGGTTCGGCCAGGCAGGTCAACGAGCACTCGGCGACGGCTATCTGCGGCTGGAAATTGCGCAGCAGGTTCTCCACCAGTGCCGTCAGGTTGAAGCGGGTCGGGCGGATCGACAGCTTGCCGGTGCGAATCCGCGAGACATCCAGCATGTCCTCGATCAACCGGATCAGGCTCTTGATCTGGCGCTCGTCGCGCTCGACCATCGCCCGCACCTTGTCCAGGCTGAAGGCTGCGGCGTTGTCCCGGGCCAGGTGCATCTTGCGCAACTGTGTCTCGAGGATAAGGCCATTGAGGGGCGTGCGCACTTCGTGGGCGACGATGGACATGAAGTCGTCACGCATGCGCACCGCTTGCTCCAGCTCGCCACGGGTGGCCTCCAGTTGCTGCAACAGAACCTCCTGCTCGCGGCGACTCTGCTCAAGGGCTACGACCTGCTCCTTCATGGCCTTTCGTTGACGGTACAACTCGACGAACACATTGACCTTGCTTTTGACCGCTTGGGTGTCCAGCGGCTTGTGCAGGAAGTCCACCGCACCGTTTTCATAACCGGTAAAGGCATAGTTGCGTTCACGACCTGCGGCACTGACGAAAATGATAGGGATGCTGCGGGTCTTCTCCGTGCCGCGCATCAGCTCGGCCAGTTGGAAACCGTTCATGTCCGGCATCTGCACATCGATGATGGCCAGGGCAAAGTCGTGTTGCAGCAGCAGGGACAGCGCTTCGTCCGCGGACAGGGCCTTGAAGACCTCGCGGTCGCCGCCCTTGATCAACGCTTCCAGGGCCAACAGATTCTCAGGCAGATCATCGACGATCAGCAGTTTGGCTTGAATATCTCTTGGCATGTGGTTCATTCCAGCCCGGCCAGCAATTGGCCGATGCCTTGCAAAGTAAGGATATGGTCGGGCTCGTGCAGGGCCAGCGCCGCCTCGGGCATGGTCGAGACCTGGGCTTCACCGGGGTCCTGGACCACCGTGATCCCCCCCAGCGCCCTGACCTTCGCCAAGCCACAGGCACCATCGTTGTTGGCGCCGGTCAGCACCACGGCCAGCAATTTCTGGCCGTAGACATCGGCGGCCGATTCAAACAACACATCGATGGACGGCCGCGAATGATGCACCGGCTCCTCCAGGCTCAACGACAGGCTACGGTCAGCCTCGACCGACAAGTGATAGCCGGGCGTGGCGACATACAAGGTGCCCGGCACGATGTCTTGCTTGTCCCGGGCTTCCTCCACCGGCACCGCCAGACGATGTCCGAAGACACGGGCCAGTTGGCTTTCGCGCTCGTCCGGCAAATGCAACACCACCAGGATGGGCACGCCAAAGCCTTTGCGCAGGTGTCCGAAGACCCTGAGCAGTGCCTCGACGCCACCGGCCGATGCACCGACGACAATGGCTTCGATGGGCGGATTGGATCTGTCCTTGGTCTGGTTCATAACTTGCGATAGATCCGTTCCTGTTTGACCAACGGTTCGAATCGATGGCCGTAAGCCGAGAAATCCAACGTCTCCTTACTGCCCAATACCAGGAAACCACGGTGACAAAGGGACTCATGAAACAGTCCAAACGCACGATCTTGTAGTTTCTTATTGAAATATATCAATACGTTACGACAGGAAATTAACTGAGTTTCTGAAAATACACTGTCGGTCGCCAGGCTGTGATCGGCAAAGGTCACGTTCTCGCACAGGGTTTTGTCGAACATCGCATAATCGTAGGCGGCGGTATAGTAATCGGCAAACGAGCGCCGGCCTCCGGCGGCCTGGTAGTTCTGGGTGTAGGTGCGCACGTTTTCCAGGGAAAAAATCCCCTGCTTGGCTTTTTCCAACGAGCGCGGGTTGATATCGGTGGCATAGATGAGCGTGCGGTCCAGCAGGCCTTCTTCGCGCAACAGGATCGCCATGGAGTAGACCTCCTCCCCCGTGCTGCAACCGGCGATCCAGATCTTGATCGAAGGATACGTCCTGAGCAGCGGCACGACTTCCTCGCGTATGGCCAGGAAATGCGAGGGGTCGCGAAACATCTCGCTGACCGGGATCGTCAGCAGTTGCAGCAGTTGCATGAACGCTCCCGGGTCGTGCAGCACGCGCTCCTGCAATGCCGAGATGGTCCTGCACTCGAACTGGCTCAGCGCATGGTGGACCCGGCGCTTGATGGACGCACCGGAATAGTCGCGAAAATCGTAGCTGTACTTGAGGTAGATCGCTTCGATCAACAAACGAAGTTCAATGTCGGTGTCACGTTCCACTAAATTCTTTCCATATTCGGCAACCACACGCGAATCAGCGAGAACAGACGATCCAGATCGATCGGTTTGGCCAGGTAGTCGTTGGAACCCGCCGCCAGGCAGCGTTCCTGATCATCCTTCATGGCCTTGGCCGTCACGGCAATAATGGGCAGCTTGCGCCAGCGCGGGTCCTTGCGGATCAGCGCGGTGGCTTCGAAACCGTCCATCTCCGGCATCATTACATCCATCAGCACCAGGTCGATGTCGTCGAATTCGTTCAGGCGATCGATCGCCTCCAGGCCGTTACGGCCGATGACAACGATCGCCCCCTTCGCCTCCAGGGCGCTGGTCAGGGCAAAGATGTTGCGCACATCGTCGTCCACCAGCAGCACCTTGCGGCCTTCAAACACCTTGTCGCGGCTGCGGGCGGTCTTGAGCATCCGCTGCCGTTCATGGGACAACCGGGATTCGACTTTGTGCAGAAAGAGTGTCACCTCGTCCAGCAGGCGCTCTGGCGAGCGGGCGCCCTTGATGATGATCGAGCGCGAATACTTGCGCAGTTCGGCCTCTTCATCGCGGGTCAGGTTGCGCCCGGTGTAGACGATCACCGGCGGGAAGGAACAGATGTCTTCACTGGACATGCGCTTGAGCAGGTCATTGCCGAGCATGTCCGGCAACTTGAGGTCGATGATCATGCAGTCGTAGACGTTGCTCCGCAGCAGGTCCAGGGCTTGCTGGGCCAGGCCAACGGCGGTGATCTCGATGTCATCGTCGCCGATCAGGCGGGTAATGCTATCGCGTTGCAGGTCATCGTCCTCCACCAGCAGCACCCGCTTGACCTTCTGGGTCAGCTTGGCTTCCAGGCGGGCGAACACATCCTTGAGTTCTTCGCGGGTGGTCGGCTTGACGGCATAGCCGATGGCGCCCATGTGCATGGCGGCTTCGACGCGGTCTTCGACGGAAATCACGTGCACCGGGATGTGCCGGGTTTCGGCCCGTTCCTTGAGCCGCTGCAACACCGTCAGCCCGGAATGATCCGGCAGGCGCATGTCCAAAAGGATCGCGTCGGGAGCCAGTTGCAAGGCCAGGTCGAAGCCTTCATCGGCACCGTGGGCCACCAGGCACTGGTAACCGAGCTCATGGGCCAGGTCGAACAGGATCCGGGCGAACTTGGGCTCGTCCTCGATCACCAGGATGCACCGGGTGTCGAACGGCGCCTTGTCGCGGTCGTCGGCAAATCGGGCAATCGACGTATCCACTTCAGCGATCAGCGGTGCCGGGGCGGCTTTGGGTGCAGCCGG
This sequence comes from Pseudomonas sp. H1_F01, assembly GCF_054681425.1. Classification (NCBI taxonomy): domain Bacteria; kingdom Pseudomonadati; phylum Pseudomonadota; class Gammaproteobacteria; order Pseudomonadales; family Pseudomonadaceae; genus Pseudomonas; species Pseudomonas sp. H1_F01. Next base: position 3,200,519 of record NZ_CP162823.1, on the reverse strand, counting down.
CGCTGGCGCAGTGGCCGTCGGGGTGAACGTCATCGGTTCCATCGGCGAGTCCCCGGGCTCGACATAACGTTCAGGCATTACCAGCGTAAACACACTGCCCTGCCCCGGCTCGCTGGAAACGCAGATCGAGCCGCCCAGCAACGTGGCCAGGTCCCGGGAAATCGACAACCCCAGGCCGGTGCCGCCGTAACGACGATTGGTCGTGCCATCGGCCTGGCGGAACGCTTCGAAGATGCTTTGCTGCTGATCGGCGGCGATGCCGATCCCGGAGTCGCGCACCATGAACGCGATGCCCGAGCCCGGCTGCCCGGCCACCGACAGGCTGACGGTGCCTTGCTCGGTGAACTTCACGGCATTGGACAGCAGGTTCTTGATCACCTGCTCCAGGCGCTGGCGATCGGTGTAGAGCATCGCCGGCGCATCGGGCAATACCTGGACCTCGAACCCCAGGCCCTTGTCGGCTGCCAACGGCTCGAACATGTCCCGCAGGCCTTCCACCAGACGCTGCACGCTGGTGTTTTCCGGGCGCACTTCCAGCTTTCCGGCCTCGACCTTGGAGATGTCGAGAATATCGTTGATCAGGTTCAACAGGTCGTTGCCGGCGGAGTAGATCGACTCGGCAAACTTGACCTGTTCCTCGCTGAGGTTCTGCTGCGGGTTTTCCGACAGCAGCTTGGACAGGATCAGCGAGCTGTTGAGCGGCGTGCGCAGCTCGTGGGACATGTTGGCCAGGAACTCGGATTTGTACTTGCTCGAACGCTGCAACTCTTCGGCGCGCTCCTGCAACTGGATCTGGGCCAGGTTCAGCTCGCTGTTCTTCTGGTCCATGGCGTCGCGCTGCTCGGCCAATTGCTCGTTGGTCTGCTCCAGCTCCTGTTGCTGGGCTTCCAGGTGGGCCTGGGACTCCTTGAGAATGCGCGACTGCTCTTCCAGTTCCTCGTTGGCGGTCTTGAGCTCTTCCTGCTGCACTTGCAGTTCTTCGTTCAACTGCTGGGTTTCGGCCAGCACTTCCTGCAAGCGCTGGCGATAACGAGCGGCCTCGATGGAGGTGCCAATATTGCCGGAAATCAGCTCCAGCAGCTCAATGTCGCGCTCGGTCAATGGCCGCAGGAAGCCCAACTCGATGACACCGTTGATCCGGTCATCGTCACTGGTGGGCGCTACCAGCACGCTGTTGGGCAGCCCTTGTCCCAATCCGGAGCTGACTTTCAGGTAATCGTCCGGTACGTCATCCAGGCGAATGAGACGCCCCTGTTGCACGGCCTGGCCGGCGATGCCTTCACCGTCGACAATCTTCTGCTGCTGCGCGTCATCCTCCCGGGACAAACCATAGGTGGCGACGCGCTTGAGCACGCCATTTTCTTCTCGCACATAGAGCGCAGCGACCGCCACATCCAGGTACTTTGCACAGAACTGCAAGATGTTGCGGCCCAACAGGTTCAGGGACAACTGCCCCAGGACCTGCTCGGCCAACTGGGTCTGGCCATTGCGCAACCAAGCCTGCTTCTCCAGGTGCAAGGCGCTGCCTTGCTGGATCTTCAGGCTGGCGCCGTAGCTCTCGGACAAGCTCAACAGATCCCGGCGGCCGACGTAGGCCAGCAACCCACTGACTGCGGCGACGAACAGCAGGTACAGGGCAATGCTCCAGACAGTGGTGGTGCGCACGTCCTGGCTACGCGCCGCACGCAGTTGCTGCTCGGTATCGACGATTTCCTCGAAGGTTTGGCGGATCTCGTCCGTCAAGCGCTTGCCGCGCCCGGACCTCACCGCACTCCGGTAATCCCCGCTGCTGCGTTGCAGGTCGATCAAGCCCTGGGCGTACTTGGACCATTCCGCCTGGATCGCTTGTATCTTGTGCAGCCGGTCGGTCTGGACGGGGTTGTCGGCTGTCAATTCCAGCAGTGTATCCAACGCGACGGCGATCCGCGGCTTGGCCACTTCATAGGGCTCGAGAAAGTGCTCGTCACCGTTCAACAGGTAGCCACGCATGCCGGTTTCCAGGTCCACGCTCAGCTTGAGCGCCTCATTGGCATTATTGATCACCCGGTCGGTATGCCCGACCCACTGAATCACCGACAGCAAGTACGTGACAAGGATGATGAAAAACACCGAGCTGAGGGCGCCCATGCCCAGCGGCAGGCTGATATTGCGGCTCAGGAGCTTGCGAAAACTTTGCTCGTCGACCGAAGACGAAGGAGTCATGGAAAGGGCCTTGGTGGACAGTTGAAAACCGTGGAGTTTGCCCGAAAAACGGCGCTTGGATCCACATTATCTGACGAGTCAAAGGCGCAACTCCCGCGACGATCTACCTTGTAGCAAGGAAGCGACTATCCTTGTCAGCTCTTGTACTATAGATCCTTTCTTGTACAACCTTGGGAACTTGTGCCGCCTCGGTACTTACTCATAAAAGAGGCTCATAAAAGAGGCTCATGAAAGAGACTTTTTTTCGAGTCTCCCTCCCGCTCCCTTCTTCGAGAATGTCTACTATGTCCACCCCTCCTCCTCCTGCCACCCAGTCCACCATCCTGGTCGTCGAAGACGATGACATTGTGCGGATGTTAATCGTCGACGTGCTGGAGGAGCTGGAATACCAGGTGCTGGAGGCGGATGGTTGTGAGCAGGCGCTGGCATTTTTGCACAACGACGCGCAGCCCATCGCACTGATGATGACTGACGTCGGCCTGCCGGTCATGGATGGGCGCGAATTGGCGAAACAGGCCCGAGCCGTGCGACCACAACTGCCTGTGCTGTTTGCCAGCGGTTATGCCGAAAGCATCGATGTGCCTGAAGGCATGTCGGTGATCGGCAAGCCCTTCTCCATCGATCAGTTGCGAGACAAGGTCAAACGCATTCTTTCTTGAGCCGGATCGTATTCTTGGTCACTATCGGCGCCCCGCGCGCCGATGGCGCCTGATCCGCTTCGAGGAGCCCCCTGCTCATGCATCACCCCACCGCCACCAAGGTCCTGGTCATCGGCTATGTCTGGCCCGAGCCGCGTTCATCGGCTGCCAGTGGGCATGTCATGCAGATCCTCGACACCTTCCTCGGGCAAGGCTGGGACATCACCTTCAGCAGTCCGGCAGGTCCAGGCGAACACCGCGCCGACCTGCTCGCGCTGGGTATCCGCGAAGTGCCGATCGAACTCAATAGCAGCAGCTTCGACGCCTTCATCAGCGAGCTGGCGCCGGACATCGTGCTGTTCGACCAATTCATGATGGAAGAACAGTTCGGCTGGCGGGTCGAGAAGCACTGCCCCGGCGCCCTGCGGGTGCTGGAGACGTCAGATTTGCAGAGCCTGCGCCACGCCCGGCACCAGCGCTTGAAGGACCGCCTGAAACACGATGAGGCTGGCGAGGATTTCAGCGACCTCTTCGCCCCGGCCCTGGACGAGGAGTTCCAGCGGATGGCCGATACCGACCTGGCCAAGCGGGAAATCGCTGCTTTGTACCGCTGCGACCTCAACCTGATGGTGTCCGAGGTTGAAATCGAACTGTTGGTGGAGCACTTCAAGTTGCCCCGTAACCTGCTGCACTGGTGCCCGTTGATGCTGGACCTGCCCGGCGAGCCGCCGGTACCGTTCGAGGACCGGGCGCATTTCCTGAGCATCGGCAACTTTCGCCACGCGCCGAACTGGGACGCCGTGCTCTGGATGAAAAACGCCATCTGGCCATTGATCCGCCAACAATTACCCGGCGCGCAACTGCACCTGTACGGCGCCTACACCCCGCCCAAGGCCGCCGCGCTGCATAACCCGGCCCAGGGCTTTCACATCATGAACTGGGCCGAGGACGCCTTGCAGGTGATGTCGGCGGCACGCATCTGCCTGGCGCCGCTGCGTTTCGGCGCTGGCATCAAGGGCAAGCTGATCGACGCCATGCTCTGCGGCACCCCCAACGTCACCACACCCGTGGGGGCCGAAGCCATGCACGGCGACATGCCCTGGCCCGGTGCGATTGCCCAGAGCGCCAAAGGCATCGCCAATGCGGCGGTGCAGTTGTATCGCGACCAGGCGCGCTGGACCCAGGCCCAGGATGCGGGCCTCACTTTGCTTGCCAGCCGCTACCGACAACAGGTGCATGGCCCGGCGCTGATCGACAGCCTCAACGCTTGCCGGGTGGACCTGGCGCAACGACGCCGGGACAACTTCACCGGCAGCATGCTGCGTCACCACCAGCACAAAAGCACCCAATACATGTCCCAGTGGATCGAAGAAAAAAACCGCAACGGTTAGACGTCAGAGTGGCAGCCGCCTGGCGAAGGGGGCATTATCCGATGGCGATAACAATAAAAGCGCCAGGCCATGACCCGAACAGCCAGAATCACCGACCCCTCCTACGAGTTGATGGACGACCATAACGGGTTGTCCATCATCTACCGTCAGCACGGTTTTCCCTGCCCGCTGGTGCGCTGGCATTTCCACAAGGAATACGAGTTGCACTTGATCGTCGCCAGTTCCGGCAAAGTGTTCATAGGCGACTATATCGGCAACTTCTATCCCCAGTCGCTGTTCCTCACCGGCCCCAACCTGCCCCATAACTGGATCAGCCAGGTGGCCGAGGACGAAGTGGTGCACAAGCGCGATATGCTGGTGAACTTCACTGATGAGCTGTTCGAAAGCGGCCACCAGGTATTCGCCGAACTCAAGACGGTCGCACCGCTGCTCGAACGTGCCCAATACGGCATCGAGTTCCGCTGCAAGCGCACCATCCGCCAGGCCATGACCCTGATGCAGCGCATCGCCGATTCCCAAGGCATGAGCCGCCTGGGGCATTTTTTCATCCTGATGGAGCTGCTGGCCGCCACGGATGACTACCAACTGCTTTCCGGCGCGACCTCTGCGCAAGCGGCGGACGAACACAGCGTCGACCGCACCAACCGCGCGGTGGACTACATCTTTGCCCACTACGCCCGAGAACTGTCCCTGGAAGAAGTGGCCGAGCACCTGGGCATGAAACCCACCTATTTCAGCCGGGTGTTCAAACAGGCCACCGGTCGCTGCTTCATTGAATTCGTCAATCGCCTGCGCATCAGCAAATCCTGCGAGTTGCTGGCCGACGGCGATAAACCAGTGACAGACGTGTGCTTCGAATCGGGTTTCAACAACATTTCCAATTTCAACCGGCGTTTCCAGCAGCTCAAGGGCATGACCCCGTCCCACTACCGGCGGCTGGCGGTGCAGCGATTGACCGAGCAGAACCAGGGCTGAGAATCTCGAATCATTTCTGTGACGGGATTTATGTAGGAGCAAGGCTTGCCCGCGATGCAGGCGCCTCGGTTCCCCAAGAGACCGCGTCATCTTCATCGCGGGCAAGCCTTGCTCCCACAAAGCGGGGCGATGCGACATTTCGATAAATCCTCTCGCCACAGGGTCCTTTGTTTGGCTTGAACCCTCATCAGTGCAAAAAAGTATCAGCACAAGTGCGACGGATGATTTGTCACGCCGTCCATTGAGGGCTGTAATCAGCGCACATTCTTCCCTTCATCCGGAAGACACAAAAACAATAACTGTCCTTCTGCAGCCTTCGGGCGCGGAAAAGGAGTGCGCGATGAAACCTTCGGTAAAAGCTCTGCTTGTCTCCACCTGCATGACCCTCAGCAGCGTCAGCTTTGGCGCACAGACCCTCACCATTGCCACCGTCAACAACAGCGACATGATCCGCATGCAAAAGCTCTCGAAAACCTTCGAGGCCGAGCACCCGGACATCAAGCTCAACTGGGTGGTGCTCGAAGAAAACGTCCTGCGCCAGCGCCTGACCACCGACATCGCCACCCAGGGCGGACAGTTCGACGTGCTGACCATTGGCATGTACGAAGCTGCACTCTGGGGTGCCAAGGGCTGGCTGGAGCCGATGAAAGACCTGCCGGCCTCCTACGACCTGGACGACGTTTTCCCTTCCGTGCGCGATGGTTTGTCGGTCAAAGGCTCGCTGTACGCCCTGCCGTTCTATGCCGAAAGCTCGATCACCTATTACCGCACGGACCTGTTCAAGGACGCCGGGCTGACCATGCCCGAACACCCGACCTGGACCCAGATCGGTGAGTTCGCTGAAAAGCTCACCGATAAATCCAAGGAACAATATGGCCTGTGCCTGCGGGGCAAGGCTGGTTGGGGCGAGAACATGGCGCTCATCACCACCCTGGCCAACGGTTATGGCGCGCGCTGGTTCGATGAGAAGTGGCAGCCGCAATTCAATGGCCCCGAGTGGAAAGACGCACTCAATTTCTATGTCGACAACATGAAGAAATCCGGCCCGCCGGGTGCTTCCAGCAACGGTTTCAACGAAAACCTGGCGCTGTTCAACAGCGGCAAATGCGCGATCTGGGTGGATGCCAGCGTCGCCGGTTCGTTCGTCACCGACAAGACCCAGAGCAAGGTGGCCGATCACGTTGGATTCACCTTCGCCCCCCACGAAAAAACCGACAAGGGCACTTCGTGGATGTACTCCTGGTCCCTGGCCATCCCGACCAGTTCCAAAGCCAAGGACGCAGCTACGGTCTTTACCACCTGGGCGACGTCCAAGGAATACAGCCAATTGGTCGCCAAGACTGATGGCATTGCCAACGTACCGCCAGGCACCCGCACCTCGACCTACAGCGACGAGTACATGAAGGCCGCGCCGTTTGCCAAGGTGACCCTGGAGTCGTTGAAAGTCGCCGACCCGAAAGCGCCAACCCTCAAGCCTGTGCCCTACATCGGCATCCAGTTGGTGACCATTCCCGAGTTCCAGGCCATCGGCACCCAGGTGGGCAAGTTCTTTTCCGGCGCACTGACCGGCCAGCAGACCGTGGACCAGGCGTTGACCGCCGCGCAGTCCACCACCGAACGCGAGATGAAACGCGCTGGGTATCCCAAGTAGTCGGCTCATTGAGGCCCGCTCCCGATTCCCGTGGGAGCGAGCTTGCTCGCGATGAGGGCCTTGCAGCCCATATCGCGGGCGGCTGACACGACGCTATCGCGAGCAAGCTCGCTCCCACAGTGGATCTTCATAGGCCCGCAAAAATCGGTTCAATGCCATGAATAGCTCAACAACAACTGCCAAAGCCCCCATCGAGATTGCCCCGCCGGCACGCAAGATCCGCCTGGCGAACCCCGGTTGGTTCCTGGTCAGTCCTTCAGTGGCCTTGTTGCTGCTGTGGATGATCGTGCCGCTGGGCATGACCGTCTACTTCTCGATGATCCGCTACAACCTGCTCTACCCCGGCGAAAACGAATTCGTCGGGCTGGAGAACTTCACCTACTTCCTGACCGACTCGGGTTTCATGCCCGGTGCCACCAACACCCTGTTGCTGGTGGGCAGCGTGCTGCTGATCAGTATCGTGCTGGGGGTGTTGATCAGCGCGCTGCTGGAGGCCAGTGAGTTTTTTGGTCGCGGCATCGTCCGTGTGCTGCTGATCTCGCCGTTCTTCATCATGCCCACCGTCGGCGCGCTGATCTGGAAGAACCTGATCTTCCACCCGGTCTCGGGCATCCTCGCCTCGGTGTGGAAACTATTCGGCGCCCAACCGGTGGACTGGCTCGCCCACTATCCGCTGCTATCGATCATCATCATCGTGAGTTGGCAATGGCTGCCCTTCGCGATCCTGATCCTGATGACCGCCATGCAGTCGCTGGACCAGGAGCAGAAAGAAGCCGCGCGCCTGGACGGTGCCGGCCCGATTGCGATCTTCTGGCACCTGACCCTGCCGCACCTGGCCCGCCCGATTGCCGTGGTGCTGATGATCGAGACGATCTTCCTGCTGTCGGTGTTCGCCGAGATCTTTACCACCACCAACGGTGGCCCCGGCTACGCCTCCACCAACCTTGCCTACCTGATCTACAACCAGGCGCTGGTGCAGTTCGACGTCGGCATGGCTTCGGCCGGTGGCCTGATTGCCGTGGTCATTGCCAACATCGCCGCCATCATCCTGGTCCGGATGATCGGCAAAAACCTCACCGACAAGAACTGAGGCCGTCGCCATGACTCTTCAACAATCCCGTCGCCTGCAAAGCCTGCTGCTGGGCACGCTGGCCTGGGCCATCGCGATCCTGATCTTCTTCCCGATCTTCTGGATGGTGCTGACCAGCTTCAAGACTGAAATCGACGCGTTCGCCACGCCACCGCAGTTCATCTTCACGCCCACGCTGGAGAACTACCTGCACATCAACGAGCGCAGCAACTACTTCAGCTTCGCCTGGAACTCGGTGGTGATTTCCTTCAGCGCCACCGCCCTGTGCCTGCTGATTGCGGTGCCGGCGGCCTACTCCATGGCGTTCTATGAAACCCAGCGCACCAAAGGCACGTTGCTGTGGATGCTCTCCACCAAGATGCTGCCGCCAGTGGGCGTGCTGATGCCGATCTACCTGCTGGCCAAGCAATTTGGCCTGCTGGACACGCGTCTCGCGTTGATCGTCATCTACACGTTGATCAACCTGCCCATCGTGGTCTGGATGATTTACACCTACTTCAAGGACATTCCCCGCGACATCCTCGAGGCCGCACGCCTGGATGGCGCCACGCTGTGGCAGGAGATGGTCCGCGTGCTGCTGCCGATTGCCAAGGGCGGCCTGGCCTCTACCGTGTTGCTGTCACTGATCCTGTGCTGGAACGAGGCCTTCTGGTCGCTGAACCTCACCTCCTCCAAGGCCGCGCCGCTGACGGCGTTGATTGCCTCCTATTCCAGCCCGGAAGGTTTGTTCTGGGCCAAATTGTCGGCCGTCTCGACCCTGGCCTGCGCGCCGATCCTGATCTTCGGCTGGATCAGCCAGAAACAGCTGGTGCGCGGTTTGTCCTTCGGCGCGGTGAAATAACGCGCCCTACCCAATAATCAGAAGTGGAGGCCCATCATCATGGCCAACCTGAAAATCAAGAATCTGCAAAAGGGTTTCGAAGGCTTCTCCATCATCAAGGGCATCGACCTTGAGGTGAACGACCGCGAGTTCGTGGTCTTCGTCGGCCCGTCGGGCTGTGGCAAGTCCACGCTGCTGCGGCTGATCGCCGGCCTTGAAGAAGTCAGTGACGGCACCATCGAACTGGATGGCCGGGACATTACCGAAGTCAGCCCGGCCAAGCGTGACCTGGCGATGGTGTTTCAGACCTACGCCTTGTACCCGCACATGAGCGTGCGCAAGAACATGTCCTTCGCCCTGGACCTGGCCGGCGTGCCCAAGGCCGAGGTCGAGAAGAAGGTCAACGAAGCGGCGCGCATCCTTGAGCTGGGGCCGATGCTCGAGCGCAAGCCCAAGCAACTGTCTGGCGGCCAGCGCCAGCGTGTAGCGATTGGCCGGGCCATCGTGCGCAACCCGAAAATCTTCCTGTTCGACGAACCCCTGTCCAACCTCGACGCGGCCCTGCGGGTGCAGATGCGCCTGGAACTGGCACGCCTGCACAAAGAGTTGCAGGCGACCATGATCTACGTGACTCACGACCAGGTCGAAGCCATGACCCTGGCCGACAAGGTGGTGGTGCTCAATGGCGGGCGCATCGAACAGGTCGGTTCACCGCTGGAGCTGTATCACCAGCCAGCCAACCTGTTTGTCGCCGGGTTCCTCGGCACGCCGAAAATGGGCTTTCTCAAAGGCAAGGTCACCGGCCTGGACAGTCAGGGCTGTGAAGTGCTGCTGGACGCCGGCACCCGTATCAGCCTGCCCTTGAGCGATGCCAGCCTGAGCGTCGGCGGCGCGGTGACCCTGGGGATTCGCCCCGAACACCTGAATCTGGCGCAACCGGGTGATTGCACCCTGCAAGTCACCGCCGACGTCAGCGAGCGGCTGGGCAGCGACACCTTCTGTCACGTCGTCACGGCCTCCGGCGAAGCCTTGACCATGCGCGTTCGCGGCGACCTGGCGAGCCGTTTCGGCGAGCAACTGAGCCTGCACCTGGACGCTGAACACTGCCACTTATTCGATGCCGAGGGCGTTGCGGTGACCCGCGCGCTGCGCGCCGCCGCCTGATTGCCGAGACCTGCGATGAAACTCAATCGACAAAACCTGCACAACCTCAACCCTGGCGTCGCCCTGCCCGCCTACCCTTTGGGCGACGTCCGCCAGGGCATCGCCCACATCGGCGTCGGCGGTTTCCACCGGGCGCACCAGGCCTATTACACCGACGCGCTGATGAATACCGGCGCCGATCTGGACTGGGCCATCTGCGGCGTGGGCCTGCGGGCCGAGGATCGCCGTGCCCGGGATGACCTGGCCGGCCAGGACTACCTGTTCACCCTGTACGAACTGGGCGACACCGATGACACCGAAGTTCGCGTGATCGGCGCGATCAATGACATGTTGCTGGCTGAAGATGGCGCCCAGGCGCTGATCGACAAACTCGCCGATCCGCAGATCCGCATCGTCTCGCTGACCATCACCGAGGGCGGCTATTGCATCGACGACAGCAACGGCGAGTTCATGGCCCACTTGCCGCAGATCCGGCACGACCTGGCCCATCCTGACGCGCCGAAAACCGTCTTCGGTTTCCTCTGCGCCGCCCTGGCCAAGCGCCGCGCGGCCGGCACCCCGGCGTTCACACTGATGTCCTGCGATAACCTGCCTCACAACGGCGCCGTGACTCGCAAGGCGCTGCTGGCCTTCGCCGCGCTGCGCGATGCGGAGCTGGGGCAATGGATCGACCGCAACGTCAGTTTCCCCAACGCCATGGTCGATCGCATCACGCCCATGACCAGCGTGGCCCATCGCCTGCAACTGCATGATGAACATGGCATCGACGACGCCTGGCCGGTGGTCTGCGAACCGTTCGTGCAATGGGTCCTGGAAGACAAGTTCGTCAACGGTCGCCCGGCCTGGGAAAAGGTCGGCGTGCAGTTCACCGATGACGTCACCCCCTATGAAGAGATGAAGATCAAGCTGCTCAACGGCAGCCACCTGGCGTTGACCTACCTGGGCTTTCTCAAGGGTTATCGCTTCGTCCACGAGACCATGAACGATCCGCTGTTCGTGCGTTACATGCGCGCCTACATGGACCTGGACGTGACTCCGCAACTGGCGCCAGTGCCGGGCATCGACCTGACCGACTACAAGAACACCCTGGTGGAGCGTTTTTCCAACCAGGCCATTGCCGACCAGTTGGAACGGGTCTGTTCGGACGGCTCGTCGAAGTTTCCAAAATTCACGGTGCCGACCATTAACCGCTTGATCGCCGACGGTGGCGAAACCCGCCGCGCGGCGCTGGTGGTGGCCGCCTGGGCCGTGTACCTGAAGGGCGTTGACGAGAACGGCGTGACGTATTCAATCCCGGACCCACGGGCAGCGTTCTGCCAGGCACTGGTGGCTGACGATGCGCTGGTGACCCAGCGGGTGCTGGAGGTGGAAGAAATCTTTGGCACCGCCATTCCCCGCTCGCCGGAGTTCGTGGCAGCATTCGAATGGTGCTGCAACAGCTTGCGCGAACACGGGGTAACGCGAACGCTTGAGCGGATACTGACTGACGTGAACTGAGGTTTAATCGTTCCCACGCTCTGCGTGGGAACGCCTCGACGGACGCTCCGCGTTCGGCTTCTTGGGGACGCGGAGCGTCCCGTGCTGCATTCCCACGCAGAGCGTGGGAACGATCTGACCACTCAGGGGTTTTTCCATGGCAAACCAACAACTGTTCCTGGGCATCGACTGCGGCACCCAAGGCACCAAGGCGCTGATCCTGGACGCGACCAGTGGCCAGGTCCTGGGCCAGGGTGCCGCGGCGCACGCCATGATCAGCGGCCCCAACGGTCGCCGCGAACAAGACACCCAGCAATGGCTCGATGCATTCACCCAGGCGACGCACCAAGCCTTGGCGGACGCTGGGGTCAATGGCCAGGCGATCCTCGGCATCGGCGTCTCCGGCCAGCAACACGGCCTGGTGTTGCTCGATGACCAAGGCCAGGTGCTGCGCCCGGCCAAGCTGTGGTGCGACACCGAGACAACGCCGGAAAACGATCGGCTCCTGGCGCACCTGGGTGGTGAAGACGGCAGCCTCGAACGCCTCGGCGTGGTGATCGCGCCGGGCTACACGGTTTCCAAGCTGCTCTGGACGCGGGAGCAGCATCCCCAGGTTTTCGAACGCATCGCCAGCGTCCTGCTGCCTCACGACTTCCTCAACTACTGGCTCACCGGCCGCCATTGCAGCGAATACGGCGACGCCTCGGGAACCGGCTACTTCAACGTACGCACCCGCCAATGGGACGTGCAACTGTTACAACACATCGACCCCAGCGGTCGCTTGCAAGCAGCGCTGCCGGAACTGATCGAGGCCCATCAACCGGTCGGACGCATCCTGCCGGCCATTGCTGCGCACTTGGGCATCAACCCCGAGGCGGTGGTGGCCAGTGGTGGTGGCGACAATATGATGGGCGCCATCGGCACCGGGAACATCCAGCCCGGCGTGATCACCATGAGCCTCGGTTCCTCCGGTACGGTCTACGCCTATGCCGCCGAACCTGCGGTCAGTCCACAGCCGTCCGTGGCGACGTTCTGCTCCTCCAGCGGTGGCTGGCTGCCGTTGATCTGCACCATGAACCTGACCAACGCCACCGGGGCGATTCGCGAATTGCTGGCGCTGGACATCGACACGTTCAACGCCCTGGTGGTCCAGGCTCCGATTGGCGCCGAGGGCGTGTGCATGCTGCCGTTCCTCAACGGCGAGCGTGTTCCCGCCCTGCCCCACGCCACCGGCAGCCTGCTGGGCCTGACCACTACCAACCTGACCCGGGCCAACCTGTGTCGCGCCGTGGTCGAAGGCACGACCTTCGGTTTGCGCTATGGCTTGGACCTGCTGCGGGCCAACGGACTCCAGGCCCAGAGCATTCGCCTGATCGGCGGTGGTTCGAAGAGCGCGGAGTGGCGGCAGATCGTCGCCGACATCATGGACACCACGGTCATTTGCACCGAACAGAGCGAAGCAGCTGCCTTGGGGGCGGCGATCCAGGCAGCATGGTGCCACTCCGGTTCACAGACAGGCTTGGCCGAACTGTGCGAGCGCTGCGTCAAGCTCGACCCGAGCAGCGAAACCCGGCCAATCGCCGCGCATGTCGCGGCGTCGCAACAGGCTTATGAACGTTATCGACAACACGTCGCAACCCTTTGAGAGCGGGAAACTATGTATTTGGTGTGTGGTGAAGCGCTGTTTGATTTTTTCAGTGAGACCGAGGCGGATGGCCCGGCCTCGCAAGTGAACTACAAGGCTATTGCCGGTGGTTCACCGTTCAACGTGGCCGTGGGGCTGCGTCGCCTGGGTGTTGAATCGGCGCTGTTTACCGGGTTGTCCACCGACTACCTGGGACGACGCTTGCAGCAGGTTTTGCTCAATGAAGGTGTCAGCGCCCAATATCTGGTGGACTTCGACGCACCAACCACCCTGGCGATGGTCGCCGTAGGCGCCAATGGTTCGCCCCACTACAGTTTTCGCGGCGACGGCTGTGCGGACCGACAACTGAGCCTGGCGCATCTACCGGACCTGGGCCCCGAGGTACGCGGCTTGCATTTCGGCTCGTTCTCGCTGGTGGTCCAGCCCATCGCCGATACGCTCCTGGCCCTGATGCAACGCGAAAGCGGCCGCCGCCTGATCAGCCTCGACCCGAATGTGCGACTCAACCCGCAGCCGGATATCGAGCTGTGGCGCTCGCGGATTGCGACGCTGGTGCAATATGCCAACCTGGTCAAGGTCAGTGACGAAGACCTGAACCTGCTCTACCCCGGGAAAGAACCGGAGTCGATCATCGAAGGTTGGCTGGGGAACCGCTGCCAATTGGTCTTCCTGACCCGTGGCGGCCAGGGCGCTACGGTCTTCAGTCGCCAACACGGCTCATGGTCGCTGCCGTCCTGTCCGGTGACGATCGCCGACACCGTGGGTGCAGGCGATACCTTCCAGGCCGCACTGATTGCGTGGTTGACTGAACAACAATTGGATTCGGTCGAGGGCTTGCACACCCTGACCCGGGAACAGATCAGCGCAATGCTTGAGTTCGCCATTCGCGCGGCCGCCCTGACTTGCGGCAAAACCGGGCCAGACCTGCCCTATAGGCAACAATTGAACTGAATGGCGCATCGCAGCTAAAAAACTGGACGCCGGGTTCGGACATGACCGGACCCGAGCGTCAGGCTTACAAGGACAAGGCCTTTATCAGCGGCCAGTCATCCGCTGGTGTTGCTGATGAAAGTGATTGCCAGCGGCAGGGTTGTGGTCGAGCTCGGTACGCAGCTCCGCGATCAGGTCGTTGATGGCCCGGCAACCGGTGAGTTTATTGGCATCGATGTCGGTTTTGATCAAAGCCACGCGATCGGTTGCATGATCGTCGTAAATCTTGACCGTCATCTTGAGCTCAGGTGACAAGGTGCATTGCGAGCGCTTGGGCAACAAGCTGCTTTCAATGATGTTTCGCATTTCGAGGGCAGATAGAAACATGGCGACTCTCTCCTGTTGAGGCGGCCAACTTATGTTCACGCCGGCGGTATTTTCGTCCGTTTTCTTCCCTGCGGACTGGGACTACGAATACCGTGCCGTTCGTTCGTTCGTTCTTTTTAGCGTTTTCAGTCAACGAGTTCGCCAGGCGAACTCTTGAATCATCCCGCAAGAAGTATGCCTGTATTGAAGACCTTGCGGATTGATCTGAATCAAGCGCTTAGCTTCGTCCCGCGCCAGAGAGCTCGTGCAAAATGCAAGGAAACGCTACTTTTTCCATGCAAACTGCAATCGCTTTTATCCTGCTCGCAACCTAGAGTAGCCCCTATTGCGAAGACGCAAACGGGCATCCGTCGCCTGCTTCAAAAAAAGTGTGACGTAGCGTAAAAAACTCAAAACGCGCCCACCGCCGCACGCTCGGCCACGTGGCGCAAGCTGTCGAAATTGATATTGGCACCGGAATCGATCGCCACCAGCGTCTGGCTTCGCGCCCCCGTGTGCGCCACGTACTGCTTGATGCCTGCCACCCCCAGTGCGCCCGACGGTTCGGTGATGGAGCGGGTATCGTCATAGATATCCTTGATCGCGGCGCACAGTTGATCGTTGCTCACGGTCATCACTTCATCGACACAGAAACGGCAGATATCGAAGCCATGGGCGCCGATCTGCGCCACGGCCACGCCATCGGCGAAGGTTCCCACCTCTGGCAAGGTAACCCGCTCACCGGCTGCCAGCGCCGCCTGGAGACAGGCAGAATGCTGCGACTCGACGCCGATGATGCGTACTTCCGGGCGCAGGTACTTGACGTAGGCCGCGATCCCGGCGATCAGCCCACCGCCGCCGACCGGGACGAAAATCGCATCCAGCTGGCCGGGGTGCTGGCGCAGGATTTCCATGGCGACGGTACCCTGCCCGGCGATCACGTCCGGGTCATCGAAAGGCGAGACGAACTCCCGCCCGGTCTGCTCGGCCAGGTCCAGCGCGTGCGCCAGGGCAAACGGAAAGCTTTCCCCGTGCAGAATCGCTTCGGCGCCTCGGTTGCGCACGCCCAGCACCTTCAATTGCACAGTGGTCACAGGCATGACGATGCTGGCCGAAATCCCCAATTCCCGTGCCGCCAGCGCGACACCCTGGGCATGATTGCCGGCGGACGCGGTGATGACGCCACGGGCACGCTGCTCCGGGGTCAGTTGCACGAGTTTGTTGTAGGCACCGCGGATCTTGAAGGAAAAAGTCGGTTGCAGGTCTTCGCGCTTGAGCAGGATCCGGTTACCCAAGGCCTCGGACAATGCGGGAGCCGCTTGCAGTGGCGTGCGCACGGCCAGCTCATAGACCGGCGCGGCGAGAATCTTCTTAACGTAGTGCTCAAGCAGGGCTTGCTCGGTGCGGGTAACGGTCATGGCGATCTCCTGGTTCGGGCAGAGCCCAGGAGACAGAAAGAAAAAACCCGCCTCCAGGGCGGGTTGGGTGCAGCCGTCAGCTAACCCGCCAAATAAGGAATGGCGGTAATAATGCTTGGCTGGCTGCGCAGTACGGTTGAAGTCATGGGTGGAAATTAGCGGTGCGTTGTTGGCAAGTCAATGGCAAATATTGATTAGCTGTGGCGACAGTCTCAAGTGAACAGCATTACCTGTGGGAGCGAGCTTGCTCGCGATAGCGGTGTGTCAGTCAGCATCAATGTCGGTTACCCAAAGCCATCGCGAGCAAGCTCGCTCCCACATTTTCTACAATTACTTGAGTCCGACTTTATACAACGCCCCGTCGTCCTCATCCGTCAGCACATACAGGTAACCGTCCGGGCCCTGGCGAACATCCCGGACTCGCGCCTTGAGCTCACCCAGCAAACGCTCCTCGTGGACGACCTTGTCGCCCTGCAATTGCAGGCGGATCAGTTCCCCGGGCACCAGCGCCCCGATGAACACGTTGCGCTGCCAGGCCTTGAAACGATCATGGTCGTAGAACGCCATGCCGCTGAGCCCCGGTGACACCTGCCAGACGTGGTGTGGGCCAACGGTGCCCTCGACAGTCTTGCCCTGGGCTTCGGGAATCGGGGCACCGGAGTAATTGATGCCATGAGTCGCCAGTGGCCAGCCGTAGTTCTTGCCACGCTCGATGATGTTCATCTCATCACCGCCCTTGGGCCCGTGTTCGTTCTCCCACAACGTGCCATTCCAAGGGTTGAGGGCCGCCCCCTGGGGATTGCGCATGCCGTAGGACCATATCTCGGGACGGACGTTTTTCTGGCCGACAAAGGGGTTGTCGTCGGGCACCTTGCCGTCGGGGTAGATACGCACCACCTTGCCTTGCAGCTTGTCCAGGTCCTGGGCAGTGGGCCGCTCGTTGTTTTCCCCCAAGGTAATGAACAGATAACCGTCCCGGTCGAAGACCAGGCGCGAGCCAAAGTGGTTGCCCGTGGACAACTTGGGCTGCTGACGAAAGATCACGTCGAAATTCTTCAGGCTCTTGAGGTCTTCGGACAGTTGCCCGCGCCCCACGGCGGTGCCGGCCTTGCCGTCTGCGCCCGCCTCGGCATAAGACAGGTAGACGGTGCGATCCTGCTTGAAGTCGGGCGACAGCACCACGTCCAGCAGACCGCCCTGGCCCTTGGCCCACACTTCTGGCACGCCACTCAAGGGTGCGGACAATTGGCCATCGGGGCTGACCACGCGCAGGTTGCCCGGTCGCTCCGTCACCAGCATGCCCTGCTGACCAGGCAAGAATGCGACAGACCAAGGGTGCTCCAGCCCCTTGACCACGGTGGTCACTTCCACGGTGCCCTCCTCGCTCTTGAATGATTGGGTCGGCGCGCCAGCCGCCGGCGTGGCAAGGGTCAGGGCAGCGCTGGCGCAACATGCGGCCAGGAGTGTTTTACGCAACATGCACAATTCCTTCTGTGGTTTGAAAAGAGAGCGACTGCCTCCAGTACCTAGCGGTTGCCATTTTGGCTGCTCCTGGGTGGCGTAGGAGACTCGATGGTGGGGCGCGGCGAACCCGAGGGCTGGCCGGACCGGGGATAACCATTGCCGATGCCGCCGTTTTCCAGGGTCGGTGGGCGCGGTACCGGCACCGTCGGGTTGTCATGAATCGTCGGCACATTGGACCGCGTGCCCTGCATGCTGTTGGGATTGGCCCGCCGCGTCGGGCTGTTATAGGGATTGTTGTTGCCCGGCAGATTCTGGGCCAGAACCACGGGGCCTCCGCCAGGCGTGGCGGCTTGGGCGGCGGCGGTCAGCAACAGCGTCATGATGGCAATTATCAGCCTGTTCATTCGGACACCTCTTGAGTTCAGGCATATCGAAAACACGCTACGCCGCAGGTTCGCCCTTGTTAAGCGAAATGTCCGGGCGAAGATGTAACGAAGAGTCTCCGAACCAATATGGGAGCGAGCTTGCTCGCGATAGCGGCGGGCCAGCTTGCGTCAATGGTGCCTGCACCGTCGCCATCGCGAGCAAGCTCGCTCCCACAATGGAAACTTTTCCCAAGGCGCGAAGGTCACCAGAAAGACATCCACCGGCAAGGACAACACCACCATGGCACGGGCAATCTGGAAAGGCGCAATCAGTTTCGGGCTGGTCCACATTCCTGTCGCGCTGGTGTCGGCCACCTCGTCCCAGGGTGTGGATTTTGACTGGCTGGACAAACGCAGCATGGACCCGGTGGGCTACAAACGGGTCAACAAGGCCACGGGCAAGGAAGTGACCAAGGACGACATCGTCAAGGGCGTCCAGTACCAGAAAGGCCAGTACGTGCTGCTCAGCGAGGAAGAAATTCGTTCCGCCCACCCCAAGTCCACCCAGACCATCGATATCTTTGCCTTTGTCGACAGCGAGAAGATCCCGTTGCAGAACATCGACACGCCCTACTTTCTCGCCCCCGACAAACGCGGTGGCAAAGTCTATGCCCTGCTGCGCGAAACCCTGGTCAAGACCAACAAGGTCGCCCTGGCCCATGTCGTGCTGCACACCCGCCAGCACCTGGCGGCGCTCATGCCCCTTGAATCGGCGCTGGTACTGGTGATGCTGCGCTGGCCCGCGGAGGTACGCGACCTTGATGTCCTGGAGCTGGGCGACGAGGTGACGAACCCGACCCTGGCCAAGGGTGAGCTGGAAATGGCCAAGCGTCTCGTGGAAGACATGAGCGCCGACTGGGAGCCACAAGAATACCGGGACAGTTTCGAAGACAAAATCATGGAACTGGTGGAGAAAAAGGCCAACGAAGGCCGCCTCGAAGCGGTGGAAACCGACCCGGGCGAAGAACAACGCAAGACCGCCGATGTCATCGACCTCACCGAGTTGCTCAAGCGCAGCCTGGGCAGCAAGGGCAAGGCCACCGACAAATCCGCCGGAAAGCCCCTTGCAAAACCTGCGAAAGCCGGCAAATCCGCTCCTGCCAAAAAAGCCACCAAGGCCTCCCGGGGGTAAACCCTGGCGTGCGCAATACAAGGGAATCTGTCATGGCCAACGCCGAGAGTGAATCTGCTCGTTTGTCCAACGCCAAGTCGGACGCTACGACGGCCCGCAAGGCGCCTCAAAACCGCCTGCCCGAGCGCCTGGCGCCGCAATTGGCCACGCCCGTGGAAGAACCGCCCACCGGCGAATGGCGCTATGAAGTCCAATTCCACGGTTATCGACTGCTGACCCGCATCGAACATGGCGAAGTCCGCTTGTTCAATCGCAATCACCAGGACTGGACCGAGCGACTGAAGCTGCATGCCGACGCCCTGGCCGGGTTGAACCTGGGGGACAGTTGGCTCGACGGCGAACTGGTTCTGCTCGATGAGACCGGCCACGCCGATTTCGCGGCCCTGCGCCAGGCCTTCGACATCAGCCGCACCGTCGACATGGTGTATTTCCTGTTCGATGCGCCGTTCCTCAATGGTGCCGACCTGCGCCAGGCGCCGGTGGAAGAGCGTCGTGCAGCCCTGAAAAAAGCCCTCGGCAACAACGCCAGCAAGCGCCTGCGCTTTTCCGAGTGGTTTTCCGCCAGCCAGCACGACATGTTCGAAAGCGCTATCGCGCTCTCACTGGACAGCGTGGTCGGCAAGCGCCTGGGCAGCCCCTATATGTCCCAGCGAAGCGCCGATTGGGTAAAACTCAAGTGCCGGTTGCGCCAGGCTTTCGTCATCGTCGGGTTCACCCGCCCCCAAGGCAAGCGCAGCGGTTTCGGCGCGCTGTTGCTGGCTGTCAACGGGCCCTCGGGGCTGCTGTACGCCGGTCGGGTCGGGACAGGGTTCAGCCAGGCGCAAATCAAACAATTACACGCGCAACTGTGCGCGCAGCAGCGCGAGACTTCGCCACTGGCGTTGCCACTCGACGGTGTGCGGGGGCGCGGCGTGCAATGGGTCGAGCCCGGCCTGACCTGCGAGGTCGAGTTCACAGAATGGAGCCGCGACAACCAGGTGCGCCAGGCTATTTTCCTGGACTTGTCGAGCACTATGCCGGCCAACAAGGTAGTTCGCGAGCAGCCCCTGCCGATAAAGCCCGCGACGCCAGAACCCAAGCGTCGCAGCAAAGCCCGCGCGGCCAAAGTCGACGGCGTGACAATCACCCACGCCGATCGGGTCATCGACAGTGTCAGCGGTGTGCAAAAGGCCGAGCTGGCGCAGTATTACCTGGACATCGCCCCGTGGATCCTGCCGCACCTCAAGCAGCGGCCGGTCGCGCTGCTGCGGGCACCGGACGGTATCGGCGAAGAGCAGTTCTTTCAAAAACACGCCGATCGCCTGGAGATTCCCCATATCAAACAGCTGGATCCGCGACTGGACCCGGGCCATGCAGCGCTGATGGAAATCGATGACATCCACGCCCTGGTCAGCGCGGCGCAGATGGGCACGGTGGAACTGCACACCTGGACCGCGACCCACGACCGGATCGAGACCCCCGACCTGTTTGTCCTGGACCTGGACCCGGATCCTTCGCTGCCCTGGAGCGCCATGATCGAGGCGACCCACATGACCTTGGCGGTGCTCGACGACTTGGGTTTGCAGGCTTTTCTCAAGACCAGCGGTGGCAAAGGCATGCATGTGATCGTGCCCTTGACGAGAAGTGAAGGCTGGGACACCACCAAGGCGTTCGCCAAGGCCATCTCACAGTTCCTGACCCGGCAAATGCCAGAGCGCATCACGGCCACCATGGGACCGAAGAACCGCGTCGGGAAAATATTCGTCGACTACCTGCGCAACGCCCGCGGCGCGAGCACGGTGGCCGCCTACTCGGTGCGCGCCAGGCCCGGCCTGCCGGTCTCGGTGCCGATTGCCCGGGCCGAACTGCAGACCCTGCGCAACGCCCAGCAATGGGACATCTATACCGCCCTGGAACGAGCCAAGGGCTTGAGCGCCGATCCTTGGGAAGGCTACAACCACCGCCAGCGGATCACGGCCAGGATGTGGGAGCAACTGGATGCGCAAAAACCCACCGACTGAATGTAGGAGCTGTCGAGTGCAACGAGGCTGCGATCTTTCCACAACCCATTGAGTCCAGAGCGAACGATCAAGATCAAAAGATCGCAGGCTTCGCCAGCGCCTACATCCAGATAAAGATCACCAGCAAGCCACCAAAGAACGCCCACTTCTGCAGGTAATAAAGCGTGCGGTTGCGTTTTTTCAGGGCCTTGCCCTGCAACCGTATCTTGTAGAGCCTGGAGAACGCCCGGTTCAAGGCACCCGTCCTGTCGCCCGCGTCGTTGGGCGCACCGGCCGCCGCCATCACGGTGCGGCTGAACCAGCGGTTGAACGCGGCTGCCCAGCGAAACTTCATGGGCCGCTCCACGTCGCAGAACAGGATGATGCGATTATGGTCGGTGGAGTTCTCGGCGTAATGAATGAACGTTTCGTCGAAGATCACCGCCTCGCCATCGCGCCAATGATAAGGCTCACCATCGACATTGATGTAGCAACCAGCATCGTTGGGCGTTTCCAGGCCCAGGTGATACCGATAGGACCCGGCGTAGGGGTCGCGGTGCCGGACCAGTTTCGAGCCCGGCGGCAACTCGGCGAACATCGCTGCCTTGATCGAGCCGATGCTCTGCACCAGTTCGGTGGTGCGGGGGCACAGCTTCATGGCCGAAGGATGGCTGTCGCCGTACCACTTCAGGTAGAAACGCTTCCAACCGGTCTTGAAGAACGAGTTGAAACCCACATCGTCGTATTGCTCGGAACGTTTGATCTCCCCCGCGTGCAGCAGGCCCAGGCCTTCGGCACGGATCTCTTGCCAGTGGGCCTGCAACGGGCTCAGGTCCGGGAACTGCGCCGGGCTCAGGAACGGCCTGTTGGGCAGTTTCGAGCACAGGTACAGCAGGCAATTGATCGGCGCGAGAAACGACGAATGATCGCTCAACTGGCGTCCGAACTTATGCCGCACGCGACCGCGCAGATGAACGTAGCCAATGGAGAAGATGTAGAGCGCGACAATGATGAGCTTCACGAAAAACCATCACAATGCTGGAGTGAACAGGTCGTTTCCCCGGGCCAGCCAAGCGGCAAGGGAGATGGCATAGGGTGAGATGGCATTTTAGCCACAGTTTGTAACCGAAAGTTATCCTTCAATTGTGAAAAACTGTCTTGCCCGGGCAATACCCTATCGTTTATGCGGCCAGACCAGTACAATCGCCGCCAACTATTACGCGCCCCCTTTGGTCGATACCGCAAACGCGGCTTCGGCGCACGTCTACCGGGCCAGGCGCTCCGTATTGCTGCTGTCCTCTTATGCCGGATGGACCCTTGAGCTTGCGACCGCGACGCCTTTGCGCGGTCGGGACGTGCGCAAACAGGTACTGAACAGGTACTGCCGCACCCTTAGCTACTCTGAATGTTCCGCAGGATAAACCTTTGATCTCTACAGCTAACATCACGATGCAGTTCGGCGCCAAGCCACTGTTCGAAAACGTCTCTGTCAAATTCGGCGCGGGTAACCGCTACGGTCTGATTGGCGCCAACGGTTGCGGCAAGTCGACCTTCATGAAAATCCTCGGTGGTGACCTCGAGCCGTCCGGCGGCCAGGTCATGCTCGAACCGAACGTGCGCCTGGGTAAACTGCGCCAGGACCAGTTCGCCTACGAAGAATTCACCGTGATCGATACCGTGATCATGGGTCACGAAGAGCTGTGGAAGGTCAAGGCCGAGCGCGATCGCATCTATTCGCTGCCGGAAATGACCGAAGAAGACGGCATGGCCGTGGCCGAGCTGGAAACCGAATTTGCCGAGATGGACGGCTACACAGCCGAATCCCGTGCCGGTGAACTGCTGTTGGGCCTGGGGATTGGCATCGAGCAGCATTTCGGCCCGATGAGCGAAGTGTCGCCAGGCTGGAAGCTGCGTGTATTGCTGGCCCAGGCGCTGTTCTCCGACCCGGAAGTGCTGCTGCTCGACGAACCGACCAACCACCTGGATATCAACACCATCCGCTGGCTGGAAAACGTGCTGACCCAGCGTTCGAGCCTGATGATCATCATCTCCCACGACCGTCACTTCCTGAACAGTGTCTGCACCCACATGGCGGACCTGGACTACGGCGAGCTGCGCCTGTTCCCGGGCAACTACGACGAGTACATGACCGTGGCGACCCAGTCCCGCGAGCAACTGCTGTCGGACAACGCCAAGAAGAAAGCACAGATTTCCGAGCTGCAGTCGTTCGTCAGCCGCTTCTCGGCCAACGCCTCGAAAGCCAAGCAGGCCACCTCTCGCGCCAAGCAGATCGACAAGATCCAACTGGCCGAGGTCAAGCCTTCGAGCCGTGTCAGCCCGTTCATTCGCTTCGAACAGACCAAGAAACTGCACCGCCAGGCGGTCATTGTCGAACGCATGGCCAAGGGTTTTGATGGCAAGCCGCTGTTCAAGGACTTCAGTTTCACCGTCGAAGCCGGTGAACGCGTGGCGATCATTGGCCCGAACGGTATCGGCAAGACCACCTTGCTACGCACCCTGGTCAATGAACTGGAACCCGATGCCGGTACCGTGAAATGGACCGACGCCGCAGAGCTGGGCTACTACGCCCAGGACCATGCCCACGACTTCGAGGACGACGTCAACCTGTTCGACTGGATGGGCCAGTGGACCCAGGGCGGCGAACAACTGGTTCGTGGCACCTTGGGCCGCATGCTCTTCTCCAACGACGAGATCCTCAAGTCGGTCAAGGTCATTTCCGGTGGTGAGCAAGGCCGCATGCTGTTTGGCAAGCTGATCCTGCAAAAACCCAACGTGCTGGTCATGGACGAACCGACCAACCACTTGGACATGGAATCGATCGAAGCGCTGAACCTGGCGCTGGAAAACTACCCGGGCACGCTGATCTTCGTCAGTCACGACCGTGAGTTCGTCTCCTCCCTGGCCACCCGCATCATCGAGCTGAGCGCCGATGGCGTGGTTGACTTCAGCGGCACCTATGACGACTACCTGCGTAGCCAGGGTGTGGTGTTCTAAGGACAGCCCTTGGCTGTTCGCTGCAAAAGCAAAGCCCTGCCCACTGTGACAGGGCTTTTTGCATTCCAAGGTAAAAACCTGTGGGAGCGAGCTTGCTCGCGATGGCGGCCTGACAGCTGGCCAGGATTTTGTTGACCTGGGTACATATCCATTGTTGTGGTAACGGCGGCTTATGGTTCCGCCCTTACGGCGGGTCACTATTGAGAAGCCCGGAAGCCGGCCCAGTCAAAAGTAACCAAAACGCTCCTGCCCCACCACTCGGTGCCTCGCTTAGGCTCGGCATGTCCTCACTCCGGCATTGCTCCGTGGACCCGCCGCGAAGGGCCATCCATGGCCCAGCGCAGCTATCCCGGTCGTGCACCCATCAGCCCTGTGGGAGCAAAGCTTGCTCGCGAGGCGGCCTTACAGCCGACCTGTTTCTCCCTGGTGAGCCCAATCCCTTGTGGGAGCGGGCTTGCTCGCGAAGGGGCCGGTGCATACAACCTCAATTGAAACTGAACATCCGGCTCCCCAAGCACATTTAGTTAGCCTGCTTTCTTTTATCCCCTCCTCGCGCCATGATGAGGCTCTCTTACCGCTGCCCGCGAACGAGCCCTATGCCCACGCCCTCACCTGCCTCCAGCTCCCTGTCGGTCACCCTGCAGATCGTCTCCATCGTTTTCTACACCTTCATCGCCTTCCTCTGCATCGGCCTGCCCATTGCCGTGCTGCCGGGTTATGTCCACGAACAACTGGGCTTCAGCGCGGTGGTGGCCGGGTTGACCATCGGTTCACAGTACTTGGCGACCCTGCTCAGCCGCCCCATGGCCGGGCGGCTGTCGGACAGCGTCGGCACCAAGCGGGCAATCGTCTATGGGCTGTCGGGGATTGTGCTCAGCGGCGTACTGACTCTGCTCTCGACCTTGCTGCAAAGCTTTCCCCTGCCCAGCCTGTTGATTCTGATTGTTGGGCGCTTGCTGCTCGGCGTGGCCCAAGGGCTGATTGGCGTGGGCACCATCAGTTGGTGCATGGGCCAGGTGGGTGTGGAGCACACCGCCCGCTCGATTTCCTGGAACGGCATCGCTTCGTACGGAGCCATCGCCATCGGCGCTCCGCTGGGCGTGGTGATGGTCGGTGAGCTGGGGTTCGCCAGCCTGGGCGTCGCCTTGTCGCTGCTGGCCGGGGCGGCGCTGTTGATCATTCGTAACAAGCCGTCGGTGCCGGTCATTCGCGGCGAGCGCTTGCCTTTCTGGGCGGTGTTTGGACGCATTGCGCCGTTCGGGGCGGGCCTGAGCCTGGCGTCGATCGGCTACGGCACGCTCACCACATTCATCACGCTGTTCTATATCAGTCGCGGCTGGACCGGCGCGGCCTGGTGCCTGACAGTCTTCGGTGTCTGCTTCATCCTGGCGCGGTTGTTGTTCATTTCCAGCATCGCCCGTTTCGGGGGTTTCAACTCGGCCATTGCCTGCATGAGCATCGAAACCCTTGGGCTGGTATTGCTGTGGCTGGCGCCGTCCACCGCGTTCGCCCTGGTCGGTGCCGGGCTGGCTGGTTTCGGGCTATCGTTGGTATACCCGGCGCTGGGGGTGGAGGCCATCAAGCAAGTGCCTAATACCAGCCGGGGGGCCGGCTTGAGCGCCTATGCGGTGTTCTTTGACCTGGCGCTGGCGATTGCCGGTCCGCTGATGGGGGCGGTGGCGTTGAACCTGGGCTATTCGTCGATCTTCTTCTGTGCTGCCTTGTTGTCCCTTACCGGGCTGGGTCTGACTCTGCTGCTGCGTCGCCGAGCCGTAAGCGCACCTTATTGATCGTAATACTGAAGGTCCGGTATTTACTTGTTCTTGTGTGTATATCCGTTATTTAGGTAACGGCGGCTTAGGGTTCCGCTCTGACAGCGGGTCACTTTTGGAAGAGCGCCAAAAGTAACCAAAAACGCTTTGCCCCACCACTCGGCACCTCGCCTAGGCTCGGTGTGCCCTCACTCCGGCATTGCTCCGTGGGCCCGCCGCGAAGGGCCATCCATGGCCCAGCGCGGCTACCTCGGCATCCATGCCGAGGTGCCCACTCCACAATGCCTGCGTTCGGCCAGCGTGGTTAACGGGGCGTCGAGATCAAAATCCAAAGCAAAGCAAGAGCGCGACACGTCCAGCATCTATGTAGCTGAGCCACCGCCATCGCGAGCAAGCCCGCTCCCACAGGAGAAACGCGATCACCCAGAACCAGGTCGGCTGTTAGGCCGCCTCGCGTTGGACGTTGATCTCGGCGCCCCGTTAACCACGCTGGCTGAACGAAGGCATGCCGAGCCTAAGCGAGGCACCGAGTGGTGGGGCAGAAGCGTTTTGGTTACTTTTGACTGGGCCGGCTTCCGGGCTTCTCAAAAGTGACCCGCCGTCAGGGCGGAACCCTAAGCCGCCGTTACCGCAGAAATGGATATACACACCATCCTTACGTAAAAACCATGCCCCTCGGAACAGAAGATCAGAATCTCCGGGAACGCTTAAGTGAACAGCTTATTGATCAGCCGTCCTCATCCCCGCCCGGGTTGGCTTGCCCAAGGCCTCGCCGAAGAAACGGCTGGCCTCGGAGATCATGGTGCGGTGGATGTCCTTGCGATCGACACCGTCAGCATCCGTGCACAGCGCCGGCATCGCGGCGATCTGTTCGTCGGTGCACGGTGCCAGGAAAACAAAATGCCCCGCGCCGGCCAGGGTCTTGAAGTCCGGTGCAGTGGGCAGCTTGCGGGCCAGCGCGGCGGCATTCTTGTCGAAGGCCACGAGTTTGTCGCCATCGCCGCTGTACAGCAGCACCGGCACGTGGACATCGGCCAGGGTATGACGGCCAAACTTCAGGCTCAATGGCGCCATCAACAACAATGCCCTGACCCTGGGATCAGCCACTGGTTGCAGGTCATCGCGGTCAACGATCAGTTCGCCTTGGGTATTGCAGGCGTCTCGGTCATCCGGTCGCTCCACGCAGTAGCGGCGCAGACGATTGAGGTCCGGCGTCGCACCGGACAGGATCAACGCGGTTTCGCCGCCGGCCGAATAGCCGATCACCCCGACCTGCCCGGCGTTGACGAACGGCGAGAGCATCGGGTCATTGAGCGTGGCGGTGATGGCTTCGGAAATCTGGATCGGCCGCCCGTACAGGTTGCTCAGGGTGCCAAGCCGGCTGTGATCCTGGGCGTTGTCGCCGGGGTGAATCACTGCCACCACGACAAACCCCTTGCGTGCCAGGGAGGTGGCCAGGTCATGCAGGGCCAGCGGCGTACCGGTATTGCCATGGGACAGCATCAGCAGCGGAAAGCGGCCGATGGCGATCTGGGCGTCTGGCGCGGCATCGATCTGGTAGCCACCCAGCAGGCTGGACTGTTCCCGGTCGGTGGACGGATAAAAGGCGATGGCGTGCATCGGCTGCTGATCCAGCGGATCGAGAAAGCTCAGCTCATGGAAACCGGCGCTCCAATGCGGATGCGGCCCCGGTGCGGCCTGCACTGAACCGAGACTGGCAAACAAGCAAAGCAGCAGCGCTGCACCAAAACGCGTCATCGAATCTTCCACCTTCACCAGCGCACGGGAAGGCCCCGTCGCTCGCCGTCTTGGCCGTGCATAACCTGCGCCATAAAACCCGGCGCCGAATGCAGCAAAACCCTGCATCCCGGCCATCCAATGACGACGAGAATACAGGGTTTTACGAAGGTTGCCCCAATAGCTTTGGAGCCTTTACGCAAGCCTTACGCGGCGGCGAACTGTTCGCCGATCTGCGCCTGGGCTTCGTTCATGCCCTTATTGCGCATGTCGTCGCCCTTGGCCAGCCCTTCCGCACGAACGAATTCGATGTCGGTGATACCAAGGAAGCCGAACATCACTTTCAGGTAATCTTCATGACCCGCGCCACTAGGTTGGCCGGCATGCAAGCCACCCGCCGTGGAGACGATCACCAGTTTCTTGCCACCGCACAGGCCTTCGAAGCCGGCTTCGGTGTAGCGGAACGTCTGGCCAGCGACGGCAATGCGGTCGATCCAGGCCTTGAGTTGAGTCGGAATGCTGAAGTTGTACATCGGCGCAGCGATGACCAGCGCATCCGCCGCCTGGAATTCTGCCATCGTCTCGGCGCTAAGGTCAGCTTCGTGCTTCAGGGCCGCGTCGCGCAACTCGGCGCTGGTGCCAGCGGCGATCAAGGTCTGGGCGGAAAAATGGCTGATGGCGTCAGCGGCCAGGTCGCGATAAGTCACCGTGATGCCTGGCTCGGCGGCTTTCCAGGCTTCAACCACTTCACGGCTCAATTGGCGGGAAGCGGAGTTGTCGCCGAGGATGCTCGAATCGATGTGCAGCAGTTTCATGTCAGTGCTCTCCAAGTGAGGACCGCAACCGGGCGATCAATTGGCGACAATCCTATCGATGAAGCCAATGATCGATAAGTCAGCACAAATGCGATAGTTTGTCCTACTGACAGGACAATCGAGTTCAACATGCAAGACCTCAATGACTTGTACTACTTCGCCAAAGTCGTCGAAGCCGGCGGTTTCGCGGCGGCCGGACGGTTGCTGGGCATTCCCAAGTCACGACTGTCGCGGCGCATCGCCGAGCTGGAAGAACGCCTCGGCGCCCGGTTGCTCCAGCGCACCACCCGCCAATTGAAATTGACCGCGGTCGGCGAACGTTATCTGCGCCATTGCCAGGCCATGTTGCTGGAGGCCGAGATGGCCGACGAAGCGGTGGCGAGCATGTCCAGCGAACCCCGTGGCCGATTGCGGGTGTCGAGCCCGGTGGGGCTGGCCCACCAGTTTCTGCCGGTAGTGATCGAAACCTTCCTGGTGAAATACCCTTTGGTGCAACTGGATATGACCCTGCTCAACCGGCGGGTGGACTTGATCGGTGAAGGCATCGATGTGGCGTTGCGCGTGCGCGACCTGGGGGACGAGGATCCCTTGCTGATGACCCGGCGCCTGCGCCAGGCGCGGCTGATGATGGTTGCCAGCCCGGCCTTTGTCGAAGGACGGCGGATCGAAACCCCGGATGACCTCAAACAGTTGCCGGTGCTGGGGGCATTGGAAGCCGATCGCCAGGTGCACCTGCGCCTGGTCAGCGCAGATGGGCAGCGTGTGGAACTGGGCCTGGAAGCCCGCCTGGGCATTGACGACTTCATTGTGCGCCGCGCCTGTACCCTCGCCGGCCTGGGCTTCACTTTATTGCCGAGCATGTATTGCGAGCAGGAATTGCAGGACGGCACACTGGTGGAACTCTTGCCTGGATGGTCATCGCCCGATGGCTGGCTCCAGGCGGTCTACCCGCATCGGCGCGGCATGCTGCCAGCGGTGCGTGCATGGATCGATCATTTGGTGGAAGCCTTCGAGGGCTGTGGAGATAGAACGATATGAGGTTGAGCGAAGAGGATGTCGCGCAGTTTTGCCTGGGCCTGCCCGGCGCCAGGGAGGACTACAAATGGGGTGGCGTACGGGTATTTTCCATTGCCGGGAACAAGATGTTCGCCCTGCAGGGCCTGCGAGGCGACTCGCTGGCGTTCAAGGTCGACAAGGATCTGTTCCTGGGCCATTGCGACCGGCCGGGCATTCATCCCGCGCCTTACCTGGCGCGGGCCCAGTGGGTCATCATGCAGGTGCCCTACCCGCTGGGTGCCGAAGAGCTGCGTGGTCTGCTGCAACGCTCACACCAATTGGTGGTCAGCAAATTGCCCAAGCGCACGCAGGTGGGCTTGTTGCTCTAGCCATTCAGAACAGATAGCTGCCCAGGAACAATTGGTCGATCCAGAACACCTGGTGCAGCAGCACGATGAACCAGAACACGACCTGAAACGATACTTTGCGGGTCTTGTGGCGAAACAGCTGCTGGGCCAGCAAGGCTCCGGGCCAACCGCCGGCCAGCTCCACCGCATGCAGCACGTTCTCCGGGGTGCGCCAGGTGTCGGCGCGCGCCTTGCGCTTGTCGCTCCAGTACAGCAGGAACGCCACCACGCTGACGACGCCGTAAGCCACCATCGGCACCCACGACACCGCCCGCAGCCCGAACAGGAGCGAACCGAACAACGGCAAGGCACAGAGCAGCGCAAACACCATCAGTTTGAGCCGCAGGTGCTGCACGCTGCCTTCAGCATTGCGCCCGGCGCGTTTGCGGCTGCCTGATTCGTTCATGGCTTGGCAGCGGTCCAGTCTACCCAGCCGAACTGCCAGGTTGCCAGGATCAACAGGCCGAAGGCGATTCGATACCAGGCGAACACGGCGTAGCTGTGGCTGGCGATGAATCGCAGCAGGCCCTTGACCGCAATCATGGCGAAAATGAACGCCGTGACGAAGCCAATGGCGAACACCGGGAAATCCGTCGGGACGAACAACTCACGGTATTTGTAGCCCGAGTAGACTGCCGCGCCGACCATGGTCGGCATCGCCAGGAAGAACGAAAACTCGGTAGCGGTTTTACGCGACAGCCCGAACAGCAGGCCACCGATGATGGTCGCACCGGAACGGGAGGTGCCTGGGATCATCGCAATGCATTGGGCCAGGCCGACCTTCAGCGCGTCCTTCCAGGATATCTCGTCCACAGTTTCAGCGTGCACCTGGTGCTGGCGCTTCTCGGCCCAGAGCATCACCAGGCCGCCCACCACCAACGCGGTGGCCACCGTGATCGGGTTGAACAGGTAGTGGTGGATCCAGTCGGCTAACAGCACGCCCAAGACCACGGCGGGCAGGAAGGCGATCAGCAGGTTGGCGGTAAAGCGGCGGGCGCTGGGTTGTGTCGGCAGGCCCAGCACCACGTCGAAGATCTTGCGGCGGAACTCCCAGACCACCGCCAGGATCGCGCCGAGCTGGATGATAATGTTGAACGCCATCGCGCGCTCGCCACCGAACTCAAGCAAGTCGGCGACAATGATCTGGTGCCCGGTGCTGGAAATCGGCAGAAACTCCGTCAAGCCTTCCACTACGCCAAGAATCAATGCCGAAAAGGCAGTCCACAAATCCATTCATCCCCCAAAAAAGACGCTGTTCATGCAGGTCTTATCAATATTCAAGTGTCATGCAGGTACCCCCGCAGCGGGTGCACGATAACCGCGACCTTTCAAAAAAAACCAATGAAAAATGAGAACCGGCTCAGGTTTTGCGCTGCGGGGCCGAAATCCTATCAGACAAGCCCTGATAACGCTGCCGCGTTGTGACTCAGGTCAATTACCGATAGCGGCCGGGCGCTACAGTGCCGGCCGTCGATATGACAAGAATAAAAAACCGGAGTGACAGCGTATGAATAGCTTGCGCAGTGTGTCGATCAGCCGACGCTTGTGGCTCATCCTGGTCGTGGCCATCGTGATGTTGTTCACGCTCGGCGCCTTGATGCTTAAACAGATCCACACCGACCTCTACCAAGCCAAGGTGCAGAAAACCCAGCATGTGGTACAGACCGCCAGCGGCGTGCTGACTTACTACCAAGGCCTGGAAGCGGCCGGTACCCTGACCCGTGACGCCGCGCAAAAGCAGGCCCTCAGCGCCGTGCGTGGCCTACGCTATAACCAGAGTGACTATTTCTGGATCAACGACCTGACGCCGGTCATGATCATGCACCCGGCCAACCCGAAGCTTGAAGGCCAGAACCTCTCGGCCATCCGCGACCCGAACGGCTATGCGCTGTTCAACGAGATGGTTGCCATCGCCAAGTCCAAGGGCGCCGGCATGATCAACTACCTCTGGCCGAAACCGGGCGCCGAGGCCCCGGTGGGCAAGACCTCCTACGTCCAACTGTTCGAACCCTGGGGCTGGATCATCGGCTCAGGCGTGTACGTGGATGACGTCCAGGCCGAGTTCCAATCCCAGGTAATCAAGGCCTCGGTGGTCGGTTTGATCATCACCCTGCTCATGGGCCTGCTGTTGACCCTGATCGTGCGCAGCATCGTCGGCCCGTTGCAGGAAACGGTCAACGCCATGGCCAACATCGCCAGCGGCGAGAGCGACCTGACCCGCACCCTCGACACCCACGGCCAGGACGAAGTCACGCAACTGGCGCGGCATTTCAACGCCTTTACCGCCAAGCTGCGGCAAGTGGTGACCCAACTGCAAGCTTCGGCCAGTGCGCTGGGGCAATCTTCCAGCGAATTGGGCAACGACGCGGCGCAGGCTCAGGAACGCAGCCAGCAGCAGTCGCAACAAATGGAACTGGTAGCGACCGCGATCAATGAAGTCACCTATGGCGTGCAGGACGTGGCCAAGAACGCCGAGCACGCGGCCAGTGAGATGCGCGACGCCGAATCCCAGGCCCAGCAAGGCCAGGTCAACATCGATGGCAGCTTGCAGCAGATCGACCGCCTGTCCCAGACCATCGACCAGGCAGTGGAAGTGATCCGCACCCTGGCGAGTGAAAGCACCCAGATTGGCAGCGTGCTGGAGGTGATTCGCTCCATTGCCGAGCAGACCAACCTGCTGGCTCTCAACGCCGCGATCGAAGCCGCCCGTGCCGGCGAACAAGGCCGGGGCTTTGCGGTGGTCGCCGATGAAGTGCGGCTGCTGGCCCAGCGTACGCAGAAGTCCACTGCAGAGATCCAGGCGATGATCGAGCGCCTGCAAAGCCATTCCGAAGCTGCCGTGAAAGTCATCAGCGACAGCAGCCGTGCCTCGCAACTGACGATTGAACAAGCCGGCCTGGCCGGTGCCAGCCTCAACGCCATCGGCCAGGCCCTGCGCAATCTCAACAGCCTGAACGCCTCCATCGCCAGCGCCACCCTGCAACAGGCCCATGTGGTGGAAGACATCAACCAGAACGTCACCCAGGCCGCCGGCCTGTCCCACAGCACCGCCATGGCCGCCGAACAATCCAGCCAGGCAAGCACCCGTCTCAAGGCGTTGAGTGAACAGTTGAACGGGTTGCTCACGCAGTTCCGGGTCTGAAGATCGGTAGACCACCCCTGTGGGAGCGAGCCTGCTCGCGAATGCGGTTTGATTTGATCGTTCCCACGCTCCGCGTGGGAATGCATCCCGTGACGCTCTGCGTCACATTCCAGAAGCGGAACGCAGAGCGTCCCTGGCGACAT
Organism: Pseudomonas sp. H1_F01; assembly: GCF_054681425.1. Taxonomy (NCBI): domain Bacteria; kingdom Pseudomonadati; phylum Pseudomonadota; class Gammaproteobacteria; order Pseudomonadales; family Pseudomonadaceae; genus Pseudomonas; species Pseudomonas sp. H1_F01. The sequence goes on along the minus strand of NZ_CP162823.1, from coordinate 3,167,726 downwards.
TCCCACGCAGGAGCGTGGGAACGATCGTAATCCCTTGCTCGCGATAGCGACGGTACATTCAACATTGGTATTGGAGCTGTCCACGCCATAGCGTTTACAATCGCCGCCCTCTTCCATTTCCCCAAGGAACCGCCATGTCCGGGCTTGAACTGTTTGCCGCAGCCCTCGGCGTGATCGCCGTCTGGTTGACCGTCAAACAGAACCCCTGGTGCTGGCCGATCGGCCTGGTCATGGTGTTGCTGTACAGCTGGATTTTTTTCGAGGTGAAGTTGTACTCGGACATGCTGCTGCAGGTTGTCTACGCGGTGCTGCAACTCTACGGTTGGTGGCAATGGACCCGCGCCGGGCACAATCATGATGGACGCCAGGTCAGCCGCCTCGGCGGGTCGTCAGTGCTGTTCGGCCTGGCTATCGGTGCGGCAGGCAGCCTGCTGTTGGGCGCCGCCATGGCCCACTGGACCGATGCCGCCCAGCCCTGGCTCGATGCCGCGCTCACCGGTTTCAGCCTCGTGGCCCAGTGGTGGATGGCGCAAAAACGCGTGCAATGCTGGCCGCTGTGGATCGTCCTGGACGTGATCTTCGTCGGCCTGTTCATCTACAAGGGCTTGCACCTGACAGCGGCGCTCTACGCCCTGTTCACCCTGCTGGCCGTGCAAGGCTGGCGGGAATGGCGCGCCGATCCGGCCCTGCGCGCATGAAGGTAGTGGTGCTGACCGGCCCGGAATCCAGCGGCAAGAGTTGGCTGGCGGCGCAATTGCAGGAACACTTTGGTGGCGTGCGGGTGGATGAGTACGTGCGCCATTTCATGGAGCAGACCCAACGCGATACCTGCCTGGCCGACATCACCGACATCGCCTCCGGCCAACTGGCCTGGGAAGATGAAGCGCGTGCCCGCCGTCCGGCGCTGTTGATCCTCGATACTCACCTGTTGAGCAACATCCTCTGGAGCCAAACCCTGTTCGGCGACTGCCCGGACTGGCTCGAACCGGCCCTGCTGGCCCGCCATTATGACCTGCACCTGCTGCTGAGCCCCGAGCAGGTCGAATGGACCGGCGACGGCTTGCGTTGCCAACCTGAACTGGCTGAACGGCTGGCGTTTTTTGAAGCGATCGAGGCTTGGCTGAGCGGACACCGGCAACCGTTCCAGGTCATTGAAGGCGATTGGGCGCAACGCCAACAGCAAGTGTTCGCCGTCGTTAGCCAGCTGCTTCAAGCCTGATCGCGGGGTGATCTGTTCCATTCTTGAAACAGCGCAGTCGCTCCAAACCCGGATCCAACGCCGCTTCATCAAATTGCCATCAAGACTGTCAAGTTTCTGAAACACCCGCCCAAAAGCCTGGATTCAGAGGCCTGGAACAGTAAGTGACCGGTTAGTCACCCTGTGCCGTGTCTCAGCGCTGAAACACCCCTTCCACCCGGCATACCGTCGAAAAATACAACTCATTGAATTTAAAGGTATTTCAAAACTCGGCACGACACCTGCTCTGCCCCACTTCGCAACGCTGGACCAGGGCCAGCCCACCGAAGAAGGAATCGATGCCGTGGGGACTTTCGAGAGAAGTTTGACCTGTCTGCTGTTGATCGGCTGCGCCGCCAGCGCAACGCTCAGTCTGCCAGCGCAGGCCGAGGGCAACGGCGTCATTGTCCTCAACCGTGACGTGCAGCCCATCGCAATTGGTCGCAACGGTGGCAAAGATCCCTACCCGACCACCGTCAATGCCAACCCCTCCGAACGAATCCACCAGGCGACCGCCAGCACCGAACTGAGCGATGGCGAATTTGCCAGCGTGGCCAGCGGCTCGTCGATCCGCAACACCGTCAACCCGAATACCGGCGTGCAAGGCCTGAACGTCGTGAGCAATCCCAACGGTATGCCGGGCATGAATGCCGGTCACGGTGGCGGTAGCGGCGGCGCGATCTCCGGCACCATCAACCGCTCGCTGAGTTCCGGCCTGGCCCCGCTGGGTCGGCTGGCGGGAGGCCAGTGAGATGAAGCCCGTGCTGTTTCTGCTCGCCCTGTTCATGCTTTCCCTGCTCAGTTCTTTCACCGTATTTGCCGATCCAGGTGTTGCGGTGGTCAGTAACGCCAACCTGCAGGATTCCGGCAGCCATTACACCGGCAACTTCAACGTCAACCAGGCCGCCGGCGACCAGATCCAGCAAACCAACACCCGGGCCATCGCCATTGGCAGCCACGCCCAGGCCAGCACCCGCGTACAGCAACGCGTCGACACGCCGGCCGACCCTTCCATGAACGCCACCGCCCGTATCGGCGGCAACTCCTTCACCAACGGCAACGGTGTACTGGGCGTCAACCAGTCCGCCGGGGCCAACAACCAGATGGCCAATGTCATGCGGGTGGGCATCAGCGCCCATCCGCAGAGCATTGATGACAGCGCCCTGTCTCAACAGAACGTGGCGTTGCTACCGAACTCAGGAGCAACTGGCACCCCAACCGGCAGTCGCCAGGTCGTTACCAGCGACCAGGCCTTCACCGGCAGCCGAGGGGTAATCCAGGTGAACCAGAGCGCAGGGGTGGGAAACCGTATGGCTAACACCCTGAGCATCCGGGTTGCTGATTGACCCGGAGGCTACATAAGAAAGTACCGACACTTAACCAACGACACGCAAGGAGAAACACCATGAAACCTACAATGGCACTCAAACCATTGGTTTTCGCTCTCGCCGCGGTCATGACAATGGCGGCACAGGCTGGAGGAAACGACAACAATAATGGCCATGGCAATGGTCACGGTCATGGCAACGGCCATCAGCAAGGGCCGACGCTGGATCAATTGCTCTCCATCAATGCCGGCGCTGGGGCTACGGTGCTGGATGAGCAGAACAGCGACGGCAACGTGGTGACCAACCAGGCCACCAGAAACACCGCTGAAGCCACTGACTCGCTCAATGGCAGCAACGGCAACATGGGCGCCAACATTGCCGGCGGCGACGGCAACCAGCAAGACAACGCCGCCGCCCTGGCCACCGCCGACGAAAGCTTCATCTTCGGCTCGGCTGTCGCCGCCTCCAGCGCCACGCAGGTCAATAACAACAACTACGTCAAGAACAACTCGACGCAAAACAACGCCTCGCTCACCAATGCGGGCAACAATGGCTCCGGCAACATCGGCATCAACGTGACCGCCGGGAACTTCAACCAACAGAAAAACAACCTGGCCATCGCCGTATCCGGGGGCCGTGTCGCACAGGCCTCTGCCGCGGCTGACCAGTCCTCCACCGGCCTTGTGGTCGACAACAAAGGCGTGCGGACCTACAAGACCGACACCCTCACCAGCACCTACAGCGCCTCCGGCACGTTCAAGGCCAAAGGTACCGGTACCGCCGAAGACGATCACGGCGGCTGGGACAACAAAGGCGGCGGCTATGGCGGCGGTCACGATGACGACAAGTTCAAGTTCTCCGCCGTGGGGACCTTCGAACTGGCCGGCAGCAACACCCAGCAGGTGCTGACCCGCGACGGTTGGAAAAACCCTGTGATCAACAACGCCACCATGACCAACTCAATGAACGGCTTCTCCGGTAACGGCGGCGCCAACGTGTCGGCAGGCGTGGGCAACCAGCAGAGCAACTCGCTGTCCATCGCTGCCGGCTGCAAGGCTTGCATGTAAAAAAGTACCGCTGTAGGGGCGAGTCTGTGGGAGCAAAGCTTGCTCGCGATGAGGTCGTTACATAAAACGCCTCTGTTGGTTGTAAAACCGCTATCGCGAGCAAGCGTTGCACCCACGGACTCGCTCCCACAGGGGGCTTTTTCCTGGATGCCCACTAGGCGTATTGATCATGCGTGTCACTGCCGTTTCCCTGCTGCTCTGCCTGGCCTGCGCGGCCGAAGCAGCGCAGATGCCTGTGGCCGCCCTGCCTGGCGGCATGCTGGTCTACAAACCGGTGCAAAGCGTACGCGAACGCAAATTCAGCGACATCGTCGAACAGAAAACCGATTTCAGTTGCGGTGCCGCCGCGCTGGCCACGGTGCTGCGCCAGGCCTATTGGCTTGACGTCGATGAAGAGCACGTCATCAAAGGCATGTTGGTCAATGCCGACCAGAATCTGGTTCGCACCCAAGGGTTTTCCATGCTGGACATGAAGCGCTACGTGGAAACCATCGGCATGCGCGCCCGAGGCTACCGGATACCGCCAGAGAAACTCGAAGCGGTGACGATTCCGGTGGTGGTCCTGATGGAAATACGCGGCTACAAGCACTTCGTGGTGTTGCAGCGGGCCGACAAGCAATGGGTCTACATCGGCGACCCGGTGCTGGGCCACAAGCGCTACGCCCATGATGAGTTCATCAAAGGCTGGAACGGCATCGTCTTTGCGATCGTCGGCCCGGGCTATGACAAGACCAATGCACTACGCAGCCCTCCTCAACCCTTGACCGCCCGTAACAAGCTGGACGGTTTCAACCCGGTCAGGGATGCGGAACTGATGGATTTCGGCTTCATACAGAGCGACTTTTTTTAATCGCCGACCAACTGCCAACATAAGTACAAAAAGGAGCAGGACGCTCCGGGAGCAGCACATGAAAACCTCACACTGGCTGTCGCTGGCCTGCCTGCTCGCGACCGCCTCGGGCTACGCCCATGCGGGCTTCAAACCCATCGAAGTCAAGGACCAGGAGCTTGCCGAGCTGCGCGGTCGTTATGTCATGCCCGGCCGAGTCATCAGCTTCGGCATCGTCATGAGCAGTACCTGGCGCAACGCCAGCGGCGACTTGATCGGCGCCACCAGCGCCATGCAGATCCAGGCTGCCACCGTCAAACCCGAATTCTATGTCTCCACCATCAAGCAGACCGGTAACGGCAGCGTTCCGGACCAGGGCAGCGGCAATATTACCGGTGGCGCCGGCCTTGGCACGAGCCAGGGCGTGACCCAGAGCGTACGCGCCGCCGGAGACGGCAATACGGCCTACAACAACGTCAACATCAACGTAAAAGAGAGCAACCAGGCCCCGGCACTCGTGCCTTCCCAAGGCCAGTTGCTGACCAAGGGCCAGACCATCAGCGGCAGCAACGCCGCCGGCAGTGTCGCGGTCACCGCCACCGGCAGCGGCGTGCAAATGGCGATCCAGGCCAGCCATAACCAGGGCAGCACCCTGCAACAAGTGGCCCAAGGCGGCTTGCTGCAAAACACCCGTCTGCTGGGAAACAGCAACCTGGTCAACAACATGACGCAGCTCAACGTGGTGCTGAACAACAACGGCCCCAGTGCCGGAGCATTGGACTGCAACCTGACTCAGTTACGTGGTCTTCGAAACCTCGGATATTGATCTACGTTGATCGCCGATCAATGGGCAAATAAGGACGGCATATTTCATGTATCGATCCGTATCGTTGCGCGCTGTGATGTGTTTAAGCACGTTGTTCCCGGCGGCCGTGTTGCAGGCGGCCCCGGATGCGGACATCGAGGCCCTGAAACAGGAACTTCTTGAGCTCAAGCAACGATACGAGGTCCAGCAAAAGGCCCTGGCGGTGCTCGAACAGCGGGTTCGCCAAGTGGAGGATCAACCCGCCGCCCCACCGCCCAAACGCCTGGCCAAATCCCCGGCCGACATGAAAGGCAACCAGACCGTGGCCGGCAGCGGTGCGACAACGGCTGGCGGCAGTGGCTATGGGCAATCCCTGGCCGATGATTCCCAGCCGGCCCAGAGCGTCTCCAACCTCTATGACGAGGCCAGCGGCTTCTTCGGCGGCGGTAAATTCAGTTTCGAGACCGGCGTGACCTATTCGCGCTACGACACGCGGCAACTGATCCTCAATGGTTTCCTGGCCCTGGATTCGATTTTCCTGGGCAACATCAACCTCGACCGGATCAAGGCTGACACTTGGACGCTGGACCTCACTGGCCGTTATAACTTCGACAACCGCTGGCAGTTCGACCTCAACGTCCCGGTGGTCTACCGCGAATCCACCTATCAGTCAGGCGGCGCAAACAACGGCGCAGCCGGCGTCACCAGCGAAGAAACCGTGACCCGCGACCCGACCATCGGCGACGTCAACTTCGGCATCGCCTACAAGTTCATGGATGAGTCGATCAATTCCCCGGACGCGGTGGTCACCCTGCGGGTCAAGGCCCCCACCGGCAAGGACCCATTCGGCATCAAGCTGCGCCAATCCCAGGCCAACACCAACCTGTTCGTGCCTGACGACCTGCCCACCGGCAACGGCGTATGGTCGATCACGCCAGGGCTTTCGCTGGTCAAGACCTTCGACCCGGCGGTGCTGTTCGGCACCCTCTCCTACACCCATAACCTGGAGGAGTCGTTCGACGACATCAGTTCCACGGTCAACCAGAAGATCCCAGGCAAGGTGCGGATCGGCGACAGCTTCCAGCTCGGCGCGGGCATCGCCTTCGCCTTGAACGAGAAGATGAGCATGTCGTTCTCGGTTTCTGACCTGATCCAAAAGAAAAGCAAGCTCAAACAGGACGGCGGCGACTGGGAATCGGTGGTCTCCAGCGACGCCAACGCCGGCTACTTCAACATCGGCATGACCGTCGCCGCGTCCGACAACCTGACCATCGTGCCCAACCTGTCCATCGGGCTGACCGACGATGCGCCGGATTTCACCTTTAGCCTGAAATTCCCGTACTACTTCTGATGCCCTCAGGGATATGTGATGGGCACATATCCCAAGGGAAATGCAAAACCACTGTGGGAGCGAGCTTGCTCGCGATGAGGCCCTTTCAGTCAGCATTGATACTGAATGAAAGACCGCTATCGCGAGCAAGCTCGCTCCCACAGGGGATGTGCGCAGGTTTTAGTCAGCGGATCTGATGCTTGTGCAGCAGGCGATAGAACGTCGGCCGGGACACGCCCAGCACCCTGGCGGCCACGCTCAGGTTGTCGCTGTGACGGTTGAGCACATCGCTCAGGGCCTGGCGCTCGGCGCGGGTCTTGTAGTCCTCCAGCGTACCCATCGGCACCGCGACGCCCTGGTGGCTGGCCAAGCCAAGGTCCCGGGCTTCGATTTGTCGCCCTTCGGCCAACACCAAACCGCGCCGGACGCGGTTGGCCAGTTCCCGCACATTGCCGGGCCAATCATGCATGCCCATCGCCACCAAGGCATCTTCGCTGAAGCTGCGGGGACGGCGACCGGTTTCCTGGCTGTAGAAATGGGAGAAGTGACTGGCGAGCATCGACAGGTCGCCATGACGCTCGCGCAGCGGCGCCATCACTACTTGCAATACGTTCAAGCGGTAATACAGGTCCTCGCGAAACCGCTTGTGCTCGATGGCCGCCTCAAGGTTCACATGGGTGGCCGCCAAGACCCGCACATCGACCGCGATCGGCTGGCTGCCACCGACCCGCTCAATGTGTTTTTCCTGCAGGAAACGCAGCAGATTGGCCTGCAGCTCCAACGGCAGATCGCCGATTTCATCGAGAAACAACGTGCCTCCATGGGCCGCCTCGATCCGCCCGATCTTGCGTTGGTGAGCCCCGGTGAACGCGCCCTTCTCATGCCCGAACAACTCGGACTGGATCAGGTGCTCCGGGATCGCGCCGCAGTTGATGGCGATGAACGGCTTATTACGCCGGTAAGACTGACAATGCAGGGTGCGCGCCACCAGCTCCTTGCCGGTACCGCTCTCCCCGCGAATCAATACCGGCGACTCGGCGGGCGCCAACTTGCTCAATAATTTGCGCAGTTCGCGAATCGGCTTGCTGTCGCCCAGCAGTTCATGTTCGGGCTGATCGATGTGGATCGAGCCCTGTCCCCGCAGGCGCGCCATGCCAAACGCCCGGCCCAGTGTCACCTGGACCCTGGACACGTCGAACGGCAAGGTATGGAAGTCGAAAAACCACTCGCAGACAAAATCACCGACATTTTGCAGGCGCAACACTTCCTGGTTGAGCACAGCGATCCATTCGGTGCCGCTACGGCTGATCAACTCCTTGACGGCTTCCGGGCGTTCCAGGTGAAAAGGCTGCAATCGCAAAAGACCGACGTCACACGTCCGATCGCCAGCGTGTTCGAGGGCGCAACTGTCCACCTCCCAGCCAATAGTGCGCAGAGCTGGCAACAAGCGATGGCAATCATCGCAGGGATCAACCACGAGCAGACGACGGGACGTACTGGCTTCGATCATGACTGATCCTTGGCGTCAAAATAAGGAAATATGATTAGAAACAGGCGTTTGGCAGACCTGCATGTAACAGTAGCAAGAAGTTGACACACCCTTGTATCAATTGATTATCGGGATCGCTTCAAAGTGGTTATAAGCAGGCGTTTCGTTAGTTATCACAGACCTGTTTGTTTCAGGGTGCTTTCAAACAAAAGCCCAAAAGCCTGGTCTGAAAGAAAATCGAAATTTATTTAAATAATGTGTGACCCGCCTACGGGTTCGGGACATCAGTACAAGTAACCAGCCGCACGGTACGCCCAACCGACGGCACATCATTTGTTTGGGCACACTTAAGAGAAAACGCCATGAACGCCCCGCTCCGTATCAACGAAGCTCTTTTGATTGCCGACCGCGCATTCCGTCCTTTCCAATGCGTGGCCTGGGCTCCACAAGACGGCAACGGTGAACTTAGCCTGACCGTCATCGACCGCACCAATACCCATATTGGCCGCACCCAAATTCCAAGCAGCGCCTATACCGACCCGGTCCAACTGGCCGATCTGTTGAAACAGGCTCGTGCCGAACTGAGCCAAGAAGGCTACACATTGCAATCCTGGTCGATGCCTGAATAACCACAGGTAAAGCCTGTTATCGATTGCAGGCTTGGCTCTGGGTTGTAAAGCCATCGTTATGGCACGAATCGCCGCTGTATCTGTAGAACATGACAGTTGTGTATTGTCACATTCAGGGATTGAATGTTGCCCTCATGCAGTCGTCGCCCTTTCGGGCTGCTCGACACGCAAGGAGAGGCAGGCATGCTCGATCAATTCGCGTTTGTGTCCCCCAGGGCCATGGCCCACGCTGGGCAACTTGATCCAGGCTTTGCCACCAACGGCAAAGCCTGGGTTCATTTCGAAGACAGTACCTCGAGCCTGACCACCGGATTGACCCTCGATCACGCCGGACAAATCCTGGTGGCAGCCAGGGTCGAGACGGCCCACGGCAGTCGGTTCGGGCTGGCGCGACTCAACCACGACGGTGAGATTGACCCGGACTTCGGCACCCGCGGCTACGTGATCGGCGCGTTTGAACAGGGTTTCGAAGCGACGGCGGGCAAGGTGATCGTGTTGCCCGATGGGCATATCCTGCTGTCCGGCCTGCACTACGAAAGCAATGACCACACCCTTCCCGCCCTGGCGCTGTTCGACCAGCAAGGTTGCGCCGTTCAAAGCTTCGGCAACGCCGGCCGGCACGTCATCAGGCTTTGCGGCAATCTCTCCCAAGGCCTGCGCGACCCCTGGCTACCACCCGGCGTGCCGGGGCTTGAGGCTTGCGACATGCAAGTGCAGGCCGATGGTCGGATCCTTGTGCTCGCCAACCACCACTATCAATTTTCCGATCATGTCGGCGTACTGATCCGACTCTTGCCCGATGGGGCGTTGGATCCTTCGTTCAACGGTCGCGGCTTCGTGATGGTCCGACGCTTGTTGAAAAATACCTGGCTCGGCTGTCTGGTGCTCCAGGCTGACGGTCATATTGTCGTCGGCGGCGCCATCGACTTGCCCCAGCATGGCTTGATTGCCCGTTACGACAGCAGCGGCAAACTCGATGACAGCTTCGGCGAAAATGGCTTCCTGTCCATCCTGGCGCAGGGGCACAGCGTGATGGTCAGCCAAATCGTTCAGGATACGAGCGGTGATCTGCAGGTGTTCGGCAGCAGCCGTGATCCGATGCATAGCCTGTCACTGAAAGTACGCCCCGACGGCAAGCCGGACCGTCATTGCAACCAGGGCCAGTGCCAACTCATGGCGATCGGACGCAATGCCAGTCAGTGGACCGCCGCCCAGCTTCAAGCGGACGGAAAACTGGTGACCGCTGGCGCTACCATCGGTGGTATCGAGGCCGACTTCGTACTTGCCCGACATCTGCCAGACGCCAGCCTCGACCCGGATTTCGGCCAGGGCAAAGGCTGGGTTCGCACTCGACTCGGCTACAGCCTGGACACCGCCACCACCCTGGCTATGCAGGCTGATGGAAGAATCCTGGTGGGCGGTTATTCGCTCCAGGGGCATTATCGAGCGGTGGTTGCGCGGTATTGGGCCTGAGTCGGATTATCGCGGGTGAACGGTATTTATTCTTACTCTTGATATTCCTCATTTCTTACGGCAAGTTGCGCGCTTCTAATTAAAAGGAGCAGCCGATGTCCGGTTCAATGGCTCAGGCTTTCGCGCATAACTTTCTGGGGCATTCCCCGCGCTGGTACAAGGCGTGCATCATCACGTTCCTGATCCTCAATGCCGTGGTGCTGTGGACCCTGGGCCCGGTTGTTGCCGGCTGGATGCTGGTGGTGGAGTTCATCTTCACCCTCGCCATGGCCCTTAAATGCTACCCGCTGATGCCCGGCGGCCTGCTGCTGGTCGAAGCCCTGGTGCTGGGCATGACCACCCCCAAGGCGCTGTACGATGAGCTGCTGCACAACTTCCCGGTGATCCTGCTGCTGATGTTCATGGTGGCAGGCATCTACTTCATGAAGGATCTACTGCTGTTCCTGTTCTCACGCCTGCTCCTGGGCGTGCGCTCCAAGGCGCTGCTGGCCTTGATGTTCTGCTTTCTCTCGGCGTTCCTGTCTGCGTTCCTTGACGCATTGACCGTCACCGCGGTGATCATCAGCGCCGCGGTCGGCTTTTATGCGGTGTATCACCGTGTGGCGTCGGGCAACGATCCGCGCCAGGACAGCAATGTCGATGAAGACCACGATCTGCCGTCGAGTCATCATGAAGATCTCAATCAGTTTCGGGCGTTTCTACGCAGCCTGCTCATGCATGGCGCCGTAGGCACAGCGCTGGGCGGCGTCTGCACCTTGGTAGGAGAACCGCAGAACCTGCTGATCGGCCATGAGATGGACTGGCATTTCATCGACTTCTTCCTGAAAGTCGCGCCGGTGTCGCTGCCGGTGCTGGTGGCCGGGCTGGTGACCTGCGTAGCCCTGGAAAAACTGCGCTGGTTCGGTTACGGCACGCTGCTACCGGACAACGTACGTGCCGTGCTGGCCGACTACGCCGAGCAGGACAATCGTGAACGCACCGCACGCCAACGCGCCGCCCTGATCGTCCAGGGTATTGCCGCGCTGATCCTGATCGTGGGCCTGGCCCTGCACATTGCCGAGGTCGGTCTGATCGGCCTGATGGTCATCGTGTTGATTACCGCCTTCACCGGCATCACCGACGAGCACAGGCTCGGCAATGCGTTCAAGGACGCCATGCCGTTCACCGCGCTGCTGGTGGTGTTCTTTGCGGTGGTGGCGGTCATTCACGACCAGCAGTTGTTCACGCCGCTGATCCAGTGGGTGCTGGGCCTGCCCGCCGACCAGCAGCCCGGCATGCTGTTCATTGCAAATGGCCTGCTGTCGGCCATCAGCGACAACGTGTTCGTGGCAACCATCTACATTACCGAGGTCAAGCAGGCCTTCGTCTCCGGCCACATGAGCCGCGAACAGTTCGAGACCCTGGCGGTGGCCATCAACACCGGCACCAACCTGCCGAGCGTCGCCACACCCAACGGCCAGGCTGCATTCCTGTTCCTGCTGACCTCGGCGATCGCCCCGCTGATTCGCCTGTCCTATGGCCGGATGGTCTGGATGGCCGTGCCCTACACCGTGGTGATGGGTGGCTTGGGCTGGTATGCGGTGACTTACTGGTTGTAAAAAACTTGGAACATCGATGGCAAGGGGATCCCTCTGTGGGAGCAAGGCTTGCCCGCGATGAAGGCGATACGGTCTATCAGGAACCGAGGCGCCTGTTTCGCGAGCAAGCTTTGCTCCCACAGTGGGAATGAATTCCCCTGCCACCAAAGGCCAGGACATCCTATCGCGGCAAGATGTAGCGTTCGATCGCCAGCGCCGCACCGTCGTCAATAACCGCAGCGGTCACGACGTCCGCTTGGCGCCGGATCGCCTCTTCCGCCTGCCCCATGGCAATCGACAATCCCGCGCGATGGAACATCGCCGGGTCGTTGCCACCGTCACCCATGGCCGCCGTCTGCTCCAGCGGCACATCGAGGAAGGCTGCCAGGGTCGACAGCGCTTCTCCTTTGTTCGCCTTCATGGCCGTCACATCCAGGTAGATCGGTTGCGAGCGCGACACCTGGGCCTGGTCCTTGAGCAGCGGATGCAACCGCGCCTCCAACTCCACCAGCAGGTCCGTGTTGGCGCTGGTGGCGACGATCTTGTCGATCCGCTCCAGGTACGGCTCGAAGCTTTCGACCTCTACTGGTGGGTAGCCCAGGCCACGCGTCTCCACCGGCACCATCGGACCGTTGGCGTCGCGCACCAGCCAGTCGCCATCGGCAAATACCCAGACTTCGATGCCGGGCTGATCGGCGTACAGGGCCAGTGTGGCCAGCGCTGCTTCGGGTGGCAGGTAGTGGACGGCAAGAAAGCTGCCATCGGGATGAACCAGCGTGCCGCCATTGAACGCCGCCGTGGGCAGGTCGACACCCAGGGCCTCGATCTGCTGCAACATGGCCCGCGGTGGCCGCCCGGTGGCGAGGCTGAACAGCACACCGGCCTCACGCAATGAGCGAACCGCCTCAATGGTGCGCTGGTTCAGGCTGTGGTCGGGCAACAGCAGTGTGCCGTCCATGTCGCTGAGCAAAAAACGGATGGGATGCTTCACCAGATCACTCATCCGAGGTCGTGCCAGACGCGACTGTCGCGGGTCAGCAAGTCATCGGCGGCCGCCGGGCCATCTTCGCCGGCCTTGTAGGGCTGGAATGCCGCGTCCTGCTGCCAGGCATCGAGGAACGGCTGCACGGCGCGCCAGCCGTTTTCGATGTTGTCAGCGCGCTGGAACAGCGTCTGGTCGCCGGTCAGGCAATCGTAGATCAGGGTTTCGTAACCCGTGGATGGTTGCATTTCGAAGAAATCCTTGTAGGCAAATCCCAATTCGATATTGGCCATGTCGAGTGCCGGCCCCGGCCGCTTGGCCAGCAGGTCGAACCACATGCCTTCATTGGGCTGAATCTGGATTCTCAAGTGCGTAGGTTGCAGTTCGTCGACTTCGGTGTCGCGAAACTGCGCGTAGGGCGCGGGCTTGAAGCAGATGACGATCTCCGTGTCCCGCACGCTCATGCGCTTGCCGGTGCGCAGGTAAAACGGCACGCCGACCCACCGCCAGTTGTCGATCATGACCTTGAGGGCGACGTAGGTCTCGGTGCTGCTGTCGGGCGCCACGTTGGCCTCCTGGCGATAACCTTTCACCGCCTTGCCACCGACTTCACCGGCCGCGTACTGGCCGCGGACCGAGTTGGCCCGGGCCTGCTCCACCGACCAGGGCCGGATCGCCCCGACGACCTTGGCCTTTTCCCCACGCACTGCGTCGGCACCAAACGCCGCTGGCGGCTCCATGGCCACCATCGCCAGCAGTTGGAAAAGATGATTGGGCACCATGTCCCGCAGGGCGCCGGTATGTTCATAAAAACTGCCACGGGTTTCCACGCCGACCGTTTCGGCGGCGGTGATTTGTACGTGGTCGATGTAGTGGTTGTTCCAGAACGCCTCGAACAGGCTGTTGGAGAAACGGCTGACCAGAATGTTCTGCACCGTTTCCTTGCCCAGGTAATGGTCGATGCGATAGATCTGTTTCTCGCTCATGACCTTGAGCAGGCAGGCGTTCAGCGCTTCGGCGGTGTGCAGGTCGGAGCCGAACGGCTTTTCGATCACCACTCGCCGGAAGGCCCCCTCCTGCTCCTGAAGCAGCCCGGCCGCACCAAGGCGGCTGACCACTTCACTGAAAAAGCGCGGCGCGGTCGCCAGGTAGAAAACCGCGTTGCCGGTGCCGCTGGCGGCGATTTTGGCCGCCAGCGCCTGGTAGGTGCTCTCATCGAGGAAATCACCCTGGACGTAGCTGATGCCCCGGGCCAGCTTGGCCCACAGCACCGGATCGAGCGCCCGGTCGGCATCGCCGCCCTTGCTCGCCGCTTCGTTACGGATGAAGTCCTCGAGTTTCTTGGCAAAATCCACATCGCTGATGGCGTTGTGGTCAACCCCGATGATGCGCAGCCCATCGCCCAGCAGACCGTCGCGACTGAGGTGGTAAAGCGCCGGCATCAGCAGACGCTTGACCAGATCGCCATGGGCGCCGAACAGAAACAACGTGGTCGGCGGCGCGGGTTCTGCCTTGGATTTGCTGCCGATCGAGGTCATTTTTTCGGCGTCTCCACGTGGCCGCCGAAGCCGAAGCGCATGGCCGAGAGCATTTTGTCACCGTACGTGCTTTGCTGGCGCGAGCGGAAACGGGCAAACAACGAACTGGACAGGACCGGAACCGGCACCGCTTGCTCGATGGCAGCCTCGATGGTCCAGCGCCCTTCACCGCTGTCGGCGACCTCACCGGAAAAACCATCCAGTTTCGGATCGCTGGCCAACGCGTCGGCGGTCAAGTCCAGCAGCCAGGACGACACCACGCTGCCGCGACGCCAGACTTCAGCGATATCGGCCACGTTCAGGTCGAAGCGCTGCTCCGGTGGCAGGCTTTCGCTGGATTTGGTCTTGAGGATGTCAAAACCCTCGGCAAAGGCCTGCATCATTCCGTATTCGATGCCGTTGTGGATCATCTTCACAAAATGCCCCGAACCGGCCGGGCCAGCGTGGATGTAGCCACGTTCGGCGCGGTCATCGTCGGATTTGCGGTCACGGGTGCGCGGGATGTCGCCCATGCCCGGCGCCAGGCTGTCGAACAGCGGGTCCAGGCGCTTCACCACTTCGGCATCACCGCCAATCATCATGCAGTAACCGCGTTCCAGGCCCCAAACGCCGCCGGAGGTGCCGACATCGATGTAGCTCAGGCCTTTTTCCGACAGGGCCTGGGCGCGACGGATGTCGTCCTTGTAGTACGTGTTACCGCCATCAATGATCACATCGCCCGGCTCCAGCAGTTCGCTGAGGACGTTAATGGTGTCTTCGGTGGGTGCGCCGGCCGGCAGCATGACCCAGACCGCCCGAGGCTTCTCCAGCCCGGCGACCAGTGCCGGCAGGTCCGCGACGCCCGTGGCGCCTTCCTGACGCAGGTTTTCGACAAAAGCGGCGTTGCGGTCGTAGACGACGGTGGTGTGCCCATTGAGCATCAGGCGCCGCGCAATATTGCCGCCCATGCGGCCCAGTCCAATGATCCCGAGTTGCATGTGCTGATGCTCCCTACTACAAATAAAGGTGTGTCAAAGATTTAACACTATCGACTAATGGAGGTTAGTCCAGAGCATTGCTGCATAGTTTCCGGGTAATTCGAGCGATCACAAGGGATAACGCTCAAGATCCGGCCGAAGACACAGCGACCATGAAAAATAAAAAAGTTCCAATCACAAGCAAAAGAAATCAGAATCGGCGCCGATAGTAGAGGTGTCGACCAAATACTGGCGACATCTCTATAGTTGATGTACGCCATTTGCGAGGTGAGCAATGGGCCCTGTCGTTACCGCACGTCCTCCCCAAACCCTTTATGTGACCATTCGTCGCGATGAATTGCGCCTACTCAAGGAAGAACGCGATCTACTGCTTGATGAAGTGACGCAACTGCGCATGCAGTTGCAACACGCACAGTTGTCCCACCAGAGCCAGTCCCTGGCTCGGTAACCGCCCCAGAGGCACAGCGCCAGGAAGTGACACTGGCCAAACCGGTGTCATTTCCATGCGAGTCCGCCATGCACACTTGTGGCGAGGAGATCTGTCCCCACAGGGCTGTGGGAGCAAAGCTTGCTCGCGAAACAGGCGCCTCGGTTCCTGAAGGACCACATCGCTTTCATCGCGGGCAAGCCTTGCTTCCACAGACACATCCCCTGCCACAAATAAATCCCTCCCCCCAGGTGCTCGCACCCCGTTATCGATTTGTATTCGAAAAACTCACAAACTTTTCACAACCGACTCGTGATACTCCCCGCCTTTAAGGTTGCTCGGCGTATGCCTGCGGTCACCAATCCGGTGCAGACAGCGTCGTCGACAAAGGCTGGAGCGCTTGATGAGTTTGTTCAAACGCAGCAAAACGACTGCGAAAGGTTTCGACTGGGCCGGGCTTGGCTGGCTGTTTCTGTTCTTCTGGTACTTCTCTGGCATCACCCAACTGCTCATTCTGTTGAGCGACACCTCCGGCTTCACCGGCTTTCGCCAAGCGTTCGTGATGAGCGCGGTGTGGTTGGCGCCCATGCTGCTCTTCCCCGCCCGCACGCGCGTGCTCGCGGCCTTGATCGGCGTGGTGCTGTGGGCCTGCTCCATGGCCAGCCTCGGCTACTTCTTCATTTATCAGCAAGAATTTTCCCAGAGCGTCATCTTCATCATGTTCGAATCGAACGTGTCTGAAGCCGGCGAGTACATGACACAGTATTTTGCCTGGTGGATGGTGGCGGCGTTCCTGGCCCACACCGCCGTCGGCTATTGGCTCTGGACCCGCTTGCGCCCGGTGTACCTGCCCCGGGGCCAGGCCATGGTCGCAGCAGTCGCCATTGTCTTGGCCGTGGTCGGTTATCCGCTGATTAAGCAGACCCAGCGTACCGGCAGCTTTGCCGGTGGCCTGGAGAAATTCGAAGATCGCATCGAGCCTGCGGTGCCGTGGCAGATGGTAGTGGCGTATCGTCGCTATGGTGAGCAGTTGGAGAACATGCAAGGCATGCTCCACAGCGCCAGCAAGATCGCGCCACTGCGCAACCTCAAGGACGCCATGGCCGACCAACCGGCCACTCTGGTGCTGGTGATCGGTGAATCCACCAACCGCCAACGCATGAGCCTCTACGGTTACCCGCGGGAAACCACGCCAGAGCTGGACAAGCTCAAAGGCCAGCTGTCGGTGTTCGACAACGTCATCACCCCGCGCCCCTACACCATCGAAGCGCTGCAGCAGGTGCTGACGTTCGCCGACGAACAGAACCCGGACCTGTACCTGAGCACCCCGTCGCTGGTGAGCATGATGAAACAGGCCGGCTACAAGACCTTCTGGATTACCAACCAGCAGACCATGACCAAGCGCAACACCATGCTCACGACCTTTTCCCAACAGGCCGACGAGCAGGTGTACCTGAACAACAACCGCAACCAGAATGCCGCGCAGTACGATGGCGATGTGATCGAGCCATTCAACAAGGCCTTGGCCGACAGCGCCCCGCGCAAGCTGATCGTGGTGCATCTGCTCGGCACCCACATGAGCTACCAGTACCGGTATCCGCCGACCTTCAACAAGTTCACCGACCGCCAAGGCGTACCGGCAGGCCTGCGTGATGATCAGGTCCCGACCTACAACAGCTACGATAATGCGGTGCTGTACAACGACTTCGTCGTGTCCAGCCTGATCAAGGACTACGCCAAGACCGACCCCAACGGCTTCCTGCTGTACCTGTCGGACCATGGTGAAGACGTGTTCGACTCCTCGGGCCACGGCACCCTGGGCCGTAATGAAGGCAAGCCGACCGCGCCGATGTACACCATCCCCTTCATGGCCTGGGCCTCGCCCAAGTGGCGCGAAAGCCATGACTGGAACTTTGCCGGCGACCTGTCGCGCCCCTACAGTAGCTCGCACCTGATTCACACCTGGGCGGACATGGCTGGCTTGAGTTTTGATGAACTGGACCACAGCAAGAGCCTGGTCAGCGCGGACTTCAAGGCGCGCCCGCTGTTGATTGGCGACCCCTATCAAACCCCACGCAAGGCCCTGATCGACTTCAGCCTGATGCAGCCCAAGGCAGCGGCGGCTGCAGTCGTGCAGAAATAACCGAACCCCCTTAGAAGCCCGCTTTTACAGGGGCTTGATCCAGAACTCCATAGGTCCGTGGGCCGGGTCGAACATGCCGGCGGCAAAGCCGAACTTGGCATAGCTGGCCTGGGCCACGGCATTGCCCTCGAGCACTTCCAGGGTAATCTTGCAGCAACCACGCTGGCGGGCGATGTCCTCGACCTTCTGCAGCATCTTCTGGCTCAGCCCGAGCCCACGAAAATCCTTCATCACCGCCACGTCGTGGACGTTCACCAGTGGCCGGCAGGCAAAGGTTGAAAAACCTTCGAAACAATTGACCAGCCCCGCCGGTTCGCCGTTGACGAAAGCCAGCACGCTGAAGGCATGAGGGCGCTTGGCCAGTTCCTCGGGCAGATGCAGCAGCACCTCTGCCGGCAATGGATGCCCCCCGCCCATCGGGTCCTGTGCATAGCCGTTGAGCACATGACAGATCGCTTCGGCGTGAACCGGGTTGGTGTAGCTGGCTTGCAGTACAAGGATGTCCTTGGCTTCTTCCATGACCTTCCATCTCACTTCGTTAGTGCCGCCAGCTCGAAGCCGTCGGCGGGATACAGGTCAGGTTCGCTGACCAAAACGTTGCATTTGCATTTCCTGGAGGCGGCTGAGGGTACGGCGAAACGGGAATTGCAGATAGCCCTCGGTATACAACTCATCCATCGGCACCAGGGCCGAAAGGCACAACGGCACCTTGCGGTCATAACACTCGTCAACCAGGGCGATGAAGCGCCGTACACCATCGTCATGGATCGACAACTGCGGCAATTCGCGATCACCGGCCTCGACCCGTTCGACACCGTCTTCGGTGCCACGGGCAATGCGCCCTTCGCGTTGTTCGGCGCTCAGGCACGGCACGTCACTGAGCAGGATGACGCTGAAGCGGTCGCACAGCGCCATGAAATCCAGCGCCGAGAACGGTTGCTCGCACAGGTCGGAGTAACGGCTCCAGAGCACGGTATCGCTGGCCCGAACCGGTTCAAGCAGGCGATGACCGACCTCGATCGGCGCAGTGCTCGACGCTTGCCCGGTGGTCAACTGGTTGAAGACCTCCCCCAGCGGATCAGGTTGCCCGGGATCGCGCAGCCAATAACGTTGCTGTAACTGACCTGGGTGCTGGCGATGGTCTTGCCAACCGTTCACCGGCACGACCTGCATGTATCGATTGATCGCGGTGATGGTCGGCAGGAAACGCTCGCGGTTGTGGCCGTTGGCATAGAGTTCTTCCGGCGGCAGGTTGGAGGTACTGACCATCACCATGCCCAGCTCGAACATCACCTGGAACAGGCGCCCGAGGATGATTGCATCGCCGATGTCGTTGACGAACAGTTCGTCGAAACACAGCACCCGTACTTCAGCACTCAACTCCCGGGCCAGGGCCTGCAAGGGATCCGGCGTGCCAGTGAGCTGAAATGAACGCTGATGCACCCACGCCATGAAATGGTGGAAGTGTTGTCGACGGGCCGGCACCTTGAGGCTTTCATAAAAGCGGTCCATCAGCCAGGTCTTGCCACGTCCCACCGGGCCCCAGAGATAAACGCCCTTGATCGACTTGCGACCTTCGTGCAACGCCTTGTGGCATTGCTCCAGTGTCATGATGGCCAGTTCCTGGGCCTCGTCCTGGACGAAGCCGTGGTGTTCGATGGCATGCTGCCAGGCACTCAAGGGGGAGTCGAAAGTCATACGGCCCGGGTCCGGAAAACGAAGGTGGGGAGTATGCCATGGCGAACGACTGCAGGAACCCTGCGTGGATCTGTGGCGTGGGGTTTATCTGTGGGAGCAACATCTTGTGAAAGCATGGCCTGTGGGAGCATGGCTTGCCCGCGATAGTCGCGCCGCGGTCCAACAGCCAAACCGCGTTATCGTTCATCGCGGGCAAGCCTTGCTCCCACAGGCCTTGCTCCCACAGACCTGAGTGCAGAACCTAGATCGAGATATCCAACCGACTGATCTTGCCCTGCTCATCGAGCCGGAAGGTGTAGCGTAACTCCAACGGGCTGCCGGGGAATGTCCCGGAGATCAGGTTCTGCACCAGCACCTTGCCAGTGCGTTGCTGCACATTGAGGACTTCCACCCGCGGCTGGAAGCGCTGGGCGGTGTCTTCCATCCATTGGGCGATGGCCTGGGTGCCAACACGGTGCTGGCCTTCATCGAACACGTTGGCATCCTCGGCGAAGAAACGCGTCACTGCCGAACTGTCACGGGCATTGGCGGCGGCGATGTAGCCGGCGATGGCCGGGGCCAGGGAAGAGACGGGATTGGACATGGTACGGCTCCTTGTTTTATCGATCTGGCACTATGCTAGAACAGCGTTGTGTCAGTTTTTGTCAGGAGTGAAACGCCCGGTTTCGTCCAGCTTCATCAGCGCAAACCAGTCGCGCAGCAAGTCGCTGCGTCGGCCCGGATAGCGCTCGCCCTGCTCGGTGGCAGAGGCAATCCGGTCAGTGCGAAAAGTCCGATAGGCGCCGCGCAATTCACACCAGGCCACCACCACCCGCGCTTCATTGAAAAAGCCCAGGGCCAGCGGCCAGATCAAGCGTTGGCTCGGGGTCTTGTTCACATCGGCGTAATCGATATGCAGCTTGGCCTGGGCGCGAATGGCCTGGCGGTACACATTCAGTTCCACCGTGTTCTGCGGATAGCCATAACCCGGTGGACCGGGCAATACCGTGGGGTTGCGCAAGGCGTCTCGCACATCGGGGGCCAGCACTGCGGCGACCTTCGCCAGGGCGTCGGCGGCGGCCTTGCCCAGCACCTCGTCGGCGCGCTGATCGACGTAGCGCAAGCCCAGCACAATGGCCTCGATTTCATCGGCGGTGAACATCAGTGGCGGCAGGAACAGGCCGCTGCGCAAGACATAACCGATACCCGCCTCGCCCTGGATCGGCGCGCCGAGGGAGGTGAGTTCGGCGATGTCGCGGTACAAGGTGCGCTCGGAAACGTTCAGTTCGCCCGCCAATGTCGCAGCGGTGACCGGGCAACGCTTGCCCCGCAAGACTTGCAGCAAAGTGAGCAACCGAGAGGTACGCGACACGATGGACTGTCCGGAAAGAAAAAGTTGACGCAGATTAGCAGAGGCTGGTGTCAGAAACTGTCAGGAGCCATGATCCTTGTTTGGACCCAGAGCAAGGTGGAATCTGCCCCCGCAAGGCTGTGGGAGCAAAGCTTGCTCGCGAAACAGACACCTCGGTTCCTGAAAGACCGCATCGCCTTCATCGCGGGCAAGCCTTGCTCCCACAGGGTGGTTTGCCGTTGTCATGGGGCCGCTGTGGGTTATCGTACTCAATCGTTTCCGAGTTTTTTCCTTTCTTGAGAGTCTATCCATGCGCAGAATCCTCGGCCTTTCCGTTTTCCTGATACTGCTCAGCCTGAGCGCCTGCGCCCTCTTCCCGCACCGTGACCCGCTGAACATCAACGTAGTCGGCATCGAACCCTTGCCCAACCAGGGCCTGGAGGTGCGTTTCGCCGTGAAACTGCGCGTGCAGAACCCCAACGAAACCGCCATCGACTACAACGGCGTGGCGCTGGACCTGGAGGTCAACGACCGTACGCTGGCAACGGGGGTCAGTGACCAGAGCGGTTCGATCCCGCGCTTTTCCGAGGCGATCCTCAGTGTCCCGGTGAGCATTTCGGCGTTTTCGGTGTTGCGCCAGACCTTGGGCCTGAGCCAGACCCAAGGTCTGGACAACCTGCCCTATGTGCTCAAGGGCAAGCTCGCCGGCGGCGTATTCGGCACCCTGCGCTTCGTCGACCGCGGAACCCTCGACCTGCCGGGTTCCGCCGCCAGCTGGTGAATCATGCCGTGAAGCGCACGCCGGGCTTGGCGCGCTCATCCACCACCAACTCGAACACATCCGGCCTGGCGTAATGCCCCACCACGTCATAGTCGTAGCGCGCCCGCACCAGTTCATCGGTGTCGATTTCGGCGGTGAGTAACCCCGCCGTGTCTTTCAGCGGCCCGGCCAGCACGTCGCCCATGGGCCCGACAATCACGCTGCCACCAGCAATCAACGGCCGCTCGGCCGGCCAGTGCGCGACCTCGATACCCAGGGCCTGCGGCGAAGCCTGGACCTGGCAGGCACTGACCACAAAGCAGCGACCTTCGTGGGCGATATGGCGCATGGTCACCTGCCACATCTCCCGCTCATCCACCGTCGGCGCACACCAGACTTCCACGCCTTTGGCGTACATCGCGGTGCGCAGCAGCGGCATCATGTTTTCCCAGCACACCGCCGCGCCGACCCGACCGACCTGGCTGTCGATCACGGGCAAGGTCGACCCATCGCCCTTGCCCCAGATCAGCCGCTCGGTGCCGGTGGGCATCAACTTGCGGTGCCGGGCTACCAGGCCTGCATCGGGTTCGAAATACAGCGCGGTGCAGTACAGGGTGCTGCCGACACGCTCGATGACGCCCAGCACCAGGCTCGCCCCTGTACGCGCCGACAGCCCGGCCAGCGCTTCGGTTTCAACGCCGGGCACGTCAATGGCATTGGCAAAATAGCGGGCAAACGCCTCGCGCCCCTCCGGCAGCCGGTAACCCAGTTGAGTCCCGAACCCCTCGCCCTTGGGATAGCCACCCAGCAGCGCTTCAGGCATCACCACCAGGCGCGCGCCGGCCTCGCGAATGGCCTCTTCGTAGGAAAGGATCTGTGCCAGGGTCTCGCCCTTGCCGCCAGGCAACGAGCCGATCTGCAGGGCAGCCACAATGGATTTGGGCATGTTTTTTCAACTCCTTGATCATCAGGTGTTGCTGATTCTCAAGCAGCGGCCGATCATGAATAAAGCCCTGAATGCTGCTAAATGATATGAGCCTTATGAATATCGCTGACATCGACCTCAATCTGCTCAAGACCTTCGAAGCCCTGCATGACGAATCCAGCGCCAGCCGCGCCGCCGTGCGCCTGGGCGTGACCCAGTCGGCCATCAGCGCTGCGCTGCGCAGGCTTCGCGGTTTGTATGACGATCAATTATTCGTGCGCACCGGCCGGGGCCTGGCGCCGACGCTGCGGGCCAATCAACTGAAGCCGGTGATCAGCGAAGCATTGGATAAATGCCGCCAGAGCCTGGCGATGGTCGACCCGGATGCCAGCCATTACGAAGGCCGCTCGGTCATCGTCGGCCTGTCGGACGATTTCGAAATTGCCCATGGGCGACGCCTGATCGAAGAAGTGGCCCACCGCGCGCCGGGCCTGCGCTTGATTTTCCGCCAGACCCACAGTCAGATCGTCGGCCGGGCCCTGATGGAGCGCGACCTTGACCTGGCGATCACAGCGGGCGGTTTCGCCCAGCGATTGCTCAGCCGTCAGGTGTTGGGCGAAGGCGATTACGCTTGCCTCCTGGACCCGGCGAGCCTGGCGCAGGGCCAGCAATCCCTCAGCCTGGAGGCGTTCGTGGCCCGTGAACACCTGCTGGTGTCTTCGGGTGGTTTCATCGGCATCACCGACGAAGGGCTGGCCGGGCTTGGCCTGAGTCGGCGAGTCTGCGCCTCGACCACCCACTTTGCCGCGTTGCCGTTCCTGCTCAAGGGCAGTCAGGCCGTGGCGACCATCCCGACCCATGCCGCCCGGGCCATCGCCGACCTCAGCGGCCTGGCCTTGCTGCCCTGCCCCCTGGCCTTGCCCCGCTACCCCATCGAGTTGGGATGGCGAACCCACACGCAAATGGAGCCGACTATGCTCAAGGTTCGCGAGGCCATTACGGCAACATTCACCTAAGGCTTACTTGTTGGCAGCCATCAGTCGATTGACCTCACTGCGCACCATGTTGGCGTACTCCGGCGGCGACATGCCGTCCAGTTCGGCACGCACCCACTCGGCCCACTTGCCCTTGCGTTTGGAGCGCTCGCCGAACAAGCGGGCGGCATCGCCCTTGGCCTTGCCCAGGTTGTTTTGCCACAGTTCAAAAAGTCGGGATTTTTCGTCTTCCAGCGCGGCGCGCTCGGCCAGGGGCTTGTCAGCCAGATTGAAGCTCATGGGAATTACCTGTTGCGTAAATAGGCGCCATCTTACACCTTGGAGGGAAACGTCTTAACCACGATTTGTGATGGACTGCCCTGCCAGCGCCGAGCGTTGCAACTTTTTAACGGGCACGGCACTCCATTGTTCAATGCCATCATCCACACAAGGAGTACTTCCATGGCCCGTAAAGGCACCGTGCAAGCGAACGGAGAGCAAATCAAGGATCAAGCCTTCAGCGAATTGACGGCTCTGATTGAAGAATCGGAAAAGCTGCTCAAAAGCAGTGCCTCGCTGGTGGGCGAAGAGGCCGAAGACCTGCGAGGCCAGATATCCCAGAAACTGCAACAGGCGCTCGACTCAGTCACCAGCACCCGGGAACGTACCCGTCCCATGGTCGATGCCACTGAGGTCTATATTGGCGGCCACCCCTGGCAGACCGTGGCGATTTCCGCCGGTTTCGGCCTGGTGGTGGGTTTGTTGCTAGGACGGCGTTAAACACCACAAACCAGTCCCCGGACCTCATGTGGGAGCGAGCTTGCTCGCGATGACGGTGAGTCAGGCAACATCTCTGCTGCTGAACCACCGCAATCGCGAGCAAGCTCGCTCCCACAGGAGTTTGTGGATGAGCCTGCCACTTATGAACATCCACAAGGTTTTGCTTTAAGCCACAGGTCCCGCCCGCAGGATCGACGCATCCTCCCCGCGATACAGCGCCTCGACCTTCCCCGCCCGCCACTGCAGCACCGCCCGTTGGTTGATCGAGCCTTTGTCGGTGATTTCACCACGGTCGATGGACGCCGGTTCATCGAGCAAGGCGATCCACTCCACGCGACTGGCGTTGCCGCTGGCTTCGCGGTTCAGGCGTTGCAGCCAGTCGGCGAACCATTGGCGTACCGGCGGGCTGGCGAGGACCTGGGCGTCGCTGGCCTCCCCGCCCAGGCCCGACAAGCGTCGGCATTCAGCAAGCCGTGGGAACACCAGCGCCCCCAGGCACTCGCGATCCGGCGCGGTGATCACCAGGTCCTGGACGTAGGGCGTGCCCTCCAGCACCGCGCGGTTGCGCAACGGCCCGACGCTTACGAATACACCGGAAGACAATTTGAAGTCCTCGGCGATCCGCCCATCGAACATCAGCCCCAGTTGCGGATTGCTGGCATCGGCCAACTTGATCGCATCCCCCGAACAATAGAAACCCTCCTCGTCGAATACCTCGGCAGTTTGCTGCGGCGAGCGCCAGTAGCCGGGCATGATGTGCGGCCCGCGAAAACGCCCTTCGAACTTGCCGTCCACCGGCACCAGCCGGACTTCGCAGCCGGGCGCCGGAAGGCCAATGTAGCCGGCCATGGACAACGGCCCGGTGGTGAAGGTGCAGGACGGCGCCGCCTCGGTCATGCCCAGGCCCGCCATCATGCGGATACGTTCGCCGCAATGCTGTTCGGCGACCTTGTCGAGCCGGTCCCAGGTGCTTTGGGACAAACCCGCTGCCGCAAAGAAGAACAGACTGATGCGCTTGAAGAATCGCTCGCGCAACTCACCGTCCCGCTCCAGGGCGCTAACCAGCTCCTCCCAGCCCTTGGGCACGGTCAGGTAGGCGGTCGGTGAAATTTCCTTGAGGTTGCGCAGGGTTTCGGCGAAGCCCTGGGCGGTGGGTTTGCCGTCGTCCAGGTAGAACGTGCCGCCGTTGTACAACACGATGCCAACATTGTGGCTGCCACCGAACGTGTGGTTCCACGGCAACCAGTCCACCAGCACCGGGGGCGCCTCGCCGAACACCGGAAAGGTCTGCAGCAGCATCTGCTGATTGGCGCAAAGCATACGCTGGGTGGTGATCACCGCCTTGGGCAGTTTGGTGGAGCCTGAGGTAAACAGGAACTTGGCGATGCTGTCCGGGCCAGTGGCGGCGAACGCCTGCTCGGCCTCGGCGCCGCCGGGTTGGGCCAGCAGGCTGGCGAAGCTTGTCCTCGACCGGCCAGCTATCTCGCCACGCACCGTGATCAAGGGCACGTCCGCCGGCAATACGGCAGTGATTGCCCGCTCGAACGGTGCGGCTTCGCTGACAAA
This sequence comes from Pseudomonas sp. H1_F01, assembly GCF_054681425.1. Taxonomy (NCBI): domain Bacteria; kingdom Pseudomonadati; phylum Pseudomonadota; class Gammaproteobacteria; order Pseudomonadales; family Pseudomonadaceae; genus Pseudomonas; species Pseudomonas sp. H1_F01. Next base: position 3,141,862 of record NZ_CP162823.1, on the reverse strand, counting down.
CACCAGCCCCGGCTGCAACAGATCGCAGACGTGACGCAGCTTGGCGAAATCCTGGGACAGCAATGAATAGGCCGGCGAAACCGGGCAATAGGGAATACCGGCGTACATCGCGCCGAGGGCCATTTGCAGGTGCTCGATGTCGTTGCCGGAGAGCAGCGCCAAGGGTTTCTCGGCCGATAAGCCGTAACCGAGCAGGCTTTGGGCGATGGCCCGGACACTGTCGAGCATTTGGGCATAACTGACACGACACCAGTCACCACCGGCTTCACGGGCGGCGATAAACGTCTGCTCTGGGCGCACCTCGGCCCAGTGCACCAGGCGCTCGAGCAACCGCGCCGGCAGCGGGGCCAGAGGCTCCAGGGAGCGCATGTGCAAGATGCCACGCTCTTCCCGGACTTCGACGGCAGGATGACCAATCGACACCTGGCGATACCGCCTGGCCTCGGGTCGGGAGGACGGTCTGGACTCGAAACTCACGTACATTTCCTCCACCAAGGCACACTCGGGTCGCGATGCGAGCGGAGCGTGGCAGCACTAGGCTGCGGCCTTGTCATTATTATTCTGGCCTGCATCGGGGCGACGGTGTTCAAGGCTCCACCGCCCGCGATGCGACGGGTTTCAGATCGGGTAATGCCGGGGACCGTTCTGCAAGGTCACCCAACGCAGCTGGGTGAAATGCTCGATGGACGCCTTGCCGCCAAAGCTGCCGTAACCACTGGACTTGACCCCGCCAAAGGGCATCTGCGCCTCATCGTGCACGGTCGGCCCGTTGATGTGGCAAATGCCCGACTCGACCCGCTGGGCCAAGGCTAGAGCACGGCTCGTGTCGCGACTGAAGATGGCGGCCGACAGGCCGAACTCGGAATCGTTGGCCAGGCGCAACAGCTCTTCATCGCCGTCACCGCGCAGAAGCACCGCCACCGGCCCGAAAGACTCTTCGCGGTACAAGCGCATCTGCGCAGTGACGCCGTCGAGCAAGGTTGGTTGCAGGATGCTGCCTTCCAACTGCCCACCCGTGACCAGCGTTGCGCCTCTGGCCAAGGCATCGTCGATCAGCCCCTTGATGCGTTGACCGGCACTGACGTCAACCAACGAGCCCAGCACCGAATCAGCAGCCGTCGGATCGCCGGCGCGCAGGGTGGCGATCTTGGCGGTCAAGCGGGCGATGAACTCATCCGCCACACGGGCATCGACGATCAGTCGCTCGGTGGACATGCAGATCTGGCCCTGGTTGAAGTAGGCGCCGAAGGCCGCCGCTTGCACCGCAGCGTCCAGGTCGGCATCGTCCAGCACCAGCAGCGGCGCCTTGCCGCCCAGTTCCAGCAAGGCCGGCTTGAGGTGACGCGCCGACAGTTCGCCGACGATGCGCCCGACATGGGTCGAACCGGTGAAATTGACCCGACGCACCGCCGGGTTGGCGATCAACCGCTCGACAATGGCCGGCGCATCCGCCGGTGCGTTACAGATCACGTTGACCACGCCGTCACCCAGCCCTGCGTCCTGCAACACCTGGCCGATCAGCCGGTGCACCGCCGGGCTTATTTCAGAAGCCTTGAGCACCACGGTGTTACCACAGGCCAGGGGCATGGCGATGGCGCGGGTGGCGAGAATCACCGGAGCGTTCCAGGGCGCGATGCCCAGCACTACGCCGCAAGGCTGACGCAGGGCCATGGCGAAACTGCCAGGCACGTCCGAAGGAATGATTTCGCCATTGATCTGGGTCGTCATGGAAGCGGCTTCACGCAGCATGTTCGCCGCCAGGTGTACGTTGAAACCGTACCAATTGGCCATGGCACCGGTTTCGCCGGCAGCAGCGACGAATTCACTGCTACGGGCCTGCAACTGCTCGGCCGCACGCAACAGTCGCGTGCGGCGTTCGTTAGGCGCCAATGCGGCCCAGGCGGGAAACGCCGCTTGGGCAGCAGCTACTGCGGCGTCGGCATCTTCCAGGGTGGCGGCGGCCACGCGAGACACCACCTCACCCGTCACCGGGTTGCAGCGTTCGAAGGTCCGGCCGTCACGGGCCGGGCACGACTGGCCGCCAATCAACAGGGGCACGTCCAGCATGGTGATTCCTCTTTATTGTCTTTATCGGGAATGCATCGCAGCGGTGTAACAGTAGCGCCAGGGCGAGGCAGCGAACAGCGGGATGCGGCCCGCCATTCGCCGGTCGATTCAGCGCTTATAGGTTTGCAAGCCAGGCTTGATGCTCTTGTCGTCCAGAAACTGTTTCATGCCCTGCTCGCGGCCACCTTCGGTGTCGAGCAGGCGCGACTGGTCGAGCTTGGCGTACAGGTAATCCTCGTTCTGCTCCCAGGTCAGTTCGCGGCAGCGTTTGAAACCATGCTTGGCGGCCCGCAGCACCACCGGGTTCTTTTCCAGCAGGTTGCGCGCCAGCTCCACCGTGACTTCACGCAGTTGCGCCAAGGGCACGCTTTCGTTGACCAGGCCCATTTCGGCGGCTTTCTGCCCGCCGAACGTCTTGCCCGTCATGATGTAGTACAGCGACTGGCGATGGCCCACGGTGTCGGCCATGGCCTTGCTCACCAGGTTGCCTGGCGGAATGCCCCAGTTGATTTCCGAGAGACCGAAGGTCGCTTCGTCGGCGCAGATCGCCAGGTCGCACGCCACCAGCGGGCTGAAACCGCCACCAAAGCACCAGCCGTTGACCATGGCGATGGTTGGCTTGGCGTACATGCGCAGCAGCTTCCATTGCCATTGCGACGCTTCGCGACGGATTTTTTCCTGGAGGATTTCCGGCCCGGCATCCACTTCGCGGAAATATTCCTTGAGGTCCATGCCGGCGGTCCAGGCATCACCGGCCCCGGTCAGCACCAATACGCCAGCGGCCGGATCCTGCTCCAGCGTCTCGAGCACGTCGATCATCTCGCGGTTGAGGGTCGGGCTCATGGCGTTGCGTTTTTCCGGGCGATTGAGGGTGACCCAGGCGATGCCCTCCTCGATATCGACCTTGACCGTTTTCCAGCGACCTTCGTAATTACTCATGATGCGTGCTCTCTTGTTCTTGGCTGAAGATGATCAAAAACTAAACCGGAAAAATAGTTATGTCAATTAACTATTAATCGATTTATCTGTATTTTTCCGGGTCTGGGTCGGCGGTTACAAATCTCGAATTTGCGCGACCCCATAGCCAGGGCGTCGCAACCCCGGCAAACTGGATAGCCTTGTTAATCACTTACCTTGAGGAAGTTCACTTCGATGGCCAAGTCTTCCAAGCTTGCCGAACCCGCCGAACCCGCCGAGCCCCTGGCCGCCGGTACCGACGCGCAAGCGCCGCTGGACTCCGCGCTGGACGACCTGATCGGTTACGCCCTGCGCCGCGCCCAGTTGAAACTGTTCCAGAACCTGATTGGCCGGCTCGCCGTCCACGATCTGCGCCCTGCCCAGTTCTCGGCGCTGGCGATCATCGACCAGAATCCCGGCCTGATGCAGGCCGACCTGGCCAAGGCCCTGACGATCGAACCGCCGCAAGTGGTGCCGCTACTGAACAAACTGGAAAGTCGGGCCCTGGCCGTGCGTGTGCGGTGCAAGCCGGATAAACGCTCCTACGGGATATTCCTGAGCAAGACTGGCGAAACCTTGCTCAAGGAACTCAAGCAAATCGCCGCACAGAGTGACTTGGATTCCACCGCGACCCTTTCAGGCGCTGAGCGGGAGGAGTTGCTGCGGTTGTTGAAGAAGGTTTACCACTAGCAAACCTGGCGGCGCTCCCTGTGGCGAGGACGCAAGCTCCGGCTATGTGGGAGCAAAGCTTGCTCGCGACGAAGGCACCTCGATTCCTGAAAAACCGCAGCGTTTCAATCGCGGGCAAGCCTTGCTCCCACAAGAGCAAGCCAGACACCTGGGAACTCACCAGATCGGCACGCTGTACGTCACCAGGAACCGTGTCTGGTTCTCGTCGCGAAACGCCGCCGTACCCGGGAAGTTGTTGCGATAGATCGATTTGCGCGCCAGCAGCCCGACGTTTTTCAGCGGGCCGCTCTGGATCACGTACCCCAGTTCCATCTGGAACTCGCGTTCCTTGCGATCCTCGGCATTGAGGGCCGCCAGTTCGATGTGATCACCACGCACATAACGCAGCCGACTCCGCAGGCCCGGCACGCCCACGGCGGCAAAGTCGTAGTCATGGATCGCCTGCCAGGTGCGTTCCTTGGCATTGAGAAAATCCGAGCTCATGGTCATTTCGCTCAAGCCCATCAGCTCGGTGCCGGACACATAAGGTGTGGCCGTATCGCCACTGGAATGCATGTAGCCCAGGCTCACGCGATGGCCACCCAGGCGATAGCCGACCAGCGCCGAGACATTGCGGTTATCCACTTTTCCGGCCTTGGCCGCGCCGTCTTCGTCGCTGAAAAAACTGCGCAGGTCGGTGGTCAGGACGCCATCGCCCAAAGGCAGGTTATGCAATAACGCCAGAGTGTTCTGTTGATACAAATCCGCCACTTCGGCGTGGTAAGCCCGCAGGCTGAGGTCTTTGCTGACCTGGTAGTCGCCGCCCACGTACGCCATATGGGAAGAAGTCGCCGCACCGTTGAAACGACGGTTGGGCGAGGCGATGCTCATCGGTTGGTAGTCGGTGGAATCGCGCCGGGCGATGCGATCGATATAACCGGTGTTCAACGTCAAGCCGTCGATGTCCTTGGAACTGAGAGTCGTCCCGCGAAAGGTCTGCGGCAGCAGCCGCGATGGGCTGGCAAAGGCAAACGGCAGGAAGATCGACACATCGCCGGTCTTCACCGTGGTTTGCGCGAAACGCAGCTTGCCGGTCACGCCCAGGCGCGAATACTCATCAGCTGCGCGCTTGTCGCTGCTCGACACCGGCAACAGTTCGGTGCCGCTTCGGTCAGGTGACGAGTCGAGCTTGATGCCCAGCAATCCCCTCACGTCGAGGCCGAACCCAACCGCCCCTGGGGTAAACCCCGACTCGACGTTCATGAACACACCTTGAGCCCACTCCCTGGCCGCGGTCTTGGCGCCGTCGTCCTTGTAGTCGCGGTCCATGTAGTAATTGCGCAGGGTCAGGGTGCCGTGACTGTCGTCGATGAAGCCCTCCGCCCGCAAGGCCGGAGCCCCCAGGCTCAGCCCGAGACAAGCCAGCAGATGAACGAGCGATGAAACAGGGCGCGCCGTCAGGGCGGCCCGGGCAAGGTTTGGCATGTTCGATTCCACTTATTGTTGTTGTTTTGTTCGGCCCAACCTTGGTGGTGGGGGGCCGTGGGAACCAAGAATGGAAACTGCACGGGCGCTTCGTCAATCAACAATGACCGATAATCGAACATTAATATCATTAACTAATTTACCAACTGACTCGAAGATTCGTACCAAACCTCTGATTTTTATAATGATCTGGCCAGTTTATGACTCCCCATTGGCAACCTTCATTTTTTAGTTAGCTTTGTTAATCTTAAATGCACCTACCGGCTATCCTCCGAGCCGGTGTCCCTCACAAAAACAATAAGAGGATTTGCCATGAACCGTCCGGCGCGTCGTGCGACGCTGACCATCGCCTTGTGTTTCATTGTCGCGCTGATCGAGGGTTTCGACCTTCAGTCAGCCGGTACCGCAGCTGCAGGTCTGCGACAGACGTTTGCCCTCGACCCGAAAATGATGGGTTGGGTATTCAGCGCCGGGATCATAGGGCTGTTGCCAGGTGCGTTCTTCGGTGGCTGGATCGCTGATCGCATCGGTCGCAAGAAAATCCTCGTCGCCGCTGTCTTGCTGTTCGGCGTGTTTTCCCTCAGCACCGCTTATGTCGAACACTTCTCCAGCCTCTTGCTGGTGCGTTTCATGACCGGCCTGGGCTTGGGCGCCGCCCTGCCCAACCTCATTGCCCTGTGCGCCGAAGCCGTGGGCGAGCAGCGCCGGGGCACGGCTATCAGCGTGATGTATGCCGGCGTTCCGTTGGGTGGTGCATTGGCGGCAGTGGTCGCCATGTTGTTTGGCGAGCACTGGCAGATGACGTTTTTCATCGGTGGGCTCGCGCCCTTGCTGGTGGTCCCGCTGATGCTCCTGTGGCTCCCCGAATCGAGCGTCTTTCGCCAGGCGCAGGATGGCGGCTCATCGCGCGGCTCCACCGCCCAGGCGCTGTTCGGTGAAGGTCGCGGCCGCACCACCTTGGCGCTGTGGCTGAGTTATTTCTTCACCCTGACGGTGATGTACATGTTGCTCAACTGGCTGCCATCGTTGCTGCTGGAGCAGGGCTTCAGCAAACCCCAGGCCGGACTGGTGCAGATGCTGTTCAACATCGGCGGTGCTCTTGGCTCGTTGCTCGGCGGCCTGTTGCTGGACCGTTGCAATGGCATCAAGGTGGTGCTGTTCGTCTATGCCGGTCTGCTGAGCGCCCTGGCCGGGGTCGGGTTGTCGGTCGGTATCGTGCCGATGGCCATTGCCGGGTTCGCCGCTGGGTTGTTTGTCATGGCTGCGCAGTTGGTCCTCTACGCCTTGGCTCCGCCCTCCTACCCTACGACCGTACGTGCGACGGGGGTTGGTGCGGCGGTGGCCATCGGACGCCTAGGGTCGGTGGCCGGGCCTCTGGCTGCAGGGCAGATCCTGGCCGCAGGGGGTGGGACCACGGCCGTATTGCTGGCGACTTCGCCTGGGTTGGTGGTTGCGACGTTGGCTGTTCTTAGTGTGGTTCGTTATTCGGCCGGGCCTCGATTGGGTGCTTCTGAGCAGGTCGCTGGGAACTCCTGACTTGGTGTGAATATCCGTTTTTTGGGTAACGGCGGCTTATGGTTCCGCCCTTACGGCGGGTCACTTTCGAAAAGCCCGGAAGCCGGCCCAGTCGAAAGTAACCAAAGCGCTTCTGCCCCACCACTCGGCACCTCGCCTAGGCTCGGTGTGCCTGAACGAAGGCATTGCTCCGTGGGCCGCCGCGAAGGGCCATCATGGCCCAGCGCGGCTACCTCGAGGCGGCCTTATAGCCGACCTGGTTCTGGGTGATCGCGTTCCTCCTGTGGGAGCGAGCTTGCTCGCGATGACGTCGGCACAGCCAACATCACTACTAGCTGACCCTCCGCTATCGCGAGCAAGCTCGCTCCCACAGGGGGTTCAGGTGAACACGACTTCTGCGGACATCTCGCCCTGCAGTAAGCGATCTAGACCTTGAACCGCGCCACCGTCTCATGCAGTGACCCGGCCATCTGCGCCAGGTCCTGGCCCGCCGTATCGGTATGCCGGGCGCCCAGCATGACTTGTTCGGACAGGTTGCGAATGCCCACCAGGTTACGATCCACCTCTCGCGCCACCAGCGCCTGCTGTTCCGTGGCGCTGGCGATCATCAGGTTGCGCTCGTTGATCTGCGAGATCGAATGGGCGATTTCATCCAGGGCATCGCCGGAGCGCTGGGCCACTAGCAGCGTGGCTTGCACCAGTTCGCTGTTGTTCTGCATGGAGCTCACCGCATGCCCGCTGTCCAGGCGGATGTTACCGATCATGCCCTCGATTTCCCGAGTCGAATCCTGGGTCCGATGGGCCAACGCCCGGACTTCATCGGCCACCACTGCAAAACCACGCCCGGCATCACCGGCGCGGGCGGCTTCGATGGCGGCGTTCAGTGCCAGGAGATTGGTCTGTTCGGCGATGCTGCGGATCACGTCCAGCACCGAACTGATGTCCTGGACCCGCCCGGCCAATTGCTGGATTCGCCCGGAACTGTCCGTCACACCTTCGGCCAGCGCGGTAATGGAAGCCACCGTTTCCTGGACCTGTTCACGACCGCGCTGGGCCGTTTGCTCGGACACTCGCGAGGCTTCGCTGGTGCTCACCGCATTGCGCGCCACTTCATCCACCGCAGCGGTCATCTGGTTCACGGCCGCGGCAGCCTGTTCGATTTCATGCCCTTGCAACTGCAAGGTGCTGCTGGTCTGGCTGCTCACCGCGCTCAGTTCTTCGGAGGAACTGGCCACCCGATCCACCGAGGCCGCAATGTGCCGGACCATGCTGTTGAGGCTCTGCTGCATGTCGTGCATGTTGCTCATCACGCTGTCATTGGCGCCAACGCCCACGGGCACGCGGATCGTCAGGTCGCCCTGGGCGATGAGATTAAGCAGCCGCGCCGCGTCATTCGGTTCACCGCCCAGGGGACGAGTCACGCTGCGGGTCACCAGGACCGCCACGGTCGTTACCAGGGCCAGGCAAGCCAGCACCAACGCCAACATGTTGCGCCGCGCATCGTTGTAGCGTGCCTGGGCCTGCTGTTCACGTTCGACAAAGACCTTGCCCTGCATCGCCATGATCCCTTCGAGGCTTTTGTACACCTCAAGCTCCGCCGGAATCACCCCTTGCTTGAGCTGCGTCATCGCCTCCTCCGTCGCGCCCTGGCGGATCAACGCCTGCACCTGGACGAAAGCCGCCACATAGGCCTCGCGACGCTTTTTCAACTCGGCATACGCGGCCTTGCCTTCAGGCTGATCGAACAACGGCTCCAGCGTGGCGAAGGCCTGGGTAATCCGCTGCCGGGTGGCGTCGATGGATTGCTGGACTTGCGCGTTGTTCTTGTCGATCAACAAGTCCCGGGTATTCCTGGCGTTATCGCGCACGCCCGTGGCGATCACCATGATCGGGTCGATCTTCGGCCAATCCTGCCTGACGATCTGCTCGGCCTGGTCGCGCAGCATCGCCAGGTCGCTCAAGGCGTAAAGCGCCAAGGCGATCAAGGCCAGTGGGGCGATGGCAAAGCCGATCACGATGCGTTGGGCAGTGGTGAGTCTGGTCATATCAAATGCTCCCTGTTCAACTACCTGCCGGTTGGCAGCGCATTTGAAAACCTTGAAAAAGTGCGGCCCAGTCATCCCGGGCCGCTGTCGGTCGTTCATCCCGGCGCTCGCTCAACTGCGTAAGACGAACGAGGGGAACAACTCGCGCATGGCGGCCCACAGCTCAGGTTGCAAGGCTTGTGCCGAAACGCTGGAAAGGTGGGGATCGAGCATCCGCGCGGTGCGCACCAGTTGTACGGCGAACCGTGTGACGCCGCGTTCGCTCAAGCGTCGGGCCAGGGTCAGCAACCGCTCGGGGTCGAACAGGTGCCAGTGCACCGTTGTGCGACATTCATAATCCACGCCGCTGGCCAGCAGGTGGTCGAGGCTGCGCCAGTTGGCGGCACCGCTGCCTTCGACCCGGGTCACGTCCAGGGCATCCTCGGGCAAGGCCTTGACGTCGAAACCCACCCAGTCGGCAAGCCCGACCACTTTGGCGAAGGCCGCCGGCTTGATGCCGGCGCTGTGCAGGCCGATGCGAAAGCCCATCTGCCGCACTTGCTCCATGGCCGGCGCCAGGCCGTCCTGCAAGGTTGGCTCACCGCCGCTGAACACCACGGCGTCGAGCAGATCCTGACGGCGTTGCAGGAACGCCAATACCCGGCACCAATCCACCTCCTCGCTACCGCGCGGCGGGATCAGTTGCGGGTTATGGCAATAACGACAACGCCAGGCACAGCCCTGGCAAAACAGCACGCACGCCAGTTGGCCCGGATAATCGAGTGTGGTCAGGGGCACCATGCCCCCGACCCGTAGCACTCGACTCATGGACGCCCGGCCGCGCGTTCGGTGAAGTGCACCCGCTCGCGGTGCTCGGACTGCTTGCCTGGGTTGAAGGCCGCCACCGGACGGTGATAACCCATCACTCGGGTCCAGACTTCGCAACGTTGACGCTGTGCTTGTGGAAGGCTTTGCGATGCATTCATGGGTGAAGCTCCTTGCGGTCGATGGATCGGATCAGTGAACGCTGCCCTGGCGCTGTTGTTGCAGCAGCAAGGCCTCGTCGCATTTGGGGCAAAACTCGTGTTCGCCGGCCAGGTAACCGTGCACCGGGCAGATGGAAAAGGTCGGCGTGATGGTCAGGTACGGCAGGCGGAAACGTCCCAGGGCCTTGCGCACCAACTGCTTGCAGGCCTGCGTGGAGGAAATCTGCTCGGCCATGTACAGGTGCAACACGGTGCCGCCGGTGTATTTGCATTGCAGTTCGTCTTGCAGCTCCAGGGCTTCGAACGGATCTTCGGTGAAGCCCACCGGTAGTTGCGACGAGTTGGTGTAGTACGGTGCGACCGGGCTGCCGGCCTGCAAGATGTCCGGGTAGCGCTTGAGGTCTTCCTTGGCGAAGCGGTACGTGGTGCCCTCGGCAGGCGTGGCTTCGAGGTTGTAGAGGTGGCCGGTTTCCTCCTGGAATCGCAACAGCGTGGCCCGCACGTGATCCAGCAGTTTCAGGGCGAATTCCCGGCCTTGCTCGGTGTGCAGGCCTTGCTGGTCATCGGTGAAATTGCGCAGCATTTCGTGCAGACCATTCACGCCGATGGTGGAGAAGTGATTGCGCAAGGTGCCCAGGTAGCGCTTGGTGTAGGGGTACAAACCGGCATCCATATGATGCTGGATGACCTTGCGCTTGACCTCCAGGCTCTCTTTCGCCAGTTCCATCAGGGTATCGATGCGTTGCAGCAACGCACTGGTGTCGCCCTTGTACAGATAGCCCAGGCGGGCGCAGTTGATCGTCACCACGCCCAGGGAACCGGTCTGTTCCGCCGAGCCGAACAGCCCGCCGCCACGCTTGAGCAACTCGCGCACGTCCAGTTGCAAGCGGCAGCACATCGACCGCACCTGATTGGGTTGCATGTCCGAATTGAGGAAGTTCTGGAAATACGGCAAGCCGTAGCGGGCAGTCATTTCGAACAGCCGGTCGGCGTTCTCGCTGTCCCACGGGAAGTCGTGGGTGATGTTGTAGGTCGGGATCGGGAAGGTGAACACCCGGCCTTTCGCATCGCCGGCCTGCATCACCTCGATGTAGGCGCGGTTGATCAGCTCCATTTCCGTTTGCAGGTCACCGTAGGCGAACGGCATCTCTTCGCCGCCGATGATCGGGATCTGTTCGCGCAGATCCTGTGGGCAGACCCAGTCGAACGTCAGGTTGGTGAACGGGGTTTGCGTGCCCCAGCGCGACGGCACGTTGAGGTTGTAGATGAACTCCTGCAACGACTGGCGGACTTCGTCGTAGCTGAGCTGGTCCTTGCGCACATAGGGCGCGAGATAAGTGTCGAACGAGCTGAACGCCTGGGCGCCGGCCCATTCGTTCTGCAGAGTGCCAAGAAAATTAACCATCTGCCCCAGGGCACTGCTCAGATGCTTGGGAGGCCCGGCCTCGACCCGCCCCGGCACGCCGTTGAGGCCTTCGTGCAACAAGGTGCGCAAGGACCAGCCGGCACAGTAGCCGGCGAGCATGTCCAGGTCGTGGATATGCAGGTCAGCCTCGCGGTGCGCCTCGCCGATGGCCTGGCTGTAGACCTCGTCGAGCCAGTAGTTGGCGGTGACCTTGCCCGAAACGTTGAGGATCAACCCGCCGAGGGAATACCCCTGGTTGGCGTTGGCCTGCACACGCCAGTCTTCGCGGTCCAGGTATTCGTTCATCGACGTGGCGACTTCCACCAGTGTGCGACGATCCCGACGCAGGCGTCCGTGTTGCTCGCGATACACGATGTAGGCGCGCATGGAGAGAAAGAAACCGGCGTCCATCAGTACCCGTTCGACACGGTCCTGGATCTGCTCGACGTTCAACCGCGTCTGCCCTTCCAACCGCGCCAACACCGCCTCCAGCAACGCCTCGGCCTCGACTTCGGCATATTCGCCGGTGGCCTTGCCAGCGGCGATCAACGCCTGGCGGATCTTGTCCGCATCAAAGGCAACCACACTGCCATCGCGCTTGTGCAAGCGGTTACACCCTACTGAGATCAACGTGCTTCGCATTTTGGCTCCAGACACTACATATAGGCTTTTTGAGATCTTCAAACACAATATGCAGTGGAGAGTACGGGCAAAAGGCAGGGTTGCAATTGATCGACATCAAGAATCGGAAGCGACCCACATTCAGGCTCGAAAAGTCATTTTTGCAAGCACCATAGATCCCCTGTGGGAGCGGGCTTGCTCGCGAAGAGGCCAGCACATTCAACATCAATGCAAGCTGACCCACCGTCATCGCGAGCAAGCTCGCTCCCACATTGGTTTCGGGGTGACTGCAAGGTCTGTATCCACCACAGGTCCCTTTGTGGGACCTGTGTACTGCTCACCCCCCACTCATGTTCATGAACCGCACGATCTGCACTTCCCCACCCGGGTTGAAGTCATGGCGCAGTGGCTTGCCACGCAACGCCCGTTGCACCGCCTGGATCACCGGTTGGTCGTCCAGCGGATAACGCCGCAGCAAGCCGCGAAGGTCGAGGGAGTCCTCTTGTCCCAGGCACAACAGCAAGCGCCCTTCGACGGTCATGCGCACGCGGTTGCAACTGGCGCAGAAGTTGTGGGTGTTGGGCGAAATGAAACCGATCCGGGTGTCCGGATGACGCTCCAGGCGCACATAGCGCGCTGGCCCGCCGCTGTTTTCGGTGCTGTCGAGCAGCCGGTGATGGCGGGCGATTTCGGCCCGTACCTCATCGCTGGAACAGAACGACTCGCCCCGGGAACGCCCGACCTCCCCCAGCGGCATTTCCTCGATGAAGCTGATGTCGATGCGCTGCTCAATGGCGTATTGCACCAACGCCGGGACTTCATCGAAGTTGCGCCCTTTCATCACCACGCAGTTGAGCTTGATCCGCTCGAACCCGGCGACCTTCGCCGCTTCGATGCCGGCCAGCACCTGGTCCAGGTTGCCGTTGCGGGTGATCGCCCGAAAACGATCGCCGTCCAGGCTGTCGAGGCTGATGTTCATGCGCTTGACCCCGGCCTCGACCAACGGCTGGGCCAGTCGCCCCAGCTGCGAGCCGTTGCTGGTCATCACCAGTTCCCGCAGGCCGGGCAATGCCGCGATCTCGCGACACAGCCCGACGATGCCTGGACGGATCAGCGGCTCACCACCGGTCAGGCGGATTTTCTTCACCCCCAGGCCGACGAACAGCCGCGCCAGGCGCTGCAACTCCTCCAGGGTTAACACTTGCTGACGCGGCAGGAAAGTCATGTTTTTCGCCATGCAATACACACAACGAAAATCACAACGATCGGTCACCGACATCCGCAAATAATCGATCTGGCGCCCAAATCCGTCCTGCAACACCGCGTTCATGAAGATCTCCCGATTGAGCCCGTGTTCACTGCACCAGCGGCGAGTCGGCGCCCTGAAGGTGAATGCCGCGAATATCCGCCGCACCGATCAGGGTTTGCAGGTACTGCACCAGCGCTTTTTGCCACACGCCCTGCTGCAACTGGGTACGAATCGCCGTCGCCACTGCCTCATACGGCAATGGCTGGCCATCGATTCGCTGGTCGATGCTGATCACGTGCCAGCCGTAACGACTTTCCAGCGGTTTACCAGCCAGGCCCGCCGGCAGGGTGAACAACTGGCGCTCCAGTTCAGGCACGGTCTGGCCCTTGCTGATCTGCCCCAGCGAGCCGCCCTGCTCCTTGGATGGACACGCCGAATGCTTCAGCGCCAACTCGGCAAAACTGCCCGGGAACTGGTCCAGCCGCTCCAGCAGCAGCTCGGCCTGTACATGGGCCAGGCTGCGCGCCTCGGCATCGTCCGGCGCACACTCGAGCAGGATGTGCCGCACCGCCAGCAACGGTGCGCTGTGAAAGCGCGCCCGGTTGCTTTCGTAATAACGCAGGCAGGTGGCCTCGTCGCACTGTGGCACCAGCACCTCGCGTTCGAGCAACAACCGCGTCGCCGCCTCCTCTTCGTTTTCCCCGGCACCGACCTGCAACGCCAGGCCAAGCTCGGCGATACGCTGCTGGAGCAATTCGCGAATCACCAGCGCCCGAGCGGCCTGGTAGACCGCATCCTCGCGACTGTCAGCCGGGTGATATTGCAGCTCCTGGGCCATCGCCTGCGGGGTGACCGACACCCCGTTGACGCTGATGATCGGCCACTCTTGCTCACTGCTGGCAATCAACTGTGGCGCTTCATCCTCCGCCACCGGCCCGGCCTGGGCCGGCTCGAACTGCACCGCCCCCGCCGGTTCGGCATCGGCCAGCGGCGCGATCACCGGTGCCGCTTTTGCCGAAGAACCGCAGCCGCCGCTGCCGCCACCACTACCGCCACATCCGCATCCACTCGCCATGATCTTCTCCTCAAAACTTCTGCCGAACGATTTGATAACGACGCCCCAGGTACCAGACCGGCGCACTGACGATATGGACCAGACGGGTGAACGGGAACAGCACGAACAGGGTCAGGCCCAGCACCACGTGGAGCTTGTAGACCAGGCCCACCGGCGCTATCGAGGTAGCGGCGTCGACCGGACGCAACAGCACGGTGTTCTGGGCCCAATCGGCCAGCATCACCATCACCGAGCCGTCCATATGGGCGGTGGACGCCACGATGGTCATCAGCCCCAGTACCAGTTGCACCAGCAGCACCACCAGCACGAGGATGTCCGAGACATTGGAGGTGGCGCGAACCCGTGGGTCGGTCAGGCGACGGTTGAGCAGCATCACCAGGCCGATCAGGCCCAGTACGCCGAAGAAACCGCCGGAAACCATCGCCAGCAACTGCTTGTTCTCGGTGCTCAGCACATGGTGGTAGATCGCCGAGGGTGTCAGCAGGCCGACGAAGTGCCCGGCCAGCACGAACAGCACACCGATGTGAAACAGGTTGCTGGCCACGCGCATGCCACGCTTGTTCAGCATCTGGCTGGAACCTGCCTTCCAGGTGTACTGGGACAGATCAAAGCGTGCCCAACTGCCAAGCAGGCAAATCGCCAAGGCGACATAGGGGTAGACCCCGAACAACAACAGATCCCATTTAGACATTGCCCACCTCCCCGGCTGGCGCTGCGGCCAGCCCTTCATGCTGAAAATCCACCCAGTGCAGCGGCACCGCACTTTCGTCCCGCGCCTTGCCCGGCGCGCTGGGCAGTGAACTGCAACGGTCCTGCTGTTCGGCCTTCATGAAATCCACTGCCTCTTCTTCCCAGATCTTGTCCAGGGCTTCGAGGGAGTCGTCCCGTGGTTCGGCCTTCACTTGCTCACGCAACTCGGCCACGGCCACCTGGGGCTCGGCCCCGGCGATTTGCAGCAAGGCCCGGAAGCAACTGGCGTAGGCGCTTTCACGCTCGTCCAGGCGCGCCGCGAGCAAGGCCAGCAGGTGCGCGACATCGGCCAGGCCCTCGCGGGCCTCGAGGTCTTCGCGGGTGGACAGAAACTCCAGGTACAGCGGGATGTAGTCGGGCAGTTCCTTGACGCCGATGGCGAAACCGGCCTCTTCGTACTGGGCCATCATGTCGACCATGGCCTGGCCCCGGTCGCGGGATTCGCCATGGACATGTTCGAACAGCAGCAGCGACAGCGAGCGACCGCGGCCGAACAGAGCACCGTAGTGCTCCTGGCCATCCATCAGGTCCTTGCCGCAGATCACCTCCAGCAACTCGAACAACCCGGCGCGCTGGTTCGGACTGATTTCCCGCGTTTGGAGAATCGCTTGTTCCAGCTCATCCCGACCGGCCACCAGGGTCTCGGTCGGGTAGTCGAGCAGCAACGAAATCACCTTGAGAATGCGCATGCTCATTCCTCCCACAACTGCACGGTTTTGATCACGTCGCGGCGGTTGGCCTTCTTGCCACCGAACATGTTGGTGTCGGAGCTGCCACTGCAACCGCTGCCAAAGCTGAAACCGCACCCGGAACGCTCGGCGAACGCGTCGCTCATGGCGTCTTCGCGGTGGGCGCTTGGCACAACGAAACGGTCTTCGTAGTTGGCGATGGCCAGGTAGCGGTACATCTCTTCCACCTGGTTCACGCTCAAGCCGACGTCGGCCAGCACTTGCAGGTCCTGCACGCCGTCGACCTGCTCGGAACGCTTGTAGGCACGCATCGCCAGCAAGCGTTTCAGCGCAAGCTTGACCGGCTTTTCATCACCGGCGGTGAGCATGTTCGCCAGGTAGCGCAGCGGGATACGCAGGCTGTCGACGTCCGGGATCACCCCGTTCATGCCCACGGTGCCGGCCGTGGCAGCGTTCTGGATCGGCGACAGTGGCGGCACGTACCAGACCATTGGCAAGGTGCGGTATTCCGGGTGCAGCGGCAGTGCGAGTTTCCAGTCCACGGCCATTTTGTAGACCGGCGAGCGTTGCGCCGAATCGATCACCGACTGCGGCACGCCATCGGCCAGGGCCTGGCGAATCACCGCCGGGTCGTTCGGGTCGAGGAAGATCTCCAGTTGTTTCTCGTACAGGTCCTGCTCATTGGCGGTGCTTGCCACTTCGCTGATGCGATCGGCGTCATACAGCAACACGCCGAGGTAACGGATGCGGCCAACGCAGGTTTCAGCGCAGACGGTCGGCATCCCGGCTTCGATGCGCGGGTAGCAGAAGATGCATTTTTCCGACTTGCCGCTCTTCCAGTTGAAGTAGATCTTCTTGTACGGGCAGCCGCTGATGCACATGCGCCAGCCGCGGCACTTCTCCTGGTCGATCAGGACGATGCCGTCCTCTTCGCGCTTGTAGATCGCTCCGCTCGGGCACGACGCCGCGCACGCCGGGTTCAGGCAGTGCTCGCACAGGCGCGGCAGGTACATCATGAAAGTGTTTTCGTACTCGCCGTAGATGTCCGCCTGGATCTTGTCGAAGTTCTTGTCCTTGCGCCGCTTGGCGAATTCAGTGCCGAGGATTTCCTCCCAGTTCGGGCCCCATTCGATTTTCTGCATGCGCTTGCCGGACACCACCGAGCGTGGTCGCGCGGTGGGCTGGTGCTCGCCCAGCGGTGCGGTGTGCAGGTGCTGGTAGTCGAAGTCGAACGGCTCGTAGTAATCGTCCAGGCTCGGCAGGTCCGGGTTGGCGAAGATGTTCGCCAGCACGCGGAACTTGCCGCCGATGCGCGGGTTGATCGAACCGTCAGCGTTGCGGATCCAGCCGCCTTTCCACTTGTCCTGGTTTTCCCACTCCTTGGGATAGCCGATGCCAGGCTTGGATTCGACGTTGTTGAACCAGGCGTATTCCATGCCTTCGCGGCTGGTCCAGACGTTCTTGCAGGTAATCGAGCAGGTGTGGCAGCCGATGCATTTGTCCAGGTTAAGGACCATGCCGATTTGTGAGCGAATCTTCATCTCAGTTCTCCTCGATATCAGTCGGCAGTGGACGCGGCAAATCATCGCCACTGGAACCATCGAGCCAATCGACCTTGACCATCTTGCGCACCACGACGAATTCGTCGCGGTTGCAACCGACCGTGCCGTAATAGTTGAAGCCGTAGGCCTGTTGGGCGTAGCCGCCAATCATGTGGGTGGGCTTGAGCACCACGCGGGTCACCGAGTTGTGGTGGCCGCCACGGGTCTTGGTGGTTTCCGAACCCGGCACGTTCACGATCCGTTCCTGGGCGTGATACATCATCACCATGCCTTCCTTGACCCGTTGGCTGACCACCGCACGGGCGGTCAGCGCGCCGTTGACGTTGAAGCATTCGATCCAGTCGTTGTCCTCGATACCGGCGCGCTTGGCGTCGATTTCCGAGAGCCAGACAATCGGTCCGCCACGGCTCAAGGTCAGCATCAGCAGGTTGTCGCTGTAGGTGCTGTGGATACCCCACTTCTGGTGCGGGGTGATCCAGTTCAGGACGATCTCGGTCTCGCCATTGCTGCGCTTGCCCTTCACGCCGGCGATGGTGCGGGTGTTGACCGGTGGCCGATAGCTCATCAGTTGCTCGCCGAACGCCTGCATCCACGGGTGATCCTGGTAGAACTGCTGGCGACCGGTGATGGTGCGCCATGGGATCGACTCATGGACGTTGGTGTAGCCAGCGTTGTAGCTCACGTGATCGTCTTCCAGGCCAGACCAGGTCGGGCTGGAAATGATCTTGCGTGGCTGGGCCTGGATGTCACGGAAGCGAATCGCCTCGTGCTCCTTGGACACCGCCAGGTGGCTGTGGTCGATGCCGGTGAATTCCGACAGCGCTGCCCAGGCTTTCACCGCGACATGGCCGTTGGTTTCCGGCGCCAGGGACAGGATCACTTCGGCAGCATCAATGGCGCTGTCGATTTTTGGCCGCCCTTGGCTGATACCCGCCTCGACTTCCTTGTGGTTCAGTTCGCCAAGGAATTTAACTTCAGTGTCGGTGTTCCAGTTGATGCCCTTGCCGCCGTTGCCGAGTTTTTCCAGCATCGGGCCCAGGGAGGTGAACTGCTTGTAGATGTTCGGGTAGTCGCGTTCCACCACTTGCAGGTTCGGCGCGTTCTTGCCTGGGACCGGCGCCACACCGGCACTTTTCCAGTCGGTGCCGCCGAATGGCTGGGCCAGTTCGCCGACGCTGTCGTGCATCAGCGGTACGGTGACCAGGTCTTTCTCGACACCCAGGTGGCCGACCGACATGGCGGAAAACGCCTTGGCGATGCCCTTGTAGATTTCCCAGTCCGAACGCGACTCCCAGGCCGGATCGATGGCGGCCGACAGTGGGTGAATGAACGGGTGCATGTCCGAGGTGTTCATGTCGTCTTTTTCGTACCAGGTGGCGGTCGGCAAGACGATGTCGGAATACACGCAGGTCGAGGACATGCGGAAGTCCAGGGTGGTCACCAGATCGAGCTTGCCAATGGCGCCCTCGTCGACCCATTCGGCTTCGGTGGGCTTGCACTCGGTGCTATGGCCGATGTCTTCGTTCATCACGCCGTTCTTGGTGCCCAGCAGGTACTTGAGCATGTACTCGTGGCCCTTGCCCGAGGAGCCCAGCAGGTTGGAACGCCAGATGAACATGTTGCGCGGGAAGTTCACCGGGCTGTCCGGTTGCTCGCAGGCAAAGCGCAGCGAACCGTCCTGCAGCGACTTGACCACGTAGTCCTTGGGGTCCATGCCCGCGGCGGCGGCATCGCGGCAGATGTGCAGCGGGTTGGTGTTGAGCTGCGGTGCGCTCGGCAACCAGCCGGCCCGTTCGGCGCGGATGTTGTAGTCCAGGGCGTGCTCGGGAAATTGCGATTTGTCGGCCAGGGGCGAGAGCACATCGTGCATGCTCATCTTCTCGTGGCGCCATTGCGAACTGTGCCCGTAGAAGAAGCTGGTGCCGTTCATCTGCCGTGGCGGACGGTTCCAGTCCAGGCCAAAGGCCAGGGGCAGCCAGCCGCATTGCGGACGGAGTTTTTCCTGGCCGACATAGTGGGCCCAGCCGCCGCCGGTCTGGCCGACGCAACCGCAGAGCATGAGCATGTTGATCAGCCCGCGGTAGTTCATGTCCATGTGGTACCAGTGGTTCATCGCCGCACCGACGATGATCATCGAGCGTCCACGGGTCTTGTCGGCGTTGTCGGCAAACTCGCGGGCGATCTGGATCGCCTTCTCGCGGCTTACGCCAGTGATCTGCTCCTGCCAGGCCGGGGTGCCAGGCACCGAGGCGTCGTCATAGTCCTTGGCAACGTTGGCGCCGCCCAGGCCACGGTCGATCGCCAGGTTGGCCGCCGACAGGTCGAATACGGTGGCGACTTTCGCCACGCTGCCGTCGGCCAGTACCACGCTGTGCACCGGCACCCGCCGGAACTGCACCGCGTCACCGGCCACGTGCTGGAAGTACTCCTGGGCTTCGCCAGCGAAGTACGGGAACGCCACCTCGGCGACGTCGCCGCCGATCAGGCTCAGCTTGAGGTCGATCTCACGGCCCTCGCCGCCTTCACGGGGCAGGATGTTCCACTTGCCCTTCTCGCCCCAGCGATAGCCGATGGAGCCTTGGGGCGAAACCAGTTCGCCGCTGGCATCCAGGGCGATGGTCTTCCATTCCGGGTTGTTGTCCTGGCCGAGGTTGTCGGTCAGGTCGCTGGCCCGCAGGAAACGGTCCGGCTGGTAACCCGCACCTGGTGCGGCGCCGAGCATTGGCTTGAGCATCACCAGTACCGGCAGGTCGGTGTAGCGCTTGGCGTATTCGGTGAAATAGACGCTCGGCTTGTCCAGGTGGAATTCTTTGAAGATCACATGGTTGAAGGCCTGGGCCAGCGCGGCGTCGGTGCCCTGCTTGGGGTTGAGCCACAGGTCGGTGAGCTTGGCGACTTCCGAATAGTCCGGGGTGATCGCCACGGTCTTGGTGCCCTTGTAGCGCACCTCGGTGAAGAAGTGGGCGTCAGGGGTACGGGTCTGCGGAACGTTGGAGCCCCAGGCAATGATGTAGTTGGAGTTGTACCAGTCGGCCGATTCCGGCACGTCGGTCTGCTCGCCCCAGACCATCGGCGACGCTGGCGGCAAGTCGCAATACCAGTCATAGAAGCTCAGGCAGACGCCACCGATCAACGACAGGTAACGCGAGCCGGCGGCGTAGCTGACCATCGACATGGCCGGGATCGGCGAGAAGCCCACCACCCGGTCCGGGCCGTGTTCCTTGACGGTGTAGACGTTCGCTGCGGCGATGATCTCGTTGACTTCTTCCCAGTTGGAACGGATGAAGCCACCCATGCCGCGCTTGCTTTTATAGGAGTCGGCCTTGGCCTTGTCCTCGACGATGCTGGCCCAGGCTTCCACCGGCGGCAGGGTCTGCCGGGCTTCACGCCACAGCTTGAGCAATGGCTTGCGAATTTTCGGGTACTTGAGCCGGTTGGCGCTGTAGATGTACCAGCTGTAGCTCGCGCCGCGAGGGCAGCCGCGTGGTTCGTGGTTGGGCAGATCGTTGCGGGTACGCGGATAGTCGGTCTGCTGGGTTTCCCAGGTGATCAGGCCGTTCTTGACGTAGATTTTCCACGAGCACGAACCGGTGCAGTTCACCCCATGGGTGGACCGCACGATCTTGTCGTACTGCCAGCGCGAACGGTAGACGTTCTCCCAGTCCCGGGACTCCTTGCGGGTCTCGCCGTGCCCGTCTGAAAACTCGCCTTGCTTACGGTTGAAAAACCGCAGTTGATCCAGTAAATGACTCACAGTGTGTTCCTCTCAGGCTTGCTCCGCGGGGTCTGCGCCCCGCCCACGCAGGTTTAGGTTCGGCTTAGCAAGGTGTCGCGGCGCCCTTGCGGGCATACCACCACCAGGTCACCACGATGCAGCTCAGGTAGAAGCCGACGAACATGTAGAAGGCCATCTCCGGGCCGCCGGTCAGGGCCATCGAAGTGCCGAATGATTTGGGAATGAAGAAGGCTCCGAAGGCGCCCATGGCCGAGCTGAAACCCAGCACCGCAGCCGATTCCTTGCCGGCGTTCTTGAGCGCCAACTCGCGTTGCTCGGGCTTCTTGCCCAGGGCGGCTTTCTCGTGCAGGGTGCGGAAGATCACCGGGATCATGCGGAAGGTCGAACCGTTGCCCACGCCAGTGGTGATGAACAGCAACATGAACATGCCCAGGAAGCCGTAGAAGCTGCCGCCCTGGCCGTTCTGCGGAAGAAAGTGCAGGACGCCGAACACCATCACGATCATCAACACGAAGTTCCACAAGGTGACCTTCGCACCACCGAGCTTGTCCGCCAGCCAGCCGCCCAGCGGCCGTACCAGCGCGCCCACCAGCGGGCCGAGGAAGGCGAATTTCAGGGCGATGACTTCCGGGAACGAAGTCTTGATCAGCAACGGGAAGGCGGCGGAGAAACCAATGAACGAACCGAAAGTGGCCAGGTACAGCCAGCACATCAGCCAGTTGTGCTTGCGCTTGAAGATCACCGCCTGTTCGCTGAACGAGGCGCGAGCGCTGGACAGGTCATTCATGCCGAACCAGGCGATCACGGTAATGGCGAGGATGAACGGCACCCAGATGAAACCGGCGTTCTGCAACCACAGCGAGCTGCCGTCGGCCAACACCTGTGGCTGGCCGCCCATGAAGCCGAACACGCCGAAGGAGATCACCAGCGGCACGCTGAACTGCATCACCGACACGCCCAGGTTGCCCAGCCCGGCGTTCAGGCCCAGGGCGGTGCCCTGCTGGGACTTGGGATAGAAGAAGCTGATGTTGGACATGCTCGAGGCGAAGTTGCCGCCACCAAAACCGCAAAGCAATGCGATCAGCACGAACACGCTGTAGGGCGTGGCCGAATCCTGCACGGCGAAGCCCATCCACAAAGCCGGTATCAGCAACGACGCCGTGCTCAGCGCGGTCCAACGACGCCCGCCGAAGATCGGCACCATGAACGAGTAGAAGATGCGCAAGGTTGCGCCGGACAGCCCCGGCAATGCCGCCAGCCAGAACAGCTGGTCGGTGCTGAAGCTGAAACCGATGGCATTCAGGCGCACGATCACCGTGCTCCAGACCATCCACACCGCGAAGGCCAACAGCAGCGCCGGGATGGAAATCCACAGGTTGCGCCGGGCGGTCAGTTTGCCGCTACTGCCCCAGAAAGCAGGGTCTTCCGGGCGCCAGTCATGAATGACCGGGCCCTTTTCAGGCGTTTGCAGAACGGACATGTTCTTCTCCTTGGGCAATGCTGGAAAACGGGGATTGAGTGGCCGGCGGCTGTTTACCCAGCAGCGGGCGCTTGCGCATTTCGCTGAAGTACATCCAGGCCAGGGAGACCCAGACCACGCCGTACATCAACATGAAGCAGGACGAGCGCACGCCGGTGAGGTCCACCAGGGCGCCGAACATGATCGGCAGCACGAACCCGCCCAGGCCGCCGGCCAGGCCGACGATGCCGGACACCGCGCCCATGTTTTTCGGGTAGTCGTTGGCGATGTATTTGAAGACCGAGGCCTTGCCGAACGCGAAGGCAATGCCCATCACGAACAGCAGCACGGTGAACAGCGTGGGGCTGAGACCAATGTGGAAATCGACGATGCCGTTGACGGTCTGCACTTGCAGTTGAGTCTGGGGATAGGAGAGCAGGAACAGGCAGATCCAGCTGACCCACAACACCCACCAGGTCACGCTCTGGGCGCCCCAGCGGTCGGACATCCAGCCACCGACGGCCCGCAGCACGCCACCGGGCAAGGAGAAACACGCCGCCAGCAGCGCCGCGCTTTGCAGGCTGAAGCCGTATTCCTGCACGTAGTACTTGGTCATCCACAAGGCCAGTGCCACGTAGCCGCCGAACACGATCGAGTAGTACTGGCAGTAGCGCCACACGGCCGGCTCTTTCAGGGTTTTCAATTGCTCGCGCAACGTCGCGCCGCCGGTGCCGCTGTGTTCCTTTTTCTCGGTGGTGAGAAACCAGAACAACAGCGCGGTGATGAACAGGATGGCGCTGAACACTTTCGGCACCAGGTGCCAGGTGCCGAACGCGATCAACGCCGGGGCGAGGAACTTGGTCACTGCCGCACCGGCGTTGCCGGCGCCGAAGACGCCCATGGCAAAACCCTGGTTCTGCTTGTCGAACCATTTGGCGACGTAGGCGATGCCCACCGAGAACGAGCCACCGGCCAGGCCGACGAACAGGCCCAATACCAGGAACTGCCAGAAGGCCGTGGCGAGGGTGATCAGGTACAGCGGCAATACGCAGGCCAGCATCAGCAGGAAGAACACGATCCGTCCGCCAAAGCGGTCGGTCAGAAGCCCCAGGGGCAAGCGCACCAGCGAACCGGTCAACACCGGCGTAGCGGCCAGCAGGCCAAACTGGGTTTCATTGAGGGCCAGCAGTTCCTTGATCGGAACCCCCAGCACGGCAAACATCATCCAGACCATGAAGCACACGGTGAAGGCCAGGGTACTCATCCCTAGTACCAGCCCTTGTTGCACTTGCGCTCGCATCACGACGCACTCCGTCAGTTCGATTGAGCGCAGCCTAGTGATACGAACCCCGCGAAAACTTGACTTGGGTCAACGTGTGCCGGGGCGGTCCAGGCCTATGCTTGGCCCGTCTACCTCCAAGGAGGTAGACCCGGATATTGATACAACCCTTTATTTATCAATACCTTGATCAAGTCTGCCGAAGCTTTTATGGAAATGGAGCGGCCGACAACTCTTTAGAGGTAGTGCGCCCAGGATTGGCTGCTACACCCCCAGGTCCAGGGCGCCCCCTATGCTCGGTTCACAGTTTTGCCCCGCAGGCCCGCGTCGATGATGCGTTGGCTGCGCAGTTCCCTGCCCGCTCGCGCCGGGCTGGCGGTGATCCTGATCGCCATCCTGGCCCTGGCCAGTTCCTTGAGTGCAGGGTTGATCGCCTGGTTCAGCCAGGGCGACGCTGCCGCCATCAACACCGCCGGCTCCGTGCGCATGGAGACCTACCACCTGAGCTGGAAACTGGCGGCGGGGGCCAACGACGACGTCCCGGCGATCATCGCCAGCCTGCAACAACGCCTCGACAGCCCTGCCCTGCGCGCCGTGCTGGAAGATGGGCCGGAAACCTCCCTGCACAAGAGCTATCGCGACCTTGTGCAACGCTGGAACCAGACTTTGCGCCCGGCCATCGAGCGTGGCGACTCGGCGTTTTTCCAGGCCAATGCCAATGCCTTCGTCAACCAGTTGGACCGGTTCGTTACCCTGCTGCAGCGCCAGAGCGAGCACAAGCAAGGCTGGCAGCAGGTGATCCAGGGCGCGGCGCTGTTCAGCACCATGATCATCCTGCTGATCGGCCTGTATGAATTGCAGTACGGCGTGGTCACGCCCTTGCAGGAGTTGGTGGACGCCACCCAGCGCTTTCGCCGTGGCGAGTTCCAGGTGCGAGTCAATCACCAGTCCGAAGATGAACTGGGCCAGTTGGCGACCAGTTTCAACACCATGGCCGAGACCATCGAGCAATCGCACCGCACCCTGGAAAACCAGGTCCGGCAAAAGACCCTGAACCTGCAACAGGCCAACGCCGCCCTGGAGCTGCTGTACCAGAGCAGTCGCAGCCTGGCGACGCGACAGGCCAATGCCGAAGGGCTGGATGAATTGATCCGGCGCTTCCAACAGCGCCTGCCGGGCCTGCGCCTGACGCTGTGCCTGCAAGGGCAATTGCAATCACCGGCCAGGCACCTGCTGGCGTTGCATGGCGCCGACAGCCGCCAGGTCTGCGCCAGCAGCGATTGCGCCAGTTGCCATAAACGCAACGCGGCACGCCCGCAAGCCTTCAGCATCAGCAACCAGGGCAACGAACTGGGTGAGCTCAAGGCTCATTTTGTCGACGGCCACGCCGCGCAGCCCTGGGAAACCGCATTGATCCAGGCCCTGGCCAACCTGATTGGTACGTCGCTGTCGCTCAAGCGCCAGCGCGAACAGGACCATCGCCTGCTGCTGCTCGATGAACGCACGATCATTGCCCGCGAGCTCCACGATTCACTGGCCCAGGCCTTGTCGTACATGAAGCTGCAAGTCAGCCGCATGCAGACCCTGATGCGTCGGGGCGAACCGGTGCAGACCCTGGAGACCGTCACTGGTGAACTGCGTGAAGGGCTCAACAATGCTTATCGCCAGTTGCGCGAGTTGCTGACCACCTTCCGCTTGCAGATCCACGACGATGGCCTGGTCGAAGAGCTCAAGGACACCGCCGAGGAATTCTCCAACCGAGGGGACTTCAAGGTGCATCTGTTCGTCGACACCCTGGCCTTCGAGCTGTCGGCCAGCGAGCAGATCCACATCCTGCAGATCACCCGTGAGGCGCTGTCCAACTGCCTGCGCCATGCCCATGCCGAAAACGCCTGGCTCGAACTGCGCCAGGAAGGCGAGACCGTGCGGCTGTCGATCGAAGACGATGGCCGCGGCTTCAGCGGCGAGGTCGACCAGCGCGAACACCATGGCCTGAACATCATGAACGAACGGGCCCGCAGCCTGCGCGGCCAACTGCAGATTCTCTCCCGAACACCCCAGGGCACCCGCATCCAGGTGCATTTCCAACCGGAATTCCTGGGCCAACACACCGAAGGCCTCGCAACATGAACGCCCCCCTGCGCCACACCCTGCTACTGGTCGACGATCATCCGATGATGCGTCGCGGCATTCGTCAGATGCTTGAGCTCGAAGACGATTTGCAGATCGTTGGCGAAGCCAGCCACGGCGAAGAAGCCCTGACCCTGATCGAACCGCTCAAGCCCGACCTGGTGCTGCTGGACAACAACATGCCGCAGATGAACGGCATCGAGACCCTGCGTCGGCTGCGCGCCATGCACTACACCGGCAAGGTGCTGCTGTTCACCGTGTCCGATGCCGAGGACGACATCCGCGATGCCTTGCGCCTGGACGCCAACGGTTACCTGCTCAAGGACATGGAGCCGGAGCTTCTGATCCAGTACATCCGCGATGCCCTCAACGGCGCCCTGGTGATCAGCCCCGGCCTGACCCGCGTCATGGCCCAGGCGCTGCGCTCGCCACCGCGCCAGGCCGATGTGGAACTGACCGAGCGCGAACGCCAGGTCCTCAAGACCATCGCCGGCGGCTACAGCAACAAGGTCATCGGGCACAAGCTGGGCATCACCGAAGGCACGGTCAAGGTGCATGTGAAGAACCTGCTGCACAAGCTCGGCTTGCGCTCACGGGTCGAAGCCGCGGTGTGGGCGATGGAGCATTTGCGCGGGGCGGGCTAGCCCAGCAAAACACACCGATTGTGGGAGCAAAGCTTGCTCGCGATAGCGGTGGTTCAGCTTGCGCAAATGTTGAATGTACTGCTGCCATCGCGAGCAAGCTTTGCTCCCACAGGGGATTGGCAGCAGATCTGGATTTCGTTCCCCACAGGACTTGTGTCTTGATCGCGCAGCCCATCCCTCTTCCGAGGTAGGCCAGCCGAGGCATAGGCCAATGACGACTTGGGCTCTACCATGACGACACGCGGAGGTACGCCATGCTGACCCACCCTTCCATCGTTTTACTGTTGCGTCGTCATCACCTGTTCAGCCAACTGCCGGAGCGGGTCTTTGAGGATGTCTGCAGCCTGGCCGTCCTCAAACGCCTGGAATGCAACAGCACGCTCATGCACCAGGGCGATCCGGCCAAGCGGTTTTTCTTGTTGGTCAGTGGCCAGATCAAGCTGTTCCGGGTGACCGGTGAGGGCCAGGAGAACCTGGTGGAGATCATCCAGCCCGGACAGACCTTCGCCGAGGCCCTGCTGTTCAGCGAGGCTCGTTGCTATCCGGTCAGTGCGTCGGCAATCAAGGACAGCGTGCTGGTGAGTATCGAGGGTACCCATTACCGCAAGGCCCTGGAGGACCAGCCCAAGGTCTGCCTGGCGATCCTGGCGAGCATGAGCATCCATCTGCACCAGCGCCTCAAGGACATCGATAACTTGACCTTGGCCAGTGCCAGTCGGCGGGTGATCAATTTCCTGCTGCAGGAACGCGATCCGCGGGATGGTCAATTGGTGTTGCAGGTGTCCAAGCGTCTGGTGGCTTCCAAGCTGGGGATTCAGCCGGAGACGTTTTCGCGGATTCTTCATCGGTTGGTTGATGGGGGGTTGATTGCCATGGAGCGGCGTCAGATTCGTATCTTGTCCGAGGATGGGCTTGAGGGTTATCAGCAGTAGGTTTGTGTGAATATCCGTTATTTAGGTAACGGCGACTTATGGTTCAGCCCTTACGGCGGCTCACTTTTGAAGAGCCCGGAAGCCGGCCCAGTCAAAAGTAAGCAAAACGCTCTCGCCCCACCACTTGGTGCCTCGCTTAGGCTCGGCATGCCCGCCTAGTAGCCGACCTGGTTCTTGATGGGGACCGCATTCCTCCTGTGGGAGCGGGCTTGCTCGCGAAGAGGCCGGCACATCCAACATCATCACAAACTGACCCACCGCTTTCGCGAGCAAGCTCGCTCCCCACATGGGTTTTCGGGTATTCAAAGCATCCGCATACGACACAAGAACCTGTGGGAGCGAGCTTGCTCGCGATGACGTCGGCACAGCCAACCTCACCGCGAGCTAACCCACCGCTTTCGCGAGCAAGCCCGCTCCCACAGGAAAAACGCGGTCCCATCAAGAGTCAGGTCGGCTGTTAGGCCGCCTCGCGATGGACGTTGATCTCGGACGCCCCGTTAACCACGATGGCCGAACGCAGGTATTGCGCAGTGGGCCATGGATGGCCCTTCGCGGCGGCCCACGGAGCAATGCCTTCGTTCAGGCATGCCGAGCCTAAGCGAGGCACCAAGTGGTGGGGCAAAGCGCTTTTGGTTACTTTTGGCTGGTCCGGCTCCCGGCTCTTCCAAAAGTGACCCGCCGCAAGGGCGGAACCATAAGCCGCCGTTACCGAAGAAATGGATATTCACCCACCCCTAACCCGCATCAATCAACCCCACTACCCGCGAAAACACCAACTCCATCTCAGGCTCACCGCAATCCACCCCGAACCGCTTGCGCAACCCCAGCTGGTTCAGAATCACATGCACATCCGCCACCAAATCATGCTGCCGCAGACACGCCTGAACACACTGCAACGGACAACCATCCAACGCAATGATCCGCCGCCCCGACCGCGCCTTGTCAACCAGCGGCGCCACATGCCCACCCACCCCGACAATACAAGACATCTCCGCCAGACCCGCACGGTCCAGCCGCAGGGCGACGGTGTTGGCCAGTTGCGCCACATTGGAACAACCGGAACACGAATACACCAGGGGAAGCGCGTTCGAAGCTTTCATCAGACCGTCGCCAACCCCTTGCCCGCCCTCTCCAGATTGCGCCAGAGCCACGGCGGCAGGACGTCCGGATCAAGACTGTCGATCAGATTCTTCAGTGCCAGCCCCAACTCGGTATCCCCCTCGATCACCAACCGGCGACGGAAGAACAACGTGTCAGGATCTTCCTGCCGACTGGCCAGTAACAGAAACTCACGCCAGTTGCCGCTGATGGTGACCTGGGCCTCGGCCCGTTCGGCAATCCGCAATCCATCCCGTGCCAAAGTCAGGTACCAGCACAACTTCAAGTCCGGCACACGCAGGCACAACCATCGCCCACGCAGCACATCGAACCCGCCATCGCGCAGCGGCTCGGCCAGGCAGCGATTGAGCGCCTGCTGCAACGCCAGTCGCTGCACCACGAACGGCACCTTGCCCACCAGCGGCAGCAAGCGGTCGGCGCCTTTGAGCACCCACTTCTTCGGACTCAACACAGGCCCGCCTCCTCTACCTTCAACATGCCGGCATGGCCGTGCCAGTAACCATTGCAACCGTCCACGAACAGCGGTGGTGCCTCGCCCTGGCGCACCTTGTCGAAGGCCGTGACCACCTCGGCCATGCCCTGGGCGCGAGGGCTCAGGCGCAGCACATCGGCGCCGCAGGCCATCAGCGCGTTGTAATCGGCCAGCAGGTTCGTCACCTCGCCGGACATCGTCTGGATGCCGTTGAGGGTGAACAGCTGTTGGCCTTCCTGACTGCTCAGCGCAAGGCCGTCGGGGTAGTTGATGCAGCAGAACTGACAGTCGTCCTTGGGGCGGTTTTCGGCTCGGGCGGTAAAGCAGCGCGCCGAGTACGCCAAGGGCAGATGACCGTAGGCAAAAATCTCCACCTCGGGCACCTCGCGGTCCATGTCCCGCACCTGCTCCAGCACATCGCCGATCAGCGCCGCCGAGCACTCCACCGGCGGCACCCAACGGATCATGCCGCTGTCGAGCAATTGCCCCAGGGCGTGGCCGTTGTACAAGTTCAGTGCCGGGCCACCGACGAAAGGCAGCTTGCGTTCGGCCATGAACTGCACCGCGCCCATGTCATTGGCTTCCACCAACAACTGGCCGTTGTCACACAGGCGTCGCAGCGAGGACAGCTCCGAGGCCGCCTCGATCAGCGTCAGGCTCGACAACACAATCTGTGCCTGGCTGCACGCTTGCAGCTCGCGCGCCAACCCCAGCCACTGATCCAGGGAGAACGCCCGGCGTTTCGAACACACGGTTTCCCCCAGGTAAATCACGTCCAGCGGCAATGCCGACATCTCGGCATAGAAATTCCCCAGTTGCGCTTTGTCCCAATAAAACAGGACCGGTCCCAGGCTGAGTTTCATCTGGCCTCCCCTCATTGCCATGATCGATGGTAGGCACCCAGGGTGGTCTGGCTGCCTTCGGACAAGCCAGCCAGCACCTGGCGCCATTCTTCCTGCACCCGGAACCGTTGCGGCGCGGCCTGATGGGCGTCCAGTGCGGCGCGCCAGACCCGGGTCACTTGTTCAACGTAGGCCGGGCTGCGTTGGCGACCCTCGATCTTCACCGCTTCGACGCCGATGGCTGCCAACTCCGGCAGCAGGTCAAGGGTGTCGAGGCTGGTGGGTTCTTCCAGCGCATGGAAGCGCTTGCCGCCCACCAGGAAGCGGCCTTTGCACAAGGTCGGATAACCGGCCGGCTCTTCGGGCGTGTAGCGGTCGATCAGCACCTCGCTCAGGCGTGCGCTGAGGCCTTGGGCGTCCTCGCTCCAGCGCACCGCCTTGGCGGGCGAGCAGACGCCACACAGGTTCGGCGATTCGCCGGTGATGTAGGAAGACAAGTGGCAACGACCTTCAGCCATGATGCACAGGCTGCCGAAACCGAAGACTTCGATCGGCACCGGACTGCCCGCCGCCACCTGGCGCACCTGGGCCAGGGACAGTACCCGTGGCAGCACGGCGCGGCGGATGTCATAGCGCTCTGCATAAAAAGCCAGGGCCGCCGCGTGGGTGGCCGAGCCTTGTACCGACAGATGCAGCGCCAGTTGTGGATGGCGCTGGCGGGCGTAGCTGAGCACGCCGGGGTCGGCGGCGATCAGGGCATCCACGCCGAAATCGGCGGCGCGGTCCACCGCCCGTTGCCAGCGTTCCCAGCCCTTGGGTTGCGGGTAAGTATTGACCGCCACGTACAGCTTGCGTTGGTGCTGACGGATGTGTGCGACAGCCGCATCGAACTGCTTGTCGTCCATGTTCAGCCCGGCGAAGTGCCGGGCATTGGTGTCATCGCGAAAGCCGACATAGACGGCATCGGCGCCTTGGCGCACCGCCGCTTTGAGGGCAGGCAGATTCCCTGCCGGGCAAACCAGTTGCATGGGGCATCCTCATGAGAAAAACTCAAGCGCCGCCAGTCTAGCCAGCCCTCGGCCGGCGACCTTGACGGCAATCAATTGCCGTCAATGCATCAGCTCGGCGAATGGCAGGTACAGCACCTTGTCGTGCTTGTGCAGTTGCGCCTCACACTCCACCACCGCCAGCCCATCGGCCCAGCAAGCGGCCGCCAGCATCGCCGAACTTTGCTGAGGGTGCAGTTCCACGCACAGGTGGCCGTTGGCATCCGGAACCAACCTGGCCCGCAGGTACTGCCGGCGCCGGTTGCGCTTGAGCCAGTCGAACCCGGCCGGCACCTGCAACGGCACGGGTAACACGTCGCCCATGCCCTGGGCCCGGAACAGGAACGGACGCACGACGATCAGCGCGGTAATCAAGGCCGCCGACGGGTTGCCCGGCAGCCCGATCCATGGCTTGCCTTCCACATCCCCAAAAGCCAGGGGCTTGCCCGGCTGGATGGCCAGGCGCCAGAGGTCAATGCTGCCCAAGGCTTCGATGGCGTGCTTGAGGTGGTCCTCTTCACCCACCGAGACACCGCCCGAGGTGATCAGTACATCGCATTCGGCAGCGGCCAGGCGCAACGCTTGTCGGCTGGCCAATAGCTGGTCGGGCATGACCCCGAAGTCATGCACCTCGACACCCCAACCGCGCAACAGCGCGGCGAGGCTATGGCGATTACTGTTGTAGATCTGCCCTGGCGCCAGTGGCTCGCCCGGCTCACGCAGCTCATCGCCGCTGCTGAGCAGACCCACTTGCAAGGGGCGATAGACGTCCACCTGGCCGACACCGGCACCGGCGAGCAAACCCAACTCCTGGGCGCGCAGACGCGTGCCGGCTTCAAGCAACCGGTCTCCTCGACGCAGTTCCTCGCCTTCCTTGCGAACATGGTCACCGCCGTTGACCGACGGCAACCAGACCCGCTCGCCATCGACGCGACAGCTTTCCTGCGGCACCACCGTGTCGGCCCCCGGTGGCAGCGGCGCGCCAGTAAAAATCCTCACGACCTGCCCCGCCTGCAACGGTTCGCCCGGCTCGTCACCCGCGGCGATCCGCCCGCCCAACAGCAGGTAGCCGCCGTCACCCGGCAGGTCAGCGGCCCGCAGGGCATAGCCGTCCATCGCGCTGTTGTCCCAGGCCGGCAGGTTCATCGGGCACACAATGTCAGTGGCCAGCACACGCGCCAGGGCCTGGTCCAGGCCAACCCGTTGCACGGGCGGTGGCGGCGGTGCCTGGTCGAGCAGATGACGGATCGCCTCATCCACCGGCATCAGCACGCCGCTGTCGCACACCCGGCCGCTCACGAGCGTGTCTCGCAAGCCGTCGGGGCGATGCCGTCCTGGGGCTTGAGGTGCGGAGTGAAATTGCACGGGCCGGTGCGGCTGTCCAATTGCCCGGCCAGGATCTGCTCCCAACCGGTCCGGCAAGCCCCCGGCGAACCCGGCAAGCAGCACACCAGCACCCCATTGCTCATGCCCGCCAAGGCGCGCGATTGCAGGGTGGACATGCCGATCTCCGCCAGCGACACCTGGCGGAACAGCTCGCCGAAACCGTCCACCTGCTTGTCCAGCAGTGGCGCCACCGCTTGGGGGGTGTTGTCGCGCGGGGTGAACCCGGTGCCGCCGGTCATCAACACCACCTGCACCTTGGGGTCGGCGATCCATTGGGAGACCTGGGCGCGGATCTGGTAGATATCGTCCTTCACCAGCCCACGGTCGATGAGCACGTGTCCGGCTGTTTGCAGCAGGTCCGCCAGGGTTTGGCCCGAGGTGTCGGTTTCGAAGGTTCGGGTATCGCTGATGGTGAGGACCGCGATGTTCAGCGGTTGAAAGAGGCGTTGCGTCAGATGGGCCATGATCAGCCGTCCTGTCAGAAAAGATGGCCCAGCCTGAACCGCAATCGTTGCCGGGCCTATTCCTCCTTGGAGGTACCTCCCTCGGCGCTCAAGGCGCCAGGCGACTGCGCTGCCAGACGCCGTCTTGCAGGCGGTAGTCGAGGCGATCGTGCAAACGGTCGGCGCGGCCTTGCCAGAACTCCATCCGTTCGGGCCGCAGGCAATAGCCTCCCCAATGGTCGGGGCGCCGCACGGGTTGATCGGCAAAGCGTTTTTCGGTTTGCGTCAGCAAGGACTCGAGCGCAGCCCTGTCCTCCAGTGGGCGGCTTTGTGGCGAGGCCCAGGCACCCAGGCGACTGGCGACGGAACGGGATTCGAAATAGGCATCCGATAACGCCGGATCGAGTTTGTCGACCGGCCCTTCGATGCGGACTTGCCGCTCCAAACCCGGCCAGAAAAACGTCATGGCCGCCCAGGGGTTGCCCGCCAGGTCCTGGCCCTTTGCGCTGTCATAGTTGCCGAAAAACGAAAAGCCCTGGGCGTCGAAGCCCTTGAGCAACAACACCCGACAGTGAGGCCGGCCCTGCTCGTCCACCGTCGCCAGGGCCATGGCGTTGGCTTCCACCGGCGGGCTTTCGGTGTCGCGAGCCTGTTGCATCCAGAGCGCGAACAACGCCATGGGATCATCGGGGGCCTGGACTTCATCCAGGCCATCAAGGGTGTACTGGCGGCGCATTTTGGCCAGGGAAAGGGGCATGACGGTGATCTCCACGATGGATTTTGGCCAGTGTGGATTCTGTGGCGGTGGCGGGCCTTGATCGTTGTCAATGGCGGTTCTTGTGGTGAGTTGAAGGGCGCTATCGCGAGCAAGCTCGCTCCCACAGGTGATCTGTCGTGTTCACAAGATCCCTGTGGGAGCGAGCTTGCTCGCGATGAAGGCAACTCGGTCTAGCCGGTCAACGGCTACTTGAGCCCCAACCGCCGCGCCAGCTTATGCAGATTGCTCGGGTCAACCTCCAACAGCCGCGCCGCCCCCGCCCAGTTCTGCCCGCAGCGTTCCAGGGCCTTGAGGATCGCCTGTCGCTGGCAACCATCGACAGCCTCGCTCAAGGGTTGCACGGGCGCATCCAACGCTTGCAGGGCCTGTTCCGGCAGCGCCTGCGCCGAGGCCGCGCTGGCGTTGACGTCAAGGTCCAGCACCTGCGGTTCCAGGGTCATGATCAGACTGCGACTGGCGCCGCGACTCAATTGCTTCAACGCCGCGCGGCTGATGACGTGTTCCAGCTCCCGCACATTGCCGGGCCAGCTGTACGCCAGCAGCGCCTGTTGGGCCGCCGGCGACAGACGCAACCCACGCAAGCCCAGGCGCGTGCGGTTCAGTTCGAGAAAGTGCCCGGCCAACATCAACACATCGTGGCCGCGCTCGCGCAGCGGTGGGATCGGCACCGGATAGACCGAGAGCCGGTGATACAGGTCGGCGCGAAACAGCCCGTCGCGAATGCTGTCAGGTAGATGCCGGTTGGTGGCGGCGATGATCCGCACATCGACGTGCAGTGGCTTGTCCGCCCCCAGGCGCTGGATCTCGCCGTTCTGCAGGGTACGCAGCAACTTGGCCTGCACGCTCAACGGCAACTCGCCGACCTCATCGAGAAACAGCGTGCCGCCATTGGCCGCATCGAAGCGCCCGGCGCGGTCGGTGGTCGCCCCGGAGAACGCGCCTTTGACGTGGCCGAACAACTCGCTTTCGGCCAGGGACTCGGGCAACGCTGCGCAGTTGACCTGGACCAACGGC
Source organism: Pseudomonas sp. H1_F01 (assembly GCF_054681425.1). Taxonomy (NCBI): domain Bacteria; kingdom Pseudomonadati; phylum Pseudomonadota; class Gammaproteobacteria; order Pseudomonadales; family Pseudomonadaceae; genus Pseudomonas; species Pseudomonas sp. H1_F01. The sequence goes on along the minus strand of NZ_CP162823.1, from coordinate 3,107,528 downwards.
TTGTGGCCACGTCGGGACAGCCGATGCAGCCGCCGGGCGAACAACTCCTTGCCGACACCGGTTTCCCCCAGCAACAGCACTGGCAGTTCGGAGTCGGCCAATACATCCAGCTCGTTGAGCAATTGCTGCAACCCCTCGCTGCGCCCGAGGATCTCACCTTCTTCGGCTGGCAGGCGCAGGTCCGCCGGATCGCTGCGCGACGCCCGCAAGCTACGGTTTTCCTGCTCGAGCCGGGTGACCCGCACGGCGGCTTCGATCTGCAACGTACAGCGTTTGAGTTCCTCGCGGGCGCGGCTGTCGAAGGTGCCGGCGTGCAACGCATCCAGGGTGATCGCCCCCCAGAGCCGGCCTTCCACGTACAGGCTCACGCCCATGCAGTCATGCACCGGCAGCGGTTCACCGACGTGGTTGTCGAGCAAGCCGTCATAAGGGTCCGGCAGACGGCTGTCCGGCTCGAACCAGGTAGGTTCGCGCGACGCCATGATCGCCGCCAGGCGCGGGTGCTGGGCAATCACGAAGCGCCGTCCCAGCGCCTCGTGGACCAGGCCTACGGTGGCCACGGGCCTGAGACTGTCATCGTCCAGGCGCAGCAGCCCAACGGCGCCACTGTTGAAGTATTCGCGCAGGGTCTGCACCAGGCGCTGCAATCGCACCGCATTGGGCAGCTCGACGATCAGGTCGGCGGCCAGGCTTTCACGCAGCATGGTAGTGATGACCCTCCAGGGTTCGTTTGACCCTTCACAGCCAGGGTGACAATCACCCTGCCAAAAATTTAATGCTTCATTTTCAATCAGTTGAATCTGGCACGTCGGCTGCAAAGAGAGCATTCATCTGTCCCTGCAGGGATTCAACCCAAGGAAACATGATGAGCCTCGATCTGCTGGAACAAAGCCTCGGCCAACTGGCCTGCGATATTCCCGGTGCAACCCGTACCTTCCATCATTACAACCTCGACTTCTGCTGCGGCGGGCAAAAGTCCTTGCGTGAAGCGGCGCTGGGCAAAGGCCTGAACCCGCTGCTGATCGCCGACGCCCTGCGCACCCTGCAAGCCGCCGGGGAGCTGGGCCATGACTGGCGCGACGAGCCCCAGGCGACCTTGATTGCCCACATCCTGGAGCGCTACCACGCACGCCATCGCGAACAGCTGCCGGAGCTGATCCGTCTGGCCCGGCGCGTCGAGCAGGTCCACGGGGCGCGCCCCAGTTGCCCGAACGGCCTGGCCGATCACCTGCAGGACATGTACCAGGAACTCGAAGGCCACATGCTCAAGGAAGAACAGGTGCTGTTCCCGATGCTGCAACAGGGCCTGGGCGAGCGGGCCTCGGCGCCAATACAGGTACTGCGCTACGAACACGACCAGCACGGTGAAGCCCTGGAAACCATGCTCGCCCTGACCGACCAGATCACCCCTCCCGCTGACGCCTGCAACACCTGGCGCGCCCTGTATCGCGGGCTGGTGGAGTTTCGTGATGACCTGATGCAGCACATCCACCTGGAAAACAATGTGTTGTTCGTCAATGCGATGAAGCCTGCTCACTAACTCTCAAACATTGCCCATTACTTCTGTGGGAGCAAAGCTTGCTCGCGATAGCGATGGATCAGTCAACATTGATATCGACTGACACTGCGCCATCGCGAGCAAGCTTTGCTCCCACAGGCATTTGCTGCTCTCATTTGCTGCCCTCATCTGCTGCTCAAAACTGCCAATAGAACATCGCCTTGGCCAACACCACGATCAGCACCATGTGCCCCAGGATACTGCGGCGCAACCAGCAGGCGCGGCTGGGTGTCAGGCGACCGCTCTTGAGCCAGTACGCCAGCCACAAATAATGACCGATGATACTCAGCGCCAGCAGGATCTTCAGGCTCAGCAGCAGGCCGAAGCTGTTGTTCAACGGCTGGCTCAATGCCCCGCGATGCTGCCAGGCCAGGGCCATGCCGGCGCCGTACAGCACCAGCACGACGCCGTGCAGCACGCGTCGCGAGCGCTGGGCGATGGCCTGGTCGGCAGCGTCCCGCGTGCCTTGCGCCAGCGGCCGGCGGGCGCTATGCCAGATGAAAACCTCGAAAAACAGCGTGCCAATAAAGGCGATGGCCGCCAACAGGTGCATGATCAGCAAGACCCCGTACATCATCGATTCCCTCCGCCCAACCGGCTCATCCCGGATGCCCATCCACCCGAGCCTTGAGCAGCATCGGCCCATAGCGCCAGGCGTACAGACCGAACGCCAACGTCCAGCACAGCGCCGCCAGCCACAGCCCGGCCAACGGCAACAGCAGCACCAACAGCACGCGGCTCAGGCACGCCAGGTTCAGCAGGATGAACGCCAGGGTCATGCCCGCCGGTGGCTCGAGGGCGCGCCCGGTATGGCCCAGGCTGACACGGGCAACCATCGCCAGGATCAATCCGGCCATGGCGCCGATGGTCAGGCCGTGCACCGCCAGGCTCGGGTTCACTGGCACGCCGAAGTGCCACAGCGCCATGCCCAGGCACGCCACCGCCAGCCAGGCGTAGGCCAGGTGCAACGACCACAGCAGCGGCACCCGCCACAAATCCCGATCATGCCAACGCACCAGTCGAATCCCGTGGCCCACCGCCAACGCGGCGAACAACAGGCCGACCCAGACGCTGGCCACCAGCGCCGGACCGAAGGCATACAACAGTGCCACCAGCGCCGACCCTGCCAGCAACAGGCGATCAAGCCATGGCCAAGGGGCAACGCCCTCGACCCGTCCGAGGCCGCGCTGGGTAAAGAATGGAATCACGCGACCGCCGATCAACCCCATCATCGCCGCCACCAGCCACAGGCCGGTGAGCACGCTCTGGCGCTGCAAGCCCTCGTTGTGCTGCGCCAGGCCGTATACGGATAACCCATCGGCGGCGGCCAACAGCAGCAATACCAGCACAATCGGGTAATTGCGCTTCTGCCGCACACGCCACAACATCACGCCCATCAACGCGGCGACCGTCAGAGCAAAACCCAGCTCCAGCAGCGTCAGTAACGGCCAGGGCGCATCCACCAGCCAGGCCAGCCGCGCGCCCAGCCACAACAACGCCAGGGTTGCCAGGCGCTTGCCGCTCAGGCCGGGGATTGCAGTCCAGGTTTGCACTGCCGTCAGCAGGAACCCGGCAATGATCGCCAGGCCGAAACCGAACAACAGTTCATGCCGATGCCAGGCCAACCAGCCGCCAGCCGGCTGCCAGGCCGACAAGCGCCCGGTGAACGCCGCGAGCCAAAGGGGAACGACCAACAGCGCCAATACACACCCGGCCAAAAAGAACGGCCGGAACGCCAGGCGCCACAACGGCAAAATGGCCATGGCCTTGCGACGGTCAAGCACTTGCATACACCACTCCTTTGCCTCGCTGAACCGCCAGCGAGGTACGACAAATCAGGGTTCGAATGATCGGCTATCGACGCTGACTGGCCTTGTCTCAGATCAAGCCAGTTCATCGGCAACCTCCCGTCTCGAACAGGTACTTGCAAGGGGCTTGCCGGACCGGGTCAAGCCTCCCAACAAAACACCTCTGCCCCTGTGGGAGCGAGCTTGCTCGCGATAGCGCTGGGTCAGCAGGCATTGATGTCGGGTGTGCTACCGTCATCGCGAGCAAGCTCGCTCCCACAGGGACTATAGTTCATAGGGTATTTAACACCCTTTCATGGTTATTTTAACCCTGTCAGGTCAGGGTCATTTTTACCCATCTCATCCCCAACGCCCCACGAATCAACGCCCGCAGGCATGGCCCGTCTCTTGCTCAGGCACGGCATCACCTTTCTTGTCGGGGTCATCCATGAAATCCGTCGTTCTGCCGCTTACCTGGTTCGTCTTGCTCTCCTGCGTCGTGGCGCTGGCCAGCGGCCTGTCCCTGAGCCTGGTCTGACCCCGATCACCTTTTCGCTATTACAAGGATTCCATGCCATGGTGCTCCACCGCGTCCATCACCAGATTCTGCGCAGCCATCACCTGTTCGAGCCTTTGAACGAAGAAGAGCTCAACGAATTGATGAGCAACAGCCAACTGCTGAACATCGACAGGGGCGATCCGCTGTTCCGCCAGGGAGAGCCGGCGCAGGCGTTTTACTTCGTGATTTCCGGCGCGGTGAAAATCTACCGGCTGACCCCGGATGGCCAGGAAAAGGTCTTCGAGGTGATCGGCGAGCGCCAGACTTTCGCTGAAGCCATGATGCTGATGGACACCCCCAACTACGTCGCGTCCGCCGAAGCCGTCGGCCCGACCCAGGTGTACCGGCTGTCCAACGCCACTTACATGCGTCTGCTGCAAAGCAACAGCCGGCTGACCTTCGCCTTGCTCGGCAAGCTCTGCGTGCGCCTGCACCAACGGGTCAACGAGATTGAAACCCTGTCGCTGAAGAACGCCACCCACCGCGTGGTGCGCTACCTGCTGACGCAACTGGTGCGCCTGCAAACCGTGGACAGCCAGTTCGAATTGCCGATGGCCAAGCAGTTGATCGCCGGGCACTTGTCGATCCAGCCGGAAACCTTCTCGCGGATCATCCGGCGCCTGATCGATGAAAAAATCATCACCCAGGACGGTCGCCAGATCGCCATTCTCGATCGCCTGCGCCTGGAACAGTTCGAATGACTACACAGCCCACTTGCCTGTATTGCCAACAAGCCAACCCGATACACGAAACCGAATGTCGCCAGTGCGGCATGCCCCTGCCAGTCGAGGCCGCAAAGGCCAGCGAGCGCCGGTTGCGGCGCTTCACCTGGTTCTGTGTCGGCTTGACGATCTTCTGCATCGTCATGTTCTTCTGGCTGCCCCGCGACATCGTCTGAACCCTCAATCCTGAGTCAATTGCCGGTACAACTGCGGTAAACGCAGCGGCAGTTGCTCGGGCTGGCGAATCAAGGTGTAGCCGTTGGCCCCGAACATGTACGGCAGGTAATCCCCCGCTTCGCGATCGATGGTAATGCAGAACGGCGTCAGCCCTTGGCGCCGGGCTTCCAGCACTGCCTGGCGGGTGTCTTCCACACCGTAGCGTCCTTCGTACAGGTCCAGGTCATTGGGTTTGCCGTCACTGAGCAGCAACAACAATTTGCGCCGCCGCTTGCAGCCCGCCAACCGTTGCGTGGCCTGGCGGATCGCCGCGCCCATGCGCGTGTAGTAACCGGGCTTGAGGCCCTGGATCCGTCCGCGGGTGTGATCGTCGTAGCGCTGGTTGAAGGCCTTGAGTTCATGCATGCGCACCTGCTGGCGGCGCAAGGAAGAGAACCCGTACAAGGCGAAATCATCCCCCAGCACCGACAGGGTTTCGCCGAACAGCAACAGGCTGTCACGGATCACGTCGATCACCCGGTGCTCGTCGTTGAGGTGGGCATCGGTGGACATCGACAAATCGGCCAGCAGCAGGCAGGCCAGGTCGCGGCGAGTCTGGCGCTGGTCCATGAACAGTCCGCGTTCGCTGCACTGGCCGTGCTGGCGCTCGACATGAAAGTCCAGCCAGGCTTGCAGGTCCAGTTCCGAGCCTTGGGTTTGCTGGCGCAACCATTGGCGATCGTTGCGCAAGTGTTCGAACTGGCGACGCAAGCGCTGGGCCGAGCTTCGCAGACGTGCGGGCAACGGCTGGGGCTGGCAATCGCGAGGGGTGAAGGTTTGCAGGCTGACGAAGTCGTCCTGCAGTCGTTGTTTGCGGTAATCCCATTCCGGCAACAGGATGCCTGCGCCCAACGGGATGTCATCCACATCGGCCGGCGGCAGGTCCAGGTGCAGTTTCAAACCACCGCCCTTGCGCAAGCGGGTGCGCGACAGGGTCAACTGATCCAGATCCTCGGCGACGCGGGCAGCGTCCGGGTCTTCGCTGTCATCCGCCCAGCGATCCAGGTCCACATGTTCGGTCCAACTGAACAGGTTTTCCAGGCGCACGATCAGCAGCCCACCGTCACGGGTGGTGTCGTCGATTCGCTCGGCGCGCTTGCGCCCGCCCTGCTGTTCACCGGGGGGTGTGGCCAGGTATTGCTCGGACTCCTCAAGGTTGGCGGCCTGGGGATTGGCCAGGTGTTGGGGTGGGTATAGCCACAGCGGCAACGGCCAGGCCGCCCGCTCGCTGCGTGGAAAATGTTCGACACTGCCCGGTTCGCGCAAGGCTTGGCACAACGCCCGCTCCAACGCAGCTTCGGCCGGGTTGAGCGTGGCCGGATCGGGGCGCAGGGACAGGTGCGCGTCCACCAGTCGCCGGTAGCGAGGGCGCAGCGCCGGGTAGCGCTTCAACACCGCCAGGGTCCAGCACTGATTGTCCCTGCCCCAGTGTTTCATCGGCCCCGACTGCGCGGCCAACAGCGCGAGCCAGCGATACAGCTCTTCGTTGAGCCCGACATCGGGAAACGCCGCAAGGCTCGCCGGCAGCCGCAAGTTATCGCCGTCACAACAGGCCAGGGGCACTTGCTTGCAGGTGCCGGCGATCTGCTGCAACAGGTTGCGACGCAGCAGCAAATCGCGGTCGCTGACCGCTTCCACCCCCAGGTGAGGCGCACCGCCGGTGGCGCGAAACAGCACCTGCAACGAGCGTTGCCGGGGGACCAGTTCGACCCGGGCCTCAGGAAAATCTACACTGGCCCGACGGGTGATGAAACGGTGCCAGACACTGCCGACCCATTCTTCCAGCTCGAGGGTGAATGCCATGGTTATCTCCTCTTAAGCCGAACCCATTGTGGCGAGGGGATTCATGTGGGAGCAAAGCTTGCTCGCGAAACAGGTGCCTTGATCTCTGAAAGATCGCATCGCCCCCATCGCGGGCAAGCCTTGCTCCCACATAAATCCTCTCATCACAAATAAGTCCGGCTCAGTAGTTGTGATGACTTACGAAGGCACCACCGCCGCCGGTGCGCGCAGGGCCGCACGGCCACGTTGACGGAAGCTGAACAGGTAGCAGAGCAACCCGGCCAGGAACCCGACGCCGCTGACCAGTCGCGCCCAGAACAGCGGCTTCAAATGATCCATCGTGGCCATGAATGGCAAGGCACTGCCATCCGTCATCCAGCGTTGCAACCACACCTGGACCACGCCGGCTGCGGTGAGGAACAAGGTGATCATCACCATCGACAAGGTCATCAACCAGAAGCCCCAGATCTCCAGGCGCTGCGAACGCTCGTCCGCCGCTTCACCCAAGCCCCGCAAGCGTGGCATGGCGTAGCTGATCAGCGTCATCACGATCATTGCGTAGGCACCGTAGAAGGCCAGGTGACCGTGGGCCGCGGTCAGTTGCGAACCGTGGGTGTAGTAGTTGACCGGTGCCAGGGTGTGCAGGAAACCCCAGACACCTGCGCCGAAGAACGCGGTGACCGTGGTGCCCTTGGCCCACAACGTGGCGGCGCGGTTCGGGTGTTGCCGACGACGGTTTTTCACCATGCTGAAGGCGAAGACCACCATGGCCAGGAACGGTAGCGGCTCCATCGCCGAGAAGATCGAGCCTACCCACAACCAGACCTCAGGCGCGCCGATCCAGAAGAAGTGGTGGCCGGTGCCAATGATCCCGGTGATCAACGCCATGGCGATAATCACGTAGAGCCACTTCTCGACCACTTCGCGGTCCACACCGGTGATCTTGATCAGGACGAAGGCAAGCATCGAACCCATGATCAGTTCCCAGACGCCTTCGACCCAAAGATGTACCACCCACCACCAGTAGAATTTGTCGCGGGCGAGGTTCGAGGGGTTGTAGAAAGAGAACAGGAAGAACACCGCCAGGCCGATCAGCCCGGTCATCATCACCATGCTGACCGTGGTCTTGCGACCTTTGAGCAGGGTCATGCCGATGTTGTAGAGGAACCCCAGGCACACCACCACGATGCCCATCTTGGTGATGGTCGGCTGCTCGAGGAACTCGCGGCCCATGGTCGGCAGCAAGTCGTTGCCGGTGAATTTCGCCAGCGTCGCATAAGGCACCGAGAGGTAGCCCAGGATCGTCGCCACACCTGCGGCGGCGAACACCCAGAACAGCACGAGCGCCAGTTTCGGGCTGTGCAGTTCGCGGTCGGCCTCCTCCGGTATCAGGTAATACGCCGCGCCCATGAAGCCGAACAGCAGCCAGACGATCAGCAGGTTGGTGTGGACCATGCGGGCCACGTTGAAAGGGATCGGCGGGAACAGGAAGTCGCCGACCACGTATTGCAGGCCCATGATCAAACCGAACAACACTTGCCCCAGGAACAGCATCAGGGCGAACACGAAGTAGGGTTTGGCGACGGCCTGCGAGGCGAATTTCAGATGCGGATTAGCCATGCTCATCTCTCAGCCCTCCTTGTTTGGCGGCCAGCCATTGGTATTGATTTTCGAGCTCCATTTGAGGAACTCGGCGATGTCGTCGACTTCCTGCTCGCTCAGGTTGAACTGCGGCATGGCCCGACGACCCGGAACGTTCAGCGGCTGCATTTTCATCCAGGCCTGCAGGAACGGCTTGAAGGCTTCATCGCCGCCGCGACGGTTGACCACGTTGCCCAGCTCCGGCGCAAAGTACGCGCCCTCGCCCAGCAGGGTATGGCAGCCGATGCAGTTGTTGCGCTCCCAGACGCCTTTGCCGCGTATCACCGATTCCGTCAATTGCGCCTGGTTGCTGCGTTCTGGAAAGGTCTGTTCCGTGTGGTAGGTCAGGGCCAGGAATATCAGGAAGAAGAAGATGCTTCCCCCGAAATAAATATTCCTGGCCATGCCTTTGGTGAAGGTATCTGACATGGTCACTTCCTCATTGCTTGGCGTGTTCATTCTAGGAAGCGCGGGGTCGGAAACCGCTTGATGGCGATCAAGAATCTCCGATGGTTTTGGTGGGTTGTTCCAACACAGCCCGAAAGGCAGATGAGCTTTTGTGGCGAGGGGATTTATCCCCTCGCCACAGGGTTTTGTGTTTGCAGGGTCAGATCGTGAATGAAATGACGAGCCCGATCACCGTCGCCAGCAGCGCCGCCCAGCTCAACACCAACCGCCGCCACAATCGCGGCGCATGGCGCAGCTCCATGAAGCCGTCGGCGATCAGCCAGGCCTTGGTCACCGCGATCACCAGGATGGCGATGGACACCAGCCAGGTAGCCGCGACCTGGCCCAGGGCAACGGTGCCGGTGCTCAGCACGGCCAGCGTCATCCAGCAAGCGATCAAGACACGGGAAGCCGACATGAGCACCTCCGCTCAATCAAGGATGTAGACAACCGGGAACAGCAGCACCCAGACCAGATCGACCATGTGCCAATACAGCACGCCGGATTCCAGCCCACTGTTGCGCTGCGATCCATAACGACGTCGCCGACAACCCTCGGCCAGGCAGGCGAGGATCACCATGCCCAACAGCACATGCAGGAAGTGGAACGCGGTAAGGATCCAGTACAAGGTGAAGAACGTGTTGTGCTCCATCCCCAGACCGTTCGCCAACAGATGGGCGTACTCCGTGAGCTTGATCCCCACATAACCGCAGGCAAGCAACAACGCCACACTCAACAACGACGCGGCTCGACGCGGCCGGTCCTGCCTGACTTGCTCCTGGGCCAATGCGGCAAACAGGCCAGCGGTCAGCAGGCTGAGGGTCATCGCCAGGCCCGTGGAGCGGTCCAGCAATTGCCGGCCTTCGCTGAAAGTCTGCGGGTACAACGCCTGGGCGACGGTGAACGTCAGGATCAACAACGCGAACACCGACAACTCGGCGAGGATGAAAAACCACATCGCCAAGTCCCCGGGCAACCGCCGGGGCACGGCAACCGCTTCAGCCAAAGTGGACATCGACCACATCCATCAGCGCGGCGACGGTCTGCGGGTCGTCACTCAATGGCTCGGCCAGGCACGCCAGGCAGGCTTGGCGCGGGTCCATCCCAGAGCCGATCATGCGCGCGGCAAAAATCAACAGGCGCGTGGAGGCAACTTCCTCCAAGTCATGCTGATCGAGCCGGCGCAGCGCCTGCCCCAATCGCACCACCTGGGCCGCCAGGGCCAGATCGACCCCCGCCTCGCGGGCGACGATGCGCTCTTCATCGGCCACGGCCGGATAGCCAAAGCGCATCGCCACGAAACGCTGGCGAGTGCTGGGCTTCATGCCCTTGAGCAGGTTCTGGTAACCGGGGTTGTACGACACCACCAACATGAAGGACGGCGGCGCCTGCAGCACTTCGCCGGTGCGTTCCAGGTACAACTGCCGACGATCATCGGCCAGCGGGTGCAACACCACGGCCGTGTCCTGGCGCGCTTCGACCACCTCATCCAGATAACAGATGCCACCCTCGCGCACCGCCCGGGTCAAGGGCCCGTCCTGCCACCAGGTGCCCTGGGCGCCGATCAGGTGACGGCCCACCAGGTCGGCCGCGCTCAAGTCATCGTGGCAGGCCACGGTGTACAGCGGCAGTTTCAGGCGGTGGGCCATGTGCTGGACGAAACGGGTCTTGCCGCAGCCGGTCGGGCCTTTGATCAGTACCGGCATGCCGTGATGCCAGGCCTGTTCGAACATCGCCTGCTCGTTGTCCTGGGGTTGATAAAAGGGTTCATCGGGGTGCTGCAAAGTGTGGATAGCGTTCATGGCAAGGCCTGATCAGACAACACGATTGCAGGCCACGCTACGGTGCCCTGCGACAACCTGGCAAGGGCTGCGGCCGGCAAACTTGATCGCCGTCAAGCGGCTAACCACCGGCCTGGGCATAGCCTTGCACCGCACCAAGAACCTGCGCGCCGAACGTCAATTACAGCGCAGCGCGGGTCACGCCTGAGGAGAAATGGAATGCTGATCAGCCACAAAAAATCGTGGGCCCTGCGGGTCACGGCGCTGTGTACAGCGCTGGCCGCCCCCCACGCCTTCGCCGACCAAACCGCTGCGCCGGAACAACCCCGCGTGGTCAAGACCGAAGGCGCGCCCGACCTGAGCCAGGCCGACTTCGACACGGCCAAGGAAATCTACTTCCAGCGCTGCGCCGGTTGCCACGGTGTGCTTCGCAAAGGCGCCACCGGCAAGCCGCTGACACCCGACATCACCCAATCGCGCGGCCAGGCCTACCTGGAGGCGCTGATCACCTACGGCTCGGCCGCCGGCATGCCGAACTGGGGCACGTCCAATGCCTTGACCAAAGACCAGATCACGGTGATGGCCAAGTTCATCCAGCACACCCCACCGACCCCACCGGAATGGGGCATGGCGGAAACCCGCAAGACCTGGAAACTGCTGGTCAAACCCGAAGACCGGCCGACCAAGCAGATCAGCACCCTCAACCTGCAGAACCTGTTCTCGGTGACCCTGCGCGACGACGGCAAGATTGCCCTGATCGACGGCGACAGCAAGAGGATCGTCAAGCTTATCGACACCGGTTATGCGGTGCACATCTCACGCATCTCGGCGTCGGGCCGCTACCTGCTGGTGATCGGCCGGGACGCCAAGATCGACATGATCGACCTGTGGCCGAAGGAACCGACCAAGGTCGCGGAAATCAAGGTGGGCATCGAAGCGCGCTCGGTGGAGACTTCCAAGTTCAAAGGCTACGAAGACAAGTACACCATCGCCGGCTCGTACTGGCCGCCGCAGTTCACCATCATGGACGGCGAGACCCTGGAGCCCAAGCAGATCGTCTCGACGCGCGGCATGACCGTCGACACCCAGCAATACCATCCCGAGCCTCGCGTCGCGGCCATCATCGCCTCCCACGAATGGCCGGAGTTCATCGTCAACGTCAAGGAAACCGGCAAGGTGATGCTGGTCAATTACCAGGACATCAAGAACCTCACCATCACCAGCATCGACGCCGCGCCGTTCCTGCATGACGGCGGTTGGGACAGCAGCCATCGCTACTTCATGACGGCCGCCAACAACTCCAACAAGGTCGCGGTGATCGACTCCAAGGAGCGCAAGCTCACCGCCCTGGTGGACGTTGGCAAGACCCCGCACCCGGGACGCGGCGCCAACTTCAACCACCCACTCTACGGACCGGTCTGGGCCACCAGCCACTTGGGCGATGCCGGGGTTTCGCTGATCGGCACCGACCCGGTCAATCACCCGCAATACGCCTGGAAACAGGTCAGTACGCTCCAGGGCCAGGGCGGCGGCTCGCTGTTCATCAAGACTCACCCCGCGTCCCGTCACCTGTATGTCGACACCACCCTCAGCCCCGACGCCAAGCTCAGCCAGTCGGTAGCGGTGTTCGACATCGACAAGCTCGACGCCGGCTACACCGTGCTGCCGATTGCCGAGTACGCCGGTATCAAGAAAGGCGCGCTGCGAGTGGTGCAACCGGAATACAACAAGGCCGGTGACGAGGTCTGGTTCTCGGTCTGGAGTGGCCAGGAAGACGAGTCGGCGCTGGTGGTGATCGACGACAAGACCCTCAAGGTCAAGAACGTGATCAAGGACAAGCGCCTGATCACCCCGACCGGGAAATTCAACGTCTACAACACCCAACACGACATCTATTGAGCCCCATCAATAAGAGGAAAAACCATGAAGCCTATTCTGATTGCCTTGGCCTTGACTGCCGCCTACAGCCTGCCGGCGTTGGCCCAAGACGGCCCGACGCTGTTCAAGAGCAAGCCCTGCGCGGCCTGCCACTCCATCGACACCAAGGTGGTTGGCCCGGCACTCAAGGACGTCGCGGCGAAAAACGCCAGCGTCCCTGGAGCGCAAGACCTGCTCGCCAAGCACATCAAGGAAGGTACGCAAGGCAACTGGGGACCGATGCCGATGCCGGCCAACCCCGTGACGGAAGAAGAAGCCAAGATCCTGGCTGCGTGGGTCTTGACCCTTAAATAACGCTCAAGGAGCACATCCCTGTGGCGAGGGGATTTATGTGGGAGCAAGGCTTGCCCGCGATGGGGGCGATGCAGTCTTTCAGAGATCAAGGCGGCTGTTTCGCGAGCAAGCTTTGCTCCCACATAAATCCCCTCACCACAGGAGCCACGCCCAACTTTATTTCTTGATCAGGAGGACGTCATGGAACGACACAGCTCTGCAACCTTGATAACCACCCTCCTCTTTGTTTTCTCCTCCTGCGCGCTGGCCGCTCCCGACAGCCAGCGCCAGGCCCAACTGCAACACCTGCTGGACCAGGATTGTGGCGCCTGCCACGGCCTGTACATGACCGGCGGCCTCGGCCCACCCCTGACCCACGAAGCCCTGGCCGGAAAATCCCGCGACAGCCTCATCGCCACCGTCACCCTCGGACGGCCCGGCAGCGCCATGCCCGGTTGGGCACCGTTGCTTGCGCCCGACGACATTCGCTGGCTGGTGGACCGGCTCCTTCAAGGAAAACCCGCCTCATGATCCGTTCATTGCTCTCCTCCACCGCCATCGCCCTGCTGCTCTGCGGTTGCGCCCAGACACCGTTGCGCGGCACCGGCGATTTGGGCGTGGTGGTAGAGCGCGCCACCGGCAGCCTGCAAATCATTGAAAGCGACACCCGCACCGCCCTGGGCCGCGTCGAAGGCCTGGGCGACTTGTCCCACGCCTCGGTGGTGTTCTCCCGCGACCAGCGCTACGCCTACGTGTTCGGTCGCGATGGTGGCCTGAGCAAAGTCGACCTGCTGACCGCGCGCATCGAGCGGCGCATCATCCAGGGCGGCAACAGCATCGGCGGTGCAATCAGCCAGGACGGCAAGCTGATCGCCGTCTCCAACTACGAGCCTGGCGGCGTCAAGGTATTCGATGCCCAGACCCTGGAACAGGTCGCCGACATCCCCGCCACGCCGTTGCCCGGCGGCCAAAAGCGCTCACGGGTGGTCGGCTTGGTGGACGCGCCAGGGCAACGCTTCGTGTTCAGCCTGTTCGACACTGGCGAGATCTGGACCGCCGACTTCAGCCTCGGCCTCACCCCGCGCATCGAGCGTTTCACCGCCATCGGCCAGCAACCCTACGATGCCCTGATCACCCCGGACGGGCGTTATTACATGGCCGGGCTGTTCGGTGAAGACGGCATGGCCCAACTCGATCTCTGGCACCCGGAGCGCGGGGTGAAACGGGTACTGGGGCATTACGGCCGCGGCCAGGAGCGGCTCCCGGTGTACAAGATGCCGCATCTGGAAGGCTGGGCCCTGGCCGACCAGCAAGCCTTCGTGCCTGCCGTCGGGCATCACCAGGTGTTGGTGATGAACGCCCAGGATTGGCAACAGACCGACGCCATTGCCGTGGCCGGCCAACCGGTGTTCGTCACGGCGCGACCGGACGGCCGGCAGTTGTGGGTCAACTTCGCCTACCCGGACAACGACCGCGTCCAGGTCATCGACACCCAGACCCACGCCATCGTCGCCGACCTGCGGCCAGGCCCTGCGGTGCTGCACATGGAGTTCACCGCGCGAGGTGACCAACTGTGGCTGTCCGCCCGGGATGGTGGTCAGGTGCAGGTCTGGGATCCTTATCGCCTCGAACGCCTGAACAGCCTGCCGGCCCTGAGCCCGAGCGGCATTTTCTTCAGCAGTCGCGCGCACAAGCCGGGGTACTGACCATGACTTCCAGCTCACTGGCCCGGCGCCTGATCGATCAATTCCAGCATGGCCTGCCGTTGTGCGCCGAGCCCTATCGGGCCATGGCCGAGACCTTGGGCTGCAGCGAAGCCCAGGTCATCGACTGCCTGCAACACCTGCAAGTGGCCGGGACCTTGTCGCGGGTCGGCCCGGTGTTCGAACACACCCGAGCCGGGGCCAGCACCCTGGCCGCCCTGGCAGTGCCCGAAGAGCGCTTGCACCAAGTGGCCGCACGCGTCAGCCAATACCCGGAAGTCAATCACAACTATGCCCGCGAACATCGCTACAACCTCTGGTTCGTGCTGACCGGCCCCAACCGCGCCCACCTGGAAAACATCCTCCAGGAACTGGAGAACGACACCGGTCTCACGCCACTGGACCTGCCCATGCTGACCGCCTACCGCATCGACCTGGGCTTTGCCCTGGAGGCCACCCCATGAAAAACGCCCTGAGCGAACAACAGTCACTGGCACTGCGCCGTTTGCTGGAAACCGGCCTGCCCCTGACATCGCGTCCCTTCCAGGCGCTGGCCGAGCAGATCGAGGCCAGCGAGCAACAGGTGCTCGAGCAGGTGCAGCATTGGCATGAACAGGGGCTGTTCCGCCGTGTCGGCCTGGTCGTCAACCATCGCGCCTTGGGGTTTGCCGCCAACGCCATGCTGGTGCTGGACGTGCCGGACGCCTTGGTCGATGAAGTCGGCCGTCGCCTCGGGCAAACCCCGGGCATCAGCCTTTGCTACCAACGCCCCAGGCGCCTGCCCCAGTGGCAATACAACCTGTTCTGCATGATCCACGGTCGCCAGCGTGACCGTGTCGAGGCCCATGTCCAGGCGCTGCTTGAAGAACATCTGCTGGACGACCTGCCCCACCAGTTGCTGTTCAGCACGCACCTGTTCAAGCAATGCGGCGGACGTTTCGCCGCCCCGGCCGGAGCCCGTATCGATGGATGACCTGGACCGCCGCCTGATCAATCGCCTGCAACTGGGGCTGCCGCTGGTGCGCCACCCTTGGCAGGCCCTGGCCCAGGAGCTGGACAGCAGCAGTAGCGAATTGCTCGACCGCCTGCATGAGCTGCTCAACGACGGTGTACTCACCCGCTTCGGCCCGATGTTCGACATCGATCGCCTGGGCGGTGCGTTCACCCTGGCGGCGCTGGCGGTGCCCGAGCCGCGCTTCGAGGCCATCGCCGAGCTCCTCGCGGAGATGCCCGAGGTCGCCCACAACTACCGCCGCGAGCACACCTGGAACATGTGGTTCGTGCTCGCCTGCCCCAGCGAACAGGCGATCGACGACACCCTGCTGCGCATCGAACACCTGACCGGCCTGGTGCCGCTGAACCTGCCCAAAGAGGAGACCTACCATGTCGGCCTGTATTTCCCCGTCTGAGTCTTTGTGGCAAGCACCGCCACGGCTGGATGAAACGCCCTTGGCCCTGCGCCTGGTGGAACTGACCCAGGCTGGCCTGCCCTTGCTTGAAGACCCCTGGGCCTGGCTGGCCGAGCAACTGGAACTGAGCGTGGAATCCACCCTCGACCTGCTCAAGCGCCTGCAGGCCGAAGGCGCGATCCGCCGCATTGCCGCCGTGCCCAATCACTATCGCCTGGGCTATCGCCACAACGGCATGACGGTCTGGGACGTGGCCGATGCCGACATCTCGCGTCTCGGCGCCCTGCTGGGGGCGCAGCCCTTCGTCAGCCACTGCTACCGGCGCCCGCGCCAGCCCGGCTGGCGCTACAACCTGTTCGCCATGGTCCATGGCCGCAGCCGCGAAGAAATCGACAGCTACCGCGAACACTTGCGCTACCTGCTGGGGGACGCCTGCGCCGCCGACGACATGCTGGTGAGCAGCCGCATCCTGAAAAAAACCGGCCTGCGCCTTTCGCCTGTGGGAGCAAAGCTTGCTCGCGAAACAGATGCGTCGGTTTTATGAAGGACCGCATCGGCTTCATCGCGGGCAAGCCTTGCTCCCATCAAGGCTTGCTCCCACAAAGCGGGAATAAGCCGCGCTGAACTCGGACATCGATCGAAATCGAAGGAGCGCCTTATGTTGAGGATCAGCCATTACCTGCGAGCCCTGGCCGGGCATTGCCCCGCCCCACGTGTCGCGCCACCGGGCAGCAGCCGCCCGCCGGTGGTGATCTGGAACCTGCTCAGGCGCTGCAACCTGACCTGCAAGCACTGCTATGCAACGTCGGCCGACAGCGTGTTTCGCGATGAACTGGACACTCCGGCGGCGCTTCAGGTCATCGACGACCTGCACGATGCCGGCGTGCGCGTGTTGATCCTGTCCGGGGGCGAACCGCTGTTGCGCGAGGACCTGTTCCAACTCAGCGCCTATGCCCGCGACAAAGGTTTTTTCCTCGCCTTGTCCACCAACGGCACGCTGATCGACGCTTCCAATATCGAACAGATTGCGGCGGCAAACTTCGATTACGTGGGCATCAGCATCGATGGCCTGGAAGCGACCCACGATGAATTCCGCCAGCTCAAGGGCAGTTTCGCCAGCTCCATGGCGGCCATCCGGCTCTGCCGCGAACAAGGCATCCGGGTCGGATTGCGCACCACCCTCACCCAGCAGAACCATGCCCAGTTGCCACGCTTGCTGGACTTGATGAATGAGTACGACGTACAGAAATTCTACCTGTCGCACCTCAACTACAGCGGCCGGGGCAAGCGCAGTCGCAAGCTCGATGCCCATCAGCAGATGAGCCGCGAGGCCATGACCCTGATCTTCGAGCGGGCCTGGCGCGACATCGAACAGGGCCGCGACAGTGACTTCGTCAGCGGCAACAACGACGCCGACGCGATCCTGCTGCTGCAATGGGTCGCCCGGCGCCTGCCCCAACACTACGCCGCACTGGAGCAGATGCTGCGGGCCTGGGGCGGCAACGCGTCGGGTAGCGGCATCGCCAACATCGACAATACCGGCGAGGTTCACCCCGATACGTACTGGTGGCAGCACTCGGTGGGCAATGTCCGCAAGACGCCATTCAAGACACTCTGGCTCGATCGCCCCGATGCCCTGCTGCTGAAACTGCGCGAACACCCCCGGGCCGTGGGCGGTCGCTGCGGGCAATGCCGCTGGCTGGCGATCTGCAACGGCAATACCCGTACCCGGGCCTGGGCCGACGGCGACCTGTGGGGCCAGGACCCTGGCTGCCACCTCAGCGACGAAGAAATCGGCTTGCACGCGATCCCCAGCGTTGCGATGCCCTGCGCCTGATCAACCGACGGCGAACCTGATACCGAACCAAGGAAGTCCCATGCCTGCCTCCATCGTTTTGCCCGCTGCCCTGCAATCGCCCTTCAGATCGGGTGAAGTCGCCCTGGTCGGCGCCGGCCCCGGTGACCCGGGCCTGCTGACATTGCGCGCCTGGAGCCTGTTGATGCAGGCCGACGCGGTGGTCTACGACCGCTTGATCAGCCCGCAATTGCTCAGCCTGATTCCGCTGACCTGCGCCCGGCACTACGTCGGCAAGGCCGCCGGTTGCCACAGCCTGCCCCAGCCACAGATCAACGAACTGCTGGCCGACCTGGCCGACCAGGGACAACGGGTGGTACGACTCAAGGGTGGTGATCCGTTCATCTTCGGTCGTGGCGCCGAGGAGCTGGAGTATCTGCTGGCCCGCGGTATCGATTGCCAAGTCGTGCCAGGTATCACCGCCGCGGCCGGTTGCAGCACCTATGCCGGCATTCCCCTGACCCATCGCGACCTGGTCAATTCCTGTCGCTTCATCACCGGTCATTTGCAACGCGAAGGCGACTTGAATCTGCCCTGGCAAAGCCTGGCGGATGACAGCCAGACCCTGGTGTTCTACATGGGCCTGTCGAACCTCGGCACCATCGCCGCACAACTGATAGCGGCGGGCCTGGCGGCTGATACGCCGGCGGCGCTGATCAGCAACGGCACGCGCCCCGACCAGCAGGTCCTGCGCGGCACCCTCCAGCAATTGCCGGAGATGGCGCTGGCATGCGCCGAAGGCCTGCCGACCTTGACGGTGATCGGCAAGGTGGTTGGCTTGTTTGCCCATCAGGTATTGGAACATCCGGCCCGCCTGCACCCGGCCCTACCGCTCCAGCCAAATATCGCGAGGGTGGCCTCATGAGAATCGGCTGGCTTGCCCCATTGCTGTGGATCGGTGCCGTCCACGGCGCCCCGGCATCTGAACCGGACCTGGCGTTGGCCGAACAGAACTACCAGCAACACTGCCAGCAATGCCACGGGGTGAACCGCATCGGTGGTGCGGGGCCGGCGCTGTTGCCCCAGAGCCTGAGTCGGATCAAGCCCGACGAAATCCGCCAGGTGATCGAAAATGGCCGCCCGGCCAGCCAGATGGTGGCGTTCGGTGCGGTGCTGGAGCCTGCGCAGATCGATGGCTTGACCCACTATCTCCAGCGCCCACCCGCGGTCGAACCGACCTGGAGCGAGGACGACACTCGCCGCAGCCATCGCCTGCTGGCGGATGTCGCCAGCCTGCCCGATAAACCCCAGCACAACGCCGACCCGCTGAACCTGTTCGTGGTGGTGGAGGCTGGCGATCATCACGTCGATATCGTCGACGGCGATCGCTTTGAGGTCCTGGCGCGCTTCGCCTCACATTTCGCGGTGCATGGCGGACCGAAGTTTTCGCCGGACGGACGCTTCGTCTATTTCGCCTCCCGGGACGGCTGGATCAGCCTGTATGACCTGCACAACCTCACGCTCATCGCCGAGGTGCGGGCCGGGCTCAATACCCGCAATCTGGCGGTGAGCAAGGATGGGCGCTGGGTGCTGGTGGGCAACACCCTGCCCGGCAACCTGGTGGTGCTGGATGCCCGCGACCTGTCACTGGTCAAGACCATTGCAACGGTGGGGCTGGACGGCCAGGCGTCGCGGGTCAGTGCGGTCTATACCGCGCCGCCGCGCAACAGCTTCATCGTCGCCTTGAAAGATGTGAAAGAGGTCTGGGAACTGTCCACCGGCCCGAGCCCGGACTTTGTGCCCAGGCGGATCGAGGCCGAGGATTACCTCGATGATTTTTCCTTCTCGCCCGATTACCGGCAGTTGCTCGCCACCTCGCGCAAGGCCCAGGGCGGCCAGGTGATCGACCTCGACACGGGGCGGATCGTCACCGACATCGCGCTGCCTGGCATGCCGCACCTGGGCTCGGGGACCTATTGGAAGCGCGATGGGCACTGGGTGTTCGCCACGCCCAACATCAGCAAGGGGCTGATTTCGGTGATCGACTTCGACACCTGGAAAGTCATCAAGCAGATCCCCACGCTCGGGCCGGGTTTCTTCCTGCGCAGCCACGTCAACTCTCGCTACGCCTGGACCGATGTGTTCTTCGGCCCGGACAACGATGCCATCCACCTGATCGACAAACAGACCCTGGAAATCGCCCACACCCTGCGACCCATGCCCGGCAAAACCGCCGCCCACGTCGAGTTCACTCGCGACGGCCGCTACCTGCTGCTGAGTATCTGGGATACCGATGGCGCGCTGATCGTCTACGACAGCAACACCCTCAAGGAAATCAAGCGCCTGCCCATGAACAAGCCTTCGGGCAAGTACAACGTCGGCAACAAGATCGAGTTCGCCGAGGGGACGTCACACTGAAAAAAAAGGGGGGCTGATGCGCAGCCCCCAATATCAAAGGCCTGTGGGAGCAAGGCTTGCCCGCGATGAACGATAACGCGGTTCTGCTGTTCGACCGCGGCGCGGCTATCGCGGGCAAGCCTTGCTCCCACAGACGGCGTCGGACCCAAAGGATCCAACTCTTACCAGGTGAGTACCGCCCCCACCGCAAAGGTGTCGGTGTCTTCGTTCTGGGCGCTGGTGTCGTGGCCGTTGATTTCGAACTGGTTGTACTCGGCCACGAGCTTGAGGTTGTCGTTGATGTCGTGGAACAGCGCGATGCCACGGGTTTCGTAATCGGCGCCACTGCCCACCACGCCGTTGCCGTCGTCATCGGTCTTGCCATAGGACAACGCCAGGCGGTTCTTGCCCAGCTTGTAGGAGCCCTGTAACAGGTAGCCCTTGCTGTCGACATTGCGCAGGGTGGCTTCACCGGCGTTGTTGGTGAAGAACGGGTTGATGCCCTTGGCCTGGAACCCCGAGCCGGTCAGCGACAACCCGCCCATCTTCGCCTGCACACCGTACCCCAGGCCTTTGGAGGTGACCGATTCGACAGTGGAGTCGGTGTTGTCCGAGGTCTGGTAGCTGCCGTTGAGCCAGCTGTAGATCTTCGCCCCGCCCAGGTCGAACTGATAGGTGATCTCGCTCTCGGTGCGCGGGTTTTCCTGATAGGCCTTGCCCGTGGCGCTGTTGTCGTTGGTATCCACCGGGTCCATGATCCCCACCGCCACGCGCAAGCCCTCCATCACCGGCGTGCGGTAGGTGATCTGCGAGGTCGGGAACGGGTACGGATAACCGCTGCCGATGTTGCCGAACGAGACGCCACCGCCGTCCACCAAGCCCAGGCTGTCACTGACCTGGCCGTAACCGGCGAGCAACTCGTCCAGCAGGATGTTGGAGCGGGCAAACAGGCCGAAGTCCTTGCCGATCAGCACTTCGCCCCACTCCGGGTTGGCCACGGTACCGTAGAACTGGCGCACGTCGATGGCGGTGTCGGTGCCGTTGGTTTCACTGTCGTTGATGGTCACCCAGAACGAGGCCCGGGCACCGAGCTTGAGGTCATCGACCTGCTTGCCCATGTTGAAGCCCAGGTAGTTGGGCAAGAAACCCATCTTGACCCGTGCCTGCCGACGGTCGTACTGCTCACCGGCGCGGTCGACGTCGCTGTTGACGTAAAAGGCGTTGATGTAGCCGTCGGTGGAAAAGGTGGTCTGGTCCTTGTCGTACAGCATGATTTCGGCGTTGGCCCAAGGCATCAGGCCCAGGCTCGAAACACCTACGATGACCGCAGGCAAAAAACGTTGGCGGGTATTTTTATTGTTGTGCATGGCGCGCTCCGCAACAGGGGACGGGATGTCGGAGGCGATTATCGAAAGGCGCCCGGGCGCGTCATACGCTGCCTTGGAGGCAATTGGCGGATGCTTTGGCAGCGCCGGCCCGGCGCGGCAGTTTGGGTGTAAGACGGCTATTGCGACGGGGGGCGGTACTTTGGGTGTGGGCCGCAGGGCGGCCTATGGAATGCAGTCTGTGGTAGGTCTGTGGGAGCAAGGCTTGCCCGCGATAGCCGCGCCGCGGTCGAACAGCAGAACCGCGTTATCGTTCATCGCGGGCAAGCCTTGCTCCCACAGGCCTACCACAGACCTTGCTACCACAGGCCTTACTCCCACAGGCCTTACTCCCACAGGCCTTGCTCCCGCTGGCCTGCGCAGCAGGCCCCTCGCTGTCTCCTCAGAACCGCGGCTTGACGGTCTTCCAGTCCGGCCGGTAACGCTGCATCTGCCGCACATCGTCGCGCTGGCGGATGCCGCAACTGAGGAACTGCTCATGCAGCTTGCCCAGTTGATCCCGATCCAGTTCCAATCCCAGGCCCGGCGCGCGGGTGATCTTCACGCAGCCGTCGACAATCGGCAGCTTGCCGCCCTTGATCACTTCTTCATCCGGCTCCTGCCACGGGTAATGGGTGTCACAGGCGTAGTCCAGGTTCGGCACCGCGGCCGCCACGTGGGCCATGGCCATGAGGCTGATGCCCAGGTGCGAGTTCGAATGCATCGACACACCCAGGCCGAAGGTGCTGCACATTTTCGCCAAGGCCTGGGTGTCGCGCAGGCCGCCCCAATAATGGTGGTCGGCCAACACGATCTGCACGCTGTCCTGCGCCACGCTGCGGCGAAACTCATCGAAATCGGTGACCACCATATTGGTCGCCAGCGGCAGCCCCGTGCGTTTGTGCAGCTCGGCCATGCCCTCAAGCCCCGGCGTCGGGTCTTCGTAATACTGCAGGTCATCCCCCAGCAGCTCGGCCATGCGAATCGAGGTTTCCAGGGACCAGTTGCCATTGGGATCGATGCGCAACGGGTAGCCGGGAAACGCCCGTTTCAGCGCCTTGATGCAGGCGACTTCATGCTCCGGATCGAGGGCGCCGGCCTTGAGCTTGATGCTCTTGAAGCCATAGTCCTGGATCATCCGCCGAGCCTGGGCGACGATCTGCTCTTCGTTGAGCGCCTCGCCCCAACTGTCGGGTGGGTACGGCGAGTCGATGTGCTCGGCGTACTTGAAAAACAGGTAGGCGCTGAACGGAATCTCGTCGCGAATCGCGCCGCCCAGCAGGTCCACCAGCGGCACGTTCAGGTAATGGGCCTGCAAATCCAGGCAAGCCACTTCGAACGCCGAATAGGCATTGCTCACCGCCTTGCTCGCGTGGGAACCCGGCGCCAGTTCGGCACCGGCGATGCTGACCGGTTTCTGCGCGGCGACGGTCGCCTGGACGATGGCCCGCAACTGGTTGAGGTTGAACGGATCCAGGCCGATCAACTGGCTTTGCAACTGCTGCTGGATCGCCAGGGCCGGGGCATCGCCGTAACTCTCCCCGAGGCCGATGTAACCGTTGTCGCTCTCGATCTCGATGATCGAGCGTAACGCGAACGGCTCATGGATGCCGCTGGCGTTGAGCAAAGGTGGATCGCGAAAAGCGATGGGTGTGACGGTGACGCGTTTGATCTTCATACAGCGGCTCCCGTTGGGCCAGGTTTCAAAGCTTGAGGGGGTTGCGACTGATCGGCTTCGACAGCGGTTTCAGGCCGGCCGGACAGTGAGTTCGGGGTATCGCGCTTCGGTGCGGTGCGGGCGAAAAAGATCACCACGGCGGCGACCAGCGAAGTGGCGGCCAACCCATACAGGCCGCCCTCGATGGAACCGGTGGTCTGCTCCAGGAAACCGAAGGCCGTCGGCGCGACAAAGCCGCCGAGGTTACCGATGGAGTTGATCAAGGCGATCACCGCCGCCGCGATGCGCGCATCCAGGTAGCCCTGGGGAATCGGCCAGAACAACGCCGACGCCGCCTTGAAACCGATCGCCGCAAAACAGATCGCCACGAAAGCAAAGATCGGCCCGCCGGTGGTGGACATGAACATGCCGAACGCGGCGACCACCAGCGTCACCGCGACCCAGGCCTGTTGGAATTTCCATTTGCCGGCCAGGGCAGCAAAGCCGTACATCGCGATGATGGAAATGATCCATGGAATGGAGTTGAGCAAACCAACCTGGAAATCCCCCAGGTTGCCCATTTTCTTGATCATGCTCGGTAGCCAGAACGTGGCACCGTAGATGGTCAGGGCGATGGAAAAGTAGATGAAACAGAACAGCGCGATCTGCCGGTCGGCCAACAATTTGAACATCGACGGCTTGACCACCTGGGCCGCTTCCCGGGCCCGTTGCTCTTCGGCGATGGCCGCGATCAATACGGTTTTCTCTCCAGCGCTCAGCCATTTTGCCTGGCTCGGGTGCGACTGCAGCCAGAACCAGACAAACCCGCACAGCACGATGGAGGCGAAACCTTCGATCAGGAACATCCACTGCCAGCCATGCAGGCCCATCCCGCTGACATTCAACAAGGCGCCGGACACCGGGCCGGAAATCACCGAGGCGATGGCCGAGCCGCTGAGGAAGATCGCCATCGCCTTGCCGCGCTCGTTGGCGGGCAGCCATTGGGTGAAGTAGTAGATGATGCCGGGAAAGAACCCCGCCTCCGCCGCGCCGAGGATGAAGCGCAGCACATAGAAACTGGTCTCGCCGCGCACAAAGGCCATGGCCATCGCCGCCGCGCCCCAGGTGAACATGATGCGTGTCAGCCAGGCCCGCGCGCCGTAGCGTTGCAACAGCATGTTCGACGGCACTTCAAACAGTGCGTAGCCGACGAAGAACAGCCCGGCACCGAGCCCGTAGGCCGCTGCGCCGATGCCCAGGTCGGTTTCCAGGTGGCTGCGCACGAAGCCGATGTTGACCCGGTCGATGTAGTTGACGATGAACATCACCACCACCAGCGGCAGGACATGACGTTTGACCTTGGCCGCCGCGAGCGCCAGGGTGCTGTCATGGGTGGAGTCCGTTACGTTATTCAAGGGTGCCTCCCGATCATTATTTTTGTGGGGAACGGGACGATGATGGACGCAGCGGATTGTTCCCGTCTAATCTAACTTGGCACTTGATTGATACCTGGATTGAATCAATGTTTGAACTGGCCCAGCTACGCTGCTTCACCACCGTGGCGACCGAACTCAACTTCCGTCGCGCCGCCGAACGCCTGAACATGACCCAGCCACCGCTGAGCCGGCAGATCCAATTGCTGGAGCACCACCTGGGCGTCGAGCTGTTCACCCGCAGCACCCGCAGCGTGGCGCTCACGGCCGCCGGCCGGGCGTTTTTCATCGAAGCGCAGAACCTGCTGGAACAGGCCCAACAAGCTGCCATCGCTGCCCGGCGCTATGCCCAGGGCGACATCGGTTCGGTGACCATCAGCTTCGTCGGCAGCGCGGTATACGAGTTTCTGCCCAAGGTGATTGCCGAGGCCCGGCTGAAACAGCCCCAGGTCAAAATCGTCCTGGCAGAGATGAATACCTACCAGCAGCACGAAGCCCTGCGCGCCCGGCGCATCGACCTGGGCATCGTCCGCTCGCCACTGCTGGAGACCGGCTATGCCACCGAATGCCTGGTGCGCGAACCCTTCGTGCTGGCGGTGCCTGCCGGGCATCCGCTGGCCAGCGCCGAGACCGTGAGCGTCCAGGATCTGGACGCCCAACCGTTCCTCATGTACTCCCACGCCGCCTACCCGCCCTTCAACGAACTGCTCACCGGCATGCTGCGCTCGGCCCGGGTCGCGCCGCAATTCGTACAATGGCTGGGGTCGTCGCTGACGATCCTGGCGCTGGTCAACGCCGGCATGGGCCTGGCACTGGTGCCGCGTTGCGCCAGCAGCGTGGTGTTCAAGCAGGTGGTGTTTCGCGAGATCGACCTGGGCGAAGGGGTGCAAAGCGAATTGCACCTGGTGTGGCGCGAGGATAACGACAACCCCGCGTTCACCATGTTGCTGGAAGGGATTCGGGGGGCGGTTCGGGAAGGCTTGTGAAGGCGGAGCAACAAGGCCCATGCGGTTGGCAGTGCCTGACGGAACCCAACGTTCCACCGAGCTTCGCGGACTTAGGTTGTGAGGGCGCTTGCGGCGCCCCCCACAACACTGCCTGGCGACTACCCAGGCTTGTGGTTATCCAGTACTCGATTGACCGCTAGCTCACCCAACATGATGACCCGTTGCAGCACCAGCATCGTTTGGCGTCTTGGGCCGTCCGTCAAATCGGTGAGGTCGCTGACCATCACGCTGGCGGATGCCAAGGATTCGCACGCCTCAACGAGCAACGTCTCGTCATCCACCGCTGCGTCGATGGTGAAGATCGTGCTGGGCTTGCGGGGCTGTACCTGCGTTTTCGTTGCCCCGGGGTTCAGGTAGTGCTTGAGCGCGCGGTCTGCCGCCTCTTTCAACTTTTCAGGGTCGAGAGAGTCGCCGTAGAGTACCGAGTCGATATCCGGGGGGTTGGGAGTTACTTTGAACATAAGTGACAATTCCTACATTGGAGCTGCAACCGTTCTCGACTAAAAGAAGGGTGGCGGCTGTACGCAGGTTAGTCGACCGGTAGGAATTGGTAAAACCCGGCGCGCCCGAGGGCGCCCTGCGCACAACCACCATTTAGTGCAGGAATATAAATAACCTGACTGAACGGTGCTCAAGCACCTTACCAAACCTGATGGGCGACTAAACCCGACCACTGATGGGCAGTGGCAGGTCAACGATAGAGGCCAGGGGCAAAGCGCACAAGCCGGCGGATTCTGACGCATGCGTAAGTAAGGACGCAAGGTCTCGTAGCCTTTAGAGCGTAATGTGGAATGTATTTAAACGTGTCGAGCTGGATATGTTTATGGCAATTAAACGGGGCGATTTTTCTTCGTTATTTCTTGGGGCTGTATTGGTGTAAATACAGTGCATTACGGGACGCTTTGGCCTCATCGATATTAAACGAGGTCATGCCGTAGATAATACGTTGGCGGATGCTTTGGGGAATTTTCCTACAGTTGACCGGCTACAACTTGTTGCGTTATCAAATGGCACCTTGCCCGATATTTTCCTGCGGTTCCTCATAGACCGATTGGACTCACAGGGTAGTGGTGAACGGTAAATCACTACTTGAAAAGCGGCTCAGACCTGCAAGTGAAGCGCATCCGCCATGGCTTCAATCTCCTGTCGCATCCACAATTTCTGCAACCAATCGGAGGGAATAGCCTGCACGCCATAAAATGCCCCCGCCACCTGACCGACAATGGCAGCGGTGGTGTCAGCATCGTCGCCCAGGTTCGTCGCGGCCAGCACCGCATCGGTGAAACTGTCCGTCTGATGAAAGCACCACAGCGCTGCTTCCAAGGAAGCCACCGAATAACCAGTGCCTGACACATCACTACGACCTTTTCCCTGATAGGCCCCTTGGGCGAGCGCTATCACTTTGGCCTCGGTCAGTTGCTCGGACGCCACACGCAACACATCCGCCTTTGAAGCACCGGTCAATGCGTTGGCAATGACATCGGCCAACACCTGGCAACACTCCACCGCCTCTGTTGCCCCATGGGTTGTGCGTGAACTCAGAGCCGCAAAATCGCGGATGCGTTCGCGATCCGGATAAAAGAACAGCACGACCGGTGCCAGTCGCATAAGCGAGCCATTGCCAGCCGTATCAGCAGCGGTATCCCCCGCGAATGGGTCGCCATGGGACTGATAGCGTTCCAGTGCACCGCGAACGGTCATACCAATGTCAAAGCAATCACCAGTGGAACTCAGATAACCCCAATGCCACCAATTGAGGTATCGGCCCATTTGATCAGCCGCATCAAAACCACGCTTTTGCAACAGGCTCTCAGCCAGACACAAAGCCATCGATGTGTCATCGGTCCATTGGCCAGGCTTGAGACTGAAGGGGCCGCCACCGACCATGTCGGTCACAGGGGTAAAGGTATTGCGTGGCTGGAATTCAACAGTAGTGCCAACGGCGTCACCACATGCCAAGCCCAGTAAGCATCCGCGATAGCGGTCTGAAAGTGTCGAGGACATCCTGATTCCTTCTGTTGCGAGTTCGTCCGCGCAGGAGCGGCGTACAACCAGCGAGATGATAACGGCTGAGCATGCCCAAGGAACCTGATCGCAATCTTTTTTATCGAAAACGCAACGCACACTCGCTCAGCTGTTCCCCCATCTCAAAACAAGTTGTACGATGACCGACGAGCCAATAATCGCTCGCGCTTCCGATACCTACAAAAATAAGGAAATCCCCATGAAAAAAGCCACATTGGTCATCAGCTTCTTGTGCCTGTTCAGCGGCTACGCAGCGGCAGCCACTTCATCGGCCGAGCAGGAAGTGGCCCAGGCCGTCGACCACCTGACCCAAGCCATGCTGCACAAAGACATCCCACAACTCCAGGCACTGGCTGCCGAAAACCTGACCTACGGCCACTCCAGCGGCAACATCCAGGACAAGAAAGCCTTCATCGCCGACATTGAAACGGGCAAGAGTGCGTTCAAGACCCTGGAAATGCAGAACCAGAAAATCACCTTGTCCGGTGATGTGGCGCTGGTGCGCAACCACTTCTCGGCCCAGGCGCTCAAGGGCACTGAGGTGGTGCCAACGGAAATCGAGAACTTCCAGATCTGGCAGAAGCAGAAGAATGGCAAGTGGCTGCTGATCGGTCGTCAGGCGTTTCGGTTCTGATAGCGGGTTGACCGGGTCCACGAGATATCTGTTTTTGATCGTTCCCACGCTCTGCGTGGGAATGCATCCCGTGACGCTCTGCGTCACACTCCAGAAGCGGAACGCGGAGCGTCCCTGGCGACATTCCCACGCAGGAGCGTGGGAACGATCGATATGTATTTTCAGCCTTAAAAATCACATGACGGTTTGCTCCCCTCACCGGTAGTTTTTTCCCCTCAATCCGCGGCCCACTGCTCCCGGTACTGCAGCAAAAAATCCACAAAAGCACGCACCCGCTGCGGTACGTACCGGCCGTGAGGATAGAGCAAGGTAAACGGACGTGAGCGACCCGCGAAAGGCGCAAGCACCTCCACCAACTGCCCGTTGGCGAGCTCCTGTTCGACGATGAATTTGTAAGTCTGGAACAAACCGGCACCATGCTTGGCCAGTGTCACGCCACCAAGCACATCGTCCGAACAACAGTAACCCCCTTCGCCGAACACCTCCTTTTCCTTGCCTTCGACATTGAACAACCAGGAAATCCGTCGCCCGCTGCTGGGCAATTCGAACTGGATGCATTCGTGCTCGTCCAGGTCTTCGAGGACCTGCGGCGTGCCGACCTTGCGCAAGTAATCCGGGGACGCGACCACCACCAGTTTTGCGTCTTCCAGCAGCCGGGCGATCATCGACGAGTCGGGTTGGGCCCGCACCCGGATGGCGAGGTCATAACCTTCGGCGACGAAATCGATGTTTCGATTGCTCAAGTGCAAGTCCACGCTGACTTGCGGGTACAGCGCCCGGAAGGCCGGCAGCAAGGGCAGGATGCGGTGATGACCGTAGGTGGTGGGCAGGCTGATGCGCAGTTGCCCGGACGGCACCGATTGCGCGCCCATCATTTCCTGTTGTGCCTCGACCAGTTGCGTCAACGCCTGGCGGCATTGCTCGAAATAGGTCTTGCCGGCTTCCGTCAGGCGAATGCTGCGGGTGGTGCGCACGAAAAGCCGTGAGCCCAGGCGCTCTTCCAGGCGAAAGATCGAGCGACTCACCGCCGCCGGGGTAACCCCCGCCAACTGCGCCGCCGCTGTGAAGCTACCCGCCTCCGCCGCCAGGCAGAACAGTTCTATGCTGCCCAACTGCAGGTCTTCGAAATGACGCTTCATGATTCATTACACCGCGTATCAACTGAAGTTTCCAAAGGCCTGTTTATCAGTCTGCGGCATATAAATACAGTGGGCCCTCAACGGCGTGGGATTCTTCCTGCGCACTTTCTCAGCAGCAGGAGTGCAACATGCCTTTCGTCAATGTGCGAATTACCCGAGACGGCGTCACCCGGGAACAGAAAGCCCAGGTGATTTCCGAAATCACCGAAACCCTCCAGCGCGTGTTGGGCAAGGACCCGCACTTGACCCATATCGTGATCGAGGAAGTCGACACCGATAACTGGGGGTACGCGGGGATGACGACGACAGCGTATCGAAGTCTTCCGAAGGAATAACGCTCTGCCCTTTCGAGCCCGGTCCAACTGACCGGGCTTTTTTCTGCCTGCCAACCGGACTGCCTGACAATCCTGTGGGAGCGAGCTTGCTCGCGATAGCAGTGTGTCAGTCAGCATCAATACCGACTGGCCTGACGCCATCGCGAGCAAGCTCGCTCCCACAGGGGTCCACCGGGGGTATGTGTGGCCCCGGCCATTGATTACATGACGTATCAACTCAAGTACCAGAAGCCTTATTTATCAAACCCTGGCGCATCAATACCCTGAACTCAACCACCGCCAACACAGGCGCACCGGTTCAACTCAATGTGATCAGGAGTCAATCATGAGCCTCAACAAAACCGTCATCATCACCGGCGCTTCCAGCGGGATCGGCCTGGGTTTGGTCAAGGCGTTCCTGGCCCGGGGGTATAACGTGGTGGGCAATGCCCGCTCCCCTTCCGGCCTGGACACTGCCGCCGCCGAGCTCGGCCACCCGGCGGGTTTCATCGGCGTGGCCGGCGACATCGCTGACCCGGCCACTTCAACCGCCCTCATCAGCCAAGCCGTCGCGGCGTTTGGCGCCGTTGACGGGCTGGTGAACAACGCCGGTTTCTTCCTGCCAAAACCCTTCGTCGAATACAGCCCCCAGGACCTGGACGCGCTGCTGGACACCAACCTCAAGGGGCTGGTCTACGCCAGCCAGGCTGCTGCCGCGCACATGATCGGGCGCCAGCAAGGCTTCATCATCAACATTTCAGCCGCCGTGGCCCTGCAATCGAACATCCAGGTGCCGGCCGCTCTGCCGGTGTTGATCAAGGGCGGCGTCAACCAGATGGCCCGCGCCCTGGCCCTGGAACTGTCGCCCCACAACATCAAGGTCAACGCGGTCGCCCCCGGCATCATCGACACGCCCATGCACGACCCGGCGCACCGCGAATTTCTCGACAACCTGGCCCCGGCCGGTCGCGTGGGCACCGTCGAGGAAATTGCCGAGGCCGTGTTGTACCTGGCGGGCGCCGATTTCACGACTGGTGCGATACTGCCGGTGGACGGCGGGATGAGCACAGGCAAGTGGTAAAGAGGCAAGTGGTAAAAAGAAAACCCCCGAAGGCAGGACCTTCGGGGTTTTCATGACGCATTGGATTCAGAGCGTGTAGGAGATGCCAGCCTGCACGGTCCGCGGTGCGCCTGGATAGGCATAGACGTTACCGAAAGCGCCTTCTTCGTAGTCGGCGTCGAACAGGTTCTTCAGGTCCAGGTTGAGGCGGATCCGCTCGTTGACCTTGTAGTAGCCGAGCAGGTCCACAACGGTGTAGCTGTCCATGGAGAACGCATTCGCCGCAGTCTGGCCGGCCCGTTCATCAACGTACTTGGCACCCACTCCCAGGCCAAGGCCCTTAAGACCACCATCCTGGAACTCGTAGACGTTCAACAGGCTGAAGGTGTTCTTGGGCACGTTGAGCAAGCGAGTGCCGGACGGGATATTGATGTCCTTGGTCACTTCGGCATCCACATAGGCGTAACCACCGATCACGCGCCACTCCGGCGTCAAATTGCCCGCCACGTTCAGGTCGAAACCACGGCTGCGCACTTCGCCGGCGGCCACGCTGAAGGTGGAGTCCACCGGGTCAGTGGTGAGCACGTTACGTTTTTCGATCTGGTAAACCGCCGCATCGACGCTCAACTGGCGATCCAGCGCTTCCCACTTGACGCCCATTTCGTAGGACTTGCCCTCTTCCGGCTTGAACCCGCCACCTTCGCGACTGGCACCGCTGTTGGGTTTGAACGAGCGGGCAGTGTTGGCGTAGACAGCCACGGTGTCGGTCAAGTCGTAGATCACACCCAGGCGCGGGGTGACGGCGCTGTCGGTGACGTTCCAGTTCCGGCTACCGGGCGGGTTCTGGGGGACGAAACTCTCGTACTCATGCTCGAAACGCTCAAAACGCGCCCCGGCCAACAGCTTCAAGCGCTCAGTCAGCGCCACCTGATCCTGGACGAATACACCAAACGTCTTCAGATTTTCCTGGTCATTTGTGGGCGTGCGCGTCAACGCCGGGCGTGGCTGGCCATACACCGGGTCGAAGATATCGATCGGGTAGGCCCCGACAGCGCCGGAGGAGCGCTGGATAATGGACTGGTAGTCGTAGTCTTCATACTCGATACCCGTCAGCAACGTGTGCTCGAACCCGCCAGTGGAAAAATGCCCGGTGAGGTTGAGCTGAGTGTCGCGGTCGGTCCATTCCAATTTGCGGTAGTTGAAGTTGCGACCCAGGGTACGCCCATCGGCGGCGATGCCATTGCCTTCGATGGCATTGCCCTGCAAGGTGCCGTCGAGCCACTGGGTACCGCCGGCCAGGGTCCAGTCGTCGTTGAGCATGTGCTCGAAACGCACCTGCAGCATGTTGTTGTCGTTATGCAACTTGCCGGCGTCTTTTTCGCCAAAGAACGTATCGCGCGACGCGGTGCCGCGCTGGCCGGCGTAATGGGTCACGCCACGGTCCAGCGGCGCATTGTTGCGCATGAAATCGCCTTCGAAGGTCAGGCGCGTGGTGTCGTTGACCTGCCAGCTCACCACCGGCGCGATGCCGTAGCGCTCGGTCTCGACGTGGTCGCGGAACGTGTCGCCGCCCTCGCCGATCACGTTCAGGCGATAAGCCAGGCGCCCTTCTTCATCCAACGGACCGGAGGCGTCCAGCGTACCGCGACGCATCCCCTGGTCGCTGACCTGGCTGCCCAGGGTCACCGTGCGCTCGGCCAACGGCTGCTTGGACACCACGTTGAAGGTGCCGCCCGGGTCGCCACGGCCATAGAGCATGGTGGCCGGGCCGCGCAGGACTTCCAGCCGCTCGATGGTGTTGGCGTCCGGCATGTTCGGGTAGCCACGGTTGATCGGGAAGCCGTTGCGGTAGAACTCCCCAGTGGTGAAGCCGCGTACGGTGAAGGTGGTCAGGCCCTGGCCGCCGAAGTTGTTGCCCCGGCCGACCCCGCCAGCGTAATCGAGGGCGTCCTGCAGGCGCGTGGCGCCGAGGTCTTCGACAACGTCGCGAGACACCACGGAAATGGATTGCGGGGTTTCATGGATCGCCGTGTCGGTACGGGTGGCGCTGGCCGAACGGGTGGCGTGATAGCCCTTCACCGGGCCCTGTGCTGATTCATAGTCGGCATTACCCACGATATCCGTGGCTTGCAACTCAAGGGAGGCCGGCTTGGCAGGGATTGGCTCTTCTGCCCAGGTGGAAACGGAGTAAGCCTGGAGCACACACAGTGAAACGAGAATCCGACGCATCGATGCACAATCCTAATGGAAAAAAGCCACCACATCTGGAGGCTGACAAGAATGTGTCGCGAAAGATACAACAACTCATTCCTGTTTGATATTTATTCCCATTAACACTGTGATTTTTTTGTGACCGTTTAGTCCGCTATCGCGAGCAAGCTTTGCTCCCACAGAGATCTTCAGTGGGTACAAGTCTTGTGACTGGCCCCGGCCCTCCCCTGTGGGAGCAAAGCTTGCTCGCGATGGCGCCAGAACAATCCCCCCATACCCTATTGGCCCGCCGCAATCGACTCCTGCTCCACCCGCTGGAAGAACACCTGCGCACGATGATCCTGGGTATAAGCCACGTTCAACCGCAACCAGTCGCACGCCTCGCCCTGGGGCAGGAACGTCGAGCCTTGGGACAGTTGGATCTGCAGCTCTCGGGCGATCTGCTGCACCCGTTGTGCCGCCAGGCACCGAGGCCTGGCCCAGACGAACAAGCCCCCCATCGGCTCGGCAAATACCTCCCAGTGGGCCGGGTCCAGTTGGCGCAGCGTACTTGCCATCTGCTTGTTCAGGCGCTGGCGCAAGCGCTGGATCAGCTTGCGATAGGCACCGTTGGCCAGCAACGTCGCCACCACGTTTTCAGCCAGCAGCGAACAACCGATGCCGGTAATCATCTTGACTTCGGCCAGGCGCTGGATGATCTCGGGATGGGCGACCACGTAGCCGACGCGCAGCGAACTGGACAGCGTCTTGGAAAAACTCGCCAGGTAGATCACCCGGTCCAGGGCATCCAGGGAGGCCAGGCGCGAGGTCGGACCGTTCTGGAAATCGGCGTAGATGTCGTCCTCGATGAGGCGAAAGTCATGGGCCGTTGCCAGTTGCAGCAGACGATAGGCGACGCTCGGCGCCAGGCTGGTGCCGGTGGGGTTCTGATACATGCTGTTGATGAAGAAATACGAAGGCTTATGCTCGCCGAGAAGCTGTTCCAGGCGGGCGATGTCCGGGCCTTGCGCGGTTCTCGGCACCGCCACGGTCTTGACCCCATGCAGCTTCAGCAGATTGAACAGGTTGTAGTAGCCGGGGCTTTCCACCAGCACCAGGTCACCGGGCTTGAGCAGGGTCCGCACCAGCAGGTCGAGGCCCTGGCTGGCACCTTGGGTGGTAATGATTTGCGCCGGATCGACATGAATATCGATCAGGCCCAGGCGCTTTTGAATGTGCAGGCGCAGATGAGGCGAGCCCAACGGGGTGCTGTAGTTGAACAACGCGTGGTTGTCGCTGCGCACCACTTGGCGGATCGCCTGGCCCAGGTCGGTGTCGTCGCGCCAGGCGTCGGGCAGCCAGCCGCAACCGAGCTTGAGCTGCGTCGATTCATTGTCGAACAACCGCCACCGCGCGTTATCCGTTTCGGGCTCCGGCTCCACGGGTCGGACCAACTGCTGCGCGACAAAAAAACCCGCGCCATGTCGAGACTCCAGCACCCCGTTGGCGACCAGTTGGTCATAGGCCTTGATCACGCTCGACTGGCTCAGGCCGTTTTCCCGGGCCAGTTGGCGAATGGATGGCATGCGCGCGCCGGGGCGGATGCCATGGGCGTTGATCCAGCCCATGAGGTGCGTCACGAGCTGCCGGATCACGGGTTCGGCAACGTTGCGATCGATCTTCAGGTCCACGGCTGCACTCTTGGCTAAGTGTTCTCGAATTTTTAGCGAACAGTTAAGCACAAATGGCCTGGACCTGTTCCTTGTTTGCGCGGTGCCCGGCAGAGATAGTCCCCGGGACTTCATGCACACCCTTTAAGGAACACCCTTGAACCCATCGCATCGACATTCCTGGGGGCTGGCTTTCGGCCTTTGCCTGATCACCCTTGCGGTCAACCTGCAGGCACCGCTGTACACCACCTACGCGCAGTTGTCAGGCTACGGGGCCGGCGCCACGGCGGTGGCGTTTTCCGGTTATGTGCTGGGCGTACTACCGGTTCTGCTGGCGTTTGGCGGGCTGGCCGACCGGGTGGGACGCAAACCGTTGATCCTGGTCGCCCTCGGGCTGTCGATGCTGGCGACGCTGGTGACACTGCTCTGGCCGAGCCTGGAAGCGCTGGGCGTGGCGCGCCTGATGATGGGGGTCGGCACAGGGCTGGCCTCGGCCACATCAACCGCCTATATGGCCGAGCTAATGGCAACCCGCGATCCCCGCTCGCCGGCCAACCGGGTCACCGCCAGCACTTCCCTGGGCTTTGGCCTGGGCGCGGCGTTGACCAGTCTGTTCCTGTTCGTCCATCACAGCGCCACGCCCGGCAGCTTCTGGCTGCAGCTGATGTTGGCTGCCATGGCGATCGTCGTGGTCTGGCGGCTACCGGACCCGGCGTTGAAAATCAAAGACGCTCCGCTGCTGCGCCTGCCGTTGTTTCCCGCCGGCAGCCTGCCCTACAGTTTTTCCATGCTGCTGGCCTGGGCGACCTCGGGCCTGGTCATCGCCATATTGCCGTCGGTGCTGGCGACCCATGATTTGCAGCGTTGGTCTGGCCTGTCGACCTTCACGGTCATCAGTTGCGGCTTGCTCTTCCAGCCCTGGGTTCGGCGCATGCAACCGGCCAGGGCGACGGGCTTGGGTCTGCTGATCCTGCCCGCGAGCTATGCGTTGCTGGCCTGGGGCGCGAGCGCCGGCTCCCTGCTCGCCGTGTTGCTCGGAGCACTGGGCGCCAGCAGCGCCTGCTACGGTTTCCTGTACCTGGGCGGGTTGTCAGCCATCACGGCCATGGCCGGCACGGAAAAGGCCCGGGTCAGCGCCGGGTTCTTCCTGTTCGCCTATGTCGGGTTCAGCATCCCGGTGGTGGTGACCGGGTTGCTGGCCGATCATTTCGGCGCTGATGTGGCGTTGATCGTGTTCGGCCTGGCGCTGCTGGCGGGGGCGTCTATCACCGGATGGCGGATCCTCGCCACAGTTTCGGACCCTTGACTGCTTCATCGCCTGCTCCAAGGACCATCCCGGCAAAGTCGTATACCATATCCCCACCTAAGCCGAACGACCCGCCGCCGTGACTTTATCCAAGTTCAACCTGCCTGACCTGGGCAACACCCCTTCCACCTCGGAAATCATCACCCGCCACCTGCGCGATGCCATCGTGGCCGGGCACTTTGCCGAGGACGAGCCCATTCGCCAGGATGACATCGCCCGGCAGTTCAACGTCAGCAAGATCCCCGTGCGCGAAGCCCTCAAGCGCCTGGAGGCCGAGGGCCTGGTGATGTTCCAGCGCAATCGTGGGGCGATGGTGACGCGCATTTCCGAGGCGGAGCTGGCGCAGATGTTCGAAGTGCGGATGCTGCTGGAAGACAAAGTGCTGCGCCTGGCGATTCCCAACATGACCGAAGCCACCTTCGCCCGCGCCGAAAGCATCTGCCGGGAGTTCGTCGGTGAAGACGACGTCGGGCGCTGGGCCGAGCTGAACTGGCAACTGCATGCCTGCCTCTACGAACCGGCGCAACGGCCCTTCATGGTTAGTCTGATCCGCTCGGTGCACGACAAGCTGGAGCGCTACTTGCGCATGCAAATGAGCCTTTCGGCGGGCAAGGAACGCGCCGATCACGAGCACCGGGAAATCATCAAGGCCTGCCGCGCCGGTGATGTCGAGCACGCGGTGAAGCTGCTGGACGAACACATCGCCGGGGTCTGCGAGACGTTGTTCAAGTTCCTGCCTTCCAGCCATTGATGGATCGGCACTGTGCCGATTTCGTCATCGGCGACAGGTAAAACCATCAAGCCGTCGCCCCCCGGCGCGGGCCACGCTTGCCGTCACTCATCTGAACGGACGTGGCCCTCCCATGAAACGCATCACCGTGATCGATTCCCATACC
This sequence comes from Pseudomonas sp. H1_F01, assembly GCF_054681425.1. Lineage (NCBI taxonomy): Bacteria > Pseudomonadati > Pseudomonadota > Gammaproteobacteria > Pseudomonadales > Pseudomonadaceae > Pseudomonas > Pseudomonas sp. H1_F01. The sequence goes on along the minus strand of NZ_CP162823.1, from coordinate 3,070,825 downwards.
GGCGGCGAACCGACCCGACTGGTCACCGACGGTTTTCCTGACCTGGGCCAGGGCAGCATGGCCGAGCGCAAGCAACGCCTGGCCACGGAACACGACGCCTGGCGCACGGCCTGCGTGCTCGAACCGAGGGGCAGCGATGTGCTGGTGGGGGCGCTGCTCTGTGAGCCGGTGGACCCGAGCGCCTGTGCCGGCGTGATCTTTTTCAATAACAGCGGCTACCTGGGCATGTGCGGCCACGGCACCATCGGCCTGGTGGCGTCACTGGCCCACCTGGGCAGGATCGGCCCCGGCGTGCACAGCATCGAAACCCCAGTGGGCACGGTACAGGCAACCTTGCACGAAGACCGCTCGGTCAGCGTGCGCAACGTGCCGGCCTACCGTTACCGCAAGGCCCTGACCCTGGAAGTGCCCGGCATCGGCCAGGTGGTGGGCGACGTGGCCTGGGGCGGCAACTGGTTTTTCCTGATCGCCGAACATGGTCAGCGCGTGGCCGGCGATAACCTCGACGCGTTGACCGCCTACACCTACGCCGTGCAGCAAGCCTTGGAGCAGCAGGGTTTTCGCGGCGGGGACGGCGGCCTGATCGACCATATCGAACTGTTTGCCGACGACCCGCAAGCCGACAGCCGCAACTTCGTCCTCTGCCCGGGCAAGGCCTATGACCGCTCCCCTTGCGGCACCGGCACCAGCGCCAAACTGGCGTGCCTGGCCGCCGATGGAAAACTGCAACCCGGCCAGATCTGGCGCCAGGCCAGTGTCATTGGCAGCGAGTTCGAGGGTTCCTATGAGCACTCTGGCGAGCGCATCGTGCCGACCATTCGCGGTCGCGCCTACATCAGCGCCGAAACCACACTGATCATCGAAGCGGATGACCCGTTCGCCTGGGGCATTCGTCCGTGAGCGAGGGCCATGTCGCCGACGTGATCATCATCGGCGCGGGCATCATCGGTGCAGCCTGTGCCCAGGCATTGGCCCGACGCAACGTCAACGTGTTGGTGCTGGACGCCGGTTGGCACGGCGCCACGGCGGCCGGCATGGGGCACCTGCTGGTGCTCGATGACAACCCGGCGGAACTGGCCCTCAGTCAATATTCCCTGCAACGCTGGCGCGAACTGGCCCCAGCCCTGCCCGACGGCTGCGCCTGGCGCAACAACGGCACCTTGTGGCTGGCAGCCAATGCCGAAGAAATGGCGGTGGCCCATAGCAAATACCTGAACCTGCTGGCCCATGGCGAAGCCTGCGAACTGATCGGCCACGCCGCGCTGCATCAGCGTGAACCCGAGCTGCGTCCGGGGCTGGAAGGTGGGCTGCTGATCAAGGGCGACGGCATCCTCTACGCCCCGGCGGCCGCGCGCTGGATGCTGGACGCGCCGAACATTCGCCAGCAACGGGCGCAGGTCAGCGAAGTCGACGGTCATCGCGTGCGCCTCGACGACGGTCGCTGGTTGAGCGCCGAAGCGGTGATTCTCGCCAATGGCATCCAGGCCACTGAATTATGCCCGGAACTGCCGATCGTGCCGAAGAAGGGCCACTTGCTGATCACCGACCGCTACCCCACTACCGTCACCCACACCCTGGTGGAACTGGGTTATGTAACCAGCGCCCATAACGCCAGCGGGCCGTCGGTGGCGTGCAATATCCAGCCACGCCCGACCGGACAATTGTTCATCGGCGCCTCGCGGCAGTTCGGCACGCTTGACCCGCAGGTGGAAGGCTGGATGCTGGCGAAGATGCTCAAGCGCGCCGTCGAATACTTGCCAGGATTGGCGCATCTGAACGGCATCAGGGCCTGGACCGGTTTTCGCGCAGCGAGCCCCGACGGCTTACCGCTGGTGGGCCAACATCCACAGCGCCAAGGGCTGTGGCTGGCGGTGGGTCACGAAGGACTGGGCGTCACAACGGCGCCGGCAACGGCCGACCTGCTCGTCGCACAGCTGTTCGACGAAACCCCACCACTGGCCGCGCAGCCTTACCTGCCGCAGCGTTTCTTGGGAGAACCGGCCCATGCCTGACTTGTTTTTGGACGGCCGCCCGCTGTCCGTCGCCAACGGCACCAGCGTCGCGGCGGCATTGGCGTTGGGCGCGGATGGTTGCAGTCGCACCTCGGTCAGCGGCCAGCGCCGTGCGCCGTTGTGCGGCATGGGTATCTGCCAGGAGTGCCGGGTGTTGATCGACGGCCGTCGACGCCTGGCCTGCCAGACCCTGTGCCACGACGGCATGCAGGTGCAGACCCGACCATGAACGAAACCACCGACCTGCTGATCATCGGCGCCGGCCCCGCTGGCATGGCCGCCGCCCTCGCCGCAGCCAGCAGCGGCGCGCGCATCGTGCTGCTGGACGACAACCCGCTGCCCGGTGGGCAGATCTGGCGCGACGGGCCCCAGGCCAACCTGCCCAGCGCCGCCCGACGCCTGCGCGAGCAACTGCAAAGCTGCGCCAACGTGCGCTGCCATGCCGGCACCCGCGTGATCGCCTGCGCGGCGGATAAAACCTTGCTGGTGGAAGATGCCGAGCGCGGCTGGCAGATCAGCTACGAGCGCTTGATTCTCTGCACCGGTGCCCGTGAGTTGTTGCTGCCGTTTCCCGGCTGGACACTCCCCGGCGTGACCGGTGCTGGCGGCTTGCAGGCGCTGATCAAAGGTGGCTTGCCGGTGCGTGGCGAACGGCTGGTCATCGCCGGCAGCGGCCCCTTGCTGTTGGCCGGCGCCGCCACCGCGAAGCATCAAGGTGCACGTGTGCTGCGCATCGCCGAGCAGGCCAGCCGCACCGCTGTCGTCGGTTTCGCCGCGCAACTGCCACGTTGGCCAGGCAAATTTTTCCAATCGTTCAGTCTGTTCGACCAGCACTACCGCACCGACACCCATGTGGTGGAAGCGCTCGGTCGGGAACGGCTGGAGGGTGTGCGACTGCATCAGCAAGGCAAGACGATTGAATTGGCCTGCGACCGGCTCGCCTGCGGCTTTGGGCTGATTCCCAATACTCAATTAGGCCAGGCCCTGGGCTGCGCGGTTGAAGACCAGGCGCTGGCGGTTGACGCCTGGCAAGCGACCACTCGCCATGAACATTACGCCGCCGGGGAATGCACCGGTTTTGGCGGCAGCGAACTGGCGCTGGTGGAAGGCGCCATCGCCGGCCACGCCGCGGTTGGCAATAGCGCAGCCGCCCAGCAGCTGTGGCCGCGCCGCGCACGCTGGCAGAGTTTCGCCGGGGCATTGAGCAAGGCCTTCGCCCTCGATCCACGGCTCAAGACCCTGGCCCGCAACGATACCCTGGTCTGCCGCTGCGAAGACGTACCGTACGGCGAACTGGTCGGCCATGAAAACTGGCGCGAAGCAAAACTGGCAAGCCGCTGCGGCATGGGTGCCTGCCAGGGCCGAGTGTGCGGCGCTGTCCTGGAACACCTGTTCGGCTGGACACCGCCCACACCCCGCCCACCCTTCAGCCCGGCGCGAATCGAAACCTTGCTGAACCTGGAAGAAACCCCACCCACCTGAACCCGAAAACAACTTCCCTGTGGGAGCGAGCCTGCTCGCGATGGCGGCGTGACAGGCACTACATTTTCGACTGACACTGCGCCATAGCTCCCACAAAAAAGACGACGCCGGCCATGTACCCCTCGCTCACCGCCTTCGCCCCCTGCGACCTCGACACCCTGCTGCGCAGCCTGCAACCCATCGCTCCTCTGCTGGACACCCTCGCGGACGTGGTGTTTTTCATCAAGGACAAACAGGCCCGCTACGCCTTCGTCAACCAGACCCTGGCCCGCCGCTGCGGTTTCAAACACAGCGGCGACCTGCTCGGCCTCACCGCCGAACAGGTATTCCCCGAGCGCTTCGGCCCGCTGTACACCGAACAGGACCGCCGGGTGCTGGCCAGCGGGCGGGAGTTGGCCGACCAGCTCGAACTGCATTTGTATTACGGCAACCAGCCCGTCTGGTGCCTGACCCACAAGCTCGCCCTGCACGATCCAGACGGCCAGGTCGTCGGCCTGGCCGGCATTTCCCGCGACCTGCAACTGCCGCAATCGAGCCATCCGGCGTTCCACAAACTGGCGGCGGTGGATGCCCATATCAAGCAGCACTTCGCCCGCCCCATCAGCCTCGCCGAGCTGACCGCCATTGCCGAATTGTCGGTGGCGCAACTGGAGCGGCACTGCAAACGCATCTTCCAGCTCACGCCGCGGCAGATGATTCACAAGGCACGGTTGGAAGAAGCCTCGCGGCTGTTACTCGACAAAGACTTGCCGATCACCGAGATCGCCCTGCGCTGCGGTTACACCGACCACAGCGCCTTCAGCCGCCAGTTTCGGGCCCTGACCAGCCTTTCGCCGAGCCAGTATCGCGAAAATCAGCGCTGATTCTTGTTCCCTGATGGGGCGTCGAGCCCCGTGATTGCTCCCATCTGTAACACCCCGCCCCAGCACCGCCTCCTCGCCCAGCTTGTTAACGCCCGGCATGAAAGCCTCTAGATCAGCCCTCCAGTGACATTACTGCGCCTCAACCAGAAACGGGCACGCCGATTGCTTATCTAATATCGTATACGAAATCCTCAATACGATATCTCACCGCATTTATTCGACAGCGAGGCATTTATGAAAAACCCTGCATTGGCCGTAGCCCTCAGCGTTGTCCTCACCCCGCTTTTCATCGCCCCCGCCCACGCCGACAAGCTCGATGACATCATCGGCTCCGGCAAGCTGCGTTGCGCCGTGACCCTGGACTTCCCACCCATGGGCTTTCGCGATGAAAGCAACAAGCCGGCGGGATTCGACGTGGACTATTGCAACGATCTGGCGAAGGTTCTCGGTGTAGATGCCGAAGTGGTGGAAACCCCATTCTCCGACCGAATCCCCGCGCTGCTGTCGGGCCGCGCCGATGTCATCGTCGCCTCCACCTCCGACACCTTGGAGCGGGCCAAGACCGTGGGCCTGACCGTGCCCTACTTCGCCTTCCAGATGGTCGTGCTGACCCGCGACAACACCGGCATCACCAGCTACGCCGACCTCAAGGGCAAGGCCCTGGGCAACACCAGCAGCACCTACGAAGCCATCGCCCTGGAGAAGGACCAGAAAAGTTGGGGCAGCGGCAGCTTCCGCGCCTACCAGTCGCAGAACGACACCTTGCTGGCAGTCGCCCAGGGGCACATCGACGCCACCGTGGTGACCAACACCGTGGCCGCCGCGACCATCAAGTCGGGCAAGTACAAGGGCCTGAAGATTGCCGGTGACGCGCCCTACGTCATCGACTACGTGTCCCTCGGCGCCAAGCGCAGCGAATACGGCCTGCTCAACTACCTCAACCTGTTCGTCAACCAGCAGGTGCGCACGGGTCGCTACAAGGAACTGTTCGTCAAATGGGTCGGCACTGACATTCCGCCGGCCAACCTGACCGTTCCCCAGGTCTATTACTGAGGATCGGCGCATGCCAAGCACGCCTGTCCGTGTGAAAGGCCGCAGCCTGGTGGAGGGTGCCGCCCAGGGCGCCCTGCTGTTCGCCGACGTGGGGCTGAGTTTCTGGGGCGGGGTCGATCCAGCCAGCGGCGAGGTCATCGACCGCCACCATCCCTTGAGTGGCCAGCGCCTGGCCGGGCGCGTGCTGGCGATCCCCAGCGGACGCGGTTCCTGCACCGGCAGCAGCGTCTTGATGGAGCTGATCAGCAACGGCCACGCGCCCGCGGCCCTGGTGCTCGCCGAAGCCGATGAAATCCTGACCCTGGGCGTGCTGGTGGCGCAGGTGATTTTCCAACGCTCGCTGCCGGTGGTGTGCGTGGGGCATGAGGCCTTCAATGGACTGCGCGGCCAGGGTTTCGTGCGCCTGGAAGGCGACATCCTGACACTGTCTGGCCGGCCGCCAAACGACGGCTGGCAAGGTTCTGACCCAGCGCCGCAGCCGCCCACATCCTCAACCCTGGAATTGAGCGAACAGGACCGGGCGTTGCTCGACGGCGCTCACGGCAAGGCTGCCCAAGTGGCGATGCAAATCGTGCTGCGCATGGCGCAGATCCAGGGCGCCACGCAACTGCTGGACGTGACCCAGGCCCATATCGACGGCTGCATCTACACCGGCCCGGCCAGCCTGCGCTTTGCCGAACAACTGGTGCAGTGGGGGGCGAAGGTTCGCGTCCCCACCACCCTCAATTCCATTTCCGTGGACCAGCGACGCTGGCGGGAACTGGGCGTCGATCCGGCCCTGGGCGAACCGGCCAGTGCCTTGGGCGATGCCTACATGGCGATGGGCGCGCAACTGAGTTTCACCTGCGCCCCCTACCTGCTGGACACCGCGCCAAAGGCCGGCGAACAAATCGTCTGGGCCGAATCCAACGCGGTGGTCTACGCCAACAGCGTGCTGGGGGCGCGCACGCAGAAGTACCCGGACTTCCTCGATATCTGCATCGCCCTGTGCGGGCGGGCACCGTTGACCGGCTGCCACCTCGACGACCGGCGCAAGGCCCAACTGATCGTCGACGTACCGGCGCTGGGCCACGTGGACGACAGTTTCTACCCGCTGCTGGGCTATCACATCGGCAGCCTGGCGGGCCGGCGCATCCCGCTGATACGTGGGCTGGAACACGCCGCCCCCACCCTGGACGACCTCAAGGCCTTCGGCGCCGCGTTCGCCACCACCAGCGCCGCGCCGTTGTTCCACATCGCCGGGGTAACGCCGGAAGCCCTCGACCCTGCCGATGTCCTGGAGAACGACGTCACCTTGCCGCAGGAAAGCGTCGATGCCGCCGGCCTGCTTGCCAGTTGGCGCGAGCTCAACAGCGCCCGGGACAACTGGGTGGACGTGGTGTCCCTGGGTAACCCGCATTTCTCCCTCAGCGAATTCGCTGCCCTCGCGACCTTGTGCACGGGCCGGGTCAAGCATCCGTATGTGGTGCTGGCGATCACCTGCGGCCGGACAGTGCTGGAGCAGGCCCGCAAAGCCGGGTACCTGGCCGCCATCGAGACCTTCGGCGCGGTGCTGGTGACCGACACCTGCTGGTGCATGTTGGGCGAACCGGTGATTCCGCCCCACGCCACCACGCTGATGACCAACTCCGGTAAATACGCCCACTACGCACCCGGCCTGGTCGGGCGTGGGGTGCACTTTGCCGCCCTCGCCGAATGCGTCGAGGCCGCCTGCACCGCCTCGACCCGCGGCCAGCCGCCGGCATGGCTGCAACCCACCGCCCGCACGGGGAGCCCGACTCATGTTTGACTACAGCTTCCAATGGCGCCCGGCCTTGCGCGCCCTGCCCGACATGCTCGCCGGGGCCTGGGTGACGTTCGAGACCGCCGCGCTGTCGATGATTTTCGGTGTGCTGATCGCCCTGGTGCTGACGGTGATGCGCCAGGCCCCGAATCGCTTGCTGCGGGGCGTGGGCAATGGCTGGGTGTCCATCGCCCGCAACACGCCCTCGCTGTTCCAGATCTACATCCTCTACTTCGGCCTCGGCTCCCTCGGACTGCACGTCAGTTCCTGGCTGGCCTTGCTGGCCGGGATCACCTTCAACAACGCCGGCTACCTGGCGGAAAACTTTCGCGGCGGCCTCAAGGCCGTGCCCAGTACGCAAATGCGCGCCGCCCGCTCCTTGGGGATGAGCGCCTTCCAGGCGTACCGGATGATCATCGTCCCGCAACTGTTGCGCATTGTGTTCTACCCGTTGACCAACCAGATGGTCTGGGCGGTGCTGATGACGTCCCTGGGGGTGGTGGTCGGCCTGAACAACGACCTCACCGGTGTCACCCAGGAATACAACGTCAAGACCTTCCGCACCTTCGAATACTTCGCCCTCGCGGCGGTGCTGTATTACCTGATCGCCAAGCTGATCGTCGGGCTGGCCCGGCTGTTGTCCTGGCGGTTGTTTCGTTATTGAGGAGCGTGGGTCATGTTTTCTACAAGCCTCAGCGTCAACGACCTGCTGTATTTGCTCGAGGGGGCCTGGGTCACGCTGCAACTGACCGTCTGGTCGATCCTTTTGGGCACCCTGGCCGGGTTGCTGTTCGGTCTGCTGCGGGCGTTGTTGCCACGGGCCAGCCTGCCGTTGGCCTGGTTGCTGGACGTGTTCCGCAGCGTGCCGCTGCTGATCCAGTTCGTGCTGTTCAACTCGCTCAAGAGCATCGCCGGCCTGAACCTCAGCGCCTTCGCCGTCGGTTGCATCGTCCTCGGGGTCTATGCCGCGGCTTACTTCACCGAAATCGTCCGCGGTGGCGTGCTGGCGGTGCCGTTGAGCACCCGCCGGGCCAGTCGGTCACTGGGCCTGAGCTATGTGCAGGACCTGCGGTTCATCGTCCTGCCGATTGCCACCCGGGTGGCCTTTCCCGGCTGGCTGAACCTGGTGCTGGGCGTGATGAAAGACACCGCCCTGGTGATGTGGATCGGCATCGTCGAATTGCTGCGGGCATCGCAAACCATCGTCACGCGCATTCAGGAACCCCTGCTGGTGCTGTGCATCGCGGGCCTCATTTACTACGTCATGAGCCTGGTGGTCGCCCGCCTCGGCGCACGCCTGGAAAGAAGGTGGCAGGAAAATGATTGAGATCGAAAACGTACACAAATCCTTCGGTGACCTGGAAGTGGTCAAGGGTGTGAGCCTGACCGTGGACAAGGGCGAAGTGGTGTCGATCATCGGCGGTTCCGGCTCCGGCAAGTCGACCTTGCTGATGTGCATCAACGGCCTGGAACCGATCCAGAAAGGCAGCATCCGCGTGGACGGCATCGAGGTCCATGACCGGACCACCGACCTCAATCGCCTGCGGCAGAAGATCGGCATCGTGTTTCAGCAATGGAACGCCTTCCCCCACCTGACAGTGCTGGAAAACGTGATGCTCGCGCCGCGCAAGGTGTTGGGCAAAAGCAGGCAGGACGCCGAAGCACTGGCGGTGCAACAGCTTGAACATGTGGGCCTGGGGGACAAGCTCAAGGCCTTCCCCGGCAAGCTTTCCGGCGGCCAGCAGCAGCGCATGGCCATCGCCCGGGCGCTGGCGATGTCGCCGGACTACATGCTCTTCGACGAAGCCACCTCGGCCCTGGACCCGCAACTGGTGGGCGAAGTGCTGGACACCATGCGCATGCTCGCCGAAGACGGCATGACCATGGTGCTGGTGACCCACGAGATCCGCTTCGCCCGGGACGTGTCCGACCGCGTGGCGTTCTTTTGCAATGGCCGGGTCCATGAAATCGGGCCGCCGGACCAGGTGATTGGCAATCCGGTGCAGCCGGAGACGGCGGCTTTTCTCAAGTCGGTGAAATAGCCGATGGCCCCTTCGCGAGCAAGCTCGCTCCCACACTGTTTCGTGTGCACCACAAAACCCTTTGTGGGAGCAAGGCTTGCCCGCGATGAGGCCCGACCAGACACACAAGGATTTGACTCATGCGCTCATCAAAAATCATCCATGTCGTCAGCTGCCACGCCGAAGGCGAAGTCGGCGATGTGATCGTCGGCGGCGTCGCCCCTCCACCCGGTGCCACGGTGTGGGAACAGTCACGCTGGATCGCCCAGGACCAGACCCTTCGCAACTTTGTCCTCAACGAGCCCCGCGGCGGTGTGTTCCGCCACGTCAACCTGCTGGTGCCAGCCAAGGACCCACGGGCGCAAATGGCCTGGATCATCATGGAACCGGCCGACACCCCGCCGATGTCCGGCTCCAACTCGCTGTGCGTCGCCACCGTGCTGCTGGACAGCGGCATCCTGCCAATGACCGAGCCCCAGACCCGCCTGGTGCTCGAAGCGCCGGGTGGCCTGATCGAAGCGGTGGCCGACTGCCGCGACGGCAAGGTGCAACGGGTCGAGATCAAGAACGTGCCCTCCTTCGCCGACCGCCTCGATGCCTGGCTCGAAGTCGAGGGCCTGGGCTCGTTGCAGGTGGACACGGCGTATGGCGGCGACAGCTTTGTCATCGTCGACGCCCAGCGCCTGGGCTTTGCCATCCGCCCTGACGAAGCCGCCGAACTGGTGGCCGTGGGTTTGAAGATCACCCGCGCCGCCAACGAACAACTGGGCTTCGTGCATCCGTTGAACCCCGACTGGTCGCACATCTCGTTCTGCCAGATCGCCGCGCCCATCGTCCAGGAAAACGGCATCGCCACCGGCGCCAATGCCGTGGTGATCCAGCCCGGCAAGATCGACCGCTCGCCCACCGGCACCGGCTGCTCGGCACGCATGGCGGTGCTGCACGCCAAGGGCTTGATGCAGGTCGGCGAGCGTTTTATCGGCCGCTCGATCATCGGCTCCGAATTCCTCTGCCGCATCGACTCACTGACCGACGTGGCCGGACGCCCGGCGATTTATCCGTGCATCGCCGGACGGGCGTGGATCACCGGGACGCATCAGCTGTTGCTCGACCCGGCCGATCCGTGGCCCGAGGGCTACCGGCTTTCGGATACCTGGCCGGGTGCATGACTTTTTTGAACTGGCTTCGCCCCCCCTGTGGGAGCAAGGCTTGCCCGCGATGAAGTTGACGCGGTCTTCCGTGAAACCGAGGCGCCTGCATCGCGAGCAAGCTTTGCTCCCACAGGGGATTTGTTGTGAATTCACTTTTACCTGCGTATACGAAATACCATAACCGGAGACAACCCATGAGCAAACGCATCAACTGGAGCGGCGTCTTCCCTGCCGTCACCACCCAATTCAACGACGACTTTTCCATCAACCTGGAAAAAACCCACCAAGTGATTTCCAACGTCATTCGTGACGGTGTTTCCGGCCTGGTGGTCTGCGGGTCGGTGGGGGAAAACACGTCCTTGAGCGCCGAGGAAAAAATCGCCGTGACCGAAGTCGCGGTAGACGCCTCCCGTGGCCGCGTGCCGGTGATCTGCGGCGTGGCCGAATTCACCAGCGTGCAAGCCGCCAAGGTTGCCAACGCGGTGCGCAAGGTTGGCGTCGACGGGGTGATGCTGATGCCGGCGCTGGTCTATGGCTCCAAGCCGTTCGAGACCGCCGAGCATTTCCGCTACGTGGCCCGGCATGCCGACGTGCCGCTGATGGTCTACAACAACCCGCCGATCTACAAGAATGACGTGACACCGGACATCCTGATTTCCCTGGCCGATTGCGACAACGTGGTGTGTTTCAAGGATTCCTCCGGTGACACCCGGCGCTTTATCGACGTGCGCAACGAAGTCGGCGACCGTTTTGTGTTGTTCGCAGGCCTTGATGACGTGGTGCTGGAAAGCCTCGCCGTGGGGGCCGAAGGTTGGGTCTCGGGCATGTCCAACGTGTTCCCGCAGGAAGGCGAGACCATTTTCCGCCTGGCCCGCGCCGGGCGCTTCGCCGAAGCGATGCCGATCTACGAATGGCTGATGCCGATCCTGCACCTGGACGCCCGCGCCGACCTGGTGCAATGCATCAAGCTGTGCGAAGCCATCGCCGGCCGCGGCAGCGCCCTCACCCGCCCACCGCGCCTGGCCCTGCCGGAAGCGGACCGGGTGTATGTGGAGCAGATCATGGCCAAGGCCCTGGCGAATCGGCCGGTGTTGCCGGATGTGGGGCTTTGACCACAAGGCATGACGCTAACCGGCGGTGATTGTGCCGCCGCTATCGCGAGCAAGCTCGCTTCCACAGGGACCAAGGTGCAAGGAGGATTTGCAGCCCATACAAAATCCCTTGTGGGAGCGAGCTTGCTCGCGATAGCGGTCTGCCTGAGCCGGCTATGCTGGATGTGCCGACTAAATCGCGAGCAAGCTTGCTCCCACAAAGTCTTGACGAGGCTTCCCATGAATTATTTCCTGGCCCAGGCCCTGAACAACCGATGGGCCAACCACAGGCTACTCGACGCCTGCGCGCAGTTGAGCGAGGCTGAATACGAAGCGCCGCGCACGGGGTTCTTCCCGTCCATACAAGCCACGCTTTGCCACATCCTGGAAGTGGACCGCTATTACCTCACTGCCCTGGAAGGCGACCGCGATGGGCAGATAAAGGACTTTTCCGAGACCCTGGCCTTTGCCCAACTGAAGCAAAGCCAAACCCAGACCGACCAGCGGCTGGTGGCGTTCTGCGAAACCCTGCGGGAGAAAGACCTCGCCCGCTGCGTGGAGCTGGTGCGTGTCGACGATGTAGTGCGCGAGCGCATCGACCGGCTGCTGTTGCACCTGTTCGAACATCAGATCCATCACCGCGGCCAGGTGCATTCGATGCTCAGTGGCACCGGCATCAAGCCACCGCAGCTCGATGAATTCTTCCTCGATTGCGACCGTACGTTTCGGCAAGACGAAGAGCAGCAACTGCAATTCAACGAAACGACCGTCTGGCAAGACTATCGGCCGGACTGAACGTCGCCCCTGGCCGGAAAAAAATGCGATGGCCGCTGCCGGCCATCGCCAAATCGCCCACGTCAGGCGCTCTCAGATCCGTGCGGGAGACACGATGATTTTCACGTTGTGCTCCTTGTTATTGACCAACTCCTCGAAGCCCTGGCCGACAATCTGCTCCAGCTGGATGCGACCCGTGACCAGTGGCGAAATGTCCAAGCGCCCATCGGCGATGAAGGCAATCACATCGGCGAATTCGCCGTTGTAGGCCAGCGCGCCGAGCACCTGTTTTTCGGTGGAGACCAGTTCGAAGAAATTGAATTGGCTGGGTTCCTCGAAGATACCCACCAACACGCATTTGCCGGCCTTGCGGATCAGGTCGATGGCCAGTTTCGCGGTGTGCTTGTTGCCGATGCATTCAAAACTGACATCGGCCCCCAGGCCACCGGTCAGGCGGCGGACTTCGGCCAGGGCGTCGCATTCGTTCGGATCGATCACATGGTTGGCCCCTACTTCCAGGGCCTTGGCCTTGCGCGCACCGGACATTTCCAGGGCGATCACCTGAGCCGCGCCGGCGGCCTTGGCGCACATGATGGTGCACAGGCCGATGGTGCCGGCGCCGACCACCACCACGTTCTGGCCCAGCAGGCTGCCGGCCTTTTTCACCGCATGCATGCCCACCGCCAACGGCTCGATCAACGCACCGGCCTCGGCCGGGAAATCGGCGGGCAGTTTATAGAGCAGGTTGGCCGGTACGTTGACCAGTTCGGCGAACGCACCGTTGTTCATCAGCCCGGTGAAGGCCAGGTTCTCGCAAATGTTGTAGAGCCCGTGGGTGCAGTAATAGCAGGTGCCGCAGTGCTGACAGGCGTCCGCCGCCACCGGTTCACCGACACTGAAGCCTTCGACGCCGGCACCCAGTTCGACGATCTCGCCGCAGAACTCATGGCCGAGGATGCACTGGCCCTTGATACCGGTCAGCGGGTGTGGCGCGTCCACCGGGATGAACACCGGCCCGGCCACGTACTCATGCAGGTCGGAGCCGCAAATGCCGCACCATTGCACGCGGATCTGCACCCAACCGGCGGGCGGCGAAACCGGCAGTGGCACGTCTTCGACGCGGATGTCGTTGCGGCCATGCCAGACGGCGGCGCGCATGCTGCGGGTCGGCTTGATTGAAACGTTCATGACGTTGCCTCCAGAATTTTGTAGGGACGACGACGCATGTCGCCGTCCACTTGATCAGTGCTGCTCGATGAAGCCGAGGATCAGCCGGTTGACCTGCTCGGCCGCTTCCATTTGCACCATGTGGCCCTGGCCGGACAGCACCTCCACCTGGGCTCTCAGCCCCTCGCTATGGACCGCCGGAATGATTGCGTCATCGCTGCCCCAGATCACCAGGCTCGGTACGTCGCCGGCCTGCACCACTTCGCGCAAGTCCATCTGTTGGCGGCCGTCGGCGAACAGCGTCGCTGACAGTTGCTGCAGCGCCGCGTCCACGCCCTCCAGGCGCTTGTACTTGAGCATGTCGTCGAGCATCTGGCGGTTGACCAGTTCGGCATTGGAAAACAGTTGCACCAGTTGCGGCTTGAGGGCGTTGCGGTTGGCCGCTTCGACAAAACCTTGCAGGTAGCTGCCGTTGATCTCCGCGCCCAGCCCGGCGCTGCCGATCAAGGTCAGCGACCGGACTCGCTGGGGCATCAGGCGTGCGGCGTTAAGCGACACCGCCCCACCCATGGAATGCCCCACCAGATGCGCGGCGTTGATGTCCAGGTGATCGAGCAAGGCCAGCACCACGCCGCTCAATTCGTCCAGATCGCTGCGTTGCAGGGTTTTCGAAGATTCGCCGTGGCCCGGCAGGTCCAGCGCAATGACCCGACGCCCGGCCGCCAACGCCTCGTGGTTGAACAGCCAGTTGTTCAGGTCGCCGCCGAAACCATGCACCAGCAACAACGGCGTACCGCCCTCGCCCCGCTCGAAATAGCGGATCACCCGGCCGTCCAACTCGACTTTCTGCGGTTTCGGTCCACTGTCTTCGTCGGCGGCATCGCCGGGCACAAAGGTCGATTGGAACTGCTCGATGACCGCATCGATCTCGGCCTCGCTGGCATCGCCGTCGACCACGATGCCGAGCAAGGCGCCGACCGCCAGGGTTTCGTCCTGGCGGGCGATCTGGCGGCGCAGGATTCCGGAAAACGGTGCCTCGACGCTGCTGGAGATCTTGTCGGTCTCCACGTCCATCACTTCATCGCCCTTGGTGATGGCCTGGCCCTCCTCCTTGAGCCAGGCATCGACCCGGCCCTCGGTCATCGACAGGCCCCACTTGGGCATGGTCAGGGTATGAATCTGGCTCATCAGCGCTTGCTCCACTCGATCACGTTGAGCACGGCTTGTTCGATCTTCGCCGCGTCAGGGATGTACAGGTCTTCCAGCGAATCGGAGAACGGCACCGGGGTGTGCGGCGCGGTGACCATTTCAATCGGCGCCTTGAGCGCGCCAAAGGCTTTTTGCGCCACCAGCGCCGAAATATCGGTGGCCATGGAACAGCGTGGGTTGGCCTCATCGATCACCACCAGGCGCCCGGTCTTCTCGACACTTTCCAGGATGCTGTCCTCGTCCAATGGGCTGGTGGTGCGCAGGTCGATGACTTCGCAGTCGATGCCACGCCCGGCCAGGCTACGCGCCGCGTCCATCGCGGTGTTGACGGTGCGCCCGTAGGACACGAGGGTCACGTCCTTGCCGTCGCGCAGGAAGTTGGCCTCGCCAAAGGGAATGGTGTAGAGCTCTTCCGGCACCTCGCCCTGCATGCTGTAGAGCAACTTGTGCTCGCAGAAGATCACCGGGTCGTTGTCGCGGATCGCCTGGATCAGCAGGCCCTTGGCGTCGTAAGGCGATGACGGGCACACTACTTTCAGTCCCGGAATGTGCGTCCACAACGACGTGAGCATCTGCGAATGCTGGGCGGCGGCGCGCAGGCCGGCGCCGACCATGGTGCGGATCACCAGGGGCGTGGAGGCCTTGCCGCCGAACATGTAGCGAAACTTCGCCGCCTGGTTGAGGATCTGGTCCAGGCAGCACCCGGCAAAGTCGACGAACATCAGTTCGCACACCGGGCGCACGCCGCAGGTGGCGGCCCCGACCGCCGCGCCGACGTAACCGATTTCCGACAGCGGCGTGTCCAGCACGCGTCCGGGGAACTGGTCGTAAAGCCCCTTGGTAACGCCGAGCACACCGCCCCAGGCGTCGTTTTCACCGGGTGCGCCAGCACCACCGGCCACGTCCTCACCCATGATGAAGACGCTGGAGTCGCGGCGCATTTCCTGGGCCAGGGCCTCGTTGATTGCCTGCTGATAGCTGATTTTTCTCGCCATGATGGGATTCTCTATTGTTGTTATTCAGGGGGGCGTTCAGGGATAGCTGACGTAGACGTCGGTCAGCAGGTCCGCCGCGGTGGGCTTGGGATCGGATTTGGCCTTGTTCACGGCGTTTTCAATCAGCATGTCCACTTCCTTGTCGATCTGGTCCAACTGCTCGACGGTGAGCAATCCGGCCCGGGTGGTGCGCTCGCGGAACTGCATCAGGCAGTCCTGGTTCTCGCGAAAATGCTTGACCTCGTCGGGCGCCCGATAGGTCTGGGCGTCGCCCTCGAAGTGACCGTAGTAGCGCGTCAGCTTGACCTCGATCAGCGACGGCCCTTCCCCGGCACGGGCGCGTTCGACGGCGGCCCCGGCGGCCTCATGCACGGCAAAGAAGTCAAAGCCATCCACCGTCACCCCGGGCATACCGAACCCGGCCGCACGGTCGGCGATGTGATCGCAGGCCACCGACCAATTGGAGGCGGTGGCTTCGGCGTAGCCATTGTTTTCGGCGATGAACAGGCACGGCAGGTTCCACACCGAGGCCATGTTCATGGCTTCGAACACCGCGCCCTCGTTGGAGCCGCCGTCGCCGAAAAACACCACGGCAACGCTGTCGGTGCCCTTGAGCCGGGCCGCCAGTGCGGCGCCCACCACCAGCGGCGCGCCGGCACCGACAATGCCATTGGCACCGAGCATGCCCTTCTCGAAATCGGCGATGTGCATCGAACCGCCCTTGCCTTGGCAGACGCCGGTTTTCTTGCCATAGATCTCGGCCATCATCCCGTAGACATCCACGCCCTTGGCGATGCAATGGCCGTGACCACGGTGGTTGGACGCGATGCAATCGTCATCGCCCAGGTGGGCCATGACACCGGCGGCCGAGGCTTCTTCGCCGGCATACAGGTGGACGAAACCGGGAATCTCGCCAGTAGCGAACTCCACGTGCAGGCGCTCTTCGAAGGCGCGGATGGTGCGCATCACCTGGTAGGCGTGCAGCAGTTGATCGTGGGTGAGCGGTGTCGACATTTTTATTCTCCTGGGGTGTCTTCTTGAAGATTCAGAGGGTGTTGCGGGTGTTCGCGGCCGATGGCCAGCAAACGGTGTTGCGCGGCGTAGGCCAGCACCGCATTGACGTCGATGCTCAGCGGGCCGCCTGCATCGAGGGTGACCGTGGGCCGGTCCTGCGTGTTGAATTCGATTTCCCGTTCGCCATCCAGGGCCAGGGTGCCGCTGGAGAGCGACAGGCCGTGGGCGATGCCAGGTTCCAGGGGCCCGGCAGCGAGCACGCCACAGCCTTGCAGCAGCCCTGGCGCAAGCGGCACCAGCAGCGCTTCGGGGGATTGCGGGTCCAGGCGCATCCAGGCACCACCCGGTGCCTGGCGTGACACCGGAAACCACAAGCCGCACAGCGCCGACAGGCCAATGGATTGCGGTTCGGCGAAAGTCACGAAGACTTCGGCCAGATCCTGTGCGCGACTGATCGCCCGGGCGCCGACAAACCGCAGCGGCGACACGGCGACGTCCACCAGGGCGACTTCGCGCAAGCCACGTCCGGCATCACAGACCAACAAGCGCTTGTTGCGGCGCAAGCCGATCGAATCCGGGATTCGGCCACTGGCGTACAACCCTCCGGCCAAGCCGGCACTGGTGGCCTCGCGCAGTTCGGGAAAGGCGTTGTTGGTGCCGGTGGACAGGGTCAGCAACGGGATGTCCCCCACTTCGGCGGCCACCGCCTTATGGGTGCCGTCGCCGCCAAGCACGGCGATCAGCGCCACCTCGCGCTCGGCCATCAGGCGTGCGGCCCGGCGGGTGTCTTCGACGGTCTGGCGCAGGGTCAGGTCGAGAAACTCCAGGGCCGGCCAGTGGCTGCTGCGGGCCTGGCGGCTGTGGCTGTTCTTCAGCACGGCGGCGGCCATGCCAATCATGTCGGTGGGCATCAACACCTGTTCGATGCCGGTGGCGCCGAAAGCGGCTAGCAGGCGCTGGATCACCGAGACCTTGTCAGTGCTGGAAAACAACCCGGCATTGGCGGTCAGGCGCCGCACGTCACGGCCCGATGCAGGGTTGGCGATGATGCCCACGGTCAATGGCCGGCGACTCATGACACCACCGTGGAGGGGGCAGGCACACGGCCTGGGCAGGAAACCATAGACACCTCGTTGTTATTATTGGATGACCCGTCGAGCGGGCCCCAGAGGTAGAGCAAGGGCGGTGCCAGTTGTAAAAAAAACCTGCTAAAAGCCCGGGCCAGAGCGGCCCCGATGGGATTTTCGATGAAGCGAACCGAGCCCCGGTGAGACGCCCCATGTCAGCCTGCACGAGGTTTCGGCGAGACTCTGAGACGTGGCGTCTCACACCGCCCGAAGAACCCGTCGAGCTTGTCTGCACCCGGCGAACGGCGCTTAATGTGCGCACAACGATAAGAAGCTGAATCGGAGGCCTCTATGCTTTCCGCTCACTCCCGGGCGCACGTGGATTGCGTCAGCCGCGTGGTGAAAAACGCGAACCAATTGCCACAACTGCCCGTCCCGGACCTGATCCTCGACTCCTGGCGCCGGTCCATGGAGCAACATCACCTGGACCCCGGTTCGCTGCAGGGCCCGCGCATCCTGTCCCAGGACGTGCTCAAGCAATGCCGTGAACGCTCCGAGCTGTTCCTCAATATCGCCAGCGAAGAAGTGGCTCGCCTCCATGGCCGGGTCCGCGATGCCGACTACTGCGTGCTACTGACCGATGCCCAGGGCCAGACCATCGACTATCGGGTGGAAACCACGATTCGCAATGACTGCCGCAAGGCCGGGCTGTACCTGGGCACCTGTTGGTCGGAGGGCGAGGAAGGCACCTGCGGCGTGGCGGCGGTGCTCACGGCCAAGGCCCCGGTGACGGTGCACAAGCGCGACCATTTCCGGGCGGCGTTCATTGGCCTGACCTGCTCCGCCGCGCCGGTCTTCGATCCCCAGGGCGAATTGCTCGGGGTGCTGGACGTCTCGGCGGTGCGCTCGCCGGATGATCGGCGCTCGCAGCACCTGATCCGGCAAATGGTGGTGCAGAGCGCCCGGGAGATCGAACAGGCGTTTTTCATGAGCAGCGCCCAGGGTTACTGGGTGCTGCGGGCCCATCGCAACGCCGGCTACGTCGACAGCCAGCCGGACTTCCTGTTCGCCTGGGACGACGACGGTTGCCTGCAAGCCTTGAACCCGGCCGCCCGCCAGTACCTGCTGCAACATTACGGGCAGTTGCCGCAACACATCGGCCAGGTGTTCGACCAGCAGTTGCTGCACCGTGCCCGGGACGAAAGCCTCTGCTCGCTCGACCACGCCATGCACGGGCGCTTGAGCGCGCCGCGCCAGCGGGCCAGTTCACGTTCGCGGGTGGCGATGACCCCGTTGGAGATCGATCCACGCCTGGCCGACAGCCTGCGCCTGGCGGTGCGGGTGAAAGATCGCAACCTGCCGGTGCTGATCCAGGGCGAAACCGGTTCCGGCAAGGAAGTGTTCGCCCGTCAGTTGCACCAGGCCAGCCAGCGCCGTGATCGCCCTTTCGTGGCGTTGAATTGCGCCGCTATTCCGGAAAGCCTGATCGAGAGCGAACTGTTCGGCTACGTCGCCGGCGCCTTCACCGGCGCCTCGGCCAAGGGCATGCAGGGCCTGTTGCAACAGGCCGATGGCGGCACCTTGTTCCTGGATGAAATCGGCGACATGCCGCTGGCCTTGCAGACCCGCCTGCTACGCGTATTGGCCGAGGGTGAAGTGGCGCCGCTGGGCGCGTCCCGTCGCAAGGCCGTGGACATCCAGGTGATCTGCGCCACCCACCGCGACCTGGAGACCCTGGTGGCCGCCGGCGAGTTTCGCGAGGATTTGTATTTCCGCCTGGGTGGCGCGCGCTTCCAACTGCCCCCGTTGCGCGAACGCAGCGATCGGCTGGCGTTGATCAATCGAATTCTTGCCGAGGAGTCGACGCTGTGCGGGGCAACAGTGCAATTGAGCAGCGCGGCCCTGGAATGCCTGCTCGGCTATCACTGGCCAGGCAATGTGCGCCAGCTGCGCCATGTGCTGCGTTATGCGTGCGCGGTGTGCGAAGCCAGCGTGGTCCAGCTCAGCCACCTGCCCGAATCAATGCACCGCGTGGACGTCACCGACCACGGACCGGAACCGAGCGCCAGCCCGGAACGCCAGGCACTGCTCGATGCCTTGGTGCGCCACCGCTGGAAACCCACCGCCGCCGCCCGGGCCCTGGGCATTTCCCGGGCGACCCTGTATCGACGGGTAAACCTGCATGGCATCGAAATGCCAGGCCGCAGCCCGGCCTGAGGGCCTATCGTCGCGCCAGTTCGTGACGTACACATTGTTCGTAGTAGGTCTGCTTGACTGCGACCGGCTTGAGACGCGAGGCGCTGTTGTAGGTCTGCTCGGTAATGCCCAGAGCGGTCATGCGCATCCAGGGCCGGGGAAACTTGCGCACTTGCAGCTTCTTGCGCGCGCCGTACAGGCTGACGCCGGAAAGCTTCGACGCCTGCGCCCCTGCCGCGATATCCGAACCCCAGCGGCACACCGACTGCTGGTTTTGCGTCAGCGCCCTGGCCTGGGCCTCAAGCGAAACGGCGGCCAGGAGAAACGTCGCCACGACCCACATAGAAATACGCATAGGTTTGTCGCCCAACTTTCTGAAAGGAAAGAAGTTTGACCTTATGTAACTGAGCAAGGGGCCAGCACGGCTGTGCAATTTTTGTGGCTAGGGGATTATCTGTGGGAGCAAGGCTTGCCCACGAAGCAGACGACTCGGTTCCCGATAGACCGTGCGAACTTCATCGCGGGCAAGCCTTGCTCCCACAGATCCCCTTGCCAATAGCAAGCTCCCTCGCCACGGTCATTGACCCGCCTTCGCCTCCTGCAGCAGTTGCTGGATCACCTGCTCCTGCTCGCCATAGCGCCCTTCGCCAAAATGGCTGTAGCGCACCTGCCCCTTGGCATCGATGAAGTAATGAGCCGGCCAGTACTGATTGTTGAAGGCACGCCAGATCGCATACTGATTATCGATCGCCACCGGATAATGGATGTCCAGCTTGCGCACCTGCTCGCGCACGTTGTCGATGATCTTCTCGTAGCCGTACTCCGGGGTGTGGACACCGATCACCACCAGCCCGTCCTTTTCATACTTCTTCGCCCAACCGTTCACATAGGGCAAGGTGTGCTGGCAGTTGATGCAGTCGTAGGTCCAGAAGTCCACCAGCACCACCTTGCCCTTGAGTGATTCGCTGCTTAGCGGGGGCGAGTTCAGCCATTGCACCGCGCCATCCAGCGCAGGCATGGCGCCCTGGGATTCGAGGGCCGGCATGGAACTTGCGCCGGCCTTGCTCACCACATAGTCGATGGCCTTGGGCACGTTCTCCAGCAGGCTTTTTTCCAAGCTGGCCGATTGTTGGGAGGAAGTCGCCGCCAACAAGCGGTCATCCGCCCCGGTACCAATTGCCACGGCCGCCAGCAATACCGCCAACCCTGTTCCCCGGCGCAGCCAGGTGGTGATCGGCAGCGAGAGTTTCAGGCGTCCGACCAGTCCGCGCCCGGCCAGAATCAGTGTGCCCAGGGACAAGGCGCTGCCCAGGCCGTAGGCGAGCAACAGCAAGCTGGTTTGTGCGCTGGCGCCTTGCAGCATGGCCCCGGTCAGGATCACCCCGAGTATCGGTCCGGCGCACGGTGCCCAGAGCAGCCCGGTGGCGACCCCGACCAGCACTGAAGCCACAGGCCCGGCCATCCGCCCGGCGCCGGCGTCCAGGCGATTGCCCAGGCTGACCAGCGGCCGCGCCAGCCAGGTGCCGACCCGACTGAAGATCAGCGACAAGGCAAACACCACCATCACCACCAAGGCCACTTGGCGGCCGACGCTGCTGGCACGCAGCACCCACTCGCTGCTGACCACCGCCAGGCTGGAGACCAGGGCAAACGTCAGCACCATGCCGCCAAGGGTCAGCAGCACCGAGCCACGGGAGCGATCGGCCCGGGCAAACAGAAACGGCACCACCGGAAGAATACAGGGGCTGAGGATCGTCAGGATCCCGCCGAGAAAAGCGATCAGAAGCATGGCAACACCTCAATGGTAGGTAGGTAGATAGACAGCACACACCCAATCGGGCAGCGCCTCTGTGGGAGCAAAGCTTGCTCGCGACGCAGACGCCTCGATTACTGGCAATCACCGCGTCATCGTTTATCGCGAGCAAGCTTTGCTCCCACAGGTTTACTGTCACAAGTTGGCTTCCACGGCGACTCAGTTACCGTCATTGCAGTTATCGGAAAACTTGCGGTAGTCCAACGCCTGCTTGTGGCCTGCCGAATCCAGGTAGGTCATCTGGGCGTTGACGACGCCGCAGGTCGGCTCGGCGTCTTCGCTAAGGGACAGCACCTTCTGGATGTCCAGGTGGGTGCCGTAGGTGTAGGCCTGCGCCTGCACGTTGCTTTCGGCCCGGGCCGACAGCGTGCAAATGTTCAGTGCAGCGAAAAGGCAGGCGGCGTAGATGGCTTTGCTGTTCATGGCGATTCCTCGATTCAATGGGTTTATCTGCCGAGGCCTGTTGTGTTGCCTCGATGGACGCCATTGAATGCCGCGCAGGTATCGCGCCTGTATCGAACCAGGTGGCTTTTTGCATCGCTGTGTATCCGTCGCGCGCCAGATACACTGCAATACAAACCGCCGCGAGCCGGGCCGGCCGGCGCCTGTAGACTGCTCACAACGAAACGCCGAGGAGCTGGACACCATGGATCATGTCGATCACGTGTTGATAGTGGATGACGATCGCGAGATCAGAGAGCTGGTTGGCAACTACCTGAAAAAGAACGGCCTGCGCACCACTGTCGTTGCCGATGGCCGGCAAATGCGCGCCTTCCTGGAAACCACCCCGGTGGACCTGATCGTGCTGGACATCATGATGCCCGGCGACGACGGACTGGTGCTGTGCCGGGAGCTGCGTGCCGGCAAGCACAAGGCCACGCCGGTATTGATGCTCACCGCGCGCAACGACGAAACCGACCGCATCATCGGCCTGGAAATGGGCGCCGACGATTACCTGGTCAAACCCTTCGCCGCCCGGGAGCTGCTCGCGCGTATCAACGCCGTGCTGCGCCGCACCCGCATGCTGCCGCCCAACCTGGTGGTCACCGAAAGCGGTCGCCTGCTGGCGTTCGGGCGCTGGCGCCTGGACACCACCGCCCGCCACCTGCTGGACACCGACGGCACCATGGTTGCCTTGAGCGGCGCCGAATATCGTTTGTTGCGGGTATTCCTCGACCATCCGCAACGGGTGCTCAACCGCGACCAGTTGCTTAACCTCACCCAGGGCCGGGACGCCGACCTGTTCGATCGCTCCATCGACCTGCTGGTCAGCCGCCTGCGCCAGCGCCTGCTGGATGATGCCCGGGAGCCGGCCTACATCAAGACCGTGCGCAGCGAAGGCTACGTGTTCTCGCTGCCGGTGGAGATCCTCGAGGCCTCGGTATGAGCCTGCCGCTGCGCTGGCCGCGTACGCTGGCCTCGAGGCTGTCGCTGATCTTCCTGATTGGCCTGATCCTGGCCCAGGGGCTGTCCTTCGGCGTCCAGTACTACGAGCGCTACCAGAGCGCCAAGTCGACCATGCTCGGCAACCTGGAAACCGACGTCTCGACCTCCGTCGCCATTCTTGACCGTCTGCCTGCCACCGAACGCCAGGCCTGGCTGCCGAAACTCGCCCGGCGCAACTATGGCTACCTGCTCGACGAAGGCCAATCCGGGCAACCGATGGATCTTGCCGACGCGCCGATCTCGGTCAGTTCGATCCAGGAAGCCATCGGCCAGGCGTATGGCCTGACCTTCAAACAGATTCCCGGGCCGAAAATGCACTATCAGGCGCACCTGCGCCTGGGGGACGGCAGCCCGCTGACCATCGACGTACGCCCGGCGATGACACCCCTCTCCCCCTGGCTGCCAATGGTGTTGCTGGGGCAGTTGGCGCTGTTGATCGGCTGCACCTGGCTGGCCGTGCGCCTCGCCGTCGGCCCACTGACCCGGCTGGCCCAGGCGGTGGAAACCCTCGACCCTAACGCCCACAGCGTTCGCCTGGACGAGAAAGGCCCGACCGAAGTGGTGCATGCCGCCAAAGCGTTCAACGCCATGCAAGACCGCATCGCTGCCTACCTCAAGGAGCGCATGCAGTTGCTGGCAGCGATTTCCCACGACTTGCAGACCCCCATCACGCGCATGAAGCTGCGCGCTGAATTCATGGACGAGGGGATCGAAAGGGACAAGCTGTGGAGCGACTTGAGTGAAATGGAGCACCTGGTGCGTGAAGGCGTGGCTTATGCCCGCAGCATCCACGGCGCCACGGAGGCCAGTTGCCGGATCAGCCTGGATGCGTTCCTCGACAGCCTGGCGTTCGACTACCAGGACACGGGCAAGGACGTGCAATTGACCGGGAAAAACGCCGCGGTCATCGACACCCGTCCCCATGCCTTGCGGCGGGTGCTGGTCAATCTGGTGGACAATGCCCTGAAGTTCGGTGGCGCGGCGCAGATCCATGTGCAGATCGCCGACAACGGGCAATTGGCGATACAGATACTGGACCGTGGCCCCGGGATCAACGAGCAGGAACTGGCCGAGGTGCTCAAGCCGTTTTACCGGGTGGAAAGCTCGCGCAACCGGGAAACCGGCGGCACCGGCCTGGGCTTGGCCATCGCCCAGCAACTGGCGATCGCCATGGGCGGCTCACTGACCCTGAGCAACCGCGACGGCGGTGGTCTGTGCGCCGAGTTGCGGCTGGCATTCGCAAGCTGACATAGCCTCTGTGGGAGCGAGCTTGCTCGCGAAGACAGCTGCAAATTCAACACAAATATTGATGCCTTACCCAATCCCCCTGTGGGAGCGAGCTTGCTCGCGATAGCGGTGTATCTGCCAGCACCTGTTCAACTGACCTGACGCCATCGCGAGCAAGCTCGCTCCCACAGGGGCTGGGTGTTGGATTTGGATACGATTTGTATGCCAGTGTGTCTGCGGGTGATCGGCATACACAAACTTGCACAATCCTGCGTTGCGGACACACCCCGCTTACACCTGCTTGCAAGACTCCCCGGTGTTCCCGGCGGCTATCACGGCCGGGTCTCACCATCCACGGAGCCTTTACATGCCTACCGCAACTGCATCCCCCTTTCGTTATCAGGGCTGGTCGCTGTTCAGCCTGCTCGCCGCCCTGGTGCTGTTGATGACCGGGTTGATCCTGGTGCTCAACCCGGACCTGACCGAAGGCGTGCGCAGTGCCATTCGCGCCACGGCTCGTTCGTCTTTTATCTTGTTCCTGCTGGCCTTCACCGCCTCGGCATTCGCGGTGCTGGTGCCCTCGCCCCTGAGCCGGTCCCTGGTGCGCGAACGGCGCTTCATCGGGCTGGCCTTTGCGTTTTCCCATCTGGTCCATGCCGTGCTGATCTACAGCTACGGCCAGCTCAATCCCGAGTTCTGGCCCGGCCGCACCACCCTTGGCAACGTGCCTGGCACGGTGGGCTACGTGTTCATCCTGCTGCTGGCGCTGACCTCGTTCAAAAGCACCACGCGCCTGATCGGTTTCAAGGCCTGGAAGCGCCTGCATGTCACCGGCATGTGGGTGCTGGCGGCGATCTTTGCCTATTCCAACTTCAAACGCATCCCCATGAGCGCCTGGTATGTGCTGCCCTTCGGCCTGATCTGCGCCGCCACCGCCATCCGCCTGGTGGGCAAGCTGGCCCAGGCCACCCAGCGACGCCAACGACCGCAACACGCGACTGATCTGTAGGAGCTCGCACATAGCGCCTGCGCCGCAGCACCTTGGCGTTGAAAAAATCGAAACCTTGGACGGCAAGCACTGGTCAAGTCCTGTATGAACGTCAACCGCTGCACGTCGCGCCAAGCGACGGCGGCCTGAAGCGAGGGACAGGCATGAGCATGACCGTTGGTGATTTTCTGGTGGAACGTCTTTACGAATGGGGGGTTCGCCGTATCTATGGCTATCCGGGCGATGGCATCAACGGCGTCTTTGGCGCCTTGAACCGCGCCCAGGGAAAAATCCGCTTCATCCAGGCCCGCCACGAGGAAATGGCCGCATTCATGGCCTGCGCCCACGCCAAGTTTACCGGTGAGCTGGGCGTCTGCATCGCCACCTCCGGGCCCGGCGCGTCGCACTTGGTGACCGGCCTCTACGACGCGCGGATGGACCACATGCCAGTGCTCGCCATCAGCGGCCAACAGGCGCGCGCAGCGCTGGGCGGGCACTACCAGCAGGAGCTGGACCTGGTCAGCCTGTTCAAGGACGTGGCCGGGGCATTCGTGCAGCAAGCCAGTGTGCCCGCCCAGGTGCGCCACCTGCTGGACCGCGCCGTACGCACGGCGGTGGGCGAGCGCCGGGTCACGGCGCTGATCCTGCCAAACGATCTCCAGGAAATGGAATACACCGCACCACGCCACAAGCACGGTACGGTTCACTCCGGCGTCGGTTACCGCAAACCCAGCGTCGTCCCCTACGAAGAGGACCTGCGCAAGGCCGCCGAGGTCCTCAATGCCGGCAAGAAAGTCGCCATCCTGGTCGGTGCCGGAGCGCTGCACGCCACCGACGAAGTGATCGCCATCGCCGAGAAGCTCGGCGCCGGCGTGGCCAAGGCGCTGCTGGGCAAGGCCGCCGTGCCGGATGACCTGCCCTGGGTCACGGGCACCATCGGCCTGCTCGGCACTGAGCCCAGCGACAACCTCATGGCCGGCTGCGACACCCTGCTGATGATCGGCTCCGGCTTCCCCTACGCAGAATTCCTCCCACCTGAAGGCCAGGCCCGGGGCGTACAGATCGACATTCAGGCGGACATGCTCAGCCTGCGTTACCCCATGGAAGTCAACCTGCACGGCGATAGCGTCGATACCTTGCGCGCCCTGCTGCCGCTGATCGAAGAAAAACCCGACCGCACCTGGCGCAAGAAGATCGAGCATTGGCGCGAACGCTGGGAGCGGACCCTGGAAAAACGCGCCCGGGTCAGCGCCAAGCCGATCAATCCGCAGCGGGTCACCTTCGAACTGTCGCCGCGACTACCGGAGCACGCCATCATTACCTGCGATTCCGGCTCCTGCGCCAACTGGTACGCCCGGGACATCAAGATCCGCCGTGGCATGATGTGTTCGCTGTCCGGTGGCCTGGCGTCGATGGGCGCGGCCGTGCCCTATGCCATCGCGGCGAAGTTCTGCCATCCGCAGCGGCCGGTGATCGCCCTGGTGGGTGATGGCGCCATGCAGATGAACAACATGGCCGAGCTGATCACCGTCGCCAAATACTGGCGCACCTGGGCCAATGGCACCTGGATCTGCGCGGTGTTCAACAATCGGGATTTGAACCAGGTCACCTGGGAACAGCGGGTCATGGAGGGCGATCCGAAATTCGCCGCCTCCCAGGACATCCCCGACGTGCCCTACCACCTGTTCGCCGAATCCATTGGCTTGAAGGGCATCCTGGTGCTGCACGAGGACGACGTGGCCACGGCCTGGGAAACCGCGCTGGCGGCGGATCGCCCGGTGCTGATAGAGTTTCGCACCGACCCCGACGTGCCACCGCTGCCGCCGCACATCAAGCTGGAACAGGCGAAAAAGTTTGCCTCGACCCTGCTCCAGGGCGACCCGAACGAGCGAGGCATCGTGGTCGAAACCGCCAAGCAGGTATTGAGCAGCCTGCTGCCGGGCCAGCGCACGGATAAAGAGTGAGGCACGACGCGATGCCAACCATTGAGCTGCATCGTCGCTATGAACGATCCCTGCTCCTGGCTTTCTGCGTGGTGTGGGGGTGGCTGGCCATTGCGCCGATAAAACGCAGCGACTGGCTGGCGGAGAACCTGCTGGTCATCGCGTTATTGGTGGTCCTGGTGACCGTTCATCGGAGATTCAGCTTCTCCCGGCTGTCCGCGACGCTGTTGTTCGTGTTCCTTTGCATCCATGAAGTCGGCGCCCACTACACATATGCCAAGGTGCCTTACAACCAGTGGTGGCAGGCCCTGACGGGGGGCCAGTCGCTTGATCAGTTCATGGGTTTCCAGCGCAACCAGTTCGACCGGCTGGTGCACTTCAGCTACGGCCTGCTGCTGGCCTATCCGCTGCGCGAGGCCTTGCTTCGGGTTGCGCCAGCAACGGGGTTCAGGGGCTATTTCCTGGCCTGGAGCCTGATTCTTGCGTCGTCGGCGATTTATGAAATCATCGAATGGTTGGGCGGCGCCTACATCGGGGGCGATACCGCCAAGGCCTTTGTCGGTGCCCAACAGGACCCTTGGGATTCACAAAAGGACATGGCCCTGGCGGCGCTCGCCGCGTTCATGGCCCTGCTGGTCGCCGCCGGGGTCAGTTACCTGCGCCAGCGGGACTTCGCCCTCGAATGGACGTTGCGCTTCAAGGCCCGCACCTGATGCAGGCCCCCATGTCCGCCAGTTCCTGTGTGATCACGTCTAAGTAAATCAGCCCACCAGCCGATATAAGACAGGTGCGGATGAAATCGCTTTTTGGCTGATGACTTATTTTTATGATTGAAATTGCAGGCAATGACTCGACTGTCCTTTCCCCGGGTTCGCCAACCCGAAGTTTCACCCGTCGCACTTTTCCGGCCATCATGCTCCTGCTGTTTGTCATGTCTGCACTGGCGATCGCCGTGCTGCTCAACATCACCGGCGCCCAGGACCGCCGCGCCCGTGAACAGAGCCTGTTTTTCGCCCAGCGGGCCATCGAGGGGATCCGCAAAGGTATCGGACGGGACCTGAGCGACTACTCCAAGTGGAGCGACGCCTACCGGCACCTGCATGCCAGCGTGGACAAGGAATGGGCCTATGACCAGGAAAACGTCGGCAGCAGCGTGTTTTCGCTCTATGGCTACCAGGCGGTGTTTGTCATTTCGCCAACCGGCCAGACTGTCTATTCGGTGATCGATGGCCAGATGAGTGAGGTCGATGCCGATACCTGGTTGGCCGGCGACTTGCGAGCGCTGTTGAAAAAAGCCAGCGCCGCGGAAAATCACGAGGAAGTGGTGGTCGAGATGCTCCATCACGAGGACGCCCCTGCGTTTGTCGCCGCGTCCGCCATCACCGTCGGCACGGACAGCAGCGTGCCCGAAATCCCCGGCCCGCCCAGCCTGATGCTCTTCGTCAAGGTCCTGGATCCCGGAGCTTTGGAAAACCTGGCGCGGGACTTCGCCCTGCCCGATGCCCATATCGCCAGGACACCGGGCCCAGCCGATACCGCCCAGTTGCAGCTCGACGAGCTGACCCAGGAGGCCTTGGCCTGGCGACCGCAGACCCCGGGCCAGGACCTGCGCAAATTCCTCCTGCCGTTGCTGGCCGTGGCGTTACTGGTGCTGGGGATTCTGGCCCTGGCCGTTCTGCGCCATGCCTTGGCCATGCTCCGCGCCCAGGAACGCCAGTACGCCAGCCTGCTGGCCCACCGCAAAGCGCTGGAACGCAGTGAGGAACGTTTCCGCGACATTGCCGAAGTCTCATCCGACTGGTTGTGGGAGGTCGATTCGACCGGGACCCTGACCTATCTGTCGGAACGCTTCGACCAGGTGACCGGCTTCAGTCCCACGGAGTGGCTGGGCAAACCGCTGCACCGGCTGCTTCACCCCCATGGCGGCTCGATCTCGATTGCCCAATGGCTGCTCGGCGGGGCCAACAGCGTTTCCTCGGCGCCGCTACTGTGCGAGTACACCGCGCGCAACCAGCGCATCCGGACCTGCAAACTCTCGGTGCGGGCCATCGAAGCTGGCACCCTGGGTTTTCGCGGCACGGCCACCGATATCACCGACGAATTGCGGGCACTGGCCCAGATCAAGCACCTTTCCCTGCATGATCCACTGACCGGGTTGGCCAACCGCAACCGCTTGTTCGATTGCCTGCGCGAACACCTGGGCCGAGCCGATCGCCCGCCCCTGGCGCTGCTGAACCTGGACATGGACCGTTTCAAGCCGGTCAACGACTCCCTGGGCCATGCCGTGGGCGATAAAGTGCTCAAGGAAGTGGCGCATATCCTCCAGCAAAACGTCCGTGGCACCGATCTGGTGGCACGTCTGGGCGGTGATGAGTTTGTCATTGTCATGCCCGACCCGGGCGATGCCAGCGATCTCGATCAACTCTGTGCACGGCTGATCGATTGCATGCAACGGCCCATGCACCTGGACGGCAACACGCTGTACCTGGGGGTGAGCATCGGTGTCGCCTGGTCGCAGCCCGGTGACGAACGTGCCGATGAACTGCTGCGCCACGCCGACATCGCCTTGTATGCGGCCAAGGCAGCCGGCCGCAACACCTGGCGCGTGTACGTGGAAGCCATGGGCAACCTGGCCCGCGACCGGCGGCGATACGAACAGCAACTGCGCGACGCCATGCAACGGGATCAACTGGAACTGCGCTACTTGCCTCGCTTCGATGTGAGCGCCGAGCAACTGCACGGTTTCGAAGCCCAGACCTTCTGGCACCATCCCGAGAAAGGCGAACTGGGTGGGGCCGATTTCATACCGGTGGCCGAAACCTCGGGCCAGCTTGAAGAACTGGGCACCTGGATGCTGATCAACGTCTGTGAAGAGGCCGCCACCTGGCCGAGCGCCGTCAATGTTTCCATCGCGGTTTCACCCCGGTGGTTCAACAGCAGCTTCCTGCTCAACCAGGTGCAGGAAGCCCTCGAAACGAGCGGCCTGGCGCCCCACCGGCTGACCCTGGAAGTGGCCGAAGGTGTCCTGCTGGCCGACCACAAGACCGTGGCCAGCACCCTCCATGCGCTCAAGGACCTCGGCGTGCGGATCAACATCGACAAGTTCGGCACCAGCATCGCCTCCCTGCGCGAAGTACTGGACCAGCCGTTCGATGGCATCCGCTTCGATCGCAACATCCTCACGCAACTGGGCCTGGAGGATGACAAGGAGGGCGTCCTGGCGATGATCCGATTGAGCCGCAGCGTAGGGCTGATGGTCACCGCAGAAGGCATCGAGAACGCGCGGCAATTCAGCCAGCTGCGCAACGTGTCCTGCGACCATGTCCAAGGCCCCTACTTCGGCGCGGCCCTGGCCCGCTCGGAAATGGCCTCGTTCTTCACCACGCCGCGGTGGCTGTAACCCACCTCCCCACCGCTATCGCGAGCAAGCTCGCTCCCACAGGGTTCTGTGGGGTGTTCATGAGCTATGCGCACCGCTGGACCTATTGTGGGAGCGAGCTTGCTCGCGATGAGGCCAGCACAGCCAACCTCACTGCAAGCTCGGTCTCTTACAAACTCAACCGCCCCCGCTCCTCCTCAGTCAGCCGCTGACGGCTCTGTTCATCCAAAGGCCCTGCGCCCAGGACCTGCACCGGGCTGGCCGGGTCGTAGGCCCGAGGCGCTTCGCGGCTGGCGCCGTCGCGGGACGGGGCCAGTTGCTCGGAGCCAAAGCTCACCACCTGCACGGTAAACACCGACGCCTGGTTCTGCCGCGCCGCGTTCTGTTGCTGACGCGCCACGTCTTCAGCGGCCTGCGTAGCCGAAGACGCCGCCGAACTGGCCGAGGTAATGGCCCCGGTGTTCACCGAGGCCGCCAGCGGCACGCCGGTGGATTTGCCCTGGGTCTGGATGTTGGCTGCGTTCACCACGGTCAACGCCGCGATGTTGACGTTGCCCGACACCCGGATCCCCGCCTCGCCCGCATCGATGGTGCCCAACGGCGCGATCAGGTCGATATCCCCCGGCGCCACTTCGGCAATCGGGTTGAGGGTGGCAATACCGGCACCGGTACTCGGCACCGACGGCGACAGCGTCACGTTGCCCCAGGTGTCGTACAAGCGCTTGGGCGGCGTGTACACCACGGTGGTCTTCGAACCACGACCGGCGTTGATGTCGCCCTGGGCCGACCAGCCGAGGATCGAGCCACCAAAGGTGGTCATGATCCGGCTCTGGCCCAGCAGGATGCTGTTCTGCGCATACAACTGGATATCGCCCTCGCCCTGGGTGATCACCCCGGCGGTGGACGGCGGCGCATTGCCCTCGATGCCGAATGTTTGCCCGCCGCCCGGGGTGAGCATTTGGATACTGCCGCCGAAATCGGTGTGCACACCCGCCCCGCCGAACATCGTGATGTCACCCTTGTAGGTGATCGCGTTGCCCGCCACATCCTTGCTTGGGAACAACAAGTCGATAGCCTCCCGCCCGCGCAGGTAGCTGCCCTGGCGCACGCCGCCGGCTTCGTTGTACTCCCGACCACCGGCCTTGAGCTCGGCAAAGTACACGTCGCGGGCAAACACCCGCTGCTGCTCCGCCGGCAGTGCCGCGAAGAAGTTGCGGGCCTGCTCGGTGTCGCCGCTGAAGCCGAAGCGTTCCTTGAGCCAATCCACCAGTTCCGCCTCGTAGGTCTTGGCGACCTTGCCGTCCTGGTTCGCCAGGGGCACACCGGCCAAAGCCTGGTTGGCCGGGTCCAGGTAGGCCTTGACGAAGCGCTCGTAATCCGCGCCATTGAGGCCCGCGCCGGCTTGCAGCACCAGGCTCGCCCCAGGACGCGGATCCCCTGGCACCACCGCGCCGATACTGGTGATGCTGACCTTGTCGTCCATCAGGATATTGCGCCCGGCGGTGATTTCAAGCAGGCCGGGGCCGGCGACGTTGAAGGTGCTGTAAAGGATGTCGCGCCCGGCTGACACGATGGAGATGTCGGTGGGGTTGTTGTGGATGAAGAGGTTGCCGGTGCTGGTGTAATTACCCACGTCGGAGTTCTCATTCAGAGACCCGCCCAGCGGTATGCCGCTGCTGACAATGTCTCGCCCAGCCATCATCCGTACAGGTCCGGCGCCTTCGTAGGCGATTCGCCCCGGCCATCTGCCCGTGGAGACTGATGTCATCGACCGTCCAGTGGCGACTGCCAGCAAGTCACCTTCAAGCGCATAGAAGCGAGCAGGATCGACATTGAGGGCCCATTCGCTGGAAGCGCTGCTGGTGTCGAAGGCAAACAGCGGCAATATGTTCGCATCAGGACGTGCGAAATTGCCGTCGGCTGAAAGGTTGCTGGCCTTTATGATGAAACCATCCATGCCGACAAAGGCTGGCCGAAACGGTGTCGCCAGGGCTGCGGACGCTGCACCGGAACGACTGACCGACATGTCGCCGCCGTAGATGGAGCCGCCGGCCATGAATTGCAGCTCACTGTTGATGCCGGGAGCTAGCAAAAGGGCCGGACGATTGTTGCCGTTATAACCTGTTCCATCCCATATCGAGGACTGGCCGTAGTAAAGACTGCCACTGGCTGCCACAGCTCTCAAAATCGATGGGTAGAGCAATGCCAGATCCGTTGGCGTAGCGCCAGTCACGGGCGTCAGGTTGCCTCCCGACGACCATAAATCAATCGCCGTATTGGCAGTCCACAATGTAAACCAGCTCTCGCCCGATCCATTGGTCACACCGTTTTTGAAGGGCGACACGCTCATCATCGGCGCCCGACCCGGGTCCGCAACGTCCGTCACCACCAGATCGCCTGAGGTGACCAGGTCGAACGTGGCATCACCCGGCATCAGGGTCAACCCGCCTGTTGGCTGACTGCGCGTGGCTCTAAAGGAATCGTACGCACGCGTTTCTCCGGAAGACTGTGCCGAAGCAACGTTGCCATACCGTAGGTCGATCCGACCGATGGAGCCGCTGTCGATCTGTGCATGACCGCGCAGGTTGATGACCGCACCGTTGAGGTGCCCGCCGGAGAACACGCTATTGGGATTCAAGGCGCCGCCTACACGCAGCTTGAGGTCACCACCGCCGGTCAATTGCAGACTCCCATCGGCACCTACGCGCCCGGTGCTGCCCACAGCCAGCACTAGCCCTTGGCTGCGGCTGTTGCTGATCGGCACAAGACGACTCCCTGCCATTTGATCGAGCACCCCCGCATCGCCGGCGACCTGAACATTCAAGTTACCGCCGCCCAGAGTACCGAACCCCGTAAACCCGACCATCAAATCAGCCTTGCCGTCCTTCGCAGCGGTGTAACTGCCAAAATTGATCCACCAAGCAGGGGGTTGGAACTGCGAGCCGGTAGCGATCGAACCGCTGCCCTGGCGCCACAGCCAATTGCCGACGTTCACCGTATCGTAACCAACGTCTCCCCCATTGGGCCGCCCTAAATTCGTACTCGAGACATCCAGGCTATTACCGGTCAGATTGCCGCCAACTTTCAGAGTCAGGTTGCCGCCAAAGTCAGGGTACCAGGCGCGGTAAAGACTATTCGTACCGCCATCCACGAACTGTTCGTTTTCACCCAGTGCATCATTGAGTACCTTGCCCCCCGCCCCACGCGCCTTGGGTTGGTTGTACGGGTCTTTGGCGTAAGTTTGGCTAGCTGAACTGCCAGCGGTGTAGACGCCATACAGCGAGTCCATTTTCAGATCGCCTGCAGACAGCAGCTCAAGGTCTGCCGCTGCGGTGCGGATCACACTCCAACGTTGGCTGCCTGCCTTGTATTCCGTTTGCCCAACAGCTTTGCAAAACGACGGGGTGTCGTCACACATCCCAGGATAGGCAAGGTTTTCGAAATCAATCGGTTGACCCACGAGGTCTGGAAGCCCATAGTTTTCCGCCCCTTCCTCCGTCCAGACAAAGCCGCTACTGGCTTTGCAAAACGACGGGGTATCCTCACACATCCCTGGATAGGCAACGTTCTCAAAATCAATGAATTTGCCTGCCAGACTCGGATCTCCGAAGTTTTCCGCCCCTTCCTCAGTCCACACCAACCCCCCAGCCCCAGCCTTACCAAACATTCCGTAGTGACTGTCAGCCAAATGCAGATCACCACCCGCCAGCACCGGCCGCACGACCCGACTGTCCGCCGCCTGCGTATCGGCACCGGCCACCAGTCGCAATGACCAGGACTGCGATCCCTCGGCCAGCATCGGCGCGATGGCCCAGTTGCTCCCCGCCACTTCCGGACGCAACTGCACCGACTCGACACCGGTCGGCAACTTGATGTCGGTACCTGAAGGAATTTTCGAACCCACACTCAGTGCCAGGGCGCTGCTGAGACGCAGCACATTGGTCAAGCTGTTACTCGCGCCTTCAATGTCTGGCAACGCAACGCCTTTGGGCCAGATCAGGTTGCCTATCGTTGTGCTGCTGCCCAGCAGGCTACCCGCCCCCAGCACCGTGCCCGCCTCCAGGGTTTTGGTCGAAGCCAACAACGTGCCGGCCGCGAACAACAGATTGCCCTGTGCGTCATGCACCGCCGCGGCCAGCACCGTGCCGGCCGGCAGCACCATTGGCTGTTTCAGCGTGGCGGCGACCGGCAACCGCGTTCCCGCAGCCAGGGTCGCGCCCTTGAGCGGCACGTCGAAGTTGAGCACCGAGCCGGCCGGGAACGCCGTGTCCACCTCCAGGGTCACGCCAGTGCCGGGCACGACAATATCGCCCGCCGCAAAATCAATGCCTGGCAACAGCACCCAGCCCTTGTCATCGTTGCTGGCGGGCGGCTGGGCAAAACCGTCGGTGATGCTGCCGTAGATGTTCAGGTCACCGCCAGCGCGCAGCGTCAGGCTGGCGGATTCGCCGGAGCCGTAGACGTTTTCATCCAGGACGTTATGCGGATTGAGGCTCGCATAGCGATAGCGCGACAGGTCCAGATCCCCCTGGACCACCAGATCGCCATCGGCCGTCGCACTCACCACCTCCACACCGGGGCGCAGATGGAACACGTCGCGATAACGGCTGTTGTTCAGCCCGGCGAGTTTGCGCTGCAACAGATCGTTGTTGGCGTGGGCGTTGGTGATAAAGGCGGTGTTGTCTGGATCCACCACATCCTTCAGCCATGTCTGATTGATGACCTGATAAGGCTTGCCGCTGGCCGCCGGCACGTTAACCAGCGGCGCGTCGCTGTATTGCCATGTGGCAACCACCGCAATCGAGCGGGCGCCGAGTACATCCACGGGACCACTGGCATCGATCGCCACATCGCCCCCCGACACGCCACCCAGTCGTGGCGCGCTGAGTTGCAACGTCCCGCGAGGCCGACCGTCGCTCATGCCGGACGCACTGCCCAGCGCGACCTCGGTACCGTGGCGCAAATCGATACGCGCGCCGTTGCCCAGGGTCAGGAGCCCTTCCCTGGCGGTCAAGTCAATGATGGCGCGGTTCGGCGAGTCGATGATCTTGCCGTAGCTGTCCACCCGCAGGCGCCGACCATGGGCGTCAAGCACGGCACCGCTGCCCAGGGTCAGGGCATTTTTTGCAGCCAGGTAAATGCTGCCAACCCGCTCGCCGCTGGCGTCCACCGTGCCGTTGACCAGCAGGCTGCCGTTGTCCAGGGACACGTCAATGGACGAGGCCTTGAGTTCATTGCCGATCACCAAGTGGCCCTGCTTGAGCTGGAAGCTGCGGGAGCCGAATACTTGGCCGTCGTTCAAGCGTTGGTTCAACGCGGCGAACTGCTCGCTGAGACTGCCATTGCCACCCAGGCGCTGGGCCTGGATCTCCACGCCCCCGGCCAGGTACGGCATGAGCGTGCCACCGGCATCGTATTCACCGCTGCTGCTGGCGAGGATTCGTCCTTGCAGGTCGACAACCCCGGCCGTACTGCCCAAGGCCACGGCGCTGAGCCGCCCGGCCTGGTTGTGGCGCGCCGAAAGATCAATGCTGGAGCCAGCCGCCTGGCGGATGTTGCCGTTTTGGCTTTTCAGGATGACTTCACCACCGGCGCTGTAGCGGGTGACGTCGTTGAAAGTCACCGTGCGGCCTGCCACATCGATCAGCGACCCGTCGGCCAGGCTCAGCTCATCCGTCGCGCTAAGGGTCAGTTTGCCGCTGGGCAACACCACCGCGCTGGCCAGGTTGAGGCTCGCGCCCTTGAGGGACAATTCGCCGCCAAGCCCCGAAACGGTGCCCGGCTTGGCGGTTGTGCCTGCCACGTTGAGTGCGCCGCCTGCGGTGATGCGGTTGATCGAACCGGCTTCACCGGTGAGCAACGGAGTGAGAATGTTCAGGTTGCCACCGCTGTAGGCGTAGCCCGTTTTAGCGTCATAGGCGCCCTGGCTCTGATACACCGCCAGGCTGCCCTTGTGATTGGCGGTCACGCGTTCGCTGGCGCTGAGATTGACGTTGGCGAAGCCCAGCGCCAGTCGGTCCAGGGTGGTGATCGAGCTCGGTTGGGCGAACTCGCCATAGCCGAACTCGATACGCTGGGCCTGGATGTCCAGGCGACCGGCGCCTGTGCCGGCCCCACCGGCAATCACCGAACCCGGCGCACCGACTGCGCCGTTCCAGATCAGGTTGCTGGTGCGCAGGGTCGCCACATCACTGGCGGTGCCGGAGCCATAGATGCCCGGGGTACTGAGCATCAGGTTGTTCAGGCGCGACTTGCCTGTGGCTGAGTCATAGGTGTCGAGGCTGACGGTGCCATAGAAGTTCAGCGCCTGGCTGGCTGACAGTTCGAGGGTTTCCAGGGCCGGGGC
Source organism: Pseudomonas sp. H1_F01 (assembly GCF_054681425.1). NCBI lineage: Bacteria > Pseudomonadati > Pseudomonadota > Gammaproteobacteria > Pseudomonadales > Pseudomonadaceae > Pseudomonas > Pseudomonas sp. H1_F01. The sequence continues at coordinate 3,033,805 of NZ_CP162823.1, read as the reverse complement.
ACCGTATTCGGTGTCTCCGCGCAGCAGGCGATCGAGCACGGTCTGGCTCAGGGTGAGGCCGGCCGGCAAGACCTGCCGCGTCGCCGCGTCGCCCAATGCCTGAGTGGTGCCGACGTTGATGTTGCTAAGGGCCAGGGTCAGGTGCCGGGTGCCGTAGCGAACCTGGTCGTTCAGCTCCAGGCTGCTGCCGGAGGCGGCAACGATGCTGCCTTCGGAATGGATCCGGGTCACGCCGCTGCAAGGTGTCAGGCTGCATCCGCCAATGTTGACCGTGCCTGTGGTGCCTGATACTGGGGCCAGGATATTGAGCAAGCCATTGGAGGCAGCAAGCGAGCTGTAGTTCTGGTTCCTCACATTGAAGTTATAGATAAAACCATCGCGCGCGTCGTAAGCGGCCTTGCCCCGCCCGATGGTATTGATGGCGGCGCCCTGTTCCACCAGCAACTCGCCACCATCGGCCAGGAGGAATACCTCAGGCGCCGACAGCGTCGCACCTTCACGCAGCGCAACACTGCGCGACACCCGTTGCGGCGTGATGTAATTACCACCTTGGCCATAAAGCACCGAAAACTGGCCGCCGATCACTTGGCGTGAAGCATTCAACGCGTTCAGGCTTTCAGCATTGAGCGTCATACCCTCGAAGCCGGGCGTAACCCCGCGTCCTTCGGCGACCACCTCCAGGGCTGTGCCATTGCTGGCAACCACTGCGACGGTGCCACCGAACCCTCCGGTCTGGGGCGCGAACTTGCCGATGCCCTTGAAGGAAAAGGCTTGGTCTCCAGCGCCCTCTGCCAGATTCAACTTCAACGTCTTGGCATCGACTGGCAGGAGGGCCCTGGGAACACCCAAGCGCGCGGCGTCGGCCACGGCGAACTGGGCGTAGCTGGTTTCGTTATATTGCGAGTAGCGACGCAGCACGTCGCCCGACGTCAGGATGAGTTGGCTGGACATGCTGTTGCGCTGCCCGGTATTGGCCACCGACAGCACGCCGGCGGTGGTCCAGGAACCGTTGCGCATCTGTTGCGCGCTTGAAGTGGAGCCTTGCCCCGCCAAACCGTTGACCTCGACCCGGAACGCCCCCGGCAGCAAGGCATAGGTGGACGGCATCAGGGTGTAGGTGCCGGCCGCCAGCCCGGGCACACCGGCACCGATGGTGATTTGCTGCCCTACCCTCGGATCCACCGCACCGCCTTCGGCAGCGACCGGCGCATACTGGCTCTGGTTGCCCGGCACGATGGCGTAGACCGGATTGCTGGACAGTCCCGGCAAGGTGAAACCGCCATTGGCGCCGATTTGCACCAGCGGGTTGAAACGCGCATCGGTGGAACCGCCTCGGCCAGAGATAAAACCGGCGCCAAGCAGTTCACCGCCACCCGAGAGATCGAGCACCGAGCCTTCCTGGGCCGCCACTGACTTGCCGCCGAGAATCACGCCGATATTCAGGTCACCATACTCGGAGAGCACCGCGCCTTGCCCTAGCAACACGACCTTCTTGCCAGCGTACGTATAATTTTGACCATCGATGGTGCCGCCATACGGCAGGACCAGGCCCAGGCCACTGACCGAAGTCAGGCTGCCCGGTAACAGCTCCACTCGATCAGTGGTACCTAAGCCATCGTTTATGCCGACTTCAATCAACCCCAACGGTGCTCGTACCACCCCGCCCTGCTCAATCTTCGCACTACCCAGTTGCAAGCGGCCAAATGCCGAATAAGGCACTGCAGGTGTGACCTGGGTAGTACGCTCAATGACCAGACTGCGCGCGGGATCGAAAACCGGGGCGCCGGGGCGCATATATCCCGCCAAAACCCGAGCCCCTACGCCGGTCGCCGGGTACAACTGCGCCGCTTGCAGGATCATGTCCGAGGGGGTCAGCAATTGGGTGGTAAAGCCCGTAGGCAATCCGTCACTGGATAACCCTGCCAGGAATCGCAAATCACCCCGGCTGCGTAGCTGAACCCGGTCGAAACCGGCGCGTTCCAGCGCGACGGCACCGCCGTCGGCCTGCCTCACCGTGCCTTTGCTACTGAACATCACGCTACCCTGAACATCCAGCAGGTCCGCATTGACGGAAAATACCGCCTTGTTCGTCAATAGCGACACCCCGCCGCCATCGACCACTGGCCGGGTATAGGGGTCAAAACTCGGTCGAGTGGTCGACAGCCCCGTCGCTAGTGCCAGCAACACATGGGGGGCATTGAGCTCGACCCGGGTATTGGCTGGCGCGGTTGCGCTCAATCCAAAGCTGCGGGCGTACAGGTTCAGGCTTTGACCGAGGGACATCGACAGGTCGCCATCGACGCTCATCAGGCCGTTGCTTAACAGGGACAGGCTATCGAAACCACCGGCCTGGACCTGATCGACACCTAGCCGCCCGTGACCATAGACCAGCGAATCCGCCGAGGTTTCAGCCGTATCGCTCAGTGGGCTGGCCTGGGCAGCGCGCGCCAGCACCAGTTCACGCACCTTCAACACCCGATCATTGACCGCACTCTTGAAGTAATAGGGCGTTTCCAGCGCTACCGACAAACTACCCCCCGCGGCCCCTGCTCCACCCGAACGGGCGCTGAACGAACCGTCCAGGTACAGGCCATTGGCCGACGCCAGGGAAATGCTGCCGCCATTGCTCGCCACCGACGTACGCCCCTGGCCGGGGATATCCAGCACGGCCTGGCTGCCATCCGCTTGCAAACGCGCACCGTCGCGCACCACCACAAACAATTCGGACGCCGAAGTCGATCCTTTCGCGGCATCGATCTGGCCGCCGATGACAATCTGCCCGCCGTCGTGCACCAGGCCGTAGGCCTGACCGCGCATGTCCCGAGCTGTTATGGCCCGGCTCGATACATCGATCAGTGATTGTTCACCCAGCCATATGGAACGACCGTGGCCCTGGGCATTGACTTGATCGCGGACCGTATCGCCGACGCTCAACTCGGTGAGACTGACCCTACCGCCCCAGGCGTTGAGGGTGCCGTTGGCAGTCAACTGACCGATGCTGCGCACATCGATGCCCTGGCCCGGATCGACGCTGATCACGCTACCCTCGCCCAGGTTCAACACCGTGCTCGCCATGTCGGCGGCGCTGGAGTTCGCAGTACCGGCAGTGAGGCTCAGGCTCGCGCCGCGACGCTGGGTCAGGACGCCTTTGATCGCATCTTCCTGGTACAGCTGCGGCGTCCAGCGCTGCAACGCATCAGCCGCTTCTGCGCCGCTGCCGGTGCTCAACGCCTGCTCGCCAAAGCGGTACACCGGCATCGTCACATCGACCCGGGTCCCATCGACCACGGTCAGACCTTCGTTACCGGTGATGTCATAGGCCGAGAAACCCTTGTCGAAGAAATCGCCACTCAGTTGCAAGGTGCCCGGTTCAAGCGGCGAGCCGCTGTCGCCGATCAGCACTTTATTGGCCGCCAGCTTCAAGGTCCCGCCACCGCTCACGCCGGTGCCGCGCAGTTCACCGTCCAGGTTCAAGTCGCCGCTGCTTGACGACGTATTGATAGCCGCCGTCAGGGTCAGGTCCCCGCCCTTAGCGCCGCGGGTCTTGCCATCGGCCATGACCGCGGCGCCGGAGCTGACGTCGATCAGGCTGCCCTGGCGCACATCGATATTGTCGCTGCGCACGACCACGGCACCGCCGTTGATAAACGGCAGGTTCTGACGGTCGTTGCCGTCAAGCAACAGATTGCTCCAGCGGCCAGCGGTGTTCAACGTCACGCCCTCGCCCAACGTGACCACAGCACGCTGACCTGCGGCGGGCGAAAGCACGACATCGCCCATCTGGAAATTATCGGTTCTGACCTGTTTAAGCACGTTACCCAAGGCAATGCGACCACTGCGGGCCGTCAGGTCGGCGTTCACTTCGACCTGCGGTGCATAAAGCGTGATGTCGCCGCCATCGGCCACTTTTAGCGTGCCATCGACTTTGATGCCTTCTGCCGCCGCCACCTTGACCGCACCGAGCTGGAAGCCGTTGAGCAGATCGTTATCCAGAACCAGTTTGCCTTGCCGATCGGTGTCGACCACCGAGGTCAGGTCCAGCCCCGCAGCAATTTTCTCGGTCACCTTGCCGACGGTGACCTGATCAAGCGTGGGGTTCAAGGCGCTGTTGATCACACCGCTGGCCTTGTCATAGATCGGCGTGTAGCTACCCACCCACAATTGCGCCCGTCGGGCCACGGCGTTTTGCGATTGCTGGTAGCCATCGAGGTTGAGGTTCGGCGCCTGGGTCTGGCGTTCGCCCTGATAGACCTCACCAACGATCTGGCCTTCCAGCACCGCGTTGCGGGTCGACACCACCAGCTTGCCGGCATCACGACCGACGGTGTAGCCAGCTTCAAAGCGCTGTCGTGGGGCGATCAGCGGGTTGTAGTAGTAATCAGTCTGGCCCCAGCGCTGGCTGTGGTCTTCGTAGCCCTTGTAAATCCCGGTGTAGAGGATGTCCCCCGGCGCCTTGGACAAGTCATACAAACGCCCATTGGGGCCCTTGAGCCAGGACTGGCGTAAGTAGCCGCTCTGCACATCCAAAGTGCCGCCGGACAGGTTCAGTTGCGCTGCCTGTTGGGTCACCACGTCGTTGCCGGTGAACGTCAGGGTGCCACCTTGAGCAGCCCATTCACCGGCGCTGTGGCCTCGGGTCCCCAAATAACCGCCCACTTCCAACAGCCCGCCCGCCGTGTACCAACGGTCGGTGGCGTAGCCGTTGGTGCCCGCCGGCACGTAGATCAAGTCACGCACGTCCACCCACACATCATTGTTGGTCAGCTTGCCGCCCTCGCGGTTGACCGGTGCGTCGCGCTGTTCGTTGCCCTGGACGTTGACCTTGATGGAGTTGGATTCCATCGCCACCTTGACGCCGATGGCGCCGGACACATCGATCACCGCACCATCACGCACCAGGCTGCGCCCGGCAGCGCTGACCGCGACCTGGCCGCCGGTGGCCAGAGTGATGGAACCATTCTGGAAGTCGACGCTGCCGCCGCTGACAATCTCGACCCGGGACTGGTCGCTGCGGTCCACCACACTGCTGAGGTTGTTGAACTGGCCGGTGATCAGGTTGTTCGGCGTGCCATCCAAGCCGGCCGGTCCGGCATTGCGCTGGCTGTCCAGGGCACTGCCGCCGGCAGCATCGAGCAACACCGCCGTGGCGCTGCCCTGCCCCAGGATCACGCTGCCGCTGCTGTCGCTCGAGGCGTTGAGCAGGTGCACGGTGCCGCGGATGTCCACTGAACTGCTCGCCACCGCCACGCCGTTCTGCTGCACAGTGTGCCCGGTGAGGGTGACGTCGCCGGTGCTGGCCTGGATCAGGCCGCTGTTGATCACCGTGCCGGCGCTGCTGCCCGGTTTGAGGGAGGTCGCGACCTCGTTGCCACGGGTGGTGGAACGCAGGTTGCCGCTGGTGCCCTGGCCGCGCCGGATGTAGAAGCTGTCGCCTGCCGCCAGGGTGGTCTGGCCCTTGGCGGTGATGATGGAGCCAGCGTTCTCCACTTCGCTACCCAGCAGCAAGGCATAGCCGCCCCCGGCCGTGGAAGTGGCGGCACGGTGGGTTTGGATCAACGCGCCCTGCTGCACTTCGATCTTGCCCGCTGCGTCGGTGAAAGTCGGTTGGCTGCCGGTGGCATCGACATACAAGCCGCGCTTGCTGAATTGTTCATCGCTGATGTTGGCCGCCACCGCCGCCAGGTTACGCACGTTGACCTGGCTGCTGCCGCTGAAAATGATGCCGTTGCGGTTGACCAGCATCACCGTGCCGTTGCCCTTGATCTGGCCCTGGATCTGGCTCGGTCGCGCCTGGGGGTCGTTGACCCGGTTGAGCACAGCCCAGTCCGACTGCTGCTGGAAATCCACCGTGGTATTGCGCCCGACGTTGAAGGTTTCCCAGTTGAGAATCGCCTTGTCGGCGGTCTGCTCGATCTTCACCGTGGTCTTGCCACCGGTCTGGGTCTGCTGCGGTCCCTTGGCGTTGAGCCAGCCCTGGGTCAGGCTGTTATCGACCTTGAGCCCACCCTCGCCCAAGCCGTCGGGCACAACCTGTACCTGCCCGAGCGCGGCTTGCCGCCCCGCTGCCTGGGCCGCCTGCTGGGCGGCGATGGCGGCTACGGTGTTGTTGAGGTTGGTCAGCGAACGCTGCAACTGCGCATTGGCCCGTTGCTGCTGCGCCAGGGGCGGCGGCATGCCTGGTTGCGCGGTCGTAGGCCGCGCCGCGCCACCGGCCTGGGACGCGCCCTTGGCGGCAAACCAGGCCGAACTGAACGCCGTCGCTGCGTGGGCATTGCCGGCCACCATCAGCAGGGCAATGGCCTGGGCCAGCGGCTTGAGCCGCAACATCGACAACTCGCCATCGCGACGTGGAGCATTCAGGTTCGTCTGGGGTTTGCAGCGCAGCATCCTACTCATCCTTCCGGGTTCGCTCTAAGGGGCGCAACGCAGTGCTATCAAGCTGCCAGCGTTGGTTATAGGGGATAGGCGGTTACAGCCGCTCGGGACCGAACGGATGTCATGAAAATTTCATGTGGCTGTGTTGGTACGGCTGTGACGCAAAAAATCAGCAACGGCTTTCGCCGTTGCTGATCGGTGTTACGTGTCGCTTAGCGTGGTGTTACAGCGGACGACCGATGCCATTGCACACGTTGGTGTTGCCGATGCTTTGAGCGTTGGTAGCGGTCAGGAAGCTGCCACGGATGGCAGATTTCCAAGCGCCAGGCAGTGGAACGAAGCGGTTGGCAGTGATCGCCGCGTCGTTGCTGTTGGCAGCGGTGCCGTTGTAGTGACGGGTGAAGAAATCACGCACCTGAGTGGTTTGTGCAGCATTGGCGTAGCACTGGCTGAAGATCACGTTGGTGAAGCCCAGGATCGGATAACCGGTGGTTGGGTAGAGGCGCAAGCTAGGATCAGCCGGAATTGTTTCATCAATCACTTTTTGAGAAGTGAAAACAGGAACCCAGGCATTCGGGTTTGACCGGTCGGCAGCAGCCGGAACGGGAACGGCATTGATCGCTACCGACACGTTGGCCGGTGCTGGGGAAAGACCGCCAACACGAGCGACCTTGGTGGCGTCATCCAGACCGGCCAGGGTAGTAGCGGCATAGTCCGGGCTCATGTAGGTGATACGACCTTGGGCAGCGTTCAACGCTGTCATTACAGCCTGGCTGCCAGTAGCGGATACGGCGCTGGCTGGCAGACCACCACTGTAGCTGGAAGCGAAGTTGGTGGTGATGGCAAAGGTGCCGGTTTCAGCGCACTTGGCGTTCAGGAAGCGGGTGAACAGCTCGGAGGTGCCGCTGCTCTCGGCACGGTAAACCACGGTGATCGCGCCGGTACGGCCCGAACCAGTGATCTGGCTCCAGTCGGTCAGACGGCCGGAGAACACGCCGCACAGTTGGTTGACGCTCAGGTCGACGTTGGCAGTGCCGGTCTTGTTGAACGGAATGGCAACCGAAGTGGCGACCGAAGGCACCTGGATCAATGGACCCCAGGCGGCACCGTGGGCACTGACGTAGGTGCTCAGTTCAGTGGCGCTGAGCTTGGAGTCGCTACCAGCCCAGTGCACTTTCTTGCCGCTGGTGTCGCCAGGCACGAACTTGGTGTAGTCGTTGGTCAGGAAAGCCGACTTGCCAGCACCGCTGCCCACGCCGATGTAAGGGGCAAAACCGGCAGTCAGTACGCCGGAGGTCTGGTACAGCGGCTGAGGCAAGGTAGCACCACCGCCATTGACATCAGCCATGGCGGCCTGAGCGGCGCAGAGGCCGGCGAGGGTCAGGGATACCGCGAGAACGTTGCGCTTAAACATGAAGAATCTCCTTTCATCGTGTTCGTACGTAGGTTGGGTGACGCGTGCTTGCCGTCATGGCGCTCGGTCCTGTGCCGATGGCGATGGGGTGAGGCCATGGGTTAGAAATTCGCAGTTTCCGGTGACAGATAAAGGAAAAAACCTCGGGAGCTGAGGGCTGTTTTTCGAGTTTTTTCCTCGGGTGTTCGAGGGCTCTGGGTTGGGGTTTCGAGCGGGTTTCACGGCCGTGCCATGTGGGGGCGCGGTGGAGAGGACGGCGGGTGGTTGTCGGGCGCGGAAAAATGACAGAACGAGGAACCCGAGCTTGGCGCGGTCAAGGCTCGGGAGATGCTGCGGCACGGCAAAAATAACTGGCTGATCGCGGCAGTTGTGGCGAGGGGATTTATCCCCTCGCCACAAGATCAATGTTCGCCACGGGTTGCGTGTGCTTACTGAACCAACTGATTGATCTCGATAATCGGCAATAACACCGCCATGACGATCACCAGCACTACGCCGCCCATGACCACGATCATCAACGGCTCCAGCAGCGCGGTCATGCCCATCGCCCGGCGTTCGATGTCTCGGGACAGGGTTTGCGCGGCGCGTTCGAGCATCGGTGGCAGGCAGCCGGTTTTCTCGCCGCTGGCGATCAGGTGGATCAGCACCGGCGGGAAGACTTTTTCCACCCGCAGCGCCGCCGCCAGGTTGACCCCTTCGCGGACCTTGGCCGTGGCCTCGCTGACGCTCTGGCTCAGGCGGTCGTTGGACAAGGTTTGGCGCGCGGCCTCCAGCGCCCGCAGCAACGGCACCCCTGCTCCGCCGAGAATTGCCAGGGTGGAGGCAAACCGCGCGGTGTTGAGGCCCAGTACAAAGCGCCCGATCAGCGGCAGGCGCAACACCCGCGCGTGCCAGTTCAACCGCGCCGCCGGTTTGCGCAAGTACATGCGCCAACTCCAGAACCCACCGGCCAGCACGCCAAAGCACAACCAGCCCCAGGCACGAATGAAATCACTGGCGGTGAGCATCGCCACGGTCAGCGCGGGCAGGTCCTGCCGGGCCTGGGAGAACGCACTGACCACCTGCGGCACCACATAGCTGAGGAGGAAAATCACGATGGCAACCGACACCAGTCCCACCACCCCGGGGTAGATGAACGCCGTGAGAATTTTGCCCCGCAGGTTGTTGCGTTCCTCGATGTAATCCGCCAACCGCTCCATCACCTGGGCCAGGTCACCGGACTCTTCACCGGCGGCAATCAACGCCCGGTAGATTTCCGGAAAATCCCGTGGCCGCGCCGCCAGGGCTTCGGCCAGGCGCATGCCGCTGCGCACATCGGCGCGCACCGCGCTCAGGGTCTGGGCGATGTGCTTGCGCTCGGCCTGTTCCACCGTGGCGCTCAACGCCGCTTCCAACGGCAGGCTTGCGCCCAGCAGGCTCGCCAGTTGCCGGGTGGCCCAGGCCAGGTCGTTGTCCGAAAGCTTGGCGTTGAACAAGCCACCGCCGTTGGCTGGCGGCGTATTGCGCTCAACCTGCACCTGCAATGCCGTCAGCCCACGGCTGCGCAACAGGTTGAAAGCCGCCCCCTGGCTGTCGGCTTCCAAGTGTCCGGATTCGATCTTGCCCTGGGCGTCGGCGGCCTCGAAACGGTAGCGATTCATCAGGCGTCCCGTGTTACGCGCAGGATTTCTTCAGGGGCCGTGGTGCCACTGCGCACCCAGCGCTCGCCGTCCTCGCGCATGCTGAACATCCCCGCTCGGCGAGCGGCGGCGCGCAGTGCCTGCTCCCCTGCCCCCTGGTGGATCAGCGTGCGGATGTCATCGTCAATGCAGAATAATTCATGGATGCCGGTGCGGCCGCTGTAGCCGGTCTGGTTACAGCTCGGGCACCCCACCGGCCGCCAGGTGCCGGGCGTGGCCGGATCGGGCTGTTTGCACTGCGGGCACAACCTGCGCACCAGTCGCTGGGCGAGCACGCCGAGCATCGATGAGGCCAGCAGGAACGGCTCGACGCCCATGTCGATCAAGCGGTTGACGGCCGACACCGCATCATTGGTGTGCAGCGTCGCCAGCACCAGGTGCCCGGTGAGGGAGGCCTGCACGGCGATTTGCGCGGTCTCCAGGTCGCGGATTTCGCCGATCATGATGATGTCCGGGTCCTGGCGCAGGATCGCCCGCAGAGCCAGGGCGAAGGTCATGTCGATCTTGGCGTTGACCTGGATCTGGCTGATGCCCGGCAGGTCGTATTCCACCGGGTCTTCCACCGTGAGGATGTTGTGGACGCTGGCGTCCAGCCGGGCCAGGGCGGCGTAGAGGCTGGTGGTCTTGCCACTACCGGTGGGGCCGGTGACCAGGACGATGCCGTGGGGCTGGCGGATCAGATGATCGAGCTTGCCCAGCACGTCCGGGTCCATGCCCAGGGTTTCCAGTTGCAGGCGTCCGGCCTGCTTGTCCAACAGCCGCATCACCACCCGTTCGCCATGGCCGGTGGGCACCGTCGAGACGCGGATATCGATCGGTCGCCCGGCGACGCGCAGGGCGATGCGCCCGTCCTGGGGCAGGCGTTTTTCGGCGATGTCGAGCTGGGCCATGATCTTGATCCGCGACACCAGCGCGCCGTGCAGGGCCTTGCGCGGCGAAACCACATCGCGCAGGGTGCCGTCGACGCGGTAGCGCACCACCGAATGGCTCTCGTAGGGTTCGATGTGGATGTCGCTGGCCTCGTCCCGTGCGGCCTGGGTCAGCAAGGCGTTGATCATGCGGATCACCGGCGCGCCGTCCTGGGTGTCCAGCAGGTCAGTGATCTCGGGGATGTCCTGCATCAGCCGGTCGAGGTCGACTTCGTTTTCCGCCGCGCCCACCACCGCCGCGGCGCTGCCGGTGTCGGCATAGGCACTGTTGAGCAGCCCATCGAGCTCCTCGTCGCGCACCCGCTCCAACCGCACCTCGCCAAACTGGCGACGCACTTCACTGATGGACCAGCCCGGCGTGGACGGACACACCATCAGCACCGCCCCTTCTTCGGACTGGCGCAACACCAGGCGCTGGGCCTTGGCCCAGGCGTATGGGAGGGTGTTCATGTTGCCCCCCCAGGCCCAAGACACACACACGCCCCCTGTGGGAGCGAGCCTGCTCGTGATAGCGGTGTGTCAGTCTGCATGGCTATCGATCGGGGCGCCGTCATCGCGAGCAGGCTCGCTCCCACAGGGTTGGTGTTCATCAACGGGTGCCTCCTTCGACGGGCACCGCCTTGATCACCGCCCTGGGTGCCTGCAAGCTCACCGGCGCAGCTCCGGGGATGGCCCGGGCCGAGGCCGGTAGTTGCGGGGCTTGCATGTCCGGCAGTGCCCAGCTGCGTTCCGGTTGCAGCAGGCCCTGGGCGCGGCGCATGAAGTCGTAGCGGTTGAGGGTGATGCCGCGGCCCGCCGCCGTGTCGCGGATGATGTAGGGCCGCAGGAACACCATCAGGTTGGTCTTGGTGATCTGCCGCCGCTCGTTGCGAAACAGCGCGCCAATCCCCGGGATCGTCGACAACCACGGCACCGCGTCATTGCTCTGGCTGTAGCCATCCTGCAACAGCCCGCCAAGGACCATGATCTGTCCGTCGTCGAGCAGGATGCTGGTGTCGATGGCGCGCTTGTTGGTGACGATACCCGTGGTGCTCGAGGCGCGATTATCGACGCTGCTGACCTCCTGATAGATATCGAGCTTGACCGTCCCGCCTTCGGAAATCTGCGGCCGGACATTGAGCTTCAAACCCACCTCCTCGCGGGTCACGGTCTGGAACGGGTTGTTGCTGGTGCCGCCTCCGCCGGTGACGTAGCTACCGCTGACGAAGGGAATGGTCTGGCCGACAAAAATGCTTGCTGCTTCGTTGTCCAGGGTCAGCAGGTTCGGTGTCGACAACACATTGGTGCCACCCTTGCTCTTCAAGGCCCGGGCCAGGACCTTGAGGTCGAGAATCTTGCCGATACCGGGAATGTCCACCGTGCCGTTGACCACTCCCAGGTTCAGGCCCTGGGGCAGCACGTCGATGCTGGTCTTGCCATTGAGATTGAGCCCCGTGCCGCCGAGATTGACCCCGCCGATCACGCCGCTGCCACCGAGGTTGCCGGTCTGCCATTGCACGCCGAATTCGCTGGCGTCGTCCTCGCCGACCTCGACGATCAGGCTCTCGATCACCACCTGGGCGCGACGCTGGTCCAGCAGGTCGATGACTTCCCGCAGGTTGCGGTACAGCGGGTCTGGCGCGGAGATCAGCAAGGTGTTGGTGGTGGCGTCGGCCTGGATGGTCACGCCGCCAGCGCTGAAGGCAGTGCCCTGTTCGTTTTTCGTCGAAGCGGAAGTCGTGCCGTTGCTGCCCTGGGCGTAGCCGTTGCCGCTGGTCGACGCACTGCCGCCGGTGGTGCTGCTGGTGCCATCGCCACTGCTGCTCTGCCCGCTCTGGCCATTGGTGTTGCCGCCCATGCCGCTGAGCACCGAACGCGAGTTGTCGCTGCCCTCGCCTTCGCTTTCCCCGGTGAGCAATCCGCGCAGGGCCTGGGCCAGTTTGCCGGCCTGGGCATTGCGCAGGTACACCACATGCAGGTTGCTCGGGTTGTTCTGGGCGTTGTCGAGTTTGTAGATCAGGTTGCGCGCCAGCTCCGTGCGTTCGGGGCTGCCGGCGCGGATGATGATGGAGTTGGAGCGCGGATCGCCAATCACATTGATCTTCTGGGTCTGGTCGCCGCCCTGGGTTTCCAGCAGGTCGGAGACCATTTGCGCGATGTCGACGGCGATGCCGTTGTGGATCGGCACCACGTCGGTGTCGATGGCGCTCGGGGTGTCGATGCCTTCGATGAGTTGCGCGACCCGCGACAGGTTCTCGGCGTAATCGGTGACGACAATGGTGTTGTTGCCCGGGTAGGCATTGATCGGGTTGTTCGGCGACACGATCGGGCGCAGCACCGGGATCAGGTTCACCGCGTTTTCATATTGCAGGCGGAAGGTGCGGGTCAGCATGCCGTTGCCGGCCGGTTTGTCGGCGCTGTAGATCGGTCCACCCAGCAGCTTGGCATCGGCCTCCGGCACCACCTGGGCCACGCCGCCGACGTCTACCACGCTGAAGCCTTGCATGCGCAGCGCGGCCAGCAGCATGTCGTAGGCCTGGTGGGCCGGCACCGGGCCTTCGGAAACCAGCGTCAGGTTGCCCTTGACCCGCGGGTCCACCAGGAACTGTTGGCCGGTGGAACGGGACAAGGCCCGCACTACCGCCTGGATATCGGCCTCGACGAAATTCAGCGTCACCGGTTGATCGCCCAAGGGCGTGCGCGCCGGCGCAGTGCTGCGCGGCTCACGGGCACGGGCGGTAAGGTCGACCTGATGCCGCACCGCGGGCTTATGTTCACGCAGGTCCTGGGCCCGCTGGCGATCGAGCAATGCATCGCCGCTGCGCTGGGTACTCCCCAACGGAATGCCCAATTCACTGTCCACCAGCAACGGTGGCTGCGACGCGGGTGGCGTGCTGTTGCACGCGCTCAACGCGAGCAACAACAGCGGTGCAGCCTTGCGCCAATGACGTGGGTATCTGGCCCCTTTCATGAAGCTTCCTTAGCGCCTTGCGCCTGATCCATGCGAACGGTTCCGGACAGTGTGCCGGCGGTGTTGTCGGTGTCGTTGTCGTGGTTGTCGGGATTGGCAAGGGCGGTGCGCTGCAAACGGGCCTCGATCACTTCCAGGGAGAATTGCCGTGGGTTGCCCAATAGCCAGCTGATCACCGCCTCTGCCGGAGCCTGGTCGAACGTGAGCTGCCAGGCGTTGGGGCGCTCGGCGTCGGGCGCTCGCAGTTGGTAGTGCTCGCTCAAGCCGCTGGCGTCCAGGCTCTGGCGCAAGGCCGCTTCAAGAGGCTGGTCGGGCGCAAGCCCTGCGACGTCACGCAACAGCACTTCGAGGGCTTCGGTCTGTGAACGCAGCTTCGGGGTTTCGGCTTGCCAGTAGGCGATGGTCTTGAGCGGTGGCTGGATCAGTGCGAGCCAGACCAGGCAGCCGCCCAACACCAGCGCAGCCAGGGCCACGGCGGCTTGCTCGCGCACTGCCAGCTCCTGCCAGAACGTGCGCAAACGCGTGCGACAGGCTTGCCAGCGCCCCCACGCCAGGGCCAGGGATTGCTTATTCATCTTCGGCGTCCGGAGTTTCGTCGGAGCCGCCCTGGCCGGCCGGAGCCACACGCAGGGTCCAACCCTGATCGATGGCAGCGACGTCAATGCCGGCCTGGGCCAGGAGAATTTTCCAATCCTCTTCGGCAGTGGTTTTCTGCGCCTCGGCCACGACATTCAGGCGCAACTCACCGTTCTCGAATACCAGCGCCTGGACATTGCCGCTCATGAACGGCATGGCGCTGCCCGCCTGTTGCACCAGGCTGGCAAAGCGTTGGGCCGGGTCGGTCGCTGCACCGTTCTGGCGCGCCGCGATTTGCTGGCGCGCCTGTTGCAGCGGGTTGAGAATCACCGGCAACTCGGGAAACGCCTGCTTCACCCGCTGGCTCATCTGCGCCTTGAGCCGTTGGCCCTGGGCCGCTTCGCGGGCGGCGTAGAGGTTCAACCCAATCACCCATACTGCCAGCGCTGTCGCGCAGATCGCCGCCGCCCGGCCCCAACCGCCGCGCTCGGCCGCGTTGCGTGCAAGGCCGGCATGCAGTCCCCAACCTGGCGCAGCACCCATCCAGCGTTGGGTTTCGGCCAAGGTGCTGATCGAAGATTGCGGCGGCGCCTCGCCGACCCAGTGCAACCCAGGCCCCGTTTCCAGCAGCCATTCGTCCAGCGCCTCCTCCTGCAACGGTTGCACCACCGCGTGCTGCAGGTCATGGCGCACCAGCAGGTGGCCGTCCTCGATACAGGCCACCGGCCCCGACAGCACCGGCAAGACGTAGGCCGCCGGATAGAGGCCACGCAGCTTCATGCCAGCCTGGTGCACAAGCCGGCCCAGCGTGGCGAGGGATTCACGGTCCAGCCAGGCGATCTGCACCTGCCCGTCGACGCCGCGCGGACTGTGGGCCACCTGCATGTGTTCGCTGGCACCGAGCATCAGGGCCTGGGCCGCGCACGTCACCGCGGCGGTGATCTTGGCCGCTGGCAACGACGGTAACTCCAGGCGAGTCAACAGGCTGTCGCGGGGATGAAGGAAGCACTCCACAGAAATAGTCTTACCGCCTTGGCCCAATGCCCGCAGGCTGCTGCGGCCCTGCTCACGAACCTGGCCCTGGCGATCCAGCCAGGCAAATGCCACCTCACTGTCGAGATCCAGGCTGCCCAGCGGCGCCAGGGCGATGCGCAAGCGCGTCATACGCCCACCCTTGACCAGATCACCTGGGGCAAACGGTCCTCGGTGCGTTGCAGCAACGCCTCCAGTTCGACCCGCCGCTGTCCGCTGCGTGCCTGGCCTCGCAGGAGAAACCAGTCGCTGGTGATGCCAACCTTGACGCTGGCGGTGTCCAGCTCCGGCATGCGCAGGCGATTGACGAAATCCCCACGATTGATAAACCAGTGGCCACCGTCGCGTTCCCTGACCAGTGCCTCGGCCCGTTGCAGCGACAGCCCCGGCACGTAGGCGGCCAGCACCGGGGCACTGGCAGTGTTGCCATTGAGCCAGGTGTTGGTCGGCAGGATCGTCACGTAAGGCGCCAGTGTTTCCAGTAACCGCGCATTGACGCCCTTGACGCTGCGCAAGTCTTGCAAGGTGCGCAGCATCGGGCGCGTCGGTGCCTGCGGCGTGTTGTCGGCCTGTGGCGAGGTCTCGCGGCCGCTGTTGAAGGTATTGGCCTTTGGCGCCTGGTCCACCCGCTGCGGATTCAACAGGCGCGGATAGGCCTCGACCACCCTTTCGACAATGCGCGTGCTGACCGCTTGTGCCACGCCCAACTGCTGGCACAGGCGTTCGAAGGCGCGCACTTGTTCTTCGTCCACACGCTCATTGGCGACGAGGTTGCGCAGGTTGAACTTGCCTTGCTCATCTTCCAGCTGGCCTTCGAACGGCGTGTCGATCTGGCCCGAACCCGGCATCACGATGGGGTTGGCCCAGGGTTGGCCAAAGCGCGTCAGCGGATCGCGCTGGCGGGCGTCCCAGAGCAACTGGCGACTCAGTTGCAGGCCACCCTGCAACCGCGCCGTGCCCTGGACGCGCAACTGCTCGGCCTCCAGGCTGCGGGTGAACAGGGTCTGGCGGGTCAGCATGCCGCCGGCGATGA
Source organism: Pseudomonas sp. H1_F01 (assembly GCF_054681425.1). NCBI lineage: Bacteria > Pseudomonadati > Pseudomonadota > Gammaproteobacteria > Pseudomonadales > Pseudomonadaceae > Pseudomonas > Pseudomonas sp. H1_F01. Next base: position 3,017,817 of record NZ_CP162823.1, on the reverse strand, counting down.
CCGCCACCACGGCAGCGATCAGCAAGGCACTGATGACCGCCATGCCGCGCTGCTTCGCCGCGAGGGGCGAATCCGTCTGCATCACGGCCCTTACAACTGCCAGGAGCCAATGTCGGCATTCACGCCGTCGCCGTCAGGCTGACCGTCGGCCCCCAGGGAAAAGATATCGACTTCGCCGTTGGCACCCGGGTTGAGGTAGTTATATGGACGGCCCCATGGGTCGTTGGGCAGGCGCTCCAGATAAGAGCGCCAGGTGCTGTTTTTCGCATCGGCGGGCTTTTCCACCAGCACTTTGAGGCCCTGGTTCATGCTCGGGTAACTGCCGTGGTCCAGGCGATACAGCTTCAGGGCTTGCATCAGGCCGCCAATGTCCTGTTTCGCCGCCGTTGCCCGCGCCTGGTCAGGGCGGTCGAGTACCTTGGGCACCACCATCGCCGCCAGGATGCCGAGGATCACCACCACGACCATGATTTCGATCAGGGTGAAACCCGACTGCCCGCGAGGGCCTGGGAAACGGGCTTTGTAACGGGCAATCTGCATCTCGACGGTCCTTCGCTGGATTCGATTCGAGGCGCAGTGTTGCAAGAAAATATGTCAGTGATATTGAAATTGCTCTGGAGCTTGCGTCGTCAATTGGTCATGAACGGCGGCTAGCCTTGAAGGCTGCCCTCGCCCCCGAGCCCGCGCCATGTCACGCCCTGCGCCGCAAGCCGGCTTCACCCTGATCGAAGTGCTGGTGGCCCTGGCGATCATCGCCGTGGCCATGTCGGCCGCGGTGCGCGTGGCTGCGGTGATGACCCAGAGCAACGGCCTGCTGCGCGACAAATCCATCGCCCTGCTGGCCGCCCGTAGCCAACTGGCGCAGTTGCGTCTGGAAGGCCGTTTTGCCCAGGGCTCGAAAGTGTTCGAATGCGATCAGGGGCGATTGCTGTTGCGTTGCGAACAGAACTTGCGCCCGGCGGAAAACGGTAGGCTGCTGCGGGTCGAACTGAGCGTGTCGGACCGCAGTCGGGAAGCACCGCCGTTGGCTCGGTTGGAGACGTTGGTCAGCCGGGAAAAGCCTTGAGTGGTGTGGGCTAACACATCCTTTGTGGCGAGGGGTTTATCTGTGGGAGCAAGGCTTGCCCGCGATGCAGGCGCCTCATTTCCTCGGAGACTGCGTCGTCTTCATCGCGGGCAAGCCTTGCTCCCACAGAGAAGGCAGACTCACCGAATCCGGCAACCGAGCCAGGACCAGCCGGGTCTGCTCATTGCCGCGCTCGATGACCACCGCCTGCGCCTCGATCGCCACCAACCGTACCCCTTGGGCCACCCGTTCACCCACCAGGAAACTGCGCGGCGGTCCGTCGTTGAGACTGAGGATCGCCACGGGCGTGCGAGTGCCGGCCATCACGCCGCTGACCTTGATGTCCACTGCTGCCGGCTGGTTGGAGAACCATTGCAGCGCCGGGTTATCGGAACGCTCGGCCATGCGTTGCGGGGCGACATCCGGCGTGCGCGACTCGGCCGACGTGAGCAGCAGCGAAGACCAGGTCGCCACCCCGGCCAACGCCGCCAACAGGCCCACGGCCTGGACGATTTGCGCCGGGGACACACGCTCTATGAACGTCATGGCCTGAATCTCCTTTTTTTGGTTCCAGCGTCCAGCGTACGCGTCAATTCTCTCCGTTTTATTTCACATCCTTATCATCTTCACCGTGCAGGATGGCTTTCACGCAAAGGAGCGCGCATGAACCTCGGCAAGCAACGCGGTTTCACCCTGATCGAATTGATGGTGGTGCTGGTGATCATCGGCATTGCCAGCGCCGCCGTGAGCCTGAGCATCAAGCCGGATCCGTTGAAGTTGCTGCGCCAGGATGGCGAGCGACTGGTGCAACTGTTGCAACTGGCCCAGACCGAAGCCCGCACTGACGGACGGCCGATTACCTGGCGCTGGGATGCCAAGGGGTTCGGCTTCAGTCGTCGCGCCGATCAAGGCGTGGGGCTGGATCGCTTCAAGGACGATCCGCAATTGCATTCCCGTCGTTGGCAGAGCCCGTCGATGGAGGTTCGCGTGGAACCCAGGCAGCGGGTCGTGCTCAATGCCGAATGGCTCGGCGAGCCCTTGCAGATCCGCTTGTCGGACGGCCTGAACAGTCTCACGGTGCAACGCAGTGCCGCCGGGCGGGTGCAACTCCAATGAGCGCCCGGCAGACCGGTTTCACCTTGCTGGAAGTGATGGTGGCGATCCTGCTGATGGCGGTGGTCAGCCTGATCGCCTGGCGCGGGCTGGACAGCGTGACCCGTGCCGACAGCCATTTGCAGGCCAGTACCGAACAGACCGAAGCCTTGTTGCGGGTATTGAACCAACTGGAGCGCGACGTGGCCCTGCGCGCCAGCATCGAGCTGAGTGAACCGGTAAAACCCGGCGTCGACGACCCGCCCTCGACCGCCCCGCCCGCCCTCACCGTGCGCAGCACCGATGGCAGGGGGTTTCGCCTGGATGTGATCCGCGTGGCGGCGACCCAGGAGGGCGAGTTGCAACGGGTGCGCTGGTGGCTCAAGGGCGACACGCTTTACCGCGCCCAAGGCCAGGCCCGCAATCGCTATCCACTGCCCGCGCCCGGCCCGGGCGTGGCGGTGCTCAGTGACGTCAGCGACGCCGGACTGCGGTTCTGGGACAGGGAAAAAGGCTGGCGCAAGCTCAGCGGCAACCGCCAGGAAAACCCGATGGGCATCGAAATCAGCCTGACCCGGCAGACGCCTCAGGGCATAGAGAAATATCGACAGGTGCTGGGGCCATTGGAATAGCTCCCCCAGATTATCGGGTGACCTTCAAGGCTTGGCACACATTGTGGGAGCGAGCTTGCTCGCGATAGCGGTGGGTCTGTTGAGGGCGATGTCGAATGTGCCGACCTCATCGCGAGCAAGCTCGCTCCCACAGGGGTATTGGGTGAATTCTAGATTTGGGCCAAGCACCGGGCCTTTGTGGGAGCGAGCTTGCTCGCGATGAGGCCTGCCCAGACGCCACTGGCCTCAGCTCAGCACCACCACCCCACCCGGCAATTCAGTGCATTTGGCGCCGTAGGCATCGCGGATCAACAGCGCCACGCCCGCCAGTTGGTCCAGGCGAAACCGCGCCTGGACCTTGCGCTGGCCCAGTTCGCGGTTGAGCAGCAGCAACATGCCGGGACGGTAGCGGTTGATTTCATCGATGACGCTGGCCAGGGTCGCGTCGTTGAACACCAGGACCTGCTCACGCCAGGCGATGGCTGCCGACACATCGGCACGCTTGGGAGCGCCCACCCGACCAGGGTCGTAAGTCAGTTGCATGCCCGGCTCCAGGCGAAACCGCTGGCCTTGTACCTCGACCTGCACCACACCCTCCAGGCAAGTCGCGCAGACGCTCTGGTCGGTGTAGCGAATGTTGAAGCGTGCCCGGGCGGCGCTGATCCAGCCGGCGCCGGCCTGGACGCTGACTACCTGGGCACTGCGCCCCTGCACTTCAATCTCACCGCTGAGCAATTCCAGTCCTTGTCCGCCATCGGCCAGCACGCGGCGGCTGAGGCGGGTCTGGGTATTGAGTTCCAGGCTGACGCCCTCGGCCAGTTCCACCCGGCGCTGTTCGCCGACGTCGGTAACGTAGTCGGCTCCCAGCCCGGAAACACCACCGGGCACCGTGGCGCGGATCAACAGGAAAGCCGCCGACGCCGCGATGGCGCCACCCAACAACGCCCGACGGCCGAAATGCCGGGGCGCCTGCACTGCGGCGGCGGCAGGTTGTAGCCCCTGCCACAGCGCCTTGGCCTGTTCGAAGGCCCGGGCATGTTCGGGGCTTTGCCCGCACCACAGGCGCAAGGCCCGGGCATCGGCCACGGTGGCGCCCCCCGAGGTCAGCAGGATCAGCCAGTCTCGGGCCTCGCTGGCCAATCGGGCCTGGGGCGTGGCGTCAGGGGAAGTGATGCTGAAGATGTTCAAGCGCACACACACTCACGAAAGGGTCGGGTCTCTACTCTCAAGACGGTTTTCCCGCGCCGGGACCGAACCGCTGAATGACTTTTCTTTCCAGGCGCTGGGCGCAGTGCCCCAACGCAGCCTTGATTTCCTTCTCCACCATGCGCGTGGAAATACCGAAGCGCTGGGAAATTTCCAGGTGCGGCGCTTCCTCCAGGCGTGCGGCGATGAAAATCCTGCGACGGCGCGCCGGCAGTTCGTACAAGGCCTTGAGCAGGGTCTGCAGTTCCTTCTGCCCACCCACCACGCGGGCCGGATCCAGCGCTTCATCCGAGACCTGCAGCAATTCCTCGACTTCATCGCCGGTGAGCAGGCGCGCATCGGCCTGTCGACGGTCGGCGGCGATGTTCAGGGCCATGCGATATAAATAAGCGTTGGGCTGGGCAATCTCCTGCGTATCGATCATTCGATCGACCCGCAGGTAGGTTTCATGCAGCACGTCGTTGGCCAGTTCCTCGGACCCCAGGCGCCTGCGCAGGCGCACCTTGAAATCCTCATACGAGGTGAGGAACAACTTCACCAACGGGCTGCGACCGGAGTCTTTCATCGCCCGGACACCCCTTCCCCTGCTATGCATTCCATGCTTCTTCCTGATGAGTCGGGTAACAAAAGCAGGGTCACCGGCTGGCGCAACGAGCTGGGCGCCGGACGGTCGATCCTGAGGTTTTGCAAACTGTTGACCAAGGCCTTGTCCCGCATCAGGTCGCCCGTGGAACTGACCAGGCGGCTGTGCTGGACCACGCCGTCCCGGCCGATCCACACTTGCAGCACCGCCCGGAAACTGCCTGGGCGGGTCAACGGTGAACGACACAAATTGCGCTGGATGACCGTCTGGATCGCTGCCGCGTAGTTGCTGTCACTCAAGCCTGGGGTGACGCCGGGAGGCAGCGGTACCTCGCGGACCTGCACCGGCTGCAACGTGAACGCATCCTCCCGGGCATAGTGCGCCGCCAGCCCGGTGCCGCTGAGCAACACCCTCAACCCTTCGGAGGGTGTGAACTGCCCCTGGACACCCAGCGTATGACGCTGGCTCGACAACTGGTGGTCCACCAGCACCGCCATGCCCGTCGCCCGGCTGAACTGCTCCAGCGCCGTGGTCAGTTCCTGGGGCGCGATGTCCAGGTCCACCAGGCCGACCGCCTGGATCGGCCCGGCCAGCAGACACAGCAACACCATCAGCCACCGCAAGGGCGCCCTGGTCAATCCACGCCCGCGTCCGCCCCCGGCTCTGCCCTGCTGCACGACTGACGTATCCGTTGAAAACCGTCATCCTGAGGGGTGTTTATGAATGTCGTATGACATCTGATACAAATCCTCCGGGCCGCACTAGACTGGTGCCCAGACAACGAACCGTCGGGTGTGACGGGCAGGAGGTCGATGATGAAACAGTGGACGAAAATGATGGCCGGTGTCGGGCTGCTCCTGGCCCTGCCGTGGGCCCAGGGCGAAGAAGCCCCGGCGTGTATCGAGGTGACCGTCGGTGGCTACAAGACCCCCGACTACAACTGCCTGAGCCGGCAGATGGGCAACGACCCGCAGGCTGCAACAGCTGCGCAACGGGCCCAGGATGCCATGAATGTGCCGGTCAACGAACGCGCACCGAACAGCATCGGCCTGGCAACCCCGGCGGCCACTGGCGTGCGCATGGGCAATACGTTTGGCACGTCGGTCAAGCCCCAGCGGCCGCCGGTTCCGACCAGCAATTCGCTGCTGCCCAACGGAAATAAATAGAGGCAAACGACAGACCTGCTCTGTGGGAGCAAAGCTTGCTCGCGATCCAGGCGCCACGGTCCGCCAGATTCACCTCATCATCGTTCATCGCGGGCAAGCCTTGCTCCCACAGTTGGCTCTCGCGGATCAGCCACCCGGACTCTGGCGAAAACTCACCGCCAGCCGGTTCCAGCTGTTGATGGTGCTGATCGCCAGGGTCAGGTCCACCAGTTCCTCCTCGCTGAAGCAGGCCCGGGCCTGGGCATAGACGTCGTCCGGCACCTGGCTTTCAGCCAATAGCGTCACCGCCTCGGTCCAGGCCAGGGCGGCGCGTTCGCGGGCAGTGAAAAAACCGCTGTCGCGCCACACTGCCACCGCGTAGAGCCGCCGCTCGGTCTCGCCCTGGCGTCGCGCCTCCACCGAATGCATGTCGGTGCAGAAGGCACAGCCATTGAGTTGTGAAGCGCGGATCTTGATCAGATGCAGCAGCGCCGGTTCGATACTCAGGCGACTGGTCAGGGCTTCCAGGCCGATCATGGCTTTCATCGCCCCAGGCGATGCAGTGTAGTAATCCAGACGCGGGCTCATGGCGGGCTCCGTGGTATTCGAGACCTTCACGCTAGGCCCTGGGACCGGCCAATGACAGGTCCAATTTGTCGAAAAACCCGGAGGCAAGTCCAATAGGCGGGATTTTCCCCACGCAACTTCTATGCAGTCGCACAATGCGGGTAATCTTGCGCCTTTGACGCCGGCGGCCAAACAATCGCCCAGGAGCTTGCGGGTATGGAACTTCATGTTGTCATCAACGGCCGCAAGGACCTGTCGGGCCAGTTGTATCAACAATTGCGCAACGCCATCGAAAGCGGTCGCCTGGCGGCCGGCACGCAACTGCCGCCCAGCCGCCTGCTGGCCGAACAACTGGGAGTCTCGCGCAAGACCGTCTCCGACACCTACGCTCAACTGACCTACGAAAACCTGCTCACCGGCATCATCGGCAAAGGCACCTACGTCAACACGCGGCCGGCCAGGATCGTGCGCAAACAGAGCCACCGCGAACTGGCCGGCGCCGACGTCGTCGAAGCCTGGCGCACCATGCCCGACCTGATGCGCCATCCCACCCTCGAAGGCGCGTTGCGCTACGACTTCATCGGCGGCGCCACGGGCAAGGGCCAGTTTCCGCTGGACGACTGGCGGCGCTGCACGGCCCATGCGCTGCGCCAGATCGCCAGCGCCAAGGGCTTCTACAGCCAGCCCGAAGGCCTGCCGTCGCTGCGCAATGCCATTGCCCGGCACATCGCGTTTTCCCGCGGGGTCAATTGCCAGGATGAAGACGTGGTGGTGTGCAACGGCGCACAGCAAGCCCTGGACCTGATCTCGCGGGTGTTGACCCGGCCCGGCAGCCTGGTGGCCATGGAAGATCCGGGCTACCCGCCGGCGCGCTTGCTGTTCGGCTCCCAGGGCGCCACGGTGGTCGGAGTGCCGGTGGACGAGCAAGGCATGCGGGTCGACCTGATCCCCGACGGCACGCGGTTGATTTATGTGACGCCCTCCCACCAGTTTCCCCTGGGCATGCCCATGAGCCAGGCCCGCCGCGAGGCCCTGCTGGCGCGGGCCTATGAGCTGGGGGCGATCATCATCGAAGACGACTACGACAGCGAATTCCGCTACGAAGGCCGGCCCGCCGATTCGTTGCAGAGCCTGGACGAGCGCGGGATCGTGGCGTACGTCGGCACCTTCTCCAAGACCTTGTTGCCGGAGTTGCGCCTGGGCTATGCGATCCTGCCGCCGGCGATTCTTGAAGCGGTAATCCTGGCCAAGCGCCTCACCGACCAGCACACCTCCACCCTGCCCCAGTGGGCGCTGGCGAAGTTCATCGCCGAGGGTTGCCTGCTCAAGCATATCCGCCGCTGCCACACCCTGTATGCCGGTCGCCGCGAGCGAATCCTGGCTCGCATGGGCGGGGACTTATCGCCCTGGTTCGAGGCCGTGCCCACCACCGCGGGCTTTCATATGGCGGTGTTGTGCAAGGTTCCGATGGACCTGGCGCTGGTGATCGAACTGGCGAAAAAAGCCGAAGTCGGGCTCTACAGCCTTGATGGTTTTTTCAACGAGGCCCCCGTGCGGCCGGGCCTGTTCTTTGGTTTCGGCGCGATCGAAACCCTGGACATCGACATAGCCCTGGACCGCTTGCGCGACATTCTGCAGCAAGTGGCCTGAGGGATTGGACTGGGCATTTATCCGCCCATTGGCTGTTTGAGCCTTGCCCCGGCGGGCCTATCCTGCATGGGTGTCATTGATGTTGAACAACCCCCTGCGACTTGATTCAGGAGCCTGAACAATGTCTCGCCAAGTGATCAATACCGTACAGGTGCAAGCCGCCGCCGGTCGCTCGGAAGAACTGGGCCGGCAATTGCAGCAAATCGTCGAGACCCTGCGTACGCAGCCGGGCTGCGATGCCTACCTGGTCGACCGTTGCCCGGACGATGGCGACCGCTGGAGCGTCAGTGCCCGCTGGCAGTCGGAAGCGGCCATGCAAGCCCACTTCAACTGCCCGGAAGTGCAAGGCTTCATCAGCCTGATCGACAACCGCCTGGCGCGCAGCGTCGACTTCAATAGCTGACACTCCGCGTCTGTAGGAGCAGCCGAGTGCAACGAGGCTGCGATCCTGTCCAATCCAATTAAATCCCAAGCCAAAGATCAAGAGCCAAAGATCGCAACCTTCGGCAGCTCCTACAGGGGGTAGCTTTCAAATTGGGTGGATCGCGGTATTGGTCTACCCACCTTCCGAAAGATTGGACGTTTGCTTGCCCCTCCGTGGGGCTTAGGGTGAATCCATCGCCGCGACAGCGCGAAATCACTCGAAACCACATGGGTCATACCTTTCATGAAAACACTCTGTCTGATCGCCGCCCTCGGCCTGCTGCCCATTACCCAGACCTACGCCCACGAAGCCGCGCCTTCGGAGAAGGTCACGGTGCTGCAGGAGCAATTGCTGAAAAACGCTCCAGGTAAAAAAACCATGATGCTGACCGTCGACTATGCCCCCGGCCAAGCGTCCATTGCCCATAAGCATGAGGGCACGGCCATGGCCTACGTACTGGAAGGCGCCATCACTTCCCAGGTCAAGGGTGAGCCGGCGAAGACCTACAAGGCTGGAGAGTTCTGGTATGAAGCAGCGGGGTCCGAGCACCTGGTCTCGAGAAACGCCAGCACGAGCCAGCCGGCGAAACTGCTGGTGTTCATGGTGATGGGTGAGGATGAAGCGGTGTTGATACCGCTGAAAAACTAACAGCCCCAGCACAGCTGTCCCCCTGTGGGAGCGAGCTTGCTCGCGATAGCGGTGGGTCAGCGACATTGAACGTGACTGATACACCGCCATCGCGAGCAAGCTCGCTCCCACAGGGACTCACAGCGAATCTAAAAAAAAGCCCCGCATCTCTCAATGCGGGGCTTTTTCATTCAACGCCGGATCAGTTGGCCGTCACGACCGCCTGACCACTCAACGCCAGGTCCAGCAGTTCGCGGTTGGCGACCGCGTACATGGCGTAGTCGGTGCCGCTGGCGGCACGGATGTCCACCAGCATGGCGCGCCAGCGCTCGACCATTTCGTGATGCTGCTCAAGCCACATCGCCAGGCGGGTTTCCACATCCTGGGTCGCGTCGCCGTCCTGCAGGACCGAGATGGTGATCGCCCGTTGCTGCCAGTCGATGTCATCGCGGAACGCTTCACGGGCCAGTGCCTGCCAGTTGTTTTCCACCGGCAGTGCGCTGATCTGTTGCAGGTACCAGGTGATGTCCAGGGCGCTGCCCACGGCGAAGTAGGCCTTGGCCACATCGGCAGCGTTCTGGCCGGTGACGTCGGACGCCTCGATGATCGGCAACAAGGTGTACAGGTGCGTGGTGCCGGCAACCATACGCGCCAGCAACTCCGGCACACCGGCGGCCACATAGGCCTGGTAGCGGGTCTGCCAGCCTTCGCGGGTCGGACCTTCCAGCAGTTCGTCGAGCTTGAGGCCCAACGCTGCCAGGTGCGGGCCGAAGTGCGCGACGTCACGGGCAGCGTTCTGCTCGTTGCGGCGGCTGCGCAGGAACCAGCGCGTGGCGCGACGACCCAGGCGCATCAGTTCGTCCATCAGCTCCAGTTGCACGTCGGCCGAGACCTGGTGGTCCAGGGCCTCGATCTGACGGAACCAGTGCGGGAGGTGGAAGATATCCCGAACGATGACATAAGCACCCGCAACGTTCGCCGGGCTCATGCCCGTAGACTCCTTGAGCCGCTGAACGAAGGTGATGCCCATGTGGTTGACCAGGTCGTTGGCGATCTGGGTGCTGACGATCTCGCGCTTGAGGCGATGGCGACGCATGGCCTCGGAGAACTGGTTCACCAGCGTCGGCGGGAAAGCCGTCTCCATGTCACGGGTCAGGTAATCGTCGTCCGGTACCAGGGAGTTGAGCAGCGCTTCCTTGAGGTCGATCTTGCTGTAGGAGATCAACACCGACAGTTCGGCACGGGTCAGGCCATGGCCCGCCGCGACACGCTCGTTGATCGCCTCTTCAGACGGCAGGAACTCGATGGCGCGATCCAGCTTGCCGCGGCCTTCCAGATCGTTCATCAGACGCTTGTATTCGGCGATCCGCACGAAGGCACGGCGCGCCGCCAGGGACAGGGCCTGGGTCTGCTTGTAGTTGTTGCCCAACACCAGGCTACCGACTTCGTCGGTCATGCTCGCCAGCAACTGGTTGCGTTGCTTGTCGGTCATGTCGCCGGCCTGCACCACTTCGTTGAGCAGGATCTTGATGTTCACTTCGTGGTCGGAGCAGTCCACACCGCCCGCGTTGTCGATGAAGTCGGTGTTGGAACCGCCGCCATTGAGGCCGAACTCGACGCGACCCAGTTGGGTCATGCCCAGGTTGCCGCCCTCGCCCACGACCTTGCAGCGCAGTTCGTTGCCGTTCACGCGCAGAGCATCGTTGGCCTTGTCGCCGACATCGGCGTGGCTTTCAGTGCTGGCCTTGACGTAGGTGCCGATACCGCCGTTCCACAACAGGTCCACCGGCGCCTTGAGCAAGGCGTTGAGCAGCTCGGTCGGGGTCAGCTTGTCAGCCTTGATGTCGAAGCGTTCTTTCATCTGTGGCGAGATGGCGATGCTCTTCGCGCTGCGCGAGAAGATACCGCCGCCTTCGGACATGATGCTGGTGTCGTAGTCGCTCCAGGCCGAACGCGGCAGGTCGAACAGGCGCTTGCGCTCGGCAAAGCTGCTGGCAGGCTCCGGGTTCGGGTCGATGAAGATGTGCAGGTGGTTGAAGGCCGCGACCAGTTGCAGCTTGTCGGACATCAACAAGCCGTTGCCGAACACGTCGCCGGCCATGTCGCCGACGCCCACCACAGTGATGCTGTCTTCCTGGACATTGATGCCGCGCTCGCGGAAGTGGCGCTGCACGCCGACCCACGCGCCCTTGGCGGTGATGCCCATTTTCTTGTGGTCGTAGCCAGCCGAACCGCCGGAGGCGAACGCATCGCCCAGCCAGAAGCCATAGTCGATGGCGATGCCGTTGGCGATGTCGGAGAAGGTCGCAGTGCCCTTGTCCGCCGCCACCACCAGGTACGGGTCATCGTCGTCATGACGTACGACGTTGGCCGGCGGTACCAGTGCGCCGTCCTTCAGGTTGTCGGTGATGTCCAACAGGCCCGAGATGAAGATGCGGTAGCAGGCGATGCCCTCGGCCGCGATCTCGTCCCGGCTGCCGCCCAACGGCAGGCGACGTGGCAGGAAACCACCCTTGGCGCCCACCGGCACGATCACCGAGTTCTTCACTTGCTGGGCTTTTACCAGGCCAAGCACTTCGGTGCGGTAGTCTTCTTCACGGTCGGACCAGCGCAGGCCGCCGCGGGCAACGTTGCCGAAGCGCAGGTGCACGCCTTCGACCCGTGGCGAGTAGACGAAGATCTCGAACTTGGGCACCGGTTTCGGCAGTTCCGGGATCAGGTGCGGGTTGAACTTGAAGCTGAAGTAGGACTTGTTCTGGCCGTTGGCGTCGGTCTGGTAGAAGTTGGTCCGCAGGGTGGCCTTGATCAGGTCCAGGTAGCGACGCAGGATGCGGTCTTCGTTGAGCACCTGGACGTCGTCCAGGGCCGAGAGAATCGCTTGTTCCAGGCGCAGTTGCTTGTCTTCCAGGTCATCGCCACTGAGTTTGCGCGCCAGGTAGAAGCGGGTCTTGAACAACCGGGTCAACTCGCGAGCGATGTCGGTGTGGTTGTTCAGGGTGCTGGCGATGTAACCCAGGTCGAAGCCCAGGCGGATCTGCTTCAGGTAACGGGCGTAGGCACGCAGCAGCGCCACGTCGCGCCATGGCAGGCCGGCGGTCAGCACCAGGCGGTTGAACGCATCGTTCTCGGCATCGCCACGCACGATGTGGACGAAGGCGTCCTGCAAGGTGTCGTTGAGTTGCTGGATATCCAGGTCCAGGCCTTCGGCGGCGGTGAACGCGAAATCATGAATCCAGAACTCGCGGCCATTGGTGTGGCGCAGACGGTACGGGAACTCGCCCAGCACGCGCAGGCCGAGGTTTTCCAGGATCGGCAGCACGTCGGACAGCGCCAGTGGCGTATCGGCGTGATACAGCTTGCAGTGCAGCTCACGCTGGCCGGAGACCTGGCCCAGTGGCTGGTAGAAGCTCATGACCAGCGGATTTTTTTCGCTCAGGCTCAGCAGGTGCTGCATGTCGACCACGGCCGAGTGCGCAGCAAAGCGCTCGCGGTAGCCGGCCGGGAAGCCTTTCGGGAAATCCGACAGCACGTTGGTGCCCTGGGCTTCGCCGAAGCTCTCGACGACCAGGCTGGCGTAGTCGTCCTTCCAGCTGCGGCAGGCCTGGACCACTTCTTTTTCCAGCAAGACCGGATCGATGTCGAGACGGTTCTTCGGATCCACCCGCAGGATCAGTTGTACACGGGCCAGTACGGACTCGGAGAAGAAGGTCCAGAACTCGCAGTCCGAGGCTTTCAGGCGATCCATCAGCACTTGCTGGATCTTCTGGCGCACTTCGGTGGAGTAGATGTCACGTGGCACGTAGGCCAGGCAGTAGCAGAAACGGCCATACGGGTCTTTGCGCAGGAACACGCGGATCTTGTTGCGTTCCTGGATCTGCACGATGGACATGACAGTGCTGAACAGCTCGTCCACCGGGGTCTGGAACAGGTCGTCACGGGGCAGCACTTCGACCACCTGGGCCAGTTCCTTGCCCAGGTGCGCCTTGGCCTGGAAGCCCGAGCGACGCTCGATTTCCGCGACCTTGCGGCGGATGTACGGGATGACCCGCACGCTCTCGCCATACACCGAAGAGGTGTACAGGCCCATGAAGCGGCATTCCTTGATGACCTTGCCGTTGGCGTCGATTTCACGGATCGACACGTAGTCCGGGTAGGCCGGACGGTGTACGCGGCTCGGGTGCGCGGCCTTGGCGAACGACAACGGCGTCGGTTCGCGCAGGTAATTGACGGCGTAGTCTTCGATGCGCAGGTCTTCGGCGGTCAGGCCGGCGCGCAGCAATTTGGTCAGGCCGAGGAACGAATCAGGGTTGTATTCGATGTGGCCGCCATCGGCCTCATCGCGAACCACGAACTCTTCGTAGCCCAGGAAGGTGAAGTGGTTGCCCACCAGCCATTCCAGGAAACTCTTGATCTCGCTCTTTTCCTCAGCGTCGATGGCGTAGGCGCTGCTGTCCAGGCTGTCGAGGATTTCCTGGACCTTGGCTTTCATCGGTTCGAAGTCGGCCACGGCCACGCGCACTTCGCCCAGCACTTGCTCAAGTTCCTTGCTCAGGACGTTGAGTTCGGCGGCGTTGGCGCAGCGGTCGATCTCCAGGTACATCAACGACTCTTGCAGGATGCCGTCGCCCTGGGTGCCTTTTGGCAGGATTTCCAGCAACTCGCCCTTGCTGCCGCGACGCACGCTCAGCACGGTGGTTTGCAGGGTATGGATGCTGTAGCCGCGACGGTTCAGCTCGGTGCGGACCGAGTCCACCAGGAATGGCAGATCGTGGTGCAACACTTCCACGGCCGTGTGGGTCGACTGCCAGCCGTGGCGTTCGTAATCGGGGTTGTAGACGCGCACCTGCGGTTGCGTGTGATCGAAGCGCTCAAGCAGGCGCCAGGCAGACAGGGTGCAGCCGGCAAGGTCGGACAACCGGCGCTGGGTAAGTTCATCGAGGGAAATGATGCCGAAGAATTGTTCAGCGAACAGCGCCACTTGTGGCAGTGCCTGTTCACTGATGTGCTGCGCCAGTGCCGCTTGCAGTTGATGCTGGAAGTCGGCTTTGCTGGCTGCGGTGAAGAACGCCATCTGTGGTACTCCGCTTGGGCTTGTTATTGATTGAAGCGTCGCGTGCAACCCCTGCGGGGCTGTCGGCCATCCCGTTCCTGATTCTCGGGCAGAGGAAACAGGATGACAGGTGGATGAAGCTGGACAGGACCCGCAGGTCACATCCTTTTCCATGTAATTTCATGTCATGGACACCTGCAAAAACCACTCCGGGATGGCCTTTGCAGGTGCACATCCGTTGCGCAGCTTAACGAGTGCGACAATGTGCCTGCTTGCAGCGCTGCGACATATTCGGTCATCGGCAAGCTAAACCGGCCCGAGTTCATCGAACAACCCTAGCAGCCCAGGGGCGAAACGGCACCTGGCAGTGTGAAATCGCAGCCCGATTGCGGTAATCCAGCGCAAAGTCCTCCAGGCTGGCAGAATCCACTTTTTTCGGCTCATTGAGCCAGGAGCCATCACCATGCAAATGACCACCACCCTGCTGATCGCCAATCCGTGCGACGACGAAGAAGACAACATGGCCATGCTCTGCTGCCACAGCGCCCAGGGCGAAATGTTCCTGATGACCCGCTACCCCGACGAAGACGAACTGGAGATTGCCCTGGATGGCGAGCCTTCGACGCTGGACGGCGTGAAAGTCACGCTGAGCCCTACCCGCTTGCTGATTGAGATTGCGGCGGCGGATGCCGATGCGTTGAACGGCGACGACGTGCTGGAAATCACCCACGACACCGATGCGGCGGACCTGGCGGAAGTGGAACTGACGTTGCAGAACATCCTCAAGGGGACGGGCACCTATATAAGCCAACTCTGATTCCTGTCGGCGTTGATCGTTCCCACGCTCTGCGTGGGAATGCATCCCGTGACGCTCTGCGTCACCTTCCAGAAGCAGAACGCGGAGCGTCCCTGACGGCATTCCCACGCGGAGCGTGAGGAACGATCAAAGGCGACTGCTCTTGCGTGGCGAGGGATCCGTGCACCGGCTGTTATTCGTCTTTCTGCACCAGATTGCCGTCAGCGTCATAGGCCAGGTACGCGTCACTATCCTTCGGGTCCCTCACGTAATAACGGGCCTCATTGCCGTTATCCGGCACTTCCAGGCTGGCATAGGACCCCAGTTCCTTGATCAGTTTGTTGTCTTGACTGATCAGGACCAGCCCGGAACCACCACCGGCCCGAATGGCCGCTGCGTACCGAGTCTGGAACGCGTTGAGCTGGCTGTACTCCAGCGGGACTCGCAAGATGCCCGCCAGGTCGATGGCGCCATAGCTGCCGGCGCGTGCGACCACCGCCATGCCGTTGGAAAACGGTTCCACCTCGTCATACGGTAACTTGATGGGCAGCCGCGTCCCCTGGCGATTGATAAAAGCAAACTTCCTGCTTTTAGCGTCCTGCACCAACAGCGGTTGCTGCCCGACAAACCGGCCTATCACGTTGTCACCCGGCAGGTTGAGCCGTTTACCGTCCAGGTCGAAAACGTTCTGACGACTCCGGTCGGCAGAGCTGGCGTAGAGCAAACCCTCGCTGTGCTCGATGCCTGAGAACTGCGCCGGCAGGATTTCCTTGCCGTCCAGGGTATAGGCGCCGTAGAGGCCTTCCATGACATCGGTTCGTTTGCCGAGACGGGCGATGAACACGTTGCCAGTCACGGTGGGGTTGACGAATTTCATCGGCAATACGAAACGATGCCCCTTGGCATCGTAGAGCCCATAAGGTCCGTTGGTTTCCCGCTCCACCAACAGCAGGCCATTGCTCAACGTTTCGGTGATGTATTCGAACGGCAGGTCCACGAGCTTGTTGCTGCCGGCAGGAAAATAGGCGAGCTGGCTGCGCAACGCCTGCCAGTCCGAGTCCGGGTCGCTGGACTTTTCCGGGGAAAACAATGTGTAGGTATCCGCCATCTGGCTGTCTTGCACCTGCACCCAACGGGGCTTGATCAACCACTGGCCGGCCTGGTCGATGAAGCCGTAGCGCTCGGCGTTTCGGTCCAGAGCGATGTAACGCGCCTGCTCCGCCAGGACGTTGTCGACCTGGGTGAACTCAACGCTGTTGTCTTCCATCGGATCGAGCACATGAATGACGATGCGTTGCGGGGTGGCCTCGAATTGATAGTCGACCTCGGTGTTTTTCAACGGCCCCACCTGAGCGGCCAGCGCCTGGGTCAGGCGTTCCAACTGCTGCTGTACCGCCTGGCCGGTCTTGAGCTGCTTGAGATCGTCCTTGGTCTGCAGCAGCGCTTTGTAATAGTCGTGCAACGCCGCGATATCGCCTTCGGAGGGGAACGCGCGGGAGTTGTTGCCGTTGCTGTAGAGCGCCTTGCCCGCGTCATCCAGCCCCTGCACCACGAAGGTCGACATCTTCGGCGTACTCAGGCGCACAGAGGCGCTGGCGTCACCCAGGGCGGTGAGCTGGAAGGACTGGCCATCGTCCAGGGTCACCTTCGGGTGATCCTTGTCCAGGACCACTTTCCTGAACGCCGGATAACTGCGGTAAGCGACCGTCAGGCCGAGACTCGCCAGAGGCTTGTTCACCGCAAGTGCGAAGGCGTCATGGGACGCGATCATGTCGTCGGACTCGACCTTGGGCGGCGCCTTGAGATCGGCGAAGGTTTTTTCGCTGCCATCGCGAAACCGCAGGCGCTGCGGCAGGTACTGCTCGGCCACCGGTTCATCCGGCGTCGCGGCGCGCTTCCAGAGCGGATCAAGGCTGCTGGTGTCGAGCCTCACTTCGGAACCGTCGGCGAATAGCCTCTGGGCAAAACGCAGGCCCTGGATCGAGGCCAGTTCAGCTTTCAGTTGCGCACTGGTGAGTGGGACAAACAGCGGTTCGTACTGCAACGGCCGCTCGTCGGCAGGCTCGGTCGTCTCAATACTCAGGCTCAATTGCGCGTCACTGATCAGCTCCAGGGAACGGAGCGTTTCACCGGTGTCCTGAATCAAATAGTTGAGGCGTCTCTCCACCTCGGGCAGTGCCAGCGTGCCGATGTCTTCCATGCCCCCTTCGTTCAGTTGCTCGGCGGCGAAACCTTCATCCACCGGCGCGCCGCTGTGGCGAAACAGGGTGTAGGACGCACAACCCAGCACCAACAAGGTCACGCTCAGTATCGACAGCAATCTCACGCGAGGCTGGGAGAAGTTCATGGAGGCTTCGATCGTCAAAGGGCTTGGGGAAGGCAGGCAGCTAACCACACGGCCTTACGCGCTGCAAATCGCCCTGGAGGGCCTGTTCTGTTACTTCGGCCTGCCGACCTGCCTGGATCGTCGCCCTTGTCCGGCTGAAGTGAACCACCGTCGGTCGTGCCTCTGACACGTCGCCCTTGACGGAGGGATGGATTCTGATGTTTCCTGAAACCGGTTTCAGAACCGCTAATAAATCCAATAAGCAGGTTTCAATCCGTGAATTCTTTCTCCGCCGCCCAGCGCAGCCGCGTGACCATGCTTGATGTCGCCGAACGCGCCGGGGTCTCCAAGGCCAGTGTCTCGCGTTTCATTGGCGAGGACCGCGCCCTGCTCTCCGAGGCCATTGCCCGGCGTATCGAGCAAGCCATCAGCGAACTGGGCTACCGGCCGAACCAGATGGCCCGCGGCCTCAAGCGCGGGCGCACACGCCTGATCGGCATGCTGGTGGCCGATATCCGCAACCCCTATTCGATTGCCGTGATGCATGGCGTGGAAACCGCCTGTCGTCGCCATGGCTACAGCCTGGTGGTGTGCAACACCGACCGTGATGACGAGCAGGAGCGCCAGCACCTGGCGCTGTTGCGCGCCTACAACATCGAAGGGTTGATCGTGAACACCCTGGGTCACCACCGTGACGAACTGTTTGAACTGCGCAGCGAAATGCCTCTGGTGTTGGTGGATCGCAAGGTCGATCAACTCGACAGCGACCTGGTCGGCCTCGACAACCCAAAGGCCGTCGAGATGGCCCTCGATCACCTCGAACAACGGGGCTACCGCGATCTGTTGCTGGTGACCGAACCGTTCGACGGCACCAGCTCACGAATCGAGCGAGTCGAGAGTTTCAAGACCGGCATCGCGCGACGCCCTGCCCTGACCGGCGCCGTGGTGGAAACCTGCGATCAACTGAGCGCGCGCATCAAGGCTTTCCTGGCCCAACCGGGGCAAGGCCCCAAGGCGCTGTTCTGTGCCAATGGCATTGCCGCGCTGGCCGCCACGACGGTGTTGCGCGAGCTCGGTTGCCACTTGTTCGACGACGTAGGCCTGATTGCCCTCGACGATCTGGATTGGTACCCCTTGGTGGGCAGCGGCATCACGGCCCTGGCCCAACCGACAGCGGAGATCGGCGCCAGTGCGTTCGACTGTCTGCTCAAGCGTTTGCGTGGGGATAAAGGGCCAGTGCGGACCTTGGATTTTGCGGCGCGGTTGATCGAGCGTGGGTCGACGCGTGGGGTTTCTCGATGATCGAGCCGGCCTTATCGCGAGCAAGCTCGCTCCCACAGGGATTTCCAGCGCGACGCAGATCCCGTGTGGGAGCGAGCTTGCTCGCGATGAGGCCCTGAAGCACACCACCTTTTTTTGCACAAAACTGAAACCGGTTTCAGAGGTATAAAAACAATGCACAATCCACCCGTCTCCATCAGTCTTTCCAGCTACGGCGCCGACCTGATACGGCAACAAGGCCAAGGCAGTTTCATCGATCTGCTGGCAGCAGCCGGTGCCTCGCGCATCGAATGGCGCGAAGAATTGCTCACCACCGAACAGCCCGCCGAGCTGGCCGCTCGCGCTCGCGCCCAGGGGCTGCAAAGTATTTTCTCGTCGCCACTGGAGCTGTGGCTCGCCGGGCAGTCCAGGCCCAACCCCGCCCTGGCGCTGACCCTGCAACGGTCCGAGGCGTTCGGCGCGGCATGGCTGAAAGTCTCCCTCGGGCACTTCACCGACACCCATGATCTGTCGGCATTGGCGGATGTGCTCGGCGCAAGCCCGGTGCAGTTGCTGGTGGAAAACGACCAGACCTTGCAAGGCGGACGGATCGAACCGTTGCAACGTTTCTTCAGCGCAGCAGAAGCGCACGCATTGCCCGTCGGCATGACCTTCGACATCGGCAACTGGCAATGGCAGGACCAATCGGCCGCCGTCGCCGCCCGACAGCTCGGACGGTATGTGGCTTACGTGCATTGCAAGGCAGTGGCCCAGCGCGCCGACGGCAAACTGGTCGCCGTGCCTCCGGCCATGACCGACCTGCACCTGTGGGAACAACTGCTCAAGCACATGCCCGTCGGTGTGATGCGCGCCGCCGAATATCCGCTGCAAGGCGAAGACTTGTTGCAATTGACCGCTGGACATGTCGCCACGCTGTCCCGTCTCGGACAATCGCGCCGGGAGCCTGCCCATGCCTGAGTTCGATGTGTTGTCGTTCGGCGAAACCATGGCGATGCTGGTGGCTGACCAGCGCGGTGAGCTGGTCAGCGTCGACCAGTTCCACAAGCGTATCGCCGGGGCCGACAGCAACGTGGCCATCGGCCTGTCGCGACTGGACTTCAAGGTTGCGTGGCTGAGCCGGGTCGGCGCTGATTCCCTGGGACGCTTCGTGGTGCAGACCCTGGAAAACGAAGGCCTGGATTGTCGCCACGTAGCGGTCGATCCAACGCACCCCACCGGCTTTCAGTTCAAGTCGCGTACCGACGATGGCAGCGACCCGCAGGTCGAGTATTTCCGTCGTGGCTCGGCGGCCAGTCATCTGTCGATCGATTCCATCGCGCCAGCGCTGCTTGAAGCCCGTCACTTGCACGCCACCGGCATCGTCCCGGCGTTGTCGGCCACGGCCCGCGAGATGTCCTTTGAATTGATGACCCGCATGCGCGAAGCCGGCCGCAGCCTGTCGTTCGACCCCAACCTGAGGCCGAGCCTGTGGACCAGCGAGTCGGCCATGATTGCGCAAATCAATCGCCTCGCCGCCCTCGCCCACTGGGTCCTGCCGGGGCTCGGCGAAGGTCGCTTGCTGACCGGTTTCGACGACCCGGCCGATATCGCCGCGTTCTATCTGGATCAAGGCGCCGAAATCGTCGTGATCAAGCTCGGCGCGGACGGTGCCTATTACCGCACGCACCTGGACCAGGGCGTTATCGCCGGCGTACCGGTAGCCCGGGTGGTGGACACCGTGGGCGCTGGCGATGGCTTCGCCGTCGGCCTGATCAGTGCGTTGCTCGACGGCCGCGCCATCACCGAGGCCGTGCAGCGCGCCAACTGGATCGGCAGCCGCGCGGTGCAGAGCCGTGGGGATATGGAAGGGTTGCCGACGCGCACCGAGTTATTGGCTGAATTTGAAACCGCCTATCGCGAGCAAGCTCGCTCCCACATGGGATCGAGTTAACCCCTGTGGGAGCGAGCTTGCTCGCGATAGAGCTACCACAAAACGCACCTGCTGCAACAAAAACAACAAGCTCAGGAGTCAACGACATGCAAACGCTCAACCTCGCCACCCGTCGCTGGTGGTACATCATGCCCATCGTGTTCATCACCTACAGCCTGGCCTACCTGGACCGGGCCAACTATGGATTTGCCGCCGCCTCGGGCATGGCCAAGGACCTGATGATCACCCCGGGGCTGTCATCGCTGCTCGGCGCACTGTTTTTCCTCGGCTACTTTTTCTTCCAGGTACCGGGGGCGATCTACGCGCAAAAGCACAGCGTGAAGAAGCTGATCTTCGTCAGCCTGATTCTCTGGGGCTCACTGGCCACCCTGACGGGCGTGGTCTCCAACGCCTACTGGTTGATCGTGATCCGCTTCATGCTCGGGGTGGTCGAGGCCGCCGTGATGCCGGCGATGCTGGTGTACCTGTGCCACTGGTTCACCCGGGCCGAACGCTCGCGCGCCAATACCTTCCTGATCCTTGGCAACCCGGTGACCATGCTCTGGATGTCGGTGGTGTCGGGTTACCTGGTGCAGCAGTTCGACTGGCGCTGGATGTTCATCATCGAAGGCCTGCCGGCGGTGCTCTGGGCCTTTATTTGGTGGCGCCTGGCCGATGATCGCCCAGCCCAGGCCAAGTGGCTCAGCGATCAGGAGAAACGGGACCTGGAAAGCGCCTTGGCGGCCGAACAGGTCGGCATCAAGGCAGTGAAGAACTACGCCGAGGCCTTTCGCTCGCCCAAGGTGATCATCCTGGCGCTGCAGTTTTTCTGCTGGAGCATCGGGGTCTACGGGTTCGTGCTGTGGTTGCCGTCGATCCTCAAGGCCGGCCTGCAGATGAACATGGTCGAGGCCGGGTGGCTATCGTCCTTGCCTTACCTGGCGGCAGTGATCGGCATGCTGGTGGTGTCCTGGGCGTCGGACAAGGCGCAGAAGCGCAAGCGTTTTGTCTGGCCGCCCCTGCTGATCGCCTCCGTCGCGTTCTACGCCTCCTACCTGCTGGGGGCCGAGCATTTCTGGTGGTCCTATGGCTTGCTGGTGGTCGCCGGCGCTTGCATGTACGCGCCGTATGGTCCGTTCTTTGCCATCGTTCCGGAAATCCTCCCGGCCAACGTCGCCGGCGGCGCCATGGCGTTGATCAACAGCATGGGCGCGCTGGGTTCGTTCGGCGGCTCGTATCTGGTGGGCTACCTCAACGGCACCACCGGCTCCCCTGGCATGTCCTTCCTGCTGATGAGCGGCGCTTTGCTGCTGTCGGTGGTACTGACCCTCGCCCTCAAGCCCGGCGCCAGCGACCGGGAAGTCTCCAATACCGCGACGCCACACCCGGCGCCCGCCCGTTCCTGAATCGAGACCCGTCCCATGAAAAAGCATGTGGTGTTGTACAAAGCGCTGTCCCCTCAATTGATGGCCCGTCTGCAAGCCCAGGCCCACGTCACGCTCATCGAGCGCCTCGATGCCCAGGGCCTGGCGCAACTGCGCGACGCCCTCCCCGCCGCCCACGGCCTGCTGGGCGCCAGCCTCAAGCTGGATGCGGCGCTGTTGGACCTGGCGCCGAACCTGCAAGCCATCGCCAGCGTCTCGGTGGGGGTCGACAACTACGACATCGATTACCTGACCGAACGCCGGATCCTGCTCAGTAATACCCCCGACGTGCTGACCGAAACCACCGCCGACACTGGGTTCGCCTTGATCCTGGCGACCGCTCGACGCGTGGTGGAACTGGCCAACCTGGTTCGCGCAGGAGAGTGGCAACAGAGCATCGGCCCGCGGCATTTCGGCACCGACGTCCATGGCAAGACCCTGGGCATCATCGGCATGGGCCGCATTGGCGAGGCCCTGGCCCAACGCGGGCATTTCGGCTTCGGCATGCCGGTGCTCTACCACAGCCATTCACCCAAGCCCGCGGTCGAGCAGCGTTTCGGCGCGCGCTATTGCAGCCTCAAGACACTGTTGCAGCAGGCGGACTTCATTTGCCTGACCCTGCCCTTGACCGCTGAGACTCAAGGGCTGATCGGTGCACAAGCGTTCGCGCAGATGCGCCCTGAAACCATTTTCATCAATATTTCCCGGGGCAAGGTGGTCGATGAAGCGGCGCTGATCGACGCCCTGCGCAGCGGGCAGATCCGTGGCGCGGGGCTGGATGTGTTCGAGCGCGAACCCTTGAGTGCGGATTCGCCGCTATTGCAAATGGATAACGTGGTCGCGACCCCGCATATGGGCTCGGCCACCTACGAGACACGGGAAGCGATGGCGCGTTGTGCGGTGGACAACCTGTTGGCGGCATTGGCGGGGGAGCGGCCGGTGAATCTGGTGAATCCAGGGGCGTGGCGGGGCTGAGTTCCTGTGGGAGCTGAGCTTGCTCGCGATAGCGGTGGGTCAGGCTGCATTGAAGTTGAATGTGCCGCCGTCATCGCGAGCAAGCTCGGCTCCCACACTGATCTCGGGTGCTCATGGCATCAGTGTCCATCGCCAACCCCTGTGGGAGCTGAGCTTGCTCGCGATAGCGGTGGGTCAGGCTGCATTGAAATTGAATGTGCCGCCGTCATCGCGAGCAAGCTCGGCTCCCACACTGATCTCGGGTGCTCATGGCATCAGTGTCCATCGCCAACCCCTGTGGGAGCTGAGCTTGCTCGCGATAGCGGTGGGTCAGGCTGCATTGAAGTTGAATGTCCCGCCGTCATCGCGAGCAAGCTCGGCTCCCACACTGATCCCGGGTGCTCATGGCATCGGTGTCCATCGCCAACCCCTGTGGGAGCTGAGCTTGCTCGCGATAGCGGTGGGTCAGGCTGCATTGAAGTTGAATGTCCCGCCGTCATCGCGAGCAAGCTCGGCTCCCACACTGATCTCGGGTGCTCATGGCATCGGTGTCCATCGCCACCCCCTGTGGGAGCTGAGCTTGCTCGCGATAGCGGTGGGTCAGGCTGCATTGAAGTTGAATGTGCCGCCGTCATCGCGAGCAAGCTCGGCTCCCACACTGATCCCGGGTGCTCATGGCATCGGTGTCCATCGCCAACCCCTGTGGGAGCTGAGCTTGCTCGCGATAGCGGTGGGTCAGGCTGCATTGAAGTTGAATGTGCCGCCGTCATCGCGAGCAAGCTCGGCTCCCACACTGATCTCGGGTGCTCATGGCATCAGTGTCCATCGCCAACCCCTGTGGGAGCTGAGCTTGCTCGCGATAGCGGTGGGTCAGGCTGCATTGAAGTTGAATGTGCCGCCGTCATCGCGAGCAAGCCCGCTCCCACACTGATCTCGGGTGCTCATGGCATCGGTGTCCATCGCCACCCCCTGTGGGAGCTGAGCTTGCTCGCGATAGCGGTGGGTCAGGCTGCATTGAAGTTGAATGTCCCGCCGTCATCGCGAGCAAGCTCGGCTCCCACACTGATCTCGGGTGCTCATGGCATCGGTGTCCATCGCCACCCCTGTGGGAGCCGAGCTTGCTCGCGCTAGCGGTGGGTCAGGCTGCATTGAAGTTGAATGTGTCGCCGTCATCGCGAGCAAGCCCGCTCCCACAATGACTCCAAACCGATCACAAATCCGCACGCCAGACAAAATCCCGTTAGTCGCCACCCCCCGCCATGCATTAAAGTAACGCCCCCAGCCCCGGCGTTATCCGAACGCCTGGGGCCACCCTTTCCAGGAACAGTCACCGATGGAACATCGTGAAGCGCTGCTTGCGCTGCGAACCTTTCTTTCAACGCAGATTCTCGGCCAGGAAAAACTCATCGAGCGTCTGCTCATCGCCCTGCTTGCCGACGGCCACATGCTGGTGGAAGGCGCGCCGGGGCTGGCCAAGACCAAGGCCATCAAGGAACTGGCCGAAGGCGTCGAAGCGCAATTCCATCGCATTCAGTTCACCCCTGACCTGCTGCCCGCCGACATCACCGGTACGGAAATCTACCGCCCGGAAACCGGCAGTTTCGTGTTCCAGCAAGGGCCGATTTTCCATAACCTGGTGCTGGCGGACGAAATCAACCGCGCGCCGGCCAAGGTCCAGTCGGCCTTGCTCGAAGCCATGGCCGAGCGCCAGGTCAGCGTTGGGCGCAGCACCTATGAACTGTCGCCGCTGTTCCTGGTGATGGCCACGCAGAACCCGATCGAGCAGGAAGGCACCTACCCGCTGCCCGAAGCCCAGCTCGACCGGTTCCTGATGCACGTCAAGATCGGCTTTCCCGATGCCGCGGTGGAACGCCGTATCCTGCAGCAGGCCCGGGGTGAAGCGCTGAACGGCGAGACCAAGCCCGAACGCCGCGTGAGCCAGCAGGCGATTTTCTCCGCGCGCAAGGAAATCCTCGGGTTGTACATGGCCGACGCCGTGGAGGAATACTTGGTGCAACTGATCATGGCCACCCGTAACCCGGCCAAGTTCGATCCGGAAATGGCCGAATGGATCGCCTACGGCGCCAGCCCGCGGGGTTCCATCGCCCTGGACCGCTGCGCCCGTGCCCACGCCTGGCTGGCCGGACGCGACTTTGTCAGCCCGGAAGATATCCAGGCCGTGCTGTTCGACGTGCTGCGCCATCGCATCATCCTGTCGTTCGAAGCCGAGGCCGCTGGCATCGACCAGGACCGGGTCGTGCAGCGGATTCTCGACGTCGTCGCTGTCGCTTGAGCATGAGTCATGAATAACCCGTTGGCGCCCGCACCGGGCATCCGCGTCAGCCTTTCGGAGCTGATCGAGATGCGCCATCGTGTGCGCGAGGTGCAGTTGTTCTCGACACCGGGACAGCGCAGTCCGCTGATCGGCCTGCATCACTCCAAGCTGCGCGGACGCGGGGTGGATTTCGACCAGGTGCGGGTCTACCAGGCCGGCGACGACGTACGCACCATTGACTGGCGCGTCACCGCCCGGACCCAGGAGCCCCACACCAAACTGTTCCACGAAGAACGCGAGCGGCCGATCTTCATCATGATCGAGCAAAGCCACCGGCTGTTCTTCGGTTCGGGGCTGATGTTCAAGTCGGTGCTCGCCGCCCAGGCCGCCAGCCTGATCGGCTGGGCCGCGCTGGGGCACAACGACCGGGTCGGCGGCCTGGTGTTCGGCAATAACACCCATTACGAGGTCAAGCCGCGGCGCAGCAAACAGAGCCTGTTGCAATTGCTCAACCGGCTGGTGCGGGTCAATCAGTCACTGCACACCGAAGGCGAGCCGGATCGCGACTCGTTCGGCATCGCCCTGCGCCGCGCCCGGGAAGTACTGCGGCCCGGCAGCCTGGTGATCGTGATTTGCGACGAGCGTGCGTTGTCCGACAGCGCCGAACAGCAGTTGAGCTTGCTGTCGCGCCATTGCGACCTGTTGCTGCTGCCGCTGTCGGACCCGCTGGATCACGCCCTGCCCGCCGCCGGCCTGCTGCGCTTCGCCCAACACTCTTCACAGTTGGAGCTCGACACCCTGAACTTCGAACTGCGCCAGGCCTATCGCGCCCAGGCCGAGGCACGCCAGGAGCGCTGGGAAATACTGGCGCAGAAGCTGCGGATCCTGATGATGCCCCTCAGCACCCAGGGCGACATGGTCGAGCAACTGCGCGAATACCTGAACCCCAAGCGGGCCGGGAAAAGTCGATGAGCAACCTGGATAAATTGCAGCCACTGATAGCGCCGCCCCCTATCGGTTTCTGGCCTCCCGCGCCGGGCTGGTGGTTGCTGCTGGTGTTGATCCCCTTGCTGGGTCTGGGCCTGTGGCAGTTGCGCCGGTTCATTCCCGCCAAGCGCACCGTCCCCCGTGCCGAACAACCCCTGGACCCGGTGCGACTGGCCGCGCTGGCCGAACTCGCCCTGCTGCCCAAACCCTACGATGGGGCGCCGGCTGGGGCCTGGCTGCAACAGCTCAACGGGTTGCTCAAACGCCTGTGTCGCAACCATTACCCCTACAGCCAGAGCCACACCCTCAACGGGCGCAAATGGCTGGCTTTCCTGGATAACCGCTGCCCGGCAGCTGGCCTGACCCGCTGGATGGTGCTGGTGGAAGGCGCTTACAAACCCGAATGCAAGCTCGATGACAAAGCCATCGCCGGCCTGACCCAGGCGGTCGAAATCTGGATTCGCAAACATGTTTGAGTTCGCCTGGCCGTGGGTATTCGCCCTGTTGCCGCTGCCTTGGCTGATGCGCCTGGTGCTGCCGGCGGCCGACAGCGGCGAGCCAGCGCTCAAAGTCAGTTTCCTCGGCGACCTGGAAGGCCTGGTGGGTCGGCGAGCCCGGGCCAATCTGCCGACCTGGCGGCAACAGGCGCCCTTCATCCTGCTCTGGCTGCTGTTGCTGATCGCCGCTGCCCGACCGCAGTGGTTGGGCGAGCCATTGCCCATTGCCGCCAGCGGTCGCGACCTGCTGGTGGCGGTGGATGTCTCGGGTTCCATGGACTTTCCCGACATGCAATGGAAAGACGAAGAGGTCAGTCGCCTTGCGCTGGTCCAGCACATGCTCGGGGATTTTCTCGAAGGCCGCGAAGGTGACCGGGTTGGCCTGATCCTGTTCGGCAGCCAGGCCTATCTGCAGGCACCGCTGACCTTCGACCGCCGCACCGTGCGCCATTGGCTCGATGAGGCGCGCATCGGTATCGCCGGCAAGAATACGGCCATCGGTGACGCCATCGGCCTGGCCCTCAAGCGCCTGCGCCAGCGGCCGGCCCATAGCCGCGTGTTGATCCTGGTCACCGACGGCGCCAACAACGGCGGCGAAATCGACCCACTGACCGCCGCGCGACTGGCCGCCGACGAAGGCGTGAAAATCTACCCGATCGGCATCGGCGCCGCCCCGGAACAAAGCGGCACCACAGGTTCGCTCGGCGTCAACCCGAGCCTGGACCTGGACGAACCGACACTCAAGGAAATCGCCGAAGTCACCGGCGGCCAGTATTTTCGCGCCCAGGATGGTGAGCAACTACTGGGGATCAAGACCACCCTCGACCAGCTCGAACCGGTGACCCAGCAACCGACCCAGGCCCGTCCTGCCCTGGCGCTGTATCACTGGCCCCTGGCCGTTGCGCTGCTATTGAGCATGTTGCTGGTGGCCCGGGCGCGCTGGCCGGACAATCCGTTGCAGCGCCTGTTCAACCAGCCGCTGTTCCAGCCAGCCCAACACACCGAGTGGCGCCAGCGGCTCAAGCGCCTGCGCTTGCGGAGGCGTCGATGATCGCCCTCTGGCCACATTGGCTACGCCCCTGGTTCGTGTTGCTGCTGCCTCTGCTGGGCTGGTTGCTCTGGCAACTGTGGCACCGGCAGAAACGCGTGGGCCGCTGGCAGATGATCCTGCCTCCCGCCTTTCATGCTGTGCTGCTCAGTGGCGGCAGTGGCCGTGAAAGCCGGTTGCCGTGGATTGCCCTGGGCCTGGGTTGGCTGTTGATCGTGCTGGCGTTGCTGGGGCCGAGTTGGGCGCGGGTCGAACAGACTAGCCAGAAACCCGCCGACCCGCTGGTGGTGGTGCTGGAGCTGACCCCGGAAATGCTCGCCACCGACGTCCCGCCCACGCGCCTGGAACAGGCTCGGCGCAAGGTACTGGACCTGTTGCAGAACCGCAGCGACGCCCAGACCGCGATCATCGTCTATGCCGGCAGTGCCCATACGCTGGTGCCGCTGTCCGACGACCTGTCCACCAGCGCCAACCTGCTCGAAGCCCTCGCGCCGTCGATCATGCCGCAGAGCGGCCATCGTGCCGACCTGGCGGTCCGCAAGGCGCTGACCCTGCTGGACCAGAGCGAGCTTGGACAGGGTCGGATCCTGCTGATCGGCTCATCGCTGAATGAGCAGGAGCGCCAAGGCATTCGCCAGGCCCTGGACGGTTCCGCCACGCAATGGCTGATGCTGGGCATCGGTACCCGGGAAGGTGCCCCCGTGGCCCAAGAGGATGGCAGCTACCTCAAGGATGCCCAAGGCGCGATTCTACTGCCGCGCCTCGACAACCCGGGCCTCAAGGCGTTCTCCAATGAGCTGGACGGCCGCTACCGGCCGGCGCGCCTGGATGACAGCGACCTGCGCGGCCTGGGCCTGTTGGACGGTCCTCGCCATCTGCGCAGCGATGGACAAACCCTGCGCCTGGACACCTGGGCCGACCAGGGTTATTGGCTGCTCCTGCCCCTGCTGCTGTTGGCCGCCTGTGCCGGGCGGCGAGGCTGGCTGTTCTGCCTGCCGCTGTTGTTCGTGTTGCCGCAAACCGGCCACGCCTTCGAATTCCAGGACCTGTGGCTGCGCGCCGACCAACAGGGCCAGCACTTGCTCAAGCAAAAACGTCCCGCCGAAGCCGCCGCCCACTTCGAGGACAGCCAGTGGCAAGGCGTCGCCCTGTACGAAGCCGGTCAATACAGCGAAGCCGCCCGACGCTTCGCCGAAGGCAATGACGCCCGCGCGCACTACAATCGCGGCAACGCCCTGGCCAGGAGCGGCGAACTGGAAGCCGCGCTGGATGCCTATGAGCAGGCCCTGGAGTTGCAACCCGACCTGCGCCCCGCCCAGACCAACAAGGCCCTGGTGGAAAGCTTGTTGAAAGAGCCGGCCGCCGTACCGGAAGAACCCAAGCCTGCCGAAAGCGAGGAGCCGGCCCCCACCGAGCAACCGCCAGACGCCGACTCACCCACCCAGTCTTCCGAACCGGGACAGCCCTCCCACGAGCCAAGCACGACATCGGACGAGTCCCAGCCCCCGCGGACGGCACAACCGCCTACCGCCCAGGATGTACCGGGCAGCGAACTGCCCGATGAGCAGACCACCACCCCGCCACTGCGTCCTGCCGCAGGTCAGCGCAATGAAGAAGAACAGCGCCAGGCACTGGAACAATGGCTGCGCCAGATCCCGGATAATCCAGGGGAGCTGCTCAGGCGTAAATTCTGGTATGAACAGCAAAGCCATCAGGCCCAGGAAAAAACCCAATGACCCGCTTCACCGCCTACCTCCTCGTGTTGCTGCTCTGGGCCTCTGGAACCCAGGCTGCACAGCTGACTGCCAGTGTGGACCGCAGCCGCCTGAACTCCGGGGAAACGGTGGAACTGACCCTGGAATCCAACGACGCCACGTTGTTCGGCAAACCGGACCTGGGCCCGCTCCAGGCCTTGTTCGATGTGCGCGGTACCCGTCAGGTCAACCAGTTGACGACCCTCGACGGTGAGAACCGTGCCACCACCCGCTGGATCGTGACCCTGCTGCCGCGCCAAAGCGGCACCGTGATCATTCCGCCGTTGCAACTGGGCGAAGTGACCAGCCAGCCGATCACCCTGCAAGTGGTCGAAGGCGAAACCCGCAACGCCTCCCAGCCCCTGGCAGCAGTATTCATCGAGGCCAGCCTCGACCAGACCGAAGTGTATGTTCAGGCCCAGGCGATCTTGACCCTGCGCATCTACCATTCGGTGTCGCTGTACGACGACAGCAGCCTCACGCCGCTGCACATTCCCGATGCCCGCACCGAGCAACTGGGCGAATCGCGCACCTATGAAAAAGTCATCAACGATGTCCGCCATGGCGTGATCGAACTGCGCTACGGCATCTATCCGCAACGCAGCGGCGAACTGACGATTCCGGCCCAGACATTCAGTGCCACCCTGGTCGAGCCGGTAGCCCAGGACGCCGTACCTTCGGGCCCCAAACCCGGCCAGTTGATGCGGGTAAGCTCCGCGCAACTGTTGCTGCGCGTCAAGCCCAAGCCTGCCAGCTATCCGGCCGACGTGCCCTGGCTGCCGGCACGCAGCCTGTCCTTGAGTGAAAGCTGGAGCCCGGAACCGACCCACAGCCAGGTGGGCGATTCCCTGACCCGCAGCCTGACCCTGGAAGCCGAAGGCCTGGCCAGCGCCCAGTTGCCACCGCTACCGGCCACGGAGATCAACGGCCTGCGACGCTATCCGGACCAACCGGTACTCAGCAGCCGCAACAGCGAGCGCGGGCTGGTGGGCAGCCGCGAAGACCGCGAGGCCCTGGTGCCCAACCGCAGCGGGACCATCGAGCTGCCACCGGTGGAAGTGGTCTGGTGGAACACCCTGGAAGACCACCTGGACCGCACCAGCCTCCCGGCGCGGACCCTGCAAGTGGCGAACAATCCAAGCTTGATGGTGGACACGCCGGCCGGCACGACGCAGATCGTGACAACGGTCGACAGCGAGGCCCTGTGGTACTGGCAACTGAGCACCTTCCTCCTCGCCTGCACCACGCTGCTGGGCTTTGGCTTGTGGTGGCGCGCCCGCTGGCAGCCAGCGATCCTGCGCTCGACCCAGACCGGACCGAGCCCACGCACCCTGCTGGATGACCTCAAACGTACCTGCCTGGCCAACGACCCCCACGCCACCCGCCAGGCCCTGGACGCCTGGGCCCGCCAGCAGCCGGAAACCCTGGCCGACATGGCGGCGCGTTTCGTGCCGCTGTCCGACGCCCTGGACGGCCTCAACGGCGCGCTCTACAGCGAAACCGGCCAGCATTGGCAGGGTGAAGACTTGTGGCGGGCCATCCGCACCATCCCGCCCACCGAAGGGGGGCTGGGCTCGGCGGGTGATTCGGGGTTGCCGCCGCTTTACCCCAAATAAACCCGCTTTTTTCGTAGCCTTTGTGGCGAGGGGTTTTATGTGCGGGCAAAACGGGTGGGAGCATGGCGGGCAAGCCTTGCTCCCACATAAATATCCTTGCCACAGGATCAGTGTTCATAGATCCAGCGAAGTTGAACAAGTCCTAGCCCCGGTTTCCCAGTAAACTCTGCTTCTTTTAGCCGCCCTCTTCTTCACCGCGGCCATCATCAGTTTCCTGGAGTTCACCTTGCGTCTGTTTCACACCTCCGACTGGCACCTGGGGCAAAACCTGCACGGCCAGGAACGCGATTTCGAACACGCCTGCTTCCTCGACTGGCTGCTGCGTCAACTGACCCACGAAAAGCCCGACGTATTGCTGATCGCTGGCGACATCTTCGACACCGTCAACCCGCCGGTCAAAGCCCAGGAGCGGCTGTACGATTTCATCGTCAGTGCCCATGAACAGAACGCCAACCTGACCATCGTGATGATCGCCGGCAACCACGACTCTGGCTCGCGGATCGAGCTGCCTGCGCCGCTGATGCGACGCCTGCGCACCCATGCCCTGGGTCGGGTGCTGTGGCTGGACGACGGTCAACTGGACGTCGAGCGCCTGTTGTTGCCGTTGCCCGATGCCAAAGGCAAGGTCAAGGCGTGGTGCCTGGCCCTGCCGTTCCTGCGCCCTGCCGAAGTCACCGGTGCGCAACTGGGCGACGACTACCTGCGAGGCATCGGCCAGGTGCATGAGTGGCTGATCGCCGCGGCCAACAACAAGCGCAAGAAAGGCCAGGCGCTGATCGCCATCAGTCATGCGCACATGGCCGGTGGTTCGGTGTCCGAGGATTCCGAGCGCAGCCTGATCATCGGCAACGCCGAGGCCCTGCCCGCCAGCCTGTTCGGCCCGAGCATCAGCTACGTCGCCCTCGGCCACTTGCACAAGCCGCAGAAGGTCAACGGTGAAGAGCGTATCCGCTACAGCGGTTCGCCGATCCCGCTGTCATTTTCGGAGATCGGCTATCAGCATCAGATCCTCGACATCACCCTGGACGGCGAAGCCCTGGTCAAGGTCGAGCCGCGCCTGATCCCGCGGGCCGTCAACCTGCAACGCCTGGGCCCGGCGCCACTGGCCGATCTCCTGGTGCAACTCAAGGACCTGCCCGACATCGACCTGCTGGCCGATGTCCAGCGCCAACCCTGGCTGGAAGTGCGGGTGCGCCTCGATGAGCCGCAGCCGGACCTGCGTCACCAGGTGGAGACCGCACTGCAAGGCAAGGCCGTACGCCTGGTGCGGATCGCCGCCGAGTATGCCGGCAACGGTGGCGCTGGCAGTGCCGATGATGGCAGCGCGCTGGTGGAGCTGGATCAACTCAGCCCGCAGGAGTTGTTCAGCCGCGCCTGGCAGGACACCTACGGCAACGAAGTGGACGAACAGACCCTCAAGGACTTTGCCGTGCTGTTGCAAGACGTGCAGATGGAGAGCGAGCAGCCATGAAGATCCTCGCGATCCGCCTCAAGAACCTGGCGTCCCTGGCCGGGCCGTTTGAAATCGATTTCACCGCCGAACCCTTGGCCAGCGCCGGCCTGTTCGCCATTACCGGCCCCACGGGTGCCGGCAAGAGCACGCTGCTCGACGCCCTGTGCCTGGCGCTGTTCGGCGCCGTGCCGCGCCTCAATAACACCGGGCGTGACGCCAAGGTACCGGACGTCGATGGCGAGATTGCCACGGGCGATCCGCGCACGCTGTTGCGCCGAGGTACCGGCGATGGCTATGCCGAAGTGGATTTTCGCGGCATCGACGGACGCCGCTATCGGGCCCGCTGGGAAGCCAATCGCGCCCGGGAAAAAGCCGGCGGCAAGTTGCAAGCCAGCCGCCAGAGCCTGCGGGACCTGGACAACGATCAACTGCTGGCGAGCCAGAAAGGCGAATACAAGACCCAGCTCGAAGCGGCCCTGGGCCTGAACTTCGAACAGTTCACCCGGGCCGTGCTGCTGGCGCAGAGCGAGTTCAGCGCGTTCCTCAAGGCCGATGACAACGATCGCAGTGAACTGCTGGAAAAGCTCACCGACACCGCCCTGTATACCCGCCTCGGCCGCCGCGCCTTCGACAAGGCCAAGCAAGCCAAGGACAGCCACCGGCAGTTGCAGGACCAGGCCACCGGTGTCACGCCGCTGGCCCCCGAGGCCCGGGCCGAGCTGGACCAGCGTTTCAACGACGCCCAGCAACAACTCAAGGCCCAACAGGCGCAACTCAAGCAACTGGAGCAGCAGCACACCTGGCTGCGCGACCTGGGCCTGTTGCAGGATGAACACGCCAGCGCCGCCGAACAGCTGCAACAGGCCCAGGCCGATTGGAACGCCCTGGCCGACGAACGCCTGAAACTGGTTCGCCTGGAGCAACTGACGCCCCAGCGCCATCAGTTCATTCGCCAGGCCGAACTGAGCCGACAGCTCGACCCCTTGGCCGTGCAGATCCAGCAGCTTACCCAGCAGCAGCTCAATCTCCATGACCAGCAGGCCGAACTGGAAAAAAGCCTGGGCGCCGCGCAACTGGCGCTGGCTGCGGCCCGGCAACACAGCAGCGACAGCGCGCCGTTGCTGCGCCAGGCCTTTGAAGAGCAAAGTACCCTGGCCCGCCTCGCCAGGGACGCCAGCCAGGGCGCCGAGCGCCAGGAACAGGCACAGCAGGCCTGCACCGAAGGCCAGCGCACCATCGACACCTTGCTCGAACAGCAAAGGCAGGTGGCCGAGCGCTTGCAGCGCATCGCCGGCACGTTGGAACAAAGCACGCACCTGACCCCGCTCAGCGATGCCTGGAACGCCTATCGCGATCGCCTCCAACAACTGATGCTGATCGGCAATCGCCTGAACCAGGGCCAGGCCGAACTCGCCACACTGGAACAAGGCGCCGCCCGCGCCGCCGAGGAACTCGCCACCCACCGGCAAGACCTCGAAGTGCTCTACAAGGAAGCCGGCGCCGAGCCGGAGGCAGTGGCCGAACAGATCCAGTTGCTTGGCAATCTGCTGCAAGACAACCGCAAGCAATTGCGTGCTTTTGAAGACCTGACCCGGCTGTGGGCCAGTCAGCAAGAGCTGGACAAACGCGGCGCCGAACTTGAACAACGCCAGCAACGGGCGTTGCAGGAACGTGACCGGCTGGTGCGTGAAGGCGGCGAAGCCAAGGCCGAACTGACCATTGCCGAACAGACCCTGACCGTCACCCGTGAACTGCTGGAGCGCCAGCGCCTGGCCCGCAGCGAAAGCGTCGAGCAACTGCGCGCACAGTTGCAGGATGAACAGCCCTGCCCCGTGTGTGGCAGCATCGAGCATCCTTATCATCAGCCCGAAGCCCTGCTGGAAAACCTCGGGCGCTTTGATGAAACCGAAGAAGCCAACGCCCGCAAGGCCGTCGACCTGCTCAATGAAAAAGTCATCGACCTGCGGGCGCAATACAGCGGGGTCATCGCCCAGCTCAAGGAACTCAAACAGCAGCAGGAACAGCTCGCCAGCCAGCAACAGAGCCTGGCACCCAGCCTTGAAGCCCACCCGTTGTCGGCGCAACTGCTGGCCCAGGAGACGAACAAGCGCGACGCCTGGCTGACCCAGCAGAACAGCCAACTGAACCTGCGCATCAGCCAGGACGAACAACGGCAAACCGCCCTGCTGACCCTGCAGCAGGACGCCGCGCGCATGACGCAGCGGCTGCGTGAAGCCGAGGCAGCCAGCCAACAGGCCTCACAGCACCTGGGCAACCAGCAGCAGGAGCTGGCCCGCGACCGCCAGCGCCTGGACGAGGAACTGAGCCACTTCAGCGCCCTGCTACCCGCTGACACCCTGCAGGCCTTGCGCAGCGAACCCGCCGCAACCTTCTTGCAGCTCGACCAGCAGATCGCCCAGCGCCTGGAGCAACTGGAACAGCAGCGCGACGAACTGGGCGAACAGCTCCAGCGCCAGCAGACCCTGGAGAAAGAACAGGACCGCCAGCAGACCCGCCTCCAGCAACTGGAAGCGGCCCGCCTGCAATTCAGCGCCCTGAGCGAGCAACAACAGGCCTGCCAGGAGAAACTCACGCGATTGCTCGGCGAGCACACCAGCGCCGAACAGTGGCAGCAACAACTCGACCAGCGCCTGGAACAGACGCGGGATGCCGAGGCGACGGCCAATCAGCAGTTGCAGCAATTGCGCAACGATCTGGTGCAACTGGCCGCCGAACTCAAGGCCCGACAGGAACAGGCGCAATCCCTGGACCACGAACGCCAGGCGCTGGCCGCCGGTATCGCGCAATGGCGCACCACCCATCCGGAACTGGACGATGCCACCCTCGAGGCCCTGCTCGGCCTGGACGAGCAACACGTCAGCCAGTTGCGCCAGCGCTTGCTCAACGGCGAAAAAGCCATCGAACAAGCCAGAGTCCTGCTCACCGAACGCGAGCAGCGCCTGCAAAACCACCAGGCCCAACACAATGGCAACCTGGCGCCTGAGCAACTCGCCCAGGCTCTCACCGAACTGCAAGGCCAATTCGCCGTAAGCGAACAGCACTGCGCCGAACTGCGCGCCGAACAGGCCGAAGACCAGCGCCGGCAGAACGCCAACCAGGCCCTGGCCCAGCAGATCGAACAGGCCTACAACGAGTACCAGCGCTGGGCGCGCCTCGATGCCCTGATCGGTTCGGCCACCGGCGACCGTTTCCGCAAGCTGGCTCAGGCCTACAACCTCGACTTGCTAGTGCACCACGCCAATGCCCAACTGCGGCAACTGGTGCGCCGCTACCGGCTCAAGCGCGGCGGCAGCATGCTCGGGCTGCTGGTGATGGACACGGAAATGGGCGATGAACTGCGCTCGGTGCATTCGTTGTCCGGCGGCGAAACCTTCCTGGTCTCCCTCGCCTTGGCATTGGGCCTGGCCTCGATGGCGTCCAGCACACTGAAGATCGAATCGCTGTTCATCGACGAAGGCTTCGGCAGCCTCGACCCCGAATCGCTGCAACTGGCGATGGACGCCCTCGACGGCCTCCAGGCCCAGGGCCGCAAGGTCGCGGTGATCTCCCACGTGCAGGAAATGCACGAGCGGATCCCGGTGCAGATCCAGGTGCGTCGCCAGGGCAACGGCTTGAGCACAGTGGAGGTGAAATGAGCCACGCCACGCTCTATTCCTTCCGTCGCTGTCCCTACGCCATGCGGGCGCGCATGGCCTTGCGCTACAGCGCGGTCGCACTGGATATTGTCGAAGTCAGTCTGAAGGCCAAGCCAGCCGAGATGCTCGCGCTTTCAAGCAAAGGCACGGTGCCGGTGCTGCAGGTCGATGGCCGGGTGATCGATGAAAGCCTGGAGATCATGAACTGGGCCTTGGCCCAGCACGATCCGCAAGACTGGAGGCTACGGGACGACCCCGAAGGCCAGGCGCTGACAGCGGCGTTGATCGAGGAAAACGACCAGGTATTCAAGCTGCACTTGAATCGCTACAAATACCCCGAGCGCCATCCCGAGTACCCGAAGGAACATTACCGTAGCGAGGGTGAAAGCTTTCTGCGCAGGCTGGAGACCTTGCTTGAGACCCGGACGTTTCTGGCGGCGCATCACCCGAGCCTGGCCGACGTGGCAGTGATGCCCTTCATACGGCAGTTCGCCCACGTCGACCGCGACTGGTTTGCCCAGGCGCCCTACCCTCGGCTACAAGACTGGTTGCAGAGGTTCCTGGATTGCGAGCTGTTCGTGGCGATCATGGCCAAGTAACCGCTTGCACCCAGCCCTGTGGCGAGGGAATTTCTGTGGGAGCAAGGCTTGCCCGCGATGAAGGCGATGCGGTCCTTCAGAAATCGAGTCGCCTGTATCGCGGGCAAGCCTTGCTCCCACACAATCTCTATAACCAGAGCCGATCAGTCGCTAAGCAAGCTCAACAATCGCTCACGCGCCGCTTCCAACTCGCCGGAATCTGGC
This sequence comes from Pseudomonas sp. H1_F01, assembly GCF_054681425.1. Taxonomy (NCBI): domain Bacteria; kingdom Pseudomonadati; phylum Pseudomonadota; class Gammaproteobacteria; order Pseudomonadales; family Pseudomonadaceae; genus Pseudomonas; species Pseudomonas sp. H1_F01. The sequence goes on along the minus strand of NZ_CP162823.1, from coordinate 2,981,017 downwards.
TGGGCCGCGGAAACAATCGGAGTGGAATAGAGAAACAGCAGCATCACCGCCAGACGCATCGCCATGGTGTCGGTCCTTAATCGGCAAAGGAGTCAATTTATCAGCGTCAAATTTAAACACATGGCCAAGTGATATTACAGTGGCATTTCTCCAGAAACGGCGAAGCCTGCGATCTTTTCTCTTGCACCTGAGGGTCGGTGAAGATGAAAAGATCGCAGGCTTCGGTCGTTGCGCGATATTTCAGTGTTGGGTTTTGTGGTCCAACGCCGCATAGAAGTTAGCGCTTTGCTGCAGGTATTTCTCGGTGTAGCTCTGGGTGCGATTTTTCTTGTCGCTGATTTCGACGCTGGCACTGGCGGGCAGCGCCACGGTGGCAGAGATGGCGGAAGCGGCGATCACGGAGAAGAGATTCAGATTCATGGCGGTAGACCTCGGATTCAGTTGGCTGACTTGCCCGGTTGGGCCGTGAAGCAAACTTACGCGCCGAGGCGTCCTGCGTTGAAATGCTTTACATCACTTGCGAATATCAGTCTCGTTGATACAACGGCGCAGGCCCCGAAAAACGGGGCCTACGCCCTATTGACGGACGATGAACTTCAAATCGCTGGGCGCATCCATCGGCATTTTCTGCACGGTTTTACCCAGCAGGCCGGTCTTCGGATCGCGCTCGATCACCACGATCTGGTTGCTCTTCTGGTTGGCAATCAGCAGGAATTTCCCGCTCGGGTCGAGGCTGAACTCCCGTGGATGATCGCCTTCGACCGAGCGTCGCTGCAGCTCTTTGAGCGTGCCGGCGGCCGGGTCGATGGCGAACACCAGCACTTCGTTGGTGGTGCCACGGTTGCTGACGTAGAGGAACTTGCCATCCGCGGAAGCATGCAGCGCAGCCGCCGCCCTGCCCGGCTGCGGCTTGCCAGCCGCCAGGTCGACCAGTTGACGCTGGGTCAAGCGGCCATCCTGATAATCGAACACCGCCACTTGTGCGCTCATTTCCATGGTCAGCCAGGCGTGCTTGCCATCAGCACTGAACAACAGGTGACGCGGGCCGCTGCCGGGTGGCAACTGCACGAAGGCTGGATCGGCGGCGGCCAATGGCAGCTCTGGATTGGCCTTGGGGTCGTAGCGGTAGATGAACACCTTGTCCGCCCCCAGGTCGTTGGCGAACACGTACTTGCCATCGGGCGAGGACACTGCGGCGTGCACATGGGCCGACATCTGCCGCTCAGGGTTGACCTTGCTCGGCTGATGACTGCTCAACTGCACCACCGAAGCCAGCTTGCCATCGGCGCCTACCGGCAATACCGCCAGGGTGCCGCCCGGGTCTTCCACCACCGAGTAGTTACTGACCAGCAGATGACGGCCATCACCGCTGAGGCTGGAATGGGTCGGCTCGTTGCCCAGGGACTGCACCTGGTTGATCAGGCTCAGTGCATGGGTCTTCGGGTCAATGGCGTAGCTGCTGACCTTGCCCACCGGGTCTTTCTGGCCCGGCCCGTTTTCGTTGACCACGAACAGCCGGGTCATGTCCTTGGAAAGGGTCAGCCACGAAGGGTTTTCGGTCTTGATCACTTGCAACGGGTTGGCATCGAGCTGGCCGGTGCGGCTGTCGAATTGCATCCGGTAGATGCCCTGGCTCTGGCCGGCGGTGTAGGAGCCCACCAGCAGTTGATGGCGTTCATCGGTACCTGCCTGGACACCCATGGCGCCCATGCTACCGGCCATCAACAGCGGCCAGAGACTACGCATTTTCATCTTCTTCGTCCTCATCGTCGTGGCCGCTGGTGGCTTCCACGCACTCCAAGTGGTGGTCGCCCGAATCGCTGGTGATGATCCAGTGGTTCGTGGCTTTATCGAAGGTCGCCGCCTGCATCTGCGCTGGCGTGAAGCGCCAGTACTCGAGGGTGCGACCGTTCATGCACTCGACGTGCAATTGGTCCTGCTCGTCGAGGTAAAAATCGAATGCATGCAGCCCGTCTATGATCAGCATGTCGCATTTGTGAAGGGCATTGAGCAGGGTGTCAGTTACGGCAGTCATGGTGATCAGTCGGTCATTGGGAAAGTAGTCATGATAACCCAATGTGGGCTTGGGCCTTGGGCCATAAGGTTCGAAAACGGTGTCACCTGCAAAACCGCCATCGCGAGCAAGCTCGCTCCCACAGTTGGATTTTCAGCGAACACAAACTCTGTACTCACCAAAGCCCCCCTGTGGGAGCGAGCTTGCTCGCGATGAGGCCGGCACATTCAACTTGAATGTAACGGCCTCACCGCAACCGTCAGAGCGCCTCGCGCCCCGGCACGCCATCCACCAACCGCAGGATCCCCAGCGGGTTGGCGTTCTTCAGCGGCTCGGGCAACAGGCTGTCAGGATAGTTCTGGAAGCACACCGGACGCAGGAAACGATCGATCGCAAGGGTGCCCACCGACGTACCACGGGCATCGGACGTCGCCGGGTAAGGCCCGCCGTGCACCATCGAATCACACACCTCCACCCCGGTCGGATAACCGTTGAGCAGGATGCGGCCAACCTTCTGCTCCAGCAACGGAGTCAGTTCGCTGAACCGTTCGAAGTCCGCTGGCTCGCCGATCATCGTTGCCGTCAGTTGCCCGTGCAGGCCGTGCAGCGCGGCGCTCAGTTGCGCCTGGTCCGCGACTTCGACAAACACCGTGGTCGGGCCGAACACTTCTTCCTGCAGCGCTTCGTCACCGTTGATCAGCAGGCTGGCGTCAGCCTTGAACAACTGCGGCTGGGCCTGGTTGCCCTGCTGCTCGCGCCCGGCCAAATGCTCGATGCCCGGGTGAGCCAGCAACTTCTGCAGGCCCTTGCCGTAGCTTTGCAGCGTGCCGGCGTTGAGCATGGTCTGGGGCGCCTGGTCGCCGATCAACGCCGCCACTTGCTGGGTGAAGGCGGTGAACTGCGGCGAACGAATACCGATCACCAGGCCAGGGTTGGTGCAGAACTGACCGCAGCCCTGCACCACCGAGGCGGTCAGGTCGCGGGCGACGCTCTCGGCACGGGTTTCCAGCGCTTGTGGCAACACGATCACCGGGTTGATGCTCGACATTTCGGCAAACACCGGGATCGGCTGCGGCCGTGCGGCCGCCATGTCGCACAGGGCACGCCCGCCCTTGAGGGAACCGGTGAAACCCACGGCCTGGATCGCCGGATGCTTGACCAGCCATTCGCCAACGCCACCGCCGTAGATCATGTTGAACACACCCGCCGGCATCGCGGTCTTTTCAGCCGCGCGGATGATCGCATCGGCCACGTGCTCGGCGGTCGCCATGTGGCCACTGTGGGCCTTGAACACCACCGGGCAACCAGCCGCCAGGGCTGACGCCGTGTCGCCACCGGCGGTGGAGAATGCCAAGGGGAAGTTACTGGCGCCGAACACCGCCACTGGCCCGAGACCAATGCGATACTGGCGCAGGTCCGGACGGGGCAACGGCGTGCGCTCAGGCAACGCCCGGTCGATGCGTGCACCGTAGAAATCGCCACGACGCAGGACCTTGGCGAACAGACGCATCTGGCCGCTGGTACGACCGCGCTCGCCCTGGATCCGTGCCGCCGGCAGCGCGGTTTCACGGCAGACCACGGCCACGAACGCATCGCCCAAGGCGTCCAGCTCATCGGCAATGGCCTCGAGGAACTCGGCCCGGCGCACCGCACTCAGGCTGCGGTAGGCTGGATAAGCCGCCGCCGCGGCCTTGGCGGCGGCGTCGACTTCTTCTGCCGTGGCCTGGACGAAGTCATGGGGCAAGGCCTCGCCGGTGCTGGCGTCGACGCTCTGCAGGCGAGTCTGGCCGGCTGCGCTGCGCGCCCCGCCGATGTAGTTGTGGCCAAGGATCTGGTTCATCGCAAGTCTCCTTTAAAGTGTGCCGATAGTACCCGGGTTGAACACCGCGTCCACCGGGGCAATGCCGTTGACCAGCGGCGCGCCGAATTCAGCCTGGCTGATTTCGAACACATCCCCCGGCTGCGTGCGGATGCCATCGGCGAACGACAGGGTCGCGGTGCCGAAGAAGTGAACGTGGACATCCCCCGGTCGCAGGAACTGACTGTACTTGAAATGGTGGAATTCCAGGTTTTCGAGGCTGTGGCACATGTTCGCCTCGCCGCTGAGGAATTCGTTCTGCCACAGCACTTCGCCGTTGCGCAGGATACGACTGGTCCCGGACAGATGTTGAGGCAGTTCACCCACGCGAAGTTCCGGGCCAAAACTGCAACTGCGCAATTTCGAATGGGCCAGGTACAGGTAATTCTTGCGCTCCATCACGTGGTCGGAAAACTCGTTGCCCACGGCAAAGCCCAGGCGATAGGGCTTGCCGTCGTGGCCGATGACATACAGGCCGCTGATTTCCGGCTCCTCGCCAGCGTCTTCGGCAAAGGGCGGCAACGGGAACGGATGACCCGGACGGACAACGATGCTGCCGTCGCCCTTGTAGAACCATTCCGGCTGCACGCCAGCCTGCCCGGCCTGGGGCTTGCCGCCCTCCACGCCCCACTTGAAGATGCGCATGGTGTCGGTCATGGCCGCTTCGTCGCCAGCCTGCTGGTGCATCTTGTCCCGGGCCGAGGCGCTGCCCAGGTGGGTCAGGCCGGTGCCGCTGACCAACAGGTGCGCCGGGTCCGGGTGGTCCAGTGGCGGCAGGATGCGCAGGTCACTGAGCAACCGGGCGTAGTCATGGCTCGCCCCCAGGCCCAGGCTATTGACCTGCTGCTCAAGCTTCACGCCCGCTTCGATAGCCGCCAGCGCCAGGTCACGCACGGTGCGAGCGCCCTGCACTTCGCGCACCTGATCGCCCTCGACCACACCGACGCGGCGTTCGCCGTTACTCAATTCGAACTGAACTAAACGCATATCTTTCTCCTTGTAAGCAAAACTTGAATTCGGTGCGTCCCTTGTGGGAGCGAGTTTGCTCGCGATAGCAGTCTTACATTTACCCCAGATGTCGACTGTCAGATCGTCATCGCGAGCAAGCTCGCTCCCACAGTGACCTCAGGTACGTGTCGCCCCACGGGCGCTGGCGGCGAACTGATCCGCCGGCAGCACATGCTTGCGCTCCAGCAGGCGATAGACCACGCCGGTCAACACCAGGCCGAACACCATCACACACGACAGGAAATACAGCCCCGAGGCCAGGTTGCCGGTGTACTCCTTCAGCGCACCGATCACGAACGGGCCGATGTAGCCGCCCAGGTTGCCCACCGAGTTGATCAACGCAATACCCGCCGCCGCACTGGCGCCGGCAAAGAAACGCCCCGGCAAGGTCCAGAACACCGCCGTGCAGGAAAATAGCGCGAACGCCACCAGGCACAGCGCCGCCAATTGCAACACCGGCACCGACAACCAGGCGCTGAGGAACAGGCCGATGGCGCCCAGCACGTACAACACGGCCAGGTGACCGTAGCGGTCGTTCAAGCGGTCGGAGCTGCGGGGAATGATCAGCAAACCGATGATGCCGAAGATGTATGGCACCGACGATACGAAGCCAGTCACCAGGTCACTGCCGCCGAACTGCTTGATCAGCGTCGGCAACCACAGGCCCAGGCCGTAGATGCTCAAGGTCACCGGCAGGTAGAACAGCGCCAGCAGCAGGACACGCTTGTCCTTCAGGGCATGTAGCGGATTGCCGTGGCGGGTCTGGCCGTATTCCTGCAGGTCTTTTTTCAGTTCACCGGTCAGCCAGTCCTTCTCGGCCTGGTCCATCCATTTCACTTGTTGCGGGTCGTCCGGCAAGTAACGCAGCACCGGCCAGGTCAACAGTACCGCTGGCAGGCCGATGACCATGAACAGCCACTGCCAGCCGTGCAGGCCAAGGATGCCATCCATGCCCAGCAGGCCACCGGACACGGGGCCGGTGATCATCATCGCGATGGGTTGGGAAAGAATGAACAGGCCGAGGATCTTGCCGCGATGGCGCACCGGGAACCACTGGGTGATGTAGTACAGCACGCCCGGGAAGAACCCAGCTTCGGCCGCACCGAGCAAAAAGCGCATCACATAGAAGCTATGCGGGCCTTGTACGAACGCCATGCCGATGGTGATGGCGCCCCAGGTGATCATGATCCGCGCGAACCAGCGCCGGGCACCGAAGCGCTCCAGCATCAGGTTGCTGGGGATCTCCAGCAGGAAATAACCGATGAAAAACAGCCCAGCACCCAGGCCGTAGGCGGCGTCGCCGATACCGAGGTCGGCGCCCATGTGCAGCTTGGCAAAGCCCACCGCAGAGCGGTCCACGTAGGCGATCAGGTACAGCAGGATCAGGAAGGGAATCAGTTTCAGCGTGATGCGACGTATAAGCCGCAATTCCTGGCTCATGGGACCGGTCTCCGATTGTTGTTGTTATGGAACCTCGGGGGATTTCTCTCGCGAATGACCGCCAGGACAATCCCTCCATTGAATCGGACTATATAGTAATACTATTTACCCAACAACACTTCCAAACCGCACAAATTGCGCTTATGTTACGCTTCAGCTAGAACAATATAGTCATACAATAAGAGAATCGATCATGTCTGATAAGAAACCCTCCCTGCGCTCGGCCCAATGGTTTGGCACCGCCGACAAGAACGGCTTCATGTACCGCAGCTGGATGAAAAATCAGGGCATCGCCGACCATCAGTTCCACGGCAAGCCGATCATCGGCATCTGCAACACCTGGTCGGAGCTGACGCCGTGCAACGCGCACTTCCGGCAAATCGCCGAACACGTCAAGCGCGGAGTGATCGAGGCCGGGGGCTTCCCGGTGGAATTCCCGGTGTTCTCCAACGGCGAATCGAACCTGCGCCCCACCGCCATGCTGACCCGCAACCTGGCGAGCATGGACGTAGAAGAGGCGATTCGCGGCAACCCGATTGACGGCGTGGTGCTGCTCACCGGTTGCGACAAGACCACCCCCGCCCTGCTGATGGGCGCCGCCAGTTGTGACGTACCGGCCATCGTCGTTACCGGCGGGCCGATGCTCAACGGCAAGCACAAAGGCCAGGACATCGGCTCCGGCACCGTGGTCTGGCAATTGAGCGAACAGGTCAAGGCCGGCACCATCACCATTGACGATTTCCTCGCGGCCGAGGGTGGCATGTCCCGCTCGGCCGGCACCTGCAACACCATGGGCACCGCCTCGACCATGGCCTGCATGGCCGAAGCCCTCGGTACTTCCCTGCCGCACAACGCGGCGATTCCGGCCGTGGACGCACGGCGCTATGTGCTGGCCCATATGTCCGGCATGCGCGCCGTGGAAATGGTCCGTGAAGACCTGAAACTGTCGAAGATCCTGACCAAGGAAGCGTTCGAAAACGCCATCCGAGTCAATGCGGCCATCGGCGGTTCGACCAACGCGGTGATCCACCTCAAGGCCATTGCCGGTCGCATCGGCGTGCAGCTGGACCTGGACGACTGGACCCGCATCGGTCGCGGCATGCCGACCATCGTCGACCTGCAGCCGTCCGGGCGCTTCCTGATGGAAGAGTTCTACTACGCCGGTGGCCTGCCCGCCGTGCTGCGTCGCCTCGGCGAAGCCAACCTGATTCCCCATCCGAACGCCTTGACCGTCAACGGCAAGAGCCTCGGCGAGAACACCAAGGACGCACCGATCTACGGCCAGGACGAAGTCATTCGCACCCTGGACAACCCGATCCGCGCCGACGGCGGTATCTGCGTGCTGCGCGGCAATCTGGCGCCACTGGGTGCGGTGCTCAAGCCGTCCGCCGCCACCGCCGAACTGATGCAGCATCGCGGTCGCGCGGTGGTGTTCGAAAATTTCGACGAGTACAAGGCACGGATCAACGACCCGGAACTGGACGTGGACGCCAACTCGATCCTGGTGATGAAAAACTGCGGGCCGAAGGGTTATCCGGGCATGGCCGAAGTGGGCAACATGGGCTTGCCGGCCAAGCTACTGGCCCAGGGCGTGACGGACATGGTGCGGATTTCCGACGCCCGCATGAGCGGCACCGCCTACGGCACCGTGGTCCTGCACGTGGCACCGGAAGCCGCCGCCGGCGGACCTCTGGCGGCGGTGAAGGAAGGCGACTGGATCGAACTCGATTGCGCCAGCGGCCGCCTGCACCTGGACATCCCGGACGCCGAACTCGCGGCACGCCTGGCCGACCTGCCGCCACCGCAGAACCTGTTGGTGGGCGGTTACCGGCAGTTGTACATCGACCACGTGCTGCAAGCGGACCAGGGCTGTGACTTCGACTTCCTGGTCGGCTGCCGCGGCGCCGAGGTGCCACGCCACTCCCACTGACCCCACCCATCCCCTTGTGGAAGCAAGCCTCTGTGGGAGCAAGCTTTTTGTGGGAGCTGAGCTTGCTCGCGATGAGGCCCTTCCAGTCAACATCTCTGTTGTCTGTGACACCGCTATCGCGAGCAAGCTCAGTTCCCACAAAAAGCTCGCTCCCACAATGGGTCTGTATCCAAATCAAAAATCGCATTAGCGACCCGCCATCGCCGCGCCTGCTATCATGCGCAGCACTCCCCTCGCACAGGATCGCGCCGCATCCCATGGATTACCGTAAACCCTCCGACCGCAAAAGCATGCACGCGCGCATCGTCCAGGAACTGGGCATGCAGATCGTTTCCGGGCGCTTCAAACCGGACGACAAACTGCCCGCTGAAGCCTTGCTGTGCGAAGAGTATGCGGTCAGCCGCCCGGTGCTGCGCGAAGCCACGCGAGTGCTGGTCGCCAAGGGCCTGGTGTATTCGCGCCCGCGCGTGGGCACGGTGGTCAAGGCTCGGCGGGAGTGGCACATGCTCGACCCGGATGTGCTGCATTGGCTGATGCAGAGCAGCCCGCAGAATGAATTCTTCAACCTGCTGACCAGCGTGCGCAGCATCATCGAACCGGCCGCCGCCGCCCTCGCCGCACAGTTCGCCAACGAGGACGACATCGCTTCCATCCGTGAGGCCTACCAGCGCATGGAAGCGGCCCCGACCCCCGAGGCCGTGCTGCAACCGGACCTGGACTTCCACAGCCGCATCGCCGACGCCACCCACAACGACCTGCTCGCCAATCTCTGCAACATGTTGTCAGTTGCCATCGCCGAGGCGCTCAAGCATTCCAACCAGCGGCCCAACCTGCATGAACTGGCGATGCCGCGACACAAGGCGATCCTCACCGCCATCGAGAACCGCGACGCCCTCGGTGCCCGCCATGCCACGCTGGTGCAACTGGACGATGCCCGCAGCGCGCTGAATGTGGTACTGGGCAACGATCCAGCCTGAGCCCCGCAGGAGCTGCCGAGTGCAACGAGGCTGCGATCTTTCCCCTGCCAATTGAATCCCAAGCGAACGGATCGCAGCCTACGGCAGCGACTACCAGGCCTGCCACAACGCGCGCTCAACCGGGCAGTAGCTATATACCGCACACCAGGAAAACAGGAGGTCGATACTTGACTCGTCGTCATCCCGACGGCCATGAGCTCAGGAAAAGGACTTCTTATGACCTCGCCCTCCCCGGCTGACAGCCCCTCTGCCCTTGCGCAAACCGTCAGCCAGTCATTCGCCGACCGCCCGACCTTCGAGCAAGTCGCGCAACAAATGCTCCAACAGGCCATCAAGGCCAGATACCCCTCGCTGACCATCGACCTCGCCAAGACCCAATTGGCCACACCCAATGCGATCACCCGTGGCTGGCACTTTCAACCGTTCATGCCGCGGGTGCTCGAATACCTGGCCCTCGGCACCTCCGTGGATTTCAGCCCCCGGGGAAGTCTTGATTGCTACCTCTCCGACACGCCGCCGCAGCGCCTTTGGCCACGGGATGAAAAGCTCGACATGCAGGTCATCGAAAAACTGCTGCTTGAACTGCCCTCGACCGCTCCAATCGGGCTGGAAGACGCACTGACCCGTTATTGGAACGCTGACATCGGCCCCCGCCCGCAAACCGATGCCCCTGTCCGCACCAGCCGCTGGCAATGGCTCAGCGACACACTCAAGAACATGCTGCATATCCGGGGGCTGCAACAGCCAGGACTGACCGAACCGGCACGCGAGACCCTGGCCCAGATCGTCCGCTGGCCGGACCGTGAACAACGCTTTAGCCACAATGTCCCGCCCGTCTACGCCTACAGCCTGGAAAGCACTGTCACCCAAGGCACCTCCAGCAGCGTGCTGCCCAGCAACGAGATCCTGCTGCTCCATTACACTCGCTACGGCCTCGTCATTGTGCTTTGCAGCCCCGGCAGCGCCGTGCAGTCCTTCGAGTCGATGGAAGCCTTCAACCAGTATTGGGGCGAACGGATCGCCAGTCGCTATGTCGTCGACACCGTGACCTGTCAACGCTACGAAATCGACGGGCATGCCTTCGACACCCAGGCCGCCATGATCTTGGAGCAACAACTGGCCGATGTGCAGGCGGTACAGTTGCCCTCCCGAATCGGCCTGCCAGACCTCAAGACGCTCTACAGCGAGCTGAGCGATCCCGCTCGCTATCTGCACGACGCGCCGCGCCTCACGCCTGAAACATCGGCACGACTCGGGCCGTTGCTGCCCGAATGGCTGAAAAAAGCCTCCGTCGTCGATCGAGCAACGTTCCAGCGATGCAGCCTGGCACTGGCCAGCCTCAAGCAACGCACTCAAGGACGTCCCGCACTCAGCGACATCAAGGCTTTTACCTCGGACGCATTGCTCACGCAGATGGGCAAGACTAACGACAGCAGCCCGGCCAAGGTGCAACCCAGTCACTACCAACCCGACGATGTGGTACTGACGTTCACCGTCTCGGCGGGATACCCCGGGACCGTTGGCATCCGCGCGAAAAGAACGATGAGCCTGACGCAACTGGCCATCGACAACCTCGTCGCACGCCCCAGTGGCAACCTGCAACTCAGTCATCGCCGGGGTCTGGCCTTGCCTGCCTGGTTGACGCCGGACTTCATTACCCGAAGGGGCGGGCTGATCGAACAGGTCGACATCGGCACGGTTTATCCGCGCTACCTGCAACAAGCCCTATTGAGCGACTCGCCTCAAGCGCAGGCATTTCAACGGACGTTCGCCGAACAACTCCCGGCGCAGTTGCCGCTCGAGGCGCTGCAGCAAATGCTCGACAACAAAAACGGCATGACTCGCCAAGGACTGCATCTGATCGAGGCCCTGCTGCAACCCGATGCTGAGGACCGACAGGTTGACGGTCGCCCCGTGGTCATTCGACACCTGGCCTTCCTGCGCAAGCCCCAGGCCCGGCCCGACCTCGTGAGCAACATGTTCATCGTCGAGGCGCAGGACGCCAGAACGGGCCCGCACCTGTTGTATCGCCCCCTGTACGCGCCCGTGCTGTTGGAGTTTGCGACGCGCCAGGCACTGTTGCAGTCCGTCGTGAGCGCCGCAGACTTGCAGAACAGCGTCCTGACCTGGATGTCCGACGACGCACGCCCGGTGTATGCCAATGGCGGCTTCCTCGAACCGCACATCGTGCGTTTCTTCGAGGGCGACGAGTTCAGCGTTCCCGAAAAGCCCGTTCCGGCAACGCTCGCCGTCGACGCCGGCAACGATGAACTGCTGCAATACCTGCGCAACGGCAAATTGATGCAGTACCTCTACGGCTGCAACGCCCGAGCCCTGGTCACCCAGGCCGACCGCAACTCTGTCTCCAACAGCGAAAGCCGCTGGGCGGTGTTACTCAAGGGCGGCAGCCTGCTGTTCAATACACTGCTGTTTCCGTTGCTGCGCGGCCCGGCCATGGCCACCGTCTGGCTATGGAGCCTGATGGCCAGCGCCAGTCAAGATATCCCGGCCCTGAGCAGTGACGATCCGGCAACGCGGGAGCTGGCCACCGTCGATTTGCTGGTCAACCTGGCCATGCTGGTGAGCCATTTTCCCGCCGTCCGTGCACCGGTTCGCGCAGTCACGCCCGCATCGATCAAGGACCAAGCGATGCGTGCCCCCGCGCCACGTGTCGTTGCACAGCAGTGGCCCGAACCGACCTCGCCGAGCGTTCTGGAAGGATCCGTCGCCTTGCCTGGCGAACAACCCAGCAGGTCGCTGGACTTCAGTTTCAGCAGCCCTCGCCGTCACCTGACGCAGGAACAACGCACCCGCATACGACGCATGCAGGTGGCGCGTCCGACTGCCTTGCCTGAGCCGATTGGAAATGGCCCGTTCAAGGGCTTGTACGTGATCGCCAACAAATGGCACGCGTTGCTGCAAGACGGGCTGTACCCGGTCAACCCGGACCCGGACGGCAGCACCACGATTGTCGACCCGCTCGACCCGACACAGACCGGACCTGCGCTGCAATCGGACCTGGACGGCAACTGGTCCCTTGACCTGCGCTTGCGCCTGCGCGGCGGTGCGCCGCCCAAGCGCCTGGCTGACCAGCGTCGCCTCAATGCCCACAAAGCCATCGAGCTGAGCGCTGAAATGAACAATTACCTCGCCCAGGAGAACGAACGACAACGATCCCTGGACATTGCCCAACAAGTGATGACCCGGCTCGAGGAAGGAAACGCCTATACCGAGGAACAGCGCGCGCCAAAACGAAAAGTGTTTTATGACCTGCTCAACGAGCAGACCGACATCTATTTGAAACTGCTGGACAGTGCGCCCGAGCGCGCAAGACTGGGCATTGGCTTGCCCTCTGGAAGCGTCCGCGGGCTGATGGAGAATGTGGTCAACAATGCCCGCAAGGCCTTCCTGGTCGTCGAGATGGATCAACGGGCCCTGAATGCCGCTCACCCGCAGTTTTCCGGAACGTTTGTGGAAGAAGCCGTGGTTCGCGACATGCAGGGCTACGTGATGTTCCTTGAAGCCATGAGCGACATCAATGATCGCGCCATCCATTGGCTGCAACTCAAGGATGAGTACCTGGAGAAGCTATTGAACCTGGATTCCGTGGGAGCCCAGGCATTCGAACGCCTGACCCGCGGCCGTCCGCAGAATGAACGGAATGTCATAGGCACCAAGGCCCTGCAATTGGCCGCCCTGCCGATGCTGGCCATCAAACACCCCGAAACCAGCTTGCCCGATAGCCTGTATCGCATCGTCAGGCCATTGGCCGAGCAGGTGCGCTCCCACGCTGACCTGCAACTGTACGACCTGACCGCCTCTGAGCAGCTTGAGGTACTGACCAGCCTGACCGAGCATTATGGCGAGGCCCTCGACGCGTTGCAGGGCATGAAGGCGCTTTATGTCGACGATATCAACGAGTCCTATTTCGACAGGCTGGCCACGCTGCTTGACAGCCTGTACCAGGACGCTTCCGGAAGACTGGCGGCAGAAGTCAAACCCGAACCGACACCGCGCAAGCGTGCGCCCAAACGCCCGAAGACGCACTCCGGGCGCCTTCAGAAAAAGGTGATCAAGACCCGCAGGAGTGGCGTTCTGATTGGTGACCTGAAACCTGCCGGCACCTCCTTGCCGATTGAAGTCGTCGAGTTGCGCTCCGAAGTCGACAATCAGGTGCTTGCCACCTATTCGCGTCACGACGACGTATGGGACGTTGTCGACGTACACCGACCGGTTCCAGCCCCCAGGACCCGATCGATCAACGCGATCAACGGCGATGCGCGAACACTGCTGGAGGAACTGGAGAAACGTCTCCGCCGCGCTGAAAGCTATAAAAAGCGTTGCCGTCATCCTCAGGAAATCGAGGAGATCATGAACAATGAGGCAAGTCGCTTCCGCACGCTTTCTGAAGAACTCGACAGGGCCTTCGCCGCCTCACAAACGCCACGCACAGCGGCTGATCAAGCGCTGGGTAGACAGTTGGCCGAGGCCATCTCCAGACTGACGTCCAGGGGCAGCGCCCTGCGTGTCCAACTGAGCCTGCACCTGCCGCCCACCGACGGCAACCTCCAGTACCTGTTCGAAAAAGACCTGGTTCAAGTTGCACGACTGGGTGAACGCAAGGCCTTGAAAGGAGCCCGCCAGGATTTCCTCCAGGAATATGCCATCAACAACCGGGACGGCTTCCCCCTTTGGTATGCGCATTTTCACTACGAAAAAATCGATACGCCGAAAGCCGACTACAGCGTCGCGCACCTGAAAACCAAGGCACAACGCAGGGAAGACTATCACTCGCTGCTCGCCAAGGCTGATAGCCCCTACGCGGTGGTGAATGTGCATCGAGGGAAAATCGGCAAGCTCATGGCACAGAGCAAGTTCTTGCCGTTGGCGCCTGATGACAGCGATGCATCAGGCTGACCTCGCCACCGAGGCTGTAAAAACCTGTGGGAGCGAGCTTGCTCGCGATTGCGCACTGACATTCAACACCTTCATTGACTGTCACAGCGCTATCGCGAGCAAGCTCGCTCCCACATTGGGCAGGTTCTACCGTCGATCAATGCGCAAACAACGAATTACCCTTCTGCCCCGCCAGTTTCTCAGGCTTGATCAGGAACCGCGCCAGCGCCGGCAGCAGCCACAGCGCGCCGAACATGTTCCACAGCAACATGAACGTCAGCATCAACCCCATGTCCGCCTGGAACTTGATGGCCGAGAAGATCCAGGTGCAAACACCGATGGCCAGGCACAAACCGGTGAACAGCACCGCCTTGCCGGTGGATTTCAGCGTCTGGTAGTAAGCCTCCTGCAACGGCAACCCGGCGCGCAGGAAACTCTCCAGGCGGCTGTAGATGTAGATGCCGTAGTCCACGCCAATCCCCACGCCCAGTGCCACCACCGGCAGGGTCGCGACCTTCACGCCAATGCCCATGAACGCCATCAGGGCGTTGCCCAGCACCGAGGTCAGCACCAGCGGCAACACGATGCACAGCGTCGCCGCCCAGGAACGGAAGGTGATCATGCACATGGTCGCCACGCAGATGTACACCAGGATCAGGATGGTCAGCTCCGATGCCTTGATCACCTCGTTGGTGGCCGCTTCGATGCCTGCGTTACCGGCGGCAAGGATGAACTCCAGGCCATCGCGGTTGTTTTCCTTGGCGAAGTCCTGCACCGCCTTCACCGCGCGGTCCAATGTCTCGGCCTTGTGGTCGTTAAGGAACACCAGCACCGGTGCCAGGGAGCAACTGTTGTTGTACAGGCCATCGGCCCGGGCGATGGAGTTGTTCAGCACGTCAGGGTTGCGCGACAGGGTTTCCCATTTCAGGTTGCCCTCGTTCATGCCCTTGATCATCTGCTTGGACACGGTCACCAGGGAAATCGCCGACTGCACGCCCTCGGTGTTCTGCATCTTCCACATCAGCTCGTCGATGGGGGCCATGGCTTCATAGCGCGAGCAGCCTTCGGCCTTGGTCTTGACCATCACCACCAGTACATCGGAGCTGGTGGAGTAATTGCTGATGATGAAGTTGTTGTCCTGGTTGTAGCGCGAGTCCGGACGCAGTTCCGGCGCGCCCTGGTCCAGGTCGCCGATCTTCAGGTTCTGGCTGTACCAGAGCCCACCGCCAAAGGCGATCACCGCCAGGGCAATGGACACCGGCGCGACCTTGGCGCTGGCGAAGTTCGACAGCAGGCGCCAGAACGGATGTTCGCGGGTCGCGTCTTTCTTGCTGCGCTCGACCGCACGCTTGCTGATGCCAGCGTAGGAGATCGCCACCGGCAGCAGGATCAGGTTGGTGAACACGATCACCGCCACGCCGATGGAGGCGCCAATGGCCAGTTCGCGGATCACGCCGATGTCGATGATCAGCAAGGTGATGAAACCCACGGCGTCCGCCAGGATCGCGATCATCCCCGGCAGGAACAACTGCCGGAAGGTGCGCCGCGCCGCTGTCAGGGCGTTGTCCGCATCGCTGGACTGCAAGGCGATGCCGTTGATTTTCTGCACCCCATGGGAAATGCCGATGGCGAAGATCAGGAACGGCACCAGCATCGAGTACGGATCCAGGCCGAAACCGGCCGCATGCATCAGCCCCAGTTGCCAGACCACCGCCACCAGGGTGGTGGTCAATACCGCGACGGTACTGCGCATGCAGTTGGTGAACCAGTACAGCAGGATCAGGGTGATGACGAAAGCCACGCCGAAGAACAGCACCACCATGACCAGGCCGTCGATCAGGTCGCCGACCTTCTTGGCGAAACCGACGATATGGATCTGCACGTTGGGGTTCTGGGCTTCGAACTTGTTGCGGATCTTGTCTTCAAGCTCGTGGGAAAACTTCCGGTAGTCGAGGGCGAGCAACTTGCCCTGGTCCTGCGGGTCGGGATAGGACTCCAGCAGCGGGATGTCGATGATGCTCGACTTGAAGTCGTTGGCCACCAGGCGCCCGACCTGGCCGGACTTGAGCACGTTATTACGCAGCAGATCGAGGCTGTCGGCCGAACCGTTGTAGCTCTGGGGGATCACCTCGCCGCCGGCGAAGCCCTCCTCCGTCACTTCGGTCCAGCGCACGCTCGGGCTCCACAACGACTTGAGCCCGGAACGGTCGACGCCGGAGATGTAGAAGACCTCATCGTGGATCTGACGCAGGGTCTCCATGTATTCCTTGGAGAAGATGTCGCCGTTGGTGGCCTCCACGGAAATACGCACCGTGTTGCCCAGGTTCGCCAGGTCGTTGCGGTGCTCGAGCATCTTCTGGATGAAGGGGTGCTCGAGGGGGATCATTTTTTCGAAACTGGTGGACGGCCGGATCAGCGTGGCCTGCCAGAACAGGAAAATGCTGACCAGCAGGCAAATGATGATCACTGCCGGGCGGTTGTTGAAAATCAGGCGCTCGAGGAACGTCGCCTTGTCTTGGTGATGACTGCTCATGGGGTCCGCCTTCTTGTTTTTGTGCCCGTCTTGCAGGCGTGACTCATTTGCTCAGTTCGGCGCCGGTGGACGTGGTGGCACGAACGCCACCTTGCCCCGCCAGAATCAGGTTGCCGTTGCCTGCCGCCGTGACGGCCGCCACGGAAATTCGGTCCGGGCGGTTGAACACGCTGAAGGTCTCGCCGTCGTCGGTACTGCGCACGACGCTGCCGCCGTTGCCGACAATCACGATGGAACCGTCCGCCAGTAGCGTGGCGCCTGACAGGCCGAACTCCAGGGCACCGCGCGCGGCCTTGAGCTCGACCTGATCCCAAGTGCCGCCGAAGTCAGTGGAACGATAAAGGTTGCCGCGCAAGCCATAGGCCAGCAACGTCGAAGGCTGGGCCGTACCGATGACCCCGAACAGCGAGCCTTCGTACGGGCCTTCGACCTTTTCCCAGGTCTGGCCCCAGTCGGCGGAGCGGAACATGCTGCCAGCCTCGCCGACAATGAACAGCCCGGCATCTTTCACGGCGGCTATCGCATTGAGGTGGAACTGGTCTTCGTTTTCGAGGCGGTCGCTGGCGTCTTCCCAGTGCTTGCCGCCGTCGGTGGTTTCCAGCAGTGCGCCGTAGGCGCCCACGGCGAAACCGTTGCCGGCATCCTTGAACCAGACGTCCAGCAGGGGTGCTTCGCGGGTGAGGTCTTCGAATTGCTTGGTCCAGCTGCTGCCGCCGTCATCGCTGGCGAGGATCTGCGCGTCGTGCCCCACGGCCCAGCCGTGTTTGTCATCGACGAAAAATACCGCCGTGAGCAGTTGGCGAGTCGGCACCTTGGCCTGGGTCCAGGACTTGCCCTGGTCGTCCGAATAGACAATGTGCCCGCGGTCACCGACCGCCACCAGGCGCTGGCCGGCGTGGACCACATCGAGCATCAGGGTTTTGCTGGCCTTGGCCGATTCGACGGAATAGATGACATCGGACGTCGACGCCGCAACAGCCATCACCGGTGCCGACAACACCGCAGAGCCCAGCAGCGAGAGCGCCGAAGCCAGCAACGCGACTCTGCGCAGCATCGGCGGCCGGCTGCGGCCCACAGCCATGACAGGCTCATTCATAGACCTTTCCCCCATTATTATTGTTATGGCTTGGTACGTTGCCAGTCCTGGAGCATAGTCCTGAAACCTGCAATCTAGAGCCACTTCGGAAGCAGACCTATCCTATCGGGCTTTCGAAAGGTCTGACAATCGACGCCACGTTATCTTTTGTTAACCGGGGGGATATCGGCCAAGGGTGAATCAGAAGACATTCGTGAGGGTGATGAATGTGGCGAGGGGATTTATCCCCTCGCCACAAAGGTAAGGCAGTGCCTGTTTATGCCAGGCTCTTGCTCACCACCTCGAACACATCGGCGGAAAGCGCGCCGGATGCCAGGATGCGCTCCAGTTCGGCCTTCATCAGCGCCTGGCGGGCGCTGTCGTATTTGCGCCAGCGAGTCAGCGGGGCCAGTTGCCGGGAGGCGATCTGCGGGTTGAAGCCATTGAGCTGGATGACCAGGTCCGCCAGGAAGCGATAACCCGAACCGTCGGCCGCGTGGAAGTTGATCAGGTTCTGCCCGGCAAACGCCCCCACCAGCGCCCGCACCTTGTTCGGGTTCTTGATATTGAACGCCGGGTGCTCCATCAGCGCCTTGACCCGCGCCAGGCCACCCGGCGCCGGGCTGCCGGCCTGGACGCTGAACCATTGGTCCATGACCAGCGGGTTGCCCTTGAAGTTTTCCGAAAACACTTCCAGCGCCTTGGCCTTCTCGGCTTCGAATGGCGAGTTGACCAGCACCGCCAGCGCGGTCAGGCGCTCGGTCATGTTATCGGCGGTGTCGAACTGCTCCAGGGTCGCACTCAGCACCTCAGGCTTGCCGGTGAGCATCAGGTACGACAGCGCGATGTTCTGCAACGCGCGACGGGCGAAATGCTCGGCCTCGGCCACGTAAGGGGTTTTCTTCGACAGGTCGCGGTTGGCTGCATAACGCAGCCAGAGGGCTTCGAACAGGTTCTCGGCCAACTGCTGGCGGGCAAACTCACGGGCGGCATGGATCGCCTCGACGTCAGCCACTTCGCTGATTTCCGTCAGGTAGGCTTCGCTTGGCAGCGAGAGCATTTCGGCGACCATGGCCTGGTCCAGGGACTCGTCCGACAGCACGCTGCGCAGCGCACTGACCAGGCGCGGGTCCAGCACCAGGCTGGCGCCCTGCTGATGCTGGGCGATCAGTTCCTGCAGCACCTGGACCGACAATTGCTGGCCGGCATCCCAACGGTTGAACCCGTCGCTGTCGTGCTGCATGAGGAACATCAACTGGTCGCGGTTGTACGGAAAGCTCAGCTTCACCGGCGCCGAGAAACCACGCAGCAACGAAGGCAGCGGCTGTTCGGCGATGTCGACAAAGGTGAAGGTCTGCTCGGCTTCGGTCACCGAGATCACTCGGGACGTGCCGTCTGCCGCCGCTTCACCAGCCAGGCGCAGAGGGATTTCAGCACCCTGGCTGTCCAGCAGGCCCAGCTCCACGGGAATCACGAACGGCAGTTTTTCCTGCTTGTCCGGGGTCGGCGGGCAACTCTGGCTGAAGGTCAGGCTGTAGGTCTTGACGGCGGCATCATAAGATTCGCTCACCGCCAGCCGTGGTGTACCGGCCTGGCTGTACCAGCGCTTGAACTGGGCCAGGTCGACGCCGTTGGCATCTTCCATGGCCTTGATGAAGTCGTCGCAGGTCACGGCCTGGCCGTCGTGGCGTTCGAAGTACAGGTCACTGCCCTTGCGGAAACCCTCAGGCCCCAGCAGGGTGTGGATCATGCCAACCACTTCCGAGCCCTTTTCGTACACGGTCAGGGTGTAGAAGTTGGAGATCTCGATGAAGCTGTCCGGACGCACCGGGTGCGCCATGGGGCCGGCATCTTCGGCGAACTGGTGGGTACGCAGGTACGCCACGTCCTGGATGCGCTTGACGGTGGCGGAGTTCATGTCGGCCGAGAACCCGGCGTCGCGGAACACCGTGAAACCTTCCTTGAGCGACAGTTGGAACCAGTCGCGACAGGTCACGCGGTTGCCCGACCAGTTATGGAAGTATTCGTGGGCAACGATCGCCTCGACCCGCTGGTGCGCGGCATCGGTGGCGGTTTCGGCGCGGGCCAGCACGGCGCTGGAGTTGAAGATATTGAGGCCCTTGTTCTCCATGGCGCCCATGTTGAAATCGTTGACCGCGACGATCATGAAGATGTCCAGGTCGTACTCGCGCCCGTACACCTCTTCGTCCCAGCGCATCGACTTCTTCAGGCTGGTCATGGCGTGCTGGCACTTGTCGATGTTTTCCGGCTCGACGTAGATGCGCAGCGCTACGGTGCGCTCGCTCAGGGTAGTGAAGGTGTCTTCGACGCACCACAGGTCACCGGCCACCAGGGCAAACAGGTAGGCCGGCTTCTTGAACGGGTCTTCCCAGGTCGCCCAGTGCCGGCCGTCTTCGCCGGGACCGCTGGCAATCGGATTGCCGTTGGACAGCAGCACCGGATAGCTGTGCTGCTCGGCCACCACGGTGGTGGTGAACTTGCTCATCACATCCGGGCGGTCCAGGTAATAGGTGATCTTGCGGAAACCTTCGGCCTCGCACTGGGTGCAGAACATGCTGCCGGACTTGTACAAACCTTCCAGGGCGGTGTTGGTTTCCGGGTGGATCCGGACGGTGGTGTCGACCGTGAAGGCCTGGGCCTTGGGGTGAACGGTCAGGTGACTGTCGTCCAGTTGATAGTCGCCCTGCCCCAGGTCGGCGTCGTCGAGCTTGAGCGAGAGCAGTTCCAGGTGCTGGCCATCGAGCACCAGCGGCGGCAGCCCGGCACCGCGCTCGGGGTTGCGGCGCATCACCAGTTGCGCATGGACCAGGCTGTGGTCCTCGAACAACTCGAAGGTCAGGTGCGTCTCATCGATCAGGTACTCGGGCGCCTGATAGTCCTTCAGGTAAATCATCTTCGGTTGTTCGGTGCGCATAGGTCGAATCCTTCTACTGATGCACGGCGAGCTGGTAGGCCGTGTATTTACGAATATTGATCACGCCGGTGTCAAAAATCAGGTACTGGCCCTTGATCCCCAGCAGCGTGCCTTCGGCGATCGGGTTCTTGTCCAGGTTGAAGCTGACGATCTTGGCCGGGTATTGCTCCACCGGATAACGGATCTCGATGGGTTCGACGTCCGCTATGGTCTGGATCGCTTGCAGGCCGAATCGTTCCTGCAACCCCTGCAATCCCTGGGCGCAGCTTTCGAACAGCGAGTCACGGATCGCCGGCAGGTCCACCGCCACGGCGTCGCCCTTGAGCAAGGCGCGCCAGTTGGTCTTGTCCGCCACCTGGCTGCGGAACAGGTCTTCGACAAACCCCGATTGCTGGCGGGTGGCGACCCGCAGGATCGGCAGCGCCTGGCTGGCGCCCTGGTCCAGCCAGCGGGTCGGCAATTGCGTGGCGCGAGTGATGCCAACTTTCACACCCGAGGAATTGGCCAGGTAGACCACATGATCGGTCATGCAGAACTGCTCGCCCCAGGCCGGGTCGCGGCAGGTGCCCGCCTCGTAATGGCAACGCTCGGGGCTCATGATGCACAGGTCGCACTGGGCCAGCTTGGTCATGCAGGGGTAGCAATACCCCTGGCTGAAGCTGGTCTTGGTCCGGCGTCCACAGTGGGTGCAGTGGATCGCACCGAGGTACTCCAGGCGCACCGTGCTGCCGATCAACGGGTTGACCGGCACCTCGACATCGCCCAGGCGAAAGGCGTATTGAACGGTCGGCCCGTCAAGGCGCGCCGACATCTTGCTGATTGCACCGCGGCCAATCTCGATCAATGGATGGCGTCCGACTTGAACAGGATATTCGGCACTTCAGTGGACTTCGAATGGCATTCCTGCGCGCCCATGTAACCAGTGCGCTCCTCTTCGGGCAGGTTCTGGATTTCCCAGGCGATCATCGCCTGCAACGAGAGTTCGCGTTGCTCGGCGGTGAGCTTGTTGCCATCGGCCCATTTACCGATTTCCACCGCCAGTTTCAGGCTCCGGTAGATGTCGGGTGTGATGTTCTGGATCATTTCGTTGAAGGAAGACATGGGTTCTCCGCGCAAATCGCGCATTCTCAAAAGGCACAGGCGCCGGTCAAAGGGCCATTTTACGGCGAGCGAACAGCCCGCCCAACAAACCCGTGAAGCATCCGACGAGCAGCCCGCCGACGTGGGCCGCATTGGCGATTTCACCGAAACCGATCAGCGAAACCAGCCCGGACAGGCACAGCAGCAACCACACCAGCATCATCACCAACACCCCACGGGGCAAGTGATAGGCCGGGTTCGGTGCGAGCAATTGGTAGATCCAGCAATGGCCCAGCAGGCCGTACAACACCCCCGACAACCCACCGAACAACGTCGGGCCGCTGAAAAAGTACTGGGCGAAATTGGAGACGAGGCTGAACAGCAGCGTCAGCCCCAGCAAGTTGATGCCACCCTGGCGCGCCTCGATCCGCCGTCCCAGTTCCCAGTACCACATGCCATTCATGGCGATGTGCAGGAAGCCGAAGTGAATCAGCATCGGTGTCACCAGGCGCCACCACTGCCCCGCCGCCAGGCTATCGGCCAACGGCGTGAACTGGATGTAGTCGCCAACGACGCGGAACTCGAGGAAGGTCAGCCAGCGCAGGGCCTCAAGATTTTCCCCTAGCAGGGTGACCGCACTGACGATCAGGCTCAGCAACAACACCACGGCCGTCACTGGGCTGCGCGTCAGTTGCTGGACAAACCCCGCCCGCCGGGAAGTGCCACCCGTGTCTGACAGCTCCAACTGCTGGTCGGGATCGCCAGCGGGAAAACGCGCGTACAACGAACGCACGTCCTCACTGATTTCATCCGGCACCCAGAGCACCTGCTCGCCCGCCTCTTCACTGACGCGATGGGGCACCTGCATGCGTTGCAGCAACTTGACGAAGCCGCTCAGGTCCACTGCCAAGGGCAGGCGCAAAACCGCGACGACGCTCATTGCACCACCTCCGGCCGCTCGACATCCACCCAGACGAACTTGTGCGGATCCAGGCGGGTTTCCTGGTCGAGGCGATAGGCGACCAGCTTGCCGTAGAGCACCGCGCTGTAATCCAGGCAGGCCAGGTTCGGGCGAATGGGCGCGGGCTTGCCGCTGCGCCAATAGTGGCCGACGAACAGCAACGGTTCATGGACGCCATAGCGCAGCAGGTTGTTTTTTTCATCCGGTGACAGCGGTGTGCGGGCCACCGGTTCTGGCAAGGCGTCGGGCTGGAAGACGATGTCGCCGTAGGTCTGCGGGTTGTCTTCCCAGAACTTGGTGCGAAAAAACGAACGGGTCAGGCCATCGCCACCGGTCAGCGTCAGGCCATGGGGCAGGCGCATGTCGGTGCCACGTAGCAAACGATCGAACACCGTGCTGGCAAAACTGCCCGGTTGCGCCGAGGCCTGGAGGAAATGCTCGTCGACACAACCGTCCGGGAACAGGCCACGCAGCGGTTCGATCAGGCCCGAATCCCAACAGGCATGCACCACCCGGAACCGGCCGGCGTCGACAAACAGCGGCAGCTCGTAGAACCACTTGAGAAAGTCATGCCAGTCGCCGGGATGCTGCTCGAACTGGGTCAGGGTCTCGTTGAGCAGGCGAGCATGACGCGGCGTGTGTTCGCGCACGTAGCGCTGGCCGCTGCCGGGCAAAGCCGGTGTGCTCCAGCCCAGGGCGTTGAACTCGTGGTTGCCCATGATGCACAGCGCCTGGCCGGCCACGACCATGTCGTGGACGATATGCAGCGCCTCGCGAATCCGCGGGCCACGGTCGATGATGTCCCCCAGGAACACAGCCATGCGCGACGGATGCCGCCAGACCCCGCCCTGCTTGTGGTAACCGAGTCGGTCCAGCAGGTGTTCCAGGGTCAGGGCGCATCCATGCACGTCACCGATCAAATCGTAACTGCGCGCAGGATCGAGCATCAGTCGCCTCCACCCCCCAACCGACTGCCCCAGCCGAGCTTGGTCCGGCAGACTTCATAGTAATTGTGATCCAGCGGATGGATCAGGCGCAGCTTCTGCGCTTTCTTGCTGACGGTGATGGTGTCACCCGGCGCGCAGGTGAAATGGTTCTGGCCGTCACAGGACACTTGCGGGTAGATCTGCATATCCTTGGACACGACGATTTTCAGCTCACTGTTGCCATCGACCACAATCGGTCGCCCAGACAAGGTATGGGGGTACATGGGCACAATCACAATAGCGTCGAGCTTGGGGTGCATGATCGGTCCGCCGGCCGAGAGCGCGTAGGCCGTGGAACCGGTCGGGGTCGCGACGATCAGGCCGTCGGCCTTCTGGCTGCAGACGAACTGGCCGTCGATGTACAGCTCGAATTCGATCATGCGCGTGGATTTGCCAGGGTGCAGCACCACGTCATTGAGGGCATCGCCCTGGCCGATGGCCTCGGCGTGACGACGGACCTCGGCTTGCAGCAGGAAGCGGTTTTCCACCAGGTAGTGGCCGTCCAGCACCTCGGCGACCTTGGTTTCCAGCTCGTCAGGGCGGATATCGGTGAGGAACCCCAGGCTGCCCCGGTTGATCCCCAGCACCGGGATATTGTGCCGCGCCAGGGCCCGGGCGGCCCCCAGCAGGCTGCCGTCGCCGCCGACCACGATCACCATGTCGCAGACCTCGCCCAGCATCTTGCGCGACGACGTCTGCAGGCCATGGCCCGGCAAGACTTCGGCGATGGTATCTTCGAGGATCACATGCAGGTGTCGCTCCAGGAGGAAACGTTTGAGACGGCGAACGGTGTCCAACACCTGCGAACTGCCCAGGCGACCGATGATGCCGATATTGCGAAATTGCTCCATGAGGCTCCTGCGAGGGTCTGCGACGGGCGAAAACCACGATTATGGGCGAAAGCGCTCCATAGACAAAATCCTTTAAGCCTTTCGCAGCAGCTATGCTCGCAAAATGATCCTGTTCCCTGAATTGCTGGACTTGCCCCGCCGCCTTCGCCATCCCGAAGTGCGCGACCTCGCGTGGGCGATCATCGCCCCGCCGATGCTCATCGACACGCCCTGGCCCCAGCGCCATCCCCTGGCCGGCAGCGACTGGGTACAGGCGCCTGATCAGCTGGAGCACTGGCTGCGACAACTGGACCGCGACAGCTACCCGCTGCTGCACTGCCTGTCCCTGGGACGGACGCGACGCCTGGGCCTGTATTACGAAAGGCTGTGGCAGTTTGCCGTGCAGCACGCTCCTGGCATCGAGCTGATTGCCGCGAACCTGCCGATCCGCCACGAAGGCCATACGCTGGGCGAACTGGACCTGCTGCTGCGCGATCGTGACGGCATCCATCATCTGGAGTTGGCGATCAAGTTGTACCTCGGCCCGCAGCAAGGGGATGGCCGGGACACCGCGCAGTGGCTCGGGCCGGGCTGTCATGACCGACTCGACCGTAAACTGGCGCATTTGCGCGAGCACCAGCTCCCCATCTCGGCGCGCCCGGAAAGCCGCGAGGCCTTGGCAGCATTGGGCATTGAGCCGACCGGCCTCGAGGTGTTCCGCTCCGAGCTCTGGCTCGGCGGCTACCTGCTCTACCCCTGGCCGGGCCACGCCGACCCGCCGACCGGTGCGCATCCCCGGCATTTGCGGGGCAGTTGGCTGCATCAGCGGGATTGGCCTGCATTCGTCGCCCAGCGCCCACCTGGGCGCTGGCAACCCCTGCCCCGCGCCGCCTGGTTGGCCCCGGCGCATTATCCGGCGGAGCAGACCTGGAGCACCGCGCAACTGGACGCCTGGCGACTGGACCTTGACCCGATGGCGCCAGCGCAACTGATGGTGCGCCTGACTGAAAATGCCGAGGGGGAGTGGGAAGAAGCCGAGCGGGTGTTCCTGGTGGCCGATCTCTGGCCGGATGTGCCGGGCCAAAACAGCTGAGTTTTGGAGTGTCTGCCAGGGCCTCATCGCGAGCAAGCTCGCTCCCACAGGGGAGCACATTCATAGAGGAGAATGCATTCCAATGTGGGAGCGAGCTTGCTCGCGATGAAGCCAACTCGGTCTAGAGTGACAACCGCACCGCCAGCGCTGCCAATGTCACCAGCAACACCGGCACTGTCAGTACGATCCCGACCTTGAAGTAGTACCCCCAGCCGATCTGGATGTTCTTGCGCTCCAGCACATGCAGCCACAGCAAAGTCGCCAGGCTGCCGATCGGGGTGATTTTCGGGCCCAGGTCGCTGCCGATGACGTTGGCGTAGATCATCGCCTCCTTCACCACCCCGGTGGCCTGGCTGGCATCGATGGACAAGGCGCCGACCAGCACCGTCGGCAAATTATTCATGGCCGACGAGAGCAACGCCGTCAGCACGCCGGTGCCCATGGCCGCACCCCACACGCCATATTCGGCGAAGCCGTCGAGCCAATGGGCCAGGTAGCCGGTCAACCCGGCATTGCGCAGGCCATAGACCACCAGGTACATGCCGAGGGAGAAAATCACGATCTGCCAGGGCGCTTCCTTCATCACCTTGCGGGTGGAAATCTTGTGGCCGCGGGCCGCGACAGCCAGCAGCAACGCAGCACAGACCGCGGAAATCGCGCTGATGGGAATCCCCAGCGGCTCCAGCGCAAAGCAGCCCAGCAGCAGGATCACCAGCACCACCCAGCCGGCATAAAACGTTGCCTTGTCGTGGATCGCCGTCGCCGGATCATCCAGTTGAGCGGGGTCGTAGTCGCGCGGGATGTCGCGACGAAAGAACCACAGCAAGATCGCCAGGCTGGCCGCCACACTGACCAGGTTCACCGGCACCATGACCGCCGCGTAGCGGTTGAAGCCAATGCCGAAGAAGTCCGCCGAGACGATGTTCACCAGGTTCGACACCACCAGCGGCAGGCTCGCGCTGTCGGCAATGAAACCGGCACCCATCACGAATGCCAGGGTCGCCGCTGGGGAAAACCGCAACGCCAGCAGCATCGAAATCACGATGGGCGTCAGGATCAACGCCGCCCCGTCATTGGCAAACAGGGCCGACACCAGCGCGCCCAGCAGCACCATGAACGCAAACAGCTTGCGCCCGCTGCCCTTTCCCCAACGGGCCACGTGCAAGGCCGCCCAGGCGAAGAAGCCGGCCTCGTCCAGCAGCAGGCTGATGATGATCAGCGCGACAAACGTACCGGTGGCGTTCCAGATGATCTGCCAGACCAGCGCAATGTCGCCGACCTGCACCACCCCGCTCAACAACGCCAGCAGCGCGCCGAGCGTCGCGCTCCAGCCGACGCCAAGCCCCTTGGGCTGCCAGATCACCAACGTAATGGTCAGCAGGAAAATCAATGACGCGATCAGCATGCGCAACAGCCTTGGAAGAAGGATAGAAAAGTGGGAATCAGACGTGACGAAGAACGGCCTGGTGGTGCGAAGGGGCGAATATATGGAAATTCGAATATCCAGTAAAGCGCGCAGATGAATGGCCGATGTCGCGAGGGAGGCTTTCCCACTGTGGGAGCAAGGCTTGCCCGCGATGAACGATATCGCGGTTCAGCTGGTAAACCGCGCTGCGGCCATCGCGGGCAAGCCTTGCTCCCACAGAAAATCACTCCGCCACAAAGGTGCTTGGCTTGAAGCTGTGCAAAGAGATCAAGCCTTCTTGTGTTGCTCGACCCACTTGCCGTAGGCATTGATGAACGTCTGCAGGAAGGGCCGTACCGACTCCGACAGGTTGCCCGCCTCGTCAAACGCCGTCCCGGCACCGCTCAGGTAGGCTTCCGGCTGCTGCATGCAGGGAACGTCAAGGAATACCAGCGACTGGCGCAAATGATGGTTGGCACCAAAACCACCGATGGCGCCCGGCGAAGCACTGATCACCGCGCCCGGCTTGCCACTCAGGCAACTCTGGCCGTAGGGACGCGAGCCGACGTCGATGGCGTTTTTCAGCGGCGCCGGTACCGAGCGGTTGTACTCAGGCGTGACGAACAACAAAGCGTCGGCCGCGCCCACCTGCTGACGGAAAGTGCTGTAGGCTGCCGGAGGGGAAACATCGATGTCTTCGTTGTAGAGCGGCAACTCGCCGATCTCGACGATGTTCAGTTTGAGGTTGGCTGGCGCCAGGTCAGCCAGTGCCAGCGCGACCTTACGGTTGATCGATGCCTTGCGCAGGCTGCCCACTAAAACGGCCACTGTGTAGACATTACTCATGAGAGGCTTCTCGACTGTCGGCTCAAAGGAGCCTGTAGTTATAGATGATCGGGGTGACAATTGGACCAGTGGAGCGACAAAAACCGGCCGGTTGGACTATTTTTTTCATGTAGGAAAACTTACCGCGCTTGACCAGGGTCTACAGAACCGCAAATCGAGTGATTTATTTCCAGAGGTTCTAAGCAATGGCAGCAGTACTTGTCGGACAATTTCATGCGCGGGACGTCGAAGGTCGCGTCTATCTGGTGCATGAGTTCCATGAATCGACCCCGTCGCCCGACGGAAACGGCAAGGAGCCTGTCACCACCTATAAACTGGCTATCGGCGATCGCGTCAACAAACGCGACGACGGCAAATTTGTTCTGGTGCAATCTCAAGTCGAATTGACACGCGAACCGGAAACGCCACTGCAAGCTCAAGCACCCACCGAAACGCAAATAGCTTCATAACTGGCAGTTATGAGCAGAAGTCACGCCCGAACTTGGGTTAGGATTCGGCCACTCAATGACTCACCCGCCGAACACGGACTTCTTGCATGCGTTTACGCCACATCGAAGTGATCCAGGCGCTGCTGCAGACCGGCCACCTCGGCACGGCGGCCGAATGGCTGCAATTGCCAGTGGCAGAGGTCGAGGCGATCCTGCGCGATGCCGAGGCGCAGCTGGGCTTCATGCTGTTTGCCAGTGTGCGCGGGCGCTTGCAGGCGACTCGGGAAACTCTCGAACTGCGCGACGGCATCACGCGGGTGTACGACACCCTCGAACCGGTGCAGCGCCTGGCCAGCAGCCTGAAACACTATCAGGCGCCACCCTTGCGCATTATCTGCACCCCGCCGCTGGCCCAGCAGTTGCTGCCCCAGAGCATCGCCGCCCTGCGTCGCCGCCATCCGGATGCGCCTTGCACCCTGCTCAGCCAACCGACCCGCGACATCGTCCACAGCCTGCTGTTGCGTGAAAGCGACCTGGGCCTGAGCTTGCACGACCCCGAGCATCCCGACATCCATTGCCAGATGATCGCCCAGGGCAAACTGCAATTGCTGGCACCTCACGGCTGGCTGCAACCACGACAGAAATACATTTCGCTCCAGGACCTGGCGGGCCAGCCGTTGGTAGGCCTGGATGGCCATGACCCACTGAGCCCTGCCTTCGAGCATAAACTGGCGGCGCTGCGTCCGGCGCCAATGATCCAGATCCGCGTCCAGACCCATCAGATGATGCGCGCCATGGTCGAGGCCGGCGAAGGCCTTGCCATCGTCGACCCGTTCACTGCCTCAGGCGCCAAGGGCAGTGGCCTGGACGTCTGCCCGGTATCGCCCGCCATTGCGATTGGTCTCTATGCCCTGAGCCTGAACGGCACGCAGCCCTCACCCGCCGTCCAATCGCTGCTGGAACGGGTTACGGAACAAGCCGAGGCGTTGCTGAGCCACTGATCGACATGCCCAGCGGATCATCGAACAGCCGGTACCAGAACAACGCCACTTCGTCGGTATGCCGGTCAATGCCGCGATAGCGCAGGTGATCGATACCGCCGAGCACGTAGCCGCAACGCTCATAGAGCCGGCAGGCACCCAGATTGTTGTTCTGGGTCTCGAGCATGATGCCCGGCAGTTTTTTCTTGCGACTCCAGAACTGGGCGACATCGAGCAACGCCTTGGCCACCCCGTGGCGACGGGCTGGCGCATGCACCGCCAACTCGTCGATGTGGGCATAGCCGTTCCAGTTGGTACTGACCACCAGATGCCCCACGGGCTGGTCGTCGAGATAAGCCATGAAGATCTCGCTGTCCGGGGCATTGCGGAAGCTGCTGAATTCCTCGGGATCGATGCCATAGCACTTGCGATAGGGAACAATGGGCGTCACCGGCCATTGGTTGACGGGCCGGCCGATCTGCGCCGTCGCGTAGTCGCTGACTTCGAAGCTGAAGTCACTGCCCCAGATATAGGCGGCAAAGCCGTCATCGACGATGCGCACCGACAACCCGGGGTGTTTGGGATTCATGACCGGTTGCATACTGGGGAAGGTCCTCATTCCTTGAGACAACCAACGGCGTGGTGCCATCCATTGCCCTTGCCTTTCAAATCTTCACACATCAAGCGGGATCCGTAGCCTGCCCGTTACCTCAGGTTAGAAGGTCGTGGCGATTGTGGCGAGAAATGAAACGAAAGAGAGTGACAGGGGAGCAACGGGTCAGTTCGCCGTAGCCTGCGACTCGGCCAACTGCGTCCACAATGCCGGAGCACCTGCGGACTTGGCGATGGCTTCCAGACGCGCGGCATGTTCGGCCAGGTCGCTCTCGCTGGCGCGGATAATCCGCGATGGTTGGCGGTCAGCGGGCAAACGCCGGATTTCCGTGGCCTGATTGCCAGAGCCTTCACCGGTACCGTTGCCGTCCGAGGCGTTACCGGCCAGGGACAGGCTGGTCTGGCCGCCGGTCATGGTCAGGTAGACGTCGGCCAGGATCTCGGAGTCGAGCAAGGCGCCGTGCAGTTCACGACCGGAGTTGTCGACGCCGTAGCGCTTGCACAAGGCGTCGAGGCTGTTGCGCTGCCCAGGGTGACGTTCCCGGGCCATCATCAGGGTATCGAGGATGGTGCAATGCTGGGTAATGTCAGCCCGGTCGTGCTGACCCATCAGGGCGAATTCGTTGTTGATGAACCCGACGTCGAACGCCGCGTTGTGGATGATCAACTGCGCGCCCTGGATGAATTCGAAGAACTCATCGGCCACTTCGGCGAAACGCGGCTTGCCCACCAGAAATTCGTTGGTGATGCCGTGCACGCCGATGGCGCCCTCGTCACTTTCGCGATCCGGTTGCAGGTAAACGTGGAAATGGCGACCGGTCAGGCGCCGGCCGATCAGCTCGACACAACCGATTTCAATAATCCGGTGACCATCGGTCACCGGCATGCCGGTGGTTTCGGTATCCAGTACTACAGATCTGTTGGCCATCAGTGTTCAGCTCTCAGCGGGCAGTCTTGCAAAAGCGCGGATCTTAACACGCTCTTGTGGCAAGGGGATTTACCTGGGAGCCAGGCTGGTGGAAGCAAGTGATGAGCGAAAGCAAACACTGTGGGAGCAAAGCTTGCTCGCGATGAAGATCATGCGGTCTTTCAGGAAAACCGGGGCGCCTGTGTCGCGAGCAAGCTTTGCTCCCACACAAGCGCCTCGTCACAGGAGGGTACATCCGGCTGAATCAGGCCTGCTTGAAGCCCCGAACCTCATCGACCCCACGATTGGCCAACTGGTCGGCCCGTTCGTTGCCGTGGTGGCCGATGTGGCCGCGCACCCATTTCCAGGTGACGTTGTGGCGGCTGACCTGTTCATCCAGCAGCTTCCAGAGGTCGGCGTTTTTTACCGGTTCCTTCGCCGCCGTCTTCCAGCCACGTTTCTTCCAGTTCGCCATCCACTCGTTGATGCCCTTCATGACGTACTGCGAGTCGGTCACCAGCAACACATCGCAAGGCCGCTTGAGCTCTTCCAGGCCACGAATGGCGCCCATCAGCTCCATGCGATTGTTGGTGGTATTGGTTTCGCCGCCCCAGAGTTCCTTCTCCACGCCCTTGCACACCAGCAACGCGCCCCAGCCGCCTGGACCGGGGTTGCCCTTGCAGGCGCCATCAGTGAAGAGTTCTACGCTATCGCTCATGCCAATCTATCCAAAAAAATGCAAAGGCCCGCCGATCGGGCCCGACAACACCCGCAGCCCAATGCCGGCAAGAACCATCGAAAAAGGTTACGGCTCGATGTGGCGACGATTGACCTTGGCCATTGGCAAGGGAATCAGCTTGCCCATCGGCTCGCGTCGCGCCTGGCGCACCGGGCGCAGCCCGACCGCGATCTTGCGTGCCACCAACAGGTAGAAACCGCCGCCGGACAGCTGCCAGTCACCGGCCTTGCGCTCCCAGCCGGCCAGGCGCGCCTGCCACTTGGGCGACGCAAGCGGCGGACGATAGCACCCGAAGCGGCGTTTCTCCAGCGCAAAACCCAGCAGGTTCAGCCAGTCGCCGACCCTCGACGCCGAGATGCAGCGGGCCTGGCGCAAGGCGTCGTGGGCAAACACATGACGCAAGCCCCAAGCGCTCCAGGGATTGATGCCGATGATCAACAGGTGCCCGCCAGGGCGCACGCTGCTGGCGGCTTCACGCAACAGACCGTGGGGCGACAGGCAGAAATCCAGGCCGTGCTGCATGACCACCACGTCGGCGGCATGCTCGCTCAACGGCCAGGCCTGCTCTTCACAGACGATTTCCACCCCGGGCAACGGCGCTCCCAGGCGCACGTTGCGCTGGACTTGCGGTGCCGACGGCGGCGTTTGCGCCGAAGGCCCGTAGTGCACCAGGTAGCCGCCGAAGAACCGGCCCAACTCGTCTTCGAGCATGTGCCGTTCTTCTTCCAGCAAAAATTGCCCGACAGGGCCGGACAGCCATTCACGGGCGGCGCTGATCAACGCCAGCCAGTCAGGATCAGCCTGAGCGAACGCTTCATCGGTCATTGCATTCTCCAACGCGTCAGGAAGTTCTAAGATGCGCCTTTGTTTTCCGCTTGGCGAATTCCACGATGATACAGATCAGTGCCCTGCCCGCATTCACCGATAACTACATCTGGTTGTTACAGGACCACGCCACCCAGCGCTGCGCCGTGGTCGACCCGGGTGACGCCGCGCCGGTGCAGGCCTGGCTCGAGACCCATCCGGGCTGGGTCCTGAGCGACATCCTGATCACCCATCATCACCATGATCATGTCGGCGGCGTCCAGGCGCTGAAGAATGCGACGAACGCCACCGTTTACGGTCCGGCCAGCGAAAACATCCCGGCGCGGGACAAGGCCCTGCATGACAACGACACGGTCAGCGTGCTCGGCTGGGACTTCGATGTCTATGCCGTGCCTGGCCATACCCTGGGGCACATCGCCTACTACCATCACGGCCTGCTGTTCTGTGGCGACACCCTGTTCGCCGCCGGTTGCGGCCGGCTCTTCGAAGGCACGCCTGCGCAAATGCACCATTCGCTCAGTCGCCTCGCCGCCCTGCCTGAAGATACGCTGGTCTACTGCACCCATGAATATACCCTCAGCAACCTGAAGTTCGCCGCCGCCGTGGAGCCCGGCAACCCGGACGTCGCCGCCCGCCTGGAAAAAGTCAGCCGGCAACGCAGCGAAGGCATCATGACGCTACCCTCGACCCTGGCCCTGGAAAAACTCACCAACCCGTTCCTGCGCACGACTGAAACATCTGTTAAACAAAAAGCAGACGAACGGAACGGCCAGCGAAACCAGACGCCGAGTGAGGTTTTTGCGGCCTTGAGGGCTTGGAAAGATACGTTCTAAGGCAGCTATCGATTGATACAAAAATTCTGAAAGGTTGACCTGTTGGGGTGCGCTTCCTAGAATCGGCCGACATTTTTGCCCGGAACTTACTTCCAGCCAATGTCGTCATCTATACGCAGGTCCGTCCAGTCAGACACATTGACCCGCTTGGCTCAAGCCATTGCGGTGGCCGTGTCCGCCACATTGGCGGGCTGCCAGAGCACGAGCCAACTGCCGCAGACCGACGCGGCGCACACGCCGAATATCGCCGCTCGCGCCAAACAGAAGCCGGTATGGCTCAGTGAGAAACCCAGCCCTCAAGTACCCCAGGACGTCTGGGAGCGCATGCGCCAGGGTTTCCAGCTGCAGGAAACGGCCGGCGTCAATCCACGTATCGAGCAACAGCGCCTGTGGTTCGCCAGCAACCCTTCCTTCATGGAAAACGCCGGTGAGCGTGGCAGCCTGTACATCCATTACATCGTCGAACGCCTCGAAGAGCGCAACATGCCGCTGGAGCTGGCGTTGCTGCCGGTGATCGAGAGTGCCTACAACCCCATGGCCTATTCCCGGGCCAACGCAGTGGGCCTGTGGCAATTCATCCCGTCCACGGGGCGTTACTTCAACCTGCGCCAGACCCGCTTCTATGACGGGCGTCGCGATATCACCGCCTCCACCACGGCCGCCCTGGACTACCTGACGCGCCTGCACGACATGTTCAACGGCGACTGGTTGCTGGCGCTGGCCGCCTACAACGCCGGCGAGGGTACGGTCAGCCGCGCCATCGAGCGCAACGAGAAGCTTGGCCTGCCCACCGACTACTGGAACCTGCCGCTGCCCAGCGAAACCCAGGCTTATGTGCCGAAGTTGCTGGCGCTGTCCCAGGTGGTGCTCTCGCCCGATGCCTATGGCGTGAACCTCAACCCGATCGCCAACGAACCCTATTTCCAGGTCGTCGAGATCAACCAGCGCATGGACCTGTCCAAGGTCGCGGCGGTGGCCAACATCGACGAAGACGAGCTGTTCCAGCTCAACCCGGCCTTCAAGCAGCGCACCACCATCGACGGCCCCCAGCACCTGCTGGTGCCCACGTCCAAGGCCCAGTTGCTGACCGCCAGCCTGTCGACCATGCGCCCCGAAGAGCTGATCAGCCAGCGCTCGCTCAAGCCGGTGTTTGAGACAGCCGACGACAGCGACGTGGAAGGCGCCCGGCGTACCTACCGAGTCAAGCGCGGCGAAAACCTCGCCCAGATCGCCAAGGCCAACAACGTCCAGACCAAAGACCTGCAACGCTGGAACAAACTCAGCGGCAACAAGCTCAAGGTCGGCCAGACCCTGGTGATGCAGGACGCCAAGGCCAGCAAGGCCACCAGCAAGCGCATCAGCACCGTGGTGGCCGCCAATAGCAAGGACCAGAAGAAGCAGACCCAATACAAGGTCAAGCAAGGTGATTCGCTGTACGTCGTCGCCAAGCGTTTCAACGTGGAAATGCAGCACCTCAAGCGCTGGAACCCACGGATGGGCAAGGCACTCAAGCCTGGGCAGATGCTGACGGTCTACTCCCCGCACTGAGGTGACCGGGGAGCGTTGTGTGGTGAGGGGACTCATCTGTGGGGGCAAGGCCTGTGGGAGCAAGGCTTGCCCGCGATGGCCACACCGCGGTTTAACAGTTGAACCGCGATATCGTTCATCGCGGGCAAGCCTTGCTCCCACAGGTATCCGCTTAGCTGACTGGCATCCCCTCTAAACCCCGCCTTTTTCCTGCCGATACAAGCTGTTACTGTACAGGCCATAAAAGCCCAAGCCGCCTGGATCGGATCTCAGACTTGATACGTCCCCTCCTCTTGCTCCTGATCAGCCTGGCCTTGAGCTCTCCCGCCAGCGCAACCATCAGCGAAAGCCATGGCTATGCGCAGTTCGGCACGCTCAAGTACCCGGCCAGATTCACCCACTTCGACTGGGTCAACCCGCAAGCGCCCAAGGGCGGTGTCTTGCGAGTCATGGCATTCGGCACCTTCGATACGCTCAACCCCTACACGTTCAAGGGCAGCAGCCCGGTTTCTACACCCAATTTCCTGCAATACGGCATCAATGAGCTGAACGAACCACTGATGGTCGGCACCGGCCAGTACGCGCCGTCCGGTGATGAACCGACGTCGAGCTACGGCCTGATCGCCCAGTCGGTGGAATACAGCGAAGACCGCAGTTGGGTGGTGTTCAACCTGCGCCCCGAAGCGCGGTTTCACGATGGCGTGCCCATCACCGCCTATGACGTGGCGTTCTCCTACAGGACGCTGCTCAAGGACGGTCACCCGCAATACCGCACCAACCTGCAGGAAGTGCTGCGTGTCGACATTCTCAATCCACTGAGAATCCGCTTTGTCTTCAAGCGCGCGGGCAATCCGCTGCTGATCCTGCGCCTGGGTGAACTGCCGGTGTTGCCCCAGCATTACTGGAAAGGCCGCGATTTCAAGGCAACGACCTTCGAACCGCCCCTGGGCAGCGGGCCGTATCGCATCACCAAAGTGCAACCAGGCCGCCAACTGGTGTTCGAACGGGTCAAGGATTACTGGGGCAAGGACCTGCCGGTCAATCGTGGCAAGTACAACTACGACCGCATGGACGTGGAGTTCTATCGTGACAGCGAAGTTGCCTTCGAAGCCTTCAAGGCCGGCGAGTTCGACATCTACATCGAACACCAGGCCAAGAACTGGGCCAACGGCTATGACTTTCCGGCGATCAAGCGCGGCGACGTGATCAAGGCGCAGATTCCCCACCAGATCCCGACCCAGACCCAGGGCCTGTTCATGAACACCCGACGCGGCACGTTTGCCGAGGTCAAGGTACGTGAAGCCCTGGGGCTGATGTTCGATTTCGAGTGGACCAACCGCACCCTGTTCAGCGGCGCCTACAAGCGCACCCTCAGTTATTACCCCAACAGCGAGTTTTCCGCCACCGGCCTGCCGGTGGGCCATGAATGGCTGCTGCTCAAGCCATACCGGGAACAATTGCCGCCCAAACTGCTCACCGAACCCTTCAGCTTGCCCAAGACCGACGGTCGCGGCATCCCCCGGGAAACCCTGCGCAAAGCCCTGGGGTTATTGAAGGAAGCCGGTTGGAGCCTCAACGGCCAACGCCTGCTGAACGCCGACAGCCAGCCCCTGAGCTTCGAAATCCTGCTGGTGAACCCGAACCTGGAGCGCATCCTGCAACCCTACGTCGAGAACCTCGCCAGCATCGGCATCCAGGCCCGGCTGCGCACGGTGGACCGCGCCCAGTACAAGCAGCGCCTGGACCAGTTCGACTTCGACATGATCCTGCTGACCTTGAACCAGACCCTCAGCCCGGGCCTCGAGCAATGGCAGTACTTCCACTCCAGCCAGGTCGGGGTCAAGGGCAGCAAGAACTACGCCGGGATCGCCAACCCTGTGGTCGATCATCTGCTGGAAAAGCTGCTCGCCGCCCAGACCCGCGACGAACAGGTCGCCGCCGGCAAGGCCCTGGATCGCGTGCTGCTGTGGCAGCATTACTGCATTCCCAACTGGTATCTCAATTATCATCGCCTGGCGTACCGCAACCGGTTCGCCTTCGTCACCACGCCGCCCTACACCCTGGGCCTGAGCGCATGGTGGCTGAAATCTTCGGAGAAAGATCAATGAAGCCTCTACGTGCCCTGCTCCTGCAGGCCAGCAGCCTGTTATTCGCCGGGCTGGCTTGTGCCGCGCCGCAGCATGCCGTGACCTTGTACAACGAGCCGCCGAAGTATCCGGCGAACTTTCAGCATTTCGACTACGTCAACCCGGACGCGCCCAAAGGCGGGATCTTCCGCCAGGGCGGTTTTGGCGGCTTCGACAGCCTCAACCCGTTCATCAGCAAAGGTGTACCGGCCGACGACATCGGCCTGATCTACGACACCCTGGCCAAGCAGGGCCTGGACGAACCGTTCACCGAATATGGCCTGATCGCCGAAAAAATCGAGAAAGCCCCGGACAATGGCTGGGTACGTTTCTACCTGCGTCCCGAAGCCCGTTTCAACGATGGTCATCCGGTGCGCGCCGAGGACGTGGTCTTCAGCTTCCAGACCCTGACCAAGGACGGCGCGCCGATGTTTCGCGGCTATTACAGCGACGTCGCCGACGTCATCGCCGAAGACCCGCTCAAGGTTTTGTTCAAGTTCAAGCACACTAACAATCGTGAGCTGCCGTTGATCCTCGGCCAACTGCCGGTATTGCCGAAACACTGGTGGGCCGAGCGCGACTTCAGCAAGGGCAACCTGGAGATCCCCCTGGGCAGCGGTCCCTACAAGGTCGCCGAAGTGAAGGCCGGACGCTCGATCCGCTATGAGCGGGTGAAGGACTACTGGGGCAAGGACCTGCCGGTCAATCGCGGTTTCTATAATTTCGACGTACTGGCTACCGATTACTACCGCGACAACACCGTCGCGGTCGAGGCCTTGAAAGCCGGGCAGTTCGATTTCTGGCTGGAGATGACCGCCAAGAACTGGGCCAATGCCTACAACATCCCGGCCGTGACCGAAGGCCGGTTGATCAAGGAACAGATCCCCAACGGCAACCCCACCGGCATGCAAGGCTTTGTCTACAACCTGCGCCGGCCGATCTTCCAGGACATACGGGTGCGCAAGGCCTTGAGCCTGCTGCTGGACTTCGAGTGGACCAACAAGCAACTGTTCAACGGCGCCTACGCCCGCACCCGCAGCTATTTCGAGAATTCGGAAATGGCTGCCACCGGCCTGCCCGGCGAAGACGAGTTGAAGATCCTCGAGCCCCTGCGCGGCAAGATTCCCGAACAGGTCTTCACTGACGCCTTCCAGCCATCGATGTGCGACGGCAGCGGCATGATCCGCGACCAGCAGCGCAAGGCCTACCAATTGCTGCAAGAGGCCGGCTGGCGCATCGTCGACGACAAGATGGTCGATGCCCAGGGCAAACCGGTGGTGCTGGAGTTCCTGCTGGCCCAGACCGAGTTCGAACGGGTGCTGCTGCCGTTCAAGCGCAACCTGAGCGACCTGGGCATCGACCTGGTGATCCGCCGCGTGGACGTGTCCCAGTACATCAACCGCGTGCGCTCCCGGGACTTCGACCTGGTGGTAGGCAGCTTCCCGCAATCCAGTTCGCCGGGTAACGAACAACGCGAGTTCTGGATGTCCGCCGCCGCCGACAAGCCCGGCAGCCGCAACACCATGGGCCTGAAAGATCCGGCCGTGGACCAGTTGGTGGAACAACTGATCAACGCCGATTCGCGCAAGAGCCTGGTGGCCCACGCCCGTGCGCTGGACCGGGTCTTGCAATGGGGCTACTACGTGATCCCGAACTGGCACATCAAGACCTGGCGCGTGGCCTACTGGAACCACATCGGCCATCCGAAAATCACGCCCACCTATGACATCGGCACCACCACCTGGTGGGTCAAGCCGGAGGTCAAGCCGGCCGATGAAGTAGAGAAGCAGGTCATCGAGCAGCAAATCGCCGCCCCTGCGAGCGTGGAGTAACGAAATGCTGGCTTATATTTTTCGGCGACTGCTGCTGATCATCCCGACCCTGTTCGGCATTCTGCTGATCAACTTCGTCATCATCCAGGCCGCGCCCGGCGGGCCGGTGGAACAGATGATCGCCAAGCTCGAGGGCTTCGAGGGCGCCACCAGCCGCATTGCCGGCGGCGGTGCCGAAGTGTCGGTGGCAGGCTCCTCCTACCGCGGCGCCCAGGGCCTGGACCCGGGGCTGGTCAAGGAAATCGAGCGCATGTACGGCTTCGACAAGTCGGCACCCGAACGCCTGTGGATCATGATCAAGAACTACGCCCACCTGGACTTCGGCGACAGTTTCTTCCGCGACGCCAAGGTCATCGACCTGATCAAGGAAAAGATGCCCGTGTCCATCTCCCTGGGGTTGTGGAGCACGCTGATCATGTACCTGGTGTCGATCCCGCTGGGGATCGCCAAGGCCACGCGGCACGGCAGCCATTTCGATGTCTGGACCAGCTCGGCCATCATCGTCGGCTACGCGATCCCGTCATTCCTGTTCGCCATCCTGCTGATCGTGGTGTTTGCCGGCGGCAGCTATTTCGACTGGTTCCCGTTGCGCGGGCTGACCTCCAACAATTTCGACGAATTGAGCATGAGTGGCAAGATCCTCGATTACTTCTGGCACCTGGCCTTGCCCGTCACCGCCCTGGTGATCGGTAACTTCGCCACCATGACCCTGCTGACCAAGAACAGCTTCCTCGACGAAATCAACAAGCAATACGTGGTCACCGCCAAGGCCAAGGGCCTGACCCGCCATCGAGTGCTCTACGGCCACGTATTCCGCAATGCCATGCTGCTGGTGATCGCCGGCTTCCCTTCGGCATTCATCGGGATTTTCTTTACCGGCTCCCTGCTGGTGGAAGTGATCTTCTCCCTCGATGGCCTGGGCCTGATGAGTTTCGAAGCGGCCATCAACCGCGACTACCCGGTGGTGTTTGGCACCCTGTTCATCTTCACCTTGCTGGGGCTGGTGGTGAAACTGATCGGCGATCTGACCTACACCTTTGTCGATCCACGCATCGACTTCGAAAGCCGGGAGCATTGAGATGAACCTGTCCCCTCTCAATCGCCGCCGCTTCGAACTGTTCAAGGCCAACAAGCGTGGCTGGTGGTCGCTGTGGCTGTTCCTGATCCTGTTCGGGCTGAGCCTGGGCGCCGAGTTGATCGCCAACGACAAGCCGCTGGTGGTGCATTACGACAATGGCTGGTACTTCCCGGCCCTCAAGCGCTACCCGGAAACCACGTTCGGCGGCGAATTCCCGCTGGAAGCCAACTACAAGAGCCCCTATATCCGCGAACTGCTGGCGGCCAAGGACGCCTGGGTGCTGTGGGCACCGATTCCGTTCAGCTACCAGAGCATCAACTACGACCTGAAGGTCCCGGCCCCGGCGCCGCCCTCTTCCGTGAACTGGCTGGGCACTGACGACCAGGGTCGCGATGTCCTGGCCCGGGTCATCTATGGCTTCCGCATCTCGGTCCTGTTTGCCCTGACGCTGACCGTGCTCAGCTCGATCATCGGCGTGATCGCCGGCGCCCTGCAGGGCTTCTATGGCGGTTGGGTGGACCTGGCCGGCCAACGATTCCTGGAAATCTGGTCCGGGTTGCCGGTGCTGTACCTGCTGATCATCCTGGCCAGTTTCGTCCAGCCCAACTTCTGGTGGCTGCTGGGCATCATGCTGCTGTTTTCCTGGATGAGCCTGGTGGATGTGGTCCGTGCCGAGTTCCTGCGCGGGCGCAACCTGGAATACGTGCGAGCTGCCCGGGCGCTGGGCATGCAGAACGGCGCGATCATGTTCCGCCACATCCTGCCCAACGCCATGGTCTCGACCATGACGTTCATGCCGTTCATCCTCACCGGCGCCATCGGCACCCTCACCGCCCTGGATTTCCTCGGCTTCGGCCTGCCGCCAGGCGCGCCGTCCCTCGGCGAGCTGGTGGCCCAGGGCAAATCCAACCTCCAGGCGCCATGGCTGGGCATCAGCGCGTTCGCCGTGCTGGCCCTGATGTTGAGCCTGTTGGTGTTCATCGGCGAGTCCGCTCGCGATGCCTTCGATCCGAGGAAGTGAAATGAACCAGGACAATCTGATCGAAGTACGCGACCTGGCGGTGGAGTTCATTGTCGGCGAACGCCGCCAGCGCGTGGTCGAGGGGGTCAGCTTCGATATCAAGCGCGGCGAAACCCTGGCCCTGGTGGGTGAAAGCGGCTCGGGCAAATCGGTTACCGCCCATTCGATCCTGCGGTTGCTGCCTTACCCGCTGGCCCATCACCCCACCGGGACCATCCAGTACGCCGGCCAGAATTTGCTGGGTTTGAAGGAAAAAACCATCCGTCATATCCGTGGCAACCGGATTGCGATGATTTTCCAGGAGCCGATGACATCCCTCAACCCGCTGCACTCCATTGAAAAACAGATCAATGAAGTGCTCGGCATCCACAAGGGCCTGAGCGGCAAGGTCGCGACCCGCCGGACCCTTGAGTTGCTGGAGCTGGTCGGCATTCCCGAGCCCCACAAGCGCCTCAAGGCCCTGCCCCACGAGCTGTCCGGCGGCCAGCGCCAGCGGGTGATGATCGCCATGGCCCTGGCCAACGAGCCGGAACTGCTGATTGCCGACGAGCCGACCACCGCACTGGACGTCACCGTCCAGCTGAAAATCCTCCAATTACTCAAGGAATTGCAGGCGCGATTGGGCATGTCGCTGCTGCTGATCAGCCACGATTTGAACCTGGTGCGAAGAATTGCGCATCGCGTATGTGTCATGCAGCGCGGTTGCATCGTCGAACAGGCATCGTGCGAAGAGTTGTTCCGGGCACCGCAGCATCCGTACACTCGGGAACTGCTG
Source organism: Pseudomonas sp. H1_F01 (assembly GCF_054681425.1). Classification (NCBI taxonomy): domain Bacteria; kingdom Pseudomonadati; phylum Pseudomonadota; class Gammaproteobacteria; order Pseudomonadales; family Pseudomonadaceae; genus Pseudomonas; species Pseudomonas sp. H1_F01. The sequence continues at coordinate 2,939,467 of NZ_CP162823.1, read as the reverse complement.
GGCGCTGAACCCAGCGGCACCCCGGCGAGCAACGTCGTCGGCCCGCCGCTGTTGCAGGTCGAGGACCTGAAAGTCTGGTTCCCGATCAAGAAAGGCCTGTTCAAGCGCACGGTAGACTACATCAAGGCCGTGGACGGTATCCGCTTCAGCCTGCCCCAGGGCCAGACCCTGGGCATCGTCGGCGAAAGCGGTTCCGGCAAATCCACCCTGGGGCTGGCAATCCTGCGGTTGATCGGCAGCCAGGGCGGGATCCGTTTCGAAGGCAAGCAGCTGGATAGCCTGACGCAGCAACAAGTCCGGCCGCTACGCCGGGAGATGCAAGTGGTGTTTCAGGACCCGTTCGGTAGCCTGAGCCCACGGATGTGTGTGAGCCAGATCGTTGGCGAAGGCCTGCGGATCCACAAGATCGGCACCGAAGCCGAACAGGAACAAGCGATAATCGCGGCATTGAAGGAGGTAGGCCTGGACCCGGAAACCCGGAACCGCTACCCCCATGAATTTTCCGGAGGGCAACGGCAGCGTATCGCCATTGCCCGGGCCCTGGTGCTCAAGCCGGCGTTGATTCTGCTGGATGAACCGACGTCGGCCCTGGACCGTACCGTGCAACGCCAAGTGGTGGAGCTGTTGCGGTCGTTGCAAACCAAGTACAACCTGACGTACCTGTTTATCAGCCATGACCTGGCTGTCGTCAAAGCGCTGAGCCACCAGTTGATGGTGGTCAAGCATGGCCAAGTGGTCGAACAAGGTGATGCCCGCAGCATATTCGCCGCGCCGCAGCACCCCTATACACAGCAGTTGCTGGAGGCCGCCTTCCTGGCCCCAACAACTGCCGAATAACCTGAAAGAGGAGCAACACATGGGTTTTCTCGCCGGTAAGCGCGTACTGATCGTCGGTGTCGCCAGCAAGCTGTCCATCGCATCCGGCATCGCCGCCGCCATGCATCGCGAGGGCGCTGAGCTTGCCTTCACTTATCAGAACGACAAACTCAAGGGTCGTGTCGAAGAGTTCGCACAAGGCTGGGGTTCGAGCCCTGAGCTGTGCTTCCCGTGCGACGTGGCCAGCGATGAAGAAATCGCCAAGGTCTTCGAAGAACTGAGCAAGAAGTGGGATGGCCTGGACTGCATCGTGCACTCCGTGGGCTTCGCCCCGGGCGACCAACTGGACGGCGACTTCACCGAAGCCACCACCCGCGAAGGTTTCCGCATTGCCCACGACATCAGCGCCTACAGCTTCGTGGCCCTGGCCAAGGCCGGTCGCGAAATGATGAAAGGCCGCAACGGCAGCCTGCTGACCCTGTCGTACCTGGGCGCCGAGCGCACCATGCCGAACTACAACGTCATGGGTATGGCCAAGGCTTCGCTGGAAGCCGGCGTCCGTTACCTGGCCGGCTCCCTGGGCCCGGACGGCACCCGCGTCAACTGCGTATCGGCAGGCCCGATCCGCACCCTCGCCGCTTCCGGCATCAAGAACTTCCGCAAGATGCTGGCCGCCAACGAAGCGCAAACCCCGCTGCGTCGCAACGTCACCATCGAAGAAGTCGGCAACGCCGGCGCCTTCCTGTGCTCGGACCTGGCGTCGGGCATCAGCGGTGAAATCATGTACGTGGACGGCGGCTTCAACACCACCGCCATGGGCAACATCGAAGAGTAATCTTCACGTTGCAGCAAAAACGCCGCTTGTCCTGGAAAGGCCATGCGGCGTTTTTTTATGCCCACTGCAACCCCCCCTGTGGGAGCGAGCTTGCTCGCGATGGCGGTGGGTCTGCTGGCATTGATATTGACTGTGCCGACGCCTTCGCGAGCAAGCTCGCTCCCACAGGGATCAGCCTGTGCTAGCTGCGTAGCGCCTGTTTCTGTGTGTACATCGCCGCATCCGCGTCCGCCAGTAGCAGGTCGATCGACTGATGACGCTGGGGGTCGTACTCGATCTGGCCGACACTGAAACGAATGTCATAGCCACGCTGCAACATCGCATTGCGCTCATCGAGGATTTCCTGGAGCCGCGCCATGATTGCCGCTATCTCGACATGGGAAGAACCGGTGAGCAACGCCACGAATTCGTCACCGCCCAGGCGGCCGATCACATCACTTTCGCGAAAGGCGATACGCAGCACATCGGCGAACGTTTTCAGCGCGTTGTCGCCCTCGGCGTGCCCATAACGGTCGTTGATCGGCTTGAAGTCGTTGAGATCGAAGAACAGCAGCGTCGCCGGTCGCGACAAGCGATCACACACATTCAACGCATGCTGGGCCAACATCCTGAAGCCACGCCGATTGGACAGCAGCGTCAGCTCGTCCATGCTCGCCATCTGCACCGCGACCATTTCCTGCTCGGCCATGCGGGCCAAGTCGCGCAACAGTTCGCGCTCTTCGTCATTGAGCTTGCGCGGCTTGGTGTCGAGCAGGCACAACGTGCCGAGCTTGCTGCCGTCCTCCATCCCCAGCGGATGCCCCGCATAGAAGCGAATGCCAGGCTTGTCCGTGACCAGTGGGTTGTCGTGGAAGCGCTCATCCTGTTCCGCGTCGCAGATCTCCAGGATCTGATCCTGCAAAATCGCATGCCCACAGAAGGAAATCTCCCGCGAGGTTTCGCTGGCGTCCAGGCCGGCGCTGGACTTGAACCACTGCCGATTGGCGTCCACCAGCGACACCAGCGCGATGGGCACGTCAAACAGGCGTCGGGCAAGGCGGGTCAGGCGGTCAAACCGCTCTTCGGGTGCGGTATCAAGCAGCTTGAGCGAGTGCAGATTCTTGAGGCGAGCGGCTTCGTCGTCCGGTTGGCGTGGCGCAAGCATCGGAAACTCCATTGGCAGGACTTCATGAAGTCTAGTCCAGGACCCCAGCCCTTCAAACCGAACGGGCTAAATCCGACGGGCATTTACCGGTCAGGACTAATACACTGCCACTCAGGTTCAAGACGAGGACGCTGACCGATGAAGCACGCCCCCCATGACGACGCCCCACGCTTCTGGCGCGACGCGGCCCTGCCCTTCATCGAAGCCCGGGCCATCGGCGATGGACGCAAGGTCTGCTATTCGCGCCATTCCCATGACCACTTTTCCATCGGCGCGATCACCGCCGGGCGCAGCACCTACGTTCACGAACGCTCGAATTTCCAGGTGGAAAGCGGCACGGTGGTGCTGATGAACCCGGGCGACGTCCACGCGTGCAACCCGATCGACGATCAGCCGTGGTCCTACGTGATGTTGTACGTCGACACCCAGTGGCTCAGAGACTTGCAGCGCCGTATCGGCTTTGACGAAAGCCTGGATTTCCAGGGCTTCGCCACCACGCACAGCCGCGATGTGGAGCTGTTTGCCGCATTGGGAAGGTTGTATGAGCAATTGGTGGATGAGCAGCTCGACACGCACCACAAGCACGCCGCCGCCGAGGCATTTTTTATCGACCTGCAGCAACGGCTCAACCCTGCCGGTCGCCCGGACCGGGGCAGTCATCCAGGCCTCATGCGTGCGGCGCAGTTTATCCACGACCATTGCAGCGAAGCCTTGAAGCTGGAAGACATCTGCACCGCCGCGCAACTGTCGCCGTCCTACCTGAGCCGAGCCTTCAAGCGCCATTACGGGATGACGCCCCACGCCTTCCTGGTCAACCGCCGGATCCAGTTTGCCCGGCGCCAATTGCGCGAAGGCAAGCTGATCGCCGACGTGGCGCTGGACAGCGGGTTTGCCGACCAGGCGCATTTCCAGCGTGCCTTCAAGCAACACCTGGCGGCTACGCCCGGGCAATATCGCGGCTGATACCGCACCACCTGACCGCAAGGACGGGTTGGCTCAAGGCAACAACAGATACACCGCACTGGCCACCAACAACCCCGCCATCGTCCGATTGAACAGGCGCATGGTCGCCGGATTACCCAACCAGGTGCGCAGGAAACTCCCGGCGTAGGCCCAGCAGCCCACCGAGACGTAGCAGATCACCAGGTAGATCGCCGCAAACTGCCACACCAGCCGCGCCTCGCCATCGGCCACGAACGCCCCCATTCCCGCCACGCAGGCCAGCCACGCCTTGGGGTTTAGCCATTGCATCAGCGCGCCATAGAACATCGAAGGCGCTCGCCCCTCGTCCTCGGCGCCCAGGTGCCCGTTATCCATCGCCAGTTTCCAGGCCATGAACAACAAAAACGCCACGCCGCCCAGTTGCACCACCCGTGTGAGGCCAGGCCAGCGTTGCAACACTTCATGCAACCCCAGCCCCATCAGCACCAGCAGCAAGACAAACCCCAGGGTTGCACCGCCCACATGGCGCAACGTCGCACGAAACCCGTACCGCGCCCCGGAGCTGAGGGCGACGATATTGACCGGGCCGGGTGTAATGGAGGCGACCAGGGCAAACGCCGCCATGGAAAGAATCAAACTCATCGCATACCTTCTTCATATCTGTGAGGTGGCGATCAAGGTAAATTGCCAATCGCGGGCGGTATTGAACAAAACTGCCCAAGGGGCTACCCATCAGCCCGCCACAAAAACAATACTGTGCGGCTCATTCATTCAGGCGTGTTCTATGTCCATTGCGGTTGTGCGGTTTATTGGCTTCATCCTCGGTATTTTCCTGATCACCCTGGCTGCCAGCATGGCAATCCCGCTTTTGACGCTGGTGATGTACGAGCGCAACGATGACCTCTCGGCGTTTTTGTGGTCGAGCCTGATCACCTTCGTCTGCGGCGTCGCGCTGGTGGCGCGCGGTCGGCCTGCACACACCCAGATGCGCCCGCGGGACATGTATCTGCTGACCACCGCCAGTTGGGTCATCGTCTGCAGCTTCGCCGCCCTGCCCATGGTGTTCATCCAGCACATCAGCTACACCGATGCCTTTTTCGAAACCATGTCCGGCATCACCACCACCGGCTCGACCATCCTTACCGGCCTGGACACGGCCTCCCCCGGCCTGTTGATCTGGCGCTCGATGCTGCACTGGCTCGGCGGGATCGGCTTTATCGGCATGGCCGTGGCGATCCTGCCACTGCTACGGGTCGGCGGTATGCGGCTGTTCCAGACCGAGTCGTCGGACTGGTCGGAGAAAGTCACGCCGCGCTCCCATGTCGCGACGAACTACATCCTGTGGATCTATGTCGGCTTGACCGCCCTCGCCACCCTGGCCTTGTGGCTGGCCGGCATGACGCCCTTCGAAGCGATCAACCACGCGATGTCGTTGATTTCCACGGGCGGCTTCTCCACGTCGGATGCTTCCCTGGGGCATTGGCCCCAACCGGCCATTCACTGGGTGTCGGTGGTCGTCATGATGGCAGGCGCGCTGCCGTTCACCTTGTACGTCGCCACCTTGCGCGGCCACAAACGCGCGCTGCTCAAGGACCAGCAAGTCAGGGGATTCGTCGGATTCCTGGTCATCACCTGGCTCATCGTGGGGACCTGGCTGAGCCTGAACAGCGACTACAGCTGGTGGGACGCGGTCCGCATCGTGGCCGTCAACGTGACGTCGGTGGTCACCACCACGGGCGTGGCGCTGGGCGACTACACCCTATGGGGCAGCTTTGCCTTGCTGCTGTTCTTCTATTTGACGTTCGTTGGCGGTTGCTCGGGATCGACGGCCGGCGGACTGAAGATCTTCCGCTTCCAGGTAGCCGGCGAGTTACTGATGGGCAGCCTGAAACAACTGATCCATCCCCGGGCGGTGATCCAGAAAAAATACAACAATCACCCCATCGACGAAGAGATCGTCCGTTCGCTGCTGACCTTTTCGTTTTTCTTCACCATCACCATTGGCGCTATCGCCCTGGGGTTGGCGCTGATCGGCCTGGACTGGACCACCGCCCTGACCGGCGCGGCCACCGCCGTGTGCAACGTGGGCCCGGGGCTGGGCACGATCATCGGGCCAGCCGGCAACTTCTCGACCTTGCCAGATGCGGCGAAGTGGCTGCTGACCATTGGTATGCTGCTGGGTCGGCTGGAGATCCTGACAGTGCTGGTGTTGTTCACGCCGGTGTTTTGGAAGTATTGAACACGTCGGGTCAGGCAAAACAGACAAACAAAAAAGCCGCGACGCCATGCACAGGCGTCGCGGCTTTTTTTCAAGCGATCAGCGGTCGTTCTTGATCGAAGAGGTGGTCGCGTTGGTCAGGCCCTTGGTGTTGTGGGTACCTGGTGTAGCGGTGGAAATCGCCGATGCCTTGGTCAGGCCACGGGTATCACGGTCGTTGGCGATGCTCGAGGTCAGCGAAGCCTTGCTGGTGCGGTCGGTGCGAGTGGTACCAGTGTGCTTGCCGCTCAGGCCATGATCGCGGGTGCGGGTACCGGTGTGGTCGCTGACCAATCCTTTGCCAAGGCCGCTGGAATCACCAGACTTGTCATGGTCCTGGCCACCACCGATGCCACCACCGTGGCCACCGCCATTGCCACCACCGTTGCCACCGCCGTTTCCTCCACCGTGGCCGCCACCACCCCCATTGCCGCCTGCGGCATAGCTCGAACCGATAGGCGACAACTCAGCAGGCAGCAAGGCCGAGGCACCGAACGCCAAGGCACAGACAGCAACGGCGATGAGGGATTTCTTATGTTTGGACATGATGTCTCCGAAAGACAAAAACAACGGTTGAACCTTTAAGACTCGCAGGTTCAATTTTTGTTCGTGACCGTCCGACCAAGTGAACGGAATTCACTGTCGATTTTTCGGTGGAGTCGTTCCGGGCACGGTTCTATGCTCAGGCCCATGAACCTACACGACTCGCTGCTCCCGCCCCATGCCGAGATGGTCCGCGCCATGCTCGAACGAGACACCGCCTACGAGGGGGTGTTCTTCACTGCGGTCAAGACCACCGGTATTTTCTGTCGCCCCAGTTGCACCGCGCGCAAGCCGAAACCGGAGAACGTCGAGTTCTTCGCCCATGCCGACGAAGCCATGTCGGCCGGCTACCGGGCCTGCCTGCGCTGCAAGCCCCTGGACGCCGCCGCCATCGCGCCAGACTGGATCCAGGCCCTGCTCAAGGCCGTGGACGCCGAACCCGACCTGCGCTGGACCGATGCCCTGCTGCTGGAACAAGGTATCGAGCCGCTGAAACTGCGCCGCTGGTTCAAGCAACATTTCGGCATGACCTTTCACGCCTACCTGCGCACCCGCCGCCTGGGCATTGCCCTGGGCGGCATCAAGGACGGCAGCTCCATCGACAATGCCGCGTTCGACTCCGGCTATGAGTCATTGAGCGGTTTTCGTGATGCCTTCGTGAAATCCTTCCACATCACGCCGGGCCGCGCAGCCCTCAGCGAACCTTTGTTGTTCACCCGCCTGACCACACCGCTGGGCCCCATGCTGGCCATGGCCGAACGACGAGGCCTGGTGCTGCTGGAGTTCCTCGACCGCCCGGCCCTGACCAAGGAACTGGAAGAGCTGCAGCAACGCTACGGCTACACGGTTGCGCCGGGGCACAACGCTCATTTGCAACAGATCGAAACCGAACTGGCCGATTATTTCGCCGGCAAGCTCACGGCATTCAACGTCCCGCTGCACATGCCCGGCAGCGCCTTCGCCGTACGGGTCTGGGCTGAACTGCAAAAGATCCCCTACGGCGAAACCCGCAGCTACGGCGGCATCGCCACGGCGCTGGGCAGCCCTGGCGCCAGCCGCGCCGTGGGCCTGGCCAACGGGCAGAATCGCTTGGCCATCGTCATTCCCTGCCACCGGGTGATCGGTGCGGATGGCTCGTTGACCGGCTATGGTGGCGGACAGCCGCGCAAGGCGTTTCTGCTACGGCTGGAGAAAGCCGCGGTGCAGGTTTCACTGCCCCTGGCGTTTTGAGCGCCCCGGAGAACGAATACCTGATGCCTGTGCCCTACCACGAGGCCAGTGCCGTGCTGGCAAGCCTCGACGAAGACTGGCGACGTCACGTCGAGGCGATCGGCCCTTGCCTGCTGCAACCCAAGCCGGCCCGTGACCCCTATGAAGCCCTGGTGCGGGCGATTGCCTACCAGCAACTGCACGCCAAGGCCGGCGATGCCATCCTCGGCCGGCTGCTGGCGTTGTTCCCGGCGCAGGCATTCCCCAATCCCGGGCAGATCCTGGCGACAGACGTTGCGCAGTTGCGCGGCTGTGGGTTTTCCGCGAGCAAGATCGCGACGATCCAGGGCATCGCCCAGGCAACGCTGGACGCCATCGTGCCGGATTACGCCACTGCGCGGGCGATGGAGGATGAAGCGTTGATCGAGCGCCTGGTCAGCTTGCGCGGCGTCGGGCGCTGGACCGTGGGGATGCTGCTGATCTACAGCCTGGAACGGCCGGACATCCTGCCAGCCGATGACTTTGGCGTACGTGAAGGTTATCGACGGCTCAAGGGGTTGGAGCAACAGCCCAGCCGCAAGCAGATGGTTGAGATCGGCCTGGCCTGGAGCCCTTATCGGACGGTGGCGGCGTGGTATTTGTGGCGGGTGCCCGGTCGCTAGACCGTGTCATCGTTCATCGCGAGCAAGCTCGCTCCCACAGTTGATCTTCAGTGTCCACAAATTGTATCTACACAGGAAATCCCCTGTGGGAGCGGGCTTGCTCGCGAAGGCGGTCGCATGGTCACCCTCAATTCAACTGTCAAGACACAGACTGTCTAGGCTGTACTGAGTCATTTCCAATCCCACTGGAGGTTCCCCATGCAGCTAGAAGGATCCTGCCACTGCGGCGCGGTGTCGTTCACCCTCGACAGTGCTCACCCCTACCCCTATCAGCGCTGCTACTGCTCGATCTGCCGCAAGACCCAGGGCGGCGGCGGTTTTGCGATCAACCTGGGGGGCGATGCCCAGAGCCTGAAGGTGCGTGGTCGCAAGCACATCTCGATCTACCACGCACGACTCAAGGACGAAGGCGATCTACGCGCCCACCGCAGCAGCGCCGAACGGCATTTCTGTTCCTTGTGCGGTTCGGGGTTATGGCTGTTCAGTCCTGAATGGCCGGAGCTGATTCACCCCTTTGCCTCGGCCATCGACACACCGCTACCGGTGCCGCCGGAGCACACCCACCTGATGCTGGGTTCCAAGGCGCCGTGGGTGGAAGTCGAGGCGCATCCGGGCGACCAGCAGTTCGAGGTCTATCCCCAAGAGTCGATTGCCCAGTGGCATGAACGCCTGGATTTGAGTCGTTAGGTTGCTTCACACTCTTTGACAATTTCCCGACAAAACTGTCAAAGATTGCCCGCCGGCAACTGCCTAGCATGGGCGCATCCAACTTCCATCCGGGTGCTCCCATGTTCCGTTCGCTGTGTCTGTCGTTGACTTCATGCGGCCTGCTTCTGCTCTGCGACTCATCGCAGGCCGACGATTGGCGTTACAGCTTACGGGCCGGCGCAGCCAGCGTGCCACGTTACAGCGGCAGTGACGAAAGGACCGTAGCACCCGCGTTGGGTGCGAAGATCGTCAGCCCCTATGGCGTTTTTCTCGATACCGACAAGGGCGTGGGCTGGGCGTTTGACGAAGAGGACTTCGGTTTGCGCGTGTACATCGGTGCCAGCGATGTGCGCAAGGATCGCAAGCACGGGTTCAAAGGCTCGGATGAACTCAACGGCATGGGCTCGATCAAGTCCCGGCCGGTGCTGGGGTTGGATGGGACCTATCAAATGGGGCCGATCGTCCTTGAGGCCAGCTTCGAACATGCGCTGGAAGAAGATGACGACAACCGTGATACCGGCTCCGCCTGGAACCGGCTAAAACTGAGCCTCAGCATGCCGTTTTACGAGGGTAGCCATGGCAAGCTCATGGGCAGCCTCAACAGTCAATTCGGCGACGGCGACTATGTCCGTACCTGGTATGGCGTCAGCGCCGCCCAGGCTTCGCGCAGTCAGTTCCGGGCCCACGACACCCATGGCGGGCTGGTGAGTCGCGGGGCGGATTTGACTTGGTCATTGCCGCTCGACGAACAGTGGAGCGTATCGACGGTGCTGGCCGTGCAGTACCTGGCCGGCGACGCAGCCCGCAGTCCGATTGTGGAGCGGCGGATGCAAGCGTCGTTGGTTGGGCAGGTGGTTTATGCCTTCTGAAGAGAAGGCTCCCTCGCGAATGCGCCCGATCTAATCAAGGTGCGCCCAGGTCATGCGAAACGATGCCCCGCCCCAGGGCGAGTCCGTTACTTCCACGTGCCCACGATGAGATTGCGACACCCGTCGCACCAGCGCCAGACCCAGGCCAAAACCTCCGGTACGACGGTCGCGGCTGGCGTCCAGGCGCGAGAACGGCTCAAAAATCTTCTCCCGCCCGTCCAGTGGCACGCCCGGCCCGTCGTCATTGACTCGCACCTCATAATGATCACCCGCGCGCGTCAATGACACCTGCACCCGCTCATCGGCGTAGCGAATGGCATTGCGCAGCAAATTGATCACCGCACGGGCCATGAAGCGTGGCTCGATACGGACCACCCCGACCGGACATTCGGCAATCAACAGCTGCACCCCGGCGGCTTCCGCCTCCAGCGCCACACTGCCCACCACGCTGTAGAGCCAATCGCGCGCCTGGATGTCCTCCCGGACAATCACCGTGGCGCCCTGCTCCAGGCTGGCATATGTCAGCAACTCGGAAACCATTTCTTCCAGTTCGCCGAGATCGGCGTACATGTCGTCAATCAACTCGCGGTTCTGGCTCGGATCGGGCTGCTGCTTGAGTTGATCCAGTTCAAACGACAAGCGTGCGATGGGCGTTCGCAACTCGTGGGAAACCGCATTGGTGAGCTCGCGCTGATTGGCGATCAGGCCCTCGATGCGCGCAGCCATCAAATTGAAATGTTCGGCCAGGTCGCGAATGTTCGAACGCTTGGACAACTGAATACGCACCGACAGATCGTTGCCACCAAAGCGCTCGGCCGCCAGGCGCAGCTTCTCCAGGTCGCGCCAGTGAGGTCGCACCCAGAAAAACAGCACGAAACCGATCATGATCGCGATCATCATGTAGGCCACGGTGATATAGAACGGCATCAGGCTCGGCTCTGCCGGCAGCTTGATGCTCAGTAGCTGCGAACCGTCGTCAATGCGCGAGATGAACTGTGTGTACTGGTCACGCATCACCAACAGCCCCTGGCTCAACTCGGCTTTCTCCTGGGTGCTCAAGGACAGTTGATCGCGCTCGACCAAGGCCAGGCCCAAGCCGTAGTGAGGCCGCACGGTTTCCAATTGTCGCTCCCGGGCCGAATCGTCCAGGCCACGCAGCTGCTCGACCAACGACCAGGCCTGACCACGCACCGCCTCTTGGTTGTAATGCTGCATCTCACCGTCAAGAAGCGCATCGAAGGTGCGATCGACCGTTTGCAACGCCAGCACCAAGCCAATCGTCATGACCAGGAAAAGTCCCAGGAATAACCGCAGCATCTACAGCTCCCACCCAAACGGATTGAACAGGTAACCCTTGCCCCAGACAGTCTTGATCCGCATCGGCTCCCGGGGATTGTCGTTGAGCTTGGCCCGCAGCTTGCTGACATAGACATCGACGCCACGATTGAGACCGTCGAAGGCAATGCCACGCATGCGGTTGAGAATGTCATCGCGCGACAGGATCTTGCCTGCCGCGCTTGCCAGCAGCCACAGCAGCTCGAACTCCATGGTGGTCAGCTCGACCAGGTCACCGGCCAGTCGCACCTCCCGACTGCTGCGGTCGATGGACAATCGTCCGAACTCATGGGCACCGCGCACGTTGATGTCTGGCACTTGCCGACGTTGCAGCGCCCGCAGGCGAGCCAGGAGTACCGCAGGCTTGATGGGTTTGATCACGTAGTCGTCGGCACCGGATTCCAGGCCGAGGATATGGTCCACGTCATCTTCCTTGGCCGTCAGGATCACGATCGGGGTATCAGCGACGTTGCGGATCCCGCGGCACACCTGCAACCCACTCTGCCCCGGCAGCATCAAATCGAGCACCACCACTTTCGGCTCGAATGCCAGAAACGCCGCCAGCGCCAGGTCGCCTCGGTGCTCTATACGCACCTCGAAGCCATGCTGAGAAAGAAAGTGCGCGATCAACCCGGCGAGCCTTTCGTCATCCTCCACCAGCAACACTTTGCCCGAACCCAGGTTATCCATAACAACCGCCTGCCAACCCATGATTGAAGTGGCCGCATTATGGCGCCAACCGACCACGGGGCGGGTAATGCAGACAGCAAAAACCGGCCTCATGGGCCGGTTTTCAACGAAGTTTCATGTTTTTAAGAGTTTTTAACAATTCAGGCCGGCATCGGCACACCGCTGTGGAAACGAAACTCCACATCCGGCGATTCGATCAACTCCCGCTCGGCTTCACGGACCTTGTCGATCACTTGGGCAATGTCCTTGGCGTCGCCGTACTGGTAAGCCAGTTTCAGGTAACCCTGGAAATGTCGGGCTTCGCTTTTCAGCAAGCCGAAATAGAACTTGCCCAGTTCCTCGTCCAGGTGCGGCACCAAGGCCTCGAAACGCTCGCAGCTGCGGGCTTCGATGAAGGCGCCGACCACCAGGGTGTCTACCAGCTTGACCGGTTCGTGGCTGCGTACCACCTTGCGCAACCCCGAGGCATAACGCCCGGCGGAGAGCTGGCGCAAGCCGATCTTGCGCTTTTTCATCAAGCGCATGACCTGCTCGTGATGCACCAGCTCTTCCCGGGCCAGGCGCGACATCAGATTGATCAGATCGACGTGGGAATGGTATTTGGCGATCAGGCTCAGGGCGGTGCTGGCCGCCTTGAATTCGCAGTTCTTGTGGTCGATCAGCATCGTTTCCTGGTCAGCCAGCGCGGCCTGGACCCAGGCATCGGGGGTGCGGCAACCAAGGAATTCGTGAATTTCGGGAAGATTCATGGGGCTCACGGGAAAAGGTAGTCGAGCAAAGGGCGCCGATTATACCGGCCTGCCCCCAGACCACCAGCCACCGCCGTTGATATGCATCAAGTCGAAGACTCATCCACAACAACTAGACTGCCCCACAACAACTATAGTTGAGCAAAACCAGCCTTTTCATTGCAGGAGAACGCCGATCATGCAAGCCATTCGCAGCATCCTGGTGGTTATTGAGCCCGAACATTCGGAAAGCCTGGCGCTCAAGCGCGCCAAACTGATCGCCGGAGTGACCCAGGCCCACCTGCATCTGCTGGTGTGCGACAAAAAGCATGACCATGCCGGCCTGCTCAGCGTGCTGAAGGCCGCACTGCTGGCCGACGGCTACAGCGTCACCACCGAGCAGGCCTGGAACGAAAGCCTCCACGAAACCATCATCGACGTGCAGCAGGCGGAAGGATGCGGGCTGGTGATCAAGCAGCACTTCCCCGACAGCCCGCTGAAAAAAGCCCTGCTGACCCCGGCAGACTGGAAGCTGCTACGCCATTGCCCGACGCCGGTGCTGCTGGTGAAAACCGCAGGTTCCTGGAAAGACAAGGTGATCCTGGCCGCCGTCGACGTTGGCAATGCCGATGGCGAGCATCGCCACTTGCACTCCACCATCATCGATCATGGCTATGACATCGCCCTCCTCGCCAAGGCGCACCTGCATGTGATCAGCGCCCACCCCTCGCCGATGCTCTCGTCCGCCGACCCGACGTTCCAGCTCAAGGAAACCATCGAGGCCAAGTACCGTGAACAATGCGGGGCGTTCCAGGCCGAATTCGACATCGATGACCAGCACCTGCACATCGAAGAAGGTCCGGCGGACGTACTGATCCCGTTCATGGCGCGCAAGCTGCAGGCGGCAGTGACGGTGATCGGCACCGTGGCCCGCTCGGGGTTGTCCGGGGTCTTGATCGGCAACACCGCCGAGGCTGTGCTCGATACGCTGGAAAGCGATGTGCTGGTGCTCAAGCCGCAGGAGGTCGAGGACCATCTGGTGGAGTTGGCGGTCAAGGACTGACACGTCAACCTGTGGCGAGGGGATTTATCTGTGGGAGCAAGGCTTGCCCGCGATAAAAACGACGCGGTCTCTCTGGAACCGAGGCGCCTGCATCGCGAGCAAGCTTTGCTCCCACAGCGGGGCGGTGCGACGTTTCGCTAAATCCCCTCGCCACAAAAAGCTGTCAGCCGCCAATCGCATCCTTCAGGAACCCCGGCGCGATATAACGCTGGTAATGGGCTTCGGACAGAAGGAAAAACTCCCGATCAATGGCATCGCGCAGGTCCGGCAGATCCCAGTCGCGAAACTCCGGCATCAGCACCATGCCGTAGGCCTCCAGATTGTTGATCACCCGTGCGCCCCGGGCGATCAACTGGTAGGCCCAGCAATATTCCGACTGGTGCGGCACAAAGCGGATCTTGCGCGACTCCAGTTGCTGGCGCAGCAATACCGGGTCGAAAACCTCCAGCTTGGCCACCATCACCTGCACCAACAGCTGCTCGAGCCGCATCCACACCGCGCGCTTTTCGTCCTCGTTGTAGCCGTTCCAGTGAATCACTTCATGGTGGAACCGCTTGCAGCCACGGCACACCAGGTCACCGTAGACAGTGGAGCAAAGGCCGACGCAGGGGGTCTTGATGAGCTGGTTGGGCATAAGGAAACGCACACGCAAAAACAGGACAGGCCGGCATGTTAGCCCTTTGTCTAAGATTGATCACCCCTCAAACTTCCAGGCCCAACTTACCTTTAATTTTTTTTTCCCGTAGAATCAGCCAGCCTTTTAAGGCGCCAATGTCCGTTAGAAGCTGTTTTCAAAGCGTCACGAGCACAGTCGTTCCTTCAGAGCGGTGTTGGCGAAGGGTCTTTCCAGCGGGGAAAGCCCAACGCCAACCCTCATCAGCTCCCCGTTCTGCAGGCGTAAAACTTTGAAAGCAGCTTCTGTGAGGAACGTGCGGAAACTCTGGCGTGGTGGCTCAAAAAGCCGCCAACGCGCATGAGTACCGTGGGTTCCTGGATGAGCGTCCCGGACACCCATTTGGGACCACTGATGAGGGTAATAACTGTGCTTGAAGCCTACCGCAAACATATCGAAGAGCGCGCAGCCCTGGGTATCGTTCCCCAGCCGCTTAACGCCGAACAAACCGCAGGCCTGATCGAGCTGCTGAAAAATCCTCCGGCTGGCGAAGAAGCTTTCCTCGTTGACCTGATCACCAATCGCGTTCCGCCTGGAGTCGACGAGGCTGCCTACGTCAAGGCTGGCTTCCTGTCCGCCCTCGCCAAGGGCCAGGCCCAATCCCCTCTGCTGGACAAGAAGCGTGCCGTTGAACTGCTCGGCACCATGCAGGGCGGCTACAACATCGTGACCCTGGTGGAGCTGCTGGACGACGCCGAGCTGGCGCCGGTAGCCGCCGAAGAACTCAAGCACACCCTGCTGATGTTCGATGCCTTCCACGACGTGGCTGAAAAAGCCAAGAATGGCAACGTTCACGCCAAAGCCGTGCTTCAATCCTGGGCTGACGGCGAGTGGTTCAAGAAGCGCCCGGTGCTGGCCGACAAGATCAGCCTGCGCGTGTTCAAGGTAACCGGCGAAACCAACACCGACGACCTGTCCCCAGCTCCAGACGCCTGGTCGCGTCCTGACATCCCGCTGCACGCCCTGGCCATGCTGAAAATGGCCCGTGACGGCATCGTTCCGGACGAGCAAGGCAAGACCGGCCCGATGAAGCAGATCGAAGAAATGCGCGGCCAAGGCTTCCCGATCGCCTACGTCGGTGACGTGGTCGGTACCGGTTCCTCGCGTAAATCGGCGACCAACTCGGTGCTGTGGTTCTTCGGCGACGACATTCCTTATGTGCCGAACAAGCGTGCCGGCGGCTTCTGCTTCGGCAGCAAAATCGCTCCGATCTTCTACAACACCATGGAAGATGCCGGCGCACTGCCAATCGAGTTCGACGTTTCGAACATGAACATGGGCGACGTGATCGACCTGTACCCGCATGCCGGCAAAGTCTGCAAGCACGGTACCGACGAAGTCATCACCACCTTCGAAATGAAGACCCCTGTGCTGTTGGACGAAGTCCGTGCCGGCGGTCGTATTCCGCTGATCATTGGCCGTGGCCTGACCGAGAAGGCTCGCGCCGAGCTGGGTCTGCCGCCGTTCGACCTGTTCAAGAAGCCTGAAGCCCCAGCTGAAAGCACCAAGGGTTTCACCCTGGCGCAGAAGATGGTCGGCAAGGCTTGCGGTCTGGCAGAAGGCCAAGGTGTACGTCCTGGTACCTACTGCGAACCGAAAATGACCACCGTGGGCTCCCAGGACACCACCGGTCCAATGACCCGTGACGAACTGAAGGACCTGGCGTGCCTGGGCTTCTCGGCTGACCTGGTGATGCAGTCCTTCTGCCACACCGCGGCCTATCCAAAGCCGATCGACGTCACCACCCACCACACCCTGCCTGACTTCATCATGACCCGCGGCGGCGTTTCCCTGCGTCCGGGCGACGGCATCATCCACTCGTGGCTGAACCGCATGCTGCTGCCAGACACCGTGGGCACCGGTGGCGACTCGCACACCCGTTTCCCGATGGGCATCTCGTTCCCAGCCGGTTCCGGCCTGGTCGCGTTCGCCGCAGCCACCGGCGTCATGCCGCTGGACATGCCGGAATCGATCCTGGTGCGCTTCAAGGGCAAAATGAAGCCTGGCATCACCCTGCGTGACCTGGTTCATGCCATTCCGTACTTCGCCATCCAGAACGGTCTGCTGACCGTCGAGAAGAAAGGCAAGAAAAACGCCTTCTCCGGCCGCATCCTGGAAATCGAAGGCCTGGAAGGCTTGACCCTGGAACAGGCTTTCGAATTGTCCGACGCCTCGGCCGAACGTTCGGCTGCCGGTTGCACCATCAAGCTGTCGAAAGAGTCGATCACCGAGTACCTGCAATCGAACATCACCCTGCTGCGCTGGATGATCGGTGAAGGCTACGGTGATGCACGTACCCTGGAACGTCGCGCCCAAGCGATGGAAGCCTGGATCGCCAACCCGCAACTGATGGAAGCCGATGCCGACGCCGAATACGCCGAAGTCATCGAAATCGACCTGGCCGACATCAGCGAGCCTGTGCTCTGCGCGCCGAACGATCCGGACGACGCCCGTCTGCTGTCCAGCGTTGCTGGCGAGAAGATCGACGAAGTGTTCATCGGTTCGTGCATGACCAACATCGGTCACTTCCGCGCTGCCGGTAAGCTGCTGGAGCAGGTCAAGGGCCAGCTGCCAACCCGTCTGTGGCTGTCGCCGCCGACCAAGATGGACGCTCACCAGCTCACCGAAGAAGGCTACTACGGCATCTACGGCAAGGCCGGTGCACGGATGGAAATGCCAGGCTGCTCGCTGTGCATGGGTAACCAGGCACGCGTCGAGCCGAACTCCACCGTGGTATCGACTTCGACCCGTAACTTCCCGAACCGTCTGGGTGACGGCGCGAACGTCTACCTGGCTTCGGCCGAACTGGCGTCCGTTGCTTCGATCCTGGGTCGCCTGCCGACCGTCGAGGAGTACATGGAATACGCCGGCAAGATCGACAGCATGGCAGCGGACGTGTACCGCTACCTGAGCTTCGACCAGATCGCCGAGTTCCGTGAAGCGGCTGCAAACGCCAACATCCCGGTCGTTCAAGCCTAAAGCTTAAAACGCCCGACTGAAAACGCCGCCCTTCTTGCGAGGGGCGGCGTTTTTTTATGCCTGTCTATTTGAGGGGAAGTGCCTTTTTTTGGGGACATATCCGTTGCTGCGGTAACGGATATACACACCAACCTCGCCCTCCAATAAAGGCCTACGCCAAGAGGGAGTAAACCAACGCCGTAATCGCCACCAAACCCACCAACGTAACGAAGACATTCGAAGCCTGGCCGCGATAACGGGCCATGGCCGGAACTTTGCGAATGGCATACATCGGCATCAGAAACAGGATAGCCGCGATGACCGGCCCGCCCAAGGTTTCGATCATGCCCAGAATGCTCGGATTGAGGGTCGCGACGACCCAGCACACCATCAGCATGAACGCGGCGGTGAGGCGATCCAGGGTCTTGGGCGCCGGGCGCCGGCCGCTCTTGACGATCAGGCCCTTGAGGCCTTCGCTGGCGCCGATGTAGTGCCCCAGGAACGACTTGGAGATGGCGACAAACGCAATCAACGGCGCGGCAAAGGCGATGGTCGGGTTGCTGAAGTGGTTGGCCAGGTACGACAGGATCGACAAGTTCTGCGCCTTGGCTTCGGCCAGTTGCGCCGGGCTCAGGGTCAGCACGCAGCTGAACACGAAGAACAGCACCATCACCACCATCAGCACATGGGCACGCGACAGGATCTGCGAACTGCGTTCCTCGGCGTTGGCACCGTAGCGACGTTTCTGGTCCACCGCAAAAGCCGAGATGATCGGTGAATGGTTGAACGAGAACACCATCACCGGGATCGCCAGCCACAAGGTATGCAGCAGCGCCGAAGCCTCAGGCGGCGTGGACGCCGTGGTCAGGATACCGCCGCTCCAGTGGGGAATCAGGAACACCGCCAGGAACAGCAGCGCAACGATGAACGGGTAGACCATCAGGCTCATGGCCTTGACGATCGCCTGCTCGCCACAACGGACCACCGCCAGCAGGCCCAGGATCAGCACCAGGGACAGCACCACCCGAGGAGGCGGCTGGATATGCAACTGATGCTCCAGGAAACTGCCCACCGTGTTGGTCAACGCCACGCTGTAGATCAACAGGATCGGGAAAATGGCAAAGAAGTACAAAAGCGTGATCAGCGCACCGGCCTTGAGGCCGAAATGTTCTTCCACCACCTCGGTGATGTCCGCGCCGTCGCGACCGGATAACACGAAACGGGTCAGGCCCCGGTGGGCATAGAACGTCATGGGGAACGCCAGCACCGCCAGGATCAGCAACGGCCAGAAGCCGCCCAGGCCCGCATTGATGGGTAAAAACAGAGTACCTGCACCGATGGCGGTGCCAAACAGGCCCAGCATCCACGTGGTGTCCTGGCGACTCCATTGGCTGAGGGTGGCTGGGACTGTCGTTTCAAAGCGCTCTTCGACGCTATTGGCCTGATCATTCATCCGGGCGGATCTCCGTATTCCGGTCACATGCACCCGGCCGGGACGAGTCGGAAAAACCCGACAGGCAGCGCCCTGGCCGAAACAGGGGCGCGATTGTCCGGGATTAGTGAGCAGAAGCAAAGGCTTAGCTGAGGAGCGGTTATGCGTATCAGATCGCTGCCATAGAATTATCCCTGCATTCCCTGTGGGAGCGAGCTTGCTCGCGATAGCTGTGTGTCCGCTTGCACCAGCACTGAATGTACCGCCGCCTTCGCGAGCAAGCTCGCTCCCACAATTGGATCGGGGTACAACCGGAGAGACAGGCCGGCTGTCAGGCCGCCTCGCGAGCAAGCTTTGCTCCCACAGGTCCTGCTCAAACAGATCTGATGGGTGTACGACCGGGAGAGTCAGGTCGGCTACTAGGCGGCCTCGGCGTGGACGTTGATCTCGGCGCCCCGTTAACCACGATGGCCGAAGTGAGGGCACATCGAGCCTAGGCGAGGTGCCGAGTGGTGGGGCATGAGCGTTTTGCTTACTTTTGACTGGGCCGGCTTCCGGGCTTTTCGAAAGTGACCCGCCGTCAGGGCGGAACCCTAAGCAGCCGTGACCGCAGCAATGGATATGTACCCTGCAAACAAAATCCGAAATGCACATAAAAAGCCAAGCCCCCCTGCCCCCGGCTCCTACAATCAGGTTGAATACTTGAAATCGCCCCAGCACCCACAGGAGCCCAGCATGACCGCAACCGTTCTGGTACTGGTTGAAACCGTCAATGATTACCTGCCGATCCTCGAGAAGCAGGGTTACCACCTGGAATTGGCGCCCACGCCTGCCGAACGCAAGACGGCGATTTTCGAACACGGTGAACGCTTCAGCGCAGTGCTGACCCGCGGCCCCCTGGGCCTGACGGAGGAAGAGATCGCCGCCCTGCCCAACCTGAAAATCATCTGCGTGATCGGTGCCGGTTACGAACAAGTCGACCTGCAGGCCGCGCGCCATCGGGGCATCGTGGTCACCAACGGCGCCGGGGTCAACGCGTCGTCGGTGGCTGACCATGCCATGGCGCTGTTGCTGGCGTTGGTGCGCGACATACCCCATTCCGATGCCGCCCTGCGCCGGGGCGAATGGCCAAGGGTTGCGCGTCCTTCCCTGGCGGGTAAGCGGCTGGGCGTGTTGGGCCTTGGCGCGGTGGGCATGGCGATCGCCAAACGGGCCGCCCTGGGCTTTGACATGAGTATCAGCTATCACAATCGTCGGGTGCGCAATGACGTGCCCTACACCTTCTGCGCCACTCCCACTGAACTGGCACGGGTTTCGGACTTCCTGATCGTCGCCACGCCAGGCGGCCTGGATACCCGGCAATTGATCAACAAGCAGACCCTCGATGCGCTCGGCCCAAAAGGGTTTCTGGTGAACGTCGCCAGGGCCAGCGTGGTTGCCACCGCCGATCTGATCAGCGCCCTGGAGCACCGGCGAATCGCCGGAGCGGCCCTGGATGTGTTCGATCACGAGCCCGAGGTGCCGCAGGCGCTGAAAAACCTGCCCAACGTCGTCCTCACCCCCCACGTGGCCGGCCTGTCGCCGGAAGCGACCCGCGCAATGGTAGAGCTGGTGGGCCAGAACCTGACCGCGTTCTTTTCCGGCAAACCGGTGTTGACGCCAGTGCCGTGGCCCGACGAGGAGCTTTAGAGAACGCCCAATAACGTCCACAAGCGCCGGGACTCGGCATCGGCACTGATCAGTTCCCCCAGCAACTCACTCAACGGCTTGTTGCCCCACTCCACGCCGCGTCGGATCAGGTAGGGCACCGGGCTGTGGGGTTCGGTACGGGCCAGGTAACCGGCGATGACCAGTAGCTGTCGGTAGGCCTCTTCACGATTGGCCGGTTCCTGGAAGACCTGGGCTGGAGCCGCCTGCGGCTGGGACGTCGACGTCGTGGATGCCGGGGACGTTTGCACCGGCGCGACGGTGGGTTGCTGTGGGTGCATCGCGATGAACTCCTCTACCAGTGTCAGCAAGGCCTGCATCACGTCCTGCAGGGATTTGTAGCCCGGGGCCAGGTTGCCCAGGTAAGCGTCGCTCCAGGCTTCGAGCCGTTGCAGGTGTTGCAGGCTCAACATCAGGCTGCCTTGGCGGTGCAACCAGAACGACAAGGGTGTGTTGCGAATCAGTTCGCCGAGTTTCTTTTGATCGTTGCGCGCCGCTTCGGCCGAGGCCTTGGCGTTCTTGCTGTCGTTGACCAACACTTGCTGGCGCTGCAAGCGTTGCCAGTCGTCCAGGGAGAAAGCGGCGAAGGCCTGCTCCCGGCCGTCGAACAACGGCACCCGCGTCAGCAGCACTTCGCTGTAGCGCCGGGCCAGCCACTCCAGCGGGATCACCCGCCACGACTGGTCGCCGTCCTCGGCCTGGGGGTGCAACTGCTCCGGATAGCGCTCACACAGCCCCGCCACCAGCGCCAGGCTACCCGGCAACCCCTCCAGCCCGGCCATATGCAGCCAGGCCTCCCCCAGCCAGGCGCTGATCATCAGGTCCTTGCTGCGCTCAAGCAGCAACGTGGTCGCAAGCCGTTCCAGGTCTGGCCACAGGGCGCGCTTGATCGAAGACTGCCACACGCCGGTGGGCAGGCTGGTGTCGTCTTCCCGGCGCAATTCGCGCAACTGGTCGTATTCCGGTTCGTAGCGCAGGTCCGGGCCACAGGGCGATTCGGCGCTGATCGGCTCGAGCAACTGGCTGACCAGCTCAGGCAAAGGCGATATCGGCAAGCTCACAGGCCCTCCTCACGGGTGGCGATGGCGGGGCTTGATGCGGTCGCCATGAAAGGTGAACGGGGCGCCCGCGTCGGCAGCGGTGGGATCGACAAAGGCAGCTTGGAGCCCTGGCTCATCAACGACAGGCGCATGAACATCAACGTTTGCTGCGCCGTGCTGGCCTGGGTCTGGGCGGTCACCGGCAGTTGCAGGGCCAGGGGAAAATCGGTGTAGTCGACATTTGGCTGGCGCTGGACCGACACCAGCGAGCGCATCAGGCGCAGCAACGACCAGGGCCCCTGGTACTCCCAACCGGCCTCCAGGTCGCGCACCACCAGGTTCGGTTGCAGCGGGTCGTTGGCCGGACGCTGATAACCGTTACGGGCCCAGCGCAAGGTCAGGCGTACGGGCTGGCCGACCATCCAGCGCAGGTTCTGCTGGCCGCCGCCGGGGTAGCTGATCTGTTGGTTGCCGGCGTCCAGGCTCCAGGCGATCACCTGGTCGGCGCCGCGCTCCTCATCGCGATCGGTACGCCAGCGCACGTCCATTTCCACCCCAAGAATGCCACTCTTGTCCCGCACGAACAGCGGCCCGAGCCAAGTACCGGCCTGTTTCAAACGGTTGAGGAAATCCTCGGCCGCCAGCCGCTCCGGCGTCTGGCTCAGCGTCAGTCCGGCCTGGGCCAGGGGCAGGCGTGTGTCAATCAGTTCCAGCAAACGCTGGACCCGCGCCGGGTCGGCATCGCTGGCCCGCACATCCTGAGAAAACGGAAAGCGCCCGGCCAGGTATTGATTGAAATAGTTGGCCACGTCATTCCAGGCCGTCGCCGCCTGGCTCTGTTGCAGGTACAGGCACCGTTGCAGGGCGCCCTGCTGCAACGCGACCGTGCGCAGGGCCAGGTCACCGCGACCACCGGGCAGGCTGGAGGTCTGCAAGATCTGCGCGCAGGAGGTGGTGTCCATGGCGATAAAGTCCCGACTCACCAATTGTTCCAGCTGAGCCGCCGAGCTGGCCGGGTTCTGGTTCTTGTACTTGAGCAATTCATCGTTGAGGGCCATGAAGCGTGCCACCTGGTCGTGCTCCAGGGCCGACAGGTTGTCCTGCTGGACAATCAACCATTCCAGCGCGGGCATTCGCTGCTCGGCGATCTGCAGCATCGCGCCGAATTGCTGGGCCAGGTTCAGCTTCAGGTCTTGTGGATCGCTGGCACCGTAGAGTTGCAAGCCGAAGTTTTTCGAGCCATCCCAACGCTGGACATCGGCCCGCTGGCTGAACAGCGGCTGGGCATCGATTTCGTCCAGGCCACTCTTGAGCTGCGCCAATGCCCGGCGATTGAGCAGACGTTGGAAACGGATCGCCAGGTCGCCACGGTGCACGTCCATAAAGGCCTTTTGCAGCGCAACGGCCTGGGTCGTTTGCACATTGAAGCCCATGCCGGGCAACGCCTCGTCGCTTTCATCCAGGCTCAACCACATGGCCCGGGCCGCGGCACCTTCAGCGGCCTGCATCAGCGCGTCACGGTAATCCGGCGGAATGCGCGGCATTTCTTCATTGGCATAGCTCTTGTAGCTGGCGAAGTAGTTCAGCGCGACGCTGAAATCATCGCTGCCATCGCCCTGGCCCATCGAATCGGGGTTGTTGCCCGACGGATCCTTCTGCATGGCCAGCGCCACGAAATCACGCTTGAACAAAGCCTGCACTGCACCGTCCAGCGCCGTGACATGGTCTTGCAAGACCAGAAGGCCACTGCCCTGTTGCACCAGCAGATTGTCCCGGGAGCCGGTCTGGACGATCCACTGGTCACGAAAGCTCTGCTGCAACTTCGCCGCCTGGCTCTCCAGGTCCTGCTCGATATCCGGCCCCAGCAAAGTACTGTGGCTGACCTTGTCCAGCATCTGGCTGTAGCCGGGGACCAGGTCCTGGCCCTTGCCCCGCCCCCAGGCCGAGTTGGTCAGGCTGACCAGGGTCTGCAAATCGTCGATCAGCGCCATCAGGTCTTCGAGTTCGCTCAAGGAGTTGCCGCCGCCGGCCTCCAGCCGTTGCAGGTGCAGTTTGAGGTAGCCGGCCTGGCGCACGAAGTTGTCCGCCAGGAAGTAATGGTCCAACCAGCGCTGCATCAGGCCGGTGAAGTTATCGGAGATCACCGGGCGCGCGGCGTTCAGGTCCAGCCCTTTCAAATCGCTGTTCTGGGCATCGAACAGCACCCGGTTATAGAACCGGGGCCGGCTCAAGGTGCCGGTGTTGAGCCCCAGGGACAAGGCGGTGTTGCTCAGTTGCACCAGTTCGTCCAGCGGTGCCTTGGGATCGTTCACCACCTGGCTGAACATCTGGTTGTGCTGTTCAAGGCGTACCGCCAGGTCCACCAGCGCCTTGGCCTTCACGTAGCTCTGCCATTGCGCCGGATCTTCGTTTTCCACATTGCCCCGCCGCTCGGTGTTGCGGATGGATTTGAGCTGTTCCAGGTCTGAATTGAGCAGGTCCCGCAGAGGCAATATCCAATGGTGCCGAGCAGTCAGGCGCAACCCATTCTCCAGCTGCGTGTCCACGGAAGAGAACCACGAAGTGGGAAAGACCACCGAGACAAAGCGCCAGCGCGGGGCCTTTTCCAACATGTTCCAATAGTTCTGCACGTTGTGCCGGGTCGGTTCCAGCTGCGGTTCGTCAGGATCGACCACGAGGTGATTCTTATGGGTGCTGAGGATCAACCGCGACAGCCCTTCGGCTTCTTCCACCGAATCGTGCCAGACCCAGACCATGCCACCCAACCAGACCAGGCCCACCACCAACGCCACCGCTCCGACCAGCCGATGCCCGCGCTGGCGCAGGCGCAACAGCCGCGGCACGGGCTGGGCCAGGCCACGCTCGGCCACCAGCCGTCGTGACCACAATTGACGGGCGAACACGGTTTGCCGCTGGGCACTGTCGGCGGCGGTCAAACCATCACCGCTGACAGCCGGCGCCTGGCTGGCAGTGAAATACACCCCGCGACAACGCGGCGCTTCGCCTTGGGCATTGCCCTGGAACACCGGCTCCAACAGGATCTGCAAGGCCCGTCGCAAGCCTTCGAAGCGCTCCGGCAACCCATACAGATCGCTGCCCAATTGCCCCGACAGCGCACCGATCTCGATGATCGATTGCGACAGCGCCGCGTTGACCTGGTCCAGGGCCTGGTCACTCCACTGCGACTGCCAGGCCGCATCCGGCAAATAGGGCGAGGACCAGCCCAGCATCGATTCACGCGCCTCGGCGGGCAGCGCGCTGACCAGTTCCTGGACCCCGGGCAGCTCTTCCATCCCGGTGATCACCACGTACACCGGCAGGCTGAGGCCGAATCGTTGCAACAGGTCGATAAAGCACCGCCGGACCTTGAGGCTCAGTTCGGTGGTGTGCTCGATGTCATCGAGGGTGCTGAACGGCACCGTCCAGATCACCGCATCCAATGGTCGCTTGCTGCGCAAGCGCAACATCAGCCCCAACAGGCGCCACCAATTACCCCGTTGCCGGTTCATGCCTTCATCGGGCAGGAACAACGCCTGGGGCACCACCAGCACCGAGCCCTCGGCATCGGAAAACCAGCGCCCGAACCAGGCGGCCTTGTCGGTCGGTTGCAAGCGCCACTGGGCGCACAGTTGGGCGCCGTCGCTTTCGTTACCGAGCATCATCAGCCAAGGCATCTGATAGCGGTCCCGGGTGCCCTGCTCCTGTTCCATGCGGCGCACCGCCCCATAGAAACTGCGGATCGCCGCTCCGCCTTGGGTCCGCAGCCACCAGATCAGGGCCGCGATCAACAGCACCACGACGATGGCGAGCACCACCAGGGCAACGATACTCAGGGTGCTCATGAGTCCTGCTCCTGAACCACCGACTCGTTCAGTTGCAGCACCGGTTCGAGCTCCAAACGAATGTCACGCCAGAACACCTGCCCCAGCCCGGTCAACAACAACACCATCGCCAGGATCGCCAGCCCCAGGCGAAAGCCGTCCGGCAGTGATTGCTGCACCGGCATGCGCACTGGCGGCGTCGCCGAAGACAGCGCCAGGCGCTGGCTGACATCGACATAATCGGGTTCGTGCTGCCAGGCAAACGTGAACAACGCCAGGCGCCATTTCTCATGCTGAACCTGGCCAGGCTCGCCGCGCAACCGGCCCTGGAACCCGAGGATCAGGCATTGCAGGTAGACATTCGCCAGGTCCCGGGTGCCGGGCATCTGCTCGTCCAGCAGTTTCTTGATCGCCGCCGGCAAGCGCTCGCCGGCCTGGCGACTGGCATACATGCGTGATTCGAGGGGGTGCTGCTGCCAGGCCAGTTGTCCGGGCCAGGGGCTGAACAGCAAGGTTTCGTCCACCAGCGCCACGAAGGCATAGACCAGCGACTTGACCTGCTCGGTAGCGGCATCGCCGACGGTGGCGAAGGCCACCCGCCACAGACGCTGGGCGCTGCGCCCGGAAAACTCCACCACCCGATTGACCAATGCCGCAGGGTCGCTGTCCTTGGGCAAGTCTTGCCATTCCTGGGACCACTTCAGCCAGGCCTGGCGAAAAGCGCTGCTCAGCGGCGCCTCATGCAGACTCCGAACCGCCCCGCCACTTCCATCAGGCATACGACTCCCCTTTTGCGATCAGGCACTTTCACTGGCTTGCGCCACGAACAACACCACTTGCCACGGGCTGCTGGCCTGGGCCGAGGCCGGCGCCACGATGTGCAGCGGCAATTGCGCGTCGAACCATTGCCCGCTGGCCGCCACCACAAACAAACGGGTGTCGTCGCCCACGCTGTAGGCCACCTGTTCGTTGCGGCTCATGGCCTGGTGAGGCAGACCGCTCATGCGCTGTCGGCTCAGCAGCGGGATATGCCGCGCCGACGCGATGATCGCCCCGCGCAACCACTCGCCCGCCGCCTGCTCGCTGGCGCCGTTGGGCATGCGCAGGCCGATCACCAGGCGTTGGTCCGGTTGGTCGTCAGGCAACTGGATCGAGAAGACCTGCTCATTGCGTTCGAAGGCCAGGCTGCGATAGCCGGCACGAACCAGTTCCAGGGTGGTTTCCAGCCAGTCGAGCAACGGCTCGTAGCCGCGCTGCAATTCGAGAAAATCCAGCGGTGCGAAGGCCGGGACGCCCGCCAGTGGATCGAGGGCCGACCAGCTCCCGGCCAACCCCAGCAGCAAACCGTAGAGCGCCTGGGGCGTCGCCACCTGGGTGTTCAGCGCGCCCTCGACTTCCGGCAAGCGCGCCCACAAGGCGGTCAATTGCCGGCGGATCTCCACGGCATCGTCCTGGTTGCCGGCCGCCTGGGCCTGGCGCAAGCGACCGGCGAGAAACATGCACTTCTCCCGGGCCCGGGCGCACACTCCGGCGACCCGTCGACCGAGGGCCGACTCCGGCAACAGGATCGGTGTCGGCGGGGTGTAGGGCACGCGCCAGAAGCCACCGCCCTCCTTGCGGATGCGCAACAGCGGCAGGCAGATCGAATCGGCCTTGCTCAGTTGCGTACACAACCTCGGGTTGGGTCGCCAGACGGTGATCGACTCGGGAAATGAACCGCTGGTGAGGTCCGGCAACGCCTCGCCGACCACCGATTGCAGGCGCCCCTTGAGCGGCACCAATTGCCCGGCGCGCCACAGTGGGCTGACGGCCAGGTACACAGTCACAGTGGCGTCGTCGGTCTTGTCGATCGCCTCGCCGATGTCCAGCTCCAGGGTCGGCCCGACACCGGCCTGCAGGTTGACCGGCAAGCCGTCCGGCAAGGTGCCTTGCAGTTGCAGCAGCCGCACCTGGCCGGCGCTGAGGGCCGAAGGATCGACTTCCAACTGGCTGACACCCCAGAACCAAGGATTGCAGGCCCCGGCAAAATACGCGGCCAGCGCCTCGGCGCGCAGCCCTTGCAATTGAAAATGCTGGGGCAGCAATTGCATCCCCTCATGCCAGCACACCGCGTCAGGTAACAGACTCATACGACTCCCTTCGACATCCCAATGTCGCCGCGCATGGCGGCCCGCGGTCACTCAAGGCTGGCTGTCATCGAGCCCCGTCATTCACGAGGGTCATCTCGCGACTGTCGAACTTCAGCCAGGCCTCGCGCTGATCGTCCAGCCGAAGCCGGTGGGCTCCGGGAGTGTTATAGCTGGCGAAGACCAAAAGTCCAGCGGCGCGCCGCCCCTCCAGCGGGAAGGGTTGGCGGTCGATGAATTGCCCCGGAACCAGCTCCAGCCCCCACACCGACATGAGTTGACGATAGTCGCGCTGAAACTGTTCGCGCTCGGCGAACCACTGGCTGGCGGTGATGCCCGACAGCTGCTTGAGCAGGTCCGGGTCGTTCACCGCGATGAAGTCCACGGCGATCGGCGTGTCGTCATTGGCACGCGGCGCGACGTCCAGGGTCAGGCTGCCCAGGTCGACGCTGGGGGCAAAAAGCGAGCAACCGGTGAGTGCCAGACTCAAAAAAAATCCGAAAAAAAACCCACGCAAAATGAATCTTCCTTTTCTCAGCGGTCAAAAATCGTTTTTGCTTGCTTTTTTATAGACCTGTTCTAGCGTCTTGGGTAGTTCGACCCACACGGTCGAATGCGCCAGGTTCGTCAAGGGAATGACAGGTTTTCTGCCGTCCATTTGCAACCTGTGGATCAGCAAGGGAATGCGATGAGCGGGACTCCCGATGCATTGCGCCCACACATGCATCGGAGTCGGCCGCCATGGCAGAAAGTACCCAGCACAAGCTCGACAGAGTCCGTCCTCCCCGCGTCCAGATCACCTATGACGTGGAGATCGGCAACGCCATCGAGAAAAAAGAATTGCCACTGGTGGTCGGCATTCTGGCCGACCTCTCAGGCAAGCCACTGGACCCGCTGCCCAAGCTCAATGAGCGGCGCTTTACCGAAATCGATCGGGATAATTTCAACGAGGTACTCGCCTCCATCTCCCCCCGCGCCACGCTCCAGGTGAACAACACCCTCAGCGGCGACGACAGCAAGCTCAACATCGAACTCAACTTCCGTCACATCGACGACTTCGACCCGGTCAAGGTCGTGGAGCAGGTCACGCCGCTGCGTCGGTTGTTCGAAGCGCGCCAACGCCTGCGGGACCTGTTGACCAAACTCGATGGCAACGACGACCTGGACAAGCTGCTGCGCGACGTGATCGCCAACACCGAGGGCCTGCAGGAAATCAAGTCGGCGCGACCCCAGGACGTACCGCCGGAGCTGCCCGCCGTGGCCGCCAACGATGACCCTGCCCCGGCCGAACCACAGGCCTGATCGCGCGCATCATTCAAGGGAGATAACGCCATGCCTGCTTCATCCAGCGCTCAAACCAGCGAGAGCACGACCCAGACCCTGTCCCTGCTGGACAAGATCATCGCCGAAGGCCGCATGGCCCACGACGACAGCCAGCAAGATTACGCCCGCGACATGCTGGCCGAATTCGCCACCCAGGTCCTCGACGAAGGCATGGCCATCGACAAGGACACCGTGGCGATGATCAACGACCGCATCAGCCAGATCGACCAGTTGATCAGCGCCCAGCTAAACGAAGTGCTGCACCACCCCGACCTGCAGAAACTCGAAGCCTCCTGGCGCGGCCTGCACCTGCTGGTGCAGAACACCGAGACCAGCACCCGGCTCAAATTGCGCCTGCTCAACGTCACCCAGAAAGAACTGCAGAACGATCTGGAAAAAGCCGTCGAATTCGACCAGAGCGCGCTGTTCAAGAAAATCTACGAGGAAGAATACGGCACCTTCGGCGGGCACCCGTTCAGTCTGCTGGTGGGCGACTACACCTTTGGCCGGCATCCCCAGGACATCGGCCTGCTGGAAAAACTCTCGAACGTCGCCGCCGCCGCACATGCCCCGTTCATTGCCGCGGCCAGCCCGCGGTTGTTCGACATGACCAGCTTCACCGAACTGGCGATCCCCAGGGACCTGTCGAAGATTTTCGAAAGCCAGGAGCTGATCAAGTGGCGCGCCTTCCGTGAAAGCGAAGACTCGCGCTACGTATCCCTGGTGCTGCCGCACTTCCTGCTGCGCCTGCCATACGGCCCGGACACGCTGCCGGTGGAAGGCATCAACTACGTCGAAGACGTCAACGGCACCGACCACAGCAAATACCTGTGGGGCAACGCCGCCTGGACCCTGGCGCAACGCATCACCGAAGCCTTCGCCAAATATGGCTGGTGCGCAGCCATTCGCGGGGCCGAAGGCGGTGGCGCGGTCGAAGGCCTGCCGGCCCATACGTTCCGCACCAGTTCCGGGGATCTGTCGCTCAAATGCCCGACCGAAGTGGCAATCACCGACCGCCGTGAAAAGGAACTCAACGACCTGGGCTTCATCTCCCTGTGCCACAAGAAAAACAGTGACGTGGCGGTGTTCTTCGGCGGCCAGACCACCAACAAGGCCAAGGCCTACAACACCAACGAGGCCAACGCCAACGCGCGGATCTCGGCGATGTTGCCATACGTGCTCGCGGCCTCGCGCTTCGCCCATTACCTGAAGGTGATCATGCGTGACAAGGTCGGCAGTTTCATGACCCGCGACAACGTGCAGACCTACCTCAACAACTGGATCGCCGACTACGTGCTGATCAACGACAACGCGCCGCAAGAGATCAAGGCGCAGTACCCGTTGCGCGAAGCACGGGTGGACGTGACGGAAGTGGCCGGCAAGCCAGGGGCCTACAAGGCCACGGTGTTCCTGCGGCCGCACTTCCAGCTGGAGGAGCTGACCGCCTCGATCCGCCTGGTGGCGACCCTGCCGCCACCGGTAGCTGCCTGACCGCCCTTGGCGAGGGAGCAAGCTCCCACTGCCCACTGCAGGAGCTGACTGTAGGAGCTGACGAGTGCAACGAGGCTGCGATCTTTCCAAGGACGCTTGAGTCCCAAGCGAAAGATCAAAGGATCGCAGCCTTCGGCAGCTCCTACAGGTACCGGGCACTACCTCATTCGTCTTCTTCAGGAGTTCCACACAATGGATGCAATCATTCTCGACCTCGGCGGCGACATCAAGGGCGACAGCCTGCTGGAGGGTTTCACGGACAAGATCGAGGTCATGTCCTACAGCCACAACGTGGCGATGCAAGTCACCAACGACGTCAGCAACTCGGAGCGCACCTCCGGCCGACCCCACATCGGCGAGTTCACCCTGACCAAATTCGTCGACAGCTCCACCCCCACCCTCAATGAGTATTGCTGCGCCGGCAAGCCGATCCCGCAAGCCGTCATCACCGTTGGCCGCAATGCCGCCGAGGGCAGCGGCAAACTCATGCCGTTCATCATCTACACCCTGACCAACGTCGTGCTGTCCAACGTCAGTGTCAGCGGCGGCACCGGCGGCAAACCGGTGGAAACCCTGTCGCTGAACTTCACCAAGATCAAATGGGAGCTCACTGCGCAGAAAGACGACGGCACCAAGGAAGGCACGGCGGGCACGACCTGGGACCTGGCCGCCAACAAAATGACCAAGTAGGGAAACCGCGCCCATGGCTGGCTTCGGGCTGCGCCCGCCCCTGTTCGAACGCCTGGCCAGCCCGGCGAACGATACCGGGCGGGCGTTCGACCGGCAGGCGTTGCAAGACTCGGTGCATGCCGAACTGTCACGCCTGTTCAATACCCGACGCGGCCCACGGGCGCTGACCGAACCGCCGAGCATCCTGGACTACGGCATCGCCGACTGGACCGCGCTGCAACAGCAGCGCAGCGATGACCGGCGTCAACTGACCCGGGAAATCCGCCAGGCCATCACCCACTTCGAACCTCGCCTGCGCCTGGGCGAGGTCGAGGTCTGCCCGGTGCCGGGCCATCCGCAGCAACTGTGCATACGGCTGTTGGGTGAGCTGCGCGGCGACCTGCACGCATGGCCCGTGGCCTTTGTCATCGAGCACGCCGGCGACGGCCTTGAGGTACGACATGAGCGACTCGATTGACCCGCAACTGTTGGACTATTACCAACGCGAACTGACCTGGTTGCGGCATGCCGGGAGTCTGTTCGCCGAGCGCTACCCCAAGGTCGCCCGGCGCCTGGAGTTGTCCCCCGGAGAGTGCCCCGACCCGCATGTCGAGCGCCTGCTCGAAGGTTTCGCGCTGTTGGCCGCCCGCTTGCAACGCCGGCTGGACGACGACTACGCCGAATTCAGCGATGCCCTGCTCGAACAGCTTTACCCGTTGGCCATGCGCCCTTTGCCTTCGTGCGCCATCGTGCAGTTCGAACCCGACCCCAGCAAAGGCAACTTGAACGAGGGCTACCCGCTGCCCCGCGACACACCGTTGTTCGTCACCACGGACACAGGCCAGAGCATTCATTTTCGGACCACCGCCGCCGTGCATTTGTGGCCGGTGGAAATCAGCGAGGCATTGCTGCTGGGCAGCGACGAAGCCCAGGCGCTGACCGGAGTGGTCCGGGCCCGCTCGGCCTTGCGCCTGGAGCTGCGGTGCCTGGGCGAAAGCCAGTGGTCGACGCTGGGAATCGACTCGCTGCGGGTACACCTGGCGGCGTCACCGATCATCAACGCCGGGCTGTATGACCTGCTGGGCGCGCACGCCATTGAGGTCCTGGCCGGTGCGCCGGGCAGCGTGCCGGAGTCGCTGACAGGCTTGCCACAGATCGTCGGCTTCGCCAGTGACCAGGTCTTGCTGCCGGATGAAGACGGTGTGCATCCGGGCATGCGTCTGCTGGCCGAGTACTTTGCCTTCCCGGATAAATTCGGCTTCTTCGATCTGCCACTGGCCGGCGCCACCAGCGACGGCCCGTCCTTGTACCTGTACATCGTTTTCGACCGCCCTCCCACCAGCCGCCTGCCGCTCCAGGCCAGCGACATCGCCCTGGGCTGCACGCCGGTGATCAACCTGTTCCCCAGGACTTCCGAGCCGCTGCGCCCGGATGGCACTCGCAGCGAGTACCGGTTGGTGGCCGACAGTCATCGGGAAAACAGCGTCGAGATCCACAGCATCCGTGGCATGCGCGCCATGTCCAGCCAGGGCGTGCGCAAAGTGCCGGCCTATTACGGCAGCCAGCATGGCAGCGACCAAACCTGTTATTGGCATGCGCGTCGGGTCAGTGGCATGAGCCCGAATCGATTGGGCACCGACTTGATGGTCAGCCTGGTGGACACCCAGTTCGACCCGCTGGCCGATACCCGCGACTACAGCCTCACCGCCGAACTGCTGTGCACCAACCGCCATCTGGCCCAGAGCCTGCCGGCCGGCACCCCGTTGGGTTTCGAGCGCCCGGGGCCGGTGGCCTGGGCACGCCTGCGCAACCCACCCAGCCCGCAAAGCCTGCCGCGCCTGGACGGCGAATCGCGCTGGCGGCTGGTGTCGCAATTGACCCTCAACCATTTGTCGCTGGTCGAAGGCCCCCAGGCATTGGACGCCCTGCGCGAGATTCTCCAACTGCACAACCTGCGGGACGAGGCCAGCGCCCATCGCCAGATCGAAGGGGTATCGGGGCTGGGCTGCGACCGGGTCATCGCCCATGTCGGCGAAGACGCCTGGCGCGGCTGGCGCAACGGGCTGGAGGTGCGCCTGCAACTGGACCCGCAATACTTCGTCGGTAGCAGCGCCGTGCTGTTCTCCGGGGTGCTGGCGCAATTCTTTTCCCTTTACGCCACCGCCAATCGCTTCGTGCGCACCGTGCTGGTCCAGTCCGACAAGGAGGTGAAGACATGGCAACCCCAAGCCGGCAAACCCCTGGTGCTCTGAACCTGAGCCAGCGCCTGCGCCGCGACCCGCAACGCTTCGAATGGCTCCAGGCCTTGCTGCTGCTCGAACGTGAACATCCCCAGGCCGAGCCCTTGGGCAGCGGCACCGCGCCGCACGCCGAAGCCTTGCGTCTGCGCGGGCCCTTGACGCCGTTGTTCGCCGCCAGTGAAGTCGAGAGCCTGAGCCAGGAACCCGGCCTGCCGCCAACCCTGACCACGCCGATCTTCGGCCTCGGCGGCCCCGACGGCCCGTTGCCCTACGCCTACCAGGAATGGCTGCAACAACGGGCACGGGCGAAGGACCACGCCCCAGCGGAATTCCTCGACCTGTTCCAGCATCGCCTGCTCAGCCTGCTTTACAAGGTGATGCGCAAACATCGCATCGCCGTGGGTTTTACCGCCCCAGGCGCGTCCGCCGTAAACGCGCAACTGCGGGCGTTGACCGGCTTGCTGCCCAAGGCCTTGCAGGAACGCCAGGCCGCCCCCGACTCGGCGGTACTGGCCTGCACCGCGCTGTACGCCGATGGCCGGCGCTCCCTGGATGGGTTCGCGGCGATTGTCCGTGAACAGTTCGGGCTGCCCGTGGAGCTGACCGCCTACGAAGGTGGCTGGCGTGAAATCCCGCCAGCCAGCCGCAGCCGCTTGCAACCGGGCGGGCGCAACCTGTGCCTGGGCCGCAACGCGGTGACCGGCACCCACGTCTGGGACGAACATGCCGGCGTGCGCCTGACCCTCGGCCCGCTGACCACGGGCCAGGCCAGCGGACTGCTGCCCAACGGCGAAGCCCATGCGCTGCTCGCCAGTCTCTACGCCCTGTACTTCGGCCCCGACCTGGATTGCACCCTGGTGTTGCTGATCCGTGGCGCCGGCCCACTGCAACTGGACCGCCAGGCAGCGCCACGGCTGAACTGGAACGGCGGCCTGCAACGCCAGCCGACCCTCGCCGTGCAACGGATCGAAACCCGCCTTCGTCAGCCGGAGATAGCCTGAAATGGAACTGGCCAGCCTGATCGGACGCCTCAACCCGGACAACCGCCGCGCCCTGGAACGGGCCGCGCAACGTTGCATGCAGCGCAGCCATCATTACGTGGAAATCGAACACCTGCTGTTGGAGTTGCTCGACATCGAGGGCGGTGATTTTGCCTGCCTGCTGCCACGATTCGGTCTGGAGCGTGACGCGGTGGCGACGGAAACCAACAAGGCCCTGGACCTGTTCAAATCCGGCAGCACCCGCACACCCGCCCTGTCGGCACAAACCATCGGCCTGCTGGAAGACGCCGTGGTCCAGGCCAGCGTGCTGGGCCTGGACAGCATCCGCTCCGGGCTGTTGCTGCTGGCGCTGCTGGACCGCGATGAGCGCCGCAGCCTGCTGCTCAACAGCGCCTCGTCGTTGCTGCGCATTCCTCGCGACGCCCTGCGCGCCCACCTATTGGAATGGACCGAAAGCTCCCGCGAGCATGCCGGTGGCGTGCGCCCGGCCAAACCCGGCGAGGTGCCACAGAAACAGGACCCGGTGCTGGACCAGTACACCCAGGACCTGACCGCCGACGCCCGGGCCGGGCGCATCGACCCCATCGTCGGCCGCGACGGCGAGATCCGCCAGTGCATCGACATTCTGCTCCGGCGCCGGCAGAACAACCCGATCCTGGTGGGCGCACCAGGCGTCGGCAAGACCGCAGTGGTGGAAGGCCTGGCCCTGCGTATCGCCGCCGGGGATGTGCCGCCGTCGTTGCAGGAAGTCACCCTGCGTGTCCTCGACCTGGGCCTGTTGCAGGCCGGTGCCGGTGTCAAAGGTGAATTCGAACAACGCCTCAAAGGCGTGATCGACGCGGTACGCAGTGCCGAAAAACCGATCATCCTGTTCATCGACGAAGCCCATACGCTGATCGGTGCCGGCGGCGCGGAAGGCGGCAGCGACGCGGCCAACCTGCTCAAGCCGGCCCTGGCCCGGGGCGAACTGCGCACCCTGGCCGCCACCACCTGGCTGGAGTACAAAAAATATTTCGAGAAAGACCCGGCCCTGGCCCGCCGCTTCCAACTGGTGCAGGTCGAAGAACCGGACGAACTTACCGCGGTGGAAATGCTCCGCGGCGTGGCGAGCAAACTGGAACAGCACCACGGCGTGCAGGTGCTGGACGCGGCCATCCACGAGGCGGTGAAGCTGTCCCACCGCTACATCTCCGGGCGACAGTTGCCGGACAAAGCCATCAGCGTGCTCGACACCGCCTGCGCCCGGGTCGCCCTCGGCCAGCACGACGTGCCGCCGCCGTTGGAAAGCCTGCGCCATCGGCAGAACAGCCTCAAGGACGAGGTCGAACGCCTGCGCCGGGAACAGGCCACCGGGCTCGATCACCGCGAGCGCATCACTCTGCTCGAAGACGAATCGACCAGCAATGTGCAGGCCATCCGCGAGCTGGAAACTCGCTGGGGCGAAGAGCGCGAAGCCGTGCGCGAACTGCTCGACACCCGGCGCGAACTGCTTGCCCTGAGCGAACGCGCCGACAGTGAAAAAGCCGACACCGAGATCGATAACCGCATCGACCACCTGGCCGCCGAACTGCTGCGCCTGGAAGCTGGCCTGGATGCCATTCGCCAGGACGATCCGCTGGTGCCCGAACAGGTGGACAGCAAGACCGTCGCCGCCGTGATCGCCGGCTGGACCGGCATCCCGGTGGGCAAGATGCTCGCCGACGAAGCCCACGCCGTGCGCACCCTCGGCCAGCGCATGGGCCAGCGGGTCATGGGCCAGAGCACCGCGTTGAACACCATCGCCCAACGCCTGCAAGCCTACCGCGCCGGCCTCACCGACCCACAGAAACCGGTCGGCGTATTCCTGCTGGTGGGCCCCACCGGCGTGGGCAAGACCGAAACCGCCTACGCCCTGGCCGACGCCTTGTACGGAGGTGAACGCAACCTGATCAGCATCAACCTCTCGGAGTACCAGGAAGCCCACACCGTCAGCCAACTCAAAGGCGCCCCACCCGGCTACGTCGGCTACGGCAGCGGCGGCGTGCTCACCGAAGCGGTGCGGCGCAAACCCTATTCGGTGGTGCTGCTGGATGAAATCGAAAAAGCCCACCCGGATGTGCTCGAAGCCTTCTACAACGTCTTCGACAAAGGCCTGATGGAAGATGGCACCGGCCTGGTGGTGGACTTCAAGAACACCGTGATGCTCGCCACCAGCAACGTCGGCGCCGAGCTATTGCTGGATACGCCCGCCGCGCAACTGGGCAGCGACGCCTTCAACGAAGCCTTGCACAAGGTGCTGCTGCAAGCATTCCGCCCGGCGTTTTTGGCGCGCATGACCGTGGTGGCATACCGGCCGCTGGATGAAGCGACACTGGAGGGGATCGTGCTGGCGAAGCTGGAAAAACTGCGCGGGCGCTACAAGGCTGCGACGGGCAAGCAGTTCGAGTTCGATGCCGGAATCGTCAAGGCTGTGTTGGCCAAATGCAGCGCGGCGGGGGCACGGGACGTCGAGAATGTGTTGATGACGCAAGTGACAGGGAAGTTGGCGGAGTGGGTGTTGGAATAAGTCCTTTGCCATTTCCCACTTGGAATGACCAAAGAAAAGGAACTCGCTATGGCGCTGCCTGAAGACTGGAATGGAGTGGACTGGAGGCAGACGTTGATCTCCCTCCCCGTGGTCACGAACGGAATAAAAACAATCGTGATCAACCGAAACAGAGCCCCCCATGCCCACAAAGGTTATTACATGTTCGCGACCACCTACAATCAAGCTGACCCCATGTGCAGCAACGTGCTGGGTGCAACCCCGGGTGAGCCCATCGTCCTTTATATTGCGTCGGACGTTGGCGAAGGTGGCTCACTGGTATCCCAATTTGTTTTCATGCATGAAATCGGACATCTTCGATTGGGGCATATCGCCGGTTTGGCGCCGACCGATACCGTAAATAACCCAGGCACCGCGATACCCACTCAATATCGTAATGAAATCGATGCTGACGTGTACTCGCTCAATCACTGGATCGCTCAGAAAACCGAGCATGGCCTGAGAGTGATACTGGCGGCCATCAATTATCTTAACCGCTTGAACTCCGCAGGTGACACGACGCACCCGGCTTCCAATCAAAGAGCCCAATTCCTGGAACAGACTCTCGACTCGAAGACCTGTGCAATTGTGCTGCTCAATGACAATGCCATCAGCGAAACCTTCGCCAGGACCGCGCTTACCGACTTTGCAAAAAGGGCCAATGGCTGGACGTTGAATATCGAAACCGCACTGACCAATGCAAACAATCTGGGGCGCACCGCAGTGACGCCCGCAATCAAAATAAGCGACGCCAGACAAATGATGAATTATATCGAGGCAAATCCGACCCTCTACAAAGGACTGAAATTTGAAGTCGTGCCTACCTGAGTTCAAGACTGCAGATGCGCAAGATCATGAACCTCTTATGCAACTGAGATCTCTATGCCCCGCGCCACCGACAGCAACACCACCCTCTCCCTCACTGCCACCACGCTGGCGGCGTTGTACCCTGAATCGCTATCGGGCGAAGAAAGCCTCAACGCATTGGGCTCGCACATCCTCAACGGTATCAACGACGGCGCCTCGTTAACCCTCACCACCGCCGTTGCCAGTCACGTCACCACGA
The DNA here is from genome assembly GCF_054681425.1 of Pseudomonas sp. H1_F01. Classification (NCBI taxonomy): domain Bacteria; kingdom Pseudomonadati; phylum Pseudomonadota; class Gammaproteobacteria; order Pseudomonadales; family Pseudomonadaceae; genus Pseudomonas; species Pseudomonas sp. H1_F01. The sequence goes on along the minus strand of NZ_CP162823.1, from coordinate 2,901,556 downwards.
CCCTGCACAAGGACGCGCTGCTGCGCCCGTTGGACTTGCTGGTCGCGGAAATCCGCCAGCTCCCCGCCGACGCCACCGCCGAGCGCTATCAACTCCTGCTCCGGCCCTGGCTCTGGTGGCTGAGCCTGGCCAGCAACAACCGCGTATTCCAGAACCTCGCCACCTCGGACATCGTCACCACGATTTTCAAGGCCCATGGTTTCACCGACTTCCAGCTCAAGCTCACCGGCAGCTACACCCCGCGCGAATACTGCGTGCAATATGGCGAGACCGACCTGGCCTTCGTCTCGCGCCTGCTGGAAGAAGACGGGATCTTCTGGTTCTTCACCCATGAGGAAGGCACCCACACGCTGGTCCTGGCCGACAGCAACGACGCTTTCGCACCGATTCCCAACGGGCCGACGGTGAACTACCTCGGGCAGATAATCGGCGAGCGGGAACTGCATGGCATCCGCTCCGGGCAAGTGTGCCTGCAAGCGGTGGCCGGGGTTTACCAGGCAACCGACTATGAGTTCACCACGCCGACGACATCGCTCTACAGCCAGGCCGAAGCCGTGGCCGGGCCAAGCTCGATGTACGAACATCCCGGCGGCTACACCGCCAAGGCCCAGGGCGATGCGTTGACCAAGCAGCGGGTGGACGGCCTGCGCAGCCAGGAGAAACGTTTTGTCGGCGAAAGCGATTGCCGCTGGCTGGTGCCAGGGTATTGGTTCACCCTCGCCGGCCACGAAGACACGACGCTGAATATCGATTGGGTCGTGACCTCGGTCAGTCACGAAGCCAGCCACGACAGCTATCGCAACCGCTTCGAAGCGATCCCCAAGGCCACGGCCTATCGACCGCCCCGCGTCACGGCAAAACCGCGCATGCACACCCAGACGGCGCTGGTGGTGGGCAAGGCCGGCGAAGAAATCTGGACCGATGAATATGGCCGGATCAAATTGCAGTTCCCCTGGGACCGCACCGGCAAGAACGACGAGACCTCATCCTGTTGGGTCCGCGTGGTCTTGCCCTGGAGCGGCAAAGGCTTTGGCATGCAGTTCGTACCGCGCATCGGCCAGGAAGTCATCGTGACCTTCATCGACGGCGACCCGGACCGTCCCCTGGTCACCGGCTGCGTCTACAACGGCGACAACGCCCTGCCCTACGCACTGCCGGCGAACCAGACCCAGTCCGGGATCAAGACCAATTCGTCCAAGGGCGGCGGCGGTTTCAACGAGTTGCGTTTCGAAGACAAGAAGGACGCCGAAGAGGTGTTTCTCCAGGCCCAGAAAGACTTCAACATCAACGTGCTCAACGACACCACCGCCACCGTCGGCCACGACGAAACCCTCACGGTGCAGAACGCCCGCACCCGCACGGTGAAGGATGGCGACGAAACCGTGACCCTGGAGAAAGGCAAGCGCAGCGTGACCATCCAGACCGGCAGCGACAGCCTTGATGTGAAGGACACCCGCACCGTCACCGTGGGCTCGGACCAGACCCACAGCACCGGCGGCAACTACGAGCACAAGGTCACCGGCAATTACAGCCTGACGGTGGACGGCAACCTGACCATCAAGGTCAGCGGCACCCTGACCCTGCAAAGCGGCGGCAGCTTCGCGATCAAGAGCGGCGCCGACCTGGCCGCCCAGGCCAGCACGTCCATCAGCCAGAAAGCCGGCACAGCCCTGAGCAACCAGGCCGGTACCTCGCTGGAAAACAAGGCCGGCACCACCCTGACCAACGACGCCGGCATCAGCTTGGTGAACAAGGCCGCGGCCGAACAGACCGTGGACGGCGGCGGCATGCTGACCATCAAGGGCGGCCTGGTGAAGGTCAACTGACAGGAACCTACCAATGGCCTCGAAAAAACTCGACCTGGAACGTGGCGACAGCCAACTGAGCGGGCAACTGGTCGATGGCCAGCTCGACGGCCCGCTGCAAATCGAAGAAGCCCAACGCCCGCAAGCAAAACTCAACTACAGCCAAGGTGAACTGCAAGGCACCAGCACCCTGTACCACCCCAATGGCAAGGTCTCGGCGGTATTGCCGTTCGTGAAGGGCAAGTTGCAGGGTGTGGCGAGTTTCTATGCGGCCGAAGGTGGGTTGCAACGCCAGGCCACGTACCGCCGCGGGTTGCTACACGGTGAGGCGAACAACTACTTCCCCAACGGGCAACTGGCCGAAGCCGAGGTCTATCGCGACGGCGTGCGCGACGGCCGCTATCGCCGCCTGCACCCCAACGGCAACCCGGCGGTCGAAGCCCGCTACCTCAACGGCCAACTGCTGGAGCCAGCCCAGGCCTACGCCGAAGACGGCCGGCCACTGGACGCCGAAGGCAAGCCAATCTCCCGGGTGCGCTGGTGGTTCAGGCGCTGGAATGATCCGGCGCAGGCCTGACTATTGTCTTCCCCCCTGTGCAATGCCTGCAAGATTGCCAATCAGGGGATGAGCATTTGCACCTGCCCCGGCACGACGATCTTGATCACCCCGGCCCAGGTGCACATCAAGGTGCTGTTGGCATCGATGGCCGGCATGTTGCCCAGCAACAGGGTCGGGGCGCCGCCGGGGATCCATGGGGCCGCAGTGGCCGGGATGCATGGCATGGGGGTCAGCACGCCGAGTGCCGCAGCGGTGGCGGCGGCCACGGTCGGGTTCGCCAGGCTCATGCACATGCCGAACGTGGTGATGTTCACCAGCGGGATGTGATCCATGATGTTCGCCGCCGGCATCCCGCCAGTCAGCAGGCGATTGACCGGCAGCACATTGAGCACCGCCGGGGCAGCGCCGAAGCTGCATTGCAAGGTCGCGGTGCCACAGACTTGCGGGCATCCCATCGCGATGACTCCCTGAAAGCGACAGACCTCACAACCATAGCTCGCCCATGGCCGTCGTGCATCAGGCCCGCTGATTATCCTGCAACACGCTAACCTATAAGACCCTGGCGTGCTTGTGACGCCTCCCGCGCGCCATTAGATTAGCCAATGATCGATGGCCTCCAAAATAAGCAGAAGGGATAAGCATGGCGTTTACTGATCAGTCCACCCGCGTGCGCGACGGTGAAGAACTCGATGCCAACCTGATCGACCCGTACCTCAAGGCCCACATTCCCGGCCTGACCGGCGTGCCGCAGATCAGCCAGTTTCCCGGTGGCGCGTCGAACCTGACCTACCTGCTGGAATACCCCGAGCAGGAATTCGTCCTGCGCCGTCCGCCGTTCGGCCACAAGGCCAAGTCCGCCCACGACATGGGCCGTGAGTTCCGCATCCTCAATCAATTGCGCGAAGGTTTCCCGTACTGCCCCAAAGCCTACGTGCACTGCACCGACGAGTCAGTGATGGGCGCCGAGTTCTATGTGATGGAACGGGTCAAGGGCATCATCCTGCGCTCCGACCTGCCGCCGGAACTGGGTTTCGACGCCGCCCGCACCGAAGCGCTGTGCAAGAGCTTCATCGACCGGCTCGTCGAGCTGCACCGTGTCGACTACAACGCTTGCGGCCTGGCCGACCTGGGCAAGCCCGAAGGCTACGTGGCCCGACAGATCCGCGGCTGGAGCGACCGCTACGAAAAAGCCCTGACGCCCGATGCGCCGAAGTGGGAAGCGGTCAAGGCCTGGCTCAACGACAAGATGCCGGCCGACCACCCCACTTCGAGCATCGTCCACAACGACTACCGCTTCGACAACGTGATCCTCGACCCGGAGAACCCGATGCAGATCATCGGCGTACTGGACTGGGAACTGACCACCATCGGCGATCCGTTGATGGATCTGGGCAACAGCCTCGCCTACTGGATCGAAGCCGCAGACCCGGCCCCCGTCCAACTGATGCGCCGTCAGCCAAGCCATGCCCCTGGCATGCTGACCCGCCGCGAGTTCGTCGATTACTACGCCGAGCGCGCCGGGATCCGCATCGACAACTTCGACTTCTATTACACCTACGGGCTGTTCCGCCTGGCCGGCATCGTCCAGCAGATCTACTACCGCTTCTTCCACGGCCAGACCCAGGACAAACGCTTCGCGCAGTTCGTTCAGATGAACAAACTGCTGGAGCAGATGAGCCTGCAGGTCATCAGCAAATCCACGCTCTGAGCGCACCTATAACAAGGAAACAGCATGTCCAAGACCCAGTTGTTCGACCTCGACGGTAAAATCGCTTTCGTTTCCGGCGCCAGCCGCGGCATCGGCGAGGCCATCGCCAAACTGCTGGCCCAGCAAGGCGCCCATGTGATCGTTTCCAGTCGCAAGCTCGACGGTTGCCAGCACGTGGCCGACGCCATCATCGCCGCTGGCGGCAAGGCCACCGCCATCGCCTGCCACATCGGTGAAATGGAGCAGATCAGCCAGGTATTCGCAGGTATCCGCGAACAGTTCGGGCGCTTGGACATCCTGGTCAACAACGCCGCCACCAACCCGCAATTCTGCAACGTCCTGGACACCGACCTGGGTGCGTTCCAGAAAACCGTGGACGTGAACATTCGCGGCTACTTCTTCATGTCGGTGGAAGCCGGCAAGCTGATGCGCGAGAACGGCGGCGGCAGCATCATCAACGTGGCGTCGATCAACGGCATCTCGCCGGGGATCTTCCAGGGCATCTACTCGGTGACCAAGGCTGCGGTGATCAACATGACCAAGGTCTTCGCCAAGGAATGCGCGCAGTTCGGCATCCGCTGCAACGCCCTGCTGCCGGGCCTGACCGACACCAAGTTCGCCTCGGCACTGGTCAAGAACGACGCCATCCTGAAGACCGCCCTGGCGCAGATTCCCCTCAAGCGCGTGGCCGACCCAAGCGAAATGGCCGGCGCGGTGTTGTACCTGGCCAGCGATGCGTCGAGCTACACCACGGGTGTGGCGTTGAATGTGGATGGTGGTTTCCTGTCCTGACAGTGAGCGCCATGGCAGACCTGTGAGAAACCCTGTGGGAGCGAGCTTGCTCGCGATAGCGGTGGGTCAGCCAGTACTTGTGCGACTGATGCGGCGCTATCGCGAGCAAGCTCGCTCCCACAGGGACTATGGTGATCACACAAAAAATGAATATTTATTCCAATATTTGCAATTAGAGAATATTTATTCCATAAATAGCCCTCCTGAAAATAACAATTCAAAGGGCTCTTCATCATGCGTGAACTCGGCATCGGTCTGATTGGCACCGGCTTCATGGGCCGTGCCCATGCCTTGGCGTTCCACAATGCCAAGGCGGTGTTCGACCTTCCCCTGAACCTGAAGCTGGCGGCCCTGGCCGACGCCGATCCGCAGCGTGCCCGGCAATGCGCCCACAGTTGGGGGTTCGAGACGGCCCACAGCGACTGGCAACAACTGATCGACGACCCGAAGGTCAACCTGATCGCCATCACCACGCCCAACCACCTGCACTTCCCCATGGCCATGGCAGCGTTGGCGGCGGGCAAGCCGGTCTATTGTGAAAAGCCCCTGGCGGTGTCCCTGGAGCAGGCCGAGCAGATGCGCCAGGCGGCCAAGGCGGCCGGGGTGGTGACGAGGGTCGGCTACAACTACCAGCACAACCCGATCATTCAACAGGCGCGGGACATGATCCAGCGCGGCGAACTGGGACAGATCATCAGTTTCCAGGGCGAATTCAGCGAAGACTTCATGGCCGACCCCGCCTCGCCGTGGTCATGGCGCTGCGAAGCGGCCCACGCCGGCGGCGCATTGGCGGACCTGGGCAGCCACTTGCTGGCCATGGCCCGGCATTTGTTGGGCGATGTCGAGGCGGTGTGCGCCGACAGCCAGACCGTTCACCACCAACGCCCTGCCAGCGCGGGCAATGCCGAACAACGCGCCATCGCGGTGGATGACCAGGTCCACGGGCTGCTGCGTTTCGCCAACGGCGCCCGGGGCACGGTGAGCAGCAGTTGGCTCAAGCACGGCTACAAGAACCACCTGGGTTTCGAGATCAGCGGCACCCTCGGCACCTTGGCGTTCGATCAGGAACGACTGAATGAACTGCGCCTGTGTCGCGTTGGCCAGCCAGGTTTCCAGCGCCTGCTGGCCGGTCCGGATTTGCCGGGTTATGCCGCGTTCAGCCCGGCGGCCGGGCACCAGTTGGGGTACAACGAATTGAAGACCCTGGAGGTGCATGAACTGGTGATGACCCTAGCAGGCGAAGGCGGCAGCGGGACGGACTTCGAAGAGGCCTGGGAAGTGGAGCGGCTGGCGGCGGCGATTCGTGTGGCGGCGCGGGAGGAGCGTTGGGTCAAGGTCAGCGAGCAATGACCTGCTGAGCAAACCGCTCATAACGATCGTTCCCACCTGTGGGAGCAAGGCTTGCCCACGATGAAGATGACGCGGTCTCCCTGGGAACCGAGGCGCCTGCACCGCGAGCAAGCTTTGCTCCCACGCAGCGGGGATAAATCCCCTCGCCACAGGGAGTGTCCAACTTCAATCTTGGGTTTGCAGTTCAACCAAACGCACGGCCAACGCCTTCGCCTGGCTCGCCACATCGGTCACGGCGGTGCTTTCCCACCACATCCCCCGCAGTGGCGGGCCCATGGCGAACAGGCGCTCGGCAGGCTCGCCTTGGACGTCCAGCACCGCGCCATCGGCACGCGCGGCGATGCCCAGGGCCAGCGGCCCGGGCTGGATCAGCCCCTGGGCCAGCAACTGTTGCGGCAACGGCCGTGCAACCCGGCGCCAGTCATATTCGATGCCGCTGGAGTTGATCAGCGCCGCGCCCTGCACCACCGTCAGCCCGGTCTCGCCCCGGCGGCGGATGGTAATACCCAGCGTGCCCTCGGCAGAGGACGCCAATCCCTTGAACGACGCCGCATGGATCCGCAATCGCCCTTCTTCGTGCAGACGCGCCACCAGTTCGGCGCTCAGCGGTGGCGAACGATGATGATGGCTCTCCCACCACGGCCGTACATGCCGGACGAACTGCCGGCGTTGTACATCGCTGGCCTGGTTCCACAAACGCCCGATGTGAGCACGCACCGTGTCCAGCGGCGCCTGCCAATCGATGCCTTGGACCTGGGCCTGACGGCATTGCTCGCGCAGGGCTCGCATCAATTGGCGTGGTGACCGCAGGCTGTGATCGTCGGCGAGGAAATCCACCCAGGCGGGTGGCTGGCGGCGCACATGGGGCAGCAGGCCATGGCGGGAAAAGACTTCGATAGGCCCACGGTGCCCGGCCTGCTCCAGGGACACGACGGCATCGACCATGGTCAACCCCGAACCGATGATCAGCACTGTGGACTGCTGATCGAGCTGGCGCATCGCAGCCACATCCCAAGGGTCCAGGGCCGCGGCATTCAAGCCGCTGGATTCGGTTTGCGGGGTGCGTGCCGCCGGGAACATGCCGGTGGCCAGCACCGCGAAACGCCCGCGCAACAACTGGCCGTCATCCAGCGTGAGCATTACGGCATCGTCGACAACCCGCAAGTCCACGGCCTCGCCGCGCACGTGCTCGGCGGTCGAACCGTTTTGCGCGCCTATCTCGCGAGCCTCGGCCAGCCGTTGTTGCACATAGAGGCCAAACATCCCCCGAGGCGGGAACAATTCGCTGATCGGCACGTGCTGTTGATCCGCCTCGGGCCAGCCGCCGGCCTCGATGAACGCGGTGAGCCATTGGGTCAGGTCATCGGCGTTGTCCGGGTCGACGCTCATGCGCGCGGCGTTGCCGTTCAAGGTATGGCCAAGTTCCACCGCACTATAGGCCTCGCCCCGGCCCAGTTCGCTGCGCGGCTCGACGATCAGCACTTCGCGACGGCCCGGCAAGCGCAGCAATTGTGCCGCCAGCATGGCACCGCTCAGGCCGCCCCCGATGATCAGGATATCGGCCTCCCGGGTGATGCCCTGCTCATGTCGCTCCAGCGCTGTGTCCATACCGCTCTCCAGGAATCAAATCACCACGTTGCGTACGAATCTCGCCGCCACCGGGCCATCGTTGCGATAGGCATGGGGCTGGTTGCTGGCAAACATGAAAAACTCACCGGCACCAATCCGGCGTTCCTCGCTGCCCAACAGCAGGGTCAGGCAGCCCTCGAATACGTAGAGTTGCTCGCTCCAACCGTCGGCGTCGGGCTCTGAAGGGTAATACTCGCCGGGCTCCAGGCGCCACTCCCAGAGTTCCACCTCGCGGCTGGCGGTGGCCTTGGCGAGCAATACGGCTTTGCTGCCGGCAATGGTCCCGGCCCAGGCCAATTCGTTGATGCGACTCGGGTCGCGGGCGTCGGGGGCCTGGATCAAGTCGCTGAAGGCCACGTCCAGGGCTTCGGCGACCCGGTCCAGGGTGGTCAGGCTAACGTTCTTTTCGCCCGCCTCGATGGCCACCAGCATTCGCCGGCTGACCCCCGACAGCTCGGCGAGCGCCGTCTGGCTGAGCTCGGCGGCATGCCGCAGACGACGGACGTTCTGGCTGACGTGTTGCAGGACGGACGCCCGCTGGCCGGATTCTTTGTGCACTATATTGCTCACATGGCTGGGTTGCGCATTATACTGCCCAACTTCGGGCGCATTGTGCGTCCGCCTCAAGTGGCGCGCAAGGTCATGGCATCGGTGAATTCCCCGCAAGCTTCCCCCCGTTTCTCAAGGTTCAGCAAGGCCGAATGCGTGCTGGTGCTGATTACCATGATCTGGGGTGGGACTTTCCTGCTGGTGCAACACGCCATGACGGTCAGTGGGCCAATGTTTTTCGTCGGCCTGCGCTTTGCCGCTGCGGCCGCGTTTGTCGCGCTGTTCTCCTGGCGGCACCTGCGGGACCTGACGCTGTTCGAACTCAAGGCCGGCTGCTTCATCGGCGTGGCGATCATGCTCGGCTACGGTTTGCAGACCGTCGGGCTGCAAAGCATCCCCAGCAGCCAGTCGGCGTTCATCACCGCGTTATACGTGCCATTCGTGCCCTTGCTGCAATGGCTGGTGCTGGGCCGTCGACCTGGCTTGATGCCCAGCCTCGGCATCATGCTGGCGTTCACCGGGCTGATGCTGGTGTCGGGCCCGGCCGGGGCCTCGCTGAATTTCAGCCCCGGTGAAATCGCCACGTTGATCAGCGCCATCGCAATCGCCGCCGAGATCATCCTGATCAGCGCCTATGCCGGCCAGGTCGATGTGCGCCGGGTGACCGTGGTGCAACTGGCAAGCACCGCCGTGCTGGCCTTCCTGATGGTGGTGCCGACCCAGGAAAAGATCCCGGATTTTTCCATGTTACTGCTGGTCAGCGCCGTGGGCCTGGGCGCCGCGAGCGCAGCGATCCAGGTGGCGATGAACTGGGCACAGAAAAGCGTGTCGCCGACCCGCGCCACGCTGATCTATGCCGGCGAGCCGGTGTGGGCCGGCATCGCCGGGCGCCTGGCGGGCGAGCGGCTGCCGGCGATTGCCTTGTTCGGCGCGGCACTGATCGTGGCGGCGGTGATTGTCAGTGAGCTGAAGACACGGAGCAAAGGTAGCGTCGAGGTGGATGAAGTGCTTGAGCGCGAACAGTGAGGCCGGGGGGCGTTTGAACCTGTGTAGGAGCTGTCGAGTGCAACGAGGCTGCGATCTTTCCCCAGACACTTGAGTCTCAAGCGAAAAATCAAAGATCAACAGATCTCAGCCTTCGACAGTTCCTACACAAGCCCAGCGGGAGCAAGCTCCCTCGCCACGGGTGATGTGTAGGGCGCAAAGTAAGAAAACTCCACCTCCCTTGTAGGATTCTGCGACACCCTCACGGTTGGTGATCGGGAATACGCCACGTATGATCCCTCACAACCTCCCGCCGAATAGAAGCCTATGTCACTGATAGTTCTATTGCTTTTGCCCTTCATCGGCAGCTGTGTCGCGGCGCTGCTGCCGCATAACGCCCGTAACGCCGAATCACTGCTGGCCGGCCTCGTCGCCCTGGCCGGCACGGTTCAGGTGGCCTTGCTGTACCCGCAGATCGCCGACGGCGGCGTGATCCGCGAGCACTACACCTGGTTGCCCAGCCTGGGCCTGGATTTCGTATTGCGCCTGGACGGGTTCGCCTGGCTGTTTTCGTTGCTGGTGCTGGGCATCGGCACGCTGGTGTCGCTGTATGCTCGCTACTACATGTCGCCGGATGATCCGGTGCCGCGCTTCTTCGCGTTTTTCCTGGCATTCATGGGCGCCATGCTCGGGCTGGTGATCTCCGGCAACCTGATCCAGATGGTGTTTTTCTGGGAACTGACCAGCCTGTTCTCGTTCCTGCTGATCGGTTACTGGCACCACCGCGCCGACGCTCGACGCGGTGCCTACATGGCGTTGATGGTGACCGGGGCTGGCGGGCTTTGCCTGTTGGCCGGGGTGATGCTGCTCGGCCATGTGGTGGGCAGCTATGAGCTGGACAAGGTCCTCGCCGCTGGCGACCTGATCCGTGCCCATGCCCTCTACCCCATCCTGTTGCCGCTGATCCTGATCGGCGCCTTGAGCAAAAGCGCTCAGTTTCCGTTCCACTTCTGGCTGCCCCATGCCATGGCAGCCCCCACGCCGGTGTCGGCGTATCTGCACTCGGCGACCATGGTCAAGGCCGGGGTGTTCCTGTTGGCGCGGTTATGGCCGTCGCTGTCGGGCAGTGAAGAATGGTTCTACATCGTCGGCGGCGCGGGGGCCTGTACGTTGCTGCTTGGCGCCTACTGCGCGATGTTCCAGAACGACCTCAAGGGCCTGCTGGCCTACTCCACCATCAGCCACCTCGGGCTGATCACCCTGCTGCTGGGCCTGAACAGTCCACTGGCGGCCGTGGCGGCGGTGTTTCATATCCTCAACCACGCCACCTTCAAGGCGTCGCTGTTCATGGCCGCCGGGATCATCGACCACGAAAGCGGCACCCGCGACATTCGCAAGCTCAGCGGCCTGGTACGGCTGATTCCGTTCACCGCGACCCTGGCCATGGTCGCCAGCGCGGCGATGGCCGGGGTGCCGTTGCTCAACGGTTTCCTGTCCAAGGAAATGTTCTTCGCCGAGACCGTGTTCATTTCCGCCACGGCCTGGGTCGAACTGGCGCTGCCGATCATCGCCACCATCGCCGGGACCTTCAGCGTCGCCTACTCCTTGCGGTTCACCGTGGATGTGTTCTTCGGCCCCACCGCCACCGACCTGCCCCATACCCCTCACGAACCACCGCGCTGGATGCGCGCGCCAGTGGAGTTGCTGGTGTTCACCTGCCTGTTGGTGGGGATTTTTCCGGCCCAGGTGGTCGGCTCGCTGCTCGCGGCCGCCGCGTTGCCGGTGGTGGGCGGCACGCTGCCCGACTACAGCCTGGCGATCTGGCACGGCCTGAATGCACCGATGATCATGAGCCTGGTGGCCATGTCCGGCGGCATCGTCCTGTACCTGCTGCTGCGCAATCAGTTCCGGCAAGGGCACATCAAGCACCCGCCGCTCATTGGCCGACTCAGCGGCAAGCGCCTGTTCGAACGTTGCCTGGTGCTGATGATGCGCCAGGGCCGGCGCCTGGAACGACGGATCAGCACCCGCCGCCTGCAGGCCCAGTTGTTCTGGCTGGTCCTCGCTGCGGTGCTCGCCGGGCTGATCCCGATGCTGCACAGCACGCTGGTCTGGGGCGACCGGCCGAAGATCCCCGGCTCCATCGTCTTCGTCACCCTGTGGCTGCTGGCGATCGCCTGTGCCCTGGGCGCGGCCTGGCAGGCCAAGTACCACCGGCTCGCGGCCCTGACCATGGTCAGCGTCTGCGGCCTGATGACCTGCGTGACCTTCGTCTGGTTCTCCGCCCCCGACCTGGCCTTGACGCAGCTGGTGGTGGAAGTGGTCACCACCGTGCTGATCCTGCTGGGCCTGCGCTGGCTGCCACGGCGGATCGAGGACGTCTCGCCGCTGCCCAACAGCGAGCGGCGCGCGCGCATCCGGCGCCTGCGGGACTTGCTGCTGTCCAGCGCCGTCGGCGGCGGCATGGCGCTGTTGTCCTATGCGATGCTCACGCGCCAGACGCCCAACGACATTTCTTCGTTCTACTTGAGCCGGGCCCTGCCCGAAGGCGGCGGCAGCAATGTGGTGAACGTGATGCTGGTGGACTTCCGCGGCTTCGACACCCTCGGGGAAATCACCGTGCTGGTGGCGGTGGCCCTGGCGGTGTTCGCCCTGCTGCGACGTTTCCGCCCGCCAAAGGAAAGCATGCAGCTGCCGGCACAACAGCGCCTGCTGGCGCCGGACGTGGTCACCGACCTGGTCAACCCGCGCCATGCCAGCGACACCGCATTGGGTTTCATGATGGTGCCGTCGGTGCTGGTGCGCCTGCTGCTGCCGATCGCCCTGGTGGTGTCGTTCTACCTGTTCATGCGTGGCCACAATCAACCCGGTGGCGGCTTCGTGGCCGGGTTGGTGATGTCGGTGGCGTTCATCCTGCAGTACATGGTTGCCGGCACCCAGTGGGTCGAGGCGCAAATGAGCCTGCGACCGCTGCGCTGGATGGGCACCGGGCTGTTGTTCGCCACCGCCACGGGCCTGGGGGCGATGGCCGTGGGTTATCCGTTCCTGACCACCCACACCTGGCATTTTGAATTACCGCTGCTGGGGGATCTCCATGTGGCCAGCGCGCTGTTTTTCGACATCGGCGTGTACGCCGTGGTGGTCGGCTCCACCCTGCTGATCCTCACCGCCCTGGCGCACCAATCGGTTCGGGCCCATAAGCCTGGCCTGCAAGCCAAACCCGTCGCCCCCGTCAAAGGAGCCACCGCCTGATGGAAGAAGTCATCGCAATCGCAATCGGTGTACTGGCCGCCTCCGGTGTCTGGCTGGTATTGCGGCCACGGACCTTCCAGGTGGTCATGGGCCTGTGCCTGCTGTCCTACGGCGTCAACCTGTTCATCTTCAGCATGGGCAGCCTGTTCATCGGCAAGGAGCCGATCATCAAGGACGGCGTGCCCCAGGACCTGCTGCACTACACCGACCCGCTGCCCCAGGCGCTGGTGCTGACCGCCATCGTGATCAGCTTCGCCATGACCGCGCTGTTCCTGGTGGTGCTGCTGGCGTCCCGGGGCCTGACCGGCACCGACCATGTGGACGGTCGGGAGCCCAAGGAATGATATTGACGCCCCATCTGATCGCCGCGCCCATCCTGCTGCCGCTGCTGACCGCTGCGTTGATGCTGATGCTGGGCGAGAAACACCGCCCGCTCAAGGCACGGATCAATCTGCTTTCCAGCCTGCTGGGCCTGGGCATCGCCGTGCTGTTGCTGTACTGGACCCAGGACCAGGCCCTGCCCGCGTCCATTGGTGTGTACCTGCCCGGCAACTGGCAGGCGCCGTTCGGCATTGTCCTGGTGGTCGATCGCCTGTCGGCGCTGATGCTGGTGCTGACCGGCATCATCGGCGTCAGCGCCCTGCTCTTCGCCATGGCCCGCTGGGACCGCGCCGGGGCGAGTTTCCATGCGCTGTTCCAGATCCAGTTGATGGGCCTCTACGGGGCCTTCCTGACGGCGGACCTGTTCAACCTGTTCGTGTTCTTCGAAGTGCTGCTGGCGGCCTCCTACGGTTTGATGCTGCACGGTTCGGGTCGGGCGCGGGTGTCGTCGGGCCTGCATTACATTTCCATCAATCTGCTGGCCTCGTCGTTGTTCCTGATCGGCGCTGCGCTGATCTATGGCGTCACCGGCACGTTGAACATGGCCGACCTGGCCCTGAAAATCCCGCTGGTGCCGGAGGCCGACCGCGGCTTGCTGCACGCCGGCGCAGGCATCCTTGCGGTGGCGTTCCTGGCCAAGGCCGGCATGTGGCCGCTGAACTTCTGGCTGGTGCCGGCCTACAGTGCCGCCAGCGCACCGGTGGCGGCGCTGTTTGCGATCATGACCAAGGTCGGCGTCTACACGATCCTGCGCCTGTGGACGTTGCTGTTCTCCGGCCAGGCCGGCGCCTCGGCGTATTTCGGCGCCGACTGGTTGGTCTACGGCGGCATGGCGACCATCGTCTGCGCCGCCATCGCCATTCTGGCGGCCCAACGCCTGGAGCGCATGGCGAGCCTGAGCATCCTGGTCTCGGCCGGGATCCTGTTGTCGGCCATCGGCTTCGCCCAACCCAACCTGGTGGGCGCGGCGCTGTTTTACCTGGTGAGTTCGACCCTGGCGCTCTGCGCGCTGTTCTTGCTGGCCGAGCTGATCGAACGTTCGCGCTCGGCCAATGAACTGGCCCTGGACGACGACTTCGACACCTTGCCGCGACCGCTGGAATCCTTGCAGCCGCCCAAGGGCATCAACCTCGATGACGAGCAGAAAGCCGTGGTCGGGCAGGTGATTCCCTGGACCATGGCCTTCCTTGGCTTGAGCTTTATCTTCTGTGCGCTGTTGATTATCGGCATGCCGCCGCTGTCGGGGTTCATCGGCAAGCTGAGCCTGCTCAGCGCCCTGCTCAATCCCCAAGGCTTCGGAGCCAGCGGCGGGGAGTCGGTATCAAACCAGGCGTGGGGCCTGTTGGCCTTGCTGATCCTCTCTGGGCTGGCCTCGCTGATTGCCTTTTCACGCCTGGGCATCCAACGTTTCTGGACGCCCCAGGAACGCCCATCGCCGTTGCTGCGGCCGTTCGAATGCCTGCCGATCATCCTTTTGCTGGGCCTGGGCATCGCCCTGACCTTCAAGGCCGAGCCGTTGCTGCGCTACACCCAATCCGCTGCCGATGCGCTGAACAACCCGGAACATTATGTGATGTCGGTACTCGCCACCCGCGCCGTGCCCAACCCAGAGACCCGCGCCGCCTTGTCAGAGGTGCAGCCATGAAGCGCCTGTTTCCCGCCCCGTGGTTGTCCCTGGCGCTGTGGTTGCTGTGGCTGGTGTTGAACGTGTCCGTCAGCGCCGGCCATCTGCTGCTCGGCGCTGCGCTAGGCTTCCTGGCCCCGTTGCTGATGCGCCCGTTGCGCCCACGGCCCATCCGTATCCGCCGACCGTGGGTGGTGTTGCGCTTGTTCCTGCTGGTGGGCCGTGATGTGCTGGTGTCCAACGTGGCGGTGGCCTGGGGTGTGCTCAACGCTGGCCGCCGCCCGCCTCGCTCGCGGTTCATCAAGGTGCCGCTGGACCTGCACGACGCCAACGGCCTGGCCGCGCTGTCGATGATCACCACGGTGATTCCGGGGACGGTCTGGTCGGAACTGGCCCTGGACCGCAGCATCCTGCTGATGCATGTATTCGATCTGCAAGACGAGGCGTCATTCATCGCGCATTTCAAGGCCACCTACGAGCGCCCGTTGATGGAGATTTTCCAATGAGCCCCTTGCTGTCCAATGCGATCCTGTTGAGCCTGTTCCTGTTCTCCCTGGCGATGGTGTTGACCCTGTGGCGGCTGTTCAAGGGCCCTTCGGCCCAGGACCGGGTATTGGCCCTGGACTACCTGTACATCGTGGCGATGCTGATGATGCTGGTGCTGGGCATCCGTTACGCCAGTGACACCTATTTCGAAGCGGCGCTGCTGATCGCCCTGTTCGGCTTTGTCGGCTCGTTTGCCCTGGCCAAGTTCCTGCTGCGTGGCGAGGTGATCGAATGACCGGCGAACTGTCGATGTGGGTGGAAATCCCGGTGGCGATCCTGCTGGTGCTCGGCAGCCTCTTCGCCCTGGCCGGGGCAATCGGCCTGGTGCGGTTGAAGGATTACTTCCAGCGCATGCACCCTCCGGCCCTGGCATCCACACTGGGCGCCTGGTGCGTGGCACTGGCTTCGATCGTGTATTTTTCGGCGCTCAAATCCGGGCCGGTGTTGCACGCCTGGCTGATACCGATCCTGTTGTCCATCACCGTCCCGGTGACCACCCTGCTGCTGGCCCGAGCGGCGTTGTTCCGCAAGCGCATGGCTGGGGATGATGTGCCGGCGGAAGTGAGCAGTCGCCGAAACGACTGACAGATACGTTGATCGTTCCCACGCTCCGCGTGGGAATGCATCCCGTGACGCTCTGCGTCACCTTCCAGAAGCGGAACGCGGAGCGTCCCTGGCGACGTTCCCACGCAGGAGCGTGGGAACGATCGATATGAAACTCAGGTCCACGCCACCGCCAGCAACCCGGCCCCAAGCACCACGCACAATGGCGAATAGACCCAGGTGTCGAGCCTGGCGAAGGTCGAGCCCTTGACCTCCTTGAAGAAACCCACCAGCTCCGACTCGCCAATGGCCCGGGCGAACATCAGCAAGGCGATCGCGCTGATCAGCCACTGCAACGCCCGATGGGTGACCGGCTGCGCCAGCAGGCCGACCCGCAGGCACACCAGCAGCGCCACCATCAGCAGTGCCAGGGCCACCAGCAAGGTCAGCCAGCCCGAAGGATCGAACGCCGGTCGCAACGCCTCCCCCTGCTTCACCGGCACCTGAGGCACCACTGCCTTGGTCGCCCACCGCCCACCCAGGGCCCAATACATATGAATCAAGCTGATGGTCGCAAACACTGCGACCAGCGACCGAGCCAATAAAAGCGTCATTCGCCAGCCTCCTGAAAAAGGTTGAACAATCATCCTAGCTTGAATTTGGCATTTCGCTGGACGGGCGTAGGTTGCCAGTTTCCAGCGAATGACTCATTGCCCAGGATCAAGAGTTCAACCTGCCGGCACGCGCGCTGCCCTACAGACCGGCGGAGACCTTGTCCGCCACCTCCTTGGGCAGCCAGGCCTGCCAGACCTGCGGATGCGCCTTGAGGAACGCCTCGGCGGCTTCGCGGGGTGGCGTGCGCTTCTCGCTCATGTCGGCCAGGGCCTTGTTCAACGGTTCGATGGGCAAATCGACCTTGCTGAAGAACTCGGCAATATCCGGGTATTGCTTCTGGAACGGCGCGGACACGCCAATCGACAGTTTCGAGGCCAGTGAACGGGTGGGCTTCGGGTTGGGGTTATCGGCGTCGGTCAGGGTTTTCCAGGCCTCGGCATCGAACGGCGGCTCTTGCAACTGCACCAGCTTGAAGCGCCCGAGCAGTGGCGTGGGCGACCAGTAATAAAACAGGATCGGCTTGCCCCGGCGGATCGTCGAACTGATTTCCGCATCCAGCGCCGCCCCCGAACCGCTGCGAAAATTCACGTAGCTGTCAGACAAGCCGTACGCCTTGAGCTTCTGTTTGTTGACCACCTCGGAGGTCCAGCCAATGGGGCTGTTGAGGAAGCGGCCCTTGTCGGGGCTCTCCGGATCCTTGAACACATGCTTGTAGCGCGCCAGGTCTTCGACGCTGCGAAGGTCCGGCGCCAGGGGCTTGATGCCCTTGGCCGGGTCGCCCTTGATGACGTACTCGGGCACCCACCAACCTTCCGTCGCGCCTTTGACCGTATCGCCCAAGGCGACCACCTTGCCCTCGGCCTCGGCCTTGACCCACACCGGGCTGCGGCCGGCCCACTCCTCGCCGATCACCTGGATGTCGTTATTGGCCAGGGCGGTTTCCAGGGTAATGGTGGTGCCCGGCAATGTGTCGGTCTGCAACCCGTAGCCTTTTTCGACGATGATCCGCAGGATATCGGTGATCAGGCTGCCACTTTCCCAGTTCAAGTCGGCAAAGTGGATCGGCGCTGTGGCGGCCGACGCCGGAAGGGGTGAAACCAACACCGCGAAGGTGGCCCAGGCAGCCAGCCACTGTCGAACTCGTTTCATGCTTTGCACCTCATGCCAGATACAGCAATAGCTGAACGGCCCTGCGTAACCGAACGCAAGCCCTGAATAGTTCAGTCAATTGACTGTAGCCGAGGTTCCAGCGAGATCTTGCGAAACTGTCAGCGGTTTGGGCGCACAACCCCCCGCAAGCCCGATGCCTACGCGCTTTTCAGCGGTCCGGAAGCGATCACTCGCTGGCCTTGAAGGTCACCAGTTCGCCCTTGCGCCACTTGGCGGCCTTGGCGGTGACCGCCTTCAGGGTCTTGGTCAAGCCTTCTTGCAGTTGTTCGTTGGCCGCAAACACGGTCACCACGCTGTGGCCTTCCTTGAACAGGATGGCCTGACCACCGGGGGTCGTGACGAAGGCGTAATCGCCAAGGCCATAGACCGTCAGCTTGATTTCGCGAAAGCGGATTTCAAACTTGCCACCTTCGCGGCTGGGCAACACCGCTGCGCGAAAATGATCACCGACCTTGAGTTCGAGCCTGGGCTTGTCATCGACCACCAGGGCCGACTCGGTGTCGATTTCGGCGACATAAATACCTTCGGCGGTCTGCTCGGTGATGTAGACGAAACGTGACTGGAAGAGTTTGACCAGTTTTGCCCGCAGGTCACCAAGTACGAATAACGCATGCATGTCGAGATTACTTACTGCCAAGGAAACATCCCCATTTTTGAAAAAGGCCCGCCCTGCACAAAGGACGGACCACGAGAACCCGTGCCGACTGTAGTGTCGTAATGGACCTGTAATTGAAATTCGAAGTGAACGGCGCGCCCTGTCCCGGGCCGAGAGCAGACTAAAGGTTGCCGCTCTCGCCGTCTTTCCCGGGGGGTCGCCAGAGGCTGAAGGAAAAAGCCACTCTGAGCATCGGAAAAGATGGGACTACTAACTTTAGGGAAATTTCTCACTTAAAAAAGCATTTTTCTGACATCAAGCCCAAAAAAAATTGCTT
The DNA here is from genome assembly GCF_054681425.1 of Pseudomonas sp. H1_F01. NCBI lineage: Bacteria > Pseudomonadati > Pseudomonadota > Gammaproteobacteria > Pseudomonadales > Pseudomonadaceae > Pseudomonas > Pseudomonas sp. H1_F01. The sequence continues at coordinate 2,883,117 of NZ_CP162823.1, read as the reverse complement.
TAGATAGGCGCAGCCGTCCACACGACACTGCCGATTCTAGAGCAGCCGAAGGCGTGGAGACTACTCGAAGTACTCGGCAATTCGTCGGTAAACCATAGAAAAGGAATTCACATGGCCACTTTCACAACCCTGCCCCACCCCTTTCCACCTTGCATTGTCGATACAGCTGACAGCTTCGACGGGGTCGATTGCCTGCCTATTTCGTTGATACAGCCGCGTTATCGGGTGGTTTTGGCCGGTAAGTGTTTTTTTCACATTGAGGAAACATCGACCGGACGTGTAAGAGGCTTCCGAACCGATCATAACGAAGCCTGCTACTTGGCCAGGCGTCTCGAAAGCAGCGCCTGAGCTCATCTATGCCCGTCCATGACTTAACTCAGCCGTCGACGGGCAACTGCTGCCATACTGCCCGCCCAGCGAAGCCGTCGCCCATCGACGGATCGCGCACCCATAGCATGACTTCGAGGAGAAGGCGCGACGTGACGGAATTTGATATCGGCGAATTTTTTATCCGGGGCGAAGCCAGAGAAGTCGAAGGCGAGTTCCAGGCCGTCATCGTTATGCGCGCCAAGCCACCCTTGACTACCGTCAGTTGCCACCAGGTGGAGAAGGATCGCTGGTTCAAGACCGCGGAGATCGCTGCCGAGGCTGCCAGGGAAGCCGCCAAGGCGTTGAAGGCCGCCGTGGATGAAGGGGCCCTGAAAGCCTGAGCCCGATCGAACTCCTGATGACCGCTTGCCTCAGATAAAGGGAAGCACCGAGGCGCCACGACGGCGCCCCGCCAAAAGGAGACTCCCATGGAACAACCTTCCCACGAACTCAAGACCCTGTTCGACCAACTGGGCCTGCCCTCCGACGACAAGGCCATCGACGATTTCATCATCGCCCACCCGCTGGCCCCGGAGATCAAGCTGGTGGAGGCCGATTTCTGGTCGGACCAGCAAAAAGACCTGCTCCGGGAATGGCTGCTCGCCGACGGCGAAGAGGCGGTGCTGGTGGATCAGTTGAACGTGCGTCTGCACGACGGCAAGTAGCCTCAAGAGCCACCACCGCTTTTTGTGGCGAGGGGGATTTACCTGTGGGAGCAAAGCTTGCTCGCGATGCAGACGACGCGGTTTTCCAGGGAACCGAGGCGCCTGCATCGCGAGCAAGCTTTGCTCCCACAGCCTAGCGCGGCTTCTCGGGTTTGTAGCCCAGGCGCAAACCACCCCAATGACGTCCCTTGAGCATGATCGGAACCGAGAGATCGTGCATCAACTCCCCCGTATCGCGGGTGTAGGTCTGGAGCAGTACAGGTTGCTGGTGGCTGCCGCAGCGGATCCCGGTGCGGTCGGAGAACTTGCGCTTGGTGCGGTTATTCACCGTGTCCACCTGGGGATCGCCGGTCAGCGGCTGGCTGAAGACCTTGTTATGGGTCGGCACGTAGCCCTGCTGGGTGCAGGCAATCGCAAACACCAGGCCCTCATGCCGGGCAAGCAAGGGCTCCTGGATCGCTGGCAGTACCTGGTCGGTGTAGCGGTCGAAGCGGGTCTGGAATTTGGCTGGCTGGGTATTGGGGATCGGCTGATAGTTGCGGTCGAACAGGTCCTCCAGGCTGACACGGCCCTGGTCGATATCGGCTTCGAACTGCGCAGCGATCTGGCTCGCCCCTTCCCGTGCCAGGTCGTAGACCCGTTGGTGATAATCGTCGAGGCCCACCTCGGCCAGGCGTTCGCTGATGGTTTCGGCCTGACCTTCCATTTGCACGGCCGCCTCGGCCAGGCGCTGGGTCTGCTGGTCGCTGATGGACAGATCGCCGCGCATCTGCTCGATGGCGTGGAACAGGCTGTCGAGTTGTTCGCGATTGGTGTCGGTGCCTTCGGCGATGGCGCTGACCTGGGTTTCGACGCCGGCGGCGAGCCGGGCGATGTTTTCCAGATGCTGGCCGGTATGCTCGACCTGCTGCACGCCAATGTCCAGGTCAGCGGCCAGTTGACGAATCTGCTCCACCACCTGGGCGGTGCGCTGCTGGATGTCGGCCACCATCACCCCGACCTCGCCGGTCGCCGCAGCCGTGCGCCCGGCCAGGCCACGAACCTCATCGGCCACCACCGCGAACCCACGGCCATGCTCTCCGGCCCGCGCCGCCTCGATGGCCGCGTTCAGCGCCAGCAGGTTGGTCTGGCTGGCGATCGACTGGATCACCAGGCTGACCCGCTGGATTTCATCGCTGCGCACACTCAAGGCCTCGATCAACTCGCGGCTGTCGTTTGCGCGCTGGCTGAGCTGGTGCATGCGGCTGATGGACTCCACCAGCTCGCTGCGCCCGGCCAGGCTGCTGCGATGGGCCTCGCTGGCGGCGCTCAGGGCTTGCTGGCTGAGTTGCGAAGTGGCTTGCTCGGTGGCGATCATCGATTCGGCATTGCTGACGATCTGCGCCGCCGCGTCGAGTTGGGACTGGACCTTGCCGGCCAGTTGCTTGACCGAATAGGCGACACCGGCCGCTGACAGCGCGTTATGGCTGGTGGTGTAGGACAGGTCGCGGGTCAGCTCGGCCAGTGTGTCGGTCGCGAGTGCGGGCGCCGCGGCCACGCGCGAACGCAGGCGCGGCAACCAGACGATGAGCATGACCAGCGGCAGGCCCAGGTACAGCGACCAGCCGCCCAGGGCCATGCCGCACAACAGCAATGCCAGGGCGAGACTCTGCAAGGTCGGCGTCAGCCAGCGCGCCGTGCTTTTTGTCTCAGGTACCGAGGCCGGCACCGCACCCGTCAGCGTTCCGTCTGTCGCCATGTTCGTCACCCACATTCTCGTTGTTATAACCGCATTAAACGCCACTACAGAGCCATTATCCATGGTCCATTAGTCGCGTTCTTGCAGCAGATCAACGGGATTAGACGAACGAGCACGGGCGAAAGCAAAAGATCGCGGCCTTCGTCAAAAGGTCGCGATCTTTTTTTGGAAAACCCGAATCAGGCCTGACGCTGGTGCTTGTCGATCTGTTCGTGACGTTCCTGGGCTTCGATGCAGTACTTGGTGGTCGGGCTGATCAGCAGGCGCTTGAGGCCGATCGGCTCGCCGCTGTCGTCGCACCAGCCGAAGCTGTCGTCGTTGATACGGTCCAGGGCCTGCTCCAACTGTGGCAGCATCCGCTGGTCGCGATCGATGGCGTTGACCAGCCAGGTACGCTCTTCTTCTACGGAAGCAGCGTCCGCCGGGTCAGCCGGGGTATCCAGGCTCTCAATGGCGATTCGGTTCTGTTCGATGCGCTCGTGGGTTTCGACTTTCATGTTCTGCAACAGCTTGGTGAAGAAAGCCAGCTGCTCGGCATTCATGTAGTCATCCGCCGGCATGGCCAGCAACTTTTCCTTTGTCATTGATATCTCTATAAAAAAACGTGCATTAAGGCGAATTATGGAGCGTCCCGCAGCGCAGCTGCCACGCTCATCAGGAAGGCGCCGTCGATTCCAAGCGCCACCCGGCACTCAATTTACGAGGGGCGGCAGTCTAAGGCCGAGTCGAGGCCTCAGCAACTGAAAACATAGGGAAAATGTCCGACAACCCCTTCAAATGTTCTCTGACAGGCTTTTGGCAGTCATCGGAGTGCGTTTATAACAAGAAATTCGGTGCAATAGCTGTATTAAGAAGACAAATGGCAACGCCACGCGGGTCAGGCGTGGCGCTTTGTCACAACTTCCCGGGGCTCAGCGCTTGAGTTTGCGCTTGTTGCGGTACTGGTCGATGACCACCGCCACCACGATGATCAGCCCTTTGATGATGTCCTGGATGTAGGCATCGACACCGACAAAGGTGAAACCGCTGGCCATCACCCCAAGGATCAGCGCCCCGATCACGGTGCCGGTGATGCGCCCCACCCCGCCCGCCAGGCTGGTGCCGCCGATCACGGCCGCGGCAATCGCGTCCAGTTCATAGGACATGCCCATGCCCGCCTGCCCCGTCGCCGCCCGCGCCGAGGCCACCACGCCGGCCAACCCCGCCAGCAACCCGGCAATGCTGTAGACGATCACCAGGTGGCGCTTGACGTTGATGCCTGATGTGCGTGCCGCCTGCATGTTGCCGCCGATGGCGTAGGTGTACTTGCCATACTTGGTGTAGCGCAGGGCGATGTGAAAGATCACCGCCACCACCAGGAAGATGATCACCGGCATCGCCCCATGCCCGATGGCGGTATAGGAATCGGACAGCATGCTCACCGGTTGGCCTTCGGTGTAGTAGCGCGCCAGGCCACGGGCCGAGACCATCATGCCGAGGGTGGCAATGAACGGCGGAATACCGGTAACGGCGATGATGCTGCCGTTGATTGCCCCGGCCAGCAGCCCTACGCCGAGCCCCGCCACCACCGGTATCCACACCGGCAAATCCGTCAAGGAGGGAAACACCGCCCGGGCGAAGTCAGAAGTCTGGGCCAGACTGGCGGCAATCATCGCCGACAGCGCCAGCACCGAGCCGGACGACAGGTCGATACCGGTGGTGATGATCACCTGGGTCACGCCGATGGCCAGCAGGCCGATGATCGACACTTGCAGGATCATCAGCACCAGGCGCTGGGAGTTCATCAGGAAACTCTGGTCGCGCATGATCCAGCCGAACATTTCGAACACCAGGCCGATGCCGATCAGCACCAGGAAGATACTCAGTTCCGTCGGCAGTCGCCGGCGCGCCCTGGCCGGTGCGGCCGCGGGTTTGTTTTCCAGTATCGCGTTCATAACCATTCACCTTTTTTATCTGGACTGACGGGCATCAGGACAGGCCTGAAGCCAATTGCATGACTCGTTCCTGGGTCGCTTCGCTGCGGTCGAGGGTGCCCATCAGGTCGCCTTCGTGCATCACCATGACCCGGTCGCTCATGCCCAGTACTTCCGGCAGCTCCGAGGAAATCATGATCACCGCCATGCCTTCGCTGGCGAGGTAGGAAATCAGCCGGTAGATCTCGGCCTTGGCACCGACATCGATGCCACGGGTCGGCTCGTCGAGGATCAGGATGCGCGGGTTGGTCATCAGCCAGCGGGCCAGCAACGCTTTCTGCTGGTTGCCGCCAGACAAGGTATCGATGCACTGTTCCAGCGACGGGGTCTTGACCCGCAGCTTCTTGCACATGTCCTCACACAAGGCGCGCAGGGCTTTCTGCTGGATGAAGCCGTTGCCCACGTAATGGGGCAGCACGGCCATCTCCATGTTTTCCAGCACCGACAGGCACGGGAACAGGCCACTGAGCTTGCGGTCCTCGGTCAACAGCGCGAAGCCTTTCTCGATGGCCATGTGCGGGTCGCTGATGCGCACCGGTTGGCCGTCCAGCAGGATTTCGCCGCCGGTACTCGGGGTCACGCCGAAAATCGCCTCGGCCACGTTGGTCCGGCCCGAGCCCATCAACCCGGCGATGCCCAGGATCTCCCCGGCATGCAGGTCGAAGGACACGCCTTTGAAGATGCCGTCCAGGCTCAGGTCGCGCACCGACAGCACCAAATCGCCGATGGGTTGCTCCCGTACCGGGAACAACTGGCTCAGTTCGCGCCCGACCATCATCGAAATCAGGCTGTCACCGTCCATGCTGTCGGCCCGTTGCAGGCCGATGTAGGCACCGTCGCGAAACACCGCCACTTCATCGGCGATGGCAAACACCTCGTTCATTTTGTGGGTGATGTAGATGATGCCCTTACCCTGGGACTTGAGGTCGGCAATGATCGAGAACAGGTGGGCGACTTCGGTCTCGGTAATGGCCGAGGTCGGCTCGTCCATGATCAGGATGTCGGAGTCGTAGGACACGGCCTTGGCAATCTCCACCATCTGCCGCTCGGCGATGCTCAGGTTGCCGACCTGCTCCTCGGGGTCGAGCTTGATGCGCAGGCGCTCCAACAGGCGGGCGGTGCAGCGATGCATCTCGCCATGGTCGACCATGTGCAGGCCGTTGAGCTGCTCGCGACCGATCCAGATGTTTTCGGCGATGCTCATGTGGGGCATCAGGTTCAGTTCCTGATGGATCATCGCGATGCCGGCCTGCAAGGCCGCCAGCGGCGTGTCGAACGTCACCGGCTTGCCGCGCAGGCGCAGTTCGCCGGCGTCCGGCTGGTAGATACCGGCGATGATTTTCATCAAGGTGGATTTGCCCGCGCCATTCTCGCCCATCAGGGCCAGCACGGAACCGGGGCGTACCCGCAGTTGTACATCGGACAGGGCCACCACGCCGGGAAAGCCTTTGCTGACATTGACGACTTCCAGCAGATACGGTTCATCAGGTATTGCGTCCGGCCGGAAAGTCATCGCCGGGGCGCTCGAAGCAGTCGCTGAAGCGAACATGATCAGGTACTCCCTCGGCAAGGTCGGCGTTGCAACCTTGCCTGTTTATTGTTGTGGTGGGACCGGTGCGTCAAACGTCACTTGAACTGATCGACGTTTTCCGGCGTGATCAGGCGATACGGCACCCAGACGGACTGCTCGACCGGTTGTTTCTTGACCATTTTCACCGCGGTGTCGATCGAGCCGTCGGCCTGGCCCTTGGCGTCCTGGAACACCGAGACGGCCATCTCGCCTTTCTTGATCGCGTTCAAGCCGTCCGGTGTGCCATCGACCCCGGCAATCAATACGCTGCCCTTCTTGGTGCCCGCTTGCTTGAGGGCCATGGCGGCACCGATGGCCATCTCGTCGTTGTTGGACACCACGGCATTGAAATCGCGGCCCTGGGTCAGCCAGTCGTTGACCAGGGTCATGCCCTTGTCCCGGGACCAGGTGCCAGTCTGCTCCTGCTCGATCTTGATGCCCGGGTACTTGGCCAGCACTTCCTTGACGCCCTTGGTGCGGTTGGTGGTGGAGTTGTTGGCGAGGTCGCCCAGCAGGATCACGATGTCGCCTTTGCCGCCCATCTTGTCGGCCAGGTATTGCATCTGCATGCGGCCGGCTTCCAGGTCATCGGAGGCCACGGTGACCACGCCTTCTGGCAACTTCGGATCATCCGGACGGCGGTTGACATAAACCAGTGGGATACCGGCGGCCACGGCGGCCTTGGTGATGCGCTGGGTCGCGGCGGTGTCCACCGGGTTGACGATGAGCGCGTCGACTTTCTGGCTGATGAAGCTTTCCACCTGGCTCAGTTGCTTGACCACGTCACTGCGCGCGTCTTCGAACTGCAGGGTGACGCCGTCCGGCAGGGACTTGGCTTTCTTGTCCATGGATTCGCGCAGGTAAGTCAACCAGGTGTCATCGAACTGGGACATGCTGACGCCGATCTTCAGGTCCGCCAGGGCAGCGCCGCTGGTGAGCATCAACGACAGGGCCAGCGAGGCGATACGGGTCTTGGTCTTCATGAACGGTCTTTCTCCACTTTTTTGTTGGTTTTATGGATAAGGCGTGACGGATCAGGAACGGGGCAAACGCACGATGGGCGCGCCGGGCATGCAACACACGCCATGGCGCCGTTACGCTGGATACACAGGGATTCGAACAGGGGGAGAACTGCGGACAGGCGCAGCAGATGTGGCAGGTGAAACGCAGAGCGGCTGAAGGTTTTCATCGACGGTACCTAGCTGTGTTTCTTGTTTTTGTTTCGTCTGGCATCCGTTCAAGGCTGGCTTGGCGGGAGACAGACAGGATTGTCGGTAACCTGGAATTGACTTTATTGGAAAATATTTTCCATATCAACTCATTTTAGAATTTTATTCGTTTTTTATTCCATGGCGACAGGCGTCGATAAACGCACCATTTCGCCCTGCTCGGCACTCTGCCTGGCGGCATCAAGAATGCGCGTGGTCGCCAATGCATCACGGGCCTCCACCGGCAGCGGGCCAGCGCCCTGCAACGCGGTTTGCAGGTGTTGGTAGAACGCCAGCCAGCAGCCACGCTCCGAGGTCACCCGCTCGCGCTCGGTGCCGTGTTCGAACCAGCCCCAGCGCCGATGCTCTTCAGCGCCCCAGCGTTCACCCTCGGTCGCCGGGCTCAGGCCCGCCAGCGCCTGGGCTTCCTGGCCGTCCAGGCCTTCAACGGTATAGCAGCCCTGGGTGCCGTTGACCCGAAAGCGCGGGCGCGCTGCGTTTTGCACGCAATTGCCGCTCAAGTGGGAAATCACGCCGCTGGCATGGGTCAAGGACATGAAGAAGCCGTTGTCGAACACCTGGCCGGGCTGGCGGTAGTCCAGCTCGGCGTAGACCCGCTCCACCGGCCCGAACAGTTGCAGCGCCTGGTCCACCAGGTGGCTGCCCAAATCGCGCAGGAACCCGCCTCCGCTGCCTTTGCCGACCGAGGCCGGCGAATAGCGCTCGACGCTGGATTCAAAACGAATGACCTGCCCCAGGGCGCCTGACGCCAGCAGTTTGCGCAAGGTCAGGAAATCCGAATCCCAACGGCGGTTCTGGTACACGCTCAACGGCACGTTGTGTTGTTCGGCGGCCATCACCATCGCCTCGGCCTGTGCTGCATCCCAGGCAAAAGGCTTGTCGCTGACCACCGCCACGCCGAGGTCGATGGCTTGCATCACCACCTCCGGGCGACCGTCCAGCGGCGTGGACACCACCACCGCATCAACGCCCGCTGCGACCAATTCTTCGAGGGAGTCAAAGGCTTGGACGTGCGGATAATCACTCGCCAGCTGCTGGCGCCGCTCGGCAGACCGGGTCACCACGCCGACGAACGTAGCCCCGGGCAGACTGCTGATCAGCGGCGCATGAAAAAACCGCCCGCCCTTGCCGTAGCCCACTAGTCCGATTCGCATGAAAACTCCTTAGATCACGGTTTGAATGCAGTCCCTGTGGGAGCTGAGCCTGCTCGCGAAGACGGCGGCACATTCAGCATCAATGCAAGCTGATCCACCGCCATCGCGAGCAAGCTCGGCTCCCACAATTTGACCGAGTACCTTCAGGGGAAACGCGGTCGACTGTGGGAGCGGGCTTGCTCGCGAAGGCGGCGGATCCAGCAGTAATGTCGACTGACCCACCGCTATCGCGAGCAAGCTCGCTCCCACATTTTTGGACGGTGTTAGCCGTAGAAACGCGGGCGCTCGGGCAGTTCGACCTTGACGATCTGCCCACTCTGCTGCGCTTGGACACAGGCATCCGCCGCCACCGCTGCGGCAAAACCATCCCAGGCCGACGGCCCGCCCACCTGCCCGGCGCGCACGCCGTCGATGAAGGCCTGCAATTCGACGTCGTAGGCCGCGATGAAACGGTCCTTCCAGTCCATCAGGATCGCATTCGACAGTTTCGCGCCACTGCGCAATTGCACCTGGGACGGTTCAGGGAGCTTGGCGATGCCGGTCTCCCCCACCACTTCGCACTGGATGTCGTAGCCGTACTGGCAGTTGACGAACACTTCGACGTCGATGCGCGTGCCCCGGGCGGTTTCCAGCAGGACGATCTGCGGGTCGCGCAAATGGGCCAGGGCCTTGCTGGTCTTGCGCGGAAACACCACCTGCACCGACACGTAGTCATCGGCCAGCAGCCAGCGCAACACATCCAGCTCATGGATCAAGGTGTCGGTGATCGCCATGTCGGTCTTGTAGTTTTCGCCCACGCTCGGGTTGCGGTGGGCGCAATGCAGCATCAGCGGCTCGCCGATCTGGCCGCTATCGATCACCGCCTTCAGCGCGCGATAACCTTCATCGTAAGGGCGCATGAAACCGACCTGCACCAGGCGCTTGCCGTGGGCGATTTCAGCCTCGACGATCTTGCGGCAGCCTTCGGCCGTGACGGCCAGGGGCTTTTCACAGAACACCGGTTTGCCCGCCGCAATCGCCGCCAGCACGAACTCTTCGTGGCTGGGGCCCCAGGAGGTGACGAGGATCGCCTCCACGTCCGGCGCCTTGATCAATGCATGACCGTCGGGGTAGACCTCGGCGGTCAGCTTGAGATCGGCAACGATCTTGGCCGCTTGTTGCAGGTTGATGTCGGTCACCGCCACCACCTGGCTGTTGAGCAAGGTCTGGCTGCAACGACGGATATGGTCCTGGCCGATGGCCCCGGTGCCGATGACGCCCAGCTTCAAAGACATGAAAAACTCCTTTCGTAGTGTTGGGGCAATCAGTATTGACGGGCCTTGGCCAGTCGTTCGTTGAGGGTCTTGGCGACCGCATCGGTGCGGGCGCTGGTGGACACCTGCGCCACGCCGACCCGCCACCACGACAGGTATTTGTGGATCATGGTCTTGGGCAAAACCTTGATATCGATCAGCGTCGAGACGCTCTGGCGCCGCGCATCGGCCAGGGCCGTGTGCAGCTCATCGAGGGTCTTGACCTTGTAGGTCTTGCAGCCATAGGCCGCGGCACTCATGGCGAAGTCCACCGGCACAAAACCGCCGTCGAGCTTGCCCGTCTCGGGGTTGCGAAAGCGGAACTCGGTGCCGAAGCTGTCCATGCCGTGTTCCATTTGCAGGTTGTTGATGCAACCGAAGGTCATGTTGTCCAGCAGCACCACATTGACCTTGCGGCGCTCCTGGATCGAGGTCGCCAGCTCCGAGTGCAGCATCATGTAAGAGCCGTCGCCCACCAGGGCGTAGACCTCTTTGTCGGGCTCGGCGAGCTTCACCCCCAGCGCCGCATTCACCTCGTAGCCCATGCACGAATAACCGTACTCGACGTGATAGGTGTTCACGCCCTTGCTGCGCCAGCTGCGCTGCAAGTCGCCGGGCAGGCTGCCAGCGGCGGCGACAATGATCGCGTCATCCGCCAGGGTCTGGTTGAGGGTGCCGAGCACGCGGCTCTGGGTCAGGCAGGAACCGGTGAGTTCGATGAATTCGCGAAACACCGCCGGGTCCATGTGATCGTTGATTTCCGGGACAAAATCCTCGGCCTGGAAATCCGCCTGATAGATCCGGTCCACTTCCGCGTCCAGCTGGACCTTGGCATCGGCGATCTGCCCGCCCCATTCGGCGCGATAGTCGCCCATCGCAGCGGACAATGCCTCCAGTCCCGAACGGGCGTCCGCCAGCAATTGCACGCCGTCGAGCTTCAACGCATCGCACGGGCTGATGTTGAGGTTGAGGAACTGCACATCCGGGTGCTGGAACAGCCATTTCGATGCCGTGGTGAAATCGCTGTAGCGGGTGCCGATACCGATGATCAGGTCGGCTTTCTTGGCCAGCAGGTTTGCCGCCAGGCAACCGGTTTCGCCGACACCGCCGACGTTCAGTGGGTGACTGGACACCACCGCGCTCTTGCCGGCCTGAGTCTCGGCGAACGGAATGTCGAAGCGTTCGGCAAAGGCCTGCAACGCGGCGTTGGCACCGGCGTAGCGCACGCCGCCGCCACAGATGATCAACGGCTGGCGCTTGCCCTTGAGCAGCGCCAGGGCATCGCCGAGCATCGCTTCAGTGGCCGGGCGACGGTCAATGCGATGGACACGTTTTTGCAGGAAGTAATCCGGGTAATCGTAGGCTTCGGCCTGTACGTCCTGGGGCAAGGCCAAGGTCACCGCGCCGGTTTCGGCCGGGTCGGTCAGCACGCGCATCGCATGGATCGCAGCAGTCATCAGTTGCTCGGGGCGGTTGATGCGATCCCAGTATTTGCTCACGGCCTTGAAGGCATCGTTGGTGCTGATGCTCAGGTCATGGAACTGCTCGATCTGCTGCAGCACCGGGTCTGGCTGGCGACTGGCGTAGACGTCGCCGGGCAATAGCAGCAATGGGATACGGTTGGCCGTCGCGGTGGCCGCGGCGGTCAGCATGTTCGCCGCACCGGGGCCCACCGACGAGCTGCAGGCGTAGATCTTGCGCCGCAGATGCTGCTTGGCAAAACCGATGGCGGCATGGGCCATGCCTTGCTCGTTACGGCCCTGATGGACTACCAGGTCGCCGCTGTCCTGCTCCAGCGCCTGGCCCAGGCCCAGCACGTTGCCGTGGCCAAAAATGGTAAAGATCCCGGCGACAAACTTGCTCTGAACGCCATCGACCTCGATGTACTGGTTATCGAGGAATTTCACCAGGGCCTGGGCCATGGTCAGTCGTGTTGTGGTCATGCTTGCACCTTTTCAAACGCAACTCGGTCAAGTGTGGGAGCGAGCTTGCTCGCGATAGCGGTGTGTCAGGCAGCTCAGATGTTGAGTGTGCCGCCGTCATCGCGAGCAAGCTCGCTCCCACAGGGGGTTCTCCAGCGTTCAGGGAATCGGGTCAGGCCTGGGAGCTCTGCAGGTGGTTCATGCTCGCCCCCAACGCCTGGCGGATGTCGGCCAGGTCATGGACGCTCTCGGCGAACGGCTCGAAGGACAGGTAGCCCTCGTAGCCACCGGCCCGCAGCGCCTCGATCTGCACGGCATTGCCAAGGATGTCGGCCGCGCCCACCAGCACTCGGTGGCCGTCACGGATCGTCGCCAGCGGCGCCTGGGCATCCTCGACGCCGGAGATGTGCACCAGCCCGGTCAGCTCGGGGAAGAACTCCTGTTCACCGGCCAAATGATGGTGAAAGGTGTCATGCACCAGGCGGAACACATCCAGCCCGCCAATGCTCTTGATCGCTTCCACCGCCGTGCGTTTGCGGCGCAGCGAGCACTCTTCGAAACCCAGGGGCTCGATGAAACCGTAGATGCCAAAGGCGCGCAGGATCGGCGCCAGTTCACTGAGGGCCGTACGCAGCCCCGCCGCACGCTCGGCCTCGCTGCGCGGGTCGGCGCGGTCGTTGAGCGGGCACATCACCAGCCCCTCGGCGCCGCATTCGCGGGCGTAGTCGGCCAGCCGCACGGCCTGGGCGCGGCGTTCTTCGTTCCACACGTCAAAGGGGTAAAGGGCGTTGATCGACAGCACCTTGATGCCACGCTCCTCGCACAACTCGCGCACCCGGGCCGGCGGCATGCCGTCTTCGATCTCGACGCCCTTCAGATCGTTGCGGATCTCGATGGCATCGGTTTTCAATGCCAGTGCCAAGTCGATGAAAGCGGGCAGTGACAGGCGTGGCGCAACCATTCGGTTCAAGGCAAAACGCAGGGGCTTGTTCATTGTTGTTCTCCCTCCGGCAGTCATTCAAAAAAGCGTTATTGAGCAGTCGGCATGCTGAACTCAGGACCCTTGGCAATGCTGTCGGGCCAGCGTTGCATCACGCTTTTGTAGCGGCTGTAGAAACGCAGGCCTTCTTCACCGTAGGCATGGTGATCGCCGAACAGCGAACGCTTCCAACCACCAAAGGAGTGCCAGGCCATGGGCACCGGAATCGGCACATTGATGCCGACCATGCCGACCTTGATACTGCGGGCGAACGCCCGGGCAATGCCGCCGTCACGGGTGAAGCACGACACGCCGTTGCCGAATTCATGGGCATTGATCAGCGCCACCGCCGTGGCGAAGTCCGGTACACGGACGATCCCCAGCACCGGGCCGAAGATTTCCTGCTGGTAGATGCTCATCTCGGCGGTGACCTGGTCGAACAGCGTCGCCCCGACAAAGAAGCCCTGCTCGGCGCCAGGCACCTTGAAACCACGCCCATCGACGATCAAGCGAGCGCCCTCGGCCACCCCAGCGTCGATGAAACCTTCCACTTTTGCCTTGTGCTCGGCGGTGACCAGCGGCCCCATGTCGGTGCCGGGTTGCTGGCCGTTGCCGATCTTCAGCTGGTCTATGCGCGGCAACAGCTTGGCAATCAATTCATCGCCCACATCACCCACCGCCACGGCGATGGAAATCGCCATGCAGCGCTCACCCGCCGAGCCGTAGGCGGCGCCGATCAAGGCATCAGCCGCCTGGTCGAGGTCGGCGTCAGGCATGACGATCATATGGTTCTTGGCCCCGCCCAGGGCCTGCACACGTTTGCCGTGCGCCGTGCCCTGCTGGTGGATGTACTCGGCAATCGGCGTGGAGCCGACAAAGGAAATCGCTTCGATGTCCGGGTGCTGCAACAGCGCATCCACCGCCACCTTGTCGCCCTGGACCACGTTGAACACACCGTCCGGCAGGCCGGCTTCGGTCAGTAGACGGGCCATCAGCAAACTGGCGGACGGGTCGCGCTCCGAAGGCTTGAGGATGAAGCAGTTGCCGGCGACCAGCGCCAGGGGAATCATCCACAACGGCACCATCACCGGGAAGTTGAACGGCGTGACCCCGGCGCAAACGCCCAGGGGTTGGCGCAGGTTCCAATTGTCGATGCCGCCGCCGATGTTGTCGCTGAAATCGGTCTTGAGCAGGTTCGGCGCACCGCAGGCGTACTCGACGATCTCGATGCCGCGGGTGACTTCGCCGTGGGCGTCGGACAGCACCTTGCCGTGTTCACGACTGATGATCTGCGCCAGCTCGTCGTGGTGCCGGTCCAGCAGCTCCTTGAACTTGAACATCACCCGCGAACGACGCAATGACGACTGCTCGGACCAGGCCGGGAACGCCGCCAGCGCCGAGGCCACTGCCGCGTCGACAGTGCCCGGCTCGGCCAGGGCCACCCGGGCCTGCACCGCACCGGTGGCCGGGTTGAAGACATTGCTGAACCGCGTGCTGTCGTGGTCCTGCACGTGGCCGTTGAGGTAATGGCCTACTACCGGGGCGTCACTCATTGTTCTTGTTCTCCGTGCGAATGTTGGAAATCAGAGGTCCAGCAGCCAGCTGTGCTGCGGATCGTTATGGAACTGCCAGACCCGCTTCGGGCCGGCCATGACGTTCAGGTAATACGACTCGTACCCGTAGGGCACGCTGACCGGGTGGTACCCCTTGGGCACCACCACCAGGTCGCTGTTCTCCACGGCCATGGCCTGGTCGATGCTGCGGTCGTCGGTGTAGACCCGCTGGAACACGAAGCCTTGGGACGGGTTGACCTGGTGGTAATAGGTTTCTTCCAGGAAGCTCTGGTGCGGCAGGTCGTCGGTGTCGTGCTTGTGCGGCGGGTAGCTCGAGGAGTGCCCCGACGGAGTACGCACTTCCACCACCAACAGCGAATGGGCCGGCTCGCTGTCGGGCAGGATGTCGCAGACATAACGGGTGTTGGCGCCCTTGCCGCGCACACTGCGCTTCATGCTGTCCGGACGGATCAACCGTGGGCCATGACTGTTCTGCGCAGCCCCCGGCGCGGCGCACACGGCAATCTGTACATCGCTCAACGCGGTGACCTGGGCCTGGCTGCCAGGCGGCAGGTAAGCGGCATAGGGTGACTTGTCCTCGAATACCGACTGGCGATCACCGAGGTTGTCCCAATCGAAGGCCCCCTGCCCCGGCGCTTCGCCCTTGAGGCTGATGCGCCCGCTGAGCAGCACCAGGCACAATTCCTTGTCGCCGGCGGCCACCGGCAGGGTTTCGCCCAGGCTCAGGCGGTAGGCGGCGAACCCGACGTATTCCAGCTCACCTGCCGGCAACTGGACCATGGTTCGACCGCTGGAATGGCTCTTGATCAACAGGCTCATGACGGACTCCTTTCTTGCAGCAAGGCACGCAGCGTGTCGTAGCCCTTCTTGGCGTAGGCATAACTCGGTGCTACGGCAGGGTCCTGCTCGGCTTCCACCACCAGCCAGCCTTGGTAATCGGCGGCCAGCAACACGTCGAGCAACGCGGCGAAGTCGATGTCACCGTCCCCCGGCACGGTGAAGGTGCCGTTGATGATGCAATCGGGGAAGCTCCAGAGGTTATTGCGCGCCAGTTGCACCACCGGTTTGCGCACGTCCTTGAAGTGCACATGGCAGACCCGCTCGATGTGTTTGCGCAGCACCTGCAACGGTTCGCCACCGCCCATGTAGCAGTGGCCCGAGTCGAACAGCAGGCCCACTTCGTTACCGGTCAGGGCCATCAACTTGTCGATGTCCGAGGGCGACTCGACATAGGCGCCCATGTGGTGGTGATAGGCCAGGCGCACGCCTCGGGACAAGGTGAAGCGCGCCAGTTCGGTGAGTTTGTCGGCGTAGGCTTGCCAGGCTTCATCCGTATGGAAACGCGGCCGCTCGATCAGCGCAATCCGCTGGCCCTGGATGGAGTCGGCGACTTCCCCGTACACCAGCACTGTCGCGCCGTTCTGTGCCAGCAGTTCGACGTGGCTGGCAATGGCGTCGATTTCCTCGGCCGCCGAACGCCGGGCCAGGCGACTGGAATACCAGCCGGAGACCAACGCCAGGTCATAAGGGCGCAGCACATCGCCGACACCCTTGGCGTCCTTGGGGAACTTGCCGTTGAGTTCAAAACCTTCGTAGCCGATTTCCTTGCCTTCACTCAGCGCCGTGCTCAACGGCGTCTCGCCGCCCAACGATGGCAAGTCGTCGTTGCTCCAGGAAATCGGGTTGATGCCAATTCGAATAGCGGGCATGGCTGCACCTTTTATTGTTTTTCACAAATCAGTAAGAACGACGCTGAACACTTGTGGGAGCGAGCTTGCTCGCGATAACGGTGTACCAGTCAATATTGATGCTGGCTGACCGGACGCCATCGCGAGCAAGCTCGCTCCCACATTAACCCCCCCATCAAGCACGGGCACTGCGCCACGCCTCGATCAATTCCACAAACCTGCCCTGCACCTGCCGGATCAGCGTTTCATCATCGATTTCCCCGGCCAGCCAGGCCCGGCTCGGTTCCTGGAAGATCGTGCGGCCCACGGCGAACCCACGGCAGGTGGTGCTCTGGCTGGCTTGTCGGAAGCCTTCGGCCAGGGCGGCGGCCGGGGCGTTGAGGCCCAGCAGGACCACGCCGCGGCAATACGGGTCGCGTTGCTGGATCAGCTCATCGAGCTGTTTCCATTCCTCCGCGCTCTGGGTCTCGATCTTCCACCACGCCGGGAAAATACCCAGGTTGTAGAGGCGCTTGAGGGCACGATAGAGCACGTCCGGGTGCGGCGATGGATGATCCTTGGGCGGAATGACTTCCAGCAGCAATTCATGGCCGCTGACCTGGGAAGCCTTGTACAGCCCCATCAGTTGCGCTTCCTGCTCCAGGCGCAACAGTGGCTCGTCATCAGGGTGAAATTGCACCAGGCACTTGATGATCTGTTCCTGCGGCCAGGCGATCAGGTTGCTGCCAATGGAGCGCCCGTGTTCGAACGCCAGCGGTCGCGAATTCTGTACCTCCACCGGTCGCGCCACCCACCAGCCACGTCCGGTGGCAGCGTTCAGCGAGTCCTGGCCGAAACGTTGGTCGGCCAGCAGACCGACGTCGGCCTCGACGCCTTGGCGTTGCAGGTCGGCTTCGACCCGCTCCACCGCCTGGATGAACAGTTGCTTGAGGTCACCAATGCAGCTCAGGTCGCGGCCGCCCTTCTGGGCCAGCTCCACCAGTTGCCAGCGATGGTCGAACGCAAAGATGAACAGTTGTCTCCAGGTCTTGCGGGGCACGCTGACCTGATGCAGTCGTTGCAGCACGGCATCCTGGTCCGGGCGGGTAATCGGCACCGGGCTCTTGAATAAATAGTCGAGCTCGGCCCGGGTCGGCATCGCCGGGGCACAGGCATGGCGCGACACCACCAGGCCACCGCAGGCATTGGCCAACTGACAGCAGCGCTCATCGCTGGCGTCCTCCAGCCAACCGGCGAGGAACCCCGACATGAATGCATCACCGGCGCCCAGTACATTCAAGACCTCGACCCGGACACCAGGGTAAAGGGCGCCGTCTTCAAGGTGGGCCGGAATGGCGCCATGAATCACCGTGCAACCTTGTGGGCCAAGCTTGACCACCAGGGTCGCCGCCGTCAGCGAGCGCACGGTGCGCAGTGCGGTCAGCAGGTCTTCGCTGCCGCCGGCGATCAGGAATTCTTCTTCAGTGCCAACGATGAGGTCGAAACGCGGCAGGATGCCTTGCACATGCTGGCTGACCTTCTGGTCGGCCACAAAACGGGTTTCCCCATCGGCCTTGCCCGCCAGGCCCCAGAGCACCGGCCGATAATCGATGTCCAACACGCATTTGACATTGTGCTTCTCAGCGTAATCCAGCGCCTGGGTACTGGCCTTGTAGACGCCATCGGTAGAGAAATGCGTGCCGGTGATCAGCAGCGCCTTGCTGGAGGCAATGAAGGCTTCGTCGATGTCTTCGGCGCGCAACGCCATGTCGGCACAATTTTCCCGGTAGAACACCAGGGGAAAGGTCTCCCGGTCCTTGATACCCAGCAGGACCATGGCCGTCAGGCGTTCGGGATCGACCTTGATGCCACTGACATCGCAGCCTTCACGTGCCAGGGACTCCACCAGGAAGCGGCCCATGTGGTCGTCCCCTACCCGGCTCAGCATCGCCGACCGGAGCCCCAGGCGTGCCGTGCCGAAAGCGATGTTGGCCGACGAACCGCCCAGGTACTTGGCGAAGCTTGCGACATCTTCCAGGCGCGCGCCGACTTGCTGCGCGTAAAGGTCGACGCCCAGGCGTCCCAGGCAGATCACATCCAATTGACGCCCACTGGCAAAACGAGTCTGGCCCATGCTGGCTCCTGTTATTTTTATCAGCCTGCGCTTGACGCCAAAACCGACGCCAGCGCTGTTGGTGAATGCAGACTAAAACGAGCGGCGCGCAATAATCAATAATTATTCTATAAATTTTTTACGTGGAATATTTTTTCCAATACGCTATGACCAAAGCGAACCAGGCGCAGTGCATCGTTTCAGCAGATGCTGCAACATTTGTCAGCCCATGATTTTCCCTGCGCCTACGCTGTAGACTGCGACCAGCCAACCTATTGTCGAGGGCCGGCCTTTTTTTCGGGCCGCCCTATAAGAACAAGCCAGAAGGATTTTCTATGACCCGCCCCGATGATCTGCCGGCGCCGTCCGAGAGCGCGTCCGAACCCGCCCTCTCGAGCCCACCGATCAATGCCGAGCGCCTGCTGCAACTGATCACCGATGAATACGAAAGCCTGCCGCGCCAGCTCAAACGCATCGCCAGCTACATGAGCCAGCAGAGCGACCGGATCATGGTCGACCGCATCAGCGACATCGCCCGGGAATGCGAAGTGCACCCCTCGGCCATCGTCAGGTTTTCCCAGCGTTTCGGCTTCAGCGGGTTCAGCGAAATGCAGGCGTTGTTCCGCGAGGCCTACACCCACAAGACCACCCCGGTGCAGAATTACCAGCAGCGCATCCGCAGCATGATCGCCAACAAGTCGCAGAAGGCCAGCGGCGGCGACCTGGCCCGCGAATGCGTCAACGCGACCCTCTCGGGCATCGAGCGCCTGGGGTTGGAGCTGGACGACCAGGCGTTCGAAAAGGCCGTGGACCTGGTGGTCAACGCCGACAACATCTATGTGGTGGGCGTGCGCCGTTCGTTCGCGGTGGCCGATTATCTGGTCTACAACCTGCAACACACCAATAAGCGCATTCACCTGGTGTCCGGCCTGGGCGGCAGTTACCGTGAGCAGATGCGCAGCGTGCGCGCCAACGACCTGGTCATCGCCATCAGCTTCACGCCCTATGGCAAGGAAACCCAGCACTGCCTGCGCATTGCCCAGCATCACCAGGCCAAGACCCTGATCATCACCGACAGCAACCTGTCGCCCCTGGCCAAACGGGCCAACGCGGTGTTGCTGGTCAACGAAGGCAGTTCGTTCGCCTTCCGTTCGTTGAGTGCCACGTTGTGCCTGTGCCAGGCGTTGTTCATCGCCGTGGCTTACCGACTGGAACTCAAGGTCGATGAAATCCATGAACAGGTCGGGTTCGAGGATTAACGCCGCGCCCACCGATAAAACGCTGAAGGAGAAGCCATGAGATTGATCGGCATGCTGGACTCGCCCTACGTGCGACGCGTCGCCATTTCCGCCAAATGCCTGGGGGTTCCCCTGGAGCACGAGTCCGTTTCGGTGTTCAGGCATTTCGAACAGTTCCAGCACATCAACCCGGTGGTCAAGGCCCCGACCCTGGTGCTGGACGATGGCAACGTACTGATGGACTCCACATTGATCATCGATTACCTGGAGGCCTTGGCCGCGCCGGGGAAAAGCTTGATGCCGGCCGACCTTGGACAACGGGTGCGCTCACTGCGCCTGATTGGATTGGCCTTGGCGGCCTGTGAGAAGTCGGTGCAGATCTACTACGAACGCAACCTGCGGCCAACGGAGATCCAGCACGCGCCTTGGGTTGAACGCGTGGAAGGCCAACTGGCGGCGGCTTATGGAATGCTGGAGCAGGAACTGGAGAAACAGCCGCTGGGCACTGATGGCAACCTCGATCAGGCCGGCATCACCGTGGCAGTGGCCTGGAGCTTCACCAACCTGGTGGTGCCGGACCAGGTGCAAGGCAAGGCTTTCCCGTTGATCAGCGCGTTTACCGCCTATGCCGAAGGGTTGGAGGCGTTTGTCAGTACGCCGATGGAATAACCGGCTGTGAACAAAAAACCCTGGGGGTAACCAGAGTACCTGTGGGAGCAAAGCTTGCTCGCGATAGCGCTGGATCATCCGGCAACAATGTTGACTGGCATACCGCTATCGCGAGCAAGCTTTGCTCCCACAGGCTCGCACACAGTTTGTTTTCGGGTGACTGTGGGATATGTGTTCCCCACTGAATTTCTTCAGGCCAGTTCCATTTCCTGGGGCTTTACTGTCGGCGCCACCTCGAAGCGATCTTCCAGGAACGGCGTGATATCCAGCGGCAACGGTTCGTTGTTCACCAGTTTATCCAGCAGTACCCCGGTGATGGCCGAGGTCAGGATGCCGGTGCGGAAATGCCCGCAGGCATTGAGATAACCCTCCACTCCGCGCATCGGCCCCAGGATCGGCAACTCATCAGGAGACCCCGGGCGCAGGCCGGCCCAGGTTCGCTTCAGGTTGATGTCGACCAACTGCGGGATACAGCGCACCGCGCCTTGCACCAACCCTTCGATCTCCGGATAGGTCGTGGTCACGTCGAAGCCTTTGTCTTCAGTGGTGCTGCCAATAAGGATTTCACCGTTGTCTTTCTGCGCCACATAGCAGTCGCTGGTGGTCAGGCAGCCATTGAGGATCTTCGGCATGCGCTCGGTCAACAGGATCTGCCCCTTGACCGGCTTGACCGGAATCCGCACGCCAGTGGCCTGCTCACTCAGGTCCGCCGCCCAGGCACCGGCCGCGTTGATCAGGGTCCGGCAGTTGAACGTCCCCGCCTCGGCGGTTTTCACGCCTGTCACCCGCGTGCCGCTGCGCAGTACCTCGGTCACGCTGGTGTTGAAGAACAGGTCGACACCGTTCTGCCGGGCGCCTTCGGTGTAGGCGTCGGCCAGACGGAACGGACTGACCTGATGATCGCAGAGAAACTCCAGCGCCCCCAGGGCTTCATGGCTGACATTCGGTTCCGCCTCACGCAGGGCAGCCTGGTCCAGCCAGCGCACCTGGTCTGCCAGGTGGGGAATGCAGGCGACGATGTGCTCGGCGTACAAACGGTCTTCATCGTCGTAGATCACGAACTTTAGCCCGGTCTCCTCGAACTTGAAATCCATGCCGTGGTTGTCGATCAGCTCGCGGTGCAACTGCGGATACATTGCGTTGGACTGCAAGGCGAAATCAAAGAACGACTGGGGCAGGATGTGCGGCGTGCTGGCGTCCACCGCCACTGCGGCGCCCTGGGTCTGGCGCTTGCGGTTGGCCGACATCATGCGAAAGAAGATCACCCCGCAACCCAGGCCCACCGACTCGCCAATGGCCCACAGGCCACCGGCCGACGCACGGGTCGCGTTACCGGGGCGCTTGGCGTCGATCAGGGCGACTTTCAGGTGCTTGCGCTTGGACAGTTGATAGGCACAGGAGGCCCCGATCACACCGCCACCGGCGATGACCACGTCATAATTCTTAATCATGGGAAACGGCCTCCATGCCGACGTTCTGGAACGCTGAAAAGGGAATCGGATCGATGGGGAAACGCGGCCGCAGCCAGCCCACGTCGGCACGCCCGGTGGCCTCGCGCAAGCGGTCGCTGCAGTAGCCGACGCACATCCGCCCCTGGCAATCGCCCATGCTCACGCGGGTGCGCATCTTCAGGCTGGCCATGTCCTGCACGCCTTGCTCCAGCGCCCGGTCGATGTCGGCGCGGGTGGTGTGCTCGCAGCGGCAGATCACCGTATCGGCGGCCGGCAATGCGGTTTGCCCGGCGCCACGCTGGGTGTAGCGATCCACGGCGGCGCGAAAGCGAATGATCCGCTCCAGTTGCGCCTGGTAGCGTTCGCGGTGCGCCAGGGCCGTGGACGGATCCAGCACGTTGCGTTGCATCAGGATCGACAGCGCCGCGATGCGTCCACTCAGCATGGCCGCTTCACCGCCGCGAATCCCGCCCATGTCGCCGGCCAGGTGAATGTGCGCTTCGCTGCTTTGTTGCCAGGCATCGGACACGGCCCGCAAATAGCCGTCGTCGCTGAAACCGTGCTCCAGGCCCATTTGCTGGCTCAATTGAGTCCGCGGGATAAACCCGTAGCCGACCGCCAGCGTCTGCGCCGGTACCTGTTCCGCGCGCTTGAGGTCGGGGTCCCAGGTCGTGGAATAAGGCGCGACGGTAACGACGCTCAACTCACCCTCGCCGTCAGCCTGCACCACGCCCCAGCCATAGCGCACGGGAATGCGATTGAGCTTGAGGTAGGCCAGCATGCTCAGGCCGTCGAGGAACAGTTGCGGCTTGTTCAGCAACGCCAGGCTTTCCTTGGCGATCCGGCCGAACGCACAGGCCTCATACACACCCGCCACCGCCACGCCCGATGCGTGCAACTGGCAAGCCACCAGCGGCAACAACGGACCGGTGCCAGCGATCACCACCGGGCTCGGCGGCTTGACCACACCGCTCTTGATCTGCAATTGCAGGCCGCCAAGCATCATCACGCCTGGCAGGGTCCAGCCAGGAAACGGCACGCTGCGCTCGTGACAACCGGCCGCCAGGACCAGATGGGAATAGGCGACCTCGCCCAGGCGCTCGTCGGCGTCCAGCAGCATCAGCGCCCGGAAGCCTTCGGCACCGATGACCCGGCTGCTCAATCGCACGTCGATCAGGCCGGCGTGTTGCTGGAATTCACCGTGGAGTTTCTCCAGGGCTTCGCTGTAGCGCGGGCCCAGGTAATCCAGGCGCACGCCATCGCGCAACGGTCCGCGATACACCACGCCACCCAGTCGCGGTGCTTCTTCGAGCAAGGTGCAGCGCACGCCGTGGGAGGCCAGTTCAATGGCCGCGGCCATGCCCGCCGGCCCACCGCCGACAATCACCGGATCGAGGCTCATGGCGCCTCCGTTTCGGGGATGCGGTTGACCCGGGTTTCGATCTGCATGCCAGGGCGTACCAGGGTCTGGCAGGCGCGGCGCTTGTGGCGACCGTCGATCCTGACCAGGCAGCATTGGCACACGCCCATGCCGCAGTATGCGCCGCTGATCTGGTCGTGATCGTTGCGGGCCACCTGGCGCTGACCCAGGGCCTGGATGACGGTGAGGACTGTTTCACCGTGGGCAGCGCTGACAGCCTGCCCGTCCAGGCGCACCGTCATGTCGGCCTGTGCCAGCGGCTGGATATCGAATTTTCGGCGTAGAAGGTCTGAAGGTTGCATCATACGGCTCTTCCTTGAAGATTCTGTGGGGGCTCGGCTCCTTGCGGCGCACCATCACCGGTTCGCATCAGTACCCCGCAGCGGCAGCGCGCCAAAACAGGGCAACGGACGCCACATGATAGTGCGCACGAAATTTATGTTAGGGATTATTTGTGACCAAGTGTTGATCCAGGCCAGCGAAACCGCTCGCCGGCTCATGAACTTTTTTTCAGAAAGCCGACAGGTATTTTTTGGCAGAATGCTGCGCAATAGCACCAACTTCCCCACACGGTACCGCCCATGAACCGCATCCTGACCATCGAAGACGACGCCGTGACCGCCCGTGAAATCGTCGCCGAGCTGACCCGCAACGGCCTGGACGTCGATTGGGTCGACAACGGCCGCGAAGGCCTGGAACGGGCGGTGAGCGGCGACTACGACCTGATAACCCTCGACCGCATGCTGCCCGAGCTCGACGGCCTGGTGATCGTCACCACGCTGCGCACCATGGGCGTGGCCACGCCGATCCTGATGATCAGCGCCCTCTCCGACGTGGACGAGCGGGTCCGTGGCCTGCGGGCCGGCGGCGATGATTACCTGACCAAGCCGTTCGCCACCGACGAAATGGCCGCCCGGGTCGAAGTGCTGCTGCGGCGCAACAATGGCGCCCGCGAGCCGGAAACCGTGCTGCGGGTAGCCGATCTGGAGCTGAACCTGATCAGCCGCGAAGCCAGCCGCAACGGGCAACTGCTCAGCCTGCTGCCCACCGAATACAAGCTGCTCGAATTCCTGATGCGCAACAGTGGGCAGATCCTCTCGCGCATGATGATTTTCGAGGAAGTCTGGGGCTATCACTTCGACCCCGGCACCAACCTGATCGATGTCCACATCGGCCGCCTGCGCAAGAAAATCGACCCGCCGGGCCTGGAACCGCTGATTCGCACGGTACGGGGTTCCGGCTATGTCATTGCTGAACCCTGCTAAAGGCTGGCGCTCCTCCAGCAGCCGCCTGCTGGCGCTGTACAGTTCGCTGTTCGTGATCTGGAGCGCGATCCTGATGGGGGTGATGTATTACGAAGTGTTTGGCTACCTCGATAGCCTGGCCAAGCACTCCCTGATGCAGCGCCAGCACCTGTTTGCCCGGATCCATGGCGATCAACTGGAAGATGCGCTCATGGCCAGCCTGACGCTGGACGAGCGCGGCGTCGACGCCTACGGGCTGTTCGATCCGCAACTTCGCCACTTGAGCGGACCGATCATGCGGATCCCGTCGGACCTGCCGTTGGACGGCAAGATCCACATGCTCGGCGGTTGCGTCGATTCCGACGACCCGAGCGTGCCCTCCGACAGTTGTGACGCGGTGGCGACCCGGACCCAGGACGGCCGCTGGCTGGTGCTGGCGCGGGACAATGGCTCGCTGTTCGCCGTGACCCGCATCATCTTGCACGCGCTATTCTGGGGTGTATCGCTGACGGTCCTGCCGGGTATC
Source organism: Pseudomonas sp. H1_F01 (assembly GCF_054681425.1). Lineage (NCBI taxonomy): Bacteria > Pseudomonadati > Pseudomonadota > Gammaproteobacteria > Pseudomonadales > Pseudomonadaceae > Pseudomonas > Pseudomonas sp. H1_F01. Next base: position 2,858,324 of record NZ_CP162823.1, on the reverse strand, counting down.
GCCGGCTGGCATCTGCTGCGTCGGCGCCCGTTGCAGCGGATTCGCAAACTGCAGGCCAGTGCCGAAGCCATCGTTGCCGGCGACCTGACCCATCGCCTGCCGCTGTCGAGCCGGCGCGACGAACTGGACATGCTGGCGGCGATCGTCAATGCCATGCTCGACCGCATCGAACGCTTGATGAATGAGGTCAAGGGCGTGTGCGATAACATCGCCCATGACCTGCGCACCCCATTGACGCGTCTGCGTGCCCAACTTTATCGCATTCAGCAGCAAGCGCCGGACGGCTCGCCCGAGGCCTTGCAAATGGACCAGGTGATCGCCGAGACCGACACCCTGATGGCACGGTTTCGGGGGTTATTGCGGATTTCCGAGCTGGAAGATCAGCAGCGGCGCTCGGGCTTCGTGCGCCTCGACCCGTTGCAGTTATTGCAGGAGCTGCATGACTTTTACCTGCCGCTGGCCGAGGAAGGCGAACTGTCCTTCATCCTCGAGGTGCCTGATGCGCTGCCCCTGCTCAACGGCGACCGGGCATTGTTGTTCGAGGCCGTGTCGAACCTGCTGAGCAACTCCATCAAGTTCACCCCGCCGGGAGGCACGGTGATCCTGCGTGGGGTCGATCAGGGCGACAGCACCCGCATCGAAGTGCTCGATTCGGGCCCGGGCATCCCCGAGGCGGAGCGCAAGGCCGTGTTTCGCCGCTTCTACCGTGCCGAGGGCAGCAGCCAGCACGGCGGATTCGGCCTGGGCCTGTCGATCGTCGCGGCGATCGTCAATCTGCATGGGTTCACGCTGGAGGTGGGCAGCTGCGAACACGGCGGCGCGCGCTTGGTGCTCGATTGCCGGGCGACGTTGTTGTAGCAAGGCCTCTTGTCCCGATCGGCCGTGTAGGAGCTGTCGAGTGCAACGAGGCTGCGATCTTTCCCCAGACAATTGAGTCAAGAGCGAAAGACCAAGATCAAAAGATCGCAGGCTTCGCCAGCTCCTACAGAGGTTGAGGTGCCTGGTCTTTATTTATGCCGGGTCACCGCGATGCAACGGGATGTTCTCAAGCTCATAGCGCAGCTCGTCGATCAGCTTTGCGATGCTCTCTTCCGACCGGACGCTGTCGACACTCATGCCACTCACCACCAGGTCTACCTCCCCGCTTTCACGGTGATACAAACGCACGGTGAGAGTGCCGTCGCCATTGAGGCTGCATTCGCAAGCCAGCGGCGTAAAGCTTTCTTCGAGGCGGGCACGCAAAGGGGCCAGATGGGTCATGCGATGCACCTCAGCCCCGGGGGCGCAAATGAACGGTGGACAGCGCCGACCTCCTGGTCCGCATAGGCATCCTGTCGCGCTCATACTGGGTTGGTTCACTGCACATTGTGGCGTATTCCTTGACTGTTTCGTGGGGACGCGACATCACAGACGATGTCGCACACTGACAGCCTAAGGAACCGAACCCCCATGCAAAACCCGAATTTGCACCAGCATGTCCGGTGCATTTGCACTGGCTATCATGGTGCCTTCATTCGCCATTCGTTAGCGAACAAACCCCGCTCCCGTGCCCAGACAATCGCCTCGCTGCGGCTATGGACATCCAGTTTCGAATACAGCGTAGCGACGTGATTGCGCACGGTATTGGGCGCCAGCTTCAGGCGCGCGGCGATTTCCTTGTCTGCCAGGCCTTCGCAAATCAGCCCCAGCACGTCGCGCTCCCGGGCCGTCAGCTCGGTGAATGACACACTGGGCACCTGGGCGTTGATGCTCTTCACGTTAGCCAATTTTTCAATCAGGGTCCGACTGAACCAGGAAGCGTCTTTCATCACCTCCTCGATCGCCGCCACCAGCTCCAGCTCCGAGCGTTTGCGCTCGGTGATGTTCATCAGCACCAGCAGATAGCAAGGCTTGTCCTGGATGACCACCGTATCGGCAGCGACCTCACAGTCGATGAGTTCGCCGCCCTTCTTGTGCACCTTGACGTCGATACTTGAAACAGCGGCAGCCTTTTCCAACCGGGCAAACAGCGCGGCGCTGGCATCCTTGTCGAGAAAGCCGATTTCCTCCACGGTTTTGCCCAACAGTTCTTCGCTGGCGTAACCGGTGGTCTGGAGAAACGCCTCATTGATTTCCAGCAACTGCTGTTCGGCGCTGCACACCAGGGTGGGTACGGGCGACAGGCGGAACGACTTGGCAAAGCGTTCCTCGCTCTGGCGCAGCGCGGTTTCTGCCTTGCGTCGCGGCTCCATGTCCATGAAGGAAAACAGCATGCAGTCTTCGTCGTGCAGGTCCAGCGGCTGGCCGGCGACGATCACCTGCTTGGTGGTGCCGTCGGGCAATTTCAACTCGGCCTGCATTTGCGGAATGGTCGCGCCCTGCCCCAGGCGCTCAATGGCCAGGTCGCGTCTTTCGGCGGCTTCAAGCACATCAAGCTCATACACCGAACGCCCGATCACCTGCTCGCGGCTGTAGCCGGTCATCTCCAGGAACCCCGGATTGACCTTGATATAACGCAGGTCACTGAGGCGACAGATCACCGCCGGTGCCGGGTTGGCCCCGAAGGTTTTCTCGAAGCGCTGCTCGGCGCTGGCCCATTCGGTGGCATCGCTGAGGATCAGCACGAGAAGCTCCGGTTCGCCGTTGCGGTCGGCCAGCACCATGCTGCGGATCCGATGCACCCAGGTGCGATCCGGGTCGGCCTGGGGCGTGACTTCCACCAGCACATCGCTGAACTCATCGCCACGGGCAACCCGGGCGATGGGGTAGTTGTCGTCGCTCAGCGGGTGGTTGTTGCGATAACGCAGATTGAAACGCCGGGCGTATTGCCTGGCCGTGGTGCCCAGCTCACTGAGGTCCTTGACCCCATGCATCGCCAAGGCCGCCGCGTTGGCCCAGGCAATGGTCTGGTCGACCTCGATCAACATCACCCCGTCGGACAGTCCGGCAATGATCTGCAGCAATTGACGACGGTTGGTATCGGTGGTCGGGACTTGCTGATTCATTGGGTCTCCATGTGGTCGGAAGCACATGGAGATTACGACCACCCGCAGAGACGACACGTTCCCCGCAGAAGCTGCGTAGGAGCCGTGTAGGAGCTATGTAGGAGCTGTCGAGTGCAACGAGGCTGCGATCTTTCCACCGCCAATTGAATCTAGAGCGAAAGATCAAAATCAAAAGATCGCAGGCTTCGCCAGCTCCTACAGAAATCTGCGCATGCTGAAATATTGCGCAATTGCTTTTTCAAGCGTCCTTCATCGCAACGACTAATTTTCGATGATCTACATATTTTTTTGGAGATCACGCAATGCCCAACGCAGCACATGGATGTCGTTTGCGTATAGGTCGAGTAAGTGAGCCCGACCGAATCTATCTACTGACCGCCGTTGTGTACCAGCGCCAGCCTATTTTTAGCGATTGGCGACTGGGCCGGCTGCTCGTCGATCAATTGCGAAATGCCGAAGAAGTCTCAATGGCAACCTCCCTCGCCTGGGTAGTGATGCCGGATCACGTACATTGGCTGGCACAATTGCATAGTAGCAATCTGGCCGAGTTGATGAGCCGCATCAAATCCCGCAGCAGCCGAGCCGTCAATCTTGCCCGTTGCCAACAAGGCCGATTATGGCAGCGGGGCTATCATGATCGGGCGTTACGCAAAGAGGAGGACCTGAAAGACGCTGCAAGGTACATCATCAGCAATCCGTTGCGTGCCGGATTGGTGAGGCGTGTTGGTGACTATCCCCTGTGGGATGCCATTTGGGTTTGAAGATCAAAAGATCGCAGGCTTCGCCAGCTCCTACATAGGCGTTCCCCGTGGGAGCTACGATTTTTTAGCCTTCAAGCCGCCATGCGCCCCTCGGCAATCGCTTGTGAGGCGGCCAGCATCGCTCGCAGCAGCACCGCGCAACCGGCGGCGAGGTCGTCGGGAGCGGCGTTTTCGATTTCGTTGTGGCTGATGCCGCCTTCGCAGGGCACGAAGATCATCCCGGCCGGGCCCAGTTCGGCTAGGAAGATCGCGTCATGGCCAGCGCCGCTGACGATGTCCAGGTGGGACAGGCCCAGCCCTTGGGCAGCGCCGCGTACGGCGTCGACGCAGCCCTTGTCGAAATACAGCGGCGGGAAGTCGGCCGTGGGTTTCAAATCGAAGGTCAGGCCGTGTTGCCGGCAGGTGTCTTCGATCATCTGCTTGACCTCGGCGATCATCGAATCCAGCCGCGCCGGTTCCAGGTGACGAAAGTCCAGGGTCATGCGCACTTCGCCGGGGATGACATTGCGCGATCCCGGATAGGCTTGCAGGCAACCGACCGTGCCGCAGGCATGGGGTTGATGACCCAAGGCGGCGCGGTTGACGGCGCCGACGATGATCGAGGCGCCCACCAGGGCGTCCTTGCGCAGGTGCATCGGGGTCGGGCCGGCGTGGGCTTCGACGCCGCACAACGTCAGGTCGAACCACTTCTGCCCCAGCGCGCCCATTACCACGCCGATGGTCTTGCCTTCGTCTTCGAGGATCGGCCCCTGCTCGATGTGCGCCTCGAAATACGCCCCCACCGGATGCCCACTGACCGGGCGCGAACCGGCATAGCCGATGGCATTGAGCGCCTGACCAACGGTGATGCCTTCGGCGTCGACCTTGGCGAGGGTTTCTTCGAGGGTGAATTTTTCCGCGAACACACCGGAGCCCATCATGCACGGGGCGAAACGCGAGCCCTCTTCGTTGGTCCACACCACCACTTCCAGCGGTGCTTCGGTTTCGATGTTCAGGTCATTGAGGGTGCGCAGCACCTCCAGCCCGGAGAGCACGCCAAAGCAGCCGTCGAACTTGCCACCGGTGGGCTGGGTATCGATGTGGCTACCGGTCATTACCGGCGGCAGGTTCGGATTGCGCCCCGGGCGACGGGCGAAAATATTGCCCACCGCATCGATGCTGACGGTACAGCCCGCCGCCTGGGTCCATTGCACGAACAGGTCGCGGGCCTGGCGGTCGAGGTCGGTCAGGGCCAATCGGCACACCCCGCCCTTGACCGTGGCACCGAGCTGGGCCAGGTCCATGAGCGATTGCCACAGGCGATCGCGGTTGATGTGCTGATGGGTGGATTGCAGAACGTCGATGGCTGCGTTCATGGGGATCTCCATTTTTCCAGGCATGTTTTTGGTGTACTTGAGGCCGCCATCGCGAGCAAGCTCGCTCCCACAGGGGATCTGCATCCACCCAAATCCAGTGTGGGAGCGAGCTTGCTCGCGATGAGGCCCTCCTTCACACCGCTGTTTTGGCAACGGACGGGCTTGCTCGCATACTGCACAACCCGTAATAAATCACCCCGCCCAGCGCCGAGCCGGTGAACCAGCCGTAGCTGTAGAACCAGCTGAACGCATCGCTGCCCAGGGACAGCAGCGTCAGCACCACCGGCACGCCGAAGGCAATGAAGCCGTTCCAGTTCCACGCCGGGTAAACGTCGTCGCGGTACAGCCCGGCCAGGTCCAGTTGCTGTTTCTTGATCAGGAAATAATCCACCACCATGATCCCGGCAATCGGCCCCAGCAGGCTCGAATAACCCAGCAGCCAGTTGGAATAGACCGACTCGAGGCTGACCTCGGACACGATCAGGCCAAGTTTCTTCAGCAGCTCGTGGGCCATCAGCGCCAGCCCCACCAACCCGGTGAGCATCACCGCCTTGGTGCGGCCGATCAGTTTCGGCGCCAGGTTCTGGAAGTCGTTGGTGGGCGAGACAATATTGGCGGCGGTGTTGGTCGAGAGCGTGGCGACGATGATCAGCACCATGGCCAGGGCCACCCACACCGGGCTCTGGATGTGCCCGATCAAGGTCACCGGGTCGGAGACGGTCACCCCCACCAGTTTTTCCGAGGCCGCGGTCATGACCACGCCGAGGGAAGCGAACAGGAACATGGTCAACGGCAGGCCGATGATCTGCCCCACGATCTGGTCTTTCTGGCTCTTGGCGTAACGGCTGAAGTCCGGAATGTTCAACGACAGCGTGGCCCAGAAACCGACCATGGCCGTCAGCCCGGCCAGGAAATAGCTGGTCACGCCGGCGCCTTCTGGGCGTTTGGCCGGGACCGCCATCAGCTCAGTCAACGAGACATTGGGCAACGCCCACACCAACAGCCCCGCCCCCACCAGCACCAGCAGTGGCGCAGACAAGGTTTCCAGCCACTTGATCGACTCGGCACCGCGCAGCACCACCCACAGGTTGATGACCCAGAACACCATGAAGCCGATCACTTCGCCGGTGCCACCCAGACTCTTCCAGCCTTCGAACACCGAACCAAGAAACAGGTGGATCGCCAACCCGCCGAACATGGTCTGGATGCCGAACCAGCCACAGGCCACCAGGGCGCGAATCAGGCACGGCACGTTGGAGCCAATCACGCCGAAGGATGAGCGCAACAGCACTGGAAACGGAATGCCGTACTTGGTTCCGGCAAAGGCATTCAGGGTCAGGGGGATCAGCACGATGATGTTGGCAAACAGAATCGCCAGCAGCGCCTCGCCCACCGTCAAGCCGAAATAGGCGGTGAGCACGCCGCCGAGGGTGTAGGTCGGCACGCAGATCGCCATGCCCACCCACAATGCGGTGATGTGCCATTTGTTCCAGGTTCTCTCGTGCACCTTGGTCGGCGCGATGTCGTGGTTATAACGGGGGCTGTCGAGGACGTCGCTGCCGGCTTCAAGCTCGAACAACCCGTCGCGCTCAGTCACTGTTGATCTGGTCATGTCCGCTCCACTGTTTTCATTATTTTTGCTCATCGACTGGCGATGGCCGGAGTACTTGCACGCGTGCTACCGACCACCCCGCCAGACCACGACAGCACTCAATAACCGTGCCGAATAACGCGCCGAGCTGACCGGACGATCGATATAACCTTCTCAAACATTTGATATCTAAAGATTTAAAGCCATTTAACCGCCCTGCTTCACTTTGTGCTCATCGACTTGAGGCTAGATGACCTGTACGTCCTGTCGAGTTCGAGATTCAAAGTGGTGCACCCCGAATCAAGGCGAGGTGTCTGGGCCGCACTTCAAGCGCTTTCAAGCCGCTGATTTACCATGACAAATCTCGCTCAAATAACGATCCTGTCAAGTGCGTCAAAATGGTGAGCAGGCTCACCATTTTGGTGATTTTAAAATTTAATTATTTAATTTCAATTACTTAACAACTGAATAAGCTTATAAAAAATAATCTTGATCATTTCAATAACTCCAGCTAGCGTCTAATCCTGACAGTCGTGACAAGAATACAAGTCTGCACGACGTCGTCACTTAATAACCGTGATCGATAAAACATAAAGAACCGGCAACAGTCGGTCATGCCTGCGAGGAACTCGGAATGTCTCTGTTGATCCGTGGTGCCACCGTTATTACCCATGATGAAAGTTACCGCGCCGATGTGTTGTGTGCCGACGGCGTGATCAAGGCCATTGGTGAAAACCTGGATGTTCCGGCCGGCGTCGAAGTGCTCGATGGCAGCGGCCAATACCTGATGCCCGGCGGCATCGACCCCCATACGCACATGCAGTTGCCGTTCATGGGCACAGTCGCCAGTGAAGACTTCTTCAGCGGCACGGCGGCGGGCTTGGCCGGGGGCACTACATCGATCATCGATTTCGTGATTCCCAACCCCCAGCAATCGCTGATGGAAGCCTTTCATCAATGGCGTGGCTGGGCCGAGAAAAGCGCCAGCGACTACGGTTTTCACGTGGCCATCACTTGGTGGAGCGAGCAGGTCCGCGAAGAAATGGCCGAGCTGGTCAATCATCACGGCGTGAACAGCTTCAAGCACTTCATGGCCTACAAGAACGCAATCATGGCCGCCGACGACACTTTGGTGGCGAGCTTCGAGCGCTGCCTGGAACTGGGCGCGGTGCCCACCGTGCACGCGGAGAACGGCGAGCTGGTCTATCACCTGCAACGCAAGTTGCTGGCCCAGGGCATCACCGGGCCCGAAGCCCATCCGTTGTCGCGCCCTTCGCAAGTGGAAGGCGAAGCCGCGAGCCGCGCCATCCGCATCGCCGAAACCCTGGGCACGCCGCTGTACCTGGTACACGTGTCCACCAAGGAAGCACTGGATGAAATCACCTACGCCCGCAGCAAGGGCCAACCGGTCTACGGTGAAGTACTCGCCGGGCATCTGTTGCTGGACGACAGCGTCTATCGCGACCCGGACTGGCAGACCGCAGCCGGCTACGTGATGAGCCCGCCCTTCCGCCCGCGCGGGCACCAGGAGGCGCTCTGGCACGGCTTGCAGTCCGGCAACCTGCACACCACCGCCACCGACCACTGCTGTTTCTGCGCCGAACAGAAAGCCGCCGGGCGTGACGACTTCAGCAAGATCCCCAACGGCACCGCCGGTATCGAAGACCGCATGGCGGTGCTCTGGGACGAAGGGGTCAACAGCGGCAAATTGTCGATGCAGGACTTCGTCGCCCTCACCTCCACCAACACCGCGAAGATCTTCAACCTCTACCCACGCAAGGGGGCGATCCGCGTCGGCGCCGATGCCGACCTGGTGCTCTGGGACCCACAAGGCAGTCGCACGATTTCCGCCAAGACCCACCACCAGCAAGTGGACTTCAACATCTTCGAAGGCAAGACCGTGCGCGGCGTGCCCAGCCACACCATCAGCCAGGGTCGGCTGGTCTGGGCCGACGGCGACTTGCGAGCCGAGCGCGGCGCCGGGCGCTACATCGAACGGCCGGCGTATCCGGCGGTGTTCGATTTGCTGAGCAAGCGGGCGGAGTTGAATAAGCCAACCGCCGTGAAACGCTGACCCCAGGATCGTTCCCACGCTCTGCGTGGGAATGCCTCTGGGGACGCTCCGCGTTCCGCTTTGGGACGCAGAGCGTCCCGGGCTGCATTCCCACGCGGAGCGTGGGAACGATCGAGGCACCCGAAAAACCACTGCCCACCAGAGGCAGCACCTCAAACACCGTGAGGCCCACTCCATGATCCAGCCCTTGAGTCACCTCCCCCATTCCCAGGAAGACCCGGCCACCCTCGCCGCTCGCTTCAGCGACCTGGCACCGCCACTCAACGCGCGCCAGGCCCACCTGGAAGCCTCCCGGTGCCTGTACTGCTACGACGCGCCGTGTGTGAATGCTTGCCCAAGCGAAATCGACATTCCTTCGTTCATTCGCAACATCCACCAGGACAACGTCCAAGGCGCGGCGCAGAAGATTCTTTCGGCCAACATCCTCGGCGGCAGTTGCGCTCGGGTCTGTCCCACCGAGGTCCTTTGCCAGCAAGCCTGCGTGCGCAACAACGCCCAGGAATGCGCACCCGTGCTGATCGGCTCGTTGCAGCGCTATGCCGTGGACAACGCCCACTTCAGCGAACACCCCTTCCAGCGGGCCGCCGCCACCGGCAAGCGCATCGCCGTGGTCGGGGCCGGGCCGGCGGGGTTGTCGTGTGCGCATCGCAGCGCAATGCACGGCCATGAGGTGGTGATGTTCGAAGCCCGGGAGAAAGCCGGCGGCCTCAACGAATACGGGATCGCCAAGTACAAACTGGTGGACGATTACGCCCAACGTGAACTGGACTTCCTGTTGGAGATCGGCGGCATCGAAATCCGCCACGGCCAGAAACTCGGCGAGAACCTGAGCCTGAGCGACCTGCACCAGCAGTTCGACGCAGTGTTCCTCGGCCTCGGCCTGGCCGCCAGCAAACAACTGGGCCTGAGTGACGAACAAGCGCCAGGGCTGCTGGCCGCCACCGAGTACATCCGCGAACTGCGCCAGGCCGATGACCTCAGCCAGTTGCCCCTGGCCGACCGTTGCATCGTCCTCGGCGCCGGCAACACCGCCATCGACATGGCCGTGCAAATGGCTCGCCTCGGCGCCCGGGACGTCAATCTGGTCTACCGTCGCGGCCTTGAAGACATGGGGGCCACCTTGCACGAGCAGGACATCGCCAAGGCCAATCAGGTGCGCCTGCTGACCTGGGCCCAACCGCAACAGGTGTTGCTCGATGCCGCCGGGCATGTGTGCGGCATGCGCTTCTCTCGCACGCATCTGGAGAACGGTCGGCTGGTCATTGGCACCGACACCTTCGACCTGCCCGCCGACGCCATTTTCAAAGCCATCGGCCAAGCCTTCGACGACAACGCGCTGGTGGATCCGCTGGCCCGGGAACTCAAGCGCCAGGACGGGCGGATTTTGGTGGACGAAAACCTGCGCACCAGCATTCCCGGCGTCTATGCCGGCGGCGACTGCACCAGCCTGGACCAGGACCTCACTGTGCAGGCCGTGCAGCACGGCAAGCTCGCCGCCGAGGCGATCAACGCTCAACTGATGCTCAATGTGGAGGCTGCGTAAATGGCCGATCTGTCGATTGTCTTCGCCGGCATCAAAGCGCCCAACCCGTTCTGGCTGGCCTCCGCGCCGCCCACCGACAAGGCCTACAACGTGGTCCGTGCCTTCGAGGCCGGCTGGGGTGGCGTGGTCTGGAAAACCCTCGGAGAGGATCCGGCGGCGGTGAACGTGTCCTCGCGTTACTCGGCCCACTACGGTGCCAATCGCGAAGTGCTGGGCATCAATAACATCGAGCTGATCACCGACCGTTCGCTGGAGATCAACCTGCGGGAAATCACCCAGGTGAAAAAGGACTGGCCGGACCGGGCGTTGATCGTGTCGCTGATGGTGCCCTGCGTCGAAGAATCCTGGAAACGCATCCTGCCCTTGGTGGAGGCCACCGGCGCCGACGGCATCGAGCTGAACTTCGGCTGCCCCCACGGCATGCCGGAACGCGGCATGGGCGCGGCGGTCGGCCAGGTGCCGGAGTACGTCGAGCAGGTGACCCGCTGGTGCAAGACTTATTGTTCGCTGCCAGTGATCGTCAAGCTCACGCCGAACATCACCGACATCCGCGTAGCCGCCCGGGCAGCCCATCGCGGTGGGGCGGATGCGGTGTCGTTGATCAACACCATCAACTCCATCACCAGCGTCGATCTGGACCGCATGGTCGCCCTGCCCAGCGTCGGCAGCCAGAGCACCCATGGCGGTTATTGCGGCTCGGCGGTCAAGCCGATCGCGCTGAACATGGTCGCCGAAATCGCCCGTGACCCGCAGACTCAAGGCCTGCCGATCTGCGGCATCGGTGGCATCGGCAGTTGGCGCGACGCCGCCGAATTCATCGCCCTGGGCAGCGGTGCGGTGCAGGTCTGCACGGCGGCGATGCTGCATGGTTTCCGCATCGTCGAAGAGATGAAGGACGGCCTGTCGCGCTGGATGGACAGTCAGGGCCACGCCAACCTGCAAGCGTTCTCCGGTCGCGCGGTGGGCAACACCACCGACTGGAAGTACCTGGACATCAACTATCAGGTCATCGCCAAGATCGATCAGCAGGCCTGCATCGGATGCGGGCGCTGCCACATCGCCTGCGAGGACACCTCACACCAGGCCATCGCCAGCCTCAAGCAGGCTGACGGCACGCATAAATATGAAGTGATCGATGAAGAGTGCGTGGGCTGCAACCTGTGCCAGATCACCTGCCCGGTGCAGGACTGCATCGAGATGGTGACGGTGGATACCGGCAAGCCGTTCCTGGATTGGAACCATGATCCGCGTAATCCCTATCATGTCACTGTCTGAGGGTTAGGGTGCCTGGACTGGCGCCATCGCGAGCAAGCTCGCTCCCACAGGGGACCGGTTGTGAACACAAAATTTATGTTCACCACAAATCCAATGTGGGAGCGAGCTTGCTCGCGATGAGGCCATCAGCCCCACCACAAATCTCAAGGCTCCAACCCAATCCCCCGCAAAATCACACTGGTCACCGTCTGCACCGCCCGCTCGAACTGCATGTCCGACAGCGGCTGGTGGTCGTTGAGGATGTTGATCTGGTGGTCGAAGTCGGCGTAATGCTGGGTCGAGGCCCAGATCATGTAGAGCAGGCTTGAAGGCTCCACCGGGAGGATGCGTTTATCCTCCACCCACTGGCGGATTTTCGCTTCCTTCATCTTCGCCCAGTCATAGAGGCTGGCGTCCAGCGCCTGGCCCAGCGTCGGGGCGCCGTGGATGATTTCGTTGGCCCAGACCTTCGAGCCGTAGGGCCGGCTGCGGGAGTGGTTCATCTTGGCGCGGATGTAGCTGCTGAGCACCACCCGTGGGTCGTCGAACATTTCGAAGCACAAGGCGTCCTGCTTCCAGACCTCCAGCAGATCGAACAGCACGGCGCTGTACAGTTCGCTCTTGGTGCTGAAGTAGTAATGCAGGTTGGAACGAGGCAATTGCACTTCGGCGGCGATGTCGGCCATGGCGGTGCTGCCGAAGCCTTTCTCGGCAAAGACCTTCTCGGCGGCCAACAGGATTTTCTCGACGTTACTGCGACGAATCTCGATCTTGTGATTGCCCATGAGGGCTCCCTGGCAACAGCGTTGACCAAGACTAGCATTCACCCACTTCTGAAAACACTGGGGATCCCTGTGGGAGCTGGCGAAGCCTGCGATCTTTTGATCTTGATTGATCGTTCCCACGCTCCTGCGTGGGAATGCCGCCAGGGACGCTCCGCGTTCCGCTTCTGGAAGGTGACGCAGAGCGTCACGGGATGCATTACCACGCAGAGCGTGGGAACGATCAGGCTGCGGCGGCGGTGGAAGATCGTTCCTCACGCTCCGCGTGGGAACGCCGCCAGGGACGCTCCGCGTTCCGCTTCTGGAAGGTGACGCAGAGCGTCACGGGATGCATTACCACGCAGAGCGTGGGAACGATCACAAGCCTTCTGATCGGGGGATCATTCGACTAATGTCTTAGACCAGTCATCGCACAACCAATCGCCCTCATCGCTATTCTCAAGCCACGGATTCGCCCGACGCCACGGCCTGCGATCTTGACCTCGATCGGTGACGACCATTGAAGTGCCTCATTTTGAAGCACTCCCGAGTTGGATAATTCCGATAATGGCCAGTTGACAACGAGCAGCCGCTTCCAAATAATCCCCAGCACGTTGTACGACGACGTATGACAAATAAAAACAACAAAAAGTAGGGAGCGTCATAGTGAGCACACGTGTCCGTTTTTCGCCCGACAACCGTCCAAACCGCCGTACCCTTCTCAACACCAGCCCCGCCCTGATACTGCTCGGTTGCAGCAGCCTTGCGGCGTTTCTGCCCATGACCGCCAGCGCCGAAGGCTTCGTCGATGATGCCAAGGCCACGCTGAACCTGCGCAACGCTTACTTCAACCGCAACTTCACCAACCCGAACAATGCCCAAGGCAAAGCCGAGGAATGGACCCAGAGTTTCATCCTCGACGCCAAGTCCGGCTTCACCCAGGGCGTGGTCGGTTTCGGCGTGGACGTGCTGGGCCTGTACTCGGTCAAGCTCGACGGCGGTCGTGGCACGGCCGGTACGCAACTGCTGCCGGTGCATGATGACGGGCGCCCCGCCGATGACTTCGGTCGCCTGGGTGTCGCCCTCAAGGCCAAGGTGTCGAAGACCGAACTGAAAGTCGGTGAGTGGATGCCGGTACTGCCGATCCTGCGTTCCGACGATGGCCGTTCCCTGCCGCAAACCTTCCGTGGCGGCCAAGTGACCTCCACCGAAATCAACGGCCTGACTCTCTACGGCGGCCAGTTCCGCGCCAACAGCCCGCGCAACGACGCGAGCATGGAAGACATGTCGATGAACGGCCGCGGTGCGTTCACCTCCGACCGTTTCAACTTCGGCGGCGGTGAATACGCCTTCAACGAAAAACGCACCCAGGTCGGCGTCTGGTACTCGGAACTGTCCGACATCTACCAGCAACAATATTTCAACCTGACCCACAGCCAGCCTATCGGCGATTGGACCCTGGGTGCCAACCTCGGCTACTTCATCGGCAAGGAAGACGGCAGCGCCCTGGCTGGCGACCTGGACAACAAAACCGCGTTTGCCATGCTCTCGGCCAAATACGGCGGCAACACTTTCTACGTCGGCCTGCAGAAAGTCGGCGGCGATGATGCCTGGATGCGCGTCAACGGCACCAGCGGCGGCACCCTGGCCAACGACAGCTACAACTCCAGCTACGACAACGCCAAGGAAAAATCCTGGCAAGTGCGCCACGACTTCAACTTCGCCGCTGTCGGCGTGCCGGGCCTGACCCTGATGAACCGCTACATCAGCGGTGACAACGTGCACACCGCCACCGTTGATGACGGCAAGGAATGGGGCCGTGAAACCGAACTGGCCTACACCGTGCAAAGCGGCGCGCTGAAGAGCCTCAACGTGAAATGGCGTAACGCATCGATTCGTCGGGACTACAGCACCAACGAATTCGACGAGAACCGCATTTTCATCAACTATCCATTCTCGCTTCTGTAATACCAGGATCCATTTGCCATGAGCGCATCCCATGGCAACCTGCGGCAGGGACGCCGATCCAGAGCGGTTCGTCGATCAAACGTTGACAAGGTAACGGAAGGATAAGGATATTCCCTCTCGGTCGTACGACAACTTATAACAACTGTACCTCTCATAGTTTGCTCAGGTAATGCCATGACCACGACACAGATTCGCCACCCCCTCAATCGCCTCCTATTGACCGGTGCCGCCGGCGGCCTTGGCAAAGTTTTGCGCGAGCGCCTCAAGCCTTTCGCCCGCCACATTCGCCTGTCGGACATCGCCAACATGGCCCCGGCAATCGACGAAAGCGAAGAAGTGGTGCCCTGCGACCTGTCGGACAAGCAGGCCGTACATCAACTGGTCGAAGGCGTCGACGCCATCCTGCACTTCGGCGGTGTTTCGGTGGAGCGTCCGTTCGAAGAAATCCTCGGCGCCAACATCAGCGGCGTTTTCCACATTTATGAAGCTGCCCGCAAACACGGCGTCAAGCGGGTGATCTTCGCCAGCTCCAACCACGTCATCGGTTTCTACAAACAAGACCAGACCCTCGACGCCCTCTCCCCTCGCCGCCCGGATGGTTACTACGGCCTGTCCAAGTCCTACGGCGAAGACGTCGCCAGTTTCTACTTCGATCGCTACGGCATCGAGACGGTCAGCATCCGCATTGGCTCGTCGTTCGCCGAACCGCAGAACCGCCGGATGATGAGCACCTGGCTGAGCTTCGACGACCTCACTCAACTGATCGAATGCTCGCTCTACACCCCGAAAGTCGGCCACACCGTGGTCTACGGCGTGTCCGCCAACCGCGACGTCTGGTGGGACAACAGCCAGGCCGCACACCTGGGTTACCAGCCCAAGGACACCTCGGAAATTTTCCGCGCCAAGGTCGAAGCGCAGCCGATGCCGGCCGCCGATGATCCGGCCATGGTTTATCAGGGCGGCGCCTTTGTGGCGGCCGGCCCATTCGACGACTGATTCGCTGTTTTTCATGGGATACGCACGCACAAAGGAATCACCATGCAAGCCGAATTGATTGTCGATGCACGCAACGCCGTCGGGGAAAGCCCGGTTTGGGTCCCCGAGGAAAATGCCCTGTATTGGGTGGACATTCCCAGCGGTGGCCTGCAACGCTGGAATGCCAGCAGCGGAAAAATCCAGGGCTGGGAAGCCCCTGAAATGCTCGCCTGCCTCGCCCGTCACCAGGACGGTGGTTGGGTAGCGGGCATGGAAAGCGGTTTCTTTCGCCTGCACCCAAATGATGACGGCAGCCTGGACAGCGAACTGTGCGCAAGCGTCGAGCACAGCCGTACCGACATGCGCCTCAACGATGGCCGTTGCGACCGCCAGGGCCGCTTCTGGGCCGGCAGCATGGTGCTGAACATGGGCGCCAACGCGGACGCGGGCCGGATGTATCGCTTCGAGGCAGGCCAGCGCAGCCCGGTCGAGGCGCAACTGAGCGGTTTCATCGTGCCCAACGGCCTGGGCTTCAGCCCGGACGGACGCACGATGTACCTCTCCGATTCACACCCGCTGGTGCAGCAGATCTGGGCTTTCGACTACGACATCGACAGCGGCACGCCGTCCAACCGGCGGCTGCTCGTCGACATGATGCCGTTGCCCGGTCGCCCGGATGGCGCCGCGGTGGATGCCGACGGTTGCTATTGGATCTGCGCCAATGATGCCGGGCTGATTCACCGTTTCACCCCGGACGGACGTCTCGACTGTTCGCTGCAAGTGCCGGTGAAAAAACCGACCATGTGCGCCTTTGGCGGCAGTCGCCTCGACACCCTCTTCGTCACCTCGATCCGCCCCGGTGACGACAACGACCCGCAGTCCCTGGCCGGTGGCGTGTTCGCCCTCAACCCCGGCGTCAAGGGCCTGGCTGAACCTGCTTTCGGAGGACGGGAGTACTCCGCGAACTGATCTGCTTCACCGATTCACTGGATGAGCCATAAAAAAACAACAAGACTGGAGATTGACCATGAATTTCAAACGTACGCTTCTGATCGCAGCCCTCCCCTTGGCCTTTCTGGCCCAGGCGGCCCATGCCCTCGATATCAAGATCGCCGACATCCACCCCAAGGGCTACCCAACTGTAGTCGCCGAGGAATCCATGGGTAAAACCTTGGAAAAGGAGAGTAACGGCGAGCTGAAGTTCAAGTATTTCCCAGGCGGTGTACTGGGTTCTGAAAAAGAAGTCATCGAGCAGATGCAAGCCGGCGCGATCCAGATGTCCCGGGTCAGCCTGGGTATCGTCGGCCCCGTCGTGCCGGACGTGAACGTCTTCAACATGCCATTCATTTTCCGCGACCAGGCCCACATGCGCGCTGTCATCGATGGTGAAGTCGGCGATGCGATCCTCGATCGGATCACCAATTCCGAATTCGGCCTGGTGGCCCTGGCCTGGATGGACGGCGGCACGCGCAACCTCTACACCAAGAAACCGGTGCGCAAGCTCGAAGACATGAAGGGCATGAAGATTCGCGTACAGGGCAACCCTATGTTCATTGAGACCATCAACGCCATGGGCGGCAATGGTATCGCGATGGACACCGGCGAGATCTTCAGCGCCTTGCAGACCGGCGTGATCGACGGCGCGGAAAACAACCCACCGACCATGCTCGAGCACAACCACTACCAGAACGCCAAGTACTACAGCCTGACCGGTCACCTGATCCTGCCTGAGCCGATCGTGATGTCGAAAATCACCTGGAACAAACTCACCCCGGAGCAGCAGGACATGGTGAAGAAAGCCGCCAAGGCCGCCCAGGCTGAAGAGCGCGTGCTGTGGGACAAGAAGTCCACCGCCAGTGAAGAAAAACTCAAGGCCGCCGGCGTCGAGTTCATCACCGTGGACAAGAAACCTTTCTACGACGCCACCGCACCGATCCGGGCCAAATACGGCGCGCCGTATGCCGACCTGATCAAGCGTATCGAAGCCGTTCAGTAAGCCCTCTCAATCCGTACTCATGAAAAGGCTGGGCGCGCCTGCGGTTAAAAGGTGCGCCCGGTTACGGTGGAACCCGATGAAGAATTTGCTGCTGCGTATCAACGACACGATTTACATGACGTGCATCTGGGTAGCCGGCCTATCTGTCCTGGCAGTTGCCCTGATGATTCCGTGGGGGGTGTTCGCCCGCTATGTACTCGGTACCGGCTCAAGCTGGCCAGAGCCCACCGCCATCTTGCTGATGATCGTGTTTACCTTCATCGGTGCCGCCGCCAGCTATCGCTCCGGCTCGCACATGGCCGTGGATATGGTCACTAGCCGCCTGCACCCGCACTGGCAAACCGCGGCGTCGATTTTCACCCAGCTATTGATGGCGGCGGTCTGCATCTTCATGACCATTTGGGGCACCAAGCTGTGCATGACCACTTGGAATCAATTCATGAGCGCCATCCCTACCCTGCGCGTCGGCATCACCTACATGCCGATTCCGGTCGGAGGTTTCCTGACCTTGATTTTTGTCCTGGAAAAACTCTTCCTGGGTGATCAAAGCCAACGTCGGGTCGTGCAGTTCGACCTGATCGAAGAAAGCGAAGGTGCCGTTTAATGGACGCTCTGATTCTGCTGGGCAGTTTTTTACTGTTGATCCTGATCGGCATGCCGGTCGCCTACGCGTTGGGCGCCGCCGCCCTGATCGGGGCGTGGTGGATCGATATTCCGTTCCAGGCCATGATGATCCAGGTAACAGGCGGGGTGAACAAATTCTCGTTGCTGGCCATTCCGTTCTTCGTGCTGGCCGGTGCGATCATGGCCGAAGGCGGCATGTCCCGCCGACTGGTGGCATTCGCCAGTGTGCTGGTGGGGTTCGTGCGTGGTGGCCTGTCATTGGTCAACCTGGTGGCCTCGAGTTTTTTTGGCGCGATCTCCGGCTCCTCGGTGGCCGACACCGCCTCGGTCGGTTCGGTGTTGATCCCGGAAATGGAACGCCGCGGCTATCCGCGTGATTACGCCACCGCCGTCACCGTCAGTGGTTCGGTGCAAGCGTTGCTGACACCGCCCAGCCACAACGCGGTGTTGTACTCCCTCGCCGCTGGCGGCACCGTCTCCATCGGTTCGTTGTTCATGGCCGGCATCGTCCCCGGCATCATGATGAACCTGTGCCTGATGGCGCTGTGCCTGGTCTTCGCGAAAAAACGCAATTACCCCAAGGGCGAAGTAATTCCCCTCAAGCAAGCGTTGAAGATCTGCAAGGAAGCCATGTGGGGCATGATGACCCTGTTCATCATCCTTGGCGGCATTCTCTCGGGTGTTTTCACCGCCACCGAATCGGCCGCCATCGCCGTGGTGTGGGCATTCTTCGTGACCATGTGCATCTATCGCGACTACAAGTGGAGCGAGTTGCCGAAACTGATGCACCGTACGGTACGCACCATCTCCATCGTGATGATCCTGATCGGCTTCGCCGCCAGCTTCGGCTACATCATGACGCTGATGGAGATCCCGGCGAAGATCACCACCGCGTTCCTGACACTGTCGGACAACCGCTACGTGATCCTGATGTGCATCAACGTGATGCTGCTGCTGTTGGGCACCGTGATGGACATGGCGCCATTGATCCTGATCCTGACACCGATCCTGATGCCGGTGATCGTGGGCATCGGCGTGGACCCGGTGCAGTTCGGCATGATCATGCTGGTGAACCTGGGTATCGGGCTGATCACGCCACCAGTGGGCGCGGTGTTGTTCGTCGGTTCCGCCATCGGCAAGGTCAGCATCGAAAGCACCGTCAAGGCGCTGCTGCCGTTCTACGCCATGCTGTTCGTGGTGCTGCTGCTCGTGACTTATGTTCCCGCCATTTCCCTGTGGTTGCCGCACCTGGTGTTGTAACAAACGACAAAATCCCCTTGTGGGAGCAAGGCTTGCCCGCGATGAAGATGATGCAGTCTCCAAGGAAACCGAGGAGCCTGCATCGCGAGCAAGCTTTGCTCCCACAGTGCGGTGCGACGTTTCTCTATATCCCCTCGCCACATCAGGGTTCGCACACAAGAATCCGGCTTTTCCCACATCAGTTTTTTCAACCTTGCAGAACAAGGCCAACATGACGCTGCCCCTTCTCCATCTCGAAGACGAACTCACCCGCCTCACCCTCGCCCCTCACCTGGGCGCCAGCCTCGTCGACTGGACGTTGCGCAGCAGCGGCGCGCAGCTGTTACGCCCTCCCGCTCCGCAAGCGCTGGAAAACCGTTTGCCCGGCAAGCTCGGCGGCTTCCCGTTGATCCCCTGGTCGAACCGGATCGCCAACGGCGGTTTCGACTGCCCCGGCGGCTGGCTGGCCCTGGAGGCCAATAGCCCCAACGATCCGTTTCCGATCCATGGCAGTGCCTGGCAACAACCGTGGCAAGTGATAGAGCAAAGTGCCCAGGACGTGTTGCTGCAACTCGACAGCCAATACCCGTTCGCCTATTGCGCCAGCCTGCGGATTCGCTTGAGCGGCGGTCAGTTGCAGATCGCCATGCACGTCACCCACATGGCCGAACAGGCCGCCTGGCACGGGCTGGGGTTGCATCCGTATTTTCCGCGCACCGCCAGTACTCGCCTGCAAACCCGCGCCAGCGAAGTCTGGCTGTGCGACGCATCGAAACTGCCAACGGAACTGAGGGACATCCCCGCAGAGTGGGATTTCCAGCACGCCCGGTTACTGCCAGACACGCTGGTCGACAACGGCTTCGGCGGTTGGGACGGGCACTGTCTGATCCAGCAACCGGACTTGGGTTATGAGCTGGAGTGCCGCGCCAGTGGCAGCGACTATTTCCTGCTGTACTGCCCCGTGGGCCTGGACTTCTTCTGCATCGAACCGGTCAGTCATCCGGTCAACGCCCATCACCTGCCGGGGCGACCGGGGTTGCGTTTGCTGGAGCAAGGGCAGTCGGTGGCGCTGGGGTTTTCGATGCAGTGTCGGATGCTCTAAGGCCCACTTCCCTGTGGGAGCAAGGCTTGCCCGCGATGAAGTGAAGGCGGTCTCCTGGGAAACCGAGGCGCCTGCATCGCGAGCAAGCTTTGCTCCCACAGGGTTTTGGGTTGCCAATGAATCCGCAGCCAAACGCAGGTCCCATTGTGGGAGCGAGCTTGCTCGCGATAGCGGTGGGTCTGCTGGCATCAATGTTGAAGTGCCGCCGCCTTCGCGAACAGGCTCGCTCCCACAGGGGGTCAGGTGCCCAGGGTCAACCCATTGGCCGGCAACGGCAGCGCGGTCTTGTAGCGCACCTGCTTGAGGGCAAAGCTGGAGCGGATGTTCGCCACGCCCGGGACCTTGGTCAGGAAGTCCATCATGAACCGCTCCAGCGACTGGATGGTCGGCACCAGCACGCGGATCAGGTAATCCGGGTCGCCGGCCATCAGGTAGCACTCCATCACCTCCGGTCGGTCGGAGATCGCCTCTTCAAAGTGCTGCAGCGCCTCTTCCACCTGTTTCTCCAAACTCACATGGATGAACACGTTGACGTGCAGGCCCAGCAGGTCGGCGTCCAGCAGCGTGACTTGCTCGCGGATCACCCCCAGCTCCTCCATGGCCCGGACACGGTTGAAGCACGGCGTGGGCGACAGATTGACCGAACGGGCGAGATCGGCGTTGGTGATGCGGGCGTTTTCCTGAAGGCTGTTCAGAATGCCGATGTCGGTGCGATCCAATTTACGCATGAGACAAATAATCCTGTTTTTTATCGTTGTGCAGATTTTTTATCTGCAAATGATCTGAACAGCAAGCTAACAGAGAAAAATATTCTTCTGCGTCGAGCCTATGATTGTTGTAGGACAATTTCCCGTACCCGGGGAAATTCGTCAGCTAGCGCGCCCACTACAAGAAATTCACAAGATCGAGCGTAGAAAGCCATGAACCCAGCGTATGAACCGCTACGCCTGCACGTCCCCGAACCCTCGGGCCGTCCCGGCTGCCAGACCGACTTCTCCTACCTGCATCTGTCCGATGCCGGCACGGTGCGCAAACCTCCCATCGACGTCGAACCCGCCGACACCGCCGACCTGGCCCGTGGCCTGATTCGCGTGCTCGACGACCAGGGCAATGCCTTGGGCGACTGGGCCGCGGACATTCCCGTCGAGATCCTGCGCAAGGGCATGCGTGCCATGCTCAAGACTCGCATCTACGACAACCGCATGGTCGTCGCCCAGCGTCAGAAAAAGATGTCGTTCTACATGCAAAGCCTTGGCGAAGAAGCCATCGGCAGCGCCCAGGCCCTGGCGTTGAACATCGACGACATGTGCTTCCCCACCTACCGCCAGCAAAGCATCCTGATGGCCCGCGAAGTGCCGCTGGTGGACCTGATCTGCCAACTGCTGTCCAACGAGCGCGATCCGCTCAAGGGCCGCCAGTTGCCGATCATGTACTCGGTCAAGAACGCTGGTTTCTTCACCATTTCCGGCAACCTCGCCACGCAATTCGTCCAGGGCGTGGGCTGGGGCATGGCCTCGGCGATCAAGGGTGATACCAAGATCGCCTCGGCCTGGATCGGTGACGGCGCCACCGCCGAATCGGACTTCCACACTGCCCTCACCTTCGCTCACGTCTACCGGGCGCCGGTGATCCTCAACGTGGTCAACAACCAGTGGGCAATCTCCACCTTCCAGGCCATTGCCGGTGGTGAAGCCACGACCTTCGCCGGACGCGGCGTCGGTTGCGGCATCGCCTCCCTGCGCGTGGATGGCAACGATTTCATGGCGGTCTACGCCGCCTCGCGCTGGGCCGCCGAACGTGCCCGCCGCAACCTCGGCCCGGCGCTGATCGAATGGGTCACCTACCGCGCCGGCCCGCACTCCACCTCCGACGATCCGTCGAAGTACCGCCCCGCCGACGACTGGAGCCACTTCCCGCTGGGCGATCCGATTGCGCGCCTCAAGCAGCACATGGTGAAGATCGGCCAGTGGTCCGAAGAGGAACATGCGGCAGTTACCGCCGAACTCGAAGCCGAAGTGATCGCCGCGCAGAAGGAGGCCGAACAGTACGGCACCCTCGCCGGCGGGCAGATTCCAAGCGCCGCGACCATGTTCGAAGACGTCTACAAAGAGATGCCGGAGCACTTGAAGCGCCAGCGTCAGCAGTTGGGGATCTGACATGAACGATCACAACAACAATATTGCGTTGGACACCGCCATGACCACTACCACCATGACCATGATCCAGGCCCTGCGCTCGGCCATGGACGTGATGCTCGAACGCGACGACAACGTCGTGGTGTTCGGCCAGGACGTGGGTTACTTCGGCGGCGTGTTCCGCTGCACCGAAGGCCTGCAGAACAAGTACGGCACCTCGCGGGTGTTCGACGCACCGATTTCCGAAAGCGGCATCGTCGGCGTGGCGGTGGGCATGGGCGCCTACGGTCTGCGCCCAGTAGCCGAGATCCAGTTCGCCGACTATGTCTACCCAGCCTCGGACCAGATCATTTCCGAAGCGGCGCGCCTGCGCTATCGCTCGGCCGGCGAGTTCACCGCGCCAATGACCCTGCGCATGCCCTGCGGCGGCGGTATCTATGGCGGCCAGACCCACAGTCAGAGCATCGAAGCGATGTTCACCCAGGTCTGCGGCCTGCGCACCGTCATGCCATCCAACCCCTACGACGCCAAGGGCTTGCTGATCGCCTCCATCGAAAACGATGACCCGGTGATCTTCCTCGAACCCAAGCGCCTGTATAACGGCCCGTTCGACGGCCACCACGACCGCCCGGTAACACCGTGGTCGAAACACCCCTCGGCGCAAGTGCCGGACGGCTACTACACGGTGCCGCTGGACGTCGCCGCCATTACCCGTCCGGGCAAGGACGTGACCATCCTCACCTACGGCACCACGGTCTATGTGTCCCAGGTCGCCGCCGAGGAAACCGGTATCGACGCTGAAGTCATCGACCTGCGCAGCCTGTGGCCGCTGGACCTGGAAACCATCGTCAAGTCGGTGAAGAAAACCGGCCGCTGTGTGGTCGTCCACGAAGCCACCCGCACCTGCGGTTTCGGCGCCGAACTGGTGGCGTTGGTGCAAGAACACTGCTTCCACCACCTGGAAGCGCCTATCGAGCGTGTCACCGGTTGGGACACCCCCTACCCGCACGCGCAGGAGTGGGCGTATTTCCCAGGGCCGTCCCGTGTGGGCGCGGCGTTGAAACGGGTCATGGAGGTCTGAATGGGCACGCACGTTATCAAGATGCCGGACATCGGCGAAGGCATCGCGGAAGTTGAACTGTCGGTGTGGCACGTCAAGGTCGGCGACATGGTGGTCGAAGATCAGGTGCTGGCCGATGTCATGACCGACAAGGCCATGGTGGATATCCCCTCGCCAGTGCATGGCCGGGTCATCGCCCTGGGTGGCGAGCCCGGTGAAGTCATGGCGGTGGGCAGCGAATTGATCCGCATTGAAGTCGAAGGTGCGGGTAACCTGAAAGAATCGGCCCAACAGACGCCAGCGCCAGCCCCGGCTGCGCAAGCAGCGAAGCCGGCACCCGTGGCAACACCTGAACCGATGCTGGAAAAAACCACCGCGCCACGCTGCGCCCCGCAAGCACCTGTGGCCCGCGACCCCGACGAGCGTCCACTGGCGTCGCCGGCCGTGCGCAAACACGCGCTGGACCTGGGCATTCAATTGCGCCTGGTCCAGGGCAGCGGCCCCGCCGGACGGGTCCTGCACGAGGACCTGGAAGCCTATCTGGCCCAAGGTCCGTCGACCCAGGCCAAGGGCGGTTCGGGTTATGCCGAGCGCCACGACGAGCAGCAGATCCCGGTGATCGGCATGCGGCGCAAGATCGCCCAGCGCATGCAGGAAGCGACCCAGCGCGCCGCCCATTTCAGCTACGTCGAAGAAATCGACGTCACCGCCCTGGAAGAGCTGCGGGTTCACTTGAATGAAAAACACGGCGCCAGTCGCGGCAAGCTGACCTTGCTGCCGTTCCTGGTCCGCGCCTTGGTCGTGGCCCTGCGCGACTTTCCGCAGATGAACGCGCGCTACGACGATGACGCCCAGGTCATCCACCGCTCAGGCGCGGTGCATGTGGGCGTCGCCACCCAGAGCGATGTTGGCCTGATGGTGCCGGTGGTGCGTCACGCCGAAGCCCGTAGCCTGTGGGACAGCGCGACGGAAATCTCCCGCCTGGCAACGGCGGCCCGCACGGGCAAGGCCAGCCGCGATGAGCTGTCCGGTTCGACCATCACCCTGACCAGCCTCGGTGCGCTCGGCGGCATCGTCAGCACGCCGGTGCTGAACCTGCCGGAAGTGGCGATTGTCGGCGTGAACAAAATCGTCGAGCGGCCCGTGGTGATCAAGGGCCAGATCGTGATCCGCAAGATGATGAACCTCTCCAGCTCCTTCGATCATCGGGTGGTCGACGGCATGGACGCGGCGCAATTCATCCAGGCCCTGCGTGGCTTGCTCGAACAACCCGCCACCCTGTTTGTGGACTAATCATCAATGGAGCAGGCGATGCAAACTTTGAACACCACGCTGCTGATCATCGGCGGCGGTCCTGGCGGCTATGTGGCGGCGATCCGTGCCGGGCAACTGGGCATCTCGACCATCCTGGTGGAAGGCCAGGCGCTGGGCGGGACCTGCCTGAATATCGGCTGTATCCCGTCCAAGGCATTGATCCATGTGGCCGAGCAGTTCCACCAGACGCGGCACCACAGCCAGGCTTCAGCCTTGGGCATCACGGTGGCGGCGCCGAGCCTGGACATCGGCAAGAGCGTGGAATGGAAGGACGGCATCGTCGACCGCCTGACCACCGGCGTCGCGGCGCTGCTGAAGAAGCACAAGGTCCAGGTCATTCACGGCTGGGCCAAAGTGATCGATGGCAAGACGGTCGAGGTCGGTGACACGCGCATCCAGTGCGAACACCTGCTGCTGGCCACCGGCTCGAAAAGCGTCAATCTGCCGATGCTGCCGGTGGGCGGGCCGATCATTTCCTCCACCGAAGCCCTCGCCCCCACCTCGGTGCCCAAGCATCTGGTGGTGGTCGGCGGTGGCTACATCGGCCTGGAGCTGGGCATTGCCTACCGCAAGCTCGGCGCCGAGGTCAGCGTGGTCGAGGCCCAGGAACGGATCCTGCCAGCCTATGACGGCGAGCTGACCCAACCAGTGCACGAGGCGCTCAAGCAGTTGGGCGTGAAGCTGTACCTCAAGCACAGCGTCGAAGGTTTCGATGCCCAGGCCAGCACCTTGCAAGTGCGTGATCCCGATGGCGAGACGCTGAACCTGGACACCGACCGGGTGCTGGTGGCCGTTGGTCGCAAACCCAACACCCAGGGCTGGAACCTCGAAGCGCTGGACTTGGCGATGAACGGTTCGGCGCTGAAAATCGACAACCGTTGCCAGACCAGCATGCGCAACGTCTGGGCCATCGGCGACCTGAGCGGCGAACCGATGCTCGCCCACCGGGCCATGGCCCAGGGTGAAATGGTCGCCGAGCTGATCGCCGGCCAGCACAGGGAATTCAACCCAACGGCCATCGCCGCGGTGTGCTTCACCGATCCGGAACTGGTGGTGGTCGGCAAGACACCGGACGAGGCCAAGGCGGCCGGGCTCGATTGCATTGTGTCGAGCTTCCCGTTCGCCGCCAACGGTCGGGCCATGACCCTGGAATCGAAAAGCGGTTTCGTCCGGGTCGTGGCCCGCCGGGACAATCACCTGATCGTTGGCTGGCAAGCGGTCGGCGTCGGCGTGTCGGAGCTGTCCACCGCGTTCGGCCAATCCCTGGAGATGGGCGCGCGCCTGGAGGACATCGCCGGCACCATCCACGCCCACCCGACGCTGGGCGAGGCCGTGCAGGAAGCGGCGTTGCGGGCGCTGGGGCATGCGTTGCATCTGTAACAGCTGTGGGTGAGTAACTTGTGGGAGCAAGATTTGCTGTGGGAGCAAAGCTTGCTCGCGATGCAGGCGCCTCGGTTCACCAAGGACCGCGTCGGCTGTATCGCGGGCAAGCCTTGCTCCCACAATCCCTCACAACGACCGCAGGGCTGTTTTCAGCTGCAGGATTCGTGTAACAGGCTGCGAAACAGCCCCGGAATGAAGTATTGTTGTCCCCATCCAAAAAACGTCAGAAGCCTTGAACCGTTTCGACGGTTGTTAAGAAATAGAGGGTGTCATGGGTAACGAGAGCATCAATTGGGACAAACTGGGCTTTGACTACATCAAGACCGACAAGCGCTACCTGTCGCACTGGCGCGATGGTGCCTGGGACGCGGGCACCCTGACCGAAGACAACGTGCTGCACATCAGCGAGGGCTCCACCGCCCTGCACTATGGTCAGCAGTGCTTCGAAGGCCTGAAGGCCTATCGCTGCAAGGACGGTTCGATCAACCTGTTCCGCCCAGACCAGAACGCCGCCCGCATGCAGCGCAGTTGCGCCCGCCTGCTGATGCCGCACGTCGAGACCGAGCAGTTCGTCGAAGCCTGCAAGCAAGTGGTCCGCGCCAACGAGCGCTTCATCCCGCCTTACGGCACCGGCGGCGCGCTGTACCTGCGCCCGTTCGTGATCGGCGTGGGTGACAACATCGGCGTGCGCACCGCACCCGAGTTCATCTTCTCGATTTTCTGCATCCCGGTCGGCGCCTATTTCAAGGGCGGCCTGACCCCGCACAACTTCCTGATCTCCAGCTTCGACCGCGCCGCCCCACAAGGCACCGGCGCGGCCAAGGTCGGTGGCAACTACGCCGCCAGCCTGATGCCCGGCTCCCAGGCCAAGAAGGCCAGTTTCGCCGACTGCATCTACCTGGACCCGATGACCCACTCGAAAATCGAGGAAGTCGGCTCGGCCAACTTCTTCGGCATCACCCACGACAACAAATTCGTCACCCCGAAATCCCCTTCGGTCCTGCCGGGCATCACTCGCCTGTCGCTGATCGAACTGGCCAAATCGCGCCTGGGCCTGGAAGTTATCGAAGGTGACGTGTTCATCGACAAGCTGTCGGACTTCAAGGAAGCCGGCGCCTGCGGTACCGCTGCGGTGATCACCCCGATTGGCGGCATCAGCTACAAGGACAAGCTGCACGTGTTCCACAGCGAAACCGAAGTCGGCCCGATCACCCAGAAGCTCTACAAAGAGCTGACCGGCGTGCAGACCGGCGACGTGGAAGCGCCAGCGGGTTGGATCGTCAAGGTTTGATCCAAGCCTTTGCGGGCACCTGAAGGCTTTTTGGCCTCAATAAAAAGCCCACCCCGGCTTCAGCAGGGGTGGGCTTTTTTATTCCTTCGCTCAGTTACCCTCGACGCAAAACCGGCCATCGCCCCCAACGCTGGCGAAACCATCCGTAACCGCTGACCAGCAAGATCCCGCCCAGCACCAGAACCGCGCCAACGATGAAGTTCGGCTCCAGCGGCTCATCCAGCAACCAGACGCCAAAACCGATGCCAAACAGCGGCGTCATGAACGACAGCACCCCCAGTTGCGAAGCGAGGTAGTGGCGCAGCAGGGAGAACCAGATCAGGAAGCTGGCGAAGGACACCAGCAACACCTGGAACGCCATGCTGGCGATGAGTTGCGGCGTGGGGTTGATCGTCGTTTGCCCTAGCGCTATCGACAGTCCAATCAACAACACCCCGGCGCCAACCAGTTGGTAAAGCAGCGTCTGGCTGGCCGGCAGATTCGTTAAACGCGAACAGCGTACCGTCACCGTGGTTGCGCCCCACAGCGCACCGGCCAGCAAGCCCATGCCGTCACCGAGCAACGAGCTGCCGTTCGCTGCGCCCGAGCCCCCGCTGAAAGCCACCACGATCCCGCCGAAGGCAACGGCGATGCCCAGCCATTGCGCCGGCTTGAGGCGTTCGCTCGGCAGTTTCCAGTGCAAGCCGAGGGCGGCGAACATCGGTGCGGTATAGAGGAAAATCACCATATGCGAAGCCGTCGTATGCCGCAGGCCTTCGCCCACCATCACGAACTCCAAGGCAAACAACAACCCCACCAGCAGGCCCGGGCGCCAACTGCCATCGGCCAGGGACAGGCGTTCACCGCGCACCAGCACCAACAACCAGACCAGTGCCGCAGCGATGGCCGAGCGCACGCCCAGTTGCAGCATCGGCGCCATGTCGGCGGCGCCGGCCTTGATCGCGACTTGCTGGAAACCCCAAATGGCACAGAGGCCGGTCATCAGGGCGCAGACCTGGCCATCCAGGGCGCGGCGGGTGGTCATGGGAACGGTCCTTGGGCAGAAAGAGATGAAAGGATTGTCTGCCTGACACCTTTGCTGGATATAGTGATTACCCGACAAGCCATCCCGGTAATCCGCCATTGCGGTCGATATGCAGCCTCCAGCCCAACATCTGAAGATTCCTCCGTTCGAAGCCGCCCTGCCCTCGTCGATTTTCTTTCGCAGCGCCTGCATGCCGGCCCATGCCACTTACCCCCGGCACCGGCATGCCTGGGGTGAGTTCGTCTACTCCTACAGTGGCGTGATGGAAATCGAGATCGCCCAGCACCACTACCTGGCGCCACCGCAGTACGGCATCTGGCTGCCACCGGACATGGAACACGTTGGCTTCAATCGCCATGAGGCCTGCCATTGTTCGTTGTACCTCGCCGCCGAACTGTGCGACGCGTTGCCGGCCGTACCCTGTGCGCTGACCTTGAGCCCGCTGATCCGCGCCCTGCTGGAAGAGCTGCGCAGCGATCCACCGAGCCAACCGCAGACGCCCGAGCAGCAGCGCTTGCTGCAGGTATTGGTGGACAAGCTGGCGCAGGCACCCCATGTCGGCAGCTACCTGCCCTCCTCGGATGATCCACTGCTGGGCCCCGTGCTGCGTGCCTTGGAAGCGAACCCCAGCGACCCGCGCTCCTTGCCGCAACTGGCCCGCGCCGCCAACACCACCGAGCGCACGCTGATGCGCCGGGCCCAGCGGGACCTGGGCATGTCATTGGTGGAATGGCGCCAGCGTCTCAGAGTCATCGAAGCCCTGGCCCTGCTCGAACGTGGTCAGAGCGTGGAAACCATCGGCCTGGACCTGGGCTACAGCAGCGCCTCGGCGTTCATCAGCATGTTCCGCAAGATGATGGGCACCACGCCGGATGAGTATCGGCGCCGGCATATGGCTGGATGACGCGGGTGGTGCTGAAACTGCTATAGCGAGCAAGCTCGCTCCCACAGGGGGGCTTGGGTGTTCATGAGTATTGTGTTCACCGCAGGCTCACTGTGGGAGCGAGCTTGCTCGCGATGACGGCGGTGGGTTTGACATCGATTTCGGCACTGACCCCAAACCGCCCCGCCATCTCCCGGCGACCAATGGCCGTCACCCCCAGCGCCCGGCTGTCCAGGTCCTGGATCACCCACTTGCGCTTGATCGCCACTTGCAGCAACGCCGCCCCCAAGGCACCGCCCAGGTGCGGACGGCGCATGCTCCAGTCCAGGCACGGACAGGCGAATCGGCGGCGTTGCGTGGCAAGGTGCTGGACATCGATGCCCAAGCCCTCGAACACCGCCTCGCCGGACTCACTCAGCCGATAGCCATCACCTTCCACCTCTATCAGCCATCCAGCCTCGATCATCCGATCATGCAGGCGCACCGCAAGGGTGCCGGCCATGTGGTCGTAACAGGTGCGGGCAAATTGCAGGCGATCCGGTGTGCGCGGGGTGAAGGTCGGTGCGGCGCTCTGGCCGATCACCATCAGCGCCTCGAGAGCCTGGGCGACGCGCGGATCGGCCAGGCTGTAATAACGATGACGGCCCTGGACATGCAGGCGCACCAGGGCCATTTGCTTGAGTTTTGCCAGATGGGCGCTGGCGGTCGAGGCGCTGACCTCGGCGATACTCGCCAATTCGGTGCTGGTGCGGGCATGGCCGTCCATCAACGCGCACAGCATCCGGGTGCGCGCCGGTTCGGCAATGGCCGCGGCCACTTGGGACACGCCCAGGTCATGGTGCTCTGCGTTCATATTTCGCTCCCCGACGAATCAAGCCATGCATCGACTGGAGATAGTAGCAACACTTTCTCCATCACGAACAAGGCAGCGCTTCATGGACCCGATCACCGCCGCGACGCATTCCGACCCTTACCCTTTTTACGCCGCCCTGCGCGCTGCCGGCGGGCTGGCGTTCGATCCCGGGCTGAACCTGTGGATCGCCAGCAGCGCCGAGGCCGTGTGCGCGGTGCTGCACCATCCCGATTGCCATGTGCGCCCAGCCCACGAGCCGGTGCCAAAGGCCATCGCCGAAGGGCCGACCGGACGGGTGTTCGGGCACCTGATGCGCATGAACGAAGGGGAGCGGCAGCATTGCCCAAGGGCGGCGATTGCGCCGCGGTTGCAGGACATCAATCCCCGGCAGGTCGAGGCACTGGTCAGGGCGCGCTTTCTCCGAGAGGGCGCCGAAGGCCTGCACCAGGCCCAGTTCATCGGGCCGGCCAGCGTGGTCGCGGCGTTGCTGGGTTTCAACCCGACGGACTGTCAGCGGGTCAGCGAATTGACCGGGGATTTCGTCGCCGGCCTGTCGCCCTTGAGCCAAGCACCACACCTGGACGCGGCGCACCAGGCCAGCGAGCAACTGACCGGCTTATTCCAGGCGCGGATCGAGGCGCAGGACAACCCTTTGTTGCTGGGCATTGGCCAAGGCTTCGAAGGCGCTGATCCAAACAGTAAAATCGCCAACCTGATCGGTCTGCTCTCGCAAACCTATGAAGCCACCGCTGGCCTGATCGGCAACGCGTTGCTGGCGCTGATCGGCGATCCAGCGCTGCGCCGGACGCTGCGGGAGGCCCCCACACAGATCGGCTCATTGCTGGCCGAGATCCAGCGCTTCGACCCGCCGGTGCAAAACACTCGCCGCTTCATCGCCGCACCCTGCAAAATCCTCGGCACTGCGCTGAACCCTGGAGAGGTGGTCCTGGTGCTGCTGGCCTCAGCCAACCGCGACCCGCAGCTCAACCCCCGACCAGACACCCTGCTGCTCGACCGCCCGAACCGCCGCAGTTTCAGCTTCGGCAGCGGCCGCCATGAATGCCCGGGCCAAACCCTGGCCATGGACATCGCTTGCGCCACGCTGGCGGCAATTCTGGAGCGCGAACCGCCATTGGATCAGTTGACCTGGTGCTACCGCCCCTCCGTCAACGGCCGCATCCCGCTGTTCTGCGAGCGGTCACGTACCGACAGGCCATGACTCGCTCAGCCCATCAATCGTCCCGAGTCAGGACTTCCAGCAACTCGATTTCAAAGATCAGGTTGGCGTTGGGCTTGATGTGGGCACCCATGGACCGCTCACCGTAGGCCAGGTGGGCCGGCACCCACAACTTGCGCTTGCCACCGACTTGCATGCCCATCAGGCCCAGATCCCAGCCCTTGATGACGCGACCGGTGCCGATCACGCATTGGAAGGGTTTGCCGCGACTGTAGGACGAATCGAATTCGGTGCCGTCTTCAAGGGTGCCGCGGTATTGGGTGGTGATCAGCGCACCTTTGACTACGCTTTTGCCGTCGCCCTGTTCCAGGTCGATGATTTGCAGCTCTTCATTCATGGCGGTATCCCTCGTGTGATCCAGGCGCGGGGTTTTCGCAGAAATCCGCGCGCATGGCAAACGTTGTATGCCATGCGCCAGGGAACCGCGACGGTCTCTTCGGTTCACATGGGTATCGACCCTGCTTTTCAGATAAGGATTTTCTGATGATCGACTCTCGCCCGCTCCACGGCTTCATTCCGCCGTACATCCTCAATCGCATCATCGCCCACGGCTCCGAACAGCAACGCTCCAGCGCCCTCGGCACCTTGACCCACGTGCGCAGCCTGCGGCACAACCCCGGCCCGCCCGGCAACCTTCCCGCCGCCGCGAAGCTGCCCAAGCCCGGCAAGGCCGGACAGCCGCAACGCAGCGTGCATGACGCCCAGAACACCATGGAACTGCCCGGCCAGCCGGTCCGCCTGGAAGGCCAGCGGGCCAGTGGCGACCCAGCCGTGGACGAAGCCTACGATGCCCTCGGCGCCACCTACGATTTTTTCTGGAAGGTCCTGGGGCGCGACTCCATCGACAACAAAGGCTTCGCCCTGGTGGGCAGCGTGCATTATGGCCAGGGTTATGAAAACGCCTTCTGGAACGGCGCGCAGATGGTGTTCGGCGACGGCGATGGCGAAATCTTCCAGCGCTTCACTCGCTCCCTGGATGTGGTGGCCCACGAGCTGGCCCATGGCGTCACCGAAAGCGAGGCAGGCTTGGTCTACGCCAACCAATCCGGTGCGCTGAACGAGTCCATCTCCGATGTGTTCGGTGTGCTGGTCAAGCAGTTCGTACTTGAACAGACCGCCGACCAGGCCGACTGGCTGATCGGCGCCGACCTGCTCACCGACAAGATCAACGGCAACGGCCTGCGCAGCATGTCCAACCCCGGCAGCGCCTACGATGACCCGTTGCTGGGCAAGGACCCGCAACCGGCGCACATGCGCGAATTCGTCATTACCCGTGAAGACAACGGCGGCGTGCACATCAACTCCGGCATCCCCAACCGGGCCTTTTATCTGGTGGCGACCACGCTGGGCGGATTTGCCTGGGAAAAGGCCGGCCGGATCTGGTATGAAACCTTGTGCGACCGAAGATTGGCCAATGACGCGTCCTTCAGCGACTTCGCCCGCCTGACCGTCGAGCACGCCCGCCAGCGCTTCGGCACGCGGGAAGTGCAAGCGGTGCAGAACGGCTGGGCCCAGGTCGGCGTCGACCTGACACAGGAGAGCTGATGAAAACCCTTCCAGACCTAGACGACAAGGCGGTGATACGGCTGTCGCGCCAGGGCGGCGTGGCCGCCATCCATGCGCTGACCCGACCACGGGAAATCGAATTCGCCCAGTGCGACCTCGACCAGCGCACACGCATCAGTTCGGTCCTGGAGGGCTGCCTGCCACTGACCTCCTCCACGCCCGGGCGCGGCGACCAGCGTTTTTTCCAGATCGAGGTGCACTATCGCGCCAACGACCAGGACGACGAGATGGTGCTGCAGGTGCCTGAGGACCAGGCACCCGGCGAGCTGGTTCACCTGTGGGACAAAGGCGAAGTGCTCTGACCTAACGCGTGGCTGGCACGATCTTGACGATTGCGCCGGACACGGTTTCGATCAGCAAGTACTTGTCGTCGATCTGCACCCATTGCTGCTCGTTTGTCGGTTGCTCGAGTTTCTTCTGTTTCCAATCTTTCATGGCCCTGTCTGCGCGCTGATAGTCCGCCGGCACCCGGTCGTTCTCCACCAGCCTGCGGCCATTGCTCGGCGAATGCTCCAGGGCGTCTGCGGTTTTCTCGACCGCTTGCGCAACAGGCCCAAGGGCTCCGAGGCCGGCGATCAGGACCAGGCTGGCGATCAGGGATGGTTTGCGCATAGAAAAAAACTCCAGTTATTCGAGGGACTGAATCTGGGACTTCGCGGGCGGCGAATCATTCCTTAATTTCTGGAAACTGTACCCCCTGCTTGCTCCCTCGCCACGGGATGTGCCTGGCATGGCATAGTGGCAAGTCTTGGCCCAACACCCGCCGGACGGACCCATCATGAGCACCAACGCCTCTTCCCCTGCCCTCAAGGAAATCTTCAACAGCGCCCGCCTGGAGCACATCGCTGACGAAATGCGCGCGGTTTATCCAGCGTTCGATGCCCCGGCGTTTTTGCACATGGCCAACGACGGGCTGGCCGAGTTATCGGTGATGCAACGCATGGCCCGAGTCAGTGAGTGCCTGCATGCGGTGCTGCCCCTCGGTTATGAAGCGTCGCTGGAGGTGCTGCGCGCCCTGGCCCCGCGCCTGAACAGCATGTTCGTCAGCATGTTCCTGCCACACTACGTGGCGTCTTATGGCCGGCATCGCTTCGACGTGTCGTTGGACGCGCTCAAGTATTTCACCCGGTTCGGCTCGTCGGAGTTCGCCGTGCGGCACTTCCTGCGCGACGACCTGGAACGCACCCTCAAGGTCATGCACGACTGGTCGCTGGACGCCAACGAGCACGTACGCCGCCTGGCCAGCGAAGGCAGCCGGCCGCGCTTGCCGTGGTCGTTTCACCTGGAGCCGATCCAGGCCAACCCTGACCTCGCCGCGGCGATCCTCGACACGCTCAAGGCCGACGATAGCCTTTATGTGCGCAAATCCGTGGCCAACCACCTCAACGACGTCACCAAGCAACATCCCGACTGGGTGCTGGACCAGATCGAAGGTTGGCCCCTGCAGAACCGCCACACGGCGTGGATCGCCCGGCATGCGCTGCGCAGCCTGATCAAACAAGGCAACCCCAGGGCGTTGGGCGTCATCGGGGTCGGCGGCAAGGCACAGGTCCAAGTGCTGGATTTGCAGGTGACGCCTGCGGTGATTCGCCTGGGGGAACAGGTCACGCTGTCCTTCACGGTGCAATCAACCCTTGAGCAGAGCCAACGCCTGGTGATCGACTACGCGGTCGACTACGTGAAAGCCTCGGGCGGCACCTCGGCCAAAGTCTTCAAGCTCAAGACCTTCGACCTGCCCGCCCAGGGTTGCGTCAATCTCAGCCGCTCCCAGCACATTCGCGAGCTGACCACCCGCAAACATTACGCGGGCCGGCATGCCGTGCACCTGCTGGTCAACGGCGAACGGCTGGGCAGCACGGCGTTCGATATCGTGCCTTGAAGTGGTTCAGCCCACCGCCACCCGTTGTGCCTGGCGAATGTCGTGGATGAACCGCTCAGCCGGCAGTGGATGCCCCAGCAGATAGCCCTGCAGCGAGTCGCAGCCCAACTGGGTCAGGAAGTCTTGTTGCATATCGGTCTCCACGCCTTCGGCGACGATCCGCAGGCCCAGGGCCTGGCCGAGGGCGACGATGGCCGAGACGATCGCCGCGTCATCGCTGTCGTGTTCCAGGTCACGCACGAAGCCGCGATCGATCTTCAACTCGTTGGCCGGCAGGCGCTTGAGGTACATCAGGCTCGAATAGCCAGTGCCGAAGTCGTCGATGGACAGGTCCACGCCCATGTCCGAGAGCTGTTGCAGCACCGTCATGCTCGCGTCCGCATCGCTCATGGCGGTGGTTTCGGTGATTTCCAGGGTCAGGCTGTTGGCCGGCAGCTGATGCGTCTCCAGGGCCTTGGCCACGCTCTGCACCAAACCGGTATGGCAGAACTGCAAGGCCGACAGGTTCACCGCAATGCGCCAATCGGTATAACCGAGCACGTACCATTCGCGCATCTGCCGACAGGCTTCGTTCAACACCCATTCGCCGATGGGGATGATCAAGCCGGTCTTTTCCGCCAGGTCGATGAAGGTGTCGGGCATCAACAGGCCCTGGGTCGGATGGCTCCAGCGCAACAAGGCCTCGGCGCCGACCGGCCGGCCGTTGGCGGCGTCGAACTTGGGCTGGTAGTACAGGCTGAACTGCCGCTGTTCGACAGCGATGCGCAGGTCTTGCAGCAATTGCAATTGCTTGCGGGCGTTGCTGTTCATCGACGCGTCGAAAAAGCTGTAGCCGTTTTTGCCGGCGCCCTTGGCGTGGTACATCGCCGCGTCGGCATTCATCAACAGTTCTTCGGCACTCTGGCCGTTGCCAGGGTAAAGGGCGATACCGACGCTGGCGGAGATCTGCAAGTCATGGTCGGCCACCCGGAACGTGCGTGCGATCAAGCCGACCTGACGTGCCGCCAGTCGCAAGGCATCATCGGGTTCGGCCAGTTGCACCAGCAGCACGAACTCATCACCGCCGATCCGCGCCAGGGTGTCCTGGCTGCGCAGGTCTTCGCGCAGGCGCAAGGCCACGTCCCGCAGCAACAAATCGCCCATGTGGTGACCAAAGGCGTCGTTGACCGGCTTGAAACCATCCAGGTCGATGAACATCAGGGCGAAGCAGCCGCCCTGCTCTTGCACCCGGTGCATGGCCTGGTCGATACGATCAGCCAGCAATACCCGGTTGGGCAGTCCGGTGAGGGGGTCGTGCAGGGCCAACTGGGTCAGTTCCCGGTTGGCCAGGGTCAGGGACTGGGCCAGCTCGGCGGTGCGGGCTTCCAGACGCGCATCGAGAATCGACGTCAGCAAGGCAATGGCCAGCACCGCCAGGGTGGTGATCAACACCAGATTGTCCAGGCCCTTGCCGCTCAAGCCATCCAGGGAGCCACAAAAGCTGCCGTCGCTGAACCGCGCCCCCGCCATGCCGGTGTAGTGCATGCCGACGATGGCGATGCCCATGACCACCGCAGCGCCTGCACGAGCCAGACGCACGTGGGGGGTGTTCTGGCGCAGGCGAAAGGCAATCCACAGCGCCGCCGCCGAAGCGCCGACGGCAATCACCAGCGAAGCCCCGAACAGCGTCGGGTCATAGTCGATGCCTGGCTGCATTCGCAGCGCGGCCATGCCGGTGTAGTGCATGGTGCTGATCCCGGCACCCATGATCAGCGCACCGAACGCCAGTTGCCACGCCGGTAATCGTGGCTGGCTGACCAGCCATAGGGCAAAACCGCTGGAAAGAATCGCGACCAGCAGCGACAGCGCGGTGATCGATATGTCGTAGCCAAGCTCCACCGGCAAGCTGAACGCGAGCATGCCGATGAAGTGCATGGACCAGATGCCCACCCCCATCGCCAGCGCGCCCCCGGTCATCCACAAATGCGCGGCGCGCCCCTGGGCGGTCGCGATCCGCCCGGCCAGGTCCAGGGCGGTATAGGAAGCCAGCACAGCAACAAACAAGGAAATCGAAACAAGGGCGGGGGAATAACTGCCGATGAGCATGGTTTTTTCTCGTAACTGGAGACCGGACTGCTTCCATGCCCGGTTGAAGGCCGGCGATTGTACTTAATCGTGACAGGGACGCACGAACCAAATGTCAAAAAGCCATCAAAGCTGGAATATTTTCGACGAAAGACACCATCCTTCGCAGGGTGAATATTTTTGTAAACCATCAATCCTGTGTTCACCGCAGATCCATTGTGGGAGCGAGCTTGCTCGCGATGGCGGAGTGTCAGTCTACGCACCTGGCCCAAGCCGTTCAGCTACTATCGAAGAACCACTTCAAGGAGGATTCATTCATGGGCCTTGCCGCCAATCGGGCTTTGACCACCGCGCTGGTAGTCATCGATGTACAGAACGACTTCATCCCCGGCGGCCAACTGGCCGTGCCAGGCGGCGATGAGATCGTGCCGCTGATCAACCAGCTTGGCCATTCATTCAGGCACGTCGTCCTTGCCCAGGACTGGCACCCGGCCGGGCACGCCTCGTTTGCGTCCAGTCATCCGGGCAAGCAACCATTCGATATCGTCCAATTACCCTACGGCGAACAGAAACTCTGGCCCGACCACTGCATACAGGGCAGCAACGGCGCCGCGCTGCACCCGGCACTCGACCTCGCCCATGCCAAGCTGATCATTCGCAAGGGCTGCAACCCGGACATCGACAGCTATTCAGCCTTCATGGAAGCGGATCACCTGACCCCTACCGGCTTGACCGGCTATCTCAAGGAGCGCGGCATCGACACGGTTTACCTGGTGGGGCTGGCCCTGGATTTCTGCGTGATGTTCTCGGCGCTGGATGCCCGGTTGGCGGGGTTCAATGCGGTGGTGATACTGGATGCCTGCCGGGGCATCGATATCGACGGCTCGATGGAGGCGGCAATCCGACGGATGCAGGAAGCGGGCGTGCAATTGATCGAGTCCACTGCGATAGCCGATCGGCCCTTCGCTTGATGGCTCATACTAAGTCTCCTTTGCGCACAGTGAGTCTCCATGCCCTTCCTCGCCCGCACCCACCCGCGTCTGTCCAGCGCCACGGTCCTTGGCCTGGCGGTAGGTATCCTGGTTCCCGTGGACTCGATCATCAGCAAAATCCTGATCGGCTGGAATGTCGGCGTCTGGACCTACCTGGTGCTGATGTCCTGGCTGACCGTGCGAGCCAAGGCGCCCGACGTCCGGCGCATCGCCGAAATCGAAGATGAAAATGCCGGGCTGGTCCTGCTGGTGGTCTGCATCGCGGCATTGGCCAGCCTGGCCACCATCACCCTAGAACTGGCCGGCAGCCGCGACCTGAATGCCGCCGGCAAGCTGTTGCATTACGGTTTCACGGCAATGACCGTGATCGGTTCCTGGTTGCTGATCGGGGTGATCTTCAGCGTGCACTACGCGCGCTTGTATTACACCTGGGAGGGCAAGGAGCCGGCGCTGCGGTTTGCCGAAGGGCTGACCACGCCCAACTATTGGGACTTCCTGTATTTCTCTTTCACCATCGGCGTGGCGGTACAGACCGCGGACGTGGGCGTCGCCACGCGGCAACTGCGCAAGATCGTCCTGGCGCAATCGCTGATCGGTTTTGTGTTCAACACGGCGATCCTGGGGTTTTCGATCAATATTGCGGCGGGGTTGTTTGGGTGAGGCGTATGGGGGCCGCTTCGCGGCCCAGCGGGAGCAAGCTCCTCGCCACAGAGACGGTGTCAGGTATCAGGCGTTGGCAGCCACAGCCTGAAGCGCGCCCCACCCAGCGGCGAGGCTTCGACGGTCAGCGTGCCGCCCTGGGCTTCCAGGGCTCGGCGGCTTATGGCCAGGCCAAGACCGAAGCCGCCAGTGGCGCGGTCGCGGCTGCGGTCCAGGCGGTAGAACGGCTCGAACACGCGCTCGCGTTCGCTGTCGGGAATGCCGATGCCGTCGTCATCGACCCAGATCTCACAGCCTTGATCACCCACCAGCACACCGATCTGAATGCGCTTTTCGCAATAACGCATGGCATTGCGCAGCAGGTTCTGCAAGGTCCGTGCGGTCAGGCGCGGGTCCAGTACGAAACGCTCCAGTGCCCCGTGCAACAGCACGTCGATCACCACGTCCGGCGCCGCCAGGTCCTCGTCGACGCTGCCCAGGATGCTGTCGATGAACTCGTCCAGCGCCACCTCGACCCGTTCGGGCAGGCGTTGCGGGTTCTGCAAACGGCTGTAGGACAGCAGTTCCAGCACCAACTCATCAAGCTCGCGAATGTGCGCCACCAACCCTTGCAGGCGCTCACGACTGGCCGCCGGCAGGTCATCGGACAGCGCCAGGGCCAGGCCGAAGTCGAGCCGCGTCAGTGGCGTGCGCAGTTCGTGGGACACGGCGTTGAGCAGGTCCCGTTGTTGGTTGAGCAGGTTCTCGATGTCACCCGCCATCGTGTCGAACACGTGGGCCAGGCTGCCGATGTTCGAACTGGAGGCAATGTGCGTACGCTCGCCCAAATGACCTTTGCCGAAGCGTTCGGCGGTGCGCCTGAGGCGTTCCAGGTCGCGCCAGTGAGGCCGCAACCAGAGCAACAGGCACGCCAGCATCGTCGCGCCGATCAACACGTTGATGCTCCAGTACAACCAACTGACGTCAGCCGGGTCCGGCGGCACGACCATCTTCACCGCCGTGCGCCCGTCCAGCGGCGCCGCCGCCAAGGTGCGCCAGGCCCAGTCGCCAATACGCACCACGTTCTCGCCGCGCTTGAGACGCGCCTGCTCTTCGGCACTGAAGCCGCCGTCATCGAACGCAGCCAGCTCGATTCGCAGTGGCTCGAACTCCTTGTCCATCTGCGCCGCCAGCGCCGGCCACTGCTCGCTGGGCACGGCGCGGAACTGCTTGACCATCAAGGTTTGCAGGCCACGGGAATAATCGAGGTTGTAGGTCAGGAAACGGTCGTGAAACAGGCGGACCACCAGTTCCGGCATCAGGTAGATCGCCGCGCTGTAGGACACGATGGTGACCAGGTAAAGGCGAATCAGCAGCTTCCACATCGGCTCAGCATTCCCACTCGGAACGACTGAACAGATAACCCTTGCCCCACACGGTCTTGATTTTGCGGGCTTCGTCGGCGTTGTCGTCGAACTTGCGCCGCAATTTGGAAATCGCCACGTCCACCGAACGGTCGGTGCCGTTGAACTCAATGCCGCGCAGGCGCTGCAGGATCTGGTCGCGGCTCAGCACTTCGCCGGAATGCCGGGCCAGCACCACCAGCAAGTTGTACTCGCCGCTGGACAGCTCCACCGCTTGTCCGCGCCAGGTTACGGTACGCTCGGACAGGTCGATGCAGAGGTTGCCCATGACAATGCGGTCGTTGACTGTCTGCGGCTCGGTAAGGCTGCTGCGCCGCAGCAAGGTACGCACCCGCGCCAGCAACACCCGGGGCTCGCAAGGCTTGGTGACGTAGTCGTCGGCGCCCATCTCCAGGCCCAGCACCTGGTCGTGGCTGTCGTCCCGGGCGGTGAGCATCAGGATCGGCAAGGTCGCCGAGTCGGCCCGCAGCAGGCGGCAGACCTGCAAACCGTCCAGCCCCGGCAGCATCAGGTCGAGGATCACAAGGTCCGGCGGATCGACGCGCGCCCGCTCACGTACATGGTCGCCACGGCTGAGCACGCTGACCTGATAGCCGTTGCGCTCCAGGTAACTGGCGATCAGCTCGGAGAGTGCGGTGTCGTCTTCGACCAGGAGGATGTTGGGCATGGGTGTTTCCAGAAAAGTGCTGTGGCGCCTGGTGGGGCCACAATCGCGAGCAAGCTCGCTCCCACAGGGATGTTCGGTACGACACAAAACCAGTGTGGGAGCGAGCTTGCTCGCGATGGCGGCATGCCAGGCGCAGAGAATCTCAAGCTGCCAAGGATATACGCC
Source organism: Pseudomonas sp. H1_F01 (assembly GCF_054681425.1). Lineage (NCBI taxonomy): Bacteria > Pseudomonadati > Pseudomonadota > Gammaproteobacteria > Pseudomonadales > Pseudomonadaceae > Pseudomonas > Pseudomonas sp. H1_F01. The sequence continues at coordinate 2,817,521 of NZ_CP162823.1, read as the reverse complement.
CTCATCTACCGCCGAGCAAAACCCTTACATAATTTCACACAACCTCTACGAATTATTACCCCGAATACAAAAATGCCCCGACATTGTCGGGGCATCACAGCGCTCAAGGCAGAACTCTTCAATCAGAAGAAATAACTCAACCGCAAGCTACCACTCCAATCCTGACTGACGGTTGTCCCTTTGCTGCCTCCAACCTGACCCGAGACCTGCCAGTTACGTTGGGCCGGCGTCCACTTCAGGCCCGCACCGTACTCAAGCGCTGTGCTGGCGCGGTCGTCATCGAAGCTGTCGTCGTTGATCCTGACCTCGTTGGTCTTTATGAACTCATGATTAATGCCCGCCGACAAACTCGGCTCCAACAGGCCGCCATTTTCGAGACTGATCACGCGTCCGCCCCTGAGGCCCACGTTCCCTTGCACAGAACGCATAGTGTCGGCTTTGACTTCAAGGCCGTTGTCCAGTCGGTAGCTATCGCTCTGGGTCACGCCCGTCGAGACTCGCACCTGTGGCTCGATGAAATAGTTATCTTGCAAGCGAATATGCTTGCCCACCGCGACCGAACCGCTTGCGCCCAATGCCTTGTATTCACCCTTGGAGCGTGTACCGTCACTCATGGTGACCCTGGCTTTATTGTTGAACTGGTTGACCTTGGCCATGACGTTGACGAATACACCGCTCTGGACATCATAGGTACTGCCGTAGACACCGAGGTTTACGCTGTCGACCGTTGCGCTGGATCCGTACCGCAAATCCATGTTGGTGTGGCTGGTGCCTACGAAACCACCGAGTACCCATGGGCGATTGCCAATATCCACCAATGTATCGGCACCGCCGGTGATCCCGTTCTGGTTCTGCGAGTAACCATCGCCATAGGCGTTGTCGACGCTGTATTGATTACCGTAAGTACGTACCCAGACGCTGTTGCTCAACTTGATGTCGTTATCGCTGGCCGAACGCATTGACGCATCGGGCCGTGCGCTTAATCCCCGATCACCGATCTGATCGTTGAGCATGTTCATCTCTGCGTTCAATACGCTACGAGCACTGCCGGCCAAAGCCAATGCGGTATTGGTGGACGGGCTGACGGTGTCCCGGTCGGGATCAAGGTACAAACCCTCCCCATCCTTCTTCAAGCGGTAGACGAAGGTACCGGCATCGACCGTTTCTCGACCACCCAGCGAGAAACTCGCATCGCCAGCGGCAATGTTGCCGATTTTGACGGCGTCGGCACTGGTTGGCGTAGTCCCGGTCGCGGAGACCAGCAACTGATGTTGCCCGCTGGCAGTACCGGTAACATTCAGGAAGTCCGTATTGCCGTTACCCAGGTCGGTGCCCATTACAAAAGTACCGTTACCGGAAAGCTCACCTATGTTCAGTTGCTGGAACTGCTCATTGGTGCCCATACGGACCACACCACTGCTCAAGCCCAGACGCTGTACTGTATTGTCGCCAGTCATCACCCATTGCGCGGCATTGTCAATGTTCAGGTTGCTCGAGTCGGTAATCTGGCCCGTCAGCACGGAGCCGTTGTTGAGCAATACAGTGCCATTGGCATCCGAGAGCACATCGCCGGTCATCTGGCTGTTGTTGTCGAGCTTGAGATCAAACACGTTCTCCACGTTGCCATTAATCACTGAACCGTTATTCAGGCTGACCGCCGTCCCTGTCCCCGCAACGGCCATTACGTTACCGTTCAGGGTGCTATTGTTGTTGAGGTTGACGTTGGTAACGTTCTGCAGATTACCTTCAAGCGAGGAGCCATTCTGCATCAGCCAGGACACCGTACTGCCGGTATCGGCTATGACGTCGCCGCGTAGAGCGCTTGCATCGACGTTGACGTTGGCTGTGGAAGTATTGCTGGCTTGAAGCAGTGTCCCGTTGCCGCCGTTCAACTGCGAGCCATTGAGTACGTTGATGGTCGCGACAGCACCAGGACCACCGAAGGCGCCAACGACAATTGCCGACCCCGTGTCCCCCGTTACGACTGTATTATTCAAGGTCACCGTGCTGGCAGTCACACCGGTATTGTCCACGCCGATTCGCAGGCCATCCTGACCACCGGAGATCGTGCTTCCGGTCGCCGAAAGCGTTGCCCCTTCCAGTTGAACGCCGTAACTGGTCGCACCAGTGCCACGCAAGGTCGAATCGTTGACCGTCAGGACGCTGAAGCCCGTGGCGTTTGCGCCGCCGACGAGTCCGGTAATTGTGCTTCCACCTGTGACCGTGGCGCTGGAGGCGGTTGGGGTGTTGATGTTACGCCCCAATAGCAGACCCATGCTGTTGGTACTGGTAATAGTGCTACCTTGGATCGTGGCGGAGCTATCGCTGAGCGCAAACGCTCCTCTCCCCGTCGAGCTTTCTACAGTTGCGCCGGTCATCGCGATATCGGAGCCATCGCGAGCGTCAATCCGCGCACTCTGACCACCATTGAATATGACATTGGCATTTTGCGAGCTGATCGTGAGTGCGCTCGCATTGTTTATTGTCAATGTTCCACCTTGAGACACAGCCCACACCTCTGGTGCTGGAGGATTAGTAACGGTCTCACTTTCCCCAGGAGCAAGAATTCTGGCATGAACCGCAGGAGTGCCGAGGAACAATACGGCAAGCAGATAGCCCGTACTCTTGCGATTTATGAGCGTTGGAAATTGAGGCATGGGGACTCCGCATAATCAATTTAACAACCTCTCTTCGAGCAGAGAAGTCATCGAAAAAAACGTTCGCAAGACTAAACAGCAATCCAAACGAAAGATGTCGGAAATCTCTTCACCAAAAGTAGGAAAAATCCCTTAATCTCTGAAACATACAACTCATAGACAGCAGCCAAACAGTATCGCGAGAGGGTCAGCCCCTCTCGCGATACTTACTTCATGGTGAAGGTACAGGCAGCCTGTCGCAGTACTCGCCGCTGGAGGTGATTGTATCAAGCGGCTTAATGACCGGTATCGAGGTCTGTAAACCACCAATATCGGCAGTGTACCAATACTTACCAAATGCACGAGAACCGAGCACCGGTTGTGCTGCTTTGAACACCGCAGCACTTCCGACAGTAGCGACATCCACTGTCGTTGCGTCTTGGATAGTATAGAGCTGTGAATCTTCCGTACCGGGGATCAAATTAGCTCCAGCAGCATCCGTATAAGCCGCAAAATGTGCAGTAATGACTAAACCTTGCGGCAGAATGGTCGATTTCGGAATAGTAAGAGCCAAACGCCAGTTGGTAGTTGCGTCGTTCATTGCAAAACAGTCGATTTGATCCTTGGTGGCAGGGTTGCGAATTCTGATAGTTGGCTCTGGCAGATCAATTCTTCTGCCTCGGACAATGACCGTCTGGGATTCAGATTTGATTACGTTCTTGTCGATCCCGGTTTTTTGTCGTGTCCAGTGCGCAAGCACGCTGGGCGTCGGAAGCGCGGCTATGGCATTCGCCGCAATAGGCACCTCGAATTCAATCGCGTTACTAAAGGGTGAATAATCGCCCACCAACAGATTATTCACATAACATTTAACCGTCTCTGCCGAAGAAATCGGTGGATGCGTAAGGGGGAGCACAACTTTGAATTTACCCGCCTTATCGCGATCGCCTGGCAGCAACTCGTTAGTTGTCAGCGACTGCCCCGTTACTACAGGCAAAGCAAATGCGGGATTGGTCAGATCCGGCAACTCCGGATATAGCCCTCCTGGCGGATACAGATCCATCCAGAAAAACAATGGAGGGGAAGGAAATGGCGCTGCTGCACCGCGCTCCAGTTCAAAATAGGCTTTGACTTCCAAGGCATCTGTTGACGCGCCAAAAATACCCTTTAGCCCAACGTCATAAGGAAGCGTAAAGTTCAAATCCACATCGGCAAGAGGTTGGGGGCCAAACGCCTTGAAATTAGTTGGGTCATTTGCCTCTTCGACGTAAAACGTTATCTGGTCGCCTGGCTCAGCATTATCGATGGGCAAACGCTCGACAATGCCCAACACCCCGCCGCCGGAAAAATCATCAAGGTATAAGGTTGTCGTCCCATTCGGATCAGTGACCGGGACTAAAGGATGCTTGTTCAGGACCGGATCCAGCGCAAGCCCCAGCGTCAACAGCGCGGAGGGCAATGAGCTTGCGCTTCTATTTCCAGGAAGGTCCGTCCAAAAATAATGGATGTTGATGCGCCCATTCGGCAACCCTCGCAAGACACTGCTCGCCACCGTAAACACACCCGTTGCGGGAACTGTCGCGTTGTAGACCTCAATATCCGTACCGCCGGTGGCAAAATGCACCTCCAGCACATCGTCGAGACGACGTAGTGGATAGGTCACGTCAACCGTAAATTGCAGTTCCGTGTTGGCGGCCAGCCAGGCTTCGTCCACCGTTCTCAAGGGATCCACGGGCGCATTGGTAAAGGCCGGGGTAGGCGCAGGCGGATTTTTTTTACGTGATGGATACTTGACTTCAAACGGTGCCGTTCGGTCTATGTTGAATTCTACAATATTGGTGAAGTCATAGTTGCCTGCACCGTCCTTAAAAAAAATCAACTGGACCTGCCAACGGGTGGGCGTTGCGGGTTGGGCGTCTTCAATAAAGTCAGCCGCTGGAAGAGGAATAGGTATGACGCCAGCAGGTCGGTCAACGATCGCGCCAAGTAGTACAGTATTTTTAGCGTCGCCTAACGCTTCTCCTACCCGTGCATAATGTATGTCAACCTCGTCGTCCTCCCCCTCTTCCGTCGGTACAGGCCGCTCCATATTTGCAATAATTTCACCGGACTCCAGAACAGCAATTGAGATTGACTCGTCCGCCAACTTGTCAATATCCAAATCTAGGTCCAGCACTCCGGATTGCGTGGACGCAGGACGAGTTTTTGGGGGAACAATTTTGATAGCCATGGTTGTCTCTCCAATTACATTCATGCTGAGGGATTACTTTCACCGGGTGTCACTCTGTCTATTCTCACCAACCCTTTATTTGACTCGGCAACGAGCTTTCCCCCTTGAAATAGTTGATACACCACCACTGCAGAATCGTTATCAATCAGCGGCCTGATATTGGGCTGAAACGGAACCACCAAATCAAAACCAGCTGATATGTCTGGGGCTTGAAGTGTTCGTTCCCAGACGCCGTATGTCTCCGTCACTGGCGGTCCGCTACCATTCAAGCTCGAATAGCCTTGCCATTGAACTTTTACCCGATCCCCTGGCACGGCGATATTGGCCAAACTCGGTACAGCAATCGTAGCGCCACTCGTTAACGGCGGAACGGTATTGTTATTCAAATACCCCCAAAGAGTCGCGTGTGGAAATGTTGGCGCGGCTAATATTATGAGCGGTGTGTGATTGATGGTGAGTTGTCTGGGAGGGGATGGATCATCATTGCCACCTGCCCCCTTCCATACCTTGTAATAAACATACGCCACACCATCCTTGGCTAAATGTTGAGGCGTCAAGTCGAAATATAAAAAATTCACCGTCAGGGGCACTGGATAAAACATGGTATAAAGCCGACTTTCCAGCCCATCTTGAAGCCAGGTGATCCAGAGTTCATCATTGGGACGCGGATCAATCCAATACGGGATAACAATTCGTGTCCCCCGCTGCAATATTTCGCGAGGCACATGACCTTCCAGATCATTATCATTTATGCCTTCCACCGAGAGGGGTTTCGCCTGAACTTCGCTATTCGTACTCTGTTCCCGACTTTCTTCTTGCGAAGCCATCGCGATCACCCTATCAAAGACTTCAATCGAAATTTCCCCAGTCCGTAAGGGCATTTAGCGCGGGGTGATGATAATTTCCAACTGTCAGATCTGACAGGTAGCAACGCCGTTCATCGGATAAACGAAAAGAACCGAGGCTTGGACAAACGGATAGAGGGATCAAACAGATAACGAGGGGGGCGCCCCCCTCTCACTGCAGACGAGTGCCTTCCCCCATTACAAATGGGCTCAGAAGGGGATTTGCGCTTACTTAGTTGTCAGGTAGGCGGGTTTACTAATTGCGCGGCGCAATCTGCAATTCGTCCACAGGCGATAGCCAGCTCTCCCCGTCCCACCACCAACCCAACCCGAATATGCCCCGCCGCACTCGGCCCAAACGCCTCCCCCGCCAGCACCGACACGCCATATCCGCCCAGCAGCCGCTCGGCAAACACCTGGGCCGCCAGGCCGGTCTGGCGCACATCGATCATCACGAACATGCCGCCATCGGGCCGCACGGGTTTGAGACCCGGGCAGTCGTCAAGCAAGGCACACACCAGGTCCCGGCGTTGGCGATATTCCTCGCGCATCCGCGTCACTTCAGGCAAATCCTGCTCCAGCGCAACCTGGGCGGCGCGCTGGACGAAATCCGGCAAGCCGAACAACATGCACAGCGACAGGTTCGCCAAATGTCCAGCGAGAATTTCGGGGCCGATGGCCCAGCCGACGCGCCAACCGGTCATGGCGTGGGATTTGGACAAGCTGTTAATTGTGACCGTGCGTTCGGCCATGCCCGGCAGTCCGGCCGGGCTGATGTGTTCGCCTTCGTACAGCAAGTCACTGTAGACCTCGTCGCTGATCAGCCACAGGTCATGGTCGATGCACAGGTGCGCCAGTGCTTGCCAGGTCGGCAGTGGCAGGCTGGCGCCGGAGGGATTGTTGGGGCTGTTGAGCAGCATGGCGCGGGTGCGCGGGGTGATCAGCCGAGCGACGTCGGCCGGTTGGACCCGGAAAGCGTTTTCCGGGCTCACCGGCACCGGCACCACTTTCGCCCCGCAGGCGCCGAACACCGCTTCGTAGGTGACGTACATGGGTTCGGCGACGATCACTTCGTCGCCAGGGTCAAGCAGGCATTGCGCGACCGCGTAGACAGCACATTGCGCTCCGGGCAGCACCGTGACATGCCCGGCGCCTACCGGTTGGCCGCTACGTGCTTGATGGCGTCGGGCAATGCTGGCCCGCAGGGAGTGCAGGCCACGAGTATCCGAGTAGTGAGTGTCGCCGGCCCGCAAGCTGGTGACAGCGGCCTCGACGATGGCGCGCGGTGTGTCAAAATCCGGGTCGCCCACCGACAGCAACAACACATCCATGCCCTGTTCGCGCATGGCCAGCGCCCGGTCGTGAATCTGCCAGGCGGCGGCACCATCGCCGGTGATGCGTTGGGTCAAGACTGAGAAGCGCATGTATCTCTCCTGATTGCGCGATATCCAGCCTCAACCCTATCTCAAATCACAAACCGCGCCACCATCGCATTCAACCCCACCGCCAGGCGCGACAGTTCGTGGGTCGCGTCGCTGGTCTGTTTCGCACCGCTGGCCGATTGAGTCGCCAGGTCGCGAATGTTCACCAGGTTGCGGTCCACCTCACGGGACACCTGGGCCTGCTCCTCCGACGCACTGGCGATGACGAGGTTGCGTTCGTTGATCTGATGGATCGACTGAGTGATCTGCTCCAGGGCCACTCCGGCGGCGCGGGCCATTTCCAGAGTGCTTTGGGTACGCTGGTTGCTTTGCTGCATCGACTGCACGGCCTGGCCGGTGCCGTTCTGGATGCCGGCGACCATTTTTTCGATTTCCTGGGTCGATTGCGCAGTGCGATGGGCCAGGGCCCGGACTTCGTCGGCCACCACCGCGAAACCGCGTCCGGCCTCCCCGGCGCGGGCGGCTTCGATGGCGGCGTTGAGGGCCAGCAGGTTGGTCTGTTCGGCGATGGCGCGGATCACGTCCAGCACCTTGCCGATGTCGCGGCCCTGGACCGCCAGGCCTTCGATCATCGAGGCGGTCGCCTGCACATCGTGGGTCATGGTCTGGATCGCGTCGACGGTTTCGACCACACGCGTGCGGCCTTCCTGGGCGGCCTGGGTCGACTGGTTCGAGGCTTCGGAGGTGGACACCGCGTTACGGGCAACCTCTTCGACCGCAGCGGTCATTTCGTTGACTGCCGTGGCCGCCTGTTCGATCTCGTTGTGCTGCTGTTGCAGACCGCGGGAGGATTCCTGGGTGACTGCACTCAGTTCTTCGGCCGCGGCGCCCAATTGGGTGGCGGAACCGGCGATCTGCTCGATGGTTTTGCGCAAGCTGTCTTGCATCACGGCCAAGGCTTGAAGCAAACGCGCCGGCTCATCCTTGCCATCGTCCGCAATGACCTGGACCAGGTTGCCACCGGCGATGGTCCGGGCCGCCTCCAATGCCCGGTTGAGCGGCGCGACGATGCTGCGGGTCAGCAGCAAGGCCAGCAGGACAGTGGCCAGTGCGGCAATGATCGAGACAACGATGATGCCGGTGATGGCGCTGCTGTAGTTTTCACCGGCCTTGGCCGATGCTTCGCTGGCGCCGGCCACGTTGATCGCGATGAGCTTGTTGAGCTGCTCGCCCATCAGGTCGGTACCTTCCTTGATTCGCGTATTGATGAGGCTGCGCAACTGGTCGGCCTTGTCCTGTCGCGACAGTTCAAGCATTTCCTGCTGGGCTTGCAGGTATTTTTCCAGGGTCGCCGAAAAGGCCTTGTACAGCTCGGTCTCTTCCGGAGTGGCCGGCAGCGCGGCGTAGCTGTTATTGGCCTTGTGCAGCTTTTCCACCAGCACGTTGATGCGGGTCTCGGCCTCTTTCAGGCTGGCCGGGTCCCGGTTGACCAAGATGCGAAACGAGAGGATGCGCATGCGCAGCACGTTTTCCATCACATTGCCCAGGTAGCCGACACTGGGCAGTTGATTCTGCTCCATGTCCAGCGAGGCCTGGCGGATGATCGACATGCGACTACCGGCAAACACGCCGAGCACAACGACGAGCAAGGCAATGACGGTGAAGCCGAGAAAGGCTCGGGGGGCGATATTCAGGCTGCGTAGGGACATGGAAAGACCTCGAAATGTTGGGTCGAGCATCCATGCCGGCAAGCGCACTGATTGGAGTTATGGGGGTATACGCTTAACCCGTTATCGGCTGGGCTTTAGGGTTTGTGCAGGGTTATGTAAAAAAATATTTCCTGCAGGGGCTGGCGAAGCCTGCGATCTTTTGATCTTTCACTTTTGACTCGACTGCCTGAAACAAGATCGCAGCCTCGTTGCACTCGACAGCTCCTACAGGCCTCCTACAGGCCTCCTACATGGCTACTACAGGTCCACGCGTCCGTTGGGTCTACCGCGCCGCCACCCGCCAAAGCCGTGCAATGTCCCGGGCACGCTCGCTCAGCAGGCGCGGGGCGTCGGTGCAGGCTTGCTGCAAGGTCATCGGCCCGCTGGCCAGGGCGAAGGCGGCGTCGATGCCGTGTTCATACAGCGCTTGGTAGCCCTCCCCCAGCGTGCCGGCAATGACCACCACCGGTACGCCGTGCTGGCGGGCGATGCGGGCCACGCCGAAGGGGGTCTTGCCGCGCAGGGTCTGGGCGTCGAAACGGCCTTCGCCGGTGATCACCAGGTCGGCGCCGTTGACCGCCTCGGCAAGCCCGGTCAACTGGGCTACGACGTCCACGCCGGTACGAAACTGCGCCCCCAGGAACGCCTTGGCCGCGAACCCCAGGCCGCCGGCTGCGCCACTGCCCGGCTCGTCGCGCACATCCTTTTTCAACGCCCGCGCGCAATGTTCGGCGAAATGCCCCAGGGCCCGGTCCAGCGCCTGCACTTGAGAAGCCGAGGCGCCCTTCTGCGGACCAAAAACCACGGACGCGCCATGGGGGCCGCAAAGCGGGTTATCGACATCGGCGGCGATCTCGAAGCTGACCCGGGCCAGGCGTGGGTCCAGATCGCTCAGGTCGATACGCGCCAGGTTCGCCAAGGCCAGGCCGCCGGGAGGAAGGGGACGGCCCTGGTCATCCAGCAACACCACGCCCAGAGCCTGCATCGCACCGGCTCCGGCGTCGTTGGTGGCACTGCCACCGATCGCCAGGATCACCCGCCCGGCGCCTTCATCGAGGGCTGCGCGAATCAGCTCGCCGGTGCCGTAGGTGCTGCTGGAACAGGCATCGCGTTGCCCCGGCGGCACCAGTTGCAAACCACTGGCCTCGGCCATTTCAATGATTGCGGTGCGACTCTCGGCCAACCAGCCCCAGCGCGCCTCGACGGCAACACCCAACGGACCACGAACCCGGGTGTGGCGCCACTCACCGTTGCAGGCCGCCAACACCGACTCCACCGTCCCCTCCCCGCCGTCGGCCATCGGGCATTTGATCAACTGCGCATCCGGCCAGACCTCGGCCAGCCCCTGGGCGATGGCATCGGCGACGCCCTGGGCGCTGAGGCTGTCCTTGAACGAGTCGGGGGCGATGACTATTTTCATATTATTCTCCGGTTCCGATGCACAGCATGCTGCCAGCTGACCACAGCCGTGACGCCGGTCCGCTGCACAAAAGACACCGGGTATTATTGTTCAAATTCACAAATACCGGTTTTCCAGGAAGATTCAGGTTGAAGCTGCCGGCCTCATCGCGAGCAGGCTCGTTCCCACAGGGTTATGTGGGTGTATCGGCGGTCTGCGGCAATAGCTGCACCCCCAGGTACAACGCCAGCATCCCGTCCAGGCGCAACGGGTCCACGCCGCTGAGTTCGGCGATGCGTTCCATGCGGTAGCGCAGGCTGTTGCGGTGGATGCCCAGGGCGTCGGCGCAGGCCTGGCTCTGGCCGTCGTGCTCGCACCAACTGCGCAGGGTGGCGAGCAGTTGGCCGTTGCTGTCCTTGGCGATGACCTTGCGCAACGGGGTCAGCAGTTCGTCCAGGGCATCGTCGCTGCGATGGCGCCAGAGCAGCACCGGCAGGCGATAGCGGTTGAGGGCCAGCAGGCGCGATTGCGGCAACACATCACGCCCATAGGCCAGCAGATCAGCCACCCGCCGATAGCAACGCCGCAAGCCCGCCAACCCTTCAGCCTGCCCGCCCACTGCGATCCGCAGGATGTTCCAGCCCAGCCCATCGAGCTTGCCCAGCAACCGCTCGTTCTCCACCGAGGCGGTGACCGGCCGGCACCAGAGCAAGGAAGATTTGGACGAGGTCAGGCACCAACTGTCCGGGTAGCGCGACATCAACCACGCGCTCAACGTCTCGACGGTCTGCCCGGGCCCATGTTCCAGGCCCAGTTCGAACAGATACGGCACCCGCGACAATTGCGGCTTGAGGCCCATTTGCCGGGCTTCGTCCAACAATCGCGGCGAATCCCCCGCATCGCCCAACAGCAGCGCCAGCAAGTCATCACACCGCTGGCGGCGCCATTGCTGCTCGGCCTGCTGGTTACGCTGTCCCACCAACATCTCGGCGGTCATGCGCACCAGCTCGGCGTAAGTGCGCAGTTGCGCAGGCTCACCCGTGATGCCCAGGACGCCGATCAGCCGTTGATCGAGCATCAGCGGCAGGTTGATCCCAGGCTGCACACCCTTGAGGTGCATCGCGGTGTGCTCGTCGATTTCCACCACCCGACCGTTAGCCAGGACCAGTTGCGCGCCCTCGTGACGGGTGTTGACCCGCTCGCGCTCGCCGCTGCCGAGGATCAAGCCCTGGTTGTCCATGACATTGACGTTGTACGGCAGGATCGCCATCGCCCGGTCGACGATGTCCTGCGCCAGGTCGTGATCGAGTTCGAACATGGGCGGTGTTCCTTGCAAGCGGCGTGAGTTGTTGTTTCCAGGCATGGGTTTGGTCAGGCGCACAGGGTCTGCATTCAAACCCTGTGCTCTGGCACAAAGACACGGCCCCCTGGGCTGGCCGAGACTCAAGGGGCGGTCAACGTTACCCCTTGGCTCGCAAAAATCATAATAATGAGAGACCCGCCATGTCCCAGAGCGCAATAGCCCTCCTGGCTACCCCCGACGAAAAAAATACCGTCTACAAGCGCATCACCCTGCGCTTGATCCCCTTCATTTTCATCTGCTACCTGTTCAACTACCTCGACCGGGTCAACGTTGGCTTCGCCAAGTTGCAGATGCTCGACGCCCTGAAATTCAGCGAAACCGTGTACGGCCTCGGTGCCGGGATCTTCTTCATCGGCTACGTACTGTGCGGCGTGCCAAGCAACCTGGCCCTGACCAAGTTCGGTCCACGGCGCTGGATCGCGCTGATGATGATCACCTGGGGCACCTTGTCGACGTGCCTGCTGTTCGTCACTACCCCCACCGAGTTCTATACCTTGCGGCTGTTCACCGGCGCCGCCGAGGCCGGGTTCTTCCCTGGCGTGGTGCTGTATCTCTCGCAATGGTTCCCGACGTTCCGACGGGGCCGGATCATGGCGTTGTTCATGTCGGCCATCCCGGTGTCCGGCCTGCTGGGCAGTCCGTTTTCCGGGTGGATCCTCAACCACTTCGCCGCCGGCCAGGGCGGCCTGGCGGGTTGGCAGTGGATGTTTTTGCTGCAAGGCATTCCGACGGTGATCCTCGGGGCGCTGGCGTTCTTCCTGCTCAGCGACACCTTCGCCAACGCCAAATGGCTGACCGACCAGGAACGCGACGTGCTCACCGCCGACCACGCCGAAGACCTGGCCAACAAACCAAAGACCGCCACCGACTCGCTGTTGGCGGTGTTCAAGAACCCGGCGATCTGGGCCTTCGGCCTGGTGTACTTTTGCATCCAGAGCGGCGTGTACGCGATCAACTTCTGGCTGCCGTCGATCATCAAGAGCCTGGGTTTTGGCGATAACCTGGTGATCGGTTGGCTGAGTGCAATCCCGTACCTGTTGGCGGCCGTGTTCATGTTGCTGGTGGGCCGCTCGGCGGACCTGCACAAGGAGCGCCGCTGGCATCTTGTCGTGCCGATGCTGATGGGCGCCGTCGGGCTGCTGATCGCCGTCAACTTCGCCACCACCCCGGCCATCGCCATCATCGGCCTGTCCATCGCCACCATGGGCGCCCTCACCGGCCTGCCGATGTTCTGGCCGGTGCCCACGGCCCTGCTCAGCGCGGGCGCGGCGGCCGGTGGGTTGGCGTTGATCAACTCCATGGGGCAGATGGCGGGATTCCTGAGCCCGTACCTGGTGGGTTGGGTCAAGGACGCCACCGGCTCGACCGACGCGGCGCTGTACCTGTTGGCGGGCGTGATTGTCTGCGGCAGCCTGCTGGCGTTGCGCATGACCCGTACCCTAAGGGCCTGACACCCTTTTTTCCCACAGAGGTAGTTCCACAGTTGATTGGGGTGTTTGAGAATTCTGTTTGATCCGTGCGGTGGTTCTGGGGTTTGATTGAATCTTTCCCCATGGATAAAAGGATCTTGTCATGAGCTACCGCACGCTAGGCCATTCCGGGTTGCAAGTCTCGACGCTGACCCTGGGCACGATGATGTTCGGCGAACAGACCAGCACCGAGGATTCGCTGCGGATCATCGACAAGGCCTGGGACCAGGGCATCAATTTCATCGATACCGCGGACGTCTACACCAACGGCCGTTCCGAGGAAATCGTCGGCGAGGCAATCGCCCGTCACCGCCAGGAATGGGTGCTGGCCACCAAGGTCGGCTTCGGCCCGCCGGACGGCATGCCCAACCGCAGCGGTCTGAGCCGCAAGCACATCTTCAATGGCATCGAAGCGAGCCTGACGCGCCTGGGCACCGATTACCTGGACATCTATTACCTGCACCGCGAAGACCACAACACGCCGTTGCACGTCACCGTGTCGGCCATCGGCGACTTGATTCGCCAAGGCAAGATCCGCTACTGGGGCCTGTCGAACTACCGTGGCTGGCGCATCGCCGAGGTGATCCGCATCGCCGACAGCCTGGGCATCGACCGGCCGGTGATCAGCCAACCGCTGTACAACATCGTCAACCGCCAGGCGGAAACCGAGCAGATCACCGCGGCACAGAACTACGGCCTCGGCGTGGTGCCGTTCAGCCCCCTGGCCCGAGGCGTGCTCAGCGGCAAGTACGCGCCGGACGTGGCGCCGGACGCCAACAGCCGTGCCGGACGCCAGGACAAACGCATCCTGGAAACCGAATGGCGGGTCGAATCCCTGCGCATTGCCCAGCAGATCCTGCAATACACCCAGGGCCGCGGCGTGGGCATCGTCGAGTTCGCCATCGCCTGGGTGCTGAACAACAGCGCCGTGACCTCGGCCATCGTCGGGCCGCGCACCGAGGAGCAGTGGGATTCGTATACCAAGGCGCAATCGGTGAAGATCAGCGCAGAAGATGAAGCGTTCATCGATTCGCTCGTGACGCCGGGGCATGCTTCGACGCCGGGGTTCAATGATGTGAGCCATTTCGTGCCGGGACGAGTGCCTGTGGGAGCAAGGCTTGCCCGCGATGAACGATAACGCGGTTCACTGTTAAACCGTGGCGTGGCTATCGCGGGCAAGCCTTGCTCCCACAAGCCTTGCTCCCACAGGCCTTGCTCCCACCATCAACACCCTCGCCACAGGCAGGGTGTTGATTGATCGCCCTCAAGAGAATCACCGTGTCCAAAGGCATCGTTCTATCGGTCTCGGCCTCCGCGCTGTTCGCCGTCATGTACTACTACACCTCGCTGCTCTCACCGCTGACAGGCGTGGAAATCTTCGGCTGGCGCATGCTGCTGACGATGCCGTGCATGACCGCATTCCTGCTGGTGACGCGGGAGTGGAAACTGGTCACGGCGCTGATCCAACGCCTGATCGCCACGCCACGGCTGTTGATCGCGGCGATAGCCTCGTCGGCACTGATGGGCGCGCAACTGTGGCTGTTCATGTGGGCGCCGCTCAATGGCTACAGCCTGGACGTGTCGCTGGGGTACTTCCTGTTGCCGCTGTCGATGGTGCTGACCGGACGCATCGTCTACGGCGAACGCCTTTCCTACCTGCAGAAAGTCGCCGTGTTCTTCGCCACCCTTGGCGTGTTCAACGAGTTGTACCAGGTGGGTGGTTTTTCCTGGGCAACCTTGCTGGTGGTGATCGGCTACCCGATCTATTTCATCCTGCGCAAACGCATCAAGACCGACAACCTGGGTGGGCTCTGGCTGGACATGACCCTGATGCTGCCCGTGGCGCTGTGGTTCGTGCAAAGCGGTGAACAGGGCCTCGACGTTTTCGATCAATACCCGTGGCTGTCGCTGCTGATCCCGGTGCTCGGGGTGATCAGTGCCAGCGCGCTGGTATCCTACATCGTCGCCAGTCGGTTGCTGCCGTTCAGCCTGTTCGGGTTGTTGAGTTATGTAGAGCCGGTGTTGCTGCTGGGCGTTGCGCTGCTGTTGGGCGAAAGCATCAAGGCCGGTGAATGGCTGACCTACATCCCCATCTGGATGGCGGTGGCGGTGCTGGTGTTCGAAGGGTTCAAGCACTTGGTGCGGCAGCAGCGCAGGGCCTGAGCCTTACACCGCTCCCACATTTGGAACTGTGTCGGGCAATAAAAAGCCCGCCCGGCATCACTGCCGGGCGGGCTTTTTCATGGCTCAGGCCTTACTCGGTCGCCAGCACACCTCGACGCACCTGGTCGCGCTCGATGGATTCGAACAGCGCCTTGAAGTTGCCTTCGCCGAAACCATCGTCGCCCTTGCGCTGGATGAATTCGAAGAACACCGGCCCCATCAGGGTTTCCGAGAAGATCTGCAGCAGCAGGCGCTTGTCGCCCTGCTCGGAAGCACCGTCCAGCAGAATGCCCCGCGATTGCAGTTCATCCACCGGTTCGCCGTGGTTCGGCAGGCGGCCTTCGAGCATTTCGTAATAGGTGTCCGGCGGCGCGGTCATGAAGCGCATGCCGATGCTTTTCAGGTGATCCCAGGTCTTGACCAGGTCATCGGTGAGGAAGGCCACGTGCTGGATGCCTTCGCCGTTGAACTGCATCAGGAACTCTTCGATCTGCCCGGCGCCCTTGGACGATTCTTCGTTCAACGGGATACGGATCATGCCATCCGGGGCGGTCATGGCCTTGGAGGTCAGGCCGGTGTATTCGCCCTTGATGTCGAAGTAGCGGATCTCGCGGAAGTTGAACAGCTTCTCGTAGAAGCCGGCCCAGTAGGCCA
Source organism: Pseudomonas sp. H1_F01 (assembly GCF_054681425.1). Lineage (NCBI taxonomy): Bacteria > Pseudomonadati > Pseudomonadota > Gammaproteobacteria > Pseudomonadales > Pseudomonadaceae > Pseudomonas > Pseudomonas sp. H1_F01. Next base: position 2,801,671 of record NZ_CP162823.1, on the reverse strand, counting down.
TGCGTCCGCGATAGACGTTGTGGGTCAGGTGGTCGATGATTTTCAGGCCCGCGCCCACCGGGTTGCGGTCAACGCCCTCGAGGAACACGAAGTCGATGTCATAGATCGAGCTGCCTTCGCCAAAACGGTCGATCAGGTACAGCGGCGCACCGCCGATGCCTTTGATCGCTGGCAGGTTCAGCTCCATCGGGCCGGTCTCGATGTGGATCGGCTGGGCGCCGAGTTCCAGGGCACGCTTGTAGGCCTTTTGCGAATCCTTGACCCGGAACGCCATGCCGCACACCGACGGACCGTGCTCGGCGGCAAAGTATGACGCCACGCTGTGGGGTTCGTTGTTGAGGATCAGGTTGATCGCGCCCTGGCGATACAGGTGCACGTCCTTGGAGCGGTGGGTGGCCACTTTGGTGAAACCCATGATCTCGAAGATCGGCTCCAGGGTGTTGGGGGTCGGGGATGCGAATTCGATGAATTCAAAGCCCATCAGGCCCATGGGGTTTTCGTATAGATCTGCCATGTCGGCGCCTCATCAGTCGGGTCAATTAACAAAAAACGTTAGTTGCTGGCGATGCTGAGGACACGGGGCGGCGCGCAGGAAATGCCACGAACGCTGCGGGCGAGGAAATCGCCATAGATCAGTTGAAACCCAAGTATCTTCATTGTCGACCCAAGGCTCTTGCGGGCGAGGCTTCTGCTGCCAGAAGACGTTATTCTTATATGCGTAACTCAATTCTACACAGCGTAACCAGGTTTGTCCGCCTTCTGTATCAAATCGCCTTTTCCTTCGACCGCGCAAGGGGTTTGTTGCACAGGAAAATGCCCACCAGGATCACGCCCCCGCCGACACACATCAAGGCCGTGAGCCGTTCGTCCAGCAGCAGCGCCCCCAGCAGCACCGCCGTCAACGGATTGAGCGCGATGAACACCCCGGAACGGGTCGCACCGATCCGACGAATGCCGTCATACCAGGCGATATAGGCCAGGGCCGAGCCCAGCACGCCGAGGTACAACAGGCTCAGCCATTGCTCAACGTCCAGGCCGCGCAGGGCTTCGACACGAATCTCGCCCGCCGCCGCGCAGGCCAGCCACAACATCAGCGTGCCCAGCAGAATCGACCAGGTCACGGTCTGCAAGGGGCCGAGGCTGTCATTGAGTTTTTTCGAAAACAGCGAATAGATACCCCAGCCCAGCACGCAGCCAAAAATCAGCAGATCGCCGATCCAGCCCTGCGCGGCGCCTTGCAACAAGGACGGATCACGACTGACGATCACCAATCCCGCCCCACCGATACAGAGCACGATGCCCGCCACTTTCAACCGGCTCAGCCGCTCCTTGAACAACCACCAGGACGCCAGCCCGATCACCGCCGGGTTCAAGGCCACGATCAGCGAGGCCCGCGACGCATTGATGTACTGCAAGCCATAGAAGAAGCACAGGTTGTAGAAAAAGATGCCAAAGAACCCCAGCGCGGCCAATTGCAGCCCCTGTTTCACACTGGGCCTGGCCAGCGGGATCCCGGCCAGGGCGAGAAACGACAGCAGCGCGATACTCGCCAGCAGGAAACGCAGGCTGGCGGCAAACATCGGCGCCAAGGCATCGGCAAGGATCCGGCCGGCCACGAAGGTCCCGCCCCAGATCATGGTGACCATGGCGAGCTTCAAGTAGACCGGCAGGTCCGACGAGGCTGGGAGGGTTTGTTCGAGGGTTTTCATGGTTTCACCACCGCACGCTAATGAGAACAACGCAGAACCTGTGGCGAGGGTGGTTAATTGTGGGAGCAAAGCTTGCTCCCACAGGGTGGAACCTTGCCAAAAGGTGTTGTGCTGCTTCCTGATTCAAGTCAGATACCTCATTATCTGGCTCATGCCTTGTCATCGTAAAATGAGCAATTCCTCATGACCCTCACCCAACTCGAAATCTTCTCCCTGGTCGCCGAGCTGCGGGGGTTCACGGCGGCGGCAACGCGCCTGGGCATCGGCCAGTCAGCGGTATCCCACGCCATCAAATCCCTGGAACAAGAATTGGGCGTTGAATTGCTCAGGCGTCATCAGTCCCAAGTGGAACTCAGCGACATTGGTCAGCAATTGCTTCTGCGGGCCCGGGCCATGCTCGGGCTGGCCAACACCTTGCGCCAGGAAGCCGCCGATGCCCGGGGCATGCGCCGAGGCACCTTGCGCATCGGCTCGTTCGGGCCCACGTCATCGATGAAACTGTTGCCCGGTATCCTGCAGCGCTATCGAGACTTGCACCCGGGCATCGAAGTGCACATCGACGAAGGACCCGACAGGCAGGTCCTCCAGTGGCTGGACGAACGGCGGATCGACGTCGGCTTCGTGGTGTTGCCCGAGGAGCGTTTCGATACGTTCATGCTGATGGAAGATCAGATGGTCGCCCTGCTGCCCACTAACCATCCCCTCGCCGCCCGGGCCAGCCTGAGCCTCAAGGACCTGTGCAACGACCCCTTCGTGCACACCGAGGCCGGATCATCGGAGCTGGTTTCGCGCCTGTTCAATGCCGCCCGGCTGACCCCGAATGTGCGTTTTCGGTGTTCGCAACTGCTCAGCACCCTGGATATCGTCAGGCGCGGTGAGGCGGTGAGCGTGGTGTCCGAAGGTTCGTTGCCGGAGGGCGAAAGCCTGGGCTTCGTCGTGCGCCCCTTGTCGCCGCGGGTGCCGCGCCAGATTGGCCTGGCAGTCCTGGACAGCCGCCAGGCCTCGCCCGCCACCCTGGCGTTTATCGAGCTGGCCCGGCAGTCATGAGCCCGACATCAAACCTGTGGGAGCCTGGCACTGAACCTGTGGGAGCAAAGCTTGCTCGCGATGAAGGCACCTCGGCTCTCCAGGTGGACCGCATGATCGTTCATCGCGGGCAAGCCTTGCTCCCACAGACCTCGCTCCCACAGCCACCCTGTGGTCAGCAAGCACCCGGCAAGCCATCTATCATGGTCGGCATCCGACGATTCCCCCTCATCCCTTTTCTTCTCAGGTTGTGCCGATGCCCTTGACCGCCACACGCGCGCACACCCGCCCCCGTCGCTATCTCGTCACCCTGCTTTGCGGCCTGGTACCGATGCTGTCAGGGCTGGCCATTTTGTACATGCAGGCCGAACGGACGCTGGCGCAACAGACCCGGCAGACCGCCGAGGAACTGGTCAGGCAGATCGAGCTGATGCTCGACAACACGGCCTTGGCGGCCCATGAACTATTACCCCTGGCCGGCCAGCCCTGCGAAGCGGTGAAGCTGGCATTACGCGAACAAGTGACGCGCCGGCCCTTTGTCCGTTCGACCAACCTTATCTGGGACAACAACCTGTATTGCAGCTCGCTGTTCGGTGCCTTCGAGGAACGCGTCAACCCGAGCGACTACCATCAAGGCAGCTTGTGGCTCATGGACGGCAACCCGGTCACGCCGGATACCGCGCTACTGATTTACCGGATCAACGAGGGCCATCAAGGCGCCTTGGCCACGCTTGACGGGTACCACCTGACGAACGTCTTGCGCTTGATCGGCCGCCAGACCCGGCTACGACTGCAAGTCGGGCCGAACTGGCTGGCGGCGGACGGCAAGGTCCGACCGGCGCCCATACCCGGGCTGCCGGTCGCCCAAAGCGAGCTGGGTTCATCGCGCTACGCCTTCAACGTAGAAGCCGGCTTCGATGAGGGTGAAACCTGGCGCTACATGGCCAGGGAATATCCGCCGCTGTTCAGCTTGCTGATCTTCTTCGGCGTCGTGGCCGGGACCCTCGGGCACTGGCTGCAAAAACGCGCCTCCTCGCCCAGCCGTGAACTGCAACGGGCCCTGGAAGCCCGCGAGTTCGTGCCCTATCTGCAACCGGTCGTGCACAGCGACAGCAAACGCTGGGCCGGCGTCGAAGTGCTGATGCGCTGGAATCACCCCAAGGAAGGCCTCGTTCGCCCGGACCTGTTCATCCCGTTCGCCGAACACAGCGGCCTGATCGTACCGATGACCCGGGCGCTGATGCAGCAGACCATGCACCTGCTGGCACCGCTGGCGCCTCAACTCGAAGCACCGTTTCATGTCGGCATCAACATCACCGCCCGCCACTGCCAGGATCTGGCGCTGGTGGACGATTGTCGCGAATTTCTCGCCGCCTTCGCGCCGGGTGCGACTGCCCTGGTGCTGGAGTTGACCGAGCGCGAACTGATCGAACCTACGCCCGTTACCCGGCAACTGTTCGACCAGCTGCGGGAACTGGGCGTCAAGATTGCCCTCGACGATTTCGGCACGGGTCATTCCAGCCTGGCGTACTTGCGCCAGTTCAACGTGGATTTCTTGAAGATCGACCAGAGTTTTGTCGCGATGATCGGTGCCGATACGCTGTCACGGCACCTGCTCGACAGCATCATCGAACTGTCGGGCAAGCTGGGCCTGGACATGGTGGCCGAGGGCGTCGAAACCGTCGAGCAAAGCGACTACCTGAGCGCCCATGGGGTGAACTTTCTACAGGGTTATCTATTTGGTCGACCGATTAGCGGGCAGGCGTTCATTGAGACCTTGACCGACCTTAATGGCAGTTAACCGCCGCCGATCTATTGACGACGATGCCCAACTGATAAAAGCTTTTGCTGTTGTTACATAACGAAAAAGTTACGATTTACACTTTCCGGATTAACTACTACAATTTTTCTACCTGTGCCAGATAGCAGGAGAGTCATTAACACCAAGGCGCTCGGCTTATAGCTTTGTTTGCGGTTGGTATCAGCCAAATATTTTGATTGGAGTAACGATTTTGTCCAGACTCGCTGAATTTCGTGCAGCCGAAAAGGCCCTTCAAGAACAGCTCAAGCAGTTGGAATCGCTGAAGAACGATGCCGGGCTCAAGAAGGAAATCGAATTCGAGGAAAAGCTCCAGGGACTGATGAAAACCTATGGCAAGAGCCTGCGCGACATCGTCGCGATCCTCGACCCGAACCCGTCCAAGGCGAGCCTGCAATCGAGCAAACCCATCAAGACCCGCCGTGCGCGAGTGGTAAAGGTTTACCAGAACCCGCACACCGGCGAGTTGATCGAGACCAAAGGCGGTAATCACCGCGGTCTGAAAGCCTGGAAAGAACAGTACGGTGCAGCTACCGTCGATTCCTGGTTGCGTGGTTGACAGCGTCCATGATCAAAAAAAGCCCTGAATACACTCAGGGCTTTTTTATGGGCTAAACTTTTTGGATTAAATTCCGAGCGTATTACACTGACGGCCTTATAGTTTCAAACTGTTTCGCACCGACTGTATTTCATCCTGGCTTTCAACAAACACCTGCGCCTGCCCTGCATAGGACAGCACATAAGCCTTGCCCCCATTTAGTGCCGCGACGAGTGCCTGAGACAATACATGGCGTCCGTTTTGCGTGATCGTGCAAGTGGTTTCCAATGCAGTTACGCCACCCAACATGGAAGCATGGATCTTATTGCACACACTTTGGTAACCGCCCTGGAAGAAATCCTTCTGGATCGACTTGCGCATTTCCAGCAACACGCCTTGCAAGTTGACCTGGTGATCGGGCTCGACGGTAGTCGTGGTCAATTCCATGACCATCACGGCATTGCCTGCCGAATCGCTCTTGGTTGCACGTTGTCGCAAGGGGCCCGACGCCGCCGCATCGGCGGGCAGTGGCTCGACAACCCAGCCTTGGGGCCAGGCGATCTGCGGTTCGTCCGCCTGGACGCCGCCGACACTCGCAATGCAGGCAAACAGCAGGACAAACAGCGAAAGGAACGGTCGAATCATTGCGTTGGCACTCAAGGGCGAATCGTAAAGTCTGAAGCCCGAGGCAGAAGCAGGCAATAGCCACACGCGGTTTGGCGACACCGCGTCCCTTGCGTATCATGGGCGCACCTGCAAGGAAGCCGTCTGACGCAAGCCCAGGAACCGTCGCAACCAAGCTTGCGACGCCGTTTGCCCCACTTATTTTCCGGAGGGCCCATGAGCCTGCACGAACTCAATACTTTCCCTGGCGTCACCGCACAACCTGATGCCGCCACGGCCAAGTTCGTCTTCAACCACACCATGCTGCGAGTCAAGGACATCACCCGGTCCCTGGACTTCTACACCCGCGTGCTGGGTTTCTCGCTGGTGGAGAAACGCGACTTCCCGGAAGCCGAGTTCAGCCTGTACTTCCTGGCACTGGTGGACAAGAACCAGATCCCGGCGGACGCGGCGGCGCGGACCGAATGGATGAAGTCGATCCCTGGCATCCTGGAACTGACCCACAACCATGGCACCGAAAGCGACCCGGCCTTCGCCTACCATAACGGCAACACCGACCCACGCGGCTTCGGCCACATCTGCATCTCGGTACCGGACATCGTCGCCGCCTGCGAGCGCTTCGAAGCACTGGGCTGCGATTTCCAGAAACGCCTGAACGACGGCCGCATGAAAAGCCTGGCCTTCATCAAGGACCCGGATGGCTACTGGGTTGAAATCATCCAGCCTGCGCCGCTGTAAACCTCTCCACCGTCCCCCTGTGGGAGCGAGCTTGCTCGCGATGACGGCGGCACATTCAACCTGGATCCAGGCTGACCCACCGCTATCGCGAGCAAGCTCGCTCCCACAGGGGGATGCGTGATCCAAAACAAAACCCCATGAGCCAGGCTCATGGGGTTTTGTTTTTTCCGCTATCGGTTGTTCAGGCCGGCGCAGAGGTACGGATCAGGTGGTCGAAAGCACTCAGCGAAGCCTTGGCGCCCTCGCCTACGGCAATCACGATCTGCTTGTACGGCACGGTGGTCACGTCACCGGCGGCGAACACGCCAGGGATCGAGGTTTCACCCCGGGCATCGACGATAATCTCACCCCGCGGTGACAGCTCGACAGTGCCTTTGAGCCAATCGGTGTTGGGCAACAGACCAATCTGCACGAAGATCCCCTCCAACTCCACATCCCGCACGTCACCGCTCGGACGGTCCTTGTAGCGCAAGCCATTGACCTTCTGACCGTCTCCAGTCACTTCGGTGGTCTGGGCGTTGGTAATCACCGTCACGTTCGGCAGGCTGTGCAGTTTGCGCTGCAATACCGCGTCGGCACGCAATTGCACATCGAACTCCAGCAACGTGACGTGGGCAACGATACCGGCCAGGTCGATGGCCGCCTCGACGCCGGAGTTACCACCGCCGATCACCGCCACGCGCTTGCCCTTGAACAGCGGACCGTCGCAGTGCGGGCAGTACGCCACGCCCTTGTTGCGATACTGCTGCTCGCCCGGCACGTTCATTTCGCGCCAGCGGGCACCGGTCGCCAGGATCACGGTCTTGGCCTTGAGGCTCGCACCGCTGGCGAACTTGATTTCATGCAGCCCGCCGTCTTTGCCAGGCACCAAGGCGTCGGCACGTTGCAGGTTCATGATGTCCACATCGTACTGCTTGACGTGTTCTTCCAGGGCGACGGCCAGTTTCGGCCCTTCGGTTTCCTGGACCGAGATGAAGTTCTCGATGGCCATGGTGTCGAGCACCTGGCCGCCGAAACGTTCGGCCGCCACGCCAGTGCGGATGCCTTTACGGGCCGCGTAGATCGCCGCCGAAGCACCGGCCGGGCCACCGCCGACTACCAGCACATCAAAGGCGTCCTTGGCGCTGATTTTCTCGGCCTGGCGTTCGATGCCGCTGGTGTCGATCTTGGCGAGAATCTCTTCCAGGCCCATGCGACCCTGGCCGAAGTTCACACCGTTGAGGTACACACTCGGCACGGCCATGATCTGGCGTTCATCGACTTCGGCCTGGAACAGCGCGCCGTCGATGGCAACGTGGCGAATGTCTGGATTCAGTACGGCCATCAGGTTCAGCGCCTGGACCACGTCCGGGCAGTTCTGGCACGACAGCGAGAAATAGGTCTCGAAGTTGAACTCGCCCTTGAGGGAGCGGACCTGTTCGATGACGTCGACACTGGCCTTCGAAGGGTGACCGCCAACTTGCAGCAAGGCCAACACCAGCGAAGTGAATTCGTGGCCCATGGGAATGCCAGCAAAACGCAGGCTGATATCGGCTCCCGGGCGATTCAACGAAAACGAAGGCTTGCGCGCATCGCTGCCGTTGTCGAGCAAGGTAATCTGGTGGGAAAGACTGGCAACGTCTTGGAGTAACGCGAGCATTTCCTGGGATTTCGCACCGTCGTCGAGGGAGGCGACGATCTCGATCGGCTGGGTGACCCGTTCCAGGTATGACTTCAACTGAGCTTTAAGATTGGCGTCCAACATACGGGCGATTTCCATTTTTTGAATTCAGAAAAAACAACGCCCGAGCGAATCTCGCCCGGGCGTTTTTTGGGGCGAAGCGGCTTACTTGATTAAGAGCGGATCGCCCTCGGATGACTCACAGACTTAGATCTTGCCGACCAGGTCCAGGGACGGAGCCAGGGTGGCCTCGCCTTCTTTCCACTTGGCTGGGCAGACTTCGCCCGGGTGAGCAGCAACGTATTGAGCGGCCTTGATCTTGCGCAGCAGCTCGGAAGCGTCACGGCCTACACCGCCGTCGTTGATTTCAACGATCTTGATCTGGCCTTCAGGGTTGATCACGAAAGTACCGCGGTCAGCCAGGCCGACTTCTTCGATCAGCACGTCGAAGTTGCGCGAGATGACGTGGGTCGGGTCGCCGATCATGGTGTACTGGATCTTGCCGATGGCTGGCGAAGTGTTGTGCCAGGCAGCGTGGGCAAAGTGAGTGTCGGTGGAAACGCTGTAGATCTCGACGCCCAGCTTCTGGAACTCGGCGTAGTTGTCGGCCAGGTCTTCCAGCTCGGTTGGGCAAACGAAGGTGAAGTCAGCCGGGTAGAAGAACACGACAGACCATTTGCCTTTCAGGTTGGCGTCCGATACTTCGACGAATTCGCCGTTTTTGAAAGCGGTAGCGTTGAACGGTTTAACTTGGCTGTTGATGATAGGCATCGATGTTTCTCCGTCAGGGTTGAAAGTTGATGGAGAGGATCTTAACCACTCATCCCCAGGCTGGCTCATTGGCAAACCTGATGCGAATGATTGGTTTTGGCTATCAGCAGCTAAATAGATAGAAGAAAACTTAATATGGCGAGCCGGCTCGCTCGCCATATGTTCGTCGGGTGGTCAGGAGGCGACGGGCGTACGCATCGTCACGAATTCTTCGGCAGCCGTCGGGTGCACGCCGATGGTTTCGTCGAAGTCGCGCTTGGTGGCGCCGGCCTTGAGTGCGATGGCCAGCCCTTGGACGATTTCACCGGCGTCCGGCCCGACCATGTGGCATCCCAACACCTTGTCGGTCCGGGCATCCACCACCAGTTTCATCAGGGTGCGTTCCTGGCATTCGGTCAGGCTCAGCTTCATCGGCCGGAAGCGGCTTTCGAAAATCTCTACCTCATGCCCCTCCTCCCTGGCCTGCTCTTCGGTCAGGCCAACTGTGCCGATGTTTGGCAAGCTGAACACGGCGGTGGGAATCATCCGGTAATCCACCAATCGATACTGCTCGGGCTTGAACAGACGCCGCGCCACCGCCATGCCTTCGGCCAGGGCAACGGGGGTGAGCTGGACGCGACCGATCACGTCGCCAATGGCCAGGATCGACGGTTCAGCGGTCTCGTATTTTTCGTTGACCTGGACAAAGCCCTTCTCATCCAGCGTGACACCGGTGGTTTCAAGGCCCAGGTTGTCGAGCATCGGCCGCCGGCCGGTGGCGTAGAACACGCAATCGGTGAGCAACGTCTTGCCGTCCTTGAGCTCGACCCTGAGGCTGCCATCGTCCAGCTTTTCGATGGACTTGATGTCTGCGTTGAACTGCAGGTCCAGGCCACGGCGGGTCAGCTCTTCTGCCAGGTGCTTGCGCACCGCACCGTCAAAGCCGCGCAGGAACAGCTCACCGCGATAGAGCAAGGACGTCTGCGCACCCATGCCGTGGAAGATCCCGGCGAACTCCACCGCAATGTAGCCACCGCCCACCACAATCACACGCTTGGGCAGTTCCTTGAGAAAGAACGCCTCGTTGGAGCTGATGGCGTGCTCGCGCCCCGGAATGTCCGGGATCACCGGCCAACCGCCCGTGGCGATCAGGATGTGCCTGGCGGTGTAGCGCTGGCCGTTGATCTCGACCTCATTGGGCCCGGTCAGCCTGGCGTGACCTTCGTGCAGCACGACGCCGCTGTTGACCAGCAGGTTGCGGTAGATGCCGTTGAGGCGATTGATTTCCCGGTCCTTGTTGGCGATCAACGTTGCCCAGTCGAAACTCGCCTCGCCCGCCGTCCAGCCATAGGCCGACGCCTGTTCGAAGTCCTCGGCGTAGTGCGCGCCGTAGACCAGCAGTTTTTTCGGCACGCAGCCCACGTTCACGCAGGTCCCGCCCAGGTAACGGCTCTCCGCCACGGCCACCTTGGCCCCGAAACCGGCGGCAAACCGCGCAGCCCGCACACCACCGGAACCGGCGCCAACCACATACAAGTCAAAATCGTAGGCCATTTTCTATCTCCTTCGGCAGGTCATCAGCATACCTGCTGTTTTCACCTGAGGCAGCGTTGCGATGGTTATGGGGGCGGAAAATGGAAAAGCCAGTTGGGCCGCTCAAGTTACGCCGATCCATGTGGGAGCGAGCTTGCTCGCGATGGCGGCGGCACATTCAACATGGGTGTAGGCTGGCCCACCGCTATCGCGAGCAAGCTCGCTCCCACAGTTGTTTTGGGGTGGTCTCAGGATTTTTCATATCCCACAGGGTTTTGTTTGTGTGATTGATGATTGGCGAGAGACTTTTCCCCAAGCCAAAAAAAACGCCCCGAACCAGTCGGGGCGTTTTTTTCAAGGCGTGGCGCAGGCTATCAGTAAGCCTTGCCCGTCTTGTAGAAGTTCTCGAAGCAGAAGTTGGTCGCGTCGATGTAGCCTTCGGCGCCACCGCAGTCGAAACGCTTGCCCTTGAACTTGTAGGCCATGACGCAGCCGTTCTGGGCCTGTTTCATCAGGGCGTCGGTGATCTGGATCTCGCCGCCCTTGCCTGGCTCGGTCTGTTCGATCAGGTCGAAGATATCCGGGGTCAGGATGTAGCGACCGATGATCGCCAGGTTCGACGGTGCGTCTTCAGGTTTTGGTTTTTCAACCATGCTGTGGACGCGGTAGATGTCGTCGCGGATCATTTCGCCGGCAATCACGCCGTACTTGTTGGTTTCCTGCGGATCGACTTCCTGGATCGCCACGATGGAGCAGCGGAACTGCTTGTACAGCTTGACCATCTGGGTCAATACGCCGTCGCCTTCGAGGTTGACGCACAGGTCATCCGCCAGGACCACGGCGAACGGTTCGTCACCGATCAGTGGGCGGCCGGTCAGGATCGCGTGGCCCAGGCCTTTCATTTCGGTCTGGCGAGTGTAGGAGAACGAGCACTCATCCAGCAGTTTGCGGATACCGACCAGGTATTTTTCCTTGTCGGTGCCCTTGATCTGGTTTTCCAGCTCGTAGCTGATGTCGAAATGGTCTTCCAGGGCGCGTTTGCCGCGACCGGTGACGATGGAGATTTCCGTCAGGCCCGCATCGAGGGCTTCTTCGACGCCGTACTGGATCAGTGGCTTGTTCACCACCGGCAGCATTTCTTTGGGCATGGCTTTAGTCGCTGGCAGGAAGCGAGTACCGTAACCGGCTGCTGGGAACAAGCATTTCTTGATCATATAAGTCCTTGAAAAGGCGGTGTGTACGAGTTTCGGCGCAGTCTAATCAGGCAACAGGCACCTTACAATGCCCGCGCTGGCCAACCGGTGCCATCATAGAGAAATAAAAAACGGCGGATAGTTCAATCGCCTTTCGTTTCGATGGCTCCAGCGGACCCACTGTACGCCAGTGAGCGCTGTTTGCGAGCATTTGACGTATCATGACGCCCTTGATCCCGCCAATTGAGGCAGCTAGATGTCGGCAACAAGAAACGCAAACGGTTATTCGGTCAGCCAGGGCAAGGACGGCCAGTGGTGGATTATCAACTACCACGGCGAGCAGGTCGCCGGTCCCTTGCCCAGCAAGGCCATGGCGGTGGAAGTGGCTGCGGTATTCCAGGATGAGCGCGCTGCCCCCGCAGTGAAAGAACGCGACACCGCCCCCGCCCGCAGCCCCCGTCGCAAGAAGTAACCAGACGAGCCTCGTAAAAATGCCGCGCGGGCATTGAACGAGGCTTGTTTAGCTGTACCGGAGTGGCCATTCGCTATAATCTCGCGCTTGCCCTTCCCTCCTTGATGACGACCCCATGAAGACACTTCTGGCACTGTTTGCAGTCCTGGCCCTGGCGGGCTGTGCCTCAGCCGAAAAAACCTACCTGGACAACGGCGAACAAGGCCTGGCCATCGACTGCTCGGGTGAGGCCAACTCCTGGGCGACGTGCTACGAAAAGGCCGATGCGTCCTGTGCCGGCACCGGCTACCGCATCGTCGGTACCGACGGCACGCCCCAGGCCAAGGAAAGCGAGAAGACCCTGGGCGTCGACGTCGGTAACTTCACCAGCCGCAGTGTCGTGGTGGTCTGCAAGTAATCAAATGTGAATCTCGGCAAACTTGATGCCCAGCCCGCGTAGGGTTTCGATCAGTTCGTCGAGACGGGCAAAGGACTCGACTTCGTCCTGGTCATCCACCAGGAAAAAACTGCGTCCGGCGCTTTTCTTGAAGAACACGATCCATTCGCCCGGGCTCGCCGGATTCTGAATCACGTGGGTGGCACAGATAAGACCTTCTGCATGGCGCTCGCGCACCTGCTCGCGTTTCATCGACTGACTCCATGAATGACAATGCCGCCAACGTGAACCGTGGCGGCATTTTTTGTCGAAGGCAGTAGTTTATCCGATGCCCGGTCCGCTCGTCAGGCGCGCAATGGGATCAGCCGGAAATGCAGGCGTTGGCGGCATCCTGCACGTCGCCCGGACGCACCGGGACATTGGACATGCTTTCGTGCAGCTTGATGCTGCTGCCGCTGGAGCGCTCGTCAATGTCGAACACCGCCGCCGGCAGGGTCGACAGTTTGCCCGGGACGATCAATCGAACGCCATTCTTGTGTGGCTCCACTTGCAGCGGACCACGGCTTTTGGCCAGTTTGTCGGAAACACACTTGGCATATTCGTGAGGTTTCTTTCCGGAGATGACGCTCATGGTGGGGGGCGTCTGGTTGATGTCCGATACCGATGCACATCCACTCATGGCCAATGCCAACACCCACACGCTGCGCTTCATATGATTCCTCCGATAAAGATCCTCCGACAGTGCAGACGCCGTTTTTCTCCGGTGCCGCACCGCTTTATTTTTCCCGCAACCTGCAATAAATGAACAAAGCCTGGAGCGCGGGCCGGATATTAACACTCGGGGCTGATAAACTGCGCATCATTGCCCCTTGCTATCGTTTTGATTTTGTAGAAAAAGCCCTTCTGGAGGCGCCCATGAAATTCATCCACCAGCGCGAGCACCTGAACGAAGACGACATTGTCGTCATCGAATGCTCCCAAATGTGCAACATCCGTTTGATGAACGACGCCAACTTCCGTAGCTTCAAGAACGGCGGCCGGCACACGTATCACGGCGGCGCGTTCGACACCTTCCCGGCCCGGATCACTGCCCCTAGCACCGGTTTCTGGAACATCACCATCGACACCGTCAACCGCCGTGCAATCAGCGTCACGCGCAAACCGACCCTGACCCACAAGATCAAAATCATCCGGCGTTCCAGCTCGAAACTGAGCTGAGCCTCGCCCACTTTCAAGACAGGCAAAACCGTGTCCCAGACGACCAAATACGTCATCAAGTACAAGCTCAACGACGAACGCCGCTTCGAATTCGCGCAACTGGAAACCGGGACCGAGGAAGAAGCCAGGGCCGCATTGCAAAAGCTGCATGGCCAGACCGACGACGTGATCAGCGACGTCAAGGTCAGCAAAGCGCTGTAACAACTCATCCGACTGTTTTTGTGGGAGGGTTATCCCCATTGTGGGAGCAAGGCTTGCCCGCGATGCAGGCGCCTCGTTCACCCCGACAGAACGCGTTGCCTTCATCGCGGGCAACCCTTGCTCCCACAGATAATCCTCTCGCCACAGGGTGACGGGTGTGTCAGCTCAGGGTAGGTGAGCGCTCGGCCGTTGACACACCGCAAGATCCGGAGTGTCAGCCGTCAAAGCACTCCCCAGACTGACCAGTCCTTTCTACCAAGGATTGTCATCATGTCCCTACCCTCGCTAATCCAATGCATACACGACCTGGACTGGCCAGCCCTGGAGAACAGCCTCGACCAGGACGGCTGTGCAATCATTCGCAACCTGCTACCGACAACACAATGCCGGCTGCTGAGTGGTCTGTACGCCGAACCCGGGCTTTTTCGTTCGCGGGTGATCATGGCCCGCCATGGATTCGGGCGCGGCGAGTATCAGTATTTTCGCTATCCGCTGCCCGACCTCATCCAGCAGTTGCGCCAGTCGTTGTATCCAGCGTTGGTACCGCTGGCGAACCGCTGGAATGAACACATGGGTATTGAAGTGCGCTACCCCCACGAACACCCTGACTTCATCCGGCGCTGTCACGCCGCCGGGCAATCGCGGCCTACGCCGTTGTTGCTGCAATACGGTCCGCAGGACTACAACTGTCTGCACCAGGATCTGTACGGCGAGCAGGTGTTCCCACTGCAGGTGGCGATCCTGCTGTCGGAACCGGGTCGGGATTTTACCGGCGGCGAGTTTGTCCTCACCGAACAGCGCCCGCGCATGCAATCGCGGCCCCAGGTCATCGATCTGAAACAGGGCGATGCCGTGGTGTTTGCCGTGCACCAGCGGCCCGTCAAAGGCGTTCGCGGTTATTATCGGGTGAACATGCGCCATGGCGTCAGCTGCGTGCACAGCGGCAGGCGGCACACCTTGGGAATCATTTTTCATGATGCGCAGTAATGACACACCGCTCACATTGGACCTGTTCGCCGACCAGGCGCCCACCACGCCTGGCCAGGTCGAGCAGATCGGCCAGCAAGCGTTCGTGCTGCGCGGGTTCGCCCTGCCCTGGCTCGAGCGCTTGCTGCCGGCGCTGGAAAGCGTCTTGCAGGCGGCGCCTTTCCGGCAGATGGTCACGCCCGGTGGCTTTACCATGTCGGTGGCCTTGAGCAGTTGCGGTGCGCTGGGCTGGACCACCGACCGCAGCGGCTATCGCTACACCGCCCACGATCCGCAGACCGGCCACCCCTGGCCCGACATGCCGGCGGTGTTTCGCGAACTGGCCCAGGCCGCCGCCCGGCAGGCGCACTTCGAGCATTTCGAACCCGACGCCTGCCTGATCAACCGCTACGTGCCCGGCGCGCGGATGTCGCTGCACCAGGACAAGAACGAACGCTCCCTCGCCGCCCCCATCGTCTCGATGTCCCTGGGCTTGCCGGCGGTGTTCCAGTTCGGCGGCTTCGAGCGCAGTGACAAAAGCCTGCGCATCCCGTTGTTCCATGGCGACATCGTGGTCTGGGGCGGCGTGGACCGGTTGCGCTACCACGGCGTGTTGCCGCTCAAGGAAGGCCAGCACCCGCGCCTGGGTACCCAGCGGATCAACCTGACGTTTCGCACCGCCGGGTGAAGGTGCAGAATTCAACCGCAAGACCCGGAGTGTCGCCACTGGAATGGCTCGCTACTGTAGGCAAAACGGGCCAATGGACATAACGACCATGAACAGCACTTCGAACAATCTCGCCCCTGAACTGGATCCGCGCTGGGCCGCCGTGCTCGCCCGGGATCCACGCGCCGACGGCACCTTCGTCTATGGCGTGAAAACCACCGGCATCTATTGCCACCCAAGCAGCCTGTCGCGCCTGCCCAACCCGCGCAACATCGAGTTCTTCGACACGCCGGAACAGGCCCAGGCCGCCGGTTACCGGCCCAGCAAGCGCGTGGCTCGGGACCAGACCCAGATCGCCGCCCAACAAGCGGCACGGGTTGCCGCCGCCTGCCGGCAGATCGAGGCGGCCGAGGAACTGCCTGGCCTGAATGAACTGGCAGAGAGCGCGGGCTTGAGTCCCTTTCATTTTCATCGGGTCTTCAAGGCAGTCACTGGCCTGACCCCCAAGGGTTATGCCGCCGCCCACCGCTCACGCAAGGTACGCGAACGCCTGGCCGATGGCGGCACGATCACCGAGGCGCTGTACGACGCCGGCTTCAACTCCAACAGCCGCTTTTATGAGGCAGCCGACAAGGTGTTGGGCATGAAACCCGCCGACTATCGCGCCGCCGGGCAGAACACCGACATCCGTTTCGCCGTCGGCCAATGCTCCCTCGGGGCGATCCTGGTGGCGCAAAGCGAGCGTGGCGTGTGCGCGATCCTGCTGGGGGACGACCCGGACGCGTTGGTGCGGGACCTGCAAGACAAGTTCCGCCGGGCCAACCTGATCGGCGCCGACCGCGAGTTCGAGCAGTTGATCGCCCAGGTGGTTGGCTTCATCGAAGCACCGGCCCTGGGCCTGGACCTGCCCTTGGACCTGCGCGGCACCGCCTTCCAGGAGCGGGTCTGGCAAGCCTTGCGGGATATTCCCGCCGGCAGCACCGCCAGCTACGCCGAGATCGCCCAGCGCATCGGCATGCCCAAGGCCGTGCGCGCCGTGGCCCAGGCCTGCGGCGCCAACAGCCTGGCGGTGGCGATCCCTTGCCACCGAGTGGTACGCAGCGACGGCAACCTGTCGGGCTATCGCTGGGGTGTGGAGCGCAAGCGTCAGTTGCTGGCGCTGGAGCGCTCGTCCGGGGATTGAATGCCGATGTAGATCGCCACCGAATCGGGGCCGCTGTAGACCTCGAAATCGGTGGTAAAGCGGCGCAGCGTCTGCGGATTATCCGCGAAGTACGCCCAGATCAGGCCCCAGGTCTGAATCACGCAGTCGGGCATCGGCCCCTTGGCCGCAAACATCAGGTAATCCCCGCCCTCGATGTCCACGGCGGGGTAGCCTGCGCTGGTCGCATCCACTTGCACCCCGGCCGTCACATCGAAGTGGCCGGTGGCGTCGGACTCGTAATTGGAATACACCCCGTAGACGAACGACTCCGACTGCCGGGCCGGGATCGTGTCAAACAGCCCTTCGTTGAAGAACTGCTGCCACATCGGGCCGATCCGGGCGGTGTCGGGCTGCTGCTCGTCGGTGTTGCGGGTGCGCACCTGCAAACCGGCCACGATGAAGGGTTCGACGGTCTTGAGTTTCACGTCCATGGGTCGGGCTCCTTGATGTATGAAGCCCGCATGGTAACCCTCCCGTCGTCGGGATCAAGTTGCAACGCTCGATTGAAAAACTCGACTGGCCCTCGCCGGCCCACACCTGCTAAAACCGCTGTTTCCTTCTGCCGTCGGAGACCCGCACATGAGCCAGTGGCCAGACACTCGCATTCTTGACCTGCTCGGTATCGAGCTGCCCATCATCCAGGGGCCGCTGGCCGGGGTGACCGGGCCGGCCATGGTGGTCGCGACGTGCAATGCCGGCGGGCTGGGTTCAATGCCGGCGGCGATGCTCGATGTCGAGCAACTGCGCCAGGCGCTGACGACCATCGGCGAGCAGACCGACAAACCGTTCAATGTGAATTTTTTCTGTCACCAGCCGCCGGCCTTTGACGAACAGCGAGCCGAGGCCTGGAAGCAACGGCTCAAGCCGTATTATCAGGAACTGGGCGTCGACTTCGGCGCGCCGACCCCGGTGTCCAACCGCACGCCGTTCGACGATGCCGCCTGCCGGGTGCTGGAAGAGATGCGTCCCAAAGTTGTCAGTTTCCATTTCGGCCTGCCGGAAAAATCCTTGCTGGATCGGGTGAAGGCCACTGGCGCGAAAATCCTTTCCTCGGCCACCACCGTCGAGGAAGCCATCTGGCTTGAACAGCATGGTTGCGACGCGATCATTGCCATGGGTTACGAAGCCGGTGGTCATCGCGGAATGTTCCTCAGCGACGACCTCAACACCCAAGTCGGGCTGTTTGCCTTGCTGCCGCAGGTGGTGGATGCAGTGAAGGTGCCGGTGATCGCTGCCGGCGGCATTGGCGATGCGCGGGGAATCGTCGCGGCATTCGCCCTGGGTGCCTCGGCGGTGCAACTGGGCAGCGCCTACCTGTTCACCCCCGAGGCGAAGATCAGCGCGTCGCATCACCGGGCGTTGCGCACGGCCAAGGAAAGCCAGACGGCTGTTACCAACCTGTTCACTGGTCGCCCGGCCCGAGGCATCGTCAACCGGGTGATGCGCGAAGTGGGCCCGATGAGCCCACTGGCCCCGGCTTTTCCCTTGGCGGGTGGTGCATTGATGCCGTTGCGCGCCAAGGGTGAAGCAGACTTCAGTAACCTCTGGGCCGGCCAGGCCTTCCCTCTGGGCCGCGAGCTGTCGACGGCCGAGCTGACTCGGCGGCTGGCCGAGGAGGCGTTGGCCCGGCTCCACAGGGCGGATGCCTGATCGAACGCCATCGCGAGCAAGCTTGGCTCCCACAGGGGATTGGGGGCAACCGGCACATCCGGGTACACCACCGGACCTGTGGGAGCCGAGCTTGCTCGCGATAGCAGTAGCACATTCAAAATGGATGCAAGCTGACCCACCGTCTTCGCGAGCAAGCCCGCTCCCACAGGGGATTGGGGGCAACCGGCACATCCGGGTACACCACCGGACCTGTGGGAGCCGAGCTTGCTCGCGATAGCAGTAGCACATTCAAAATGGACGCAAGCTGACCCACCGTCTTCGCGAGCAAGCTTGGCTCCCACAGGGGATTGGGGGCAACCGGCACATCCGGGTACACCACCGGACCTGTGGGAGCCGAGCTTGCTCGCGATGGCGGTAGCACATTCAAAATGGATGCTAGCTGACCCACCGTCATCGCGAGCAGGCTCGCTCCCACAGGGGGATGGGGGCAACCGGCACATCCGGGTACACCACCGGACCTGTGGGAGCCGAGCTTGCTCGCGATGGCGGTAGCACATTCAAAATGGATGCAAGCTGACCCACCGTCTTCGCGAGCAGGCTCGCTCCCACAGGGGATTGGGGGCAACCGGCACATCCAGGCACACCACCGGACCTGTGGGAGCCGAGCTTGCTCGCGATGGCGGTAGCACATTCAAAATGGATGCACGCTGATCCACCGTCTTCGCGAGCAGGCTCGCTCCCACAGGGGATTGGGGGCAACCGGCACATCCGGGTACACCACCGGACCTGTGGGAGCCGAGCTTGCTCGCGATGGCGGTAGCACATTCAAAATGGACGCAAGCTGACCCACCGTCTTCGCGAGCAAGCCCGCTCCCACAGGGGATTGGGGGACAACCGGCACATCCGGGTACACCACCGGACCTGTGGGAGCTGAGCTTGCTCGCGATGGCGGTAGCACATTCAAAATGGATGCTAGCTGACCCACCGTCTTCGCGAGCAAGCTTGGCTCCCACAGGGGATTGGGGGCAACCGGCACATCCAGGCACATCATCGGACCTGTGGGAGCTGAGCTTGCTCGCGATGGCGGTAGCACATTCAAAATGGATGCTAGCTGACCCACCGACTTCGCGAGCAAGCTTGGCTCCCACAGGGGATTGGGGGCAACCGGCACATCCGGGTACACCAACGGACCTGTGGGAGCCGAGCTTGCTCGCGATAGCAGTAGCACATTCAAAATGGATGCTAGCTGACCCACCGTCTTCGCGAGCAAGCTTGGCTCCCACACCCTTGCACCTCACTCCCCGGGCGAAATGCCGCGTTCCGTTTGTCGGTCATTCGCTATATATTCCGGTATATAGCGAACCTGACCCCACGGAGCCTCACCCATGCCTCTCACCCGCTTCGCGCCGTTGCTGCTGACCACGTTCTTTGCCATTGGCGCCGCCCAGGCCGCTGAGGTGCAGGTGGCAGTCGCTTCCAATTTCACCGCGCCGATCCAGGCCATCGCCGCCGACTTCGAAAAAGACACCGGACACAAACTGGTGGCGGCTTACGGGGCCACCGGGCAGTTCTACACCCAGATCAAGAACGGCGCGCCATTCGAAGTCTTCCTCGCCGCCGACGACACCACCCCGGCCAAGCTCGAAAGCGAAGGTGACACCGTCAAGGGCTCGCGCTTCACCTACGCGGTCGGTACCCTGGCGCTGTGGTCGGCCAAGGACGGTTATGTCGACAGCCAGGGCCAGGTGCTCAAGCACAACGATTTCCAACACCTGTCCATCGCCAACCCGAAAGCCGCGCCCTACGGCCTGGCCGCGACCCAGGTGCTGGACAAGCTCGGCTTGACCGCGCAGGTGAAAAGCAAACTCGTCGAAGGCCAGAACATCACCCAGGCCTATCAGTTCGTCTCCACCGGTAACGCCGAACTCGGTTTCGTCGCCTTGTCTCAGGTGTACAAGGACGGCAAAGTGACGGGCGGCTCGGCATGGATCGTCCCGGCCGAACTGCACGACCCGATCAAACAGGACGCGGTGATCCTCAACAAGGGCCGGGACAACCCCGCTGCCGTGGCCCTGGTGGATTACCTCAAGGGCCCGAAAGCCGCCGCCATCATCCAAACCTACGGTTACCAACGCTAAATGCCACTGACCAGCGCCGACTATGCCGCCATCTGGCTGACCCTGAAACTGGCGTCATTGACCACGGTGATCCTGCTGCTCATCGGCACGCCCATCGCATTGTGGCTGTCGCGCACCCGCTCCTGGCTGCGCGGGCCGGTGGGTGCGGTGGTCGCGTTGCCGTTGGTGCTGCCGCCCACGGTGATCGGCTTCTACCTGTTGCTGGCGTTGGGGCCGAACGGCTGGATCGGCCAGCTCACCCAAGCTCTCGGGCTAGGCACCCTCACCTTCAGTTTCACCGGGTTGGTAATCGGCTCGGTGATCTATTCCATGCCGTTTGTGGTGCAGCCGTTGCAGAACGCCTTTGCCGCCATCGGCAGTCGCCCGCTGGAAGTCGCCGCCACCCTGCGGGCCGGGCCTTGGGATACGTTTTTCAGCGTCATCCTGCCCCTGGCCCGCCCCGGCTTCATCACTGCGGCGATTCTTGGCTTTGCCCACACCGTCGGCGAATTCGGCGTGGTGCTGATGATCGGCGGCAACATCCCGGAGAAAACCCGGGTGGTGTCAGTGCAGATCTACGACCATGTCGAAGCCTTGGAATACGCCCAGGCCCACTGGCTCGCGGCGGCAATGCTGGTGTTTTCATTCCTGGTGCTGCTGGCGCTGTACTCCAGCCGCCGAACCCGTGCCGGTTGGAGCTGATCGATGATTCACGCGCGTTTGCAGCTCGACCACGGGGCTTTTTCCCTGGACCTGGATGTGCAACTGCCCGGCCGTGGCGTGACCGCTCTGTATGGGCCGTCCGGTTCCGGCAAAACCACCTGCCTGCGTTGCATCGCCGGGTTGGAGCGGCCGGCCCGGGGTTTTATCGAGGTCAACGGCCAAGTCTGGCAAAACAGTGAGCACGCTGTGTTCGTGCCGCCCCATAAACGGTCGGTGGGGTATGTGTTCCAGGAGGCGAGCCTGTTCGCCCATTTGTCGGTGCGGGCCAACCTGGCGTTCGGCCTCAAGCGCATCGCGCCGGCACAACGGCGGGTGGACATGCAACAGGCGACCGAACTGCTGGGCATCGGGCACTTGCTCGATCGGCAGCCGCACAACCTGTCCGGCGGCGAGCGCCAGCGGGTGGGCATCGCCCGCGCCTTGCTGACCAGCCCGCAACTGCTGTTGATGGATGAGCCGCTGGCGGCCCTCGATAGCCGACGCAAAAACGAAATCCTGCCGTACCTGCAACGGCTCCACGATGAGCTGGACATCCCGGTGCTGTATGTCAGCCATTCCCAGGATGAAGTGGCGCGCCTGGCCGATCACATCGTGCTGCTCGACGGCGGTCGCGCGCTGGCCAGTGGGCCGATCGGCGAAACCCTGGCCCGGCTCGACCTGCCATTGGCCCTGGGGGATGATGCAGGCGTGGTGATCGAGGGCAAGGTCAGCGGGTACGACCCGGCTTATCAATTGCTGACCCTGAATCTGCCCGACAGCCAACTGAACGTACGCGTGGCCCACACCTCACTGGCCCTCGGCCAGCCGCTGCGCTTCAAGGTCCAGGCCCGGGACGTCAGCCTCAGCCTGGCGAACGATGCCCAGACCAGCATCCTCAATCGCCTGCCAGTCACCGTGGTCAGCGAACAGGCCGCCGACAACGCCGCCCACGTGCTGATCCGCCTGGAAGCCGCCGGCACCCCGCTGCTGGCGCGTATCACCCGCTATTCGCGCGATCAGCTGAAATTGCATCCAGGGCAGGTGTTGTGGGCGCAGATCAAGGCGGTGGCGGTGTTGGCGTAGGGTCCGAAACCAGCGGATCACACTGTGGGAGCTTGTGGGAGCAAGGCTTGCCCGCGATGCAAGCACCTCGGTGTAGCTGATAGACCGAGGCGATGCTATCGCGGGCAAGCCTTGCTCCCACAGGTTTGCTCCCACAGGTTTGCTCCTGCTGGTTTGCTCCTGCTGGTTTACTCCTGCTGGTTTGCTCCCACAGGTTTTGCGGCAACCTTAGAATCTTGGCACGACGGCAACAGCCTGCGGTCAATGAATTCACAGGCCACCGGATTCGCTGCCAAGGACTCTTTTCATGCCCGATACCCTGCCGCCGGATTCACTGCCGGCCGACCTGCATTATGTCGATGACACGGCCCCGGGCATCACCCGCAAAAAGCAGCGGGGCAAATTCTGTTATTTCGACCCGCAGGGCCAGCGCATCACCGACGCAGCCGAGATTCAGCGCATCAATGCCCTGGCGGTGCCGCCGGCCTACACCGATGTCTGGATCTGCACCGACCCGCGCGGCCATCTCCAGGCCACCGGGCGCGATGCCCGCGGGCGCAAGCAGTACCGCTACCATGCGCGCTGGCGTGAGGTCCGTGATGCGGACAAGTATTCGCGGATGCTGGAATTCGGACGGGCCCTGCCGCGCTTGCGCAAACGCCTGGAGGAGATCCTCGCCACGCCCGGGTTCAGCCGCGACAAAGTCATGGCCACGGTCATCACCCTGCTGGACGTGACCCTGATCCGCGTCGGCAACAGCCAATACGCCCGGGACAATCGCTCCTACGGCCTGACGACCCTGCGCGACAAACATGTCGAGATCAACGGCAGCGCCATCGCCTTCCAGTTCCGTGGCAAGAGCGGCATCGAGCACCAGATCACCGTAAAGGATCGGCGCCTGGCGCGGATCATCAAGCGTTGCCAGGAGATCCCCGGGCAGAACCTGTTCCAGTACCTGGACGAACACGGCGAGCGCCACGCCATCAGTTCTTCGGACATCAACGCCTACCTCAAGACCCTCACTGGCGCTG
This sequence comes from Pseudomonas sp. H1_F01, assembly GCF_054681425.1. Lineage (NCBI taxonomy): Bacteria > Pseudomonadati > Pseudomonadota > Gammaproteobacteria > Pseudomonadales > Pseudomonadaceae > Pseudomonas > Pseudomonas sp. H1_F01. Next base: position 2,778,454 of record NZ_CP162823.1, on the reverse strand, counting down.
ACTTCACCGCCAAGGACTACCGCACCTGGGCCGGCAGCGCAGCCGCTCTGGCCGGGTTGCGGACGCTGCGCTGGGAAACCGAGAGCGAGGCCAAAAGACACGTCGCCGAGATGGTCAGGCAAGTCGCCCGACAGCTGGGCAACACGCCGACCGTCTGTCGCAAGTGCTACATTCATCCTGCGGTGGTGGAAGGTTTCCTGCTCGGTGCCCTGACCCAGTTGCCCAAACCCCGGGCACGCAAAGGCCTCAGCGAAGAAGAAGCCGGGCTGACGCTGTTTCTGCAGCGCATGACGCAAGCCGCCCAGAAATGCGAACAGCAGCAACCGGCTTGATGCGCTCACCAGCAGCCAGCCACGGATGAGGAACATCCGCAGACCGCTGGACTCCCAACTGTACGGCACAGCCGATCCGCAGGCACTTCAAAAAGGGTGAAGTCGACAGGAGTTTCAGATGTCCGAACACATTGTCCATTTTCATTGCCAGATCGATCAGGGAACCACCGAACGCTTTCGCGATAACTGCCTGGAGGCCATTGAGAAAGGCGCCGACTCGCTGATGCTCAATCTCTCCACAGTCGGTGGCAGTACCAACTTCGGTTTCACCCTCTACACCTTCATCAAGTCCCTTCCGGTACCGGTACGTGCGGTGAACGCCGGCAACATCGAGTCGATGGGCATCGTCATGTACCTGGCCGCCAGCGACCGCACCACCACCCCGCATTCGCGTTTCCTGATTCATCCGATGAACTGGTATTTCGGCCAGAAATCCGTGGACCACTCACGCTTGCGCGAGTACCTGTCCAGCCTGGACAACGACGTGGCGCGCTACGTGGAAATCTACGTCAAGGAAACCGCTGGCGCGGCGACGCAGTTGGATATCTTCAAATGCCTGTGCGCCGAAGAGCGGGTGATCCCGGCGGAAAACTCCCTGGCTTTCGGCATTGCCCATCGGGTCGAGCAAGTGATTTTCCCCACGGATGCCAAGCATTGGAAAGTCAGCGGTGGCGAGGATTAGAAGTGAAGACTGAGGGCTGACCATTCGTCGCCAGCAAGCGGTTTTTTTTAAACTTCCCTCAGCCATTTTCTTTCCCAACTAATGCGAGGCACGTTGCTCGCTCAACCAAAATGAGGATTCTCGAAATGGCCAGTAGCGGAAACAAAAACCCAGGCAACTTCGCCAATGATCGTGAAAAAGCATCGGAAGCCGGCAAGAAAGGCGGACAAGCGTCGGGCGGCAACGTTGCCAACGATCGGCAAAAAGGCACTGGAGCCGGTAACAAAGGTAGCGAACGCAACCAAGGCGGCGGCAGAAAATCGTAACCACCCAAATCGTTGGGGCGCAGACGTACTGCGCCCCGGCGCTATCCGCTCTTCCCCTCGCCACAAATACGAAATTCCATATATTCGATTGTCCGCATATACTCCGGCGCAGCCCAACCTTGCGCTTATCGGAGCCGATCGATGAAAGTCCTCTTCATGTGCACAGCCAACAGTTGCCGCAGCATTCTCAGCGAAGCGATGTTCAACCATCTGGCCCCAGCCGGGTTCGAGGCCGTCAGCGCCGGCAGTTTCCCCAAGGGCCACGTGCTCCCGCGCAGCCTGAGCACCTTGCAAGAAGCCGGTATCAGCGTCCAAGGCTTGCGCAGCAAGGGTTACGACGCGCTCGAGGGCAGCCCGCCGGACATCGTCATCACCGTGTGCGACAGCGCCGCTCGCGATGCTTGCCCGGTGTACTTCGGCCCCGCCATCAAGGCCCACTGGGGCCTGGTCGATCCATCGACCGTCAGAGGCAACGACGATCAGATCGGCCAAGCCTTCCATTCCACCCTGGATCGTATCGAAACCCGCTGCCGGGCGTTTTTCGCCCTGCCCTTCGACCAGCTCGATGCCCAGGCCCTGAAAGCCGAGCTCGACCGCATCGGCACCCTCTGACCGATCAACCTGCGCGATAGGCCTGCTTCACCGTCTCGATCCAGCTCGGGTCCAGGCGCGATTGTTCGGGGTCCAGGCCCAGCGCCTGCATCTTCGCCAGGTGCGCCTCGGCCTCTCGCGCCAGGGAGCCCTGGGCGCTGGAGTTGGCGTCCAGCTGATGCATCTGGGCCAGTCCCAGGTGATAGAAGCGCAGCAGTTTCATGGCGGTGGGGTCCTGGGCCTGCACCCCGGCGGTCACCTGGTGCATCACGTTGGTGATTTTCATCAGACTGCGCTTGAGCTGCCAACCGTACACGGCGGCGGCCATCCACGGCTGCGACCAGAAATACAGGCGCATCAGCGCAGCCATCGCCAGCACCGCGACAATCACCCCGCCGAGATTGAAACGAAAGTTATCGCCTCCGGGCGTGCCCAGCAGCATCACGGCCAGGCTGGATAGCAGCATCGCCAGGGCCAGGAACACCACCGCGATGATCAGGGTGCTGCGGCGAGTCTGCTTGCGGTACGTGTCGCCATCCCACGGTTTGATCTCGAACATCGCGGTGCAATTTCCTTGTACGGCATCAAAAGAGTCACGCATTATCGCCTGCCCGGTCGATTTAGCTATGCTGGAGCTCATTTTGTAGCGCAACCGACTCGCCGGGTCCGGACCAAAGTCCATGGCGATAGCGCAAGGATCGTGCGATCTTTCTGCGTGGACGTTTTTTTCAAGATGCCGTCGTTGTGTGCATGGCATCGTTTTCAAGGAAAGCTGAATGACTCAAAGACATGTAATCAACGCCTCGGTAAGCCCCAAGGGCAGCCTGGAGACCTTGTCCCAGCGCGAAGTCCAGCAACTGAGCGAAGCCGGTTCCGGCAGTATCTATACCCTCTTCCGCCAGTGCGCCCTGGCCATCCTCAACACCGGCGCCCATGTTGATAACGCCAAGACCATCCTGGAAGCCTACAAGGACTTCGAGATCCGTATTCACCAGCAGGACCGGGGCGTGCGCCTGGAGCTGCTGAACGCGCCGGCCGACGCCTTCGTCGACGGCGAAATGATCGCCAGCACCCGGGAAATGCTGTTCAGCGCCCTGCGCGACATCGTCTACACCGAGAACGAGCTGGACAGCCAGCGCATCGACCTCAGCTCGTCCCAGGGCATCAGCGACTACGTGTTCCATCTGCTGCGCAACGCCCGCACCTTGCGTCCAGGCGTGGAGCCGAAAATCGTCGTGTGCTGGGGCGGTCACTCGATCAACACCGAAGAATACAAATACACCAAGAAGGTCGGCCACGAACTGGGCCTGCGCAGCCTGGACATCTGCACCGGTTGCGGCCCTGGCGTGATGAAAGGCCCGATGAAAGGCGCCACCATTGCCCATGCCAAGCAGCGTATCCATGGCGGTCGCTACCTGGGCCTGACGGAACCGGGCATCATCGCCGCCGAGGCGCCGAACCCGATCGTCAATGAGCTGGTGATCCTGCCGGACATCGAGAAACGCCTCGAGGCTTTCGTGCGTGTCGGTCACGGCATCATCATCTTCCCGGGCGGCGCCGGTACGGCGGAAGAGTTCCTGTACCTGCTGGGCATCCTTATGCACCCGGCCAACCAGGACCTGCCGTTCCCGGTGGTTCTCACCGGGCCGAAAAGCGCCGCGCCGTACCTCGATCAGTTGCATGCGTTTGTCGGTGCAACCCTGGGTGAGGAGGCGCAGAAGCACTATCAGATCATCATCGACGACCCGGCCGAAGTGGCGCGGCAGATGACCCAGGGGCTCAAGGAGGTCAAGCAGTTCCGCCGCGAGCGCAACGACGCCTTCCACTTCAACTGGCTGCTGAAGATCGACGAGGGCTTCCAGCGCCCGTTCGACCCGACCCACGCCAACATGGCTAGCCTGGGCCTGAGCCGCGACCTGCCCGCCCACGAACTGGCCGCCAATCTGCGCCGGGCGTTCTCGGGGATCGTGGCCGGTAACGTCAAGGACAAGGGCATCCGCCTGATCGAAGAACACGGCCCGTACGAAATCCACGGCGACGCCGCCATCATGGAACCCCTCGACCGCCTGCTCCAGGCCTTCGTCGCCCAGCACCGCATGAAACTGCCAGGCGGCGCGGCGTATGTGCCGTGCTATCGCGTGGTGACCTGACCGGTTCAAAGACCACAGCAGATCCAATGTGGGAGCAAAGCTTGCTCGCGATAGCGGTTTAAAGGCCCAACAGAGATATTGCCTGTGATGAGGCTATCGCGAGCAAGCTTTGCTCCCACAGGCGCGCTCCCACAGGGGATTGTGTGATTACTGAATCCGCATCAGCCCGGCTTCATCCACTTCAATACCAAGCCCAAGGTAATCCTTGATCTGCGGATGAAGGGTGACCACCGGGTGCGTATGCGTCGCCGTTACCACCAGCACATCCGCCTCGGCCGCCTCGCCTGCCCGGATGCCCGCCTCGGCGTCTTCAAAGACCAGGCATTCTTGCGGTGCCACTTGCAAGCGTTCGGCCGCCAGGCGATAGCAGGCGGGGTTGGGCTTGCCATCGCTGACGTCTTCGGCCGTGACCATGACCAAAGGGCGTGGAATTCCGGCGGCTTCCATACGGCGCAAGGCCAATGCCATCGGCGCTGAGGTGACGATTGCCCAGCGCTCTGGCGGCAGGCTTTTCAGAAAGGCCTGCGCACCGGGCACCTGCACCACCCCTTCGACGTCTTCGATTTCCTCCCGGGTAATCTGCTCGGCCCCGGCCTGGGCATCCACCCCTGGCAGGTGCTGGCGGGCGATGGTGTCGATGGCGCGCACGCCATGGATCGTCGGCAGGAACGTCGCCACGTCCACGCCATGACGCACGGCCCAGCGCGTCCAGATCCGCTCGGCGGCGGCGATGGAGTTGAGCAATGTGCCGTCCATGTCGAACAGGAAGGCGCGATAGGCAATGTGGGTGGGGAGACTGGCAGACATCGGATCCTCGGTGGCGGCGTGGCGGGTGATGGCCACTGTAACATCGCCAGAACCCAATCCTCTGTGGAAGCGAGCCTGTGGGAGCAAAGCTTGCTCGCGATAGCGGTTTTAAAGCCAACAGGGGCGTTGTATGTGATGAGGTCATCGCGAGCAAGCTTTGCTCCCACAGGCTGACCCACTGCTGACCCAAAGGGGATTTGTGTTGTGTCAGAAAGCTCTGTTCTACACCAGCCGCTCGATCGGCTGATGCTGCCACACCCGTTTGTAGTACAGCGTCTGCAACAGCAGCATACTCAAGTAGGCCACCGGGAACGCCATCCACACCCCTTGCAGCCCGAAGCGAGCGTCCAGCAGATACGCCGCTGGCACTTGCACGGCGACGATGCAGAAGATCGAGATGGCGACCGGCACCAGCACCGTGCCGCTGGCGCGCATGATGCCGCCGACGATCGCCTGGAAGCCGAACACCAACAGGCTCCAGAGCATGATGTGCAGCAGGTGTTCGGCCTGGACCCGTGCCGCCGGGTCGGTGATGAACAACCCCAGCAGCCAGTGGGACAACAGATAGCCCAGGACCACCAGCCCCCCCGTAAGCCAGAGGTTGATCAACAGCCCCGTGCGCAGGATCGGCCCCAGGCGCTCCAGGCGTCCGGCACCGATGGCCTGGGCGCCGAGGATCGAGGCGGTGATGGCGATCGACAGCGCCGGAAACTGCACGTAGTTGACGATCTGCGTCACCGCGCCATAGGCCGCCGTGGCCTGGGAACCATGGCTATTGACCAGCGTCAGGATGACCAACTCCGACAACGAGATCACCACCATCTGCAACCCTGTGGGCAAGCCAATGCGCAGCACTTTGCCAAGGATCTCCGTGTCCAGGCGCATCGCCGCGAACAACGCCCGGTCCGGTGCCAGGGCATGCTCGCGACGGTTCAGGCGCCATGCCAGCATGGCCATGGCCGAGGCCGTCCCCACCAACCCCGCCAGCGCCGCGCTCTGGATGCCCATCGGCGGCAACCCCAGCCAACCACGAATCAATACGGGCGTAAGCAGCAGCCCGACACTGGTGGAGATCAGCAGCGCCAGCATCGGTGAGACCGTATCGCTCACCCCGCGCAGCAGTTGAGTGAACAGCACAAATACCAGCAACATCGGCAGGATCCACATCATGACTCGGGCATAGGAAACGGCATCCTCCAGCACATCGGCCGGCGTGCCGAGCCCCTGCAACGCCTGACGCGCAAAAACACTGCCGAGCACCGCCGCCGTCAGGCCGATGATCGCCCCCAGCAACAACGTCGAACCGGCAATCGCCTTCACCGTGCCGGTTTCTCCGGCACCGTAGGCCTGCCCGATCAACACCCCCGCCCCCGCCCCGAGGCCAATTACCAATGCGATAAAGAAAAACACGATGGGAAACATGCCCGACACCGCCGCCAAGGCCTGGGTACCGAGCATCTGGCCGATGTAGATGCTATTGAACGTGCCAGACATGGACTGCAGGAAGTTGGACAGGACCATGGGGGCCAGGAACAGAAGATAGGTTTTCCAGAGGGGCTGGGTGGGCATGGGGGCTCTGATGGCAGGTTCGAAATCCAATGCGGGGTAATTTAGCGCAATCCATTCAGTCTGTTTCAGAAGAATCAACCGGAGAGCACTCTTGAGGGTTCTATGTTGCGGCTTATACCTTCGTCGGGTGCATTCGACATTTCACAGACAGCGTCTAATCTGAAGTAGCACAGTGCCACGTACTGTGTAGGCCAATGCCTATGCAATACCGGTATCGGACAGCCGGTCTTAAAGTCCGAGTAGAGGTCGCAGATAACCAGTTATTCGCAAATAACCTGTTAGAAACTCTGTTCAAGGACCGAACCATGACGTCGTACCCACACGGTCATTCCTTCGCCCAACCACCTCGCATCCTCTGGAACACAGTGCTCGTCGCTTTTGTTGCTGCCGTTGGCGTCGTACTGCTCAACGGTCCAAGTGTTCAAAACATCATCCTGGCTGTTGCCCTCCTGGCCGTTGGCGTCGGTGCTGGCGTATGGGGTGCGCGTTCGCAACGTCAGCAGTTCGACCGCGCCATCGCCGCCGCCATGGCCCGCCACGACCTGCAAGCCAGCGAGCACCTGGCCCATAAAACCAGCGAGCAACTCAACGAAGTCATTCTCGGTGCGATGCCGATCTGGGCCAAGCAGGTCGAAAGCTCCAGGCAGCAGACCGAAACCGCAATCGTCTCGCTGACCAGCCGCTTTACCGGCATTTCTTCGCGCCTGGAAGAGACCGTGCAAGCCTCGCAACTGGCCGCCGGTGAGTTGGCCGGCAGCAGCAGTGGCGGTGCCGTACAGGTGCTGGCCCAGAGCGAAAGTGAACTGGTCAAGGTCATCGATTCCCTGAAGGCCACCCAGGCCAGCCGCGATGAAACCCTGGCCCAGGTGCGTAACCTGACCGCCTATACCGGCGAGCTGCGGACCATGGCCGCCGATGTCGCGGCGATTGCCGCACAGACCAACCTGCTGGCCCTCAACGCCGCCATCGAAGCCGCCCGTGCCGGCGAGGCCGGGCGTGGGTTTGCCGTGGTGGCCGACGCCGTGCGCAGTCTCTCGAGCAAATCCAGCGAGACCGGCCAGCAGATGTCGGCCAAGGTCGACATCATCAACAACGCCATCACCCAACTGGTGCATGCCGCGTCCAGCGGCGCGGACCAGGACAGCCATTCGGTCAGTGCCTCCGAGCAAAGCATCCAGCAGGTGCTGGAGCGCTTCAAGAGTGTCACCGGCAGCTTGGCCGACTCGGCCGACATGCTGCAGCGCGAGAGCTTCGGCATCCGCGATGAACTCACCGAGGTGCTGGTCAGCCTGCAATTCCAGGATCGGGTCAGCCAGATCCTCAGCCACGTGCGCGACAACATCGAGGACCTGCATGTGCACATGCAGCAGGCCAGCCAGTCGCCCGAACAGGCTGTTTCCATCGACGCCCGCCAATGGCTGGCGCGCATGGAAACCACTTACGCCACCGACGAGCAACGCCGTAATCACCACGGCGACTCGGGCGCGCAACAGACTTCACAGGAAATTACCTTCTTTTAGGAGCGCCGTTCATGGCTAAAAGTGTATTGGTTGTCGACGACTCCGCGAGCGTTCGACAGGTGGTCGGCATCGCGTTGAAAAGTGCCGGCTATGACGTGATCGAAGCCAGCGATGGCAAGGACGCGCTGGGCAAGCTCAATGGCCAGAAAGTGCACCTGATCATCAGTGACGTGAACATGCCCAACATGGACGGCATCACCTTCGTCAAGGAGGTCAAGAAGCTGGCCAGCTACAAGTTCACGCCGATCATCATGCTCACCACCGAATCCCAGGAATCGAAGAAGCAGGAAGGCCAGGCCGCCGGAGCCAAGGCCTGGGTGGTCAAGCCGTTCCAGCCGGCGCAGATGCTGGCGGCGGTATCCAAGCTGATTCTTCCTTGATAGCCGGAGGCTCCCATGCCGTGGCAATACGAGACACACGATGACACCGCCCAGGTGCACATCGACGGCGAGCTGACGATCTACACCGCCGCCGACCTGGCCGCGCAATGGTTGCCGCACCTGGGCGCAACACCGCGAATGGCCCTCGATCTGTCGCAGATCACCGAGATGGACGGCGCCGGCCTGCAACTGCTGCTGATGGTACAGCGCGAGGCCGCCAAGGCCGGCACCCAACTGACATTGACGGGCCAAAGCAAGGCCGTCACGGAAACACTTGCCCTGTGCAACCTGGTTGCCTAGGGCTGTTGCAATACGTCGGACACGACAAAGGATATGAGCGTGAGCATCAATCTCGATCAGGCACAACAGACCTTCATCGTCGAGGCACGGGAACAGTTGCAGGCGATGGAAGAGTCGCTGCTGCAACTGGAAACCGACCCCGGCGACGATGACGCCATTGGCGCGATCTTCCGGGCGGCGCACACGATCAAGGGCTCGGCCGGGCTGTTCGGCCTGGAACCGATCGTCAGCTTCACCCATATCGTCGAAGACGTGCTCGATCGCCTGCGCAATGGCAGCGTCGAGGTGGACGCCGGCCTGATCGCGGTGCTGCTCAAGTCCAGCGATCACATGCTGGAACTGATCAACGTGGCCGCCAACCAGGGCGGAGCGCTGCCGCCACCGGCCCTGCAGCGGGAAGTGGAGCTGTGCCAGATCCTGCAGGAGTACCAGGCGCCCTCGCCCGCTGCGGCCCCGACATCTACCCCTGAAATCAACACCAGCGAACCCGGCGAAACGCGCCTCTGGCACATCTCCCTGCGCTTCGGCCAGGACGTGTTCCGCAACGGCATGGACCCGCTGTCGTTCCTGCGCTATCTGCAAACCCTGGGTGAAATCGTCGACCTCACCACCTTGACCGACGCCCTGCCCGCCGCCGATGCCTGGGACGCCGAATCCTGCTACCTGGGCTTCGACATCGAGTTTCGCTCGGCCGCCAGCCACGGCGCGATCAACGAAGTATTCGACTTCGTCCGGGAAGACTGCGTGATCGAGATCGTTGCCCTGGATAACGACATCGCCCCCCAGGCCAACACCGGCCTGGTTGCCACGTCGCCGGAACAGGTCGAGGAAAACACCGCCCTGGTCACCACCGGCGAGTTGTTGTCCGACCAACGCAAGACGCCGCGCGTGCCTGCCCAGATCGCCAGCGACAAACAAGCGGTGACCAGCGACAGCAAGGCCAAGGACGGCACCTACGTGCGGGTCAATGCCGACAAGCTCGACGAACTGATCAACCTGGTGGGCGAACTGGTCATCGCCAGCGCCGGGGCCAGCCTGCTGGCCCGCACCTGCAACAACGATCCGTTGCAGGAGTCCACCTCGACGGTGTCGTCACTGGTGGAGGAAATCCTCGACGGCGCCCTGCGCCTGCGCATGATCCCCATCGGCGAAACCTTCAACCGCTTCCGTCGGGTGGTGCGCGATGTCAGCCAGGAACTGGGCAAGGAGATCGACCTGATCATCAGCGGTGCGGAGACCGAGCTGGACAAGACCGTGGTGGAAAAAATCGGCGACCCGCTCATGCACTTGCTGCGCAACGCCATGGACCACGGCATTGAAACCGCCGAGGCGCGCCTGGCCGCCGGTAAACCGGCCAAGGGGCACCTGCACCTCAACGCCTATCACGACTCGGGCAGCATCGTGCTGGAAATCGCCGACGACGGCGCCGGCCTGAACCGCGACCGGATCCTGGAAAAAGCCCAGGAACGTGGCCTGGTAACACCGGGCGCGAGCCCGACCGACCAGGAAATCTACAACCTGATTTTCGAACCTGGCTTCTCCACCGCCCAGGCCGTGACCAACCTTTCGGGGCGTGGCGTGGGCATGGACGTGGTCAAGCGCAACATCACCCTGCTGCGCGGCACCGTCGACCTGGACAGCCAGCCTGGCAAGGGCACCGTGGTCCGTATCCGCCTGCCGCTGACCCTGGCAATCATCAATGGTTTTCTGGTGGGCATCGGTCAATCGACCTATGTCATTCCGCTGGATATGGTCCAGGAATGCATCGAGCTGAGCGAAGACGATGGGCTCGCCAGCCGCGAACAAGGCTACCTCGACCTGCGCGGCGAGGTGCTGCCGCTGGTCTACCTGCGCGATCACTTCAGCCACGAAGGCCCGGCCGCGCGCCGGCAGAACGTGGTGGTGGTGCGCTACGCCGAACTCAAGGCCGGGCTGGTGGTGGATGACTTGCTGGGTGAATTCCAGACCGTGATCAAGCCGCTGGGCAAGCTGTTTGGTGCCCTTCGCGGCATCAGTGGCTCGACCATCCTGGGCAGTGGCGCCGTGGCGTTGATTCTCGACGTACCGGCGCTGCTCACCCAGATCGCCCAAGTGGAAAACCGCTACACACCGACTCAATTCCAACAAGCCAACGCTCGCTGATGCTTTAGCAATTCCATGGAGAGGTACTTCCCAATGAAATGGTTCTACGATCTTAGAATCGCCACCAAACTGATCACTTCATTTCTTGTGGTGCTGGCACTGACAGCCGTCATGGGTGTGTTCGCGATCATCCAACTGGGCGAAGTAAACAGCACCACGGTCGAGATCCGGGAAAACTGGATGCCGTCCATGCGTGCCGCCTCGGGCATGCGTTTCTACGGAGCGAACTATCGCCTCAAGGAAAACCGTCACATTACCGCCGACTCCGAACAGGAACGCGTGACTGTCGAGCAAGAAGCGGAAGAAGCCAGGAAGGGTTTTGAAACGCGCCTGGCGACCTATGAAAAATTGCTCTCCAATGCAGAAGACCGTCAACTGTTCGAAACCACCCGCAATGACTGGACCGCTTACCTCGCCGTGAGCAAGGACCTGTTTGCACTGTCCCGGCAAAACCTGACCGAGCAAGCCCACGCACTGCTCAAGGGCGAGTCCAAACGTCAATTCGATCTGGTGACCACTGATCTGCAAAAAATGGTGGAGCTCAATGATGTCGGAGCCGGCAAGGCCAGCGAGCGTGGCGCAGCGCTGTTTGAAAAATCGCGCCTGTCGATCATTGCCGTGCTGATTGCCGCCCTGCTGGTGGGCCTGGGCCTGGCGCTGTTCATCTCGCGCATCATCTCCCGCCCATTGAAACAGGCCGCGGCCGTCGCCGAACAATTGGCCGAAGGCAACTTGAACGCAAAAATCGAGGGCGGGTCCAAGGACGAAACCGGCATGGTGCTCAACGCCATGCAGAACATGGTGGGCAAGCTCTCGCACATCATCGGTGAAGTGCGTAACGCGGCGGACAACCTGGCCAGCGCCTCCGAAGAAGTCAGCGCCACCGCGCAATCGATGAGCCAGGCCACCAGCGAGCAAGCGGCCAGCGTCGAAGAAACCAGTGCCTCCATCGAACAGATGAGCGCCAGCATCAACCAGAACACCGAGAACGCCAAGGTCACCGATGGCATGGCCAGCAAGGCTGCCAAGGAAGCCACCGACGGCGGCGAATCGGTGCAGCAGACCGTGGTGGCGATGAAGAAAATCGCCCAGCGCATCAGCATCATCGACGACATCGCCTACCAGACCAACCTGCTGGCGCTCAACGCCGCCATCGAGGCTGCCCGCGCCGGTGAACACGGCAAAGGCTTCGCGGTGGTCGCCGCCGAAGTGCGCAAGCTGGCCGAACGCAGCCAGGTGGCCGCCCAGGAAATCGGCGAGCTGTCGTCCAGCAGCGTCGACATGGCGGAAAAGGCCGGGAACCTGCTCAACGAGATGGTCCCTTCGATCAACAAGACCTCGGACCTGGTGCAGGAAATCAGCGCCGCCTCCGAAGAACAGGCCGCCGGTGTGGCGCAGATCAACACCGCCATGACCCAGCTCAACCAGGTGACCCAGCAAAACGCCTCCAGCAGCGAAGAGCTGGCCGCCACCGCCGAGGAAATGAGCAGCCAGGCCGAGCAGCTGCAACAGGCCATGAGCTTCTTCACTTTGGACACGCCGCCCAAGTCTGCCGTGCAAGTTGCCCGGGTCGATAACACCCCAGGTTCCTCCGGCCGTAAACCGGCCCGGACTCCGGCACCGGTCATGCCCAAGGCGTTTGCCTACAACATGGCCAGCGCCCCGGACGAATCGGAATTCACCCGGTTCTGATGGCCCGGTTCCACTGGCTTGCTTAAAGGAGAAAAAGCAATGGGCGCCATCGCGACCACACGTCAAACCGCCATCGCGGTCGAGGAAGAAGCGCAATACCTGACGTTTATGCTCGGCACGGAGATGTTTGCCATCGGCATCCTGTGCATCAAGGAAATCATCGAGTACGGCAACCTGACCGTGGTGCCGATGATGCCGGCCTTCGTGCGCGGGGTGATCAACCTGCGTGGCGCGGTCGTGCCGGTGGTGGACCTGTCGGCCCGTTTCGGCCGGCCGAATTCGGCGATCAGTCGCCGCAGCTGCGTGGTGATCATCGAGGCGGCCAGCGCCGACGGCCAGGCCCAGGACATTGGCCTGTTGGTGGACACGGTATCGGCGGTGCTGGAAATCCCGGCCTCGCAGATCGAGCCGCCACCGAGCTTCGGCGCGAAGATCCGTGCCGATTTCATCAGCGGCATGGCCAAGGTCGATGGCAAGTTCGTCATCGTGCTGGAGGTGGACCGTGTGCTGTCCATCGACGAGATGTCCCTACTCGCAGAAGCCAGCCCGAGCGCGCTGGAAGTGGATGCCCCGTGAACGCCGATACCTGCAAGGAACGCACGCTGAACGCACAGGCGCTCACTGACCGAGAGTTCGGCCAGTTCCAGTCCTGGCTGTACCAGGCCGCCGGCATCAGCCTGTCCGAGGCCAAGAAAGCCCTGGTGGCCGGGCGTTTGTTCAAGCGCCTCAAGCACTATGGCTTGGACAGTTACGGCGAGTATTTCAAGCTGATCATGAACGGCCAGCGCACCGATGAGCTGCAGGTGGCGCTGGATCTGTTGACGACCAACGAGACCTACTTTTTCCGCGAGCCCAAGCATTTCGACTTCCTGCGCCAGCACGTGCTGCCCCATGCGACACCGGGCAAGACCTTCCGCCTGTGGAGCGCGGCCAGTTCATCGGGGGAAGAGCCCTACAGCCTGGCCATGACCCTGGCCGAAGGATTGGGCACCACACCCTGGGAAGTCATCGGTTCGGACATCAGCAGCCAGGTGCTGGCCAAGGCGCGCGCCGGGCATTACCCGATGGAACGTGCCCGCACCCTGCCCCATCCGCTGCTGGTGAAATATTGCCTCAAGGGCACCGGCAGCCAGCAAGGCACGTTCCTCATCGACCGGGCATTGCGCAACCGGGTCAACTTTATCCAGGTCAACCTCAACGACACCTTGCCGGATCTGGGGGAGTTCGATGTGATCTTCCTGCGCAACGTCATGATCTATTTCGACCAACCCACCAAAAGCAAAGTGGTTGCCCGCTTGTTCCCCCGGCTCAAGCCCGGCGGGTATTTCATCATCAGCCACTCGGAAAGCCTCAACGGTGTGTCCGATGCATTGAAACTGGTGGCGCCATCGATTTACCGCAAACCATGAACGCCGCCATCAGGGAAGTGGCCGAGGTGTACCTGGCGCCCGGGGAGTTTCGCTTCGCCACCTGCCCGACCCGCCTGCGCACGATCCTCGGTTCTTGCGTGGCAATCACGCTGTGGCATCCGGAACGCAGGATCGGCGCCATGTGCCACTTCATGCTGCCCAGTCGGGTGCGCTGCTCCACCGCACTGAACGGCCTCTATGCCGACGAAGCCATCGAACTGTTCATCCACCAGGCCCGGGCCCACCACACCGAACCCGAGGACTACCAACTCAAGCTGTTCGGCGGCGGCGAGATGTTCCCCGAGCTGCAACGCCACGTGCCCTACGGCGATGTGGCGCGGCTGAACGTCAACGCCGCGCTGGAAATGGCCGCCCTCTATCGCCTCGACCTGATCGCCCAGGACATGGGCAGCACTGGCCACCGCAGCATCATCTTCGACCTTTGCAGCGGCGATGTGTGGGTCAGGCACCAACCTATAAGGACCCGGCACTGACTATGTCAAAAAAGATCAATGTACTGCTGGTGGATGACTCTGCCGTGGTTCGCCAGGTGTTGCTGGCGATCCTCAGCGACACACCGGACATCCACGTCATGGGCGCGGCGTCCGACCCGATTTTCGCCATGGACAAACTGGCCAAGGAATGGCCCGACGTAATCGTGCTGGACGTGGAAATGCCGCGCATGGACGGCATCACGTTCCTGAAGAAAATCATGAGCGAGCGCCCCACTCCGGTGGTGATCTGCTCGTCCCTGACACCCCGGGGCGCGGAAACCACCTTGCAGGCGATGGCCGCTGGTGCGGTGGAAATCATCACCAAGCCCACCACCGGCCTGAAGAACTTTCTGTTGGAGTCGGCGCCGGAACTGGTGTCGGCGATCCGTGCCGCCGCCCAGGTCAACGTGCGCAACCTGGGCAAGCGTCCCGCCCCGATCGCGCTGACGCCCGCGACCAAACTCACCGCCGACGCCATGCTGCCCGCCGCCAACGGCCACGCCATGGCGCAGACCACCGAACGCATCGTCGCCCTGGGCACATCCACCGGCGGCACGCAGGCCCTGGAAGCGGTGCTCACTGCCCTGCCGCGAGTGTGCCCGGGCATCGTCATCGTCCAGCACATGCCGGAAAAATTCACCGCCTCGTTTGCCGCCCGGCTCAACAGCCTGTGCCAGATCGAAGTGCGCGAGGCCCGCAACAACGACCGTATCCACCCGGGCCTGGCGCTCATCGCACCAGGCGGCAAACACATGATGGTGACCCGCAGCGGCGCGTTCTATCACGTGCAGGTGGTGGACGGCCCGCTGGTCAACCGCCACCGCCCTTCGGTGGATGTGCTGTTCCGCTCCGTGGCCAAATTCGCCGGCCGCAACGCCACCGGCATCATCATGACCGGCATGGGCGACGACGGCGCCCGCGGCCTGAAGGAAATGCTCGACGCCGGCAGCACCACCGTGGCCCAGGACGAAGCCAGCTGCGTAGTCTTCGGCATGCCCAAGGAAGCGATCAAACTCAACGCCGCACAACGAGTGATGGGGTTGCAGGAGATTGCGCAGGTGATTCTGCATCGGTAACAACGACCGTCCCTACAGCGGAGCTTGATCTGGTGAACGATCGTTCCTCACGCTCCGCGTGGGAATGCCGCCAGGGACGCTCCGCGTTCCGCTTCTGGAAGGTGACGCAGAGCGTCACGGGATGCATGCCCACGCAGAGCGTGGGAACGATCAGGTGGCGGGGCGGTGAACGATCGTTCCTCACGCTCCGCGTGGGAATGCCGCCAGGGACGCTCCGCGTTCCGCTTCTGGAAGGTGACGCAGAGCGTCACGGGATGCATGCCCACGCAGAGCGTGGGAACGATCAGGTGGCGGGGCGGTGAACGATCGTTCCTCACGCTCCGCGTGGGAACGCCGCCAGGGACGCTCTGCGTTCCGCTTCTGGAAGGTGACGCAGAGCGTCACGGGATGCATGCCCACGCAGAGCGTGGGAACGATCAGGTGGCGGGGCGGTGAACGATCGTTCCTCACGCTCCGCGTGGGAACGCCGCCAGGGACGCTCCGCGTTCCGCTTCTGGAAGGTGACGCAGAGCGTCACGGGATGCATGCCCACGCAGAGCGTGGGAACGATCAGGTTGCGGTGGCGGTGAACGATCGTTCCTCACGCTCCGCGTGGGAACGCCGCCAGGGACGCTCTGCGTTCCGCTTCTGGAAGGTGACGCAGAGCGTCACGGGATGCATGCCCACGCAGAGCGTGGGAACGATCAGGTGGCGGTGGCGGTGAACGATCGTTCCTCACGCTCCGCGTGGGAATGCCGCCAGGGACGCTCCGCGTTCCGCTTCTGGAAGGTGACGCAGAGCGTCACGGGATACATGCCCACGCAGAGCGTGGGAACGATCAGGTGGCGGGGCGGTGAACGATCGTTCCTCACGCTCCGCGTGGGAACGCCGCCAGGGACGCTCCGCGTTCCGCTTCTGGAAGGTGACGCAGAGCGTCACGGGATGCATGCCCACGCAGAGCGTGGGAACGATCAGGTGGCGGGGCGGTGAACGATCGTTCCTCACGCTCCGCGTGGGAACGCCGCCAGGGACGCTCTGCGTTCCGCTTCTGGAAGGTGACGCAGAGCGTCACGGGATGCATGCCCACGCAGAGCGTGGGAACGATCAGGTGGCGGGGCGGTGAACGATCGTTCCTCACGCTCCGCGTGGGAACGCCGCCAGGGACGCTCCGCGTTCCGCTTCTGGCGGAGGGCAGTGAGCGCCGCGGTCAATACCATCGCTGAATCTCAATCAACCCTTCCATCCCCGCATAATTGCGTGCACTGGAGTAGCGCCAATGCTCCGGTAACTCCACGTACCCACGCTTCACTGGGTTGAAATGGATGTAATCCAGTTTCTGGCGCATGACCGCTTCGCTATGGATTTGCTCCGCATGTGAGCCTTCTTGCCAGAGCTGATAGACCCTGTCCTGCTTATGTGCTCGCTTGCTGAACCGCAGGCGTTGCAATGCCCGCGCAGCGCCCTTGCTCTGTAGGTCGTTGATGATCTGGCGCGCCGTAAAGGATTTGAACTGACGCAAGCACTTGCCCAGATTCGGCGCTTGGGCAACGAAATGCAGATGGTTTTCAAGAACGACATAACCGAACAACTGCAAGTTTTGATGGGTTTGCTGATAGCGCCAGCACCCAAGCAGGTGATCAACGAGATAGGGCCGTATGAACAGCGGCAACCACTCCATCAATGTGCAGGTGAGAAAGTGGGGTTTTTCGGGTTCGGTAATGACGTAGCGGCTCCGGCCCATGGGATGCCTTCCTTTGCGGCGTGAGGAACAACTATGTTGCCGGCTTGGAGCCATTTGCGGATAGACGAACAGGGCTCGGAGCATGTGGGAATGGTCGGAAAAAACTCGATGATCGTTCCCGCGCTCTGCGTGGGAATGCAGCCTGGGATGCTCTGCGTCCCTTCAAGAGCCGAACGCGGAGCGTCCGTGGAGGCATTCCCACGCAGAGCGTGGGAACGATCAATGAAATCGCTCTCCGCAGGCTTTCCAGCAGCCGTTGCCTACACGGGCGAAATCGTCGCCAGCACACCAATCAAAATAGTCAGCGCCAAAAACCCACCTAAAAAAATCGCCATCTTCGCCATGAGCACTCCTGGACCAAAAAATTGCAGTACACGGGCCGTCCGATAGGCAAACCGCGTGGTTATTCTGGGGTGGGGGCCGGGTTCATTACAGAGGCACCTGACGCAGGAAAATACGGATCAGACGAACGCCCTCCCGCCCCCCTCGCGCAACTTTCAATAGGCGACAAATTGGCGAAGTTCTTTCACCGAAGGGGAACGGATATACCAAAGTATATTTTCATGTCCCAAGTCAGCGTGGTCTTCAGCCCAGGCAGCCCTTAATCTTGCCGGGCATTTAACGCACCCGTTCAAGTGCGCTTCAACTTCATGACATCCAATGATCGCAAGTGTGGTCGCAGCCCTGGTTTTCAAAGAGTAATAGAGGTGATCCATGCGCCCTTCTTTCCTTGCACCTGTATTGACGCCCTTCAAAAACCGGGAGCAACTTCCTGCTAATTCCTGGCGGGCCGATATCGCGCTGCTGGGCCTCCTGGTGCTCTTGGCTGCCTTTGTCTTCCATGGCCTGGATCAAATGAACCAGCCCCTCGGCGTGCTTGACTCTTCGCCGCTGTCCCTTGATCTGGTGCATCTGCCGGAATATACCTTGCGCACCACTTTGCGCATGTTCATCGCCTTGTTCGCTTCGTTTGTATTTTCCTTGGTCGTCGCCACGTTGGCCGCCAAAAGCCGCAAGGCTGCAATCGTTATCCTGCCCGCCTTGGATATTCTCCAATCCGTGCCAGTCCTTGGCTTTCTTACGTTTACCGTTGTGTTCTTCATGGGACTGTTCCCGGGCAAGGAAACCGGCGTGGAGTGCGCGGCCATCTTCGCCATCTTCACCAGTCAAGTCTGGAACATGACCTTCAGTTTCTATCAATCGCTGAGAACCGTGCCCAACGATCTTTACGAGGTCAGCCGACAGTTCGCGTTTTCGCCATGGCAACGCTTCATCAGGCTGGAGTTGCCCTTCGCCACGCCGGGCCTGGTGTGGAACATGATGATGTCGATGTCCGGCGGCTGGTTTTTCGTGGTCGCTTCCGAGGCCATCACCGTCGGCGACACCACCGTCAGCCTGCCGGGGATCGGTTCATGGCTGGCGCTGGCAATCGAGCAGCAAAACATCGCCGCGATTGCATGGGCGGTACTGGCCATGGTCGCGGTGATCATTGCCTATGACCTGCTGTTTTTCCGGCCCATCGTCGCCTGGGCGGACAAATTCCGCTTCGAGCAGACCGCCTCCCAGAAACGCCCACGGTCCAGGGTCTACGACCTGCTGCGCTCGACTCGCCTGGTGCCCTTGGTGCTGCTGGCGCTGGGCAGCATCAAGGCCTCGTTATTCCTGGAGAAGCTCCCCCGGCTGCCGTCCATCCGCTTCAAGACCAGCGCCCGCGTCAGCCGCACAGCCGACCGGGCCTGGCTTGCCCTGGTCGCCGCTGCCTGCATCGCCGGCATCCTGCAGTTGTCGCGGTTCATCGGCAGCACGTTAGGTTGGGAGGACGTGGCCAGTACGTTTGGCCTGGGCCTGATCACCCTGGTGCGCGTCAGCGTGCTCATCGTGCTGGCCAGCGTGGTGTGGGTGCCCATCGGCGTCTGGATCGGCTTGAACCCGCGCTGGGCCGAGCGCCTGCAACCCATCGCGCAGTTACTGGCAGCCTTCCCGGCCAACGTGCTATTTCCGTTCGCGGTGATCGCCATCGTCGCCCTGAAACTCAACCCCGATGTCTGGCTTTCGCCGCTGATGATCCTGGGCACCCAGTGGTACATCCTGTTCAACGTGATTGCCGGCGCCAGCGCCCTGCCGACTGATTTGCGCGAGGCGGCGCGCAGCTTCCACATACGCGGCTGGCAGTGGTGGCGCCAAGTCGCGCTGCCGGGCGTTTTCCCTTACTACGTCACCGGCGCCCTCACGGCAGCGGGTGGCTCATGGAACGCCAGCATCGTCGCCGAGGCGGTGTCCTGGGGCGACCACCATTTGTACGCGTCCGGCTTGGGCGCCTTCATTGCCCAGGCGACCACGGCCGGGGATCTGCAACGAGTGGCGCTGGGCGTTGTGGTCATGTCGATTTTCGTGGTGGGTTTCAACCGGTTGCTGTGGCGCCCGCTGTACGGTTTCGCCGAGCGTCGGCTTCGAATTGATTGAGGGGTGATCCAATGCAAGTGATGGACAAACGCTGCCTCGTGGATGTGCAGCAAGTCGGCCACGTCTACGGCACCGCTGGCGGCGCCGAGCGCCGGGTTCTGGACAACGTCTGCATGCGCCTGGACGAGGGTGAAATCGTTGGCCTGCTCGGGCGCTCGGGCTCCGGCAAATCGACCTTGCTACGCTCCATAGCCGGCCTGATTTCGCCCACCACCGGCGTGGTGGATTTTCCAAGCAATGCCCAAGGGCTGGCGAGCTCGGTGCGCATGGTATTCCAGAGCTTCGCCCTGTTCCCCTGGCTGACGGTGCTGCAAAACGTCGAGGTCGGCCTCGAGGCCCTCGGCGTGGCGGCACCTGAGCGGCGTCGGCGAGCGCTGGCCGCCATCGACATGATCGGCCTCGACGGCTTCGAAAGCGCTTTCCCCAAAGAGCTGTCAGGCGGTATGCGCCAGCGCGTCGGCCTGGCCCGTGCGTTGGTGGTCAACCCGGACGTGTTGTTGATGGACGAGCCATTCTCCGCATTGGACGTGCTGACCGCCGAAACGCTGCGCACGGACCTGCTGGATTTGTGGCGTGAGGGGCGCATGCCGATCAGGTCGATCCTGATGGTCACCCACAACATCGAAGAAGCCGTGCTGATGTGTGACCGGATTCTGATTTTCTCCTCCAACCCGGGGCGGGTCATGAGTGAGATCAGCGTGGACCTCAGCCAGCCGCGCAATCGTGCCGACCCGGCGTTCCAAGCCCTGGTCGAACACATTTACGTGCAGATGGCCGGTGGCGCGAATGCCGGCTCCCCACGCCAGGAAACCTTTGCCGGCAGCGGCGTGGGCATGGTCCTGCCGTCGATTTCCAGCAATGCCCTGGCCGGGCTGATCGAAGCGGTGCAGGACCAGCCGTTTGCCGGCCAAGCGGATTTGCGCGAACTCGCCAGTGCATTGCGCTACACCGCCAGTGACCTTTTACCGGTCGCCGAGGTGCTGCAACTCATGCGCCTGGCCGACCTGCAGGACGGCCACATTACCCTCCTGCCGGCCGGGCAGCGCTATGCCGAGTCGGCGGTGGATGAGCGCAAGCAACTGTTTGCCCAGCACCTGCTCAAATATGTCCCGTTGGTGGGGCATGTGCGCCGGGTGCTGGACGACCGCCCTACCCGCACCGCACCGGCCAGGCGTTTCCGTGACCAACTGGAAGATTTCATGTCCGAGCACGACGCCGCCATTACGCTGGACTGTGTCACGCAATGGGGTCGCTACGCCGAGTTGTTCGCCTACGACGAAGTGGCCGATCAGTTCAGCCTGGACAATCCATCCTGAGACGCTGCGGTATAAACTGCGTGGATCAGGCCTGGTCGTTGGAGCAATGCGCGATGGACACTCAATGAGAAGAACGGCGTTGACCCTGCGTCTACTGCTCCTGCTGGGATTGGCCCTGGGCATCGCGGCGATCGATACCGTCACCGACCTGGAAATCGCGGTCGGGGTCTTCCAGATCGTGGTGGTGCTGATCGCCGTGAGAATCCTGCCGGCACGCGCCGTGGCCGGGGTCTCGGTCATCTGCATGGTCCTGACGATCCTCAGCTATCGCTTCACTCGTTTTGGCGACACAGAGGCCGGGCTGATCAACGTGCTGATCAGCCTCGCGGCCATCGCCGGCACCACGTACCTGGCGCTGCGTCTCTCGGCCGCCGTGCGCACGGTGCATCAGACCCGCGCCCACCTGGCGCACATCGCCCGCATCAACATGCTCGGCGAACTCGCCGCCTCGATTGCCCACGAAGTCAACCAGCCCCTGGCCGCCGTTGCCGCCAGCGGCAGTGCCAGCCTGCGCTGGATGGCCACCGAGCCGCCCAACCTGCCCAAGGCCCGGCAAGCGGTGGAGCGGATCATCGCCGACACCCATCGGGCCAGCGACATCATTGCCCGGCTGCGCGGCATGGCCCGGCACCAAGCGCCGACGAAGCAATGGCTGAACGTGGCCGACACGGTCCATGCCGCGCTGCGATTGTTGGCCGGCGAACTGAACGAGCAGAACATCACCTTGCGCGTACAGGTCCAGGAAGGCCTGCCGCCGATGCTGGCGGATGAAGTACAAATCCAACAAGTGCTCCTGAACCTGGCGATGAACGCGCTCGACGCCATGCGCCAGGTTGACGTCGACCAGCGGATTCTGCAGTTTCAGGTGACGCTTGAATCGCCCCAGCAACTGCTCTTTTCGGTGTCCGACCAAGGCAACGGCTTGTCGGCAAGCAACCGGGAACGGGTGTTCGACGCCTTCTACAGCACCAAGCAGGACGGCATGGGGATGGGCTTGGCCATCAGCCGCTCGATCATCGAGGCCCATGACGGGCGGATCTGGGCCGCCAGCAACCCACCGTCCGGCTCGACGTTTCACTTCACCCTGCCAGCCGTTACAAGGGAATCCGATGAGCCAAACTGACGTTCATGACCAGGTCGATTCGATGATCTACATCGTCGACGATGACCACTCGGTGCGTGCCTCACTGCAAGACCTGCTGGCCTCCGTGGGCCTGGCAAGCATGGCATTCGGCTCGGCCCGTGAGTTCATCGACGCCCAACGGCCGGACGTGCCGGCGTGCCTGATTCTGGATGTGCGCATGCCGGGCTTGAATGGGCTGGACTTCCAGCAGGAAATGGCCCGCTTGAACATCCTGGTCCCGGTGGTGTTCATCACCGCCCATGGCGACATTCCCATGTCCGTCAAAGCCATGAAGGCCGGCGCGCTGGAGTTCCTGACCAAGCCATTTCGCGAACAGGACCTGCTCGATGCCATCACCCAGGGCCTGAACCGCGATCAGGAACGGCGCAAGGCCGCAGCGAGCATGGACGCGTTGAAACGCCGGCATGACACCCTGACTGACGGCGAACGCGAGGTGATGGAACTGGTCGTGTCAGGGCTGCTGAACAAGCAGGTGGCCGGCCAACTGGGTTTGAGCGAAGTGACCGTGAAAGTGCGCCGCGGGTCGTTGATGCGCAAGATGAATGCGGACTCGTTGGCAACGCTGGTGAAGATGTCGGAAAAACTCAAGGAAGCAGATCGCTAGCGGCCCATGATCACGGCTATCATTGCCGCTCGCCCTGTTGACGGGCGATGTCGCAGCCCCTCAAGGACTCAGGTATGAACCTTCTGCCGTCACGCTCCACCCTCTTCGTCTCCAGCCTTTTGCTCAGCTCGCTGTGCTTCGCCGAAGGCGAGCCAACCGACGGCAGCCTCATCAAGGACTCAACCAAAGCAGCCGTCTCAACGTTCATTACCGCCGGCAAGAACCTGCTCGGCGGCGTCAGTGAAGGCGTGCTCGATGGCCGCGAATCGGCCCAAGGCACCGATGGCGCCGCGATCATTTCCTCCAGCGAGCAAATGAAAGACCGCGTCGCCGTTGAAGTGTTGAAGCTCGAACCCAGCGACGACAACGTCAGCATCACCCTCGGCTTCAAGAACAGCACCGACACCCAACTGCGCGTGGTCAACCTCGGCCAGACCGGCGTACTGCTGGCCATTGACCAGGCGGGCTACTCCAACCGCCTCACCGGCCTGGACAACCCGGATGAAGTCACCATTCCGCCGAAGACTGCCGTGCGGCAGAAGTTTGTTTTTGAAGGCATGAACGAGGCGGTCAGCACGGTACGGGTGTGGGGGCAGGATTATCCGGTCAAGAAATAATGCACCCGCTCGTTCGGACGATCGTTCCCACGCTCCCGCGTGGGCATGCATCCCGTGACGCTCTGCGTCACCCTCCAGAAGCGGAACGCGGAGCGTCCCTGGCGACATTCCCACGCGGAGCGTGAGGAACGATCGTTCAAAGTTGTAGGCATAACGCAACCTGTGGCGAGGGGATTTATCCCCGCTGGGCTGCGCAGCAGCCCCAAAAAACCGCGTAGCAGAACACAGGATTCATTGATAAACCCCAAGCTCAACCCGGGTCAGGTAATCCTCTACTAACTTGAAACCCTGCGCATTATCGATCAGCTCCAATGGCACCTGACCGTCCAGGTACGTACAGGGCTTCCTCAACCAGTCTTCAGCCAACCGCTGGCTGCCGAAAACATTGGCGGCGTGTTCCAAGGCCTTGGCGTATGGGGCTCCAGGCATCGATCTGTCCTCACAATATAAAACCAAGCTGAGCGCGCCAGATGCCACGCTGAGCACTGAGACAATCCAGATCGTAAGGCTGGTACTTCCGAAGGCCAACCCTAAAAAGTTGTCAGAGACTTCTGTGATTTATCCCAAAGCGATCGCCTGTCTGTAGGACGGGGGTTCCATGGCACTCCGTGTGGCGACAACATCCAACGTCATTGCCGACACCCACAACAGAATCAACCGACTTTTGCCCCACTCCCCGGCTCAAACCTCAACGCCAGCACGCTCACCAACACAATCACCGCCCCCACAATAACCATCGCTGACGGTCGCTCGGCCAACACCAAAGAAGCCATCAACATCGCCGTGGGCGGTATCAGGTAAAGCGCCATGGAAGCGCGGCTCACGTTGCTGTGCGCCAGCACGTAAGCCCAAGCCAGGTACGCCAACGCACTGGGAAAAATACCGAGAACCAACACCGCCAGATTCACCGAAGCCGAAGCCTGTCGCGCCGCACTCAACATCCCCGGCGCAAAAATGAATAACAGGACTGTGCCCGACCAAACGGTGTAGCAAACCACGGTCAAACCGTCATAACGATGGGCATGGCGCTTTTGCAAAACGAAATACAAACTCCAGGACAGCGCCGCCAACAGGATCAATAGCCCATGGGCGTCCATATCACCCAAGCCACGATCCCCCGCGACCACCACGCCTGCGCCAAGCAAGCCGCATAGCACACAACCCCACTGCCACCCGCTGAATCTGTCCTTGAAGACAAAATGCGCCAGTAGCGTGCTGAACAACGGTGTGGACTGGGCCAGCACACTGGCCGCCCCAGCGCTGACGCCCCGCTGGCCGTAATTGAGGGCGATGTGGTGCAGGCTAACGGCAAAGAAACCCAACACCGCCAGCAACGGCAAATCCCTGAGACGCGGCGAGGAAATACCCTTCACCATCGCAACGAAGCCCATGAACACTGACGCGATGAGAAACCGCACCAACGCCAACTGACCCGGCTCATAAGCCTGCAAGCCAATGCGGATACCAATCGGCGAATAGGCCCAGCAAACGATCACCAACAGCGTCGCCAGGATAACCTTCACACCGGTTTTGCCGGAGCAACCTTCAACCCGCGCAAAACGCATTTCCATCTAAAGTTCCTGCTCATTGGCCGATTTGCCTCGAAGTATCGAAACCACCCCACCTCAGCACAAGTGACTTAAACTCAGCCCATCATTCACCTTTGGTGAGCTATGGAACTGTCCCAACTGCGCATGCTCAAGACGGTCTGCGACACCGGCAGCATCGCCCGCGCCGCCGAAGTGCTGCACTGCGTGCCGTCCAACATCACCGCGCGCCTCAAGTCCCTGGAACGGGAACTCGGCACGCCGCTGTTTTTCCGCGAAGGTCGCGGGCTGCGGGTCAGCCCAGCGGGCGAAGTGTTTCTGGAGTACGCGACAAAAATACTGAGCCTGACGGAAGAAGCCCGCCGCGCAGTCGCCCCCACCCGCACCCCGAGTGGCCCACTGCGCATAGGCGCCATCGAGTCCAGCGCCACCGGGCGTCTGCCGCAGTTGCTCGCCAAATACCACGCGCAGTATCCGCAGGTGTCGCTGGAACTGAGCACCGGAACCTGGGCGCAGTTGCTGGACGATATCCAACATCACCGGCTCGATGGCGTGATCGTAGCGGTGGACATCCAACGGCCTGGACTCAAGCGAGCCGTGATGTACCGCGAAGACCTGGTGCTCATCGCCTCCGAGTCCCACGGCCCGCTGCGCAGCGCCGCCGATTTGCAAGGCAAGGCAATTTTCATGTGGCCCACGGGCTGTCCGTACCGCTTGGCGCTGGAACAGTGGCTGCTGCGTCATGACCAAGTGCAACCGATCACCAGCATCGCCAGTTATGGCGCCATTGTTGGCTGTGTCAGCGCGGGTGCCGGCGTCTCGCTGGTGCCCCGGGGGATCTATGAGCAATATCGCCAGGGCGCTGGTTGGACAGGGTATGAGTTTCCCGAGCTGACGGGGATCGATAACCTTTTTTACTGGCATGAAAACGCTGGGAAACATCCTGCCAGAGAGGCGTTTTTGGCGATGTTGCAGACGGAGTTCGAAGGCTAATTGTGGCACTCTCCCCTGTGGCGAGGGAGCTTGCTCCCGCTGGGCTGCGCAGCAGACCTGAAGCTGACACCTATGTCTTTTGATGGTTTTGAATCAGCCGAACCGTCCATGTCAGATCCCTCCCGCAAAAAACGATCGCAACTCCTACGAAGCTTTAGGAACCCATCACCTTCCCCGCCCAATCCGACAAAACCTATAGTAATGCCCATCGCTCAATGGCGATCAGGTTTGGCGACCTGAGGATCGGATCAGCCCATTAACCTGATCGGAGCAATCCCATGGAAAGATACATCCCCATCACCGGCATCGACTGCACTCCCGCTTCCCTGCTAATCGACACCCAAGCGCCGCTTGACGTCCTGCATGCAACCGCTGATCACCGAATACGTGTGGTGACCCAGGTACTGGAAAACATTGCGTTTCGCTCTGAAATCACCAGCGATACGGTGGTGCTTTCGGACTTCGCACAGCTTCTGGTGATTCCGTTGCGTGATGGCTGTGATTTGCTGGAGGTGATTGGTCGGCGGCTTCAGGCGCAGGCTGAAAGCTGATAAAACGACGGGCGCCTGAAAGCGCCCGTTTTACGTAATCAAAGATCTGCATCACGCACCAGATCTGACCATCTAGTTTAAAGATCCCGACTTGCAAAAAACGGCAAAAACTGGTCCATCGAATTTCTACAAAGCAGGGGTAGATTCATTCGATCAATCACGACTCTGCACGTCGCACAACCTACTAACACTCGACCAGAGGTCGTATAAATCGTCAGCCATGCGTTCCGCCATGCGAGCTCTCTTTTCAGGGTTGGTCAGTACCATCAAATGCTCATCGCTGGGATTTTTCATGTTGAGCTCAGTGGTGTAGCGCCATAGCAAACCGTTGCTACTCACTCCGTTGTTTTCTAACAGCGCCGTCAGTGCATCCAGGCGGCTGTAATCATGCGGATGGAACTCGGCATCACAGTAATAACCGCAGTAAAAGCGGTGATTGAGTTCGATGTAAACCGCGCCTGATACAGAGCCGAGCTCGTAAAAAAGGCCAAAATGGCGGTTATCCCGGACCGCGCTGTAGTAGCGGTCGATTATCGCCGCCGTCGGCGCTTTAAAGGGTTTTGGCAAATCGGGATATTTAACCTCTATACACTGCGCAACCGCTTGCCAGAGTTCCAGTTGCAGGTCTTTCAAGGTCTCGATGTAGGCTTTTTGCAAGTCCCGAACCACGAGCAGATTGTTGCCCTGACGTAACGTCTGCTTGATAGCGTCCATGTAAGCATGTCCTTGGTTCTGGAAGGTCAATTTTGCGATGAGATCGATGTATTGCAGCAGGCTTTCACGCACGGCAGCTTCGCGGATCACCCACGGTTGGCATTGCTCCAGCCATGGCAGGATGTCGGCGGCGTAGCTGATACGTTGGTAATCGATGCCCAGACAACTGCGGGGATCAGCATCGCGGCCATCCAAGGTAAGGTAGACCGGCGGATAGGTCTGGTAGCCCTCGCCCTGAAGCGTCTCCAGATAGCGAAATAACTGAGCCTCCTGGTCCTCGGCGTAGAGCTTGTTTTCGATGATGATCGCTTGCCGTTTGGCGTTACGGATCAGGATATCGACGTTCCGGTATTCGACCTCCACCGTGACGCCGCGGCAGTCGAAACCCTCGATATTCAATGCGTCTAGCAGCAATTGCAGCAGTTTGCCACCGGCCGCATGAGCGCCTTGGGGGTTGAGCAAGAAGGCCAAGTAGCGAGAGTGCAGGCGCACTTCATCCGAGCCACTGCGCAGTAAGGTGAACAGGTTGAAAGACGGGGGGCGATGCAGTTCGGCCCGGAGTAAAGCGGCGCGGTTGATCAAAATGTGCAAGGCTCATCTCCTTGTGCTTGCAATGCTTATGGTGATTGTATTGCGCCATTACAGAATCCGCATTCGGTATATGCAGTTCGCTCAAATTTAGGATTTTTTGAATATCAGGCTTTGGCGGGACGTAAGCCCAGCAAGCGTTCGCTTTTGGCCGATTTCAGCCGGTCGCCACAGGCAGAAAACGGCCAGAAGAGGTCACTCGCTCGCTTTCCACCACCGCCGACCATCTCTGTTGAAGTCAGGACTATGGTAATGTCCACGAGCGTTCTATCGCAATGGCTGGAGCGCGCTGTGGGTCAAGGATAACAAGCTGACTAGTCAGGCGCCCAATTGCCCTTACGGCTTATTGGCACTGCGGTTGAGTAGTCAAGGGAATTGAGCCTAGAGGTTTACAATGGAACAGCAAGTTGCGCTCCGAATGATCGCGGAAAAGGCGTATGACGTCGGGTACTCCGCCAAGCTTCATTCCTCCACTCATGACATCGTAGAGCAAGCCCCTGGGTGGATTGGCATGATCTCACTCATATTGGTGTCCTTTCGCTCTAGACTGACGTTTTGGGCGCCAAGCAATTTTCGGAACTCATACTGACATGACGCAGACGGTACTCTCCCCAAGCCAACGCCCTACGACGCAATGAGCTCGCAGAAATGTACATAAGACTTTCATTATTTCGCACAGCCCGTGCTGGTTTCTTACAGATTATTTGAGCTGCCATTCGTGCGCTTGCATGCACTAAACGGTTTATATGTAGAGTGCTCGGCTATAGATAATCATGCGGCGCACGAGCCATTAAGGAATGTTAAGAAATGACAAAAACCTTTGAGTTCGATAGTAATTATGAAGAAGATTTTAAGTTCTCCTCCGAAGAGGCTTTCTCAAAGATCTCATCATACTCCATTTCATATAGTGTAGCCACGCTCATTGACCTAATTGAGCGCCAGGAACTTGAATTAGAGCCAGAATTTCAAAGGAATTTTGTATGGGACAAGCGTACTGCGAGTCTTTTTATTGACTCGTTACTAATTGGCTTTCCGACTCCAAACTTATTTTTTGGACGAAACTCATCCAGGGATGACTTCATAGTTATTGATGGACTGCAGCGACTAAAAACAATTTATTTCTTTATAACAGAGCAATTTTCAAATAGCGATAGATTCAGGCTTGTCGGCTTAGACGGTCGCTCTTGGAATGGCTGCAGCTATAACGAACTACCTCTAAATTTACAGCGCAGACTAAAAAATTCAATCCAAAACTCGACCATCATTGATGATATAGATTTCAACCCTGAAATTGTGCATGAGTTATTCTATAGAATAAATACCGGGGGCGTGCCGCTAACAGATCAAGAAGTTAGGAATTGTGTATATACGGGTGAATTCAATCGTACCCTGCATAGACTCAACAACTATCCCGCATGGAGAGAGTTGCTCGGGACATCTGAGCCACACCTTAGGCTCGCTGACATTGAGCTGATCTTGCGAATCATGTCGCTAATCGATGAGTATGAAGACTACCGACCTCCAATGAGTAGATTCCTCAGCCATTTTCAGTCTAGTCATCGTGACGAACGAATGGAAAACCATGCCAAGTTATTTGAGAATGTATGCGACTTGCTTTGTACTGAATTAGATGTTGATACATTCAGAAATAGAGGAGTTATAAAAAGAAATCTGCTTGAAACGATTTTTGTGGCTTTGGGAATTTGCATCAAAAAAAGTTATAAACTTCCCAACATCAAATCAGGAGTGACAACGTTTTCAGAAATTATCGAGAAAAATAACGCCTTGCGCTCAGCAACAACATCTACTGCCGTCATACGCGAGAGAATCAACACAGCCGTTAATTTGCTAAGGGGGTGAGCATGAATTTTAACTCGCCTGAAATTCAAACTTTGAAAAGCAGTTTAGATGGCAGTATTCACTCCGCCATTCGGCACGAGCCAAATTCATATGCGGCAATAAAAGTACAAGCGCTGCTGGATATTACCGTATATGTAATGGCTTGTAGATTTCTTGAAGCGTCGGTAAAACATATTGTCTATAATTGCATGGTAATCAGAGGGACTAGTCAGCAGGACTTAGAGTCGCTATCAAGTCGCCTCAAAAAATTCAACAATCCCGAGTTTTCAAACATTAAAAAATTGCTTTTAGAAGAGCTTGGCTACGACATTACAAATGATATTAATTCGGGTTACCTTCCAAGGGACATCACATTTTTAAATGAACTGTGCTTAAATAGGCACAGGAACGTTCATGCAAATGAGGATCCGAGAGATTGGTATAGTGCCAATCGAAAAACAATGGATAATTTTAGGCAAGAATATGAGGGATTGCTCAACATTGTTAAGTATCTAGATGGGCTTGTTTTTGATAGGTCAATCAATAGCTACGTTCTGCGCCTGGCTATGTAACAAGAGACTACTGCCGGCTCGTAAAGTCTGGGCTTCCTTTACTCACTGTCGGTGGTAGCGCTCGCCATAAGTTGCACTCAACAGCATCTTCAGAACTTTGGTAAGGCGTTTGGCCTGATCCCCATAGCGCCGACAGAAGTCACGAACTAATACAGGAGCACTTGTCGGCTCAAAAGCGGTAGATCAACCCCGCATACTCTTGATCAACTAGCTTTGGTCTTCTGCCTTGGAGTAATCAACCTCCGCGATCTAGTTCAATAGAGGCCTCAATCGGTGCTGGCCGATGCGAGCGGTAGCTTATGACCACAGCAGCCTGTCGCGACCGTCCGCATTGGGTGGTTTTCTGCTTCTCGCGACAGGCAGAAATCGGCTGATTCTGTTGAAAAAGTCGGCCATGGTTTCCACGGTAGAAAAGTACGCACTTGAGATTGAAATCTTTACATCGAGCAGAGGAATCCGGGCTCAGATTTCGCATAGCGGCGCGCAAAAAAGGCGTTTTCAGCAATCAGTATGCGGGCAGTCTGGAAGAACCGACTTTTTCAACAGAATCGGCCATAAGCAGTACTTCGAGGAGCTGCGGCCTGTACCGGTCGGCATCAGCTACGTCCGAACCCCATTCTTCGTTCCCCTTCCGTGGTGAGCATTCGACCAGTTTTTATGCTATGAGTGATGGCACATTGACCCAGGCCGGCTCAGGGAGACGCCATGCTTACCGTCCGTTACCCCCACCTACTGCAACATGTGGTTGACCTTCACCAAGGCATTTGCACCATTGCGAACGATGCAGATGGGACATTTCTCCTAATTATCAAAGCGCCTAAGGAAAATGTTTTAGCAGCGAAGATGAGGCAACGAATTGGGTTCTATCTGGCGCCTTGTCTCCTGGATGGTGTCACTTACCACAGCCTAGTAACCACCTATGAAGATGATGAGTTTAATCCCCTCTTTATTAATACCCCTCTTCTCGATGATGAGATGGGGCACTCAATTCTCCACATGCTGTCAGTGGAGAGCTTCAATGTTCACTTCTTTGATGATAACAATCGAGAGCTACTTGGATACAAAGCTCAGAACCCTAACTACTCAAATTTTGACAAAAAAAGCTACAAGCTTGCACCATCATCTCTGGAAACAGCATATAGGATTCGCGACATCAGCCACAATTGGTTTATGCGAAGAACTCTGAAAGATGACAGCGAAGCTATTAGGGCCACCTTTACCGAATCGCTGATGTTAGATGACTTATTTATCCTTGACACCATTCCGATGAATAACCTCTATCGTAAAGGCTCGCAAGTCAGCCATAGCACATTAGATAGAGAGGAGCCAGGCAGCTACCAGGAAATGGATATTGTTCGACTTCTCCAAAAGGTTTTCGTGGACGCCTCTATCTTCTTAAATCCGTTGAGAACAGACAACGATGAAGAATTTGTAGACATCTTGGTAGCAACTGACGACTATTTGCTTTTGATTCAGGCAAAAGATAGTCCGAACACTGAAAAGTCTTTAAGCAGAACGATAGAGCGAAAGAAGGCTACTGTTTCCAAGGCACTGAACAAAGCAATAGATCAAACGCGTGGAGCCATAAAATACCTGAGACGACAAGAAGATTTGTACTTTCATTTTGGCGATGATGTTTTCGAGATTGAAACGCATGACAAAGCGATTCGAAATCTGATTGTCGTTCAGGAAACATTCGAAAGCGATTGGGAAAGCTATTCAAGTCGCGTGTTAAAACTTAGTGACGAAATGGAGAGCCCATGTTATGTGATGGGATATCCTGAGCTTGTCACTTGGACTGCCAAGCTAAGCACGCCAGAAAAAATCTTTGAGCTTTTCGATAGCATCATAGAAGATGGGCAGCAGACTGGAGTATTCCCTAGGATTACTTTCTACAACTAACACACCAGTCTACTCGCACCCTGAAATAGCGAATTCACACTCCAATAGAGCAAAACCGATCCTGGATAGTTCTGAACTCACCATATAGCTAGACTAAAGGAGTCAGTTGGAAATGAACACCGAGCAACGCAAGAGGCAGATGCTCGGCAATCTAGGTTTATGAGGCTGTAATGCTATCTGACACCACCTTCAGTTTTTGGTAGTCGTCAATGAAATTTCCTAGCTGATTGGGGACAGCCTCCTCAATCTTGAACTTGGCCTTTCTATATTGGTCAATAGCGTCAATCCTAGCAGCATCCGAAGCTTTGAATACTGTGATATTTTTCTTGATTTCTACAAGCGCCTTTGCAGCATCTTTATAGAGTGGTGCCAGCTCAATAAGCTTGTGCATTTTTCCAGGTAAAACCTTCATGCGCCTGTAGCCACCGTAGCACTCATCCTCTTGCTCTGAGTTAAAAAGGTCGTTAAATGATGTAAAGTGACGATATAGCTCAACTTGCTCTTCCAGAAGCGGAGCAAGTTGCTCAGTGCAATATTTAACAATATCCATGTAAAGGAGGTCGATTTCAGTGTTGCTTGGGTTATCCAAAAGATACCCTACCTTACTGTGAAGCTCTGAGATCTTCTCATGAATTAGCTCGGCGGCCTGTTTTCTTAAGTAAAACGTTCTAATGGGAAGGTTGAACTTCACCACCAAGGGGTTATACTTCTCCTCAAGAAACTCGAAGAAGTCCAGAGCCTTGTAGTCGATGGATTCAACAGAGGCTGCCAACTTCTCATAGGCCCGACCACAAGCCTCGATCTTAGCTTTTCGATTAGCAGATATGGGTGCAAGCTTTGCAGCTGCATCTCTAATAATATCTTTGTCAATTGTGGCTGCAAGGTAAGATATCGCATCCGAGCGCTTTGGATCTGAAGTCGAACAGGCTTGATTCTTTAACATATTGTAAACAGCTTCGATTCCATGCCTACCAATCTCTTCGGCAACGTGAAACGGAAGAAAAGAATATTCGTTTGAGTTCCAGTCCACAAACATCAACTCCACTAATTTTGCGTATTCTATCAGCAGGGGCGTTTACTGGCAAAAAAGGGAAAAGAGACGGATTTATTTGCCAAGAAGTCTTCGGCCCGACCACCGTCGAGGTCAAGGACAACGAGCAACCGCGCGCTCCCCGCGTGGCCTGCGGGACAAAAAGGGGGACGAATATATTTAACTTTCTCGTTGTGACCGTCATTACTGACATCCAAGAATAATCAATCCTGAGACGCGCGACCCGACTACCTACGCCCTTGGCCTCAAGCCTCCAGCTACGCGCCAAGTCGCGCGCTAGGCCACTTTCTCCAATACGCGTTTCACCTCAAACCCAATCACCGTCACTGATATGAATACCAAGATCGCAACGACCAGATGCAAGATGCGATTTAAGCGTCAACGCCGGAATTTCATAATCGCCATGATTCTGGCGACGAAATGGCAGAGGTTGATCACTGAAGAGCCTATCCAAGCGAGCGGCATAAGCCGTGCAAATGGATTGGAACCGGGCGGCGTCCATCTTGCTGGTCTTATAGATTGGGAAGGCCGGCATGACCGTGAAGCCAGGATAGAAAAGCACCCCATGCTGGATAGGAAATAGCAGGTCATCCAACGCGCCGTTCACCCCTCGGCCACTGTAGTGGGATTCCCAACCGCCCATCGTGACCACCAACATGGCGCGCTTGCCTGTCATGCTGCCTTCGCCGTAGCGATCGCCCCAGTGGTTTTCGCTATGTTCGCCGACCCCATAGGCAAAACCGTAAGCGTAGACGCGTTCGATCCAGCCCTTGAGAATCGCGGGCATCGAGAACCACCACAGCGGAAATTGAAAGATGACGGCATCGGCCCAGCGCAATTTGGCCTGCTCTGCCTGGATGTCCGCCGGTTGGCTGTCAGCGGCAAATACACGCTGGGATTCAAGCGCCGGGTTGAAAGGCGTTTCTGCGTCATAACCTGGGGCGTCGTCCGGATCGAGGGATGCTTTCCACCGCATGCTGTAGAGATCTGAGACTTCGACCTCGTGGCCTGCTGCTTCCAGGTGAGTGATTGCAAAATCCTTGAGCGCGCCATTGAGCGAACGAGGTTCGGGGTGGGCGTAGATCAGCAGTATTTTCATGAGGGGCTCCGCGTTGAATGTGTCCCTCAGCGTAAGCATGCATCCGCTATGATAGAAATGAATTCCCGAAACATATGGTATTTGCATGCACAATAGCTTGCGCCGTCTGGATCTTAATTTGCTGGTCACATTGGATGCCTTGCTGGCCGAGCAGAATGTGACGCGGGCAGCGCGCTTGCTCAATCTCGCGCAACCGACCGTCAGCCTGCAACTGGGCAGGCTGAGGGATCTTCTTGATGATCCGCTTTTACTGCCTGGCCCCCGAGGGATGTCGCCCACCGAGCGTGCTCGCGAATTGCAGGGGCCCCTGCGTGACGCGTTGGCCGCGCTGGAAAGCGCACTGAGTCCTGTTGCCGCTTTTGAACCCGGACGGTCCCATCAAACGTGGAAGATCGCTGCCAGTGATTATGCGACGACTGCCTTGATCTGGCCGTCGCTCTCGCGGCTCAGGCGCCTGGCCCCGTACACGCGGTTGGCGCTTATGAATAAACCGACTGGCGACTATGCCAAGGATCTGGAGAACGGCCTTATCGATCTGGCGCTGCACACCCGCGATGAAGCGCCGTCCAAGTTGCGTCAGCGTTCCTTGATTCACGAACGCTATGTGCTGGCGGCGCGGCGCGACCATCCGGCTCTGGCAACCAGGTTGTCGCTCAAAGCGTTCTGCGCGCTTGAACATGCCGTCATGTCACCTGATGGCGCCGGCTTCGTTGGCAGTACCGACCACGCGCTGGCAGCCGAAGGTCTGGAGCGGCGAGTGGTATTGTCCGTGTCCAATTTCAACTCGCTGGTCTCAGCATTGGTGCACAGCGATTTGGTTGCGGTGGTGCCGGAAAGGCTGGTGAAACATGAGCCGGCGCTTCACGTCCAGGCACCTCCGCTGGCCATTCCCGGGTTTGAAATGCTGATGTTATGGCCCGAGCGACTGCATCGCGATCCTGCCCATATGTGGCTACGCGACCTTATCGCTTCGACGTTGGAAACAACCGGCGCGCAGAAATAAATGGACCGGACCATGAAACGATGACGACGCCCCCCTGCCCCCGTGTCCCGTTAATAATGTCCAATTCACTCCAAGGAAGAAGCTAATGTCCTCCGATCCCCTATGCCTGGTTTTCGTACCCGCCCTTGCAGCTGTACTCACAGCAGCCGAGTCAAAAAAAGGCGCTCCACTCACCGAACTCGAAGTCTGCAACATCCGAGACCAGGCCACCTGCATTGCGGTAACCTTTGCCACCGCGCTGGCGATGGAACAAG
This sequence comes from Pseudomonas sp. H1_F01, assembly GCF_054681425.1. Lineage (NCBI taxonomy): Bacteria > Pseudomonadati > Pseudomonadota > Gammaproteobacteria > Pseudomonadales > Pseudomonadaceae > Pseudomonas > Pseudomonas sp. H1_F01. Next base: position 2,743,028 of record NZ_CP162823.1, on the reverse strand, counting down.
AGCGGGGCTATGCGGATATCGTTGCTGAGGATTGCTGGAATGAGTGGCTACGGTTACGTCGCTCGATTCAACCAAGCCCACGTTGAGGGGCTGACACCTCAGCCATTGAACACCCCGCCTGGAGCCTTTTATGCCACCCACCTCACGTGACGACGCCCGTATTGAGCGTCGTCTCATCGCCACCCTGACCGAAGCCTGTGAAACCGCCAAAACTGAAATCCCGGGCTTCGCCTGGCTGACCCACACCGTCGACTATCGCGCCTTTCCCCAAAGCCTGCGCGTGATCTGGATTTTCGACAGCCGCGCCAGCCAGGAACACGCCCTATCAACGGGGGCCGACAACCGCATGCGTGAGCTGACCGCCGCCGCCCTGAACGACGCCGACGTACACGTCACCCACATGGCCCGCTGCGTCAGTTTCGACTCCGAAGAAGAATGCCGCCTCCGGCATGGCGGCGACTGGCGCCTGCGCCTAGCCAAGGTACACACGACCAACGCGCCTGCGAGCCATCGATGACCCACTGCTGCGGGCCCATTCTCGACGGCACGCGAGAAGACATCTGGACAGATCATCTTGCGAACTGAAAGTCAGCTGCGCCCGGAGTAACGGGTTGCTTTAGGCCAAAAGCTGACACCGCTGTAATGGTTCGTTTAGCTAAGTTAACGTGCGTATATGTTGAGCTGCTCAGGAAACAACTTCTCGGAAAGAGGATGTGGACCGCCAAGAATGTCTATCTCGATGCAATCAACCCTAGTGCCGGACAAAACCAGTTTTGGCCTCGTCGTCGACGCAGGTGCGTACCCATCCAGGATGAGCCCCGTTGTTTGAATGCCAAGGGGTGAACCGCGACAGTCGGAAACTGCCGCGGTCGGTTTACGTTTTAGCGATTAGCGTCGGCCAGGCCAACCTCAATGAAGCGCACGGAACTCTCCATTGCCTGCTGACCTTCTGGCAGCATGGTGGCGTAGAAGTGCCAGGCATGGAACATCGCAGGCCATACTTCCAGGTTGACGCGAACGCGGTTATCAGCCAAATGAGTTGCAAGATGCATCGCGTCACTCAACATCAGCTCGTTCTCGCCGATCTGCACCAGAATTGGCGGAAGTCCAGTGACGTCCGCGAACACAGGAGAGGCCAGAGGATGATTGGCCAATGTGTCGCCCAAGAACGCCCTGGCCAGAATATCCAGGACAGGCTTGGAGTTCAGAGGATCCAAACCTTCACGATTGCTCATGGAAGCACCGGTGTGTTCAAGGTTTGCCCATGGCGAAATGGAAGCGCCAACCGCAGGCAATGGAAGTCCTTTGGATTTGGCCGCCACCATCACGCTGACAACCATCGCGCCGCCAGCTGACTCGCCAGAGAATGCAATCTTGTTAGCCGGGATCTTCTGCTCAAGCAACCACTCGTAGGCGCGCAATGTGTCGTCAATAGAGGCTGGGAACTTGTGTTCAGGGGCAAGGCGGTAGTCCGGCATGTACACACGAGCACCAAGCATCTTTGCGTAGTTGCCGCCGATGCCGTGATAGCCGTCTGGACGCCCAACAATGTAAGCCCCTCCGTGGATGTACATCACTACTGCGTCGCTTTTGATCTCGTCCGGAGTGACCAGTGTGCCTGGCACTCCACCCATGTCGACTGCTTCAAATTTGACGCCAGCAGGCGCTGGATTTAGCGCGAGCATTTTTGCGTAGGAGTCGCGGATGTCGCTCATCTTTGTGGTGGTATCGATTCCCTTAAGAACGGGTACCAGATCGCTAAGGCTGTTAGCCCAGGTTTGGACGGCTGCTTGTACTTGAATGTTCATAATGACCTCAATTGATCGCTGGGCAACGGAATGGCTAATTGAGATATTATTCTCATAATTGGGGAATAGGGTTCCCCATAGCCGGGTGCTAAGCCACCCGAACGTTGACGTCCAGAGGTCCCATGGAACTCCATAACCTGAACGATATTGCAGCGTTTGTAAGCTCGGTAAACGCTGGGAGCTTCACTGCGGCGGCCAAGCAACTTGGCCTTACTCGCTCGGCAGTGGGGAAGTCCATAGTCAGGCTTGAGGCTCGATTACAAGTACGTTTGCTGAATCGCACCACTCGTAGTTTGAGCATGACGGATGACGGCCAGGTTCTTTATGAGCGCTGCGTGGGCGTTCTTCAGGATCTGGACGATGTGGAGGATGCCCTTGCGTTTCGTCGTTCGACACCCAGTGGACGACTGCGGATGAGCCTGCCAGTTGCGTTGGGCAGACTTCATGTCCTTCAGCACATTGAGTGCTGTCTGAAGGATTGGCCATCCTTGAGCGTGGATATCACCTTTTCCGACAGGCTGGTCGACCTGATTGATGAGGGATTTGACTTGGCCATGCGCATCGGGCCTCCCAAGGAAGACTCTCGGTTGCTCACGCGCACCGTGGCCTACCAACGAATGATTACCTGCGCTTCACCCAAGTATCTGGCTGAGCATGCCCCCCCAAAAACGCCCGAAGATCTCTTCGAGCATCAGTGCCTGCATTTCGTGAGCGGCGGGAGACTGCTTCCCTGGAATTTTCGAGTGAACGGTCGCTCTTTGCCAGTTACTCATGGTGGAAGGCTACAGATGGACAGTGCTGAGTCATTGCACCAGTCAGCTGTCGCAGGCCTGGGTATCGCGACTCTTCCTTCCTATGTGGTTAACGACGATTTGAGAAGCGGCAAGCTCGTTCAATTGCTCGCAGGATATGCAGAGGCCGCAGAGCCTATTCGGGTGATCTACCCTAGCAAGCGGCACCTCTCTCCAAAAATTCGACTCTTCATCGATAAACTTGTGGAGGCTTGGTCGCCTTTTCCACCATGGGAGCATAATCCGGCGAAAGGTACTCCTCTGTCTGCCCCCTGAGCGAAGCGCATGTATCTGGTCGGTCCGCGGTTTATACGCCGTAAATTCATCTCATACCGGCTTCGATTTCAGACTTTGGGCACGGCGCCCGTATTCACAATAATGTACTAACTCGAAGACTTGAGAGACCGCTTCTGGCCGATAGCCGCCTGTAGTGAGCGGCTATCGGCCGTCATCCTTCGATGGCGGGTTCCGCTACTGCAGCAGCGGCGCTGGGCTGACGGCAATTATCTGGGCAGCAGTGCATCAACTGCTTTACCGCCAATTTGCTACTAAAGATTCAATGAGATTCCTGATTTGCTTTTTTAACGCGGAAGTTGTATTGAGCTCAAGATGAGATAATTATTAAGTTATTATTTACATGAATCGCTCTGCATAACCTTCCGAAATCATAGCAGCCCCATCAAAGATACATTCTTCTTCCAAGTTAAATTTAAACCAGTCATCAATGCGCATGTCGCTAGTTGCTTTAGTGCTAGTAATTTCCAGCATATCCAAAATATTATGGTAGTCCATTAGCTCTAAATTGATTTTTCCTAACTCATTAATGCTCAGCTGCGAGATACTCTTTGCTTCCTGCTTTGCCGGTTCTGAGTACTTTTCCCTGTTCGACACAAGAATCCCTTGCGGCACGTGCCTAGCCAACAATGTTCCTGCAACCTCTCGAACAACCTTGACACTTTCAGCTTTATTGGTTGACTCATGCCATTTCACTTGAATGATAGTGCCAACCTTATTGCCTTTGAGAATGTATCCGTCGACTCCTCCATCCTTAGTGCCACCAAGAGACTTAACTTCGCAACCCAGATAATCACTCAAAAGGTCCATCACAAATGTTTCTGAACGCTTAGGAGAGATGTTGGTTAGCTCCTTGGGGTAGCGTCTAAGATGTGTTGCTAAGTAATCAGTTGACTGAGCATCAATTGGTTCGATGGCCTTGTATCTCCCTATCACGCCTCTTCGAGGGTGGGAGTGTAAGTGGCTATTCCACTCTCTAAATCCAATGCCTCCCCAATAGCCACATTTCAAGCAAAGCTGAATATCTTCATCTTCAACTAATGACTCGACCTGAAAAGTTGGGCTCCTGCAAATGGAGCATGTTTTAAATTTTGTTAATCTATGTAATTCTTTTTGAAGGCGTTCATCGTCAACTCGGCAATACCTTTCCCCTCTAGGACCTTCAAATGCGGGGGAAAAGTTCAACCCGCCCAACGATGCAGCCCAATCACTCGGTTCGTCTGCAGTCATTTCAGGTTGGTTGTAATCGTATTGTGTTGGCATGAATTGATCGAAAATAGCAACCCTAATCTCTTTCATGGTGAGTCCTCAAGTCCCAAAAATTTATATTGCTATAAGTAGCCAATGCTATTCATTTTTACGCCACCTCTGTGAGGTGGGGAGGCCGGCCAGATGATTCTCAGATTTGTTTTCTCTACTCTGTACGGCCGCTGCTGGCCGATTGTGCCCGTTGCGAATACCTGCAATAGGGCTGTTGAACCTTTTAGAAAGCCGCCGCATCATTGATAACTGCCTCATATGCATGCTTCTCAAATGTGAAGGGACCAACACCGTTTAGGATTTGAGGCTCTTCATAGCCGTTCTCGTAAGCAAAGGAGTCCCACATGTAACAGTCATCGTTTTGGCGAACAAATACTGAGTAGGCGCCACACCCGATGTCGCCGCACTCGGGGCAGATGTAAAGGAGGATACGACCACTTTCTGTTTCAGCGTGTTCGCGTAAAAGTAGGCGAGAGTTAGATAGCCTGTTTGGCTCCGGGAAACCCTTAACGAAACAGCCCATGAAATCTGAATGACCACCATCAGCTAAGACGAGAGCATTGAGCAACGAACGTCCGTTAATCAGAAAATCGATGGAGATTCGTTCGGCCACGGTGCAGCCATTTGAGGAGCTTCCCGGGCGAAACAACTGTTGAAATGTGAGGGAATTGGTGTCCATTCCTGCGAACCATTTTATGCACTGAATGTGCGTGGGATTACATACAACATTGAAGGGGGGCAAGGCAAATTTCATCAGGTGATTGACCGCTTTTGGCCGATGGTTGCCTGTCGCGGAGGGCAGAGAACGACCCAAAGCGCCCGATCAGCATTGGCTGAAATGAGCCGATTGTGGTCTGCTATGAAGCAGCTATCGGACCAAAATCAAAACGTTGTCAGCACAACAGCTTCTGGTAATAGAGCCGGGTATGTCCCGGAGGATAGTCTGCCAGGCGTCCGAATTCGGAGTAGCCAAGTTTTTGATAGAAGCCGGGGGCCTGAAAGCTGAAGGTCTCCAGCCAGATACCGGTGCAGTGCTTTTTCTGCGCGACTTCTTCGGCCATGGGCATTAGCCGTTCACCAATACCCTGACCACGCATCGACTCGGGAACACTGACAAGATCGATGAGCAGCCATCGATAAGAGACCTTGCCGTACAGTCCGCCAATGACTTAGTTACTGTCAGGGTCTCGTAGCAACAGAGCAAATGTTTCATGGGCGTCGTCTCCACCGTTGGCCAGGTTATGGGCCAGCAACGGGGTCAAAATTCCTAGTCGTTCTGCTTCAGTCGCATTTTCCGAAAGCTGGATTTCTACAGGCAACCCATTCGAGATATCCATATGAAACCCGATCCGACGATCGATAACGTATTACGCGTCGCGTTGGTTACAGGATCCACTTCCGGTATCGGCGCAGCCATTGCGCGTGTACTAAGCCGGGCAGGCTATGCGGTGGTGCTCCATTCGCGAAATTCTGCTGATACGGGACGCGCTATGGTTGCCGAAATGAAGCAGGCTATTTACGTGCAAGCCGATCTTGCTTTCGAAGCTGACAGGGTCAGGCTTATTAACGAGGCGATCGCTGCGTGGGGGCAGCTCGACGTACTGGTCAATAATGCCGGTATTAGCAGAGTCATTCCGCACAGCGACCTTGCCGCGGCCAACTCGACGGTGTGGCACGAACTTAACGAGGTTAATGTCGTGGCGCCGTTCCACCTGGTTGCATTGGCCGAGTCGGCATTGCGCGATGCCGCCCGTTACCGTCGAGCCGGTTGCGTCGTAAACATCAGTTCCCATGCCGGCATCCGTCCTAAGGGCGCATCGATTCCCTATGCGGTAAGCAAAGCTGCGCTTAATCACATGACCCGCTTGCTCGCGGTATCGCTGGGGCCAGAAATTCGCGTAAACGCTGTGGCGCCTGGCTTGGTCGACACGCCTCTGACCGCAGAATGGACAGATGCCCAAGAGTTGTGGCGAACTCGCGCACCCATGCGCAGGGCCGCTAGCCCAGACGACATCGCAAAAGCTGTTGTAATGCTGGTCGAGTCGGACTACTTGACCGGCGAGATACTCCTCTCGGACGGCGGGTTGAATCTGACCTAGGCGAGCGTGCTCCGGTGTAGCAGGTGAGAAGACGGGTCACTCTGTAATCAAGTTAGCCAATGCATCGTGATCGCTGGGAGGGAACTTGGCACCGAAAGCTATTCTGTTCGATCTGGACAACACACTCACCCATCGCGCGCTCAGCATTGACCGCTACGCTGAGCGATTTCTGCATGAGTTCAAGATTGAAATCGCTGAGGCAGACAGCCGTCAGATCTCTCATCTGATCGCGCGCATCGACAACGGTGGATATCTACAACCGGGATCGGAATATTCTTCCATCCGCGAGGCGATTGGGTACACGCTAGCCCAGGAGCTGAAGTGGACTGGGCCAGTCGATCCCAAGCGATTAATTACACACTGGATGAATCACTTCCCGAGCGCTGCGGTTGAAATGCCAGGCGCTAGCGCGATGGTTCAAGCGCTTCATCGCAAGGGTATTGGCATGGGCGTCATCTCCAACGGCGCCGAGCATTCGCGACGGCAGACCTTGGAGGCACTACCTTTCGGCGAAACAATTGAAACGATGATTTGCTCCGAGGCGTGCGGCATTGCGAAACCGACGCCTGAGATATTCCATCTGGGAGCGCAGGCGTTGGGAGTTCGTCCTGAGCATTGCTGGTTTGTCGGTGATCACCCACAGAACGATTACCTGGGTGCTACAGCAGCCGGAATGCTTGCCGTCTGGTTGAGTGGATTCCATCCATGGCCAGCGAGCATAACGCCAGCGGAGCGTTCCATTAAAACATTGGAAGGACTCCTGGACATGCTTACAACCTAGCAACGGTCCACCGCTTACATCCGATGATGCTCCACCAAGAAATCCACAAACAACCGCACCCGCGCCGGCATTGCCGAGCCCCCTACGAACACCGCATGAATCGGTTCCCGGTCGCCGGGGTTCCAGGCTTCCAGCAGCGGTATCAGGTCGCCGCGCTGCAGGTCCTCGCTCACGGTGAACTCGCCGATACGCGCAATGCCGGCACCTACTCGCGCAAGTTGTGCCAGCGCTTCACCACTGCTGCATTCGATGTTGCCGCTGACCTTCAGGGAGAACTCTCGTCCGTCGCGGATGAACGGCCAGTTGGGTTCGGCACGTCGGAAGTTGAAGCGTAGGCAGTTGTGCCGGAGCAGGTCTTCCGGTTCCTCGGGGGTGCCGTGGCGCCGCAGATAGTCGGGCGATGCCACCACTACCTGGCCGGTGTCGCCGATCCTGCGCGCGGTCAGCGGGCTGTCGGGCAGATGGCCAAAGCGTACCGCTACGTCGGCCTGGCCGCCGAGAATGTCGACCACTTCGTCGCCGAGGGTGAGGTCGACGACGATGTTCGGGTAGCGGGCGCTGAACGCTGCCACCAAGGGAACGATGGCCAGCCGCCCATGGCCAAGGGCGGCGCTGACCCGCAAACGGCCCTTGGGTACGCCCTGGTCGGCGATAGCTTCTTCGACCTCGGCCATGTCGGCCAGGATACGCCGTGCGCCGCGCAGGAACGCCTCACCCTCGGCGGTGAAGGTGATCGCTCGGGTGGTGCGCAGCAGCAGGCGGGTGCCAAGGCGTTGTTCGGTACGCGCGATGATCCGACTGACCGCCGAGGGTGTCAGTCCCAATGCACGCGCGGCGGCTGAAAGGCTGCCTTCTTGCGCCACGGTGGCGAACACGCTCATTTCACCGGACCTGCCGTTAAAGTCCATTTGTGCCTCTTACGCAAAGGTGATTGCCAAAAATGCTATCTACCGCCTGGAAAAGTTGGATCGTAGCATTGGCGGCATAGATAAGGAGCCTTCCATGCGTATCAATCCACCACTTGTCGCACTCGCCATTGGTGCCTTTGGCATCGGCGTTACCGAGTTCGCCCCCATGGGCATGTTGCCGGGCATCGCTGCGGATCTCGGCGTTTCCATTCCCGCTGCGGGTCTGTTGGTCAGTGCTTACGCCCTGGGCGTGCTGCTTGGCGCGCCGCTGATGACCCTGACCACCGGCAGGATTCCCCGGCGCTATCTGCTGATCGGGCTCATGGCGATTTTCACCCTGGGTAATCTGATGTCAGCCTTGGCTACCGATTACTACAGCCTCATGGTCGCCAGAGTGGTGACCTCACTGAACCACGGTGCGTTCTTTGGCGTTGGTTCCATCGTCGCCGCCAGCGTGGTCGCCCCGCAGAAGCGTGCCGGAGCGGTCGCGGCCATGTTCATGGGCCTGACCCTGGCGACCATCGGCGGCGTGCCGCTGGCCGCCTGGTTTGGCGAACTGTTCGGCTGGCGCACCGCTTTCTGGGGTATTACCGGCCTCGGCGTGGCGACCATGGCCGCGTTGTGGTTCGCCCTGCCCAACCTGCCAGCACCGCAAAGCGCCGGTGTACTGGCCGAAATTCGGGTACTGGGCCGTGGACCGGTGCTGGGGGCGTTGGCCCTGACCGTCGTCGGCTCGGGTGCCATGTTTACCGTCTTCACCTATATCGCGCCGATCCTCAGCAGCGAGACCCACGCGTCCACCGCCTACATCACGGCCATGCTGGTGCTGTTCGGTGTGGGGTTGACGCTGGGCAACATGTGGGGCGGCAAGGCCGCCGACCGCTCGATCGATCGCACCCTGATCGTTTCACTGAGCGTGCTGATTCTTGTCTTGCTGGCGTTCACCGTACTGATGCGTTGGCCGCTGCCGGCCGCCGTGGCCATCCTGATATGGGGTATCGCCAGCTTCGCCCTGGTGCCGCCGCTGCAGATGCGCGTCATGGAAGCAGCCAAGGACGCGCCCAACCTGGCCTCGGCGGTGAACATCGGCGCCTTCAACCTCGGTAACGCGATTGGTGCGGCGCTCGGGGGTGCGGTGATCAATGCCGGGCTGGGTTATCCGGCGATCTCCCTGGCCGGGGCGGCAATGGCGGGGTTGGGTTTGCTGATGGTGTTGGCTTTTGCCTGGCGATCCAGAGCGATTGCGGCTGCGGTGGTGTGAGGATGATGTGAGGGGGGGTGTTAGTCGCCATTGAGGCGCTCAAGCAGCCCCTTTGAAATGACAATCAAGCCCTGCGCTTGGCGCAATACTCCAGCATGAGCTGAGTGACCGCTGCCACAATCGTCTGATCCGCATCGGGCGAGGTGAACAGCCGACATTGGGCATCCGGCAAATTCGGCAACCCATGTTCTACCCCAATGACCGCCAATCCTTGCCCCAACTGACTCAGTGGCATGGGCGCTACCGCGAAGCCTGCCAAGGCCGACGCTCGCAACCCGGCCGTGCTGCTGCACAACATCACTGTGCGTTGGGCGATCCCCGCCTGCGCCAGCCTTGTCAGCGCGGCCTCGCGATAAGGGCACGGCTCGGGGAACAGGGCCAGCGGCAACGGCGTGGGTAACCGCGCAACGGGTTGCGCCGACCAGGCCCACACCAGCGGCTCTTGCCATAGCAACAGCCCTGCTTCGCTGGTTTCGCACAGCGAACCAATGACCACCTCCAGATGCCCTTGCTTCATCAGCGCCAGTAACGTCCCCGGAATGTTCACCTGCACCTCGATCTCCATCCCGGGGTACTGCGCTGCAAAATCCTGAACAGTGCGCAGTAATCGAGCCTCGACAAAATCTTCGGACACTCCGATCCGCAGCCGTCCATGAAACGGCGTGCGTGTCAGGTCTGTCCAGGCATCACGGTTCAACGCAAGGATCGTGCGCGCGTAAGAGACCAGGCGCTCGCCATCGGCCGTCAGTTGCTGGGAACGGGTGGTGCGCGTCAACAGGGGTTTACCAATCTGTTCTTCCAATCGCCGCACGTGGCCACTGACGGCAGATTGAGTCAGGTGCAGCTTCTGGGCGGCGCGGCTGAAGCCGTCTTCATCGACGACCGTGACCAATGTCTTGAGCAGCAGAGCATCGAACATAGTTTTATACGTGATCAATTGAGCTTTAATTCACGATTTATATTTCAATTACAACTATGTTGCAATGCTCCCACCTGCCCTGCCTTCCCCTCATTCAAGGTGTGTCATGACGACTCTTCTCCATATTCAGTGTTCTCCACGCAAGCACCGCTCGGCTTCCCTTGAAGTCGCGCGCAGCTTCATTGCGCGTTATCAAGCAAACACCCCGGACACCGAAATCATCACCCTCGACCTCTGGAACATGGCCCTGCCGGAATTCGATGATCTGGCCATGGAGGCTAAATACGCCGGGCTCAATGGCACGCCGTTGACCACCGCACAACAAGAGGCCTGGAACACGTTAGAAGCGTTGGCAAGTCACCTGCACCGCGCGGATGTACTCGTGATGTCCGTACCGCTGTGGAATTTCAGCATCCCGTACAAACTCAAGCACTTCATCGATCTGGTATCGCAGAAAGACATCCTGTTCAGCGTTGACCCGCAACGCGGTCTGGAAGGCATGCTGCACAATAAACTCGCCGTGGTGATGTACGCCCGCGGCCTGGATTTTTCGGCGCAGTCGATCACACCGGCGGAGCGCTTCGACTTCCAGAAACCCTACGTGGAAGCCTGGCTGAAATTTATCGGCATCACGGATGTGCATTCGGTGATTGTGGAGAAAACCATCCTGGGAGAAGACGTCGATCGGCACGCACGTGAGGCCGCGACTCAGCAAGCCAGGAACCTGGCAGACAGCTTTATCAGCACCTGATGATCGATGAGAAGAAGGCAGAAGATCCGGCGTGTGGGCGTTTGAAGGATTGGCTGGTTGCTCAGTTCAAGTAAAGTCAACGAACTTAACCTTGCCTGACAATATCGACCGATATCTCCACCGCCGCAATCGTGCCTCTGTTCTCAAGCCAGTGCGTGGTGTTCCTGTCCTCGGGCCAGCCCACTCCCGGCCCGTAATCCGTGGCGACGCCATTTCGATGGTCAGTGATCGTTCCTTGCAGAATGTAGACGGTGCCTGGTCTGTCGACATGGTTGTGAATCGGCCCGAAGACGCCTCCAGGCTCGATGGTCACCCTGCGCATCCTGAGTTGGCGCCCGGCCATACCCTCGATCTCAGGCCCCAGGTCAATCGTTGACAGTAACGTCACCGTTACCCCTTTCGTCTCAGGCGCCACCTGTTCGTTGCTCATCGCGCGCTCCCAACTTTACTTACAGGGCCTAACTGGAAGTAAAGACCCTGAAAGGTGTGATCCGTTGGAAGGCGACAAAGGGTCGATTGCCGGCCTTCGCGACAGGCCGTTGTAGACCCAGGCTGTGTAAAAACGTATCCCTGCTTTTTGACCTATGTATCAAAATCCCAATCTGACACCTCCCACTACTGCGCAACCGCAAAACCGAACGTGTGCTCTTGCAGGCTCGTTTTGATCAACGCGGCCAGTTGCCGGATGGCGGGCGTCGGGTCTTCTCCACTGCTGTGAAGCACATAGCCAAGGCTTGGTACGGCCGGCAAGCCGGAAACGACAGCGAGATGACTCGGCAGCCCAATGCGAGTTCGCAGCGTCAAGCCCAAACCGGCGGCGACGGCCGCCCAGATACTCGCGACGCTGGGGCTGGTCAGGGCGATTCGCCAGGGAATTTTCGCGGCATCCAGTGCCTGTGTGGCAGCGCTACGCAATACGCAAGGCGCGTCGAACATGATCAATGGCAGCGGTGAGTCAGCAAGGCGGGTAAGTGACGGCATGTCACGAGCCCCGATCCAGTGCATCTGCGTTTCGCCCAGCCGCGTGGCATAGGGCGACATATGCCCTGTGTCCCATGTCAGGGCCAAGTCCAGGCCAGCACTTTCGACCAACGCAAGCAGTTCGGCGTTACGCGCGATCCTGACCTCGAGAATCACCATCGGGTAAGTCTGGACGAAGCGTCGAAGGATCTCGCTCAGTAAATGTTCCCCAAAGTCTTCTTGAAGCCCGAGGCGAATTGTCCCCGCGGTTTGGCTTTCATGCAGGGTCTGGAAAATGCCGTCGTTCAGTTCCAGCAACCGACGGGCATGACTGAGCAGTGATTCACCTGCGGGCGTCAAGACTAACCCTCGACCGGATTTGGCCAGTACCGGAGTACCGATCTGCTCCTCAAGTTTCTTCAATTGAGCGCTCACGGCAGAAGTCGATCGACCGAGACGATCCGCCGCTTTGGCAAAGCTGTTGAACTCCACGCCGGTGACGAAAGTACGCAATACATCAAGATCGAAGGTCGGACGGCGCATTGAATAGTCCACTAATTTGGGATGATCTCCTCTATTAAATCTGATATTCGGAACTATCGCGACTTGATAGTTTTCCCCCCTGTCGCTTTAGCCATGGGAATAACTGTTATGCCGTTTTCACGTATTTCACTGCACCGGGGGAAGTCGGCCGAGTATCTACAAGCATTGTCCCAAGGGCTGCACGATGCCTTGGTTGATAGCTTCGAGGTGCCGAAGACCGATCGCTTCCAGGTCATCCACCAACATGAAGTGGGCGAGTTGATATTTGATCCCGACTACCTGGGTGGGCCGCGTAGCCATGACTTTGTGCTGATCACTATTACCGCTGGCCGCCCTCGAAGCGTCGAGGCGAAACAGCGTTTCTACCGCGACCTGGTCGAGAAACTGAGGCGAGCTCCAGGTCTCGACGCGGAGGATGTAATGGTGGTGATCACCACTACGGCCAGCGATGAATGGTCGTTTGGTGGTGGCCGGGGCAACTAGCCTTCAAGTTTGTGCGGGGTACGACGGCCATCGTGGATGACTGTACGGTGGCGGTGCACCCTGCGCACCGCCTACTCCAACCGCAACAAACTTTATCGCTTAGATGAATCCTGTGATACTTAATGCGAATTACTCTCACAAGCATTAGCATCTAAGGATCTATCCATGTCGACTTGTGCCACCCCGCCACGTCACTTCACCCCTGCCCGCAATCTTCTGGCCATGGCAATTTGCATGGCCACCCTCGCCCCAGCCTTTGCCGATGACAACAGCACCACCCCACCCGCCACCCTGGAACTAGACGCAACCGAGGTCTCCGGGAGCGGCCAACTGGGGAGTACCACGGAAGGCACCGAGTCCTACACCACCGGCGCGATGTCGACCGCGACCAAACTCCCGCTGACGATGCGTGAAACCCCACAAGCCGTCACCGTCATTACGCGCCAGCGCATGGATGACCAGGTGATGACCGACATCAACGACGTGGTCAAGGCGACGCCCGGTTTGTTCCTGGACTTTTCCTCTGGTCCTGGTCGGCAGATCTACAAGGCACGCGGTTTTGAAATCGACAACTTGATGTATGACGGCATCCCGAGTGGCTACAACGGCGTTAACGTTGGCGCCCAGCCTAACTTGGCCATGTTCGATCGAGTCGAGGTGGTGCGCGGTGCCACCGGCCTGGTGACAGGTGCAGGCAACCCTTCGGCCTCCATCAACCTGATCCGCAAGCGACCATTGGCCGAGCAGAAAGTCACCCTGACCGGTGCGGCCGGCAGCTGGGACGACTACCGTGGCGAAGTCGACGCCTCCAGCCCCCTCAACGACAGTGGCACGCTGCGCGGCCGGGTCGTGACCTCTTACCAGGACGCCAACAGCTTCATCGACAATGTCGAGGAGGACCACGGCCTGTTCTATGCCGTCACCGAAGCGGACCTGAGCGAAGACACCACCCTGACCCTGGGATTTTCCCATCAGAAGGACAAGACCAATTACTTCTGGGGCTCTTCGATGATCGGCCAGGACGGCCATCATCTGGACCTGCCACGTTCCTACAATCCGGGGACGGATTGGGAGAACAAGGATCAGGAGATCAACACCGTATTCGCCGAAGTCCGTCATCGCCTGGCCAATGACTGGAACCTTCAGGTCAACGCCAACTACTCCGAACAGAACGCGTTGTTCTCCGGCTCTTACCAATCGCGCTGGGTCAACAACACACTGGCCCGCACGGTCTACCAGGCCGACTTCGATGAAAACCAGGCCGGAGTAGACGCATTCGCCAGCGGGCCCTTCGAGGCGTTCGGACGCAGCCATGAACTGGTGGTGGGCGCCAGCAAGCGCATCTACGACATGACCACCCACAACTACAGCCCGTACGACACCAACTGGCCGTTCAATGCGGGTAAACCGGACTTCGTCCACACCAACAACCAGCGCGAAGTGACCACTCAGGATGGCGTCTACCTCACCACACGCCTGAGCCTGGCCGACCCGTTGAAGCTGATCCTCGGCGGGCGCCTGGACTGGTACGACTACGATAACCGGGATGGCGATGGCGACTACAAGGTCACCCGTAACCTCACCCGTTACGCCGGCTTGATCTACGACCTGGACGAGCATCACTCAGTCTACGTCAGCTACAGCGATATCTTCACGCCGCAGAGCTCCAAGGATACTTCCGGTAGCCCGGTCAAGCCGATCGTCGGCAAGAACTACGAGGTCGGCATCAAGGGCGAATATTTTGATGGCGCGCTGAATGCGAGCGTGGCGCTGTTCCGCGTCGACCAGGAAAACCGCGCCGTGCAACTGTTTACAGCAAACTGCCCACAGGCAACCTGCTATGAAGCCTCCGGCGAGATTCGCAGCCAGGGTATCGACTTCGAACTGCAAGGCGCCTTGACCGAAAACTGGCAAGTCGGCGGTGGCTACACCTACGCACGAACACACACTATCAAGGACGCCGCCAACCCACAGAACGTAAACAAGCAGTTCGACACCGACACGCCGGAGCATCTGTTCAAGCTGACCACCAGCTACCACTTCCAGGGCCCGCTGGAAAAACTGCGCGTGGGCGGCAACGTCTCCTGGCAGAGCCGCATGTACAACGACATCCTGCTGGCTGATGGCAGCAAATACCGCCTCGAACAGGGCAGCTACGCGATCACCGACCTGATGGCCGGCTACCGGGTCAGCCAGAACCTGGACTTGCAGGTCAACGCCAACAACATCTTCGACCGCAGGTACTACTCGACCATCGCCAACTCCGTGAGCTATGGCGGTGACTCCTACGGCAACCCTCGCAATATGATGCTGACCGCCAAGTACAGCTTCTAGAAAGCAGAAAAAGGGGACGTAACTTGGAGCGTCCCCTTTTCAACCCATAGCAATGCACTTGCGACCATCCTCATGGTCTACCGGAAGCCGCAAATTTCACCTCCCGCACACATCTGCGCTAGAGAGACAAGTACATGAAAATGGCTGCCATTTTTGCACTCACCTGGATTGGCTTCACCTCAGCGGGTGCATTTGCCGGTGATCGGAACCAGGACTATCGAGAGGCAAACAGGCGCCACTGGGAGCAGCAGCGGGAAATGGATCGAGCCGCAGACAGGAAACACCGCGAGCGCCATCAAGAGAGGGAGCGGGAAGAACGCAAGCATTATGAGGAAATGGAGCGGGAAGAGGCCAGGCGTAGAGCGCAGTACTATCAAGAGCGGTAGAACGTCTGCCGCGATTGGCTTCATCAGGCGCCTGATTCTGTCACTGCCTATATATCCGGAATTGAACTGGCCTGTAGCATGCAGAGACCTATGCCTCAGCAGAAAATCCGGATCAGACTATAACTTGACAGCCGTGGTCTGACCCGACTCTGCGATTTTGGCGCGATCTAGTTACCTTTACAAATATCTGGAAAAACCAAGCTTGAAAGTTCCTTGAAATTATTAGCATCAAGAAAACTCATGTCCTGCTTCGCGATCACGCGTCCAGGATAGCTTTTTTTCTTTCTGTCAAAAGTTGTGGAAACGAAGCCATGGTTACCGACCATTCTAAGCGCCTTTGAAATACGCTCAGGATAGCTCTTGCCTGCCCACTTCCGCAGGGTATCTTCTGGCGCACCACGCAAGTTCAGCTCCTCGCAAACGGCCTCTTGAACAAATCTACCAAGATCACAGGATGCGATTAGCCGAGCATCAATTGCGGCTAGATACCGCATGAGTATGGAGACGAGTGTAGAAATATCCTTAAGAGATGGCTCGCTCTTAGAACTGTATCGCTCAAGGGTTTTTTCGAAGTCTATACCGGCATGCTCGGCAGCCAGATACTCCTTATCCGCGATCAAATCCGAAACGACCTTGGGATCTAGCGGATCCGTATCCAGGTCGTGTACGAGTACATTGCGCCATGCAACCAATAGGACCACAGCCGAGTGATAGGACGGTCTTAGAGGAATGGCGGAAATGGCAGGTCCGTTCAAGGTTTGAGCGTGGGAAAAAAGCCCACCACAACGAGCATTCAACGATAGCGTTTTCTGTTTGCCACAGAACTTTTCCGAAAAATCACGCAGGACAGACTTGATCTCGGATGGGCGATCGATGACTTCATTCAGTCGCGTCTCGAGCATTGATATGCCGCTTGGCGTGAGCGCCTGGCCCCTTTGGATAATCTGAGGCTCTTTTCTCAGCACTGAACGTAAGGTCATATCAGCCAATGGGCTCGGACCAACGCCTAAGTCTTCAAGGTAATGATCCAAGGCATCACAGGCCGTTACCATCAAAGACTTTATTGCAAACCCTCTTGCCTCACGCTCAGCCTGGATGAGATCACCAGGAGCCCAGCTAACAGCAAGATCCTTGGGTTTCAACGCGATTCCTGCACCGACCCCGCATAAACCGATCACGACACTGTTCAGGTTTCGCACCGGATTGCCAAGCTTGGTACGGAACAGCTTCAAGGCTCGCGTACGTAAAATTATAGTGCTCGTCATATTGCTGCTTAACGTGAAGTAGGCCGGATTCGAACCGGCATGGAGAAAACTTCTTCTCCCCCGCGGATAATGTAAAGCCGAAGCTTAAGTAAAGGGCGGGTGAGCTTACCGATGCTCAACTACTCCGCCGCGGATAGTACCAACGCAACTGAGTGATATCAACTCAACATCACTCAGAATGAGCCCGCTTCGGCCTCCGGGAACGTTCGTTTGAGTGCCTCCATGCCGCCAAGCACAGTACTATCTGTAATCAGCCAATGAAAAAGGACCTTTCCTTGAACAAGAAACAACGTGACGACATCAGCAAGCTCCTCAGCTACGTACTACGCCATGCCCCCGAATCCATGGGGCTCGTCCTGGACCGCGACGGTTGGGCCGACATTGATAATCTGATTTCGAACGCCAACCAACATGGCCGTACCTTCGACTACCAGATGCTGCACGAGGTGGTCGAGACCAACGAAAAGAAGCGTTTCACGCTCTCTGAAGATGGTCAACGCATCCGAGCCGCACAAGGTCACAGCACCGGGCAGGTCCAGGTGCAACACGTCGAAAAAAAACCACCTGCCCAGCTCTATCACGGAACCGCCAGCCGCTTCATGGCCTCCATCGAGGTGCAGGGCTTGATCCCAGGCAGTCGGCACCATGTCCATCTGACTGAAAGTCCCGAAACAGCAATGGCCGTTGGCAAGCGCTATGGACAACCTGTACTACTCGCTGTTGATGTACAGGGTATGAGAGAGGCAGGGGTTCGGTTCTTTCAGGCGGACAATGGCGTTTGGCTTGTGGAGTCGGTACCTGCGGCCCACTTGAAGACGGTAGAGGACAAAACTCACACATGAATGGGTCCGTTTTTTACCGTGGTCTGACCCCGATGTCCCGCTATGACCCCGATTTCTCATGCCCGGACGAACGTCTTTCCAGCGGGTTATGAAAGAAGCGCTCTCAGCTGCGCGGGAACGGCTACAACTTCTTTGGTTTCCGGCGAGACACATACATGAGTGACATTCGCCACAAAAGATAAGGGCCCATTAACAATGAACCCTTCGACCAAAAACGTGAACGAATGAACGCCCAACTTCGCCACGCTGACTTTGATAGACAACTCATCATCCCACGTCAAAGGCATCAGAAACTCCATTGACATGGCGCGTACGGGCGGCAGTATCTCAAAGCCCATCAGGGTTCTAAGACCGGGCGTGCCCAGCCATTCATCGAGTGCCACATGGATAGCCTCTACTGAAAAATATGAAAATCGCGGTGTGTAAACCACTCCTGCCGGATCACAGTCGCCAAACAAAACAGTTCTACTGACGAAAACCGCCTTGGGCATTGGTCTATTTCCCTTTAGTTTTCAGATCCTTGGTACATATTTGTCACTCAAGGATGATAACCATAATGAGCGTAGAAAGCCGTATTAATACCTGGGACCGGCTTTCGCCGGTTCCGTGAGTTCATTGTCCAACCGCCCCCTCATACCGCCGCTGAATCCGCTCCAACTCCCCGGAACGCCGCAACTGCTCTAACGCACTGGCCCACGCCGCCACCACTTCATCGTCACTGTCAGGGCTGAAGGCGATGTACAGCGACGAGCGATACAGTTCGATAGGAATTCGCCGCAGCGTGCCCGGCGCGATGTTCAACTGACGGCTGTAGTAAGCCACGCCCGCATCGGTGTCGCCGATGATGATGTTGGTGCGTCCGGCAAGCAGCATGCGGTAAAGCAGCTTGCTCTCGGTGGCGCTTTTATCCAGATTGTTGAAGCCCAGCGACTGCAACATCTGCGGCACCAGGCCGGCGTGGCGGGTGGTGATCTGCGGGGCACGCAGCAGTTGTTCCAGGGAGTTCACCGGCGGCGTACTGGCCAGTTGATAGGGATGGATGGACTCTTCCACGATCGGTCCGACCCATTTGTACAATGGCTCGCGCTCCGGTGTGCGGAACAGTGAGTACATGATGGTCTTGGGTCGCGTCTTCAGTACCTGGGTGGCTCGCATACTCGGCTGCAACAGCACCTCGAAGTCATTCCCGGTGAGCGCCATGATGGCCCGGACGATCTCGGTGGTCATGCCGGTCAGCTGATTGTTTTCCTGATAGTTGTACGGTGCCCACTCTTCGGTGATGACTTGATACTCCTCGGCCCCGGCATCAACCGTGCCGAGCAACAGGCAGAGCAGCGCTGCAGCCGGTGTCGAATGTCTCACGTGTTCTCCCGCCGGATTGTTCGGTGTTTGTACATGGATGAAGCCTGATTCAAGGGGGCAAGGTAAGCATAGACCCAAACACACGCCCAACAGTTGACGCAGTCCACATTCCGCCCCTTAGCAACCCCCAGGCCTTGGTGTACGATCAGCGCGATCCGGATATCGGCCAGCGTACGCGGCGCTCCCCTTTCGCCCTTCTCCCTGTGACCCCGCCCACATGAATCCAATCGACCCACTGTCGTTTCAACGCATCATCACCGCCCATGGCAACGTCGAAGGCGCGGCGTATTTCGACGCTGAGGAAAGCCTCGTCCATGACGTGTTTGCTGACCGCATCGTTTTCCAGACCAACTACCTGGATTACCGCAGTTATGAGGTCGATCTCGCCGAGGGCAGCGTACGCGTGCGCAAGACGCGGCTGGATAACTACTCGCGCGGCCATAAGGCACAGGTGATCGATGACGACATGGACGACGAGGACTGGGCCGAGCTCGGTAGCCTGTGGCAGCGCTTGAGCCACGACCTGGACACCCAGGAGCAAGGGCCTCAGCCCGATTTGGCCGAGACCCTGGCCGATCTGTTTGATTGCCTGTTCGACGAGGCGCGCGCGCAGGCGCTCATTCAAAACATCCCGGTGCCTACCGGGCAGTGGGATTGGGCTTGGACGCAGGTTGAGTCAGCGCTCACCGAGGCCAATCAGTTGGCGGGGTTCGAATGGAAGGAGTGGTCGTCCTACGGGGTCGATGCCGTCAATGCCCTCGCCCCGCTGCGGCAACTGGGCATTGAAATCCCTGCGCCTGAGCGTAAAGCCATCGATGCTATCAACCGCGCCAACGATTGGGAGCGTGCGCTCCTGCAGTATTTCAACGCCCAGCTGGAGGCCCATGACTTGAAGTTGTTGGCCATCGGCACGCACTTCGATGAATACCAGGCCTTTGCCTGCCTGCCCATGAACGGTCTGGGCCTGATCAACGCCCTGGAGATCATGGGCAGGCTGGGCATCGTCTACAAATATTAAGCGACTGACGCCACGCGCTTTCGGTCCGTTTTAACAAGCCCATAAAGGGCTACCCCTCCTTTGAGCCTCGAAGTGACGACATGACAAACTGTGATCAATGCGGGTTCCTCCTCCCTTACGACACTGCTGCTTGCCCGCGATGCGCCGGGGAAATTCAGTACATGGTAGAGGCACACGCGCCAAGGTCCCAGCCGTCGAAAGGGCAGAAAATCCTGAAATGGGTGCTGATCGGTATTGTGGTCGCAGTGCTGGCAGCGGTGGCGGCGGTCATGTGGATCTTGCACTCGCTGGGGCCGATGCCTTCTTTTGGTTGATGGCGACAGATACTTCCCAACCCACGGATGGATGAACACATGAAAACCACCATCGATCACCTCGTCATCGTGGCAACGGACCTCGATACCGGCTGCGCGTTCGTGACTGACGCATTGGGCGTCGCCCTTCAACCTGGCGGCGTCCATTCACGCATGGGCACCCATAACAGGCTGCTGCACCTTGGCCCCGGGCTCTACCTCGAAGTGATTGCCGTGGACCCGTCCGCCATACGTCCGGACCGGGCACGCTGGTTCGGCCTTGATCAATTGGCCCCCCATTCGCCGGCACGCCTGGCGACCTGGGTGGCACGCACCGATGATATCCATACCGCTCGTGATGCTTGCCCTGGCCTTGCCGGGGATGTCGAACCCATGACGAGAGGAACATTGAATTGGCAAATAACCGTACCGGCTGATGGAAACCTCCCTATGGCCGGATCAGTCCCCACCCTCATTCAATGGGCGCCTGGGCCTCATCCGGCGGACACGCTCCAGGACAAGGGCTGCACGCTATTGGCACTGGATGTCTTTCATACGGATCCGGAAAAAATCAAAGCGATCCTGACGGCCATGAACTTTTCTGGCCCGGTCCATCTTCATGCACTGCAAGCGCCTTCGGCACCCTACCTGGTTGCGCATATTCAAACGCCAAATGGCCTGAAGACATTGCCGCTTTTACACGTGTGACCGTTTGGGGCGGCTTCGCCACCCAGCGGGAGCAAGCTCCCTCGCCACGAAGACTCACCTCGCAACCGAAGCGAAACGCAGCTATTGGAATTTTCCAATAGTTGCTATCGATACCGGCGCCGTTCTCGTCCACGGCCTCTCTCTCTAATCTGCCCACCAACGCGATCGACGACGATCGCCGCAGATCAAACCGACCTTTATGGAGAGAGAAACGATGAACACATTCAACCGCACCCTCGCTGTCGCCACCCTGGCATTGGCCACCCTCAGCGCCGAGGCCGCGTCGCCTGTCCAGGCCGCTGCCAGTGCGTCTGCTGTCGGCAGCGTGGTCCAGTCCGCCAGCTACATCACCACCAAGGATGGCGTCCAGCTGTATTACAAGGACTGGGGCCCGCGCGATGGTCAGGTCGTGACCTTCAGCCACGGCTGGCCACTGGACTCCGACAGCTGGGAAGGCCAGATGATGTTCCTCGCCTCGAAGGGTTATCGCGTGGTGGCTCACGATCGTCGCGGCCACGGTCGCTCCAGCCAGCCTTGGGAAGGCAACGACATGGATCACTACGCCGATGACCTGGCGGCGGTGATTGAAGCGCTGGACCTGAAGGACGTCACCCTGGTGGGCTTCTCGACAGGGGGCGGTGAAGTGGCTCGCTACATCGGCCGTCACGGCACCGCTCGAGTGAAGAAAGCCGTGCTGGTGTCCTCTGTCCCGCCGTTGATGCTCAAGACAGACACCAACCCTGGTGGCTTGCCTATCGAGGTGTTCGATGGCCTGCGCAAGGCGTCCCTGGAGAACCGCTCGCAGCTGTACCTGGACATCGCCTCGGGCCCGTTCTACGGCTACAACCGCAAGGGCGCCAAGCCATCCCAAGGGCTGATCCAGTCGTTCTGGGTGCAAGGCATGCAGGGTGGCAGCAAGAATACCTATGACTCGATCGCGGCATTCTCGGCGACCGACTTCCGCGGCGATCTGAAGAAGTTCGATGTGCCGACGCTGGTGATTCATGGCGATGACGACCAGATCGTGCCTATCGACGCTTCAGGCCGGGCCTCGGCGGCGCTGATCAAGGGCGCTCGACTGATCGTCTACCCTGGCGCGCCGCACGGCTTGACCGAGACGCACAAGGATCGCCTCAATCAGGATCTGCTGACCTTCCTCAAGGAATAAAAGCCCAGATCCCTTGTGGGAGAGAGCTTGCTCGCGATGGCGGTAGATCAGCTTGCCTCAATGCTGAATCTGCCTACGCCTTCGCGAGCAAGCTCGCTCCCACAGTTGCTCCAGGATGGATCTCGGGTTCAATGCCGCAACAACTTACGCAATGGAATCTCATCCTTGCGCACCGGTGACTTGATGACGATGTAGCTGAAGTACTTGGAGATGCCGATGTTTTTGTCCAGCAGGCTTTCCATCACGTCCTGGTAGTCCTGGATGCTGCGGGTCATGAAGCGCACCAGGTAGTCGTAGCCGCCGCTGATGAGGTGGCATTCGAGTACTTCATCCACCAGGCGGATGTTGGATTCGAACTTGGCGAAGTCCTCACGCTTGTGGTCGCTCAGGGTGACTTCGGTGAAGACCGTTACCGAATCGGTAATCTTGGCCAGGTTCAGATGGGCCTTGTAGCTGGAAATGTACCCCAACGACTCCAGTCGTTTGACCCGCTGCAGGCACGGGCTGGCGGACAAGCCCACGGCATCGGCCAGGCTGACGTTGGTCATGCGGCCATCTTTTTGAAGCTCTACCAAAATGCTGATGTCGATCCGGTCCAGTTTCGCTAAACCTTCCATCGCATACCTCTTGCCTGCCGTTTGTAAGACAATCTTCTAACAAAATCAGCGTCGTAAGGACAGCTGATGCTGAGCGACCAGATCAGCCATGCTGTTGATGCAGTAGTCCGCCGCACAGGGCGCGGGAGACATATCGGCGTTGCGGCAGATCAGGCAGACAGCCCCAACCGACCGTGGGTGGGCGCCGGGACGGGTCACCTGGAGAATCGTCTCGGCGCTCAGGCCATTGGCCGCCAACCAATCGTGATCCTGCAACGGGTCGCTCGCCAGCGAAATAAAATCATCAGGCTCGATGCCCAGGCGCTCGCACAACACGCCCCGGTCCTCGGCATCGCGATCCCCCTGCACCAACAACCGATAGAACTTGCGCAGGTAGAGCATCGCACCCGGCGCATCCTCGAACAGCGTCCAACCGGCAGCCGAGCGGGCGAAGCTCATGCCCTCCTCCCAACTGACCTTGAGCTTCCAGCGCTCGGCCAATTGACGGTGGGCGAAACACAGCAAGCCGCTGAAGCCCAATTCGCCGAAACGCGGGTACAAGGCTTGCAGCACCTCGTCAAAATCGGCGAGCACCTGTGCTTTGTCCAACGGCTCGCCATGGTTTTCCAGCAACGGTTGCAACGCCGTCCAGACGCCGGAGTCCCGATCCACCAGGACCTCATCGCAGTCGATCAACAACGCCCGATATTCAGTCAGCCTCATCTGTAAAGCCTCCGATGATGTCCCATCGATCAACGCTCCATTAACAACCGCCACTGACGCTCGCCCAGGCAAACGTCATGAACGCGGGCGTCAGCCCAGGACGCGTGCCAAGGCGCCGTCGAGAATCTGCAACGCTTCGTCGATCTGCGCCTCGCTGGTCACCAGCGGCGCCAGGAAGCGCAAGACGTTGCGGTACACCCCGCACTTGATCACCAGCAAACCACCGGCCCGGGCTTCGTCGATCAGGCGTTGGTTCAGGTCGGCGTCCGGGGTGCGCGCGTCGTCATGCTTGATCAGTTCGATCGCCAGCATGAAGCCGCTGCCGCGCACGTCGCCGATCTGCGGGTAACGGGTTTGCAGATGCAACAGGCCCTGGCGCAAGCGCTCACCCAGGACTTCACCACGGGCCAGCAGCTGTTCCTGCTCGTACGCCTCGATCACCGCCAGCGCCGCCGCGCACGACAGCGCATTACCGCCGTAAGTACCGCCCAGGCCACCCGGCAGTGGAGCGTCCATGATCTCGGCCTTGCCAACCACGCCCGACAGCGGCAAGCCACCGGCGAGGCTCTTGGCGACCGTGACCAGGTCCGGCTGGATGCCGGCGTGCTGGAAGCCGAACCATTTACCGGTGCGACCGAAACCGGTCTGGATTTCATCGAGAATCAACACAATGCCATGCTTTTGCGTCAATGCGCGCAGGCCCTGCAAAAACTCGACGGGGGCCGACAGGAAACCGCCATCGCCCTGCACCGGCTCGATGATGATCGCTGCGACCCGTTCAGGTGCCACTTGAGTGGCCAGCAGCTCGTCCAGTGCCTGGAGCGCCATCGCGCTGGTGACGCCGCGATAGGCATTCGGATACGGCGTGTGGAAGACCTCCGGGGCGAACGGACCGAAGTTCTGTTTATACGGCTGGCTCATGCCGGTCAGCGTAGTGCCGAGCAAGGTCCGGCCATGGAACCCGCCGCGAAAGGCAATCACGGCCGAGCGGTTGGTGTGGGCCCGGGCGATCTTCACCGCGTTTTCCACCGCTTCGGCACCCGAGGTGAAAAATGCGGCTTTATAGGCATGCTGGCCGCCGATCATTTCGCACAGGCGCTGGGCCAGGTCCAGGTAAGGCTTGTAGGCCACGACCTGGAAGCAGGCATGGGAGATCTTCTGCAGCTGGGCCTGCACGGCCGCGACGACCTTGGGGTGATTGTGGCCGATGTTCAACACACCGATGCCGCCGACGAAGTCCAGGTAGCGCTTGCCGTCCACGTCCCATAATTCCGAGCCCTGGGCCCGATCGATCACCAACGGGTGCGCGGTGACCAGGCCACGTGGCACGAATTGATCACGCTGACGGAGCAAACTTGGGGTTTCTTCGACTTTACTGTTCATTGGCATTTCCCATCGTGAGCCTCGCAGCCAGGAAGCGGCTGCGGTGTGTTCACAGGTTAAGCGTTCGACGCGATTGTCTAAGCCGAACTTGGTCGTTGAGAAATTCGGATCGACTGTTTACACCCCGGCAAACAGCAGAATCCTCCAGAGGCATTCCAGCCCCATGGAATCTGCCGCAAGAGGCACCTTGCAACGCAGCGTGATGCTGCTACACCGGCCCTTTCGACAGATCCTGCTCTGGCATTGAGGCATGCTAGGGGCTCCTTGATTTCAGGCGAGAAGTGACCCATGGCCCTGCTCTATAAAGCTGACCCGTTACGCGGCGAACACTGGCGGCGCCTGTTCGCCGAACACGCGCCGGACATCGAATGGCGTGCCTGGCCAGACATCGGCGACCCGCGGGATATCCAGTACCTGGCGGCCTGGCAGGCACCGGACGACATCGAAACGCTGTTGCCGAATCTGCGAGTGCTATTCGCCTTGTCAGCCGGCGTGGATCAACTCGACCTAAGCCGCTTGCCGATAACGCTGCCGGTGGTGCGCTTGCTCGACCCCGGCATCAGCCAAGGCATGTGCGAGTACGCCAGTTTCGCCGTGCTCAGCCTGCACCGGGACATGTTGCGCTATCGCCAGCAACAGGCCGAACGGTGCTGGCAAGCACACCGGCTGGTGCCCGCCGGGCAACGCCGGGTGGGCGTCATGGGCCTGGGTTTGCAGGCACGGCAGATACTCGCCACCTTGAAGACCTTTGGCTTTGCCTTATCCGGTTGGGCCCGCAGCGAACATCACATCGACGGGGTGGCGTGCTTTGCTGGCGACGAGCAATTGCCGGCCTTTCTCGGCCAATGCGAGATTGTGCTGTGCGTCCTGCCGTTGACCGAACAGACCCGAGGGATCCTCAACCGCCAGCTGTTCCAACACCTGCCCAAGGGCGCAGCGTTGGTCAACATGGGCCGAGGTGGGCACCTGGTGGAAGAGGACCTGCTTGAAGCCCTTGCCGACGGCCAACTCAGCGCCGCGGTGCTGGATGTCCTCGAGCAGGAGCCGGCGCCAGCGGACCATCCCTTCTGGCACCATCCCCACATACTGTTGACCCCGCACATCGCGGCGATGACTCAGCCTGAAAGTGCCTTTGGCGTGTTGCTGGAGAACATCCGCCGGCATCAACGGGGTGAATCGATGCTGGGCCTGGTTGATCGTGAGCGCAGCTATTGAGCCCTGACGGCCTCTGGTTTCGATCTGAACAGCGAAAAAACGACCCGGTATTTACTGCTGGCCAGGCGTCTGATTTGAGCAAGAAATGTGGCCGGCAGGGCCGTTGCTTACGCAAGATACCGAATCGATGTGCCGCCCTTGCCAGGCCCGGTGGCAGGTGAGATACAAAGACTTTCAGCGCACATATCCATCCGATTTCGTCCCTTATTTTATGGTGATCAGCCATGTCCATTTCGCAACGCCCTACTTATTTCTATCGTGCCATGACCACCACCGACGTGCCTTCGGCCCATGCCTTGTCCGTGCAGTTGAAATGGCCCCATCGCCTGGAAGACTGGGCGATGTTGCAGCGCGTCGCCCAGGGGTTTGTCGTGGAAGACCAGGGTCGTTTGATCGGAACGGCGTTCACCTGCGCCCAAGGGGACTACGCCACCATCGGCCTGGTGATTGTCGACGATGAGTACCAGGGCCAGGGAATCGGTCGCAAGCTGATGGAACTGGCAATCGAAGCTTGCGGCTCGCGAACCGCCATCCTCAACGCGACCCTGGCCGGTGCCCCGCTGTATGCCAGTCAGGGGTTCGTTGATTTTGGGCATATCCAGCAGCACCAAGGGCAAGCGCTGGTTCCGGCCCCACTGGAACTGGCCGCCGGCGAGCGCTGCCGCGAGCTGAGCGCAGCCGATCACGCCGAGCTGATCAAACTGGCCAATGCCGGGAGCGGGCTGGAGCGGAGCGTTGTGCTCAATGACCTGTTCGAGGTCGTTGAACATTCAGCGGGTATCGAGCGCGACGGTCACTTGTGCGCCTTCGCCCTGCTGCGCCCCTTCGGCCGTGGCCGCTGCATTGGCCCGGTCATCGCCCAGAACCTGGAACAGGCCCAACACTTGATCGCCGTGCTGCTGGCTCAGGTGCCGGACGCATTCGTTCGCATCGACATCCCTTCAAGCAGCGGCCTGGCCCCTTGGCTGGAAGAGGCCGGGCTCAAGCAGGTCGACACCGTCGCCCAAATGGCACGGGGCACGCCCCCGCAGGCGAGCGGTGCGGTTCGACAATTTGCGCCGGTGACCCAGGCCATTGGCTGAAACCCACACTCCCCTCAACGCTTCCCTGGAGAATCATCTTCATGCTCGAACCCACTGCAGTGCTGTTGGCACACGCCGATGGCAGTCTTGCCTCAACCCCGTTCACCCCGGGCTCGCTGGGCGCCAACGATCCGTTCGACCGACTCATCGCCTATGCCGGGGCGGATGGCATGGCTGCCGGCGTGGTCCGGGCGAATGGGCTGTTCAGCGTCGATGAATACCCCTTCAGTGAGACGCTCGTGGTGCATGCCGGCGCAGTGACGCTGCGCAGCCAGGGGCAGACGCTGCAGCTCAAGCCGGGTGAAAGCGCGGTGATCGGTCGGGGCACGGCACTTGAGGTCGAGGCGCAGCCCGGCTCGCTCTGGGCCTTCTGTGCCGAGACCCAACGCATCGAAGCGCACCTTGCCGGGCTGACGGCACTCCCCGCCCACACCCTGCTCTCGCCTTCTGCTGCCCCGGATGACGAGATCCTGCTCAGCCCGCCGCCGCAATGTCGCTCGCACAATCTGTTTGTCGAAGAAGCGAGCAACCTGCGCATCGGTATCTGGGACTCGACGCCCTACACCCGCAAGTCACGACCGCACAAACTGCATGAGCTGATGCACCTGCTCGAAGGCAGCGTCACCTTGCAGGCGGCCGATGGCAGCGACTTGACGGTCAAGACCGGCGACACCGTTTTCGTCCCGCTGAATGCACCGTGTGCCTGGAAAAGCAGCGTCTATGTGCGCAAGGTATACGTCGTCAAGTAATCCGGTGTATGGCAGCACTTGCTCGCGATGGCGGCGGCACAGCCAACATCACCACTAGCTGATCCACCGCTATCGCGAGCAAGCTTTGCTCCCACAACGGGTTGCGGGTGGAGGTGAAATCTGCGGCCAACCGAGAACCCAATGTGGGAGCGAGCAAGGTTTTTTGGCGGGTGGCGGCGGATCAGCAAAAAAAAGCCCGCAGTGTGAGCGGGCAAAAGGTGTCGCAGGTTAGATCGAGCCTCAGAGCACGGCGGCGATGGCCCGGCCAACATCCTGGGTCGAGCCTTGTCCACCCAGGTCGGGGGTGATGGGGCCTTCGGCGATTACTTGTTCGATGGCCTTGAGAATCCCATCATGGGCCGCGCGGTAGCGTTCATCGCCGTTACCCAGGAAATCGAGCATCAAGGCGCCGGACCAGATCATCGCGATCGGGTTGGCGATGTTCTGCCCATAGATATCGGGGGCCGAGCCATGCACCGGTTCGAACAGCGATGGGTAGCGGCGCTCCGGATCGAGGTTGGCCGACGGTGCGATGCCAATGGTGCCGGCACAGGCCGGGCCCAGGTCGGAGAGGATGTCGCCGAACAGGTTCGACGCCACCACCACATCAAACCGGTCCGGCTGCAAAACAAAGCGAGCGCACAGGATGTCGATGTGTTGCTTGTCCCACTTCACATCCGGGTACTGCTCGGCCATCAATGCCGTGCGCTCGTCCCAATACGGCATGCTGATGGAGATGCCGTTGGACTTGGTGGCCGCTGTCAGGCGTTTGCGCGGTCGGGTCTGGGCCAGGTCGAAGGCGAACTTCAGGATGCGGTCGACGCCTCGGCGGGTGAACACCGACTCCTGCAGCACGAACTCATGCTCGGTGCCTTCGAACATCTTGCCGCCGATGGAGGAGTATTCGCCCTCGGTGTTTTCACGGATCACCACGAAGTCGATGTCCCCCGCCTTGCGCCCGGCCAGGGGACACGGCACGCCCGGAAACAGCCGCACCGGGCGGATGTTCACGTACTGGTCGAAGTCGCGGCGGAACTTGAGCAACGAGCCCCACAGGGAAATATGATCCGGCACCTTGTCCGGCCAACCCACGGCGCCGAAGTAGATCGCGTCGAAGCCCTTGAGTTGTTCGAACCAGTCGGAGGGCATCATCTGCCCGTGCTCCAGGTAGTAATCGCAATGGGCCCAATCGAGCACTTCGATGTCCAGCGACAACTGCCACTTTTTCGCGGCTTGCTCCAGTACCCGCAGCCCTTCCGGCAGGACTTCCTTACCGATGCCATCGCCGGCAATCGCAGCGATTCGAAATGGTTTGCTCATCAATCGTGGCTCCCTGGTGTCTGTTCAAATGACGGTCGCATCACAACCCACCGATGTGGAAGGCTTTGACTTCAAGGTACTCGTCCAGGCCGTACTTGCTGCCTTCGCGCCCCAGGCCCGACTGCTTGATGCCGCCGAAGGGTGCGACTTCCATGGAGATAAGCCCGGTATTGAGCCCGACCATGCCGAACTCCAGCGCCTCGCCGAAACGCCATGAGCGGCGCAGGTCCTGGGTGAAGTAATAAGCGCCCAGGCCATAAGGCGTGGCATTGGCCAGGGCCAGGGCCTGCTCTTCAGTAGTAAAGCGCATCAGCGGAGCCACCGGGCCGAAGGTTTCTTCGTTGGCCAGCAACATCCCGGCGTGGGCCTCCCCCAATACCGTTGGCTGGACAAACTGACTGTCGCCCTCGGGAACACCGCCACAGAGCAGACGCGCGCCCTGGCTCAACGCATCGTCGATGTGCCGGGCGACTTTGTTCACCGCAGCGAGGTTGATCAGCGGGCCGATCATCACGTCAGCCTCCAACCCGTTTCCGACCTTGAGCTTGCCCACCTCCTCTACCAGGCGCGCGGCGAAGCGTTCGTAGATACCGTCCTGCACCAGGATGCGGTTGGCGCAGACGCAGGTCTGGCCGGCGTTGCGAAACTTGCTGAGCATGATGCCGGCCACCGCCTGCTCCAGGTCTGCATCGTCAAACACGATGAACGGCGCGTTGCCGCCCAGCTCCAGGCTCAAGCGCTTGATGTGCTCGGCGCTCTGGCGCATCAGCAAGCGCCCGACCGCCGTAGAGCCGGTAAAGGAAATCTTGCGTACCGTCGGGTTGCCGGTCAGCTCTTCGCCGATACCGGCCGGCATGCCCGTCACGACATTGAACACGCCGGCCGGAATCCCGACCCGCTCGGCCAACACCGCCAGGGCCAAGGCCGACAAGGGGGTCAGGTCCGAGGGTTTGACGATGACCGGGCAGCCGGCCGCCAAGGCCGGTGCGCACTTGCGGGTGATCATCGCATTGGGGAAATTCCATGGGGTGATCGCGGCACAGACACCCACCGGCTGCTTGAGCGTAAGCAGGCGTCGGTCGCCGCTGGGCGCCGGGATGGTCTCGCCATAGACCCGACGGGCCTCTTCGGCAAACCATTTGGCGAAACCGGCCCCGTAGCGGATTTCACCTTTGGCTTCGTTCAACGGCTTGCCCTGTTCACAGGTCATGATCAGCGCGAGGTCGTCGAGGTTGTCCATCATGGCTTGATACCAGCGCTCCAACAGCGCTGCACGCTCCGCCGCCGGACGCGCGCGCCACGCTGGCCAGGCGCGCTCGGCGGCCTCGATGGCACGCCGGGTTTCCACGCCTTGCATCGCCGGTACACGGGCGAGCACCTGACCGGTGGCCGGGTCAATGACGTCAAGGGTGGCGGCGTTGTCGGCGCCGATCCACTGACCGTCGATGTAAGCGAGTTCTGCCAACAGGCTGGGGTCTTTCAATCGATTCTTGAGCATGGTCGCGTCCTGTTCCGAGGTGATTCCAGTCTAAGGAGATGCCACGGGGCAGGATGCTGAAAGCGGGGTTTGGGCAGTGTTGGATGCTGAAGTTTCGAGGTGGGACGGCAGGCTCTACCGAGGCCCCAGGCTAAGCACCGAACACTGAACACTGAACACTGAACACTGAATACTGTGGGAGCAAAGCTTGCTCGCGATGGCGGTGGATCAGGCGACATCGATCAAGACCGTGTCATCGTTCATCGCGAGCAAGCTTTGCTCCCACAGGTGTGCTCCCACAGGTGTGCTCCCACAGGTGTGTTCCCACAGGTGTGTTCCCATAGGTGTGTTCCCACAGGTGTGTTCCCATAGGTGTGTTCCCACAGGTGTGTTCCCATAGGTGTGTTCCCACAGGTGTGCTCCCACCTTTTGTTTTGTGCAGGGCTTAGATTTTCAGCGAGCCGAGCAACCCTTCCAGAAACCGCTCCCCGGCCTCCATCTGGCTGATCTCGATGAACTCGTCGGGCTTGTGCGCCTGTTCGATCGAGCCTGGGCCACAGACCACCACGGGCACGTCCAGGCGCTGCTTGAACAGGCCGCCTTCGGTGCCGAAGGAGACCTTGGCGGTGCCGGTGTCCGGGGTGGCGAAGTTTTTCAGGAAGCGCACGGCTTCGACGCTCGGGTGGGTGTCGAGCCCCGGATAGACGTTGAGGGTTTCGATCTCGATGTCCGCGACGCTGGAGAGCTTTTTCGCCTCGCGCACGATCACCTCGGCGCGCTCGCGCAGTTGCTCCAGGAACAGGTCCAGATCGTCGTCCGGCAAATTGCGCACTTCGAAATCCAGGGTGCACAGGTTCGGCACGATGTTCAGTGCCTTGCCGCCGACAATCTGCCCGACATGCACGGTGCTGTAGGGCACATCGTAATCCGCGTCCTGGGCGCCTTGTTCCTGCAATTGCTGCTG
The DNA here is from genome assembly GCF_054681425.1 of Pseudomonas sp. H1_F01. NCBI lineage: Bacteria > Pseudomonadati > Pseudomonadota > Gammaproteobacteria > Pseudomonadales > Pseudomonadaceae > Pseudomonas > Pseudomonas sp. H1_F01. The sequence continues at coordinate 2,711,285 of NZ_CP162823.1, read as the reverse complement.
GCTCTGGCGCAACGCCGCGATGAAATCGCAGGCCACGTGAATCGCATTGACCGAGCGCGGTGCCAGCGATGAGTGCGTTTCCAGGCCGCGACAGTAGGTGCGATAGGAGCCCTTGCCCTTGTGGCCGAGCACGAACTGCATGTTGGTCGGCTCGCCAATCACACACAGAAACGGTCGCACCGGCGCCAGGTGCAGCACATCGAGCAAGCGCCGCACCCCCACGCAACCGATCTCTTCGTCATGGGAAAGCGCCAGTTGCAATGGCCGGTTCAAGGAGTGGTCAGCGGCATCGAGCATGGCGTCGATGGCCAGCGCAATGAAACCTTTCATGTCACAACTGCCACGCCCGTACACCCGTCCATCGCGCACGGTCGCCTGGAACGCCGGAACGGTCCAGGCCTGCCCCGCCGCCGGCACCACGTCGGTGTGGCCGGACAGCAGGACCCCGGGCAACTCACGCGGACCGGTGCTGGCGAACAGGTTGGCCTTCTTGCCGCTCTCATCCTTGACGATCAGCGACTCGATACCCTTGCTCAGCAACAGCTCGCGCACGTACTCGATCAGGGCCAGGTTCGATTCTGAAGAGACCGTTTCAAACGCCAGCAGGCGTTCGAAAATGGCTAACACGCGGGGTTTCATGAGGCCTTGCTCCGTTGCTCGGCGGAAAGGGCGAACCGGCGGATGGAGAACGGCTCGATGAAGGTTCGAGTGCTGCCGGTGCTGATCAGTTCAGCCATGACATCGCCAACGCCCGGACCGAGCTGGAAGCCATGGCCGCTGAAGCCGAACGCATAGTACAAGCCATCGACGTTGCCACTGGGCCCCATCACCGGCAGGGAATCGGGCAGGTAGCCTTCGATGCCGCTCCACACGCGGATGATGTTGAGATTGCCGACACCCGGCAGCAGGCGACGCATCTGGTCCAGTTGGTTGAGGATGCTGCGCGGCTCGACATAGGCCCGGCGGTTGAGCATGTCCGGCTTGCAACGATAGCCGCCGCCGATGACGATATTGCCCCGGGGAATCTGGCGAAAATAGATCACTTCTTCAGGAATCTTGGTGTACACGCCGATCACCGTCGGCAAGGCATAAGGCACCGGTTCGGTGACGGCCATCTGCGGTCCGTTGGGCTCCAGCGGCACTGGCTCGCCGAACTGCGCCGAGAGCTTCTGGCCCCAGGCGCCCGCAGTAATCAACAGTTGCGCGGCGCTGAACTGACGACCATCGGTGGTGCTGATGCTGAACCCGTCACCGACCTTCTGCACCTCGGCCACCTCGGTGCGTTCCTCGATGCGCGCACCGAGTCGCCGCGCCGCCCGGGCAAACGCCGGGGCGGCCAGACGCGGATTGGCGTGACCGTCGTGGGGCGCATAGGAGCCGCCCTTGACGTCCTTGCCGAGAAACGGAAAACGCGCATGCAGCTCGCTGCCGCGATAGATCTGCAAGTCCAGTTGCGCCGCTTCCGGTGCCGCTGCGTAAGCCTCAAGCTCGGGTATTTCATCCTCGCGATAACACACGCGCATGTGCCCGCTGGCGACGAACTCCAGGTCGTCGTCGATCAGCTCCGGCAAGCGTTTCCACAGCGCCCAGGACCGGTTCGCCAGTTCCAGTTGCCCGAGAAAACGCCCCTGGCGCCGCACGTTGCCGAAGTTCACGCCGCTGGCGTACTGCCCGATCTGGTCACGCTCCAGCAGGATCACCGACTGCCCCCGTTGGCGCAGGAAAAACGCTGCCGCCGAACCCATCAGGCCGCCGCCGACAATCACCACATCGGCTTTATTCAGCGTCATGGCGTCACCTCCCGAGTGAGCATCGAAAGTGGTTTCACGGGGGCCTGACCACGCTGGCGCCCCACCTCCTGCACCTGGACACCCGCTGCTGCCGCAATCACTTCGGCCCCGGCCTGGGAGCAATAACGCCCCTGGCAGCGGCCCATGCCGACCCGGCTGAACGCCTTGGCCCGGTTGACTTCACAGGCGCCCTTTTCGCTGACCGTGCGGCGCAGTTCGCCGGCGCTGATCATCTCGCAGCGGCAAACGATGGCCTCGTCCGGCAAGGCCTTGGCTTGTGCCGCTGGCCAGGGAAACGCCTGGGCCAGGCCGAGGCGAAACGCATCCATTACCTTGAGCGCCTGGCGCTGTTCGGCGACGAGTGCGGCGTCCACCGGCTGCTGCAGATCGCTCAACAACGCCAAGGCGACCAGGCGCCCGGCATGCTCGGCTGCATCGGCGCCACGGATCTTCGAACCATCACCGGCGGCGTAGACACCGCTGACCGAGGTCCGCCCCTCCTCGTCCGTGTCCAGCAGCCATTGGCTGGAGGCCTCGTCAAAGCGCAGGCGGCAGCCCGCCAGGTCGGCCAGTTGGGTTTCCGGGCGCAAGTGATAACCCAGCGCCACCGCGTCGCACGCCACCGTCAAGGTTTCCCCGCTCGCGCTACGAACCCGCACGCCGCTGACACCGGTGGTCGCCTCACCCAGAATTTGCAGCGGCGAAATACCCAAGTGCACAGCAATCTTCGCCCGGTACAACTGCGCCAACAGTTTCATGCCGGTGAACAGCAAGCTCGGGCGCGCCATGAGTTTGGGCAAGGCTTTGATGCGCTGGCCCAGCGGCGATGTGTCCAGCACTGCCGCGACGTTGGCGCCGGCCTTGAGGTATTGGCTGGCGACCAGATACAGCAACGGTCCGCTGCCCATGAACACCACGCGGTGGCCGATGGAAACCGCCTGGGCCTTCAAGGCGATCTGCGCGCCGCCGAGGCTGTAGGTACCGCCCAACTGCCAGCCCTCGATGGGCATCAGGCGGTCGGTGGCGCCGGTGCAGAGGATCAGCGCGTCGTAATCCACCGTCGTGTGCTGGCCCTGGCTGACGCAGCACAATTGCCCGGGTGTCAGGTTCCACACCAGGGTGTCCGGACGGTAGTCGATCTGCGGGCGCAAGCGGTCGAAGCTTTCGTGCAGGTCACGGGCCTTGTCCGCCTCGGTGCCGTACAGCGTGGCGTAGCTGCGGGTGAACCCTTCGGGCTGGCGCCGGCAGATCTGCCCGCCATCGCGACGGTTTTCGTCGAGCAGGATCGGCTTGAAGCCCGCAGCGACCAGGGTCTGGGCGCAACGGATGCCGGCCGGTCCGGCGCCGACAATGACGACTCGATGCGTGTTCAGCCGCGCAGTGGCCATATCGCCTCCGGTTGTTGAGTAATGATGTCCAGCCCTTCGCGCACTTCATTGGAGCAAGCTCGCAGGCGCTCGCCGCCGCGGGTCCAGACCCAGCAATCCTGGCAGGCGCCCATCAGGCAGAAACCGGCCCGGCTGCCCGGATCGAATTCCGACTGGCGCAACGCCGGGCCGTGGGTCAGCAATGCGACCATCAGGGTGTCGCCCTGCAACGCCTCGACCGAGACGCCATCCACTTTCAATTTGACGACGGGCCGGCCCTTTTCGGCCAACCTCACGAAACGCGCGTTCATGCGTAGGCTCCCACGATCATGCTGTTTGAATCCTGTTGGCGCTTGAGCAACTCGGCACTGTCGTGATGACAGAGCACCTCGCTGCCGCCGTCGATAATCCGCCGGGGCGGCGCGGTGTGGTTGCACAGGCCATCGACCCGCGCCGGGCAGCGATTGAGGAAGGTGCACAGCTCCGGCACCTCCGCGCGCGCGCCCAACGCCGGCAGCGTGCCGCAGGTGGTGGCGCCACAACTTTCCAGCCAACCCTGACGCATCTCCGGTACCGAGTGGATCAGCAGGTCGGTGTAGGGATGGAACGGCGCCTGGGCGAACGATTGCCGGCTACCCTCTTGAACCTTATGGCCGCTGTACATCACCACAATGTCGTCGCACAGCGCCCGCACCGTGGAGATGTCATGGCTGATGAACAAGTAGGACACCCCCAGTTGCTGGCGCAGGTCGCGCAGCAGTTCGAGAATCGCCGCGCCGACCACGGTGTCGAGGGCCGAGGTCACTTCATCGCACAGGATCAGGTCTGGTTTGGCCGCCAGCGCCCGGGCCAGGTTGACCCGCTGTTTCTGTCCGCCGGAGAGTTCGCTCGGGCGGCGCTCGGCCATGTCCCGTGGCAGACGCACCAGGTCGAGCAATTCGCCGATACGCTCACGCAGCGCCGCGCCCTTGAGGCCGAAATACATCTTCAACGGCCGGCTCAGGATGGTGCTGATGCTGTGCATCGGGTTGAGCGCGGTGTCGGCGTTCTGGAACACCATTTGGATGCGCCGGAACTGTTCATCCGTGCGCTCGGACAGGCTGCCGCCCAGCGGCTGACCGTCAAACGTCAGCCCGCCCAGGGCCGGGGTCAACAGCCCGGCCACCACTCGCGCCAGAGTCGATTTTCCAGAGCCTGATTCACCGATCACACCGATGGCCTGGCCCCTGCGCACGGTCAGGTCGATGTCTTCGAGCACCCGGATCGCCGGCATGCCGTGCTGGTTCTTGTTGCCGTAGCCAGCGGTCAAGCCCTTGATGGTCAGCAGTGGCGTGTCTTCGGCCACACCGCATGGCGGGCGAATCGTCGTGTCCGGCCGTGCCGCCGCCAGCAGGCTGCGGGTGTAGGCGTGAGCCGGGCCCTTGAGCAGCGGCGCGGTGGCGCTCTGCTCGAAGATCTGCCCGCCGTTGAGCACCACGATCTGGTCGGCCATCTGCGCCACGACGGCCAGGTCGTGGGACACGTAGACTGCCGTCGCGCCACGTTCGCGCACCACCCGCTTGAACGCACGCAGCACGTCGATCTGGGTGGTCACATCGAGGGCCGTGGTCGGCTCATCGAGCACCACCAGCAGCGGATCGCTGATCAGCGCCATGGCCGCCATCACCCGCTGCAGTTGCCCGCCGGACACTTGATGGGGATAACGCTGGCCGATGCGTTCGGGATCCGGCAGCGCCAGGTCGCGGAACAGTTCGATGGCCTTGGCTTCGAGCACGGCACGGCTGCCCAGGCCATGGATCAACGCACCTTCCACCACTTGGTCGATGAGTTTCTTGGCCGGGTTGAACGCCGCCGCGGCGCTTTGGGCGATGTACGACACCCGATTGCCGCGCAGGCCTTGCAGCTCGCGCTCACTCAAGGCGAGCATGTCGTGCTCGCCAATCTGCACCACCCCACCCGCCAGGCGACAACCGCGCCGGGCATAACCGAGCAGCGCCAGGGCGATGGTGGTCTTGCCCGAACCGGACTCGCCGATCAGCGCCAGCACTTCACCTTTCTCCAGGGAGAAACTCACGCCCTTGACGATCTCCACCTCGCTGCGCTCGCCACAGGCGACCACGCGCAGGTTCTCGACTCGGATCAACTGGCTCATATCAATGGCCTCCCGTACGTCGGTTGCGCCGCGAAGACAAGCGGTCGATAAACAGATTGACGCCGATGGTCAGGGTGCCGATGGCCAGGGCTGGAATCACGATGGCCGGCGCGCCCTGGTTGAGGCCGCCGATGTTTTCCCGCACCAGCGAACCCAGGTCGGCATCCGGCGGTTGCACGCCCAGGCCGAGGAAGCTCATGCCGCTGAGCAGCAGGACGATGAAGCCAAAACGCAGGCCCAGGTCGGTCAGCACCGGGTTGAGCATGTTCGGCAGAATTTCCACACAGGCGATGTACAGCCGGCGTTCGCCACGGGTGCGGGCCACTTGCACGTATTCCAGGGCCTCGATGTTCACCGCCATGCTGCGGGCGATACGAAACGCCCCCGGCATGAAGCTGAGCACCGCCGTGCAGACCAGCAGGGTCACTGACGAGCCGAACGCCGAGACCATGATCAGCGCGAGCATCTTGCTCGGGATCGAAATGAAGGCATCCATCAGGCGGCTGATCAGCTCATCCAGCCACTTCGGCGAAACCACCGACAGCAACGCGCAACTGGTGCCCAGCCCACTGGCCAGCACCGCCGCCACCAACGCCAGGCCAACGGTAAACTGCGCGCCCACCAGAATGCGGCTGAGCATGTCGCGGCCCAGGTAATCGGTGCCCAGCGGATAAGCGGCACTGAGGTTGTCGAAGACATTGTCGGAGACCACTTCCCCCACCGGGTGCGGCGCCAGCCATGGCCCGAAGATAGCCACCAGCAACCAGATCACACACATCGCGGCGCCGATCAGGCCGAGCCAGGGGGTTTTGCGCGACACCTTGCCCAAGGCCAGTTCGGGCGCCGCAGGCGGGGATTTCACAATGAGATTGTTCATTGGTTTCTCAGCCTCGGATTGGACAGGATCGCGCACAGGTCAGCCACCAGCACCAACACCAGGTACGCCGTACAAAACAGCATGGTGCAGGCCTGGACCAACGCCATGTCGCGGTTGGTCACGGCATCGACCATCAAGCTGGCGATGCCGGGATAGTTGAAAATCGTCTCGACGATCACCACCCCACCCAGCAGGTAGGACAGGCTCAGGGCGATGGCATTGGCGATCGGCCCGATGGCATTGGGCAAGGCATGGCGCAGCACCACCCGCACCGGGCTCACGCCTTTGAGGCGGGCCATTTCCACGTAGGGGCTGTCGAGTTGATCGATCACCGCCGCCCGGGTCATGCGCGCCATTTGCGCGACGATGACGCAGCACAGGGTCATCACCGGCAAGGCATAGGTGCGCATGAATTGCAGCGGCGAAGTGATCTCGCTGGAATAGGACAGCGCCGAAAGCCAGCCCAGGTTCACCGCGAAAATCAGCACGGCGAGGGTGGCGACCAGGAACTCCGGCACCGCCACCATCGTCAGGGTGAAGAAGCTCAGGAAGCCGTCGATGCGCCCTCCTCGCCCCATCGCCGAGCCGATGCCCAGGATCAACGCTACCGGCACCGACACCAGCGCCGTGGCCGCCGCCAGCATCAGCGTGTTGGGCACCCGGCCAGCCATCAACTCGCTGACCGGCGTGGCGTTGGAGATCGACACGCCCATGTCGCCGCTGAGCAGGCTCATCAACCAGTGCAGGTAGCGCAACACACCCGGTTGGTCCAGGCCCATCTTCACCCGCAGCGCCGCCACTTGCTCAGGCGTGGCGAACTGTCCAAGGGACTGTTGCGCCGCGTCTCCCGGCAACACCGCCGTAATGGCGAACACCACCATCGATACGATCAACAGGGTCACGACCGCAGCGCCCAGGCGCCGGCCGATCAACCAAAGTGTGTTGCTATTCATCTCCCTACCCCTTGTGCCATGTCACGCCGCAAGACAACACGCATCAAGCGTCAAGCCAGACTTGCTCAGCGAACATATAGCCCATGAAACCGCCCAGCGGGTTGGTGCCATAACCCTTGACGCGTTGGTCGACGCCATCGATGTTGCTGATGAACACCGGGATGCCGATGCCGCTGTGGTCATGCACCAGGGTCTGCATGTCGGCATACATCTGCCCGCGCTTGGCCTCATCGGTTTCACCGCGAGCCTGGATCAGCAACTGGTCGAACTGCGGGTTTTTCCAGCCGGATTCGTTCCACGGTGCCGTGGACTGGAAGAACTGCGAGAACAACATGTCGGCGTTAGGCCGCGGGTTGATGTTGCCGAAGCTCAGCGGGTGCTTGGCCCAGTGGTTGGACCAATAGCCGTCGCTCGGCAGCCGATTGACGTTGAGCTTGAGCCCGGCCTCCTTGGCCGATTGCTGCAGCAGCACGGCAACGTCGACCGAACCGGTGGCGGCCGGCGAGCACATCACCGGCATGCTGATGTTTTCCATGCCGGCCTTCTTCAGCAGGAAACGGGCCTTCTCCGGATCGTAGGTCCGTTGCGGCAGGTCGGCGTTGTAGAAACGAGAGCCGGGCGCAATCGGATGGTCGTTACCGACCCTGGCGAACCCACGGAAGATCGCCGACTTGACCTGTTCGCGGTCCAGCAGCAGTTTCATCGCCTCGGTAAACTCCGGGCTCTGGCCGGGCATCTGGTCTTGGCGAATGATCAGGTCGGTGTAGTTACCCGACGGCGAATCCACCACGCGATGGGTGGTGCTGTCCTTGATGCGCGTGGTCGAGCGCGGGTTGACCTCATTGATGATCTGCACGTCGCCCGACAGCAACGCGTTGACCCGTGACGGTTCGTCACCGATGCCGATGAATTCGATTTCGTCGAGGTACGGCAGGCCAGGCTTCCAGTAGTTGGTGTTGCGCGCACCGATGGAACGCACCCCAGGCTTGAATTCCTTGACCTTGAACGGGCCGGTGCCGATGCCCTGGTTGAAGTCGCTGGTGCCCTCGGGGACGATCAACAGGTGGGATACGGCAAGGATCGACGGCAGCTCGGCATTCGGGCCGCTCAGGCGTATCTGCACTTCATGGGTGCCGGTAGCCTTGACCTCGGCAAACTGCTCGGCCAGCGGCAAGACCTTGGAACCGGTGATCGGGTCCTTGTGACGCATCAGGGAAAACACCACGTCGGCGGCGGTGAGGCCCTTGCCGTTGTGGAAGGTCACTTCCTTGCGCAGGGTAATCACCCAGAGCGTGGCGTCGGTGGTGTCCATGCGTTCGGCCAGTTCCAGTTGCGGCACCATGTGGCTGTCGAAACGCGTCAGGCCGTTGTAGAACATGTAATGACGCACGTAGTCCGTGGACGATGAGCCTTTGGCCGGGTCCAGGGTATCGGCGGTGGAACTGGAGATACCGGCGACGCGGATACGCCCGCCGGGCTTGCCTTTGCCGGGGCTTGCCTGCTCATCGGCAAGCAGCTTGCCGGCGGCACCGAACAGACTGCCGGCACCCGCCGCGGCCACACCGGCCAGCCCGAGCATCTGCAATGCATGGCGGCGCGACATGCCGCGGTTGAGCCCTTCGAAAACACGCAGACTTTCTGTACCGGTGATCAACTGGTCTTTGATGCCGTTTTTATTGTCACTCATGTCAGTTCTACCTTTCGGAAAATGATAGGGCTCGATTACGTGCGTTAACGCAACGTGGTTGAAACGCCAAACAACGCGGTGAAACTCAGTGCAGGTAGTCCTGCAAGCGGTAATACGCGCCGACCAGCGGCAAAAACCAAGGCTTGCCGAAGTGCCCGGGAATGGCCGGCCAATCCAGTTCGCGCCAAGGGTTGGCCTCGACCTTGCCGGCCATGACCTCGGCCATCACCTGCCCCATGTGCACCGACATCTGCACACCGTGGCCGCTGTAGCCCATGGAGTGATAAACCCCGCCATGCTGGCCGGCCCGGGGCAGGCGATCGGAGGTCATGTCCACCAGGCCGCCCCAGCAATAGTCGATCCGGGTGTTCGCCAACTGCGGGAACATCTGCACCATCGCCGCTTGCAGCACCTTGCCGCTCTTGGCGTCGGACACGCTGTCGGACATGGCAAACCGCGCACGACCGCCAAACAGCAAACGGTTGTCCGGGGTCAGGCGAAAGTAGTTACCGATCATGCGGCTGGTGACATAGGAGCGCCGGGCCGGCAGCAGGCTGTCGATCAGCGCCTGGGGCAGGACCTCGGTAGCGACGACGAAGCTGCCCACCGGCACGATTCGCCGCCGATACCAGCCCAGGCCGCCCTGCTGACTGGCGCCGGTCGCCAGCAGGATCTGCGAGGCCTGCAGCGTCCCTTTGCTGGTGTTGACTCGATAACCGCCGGCACTGGTCTTCCAGTCCTGCACCGCCACCCCCTGGAAGATCAACGCACCGTGACGGGCGGCCGCTTCCGCCAGGCCGACGCCGAAACGCCCGACATGCATCTGCACGCCATTGCGCTGCAACAGGCCGCCGTGAAACTGCGCCGAATTGACTTCCTCCCGCGTCTCCTGGGCCGACAGCAGCTCGACCTCGGCATCGACTTCCTTGCGGATCAATTCACAGGTGCGCGCCAACCCTTCGTAGTGCATCGGCTTGGCGGCCAGCTTGAGCTTGCCGTTGCGCTTGAGGTCGCAAGCAATCTGCTCTTGCTCCACCAGCGTCACGACGCTCTGCACGGCGCTTTCATAGGCTTGGTAATACGCCCGAGCCTTGTCGGCGCCGAGGCTGGCGGTGAGTGCCGCGTAATCCTGGGCCACGCCGGTACTGCAATGCCCGCCGTTGCGCCCTGACGCCTCGCCAATCACCCTGCCCGCTTCCAGCACCGCCACGCTGGCCCCCTTCAAGGCCAGGGCCCGCGCCGCCGCCAGGCCGGTGAAGCCGCCACCGACGATGGCGACATCGACCTGCCCGGGCAATCCGCCGAGTTGAGCACCGGTGAACGCCGGTGCGGTGTCGAGCCAATAGGACTCACTGCCCATGTCTAACCCCTTTCGCCTTCAAGCGTGCGTCGAGACTCAGAGCCCGACCAGCGCGGGCAACCCGCCGATGTCCGGGATCTGGTGGTAGCCAAAGGCAGCGTTGGCCGGGTGTTCATGACCGCGGGCGACGAAGGCTTTGTGCTTGATCTTCATGTCGTGGGCCGACATCAGGTCGTAACGGAAGCTCGACGACACATGCAGGACGTCTTCCGGTCCGCAGCCAAGGTTATCGAGCATGAACTCGAAGGCGGCCAGGCGCGGCTTGTAGGCCTGGGCCTGCTGGGCCGTGAAGACTTTATGGAAAGGTGCGCCGAGCTTGTCGACGTTGGACATGATCTGCTCGTCCATCGCGTTGGAAAAAATCACCAGGGGGATCTTGTCGGCGATTTTCGACAGGCCCGCCGGTACATCGGCGTGGGGGCCCCAGGTTGGCACGGCGTCGTAATAGAGCTGGCCTTCGCCACGATATTCGACGCCCCAACGCTTGCAGACCCGCATCAGGGAGGTCTTGATGATTTCATCATAGGGCCGCCAGTCACCCATCACCTGGTCCAGGCGATAAGCGGAGAAGTCCTTGACGAACTGGTCCATCTGCCCGGCGTCGACACGGTCGGCGAACAGCTCGCGGGTCATGGTGCCCATCTGGAAATTGGTCAACGTGCCGTAGCAGTCGAAGGTGATGTACTTGGGTCGAAGAAAGCTCATGAGTGCGGTCCTGGATTGTTGTTGAAGGCTCGACGAGGCGAACGATGGCGCCTTTCGTGAGGCATCGGTGCAACGCTGCATCACGTTTTCATTACAACACCATGAGACCGTGGATAAATCGTTAAAAATACCGGCCGCTTGGTACAAACCACCGTTTTGCGGGGCTCGCTCAGCAGACTTTGCGGGATGCTCCAGGCGTGGGCGTCGTGCCCGTGTTTCTGTGGGTTTGGGGGCATTTATGGTGCGCCAAACGGCTCTGCAAAGAGTTGTTTTCGGCAGAATCTACGCTTGGCGCAGCAGCTTCAGCATCCGCGGTGAATGGGCCGGCGTCATCGCGAGCAGGCTCGCTCCCACAGGGGGATGGTGGTGGACACCGGTTCAAGGAACGCCGCAGATCCATTGTGGGAGCGAGCTTGCTCGCGATGGCGGTGGTCGGTAGGAGCAGTGTCCTATTCAGACCTTCAGTTCGGCCTCCAGGAAGCTCACCAACGCCTGCACCCGCGCGCTGCGCAGTTTGCGCGAGGGCACCAGCAGGTTGATTGGGGCGCTGTCGAATTGCCAATCGGCGAGCACCCGTACCAGGCGGCCGTCGGCGATGGCTTTGCTGACGTCCCATTGCGAACGCAGCACCAGCCCCAGGCCCTGTTCGGCCCAGCGTCGGGCCACGCTGCCGTCGTTGCTCAACAAGGCAGGCTTGATCCGCAGGGTCTTGCGCCCGTGCGCATTGCGCAAGTGCCACAGGGTGACATCTTCATCGTTCTCACGAATACAGATGCAGCGATGCTCGGCGAGTTGCTCCGGCGCTAGCGGTGTGCCGTTCTGCTCCAGGTAAGCGGGACTGGCGCACAGCCATCGGTCATTTTGCGTGAGGGGTCGGGCGACCCACTGGCTGTCGCTCAGGTGACCGATGTGAATCACCGCATCGCTGTCATGACGGTCAGGCCAGGGCGTTTCCCGAAGATCCAGATGCAGGCATAGCTGCGGGTGCAACCTGGCAAAACGGGCCAGCAGCGGCGCGAGGCGTTGGCGTCCATAGCCGAACGGTGCCGCCAGCCTGAGAGTGCCGGCCAGTTGATCGTCTTGCTGCCTGAACGATTCGGGAAGCGCCTCCAGCTGTTCCAGCAATAGCGCACTCTGGCGCGAGAAACGCTCGCCGTCGGCGGTCAGGCTCAGCCGCCGGGCGTCGCGATTGGCCAGGGTCATGCCCAGGAGCGTCTCCAGTTTGCGTAGGCGCATGGACAGCGCCGGCGGCGAAACATTGAGGGCCCTGGCAGCGGCGCTCAACGATTCGCAGCGTGCCAGCGTCACGGCCATGCGCAGGTCTTCGAGGCTGATCATTCAGTTCAACTTAATGATTGATGACAGCGCATTGAACCACGGCTTTACGATGACTGAGTAGAGTCGAGCCTGTCTTTCACCCGCGAGTCTCGTTCATGCCAGTCTCAATTGCTTCCCTCGATACCCCGGTCGCGCTCATCGATGTGCCGCGAATGCAGCGCAATATCCAGCGCATGCAACAACGCATGGACGCCTTGGGCGTGCGTTTGCGCCCGCACATCAAGACCAGCAAATGCCTGCCGGTGGTTCGGGCGCAGCTTGCAGCAGGCGCCAGCGCCATCACCGTGTCGACCCTTAAAGAAGCCGAGCATTGCTTCGCCGAAGGCATCCGCGACATCTTTTATGCCGTGTCCATGGCACCCGGCAAACTGGCCCAGGCCCTGACGCTGCGGCGCAAGGGCTGTCGATTGAGCATCTTGACCGACAGCCTGGCGGCGACGCAGGCCATCGTCGAGTTCGGCAGGCAGCACGACGAACGTTTCGAGGTCTGGATCGAGATCGATTGCGACGGTCATCGGTCCGGCGTGCGCGTTGAAGACGATGCACTTGTCGACATCGCGCGGCGACTCAGCGAAGGCGGCATGCAGCTTTGCGGCGTCATGACCCACGCCGGGTCCAGCTACGAGCTCGATACGCCCCAAGCGCTGCAAGCCTTGGCCGAACAAGAACGCCACCTCTGCGTCAGCGCCGCCCAACGCATCCGCGCAGCCGGGCTGGCCTGCCCCGAGGTCAGCATCGGCTCCACACCCACGGCACTTTCGGCGCAAAGCCTGGAAGGCGTTACTGAAGTGCGCGCCGGCGTCTATGTATTCTTCGACCTGGTGATGCACAACATCGGTGTTTGCCAGGCGGATGAGCTGGCCCTGAGCGTACTGACCACAGTCATCGGTCACCAGCCGGACAAAGGCTGGATCATCACCGATGCCGGCTGGATGGCCATGAGTCGTGATCGGGGTACGCAGCGCCAGCAACGGGATTTCGGGTATGGGCAAGTGTGCAGCGAAGCTGGCGACTGGATCGAAGGCGCCCTGCTCACCAGCGCCAACCAGGAGCACGGCATCGTCACCCTTTCCAGTCCCGCGGACATCGATATCACCGAGCGGTTTCCCATCGGCAGTCGCCTGCGCATCCTGCCCAACCACGCCTGCGCCACCGGTGCGCAATTCCCTGATTACCGCGCCTGCGATGCCTCGGGCGCGGTGCACACCTGGAGTCGTCTGCATGGCTGGTGAAATCGAGTTGATTCACACAACCCAGGCGGCCGCTGCGGGCGGACATTACGCCCAAGCGGTCTTGCACCAGGGCGTCTTGTACGTGTCCGGGCAACTGCCGATACGCACCGATGGCAGCCACAGCGTCGACCAACCGTTCGAAGTGCAAGCCGCCATCGCCCTGGACAACCTGATGGCGATTCTCGGCGCAGCAGGCCGCAGCCCCAGCGACCTGCTGAAAGTGACGGTCTATGTCGCCGGCATCGAACACTGGCCGGCTTTCGACCGGATCTACGCCCGCTATCTCGGCGAACACCGGCCTGCGCGCGCGGTGGTGCCCGTCCCCGCCTTGCACCATGGGTACCTGATCGAAATCGAAGCGCTGGCTGGGAATGAGAGAACATCATGAAGCCAGAAAAAAGCGATGTACTGATTATCGGCGGCGGCATCATGGGGTCGGCGTCGGCGTTTTTCCTGCGCCAGCGTGGGCACTCGGTGACCCTGCTGGAACGCGACCTGATCGGCCAATACGCCAGTGGCGTGAATTTCGGCAACGTGCGACGCCAAGGGCGATTCCTCGGCCAGCTGGAACTGTCGAATCGCTCGTACGGGTTGTGGAAACGGCTCCCCGAGTTGATTGGCGATGACCTGGAGTTCATCCCCAGCGGCCATATGCGCGTCTGTTATCGCGAGGACGAAATCGCCGAGCTTGAAGCCTACGCCGCCGCCCCCGAAGCCCGCGAACTGGACTTGCAGATCATCACCGGCAAGGCCTTGCACGCACGTTTCCCGTTCCTCGGCGCGCAGGTCAAGGGCGGCTCGTACGCCCCTCACGACGGCCACGCCAACCCGCGCCTGGCCGCCCCGGCATTTGCCCGCGCGGCGACACGGGCCGGGGCCAGCATCCGCGAGCGAACAGAAGTCGCCACGGTGCAAAAGGTGAATGACCAATTCCACGTGACCACCACCGACGGCCAGCTATTCATCGCCGAGCAACTGCTGATCACGGCGGGCGCGTGGGGGGCGAAGCTGTCCGAACAATTCGGCGAAGCGGTGCCGTTGGAAGCCAATGGCCCACAGATGTCGGTCACCGAGCCGGTGCCCTATGCCTTGCCGACCGTGATCGGCGTGTTCACCAAGATAAAGGAGGAGGTGATTTATTTCCGGCAGATCCCCCGAGGCAACCTCATCATCGGCGGCGGTAACCGCTGCAAACCGGACATGATCAACCGTCGCGCCTACTTCAAGCCCGAGAGCCTGCTCAACCAGATGCATCAGATGAGCCGCCTGCTGCCCGGGGTGGCGAACCTCAACATTATCCGGGTGTGGAGCGGCATCGAAAGCTATACGCCAGACTCGCTGCCGATCATGGGGCCAAGCGGCAAGGTCAAGGGGTTGTTCTATGCCTTTGGGTTCTGCGGGCATGGCTTCCAGCTCGGCCCCGGCGTCGGCGACGTCATGGCCGAGCTGATCAGCACCGGCAGCACCCGCACCCTGATCAGCCCCTTTGATATTCGCCGGTTCACCGAACCGACCGCCCTGACAATGCCTCAGATGAGCACGCCTGGCACCGGCAGACTCATATGACACAAGCGACTGGGCGCCCTTTTTGCCCCGGACGGACACTGCCACTTTTTTTGCCAAGTTAGCCCGGCAGATACAGCAGATTCTTCTTTGCCAGGCTTGAGAACGGCATATCCCATCCGGGCCGCTTTGTTAGTTTATCGAGAAGAAAACGGCCTCAGGATCTGTCGCCGGCAGTGCTATCACCGCTCTATGGGAGCCCGTTGGATGACCACCCCCTTTTTGAACACCCCGCCTACGTCCCAGCAGTTCTATATCAATGGTGACTGGCAGTCTCCGGCATACCCGGCCACGCTGCCCGTGGTCAATCCCGCTACCGAGCAAGTCATTGCCGAGGTCGCCCGAGGGTCCGGCGAAGACGTTGACCGCGCCGTAGCGGCGGCTCGCGCAGCATTTCCCGACTGGTCCGCCACTTCGGTGCAAGCGCGCGTGGCGATCCTGGGAAAGATCCATGCGCTGATCCTTGAACGCAAAGAAGAACTGGCCCAGGTGCTCTCGCTGGAAATGGGCGCGGCCATCGGCTTCGCACGGGCCATGCAAGTGCCGCTGGCCGCCGAACACGTTCGGGTGGCCCGCAATGTGCTGTCCACTTACAACTTCCAGAAGATTGAGCATGGCACGGCCATTCAACGCGAACCCATCGGCGTCTGCGGCCTCATTACGCCGTGGAACTGGCCGCTGTATCAAATCACCGCCAAAGTCGCCCCGGCGATTGCCGCCGGTTGCACGGTGGTGTTGAAACCCAGCGAACTGTCGCCCCTGAGTGCCCTTCTCTTCGCACAATTGGTGCATGACGCTGGCCTGCCTGCCGGCGTCTTCAACCTGGTGAACGGTAGCGGTGCCGAGGTCGGCGCGGCCATGGCGGCGCATCCCGACATCGACCTGATCTCAATCACCGGCTCGAACCGCGCCGGCGCACTGGTGGCCCAGGCCGCCGCCCCTACAGTCAAGCGCGTTACCCAAGAGTTGGGCGGCAAGTCACCGAACGTGCTGTTGCCCGACGCCGACTTCGCCAAGGCCGTGCCGCCGGGCGTGATGTCGGCATTTCGCAACGTCGGCCAATCGTGCAGCGCACCGACCCGAATGATCGTGCCAAGGAACCGCCTGGCGGAAGTCGAGGCGTTGGCTGCTGCCACCGCCAACGCGATCATCGTGGGCGATCCACAATTGGAAGCAACCGTGCTCGGTCCCATCGCCAACGAGGCCCAGTTCAATCGCGTGCAAGCCATGATCGAAGTGGGCATGAATGAAGGTGCCAAGCTTGTCTGCGGTGGCCCAGGACGCCCGGAGGGTCTCGAACAAGGCTTCTACACCCGCCCCACGGTTTTCTCGCAGGTCGACAGCGCCATGCGCATCGCCCAGGAAGAAATCTTCGGCCCGGTGCTGTGCATCATTGCCTATGACACGTTGGATGAAGCCGTCGCCATCGCCAACGACACCGTCTATGGGCTGGGCGCGCATGTCCAGGGCCAGGACCTTGATCTTGCCCGCGCCGTTGCGTCGCGTATTCGCGCAGGGCAAGTGCTGTTGAACTACCCGGCGTGGAACCCGATGGCACCGTTCGGTGGGTACAAGCGTTCGGGCAATGGTCGTGAGTATGGGGTTCACGGGTTCGAGGAGTATTTGGAGATCAAGGCGATTGTCGGCTTCGAATGACCGCCCTACTCCTCGGCCCGCCCTGTCCACTCGCGATCATGCTCGTAGTGTCGGGTGAGCAGAAACGCCGGCAGCCAGGACTCACGGCGCACGGTCCAGCTTTCGTAGGTGGGCATCAGTTGATCGGGGGCGTCCAGCGTCCCAAGGTGCACTTCTATTTCGTCACCCGAGCGGGCGAACAGCGACGAGCCGCAGCGAGGGCAGAAAAGCGTCCGGCATAATCCCGTGTTTCACCTTCGATCGTCACGGCATCCTGGGGAAAAACGGCGGCAGCGTAGAAGAGCGCGCCGTGATGCTTGCGACAGTCGAGGCAGTGACAGAGGCCAACCCGATACGGACGGCCCGAGGCTTGGATGCGAACGTTGCCGCACAGGCAACCACCGGTGAATCGGTCCATGGTGGGTCTCCTCTACACACTGGGCAGTCGGCTTTCAAGATACATGTCGATCAATGATAGGCGCATGTTGCGCCATCAGCTCCACGACCCAGTCGATGAACACCCGCAATTTGGCGCTGATGTGCCGGTTCGGGGGATAGGCCAAATACAGCGGCATCGGCTCGAGGTGCCAGTCTTCGAACAGCGGCACCAACCCGCCCTGCGCTTGATGAGGCCCGGACATGTACTTGGGCAGCCAGAGCACGCCCAGCCCTGCCAAACCGGCCGCGAGGTAAGCGTTGCCGTCGTCGATGGCCAGCGCGTAGCGCCCTTTGACGTGAAGCAGCTCACCGTCACGACGCATGGCGTAGGGCAAGGATTTGCCGGTGCGTGCCCACAGGAAACCCACGGTGCGGTGGTGCGAATCTTCCAGTTCGCGCGGATGCGCGGGCATGCCGAACCGTGCCAGGTAACTCGGCGCGGCAAAGACACCAAGGGCAAGGTCGCCGACACGCCGGGCGATCAGCGACTGATCCCTCAACTCACCACCGCGCACCACGCAATCGACATTCTCATCGAGCATATCGACGATGCGATCGCTGACGCCCATGTCGATCTGGATGTCCGGGTATCGCCCGTAGAACGTTGGCAAGGCCGGTATCAGGATCATCGCCGCCAGCGGGCTCGGCACGTCCACCCGCAGTCGCCCGCGAGGTAACGCCTGGGCGCCGGAAACGCTGGTCTCGGCATCGTCCATGTCGGCCAGCAGCCGGATCACCCGCTCGTAATAGACCGCGCCATCGGCGGTGACGTTGACCTTGCGCGTGGTGCGGTTGAGCAACTTGACCCGCAACCGTGCCTCGAGCTGCTGCACCAATTGGGTCACGGTGGTCTTGCTCATGTGCAGGGTTTCAGCCGCCTTGGTGAAGCTGCCCGCCTCCACGACTCGAACGAACGCTTGCATCGCATCAAAACGATCCATTTGTGCCTCGGGTGTCGATCCGATTGTTTGGTTTCTACAAACAGTGATCGCCAAGGTTGCTCGTTTATCGCCTGGACACAAGCCCCTAGAGTGAGTTCATCGTTTGGAACCCACTCTTTGATGGAGGTATTCATGACACAGCGCGACGTGGTTTTCCCGCCTGGACGCCGGGCACTCTATGAGCGTAATCGCTATTCGCCGGCGATTCGGTCCAATGGTTTTCTGTTCGTCTCGGGACAGGTTGGTAGCACCGAAGAAGGTTCGCCGGAGCCCGACCTGGAAGCTCAGGTTCGGCTGGCGTTCAACAACCTGAAGGCGATACTCGCCGCGGCCGATTGCAGCTTTGACGATGTGGTGGACGTCACGGTCTTCATGGTCGACCCCGAATCAACCTTCGAGCGGGTCTGGAGCGTCGTGCCCGAGTTCTGGGGCAGCGCGCCGCATCCGACGCTGACGGCGGTGGGCGTGACGTGGCTGTATGGGTTTCAGTTCGAGATCAAGGTGATAGCCAGGTTGCCTGAAACCACTCTATAGGTCCGCTGCATCAAGGTGGCTGTACCGGCGCCTTCGCGAGCAAGCTCGCTCCCACAGGGGGATCTGTGCTGGTCGCAAAATCGAAGTCACCACCCACCAATGTGGGAGCGAGCTTGCTCGCGATAGCGGTGGGTCAGTTTGCATCAATGTTGGCTGTGCCGGCGCTATCGCGAGCAAGCTCGCTCCCACAGGGGGAATGATGGTGGTGATTCGTCGGCTAGCCTTTCACCGCGGCTTCAATCGCGGCAATGTCGATCTTGGTCATCGTCATCATGGCCTCGAAGGCACGCTTGGCGACCGCTTTATCGGAACTGGTGACCGCGTCAACCAACACGCGAGGGCTGATCTGCCACGACAGCCCCCACTTGTCCTTGCACCAGCCGCAGGCGCTCGCCTGGCCGCCGTTGTCTATGATCGCGTTCCACAAGCGGTCCGTTTCGGCCTGGTCATCGGTTGCGATCTGAAATGAAAAAGCCTCGTTGTGCTTGAACGTCGGCCCGCCGTTGAGGCCGATGCAAGGGATGCCGATCACCGTGAAATCCACGGTGATCACATCGCCTTGCTTGCCCGACGGATAATCGCCCGGGGCAAGATGGATAGCGTTCACCGCACTGTCGGGAAACGTCTTGGCGTAGAACTCCGCAGCTTCCTGTGCGGTACCGTCGTACCAGAGGCATATCCTGTTTTTATTGTTCATGCCGGCTCTCCAAATGGGACTGGACGATAAAGTCTAGCAGTCCCCCCGAAAGTTGCAGGTTACCGGGCCTCAGGTGAACAGATCGACGCCCAACTGAAACGCAACCCACAACGCCAGGCCGGTGGCAAACACCAGCGCAATATTCTCGAACAGGTTGTTGCGGTATTCCTTGCCCAGCAGGGACTTCTGGTTGGACATGATCAGCAGGCCCAGGGAAATCACCGGCAAGCCGATGATGTTCAGCGCGTTGACGCCGATGGTCAGCGTGACGAAGTCCGGCATGCCGGGGAGCGACCAGATCAGTGGCGTCACGAGAATGAACAGCATGAACCATTTGTGCATCGGGTCACGGTGGAACTCTTTGCCGTAACGTTCCCGGCGCTCGGGCCGTACGTGCTGGAAGGCGTCGGTGATGAGCATCGGGAACGCCGTGGTCTTGCCGGAGATGCTGGCGAACAGCGTGGCAAACACACCGATAAAGAACACGTACCAACCGATCGAACCGAAGAACATTTCCAGGGCCTTGCCCAAATCGCCCAGGGTGTTGACCTCGATGCCGTTGGGCCGCAGGATTTCCGCGCCGACGATCCAGATGGCCAGGTTGATGATGATCCCGACAAACACCGCAAACAGCAGGTCGTTACGCTGGATACGCTTGTGTTCAGGCCCTACCCAGCCCTTCTGGCGCATGACATACGGATGAACGAAGTTGGCGATCGAACCGGCCACCGCACCGATCACCGAGACGGCTACCAGCAACGCGCCGTGCACCCCTTCATCGGGCGGGATACTGAAGCCGATGGTGCCTCTGACAATGCCGGCGACATCCGGGCCGGACATCACCGCCAGGGCCAGGAACGCCAGCGTCATGATCGCCAGCAGCCCTTTCATCACGCCTTCGATCATCGAATAGATATTACGCCCGACGAGCATCCACACCGCCAACACCACAGCCACCGAACACAGCATTGGATAGTCGATCTTGAGCAACATGGCCAAGGCTTCGCCAGCCCCCTTGATCATGTAGGCGTTCATCAGGTGCCCCATGAGCAACGCATACACCAACAGGAACCAGGCGAAAAACGGATTGAGCTGGGCATAACCTTGCAGGATGGTCATGCCCTGGTTATTGCAGAGCTGGAAGCGCGCGATGATGTTGACGATCAGGTAACGCAGCAGCAGAGAGACCGCCAGTACCCACATCATCGCGTAGCCATAATTCGCGCCGGCCACGGATGAAGTGATCAAGTCGCCGGCGCCCAGCCAGGAAAGGACCGCAATGATGCCGGGACCGAGAAGCTTGAGCAGGCGAACGAAACGGCCTTGCGTGGACGCCGCAGCCTGGCCTTCAGCGGAAGGAATGCTCGTCATGGATGGAATCTCCGTTTATTTTTTTTGTGAGAAACGGCCACAGTCGAACATATTAGATACGACGTCGTACAACCATTATTAATGCGTAATTATGTAGAAATGTTTCATGGCATCCGCTCCCAAGATACCGTTGTATTCCAGGAGCAAATTGCCACTAACCCCTCACCTGCTCGCCGTTATCGACCATCCAGCGCACCATCCTCGCCAACGGCACCCGATGCTGCTGGATGGCGCACCAACTGACGTGTTCATGGCGATACATCTCGACATATCGGTTGAGCAGCACGTGGCGACCATCCTCGGCCAACCGCAGTTCAACCTCACGGCAATGCAGCACATCCGGATCGAGCGCGCGCATTCGCCGATGCAGGACCAACGCCTGGTTATTCATCTGCAGCGGCTCCGTCCTGGCATTGCGGGTCTTCCTGCACCACCGCTCCCAACTTGCCTTGGGCGACAAGATCGGCACGCCGCTGCGCCGTTGCATCACGAAGCGCCGCGTAGTAATCCGGTTCGGTCTGCAACTGGTCGGTTAGCGGCAATGCCTCGGCGCGGCCATCGACAACACCGCCGACGGTGTTGATCGTACCCAGGGTATCGACGGTGCTGCTGTTGCCGCCAAACGGGTCGACGGCAAAACTCAGCACTTTGCCCGTCGCGTCTCTCAGGTTGGCGCTGCCCAGCAACGGCAGTTCCACGATCGGTCCGGGGGCGACGTTCCAGACGCCGAAGGTCTGGCCGAAATCGGCCTTGTGGCGCTCGATGCCCAGCTTGCCCGACACATCGATCAGCCCGACGATGCCCGCGGTGGTGTTGATGACGAACCGCCCCAGTGTGTTGACCGAGCGTTGTGCATTGCCTTGCAGCAAGTCGTTGATGAACACCTTGGGCTCACCGAAGTTCGCCACGAAGTTGTGGACGCCGGCCTGGAACATCTCCGGCAGCTTGAGATAACCACGGGCAACCGGGGCCAGCGCATAGTCATCCACGGTCCGATTGAACACGAAGATGCCGCGGTTGACCGGTTCTGCGGGATCGTGAACGGTATAGGTCGCGCGTTCACAGGAGCCTGGTTTTGCAGCTGGTGTGCTGGAGCAACCGCTGGCGAGTGCCGTCAATACAACCACAACGGTGGATCGAACAAACAAAGGAGCGGGTCTGGTGATCGGCATACAGGTTGATCTCGACGAGGAATGGGGAATTGCCAATCAGCTAGGAAACGGTGCCAGACACAACCCTTGTGAAGAGGAGGACGCTTGCTGTGGGAGCAAGGCTTGCCCGCGATGCAGGCGACGCGGACTTTCAAGTATCGAGGCGCCTGTTTCGCGAGCAAGCTTTGCTCCCACAGAAATCCCCTCGCCACAGGTTTTGTGTAGGGCTGACTCGTTTTTAACTGACCGACATCAAAGGCCATCCTGCCGCTGTTTTTTTGCCTGGAGATTTCCAGAATATTGCCCGCCGGCAACTTTATTGCCGGATTGAAATATATGACGCAGGCCCTGGATTGACCCTAGTATCGCCTCCTGTATTCATTACCCTGCGTGCCCACCGTGAGCCATTTATTACTGGTGGACGATGACCTCGAAGTCCTCGCCCTCTTGCGCAAATTCCTCGAACAACATGGCTACAGCGTGGATGTGGCCGCCGACGGCACCGCCTTGTGGCAGGCGGTGGAACGGCGGGTGCCGGACCTCATCATCCTCGACGTCATGCTGCCGGGCGACAACGGCCTGGTGCTCTGCCAACGACTGCGGGCCGAGCACACGGTCGGCATCATCATGCTCACCGCCATGGGCGAATTGAGTGACCGCGTCGTCGGCCTGGAGCTGGGGGCGGACGATTACCTGACCAAGCCGTTCGACGCCCGCGAGCTGTTGGCCCGGGTGCGTGCCGTGCTGCGGCGCACCGGTGAAGCCAGGGACACGCTGAACGACTCCTCCCGGCCAATCCTGGAGTTCGAAAACTGGCAACTGGACGTCACCCGGCGCGAACTGCGTTCACCGGACAAGGTCATGATCCCGCTGTCCACCGGGGAGTTCGAACTGCTGCTGGTGTTTGCCGAACACCCGCGCCGGGTGCTGACCCGCCAGCAGTTGCTGGACCTGGCTCGCGGCGAAACCTTCGATGCGTTTGACCGCAGCATCGATGTCCAGGTCAGTCGATTGCGGCGCAAGTTGGAGACCGATCTCACCGGCGTATCGATGATCCGTACCGTGCGCAACAGCGGCTACCTCTTCAGCCCCCACGTGGTGAAGCGATGAAATACACTCGACGGCCAAGGGATACGCTGGCGCGGTGGATCGCCCTGACCACCCTGGTCGCCATGCTGACATTGCTGGCCCTTAACGCGCTGTTCAGCCAACTGGCTGATGCCTGGGCCCGCCCGCCCCTGATGGAAACCGGCCTGATTGAAAAGGTCGCCGCCATCACACGCATCATCGACTCGGCAGCGCCCGAACAGCGGCCCACCATTGCCAGGGCGGCCAGTGATCAGAGCTTCAACGCGCAATGGCTCCAACGCCATGAAGATGCCAAGCTGCCAGTGATCGACGACCCCGAATACAACGATGGCGCACTGCGGTTGCGCCAACAGTTGGGCCGGCCCGATGCGAGGATCGAGGGCTATGAGCCAAGCGATTGGCACGCCGGCCAGCCCGGCGCACGCTACGCCGCGATGATCGAATTGACCGACCACTCGTGGGTCGTGTTTTCCCTGCCTGCGCGCAGTTGGGGACTGGAGGAATGGGAGCGCAGCCTGATCATGCTGGCGCTGATCCTGGTGTCGACGATTATCGTCGCGCTGATCGCCACGCGACACCTGGCAGCACCCTTGCAACGCTTTGCCGAAGGCGCCAGACGCTTCGGCGTCGACCACCAGGCACCACCGATTCCGGTCATCGGCCCCCACGAAATCCGCCAGGCGATCCTCGCCTTCAATGCCATGCAGGCCCAGCTCAAGCACTTTCTGCAAGACCGCACGCAGATGCTCGCCGCCATCTCCCATGACTTGCGCGCGCCGTTGACGCGCATGCGCCTGCGCGGGGAATTCATCGAGGATGCCGAGCAGCAATCGCGCTTGTTCAGGGACGTGGACGAAATGCAGGCGATGATCAACTCAGCCCTGGAATTCTTCCGCGACGATGCCCGCCTGGAACATGCCACCGCGTTCGACCTGGCCGAGCTGCTGCACACCATCGTCGATGACCTCAAGGACGCCGGCACCGAGGTCGCATTCGATGACGCCCACCGCTTGGTTTATGTCGGCCGCCCCATCGGCATCAAACGCGCCTTGGTCAACCTGATCGACAACGCAATCAAATATGGCAACGCGCCGACTGTTCGACTCGAGGCCGATGCCAATCGTGTGGACATTTGCATTCTGGATCGCGGACCAGGCATCGCCGCGCAACACCTTGAGCAGGTCTTCACGCCGTTCTTTCGCATCGAAGGCTCTCGCAACAAACACACCGGCGGCGTCGGGCTGGGCCTGTCGGCGGCCCGGGCGACAGTGCTGGAGCATGGCGGCACGCTGACCCTGAGGAATCGACGCGGCGGCGGGTTGGAGGCCAGGGTCTCGCTGCCGCTTGACTGAAGTGCCCGATGTACCGATCCGCTCTAAACAATCAGCGCCTTCCTCGGTAGGATGTCCGGTTTTCCCGGCCTGGACCCTGTTCCAGGAAGGTGCTCTTGTTTGTATCGCCCGACTCAATGCCATCGTTCGCGCTCACGACAGACAGGAATCGACGGAGCCAAACCAAGGAATTCACCGATGATTCTTATCATTTATGCGCACCCCTACCCCGACAAATCGCGGGTCAACCAGCAGATGCTCAAGCGAGTGTCGACCAACCCGGACGTGATCATACGTTCGCTCTACGAGCTTTACCCCAACTTCGACATCGACGTCGAAGCGGAACAGCGAGCGGTGGAACAAGCAGAGCTTGTCGTCCTCCAGCACCCGATGTACTGGTACAGCACACCACCCCTGCTGAAACTGTGGATCGATAAGGTATTCACCCACGGCTGGGCCTACGGTAAAGACGCCATCGCCCTCAAAGGCAAGCGCTTGCTGTGGGCCGTTACCACCGGTGGCGATCACGCGCATTTTGCGATCGGCGACTACCCCGATTTTTCGGCGCTGGCCCAACCGCTCCACGCCACGGCCATTTACTGCGGCATGCGCTGGCTGGAGCCGGTGGTCGTGCATGGCGCCTATGCCGCCGACCCTGAGGCCCAACACGCACAAATCGAACACTACGGCGAACGCCTGGCCGCCTGGAAGGAAGATTGAAATGGAGACGCACAGCCTGATTGAAATGCTGATCTACCTGGCCTCGGCGACGCTGATCGTACCGATTGCCGTTCGGTTTGGCCTGGGTCCGGTATTGGGTTACCTGCTGGCCGGGTGCATCATCGGCCCATGGGGGCTGAAGCTGATTACCGACGTAAAGGCCATTCTGGAATTCGCTGAAATCGGCGTGGTGCTGATGCTGTTCATCATCGGCCTTGAGCTCGACCCCAAACGGCTCTGGGCCCTGCGCAAGATGGTGTTTGGTGGTGGCGCCCTGCAGATGCTCGCCTGTGGCGCTGCCATTGGCTTGTTCTGCACGGCCCTTGGCCTGAACTGGACGGCAGCGCTGCTGGTCGGCCTGACCCTGAGCCTCTCCTCCACGGCCATCGCCATGCAGGCGATGAGCGAACGCAACCTGACCGCCACCGCCGTCGGCCGCAGCAGCTTTGCCGTGCTGTTGTTCCAGGACATCGCGGCGATTCCGCTGGTGGCGATGATTCCGCTGTTGTCAGCCCACGGCGACACGCCTTCGGGCACGGCGTTGTTGCTATCGATTGGCAAAATCGTCGCCGCCATCGCCATCGTCGTGCTGTTGGGACGCTACGTGACACGGCCGCTGCTGCGCTTCGCGGCACGCTCAGGCTTGCGCGAGATATTCAGTGCCGTCGCGCTGTTCCTGGTGTTCGGCTTCGGCTTTCTGCTGGAAGAGGCCGGTTTGTCGATGGCCATGGGCGCGTTCCTCGCCGGGGTCCTGCTCGCCAGCTCCGAATACCGCCATGCCCTGGAAAGCGACATTGAGCCGTTCAAAGGCCTGCTGTTGGGCTTGTTCTTCATCGGTGTCGGCATGTCGATCGATTTCGGCACCCTGATCAACGCACCGCTGAAGGTCGTCACCCTGACGTTGGGTTTCATTCTGATCAAGCTGCTGGTGATCAAGATGGCGGGCCGGTTCCTCAACGTCCCCGCCGGCCAGCGCTCCTGGCAGGCGGTGTTGCTGGGCCAAGGCAGCGAGTTCGCCTTCGTGGTGTTTGGTGCGGCGACCGTGGCCGGCATCTTGACCGATCAATGGGGCAAGAGCCTGACCCTGGCGGTGGCCTTGTCCATGTGCCTGACGCCCTTGCTGATCGTGTTGCTGGATCGATTCGAGTCCGTTGCCAAGAAAAACAAACGCGAATCCGACCTCGTCGATCAGCAGAACCCACGGGTGATCATCGCCGGGTTCGGCCGTTTCGGGCAGATCGCCGGACGTCTGTTGATGTCTTGCGGCGTCGAGGTGGTGGTATTGGATCACGACCCGGACAACATCGAGACGCTGCGCAAGTTCGGCGTGAAAGTCTTTTATGGCGATGCCACGCGCCTCGACTTGTTGCATGCAGCAGGCGCGGCCCAAGCGGTGGTGCTGATCAATGCGATCGACGATCGGGAAGACAATCTGACGCTGACCCGACTGGCCCAGGAGCACTTCCCTGCGTTGCAGTTGATCGTGCGGGCGCGGGACATGGGCCACCTCATCACCCTGCGGCAGATGGGCGTGGAGGCGGCCGAGCGGGAAACCTTCGAGAGCGCGCTGTCATTGGGTCGCAGTGCGCTGGAGCACATGGGCGTCGGGGCTTACGAAGCGCGCGAGCGGGCTGACCAGTTCCGACGGCTGAACCTCAAGATGCTGGAGGAAA
Organism: Pseudomonas sp. H1_F01; assembly: GCF_054681425.1. Lineage (NCBI taxonomy): Bacteria > Pseudomonadati > Pseudomonadota > Gammaproteobacteria > Pseudomonadales > Pseudomonadaceae > Pseudomonas > Pseudomonas sp. H1_F01. The sequence continues at coordinate 2,684,681 of NZ_CP162823.1, read as the reverse complement.
TCGTCGCCCAGCCGGAAGATGACCTCAAGTTCCGCCACGATGCCTACCGGCGCGCCAATGCGCTGCTCACGGACATGTTCAACGAAGACCGTGCCCGCCCCGTCGACAACTGGCAGGAACATCATCGCAACGAAACGGAAAAGACGGCCGGTTGACCGGCGTCACACACGCCCGAACTTGCGCCGGTACACCACCGGCGTCAGCCCGGTCAGCGCCTTGAACATACGCTGCAAATTGGAACTGCTGCTGAAACCCAGCTCGGCGCCGATGCTGGCGAGAGGCAGCGCCGTCAACGTCAGGCGTTCGCTGACCTGGTTCAACTTGATGCGCCGGGCGTAGGCCGCGACAGTCTCACCCGTTTCACGGCTGACCTTGCGTGCCAACGTGCGCTCGGACACCGCCAGTTCGCTTGCCAGGGCCTGGACGGTGACCCGCTCGGCCGGCATCTGTTCGATCAACCCATGCAAGTGCCGCAACCATCCGCTGGGTTGCTCGATCAGGGCAGTGCCCTGGAACGCCGCATGGGGAATGGCCGGGCGCGGCAGCACCATGAGCCGCGTGATATCGCGCAGTACGTCGCTGCTGACGCTGCGTTCGATGAGCTTTTCGGCGATGGGCAGGTAGCCGTTCACCCCGGACGCGGTCGCCGTGCGCTCGTTGAACACGCAGTTCTGCTCGCTTTGCCAGTGGACTTTTCGATACTGCTGCTGCATCGCCTGCGCCAGCCACCAGGTCACTGTCGCGCCCTGCCCGTCCAATCGACCGGCGGCGGCCAGCAGGCAGACACCGGTGCAATAGGACCAGAGCTGAAGCGATCGGGCATGCTTGGACAGCGCGCTCACGAGGGCTGTCTGTTCAGCCAACACCGCATTCACCTGCTCGGCCGATTCGGCCCAGAAGCCAGGAACCAGAACGGCATCCAAACCCGCGCTGCCCAACACCGCTTCCGCCTGCAGGGCCACGCCATGGGCACATACCACCGGCCCGGCCTGCAACGCGATGTAGCGAGCCTCGAACAGCACCCGCCCTCTTCTGCGGTTGGCGGCATGCAGCAGATCGGCGAACGCGAACAGGCCCGCGGGCATGCAGCCGGGAAACAGGAGCAGACCGACTCGAAGTTTTTTGATCATGGCTGGAAACGAATCAAAGATGTCAGATCCGGCCATTATGCACATGGGAAAGGATCGGCACCATGAAGCGCTCGCTCAACAGGAACGCCTCATGAACATCCAGCAGATCCGTAACGCCACGATCATTCTTGAATTCGGCCCGTATCGCGTGCTCGTCGACCCGATGCTGGCTGGCAAGGGCACGCTGCCGCCGCTCCGACTGTTTGGTGCCACGCAGCGTAATCCGCTGGTGGCGCTTCCGGCCTCGACAGCGAAGGACCTCGATACGGTCACCCATTGCTTGATCACCCACTGTCAGAAAGGCCATTTCGACCATCTGGATCGCGCAGCCAAGCAGTGGCTGAGGGAAAAACAGATCCCGGTCATCTGCACACCCCATGACGCCCCCTACCTCACCAAGCGTGGCCTGAATGTCCAACCACTGGCCAAGGCGCATGACCAACCCAACCCATTCCTGGGCGGCACTATTCGCTCCGTTCGATGCACCCATGGGCTGGGTCTGGTGGGCAAGCTGATGGAGCATGGCGTCGGCTACCTGATCGAGCTGCCCGGCGAACCGAGCGTCTACCTCACCGGCGATACCGTGCTCACCCCCACCGTGTGCAAATTCGTCTTGCGACACCAACCGCAGGTCAGCGTAGTTCCGGCAGGCGGGGCACGGTTCGATATCGGCGGCGACATCATCATGGGCATCGACGAGACACTGGAGTTCACTCGTTTATCTCGCGGGACCGTGGTGGCCAATCACCTGGAAGCGATCAGCCACTGCCCGACGACACGCAAAGCCCTTGCCGAAGCAGCCGCGCTGGCCGGTGTCGCAGGCCGGTTGTTGATACCGAAAGATGGCGAGACGTTGGTCTTTCGGGCGGCCTAGGCCAACCCGTCCAACTCGGCCAGCATCGGCGCAGGGATCTTCAGCTCACTCGCAGTGAGGTTTTCCCGCAGATGCGCCAACGACGACGTACCGGGAATCAGCAGGATATTCGGCGCCCGTTGCAGTAACCACGCCAGAGCCACGCACAGCGGTGATGCCTGCAGGCGCGTCGCCACGCTGGAAAGGGTTTCCGATTGCAGCGGTGTGAAGCCACCCAGGGGGAAGAACGGCACGTAGGCGATGCCCTGCCGGCCCAGGTCAGCGATGAGTTGTTCGTCGTCGCGATGAGTCAAGTTGTAGTGGTTCTGCACACAGATCACCTGGGCAATGCCCTGGGCCTGCTTGACCTGCGCGGCCGTGACGTTGCTCAGGCCCAGGTGACGGATAAGGCCCTGGCGCTGCAGCTCGGCCAGTGTCGTGAACGACTCTTCGATGGAGTCTTCGGTGGGCGAATGCAGGTCGCCCCACACCCTGAGGTTGACCACGTCCAATACCTCCACGCCCAGGTTGCGCAGATTGTCGTGGACCGCACGGGTCAACTCGGCTGGGCTGTGGGCCGGGTTCCAGGACGCGTCGGCACCGCGAACAGCGCCGACCTTGGTGACGATGACCAAGTCTTGGGCGTAAGGGTGCAGCGCTTCGCGGATCAGCTGGTTGGTGACATGGGGCCCGTAGAAATCGGCGGTGTCGATGTGGTTGACCCCGCTCGCCACTGCTTCGCGCAGCACGGCGATGGCGGCCGCCGGATCTTTGGGCGGCCCGAAGACCTGGGGCCCCGCCAACTGCATCGCGCCGTAACCCATGCGATTGACCGCGCGATCGCCCAGTAAGAAGTTGCCTGCCTTGCCTGCAATGTTCATCTCGTCGCCCTCGGATCAATGTGAGTGGGCCGACTATAGGCGTTGACCATTCCCTTGATAATCAGGTGCAATCAGCACGGGTTGTACGGCGGAGAGAACAATGGCAACGGATATTCAAGACTTGCTGGCCTTTGTGGCCGTGGTCAATGCGAAGGGCTTTCGTGAAGGTGCGCGGCTGAGCGGCAAGTCCGCGTCGAGCCTCAGCGATGCCGTACGCCGGATGGAAAGCCGGCTCGGTGTACGCCTGCTCAACCGTACCACCCGCAGCGTGGTCCCGACCGAGGCCGGTGCGCGGTTGATGGAACGCATCGTCCCGGCCCTGGGCGAGGTAGAGGCGGCGATGGACGTGGTCAACGACTTTCGCGACCGTCCTTCGGGCACCCTCAGGTTGAACGTGCCGGTCAGCGCCGCCCGGCTGGTGTTGCCGGCGATCATCACGCCGTTCCTGAAAAGCTACCCCGACATCCGCCTGGAAGTGGTCACCGAAGAAAGTTTCGTCGACATGCTCGCGGCGGGCTGTGACGCCGGCATTCGCTACGACGAGCGCCTGGAGCAGGACATGATCGCCATTCCCATCGGCCCACGGTTCCAGCGCTTTGCAACGGCCGCTTCACCGGCCTACCTCGACGCCAGGGGCCGCCCCGAGCATCCACGGGACCTGCTTGGGCATGCCTGCCTGACGGGCAAGTTTCCCAGCGGCGCCCTGCCCCTGTGGGAATATGAACGTGACGGCGAAACGATGAGCGTCGACCCGAGCGGCCCGTTGATCGTGCGTATTGGCGGCGCGATGGACCTGGCGGTACAGGCTGCGGTGGATGGGCTGGGCATTGTCCATCTGTTCGAGGACTGGTTGCGGCCCTACCTGGACAGCGGCGCCCTCGAACCGGTACTCGAACCCTGGTGGCAGCGCTTTACCGGACCGTTCCTCTACTACCCCGGCCGCCGCTACCTGCCCTCGCCGCTGAGGGCTTTTGTGGATTTCATCCATGCACAACAGCGTGGGAGCGAGCCTGCTCGCGATGGCGTCAGCACAGCCAACCTCCCCGCAAGCTGATACACCGCTATCGCGAGCAGGCTCGCTCCCACAGGGGTTCGGCTGCGTAGCTAAAATCCTGCCCCACCACAAATCCATTGTGGGAGCGAGCCTGCTCGCGATGGCGGTCATGCATTCACCCCTTTGCCCGCTCGTCTCCCCGCCGCAAGGATTTTCGAACCAAGCCATTCGCCACGGCTCGGACCTACATGACACCGCTGAAAGCCACGATGACGCGCTTCGACCGTCACGGCCTGAACGGCGGGCACATCGGGAATGCTTTGCGTTTCACTGCCGGGAGTTTTCGTTATGTGTGACAGTCTTGTTCAACACGTTTCTTCAAAAGACTCCCTGGCGTATTTCGCCCAGCGAGACACGCCCGGCAGCCGTTTCGATGCAAGCGTGACGCCCCTGGACCTGCACGTGACAACGCCGCCCAAGGCCCAGGACCGCCAGAGCCTGATCAAGCCAGACATGCAGGTCAGCGCCATTCGTCGTCGCGGTGGGCACCTGGAGTGCATCAAGGTTCGCTGGGGTTGGTCGCCGATCTGGTCGGTCGGAACGATGCCGCCGCTGACCCATCTGCCCTTGCATCTGGTGATGCGCTCCAAGGTCTTCGATCCCATCAAGCACGAGGGCCGCGTACTGGTCGCCGTGGAGGGTTGGTATGAGTCGCAAGCCCCCGACTCGCCCTCCCAGGCGCAACGCCTCACCTACACCACTTCGCGGCAATCGGCGCCAATCTTCCTGGCCGCCCTGGCCCAGGCCAGCGAGACCCCGTTTGGCTGTGACGGGCTGGCCCTGGTGACGTATGGCGACATCGTCAACCAGCAGCAGCGGGTCCTGGCCTTCAGCGCCGACGATGCGCTCGACTGGCTGGAGCCCGCGCTGGGATGGGAACAGGCACAACAGCTGGCCGCACGCCTGAACAGCGCGCAACCGCACCTTGAAGCGGAAATGACAACCCAGCGTCCGGCCCAGGGCGGACTTTGACTTTGGGAGATAAAGCCATGTACGTGATCATGGGCGCCACAGGCCACGTTGGTTCGGCCACGGCCCGAGCCTTGCTGGCGCCAGGGCATGCCGTGACTATCTTGACCCGCAACGCCACCCACGCCACCGAATGGCACGCCAGGGGCGCTCAAATCGTCGAAGCGGACGCCGAAAACGTCGAGTCGCTGCGCGCCGCCTTTCGGCTCGGGCGCAGGGCGTTCATTCTCAACCCGCCGGCGGCTCCCAGTACCGATACCGATGCGGTGGAACGGCGCACGGTCGCCAACATCCTGGCTGCCCTCGACGGATCGGGCCTTGAGAAAATCGTCGTGCAATCCACCGCCGGCGCCCAGCCTGGCGAGCGTATCGGCGATCTCAGCGTCTTGTGGGAATTGGAAGAAGGGCTGAGCAACCAGTCGATCCCGGCGGCGATCAATCGCGGGGCTTATTACATGAGCAACTGGGACAGCCTGCTCGATACCGTGCGCGAGACCGGCAAGCTGCCCACGCTGTTTCCAGCCGACCTGGCCTTCCCCATGGTTGCGCCCCGGGACCTGGGCGAAGTGGCGGCCGCGCGGTTGCTATCGTCGGTTGATGACATTGGCGTGCGTAACGTGCAGGGACCTCGCCTGTACTCGCCCAACGATGTGGCGCAGGCATTTTCCCAGGCGCTCGGCCGGCCGGTCGAGGTGCACGTGATACCCAGGGACCAATGGGAAAGCACCTTCCAAAGCCTCGGCTTCAGCCTCGCTGCGGCGCAATCCTATGCGCGCATGAGCGCCGTCAGCCTCGACAGCGGCTTCGACGTGGGCGACGACGCCTTGCACGGCACCACGACGCTTGAGGCCTACATCCAGGCGCTGGTGCAAAACAACGGGCTGGGAGCGCACGGATAAAGGAATGCAGGAACGGCGCAGCAATGGACGGTAAACTGCGGCGGTCTTTTTCTTTTCCAGCATGAGGCTTTGCATGAGCAACCCAGACATTACGTTTATTCCAGATCCGGATGCGGACTCCATTTCCTCCGACGTCGCCGGTTTCGGCGGCCTGCTGGTTTCCACGCAAATCCCCACCCACGCCGACGGCAGCCTGGAACTGGGCGACATCACCCGGCAGAGCGAATGCACGCTGCAAGCCCTCAAGACCGCCCTGGAGGGCGCCGGCAGCTCCATGGATCGGGTCCTGCACCTGACCATCTACCTGACCGACATGGCTGACCGCGCCGCTTTCAACGAGGTCTACAAACGCTTCTTCGCCAAACCCTGGCCGGTTCGTGCCGCCGTGGGCGTGGCGGCGCTGGCGGTTGAAGGGATGAAAGTGGAAGTGACAGCGATGGCGGCGAAGGGCTGAGCGAGCCCACTGCCTAGAAGCGGAACGCGGAGCGTGAGGAACGATCTTCCGCAGCTCCCGCAACCTGATCGTTCCCACGCTCTGCGTGGAAATGCATCCCGTGACGCTCTGCGTCACATCCCAGAATCGGAACGCGGAGCGTCCCTGGCGGCATTCCCACGCGGAGCGTGGGAACGATCGACTGGAGTATGCCTGGCTATTCCTGGACCAATCCCCTCCCCCAATCCCCGCCTATACTTCTTTGCCAATCCCCCCGGGGCCTGCACTTCCAACAATAAAAAGCAGAGGTGGAACATGGTCTGGCAACAAGTCTACGATCCCTTCGGTAATGCGGTGCTGTCGACGCTCCTGGCGGCGGTTCCCGTGGTGGTGATGCTGGCGTCCCTGGCGTTCTTTCATGTCAAGGCACACCTGGCGGCGTTGATGGCCCTGGCCTCGGCCTTGCTGATCGCGATCTTCGCCTTCGGCATGCCCGCCGGCATGGCCGGTTCGGCGGCACTTTACGGCGCGGCCAACGGGCTGCTGCCCATTGGCTGGATCGTCCTCAACATCATTTTCCTGCACCGGCTGACCACCGAGAATGGCTCGTTCAAGGTCTTGCAGGATTCCCTCGCACGCATTACCGACGACCGACGCCTGCAATTGCTGCTGATCGCGTTTTGCTTCGGTGCGTTCTTCGAAGGCGCGGCGGGTTTCGGCACGCCGGTGGCGGTGACCGGGGCGATCCTGATCGGGCTGGGCTTCTCCCCCTTGGCCGCCTCGGGCCTGGCGCTGATCGCCAATACCGCGCCCGTGGCGTTCGGCGCCCTGGGTACGCCGATCATCACCCTGGCCAAGGTTACCGGGCTGGATGAAATGGAGTTGTCGATGATGGTCGGTCGGCAGTTGCCGTTTTTTTCGGTGATCGTGCCGTTCTGGTTGATCTGGGCGTTTGCCGGGTGGCGCAAGATGCTGGAGATCTGGCCGGCGATTCTGGTGGCCGGTGTCAGCTTCGCCATCCCGCAGTTCCTGGTGTCGAACTACCACGGGCCGATGCTGGTGGATGTGATTGCCGCGCTGATTTCCATGGCCTGCCTCACCGGCTTTCTAAAGGTCTGGAAACCGGCCACGGTGCACACGTCCGCAGCGTTGTCGGGACGGGTCGATGATTCGAAAATCGACGCCAGCGAAGATGAAAAACCGCAGGCCAGCGCCACCTTTTCCAGTGATGCGCGACCAGCTGTGCTGCGGGCCTGGATGCCGTGGATCATCCTCACAGTATTCGTGTTCGCCTGGGGCACCCAGAGTTTCAAGAACCTGTTCGATACCCGCCCGGCGCTGGACCCGCAGACCCAATCGGCCAAGCTCGACCCCCAAGGCAAGCCGATGCGTGAGGCCAACCCGATCTTCTCGCCCCTGGTGACCTTCGGCACCATCCACCAGCAGATCGAAAAAGTCCCGCCCGTGGTGCCCCAGCCTAAAACCGAGGAAGCGGTCTACAAGTTCAACTGGTTCACCGCCACCGGCAGCGGCATCTTCCTGGCGGCGATTCTCGGTGGCTTGCTGATGGGCTATTCCATCCCGCAACTGCTGCACCACTACCTGCGAACGCTCTGGGTGGTGCGCTACTCGCTGATTACCATCGTGGCGATGCTGGCCCTGGGGTTTCTCACGCGCTACTCAGGCCTGGACGCGACCATGGGCCTGGCCTTCGCCGCTACGGGCATTTTCTACCCCATGTTCGGCACCTTGCTGGGCTGGCTCGGCGTGGCGCTGACCGGTTCGGACACGGCGTCCAATGTGCTGTTCGGTGGTTTGCAACGGGTGACAGCGGAACAGTTGGGGATCAGCCCGGTGTTGATGGCTGCGGCCAACAGTTCCGGCGGGGTCATGGGCAAGATGGTCGACGCCCAGTCGATCGTGGTCGCCTCCACCGCCACCCGTTGGTACGGTCACGAAGGCGAGATCCTGCGCTACGTGTTTTTCCACTCGGTGGTGCTGGCGATTCTGGTGGGCGGGCTGGTGACGTTGCAGGCGTATGTGGCGCCGTTCAGTCATATGGTGGTGGGAGGACGCTAACAGGAATATTGATCGTTCCCAGGCTCCCGCGTGGGAATGCATCCACTGACGCTCTGCGTCACGCTTAACGGAACGCGGAGCGTGGGAACGATCAAAACAACGGTGTTACTGAACGTTTTTCAGCTTGACCACATCACCAGACACCGAGGTGGTGTAGCCGGTCAGGACCCAGGCCCAGAACCAGTTTTCCTGGACTTGGGTGTTGATCATGGCGTCGCCGCCCTTGGCCTTGATCGCCGCGTCCTGGGCACGCACGAAACGGTTGTTCTGGCGAATCGGGATCACGCCGAACAGCAGCAGGCCGGTGGCCTTGGCTTCGCTGTGGCCGACAACGGTGTATTGGCTGCTGTCGTATTGCTGGGTTTTCATCGGGGTGCCGGTGCAACCCGCCAGGGCCAGGCCGAACAGTGCGCAGGCGACAACTTTGCTGATGTGATTCATTGAATACTCCATGAGAAAACGCCCGGGATCCGTCTCTCGGGCGGCGCGTACTCTAACCGATCAGCAACAAATTGACATACGATAATCCGCCCTATTCAGCGCCTGGAAGGCTCATCGCAGAGCCATCCGTCAGTTGCGCCTCCAGCGAAGCAGGCCCTCGTCGATAACATGAAAACTGCGCCACGGAAGGCAGTTCTTGCCTTGACGGCCGATAGGTAACGGCCGGTCCCGTTGGAGGGTTTTATCATGATTGACCTGACTGTCTGGAACATTACCCTGCCCGTGCAAACGCCGGCGCAGGTCGTGGCGACCAAAGCCATGCCGACTCTGAAAAACAAGTACTTCGACAACAACGGCCAGCGGATCGTCTTCTGGGCGCCGGTCACTGGCTCCCATACCGGTAAAAGCGAATACCCGCGCTCGGAACTGCGGGAAACCGGCAAAGACGGAAAGCTGCGCAACTGGCGCTACAACAGCGGCACCAACACCCTCAAGGGCGAGCTGTCGGTGAACCAGGTGCCTTCCGAAGGCCGCGTGGTAGTGGCACAGATTCACGCCAAGGACGCGCCGACGCCGTTGTTGAAGCTGGTATATCGCTACGAAAAGGGTACCGGCAATATCGACGTGGAATACCGGATCAAGCCCAAGGACAAGAAGAGCCCGGTGATCTACACCGTGCCCAAGGTGCCGTTGAACAAATCCTTCTCGTACACGCTGCAAATGGACAAGCAAGGCCAGCTCTCGGTGCTGATCGGCAACAGTGGCAAACAGGTGAAGCTGGACAAGTCCTGGCAAGGCTACGACTTCTATTTCAAGGCCGGCGTCTACACCTTGGACAACAAAGGCTATTCCAACGAAGGCGGAAAAGTGACCTACACCAAACTGGACGTCAGCCACAAATGACTGACGCCCAGCCCTGCTTGTGCTTCAGGCCTTTGATGGCGCACTAACCGCCTGCCGGCCGCTGAAGGAAAACAGGAAACAGGCGAACACCAGCAACGCGAACCCGGCCGGGAACAGCCAGATGCTTTTCCAATCGTGGCCGCCCTCCAGGACAAAGTGATCGGTCACCTGCCCCGCGACCCAGAAGCCGATCAGCATCCCCACACCATAGGTCGCCAGGGTAATCAGGCCCTGGGCCGAACTGCGCAAATGCTTCGGCGCCTTGGCATCGGTGTAGATCTGCCCCGAGACAAAAAAGAAGTCATAACAGATGCCGTGCAGGGCAATGCCGGTGAACAGCATGAACGCCAGGTCGCCGTTATTGCCGTAGGCGAACAACAGGTAGCGCAGCGCCCACGCCAACATGCCCACCAACAGCGCCAGCTTGATGCCGAAGCGTTGGATGAACAGCGGCAACAGCAACATGAACAACACTTCCGAGACCTGCCCGATGGCCATCTTCGCCGTCGGGTTGGTCATGCCGGTTTCGGCCAGGAACGGGTTGGCATTCTGGTAATAAAAGGCCAAGGGAATGCAGATCAGGATCGAGGCGATGAAGAACACCAGGTAGCTGCGGTCCTTCAACAGACCCAATGCATCCAAGCCCAACAACTGCTTGATGCCGCCACCGCTCGCCTGCTCTTGGAACGGCGCCGTGGCCGGCAGCGTGAAACTGTAGAGCCCCAGGACCAGGGAAGCGATGGCCGCCATCAGGAAGGTATTGCGCAAACCGCCTACAGAGATCGCTTCACGCGAATCCCAGGCGAACACAAAACTGATCACCACGCCCGCGACGATCCAGCCAATCGTGCCCCACACCCGGATGCGCGAGAACTCCAGCGCCGGGTCGCGCATTTGCCGGAACGCCACGGAATTGACCAGGGCCAGCGTCGGCATGTAGACCACCATGTACGCCAGCACATACGGGTAGAACACGCTGAAGTCCGCCGCCGAATACAGCTGATACAGCAACGCCGCGCCCAGCAGGTGCAACACCGCCAGGATCCGTTCGGCATTGAAGTAGCGGTCGGCGATCAGGCCGATGACAAACGGCGCAATGATCGCCCCCCACGACTGAGTGGAAAACGCCATGCCGATCTGCCCGCCGCTGGCGCCCAGCGTGCTGGAGAGAAAAGTCCCCAGGGTGACGAACCAGCCACCCCAGATAAAGAACTGCAGGAACATCATCACGCTGAGGCGTGCGTTCATCGTGGTCATGACAGTCACCGTTTTATTGTTGTTCTTGTGAAGAAAGAAAAAACGCACCGCTTTTGTTGCAAAGGGATTTACCTCCACTGTGGGAGCAAGGCTTGCCCGCGATGGCCGCGCCACGGTCTAACCGTTGAACCGCGTTTTCGTTCATCGCGGGCAAGCCTTGCTCCCACACCGGGTTTCCTCGCCACAGGTTTTTGGGTTGGGCCGGCTACCTCAACAGGCCCAGCAACCGCCGGTTGGAGTCTTCATCCGCCGTTACACCAGCAAAATCGTCGAAAGCCTTGCGCGTCTTGCTGATCATGTGCCGCTGGATGAACGCAGCGCCTTCTGCGGCGCCCTGTTGCGAATCCTTCAGGCAACACTCCCATTCCAGGACCGCCCAACCGCTGAAATCGTATTGGGTCAATTTGCTGAAGATCGATTTGAAATCGATCTGGCCATCGCCCAACGAACGGAACCGCCCGGGCCGATCGACCCAGCCCTGGTAACCGCCGTACACCCCGGAACGGGCGTCGGGGCGGAACTCGGCGTCCTTGACGTGGAACATGCGGATGCGCGCGTGGTAGCGATCGATGAAACCCAGGTAGTCCATCTGTTGCAGCAGCAGATGGCTGGGGTCATAGAGGATCGCCGCCCGCGGGTGATGATCGACGGCCTCCAGGAAGCGCTCGAACGAGGCCCCGTCGTGGAGGTCTTCGCCGGGGTGGATTTCGTAGCACAGGTCCACCCCCGCCGCGTCGAAGCAGTCGAGAATCGGCAACCAGCGCCGCGCCAGTTCGGCGAACCCTTGCTCCACCAGGCCTGTCGGACGTTGCGGCCATGGGTAGAGATACGGCCACAGCAGCGCGCCGGAAAACGTTGCATGAGCCTTCAGCCCCAACCGCTGGCTGGCGCGGGCGGCCAGCTTGAGTTGCTCGATCGCCCACTCGGTACGTGCCTGGGGCTGGCCGCGCAGATGGGCCGGGGCGAAGTCGTCGAACAGCGCGTCGAACGCCGGGTGCACCGCCACCAACTGGCCTTGCAGGTGCGTCGATAACTCGCTGATCTCGACACCGGCCTGGGCACAGGTGGCCTTGAGCTCGTCGCAATAATCCTGGCTCTCGGCGGCCCGGGCCAGGTCGATGTATTGGGTGCCCGACGTCGGTAGTTGAATGGCCTTGTAGCCTTGCGACGCCGCCCACTGGGCGATGTTGGCCAGGGTGTCGAACGGCGCTTCGGCGGACATGAATTGCGCCAGGAAAATGCCTGGGCCACGCAGGCCGTTCGGTGTCTTGTCGAGGGTATTCACAACAGGGATGCTCCGGTTTGCACGGCGGTCCATTTCGCGTCGCCACGGTGATTGAGGATGGCGGCCTCGATAAATGCCATGCCACGCAAACCGGTCTCGATGCCGGGCACGCCAGGGACGTCAGGGCCTTCGACATGGTTGCGAATGGCCTGGGCGAAATCGCCGTAGAGGTTGGCCATGGCCTCCAGGTAGCCCTCGGGATGGCCGGCCGGCAGGCGCATGCGCCGCGTGGCCGCCGCGCACAGCCACGGCTGGCCGACACCGCTACGCAAGATGCGCAGGGGTTGGTCAAAGGCGCGATGGATCAGGCTCGCCGGTTCTTCCTGGCGCCACTCCAAGGCGCCCTTGTCGCCGTAGACGCGAATCTTCAGCGGGTTCTCTTCGCCAGTGCAGACCTGGCTTGCGATCAACGCGCCGCTGGCACCGCTCGCCATCTTGAACAGCATCGCGGCGTCGTCATCCAATTGTCGGCCCGGGACGTGCGTACCCAAGACGGCGCATAGTTGTTGGATAGGCTGGTCTGCGACGAACTCGGCCAGGGAAAACGCGTGGGTGCCGATGTCGCCGATGCAACCGCCCAGGCCGGACTGCCCGGGGTCATCACGCCACTCCGCCTGCTTATTACCCTGAGCGGCGACATCCTGGCTGAGCCAGCCTTGGGGGTACTCGACCAGCACTTTGCGCACCTGGCCGATCTCGCCCGAACGCACCATCTCCCGGGCCTGCCAAACCATGGGATAGCCCAGGTAGGTGTGGGCCAGGCCGTAGAGGCAACGGCTGCCTTGCAGCACGTCCCTGAGGGCCAGCAACTCGTTGAGGTCCAGCGCGGCGGGTTTCTCGCTGAACACATGGAAACCGGCTTTCAAGGCCTGGCTGGCGATAGGCGCATGGAGGTGATTGGGCGTGACGATCACCAGCAGTTCCATGCGCTGATCCAGAGGCAGCAGCGCTTCGGTGTCGAGCATCTGCTGCCAGTCGTGGTAGCAACGGGACGCTGGCAGGCCCAGGGCCGCGCCGGTCTGCCGAGTGTTGTGAGGATCGCGGCTGAATGCGCCGCAGACCAGTTCGAAACCGCCGTCCAGGCCCGCGGCCTGACGGTGGGCCTGGCCGATGAACGCGCCCTCTCCACCGCCGACGAAGCCCATTCTTATTTTCGGTGCTACAGGATTCATCGCGATTGTCTTCCTGTGAGGATGATGATGTAACCGGTTACATCATGGCGGAAATCTAGGCTCAGTTTTCCTGCGTGTCAAACCCCACGAGGTCACGCATGAACATTTGTGAGGCGCTCAACCTGCGGTAAGCTCCCCAACCGTAGCCCCTGCCCCCCGAGGTGATTTTGTCCAACATTCGTGAAGTGGCCCGGCTGGCCGGTGTGTCGGTGGCCACGGTGTCCAGAACCCTGAAATCGCCCGAACGGGTGCTTCCCGAGACGCGGGACAAGGTCAACGCGGCGGTGGAACAGGCCGGCTATCGGCCCAACCTGATGGCGGTGCAATTTCGCTCCCGGCGCACCGGCAACCTGGTGATCCTGGTGCCGACCATCGCCAACACGTTTTTCGCCCGGGTCATCAGCGGCGCGCAGCAGGCCGCGCAGGCGGCGGGTTATCGATTGCTGCTGTGCGACACCCAGGGTCGCGCGCAGATCGAGCGTGAATTTGCCGCGCTGGTCTACGCCCACCAGGCCGACGGGGTGATCCAGTTACGCGCCAGCGATCCTTTCGAATCGATGCCCGCAGGCACTGAAAGCCTGCCGCTGGTCAACGCCTGCGAAGTGGTCAAGAACGCCCCCTACCCGACCATCAGCCTCGACAACCGGGCCGCCGCCCAGGCCATGACCGAGCACCTGATCGGCCTCGGCCATCGCCGCATCGGCATCATCAAGGGACCGCGCAGCAGCCCCTTGACCCTGGACCGCGTGGCCGGCTACCAGGATGCCCTGAGCCAGGCCGGTATCGCCGTCGACCCAAACCTGATCTGCCATGGCGACTTCACCTTGAAGGCCGGTGATGACGGCGCCGGCGCGATGTTGGCGCTGGTCGACCGGCCCAGTGCGCTGTTTTGTGAAAACGACGAGATGGCCATCGGCGCACTCAGGCGCATCAAGCAAATGGGCCTGCGGGTGCCCGAGGATATTTCCCTGGTGGGGTTTGACGACATCCCGTTCGCCGCCTATTGCGACCCGCCCCTGACCACCATTGCGCAACCTGCCGAAGCGTTTGGTCAAAAAGCGGTAGAGATGCTGATTGCCCTGATCGAGAAAAAGCCGATTGCCGAACGGCATGTGGTGTTGCCGTTTGAGTTGACGGTGCGAGGCAGTACGGCGCCCCTGGCATAACCACAAAAACCTCCTGACCACGGCTCGACTCGCCACCGCCCCCGTTTGAACTACAGTGGAAAGACTCTGCATACAGCCATAACAAGACGGAGAGGTCCCCATGCGAGTCAACAAGCGCTTCACCCTCCTGGCCGCCGCGGCAGCCCTGGTGGTCAGCACCACGGCCCAGGCAGCCCCGGTGTATATCAACATCCTGACGGGGGGCACCAGTGGGGTTTATTACCCGATCGGGGTCGGGCTGTCGCAGATCTACAGCAGTGGTATCCAGGACGCCAAGACATCGGTGCAAGCCACCAAGGCCTCGGTGGAAAACCTCAACCTGCTGCAAGCCGGTCGTGGCGAGCTGGCCCTGGCCCTGGGCGACTCGGTGGCGGATGCCAGGAACGGTGTGGAAGACGCCGGTTTCAAGGCACCGTTGACCAAACTGCGCGCCATCGCTGGCGCCTATCCCAATTACATCCAGATCGTCGCCAGCCAGGAGTCCGGCATCAAGACATTGGCCGACCTCAAGGGCAAGACCGTTTCCGTCGGCGCGGCAAAATCCGGCACCGAACTCAATGCCCGGGCGATCTTCAAGGCCGCAGGGCTGACCTACCAGGACATGAAGGTCCAGTACTTGCCGTTCGCCGAGTCGGTGGACTTGATCAAGAACCGCCAACTGGATGCCACACTGCAGTCCTCCGGCCTGGGGATGGCGGCCATTCGTGACCTGGCCTCGACCATGGCGCTGAGCTATGTATCGGTGCCCACCGATGTGGTGGAGAAAATCGCTAACCCGGCCTATCAAAGCGCAATGATTCCGGCCAACACCTACGACGGCCAGACCGACGCCGTACCGACCGTGGCCATCACCAACATCCTGGTCACCCGCGAGGACGTGCCGGATGAGGTGGCGTACCAGATGACCAAGCTGCTCTTCGAGAACCTCACTCGCCTGGGCACTTCCCATTCGGCGGCCAAGGACATCACCTTGAAAAACGCCGCGAAAAACCTGCCGATCGCACTCCACCCCGGTGCCGAGCGCTACTACAAGGAAGTGGGCGCGCTGTAACACCCTACGCATCAACGGCGCCCGTCGCCGTTGATGCATCGTGTTTTCGCCCCTTGAATGTGAACAGAAGGCAGGCACCTCATGAGTGAAGACCAGCACGGCATCGCCACGGACCCGCGGGACTGGCCCAAGACACTGTTTTACGTGGCCTTGCTGTTTTCAGTGTTCCAGATCGTCACCGCCGCGTTTTCTCCAGTCTCCAGCATCGTGCTGCGGGCGGTGCATGTCGGCTTCCTGCTGTGGGTGGTGTTCCTCAGCTACCCGGCCTATGGCAAGCAGCGTCCCTGGCAGCCCCTGGCCTGGGTCCTGAGCCTGGGGAGCGTGGCGACGGCGCTCTATCAATGGGTGTTCGAAGCCGACCTGATCCAGCGCTCTGGCGACCTGACCACCGCCGACATGATCATCGGCGTGATCCTGATCGTGCTGGTCTTCGAAGCCGCCCGGCGGGTGATGGGCATCGCGCTGCCGATCATCTGCGGCCTGTTCCTGGCCTATGGCCTGTTCGGCGAATACCTGCCGGGGGATTTGGCCCATCGCGGCTATGGCGTCGATCAAATCATCAACCAACTGTCATTCGGCACCGAAGGCTTGTACGGCACGCCGACCTACGTGTCGGCCACCTATATCTTCCTGTTCATCCTGTTTGGCGCCTTCCTGGAAAAGGCCGGCATGATCAAGCTGTTCACCGATTTCGCCATGGGCCTGTTCGGCCACAAACTGGGCGGGCCGGCGAAAGTGGCGGTGGTGTCATCGGCGCTGATGGGCACCATCACCGGCTCAGGCATCGCCAACGTGGTCACCACCGGGCAATTCACCATCCCGTTGATGAAGCGCTTCGGCTACAAGGCCGCGTTTGCCGGCGGTGTGGAAGCGACTTCCAGCATGGGCAGCCAGATCATGCCGCCGGTAATGGGCGCGGTGGCCTTCATCATGGCCGAAACCATCAATGTGCCGTTCGTTGAAATCGCCAAGGCCGCATTGATACCCGCGTGCCTGTACTTCGGCTCGGTGTTCTGGATGGTTCACCTGGAAGCCAAACGCTCCGACCTCAAGGGCCTGCCCAAGGACCAGTGCCCCAGCGCCTGGGGCGCGGTCAAGGAAAACTGGTACTTGCTGATCCCGCTCGGGGTGTTGGTCTACCTGCTGTTTTCCGGACGCACACCGCTGTTTTCCGGCATGGTGGGCCTGGCATTGACAGCCATCGTGATTCTCGGCTCGGCGATCATTCTCAAGGTCTCGAACTATGCTTTGCGCTGTGCCTTCTGGATCGCCTTGGGGCTGCTGTGCGTCGGTTTTTTCCGGTTGGGCATCGGTGTCGTGTTCGCGGTGATCGGCGTGTTGGTGGTGGTCTGCTGGTTCATGCAAGGCACGCGGGAAACCCTGGTCATCTGCCTGCACGCGTTGGTAGATGGCGCGCGTCATGCCGTTCCAGTGGGGATCGCCTGCGCCTTGGTAGGCAGCATCATCGCCGTGGTCTCGCTGACCGGCGTGGCCTCCACTTTTGCCGGCTACATCCTCGCCATCGGCAGGGACAACCTGTTGCTGTCGCTGATCCTCACCATGCTCACTTGCCTGGTGCTGGGCATGGGCATCCCGACCATTCCCAACTACATCATCACCAGCTCGATCGCCGCGCCCGCCCTGCTGGAACTGGGCGTGCCGCTGATCGTGTCGCACATGTTCGTGTTCTATTTCGGCATCCTCGCCGACCTGACCCCACCGGTGGCGCTGGCCTGTTTCGCAGCCGCGCCCATTGCCCGGGAAAGTGGCCTGAAGATCAGCTTCTGGGCGGTGCGCATCGCCCTCGCCGGTTTCGTCATTCCGTTCATGGCGGTCTATAACCCGGCACTGATGCTCCAGGGCGACAACCTGTGGATGACCGCGTACATGCTGATCAAGACGTTGTTGGCCGTCGGGCTTTGGGGCATGGCGTCCACCGGCTATCTGCAACAGAAGATGCCGGTCTGGGAGCGCCTGTTGTGTTTTGCGGCTGGCGCGTTGCTGGTGGTGGCCCTGCCGCTGACCGACGAGATTGGCTTCGTGCTGGGTGGGCTGCTGATTTTCCAGCACATCTGGCGCTCGCGGCGTGCCGGACGGGCCTTGGCGTGATCGGGCTGTGTCTGGGCCTGTCCGGCGTGGTCTGGGCCCAGCTTCCCGTTGCCGATTTCACGCTGGCATGGAACCACACCATCGAAAAGATCCGCTGGGAGGAAGATTATCGCGTGACCGCACAAGGGTTGGTCCTGGGTGAAGCCAGGGTCAGAGGCAATGGCGCGGGCATGGAGATTCCCGAAAACGCCCGACTGGAAAATGGCAGTTGGCACTACCAACGCCAGATGCCGCCGCTGCAACCGCTGAGGCTGGGCCGTACGCCGCAGGCCGGCGATTATCAAGTGTGCTTCGATGGCACTTGCCGGCCGATGAGCCATTGGTTGGGGCCGCCGACAGAGGGCCAGCCGACCGTGGAGCTATGGAGTTGCGGACAATCCTGAACCCATCAGAGGATACTCACTGAACACACCCTTGTGACTAGGCCGTGGGAGCAAGGCTTGCCCGCGATACAGGCGACTCGATTTCTGAAAGACCGCATCGCCTGTATCGCGAGCAAGCTTTGCTCCCACAGTATCCTCGCCACAATGGAGAACCGCTCAATCAGGCAAACGTCGCCCCCCGTGTATTCACGAACAGCGAATACAGCGAATGGCTGCCGGCCATGAACAACCGATTGCCTTCCCGCCCTCCGAAGCAGACGTTGGGGCAGCGCTCCGGCAGGGAGATGTGCCCGATGGCTTTGCCTTCAGGGTTGAACACTCGCACACCGTCGAGTTTTTCCAGGTCGGCCTTGGGGTCGCCATTGCCGCCCCAACCGCACCAGAGGTTGCCGCTCTCGTCGCACTTGATTCCATCGATCGCCGCGTAATCCAGGCCTTCGATGTGCTTGCGCCGCTCCCCCAGCGTGCCATCGTCCTTGACCGTGATTGCCCAGATCAAGCGGTTGGGCTTGGCCCGGCCTTCGACCACGTAGAGGATTTTCTCGTCCGGGGAAAAACACAACCCGTTCGGCCCCGCCAGGTCGTCGATCACCCGGCTGACCTTGCCGGTTCCGCCGTCGATGCGATACACCGCGTGGGGCTGGGCGGGGGTGACTTTGTGTCCCTCGTAGTTGTTGCCGGTCTGGAACGGCGGGTCGGTGAACCAGACCGAGCCATCACGCTTGCACACGATGTCGTTGGGCGAGTTCAGCGGCTTGCCTTCGAAACTGTCCGCCAGCACGGTGATAGTGCCGTTGTGCTCGGTGCGAGTGATGCGTCGGCCTTCGCTGGCGGTGGTGGAGCCTTCGCACACCAGCAGCCGGCCCTGGCGATCGCGGCACATGCCGTTGGAGAAGTTGGAATTCTCGCGGTACACCGACAGGCTGCCGGTGATTTCATCCCAGCGCACGATGCGGTTGTTGGGAATGTCGCTGACCAGCAGGTAACGACCGTCACCGACCCACACCGGCCCTTCTGCCCAACGCAGACCGGTGGCGAGTTTCTCCACGCTGGCGTTGAAGATGCGCAAGTCCATGAAGCTGGGGTCAAGGATATTGATCAGCGGGTCCGGGTAACGCTGGCTCAAGGGTTCGGCCTGGGCGAGCCCTGGCAGATTGCCAAGGGCGGCGGCAGCGGCCGAGACCACCAGGGATTTTTTCAGGAATACCCGGCGGCCCTGATCGGCGGCGGTTGCAGATTGCGAAGCATCCATCGGTGCGTCTCCGTTAATTATTATTGGACGGGACGACAGTTTTACTACGTGATAAGACATCGTACAAGTATGTGAATATGCTCTTGCGGACAGTCGATCAGGCCGGGTTCAGCGGTATACGAACGGTAAATGTCGTGCCGACTTGCGCCTCCGAGTGGACCTTGATGGTGCCCTGATGGGCCGATACGATCGCCGAAGCGATGTGCAGGCCAAGTCCGAGCCCAGCCGTGGAACCGTACTGCATTTCACCGCTGCACAGACTTCGGACCATTGGGTTGAAGATGTTGGCAATGGCCTCTTTCTCGATAGGCTTGCCCTGGTTGTTGATCGCAATCACGGCCATATCCTTTTCCACGCTCAACGAAACAGTCACCGGCGTGCCTTCGGCACCATGCTGGACGGCGTTGCCAATCAGGTTGGCAAATACTTGCTCCATGCGGGCGGGATCAAACCGCGCCTCCAGGGCACCGGTCGTTTCAAAGCGGATTTCGCTTTCCGGGTGATAGGCCCGCGCCTCCTCCACCATGCCTTCGCAGGCGGCCACCAGATCGCCGTTGAAACGCTGCACCGGAATGCCCGAGCCGAGTTGGGTACGGGTGAAATCCAGCAGATCGCCGACGATTTTGTTGGCCCGCTTGACGCTGGTGTAGATACGCGAAGTTATCTTGGTGGCCTTGGCGGGCAGGTCCCCCGCCCGCAGCAGCACTTCGGAACTCAGCAGGATCGCGCCCAAGGGGCTGCGCAGGTCATGCCCCAGAATCCCGAGAAAGATGTTGCGCGACGCATCCACCGCCCCCGAGTAACTGACGACGGACTCGGCCAAGGCCTGGTCCACGGCCTCGTTGAATCGAATCAGATCGTCCATGACCTGTTTGTGATCCAACTGCGTGTGCGGCATCCAGAGCATGAGCACGCTGGTGCGCAGGGCCCGGTATTCGGAGACCATTTGTTCCACGGTGAAACCCGAGGACTGGCGGATGACCGCATGGGTTTCGGCGGCGGTTTCGGCATCCGCCGTCGGGGCCTCCCCGTGGGACTTGGCAATTGCCTCCTTGCGCGTTTGCGAGGTGCGCAGGTCAGCGGCGATGGTGCGCAGCATCTGCTCGGCATGGTCGCGCAGGGCCACGGAATCCATGCCAATGGATGCGGGGGTGATGGTTTTGGCGAAGTCTTCCCACGCCTGAAGAATCGGCTCGATATTGTCGAGAATGAAATCGGCCAGGCGCATGAGTTTTTCCGCAAGAAGGGCGATGCTGTAAACGACACAGCGGCCAGGTTTGTTGTACAGCAAAGCACCGGATAATGTGCGTAATGCTGTTCATTTTGATATTCCGCTGTGTTTTTTTTGGGGGGTGTATATCCGTTTCTGCGGTAACGGCGGCTGGCGGTTCCGCCCTTACGGCGGGTCACTTTCGACTGGGCCGGCTTCCGGGCTTTTCGAAAGTGACCCGCCGTAAAGGCGGAACCCTAAGTAGCCGTTACCGCAGAAACGGATATACACGCCAAAGCAACTAAATACCGAGCGTACAGCCCTGCCGACCTTGTCCCTTGCACCCCACGAGGTAAAAACCTTACAGTCGTACGACAACCTATAACTAAAAACAGCCGATCCAGGACCTTTTGCCTTGGCGGCCGCCATAGAGACACCTGCCATGACTCGCCCCATCGCTGCACCTGACACCCCCACGCCGTTACCCCGCCACCTCGCGGTGCTCGTCCTGCTATGCATGGGCTGTGCCTTCGCCGGCAACCACGTCGCCGCGCGGGCCGCGTTCGATGACGGTGCCGGTGTGCTGCTGGCGATCTTGCTGCGCTCGGGCGGGACGCTGCTGGTGCTGGCTGCGATGGTGCTCTGGCAACGACAGAGCCTGCGCCTGCCGCCCGGTGCGTGGCGCTGGCAATTGGCACTGGGGCTGTTGATCGGCGCCCAGAGCCTGTGCCTGTACTCCGCCGTGGCGCGGGTTCCGGTGGCGTTGGCGCTGTTGGTAGGCAACGTGTTTCCGATCCTGCTGGCTTTGCTGACCTGGGCCCTGGGCGGGCCACGCCCGACGGCGCGCACCGCCGCGTTGATGGGCATGATCCTGGTGGGGCTGGTGTTCGTGCTGGAAGTGCCGGCGCGGTTATCGTCTGGGCAAGGCGTCGGCCCGCAATGGCTGCTGGGGGTGGGTTTGGCCTTTTGCGCTGCTTGCGCCTTTGCCTGCGCACTGTGGATCACCGATCACAAGTTGTCCCAGGTACGCGGCTCGGTCCGCAGCCTGCTGACGATCTTCATCGTCTTCAGCAGCGTCAACCTCGCCGGCCTGACCGGTGCCCTGCCCGGCGGTTTCGACCTGCCAGCCAGCAGCACCGGTTGGTTCGCCCTGGCGACCCTGGTGGTGCTCTACGGCACCGGCTTCACTGTGCTGTTCATTTCCGTGCCCCGCCTGGACATGCCGCGCAACGCCCCGGTGATGAACATCGAACCGCTGGCCACGCTGCTGATCGGCTGGCTGGTGCTGGACCAGATGCTCAACCCGGGCCAGGTGATGGGTGGCGCGATTGTGGTGACGGGCATCGTGCTGCTGACCTATCGCAAGGTCGAACGGGTCAAGGTGCCTGTGGCTGAAACGGCGAATTGAACCCACTGAACACAGTTGTGCCAGCCCGCAGATACTCTTCGCCTTCCTGAAACTTGTTTCAAAACCGACAGTCCTACCCCAGCCGTGAAAACCCCGCCGATCTGCAGCGACGGGTTTTCCAGCTGATCGGCGCCAAGCCTGGCGCTAAAGCACCTCCCCCCTTCTTGAGCCGTTCGCCCCATGCGCCACCCTGTTCGCTCTTGCCGTTTCGTTTCGCTGTGCTTGCTTGCCCTGTTTCCCTTATTTGCCAGCCCCGCCCATGCCCGCGGCGAAAGGCAGCTGGTGGACGCCATCAACGATTTCCGCAGCCAGTCGCGCCGCTGTGAATGGCGCACGGTGCGTGCCACCCAGCCACTGGTACTGCGTTCGAGCCTGGGCTTGCCGATGGGCTTTCGCGGTGGCCTGCGGGAAACCTTGAAAGACGCCGGCTATCAAGCCCGGGCTGTGCGCAGCATCCGCCTGACCGATGCGCGGGACGCCGAAGAAGCCTTCGACATGTTGGCCGACGAACATTGCGCAGCGCTGCTGGACAACCAGTACGCCGACATCGGTGTCAATCGGGTCGGTGATGAATGGCGCGTGGTGCTGGCGCAGCCCATGGCTGGCACACGGATGAGCGACGCGGGTGCGTCGGACAAGTCGCTGCTGGCCCAGGTCAACGCCGCCAGGGCCAAGCCACGGATGTGCGGGCGCCAGCGCTTTGCGGCGGCCCGGCCGCTGAGCTGGAACGCCGCGTTGGGAACCGCCGCCCAAGGCCACAGCCGGTCGATGGCCCGCGAGAACTATTTCGCCCATCGCGATCCGGACGGTCGCTCCTCTTCCGATCGCGCCAAGAGCGCCGGCTTTCGCGGACGTAAACTGGGCGAGAACATCGCCGCCGGTCAACGCTCGCCGAGCCAGGCCATGCAAGACTGGCTGGACAGCCCGGGGCACTGCGCCAACCTGATGAACCCGATGTTCACCCAGATGGGCGCAGCTTCCGCCAGCGATTCGCGCAGTGATGCGGGGGTGTACTGGACGATGGTGCTTGGTGCGCCGTGATGTGACGGACACCTTTGTGGCCAGGGAGCTATGGCAAATCTGCGCCTCTCACGCCGGCCGACGAACCGCCCTCACCTTGCCACTGCCACCGCCGCCACAGAAAAACCGGTCGGCCCCGTCGGACTCCAGCCCCGACACACCGGTCCCGGGTGGCATCGTCACGCTTTCCAGCACTTGCGCCGTTTGCGGATCGATACGTCGCAGGTCGCTCTCGTCGTTTTCCCAGGTGCCGTGCCAAAGCTCTCCATCGACCCAGGTCACGCCCGTGACAAAGCGGTTGGATTCGATGGTGCGCAGGACCCTTCCGTCGGCGGGATCGATCTGCAGTATCTTGCGCGCCTTGTACTGACCGACCCAGAGCGATCCTTCGGCCCACGCCAGGCCGGAATCATCACCGCTGTTGGGGGCCGGAATCGTCGCCAATACCTGACCGGTGCGTGGATCGATCTTGCGGATGCTGTCGCCGGCAATCTGGAATAAATACTCACCGTCGAACGCCGTGCCCGCATTCGCCGGGACATCGAGCGAATGCACGGTCTGGCCACTGGCGGGATCGAGGGCATGCAACTTGTCGCCTGAAGCGAACCAGACGCGCTCGCCGTCATGGCTCACGCCATGCACGCAATCGACGCCCGGGAAAGGACCGTATTCACGCAGGATCTGTGCCTCTGAACGTTTCATCTCACTCGCCTCATCAGTGGGGTGTGACTGCAGCCTAATCCTCCGATGGCAGCGCAGTGAGTAACAATACCGTCGCGAATCCAGGCATCGGTGGCGCCAACCAGCGACGGGCCCTGGCGCGCCCGAACGACTGCGCCTTACCGGCGGCGGCCAGTGTCTCCAAGGCCCGTTGCACGCTACGCTGACTGATGTCCAGCGCCAGCGCCAGGGCTGAACTGGACCAGGCTTCACCGTCGGCCAGCAATGCCAGCACCGCTGCGTAGGGCTCCTCGACGACTCGCGCCAGCACCTCGACCTCGTCGGCATGTCGCGGCACCAGGGTAAAACCGCGCTGGGTTGCCCTCACGTCAGCCAACGGACGAAGCGTGGCACGCAACCGCCCCATCTCGACCCGCAGCCGGGCGCGATGGGATTCATCCGTCAGTTTCAAGCCGAAGGCCTGGGTCATGAGCGTTTCCCTTGGCACGTCGCCAGGCCAGGCTTGAGCCAGCCCTCGCGCCAGGGCGAACAATACCGGACGCCGGGCAAGGCTGACCTGAATGCCGGCGCCGCTGATCCCATAGCGGCACGCGTCCACCACCAACGCCGGCCCGGCCAACAGCGCTTGCACTTCTTCCAGCAGGAGCAAGCGCTCCTGGCCTCGGGCGATCAGCCGCGCTGCGGGTGTGCGCAGTAGCCGCCAGGCGCTTTCAATTTCGGCGCTCAGCGCGCCGATTCCCGCTTGCCCTGCGGCTTGCCCGGCCCGTTCGAGGGCGGCGCGGGCGGCCTGTGTTTGCAACCGTCGCATGGCGATTCCCGCAGCCACTAACTCGCAAGCCGCCCGTGATGCCAAGGGCAGGCAGGCAAGCTCCAGGTCAACGAGCCTGCGTTCGGCCTCGTCGAGCCGACCGATCAACAGCAGCCGCCGGATTTCGATCGTGTGGGCGTGCGCAACGTTCGCCCGGTCGTCGTGGGTTTCGAGCACCGCCCGCGCGGCGTCGAGGCGCTTCATCGGCCAAGCCAGGTCACGGGACGCCAGGGCGATTTCGCCTTCGGCGACCACACAACGCGCCCGTGCCACGGCCTCCTTGGGCCCGAAGGCCGCGCCCGCCCGACGCATCAGGGCCCTGGCCCGAACCAGATCCCCCAACTGCGCCATGGCAATGCCGCGAAGTGCGAGGGCCGGGGCATCGTTGCGCAGCGCGACGCGATTGAGCGCAGCGACAGGGTCCCCCGCCGCCAGTGCTCGCGCCGCTGCGGTGATCAGAGGGTCAGCTGTCATCGGTCTTGGGGTCAGAGGCGGATGTCGGCAGCCGGCACCACGTCGATCCGCGATACCGCACTGCTCAGCCGCCCCAATCGGTTGTTGTGATTGGCGATGATCTGCTCAGCCGCCATGCTGCCGTTGTCCACCGTGGAGTGGGCATCGGCCGCCAAAACCACGTCGTACCCCAGGGCATGGGCTTGGCGCACGGTAGCGTTGACGCAATAGTCGGTTTGCAACCCGCAGACCACCAGGCGGTCGATGCCTCGGGCCTGCAACAACGGTTGCAGGTCGGTCTGGTAGAAGGCATCGGGGGTGGTCTTGCGCACCCGCAGGTCATCGGCAGCGGTCAGCAGGTCGTCGGCCAGTTGCCAGGCGGCAGAACCATACGTCAGCGAGCCTTCCAACTCTTCGTGCTGGATCAGGATCACCGTCAAGCCCAGGGCCCGGGTTTTGGCCGCCAGTTCGTTGATGGTCCGGATGATGCGCTGGCTGTCGAAGCATTCCTCTTCGCCTGAGCACAGCGCGTTCTGGACATCGATGATCAGCAATGCGGTGTTCATGACCTTCCCTCTTCAAACAATATCGCAGCCGCGCGATAACTCAATACCCCAGCGACAACCCAGTGTTGCGACGGGGGTCGTTGGCGCCATAGAAGCGGTTCTTGCCCACCGGTTTGCCACCCAATGACGGCGCACCGACCAGGATCGCGGCAATGTGGTTGGGGTCCTGCGGGCCGGCAAACTTGTGCCCCCAGCTCTCCAGCAGCTTGCGGGTATCCGGGCTGGCCGCAAAAGTCTCCAGGTTGGTTTCCTCCGGCATCCACTGTTGGTGGAAACGTGGGGCGTCGACAGCCTCCTGGAGGTTCATGCCGTAGTCGATCACATTGAGGATCGTCAGCAACGTCGCGGTGATGATCCGGCTGCCGCCCGGGGTGCCGACCACCATGACCGTCTTGCCGTCCTTGGTGACAATGGTCGGGCTCATGGATGACAGCGGCGCCTTGCCCGGCGCGATGGCGTTGGCTTCGCCCTGCACCAGGCCATACATGTTGGGCACGCCGACCTTGGCGGTGAAGTCGTCCATTTCATCATTGAGAATCACCCCGGTCTTGCTTGCCATGACACCGGCACCGAACCAGTCGTTCAGGGTGTAGGTGACCGAAACGGCATTGCCCCACTGGTCGACGATGGAGTAATGGGTGGTGTTGCTGCCCTCATGGGGCGCCACGCCGGGCTTGATCTTCTGCGAGTCGCCGGCCTTTTGCGGTTCAATCGCCGCCCGCAGTTTGGCGGCGTAGTTTTTATCCAGCAGATGGTCGATGGGGTTCTTCACGAAGTCCGGGTCCCCCAGGTAACTGTTGCGGTCCACGTAGGCGTGGCGCATGGCTTCGATCTGATAGTGCATGCCCTGGGCCGAATGGAATCCCAGGTCCTTCATCGGATAGCCGTCGAGGATGTTCATGATCTGGCACAGCACCACCCCGCCGGAACTGGGCGGCGGCGCCGAGATGATGTGGTAGCCGCGGTAGTCACACTCCACCGGGGCCAGCTCGCGGGTCTTGTATTTGTCCAGGTCGGCCTGGGTGATGATGCCTTTGTTGGCCTGGCTGGAGGTGACCAGGGCATCGGCGACCCAGCCCTTGTAGAAACCGTCGGCACCCTTGGCGGAGATTTCCCGCAGGGTCTTGGCGAGGTCTTTTTGTACCAGTTTCTGGCCGACCTGCATGGGCTCGCCGTTGTGCAGGAAGATCGCCCCGGAGTCACGCATGTCCTTCTTGAACACATCGGTGGCGGTTTCCAGCAGATCGACATCGCCCTGCTCCAGGGTAAAGCCTTCCTCGGCGAACCTGATGGCCGGAGCGATCAGCTCCGCCCGCGGTTTACTGCCGTATTTCTTCAACGCCAACTCCATGCCGGAGACGGTGCCGGGCACGCCCACGGCCAGGTGTCCGCGGGTGCTGAGGTCGGGGACGACGTTGCCATCCTTGTCCAGGTACATGTTGGCCGTGGCGGCCAGGGGCGCTTTTTCGCGGAAATCCAGGAACGTCTTGCGGCCATCGGCCATTTGCAGGGTCATGAAGCCACCCCCGCCCAGGTTACCCGCCGCCGGATACACCACCGCCAGGGCATACCCCACCGCCACCGCCGCATCCACGGCATTGCCGCCGCTCTTGAGCACATCGACACCCACGTGGGTCGCCAGGTGCTGGGCGGTGACCACCATGCCGTTCTCGGCGGCCACTGGCGCCTGGGAGGCGGCCTGGGCATACAAACAGCTGAGGGTCAGGGTGGTGGCAATGAGGGTCCGGGCAAAGGATTCGAACTTCATGAGTCGGCCTCTTCTTGTTTTAAAAAGTCGGGGATCGCATCAAGCAACTAGCTAGTATGGCCTGGTTTGCGTAATGCGCCTGTTCTCCCGTCCACCGGGTGACGCCACGGTAGCCTTTGAGATAGGCTCCTGCGGTTCATCTTGACTGCATAAGGACATCGCCGATGACGCTGCGAATCGAACGCACGGATACACCCACCGACCAGGAACGCCAGGCCATCCTCGCCCCGCTACGCGCCTATAACACGGCCCAGACCGGTGGAAGTGCACCTGAACTGGTGGCCTGGCTGGTGCGGGACGAACAGGGCGACATTGTCGGCGGGCTGTATGGTCGAGTGTTTTTTCGCTGGCTGTATATCGAGCTGCTGGTGGTGCCGGAACAGGCCCGGGGCCAGGGCACGGGCTCGACCCTGATGCAGATGGCCGAAGAACTGGCCCGGGAGAAAAACTGCGTGGGCATCTGGCTGGACACCTTCGACTTCCAGGCGCCGGAGTTCTACCGCAAACACGGCTTCACGGAAATCGGCCAGATCGACGACTACCCGCCAGGCCACCAGCACTTCTTCTTCCAGAAGCGCCTGACGCCTACAGATTGAAACGCAAACCCTGTGGGAGCGAGCTTGCTCGCGATCGGCCTATCTGCTTAAAGACACGTCGCCAACGCCGCCAACCGGCGCTTGGCCACGAAGTCGTCATGCTTGGCGTAATAACTCAACTCGGTGCCTGTCGCACCGGCATGCAGATCGACAAACGATTCGGCAGAGCGGGTGTAGACCGTCGAGCCGCCCTTCTTGCCCGGTTGCAGGTAGGCGCCGGCATCGACACCAAACACCGCTTCGTCCTGCCAGGAGAACTGCACACACTGGGCCACGACCTGTTCGGGTTTGTCCGAGGTCAGGGTCTTGTAAGGGGCCTGGGTCCGGGCCTCGTTCATCGCCGAACCCGCGCAGCCGGCCAGCAAGGTTGCGGCCAGGGCCACGGTCAACATTCGCATTGCGTTCACTCATCAAGAAAAAAACGGACTGTAGCACTGCGGCCCGGGCCTTCGTGCTGCTTTACTGAAATTTACACGGGACATCGGCCTGCGATTCGCGCACCCTGTCGCGCCATTGCCACCAGCCACGCGGAACACTCCATGACCCCCAACGCCGAATTCTACAAACCCACCGCCGAATACGCCGACAAACTGATCAGCCAGATCGGCCAGACACCGTCCTGGATCGCCAAGCGCCTCGGCGTCACCGACAAGCGGATTCGCTACATCCTCGACGGCGAACGCACCGTCAAGGGCGAAACCACGCCGATCCAGATGACCTACACCGAACAATTCGCCCTCGAATGCCTGGCGGCTGCGGCCAAGGCCAGCAAGAAGCAGTCTGCATCCCCCAAGGAGTGACCATGGCGGCAACCGAACAGCAACACGAACGAGCCCTGGAAAAATTCCTCGACGAGCGCCCCGAGCTGCGCGTCGAGCTGGACCACCTCAACCCGCTGCTGGCCCAGGCCAAGGGCGAGACTGCCGCGCAGTACCGCGCCGAGCGGTTGCATGAAGCCTTCGAAGCCGAGGCCGAGCGCCTGGGCCTGTTTGCCTGGGAACTGACCCTGCAACTGACCGCCGCTTCACCCCAGGACTACCAGGCCCAGCGCCTGGAAGTGCACAAGGAGGTGGCGGAGATGGCGGGGATGGAATGGGCGGAGTATTGCGAGTTGCATGGCCTCAAACTCCAGGACTGAGCACTTTCCCTGTGGCCTGTAGGAGCTGCCGAGCAGGAGCATTCTTTAAATGCCCCTGAACCAAACAGGTCTCGCCCCCTTCCCTGGCAATCGCCCCACCGCCCATAAAGCTTTATCATGGCCGCAGTTCTGCTGATCGGGTCTGTCATGAAGTTCGCCATCGCGCTGTTTTCCGCCGCCCATGCGCCCTCCTCGCGCCGTGCCTTGCTGTTTGCCCAGGCTGCGCTGGCGGGCGGGCATGAGATCGTGCGGCTGTTTTTCTATCAGGACGGCGTCTATAACGCCTGCGCCAGTGTCGTCACGCCCCAGGACGAACAGGACCTGCCCCAGCAATGGCGAACCTTTGTCAGCGACAACCAGCTCGACGGCGTGGTCTGCATCGCGGCGGCGTTGCGTCGTGGGGTGTTGAACGAGGAAGAGGCCCAGCGCTACCAGCGTTCGGCGGCCAGTGTCGAGGCGCCCTGGGCCTTGTCCGGGCTGGGCCAGTTGCACGATGCGATCCAGGACGCCGACCGTTTGATCTGCTTTGGAGGCGCGTGATGGCCAAGTCTTTATTGCTCATCAGCCGCCAGGCCCCATGGTCCGGCCCCGCCGCCCGTGAAGCGCTGGACATCGTCCTGGCCGGCGGTGCATTCGACCTGCCGATCGGCCTGCTGTTTCTCGACGATGGGGTGTTCCAGCTCACCGCCGGCCAAAACGCCAAGGCGGTCCAGCAAAAGGACCTGAGCGCCAACCTGCAGGCGTTGCCGATGTTCGGCGTCGAGGACCTGTTCCTCTGTGCCGACAGCGCCGACGAACGGGGTATCGCCACTGATACCCTGGCGCTGGGCGACGTGAAAGCTCTGACCGCGCCGCAAATCGCCGCGCTCATTGACCGTTACGACCAGGTGATCACCCTCTGATGTCGACTTTGCATGTGTTGTCTCATTCGCCCTT
Source organism: Pseudomonas sp. H1_F01 (assembly GCF_054681425.1). Taxonomy (NCBI): domain Bacteria; kingdom Pseudomonadati; phylum Pseudomonadota; class Gammaproteobacteria; order Pseudomonadales; family Pseudomonadaceae; genus Pseudomonas; species Pseudomonas sp. H1_F01. The sequence goes on along the minus strand of NZ_CP162823.1, from coordinate 2,654,780 downwards.
CGGCGATAACCGCCTCGCCAGTTGCCTGCGGGTACTGGGCAATCAGGATGCGCTGCTGCTGTGCGGCGACGCGACGTACGCGTTGCAACCGGGCAGCCCACCGTTTGAGGTGCTGCAGGCCGCTGGGGTGAACCTGTTCGTGCTCGCCGAAGACCTCCAGGCCCGCGCCCTGGACACGCCAGACTGGGCCGAAGCCATCAACTACTCAGGTTTCGTCGAGCTGTCGATCGAGCACGACAAGGTCAACACCTGGCTATGAAGACGCTGAACGTGGGCGACCGCGCCATCGCGCTGGACAAGGACGGCTACCTGGCCGACCTTGACGACTGGTCGGCCGAGGTCGCCACGGCCCTGGCAACCGCCGAAGACATCGAGCTCGGCCCCGAACACTGGGAAATCCTCGAACTGCTGCGCGGCTTCTATAACGAATTCCAGCTCTCCCCCGCGACCCGGCCGCTGATCAAGTACACGGCACTGAAACTGGGCGCGGACAAAGGCAATAGCCTGCACCTGAACCGATTGTTCAAAGGCACTCCCGCCAAACTCGCCGCCAAACTGGCGGGCCTGCCCAAACCGACGAATTGCTTATGACCGACTTCCCATCGCTGACCCTTGAGACCCCGGCCGAACACCCGTTCGCCCAGTTCGTGCGCATCCTTGGCAAAGGCAAGCGCGGTGCCCGCAACCTGACCCGCGAAGAAGCCCGCGAAGCCATGGGCCTGGTGCTCGACGAAAAGGTCGAGGACACCCAGCTTGGCGCCTTCCTGATGCTGCTGCGACACAAGGAAGAAAGTGCCGAGGAGATGGCCGGTTTCACCGAGGCCCTGCGTGAACGCCTGGTAGTCCCGGCGTTGGCGGTGGACCTCGACTGGCCGACCTACGCCGGCAAGAAACGCCATTTGCCGTGGTACCTGCTGGCGGCCAAGTGCCTTGGGCAGAACGGCGTGCGGATTTTCATGCACGGCGCCGGCGCTCATACGGCAGGTCGGCTCTACACCGAACAATTGCTGGGCTTGTTGCAGATCCCACTGTGCCGGGATTGGCAGCAGGTCGGCAGCGCGCTGGACAACGGCGGCCTGGCCTTCATGCCGCTGGTGGACTGGGCGCCGCAGATGCAGCGGATGATTGACCTGCGCAACACCCTGGGCCTGCGCTCGCCGATCCACTCCCTGGCACGGATCCTCAACCCGCTGGCCGCCCGTTGCGGCTTGCAAAGCATCTTCCACCCGGGCTATCAGGCCGTGCACCGCGATGCCAGCGGCTTGCTCGGTGATACCGCCATCGTCATCAAGGGCGACGGCGGCGAGATCGAAATCAACCCGGACGCCGACAGCCACTTGTACGGCACCACCGGCGGCGTCAGTTGGGACGAAGAATGGCCTCGATTGGCCGAGCAGCGCCACGTCAAACCGGAAAACCTCGATCCCGAGCACTTGAAGGCGATCTGGCGTGGCGACGTCGAGGACAGCTACCCACAACTGGCGCTGATCGCCACCATGGCCCTGGCCTTGCGTGGCCTGGGCCTGGCGCGCGAAGAAGCGTTCGACAAAGCCCGGCAGTATTGGGATGCCCGGGATCGTTCGATTTAACCGATCATTAGCGCCCAACCTTTGCGCTTTTACTCCGAACCTATCGGAATAGACTCGCCTCCAACGTTTATTGGCCGAGGAGATCGAGATGGGTTTGTTAGTCGAGGGCCGCTGGCAGGATCAGTGGTATGAAAGCAAGGACGGCACCTTCCAGCGCGAACAGGCGCAACGCCGTCACTGGGTGACTGCCGACGGCAGCGCCGGCCCTTCGGGCGACAGCGGTTTTGCCGCCGAGGCCGGGCGCTACCATTTGTACGTGTCCCTGGCCTGCCCCTGGGCGCACCGCACGCTGATCTTGCGCAAGCTCAAGGGCCTGGAAGACTTGATCGATGTGTCGGTGGTCAGCTACCTGATGTTGGAAAACGGCTGGACCTTCGACAAGACCCACGGCTCCACTGGCGACAAACTCGACAACCTGAGCTTCCTGCATCAGCGCTACACCGCCGACACGCCGGACTACACTGGCCGCGTTACCGTGCCGGTGCTGTGGGACAAACGCCAACAACGCATCGTCAACAATGAATCGGCGGAAATCATCCGCATGTTCAACAGTGCCTTCGACGGCTTGACCGGCAACGACCTGGACCTGTATCCCGAACACCTGCGCCGCGATATCGACGCCTTGAACGAGCGGATCTACCCGGCGGTGAACAACGGTGTGTACCGTGCCGGATTCGCCACGACCCAAGCCGCGTATGAAGAAGCCTTCGACCGGCTATTTGCCGAACTGGATTGGCTGGAGGCGTTGCTGGCAACCCGCCGTTACCTGGCTGGCGAATACCTGACCGAGGCCGATATCCGCCTGTTCACCACGATCATCCGCTTCGACGCGGTGTACTTCGGCCACTTCAAATGCAACCTGCGGCGCATCGCCGATTATCCGAACCTGTCGAACTGGCTACGGGAGTTGTACCAGTGGCCAGGCATTGCCGAGACCGTGGATTTCGCCCACATCCAAGGCCATTACTACGGCAGCCACAAGACCATCAACCCCAATGGGATCGTGCCCAAGGGGCCGAAGCAGGACCTTACGGTCGCCCATGATCGGGGAAGGTTGAGCGGGAAAGGGATTTGGCGTGGGGCTGGGGATTGAACCTGGGTTTTCGCTGTATTTGAGGGCCTCATCGCGAGCAAGCTCGCTCCCACATTGGACTGTATTCAAACACGGTCCACTGTGGGAGCGAGCTTGCTCGCAATCGGGACAACACGGTTTCAGACCTGGCCTTGAGCCCCTTCAAACCACGCCAGCTTCTCGCGCAACTGCACCACTTCCCCAACAATCACCAGGGTCGGCGCATGCACTTCGTGCTCGGCCACCAGCCGTGGCAAGTCCGCCAAAGTGCCGGTAAATACCCGCTGGTTGGACGTCGTGCCCTGCTGGATCAACGCCGCTGGCGTATCCGCCGCACGGCCATGCTTGATCAGCTCGCTGCAGATCATCGGCAGGCCGACCAAGCCCATGTAGAACACCAGCGTCTGGGCCGGAGAGACCAGGTCGGCCCATGGCAAGTCGCTGGTGCCGTCCTTGAGATGGCCGGTGATGAAACGCACCGATTGGGCGTAGTCGCGATGGGTCAGCGGGATTCCAGCGTAGGCCGCGCAACCACTGGCCGCGGTGATGCCCGGGACGACCTGGAACGGGATGCCATGGGCCGCCAGCTCTTCGATCTCCTCGCCGCCGCGCCCGAAGATGAACGGATCACCGCCCTTCAACCGCACCACGCGCTTGCCTTGGCGAGCCAGGTCCACCAATTGCTGGTTGATCTGGTCCTGGGGTACGGCATGTTCGGAACGGCGCTTGCCGACGTAGATGCGCTCGGCGTCGCGCCGGCAGAGCTCCAGGATCGCCGGTGCCACCAGGCGGTCGTACAGCACCACGTCCGCCTGTTGCATCAAGCGCAAGGCGCGGAAGGTCAACAGGTCCGGATCGCCCGGCCCGGCGCCCACCAGATAAACTTCGCCCGGCGCGTCCGGCGCCTGGCCATCGATTTTTTCCCGCAGCAGGCGCTCGGCTTCAGCGCCCTGCCCGGCCAGTTGCCGGTCGGCGATAGGACCCTGGAACACTTCTTCCCAGAACGCCCGTCGTTGCTGCACATCGGGAAACAAGCCTTTGACCTGGCTGCGAAAACGCGCCGCCAGCCCAGCCAACTGCCCGTAGGTCGACGGAATCCAGGTTTCCAGCTTGGCCCGGATCAGCCGCGCCAGCACCGGCGCGTCGCCGCCGCTGGACACCGCGATCACCAACGGTGAGCGGTCGACGATCGCCGGGAAGATCACGCTGCACAGCGCCGGCGCGTCCACCACGTTGACCGGCACACAACGCTTATGAGCGTCAGCCGAGACCTGGGCATTGAGCGGTTCGTCGTCGGTAGCGGCAATGATCAGCCCGCAACCGTCCAGGTCCGTTTCAAGGTAACCGCGCTGGAGGCACTCGCCGCCGCTGCCACTGACCAGTTCCCGCAACTGCGGTTCGATGTCGGGTGCGACCACCCGCAGCAACGCGCCGGCATCGGCCAGCAGGCGGGACTTGCGCAAGGCAATCTCCCCACCGCCGACCACCAGCACGCGGCTGCCGCGCAGGTTGTGGAACAGTGGCAAATAGTCCATTTAGCCGATGACCTCGATGCCGCCCATGTAGGGCTTCAACACTTCAGGCACACGGATCGAACCGTCGGCCTGCTGGTAGTTTTCCAGCACCGCCACCAGGGTACGCCCCACCGCCAGGCCAGAGCCATTGAGGGTGTGGACCAGTTCCGGCTTGCCGGTTTCCGGGTTGCGGAAACGCGCCTGCATGCGGCGGGCCTGGAAGTCGCCGCAGTTGGAGCACGAGGAAATCTCGCGGTACTTGTCCTGGCTCGGGATCCAGACTTCCAGGTCATAGGTCTTGACCGCACTGAAGCCCATGTCGCCGGTGCACAGCGCCAGGGTGCGATACGGCAGTTCCAGCAGCTGCAAGACCTTCTCGGCGTTGGCGGTCAGGCTTTCCAGCGCTTCCATGGACTTCGAAGGCTCGACGATCTGCACCATCTCGACCTTGTCGAACTGGTGCTGGCGGATCATGCCACGGGTGTCACGGCCCGACGCCCCGGCTTCACTGCGGAAGCACGGCGTGTGGGCAACGAACTTGATCGGCAGTTGCTTGGCGTCGACGATTTCGCCGGCCACGATGTTGGTCAGCGACACTTCGGCGGTCGGGATCAGGTACAGGTCTGCCTCGCCTTCGCGGCTGATCTTGAACAGATCTTCCTCGAACTTCGGCAACTGGCCAGTGCCTTGCAGGGCCGGGGCCTGGACCAGGTACGGCGTGTAGGCTTCTTCGTAGCCGTGCTCGGTGACATGCAGGTTGATCATGAACTGCGCCAGGGCCCGGTGCAGGCGGGCAATCGGCCCGCGCAGCAAGGCAAAACGGGCGCCCGACAGCTTGGCGGCGGTTTCGAAGTCGAGCCAGCCGAACTTCTCGCCCAAGGCCACGTGGTCCTGCACCGGGAAATCGAAGGCTTTCGGCGTGCCCCAACGGCGCACTTCGACGTTGCCCTCTTCGTCTTCACCGACCGGCACCGATTCGTGAGGCAGGTTCGGGATGCCCAGCAGGATCGAATCCAGCTCGGTCTGGATCGCGTCCAGCTCGACCTTGCCGGCGCTCAATTCGCCCGCCATGCGCTCGACATCAGCCATCAGCGGCGCGATGTCTTCACCGCGCTGCTTGGCCTGGCCGATGGACTTGGAGCGCGCGTTACGTTCAGCCTGCAGGGCTTCGGTGCGGGTCTGGACGGTCTTGCGCTGTTCTTCCAGCGCTTCGATGCGCGCGACGTCCAGGGCAAAGCCACGGGATGCCAGGCGGTCCGCTACGTCCTGAAGGTTGCTACGTAACAGTTTGGAATCGAGCATGTCGGTCTCTCGTTATCAAAGTTTGGTCAAGGACAGGCCAGCCCAGGTGGCGAGCAGCCCGCCGAATACGCTGATGGCCGCATAGCCCAGGGCCAGCGGCACTTGCCCGCTTTCCAGCAAGCGCACCGTATCCAGTGAAAAGGATGAAAAGGTCGTCAGGCCGCCAAGAAAGCCGACGATCAGGCCCGCACGCACCTCGATAGGCACTTCCGGGCGCATCAAAAACAGACCGTATAGAACACCGATCAGCAGACAGCCCAAGATATTAACGGCCAGCGTCGCGGTATAGAAGTGCCGCGGCCAATTTGCGTTGATCCAGTTGCCGGTCGCGAAGCGCACCAACGTACCCGCAACGCCACCGGCGGAAACTGCAAGAATCAAGGGGATCAAGGTTTTCTCCGCTGCCGTGGACTCAAGCGGTCCAGTTGCGCCAAGTGGTTGAGCTTCTCGCCGATCTTCAGCTCCAGGCCACGAGGCACCGGCTGATAGAAGCGCTGGGGTTCGAGTTCATCGGGAAAATAGTCTTCGCCGGCGGCATAGGCGTCCGGCTCATCGTGGGCGTAACGGTATTCTTCGCCGTAGCCCAGCTGCTTCATGAGCTTGGTCGGCGCGTTGCGCAGGTGCAGCGGCACCTCGAGGGAACCGTGCTCGGTAGCGCTGCGCATCGCCGCCTTGAAACCCATGTACACGGCGTTGCTTTTCGGCGCGCAGGCCAGGTAGGTGATCGCCTGGGCCACGGCAAGCTCGCCTTCCGGGCTGCCGAGGCGCTCCTGCACGTCCCAGGCCGCCAGGCACAGGCTCAGGGCCCGCGGGTCGGCATTACCGATGTCTTCGCTGGCCATGCGCACCACCCGCCGCGCCAGGTACAGCGGATCGCAGCCGCCGTCGATCATGCGCGCAAACCAGTACAAGGCCGCGTCGGGGTTGGAACCGCGGATCGATTTGTGCAGCGCCGAAATCTGGTCGTAGAACGCCTCGCCGCCCTTGTCGAAGCGCCGACGGGTGTCACCCAGCAGGCTTTGCAGCAGCTCGACGCCGATCTCGCTGTCGTCTTCGGCCAGGTCCGAGGCGTTTTCCAGCAGGTTGAGCAAGCGCCGGCCATCGCCATCGGCGGCTGAAAACAGGATCTGGAAGCCTTCATCGCTGAGGCTCAGATGCCGCTTGCCCAGGCCGCGCTCCTCGGTCAGCGCGCGATGCACCAACTTGCGCATCGCCGCCTCGTCGAGGCTCTTGAGCACATAGACCCGCGCCCGCGACAGCAAGGCGTTGTTGAGTTCGAACGAAGGGTTTTCGGTGGTCGCGCCGATGAAAATCAGCGTGCCGTCTTCGACGTAGGGCAGGAATGCGTCCTGTTGGGACTTGTTGAAACGGTGGACTTCGTCGACGAACAGGATCGTGCGCTTGCCGTATTGCCCGGCCTGCTGCTTGGCCACTTCCACCGCCTGGCGGATCTCCTTGACCCCGGCCAGTACCGCCGACACCGTTTCGAAATGGGCGTCCGAGACTTCCGCCAGCAGTCGCGCCAGGGTGGTCTTGCCCACGCCCGGCGGGCCCCAGAAGATCATCGAGTGCAACGCACCCTGCTCCAAGGCCTCGCGCAGAGGCTTGCCGCGGGCGAGCACATGCTCCTGGCCGACGTACTCATCCAGGTTGGTCGCGCGCAGGCGGGCGGCCAAGGGCTGGGCAATCGGGGCGCTTCGAAACAGGTCCATCACTACTTATGCAACCTCCACTGAATCCTGGTGCCGATGATCTCTGCCGGAGCAGATCTGTGGGAGCAGATCTGTGGGAGCAGATCTGTGGGAGCAGATCTGTGGGAGCAGATCTGTGGGAGCAGATCTGTGGGAGCAAGGCTTGCCCGCGATTGCATCGCCTCGGTCTACCAGATACACCGAGGTGCCTGTATCGCGGGCAAGCCTTGCTCCCACAGACCAATTCCCACAGACCATTCCTACAGGTCATTTCCCACAGGGGGTCTTGGTTTATTCCTGGATCACGTCCGCACCCTTGGGGATATCGAACTTGAACTTGGACGCGGCGATCGGCTCGTTGGCCTTGACCCCGGTGAACAGGATATTGGTGCGCTGGCCAACACTGTCGATCAGTTGCATGTCGTTGACCAGGCCGTTACGGAACGACAGGCGCAGACTGTCGAACAGGCTATCCTTGGTCTTGGGCTTGAGGGTGAAGTCAATCACGCCACCGGCCTCCTTGGAGGTGATCTCGAAGCTCTGGCTGATCTCGGAAATGTCACCGGAGAGCAGCAGCGCCGGCGTCTGGGTCAGGCGCTGGTCGAGGGTCTTGATGGTCACCTGCTCCAGGTCCGGGTCCCACAGGGAAACTTTCTTGCCATCAGAGACCATCAATTGCTCGGCTGGCGCATCGGTGTGCCAGTAGAACAGGCCTGGACGCTGCAGGGCCATGTCGCCAGCGGTTTCCTGCAACTGGGTACCACTGCCATCGAGAGTCAACTGGGAGAAACGCGCGGTCAGGGTCTGGGAGCCTCCCAGCAATTGGGTCAGGCGAGCCACGTCCTTTTCGCCGGCGTGGGCCGACAAAGTAGACAAGGCCAGTACGGGCAACAGCAACATGCGAATCAGGCGCATGGGAGTCCTCATGAAGTCGTGGGGGTCGAGCGGTCTGTCAGCAGGCCGCCCGGGTCGTTAGTCGCGCATCGGGCCCGGCGCCAGTACTTCGCGCGAGCCGTTGGTGTTCATGGCCGTCACCACCCCGGCCATTTCCATGGCTTCGATCATGCGGGCGGCGCGGTTGTAGCCAATCTTCAGCTTGCGCTGAACGGCAGAAATCGAGGCCCGGCGGCTTTCCAGGACGAATTGCACCGCTTCGTCATAGAGCGCATCGGTTTCAGCATCGTCGTCACCGCCGCCGCTGCTGCCCTCGAAACCGCTGCCGGCTTCTTCGACACCGTTGAGGATGTCGTCGTTGTATTCAGGAGCGCCACGCAGTTTCCAGGCCTCCACCACGCGGTGCACTTCGTCGTCGGAGACGAACGCGCCATGCACACGGATCGGCAGGCTGGTGCCCGGCGGCATGTAGAGCATGTCACCGTGACCAAGCAGCTGCTCGGCACCGCCCTGGTCGATGATGGTCCGCGAGTCGATCTTGCTCGACACCTGGAACGCCATGCGGGTCGGGATGTTGGCCTTGATCAGGCCGGTGATCACGTCCACCGACGGCCGCTGTGTGGCGAGGATCAGGTGGATACCGGCCGCACGGGCCTTCTGGGCAATACGGGCGATCAGCTCTTCGACCTTCTTGCCGACGATCATCATCATGTCGGCGAATTCGTCCACCACCACCACGATGGTCGGCAGCTTGTGCAGCAGCGGCGCTTCGTCGTGGATATTTTCGCGGTGATACAGCGGATCGCTCAACGGCGTACCGGCCTCTTCGGCTTCCTTGACCTTGGCATTGAAGCCCGACAGGTTGCGCACGCCCATCTTCGCCATCAGCTTGTAGCGGCGCTCCATCTCGGCGACGCTCCAGCGCAAGGCGTTGGCGGCGTCCTTCATGTCGGTGACCACCGGGCAGAGCAGGTGCGGGATGCCTTCGTAGATCGACAGCTCGAGCATTTTCGGGTCGATCATGATCAGCTTGGCGTCTTCGGGACCTGACTTGAACAGAATCGACAGGATCATCGCGTTCACGCCCACCGACTTACCGGAACCGGTGGTACCGGCCACCAGCAGGTGGGGCATTTTCGCCAGGTCAGTGATGACCGGCTTGCCGCCGATGTCGTGGCCCAGGGCCAGGGTGACCGGCGACTTGTGGTTGTCGTACTCAGGCGTCGACAGCACTTCGGAGAAGCGCACGATCTGCCGGTCTTCGTTGGGAATCTCGATGCCCACGGTGGTCTTGCCGGGAATCACTTCCACCACCCGCACGCTGGTCACGGCCAGGGAACGCGCCAGGTCTTTCGCGAGGTTGGAGATGCGGCTGACCTTCACGCCGGCGGCCGGCTGGATTTCGTAGCGGGTGATGACCGGGCCCGGGTGAATCGAGTCCACCGAGACCTCGACGCCGAACTCCTTGAGCTTGATCTCCAGCAAATGGCCGACGGCCGCCAGGGATTCGGGCGAGTAGTTGAGCTGTTTCTTCTCGGCCGGGTCCAGGATCGAGATCGGCGGCAAGGTGCCTTCCACCGCGCTGTCGACGAACAGCGGCGCCTGTTTCTCTTTCTGGACGCGCTTGCTTTGCTCGGGCGGCTTGGCCGGGGCCATGGTGATGACCGGCGGCACCTGTTTCTCGCGATCGGACATGTGCTTGCTCAACGCCTGCTCACGCTCGATCAGGCGCTCCTTGACCTTGGCCTGCTCGCGCTTGTCCGGCGTCGTCGGGGCTACCACGTCGTGGACACGGTCGTCGACTTCACGCAGTTGCGCCACCAGTTGCTTGCGCTCGGTGCGCGCCGCCCACCAGCGATTCATGGCGCCCTGGATCAGCTCGATCAGGTCGAGGGTGATCTTGCCGGTGACGTCCATGACCTTGAACCATGACAGGTCGGTGAACACCGTCAGGCCGAACAGGAACAGGGCGATGAACAGCAGCGTGCTGCCCTGGATGTTCAGGGCGTTCCTGGCCAGGTCGCCGAGGCTTTCCCCCAGCGCCCCGCCCGCCCCGGCCGGCAAGCCGGTGGGCGCGTGGAAATGGATATGGGCCAGCGCGGCCCCCGACAACACCAGGAACACCAGGCCGATCAGGCGCCAGGAGAACAGCCAGCCGCTCCACTGCCACGGCTCGTGGCGCTGGCGGAAGATCTGATAGGCCTTGATCGCCAGCAGCAGCGGGAAGATGTAGGCGAAATAGCCCAGCACCATGAACAGGATGTCGGCGCTGTAGGAACCGGCCGGACCGCCGAAGTTCTGCACGTCGTCGATCTTGCTGTTATGGCTCCAGCCCGGATCGTCCTTGCCGTAGGTCAGCAGGGCCATCATCAGGAACAGGCACAGGGCGCCGATGGCGATCAACGCACCTTCCTTGAGCCGGTAGTGCAATTGCTGGCGCCAGAGCGGAACGACTGGTTTGGGTGCTGCGGTGGATTTCTTCAAAACGCTTCTTTTCCTGCGCCAACGGCGCGTCCATCTGTTGAATGACTATAAAAAACTGCCCATGACGAGCAGGTAAAAAAGTGAATGTGCACAACCGGTACTACTTTTACCACTGTGGGGTGCATCCAGAAAACCGCAGGTGTTGCCGAAGATTTTGATCTTTAGCCCATCCTGCGTTCAAAACTCAAGCATTGTACGGGTTTGTCCGCGCCAAGGCATTGCCTGACAGCATAGCCGGATACAGGGTGTACACGCGCCAATTGGACCATGCATTCTCTTTTGTGACAAAGGCTTATGAGGTGTTTTTTATGAGCGAAGTGAAGCATTCACGCCTGATCATTCTCGGTTCCGGCCCTGCGGGGTACAGCGCTGCCGTCTATGCTGCCCGCGCCAACCTCAAACCCGTTGTCATTACCGGTCTGCAGGCCGGTGGCCAGCTCACCACCACGGTGGAAGTCGATAACTGGCCCGGCGATGTCGAAGGCCTGACGGGCCCGGTACTGATGGAACGCATGCAACGGCACGCCGAGCGCTTCGACACGCAGATCGTCTACGACCATGTCCACACCGCCAAGTTGCAACAGCGCCCATTCGAATTGATCGGCGACAGCGGCACCTACACCTGCGACGCGCTGATCATTGCCACCGGTGCCTCAGCCCAATACCTGGGACTGCCTTCGGAAGAAAGCTTCGCCGGCAAGGGAGTTTCGGCGTGTGCGACCTGCGATGGCTTTTTCTATCGCAACCAGGTGGTGGCCGTGGTCGGCGGCGGCAATACCGCGGTCGAGGAAGCCCTGTACCTGTCGAACATCGCCAGGGAAGTGCACCTGATCCACCGTCGCGACAAGCTGCGTTCAGAGAAAATCCTGCAGGACAAACTCTTCGAAAAGGCCGCCAGCGGCAATATCAAGCTGCACTGGAACCAGAACCTGGACGAAGTCCTGGGCGACGCCAGCGGCGTGACTGGCGCGCGCCTGCGCCACAGCGAGACCGGCGAAACCAGCACCCTGTCCCTGGCCGGCGTGTTCATTGCTATCGGCCATAAACCCAATACCGAGCTGTTCCAGGGCCAGTTGAAGATGCGTGACGGCTACCTGCTCGTACGCGGCGGCAACGAAGGCAACGCCACCGCGACCGATATCGAAGGCGTGTTCGCCGCCGGCGATGTGGCCGACCATGTCTATCGCCAAGCGATTACCTCCGCCGGCGCTGGCTGCATGGCCGCACTCGACGCAGAGAAGTATCTCGATGACATCCCGGCCGTTTGACGGTTAACCTTCCAGGCGGGCGCTCGCTGATGGACGAGGCCCGCCACCTGCCGCCCTCCCCTTCTACTAAGCCGGATACCAATGCTGACCTGGTTACAACGCAACACTTTCGAGTTCCCGCCACTGGCAAAAGCCATGCGCGATCCCAACGGGTTATTGGCCGCCGGTGGCGATCTATCCGCCGACAGGCTGATCCAGGCCTATCGCCATGGTTGCTTCCCATGGTTTTCCGAGGGGCAGCCGATCCTCTGGTGGTCGCCGGACCCGCGCACGGTGCTGTTTCCCGACGAACTGCACATATCCCGCAGCCTGGGCAAACTGCTGCGCAAGCAGCGCTATGAAGTGACGTTCGATCGGGATTTTGCCGCGGTCATCCAGGCCTGCGCCGCGCCGCGGGACTATGCCGAGGGCACCTGGATCACCGACGCCATGCAAACCGCTTATCTGGAACTGCACCGACGCGGTTTCGCCCATTCGGTGGAAGTGTGGGACCAAGGGGCATTGGTGGGCGGCCTGTATGGCTTGGCCATGGGCCAGCTGTTTTTTGGCGAGTCCATGTTCAGCCGGGCCGACAATGCGTCGAAATTCGGCTTCGCGAGGCTGGTCCAACACCTCAAGGCCGCCGGTTTCGTGCTGATCGACTGCCAGATGCCCACCGAGCATCTGCACAGCCTGGGCGCCCGCTCGATTCCACGGACTGAGTTTGCGGGCTATCTCAAGGCCCATCTGGATCAACCCAACCACGCAACCTGGGTTTGCTGAGCGACATTCGCGCTCGTGGCTTACACTTAAATTTAAAAGCTTATCCGAGGGTTGATCATGACCGAGTTGGCGCGCTTGAAGTTCTATGCCACTCAGCCCCACTCTTGCAGTTACCTGCCAGAGGAGCAGGCCACGACGCTGTTCCTCGACCCTAGCCAGCCCATGGATGTGCATGTCTACGCAGACCTGTCGGAAATGGGCTTTCGTCGTAGTGGCGACCATCTCTACCGGCCCCATTGCCAGCATTGCAACGCCTGCGTCCCGGCGCGCATCCCTGTGGCGCAATTTTTGCCCAATCGTCAGCAGAAACGCATTTTCAAGCGCAACGCCGATCTTCAGGTCCGCCCAGCCAAGCCGCAGTTCACTGAAGAATATTTCGACCTGTACCAGCGCTACATCGAACAACGCCATGCCGATGGCGACATGTATCCGCCCAGTCGGGATCAGTTCTCGACCTTCCTGGTACGTGATCTGCCGTTTTCCCGCTTCTACGAATTCCGCCTCGAAGGGCGCCTGGTCGCCATCGCCGTCACGGACCTGCTGCCCAATGGGCTTTCGGCGGTGTACACCTTCTACGAGCCAGACGAAGAACGGCGCAGCCTGGGGCGGTTTGCCATCCTCTGGCAAATCAACGAAGCCCGGCGCCTGGGACTGGAAGCGGTGTACCTGGGCTACTGGATCAAGAACTGCAAGAAAATGAACTACAAGACCCAATATCGCCCCATTGAACTGCTGATTAACCAGCGGTGGGTTGTCCTGAGTTAGATCCCTTCGGCTTAAAAGCTAGAACCCCTTGGCTTGAACCCCCTTTTTCGGGCACAATGCACGCCGCTTTTGCCTGGCGCAGTTGCACCGGGCCATTCACTGGATACCGAGGGCTTTACTGCATGTCGAAAGAAGACAGCTTCGAAATGGAAGGCACTGTCGTCGACACCCTGCCCAACACCATGTTTCGTGTGGAGTTGGAAAATGGGCACGTCGTAACCGCGCATATCTCCGGCAAGATGCGCAAGAACTACATTCGTATTCTTACCGGTGACAAAGTGCGCGTCGAGCTGACGCCCTATGACTTGAGCAAAGGGCGCATCACTTACCGCGCTCGCTAACAAGTCAATACAAAACGCCCGGCTGATGCCGGGCGTTTTTGTTTGTGGGAGCCAAGCTTGCTCGCTCCCACAAGGGATTGGTGTGGGGCTGGAATAGCAAAAAGGCGCCTTTCGGCGCCTTTTGCTGTGTTGCGACTAACGATCAGGCCATTTCGGCCGTGGTTTCGAAGTCGAAGGTCAGTTCGCCGTCCTTGATGTCGATGTGGACCACACCGCCATGCTCGGCCAGTTCGCCAAAGAGGATTTCCTCGGCCAGCGGACGCTTGATCTTGTCCTGGATCAAGCGAGCCATCGGCCGCGCCCCCATCGTCACATCGTAACCACCTTCTGCCAGCCAACTGCGGGCCGCATCGGTGACTTCCAGCAATACACGCTTGTCCTCGAGCTGCGCCTGAAGTTCGGTAAGGAACTTGTCCACCACGCTCTTGATGACTTCATGGCTGAGGCGACCAAACTGGATAATGGTGTCCAGGCGGTTGCGGAATTCAGGCGTGAAGCTCTTCTTGATCACTTCCATCGCATCGGACGAGTGGTCCTGATGGGTGAAACCGATCGAAGCTCGAGCCGCGGTTTCGGCACCGGCGTTCGTGGTCATGATGATGATCACGTTGCGGAAATCCGCCTTGCGCCCGTTGTTATCGGTGAGCGTACCGTGGTCCATGACCTGCAGGAGCAGGTTGAAGACTTCCGGATGCGCCTTCTCGATTTCATCGAGCAACAATACGCAGTGTGGCTGCTTGGTGATGGCTTCGGTCAGCAGGCCGCCCTGGTCGAAACCGACATAGCCTGGAGGCGCACCGATCAGACGCGATACGGTGTGGCGCTCCATGTACTCGGACATGTCGAAGCGAACCAGCTCGATACCCATTGCCTTGGCCAGCTGCCGCGCGGCCTCGGTCTTGCCGACACCGGTAGGACCGGCGAACAGGAACGAACCCACTGGCTTGTCTGGTGACTTGAGACCGGCGCGGGACAGCTTGATGGCGGTCGACAGCGAGTCGATGGCCGCATCCTGGCCGAACACCGTCAGCTTCAGGTCACGCTCCAGGTTACGCAGCAGCTCCTTGTCGGAACTGGTGACGTGCTTAGGCGGAATACGCGCGATTTTCGCCACGATGTCCTCGACCTGAGGCACTTCGATGCGCTTGACGCGTTTCTCCACCGGTTGCAGGCGCTGGTAGGCACCCGCTTCGTCGATGACGTCGATGGCCTTGTCCGGCATGTGCCGGTCGTTGATGTAACGCGAGGCCAGCTCAGCCGCCGCGCGCAGGGCTTCATCGCTGTATTCGATGTTGTGGTGCAGCTCGAAACGCCCTTTCAGGCCGCGCAGGATACCTATGGTGTCTTCCACCGAAGGCTCCGACACATCGACCTTCTGGAAACGCCGGGCCAGGGCACGGTCTTTCTCGAAGATCCCGCGGAATTCCTGGAACGTGGTCGAGCCGATGCAACGGATATCACCCGACGACAGCAACGGCTTGAGCAGGTTCGACGCATCCATGACCCCACCCGACGCCGCCCCGGCACCAATAATGGTGTGGATCTCGTCGATGAACAGGATTGCTTGCGGACGTTTTTTCAACTCGCCAAGCAACGCCTTGAAGCGTTTCTCGAAATCACCGCGGTATTTGGTACCGGCCAGCAAGGCACCCAGATCGAGGGAGTACACCACGCTGTTGGCCAGCAGGTCCGGCACCTGGTTGTCGACGATGCGCTTGGCCAGGCCTTCGGCGATTGCGGTCTTGCCCACGCCCGCCTCGCCCACCAGCAATGGGTTGTTCTTGCGACGCCGAGCCAGGATCTGTGCGACACGCTCGACTTCCGCTTCGCGCCCGACCAGCGGGTCAATGCGTCCCTGGCGTGCCAGTTCGTTCAGGTTGCTGGCATAGGCATCCAATGGGTTGCCTGAAGAAGAAGACTCACCGCCCTCGTCGTCCTGCATATCCTGCTCACCCTCGGAATGATCGCCATGCCCCGGCACCTTGGAGATGCCATGGGCGATGTAGTTGACGACATCGATACGCGCAACGCTCTGCTGCTTGAGCAGGAATACCGCCTGGCTTTCCTGCTCGCTGAAGATGGCAACCAGCACGTTGGCGCCGGTGACTTCACGCTTGCCCGAGCTCTGTACATGGAAGACAGCACGCTGCAGGACACGCTGGAAGCCCAGGGTTGGCTGGGTTTCGCGATCCTCGTCATGGACGGGGATCAATGGCGTGGTGGAGTCGATGAACTCCTGCAGATCATGCTTGAGTTTATCGAGGTTCGCGCCGCAGGCACGCAAAACGGTGGCGGCAGCCTCGTTATCCAATAGGGCCAGCAGCAGGTGTTCGACGGTCATGAATTCATGACGCTTCGAACGAGCCTCCTTGAAGGCAAGATTGAGGGTGACTTCGAGCTCGCGGTTTAACATAGCTTCACCTCATACCCAAGTGGTCGGCGTTAACCGTCCTTCTCGATTTCACAGAGTAGCGGATGCTGGCTTTCCCGGGCGTACTGGTTGACCTGCATGGCCTTCGTCTCGGCGATGTCGCGGGTAAACACTCCACATACTGCCCGTCCCTCTGTATGGACGGCCAGCATGACCTTGGTCGCCAGCTCGCGATTCAGGTTAAAAAACACCTCGAGCACTTCGACGACGAAATCCATCGGTGTGTAGTCATCGTTGAACAAAACCACCTTGTACATCGGTGGCGCCTGTAATGCAGGCTTTGCCTCCTGAACAGCAATGCCTGCGGAATCGTCGTCGTGTAGATCCGGGCGATCCTGATTGAATGTTAGTCGAATCTGGCTGACTGCATGCATGGAAAGAAAGGTTCGTTTAGTTGGCGAATACAGTGATGGGGGCGCTTGTGGGCGATTTCAACCACGACCACCCGGCCACCTTGACTATCGGCAAAACGGTGTTACAACCAATAGAGCCCATCGTGGGTTAAAAAGGTCCGTGGAATCTATCCTTACTTCAAGATTAGCCTGCGGATGGACTGGATGATACTCCAGTGATGGAGTGCGTTGCAGAGGGAAATGGGTTATGTCGGTCGTCAAGATGAATGGCAAGGTGAAATGGTTCAACAATGCCAAGGGCTACGGTTTCATTATCGCGGCCGGCAGGGATGATGAAGACCTTTTCGCCCATTACTCGGCCATCAACATGGAAGGCTATAAAACCCTGAAGGCCGGACAGCCTGTGACGTTCGACGTCATCCAGGGACCCAAGGGCCTGCACGCGGTCAACATCAGGGTTGTCACCGTCGAAGAAACGCCCGCCCCTGTCCAGGTCAGGGTCACCGAGACCCATTGACCGGCCGCCGCACCGGACAAATGAAAATGCCCGACTCGATCACTCGAGCCGGGCATTCGCGCTGAGCGCCGATCCGCTTACATGTGCGAGATCAGGGCATCACCGAAGCCCGAAGACGACACCAGCTTGGCGCCCTCCATCAGACGTTCGAAGTCATAGGTCACGGTCTTGGCCGAAATCGCGCCGTTGGTGCCCTTGATGATCAGGTCGGCCGCTTCGGTCCAACCCATGTGACGCAGCATCATTTCCGCCGACAGGATCAGCGAGCCAGGGTTGACCTGGTCCTTGCCGGCATACTTGGGCGCGGTACCGTGGGTGGCTTCGAACATTGCCACGGTGTCGGACAGGTTGGCGCCTGGCGCAATACCGATACCACCCACTTCCGCCGCCAGGGCGTCGGACAGGTAGTCACCGTTCAGGTTCAGGGTGGCGATCACGTCATATTCGGCCGGACGCAACAGGATCTGCTGCAACATCGCATCGGCGATGGCGTCCTTGACGACGACATTCTTGCCGGTCTTCGGGTTCTTGAACTGCATCCACGGCCCGCCGTCGAGCAGGGTCGCGCCGAACTCCTCGGCCGCCACTTCGTAGGCCCATTCCTTGAAGGCACCTTCGGTGAACTTCATGATGTTGCCTTTATGCACGATGGTCAGCGAATCGCGGTCATTGTCGACAACATATTGCAAGGCCTTGCGAGCCAGGCGCTGGGTGCCTTGCTTGGAAACCGGCTTGATGCCGATGCCGCAGTCCTCGTCGAAACGGATCTTGGTCACACCCATTTCTTCTTTCAGGAACTTGATGACCTTGGTGGCTTCAGCCGAACCGGCCTTCCACTCAATGCCAGCGTAGATGTCCTCGGAGTTCTCGCGAAAGATGGTCATGTCCACGTCGCCAGGCTTCTTGACCGGGCTTGGCACGCCTTCGAACCAGCGCACCGGACGCAGGCACACGTACAGGTCGAGCTGCTGGCGCAGGGCCACGTTCAGCGAACGGATACCACCGCCCACCGGCGTGGTCAGCGGACCCTTGATGGAAACCACGTAATCCTTGACCGCGTCCAGGGTTTCCTGGGGCAGCCAGGTGTCCTGGTCGTAGACCTGAGTCGCTTTCTCACCGGCATAGACTTCCATCCAGGAAATCTTGCGCTTGCCGCCATAGGCCTTCTGAACCGCAGCGTCCACAACCTTGATCATGACCGGACTGATATCGACGCCAATGCCGTCGCCTTCGATGAAGGGGATGATCGGGTTGTCGGGAACATTAAGAGAATGGTCTGCATTGACGGTAATTTTGTCACCGACGGCTGGAACCTGAATCTTTTGATACCCCATGCTGAACTCCGTTGCTTGGATTGAACATCTGGCTGCGTTCGAGCGTACCCCACTTGAATCGGCGCGCAAACCCTACGTTAGGCTCATCCGGGGTAAAGCGTTGCAGTTCGCGGTGTACAACCCTGAAAACCAAGGGAAAAGCGCCAAACATGAGCATAGCCTGCTCCTTGGGTACTGCGACGTTTAGACCAATGGACGTGTACGGAAGTCTATGAACCATCGGCAGATTGCCAGCTACCTATGTATAATGCCGCCGCTGACCACAGGGTCACACTGGCTGAGCGCTCTATCACAGGTCTTTCCGCCAGTTTAAAAGCCGGACCGTTACCGCGGCCCAACCGCTTGACGCTCGACTGATGCACCCAACATCACCGCGAAGAAACCTCGACATTCGGTTCACGGATGACTTTGAACGAACGCGCTTACCCGGCGCCCCTCGAGTTTCTGCGCATGCTTTAGCAAAGAAGAGAGTTAATCCGAATATGCCCACCCGCTCGAAGATCATCTATACCTTCACCGACGAAGCGCCCGCCCTCGCCACCTACTCGCTGCTGCCGATCGTCGAAGCCTTTACCGCTTCGGCCGATATCGCCGTGGAAACCCGCGATATCTCCCTCGCAGGGCGCATCCTGGCCAGCTTCCCCGAGCAACTGGGTGACAAAGCCGTAGCCGACCACCTCGCCGAACTGGGCGACCTGGCCGTTACGCCCGAAGCCAACATCATCAAGCTGCCGAACATCAGCGCCTCGGTACCGCAACTGCAGGCCGCGATCAAGGAATTGCAGGCCCAGGGCTACGCACTGCCGGACTACCCGGAAACCGTGACCAGCGACGCCGAGAAAGACGCTCGCGCCCGCTACGACAAGATCAAGGGCAGCGCCGTGAACCCGGTCCTGCGCGAAGGCAACTCCGACCGTCGCGCGCCGCTGTCGGTCAAGAACTACGCCCGCAAGCACCCGCACAAGATGGGCGCCTGGGCAGCCGACTCCAAATCCCATGTAGCCCACATGAGCACCGGTGATTTCTACGGCAGCGAAAAAGCCGCCCTGATCGACGCCGCCGGCAGCGTGAAAATCGAGCTGATCGCCCAGGATGGCACTGCCACTGTCCTGAAGGAAAAAACCACCGTACAAGCCGGTGAGATCCTCGACTGCGCCGTGATGAGCAAAAACGCCCTGCGCGACTTCATCGCCGCTGAAATCGAAGACGCCAAGCAAAAAGGCGTCCTGCTGTCGGTTCACCTCAAGGCCACCATGATGAAGGTCTCCGACCCGATCATGTTCGGCCAGATCGTTGCCGAGTTCTATAAAGACGCCCTGGCCAAGCACGCACAGGTGCTGGAGCAGATCGGCTTCAACCTGAACAACGGCATCGGCGACCTGTACGCCCGCATCAAGGCCCTGCCGGCCGAGCAGCAGGCGCAGATCGAAGCCGACATCCAGGCGGTCTACGCAGCGCGCCCATCCCTGGCGATGGTCAACTCCGACAAAGGCATCACCAACCTGCACGTGCCGAGCGACGTCATCGTCGACGCCTCGATGCCGGCCATGATCCGTGACTCCGGCAAGATGTGGGGCACCGACGGCCAACTGCACGACACCAAGGCCGTGATCCCGGATCGCTGCTACGCCACCATCTACCAGGCGGTGATCGAAGACTGCAAGCAACACGGCGCCTTCGACCCAACCACCATGGGCAGCGTGCCGAACGTTGGCCTGATGGCCAAGAAAGCCGAAGAGTACGGCTCCCACGACAAGACCTTCCAGATCAAGGTCGACGGCGTGGTCCGTGTTTCGGACAGCAACGGTCGCACCCTGCTGGAGCAGAGCGTCGAAGCTGGCGACATCTTCCGCATGTGCCAGACCAAAGACGCGCCGATCCAGGACTGGGTCAAACTGGCCGTCAACCGCGCCCGCGCCAGCAGCACCCCGGCGATCTTCTGGCTGGACCCGATGCGCGCCCATGACGGCGTCGTGATCGAGAAAGTCCAGACCTACCTGAAGGACTACGACACTGCCGGCCTGGACATCCGCATCATGTCGCCGGTCGACGCGATGAAGTTCACCCTGGCCCGCACCCGCGAAGGCAAGGACACCATCTCGGTGACCGGCAACGTACTGCGCGACTACCTGACCGACCTGTTCCCGATCATGGAACTGGGCACCAGCGCCAAGATGCTGTCGATCGTGCCGCTGATGAACGGCGGTGGCCTGTTCGAAACCGGCGCTGGCGGCTCGGCCCCCAAGCACGTGCAGCAGTTGCTGGAAGAAAACTTCCTGCGCTGGGATTCCCTGGGCGAGTTCCTGGCCCTGGCTGCGTCCCTCGAGCACCTGGGCGTGACTTACAACAACCCTAAAGCACTGGTGCTGGCCAAGACCCTGGACCAGGCTACCGGTGAGTTCCTGGACCGCAACAAGTCGCCTTCGCGCAAGGTCGGCGGCATCGACAACCGCGGCAGCCACTTCTACCTGACCCTGTTCTGGGCCCAGGCACTGGCCGCTCAAGACGACGACGCAGCCCTCAAGGCTCAGTTCGCTTCCCTGGCCAAGACATTGACCGACAACGAAGAAAAAATCGTTGCCGAACTCAATGCCGTGCAAGGCAAGCCCGTGGACATCGGCGGTTACTACTTCGCCAATCCGGAGCTGACCAGCAAGGCCATGCGCCCGAGCAACACCTTCAACGCGGCGATTGCTGCGCTGGTGTAAGGTTGTAGGCAGTACCACAAACCCCGGCCTAGTGCCGGGGTTTGTGTTTCTGGCATTTAGAACCCACCCCTGTGGGAGCGAGCTTGCTCGCGATTGCAATTCATCATTCAATTCAAATATTGACTGACCCACCGCTATCGCGAGCAAGCTCGCTCCCACAATAAGATCGGGGTACGGTCGGAGAGATAGGCCGGCTGTTAGGCCGCCTCGCGAGCAAGCTTTGCTCCCACAGATCTGACAGGTGTATGACCAGGAGAACCAGGCCGGCTGTTAGGCCGCCTCGCGAGCAAGCTTTGCTCCCACAGATCTGACAGGTGTATGACCAGGAGAACCAGGCCGGCCGTTAGGCCGCCTCGCGAGCAAGCTTTGCTCCCACAGATCTGACAGGTGTATGACCAGGAGAACCAGGCCGGCCGTTAGGCCGCCTCGCTTTTGATCTTGATCTGGGGCGCCCCGTTAACCACGATGGCCGAACGCAGGCATTGTGGAGTGGGCATCCCGGCATGGATGCCGGGATAGCCGCGCTGGGCCATGGATGGCCCTTCGCGGCGGCCCACGGAGCAATGCCGGAGAGAGGGCATGCCGAGCCTAAGCGAGGCACCGAGTGGTGGGGCAAGAGCGTTTTGCTTACTTTTGCGCTTTTCAAAAGTAAGCCGCCGTCAGGGCGGAACCCTAAGCGGCCGTTACTACAAAAACGGATATGTACTCGATCCCCCCCAATCTGAGCAATAAAGGAACCTTATGAACTGGCAACCCCACATCACCGTCGCCACCATCGTCGAAAACAACGGCCGCTTCTTGATGGTGGAAGAATCCAAGGCCGGACGCGCAGTGCTCAACCAGCCCGCCGGCCACCTTGACCCGAACGAAACCCTGATCGAAGCCGCCGTGCGCGAAACCCTGGAAGAAACCGGCTGGGACGTCGAACCCACGGCCGTGGTGGGTATTTACCTGTACACCGCCCCCAGCAACGGTGTGACCTACCAGCGCGTCTGTTTCGCCGCCAAGGCCTTGAAACACCACCCCGAGTATCAACTGGACGACGGCATCCTCGGCGCCAAATGGCTGACCCGCGACGAACTGCTCGAACAGCGCGAGCACTGGCGCAGCGAGCTGATCATCCGCTGCATCGACGATTATCTGGCCGGCCATTGCCACAGTCTGACGCTGATCCGTCCTTCTCTTTAGCCTTGTGCGCCCGGGCCTGATAGAATCGCGTCCTTTTTCAAGACACTCATTGAACTCCTATGCGTGATCCAGCTCCTTCTGACACATCCAAGAAGCGCGTCATTGTCGGCATGTCCGGCGGCGTGGACTCTTCCGTTTCCGCCCTTCTGCTGATCGAGCAGGGTTATGAGGTGGAAGGCCTGTTCATGAAGAACTGGGAAGAAGACGACGGCACCGAATACTGCACCGCCATGGACGACCTGGCGGACGCCCAGGCCGTGTGCGACAAGATCGGCATCAAGCTGCACACCGCCAACTTCGCCGCCGAGTACTGGGACAACGTGTTCGAGCACTTCCTGGCCGAGTACAAGGCCGGCCGCACGCCGAACCCGGACATCCTCTGCAACCGCGAAATCAAGTTCAAGGCGTTCCTCGACTACGCCATGATGCTCGGTGCCGACCTGATCGCCACCGGCCACTACGTGCGCCGCCGCGACATCGACGGCCGCACCGAACTGCTCAAGGGCCTGGACCCGAACAAGGACCAGAGCTACTTCCTGCACGCCGTCGGCGGCGAGCAGATCGCCAAGACCCTGTTCCCGGTAGGCGAACTGGAAAAGCCCGAAGTGCGCGCGATCGCCGAAAAACACCAGCTCGCCACGGCCAAGAAAAAAGACTCCACCGGGATCTGCTTTATCGGTGAGCGCCGTTTCAGCGACTTCCTCAAGCAATACCTGCCGGCCCAGCCGGGCGAGATCAAGACGACCGAAGGCGAAGTCATCGGCCGTCACCATGGCCTGATGTACCATACCATCGGCCAGCGCCAGGGCCTGGGCATCGGCGGCCTGAAAGACGCCGGCGAAGAGCCGTGGTACGTGCTGGTCAAGGACCTGGAGCACAACGAGCTGATCGTCGGCCAGGGCAACGACCACCCATGGTTGTTTTCCCGCGCCCTGCTCGCCTCCGATATCTATTGGGTCAACCCGATCGACCTCGGCGAACCACGCCGCCTGACGGCCAAGGTTCGCTACCGCCAGAGCGACCAGCCCTGCACCCTGGAAAAAACCGCCACGGGCTACCGTGCCACCTTCGATGACCCGCAGCGGGCGGTCACCCCCGGCCAGTCCGTGGTGTTCTATGACGGCGAAATCTGCCTGGGCGGCGGTGTGATCGAAGTCGCAGAGCCCTGGAGCAGCAAGGCATGACCCCCATCCAGGAACAACTGACGGCATTGGGCGGCGTATTCCTCGCCGCCGTGCTGGTGGACAGGATCGCCAAGACCGGCCAGGCCACCGAAGCGGGCGTGGCCTGCATGCTCGGCAGCCTGCTGGTTCGCGACCCCAAGGACACCCTGGAAGTCTACGGCGGCGACGACTTGAACCTGCGCGAAGGCTATCGTGCGCTGATTGGCGCCCTGGAGCGCGATCCCAGCGCCCTGCAACGCGAACCGCTGCGCTATGCCCTGTCGATGCTGGGCCTTGAGCGTCAGCTGGCCAAGCGCGACGACCTGCTGGAAACCATCGGCAAACGCTTGCCGCAGATCCAGTCCCAGGTGGAGCACTTCGGCCCGTCCCACGAAAACGTCGTCGCGGCCTGCGGCGCGCTGTACCAGGACACCCTGAGCACCTTGCGCCAGCGCATCCAGGTGCATGGCGACATGCGCAACCTGCAGCAACCGAGCAATGCCTCGAAGATCCGCGCCCTGTTGCTGGCCGGTATTCGTTCGGCACGGCTGTGGCGGCAGTTGGGCGGCCATCGCTGGCAACTGGTGATCAGCCGGCGCAAATTGCTTAAAGAGCTTTACCCGTTGATGCGCAACGAATAAGTCGCCTCAACCCGTTTTTTTAGTTCGTTACGCGTAATACGCCGGTCAGTTGGCGACGGACCGGCGATTGTTTTCATGTATGATACGCGCCCCATTTCGTTGCCCGACTGTCCGAGAACACCCCATGCAGCTCTCTTCGCTCACTGCGGTTTCCCCTGTTGACGGCCGCTACGCCGGCAAAACCCAGGCCCTGCGCCCGATTTTCAGCGAGTACGGCCTGATCCGTGCCCGCGTCCTGGTTGAAGTGCGCTGGCTCCAGCGCCTGGCCGCCCACCCTGCCATCAGCGAAGTCCCGGCGTTTTCCGCCGAAGCCAACGCGGTGTTGAACGCCCTCGCAGAAAATTTTGTGCTGGAGCACGCCGAGCGCGTCAAAGAGATCGAGCGCACCACCAACCACGACGTCAAGGCCATCGAATACCTGCTCAAGGAGCAGGCGGCCAAGCTGCCGGAACTGGCCAATGTCAGCGAGTTCATCCACTTCGCCTGCACCAGCGAGGACATCAACAACCTGTCCCACGCCCTGATGCTGCGCGAAGGCCGTGATGAGGTGATGCTGCCACTGATGCGCCAGACCGCCCAGGCCATCCGCGAGCTGGCGATCCGCTTCGCCGACGTGCCGATGCTGTCGCGCACCCACGGTCAACCGGCTTCGCCGACCACCCTGGGCAAGGAACTGGCGAACGTGGTCTACCGCCTGGAGCGCCAGATCGCCCAGGTGGCCGCCGTGCCGCTGCTGGGCAAGATCAACGGCGCCGTGGGCAACTACAACGCCCACCTGTCGGCCTACCCGGACATCGACTGGGAAGCCAACGCCCGCGCCTTCATCGAAGACGAGCTGGGCCTGAGCTTCAACCCCTACACCACCCAGATCGAACCGCATGACTACATCGCCGAACTGTTCGATGCGATCGCGCGCTTCAACACCATCCTGATCGACTTCGACCGTGACATCTGGGGCTATATTTCCCTGGGTTACTTCAAGCAGCGCACCATCGCTGGCGAAATCGGTTCCTCGACCATGCCGCACAAGGTCAACCCGATCGACTTCGAAAACTCTGAAGGCAACCTGGGCATCGCCAACGCGCTGTTCCAGCACCTGGCGAGCAAACTGCCGATCTCCCGCTGGCAGCGCGACCTGACCGACTCCACCGTGCTGCGCAACCTGGGCGTGGGTTTTGCCCATAGCGTCATTGCCTACGAAGCCAGCCTCAAGGGCATCAGCAAGCTGGAACTGAACGAGCAGAAGATCGCCGCCGACCTGGACGCCTGCTGGGAAGTCCTGGCCGAACCGATCCAGACCGTGATGCGTCGCTACAACATCGAAAACCCGTATGAAAAGCTGAAAGAACTGACCCGTGGCAAGGGCATCAGCCCTCAAGCGTTGCAGACTTTCATCGATGGCCTGGACATGCCTGCCGACGCCAAGGCTGAGCTGAAAAAGCTCACGCCGGCCAGTTACATCGGCAACGCAGCAGCACAAGCCAAGCGCATCTGATCCACGGCTTTACCTTTGAGACGCCCGGCCGCGCCGGGCGTTTTTATTCGCGTCTGAAAAGTATATTTTTTCAATAGGTTACACATGAATCCTGATATTCCTCTGCAACTCCTGGGCGGCATCACGGCACGGGAGTTCCTGCGCGACTACTGGCAGAAAAAACCCCTGCTGATCCGTCAGGCGATTCCTGACTTCCAAAGCCCGATCGATGCCGACGAACTGGCCGGCCTGGCCCTGGAAGAAGAAGTCGAGTCGCGCCTGGTGATCGAGCATGGCGAGCGTCCCTGGGAATTGCGTCGCGGCCCGTTTGCCGAAGACGAATTCAGCAAGCTGCCAGAGCGCGAGTGGACCCTGCTGGTACAGGCGGTCGATCAGTTCGTACCGGAAGTCAGCGAGCTGCTGGAGAACTTCCGCTTCCTGCCGAGCTGGCGCATCGACGACGTGATGATCAGCTTCGCCGCACCCGGTGGCAGCGTGGGTCCGCATTTCGATAACTATGACGTGTTCCTGCTGCAGGGCCACGGCCAGCGCAACTGGAAAATCGGCCAGATGTGCGACTCCGAAAGCCCGCTGCTGCAGCACGCCGACCTGCGCATCCTCGCTGAATTCGAAGCCACCGATGAGTGGACCCTGGAACCGGGCGACATGCTCTACCTGCCGCCGCGCCTGGCGCACTGCGGCGTGGCCGTGGACGACTGCATGACCTACTCGGTGGGTTTCCGTGCGCCGAGCGCCGCTGAAGTCCTGACCCACTTCACCGACTTCCTCAGCCAGTTCCTGCCGGACGAAGAACGCTACACCGACGCCGACGCACGCCCTGTAGCCGATCCGCACCAGATCCAGCAGGACGCCCTCGACCGCCTCAAGGGCTTGCTGGCCGAGCACATGAGCGACGAGCGCCTGCTGCTGACCTGGTTTGGCCAGTTCATGACCGAGCCGCGCTACCCGGAACTGGTGGTGGGCCCGGAACTGGAAGAAGACGACCTGCTGGCCAGCCTGGAACAAGGTGCCGTGATCATTCGCAACCCGAGCGCGCGCCTGGCCTGGTCGGAAGTCGATGACGACCTGCTGCTGTTCGCCAGCGGCCAGAGCCGTTACCTGCCGGGCAAGCTGCGCGAGCTGCTGAAAATGATCTGCGCCGCCGACGCCCTGCACATCGAGAACCTCGGTCCGTGGCTGGCCGACGAAGACGGTCGCGGCCTGGTCTGCGAGCTGGTCAAGCAAGGCAGCCTGGGGTTCGCTGATGAATAAAATTCACGTTCGTGTCGCAGACTGGCAAAAGGATAACGCCGAGATCCGGCGCATTCGTGAGACCGTGTTCATTGCCGAGCAGTCCGTTCCACCTGAGCTGGAATGGGATGCCGACGACCAGAGCGCGGTGCATTTTCTGGCGTTTGAAGGCGACTTTCCCATCGGCACCGCCCGCCTGCTGACCGACGGCCATATCGGCCGCGTCTCGGTCCTCAAGGACTGGCGTGGCCTGAAGGTGGGCGATGCGCTGATGCACGCCGTGATCGCCGAAGCCGAGAAGCGTGGGCTCCAGCAGCAGATGCTCAGCGCCCAGGTGCACGCCACGCCGTTCTATGAGCGGCTGGGGTTTGCAGTGGTCAGCGAGGAGTTCCTGGAAGCCGGGATTCCGCATGTGGACATGGTGCGGCGCTCGGCCTGAAACCTGTGGCGAGGGAGCTTGCTCCCTCGCCACAAATGAATCATGCAACCTCGAAACGCCCCGCCATCTACCGATGCCGGGGCGTTTTGCCGTCTAACATTCAACTTGCGCCACCCGGGGCCGACAAACTGGCAATATCAGGCCTTTGTCTCATGGAGAAATGGACATGCTTCTACGCACCCTGCTGACCCTCTTGCTGCTTGGTAGCAGCCTGTCAGCCGTGGCCGATACGCAAATCGTGCCGCTGAACTACCGCACCAGCGCCGACCTGCTGCCGGTGGCACAGAACTTCATCGGCAAGGACGGCCAGGTCAGCGCCTACGGCAACCAACTGATCGTCAACGCCGAGCCCGGCAAGATCGAAGAACTCCGGCAGTTCCTGGCCCAATTGGACACTGCGCCCAAGCGCCTGCTGATTACGGTCGACACCAACGAAAACAACCTGCAGGGCGACCAGGGTTACTCGATCAACGGCGCCGCGCCCAGCCAGACCCGCATCATCAACCGCAGCACCGCCAGCCGTGACGGCGGCGTGCAGCAGGTGCAAGCCAGCGAAGGCCAGCCGGCGCTGATCCAGGTCGGCCAGAGCGTGCCCTTCACCAGCAGCCAGACCGACAACTACGGCCGCCTGCAAAGCCAGACCGAATACCGCAACGTCACCCAGGGTTTTTATGTCACGGCGAGCGTCACCGGCGAGACCGTTCATCTCAGCATCAGTACCAACCGTGACCGCATGAGCCAGGAACGTCCCGATGTAGTGAACGTTCAGAGTACCGACACAACCGTCAGCGGTCGCCTGGGCGAATGGATCACCCTGGCCGGCGTGAATCGCCAGACTCAAGCCGACAAGCAGGGCCTGACCCGCAGCTACTCTACCCAGGGCCGCGACGACATGATTTTGCGGGTCAAGGTCGATACCCTGAACTGAAGCACCAAAAACTGACTGATGAGTCGTATTAGACCAAAGATGTAGTGCCATAAAAAAAGCACTACAAAACGTTTGACGAGGCAAAAAACCGAAGGCATGATGGCCTCGCTCCCGCTAATCAGGGGCCCTGGCAAGGGCCTTCGGGTCGACGCTTGCAACTACCCTGCGAGCCGATTCGTGTCTGTACCGCCCACAAGGTGTGTTTGACGAGGTTGCGACTGGAACGAAGTTGTCCCGAGGGACGGAAGCGTAACTAGGTAACCCGGCATCACTCTGAGTTCGTATGGAGGCCCACGACGCCCGAATGCGCCCGCAGTTCGCCCCTACCTGCTCACTTTCCCCTCGAGCCCATCGTTCATCCCGTCGCCTCCCCGCCTGAACCGACTTGTACGCCAACCCCTGGTCGGCAGGAGCAGGAATTTTCCACCAAGACCTATGCGACGAGGTTTATCTCCATGGCACTGACACGCGAACAGCAAATTGCAGCCCTTGAAAAAGATTGGGCTGAAAACCCGCGCTGGAAAGGCGTGAAGCGCAATTATTCCGCTGCTGACGTCGTCCGTCTGCGTGGCTCGGTTCAACCTGAGCACACCCTTGCGAAAATGGGCGCCGACAAGCTCTGGAACCTGGTCACCCAGGGCGCCAAGCCAGCCTTCCGTCCCGAGAAAGATTTCGTCAACTGCATGGGCGCCCTGACCGGCGGCCAGGCTGTGCAGCAAGTCAAGGCCGGCATCCAGGCGATCTACCTGTCGGGCTGGCAAGTGGCCGCGGACAACAACTCCGCCGAGTCGATGTACCCCGACCAGTCGCTGTACCCGGTGGATTCGGTTCCAACGGTGGTCAAGCGCATCAACAACTCGTTCCGTCGCGCCGACCAGATCCAGTGGAAAGCCGGCAAGAACCCGGGCGACGAAGGCTACATCGACTACTTCGCGCCGATCGTGGCTGACGCTGAAGCCGGTTTCGGTGGCGTCCTGAACGCCTACGAGCTGATGAAAAGCATGATCGAAGCAGGCGCCGCCGGCGTTCACTTCGAAGACCAACTGGCTTCGGTGAAGAAATGCGGCCACATGGGCGGCAAGGTACTGGTTCCAACCCAGGAAGCTGTGCAGAAGCTGACCGCTGCCCGCCTGGCCGCCGACGTTGCCGGTGTACCAACCATCATCCTGGCCCGTACCGACGCCAACGCCGCTGACCTGCTGACCTCCGACTGCGACCCGTACGACCAACCGTTCGTAACCGGTACCCGCACCCAGGAAGGCTTCTACAAGGTGCGTGCCGGTCTCGACCAAGCCATCGCCCGTGGGCTGGCCTACGCACCGTACGCCGACCTGATCTGGTGCGAAACCGCCAAGCCGGACCTGGACGAGGCGCGTCGCTTCGCCGAAGCGATCAAGAAGGAATACCCAGACCAGATCCTGTCGTACAACTGCTCGCCCTCCTTCAACTGGAAGAAAAACCTGGACGACGCGACCATCGCCAAGTTCCAGCGCGAACTGTCCGCCATGGGCTACAAGCACCAGTTCATCACCCTGGCCGGCATTCACAACATGTGGCACAGCATGTTCAACCTGGCGCACGACTACGCCCGCAACGACATGACCGCCTACGTGAAGCTGCAAGAGCAAGAGTTCGCTGACGCCGCCAAGGGCTACACCTTCGTCGCTCACCAGCAGGAAGTGGGCACCGGCTACTTCGACGACATGACCACCGTGATCCAGGGCGGCACTTCGTCGGTGACCGCACTGACCGGTTCCACCGAAGAAGAACAGTTCCACTGATACACGCCGTAAACGGCCCTTGCGGACCGAGTAAAAGCTAACCGCAAAGCCGATGATCTGAAGCCCCGACTGGTTCGGGGCTTTTTTTTGCCGGTTTTTCCCGCTCCGTTTTTCACACCTTGAAGTGACTGACCAACTGCTGCAACTGGTTACCCAGGCGCGCCAGTTCGATGCTGGAGGCTGCGGTTTCTTCACTGGCTGAGGCGGTCTGCTCGGATACATCGCGCACGCTCAGGATACTACGGCTGATTTCCTCGGCCACCGAGCTCTGTTGCACCGCGGCGGCGGCAATCTGCTGGTTCATGGCCTGAATGCCGGAAACCGCCTGGGTGATGTTGCCCAGGGAGGTGCCGGCTTTGCCTGCCAATTCCACGCTGCTGTCGGTCAGTTCGCGGCTGTTTCGCATGATGCTCGATACCTGGCGCGTGCCGTTCTGCAAGCCCGCCACCAGGCTTTCAATCTCTTCGGTGGAATGCTGGGTACGCTGGGCCAATCCGCGCACTTCATCGGCGACCACGGCAAAACCGCGCCCGGCGTCACCCGCGCGAGCGGCCTCGATGGCGGCGTTAAGGGCCAGCAAGTTGGTCTGCTCAGCCACCGCCCTGATCACGTCCATGATCTTGCCGATGCGCCCGCTTTCCTGTTCCAGCTCGTTCATGGCTTCGACTGAACGCCCGACCTCGCCGGCCAGGCGCTCAATCTGAACGATGGCTTGCGCGACCACCTGGTCGCCAATACGAGCTTGTGCATCGGCCTCTGATGCAGCTGCGCGAGCTTGTTCGGCATTACGCGCGACTTCATGCACGGTGACCGACATTTCGTGCATGGCGGTAGCCACCTGATCGGTCTCGGTCTTCTGACTGTTGACCCCGGCACTGGTCTGCTCGGTGACAGCCGAGAGCTCTTCGGCGGCACTGGCGATTTGGGTAACGCCATCGCGGATGCCACCGATCAGGTCGCGCAAGGTGCTGCCCATGCGCTCAATACCCTGCTGCAAGACACCCAGCTCATCACGACGGGTCACGATCACGTGCTGCGTGAGATCACCTGCTGCAATGCGATCGACCACAGCCAATGTGTCCTGCAACGGCCGTGTAATCTGGCGGGTGATGATCAGGGCGGCAAAAATCCCCAACAACATCGCCAAGGCCGTACAACTCAGCTGCAGGATGCGCGCCTGGGCGCTGTCTTCGTCACGGGAGACCAGTTGGCTGGCATACATTTCGTCAGACAGACGAGTGATGGTTTCACCCAGATCGATAGTGTCCTGCACGGCCTTGCCAATGGCCTGATTGCTGGCAGTGAAATCCTGCACCGAACGGCGGTAAGCAATCAGCGCGGTTTCCAGCTGCTTGATGGTGTCGGCATAGGTCGGACCGAAAGCGCCGTTGAGGGTTTCGATGCCCTTGAGCGCATTTTCCAGCTGGCGGGCGGCGGCGAGCTCGGTGGCGCTGTTGGGGTTGCCGGTATAGCCACGCACTTCATAACGCACCAGTGCCAAGTCCTCTTTTGCCTTGAGGATGACCCTGTACAGCTCGAAACGGCGCTCATCCGAGGCAGGCATTGCTTCTACGTCATTGATGACTTTGGCAATCAGCGCGGCACCCTTGACCGCATTGACGCCCATCTCCTTGCGCATGGCCGCGTCATTGCGATAAGCCTCGCGCATCGTATTCAGTGCCACTTGATACTGCGTGCTGGCCTGCTCGATCAGCGCAAGTTTTTTCAGGTTTTCAGGTTTTCTCAACTCGTTTGCGAGGCTTTTCTGCTTGGCGACAAACTGGTCCAGCGACGCCTGGATCAATGCACCCTTTTGTTCATCTCCCCGGTCCAGCTGGTATTGCAAGCGTGCCCTGCGCAGGTGATCAAGACGGTTGCCGAGTTCGGTGATGCTGGTCATTCGATCAGTACGCTCGATCATTTTCCCCAGGCTGAACCAGCCGGTCGCGGCGAGGATAGCGGTCAGAAGCAGCACAACGGCAAAGCCCAAAGCCAGCTTGAGCATAACGCTCATATTCGCGATCCAAGAGTTCATGGCATTCCTTGTGGTCATCAGCCGCGAACGATGAAACCTGGCGCGGCTATCTAAGAAGGGACGTTAGCCTAATCAAGTATTGATATAGATGATTAGATGAATGAAGCACAAAGATAGCCATTTGACATCATTCATTCAAGGAAAGTCGAGGATGCATCGATTGGACGGGGGCTGGCGAGCAAAAATTGGCACGAGACCGGGCCTAAAGCACCACAGCGGTGTCGCTTAAACGTGCAAACCCCATGGCCACAGGTTCTGCATTGGCTCAACTGATCGACATTGATCTGACGAACCTGGTTTTTTCACCCGTTTTTTTTGAAGCAACCTACGCTGTAAGAGCAAGCCTGCATCTGTGGGAGTCAGGCTTGCCCGCGATGAACGATTACGCTGTCTGCCTCGGGACCGCGTTGCCGGCATCGCGAGCAAGCTTGGCTCCCACAGGAGCAGTCCCCGACACAGATCCAACCTTCACCGCCCCCTCCGTCACAAAACTTCAGCGCACGGGTAGAAAAATTGATCGAACGCAGTATTGGGCAGTCCGAAAAGGAGTAAAACGTTCGGCGCTGACAATTGCAGTAGCGGCGATGTAAGACAGTCTTTCAGGCACAACACAAAGTGCACCGTAGAAAGGCCGCTACAAATAATAATAATTATCATTTGGAAGTCATTATCATTGTTGCATTCCGCACAAAATATTATTGATGAATAACCGGCCAACGCCCACCAGGCCTGGGCCGCAGGGTCTTGGAGGCACGCTATGTCCTTATTCCAATAAATAATTTCGCTATAGGAATTTTACTTGCCCGGTGTTTAGCCATAAAATCACCGCGATTGATTGCTGCGACATATCGTCACTGCGTTATTTCATTCAAGCTCAGAGACCTTTGCTCTCTGTTAAGGATTTCCAGCATGTCCGAAGCGACAGGACTCATGGCCCACAATTGGGGCTTTGCCATTTTCCTTCTGGGCGTTGTTGGCCTGTGTGCTTTCATGCTCGGTGTGTCGAGCCTGCTTGGGTCAAAAGCCTGGGGCCGCAGCAAAAATGAACCGTTCGAGTCCGGCATGCTACCTACCGGTGGCGCCCGCTTGCGGCTCTCAGCCAAATTCTATCTGGTCGCGATGCTCTTCGTGATCTTCGATATCGAAGCCCTCTTTCTCTTTGCATGGTCTGTGTCCGTCCGCGAAAGCGGCTGGACCGGATTCGTCGAAGCTCTCGTTTTCATAGCAATTCTGTTGGCAGGTCTTGTCTACCTTTACCGAGTGGGGGCGCTTGATTGGGCTCCGGAAGCTCGGCGCAAGCGGCAAGCGAAGCTGAAACAATGAGGCTTTGGCAATGCAATACAATCTCACCAGGATCGACCCCGATGCTCCTAACGAGCAGTATCCGATTGGCGAACGGGAAACCGTTGCCGATCCGTTAGAAGATCAAGTCCACAAAAACATCTTCATGGGCAAGCTCGAAGACGTGCTGAACAGCACGGTCAACTGGGGTCGCAAGAACTCCCTGTGGCCGTACAACTTCGGCCTTTCGTGCTGCTACGTGGAAATGACCACCGCCTTCACGGCGCCCCACGACATCGCGCGCTTTGGCGCCGAGGTGATCCGGGCATCGCCACGCCAGGCGGATTTCATGGTTATCGCCGGTACCTGCTTCATCAAGATGGCGCCGATCATCCAGCGTCTCTACGAGCAAATGCTCGAACCTAAGTGGGTTATCTCCATGGGTTCGTGCGCCAACTCCGGTGGCATGTACGACATCTACTCCGTCGTTCAAGGGGTGGACAAGTTCCTGCCCGTGGACGTCTACGTGCCCGGCTGCCCGCCTCGCCCTGAAGCTTTCCTGCAAGGCCTGATGCTGTTGCAGGAGTCGATTGGCCAGGAGCGTCGCCCACTGTCCTGGGTCGTTGGCGATCAAGGCGTCTATCGCGCCGACATGCCATCGCAAAAGGAACAGCGCCGCGAACAGCGTATCGCAGTCACCAACCTGCGCAGCCCCGACGAAGTCTGATCCAGCTCTGCTCTGCATAAGAAACGAGAACCTGGCTTCATTCTTTACGTTGACCGAAAGCGATAAATAACCATGACTACAGGCAGTGCTCTGTACATCCCGCCTTACAAGGCAGACGACCAGGATGTGGTCGTCGAACTGAACAACCGTTTTGGCCCCGAGGCGTTCACCGCCCAGCCGACCCGCACCGGCATGCCGGTGCTTTGGGTTGCCCGCGCCAAACTCGTCGAAGTCCTGACCTTCCTGCGCAACCTGCCCAAGCCGTACGTCATGCTCTATGACCTGCACGGCGTGGACGAGCGCCTGCGCACCAAGCGTCAAGGGCTGCCCGACGGCGTCGATTTCACCGTGTTCTATCACCTGATGTCGATCGAGCGTAATAGTGACGTAATGATCAAGGTCGCCTTGTCCGAGAGCGACCTTAGCGTGCCGACCGTGACCGGCATCTGGCCGAACGCCAACTGGTACGAGCGTGAAGTGTGGGACATGTTCGGGATCGACTTCCCCGGCCACCCGCACCTGACCCGCATCATGATGCCGCCGACCTGGGAAGGTCACCCGCTGCGCAAGGACTTCCCGGCCCGTGCCACCGAGTTCGACCCGTTCAGCCTGTCCCTGGCCAAGCAACAGCTCGAGGAAGAAGCCGCGCGCTTCAAGCCTGAAGACTGGGGCATGAAGCGTTCGGGCGCCAACGAGGACTACATGTTCCTCAACCTCGGCCCGAACCACCCTTCGGCCCACGGTGCGTTCCGCATCATCCTGCAGCTGGACGGCGAAGAGATCGTCGACTGCGTGCCTGACATCGGCTACCACCACCGTGGCGCCGAGAAAATGGCCGAGCGCCAGTCCTGGCACAGCTTCATCCCGTACACCGACCGCATCGACTACCTCGGCGGCGTGATGAACAACCTGCCGTACGTGCTGTCGGTCGAGAAACTGGCCGGGATCAAGGTACCGGAGAAGGTCGACGTCATCCGCATCATGATGGCCGAGTTCTTCCGTATCACCAGCCACCTGCTGTTCCTGGGGACCTATATCCAGGACGTGGGGGCCATGACCCCGGTGTTCTTCACCTTCACCGACCGCCAGAAGGCCTACACGGTGATCGAAGCCATCACCGGTTTCCGCCTGCACCCGGCCTGGTACCGCATCGGTGGTGTTGCCCACGACCTGCCACGCGGCTGGGAAAAGCTGGTCAAGGACTTCGTCGAGTGGATGCCCAAGCGCCTGGACGAATACACCAAGGCTGCCCTGCAGAACAGCATCCTCAAGGGTCGTACCATCGGGGTCGCCGCCTACAACACCAAAGAGGCCCTGGAATGGGGCGTCACCGGTGCCGGCCTGCGTTCCACCGGTTGCGACTTCGACCTGCGCAAGGCGCGCCCCTACTCCGGCTACGAAAACTTCGAATTCGAAGTACCGCTGGCGGCCAATGGCGATGCCTACGACCGCTGCATGGTTCGCGTCGAGGAAATGCGCCAGAGCATCAAGATCATCGACCAATGCATGCGCAACATGCCGGAAGGCCCGTACAAGGCGGATCACCCGCTGACCACGCCGCCGCCAAAAGAGCGCACGCTGCAACACATCGAGACCCTGATCACGCACTTCCTGCAGGTTTCGTGGGGCCCGGTCATGCCGGCCAACGAGTCCTTCCAGATGATCGAAGCGACCAAGGGCATCAACAGTTATTACCTGACGAGCGACGGCGGCACCATGAGCTACCGCACCCGGATTCGCACCCCAAGCTACCCGCACCTGCAGCAGATCCCTTCAGTGATCAAAGGCAGCATGGTCGCGGACTTGATCGCGTACCTGGGTAGTATCGATTTCGTTATGGCCGACGTGGACCGCTAAGCATGAACAGCACGCTTATCCAGACAGACCGTTTCGCCCTGAGCGAAACCGAGCGCTCGGCCATCGAGCACGAGCTGCATCACTACGAAGACCCGCGCGCGGCGTCGATCGAAGCCCTGAAGATCGTCCAGAAGGAACGTGGCTGGGTGCCTGACGGCGCGCTCTACGCCATCGGCGAGATCCTCGGCATCCCGGCCAGCGACGTCGAAGGCGTGGCCACCTTCTATAGCCAGATTTTCCGCCAGCCAGTAGGCCGTCACATCATTCGTGTCTGCGACAGCATGGTCTGCTACATCGGTGGCCACGAATCGGTGGTCGGCGAGATCCAGAACAAGCTGGGCATCGG
Organism: Pseudomonas sp. H1_F01; assembly: GCF_054681425.1. NCBI lineage: Bacteria > Pseudomonadati > Pseudomonadota > Gammaproteobacteria > Pseudomonadales > Pseudomonadaceae > Pseudomonas > Pseudomonas sp. H1_F01. The sequence goes on along the minus strand of NZ_CP162823.1, from coordinate 2,618,644 downwards.
TCTGGGCCAGACCACCGCCGACGGTCGTTTCACCCTGCTGCCAGTGTGCTGCCTGGGTAACTGCGACAAGGCGCCAGCGCTGATGATCGACGACGACACCTTCGGTGACGTCCAGCCTGACGGCGTCGCCAAACTGCTGGAGGGCTACGTATGACCCTGACTTCCTTCGGGCCCGCCAACCGCATCCAGCGTTCGGCCGAAACCCATCCCCTGACCTGGCGCCTGCGTGACGACGGCGAAGCCGTATGGCTGGACGAGTACCAGGCCAAGAATGGCTACGCCGCTGCGCGCAAGGCGTTCAGCGACATGGCCCAGGACGACATCGTCCAGACCGTGAAAGACTCCGGCCTCAAGGGCCGTGGCGGCGCGGGCTTCCCCACGGGTGTGAAGTGGGGCCTGATGCCCAAGGACGAATCCATCAACATCCGCTACCTGCTGTGCAACGCGGACGAAATGGAGCCCAACACCTGGAAAGACCGCATGCTGATGGAGCAACTGCCCCATCTGCTGATCGAAGGCATGCTGATCAGCGCCCGCGCGCTGAAAACCTACCGTGGCTATATCTTCCTGCGTGGCGAATACACCACCGCCGCCAAGCACCTGAACCGTGCCGTGGAAGAAGCCAAGGCCGCCGGCCTCTTGGGCAAGAACATCCTGGGCTCGGGCTTTGATTTCGAGCTGTTCGTCCACACCGGTGCCGGACGCTACATCTGCGGTGAAGAAACCGCACTGATCAACTCCCTGGAAGGCCGTCGCGCCAACCCACGTTCCAAGCCGCCCTTCCCTGCCGCTGTAGGCGTGTGGGGCAAGCCGACCTGCGTGAACAACGTCGAGACCCTGTGCAACGTGCCGGCGATCATCGCCGACGGCGTGGACTGGTACAAATCCCTGGCCCGTGACGGCAGCGAAGACATGGGCACCAAGCTCATGGGCTTCTCCGGCAAGGTCAAGAACCCTGGCCTGTGGGAACTGCCATTCGGCGTCACCGGTCGTGAGCTGTTCGAAGACTACGCTGGCGGCATGCGCGACGGCTACAAGCTCAAGTGCTGGCAGCCTGGCGGCGCCGGTACCGGGTTCCTGTTGCCGGAACACCTGGACGCCCAAATGTACGCCGGCGGCATCGCCAAGGTCGGCACCCGCATGGGTACCGGCCTGGCCATGGCGGTGGACGACAGCGTGAACATGGTGTCGCTGCTGCGCAACATGGAAGAGTTCTTCTCCCGTGAGTCGTGCGGTTTCTGCACCCCTTGCCGCGATGGCCTGCCATGGAGCGTCAAGCTGCTGCGGGCCCTTGAAAACGGCGAAGGCCAGGCCGGCGACATCGAGACCCTGCTGGGTCTGGTGGGTTTCCTCGGCCCAGGCAAGACCTTCTGTGCTCACGCACCGGGTGCCGTGGAGCCGTTGGGCAGCGCGATCAAATACTTCCGTCCAGAGTTCGAAGCCGGCATCGCGCCCACCAGCGCCGTCGTCCCGCCTCTGGCAAAGCCGATCGTAGTCGGCGCGTAAACGCTTAAAAAGGCGAAGGGTCCGTGCCCTTCGTCTTCTCGTGTGATGACGCCGTAAACGGCTGTGTTGATTCACGCGAATAACAAGATTCCATTAGCCACGCCCGCTGACACCGGGCCAACGAAGAACTTTGAACCATGGCCACTATCCACGTAGACGGCAAAGAGCTCGAAGTCGATGGCGCAGACAACCTGTTACAGGCATGTCTGTCGCTGGGCCTCGACATTCCTTATTTCTGCTGGCACCCCGCCCTTGGCAGCGTTGGCGCTTGTCGCCAGTGCGCGGTCAAGCAGTACACCGACGAAAACGACAAGCGTGGTCGGATCGTCATGTCCTGCATGACCCCTGCCACCGACGGCAGCTGGATCTCCATCGACGACGAAGAAGCGAAAGTGTTTCGCGCCAGCGTCGTCGAATGGCTGATGACCAACCACCCTCACGACTGCCCGGTCTGTGAGGAAGGCGGCCATTGCCACCTGCAAGACATGACGGTGATGACCGGCCACAACGAGCGCCGTTATCGCTTCACCAAGCGTACCCACCAGAACCAGGACCTCGGCCCGTTCATCTCTCACGAGATGAACCGCTGCATCGCCTGCTACCGCTGCGTGCGTTTCTACAAGGACTACGCCGGCGGCACCGACCTGGGCGTGTTCGGCGCCCACGACAACGTGTACTTCGGTCGCGTTGAAGACGGCACCCTGGAAAGCGAATTCTCCGGCAACCTCACCGAGGTCTGCCCGACCGGTGTGTTCACCGACAAGACCCACTCCGAGCGCTACAACCGCAAGTGGGACATGCAGTTCTCGCCGAGCATCTGCCATGGCTGCTCCAGCGGTTGCAACATCTCCCCGGGCGAGCGCTACGGTGAACTGCGTCGCATCGAAAACCGCTTCAACGGTTCGGTGAACCAGTACTTCCTGTGTGACCGTGGTCGTTTCGGCTATGGCTACGTCAACCGCAAGGATCGTCCACGCCAGCCGCTGCTGGCAAACGGCGCCAAGCTGAGCCTGGACCAAGCGCTGGACAAGGCCGCCGAGCTGCTGCGCGGTCGCAACATCGTCGGCATCGGTTCGCCACGGGCCAGCCTGGAAAGCAACTACGCGCTGCGTGAACTGGTCGGCGCCGAGCACTTCTACAGTGGCATCGAAGCCGGTGAGCTGGAACGCATCCGCCTGGTGCTGCAAGTGCTCAAGGACAGCCCGCTGCCCGTGCCGAACATGCGCGACATCGAAGACCACGACGCGGTGTTCGTCCTCGGTGAAGACCTGACCCAGACCGCCGCCCGCATGGCCTTGGCCCTGCGCCAGTCGGTCAAGGGCAAGGCCGAAGACATGGCCGACGCCATGCGCGTCCAGCCTTGGCTCGACGCTGCCGTGAAGAACATCGGCCAGCACGCGCTGAACCCACTGTTCATCGCCAGCCTCGCTGAAACCAAGCTCGACGACGTGGCCGAAGAGTGCGTCCACGCCGCCCCTGACGACCTGGCCCGCATCGGTTTCGCCGTGGCCCACGCCCTGGACGCCAGCGCCCCGGCCGTCGACGGCCTGGACAGCGAAGCGGCCGCTCTGGCCCAACGCATCGCCGACGCCCTGCTGGCGGCCAAGCGCCCACTGATCATCGCCGGCACCTCGTTGGGTTCCAAGGCGCTGATCGAAGCCGCGGCCAACATCGCCAAGGCCTTGAAGCTGCGCGAGAAGAACGGTTCCATCAGCCTGATCGTGCCGGAAGCCAACAGCCTTGGCCTGGCCATGCTCGGTGGTGAATCGGTGGACGCCGCCCTGCAAGCGGTGATCGACGGCAGCGCCGACGCCATCGTGGTGCTGGAAAACGACCTGTACACCCGCACTGACAAGGCCAAGGTCGATGCCGCGCTGAACGCCGCGAAAGTGCTGATCGTCGCTGACCATCAGAAAACCGCCACCACCGACCGCGCCCACCTGGTGCTGCCGGCGGCGAGCTTCGCCGAAGGCGACGGTACGCTGGTCAGCCAGGAAGGTCGCGCCCAGCGCTTCTTCCAGGTCTTCGACCCGCAATACCTGGACGCCAGCATCCTGGTTCACGAAGGCTGGCGCTGGCTGCACGCCCTGCGCGCCACCCTGCTGGACCAGCCGATCGACTGGACACAACTGGACCACGTTACCGCCGCCGTCGCTTCGAGCAGCCCGCAACTGGCCGCCATCGTCGACGCCGCACCGTCCGCCTCGTTCCGCATCAAAGGCCTGAAGCTGGCGCGCGAACCGCTGCGCTACTCCGGCCGCACCGCCATGCGCGCCGACATCAGCGTTCACGAACCACGCACCTCCCAGGACAACGACACTGCGTTCTCGTTCTCCATGGAAGGCTACTCGGGCTCGACCGAACCGCGCTCCCAGGTGCCATTCGCCTGGTCGCCGGGCTGGAACTCGCCGCAAGCCTGGAACAAGTTCCAGGACGAAGTCGGTGGTCACCTGCGTGCAGGCGACCCGGGCACCCGCCTGATCGAAAGCCAGGGCGATCACCTGAGCTGGTTCGCCAGCGTGCCGCGCGCCTTCAATCCGGCACCGGGCACCTGGCAGGTCGTGCCGTTCCATCACCTGTTCGGCAGCGAAGAGAACTCTTCCAAGGCCGCACCGGTGCAGGAACGCATTCCGGCCGCCTACGTGTCGCTGGCCAAGTCCGAAGCCGACCGCCTGGGCGTCAACGACGGTGCCCTGCTGAGCCTGAACGTGGCCGGCCAGACCTTGCGTCTGCCGCTGCGCATCAATGAAGAACTGGGCGCCGGCCTGGTGGCCCTGCCGGCTGGCCTGGCAGGCATCCCGCCAGCTATTTTCGGCAAAACCGTCGACGGTCTGCAGGAGGCAGCGCAATGAGCTGGTTCACCCCTGAAGTGATCGCTGTGATCCTGACGGTCCTCAAGGCCATCGTGATCCTGCTGGCCGTGGTGGTCGCAGGCGCACTGTTGAGCTTCGTCGAACGTCGCCTGCTGGGCTGGTGGCAGGACCGCTACGGTCCGAACCGCGTCGGCCCATTCGGCATGTTCCAGATCGCCGCCGACATGATCAAGATGTTCTTCAAGGAAGACTGGACGCCGCCGTTTGCCGACAAGGTGATCTTCACCCTGGCACCGGTGGTCGCCATGAGCGCCTTGCTGATCGCCTTCGCGATCATCCCGATCACCCCGACCTGGGGTGTGGCGGACCTGAACATCGGCCTGCTGTTCTTCTTCGCCATGGCCGGCCTGTCGGTGTATGCGGTGCTGTTCGCCGGCTGGTCGAGCAACAACAAGTTCGCCCTGCTGGGCAGCCTGCGGGCCTCGGCCCAGACCGTGTCCTACGAAGTGTTCATGGGCCTGTCGCTCATGGGCATCGTGATCCAGGCCGGCTCGTTCAACATGCGCGACATCGTCGAGTACCAGGCCCAGAACCTGTGGTTCATCATTCCGCAGTTCTTCGGTTTCTGTACCTTCTTCATCGCTGGCGTGGCCGTGACTCACCGTCACCCCTTCGACCAGCCGGAAGCGGAGCAGGAACTGGCCGACGGTTACCACATTGAATATGCCGGCATGAAATGGGGCATGTTCTTCGTCGGTGAATACATCGGGATCATCCTGATCTCGGCGCTGCTGGTAACGCTGTTCTTCGGTGGCTGGCACGGTCCGTTCGACATCCTGCCGCAACTGTCCTTCGTCTGGTTCGCCCTGAAGACCGCGTTCTTCATCATGCTGTTCGTCCTGCTGCGCGCCTCGATCCCGCGCCCACGCTACGACCAGGTGATGGACTTCAGCTGGAAATTCTGCCTGCCGCTGACCCTGATCAACATGCTGGTGACCGCTGCGATCGTTTTGATGAACGCGCCTGCGGCCGCGGTTCAGTGAGGATTTGACCCATGTTCAAATATATTGGCGACATCGTTAAGGGTACCGGTACCCAACTGCGAAGCCTGGTCATGATCTTCGGCCATGGCTTTCGCAAGCGCGACACCCTGCAATACCCGGAAGAGCCGGTCTACCTGGCACCACGCTATCGTGGCCGCATCGTCCTGACCCGCGACCCCGACGGCGAAGAGCGCTGCGTGGCCTGCAACCTGTGCGCCGTGGCGTGCCCGGTGGGTTGCATCTCGCTGCAGAAAGCTGAAACCGAAGACGGTCGCTGGTACCCGGACTTCTTCCGTATCAACTTCTCGCGCTGCATTTTCTGTGGCCTCTGCGAGGAAGCCTGCCCGACCACCGCGATCCAGCTCACGCCGGATTTCGAAATGGCCGAGTTCAAACGTCAGGACCTGGTGTACGAGAAAGAAGATCTGCTGATTTCCGGTCCCGGTAAAAACCCTGATTACAACTTCTATCGTGTTGCAGGTATGGCCATTGCCGGTAAGCCAAAAGGCGCCGCGCAGAACGAAGCCGAACCGATCAACGTGAAGAGCTTGCTGCCTTAAGGAAGAAAGATGGAATTCGCTTTCTATTTCGCATCGGGTATCGCGGTGGTGTCCACGCTTCGTGTGGTCACCAACACCAACCCCGTGCACGCCCTGCTCTACCTGATCATTTCGCTGATCGCCGTGGCCATGACCTTCTTCGCCCTCGGTGCACCGTTCGCCGGTGCCCTGGAAGTGATCGCCTACGCCGGCGCCATCATGGTGCTGTTCGTGTTCGTGGTGATGATGCTCAACCTCGGCCCGGCCGCGGTCCAGCAGGAACGCTCCTGGCTCAAGCCCGGCATCTGGGCGGGACCGGTAATCCTGTCCGCCCTGCTGCTGGGTGAACTGCTGTATGTGCTGTTCGCTCACCAGAGCGGCCAGGCCATCGGCCACACCACCGTAGACGCCAAGGCCGTGGGCATCAGCCTGTTCGGTCCGTACCTGCTGGTGGTCGAACTCGCCTCGATGCTGCTGCTTGCCGCAGCCGTCACGGCGTTCCATTTGGGCCGTAACGAGGCGAAGGAGTAATCACATGCCTGCTATCCCTCTCGAGCATGGTCTGGCGGTTGCCGGCATCCTGTTCTGCCTCGGTCTGGTTGGCCTGATGGTCCGCCGCAACATTCTGTTCGTGCTGATGAGCCTGGAGGTCATGATGAATGCCTCCGCCCTGGCTTTCATCGTCGCGGGCGCTCGCTGGGCGCAGCCGGATGGACAGATCATGTTCATCCTGGTGATCAGCCTGGCAGCCGCCGAGGCCAGTATCGGCCTGGCGATCCTGTTGCAGCTGTATCGCCGCTTCCACACTCTCGATATCGACGCTGCCAGCGAGATGCGCGGATGAACCTAATCTTTCTGACTTTCGTATTCCCCCTCATTGGTTTCCTGCTGCTGTCGTTCTCCCGTGGACGCTGGTCGGAAAACCTTTCGGCGCTGGTTGGCGTGGGTTCCATCGGCCTGTCTGCCATCGTCACGGCCTACGTGATCTGGCAGTTCAACGTCGCCCCGCCCGAAGGCGGTGTGTATGTGCAGGTGCTGTGGCGCTGGATGGCGGTGGAAGGCTTCACGCCGAACTTCGCCCTCTACCTGGACGGCCTGTCCATCACCATGCTCGGCGTGGTGGTCGGCGTGGGTTTCCTGATCCACCTGTTCGCCTCCTGGTACATGCGCGGTGAAGCCGGTTACTCGCGCTTCTTCGCCTACACCAACCTGTTCATCGCCAGCATGCTGTTCCTGGTGCTCGGCGATAACCTGTTGTTCCTGTACTTCGGCTGGGAAGGCGTGGGCCTGTGCTCGTACCTGTTGATCGGTTTCTACTACAGCGACCGCAACAACGGGAATGCCGCACTCAAGGCGTTCATCGTCACCCGGATCGGCGACGTGTTCATGGCCATCGGCCTGTTCATCCTGTTCCAGCAACTGGGCACGCTGAATATCCAGGAACTGCTGGTCAAGGCGCCCGAGCACTTCAAGGTCGGTGACTTCTGGATCGTCCTGGCGACCCTGATGCTGCTGGGCGGCGCCGTTGGTAAATCCGCGCAACTGCCGCTGCAAACCTGGTTGGCGGACGCGATGGCCGGCCCTACCCCGGTCTCGGCACTGATCCACGCCGCGACCATGGTGACCGCTGGCGTCTACCTGATCGCCCGTACCCACGGCCTGTTCGCCCTGGCGCCGGACATCCTGCACCTGGTGGGCATCGTCGGCGGCGTGACCCTGGTACTGGCCGGTTTTGCCGCGCTGGTACAAACCGACATCAAGCGCATCCTCGCCTACTCGACCATGAGCCAGATCGGCTACATGTTCCTGGCCCTGGGCGTTGGTGCCTGGGAAGGCGCGATCTTCCACCTGATGACCCACGCCTTCTTCAAGGCGCTGCTGTTCCTTGCTTCCGGTGCGGTGATCGTTGCCTGCCACCACGAGCAGAACATCTTCAAGATGGGCGGCCTGTGGAAGAAACTGCCGTTGGCCTACGCCAGCTTCATCGTTGGCGGCGCGGCCCTGGCGGCCCTGCCACTGGTCACCGCCGGCTTCTACTCCAAGGACGAGATCCTCTGGGAAGCGTTCGCCAGCGGTAACCAGGCACTGCTCTATGCCGGCCTGGTGGGTGCGTTCATGACCTCCCTGTACACCTTCCGCCTGATCTTCATCGCGTTCCATGGTGAAGCCAAGACCCAAGCCCATGCCGGCCATGGCATTGCTCACTGGCTGCCACTGTCGGTGCTGATCGTGCTGTCGACCTTCGTCGGCGCCATGATCACCCCACCGCTGGCCGATGTGCTGCCGCAAAGCGTCGGCCATGCCGGCGGCGAAGCCAAGCACAGCCTGGAAATCGCCTCGGGCGCCATCGCCCTGGCAGGTATCCTGCTGGCCGCCCTGCTGTTCCTGGGCAAGCGTCGTTTCGTCACGGCGATCGCCAACAGCGGTATCGGGCGATTCCTTTCGGCCTGGTGGTTCGCCGCCTGGGGCTTCGACTGGATCTACGACAAACTGTTCGTCAAGCCATACCTTGCGATCAGCCACATTCTGCGCAAAGACCCGCTCGACCAGACCATTGGCCTGATCCCGCGCATGGCCAAGGGCGGCCACACTGCCCTGAGCCGTACCGAGACCGGTCAACTGCGTTGGTATGCGGCTTCCATGGCGGCTGGCGCCGTGCTGGTTATCGGCGCCATCGTGCTGGTAGCGGTCTGATATGAACCTTGCGAACTTGCGAAAGGAAACGAGCCCGTCATGATTCTGCCCTGGCTAATCCTGATCCCCTTCATCGGCGGCCTGCTGTGCTGGATCGCGGAGCGCTCCAGCTCCACGCTCCCGCGCTGGATTGCGCTGCTGACCATGTCCCTGGAACTCGCGCTCGGCCTCTGGCTGTGGGCGACCGGCGACTATTCATTTGCTCCGGCTCCTGGCGCCGATCCAACCTGGGCGCTTGAATTCAAGCATGCCTGGATCGCGCGCTTCGGCATCAGCGTGCACCTGGCCCTCGACGGCCTGTCGCTGCTGATGATCCTGCTGACCGGCCTGCTGGGTATCCTCTCGGTACTCTGCTCCTGGAAAGAGATCCAGCGTCACGTGGGTTTCTTCCACCTGAACCTGATGTGGATCCTGGGCGGCGTCATCGGCGTGTTCCTGGCGCTGGACCTGTTCATGTTCTTCTTCTTCTGGGAAATGATGCTGGTGCCGATGTACTTCCTCATCGCGCTCTGGGGTCACAGTTCTTCGGACGGCAAGAAAACCCGGATCTACGCGGCGACCAAGTTCTTCATCTTCACCCAGGCTTCCGGCCTGATCATGTTGGTGGCGATCCTTGGCCTGGTGCTGGTCAACTTCAACAACACCGGTGTGATTACCTTCAACTACGCCGACCTGTTGAAAGTGCAGATGTCCAAGACCACCGAGTACGTGCTGATGCTCGGCTTCTTCATCGCCTTCGCGGTGAAGCTGCCAGTGGTGCCGTTCCACTCCTGGCTGCCGGACGCCCACGCCCAGGCGCCGACCGCAGGTTCCGTGGACCTGGCGGGTATCTTGCTCAAGACGGCGGCCTACGGCCTGCTGCGCTTTGCCCTGCCGCTGTTCCCCAATGCGTCGGCCGAGTTCGCGCCGATCGCCATGACCCTGGGCCTGATCGGGATTTTCTACGGTGCGTTCCTGGCGTTCGCCCAGACCGACATCAAGCGCCTGATCGCGTTCTCCAGCGTTTCGCACATGGGCTTCGTGCTGATCGGGATCTACTCCGGCAGCCAGCTCGCCCTGCAAGGCGCGGTGATCCAGATGTTGGCTCACGGCCTGTCGGCGGCGGCGCTGTTTATCCTCAGCGGCCAGTTGTACGAGCGCCTGCACACCCGGGACATGCGTGAGATGGGCGGCATCTGGTCGCGCATCGCCTACCTGCCGGCCATCAGCCTGTTCTTCGCAGCCGCTTCTCTGGGCCTGCCAGGCACTGGCAACTTCGTCGGCGAGTTCCTGATCCTGATCGGCACGTTCGCCAGCGCTCCGTGGATCACCGCCATCGCCACCTCCGGCCTGGTGTTCGGTTCGGTCTACTCGCTGATCATGATCCACCGTGCCTACTTCGGCCCGACCAAGTCGGACGAAGTGCTGCGCGGCATGGACGGTCGCGAACTGATCATGGTGCTCGGCCTTGCGGTGCTGCTGGTTTACCTCGGCGTTTCCCCGCAACCGTTCCTCGACACCTCTGCCGCCACGATGCATGGCGTGCAGCAGTGGCTCGGCACCGCCTTCTCTCAACTCGCTTCGGCCCGGTAAGAGCGCTATGGAATTCACGATTCAACACTTTATCGCGCTTGCGCCGCTGTTGATCACCAGCGCCACGATCATCGTGGTGATGCTGGCGATCGCCTGGCGCCGCAATCACTCACAGACCTTCCTGCTGTCGGTGGCGGGGCTGAACCTGGCCCTGCTGTCGATCTTGCCGGCCCTGAAAGTCGCGCCCCTGGCGGTCACCCCGCTGATTCAGATCGACAGCTTCGCCTGCCTGTACATGGCGTTGATCCTGGTCGCCACCCTGGCCTGTGTCACCCTCGCCCACGCCTACCTCGGCGATGGCGGTTCGGGTTACCCGGGCAACCGCGAAGAGCTGTACCTGCTGATCCTGATGGCCGCCGCCGGTGGCCTGGTCCTGGTCAGCGCGCAGCACCTGGCCAGCCTGTTCATCGGCCTGGAACTGCTGTCGGTACCGGTCTATGGCCTGGTGGCCTACGCCTTCTTCAACAAGCGCTCCCTGGAAGCCGGCATCAAGTACATGGTGCTGTCGGCGGCCGGTTCCGCGTTCCTGTTGTTCGGCATGGCCCTGCTCTACGCCGAAGCCGGCACCCTGAGCTTCGTCGGCATCGGCCAGGCCCTGGCCGCCACCGGCCTGCCTAGCCCGATCGCGCAACTGGGCCTGGGCATGATGCTGATCGGCCTGGCGTTCAAGCTGTCGCTGGTACCGTTCCACCTCTGGACCCCGGACGTCTACGAAGGCGCCCCGGCGCCAGTGGCGGCGTTCCTGGCCACCGCTTCGAAAGTGGCGGTGTTCGCGGTCATGGTGCGTCTGTTCCAGATCTCGCCAGTGGCCAGCAGCGGTGTGCTGAGCAACGTACTGACCATCATCGCCATCGCGTCGATCCTGTTCGGTAACCTGCTGGCACTGACCCAGAGCAACCTCAAGCGTCTGCTGGGTTACTCGTCCATCGCCCACTTCGGCTACCTGCTGATCGCCCTGATCGCCAGCAAGGGCCTGGCCGTGGAAGCCATCGGCGTGTACCTGGTCACCTACGTGATCACCAGCCTCGGCGCCTTCGGTGTGATCACCCTGATGTCCTCGCCGTACAACGGCCGCGACGCCGACGCCCTGTACGAATACCGCGGCCTGTTCTGGCGCCGTCCGTACCTGACCGCCGTGCTGACCGTGATGATGCTGTCCCTGGCCGGCATCCCGCTGACCGCCGGCTTCATCGGCAAGTTCTACATCATCGCCACCGGCGTCGAGGCTCACCAATGGTGGCTGGTCGGCTCCCTGGTGCTGGGCAGTGCCATCGGCGTGTTCTACTACCTGCGCGTCATGGTCACCTTGTACCTGATGGAACCGAACCTGCGTCGCCACGACGCCGAGTTGCACTGGGAACAGAAGGCAGGCGGCGTGATGCTGCTGGCCATCGCCGTACTGGCGTTCTTCCTCGGTGTGTACCCGCAGCCGTTGCTGACCCTGGTTCAGCAGGCTGGCTTGACGGGCTGATCGTGTAGCGGTAGATCGTAGAAAACAGAAACGGCACCTTTGGGTGCCGTTTTTTTTTAGGCCAGTGCCATGGACGTTAGCCTTGGACACTATTTATTCAGTTACCCGATATAGCTCATGACTCAGGCCCGCCACGGTGCAAGCGCCCCTTCGAAAAGTGAAAAGGCTCCATGCAGGAAACGGTTGAAGCGAGCGGCATCACGCCGCAGCCCTGCCTGCTGACCACCAATCAGGCACAGATGGGCCACCTGACCAATCACTTCTGCTTGCCCTGGCATATGGACCAGGCGGCGGCACGTCCGTATCGCGAAATCCAGTCGTCTTGTGTCAACACGCTGCTGAAACTCGCCTACCAACGGATCGTGCAACGACCAGGCTCGGATGGAAACTTCCCGCCCAGGTTGTTTCTCAGCGGCAATACTCAAATAGCGTTTCAGGATTTCGCCCGCGCTACTGCCCTGCCCCGCATAAGCGAGCATGCGCTCCGTGTAGTCTTCTTCCCAAGCGGCCAGCAAGGTGCGGACAAAATCCTCGCGATTGCGAAAATGGTGATAGAACGATCCGCGGGTCACATTCAATCGGCGCGATAGACTCTCGGCCGAAACACCGGTATGCCCTATTTGGTCGAGGGCCTCAAAACCAGCCGCGATCCAATGGTTACGAGTCAGTTTTCTCAACGGTCATTTCGCTCCCTATTTAGCGCCATACAGACTGTGTATGGCGCGTAACCGATCGGTACGCTGCGAACACCAGCAGAGATGGCCGTTGCGTTTTGCACGCCAGCACTTTTCATGGAGCTCGCCTTGAAGAAAATCGTTCTGGTTGCTTTCGACCAATTCACTGATATCGACCTATTCCTGATGTGGGACATCTTAGGCCGCAACACTGAGGACTGGCACGTCCGAATATTGGGTTCCAGCGCTATCGTGCGGTCGGCGCACGGCCTGCCTGTTTCGGTGAACGGTCCGCTTTGCGAGGCCAACAGTGCCGACGCGGTATTGTTCGTCAGCGGCAAGGAAGGAATACCCGCTGCACTTGCCGCCCCGGATTTCCTGCCGTCGTTCGAACTTGACTCCAGACGCCAGCGAATCGGCTCCATATGCGCCGGAGCTTTCATTCTCGAACGGCTTGGGCTGCTCAACGGCCCAGCCACTACCCACCCGGATGCGCGATCGAGCTTGCAAGCTCTGGGACTTGAACCCATGGACCAGCCTCTTGTATGCCAGGGGAACGTTGCAACCGCTGGTGGATGCCTTTCGGCGCTCTATCTGGTGGGATGGTTGGTTGAATCCTGGTTCGATGCCGACAAGCGCCGTGCGACGTTGCTCCCTGTTCTGCCGGCTGGGCAGCAAGCGCTCTATGATGCCTTGATCGGGCTCAGTATCCGACAAGGAGAAGTTGGCGCCTTCCAACAAAAAACGCGACATGGCATGTCGTCGAATTGGTAGTTAGAACTCAGGAGAGATCCCCGATGCCCCGAGAATTTGAGCTCATTATGTCCGTGCCAGTCCCCTCAGGGTCCGGCATCACCCACCTTTACAAGTCGATGAACCTGGCGGACGCTTTTGCGATTCGGCTTCCTGCGGGCACATCCGGCAATCCAGATTTGCTGGCTCGATTCATCTTTTCCCACCAGCCATCCTGGATCGGATGGCTCCTGAAAGTCCGGGACACTGTCGTTGCCTGTTTTGGCCTCAAGACAGCCAGACATTTGGCAACCCTTGCTGATCGGGTAGGCGTCTTCAAGGTCTACAGCACGAATCAGACTGAAATCGTGTTGGGAGAAGACGACAAGCACCTCGACTTCCGGATATCGATCCTGTGTTCTGGAGAGGCAGAGCCAGAAGACAGTCGCCAGTTGGTTCTTTCAACCGTGGTCCAGTGCCACAACCGTCTAGGCCGGGCCTACATCTTCGTTATCGCCCCATTCCACCGCTTGGTTGTCAAGGCCAGCCTCCTGCGTGCAGCACGCGTCGGTTGGCCTCTGGCTACCTGCCCCTGAGGCTGGGAGCGCTGTATGGCCCACGCTACATCCACTTCCCAAGCAGGGCTATCCTCAACCCGCCAACCTGCGATCCCTGAAGGAGGAACAACGTTGAGTGTCGATATCGAGTGCGTCGTCGTAGGCGCTGGGGTCGTCGGGCTTGCCGTGGCGCGAGAGATGGCCCGAGCCGGGCATGAAGTGCTGCTGATCGAAGCCGCCGAAGCCATCGGCATGGGCATCAGCTCGCGCAATTCCGAAGTCATCCATGCGGGCATCTATTACCCACCGGGCAGTCTCAAGGCGCAGTTGTGCGTCGAAGGCCGACACCAGCTGTACACCTTTTGTGAAAGCCACGGCGTCGCCACCCGCCGGCTCGGCAAGTTGATCGTTGCCACGGATCAGGCGCAGGTGGCCGGACTCGAAACATTGCTTGAGCGTGGCTTGATGAACGGCGTGGACGACCTGCGCCTGCTCGACCAAGAACAGGCGCAGGCATTGGAACCGGCCCTGGCCTGTGTCGCCGCGCTGTATTCGCCTTCCACCGGTATCGTCGATTCCCACGCTCTGATGCTGGCCTTGCTGGGTGACGCCGAAGCGGCCGGGGCGAACATTGCTTTCCACACGCCTTTACTGGGTGCTCGCGTCATCACTGGGGGGTTCATGCTGGAATTGGGCGGCACGGCGCAAATGACCTTGTCCTGTCGCCTGCTGATCAACGCCGCCGGCCTCCAGGCACCTGCCCTCGCCCGCCGCATCGAAGGCCTGGAGATGCAATCGGTGCCCGAGGACTTTTTGTGCAAGGGCAACTACTTCAGCCTCGCCGGGCGAGCACCGTTCCGGCACTTGGTCTATCCCGCCCCGGAAGCCGCCGGCCTGGGCATCCACATGACGCTGGACCTGGCCGGCCAGGCGCGCTTCGGCCCGGACACAGAATGGGTCGAGTGCGAGGACTACCGAGTGGATCCGGCCCGGGCCGAAGCGTTTTACCCGGCGATCCGCAATTATTGGCCGGGCCTGCCGGACCAGAGCCTGCAACCGGCCTACAGCGGCATTCGCCCGAAGATCTGCGCGCCCGGCGAACCGGCCCGCGACTTTGTCATCAGCAGCGAGGCCGAACACCGGGTGCCAGGGTTGATCAACCTGCTCGGGATCGAATCGCCCGGGCTGACGTCCTGCCTGGCAATCGCCAGCCGGGTCCGACAACGGATCGAAAATGTCTAGCCACCAGCGCAAAGTGCAACGCGTTTTGCCCCCCGCTCATGCAGCTTGCACGACGCCGGAAATTCTTTGCGTTTCAACTTATTGTTTTTAAAGGGTTTTAAATCGATCTTCGGCTGGCACAGCTGATGCAATTCAGCTCTTACGCGGCGTAGGCGTCTCCAAGCCTGCCCGCTTCCGTGTATTGCCGAGGAGCTACCCATGAATGCCATCGATCTGTTGAAAGCCGACCACGAACGCGTCAAAGCCATCCTGACTCAACTGAGCGAGTCGACTGAACGCGCCGTGAAAAAACGTACCGACCTGTTGGCGAAACTGGAAATGGAAATTTCCATCCATACCCGCCTGGAAGAAGAAATTCTTTATCCGGCTTTCAAGCAGGCCGGTGGCAAGGACGAGGCCGAAATGTATTACGAGGCCAAGGAAGAACACCGTACCGTCGACTCCCTGGTGCTGCCAGACCTGAAAGCCACCGATCCAACCCAGCCGGAATTCGCCGGTCGGGTGAAAGTGGTCAAGGAACTGCTTGAGCACCACATCGAGGAAGAAGAAAAGGAAATGTTCCCGCACGCGAAAAAACTGCTGGGCAAGGCAAAACTCGATGCCTTGGGTGCAGACATGGAAACCATGAAAGCGCAGTACAAAAAAGAACTGAGCAGCGCCAACCTCGCCGCCTGATCAAAGCACCGTAGATGCTTCAGCCGTCATGTGACGGCTGAATGCGCTGCGGTGCTTTATTGCATTTGTTCACGCAAGAATTCCACCAACGCCTGAACCGGGCGTGCACTTTGCCGATGCTGGGGATACACCGCAGATAGCGCCAGCGGTTCGGTCTCGAAACCTTCCAGGACCTTGATCAGCCGCCCATCCTTCAAGGCGTCGCCGAGGATGAAAGCGGGCAGATAGGTGATGCCCATGCCGGCGATGGCCGCGTCCCTGAGCAAATCCCCGTTATTGGCGCGCATGCGTCCCGTGACCTCCAGGGTCAGCGGTTTGCCGGCCCCCACGAAACGCCACTGCACCTGACGACTGTGACCATAGGGCAGGCAGTCGTGATTGCGCAGGTCTTCAGGCCGCGCGGGTGTGCCTTTTTGCGCCAGGTAGGTCGGGCTGGCGCAGTACACCCGCTCGATAGTCGCGATGCGCCGGGCAATCAGCGTCGAATCCTCCAGCACGCCGATGCGCAGCGCCAGGTCATAGCCCTCTCCCAGCAGATCCACCGAGCGGTCGCTCAGGTCCACCTCGACGCTGACACCCGGATAGCGCTGCAGAAACAGCGGCAGCAGGCTGCCCAGGTGCGCCACGGCGAAGGACAGCGGTGCGCTGAGGCGAATGGTGCCGCGGGGTTCGCTGGTCTGGCCGCTGATGCCCTGCTCCACCTGTTCGACTTCATTGAGCAGGCGCAGCGCCGCTTCGTAATAGCGCTGGCCCAGGGGCGTGACGTCCAGCCGCCGGGTCGAGCGATTGAGCAGGCGTACGCCCAGGCGTTGTTCCAGTTCCATCAGCTTGCGGCTGACGAACTGCTTGGACAGCCCCAGTTTTTCCGCCGCAGCGGTGAAACTGCCCGACTCCATGACCTGGGCAAAGATGCGCATTTCTTCGAAGGGGTTCATTGTCATTCCTGGGGTGGACAGTCAGGGGGATTGGCTGGGCATTGTGGTCTTGGTGAGTCAGATTGCCTAGCTGTTGAATGTGCCACCGCTATCGCGAGCAAGCTTTGCTCCCACAGGTTTTCCCACAGATCCAATTGTGAGAGCAAAGCTTGCTCGCGATAGCGGTGGCACAACTTGCGAGGCGCTGATGCCAGACACAAAAACGCCCGCACAAGGCGGGCGTCGTTCAGCATGGACTGCTTACTTGGCCGTCAGCGCCGAGTAGCTGTTCATCAGGTTGCGGTAGTTCGGAATGCGCTGGGACAGCAGGTTGCCCAGGCCTTCGATGTCGTTGCGCCAGTCGCGGTGCAGCTCACAGGCCACCGAGAACCAGTTCATCATCTGCGCGCCGGCAGCGGTCATGCGTACCCAGGCGGCCTGTTGCACGGTTTCGTTGAACGTACCCGAGGCGTCGGTCACCACGAACACGTCAAAACCTTCAGCCAGCGCCGACAAAGTCGGGAACGCCACGCAGACATCGGTGACCACGCCAGCGATGATCAGTTGCTTGCGGCCGGTGGCCTTGATCGCCTTGACGAAATCTTCGTTGTCCCAGGCATTGATCTGGCCTGGACGCGGGATGTACGGCGCGTCCGGGAACATTTCCTTGAGCTCCGGCACGATCGGACCGTTAGGGCCTTTTTCGAAGCTGGTGGTCAGGATGGTCGGCAGTTCGAAGAACTTCGCCAGGTCGGCCAAGGCCAGCACGTTGTTCTTGAACTCGTTGGGCGAGAAGTCCTGGACCAGGGAAATCAGGCCGGTCTGGTGATCGACCAGCAGGACGACCGCGTCGTCTTTGTTCAGACGGTTGTAGGCGGGAACGTTGCTCATGGGATGACTCCTTTGGGATGGATGTATTGAAAAACAATGTGGGAGCGAGCCTGCTCGCGATGACGGTGTGTCAGCTTGCGGCGATGTCGGATGTGCCGACGCCTTCGCGAGCAGGCTCGCTCCCACAGGGGAGAATCGGTGTGTTAGTCAAAAAGCAAAGCAGGAACAGCCAAACGCGCCCCAGAAGCCTTGGAAATCGCTGACCGGGACGTTCGACAACCTCGCCCGTTCATGGCTGTGGGAATGCACCGTGCACGGACCGCTGCACTGGTGGACCTGGGCCTGCAACGGCGACGTCGGGCGCCAGTGCCCTGGGACCTTGACCACCGGCGACCAGTCCGGCAGCACCGGGACGCTGGCCGGCCCGAGTTTTTCGAAGTCGCCGGCGGCATACACCACCTTGCCGTCGACCACGGTCAGCACCGACTCGATCCACTTGATGGCTTCTTCCTCGACGCTGAAGAAGTCCGCGCTCAGGGCCGCCAGGTCTGCCAATTGGCCGACCTTGATCTGGCCTTTCTTGCCCTGCTCCGATGAGAACCAGGCGCTGCCGTGGGTGAACAGCTCCAACGCGGTCAGGCGCGGCAGGCCCTCTTCGTGCAACGAAAGGCCGCCGACCGTGCGCCCGCTGACCATCCAGTACAACGAGGTCCACGGGTTGTAGCTGGAGACGCGGGTGGCGTCGGTGCCAGCGCCCACCGGCACGCCTTCGGCGAGCATGCGCTTGATCGGCGGCGTGGCTTCGGCGGCCTTGGCGCCGTAGCGGTCGACGAAATATTCACCCTGGAAGGCCATGCGATCCTGGATCGCAATCCCGCCGCCCAACGCCCGTACGCGCTCGATGTTCTTCGGCGTGATGGTCTCGGCATGGTCGAAGAACCAGGGCAGGCCGTTGAACGGAATGTCGCGGTTCACCTTCTCGAACACATCGAGCATGCGGCTGATGGATTCGTCGTAGGTGGCATGCAGGCGGAATGGCCAGCGCTGCTCCACCAGGTGCCGGACCACCGGCTCCAGGTCCTGCTCCATGCCCGGCGGCAGGTCCGGGCGCGGCTCGAGGAAGTCCTCGAAATCCGCCGCCGAGAACACCAGCATTTCCCCGGCGCCGTTGTGCCGCAGGAAGTCATCGCCCTGGTGCAACTTGACGCTGCCGGTCCAGTTCTTGAAGTCGCTGAGTTCTTCCTTGGGCTTCTGGGTGAACAGGTTGTAGGCGATGCGCACCGTCAACTGCTGCTCGCGGGCCAACTGCTCGATCACCGCATAGTCGTCCGGGTAGTTCTGGAAGCCGCCGCCAGCATCGATGGCACTGGTCAGGCCCAGACGATTGAGTTCACGCATGAACTGGCGAGTGGAGTTGACCTGGTACTCCAACGGCAGCTTCGGCCCTTTCGCCAGCGTCGAATAAAGGATCATTGCGTTAGGCCGCGCCACCAGCATGCCGGTGGGCTCGCCCTTGCTGTCACGCACGATCTCGCCACCCGGCGGGTTCGGCGTGTCACGGGTGTAGCCGGCCACCCGCAGCGCGGCACGGTTGAGCAAGGCACGGTCATACAGGTGCAATACGAACACTGGCGTATCGGGAGCAGCCTGGTTGAGCTCTTCCAGGGTCGGCATGCGTTTTTCGGCGAACTGGAATTCGTTCCAGCCGCCCACCACACGCACCCATTGTGGCGTCGGCGTGCGGTCGGCCTGGTCCTTGAGCATGCGCAAGGCATCGGCCAGGGATGGCACGCCCTCCCAGCGCAGCTCCAGGTTGTAGTTCAGGCCGCCGCGGATCAGGTGCAAGTGCGAGTCGTTGAGCCCGGGAATGACGGTGCGGCCCTTGAGGTCGATGACCTGGGTGCCGCTGCCACGCAAGGCCATGGCCTCGGCGTCGGTGCCGACCGCGACAAAGCGCCCCTGGCTGATGGCAACCGCACTGGCGCGGGGCTTTTCACGGTCGACGGTATGGAACTGGCCATTGAACAGAATCAGATCGGCGTTCATCGGATTTCCTTCTGGATGAGTAGAGGCAAGGGACAGCCGCGGCCAGAAAGCCGCCGCAGCGCTGAGCAAGGACCCGGCGGCGAGCAATTGGCGGCGCAGCGGATCGGTTGGGTCGTCCTTATTGGCCATGGCCGGGCTCCAGGTGCACGTGGGCTTTCGAGGCCTCAAGCCACGGTGCGAACAGACGGGTCGCCAGCGGCATGCACACGTACACCACAGAGAGCACGATGGTCAGGGTGATCAGGAACGTGGCGACCACGTAGTTGGAAAGAAAACTGTTGAGTTGCAGCAACGGCCCCCAGATCAGCGGTACCAGCAAGGTATGCGGCAGGATCACCAGCAGCGTCACCACGGCCTGCTTCCAGCGCGGCGGCGGTGTAGCCGCATCGGCCAGCGGGGTGAACCAGAACTCCTTGTGCGACCCGACTTCGGTCTGGTCACCGTCGGCCAGCAACGGCATGGCCTCCTCCACCAGTTCGCGGCGCTCGGGCGAGTCCAGCCAGCGCTGCATGGCCTCGGTGGAGCAGAAACGCAGCACGCAGGTGAACAGCGCCAGCCCGCCCTGCTTGCCCCGCACCACATCCACCCCCAAATGACCCGGCCACTGGCCGGCCACGCGCACCGTGCGACGCAACCAGGCCTCGTAGGCAGCCTCCTGGCCAACCTTGATCCGGTGCTTGACCACCAAGGTCACGATTTCATCGAAGCCGGGCCTGGCCGGGCTCGCGGTGGATTCAACGGTTTGAGACTCAGACATGGCGAAGCACTCCAACAAAACGCGTATTGATTGCCAGGCGTCCGGGCCCGGCGATAAACACACTGGTAAATACGATCAACAGCAACCAGCCGAACTGGCCTTCTTCCAGGCTCCATTGCGGGTGCACCACCAGCAGCGCCACCGCCAGCAGAAACAGGATCGGCAGGCACGCCAGGCGCACCAGAACACCGGCCATGATCAGCAGCGGACACAGCACCTCGGCGAAAATCGCCAGGATCAGGGTCGGCGCCGCGCCAAGGTGAAACGGGTCTTCGATACGGGTCAGCTCGACGCTGTAGTGCAACAGCTTCGGCAGCCCATGGACCCACAGCAGAAACAATCCGCCGCTCAAGCGCAGGAACAACAAGCCCAGATCCTGCAGCGGGCGCTCATCAGTCATGTTCATCGGTGGGCTCCGTCCGCAGTGATCGAGGCCGCCGCTGGCAGCGGTTGGGACATGTGACTGGCAATGCGCGAACGCAGCCAGCGCTCGGCCGGGTCGTTGTCATGCACGCCGCTCCAGACCATCGACAGTTCAGCGGCATTGATCTCGAACGGCGGGTCCTCGGCGCGCAGTGCGCAGCCTTCCACCAGCGCGCAGGCCGCATAGTCGGGCACGGTGGCGATCAGCTCGGTGCCGGCCAGCAAGGCCCGCAGCCCACTGAACTGCGGCACCGCCAGCACCACTTTGCGGGTCCGGCCGATGCGGGCCAGGTCCAGGTCGATGTTGCCGCTCAGGTCGCCCGAGAACGAGACCATGGCGTGGGGCCGCGAACAGTATTCATCCAGGGTCAAGGGCCCCGGGCGCTTGTCGCCACGCAAGACCTTGCAAGGAATGTCCCGCAGTTTCTTGCGCTTGGCATTGGCCGGCAGATCGGTGGTGTAGCTGACGCCGACGCTGATTTCACCGCTGGCCAGCAGCGACGACATCAGCAGGAAGTTGGCTCGGCGCACCACCACGATGATCCCCGGCGCTTCTTCGCGCAGCTGGCTCAGCAGCGGTGGAAACAGGCCGAATTCGGCATCGTCGGACAGACCGATGCGAAACACGTCGCAACTGGTGGACGGATCGAACGCCTTGGCCCGGCTGACCGCGCCAGAGATAGTGTCCATGGCCGGTTGCAGCTCTTGCAGGATCGCCAGGGCCCGCGGCGTCGGCTCCATGCCGCGACCGTGGCGGATCAGCAACGGATCATCGAACAGATCCCGCAGCCGCCCCAGCGCCGCGCTCACCGCCGGCTGGCCCATGAACAGCTTTTCGGCGACACGGGTCAGGTTTTTCTCGAACATCAGCGCCTCGAAGATCACCAGCAGGTTCATGTCGAGACGGCGTAAATCATTGCGGTTCATGGGTGTTGTTCCTGTTGAATGCCAATCCTGTGGGAGCAAGCTCGCTCCCACAGGTGTGTGGCTTGATCAACCCTGGATGAACGCCAGCAGGTCCGCGTTCAGGCGGTCCTTGTGAGTGTCGGTCAGGCCGTGGGGCGCGCCGGGGTAGATCAGCAGCTGCGAGTTCTTGAGCAACTTGGCGGCGGCGATGCCAGCCGTTTCGATGGGGACCACCTGATCGTCATCGCCATGGACCACCAGGGTCGGCACGTCGATGTTGCGCAGGTCTTCGGAAAGATCGGTCTCCGAGAACGCCTTGATGCAGTCATAGGTATTCTTGTGGCCGGCGAGCATGCCCTGCATCCAGAACCAGTCGATCATGCCTTGGGAGACTTTGGCGCCCGGACGGTTGGCACCGAAAAACGCGCTGGCCACATCCTTGTATAGCTGAGAACGGTCGGCCAGGGAGGCCTGGCGGAAACCGTCGAACACTTCCACAGGCAGGCCGCCGGGGTTGGCCGGGGTCTTGAGCATCAGCGGCGTCACCGCCGAAATCAGGCCGAGCTTGGCGACACGGGCAGCACCATGGCGGCCGATGTAGCGCGCCACTTCGCCACCGCCAGTGGAGAAGCCGAGCAACACCGCGTCCTTCAAATCCAGCCGCTCGATCAGCTCGGCCAGGTCATCGGCGTAGGTGTCCATGTCGTTGCCGTCCCAGGGCTGGCTGGAGCGCCCGTGCCCACGGCGGTCATGGGCGATTACCCGGTAGCCGTTGGACGCCAGGAACATCATCTGCGCCTCCCAACTGTCCGAGTTCAACGGCCAGCCGTGGCTGAAGACCACCGGTTGACCGCTGCCCCAGTCCTTGTAGTAAATCTCGGTGCCGTCGCGGGTGATGAAGGTGCTCATGACGTGACTCCTTGAGGTGGGTGGATCGCTTTATGGTCCGGCCATGGGGGGCACCTGCGTGAGTTAAACGTTGTTAATTTTTTCGGAACCGGCGTGTTAAAAGCCCGCTCCCTCGCCACAGGGTCCGGCGGCTGGAAGGCAGGGAGTAGAGCCTGCGCCGTTGCGCTTGAAGCCAAACCTGAGGAATATGCTCGGGTAAAGCCCAGGCACCGGGACCAGAACATTGAGAGCAACATGAGCCAATACCTCAGCCTGCCCGTCGAACAGACGGTGCATTTCGGCCCTTACCGAGCCCATCCTCGCCAACGCCTGGTGCTCGAGGGTGGGCAACCGTTGCGCCTGGGACGGCGGGCCGTGGAAATTCTGCTGGTGTTGCTCGAGCACGCCGGCGAGGTGGTGAGCAAGCAGCAACTGATCGCCCGGGTCTGGCCCAGGAGCGTGGTGGAAGACACCAACCTGCGCGTGCACGTCGCGGCACTGCGCAAGGCCCTCGGGGATGGCCAGGCCGGGCAGCGCTACATCGTCACCGTGGTGCAGCGCGGCTACAGTTTTGTCGCGCCGCTGTCATTCGAGCCGTTCGACCAATGGGCGCACATCCCTCATCCGTCCTTGACGCGCAACCTGCCTCTGCAACGCACGCGCATGATCGGGCGCCAGGCCCTGGTGGAAAACCTGGTGGCCCAGCTACCGAGAAAACGCTTCATTACCCTGGTCGGTACCGGCGGCATCGGCAAGACCACCGTTGCCCTGCGGGTCGCTGAACGGCTGATCGGCCAGTACCGTGACGGCACGCATCTGCTGGACCTGGCATCGCTCAACGACGCGGCCATGATCGCCCCCAACCTGTGCGCCTTGCTCGACCTGCCACTGCAGGACGGTGATCCGCTGGACGCCATCGCCCGGCAGCTCAAGGAGCGGCATCTGCTGCTGGTGATCGACAACTGCGAGCACCTGATCGACGCCATCGCCCTGCTCAGCGAAACCCTGCTGCGCGGCGCACCCCACCTGCACATCCTGGCCACCAGCCGCGAAGGCCTGCGCGCCGAAGGCGAACACGTGCAGCGCCTGGACGCCCTGGCGTTCCCGCCCCGGGAAATGCCCATCGAGGGCTACCCCGCCCTGGAATACCCGGCGCTGCAACTGTTTGCCGAACGGGCGATGGCCAGCCGTGACGACTTCGAACTGAGCGACCGCGAGGTGCCGTTGGTGGTCGACATCTGCCAACGGCTGGACGGCATTCCCCTGGCCATCGAGCTGGCTGCCGCGCAAATCGGCCGTTTCACCCTGGAGGAGCTTCACCGGCAACTGCAAGACAGCGTCGCCCTGCTTCACAACGACACCGACGCCGCACCGCGCCAGCAAACACTGCGCGCCACGCTGGACTGGAGCTTCGCGTTGCTCACGGCCTGCGAACAGACCTGCCTGCGGCGGTTGGCGGTGTTCATGGGCAGTTTCAACCTGGCCTCGGCCGCCGCGGTGATCGTCGGCAAGCATGTCGCGCCCGAACAGGTGCTGGTGTCGGTCAGCCAGTTGGTCGCCAAATCGTTGCTCAATGTAGAGATCGGCGATGAAGAGGTGCGCTATCGCCTGCTGGACACCACCCGCCGCTATGCCTTGGAACAACTGGCCGAAGCCGGGGAGCTGGCGGTCAGCCAGGAGCGCCACGCCGAACGCTGCCTGGCGCTCATGGGACAAGCGGAAAACGATTGGGAAAACACCCCCACCCGACTGTGGATCGCCCGCTATGCCGACTATCGCGACGACATCCGCGCGGCGCTCGACCGAGGCTTGGGCCCGCAGGGTTCACACGCCGTAGCGATCCGCCTGACCGCCCGTACCCTGCCCCTCTGGCAGGAACTGTCGCTGCTCAAGGAACACGGCCTCTACGTCAACAAAGCACTGCAATTGTTGCGGGCCAGCCCCGCGCCATGCCCGCGCTTGACCCTGGCCCTGGAGCTGGCCCATGCCAGTTTCAACTACCACACCGAGGGCGGCACGCCGGCCACTGTTCGAGCCTTCGCCACGGCCCGGCAACTGGCCCGGCAATGCCAGGACCTGGCCAGCGAGCTGCGGGCCGTGTCCGGGCAAATGACCGTCGACCTCAGTTGCGGTGACTACCAACAGGCCTTGGCACACAGCCGGGATTTCGACCGGTTGGGCTTGCAGGGCGACCCGACCCTGTCCTTGAGCACCCAACGCCTGCGGGTGCTGGCGTTGCATTTCACCGGCGACCAGCGCGCGGCGCGGCGCGAAGCCGAACAGGTGATCCAGCGCCTGGCCCAGAGCGGTCACCTCAGCCGCTTCAGCCACGGCTTCGGCGTGCAATACGACCAGAGCGTGGCCGCGCTGACGGTTCTGGCGCGCATCCTCTGGCTGCAAGGTTTTGCCGAGAAAGCCCAGCGTACCGCCAACCTGGCGCTGCAGATCGCCGTGCAGATCAACCACGGTATTTCGATCTGCTACACCTTGGCGCTGGCCGGTTGCGTGATCGCCCACTACACCGGCGATCATTCGACTGCCCGGGAAAGACTCGACTTGTTGAAGCAGCAGGCCAAGAAACATTCGGTGATGCTGTTCCATGACTGGGCTTGCCATTACGACCACGCATTCGACGATCAGCCCCTGGCAACACGCCCGACAAACGGGTTGATCCAGGACATCGCCGTCACCCTGCGCAGCGACTTCGTCAGCCCGGCGCAAATCGAACGGGCCCGCAGCGGTGCCGCGGGCTGGTGTTCGGCAGAGATCCTGCGGGCCGGTGCCGAGACCTTGCTGGCACGCAATGAACCGTCCCAGGAAGAAGCCGCCGAGGCGCAACTGCTGGCCGCTCTGGCCGTGGCACGTCGTCACCAGGCCCTGGCCTGGGAACTGCGCAGCGCCACGTCCCTGGCCCGTTTGTGGCAGCGCCAAGGGCAGGCGCATGCCGCGCAGGCACTGCTCGGCCCCGTCTATCGACGCTTCACCGAAGGTTTCGAGACCCCCGACCTATTGGACGCCAGCGTGCTGCTCCAGGCGCTGACTTGACGGTTGGGGCCTTGAACGCCGGACTCCCCAGGCACCTTGCAGCACGTAACGCCGATGAAACACAGGCCACTGACCACTGCGCCGCAGTTTGTCCATGGCATAGGCGCGAGTGGTGTGGAGCAGATGGAAGCGCCCCCCTTCGGCAAGCGGTTCGACCATCAGCAGTGACACGCTCACCAGCCGCGACAGCAGCGAGGGTAATTGCCCGACACTCAGTTCAGCACAACTGATCACGGCCAGCGCCGCCTTGAGCGTAAACGGCCCCTCGAACACCGCCAGGCGCCGGAATGCGGTTTGTTCGTCAGCGCTCAAACGCTCGAAACTCGAGTCCAACACCGCCTCCAGGCTGCGGTGCCGGGCCACCGCCGTACGCCGCCCATGGCTCAAGAGTGATAAACCGTGATCCAGTTGTTCCAGGACGCCAGCCACTCCCAAGGCATCGACCTGGGCCGCCGCCAGTTCCAACGCCAGCGGCAATCCGTCCAGGCGCTGGCAGATCTGTGCAAGCGTCGGCCAGTCGCGGCCACCCGGCTTGAAACCCTCCTGCCGGGCACCAACCCGTTCCATCAGCAACTGCACCGCCGGGCATGCCTCGATCTGGTGCTCCGGTTCCAGGGGCGACGCCACGGCCAGGCCCGGCAGTGACACAATCCTTTCATCCGGCAAGTCCAAGGGTTCGCGACTGCTGAGCAGCAGCGACACCCCAGGCGCCGCAGCCACTGCCTGGACCAGCTCCCTACAAGCGTCGAGCAGATGCTCGCAACCGTCGAGCACCAGCAACATCCGACAGGGTTCGAGGCAGCGGGCCAAAGCACCCCGCTCCACGCCCAGCACGCCGGCCACTTGCGCCACCACTTGCGAAGGATCGCCGACGGCCGCCAGGTCAACGAACCAGGCACCGTCCTCAAAGTGTTCGAGCAGCAGCTCCGCCACCCGCAACACCACGGTGGTCTTGCCGACCCCGCCGGGGCCGGTCACGGTGGTCACGGATTGACGGGGCACTTGCGCCAGCAATCGTCCCAGGACTTTGTCGCGACCCACCACCGGGCTCAAGCGTGCGGGCAGATTGTGCCGCTCGGTTTGGGGGCTGAAAGGCGACTCAACGCGCTCTTGCGCCACCAGGGGCAGCGCAAGGCAATAGCCTTGTCGAGGATGATTGAGGATATAGCGAGCGCCGCCTCGCCCATCACCGAAGGCCCGCCGCAGCGCCGCGATGTGCACCCGCAGGTTGATGGCCTCCACGACGCTGTCTGGCCAGACGTGAGCGATGAGTGTTTGCTTGCTGACGTAGTGGCCGGCGTGCTCCACCAGCACCTGCAGGACGTCCAAGGCACGGCCGCCCAGCGCAAGGGGCTGACCGTCACGGGTCACCAGCCGCTGCTGCCGGTAGAAGGCGAACGGACCGAAGCCCACCGCCGGCTCGCTATCGGGTTTGACGTAACTGTTCATGGGCGATCCAGCGCCGGATAACCGGTGCGGGCGTCAGCGTGCGGATCACCGAACACGTCTGCCCAGGCTCCTGCGCATCCTTTCCAAAGGGTTCGCCGTTATCTTGGCAGGCGCAGGCCTCAGGACAATGCTGGCACAGGGAGCGCCACGGACATCACGGTGCCCTGGACGGACACCGATGGCTCAACTGAACTGCTGGCGATACTGCACCGGGGTCAGGCCGAGCTTTTCACCGAACAAAAAGCGCATGTGCCGCACGCTGCCGAAGCCACTGCGAAACGCCACGGTCTTGAGCGGCAGGTCGGTGGTTTCCAGCAATTGACGCGCCCGGTCGATGCGCGCGCCCTGCAGGAACTCCATGGGTGTCATCTTCACCTCACGGGCGAAGACCCGGGCGAAATGCCGCGCGCTCATGGCGGCCAACGCGGCCATGCGCTCGATGGTGAAGGGTTCATCCAGATGTTCCATCACATGATTCTGCACGCGGGTAATGGCCGATTCCTGCGTCGACACCGCCGCCACCGAGGGGCTGAATTGCGCCTGTCCACCCTGGCGTTTCATCACCACCAACAACACCTTGGCCACGTCCAACGCAACTTTGCGACCGTGGTCCTGAGCGACGATGGACAGGGCCAGGTCGATCCCGGCGGTGACGCCGCCGGAGGTGATCAGGCGCCGGTCCTGCAGGAAAATCTTGTCGGTTTCCACCAGCGCCTTGGGGAAACGTTGTATCAGGCGGTCGGTGTAATGCCAGTGGGTGGTGACGTGATAATCGTCGAGCAAGCCCGCCTCACCGAG
Organism: Pseudomonas sp. H1_F01; assembly: GCF_054681425.1. Classification (NCBI taxonomy): domain Bacteria; kingdom Pseudomonadati; phylum Pseudomonadota; class Gammaproteobacteria; order Pseudomonadales; family Pseudomonadaceae; genus Pseudomonas; species Pseudomonas sp. H1_F01. Next base: position 2,591,069 of record NZ_CP162823.1, on the reverse strand, counting down.
CACAAAGGCCCCGGTGCAGATGGAGCCGTAGCGCGTAGCCCGTTGTGCCGCGGCCCGCAACCAGATGTGCAGCCCCGGATGCTGGTCGTTATAGGCCCCCGGCCCGCCCGGCACCAGCAACACGTCATAAGCCGCCCATGCCTGGTCGATATGGATATCGGCCTGGACCATCACGCCGTTGGACGCCCGCAATGCCCCGCGCTCGGTTCCCAGGGTCAGCAATTGATAACGCAGGTCCCCTGCGAGGTAGCGATTGGCGATGGAAAACACCTCCATAGGCCCGGCCATGTCGAGCAGCAAAAAATCCGGGAACAGCACCATTGCAACGGTTTTCATCGGGGATACGCCAAAAAATCCAGAACTTGTAGATGTCCCATGTGGGAGCGAGCCTGCTCGCGATAGCGGACAATCAGTCAACACAAGCGCAAGCTGGACCGACGCTATCGCGAGCAGGCTCGCTCCCACAGGTTTTATAGCTTCAAAGTCTCAGCATTATGTCGAAGCGAAGCATCTGCCGGTAGGGTTGTCTATTGTCCACCCAAAACGGACAGTCTTTCGTTTTTCACCTGCTTATTGAACATATGGATAACCATTAACCTTCTTCTGAACCCGGCGAACGGCCCAGCCGTCGCCCACAGACATCAGGAGAATTGATCATGCTGACCCTTCGCAAAGCTTCGGATCGCGGCATTGCCCGCCACGGCTGGCTGACCTCGTTCCACACCTTCTCGTTCGCCAACTACCGTGACCTCAACGAACAGGGCTTCTCCGACCTGCTAGTCATCAACGATGACCGGGTCGCCGCCGCCAAGGGTTTCGGCCAGCATCCCCACCGGGACATGGAGATCTTTTCCTATGTGCTCGAAGGGGCGCTGGAACACAAGGACACCCTGGGCACCGGCTCGGTCATTCGCCCAGGTGACGTGCAGTTGATGAGCGCCGGCAGCGGCGTGGCCCACAGCGAGTACAACCATAGCGCGGACGAGCTGGTGCACTTCCTGCAGATCTGGATCGTGCCCAACGTCAGCGGTGCCACACCACGCTACCAACAGGAGCATTTCAGCAGCGAGCAGAAACGCGGTCGCCTGCAATTGATCATCTCCCCCGACGGCGCCGACGGCTCGCTCCAAGTGCACCAGAATGCACGGGTCTACGCCGGGTTGTTCGATGGCCAGGAAAGCGCCACCTTGACCCTGGCCCCGGATCGCTATGCCTACATGCACGTGGCACGAGGCGCTGTCGAGCTCAACGGCATACCGTTACAGGAAGGTGATGGCGTGCGGGTGCGCGAGGAGCAGGTCCTGACCTTCAGTAACGGCCAGGATGCCGAAGTGCTGGTGTTCGATCTGCGGCCGCAGGAACTGCCACAGATGCCGTGAAGCAACCGTGCCCCCTTGTGGGAGTGAGCCAGCCCCCACAAGGGTTATCTTGCGCAATAAGCGAAGAAAGATTCGAAAGTCCTGAATCCATGATCAATGACGTATTTCAGGCGAAAAACATCTAAAAAAAATCAGCCAACCTGAATAATTCAGGCTTTGATATGGAGGGTGGCGTATTTGGAGAGATTCACTGGGCCGCCTCAAATGCGTTCCTCTGTTGCCACGAGCCAGGTCGATCTATAAAGTTCCCGAAACGATCTCGTTTCTGACCAATGGTCGTCGGATACTAACCAACGCAAATTGACTCAATGCACGCGCCAAGGCAAAATGATTTCACTTTGCCACTAATTCTCCTGACTTGCTTATTCACGGAAGAAAGCATGAAAATCGTTATATCCCTCGCGTTACTCTCTATTGCGTGCAGTGCGGCCGCGGACGTCCAGAACATCAAGTACCTCTACGATGATTCGGATGCGGTGTACTCCATCGTTTCGTTTGTCGACAGCGGTACCGCCATCCAGGCCACCGTTCAACGATCGGGCGCTTACTTCACCAACTATACAAAGCTTGAACTTGACTGCGCCAACCGCAATGTTCGGCACATGGGGATGTACAACAGTCTTTCAGGGGTGGAAAAAGCTCAGTTCGACCAGATGCAAGGACGAATCATCGACGGCTCGATAGCCGACGAAGTTGGAAAAGTGCTGTGCAAGGACACCACCTTGACCGCTTCGCAAGTCGCGCCACAAACTGAAGACCTGCCCACCGAAACACAAACAGACGATAACACCTGACTTATATTCGTCGCGCAGGAACTGTGTGGGAGTAAAGCTTGCCCCCATATAGTTCCCGCGCTAAAGCGCGGCAACGCCCTCTCCCCACCCTAACAACTCATCTCTGATTTGCCAGCGTCTTCATCGCACGGTTTGTTTGCGCTCCGATTTCGAGCGATAGCTACCAGGTGGCACACCAAAAAAATCCCGGAAACGACGCTGGAAGTGCGGGGAGCTGACGAAGCCCGTCGCGACGGCGATTTCGGTCACGGATCGATTGGTTTGCTGGATGAGCTGGCGGGCACGCGTCAAGCGCAGTTCCAGGTAATAGCGTGTGGGAGTCGCACCGAGAAAACTGCAGAACCGCCGCTCCAACTGCCGCTTGGAAATCTTGACGCACGCCGCCAGCTCATCGATGGTCAACGGCTCTTCTACGTTTTGCCACATCAGTTCCAGAGCCAGCTTGAGGCTTTCCGGCAGTGTCGGGTCGGTCTCGACGAAAACCGGCGGCAAGTCCGTCGCATCATCGCCAGACTCATCACAGCGAAGAATTTCCTCGATGGCGCCCACGAGCGCCGCCCCGCCCGTCTGGCGAATCAATTGGAGCATCATGCGCAGCGAACTGTTGGCGCCCGCGCAACTGACCCGCTCCCGATCAACCACATAGGCCCGGCTGGACACCTTCACGTGGGGAAACACCTCCGCCATCATGGCGCGGCTTTCCGGGTGGACAGCGCATTCGAAACCATCCAGCAGATTGGCATCGGCAACGAAGAAGGCACCGTTCCACAACCCGCCCAGGATCGCCCCGGACGCCGCATGGGCGCGCAGCTTGCGGCGCAGCAAGGGATGGCCTTGCAACTTCACGCGAAAGCCCCCGGCGACGATCAGCACGTCCTGGTTTTCCGGCATCTGCGCCAGTTCGATGTCGGTCGAGATGACAATGCCCAGGTCGCTCGTGACTTGCCCGCCTGAAACCCCCACCGTCAGCACCTCGTAGAGGGGCATGTCGCTCATCAGGTTGGCGGTCACCAGCGCATCCACCGCACCGGTGAAAGACATCATCGAGAAGTTGTCCATCAATACAAACGCGACGCGGATCGGCGCCTGGCTGGCGGGCGCCGCGCCGAGCGGTCGATAAGCCATGTTCTTGTTTTTGAGTACGCTCTCGAATGCGCTTGGCATAGGGCCTCGTTAATACATTAAAGACGATGAGGATTGCTGCACGAGGGTGCCTTGAACCCCAGGGCGAAGGCGCAGGGCAAACCACGTTATCTTCCAGACTAGTGACGCCGGCTGCAATCGCGCCTGCGCCGTCTACCGATCATCCCGCGCCAAAATGGCAAGCCTCAAGTGCCTACGACTTTGGTCGATACACTGGCAGTAGGCATGGGTGCTTTTCCCTTAAGAGACTCGCAACGCCAACCACTGCTGTTTCCGCCATCCAAACACTTAAAATATCCCGCGGGAGAAGTCATGAATATCAAACAGAAGCTGACATGGGCGTTCGCGGCCATCGCCTGCCTTCCGGTTATCCTGGTGGCGGTGCTGGTCGTGCTGAACCTGCGCGACGCCGCAAAAGCCAACTTTCTAGACAGCAGTGGCCGTGAAATCCGCCAGATCGACAACGGCATGAAGCAGTTCTTCGATGGCATCAGCCAGAACGTCGAACTCTTTGCCAGGGATCCGCGGGTCATCGCCGCCAAGGGCTTGAAAAACTATTCCAGCGCCGACGCCGCACAAGCCCCCTTCCCTGAGATCAATCAACAGCTTCTGGAGATCTTCGAAAGATTCGCCAAGAGCCATCCGACCACCGCCTATCTTTCCGTGGGCATGGATGACGGCGGTTACGCGAGCTGGCCGGACGATCCCAAAATGGCCAAGTACGATCCGCGCGTGCGTCCATGGTACAAGGCCGCCATGGCCGCACCGGGCACAACTGTGCGCACAGACGCCTATTACTGGGCGCCGGACGATGTGTCGCTGATCGGCACCGTACAAACTGTCGCTGACTCCAGCGGTAAATTGGTGGGTGTTGTTTGCCTGGACGTGTCGCTCAAACAGCTCACCGAACTGGTCAAGAACATCAAGCTGGGTGAAAGCGGCTACCTGATGCTGGTCGAAGCCAACGGCAACGTCCTGGTGGATGCTGCCGATGCCAAGCATAACTTCAAGCCGTTGGCCGACTTGGGCCCCAACTATGCCGAGCTGGCCAAAAGCAGCGATGGCGTGACCCAGATCGAGATCGACGGCGTGCCCTACATGGCCAACGTGGTCAGCTCCAAAGGGTTGGGCTGGCGCTTCATCGGCCTGATCAAGCGCGATGAAGTGATGGCCGAGGCTTCGAGCCTGACTTGGCTGATCGCCGCCATTGCTGCCGTACTGGCTGTGGTATTCGCTTTGGTAGGCGCCAGTTTCGCCAGCGTGATCGTGCGGCCGATTCGCGGTGTTGCCAACGGCCTGCAGGAAATCGCCGAAGGTGAAGGTGACCTCACCCGCAAACTCATCGTGCAAGGCAAGGACGAAACGGCCACCCTGGCGGGCTGGTTCAACCAGTTCCTGGGCATGATCGCGCAACTGATGCAGCGCATCGGCAGCGCCTCTTCCGACCTGCAAACCGCCGCAGCCGATACCAGCCACGTGGCCCAGAACATGAACGACGCTGCCGGGCGCCAGCGCCAGGCCGTGGAGCTGGTGAGCACCGCGTTCAACGAAATGGTTGCCACCGCCAACGAAGTGGCCCGCTCTTGCAGCCAGGCCGCCTCCAGTGCGGACGAAGGCTATCGCGATGTACACGATGGCCAGCATCACATCGGCGAAGCCACCGGCAGCGTGCTGAAACTGAGCGACGACCTGCAAAAGTCGACCCAGACCATGCAGGCGCTGGAACAGGACAGCAAGAACATCAACACCATCCTCGACACCATCCGCTCGATCGCTGAACAGACCAACCTGTTGGCCCTGAACGCCGCCATCGAAGCTGCACGGGCCGGCGATCAAGGTCGCGGGTTCGCCGTGGTGGCCGACGAAGTCCGGGCGCTGGCACGGCGTACCGCCGACTCCACCGGTGAGATCGACAGCCTGCTGGGCAACCTCGCACGGCGCACCCAGGAAGTGACCCAACAGATGCAAAGCAGCCTGCAGGTGTCGCAAACCAGCGTGGAGCGCATCCAACAGGCCCGCGACAGCTTCGACAAGATCCGCCACTCGGTGGACTCGATTCGCGACCAGAATACGCAGATCGCCACAGCGGCAGAGGAGCAGCACCAGGTGGCCGAAGACATCAACCGGCACATCGCGCAGATCCATGCCGATGCCCAGTTGGTCGAGGAATTCGCCCACTCGGCGCAGACCGGCTCGGGGCGTCTGACGGATATTTCCGGACAACTCAAGGGTTTGGTGGGGCGCTTCAAGTTCTAAGCGGTAGTGCCTGGGAGAGCCAGGGATGGCTCTCTGCTTATGACGACTGGACGGTAGGGAAAATCGCTGGCAAGGCGCTTGACCTACCCTTTCGCCTTGACTGCATACAGGCCACCGATCACCACCAGGCTAGCCCCTACCACTGTCCATAGGTCCGGCAATTCGCCGAACACGAACAGGCCGATGAACGTGGCGAATACCAGCAGCGTGTAATTGAAAGGCTGGAGCGTGGCCGCCGTCGCATACCTGAGCGCCTGGATGAGTAAAAGCTGGGCCACTACACCTGTGGTAGCAAGCACTCCCATCAAGACCCACTGCATCGGGCTCGGAACAACCCATCCGGGAAGGCCGGGTACGGTGACGGCCATTGCGCCGAAAAAACCCATGTAGAGCATGTTCGTAGCAAACGAATCGTCGCGGCTAATCCGCCGCGTCAACACATTGAACACAGCGAACCCCAGCGCGGACATCAAGGGAATCAGCGCTGCGAGTTCGAAGACACCGCCGCCGGGGCGAAGAATGACCAAGGTGCCCAGGAAACCTATCGCAGCGGCAATCCATCGACGCACGCCGACGAACTCCCCCAGCAATGCTCCCGCCAAGGCCAGCGTCATCAGCGGGAAAACCGCATACAAGGCATGCATCTCAGCCAAGCCAAGATAACGCAGGCCAAATCCAAACAAAGCGATTTCACCCACCCCAACCAGGGCACGAGTTATCTGGAGAAAGGGATGCTGGCTTCGACATGCGGTTCGCAAACTTCCCTGATAAACGCTATAGCCAACAGCAAACGCAAGGAATACCCAATAGCGCACCATGACGAGCTGGGCGACCGGGAGATCCCTTACCAGCACTTTGGTGACGCCATCCTGGCTGGCAAAGATCAGCATGGACAAAAGACACAAGGCGATGCCTAGCTGAGGCCGCGGCGCATCATAATCACGCACCATGCACACCGCCCTTGGCCGATGCCATCAGGGCGGTATCGTCACGCAGGCCTTTATTTGCGTGCTGTCGTGCGATGCTATGGCGCAACGTATCCCTCTCCAGCGTCTCGACCGCTACAAAGGCTTCAACGCCGGCCCCAGCTTCCACCTTTTCAATGAGATTCAAAATCGCCTTCTTCATGAACCAATGTGAGGTGCGATCCAACTTGGCCGCCGCCGATTTCAGCCTGGCACGCGTTTCCCCATCCAATTTGATACCCATTGTTGTTACCGACATAACTCAGCCTCTGAATGAAACAAGCCCCATAAAGCAAGCAGTGGAACGCACGTCGATCTCATTGCATGAATACAAGAAGGCGGATTGAAGACAACGCCCCCCGCACCAGGACTCCACCACCCAACATCCTCCCGATACCAGTCACCCGGCGAAAGAACGAGGTAGAACTCGGCAGGCGGGTGTTGGTGATAGGGGTAGCTGGTCTTGGGCATCATCAGCGCCAACCCCAAGGTCAAGGTGGAACATTCAAATAGCGCTCCAGGGCCGGCGATCATCCCGTGGCGATGGCGCTCCACAAAAGCGCTGTCCTGGTCGGCCCGGGCTTGGCGGTTTATCCAGGGAAGATGGGGCAAGAGCGTGCTCAGCGCAGCCAGTATCGATATCAGGTCATCATCGGTCCTGGGCGCAGCGTCAAGCGCCTCGGATAAGTGACGCTCCAAACACCGGGGCAGCACATTTGAAGTCTGCGCAGTCTTGCTGATATTCCATTGGGCCGTGCTCAGAGACGCGACATGTGCTGGCGCCTCATTGCAACCGCTGCCCGACAGGACGCTCTGGAGCGAACGCCTGAGCGACTTCCCACTACGGATAATGTCCTGGTCCCACGATGGATCTTCAGTGCTGTTCATCATCGTTTTCGATCCCATTTCCCGAGCAACTTATCGAACTGGCTTACAGACGGCTCAGCTGTTCCAACAGGTCAACGGGAACACTGATCCCATCATTCTGTGCGGTGCGCGTTAAGTGTTGCCGTTCCCATCCCGGCCTGTGGACGCCCATCTGCGTCAGGCGGGTCAGTTGGCTGGACAGTCGCTGTTCAAACCCGCTTGAAAAGAAGGCCGGCGCCAGGAGCAGGATCAACAGGCCACAGCCAGGCGTCTGGTTTCCCTGGTTAAACGCCGGCGCATCCAACGACCAGTTGGCACCCGTGAGCCCCGCCGCCAGGACCTCGACCATGAGCATCAGATTGGCCCCACGATTTCCGCCAAAAGGCAGCAGCGCACCGCTCAACGCCGCCAAGGCATTACGTGTGCCGTTGCCCTGTTGGTCCACCGCCCAACCGTCAGGGATGTCGCTGCCCGTCGAAGCGGCGTGGGCGATATTCACGAATGCCGCGGCACTGCACGCCTGGTCGAACATCAGCGGGATGCCGTCGGCTGAGGGCGCGGAAAATGAAAGCGGATTGGTCGAGTAGGTCTTGCCCTTGGCACCAGGAACGGCGACCAGGGCCGGCCCGTTTGCGACCGCCAATGCAATCAGCCCGGCCTGGGCAAACCGCAACGTGTAGTCACCCAGTTCACCGCTGGTGAAACTGTTGCACTGGCTCAGCGTTGCCATACCATTGGCGTGCGCGGCATGGCACAGCGAATCGAAACAGCGATCGACACCCAGTTGGGCAATTCCGCCTTGGGCATCGGACTTGAAGATAATCGCGCCAGCGCGGGAGATGCGTGGTTCGGCACGTGGATTGATTCGTCCGGAAGAAAAGCCCGGCAAGTAATCGGCGAGGTGGCGAAACCCCACGGCCTGGTTACCGCGCGCTTGCGCAGCCACGGTGGCGTGAGCCAATGAGAGGGCAACCGCGGGTGAGCAGCCCTTCGATTCACAGAGATGCTTCACCCAGTCGACCGCCTCATCCAGGGTAAAGCGACGATAGGCTGTGGTTTTCAAGGGTATCGCCTGAATGTTCGTTCGATGCATCCGATGCCCTTCACGCAGGACATCGGACTGCAACTCAACTATTGAATAGCAGCAGCCATCACTGGGACGGTGTGACGGAGGCGGTCTGACTGCCGAACATCGCCTCGAAGCGAGGCTTGTTGGCGGCGTAGTACTCTGCAACGACCTTGTCTGCCGAACTGTCACGGGCGGTGGACATCAACTTCTCAAGGTCAGCCTTGGGGATCTTGAAGTTGGCGAAGAACCGGGCGACATCAGGATGCTCGGCGCTGAAGCCTTTGCGGGCAACCGCATGGATTTGCTCAGCACCACCGAAAATCTGCTTCGGATCATCCAGGTAGCGCAGCGGCCACTTGGCGAACATCCAGTGGGGACTCCAGGCGTTGATCAACGACCATTTGTCACGCTTGATGTTGCGATCCAGCTCGCTCAGCATTCCAGACTCTGAAGAGGCGACCATCTTGTAACCATCGAGCTTATATTCCTTGATGGCCTTTTCCGTCAGCTTGTACTGACCATTGCCCACTTCCGACGTCAGGATCTTGCCGCCCAGTTTTTCCCGTACTTCAGGCTTGTTGAGGTCTTCGACACTGGCGATCTCGCTGGTCGGAATGGACGTTGGCACGGCCATGCCGATCCGACCTTCATACAGCACGCCGAGGTCTTCGAGCTTGTCCTGGTATTTGTCGTAGAACGCCTTGTGAGTGCTCGGCAGCCAGACCATCGGAATCAGGTCGATATTGCCGTTAGCCAGGGCCTGGAACTGAATGCCGATATCGGCGAGTACCAATTTGACCGGTTGCTTCAAGTGGTCACGCAATGCCGTATCTGCCAGCTTTACAGCGATTTCCGTATCCGACCAATTCACCCATCCAATACGGATAGGCGTGGGTTCCTCGGCGTGAGCCGTCAGGCTACCGGCGGCCATCGCCAGGCCTGCAAGCCAGCCGATACAAGTTTTACTGGATAACGTAATCATGGTGCATCTCCGCGTACTGTATTAATAGTTATTGGCAGGGCAGCAGAAGAATTAACTTCCCTCATAAAAGCAGAGTGCCATTACACCCTCAAGGGATTTTATGTTATGCATGGATAAGTTTTAGTTATACGAAAAGTCTTCATGTATTCAGGTCGTTCGGCCCTCCTCCGCCACTTGGCGGAGCTTATGAATGTAATCACTCACAATGCTTTTTCGAGCGCCGGCAAGGCCTCGAACAAATCCGCCACCAACATGTAATCCGCCACCTGGGCAATCGGCGCCTCGGCGTCCTGGTTGATCGCAACAATGACCTTCGAGCCACTCATGCCCGCCAAATGTTGAATGGCGCCGCTGATACCCGCAGCGATGTATAGCTCTGGCGCGACGATTTTCCCCGTCTGCCCGACCTGCAAATCATTGGGGGCAAAACCCGAATCCACCGCGGCACGCGAGGCCCCTACGGCACCACCGAGCTTGTCGGCCACACGCTCGATCAAGGCGAAATGTTCCTTGGATTGCATGCCGCGGCCACCGGAAACAACGACGCGGGCACTCGACAAATCGGGCCTTTCACTGGCCGTCAGTTGTTCGCTCACGAAACGCACGTTGCTTGCGCTTTGCCCGCCCTCCACCGCCACCACTTCGCAACGATGTTCATGGGACAAGGCCTGGGTGAACGCCGAGGCACGAACGGTCAGCAACTTGATCGGGTCAAGGGACTGCACCGTGGCGATGGCATTGCCGGCATAAATGGGACGCTGGAAGGTGTCCGCCGAAACGATGTGGGTGACGTCGGAGAGCATGCCGACATCCAGGCTGGCCGCGACCCGCGGCAACACATTGCGGCCCATGCTGCTGGCGTCGGCAACGACGTGCGTATACCCCTCGGCCACCAGTGAAGTGATCAGCGGTTGGGCATTTTCAGCCAGGGCGTTTTCGAACATCGCACCCTGTGCGAGCAGCACCCGGCCCAGGCCCTGGGTCAGTGCTGCCTGTTGCGCCACTGCCGACGCGTCCGTCCCGCCCATCACCAGCAAATCCGTCTCGGCACCCAGCGCCATGGCGGCGGTCACGGCACTCCACGTACCCGCCGTCAGCTCACCTGCACTGTGCTCGGCGATCACCAATGTGCGCATCAAATCACCCCCGCAACGTTTTTCAGTTTATCCACCAGCTCGGCCACCGAACCGACGTTGATGCCCGCTTTGCGCACCGCAGGCGGGACAACCCCTAACAATCGAGCGTGTTCCTTCACGCTCGCGCCCAAGGTGTCAGCAGCAATGATTTCAAGCGGTTTTTTCTTGGCTTTCATGATGTTCGGCAACGAGGCGTAGCGCGGTTGGTTCAGGCGCAAATCACAGGTCACCACGGCCGGCATGGCGAGGGCGAGCACCTGGCTGCCACCGTCGACCTCACGCTCGACCACCCATTGCCCGTCGACGTGATTGATTGCCGAGGCGTAAGTGGCCTGACCGCTGCCAATCAGCTGCGCGACCATTTGCCCGACCTGGTTGTTCTCCTGGTCGATCGCCTGTTTGCCGAACAGGATCAGTTGCGGCTTTTCCTGATCGATCACTTTGCTCAGGTACTTGGCGACGTTGAGCGGCTCGAGCAGCTCACTCGTCTCGACCAGCAGCGCCCGGTCCGCGCCGAGTGCCAATGCCGTGCGCAGTTGCTCCTGGGCGGCCGAAGTGCCCACCGAGACCACCACCACTTCGGATACCAGCCCCTTCTCCTTGAGGCGAATCGCCTCTTCCACCGCGATTTCGCAGAACGGATTCAAGGCCATCTTCACGCCATTGAGCTCGACGGCTGAACCGTCGGCTTTCACCCGGACTTTCACATTCGGATCGATGGCGCGTTTTACCGCAACGAGCACTTTCATAGTTCTTTGCATAGCCCCCTTGCACTCTGGATCGATGCGGGATGACCGACCGGATACGCCGGATCCCCCCTGTTTCGACTGGATGGTAATCCTGGTTTTTCCACCACGCAAGAAAAATGTACACCTGTGTCTCAATCGTTGACACACATGAACATTCGACATACCGTTATGTCAAACCAAGCCTGATGTTCTGTTCCCGGAGCGCAACACCATGTCCAGCGATCCTCTGCTGCAGCCCTATAAGATCAAACACCTGACCCTCAAAAACCGGATCATGACCACCTCCCATGAGCCCGCTTATCCTGTCGACGGCATGCCGAAGGATCTGTACCGCGCCTACCACGTTGAACGTGCCAAGGCTGGTGTGGCGCTGACCATGACGGCGGGCTCCGCCGCCGTTTCCCGGGACAGCCCGCCGGTGTTCAACAACGTGCTGGCGTACAAGGATGAAGTGGTCAAATGGATGAAGGACCTGACCGACGAATGCCACGAACACGGCGCGGCGGTGATGATCCAGCTGACCCACCTGGGACGGCGCACACGCTGGGACAAGGCCGACTGGCTCCCGGTCGTCTCGCCTTCCCATCGTCGCGAAGCGTCCCACCGGGCCTTCCCGAAAAAGATGGAAGAATGGGACATCGACCGGATCATCAAGGATTACGTGGACGCCGCCGAGCGCATGAAGGCCGCCGGTCTCGATGGGTTGGAATTGCAGGCCTACGGGCACCTCATGGATCAGTTCTGGTCGCCACTGACCAACGATCTCGACGGGCCCTACGGTGGTTCGCTGGAAAACCGGATGCGCTTCACTTTTGATGTGTTACGCGGCATTCGCCAGCGTTGTGGCGAGGATTTCCTGCTCGGGGTGCGCTACACCGGCGATGAAGACCTGCCCGGCGGCTTCGGTGCCAGCGATGGCCTGCAGATCTCCCACATGCTCAAGGACAGTGGGCTGGTGGACTTCCTCAACGTCGTTCGCGGACACATCGATACCGATGCCGGCCTCACCGACGTGATTCCGATCCAGGGCATGCGCAACTCGCCGCACCTGGATTTCGCCGGCGAGATTCGTTCGGCCACCGGCTTCCCGACGTTCCATGCTGCCAAGATCCCGGACGTCGCCACGGCGCGACACGCCATCGCCTCCGGCAAGGTGGACATGATCGGCATGACACGCGCGCACATGACCGACCCGCACATCGTGCGCAAGATCATCGAAAAGCGCGAAGAAGAAATCCGTCCCTGCGTCGGCGCCAACTATTGCCTGGACCGCATCTATCAGGGCGGGGCTGCGTATTGCATCCACAACGCCGCCACTGGCCGCGAAACCAGCATGCCCCACGAAATCCCCAAGGCGGCTGTCAAGCGCAAGGTGGTGGTGATCGGCACCGGCCCGGCGGGCCTGGAGGCGGCACGGGTGGCCGGCGAACGTGGCCACGACGTCACGGTGTTCGAAGTGGCGGATCAGCCCGGTGGGCAGATCCGCCTGACTGCCCAGAGCGAGCGTCGCCGCGAAATGATCAGCATCATCGACTGGCGCATGGCGCAATGCGAACGGCTGGGCGTGAAGTTCCATTTCAACACCTGGGCCGAAGCCGAGACCGTCATGGCCGAGGCGCCGGACGTGGTGATCGTCGCCACCGGCGGTTTGCCCCATACCGAGGTGCTCAAGCTCGGCAATGAACTGGTGGTGTCGACCTGGGACATCATTTCCGGCGACGTCAAGCCCGGCCAGAACGTGCTGATCTTCGACGACGCCGGCGACCATGCGGCGTTGCAGGCGGCCGAGGTCATCGCCAACAGCGGTGCAAAACTGGAGATCGTCACGCCGGACCGGTCGTTTGCGCCGGAGGTGATGGCGATGAACCTGGTGCCTTACATGCGCAGCCTGCAAGACCTGAACGTCACCTACACGGTCACCTATCGGGTCGACTCCGTGGAGAAGCGCGACGGTCAGTTGGTGGCCAACTTCGGCAGCGATTACGGCCAGGTGCACAAGCAGCGCGTGGTCGATCAGGTGGTGGTCAACCACGGCACCCTGCCCCTGGACGATTTGTACTTCGAACTGCGCTCGCATTCGAGTAATAACGGCGCGGTGGAACAACACGATCTGATCGCCGGCAAAACCCAGAATATCGTGACCAACCCGCAGGGCCGTTTCCAGTTGTTCCGGATCGGCGACGCGGTGTCGGCGCGCAATACCCACGCGGCCATCTACGATGCGCTGCGACTGGTCAAGGACATCTGAAGTCATGCCCCTGATCCTGGATCAGGGGCCATTTTTCCTATTCGACACGAGGCTCTTCCATGTCAGCACAGACCTTGAAATCAAGGGCTGCGGTCGCATTCGCGCCCAATGAACCGTTGCGGTTGGTCACCATCGATGTGGCGCCGCCCAAGGCCGGTGAAGTCCGGGTTCGCATCATCGCCACTGGCGTTTGCCATACCGACGCTTTCACCCTTTCGGGCAGCGATCCCGAAGGCATTTTCCCCACGGTGCTGGGGCATGAAGGTGGTGGTGTCGTCGAGTCCATCGGCGAAGGCGTGACGTCGCTGCAAGTCGGCGACCATGTGATCCCGCTCTACACCGCTGAATGTCGGCAGTGCAAATTCTGCCTATCCGGCAAGACCAACCTCTGCCAGGCCGTCAGGGCCACCCAGGGCAAAGGCTTGATGCCCGATGGCACCTCGCGTTTTTCCTATGAAGGCCAACCGCTGTTCCATTACATGGGCTGCTCGACTTTTTCCGAATACACGGTGCTGCCGGAAATTTCCCTGGCGAAGATTTCAAAAGACGCGCCGCTGGATCAGGTTTGCCTGCTCGGCTGCGGGGTGACCACGGGGATTGGCGCGGTACTCAACACGGCAAAAGTCGAAGCCGGTGCCAGCGTGGCGATCTTCGGGTTGGGCGGTATCGGCCTGGCCGCGATCATCGGTGCAAAGATGGCCAATGCCGGACGCATCCTGGCCATCGATATCAACCCAGCCAAGCGCGACGTTGCCCTGTCATTGGGCGCAACGGACTTCATCAACCCCAAGGACGATGACCGCCCCATCCAGGACGTCATCGTCGAACTCACCGACGGTGGCGTGGATTACTCCTTCGAATGCGTCGGCAATGTGCAACTGATGCGCGCGGCGCTGGAGTGCTGCCACAAGGGTTGGGGCGAGTCGATCATCATCGGTGTGGCCGGTGCCGGCCAGGAAATCAGCACCCGCCCGTTCCAGCTTGTCACCGGTCGCGTATGGCGCGGCAGCGCCTTCGGCGGCGTGAAGGGCCGCACCGAGCTTCCCAGTTATGTAGAGAAGGCCAGCCGCGGGGAAATCCCGCTGGAAACCTTCATCACCCACAACATGCCCCTGGACAAGATCAACGACGCCTTCGAGTTGATGCACAGCGGGCAAAGCATTCGCACCGTCATTCATTTCTGAGCGCCGGTCGATCGTCCAACTACCCATAGAAAGGAAACCAAGATGTCTGTTTTTACCCATGTCACCGTCGGCACCAACAACCTGGCAAAAGCACGTGCGTTTTATGATGCCACCTTGAAAGAGATCGGCCTCAAGCGTGTTGCCGATCTCAACGAGGCCGGTTCCATCTGGGGCGTCGATAAGCCTTCATTCTTTGTACTCAACCCGGCCAATGGCAGTCCGGCGACCATTGGTAACGGTGTTACGGTGAGCTTCGAGGCACCGAACCGTGCTGCGGTTCTGGCGTTCCATACGGCTGCATTGGCGAACGGTGGCGTATGTGAAGGCCTGCCAGGCCCGCGTGGCTGGGCGGACAATGCCTATGCGGCTTATGCTCGGGATCTGGATGGGAACAAGCTGGCGGTGTATTGCTTCAAGGCTGAATAGGATTTGAGGTTGGCTTGAGGAAAACGGCGCCTTTCGTTTTTTGGAGGAGTGCCGTTTTTTATCTGGGGGTGGGGTTGCTCGCGAAAGCGGTGTCACAGTCAATGAATATGTTGGATGTGCTGGCCTCTTCGCGAGCAAGCCCGCTCCCACAAAGGGTTTGTGTTGGGCATGTATGTTGTGTCCGCTGAAGATCGAATGTGGGAGCGAGCCTGCTCGCGATGCGGTGGTGGCCGTTACCCGACCCCGATCGTTTTATCAGGCTTGAAGCCCCGTGCGGGCCACCGCGGCACCTGCTTGCAGCGCCCTTCCAATCTGCTCTTCGAAATACCCCTGGGTCATCGCCTGCAAGGCGGCGGCCGTTACACCGCGGTAGGCCACCAAGGCGTCGATCATCTGCTGGGCATCACGGTTGGCCAGCAGCTGGCTGCTGTGGACCACGACGTTTTTCGCGGCAAGCTGCGCGATATCACCAGGTATACCGGCCAGCATCGCCTGATTGGCCAGCGCCGTCATCAACAAGGCCGGAAAGGCCGGGCCGGTGCCTGAGAGTGCAGAGAGGTAATCGATGAAGTCTTCTTCCTGGACTTCAGCAGCGGTGCCCACACACTCAAACAAGCGCTGCACCAGGATTTTCGTCGTCGCCTCTACCCCGCCCGAACAATACCAGGGCGTAAAGGACTGCTCGATTTCCACCGCCGCATTGGGCATCGCCCGTACGACTGCCGACGCCATGGTCTGTGTAGCAATTGCCTGTGCCGTGATGCCGGCCATCAAGGAGATCACGGTTTTGCCCGTCGCATTGATGTTCAAGCTGGCGAACTGCTCGGGGCGAACCGCGATGATCACGACGACGCTGCGATCCACCAGGTCCTGGTTGTTCGTGACCAGACTGGCACCTTGTTGGACCAACGGGTGGTTTCCCGAACGATTGGAGATGATCAGGTTTCCCGCCGGCACCAGTCCCTTTGCCAGGACGGCCTTGGCAATCGCGCCGCCCAACCAGCCGGTTCCGCCAATGATCCCCACGGTCTCATTGGTCATCGCCGTTGCCTTCGAAAGTGTCCGTCAACGGAACAAAGACCCCGGGCTCTTTTTCGGCATAGCCGAACTTCCCATAGAAACGATCCAGCTCACGCTGCTTGGGGACTTTGCCGGTGAAGATGCTCACGTAATGAGGGATGCGCTGGAAACGCACGGTGATCAGCTCACTCGTATTCATGGTGATATAGCCGATTTGAGTCAGATAAATCGTTCGGGCCCGGGTATCAGCTCCCTGGCTGTCATAACCAAAGCGCTTGAACATGTTCGCCAGGGCGTTCATTCGCTGCTCGTCTACCGCAGCGACCTCCTGGGCCACTTCAGCGGACTGCAGCGCCCAGCTGCGCACGGCAAACTCGAACTGCGAGTCGAACAATTGTGGGTTGAGCCAGCACTCGAACACATTCAGGATCGCCTCGGAGATGCTTTCGGCATAGCTTTCACATTGCCGGATCAAGCCCCCCGTATTGGTCTCTCGCCAACGCGACAGCAACGCCGCCAGCAGTTGCTCGCGATCCTCGAAGAACCAGTAGAAGCTGGTGCGTGACAAGCCCAGGCGCTTGGCCAGCGGCATGACTCGAACAGCATCGATGCCCGATTCCTTCAGGGCCTCGTAGGCCGCTTCCAGCCAGCCCTCCGGCGAGCCCCGCCAGCCTGCGTCCTGGGCCTTGCCGCGTGCCTTCCCTACCTGGGGCATCTTTGCTTACCTTCTTTAAAATAATGCGTAACGTGAATGTACTCGGATGACCGTCGAATGTACACCTGAGTACATTTGATTGACTTTTTCGCCCGAGAAGTGGTGAACAATTAATGATCAAAACTCATGAGACACTGACATAAAATGGTTTGTCAGCAAAAGGCACTTGGATAACTATCTTCCACAGGCAACGGACTCCAAACCAAAACAACAACGAGCCGCCATCATGAATCTTGCAGTGCACACCTCTGAAGGACACTCGACACCCGGCCAAAGAATGCCGGGGCGACTGGCTTTGATACACGCGTCTTCCGTTACTCATCCCCTGCCCAAACTTCGATAACTGCTCACGCGACGCCTCGCGCAGTCGTTTTGTGTTGCCTGGAACCTGGCACACGGAGCTGCGCCCGGGCGGTTGCTGGCGTGCTGTTTCTTTCCATCAGCCGGATTAGTGATATGTGGATTACACAAGAAAAGCTTCCACTGGGTGAACATATCGCCCGGTATGTCGAATGGTTGACACAACATGGTGCTGGAGTTTTCGACGCCATATCGCTGTCGCTGTCGGGCGTCATCTCCGCGTTTACCAGCGCACTCCTCTGGTTCAACCCCTTGGCGTTGATCGCTGTATTTGCGCTGCTTGCCTATTACATCCAACGCAAGGCCAGTCTCACCCTCTTTGTCACCCTCTCCTTCCTGCTGATATTCAATCTCGGTTACTGGCAGGAGACCATGGAGACCCTCGCCCAAGTGACCTTCGCCACACTTGTCTGCGTGGTCATCGGTGTACCGTTGGGCATCGTTGCAGCCCATCGACCATGGTTCTATGCAGCCTTGCGGCCGGTGCTCGACCTGATGCAGACCGTGCCCACCTTCGTGTACCTGATCCCGACCCTGACACTTTTCGGCCTGGGGGTAGTCCCAGGCCTGATTTCCACGGTGGTGTTCGCGATTGCCGCGCCTATCCGCCTGACCTACCTGGGCATCCGCGACGTACCGGACGAACTGATGGACGCTGGCAAAGCCTTCGGCTGCTCCCGTCGCCAGCTCCTGTCGCGCATTGAACTGCCCCATGCGATGCCGAGCATCGCGGCCGGCATCACCCAGTGCATCATGCTGTCGTTGTCGATGGTGGTGATCGCCGCACTGGTGGGCGCCGATGGCCTGGGCAAACCCGTGGTCAACGCACTTAATACCGCCGATATCTCGATGGGTTTTGAAGCCGGCCTGGCGATCGTGCTGCTGGCCATCATCCTCGACCGAATCTGCAAACAACGTGAAGCCGTGAAAAGAGGTGACGCATGAGCATCATCCGTTTTGAAGACGTTGACGTCATCTTCTCTGCCCGTCCGAAGCCCGCCCTGGATCTACTCGACAAAGGTTTTTCCCGCCCGGAGATTCTTCAGAAAACCGGTTTGATCGTTGGCGTGGAGAAAGCCAACCTGGAGATCAACAAAGGCGAGATCTGTGTGCTCATGGGCCTGTCCGGCTCCGGTAAATCCAGCCTGTTGCGCTGCATCAATGGTTTGAACACCGTCAGCCGCGGCAAGCTGTTCGTCGAACATGAAGGCCGGCAGATCGACATCGCCTCCTGTACCCCCGCCGAACTGAAGATGATGCGCACCCAGCGCATCGCCATGGTGTTCCAGAAGTTCGCCCTGATGCCCTGGTTGACCGTGCGCGAGAACATCAGCTTCGGCCTGGAAATGCAGGGCCGTCCTGAGAGAGAACTCCGCAAGCTGGTGGATGAGAAGCTGGAGCTGGTGGGCCTGACCCAATGGCGCAACAAGAAGCCCGACGAGTTGTCCGGTGGCATGCAGCAACGGGTCGGCCTGGCCCGCGCCCTGGCGATGGACGCCGACATCCTGCTGATGGACGAACCCTTCTCCGCCCTCGACCCGTTGATCCGCCAAGGCCTGCAAGATGAGTTGCTCGATCTGCAGCGCAAGCTGCACAAGACCATCGTATTCGTCAGCCATGACCTGGACGAAGCCCTGAAGCTGGGCACGCGCATCGCCATCATGAAAGACGGCAAAATCATCCAGTACAGCAAACCCGAGGAGATCGTGCTGAACCCGGCTGACGACTACGTGCGTAACTTCGTCGCCCACACCAACCCGTTGAATGTGCTGTGTGCGAAAAGTTTGATGACCCCGCTGGACCAGTGCATTTTCGTCCGCGACGAATATTGCCTGGATACAGCTCAAAACCTGTGGATGGTGGTGAACCCGCAGGGTCATTTGACCAGCCTTCGAAAAGGCGCTACGACAGCGCACGTCCAACCATGGAATCCGCCCCAGCCAATCGAGACCCTGGCTCGACAGCCCACTTGCGTACCGTCGACGACTACCATGCGCGACGCCCTGCAGATTCGCTATGAAACGGGCCATCCACTGATCGTGCAGAACGAGGCCGGTACTGTCCTGGGCATATTGGGCGACGGTGAACTGTATCGGGCACTGCTGGGACATAACCTGTCACAGCCCGCGCCTTCTGAACCCGCAAGAGAATCTTCGGTGGCTTGATTCACCAGGCAACGACGTCGGAACGCACCTATGCAACCCAGCGATATCGATAAAAAGGTCAAGGGCTATCGGCGGTTGATACCGTCGATGACGGCGTTGCTGGAATTCGAAGCCGTGGCGCGATTGGCCAGTTTCACCCTGGCCGCCCAAGAGCTGGGCGTGACCCAGGCGGCCGTCAGCAAACAAATCCGGTTGTTGGAAGATACCCTGGGGACCAAGCTGTTCCATCGGCTTCATCGGGCGATCAAGCTGACTCACGAAGGCTATATCCTGCATCTGGTCGTCGCTGAGTCCATTCATCGCATGGCCAGTGTCTTCGACAAAATTGCCGAGGGCATTGGTGAGCAGGAGATCACCATCGCCTGCACGGAGGCGTTCTCTCACTTGAGAATACTCCCCAGATTGATCGCTCTGCGCACCCTGCAACCGAAGTTGAAATTGCGCCTGATGACGCAGCAGGTCTCGCCAAGTTCTTATCGGGATGACGTCGACCTGGCCATCCGTTTCGGTAATGGAAAATGGGAGGATGGCAGCTCGGTCTTCCTGTTCGATGAAGAAGTGTTTCCCGTTTGCTCGCCGGCCTGGCTCGCCGCCAACCCGGCACCTTCATCCATTACCGATTTTCTGGACACGGCGCTGATTGACTCAGATTCCACCCTTGAAGGCTGGATGACCTGGAACCGTTGGTGCCGGGAACTGGGCGATATGCGCCCCAAGCTCAATTATTCATTTCGCTGCAGTTCCTACAACGATGCGATCCAGGCGGCCATTCAAGGCCACGGCATTGCACTGGGATGGAGTCGGCTGATCGCGCACCGTCTCAACAGTGGCGAACTGATCAGAATCACGCCCTACGTGGTCAAGCCAAAAGACGCTTATTACCTGGTGATTCCGAGCGGTCGAAAACTTGAGCCCATTACCCAGGCACTGGTCGATTGGTTGCGCGATGACAGTTATCTAACTCACTGATAATCAACAAGTTAAAGTCAACTTTCAGGCATAACGCAAAGTTATGCGAGCGTGAAAATAAAGCGCGTTGACGGTCTTATTCCACCTTTCCAAACTGTACTCGCCGCCTGATCAATTTGAATGTGAGCGAGACCTATAATGACAATCAATGCCGTGAAGACCCATCGTGAACTCCTGGCCGACCGCACGCCCGGCCATGGCATGCCAGGCGGTTTGTTTGGTCGCCAGGATATTTTTGAAACCGATGTCGAGGTCTTCTTCACCAAACATTGGATTCTGGTGGGCGTCACCAGCGATGTCCCCGAACCCGGTGATGTCTCGACCCTTGATATTGGCAAATCCTCCATCCTCCTGGTACGCGACGATGACGAGCACGTGCAAGCGTTTCGCAATGTCTGCCGTCACCGCGGGGCTCGCCTGAAACAGGCCGGCAAGTCGACGGTGGGCATGCTGGTCTGCCCCTACCACCAGTGGAGCTACGACCTGGATGGCAGCCTGAAACATGCGGCACACATGGGCAAGGACTTCGACCCTAAATGCAAAAGCCTGATCCCTGTGCACACCCGGGTCATCGGCACCCATGTCTTCGTCTGCCTCGGCGACGAACCACCAGAAGACATCCTGTACCTTGACCAGGTCATGACGCCGCGTTTCGCCCAATACGACATCGCCCACTCAAAGATCGCCTACGAATCGGAAATCATCGAGAACGGCAATTGGAAACTAGTGATCGAGAATAACCGCGAGTGTTATCACTGCGCCGCCACCCACCCGGAATTGACCGCTTCTTTCCTGCCCGAAGATTTCGGTTTCTGCACCGATGGGCTGGGCGAGGATTCACTTCAGGCACTGGCCGAATATCACCGCCGCAATGCCGACACCAAGGCCAACTGGGAGCGCGAAGGCTATATCTGCGATGCCGTCGAACACCTGGGTGAAGACGCCGTGACCCAATTCCGCTCGCAGCGACTGGCCATTGCCGGCAACGGCGAATCCCAGACCCTGGACACCCGCGTGGCGTGCACCCGGCTGTTTGGCGACCTCACCCGCCGCGACTTGGGCGACGTGCATCTTTGGACGCACAACTCCTGGACCCATGTCATGAGCGATCACGCCGTAGTCTCCTACATCATCCCGCTGGCACCCGATAAAACCCTGGTGCGCACCAAATGGCTGGTTCATGCCGATGCCGTCGAAGGCGTCGACTACCAGGTGGATAAGCTGACCGAAGTCTGGGCGGCGACCAACCTGCAAGACGCCAGCCTCGTCGGCATCACCCACAGCGGCACCCAGGATCCCGCCTACACGCCCGGGCCGTTCTCGGCCTTTACCGAAACCTATGTCGACCAGTTCTCGCGCTGGTACGCGGCGCGTCTGGCCGCCCACGGCGTGTGAGGAATGAACATGACGACTTACGAAAACCTGACGTGTCCTGGAAACACCAGCGCGGTCCAGCGCTTTACCGATCCGACCACCTGGGGCACGTTCGGCTCGCAATGGCACAGCGGGGAACAGAAAACCCTGCAATGCTGCGCTGTGCGCCAGGAAACCCATGACGTAAAAACCTTCATTTTTCGTTGTGCGGACTTCAGCGCACTGAGTTTCGAACCCGGTCAATTCATCACGATCTCACCGGTCATTGGCGGGCAGACCCTCTTCCGCTGCTACACCCTGTCGTCCTCCCCGACCCGGCCCTTTGCGTTTTCCATTACCGTCAAACGTGTGCCGGGGGGCGCGGTATCGAACTGGCTGCATGACCACCTCAAGCCCGGCGACAGCCTGAAGGCGTCCGGTCCGGCGGGCAGCTTTACACCGGTCGGCCATCCTGCGACCAAGTTGTTGTACCTGTCGGCCGGCTCGGGTGTAACGCCCCTGATGTCGATGACCCGGGCCGCCTGCGACATGGCCGGCAACCTCGACATTGTCTTCGTACACAGCGCGCGTACTCCTGCCGATATCATCTTCCACGCAGAATTGACGCGCATGCAGGCCGCCATGCCGGGACTGCGGGTCATCAGTGTGTGCGAAGGACTTGGCGACACCGCTCAATGGCAGCAACCGATAGGCCGGCTCGATTTGCCGTTGCTGAGCCAGCAAGTGCCGGACTACAAGGAACGGGAAATCTTTACCTGTGGTCCCCAGGGCTACATGGAAGCGGTCAAGTCGCTGCTCAGGGAAGCGGCGTTCGATTTCGCCCACTATCATCAGGAAAGCTTCGACATCAGCGCACTGAACGAGGAACCGTTGCTCGAGCAAGCCCCTTCCCTCGATCAGCAGGAGGTGTTCACGGTAACCTTGTCGCGCTCGGGGAAGACGTTCAGCATGCCGGGCAATCAGACCGTGCTGAGCGCCGCAAAAAAGGCCGGGGCAATCGTGCCCTCCTCCTGCAGCCAGGGCGTTTGCGGCACCTGCAAGACCGCCCTGCTACAGGGTACGGTCGAGATGAATCACAACGGCGGTATCCGGCAACGGGAAATCGACAAAGGCCTGCGTTTGCTGTGCTGCAGCAAGCCCACTTCTGACCTGGTCCTTGATCTTTAGCCTTGCATCGCGAATAAGGTAGTCACTGCACACTGGCTTCTGCACAATCTCCGTGCGCTTACCCTAATAAGACAGTGGCCCAGCCTGATGAAACTGCAACCCTTGCCGCCCCTCAACAGCCTGGTGGCATTCGAGGCCGCCGCCCGCCACTTGAGCTTCACCGTGGCGGCACGCGAACTGAACGTCACCCAAGGCGCAATCAGCCGCCAGGTGCGCTTGCTCGAAGACTACCTGGGCACGGCGCTGTTCACCCGCACGACCCGCGAAATCAACCTCACCGCCACCGGCAGCCAGTATTACGAAAGCGTGCGCGATACGCTGCAACAGATCGCCCAGGCCACGGCGGGAA
This sequence comes from Pseudomonas sp. H1_F01, assembly GCF_054681425.1. Taxonomy (NCBI): domain Bacteria; kingdom Pseudomonadati; phylum Pseudomonadota; class Gammaproteobacteria; order Pseudomonadales; family Pseudomonadaceae; genus Pseudomonas; species Pseudomonas sp. H1_F01. Next base: position 2,567,752 of record NZ_CP162823.1, on the reverse strand, counting down.
TACGCCATTGGCAAGGCGCGCAGCAGGTCACTGTCGTCACCAGTACGGCGATGGCCTCATTGTGGCTGCTGCCGCTCGTGTCGGAGTTCCAGCGCCAGAATGAAGAGATTGACCTGCGCATCATCGCGACGGATCAAGTCAGTGATTTTTCCCGGCTGGACTGTGACCTGGCGCTGTATTACTGCAGCACACCGCCGAAAAACATGAAAGTCACGCCGTTATTCAACGAAGAGATTTTCCCGGTATGCAGCCCTGCCTATCTGGCGCAGCATCCAGGGATCGAGACGCTGAAGCAGTTGGGCGGATGCACCTGGTTATGGCTGGAAGACCAGCACCGCGACTGGATTGGCTGGAAGGATTGGTTCCAACGCCTTGGTTACCAGGCGCCAGAACCTCGACGGCGCATCAATATCAACAGCTACTCCATGTTGATCCAGTCGGCGCTGGCTGGCCAGGGGATTGCCTTGGCCTGGTCGGGCCTGCTCAGCAATCACTTGCAAACCGGCAACCTGGTGCGGCCGACGCAAGCCATCCTGCGCACCGATGCGCAGTTCTGCCTGCTGGAACCTCAAGGCCGGGCCCCAAACAGACAAAGCGTCAACCTCTTCCGCCAGTGGCTGATGGCGCATCTGGCGGAGACAGTCGACGTTTGATGGGCCTGGCGACCTAGCCGATTTTCACATTCATGGTGATGCGCGCCGTGAAGACCTTCACCCCAGCCTCGTCGAAGATCTCGACCGGGACAATCTTGTCGCCCGAAGTCTGCCAGTCGATTTCGCTACCGTCGGCAATCGCATGGATGGAGGTCTTGGCCTTGGCCAAGTACTCGACGGTCATGCCTTTGGGAATCCAGCGCGCGCCGCTGGGGATGGACACCTCGGTCATCATCCCACCCGCCAGTTCTGCCGCGTTGCACAACGCGATCGCGTGAACGGACGCCAGGTGATTGGTGATTTCCTTGCGAAACGGCACCTTCACTTCACCGCGACCGGGGGTCAACACAGAAATTTCCGGGTTGATGGTGCCGAAATACGGTGCCATCTGGCAGGCCATATTGCTGAAAGCGGACGGGCCAACGCTTTGGTACATGCTGAGAGTCTGGCTCATGGGGGATCTCTGGTCAGGTGGATTGAAGTCACGGACAGAACATCATTCCTTTACAGAATATTGCTCTGTTACAGAACAATATTCTGTAAATGTCCGCCCTGTCAATCGCTCGTGCCTGGCCGTCGTTTCAATTACCATGGCCCCTTTTTGCCTGGGCCGAAAAATGGAACCTGTCGATCTCCTCGAGCGTTGCTACCCAGGGCGCCGTGCCGAGTCCAAGCGGCACATTCTCCGATGTGCCCTGGCGCTGTTTAACCAACAGGGCATAGAAGCAACCACCATCGACATCATCCGGGCCGAAAGCCAGATGAGCGTGGGAGCGATCTATCACCATTTCGATAACAAGGAAGGCTTGGTCGCGGCGTTGTACATGACCGCCCTGGATGACCAGGCACGGCTCAGGGACAGCTACCTCGGCGCTGTCACGTCAACCAGGGAATGGGTCCACGCCTTGGTGTTCAGCTACGTGGATTGGGTGGTCAGCCAACCCGATTGGGCGCGGTTCCAGTACCAGGCTCGCTTTGCGGTCGCACGCAGCAGCTTCAACGAGCGGCTCGCCGAGGCGAATGTCGCCAGGAACGCCGCGCTCAAGCAATGGTTCAGCGACCCTGCCCACCAGCAGGATTTGCAGGACCTGCCTTTTGAACTGATCCCGTCACTGATCATCGGTTCAGCGGAGAGCTATTGCCGCGCCTGGCTCTCGGCCCGAGTCAAACGCAGCCCTGAACTCTACCGGCAGCAACTGGCCGAGGCCGCCTGGCGCGCCGTTGGCGCTGGCGGCTGAGCAGTTCGCTCGCGTTTCTCCGGGTTCATGGCGCTCCCAGTCAACTCTGGCCGTTGCGCTCAAGCATCACCCAACACCGGGACTTAAAGTCGAAGTGCCAGGGGACATTCCCCCGCTCACAATTCCAAGAATAGAGCCACTTCAATGAGCCTGACCAAATCCCTGCCAGCGTGCCTGGCACTCAGCTTCGCGTCATTTGCCGCCCATGCAGCCGACGGCCCTCCTCCACCTTCCGTAAGCCAACCCAGCGGTATCAACCTGGGCGGCACCAGCTTCTACGACGGGTTTGCGGGGCCACCCGGGCTGACTCACCAGACCTACCTGAAGTTCAGCACCGCCAGCAGCATCAGGACCAACGGCGGCAAGAAAAACGGCGCCTTCGATGACCCGAAGATCAACGTCATCACGATGATCAATCAGCTGAGCTACTACTCCCCCGACACCTTCGCGGGAGGGGCGCACCTGGGGTGGAGCCTGCTGGTCCCCGTCGTCTCCCTGGACGGCGACTTCGGTGACAACGGTGCCAAGCTCAAGGACAACGCTACCGGCCTGGGCGATGTCACGGTCGGGCCACAGGTCCAGTTCGATCCGATCGTCGACGCCAGCGGCCGGCCGGTTTTCGTGCAGCGCATGGCCTTCGACACCATCCTGCCAACGGGCAAGTACGACAAAGACAAAGACCTGAACCCTGGCTCCAACCACTTCTCCCTGAACCCCTACTGGGCAGCGACCTGGATGCCGGCACCCCGTTGGGAAGTGAGCTGGAGACTGAACTATCTGTACAACTTCAAGAACGACGATCCGGCGAGCAGTTCGCAGCAGTTCTTTGAAGGGCAAGCGGTGCGCGACACCCAGTCAGGACAGTCGGCATGGGCCAACTTCACCGCCTCGTACGAAGTGTTTCCGAAGGTCTCGGTGGGCATCAACGGCTACTACTTCCGGCAGATCTCGGATGACAAGGTCAACGGCAACACCCTGACCGACTCCCGGGAAAAGGTGCTGGGCTTTGGCCCGGGTCTGTTCTGGAAAATCACCGAAGACAAAGCCTTCTGGCTCAACACCTATAAAGAAACCGGCGTCGAGAACCGCTCCCGAGCGGATTACCAGGTGCAGGTTCGCTACGTCCACAAGTTCTGATTGACGTGTAGGCCGGCTCACGCATGAGCGGGCTCTTTACCTGAGGTGATGCTTCATGAACGCACTCGACTCCATCGACAGCAAAAAATCACTGGGCGCCATCTGCCTGATGATGGTCATTTCCCTGGGGACTCTACAGATCCAGCCGATCCTGGGCGGTGCCTTGATCGACCAACTCGGCCTGCCGCTCAATGCAATCGGCGCTCTTTTCGCCGCTGAACTCATGGCGATGGCCATCGCTTGCGGGGTCTGCGCCCTGTTCATGGCGAACGTCGACCGCCGTCGCTTCGCCCTGGTGGCCTTGTTGATCCTGGCATTGGGTAACCTGGCCAGCACACAACTGCACAGCCAGGCCGGACTGGTCATTTCCAGGATGATCTGCGGCGCCAGCGGCGGCGCGGTCATGGCGGTTGTCTATGCCACCGCAGCGCTGCGCACGTCCAAGGACGCGACTTTCGCGATCATCAACATCGGCAACCTGCTGTGGGGCATGCTGCTGGTGACCTCCATGCCGCTGGTCCTTCAAGCATTTGGCGTGAATGGCGCGTTTTCCCTGTTGGCGATCACCAGCGTGCTCGCGGCGCTGGGTTGCTGGAGAGTGCCCAAGCGCTACCCGGACGCCCATCGCGCGGCCAATGGCTCGATCCAGCCATTTGGTCTCACTGCCGTGCTGTTGATCCTGCTGTTTGCCCTGCTGTTCTTCGGCCACTCCGCCCTGTGGGTGTACCAGGAACGCATCGGCAAGAGCATCGGCCTGGAGCCCCAGCAGATTGGCGGAATCCTCGGCGGCAGCATCCTTGCCGGTGCCCTAGGCGCCGGGCTGGCCGGGCTGATCGGACGGCGCCTGGGCCTGCTGTTTCCACAACTGTTGAGCTTCGGCACGGCATTGCTGGCGACTTTGATCATGGTCTATGGCACCAGCCCCGTTGCCTTTATCACCACGGCCTGCCTGATCCATATGGTCTGGTTTTTCAGCCTGCCCTACCTGCTTTCCATGGCGGCGGAACTGGACCCTTCCGGCCGACTGGCAGGCCTGGGTAACGCTGCGATTTTCATCGGCCAGGGACTCGGCCCGTTTGGCGCCGCACTGGTCGTGGGCGAGGGACACTTGCGCGCGGTCGGATGGCTGGCCGCCTCAGCCTATCTGCTAGCCTTGGTGATCTCGTGCCTGGTCGTTGCACGCTTTCGCCGCGGCGTGAAACCTTCCGGGCCGGCGATGTCCCCGCAATCGGCCTGAACATGAACGAACCCGCACATTGACGAGATTGCCCGATGAGTATTCCATTCCCTCAAACCCCTGAATTTTCCGGCGCTCTCTATACGCCCAGCCGCGTGGAAGCAGAGGTGTTCGATCTTGAGATCGAAGGCATCCTGCCCGCTTCGATCTGTGGGACTTTTTATCAGGTGGCGCCAGACCCGCAGTACCCTCCCATGCTGGGTAACGACATTTTCTTCAACGGCGACGGCATGGTTAGCCGCTTCAACTTTGCCAATGGCAAAGTCTCGATGCGACGCCGCTACGTGAAGACCGATCGCCTGCTGGCCCAGCGCCGTGAAGGGCGTTCGCTCAACGGCGTCTATCGAAACGTCTACACCAATGACCCCCTCGCGGCGAAAAACAACACCACCGCCAACACCACCGTCATCCCCCACAACGGCGTCCTGTTGGCGCTCAAGGAAGATGCTCTGCCTTGGGCGATGGATCTCGAAACCCTGGAGACCCTCGGCGAATGGAGCTTTGATGGGCAGATCAAAGCTGCGACGTTCACCGCCCACCCCAAACTCGATCCGGTGACAGGCAACCTGCTGGCCTGCAGTTATGAGGCCAAAGGCGACGGCACGCCCGACCTGGCCTATTTCGAAATCTCGCCGGACGGAAAGCTGCTGCACGAGATCTGGTTCCAGGCGCCTTATGCGGCCATGGTGCACGATTTCGCGGTGACCGAACGCTACGTCGTGTTCCCGTTGATTCCGTTGACGGTTGACGTCGATCGCATGAAAAACGGCGGGCCGCATTTCCAGTGGCAACCCGACCTGCCCCAGCTGTTCGCCATCGTGCCGCGCAACGGGCGTGGGCAAGATGTGCGTTGGTTCAAGGGGCCCAAGGACGGTTTCCAGGGGCATACGCTCAATGCGTTCGATGAGGACGACAAGGTGTATGTGGACATGCCGGTCACCGGCGGGAATATCTTCTACTTCTTCCCCCAGGCCGACGGCTACGTACCACCGCCTGAAACCCTGGCCGCCAGCCTGATGCGCTGGACCTTCGACCTGAATGGCGCGCAGGAGGACGTTCAACCGCAGCCACTGACGGAATATCCCTGCGAGTTCCCACGGTGTGATGATCGCTACATCGGTCGAAAGTACCAGCATGGTTTCCTGCTCGCCTTCGATCCTGAGCGCCCCTACAACCCGGCGAATGGGCCAATCCCCTTCCAGTTTTTCAACCTGCTGGCGCACCTGGACCTGCAGACAGGCCGCACCGACGCCTGGTTTCCCGGCGACAGCGGATGCTTCCAGGAACCCATCTTCATACCGCGCTCGGCGGATGCAGAGGAAGCCGATGGCTACGTCGTAGCCCTGCTCAACCTCATCGCAGAGGGACGCAGTGAGCTGGTTGTGCTGGACACCCGTGACATGGCCAGCGGGCCCATTGCCCGCATCAGGATTCCCTTCCGGATGCGCATGTCGCTGCATGGCTGCTGGGCACCAATCGATTGATTGGCATCGGGTCCTGATGCCCGTCAATTAAGCACAATCCCTGTGGGAGCGAGCTTGCTCGCGATGGCGGCGGTTCAGTTACATGAGTATTGAACTGGCTGGCCTCATCGCGAGCAAGCTCGCTCCCACAGGTTTAGAGCCCTTTTCGCACCTCCCCTTGCCCCCCAGGTCCGCCAAAGGGATAGTCGCGCCAAAAAATACATAAATTCCATATTTTAGGATTTTTGTACAAATCCTACTTTACAGGATTTTATAGCAAGACTAGATTAACCCTCATTGCACCCTTCCTCTCTCCAGGAGCCTCCATGAAACTCGCAAGTTTTATTGTCCAAGGCCGTAGCAGCTACGGTGTGGTCGAAGGTGATCAAATCATCGACCTGGAATCGCTCAAGCCAACCCTTGGCAGCGATCTCAAACAGGCCATCGGTCATAACCGCCTGAACGAACTGAGCACTGCGCGCCTGGCAAGCCTGCCGCGTATCCCCTTGGCTGACGTGACCTTCCTGCCGGTGATCCCGAACCCGGGCAAAGTGCTGTGCATCGGCATCAACTACGCCACTCACGTGCGCGAAACCGGTCGGGAAATGCCGACCTATCCGATGATCTTTACCCGCTTCGCCGACAGCCAGACCGCCCACCTGCAACCCATCGTTCGCCCGACCGCGTCCCACAAGCTTGATTTCGAGGGCGAGCTGGCGGTGGTGATCGGTAAAGCGGCCCGCCACGTCAAACCTGCCGACGCGCTGGACTACGTCGCCGGTTATGCCTGCTACAACGACGGCAGTGTCCGCGACTGGCAGAAGCACACCATTCAGTTCGTCCCAGGCAAGAACTTCCCGAACACCGGTGGTTTCGGCCCCTGGCTGGTGACCGGCGACGAGATCGGCGACCCGCAGGACCTGGAATTGACCACCCGGCTGAACGGCGAAGTGATGCAGCACACCCGCACCAGCGACATGATTTTCGATGTGCGCCAGCTGATCGAGTACTGCTCCACCTTCACCGAACTGGCCCCCGGTGACGTGATTGTCACCGGCACCACTGGCGGCGTCGGAGCGTTCCGCGAGCCGCCGGTGTGGATGAAACCGGGCGACGAAGTCGAGATCGAGATCGCTCGAATCGGCACCCTGCGCAACAGCATCGTGGACGAGCAATAAGCATGGAAAACCTACACACCCCTGACGCCCTGCCCGAGCAGGATGGCGACAGCAAAGGCTCGAGCCTGGAGCGCATGCTGCGGGTACTCGACCTGTTCACCGAACAGAGCCCGATCTGGGCGGTGGACGACATGGGCGGCGCCTTGGGTTTTACCCGTTCGACGATCTACCGCTACGTGCGCGAATTGGCCGAGGCCAACCTGTTGTTCCAGGTCGAAGCCGGGCGTTATGCCCTGGGCGCGCGGATCATTACCTGGGATCGCCAGCTGCGCCTGAGCGACCCCCTCGTACGCGCCGCACAATCGCTTGAGCCCAGCTTCCCGCAGTGGAGCGAACATCAGGTGTGGCTGATCTGCCGGCTGTTCAAGGACCAGGTCGTGTGCATTCACCAGCACGGAGACCTGTTCAGTGAGGTCAGCTACTCCCGTGGCTCGCCCAGGCCTTTGTTCCTGGGGGCGACGTCCAAGGCGATCCTCGCCAACATGACCTCGCGCCAACACAGCCAACTGTTTCTCGACCACCCCGATGAAGTGCGCGCCAGTCAACTTGGCCAGACCTGGGAGGCATTTCGTCGCTCGCTGCAGCAACTGCGTCGCCAAGGCTATGTGGCCAGCGCAGGTGAAGTCGACGCGGGCGTCTATGGCCTGGCCGCGCCGATCTTCGATGGCGATGGCAAGGTCGTCGGCAGCATCAGTTGCGTGCGCCCGGTGCGAGAACGCGACAGTGCCCAGGAGGAGACACAAGGGCAGCAGATCCTTGCCCTGGCGCAGGAACTGTCGCAACGCATGGGTGCGCTCGCCAACCGCGCCAAGCCACTGGGCTGAGCCATCCGGAAGGGAATAACAATGACAACCCTCAAACGCATCAATACCCAGGTCCTGGTCATCGGTGCCGGTCCTACCGGGCTGACCCTGGCCAACCTGCTCGGCCAAGCCGATGTGGACACGCTGATCATCGATCGCAAGCCGGGCACCGTGACCGAGCCGCGCGCGGTTTCAATCGATGACGAATCCTTGCGCACCATGCAGGCCATCGGGCTCGATGCCGCCGTGCTGCGTGATGTCGTGCCCGGCTACGGCGTGCATTACTTCACCCGGCCCGGCGGTCGCTGCTTCGGCAAGGTCGAGCCGACCGGCAAGCTGTATGGCTTCCCCAAGCGCAACGCCTTTCGCCAACCGCTGTTTGAAAACACCCTCAGGACAGGTCTCGAACGCTTTGCCAGCCTGACGGCTCGGTTCAGCCACGAGCTGGTGGAATTCACCCAGGACCCACACGGCGTGTGCGCGCTGGTGCGTGACGCTGATGGGCAACTGATGGAAGTCCACGCGGCTTACCTGGTGGCCTGCGACGGCGGCCGTAGCCCGGTGCGCAAGCAACTCGGGATCGAGATGGTCGGCTCGAGCTTCTCCTCGCGCTGGCTGGTGGTCGATACCGACCAGGACGACGACCCCTTCTGGCAGACCCGCGTGTATTGCGACGCCAGACGCCCGGTGGTGGAAGTACCCGGCCCTCACCGTACGCGCCGATTCGAGTTCCTGCTCAAGCCCGATGAAACGGACGAACAGGTGCTCGACGAAACCTGCCTGCAAGCATTGCTGCGCCCGTTCAAGGGAGACGCGCCGGTTTCCATCGTGCGCAAGACGGTCTACACCTTCCACGCCCGGGTCGCCGAGCGGTGGCAGGTGCAGCGGGTGTTTCTCGCCGGCGACGCCGCGCACCTGACCCCGCCCTATGCCGGGCAAGGCATGAACAGCGGCGTGCGCGATGCCCACAACCTGGGCTGGAAGCTGGTCGGCGTGCTGAAGGGAAAAATGGCGGAAAGCGCACTGCTGTCCTACGAAAGCGAGCGTCGTGATCATGCATGGGCCTTGATCAAGTTGGCCTTGAACCTCGGCGTGGTCATGGCACCGGCCACCGTCCTGCGCGCTCGCCTGATCAGTGGTGCATTCGCCTTGATCGGCCTGTTGCCGCCGTTGCGCGATTATTTCCTGCAAATGCGCTTCAAGCCCAAACCCCGCTTCACCCGGGGCCTGGTGCTGACCGAGGGGCAAGCAGGCACGTTGTCCTGCGGACAGATGTTCCCGCAACCGATACTCACCGACGCCCACGGCCAGGAACGCCTGCTCGATGACGCCATCGGCGCCGGCTTCGCCTTGATTCAATACGGCGACCCGACCCGCCAGCGTATCGATGAACTCAAGCATGGCCTCTGGAGCCACCTTGAAGCCAGACGCATCCTGATCCTGCCCGCGTCTGTCCAGGCGATGCCGTCGATCCCCGGCTGCACGGTGCTCCAGGACCGTGAAGACCAGCTCAAAACCCTGCTGGGCGATTCGCACCCGTTCCTGCTGCTGCGTCCGGATCGCTATATCGCCGCGATTTTCGACAAGGCTACCGAAACCCGGGCCGCCGAATCGTTGCAGTCGCTGTTCGGCATCGCCGTGGCCCACAGCAGCGCAATCGAGCCGAGCATCGCGCCCGTCTTTCATTAAACCTTCAAGCACAGAGGTGGTTATGCAAACACTCCAGACTTCCACACCTGCACGCCTGTGCTACCTGCACCTGGCGAGCAAGGACGCGCAACGGCAAATCGATTTCTATCGACGGATGCTGGACATGGACAGCCAGGCGCAAGCCGATGGCAGCTGGATGCTCAGCGGCCCGCAACGCGCCATGCTCGTGTCTCCCGCCGACCACAGCGGCCTGCTCGCGGCGGCGTTCGACCTGGGCAGTCTGCCTCGACTGCAATCACTGCGGGTTCGCCTGCTCGGCAACGGCTGCGTCATCGAAGAGGTCGACTCGCCGCTGCTCGAAACGGGGGCTTTCCTGATCCGTGATCCCCAGGGCCGGCAAACGATATTTGGCGTCGCTCACCCCGCTCTCCAGGCCTCCGGCCAAGGCATGCCCGGCCGCTTGCAACATGTGGTGTTCCAGACCACAGAGCTGGAAGCCATGATCGATTTCTACGTCAACACGGTGGGCTTCACTGTTTCGGACAATGTCGTGGATGAGCAGACCGGCCAACTGATGACGTGCTTCCTGCGCTCGGACGACGAGCACCACACCTTGGCATTTTTCCGCGGTTCGAAAAACGAGTGGGACCACCACTGTTACGAAACCAACGAATGGAATGACATCCGCGACTGGGGCGATCGTTTCGCCAAGGAGCGCATCACCATTTTCTTCGGGCCCGGCCGACATGGGCCGGGCAACAACCTGTTCTTCATGGTGGTCGATGCCGATCGCAACCGCCTGGAGTTCTCGGCTGAGCTCGAAGTCACCGATGCCAGCCGCCAGCCCGGTGTCTGGGCACAGGAGGAATACACACTCAATTCCTGGGGCCGCGCCTGGATCAGGAGCTGAGCAATTTTCCCCATCGGCGTTTGCACCCTTGATTTCTAAACGAGGCGACCACCTGCCTCCAAAGGTAAAAGACCATGACGACTCAACCGCTCGTGCCCTACGCCATCAACGGCGACCAATACATCAACGGCACCTGGCGTGCAGGGCGCTCCGCACGCCGCCTGGACGACCGCAACCCTTTCAACGACGAACAGCTGCTGGAGATGCCCCTGGCCTCGATTGCCGATCTCGACGACGCCTATCAGGCAGCGCAGCAGGCGCAGGCAGCGTGGGCACAGCTGCACCCCACCCAGCGCGGCGCACAACTTGAAAAGCTCGCCCAGGTCATCCAGAACCGCCGCGAAGAAATCATCGACTGGCTGATCCACGAGTCCGGCAGCACCCGGATCAAGGCGAGCATGGAATGGCAATTCACGCTGAACCTGGTGCGCGAATGCACGACGATGCCGATGCAGGTAGAAGGTCGGATCCTGACCAGCTACAAGCCCGGCGAACAGAGTTTTGTCTTCCGTGAGCCCTTGGGTGTGGTGGGCGTGATCAGCCCATGGAATTTCCCGCTGTACCTGAGCATGCGCTCGGTGGTGCCGGCACTCGCCCTGGGCAACACGATTGTGCTCAAGCCCGCCAGCGACACAGCGGTGACCGGCGGCCTGCTGATCGCCCACCTGTTCGAAGAAGCCGGCTTCCCCGAGGGTTCGCTCAACGTCGTGGTCGGCGCAGGCTCGGAAATCGGCGATGCCTTCGTCGAGCACCCGGTGCCGAGCCTGATTTCCTTCACCGGTTCGACGGATGTGGGGCGCAATGTCGGCCGTATTGCCACCGGAGGCAAACACATCAAGCGCGTGGCCCTGGAACTGGGCGGCAACGCGCCGCTGGTGGTGCTGGATGACGCCGATATCGAAATTGCGGCACACGCCGCGGTGGTCGGGCGTTTCCTGCACCAGGGCCAGATCTGCATGAGCGTCAACCGGGTGATCGTCGACCGCTCGCTGTATGCCGATTTCGCAGCGCTGGTGGTGGAGCGCGTGCGCAACCTCAAGATTGGTGATCCGACCAAGGCCGACACGGTGATCGGGCCAGTGGTCAATCAGAGCCAGCTCGATGGCCTGCTGCGTAAGCTCGACGGCGCCCGGAGTGCTGGCCTCAAGCAGCTTTGCGGCGGCCCGGCATCCGGGCTGGTGCTACCTGCCCATGTGTTCGGTGAAGTGGGAGCCGATCAGGAACTAGCCCGCGATGAGACGTTCGGCCCCCTGCTGCCGCTGCTGGTCGCAGAAAACGAAACCCATGCATTGGCGTTGGCGAACGCCAGCGAGTATGGCCTGTCCAGCGCCGTGTTCACCCGGGACATGGCCCGTGGCTTGAACTTCGCCCGTGGCATTGTGGCGGGCATGACCCATATCAACGACATCACCGTCGATGACCAGCCCAATGCCCCGTTCGGTGGTGAAAAGAATTCCGGCCTCGGTCGCTTCAACGGTCACTATGCCCTGGATGAGTTTACCCGTGCCCATTGGGTGACCTGGCAGCCCGGAGGCCATCACTACCCGTTCTGAGTCTTTGGCACCCTTGATCAGGCCCGGATCGGGCAAATCGACCCCTTTGCCCGATCCGTCAGAAAACAATAATAAATAGAGGCGAAAAATGAACCATTTAGCCTGCGTGTCCACCGATCAGGTTGTTCGCTCCGACCGCCTGATGAAATGGAAAGAGTTCATGAGCGATCACCTGGGGCGTACGCCGGACTATATAAAACGGCTGGAATCGACGTTCATCGACCCGTTGCATGAGAGCAACTTCCAGGGTCGGCTGGAGTACGGGGACCTGGGCCAGTTGCGTTTCTGTCGAATGACCGCCAGCGCCCATCGATATTCGCGCCACCTGAGCAAGGCGGTCGACGCCCTCGATACGCCGCGCATGTTGATCATGCAGGTGGCTGGTGTCAGTCATTTCGAGCAGGGCCAGCAAAGCAGCGTACTGGCCCCTGACGAAATGCTCCTGGTCGACTGCGGCAAACCTTTCAATGTGACCAGCACGCAAGGTTGCGAACACTTCATCCTGCTGTTCCAGGGTGCATCCGGGCAACTGGCGCAAACCGGCGACATGCACCTTAACGGTCGCAATGGACTGGGGCGGATGCTCATGCACCTGATCAGCGATGCCTACAATCAATATCCCTTGCTGAACAACCATTCGGCCGGGCTGATCGGTGACAGCATCACCGGGCTGCTGGATAACGCGCTGAAGAACAAACAGGAAGAAAAGCAACTCGAACACGACTTCCGCTTCTTCAAGCAGAACCGCCTCAAGGCGTACATCGAGCGCCACCTGGCCGACCGCGACCTGACCATCGAACGCATCGCCAACGCCGAACAGTGCTCGGTCCGCAGCCTGCACCGCGCCTTCCAGGATGAACTGGGGTGCAGTGTCAGCGAATACATCTGGCAGCGGCGCCTGTCACGTTGCGCCGAAGACCTGCGCAACCGGGAACATGCCCACCGCTCGCTCACCGAGATCGCCTACGCCTGGGGCTATGGCAGCAGTTCCCACTTCAGCCGGCATTTCAAATCGACGTTCGGCATGTCACCCAGACTGTTCCGCGACACCGCGAGTGACAGCCGGGAAAAATCGACAGCGGCTTGAGCCTGTTTCCAATTCCTATGGTTCACCATTGCCCTGTGGGAGCTGGATTCGGTGCTCACCACAAATCTTCTGTGGGAGCTGAGCTTGCTCCCACGGGGTGCTCCGGGGAGGCATGGGGCCGATGCTCACCACAGACCCCCTGTGGGAGCAAAGCTTGCTCGCGATGGCGGTGGGTCAGTCTGCCGTGATGTTGGATGTGCTGACGCTATCGCGAGCAAGCTTTGCTCCCACAGGGGCGGGTTCCTTAATTCCAGCCGCCGCCCATCACCTTGTACAACGTCACGCGGTTGCTCTGCTCGGTCAGGCGCAGGGTGATCAGGTCCTGTTGCGCGCTGTACAGGGAACGCTGGGCGTCGAGGGCTTCGAGATAGCTTTGCGAACCGCCACGGTATAACGCGTCGGAGAGTTCGAAGCTCTTGCGACTGGCGTCGGTCAACGCCTGTTGGGCCTCGATACGGCGATCCAGCGTGCTGCGCTCCGCCAGGGCATCGGCCACTTCCTTGAAGGCGCTCTGCAGTGTTTGCTGATAGGTCTGCACCTGAATCTCGCGCTCGGTCTTGGCCGAGTCCAGCGTCGCGCGGTTACTGCCGGCATCGAAGATCGGCAGGCTGATGCTCGGGGCAAATGTCCAGGCGCCACTGCCGGACTTGAACAGGCCGGACAGGGCCGAGCTTGAGGAGCCGGCATTGGCCGTCAGGCTGATGCTGGGAAAGAACGCCGCACGGGCGGCGCCGATGTCGATATTGGCCGACTTGAGCGTATGCTCGGCGGCCAGCACATCGGGGCGTCGTTGCAACAGGCTGGAAGGCAGCTCTGCCGGCACCTGCACCAGCGCCGCGGCCGATTCCAGGTACGCGCCCGGCAACAACTCTTCGGGAATGTCGCTGCCCACCAGCAAGCGCAGTGCGTTGCGATCCTGCAGGATCTGGCTTTCATACGCCGCCGCGTCGACCCGCGCCGACTCCACGGTGGTTTGCGCCTGGGCCACGGACAGACCGGAGGAGCCGCCCAAGGCGTGGCTGCGTTGGGTCAGTTCGTAGGTCGCCTGCTGGCTGCGCAAGGTTTCCTGGGCCAGGTGCAGGCGCTCGTTGTCGGCCGCCAGGGTCAGCCAGGCCGTGGCCACTTCGGCCACCAGGCTGATCTGCGTGCTGCGTCGGGTTTCGGTCAGGGCCAGATAGTCTTCCAGGGCTTCGTCCTGGAGGTTCTGCACCCGTCCAAACAGGTCCACTTCATAACTGCTCAAACCCAGTTGCGCACTGTAGTCATGGGTGGTGGCCGCCGAGCCCGTGTTGGACAACGAGCCGGGCGTGCGACTGTGAGTGCCACTGACACTGGCATCGATCGAAGGCAAGGACTCGGCGCGCTGGATACGGTATTGCGCCTGGGCCTTTTCAACGTTCAGGACCGCCAGGCGCAGGTCGCGGTTGTTGCTCAGCGCCAGGGACTGCAAGCGCGCCAGGCGGCTGTCGGTGAAGAAGCTTTGCCACTCGATGTCGGCGCTCACCTGGCCCTTGGGCGTGCTAGCGGCCGGCAGCCATTGCTCGGCGACTGGCGCCTCAGGGCGTTCATACTGCGGCGCCAGATTCATGCAGCCACCGAGCAGCGTGAGGATGGCCAGCAATGGCCAGCGGAACTTGATCATGCGTCACCTGACTGGGCGGATGGAACAGAGGTCGAAGCCGTGGAAACGCGACCGAAACGCCGGCGAATCTGCACGAAAAACAAAGGAACGAAGAAGATCCCCAACACCGTGGCGGACAACATGCCGCCCAGCACACCGGTACCAATGGCCTGACGTCCGGCGGAACCGGCACCGCTACTCAGGGCCAGGGGCAATACGCCGAACATGAAGGCCAGGGACGTCATGAGAATCGGCCGCAGGCGTTGGCGCACAGCGATCAATGTCGCCTCGCGCAAGCTGTTGCCCTGCTCTTGCAGGTGCTTGGCGAACTCGACGATCAGAATGGCGTTCTTGGCGGCCAATCCCACGGTGGTCAAAAGCCCGACCTGAAAGTACACGTCGTTGCTCAAGCCACTGACACGCGTGGCCAGCACCGCGCCCACCACCCCCAGCGGCACCACCAGCATCACCGAAAAAGGCACCGACCAACTCTCATAGAGCGCAGCGAGGCAGAGGAATACGAACAGCACCGAAATCCCGTACAGCAACGGTGCCTGCGAACCGGAAAGGCGCAACTGATAGGACTGCCCGGTCCACTCGTAGCCGATGCCCTCCGGCAATTGCTTGACCAGCGCTTCCACCGCATCCATGGCGTCCCCGGAACTGACGCCGGGCGCCGGATCGCCAACCACCTCCAGCGAGGCGTTGCCGTTGTAGCGCTCCAGCAACGGCGAGCCGTAGCTCCAGGAACTGCTGGCGAACGAGGAAAACGGCACCATTTCATCGTTGCTGTTGCGTACGAACCAGTGCTCCAGGTCAGCCGCCTGCATCCGCGCCGCAGCTTCACCCTGGACGTAGACCTTCTTCACCCGCCCCTGGTTGAGGAAGTCATTGACGTAAGTGCCGCCCAACGCCGTGGACAACGTGGTGTTGATGTCGCTGGTGCTCAGGCCCAAGGCCCCGGCCTTGCGATCATCGATGCTGACCTTGAGCTGCGGTGCGTCGTCCAGGCCATTGCTGCGTACCCCGAGCAAGCGAGGGTCCTGGTTGGCCAGCTCGATGAGTTTTTCCCGCGCCGCCACCAGCGCATCATGCCCCAGGCCGGCAAGGTCCTTGAGTTGCAGGTCGAAGCCGGACGTCTGTCCCAGGCCGCGCACGGCCGGCGGTTGCATGACGAACACATTGGCATCGCCGATGCTCGACAGCGCCATGGTCGCGCGCTGGGCGAAGGACGCCGCACCCTGCCCTGCGCCCGTGCGCTCGCTCCAGTCCTTGAGCCGGATAAAAGCACGGGCGCTGTTCTGGCTGTTGCCGTTCATGCCCAGGCCGGAAATGCTGATCAGCGCTTCGACTTCCGGCTGTTCGAGGAGGTAGCTTTCGAACTGCTTGACCACCGCTTGGGTGCGGCTGTCCGTGGCCCCGACTGGCAACTGCACCTGGGCCATGAGAATGCCCTGGTCTTCGTCAGGCAGGAACGAAGTCGGCAGGCTGAAATAACCGGCGGCCATCACCAGCAGCACCAGCCCATACACCAGCCAGCCGACGCGCCCGCGCTGCAAAATGCCCCCCACCTGGCGTTTATAGGCCTCGGCAGCCCGCTCGAACGTGCGGTTGAACCAACCGAAGAATCCGCGTTGAGCGCCATGGCCCTGACCATCGGACGGCTTGAGCAGGGTCGCGCACAATGCCGGCGTCAGCGTCATGGCGACGAGTACCGAGAGCACCATGGCCGAGACGATGGTGACCGAAAACTGCCGGTAGATAACGCCTGTGGAGCCGCCAAAAAACGCCATGGGAATGAACACCGCACTGAGCACCAGGGCGATGCCGACCAGGGCGCTGGTGATTTCATCCATCGACTGGCGCGTGGCGTCCAGGGCCGACAGCCCCTGCTCGCCCATTACCCGCTCGACGTTCTCCACCACCACAATCGCGTCGTCCACCAACAGGCCGATGGCCAGGACCATGGCGAACATGGTCAGGGTGTTGATCGAATAACCGAACAGCGCCAGCACGCCGAATGTACCCAGCAGCACCACCGGCACCGTGATCGCGGGGATCAACGTGGCCCGCAAGTTCTGCAGGAAAAGGAACATGATCAGCACCACCAGGACAATCGCCTCGCCCAGTGACTTGACCACTTCTTCGATGGACAGGCTGACAAAGGGCGTGGTGTCGTAGGCAATCACGTTCTTGAGTTGCATCTCCGTCGGATAGAACGGTTCCAGCTCCTTGAGCTTGGCCTTCACCGCCTCGCCGACGTTCAGGGCATTGGCCCCGGCGGCGAGCTGGACGCCCATGGCGGCAGCGGGTTTGCCGTTGAGGGCAGAACTGACGTCGTAGCTTTCACTACCCAATTCAACCCGCGCCACATCCCCAAGCAGCACCACCGCACCGTCGCTGGTAGACTTGACCACCACATTGCGAAACTCCTCGACGGTTTGCAGCTTGCTGCGGGCGCTGATGGTGGCGTTCAACTGCTGCCCCTTCACCGCCGGCATGGCGCCGAGTTGACCGGCAGAAACCTCGGTGTTCTGCGCCTCCAGGGCCGTGCTGACATCCGAAGGCATCAGCGCGTATTTTTCCAGCAGGGCCGGGTCCAGCCAGATGCGCATGGCATAGCCGGAGCCCAATGTCTGCACATCGCCGACACCGTCGATGCGGCTGATGGAATCGAGCAAGGTGCTGGAAATGTAATCCCCGATCTGCGTGCCGGTGACGCTCGGATTGTCGGAGGCCAAGGCGGCAATCATCAGGAAGTCCGAACCGCCCTTGGTCACGGTCAGCCCCTCGCTTTGCACCGACTGCGGCAGCCTCGACTCGGCCTGTTGCAGCTTGTTCTGCACTTGCATCTGGGCCACGTCCGGGTTGGTGCCGGCGGTGAAGGTCAGGCTGATGCTGGCGCTGCCATCCGAGCTGCTGGAGGCCGACATGTAGGTCAGGTTGTCCAGGCCCTTCATTTGCTGTTCGATGACCTGGGTCACCGAGTCTTCCACGGTCTTGGCCGAGGCGCCGGTGTAGGTCGCGGAAATGCGCACCGTCGGCGGCGCGATGTCCGGGTACTGTTCCAAGGGCAACTGGCTGATGGACAAGGCGCCAGCGAGCATGATGACGATGGCGATGACCCAGGCGAAAATCGGCCGGTCGATAAAGAAACGCGCCATGTTCAGCCCTCCTGCGCAATGGCAACAGGTGTCGCTTTCTGCGTACGGCTGCGGGTGCCGGCGTTCTGTGCCACGACGCTTTCACCGACCCGGACCTTTTGCCCGCCCTCGACAATCACCTGGTCTCCCGCGTTCAGCCCCGCCGTGACCCACCATTGGTTATCCACGGCGCGGTCGATGGTCAACATGCGCTGCTCGACCTTGCCATTGACCACCACCAGCACCGAAGTCGCACCGCTGGCACTGCGGGTCACCGCCTTCTGTGGAATCAGGATGGCCTTGTCATCCCGCGCCTGCTCCAGCACCGCTCTCACGTACATGCCCGGCAGCAACAGTCGGTCCGGGTTGGCGATTTGCGCCCGCAGGGTCACCGTGCCCGTGCCCTCATTGACGCTGACCCCACTGAACTTCAAGCGACCTTCATGGGCATAGGTGCTGCCGTCATCGAGCTTGAGGCTGATCCGCGCTTCACCTTCGCCATTGCTCTGCAGCACACCGCTGGCCAGGTCGCGCTTGAGCCGCAACAGTTCGGTGGTCGACTGAGTGACGTCTACATACATCGGGTCCAACTGCTGCACGGTGGTCAGTGCGCTGTCCTGGTTGGCCACCACCAGCGCGCCGGGCGTGACCGTCGAGGTTTCGATGCGCCCACTGACGGGGGAACTGATTCGGGTATACGCCAGGTTGATGCGTGCGGTGTCAACATCGGCCTGGGCCACTTGCACTTCCGCTTCGGCGGTCAGCAGGCTGGCCTGGGCATCCTCGTTGTCCTGCTGGCTGATGGCATCGATCTTTACCAACTGGGCGTCACGCTTGGCCGTGGCCTGGGCCGACTTCAAGGTGGCGCGTGCCTTGGCGAGGTTCGCCTGGGCCTCAGCCAATGCGGCCTTGTAAGAGGAAGCATCCAGTTGATACAGCGCCTGTCCGGCCTTGACCTCGGCCCCTTCGACAAACAACCGCTGCTGGACGATACCGCCAACCTGCGGGCGTATCTCGGCGATCATGAACGCCTGGGTGCGTCCGGCCAGCTCAGTGGTCAGCGCCTGGCTTTGCGGCTGCACGGTGATCACCGAGACCTTGGGCGGTTCGGGCGTGGGTGCCGATTCGCCGGAGCAACCGCCCAACATGAACAAAACGATCAAGCACACCAGGATGGCGGCGGTCACCAGGGATTTGGCGAATAATTTGGTCGACATAAATGCCTCTGCAGGACGGATGGTTCAAGCCAGGCGCCATACTGCGAGGCAAATGTGCAGGAAAATTGAAGATTGCCCGCCACCCTTGAATCTTCATCGCACCAGGGCCTAAATGGTCGGGCCATTCATCGAACTGCCCGAGCCCATGAAACTGAGTATCTCCACCAAGCTGTTTATTGCCGTCATGGCCAGCGTGCTGTTTGTCATCCTGAGCATGGGGGTGGCCAACGGCTGGAGCTTTGGCAACGGTTTTCTCGACTACCTCAACGAACAGGCACTGTTGCGCATGAAGCCGGTGCTACCCCGCCTGGCCAGTGCCTACGAACGCGAAGGCAACTGGGAGTTCCTGCGCAACCAGCCGGATCGCTGGTTCGAACTCCTGCGTCCGGAGCCGGGGGAAAACACCACCTACCCGGAACGGCCGCCCATGTCGATGTCCGACCTGACCGGGGCTGTGTTTCGCATCGCCCTCCTCGACCAACAAAAGCAATTGGTCATGGGCTATTCGGCGATTGCCGACGACGCGCTGATGCGCCCGATCGAGGTCGCCGGCAAAACCGTCGGCTGGCTGGCAGTGACGCCGTTCCAGAACGTGACCGAAGCTGGCGGTGAACGCTTTCGTCAGTATTTGGTGCGCACCAGCCTGGCCGTGGGCGTGCTCTCGTTGCTGTTGGCGATGCTGATTGCCTGGTGGATCGCCCGTACCCTGCTTGACCCGGTCAAGCGGGTGGCCGCCGCCACGCACCGCTTGGCCGCTGGGGAATACAGCAACCGCGTGTCGGTGGCCTCCAATGACGAAGTCGGTCAGTTGGCCCGAGACTTCAACCAACTGGCGTATACCCTGGAACGCAACGAAAAAATGCGCCGGGAATTCATGGCCGATGTGTCCCACGAACTGCGCACCCCGTTGTCGGTATTGCGCGGCGAGCTGGAAGCCATCGAAGACGGCGTGCGCACCCTCGACCCTTCCTCGATGAAATCGCTGCAAGGCGAAGTCAGCATGCTCAGCAAACTGGTGGATGATCTCTACGAACTGTCCCTGGCCGATGTCGGCGCGCTGACCTACCGCAAGAGCGAATGCGACCTCAACGACTTGCTGGACGGTTGCGTGGCGATGTTCCAGGAGCGCTGCAATGCCCGGCATCTGCGTTTGGAGCTGGAACTGCCGACAACACCGCTGCAGGTCGAAGCCGACCCCAAGCGTTTGCAACAACTGTTCAGCAATCTGTTGGAAAACGCGGTGCGCTATACCGATGAAGGCGGTGTGCTGCGCATTCGTGCCGCCAGCGAGGACGACGTCGTGCGCATCGACTTTCTCGACTCCGGCCCCGGGGTCGATGCGGATCAACTGCCGCGACTGTTCGAGCGCTTTTACCGCGGCGAAACCTCACGCAATCGCGCCAGTGGCGGCGCCGGCCTGGGACTGGCCATCTGTCACAGCATCGCCCTGGCCCATGGCGGCAGCCTCAGCGCCGATCACTCGCCGCTGGGCGGCCTTTGGCTGACCCTGCGCCTGCCACGGAATGCCTGAACATGACCCCTGACAGCCCAATCCTTATTGTCGAAGACGAACCCAAACTGGCTGCTTTGATGCGCGACTACCTGATTGCCGCCGGCTACGCGACCCAATGCCTGGACAATGGCCTTCAAGTGGTGCCGGCGGTACGGGCCAGCGAGCCACGGTTGATCCTGCTCGACCTCATGCTGCCGGGGCGCGACGGCCTGCAAGTCTGCCAGGAGCTGCGCAGCTTCAGTGCCGTGCCAATCATCATGATCACTGCCCGCGTGGAGGAAGTGGATCGCCTGCTCGGGTTGGACCTGGGGGCCGACGACTACATCTGCAAGCCCTTCAGCCCGCGTGAAGTGGTGGCCAGGGTCAAGGCGATCCTGCGGCGCAGCCCGCAACTACTCGTCACCGCGCCAGCCCGCCTGCTGATTGATGAAGACCGCTACCAGGCGTCACTCGATGGCGTCGCCCTGGACCTGACGCCCTTGGAACTGCGCCTGCTCAGCACGCTGGCCCAGTCCCCCGGGCGGGTGTTTTCCCGGGATCAGTTGCTCGACCGGATCTATTCCGATCATCGGGTGGTTACCGATCGTACGGTTGACAGCCATATCCGTAATCTGCGGCGCAAGCTTGAGCAGGCCTGCCCGGCGGAGAACCCTATCGAGTCGTTGTATGGGGTGGGTTATCGGTTTCAGCTTGCCGACGTTTGAAGCGTGGCTAAAACGGTGCGTCATGGTGAAAGGGAGGATGGGTACATATCCGTTTTTTCGGTAACGGCGGCTTAGGGTTCCGCCGAATAGATAATGGTTTGCGCACTACCCCCCGCAGCAGGCCGGCGAGTGAAATAGGTGTCGCCTTCGTCTGTCTGGATCTCGTAGTCGGCCTTGCTGGCGACCCGGCTCGCTGCATCGGTGTGCTTGATGATTTTCAGCACCCGCTGGAACTTCACGCCTTGCGTGCCGTTCTGGGCGGGGCCGGTGAGTACATTGACTTTCTGGAACCAACCTTCCTGCTTTTTGTTCGACACCAAGGTGCCGCTCAGTGCTTCAAAACGCTCAAGACGGGTAAATCCCCAGAGTGTCTGTTCCTCGACCACCTTGCCCGGGGTGGCGGAACCGGTGAAGACGAACAGGTTAAGGCTCGGATTGTCTTCGCAGAAGAAGTCATAAGGCACCAGACCGTCGACCATTCTCTTGCCGGGAACGAAACCCTTCTTATGAACCAGAAACATGAGCACCTCCACGCTGAAACACCAGCAAACGCTGAGTAAGTTTGAGCGCAAAGTCTACTGAGGCGGGGCGTACAGGGCCGTCAAGCCAATGTAATATCATGTAAAGATCACGCCCTACGAGGCAAGCTGATTTCCACGGTCAGCCCACCGGACGGCTCGTTGTGCGCCAGGATGGAGCCGCCGTGTATTTCCACGGCCCTTGAGGCAATGGCCAGGCCCAGGCCGAAGCCGGCACTGGCTTCGTTCAAGCCACGTTCGAACGGGTTGAAGATGCTCTGTAGCCGCGAATGTTCAACACCCGGGCCCTGATCGCGGATCTGCACCGTCAGGCCGTCTGCGGCGCCATTGACCTCGGCCACGACCATCACCGTGGTGTTTGGCCGGGTATGGCGCACCGCGTTTCGAATGACGTTCTCGAAACACCGATACAACAGCTCACCGCTGACCCGACTGACAAACGCCGGGCATGCCTGCAAGGTGACCTGGCAGCCTTTCATTTGTGCTTCGAATCGGGCGTCCTCGACGATCACCGACAGCAACTCGACGACATCGATTGGCTCGCGCTCGATACTCTCCGGTCGCCCCTGCAGGCGTGCCAGGGTCAACAGCGCTTCGATCAGCGTGTCCATGCGCACCGACTCACGGTCGATGCGTTCCACCATTTCCAGGCGAGCCGGATCTTGCTGCAGCAGCCCGATGGCCGCTTGCATGCGGGTCAGCGGTGAGCGCAGTTCGTGGGAGATGTCGTGCAACAAGTGTTGCTGGGCGTCTACCAACAGCTTCAACTGGTTGGCCATTCGATCGCAGTCTTCGGCCAGATCGACGATTTCATCACGTCGCGCGCCCATGATCGGCTTGACCCGGGTCTCGAAGCGCCCCTGGGCCACGTCACTCATGGCGCGCCGAAGATAGGCCAGCGGCCATGCCAGGTAGAACGCCATGTAGCCGCTGAACAGCGCACTCATGACCGTGCCAATGATCAACGGCGTCCAGTGGCTGGGCCCTCTGTCGCCTTTCTTGCCCAGGGGATGGGTTGACTTGAGCGACAGCACGATGCCGTCCTTGCCGATGATCGATCGCTCGTAGGCCGGTTGCCGCACCGGCGTGCCGGCCAACAGCTGACCGGCGCTGTCATAGACGCCAACGGCCTGGTCATCCGGGTGTTCCCACACCGCCAGCAGTTGCCGGCCCGACTCGATGCCAAACTGTCGCAATAGCTGCTCTTCCGTGGCAAGGATCGTTTCCAGATGAGGATCACCAGGCCTGGAACTGCCCATGACGAAGAGACCCAACCCCACCAGAAACGTCAAGCTGGTGGCGAGCCAGAACGCCAGGAACAGTTTCCAGAACAGTCGGCTAGGCTTCATCATTCGGCGATCAACAGGTAACCGAGGCCCCGCACGCTCTGGATCCAGGCCTTGGCATCGGGGCGCGGTCCCAGCTTGTGGCGAATGCTGCTGATGTGCACATCGATGCGCCGGTCATAGCGAGTCAAGGGGCAGCCCAGGGCATTGAGCGACAGGTTCTGTTTACTCACCACCTGCCCGGCACAGCGGGCCAGTTCCTCGAGCAAACTGAACTCGGTGCTGGTCACCCCCAGTTCGCGCCCCTGCCAGAGCGCCTGGCGCTTGCCGGGCCACAGGACCAGCGGCCCGGTCCTGATTACTTCACTGGTGGACTGATCCACTGGCTGCACCCGGCGCATGATCGCCCGCAAACGCGCCACCAGCTCCCCCGGCGAACTGGGCTTGGGCACATAGTCATCGGCGCCCAGCTCCAGGCCGGTGATCTTGTCGATGTTGTCGCCACGAGCCGTCAGCAACACCACCGGCACCTGGCTCCTGGCCCGAATGCGCCTGAGCACCTCGATACCCGACAATCGCGGCAGCATCACGTCCAGCACCACGATGCTGTAGCGACCGGACAGCGCTTGCACTTCGCCCTCCTCCCCCGTGTGCACGGCAGTCGCCTCAAAGCCTTCGCGCTCCAGGTATTGGCTGAGCATTCCCGTCAGTTCCTGGTCATCGTCGACTAGCAATACAGAGATCATGGGGCGCTCTTGAGTAGGTGTCGGCCCATTATCGCCCGTGCGCCGCGCACCGTCATCGCCGCAGGCCAACCTTTACCTAACTTGACATTGGGTTAACCGCACCAAACGCAGCGAACTTTTATGCTTGCTCGCCACCAGCCCGCTCGCTCCCGCGGTGACTCGTCTTGCGGTGAGATATCCGCGTCCACCTACACCACCTGTCGATGTGTCCTGGATAAGATCTTGATGAATTTTTCGCGCCTGCTCTGCTCGGCTGCACTGCTGCTCAATGTCACACTTGCCCACGCCCAAGGCTTCAAGATTTCCGATATTCGTATCAACGGCCTCCAGCGCGTTTCCGCAGGCAGTGTCTTCGGTGCCTTGCCATTGAACGTCGGTGATAACGCGGATGAGCGGCGCCTGGTGGAGTCCACGCGTGCGCTGTTCAAGACCGGTTTTTTCCAGGATATCCAACTGGGACACGACGGTGATGTGCTGGTCATTACCGTTGTCGAGCGTCCCTCTATCGCCAGTATCGAGATCGAAGGCAACAAGGCGATCTCCACTGAAGACCTGATGAAAGGCCTCAAGCAATCCGGCCTGGCCGAAGGCGAGATCTTCCAGCGCGCCACCCTCGAAGGTGTACGTAACGAGCTGCAACGCCAGTACGTTGCCCAGGGCCGCTACTCGGCCACCGTCGACACCGAAGTGGTGCCGCAGCCGCGCAACCGCGTCGGCCTGAAGGTCAACATCAACGAAGGCACCGTGGCAGCCATCCAGCACATCAACGTGGTGGGCAACACGGTTTTCCCTGATGAAGACCTGATCGACCTGTTCGAGCTCAAGACCACCAACTGGCTGTCGTTCTTCAAGAACGACGACAAGTACGCCCGTGAAAAACTCTCCGGTGACCTGGAGCGCCTGCGTTCCTACTACCTGGACCGCGGCTACATCAACATGGACATCGCCTCGACCCAGGTGTCCATCACCCCGGACAAGAAGCACGTCTACATCACCGTCAACGTCAACGAAGGCGAGAAGTACACCGTTCGTGACGTCAAGCTCAGCGGCGACCTGAAAGTGCCTGAAGACCAGGTCAAGTCGCTGCTGCTGGTGCAGAAGGGCCAGGTGTTCTCGCGCAAGCTGATGACCACCACGTCCGAGCTGATCACCCGTCGCCTGGGTAACGAGGGCTACACCTTCGCCAACGTCAACGGCGTGCCACAGCCGCATGATGAAGACCACACCGTCGACATCACCTTCGCCGTGGACCCGGGCAAGCGTGCCTACGTCAACCGCATCAACTTCCGTGGCAACACCAAGTCCGAAGACGAAGTGCTGCGCCGTGAAATGCGCCAGATGGAAGGTGGCTGGGCCTCGACCTACCTGATCGACCAGTCCAAGACCCGCCTGGAGCGCCTGGGCTTCTTCAAGGAAGTCAACGTCGAGACCCCGGCCGTACCGGGCGTCGATGACCAGGTCGATGTGAACTACAGCGTCGAAGAGCAGGCTTCCGGCTCGATCAGCGCCAGCGTCGGTTTCTCGCAAAGCGCCGGCCTGATCCTGGGCGGCTCGATCACCCAGAACAACTTTCTCGGCACCGGCAACTACGCCAGCCTGGGCCTGACCCGCTCGTCCTACCAAAGCAAGTACAACATCGGTTTTACCGACCCCTACTTCACGCCGGACGGCGTGAGCCTGGGTTACAACGCGTTCTATAACGCCACCGACTACAACGAATACTACGATGACGATAATTCGTACTATTCCATCAACAGCTACGGCGCCGGCACCTCCCTCGGCTACCCGATCAATGAAACCTCACGATTGAATTTCGGCGTGACGGTGCAACATGACAGCATCGAACCGGGGACCTACAGCGCCGATGAGATCTACGATTTCATCGAGCGTGAAGGCAAGGACTTCACCAACTTCAAGGCCAACCTCGGCTGGTCGGAATCGACCCTGAACAAGGGCGTGCTGGCCACCCGTGGGCATTCGCAAAGCCTGAACCTGATGGCGACGGTGCCCGGCAGCGACCTGAGCTTCTACAAGATCGACTACACCGGGCAGACGTTCCTGCCGGTCAGCGACGCGACCTCGCTGCGCTTGCACACCAAGCTCGGCTACGGCAACAGCTACGGTTCGACCGACGGCCTGCCGTTCTATGAAAACTACACCGCCGGTGGCGAAGGCTCGGTGCGTGGTTTTGAAAGCGGCACTCTCGGCCCGCGCAACACACCGGCCACCGGCACCTATGCCAGTGCCGGCCAAGCGTACTACTCCGACCGGGACACCGAGTCACTGGGCGGCAACATACTCATCACCGGCGGCGTGGAATACCTGTTCCCACTGCCCTTCATCAAAGACAACAAATCACTGCGCACCTCGGTGTTCTGGGACGTGGGCAGCGTCTATTCCGACAAGTGCTATCTGAGCACCACCCAGGGATGCGACGGGGTCGATCTCAGCCAGATGGCCAGCTCGGTGGGGGTCGGGGTGACCTGGTATAGCCCGCTGGGCCCATTGAGCGCCAACGTGGCCTTTCCGGTCCGAACGCCGGATAACGCTGATACGCAGGTGTTTCAGTTTTCCTTGGGACAAACGTTCTGAAAGCGCTGGCCGGAACTGGTCGTAGGGCACGGATCTGCTATCTTGGATACAGACCTGAGTAGTTGCGATCCCATACGTATCCAGGTTTGAGCAATGGAGTGATGAAGTTGGAAGCAGTGGAACTGCTCGTTATTGATGAATGGGGCACATCATCTCTACGTGGCGAGTGTGATGTGATCATCGTCAATTACAATGCCGGTGAACTTTTGTTGGCGTGTGTAAGGTCGGCGTTTGCCGCCGGCGCTTCCAGCGTGATCGTGGTGGACAACGATTCCCACGACGATAGCCTGATGCTGGTGGAGCGAACCCACGCTGTCGGCGACTCGCTTCAAATCGTACGCAATGCCGCCAACCTCGGCTTCGCCGTGGCGTGCAACCAAGGTGCCCGCCTGTCAGCGGCTCCCAATTTATTTTTCTTGAACCCGGACACCGTACTGGCCGCCGATGCCATAGACCGCTTGCTGCTGGCGCTGCATAGCGCACCGGAGATCGGCATGGTCGGAGGGTTCCTGTGCAACCCGGACGGCAGCGAGCAAGCCGGTGGGCGCCGGGTATTTCCAACGCCCAGACGCGCCTTCATGCGGGCTTTCGGACTTTCGCGGCTCTCAGCACTTTTCCCATCACTGTTGTCCGACTTTTTATTGCACAAGGAGCCGCTACCCGGCACCCCCATTGTCGTTGAGGCCATTTCCGGGGCTTGCATGCTGGTCAAGCGCGAAGCGATCGAGAGTGTCGGGTTATGGGACGAAGACTATTTCCTTCATTGCGAGGACCTGGACTGGTGCATGCGCTTCCATCAGGCCGGCTGGCGCGTGCTGTTCGTGCCAGATGCCCAGGTGATGCATGTATTCGGTGGCTGCAGTCGCCAGCGTCCCTATTTCGTCGAATGGCACAAACACCTGGGGATCCTGCGTTTCTATCGCAAGTTTTTCCGCCGCAAATACCCTGCCGCGCTATGGGTCAGCGTGGTGATCGGGGTCTGGTTTCGATTCAGCCTGATGGTCCTTCGTCACGCGGCTACCCGGTTTAAACATGCATGGAACCTACGATAAGAGACCCCAATTGCGGATAGGAATATTGGGCGGCTCCAGCCTCTTGGGCGAGCACGCCCTGCCATTGCTGGCACAAACCGGTCTCCCGACAAGCGCCTTCACTCGAAGCCTGCCCACGGTGTCCTGCCCCGGTGTGACGTGGCGAAATGCTGACGACTGGCACGGACTGACGCTGGACACCTTCCTGTCATTCGCCCCTGTCTGGGTGTTACCCGACTATCTGGAACGCCTGGCCAGCACCCACGTCAAACGCGTTGTCGTGCTGTCCTCCACAAGCCGTTTTGCCAAGCAAACATCGCCCGATGCTCGGGAACGGGACGTGGCGCAACGCTTGATACGCGCAGAAGAACAGCTCGAGCAGTGGGCGATCGAACGGCAAGTCGAATGGGTGATCCTGCGGCCGACCATGATCTATGGCTTTGGTCGCGACAAGAACATCTCGCAAATAGCACGTTTCATTCAACGCTTCGGATTTTTCCCGCTTATCGGGGGCGGAACCGGACTGCGCCAGCCGGTGCATGCTGGTGACGTGATCCAGGCGTGCCTGTCCGCCATGAGCACGCCTGGCCTGCCCAGTGGCGGCTATAACCTCTCAGGGGGGGAAGTCTTGCCGTATCACACGATGGTGAGGCGAATATTCCAGGCCATGGGGCGTCCGGAGCGAACGCTGCCCCTCCCTGCCCAGGTATTAAGCCGGGGCGTTTCGATCATGCGGTGTCTGCCGCGCTATCGACATCTTTCAAGTGCGCTGGTGGCGCGGATGAACGAGGACTTGGTGTTTGACCATTCGCCCGCCAGTGATTGGCTTGGTTTTGCTCCCAGGGCGTTTCATCTGATGGGTGAGGATTTGCCTGGTCGATAGGTGGGATGGTTTGGGTCTGGATTGCTTAGGGAAAAATGTGCTTCTCTGGGGCGGGGTGTATATCCGTTGCTGCGGTAACGGCGGCTTAGGGTTCCGCCCTTACGGCGGGTCACTTTTGGAAAAGCGCCAAAAGTAACCAAAAACGCTTTGCCCCACCACTCGGTGCCTCGCCTAGGCTCGGCATGCCTGAACGAAGGCATCGCTCCGTGGGCCGCCGCGAAGGGCCATCCATGGCCCAGCGCGGCTAACCCGGCATCCATGCTGGGTTGCCCACTGCGCAATACCTTCGTTCAGCCAGCGTGGTTAACGGGGCGCCCGAGATCAACGTCCACGCCGAGGCGGCCTAGTAGCCGACCTGGCTCTCCCGGTCGTACACCCATCAGAACTGTGGGAGCAAAGCTTGCTCGCGACGGCGGAGTCACCGTCGACGAGGATGTTGAAGGTCATGGCCTTGTCGCGATCTAGCCCTTGTCCCCTGTCTCCACGCCAGGCTCGTCGCGATGAACGTGGGCTTGCCAAGCGCCCCATTTGCTTTCGAAGTACGCCTGGTTTTTGTCCCAGAGGGCCTGGTACTCACCACTGGCGATCAGCTTCCTGAACGAAGCCTGCCCGTAATGATGGATAAACGCGTCTTCGGCGCAGACCGTCCGGTAGCCAGCCGCCTGCACGCGACGGCTGTAGTCGTCGTCCTCGAACATTCCGATACCGAATGCTTCATCCAGATACCCCACCTCTTCGAGAATGCCTCGGCGAAAGGCGACACAAAACATGGCGAGCATCGAGATATCGAACGACTGCCCCTTGTGGGCTTTGGTATAGCAGTCTGAAAAATCCTGCATCTGTTGAATGTCGGTGTAGGAAACTTCGATTTTCGCTTCGTTTCCTACCGCATTCGTGACCGGTCCGACCAAGCCGATACTAGGGTCTCTCAAATGCCGGACCAGCGGATCCAGCCAGCCGTCTGGCACTACCGTGTCGTTATTGAACAACAGCAGTATGTCACCGTCGGCTTCTCGCAAGCCCTGGTTATTGGCCGCAGCGAAGCCTCGGTTGTCCGGGTTGAGGATGACCTTCGCGGTCGGCACTTCCTGGCGCAGGCGCTCGAGATAATCGCCCGTACCATCCTCCGAGCCGTTGTCGACGACAATGAGCTGGTAATTGGGCCAGGTGGTATTGCGCAGAATGCTGTTTACACATTGAATCGTCAGATTGAGGTTGTTGTACGTCACGAGCACGATGGAGACTTTTTCATACAGCCCGACGATAGCCAGTTGCATGCTATCGAATCGATCTTTCCAATCATTGGCCCGGGCAAGTTCTACGCGTCGTTTGTACAGGGCCAGGTCGCGCTCGGCCAAGGCACCCTCGATCTGCTCGATGAACTCATCGACTCCGGTTGCGAAGTACAACAGGTCTTTGTAAATGCTCATCTCCGCCAAAGGCGTGGAAATCACCGGCTTGCCTGCACTGATGTACTCGTAGAACTTCACCGGATCGACCGCGTGCGTCACGTTGTAGAGCCTGAAAGGAATCAGGCAGGCATCGAAATGATCCAGGTAAAGCGGCATTTGCGAGTAAGGCTTCCTGCCCAACAACTGGACATTGGGCTTGTGCTCAAGACCCGCCAGATCGTCGACAAAAATATCCCCCACCAGAATGAAGTTCCACTCTGGCCGCCTGTCCGCCAACGCCGCCAGCAAGGGATAATCGAGCCATTGCGCCAGGGCACCGTAGTAACCAATGACAGGCCCGGCAAGCCCGCTCAGCACATCATTGGTAAAGCAGTGCTGCCGAAAAAAAGCGAAATCCACCGCGTTTCGCACCAGCACGCAGCGTGGGTTATGGGCGCACCACTTGTGGTAAAGCAACGCGGCGGAAACGGTCACCAGGTCGGCCTGGACAATCAGGGTCTTTTCCTCGCTCAACAGCTGTTCGCCGATGTTCGGGAAACCATCCCAGTCATCCATGCAGTCATAGAGAATGCGCCAGCCATGCATGGTTCGCAGGCTGAGTGCCACGGGGCTCCAGTAAGCAATATGCACCACCGAGAGGGCGGTTCTGATCTGCATATCGGCGACCAGTGCGGCCATGGCGAGCAGCAAAGCCTGATGATTCTCAGGCGTCACCACTTTTTCGTAATACGCCTCTTGCACATCACGCTGCAGCGCCACTTCAAAAATATTGGGCGCCACTGAGGTCAACCGATAGAGCTGTCCCTGTTCCGGCACGCTGGAAGGGACGATATAAAACACCCGGTAACCATTGCTCGCAAACTGGTTCATCAACTGCTGCGGTCGCTGGAAGCGTGCAGCCCACTCAATGTTGGCGAAGCAGAGAATATCCAGGCGCCCTTTCGTGGTGAAATCCGGGGCGACGTCAGGGTTCGGCAACGGCTGTGGTGCGGCCGGATAGACGATTGCAGCGGCCGTCTCGGGGAATTCCTGCGTGGCGCTAAAACCATAACGCATCAACCGGAAAAGCGAGCGCAGTGGTCGGGTGAAACGCCACGAACGGGTGTTTTGCAGGAAGTCGACTTTTGCCAAGGCAATATCGCGCTCATTGATGGCCGCATCTCTTTGAGCCAAGGCGGCGTCGCGGTCGATCAAGGTGCTGTCGAGCTTAAGCACGTGGGTATCCATGCAGTGGAGTGCTGTCGCCCGGCGGCCACATGGAACTGAGGGACCCCGGTCGGTAGAACGTCGCCGTCAGGCTGCGGCGGGAGGAATGGCAGCCGCTTACCACGGGCGTGACAGCATGCCAGGAGTTATCCGAACGCACCAGGATCGCCGAATTGCCCACCAGGGGCTCGATCTCGGCCGCCACGGCAGTGGGATCGTTGCGGTGCAGGATGTTCAGGCACCCGCCGTCGTTGCGGTCCCAGGACTCATTGAAATACAGGATATGGGTGACCAGTTTATCGGGCAGGTCCGGATGCGCCCCCAGGCTCGCGCCAGGACCGTAATGAAAAACGTTGACCTCCATCGGCACGCTGCGCAGATCAATCCCGGCCAGCTCCGACATGGCCTCTCGATAGCCGGCCGAGCCAAGATCCTGCGCCAGCCTCAACCACGCCTCGCTCAGTTCTTCGGGGAAAGCGATGGTATGGGTGCCCATGTCTACCAGGGCGCGGGCCTCATAGTCATAGTTTTTTTCACCACCATAACCACTCACCGTCTTGAAGTGATCATGAGGGAAGGTCGCCGCCAACGCAGCGGCATCCTCGGCCGAATACAGACTGTCAATTTCAGCCCATGAGAACGGGTGAGACTTTAGCGCCGCTGGCGTGAGACGAGAGAGATCTAGCATTGTCTGTTCTTGTTCGCTGTCAGGTTTCTGATACCACGGGCGATGGAACGCAGTGGTGCGGTCATTCGGAATGAATTGGAATTCTGCAACTCAAGCATCCTGGCGTCACTGAGGGCCAGTTGC
Source organism: Pseudomonas sp. H1_F01 (assembly GCF_054681425.1). NCBI lineage: Bacteria > Pseudomonadati > Pseudomonadota > Gammaproteobacteria > Pseudomonadales > Pseudomonadaceae > Pseudomonas > Pseudomonas sp. H1_F01. Next base: position 2,536,139 of record NZ_CP162823.1, on the reverse strand, counting down.
TGACTGAGCTGGGCAATCCGTTGCTGCTGGGCAAGCGTCTCTACTGCCGGCTCCGGCGCCGGCTCGATGACCTCAGGCTCCGGCACGGCGGGGCTTACCGGACATTCAGCCGGCAATGGATCACGCCCCTCGGCCGCGGCTTCGAGCAGGTTGGGTAGATGCTGTAGAAAAGCGCCCAACACCGGCTGGGACGAGGTTTTGCCCTGGCGGATGATCGCCGCGACCCGGTCCCAGTGCTCGACCAACCGATCCGCCGCCGCACGCGCCGCAGGCGATGGCCGGGTCTTGCCCACGCGCGCGAGGAACCATTGTGGATCGACCGTCGCCGCGTCCGGCAACGCATGGAGTGAATCGAACTCCGCCAGCGCCGTGTACTTGCCCGTGGTCAGATCCGCCGAGCAGAACACCGGGACGCCAAACGCCAGAGCGGTGATTGCCAGGTGATAGCTATGGCCGATCACCGCTTGGGCCTGGCTGAGAATTTCCGCCATCAGCAACGGCTCTGGCCAGAACGACAAGGTGATGGCCTGGGGCAGGCGCGCCGCAATGACCGACGGATCGTCACCCAGGACAGGGCCAATCGGCACCACCAGGAACTGATAGCCCTGGAACGCCTCGGCGTGGTCTTCGAACAGTTTTACAAAAGATTCCACCACATGAATGGCGTGGATCACGATGTAGGGCCCGGTCAGCCCGGCCTGCTCGCGCAGGCGAACGAACTCGGCGCCAGGCTGCTGCTCATCGATCAGGCGGGGCAAGCCGAACGCGGTGTCGGGCAGCACTTCGATCTCGGCCTGCTGGGTGAGCGCGCCGAGGGCATCGCGCGACAGCGCATCACGGACTCGCACGTACTGGCTCTGCTCAAGAGCCATCGTCAACAACGGCCTGGCCCAGTCGGGAATACTGTTGCAATGCATCCCGGGGGCATTCCACATGACCGGAACCCCGTGCTGCTGCGCGATGAGTGCAGGGGTCAGCCAATAACCGGTAGGGTGATGGATATTGGCGGTTGTCGGACCATAGCCGTGGGCAACGACTTTATCGAAGCGGATCAGGAAGCCACCGCCGATCAAAACACCATCCAGGCTGGCCGCTACATGAGGCAACTGCGTCAACGACGTCACCGCATAGGGCCATTCAGATCGGGTTTTCCCGTGATAGGAAAACCGATGCAGGTTGACTGAACCCAAGCGCCGGGCCAGCTCCGCCTCGGCAATGATCGGAAACAGCAGGTCACCGTAGTTTTCTACATCAAAGGTTCCGAAAATAGCGACCTGCCACGTGCGCTCGTCCAGGTGTTGCGTCAAAACCTTCTCTCCTTGAGCCCCGCAGGCCTTGGCAAGCGCCTCGACTGGTCGAGGGTCGATCCTCTGCAAGCCCAGGTCAACCATGCCCAGGAAATTCTTGTGGTTCGGCAACATGTCGAACGCCAAGGGCGCCACCTGTTTCTCGATCAGTTGCGAGGTATCTTCCGTCGCGCCATGCAACAGCTTGAGCGTGACATGATAGCGCCCCTCGGCGAGGTTGGCCGGGAAGCGCACCGTGATCGCTGTGCGCCGCCAGCCATTCTCGGCCGGGCCTGGTTGCAGTGCGAAGTTGCCCCCGCCGATCACCAGCAGCCTGGCTTCCTGGATGGTGAAGCTGATGTTGGGTTGCGTGATCGACTCATGGAGCAACGCCTCGACGCGGATCTCGATGTCGTCGCCATACAGGTAACTGGAGGAGAGCTGCCGGGTGTTGGTGAAGCAGGCAGCGCTGATGTGCCCCTCTTCGGTCCCAAAGGCCATCCCCTCCTGCCCGCCCATGAATGACTTGCGCGTAACCGGTATGACCCCGCCACTGGCCCAGCGGCGTTGCTCGTCGCGCATGTCGAGCAAATGCAGCTCGGCCATTTCATCGGGCGAGCCGCTGGCAACGACCCGGCCTGCGCGCAGATAGATGACCCGGTGGCAAAAGCGCTTGACCATGCTCATGTCATGGGAGACGAACAGCAGCGTCGTGCCGTTGGCAGCCAGTTCTTCCAGCCGATTCAAGCATTTGAATTGAAACGAGGCATCGCCGACGGACAGGGCTTCATCGACGATCAGGATCTCGGGCTCGACACAGACCGAAACCGCGAAGGCCAACCGTACCAGCATCCCGCTGGAATAGATTTTGGTGGGCTGGTCGATAAAGTCGCCGATATTGGCAAAGGCGAGGATGTCATCGAAGCGGGTGTCGATTTCCGAGCGACTCAAGCCCAGCACCGCCGCATTCACATAGACGTTTTCCCGGCCAGTGAACTCCGGATTGAAACCGGACCCCAGCTCAAGCAACGCCGCAATCCGGCCATGCCCCTGGACACTGCCCCGGGTTGGCATCAACGTTCCGCAGATCAGTTGCAACAGGGTGGATTTGCCACTGCCATTACGGCCGATGATACCGACAGTCTCCCCCCTTGCGATAGTCAGGGAAACATCGTCCAGGGCCCAGAACTCGCGATAGAACCGCTTCCTGCCACGTACCAGCATCTGCAACAGACGGTCCTTGGGCGCATCGTAGATCTGATAACACTTGCTCAGGTTTTCGGCGCAGATGGCCACTTCAAACGACATCGGCAAAACCCTTCCATGAATCACGGCCATTATTGCGGCGTTACTGAATCAGTCCTTCGCTGGATGCTGCGGATGAGTTAAGCACAGATGGGATAAAAAACTGCGAATGAATCTACACTTGGCCTACCCTCCATGAGGATGCGACTCAAGAAGCATCCGCTATTGTCCTAAGGATCAAGCACCGATGCAGTCGTTCAGCACGTCCCCTGCCGCCATGGTCAAGAGTGTCCTGATCAATCGAATATTGATCTACGTGTTGATCCGCAGAGAAGTCATCGGTCGCTACAAAGGCTCGATGCTCGGTATTTTATGGTCGTTCTTCACACCGGTTTTCATGCTGGTGGTCTACACGTTCGTGTTCAGCGTTGTCTTCAAGGCCCGCTGGTCTGGCGGCGGAGAATCCAAGAGCGAATTCGCCCTGGTGCTGTTCGCTGGCCTGCTGGTGTTCAACCTGTTTTCCGAATGCGTGAACCGTGCGCCGGGCCTGGTGCTGGCCAATACCAACTACGTCAAGAAGATTGTGTTCCCACTGGAAACCCTGCCCCTGGTGTCCCTCGGCGCAGCGCTGTTTCACATGGGTGTCAGCGTCCTGGCCTGGCTGGTCTTCTATATCGTCCTGTTCGGTACCCCTCCGGTAACCGCTCTTCTGCTACCGGTGGTGCTGTTCCCATTGGTGTTGCTGACGCTGGGGATCTCCTGGTTTCTCGCCTCGATAAGCGTCTACCTGCGCGATATAGGCCAGTTCATCGGCATTATCATCACGGCGATGCTGTTCCTCTCACCGATTTTCTATCCACTTTCGATACTGCCCCAAAGCTACCAGGCCGCCCTGCAGGCAAACCCCCTGACGCTGCCGGTGGAAATGGTTCGCGATGTCATGTTCTGGGGCAAGGCGCCACAATGGGAGCACCTGGCCGCTTATTCGGCGATCTCCGTGCTGATTGCCTGCGCAGGGTTCGCCTGGTTCCAGAGGACACGCAAAGGCTTTGCCGACGTCATATGACGCTTGGTTGCGTGGCGCCCCATCCAGCAACCGCTATGATGATTCATGGCACGGCTGGAGCCTGGGCCTGTCTGATGATTGAAGCCAACATCGATCCTGCAAGACCGAGTTTGCGTTGCCGTATTGACCAAAGGACCAGAAAACCGCATGGACCAGATCAACCGTCTTGTTGATTGCATTGACAAATTGACTCGCTCAACACAATCCAGATCCATCGAAGCCTTGCAACTGGTCAAGGAAATCGAGAATCGAGATCGGCTTATCAAACAACTGAACCTTGATTCAAAAGCGCTTCGCACTCGCGTGTCCCTTCAAGAAGGTGAGACCGGGCGACTGCGCGAGCAACTGCGGGCGGCTGAAAAGCGCCTCAAAGAGGTCGAGACACTACTCCAGACAAAAGAAAGCGAAGCTGTCGCGCTGTCCGATTGGGCGGTGGATTTGCGCGCCCAACTGGCGGCAAAGCAGGCTGAGCTGTTCAAGCTTTCGGACTGGGGCAACGCCATCGAACGCGCTCCGCTGCGTTATTCGATACGCAAGCAGTTGTACAAGCTATCGCGCCGGGTCTACGCCTGGCTGCCACTCACCGCCCAGCAGAAAAGCAAGCTGGCGCACCGGATTCGAAGCTGGTTGAAGCGCCGCAAGGCAACGCCGGGCGAATCAGCGGCGCCAGCAAGCCTCACCCCGTTGCAACACCTGCCACCGCCCGTAAACCTTGAAGTACCGTCTTGCCCCGGGCAACCCATGATCCTGATGTTCGGCGTGATTGACTGGCACTTCCGCATCCAGCGCCCGCAAAACCTGGCCAAGGAGTTGGCCCGGGCGGGACAAACGACATTTTATATCTCGAACCATTTTATCGACGATGAGGCCCCCGGCTTCGAAGTGGAACCCTTGGAGGGCTCCAACCGGCTGTTCCAGATCCGGTTCAAGGTGCTCGGCGCACCGGCCATTTATCATGCCCCACCGTCAGCTGCCGCGATCCGCCAGTTGTGCCAAGGCCTGGCCATGCTCCTGCAATGGGCGAACGTCGATGTCGTGGATTGCATCGTCCAGCACGCCTACTGGTTCCCGCTGGCAAGGCGTGTCCCCAACTCCACGCTGGTCTATGACTGCATGGATCACCATGAAGGCTTTGGCAACGTTGCCCAGGAGTTGCTCGACCTTGAAATCGCCCTGATGCGCAGGGCGGATTTGCTGGTGGCGACATCCGACTGGATCGAACAACACGGCAAGCGGGAAAACCGCAACGTCGAGGTGATCCGCAACGCCTGCGAGTTCAGCTTCTTCAGCCAACGTCCCGACAAAATCTATCGGGACCCCGCCAACAGAAAAATCATTGGCTACTACGGCGTCATTGCCGAATGGTTCGACCTGGACCTGATCAAGCAAGTCGCCCAGGCATTCCCAAAGCACCTGATACTGTTGATCGGCAGCGATACCGTCCAGGCGAAAAAATACTTCAAGGCCTGCCCGAATGTGGTCCTGGAAGGCGAAGTCCCGTACGCCTCCCTGCCTTATTATCTCTATGCCATGGACGTTTGCCTGCTGCCGTTCAAGGTCATGCCTTTGACCCTCGCCACCAATCCGGTCAAGGTCTATGAATACCTGAGCGCGGGAAAACCGGTGGTCTCGGTGAAACTGCCGGAGTTGAGCCAGTTCGGCAAGCTGGTCTGGGCGGTTGAGGAGCCGACCGAGTTCATCTCGGCCATACGCGATGCGCTGGACGCAGTGCCAGAAGCCAGCGCCACGCCAAAGGCGCGCCAATCGTTCGCCCGGGGCCAGACCTGGCAGCATCGGGCCGCCAGCTTGCGCAAGGCCATCGCAACATTGCCCCAGCCCAAAGTCAGCGTCGTGGTGTTGACCTACAACAACCTCGAACTGACCAAGGCCTGCCTCGACAGCCTGTTGACTCAGAGCCAATACCCGAACCTTGAAATAATCGTTGTCGATAACCACTCCAGCGACCAGACCCCGGCCTACCTCACCGCCTGGGCCAAGGGGCATCCAGACCGGATCGTCATCCTCAACCCGGACAACAAGGGATTTGCCGCCGGTAACAACCTGGGCCTAGCGGCAGCCAGTGGCGACTATCTGGTGGTCCTGAACAACGACACGGTCGTCACCGCCGGTTGGATCAAAGGCTTGATCCGTCATCTGCAGGACAACAAGGAAATCGGCATCATCGGCCCGATCACCAACAACATCGGCAATGAGGCCAAAGTCAGCACCGGCTATGACCGGTTAGAAGACATGCCCGCCGAAGCCGCGCAAATGACCCGCGCGCGCATGGGTGAGTGGTTCGAGATCAACACCCTGGCCTTTTTCTGCGTGATGTTCCCGCGTTCGACCTACGAGCAGATCGGTGGCCTGTGCGAAGAGTATGGCCTGGGGTTCTTCGAGGATGACGATTACTGCCGTCGCGTGCAGCGGCGTGGCATGCGCGCGGCCTGTGCCGAGGACGTCTTCGTTCACCACCACCTGTCCGCCTCGTTCGACACCTTGGGTGCCAAGAAAAAACAGGCACTTTTCGAAAAGAACCGGGCGATCTACGAAAGCAAGTGGGGATCCTGGGTCCCGCACACCTACCGAGACGTATAAGCACCCTTTTGCATGGCACCGAGGTGCTGAACAGCCGAGACGATATTTTGCCCAGATTCAGCCTGAAATACGCAGTGGTGTTGTTGGTTTTACTGGCGAGTGCGGTGGTCGGCGTATACGGTTTTTCGACGCTTGAACTGGCGTCCATGAACAGCGGCACCCGAACGATATTGCTGTCACTGGCAGGCCTGGCCGCCCTCACCGTCTTCACTCGCAAGCCACCGATCATTCTTTGCCTGGGTCTGCTGGCGTGCCTGTCCATTGTCTGCGCACAGATTTGGCCGGTGATGGTCGTCGCGGTGTTCGCACTGTCTTCGACCGTGCTCGGCAGGTGGCTGCTCAGGCAGGACGCCTTGGACGACTGGAGCGTCCACCTGCTGGTGGGAGCCGGTACGTTCGGCACACTGACAGGCCTGGCGGCCTACTTGCCAATCAACTACCCCTGGCTGTATGGCGCGCTGCTGTTGTTGCCGCTTGTATTGGGTCACAGGCACGTCACGTCGATAGGCCGTGAACTGTTGCGGCAAATCCGGGCCAGCCGCTCAGCGCAAACACCCCTCCAGACGGGGTTCGACGTACTGATCTGCAGCTTCGCCTGCCTCTACGTGTTGGTCGCCTTCATGCCGGAGGTCGGGCATGACGCGTTGGCCATGCACCTCTTCGTCCCGTCACACCTGGCCCAACAGCATCAATGGAAGTTCGATGCAAACACCTATGTGTGGGCGGTCATGCCCATGCTGGCCGACTGGATCTACAGCATTGTCTATATGCTGGCCGGTGAAACCGCCTCGCGCCTGAGCAACAGCGCATTCACCTTGCTGCTGGCCTGGCAGATCCGCAACATGACCCTCTGGGCCGGTGGCTCTGCCACAAGCGCCCGCTGGGCCAGCCTGATCTTTCTGTCAACGCCCCTCGCCTTCGCTGAAAGCAGCAGCCTGCATATCGAATCGGCGTGGACCGCCTTCATGATGGCCGGGACGCTGGCGATCCTGAAGGTCTCAAGCTTCACGCCGGAGCCCAGGGAGCGCCTGTCGCAATTGCTCCTGGCGGGCCTCCTGCTGGGCTTCGCCATGGCGACCAAGGCCGTGACCTTGAGCGTCCTGCCGGTCCTGCTGGTGATCCTCTTGCTGCACTACAAGGCCTGGGCTGTCCCAGGAATCGTCAAGACACTCCTGCTGGGCAGTGCCGGCCTGATACTGGCCGGTGCTACCCCTTACGTCTCTGCCGGGTACTTGACCGGCAACCCCGTGTTCCCGTTTTTCAATGCCATTTTCCATTCGCCGCTCTGGCCGGACATCAACTTCGAACCACCGGCCATTTTCGGTACCGGGGTAACCTGGGACACCCTCTATCGAATGGTCTTCAAGTCGCCGCAGTTCATCGAGGGGCGGGTTGGCGCGGCGGGCTTTCAATGGCTGCTGCTGCCCACGGCGGCCGTCGCCGTGCTGTTGAGCGGCAACAAGAAAGCCCTGTGCATCCTCCTGGTCGGCGCCGGCGCAATGTTCATGACGTTCCACTCAACAGCCTACCTGCGTTATGTGTTCCCCTCCTTCGCGCTGTTCTCAGTGATCCTGGCCCTGCCCTTTTCCGACGCCAGGATCTTCCCGCGCAGCCTCGCCATCGTGGCCGGTGCCGTGTTGATCCTGACCAATACCCGTTTCATCCAGGCCGCGACTTACTATGGCGAAATCAAACCTTCTGCACTGTTGAGCACGGCAGGTCGGGATGCCTATCTATTGGAACGCCTGCCCATCCGAAAAATGGTCGACACCGTCAATGCCTTGAATACCGGGCATCAGCCCGTAGCGGTCTTTGCGTCGCCCTTGATGGCGGGTTTGCATGGCGATGCTCTTTACGCGTCGTGGTACAACCTGAAATGGAAAAGCGAGTTCGACGCGGCGGCCTCGCCATCAGAACTTGCCCAGCGCTTGCGCCGGCGCCAGGTGAGCTGGCTGGTGATCGACCTCAAGTCCCTTCCCCAGGCACCACTCGATCGGCTGCTCACGGTGTCCACGTCGTATGCCAGACTGGGTGACATGGAACTGCGCAAGCTCAATGACACGCACTACGAGCACCTGCTCAACCCAGAGCTGTCCAGCCTTGAGGGCTGGAGCCTGACGTCACCCTCGACCTACGACGCCGCGCGCAAGATCCTGACCGTCAGTGTCAAGACACCGGCAACCCAGCGTGTCGACGTGACGCCGGGGCTGACGTACATCAACAGCGTGTCGGCACGCTGCGCAACGACAGCCACGGCCGGAAGAATCCAGGCCAATTGGATGGACGAACAAGGCGACTTCATTACCACCAGCATCGAGACGTTTGACTGCACCACGCAATGGGAGACCCATGAGATGAACGTCGTAGCCCCTGCCAATGCCACATCCGTGATCATTTACGCATCCGGGCATACCGACACTCCCCTGGAGTTCAAGTCACTTTCATTCAGGCAATAGTTGGCGATATCGATGAACTCAAAAACAGCGCTTTTCACGGACGAGCAACGCGTCGCCGTCGTCATCCCCAGCTATCGGGTCACCGCTCATATAGGCGCCGTCATAGCGGCCATAGGGCCGGAGGTCTGGCGCATCTACGTGATCGACGATGCCTGCCCGGACGGTTCAGGCGGGCATGTCCTGGCCTCCTGTAACGACCCTCGGGTCAAGGTGCTGCCCCATGACGTCAACAAAGGCGTGGGCGGTGCGGTCATGACCGGTTATCGAGCCGCCCTCGACGACGGCGCGAGTATCATCGTCAAAGTCGACGGGGACGGTCAGATGGACCCGACCCTGATCCCGCTGTTCATCGAGCCGATCCTGGCGGGAGAAGCCGACTACACCAAGGGCAATCGGTTTTTCGATCTGGAAGAAGTCCAATCGATGCCGCGCATTCGCCTTTTCGGCAACGCCGTGTTGTCGCTGATGGCCAAACTGTCGACGGGTTACTGGGATCTGTTCGACCCCACCAACGGCTACACGGCGATTCACCGTGACGTCGCCAGGCTGTTACCCCTGGACAAGGTCAGCCAACGCTACTTTTTCGAGACCGACATTCTGTTCCGCCTGAACACCGTGCGCGCCGTCGTGGTGGATATTCCGATGGAAGCCCGATACGGCGACGAGGTCAGTCACCTCAAGATCTCGAAAATCGTCGGTGAATTCCTGTTCAAACACCTGCGCAATTTCACCAAGCGCGTGCTCTACAACTATTATCTGCGCGACATGTCCCTGGCTTCGATCGAGCTGCCGATCGGGATTCTCATGTTCTTGTTCGGCATCTTTTTCGGCAGTTATCACTGGTATGAATCGGCGCAGAATGGCATCGCGACGCCAGCCGGAACCGTGATGCTCAGCGCACTGCCCATGCTCATGGGGTTGCAACTGATCATGGCGTTCCTCGGTTATGACATCGCCTCCGTACCCAGCAGGCCACGGCAATCCAGGCGTGGTAGAGCCACCTCATTGCGGGAAGAAAACTCATTAAAGCGCTGAGAGAGATTTTATCGGACCCGTCGCTCAAGACATTGGATGTCGATGGCAGCGAACGCCTGGAACTTCACGGCAAAGTGCTTGAACGCAAGCGAATGCTTCGGGAAGTATTCGTGGAGTTCCACCACGCGTTTCATCGCCTGGCAGACCGCTATTTCAAGGTCGAAGGTCTTGAGGTGGAGTTGGGGGCAGGCATCGCGCCCATGCGCAATTCGTACCCTGAAGTATTGGCGACGGACATTGTCGCCACCGAGCAACTGGACATGGCGCTCAATGCCGAGGCAATGAGCCTGGACGATCATTCAGCCAGAGTATTTTACGGCCAGAACTGTTTTCACCACTTCCCTCATCCCGATCGTTTCTTCACGGAGCTGGAAAGAACCCTCAAGGTCGGCGGCGGCGCCATATTGATCGAACCCTTCCACGGCCCCTTTGCCGCTTTTCTCTATAAGCGCCTGTTCAAGTCCGAAGGCTTCGATATGCACTTCCCGTCTTGGGAAACCCCGTCGACCGGGCCCATGAACGGCGCCAACCAGGCCCTCAGCTACATCGTCTTCGTTCGCGACAGGCAGGCGTTCGAGCGCAAGCACCCGGGCCTGGAAATCGTCCACCAGGAAATCTGCGGCAATTATCTGCGCTACCTGATTTCCGGTGGCTTGAACTTTCGCCAGTTGCTGCCCGACGCGCTGATCCCTGTGCTCAAGGTCGTTGAAAAACTGCTGTATCCGTTGAGACGGGTATTGGCGCTGCACCACATCGTGGTCATCCGGAGGAAGTCTTGACCTTTATCCGGTACGGCGCCATCCAACTCGTGGCTTATGCGTTGGACATGGGAACCTTTTTGCTGTTGATGGCCTTGTTCAACGATCAACCCGTCCTGGCCAACATCGCCGGTAAAGGCGTCGCCGGTGTGTTCGCGTTCTTTTTGCATAGGCACTTCACGTTCCAGTCGACCGGGGGCAGCAGCAAGGTTCAAGCGGTGCGCTATTTCTCATTGCTTGCCATCAATATTCCGCTCGCTTCAGCGCTGTTCAGCGTGGGGCTGTATTTCGTCAACAGCCCTGCCCCGGTGAAATTCGTCTCCGACGTGGTCTGTGTGGCCCTGACCTACTGGATCAGCAAACTGTTCGTGTTCCATTCCGCTGCGCGCCCGCCTGTTTCCGCTGACCGCGGCGAAGGCGCATGACGATGAAGCTACTGATTACCGGCGCGACAGGCTACATCGGACAACGCTTGTCTGTCCTCGCGGCGGCAAGCGGACACGAGGTCGTGTGCGCCACGCGCCAGCCGTGTCCCGCCACCTATACTTGGCTCCCTTATGACCTGCGGGGCCCGGCGCCCGAGTTCCCGGCGGGCACCCAGGTGTTGATCCATTTGGCGGCCGACACATCGACAAGCGCTGACGCCGACGCGGACGACGAAATAAAGGCGGCCCATGCACTGATCCGTTGCGCCCAACAAGGCTCGGCCAGGTTCATCTTCATCTCCAGTCAAACCGCCGAGGCCACGGCCCCTGGCGTTTATGGCCGGACAAAATGGCGTATCGAACAGCACGTGCTGGCCGCCGGGGGCAGCGTGATCCGTCCCGGCCAAGTGTATGGTGGCCCCGAACGCGGGCTCTTTGGCCTGTTGTCAGGGCTGGTGCGCCGAAGCCCGTTTATTCCGATCCTGATGCCGGCGCCTGGCGTACAACCTATTCATGTCGACGACCTGGCAGCCTCGATACTGGCGGTCGTCGAGCGGGATGACCTTCACGCCGAAATCCTCAATCTGGGCGCCGTACAGCCGATTGCCTTTGGCCGCTTCCTGATGTCGATTGCCGCGCACCGGGTGCGTGCCGCTCGCCTGCCTGTCCCTCTGCCGGTGGCATTGCTCAGGCTATTGCGCCTGTCACTCGGACAATCCTTGAGCGCCAAACTGGGCCTTGAACGGATTTTTTCCCTCATCCACCTGCCGCCCATGGACAGCGAACGTTCCTTGCAGAAACTCGGCATCCGGTTGCGCCCCCTTGCCCACGGCATGCATCGCTCCGGCCATGGGCAACGTCGTGGGCTTCTGCAAGAAGCCACGGTGCTCTTGCACTACCTGCTCAAACGCCCGCCGCAAAAAAGCCTGGTCAGTCGCTACGCCAGGGCGTTGGAACGTGCGGGCAAAACCCGATCCATCATTCATTCACGCTTGCTGATGCGCTGGCCGATATTCCTGGCGCTCCTGGACAATCCCGGTGTCCTGCACAAGCCCGACGGCCAGGAACTGGCCTGGCGCCTGCAGATTGCACTCGGTATTGCCGAAGCCAGCCCTCAGGGGGCGCAGGTGTTTCTCGGCACCCAACAGCCGCGCAGCCTGATCGCCACGCTGGTTGCGCTGGGACTCACCTCGGTCAAAGCGCTGGCGTGGAAGATAGCGGCGCTGTTGGGCCGCCCCTTTGCCCGCCAGTTGTTGCTTGGAAGTGAAGCCCACCGTGAAGCCTGAATTTGATGTGATCATTGTCGGCAGCGGCCCGGCCGGGACTTCGGCGGCCTATCCGCTGGTCAAGGCGGGCCTGAACGTCCTGATGGTCGACGCCCAGGCCAATACAGGCTCAGCGCCGCCGCCGACGCGTCCATTTCTCAGCGCCAGGGCAAACGATGAGCATCAGTGGAAATGGATGATCGGCGAACACTTCCACGCCTTGAACCAACTGGACGCGGTATCGCCCAAGCTGAAGACGCCGACCCACGCCCATGTCTTCGAAGGGTTCAGCGCCCGCAATCGCATCGAGACCGACAACTTTATCGGCATCGGTTCACTGGCCACCGGAGGCCTGTCCAATGCCTGGGGTTGCGGCGTGGCAACGCTCGGGGCCAGCGACTTTGCCGGGCTGCCCATCGATTGTTCCGAGATGCAGGCATCCTATGAAACGGTATCTCGCCGGATCGGTATCAGTGGCCGGATCGACGACGACCTCTCAAGCTACTTCGGCCTCGATGAGTGGTCGCAACCGCCCCTGCCGTTGGACACACTGCACCAGCGTCTGCTCGATCAGTACACCCGGCGCCGCTCGGCGTTTCCCGAACTGGGGTTTCGCCTTGGCCGCTCCAGGGTCGCCGTATTGAGCCAGCCGCTGGACGAGCGCAAGGCTTGCGACCTGTCTGGAAACTGCTTGTGGGGCTGTCAGAACCAGGCCTTGTACAGCGCCTCGCAAGAGCTGCAAAAACTCAAGCAATACCCTGGGTTCCAGCACGTCCAGGACTTCCTCGTGGAGGATCTGCAGAAACTGGACGGTGCATGGGCGATCACCGACCATCGCTCCGCCCGGCGCTTCTGCGGTACGCGCCTGCTGCTGGCGGCGGGCACCCTGGCCACGACCCGGCTCGCCCTCAAGAGCTTGAACCATTCGGCCCCGATACCGCTGCTGTCATCACCGACGGCCGCCTTCCTGCTGTGGCTGCCAAAAATGCTCGGAACCCCAAGGGTGTCGACATTTGGCCTGGGCCAGCTATCGTTCGCCTTGACGCTGACGGCCAGTACCACGGCTTTCGGTTCGACGTTCAGTACCACAGGCTTGCCGATGACCGAGTTTGTCAGCCGGATCCCCATGAGCAAACGCTACAGCATCGAACTGCTGAAAAACCTGCTAAGCGCTTGCCTCGTCGGGAACATCTTCCTTCCCGGGCACCTGTCCAATAACACCGCGGTCCTGCGCCCCGACGGCTCGTTGCGCATCAACGGCCAAGCACATCCCGAGCTCCCCGGGCTCATGAAAACTGCCGAGGCAACGCTGCGCCGGATCTATTGGAAAATGGGCGCACTGTTGATGCCCATGAGCTTCACCGTCGGCAAGCCGGGGGCGGATATCCATTATGCGGGAACCCTGCCCATGCACTCGACGCCCAGGATCGGGCAGACCGATTGCATTGGCGAAGTCGCGGGCCTTGGCGGCGTGCATATTGTCGACGGCGCCTGCCTGCCCAGCCTTACCGAGAAATCCCACACGCTGACCCTCATGGCCAACGCGGACCGGATAGCACGCTCACTCGTAACAACGATAGGAAATCAAAAGGCATGACCCGCAAGGTACTCTGCATCGTCGGTACGCGTCCGGAGGCCATCAAAATGGCCCCCGTGATCAAGGCGCTCCAGGCCCAAGACAATATCGTTTGTCGGGTGCTCGCCACCGCCCAGCACCGAGACCTGCTGGATCAGGTGCTTGAGGGCTTCGCAATCACCGCCGACCTGGACCTGGACATCATGCGCCCCAACCAGTCATTGGCGGCGCTGACCTCACGCTTGCTGCTTGGACTCGACGGCGTACTGCAAGCCGAGAAACCGGATGTCGTGCTGGCTCAAGGCGACACGACCACGGTCATGAGTGCTGCACTGGCGTGTTTCTACCTGCGGATTCCCTTTGGCCATGTCGAAGCGGGCCTGCGTACCGGGGACCTCGGCAATCCGTTCCCCGAAGAAGCCAACCGGGTGATCGCCGGCAAGCTGACCCGCTGGCATTTCGCGCCCACCCAGCAGGCCGTGGACAACTTGCTGCGTGAGGGTGTCGCCACCAGCAATATCACCCTGACCGGCAATACCGTAATCGATGCCTTGCTGATGACGGCCGCACAAGACTCCACTTTGGCTATCCCACTGGATGCCAGCAAACGCCTGGTGCTGGTGAGCGCCCATCGCCGGGAAAACTTCGGCGAACCGTTCCAGAATATCTGCCAGGCACTCAAGCACCTGGCCGAACGGAATCCGGACATCCAGATCCTCTATCCCGTCCATCCCAACCCGAACGTCAAGGATGTCGCGCACCAACTGCTCGGGCGGACCCCGAACATCATCCTCTGCGCACCGCTGGATTACGCGCCGTTTATCGCGGCAATGAAGCGCTCGTACCTGATCATCAGTGACTCCGGGGGCGTGCAGGAAGAGGCCCCGGCCCTGGGCAAACCGGTGCTGGTCCTTCGAGAGGAAACCGAACGCCCGGAGGCGGTCGACCTCGGCGTGGTCAAGCTGGTCGGCACCAACCGGGACACCATCGTCGAAGCAGCACAGCGGCTGCTCGATGATCCGCAGGCTTATCAGGCCATGGCACGCGGGGTGTCCCCCTATGGCGATGGCAAGGCCGCCGCGCGCATCGTCGACGTTTTAAGGCAGCACTTGCAGCCATGCGCATGATCTACCTGTCCCCGTTGCCATGGGCCAGCTTCAGCCAGCGCCCCCATCACTTCGTCAACTGGTATCACAACCAGACCGGCGCGCCAGTACTCTGGATCGATCCGTACCCGACGCGTTTACCCACGCTGAACGATTTCAAGCGCAAGCCGCCTGTTGCCGACCAGCAAAGCGTCACCGTTCCGCCCTGGTTGCAGGTCTGCAAACCCCGGAGCTTACCCATCGAGCCTATTCCGGGCTCGGCCATGCTCCTCAAGCGACTGTGGTGCAACCTGTTCAAAGAGGCCGCGGCATTTTCCGCAGAAGGGCCGCCCCTGATCTGTGTCGGAAAACCTTCCGAATTGGCCCTGCAACTGCTCGCCCTCATCCCTGCAAGCCATGCCGTCTACGATGCCATGGATGATTTCCCGGCCTTTTATCAGGGCCTGTCACGCAGGTCCATGGAACGTCGCCAGGCACAGCTCATTCGACGGGTATCCAAAGTACTGGCGTCCTCCAACCCCCTTCGCGACAAACTCCTGGGCACAACCGACCAGGTGGAACTGGCCCTCAATGCCTGTGACATGCACGCACTGGCGCCGGTCGAAAGCCTGGACTTCGGTGCCAAGCAACAGGTACTCGGCTACGTTGGCACGCTGGGGCGTTGGTTCGATTGGGAGCTGGTCATCGCGCTGGCGCAGGCCAATCCTGGAAACCGCATACGGCTGATCGGCCCCCTCTTCACACCGCCGCCTTGCGTATTGCCCGCCAACATCGAGCTGCTCGCCGAATGCTCCCACGCCAGTGCAATCGCCGCCATGGCAACGTTTTCGGTGGGCTTGATCCCGTTCAAGCTCAACCGCCTGACCGCCTCGGTCGACCCGATCAAATACTACGAATACCGCGCCCTCGGCCTGCCCGTCATCTCCACTCGCTTCGGTGAAATGGCCCTGCGCGACCGGGAACCGGGCGTCTGGATCGTGGATCAAGGCACCGATCTGGGTAAAACCGCCATGGAAGCACTCGCCAGCCAAAGCGACCGCTCGACTGTTCAACAATTTCGTCAGGCGCACCTTTGGGCTCAGCGTTTTTCTGCGATCAATCTCAAAAACGGCAAATAACGGCCGATACCCAGGATAAGACCCCGCGACTGGGGCGCAGGACAGAACGGTAGGTCAGTCATGACAGAGATTTATTTGCTGATAGCGCACGGCACGGACCAGGGCGAAGCTTACGTTCTGGGCTGGTTCGACGACCGGAGCAAAGCCCGGGAAGTGGCCGAGCAGAAAGAATGGGAAGCGTACCGCGCCAGCCTGAAGGAGAAACATCCTTGGTCCAGCCACAAACCGCTGGCGCCGGACCAGACGGACTATCGCCGCTACTGGATCAAGACCATTTCCAAATTCGAGCATGTGCCAGTGCCCAGATCCTTTGCGGTTCATTGATCACCACGCATGAATATTCAACGAAACGAGCGATATCGGTAGCGGTCTAGACGATTAAGCCCATCCGATGAGAGCGTTTTTATGTTGAAATTCCTTGGCGGTACCGTAGGCATCATTTTCCTGATTGGCCTGATCGTGGTGATTGCGCTGTTCAAGTTCATTTTCTGAGTGTGGCAGCGGCGATCATTGCCTTGGCGTTCCACCTCCCTGGAGAGCAGTTCGCAATAACATGACAATCACAGGGACGGATAAGGCTGACTGGGAGCCGCTGCAACTTGAATGGCATCAAGGTTTCGCCTTCGTCGACGGTGTGCTGCTGGGCGACGGGCAAGTGCCTGATGTGTACATCATGCTCAACCCCGAAGGTGCATACCCCAGCGCGATAGCACAATCTGCCAGTGCTGGGCGTTATCCGCCCTCGCCCTTGCTGGCCGATCAGCCGGTTTGGCGACATCGACGCAACCATTGGGTCTTGCGCGACGCCCTGCGTGATTACTACCTGCTTCCAGCCTACCGGGAGCGCCACGGCTACCACGCGCTGCAGGCCCTGCCGTTTCGCTTCGACAACGGCCTGGAAAGCCTCGGCCACCAGTACTGGCGCGACGCAACCGGCGCCTATTGGTTTGGCGACTACGCGATCAGCCGAATCCCCGAGGCACGACCCGACAGCCTGGCCCTGTTGCCAGCGTCGCCAGCCTCGGTGACGTCAGCCTCTGCCCTGTTCAGCGACGGAGTGAATATCTTTCTGCAAGGGCTATTTATCGCCAGCGCCACGGCGCGGGTGCGCTATTGCAACCACCCTTCCTATCGAGTGATCGACGATCAGGTCTACAAGGGCTTCAAGCCCCTGCATCAGAAGGACGGCACGCCGCTGCCGATCGCAAACCCCGACGACTTCCAGATGCTCGCCCATCGCTGGGGCACCGATGGGCAATCGATCATCGTGCAAGCGCAGCAAGGGTCGAGCATTTCATATGAATACTTCTACCGCATCGACAATGCCGACCTGGCGACCTTCACCGTGCTTAACGAACGCTGCGCCAAAGACCGACACCGCGCCTATTACCTGACCGGCAAGAGCATTCGCTACGTTGGCGATTTCCACCTGCTCAAATGCTGGCAGCCAGTGTTTGATGAGTGCGGCAGCGTGGTCAGCGCCAGCGAACGCGAGCATGATTATTTTGCCGTGGACGACACATTCGTCTACGCCGCCGGAACCCGCTTGCGTGATGCCCATGGTCCGAGTTTTCGCCACTTGGGGTTCGACTATTACCGTGATCATCAGCACGTCTACAGACGCCAGAAACGCCTTGATGTCGACGTGGAAAGCTTCGTAGTGACCCAGCTCTATCGTAATGACCAGGATTACGCGCCCGTGCTGGTCGGTGACAAGCACGGCCCGCTGGGTTCTGGCGGCATCATCGATGCGGCCATGCAAGAGGCATGGGCTCCTTACTTCGAAGCCCATCCGCAGTTGAAGGACTATTGGTGGCACCGCCTACAGGCCCTGCCTGAAGAATCGCAAACACCTGCAGAAACCCTGCCCTTGCGTGCCATCGGCCAGGGTTTCGAGCTGGGCCGCCAGGTGTATTTCCGTGGACGCGTGATCAACGGGCTGGACGCGGCAAGTTTCAAACTGCTGGACACGCACCTGTGCGGCGATGCCCAGGGTTTGTATCTGATCCCGTTTCATAACGCCGAATCCGAGGTACCTGAACGATTTTCCCAGGAGCCCGCGGAGCATTTCCGCTCACTGGGTGCGCCCTACCTGACTGACGGTAAGACCGTGTTCTGTCACCGGATTTTTTACCACGTCCCGGAACCGATTCGTAAGGCGCAAGCGGTCACGTTCGAATCCTGCGGTCATGGTTGGGCCAAGGATCGGGATGCGGTGTATTACTACGGCGAGGCGAAAAAGCGGCTACATCCCTCGGACACCCGCATTCTCGGCACCTATGCCATCAGCCCTAGCCTGATTCTCTCGGAGGGCAAGCCGCTGGATGTGGCATTCGACCCTGATGAAGTCCGCGTGCCCCATCCCGACTTCCTGCAACTGGGCACGCGCAAGTTGTTCTGCCACCGACGCCCGCTGAGCGCCAAGCGGATCGACCTGACGACCCTCCAATTCCTGAATGACCGCTACGCCCGTGACCAACATCGAATCTATCACTACGACGGTTATGCAACCCTGACCGAAGTCGACGAAGCGCATTATCGGGAATCGCTCGGCCAGCCGGCGGCGAACGCCTAGAACTCCGTCACGACCGTCACCCCTGCCGTGTCAAACCGATCCATGTTCATGAGCGCATCAATTGATTGTTCGAGGCTGATGGTCTTGCCCACCAGTTTTTCAGGCGCCAGCTTGCCAGACGTGATCATCTCCATCATCGCGCCGTAACGGTGAGCCTGCATGCCATGGCTGCCACAGATCTCCAGCTCGTAGGCAATGACCTTGCTCATGGGGATTGCCGGCGTGCTCTGGTCCGCCAGCATCAAACCGACCTGGACGTGCCTGCCGCGCCGTCTCAGATTATTGATGGAGTTGAAGCAGGTCGTTGGATGGCCCAGGGCATCCAGCGAAACATGAGCGCCGCCCTTCGTAATCTCGAGTACCGCCTCGGTCACATCCGCCACGCGGCTTGCGTTGACCGTCGCAACGGCACCAAGCGACTGGGCAAGCTTGAGCTTGTCGTCGCAGATATCGATGGCGATGACGTTCGCCCCGATAGCGTTGGCGATCATTACCGCGGACAACCCCACACCGCCACAGCCATGAACCGCCACCCATTGGCCCGCCGAGACCTTGCCTTGATCGACAACCGCGCGGAACGAGGTGACGAACCGACAGCCCAGGCTCGCCGCCGTGGCGAAATCCATGTTTTCAGGCAGCGCGACCAGATTCAAATCCGCCTTGTGAATCCCCACGTACTCGGCGAAAGAACCCCAATGGGTGAAGCCCGGCTGAAACTGGCTGTGGCACACCTGCTGGTTGCCGCTATTGCATTCCGGGCACGCCCCACAGCCACCGACAAAAGGCACGGTGACGCGATCGCCCACCTTCCACCGAGTGACATCCCGACCCACCTCCGCCACGATCCCTGCCAATTCGTGACCGGGCACGTGGGGCAGCCGGATGTCAGGATCATGACCTTTCCAGCCATGCCAGTCGCTTCGACAGACGCCCGTGCCAAGGACCTGAACCACCACACCGTGACGCTCGGCGGTCGGGTCTTCGACAGTCATCAAACGCGGGGGTTGGGAAAAGGCTTCGTAAACTACGGCTTTCATGAGGATCCCTCTACTTTAGAAAAGCGCTATGCCTGAATCCGGGTTCGCGGACGGGCCTGGCCGCGAACCAACGCCAACAGTAACCACAAATCCCCGACGCGTAAAAATCCCTGTCTCTTAGAGGTTGCAGCTGTACTGGTATTCGAAGGGGAAGAATACGGTATCGACCACCAATGAAAACGGCGCGTCGATAAGCAAGAATGGGATCAGCTTCCCCTTGGACGTGCCCACCAGCCACCAGTCAAACCGCAGGCCGATATAGGGGCATCGGTGTTTGTCGTAATCCATCCGCATCGCGGTGGCCATGCAGCCGCTCAAGCTGGCGATCAGAATCAGCAGAATCACTTTTTGTAGCACGTAATGTCCTTATTACTTCTTTGCGAAGAGCTGGATAGACGCTTTCGCTAAAAGCGAGTCACCCTTCATATCAAGATGGCCTTAAACCCAGCGCAAAGAAGGATCCTTTGAGGTCAGCCGTCGACGTCCAAGCTTCCACCGAGTGACATCCCTCCCCACCTCCGCCACTATCCTTGCCAATTCGTGACCGGGCACATGGGGCAACTGAATGTCAGGATCATGACCTTTCCAGCCATGCCAGTCGCTTCGGCATGCGCCCATGCCAAGGACCTGAACAACCACGCCGGATGGCTTTCTGCCACTTATCTCAGCGTCCACGCTTTCAATCGGACGGTGTATTCACTACATTGAACGTAACTTTGCTCCTTCGACACGGACTGTCATGACTACCCTATCCCCGATCAGCCCTGCCATTCCCATCCAGATCCCGACTCGCTCTGCCGTCGCGGCATCGCCTGCAACAGTGATAGAGAGCGCTGATGTCTTGCCGGCTCGACCAGCGGCAATCGTCAGCCTGGGCAACCCCGTGGCCGATATCGAATCACAGACCTATTCCCGACTCGGGCAACTGCCCGGCCAGGAGACTGTTCGTGTTTGGGAAAAGGCAGGTCAGGACGCTGTCACTAACGTCATGGGAATCAACCCCAAATCGCTGTCGATCGCCAACCGCTTCCACGGCCTGGGTGCAGCCTTGGTAGAGCAGTTCGCCAAGAGCGGTTCGAGCATTTCCCAGTCAGTGCTCCATACCACCGCGGACAAGGCTCACAACGCCGCCGAGATAAAATCCGAACAGACGCTGCTGCACAATAAAGCCGATAACCTGATCAGCCTCAGCATCAAGACCGCCAGCGGCAAGACGGTCACCTTCAGCCTGACCAGCCAGGACGATGGACTTGGCGTTCAAGCCACGGTAGACGGTGGCCCGCTGAGCGAGGACGAACTCAAGGCGATTGGCGTTCTGGGCAGTGCCTTCCAGGCCGCTGTCGACGGGTTGACCGCCGTGCCTCCCAAGCTCGACCTGGGCAAGCTGACGCAGTTCGACTCCAGCGTATTGGCATCCATTGATCTGAACGCCAAGCTCAAGGGCGTGGACGGTGAGGACCTGATCCTTGCCTACCGCGCCGACAGCCAGAGCCGCACCACGCAAATGAGTGGTCCGGATGGCGAATTGAACCTGAGCGTGGATCTGAAGAACAGCGCAATCCTGGGCGATGCCAAGCAACAGGCCAACGCCCTGAACAGCTACCTCGCCCAGCTTGAGCGAGTACAGGAGCGTGGCAACGCCAAGGCTGCCCTGATGGAGATGTTCAAGGACGCCTTCAGCGCCATGAACAGCCACTATCCACAGGGCGCTACCCCGTCACAGCCACTGACCCGTAACGCGACGGACAAAGGCCTGCTGACTGGGCTCGCAGACTTCGAGGCGTCCATCAAACAAACCAACAACGCGTCCAACCCGATGCGCCTGTCTGAAGTCGATAGCTTTGCTTATACCCTGTCGCAAAAAACTGTCGTTGCAGGTTCCATAATGAGCAATCGCAGCGTCGATCAAGTCCAGCAATCGAGTCTAGCGGCCAGTTACCACAAGAGCCTGAAGGGCGGGAAAGCCCCCGTGCTAGGCACAACTACCGACTCGCAGAACTATCTCTACGTAGAAGTGAATGACAAGGCCAGCAGCTCGGCCAGCCTCGCCTACAAGGACGGCCGACTGACCAGGGCCTCTGTCACGCAAAACGCCAGCCAGGGCACACGGACACAGCAGTACGTCCTGGGCAAAATGGTTGAAGAGACAGTGGTGCCGAAGGAAGCTTCAACCAGCCGCAGTCACTTGGTATTGCTGGAATACGCCGCCAAGCAAAGCAAGAAGTCCCAGGATGCGCAGGAACAATCCATGTTGAAGGAAGCGCTTGCTACCCTGCACAACTCGGTGCTGCTGCAGGAAAACCCTTCGGCACTGGTGCGTTGAAAGCAAAGACAGTCGACTCGGCCTGCAGGATGAAAGTGGATACTGACGGTTTTCCTGGCGATGATTTGCTTTGCGCTGGGCCGCGCCGTGCAGTGGTCTAGCGAATCACGTAAAGTTTTTCAGCATGCAACTGATCTACGTCAAGCCCGTTCAGCGCACAACAAATACCTTGGAGCCTGGCTTTTAATGGTCATGTTCCAGGGTTTGCCATGGACCTTTTGCTTAAGCTAATCAATGGTGGAGCTGGCAGTCTGGCTTCCTACTTGGCAGCCCACGTCCTACTTTGTCTGTTGCCAGCGTTTTTCATTGCCGGGGCCATGGCAGCACTTATTCCCAAAGCCAGCATCACTCACTGGCTGGGTCGGCATGCACCTGTCTATGTTTCCTACCCTGCAGCGGCACTGGCCGGGTCACTGATTGCCGTCTGCTCATGCACCATTGTTCCTTTGTTCGCGGGCGTTTACCGCAAAGGCGCGGGTATCGGCCCGGCGATCACCTTTCTGTTTTTTGCCCCGGCAGGAAATATCATGGCCCTCGCCTATACCGGCAACATTCTGGGAGCAGAGTTTGCAATTGCCCGTTTGATTCTCTGCCTGATCTTCGGCATCGGTATTGGCTTGATAATGGCGACTCTATTCTGGAAAGACGACCTGACCCACGATGCACAGGCAGATGCCCTGTTCGCAGAGAAGGCCAGCATTTCCGGACCTGCCCTGGGCATTCTCCTATCTCTGGTGGCCCTGCTGATAGCGGGCACCTTGAGACTGTGGCCCCTGACCGCAGGCCTGATCAGTATCAAAGTCCCGCTTTTCTGGGCCCAGGCGTGGCAGGACACCCTGTTTGACTGGGTTCCATATGACGCCAGCAAAGGAGAAGAAGGCGTGAGCTTGCAAGGGTCTGTACTCATCGCCCTGCTCCTGATGATTGCCGCCACGGCCAAGCGTGGTCTGGATAACATCACCGAAGGTGCCAACAGCTGGACATGGGTTGCACTGGGCCTGACCGCCAGTACTTTGCTGATCGCCTCGATGCGCCTGACGCCAGAACCTGGCATGTTGGTTTTCATCTTCACGGGTCGACTATTCGGTGTCGCACTGGCCCTATTGTCTGTTTGGTACTTTGCCCGAAAACTGCCAGCCGAAGACTGGCAAGGCTGGCTGTGGGAAGCCTGGCGCTTCGTCAAGCAGATATTTATTGTGCTGGTGGTGGGTGTATTCATCGTCGGCATGGTTCGCCAGGTTATTCAACCCGAGTGGATTGAAAGTCTTGCAGGCAGCAACTCAGTGCTCGCCAATGCCATAGCAGTAGGGTTCGGCGTGTTCATGTACTTCCCCACCTTGGTAGAAGTGCCCGTCGCCCGCATGTTCCTCGATCTTGGTATGCATCCTGGCCCGCTCCTGGCCTATCTGATGGCAGATCCTGAACTTAGCTTGCAGAGCATGCTCATGGTGGTGGCTGTGATTGGTCGCAAGAAGACCGCCGCCTACGTTGGGTTAGTCGCGTCGTTCAGCATCGTGGCAGGCCTGCTCTACGGTGCCTGGGTCGATGGCACCGGCTGGCGCACCCTTGCTGCAGGGGTGGCGGTCGCGCTGGCCATAACCGCTGCAATCTGCCAGTTGATCCGTTCTCAGCGTCAACAAACAGCAAGCTGACATTCACATCAGGGAGCTTCCAATGCTGAACATCAAAATCCTCGGTTCAGGATGCGCCAACTGCAAGAAACTGGAGGCCGTAGCCCGTCAAGCTGCGCAGAATCTTAATATCCAGGCCGAATTCGAAAAGATCACTGACATGGGCAAGATGATGACTTATGACATCCTCTCCACGCCGGCTCTGGTGATCAACGAGAAGGTTGTCAGCAGCGGGAAATTTCCGACGGTTGCGGATATTCAGGGCTGGATTTCGACGGCGGGCGCTGCCAATTCCTCCACATGCACGTAGCCCGATAAGGTTCATGCCGTCCTGCCTGGCAGCTTCATATCGCCTCGGCATGCCTGGGTAAAGCGATGGAAATCAAGGCGGCCAGCAACACGAATGCGCTTGATATCCAAAGGCATGCGCCCAATCCAAACACCTGGTAAATCCAGCCAGAGAGCACGGTGCCGATCAAGCGCCCCATGGCGTTCGACATGTAATAAAACCCCACATCCAGCGACACGCCGTCTTCCTTGGCGTAGGACACGATCAGGTAGCTGTGCAGCGACGAATTCACGGCGAACAAAGCACCGAAAACCATCAGTCCACCCAACAGCACCATTTGTTGCGACAGCCCGGTGTCCAGACCGAGCGCAATGGCCGCGGGCAGACCCGCCAGTGCAAGTGCCCACAGAAACGCCGCACGACCATCCGGCACGTGACCTCGTTTCTTTCCAGTGATGTTGGGCGCGAACGACTGGACGATGCCGTAGCCAATCACCCAGGCCGCCAGGAAGCCGCCAACCTTCCAGAAGTCCCAGCCAAACACGCTGCTCAGGTACACCGGCAAGGCCACCACGAACCAGACATCGCGGGCGCCGAACAGGAACATCCGCGCCGCAGAAAGGATGTTGATCGCCCGGCTCTTGGACAGGATGTCACGAAACTTGGGCTTGGCTTTGGCCTTGCCCAGGTCCTTCTTCAACAGGATCAGGCTACTGATCCAAATCAACGCCAGACCCCCCGCCATGGTCAGCAACGCGCCTTTGAAACCGACCCATGCCAGCAAAGCTGCGCCAAGAAAGAAGCCGACACCCTTGAGTGCGTTCTTCGAACCGGTGAGGATCGCCACCCACTTGTAGAGCTTGCCCTGTTGCCCATCGGGAACCAGAAGTTTGATGGAGCTTTTGGCGCTCATCTTGTTCAGGTCTTTGGCAATTCCCGAAAGTGCCTGAGCAGCCATCACCCATGGGATGCTCAGCCAGGCTACCGGCACCGTCAGCATTAGCAGCGCCGCGACCTGGAGCCCCAGCCCGATGTTCATGGTTCGGTTCAGGCCAAGCCGAGCGCCAAGATAACCACCCACCAGGTTGGTAATCACACCAAAGAGTTCATAGAACAGAAACAACGCCGCGATTTGCAGCGGGCTGTAGCCCAAGGCGTGAAAGTGCAGCACCACCAACATGCGCAAAGCGCCGTCGGTGAGGGTGAAGGCCCAGTAGTTGCCCGTCACGAGCAGGTACTGCCGCACTTGCGGAGCGAGGGCGAACAACGCTTTCATAGCCGCTCCTCAGACTGCCAGACCGACCATTTTGGCCAGTTCGACTGTGCGATTGGCATAGCCCCACTCGTTGTCATACCAGGCGTAAAGTTTGACCTGGGTGCCGTTGATGACCATGGTCGACAGCGCATCGATGATCGATGAACGCGGGTCGGTACGGTAGTCGATGGATACCAGCGGGCGTTCCTCGAAACCGAGTATGTCTTTGAGCTCATTCTCGGCAGCGTCCTTGAGCAACTGATTGACCTCTTCGACGGTGGTGGCCCGTTCGACTTCAAAGACACAATCAGTCAGCGACGCATTGGCCAGCGGCACACGTACGGCGTGGCCATTCAGGCGCCCACGCAGCTCCGGGAAGATTTCGGCAATGGCGGTGGCCGAGCCGGTACTGGTTGGAATCAGGCTCATGCCGCAGGCCCGCGCACGACGCAGATCCTTGTGTGGCTGATCGAGAATGCTCTGGGTGTTGGTCAGGTCGTGAATGGTGGTGATCGAACCGTGACGAATACCCAGCTTTTCGTGGATGACTTTCACGACTGGGGCCAGGCAATTAGTAGTGCAAGAGGCAGCGGTGACGATACGGTGCTGCGCCGGGTCGAACAGGTGCTGGTTGACGCCCATGACGACGTTCAACGCGCCTTTTTCCTTCACCGGCGCGCACACCACCACACGCTTGACCCCCTGGTCCAGGTAAGCCTGCAGCACCGCGACGGTTTTCATCTTGCCGCTGGCTTCAATCACCAGATCGCAGCCCGACCAATCTGTGTCGGCAATCGCCTTGTTGGCCGTGACTTTGATCCGCTTATTGTCGATGACGACACTATCGCCTTCGGCGCGGGCTTCGTTGTTCCAACGGCCATGCACCGAATCGAAGTTGATCAAGTGTGCATGAGTCGCCGCGTCACCCGCTGGATCGTTGATCTGCACGAACTCGAACTCAGGCCAACTCCAGGCAGCCCGCAGAGCGAGGCGACCGATACGACCAAATCCATTGATGCCAACTTTGATAGTCATGTTGTTGTGCTCTGTTGTCAGTGGGCGTTCGACTGGTTGTCGAACTAGCCGATACAGGAGGGAGGGCTCCTGTTACTCATGATCATTGTTCCTGAGGCTACAGCGTGCCAATCAGCGTAATGAGGCGGTCTGCCTTTCACAGCACACGGCTGCACGCTCAGGGCGGTCACCCATTTCATCAAGGCGTTTGGCATCAGGGCTTAACCAGAACTTGTTGCTTTCCAGCGTAGTGGTCAGCACTTGATGAACCCAATCGGGGAGATTCGGGTGCAGTCGGTAATACACCCATTGGCCTTGCCGACGGTCCGAAAGCAGGCCGCAAGTGCGCAACTGCGCCAGGTGCCTGGAGATTTTTGGCTGACTCTCGTTCAACGCGCAGGTCAGCTCGCAAACACAAAGCTCTCCTTCACTAGTGATGAGCAGCATGGTGCGCACGCGGGTGTCATCTGCCAGACATTTGAAAACAGTGGTCGGTGTCAGATGGTCAGCCATATCGATTCTCAGCGGACAGAACACGGGCTTTGCTGGTCATTGTGAAGCCTCGATTAATATACGGTTTTTCGAATATATGGTTTTACGAATAATAGATAAACCCCTCCCTTCGGAAAAACTCGAAAGTTGCCCGCTAAACAGGCACATCGCGAACAAATCGCATCAAGCTGGGCATGATGTAGGCCGCATCCTGGCCGACACCTCTAAGTGTCGCTGAAGCAAAATTCCGTTGTTTCGGCAGACCGACGAAATACAGCCCAGGCAGATGCTTCGCCTGCCCGTTACGATGAGCCCAATATTCATTGCCTGCGCATTCCAACCCGCTCAAAAACTCCAGGTTCGGGCGAAATCCTGTAGCAAACACCAAACTATCCACCTCAGTGTGCTGCCCATCAGCCCAGATCACGCCGGTTGGTGTTATCGCCTCGAACATCGGCTTGCGCTCGAAAAGCTTTTGCTCAAGGGCTCGACGATAGATCCCGTCATCGAGCACCGGCGTACTTTGATCGCTCAACCAACGAGTCTTTTCCAACCCTGACCACTTCAGCCACGCATGAAAATCCAGGCCGAGTATCTTCTGCGGAAAAAACCGAATCGGCTCCCTGCTCGCCAGCACGACTTTGCCCACATGAGCCAGTTCATAAGCGATTTGAACAGCCGAGTTTGCAGCACCGACCACAACCACTCGCTGCCCACCAAAGCCATCGGCATTTCGATATTGCGCGCTGTGCAAACTGCGCCCGAGAAAACCCTGAAGCCCTTGAATATCTGGAATGAAAGGCTGATTGAATCCACCCGTGCAGACGATCAGCGCCTTGGAACAAAAATCTTCCCCATCGTCCGTTTGAAGCCGAAACAGCCCGTGCTCTCTGCGTACATGCTGTACGCGGGTGGACTGACGAACTGGCAAGTTGAATGCCTTTGCATAGTCCTCCAGATAGCGCACGACATCATCACGAAGTGGGTAATGATCAGGTTCCGCCGGGAAGCGCATGCCCGGCAATGACGAGTAAGCCGCTGGAGAAAAAAGCTTCAGGCTGTCGTAGTAATTGCGCCAATTCCCTCCCGCAGATCGCTCGGCATCCAGAATCAAGAACCTGAGGTTGTGCTGCTGCAAATACCAACCAGAGGCTAATCCTGCCTGGCCAGCGCCAATTACGATGACATCCATGACTTCATTTATTACATTCATATATGCACACTCATGCACACTAAAAGACAAAAAAATCAGGACGTACCTGGGCAACAGAACGGGGCCAGGCTTTTCATATGCTCAAGAATGGCTTCGAGGCGTGCCACCACCGCCGGACCGTCCACCTCGTAGAACATCTGCCTGCTGACCTTGGTGCCGCGGACAATACCTGCCTCTAACAGCACTTGCAGATGTCGGGAAACAACTGAACGCTCCTGGGGCAATCCTTGCGCAATCTCGCCGATATCGGCGCGCCCCAGTTGCATCACACGCTTGAGCACAGCGACACGCGAAGGCTCACAAAGTGCCTTGAAGAAAGCGCCATCGAGAGACTCGATGGCAGCGTCAATTGCGCGGGTTCGGTGAAGGATTCGATCAGTCATGCAACCGACTATATGTGCATGCTTATGCACGCGTCAACACTCTGCAATGAGACGGTCCCCAAGCATTGCACTTTCTGGAAGGCCTATAGCCTAGGGAGTGAGATGTCCGTACCCGGCCGCACGGGTGAAGTCGGCCAAATGCCAAATATCACCGTTCGCCCCCCAAGTGCCATCGACAACTTCCTGGATCTGTATTGAGGTCAGCAACTGGCGCTGATCCTCCGTTGCCAGGCTCGACTGTATTGCGCAATGCAATTCACGTACGTAGCGCTGGCGCATCGGTGCATCAAGAACGCCGGCAGGCACCTTGACGATGACAATGCATGGAACGGCCCTGGCATGAGGAGCAACGCCTCCACACAGCCATTCATCGGCCTGAATTTCCTCAATGAGCACCCAGCACAAAGCACGCTGCTGAGGGGTATCGCCCATGTGTTCATTAAGTATTGCCACGTCGCTCACGCTTCGAAGCAACTGTTGGCGCTGTGGCTGATTGAAAGCTCCCGTAGGCACCTTGATCAAGATGTTTGGCATGGCAAAACCTCACTGTTAATTGGAAGCGCCATTGGGCCAGTTATCTCTCCATTCCATAAGTGACCGATTCGCCTTCTTTCGGGCATAATCGGACAATGTACGATTTCACTGTTCTAGTCTTTCCCGAGTCGTTCGCCTCAAGCGTGGCGGCCACCCTGGACATCCTCGGCACCGCCGCGACACTTGCGCAGCGCCAAGGCCTCGCCGTGCCACGCTGGCGAGTTTGCGGGCCGCAGCCAGGGCTGATTACGCTAGGGCAAGGCATGCAACTGTTGGTCGACGAACTGACGACAGACGTCGAGGACAACTCCTGCTGGGTCATTCCGGGCCTTGGCATCAGCGACTTCGACGCGCTGCTGCAGCGTCTTGAAGAAGACTGGGTACTTCAGGCACTGCCAGCGCTGAGGGTACATGTGAATGAAGGCAAGGAGATTGCCGCCTCGTGCTCGGCTGTCTTTCTCCTGCATGCCGCAGGATTACTGGACGGTCGAAAGGTAACGACCTCCTGGTGGCTCGCCCCTTGGCTGTCGAGCATTGCGCCTGACTGCATTGTCGACCCCAACGTCATGGTGCTTTGCGATCCCCCCTTGACGACCGCTGGCGCAGCCTTCGCGCAAACTGACCTGATGCTGCACCTGCTGCGCAGGCGCCTGTCCCCGACGCTCGCCGACTATGTGGGCAAGGCTCTTCTACTCGACGGCCGACAGTTGCAATCCCCATTCATCAACCCAGCGATCATGGCCCGGGGTAATACACTGGTCGCCAACCTCACCGCCTATATAGAAGCCTGTCTGCCCCATCCTCCCAGCGTTCCGAGCCTTGCGGCGTACGTGGGCATGTCTGAGCGAACGCTGTCCCGGCACCTTCGAAAAGCAACCGGCCTTTCAACCCAATATTTGATCCAGCGTGTGCAGCTGAACAGGGCCCGCGTGCTACTGGAAACCAGCAGACACTCCGTTGAATCCATCGCCGAGCAGGTGGGATACCAGGATGCCACGGCCCTGCGGCGACTTATGCGCCGCCTGTTGAACGCATCCCCAAGACAACTGCGCCAGTAAGATCCAGTTTTAACTTTCAAAAGCGAAAATCGCAGACATGAAAAAACCCGACGCTGTAAAAGCCAACACACTGAGTGATGCGCATCGTCACCCAGCGTAGTGCGACAGCGATTCCCGAGGCTATAGCATCAGACCGCAATCCGGTGCCGTCTCTTACGACAATGGAACAACCGTGAGCCTGTTTGATTCGACCGTCGCAGTCATCTGCATTGCCTGCGGATAAGCCAGCAGACACTCAGCGATGGCAGGCTCCAGCTCGACCCGCACTCGCCTTGTCAGGGCCCGAGCACCAAAGCGTGGGTCATGCTTTCGGCATAGCCAGTCGCTTGCCGCAACGTCCAGGACCAGCGTACGTCGATGCTGACCGAGCCGTTGGTTGAGTTTGTTCAGTTCGATCTGCAACAACGCTTCCAGCCATTGGCTTTCGATGCGTTGGAAAACCAGGATGCGATCAATACGGTTTAGAAATTCCGGTTCGAACCAGGCGTGCAACGCTAGCTCCAACATAGCCTGCTCACCTTGTGGGACGATGCCGAGCCAGCGCCGCCAACCGCGTGAAAAACGTTCCCTGTAGGTGGTCGCTTGCCGGGCTCCAATGTTGCTGGTCATGAAGATCAGGCTATTGCGAAAATCCAGCGTTCGGCTACCGCCCGCCAAGGTCAGCTGGCCGTTCTCAAGAATGCCCAACAAGCTGCGCACCACTTCCTTGCTGGCCTTTTCCAGTTCATCGAACAGCACGATGCCTGGGCGACTGTAGGTGCCTTGAATCAATTCGCTATTGAACAGACTGACGCCCTCTTTACTCCCCACATAACCAGGTGGCGCTCCGGTGAGCGCCGCCGAGTAATGCTCCTGGGCCAAGGTGTGCATGTCGATGCGACAAAAAGCATCGGCGCGACCGTGTATGGCCAGTGCCAGCAGACGGACGATTTCGGTCTTGCCGACACCGGTCGGCCCCATGAACAGGCTCACCGTCAACGGCCTCTCACGTTCACCAATATCGACCTTAACCACGTTCAGCAACGCCTCGACCGCGCTCATGGCTTGTTCTTGGCCGACAATTCGACTGCGCAACAACGCCATGACTTGGGCGGGATTGAAGGCGAAGCGTGAGGTCAACAAATCTGCTGCTGGTGATGCGCTGGTCAGGCTGGGCTGTGGGTGGTTTGGGTCGATGCGATCGTTCACGAAAGGCATGGTTTAGCCTGCGTGTTTTTCTTTACCGTCGTGGGGAATCTCTCCCACCGGGCAATGAGCCACGCCGACGGTGCTACGGGTCAGTTTTTCGACGTTTTCCCGGGCTTTCTGCGCGTCCAGTACCCAGGTGCGGTAAAAGTCGAACGGGCAGTCAGCCACTCCCTTGTCGCCATCCCCGGAGTTGTAGACCCCGGTGTAACCGCGATGCAGCAGCTTGAACAAATGATTCTGTGATTGGTCGTTCGCTCGCGCATCGCGGATTTGCGAAACGGATAATTGTGCGTACTGAATGCCCATTTCCTCTTCACCGCATTCGCCCAGGGTGCGACCGTCGAAGCCAATGATCGCCGAGTGACCAAAGTAGGAATAAACCCCATCGAAGCCTGCCGCATTAGCCACTGCCACATAGCAATTATTGGCCCAGGCCATGCTTTTGGACATCATCACCTGCTGCTCTTTGGCCGGGTACATATAGCCCTGGCAACGGACGATCAACTCCGCTCCTTTCATTGCACAGTCGCGCCAGATCTCCGGGTAGTTGCCGTCATCACAAATGATCAAGCTGATTTGCAGGCCCTTGGGACCCTCGCAGACATAGGTCCGGTCACCCGGATACCAGCCTTCAATGGGGCACCAGGGAATGCACTTGCGGTACTTCTGGACGATTTCGCCCTGGTTATTGATCAACACCAACGTGTTGTACGGGGCTTTGTGGGGATGTTCCTCATGCCGCTCACCGGTCAGTGAAAACACCCCCCACGTGTCAGCCGCACGGCACGCGGCGGAAAAGATCGCCGTCTCTTCGCCTGGAATGCTGGCGGCAGTCGCCATCATCTCATCGTGGTCGTACATGATGCCCATGGTGCTGTATTCAGGAAACACCACCAGGTCCATGCCGGGGAGACCGCTTTTCATACCGGTGATGATGTCGGCAATCTTGCGGGCGTTTTCAATGACCTCGGCTTTTGTATGCAGCCGCGGCATTTTGTAATTGACGACCGCGACACCCACGGTGTCCGGGCTGCTGGAAATATCACCATGACGCATGAAATTTACCTCTGTTAATGGCTGATCATCCAAGGTCTGGAGCCGGTTTTACTCTTGAGCCCCTGTGGATTCTCTTTGGTCGGGGCCAGCGGTTTGCTCGGTGCGCAACAACTGCACCCACTGGGATGACGACGGTTCTGCTGGTACTCGCCAAGCGTCTGCGGCACGTGGGCACTTCGCTCGTTGGTCGCCATGGCCTGGCGTTGACTGCTCGACAACGTCGTCAGTGCCGGCGCAGACAACAGCAACCGCCCTCCTGGGCCCGCACAAGACGGGCACTGGCACGACTCGTGCCGTTGGGCCATGGGCCGCAACATTGTGAAAGAGCCACAGGTTTGGCATTCGTACTCATAAGTCGGCATGGCACTCTCCAGACATTGATCGAGCTCGGGCGTGTCTCACAGGTCCGGGGCAATCGGCAGATCGATACTGCCGTCGAGGTGTTTGATGGGGCCGTTGGCGTTGGGGTTGATGTCGAACTCGAAGATTTCGGTGGGTAACCAGAGGGTCGCGCAGGCGTTGGGGATGTCGACCACGCCGCTGATATGCCCTTGCACCGGCGCAGAGCCCAACAGTGCATAGCCTTGGGCGGGCGAATAACCAAACTTGGTCAAGTAGTTGATCGCATTCAGACAGGCCTGGCGATACGCGATATTGACGTCCAGGTAGTGCTGTTTTCCGGCTTCATCCACCGAGATACCTTCAAAGATCAGGTAGTTCTGGTAGGTCGGGATAATCGGGCTGGGTTTGAACACCGGGTTCTTGATCCCGTACTTGGCCATGCCGCCCTTGATCAGCTCGACTTTCATATGCACCCAGCCGGCCATCTCGATAGCACCGCAAAAGGTGATCTCGCCGTCGCCCTGACTGAAGTGCAGATCCCCCACCGACAACCCGGCGCCTTTGACGTACACCGGGAAGAAAATCTTCGAGCCCCGGGACAGGTCCTTGATATCGCAGTTACCGCCATGTTCGCGCGGTGGCACGGTGCGTGCGCCGGTGGCCGCAGCATCATCCCGGGCCTGGCCCTTGAGCTTGCCCATGTGCGCGGTGGCGGCCAGCGGCGCGTTGGCCAAGGGCGGCACGCGGGTCGGGTGGGTGTCGATCAGCTCCTGCTCGCGGCGGTTCCAGTCGCCGAGCATTACCGGGTCGGGCAGGCAACCGATCAATCCGGGGTGGATCAGGCCGGCAAAGTTGACCCCGGGAATGTGCCGCGAGCTGGTGAACATGCCTTTGAAATCCCAGATGGCTTTCTGTGCGCTGGGAAAGTGATCCGTGAGGAATCCGCCACCGTTCTGCCGCGAGAAGAAACCGTTGAAACCCCACATCGATTCGGCCTTGGCGCCGATGTCCAGCAGGTCGACCACCAGCAGATCCCCCGGCTCGGCGCCATGCACGCCCACCGGACCGGACAGGTAGTGCACGGTGGACAGGTCGACGTCACGCACATCCGAGGCGTCGTCGTTGTTCTTGATCGCGCCGGCGGTCCAGTCATAGGTCTCGAGAATAAAATCATCCCCCGGCTTGACCCAGCAGGCCATGGGAATGTCCGGATGCCAGCGGTTGTGGATCTGTTCGTTCTCGGTGGCGGGCTGGTTGAGGTCGACTTTGATCAAGGTATCGGTCATGGCGAAGCTCCTGAACATTAGGGATGTACCGCGTTGGAACCAGTCTCGAATGGCGGCACGAATCGGCCAATACGTTGGATGACGTACCCCTTTGAGCTGGCTTTCCAGCTGCTACAAAAGGGGGCCTATAAACCATCGCGCCGCCCGATCGCGCCTACACGGAGAGGTAGCGACTGATGGTGGCTTCGTCGACCTTGTCGCGGGTCTCCTCAATCACGAAGCGACCCTTCTCGATCACCAGGAAGCGGTCGGCGATTTCCAGGGTGAATGACAGCACCTGCTCGGAGACCACAATGGTCAGGTCGCGCAGGTGGCGGATCTCTTTCAAAGTGCGGGCGATGTCCTTGATAATCGACGGCTGGATGCCCTCAGTGGGTTCATCGAGCAACAACACCTTGGGATTGGTCGCCAGCGCCCGGGCAATGGCCAGTTGCTGCTGTTGCCCGCCTGAAAGGTTGCCACCCTTGCGCGAGCGCATGTCGTGGAGTACCGGAAACAACGCATAAAGGTCTTCGGGCACCTGGCCCCGGGCCGATGCCGGCAGGCCGGTCTGAATGTTTTCCAACACCGTCATGCTGGGGAAAATCATCCGTCCCTGAGGTACATAGGCGATGCCGTGCTCCACCCGCTCGTGGGTTTCCAGGTTCGAGACTTCCTGGCCATCGACGCAGACCTGCCCCCGCCACTGCGGAAGGATGCCCATCAAGCTCTTGAACAGCGTGGTCTTGCCCATACCGTTGCGTCCCATCACGGCGACGATTTCGCGTTTGGCCACGGCCAGGTCGAGGTCGTGGAGGATCTGGCTCTGGCCGTAACCACAGGACAGCTTGTCTACGTTGAACATGCCTGCTTCCTCAATGGCCTAAATAGACTTCGATGACTTTCGGGTTGTTCTGCACCGACTCCATGCTGCCCTCGGCCAGGACCTTGCCCTGATGCAGCACCGTGACCTTATGGGCGATGCTCTTGACGAATTCCATGTCGTGTTCGATCACCAGCACCGAGCGTCCCTGGCTGATGCGCTTGAGCAGTTCCGCAGTCTGTACGCGCTCGTTGACGCTCATCCCTGCGACCGGTTCATCGAGCATCAACAGGTCAGGGTTCTGCATCAGCAGCATGCCGATCTCCAGCCACTGCTTCTGGCCGTGGGACAGCAGGTCGGCCTGTTGCTGCAACAGCTCGCCGAGAAAGATCTCCCGCGCCACCTCTTCAACCCGGGCAATCACTGCGGCACTGCGTTTGAAAAACAACGCGCCAAACACCTTGCGCCCCGCCGGGTAGGACATCTCCAGGTTCTCGAACACCGTGAGGTTTTCGTAGATCGACGGGTTCTGGAATTTGCGCCCGACGCCGGCACGGACGATGTTGTACTCGCGCATCTTGGTCAGTTCCTTTCCATCGAACTGGATGCTGCCGCTGGTGGCGCGGGTCTTGCCACAGATCAGGTCGAGTACCGTGGTCTTGCCTGCGCCGTTGGGCCCGATCACCACCCGCACTTCATTGCGGTCGATGTACAGGTTGAGGTTGTCCACGGCCTTGAAACCGTCGAAGGACACCGTCAGCCCCTCGATAACCAGCACCGGCTTGTTCATTTGAAAACCCACGGCGGTCATGGCTGCGTCTCCAGCGAAGGACGTTCAGGAGCCGGGGTCGGCGGCGCAGTGCGCGACGTCTCCGGCAGGGGCGCGGCAACGGCGGCTTGCTGCGGGGTACGCCGTAATAAACGGCCAAGGGTCTGGCGGCCATGGCTGTCCCAGAGTCCGGCCAAGCCATTGGGAAAGTACATGACCACGGCAATGAACAGCCCGCCCATCAGGTACAGCCATAGCTCGGGGAAGGACTCGGAGAAATAGGTCTTGCCGTAGTTCACCAGCAAGGCCCCATACACCGCGCCGAGCAGCGACATGCGCCCGCCGACGGCGGCAAAGATCACCATCTCGATGGACGGCACGATGCCGACGAACGAAGGCGACATGAAGCCCACCTGCAAGGCGAACATGGCGCCGCCAATGGCCGAGAAGGCAGCGGCGATGCAGAACACGAAAATCTTGAAACTGGCCACGTCATAACCGGAGAAGCGCACCCGCTCCTCTTTGTCGCGCATCGCCATCAGCAGCCGCCCGAGCTTCGACGCGAGGACGAAACGGCCGATGAAAATGCAGCCGAACAGCAAAGCCGCGTTAATGAAGTACAAAAGCAACTTGGCGCTGTCGCTGCGCAGGTCCCAGCCGAGCAGCGTCTTGAGATCGGTGATGCCATTGACCCCGCCGGTCAGACCCTGCTGGCCGACGATCAGCACCGTGAGAATCAGCGCGATGGCCTGGCTGACGATGGAGAAATAAACATCCCCCACCCGCCGCTTGAACAGCGCCATGCCAATGATGAAGGCCAGCACTACCGGAACCAGGATCACCGCCAACAGGGTGAAGCTGAAGCTGTGGAACGGCACCCAGAGCCACGGCAGTTCGGTGATCTGGTTCCAATCCATGAAATCCGGAATGCCCGGCGTCGACTGGATTTTGGTGCTCTGCGGGTCGGAGGCTTCGAGCTTGAGGAACATCGCCATGCAGTAGCCGCCGACGCCGAAGAACACCCCCTGCCCGAGGCTGAGAATGCCGCCATAGCCCCAACACAACACCAGGCCGACAGCGACGAAGGCATAGGTCAGGTACTTGCCCACCATGTTCAGGCGAAAGGCATCCAGGGTCAGCGGGAAGACCACGAAAATCAGCAGCGCCAACAGGCCCACGCCCAACAGGTTCTGCTTGCCCGCCAGCATCTTGTCTAAAAGCTTCATTGGCTCGCCTCTACTTGCGCACTTTGATGGAGAACAACCCTTGAGGGCGCAACATCAGGATCAGGATGACCCCGGACAGGGTCAGTACCTTGGCCATCGAACCACTGAGGAAAAACTCCGAGATCGATTGGGTCTGGGCAATGACGAACGCCGACGCAATAGTGCCGAACAGGCTTTGTGCGCCGCCGAAGACCACCACCAGGAAGGTGTCGACTATGTACTGCGAGCCCGCGGTGGGCCCGGTTGAGCCAATGGTGGTAAAGGCCGCGCCGGCCACCCCCGCGACACCGCAACCGAGGGCAAAGGTCATGCGATCGACCTTGCGCGTATTGATGCCCACGGCACGGCTCATCAACCGGTTCTGTACCGTAGCCCGTACTTGCAGACCCCAGCGCGAGCGGTAGAGCAAGAGAAAAATGGCCCCGGTGAGCAGCAGGGTCAGGGCCATCATGAACAAACCGTTGCGCGGAATCTCGATGGACTCGGTGAAGTTGAACGAGCCCATCAGCCACTCCGGCGGCGTGGCGCTGACTTCACGGGCGCCGAACACCGAACGGAAGGTCTGTTGCATCACCAGGGACAGCCCCCACGTCGCCAGCAGCGTGTCCAGCGGACGTTTGTAGAGCCGACTGATCATCGCCCACTCCACCAGCCAGCCAATGGCCCCGGCCACCAGAAACGACAGGGCGATGGCGATGAAAAAGTAATAGGGTTGAAACCACGGGGTGAAATGGCTGGTCAGGCTCGAACAGACATAGGTGGTGTAGGCGCCGATCGTGAGGAACTCGCCGTGGGCCATGTTGATGACCCCCATCTGGCCGAAAATGATCGCCAGCCCCAATGCCATCAACAGCAGCACGCAGAACACGGACAAGCCGTTGAACCCCTGCATCGCCGCGATGGCACCAAATTCCGATAGCCATTCCATGATGATGGACTCCTGCTTGGAGGGAGGATGTGGAAACCGTTGGGGCCCCATCACCAGCCAGCCATCTCCTACACAACGCCCGTAGGAGCTGGCTTGCCAGGGATGACGCCAGCCCTTACTGGTAGCCTTTAGGGAAAGGATTCGGTTCGATCAGATCAGACTCGTACACCACTTTGAACTGGCCATCGGGCTGTACTTCACCGATGCGGGTCTTGCTCCACAGGTGATGGTTTTCATGCACTTTGACGTAGCCTTCAGGCGCGGTTTTCAGCTCGATGCCCGGCGAGGCTGCAACCACTTTGTCGACATCGAAACTGCCGGCTTTTTCCACCGCAGCCTTCCACAACCATGGGCCCAGATACGCGGCCTGGGTCACGTCACCGATCACCGAATCTTTGCCGTACTTGGCCTTGAAGGCGTCGACGAAGGCCTTGTTGTTGGGGTTGTCCAGGCTCTGGAAGTACTTCATCGAGGCATAGAAACCGGCCATGTTCTCGCCGCCGATGCCCAGCAATTCATCTTCGGTGACCGAGAGCGTGAGCAAGGTCTGCTTGGCCGAATTGACGCCCGCCGCATTGAGTTGTTTGTAGAAAGCCACGTTGGAGCCACCCACCACGGCGGCGAACACCACGTCGGGTTTCTTCAGCTTGACCTTGTTGATCAGCGAACCGAACTGGGTGTTGCCCAAGGGGTAGTAGTCTTCGCCGACCACGGTACCGTGCAGCACGTTTTCAATGTGCTTGCGGGCGATCTTCATC
Source organism: Pseudomonas sp. H1_F01 (assembly GCF_054681425.1). NCBI lineage: Bacteria > Pseudomonadati > Pseudomonadota > Gammaproteobacteria > Pseudomonadales > Pseudomonadaceae > Pseudomonas > Pseudomonas sp. H1_F01. The sequence continues at coordinate 2,498,046 of NZ_CP162823.1, read as the reverse complement.
GAGGTGCGTGGCCAGATGTAATCCGACCCCACCAGGTAGAAGGTCTTGGCGCCCTTGGTCTTGGCGATCCAGTCGAGGCTGGCGAGGATCTGCTGGGTGGCTTCCTGGCCCGTGTAGATCACGTTCTTCGACTGCTCCAGCCCCTCGTAGAAAGTCGGGTAGTACAGCAGACCGTTTTCCTTCTCGAAGATCGGCAGCACAGCCTTGCGCGAGGCCGAGGTCCAGCAGCCGAACACCGTGGCCACCTTGTCGTTGACCAGGAGCTTCTTGGCCTTCTCGGCGAAGGTCGGCCAGTCGGAGGCGCCGTCTTCCTGGATCACCTTGATCTGCCGACCGAGGATGCCGCCTGAAGCGTTGATCTGCTCGATGGCCAAGCGTTCGGCCTGGATCGAACCGGTCTCGGAAATCGCCATGGTGCCGGTGGCCGAGTGCAACTGGCCGACCGTGACTTCAGTGGCGGTCACCGCCAGGCCGGTGCTGTTGGCCTCGTCCGCCCATACACCCTGGCTGAACACACTGGCAGCCAGTAACGACAGGGCCGCCGCCCCTAGCGCCAAGCGGCGCGGCAACAGGCCTTTAGTCCGGATCAATGGTGGTTGCATGCTGCTACTCCTCTGCGGTGACGCTGGTGGTACGCCCTATGGCGGCCAGCAACGGTGGTGGTATCAGCATGGAGGGGCGTCTCGACGACGGGTATACGCAGCCTGACGTAAGCGCATACGTCATTTGACGTAGGGAAAAATGCACCAAGGCGGCGCAGGCTATTGCTCCAGGTCCCGACCGACCGGCACTGCGCGGACGCGCGCGCAGGCACCAGCTGGCGCGGCAAGACGCCGTGGTGCAGGGCATGAAAATTGCTCGGCTATCCGCCACGGGCACACCCGCCAGGCACGGAGCGCCTTGACCCCAGGAGTCTTTCACCGTGCTTCCACCTGGCACCCAGCGCATCGCCAAGATCCGTCGCGACTACAACAGCTGGGTCGCCGACGAAACCATGGAAGACTACGCCCTGCGTTACACACCAAAGTCCTTTCGCAAGTGGTCGGAACTGCGCATCGCCAACACCGCCCTGGGTGCGGTGTCGTTCCTGGCCCTGGAGGCGATTGGCGGGGTGCTGGCCCTGAGCTACGGCTTCACCAACACCTTCTGGGCGATCCTCGCCGTGAGCCTGATCATCTTCCTCACCGGCCTGCCCGTCAGCTACTACGCAGCCCGCTACGGCGTCGATATGGATCTGTTGACCCGCGGTGCCGGCTTCGGCTACATCGGCTCGACCATCACCTCGCTGATCTACGCCAGCTTCACCTTTCTGTTCTTCGCCTTGGAAGCAGCGATCATGGCCCTGGCCTTGGAGCTGTACTTCCATATCCCATTGGCCTTTGCCTATGTGATCTGCTCTGTGCTGGTGATCCCCCTGGTGGCCTATGGGGTGACCCTGATCAGCCGCCTGCAACTCTGGACCCAACCGTTGTGGCTGGCGCTGCTGGTGCTGCCCTACCTGTTTGTACTGCTGAAAAACCCCGAGGCCTTCAGCGACTGGACCAGTTTTCAGGGCCGTGATACCGGCGGCGGCGATTTCAATCTGCTGGCGTTTTGCGCGGCCTGTACCGTGGCCCTGTCCCTGGTGACGCAGATCGGCGAACAGGTCGACTACCTGCGCTTCCTGCCGGAAAAAACCGCGGCCAACCGCAAGCGCTGGTGGGCCGCCCTACTCTGCGCCGGCCCCGGCTGGATCCTGCCCGGCGCCCTGAAAATGTTCGCTGGCGCCTTCCTGGCGTTTCTCGCCCTGCAACACGAGATCCCCATCGAGCGCGCTACGGAACCGACCCAGATGTACCTGGTGGCCTTCGGTTATGTGTTCGCCTCGCCGGAATGGGCCCTGGCGGCCATGGTGCTGTTCGTCTTCGTCTCGCAGATGAAGATCAACCTGACCAACGCCTACGCCGGCTCCCTGGCCTGGTCGAACTTTTTCGCCCGGGTCACCCACAGTCACCCCGGCCGCGTAGTTTGGCTGGTGTTCAATGTGGCGATTGCCCTGATGCTGATGGAACTGGGGGTATTCGACGTCATCGACCAGGTGCTCGGTCTCTACGCCAACATCGCCATCGCCTGGATCGGCTCGGTGGTCGCCGACCTGGTGATCAACAAACCCTTGGGGTTGTCACCGAAACACATCGAGTTCAAGCGCGCTCACCTCTACGACATCAACCCGGTGGGCGTCGGCTCCATGCTGATTGCCTCGCTGCTGTCGGTCCTCGCCCACTTCGGTCTATTTGGTGCGCTGGCCCAGGCCGCCCCGCCCTTCGTCGCCCTCGGCACCTCGCTGGTCATGACCCCGCTGCTGGCCTGGGCCACCCGCAGCCGCTATTACATCGCCCGCACCAGCGATCCGCTACTGCTGCAACCGGTGGCACCGAGCACGCAGATCACCTGCGGCCTGTGCAGCAACCCGTTCGAAACCGCCGACATGGCTTTCTGTCCGGCCTACAGCACGCCCATCTGCTCACTTTGCTGTTCGCTGGACGCGCGTTGCGGCGATCGCTGCAAACCCCACGGGCGTCTGTCGGCGCAGTTCGAAGCGCTGTTGCATTGGTTGCTGCCCAATGCAACGGTGCCACGCCTGCACACCCGGCTAGTGCATTACTTGGGCCTGCTGCTCGCACTGATCCTGATGCTCAGCGGCGCTCTGGCGCTGATCTATGGCCAGGCCTCCCAGGGGCTGCCCCACTCGCCGCAAGCCCAGGCGACGCTGTACCAGGCATTTTTCAAGGCCTTCCTGACGCTCTCGGTACTGGCGGCCATTCTCGCCTGGTGGGTGGTTCTGACGCGGGAAAGCCGCCACGTGGCCCAGGAAGAATCGGACCGCCAGACCCAGTTGCTGATGCAGGAAATCGAAGCCCACCGCTTGACCGACCAGGCCCTGCAAGATGCCAAGGAGGCTTCCGAGGCGGCCAACGCGGCCAAGAGTCGCTACGTCACCGGACTGTCCCACGAACTGCGTACGCCGCTGAACAGCATCCTCGGTTTTACCCAGATCCTGCAGCGCGACGCGGCCATGCCGGAGCAGCATCAGGATGCCCTGGCGACCATCCTGCGCAGCGGCTCGCACTTGCTGTCGCTGATCGACGGCCTGCTCGATGTGGCCAAGATCGAGGCCGGCAAACTGCGCCTGGAAGCGACGGAAATCCCCTTCCCGGAACTGATCCACGATCTGGAGCTGATGTTTACCCCACAAGCCCGGGACAAAGGGTTGCGCTTTCGCCTGGAGCTGATCGGCAAGATGCCGGCGGTGGTGCGAGGCGACGAAAAGCGCGTCCGGCAGATCCTCATCAACCTGTTGGGCAATGCGGTCAACTTCACCGACAGCGGCGAGGTCTGCCTGCGGGTCAGTTACATGCGCGAGACGGCAACCTTCGACATCATCGACACGGGTATCGGCATCGACCCCGAGCACATCGAGCGAATCTTCCAGCCTTTCGAACGCGGTGATCTGATGCGCCAGGACAAGGGCGTTGGCCTGGGCCTGACCATTACTCGCATGCTCACCTCGTTGATGGGCGGCGAGTTGCAGGTCAAGAGTCAGCAGGACAAGGGCACCTGTTTCCAGGTGCGCCTGTTTCTCTCGCAAGTACGGGTGCCGCAGGCGGTGATCCATGTCGAACACGACATCATCGGCTACCAGGGGCCGCGGCGTCTGGTGCTGGTAGTGGACGACCATGTGGACCATCGCAAGGTCCTCAGCGGCATGCTCACGCCCCTGGGCTTTGAAGTGGTCCAGGCCAGCAACGGCCAGGAAGCGATTCGCCAGGTCGCCCTGCTGGGGCCGGACCTGATCCTCATGGACCTGTCTATGCCGACGATGGATGGTTGGGAAACCAGCCGGCTGATCCGCCGCAATGCGTTGTCCACGGCACCGATCATCGTGATATCGGCCAATGCCTTTAACGACGAGCGCGAGCGCAGCCTGGCCAGTGCCTGCAACGACTACCTTGCCAAGCCGGTACACACCCCGGAGCTGCTCGAACGGATCCAGAAGCAGCTCGACCTGCACTGGCTGCGCCGCGAAAAACCAGCCCCTGCGACATTCCCCGAACCGGGGATATTGCCCTCACAGCCTGACCTCATCGCCCTCGGCGAACTCAGCGCCATCGGCTACGTACGCGGTCTGCACGAAAAACTCGACGCCATCCAGGCCGAGACGCCAGCCACCGCCCCTTTCATCAGTTCGCTACGCAAGCTGCTGAAAAACTTTCGCCTGGACGAAATCAACCGCGCCCTCAAGGAGGCAGAAGATGAATGCACTGACCACAGTCGCTGAACCCGGTGTCGTGCTGATTGTGGACGACACCCCGGACAACCTCGCCATGCTCTCCGACGCCCTCAACGATGCCGGCTACATGGTGCTGGTGGCCCTCGACGGGCTCAGCGCCCTGAACCGCATCGAACGTCGGCGTCCGGACCTGATCCTGCTGGATGCGATGATGCCGGGCCTGGACGGCTTCGAGACCTGCCGGCGGATCAAGGAGCACCCGGCCAACGCCGATATTCCGGTGCTGTTCATGACCGCGCTGACGGAAAGCAGGCATGTGGTCCAGGGCTTTGAAGTGGGTGGAAGCGACTACGTGACCAAGCCGATCCAGACCGACGAAGTGCTGGCCAGGGTCGCCGCGCACCTGCGCACCTCGCGCATCCTGCTGTCGGCCCGAGCGGCGTCACAGCCAGCCGCGCCGAGCCTGGACGACGAGCCGGCGCACAGGGTGCTGTCGGCACGCTTTCAGCTCACTGGTCGGGAAGTCGAGGTTCTGCGCTGGGTGGCCTGCGGCAAGACCAACCGCGACATTGGCACCATTCTCGATCTGAGCCCACGCACCGTGAACAAACATCTGGAACATGTGTATGTGAAGTTAGGTGTAGAGACGCGCACAGCAGCGACCTCCGTGGCGTTGTCGGCCATGACCGATTCTCGCAATAGTGCTTCAAGGTAAGCCGCGATAAACAGATGTATTGTTGGATGAGCACTAGGGCCGTTTCGTCCATGACAGAACCTGGTGGATGAAGCAGGAACGTTGGAAACGGCTTTGGATTTTCAGCCCAGCCACCCAGGCATTGGCGACGTGGCTGACATCACCCGGATTGAGCATGCACCGGATGTTAGGCACCGTACGAAAAGTAATGTCGTAAACACCGCACAGCACAAGCTAACGAGACCATCGCGGCATAACTTTTCGCGATCCAGAATATCCGAGGGAGTAAATGTGGGAGCATTTTTCAGATATAAAAAAGGGTCGCGAGATAAAATCTCGCAACCCTTTGAATTATATGGTCGGAACGGAGTGATTCGAACACTCGCCTTCTAGCACCCCATCCCCTACAGGCAGCTTTGCAGTGCGGCCAACCGTTTATTGGCGATCCAGTTGCCAACCACCACGTAATACTTCACCACGTATCCTGAGCTTTTTGGCTGGATATCAACAAAGTACTGGCAGCCCTCGGTGAATACGGCGTATCCGGTGTCGCGACCTGACTGCAGAGTCGCACCAGGTGTGCCGCCGAAGATCGACTGGTTCTGCCATTCGTACTGGACACATTTAGCCAGCGCTGTATCAGCTTTCTTTGAAGTCAGCACCCTGTGCGGTTTTTCCTGGCAAGCCTCGTTCATGGTTGGTGCCATGCACCCAGCCAGCAAAGCAACAGCTACCGCCGCCATCAAAATCCGCATGCCATCCTTCCGTGTTTATGGCGGAATTTAGCATCTCTAATTTCTAGCTCAAACCGACATCTGGCCGATCACCAGTTTTATTTATCAGTCCGGTCGAGTCTCATCCACCAATTTTTTCCCCCTGCCATAAAGATTCAGAGAGCGGTGCAGATAAGAGGTGCTCCATAATAAGGAAATTAAACATGCTCCCTCCTACCAGAAACACCCTTTCGCTGCTCACTATGCTGGTGGCTACCTCCACTACGGCCCAGCAGCAGGCCAACGAGCAGTTCCCGCACATCCCAGTAATGAGCCATCAAACAATGACCTACAACGGAAAGGTCATTTACGAAGCGGACGTAGATCAGAACGACCCAAATCCCAGGCCGTTTGCTCTCCAAGTGAGGGTCGATTCCTATTCTGGTAATTGCACCAGCATCGTGGGCCATGTTTCGGCTGCAGCATCAAATGATAAAGGCGCGAAAGGAAGTGCATCATCTGAATACATCGGTTGCGTAGTGACAGAACTCTCCCCTGACGGCCAGGCGACAGCCGATATCGTTTATGACTTCCAGAATCAGGAACGCAACATACACAAGTCCGGCCACGTTAAAGCGAATTTGCAGATAGGCAGAGAATACGAAACCGTAAACAACGGCTCGAGCGTCACTCTTCTTATGCGTACCTACTGAGTGCGTGAGCCGACCTGAGCAAAACCAGTATCCCTGGGATCGCTGTAAACGACTTTACAGCTGCCTCTGCCAATGGGTTTTGGGCAGCCAACCACGCATTTTTCAAACCTGGGCAGGCATCCAGCGTGGATGGAATGCCAGTAACGCCCCGCCTCGCTCCGCAGTAGCCTTTTGCCTTTCGCCATCATCAAGGAAGAGCTGCATGCGACCAAGGGCGGTTATCGACGATAACGTAGTGAGAATCAAATTTCTCAATGGAAACGGCACGCTTTCAGATTCTCCTGAAGAGTTGGAAAAAGTTCCGGTGATCGAGGTGCTCATGGAGCAAGCCGGACCAGATGGAAACATTATCCAGGCCGGCCGCACGATGGCTCTGGTAGACACTGGCGCAGACCACTTTGCAATGGATCGAAGCTTTGCGGAGAGATGCGGCTTCATTCCGGCTGGCACTACGTCTCCGTCAGGGGTAGGCGGATTTGTCGAAAATGCAAATTACTATGATCTCACCTGGCGAGTTACAACGAATGGAGGAGAGAAAATCTTTAGGTCAAGATTTGTGGCGGTGCCGCTCAAAGAGACCGGGCGTGAGTATCAAGCTATCTTCGGAATGACCTTCGTCCACAAGGGCAGACTTTTGATGGATTCGAAAACAAGCGAATACATCTTCGAGTTCAACTGAACCTACGAGCGACTGCGATCTCCATCACCGAATTTTATCAATTCGAATAGCCAATACACCTGATGAGTGCTCAATGATGACGCACGGGGCTTCGCACTTATAAGATCGAGTCCCTCTGCGCTCCAAGCATCAGCCACCCGATGGCCACTCGCACGAATGCCCAGAGGTCAGCGGTTTTGATGGCTCGGGTGATTGTTGCAATGAGCGATCCGCCGAAATGTGCCCAGGAGGAACCCGACTCCGGCAACGCTGCGAGGCTCGACCACTCCGAAGTAGGAGCTGACCAGGCCTGTCCGGTAAAGGGCGCAGACTGCACCCGAGAAATGAAGATGGCCCAGGCCTTTCGGTCTACCAGGCCGTCTCTTTGCCAGAAGCTGGCGGCAATCGCGCCAATCACTCCGGCCAGTGCCCAGTCAAACTTGTCGAGCAGGCGGTTTAGCAACTCCATGCGCTCGACTCCGATTATTCATATGCCTAGATATTAAAGTGCCAGTAAAAAGTAATTTTACGGTGTAGGATTCACCCTGAAATTACACTCAAGGAGCAATAAAATGAGTTTCGAAGAAGATGTAAAAACCATCAAGGATGCACTCGGTTCTGCACAGCAAATAAATACGCAAACGCTCCTGCATAGTGCGACTTCGCCAAGGGGAGCCAATGGAAATAACCTTTAACTAATCCAACCCAAAACCCTTGACATACGTACGAAAGTTTTCTATCGCCACTTCATTCCTTTCATAACCATAATCGCCATCTTGGAGCCTCTCTTGGGGAGTCTTATTCCCGAAATAGTCCTCAAACCAAGCGTAATATTTAATCCTAATAACGCCAGGATCAAACTTACTATCGAGGGTTTTCCACCACTTCAGGCAAGGTGGACATGGAGGAAGCTCGGTAAAACACTCTATCAGTTTTATTCCACGTACACGCAACTCAGTACCAACATGATCCGGGGAGTTCTGAGCGCCGTTAATCATTATTTGCGTTAAGCCCTGATTTAAAAATCTAGCAGTAATCATTCTCTCAAAGCCAACACGCTCCCCATGTAAACCCGGGGAGCCGGCAGGAGTGCTAGCACTCCTAAATACACCTCCAACCTGGAGGTCATTCATATCGAACATTCTAATTGAGGCAAAGCACTTGCCTAAGTTTTTATCTGCAGATCCATGGCGGTGCAACTTGGCATCAGCGGCCATAACATCATCGCCGTCTACATCAACAGGATCAAATTCGATAGCCATTCTGAAGTCCTCAATATCCCTGAGAAAAACTACGCCCGCCCTGAACCACGCTTCGTCAGTGTAGACGTTCGCTGGGGCAATCAAACACTGGAGGTCGCCATGAGCGATTCCGAGAAACCTCGTCGCGTGAAAGCCAAGATCACCCGCCTTGTGATTGAGATCGTAATCGTCGATCTCGACCGAAACGGGAATCTTGCTGAGTACGTGGAAAGCGTTGAGGAGATCGAGCACGTCGATGTAATAAACCTGCACAACATCCACAGCGTTATCAGCCACCACGACTGACCCGCTACCCTGGAGGCAACAATGAACGCAGCACTGAAGATTTGTCAGGCCATGCACGACGAGCAGTTGCCTGCGATGGTGAGCGAGAGCCCTCGGGAGGTTGCGCGGACTGAGTGGCTGTACAACGCGGTCGAGCAGCTTGTTCGGTTCGGCTCAATTGTTTCCTTTCAGCGCCGCTCCCGACAGCCGCAAGTGGTAACGCAGCAGCGATTCGCAGTCTTGCTGACTGCGAGGTTAATTCATCGGCGCTTGGCTGGCTGATTATCTCCGCGAGCAATGGCTACCTCGACAAGAACGCCGTAGCCAAACTCCTCGGTCCAAGCGACCACCCCCCTCGGCAAGCCCGGCGAAATCGCACAGGCCCTACTTGAGCCCTTGGCAGATAACGCCCTGATCGCCCAGGCAGAGGGCAAGGAACTGTGAGCCCATACGTTGAGATCGATAAAGCGCTGTTTGCGCTTGAAGACCCGGATAAGCCCGCCCTCGATGAGGTCCTAGCCGAGGGTTTGATCGTGCGCCACTTCACCTCGGGCACCATCAATGCTGAAGAATTTCATTGGTATAGCGCACACCTCCTGGATGTCAGCCGGCGGCGTAAGGAGGCTGCATGAGTACTGCACCGGTTAAATCACTGATCGACGAACAGCTCGAAGACATCAGCGCTCATAACCTCCGAGAAGCTTATGGGCTTGCCGAGCGAAGAGGATTCCTCGGAGCCCCAGTTGAGCAGTACGTTGAGCCGTTCTAAGGCGGTCACGTTTTGCAGGTGCTGCGGTATCGAAAGCAGGATCAGCGGTCGTGAACGGCTGTTTCCGAACTTTTAGCATCCCTAGCAGCCTTGCGATCTAGCACAGCTTTTTTAAGATCGGTCGCTGCTTTTAGCGCCACGTCCCTCGACAGCTCAAGAATCGTATTCGAGGCGCTCTGGTAGGAATAGTAAAAGCCTTTTCCCTGAGGCTCATAAATGTAGCTATCCCGTCCAGTTAAAGCCTTGTGTATGACAGGCATGCCCAAAGCCGTAGCAAGATTAATCATCGTTTCTTCAAGTGTGGATCGTTGATCAAGACGCGTGTTTTTTATGGTAGCTCCGTAGAAACCGCACTGTGGTATCGGAGCTTTTACGATCTTCGCCTTAGCCATTCCCTGACCTCTCTACGTTGGTAATCAAGGAAATATCTCACACCCACCCAAATCATGAACAGCGCCCCACAAGGATGGCGCGGGAGATATTCATGCTCGCAGCTATTGCAGATCGAATTCGCTCCAGATCCTACGAACTCCCACTGTCCGCGATTACGTCAGCCACTGGGGTCTGAAAGAGGCGGTGGCGAACTGGAAGAGCTGTCGGCAGATCCGCAGTCTGGCGATCACCAACGCGATCTTCGATTTCTCCTACCGCTGGACCATCTACATCGGCGCCATGTGTCGCGACGAGCGCGGCAACGAGTACATCAAGACGGTCGAGATCTCTCCGGAGGGCATCTACAAGGTCAAGCGCCTGACGGATGCCATCGAGCATTACTACCTGGGGCTGCGCAACACAGCGAATCCGAACCACCTGGTGGCGTCAGGCTGGATCGCTATCCCGGACGAGGTTTCTATGGATGAGGCTCTGGCCGCGAAACTGCTCTACGCCGCCGGAGCCTGACACCAGGTGAAGGTAGCAGCGTGAGACGTTTCCGCCCCCAACAACGCAAACGACAAACCTGGCTGGCACTGCCGGCCAGTGGAATCGAAGGAGCAGGCTATAGCGAAGACCGGGGCAGAACGATCAGCCAAAGCAGCAGCAAAGCGGATCGAGTACGACGAGAAGGAATTGCGACATCGCTGCCGGATCGGCACGCGGCAGATGCTTGAGGAGTTGACGGCCTGGAACGACATTGAGGAAATTAGCGAGGCGGTGCAGAATCTAATTCTCAACGCCCATGCGCTCGGCCACACCTTTTCCTATCAAGCAATTGAAAGTCCGCGTCACAAAGTACTGATAAGCGAAAACGTGGCGCGGATTCATCATGAGATCTTGGCCGAGCTCAAGCGACACCCTGGTGATGAGATAATTGAGCCAGTTGCGTCTTAAGTCAGAAATCTTATAAGCGCCGAACCCATCTGCGTGGATCTGCTCGATTTCATTCCGTGAGCGCTCATAGTCATCCCCAAATTATCTGTGTTGATCAGCCCTCGCTGATAGAGATCCTTCCATATCACTTTATAAATATCCTCCTTTCCCTGAAGCTCAGGCAGCGCAAACTCAATAACTTGATCAATGCCTCCCATACTCCATGAAGAAGGGAACTGTTTTCCTTCCTTAGAGACCCATGCCTCGGGATCGACAAACAGATGCAATAACCGAATATGCGTGACCGTGCAAACATCCACGAAATTCAGAAATAATTGGCGAAGGTCATCTGACGGGCAACTAGGGAGAGCAGAATTTTTAACTGCATTGCGTAATGCTTCTAGTTTTTCATTCTGGTGGTTACGAAGCGCCATATTGCACGTTTGAGCAACGGTACTGATAAATGCCTCGTTTTCTTTGAGGCCATCTTCCGTAACTAAGTCGTGCTCTAACAAGTCATTGAGAACCTCGGTTACTTCCAGCATCCACTCAGTCCGGCGCTTGGAGAGCGGCCCCTCAAACAGGGCATTGAATATCTCAGTGGCTGCTCCACCAACGATGGGTAGAGCGCCAGCGAGCCCCCTCATCACCCGTCCAACCTTTTCACCAGCCGGCTCTACAGCAGGATCGACAAGTTCGGGATTAATTTTTTTCATTCTGCCTCTCTGTTCCGGCCTCATGCCGATCACTCGTAATACCCCAACCCAAACCAAATTGCCACCACTGGCCACCGCAACGAGCTCCGTGTCCAGCGCGACAAGATCGCGGCCCAGGTGCGGGAGCTACCCGAGGCCGGAAAGACTGCAAGCCAGATCGCTGTTGACCTGAAGATGCACCTCAAGCGCGTTCAGCTGATCGGCCGCGAGAATGGGTTCCGGTTCGCTGAGCCTTCATGAGGCGGTTGAGTAGGCATTCCGAATAAGCCGTGCCAGCAACGAAGGCTGAACTTGAGCGGTAGGCTGAAGCGAATACATAGAAATACCCACTCGACAGTCTTCAGCAAGACAGTCTGATAGGGTAAATTCAGACATAGGGGACTTCAGAGTTATTGTCTCGCCGTTGATATTTATGTCCACAAAACCAAAGCGCATTTTAAGCTTCTCCACCAATATCACGTCTGGAGGCAGAACTTTTAGTTTCAGCACGATATTGCGAGGGGAGTTTCGAACTGTAATTTCACCGCCGCCAACTTCAACATCCCAAGAATCGGAGTGGGCTCTCCACTCGTTCTCAACGATCTCTAATGTCGGCTTTCCCTCTTCATCACAAAAAATACCGCTGAGCAAAAACGGCCCTCCGGGCTCCTTGGGGCTATCGATCGTTAATATTGGCCTGTCATATATGAGGACTGGTGAATGACAGCGGATTAATGTCATCCCTCCTATTTTAATAGATGGATGTGGCCCGCAGAAATCAAAGAAATCCTTAGAAAATCCTGCCTGCGTCGCAGCTGGGGACTTCATGGCCTGTAAGACTTTCTGTTTTGAATAAAAGCCTGTAGTAACTTTGGAGTGACAAGAAGGGCACAGGAGCGTTATGGCTGATGGATCATGAAACCGCGCTTCATGGTATTCGGGAGCTATATGCTCGTATTGAATAACTCCCATCCCGCAAATAACGCATCCGTAACCGGATTGCTGCCTCACCTGCCTCCGGACATCATTGGGGATGGTGCGAGACAATCCGTATTTATTGACCTTTGCCACCGGCGCTCTCCTTGACCCGACTCCATGCCGGTCACCCGTAATACCCCAACCCAAACCAAAATGCCACCACCGGTCACGGAGGGCGGCGCCTCGCCAACCCTGACAGCTGAAGGATTTAGGGGTTTCCGATGGAATTAGCTATGGAGTCGGCCAAGTTCGCAGCAACCTTGAATGCATGAGCAATATCGTGTCCTTGTAGTGTGGCCGGCGCCACATCGGCATCGGTTAACGTCTTTTCACCAACTGTCTCTCCATTCGGTTTGTAGATCCCTGCGAAAACGACAGTGGCAACTCTATTAACTTCTCCGATCGCCACCTCCCCAGCGAACCCGTTACCGTAACTCAGTGCAACAAACTGGGCGTTCGGGAAAGCACGCAAAAAATCCTGATAAACAACTGTTCTTTGAAACATTAGACGTCCTCTCTGTCCGGCTCATGTCGGGTCGAACACCAATACCCCACTTCAACGAATCACGCCAGCCGGCGAGGATCTTCTATGTCCGCACAACAAATCGACGAAAAGAAGCTTGAGCGCGCGATCCGCAAGATCAAGCACTGCCTGGCACTGGCACAAAGCGCCAATGAGAACGAAGCGGCCACCGCGCTCCGGCAGGCTCAGGCGCTAATGCGCGAATACCGGCTGACCGAGATGGATGTGAAATTGAGCGACGTCGGTGAAGTTGAGTCCAGATTCACCAGGACCGAACGCCTACCCACCTGGGAGCGAAACTTGAGCAGTGCAGTTTCCAGCGTGTTCGGCTGCACTGCACTGTACGGGCGGCAGTACTGCAAGGAAAAGGATCGGATCCTCGCCCGCGTCTCCTTCGTCGGCGTGACACCTGCCCAGCAGATCGCGCTGTATGCGTTCGAGACGCTGCTGACAAAGGTGAAATACGCCCGGAAGAAATACGTCGCAGCAGTGCGGGCGGGCGTACATCGCAGTTCGTACACAGCCGAAACAGCGTGCGATCACTTCGCCCTCGCATGGGTAAACGAGGTCTATGGGAAGCTCATTGCGCTTGTCCCAAAAGGCGAAGACGCCGCTCCGACAGCGAGCGAAGGCCGGGACATTATCGCCGTCGAAGCGCAGGACAAGGCGCTGATCAACGAGTACCTAGCAAACAAAGGCGTGGGCAAGGCCCGCAAAGCACGTGATGTCGATATCGACCTGAATGCGCAGATCGCGGGCATGTTGGCTGGTCGCTCAGTGGAACTGCACGCAGGTATCGGGCGCGGCGGTGACGACCTACTGGCACTTTCCGCAACTCCCTAACCCCTAATCAGCTGAAATCCAGCGTCTCAGAAAGCAACCCCGCCGACTCGGTGTAAGTCGCCAGATCAATGACCTGGCGAAGGAAAACAACCATCGCCAGTTTCTGAGCGTCGTCAGGCAGCCCTACCCATTTTAGCATCGCCCTCGCGTCTTCCTCTATTGCCGTGAGTGCATCTATGTCGCTTAGCAGTCTCATGTCGGCCTCCGGTCAGTGTGAGCTCTAACAAGTCATAGCCATCAATCACGAATCACGCCAACCGGCGAGGCCGGCGCGCACTTTGAGACAACCCATGAGCACCTTTAGGGGCGGTTCGCCAGCTCTAGCCACTGTTCGACGCGCGACAGTACGCTGAGCAGTTCATTGAGCATGCTCACAAACCTTGAGATGCCGCGATATGTAGATTAGGGCCAAGGCGTCAAGGACAAGCCGATCATCAACCCGAAGACGAAGGCGCTGAAAGTTGGGTTTTCGGAGTGGCAACCGAAGCAGGAGGAGCGGGCGGCTTATTTTCGTCGGTCAATCCTTTTGGGGTCTGAACAGCCAACGCAAACCCACCAATTACAGCAGCAAGAATAAACACCAGCGAAACTCTTTTCAGCCACAGAAAAGCAGGTTCTCCTCGTTTTACTCGTTTCCATTCCGACTTCAAGATCTTCTGACTGCAAGAAACAACCCCTTTGACAGCGTCGCTCATTTCTGTGGGAGATATAGCCGGGTTTTCAGTGAAAAGGGTATTCAAAAGTTCGAGCATCTCGCCGTGTTCATCTGGGTTTAGGCGCAATCGAATTCTGGTTATCAAAGAATAAATCTTTGTGAAGTCGTCATGACGCTCAATCACATAAGAGCTCGCATCCTCCTTTCGAATTGTCTTGGCGTTAACCACTGCGAGCATGGCTCTTGCAAGGCCCACAAAATCAGCTACGTCGGCTCTCAGCCCGTCGATCCAAGCTTGTCTGAACTCTGACGTTTTTTGATCTTTCGCCAGCACAGTTACGACGAATGAGACAAGTCCGGCAACAAGCGCGGCAGCAATTGGCCCAGGGATAGGCCAGATAGCATCGATGATATTCATTGAGAGCTCCTTTTTCGGGAGCATCGCACGGTCGACCAAAGTTTTCATTACCGACTTAGCAGCCCCTGCCCCTTTTGTCACTAAATACCCTCAAAAGCCCGGGCATGCCCCGGCATAGGACGCACATGCCCACTGCAATCGATTTGTTCGCGGGTCTCGGCGGATGGTCAACCGGTGCCCGCGATGCCGGCATCGAAGTAATCTGGGCGGCCAACCACTGGCCGGTCGCAGTCGAATGGCACAGCGCCAACCACCCAGAAGCGATACACGTTTGCCAGGACTTGCATCAGGCAGATTGGTCGAAGGTCCCGGCCCACGACATCATGCTGGCCTCGCCATGCTGTCAGGGCCACTCGAAGGCGCGCGGCAAGAAGTCAGGCAACACTCAACACGAGGCCTCCCGGTCGACAGCGTGGGCGGTGGTCTCAGCCGCCGAGTTCCACCGACCGGAGGTGGTGCTGGTCGAGAACGTCGAAGAGTTCACGGACTGGGCCTTGTACGCCGCCTGGTCGCAGGCCATGGCCGCGCTGGGTTACATGATCGCACCTCATGTCGTCGATTGCGCCGACCTCGGCGTGCCCCAGCACCGTGTCCGGCTGTTCCTGGTATGCAGCCGAAGCAGGTCGCCACTGATGCTTGAACTGCACAGGCGCCAGCACGTGCCCGCCGCCAGCTTCCTCGAGTTCGACGCTGGTCGCTAGTCGCTGGTCTCCGATTGAAAAACCTGGCCGTGCCCTGGCCACCCTCGACCGGGTGCGAAATGACCGAGAGCGCTTCGGCGATCATTTCATCATGCCCTACTATGGCAAAGGCTCAGGGCTCACCGGCCGCGACATCAATCGCCCGATCGGCACAATCACCACCCTCGACCGGTGGGCCCTGGTGCGCGGCGACGAGATGCGGATGCTGTCAGCCAACGAAGCACTGGCCGCCATGTCGTTCCCGCCTGACACCCTCCGCCCGGACAACCACCGGCTGACCATGCATATGGCCGGGAACGCGGTACCGCCGCTGGCAGGGCAGCGCGTTATTGAAGCTCTGATGAAAGCTGCATGACAAACATCTCAGCTTGGTAGCTTAAGATTGCGAATGAAGTCTTTCTGAATTTCTCTATCATGCGATCTCGCCCTACTCGAATAATCGGATTGACTTTTTTCTACGGCCGTCTTTCGCCTGAAGAAATCCTCCTCGGTCTCATCAGGCTTCTTTACCAAGTTTCCGGATCCCAACCCTTCATATACCGCCAAATCAAAAGAACTGCGAAGACTCGTTTTCTTGTGCTCAAGCTTTTTCTCTGCAACGTCTAGCCAAGCGTTCAACATCGGAATATTTAATGGATCACCAGAGGAGTCACGGCGCCTCTCCCTAATAGAATTAATTCCATCTTTCAATGAGCGATAAGGTCCACACCCCTTGCGGGCATCAGCCTTACGCTCTTCAGCGTTCTCAAATATTTCGGCCACTTCTGGATCATAGCAATCTCTCCCCAGGTCGGACATCATAGAGAACCACTCTAGCGCTTGATAAAACTTCAGCGTATTCTCAGAGTTTAACTGCCCCTTAACTTTTGCAGATTCCGCGAGCATCCTTTCTTGATTCCTGCGGAGCTTTTGCAACTCTGCCTCCTTACTCTCGAGTTCTGCATCCACTATAAATAAGCGCTTTCTGCTCAATTCTTCAGCTTCCGCAAGGACACTTTGTCGCAACTCAGTCTCTACCAAGAGCTTCTCTTTTTTAGCGATAGCGCTCTGCAGCTTATCAATCTCAGACTGGACTGAATTGAGCTTTATCTGAGACCTCGCCAACTCTTCTGAACTCAACTCTTTCTGATAAAGAGGAATTACAGTTAGCTTTATTGTTGCAATCGCTATGACCACTAAAAACAGCTGGGAAAGTGACGTAATACGACCCAACCATAAATCGAATCTATTCATTACTACGACCTTATAAGAACATGCCGTGATATTGGCATATCTACACGCGGCAGAAAATACTCTGCTCCCGATTGCCTCCCCCCTAACCACTGCCGCGATATGGCGGTCAAGGCGAAGCTATGTCTCAAATAAAGGAACGGCCGATCCTGTTCTCGGTGCCGATGGTGCGCGCCATCCTGGAGGACCGGAAGACGGTCACGCGGCGTCCAGTCAAGGACGACCAGACCCGCACCGCGGTAGCTCTGATATCGATGGCTGCCAATGGATCGCGGTAGGCCAGCATGACCGGCGATACGGATTCATTGTCTCTGGCTCGACTGAGGAAGAGTGCGCCGCCGAACTGGCGATCTATGGCCGCTGCCCCTACGGCAAGCCAGGCGACCGGCTGTGGGTGCGCGAGACCACCGAGGCGGACTACGACACAGCCAACGGTGCTGTCCTGTCACGCTACGCCGCCGACAGGGAGCCAGTCCTATACGCCCGTTGCGAAGATCCCGAGTACAACGGCTCTGTTGCCCACTGGGATTACCCGCGCGATTCCAGGCCGAGCATCCACATGCACCGCTGGGTCTGCCGCATCCTGCTTGAGGTCACCGCCATCCGCGTCGAGCGGTTGCAGGGTATCAGCGACGAGCAGGCCCAGGCCAAGGGCTGTTTCTTCACCGATTACGGTCGCAAGTGCGGGCACGGGGGTAAAGGCTGGACAGATGTCGGGGCGTGCCCGGCGCCGGAAGAGCATCACCCACAGCTAAATGGCTGGATGTGGGACAAGACCACCAGTCACGAACAGTGCCTTGGCGCGCCGCGCTGGGCGTTCGCCAACCTCTGGAACGCAGTCAATGGCCCTGATGCCTGGGACGCCAACCCCTGGGTCTGGGTCGTCGAGTTCAAGCGGGTGACGCCATGATCCTCCCCCTGCTCTACATGGCCTGGCTCATATACAGGGGGCCGAGGCCATGAACGCACGAGTCCTCGACCCGTGCAGCGCCAGCCGCATGATGTGGTTCGACAAAGGTGACCAGCGTGCCCTGTTCGGTGACATCCGGGATGAAGAACATGTGCTGTGTGATGGCCGGGTGCTGAAAGTAGAGCCCGACGTCATCATGGATTTCCGGAACCTGCCCTTCCCTGACGCCAGCTTCAACATGGTTGTCTTCGATCCGCCGCACCTGGTGCGTGCCGGGCGGGAGAGCTGGCTCCGACTGAAATACGGAATCCTCACTGACGACTGGCGCGACGACCTGCGAAAAGGCTTCGCCGAGTGCTTCCGTGTGTTGCGCCCCGGCCAGTTCTTGATTTTCAAATGGAACGAAACCCAGGTCCGAGTCGGCGAGATCCTGGTCCTGACCGATGAGAAACCACTGTTTGGCCACAAGTCCGGTAAGCGCGAAAAGACGCACTGGATCACCTTCATGAAACGCCACTAACCCAATCCACCTACAGCCTGCCGGTGAACTGCGGGCGAGGAATTCCTATGCCAGCAAAAAAGCTATTTGAAGTCCTGATCAGCGCCCTGCTCTACCTGCTGATCACCCTGCTCTGGTTTTTCTATGCGGTACCAGAAATGGTCGAGCGCGGATCTGATATTGCCCTGATCATCGCCGGCTTCGGCTCGCTGGTCTGACTCTCCGCGACCGGCTGCATCCTCATTTACATCATCCAGAAGGCGCGCCCCGCGTAAATCTTTCTGCCGCCAGGCGCGGCATGGAGCACACACATGGCAACTGCAGAGCTGCACGGCCAGAAGATCAACCCGTTCGAACAGGGTTACGCGGCCTTCCTCAAGGGAGTGAGCATCAAGCAAAACCCGTTCGAAACGGAAAACGACACGTCGCCACGGACGGCTGGAATAAAACGCAGCGCGAGGCTGGGAGAAAGGCATGAATGCAGAGACTGCTCTACTCCCACGCTTCATCCGGGCGAAGCAGGCACCGGCCTATCTCGGCATGTGCCGGGCGGTATTCGACGCCGAGGTTCGCCCTCACGTCCACGAACTTCCCATTGGGGAGCGTGGTGTTGGGTTCGATCGGCAGGAGCTGGACGACTGGGCCTCGGCATATGTTGAGGCCAAGTCCATTGATAAAAAACGCGCCCCGGAGCAACAATCGCCCCGCAGCGAGCGCCAGCAAGGAGATAAACCATGGCGCGAAAATCGATCACAGGCCTCTCCCAAAGGAAAGGTACCTGGCATATCGACAAGAAGATCAACGGCGAAAGACTTTACGAATCTACTGGCACAACTGACCGACAAGAAGCTGAGCGGTACCTGATCTTCAGGATGGAGCAGATCCGGCAACAGAAAGTTTATGGCGTCCGGGAGGTGAGGACGTGGCGGGATGCCGCGATGCGGTTCCTCGTTGAAATCAAGGATCAGGCCTCGTTCAAGCTTTCCGCGCATCACATCGCCCAGTTGGACCCGTTCATTGGTGACATACCGATGACCAGGCCCTGGCGCCTTTCATCAAGGACAGGTTGGCGACAAAGAAACTGCAAAACGGGAAGGTGAAAAAAGGAGTGAGCAACAGGACGGTGAATATCTCGATCGAGCGTGTGGTTCGGGTTTTATCTTTGTGTGCCAGGAAATGGCGAGACGATGAGCGCAGGCCGTGGCTGGATAGCGTGCCGATGCTCACGAAGCTGGAAGAGAAAAAATCGAGCAGGAAGCCCTACCCGATGTCATGGGCAGAGCAGTCGATTCTCTTTGCGGAGTTGCCGGCTCACCTGCAAACGATGGCGCTGTTCAAGGTGAACACCGGCACCAGGGAGCAGGAGGTCTGCAAGCTGAGGTGGGATTGGGAGATTTCGGTGCCGGAACTGGGCACCAGCGTGTTTCTGATCCCGGCCGACTTTGGCGGACGCCATGCACGCTCCGGCGTGAAGAACGGCGACGAGAGGCTGGTTGTGCTCAACAACGTGGCGAAGTCGATCATCGAGCAGCAGCGGGGCCTGAGCAAGGAATGGGTTTTCCCCTACAACGGCACCGCAATGCACCGGATGAACGACTCGGCCTGGAAGAAGGCGCGGGTGAGAGCGGCGAAACTCTGGCAGGAGGAAAACCTTCGCCCCGCTCACCCAGGGTATGCATCCATCAGGATCCATGACCTCAAGCACACGTTGGCCGTCGGCTCCGCGCAGCAGGCGTCACCGAGGAAGATCGCAAAGCTCTTTTGGGTCACAAGAACGGCAGCATCACCAGTCACTACTCGGGCGCCGAGCTCGGGCATTTGATTGAAGCTGCGAACATGGTATCAGCAACCGATTCGCGTGGACCGGTACTGACAATCTTGAAGAGGAAACAGGCGTGAAAAATCGAGGAGTCACGCAAAAGTCACGCACATGAAAAAGGCCAATGCTGTGAACACTGGCCTAAGTCATTGAAGAATATGGTCGGGACGGAGTGATTCGAACACTCGACCCCTAGCACCCCATGCTAGTGCGCTACCGGACTGCGCTACGCCCCGACTAGGCGTGAATCTTGTTCCGCGTCTCAGCGGAACGCTCAGGAATATATCGCAAGCTTTTGAAAACTGGAAGTATTTAAAAGCAGAAATTTATTTCTTGAGCACCACCAGAACATCTTCAAGCTCGGCGATCATCTGGCGGATCATCTGTTTGTACTGGGTTGTATCGTCTTTGGCCTCATCACCGGAGAGGCGCAGACGCGCTCCGCCGATGGTGAACCCCTGGTCATAGAGCAGCGCGCGGATCTGCCGGATCATCAGCACGTCTTGGCGCTGATAATACCGACGGTTTCCGCGGCGCTTGACCGGGTTGAGTTGAGGAAACTCCTGCTCCCAATAGCGCAGCACGTGCGGTTTTACCGCACACAGCTCGCTGACTTCACCAATGGTGAAGTAGCGTTTGCCCGGGATGACGGGTAGTTCGTCGTTATGACTTGGTTCCAGCATAAGCCTCAACTCGGGCCTTCAACTTCTGCCCTGGACGAAAGGTGACCACACGGCGAGCCGTGATCGGGATTTCTTCTCCCGTTTTCGGATTGCGGCCAGGCCGCTGGCGTTTGTCCCGCAGGTCGAAATTGCCGAAACCGGACAATTTGACCTGTTCGTTGTCTTCCAGAGCGTGCCTGATTTCTTCGAAAAACAGTTCGACCAATTCTTTGGCCTCCCGTTTATTCAGGCCCAGCTCCTCATACAGACGTTCCGCCATCTCAGCTTTCGTCAGAGCCCCCATACGTCACTTCCTTAACGTGGCGTTCAACCTGTTTTCGAGCGAGGTGAGGATATTCTGCGTTGCGGTATTCACCTCATCGTCATTAAGAGTGCGCGATGGATGCTGCCAGGTCAAGCCAACTGCAAGGCTTTTTCTATGCGGATCAATGCCTTTACCCTGATACACGTCAAATAGCCTGAGGTCCGTGAGCCATTCGCCTGCATTTTCACGGATTACGTCCAGCACAGCGCTGGAAGCAACGTCACGGTCGGCCAGCAACGCAAGGTCACGACGCACTTCAGGAAAGCGCGATAACTCCTGGAATTTCGGCATTTTCCCCAGCGCCACTTCGGCCAGGACCAGCTCGAAAACGAAGACCGGACGATCAAGGCCCAGGGTTTTCGACAATTCCGGGTGAATGGCACCGACATAGCCGACTTCACGCCCGTCTCGTTCGATGCGCGCGGTCTGCCCCGGGTGCAGCGCCGGGTGCTTGCCCGGGACGAAAGTGAACGCGTCGAGCGCACCGGCGAAGCCCAGCACCGCTTCGACGTCAGCCTTGACGTCGAAGAAGTCGACGACATCGCGACCTTGCGCCCAGCCTTCCGGCAAGCGGCTACCACAGACGACACCGGCCAGCATCGGCTCTTGCTTCAAGCCTTCCAGCTGACCGACAAAACGCAGGCCGCTTTCGAACAGCCGCACGCGATCCTGCTGGCGGTTCAGGTTGTGCTGGAGCGACTTGACCAGGCCTGGCCACAGGGACGAGCGCATGGCAGCCATGTCGTTGGAAATCGGATTGGCCAGCAGCAGTGGCTCGACACCTGGATTGAACAGCTCGAACTGACGAGGATCGATGAAGCTGTAGGTGATCGCTTCCTGATACCCACGGGCCACCAGCAGGCGGCGCAGTTCCGGCAGGTCGCTGCGGGCTTCAGCCTTGGCCTGTGGGGCCAGGCGGGCTTGCGGGTAGCGAACCGGCAGGCGGTTGTAGCCGTACAGGCGGGCCAGTTCTTCAATCAGGTCGACTTCCAGGCTGATATCGAAGCGATGGCTTGGCACTTCGACGCGCCACTGCCCTGCCCCATCGGCGCAGATGTTCAGGCCCAAGGCGCTGAGCAGGCGTTCGACTTCGGCCGGGTCCATTTCCATGCCCAGCATCTGGGTGATGCGCTGGGCACGCAGGGTGACCGGGGCAATCTTGGGCAGGTGCTGTTCGCTGACAGTCTCGATGATCGGGCCGGCTTCACCACCCGTGATGTCCAGCAGCAGGCCTGTGGCGCGCTCCATGGCTTCACGGGCCAGTTGCCAGTCCACGCCACGCTCGTAACGGTGCGAGGCGTCGGTGTGCAGGCCATAGGAGCGGGCCTTGCCAGCGACGGCGATCTGGTCGAAGAACGCACTTTCCAGGAATACATCGCGGGTCGTCGTGGAGACACCGCTGTGCTCGCCGCCCATTACGCCAGCAATTGCCAGGGCACGGGAGTGGTCGGCAATCACCAGGGTGTCGCTGCGCAGGGTCACTTCCTGGCCGTCGAGCAGTACCAGCTTCTCACCCTCTTCGGCCATGCGTACGCGAATACCACCGTTGATTTCGGCGAGATCGAACGCATGCAGCGGCTGACCCAGCTCCAGCATCACATAGTTGGTGATGTCGACAGCGGCGTCGATGCTGCGCACGTCGGCGCGACGCAGGCGCTCGACCATCCACAGCGGCGTCGGCTTGGACAGGTCGACATTACGGATCACACGGCCCAGGTAACGCGGGCACGCGGTCGGCGCCAGGACTTCAATCGAACGCACTTCGTCGTGCACGGCCGGAACGCTCGCAACCACAGGACGCGTCACGGGAGCGGCATACAACGCGCCGACTTCACGGGCCAGGCCGGCCAGGGACAGGCAATCGCCACGGTTCGGTGTCAGGTCGACCTCGATGCTTGCATCGTCCAGGCCCAGGTATTCACGGATGTCCTGGCCAACCGGCGCATCCGCCGGGAGTTCCATCAGGCCATCGTTGCCTTCGCCAATCTGCAGCTCGGCCTGGGAGCACAACATGCCGTTGGACTCGACGCCGCGCAGCTTGGCTTTCTTGATCTTGAAGTCGCCCGGCAGTTCGGCACCGATCATGGCGAACGGGATCTTCAGGCCCGGGCGCACGTTGGGCGCGCCACAGACGACCTGGAAGGTTTCCGCGCCATTGCTGACCTGGCAAACCCGCAGTTTGTCAGCGTCTGGGTGCTGCTCGGTGCCCAGCACCTCGCCCACTACCACACCGCTGAAATCACCGGCGGCCGGCGTGACGCTATCGACCTCAAGGCCGGCCATCGACAGGCGAGCAACCAGCTCGTCCCGACTTACCTGCGGGCTTACCCAGCCGCGCAGCCATTGTTCACTGAATTTCATCCTGCTCCCCTAATAGATTCGTTACGGACTGCGACCTAGGCCTTGTACGTAAAGTGCCTGCGCGACGATCATGCTGCGTTGAAAACAGGCTCGGAATGCTCATTTACAACCAGTAGACTCCGCTTCCTCGCCTGTTTTCGCCTTGCCTGATCGCCGCTCGGCGACTTTTCGTACAAGCCCTAGCGAAATTGCGCAAGGAATCGCAAGTCGTTGTCGAAGAACAGGCGCAAGTCATTCACACCGTAACGCAGCATGGCCAGGCGCTCGACGCCCATGCCGAAGGCAAAGCCCGAGAACTCTTCCGGATCGATCCCGGACATACGCAGCACGTTCGGGTGAACCATGCCGCAGCCCATGACTTCCAGCCAGCCAGTCTGTTTGCAGACGCGGCAGCCTTTACCGCTGCACATCACGCACTCCATGTCGACTTCAGCCGATGGCTCGGTGAACGGGAAGTACGAAGGGCGGAAACGCACGGCCAGTTCTTTTTCGAAGAACACCCGCAGGAACTCTTCGATCGTTCCTTTCAGGTCGGCGAAATTGATGTCGCGATCAACCAGCAGGCCTTCGACCTGGTGGAACATCGGCGAGTGGGTGATATCGGAGTCGCTGCGGTACACACGGCCTGGGCAGACGATGCGGATCGGCGGCTGTTGCGATTCCATGGTGCGGACCTGTACCGGCGAGGTATGGGTGCGCAACAGCATGTTCGCGTTGAAATAGAAGGTGTCATGCATCGACCGGGCCGGGTGATGGCCTGGGATGTTGAGCGCTTCGAAGTTGTGGTAGTCGTCTTCGACCTCAGGGCCTTCGGCAATGCCGTAGCCGATGTGGGTGAAGAACTGCTCGATGCGTTCCAGCGTCCGGGTCACCGGATGCAGGCCACCGGAAGTCTGGCCACGGCCAGGCAGGGTCACGTCGATGGACTCGGCGGCGAGCTTGGCAGCCAGATCCGCCTCCTCGAACAACGCCTTGCGCGCATTGAGGACCTCTGTGACACGCTCCTTGGCAACGTTGATCAGCGCACCGACCTGCGGACGCTCTTCGGCTGGCAGGTTCCCCAGGGTCTTCATCACCTGAGTCAACTCGCCCTTCTTGCCAAGGTAGTGAACCCGGATTTGCTCCAGGGCATTGATATCTTCAGCGCTTTGCACAGCCTCTAGTGCTTGAGCGACCAGCGCGTCCAGGTTTTCCATGTACAGACTCCAGATACGAAATAGGGGAAGAGCTTTAAGGCTCTTCCCCTATTTATGACGTTCGACACCTGGGCCCACAGATGTAGGCCCCGGTGACTGCCGGGGGTACTTAAGCCAAGGTGGCTTTAGCTTTCTCGACAATCGCAGCAAACGCCGCTTTTTCGTTCACTGCCAGATCAGCCAGAACCTTACGGTCGATCTCGATGGACGCTTTTTTCAGGCCAGCGATGAAACGGCTGTAGGACAGACCGTTAACACGAGCACCAGCATTGATACGAGCGATCCACAGAGCGCGGAACTGACGTTTTTTCTGACGACGGTCACGGTAGGCGTATTGGCCTGCCTTGATTACCGCTTGCTTGGCAACACGGAATACGCGGGAACGCGCGCCGTAGTAGCCTTTAGCAAGTTTCAGAATTTTTTTGTGACGCTTACGGGCAATGACGCCACGCTTTACACGAGCCATGAGTTACTTCCTCTATTCTTGATCCAAAAATTAACGAAGGCGCAGCATGCGCTCGACTTTTGCCACGTCAGACGGATGCAGCAAGCTGCTACCGCGCAGTTGACGCTTACGCTTGGTCGACATTTTGGTCAGGATGTGGCTCTTGAAAGCGTGCTTGTGCTTGATACCGTTAGCAGTTTTCAGAAACCGCTTAGCAGCACCACTTTTGGTCTTCATCTTTGGCATGTTCGGATACTCCGCATTCAGTTGATAAACATAATCGCAAGGCCTGCCGTGCCCTGGTGATTACTTCTTCTTTTTCGGGGCGATGACCATGATCAGCTGGCGTCCTTCCATCTTAGGATGCTGTTCGACCGAACCGTACTCGAGCAGGTCTTGTTCAACCCGCTTGAGGAGTTCCATCCCCAGCTCCTGGTGGGCCATCTCACGGCCGCGGAATCGCAAGGATACCTTGGCCCTGTCCCCGTCACTCAGGAAACGTACCAGGTTGCGCAGTTTTACCTGGTAATCCCCTTCCTCCGTCCCTGGACGAAACTTGATTTCTTTTACCTGAATCTGCTTCTGGTTTTTCTTCGCCGCGGCAATCTGCTTCTTCTTCTCGAAGATCGACTTGCCGTAGTCCATCACCCGGCAAACCGGTGGGACTGCGTCTGCGGAAATTTCTACCAGATCAAGCTTGGCTTCTTCAGCAATACGAAGCGCTTCATCAATCGAGACGATGCCAATCTGCTCGCCGTCAGCGCCAATTAACCGAACCTCGCGTGCCGAGATATTCTCGTTGATCGGGGCTTTCGGTGCAGCTCGTTTATCTTGTCTCATTTCACGCTTAATAATAATTACTCCAAATCTGGGCGACCACGCCGGGAAACCGCTTGCGCGAGAAACTCAGCGAATTCGGCGACGGGCATCGAGCCCAGGTCAGCACCTTCACGAGTACGCACAGCGACAGTCTGCATCTCGACCTCCCGATCTCCGATAACCAAGAGAAAGGGAACCTTGAGCAAAGTATGCTCGCGGATTTTAAAGCCGATCTTTTCATTTCTCAAGTCGGACTTGGCACGAAATCCGCTTTGATTGAGAGTTTTTTCGACTTCGGCGGCAAAATCTGCCTGTTTATCAGTGATATTCATGATCACTGCCTGGGTCGGCGCCAGCCACGCAGGGAACGCGCCCTCGTAGTGTTCGATCAGAATCCCGACGAAACGCTCGAACGAACCGAGGATCGCGCGGTGAAGCATGACCGGGTGCTTGCGGCTGTTGTCTTCGGACACATATTCAGCGCCCAGACGGATCGGCAGGTTGAAATCGAGCTGCAAGGTACCACACTGCCACACACGACCGAGGCAATCTTTCAGCGAGAATTCGATTTTCGGACCGTAGAAGGCCCCCTCGCCCGGCTGCAGGTCGTACGCAAGGCCCGCGCTATCAAGGGCGGCGGCCAGGGCCGCTTCGGCGCGATCCCACAGCTCGTCGGAGCCAACGCGTTTTTCCGGACGAGTGGACAGCTTCATCTCGACTTCGGTGAAGCCGAAGTCCCGATAGACGTCCATGGTCAGCTTGATGAAGGCGGCGGATTCGGCCTGCATCTGCTCTTCGGTGCAGAAGATGTGTGCATCGTCCTGGGTGAATGCACGCACGCGCATGATGCCGTGCAGCGCACCCGACGGCTCGTTGCGGTGGCAGGCACCGAACTCGGCCAGGCGCATCGGCAGCTCGCGGTAGCTCTTCAAGCCCTGGTTGAACACCTGCACGTGGCATGGGCAGTTCATCGGCTTGATGGCGTAGTCGCGGTTTTCCGACTGGGTGGTGAACATGTTGTCGGCGTAGTTGGCCCAGTGCCCGGATTTCTCCCACAGGCTGCGGTCCACCACTTGCGGCGTCTTGATTTCCAGATAGCCGTTCTCACGCTGGACCTGGCGCATGTACTGCTCGAGCACCTGATACAGGGTCCAGCCGTTCGGGTGCCAGAACACCATGCCCGGGGACTCTTCCTGGGTATGGAACAGGCCCAGGCGCTTGCCGATCTTGCGGTGATCGCGCTTCTCGGCTTCTTCGATGCGCTGGATGTAGGCCGCCAGTTGTTTCTTGTCCGCCCAGGCAGTGCCATAGACGCGCTGCAACTGCTCGTTCTTCGCATCGCCACGCCAGTAGGCGCCGGACAGCTTGGTCAGCTTGAAGGACTTCAGGAAACGCGTGTTCGGCACGTGCGGGCCACGGCACATGTCGACGTATTCTTCGTGGTAGTACAGGCCCATGGCCTGCTCGTCCGGCATGTCTTCCACCAGACGCAGCTTGTAGTCCTCGCCACGGGCCTTGAAGACTTCGATGACTTCGGCGCGCGGGGTGACTTTCTTGATGACGTCGTAATCTTTCTCGATCAGCTGCTGCATGCGCTGTTCGATGGCCGCCATGTCTTCCGGCGTGAAAGGACGCTCGAAGGCGATGTCGTAATAGAAGCCTTCGTCGATGACTGGCCCGATGACCATCTTCGCGCTTGGGTACAGCTGCTTGACCGCATGGCCGACCAGGTGCGCGCAAGAGTGGCGAATGATCTCCAGCCCCTCTTCATCCTTTGGCGTGATGATTTGCAGCGTGGCGTCGCTGTCGATGACGTCACTGGCGTCGACCAGCTTGCCGTTGACCTTGCCGGCCAGGGTGGCCTTGGCCAGGCCCGCACCGATGGATGCGGCGACCTCGGCTACGGAAACCGGGTGATCGAATGAACGTTGACTGCCGTCGGGAAGAGTAATAGTTGGCATGGCGCCTCCTCTCCTAGTGGTGACCCCTACCAAAGGTCACGTGGGTTGGGATGAGCCAGTACAAGATCCAGTCCAGGCCATTCAATGACGAACGCCTGCCTTACAGCGGCAGGAGCCTTGCGGCCAACCGGAAAACCGAACCAGAGTGACTGGGATTCAAATCAGGGTTATTTCGAACATTTGCCGCCGGGACGAGTTGTCATCCGCAGCCTGGAAATACCCGAGCCCGGCATGCTAGCACAGATGAACGGTCATCGCCGCGCTGGAATTGAAGCAGGCGTAAATCCAGGGTTTTTATGCCAGAGTGCTGAACTGAACCGAGCGCAACGCCTCAGATATCAAGACATCGACCCGAAAGGAGCATCTTCGCATGCGTCTCAATACATTGTTTGCAGTAGTCGCCCCCCTCGTCCTGCTGCTTCCACTGACCGCCCATGCCGACTGGCCCAAAGGCGAGCGCGAAAAATACATGGCCCAATGCACCGAGGCGGCAACGCCCCAGATCGGCCCGGCCGCTGCCAAGGCTCATTGCGCCTGTGGCGCCGATGCGATCAAGTCCTATCCAGCCGCGGACATCCAGGCCTTGATGGACAACAAGGCCACCCCACAGCTGCAGCAAAAGGCACTGGGGGAGATCGCAAAATGCAAGGCCGACAACAAGGCGAAAAAGTGAGAAAGCAGGGTTCCTGAACAGGCCCGGCAGGGTTGAAAAGCTCTGATTTCAGGCTTTTTTGAACGATTTATTCAGGTTTTACAGCTTTTTTTATCGTCTTTACTTTCGGCTGAAAGCCTTTAAAACCGGGCCTTTCAGCGGGTAAAGGCAGTAAAGTAAACACGACTGATTGGCAAACAGCGCGTCTGGGGGGGTCCCAAATCGAACATTTCGACTATGATACCCGGGTGTGCCCAGTTGGCCTGAGCAGCACAGTACACTGAAAATATATGTTTCTTGGAGATACACCATGTCTAATCGCCAAACCGGCACCGTTAAATGGTTCAACGATGAAAAAGGCTTCGGCTTCATCACTCCTCAAGGTGGCGGTGACGACCTGTTCGTACACTTCAAAGCTATCGAAAGCGACGGTTTCAAAAGCCTGAAAGAAGGCCAGACCGTTTCCTTCGTGGCTGAGAAAGGCCAAAAGGGTATGCAAGCTGCACAGGTTCGCCCAGAGTAATTTCTCGGCGCACTAAAAAAACCCCGTCCATGTGACGGGGTTTTTTGTGGGCGATTGAAAACCGCCTGTCAGCCGCAGTTCACCCGGTTGACTACCAGGTTGGCATCGGTATTGAGGTTCAGGCGATCGGAGCGGTACTCAAGCGTCACCATGTCGTTGGGCTTGAGGATCCGGGCAATCTGCGCGCCGGCACGGGTACGAGCCTGCTCCAGCAATTGTGGCGAGGCCTGCTTGCCAATGGCGAACTCGGCGCCCTTTGCTTCGCAGCGGCTGTGACCGGTCTCGGTCGCCACGGGTTCGGGGGTCGATTCCGAGGTGCTGCTGCAACCGCTCAAGACCACCGCAGCCAACAGAGTACTCAATGACGCGAGCTTCCAAGGCATGAAGCCTCCTTTTTCGATAAATAAACAGAGAGCGTGCGACAACCCAAACGGCGCTTGGTTTCAACACCACAGCCCTCGGTCTGGCTCATCCGGAAAACCAGCAGTTTGCCTGAGCCGCTACCGCTGTTCAGACATGAATCGTGACTGGATATGAACGCCGCTCAATAAACGTCGATGTAATCGAACGGAGGATTGGGCCAGTTATCCTTCAGCGCATTGTATATCTGCATGACCCAGACCTCGTCGCTGGCAGCGACCCGCCCGACGTATCCCGAGCCCTTCGCCCAGGTCTCGAGCCGAAACAGCAAACCATCGATGTCAGCGCCACCGACCACACCCGAGGACAAATAGGCGATACCGCCCTTGGTCACGCGCAGCTGGGTATGCTCGTCATCACTGGCCGAAGCCAGTAATTGGCGAACCGCCTCGAGGGTCAGGCCATCCGGAGCGTTCAAATCGATCTGCACGGCGGGGCTCCTTTAAAAACAAAAAAAAGAGTGTCGCACAGCCCTCCTCCAATGCCTAAGTCGCAGTGCCAAACCGGGGGCAAAAATGCTTAACTCCACTTACAGCCCTCCAACTCGCGAGCCCTACCATGAGCACCGTCAGCATCGAAGCCACCATCAATGCCAAATGGTCGGAGGGCCATAGCTCCTATAGCCCGAGCAGCCCCGAGGAACTGGCAATCATCGGCATAGAATTGCTGGTGAGGGAACTGGGGACGGAGGTCGCCCGCAACTTCATCCAGCAGGCATTCGAACGCTACCCGAGCGTGGTCGACGCCGTGGACTGATACTCACGCACCCGCAGGCCCAACCTGCGGGCGCATAGCCAGGCAGGTTACTTGAGGCGCGCCAGGCGCTCGGTCAGCAGGTCGAAGAAGCCCTGGGCATCACCGTTTTCCACCCAGAACGCGTTCTTCGGCGCTTTCAGGCCATCGTACCAGTCGACGATGGTCTGCCCGAACGTCGGGCCCTCGCGACTGTCCACGACGACATTGACCGAACGGCCAGTGAACAACTGCGGCTTGAGCAGATAGGCAATCACCGTCGCGTCATGCACCGGCCCGCCCGTCATCCCGTAGTGCTCCATGTCGCCCTTGACGTATTCGTTGAGGATATCGCCCACCAGCTTGCTGGCATTGTTGTTCAGCGCCGCGATCTGCTTCAGGCGCGCTTCGCTGGTGAGGATCTTGTGGGTCACGTCCAGCGGCAGGTACGTCAGCTTCACGCCGCTCTTGGCCACGACCTCGGCCGCCTGCGGGTCGGCGAACAGATTGAATTCAGCCACCGGCGTGATATTGCCGCCGTTGAAATGCGCACCGCCCATGATCACCACTTCCTTGATGCCCTGGACGATATCGGGCTCCTGCACCAGCGCCAGGGCCAGGTTGGTCTGCGGGCCAAGCATGGCAATGGTGATGCTGTGTGGCTTGGCCGCCTTGAGCGTGTCGATCAGGTAGTTGACGGCATTGCCTTCGGCCAACCCTTTCTTCGGCTCGTGCACGGTGACACCCGACAGGCCTTCCTTGCCATGGATGTTTTCCGCGTAGATCGGCGTGCGCATCAACGGTTTCGGCGCACCGGCATACACGGGCACGTCTTCGCGCCCCGCCCATTCCCGGGCCAGGCGAGCGTTGCGGGAGGTCTTGTCCAGGCGCACATTGCCGGCGACGGTGGTCAGCGCACGGATATGCAGCTCCTCGGGCGACGCCAGGGCGAACAACAGCGCCACCACGTCGTCAGCCCCTGGATCGGTGTCGATGATCAGGTCGATTTTTTCCGCCGCCTGGGCGCTCGTAGCAGTGATCAATGACAAAAGCAGCAGACTCCGGATCAGTTGATGCATTTTCTGAGCATAGCGGTGCATGGCGCACTCCTTGTGCAGGGTTGAAGAGGGTTAGAACGTCACTCCAGCGACCAGCACGATATTGCAGTACGGAGAGCACTCGCCTGTGCGAATGATCGCCCGCGCCTGTCGGCTGATGATCTTGAATTGTTCATGGCTGACCAGCTCCCGCTCGCCCAGCGCACCCTCCGCATGCAGCGCCTCCAGGGTCGTCAGGGCCGACGGTTGTTTATCGAGGATCTCCTCGGCCAGGACATGGCTTTGCACCTGCATTTCGCTAAGCACCACCTTCAAGGTACTGACAAAGTCAGGAATGCCATGGGTCAGGGCCAGGTCGATCAATTCGACCTGGGGCGGCACGGGCAGGCCGGCATCACCGATGACCACCTTGTCGCCATGGCCCAGGGAAGCGATCAGTCGTGACAGTGCCACATTCAACAACGGCGTCTTTTTCATGATTTGAAAGCCTGTACTTCCAGCAACGTGGGGATTGAAGGCTGCGCGCCCGCGCGGGTGACCGACAGCGCGGCGGCGGCCTGGCCGAAACGAATCGCGTCGACCTCGCTTTTGCCGCTGGCCAGGGCTGCCGCGAAGCCGCCGACAAAGGTGTCTCCGGCCGCCGTGGTGTCCACTGCCTTGACCCGTGGGGCCGGGAAGTGTTCGAAGCTGGCGCCGTTGGCAAACATCAACCCCTGGGCACCCAGGGTCACGATCACCTTGCCGGCGCCAGCGGCGATCAGATGCGCCGCGGCAGATTCGGCGGTTTCCAGGGAGTCCACCGCCAGTTCGCTCAAGACCGCTGCTTCGCTTTCATTGGGAATCAGGTAGTCGATGCAGGCGTACCAGTCGGCCGGCAACGTCCGCGAGGCTGGCGCCGGGTTGAGGATGACGATTTTGCCCAACTCACGAGCGCGCTTGAGGGCGTGGCCGACGGTGGCATCCGGCACTTCGAGCTGGCAGATGACAACATCGGCGCTTTGCAGCACTTCATCGACACTGTCCAGGACCTCGGCGGTGAGCGCACCGTTGGCACCGGCGACGATAACGATCGCATTCTGGCTGTTGTCGTCGACGACGATCAGCGCCACGCCGCTGGCCCCCTCCTCCACGCTGACCGCCTGGCAGTCGATGCCCTCGGCCAACAACCCGTTACGCAATTGTTCGCCGTAGGCATCATTGCCCACGCAACCGACCATCGATACCTGCGCCCCCAGGCGCGCGGCGGCCACCGCCTGGTTGGCCCCCTTGCCGCCCGGGATGGTGGAGAACGACTCGCCGATCAGTGTTTCACCACCACGCGGCAGACGCGGCGCCCGGGTTACCAGGTCCATGTTCAGGCTGCCTATTACCACTACTTTTGCTGGCATACATCACTACTCATCAATTCGGTTCAGCGGTATTGGGCGAATGTACCGGACAGCGGTGCAGTCGACTCTCGCAGGACAATACTCGGCGTCACGATCCGCTGCTCGGTGGCAAGGCCCGGCGTCGCAATACGTCGCAGCAGCACTTCGGCCGCCATCTCGCCAAGTTGCAGGATCGACTGCCCTACCGTGGTCAACGCCGGGTAGACATAACGGCTCATCTGGATGTCATCGAAACCGATGACCGACAGTTCGCTGGGCACGCGCACGTTACGTTCAGCGGCGGCGCGCAGCACACCGATGCCGATCATGTCGTTGGCCGCAAAAATCGCGCTCGGCGGCTGCTGTTCAAGCAGTTGCGCAGCGGCGCGGTAGCCGCCGGTACTGGTGAAATCGCTCTCGAGCATGCGCTCGACGGGCAGCTCGATCCCGGCCTCTTTCAACGCACGGCAGTAACCGGCCAAGCGCATTTGCGCCACGCTGGTGTTGGCCGGGCCACCGATGAAGGCGATATCGCGGTGACCCAGCTCCAGCAGGTGCCGGGTCGCCAGGTAAGCGCCGTATTCATGATCGATACGCACCAGGTCTGCGTCGACGCCCTCGAGCCCGCGGTCGACGATCACCATGGGCGTGCGCACGTTGGACAGCCCCTCGGCCAAGCCGACATCACCGCCGGCGGACGCAAAGATCAGGCCATCGATGCGCTTTTCCAGCAGCACCCGCAGGTAGCTGCGCTGCTTGTCCGGGTTGTCGTCGGAGTTGCACAGGATCACGCAATAGCCGTTGCGCTCACAGTAATCCTCGATCCCCCGGGCCAACTCGGCAAAGTAAGGGTTGAGGCTGTTAGGCACCAGCAGGCCGATGGTCGCCGTAGTCTTGGCCTTGAGCGACCGGGCCACGGCGCTGGGCACGTAGTCCAGGCGCTCGATGGCCGCCTCGACCTTGAGCCGCACTTCCTCGCTGACCGGTCGCGTCTTGTTCACCACGTGGGACACGGTGGTGTAGGAAATCCCGGCGAGCGCTGCTACATCCTTGATCGTCGCCATGGTTCAGCCCCGCCGACTGGCGCGCTGGCTGCGATAGGTATCGAGCACGACTGCCACCACGATCACCGCACCGGTAATGATGCGCTTGGTCGGCTCAGTAGCGCCGATTTGCGCCAGGCCCGCCGCCAGCACGGAGATGATCAGCACGCCAAAGAAGGTGCTGATGACCGAACCGCGCCCACCCATCAAGCTGGTGCCACCGATGACCACGGCAGCGATGACTTGCAGCTCAAGCCCTGAACCGGCGTTCGGATCCGCCGCTTCCAGGCGCGAAATCTGGAACAGCGCAGCCACACCGGCCAGCAAGCCCATCAGGCTGAACACCAGGATCTTGTAAGGCTTTGGATTGATACCGGCCAGGCGCACGGCTTCTTCATTGGTGCCGATGCCGATCAGGTAACGGCCGAACACCGTACGGGTCAGCACTGCCTGGGCAATGAAGATCACCAGCAAGGCGATGATGAACGAAGGTGAGATGCCAAAGGCGATGGGATTGGACAGCCAGGCGAACGAGTCGCCGATGTAGGCGGTCCGGGAGCCGGTCATCTGGTACGCCAGGCCTCGGGCCATTTCCAGCACGCCGAGGGAGACGATGAACGATGGGATCCGCCACGCCACGGTGATCGAACCGGTGACCGTACCCGCCAGCGCCGCCACGGCCATGCCGAGCAAGGCCGATGGCCAGACGCTCCAGCCCCAGCCGAGCACGGCCACGCTGACCGTCGATGCCGCGAGCGCCAGCACCGACCCCACCGACAGGTCGATGCCACCGATGATCAGGATGAACGTCATGCCGACCGCCAGCACCATGAGGTCCGGAATCTGGTTGGCCAAGGTACTGAAGGTGTCATAGGACAGGAAATGGCTGCTCAGGGCCGAGAACAGCGCGACCATGGCCAGCAGCGCGCCGGCCAGGCCCAGGTAGGTCCCGAGACCATAGAAGTTGCCACTCGATTTGCCGACGGCAGATGCGGTTTTCATGAAAAATCCCTAGGCGCTGCTTCATTGAGCAACGCATCACGTTTCTGGTAGCCGGCGAATGCGGCGGCAAGCAAGTCATCCTGGGTCCAGCTGTCGCGCTCGAAGGTGTCGATCAGGCGTCCGGCGGACAGCACGCCGATCCGGTCACAGATCAACATCAGCTCCCGCAGGTCGCTGGACACCACGACCAGCGCCTTGCCCTGGCGCGTCAGCTCGCCGAGCAGCGCATAAATGTCGAATTTGGCGCCGACGTCGATGCCACGGGTCGGCTCGTCGAACAACATGACCGCGCAATCGCGTTCGAGCCAACGCCCGATCACGACTTTCTGCTGGTTGCCACCCGACAGCTCGGACACCAACTGGGTCGGGCTGGAACTGCGGATGCGCATGGCATTGACCTGCCGCTGTGCCAAGGCCAGTTCAGCATCGCCATTGACCAGGCCGGCGCTGGAAATCTCCGGCATGTTGCCCAGGGCAATGTTGGCGGCGATGGATTGGGTCAGCAGCAGGCCTTCACCCTTGCGGTCTTCGGTGATCAACGCGATGCCATGGGCCACCGCATCGGACGGGGAGCGAATGCTCACGACCTGGGCCGGCGAACCCAGCGCCACCGTGCCGCTGTCGGCGGTATCGGCACCGAAGATCAGCCGCAACAGTTCGGTGCGCCCTGCCCCGATCAGGCCGGAGATACCGAAGATCTCGCCACTGCGCACTTCAAAGGACACGTCGCGGACCTTGTCGGAGCGTGTCAGGCCTTTAACCGTCAGCGCCGGCGCGCCGATCTGGCGTGGGCCCAGGTCGATATGCTCGCCCAGCTCCCGGCCGACCATCAGGGTCACCAGTTGCTCGCTGTTGTAGTTGGCCATCGGCTCGACGCAAACCAGGTTGCCATCGCGCAGTACGGCAATGCGCTGGGCGACCCGCGCCAGTTCTTCGAGGCGATGGGAAATGTAGATGATCGACACGCCGCGAGCCTGCAGACGAGTGATCTGCTCAAAGAGCATCTCGACTTCACGGGCCGTCAGCATCGCCGTCGGCTCATCGAGAATCAGCACATGGCAGTCGCCGATCAGGTTGCGGGCGATCTCGACCATCTGCTGGTGACCGATCCCCAGTTCGCCGACTAGCGTGTCGGGATCGATTGCATCCAGCCCCACCTGGGCCATGGCCTCGATGGCCGCCTTGCGCAATTGCTTGCGACTGATCCAGCCGCCGTGGTTGGGCAGGTTGTCGAGAAACAGGTTTTCGGCCACGGAAAGCGTCGGCAGCAGGTTGAGTTCCTGCATCACCATGCGCACGCCCAGCTCTTCAGCCTGGGTCCGACTGCCAGGACGATAATCCTGACCTTGAAACTGCATCTGCCCGGTCGTCGGCGTCACCAGCCCGCCGATGATCTTGGATAAGGTACTTTTGCCGGCGCCATTTTCGCCGGTCAGCGCCAGCACTTCACCGCGCATCAACGTCAGGTTGATATCGGTCAGTACAGGCTGGGCATAGGTCTTGCCGATACCGCTGACGCACAGGACAGCGTTCGGGTCGAGAACGGACATAACAAACTCTCCAATGCGCTCGCCCGGATGGGCGAGCACCGTTGTGTCGCCAGGATAACTACTTGGTCACCAGCTCGACCGGAGTTTCGATAACGCCGTTGATACCGCTGTCGACTTTTTCGCCCTTGAGGATCTTCAGCGCCGTCTCGATGCCGAACACGGCCTGCTTGGCGGCGAACTGGTCGGCCGTCGCCAGGACACGACCATCCTTGAGCATCGGCTTGATGGCATTGATGTTGTCGTAGCCGACTACCTGCACCTTGCCCGCCTTGCCCGCCGCGCGCACGGCCGATACAGCGCCGACCGCCATGCTGTCGTTACCGGCCAGCAGGGCCTTGATGTTCGGGTATTCGCTGAGCATCGACGCGGCAACCTGGTTGCCCTTGTTGATTTCCCAGTCACCCGATTGCAGGGAAACGACCTTGACCTGCGCCGCCTCCATCGCGTCCTTGAAGCCCGCGGTGCGTGCCTGGGCATTGGTGGTGGTGGACACGCCTTCGATGATGCCGACTTCGTCACCGGCCTTGAGCTGCTTGGCCAGGTACTCGCCCACCAGGCGCGCCCCTTTGCGGTTGTCCGGGCCTACGAACGGCACATTGATGTTCTTGCTTTTGACGACGGCCGGATCGAGCTGGTTATCGATGTTGATCACGGTGATGCCAGCGTCGACGGCTTTCTTGATCACCGGCACCATGGCCTTGGAATCCGCTGGCGCGATGATCAGCGCATCGACCTTGGACACGATCATCTGCTCGACGATGCGAATCTGGTTGGCAGTGTCGGTTTCATCCTTGATCCCGTTGGAGATCAGGTCGAAATCGGCGGAGTGTTCCTTCTGATAAGCCTTGGCGCCGTCTTCCATGGTCAGGAAGAACTCGTTGGCCAGGGATTTCATGACCAGGGCGACCTTGGGTTTTTCTGCGGTCTGGGCGAATGCCGAGGAGATAGGCAGCGCAGCGGATGCGGCCGCGAGCATGGCAACAGCGAGAAGGCGTCCAGCGAATGGCAACTTCATGGGTTCACTCCGATCTTATGATTATTGTGAGCAAATCAATGCACGGAACGCCGCGCAAACGTTTGCGTGAAGTGAACTATGGTAAGGCTTCGGGGATTTGTCAACGTTGCGGTTTCATCCGCAACGTCGCAGTTCAGGCCGTCGTATTGACCACCGTACCCGAACTGGCGCCCTTTGCCAGCTCCGTGACCAAACGGCCGGTGACCTCCAGCAACGCGCCACTGGTGTCGGCGATCTGTCCCTGGGCCGCCATGACCGCCGAGGTCTTGGCTTCCGCCGTTGGGTAGTCGCGCGCCTGTGCGGCGGCCAGTTGTTGCTGCTGCTCCCTGAGCTGTTGCTGAAGCTCTTGCATCCGCTTGAGCAAAATCTGGACGGCAATGCTCTGGGTGCTGCCGCTCTCTTGTGCCTGATCGGTCGCTTCCGCGCCCGCCCCCGTACGGACTTTGCCGGGCGTTTGCGTCTCGCCAAGGGCCTCATCGGCGGCCTCGGTACTCGCCTCGTTCAAGGCCTTCAGGGTGGCTGCGGACTGACCGCCGATGGTCACGGCCGCCGCGTTGGGAAAGCCGACTGTAAACGACATGACAAAACTCCATGGGTGGGATTCCTACGCAGGACATCGCCCGCCAAAGCAATTTCTTTAGCGCTCGCGCAAATCCACCACAGGCCGGAGCGGTTGATCCACCCATTTATGCCAGCCAATAAAAAATTCCTTTCGCCTACACCAAAACGAAAAAAGTGCTGTCAGACGATTTTCTTGAATTTTAAGCAGTTGCGTAATTGCCTACGGTTAAATACTGTATGCACGTACAGCTTAATAAGGATAATCCTGTGGCCCCGCCCTCCGCTGCAACTACCCCTTTAGATTCCTATACACGACTCGGCCTGCGGGTCTCGAAAATCATCAACGCCCCCACCGCGCAAAAAGCCAAGGCAGCCCTGATCTTCCGTCTTCCCGACGAGCCGGTGGATGAGTGGGAGCGCCTGCTGGAAGAAATCGACGAGAACGACAACGTGACCCTCGCCTATCGCGACGATGGTGGTGTGCAGGTTTTCTGGGTTGTGCCGAAGGAAGATTGAGTCTGATGAGTGTTCGCTGTTTAGCTTTTTTGCTTGTGTTTATCGCCATGGGCGCACAGGCCGGTGCTCCGCGCACCTTCAACGAAGCCAAGAAAGTCGCCTGGAAACTCTACGCGCCACAATCCACCGAGTTTTACTGTGGCTGCAAATACACCGGCAATCGCGTGAACCTGGCCGCCTGCGGTTATGTACCGCGCAAGAATGCCAGCCGTGCCGCCCGTATTGAATGGGAACATATTGTCCCGGCGTGGCAGATCGGCCATCAGCGTCAATGCTGGCAACAAGGTGGTCGCAAGAACTGCACCCGCTATGACCCGGTCTATCAACGGGCCGAGGCCGACCTGCACAACCTGGTACCGAGCATCGGGGAAGTGAACGGTGATCGCAGCAATTTCAGTTTCGGCTGGCTGCCGGTGCAGAAGGGTCAGTACGGCTCATGCCTGACCCAGGTGGACTTCAAGGCCAAGAAGGTCATGCCCCGCCCTTCTATCCGGGGCATGATCGCCCGGACCTATTTCTACATGAGCAAGCAATATGGCCTGCGCCTCTCGAATCAGGACCGGCGCTTGTATGAGGCCTGGGACAAGACCTACCCGGTCGAAAGCTGGGAGCGTCAGCGCAACCAGAGCGTGGCGTGCGTCATGGGCCGTGGCAACGAGTTCGTGGGGCCGGTGGACATGAAGGCCTGCGGCTGACCTCGCATTTATGAAACTGTGGGAGCGAGCTTGCTCGCGATAGGGGCATGTCAGTCAACATCAACATTGGCTGATCCACCGCTATCGCGAGCAAGCTCGCTCCCACAGGTTTTGTGGCTTGACTGGCTTATTTGTGCTGCCCGATTACTGGGCCGTCGGGTAATCCACCACCAACGTCTCGATGTTGCGTTTTTTCGCCCGGACCAGGGCAGCCGTCACCTGTTCCTGCTTGGCTTCGGCCTCAGCCTTGGAGCTGAAAGGACCGACCAGGACGCGCTCCTTGCCGTTTTCCCGCACCACGTTCGACATGAAGCTGTGTTCGATGAGCCAACCGGTCAGGTCGCTGACCGCCTGCGGCGTTTCGCCGCGAACCTCGACGGCCCACTGCGGCGCGGCAGCGGCGGCCGGTGCGGAGGTCGCTACGGGTTTGGGTTTCGGTGCTTCGACGTCACGCCCCTCACCGCATCCTGCCAGCACCAATACCGCAATAACCCAAGCCAATTTGCGCACAACGTTTCCCTCGGAAGACATGAGGGACGGATTTTAGCACCCGTGCCCCTCAAGATCGCCGCAAACAGTGCTCAAAACACGAGAATCCTGCCCGGCGTCTCTGTATAGTCGCACCCTGGGAATTAATGCTGCATCTGTACGTCAGAAAGAGGCACCCACATTGTGACACTTAGCACTAATCTATAAGCAGTACCGACATCTGCACTGTCTGAATCAGGTGCCCTATAAAGCAATCAAGGAGAACACCATGCTGATACTCACCCGCAAAGTCGGTGAAAGCATAAACATTGGTGACGACATCACGATCACCATTCTGGGCGTTAGCGGCCAACAGGTCCGGATCGGCATCAACGCCCCGAAAAACGTTGCGGTGCATCGCGAAGAGATTTACCAGCGTATTCAGGCGGGCCTCACTGCCCCCGACAAGCCGCAAACTCCCTGAGCCTTGCTGCAGTCCGTAGCCAGCCCGTTTGCATCGCCGCAATGGCTGGCTAAAGATTCTGGTCGACCGTGTCTTACCCTGCCCATCCCACTTCTTTTCGTCCAGCCCGTTGAACCGATACTAATGACATGGCGCTTAGCATGGCTGTCAGACGTTTCGTTTTAATGATGACGAAGCGGGCGTTCGCGGCCGGTCAACCCAAGCTCACGCCCCGCGCCATGCCCGTGGCGGCGATCATCATCAAGATCAGCAACAAAGCCTCGATGTGGCTGATCCGTGCAAACCGGCCGGCTTTCGAAGGATCGATCGCAGCCCCTTTGCCCAGCGCCATCCGCCATTTGATCAGGGCGATCATTGGCGCGATCTCAAGCAACAGGATCAGCAGGAGCAAGGTCATCTTCAGGTGAAACAGCGGTTGGTGCAGGTAATAATCCGTGCCTTTTTCGTACCCGCCAAACGCCCGCATCCCACCAGTCACCAACAACACCAGCGCCGACAGGCCCCACAGATTGTCAGCGACCAAGACACTCCGAACCGCATCCACACCGCTCGCCAGGCGTCGCAGCGCCGTGCCGCGCGTCAGCACCGCCCAGAACCCGAGGGCGAAGGCCAGCAGATGAATTGCCGCGAGAGACCAATGAGCCAACATGGAAGAACCCTGTCAGAGAGAACGTCGAATCGACCTGACAGTACTAGCTCATAAAACAATGAATGCCAGGCTGGTCACAAAAAAATGTGGGAGCGGGCTTGCTCGCGATGGCGGTGTATCAGTCGACAATAATGTTGTCTGACATTCCGCTATCGCGAGCAAGCTCGCTCCCACAGGGGTATTGCGAACGTTAAAAGATTTTAGTCCGCCAGACGCCAGGTCGTGCCGCCCTTCCCATCTTCCAGCGCCACGCCCATGGCAGTGAGCTGGTCGCGGATGCGGTCGGATTCGGCCCAATCCTTGTTGGCGCGCGCAGTCAGGCGCGCCTGGATCAACGCCTCGACTTCGGCGGCATCCACGCGGCCTTCGGCGCCAGCCTGCAGGAAGTCATCGGCTTCGAGCTGCAACACACCCAGTACGCTGGCCAGTTCTTTCAGGCGGGCCGCCAGACCGGCCGCGGCATTGAGATCGCTCTCACGCAGGCGGTTGATCTCACGCACCATCTCGAACAGCACCGCGCACGCTTCCGGCGTGCCGAAGTCGTCGTTCATCACTTCAGTGAAACGCGCCACGAACGCTTCGCCACCGGCGGCCGGCACGCTCGGCAGGCCCTTCAACGCGTGATAGAAACGCTCCAGGGCACCCTTGGCGTCCTTGAGGTTGTCTTCCGAGTAGTTGATGGCGCTGCGGTAGTGGCTCGACACCAGCAGGTAACGCACGACTTCCGGGTGGTACTTGTCGAGCACGTCGCGGATGGTGAAGAAGTTGTTCAAGGACTTGGACATCTTCTCGCCGTTGATCCGGATCATGCCGCAATGCATCCACGCGTTGGCGTAGGTCTTGCCGGTGGCCGCTTCGCTCTGGGCGATTTCGTTTTCGTGGTGCGGGAACTCCAGGTCGCTGCCGCCGCCATGAATGTCGAAGGTCTCGCCCAGGCAGCAGGTGGACATCACCGAGCATTCGATGTGCCAGCCCGGACGCCCGGCGCCCCATGGCGATTCCCAGCTCGGCTCACCCGGCTTGGCGCCCTTCCACAGCACGAAGTCCAGCGGGTCTTCTTTCGACTCGTCGACTTCGATACGCGCGCCGATACGCAGGTCTTCGATCTTCTTGCGCGACAGCTTGCCGTAGCCCATGAACTTGGCAACGCGGTAGTACACGTCGCCATTGCCCGGTGCGTAGGCGTAGCCCTTGTCGATCAAGGTCTGGATCATGCTCAGCATGCCAGGGATGTGGTCCGTGGCACGGGGCTCCAGGTCCGGCTTGAGGATATTGAGGCGCGCCTCATCCTCGTGCATGGCCTTGATCATGCGCTCGGTCAGCGCATCGTAAGGCTCGCCGTTTTCGCGGGCACGGTTGATGATCTTGTCTTCGATGTCGGTGATGTTGCGCACGTAGGTCAGGTCATAACCGCTGAACCGCAGCCAGCGGGTTACCAGGTCGAAGGCGACCATGCTGCGACCATGACCAATGTGGCAGTAGTCGTACACGGTCATGCCGCAGACGTACATGCGGACCTTGTTGCCATCCAGCGGCTTGAAGACTTCTTTGCTCTTGGTGAGCGTGTTGTAGATCGTAAGCACAGGGTTTCCCTTAAGACTTGATCACTGACCCCAGGAATCGCGCAAGGTCACGGTACGGTTGAATACCGGAGCACCGGGTTTCGAGTCCTTGATATCCGCGCAGAAGTAACCTTCGCGCTCGAACTGGAAACGGTCTTCCGGCTGTGCGTTGCCCAGCGAAGGCTCGGCACGACAACCAGTGAGTACTTGCAGGGAGTCAGGGTTGATGTTGTCCAGGAAGCTGGCGCTGTCTTCGGCCTTTTCCGGGTTCGGCGAACGGAACAGGCGATCGTAGAGGCGCACTTCGCACTCGACGCTGGCGGCGGCCGGCACCCAGTGGATCACGCCCTTGACCTTGCGACCTTCCGGGTTCTTGCCCAGTGTGTCGGGATCGTACGAGCAACGCAGTTCGACGATGTTGCCGTCGGCGTCCTTGATGGCCTCGTCGGCGCGGATCACGTAGCTGCCACGCAGGCGCACTTCGCCGGTAGGCTCCAGGCGCTTGTAGCCTTTAGGCGGCTCTTCCATGAAGTCGTCACGGTCGATGT
Organism: Pseudomonas sp. H1_F01; assembly: GCF_054681425.1. Lineage (NCBI taxonomy): Bacteria > Pseudomonadati > Pseudomonadota > Gammaproteobacteria > Pseudomonadales > Pseudomonadaceae > Pseudomonas > Pseudomonas sp. H1_F01. The sequence continues at coordinate 2,455,510 of NZ_CP162823.1, read as the reverse complement.
AGATTTCCCGGGCAAACGGCAGGACGCGCACGCCCATGTCTTCTTTCGGGTGGCGCGGCAGTTCGAGGTTCTCGACCTGGCCTTCCGGGTAATTGGTGATGACCACTTTCAGCGGACGCAGCACGCACATGGCGCGCGGGGCGCTGTGGTCGAGGTCGTCACGGATGCTGAATTCCAGCATGCCGAAGTCCACCACGCCGTCGGAACGGTTGGTGCCGACCATTTCGCAGAAATTGCGGATCGACTTGGGGGTGTAGCCGCGACGACGGAAGCCCGACAGCGTCGACATGCGCGGGTCATCCCAGCCGTTGACGTGCTTCTCGTCCACCAGTTGCTTGAGCTTGCGCTTGCTGGTGATGGTGTAGTTCAGGTTCAGGCGGCTGAATTCGTACTGGCGCGGGGTGGCCGGCACCGGCAGGTGCTCGAGGAACCACTCGTACAACGGACGATGGCTTTCGAACTCCAGGGTGCAGATCGAATGCGTGATGCCTTCGATGGCGTCCGACTGGCCGTGGGTGAAGTCATAGTTGGGGTAAATGCACCATTTGTCGCCGGTCTGGTGGTGATGGGCGTGACGGATGCGGTACATGATCGGGTCGCGCAGGTTCATGTTCGGCGAAGCCATGTCGATCTTGGCACGCAGCACCCGAGCGCCGTCCGGGAACTCACCGGCGCGCATACGGGCGAACAGGTCCAGGTTCTCTTCCACGCTGCGGTCACGGAACGGGCTGTTCTTGCCCGGCTCGGTCAGGCTGCCACGGTATTCCTTGGCCTGCTCGGGGGTCAGGTCGCACACGTAGGCGTTGCCGGCCTTGATCAGTTCCACTGCCCAGTCATGCAACTGGTCGAAATATTGCGAGGCGTAGCGCACCTCACCGGACCATTGGAAGCCCAGCCATTTGACGTCGCTTTCGATCGCGTCGATGTATTCCTGGTCTTCCTTGGCCGGGTTGGTGTCGTCGAAACGCAGGTGCGTGACGCCGCCGAACTCCTGGGCCAGGCCGAAATTCACGCAGATCGACTTGGCATGGCCGATGTGCAGGTAGCCGTTGGGTTCTGGCGGGAAGCGAGTGACGATCTGTGTGTGCTTACCCGAGTCCAGGTCCGCCTGGATGATCGGGCGCAGGAAGTTGACCGGCACGGCCGGGCCGGTCTTGGAATTCGAGGTAGGGTCGACAGTGGGCTTGCTCATAGGATCCTTGAACAGACAAGTGCGCGGCCGGGTGCGGCCTGATAAATCAAAGCCCGTATCATAGCCGATGCTGTCAAGCACCTGACAGGCCAGGCCGGCAAACGATTGAATTTAATCGACGGCCAGATGAAAAACAGCCTCGAAATTCGTGCCCGGCACGCTAAACTGCCCAGCCTGGCCGATTACAGCCAGACCGGTTGCGGGCAGTGAAGCCCCGAAACCCACGAATTCCTTGAAAGAGTACCGATCATGAGCAAAGTCAAACTGACCACCAACCACGGCGACATCGTCCTGCAACTGAACGCCGAGAAGGCACCGCTGACCGTTGCCAACTTCGTCGAGTACGTCAAGGCCGGCCATTACGAAAACACCGTGTTCCACCGCGTCATCGGCAACTTCATGATCCAGGGCGGCGGTTTCGAGCCCGGCATGAAGGAAAAGAAAGACAAGCGCCCAAGCATCCAGAACGAAGCCGACAACGGCCTGCCGAACAAAAAGTACAGCGTTGCCATGGCCCGTACCATGGAGCCGCATTCGGCCTCCGCGCAGTTCTTCATCAACGTGGCGGACAACAGCTTCCTGAACCACAGCGGCAAGACCACCCAGGGCTGGGGCTATGCAGTGTTCGGTGAAGTGATCGAAGGCACCGACGTGGTCGACAAGATCAAAGGCGTTTCCACCACGTCCAAGGCCGGCCACCAGGACGTCCCGGCAGAAGACGTGATCATCGAGAAAGCCGAGATCATTGAGTGATATTGCTGATTTCAGACTTGCATCTGGAAGAGGAGCGCCCGGACATCACCCGGGCGTTTCTGGATTTACTCGCCACACGCGCCCGCTCGGCGCAAGCGTTGTACATTCTGGGCGACTTTTTCGAAGCCTGGATCGGCGACGATGCCATGACGCCGTTCCAGCGTTCCATCTGCCAGGCCCTGCGCGAATTGAGCGACAGCGGCACGGCCATCTTCCTGATGCACGGCAATCGCGACTTCATGCTGGGGCAGGCCTTTTGCAAAGCGGCCGGCTGCACCCTGCTCAAGGACCCGAGTGTCGTGCAGTTCAATGGCGAGCCGGTGCTGCTGATGCACGGCGACAGCCTCTGCACCCGCGACGAAGGCTACATGAAGCTGCGGCGCTGGCTGCGCAACCCGGTCACGCTGTTCGTCCTGCGGCACCTGCCGCTGGGCAGCCGCCAGAAGCTGGCGCGCAAACTGCGCAGCGAAAGCCGCACGCAGACACGCATGAAAGCCAATGACATCGTCGACGTCACGCCCGAAGAGATCCCACGGATCATGCAGCAATACGGCGTGAAGACCTTGATCCACGGCCACACCCATCGGCCCGCCATCCACAAGTTGCAACTGGGCGAACACGCCGCCCGGCGCATTGTGCTGGGGGATTGGGACAAGCAAGGCTGGGCGTTGCAGGTGGATGAACAGGGGTTTGCGTTGGCGCCGTTTGGGTTTGGTAATGCGCAGTTGGCGTTGCCAAGCACCTAAAGACCGCAGATCTCCTTTGTGGGCGCGAGCCTGTGGGAGCAAAGCTTGCTCGCGATGAACGATGACACGGTCTTGCAGTTGAACCATGTCGCCTGCATCGCGGGCAAGCCTTGCTCCCACAGGTACGCTCCCACAGGGTGTTGTGTGTGGATCAATGCCCCGCCGATGCAGGCCCAGCCTTCGCCGCGAACGGCGGCTTCGCCAGCCACACCAGCACGATCAACCCCATGAACGCCCAACCCAGCAGCGTGAAGTAATCCACGGTGGAGAGCATGTACGCCTGGCTGTTGAGGACCTGCTCGAGCCGGGCATAGGCCGGGGCACTCGCACCACCGAGTTGGTTGAGTGCTTCGCGGGTGGCCGGCTCGAAAGTGCTGATGCTTTCGCTCAGGTAGGCGTGATGCTGGTCGGCCCGGCGGATCCAGATCCAGGTGGTCAGGGACGCGGCAAAGCTGCCACCCAGGGTCCGCAGGAACGTCGCCAGCCCCGCGCCGTCGGCAATCTGGTGCGGCGGCAGGTCCGACATCAGGATGCTCAGGGTCGGCATGAAGAACAGCGCCACGCCGATGCCCATGAACAACTGCACCATCGCAATGTGCTGGAAATCCACCTCGTTGGTGAACCCGGCCCGCATGAAGCAGCTCAGGCCGATGGCCAGGAACGCCAGCCCGGCCAACACGCGCAGGTCGAACCGGTGGGCGTACTTGCCGACGAAAGGCGACATCAGCACCGGCAGGATACCGATGGGCGCCACCGCCAGCCCGGCCCAGGTCGCGGTGTAGCCCATCTGGGTCTGCAACCACTGCGGCAGGATCAGGTTGATGCCGAAGAACCCGGCGTAGCCCCCCACCAGCACAATGGTGCCGATGCGAAAGTTGCGATAGGCGAACAGGCGGAGATTGACCACCGGGTGACGGTCGGTCATTTCCCAGATCACGAACACCGCCAGGGCAATGATCGAAATCAGCGCACCGATGATGATGAAGTTCGACTCGAACCAGTCCAGGTCGTTGCCTTTGTCGAGAATCACCTGGAGCGCGCCAACGCCAATGATCAGCGTGATCAACCCCACGTAATCCATCGGTTGATGGCTGGTGACCACCGGCCGCGCCTTGAGCTGCTGTTGCACCACGAGCGCGGCGAAGACGCCGATGGGCACGTTGATGAAGAAGATCCACGGCCAGCTGTAGCTGTCGGTGATCCAGCCGCCGAGGATCGGCCCGGCAATCGGCGCCACCACCGTGACCATCGCCAGCAACGCCAGGGCCATGCCGCGCCTGGCCGGCGGGTACACGGCAATCAGCAAGGTCTGGGTCATCGGGTACAACGGCCCGGCCACCAGCCCTTGAAGTACACGAAAGCCGATCAGCTCCGGCATCGAGGTGGAAATACCACACAAGAACGACGCGAGCACGAACAGCATCGTCGCCCACAAAAACAGTTTCACCTCGCCAAACCGCCGGCTCAGCCAGCCGGTAAGCGGCAAGGCGATGGCGTTGCTCACCGCGAACGAGGTGATCACCCAAGTGCCCTGCTCCGAGCTGACACCCAGGTTGCCGGAAATAGTCGGCAAGGCAACGTTGGCGATGGTGGTGTCGAGCACTTGCATGAACGTCGCAAGCGACAGCCCGATGGTGCTGAGCAACAGGCTGGGCGGCGTGAAAGACGCGTTATTGCTCATTGCGAAATCCTATGAAGCGAAGGTGGCGAAATCCCTTAGGGCAAGACACAAACCCTGTGGGAGCCAGGCTGTTGGCTGTGTGGGAGCAAAGCCAACAGCCTTGCTCCCACAGGTTTCAGAGGTTGGCCTGCAATTGCGATCAGCGCTGCACGGTCTTGCTCGCCACCGCACTGTTGTCGTGGATCAGGCGGGCGATCATCGCGTCGGCATCGGTCAGCTGCTGGTCGTAGACCTGGGTGCTGAACGAGGCTTTCTGCGGTGGCTGCTGGGCCAGTACCGGGCCGCTCTGGTCGTGCAGGTCGACACTGACCAGGGTCGACAGGCCGACCCGCAGCGGATGCTTGGCCAGCTCCTGGGCATTGATGTGAATGCGCACCGGCACCCGCTGGACGATCTTGATCCAGTTACCGGTGGCGTTCTGCGCCGGCAGCAAGGCAAATGCGCTGCCGGTCCCGGCGCCGAGGCTGTCGATGGTGCCGCTGTACTTCACATCGCTGCCGTACAGGTCGGCTTCGATGTCCACTGGCTGGCCGATGCGCATGTCGCGCAGTTGGGTTTCCTTGAAGTTGGCGTCGATCCACAGCTGATCCAGCGGGATCACCGCCATCAACGCCGTACCCGGCTGCACCCGTTGGCCCAGTTGCACGGTGCGCTTGGCGACATAACCGGTGACGGGTGCGATCAAGGTACTGCGGGCGTTGGCCAGGAAGGCCTGGCGCAGTTGCGCGGCGGCGGACTGCACATCGGGATGGGACGACACCACGGTATCGTCCACCAAGGCGCTGGTGGTCTTGAGCTGTTGCCGGGCATTGGCCAAGGCGTTCTGCGCCGAGGTCAGGTCATCCCGGGCGTGAGACAGTTCCTCCTTGGAAATCGCCCCGCCGGCCGCCAGGTTCTTGCGTCGGCTGTAGTTTTCCTGGGCCTTCTGCACTTCGGCCTCTTGCGCATTGACCTGCGCCCGCATGCCATCGACGTTGCTGTACAAGCCACGCACCTGGCGCACGGTCCGGGCCAGGTTGGCCTGGGCACTTTGCAGCCCGACTTCGGCATCGTTCGGGTCGAACTGCACCAGCACCTGGCCTTCACGCACCAGGTCGCCGTCGTCGGCCCCGATGCTCACCACGGTGCCAGTGACCAGCGGTGTGATCTCCACCACGTTGCCGTTCACATAGGCATCGTCGGTGCTTTCGCTCCAGCGGCCATACAGTTCGTGCCAGGCCCAGACGCCCAGGCCCGAGAGAATGACCAGCAGCGCCAGTGTCAGCAGCATGACCTTGCGCTTGCGTGGGTTGCCGTCCTGCGCATGTTCGGATTGAGTCGTTTCGGCAGTCGCCATGACAAGTACCTCGAATCAGTTATTTGGCGTGGTAGCGGCCGGGGTGGCCGCCGCCAGGGTCTGGGCTTCGAAACCACCGCCCAGGGCCTGCATCAGTTGGATCGACAAATCGATCTGGTCGGCATTCAGGTTCGCCAGTTGGCGCTGGGCCTGGAGCAATTGCTGCTCGATGCTCAGCACGTCCAGGTAATTACCGATGCCCGAGCCGTAGCGCTGGACCACCGTGTCGTAGGAGCTCTGTGCAATATCAGTGGCATGTTGCTGGGCGCCGATCTGGCGAGCGATGTCACGCAATTGGTTGATGGTGTCGCTGACATCGCCAAGGGCCGTGACCAGGCTCTTGTTGTATTGCGCCACCGCCAGGTCGTAATCGGCGTCCCGGGCATCCAGGTCCGCCCGCAAGCGGCCGCCATCGAAGATCGGCAGCGACACCGTCGGCCCAACATTGAAGAAGCGGCTGGCCGAACCGAACATCGCATCGCCCAGCAACGACCGGGTTCCGGCGGCTGCGCTCAAGTTGAGATTGGGGTAGAAGTTGGTCTTGCCAGCCTCGATGTTCTTGCTCGCCGCCTCGACCCGCCAGCGTGCCGCGACCAGGTCCGGACGCCGCCCCAGCAACTCGGCCGGCAAGTTCGATGGCAAGGCGACCGCGCTGGCTTGCAGCACGTTGGGCCGGGGGATTTCATTGCCGCGGTCAGGCCCCTTGCCCAGCAACACCGCCAGGGCGATCTTGGCGCTTTGCAGGCGTTTCTCTGCGTCGATCAGGGTTGCATCGGCGCTGGCTTCCAGGCTTTCGGTCTGCTGGAACTGATATTCGCTGTCGATCCCGGCAGTGAGGCGGCGCTTGCCCAGGTCGAGCATCTGCCGGGTGCGCTTGAGGTCCTCTGAGGCCAGGTCATAAATGATGTGGGCCTGGCCCAGGTCGCTGTAGGCCCGGGCCACGTCGGCGGCCAGGGTCAGTTGCGCGGCCTGGCGATCGATCTCGGCGGCGCGGGCCTGGCCGAGGGCGGCTTCCCAGGTGGCACGCTGGCCGCCCCAGAGGTCGAAGTTGTAATTGAAGTCCACACCTAACGTGCGCAGGGTGCTGTACGCCCCGCCCTGCCCTTGCGGGTCCTGGTCACGGGACAGGCGCGAACGGCTGGCACCACCGCTGGCATCGAGGGTCGGCAGGCGCGCCGCGTTGGCGGCATAGGCGGCGGCACTGGCCTGATGGACCCGGGCGCTGGCGATCTGCATATCCGGGCTATCGCGCAGGGCTTCACGAATCAGGCCATCGAGTTGCGGGTCGCCGAGGCTCTTCCACCAATCGCTTTTCGGCCACGCGGCCTGTGACAGCGTGACACCATTCAGCGATTGCCCAGCCTTGAGGCTCTGGGCCTCCAGGCTGACGCCTTCGGTCTTCAGGCCGCTGTAGCTGGCACAGCCAGCCAGGCTCATGGCCAAGACCACCAGGCTTAATCGGGTACGCAAGGTTCTACGCTTCATTTTTCCCCCATTCGCGACACGGTGATGGGGTCACCGGCGGCGAGCAGAATTTTCTTGAGGATCTGTTCGAGGGTTTGCAGCTCCTCGGGGCTGATGGCGCCGGCCAACTGGTTCATGGCTTCGGCACCGATAAACGGCAGGCGATCGGCGAGGGCCTGGCCGGCTTCAGTCAGCACCAGGCGCACTTGCCGGCGGTCCTGGGCGGAGCGTTCACGGGCCAGGAAACCTTTCTGCTCCAGGCGATCGAGCATCCGCGTCATCGAGCCGCTGTCCAGGGACAGGTAACGACACAGCTCGGCCGGCGTCTCGATGCCGTACTGGGCCATGATGATCAACACCTTGAACTGCGCGGCGGTGATGCCGACAGGTTCCATGTGAGTGTCGATGATCCGATCCTTGAGCAGCGCGGTGCGGCCGAGCAGCATGCCGAGATGGCAATTGTGAAAGTTGTCTGGAGTGAAATGCTTCATCTGACCACCGTTTGCTGCCTAGGCAGTGAATGTATGTCGAGATATTACTGCTTAGGCAGCAAATGTCAATCGAATAGTTAGCTTGCTATTCACATGAAGTGTGTGGGAGCTGGTCCTGTGGGAGCAAGGCTTGCCCGCGATAGCATCACCTCGGTTCGACTGATAGACCGAGTTGCCTATATCGCGGGCAAGCCTTGCTCCCACACAAGCCCGCTCCCACAAAGGGGGGTTCGGGGAAGGTTAGAAATCGCGCTTGTAGAAGATGTCCAGCGAGCTGGCGACGCCGCTCGCGGCTTCGAGGTAGACCTTCTTGCTGAGCTTGTAGCGCAGGGCGATGGTGTTGGCCGGCTCGAACACGCCGACGCCGTAGCGCAGGCTGAGTTTTTCCGACAGGTTGCCGCTGGCGACCACGCTGGTGGCATTGCCGCTGCCCTGGGTGTCGAGCTGGAAATCCTCGATCCCCAGGTTATTGGCCAGGCTGGTGGTCACCCCCGAGCTGCCCATCAACCCCAGGCCCAGCGCCGCCTGGGCGAGCATGTTGTTGTCCTCGCCGGTGGTGCTCAGCGGCCGGCCCAGCACCAGGTAGGACAACGCCTGTTCCTGGCTCATGGCCGGTTCCGAGAAGATTTGCGTGGTCGGTTGTTCGGCGCTGCCGCTCAAGCGGATGCCGGCGATCACGTCGTCGGTCTGGCGGATCGCTTCGATGTCCAGGTAGGGCTGGTCGATGGGCCCGGCGAACAGCAGCCGCGCCCGCCGCACTGTCAGCCGTTGCCCGTAGGCCCGATAACGACCGTCGTTGAGCCAGAGCTCGCCGCGGGTGTCCATGTTGTCGCCGATGTGAACCTGGCCCTGCACGTTGGCGGTCAGGCCGAAACCCGAGAACGCGAGCTTGTCCTGGCCGACGATCACGTCGATGTCCATCGCCATGGCCAGCGGCGCCTTGCCCTCTTCGGTCTGGTGGCCGACGATCACCGTGTCATCCGAAACCTTGACGGTGGACGGCGGCAGTTCGCGGATGGTGATCTCGCCTTTGGGCACCAGGACCTTGCCGGCAATGGAAAGCCGCTCACCGTGCATGGTGATGTTCAGGTCGGGCGCCACGTCGAGCACCGCATAAGGCTCGACGGTGACTGGCAGTTGCGAACCCTTGAGGGCCAGGTTCATGGTCAGGACGTCGCCCCAGCCGATGTTGCCGTTCAGGCTGCCCTGCCCGCTCTTGCCACTTTTCCAATTGCCATTGAGCTGCACCGCTTCGCCGGTAATCGCTGCCCGCATCTGCAAGGCTTCAAGGCTGACCGGCAGTTCCGGGCCAGACACTTCACCGTCGCTGAGCACCAGGTTGCCGTTGACCTGGGGCGCAAGCAGACCACCAGACAAGGTTCCGCTGCCGTTCAGGTGACCGGTGAGGGTTTCCACCATCGGCACGAATGGCCGCGCCACGGACAGGTCCAGGCCGGTCAGGCGGAACGAGCCGCTGACGGGTTTGCTGGCCGGTATGGGGTTGATTTGTGCCTGGAGCATCAGTTCGCCGAGCCTGGCGCCGACGAAATTCAGGTCGGTGTCGATGCGCTTGGGGGTCAGGCGGCTGTTGAGCGTCAGGGTCTGGTAGGGGAAGTCCAGCCATTGCGCCTTATCGCCCTCCTTGTCCCGAATCCGTAAAGTACCGCCGCTGGCGTCCACCAGGATCCGGCCATTCGGACCGCTGGCCGGCAGGTCCAGTTGCAGGTCCGCGTTGAGCCGGCCCTGCCAGGCAAAATCCTTGGGCATCCACTGGGCCAGGCTTTCGATGGGGAATTGCTTGAGGTGATAGCGCAACTTCGGTTCCGGCATCAGCCGCTGGTCCTCACCGCACAGGCTGGCCTCGCCTGAACGCCAGCAATGCGCGCCGACGTTGAGCGTGCCATCGGCCAGGCGCTCCAGTTTAGCCGGGGCTTGCAGGCGCCAGGCTTGACCGCCGGCCTGCACGTCGCCGCTGGCCAGGCGCCCGCGCCAATTGCCTTGGTCGAGCGCGCCATCGAGTGCCAGGGTCGTGTCGAGCTGCGGCCCTTGCAAGTCGAGGTTGAGTGCTTGCCGTTTGATGTCGCCCTGTCCGCTGACCGTCAGCACGCCCAGTGACGTTTCGCCGGCGCGGATACCGCTGGCCTTGAGGTCGAGCTTGCCGCGCTGGGCGCTGTCGAGGATCGCATCCAGGTTCAGGCTTTGCAGGCGGTTGTCCTGGAAGGCCAGTTGCGTGCCTTGCAGGCCGAGCTTGCCTTGGGGGGCTTTGAGCGTGCCGGCCACGTCGACACGGCCGACGACTTGGCCGCGCAATTGCGGCCAGAGCTGAGCCAGGCGTGCGAGCTTGATGTCGATCTGGCCGGTCAGCTTCTCTTGCAGGCTGCCGCTGCCGTTGATGCGGTTATCCCCCAGGCGAATATCCAGCGCGCTGAGCTTCCACTGCTCGCCAGCGCCGCTGGCCTTGGCCTGGAACACCGCGGGCTGGCCACGCAGTTTGCCCTTGAGGTCCAGGTCCGCGTCGAGATCGAGGCGATCGTTCTTCATCATCCCTTTGCTGCGCAACGGCCCGGCCAGGGTCCCGGGCAGTTCGCCAAGCCAATACGCCGGGTTGATGGCCGACAGTTGCAGCGCCGTGTCCCAGGCAATGCCCTCGACAAATTGCAGGCTCAGGTGCCCTTCGGCCTTGCCCTGCCCCGCCGCGAGCTTGAGCTGCGGCAAATGGATTTGCGTCAGGTCGCCACTGAACGGGCTGCCCAGGCTGAAGGCCCCGGCGGGTCCGTCCAGCGCGGCCTGGAAGTTGCCCAGGTATTGGCCATCGGTGTAGGAGACTTCGCCGTCGAAGCTGCGCAGCGTCACCTGTGGCTCGTCGATCAGCGGATAGAGGCGATGCCAGGGGAAATCCAGCCAGGCGACTTTCGCCTCGGCGCGCAGGCCTTCGCGCCAGTCCAATTGGCCGCTGAGTTTCAGGCTTTGCTGATCGCCGGCATCCAGATCCAGGCCGGCGATCTGCGCGCCGTTGGCGTCCACCGTGCCTTGCAGCAACAACGCCACCGGCCCTTTTTCGGCGGGCAGCGTCGCCTTGCCGAGCAGTTGATAGCCGTTTTTCAGATCGCCTTCGCCGGTCAATTCCAGTTGATTGAGCAACAACGTGTCGGGCAAATCGGCACTGGCCTTGAAGCCGTCGGCGGTGATGCGCACCTTGGCGGGCAGGTTGTCCGCCAACGGTTGCAGCTCACCGCTCAACTGGCCTTGCAGGTAACCGCTGCTGTCGGCCTTGAGGTTGAGGGTCTTGAGCAGGTTGCCGTCGACTTTCAGGTCCAGGGCCCAGGGCGTTGCGCCCGGCGCCGGCAAGGTCAACCGGCCCTCGGCGTTCAACGGCCAGTCGCCGCCCGGCTTCAGCAGACCGGAGAGTTTCAGGCTCAGCTCATCGCGCTGCAACTGCACCGAATCGATCTGCATGCCCGCGGCGGTCCAGTGGGCAACCAATTGCAGGCCCTTGAACTGCTCGCTGCCGTTGAACGACAGGCTGCCGACCTGCACGTCGCCCAGTTCGATGGCGAGTGGCAAATCCAGGTCCGGCAAGCTGATCGCGCCGCTGCTCGGCTCATCGGCAGAGGCTGGCAATTGCAAGGCGACCTGGTCGGCCTTGAGCTGTTCGATGCACAAGGTCATGCGTGCCAGGCACAGCGGGGACCAGGCGAATATCAGCCGATCCACCTCCACCCGACTGGCGTCCTGCTGCCACAGCAGGTGATCGACGCTCCACTGCCCGCCCAGCCGGCCCTGGAAATTCTCCACGGTCAGCCCCGGCACCAGGCCGAGGGCCCAGCGGCTGCCGAACGTCGTGCCCAGCACAACGCTCAAGGCCAGCACGAGCGCCACCAGCACCCCGGCGAGCGCCAGCAGCGTTATCTTCAAACCACGCGTCACAGCTCAGGCCCCATGGAAAAGTGCAAGCGGATACCACCGTCGTCGTCCATCGCATGGGCCAGGTCGAGGCGGATCGGACCCACCGGCGAAACCCAGCGCACGCCGACGCCCACGCCGGTCTTGAGGCTCGGCAGTTCAAGGCTGTTGAACGAGTTGCCCTGGTCGATGAACGTCGCCACCCGCCATTTTTCCGCGATTGAATATTGATACTCGAGGCTGCCGGCGACCATGTAGCGACCACCGATACGGTCGCCCTCGGCGTTTTCCGGCGACAGGCTCTGGTAGTCGTAACCCCGCACGCTCTGGTCGCCACCAGCAAAAAAGCGCAGGGACGGCGGGATGGATTTGTAGCCATTGGTGGCGCTGCCGCCGATCTGCGCACGCGCCAGCAAACGATGCTTGTCGAACACCGTGGTCAGGCCCTTGACCATGGCGGTGCCGTATAAAAGGTTGTTGTCCGAGCCGAGCCCTTCCTTGGCGACCTTGGTGTCGAACTGCAAGCGGTAACCGTTGTGCGGATCGATGCGGTTGTCGCTGCGCAGGTAGGAATAGCTGAGGCCCGGCATCAGCAGTGTGCTCAGGCCCGCATCGTCGCCGAGGCGATATTCCTCGCGCTGCCACTTGAGCGACACCACCCGCTGCCAGCCGCTGGGCAACTTGCTGTGCCATTCCGGGCCCACGGTGAGCAGTTTGCTGAGGCTGTCGGTGCCGGCCAGTTCTTCATATTGATAACCGCCGGCGTAACGTATCTTGTCGGTCAGCGGCGGATCCAGCGGCACGTCGTACCACAGGCCGACGTTCTGCCGGGGCGCCGACACTTCCGCTTCCCAGCCATAACTGTGGCCCTGGGGGTTGACCCAGTGACGCGTCCAATTGGCTTTGACCCGTGGGCCGACATCGGTGGAAAAACCCAGGCCCAGGCCCATGGTGCGCGGCTTGCGCGTGTCGAGCTTGACCGCCACCGGGATCACGTTGTCAGTGGCCGCCGTCGGTGCGGCATCCACCCGGACGCCTTCGAAATAACCGCTCGATTGCAGGGCCTGGTTGAGCTCTGCAATGAGTTCGGAGTCGTACGCCGTGCCGGCCTTGAACGGCACCATGCGCTGCAGCAGATCTTCGTCGAACGGCGTATCACCCTCAAAACTCACCGGGCCCAAGGCATAGCGCGGGCCGCTGTCGTAAATCAGTTCGATGTCGGCAATGCCCGCCTGGGGGTCAACCAACAGCTTCTGCTGGGTGAAACGCCCGCTGAAAAAACCATAGCGCGAGGCCTGGTTCTGGATGATTCGCTTGGCGTCTTCGTAGCGCCCATGGTTGAGCACCGCGCCGGGCTTGAGGGCGGCGTTGCTGGGTACGCGAAAGGCTTTGAGCGATGCCGCCGGGCCATCAATGCGCACGGTGACGTTGCGCAAATGCACAGGCTCGCCGGGGTCGATGGTCAGCACCAGGCGTGGGTCCTTGCCGCCCTTGACCTCACTGTCGATCTGCGGCTGGTAGTAGCCCAACGCCTGGGCGGCCTTGCGCGCCTGCTCCTCGGCACCACGGCTGAAGCGCAGCAAGGCCTCCTCGTCACGATCACCCACGCCGCCGATGTAACCTTCTACGTTGGCCTTGAGTTCATCGTTGGACGGCTTGACCCGTACTTCCAATTCGCTGTTTGCCAGCGCTGCGCAACTGAGAGACAGCAGGAGCGCGCCACTGGTCATTCTTCCTGGGAGGTTCATGGCGCGGATGCTATCACGAGCGTAGGTGCTTGATAGAGCCGGACATTTCGCAAAAGTTCGCCAGACTATGCCGTTGCGCTTTGCAGGACCTGCGGGTTGGCGTGGAAGAACACATGCTCGCGGATCGGTCCTACCGCCACTTCACCGATTTCCTCGTAACCCTGGCGTTTATAAAACTCAAGGTAACGTGGGTTGCCGGTGTCCAGCACCACGCCCTGGGAATGCTCGTCCACCGCACACCAGTTATGAACCGCTTCGAGCAACTGTTCGCCGAAATGCTTGCCCTGGAACTGTGGATGCACCCCCAGCAGCGGCAATACATGGACCGCATCCGACGGCAGGCAGGCCAGCACCGCCGCGTGGTATTCCAGGTAGCGCCGGGTGCAACGAAAACCAGTGCTCAAGACCATGCGCAGGCGCCAGGCCCAGCTTTCGGTGATGCCCAGGCGCCGCTGCGGCGGGGCGATCAGGGCGATGCCAATCAGGCGGTCGTTGACCAGCAAGCCGATGGCCGGCAGGTCCTGGAGAAAATGCTGCTTGACCAGCTCACGCACCGTGGCCCGTACCCGCTGTTCATAACCGGGACGCTCGGATTCGAACAGGTAGCTGAAAGTCGGCTCGTGGCGATAGGCCTGGTACAGCAACGAACGGGCTTCACGGGAATAACCACTGTCGAGCATATGGATGTCGGCGATGGCGGTGACGGTTTCAGGCATGACGGTAGTTCTCCTGGGGCGAGGCTCGATGAGGCCCTGCTCTTATTGAGTACGAACCCGATTGGGTTGCGATCGTTCCTACACCCACAGGACATTAGCAGCGCATTTGTCCTACTGCCACGCTGGCCGTGTTCCGACATGTCAGCTAGCATCGCAGTTTTGCCAGGACAGCCGACCATGAAGATCGTCTCCTTCAACATCAACGGGCTGCGCGCCCGCCCCCATCAGTTGGCGGCGCTGATCGAGAAGCACCAGCCGGACGTGATCGGGCTGCAGGAAACCAAGGTCCACGACGAACAATTCCCCCTGGCCGAGGTGCAGGCCCTGGGCTACCACGTGCATTACCACGGGCAAAAGGGCCATTACGGCGTCGCCCTGCTCTCCCGCCAGGCGCCACTGAGCCTGTACAAGGGCTTCGAGGGCGACGACGAGGATGCCCAGCGGCGCTTCATCTGGGGCTCCTTCGCCGATGCCAACGGCGTGCCGGTGACCATCATGAACGGTTATTTCCCACAAGGTGAAAGCCGCGACCACCCGACCAAATTCCCGGCCAAGGAACGTTTCTACAGCGATTTGCAGCAACTGCTGGAAAGCCGCTTCAGCAACGACCAGCCGGTGGTGGTGATGGGCGACGTGAACATTTCCCCGGAAGACTGCGACATCGGCATCGGCCCGGACAACATGAAGCGCTGGCTGAAAACCGGCAAATGCAGCTTCCTGCCGGAAGAACGCGAATGGATGGCCCGCCTGAAGAACTGGGGCCTGGTGGACAGCTTCCGCCACCTGAACCCGGACGTCACCGACCGCTTCAGCTGGTTCGACTACCGCAGCCGCGGTTTCGAGGACGAGCCCAAGCGCGGCCTGCGCATCGACCTGATCCTCACCTCCCACGGCCTGCTGCCACGGGTCAAGGACGCCGGCGTGGACTACGAACTGCGGGGCATGGAAAAACCGTCGGACCATGCGCCGATCTGGTTGCAGTTGAGCTGATCAGCAAAACGGCTCGCCAAAGGCGAGCCTGTCTGTCAGAGAGCACCCAGCTGTTTGAACAGGCTCAAGTTGTCCTCGATGTGCCAGTTGGCGACAATTTTTCCTTGGTCCACCTGATAGATATCCGTCGCGATGAACTCCACGGGTTGGCCCTGGCCCCGGAGCTGGTCAAAGGTGCCGGTGAAATGGCCGCGAAAGCGCAGGTGCACCACGACCCGATCCCCCACCACCAACATCTGTTCCACGACACAACTGAGATCCGGCACTGCGCCACGGAAGGCTCGAGACGCCAGTAACGGTCCTTCCGGGCCTTGCTTGCGCCCGGCAGGTGGCGTCTTGTCGATGAAGCCAGGCGCCAGGGCTTCGCGGGCCAGCGCTTCGTCTCCGGTGTGCCAGAACGTGTCATAACGCCGGGCCGCGAGGATCATGGCGGACGCCTGCCGCGCCGACAGGCTCTGGTCGACAATCAGACTCTGGGGCGCCACGAGCGCATCGGTGGCGGCCGAGGCCCCCAGCGACAGGCCCAGGGCCAGGGAAAAACCGGCCAGGCGCAAGCCGCCAGGCAGGGCAAGGAATGAGAACGGCATGGTAGGTTCCTTCGGGTCGATCAAGGGCCGGGGCCCGGTTTTGTAAAAAGGCTTCAGAGCGTTTCGGCTTCACGCACCGACAGCGCACTGGCGAGGGTGTAGCGGGCAATATCGTCCTTGCGCATGAACGTCACGCCCGGGTGGCTTTTGGCGTAACGCAGGAACTCATCCCAGACCCGCACCATTTGCGGCGTGCCGCTGATACGGTCATGGGCGCTGATCGACATCATTCGCCGCCGTGTGCCGGCTTCTTCGTAGAGTTGGTCGAAATCGAGCTTTACCTGCTCCAGGAAGGCCTGGGGCGAATAATGCCGGCCTTCGATCAGCACGATGTCGTTATTGCGCAATGTGTAGGGGACCACTGCGAAGTCCTTGCCATTGACCGATTCGATGAAGGGCTCGTCGCGACTGACGTCATCGATGTGGTAGAGGTAGCCCAGCTCCTGCAGCAACGCCAGGGTATTGGGCCCCCGGCGCAACCAGTTGCAGTTGTAACCGGTGACCGGCTGCCCGGTGACCTCCTGCACCATCTGGGCGGCCTGGCGCAGGAACGTCCGTTCCTCCTCGCGACTCATCGCAAACTGCGAACTCCAACGCGGGCCATGGCCGGCCGCTTCGTGACCGCGCGCAACAATCTCCCGTGCCAGGGACGGCTGGCGCCGCGCCGCTTCGCCGATCATATGGGACGTGACCTTGACGTCATGGCGGTCCCACAAATCCAGCATGCGTGGGATACCTTCCCGATAGCCGTAGGCAAACCAGGTATTGGTCGCCGGATCGGAGGGGACACCGTCAGGGAAATCCACTGGGGGAAACGGGCTGTCGGTCCCCTTGGGCGGTTGCCCTCCGGCTTCGAATTGCATGGAAATCGAAATCACCAAGCGGGTGTCGCCCGGCCAGAAGCCACTCCTGGAAACGCCGACGGCTTTTGTCGAGATACCGGCCTGCGCCGAGCCCGTCGTCAAAAGGTCCCCCGCCGCCAGCAACGCAGCACCAGCGCTCGCCTGGGCCAGGAAGGTCCTGCGTTCGGGGTTGTGAGTAGCATCGGGTACCTCGGAAATGGCCATGGCGGACTCCTGGAAAAAACACTGAAGTGCAATCGTCTGAGGCACTAAGGTATGCCTTGCGTGTTTTCCTGATAATTGATCCACTGGCGAAAATACATTTCGGAATTACCGAATAATGTTCCTGAAGAACCTCGAGCTTTTTCTACTCATCGTTGAGAAAGGTGGACTCTCTGCTGCCGGCCGGGAGGTGGGGCTGTCCCCCGCTTCGGTCTCGGAACGGCTCGCCACCCTGGAAACCTACTACGGCGCCACCCTGCTCAATCGCACCACGCGTGCGATCAGCCTGACCGACGAAGGCAAGTTGCTGGTCGAAGGGGCCCGCCGGTTACTGGCCGAAGCCGGCGAGTTGCACAGCAGCATTCGCGCCGGCACCCAAACCCTCAGCGGGCCGATTCGCATGAGTGCCCCGCAAGATTTGGGACGCCAATACATCGACCCCATCCTGTCGCGATTTCTCGATGAGCATCCAGATGTCAGCCTGGATTTGGACCTGGGCGACGGCTACGTGGACCTGGTCAGCCAGGGGCTCGATTTTGCCATTCGCTATGGCGCCTTGGCCGACAGCTCACTGCGCGCCAGGCCCTTGGGGGAAAACCGTCGCGTGGTCTGTGCCGCGCCCACTTATCTGGCGCGTCATGGCACGCCAACGCACCCCACCGAACTGACCCGACACGAATGCCTGGTGATGCGCCTGGGCATCAATACGGCGCGGGAATGGACCTTCAGCCGACGCGGCGAGGTGCATCGCGTGTTGGTCCAGGGTCGGCGAATCGCCAATGACGGCGGCCTCGTACGCCAGTGGTGCCTGGAGGGACACGGCATCAGTCTCAAGTCGATCTGGGATGTGCGCGACGATCTCAAGAGCGGGCGGTTGGTGGAGTTACTCCCGGAGTTCACGGCCGGCAGCACGCTACTGCAGATCGTCTACCCGACTGCCCGCGTCCAACCCAAGCGCGTGAGGGCGTTGATCGAACATCTGGTGACCGAGCTGGCAGCAATGGAGTCCGGCGCTTAAGAACGCAATCGCCCTGTCATCGTTTAGTCATCTGCCTGACTTATTCTCCCGGCACTTCCCTGGGTTCTGAAGGTGTCGGCATGCGTCTGTGCGTGGTCTGGATAATGGCGTTGTGGCTGCCGTTGGCGATCTGCGCTGAACGCGAGCCTGTTCCCGGCTTGCCTCTTCCAGAATCCGGCCCGGCCCTGCGCCTTCAAGGCTCCAATACCATAGGGGCAACGCTCGGCCCGGCGCTGGTCAAAGGGCTGATGGAAAGCCAGGGGCTGCTCAAAGTGAGCGCCGAAATCACCGGCACGGACAATGAGCAGCGGATCGTCGGCCAGACCACTGACGGTCGGCGAGTGGAAATCGACATTGCCGCCCACGGCTCCAGCACCGGTTTCGCCGCCCTCAAGCAGGGCAACGCCGACCTGGCCGCCTCTTCACGACCGATCAAGGACAGTGAGCTGAAGGAACTGTCGTCCCTGGGCGACCTGAAAAGTCCCACCGCCGAGCAGGTCATCGCCATTGATGGCCTGGCGATTATTCTTCATCCGCAGAACCCATTGCGTCAGCTCGATACCGTGCAACTGGCGCGGATATTCAGTGGCGAGGCGAAAACCTGGGAAGCCGTGGGCGGTGCTGGCGGGCCGATTCATCTTTATGCCCGGGATGAACAGTCCGGCACCTACGACACCTTCAAGGAACTGGTCCTCAGCCGACAGGGAAAACGGCTGGATCCTACAGCACGGCGCTTCGAATCCAGCGAACAGTTGTCCGACGCTGTCAGCCAGGACCCGCAAGGCATCGGCTTCATCGGTTTGCCCTATGTGCGCCAGGCCAAGGCACTGGCGATTGTCGACGGTGATTCCCAACCCATGTTGCCGTTGAACAACCTGATCGCCACCGAGGACTACCCCTTGTCCCGGCGCCTGTTCTTTTATTTGCCACCCCAGGCGACCAACCCGTGGGCCGAGGCGCTGGTGGCGTTCACCCAAAGCGAGCAGGGCCAGACCATCGTCGCGGCCAATGGATTCATCGCCCAAACCGTCCAGGCCATGGCCGTCACGCCGAATGCATTGATGCCCGAGGGTTACCAGGCCCTGAGCCGCCACGCCCAACGCTTGACCGTGAACTTCCGCTTCGAAGAAGGTAGCGCCAGCCTGGACAACAAGGCCCACCAGGACCTGGGCCGCGTGCTCGACTATATAAAGCAGCATGGCAAAACCGACCGGCGTGTGACCCTGGTGGGGTTTGGCGACGCCAAGGACGACCCGGCGCGGGCCGACCTTCTGTCAAAACTGCGGGCCATGGCGGTGCGGCGCGAACTGGTCAAATACGGCGTGGCGCTGCGAGAGGTACGGGGGTTCGGCGCATTGATGCCGGTGGCGGCCAACAGCGAGGATGCAGGACGGGTCAGGAATCGACGGGTTGAGGTTTGGGTCTACTGAACCAGGTCAAACGGCGCAACACAAATCCCTGTGGGAGCAAAGCTTGCTCGCGATGCAGACACCTCGGTTCGCCAGGAGACCGCGTCATCTTCATCGCGGGCAAGCCTTGCTCCCACAGCGGGACGCTGCGACATTTCGCTAAATTCCCTCACTACAAAAGCCTGGATGTTTATCACATTAGCCTCGGGGTAGGACCGAGCCACATCGTCTTGCGCCGTTACCTACAACTACGCCAGAATCCGCCGGCTTGCGCGCCTTGAGGCCAGGGCTTTATCGTTTCCGGGTCGCTGACGAATCAGCAATCGGGTTTGGTAGCCCGGGTAAAACTAAGGCGCACGGCTCCGGCATATTTATTATGGCGGCTGTGCGCGGGGCGCCCTTGTGGCGCGCTGGGTTTGCCTTGGTACCCGGTCTACCAACCTGCGTATAGCCGCCACCGAACGATCGAAGCGGCGCAACACAAATCCCAGTGGGAGCAAAGCTTGCTCGCGATGCAGGCGCCTCGGTTCCCCAGGAGACCGCGTCATCTTCATCGCGGGTAAGCCTTGCTTCCACAGCGGGACGGTGCGATGTTTCGATCCTTTAAAAAATGGGCAGCGCTTTACCGCCCCGCCAACTCCATGATCATCCGCGACAACAGATAAATCCTTGGCACCACACTCTCGACTTCGGCGTATTCCTCCGGCGTATGGATGTTGCCGCCAACAATGCCAAAGCCATCCAGCGTCGGCGTACCAACCCCGGCCGACAGGCTGGCATCCGCCGCCCCACCGCTACCTTCTTCAGTGAGTTTGCGCCCCAGTTCGCCATAGATGCCTTGGGCCATGGCCATCAACCGGTCCGACTCCGCCGTCTGCGGCATCGGTGGCAAGCCACGCTTGAGGCTGGTGGTGACTTCGGTGTCGGCGATCAACTTGTCCTGCGACACCCGGGCCAGGTCTTTTTCGATGCGGTCGAACTCTTCCGGCACCGCTGCCCGCACATCCGCCTTGGCGCTCGCCTGGTCGGGAATCACGTTGGTCCGGTCGCCGGCCTTGATCACCGTGAAGTTGATGGTGGTTTTCTTTTCCGCGTCGCCGAGCTTGCCCAGTTGCAAGATCTGATGCGCGGCTTCCATCGCCGCATTGCGCCCCAACTCCGGCGCGACACCGGCGTGAGACGCCTTGCCCTTGACCTCCACCAGCGCCGTGGCACTGCCCTTGCGCCACACCACCAGACCATCGGCCGGGCGCCCCGGCTCGAGGTTGAGCGTCACGTCATGGGCCTTGGCGGTTTTCTTGATCAGGTCGGTGGCGGCGTCCGAACCGGTTTCTTCGCTGGCGTCGAGCAGGAAAGTAATCTGCGCGTAGTTCTTGAAGTCCAGGTTCTTGAGCACCTTCAAGGCGTAGATCCCGGCGACGATGCCGCCCTTGTCATCCATCACCCCCGGCCCGTAGGCCCGGCCGTTCTTGATATGGAAGGGACGCTCGGCGGCCGAACCTTCCTTGAACACCGTGTCCATGTGCGCCATCAGCAGGATTTTTGCCTTGCCGGTGCCCTTGAGGGTCGCCAGGATGTGCTGGGTGCCGTCCGAGTTAGGCACCTTTTCGATGGTGGCGCCCAACTTCTGCAATTCATCGATGGCAATGTCACCGACCTGGGTCAGCCCCGGCACATAGCCTGAGCCGGAGTCGATGTTCACCAAGCGTTCGAGCAGTTTCAGGGCCTCGCCCTTGTACTGTTCGGCGTCGCTCAGGACTTGTTGATGGGGCTGCGCGAAAGCAACGGGAGCAAAGGCGCCGAGGGCCAGGCTCAGGCCAAGACTGACGGCCAGACGGGAGCGAAGAGCGGTCATCATCATGATTTCATCCTTGTTCCGTATCGAAAGAGTGCCAGAGGCACCCTACCCGACAATGGGTCAAGGCTCTAGACCGCAGGTGGCCACCTCAGGGAGAAATGGCCGATACCTCCAACACCTGCCGATGCCGGTAACACGTGACCCGGTTGCGCCCGCCGGTCTTGGCCTCGTAAAGCGCCTGGTCGGCATCATTGAGCCAATGGGTCGCATCGCCATAAGCCGGGTTGAAGGCCGCCAGGCCAATACTCAGGCTCACCTTCAGCGCCGGGTTCTGTTCATAGCTGAGCGTCGCAAAGCGCTCGCGCAAGCCGTCCATGGCCTGCACGGCGTTGTGAAGCGTCAGGTCCGGCAGAATCACACAGAACTCGTCCCCGCCATAACGCCCGACCACATCGGCGGCGCGCAGGTTTTGCTTGAGCATCTTGCCAAGCTGGCGCAGCACAATGTCGCCGGCGACATGGCCATAGGTGTCATTGATGGCTTTGAAATGATCGATGTCGATCAGCGCAATCGCGCCGCGCCCTGCCCCGTCATTCGGGTGACGCTGGCAGCGCTGGAACTCCTCGTTGAGGCGATCTTTCCAGGCGCCATGGTTAAGCAAACCAGTCAGGCTGTCGGTGCGACTCAGGGCCAGCAACTCGCGTTTCTGCCGGCCCAGAATGTAGGCCTGGCGATAGCAGAACCAACCCAGCGCCATCGGATACAGGCACAGCAACGGCAAACAAGCATAGATCTGCGCCGGGCTGGTCATGGGCACGCTGGTCAGCGGGAAGATCAGCACGCCCACGACAACGCCGGCCACTTGGGCCAAGGCCCCAATGAGCAGGAAACGCAGGCCACCAATGGCGACATTGTTCATCGCCATCATCGCCAGCGTGACGGCTGCGGGCAGCGGGTTGAACTGCATTGCCGCGACCCAGAAGCCGCCAAGCGCCGCATCGATCAATAAGTTGATGTGTTCGGCTTGGTACGGCACCGAGCAACGCCGGGCCCACCCGTAGGACAAGTGTGGCCAGAGCAGGCCGTTGAACAGCATGAAACCCCAGACCCACGGCGCCGGCTCGAGGGGAAAGACGGCAGCACTCACCAACAGCAACCCCAGCGTCAGGCCCAGAATGCGCGATATATAAAGCCTCCTGGCCAGCGTCCGTCCCTTTTTTCCCGTTTTTTGCATAGGAACCTCTGCACCGCGGGCTTCCCAAGTCGTTGGGACGGGGGGTAGCTTGGAGTCTATCAGGGCGGCATCAAATAGCCACCACTGAATGAGGGGGTATTTATTCTCCTTCAAATGTCGGGCCCTGCCGCGGATCTTGGCTATACATGAGTCATCCGGCGGCTGTCATAGCAAGTAGCAAAGCAAATGCGCCATGTCATCGCGATGTGCTCGGGTTTCAGCTTCACTTAAGAATATCTGGCCCGTCGGCTCAGACTGGCCGATCACATTCTGTCCTGACCCATGGGGGGCAAAACATGCTGGTGTTGTGGGTAGTCCTTGCCGTGTTTATCGCCTGGAGCTGGTTGACATATCCAGGCATCGGCCATGTGCTGTACGACATGGGCATGGCGCTGGAGGCACGTCTCTACCGGTTGCACAAGATCACCGTCCCCATCAGCGAGATGACCGTATCGACCTGGCAAGGCGGGCCCTATGAAGCGTCCGGCAGCATCCTGATGCTGCATGGCTACAGCGCCGACAAGAATCTCTGGCTGCGCTTCGCCCGACATTTTGTCGGCGACTACCGGGTGGTGGTGCCCGACCTGGCCGGCCATGGCGAAACCGGCTTCAAGGCCGGCGGCGGCTATGACATCCCGACCCAGGCCCGGCGGGTCATCGAGTTGCTCGACGCCTGTGGCCTGGACAAGGTCCATGTGATTGGCAATTCCATGGGCGGTTACCTCGCCGCATGGCTGGCGGCCACCTCGCCCGAGCGCGTGCTGACCCTGGCGCTGATCGATCCGGCCGGCGTCACCGCGCCCCAGGCCAGCGACATGGAACGCCACCTGGCCGCCGGGCATAACCCGTTCCTCGTCGACTCGCGGGACGATTTCGCGCCGTTCTACGCAATGACCATGGCCTCCCCGCCCTGGGTGCCCAGCGTGGTGCTGGCGGCAATGGCCGAACGTTACGAACAGCGCCGCGAGGAACTGGCGGAGATCTTCGTCGATTTTCGCGCCAGCCCGCCGATGGAACCGCGCCTGGCCGACATCCGCGCCCCGTCGCTGCTACTCTGGGGGCGCAAGGACAGGTTGATCGACGTCAGCAGCGTGCCGGTGTGGAGCAAGGGCATCGCCGATTTGCGGGTGGAAATCTGGGACGGTATTGGCCACATGCCCATGGTCGAACGACCGGGAAAAACCGCGGCGCTGTACCGGGAATTTCTCAAGGGGCTGGGGCAGTGACGGCGATGCGAAAATAACAAAATGAATCCCTGTGGGAGCGAGCTTGCTCGCTCCCACAGGGATTCGAGCCGACTCAGAGGTATCGACTTCATGAACATCCTCTACGACGAACACCTCGACGGCCCCTTGCCCAAGGTGGACAAACAGGCGCTGCTTCAAGCCTTGCAGGCACAGGTTCCAGACCTGGACATCCTGCATCAGGAGGAAGATCTCAAGCCCTACGAATGCGATGGCCTGTCGGCCTACCGCACCACGCCCCTGCTGGTGGTACTGCCCAAGCGAGTCGAGCAGGTGCAAGCGCTGCTCAAGCTCTGCCATGGGCTGAATGTGCCGGTGGTCGCCAGGGGTGCCGGGACCGGCCTGTCCGGCGGCGCCCTGCCCCTGGCAAGCGGCGTGTTGCTGGTGATGGCGCGGTTCAACCAGATCCTGCACATCGACCCCGACGCCCGCACCGCACGTCTTCAGCCCGGTGTGCGCAACCTGGCGATCTCCCAGGCGGCGGCGCCGTTCGGGCTGTATTACGCGCCGGATCCCTCGTCGCAGATCGCCTGTTCCATCGGCGGCAACGTCGCGGAAAATGCCGGCGGCGTGCACTGCCTCAAGTACGGCCTGACGGTGCACAACCTGTTGAAGCTGGAAATCCTCACCATCGAAGGCGAGCGCCTGACCCTCGGCAGCGAAGCCCTGGACTCGCCGGGCCTGGACCTGCTGGCGCTGTTCACCGGTTCCGAAGGTTTGCTGGGGGTGATCACCGAAGTGACGGTCAAACTGTTGCCCCGGCCCCAGGTCGCCAAGGTGCTGCTGGCCAGTTTCGATTCGGTGGACAAGGCCGGGCGAGCGGTAGCCGACATCATCGCCGCCGGGATCATCCCCGGCGGCCTGGAAATGATGGACAACCTGGCGATCCGCGCCGCCGAGGACTTCATCCACGCGGGTTATCCGGTGGAGGCCGAAGCGATCCTGCTGTGCGAACTGGACGGGGTAGAGGCCGATGTCCATGACGATTGCGAACGGGTCCGCCAGGTGTTGGAGCAGGCCGGGGCCACCGAGGTGCGCCAGGCGCGGGACGAGGCCGAGCGGCTGCGCTTCTGGGCCGGGCGCAAGAACGCCTTCCCGGCGGTGGGTCGCCTGGCGCCGGATTATTACTGCATGGACGGCACCATCCCGCGACGTGCCCTGCCCGAGGTACTGCAGCGCATCGCCAGCCTCGGTGCCGAGCATGGCCTGCGCGTCGCCAACGTTTTTCACGCCGGTGACGGCAACATGCACCCGCTGATCCTGTTCGATGCCAACCAGCCCGGCGAACTGGAGCGCGCCGAAACCCTGGGCGGGAAAATCCTCGAACTGTGTGTCCAGGTAGGTGGCAGCATCACTGGCGAACACGGTGTCGGCCGGGAAAAAATCAATCAGATGTGTACGCAATTCAACAGCGACGAACTGAACCTGTTCCACGCGGTGAAAGCAGCTTTCGATCCCCAAGGCCTGCTCAACCCCGGCAAGAACATCCCCACCCTGCACCGCTGCGCCGAATTCGGGGCCATGCACATCCATGGCGGGCAACTGCCGTTTCCTGAACTGGAGCGTTTCTGATGAACCGCGAAGCCGACCAGGACGCCAGCCACCTGCTGCTCGAACAGGTCAATCGCGCCCGGGCCGACGCCACGCCGCTGCGCATCCAGGGGTCCAACAGCAAGGCTTTCCTGGGGCGCGAAGTGGCCGGCGAAGTGCTGGACACCCGCGTGCATCGTGGCATCGTCCACTACGACCCCACCGAACTGGTGATCACGGCCCGGGCCGGCACCCCGCTGCGGGAACTGCTTGCCGCCCTCGACGCCGCCGGGCAGCGGCTGCCCTGCGAACCGCCAGCATTTGGCGATGACGCCACGGTCGGCGGCATGGTCGCCGCCGGGCTGTCGGGGCCGCGTCGACCGTGGGCCGGTTCGGTGCGCGACTTCGTCCTGGGCACGCGGCTGATCAGTGGCCACGGCACGTTGCTGCGTTTCGGCGGCGAGGTGATGAAAAACGTCGCCGGCTACGACCTGTCGCGCCTGTTGGCCGGCAGTTTCGGTTGCCTGGGGGTGATCACCGAAGTTTCCTTGAAGGTCCTGCCCAAGCCCCGTCACAGCCTGAGTATCCGCCTGGAACTGGACAGCACCGAGGCCCTGGAAAAACTCGCCGAATGGGGCCGTCAGCCCCTGCCCATCAGCGCAGCCAGCCATGACGGCGACTGCCTGCACCTGCGCCTGGAGGGTGGCGAAGGCTCGGTCAGCGCCGCTCATCAGCGTTTCGGTGGCGAGGTGATCGACGATCAATACTGGACGGCACTCAATGAACATCAGTTGGCCTTCTTCGATGAAGGCTTGCCGCTGTGGCGCCTGTCGCTGCCCAACCATACCGGGCCGCTCACCCTGCCCGGCGCGCAGTTGATCGACTGGGCCGGCGCCCAACGCTGGTTGAAAACCGAGGCCGACACGGTGCAAACCCTGGCCCATGAAGTCGGTGGCCATGCCACCTGCTATCGTCAGGGTGCCAGCGACACACCGTTCCAGCCACTGGCCCCGGCGCTGCTGCGCTATCACCGGCAGCTCAAGGCCCAGCTCGATCCCCTGGGGCTTTTCAACCCTGGTCGGATGTATCTGGAGTTCTAGTGTCCTGTGTCGCAAATGCGTTCCTTTTTGACGAGTGGCTGTTGTCGTCAGGCAAGGCGCCGCGACGAGTCATAGCCCGCTATGGCGAGGAGCGGCAACGCAGCATGACGACAACAGACGCCGTCAAAAAGAAACAGCATTTGTGATACAGGACACTACCTATGCAGACTCGGTTCAGTGAGGAAAGCAAAAATCTACCCCGCGCCGAAGAAGCCGAACGGATCCTGCGCAGCTGCGTGCATTGCGGCTTCTGCAATGCCACCTGCCCCACTTACCAATTGCTCGGCGATGAACTGGACGGCCCGCGCGGACGCATCTACCTGATCAAGCAAGTGCTCGAAGGCCAGCCGGCGACGGCCAGCACCCAGCTGCACCTGGATCGCTGCCTATCCTGTCGCAACTGCGAGACCACCTGCCCGTCCGGCGTGGATTACCACAACCTGCTGGACATCGGCCGGGCGGTGGTCGACCAAGCCGTGCCGCGTCCCGCCGACCAACGCGCGCTGCGCCTGGGGCTGCGAAGCCTGGCCGCCAGCCCCGATCGGTTCAAGGCCCTGCTGCGTCTTGGAGCGATCTTCCGTCCGTTGCTGCCAGCGAACCTGAGCGCCAAGTTGCCCCGCCCTTCCCCTCCTCACGGCGAGCGCCCGCCTCTGCGGCATCGACGTACGGTGTTGATGCTCGAAGGTTGCGTGCAACCGGGCCTGTCGCCCAACACCAATACCTCGGCAGCACGAGTGCTGGATCGACTCGGCATCAGCGTGATCACCTGTGCGCAGGCCGGCTGCTGCGGCGCCCTGGATTATCACCTCGACGCCCAGGCCACTGGGCTGGATCGCGCCCGGCAGAACATCGACGCCTGGTGGCCACACCTGGAAAACGGCGCTGAAGCCATCGTCCAGACGGCCAGCGGCTGTGGCGCATTCATCAAGGACTACGGGCACCTGCTGGAGCATGACCCGGCCTACGCCGCCAAGGCCAGGCAGGTGAGTGAGCGGGCGCTGGACCTGGTGCAAGTGCTCGGCAAGGAACCGCTGGAACAGATCTGCGCGGCCAGGAACCAGCGCATTGCCGTGCATTGCCCCTGCACCTTGCAGCACGCGCAGAAACTCGCCGGCAGCATCGAGGCGCTGCTGACGCGGCTGGGTTTCAACCTCACCGAGGTGCCCGACGGCCATTTGTGTTGCGGCTCGGCCGGCACCTATTCGCTGACCCAGCCGGCCCTGGCGCGGCAACTGCGGGATAACCGCCTCAATGCGCTGGAAAGTGGCCAGCCGGAGTTGATCGTCACTGCCAACGTCGGCTGCCAGAACCACCTCGACGGCGCCGGTCGCACGCCCGTGCGGCACTGGATCGAGCTGGTGGATCAGTCCCTGGCAGAATGAAGTCCTGAAGATTCTTCGTTTGCCGGGGCCGGCGAAGGCTGCGATCTTTCGTCCATCTTTCCCACAGCCCTCGCCAGGAACTCTTACGATGAGCTTCGTCAGCCCCGACCTGATCCGCCAACGCTTCTCCAGGGCGATGTCCGACATGTACCGCGACGAGGTGCCGCTGTATGGCGCCCTGATGAAGCTGGTGGAGCACACCAACGCCCAGGTGCTGGCCGAAGACCCGGTCCTGGCCGCACACCTGCGCAGCACCGGCGAACTCGAGCGCCTGGACCTGGAACGCCACGGCGCGATCCGCGTCGGCACCGCCGCCGAGCTGGCGACCCTGGGGCGTCTGTTCGCGGTCATGGGCATGCAGCCGGTGGGCTACTACGACCTCACGCCTGCCGGGGTGCCGGTGCATTCCACCGCCTTTCGCGCCGTGCACGAAAGCGCGTTGCAGATCAGCCCGTTTCGGGTGTTCACCTCGCTGCTGCGCCTGGAACTGATCGAGAACGCCGAGCTTCGGGCCTTTGCCGAGTCGGTGTTGGACAAACGACAGATCTTCACCCCCAGGGCCCTTGAGCTCATTGACCTGGCCGAACGCCAAGGTGGCCTGACGGAAGCCCAGGCTGAGGACTTCGTCCTACAGGCCCTGGAAACCTTTCGCTGGCACCACAGCGCCACCGTTACCGCCGAACAGTACCGACAATTGAGCGCCCAGCATCGCCTGATCGCCGACGTGGTGGCGTTCAAGGGCCCGCACATCAATCATCTGACGCCGCGCACCCTGGACATCGACATCGTCCAGGCCCGGATGCCCGTGCACGGCATTACCCCCAAGGCCGTGATCGAAGGCCCACCCCGCCGCCAATGCCCGATCCTGCTGCGCCAGACCAGTTTCAAGGCACTCGACGAACCCGTCGCCTTCACCGACCAGCCACAGTCCCAAGGCAGCCACAGCGCCCGCTTCGGCGAAATCGAACAACGCGGTGCCGCCCTCACGCCCAAGGGCCGCGCGCTCTACGATCAATTGCTGAACGCCGCGCGCGACGCGCTGGGAGAGTTTCCCAACGAAGCCAACGCCGAACGCTACAACCGGCTGATGGCCGAACACTTTGTCGAATTCCCTGACAACCACGACGAACTGCGCCGACAGGCATTGGCGTACTTCCGCTATTTCGTCACCCCCAAGGGCCTTGCCGCCAAGGGCACACTTGAGCAAGCCGTCTCCCTGGAGCACTTGCTCGAGCAGCAATACCTGCGCGCCGAACCCTTGGTGTACGAGGACTTCCTGCCCGTCAGCGCCGCCGGCATTTTCCAGTCGAACCTCGGCGATGCCGCCCAGAGTCATTATGCCGGCCAGTCCAATCGCCAGGCCTTCGAAGAGGCGCTGGGACGAGCGACCATCGATGAGCTGAGGCTGTACGCCCAGACGCAACAGCGCTCCATCGATGAGTGCCGGTCTGCATTGCGCGTGTAGGAATAAGCTGAAGGGCAAAACGGCAAAAAACTGCCTGAGAGGCGTGCGCGCAGCGCGCCTTTCTCAGCCACCCGGCCCGGGTATCGCGGTGTCTGATCGGGCCGCGAGGAACTGCAATGGGCCGAGCAAACCTCTGAGCGATTTCTCGCTTGCCTGCAGGGAGGCGCTTCCCGATAGAAGATCAACCTATTGATATATATAGATTTTTAAAAAATGGCATAGCTCTTGATATCCGTGAGGCCACCTCGGGGCGACTCCCGTCCCAGGCCCTATCGTTATCCAGGAAGGAGAGCATCCATTGGCTACCCCCGCGTACATGTCCGTTAAAGGCACTAAACAAGGCCTGATCACTGCCGGTGCGTTTA
This sequence comes from Pseudomonas sp. H1_F01, assembly GCF_054681425.1. Lineage (NCBI taxonomy): Bacteria > Pseudomonadati > Pseudomonadota > Gammaproteobacteria > Pseudomonadales > Pseudomonadaceae > Pseudomonas > Pseudomonas sp. H1_F01. The sequence goes on along the minus strand of NZ_CP162823.1, from coordinate 2,426,294 downwards.
CCGCCGATTCAGTGGGCAACACCTATCAAGAGGGTCATGAAGATCAGGTCATGGTGCAGGCTTTCGAGCACCAAGTGACCATCCCTCGCGACCCTCAATCCGGTCAGCCAACCGGTCAGCGCATACACAAACCCCTGACCATCACCAAGGTATTCGACAAAGCCTCGCCACTGCTTCAGGTCGCCCTGACGAGCGGCGAACGCCTGGAGGAAGTCAAGATCCAGTGGTACCGCACTTCGGCCGCAGGCACCCAGGAGCACTACTACACCACCACATTGGAGGACGCGATCATCGTCGATATCAAGGACTACATGCTCAACTGCCAGAACCCGGAAAACTCACACTTCACCCATCTGGAGGACGTGCACTTCACGTATCGCAAAATCACCTGGACCCACGAAGTCAGCGGTACCTCGGGCTCCGATGACTGGCGCTCGCCGGCCGCTGGTTGAATCGGAGGCAGCCACTCACGCATCGGCCAATTCTGCAGGTCGATGTGCAGTTGAAAATAATCGATAGTTGTTGATTCAGGGTGGTGTTCGCCCAGTGCGATGGCCTCGGCAATCCATGCACTGGTAAAGAGCCTGACACTGGGCGAACGCGAATAATAATAATGGAACTTTCCGAATATGTCCGCGCGCCCGTTTAAATAATTATTCATTGTTACAACTATCTCCGCGATCTCTGCAGAAGCTGGCGAAGCCTGCGATCTTTTGATCTTTCGCTTGAGATTCAAGTGTTTGGGGAAAGATCGCAGCCTCGTTGCACTCGACAGCTCCTCCGCGGCTCCTACACAGCAAAGCGTGAGCCAGCTCCCTCGCCATGATTTTGTGTTTGGACGGCACCGCTACATAGCGCTGTACAGCAGCTATACAAAAACAAGAATAAGTACAAAAGTTATCTGCCGCGAACACATCCAAACAAAGTTAAACAGTCATTAAAAAACTTTTTTTAATGCCGGTCGACGTGACAAACCTCAGCCACGCCGACCGGTTTTCTGCGCATCGGTATCCCCTGCCTCAGGGTCACCGTGCTGTTGTTTACGCTTGGCCGGGTCATTGGGCCGCAAGGCATCGTTATCGCGTTCCACTTCACCGGGCAATGCCGGGGCGTCGGGGTTTTGCCGGGTTTGATCGGGGCGGTGCTGCATGGCGAACTCCTTGAATCTTTCAGGCCTGGGATCAGGCGTCGGGGTCGGCGACTTCTTCAGCGACGTTGGCATCCGGAGAGCGCTGGTGCAGTTGTTCGGCCTTGGTCTTCAAGACCTGCCACTGCGCCAGGTCGATGGCGCCCTGACCGAACAGGTCATTGGCCACCCGCATCAGTTCGGTGAAGTGAGCATCGGGGGACTGCTGCCAGTAGGCCTTGTCGTCGAACAATCGCTGCCAATCGGCCAGCGACGGAAGTTTGAGGTCATCGCTCATGACGGGCTCCTGCGAGACATTCATAAACTATGAGGGTCGGCGTTCGCGGGGAGTTCCGGCGATTCTCAGTAGCCGGTCATTTCCAGGTAACCGGTGCCGCCCTGGCTGCCACGCAGTCGCACCGGTCCTTCCCAATAGGGAATGCGCAGGTTCATCCAGGCATTGGGATTGAGCGCGTGGAGGGTGATGTCGAGTTGCTTGCTGGGGATCTTGATCGCCCAGCCGACCGGCATAGAGCGTCCGGCGACCTTGGCGGTTTCCTGAGGCACGAGGCTGATTTCCCCGGCGTGCAGGGTTTGCGCTTGGCCCTGGGCGTCGATCCAGGTGCCCGTGAGATACGGCTCGCCGTCCTTGTGGCGCATGCGGTAGAGCATCAGGTGCTCGCCGTTGTCCAGGTGCAGGGAAAACCAGTCCCAGCCGGTCTGGTTTGCGGTCAGGGGCTGGCTGCTCCATTCGCGGTCGAGCCAGGCCGGGCCGCTGACCGCGTAACGCTGGCCATCGATTTCCAATTCACCGCTGGCCTGGAAGAACGGCTGGCTGTAGTAGTACGACGCCTGCCCCTGTTCGGATTTCTGGCTGAAACCTTGATCGCCCTGCAACACCAGCGGCCGGCTCGACGTCAGCCGCAATGCATAGCTGAAGCGTGGGTCGCGCGCCTTCAATTGCATGTCCGCCAACGGCTCGTCCCCTGAAGCCTGGGTACCGAACTGCCAGTCGTCGATCCAGGCATTGAAGGGCACCGCCTGCACCCCGGCCTGCCCCACCCCGCCTCGTGCATAACGCTCGGCGGCATGGTGCACGGTGGCGGATGTGACCGCCGCGTGGCCGAGCCAGATCGTCTGGTTGCGCCAGCCGCCGGCCTGGGGTGCGGCACTCAAGGCACTGCGAAACAGCGTCCATTGCACGCCGAACTCATGCCCCTGGGCATCCTTGAGATTGGCGGTGACGTACCACCACTCGATGCGAAAACCTTCATGAAGGCCATGGTCGGCGGGGAAACTGAACACCCGCCCAGGCACAACCGGCGTGAACGCGACAGCCTGGTCGCCGAGGCCGGCAAAGCCCTTTTGCGCTGGCGCGGAGTCATCACAACCGCTGAGCAACGCCAGCAGCAACACGCCGACTCTAATCTTCATGGGCAAAAGTCCTCAGCAAATCCGCCGGCTGCGTGCGGTACAGCGCATACAGCGGCCAGGCCGATGCCAGTAGCGTGGCGAGCATCGCCAGGGCCAGCAACTGCATCAATTGCAACGGGAACACCCGCAACGGCAGGCGCCAACCGAAGGCCTGCACGTTGATCACCGTGTCCAGGCACCAGGCCAGGGCGATGCCCAGCGGCAACGCCAGGACCAAGGTCAGCAGCGCCAGCAGCCAGGTCTGGCCGAGGTTGAGCAGCATCAACTGCCGACGCGTCACCCCCAGCGCCCACAGCGGCGCCAACTGGCCGAGACGACTCTGGCTCTGAGTCAGCAAGCTGATGAACAACGCCACCCCGGCCACCGCCAGGGTCAGGCTGTTGAGGGCGGCGGTAGCGGCGAAGGTGCGTTCGAACACCTGGGTCGACCAGCCCTTGAGCCGGGCCTGGTCGACGATGCGGCTGTCATCCAGGCTGAACCGGCCTTGCAACGCTGTCAGTAGCGCCGGGATCGCGGACGGTTCGATGCGCAGGTTGAAACGGTTCGGCGTCAGGTTCGGCCAGTGCGCCAGCAAGTGGTCGGCGTTGACCAGCACATGGCCCTTGGGATTGCCGTAGTCGGCGTAAATGCCGACGATTCGCAGTGCCCATGGCCCCTGCGGCGTCGGCAGGGTCAACTGATCGCCGATACTCACCTTGAGGCGCCGGGCCAATTGTTCGCTGAGCATGAGGGTGTCGGCGGCAGCCAGTTGCTCCCACGGCTTGTCGCCGGCCGATTCCAGCAGCGGCCAATGCTGTCGATAGTGGGGATGATCGATGATGCCGTGGATATCCGTCGGCCAGCCCTGCAACGGGACCGAGACTTGCCAGAGGGGAACGACGGCAGTGATCGCCGGTTGCTGCTTGAGCCAGGCGTGCAGTTCCTCCGCCTGGGCCGGGGTCTGCGGGTTGATGTACAGCTCGGCAGTCAACCGTTGTTCGAGCCAGTTGCTGAAAGTCTGGCGGAAACCGGCGGTCATGCTGCCAGCGCCGATGTTCGCCGCCAGCGCCAGCAACAAGGCCATCAACGCCAGGCTCAGCGTCGGCAATTGCTGGCGGCAATCGGCAAGAAACCACTGCCCGAGCACCGAGCGGCTGCGGCGCAACAGCCGCTTCAGCGCACTGTTGAGCAACACCGGCAAGGCCAGCGCCGCACCCAGCAACAAGGCGGTCATCAGGACAAAACCGCTGGCCAGGCTATCGCCCCAGATCAACGCCGATGCGGCAATCAACGCCGCCACCGTAGCCACCCACCCCTGGCGTCGCAGCCATCGCGCATGGGCCTGGTGCCAGGCTTGGGGGTTGGCCAGCGCCAGCAAGGGCAGGCGCGCCGCCCGCAAAAGACTGTCAGCGCCGGCCAGCAACGCACCGAGCAGACTCAGGCCGACACCGCTGAACCACCACCATGGGCTGAGGTTCAAGTGTCCGGCCACTTCGGCGCCGTACAACCCCCGCAGGCTCGCCGCGACATCGGGCAACAACAGGCTCGCCAGCCAATAGCCGCTGAGCACCCCGGCGATCCCGCCCAGCAAGGCCAACGCGCCCAATTCGATGGTCAGGCTGGTGACCAGTACCCGCGCACTGACGCCACAGGCGCGCAGGGTTCGCAACAGGCTGCGGCGTTGCTCCAGGGCCAGGCCGATGGCCGCGTGAACGATGAACAGCCCCACCACGAAGGATAAAAAACCCAAGGCGTCGAGGTTCAGGTGAAAACTTTCGGTCAGGCGCGACAGGTTGTTTTCTTCATCGGCGTGCTTGAGTTGCAGGCGACCGTTGAACGCTTCCGGTAACGCGGCGCTGAACGTGGCAGGCAACAGAAGCCGTGACAGTTGCTCCGGCAATCCGAGTACCTGTTGGGCAAAACCGATGTCCATCAACAGCACGCCCGGCGCCATGTCCTCCTGGGCATGCAGCGGTGGCAGGGATTGCCCATCGACGCTCCGAGGGCGGTCCCCCTCGGTCAGCCCCAGGGCTTGCAAGGTTTGCGGGGCGATCCAGGTGCGGCCGGGGTCGGTAAAGAAGGCCACCACCTCGCTCATCTCTCGTGCCTGCCCCGCCAGCGCGGCACCGGGCGGCAGCGACACCGGGTCGATGCCCATCAGTTGCAGACGCTGATCCTCTTGGTCCTTGAGCAGCACCCGAGCCTGCAACACTGGCGACACCGGCCAGCCCTGGCGCCGCAACTCGACAAACCATTGCTGGGGGAAGGTGCCGCCACCGGGTGCACTGAGGCTGGCCTGGGGTTCGCCGCCGATCAGTTGGCTGGCCCGGGCGTAGCTGTCCCGGGCCTGACTGTTCAGCGCCTGCACGCCAGTGAGCAGGCTGGTGGCCAGCCACAGGCCAGTCAGCACGCTGAAGAATTGCACCGGGTGTTGGCGCCAATGGCTGAGCAGGGCCTTGAGGGTCTGGCGAAAAATCATCACCCCTGGGCCACCTGCGCCAACTGCCCGCCGTGCAACACCACGCGCTGGGCCAGGCGAGCCGCCACCCGTGGACTGTGGGTCACCATCAGCAGGCTTGTGGGGCTCCCCTCCAGCAGCTCAAGCAGCAGTTGCAGCACTTCGTCGCTGGTGGCTTCGTCGAGGCTGCCGGTGGGTTCATCGGCCAGCAACAAGGGCGGTCGCGAGGCCAACGCCCGCCCCAGCGCCACCCGCTGTTGCTGACCGCCGGACAGTTGCTCGGGATAACGCCGCAACAGCGCCGAAAGCCCGAGCCGCTGCACCAGATGGGCTTGCCAAGCTGCGTCATAACGACCACACAGACGCGCCTGGAACGCCAGGTTGTCCTCCACCGACAAGCTGCTGATGAGGTTGAACTGCTGGAACACCAGGCCGATTTCCGTGCGTCGCCAATTCGCCAACTGGCTTTCACTCATGCCATCTAGCCGATACTCGCCACTGCGAATGCTGCCGCGATCGACCTTGTCCAGCCCAGCGACCAGGTGCAGCAAGGTGCTCTTGCCACTGCCCGACTCCCCCATCAGCGCCAGACTGCTGCCGGGCATCAGGGTCAGGTTGATACCTTGCAGCACCGGCAATGGGCCTTGGGGCGTGGGGTAGCTTTTGAAGACATCGCGGACTTCAAGCATGAAAAGGCTCGATGAATGAACGTGGGGGTCAGGATAGCGGAGTTGAGTGATGGGCCCCACCCGGGATGAACCTGCCTGATACTCAGCAACCAGAACAGCTACGACGAGGTAGATGCCACAGAGGCTGGGTATTTGCTCGTCGGGTTGGGGTGTATATCCGTTGCTGCGGTAACGGCGACTTAGGGTTCCGCCCTGACGGCGGCTCACTTTTGAGAAGCCCGGAAGCCGGCCCAGTCAAAAGTAAGCAAAACGCTTTTGCCCCACCACTTGGTGCCTCGCTTAGGCTCGGCATGCCCTCACTCCGGCATTGCTCCGTGGGCCCGCCGCGAGGCGGCCTAACAGCCGACCTGGTTCTTGGTGGGACCGCGTTTCCCCTGTGGGAGCGAGCTTGCTCGCGAAGGCGGTGTCACAGTCGATGAAGATGTTGGATGTGCCGGCCTCTTCGCGGGCAAGCTCGCTCCCACAGGGGGGCCAGGTGCACATGGAGTTTGTGTCTGCTGAAGATCCAATGTGGGAGCGAGCCTGCTCGCGAAGGCGGTGTCACAGTCGATGAGGATGTTGGATATGCCGGCCTCATCGCGAGCAAGCTCGCTCCCACAGGGGGGGCTAGGTGCACATGGAGTTTGTGTCTGCTGAAGATCCAATGTGGGAGCGAGCTTGCTCGCGATAGCGGTGGTTCAGCCACATAGATGCTGGACATGCTCCCGTTTTTGCTTTGCTTTGGCTTTTGATCTTGGGCGCCCCGTTAAACCACGCTGGCCGAACGCAGGCATTGCGCAGTGGGCAACCCGGCATGGATGCCGGGTTAGCCGCGCTGGGCCCAGAGTGTGTAAAAACAGAAAAAACATCGTCGGCACGTAGTGCCGACAGGTGTTGGCCAACTGATTAAAACCTGAAGGGTTCCTGTAGCTCCAAGCGGCCCCTACGAACGCTAGCAAGGCTTCATAGCTTGATTAACGGGGCAAAACGGCAGGCTTTCAGGCCGCCAGCGCCTTCATCAGACCCTGCGCACCAAGGATTTTCATCACTCTTTTCCAATTGTAAGCGAGCACATTCAAGCTCATTTCAGTGCTGACCCCAGCCAGCCGCCGTGTCAGAAAATGCGTCGCTCCCATCCATTGCTTCAGCGTCCCGAAGGGGTGCTCGACCGTTCGCTTGCGGATGTTCATCATCTGCGGCTCATTGTTCAGCCGGGCCTGCATTTCCTCCAGTAACGCCTCATGTTCCCAGCGCCGAATTTTTCGCTCTCTGGCCGGTGTGCATTGCGCCTTTATCGAACAGGCTCGGCAGTTGGAGTGCCAGTAAACGTCCAGCTTCTTGCCCTTGTCGACGTAAGAGTTGCGCCAGATCAGCACTTGCTTGGCGGGGCAGACGTAGACATCTTTGTCTGCGTCGTAAACAAACTCGTCATTGCCGAAACGGCCATCAAATTTGGCCCGCGAGCTCAGTGTTTTCGGCACATAAGCTGTGATCCCTGCCTCGTGACAGGCCAGGATTTCTACGCTTTTGTAATACCCTCGGTCCGCCACCACCGACAACGATTCGATTTGCATCGCCTCACGGGCCTGCTGGGCCATCGAGCTAAGCTGATCACGGTCGTGACCGACATTGGTCACCTCGTGCGCAACGATCAAATGGTGTTTGGTATCGACTGCTGTCTGCACGTTGTAGCCCACGATGCCATGACCGCTCGTCATCATCATCGAGCGCGCGTCCGGGTCGGTTAGCGAGATCTGTTTGTCCGGCGATGCTTCAAGCTGTATTTCAATCGCTTGGAGTGCCTTCATCTGCTCCTTCAATTTGGCGATTTTCTCTTCCAGGCCGCCTTTGGGCCCTGAAGACTTGGGCTCTTCCCGATCAGCCTCATCCAGCGCCTTCAGATAACGGGCAATGCTTGACTCGATGTCTTCCATCCGGCGCTTCAGCTTGGCGCTGGTAAAATTGCGGTCGCGGTTGTTCACCGCCTTGAATTTACTGCCGTCGATGGCAACGAAATGCTCCGAGAAAAGCCCAAGTTGTTGACACAGCACGACGAACTGCCGACAGACTCCTCGAATGGCCTTTCCGTTGTCTTTGCGGAAGTTGGCGATGGTCTTGAAATCCGGCATCAGGCGACCGGTCAGCCACATCAGCTCGACGTTGCGCTGCGCCTCGCGCTCAAGGCGCCGGCTTGAATGGATACGGTTGAGATAGCCGTAGATGTAGATCTTCAGCATGACTGCAGGGTGGTAAGCCGGTCGGCCCGTTTTAGCGGGGACAGCGCTGTCAAAACCCAAGCTGATCAGGTCGAGCTCATCCACGAAGACATCGACAACGCGCACCGGATTGGTGTCGCTGACGTAGTCGTCCAAGCTCTCGGGGAGCAAGGTAGTTTGATCTCGGTGTTCACCTTGGATGAAGCGTTTCATGGGCAGCCCTTGCGATGAAGTCCTGGGGAATCATAGCAAGGGTTGGCTTCGGGGTTTTTACACACTCTGGGCCATGGATGGCCCTTCGCGGCGGCCCACGGAGCAATGCCGGAGTGAGGGCACACCGAGCCTAAGCGAGGTGCCGAGTGGTGGGGCAAGCCTTTTTTGCTTACTTTTTTTGGCGTCTGAAAAAAAGTGAGTCGCCGTAAGGGCGAAACCCTAAGTGGCCGTTACCGCGGCAATGGATATGTACTCAATCAACAAGAGCTCAGCGCCAGTCAATGCCCCACCGCCATCTCAACCTGGCCGGACTGCGGTGTCACGATGTCGCCCAAGTCGATGTGTTTCCAAGCCGGTTTCGCCCCCAACCGCGCATTGAAGCGATAGTTGAAAGTGAAATCATCATCGGTCGGTTGGCTCAGGGATTTCCCGTAGGCCGATTCAACCCCGGCCGGGTCGTACCCCATCAACTGCAACAGCGTCGGGAAGATGTTGTAGTGGCTGGAGCGGTCTTTGTTCTGTGCCCAGGCTCGGCGCCAATCCAGGGCATGCAACTGTGAGCCCTGGATCACCACCAACGGCACTAACCCCTCCTCCGCCACCGGGTCACCGCCGCAATGGGTGTTGAGCCCGGGGTTGCCGCGCTCGTGCAGGTCCTGGCCGTGGTCGGAGGTGTAGATCAACACGGCATGGCTCAAATCGCCCTGCTGGAAGATTCGCTTGAAGAACTCGCCGACGTTCCACAGCAGGGTGTTCTGGTAAGCGTTGCGGTACAGCAACCAGTCATCTTTCTGGCCGTTGAAGCCATCGCGGCTGCCCGTGTCCGCCACTTCCTGGAACTGCCCTCGCGGCAAGGCCGGACGGTAGGTCATGAAGTCGTCGGGGTATTTGTCGTGTACCGGGAAATGCGCCCCCACCTTGTTGATCACCACCAGTTCAGCCTGGTCGTCGCCCAGCAGTTCGATCAACTTCGCCGCAGCCGCCATGTCGCGGTCGCGCACGCTGGTATGGTCGAATTGGACGAATTCGTCGATGTCCTGTTTTTCCAGCTCGGTCATCAGGTTCTGCAGGTAGCCGCCAGTGCGCTGGGCGTCGATGTAGACGGTACGCAAACCAGCCTTTTTGGCATATTGCCAGATCGACGGCCGGGTGCTGTTGATGCGTATGTAGTCGGCGCGCGTACCGCCATAGCGCAGGGTGACATTGGTGTCGACGCTGCAATTGGCGATAGAGGCCGCATAGCCGAAATTGAAGATATCCACCCCCTCGGGCGGCGTCTTCAGGCCGGTGTGCACGCCGAATGGCGCGTTGATATCCAGGTAATTGCCGCCAACGCTTTCATCGATGATCAGCACGATATCCTGCTCGATCGAAGACGACCGTCGCACCAGGGTGACCGGCTCCCGAGGGCCAATGGTGTTGTGCAAGGACTCGTAGGCAAACAGATTCAAATAGGCCAACGGCGTGTACATCACCGGCAGGCCGCGCGCACCCTCGCCCGCCCGCAGGAACAACACGCCACTGAGCAACAACACGCCCAGCACCGGCGCCGCTATCGGCAGATAACCGGGCAATCGCACCGACCGCCGAGGCTTGAGCGCGATACCGAACAACAGCAGCAAGCCGCTGATCACCGCGCTGACAATCACCTCGCGGTACTGATAAGCCGCCTCCTGGATAAATCCCCCCGAGTACACCAGCGAAACGAACTGGCTATAGGTCAGGTAACTGTCCGTGACCCGGGTGTACACCTCGAAAAACACTGCTGAAACAAACATCGCCAAGGCAAACACATGCCTCACCAGGGTCTGGCGTATGTAGGCAGTCATCCACAGCGCCAGCACCAGTACCGCGAACATGGCGCCGAACAGCAACGTTGCGAACCCCAGGCCCAACGCGTTGAGACGGTCGAGGTAATAGTCGTATCCCTTGAGCAGGTACAGAACCAGCAGCAATTCCTTGAGGTAGCGGACCATGTTTTCCTCGACCAGATCACCGTGTCAAAAGCACTTCGTTCCTGCACGTTAGCAGCCGTTTTTCAAAGCGCAAGAAATGCTTCACCGCACCACGCGTCAAAAAAAAGTTACCCCAAAAATGACACGAAAACCCGTCACAAAATGTAAAAAACTATGGATTACTACCGTTTATCGCTTTGTCAAATTCCCGTTAAGCCCAATAAAACAGCCACTTTACTAAGACAGTCAAGGACTTGATATCAAAAGGCCCGATTTCACTTGAATTGCCAACACTGACAACTGTCATTTTGCTGACACGCTTTTCTGAAGCTGCGCTATACCCCTCTAAACAGTTTCATCCGAGTTACATCAACCGGTTTACGAGGCGCGCCAAAAATGGACGTGAGCGTATTTGGTACGGGGTATGTAGGGTTGATCCAGGCGGCCGCAATGGCCGACGTCGGACACCGCGTTCTGTGCATCGACATCGACCCGAAAAAAATCCAGCAACTGCAACAAGCCGTACCCACCATCAGCGAGCCGGGGTTGTCCAGCTTGCTCGAAGACAACATCAAGTCCGGACGCTTGTCGTTCAGTTCCCAGGCCAGCGACGCGGTCAACCATGGCGAACTGATTTTCATCGCCGTCGGCACCCCCGCCGATGAAGACGGCTCGGCAGACCTGAGCCATGTGCTGGCCGTCACCCAGCAAATCGCCGATTTCATGGACAGCGACCGCACCCTGGTCATCAAGTCCACAGTGCCGGTGGGCACGGCCGACAAGGTGGCCGAATGCGCCCGCCAGGCGTTGGCGCGGCGGGGCCTGAAGCAGTTGAACGTGCGGGTGGTGTCCAACCCCGAGTTTCTCAAGGAAGGCAGTGCGCTTGCCGATTGCATGCGCCCCGACCGGATCATCGTCGGCACCGCCGACCCGCTGGCCCGCGACCAGATGACGGAGCTCTACGCGCCCTTTTGCCGCAACCACGAAAAACTGATGTTCATGGACAACCGCAGCGCCGAACTGACCAAGTACGCCGCCAATGCCATGCTCGCCACCCGCATCAGCTTCATGAACGAACTGGCCAACCTCACCGAACGGCTGGGCGCCGACATCGAAGCAGTGCGCAAAGGCATCGGTTCGGACCCACGCATCGGTTACCACTTCATCTACCCCGGCTGCGGTTTTGGCGGCTCGTGCTTTCCCAAGGACCTGCGGGCCTTGCTCCACACCGCCGAACAAAGCGGCATGCCACTGCGCTTGTTGCGCAGCGTCACCGATGTCAACGACAGCCAGCGGCACATCCTCTTCGAGAAACTGGCGACGCAATTCCAGGATGGCCTGGCCGGCAAATCGATTGCCATCTGGGGCCTGGCATTCAAGCCCAACACCGACGACATGCGCGAAGCCCCCAGCCGCTACCTGATGGAAGCACTGTGGCGCGAAGGCGCCCGGGTCCACGCCTATGACCCGGAAGCCATGTCCGAATGCCGGCGCCTCTACGGCTATCGCAAGGACCTGAACCTGTGCGCCACCCGCGACGACACCCTGGAAGACGCCGACGCCCTGGTGATCTGCACCGAGTGGAAAAATTTTCGCGTGGTGGACTTCGACCTGCTGGCCAGCAAGCTGCGCGCCCGGGTGATCATCGATGGCCGCAACCTGTACAACCCCGAACACCTGGCCGCCGCCGGGCTGCTGTATCGCGGTATCGGGCTGCGGCACACCGTGCCGGGCACCCCGCTGCCCGGGTCACAAGCATGAACATCCTGGTCACCGGCGCGGCCGGTTTCATCGGCGCCCACGTCGTGCTGCGACTGCTGCGCGACGGCCATCGGGTGTGCGGGCTGGACAATTTCAACGACTACTACGACCCGCAGCTCAAGCACGACCGTGTGACCTGGGTAAACGACCAGGCTGGCGAGTTCCCCCTGGCGCGGATCGACCTGGTCGACGCGCCGGCCATCGATGAACTGTTCCAGACCCGGCGGCCGGACGTAGTGATTCACCTCGCCGCCCAGGCCGGCGTGCGCTACTCCCTGGAAAACCCGCAGGCCTATGTAGACAGCAACATCACCGGGTTCCTGAACATCCTGGAGAACTGCCGTCGCTATCCGGTCAAGCACCTGATCTACGCCTCCTCAAGCTCGGTATACGGCGCCAACCCGCGCACGCCTTATTCGGTGCAGGACAACGTCGACCATCCGCTGTCGCTGTACGCGGCCAGCAAAAAAGCCAACGAACTGATGGCCCACAGCTACAGCCACCTGTTCGGCATTCCCTGCACCGGCCTGCGGTTTTTCACGGTGTACGGCCCTTGGGGCCGCCCGGACATGTCGCCGATCCAGTTTGCCCGCGCCATCGTCGAAGACCGTGTGCTGCAACTGTTCAATCATGGCGAGCACCAACGCGATTTCACCTACATCGACGACATCGTCGAAAGCATCGCCCGCCTGATCGACCGTGCGCCCCAGGTCACCCCCCTGTTGGATCACGAACAACCGGACCCGGCCACCAGCCGTGCGCCCTGGCGGATCTACAACATCGGCGGGCAGCACCCGGTGGCGCTGCGCAGCTATGTCGCACTGCTGGAAAAACACCTGGGACAAACCGCCCGCATCGAACTGCTGCCCCTGCAAGCGGGGGATGTGCTCAACACCTGCGCCGATGCCAGCGACCTGGCACGAGCCACCGGTTTCAAGCCGCGTATCGAACTGGACGAAGGCCTGGGCCGCTTCATCCAGTGGTTCCTCGATTACTACGCACGGCCTGCCCACGCACCGCTCGCGACTGAACGCTTGCGGCCCAACCTCAGCGGAGGAATCCATGACCCGACATGAGCAAGTCATCGAGATCAACGCCCCCGGACGCGACAAGCGTGTCGATCCCGACCACCGCAGGCGCCTGGACGCGGCCATCCACCGTCAGGGCCGAGGTTGGTTGACCGGTCGCGACGGTGGTCGGCCCTGGACCGTCTCGCGCACCAACCGCGTAGTGGCCTGCCTCGGCGCCCTGGCGATCCTGCTGATGCTCTGCCCACTGCTGCTGGGCCTGGCGCTGCTGATCAAGTTTTCCAGCCCCGGTCCCGTGCTGTTCGTGCAGAAGCGCACCGGTTATCGCGGCCGAGTCTTCGGCATGTACAAGTTCCGCACCATGGTTGCCGACGCCGAGGCTCTCAAGGAGTCGCTGCGCCACCTCAACAAACACGGCGCCGATGCCATCGACTTCAAGATCGACAACGATCCGCGCATCACGCCCATCGGCCGGTTCCTGCGACGCAGCAGCCTCGACGAACTGCCGAACCTGATCAATGTAGTGACCGGCGACATGCGCCTGGTGGGCCCGCGGCCGACCTCGTTCAACGCCTATCGCTACAAGGACAACCATCTTGTGCGCCTGAGCATCTATCCCGGCATGACCGGCCTTTGGCAGATCTCCGGGCGCAGCAATATCGACTTCGACCAGCGTGTGGAATTGGACCTCAGCTATATCGCTGAACAAAGCCTGTGGCTGGATTTGAAGATCCTGATGATTACCCCCTTCAAAGTTTTCAGCGGCCACGGAGCGAGTTAAATGGACGGTTCAACCAATATCCTGACCATAGCAAGCCCGAGCGAGACCAACCTGACCTCGACCGTGCTCGACCCTTCCCTGCGGATCCTGCTTTTGACGGCCGCCAACACCGGCACCGGAACCAGCACCAGCGCGATGGCGCTGGCTGCTCAACTGGCGCAGATGAGCAACGGTCGCGTACTGCTGGTGGATGCCAGCCAGTCACCGCGCAACCTCAGCCAGCAACTGTCGTTGCACAAGGAGCGCGGTTTTACCGACCTGCTGTTCAACAGCCTCGCCCCGCCCCTGTTGCAGGACTGCGTGGTGCAGGCGTCCAGCCTGCCCTTCGACGTGTTGCCCCATGGGCGCCTGGGTCGCAATGCCGAACGCTTGAGCCCCGAGCGACTGCGCCCACTGTTCAGGCAACTGGCGGCGCAATACCGCTTTGTGGTGATCGACGCCGACGCAGTGTATTCGGCCAGCGACACGCTGGTGCTCAGCACCCAGGTCGACGGCGTGGTGCTGGTGGTGCGCGGTGAAGACACTCGCTGGGAAGTGGCCCAGGCCGCCCGCCAGCGCCTGTCCCAGGCCGGCGCGAAAGTGGTAGGCAGCGTGTTCAATCGCCGCAAGTACTACATGCCCAAGTGGCTCTACAACAACCTGTAAGCCTGCAAAAGGATGACGAGATGAACGCCAGAATGCTTGTCCTGCTGTTGCTGCCGCTTGCCGGTTGCTCCAGCAATACCGATACCCGCTCGATGCCGGTGCAGATCCTCACGGCCCCGCCGGCCAACGCCCAGGCCACCGACATGCCCAAGGTCGAACAGACCCTGCGGCCCCAGGACGTGCTGGATGTGATTTTCCACATCAGCACCACCGGCTCCCAAGCCTATCGCGTGCAGGCCGGTGACCAGGTTGCCCTGAACTTCACGGCCGCCAGCCAGCTCAACGGTACGCAACAGGTGATGCCCGACGGCACTATCGAACTGCCTGGGGCCAACACCTCGGTGAAAGTCGCCGGCCTGACCACCGACGAAGCCCGCCTGGCGGTGCAGCGTGCCTATGACCAGAAAATGCTGTTCCAGCCCAATCGCAACCAATTGACGGTGCTGGTGACCAGTCCGCTGTCCGGCGAGACCAACTTGCGCAACACCTTGACCCACCCGGGCACCGGCATGAGCCGGGAAATCACCGTGGGCAGGGATGGTTACGCCAGCTTCCCGGAAATCGGTTCCGTGCCGCTGCAAGGCATGACGGTCAACCAGTTGGAGACCTTCCTCAACGAGCGCTACGCCCAGTTGCCAGGCCACATGACCGTCGATGTGCTGCTCAAGTCCACCGCCGGCAACGAGATCTACGTCCTCGGGGAAGTGGCCCAGCCCGGTTCCTATCCGATCCGCCGGCCGATCTCGGTGCTTGAAGCCCTGACGCTGGCCCGCGGCACGAACGTCAAGGCCCGGCTCGACTCGGTGGTGATCATGCGACGCAACGGCAACCTGGTCGAAGCCCGCCACTATGACGTGGAAAAAGCCCTGAGCGGTGACGCCTCGCAGATCGCCTACCTGCAACCGGAAGACATGCTTTTCGTGCCCAAGACCAAGCTAGCCAGCGCCGGCGAACTGGCCAGACAACTGGCCGACGTAGTGCTGTTCCAGGGCGTGGGGTTCAGCTTCGGCTACCGCGTCGACAACAAAGGCAGCAACAGCAACTGACCCCAGGTGACCTGACATGAACCCCAAGGAAAACTATCTGCATGAGTTCTTCAGGATCTTCTTCGCCAACAAGCAGTGGGTGAAGCGTATCTTCCTGATTTTCGCCGTGATCGCCCTGGTGCTGCCGTTGATGCTCAAGCAGAGCTTCGATATCACCGCCCAGGTGATCGTCCAGTCGAAAAAACTCTCCCAGGGCGACGCCACCACGTCGCTGAACCAGGAAAACGCCACCTTCATCCCGCCGTCCCTGGCGGACATGGAAACCGAGAGCAATATCCTGCGCTCGCCGGCGTTGATCCGGCAGACCATCAGCACCCTGCGCGACCAGGGCGAATACACGCCCAGCCCGGGCATCTTCAACAAGTGGGTGAGCGATCCCTTCAAGCGTTACATCACCCAGCCCCTGCGCGAGTACGTCATCAACCCGTTGCGCGATGGCCTGGGGCTGGAGGTCGATCCGGTGCGCGACACCGTGCTCGATACGCTGACCGACGAGGCCATCGAAAACCTGAAGATCGAGACCCTGCCCGGCTCCAACGTCATCTCCATCGTCTACAGTTTCGGCGACCCGGCCCAGGGCACCCGGTTCGTGGCGCAACTGCTGCAGAACTACCTCAGCAGCCGCCAGGACCTGCAATCGATCGAGCTGCCACAGACGTTCTATGAGCAGAAGAAAGCCCAATACCAGACCCGTCTCGACGGCCTGGAAGGCAACCGGCTGGGGCTGCTTGAAAACATCGGCTCGTCCGATCCCAAGGAAGAAGTCACCTTCCGCCTGAACGCCATCAATACCGAAGAGCAGGCCCTGAACCTGTACCAGGATCGCCTGCTGCAAAGCCAACGCTGGCTCGATTACCTCAAGACCAGTCTCGCGGCGGCGAACAGCTCGCGGTTCAACGACTACACCTTCCCGTTCACCTTCACCACCACCGTGGACAACATTGCCTTCGAAGACCGGGAAATCAGACAGCTGGGCGAGCAACTGACCAGCCAGGTCAGCCGCTACATGAATGACCTGGCGATCTTCCAGCCCGGCAGCGAACCGATGCTGCTGGCCCGGGAACAGATCGTCCGCACGCGCCAGCAGTTCCTGAAGGTGGTGAACAACCGGATCCAGGAACGCACCACCGACCTGGCCGTCGTCAGCTCGGTGATCAACCAGAAGATCGAACGCATCGCCGCCTTCAAGCAGCGTATCCATCAATTGCAGGAAACCCAGAGCAAGCTGCGGCAGATGGACACCGAGATCAACGCCCTGCATGCGGCGTTCTCCACCTATGCCCAGCGGTTCGCCGAAGCCAGCACCGCGCGTTCGCTGGACAACGACCTGTCCAACGCCCGGGTCCTGAGCCCGCCGTTCGAACCAACCGCCCCGGCCTTTCCCAAGCCGATGCTGATCATTGCCTTCGGCATGTTCAGCGGCCTGCTGCTGGCGATTGCCCTGGTCTATGTGCGTGAGTTCTTCGACCATCGCTTCAAGCATCCAGCGCAAATCACCCAGCAACTGGATGTGCCGGTGCTGTTGGTGATCAACGAGCAGTCCCCCGACAAGGTCAACCCGCACCGCAACTGGAGCCTGCCCAGCCTTGTCCATTGGGTGCGAAATTGAACGCGCCGTTCGGCCCGCCCCGCCACAGCAGCCCCCTGTCGATCATTCATCTGCTCGACAGCGGCGGCTTCTATGGGGCCGAGCGGATGCTGCTCGATCATTGCCTGGCGACACCCGGGCAGCACCAGGTGCTGTTCCTGGCGGCGCCACCGACCTTGATCACGCGTTTTCGCCAGGCCGGGGTCGATTGCCGTCATTGCGTCAGTTGGGCCGAGTTGTTGCAGCACCTGCGCCAGCGCCGGGACGACCGGCCGCTGATCAACACCCACAACTTCAAGGGGCTGTTGTTCGGCTGGTCCGCCGCCACGTTGCTGGGCCTGCCGCTGGTGATTACCCAGCATGGCTTCACCCCAAGGAGCCCCAAGCAGCGTTTCTATACCTGGCTGAGCCTGCAACTGTGCCGCACCGCCTCGGTCAAGCGGGTCGTCTGCGTGGCCGAGAGCATTGCCACGCTGCATCGCCGGGCCAGCGTGCGGGCGGAAAAACTCGACGTCATCCCCAATGGCCTGCCAGCGGCCAGCACGCCACTGGCCCACCGCTCTGACAAGCAACGCTGGCGGGTCGGCTACGTCGGCCGCTTGAGCAGCGAGAAAGGTCCTGACCTGTTCCTCGACGCCATGATCCCGCTGTGCCAGAAGCATGCATCGCTGCACGCGGTGATGCTCGGCGACGGCCCGGAACGCCAGGCACTGCTCAAGCGCATCACCGACGCCGGACTGCCCACGCGCATCGAATTGCCGGGCTACCAGACCGACATGAACGCCTGGTGGAGTCGCCTCGACGCCTTGGTGATCAGCTCGCGCACCGAAGGCACTCCGATGATTCTGCTCGAAGCCATGCAAGCTGGCGTGCCGGTGGTGGCGTTCGGCGTCGGCGGCATTCCCGACGTGTTGCAGGACCGTCATAACGGCCTGCTCGCGGCACCGGCCAACAGCGCGGAACTGGCGGCGCAGATCGAAACGCTGTTCAGCGAACCGCCCCTGGCGCGGATCCTGGCCGATAACGCACGCCGCACCCAACGGGACCGCTACGACCTGCGCACGCTGGCCGAACGCTGGTCGCAGCTTTACATCCGCACGGCACGGGAGGCTCGCTCATGATTGTCCCACTCTCGATCGTCAGCCTGCTGGGCCTTGTATGCCTGGCGCTGCTGGCCAGCCCTTATCCGTTCCTGGCACCGGGCGCTGTGCTCGGCCTGGTCGGCGTCGCCGTGCTGTACCGCAAGCCCGGTTGGGGTTTGCTGGGCATTGCCGCACTGGTGCCGTTCGAAGGCCTGTTCAAGGACAACGCCTTTTCCGGCAGCAAATTCCTTGGCCTGGCGTTGATCATGATCCTGATGTTGCAACTGGCGGTGCACCAGATTCCCGGGACACGCCTGCGCAGCAATATCTGGCGGCCGCTGATCGGTTTCATGGTGCTCTATGGCCTGAGCCTGATGTTGTCGGAAAACATGGGCCTGTCCATGACCCATTTTCGCGAACTGGGGGTGGGGTTGATTCTGTTTGTAATCACCCTGCTGATCGGTCGTGAATTGAACCTGGACCTGTTCTGTCGCCTGGTGACCTTGAGCGTCACCACCACCTGCGTATTGGCGATGTTCTCGGCCAAGTACCAGGACCAGGGCCGCGCGTCCGGCCTGCTGGAAGACCCGAACACTTTCGCCCTGCTGATTGCCTTTACCGTGCCGCTGGCGTTGCTGCTGGTGGTGCGCGGCCCGAGCTTGCTGCACCGGTTGTTCTGGGGCGGCTGTTTCATCCTGCTGCTGGGCGGCATGACCAAGACCGAATCGCGCTCGGGGCTGGTGGTGTTGATGCTCAGCCTGATGATCGGGCTGTATCACTACCGCGCGCAGCTGCCGCGCATCCGCCCACGGCACCTGGGCTTCGCCATGCTCGGGCTGGCGCTCATCATCCCCCTGGCGATCGCCGTGATGCCGGCCGGCTATGTCGCGCGCATCCAGTCGTTGAGCATCCTCAGCGCCGGCGCCAGCGCCCACCAGGATGAATCCCTCGGCCGCCGCGCCTCGTACATCGTCGTCGGCAGCCAGATGATCCGCGAAAACCCGATACTCGGCTCAGGCCCCGGGACCTTTCCGCTGCACTACGCACCCACCGGCTATGCCAAGGCGTTCTCGGCCAACCGCAAGCTGGGGGACCTGTATCGCCGGGCCCATAACACCTACCTGGAAATCTTCAGCGAAATCGGCGTCCCGGGCGGGCTGATGTTCGTCGGCATGATCGGCCTTGGCCTGTACAACCTGCTGCACGCCCGTCGGCTCTGGCTGCAACGCCGGGACTGGGCGCAAGCGGACCTGCTGACGCACCTGGGCATGAGTTTCCTCTCGCTGGCGTTGTTCCTGATGTTCCTCAGTGCGCCGAACCACAAGTTGCTGTGGATCATGCTCGCCCTCACCAGTGTGTTGCGCTACGACGCCGAGCAGGCCGCGCCGCAGGAGGCTCGTCCATGAGCTGCGTCAGTATTGTGATCCCGATGTACAACGAGGCCCGACACATCGGCCGTACGCTGCACGCAGCGCAGGAAGCCGCCCGCCAGGCAGGCCTGGCATGTGAGTTGATCGTGGTGGACAACGGCTCCGACGACCATGGCCCGCGCATTGCCAACGAGTTGGGGGCACGGGTGTTGATCGTGCCAGGCGTGCACATCGGCGCCCTGCGCAACCGCGGTGCTGCCGTCGCCCAGGGTGACTGGCTGGCGTTCATCGATGCCGACATCGAGATGCCGGCCGACTGGCTCAAGCTGTTGCTGGAACTCGAAGGCCACCAGGGCGACGTACTCGGCCTGGACCTCGACACGCCCCGGCAGGCGCCGTGGTTCGCCGAAGCCTGGCAGCGCCGCAGCCAACGTCCGGGGTCACGCCTCCTGCATCGGGTGCAGTGGCTGCCCAGTGCCAACCTGTTGATGCGTCGCAGCTGGTTCGAACGGGTCGCAGGCTTCGACGAAACCCTGCGCACCGGCGAAGACAAGGACTTCTCCTTGCGCCTGCGCCAGGCCGACGCGCAATTGCTGCTGGTCAACGAAAGCGTCGCCCTGCACTGGGGCTACGAAGGCAGTTGGCGCGAGTGGATGAGCAAGGAACTGTGGCGCCAGGGCAGCCATCTGCAATTGCTCCGCAGCCATGGCCCGAGCCTGCGCCTGCTGCGCTTCCCGGCGCTGTCCATTGGCGCCTGGGGCTTGGACCTGCTGGCGGTGCTCGCGTTGCTCCAGGGGCAATTGCACCTGGCGCTGACGTTGTTGCTGGTCACCACCCTGCCACCCTTGTTCCTGAGCCTGCGCCAGAGCCGGCGTGATCCGCGCCTGACCTTGCAATTGTGGGCCTTGCATGGGGTGCGCCTGCACCTGACCGGCGCCGCACTGCTGCTCAATCTGTGTCATTGGAATGCCAGGAGACCTGCCCGTGGCTGAGTTCATTTACTGGTCGTGCCTGTTGCTGCCGGTGTACGCCTACCTCGGTTATCCCTTGATGTTGAGCCTGCTGGCGCCGCTGTTTCCGATGCGGCGCTACGGCAAGGCGTTTCCGATGGACGTGAGCATCGTCATTGCCGCCCACAACGAGGCGCGGCACATCGAGGAAAAGTTGCGCACCTTGCTGGCCCAGGATTATCGGGCCCATTCATTGCGAATCATCCTCGCCAGCGACGGCTCCACCGACGACACGGTGGCCTGCGCACGCAAGGTGATCGACCCGCGCATCACCGTGCTCGACCTGCCGCGCCAGGGCAAGGCCGCCGCCCTCAATACCGGTGTCGCCCACAGCAGCGGCGAAATCCTGGTGTTCACCGACGCCGATAACCAATGGGCCAGCGACACCCTCAGCCATCTGTTGGCACCCTTGGGCGATCCGGAAGTCGGTGCCTGTGCCGGGCACATGGAAATCCCGGTGCCGGGCAAGGGCCTGAGCCTGGGCGACAGCCTGTATCGCCATTACGAAGGCTGGTTGCGTCGGGTGGAGAGTCGCACCGGTTGCATGGTCTCGGCCGACGGTGCGCTGTTGGCCCTGCGCCGGGTGCTGTTCCAACCGATACCGGCCCAGGTCAACGATGACTTTTTCCTCAGCACCTGCGCGCCAGCCGCCGGCAAGTCCATCGTCTATGCCCCCATGGCCCGGGTGACCGACCAGGGTGTGGACGAAGCCGACAAGCAGTTTCGCCGTCGCCAGCGGGTCACCGTCGGCGGGTTGCAGAGCCTGGCTCAGCGCCGGGAACTGCTCAACCCGCTGCGCCATGGGCTCTACGCCATTGGGTTGATCAGCCACAAGTTGATCCGCCGCCTGGCGCCGGTGTTGCTGCTGCCGCTCTTGCTGAGCAATGCCTGGCTGTGGAACGACCATCCGTTCTATCGCCTGAGCCTGGTGGCGCAATTGCTCGGTTACACCATGGCGCTGATCGGTTTGATGGACGCGCGCCACCGCCTGCCCCGGCCCTTTCGCCTGGCCGCATTCGTGCTGGTGACGCTGGCGGGCATGAGCATCGGGCTCTGGCAGTTCCTGCGGGGCCAGCGCTATAGCCAGTGGAACCCCGAGCAGAATCGCTAAGGAGTACGGCCGATGTCGATCAAACAAGTCTTCAAGCGCACCGGCGGCTGGCTGTACCTGAACACGTCCCTGGGTCGCCATCCATTGCGTGGCGCCGGCGTGATCCTGATGCTCCATCGCGTGCTGAACAACGACCGTGCCGCCGAACTGCCCCATCGCAACGAGCTGTGCGTGGGGCCCGAAGCGTTTGAACATCTGCTGATCTGGCTGCTACGGCATTTCGAGTGTGTGCCGCTGATGAGCTTGTTGCTGGCCGACCCTGAGAGCGTTCCGAACCGCCCGCGGGTCGCCCTGACCTTCGACGACGGTTGGCGCGACAACGCCATGAATGCCTTTCCGTTGCTGCGCCAATACCAGGTGCCAGCGAGTATTTTCCTCTCCACCGATTTCATCGGCAGTCGCCAGCACTTCTGGTGGGAAAGCATCGGTGAAACCCTCTGGGGCAGCCATGGCCAGGTGGCACGGCGCTCATTGATCGAGCACTTGCAGCACGTCGGCCGACCGTTGCCGGTGCTGCTCGATGACATCGACGACGAGCGCCGCAGCCTGGCGCTGCTGCATTACCTGCAGAGTCTCAAGAGTCTCGATGCACACACGTTGAGCGACCTCACCGACGCCTGCCCGCAGGGTTCCCAGCCCCAGGCCCTGGACTGGCCCCAGGTACGCATGCTCGAAGATTCCGGGCTGGTCCGCTTCGGCCCCCATGGCGCCAGCCACGCGATCCTGACCGGGCTGGATGACCAGCGCCTGCACGAAGAACTGACGCGCAGCTGGATCGCCCTGGAAAACGGCTGCGCCCATCCTTTGCCGGTGTATTGCTACCCCAACGGCGATCACGATGCCCGGGTACGCCAACAGGTGGCGGCCCACGGTTTTGCCTTCGCCCTCGGCACCGAGGCGGGGCTGTATCGCAACGACGGTGACCCGCTGAACCTGCCGCGTTTCGGCGTCAGCCAGAGCAACGCCCACCACCCTGAATTACTGGCCTGGCGCATTCGCCGAGGAACACGCCCATGAGCCGCGCTCATTACCTCAAGCACCTGGCACTGAGCATGGGCACGCGCCTGGCGATGATCGGCCTGCGCCTGCTGCGCAATGTGCTGCTGGCGCGGATTCTCGGACCCAGTGAACGCGGGCTGTTCGCCTTGCTCAGCACCCTGCCGGACCTGATCAGCGCCGCCACCAGCGGTGGCCTGAATTCCGCCGTGGGTTATCAGGCGGCGCAGCAGCGCTCGATGGGTCTGCTGCTCAGCCAGGTGCTGGTCTTCGGCTGCCTGTTGGCTGGCTTGTTAACCTTGCTGGTGGTGGCGCTGGTGCGCGAGTTCGGCGG
Organism: Pseudomonas sp. H1_F01; assembly: GCF_054681425.1. Classification (NCBI taxonomy): domain Bacteria; kingdom Pseudomonadati; phylum Pseudomonadota; class Gammaproteobacteria; order Pseudomonadales; family Pseudomonadaceae; genus Pseudomonas; species Pseudomonas sp. H1_F01. The sequence goes on along the minus strand of NZ_CP162823.1, from coordinate 2,403,493 downwards.
CGAACTGGACATCGCCACGCAATTGGGATTGCTCGCCTGGTTGCTGTTGCTGGCCGTGCCGTTGACCGTGCTCAAGAGCGGTCTGCTGACGATGCACAATGCTTGCGGCGGAGTGGGCGCCTTCAATGCCTTGCGCCTGATGGAATCCCTGGCGCCCCTGCTGCTGTTCGTTGCACTGTTCTGGATGTGGAAAGACGCCGCCCTGGAAGCGGCGCTGATCAGTTGGCTGGCCGGCTTGAGCCTGGTGGTGCTGGCCGGTTGGGTGTGGTTGCGCCGCGATCATGTGGTCACCCTGCGCTGGGATCGCACCGGTCAGAACGAATTGTTGCGCTACGGTGCCCGCAGCCACCCGGACCTGCTGTTCCAGCAAGTGCTGCTGCGCTCGGACTTCCTGTTCATCGGTGCCCTGCTGGGCAGCACGGCCCTGGGTCACTACGCCATGGCCAGCGCCGCCGCCGAACTGCTGCTGATCGTGCCCGAAGCTGTCACCACGCCGCTGATGAAACGCCTGTTGCAACAGGACAGCGACATGCAGCGCCTGACGCCCCTGGCCCTGCGCCTGACCGCCACGGTGATGCTCGGCGCCTGCCTGAGTATGGCGCTGATCGGTCAATGGTTGATCGTTACCTTGTTTGGCGCCGCCTACCAGCCGGCTTATCCCGCCTTGCTGGCGCTACTGCCGGGGCTGTTCGGGCTGTGCTACGCGAGCATCCTGCGCCTGGATCTGCTGGGCAAGAACCGCCCCGGCACGGTTTCGCTGTTGATGGGCGTGGGCGCAGTGCTGAACCTGGCGCTGAACCTGATCCTGATTCCCCGCTACGGCATCGTCGGGGCCGCCGCCGCGTCTTCAATCGCCTACCTGGGCGTGACCGTGGCGCTGCTGGCCATGTACTGCCGCCTCAGCGGCGTGGCGCTGTGGCAGACACTGATCATCCTGCCCAGCGACTTGCTGCCGATGCGCCAGATGCTGTTGGGGAAATCGGCATGAGTGTGGTTGCCTGCCAAACCGCCATCGCGAGCAAGCTCGCTCCCACAGGGGTTGCTGATTGCCCTGTGGGAGCGGGCTTGCTCGCGATGGGGCCGATGCAGCGTTGGTGGAAAATGGCTGCTGGCCTGTGCCTCTGGAGCCTGGCCTTCTTGGCCCAGGGCGCGGCGATGCAATGGACCGGCATCCGCGACGGCAGCCTGTACCTGCAGACCGACCGCCCGGATTACGTGACCGTGCGCTGGGTCCCGGCCTGGCAGGCCAACGCCAATTCAGAACACCTGTACCTGCTCAACGGCCAGGGGCGCCTGGTGGGTGAGCGCTTGATCAAGGCGACCCAGGAACGTGGCGAGCAGCAGTGGCCCTTGCTGCCGGGAGCCGCCAGTTATCGACTGGAAATTCCCGGCTACAGTTTCCGCCGCTACACCGTCGAGCACGACGCCCGTACCCAAGCAATGTTCGCCCCGGCCAAGGTGCATTTCAGCGCTGAAGCCCATGACGGCGATGAGTTGTACTTCAAGGTCGCCCCCGGTGAACAAGCCGTGCTGGCAGGCAAGTTCCACGGCGGTGTGCGCAGCCTGCAAGCCCGGCGCGTCGCCGATGGCAAACAGGTGCAGCTGAACCTCAAGCCATACCCGGCCTATTGGCAGTTCGATCAGGTCGCCCTGCCCGTTGCCAACGTCGAGCAAACCTGGCGTTTGCAGTTGCAGGGCAACGGCAAGGCAGCGTTCTGGCTGGACGGCACGGCGAACCTGTTCGCCCAGACCGCTGAGCACCTGCAGCCGCTGCGCCAGGACCCGGGGCAGGCTCACCTGAAACTCTATGGCGACGTCCTGGGAACAACCCCGAAACTGGGCATTTCCCTGCCCTACGCCATGCCCCCGCCCTCTGCCTACCCGGTAATCGATACCCTCAAGCCCCAGGCCGCCACTTATTACAGTTTTGTCGACGTCACCGCTGCCAAGCCGGACCACGAAGATAGGTTCCGGCGCCTGTACCAGGACCGCTTCGGCATTACCCGGGACATCACCCTGCTGGCCGGTAGCGCACGCAAGGCCGACCTGCAGGCCGATCGCGTCAGCACCAGCGGTTTGCAGGCCTGGCTCAAGTCGACTCGCGCCATGGACGGCAAAGGCCTCCACTACCTCAGTTTCGCCGATGAGCCGAACCTCAACTACCCGGACTTCGCCAGCTTCCAGCAGGTGTTCAAGAGCATGGCCAGCCAGGTTCGCGCCGACCCCGCCAACACCCGCGCCGGGGTGCGCATTGCCATACCGGCCAGCTCCCGGTTCACCAATGGTCCCCTGGCGGAAAACGCCGCTGATCGACGCGGGATCGACTGGGCGCGACGCTTGCTGGCCGAGTCCAGTGACCAGATCGACGCCCTGGCCTGGCACGAATGGATGATCCGCGACCTGCTGGCGACCCGGGTCTATCGCAACAGCGTGCGCCGCGCCGCCGACCTGGTGGGCCTGGACAGTAACGGCCGGCCGCGCAAGGCCTTGTTGCTGGATCAGACCAACATGTCCAGCGGCTCGAGCCTGAGCCCCTACGACCAGGAAACCCATTACGCCGCCCTGTGGTGGACGTCCGTGGTGATCAATGCCTCGGCGGACGGTTGGCTGGACATGCTCAACTGGTTCCAGTCCGCCGACGAACCGGAGTACCCAAAAGGCATGGTGCGAGTGCTGGACAACCAGCGCTTGGAACTCAAGCCGGTGGGGCTGGCCCAGCAATTCATCCAACAGCATTGGCTCGAACAGGTGTTGCGCCTGGACAACGACGCCTTTGAAGTCGACGTGCTGGCCATGGCCACCGACGCAAGACGCGGCCTGCTGGGCGTGAACAAAAGCACCCGCCCGCAACAGGTCAGCCTGGACGGCGTGCCCTGCCCCCAGGCGAAAGCCGAGCTGGTGTATTTCGGCCCCGACAACCATAGCCTCAGCGCCCCGTTCAACTGCGAGGCCGGGCAGATCCGCTTTCTCCTGCCAGGAGAAAGCCTGTTTGCCCTGAGCTGGACCGCTCCCGTTTCCCCCCAACCCGCCACCCGTCAGGAGGCACCATGAACGTTCTGCAGAAATTGCGTGACCGCATTCAGAAAAAAGGCCTGCGCGCCGTCTTCAAACAGCTGCTCAGACGCTACGTGTTTCTCCACTCGAAACTGGTGTGGCTGGAACACGATGTGCGCACTCCACTGCCCCCGCATAACCTCAAGGCCTACCCGCCGATGCGCCTGGAGTTCATCACGGTCAGCAATGCCGACGCTTTTGCCCGGTATTTCGGCGACCGCGTCAAAACCATGCGCGAACTGGCCGCCGAAGGCTACACAGGCTTGATGTACCTGGATGATCAAGGCGACACCGTGGGGTTCGCCTGGGGCAGTACGCGAGACTATTTCGACCGCCATTTCTACCAATGCAACTTCCCGATCAAGCCTGGCGAGTACTTTCAGTTCGGTGGCGAGGCGATTCGTAAATACTGGGGCTCCAGTATATCGGCGGACATGCAGCTGGAGATGTGGAAAGTCATGGCGGACAAAGGTTGCAGCACGATGGTCGATGTCTGCGACTTGCAAAACATCCCGGCGATCAAGATGCACCTGCGCATGGGCTTCCAGGAGCGCGGCAAGATCACCCACATGTATCGACTGTTCGGTCGCTGGCGTTTTTTCCACGACACGCTTTACAACGGCTCGGCATTGGACGCCTTTCGTAAACCGGCCCAGCCGGTTGCTTCGACTGCGGCGGCCTGACCCCCATGGCGATCCGGTTCCAATGGTGTCGCTCCCTGGGCGCCGAGGACTTTCCCATGACAGCTTATGAACAGCTGCGAACCCAGGTGCCCGACGCTACGCCCTTCAACACCCTGGCTTGGCTGCAAGCGGCGGAATTCGCCCTGCTGCCGGACCAGCAGCTGCACGTGTTGCTGGGCTGGCAAGACCAGACACTGTGCCTGTGCCTGCCCTTGGTATCGGGGCGTGAGCGTATCGGCGGGCTGCGGTTCCGGGTGTTGCGTCACTTGGGTTATCCATTGGCCGACCGCATCGCCTTGATGGTGCGCCTGGACGCCGAAGGCATGGGGCAGGCGCTGACGCAGATCCGTCAGCACTTGCCCCACGCACTGCTGCAATTGAATGAAGTGATCGAGCCGGTCGGTGAGCAAAGCGTCCTCAGCGCCTGGATGGCGCTGAGTTCCACCGGAGAGCGCCGCCTGAGTTGCCGGGTGCCAGTGCATTTGATCAGCGACAATGACCATCAGGAAATCTCTGGCGACCCACGCTACAAGTTGCGCCGGGCCCGCAAGCGGATCGCTGCCTGCGGTGCCGAGATCCTCCGGGTGAAACCGGACGCCATCAGCATGGGCCAGCTGTTGCGGACCCTCGCCGATGTCGAGGCGGCCAGTTGGAAAGGCGAGGAAGGCGTCGGCATCTTCGCCGACCCCGGGCGCCGGCAATGGATGAACCTCGCCTTCACCGCCCTCGCCGCCCAAGGCCTGGTGCGGGTGGTGATGCTGGAGCTGAACGGCGAATGCATCAGCTATCGCCTCGGCCTGCTGGACCAGGGGCGGCTGTACGACTACAACCTGGCGTTCCTGCCGCAGCATGCCGACCTGGGCAGCGGCCGGGTGTTGCTCGAGGAGTGGATTCGCTGGGGGCTGGACGAAAACTGGCGCTGGATCGACGCATCACGGGTCAGCCTGGAGAACTCCAGCCATCAGTTACACGAACGCATGACCGGCCAACTGGAACACTGGCGCTGGAGTTTCTATTCATGGCAGCCCGGTGGTTTGCTTCTGGGATTTGCCTTGCGACTCTGGAAAAGCTTGAAGCCATGGTTTGGCAAACGCCGAAGCAAACCGACCGCGACGACGGCATCGTCCCCCCCTAAAAACCAGGAGAAGACAGATGCCGCGTCAAGTGATCGTCAACGCTGACGACTTCGGGCTCAGCCTCAGTGAGAACGCGCTGATCCTGCGGGCCTTCGAGACCGGCGTGATCAGTTCGGCCACGGCCATGGCCAACATGCCGGGTTTCGAGCAGGCGTGTGAAATGGCCCGGCAACCGCTGCTCAACGGCCACGTTGGCCTGCATTTCAACCTCAGCTACGGCCCGCCGCTGGGCCAGGCGATCACCTCGCGCCCGGTTTTTTGCGACGCCAATGGCCAGTTCGACCTGAACCTGTCGCGTTATTGCCTGCGCCTGGGTTCAAAGGATCTGGCGGCAGTGGAAGATGAACTGCAGGCGCAATGGCAACACTGCCTGGACCGCGGCCTGCGTCCCAGCCATCTCGACTCCCATCAACATGTGCACAACATCTGGCCCATCGGCGAACTGGTGGCCCGCTTCGCCGCCAGGCAAGGCGTGCCCATGCGCCTGGCGCGCAACCTGGGGGCGAACTTGACCCCGCCCAAGCGTATCTTCAAAACCCTGTTCAACCGGCGCATTCGCAGCCTGTGCGGTGCGACAGCGGACTACGTTTGCACCCCGGCCGACCTGGACTACGCCGCGCCACCGGCATATGGCTCGCTTGAGGTCATCGTGCATCCGATGCAACTGGACGAGGATTTTGGCGATGCCAGCCTGAGGCCAGGCGAGTCGTTGACCCAAGTACTGAACAAGCGCCTGGCGGGCGTGCCCAAGGTCGCGTACGGCCGGACCGCGCAGGTATTGACGCTGGTTGAGTATGGGGATGTGCACTGACAGGGACGCGGTGTATACCTGTGGCGAGGGCGTTTGCTACCTCGCCACGACCGTCCGAAATCCCTGCGCCGCTTTCGGAGAATCTGCTACAAGGCATCTTCAGTTTCGAGTAGCGAATTGCGTCGATGCCTTTACCTTTATTCTCTCGCCTTCGGCGGCGCTGGCTGGCCTTCCTTGTCATGAGCGCAATGGTGGTCGGGCTGCCGGTGGGCTGTGCAGTGCTGCAGCATAAGGAACGCGAGCTGGTCTTTCGCATCGAGCCGGGGACCGCGAGCTGGTTCAGTGGGCTTCCCAGCGGCGTGCAGGAATTCGATCTCAAGCCCAAGAGCTTCAAGGCCGGGGAAAATATCCACGGTTGGTGGTGGCCGGCCGAACGCAAGAATGCGCCGGCCATCCTGTACTTGCACGGTGTGCGTTGGAATTTGACCGGCCAGTTGTTTCGTATCCAGCAACTGAGGGCGCTGGGCTATTCGGTGCTGGCTATCGATTACCGTGGCTTTGGCAAAAGCCATGGGGATCTGCCGTCGGAAGCCAGCGTCTATGAAGATGCGCGCATCGCCTGGGAACGTCTCAAGGTACTGCAACCGGACCCGGCCCTGCGGCTGATCTACGGTCATTCTCTGGGCGGTGCCGTCGCGGTGGATCTCGCTGCGCAGTTGGGCCAGGAGGCCGCGAAGAATGGTGCTGCCCAGGTCCGAGGCCTGGTCATCGAATCCACGTTCACCTCCCTGGGCGATGTCGCCACCGCGATGGCGAATACGTCCCTGCCGGTGCGCTGGTTGTTGTCGCAGAAATTCGACTCCATCGACAAAATCGGCGAGATCAACATGCCGCTGCTGGTGGTGCATGGCTCTGCCGATCGCTACGTACCGCCGCGCTTCAGCGAGCAACTGTTCAACGCCGCCCGGGAGCCCAAGCGCCTGCTGCTGGTGCCGGGGGCCACGCATAACAACAGCATGAGCCTGGCGGGCAAAAACTACCGGCAAGCGCTGGACACGTTGATGAAAAACAAGCCATCGCCCATGGCCGAACGCCCCCAGGTAAGCTCGGCCAAGGCCGGCTAACGCACAGGTCCCCGGCTGACACCCAATACCTTCATTGACTGTCACACCGCTATCGCGAGCAAGCTTTGCTCCCACAGATCGCCCTCCACACAGTTCTTTGGTTGTTTACAGGATCAGTGCTCACTGCCGATCCCTGTGGGAGCCGAGCTTGCTCGCGATAGCGGTGGGTCTGCTTGCATCAATGCTGAATGTGCCACCGCCTTCGCGAGCAAGGGATTTGTGGTGTACGCGAGGTCTGTGAGCGACGCGGAAAAACTGTGCAAGCGCACGCAAAAAAAAACGGCACCTTTCGGTGCCGTTCGTTTTCACGCTTGGGGCTTTACTTGCGTGCTGCCTCCCACGATTTCAACAGCTCGGTGTAGCTCACGGTTTCACCTTTAGGCTTCTCGTTCGCCAGTTTCGGCTTCGGTGCACCCGGTTGGTCGAACCAGTATTGCGCGTCGCGCTCGGGGTTCATTTTCGGGGCGCAGGTGGCTTGGGCCTTGGAGCGTTCCAGGCGCGTCATGATCGCATCCTGGTCCTTGGCCAAGCCATCGAGGGCCTGCTGCGGGGTCTTCTCGCCGCTGGCGGCTTCGGCGATGTGGCTCCACCACAGCTGCGCCAGGCGCGGATAGTCCGGCACGTTGGTCCCGGTCGGGGTCCATTGCACGCGGGCCGGGCTGCGGTAGAACTCCACCAGGCCACCGAGTTTCGGCGCCAGGTCGGTCATCGCCTGGGAGTTGATGTCCGACTCACGAATCGGCGTCAGGCCAACGATGGTCTTCTTCAGCGACACGGTCTTGGACGTCACGAACTGCGCATAGAGCCAGGCCGCGAGTTTCTGTTTCTCAGGCGTGGACTTCATGAATGTCCAGGAACCCACGTCCTGATACCCCAGCTTCATGCCCTGCTCCCAATACGGACCACGTGGCGAAGGTGCCATGCGCCATTTCGGCGTGCCATCGGCGTTCACCACCGGCAGGCCCGGCTTGGTCATGTCGGCGGTAAACGCGGTGTACCAGAAAATCTGCTGGGCGATGTTGCCTTGGGACGGTACCGGGCCGGATTCGGAGAAGGTCATGCCCGCCGCTTCCGGCGGCGCGTACTTCTTCAACCAGTCCACGTACTTGGTGGTGGCGAACACCGCTGCAGGGCCGTTGGTATCGCCGCCACGGGTGACGCTGGAGCCGACCGGATGGCAGTCTTCGACGCGAATACCCCACTCGTCCACCGGCAGACCGTTGGGCAGGCCCTTGTCGCCGCCGCCAGCCATGGAGAACCAGGCATCGGTGAAGCGCCAGCCCAGGGAGGGGTCTTTCTTGCCGTAGTCCATGTGACCGTAGATACGCTTGCCGTCGATTTCCTTGACGTCTTCGGAGAAGAACTTGGCGATGTCTTCATAGGCCGACCAGTTCACTGGTACGCCCAGCTCGTAGCCGTATTTCTCCTTGAACTTGGCCTTCAGCTCCGGACGCTCGAACCAGTCGGCACGGAACCAGTACAAGTTGGCGAATTGCTGGTCGGGCAACTGATAGATCTTGCCGTCCGGCGCAGTGGTGAAGGAAATACCGATGAAGTCCTTGATGTCCAGGGTTGGCGAAGTGTAGGCCTTGCCTTCGTTGGCCATCAGGTCGGTGATCGATTCGGTCTTGCCGTAGCGAAAGTGCGTACCAATCAGGTCCGAATCGTTGACCCAGCCGTCATAGATGTTCTTGTCCGACTGCATCACCGTCTGCATCTTCTCCACCACGTCGCCTTCTTGCAGCAGGTCGTGGGTCAACTGGATCCCGGTGATTTCGGTAAAGGCCTTGGCCAGTACCTTGGACTCGTATTCGTGAGTGGTGAGGGTTTCCGACACCACGTTGATCTTCATGCCGCGAAACGGCTCGGATGCCTTGATGAACCATTTGAGTTCTTCAAGCTGCTGGTCTTGCGTCAAGGTCGACGGTTTGAATTCACTGCCGATCCATTTTTTAGCGGCGTCTTCATAGGCGTCGGCCCAGGCCGCAGCACTCAGCCCGCTGAGTGCCAGCATGGCTGCCAATGAAACGCTATGTCGCAGCTTATTGTTTTTATTGAACATAGAGACCTCCTGTTTGGGTTTAAGAGCCTGATCGGCGAACCTTCGCGACTAGCCCCACCGCATCACTGCCAACAGCCACACCCAAGACAACGCGAACGCTATCCAGATGCTCCAGTCGGTGGCGCCGATTACCAGCAGGTGCAGGTAGGCGCTACCGAGAAGACCGATAAACAACCGATCGCCACGGGTCGTGGTAATCGGCAGGAAACCACGCCGAGGGATGCTCGGCGAACGCAACTCCCAGGTGGTCATGCCTGCCAGAAACAAGGCGATAACCCCGAAAAACACCGCCGTGGGGACGGTCCAATTCATCCATTCCATCATCGACTCCTCAGACTCGGCCCAGGGCGAAGCCCTTGGCCACGTGGTTGCGAACGAACCAGATCACCAGCATGCCCGGCAGGATGGTCAACACCCCCGCCGCCGCCAGCACGCCCCAGTCGATACCGGACGCCGACACCGTACGGGTCATGACCGCCGCGATCGGCTTGGCATTCACCGAGGTCAACGTCCGGGCCAGCAACAGCTCGACCCAGGAAAACATGAAGCAGAAGAATGCCGTGACACCGATGCCGGAGCCGATCAACGGAATGAAGATCTTGGTGAAGAACTTGGGGAAACTGTAGCCGTCAATGTAGGCGGTCTCGTCAATTTCTTTCGGCACCCCGGACATGAACCCTTCGAGGATCCACACCGCCAGCGGCACGTTGAACAGGCAGTGGGCCAGGGCCACGGCGATATGGGTGTCGAACAACCCGATGGACGAATACAGCTGGAAGAACGGCAGCAGGAACACCGCCGGTGGGGCCATGCGGTTGGTCAGCAGCCAGAAGAACAGGTGCTTGTCCCCCAGGAACCGGTAACGGGAAAACGCATAGGCCGCCGGCAACGCGACGCACAGGGAAATCACCGTGTTCAGGCTCACGTAGTACAGCGAGTTGAGGTAACCGGTGTACCAGCTCGGGTCGGTGAAGATCACCTTGTAGTTGTGGAACGTGAAATCCTGCGGCCACAAAGTCAGGCTGCCAAGGATCTCGGTGTTGCTCTTGAACGACATGTTCAGCAGCCAGTAGATGGGCACCAGCAGGAACAGGATGTAGATCAGCAGGGGTATCAGCTTTCTCTTGCTCATCGTGCGGGCCTCAACGGTTGGCGTCGGAGTGCGTCATGGCGGTGTAGAACAGCCAGGACACCAACAGAATGATCAGGAAGTACACCAGGGAAAACGCCGCCGCCGGGCCCAGGTCGAATTGGCCGATAGCCATCTGCGTCAGGGTCTGGCTGAGGAACGTGGTGGCGTTGCCCGGCCCGCCGCCAGTGAGTACGAACGGCTCGGTGTAGATCATGAAACTGTCCATGAAGCGCAGCATCACGGCGATCAGCAGCACGCTCTTCATCTTCGGCAACTGGATGTGCCGGAACACCGCCCAGCTGGAAGCCCGGTCGATCCGCGCGGCCTGGTAGTACACGTCCGGAATCGCCCGCAGCCCCGAGTAGCACAACAGCGCTACCAACGAAGTCCAGTGCCAGACGTCCATCACCAACACGGTGACCCAGGCGTCCATGGTGTTGGCCGCATAGTTGTAGTTGATGCCCAGGCCATTGAGGGTGGAGCCCAGCAAGCCGATGTCGGCGCGGCCGAAAATCTGCCAGATGGTGCCGACCACGTTCCAGGGAATCAGCAGCGGGATCGCCAGGATGATCAACACCAGGGACGACCATTTGCCCTTGGTCGGCATGGTCAGGGCGATGGCGATGCCCAGGGGGATTTCGATCAGCAGCACGCACGCCGAGTAGATGAACTGGCGCAGCAGCGAGTCGTGCAGCCGTGGATCGAGCAGCACCTGCTTGTACCAGTCGGCGCCGACGAAGTAGCGGCTGGACTGGTCGAAGATGTCCTGCACCGAATAGTTGACCACGGTCATCATCGGGATCACGGCACTGAAGGCCACCAGCAGGAACACCGGCAATACCAGCCACCAGGCCTTGTTGTTCTGCACCTTGTTCATGGCTGCACCTCACTCAACGGTTCCAGCAGGTATTCATCGGCATAGACCATCAGCCATTGGCCCGGAAAACTGATGTACGCGGTGCCTTCGGGCACTGGCTTGTCTTCGGCCAGGCGCACTTTCAGCGGTACGCCATCGAGGTTGAGGGTCAGGATCTTGTAGGTGCCCAGGTCTTCGACGTGGACCACGTCAGCGCGCATCGCATCGTCGTAAGGGCCGTCCCAGACATGCACGAACTCGGGACGGATACCGACCTTCAGGCTTTTGCCCTGGGCTTCGGCGACCCGACGTTGCAAGGTTTCGGACAGAGGCAAGTGAGTCGAGCCGAAGCCGACGCCACCGGGCTGCGCCGTGACCTCGATCAGGTTCATCCCCGGGCTGCCAATGAAGTAGCCGACAAAGGTGTGGCTGGGGCGCTCGAACAAATCCCGAGGCGTGCCGAATTGCACGATCTGGCCGCCGTACATCACGGCGATCTTGTCGGCGAACGTCGAGGCTTCCAACTGGTCGTGGGTGACGTAGACCATGGTGATGTTGAACTGCTCGTGGATCTGCTTGAGCTTGCGCCGCAGTTTCCATTTCAGGTGCGGGTCGATCACCGTCAGCGGCTCGTCGAACAGGATCGCCGACACATCGTCGCGCACCAGCCCGCGGCCCATGGAGACTTTCTGTTTTTCGTCGGCGGTGAGGTTGCGGGCCTTTTTGTCCAACAGGTTCTGCAGGTCCAGGACCTCGGCGATTTCCTGCACCTTGGTGTGGATCCTCGCCTCGGCCATGCCCTGGTTGCGCAGCGGGAATGCCAGGTTGTCGAACACGGTCATGGTGTCGTACACCACCGGGAACTGGAACACCTGGGCAATGTTGCGGCGCTCCGGGGTCAGCTCGTTGACGACCTTGCTGTCGAACATCACCTGCCCTTCGGAAGGGCTCAGCAGTCCGGAAATGATGTTGAGCAACGTGGACTTGCCGCAGCCCGAAGGCCCGAGCAGTGCATAGGCGCCGCCCTGCTCCCAGATGTGGTTCATCTCGCGGATCGCATAATCCTCGGGGCCCGCCGGCGTGCTGGTGTAGCTGTGGGCGAGGTTCTGCAAACGAATTTCGGCCATCAGGCAACCCTCGCGATACGCTGCCCTGGGGCTTGGACCAGCTTTCCCTGGGCGTCGAAGACAAACAGTTTATGGGTCGGAATGTAGATGCGAATCGGCGCATCCACGTCGTACTCATGCACCCCTGGCAAGTGCAACACCAGCAGGAAATGCTCGTTGCGCACGTGCAGGAAGGTCTCCGAGCCACTGATCTCGGCCACCTCGACGGTCACGGCCAGTTCGAGGTCGTCGTCGTTGCTCGGCACCAGGGAAATGTGGCTGGGGCGCACGCCAAAACGGAACTCACCCTCGCCCACCGGGCGCAGGTCGACGTTCAGCGGGAAGTGCACGAAATTGGCGAAGCTCACCTCGTTGCCGGCGATGCGTCCCGGCATGAGATTGATCGGTGGTTCGGAGAACAATTCGGCGGCCAGCACGGTTTGCGGCTGGTGATACACAGAGGACGATTTGCCGCTCTGGATCACCCGGCCCTCATGCAGGATCGTGGTGGTGCCACCCAGGGCCAACGCCTCGTTGGGCTCGGTGGTGGCGTAAACGGCAATGGTGTGGCGGGCCTGGAACAATTCGCGCATTTCCTGGCGAAGCTCTTCACGCAGCTTGTAGTCCAGGTTCACCAGCGGCTCGTCGAACAGGATCAGTTCGGCGTCCTTGACCAAGGCCCGGGCCATGGCCGTGCGCTGCTGCTGGCCGCCGGACAATTCCAGCGGGTGACGCTGCAGGAATTTCTCGATGCGCAGCATCCTGGCGGTTTCCAGCACCTTGCTCTGGATCACCTCGTTGGACACACCGGCCTGGCGCAGCGGCGAGGCGATGTTTTCGAAAACGGTCATGGTCGGGTAGTTGATGAACTGCTGATAGACCATCGACACGTTGCGCAGCCGCACCGGGCGCTTGGTGACGTCGACGCCGTTCATCAGGATGCGGCCGCTGTCGGGCTTGTCCAGCCCGGCCATCAGGCGCATGAGGCTGGTCTTGCCGGACAATGTACGGCCCAGCAAAACGTTGAAGGATCCGGGTTCGAAACTCAGATTGGCATCGTCGATCCAGGTCTGGCCTTCGACGGTGCGACAGATGTGCTCAAGCTTTAATGACATGGCTCGGCCTTTTTATTATTGGAGTCAAGCGACCCGAGTTAGAAAGCGAAAGCCGTGCCAGAAACCACAACCTATTGATCTGTTTAAAATTTCTATTTATCCGTAGGAAAAATACGTTCGTTGATGAACACAAGTGAACAATCAGGAATGAACAACTGAACAACGAGCGGGTTGACAATGAACAATTTTGAACAACACTGAACCAGTGGGAGCGAGCCAATTTAAGTAGTGTTTGGATCTGCCCCAGCACAAGGAGTCTGTGCGAGACTTGCCACAACAATAAAAACAGCTCCTGCGAGAGTGCCCCATGGCCGCACCTGCTCCAGCCTTGTCTCACGAGGCAATCATCCAGGCCTCCTGGTCCCGTTGCCGTGCCTTCGGCCTGAACCATCAAAGCGTGCCGGCCTTCGACCAGTTGCCCGCCCAAGGCATCGCCCAGTTGCTGGAGAGCCAGCATTCACTGGTGCAGACCACCCACCAGGAAGTCCTGCCGTACTACGAAAACATCCTGAGCAACTCCAACTGCCTGATCATGCTGGCCGACAACCAGGGCCAAGTGCTGACCTCCTGGGGCACCCAGCGCTTCATCGAACCGAAACTGGCCCATGGCTTCAGCGCCGGGGCGAGCTGGATGGAGCGCTGCACCGGCACCAACGCCATCGGCACCGCGCTGGCCTGCGAACAGGCGGTGCACATCGAGCACGATGAACACTTCCTCAAGGCCAATCGCTTCATGACCGGCTCCGCCGCGCCGATCTTCGATGCCGAGCGCAAGGTCATCGCCGTGCTGGACGTCTCCAGTGACAGCTACCTGCCGCCCTCCCATACCCTGGGCATGGTCAAGATGATGAGCCAGACCGTGGAGAACCGGCTGATCCTCAACCTGTTTCGCGGTGAACACTTTCAACTGACCTTCAACACCGGCCTGAACAACCTCGACAGCCAATGGGCCGGGCTGCTGATCTTCGATGAGAGCGGCCAGGTCCTGTCCGCCAACCGTCGGGCCGACAACCTGCTGGGCCTGAGCCTGTCGCGGGTCAGCATCGAAAGCCTGTTCAAGGTCTCGCTGCTGGAACTGCTGAACCAGCCCGACGGCCTGCCGTTTGCCTTGCAAGCGTCCGGCAGCAATCGTTTCCAGTGCTTGCTCAGGCGCCCGAGCCAGGTGTCTATCAAGGCGCGGGTCTTTACCGAGCCCGCGCCCATGCCGACCTCGGCTCCTGCCTCCCATGTCATCAGCCTCAACACCCTGCACTTCGGTGACAGCCGCGTGGAGAAAGCCGTGCGCCAGGCCGAGCGCTTGCTGGAGAAGGACATTCCGCTGCTGATCCACGGCGAGACCGGCGTTGGCAAGGAGGTCTTCGTCAAAGCCCTGCACCAGGCCAGTTCGCGCTGCAAGCAGCCGTTCATTGCCGTCAACTGCGCAGCGATCCCCGCCGAGTTGGTGGAGTCGGAATTGTTCGGTTATGAAAAAGGCGCCTTCACCGGCGCCAATCAGAAAGGCAGCATCGGCCTGATCCGCAAGGCCGACCGGGGCACGCTGTTCCTCGACGAGATCGGCGACATGCCCCTGCCGACCCAGGCCCGGCTGCTGCGAGTCTTGCAGGAACGTTGCGTACAGCCGGTGGGCAGCGCGGAGCTGTTCCCGGTGGACATCCGCATCATCTCCGCCACCAACCGCTCGCTGCGTGAACAGGTGCAGTTGGGGCGGTTTCGCGAAGACTTGTACTACCGCATCGGCGGCCTGACCCTGGAACTGCCACCGCTGCGCGAACGCAGCGATAAACAGGCCCTGTTCAAACGCCTGTGGGAACACCACCGCGAACCGACCCAATGGGCCGGCCTGAGCCGCGAGGTACTGGACCTGTTCGAGCGCCATCCATGGCCGGGCAACCTGCGACAGGTCAGCAGCGTGCTGCAAGTGGCCCTGGCAATGGCCGAGGAGCAGCCGATCCGCCCGGAACACCTGCCCGACGACTTCTTTGTCGACCTTGAAATGGAACCGGTGGAAACGCCTGAGCCGCTGACGGTGGACCTGAACGATGCAGAGGACCTGAACCGTCAGTTGCAGGCAGTGGGCGGGAATATTTCACACCTGGCGCGACGGCTGGGGGTCAGCCGCAATACCTTGTACAAACGCTTGCGGCAACTGGAAAGCTGATACGAAACCTGTGGGAGTGGGCTGGCTCTTGTTGATTGAGTACATATCCGTTTTCGCGGTAACGGCCACTTAGGGTTTCGCCCTGACGGCGAGTCACTTTCGAAAAGCCCGGAAGCCGGCCCAGTCGAAAGTAACCAAAGCGCTACATGCCCCACCACTCGGTGCCTCGCTTAGGCTCGGCATGCCTGAACGAAGGCATTGCTCCGTGGGCCCGCCGCGATCAACGTCCGACGCGAGGCGGCCTGACAGCCGGCCTGACTCTCCCGGTCGTACACCCATCAGACCTGTGGGAGCAAAGCTTGCTCGCGAGGCGGCCTGACAGCCGACCTGGCTCTCCCGGTCATACTCGCTCCCACAGGTGTTTTTGCTTAACTGATTGGCATTACTCCGACTTAGTCGAACGCACCATTGAGCACTTCATAGATGATGCCAGTGGCGATCGCCACCAGGATCAGGTCCGTGCCGACCTGTTGCCACTCATAGCCGTCATAGTGCGGCAACCGCCCCAGCAGTCGCCCATCGAGCTTTTTGGCGATACCGGGTGGCAACGGCTTGCCTCGTGCAAGATTTTTCTGGATGCCTGGCGGCAACGCCGGGCCGGGGCTCCAGTAATCGCGATAACCGCCAATCACACCGAGGATGCCGCTGCGGTCGAGGCTCGGGCCGTTATGCCAATCGCCGCCGCCACCACCTTGGTTGCCTTTGCCGCCCTGGTTACCCTTGTTACCGGGATTTCCTTGGCCGCCCTTGTTGCCCTGCCCGCCTTTGCCTCCCTGTCCGTGGCCAGGACCTTGATCGAATTGAGCGTTTCCCTTGCCGTTGCCCGGGTCCGCGACAACAATGCCAGGGCCAGCCGCCAGGGCGAAACAGGTCACTGCAGCAACCAACGAGCGCGATTTGAACATGGCAGTTCTCTCAAAAAAGGGATGACCCCTGTAAAGATATAGAGACTAACGGTGATATTAGTTCCATATCACGCTGAGCGCCGTTTGCCTGGACCGGATAACACCTGAACACAGCAATCAAGGAGTTTCATGCGCAAGGATTACCTGGCTTTTTTCGTCTCGATGTTCCTCTCCCGGTTGGCCGACCAGATTTTGCTGTTCATCGTCCCGCTGATTGTTTTCCAGACCACCAACAGCGTCGCCTGGGCAGGCCTGGCGTTCTTCGTCGAGTCCTTGCCACGCTATCTGGCGTTCCCCATCTGCGGCGCGCTGTGCGACAAGTTTTCGCCGATTCGCATCCTGCACATCAGCCAGGTCTATCGCGCCGTCGCCTGCGGGGTGACGGTCGTGCTCTATGGTGTCTTCGGCGGTATCTATTGGATCGTCGCGCTCTCGACCCTGTGCGGCGTGCTGACCACGCAGGGCATCATGGCCCGCGAAGTGGTGATGCCGTACATCTTCAAGCACTACACCTACACCAAGACCCTGTCCTACTCGCAAATCGCCGACCAGACCGGCTTGGTACTGGGCCCGCTGATCGCTGCGCTGCTGCTTGAGGTGTGGGCGTGGCACTGGGTGGTGCTGGCGATTGCCGGGCTGTTCCTGCTGGCGGACCTGGCGATGCTGTACTGGCAGCGCATCAGTTCGGTCACCCTGGAAACCTTCGAGCAACATCACGATCTCTGGCTGAACCCACTGCGCATTGCCTTAGGCCACATTCGCAACCTGGCGGAACTGAAAAAGATCATCAGCCTGGCAGTGGGCGTCAACCTGATCATCGGCGTCACCCTCGCCACCTCGGCGGCCATGGTCATCGGCCATTACGGCGCCGACAAGGATGACTACGCAGGTTTACAGGCAGCCGGTGCCGTCACCACCATCCTCATCCTGTTTCTCCTGGCTCGGGTCACCTTGCCCTTGAAACTACTGGGTGCCCTCTCCTACACGCTGATTGCCGTCGGCGCCTTCATCACCGCCCTCAGTCCGAACACAGGGGGCTACGTCGTCGGTTTCTTGCTGATTGTCGGTTTCGACAAAATGTTCAACGTCTACTTCCGCACCCTCCGCCAGCAAGTCATTCCGCCCCAGGACTTCGGCAAGACCGTCGGCGTCATCACACTGCTCAACAACCTGTCGCAACCGCTCGCGGGCCTGCTGGTCGCGGTGCTGGCCGCGCCGGTTGGAACGCAGCAGGTGATTCTGCTGTTGGCGGTTGCCACCAGTCTGATCGGAGCCGCAGTGGTTGTGCTGCACAGGCATTCGACATACCGATCAAGCGTCTACAACGCCGAGACCGACTGACCCTATCGGGGGGGGGCCGGATTGTATTATCAGTGACTTATTGTTGAGGCATGGTTGCAACGTTGCCGACGTCAATGCACGTCTGTCCGCCATTCGTCACCTGTCGAGTATCGGGGCCAACAGGCGGCCACGTCTGGCTCAGGGTTTGCACTGGCCTGTCTCAGCAGCCAAGAACGACGTAATTCTGACGCGGCGGCAAATTAATCAATGCTTGGTCAGCAAACGGAGATGTACTGTGTCAACTCTCAACGAAATCGCAGCGAATCACGCGAGAATGGCAAAGTTAAAGGAAGAAGAGTCGATGCGGCTGAGTGCGCTTCAGGGTCAGGTGGTGGGGAGTTTTGAAATTCCACCCATCGAGGCGCCACAGGAGATGTCGCTGCACTTCATGACGGGCGTACAGGATCACTCGTTTGGGGAAGCGGCGGCGCTGAGTTTTTGACCTGGGTATTGATGGGGTTTCGTCGCTCGCTTGTTCGCGGGCGACTCGACCTTTCAGAACTGCCTGGCTAAAGCAGCTGCAAGTATGCCGGCCGCAATTGCCGGCAGCGGTTTTTTCAGTGTCAGCATGACGATTGCCGTGGTCAGCAAAGCCAGGCGCGCGCCGTTGTCACCTTTAACCGCCAGCGGAGCCAACACCGCCACCAACACCGAACCGGACATGGCCGTGATGAACTGCTGCACCCGATAGTTGATCGGCACGAACGACATCACGAAAACACCGCCCCACCGAGTCGCCAATGTCACTGCGGCCATTATCAATATGACAACCAGGGTGCCGTAACCCGCCGTTTCAATGCTCATTGTTTTTTCTCCATCCACAGCGCGCCCAGAATGCCCCCCGCCAAAGCGCCGACCACGACATGACTGTTCGCCGGCAAGTACCAGTAAGCCAACAGCGATGAGCAGGCCGCCACGGTCCAGATGATGAACATGCGCAGGTTTTTCTTCCCGCCGACGACCATCGCCAACAAGAAACAGCCCATCACCATATCGAGCCCGAAACTGACCGGGTTCTCAATGGCGCTGCCAAAATGAAGCCCCAGCCAACTGCCCAGGATCCACGCGACCCAGAGTGCAATGCCGCCGCCGAATAAAAGCCCGAGCCCCGGCTTGCCACGACTGAACGCCTGCATCGCCATGGCCCAGTTGGCGTCCGAAACAACCAGCATGACACCGTAGCGCTTGGCAACGGGCAGCTCCCGCAGCCACGGGTAAAGCGTCGCGCCCATCAATAAGTGCCGGGCGTTGATGGCGAAGACGGTGATCATCAGCGGAACGACCGGCACTTGCTGGCCCCATAGGTCCAGCGCGGCAAATTGAGAAGCGCCGGCAAAAACCAGCGTGCTCATGAGCACCGCTGACGTATCACTCAAGCCCGTTTGCGCAGCCGCCAGGCCGAAAGCAACGCCGAACACGACGACGAAAAGAGAGATGGGGATCAGCTGTTTGAAACCGTCGTAGATGTGATTCAACGTCAGCGCGTGCAGGTGGGGTTCAACATTCGACAAAACAGGGCCTCTTCTGAATATCTGCGGGCAAAAACCGAGAGTATGGGGCTGAATCTGCTTGCCGAACACTTTTTGGCGGGGCAATGGGCAACTCAACCCGCCGAGATCAGGTCATAGGACAGCTTGCTGATCAGGATCACCAGCAGCACCAGGAACAGCGCGCGGACAAAGGGCACTCCCTTGCGAACCGCCAGCCAGGTGCCGGTCAGCGCGCCAAAGATATTGAACAGCGCCATCGGCAGCGCTACCAAGTAGAGCACGTTGCCGCTCGGGATAAAGAACAGCAGCGCCGCGACATTGGTGGCGATATTCACCAGCTTGGCCGACGCCGAGGCGTGCAGGAAGTCGAAGGCGAAGCAGCGAATGAACAGGAAGATCAGGAAGCTGCCGGTGCCCGGTCCGAACAAACCGTCGTAGAAACCGATGGCGCCACCGATCAGTACCGCCAGCAGCTTCTCCTTGGTGCCGATGCGCATGGGCTTGTGCAGGCTGCCGAAGTCCTTTTTCCAGAAGGTGTAGATCGCCATCAATATGATTAGCACCAACACCGCCGGGCGCATCAGTGCCTGCGGCACGATCGATACCGTCGCCGCGCCAGCGAAGGCCATGACAAAGGCCGCGCCAGCGGCAGGAACCACCAGGCTCCAGTCGATCACCACCTTGCGCAAGAACGAGCGCGCAGCAAAGGCCGTGCCGCAGGCCGCCGCGACCTTGTTGGTGCCGAGCAGCGCTGCGGGCTGGGCGCTGGGCAGCACATTGAACAGTGCCGGGATCTGGATCAGGCCGCCGCCGCCGACGGCCGCATCGATCAGGCCGGCGGCGAAGGCGAAGACACATAGCAGGACGATATCGAACATTGAATCAGGCTCTGGCAATAAAGGGGTGGGTGGTCGAGAGGGGGGCTTTTGGCACCCGCCATTCGTGGGTCGCTTCACCCGCAAGAGCGGTTGCTTTTCTGAGTGTTTCATCCAGCGTCGACATATCCATCGCTCCTGTTTAGCTACGTCCTTGTGCTGAGAGCGGGAAGGCTAACGGAAAGGGCTTTTTTGTGTTGCAATGTCATATTGTGAAAAGTGCAATGAGGTAGCCGGTGGCGCTGGATATGTTGGCTGATCTTGAAGCCTTTGCGACGGTGGCCCGCAAGCGCAGCTTTGTCGTCGCAGCCCGCAGCCTGGGGCGCTCCCCCAGCTCGCTGACCCGCGCCATTCAAGGGCTGGAAGAACGCAGCGGGGTCAAGCTGTTCAATCGCTCGGCCAATGCCGTGACGCTGACCGAGGCTGGCGAGCGGCTACTGCCCCACGCCTACAGAATGCTCGATCTGCAACGTGAGGCGGACGAGGACCTGGCCGGGCTCAGCGGCCTGGCCACCGGCTGGATCCGCTTTTCCGCACCGCAATCCTTCGCCCACACGGTGATCCCCGGGTTGATCGCCCAGTACAGCCAGCGTTATCCCGATGTCAGCGTGGATGTGATCTTCACCGATGCGGCGGTCGATCCGGTCAAGGGCAAGCTGGACTTTTCGATTCGCGGCGCCTTTCCACAATCCAGCGACCTGATCGGCTACCCGCTGTGGAGCTATTCGCGCTACCTCTACGCCAGCCCTGGCTACCTGGAACGATGCGGGCTGCCGGCTTCCATCGAGGCGCTGGAACAGCACGCATTGATCCTGCACACGGCACCGCGGATTCTCAAGGAATGGAATTTTCGTGGGCCGGGCCAGGCCGGCAGCTTTCGCGTGCACCCCAAGTTTCGCTTCAGTTCCGGCGCGGCGGTGTTCCAGGCTGCGCTGGCCGGTGCCGGGATTGCCCGCCTGGCCGACTGGCTGGCGGAGCCGGAAGTGGCGGCGGGACGCCTGGCGCGGGTGTTCCCCGAGTACAAGCTGACCTCCAGCACAGGTGAAGACCCGCGCATGCATGCGGTCTATCCAGCCGGCAACCTGCCGTTGCGGGTCAAGAACCTGCTGGACATGATCCGTGTCTACGGAGACAGCGTCAGCCGCTCCTGAAAGTCGGCCGGCGCCCCCGTTGAAAAAAATAGAGTGAAGCACGTCACAGACCAGGCGACCGCTCAAGTGGCCAGTGCGGAATGTTCCACACCAATGACCATAAAACGGCAAAATAAACACCTCAGGCGATTCACTCGCGCCCTTTGTCAAAGATCAAAGCAATCAATGCGCTAGAAACAGAGCACAGGATTTCTTGGAAGAAAGAAAAATTACTAATGGAAAGCAGGAGCCTTGCAAAATGAGCACAACTGAACAAGTACAAAGCACGGGTAAATACAGCGCCAAGTGGCAGGAACGCTTTGACTTCTTTGAAACCTATGGTGCACCCAACGACCCGCGCTACAAGGAAGCCGTCAAGACGCTGCCAGGCGTCAAGAAGAAAATCCTCATCAACGCCAACGTGATTGCGTTTTTCTTCGGCCCTATCTACCTGTTCGTCCTCGGCCTCTGGAAGAAAAACCTCGCCCTGCTGGGTATTTTCCTGGCGATCAATATCGCATTGAGCGTGATTTTCGCAATCATCGGCATGGAGTTTCCTCGGCCGTTGAGTACAGGCCTGAGCATTGCCCTGTCGATGATGTACGCACTCATGGCCAACTACGCCTACTACCTCAAGGAAGTGAAAGGCGAGCAAGGCTGGAACCCGTTCAAAGGCATGCGTCTCTGATTGCAGGCTTGGGTCATCAAGAGCCCGCACCTCATCATGAGTGTGCGGGCTTGTTGTTTCTGAGGGTTAAAAATTCTTGGGGAGCAGCATCAGCCGATGCTCAACTGCCTCTATGAGCTGAATGTTGTTTTTTTACACCATCTTTAGCCTTTCGCTCGAAATAGGCATGAACAAACCACAGTGCCAGGGCAAACCCGGCAAAGCCAAAAATGAAGAACAACACCTCTATTGCAGTACCTTCATGAGAAAACATTGTGTTCACCTCATCCTTAAGTGGGTTGATCGAAAATCGCCACGCTTGAAATTTCTCGTAACAATCCAAACATTTTCAGGGTAGTCGCCAACACCCTGTGTGGCAACCCTCAGCCCGGCATAAACCCCCGGTCTAGACGAGTCGCCGACCAATGACACCTGCACCGCCAAGGCCCGAGTTCGAATGGAAGCCCGGCTTGTCGATCAGGAGGAATTGGACGAAGAGCACAGGGGACTCTCCCCCGCCCTACTCTTTGAAAGATTGCTAAACCGTCAACCAGCCGAACAAGATCTCGTCGTGACCCACGGCGACGCGTGCATGCCCAATATCATCGTCGATGACGGTCGTTTTACGGGTTTCATTGACTGCGGTCGGCTGGGCGTCGCGGATCGATATCAGGACCTGGCGCTGGCAACTCGGGACATTGCCGAGGAGTTGGGAGAACAATGGATCGCGCCGTTTCTGCGGCGATACGCAGTGCTCGAAGCCGATCAGGATCGAATTTATTTTTATCGGCTTCTGGATGAGTTCTTCTAGCACCGGCACCCGGTTATGACTGACGATCAGCAACAACCAGGCGCAATGTCACATCGATCACAAAGGGCGGGCGGCGGCACTACTGCCATCAGAAACAATGACCCGAACGTCAGTCACAGCCCGATAGCGCCAGACCTTTATCAAGGCGCTGTCCCCAGGCGTCATGCGGCCGATGATGGCCGTGACCTCGGCAGGACTGTTCACAGCCGCGCCAGCGATCTCCAAAATGACATCCCCCGCCAAGAGCCCCATTTTCTCTATATCAGCGCCTGCCTCAGGTCCAAACACCAGCACCCCTTTCTCGGACGGTAAACCGAAGCTCTTCGCAACAGCAGGCGTGACCGAGCCGATGTGGGCCCCGAGATGCCCAGCCGCAACAGGCATGGGAGCCGCAATACTTTTGGCAGGTATCGGCTACTGCGTTAATCCGCATTGAGAAAGGCCTTTCCTTCCTCCGCCGTTAAGGGCGTGGGGTGCGGAAGGAACTGCGCGAAGACCAACGGTGCGTTTTTCAGGCAAATCCAACCTTTCTCCCCAGCGTCTCCGGCGATGAGATATCTCGTATTGATCTTCACCACTAGCCATCCTCCACGTCTCGCCCATTTTGTGGCGTTGGCAGGAACGGAGGTGAACTCTGGTAGCTTCTCCTGCGGTATACCTGGCTGAGACCCACCCACCTGACTGATCATTTGTTGTAGGGTTGGCGCTCCACAATTCACATTCGCCGGTTCCCCTCCGGCCCTGAGCGATGAGTATAGGAAGACATCGGGCTTTCCCGAAGTGCAACTGACTCAACGGGCGTTGGATACAGAACCCTGATCGGCCTGCGCCGAAAGCGGAACATCAAACACTCGATCAAACAGCCATTGAAAAACCAGCGAGTAAAAAAAGAAGAACACAAACAGTCCCAGATTGGTCATCAGCGCCAGCCATAGACTGATACCTAGCCACGCAGCAATCACCGGGGTAAGAATCAACGTCAAGCCGCCTTCAAATCCCAGGGAGTGAAGCAGCCGTCGCTGCCAGTTGCGATGGCGACTGGGTTGGCGACGTTCCCACCACTCGAACAGGCCGTTGAAAAGCATGTTCCAAGCCAGCGCGACGGCAGAAATCACCAGCGACAGCAGAGTTGAATAGCCCATCCCTTGTTCGTAGGTCAGCGCGAGCGCCGGGGCCACGAACAGCACGCCGCCGGCTTCGTAGAGGATGGCCTGAAGGATTTTACGGGGCGTGCCTTGCATCGCTGGGCTCCTGGAGCGAGGTGGGAGACCACAGCCTGGCAAGTTGAGCACCCGCGCACAATTGAGCTAAATTGAGCCACGCTCAACCTGAGTAACCTACCCGCCCATGTTCGCCAAACTGCCCCTCACCGCCTTGCGCGGCTTCGAGTCCGCTGCACGGCTGGGCAGCTTCAAGGCAGCGGCCCAGGAATTGAACGTCAGCCCGGCGGCGATCTCCCATCAGGTCAAAAGCCTTGAAGCCTTCCTTGGCGTGCGCCTGTTCGAACGATCCAGCCAAAGCGTGTGCCTGAGCGCCGACGGCGAGCGCCTTCAGCCTTTCATGCACCGTGCCCTGCTTGATATCCAACATGGCCTGCAGGTGCTGTCACCGCCTTGTGCTGCACAGTCGCTGGTAGTGAGCACGACGCCGGCATTCGCCAGCCTGTGGCTGATACCGCGGCTCGGGGATTTTCATCGGTTGTACCCGGAGATCGACGTCAGGCTGCATACCAGCAACGACGTGGTCGACCTGCAGCGTGACGCCAGCATCGACCTGGCGATCCGCGCCCTCTTCACGCCTGACCCACAGCTGTTCGAACAGCCTTTGCTGGACGAGTACTTTGGCGTCTATTGCCGCCCCGGCTGGCAACCGCCCGCAGCGGGCTCGCCCGTCGAACTGATCGACGTGCCGTGGCTGAGCAGTGCAAAGGTGGCAATCGACTGGCCTGCGTGGTGCGCCAAGGCCGGCACCCTGGGCTGGCTGGAGAACCCGCGTTTCCGGCATTATGACGAGGAGCAGCATGCCCTGCAGGCGGCGATCGCCGGGCACGGGCTGGTACTTGCCAGCAATGTGCTGGTTACTGAGGCTGTTGCGCGTGGGGAGCTGGTTGAATATCGCCCTGAAGTTCGCTTGGCGGGTGCGCGGTATACGGTGGTGTGTGTGCCGGGGCGGGAGCGGCAAATGGAGGTACGGGCTTTTAGTGAATGGTTGTTGGAGCCTGACAAATAAACTGGTGAGAAATGTGGTTAATATTCGCGAAGCAACTAAAGCCGACCTGGATGTTCTACGTGAAATCGGCTGTGAGACCTACCAAGAGCACTTTTCGGACATCTGGTCTGTCTCAGGCATTCAGGACTTCCTTAATCAAGATTTTTCTCCTACCTCGCTCGGCAAATCACTCGAATCCCCCGCTTGCCATTTGTGGCTTATAGCCTCAGACGAAAGCGGTAGAGTCGTAGGCTTTTCCAAAGTTAACTGGTCAACGCCTGCGCCTTTAACTGGCGAATTGGGCGCGGAGCTACAAAAAATCTACTTTCTCAAGTCCGAAGCAGGACGAGGATATGGGAAACAACTCCTGCACTTCATTTGCCGCCGAGCGATAGAGCGCGGAGAACGCTTGCTGTGGCTTGACGTACTCAAGACCAACTCAAATGCGCGGCGATTCTATGAAGGTTTCGGTTTCCAAGAAATCGGTGAAATCCCTTTCAAAACTGACCGGATTGAAATTGGAATGGTAGTAATGGCATGCGAACTTTCCCGATAGGTATATTCGATGACCTCCCTGTCGGTTGGTTGTCATAACGACAACGCGGAAAAGCCAGATGGCTTACTAGCACGTACGGTGATCCGACCTTGAGCGCGCGATCCTCGACCGGCTGTGCATAAAGCTCACCGGATCGTGCTGAAGGACGAATCGAAAAGCTGGGGACCCCGACTCTAGGCTCACCTGTAATCGACCCGCCTCATACACGTGATCTGCCTCCGTTTTTTTGAATCTGTAGCCATCCGAGCATAACTGCCCCACCGTGACGCCTTCAGCGCGGAAGAACAGAGGAAATCGCCCCACCCTTTCCCTCTGCCCCCCTTAGGGAAGAGGCAAATTCGCAGCAAAATCCGTAGGGATATTGAGAAAGGAATGCCAAGCATCTACAGCATCATGATGCCGCTGGGCAGCATCCTCCCAAAAAGGACCGGATACCTCTTTCGCAGAAACCAGCATCATCATTTTTATCGTCGCAGCGTCCAGCTCTTTGAGAAGCTCATGGGATGTGGCCCTGAATTCTTCGAACGACGTCATTCCATTTACCTCGAGCGGTGTTCACCGCAATTGAGAAATACATATTTCTCTATGAGTGGAGTCCCCCGGGTGACAGCAATTCCAAAAGGTCGGACCGCCGGTAAATTCATTTCGAAGCCAGCCTTTAGCGGCAATGGCGCTCGCAGCACACGGTTGAGCCCTCATAAGCCATAGTGACGAGAAGTGGAGATCTTTCATTTGCTCTGGCGTGGAAAGCAGAAACCGCAAGAACGATCAAATGCTGTCCCCATCCATTTGATAACGTCGCTTCAGCATTCATGGAGATTCGTCATGCTGAGTATCGAAAGGGCCCTGTGGTACATCGAACTGGAGCTGGGATCCCAACTCGATCTGGGACGTGTCGCACGCCATTGCAACATGTCTCCTTTTGCCTTGGCCCGTTTGTTTGCGTTGTCGACGGGCTGGTCGGTGATGCGTTACATCCGCGCACGCCGTTTGAGCCAAGCGGCATTGACCTTGCGTCAAGGTGCGCCGGATATCCTGCAAGTAGCGCTGGATGCTGGCTACGGTTCCCATGAAGCTTTTACGCGCGCCTTCTGCGATCTGTTTGGGTTCACTCCAAAGCAGGTGCGTGGGCACGAGGATGAACATCTCTCGCTCGTGGAGCCTTTACGTATGAAAGAAAGGAAGCTCGTAACACTCTCTGAACCTTGCTTTGAAACTAGAGCAGAGTTTTTCATCGCAGGTCTTGGGGATCGTTTTACCTTCGATAAGAACGAAGGCATCGTCGGCTTGTGGCAAGCGTTCTCCCCCTATCTGGGACAGGTACCCAATCAGGTAAACAACGGGGGCTATGGCCTGTGCTGTAATCCTGAACCGGATGGCAGTTTTGAGTACATTGCCGGCACCGAGGTGTCCTGCGTCGAAGGTCTTCCTCCGGCTTTTCGGTATTTCAGGGTGCCGCAGCAAAACTATGTCGTGTTTCGGCACCAAGGCCATATCTCTACGATCCATCAGACTTTCTTCACCATTTTCAATCACTGGCTGCCTGAATCCGAATATGAGCTTGCCGACGCGCCTGAGTTCGAACAGTACAGCCCTGATTTCGCACCCTCCCAAGGGAAGGGGTACGTGGACGTGTGGATACCGCTTGCGAGACGCCAAGCATCCCATGCCATGAACTCATAAATCAGACCACTCGGCTTGGAGCCTGCCCCATGAGTTTTAATTGGCACAGTGATCAACTCACAAGAGATACGCCAGTTTGCAAGCATTACCGAAACACACAAAACGTCCGCAGATTCATGGTCGAGCACTGCGGTGCGAAGTTTAAATTTGATAGAGGCTTTATGGGCTGGATACGTGATGGTGTCCCTAAGACGCTTGGAGAGGTCGTTGACGAGTGGCTGCAGCGCAATCGCGATCCCCACTGAATGTCTCACGGGCATCAGGCTCAACACTCTGGGTGTTCAAATGGGCGCCTATGAGAGGAAACCAGGGACAGACCACGATTATAAAACTCGTACTGGACGCAATCTTTCACATCCCTTTCACAGCCGAGCGCCTATGGTCATCTCAGCTCCTAGTGAAACCCTTTAGCCCGGCCTCCCCAGTCGGGCTTTTCTTTGCGCGCCAAAGGTACGCCGACGCCGTGAAACCAGGGACAAGACCACGATTTTGGCCCCCTTGTAATCGGCCCGTTTCATATCGTGGGTGTGACCCATTTCCCTTCATGCTTCAATGAAGAACCCTGCGACTCTCCCCAATCCTGATCCTGTCGAGCGCCCTGTTTAAAGCATCCAAGGCATCGAGCAGGGCTTTCGCCTCAGCCTCCCGACCATCGCCCCAGAGGCGTTCCGCCATTTTGTTCAGTGCCTGGATGGAGCGCTCAATGTCAGCAGCCGTCGCTGCTTTGCTTTCCTGAAGTTTCTTTGGCATTGATCAACCCTCCCTGGGGGCGTTGCTTCATCAGCTTCGACGCAGATACATCACGGCAGAACGCTATGCAGGTGCTCCCTACCCATCCCCCGCCGATGCCCCCAATCAGCGCTTCGCGGACTCACACTGGACGCGCAGGTCATGATTGTCGATATTCCCGCAACTACTGCTGCCGGTGGTGGCATTGCAGTAGGCGCGCTGGTCATGGTCATCAATGTTGCCGCAGGAACTGCTACCCGTCTCCGCGTTGCATCGCGCACGCAAGTCATGATTATCGATGTTGCCGCAACTGCTGCCGCCCTGCTTGGCATTGCAATAGGCACGCTGGTCATGATCATCAATGTTGCCGCAGGAACTGCCTCCCAGCTCTGCGTTACACGCCGCACGCAAATCGTGATTATCAATGTTCCCGCAACTGCTGCCGCTTTCCCTGGCATTGCAATAAGCGCGCTGGTCATGATCATCGATGTTGCCACAACCGGCAAAGGCGTAACCGCTGAACATCAATACCATCGCAAGAATCACTTTCATTTCATACGTTCCTGGGCCTGCCAGGAAACAGCCTGGCACTGGTTGATCCTGTTTTATTGAGCGTCGCGACACGCTATCAAATTGACATCATTTTAAGGAAAAGTTCCGGAGCCGGATTGAGTGAAGCTGGAGGGATGCAGCCGGGCGTGAGGTGGGAAACAGGGGGACAGACCACGATTTTGAGTTCATCTGTAATCAGCCCGTCTCATAATCGTGGCCTGCCCCGCGTCCCCTCAATCCTTTAACTCTCACCTCATCTACTCGCACCATAGAAGTGATTCAGCACTATTAGCTCAAACACAGCCACCAATGCGCAGAACGCGATGAAGCCGGGGCTGAAGACCCGCTTGGGCTTGGATGGGCCGTCGCCCAGCCAGGTCGCGTCGGAGTAAAAGGAAAACACTACGAGAAATACCAACAACGCATAGGTCCACGCCTTGCTCCAGACTCCCTGTGTTTTCCATTGAGTCATCCGCGCTCTTCCGCAACCCACTTTATTCGTCGACTCATGACGCCGGTTATCCAGGATCGCATTACTTGGTTTTTGCGCTCTTGATGTCACTGATGATTTTCTGAGAAATAGCCTGGACCTGCTCTTTGGTCATAGCCGACATGACACCTTCCCAAGCCGACGAGGACGTGTCATAGGTGCGAGTTCCAATCAGGTGACCCGATTTCAAGTCCGAGTAGTCGGCACTGGAATTGACCCACGCATTTCCCACCATGACCCCGGCTCCGTAGCGCGCGCCTGGAGTCAGGTAACGGAAATTGGTTACGTTGATCTTGATACCGACACCGTCCTTGCCCTCGAGGCTTGATGCCTGAGCCTCTTTAAGGCTGTAGCCGGCGCGAGTTGCTTCGACTTGCAGGGCGTCATTCCACTCTTGCTTCAAGCGAGGCCAGTCCTCGTTTTGTTGAACCTTGCTGTTGCCTTGAAAGTTTACGATCAGGTTCTGCTTGGCTGACTCCTGAATGACGAGCGTTTCAGTCCCGCCGCTTTTTACAGAGGCAGCGCATCCGCTCAACATCAAAACAGCTACCGCGCAGGACAGCGCAATCGAAAGCTTGGATGTGTTCATTGAATTTCCATATCCACAAAATCGGTTGAGAGAGGAGTTAAATATCCCGCCGAGCCAGATGGGCCCACATGCTGGACGCGCAGAATTTAGCACCATTACTTCGCTGCTACGAGCCAAGGGCGGGCCAGGTGCGTGCATTAATCTAGCGGCCTCAGAATCGTGGTTTGTCACTTCTTAGCGGCGCGAAACCAGCCCTTACGCAGGCGCCTATGGGCAGGTAACAGCCTTTCGAGCCTGCTTCTTGGTCCACAGCAGACGACCATTGATTCGTCCCTCAGACCATGACTCGGTAACCAGAGCGCAATTGCCGCTCAGGTTCTCAACAAACGACCTTGGATAACCTTCAGGCTCATCTCCACCCAGACGCATCCAATTTGGATCTGGCGAGGTCACTGATTGATAAGGCATGCAGGCTGCCAGTGTGACCAGCGAGAGAGTCAAAACTACCTTTTTCATTTAAGTCCCAATTAATTGACGAGTGTCTGGGCAAAACGCGGAGTGTAGATTGACTGGATGTTTTCCCAGCGCGAGCTACGACGGGGACTTGCTGCAAGTGCCGCTATGGAACCCACCTCGATCGACGAAAACCAGAAAGCTGGGGACAGGCCGCGATTTGAGTTCAAGTCTAATCGGACCGCTTCATAATCCTGGTCTGCCCGCATTTTTCTTGCATCCGCAGCCCACAAGACCATTGTCGCGATTGATGATGAGGAGATGGAGACAGACTCCGATTTGAACTCATGATCACTTTCCAACCCACTGTAACGCCACCCTAATGCTCGCCCCCTTCGGGCTCGGCTCGTGAAGAAGGCACGGAAACGACGGCAAGGGTTTAAATTGGACCAGGCCATATCCAAGCGTGCCTGCACCATCTCATTCTTCGCCTGAACGATCTGCCCTGCCAAACTTAGCGCCCTCCTTTTGAACTCCCTGTGAAGCGCCTGCTCCTCGGTCTCGTTTCCCAGTGGCTTAACCTTCATCTCGGAAAATGTGAAAAGCGTTTTGTCGCTGAGCACACAAAACGTGCCGCGACATTTTTGTATTTCACCCAGAAAGACAAAATCGACCGAAATGAACGCACGTTCGTCCATGTCTATGTAGTACAGCGGCTCACCCAGAAGGTTTCGAACTTTTCCGTCCTGGTGAATCCGGCCAAAGGGCGCCCCATCGCTGCCCCGGCCTTTGAAGACCAGGTAGCGGCCGTTCGTGTAGTTGTACGGCATTAACGGTCCTCATTCCGAATAGACATCGGAACACATGGTTTGGCCATTCGCTGTCCCCATCCATGACCCTTTCACGCAACGCTATCAGGTCAGGATTACCGATGCTCAATTTCTCCTGGCGACTGCTCGCCGAACTGCTGGCGCGCCCGGCAATTGCCACCCGGGTCATCGAGCGTGCCCAGCGCCCGCCCCATGAGGGGACTACGCGGGCGCTGGGGACAGACCACGATCCTTTTCAACCACACGAATCATCGGCATTTTTCCAGCTTGAGATGGGGGGGATGGCATGGTCAAATAACTGATAGCCTTTTGACATGGATATTTCAGTTGAAGCAGTACCGCGGACCCATCCTCTTTTTTTCAGCAATGATCTCACTCTTTGTGCTGCTTCAACTCTGGCATGCACGGTCTGCTTCGGAAGACAAAAAGGAAGAGCGAGAACGCCAGCTTAAAGGGATCGCGCTCATCATGAATGCCCAGTCCCCGAAGATGATCGTTGACGCTCGCCTTGATTCGGTAACCTATAACGACGAAATCATGCGTATTTCCTACACGCTTACAAAAACCTCGAAAGATGAAGTCGATTCCGACGTATTTACGAAGGACAAAAAGGCCCTTGCGGCCTCTGTATCCTGCGATGAAAAAGGCCTAGGACCGTTCGTGAAGTCGGGGCTCTTGATCAAATACACAATCAATGACTCAAGCAGTGCTCCGATCGCTGACTTTCAAATAAGCAAGTCCGATTGCCTTTGAAGGTCAGCCCTGAATAGTAACCGGCCGGCTAACACGCCTTACTGACCCCACCGCCAAAGGCGATGGTGTCCACCTCATCTAAGTGGACACCAGTTCTAGCCTTTCAAGAGGGTCTTTCATGCAGCCACAACGCCGTTCCTATTCCAAGTCGTTCAAGGCTCAAGTCATTCAGGAGTGCGCCCAGCCCGGAGCCTCGATTGCCAGCATCGCGCTGAACCACAGCCTCAACGCGAACCTCGTCCACAAGTGGATTCGGCTGCAACCGCAGAAAAGCACGGCGCTACAACCCGCTTTGTCTCACTGCCCATGCCACTCGCCAGCGCGGAGTCGCAAGCGGCATCATCGAACATCAGCGTTGAGATCCAGCATCCGCGCGGCACCGTAAAAATTAGTAGGCCAGCGGACAGCGCGGCTGTCTGTGCGACCTTTCTTCGAGACCTATTGCGATGATCCGCATCAACGCCATCTGGCTCGCCACCGACCCTATGGACATGCGCGCCGGGACTGACACCGCGCTGGCGCGGGTGGTGGCCGTGTTCGGTGCGGCGCAGCCGCACTGTGCTTATTTGTTTGCTAACCGCCGCGCCAATCGCCTGAAAGTGTTGGTGCACGATGGCCTAGGTATCTGGCTGGCGGCTCGCCGATTGCATCAAGGCAAGTTCTTCTGGCCAGGTTCTCGTCATGGCCTTCAGCTAGAGTTGAGCGATGAACAGCTTCGGGCTTTGGTGCTGGGTTTGCCTTGGCAAAGAGTCGGGCAAAACAGCGCGATTACCATGATGTAACACCTGCTCTGGTCAGCGTCGTCAGGCAATTGTCCGATGAGCCTATCGTCGGTAATGTTCTGTTCTGGCAAAATCGGCCGCATGACTTCGCTACCCAATCTCGACCAACTAAGCCCTGAAAAACTGCGCACTATCGCGGTGCAGTTGATGCAGCGCGTCGAGAGTCTCGATCAAAAAGTCGAGTGCATGGACAAGCAGATCCACCACTACAAAACGGTCAACGACAAGCTGACCCATGAGATCGCACAGCTCAAGCGTTTCAAGTTTGCCAAGCGCAGCGAGCAACTAAACCTGTATCAAGCCAGTCTGCTCGATGAGCATATCGACGTCGACATCGTGGTCATCGAAGCTGCGCTTGAGGCGCTGCAACTCGCTCCAACCCCTGCCGTGGCCCGGCAGAAACCAAAACGCACCGCCTTGCCGTCCGAGTTTCCGCGCACGAAGATCCATCACGAACCCGATAACACGCAGTGCAGCTGTGGCTGCGCTCTCAAGCGTATCGGTGAGGACGTCAGTGAGAAACTCGACTACACGCCCGGCGTGTTCACTGTCGAACAGCACATCCGTGGCAAGTGGGTTTGTGATCAATGCGAAACGCTGATCCAGGCACCGGTTCCGGCGCAAATCATCGACAAAGGCATCCCCACGGCAGGTCTGCTGGCTCAAGTGATGATCGCCAAATACGGTGATCATTTGCCGCTGTACCGTCAGGAAAAGATCTTTGGTAGGGCCGGCCTCGCCATCCCGCGCTCGACCTTGGCGCAGTGGGTCGGTCTCTGCGGTGTGCAACTGCAACCGCTGGTTGATGCGCTGCGCGAAGTGGTACTTGCCCACAACGTGGTGCACGCCGATGAAACGCCGGTACAGGTGCTCATGCCTAGCGAGAAGAAAACCCATCGAGCATACGTCTGGGCCTACGCGACCACCGCGTCTGCCGATGTCCGCGCGATGGTGTACGACTTCAGTCCAAGCCGCTCGGGCGACCACTCTCGTGCCTTCCTGCAAGACTGGAAAGGCAAACTGGTGTGCGACGATTTTGGTGGCTACAAGGCCAGTTTTGCACTGGGCGTCACCGAAATTGGCTGCATGGCCCATGCCCGGCGCAAGTTCTTCGACCTGCATGCCACCAACAAAAGCACGCTCGCCGAGCAAGCCCTGGGCTATATCCAGTTGCTGTACGAAATCGAAAGTGAAATCCGCGACCTGGAGCCAGATGCACGGCGACGAATACGACAAGAAAAAGCTGTCCCCGTGATTGACATGCTGCACGCCTGGATGATCGCCCAGCGTGAGCTTGTGCACGATGGCGTGGCCATCGCCAGGGCTCTGGATTACAGTCTGAAACGCTGGACGGCGTTGTCACGTTATCTGGATGACGGTGCGGTGCCTATTGATAACAACCATATAGAGCAGCAAATCCGGCCATGGGCTCTTGGGCGCAAGAACTGGCTCTTTGCGGGGTCGTTACGCAGCGGTCAACGCGCGGCTGCGCTGATGAGCCTGATCCAATCGGCCAAGCTTAACGGGCATGATCCGTATGCTTATCTCAAAGATGTACTAACGCGGCTGCCGACGCAGCGCGCCAGTGGGATCGCCGAGCTGTTGCCGCATAACTGGTTGCCGTTACGCAACCTGTACCTACCGCCTGCAACACAGCACCTTGGCCGCCCAGACAAAGATCAAGTCACGGGAACGAAAGCGTAAGGACGGAGATGGTATCGAGGACGATGAGCCGTTTTGATCCGCACCATAAGTGCCCTGCTGCATGCCTGCATGCGGTCGGGCCCGATGCGTCTTCAACCGGAACACTGCTGCTAAGCTTATCCATAATTGCTGGGGCAAAAGTCAGCAATCCGTCCTGGGTCAATTTTCCATCGGCAGGGTGGGTCAGTTTTCAATCAGCGCCAACACACAGTGCTTTGTTACTCAAAACCGCCCAGTCTGAAAGTCGACAAACGCCTCTTGAATCTCTTCCTCTGTATTCATCACGAACGGGCCTCCAAGAGCGATAGGTTCGCGCAATGGACTGCCTGAGAAGAACAGCAACCGGGCATCCGTATTCTCGGCGCTGAGCGTGACCTCTGACTGCCCACTTTTCTCAGAGCGGGTCAGCCATGCCAGTTGGCTGGCCGGGACGAGCCTCCCAGCCTCCCCAATTTTCGGTATGCCTGCCAAGACGTACATGAAAGCGTTGTCTGTGGCTGGGAGCATCTGCCGAAATGACGCTCCGCGCTCAATTCGCACATCCAGCATTATGATTGGAACATGATTGAGAGTGGACGAGCTTACGCTCCCGGACTGACCCGAGAAGACTCGAACCTCGACCCCCGGCTCTCGCCTGACGGGCATCGTGCTGCCAGCTAGATCCTGATAACGCGGCTCGGACATCTTCAGTGCCGCTGGCAAGTTCACCCATAGTTGCAACGTATGGGCAATCGTTCCTGGAAGCGCATTTTCTTCGTGGTAAACCCCTCGACCCGCTGTCATCCATTGAGCGCCGTCTACTTTGATCATGCCCCCATTCCCAGCGCTGTCACGATGCTCGACAACCCCATCAATCACAAAGGTCACTGTCTCCATGCCTCGGTGTGGATGACGAGGAAATGCTCCACGGGGCATCCAGTCCTCGGCCATCACTACGAAGGGATCGGAAAAGGTTGGATCACCATCTATCAGTCGGCGAGCCCGATGCCCGGCCATACGTCCAGCTGAGGTGTCAGGGTTAGCAACACGAGCTACCTCACGAACGAACATCGGCTCGTCAGTCTTCATGCTCATCGCCTTATTTGAGTGGATGCTCGATCAAGTTGTGAAGCACCAGTGGGCCAGGAATGTGAAGAAGGCGACCACCTTCATCGATTCGCCCGACAAGGATTGGCGAGAACCCGAGTTGCTCTGCTAAGGCTTTGACGGTCGAGGCAGCTTTTTCGTCGTTGCTGGAGACGAATACGACACGCCGTCCGCCATCCTGAGAGGGATCTCGGGCCAGTACGCCAGCCGGAAGTTGGTTGAAAGCTTTGACGACCGACGCGCCTGGCAGCGCTTGGGCAACAATGTCAGAAGAGAGCCGTCCCGCAAGTGTTTCCGGTGGTACACCATAGGCGTTGGTCTGATCGATGATGATCTTGCCAGCCCAGTCGGATCGACTACGAGCGAGAGCCTCCACTGCGATAAATGGAAGTGCCAGGAATAGAACGTCGGCAGAGAGCACCTCTTCCAAAGAGGTGGCTGTGACCATTTCTCCCAACTCTGCTGTGAGGGGGAGAATCGTTTCTGGCCCTCTAGTGTTCGCAATAGATACTGGAATCGCGACCCGGGCAAATTGGCGAGCAATGGCGGTTCCGACGTTACCGGAACCAATAATGGCGTATTTCATTTTCGAACTCCTGAAGAAAAAATGAAAATTGATTTGATCAAGCGCCAATCGTGGCGATTTCTTGAAGAGCCCTATTTATCGCCTCATCCTTGGCCTCTGGACTTACAGCCAAGCCTTCCGCGCGCACGACTCGTGTATCCGTGACGCCCAGAAATCCCAATAGCCCGATCAAGTAGCTCTCTTGATGTTCTAAAGCTGCCGCAGGACTACCTGGCGAATACACACCACCACGTGATGAAGCGACGTAAGCCTGCTTTCCTTTCAAGAGGCCTTCTGGGCCAGTGGCGGTGTATTGGAACGATTTGCCTGATATCGCGACCCGGTCAATCCAGGACTTGAGCGTGCTCGGGATCGTCAGGTTGTACATAGGCGCGCCTATTACCACGATCTGCGAATCGAGGAGTTCTTGCAGATAGCTATTTCCCTTGAAAAGGTCGTTCACCAACATTGGGTCTTTGGCCACAGTGCCTTGCCAGGCTGATAGATGCTCCAAGGAAAGATGTAGTGCAGGGTCTTGGCCGAGATCTCGGTAAATCACCTTGCTGTCCGGGTGGAGCGCAGCGAGGCGCGCGACGATCTGCGAAGACAGGGTACGGCTGACAGACGCGTCGCCTAGGATGCTGGCGTCAAGATGGAGGATTTGCATTTCAGTCACCAAGCTTACGGTTTAATGGGCATGTGAAAGATGAGCTGTTCTTGAGGATCTGAAAAGACGGTATATTGAGATGCTATGTATCGCTAATTCGGATGGATGGGGGCGGGATGCTCGACGGTGTATCGCTTGATCAGCTAAGAACATTTGTCGCTGCCGTAGACGAAGGCAGTTTTTCTGCGGCCGCGAGGAAACTCAACAGGGTGCAATCGGCAGTGAGCGGCTGGGTGAGCGGCTTGGAGGATCAGATTGGGGTAACGCTTTTTGATCGTTCAGGTCGTTTCCCCAAATTGACACCCCAAGGTGCTCTGCTGCTGACAGATGCGCGCAGCATCATTTCGGCCGTCGACACTCTGAAGGCGCGAGCCAAGCTCATGACGTCAGGGCTGGAACCTGAATTATCCGTAGTAGTTGACGTGTTCTTTCCGACGTCTGCCATTACTGCCGTAGTCAAAGAGTTTGCCGAGCGATTCCCGCATACCCGCCTAAAGATTTTCGTCGAAGGCCTCGGTGCGGGCTATCAACCGATACTCGATGGTCGGTGCAGCCTTGGTATCCTGGCATCACTGCCAGTTTCATTCCCCACCCTGTCAATCGAGAGAATTGGCGAATTCTCTTTAGTGGTGGTGGCATCAGTTGATCATCCGCTATCCAGGCTGAGTGGGAAGATTCCTCGGCGGGAATTGGCCAAGCACGTTCAACTGGTGCTGACTGATCGATCAGAACTGCTGGCGGGGAAGGACTTTGGCGTGCTGTCGCCTTCGACCTGGCGTCTGGCTGATCTATCGACGAAGTACGCGTTCCTCAAGGATGGTGTTGGATGGGGCAGCATGCCTTGGCACATGGTCGAACAGGACTTAGTTGCTGGCGCTCTGGCTACGCTCGATGTGGAAGGTTCGCCGAAGGAGGGAGTTAAAATAGATATCTGCGCAGTTCACGCGACAGACTCACTGCCGGGGCCAGCTGGACAATGGCTGATTGATCGACTCAGTTGCTCCCCAATCTATTGACCACGATGCTCGAAATTTCTGGGCCGTGGTCGCGGAGATCTTCGTGTTGACTGAAGACTGCCGATGGAACAGGGGGTAGTGTTGCGGGGGGAGTTTGTATCAGGAGAGGCGCCGGTCAGTTTCACAAGGTGTGTTTGGTGTTCGCTTACCCTGAATAAGCTCGCCTCTCGCGCGTAGGGGACTGGGGACAGACCACGGTTTAGAGTTCACTTGTAATCGGACCGTCTCATAATCGTAGTCCGTCCCCAGTTCTCCTTTTGCGAAACGGGCGGCTTATAAGTCGCCCGTCTTCATTATTCCGCCGCCTGCGCCCGCAATCGTCTTCCAATCACATCCATGACATCACAACCATCACGTAACGATGTGGTCAGCAATTTACAAAAATCCGTCAGCACCACCGTGTCTGAGCTGATGTCCGAGCGAAACGCGATATTTTCCAAGACTTGGGTCACCGTGCGGATGCGGTAATCGGCGGTTTCGAAAAGGACGTCCAGAGGCGCTTCGGTGTCGATGAGCAGGGTCGCGGGGATGCAGTCGATGCCGGTGATGGGCATGTATCGGGTCATGAGCAGTACCTTCATTCAATTGATTTAGGAGCAGGAGCTTCTGCGCTTCATTCAATCGAGTCGCCAAACCCGAATCGCCATCTGTGCGACACAAAGACAATAAGTTGCATACCCAAATGCTGCAATGCGCTCGTTTCCGAGGTTTGTGTAGGAATTTGCGTCAATGCCTCTCGCGGCGCTCGTTTGAGCCCTTATAGCAGCGCTGCCGCGAGTTCTAAAGATATCTTCTGGCGTGACGCTTCGTGTTTAGCTCTTGAAAAGCTCATTGCACCGGGTACACCACCCTTCAGCTGCGCTCCGGCTCATTGGAAAACGGAGGAGAGGATGACTTGTATCGGCAACCGTCAAAACCAGTGAGAATCCTATGAATCTACGCCGAATCTCGTCGGCTGGAACGCTCATGCCTGCCCCATCGACTATTTGAATAACGCCGCCCGACACCATGCTGTCAATCTGTTGCCACTCGCACTGCCAGCCTGTTACCCACGTGAAGTCTCGAATTTGATAGTCGCCGGTGGTGCTTTGGCATTGAGCGAGTTTCTTGTTGGAGAGGTCAAAGACAAAAAATAGGGGACTTGGATAGCCGAGCAGCTGCGTAGCGTCAAGGCTCAGACCTTCTTTTAGGTTGATGGATGCTACAAGTGCTTTTGCTCGTCTCTTGCGCCGTATCAAGTGCCATATGGCGAGGCAAAAAATAGAAACAGAAGCCAGGAAGAGCTGACGTCCTTCGACTGAAAGCTTATCGGGCCAAAACTCTATCATGCCCCACAAGAGTCCTATCGTCGTAAGCCCCGATAACCAAGCGGCGGGGATCACTATACTGTTAGCGAGGCTAGCTCCGAGCGTCCTCAAACAGCTTGTCATACTGCATCCAATATCATTTATAGAAGAACTCGTAGGTTATCACTCACAGAGCGCTGACTTATAGGACTTGGCCCGCAATGCGCGGGTACGTGCCTTGAACTGGGCTTCGTTTGTTTTTTTACGCTAGGAACCTCACCGCTGGCCGGCTAACCTATTCAGTCTTCCAGAGCCATCATCGACGTATGCAAATACGCCCATAAACGCGGCTGGCTAGAGGGCAAGCTGTTGCTGTTGGTTGAGTACTTTCCGCCGACATGGCGAGCGATTAACAAGCGCCTGTTTTCATACTCGACGTAATTACGGGGAACCGGGGAAACACCACGACTCTGAGTTCACCTGTAATCGGCCCGTCTCACAATCGTGGCCTGTCCCTGTTATTTCCCCGTCTTATCAAGCTGAACACGGCAGTTCACATAGGCGTCAGAGCCGGGTGTGGCCCCGTAGGACCGACACTGAGCGTCGTCCTTGGCAGCTTGCAGTTCTTTCGCAACTGCAAGATTCTTCAGGCTTTCCTGCCGGACGGTATAACCCTTGGTGCCGGGCAGGCAGTCGTCCCACGCAATGAGTCCTGTTGCACAGTCCAAGGGGTGATTGGCACACCCAGTTAGTGCGAACAGTGAGGCCACTATGACCAATGCCTTCATGATTATCGTCTCTGTGTGATCTGCCTAAGGTATCTGGCAACATTGCAGAAAGCCATCACGCACACCGGCATCGTTGCAGAGCGCGGGGGCCGAGATTCATCGCCTTGGAAGAGATCGCACGTACCAACCCAAAACGTGCTTGAGCAAACGCGGCTAGGCGCGTTCACGTCGCTATAGTCGACTCTATTGCCGACCGTACTTCCAGGAGCCTTTTCCCAGTGTCTGACATGTCGCCCAACTTCGCTTACACAAAACGCTTCAACGCCGTCCTCGCCTACATTAATGAGAATCTCGAAGGTGATCTGTCGGTGAATACGTTGAGCCATGTGGCGAACTTTTCGGCATTTCACTTTCATCGACAATTCACCGCGTTCGTAGGCGTGCCTGTTTCACGTTATGTGCAACTGATGCGATTACGACGCGCGGCGCACCGCCTAGCCGCCGCTGATCACTCGGTACTGGAGGCCGCACTCGGTGCCGGCTTCGAAAGTCCGGAGGCATTTTGCAGGGCGTTCAGGCGGGCGTTCGGTATGACGCCGAGTGCGTTCAGGAAGGAGCCGAACTGGCAGGTCTGGAATGCGGTGTTCGCAATCCCTCATTTTTCCAGGACTATCATCATGCAAATACGAATCGTGCAATTCCCTGAAGTCAGGGTCGCAGCATTTGAACACTGCGGGCCCGCCGGGCTCGTCAATGAGAGCGTGCGCAAGTTCATCGAGTGGCGTAAGCAGAGCGGACAGTCGCCGGTGGCGTCGAGTCGCAGCTTTGGCATTCCCTATGGCAACCCCGATACGACACCTGCGCAGGAATTCCGCTTCGCAATCTGCGGCGAAATTCACGAGGCCGTGGCGCCGAATGAGTTCGGCGTGCGCGAAATCGTCATTCCCGGCGGTCGCTGTGTCGTGGTGCGACATGAGGGGTCACCGGATCACATCGGCGAAACGATCTATCCGATTTACCGCGATTGGCTTCCTGCCAGTGGAGAGGAACTTCGTGACCAGCCGCTGTTCTTCCATTACCTGAGCATCTATCCCGAGACACCGCAGGATCGCTGGCAAACTGATGTGTATATTCCGCTGCAATAGCGGAGCAAGCAGCTTTCGACCCTGAACTGACGTCGGATGGAAAAGTGGAAAAGTGGAAAAGTGGAAAAGGGGACGAATTTATTTTCTAGCCGGCAGCTAGTTGACCCAAGCGAATCCATTCGATGGAAGCTCTCAGGGCAGCGAAGCAAAAAAAATCTGTCCCCTTTTCCCTCGTTTTCCCCTACACAGACCAGACGCAGATTCCTTGGACTGCGACCGTTATTTGGTGTCTTTCGGTGCGTAGCTTGGACAGAGGTACTTCATTGCTGAAGAGTCCCCAGCCGCGTGTATTTGGATCGCCATGATTTCATCCTGAAGGGACGGGTCAGCATCGACTTTAGCAATTTCTTTCTTTAGTTCTGAAGTTACCCCACGATCTGGCACGCTCAGCAAATTCTGCAGCGAGTAGTTCATCTCGGGCTTCTGCTCCGCACACATGCGGCCGATCGCAACGGCAGTGACAGCAATAAAGTGATCGTCATTGGTCGGAAAAGAAATTTGTCCAACGCTACTGAGCGCAACGAAAACCAGCAGGAAACCACTCTTTTGAATCAAACGCATATGTGAATTTCCCCTAAAAAGATAACCGCTTTATAGCAGCCGAAACACGAGAGGAAAAACGAGAAAAGGGACAGATTTATTTTCTAGCCGGCTGCTCGTTGAACCGAGCGAATCCATTCGATGGAAGCTCGCAACGCAGCGAAGCAAAAGATAAATCTGTCCCCGTTTTCCTCGTCCCCGTTTTTCTGTTGGCCTCGATGACACCAAGCTTGTCGCTGACCATTCCCGTTAGGTACAGAGCGCAGGCCACAGCCGTGAGGAGGAAAATCGTCCAGGAGCGCCAGTTGGTCAGGTCGCCTTATGCCACCAACTCGCAACCACGGCCCCAATGAGGCCCGCTATCACCCAATCGATCTTCTCGAGCAGGCGATTCAGTTACTCCCCGTTCTCTTCCTGCCTGGTTCTGCGATCTGTCGGCTTCAGAATGTATTCGCACAAAACCTGAAGTCGCCGTCTTTATTCGCCACAACGAGAAAGCCCCGATCAAAATCGGGGCTTTCTCGTTTCTGCCAGACGCAAAACCCGCTCGACGGCGGGCTGTGCTTATCAGTTCTTGCAGACCACCTGCGGAGCCGCAGCATGCGTCAGCTTTTGGGGAATCACAATCGAAGTGCCAGGCAAAGTGGTAAGTTCGAGAACCGCCAACATGCAAATCAGCGCTGGCTCGCCATCTTTGCTTGGTCTGCCATGCACCCCTACCACCGCTTCGTAGTCTTTCCCTGGTTCCAGCTTGTAAACGAGCGCCTGGCCACCACAGGTCAGGTAAGAGCTGCCGTTGCCCGCAATGGTCGCGCCCCGGGTTGCAATTTGGAATGGCAGATCCGTCCTGACGCGATACTCGGTCACGACCTCTTTGTAAGCCCCTTCCCCCATCCGAATTGCAGGGATGTACTGGATAAGACTGGGCCAAACTCTTTTCGGTATGCCAATGCTCGCCGACTTCAGGGGATACTGCGGATAGTTGATGCTCGCCGTACCGTCCTGCCCGAAACGTCCGGCTTCAGCCATCTTATGCCGGGTAGCAGGAGCACAACTGCCAACGACGCTATCTCCGTACACATCAGAGTTCGTGATAACGCGAACACGCGCCACTCCCTCTGATTGAGCAGGCTCTTCGTATGGAACTGAAGGTATTCCAGAGCAACCAGCGAGTGCTAAAGCAAGAAAAGTTACGGAAGTGACAACCCGCATGACCATGTCCTTATGTGCGCCAACAAAAAAGGGCCCACCTTTCGGTGAGCCCTTCTAGACCGCCCAGCAGAGCGGATTTTGTTTGGTAGGCGCGATTGGACTCGAACCAACGACCCCCACCATGTCAAGGTGGTGCTCTAACCAACTGAGCTACGTGCCTGCTGTGAGGCGGCATTCTACGGAATTCCGGAGGGGTGTCAACACCTTTTTTTCACCTAACCCTATGAATATGCAAAATATTTAATTTCGCCAAGGCAACGAAGATTTTGCGGTGGCTGGCGGCCGATTTTTATCTCGGGTAGGATCGCTGCATTCGTAAAAAATATAAAACAGAGGTTGCAGAATGGCGAACACATCCTATCCAGCGTCCTATTACGCCGCGTCGGCCAACCCGGTTCCTCCGCGCCCTGCCCTGCAGGATGACGTCGAGACGGATGTTTGCGTGATCGGCGCTGGTTACACCGGCCTGTCCTCTGCACTGTTTTTGCTGGAGAACGGTTTCAAGGTCACCGTGCTTGAGGCCGCGAAGGTCGGTTTTGGGGCTTCGGGTCGCAATGGCGGGCAGATCGTTAACAGTTATAGCCGCGACATTGATGTGATCGAACGCAGCGTTGGCCCTCAACAGGCGCAGTTGCTAGGCAACATGGCGTTCGAGGGTGGACGGATCATTCGCGAGCGAGTGGCGAAGTATCAGATTCAGTGTGATTTGAAGGACGGTGGTGTATTCGCCGCCCTTACCGCTAAACAGATGGGCCACCTGGAGTCGCAGAAGCGTTTATGGGAGCGATTCGGGCATACCCAGCTGGAGCTGCTGGATCAGCGGCGTATTCGCGAGGTGGTGGCTTGCGATGAGTATGTGGGCGGCATGCTCGATATGAGCGGCGGGCATATTCATCCGCTCAACCTGGCCTTGGGCGAAGCGGCGGCTGTGGAGTCGCTGGGCGGGGTGATTTATGAGCAATCGCCAGCAGTGCGCATCGAGCGGGGTCCCAGCCCGGTTGTGCATACGCCACAGGGCAAGGTCAGGGCCAAGTTCATTATCGTGGCGGGCAATGCTTACCTGGGCAATCTGGTGCCAGAGCTGGCGGCCAAATCCATGCCTTGTGGTACGCAGGTGATTGCCACCGCGCCGTTGGGCGATGAACTGGCTCATAGCCTGCTGCCTCAGGATTATTGCGTCGAAGACTGCAACTATCTGCTCGATTACTACCGACTGACGGGCGACAAACGTCTGATCTTCGGGGGCGGCGTGGTGTATGGCGCTAGGGATCCGGCGAACATTGAGGCGATCATTCGGCCGAAGATGCTCAAGGCCTTCCCGCAGCTCAAGGATGTGAAGATCGATTACGCCTGGACCGGAAATTTCCTGCTGACGTTGTCGCGTCTTCCGCAGGTCGGGCGGCTGGGGGATAACATTTATTATTCCCAGGGCTGCAGTGGCCATGGCGTGACGTATACACATCTGGCGGGTAAGGTCCTAGCTGAGGCGCTGCGAGGTCAGGCTGAGCGTTTTGATGCGTTTGCGGACCTGCCCCACTACCCCTTCCCCGGCGGTCAGTTGTTGCGTACGCCATTTGCGGCGATGGGGGCTTGGTATTACGGGTTGCGGGATAAATTGGGGTTCTGAGAACGACAACACATCACCAAAGGGCTGCTTCACG
Source organism: Pseudomonas sp. H1_F01 (assembly GCF_054681425.1). Classification (NCBI taxonomy): domain Bacteria; kingdom Pseudomonadati; phylum Pseudomonadota; class Gammaproteobacteria; order Pseudomonadales; family Pseudomonadaceae; genus Pseudomonas; species Pseudomonas sp. H1_F01. The sequence goes on along the minus strand of NZ_CP162823.1, from coordinate 2,359,922 downwards.
CAGCCCAGCGGGGCGGTGCGACGTTTCGCTAAATCCCCTCGCCACAAGCAAGCTCCCTCGCCACTGGCTTGTTCCAATCTTTCAAATCGCAAAAACAAAAAACCCCGGTCTTTCGACCAGGGTCTTTGCTATCGACTAGAAGTAGCTTTGCAGCTTGCTTCTTAGCTTCAAGGCGTTCAGTGGGCCTCGAAGCAGATATGGCGCAGCGGACGGGACTCGAACCCGCGACCCCCGGCGTGACAGGCCGGTATTCTAACCGACTGAACTACCGCTGCGTATCGCTATGGACTTGCGTCCAGTTAACTCGTCTGATCCAAACCCTTGGGCTTGAATCTCGAACCAGGCGAAGCCTGCTTCGGAAAATATGGCGCAGCGGACGGGACTCGAACCCGCGACCCCCGGCGTGACAGGCCGGTATTCTAACCGACTGAACTACCGCTGCGCGTCGGTGGAGGCTTTTGACAGCTTCCGTCTTGCTTTCGCAAAACTCTCGTAAAACATGGTGGGTGATGACGGGATCGAACCGCCGACATTCTGCTTGTAAGGCAGACGCTCTCCCAGCTGAGCTAATCACCCTTTGCTTCGTTGAGGCCGCGAAATTTACGCAGGTACCGAAGCTAAGTCAATAGCAGGGTTGAAGTTTTTTCAAAACAGTTTCAAACGGCACCCGCAACCGCACTTACGTATAAATCATTTTCTTGGTCATGCCGCCGTCCACCACGAACTCCTGCCCCGTGACAAAACCGGCATTGCGCGACAACAGCCACGCCACCATCGCCGCCACATCCTCTACCGTGCCTACCCTGCCCGCTGGATGCTGGGCGTGATCGGCGTCGGTCAGCGGCTGTGCACGACGCTGGGAGGGATCGCGCGCGTCGATCCAGCCAGGACTGACGGCGTTGACCCGGATCTCCGGCCCGAGGCTGATTGCCAGGGCATGAGTCAGGGCCAGCAAGCCGCCCTTGCTCGCCGCATAGGCTTCGGTGTCGGGTTCCGATTGCGCAGCGCGGGTCGAGGCCAGGTTGACGATGGCGCCGTTGTGAGCGCGCAGATACGGCGCGCAGTGCTTGGCCAGCAGCATCGGCCCACCCAGATTCACCGCCAGGACCCGATTCCAATAGGCCAGGTCCAGGCTTTCCAGAGTGATGTTGTGCGGGTCGGCGATGGCCGCGTTGCACACCAGCGCGTCGAGCCGCCCGAACTGCCCGAGCACCTCGGCGATACCGGTGGCGACCTGCGCCTCGTCCGCCACGTCCATGGCGATAAACCAGGCATTGTCGCCCAGGGTCTTCGCCACCTTGGAACCGCGCTCGCGGTCCAGGTCGGTCAGCACCACCTGCCAGCCTTCACAGATCAACCAGGCAGCGATACCCAGGCCGATGCCCCGTGCGGCGCCCGTAACCAGTGCAACCCGGCCATGAGTGCCGCTCGGCGGCGTAGCCAGCTCGATCACAAGGCCGCCAACCCGCGGGCCAGGTCGACTTGCAGGTCAGCCACGTCTTCCAGGCCGACCGCAACGCGGATCAGGCTGTCACGAATACCCGCCGATTCACGCTCCTGGGGCGACAGGCGACCGTGGGACGTGGTGCTCGGGTGGGTGATGGTGGTCTTGGTGTCACCCAGGTTGGCGGTGATGGAAATCAACCGGGTCGCGTCGATGAAGCGCCAGGCGCCCTCCTTGCCCCCCTTGACCTCAAAGCTCACCACCGCGCCGAAACCACGTTGCTGACGCAAGGCCAGGTCATGTTGTGGATGGCTCTTGAGGCCGGCGTAATGCACTTTCTCGATGCCATCCTGCTGCTCCAGCCACTCAGCCAAGGCCTGGGCATTGGCGCAATGGGCTTTCATGCGCAGGCCGAGGGTTTCCAGGCCCTTGAGGAAAATCCAGGCGTTGAACGGGCTGAGGGTGGGGCCTGCGGTGCGCAAAAAGCCCACCACTTCCTTCATCTGCTCGCTACGACCGGCCACCACGCCACCCATGCAACGGCCCTGGCCGTCGATGAACTTGGTCGCCGAATGCACCACCACGTCCGCACCCAGCTTCAGCGGTTGTTGCAGCGCCGGGGTGCAGAAGCAGTTATCGACCACCAGCATGGCGCCCTTGGCGTGGGCGATTTCCGCCAGCGCGGCGATGTCCACCAACTCGGCCAGGGGGTTGGAAGGCGACTCGACGAACAGCAGCTTGGTATTGGCCTTGATTGCCGCATCCCAAGCGGACAGGTCCGCCAGGGGCACGTAATCGACTTCCACGCCAAAGCGCTTGAAGTACTTTTCGAACAGGCTGATGGTCGAGCCGAAGACGCTGCGCGACACCAGCACGTGGTCGCCAGCGCTGCACAGGCTCATCACCACGGCCATGATCGCGGCCATGCCGGTGGCAGTGGCCACGGCTTGCTCGGCGCCTTCCAGGGCGGCGATGCGCTCCTCGAAAGCCCGCACGGTCGGGTTGGTGTAGCGCGAGTAGACGTTGCCCGGCACTTCGCCAGCAAACCGTGCGGCTGCATCGGCAGCGGTGCGGAACACGTAGCTGGAGGTGAAAAACATCGGATCGCCATGTTCGGCTTCCGGTGTACGGTGCTGACCCGCGCGAACCGCCAGGGTATCGAACGCTACGCCCTCAAGGTCGCTGTCCAGCCGACCGGCATCCCAATCCTGACTCATGCTGTCACTCCTGAAATCGGTTTAAACGCAAACCGGCCCCTCAGGGCCGGTTGGTTAATCAATTGTTGTACAGATCGATGATCGCGCTGACCGCCTGAGTCTTGGCCTTGGACGCATCGTTACGTGCGTTCTCGATCTTGTTCAGGTAGGCCTCGTCGATGTCGCCGGTGACGTACTTGCCGTCGAATACCGCGCAATCGAAGTGCTCGATCTTGATCTTGCCGCCACCGACCGCTTCGATCAGGTCCGGCAGGTCCTGGTAGATCAACCAGTCGGCACCGATCAGGTCGGCCACGTCCTGGGTGGTACGGTTATGAGCGATCAGCTCATGGGCACTCGGCATGTCGATGCCGTAGACGTTAGGGTAGCGCACAGCCGGGGCCGCAGAGCAGAAATACACGTTCTTGGCACCGGCTTCACGGGCCATCTGGATGATCTGCTTGCACGTGGTGCCACGCACGATGGAGTCGTCCACCAGCATCACGTTCTTGCCGCGGAATTCCAGTTCGATGGCGTTGAGCTTCTGGCGTACGGACTTTTTCCGTGCAGCCTGGCCCGGCATGATGAAGGTCCGGCCGATGTAGCGGTTCTTCACGAAACCTTCGCGGAACTTGACGCCCAGGTGGTTCGCCAGCTCCAGGGCCGCAGTGCGGCTGGTGTCCGGGATCGGGATGACCACGTCGATGTCATGATCCGGACGCTCGCGCAGGATCTTGTCGGCCAGTTTTTCACCCATGCGCAGGCGGGCCTTGTAGACCGAGACGCCGTCGATGATCGAGTCCGGACGCGCAAGGTAGACGTGTTCGAAGATGCACGGGGTCAAGGACGGGTTGGTCGCGCACTGACGGGTGTGCAGCTTGCCGTCTTCAGTGATGTAGACCGCTTCGCCCGGGGCCAGGTCGCGAATCAGGGTGAAGCCCAGCACGTCCAGGGACACGCTTTCGGAGGCGATCATGTATTCGACGCCTTCGTCGGTGTGACGCTGGCCGAACACGATCGGGCGGATACCGTGGGGATCGCGGAAACCGACGATGCCGTAGCCGGTGATCATCGCCACCACCGCATAGCCGCCGACGCAACGGTTGTGCACGTCGGTCACGGCGGCGAACACGTCTTCTTCGGTAGGCTGCAGCTTGCCGCGCTGGGCCAGCTCGTGAGCGAACACATTGAGCATCACTTCCGAGTCGGAATTGGTGTTGACGTGGCGCAAGTCAGATTCGTAGATCTCCTTGGCCAGTTGTTCGACGTTGGTCAGGTTGCCGTTGTGCGCCAGGGTGATGCCGTACGGCGAGTTGACGTAGAACGGCTGGGCTTCAGCCGACGTCGAGCTGCCCGCGGTCGGGTAGCGCACGTGGCCGATACCCATGTGACCGACCAGGCGCTGCATGTGGCGCTGGTGGAACACATCACGCACCAGGCCGTTGTCCTTGCGCAGGAATAACCGGCCGTCATGGCTGGTCACGATACCGGCAGCGTCCTGGCCGCGGTGCTGGAGCACGGTTAGCGCGTCATACAGCGCCTGATTGACGTTCGACTTACCGACGATACCGACGATGCCACACATGCGACGCAACCCCTACTTAATGGATCTGAACTGAACAACACTTACTGCGGCGTTTTGGCCATCGGCAAGAGGTGTTCCTTGAACGGTATTTCAGCGGGTACGCTGATACCGCTGGCAAGCCACTGACTGCTCCAACCCAGGATCAGGTTTTTGGACCAGTCTGCGACCAATAGAAATTGTGGCACGAGCCGGGACTCCTGCCACCACGTATCCTGCTGTACCGGCCCCAGGCTCAAGAGCCCGACGGCCACGACCACCAGCAACGCGCCACGCGCGGCGCCAAAGGCCATGCCCAGGAACCGGTCCGTCCCGGAAAGCCCGGTGACGCGAATCAGTTCGCCGATCAGATAATTGATCATTGCGCCAACCAGCAAGGTGGCGATAAACAAGATGGCACAGCCCGCGATCACGCGAGCCGACGGAGTTTCGATGTATCCGGCGAGGTACTGGGACAGCGAACCACCAAACATCCAGGCTACGACTCCCGCGATGATCCAGGTCAGCAGCGAGAGGGCTTCCTTGACGAAGCCGCGGCTCAGACTGATCAATGCGGAGATGGCGACGATCGCAACGATCGCCCAGTCAACCCAGGTAAATGGCACGGTGCAGCCTACAGACGGATAAGGCGGCGCATTTTAGCAGAGCGCAGGGCTGTCGGTAAGCTGCACGATTCAAATCAGCTAAATCGCTGTCAGCCGCGCTCTGGCTGGAAGCGCACCACAAAACCCTTGAGGTTCTGCTGGCGGCTGAGCAGATCACGCAGGCGGTCGGCTTCGGCACGCTCGATCAGCGGGCCGACAAACACCCGATTCTTGCCATCGGCGGAACGGATGTAGGCGTTGTAGCCCTGGCTGCGCAGGGTTTTCTGCAAGTTCTCGGCACTTTCGCGACTGGTCAGGCTGGCCAGTTGCACCGACCAACTGACCGACAGGCCATTGGCATCCACGCGACTTTGCGTGGTGTCCGGCTTGGTCGTGGCGGCAGTAATCGGCTGGCTTGGGGCCGGCTTGACCGCTGGAGCGGCCGGAACGGGGGCTGGAGCCGGAGCGACTGACGGCTTGTTCGGTGCGGCAGGCGCAGGCGTTGCGGGTGCAGGTGCAGGCGCAATCGGCATCGACGGCGCCGACTGCTCGGCCAGCTCCTCGTCGCTCGGGACAGGTTCCTGAGGCAATGCCTGGGGCTCGGGCACCGCCACCGGTTCAACCTGCACAGGCGGTACCGAAGGCGCCTGGGGCGCGGCTGGCGCGTCAACCGTGACCTGGCGTTGCTCGTCCTGACGGGAAAACAGCATCGGCAGGAAAATCACCGCCAAGGCCACCAACACCAGGGCCCCGACCATGCGCTGCTTGTACGCCTTATCCAGCAATGCCATCTGCAGCCTCCTCCGTGGAGCGCCGGGCCAACCATTGAAGGACCTCGGCAACACAAAAAAATGATCCGAACAGCAGGATTTCATCATCGGCCGTCGCCAGGGCGCACTGCCCTTCCAAGGCATCGGCCACGCTAGCGTAGGCTTGCACTGAAGCGCCATGGCGCTGCAAGGCTTCCTGCAACTGCGCCGCGGTACGCGAGCGCGGCGAATCCAGTGGCGTCACCGCCCAATGCTGGACACTAGCACCCAACGCCTCGACAACGCCATCCAGATCCTTGTCGGACAGCAGCCCGAACACCGCCAGGCGCCGCCCCACCACGGGCCGCCGTGCCAGGCGCTCGGCCAGGTACTGCGCCGCGTGGGGGTTATGGCCGACATCCAGCAACAGGTTCAGACGCTTGCCTTGCCAATCGAACCGACGACGATCGAGGCGCCCGACCACACGGGTCGCCTGCAGCGCCTGGACGATTTGCCCGGCATCCCATGGCAAGCCCAGCAACAGGTAGGCCTGGAGCGCCAGGGCGGCGTTTTCCATCGGCAGGTCCAGCAAGGGCAGATCGTGCAATTCCACCGGATTGCCCTGCAGGTCGCTGCCGCGCCATTGCCAGTGCTGCTCGGTCATCGCCAGGTCGAAATCCCGCCCGCGCAGAAAGAACGGGCAGTTCAATTCGCGAACCTTGTCCAGCAACGGCTGGGGAGGATTGAGATCGCCGCAGAGCGCAGGCGCGCCCTGGCGAAAGATGCCGGCCTTCTCGAAGGCCACGGATTCGCGGGTATCGCCCAGGTAATCGGCATGGTCCACGCCAATGCTGGTGACCAGTGCAATGTCTGCGTCCACCAGGTTGACCGTATCCAACCGTCCGCCCAGGCCGACTTCCAGCACGACCGCATCGAGACCGGCACGGGCAAACAACCAGAACGCCGCCAGGGTGCCCATCTCGAAATACGTGAGGGTTGTATCGCCTCGCCCGGCTTCCACCGCGGCAAAGGCTTCGCACAGCTGGGCGTCAGTGGCTTCGACGCCGTTCACTTGCACCCGCTCGTTGTAGCGCAGCAGGTGCGGCGAGCTGTAGACACCGACGCTCAGCCCCTGGGCCCGCAGCAACGAGGCCACGAAGGCGCAGGTCGACCCCTTGCCGTTGGTGCCGGTGACGGTAATGACCCGGGGCGCCGGCTTGGCCAGTCCCATGCGGGACGCTACCGTTTGCGAGCGCTCCAGCCCCATGTCGATGGCCGATGGATGCAACTGCTCGAGGTAGGCAAGCCAGTCGCCCAGGGTGCGTTGGGTCATAGCCCGGCAGGCACTGGCGGAACCACGATCGGCTCGATCGGTGCGGCGACGAATTTCGGCGTCGGCAGACCCATCAATTGTGCCAGCAGGTTGCCCAGGCGCGGACGCAGCTCCTGGCGATGGATGATCATGTCGATGGCACCGTGCTCCAGCAGGAACTCGCTGCGCTGGAAGCCTTCCGGCAGTTTTTCACGCACGGTCTGCTCGATCACGCGCGGGCCGGCAAAGCCGATCAGGGCTTTCGGCTCACCGACGATCACGTCGCCCAGCATCGCCAGGCTGGCGGAAACACCACCGTAGACCGGGTCGGTCAGCACCGAGATGAACGGAATGCCTTCTTCGCGCAGACGCGCCAGCACCGCGGAGGTCTTGGCCATTTGCATCAGGGAGATCAGCGCTTCCTGCATCCGCGCACCGCCGGAAGCGGCGAAGCAGATCATCGGGCAACGGTTTTCCAGAGCGTAGTTGGCGGCACGAACGAAGCGCTCACCGACGATGGCGCCCATGGAACCGCCCATGAAGGAAAATTCGAAGGCCGAGACCACCACCGGCATGCCCAGCAGGGTGCCGCTCATGGATATCAGCGCATCTTTTTCGCCGGTCTGCTTCTGGGCAGCGGTCAGACGGTCCTTGTATTTCTTGCCATCGCGGAATTTCAGGCGATCCACTGGCTCCAGGTCGGCACCCAGCTCAACACGGCCTTCGGCATCGAGGAAAATGTCGATACGGGCACGCGCGCCGATGCGCATGTGGTGGTTGCACTTGGGGCAAACGTCCAGGGTCTTTTCCAGTTCGGGACGGTACAGCACCGCCTCGCAGGATGGACATTTGTGCCACAGACCTTCAGGCACCGAGCTTTTCTTCACCTCGGAACGCATGATCGAAGGGATCAGTTTGTCTACCAACCAGTTGCTCATGCTTTCTTTCTCCAGTACCGGCGGCCCGAACGCTTTGGTTCGCGGCCCCGCGTATGCCCTTGAGCTAAATTCATTGTGCGGCGAGTCGAGGGGCCGCCACGGTCAGTGCAAAACATGACCTGCGTGCAACCCAACCTTCCTCAGCCATCCCGGCAACCGCACGGCGGCTACCACTTCGCTATCGGCCCACCCGGAGGCGGCACCTGCCTGCTTTGTACAGTGCTGGTATGGACGGCGGCAGTCTGCCAGCCGTCACATTGACGACTGGCTACTGCGCACAGCGGCCATGAATGCACGAATCTTTGCAGGGTCCTTGATGCCCTTGCTCTGCTCCACACCTCCGCTCACGTCCACCGCGTAAGGGCGAACCTGGCGAATGGCCTGAGCCACGTTGTCCACGGTCAGGCCACCGGCCAGGATAATCGGTTTGTCCAGGCCTTGGGGCACCAGCGACCAATCGAACGCTTCACCGGTCCCTCCGGGAACGCCTTCCACATAGGTGTCCAGCAAAATGCCGCTGGCACCGGCGAAAGCTGCGCAACTGGCGGCAATGTCATCCCCGGCCTTGACCCGCAACGCCTTGATGTATGGGCGATGCCAGCCCTCGCAATCGGCCGGGGCCTCGTCGCCATGGAACTGCAACAAACCCAGCGGCACCGCATCGAGTATTTCGCCCAACTCGCAACGACCGGCATTGACGAACAGGCCCACCGAGGTCACGAACGGCGGCAGGGCCTCGATGATCGCCCTCGCCTGCTGCACCGTCACCGCGCGCGGGCTCTTGGCGTAAAACACCAGCCCGATGGCATCGGCCCCGGCCTCGACCGCCGCCAACGCGTCCTCGACGCGGGTGATCCCGCAAATCTTGCTGCGAACGACCGGCATGGTGGGTAAAACCTCAGGCAAATCCGTGAAAGTCCCGGATGGTAGCAAATGCTGCGGAGGGCGTCAGCCGTCGAGTTCCGAGAAGCCCGTGAGGAAATGTGGCCCGATGTAACGCTCCGGCAGCTCGAATTCATCGCGATATTCGACCTGTACCAGGTACAAGCCAAACGGGTGCGCCGTGACGCCACCGGAGCGCCGGATGCGACTGTCGAGCACTTCCTTGATCCACTCCACCGGCCGTTCGCCAGCACCAATGGTCATCAGCACGCCGGCAATGTTGCGCACCATGTGATGCAGGAACGCGCTGGCGCGGATGTCGAGCACGATCATCTTGCCGTGACGGGTCACGCGCAGGTGATGCAACTCTTTGATCGGCGACTTGGCCTGGCACTGGCCGGCACGGAAGGCGCTGAAATCATGGACGCCGACCAGGTATTGCGCGGCCTCGGCCATGCGCTCGACGTCCAGCGGGCGGTGATTCCAGGTGATTTCTTCGTTCAGGTGCGCCGGGCGGATCTGATCGTTATAGATCACGTAGCGATACCGCCGGGCGATGGCCTTGAAGCGTGCATGGAAGTGCGCCGGCATCACCTTGGCCCAACTGACGCTGACATCGTGGGGCAAGTTGATGTTGGCGCCCATCACCCAGGCCTTCATCGAGCGCTCGACCTGGGTGTCGAAATGCACCACTTGGCCGCAGGCATGCACACCAGCATCGGTACGACCGGCGCAATGCAGCGACACGGGCGAGTCGGCGACTTTGGACAGGGCGTTTTCAAGGGTTTCCTGCACAGTCAATACACCGGAAGCCTGGCGCTGCCAGCCACGATAGCGCGAGCCTTTGTATTCAACGCCCAAGGCGATCCGGAAAAAGCCGTCGGCCGCCATTTCGGCGGCCGGGTTGTCTATGTTTGCCAAGGAATTACAGCCTGCTGAGGTACGCAAAGGCGGGCATTATAAGGCCGATGGCTTGGGATGCCAGTCCGACGGGTGATCCTGTGTTGAATGAGCCGACGCTATCGCGAGCAAGCTTTGCTCCCACCACCCCCCCTGTGGGAGCCGAGCTTGCTCGCGATAGCGGTGGGTCAGCTTGCATTGATGTTGAATGTACCTTGGTCATCGAGAGCAAGCTTTGCTCCCACCGCAAATCCCCTGAGGGAGCGAGCCTGCTCGCGATGACGCCAGTCCAAACACCCGCAAAACCCGCCGCAAACAAAAACGGCAGCCTCACCGGCTGCCGTTCTTGTATAACCACTGACTCAAGCCAAACGCGACAACATCTCCTGCGCTTCGCTCTTCTGGGTGGCGTCGCCTTCGCTGAGGACTTCGCCGAGGATGTCGCGGGCGCCGTCGTTGTCGCCCATGTCGATGTAGGCCTGGGCCAGATCGAGCTTGGTCGCCACTTCGTCGGTACCGCTAAGGAAGTCGAAGTCCGGCTCGTCTTCAGCACCGACCAGGGCATCTTCGGCGGTAAACGTCGGCTGGCCCAGGCTGTCGGACAGGCGATCCAGCTCGGCGTTTACATCATCCAGCTCGGACTCGAAGGCATCCTTGGGCGCATCGTGCGCGTCCATTTCGTCAGACAGGGACAGATCGAAGTCCGCCGGCAGTTCGAGATCGTCGGCTGGGGTGTCAGCCAAGGCTGGCGCTTCAGTCGCAGGCAAATCCAGGCCCTTGAGATCGTCGTCCAGGTCCAGCAGGAAGTCTTCGTCGTCGAGCGCCGGGATCGGGGTCGGCGCATCGGCGCCCAGGTCCAGGTCGAATTCCGACAGGTCGTCCAGGCTTTCGTTGGCTTCAGTCTGCTGCTTGAGCACCGACTCGAAACTCAGGTCGTCGTCTTCCGGGAACGCGTCCAGCTCAGCGACAGGCTCTGGCGTCGGCGCAGCCGGGGTCGTTTCCAGGTCATCCAGGCTCAGGTCGAAGGCGCTGTCCAGCTCTTCGTCGGTCGGTGTCTTGTCTTCCAACAGCTCCTTGACGTACTGCGCGTCCAGCTCTGCTGCCACTGTCGCGGCGGCCAAGCCAGCGGCGGAGGCGATCACCATGGCCGGGAAACGGCTTTTCAGCTGTTCGACCTGGGCGAAGTTTTCGCCATTGGCCACCAACTGGCGTTCCTGGGCGACGAAAGCGTCGCGGTCGCCCTGCTGACCGTAGACTTCCATCAGCTTCAGGCGCAGGTCGCTGCGCTGGGGCTCGGCCTTGATGCCTTGTTCAAGCAGGTCGGCGGCCTGGTTCAAGCGGCCGCGATCGATATGGGACTGGGCCTGGGGCAGCACGTCGTCGGAGCGCTCGGCAGCCGGAGCCACCAATGGCGCCGCGATAGGCGGTGTGACCACCACAGGCGCAACCACTGGAGCCGGCTTGGGGACTGGCGCAGGGGCAGGCACGGGTTTTGGCTCAAGTTTTACGCTTGGCGGCGGAACATCAATGCCCTCGAAGCTGCTCGGGGGCAGATCGAGCTCCGGGGAGAAGTCAGCCTCCTCCTCGAGGGCTCGGGCCATGCGCAAGTGCTTTTCCGCTTCCTGTTGAGCCTTGCGGCGACGGGCGAGCAACAACAGCAACAACAGCAGGAGCAGCGCGCCGCCGCCAATCAATCCCAGCAGGATCGGATTGGTCAGCAGGTCGTTGTATTTTTGCTCGTTGGACGCGGCAGGCGTCGGCTCGACCGCAGTGGCAGGCGGCGTCGCTTCCGGGGCTGCCTCTGGCGCAGGTGCAGCCGCCGGGGCCTGTGCCGCTGGCGCAGGGGTCAGCTCTGCGGACATTGCAGGAGGTGCCTCGCCGGCAGGAGGAACGGCGGCACCTTCGGCCTGCATCTTGGCCAGTTGGTTGTTCTTCAGCTCGATCAGGCGCTGCAGTTTGTCCAGTTGGCTCTGCAGATCCGCCATGCGGCTTTTCAGTTCTTCGTTATCCCGGCGAGCCGAGTCGAGGCTTTCCTGGGTGACTGCAAGCTTGTTGGTGAGCGCCTGGGCATCGCCGGCAGCGCCCTTGCCCTTGCCGCCCGCCTTCGCTGAGTCAGCCGACACCAGGCTCAAGTTGTCGCGGCCGGCAGCCTGTGCCGGCGCGCCTTCACCACGGCCACGCTTGGTAGCATCCAACTGCTGCTTGCCAGCACCCGCCACGCTACGACGACCCGAGCGCCAGGCGGCGTTCTGCGCAGCCACTTCAGCGATGGCCTGGGGTTGCGGCAATGCAGTGCTTTGCACCGGGTCCGGCAGGCGCAATACCTGGCCGGTCTTGAGCAGGTTGATGTTGCCGTTGATGAATGCGTTCGGGTTCAACGCCTGGATTGCCAGCATGGTTTGCTGGACCGATCCACCGTTACGCACCTTGGCGGCGATTTCCCACAGGGTATCGCGCGGCGTGGTGGTGTATTGCGAAGGCTTGGTCGCCCCGGTGACCGGCGTGGACACGACCTGGGGCGGTTTCGCCCGGGCGGCGTCGGCGGCCTGTGGCGAGAATTTGGAAGGATCGAGCAATACGCTGTAGTCGCGCAGCAGACGGCCGTTGGGCCACATCACCTGCACCAGGAACTTGACCATCGGTTCAGACAGCGGCCGGCTGGACGTTACCCGCAGGACGCTCTTGCCATTGGCGTTGATCACCGGGGTGAAGCTCAGGTCATTGAGAAAGGCCTGGCGGTCGACGCCGGCCTTGGCGAAGTCATCGGGCGAGGCCAGGCTCGGCACGACTTCGGCAGCGGTCAGTTGCTGGACGTCGAGCAACTCGATCTCGGCGACCAGAGGCTGGTTCGGCGTCGACTTCAGGGTCAATTCCCCGAGCCCGAGCGCTTGCGCCATACCGGAGGACAGCGCCGAGGCGGCCGCTATTGCTAACACCAGTTTGCGAACTTGAACCATAGCCTCTTCCTTTGTTTGAACATTCCTCGGCCAGCGAGAAGGTATTGATGCCGCTGCCGTAAGGCATTGCGCGCAGCCCCGAAGCGACGGTGCGCGCGATCATTTCACTCATGCCCCGGGAAAGTCCCCCAGAGGGATGTTCGCCTTCAGCATTCCGACCAAGCATAGCGCCCAGCTAGAATCATTCGACAAATTGATGCCAAGTATCTTTTACAGCAAGTCTTTTATCAACAACTCAGCCACCTGCACCGCATTGAGCGCCGCGCCCTTGCGCACGTTATCTGACGTCAGCCACATATTTAGTTCCGCCGGATCGTCGATCCCACCGCGCACACGACCAACGTAGACCACATCCTGCCCCACCGCATCGCCCACCGCCGTCGGGTAATCGCCCGCATCCACCAGCTCGATACCGGGTGCCGCTTCCAACGCCGCGTTGACCTTGGCCAGGTCGATGGGACTGGCAGACTGCACAGTCACGCTAAAGCTATCGCCAAAAAACACCGGGGCTTGAATGCAAGTTACGGAAATCTTTAACAAAGGTTGATTCAGCACCTGGCGCAACTCGCGGACCAGGCGCTTTTCCAGCTGCGTATGGCCCTGCTCGTCCGGGATGCCGACCTGGGCCAGCAGGTTGAACGCCATCTGCCGATCAAAGAATTTCGGCTCCAGCGGACGGGCGTTGAGCAGCTCGGCGGTCTGGCGCGCCAATTCGCTCACGGCCACGCGGCCCTGGGCCGACACAGCGAGGCTGGCGGTCAGGCTGATGCGCTGCAAGTCCAGGCATTCGCGCAGCGGCGCCAGCACGACCGCCAAGGCCGTGGCCGAGGCGCTGGGGCTACCGACCTGCAACGGCTTGCTCAAACCGGCGAGCACCTGGGCGTTGGCTTCCGGCACGATCTGCGGCGCCTGTTCGGGCGGCAAGGCGCCGGACAGGTCAATCAGCGCACAACCGGCCGCCGTGGCCCGCGGGGCGAAACTCAGGGTCACCGCCGGGCCGGCGGCGAAGAACACCAGTTGGACTTTGCTGAAATCGAACTCGTCGACTTCGCGCACCCGCACGTTTTTGCCGCGGAACATCACCGAGCTGCCTGCCGATTCGCTGCTGGCCAGCAGGTGCAGGTTGCCGACCGGGAAGTCCCGCTCTTCGAGAATCTGGACGAGGGTTTCGCCGACAGTACCGGTGGCGCCGATCACGGCAATATCAAAGGACTGGCTCATGGGTCTACCTCAGGTAAAACGTGGGGAGCGGCACTTTACCGGGTGGTGGGTATGCAGGCAATTGGCCGGAGGCTTTGCAGTGCCTGGGCTGGCCTCATCGCGAGCAAGCTCGCTCCCACATGGGGTCTTCAGTGGCCACAAAACCTGTGGGAGCGAGCTTGCTCGCGATGAGGCCAGCCCTGACACACAACCGCCCCCAATAAAAAACCCGCACCTCTCACAAGGCACGGGTTCTTTCACAGCAGCAATCGATCAACGCTCGAGCAGGATCCGCAGCATGCGACGCAGCGGTTCGGCCGCGCCCCACAGCAGTTGGTCGCCGACGGTGAAGGCGCCGACGAATTGCGAACCCATGTTGAGCTTGCGCAAACGACCCACCGGTACGTTCAGGGTGCCGGTGACCTTGGTCGGGCTCAGCTCCTGCATGCTGATTTCGCGGTTGTTCGGCACCAGCTTGACCCAAGGGTTGTGCTGGCTGATCAACCCTTCGATGTCGGCGATCGGCACGTCTTTGTTCAGCTTGATGGTCAGCGCCTGGCTGTGGCAGCGCATGGCGCCGATGCGCACGCAGATACCGTCCACCGGGATCGGGCTCTTGAAGCGACCCAGGATCTTGTTGGTTTCGGCCTGGGCCTTCCACTCTTCACGGCTCTGGCCGTTAGGCAGTTCCTTGTCGATCCAGGGGATCAGGCTGCCAGCCAGCGGTACGCCGAAGTTCTCGGTTGGGTAGGCATCGCTGCGCATCGCCTCGGCGACCTTGCGGTCGATGTCGAGGATGGCGCTGGCCGGGTTGGCCAGGTCATCGGCGACGGCGGCATGGGTGGCGCCCATCTGCTTGATCAGCTCACGCATGTTCTGCGCGCCGGCACCGGACGCTGCCTGGTAGGTCATGGCGCTCATCCACTCCACCAGACCGGCTTCGAACAGGCCGCCCAGACCCATCAGCATCAGGCTGACGGTGCAGTTGCCGCCGATGTAGTTCTTGGTGCCCGCGTCCAGCTGCTGGTCGATGACCTTGCGGTTCACCGGGTCGAGGACGATCACCGCGTCGTCCTGCATGCGCAGGCTAGAAGCGGCGTCGATCCAGTAACCCTGCCAGCCGGCTTCACGCAGCTTGGGGAAGACTTCGCTGGTGTAGTCGCCGCCCTGGCAGGTCAGGATCACGTCGAGCGTCTTGAGCTCTTCGATGCTGTAGGCATCCTTGAGCGCACCGGTGTCCTTGCCCACGGACGGGCCCTGGCCACCGACATTGGAAGTGGTGAAAAACACCGGCTCAATGAGATCGAAATCCTGCTCTTCCAGCATTCGCTGCATGAGCACGGAACCGACCATGCCGCGCCAACCGATCAGACCTACACGTTTCATCGCAACTACACCTATACAAAAGTGGGCCACCGTCGAAGCGGTGGGCCCGAAAGATTACAGATTCCGCAGCGCGGCGACTACTGCATCGCCCATTTGCTGCGTACCGACTTTGGTACAACCTTGCGACCAGATATCACCAGTGCGCAAGCCCTGGTCCAGGACCACGCTGACGGCTTTTTCGATCGCGTCGGCGGCATCGTTCAAGTTGAAGCTGTAGCGCAGCATCATCGACACCGACAGGATGGTCGCCAACGGGTTGGCAATGCCCTGCCCGGCGATGTCCGGCGCCGAACCGTGGCACGGCTCGTACATGCCCTTGTTGTTGGCGTCCAGGGAGGCCGACGGCAGCATGCCGATGGAACCGGTGAGCATCGACGCTTCGTCGGACAGGATGTCGCCGAACATGTTGTCGGTGACGATCACGTCGAACTGCTTCGGCGCACGCACCAGTTGCATGGCGGCGTTGTCGACGTACATGTGGCTCAGTTCGATGTCCGGGTAATCCTTGGCCACCTGCTCGACCACTTCACGCCACAGTTGGCTGGAAGCCAGTACGTTGGCCTTGTCCACCGAGCACAGTTTCTTGCCACGCACGCGAGCCATGTCGAAGCCAACCCGGGCAATACGGCGGATTTCGCTTTCGCTGTACGGCAGGGTGTCGTAGGCCTGGCGCTCGCCATTATCCAGCTCACGGGTGCCACGCGGGGCGCCGAAGTAGATGCCGCCGGTCAGCTCGCGAACGATGAGGATATCCAGGCCAGCAACGATTTCCGGCTTCAGGCTCGATGCATCGGCCAGTTGCGGGTAAAGAATCGCCGGACGCAGGTTGCCGAACAGACCCAGTTGCGCGCGAATCTTCAGCAGGCCACGCTCAGGACGGATGTCACGTTCGATCTTGTCCCATTTCGGGCCGCCCACGGCGCCCAGCAGCACGGCATCGGCTGCACGGGCACGGTCCAGGGTTTCATCGGCCAGGGGCACGCCGTGCTTGTCGATGGCTGCGCCGCCGATCACATCGTGGCTGAGTTCGAAGCCCAGGCCGTACTTGTCGTTCGCCAGCTCCAGGACCTTGACCGCTTCGGCCATGATTTCCGGGCCAATGCCATCACCTGGGAGAATCAGAATCTGCTTGCTCATGCTTTCCTCGTTTGCTCTGTCGGCACACGCCTGGGCTTTGTACCCAACGCCTGGCCGGGAAAAATGCTATCGCTCGGCCCACAGCACCAGTACATCTGTACTGAACGAACCATCGGCCTCAATTTCAAAATATTCACGCACTTCGTCACCCATCGAGCGCTGCAGCTGGAGAATCGCCGCCCGCATCACCTCGGGGGTGCGCATGCGCTCGACCCAGGAGCGATATTCCAGGCGCAGGCGTTGGCTCGAGGTGCTGCGGGTGTGCAACCCCGCTTCGCTGACCTGGCGCAACCACTCGCCGGCAGAATAATCGCGCACGTGGCTAGTGTCGCGCAGCACTTCGACGCTTTGCAGGTACGTGTCCAGCAACGGCATGCCAGGCGACAGGACGTCGATGAACGCCACCACCCCGCCCGGCTTGAGCACCCGGCGCACTTCTCGCAACGCCAGGCCCAGGTCGCTCCAATGATGCGCCGAATAGCGGCTGAACACGAAGTCGAACTCAGCGTCGGCGAACGGCAGGCGCTCAGCGGCGCCGCATACCGTGCTGATATTGCCCAGGCCACGCTCGGCAGCCGCCGTGGCGACCACGTCGAGCATCTGCTGGGACAAATCATAAGCCACCACTTCACCGGCCAGCGGCGCCACGTGGAAACTCACATGGCCGGCGCCGCACCCCAGGTCCAGCACCCGGGCATCGCCACGACCGGCCAACGCAGCCTGTAGCAGCGCGAATTCAGCGCCCTGGGCGTGCACGGCACTGCTCAGATAGGCCGAGGCCTGTTCACCGAATTGCTTTTGTACAACCTGACTGTGGGCGGTGCTGGTCATGGGGACTTCCTTTTGGTGTTGTGTTGCCTGGGCGGGCCTCATCGCGAGCAAGCTCGCTCCCACAGGGAATTTTTGGCGTTCACAAAACACCTGTGGGAGCGAGCTTGCTCGCGATAGGGCCGGTACTGCCTACATCAATCCATCAAGCATCGCGAAACAACCAAGGCTGGCTCGCCCGGTGCTTGGCCTCGAACGCGGCAATCGCCTCGCCGTCCTGCAAGGTCAGGCCGATGTCATCCAGGCCATTGAGCAGGCAATGCTTGCGGAACGCGTCGATCTCGAAACCCAGTACCTTGCCGTCAGGACGGGTCACGGTCTGGGCGGCCAGGTCGATCTGCAGTTGATAGCCGGGGTTGGCCTCGACCTGCTGGAACAGCTCATCCACGTCAGCATCGCTGAGGATGATCGGCAGCAAGCCGTTCTTGAAGCTGTTGTTGAAGAAGATGTCGGCATAGCTCGGCGCGATGATGCTGCGGAAACCGTACTCTTCCAGGGCCCATGGCGCGTGCTCGCGGCTCGAGCCGCAGCCGAAGTTCTCACGGGCCAGCAACACGCTGGCGCCCTGGTAACGCTCGGCGTTGAGCACGAAATCCTTGTTCAACGGCCGCTTGGAGTTGTCCTGGTACGGCTGGCCGACATCCAGGTAGCGCCACTCGTCGAACAGGTTCGGGCCGAAGCCGGTGCGCTTGATGGACTTCAGGAACTGCTTGGGAATGATCTGGTCGGTGTCGACGTTGGCACGATCCAAAGGCGCGACAAGACCGGTGTGCTGGGTAAAAGCTTTCATGCTGCGCTCCTTCAGATCAATTCGCGGACATCGACGAAACGGCCGTTGACAGCCGCCGCCGCGGCCATGGCCGGGCTCACCAGGTGCGTACGGCCACCGGCGCCCTGACGGCCTTCGAAGTTACGGTTGGAGGTGGAGGCGCAATGCTCGCCCGACTCCAAGCGGTCCGGGTTCATCGCCAGGCACATCGAGCACCCCGGCTCACGCCATTCGAAACCGGCTTCGAGGAAAATCTTGTCCAGCCCTTCCGCTTCCGCCTGGGCCTTCACCAGGCCCGAGCCCGGCACCACGATGGCCTGCTTGATGGTCGAAGCAACCTTGCGGCCCTTGGCGATCACTGCCGCAGCGCGCAGGTCTTCGATCCGCGAGTTGGTGCAGGAACCGATGAACACGCGGTCGAGCTGAATATCGGTGATCGCCTGGTTGGCGCTCAAGCCCATGTATTTCAAGGCGCGGACGATGGAGTCGCGCTTGACCAGGTCCATTTCCTTGGCCGGATCCGGTACGTTCTGGTCCACCGCCAACACCATCTCAGGCGAAGTGCCCCAGCTGACTTGCGGCTTGATCTGCGTGGCGTCGAGCTCGACCACGGTGTCGAACTTGGCATCGGCATCCGACACCAGGTCTTTCCAGGCCTCGACCGCCATGTCCCATTCCGCGCCTTTTGGCGAGAACGGACGACCCTTGACGTATTCCACGGTTTTTTCATCAGCGGCCACCAGGCCAACGCGGGCACCGGCCTCGATGGACATGTTGCAGATGGTCATGCGGCCTTCGACGGACAAGTCGCGGATCGCGCTGCCGGCGAACTCGATGGCATGGCCGTTACCGCCGGCGGTGCCGATCTTGCCGATCACCGCCAGGACGATGTCCTTGGCGGTCACACCGAACGGCAGCTTGCCCTCGACGCGCACCAGCATGTTTTTCATTTTCTTGGCGACCAGGCACTGGGTGGCGAGCACATGCTCCACCTCGGAGGTGCCGATGCCATGGGCCAGGGCCCCGAAAGCACCGTGGGTCGAGGTGTGCGAGTCACCGCAGACCACGGTCATGCCAGGCAAGGTCGCGCCCTGCTCCGGGCCGATGACGTGGACGATGCCTTGGCGCACGTCATTCATCTTGAATTCGACGATGCCGTATTCGTCACAGTTATCGTCGAGGGTCTGGACCTGCAAGCGCGAGACCTGGTCGGCAATGGCTTCGATGCCGCCCTTGCGCTCCGGGGTGGTCGGTACGTTGTGGTCCGGGGTCGCGATGTTGGCATCGATGCGCCAAGGCTTGCGCCCGGCCAGGCGCAGGCCTTCGAAGGCTTGCGGCGAAGTCACTTCGTGGATGATGTGACGATCGATGTAGATCAGCGCCGAGCCATCGTCGCGCTGCTTGACCAAATGCGAATCCCAGAGCTTGTCGTAGAGCGTTTTGCCGGCCATCAGACGGTTCCTCATCAGCTTGTTTCTATGCCCCGGGCCTTGAACGAATCAATAACCCCTTGGCTTGTGAGGCTGATCCTATGGGGTTACATTAAATAACTCAAATTCATATTTTTCATACTTTGCATAACCAACTGGAATTCGACCGGAACCGCCATGGACCTCGCCAACCTCAATGCCTTTATAGCCATCGCCGAGACGGGCAGTTTCTCCGGCGCCGGCGAACGCCTGCACCTGACCCAGCCGGCTATCAGCAAGCGCATTGCCGGCCTCGAGCAACAGCTCAAGGTACGCCTGTTCGACCGCCTTGGCCGTGAAGTGGGCCTGACCGAGGCCGGCCGAGCCCTGTTGCCACGGGCCTATCAGATCCTCAACGTGCTGGACGACACCCGCCGCGCCCTGACCAACCTGAGCGGCGAAGTGACCGGGCGCCTGACGCTCGCCACCAGCCACCACATCGGCCTGCACCGCCTGCCACCGTTATTGCGGGAGTTCACCCGACGCTACCCCCAGGTGGCGCTGGATATCCAGTTCCTGGATTCGGAAGTGGCCTACGAAGAAATCCTCCATGGCCGGGCGGAACTGGCCGTCATCACCCTCGCCCCCGAACCCCACACGCTGGTACGGGCCACGCCGGTGTGGGACGACCCCCTGGATTTCGTGGTCGCCCCGGAACACGCATTGCTGGAAAACGGTGCGGTCAGCCTGGCGGACATTGCCTTGCATCCGGCGGTTTTCCCGGGGGGCAACACGTTTACCCATCACATCGTGCGACGGCTGTTCGAAGCCCAGGGCCTGACGCCGAACATCGCCATGAGCACGAATTACCTGGAAACCATAAAAATGATGGTCTCCATCGGCCTGGCCTGGAGCGTCTTGCCGCGCACCATGCTCGACGAACAGGTGGCGCGCATTCCTTTGCCAGGCATACAACTCAGTCGCCAGCTAGGCTATATCTTGCACACCGAACGGACGCTGTCGAACGCCGCACGGGCTTTCATGGCCTTACTGGACGCACAAATCGATTTGCCAGGGACAAGGGCATAGGTTGTGCCGCGCCTGTAGGGCCTGAAGCCTGTGCTTAACGCCCAACCCCGCTCAAGGCTCGCGAGATAATGCCCAAACCCGCTGACCACCTCCCGCCCATGCCACGCATCCAGGCGCTCGACCCGAAACGGTCCGAGCAGAGCTGGGACAGCGCGCCGCAGTTGCTGGCCGCCCTGAACGGTGCGCGGCTGGGAGCCTGGTCGTGGGACATCGAGACTGGGAAGATCAGTTGGTCGCGGGGCACCCAGGCGCTGTTCGGCTTCGATCCGCGCCAGCCATTGCCAGCGGATGTGGATTATCTGGACCTGTTGTTACCCGAAGACCGGGCCCGGGCCGTGCGCGCCTTTCATGCGGCAGTGGCCGGGGCGCCGCTGGAACAGGCCATGCACCACCGCATCGTCTGGCCCGATGGCAGCCTGCACTGGCTGGAAATCAGCGGCAGCGTGCTGCCCGACAAGCACGGTCGCCCGCGCATGATCGGGGTGATCCGCGAAATCACCCATCAGCGCGAGCGGGAACAGGCGCTGCGCAGCTCGGAAAAACGATTTGCCACGCTCTTTCACCTGTGCCCGAACATGGTGTTGCTGACCCGCCAGGAGGACGGGCTGATCAGCGAGGCCAACCAGTATTTCGAAAGCCTGTTCGGCTGGCCGGTGCATGACGTGATCGGCCGCACCACCCTGGAACTGGGCCTGTGGGTTGACCCCCAGCAGCGGGCGAAACTGGTGGAGGCGACCAAGGCCAAGGGCGAACTGATCAGCATGGAGGTGGAGTTCCGGGCCAGCAACGGCCAGATTCATAACGGCATTCTCAGTGCGCAGAAAGTCGAACTCGAAGGTCAGCCGTACCTGCTGAGCACCTTCCTCGACACCACCGAGCAAAAACTCGCCGAACAGGCCCTCAAGGACAGCCAGGAACGCCTGGACCTGGCCCTCGACTCCGCGCAACTGGGCACCTGGGACTGGCACATTCCCAGCGGCATGCTCTACGGCTCGGCCCGGGCCGCGCAGCTCCATGGCCTGGAGCCCAAGCCGTTCCACGAATCGTTCGATGCGTTTTTCGAAGGCGTCCCCACGGAAGAACGCAACAACATGCGCAATGCCTATCGCAGCCTGCGCGAAGGCCCGGCGGGCAACTATCAGTTGACCTACCGCGTGCAACTGCCGGACGGCAGCTCGCGCTACCTGGAAAGCCGCGCCCGCCTCTACCGCAACGACGACGGCAGCCCCTTGCGCATGGCCGGCACCTTGCTCGACATCACCGATCAGGTGGAGCGCGAACAGAGCCTGGCCGCCTCGGAGGAAAAATTCGCCACGCTGTTCCAGGTCAGCCCCGACCCGATCTGCGTCACTCACCAGGACAGCGGCCGGTTCCTCGAGATCAACTCCAGTTTCACCCAGACCTTCGGCTGGACCGCCAGCGACGTGATTGGTCTCGACGCCGACGAAATCGGCCTCTGGGATGCCTCGGGCAGTAGCCTGCAACGCATCGAACGGGTGATCCGCGAACAATCGCTGAGCAATGTCGCCATCGTCGTTCACCATAAGAACGGCCAGCCATTGACCTGCGTGATTTCCAGCCGGCAGATCAACGTCGGCAACCAGCCCTGCATCGTCACGACCTTGCGCGACATCACCCAGCAACAACGCTCCGAAGCCGCCCTCAAGGCCAGTGAAGAGAAATTCGCCAAGGCGTTTCATTCCAGCCCCGACGCCATCACCATCACGGAACTCGAAAGCGGTCGTTACCTCGAGGTCAACGACGGCTTCTGCCGGTTGACCGGCTACCGCGCCGACGAAGTGATCGGGCACACCGTCTACGAAGTGGGGATCTGGGCCGAAGAAAAACAGCGGGCCGCCTTGCTGGCCGAGCTGCATCTCAAGGGCCGCGTAGTCCACCAGGAGATGCTCGGGCGCAATAAACGGGGGGAAATCCTTACGGTGGAGGTGTCAGTCGAGCCTATCACCCTCAATGAAACCGCATGCCTGCTGCTGACCGCCCGGGACGTGAGCCTGTTGCGCAATGCCGAAGCCCAGATCCGCCACCTGGCCTACCACGACCCATTGACCAACCTGCCCAACCGGGCCTTGCTGATGGACCGGCTGAGTCAGCAGATCGCCCTGCTCAAACGCCACAACCTGCGCGGCGCCCTGCTGTTTCTCGACCTGGACCACTTCAAGCACATCAACGACTCCCTCGGTCACCCGGTGGGCGACACCGTGCTGAAGATCATCACCGCGCGCCTGGAAGCCAGCGTGCGCCTGGAAGACACCGTCGCACGGCTGGGTGGCGACGAATTCGTGGTGCTGCTCAGCGGCCTGGAAGGCTCGCGCAACGAAGTCAGCAAGCAAGTGCGGACCCTGGCCGACACCCTGCGCGAACTGCTTTCGGAACCGATGTTCCTCGATGGCCAGCGACTGCAGGTCACGCCGAGCATCGGTATAGCGCTGATTCCCGACCACGGTTCCACGCCCACCGATTTGCTCAAGCGCGCCGACATTGCGCTGTACCGCGCCAAGGACTCGGGGCGCAATACCTCGCAGATGTTTCACACCACCATGCAAAAAGCCGCCAGCGAACGGCTGCGCATGGAGACCGACCTGCGCCTTGCCCTGGCCCGTGGCGAGTTCAGCGTGCATTTCCAGCCTCAGGTCGATGCCCGGGACAACCGCATCATCGGCGCCGAAGCCCTGGTGCGCTGGCATCACCCGGAGCTGGGCGCCCAGTCGCCCAATGAGTTCATCAAAGTGCTGGAGGACAGTGGCCTGATCCTGGAAGTCGGGACCTGGATCCTCGATGAAGCCTGCGACGGCTTCAAGCAACTGATCGCCAAGGGCAAGATTGATCCCCAACAATTCAGTCTGTGCGTGAACATCAGCCCACGGCAATTTCGCCAGAGTGACTTTGTCGAACGCATCGAAAATAGCCTCGTCACTCACGGCCTGCCCTTCTCCCTGCTGAAACTGGAGATCACCGAAGGCATCGTGATCCAGAACCTGGACGACACCATCGCCAAGATGCGCCGGCTCAAGAAACTGGGGGTGAGCTTTGCCATGGATGATTTCGGCACCGGCTATTCGTCGCTGACCTACCTCAAGCGCCTGCCGGTGGACACACTGAAAATCGACCAGTCATTCGTGCGCGACGCCACCAGCGACCCCAACGACGCCGAAATCATCCGCGCCATCGTCGCCATGGCCCGCAGCCTCAACCTGATCATGATTGCCGAAGGCGTGGAGACCCTGGAGCAATTGCACTTCCTGCAAGGGCTTGGTTGTCATTTGTACCAGGGTTATTTGCATAGCCGGCCGTTGCCGCTGGAGGCGTTTGAGCGGTTGTTGCCATAATTTGGAACACGGGGCCTTTGTGGCGAGGAGGTTTTATGTGGGAGCAAAGCTTGCTCGCGACTGCAGGCGACCCGGTTTCTGAAGGACCGCATCGCTTTTATCGCGGGCAAACCTTGCTCCCACAACCCCCTTGCCACAATTAATCTTCCACTGATCTCCACAATGAAAAAGGGCGCCATTTGGCGCCCTTCTTCATTTACGCTGCATCAGTTTTGCAGCGCGGGTTGCTGCTGCGCTCCGTTGATCGGGATGCGCTTGGCCTTAGCCTCTTCCGGGATCACCCGCAGCAGGTCGATGCTCAACAGACCGTTGCTCAGGCCGGCGGACTTGATCTCGATATGATCGGCCAACCGGAAGGACAGCTTGAACGCACGCTGGGCGATGCCCTGGTGCAGGTAGGTAACGCTGTCGTTACTGGCTTCACGCTTGCCGCCACTGATGGTCAGCACACCTTTTTCCACTTGCAGGTCCAGGTCTTCTTCCTGGAACCCGGCGGCGGCGACTACGATGCGGTACTCGTCATCACCATGTTTTTCCACGTTGTAGGGTGGATAGCTGCTGCCCGGCTCGTTGCGCAGGGCGGTTTCGAACAAATCGTTGAAACGGTCGAAACCTACCGAGGAACGGAACAGCGGGGCCAGCGAAAATGCAGTACTCATGATTCAAATCTCCTGAAAAAATCAGCAAGTTTTTTTGTCTCCGCGACCCGAATTCGGCATCGCGTAACCCCTATCTAGGGACCGCCAAAAACTTTTCAAGAGCTTTTTCTGAATTTTTTTCAGGCCGCTTCGGTGCGCTGCACCCCCAGCAGATGGCCAACCGCGTCCAGGTCGGTTTCCCGGCGCAAAGCGGTAAACAGCGCCACCGCTTCTGGGTAATTGCGGGTCAGCATCGCCAGCCACTGCTTCAACCGGCCCGGGGCCTGGCGCGGTGTCAACTGCTCGACCACTTGCACCCAGAAGTCCTGGAGCATCGGCTGCAGCTCGGCCCAGGACATCTCGACCACGTCCTCACCGGCCCGGGCGGCGGCGATCTGCCGGGCCAGGTCAGGACGGGAAACGAGACCGCGACCAAGCATGATGTCTTCGACACCGCTGATTTCGCGGCAACGGCGCCAATCCTCGACGCTCCAGATATCGCCATTGGCGAACACCGGCACCTTGACCACTTCCTGCACCCGGGGAATCCACTCCCAGTGGGCCGGGGGCTTGTAGCCATCGACCTTGGTCCGCGCATGCACCACGATGTGCGCCGCGCCGCCTTCGGCCAGTGCCGTGGCACACACCAGCGCACCGTCCGGGCTATCGAAACCCAGGCGCATCTTGGCGGTGACCGGGATGTGTTTTGGCACCGCACGGCGCACGTGCTCGACGATTTCGTTGAGCAGTTCCGGCTCCTTGAGCAACACCGCCCCGCCCCGGGATTTGTTCACGGTCTTGGCCGGGCAACCGAAGTTCAAGTCGATAACCTCCGAACCCAACTCGCACGCCAGCGCCGCGTTTTCCGCCAGGCACACCGGATCGGACCCGAGCAACTGCACCCGCAGCGGCACACCGGCAGCCGTCTGGGCACCGGTCAGCAACTCAGGGGCGAGCTTGTGGAAATAGGCCGGCGTGAGCAGGCGGTCGTTGACACGAATGAACTCGGTGACACACCAGTCGATCCCGCCAACACGGGTCAGGACATCCCGCAGGATGTTGTCGACCAACCCCTCCATGGGCGCCAGGGCAATTTGCATGGAAACACACACTCGAACGAAAAAACGTGCGGCAGTTTACCGGATTTTGCCCACAACATCGGAATCCACCACCAAACCCTGTGGGAGCGAGCTTGCTCGCGATGACGATGGATCAGTCGGTGAGGACCCCGGATGGTTTCAACGCAGGACCATAACCTTCGATGAATTCCGGCGGCATGCGCTTGGGCCTGCCGGTGGACAATTCGATGCAGACGAAGGTGGTCTGGGCCCGCAGCAGCGTGGTGCTGTCGCTGGGCCGAATCAGCTGGAAATGCCGGGTCATCTTCAACCGCTGGTCCCAGTCGACGATCCAGGTCGCCAATTGCAGTTCGTCGCCTTCATAGGCGGCTGCCAGGTAATCGATTTCATGTCGCACCACTGCCATGGCCCGGTCCAGGCGGCGGTACTCCACCAGATCCAGGCCCAGGCGCTGGGAATGGCGCCAGGCACAGCGCTCGAGCCAACTGACGTACACCGCGTTGTTGGCGTGGCCCAGCCCGTCGATGTCTTCGGCATTTACCTGAAGATCAATAATGAACGGTGTTGCGCGATCCCAGCCCATGCCCCTCTCCTGGTCGAATTTGGATCGGGGCAGTGTACCGGATCCGAGCTGGACCGCTATCGCGAGCAAACTCGCTTCAAGCCGATTGCCGCGCTTGCAGACTGCGCCCGGCCAGCAGTGATAACACCCCATCAATGACACGAGGATCGGCCAGCACCCGCCGGTGCCCGCCCTGTGGCAGTCGCAGCAAACGACTGTCGAACCAGGCTTCATGGA
The DNA here is from genome assembly GCF_054681425.1 of Pseudomonas sp. H1_F01. NCBI lineage: Bacteria > Pseudomonadati > Pseudomonadota > Gammaproteobacteria > Pseudomonadales > Pseudomonadaceae > Pseudomonas > Pseudomonas sp. H1_F01. The sequence continues at coordinate 2,333,697 of NZ_CP162823.1, read as the reverse complement.
TCAACTGCGACTCCCTCACCGAAACCGATGTGTCGTCCTCGGCATGGACAATCAACCCCGGCACGTCCAGCTGGTAGTGCGCTACATCCATCTTCGAAGCGGGCATGCCCACATCGCTTTCCACCTGGCGAATGAACGCCGAACGCGCCTTGGGCGGCAAACCCATCATCCGGGAGAAACCGCGCAATACCCCAAGGATGCGAGCGGGTGCGGCGATGCTGACCAGCGTCTCGGTACGCAACCCCAACTGGACAGCCAACAGGGCACTGGCGCCGCCCATGGAATGCCCGATCACAGCCTGCAACGGCGGCAGCTCAGCGGCGGCTTCGAGCATGGCCCTGGCAAACAACAGGACATTCGCCTCGCGACCCGGTGAACGACCATGAGCCGGACCATCCAGCGCCACCACCGTGTAACCGGCGTCCACCAGGGCCGTGATCAGCGCCGCGAACTGAGTCGGCCGCCCTTCCCAGCCATGCATCAGCAAGACTGCCGGGCCTTTGCCCCAGCGCAAGGCCGAAAGACCGAAGCGCAAGGTGATACGCTCGGACGAGGCCAGCAGCGGCAGTTCCCAATCCCGCGGCGGCAAGTTGCGCGGGCGCATGAACAGCGAACGCATCTGCTTGGCCACCATGCGCGGAGCCACCCAACCAAGCGTGCCATTGACGCTACGAATCCAGCTCAGCCTGTCCATCGCTCATCTCCAGGGCTCGCGCCTCAGCTCATCGCACCGCCGACTTGGCGGCGCGCAGCAAACGATCCGATAACTCTCCAGGGCCCAGTGCCCGTGCCAGGGCCAGGCCACCCACCATCAAGGCGATGTCGGCCAGGGCCTTGTCGGCGTCCTCCGGGCTGGCCGCCAATTGCGCGACCATCAACTCGATATGCTCATTGAGCACTTCACGAAACGCATCCGGCAGCCGGCCGAGCTCGCCGACCGATGCAGGGATCGGGCAGGCGTGTTCGGTGGAGTCACGGTGCTTGCGTGACAGATAGAACGCCGCCACCAGAGCGCGCCGCTCTTCGCCTGTCAGCTCGCCGTCCATGTCGGCGATCAGGCCGCGGCGCCGATTGAGCAATTGCTTGAATGCCTCCAGCATCAAGGCATCCTTGCTTTCGAAATGGGCATAAAAACCGCCCACCGTCAGCCCGGCCGCGCCCATCACCTCGCCCACGCTCGGCTCAGCCGGCCCACGCTGGATCAGCGCATCGCTGGCGGCCTTGAGAATGCGTTCACGGGTTTGTGCCTTTTTATCGCTCATCGTCGCCTCCGAATATTACGATTGAAATATTATCCCTATAATAATTTTCCGCAAGCGGAAATTTTGACCGCTGGTCAGAAGTCTATTTTCAAGGATAGGGAATTGGCCGAACGCCAGACAAACAAAAGGGCCATTCAAGAATTGAATGACCCTTATAAAATCCCGCAGAGCGGGTAATCGTGGCGTCCCCTAGGGGACTCGAACCCCTGTTACCGCCGTGAAAGGGCGGTGTCCTAGGCCACTAGACGAAGGGGACACAAACCTTCTGACTTGATCAGCGCTGAGAACTGATCGATTCAAGGACGGTGTGGCCAGACCTTGAACCTGTAATTGGTGGAGCTAGACGGGATCGAACCGTCGACCTCTTGCATGCCATGCAAGCGCTCTCCCAGCTGAGCTATAGCCCCGGATTTTTCGCCTCGCGGCGGAGTGACATCTTGCAACATCGCTTCTGTAAAACTGGCGTCCCCTAGGGGACTCGAACCCCTGTTACCGCCGTGAAAGGGCGGTGTCCTAGGCCACTAGACGAAGGGGACGCAAACCCTTCTATACAACTGATCAACGCTGAGTGCTGATCGCTTCAAGACCGGTGTGGCCAGGCCTTGAAGTGTAAATTGGTGGAGCTAGACGGGATCGAACCGTCGACCTCTTGCATGCCATGCAAGCGCTCTCCCAGCTGAGCTATAGCCCCTCATCGCTGAGGACGGGGCGAATCTTAAGGGCGTATCGGAGGGCTGTCAAATTTATTTTCAACAAATTTGAAAATTTTTTGCCGGGATAACAATCACTTACCGACAAACCCCGGAAAACCGGGGTATGTCCTGCCTCATTGAACGCTTACGCGATCGCGCCCAGCAGTTTTTCCCACTCCTTGTTTTCCTTCTTCGACACACCACCGAGCAGATCGATGGCCTGGCGCAGGCGGAAACGGGTCAGGTCCGGCCCGAGGATTTCCATCGCGTCGAGCACCGACACCGAGCTGGCCTGGCCGGTAATGGCGGCGAACATCAGCGGCATGGCATCGCGCAGTTTCAACTCCAGCGACTCGACCACGGCCTGGATGGTCGCGGTGATGCTGCCCTTCTCCCACTGACGCAGGCTTTCGAGCTTCCACAGGATCAGCTGCATCAACTGGCGCACCTGGTCGCCCGAAAGCTTCTTGGATTCGAACAACTTCGCATCCGGCGTCACGCCACCGGCGAAGAAGAAGCCGGCCAGCGGGGCGATCTGGCTGAAGGTCTCTACCCTGCCCTGCACATGGGGAGCGATCTTCATCATGTACTCAGGGTTCAATGCCCACTTCTGCACACGTGCGGCGAACTCTTCCACCGGCAGGTCCCGCAACCACTGGCCGTTGAGCCACGACAGCTTCTCGACGTCGAAGATCGGCCCGCCCAGGGACACGCGCGACAGGTCGAAATGCTCGACCATTTCCTGCAGCGAGAACTTCTCGCGCTCGTCCGGCATCGACCAGCCCATGCGCCCCAGGTAGTTGAGCATCGCCTCGGGCATGAAGCCCATGCGCTCGTAGAACGTCACCGAGGTCGGGTTCTTGCGCTTGGACAGCTTGCTCTTGTCCGGGTTACGCAGCAGCGGCATGTAGCACAGCTGTGGTTGCTCCCAGCCGAAGTATTCGTAGAGCAGGATCAGTTTCGGCGCCGATGGCAGCCATTCTTCACCACGCAGGACGTGGGTGATGCCCATCAGGTGATCGTCGACCACGTTCGCCAGGAAGTACGTCGGCAGGCCGTCGGTCTTCATCAGCACTTGCATGTCCATGCGATCCCACGGGATCTCGACGTCGCCACGCAGCATGTCCGGCACCACGCAGACGCCTTCGGTCGGCACCTTCATGCGGATCACATGGGGCTCGCCGGCCGCCAGGCGACGGGCGACTTCTTCCTTGGACAGCAGCAGCGCCCGGCCGTCGTAGCGCGGGGTTTCACCACGGGCCATTTGCTCGGCGCGCATCTGGTCCAGCTCTTCAGCGGTGCAGAAACACGGGAACGCATGCCCCATGTCCACCAGTTGCTGGCAATACTGCTTGTAGATGTCACCGCGCTCGCTCTGGCGATACGGACCGTGCGGGCCACCGACGTCCGGACCTTCGCTCCAGTCGATTCCCAACCAGCGCAGGGCGTCGAAGATCTGCTGTTCGGACTCGCGGGTCGAACGCAACTGGTCGGTGTCCTCGATCCGCAGGATGAACTCGCCGCCATGCTGCTTGGCAAAGCAATAGTTGAACAAAGCGATGTAGGCGGTGCCGACATGGGGATCGCCAGTGGGCGAAGGCGCGATGCGGGTGCGGACGGTGGTCATGGCATGTCTCGGAAAGAATATAAAAGCGAAGATCAAACAGGGGGCGAATGGTAACAGGCGATGGCGGGCGGGCTCCAGTGAGAGCGGGATTTGTGTGGCCAGTCGTCAGACCGAGTCGCGCCCATCGCGAGCAAGCTCGCTCCCACAGAGACCGCGACTCGGTCCAAATGTGGGAGCGAGCTTGCTCGCGATGAGGCCCTTAAAACCGCCAAAAAACCTCAGACAGTCAGCAACCGCTCACGCAACTTGCCAATCTCATCACGCAACTGCGCCGCTGCCTCGAACTCCAGGTCCCGGGCCAGCTGGTACATTTTCTCTTCCAACTGCCGGATGCGCTTGGTGATTTCGCTCGGCGAGCGCAGTTCGGCCTCGTAACGGGCGCTCTCTTCCGCCGCCTTGGCCATGCCCTTGCGCTTCTTGCTGCGCGAGCCGGGCACGGTGGCGCCTTCCATGATGTCGGCGACGTCCTTGAACACGCCCTTGGGGGTAATGCCATTGGCCAGGTTGAAGGCGATCTGCTTGTCGCGACGGCGCTCGGTCTCACCGATAGCCCGTTCCATGGAGCCGGTGATGCGGTCGGCATACAGAATTGCCCGGCCATTGAGGTTACGCGCCGCGCGACCGATAGTCTGGATCAACGAGCGCTCGGAACGCAGGAAACCTTCCTTGTCGGCGTCGAGAATCGCCACCAGCGACACTTCCGGCATGTCCAGGCCTTCACGCAGCAGGTTGATGCCCACCAGCACGTCGAAGGTACCCAGGCGCAGGTCGCGGATGATCTCGACCCGCTCCACCGTGTCGATGTCCGAGTGCAGGTAGCGCACCCGCACGCCATGGTCGGCCAGGTAGTCGGTGAGGTCTTCGGCCATGCGCTTGGTCAGCGTGGTGACCAGCACCCGCTCTTCCACCGCCACGCGCTTGGAGATTTCCGAGAGCAGGTCATCGACCTGGGTCAACGCTGGGCGAACCTCGACTTGCGGGTCCACCAGTCCGGTCGGCCGCACCACTTGCTCGACCACGCGACCGGCATGTTCGGCCTCGTAGTTGCCAGGCGTGGCCGAGACAAAAATCGTCTGCGGGCTCACGCTTTCCCATTCGTCGAAGCGCATCGGCCGGTTATCCAGCGCCGAGGGCAGGCGGAAACCGTATTCCACCAGGGTTTCCTTGCGCGAACGGTCGCCTTTGTACATGGCGCCGACCTGGGGCACGCTGACGTGGGACTCGTCGATGACCAGCAAGGCATCGGCCGGCAAATAGTCATACAAAGTCGGCGGCGGCGCGCCCGCCGGACGGCCCGACAGGTAGCGCGAGTAGTTTTCGATGCCGTTGCAGTAGCCCAGCTCCAGGATCATCTCCAGGTCGAACCGGGTCCGCTGCTCCAGACGCTGGGCTTCCACCAGCTTGTTGTTCGAACGCAGGTATTCCAGGCGCTCCTGCAACTCGACCTTGATCCCTTCGATGGCGTCCAGCAGGGTTTCCCGGGGCGTCACGTAGTGGCTCTTGGGGTAGAAGGTGAAGCGTGGCAACTTGCGGATCACTTCACCGGTCAGCGGGTCGAACGCCGAGAGGCTCTCCACTTCATCGTCGAACAGCTCGATGCGGATCGCTTCCAGGTCCGACTCCGCCGGGTAGATGTCGATCACATCGCCACGCACCCGGAACGTCGCCCGGGCGAAATCCATGTCGTTGCGGGTGTACTGCAAGTCCGCCAGGCGCCGCAGCAAGGCGCGCTGGTCGAGTTTGTCGCCGCGATCCACGTGCAGCACCATCTTCAGGTAGGTTTCCGGGCTGCCCAGGCCGTAGATACACGACACGGTGGTGACGATGATCGCGTCCTTGCGCTCGAGCAAGGCCTTGGTCGCCGACAGTCGCATCTGTTCGATGTGGTCGTTGATCGAAGCATCTTTCTCGATGAAGGTGTCCGACGACGGCACGTAGGCCTCGGGCTGGTAGTAGTCGTAGTAGGAAACGAAGTACTCCACGGCGTTATTCGGGAAAAACGCCTTGAACTCACCGTACAGCTGCGCCGCCAGGGTCTTGTTCGGCGCCAGTACCAGGGTCGGGCGCTGAATCTGGGCGATCACGTTGGCGATGCTGAAGGTCTTGCCCGAGCCGGTCACACCGAGCAGCGTCTGGTGCGCCAGCCCGGCCTCGATGCCCTCGACCATCAGGCGGATGGCTTCCGGCTGATCGCCGGCGGGCTGGAAGCGGGTGACTAGCTGGAATTCAGACATGACATAACCTCTGGATTCACCCCTGTCGGCCAGCCGACAGGAACGAGAAAGACCGAAACGACTGATGTCGCCCGAGGAAAAACTGGAATGCACACAATGTGGAGGTGAATGCCTTCGCTTTCAAGACGAACGTCCTACACGCCTTGAAGACTTTGACGCGGCGAGAGGACTAACGGTCGAAAAAAATCGTAAAAACTTAGCGTAAAAACCGAATCGCCTGTCGCCGTGCCGGGTGATGGCCTCTATACTAGCTCCCCGTTTGTGCACCGCTCTAGTGCATTCGGCTGGAGCGCCACACCTCCCCTCACTCTCCATTAGAGCCGCGCAATAATGAGCCTGTTTTCCGCTGTCGAATTGGCACCCCGCGACCCCATCCTGGGCCTCAACGAAGCTTTCAACGCCGACACCCGTACCAACAAGGTCAACCTGGGTGTAGGTGTTTACTGCAATGAAGAGGGGCGTATTCCACTCCTGCGCGCGGTTGTCGAGGCCGAGACGGCTCGCGTGGCTCAGCACGTTTCCCGTGGTTACCTGCCGATCGACGGCATTGCCGCCTACGACCAGGCCGTGCAGACCTTGCTGTTCGGCAAGGATTCGCCGCTGATCGCCTCCGGTCGCGTCATCACCACCCAGGCCGTGGGCGGCACCGGTGCACTGAAGATCGGTGCCGACTTCCTCAAGCAACTGCTGCCTGACGCCGTCGTCGCCATCAGCGACCCAAGCTGGGAAAACCACCGCGCCCTGTTCGAAACCGCCGGCTTCCCGGTGCAGAACTACCGCTACTACGACGCCGCCACCCACGACGTGAACCGCAGCGGCCTGCTGGAAGACCTCAACGCCCTGCCCGACCGCTCGATCGTTGTGCTGCACGCCTGCTGCCACAACCCGACCGGCGTGGACCTGGGCCCGGAAGACTGGAAAAACGTGCTGGCCGTGGTCAAGGCCAAGAACCACGTACCGTTCCTGGACATGGCCTACCAGGGCTTTGGCGCCGGTATCGAGGAAGACGCGGCGGCCGTGCGCCTGTTCGCCGAGTCGGGCCTGACCTTCTTTGCCTCCAGCTCGTTCTCCAAGTCGTTCTCCCTGTACGGCGAGCGCGTCGGCGCCCTGTCGATCGTCAGCGAATCGAAAGAAGAAAGTGCCCGCGTGCTGTCCCAGGTCAAACGCGTGATCCGCACCAACTACTCCAACCCACCGACCCACGGCGCCAGCATCGTCGCCGCCGTGCTCAACAGCCCGGAACTGCGGGCCCAGTGGGAAGCCGAACTCGCCGAAATGCGCCTGCGCATTCGCGGCATGCGCGTCCAGATGGTAGACATGCTGGCCAAGGCCGCACCGCACCACGACTTCAGCTTCGTCGCTCGCCAGAGCGGGATGTTCTCCTACTCTGGCCTGACCGTTGAACAAGTGACGCGCCTGCGCAACGAGTTCGGCATCTATGCCCTGGACACCGGCCGCATCTGCGTGGCAGCGTTGAACCAGAACAACATCGATGCGGTGACCAAGGCCATCGTCCAGGTGATCTGACGCCCTCGGCGCTGGATGAAAAACGGGAAGCCATTGGGCTTCCCTTTTTTTGGCCTGATGCTTCTGTGGCCTGCTTCTGTGGCGTGGGAGCAAGCTCTCATGGAACAAATTGCAACCATGTGATTTTAAGGCTGAAAATACATATCGATCGTTCCCTCGCTCCTGCGTGGGAATGTCGCCAGGGACGCTCCGCGTTCCGCTTCTGGAGTGTGACGCAGAGCGTCACGGAATGCATTCCCACGCAGAGCGTGGGAACGATCAAAAACAGATATCTCGTGGACGTCGCTCTAGTTCCCTGCGCGACAGCGCAGCGTCGAAGACGTGGCGGGGACTCCCTCGTCACAAGAGCACCGGGCACGACACACTCGCTGAAGCTACAGCTCCGTCGCCCGCTGGCTCGCCGCATCGTCATAAACGACATACAACGACTCGGCCACCTGGCTCTTGATCGCCTTGGTGCTTTCCAGCCCCAGGACAAAGCCCTCGGCCTTGCCACCGGCGCGGTTCAACTCTTCGGCAGTGCTGGCCTGGGTGATGGCATCGTACAGTTTCTCGGCATGAGGCCCCACGCCCTTGGGCAGGCTGATCTGGGCGGTACTCACAAGAGCACCTCGGCGCGTCGGGCACTGAGAAGGCGTAACAGGTGGTTCATGGCGAGTACCTTAATGTCGGCGAATGGCCGGCAGTGCATCCTGCAACTTCCGGGCGACCATGGTAGTCCTCTCCTGCCCTGGCGGTAACTGCCAATCGTTGATTGACCGTCAAAGGGCACCAGGAATGCGCCGTCCGGCAATGGACGCTTGACTTCTCTTTTCCAATCAGTAACATACGCGCCATTCCGCGATAGCTCAGTTGGTAGAGCAAGTGACTGTTAATCACTGGGTCCCTGGTTCGAGTCCAGGTCGTGGAGCCAGACAGCAACAAACAAAAGCCCCTGAATCGAAAGATCCAGGGGCTTTTTTGTGGGTAAAAAATAGACTAATGGCCGTATAAGCCTGCCCGAGGTCGCTGCCGGAACAATAATCCGGCGCCAAAAAGGCATTATGGTCCGGATCCTGCTTTCTTTTTTTCCAACAACCCAAGCTGTCACATGAGCGTCATGACCGGGCCGCAAACTGGCTCTGTCCGCCAACAACAGCTTCATAAAAACAAGGACGAAGGTATGCCCACACAAAACCCTCATCGTATCGTCGGCCTGTGCACCTCCAGCAAGGTGTACAACGTGCTGACCGAACTCAAGCAACTGGAAGGCCACCGCAGCGCCAAGTTCCTTTCCCTGCTGGCGGAAAACCTGGTGCGCAAGGGCCTGCTCAACGAGCAGGAAGTGGTGCACATGCTCGATCTGGTCGTCGATTGAGCGGCATCGATTCCTACTATTGAGCCGGTTGATTTTTCGTTACCCCCACTGAGTCGTAAGGTAACCCCATCGATTGATGGAGGTTTCCCATGCCCAAGGTTCAAATCATGTCTGTCATTGGCAGCGCTGTCCCCGCCCCACTCCGGGAGCTCGGGTTGCTGGCCTGCTGGTATCTGGTGCAAGACGGCGTGACCATCAGCGGCCCGCTGACTTCACTGCCCGCCGCCCAGGCCCTGTCGCAACGTATCGGCCCGTACCTGCTGAGCGCCTAGGCTTTATACGAAAAGTGCCTGCGCGACTTTTCATACAAAGCCTAAGGCAATTGCACCCGCGGCGTGGTTTCGACGAACAGGGCCCAACTCGACATGAACAGCGCGGCGATCAGCGGCCCGATCACGAAGCCATTGAGCCCGAACACCGCCAGCCCGCCCAGCGTCGAGACCAGCACCATGTAGTCGGGCATCTTGGTGTCCTTGCCCACCAGGATCGGGCGCAGGAAATTGTCCACCAGGCCGATCACGAACACCCCGAACAGCGTCAGTACCACGCCCTGCCAGATCGCCCCCGAGAGCAGGAAATACACCGCCACCGGCGCCCAGACGAGGCCCGCCCCCACCGCTGGCAACAACGACAGGAACGCCATCAGCACCGCCCAGGGCAACACCGTCGGAATCCCCAGGATCCAGAAGATCAGCCCCCCCAGCGCGCCTTGGCTGATGGCGACCAGCAGGTTGCCTTTCACCGTGGCGCGCACCACCCGGTTGAATTTCAACTGCAGGCGGCGCTTTTGGTGTTCCGCCAAGGGAACGGCCGTGCGCACCTTGCGCACCAGCTCCGCGCCGTCGCGCAGAAAGAAGAACAGCAGGTAGATCATCACGAAGAAGCTGACCAGGAACTGAAAGGTTCCCTGCCCGAAGCTGAAGGCCTGGGTGGCGAAGAACTCGCTGCCCTGCATCGCGCTCTTGACGATCTTGTCGCGCAAGCCGTTCAGGTTGCCCAGGCCGAAGCGGTCCAGCAGGTGCTGAAAGTACGGCGGCAAGGCATCCTTGAAGCGGGCCAGGTAATCGGCAATGTCCAGTTCTCCACTTTCCAGGCTCTTGTACAGCGCCGCGCCTTCCTGGACCAACAACGTACTGATGATGATCACCGGCAAGATCGCGCAGACCACACAGATACTCAACGTGAACAACGAAGTGACATTGCGGTGCCAGCCGAACTTCAACTGCAGGCGGCGCTGCATCGGCGCAAAGACGATGCCCAGGATCACCGCCCAGAACACCGCGCCGTAAAACGGCAGCAGAATCCAGATGAAGGCGATGGTGACCAGCACCAGGAGCAACATCTGGGCTTTGTTTTGCAGCATCTTTCGATTCATCAGCTTTCCATGTCCAAAGGCGGGATAAACATTAGTCCGCCAGGACGCGCCGGAGTGCCTTCGCGTTTGCCCTGTGCCTTTGATCCAGATCAATATGGCCTGGCCGAGCATGGGCTACCCTCGCCGCCTTTTGCGATCCGACGCCATCATGACCCTCGCCGCCCCCGAACTACTGGCTCCCGCCGGCACCCTGAAAAACATGCGCTATGCCTTCGCCTACGGTGCCGATGCGGTGTATGCCGGTCAGCCGCGCTACAGTCTGCGGGTGCGCAACAACGAATTCGACCATGCGAACCTGGCCTTGGGTATTGCCGAGGCCCAGGCCATGGGCAAGCGCTTCTACGTGGTGGTGAACATTGCCCCGCACAACGCCAAGTTGCGCACCTTCCTCAAAGACCTCGAACCGGTGATCGCCATGGCGCCGGACGCGCTGATCATGTCCGACCCGGGGCTGATCATGCTGGTGCGCCGGCATTTCCCGCAGATGCCGATTCACCTGTCGGTGCAGGCCAACACGGTGAACTGGGCGAGCGTCGAGTTCTGGCAGCAGCAGGGCTTGAGTCGGATCATCCTTTCCAGGGAACTGTCCCTGGAGGAAATCGCCGAGATCCGCGAGCAGGTGCCGGCCATGGAGCTGGAAGTGTTCGTCCACGGCGCGCTGTGCATGGCCTATTCCGGACGCTGCCTGCTGTCCGGCTATTTGAACAAGCGCGACGCCAACCAGGGCAGTTGCACCAATGCCTGTCGCTGGAAATATTCGGCGCAACCGGCGGTGGAAAACGCTGTGGGCGACATCGTGCAGACCTATCAACCCGAGCCGACCCTGGGCCTTGGCGCGCCCACCGACCAGGTGTTTTTGCTTCAGGAAGCCAACCGCCCGGGAGAATCCATGCCGGCCTTCGAGGACGAGCACGGCACCTACATCATGAATGCCAAGGACCTGCGAGCCGTGCAGCACGTCGAGCGCCTGGCGCGCATGGGCGTGCATTCGCTGAAGATCGAAGGGCGGACCAAGTCGCACTTCTATTGCGCGCGCACCACCCAGGTGTATCGCCAGGCCATCGATGACGCGGTGGCCGGCCGGGAATTTGATCGCAACCTGATGACCGACCTGGAGTCCCTGGCCCAGCGCGGCTACACCGAAGGTTTTCTAAGGCGCCATGTGCACGACGAATACCAGAACTACCAGAACGGCAGTTCGGTGTCGGAGCGCCAGCAGTTCGTCGGCGAACTGACCGGCGAACGGCGCGAACGCCTGGCCGAAGTACGGGTGAAGAACCGCTTTGGCCTGGGCGATCACATGGAACTGATGACCCCCAAGGGTAATTTCCACTTCGACCTGCATCAGTTGCAGAACGTCAAAGGCCAGGGCATCGAGGTGGCACCGGGGGATGGGCACGTGGTGTACGTGCCGATTCCGGATGCGGTGGATCTGCGGTTTGGGTTGTTGATGCGCGATGTGCGTGAGCCATAGCCCCTGTGGGAGTGAGCTTGCTCGCGATGGCGGTGCGTCTGCCAAATGAATGTTGGCTGATCCAACGCTATCGCGAGCAAGCTCGCTCCCACAGGGTTTTGTAGCGGTTTGCACCTGTGAAGCACGGCAGAAACTGCCGAAGGCTGCGATCCTTCTTTCTCGATAAGACCCGGTTGCCCAGGTGAAAACATCTGGATCGAGAGCAAAAGATCGCAGCCTTCGGCAGCTCCTGCCGCGATGGGATCAGATCCGGAACTGTCCTACCAGCTTGCCCAGGCGCTGGCCCAGGTCGGCCAGGCTGCGGGAGGTCTGGGCGCCGAGTTGGGTTTCGTCGGCGACGCTGTCCACGGCCACGGCGATCTGATGCACGCTGCGGTTGATTTCCTCGGCCACCGCGGTCTGTTCTTCGGCAGCGCTGGCGATCTGGGCGTTCATCGAGTTGATGGTGCCGATCAACTGCGCCATGGTGTCCAGGGAGGCACCCGCCTCGTTGGCCCGTTCCGAAGTGCCCTCGCCAGCCTCACTGGAACGGCGCATCGCTTCCACCGCCGCATGAGTGCCTGATTGCAAGCGATCGATCATGCCCTGGATTTCCTGGGTGCTCTGCTGGGTCCGGCTGGCCAGGGCCCGCACTTCATCGGCCACCACCGCAAACCCACGCCCCGCCTCGCCGGCACGCGCGGCCTCGATGGCGGCGTTGAGAGCCAGCAGGTTGGTCTGCTCGGCAATCGAACGAATCACCCCAAGCACGCTGACAATCGAAGCCACGTCCTGCTGCAGGCTGTCCAGGGACACGCCACTGCTGCGGATATCGTTCACCAACGCATGAATCTGCTGGATGCTGCCGGCCACCACGCGCTTGGCCGATTGTCCTTCCTCGTCGGTCTGCTGGGCCGCGACGGCGGCGCCCTGGGCGCTGCGGGCGACTTCCTGGGCAGCCGAGGACATCTCGTTGATCGCCGTGGCGACCTGATCGGTTTCGTGGCGCTGGCGTTCCATGGCCTGCTCGGAGCGCTGGGCCTGCTCGGAGACTTGCGTCACCAGGCCGGTCAGTTGCGAGGTCATGTCGGTGATCTGCCGCACCAGGCCGTGGATCTTGTCGACGAAGCGGTTGAACGAACCGGCCAGTTGGCCGAGCTCGTCCTGGCTGGTGATGGTCAGCCGACGGGTCAGGTCGCCCTCGCCCGCGGCGATGTCGTCGAGATTGTCTTTCATCAGGTGCAGCGGCCGCAGGATCGTGTTGGCGAGCACCAGGCCCACCACCGCAATCACCAGCAACACCACCGCGGCGATCCCGACGATGCTCAATATCACGCCTTGCAGGCGATCGTGGACCTTGGTTTCCACCAGCGCGACCTGGGCTTCGATGCCGTCCAGGTTGACCGAGCTACCGACTGCCAGGTCCCACTTGGACAGGTATTCGGTGTAGCCAAGTTTGGGCACCAGGTCTTTGCTGCCGGGCAACGGCGAGCTGTATTCGAGGTAGTGAGTCCCGTCCTTGGCGACTTTCACCAGGTCGCGGTTGACGTAGACACCGTTCGGGTCGCGGTTGTCCTTGAAACTCTTGCCAACGCCATCGGGGCTGTTGGCCTTGAACAGACGAATGGTCTCGGAGTCGTAGCCGAAGAAATAGCCATCCTTGCCGTAGCTGATGTTCGACAGCAGCTTGATCGCCTGGGCGCGCGCTTCATTATCGCCAGGCGCAGCGGCATCGTAGAGCGGCTTGATGGCGGTCAGGCCCACCGCTACGTAGTTCTGCAGCGTGGCCTTGGCCTCGCTGAGCAGGCGCTCGCGGGTTTGCTGGACCTCTTTGCTAGCTTGCTCCTTCAAGATGAAAGCCGTGGTCAGGCTGATGATCACGGCGGACAGCAATACCGGCAGTATCGCAAGGGACAGGACTTTAGCCTTCAGGCTCAGGCGCATGCTGTTCACTCTTGTTGGTGTTATTGGCGTGGTTAGCTGTATTAACGGCACCGCGCGGCAAAACTGTAGGACAAGGTGAACAGGGTCTAAGAGAAGGGTCGATCTTGAGGGCCCCTTCGCGAGCAAGCTCGCTCCCACAGGGATTGGTGGTGTCCACAACTCTTGTGTTCACACCGATCCACTGTGGGAGCGAGCTTGCTCGCGATTGAGGTAACTCGGTATTGAGGTTACAAGACCATCGCCGCCACCCAACCAAACACCAGCAGCGGCAGGTTGTAGTGGATGAAGGTCGGGACCACGGTGTCCCAGATGTGATGGTGCTGGCCGTCGATGTTCAGGCCCGAGGTCGGGCCCAGGGTCGAGTCCGAGGCTGGCGAGCCGGCATCGCCCAGGGCGCCGGCAGTGCCGACGATGCAGACGATCGCCAGCGGGCTGAAGCCCAGTTGCAGGCACAGCGGCACGAAAATCGTCGCCAGGATCGGCACCGTGGAAAACGACGAGCCGATGCCCATGGTTACCAGCAGCCCCACCAGCAACATCATCAGCGCGCCAATGCCCTTGTTGTGGCCAATCCAGGCCGCCGAAGACTCCACCAGGCTCTGGACTTCACCGGTGGCCTTCATCACTTCGGCGAAGCCTGAGGCCGCGATCATGATGAAGCCGATCATCGCCATCATCTTCATGCCTTCGGTGAACAGGTCGTCAGTCTCGCGCCAGCGCACCACCCCCGACAGCGAGAAAATCAGGAACCCGACCAGGGCACCGATGATCATCGAGTCCACCAGCAACTGCACCGCGAACGCCGCCGCCACCGCCAGCCCGGCCACCATCAGGCTCAGCGGGTTATAGCGCACAGCCACTTGCTCGACCCGGGCAATCTTCTTCAGGTCGTAGACGCGCTTCTTGCGGTAGGAGAACAACGACAGCAGCAAGCCAAACACCATGCCCAACGCCGGAATGCCCATGGCATGGGTGACGTTGATGCCGCTGACGTCCACACCGCTGCGGGCGATGTTGGCCAGGAGGATTTCGTTGAGGAAGATATTGCCGAAGCCCACCGGCAGGAACATGTAGGGCGTGATCAGGCCGAAGGTCATGACGCAGGCGATCAACCGGCGGTCCAACTGCAACTTGGTCAGCACATAGAGCAGCGGTGGCACCAGCAGCGGGATGAAGGCGATGTGGATTGGCAAAATGTTCTGGGAGGCGATCGCGACCGTTCCCAGCAGACCGATCAACACCCATTTGACGCCCGTGCCACCCGCGGCATCCTGGCGATCCACCAGGGCCAGGGCTTTGTCCGCCAGGGCATGGGCCATGCCGGACTTGGCAATCGCCACGGCGAAGGCACCGAGCAAGGCGTAGGACAACGCCACTGTCGCACCGCCACCCAGGCCGGCGTTGAACGCCTTGAGCGTTGCCTCGATTCCCAGGCCACCCGTCAGGCCACCCACCAACGCACCGATAATCAGCGCGATCACCACATGCACGCGGGCCAGGCTGAGCACCAGCATGACGCCAACCGCGGCAATTACTGCATTTATCATCATTACCTCAAAGCACAGCGATGGAAAGCCACCGGACAAAAAGGTCGCGACTTTGCAGCAAGCGGCGGCAAGCTGCAAGGGCCGTGGGGCGGGTTTTCAAGTCTCGCCCCCCTGTATGAGGGGGATTTGTGGGAGCAAAGCTTGCTCGCGATGACGTTGTCACCTACAACACCTGTGCTGGCTTTAAAAATGCTATCGCGAGCAAGCTTGCTCCCACAGGTTCGCCCCACATACAGGCGGTGCCATGAATAGCTGTCAGCGCTTGGGCAACTCGATCACCACCTTCAACCCACCCCACTCGCTGTCGTCCAACGCCAGCAGGCCGCCCCAGGTGTCGACGATGTCCCGCACGATGCCCAGGCCCAGGCCGTGTCCATCGGTCTGTTCATCCAGCCGCGTGCCGCGGCTGAACACCTGGTCGCGGCGATCCTTGGGGATGCCCGGGCCGTCGTCTTCCACGGCCAGGCTGAACCCGTCGGCTGTCTCGGTCATGGTCAGGCGCACTTCGGCATCGGCCCATTTGCAGGCGTTGTCCAGCAGGTTGCCCAACAGTTCCAGCAGGTCTTCACGATCCCACGGCAGGTGCAGGCCTGGCGGGGCGACGTAGCTCAGGTGCAGGTGTTCGCCGTGGATCATGTTCAGTGTGGCCAGCAACCCCGGCAGCTCGGCGTCGCAGTCCAGGTGCGCGCCGGGCAAGGCATCGCCGGACAGGCGGGCGCGGTTGAGTTCCCGGTTCAGGCGCTGGCGGACCTGCTCCAGTTGCTCGAGCAACAGTTTGCGCAACTCGGGATACGGATCGAGCTTCTCGTTCGACGCCAGGCTTTGCAGCACCGCCAGCGGGGTCTTCAAGGCATGGCCGAGGTTGCCCAGGGCGTTGCGCGAACGCTTGAGGCTGTCCTCGGTGTGGGCCAGCAGATGATTGATTTGCGCCACCAGCGGTTCCAGCTCACGTGGCACCTGTTCGTCGAGTTGCGAACGCTGCCCGCGCTGCAACTGGGCAATCTGCTCCCGCGCCCGGTCCAGCGGACGCAAGGCGCGGCGCACGGTGATGCGTTGCAGCAACAGAATCAACAGCAACCCCGCCAACCCCAGCCCGAGGCCGATCTGCTGCATTCGACGGAAGCTGTCACGCACCGGTGTGTAGTCCTGGGCCACGCTGATGGAAATCGCCTGGCCCAGCCGTCGATAGTCGGTGCGCAGCACCAAGAGCTTCTGGCCCTCAGGCCCCAGTTGCAGGTTGCTGTGCAGGCCCGGGTGGTCGAGCCGGGGCAATTCCTGGTCCCACAGGGAACGGGAGCGCCAGTGCACATCGGCAAAATCGATGCGGAAATAGTGCCCGGAAAACGGCCGCAGATAGGCCGGCGACAGGCGTCGCTCATCCAACTGCAAACCCTGCGGGCCGCGCACCAGGGCCACCAGCAGGTTTTCGCTGTCGTTGCGCAGCCCGGCTTCCAGGTAACGCTGCAAGCCCAGCTCGAACAGCCACAGACTGGTCTGTGCCAGGACCAGGCCGACCACCACCATCACACCGATCAGCCCCAGGCTCAGGCGCCGCTGGATGGATCTCACTGCGCCTGCCCGCCGAACAGGTAACCCTGGCCGCGACGGGTTTCGATCACGCTGCGTCCCAGCTTGCGCCGCAGGTGATTGACGTGGACTTCCAGCACGTTGGAATCGCGCTCGGTCTCACCGTCATACAGGTGTTCGGCGAGATGGCTTTTGGAAAGGATCTGCTCGGGATGCAGCATGAAATAGCGCAACAGGCGGAACTCGGCCGCCGTGAGCTGGATGTCGGTGCCGTCGCGGACTACGCACTGGCGGCTCTCATCCAGGTGCAACCCGGCCGATTTCAGCGTCGGCTGGTTGACCTGGCCGTGGGAGCGGCGCAGCAACGCCTGGATCCGCAACTGCAGCTCTTCAGGATGAAAAGGTTTGGTCAGGTAATCGTCGGCCCCGGCCTTGAGCCCTTCGATGCGCTCGGCCCAGGACCCGCGTGCGGTGAGGATCAGCACCGGCGTGGCCAGGCCGCCGGCACGCCATTGGGCCAGCACGTCGAGCCCCGGCACGCCCGGCAGGCCGAGATCGAGGATGATCAGGTCGTAGGGTTCGCTGCTGCCCTGATACACCGCGTCGCGACCATCGGCGAGCCAGTCGACGGCGTAGCCCTGACGTGCAAGCCCGGCCATCAGTTCGTCCGCCAGGGGCACGTGATCTTCCACCAGAAGCAGGCGCATCAGTCTTCCTTATCTTTGAGTAAGCGGCCGGTCGCGGCCTCCAGGTCCAATTCGCGCACGACGCCCTCGGTGTCCAGCAGCTCGACCTCATAAATATAGACGCCGTGTTTTTCCTCCAACTCGGCTTCCAGCAGTTTGGCCCCGGGATGCAGGTCCAGCGCCTGTTGCAGCAGTTGCTCCAGCGGCAAGATCACACCCTGCTGGCGCAGTTGCAGGGCCTCGTCCTGATCCAGGTCCCGGGCCACGGCCAGCGAACAGAACGCCAGCAGCGCCAGCGCCCATCGACTATGGGCGCGCAGATTAAGCTTCATTACGTATCCTGATGATTCTTGAGCACCTTGCCGTTGGTGGCGTCCAATTCCAGATCCCACTCAATGCCCTTCGTGTCGCGCAGATCCACCTGGTAAATGTACTTGCCGTACTCTTCGTCCAGCTCGGTATCGGTCAAGGTGGCGCCAGGGTGTTCGGCCAGGGCAGCGGCATTGAGTTTTTCGAAGGACAGAATGGTACCAGCGTCTTGCAGTTTGCGGGCTTCGTCGTCATCAAGGTCTCGTGCGTGAGCCAGGCTCGTGCCGAGGGCCATGAGGGTCGCGATGAAAAAGGCAGTCAGGCGGTTCATGGGTTGTCTCCTTTTTATAATCTTCAGCGGGGGGGACTGTATCGGGATGAACTTAACTGAAACTGAATCGCCATCATGGAACCCACATCAATGTGGGAGCGAGCTTGCTCGCTATAGCAGTCAGTAGACATTGAAGTGACAGTTCCACCGCCATCGCGAGCGAGCTCGCTCCCACAGGGTTTTGTATCGTTATAATCAGCCGCTTACCCGTATTCGAGACCGGTATGACCGCCATCCACATCAAGTTTCCCGCGCTCACCCTCAAGGCCGGCCCGCGTGCATTCGGGCGGATTCGCCAGGCCGGCTTGAACGCCGCCGACGTCGGCATCCTGCCGGGCGCTGCCGGCGGTCCGAAGGCCCTGGGCATCCAGGGGCTGGACCTGGCGCTGTTCGGCGAATGGCTGCCCGCCGCGCCCCGGGAGCGCTCGCTGATCGGGGCCTCGGTGGGTGCCTGGCGCTTCGCCAGCGCCTGCCTGCCGGACGCCGCCGAGGGAATCCGGCGTCTGGGCACCTTGTACAACGAACAAAGCTTCGCCAAAGGCGTGACCATGGCCGGGGTCAGCCAGAGCTCGCAACGCATGCTCGATGATTTGCTCGACGGCCGCGACGCTTCAATCCTCGATAACCCGCAATACCGGCTCAACATCATGGTGGTCAAGAGCCACGGCCTGCTGGCCCAGGATCATCGCGGCCGACTGGGCCTGGGCTTGTCGTCGGTGATCGCCGACAACCTGCGAGGCCGGGCACGGCTGTCGCGGCATTTCGAACGGCTGATCATCCATGACCCGCGCCTGGCCCCGCCCCTGCATCCGTTGAATGACTTTCCGTCGCGCTTCGTTCCGTTGGCCGCCGGCAACCTGCGCCAGGCCCTGCTGGCCTCAGGCTCGATCCCGATGGTCATGGAAGGCGTGCGCGACCTGCCGGGTGCCGGTGCCGGCACCTACCGCGACGGCGGTTTGCTGGACTACCACCTCGACCTGCCGTACAGCGGCGAGGACATCGTGCTGTACCCACACTTCATTGATCGGGTCATTCCCGGCTGGTTCGACAAGGGCCTGCCGTGGCGCCGGGGCAACGTCGACCGCCTGCAAGACGTGCTGTTGCTGGCGCCGTCCCGTGAATACCTGGCGCGCCTGCCCTACGGCAAACTGCCAGACCGCAACGACTTCAAGCGCTTCATGGGCGATGACCCGAGCCGCCGCCAGTACTGGCGCACGGCGATGGACGAGAGCCGCCGGCTCGGTGATGAGTTCCTGGAGCTGACGGCCAACGGCGGGTTGGGCGAGCGTTTGCTGACCCTTTAGTCAGCACGGTCGCGCAACGCCGTTATCAAACTGATAAACTCCGCCGCCTGCCTCGCGACCGATATCTAAAGAGCCCGAACCTGTGGAAATTTTCAAAGAGTTTACCTTCGAATCCGCCCACCGCCTGCCCCACGTGCCGGACGGCCACAAGTGCGGCCGCCTTCACGGCCACTCGTTCAAGGTGGCGATCCACCTGAGCGGCGACATCGACCCGCACACGGGCTGGATTCGCGACTTCTCGGAAATCAAGGCGATCTTCAAGCCGCTCTACGAGCGCCTGGACCACAACTACCTCAACGACATTCCTGGCCTGGAAAACCCCACCAGCGAGGTCCTGGCCAAGTGGATCTGGAATGAACTGAAGCCATTGCTGCCGGAACTCAGCGCCATCCGCATCCATGAGACCTGCACCAGCGGTTGCATCTACCACGGCGAATAAACCTGTGGGAGTCCGCCTGTGGGAGCAAAGCTTGCTCGCGATGAAGATGACACAGTCTCTCTGGAACCGAGGCGCCTGCATCGCGGGCAAGCCTTGCTCCCACAAAATCTAGCGCCACCATTGGGGTTACCCTACCCCGTCAGCATTGGCCTATGCTTGGTCCCCTGAGCCATTTTCAGGGAGTATCGAGCATGACCCACTGGCCGCTGGATCAGATTTACGACTTCACCGGACACCCCATCCGCTACGCCATCCACGGCGATGGCCCGCCGCTGGTGTTTGTCCACGGCACGCCCTTCTCTTCCTACGTGTGGCACCGCATCGCCCCGCTGTTCTTCGCCACTCACACGGTGCATTACTTCGACCTGCTGGGGTATGGCCAGTCCGCGCAGCCCGATGCCGACGTGTCCCTCGGCGTGCAGAACCAGCTGCTCGCCCAACTGCTGGAGCATTGGCGCCTGGATTGCCCGGACGTGGTGGCCCATGACTTTGGCGGCGCCACAGCCCTGCGCACGCACCTGCTCAATGGCAAGGACTACCGCAGCCTGACCCTGATCGACCCGGTGGCCCTGTCGCCCTGGGGTTCACCCTTTGTCCAGCATGTACGCCAGCATGAAGCGGCGTTCAGCGGCCTGCCCGACTATATCCAGCGGGCGATCGTGCCAACCTATATCCGCGGCGCGATCAAACGGGACATCCCGGACGCAGAGCTGGCGCCCTACGTGCAGCCGTGGCTTGGCGAGTCGGGCCAGGCGGCGTTCTACCGGCAGATTGCGCAGATGGACGAGCGTTATACCCGCGAAGCCGAGGGTCTGTACCCGACCGTACGCTGTCCGACCCAGATACTGTGGGGCGAGGATGACCAATGGATCCCCATCGAGCGCGGGCGGGCCCTGCACAAGCTGATTCCAGGTGCACAGTTCCACCCTGTTCCGAACGCCGGGCACCTGGTCCAGGAAGACGCGCCGGAGGCTATCGTCGCGGCGGTGTTGCGATTCCTGGCGTTGCCCCCCTCAACCTGAAGCACACCGCATTCCCCCTGTGGGAGGCTGGATCATCGGCAATGAGAGCTGTGTTCCAACTTGAATCACCGCCGCACCGCTTTCGATCCCTTCGCCCACCCAATCCCAAAGATTGTCTATAAATAACCTCGCGATCACTCGCTTGGCACGGCCGCTGCACGCTTGCGACATCCCTCATCCGCAAGGACCGCCACATGACTCAGAACGATCCGGGCAATGACTATCCCTTGAGCGAAGTCCCGATGCACGCTCGCAAGGGCCTGGCCTCCACGGCCATGGTGCTGCTGGGTTTCACCTTTTTCACCGCCACCATGTTTGCCGGCGGCAAGCTGGGGGTGGCGTTCGGTTTTGCCGAAATGCTCACGGTCATCGTCATCGGCAATCTGCTGCTGGGCCTCTATGCCGCCGGCCTGGGCTACATCGCCTTCAAGAGCGGGCTCAATTCGGTGCTGATGGGCCGTTTCTGTTTCGGCGAGGTGGGCAGCAAGCTCAGCGACTTGATCCTGGGGTTCACCCAGATCGGCTGGTACGCCTGGGGCACGGCGACCGCCGCGGTGGTGCTGGGCAAGTATTTCGAATTGAGCGAGGGCACCGTGCTCGGTTTGATGGTGCTGTTCGGCCTGGGCTTCTGTGCCACGGCCTACATCGGCTATCGCGGGCTGGAAATCCTCTCCTACATCGCCGTGCCGGCCATGATGTTGCTGCTGATGCTGTCGATGTGGGTCGCGACGGTGAAGGTCGGCGGCCTCGACGGCTTGCTGGCGATAGTGCCGACGGGCAGCCTCGACTGGTCCACCGCCATCACGCTGGTGTTCGGCACCTTCGTCAGCGGCGCGACCCAGGCGACCAACTGGACGCGGTTCTCCCGTTCGGCGAAGGTCGCGGTGCTGGCGAGCCTGATCGGCTTCTTCCTGGGTAACGGCCTGATGGTGCTGATCGGCGCCTACGGGGCCATCGTCTATCAACAGCCGGACGTGGTCGAGGTGCTACTGTTGCAGGGCTTCGCCATGGCAGCGATGGCCATGTTGCTGCTCAACATCTGGAGCACCCAGGACAACACCATCTACAATTTCGCCGTGGCCGGTTGCAACCTGCTGCGCACCCGCCGGCGCAAAACCGTAACCCTGGGCGGTGCGGTGATCGGCACGCTGCTGGCGCTGCTGGGCATGTACGATCTGCTGGTGCCATACCTGATCCTGCTGGGCACGGTGATCCCACCCATCGGCGGGGTAATCATGGCCGATTTCTTCTTCCGCTGGCGTGGTCGTTATCCGCGCCTGGCCGAGGCGCAACTGCCGGCGTTCAACTGGCCCGGGCTGTTGGCCTATGGAGTTGGCACCGTCGCGGCGTTCAATTCGCCATGGGTCGCGCCACTGGTAGGAATCGCTGCCGGCGCGCTAACGTATGTGCTATTGATCAGCGTAATGGGTACTCGCACCGCTGATGCGCCCCTACAAGACCTCTAAAGGATTCGCCTGATGCACATCATCAACGCCCGTCTGCGTAACCGTGAAGGCTTGCATGAACTGCACCTGGAAAACGGCCTGATCGCCAACATCGCCCGCCAGACCGAGGCACCCAGCCTCGGCCCGGAAGACCTCGATGCCGGCGGCAACCTGGTGGTCCCGCCCTTCGTTGAACCGCACATTCACCTGGACGCGACCCTCACTGCCGGCGAACCGCGCTGGAACATGAGCGGCACGCTGTTCGAAGGCATCGAGTGCTGGGGCGAACGCAAGGCCACCATCACCGAGGAAGACACCAAGACCCGCGCCAAGAAAACCATCCAGGCCCTCGCCGCCCATGGCATCCAGCATGTGCGCACCCACGTCGACGTGACCGACCCCGAGCTTACGGCGCTCAAGGCGCTGCTGGAGGTGCGCGAGGAAAGCCGTCACCTGATCGACATGCAAATCGTCGCGTTTCCCCAGGAAGGCATCGAGTCCTATCGCAACGGCCGCGAGCTGATGGAAGAAGCCATCCGCATGGGCGCCGACGTGGTGGGCGGCATCCCCCACTTCGAGTACACCCGCGACCAGGGCGTCAGCTCGGTGAAATTCCTCATGGACCTGGCCGAGCGCACCGGCTGCCTGGTGGATGTGCATTGCGACGAAACCGACGACCCGCACTCACGTTTCCTCGAAGTGCTCGCCGAAGAGGCCCGCAGCCGCGACATGGGCGCGCGCGTCACCGCCAGCCACACCACGGCCATGGGCTCCTACGACAACGCCTACTGCGCCAAACTGTTCCGCCTGCTCGGGCACTCGGGTATCAGCTTTGTCTCTTGCCCGACCGAAAGCATTCACCTGCAAGGGCGCTTCGATAACTTCCCCAAACGCCGCGGTGTCACCCGGGTCAATGAACTGCTCGAAGCCGGGATGAACGTGTGCTTCGGCCAGGACTCCATCGTCGACCCGTGGTACCCGCTGGGCAACGGCAACATCCTGCGGGTGCTGGAAGCCGGGCTGCACATCTGCCACATGCTCGGCTACCGCAACCTGCAAAGCGCCCTGGACCTGGTCACCGACAACAGCGCCAAGGCCATGGCCCTGGGCGAGCGCTACGGCCTGGAACCCGGGCGCCCGGCGAACCTGCTGATCCTGTCGGCGGACAGTGACTACGAAGTGATCCGCAGCCAGGGCTTGCCGCTCTACTCGATACGCAACGGCCAAGTGCTGATGAAGCGGCAGATGCCGGTGGTGGAGTTTGCGCAGCAGTTGAACTGAATAGCGGTGGGTCAGTTGCATCCAGGTTGGATGTACTGCCGCCTTCGCGAGCAAGCCCGCTCCCACAAGGGGATCCTCAGTGGACATGAATGTTGTGTCCAACACCGATCCACTGTGGGAGCGGGCTTGCTCGCGAAGACGGCATCGGCCACACCGCAAAACATCCAGAAAACGCTACGACACAAGCCGCGCCGTCCCAAACAGCCTGACCCGCACCAACTCACCCGCCTCTTCTTCCAGCAAAATCGGCGCAGTGCCCCCCGGCATCACCACACTCACCGCCCCCGCCTGCACCCAGCCCACCCGCCACGCCGCACTGGCCACGGCACTGGCGCTGGTGCCCGAGGAAGCCGTGGGTCCCTCACCTCGCTCGAACACCCGGGCCGCGATTCGCCCTTCGGCTTCGTGCCAGGCCCATTGCAGATTCACCCCCCTCGGGCACGGGACGCCGGCCCCACCGGGCACCGCATAAGCAATCCGAGTCAGGCTTTGCGACAGCGCCGCAGCACGCATCTGCGAATTGCCCGGCAACGCCTCGACACCCGCCACCAGCGTCACGCAATGAGGATTGCCGATACTCACTAACTGGCTGTGGCCCCACGCTGGGTTCAACTGGTGAAGCGCCGCCACACGGCTGACATCGCACTGGTTGAACATCACGCTTTCGACCTCCTGGGCGCCAACAGCCTGGGCCCCGAACAGCGGTTTGCCCAGGTCCAGCCAGAAGCCTTGAACGCCGTCGAACTCAGCGGCACGAACCGAGGTTTGCAACGGTGACAAGCCGTCGGGTTTATCGTGATGAACCTGCAGCACACACTCACCCGCGCCTGGCATCAAACCTTGCGCTTGCAACGCCTGGGAGAAAATCGTCAGGCCATTGCCGCTGCGCTCGGCCAGGGTGCCGTCGGTGTTGACGATCAACAGATCAAAAGGCGGTTCGCTCTGGAACGGGCCGATCAACAGGCCGTCACTGCGATGGGCCTTGGCGTCCGGCGGCGCCTCATCCGGTGCCCAGGCGCAGAACGCGTGCACGGCAGCCGTTGACCAGGACTCACGCGCCTGGGCAGCCTGGACGGCTGACTGGGGCAGACCAATGCCGTGGTCACGGACCTGCTGCGGTGAAACGACTCCATAGATATTGCCGCGCGCGTCGTAAAACTTCGTCATGGACCAAACCCGGTATCAGCCAGCAGGGGCCGGTACTTTATGCTGGCAAAGGCTGTGAGAGCAAAGCCTGCACGTTGGCCGGCACCTTGGGGTCGCAGTGCGGTCAGTGGATATGCAAGCATAGGCCCCTACCCGCCGCACCGCACCACACCGCCCGAAAGCCAAGGACGTTTCATGACTGCCATTACGCCCCCGCCCACCTTTATTCCCGGACGCCTGGAACAGATGTCCACCCGCATCGCCTATCTCATCGCCGGCATCGGCATCGCCGCCTGGGCGCCGCTGGTGCCTTACGCCAAGGTGCGGGCGAACCTGGATGAAGGCACCCTCGGGTTGCTGCTGTTATGCCTGGGGGTCGGGTCGATCCTGGCGATGCCGATTTCCGGCGCGCTGGCGGCGCGGTTCGGCTGCCGGCGGGTGCTTAGCGGCGGCACGATTCTGATCTGCCTGGCGTTGCCGTTGCTGGCGACGATGACCTCCCTGCCCTGGCTGGTGGCCGCATTGTTCCTGTTTGGCGCCGGGCTCGGCACCGTGGACTCGACCGTGAACCTGCAAGCGGTGATTGTCGAGCGGGCCAGTGGCAAGACCATGATGTCGGGTTTCCACGGCATGTTCAGCCTCGGCGGGATCATTGGCGCGGCGGGTGTGAGTGCCCTGCTTGGCCTGGGGCTTTCGCCGCTGGGGGCGACGCTGGTGGTCAATGGGGTGCTGCTGGTGGCGTTGTTCAAGGCTGCGCCGCACCTGCTGCCCTACGGCAGCGAAAGCTCGGGACCGGCGTTCGCCATTCCCCACGGCGTGGTGCTGTTTATCGGCATCCTGTGCTTCATCGTGTTCCTGGCCGAAGGCGCGGTGCTGGACTGGAGCGCCGTGTTCCTGACCACCGAACGCGCGGTGGATACCGCTTATGCCGGACTCGGTTATGCCGCCTTCGCGCTGACCATGACCGTCGGCCGGCTGACCGGCGATTCAGTGGTGCATCGCCTGGGGGCCAAACGCGTGATCATCTATGGCGGATCGATCGCGGCAGCCGGATTCCTGTTGGCGACCCTCGCACCGATGTGGCAAGCCGCGCTGCTGGGTTATGCGTTGGTGGGCGCCGGGTGTTCGAACATCGTGCCGGTGCTCTACACCGCCGTCGGCAAACAGACCTTGATGCCAGAGGCCATCGCTGTTCCGGCCATCACCACCATCGGCTATGCCGGCATCCTTGCCGGCCCGGCGCTGATCGGCTTCGTCGCCCATGGCAGCAGCCTGAGCATTGCCTTCGGGTTGATTGCGATATCGCTGGTGGCGGTGGCGGCCAGTGGCAAAGTGTTGAAGGTCTGAGGCCTCCACGGACCTGTGGGAGCAAGGCTTGCCCGCGATGAAGATGACGCGGTCCTTTTGAGACCGAGGTGTCTTCATCGCGAGCAAGCTTTGCTCCCACAGGCTTGCCCCCACAGGTATTTTTCTTCTGATTACGCCTCAGGCATCTTGCGAAAGCCCACTGCCAAGCGGTTCCAGCCATTGATGGCGTTGATCGCCACGGTCAGGTCGACCATTTCCTTGGGGCTGAAGTGCTCGCTCAACAGGGCATAGTCCGCGTCCGGGGCATGGGTGTCGCTCAGGCGGGTCAGGGCTTCGGTCCAGGCCAGAGCGGCGCGCTCACGGCCGGTGAAGAACGGCGCTTCACGCCAGGCAGTCACGGCGTACAGCCGACGCTCGGTCTCGCCGTCCTTGCGGGCATCGGCGGTGTGCATGTCGATGCAGAAGGCGCAGCCATTGATTTGCGAGGAGCGCAGCTTGACCAGCTCCAGCAGGGACTTCTCCAGGCCCAGCTTCGAGACGGCGGTTTCCAGGGCCAGCATGGCTTTGAAAGCGTCAGGGGACGCGGTGTAGAAATCGATGCGCGGTTGCATGGTGAACTCCAGAACAATTGGGTGTGGCGCTACGTTAGCCGTGCAGTGGCGCGGTACAAATAGCCAATTGTTGGGAAGTTCGGGTGGCCAATGGGAGACCGATGCTGATCCTTTGAGAAGAACACGAATCTATCGTGGCGAGGGGATTGTGGGAGCAAGGCTTGCCCGCGATGGGTGCGATGCAGTCCTTCAGAGATCGAGGCGCCGGTTTCGCGAGCAAGCTCTGCTCCCACACAGCGAGGGAGCGGTGCTTGTCGTTCAGATACGGTTCAAGCCCGATTGCGCAACCACTGCAGGAAGCGTTTCTTGGCGACCGGCTTGGGGGCTTCGCGGGTCAGGTTCTGGGCGAGGTGCATGCGTACGTCCAGCAGGTTTTTCATCGCGTCGTTGATGTCGCGACGGGCTTCGAGGCAAGGCTTGAGGTAGCTGTTCTCGATGCGGTACAGGGTGCAGAAAGTCTTGGCGGAAAAATTCGCCAGCGCCGCCTGCTCGGCAACGATCCCGGCTTCGCCGATCACCTCCCCCGGCCCCATGCGCCCGCCCTCGAGTGGCTGGCCGTTGCGCATGAGGGTCACGCTGACCACCCCGGACTCGATGATGAACAGATGATCGCTGACCTCCCCGGCCGCCAGGATCACATCACCCGCACGGAAGGTCTGCAGGGTCATGTTCTGGCTGAAGGTATCTTTCTCGTCCTGGCGCAAGGTAGAGAAAATGTTCGAGCTTTCCAGCAAGGCCCTGGGTCGCGACACCTCCTGGGGCACCGCGCTTTCACTGGTGGACAACAGGCTCACGCCCGACGCCTGCAAATGCCGGAACGCCAGGTCGAACAGTTGGTTGCGCACCGTGCGCTTCTGGGCCATGGAGGCAACGAACCCGCTGATCTCGTACTCCGCCCCGCCACTGCCGCTGCTTTTGAGCGTCACGCAGGGGGCCGGGACGGCGAGCAAGGAACGACAGCCGATCATCGCCCGCTCCAACGCGTCGATCACGGTTTGTGGCCGCGCGTGAGGGCTGACCTGGATACTGATGGACAAACCATGGACGTCGCTGGGTCGACTGAAGTTGATGACCTTGGCCTTTGCCGCCAACGAGTTGGGAATCACCGCCATGCTGCCCTGGGCGGTCTGCAAGCGCGTGGCTCGCCAGTCGATGTCAGTGACCCGGCCTTCGGTGCCGTCGATGGAAATCCAGTCATCGAGCTGATAAGGCTTGGTGGTGTTGAGCACGATTCCGGAGAACACATCGCTGAGGGTGCTCTGCAAGGCCAGGCCGACGATGATCGCCATCGCGCCGGACGTCGCCAGCACGCCTTTGACCGGCAAATCCAGCACGTAGGCCATTGCGGCGATGACGGCGATCAGGAAAATCACCGCGCCGAGCAAGTCCTGCAACAAACGCCCGGTATGGCCGACCCGTTGCATCATCGCCGCGCCGATCAGCACCGTCAGGGTTCGCGCGGCAAACAGCCACCAGGCGATCTGCAGGCCGGTCGCGGCCAAGTGCCGCGGCACATCCTCGACCCACTGCGCCGGGACCATGGGGTTGAGGCCTTCGTTGAACAGCAGCACGCTGAACAGCGAAAAAATCACCAGCCGTGCGCCGACTTTCCAATAGATCCGATCCGCACTGACCAGGCGCCACATCAACAGGTCGAGCACCAGCAGCGCCAGGGAACAGAGCAGCGGGTGCTCGGAGATCAGAGACAGCATCGGGACAGCTCCAGGAAGGCGATTGGCGAAGATTGGCACAGAATGACCACGCTGTAGAGCTCCTCACAAAACTCCTGTGGGAGCGAGCTCGCTCGCGATTGCGGTGTATCAGCCAATGACTCATCGACTATCAGACTGCTATCGCGAGCAAGCTCGCTCCCACACAAGCTCGCTCCCACACTGGGTTCTGGGTGGCTGTTGTTTCGCCTCAATCCTCCATCCGACCAAAACGCCCGGAGTGGAAATCGTTGAAGGCCTGGTGGATTTCCTGCTCGCTGTTCATCACGAACGGACCATGGCCGACGATGGGTTCGTCGATCGGCTCGCCACTGAGTAGCAGCACCACCGCGTCGTTATTGGCTTGCAGGCTCAATTGGTCGCCAGCCCGGTCGAACAGGGCCATCTGCCCGGCCTCGACCCGTTCGCGACCATTGGCCTGGACCGAGCCTCGCAAGACCACCAAGGCGGTGTTGTGGCCTTCGTGCAGGTCGAGAATGAGGTTTTTCCCGGCATTCAAGCGGATGTCCCAGACATCGATAGGCGTGAAGGTCCTGGCGGGGCCTTGATGCCCTTCGAAGCGCCCGGCGATCAGGCGCAGACTGCCGGCGTTGTCTTTCAGGGCGATGTTCGGAATGTCGCCCTTGAGGATCGTCTGGTAGCCGGCCGGGGCCATCTTGTCCTTGGCAGGCAGGTTGACCCACAACTGGACCATCTCCATGAACCCGCCCTGCCGGGCGAAGGCTTCGGAGTGGAACTCTTCGTGGATGATGCCGGACGCGGCGGTCATCCATTGCACGTCGCCGGGACCGATCTTGCCGCCGCTGCCGGTGGAATCACGGTGCTCCAGTTCGCCCTGGTAGACGATGGTCACGGTTTCGAAACCGCGATGCGGGTGCTGGCCGACGCCACGACGCTCGGTGGTGGGCGTGAATTCAGTCGGGGCGGCGTGGTCCAGCAGCAGGAACGGGCTGACGTGCTTGCCCAGGTTGTCATAGGAAAACAGCGTGCGAACCTGGAAGCCATCGCCGACCCAATGGGGCCGCGGACTGGTGTAGAGGCCGATGATGTTTTTCATGCTGTGTCTCCAAAAATCAGGCGCTGCGATTCAATGGACACAGCTTAGAACCGACACCTTTGCAGCACTAGACTGCAAAAACCGGCCTTAGCGTTCTATTTAGAGAACAGCGATCAAAAAACTGTGGGAGCGAGCAGGCTCGCTCCCACATTATTTGGTGTAACTCATTCAAAGGTGATTGCGCTTGGCAAACTCCGACAGCCCCACCAAGGATTTCAGGCCGAGCTTTTCCAACAGCCGAGTCTTGTAGGTGCTGACGGTTTTTGGGCTCAGGAACAGGCTTTCGGCGATGTCCTTGCCGCGCATGCCCATGGCCAGCATGCGCAGGATGGACAACTCGCGGGCGGAGAGGCTTTCCAGGGCCTGCTGTTCGCTGCGTTGCTGAAAATCCAGCCTGACGGACATTTGTGGAAAATAGGCATAACCGGATTTCAAGGCCTGGATGGCCTTGGTCAGTTCCTTGAGGTCGCTTTTCTTGGTCACAAAACCTCGGGCCCCGGCCGAGATGCAGCGGTTGCAGAAGTGCTGCGCATCCTGGGAAGTGAACACCAGCACGCTGCATTCAGGGAACTGGGCCATGATCCAGACCAGCAGGTCCAGGCCATCGAAACCGTTCATCACCAGGTCGAGGATCACCAGGTCCGGCGCGCACTCCTTGATGAGGGCCCTGGCATCAGCCGTGCCGCCGGCGTCCCGGATGTGGGTGAACGCCTCATTCTGGCAAATAAGCCGCAGCGCCCCTCGTATGACAGGGTGGTCATCCACGATCAACACGTCTTTCAAGGCAATTCCCCAGGTCATTACAAACGGCACCGGCGCCATGACTGCACCGGACTCTTGCACAAGCGCCAGGTCCTGCCACCTGTCAGATCCGACAGTGCAGACCAGCGGTCTTTCTCAGCGTCCACGGCCCTGCCTGAGGGCACGCGTCCACGGTTGCAACGACTCACTGGCTTGAGGGTCGACCCGCTCCATCAGGCGCCGCAGGGAGGCAAGGTCAGGCAGTGGCGCCTGGCTCAGGTGCATGCTCGATCGGCGCGCGACAGGCACCGGCGACAGGCTGGCCGGTTGCGCGTTGTAAATCATCCCGTGACGAACCTGTGGGCTATAGATAACAAAATCGTGCAAGTCCAACGCCCCGCTTGCCAGCCCGGCATTGACGACAATCAGGTCGAAGGGCTCGCTGCCGTACTCCACCAGCGTCAGCAACTCTTGCACATGGCTCACGGGGACAATCCGGAAATAGCCCTGTTGATTGAACAGGCGCTCCAGCACGATTCGATGAGCATGGTGTGGGTCGGCAATCAAGATACGGAGTGCTTTGTTCGGCATGGCAAGCTTTCCAATAGCAACGCGACAGGTAGAAACCGGCTCAAGAACATTAAGGGTCGTCAGGCTAGAGGAAGCTTTTGAAAGACGATGTAGGACTATTCCTAAAATGAAGCCAGACGAAGCCCTTGTTAGGTCTTCAGTTGTTCCGCCAGGTGCTCGATGGCTTGGCGAATATCTTCCACGGCTTGGGCGAGCAACAACGTGTCGTCGCCCCGACAAGCGTTTTCCAGCGCTTCGCAGGCGGCGATCAGGCGTTGCGCCTGAACGATCCGCGCTCCACCCTTGATCCGGTGCGCCAGGTCCGCCAGGCCCGGCAAGTCTTGTCGGCTGGACAGATGCAACAGTCGCGCTAGATCGTCGGCATTGCTGCTGACCAGTTCTTCCAGCAGTGCCCTGATGGCGGTCGTGTCGCCGCCGGTCAGTTGTTCCAGGCTGGTCAAATCGATGCCGTCGTCGGGCTGAGGCGCCCCCACGTCCGGCGTGACCGAAGCCAGGCACGCGTTGAGCGCCCGAAGACTGATGGGTTTGAACAGGCAATCGTCCATCCCGGCCTCGGCGCAGCGGTCCTTTTCCTCAGGTTGGGCATTGGCCGTGAACCCCAGGATCACCCCGGGCGAGAGGTTTTGCGCATGCTCTTCGTCGCGAATGGCCCGCGCCAGTTCATAGCCGCTCATCAAGGGCATGTTGCAATCAGTGATGACCACATCGAAGTGCTCGCTGCGCCAGGCGTGCAGACCTTCGACACCGTTCTGCGCTTCCTGGACACGATGGCCCAGGTAGCCCAGTTGCTGGGACAGCAACAAGCGATTGGCCGGGTAGTCGTCGACCACCAGGATACTCAGCGCCCGGCCCGGCACCAGCGCCTCGGCCTCGACAGGCGGCGCGGTCGGCAAGGCATCGAGCAGGGGCAGGTCCAGCAGGATCTCGACCTGCGTGCCCGCCCCCGCCGCGCTGCGCAACGTCAGGGTGCCGCCCATCATTTCGCACAACGTGCGGCTGATGACCAACCCCAGCCCGGAACCGCTGCGGGCCGACTGGGTCGTGTGGGTGGCCTGGGTAAAGGGGCTGAACAGGCGACGCTGGTCCTCAGGCGAAATCCCGCAGCCGGTGTCCTCGACTCGCAGGCAAATGCCCAGGCGCCCGTGTTCAACGTCCGGCTCGCCGCTCACACTCAGGCGCACCTCGCCCTGGTCGGTGAACTTGATGGCGTTGCTCAACAGGTTCGAGACGATCTGCTTGAAGCGCAACGGGTCGATCAACACGTCACGGTTGACCCCGGCGTCCAGCACCCGTTGCAAGCGCAGGTGTTTCTGCCGGGCCAGGCCCTCGAAAATCCGCGCCACCGACTCGGTCAATTCGTGCAGATTGGCCCGTTGCGGCGCCAGCGACAGCTTGCCCGACTCAATGCGAGCGATGTCGAGGATGTCGCCGATCAAGTCCAGCATGCCATGGGCGGCCCCCGACGCGACCTCGATGGCGAACCGGTCCACGACGCCTTGGTCGGCTTTTTTCAGGGCCAGTTCCAGCAGGCCGATCACCGCGTTCATCGGTGTGCGGATCTCATGGCTCATGGTCGCCACGAAGGTGGTCTTGGCCCGATTGGCGTCGTCGGCGCTTTCCTTGGCGACGCGCAATTGCTCCAGCAGGCGCCGCAAGTAAATGACCCAGCCCAAGGTCACCAGCAACAGCAGCGCAGCGACAGTGAACCCCTGGAGAATCGTGGTGCGGTTGCGCAGCCAGTAACTGTCGTCGATCACTACCTCACTGCGCCAGCGGTTGGTCAGCTCGTCCATCTCTTCGGGAGAAATGCTCAACAGCGCCTTGTCGAGAATCGAGTAAAGCTCCAATGCGCCCCGGTTCGTCGCCAACGCAACGCGCGCGGGCAAGGTGCCGACAGTACTGGTGACCTGCAGCTTGTCGCGATACTGGCGGGAGATCATGTAGCGGGCGCTGATCAACGGATTGACCGCAGCGTCCGCCGTGCCGGCGGCGACCATGGCCATGGCGTCGGCGGTGTTTTGTGCCGTCACCAACTGCACGCGGGGGAACTGCTCCAGCAGGAACTCGCGCAACACGCTGCCGCGCACCAGCGCCAGGCGCTTGCCAGCCATCTGGTCCAGGGTTAGCGGGCCCTTGGCCCGAGCGGGCACCACAAGCACGAACGGATTCGTCAGGTACGGTCGGGTAAAGCGCAACTCGTCTTCGAGTTCGGTGCTGGGTATGGCGGTCGCCAAGACATCGGCCTTGCCGCTCTTGATCTGGCCGATCAAATCGTCAACCGAGCCGCCACGCTGCACATCGAATTTCAAACCGGTGCGCAAGCTGATCCTCGCCAGCACATCGGCGCCGATACCGCGCAAATGGCCCTGTTCATCGAAGAACGTCAGCGGCAGGAAGTTTTCGTTGGCGGCGACTTTGATCCGTGGGTGGGCATCCAGCCAGCGCTGCTCCTTGACGCTGAAATGCAGTGCCTGCTGCCCTGGCAGGCTCACGCCGCCGGCACTCCAGCGCCGCAGGATGCTCATGTGTTCGCTGGCGGGAATGGCTTGCAGCGCGGCATTGATGATGCGCAACAGGCGCGCGTTGTCGCGACTGACCGCGAAGGCGAACGGCTGCACTTCCATGCGCGAGAAATCGGCCAGTTGAATATTGTTCAGGTAATTCTTGCTGATCAGGTAGTTGGAACTGATCGAATCCCCCAGATAAACGTCGGCCTGACCAAACGCCACGGCACCGATGGCGCTCAAGGTCGAGGGGAACAACCGCAAGGAAGCCTCGGGATAAAACGCCTCGACCGTCTCCGGCGGCAAGTAGTGATACAGCATCGCCACGCGCTTGCCCGCCAGGTCGGTGGGCAAGTCCTGGCTGTCGTCGATGCGGGCCACGAGGGT
Organism: Pseudomonas sp. H1_F01; assembly: GCF_054681425.1. Classification (NCBI taxonomy): domain Bacteria; kingdom Pseudomonadati; phylum Pseudomonadota; class Gammaproteobacteria; order Pseudomonadales; family Pseudomonadaceae; genus Pseudomonas; species Pseudomonas sp. H1_F01. Next base: position 2,300,260 of record NZ_CP162823.1, on the reverse strand, counting down.
GGGCAGGTCATCGGCATAGGCCTGGGACATCGCCAGGTCCCGATCGGCGGCTTCGAAGCCGTTGGCGGTGCCGAGCATGTCGATCTCACCGCCGCGCAGGGCCTGGAGCGATTCGGCACGGGATGGATAGCGCTGGACCTGCACCTTGACGTGCAGGAGTTGCCCGAGCAATTGCGCATAGTCGGCGGTCAGGCCTTCATAGTCGCGACCATTGCCGGTGATGCTGAACGGCGCGTAGTCCGGCGCCGAGGCGCCCAGTTGCAACGGGCCCTTCTGGCGCAGCCAGGTCCAGTCGGCATCGTCCAGGGACACCGAATAATCGCTCACATTGGAGCGCCCGAGCACCTGCAGCGCCTCGGGGGCCGCGCCCACCGGTGGCACCACACTCAATGAGCCCAGCAACAGCGCCACCAGGCCTGTGCGAAGAAGCAGCATCATCTGGTCAGGGTGTTTCGCTTGGCGTAGTCGGCCCGGCGCACCGTCGACTGCACATTCAGTCAGGGTGGACCGGCTGAGGGGTTCAGACTGCCAATACGAGGGAACAGCGAACCGAGCCTTTCAAACAGCAGGAGGCTGTGAAGTGAGTGTAGGAAGTTTCTGAAGAATTTCCTGCGAGTGACCCAAGGCCAGGCCTATGACCTGTGGGAGCGAGCTTGCTCGCGATGGCGTCAGTTCAGCCAATATTGAAGTGACTGACACTACGCCTTCGCGAGCAAGCTCGCTCCCACAGGGCCTATACGGCGGCAAGCAACTGATCGCGCACCGGACGCGCCTGCCCGCGATTGTTCCCGTGCTCATACAGCGAGCCGGCGATTTCATCGGCGCGCACCGGCAGGATTGACAGCAAGGTGTCGCTCAGGCCATGGCTGGCCTGGCAGAAGCCCTGCATGTAGATCGCCGCCTTGCAGCGCTCGTCGGTGATCAGCTTGTAGTTGCGATCCACCTCGAAATCCCCCAGGTACTGAGCCAGCGGCTCCAGCAGGGTGCGGTGCATCTGCCGCTCGTAACCGGTGGCCAGCACCACGGCGTCATAGCGGCGCACGGTCAGTTCGCCGGTGGCGTTGTTGCGCACTGCCAGCTCCACGCCGGCGTCGGTGGCCGTGGCCTTCTCCACCGTCGTGAGAGTGCGGAACGCATGACGGGCGATGCCGGAGACTTTCTGGCGATAAAAAATCCCGTAGATGCGTTCGATCAGGTCGATGTCCACCACCGAATAGTTGGTGTTGTGGTACTCGTTGACCAGGCGCTCGCGCTCGCTGTGGGGTTGCTGGAACACCAGGTTGGTGAACTCCGGCGAGAACACTTCGTTGACGAACGGGCTGTCGTCCGCCGGCTTGAGGGCCGAGCCGCGCAGGATCATGTCGACCTGCACCGAAGGGAAGCTGTCGTTGAGGTCGATGAAGGCCTCCGCCGCGCTCTGCCCACCGCCGATGATCGCGATGTTCATCGGCTGGCCCTTCACGCACGGCTGGCTCGCCATACGCGCCAGGTACTGGGAATGGTGGAACACCCGCGCGTCGTCCTTGAACGCCTTGAACGCCTCGGGGATGCGCGCCGTGCCGCCGGCACTGACCACCAGCGCACGGCTGCTGCGGACCAATTCTTCGCCCTGGACATTGCGGGAAATCACCCGCAGCGCCTCGACCTGCTGGTTGTGCAGCAGCGGTTCGATGCGCAGTACTTCTTCGCCATAGCGACTCTGCTCGGTGAAATGCCCGGCCACCCAGCGCAGGTAGTCATTGAACTCCATGCGGCACGGGTAGAAGGTGCCGAGGTTGATGAAGTCCACCAGGCGGCCATGGTGCTTGAGGTAATTGACGAACGAATACGGGCTGGTCGGGTTGCGCAGGGTCACCAGGTCCTTGAGAAAGGAAATCTGCAACTCGCTCTGAGTCACCAGGGTGTTGCCGTGCCAGCGGTAGTCGGCCTGCTTGTCGAGGAACAGCACGTCCAGCTCGCCCTGGACCGACCCGCGCTCCTGCAGCGCGATGGCCAGCGCCAGGTTCGAGGGGCCGAAACCGATGCCGATCAAGTCGTGAACGATGGGCGATGCAATTGCCTGTGTCATGTCCAGTGTCCTCTGGAAAAGCCCTCAACAGGGCGCGAAAAGCCTGGGGTGACCTGCCCAGCGTTTAGGGGGCCAACAAGTCGTGTGTTGAGAGGAACGAGGACAATGAAAAAAAATTTACCGCGAGGCGACCGGCGTGGGCAGATTAATGCGCGTCCCACTGCCGCACGCGAACGCGGCAGTGCTTCATGGCGTTGACGATGTGTTTTTCCACCAGTGCCCGGGAAATGCCCAGGCGCTCGGCGATTTGCGGGTGGGACAGGCCTTCGAGCTTGCGCAGCAGGAAGCTCTCGCGGCACAGCGGCGGCAGCTCGGCCAGGGCACGCTGGAGCATGTCCAGGCGCTGGCCGTGGTCGAGACTGGAATGGGGCGACGGGGTGAAGAAGCGCTCTTCGCTGTCCAGCACCTCCAGGGATTCGACCTGGCGCAGGGTATTGCGCCGATGCCCGTCGATCACCAGGTTCAATGCCGTGCGATAGAGGAACGCCCGGGGCTGTTCAATGGGGGTGTCGCTGGCGCGCTCCAGCACCCGTACATAGGCGTCATGCACCACATCCTCGGCCGCCTGGCGGTTGCCTAGCCTGGCGTTCAGGAAACACACCAGCTCGCGATAGTAGTTTTCCAACATGACTCCCGTGCGCAATGGCTGCGACCGCTATCCGTGCCCACTCGGCATGCCCGGGACAGGCAATGGCACGATGGTGGCAGATTCAATCGCGTAATTTATAGTAATTCTCATATAGATTTAAAGCTTTGGTTTGTATCCGGGCTGATTCATTCATTTGCAGTGGCGCCGAGAACCGCTGTTGTGGCGAGGGAGCTTGCTCCCGCTCCTACAAGTGTTTCACACCAGTAAATTCCCGCCCGGAACGCTCGTTTACCAGAACAGCCTCCCGTCCCTGCCCTTCCTGGGACGGGCCCGATATCACCGGCCGGAACCCCGCATGAAACGTCCCCGCCCTACCCGACGCGCCTGGCTTCTCACCTTCGCTCTGCTTCCGGCCGTGGCCTTCGCCGCGTGGCAAGCGGTCGCGCCAAGCCGGGCGCCCCTGGTCACCGCGCCCGTCACCCGTGGCGATATAGAAAACAGCGTCACCGCCCTGGGCACCCTGCAACCGCGGCGTTATGTCGACGTCGGCGCCCAGGCGTCCGGGCAGATCCAGAAGATTCATGTGGAAGCCGGCGACGAGGTGCGCGAAGGCCAGTTGCTGGTCGAAATCGACCCATCCACACAAAAAGCCCGGCTCGACGCCGGGCGTTTTTCCATCGAGAACCTCAAGGCCCAGCTCCAGGAACAGCGCGCCCAGCACGACCTGGCGCAGCAGAAATCCCGCCGCCAGCAGCAACTCAAGGCCGGCGGCGCCACCCGCGAGGAAGACGTGCAGACAGCCCAGGCCGAAGTGCGAGCGACCCAGGCACGCATCGACATGTTCCAGGCGCAGATCCGCCAGGCCCAGGCCAGCCTGCGCAGCGACGAGGCTGAATTGGGCTATACGCGCATCTATGCGCCGATGAGCGGCACCGTGGTCGCCGTCGGTGCCCGGGAAGGCCAGACCCTCAACGCCCAGCAGCAAACCCCGTTGATCCTGCGCATCGCGCGCCTGTCGCCGATGACCGTCTGGGCCGAAGTTTCGGAAGCCGACATCGGCCACGTCAAACCGGGCATGACCGCTTACTTCACCACCCTGGCCGGCGGCAGTCGGCGCTGGAGCAGCACCGTTCGCCAGATCCTCCCGGTGCCGCCACGTCCGCTGGAAGCCAGCCAGGGCGGCAGCCCCAGCGGTGGGCGCAGCGGCAGCGAACGGGTGGTGCTCTACACCGTGTTGCTCGACGTCGACAATGCCGACCGCGCGCTGATGACCGACATGACCGCCCAGGTGTTTTTTGTCGCCGCCCAAGCCAACGACGTGCTGACCGTGCCCATCGCCGCCTTGCAGGACACCGGCCAGGTGCGGGTGCTGGCCGACAATGGCGATGTCCAGCCGCGCACCGTTCGCACTGGCGTCAGTGATCGGCTGCGCACCGAAATTGTCGACGGCCTGAGCGAAGGCGACCGGGTGCTGATCGGCCCGGCCAGCGGCAGCGGAGGCTGAATGAACACGCCCCTGATCGAACTGCGGGACATTCGCAAGGCCTACGGCGGTGGCGACAGCCCTCGGGTGGAGGTGCTGCGCGGCATCGACTTGGCCATTCACGCAGGGGAATTCCTGGCGATTGTCGGGGCGTCCGGCTCCGGCAAATCCACCTTGATGAACATCCTCGGCTGCCTCGACCGCCCCACCAGTGGCGAGTACCGTTTCGCCGGCGAAGACGTCGCCAATCTGGGCAACGATGAACTGGCCTGGTTGCGGCGCGAAGCGTTCGGTTTCGTGTTCCAGGGCTATCACCTGATCCCCTCTGGCACCGCCCAGGAAAACGTCGAGATGCCGGCCATCTACGCCGGCACCTCGGCCGCCGAGCGCCACGCCCGGGCCAGCGCCCTGCTCGAGCGCCTGGGCCTGGCCAGCCGCACCGGCAACCGCCCCCATCAATTGTCCGGCGGCCAGCAGCAACGAGTGTCGATAGCCCGCGCCTTGATGAATGGCGGCCACATCATCCTCGCCGACGAACCCACCGGCGCCCTCGACAGCCAGAGCGGCATCGAAGTCATGGCCTTGCTCGACGAGCTGGCGAGCCAGGGCCATGTGGTGATCCTGATCACCCACGACCGCGAAGTGGCGGCCCGGGCCAAGCGCATCATCGAGATCCGCGACGGACTGATCATCAGCGACAGCGCCAGCTCCTTGCCGAGCGAGGTGCCAGCCAACCCAAAGGCACTGCAAGCCGTGGACCTGCGCCAGCGCCTGAGTGCCGGCAGCGAACACAACGGCGCCTGGAAAGGTGAGCTGGTGGACGCGGTACAAGCGGCGTGGCGGGTCATGTGGATCAATCGCTTTCGCACCGCCCTGACGCTACTGGGCATCGTCATCGGCGTGGCCTCGGTGGTGGTCATGCTGGCCGTGGGCGAAGGCAGCAAGCGCCAGGTCATGGCCCAGATGGGCGCCTTCGGCTCGAACATCATCTACCTCAACGGCACCGCGCCAAACCCGCGCGCCGCCAAGGGCATCATCAGCGAGTACGACCTGGCCGCCCTCGCCGCCCTGCCCGAGGTGCAACGGATCATGCCGGTCAACGGTGCCAACGCCAGCGTGCGTTTCGGCAACCTCGACCACACCAGCTATGTCGGCGGCAACGACACCAATTTCCCGACCATCTTCAATTGGCCGGTGGCCGAGGGCAGCTACTTCAGCGAAGCCGACGAACGCAGCGCCGCGGCAGTGGCGGTGATCGGCCACAGGGTCCGGCAGAAACTGCTCAAGGATGTCGCCGACCCCATCGGCCGCTACATCCTGATCGAGAACGTGCCGTTCCAAGTGGTCGGCGTACTGGCCGAAAAAGGCGCCAGCTCCGGGGACTCCGACGCCGACAACCGTGTGGCGGTGCCCTACTCCGCCGCCAGCGTGCGGCTGTTCGGCACGCGTCATCCCGAGTACGTGGTGATCGCCGCCAAGGACGCGGGTAAGGTCCAGCAGGCCGAGCAAGCCGTCTCGCGGACGCTGTTGCGCCTGCACGACGGCAAGCAGGATTTCGAACTGACCAACAACGCCGCGATGATCCAGGCCGAGGCGCGCACCCAGGGCACGCTGTCGCTGATGCTCGGCGCCATCGCCGCGATTTCACTGTTGGTGGGTGGCATCGGCGTAATGAACATCATGCTCATGACCGTGCGCGAACGCACCCGCGAGATCGGCATCCGCATGGCTACCGGCGCCCGGCAGCGCGACATCCTGCGCCAATTTCTCACCGAAGCGGTGATGCTCTCGGTGGTCGGCGGGCTCGCCGGTATCGGCCTGGCCCTGCTGGTGGGCGGCGCGTTGCTGCTGGGCAATATCGCCGTGGCCTTCGAATGGCTGGCGGTGTTCGGCGCCTTCGGCTGCGCCCTGGTCACCGGCGTTGTCTTCGGTTTCATGCCGGCCCGCAAGGCCGCCCGCCTCGACCCGGTCGCGGCCCTTACCAGTGAATGAACCCCACGCTATGAAAGTCCACCTGACCCTCCTGGCCGCCAGTCTTTTACTGGTGGCCTGCGGCACCCCTTTGTCGGCACCAGACAGCGGCCTCCAACCGCCACCGGCCTGGCAGAAACTCGATACGCCCGGCGCACGAGCGGATAACCAGCAATGGTGGACGCACTTCGGTAGCCCGCAATTGAACCGCTTGATCGAGCAAGCGCGCCTGGACAGCCACGACCTCGCCGCTGCCATGGCTCGGGTGCGCCAGGCCGAGGCCAGCGCGGTGATCGCCGGCGCGCCGTTGCTGCCAGCGGTCACGGCCGGGCTCAACGGCAATCGCCAGCAGTTGTTGCGCGGCAAGGGCTACAGCCAGCTGGATGTGGATCGGAACAACCGCACCATCGATTACTACGACGCCAACCTCAGTGCCACTTATGAGCTGGATTTCTGGGGCGGCAAACGGGCGGCCCGGGACAGTGCGTTGAAGACGTTGTCGGCCAGCCAGTTCGACCGCGCGACGGTGGAGTTGACCCTGCTCAGCGGCGTCGCCAACAACTACACCCAGGCCTTGTCCCTGCGCGAGCAACAGCGCATCGCCGAACAGAACCTGGGCAACGCCCAACGCGTACTCGATCTGGTGCAGACCCGCTACGACGCCGGCAGCGCCACTGCCCTGGAACTGTCCCAGCAAAAAAGCCTGGTGGCGGCCCAGCAACGCCGCTTGCCCCAGGTGCAGCAACAGGCCCGCGAAGCCTTGATTACCCTGGCGACGCTGCTGGGGCAACCGGTGCAGTCGGTCACACTCGACGACGACAGTTTCGACCGCCTGCACTGGCCGGCCATCGACGCTGGCGTGCCCAGCCAATTGCTGAGCCGCCGCCCGGACATCGCCGCCGCCGAAGCCCGCCTCGCCGCCGCCCAGGCCGACATCACCGTCGCCCGCGCCGCCATGCTGCCCAGCGTGACCCTGGGCCTGAGCCTCGCCACCGGCGCCGACATCGCCGACCAGTTGCTGCGCAACAACGTCTACAACCTCGGCGCCGGCCTGGCCGCGCCGATATTCAACAATGGCCGCCTGAAGGCCGAACGAGACAGGACCATCGCGCGCCAGGAGGAACTGCTGGACCTCTACCGCGCCGCCATCATCAACGGCTTCGCCGACGTCGAAAAAGCCCTGAACGGCATCAACGGCCTGGACCGCCAACGGCAGTGGCAAAGCGAAGAACTGCACCAGGCCCAGACCGCCTTCGACATCGCCCAACGCCGCTACCAGGCCGGCGCCGAAGACCTGCTTACCGTACTGGAAACCCAACGCACCCTCTTCGCCGCCCAGGACATGAACGTGCAATTGCGATTGGCGCGGGTGCAGGCGAGCGTGGCGTTGTACAAGGCGTTGGGTGGGGGTTGGCAGGTCATGTAGGCCTTTACATTTCGATCGTTCCCACGCAGAGCATGGGAACGATCGGGTCGCGGGGGGCTGTGAAGATCGTTCCTCACGCTCCGCGTGGGAATGCAGCCAGGGACGCTCCGCGTCCCAAAGAGCCGAACGCAGAGCGTCCGTAGAGGCGTTCCCACGCAGAGCGTGGGAACGATCGGGTCGCGGGGGCTGTGAAGATCGTTCCTCACGCTCCGCGTGGGAATGCAGCCAGGGACGCTCCGCGTCCCAAAGAGCCGAACGCAGAGCGTCCGTAGAGGCGTTCCCACGCAGAGCGTGGGAACGATCAGGTCGCGGGGGCTGTGAAGATCGTTCCTCACGCTCCGCGTGGGAATGCAGCCAGGGACGCTCCGCGTCCCAAAGAGCCGAACGCAGAGCGTCCGTAGAGGCGTTCCCACGCAGAGCGTGGGAACGATCAGTCAATGGTGTTCATCCAGTTAGGAAGGGTTAAACCGGTTTGGATTTGAGATTGCGCGCATACCACGGCCGTTGCGGTACGCGGCGGAACAGTTCGGAGAGTTTTTTGTCGTCGCTGCCGAAGGTGATGCGCAGCGCCAGTTTCATGGTTTCCGGGTCCATTTCCACCGAACGCCCAACCTGCAGCCCCGGCGTGGTGCTGCAACCGTGGGTATCCGGGCCTAGCCAAGGGTCGGCGATTTCCACCCAGCGGCCCGGGGCAAACCAGGGCACGCCGTTGACTTCAAGCCGGCTCACTTCCCCCGGGTGGAAACGTTCGTGGGCACGGAACCAGTCTTCGATACGGTCGTCGATCCAGCCGTGGAAGGCCCAGAACACCGGGTTCACGTGGGAGGAAAACGGATCGCCGAGAAAGTCGTTTTCCGGGGCGAACCAACGCTGGGCGAAGTCCGACGGGTCGCGGGCGAACGGTACCGGGTGGCCGTTGGACGGGTCGCGTGGCACCGAAGCCCAGCGCATGTGCAGCCAGTCGTGCAGGCCCAGTTCCACTTCCGAACCAAACTGACCCAGGGTCAGCTTCGACAGGTAGCGCGGGTCGCGGTAGCGTGATTCCCAGACCTGGAAATTGCTGTGGTACGTCTCGGCGGTCTTGATGTCGCTGACCCACTGGGCGTACTGCTCGTCTCCCCTGGCCAGCCAGGTCGGCGGCAAGGCCGTGCCATCGTGGTTGTCGAGGTAGCGGGCGAACCCAAGGCGATCGCGCTCAAGCTCCGGTTGCGGCAAGGGGAAGTGCGACCACGACGGCAGCGGCTGGAACGAACGCGCCGTGCCGAGCATGTGCCGGTGCATGAAAAAGAAGTCCACGCCCGAGCCGTTGCGATCCTTGCGCTTGCCGCGAGCATCACGCTCCTGATCCCGAGGCCCAGGCTGCCAACCGATGCCGCGCAGGGCGTTGCGCTTGTCCTCGTCCAGGGTGTGCCATTTGTCCCGGGTGGCATGCCAGAGCTGGTGGAACAGCCGATGCTCGGGCGACACCAGCCAGGCCAGCAGCGCCGGGCTCAGCGGCGTGCGCTCCCGAGCCTCGGGGAAACGCTGCTTGAGGGCGATGAAATGATTGTCCTGTTCAGGCAGCGCCAAGGGACGGTCCAGGCGCCACACACGACCACTGAGGGTGGCGCTGCCGGCATTGCCAAAGCTGGCCCAGACTTCGTCCAGGGTCATGGTGAATTCATAGTCCGGCGCGTCCTGTCGAGCACTCATCAGCCGCCAGCTCAGTTGCTTCGGGTCGGTGCCGGCCAGGTCGCCCAACACCCGATAACGCGGCTCGTCGGCGCCGCGCAAGCGTTCGGCGCTGTCGAGGTAGCCCACCAGGCCACGGCCCCTCTGGCCGATATCGAGGAAGACCTGCAGATCGTCCTGGGGCAAGCCTTCAAGGCCGGCGTCGCGGCCGGTGAAACGGATCGTCCAGATGCCCCGCAACGTATCGGCCCGGCGCTGGCCCGCTACGTCAGCCACGTCGAACGAGGCCTCGCCGGGGGTGATGCTCAGGTCCGGTCGGGTCAGTTCGCGATGCCCGTAATACACCGCAGGCACGGCGGCACCGGTCAGCGCCAGGCCTGCCATGAACCATCGTCGAGAAATCGTCATTGCCTTACCTGTGTTCGGCCCTGGAGCGGGCTTTATCCAAGCTAGAACGATGGGGGGGCTGACAAATTTATAGGGGCTGTTACGGCCTCATCGCGAGCAGGCTCGCTCCCACAGGGGAGCTGAGTACATTCGGCAGAGGCTGGTCAGCTGTAAGGTCGCCTCGCGAGCAAGCTTTGCTCCCACAGGTGAAACCCATTGCAATTGCACTGTGGGAGCAAAGCTTGCTCGCGATGGCGGCCCCGAGGACGCCTAAATTTCCCCGCCGATCACTCGTTCTCCCCAGATAGCAAAGGCCCCCGCGCCTGTCCTTCCAAGGCGAACCTGACTGAGATCGGCAATGACAACACCTCGTTCGAAAAAGGCTCTTTTCATCGGCCTGCCCCTGGCCCTGGCGTTGGCCGTCGGTGCTGGCGTCGCGGCTTGGGACCATTGGTGGCGGGACAACCCCGGCTACCCGGTCAAGGTGATGAAAGAAGCCAGGGAACTGCACGAACGCCTGCTGTCCTTCGACAGCCACATCACCGTGCCGCTGGATTTCGGCACCGCTGGCAACGAAGCCGACAAGGACGGCAAGGGTCAGTTCGACCTGGTCAAAGCCAACCGCGGCCACCTGTCCGGCGCGGCCCTGACGGTGTTCGGCTGGCCGGAGTTGTGGAACGGACCCAACGCCCCGCACAAGCCCACCGCCGGCTTCGTCGAGGAAGCGCGCAACCAGCAGGAAGTGCGCTACAAGATCATCACCGGCATGGTCCGCGACTTCCCCAACCAGGTCGCCATCGCCTACACCCCGGATGATTTCCGCCGCCTGCACGGCGAAGGCAAGTTCGCGATCTTCATCAGCATGCTCAACGCCTATCCCCTGGGCCACGACCTGAACCTGCTGGACCTGTGGACAGCGCGGGGCATGCGCATGTTCGGCTTCAGCTACATCGGCAACAACGACTGGGCCGACTCCTCGCGTCCACTACCGTTCTTCAACGATTCGCCCGACGCCCTCGGCGGCCTGTCGGATATCGGCAAGCAAGCGGTGACGCGCCTGAACGACCTGGGCGTGATCATTGACGTGTCGCAGATGTCGACCCAGGCCCTGGAGCAAGTCGCGCAACTGAGCCGCACGCCGCTGGTGGCCTCCCATTCGGCGCCACGGGCGATGGTGGACATTCCACGCAACCTCAGCGACAAGGAAATGCAACTGATCAAGGCCAGCGGCGGCGTGGTGCAGATCGTCGGCTTCTCCCAGTACCTGCGCCCGCTGACGCAAAAGACCCAGGACAAACTCAACGCCCTGCGTGAGCGTTTCGACCTGCCGCCACTGCCCAACCTGGCGATGGCGCTGATGCCCGGCGACCCGATCATCGCCGCCTGGCCGGAACAGAAATTCGGCGAATACGCCGGCCAGCTCTACGGCATCCTCGAAGACGAACCCAAGGCCAGCCTCAAGGACCTGGGGGACGCCATCGACTACACCGTGCGCAAGATCGGCATCGACCACGTCGGCATCAGTTCGGACTTCAACGAAGGCGGCGGTGTGAAAGGCTGGGAGAACGTCGGCGACATCCGCAACGTCACCGCCGAACTGCTGACCCGCGGCTACTCCGAAGCCGACATCGCCAAACTGTGGGGCGGCAATTTCCTGCGGGTCTGGGACCAGGTCCAGAAAGCCTCCCGCCCCGCCATCGCCTCGACCCAGAAGACCGTCCAGCCATGAATGAACGTCGCACTTTCCTGAAGCAGGCCGGGATCCTCGCCGCCGGCCTGCCCCTCGCCGCCGGCCTGCCCCTCGCCGCCAGCCTGCCCACGGCCAGCGCCGCTCCTCTGCCGCCGCTGCCGAAAAATAAATGGGCGCAACTGCGCTCGCTGTTCAACCAGGACCCGGACTACCTGCACTTCTCCAATTTCCTGGTCACCACCCACCCGCGCCCGGTGCGCGAGGCCATCGAAGCACACCGCGCCGCCCTGGATAAAAACCCGGGGCTGCTGATGGACTGGGACCTGGGCGTCACCGAAGAACGCGAGGAAAACGTCCGCACCTGGGCCGGCCGCTACCTGCAAGCGACGCCCAAGCAGATCGCCCTCACCGGCAGCACCACCGAAGGCCTGTCGATGATCTACGGCGGCGTCCATGTGGCAGCCGACCAGGAAATCCTCAGCACCGCCCACGAACACTACGCCACCCACACCATTCTCGACCTGCGCAGCCAAAGGACCGGAACACGGGTACGCAAGATCAAGCTGTTCGAGAACGCCCACGACGCCAGCCACGAACAAATCCTCACGGCCATCGACCGCAACATCCGCCCCGAAACCCGGGTGCTGGGCATGACCTGGGTGCATTCGGGCAGCGGCGTGAAACTGCCGATCGACAAGATCGGCGCCCTGGTGGACCAGCACAACCAGGGCCGCAGCGATGAGCAGCGAATCATTTATGTGGTGGACGGCGTGCACGGTTTCGGCGTCGAAGACCTCAGTTTCCCCGAGATGAATTGCGACTTTTTCATCGCCGGCACCCATAAGTGGATGTTCGGCCCGCGCGGCACGGGCCTGGTGTGCAGCCGCAGCGAAGAGCTCAAGTACGTCACGCCGATCATCCCGACCTTTTCCGAAGCCACGGCGTTTTCCACGGTCATGACCCCGGGGGGCTACCACGCCTTCGAGCATCGCTGGGCGGCGGACGAGGCGTTCAAGTTGCACCTGCAACTGGGCAAGGCCGAGGTGCAGGCGCGGATCCATGCCCTCAACAGCTATCTGAAAAAACAGTTGGTGGCACAACCGCAGATCGAGCTGGTCACGCCGCTGAGCCCAGACCTGTCCGCCGGCTTCACCTTCTTCCGGGTCAAGGGCCGCGAGAGCGACGAGGTGGCCGCCTACCTGATGAAGAACCGCGTGATCGCCGATGCCGTGCATCGCGATGCGGGGCCGGTGGTCCGTACTGCGCCGGGGCTGCTCAACACGGGGGCCGAGATCGATCGCTTCATGGGGTTGCTGGGCAAGACACTCTGAACATGACTTATCGAGAGAGATGGATGAACAGTTTTTCGCTGAAGCTATTCCCGGCACTGGCCCTCGCCGCCCTGCTGCCCTCCGGCGCCCAGGCCTCGCAACCGGGCCAGGTCTTTCGCGACTGCAAGGACTGCCCGGAAATGGTCGTGCTGCCCACCGGCACCTTCCAGATGGGCACCCTGGAAAACGAAGTGGGACGCGAGCCCGACGAAGGCCCGATGCACCCGGTGACGTTCGCCAAGCCGCTGGCGATCAGTCGTTTCCAGGTGCTCAAGGGTGAATGGTTCGCCTACCTGCGCGACACCGGCTACACGATGCCCGACGGCGACAAACGTCCCGGTCGCGCCTGCAAGGCCGGCATCCCGGACTACCAGGGCAGTGACCCGCGCAAGCAGTACACAGACCGACATCCGGCGGTGTGCATGGATTTCGCCGAGGCCAATGCCTACGTGGCGTGGTTGTCGAAAAAGACCGGTAAACAGTACCGACTGGTCAGCGAGTCCCTGCGCGAATACGCAGCACGCGGCGGCAGCGCCGACCCGTTCCCCTTCCCGTTCGATGACGGCAAGGACTACAGCATCGCCCAGCACGCCAACACCTACGGCGCGGCCGACGGCTACAACTTCACCGCTCCGGCCGGCAGCTTCGCACCCAACGCCTTCGGCGTGTACGACATGCACGGCAACGTCTACGAATGGACCGCCGATTGCTACAACGAAAACTATGTAGGCGCCCCGAGCGATGGCAGCGCCTGGCTCAGCGGTGATTGCAAGGCACGCCGCATCCGCGGCAACGACTGGGGCGAAGCACCGGTGTTCTCCCGCTCGGGCAATCGCAACGCGGTGTACCCCGATGCACGGGGCGATTGGCTGGGATTTCGGGTGGCGCGGGATATGTAGGCGCCCCAAGTGGGAGCAAAGCTTGCTCGCGATGCAGACACCTCGATTTCACAGGGAACCGCGTCGCCTTCATCGCGGGCAAGTCTTGCTCCCACAGAATAAATTCCCCTCCTCTCAAATCGTTCTAAAGAGGGGCACAACCCAATCCAGCGTGCCTTCGCCCTAAAGCCCTCCCGGCGAACACCCGCGATGGCCTTCGCCCTTTTCATCAAGCAGGGATACCTCCATGAGCCAACCAACACGCGGAGTGATCAATGAACTGTTCACCCTGCTCAAACCCTTCAGGCTGATTGTCGTAGGCTCCATCCTCTTGGGCATGTTGGGCGGCCTGAGCATCACCGCGCTGCTGGCCACCATCAACGACGCCCTGAACGCCGCCGTCACGCCCACGTTCCAGATGCTGATGAAGTTTGCCGGCCTCTGCGCGGCGGCCCTGCTGACCTCGATTCTTTCCGACATCGGCACCAACCACGTCGGCCAGAACATCATCGCCGAGCTGCGTAAATCCCTCGGCAAGAAAGTGCTGCTGGCGCCCATCGAACAGATCGAGCGCTTTCGCAGCCATCGGCTCATCCCGGTGCTGACCCACGACGTCAACACGGTCAGCAGTTTCGCGTTTTCGTTCGCGCCACTGGCCATCGCCTTCACCGTGACCCTCGGTTGCCTGGGTTATCTGGCCTACCTGTCGCTGCCGATGTTCTTGTTGCTACTGGTGGCTCTGGTGATCGGCACGGTCGTGCAATACGTGGCCCGGGCCCGCGGCATCCGGGGCTTCGAAGACGCCCGCGAGGCCGAAGACGCGCTGCAGAAACACTACAGCGCAATCGCCGCCGGAGCCAAGGAACTGCGCATCCATCGCCCACGCCGCCAGCGCATGTTCAGCCAGCGCATCGAAGCCACCGCCGACTACATCTGCGACACCAATATCCGCTCGGTCAACACCTTCGTGGTGGCCAAGACCTTCGGCTCGATGCTGTTTTTTGTGGTTATCGGCCTGGTGCTGGCCCTGCAATCGCTGTGGCTGGGCACCGATAAGGCCGTGCTCAGCGGTTTCGTGCTGGTGCTGTTGTACATGAAGGGCCCGCTGGAATACCTGGTGATGACCTTGCCGGTGATCAGCCGGGCGAACATTGCGTTCAAGCGCATCGCCGAACTGGCCGAACAGTTTTCCTCACCCGAACCGCACCTGCTGCTCAATGACAAGCGCGTCGCCAAGCCGACAATCCAGCAGCTGGAATTGCGTGACGTGCATTACGCCTTCCCGGCGGTCGACGGCAGCCAAGCCTTTGCCCTTGGACCGGTCAACCTGTCCATTGCCCAGGGCGACATTGTGTTCATCGTCGGCGAGAACGGTGGCGGCAAGACCACGCTGATCAAGCTGCTGCTGGGGCTCTATGCCCCCCAGGGCGGCGACATCCTCCTCGATGGCGAGCCGGTGCTGGCGGCTCAACGTGACGATTATCGCCAACTGTTCACGACGATTTTTGCCGATTACTACCTGTTCGATGAACTGGTCCAGGGCGATCAACAAGTGCCTGAAAATGCCAACCGCTACCTGGAACGCCTGGAAATCGCTCATAAGGTCAGCATCCGCGACGGTGCCTTCAGCACCACCGACCTGTCCACCGGCCAACGCAAACGCCTGGCGCTGCTCAACGCCTGGCTGGAAGAACGCCCGGTGCTGGTGTTCGATGAATGGGCCGCTGACCAGGATCCGGTGTTCCGCCGCATTTTCTATACCGAACTGCTGCCGGAACTGAAGGCGCTGGGCAAAACCATCATCGTCATTTCCCACGACGATCGTTACTTCGATATCGCCGACCAACTGATCCGGATGCAGGCCGGTCGGGTCGTCAGTGAAAAGGTCCCGGCAGCCTTTGCCTGAGCCTGCCCGACGCAATGCTGTTTACCGCGAGAACACCATGAACGAACTGCTAGATGATGATCTGCTGACGCTGCTGCTGGAGGATGTCGCTGGCGACAGGCACGAAAACTCCCGCCGGCTGGACCGCGCGCCCTTGTCTTTTGCCCAGCAACGCTTGTGGTTGGAGCAACAGCGCGACCCGACCCGTTCGGCCTACAACCTGCCACGCGCCCTGCGCCTGACGGGCGAACTCAATGCCGACGCCCTGGAGCAGGCACTCAATCGCGTCATCGACCGCCACGACATCCTGCGCACCGCGTTCATTGAAATCGACGGCGCCGCGAGCCAGGTGGTCGAGCGCAACGTTTGCCTGACCCTGCACCGGGATGACCTTGCCACGCTCGACCAGCCGGCACGCACCTTGGCGCTCTCACAGCGCATCGAGCAGCATGCCCGGCAACCGTTCGATCTCACCCAGGCGCCGCTGATGCGGGCAACGCTGCTGCGGCTGCGCAGCGACGAACATGTGCTGTTGCTCAACATGCATCACATCGTCTCCGATGCCTGGTCCAACACGATCCTCATGCAGGACATGACCCAGGCCTATGCCCAGGCCTTGCTCGGCGATCCGTCAGCGCTGCCGCCGCTGCCCATGCAATACGCCGACTACGCCACCCATCAGCGAGGCGAGTACTTGCAGAGCGCAGCCTGCCAGCGCAGCGGCGAATACTGGAGCAATTACCTGGGCCACGACCTGCCCACGCTGGAACTGCCCCAGGATTTCCCCCGCGCCACTCGCCAGCAACCGATGGCCGGACGCGTGCATGTGGCGCTTGCCCCGGCAATGACCCAGGCCCTGGAAGCATTCTGCCAACGCCAGGGGCTGACGCCTTTCGTGGTGGCGCTGGGTGCCTGGCAATTGTTGCTGGGCCGCTACGGCAACCAGAACGACTTTACCGTCGGCGTCCCCAACGCCAATCGCAACAGCCATGAAAGCCAGGACCTGGTGGGTTTTTTCGTCAGCAGCCAGGTGTATCGGGCGCGGATCGACTCGGCCCGCAGCACGTTGGAGTTTCTCCGGGATCTACGCGCGCAGTCCCTCGCCGCGCTTGAACATGCCGACTACCCGTTGGAGCTGATCCTTGATCAGTTGCAACGTCCCGGCGTACAGGGCGCCAACCCGCTGTTCCAGGTCTTGTTCAACTGGCGCACCGGCACGCCCGCACTGCCGGCGCCGACCCGAGGTCAACTGACGCTGGAATTTCTCGATACCGGTGACAGCCAGGCCAAGTTCGACTTGTCGCTGGATGTCGACTATTCACAGCAGCAGATCGTGGCGACATTCGAATACCGCCGTGATCTCTACCGCGCAGACACCATCGAGCGCATGGCCGAGCACTGGCAGAACCTGTTGCGGGGCCTGATCGAGACGCCCGAACGCGCCCTCGGCGAACTGCCATTGCTCAACACCGATGAACAGCAGCAAACCCTGGACCACTGGAACCGCCAGCCGACTCGACTGCATCGCGGACAGTGCCTGCACCAATTGATCGAAACCCATGCCGCCGCCACGGGCGACGCCATCGCCCTGACCTTTGAAGGGCAGCACATGAGTTATGCCAAGCTCAACCGACAAGCCAACCAATTGGCCCATCGGCTGATCGCCCAAGGCGTCGGGCCCGACGTATTGGTCGGCATTGCCGTCGAGCGCACGCCGCAGATGATCATCGGCCTGCTGGCGATCCTCAAGGCCGGCGGTGCCTACGTGCCACTGGACCCGGCCTACCCGGCTGACCGCCTGGCCTACATGATCCAGGACAGCGGCGTCACGCAGATCCTGACCCAGGCCCATCTGCGTGAATCGCTGGCGCTGCCCGCTGGCATCAACTGTTTGTTGCTCGACCCCGTCGCTGTCGATGGCGACTATCCCGAGCACAATCCTGACGTGCCGATGCACCCGGATAACCTGGCGTACGTGATCTACACCTCAGGCTCGACCGGCCAGCCCAAAGGCGCGTTGCTTGCCCACCACAACGTCAACCGATTGTTCCAGGCCACGGACCACTGGTTCAGCTTCGATCAGCAGGACGTCTGGTGCCTGTTTCATTCCTATGCCTTCGACTTTTCCGTGTGGGAGATTTTCGGTGCCCTGCTGCACGGCGGTCGACTGGTCATCGTGCCCCACGCCGTGAGCCGTTCGCCGGAGGATTTCTACGCCCTGCTTTGCCAGGAAAACGTCACGGTGCTCAACCAGACGCCCTCGGCATTCAAGTCGTTGTTGCAGGTCGCCTGCGCGCCTCGCCAGCCTCTCGTCCACCGGTTGCGTCAGGTGATTTTTGGCGGCGAAGCAATTGATGTGCAGAGTTTGCGCCCCTGGTTCGAACGGTTCGGCGACCAGGCGCCGCAGTTGATCAACATGTATGGCATCACCGAGACGACGGTGCACGTCACCTGGCGACCACTGTCGATGAATGACTTGCACTGCGAGGCCGCGAGCCCTATCGGCGAGCCTATCGTCGACCTGTCCTGGTATCTGCTCGACGCGCACCTGAACCCGGTGCCCAAGGGCTGCATCGGTGAGCTGCACGTTGGCCGGGCCGGCCTGGCCCGCGGCTACCACCGGCGCACCGACCTGACCGCCACACGGTTTATCCCCGATCCGTTCGACCCTATTCCGGGTGGACGCCTGTATCGCACCGGCGACCTGGCACGCTACCGCACCGACGGCAGCATCGAGTACATCGGACGCCTGGATCATCAGGTCAAGATCCGTGGATTCCGCATTGAACTGGGCGAAATCCAGGCGCGCCTGCAAACCCTGCCGGCGGTGCGCGATGGTGTCGTGCTGACCCATGAAGGCCCCGGCGGCCTGCAACTGGTCGCCTACGTGATCGCCACGCAACCGGCCACGGCCGAGTTACGCGAAGGTCTGTTGACCGCGCTCAAAGCGCAGTTGCCGGACTACATGGTGCCCAGCCATCTGCTGTTCATCGAGCACTTGCCGCTCAATGCCAACGGCAAGCTTGACCGCAAGGCCTTGCCGGAACCGGACGCCTGTCTGTGGCATTCGAATTACCTGGCGCCCCGCACACAGTTGGAAGAAGCCCTGGCGCAGCTCTGGCAACAGTCCCTCAAGGTTGAGCGCGTGGGGATCAATCACAGTTTCTTTGAACTGGGCGGGCATTCGATCCTGGCGATCGAGCTGATTGCCCAACTCAAGGCCCGCCTGAATATCATCGTGCGGCTGCAGGAGTTGCTGGCCAACCCGAGCGTCGCCGAGCTGGCGCTGTTCATTTCGCAAAAGCACCGCGAACAGACCCCATGTCTTGTCCCCTTGAACACCACCCCCACCGACGCGCCGCAGTTGTTTTGCCTGCATCCCAGCGGTGGCATCGTGTTCTGTTACCAGCCGCTGGCGCGCAAACTCCAACCTCGGGCGCGCACCGTTGGCGTCATGCACCGCGGCTTCAGCGAACCCCACGCAGGGCCTGAAGCCTGGCGCGAGATGATTGCCGATTACGGCCAGGAAATCGTCACGGCCCAGCCGCAAGGTCCCTATTACCTGATGGGCTGGTCGTTGGGCGGCGCCATCGCGCTGGACATCGCCGCGACGCTGGAAAGCCAGGGCCACACCGTGAGTTTTCTCGGTTTGGTGGACAGCACGATTCCTGAACACCTGTACCCGGCGACGTTGTCGCGTCATCGGCATTTACCAGGCGCTGAACAGGCCGACCCGGCCTCTCAGGATCTGCTGGAGGCCATCGAATATTTCGACCTGCTGTTTCCGACCCTCACCGAACGCACGGCGGCTTACCGGCAAGAGCACCCCGCCAGCACGGTCCAGGCATTCCATGAATGGGCCACCCGCCAGATCGAGCCGGGGCGAGGCGATTTGCTGTCAATCGTGCAGAGCGTCAAGGATGAAGTCATGAACGCTCAGGCGTTCTCCGTGCATGATCGGTTGCTGGAGGCCTTTGCTGGGTTCACGTTCAAACCGGTGCGGGTACGACCCAGTTGCTGGTGGACACAGGCGGAAAAAACTCCGGAAGAATTGGCGTTTTGCGAAGCCTTGATAAAGGGTTACAGCCTGGCCGGGGAGCTGCAATGCTCGGTGCATTCTCCGTTGCGTCATCGCAGTATGATTTTTGATGATGCGTTGCTTGATTCGCTGGTCGAGGTTTTTTTGGCCAGTACGATTGAAGGGGAAAAGCGCTTAGGGTAGGTGTGTATATCCGTTTCTTCGGTAACGGCGGCTTAGGGTTCCGCCCTTACGGCGGCTCACTTTTGAAAAGCCCGGAAGCCGGCCCAGTCAAAAGTAAGCAAAACGCTACATGCCCCACCACTTGGTGCCTCGCCTAGGCTCGGCATGCCCTCACTCCGGCATTGCTCCGTGGGCCGCCGCGAAGGGCCATCCATGGCCCAGCGCGGCTCTCCCGGTCGTACGCCCATCAGATCTGCTTGAGCAGAATCTGTGGGAGCAAAGCTTGCGCGCGAGGCGGCCTTACAGCCGGCCTGGCTCTCCCGCTCGTACTCCGATCCCATTGTGGGAGCGAGCTTGCTCGCGAAGGCGTCGGCACAGCCAACATCACAGCAAACTGATCCACCGCTTTCGCGAGCAAGCTCGCTCCCACATGGGGCTGGCGGGTGTTCACAGCATCTGCACACGACACAAAAAACCTGTGGGAGCGGGCTTGCTCGCGAAGGCGTCGGCACAGCCAACATCACTGCAAACTGACCCTCCGCTTTCGCGAGCAAGCCCGCTCCCACATGGGGTTGGCGGGTGTTCACAGCATCTGCACACGACACAAAAAACCTGTGGGAGCGGGCTTGCTCGCGAAGGCGTCGGCTCAGCCAACATCACAGCAAACTGATCCACCGCTTTCGCGAGCAGGCTCGCTCCCACATGGGGCTGGCGGGTGTTCACAGCATCTGCACACGACACAAAAAACCTGTGGGAGCGGGCTTGCTCGCGAAGGCGTCGGCACAGCCAACATCACCGAAAACTGACCCTCCGCTTTCGCGAGCAAGCCCGCTCCCACATGGGGTTGGCGGGTGTTCACAGCATCTGCACACGACACAAAAAACCTGTGGGAGCGAGCCTGCTCGCGATGACGCCAGCACAGCCAACATCACTGCAAACTGAACCACCGCTTTCGCGAGCAAGCCCGCTCCCACAGGAGAAACGCGGTCTCACCAAGAACCAGGCCGGCTGTTAGGCCGCCTCGCGGTGGACGTTGATCTCAGGCGCCCCGTTAACCACGCTGGCCGAACGCAGGTATTGCGTAGTGGGCACCTCGGCATGGATGCCGAGGTAGCCGCGCTGGGCAATGGATGGCCCTTCGCGGCGGGCCCACGGAGCAATGCCGGAGTGAGGGCACACCGAGCCTAAGCGAGGTGCCGAGTGGTGGGGCAAAAGCGCTTTGGTTACTTTCGCCTGGGCCGGCATTCCGGCTTTTCGAAAGTGACCCGCTGTAAGAGCGGAACCGCCAGTAGCCACTACCGAAGAAACGGATATGCCCCCTCCCCACGCCCAAAAAAAACGGCGCCTCCCAATTCCTGAAAGAAGCGCCGTTTTTCCAAGTGAACAACATTACGCACAAGACGTTTTTCTAGTTCTCGCGCAAATCAGAACTGCGGTTTGTAAGTCACGCTGAACATCAGATTGCGCGGATCACCAAAGTTGTTGTTGCCATTGAGCTGGTTGTAAGCGGACGTTATGTACGTCTTGTCAAACAGGTTGTTGGCATTGACCGCCAAAGCGATTTCCGGCGTCAGCTGATAGCCGACACGGGCGTTCCATACGGTGTAACCCGGGATTTCACGATCATAGTCGTAAACCATCGTGTGGCTTTGGGTGGTGAAGCCCAAGCCGGTGCTGACACGGCTCCAGTCGCCAGTGAGCTGGTAGTTGCCCCACACCCGCAGCATGTGTTTCGGCGTCCAGGTGCTGTAGATGCTGCCTTCATTGCTCGGATCCTCCAGGTACTTGGTGGTGTTGTAGGTGTAACCCGCAAACAACTGCAGATTGTCCATCACTTCACCACTGATTTCGGCGTCGATCCCCTGGCTACGCACTTTGCCTGAGGCTACCGAGCAACCCGAGCCACCACACCCCGAACCGCCGTCGTTGATCGCACGGTTCTCATGGTCGTAGCGGAAGACAGCCAGGGAGGTATTGACCCGACCATCCATCAATTCGCCCTTGAGGCCGACTTCATAGTTGCTGCCGACTATCGGCTTGAGCACCGAACCGCCGGCGTCCCGATTGGTCTGCGGCTGGAACACGTCGGTATAACTGGCATACACGGCCCATTCACGGCTCAGGTCATAGATGATACCGCCGTAGGGCGTGACCACTCCGGTTTCAGTTCCGGTGCTTGGCGTGTTGGTGACAATGCCGTTGGCCGCGGTTTCGGTTTTCGACTTGTAGCTGAAGTCATACCAACTGACCCGGGAACCCAGCACCAGCGTCAAGTCGTCGACCGGCTTGACGCGCCAGGTGCCGTACACACCTTTCTGGCGGATATCGTATTTGCTGAGGGTACCCTGGCCGCCCGGGCTATTGATCAAACTTTCATAGCTGATGTCCGGACGATCATTGTTCAGATCGAAGATGGAGTCGCTGGTGTTGTTGAAGGTACGGGCATAGCGATCATCCGTCTCCAACTGAGAGAAGTTGCCGCCCAGCATGACTTCCTGCTCCATCGACAAGGCTTCGAACTTGCCAGTCAGGTTCATGTCCAGACCAGCCTTCGTGGACTGGAAATCGGTCACGAAGTCGGCATATTGCACGCCACTGCCATCCGCCAAGAGACCACCACCCCTTTGGACTCGCTGGTTTTTCGCCTGGTTGTCTTCGGTCATGTACACGGCACCGACCTTGAAGGCCCAGCCATCGTTGAAGCGATGCTCCAGATCGGTGTAATAGGTGGTGACATCGATTTCTGACCGGTTCCAGCGCGCGCCCGTATAGGTCGAACGCGACACGTCCGGCATCGAACCGTCAGCGTAGCGTGGCAAGCCACGGATATTGCCGCGCGATTCGCCGTTGGATTGGCTGACCGCGAAGCCCAGGGTGGTGTCTTCGTTCAGGTCGACGTCCAGCGCGCCGTACAGCGAATGGGTCTTGCTCCACGCATGGTCGACGAACGAGTTGCTCTGGTCTTCGTCGACGACGATGCGGCCGCGAATGTTGCCGGCCTGGTTCAGCGGGCCGCCGGCGTCCAATTGCAGGCCGTAGTGATCCCAGGAGCCGGCCTTGCCGGTCAAGGTCACGGTGGGTGCGTTCTGGCCACGCTTGCGCACCAGGTTGACGGCACCACCGGGGCTGCCAGTGCCTTGCAGCAGGCCGGAGGCGCCGCGCATGATTTCCAGGCGGTCGAAGAAGATCAGGTCCTGGGTCGCCCAGTTGCCCAGCGAATAGGTGTTACGCGGGATCGGCACACCGTCGTACTGCCAGTCGTCGATCTGGAAACCGCGGGACGACAGGATCATGCCCTGGCCGACGCCCTGCAGGCCGACGATGCCGGTGGTCTGGTTGACGGCGTCCTTGAGGCTGACCAGGTTCTGGTCATCCATCTGCTTGCGCGTCATCACGGTGATCGACTGGGGAATTTCCTTGAGGGTGTGGGTGCCCTTGCCGATGGTCACGGCGTTACTGGTGTATGAGTTGCTGCCTTCGGTGGTAGCGCCCACCGATTCTGCACTGATGGTGGTCGCGCCCAGCTCGAGGCCTTCACCGGCAGAACCGCGCACCAGCATCAAGGTATTGCCCTCGACGCTGTAACGCACGCCAGTGCCCTTGAGCAATTCGGCAATGGCCGTCTGCGGGCTCATCTTGCCGCTGACGCGGGTGCTCCTCAGGCCGGCCATATCAGCAGCGTTGTAGATCACTTGCTGGTTGGTCTGCTGACCGAACGCTTGCAGTGCCTGCGGCAGCGGTTGCGCAGGAATGTTGATGCTGACGTCTTCAGCCATCACCTGAGCGCTGAGGGGCAGTACGCAGACCAACCCCAGACCGGCCAACACACGCCGCGAACGCAGGCCGCGGGACATGACGAGTGCCTTGAACAGAGGTTTCAACTCATGAATGGATGACATCGTGCTCTCTATTATTGGTAGAAGTAAAAGTCCATGGGGCCGAAGGGCCCGCCGCTCGCCAGCACACGTGAACCCGCACGGTCGATTGCCCCAAGGCAATGTCAGTGCATGGCCGACCGGCCCCTCCCCGGGCACGGTCATCTGGCTGGACGACGGCGAAATCTTTGCTGGACAAACCCGGTGCCTGGACGTCCTGCCCGACCCGATTTGCCCACATACCTAAGTAAGACGCAGCACTTGGCAAAAACCGGAATGAGTTTATTTATCATTCGCGAAAAAGATTAAAAAAAAGGCCGTCGCTGTTGGGCGACGGCCTTTTGTTTCGTGTGATCCGATCGTTCCCACGCTCCGCGTGGGAATGCCGCCTGGGACGCTCCGCGTTCCATTTCTGGGAATCGCTGTTGGGCGACGGCCTTTTGTTTCGTGTGATGTCAGTTGCTTTGCGCAGCCCTGGCGGCTTGCAGCTGCCGAGCCTGTTCGGTCAGGCGGAGCTTTTCCTCGGGGCTCATCGCTTCCATGCGCAGGCGGACCTGGGCCATTTTCTCCAGTTGCCCCGGACTGCTCTCTAGCGCCCGCAAGGCCAGTGCCAGCGACGCCACGGTCGGATGATCGAAGACCAGGCCCGGATGAATTTCGCACTGCAACAACTTGCGAATACCGGCCACCAACTTGATCACCAGCAACGAATGACCTCCGGCGGCGAAGAAGTCGCGATCGATGCCCAATCGCTCCAGCCCCAGCAACTGCGCCATGCGTGCGGCGAGCAATTGCTCCAGCGCATCGCGCGGCGCGGCGTCTTTGTCATCCGTTGCCGCACCCGCCAACTGCTGCAACGCCTTGCGATCGATCTTGCCGTTGACCAATCGCGGGAAAGCTTCGATCAGCTGCATGTGCTGGGGCACCATCACGCTGGGCAGGCGGGCGCTCAACCCGGCACGGGCGGCGTCCAACACGCCCGTCGCGCTACCCGGCGGCGCCACGATAAAGGCCAACAGTCCCTGCTCGACCGACGCCGCCGGCAGCACCAGGGCTTCGGCCACCTGCGGCATGCGCAGAAGCACCGCCTCGATCTCCGCCAGTTCAATACGGAACCCGCGCACCTTGACCTGCTGATCACGCCGACCGTACAGCTGGATCGCCCCATTCGGGTGATACCGCGCCAGGTCGCCGGTGCGATATAACCGCTGCGCCGGATCAAATGGACTCTGAATGAACGTCTGCTCATCGGCCTCGGCATGCAGATAGCCCCGGCACAACTGCGCGCCGCCCAGGTACACCTCACCCAGCACGCCCACCGGCGCCAAGCGCAGATCGGCGTCCAGCAGGTAAACCTGGTTGTTGCCCAGCACCTGAGTCAGCGCCGCACAATCGCCGGCGGCGCCGTGCAGTGACAACGGATGAATCATCACCCCCACCGTGGCTTCGGTCGGCCCATAGTGGTTGAACACGCGGCAATCGCTGCGCAACCGGGCGATGCGCTCGATCAACGTCGCTGGGATCGGCTCGCCGCCCAGAATCAGCGTAAGCGGCAGTGTCGCCTGCTCACTGTCGAGCAGCGCCGCAAGGTGCGACGGCACGATTTTCAGGCAGTCGATCCGTTGCTGCTGCACGTACTGGGCAAACAACGCGCCGTCCTGCATCTGCTCATCGCTGGCCACATGCAGGGTGGCGCCATTGAACAATGCACCAAACAACGTCGTGTTGCCCAAATCTGCCGCCACGGTGGAACTGAAACCGACGTTTTTGCACTGCGCAAGCCCCAGGGCCTGACTGGCCTGGGCGGTGTAGTTGAGCAATTGCCGATGCTCGATCACCACGCCTTTGGGCACGCCGGTGGAGCCAGATGTAAACAACACATAGGCAATGTCGTTGCCTTTGGTGGCGAGCACCGGCAAGGGCGCTGCCGACTGACTGAGTTCAGCCAATGTCAGCGCCTTGTACGGCTGCCCCTGCCAGGTCGGCAGATGCGTCGCATCGGTGAGCAACATCGCCGCGTCGGCCTGTTCCAGCATCAACGCCTGACGCGCCTGGGGCCACTGCACATCCAGGGGCAGATACGCCGCCCCTATGCGCCAGCTCGCCAGCATTGCAATCACCAGTTCCACCGAACGCGGCAACGCCAGCGCGACAATCGACCCCTGGCCCAGACCTTGGTCCTTGAGGCCCTGCGCCACACGGTCGACCCGGGCTTGCAACTGGCCATAGCTCAAGTGCTGATGGGCGTCGGTCAGGGCGATGGCGTCCGGTGTACGAATCGCCAGCTCGGCGATGCGCTGCGGCAGATAACGGCCATCCGCCAATGCCTGCATCGGCGGATTGATCGCCCGCAAGCGCTGCTCCTCGCTGCGACTGAGCAAATTGAGCTGCGCCAGTGCGGTTTGCGGGGCGGCAAGGATCGACGCCAACAGCACGCCGTACTGTTCCAGCACGACGCTGGCCGAGGCGAGCGAATAACGCGAACTGACGTAAGACAGATTGACCGCGGCAAGCCGCTGGGCATCGTCCAATTGAACCTGTAACAGCAACTCGAACGCATCGGCCTGCACAAGCATTGGCTCCGGCGCCCAGTTCAGGTCGCCACTGCTCCTGGCACCGCTCGCCTGCCCCAGGGTAAAGCCGTAGACCGGGCGTGCGTCAGGCGCCAGGTCCGGGGTCCAGTATTCCTGCCAGGTGCGATGGGCTTCGAGGCCCGCCGCCAGTTCGCTCAACCACTCGCTGAACGCCACGCTGGCGGGCAACGAAACGCAAAGCGGCAGGGTTTTCTCGAACACGCCCACGGCATTGGCGAAGTATTCATAGTCGCCACGGCTGTCATGGCGCACACCGACCAGCGCCTGCTCAAGCCCGCTCAAACGTCCCAGCAACACCCACCACGCGCCTTGCAGCAGCGTGGCAAGCGGCTGGCCGAGCTGCTTGGCCAGACGGTACAACGCGTCACGCTGGGCAGGTTCCAGTGTCAGCGACACGCACCTGTCGCCTGCACCGGTCTCATTGCCGGCGCTGCGTGCGGCCAGCCACGGCGTGGCGATGTCCGTCTGCACGCCGTGCAGGTGCTGCTGCCAGTAGGTGCGTCCGGTGGCGGCATCTTCATCCAGCACCACCTCACTGCGCCACTCCAGGTATTGGGTGAACTCGCCCGGCGCGTCTTCCACTCCCTGGATCCCGGCGCAGGCCTGCTGCACCTGCTCAAGCAGCAGATTCAGGGATTGCCCATCGGCACTATAGCGGGCGATGCCCAGCACCAGTTGCCATTGCCGTGGCGCCAGACGATAAAGCCCGGCCTGGAGGCTTTCCGATTCGCCGAGCACAAAAGCGCGACCCATCGAATCCTTGATCTGCGCCTGGATGTCCTCGGCCCGTTGCTCGCCGGCCTGTACCGTCAGCGGGAAGCGAACGGCGCTGGCGGCGGCCTGACGCCAACCGTGGAAACCGGCGACTTTGCCCAGCCGCGCCAAGAGCATCGGCTGCTGCGCCAGCAGCGTATCGAACGCGACCTGCAAGCGCTGCGGATCGAGATCACCGTCGATCACCACGTTCAGCCAGCGCAACGCCTCGCCACAGGTCGCCGTGGGCGACAGTTGTTCGAGCAGCATTTGTTGCTCGGGCGTCAGCGGGAAACTCGGGTCCTGTTGATCCATCGTTACTTCGTTCATGCTCCGGTTTCCTCCAGATTGCGCCTGCCCTGAATCGCGGGCCCGGCACTGGCCGGGTTGTCCAGCGCGTTACGGTCGTACATATCGCCCATGGCTACCACGATCTTGCGCGGGCCCTCGAACGGGTCGCGGGCGTGGGCCACCAGCATGTTGTCCAGCAGGATCACATCACCTTTTTGCCAGTCGAAACGCACCGCGCAGGCTTCATACAACTCACCGATACGCGCCATCACCTCGTCCTCAATCGGTGTGCCGTCGCCGTAATACACATGCCGAGGCATGCGCTCCAGGCCGAACATCGACAACAGGTCCTCCCGCACATCCGGGTCCAACCAATAGATGTGATGCAATTGCACCTGGTTGAAGAACGACTTCTCTCCGGTGATCGGGTGCGTGATGATCGCGGGCCCCGGTGTGCGGGTCTGCAACTCGTCGTTATCGAGCCAGCGCCATTGGATGCCGCCCGCCCGACAGCGGGCCTCCACTTCAAGGTGGTCTTCGGTCTTGAAGAAGTGCTGCCACGACACGTCGAGTTTGTCGGTGAAGGTGCGTACGTACAGCAACCCTTTGTCTTCGAACTTCTCGCGAAGGTCCGCCGGTAATCGTTCATACATCAACCGGCAATCCACCACCGGGGTCGCGCCGCCTACCGGTGCGGCTTGCTCGCAATAGAACATCTGCTTGCGCGGCCAGCGGTCCTGATGGGAGCTTTCGTTGTGGAACAGGATCATCTTGCGCTCGGGGTACGGCGTGGAACGGTAGGTGTTCTTGCCGCCTTCTTTCTTCGGCAGGTCGCCGTACTGACCATAAAGCCCTGGCTGTACCGCTTCGGCGAAGGCTTCAAAACCCTGGATACCGTCCAGCTCGAAACCGCGGAACAGAATGCCCGCATGCTCGGCCAGCTTTTGCTCGATCAGTGGCCGGTTCTGCTGGATCCACTCGATGACATCCAGATGGGGCTCGCCCGGCTCCAGCATCAAGGGAAAGCGCTGCGGTGCAGCCACCAGTGATTCACCCACCCGCGCCGCACGAGGCTTGGCGAGGGGTGTCACGGAACGCTTGAGAAACTTGCCCAGTTTGTCGGCCTTGGGCCCCGGGACGGTGGCAGGCGTGACGGCCGCCGCCATGTTGTCGACTGGCATGCTGATAGCTCCCAATTGAATGTCCTGATCAGCGACGATCTGTTCCAACAGGGCTGTCCAGGCCTGAATCAGGTGCTGGATGCGCTCATGTCCGAACAAGGTTGTGGCGAATTGCCAATTACCGCGCAATTGCCCTTCTTCTTCGTCAACGAACAACGCCATATCGAATTTAGAATGGGTCTCGAGCGCCGGCAGCAATTCCACGCTCAACCCGGTCATGGAGCGGGTGCGCACCGGCACGTTGTTCATCACGAACAACACCTGGAGCAACGGGTTCATGCCCTTGTGTCGCGGTACGCCCGAGGCTTCGACAATCTGGTCGAACGGCAAGTCCTGATGCTCCAGGGCGCCGAGCAGGTTGTCCTGGGTCTGCCCCAGGAAGCGCGAGAACGTGGCCGCGGCGTCGAAGCGCGAACGCAGGGGCAGTACGTTGACGAAGAAACCGATCAGCCGCTCCAGCTCAGGCTGTTCACGACCTGCCACGTCGGCCCCGACCACCAGGTCTTGCGCGTCGCAGAGCCGATGCAACAACACCTGGAAGGACGCCAGCAGCGTGCTGTACAGCGTGACACCGGCCTCGCTGGCTAACCGGCGCAAGGCCCCGCTCAGCGCGGTGGAAAGCCGGAACTGCAGCGCATCGCCGTCGTAGGACGCCGTCTGGCCCCGGGGGCTGCTCAGCGGCAAGTCCAGGCGCCCTTCGTAGCCGCCGAGCCGGTGTTTCCAGTACTCGGCCTGGCGCGCCAGCACGCCCTGCTCCTCCAGCGCCTGTTGCCACAGCGCGAAGTCATGGTACTGAACCTCCAGGGGTGGCAGCGGCATCGGTTCACCCTTGAGGGATGCCTCGTAGACCTGCACCAGTTCGTTGATCAACAGCCCCATCGACCAACCATCGGAGATGATGTGGTGCATGGCGTACAGCAACACGTGCTCCGTCGGCCCCAGGCGCAGGATCCGCCCGCGCAACAGCGGTGCCTGTTCCAGGTCGATGGGGATGCGCGCGTTTTCCAGCGTCGCTCGGGCCACCTGTTCCTGCTGGGCACTGGGCGACAGGCCAGCGAGGTCGATCACCGGGAAGTCCAGTTGCACCTCATCGGCAATCAGCGCCAGCGGATCGCCTTCTTCGTCCTGGACATACGCGGTGCGCAGTACGTCATGACGGCGAGCCACGTCGGCAAAGCTGCTCATCAGGTGCGCCATCGACAATTCGCCGCACAGGCGTAGCGCCATGGGCATGCCATAGGCCGACGTACCGCCGGACAATTGTTCGGCGATCCACAAACGTCGCTGCACCAACGACAGCGGTGCCGAACGTCGCGGCCCATGGGCCTTGAGCCGGACTTCATGGGAATCGCCCGCCCGGACCGGTTCATCGGCAGTGCCAGCCATCAGGACCGCCAGCGCCTTGAGCTGTGGATGATTGAACAAGTCACGCAGGCTCAGCGGATAACCTGTCAGCTTGCGCAAACGCGAGACCGCCTGGGTTGCCAGCAAGGAGTGGCCGCCGCGTTCGAAGAAATGGTCGTTACGGCCGACCTGCTCCACTTCCAGCACCTCTTGCCAGATACCGGCGATCTGTTGCTCCAGTTCGCTGACGGGCGCCTCGTAACCGCTTTGCGACAACCCGGTCTCCACCGCCGGCAAGGCCTTGCGGTCGAGCTTGCCGTTGGGGGTCAGGGGCAATTGTTCGAGGAACAGCAGGTGCGCCGGGATCATGTAGTCCGGCAGGTGTTCGCGCAGGGCGGCCTTGAGTTCATCGCGCAGGGCGCGTTGGGCTTCGGTGGCATTCAGGTTCAGCGTCGGGACGACCACGTAGGCCACCAGTTGCTGACCGCCCGGGACGTCCTGGGCCAGGACCGCGACGTCACGCACCTCGGGCTGTTGCAGCAGCCGCGATTCGATTTCTCCCAGTTCGATACGGAAGCCGCGGATCTTCACTTGATGGTCGATACGGCCCTGGTATTCGAGCACGCCATCGGCGCGGTAACGGCTCAGGTCACCGGTGCGGTACAGGCGTTCGCCGGTTGTGGAGAACGGATTGGGCACGTATTTTTCGGCGGTCATCGCCGCGCGGCCGAGGTAACCACGGGTGATGCCCGCGCCGCTCAGGTACAGCTCCGCCGAGACGCCTTGGGGCACTGGTTGCAGGTCGGCGTCGAGCAGGTAGCTGGCGGTGTGTTTGAGAGGCCGGCCGATGTTCGCCGTGCCGCCGGCGGTGCGGCGGGTCCAGGTGGAATAGGTGGTGTCTTCGGATGGACCGTAGAGGTCGTAGACATGCGCTATCCCTTGTGGGAGCGAGCCTGTGGAAGCAAAACCTGCAAGAGTAGAACCTGCAAGAGCACTACCTGTGGAAGCAAGGCCTGTGGGAGCAAAGCTTGCTCGCGATGGCGGTAGGTCAGTCACACATGGGCCAGCCGATAGGATGCTATCGCGAGCAAGCTTTGCTCCCACAGGCACTGACTCCACAGGCTCTGCTGCCACAAGCTCAATCCCACAGGGGGAATTCTGGTACAGCGCGTCCACCAGGCTTTGCTTCAGTGGCTCTCCAGCCAGGTTGATGATGCGCACACTGGCCGGAATCTCATCGCTGCGCAGCAACGCGGCAATCGCCGAGGGCACGGTGTTGATCAGGCGCACCTGATCCCGGGCCGGCAGGTGCGGCAGTTCCAGGGCATTGCGCGCGATGATCAGCGAGCCACCGTTGGCCAAGGTCACGAACAACTCCCACACCGACAGATCGAAGCACACCGAAGTCGAAGCCAACACACCCTGAATGTCATCGCGGCTGTAGACGGATTTGGACCAGTCGATCAGCGCCAGCACGTTGCGATGGGCAATCGCCACGCCCTTGGGCTTGCCGGTGGAGCCGGAGGTGTAGATGACGTAGGCGAGGTTGTCTGGCGTGACGCTGCTGTGCGGTGCGCTCAATGGATAGCGTGAAAGATCGAGCTGGTCGAGCATCAGCACGGCGGTTTCAGCCGGCACGCTCAGCGTCGCCGCCACCGCCTGTTCGGTCAGCAACACCCGCGCACAACTGTCGTCGAGCATGTAGGCCACGCGCTCAACCGGGTAATCCGGGTCCAGCGGCACGTAGGCGCCACCGGCCTTGAGCACTGCCAGCAAAGCGATCAGCAGGTGTTCGGAGCGCGGCATCGCCACGCCGACGCGCACTTCCGGGCCTACACCCAGTTCGATGAGTTTATGGGCCAGGCGATTGGCGCGACCGTCGAGCTCGCTGTAGCTCAGTTGGGTGTTGGCGAAGGTCACCGCCAGGGCATCTGGCATGGCTTCAACTTGACGAGCAATCATCTGGTGGATGCACAGCCCTTGGTCGAACGGCGCGTCCACCGGGTTCCAGTCATGGGTCAGGCGTTGATGTTCATCGAACGCCAGCATCGACAGTTCACCCAGGCAACGCTCGCCGCCATCGGTCATCTGTCCCAGCAACTGAGCCAGATGGGCCGCCAGCCGTTGCACCGTGTCCGCCGAGAAACTCGCCTGCTGGTAGCTCATGTGCACCGACAGTTGCCGTTCCAATCCCACCAACAGCGTCAACGGGTAGCTGGTCTGCTCCTGGGTGAGCGGCGGACCAAAGCGCAAACCTTCCGGCGCGCCCTGCTCCAGGGCCTGGGCAATCGGATAGTTTTCGAACACCAACAGGCTGTCGAACAGCGCTTCCCCGCCCTGCCCGGCCCAGCGCTGGATGTCCAGCAACGCTGTGTGCTCGAATTCGCGCAGCGCCAGGTTTTGCGCCTGCACCGCTTGCAGCCAACTGTCCAGGGACTGCCCGGCCTGTGGGCTGGCGATCACCGGCAAGGTGTTGATGAACAGGCCGATCTGCTGCTCGATGCCCGGCAGATCCGCCGGACGACCGGCCACCGTCGCGCCAAAAGCCACGGTGTCTTTGCCGGTGTAACGCTGCAACAGCAGCAGCCACGCGGCCTGCACCAGCGTGTTGACGGTGACTTTCGAGGCACGGGCGAAGGCTTCCAGACGCCGGGTCAGCGTCTCGTCCAGGACCTGCACATGGTCGCCATAACCGGTGCCGGCCTGGGCCGGTGGTGCAATGACATCGGCCAGCCGCGTCGGGGCCTCCAAGCGTTGCAGCACAGGCGTCCAGAACGCTTCGCTGGCCACCGCATCCTGGCGTTGCAGCCAGGCGATGTAGTCCCGGTAGCGGCTGCCCGATGCGACGACAGGTTGGCCGCTGTAGCGTTGCAGCACTTCGCCGAGTAATTGCGAGTTGCTCCAGCCGTCCATCAGGATGTGATGGCAGGTGTAGATCAAGTGGTAGCGGTCCTCTGCCACGCGTGTCACCACCAGGCGCAGCAAGGGCGCCGCCTCCAGTTCGAAACCCTGCTGGCGCTGCGCCAGGGCAAGGGAGTGGAGGTCCTGGGACAGTTGCGCACTGGCGCGCCAGTCATGGAACAGGAAGGCAACGTCCAGCTGTTTGTGCACGACCTGCAGGGCACGCTTGAACTCACCTTCCCAGACGAAACTGCTGCGCAGCACTTCATGGGCGTCCATGGCCGCCTGCCAGGCCTGGCGGAAGCGCTCGACGTCCAACCCTTCGACATCCACCCGCAGCTGATTGATGTAGCTGCCGGCCTGTTGCTCATACAACGTATGGAACAGCATGCCTTGCTGCATGGGCGACAACGGATAAATGTCTTCGACTTGCCGGGGCGCCAGTGGCAACGCGTCCAGCTCAGCCTGGGTCAACCCGGCCAGCGGGAAGTCCGACGGCGTGAAGCCTTGGTGCGGTGCCTGGCAGCAGTGCTCGATCAGGGCCTGCAACTCTCGGCCATAGTCCAGGGCCAGCGTCTGGATCGTCGATTCGTCGAACATCTGCGTGCTGAACGTCCAGTCGATACTCAGTTCGCCGGCGTAGACACTGCCATTGAGGGTCAACCAGTTGTCCAGCGGCGCCAGCGGGCTCTGTGGTGCGCCCGCCGATTCGCTGGCCGGGATAAACAAGCCATCGGCATCATCGGCGAATGCGCTGTCGAACTGGCCCAGGTAGTTGAAGGTAATGCGTGGCACAGGCAACGCCTGGAGGGTACGACGGGTCTGCTCATCCCCCAGGTAGCGCAGCGCACCGAATCCGAGCCCTTTGTCGGGTATCGCCCGCAATTGCTCCTTGATCGCCTTGAGCGAATCCCCTGCGGTGACGGCCGGGGTCAAGCGTACCGGGAACAGGCTGGTGAACCAGCCGACGCTACGACTCAGATCCAGATCATCGAACAACGCCTCACGGCCGTGCCCCTCCAGCTGAATCAAGGTCGAGGCGTCGCCGGACCAGCGGCCAATCACCCGGGCCAGAGCCGTCAACAACAGATCGTTGACCTGGGTTCGGTAGGCCGCCGGCGCTTGCTGCAAGAGTTGTCGGGTCTGGTTTTTATCCAGCCGCGTCTGAACCTGCGCCCCATGGCACCTGCGCAGTTCGCCCTCGGGCCGGTCGCAAGGCAAATCGGCGCGAGCGTCCTGCAGTTGCCCTTGCCAATAGGCTATTTGAGCCTGTAACGCCGCACTGCCGGCATGCCCCTGCAACCGTTGCGCCCAAGCCTGGGTGGCACTGGTCTTGGCGGGCAGTTTCAGGGCCTGGCCGGCCTGCAGTTGTTGATAAGCCTGTTGCAGGTCTTCCAGCAGAATGCGCCACGACACTCCGTCTACCACCAAGTGATGGATCACCAGCAACAGCCGCTGGCTGCCATCGGCCAGGCTCGCCAAGACCCCGCGCAACAGTGCGCCGTTCTGCAGTTCGAGACTGCGCTGGGCTTGTTCGGCCAACCGTTCAAGCGCCGCAGCATCTGCCACCTCGGCGGTCCACAACAGCGGTGAGCGTTGCCAAAGCCCCTGTTGCTCGGCGAGGCTTTGATGGCGAGCGGTCCAGGCGTCGTTCTCACGGGTGAAGGCCAGGCGCAAGGCATCGTGGTGGGCAACCAATGCCTGCAACGCCTGCTCCAGATGAGCGGCGTCCACTGGCCGTTGCCCCTTGAGCAGCACCGATTGGTTCCAGTGATGCGGCTCGGCCATGTCCTGTTCGAAAAACAGTTGCTGGAACGGCAGCAACACCGCGTCGCCCGTCACCGGGCCCTGGTCGATGCCCGGGCCGCTGTCCCCCTGGTTCGCCACGCTGGCGAGGCCCTGGATGGTCTGGTGGACGAACAGATCCTTGGGACTGAAATGAATCCCGGCCTGCCGCGCCCGGCTGACCATCTGGATCGAGATAATCGAATCGCCCCCCAGCTCGAAGAAGTTGTCACCCACCCCCACTTGCTCGCGTCCGAGCACGCTTTGCCAGATCGCGGCCAGGGTCTGTTCGAGGGCGGTGATCGGTGCGATGTAAGCCTTGGGGCTGGCGCTGATATCGGCTTTGGGCAGTGCCTTGCGTTCCAGTTTGCCGTTGGGGCTGACGGGCATTTTTTCCAGCCACACCCAGTGCTGCGGCACCATGTAGTCGGGCAAGGACTGGCTCAAATGGTCCTTGAGGCGACCTTGCAGCGCCTGGCGGACGGTGTCTTCGGCGCTCAGCAGTTCAGCGCGGGCTGGCACCAGGTAGGCCACCAGCAAGGTGCCGTCCTGGGCGATGACGACGGTTTCGCGCACCTCGGCGTGCTCGGCCAGGCGCACTTCGATTTCCCCCAGCTCAATGCGCAGGCCACGGATTTTCACCTGATGGTCCATGCGCCCGGCGTATTCAATCACGCCATCGGTGCGATAGCGCGCCAGGTCACCGGTGCGATACAGCCGCTGCCCCGTGCCGAAGGGGCCGGTCACGAAGCGTTCGGCGGTCAGCGCCGCGCGTCGATGGTAACCCCGGGCCAGGCCCTCGCCCGCCAGGTACAGCTCGCCCGTCACACCGACCGGCACCGGCGACAATTCATCGTCCAGGATGTAAGTACCCAGGTTGGCAATCGGCTGGCCGATCGGCACGCTGTCGCGACCGTCCTGGACACAGGTCCAATGGGTGACGTCGATGGCTGCCTCGGTCGGACCGTAGAGGTTGTACAGGCTGGCG
Source organism: Pseudomonas sp. H1_F01 (assembly GCF_054681425.1). Taxonomy (NCBI): domain Bacteria; kingdom Pseudomonadati; phylum Pseudomonadota; class Gammaproteobacteria; order Pseudomonadales; family Pseudomonadaceae; genus Pseudomonas; species Pseudomonas sp. H1_F01. Next base: position 2,264,968 of record NZ_CP162823.1, on the reverse strand, counting down.
TTCGGCAGTTTGGCGAACACCTGCTGCTGCGCATCCACCGGCAGGGCTTCGCCGCTGCACACGATCCGCTTCAGGCTGGTGCATTGGGCCACGTGTGGGTCTTGCACAAACGCCTGCAACATCGACGGCACGAAGTGCAACGTGGTGATGCGCTGCGCGGTGATCAGCTCGATCAGTTGCGTCGGGTCGCGATGAGCGCCCGGCGCGGCCACCACCAGCGTCGCGCCGGTCAGCAGCGGCCAGAAGAACTCCCACACCGATACGTCGAAACTGAAAGGCGTTTTTTGCAGCACGCTGTCCGTGGCATCGAGCCCATAGGCCTGCTGCATCCAGCACAGCCGATTGACCAGGGCCGAATGACGATTGCCCGCGCCCTTGGGCTTGCCGGTGGAACCGGAGGTGTAGATCACGTAGGCCAGGTTTTCAGCGTCAACGTCGACGCACGGATTGGCATCGCGACCTGCTTGCAGCCCGTCCTCGGGCTGATCCAGCACCAGACAGCGAATGGCCTCCGGAACGGGCAACGCGTCCAGTAGATGGCGCTGGGTCAGCAGCAGGCCGATGCCACTGTCGTCGAACATATAGGCCAGGCGATCCCGTGGATATTCAGGGTCCAACGGTACGTAGGCACCGCCGGCCTTGAGAATCGCCAACAGCCCCAGGACCATTTCCACGGAACGCTCGACGGCGATACCCACCAGCACATCCGGGCCGACACCCTGATCGATCAACCTATGCGCCAACCGGTTGGCCCGGGCGTTGAGCTCGGTGTAGGTCAGGCGTTGCTCGCCGAAAACCAGCGCCGGGGCGTCCGGGGTCCGCGACACCTGCTCTTCGATCAAGCTGTGCACACTGCGATCGAGCGGGTATTGGACTGCCGTGGCGTTCCACTCCACCAGCATGCGCCGACGTTCGTCAGCGTCCAGTAGCGCCCACTGCGCAACAGGGCGATGCAGGTCCTGCACCAAGCCTTGCAACAGGTTGAGCCAATGCTGGCCCATGCGCTCGATGGTGGCCGGCTCGAACAGATCCGTGGCGTAGGTCAGGGCCGCGTGCAGGCCTTGGGCGCTGTCGCTGGTGTCCAGGCTCAGGTCGAACTGCGCGGTGCGCTGCGCCCAACCCATAGGCTCGATGGCCAGGTCCGGCAAGGCAGTTGTCAACGCCGTGTCGGTTTCGTTGCGATGGTTGAACATGGCCTGGAACAGCGGGCTGTGACTCAGGTTGCGTTGCGGCTGCAGGGCATCGACCAATTGCTCGAACGGCAGATCCTGGTGCATCTGCGCCGCCATGGCCGTCTGCTTGAGCTGTTGCAGCAAAGCGGCGCCGGTCAAGTCGCTGTGGAATTCGGCTCGCAGCACCTGGGTATTGACGAAAAACCCGATCAATCGCTCGGTTTCCAGGCGCTGGCGGTTGGCAATCGGCACCCCGACGCGAATGTCGGCCTGGCCGCTGTAACGGTGCAACAACGCTTGGAAGGAACCGAGCAACAGCACGAACAACGTGATGTTTTCCCGGCGGGCCAAGGCTTTGAGGGCGTCGTTCAACGCGCGATCGAGCACGACCGGCAACCGTGCGCCGCGCATGCTTTGCTGAGCCGGACGCGGATGGTCGGTGGGCAGTTCCAGCAGCGGCTGTTCATCGCCCAGTTGTTCGGTCCAGTAGGCCAGTTGCCGGTCCCGTTCACCGGCAGCCATCCATTGCCGCTGCCAGACGGCGTAGTCGGCGTATTGCACCGCCAGGGCTGGCAACTGCGCGGACTGGCCCTGGATGAACGCCGAGTACAGGCTCATCAGGTCATCGACCATCACCTGCAACGACCAGGCGTCGGCAACGATGTGATGCAGAGTCAGCACCAGGATGTGCTCTTGCTCGCTCAGCGCCAGCAGGCCGACGCGCAACAGCGCATCGTTCAGCAGATCGAACGGGCGTTGCGTCTGCTGCTCGATAAATGCCTGGATACCGGCCTCGTCATCCACCGCCAGACGCTGCTCGACGAAGTCGACCTGCCCCTGGGCACGCATCACCTGACAGGTCCGGCCATCGTCTTCGACGAAGGCGGTGCGCAAACTTTCGTGACGCTCCAGCAGCGCTGCAAAGCTTTGACGCAGGGCGCCTGTATCCAGCGCACCGCGCAGCCGCAGCGCCGTCGGAATATTGTAGGCGGCGCTGTCGGGGTCCATTTTCCACAGGAACCATTGGCGTTCCTGGGCAAAGGACAATGGCAACGGCTTGTCACGAGGTACCGGCACCAGCGCCAACGGTTGTTCACCGTGGCCGGCGTCGAGGGCCTGCACAAAATCCTGCAACGTGCTGTGTTCGAACAGACTGCGCAACGGCACCTCGATATCCAGCGCCCGACGGACCCTCGACACCACTTGGGTCACCAGCAACGAATGTCCGCCCAACTCGAAGAAGTTGTCCACAAGCCCGACACGCTCGAGCTTGAGTACCTCCTGCCAGATCGCCGCCACCTGTTGCTCACGCGCACTGCCGGGCGCCACATAGGCACGTTGCAACTCGCTGGCATCCGGGGCCGGCAACGCCTTGCGATCGACCTTGCCGTTGGGCGTCAACGGCAGTTGCGCGAGGAACAGCAGATGCGCCGGCACCATGTATTCCGGCAATTGCGCCTTGAGCGCGGTTTTGAGCGCGGTGCGCAATGAGGCCTCGGCATCCGCTTGTGGCACTGCGTCAATGGGCACTACATAGCCCACCAGTTGCGCGCCGGTCGGGCCTTCATGAGCCACCACCACGGTTTCCCGCACACTGGCCTGGGCCAGCAGCGCCGCTTCGATTTCCCCCAGTTCGATGCGCAAGCCGCGGATCTTGACCTGATGGTCGATACGGCCGATGTACTCCACTACGCCTTCAGCCCGATAGCGGGTCAGGTCACCGGTGCGGTACAGGCGCTCGCCCGTTGTGGAGAACGGGTCCGGCACAAAGCGTTCGGCCGTCAGGGCCGGACGCTGGAAGTAACCGCGGGCCAGTCCGTCGCCACCGATCAGCAATTCACCCGGCGCGCCAGGCGGGTTGAGCGTCAGGTCGCTGCCGACGATGTACAGCGCCGTGTTGTCCAGGGGTTGGCCAAGGAACGGACGGCTGTTTTCAGGGCTCAGCGGATGCACCGCCGACCAGATCGTGGTTTCGGTCGGGCCATAGAGGTTCCAGACCTTCGGTGAAAGCGCCAGCAGCCGTTGCGCCAACTCAAGGGGCAACGCCTCGCCGCCGCACAGGAAGGTGCGACCTGCCAGCAGCGCAGATTGTTCATGATCCAGCAACATGCGCCAGCTCGAAGGGGTGGCTTGCAGCACCGTCACGTCGTGCCGTTCGATCAGCGCCAGCACCGCCTGCGGATCCTGGTGTACGTTTTGGCCGGTCAGCACCACGCTGGCCCCGGTCGACAGCGGCCCGTAGATCTCCAAGCCAAAAATATCGAAGGAAAAGGTGGTCAGCGACAGCATGCGATCGCTGGCCGTGAGGCCTGGCTGGGCGATCATGCTGGAAACGAAATTGCTCAGCGCGCCATGGCGCACCATCACCCCCTTGGGTTTGCCGGTGGAGCCGGAGGTGTAGATCACGTAAGCCAAGTGTTCGGCGCTCAGCGCCACCGCCGGGCAGCTGCGCGGGGCCTCCTGCAGGGCAGCATCCGGCTGATCCAGCAACAGGGTTTCGAGCGTTGCCGGGATCGGTAATCGAGCCTGCAAACGGGCCTGGGTCAGCAGCAGTTCGATACCGCTGTCCTGGATCATGTAGGCCAGGCGATCCTCAGGGTACGCCGGGTCCAGTGGCACGTAGGCGCCGCCGGCCTTGAGGATCGCCAGCAGGCCGATAATCATCTCGGCGCTGCGCTCCACCGCAATCCCCACCGGCTGGTCAGGCGTCACGCCCAGGACAATCAAGCGGTGGGCGAGCTGGTTGGCGCGTGCATCCAACTGCCCGTAGGTCAGGGCCTGCCCATCGATCGTCAGCGCCAGCGCATCGGGGCTGAGGCGGGCCTGTTCGGCGATGCGCTGGTGCACGCACCCGGCCTCGACGCCATGCTCAACCACGCGAAACCAGTCTTGCTGCATCAGGCGCTGTTGCGTGGCATCGAGCAACGGCAACTCGCCGATACGTTGCTGCGGTGCATCGACGATGCCTTGCAGCAGGTTCTGCCAGTGACGGGCCAGGCGTTCGATGGTCTGTGGTTCGAAGAGATCGGTGGCGTAGGTCAGCTCCGCGAGCACACCCTGCCCGGTTTCATACGTGCCCAAGGTCAAATCGAACTGGGCGGTGTGCCCTTCCCACACCAGGTCCTCGATGCTCAGCTGCGGCAATTGCATCTGCCGGTCCTGGGTGTCGCTGGCGGTCTGGTGGTTGAACATGACCTGGAAGATCGGGCTGTGACTGAGGCTGCGCTCCGGCTGCAGGGCCTCGATCAACTGTTCGAACGGCAGGTCCTGATGAGCCTGGGCGGCCATGGCCGACTGCTTGACCTGGGCGAGCAGGCGGTCGAACGGCAATTGCCCATCGACATCGGCGCTGAGCACCTGGGTGTTGACGAAAAAGCCGATCAGGCCCTCGGTTTCGACCCGGTTGCGGTTGGCCACCGGCACGCCGACACGGATCTGCGGCTGGCCGCTGTAGCGGTGCAGCAAGGCCTGGAACGAGGCCAGCAACACCATGAACAGGCTGGCCCCTTCGCGCTGGGCCAGTTGCTTGAGCGCGGCGCCCAGTTCCGGCGCCAGGTTCAAGTCCAGGCGTGCACCACGAAAGCTCTGCACGGGTGGGCGCGGATGATCCAGCGGCAACTCCAGCACCGGCTGTTCGCGGCCCAGGGTCTGGACCCAATAGGCCAATTGTCGCTCGCGCTCACCGGCTTCGAGCCAGTGGCGCTGCCAGATCGCATAGTCGGCGTACTGCACGGTCAGTTCCGGCAAGACCAGGGACTGGCCGGCGGTGTCGGCGGCGTAATGGCGCACCAGTTCGTCCACCAGCACCTGCATCGACCAGCCATCGGAAATGATGTGGTGCTGGATCAGCACCAGCACGTGGTCGTCCTCGGCGATGTTCAACAGCGAAACCCGCAGCAACGGCCCTTGGCGCAGGTCGAATGGGCGCGCGCTCTCGCGCTCGACGAACGCCTTGATGCTGTCGTCCTGGCTGAGCGGCGAACCGACGGGCAACGCCTCGACCGTGATGCGCAGGGGCATTTGCCGGTGAATGACCTGCACGGTCTGCTCGCCGTTCTCGATGAAGGTGGTGCGCAAGCTCTCGTGGCGCTCGACCAGGGCGTTGAAGCTGCGCTCCAGGGCCGCTACGTCCAGCCGTCCTTTGAGGCGCAAGGCACTGGGGATGTGGTAGGCCGAGCTGTGGGGGTCCATCTGCCACAGGAACCACTGGCGCTCCTGGGCATAGGACAGCGCGATCTGTTCGAACCCGGAGCGGACCTCGGGGATCGGCAGATTGGCCGGCGAGACGCCCTCTTCGAGCATCTTTTCCAGGTAGAGCTTACGTTTGTCCAGCGGCAGAGTGATAAAGCGCTTGGCAATCCTCAAAGCAACACTCTTGTCCATCAGACTTCCTCCATTTCATCAAGCAGGGCTTCCAGCTTGTTCAGTTTCTGTTCATCGATCGGCCCGTCCCCGGTGTCGAGTTGCGCGACAAATTCCCCCAGGACGGGGTGCTGGAAAATCAGTTGCGGGGTCAGCGTCAACCCCAGTTCGAGCGCCATGCGCGAGACGGCATTGACCGCCAGCAGTGAATGGCCGCCCAGCTCGAAGAAGTGATCGTTCAAACCCACGCGTTCCACCGTGAGCACCTGGGCCCAGATCGCCGCGACCTGCTGTTCAAGTGCACTGGCCGGGGCGACATAACCGGCCTGCAACAGACCGGTCTCCACCGCCGGCAAGGCCTTGCGGTCGAGCTTGCCGTTGGGGGTCAGGGGCAGTTGTTCGAGGAACAGCAGGTGCGCCGGGATCATGTAGTCCGGCAGGTGTTCGCGCAGGGCCGCCTTGAGTTCATCGCGCAGGGCGCGTTGGGCTTCGGTGGCATTCAGGTTCAGCGTCGGGACGACCACGTAGGCCACCAGTTGCTGACCGCCCGGGGCGTCCTGGGCCAGGACCGCCACGTCACGCACCTCGGGCTGTTGCAGCAGCCGCGCTTCGATTTCCCCTAGCTCGATACGGAAGCCGCGGATCTTCACTTGATGGTCGATACGGCCCTGGTATTCGAGCACGCCATCGGCGCGGTAACGGCTCAAGTCCCCAGTGCGGTACAGGCGTTCGCCGGTTGTGGAGAACGGGTTGGGCACGTATTTTTCGGCGGTCATCGCCGCGCGGCCGAGGTAACCACGGGTGATGCCCGCGCCGCTCAGGTACAGCTCCGCCGAGACGCCTTGGGGCACTGGTTGCAGGTCGGCGTCGAGCAGGTAGCTGGCGGTGTGTTTGAGAGGCCGGCCGATGTTCGCCGTGCCGCCGGCGGTGCGGCGGGTCCAGGTGGAATAGGTGGTGTCTTCCGAGGGGCCATAAAGATCGTACACATGCTCGATCCCTTGTGGGAGTGAGCCTGTGGGAGCAAAGCCTGCAGGAGCAGAACCTGTGGAAGCGAGGCCTGTGGGAGCAAAGCTTGCTCGCGATGGCGGTAGGTCAGTCACACATGGGCCAGCCGATAGGATGCTATCGCGAGCAAGCTTTGCTCCCACAGGCTTTGCTCCCACAGATTCTGACTCTAGAGGCTTAGCTTGCACCGGCCCAATCCCACAGGGGGAATTCTGGTACAGCGCGTCCACCAGGCTTTGCTTCAGTGGCTCTCCAGCCAGGTTGATGATGCGCACGCTGGCCGGAATCTCATCGCTGCGCAGCAACGCGGCAATCGCCGAGGGCACGGTGTTGATCAGGCGCACCTGATCCCGGGCCGGCAGGTGCGGCAGTTCCAGGGCATTGCGCGCGATGATCAGCGAACCGCCGTTGGCCAGGGTCACGAACAACTCCCACACCGACAGATCGAAACACACCGACGTGGAGGCGAGTACACCCTGGATGTCATCGCGGCTGTAGACGGATTTGGACCAGTCGATCAGCGCCAGCACATTGCGATGGGCAATCGCCACGCCCTTGGGCTTGCCGGTGGAGCCGGAGGTGTAGATGACGTAGGCGAGGTTGTCTGGCGTGACGCTGCTGTGCGGTGCGCTCAATGGATAGCGTGAAAGATCGAGCTGGTCGAGCATCAGCACGGCGGTTTCAGCCGGCACGCTCAGCGTCGCCGCCACCGCTTGCTCAGTCAGCAACACCCGCGCACGGCTGTCGTCGAGCATGTAGGCCACGCGCTCGGCCGGGTAGTCCGGGTCCAACGGCACGTAGGCGCCACCGGCCTTGAGCACTGCCAGCAAGGCGATCAGCAGGTGTTCAGAACGCGGCATCGCCACGCCGACGCGCACTTCCGGGCCTACACCCAATTCGATGAGTTTATGGGCCAGGCGATTGGCGCGACCGTCGAGTTCGCTGTAGCTCAGTTGGGTGTTGGCGAAGGTCACCGCCAGGGCATCTGGCATGGCTTCAACTTGACGAGCAATCATCTGGTGGATGCACAGCCCTTGGTCGAACGGCGCGTCCAGCGGGTTCCAGTCATGGACCAGGCGCTGATGCTCATCGAACGCCAGCATCGACAGTTCACCCAGGCAGCGCTCGCCATGGGCCGTCATCTGGCCCAGCAACTGGGCCAGATGCGTTGCCAATCGCACCACGGTGGCGGGTTCGAAGCTCGCCCGCTGGTAGCTCATGTGCACCGACAATTGACGGTCCAGGCCCACCAGCAGCGTCAACGGGTAGTTGGTCTGTTCCTGGGTGAGCGGCGGACCAAAGCGCAGACCGTCCGGCGCGCCCTGCTCCAGGGCCTGGGCAATCGGATAGTTTTCGAATACCAACAGGCTGTCGAACAGCGCTTCCCCGCCCTGCCCGGCCCAGCGCTGGATGTCCAGCAACGCGGTGTGCTCGAATTCGCGCAGCGCCAGGTTTTGCGCCTGCACCGCTTGCAGCCAACTGTCCAGGGATTGCCCGGCCTGTGGGTTGGCGATCACCGGCAAGGTGTTGATGAACAGGCCGATCTGCTGTTCGATGCCCGGCAGGTCCGCCGGACGACCGGCCATCGTCGCGCCAAAAGCCACGGTGTCTTTGCCGGTGTAACGCTGCAACAGCAGCAGCCACGCGGCCTGCACCAGCGTGTTGACGGTGACTTTCGAGGCACGGGCGAAGGCTTCCAGACGCCGGGTCAGCGTCTCGTCCAGGACCTGCACATGGTCGCCATAACCGGCGCTGGCCGCCTGTGGTTTCGCCATGACGTCCGCCAGCCGTGTCGGCGTCTCCAAGCGTCGCAGCGCAGGCGTCCAGAACGCCTCGCTGGCGGCGACATCCTGGCGTTGCAGCCAGGCGATGTAATCCTGATAACGACTGCCATGAACGGTCACGGGCTGACCGCTGTAGCGTTGCAGCACTTCGCCGAGCAACTGCGAGTTGCTCCAGCCGTCCATCAGGATGTGATGGTGGGTGTAGATCAGGTGGTAGCGCTGCTCGTCGAGGCGCACGATCACCAGTCGCAACAGGGCCGGCGCACCCAGGTGCAGTTGCTGGCGTTCGCCATCGGCCAGGGCCTGCAAGCTCTGATCGCGCTGTGGATCGGCCCGCAGGTCATGCAAGCTGTAAGGCAGCGCCAGGTGTTTACTGACCACCTGCACCGGCCCCGGCAAATCCCCCTGCCAGACGAACCGCGTGCGCAGGATGTCATGGGCGTCCACCGTTGCCTGCCAAGCCTGGCGGAAGCGTTCCGGATCCAGCCCCTCGACGTCCAGGCGCAGTTGGTTGATGTAATCGCCGCTGACGTCACCGTAGACCGCATGGAACAACATCCCCTGCTGCATCGGCGACAGCGGATACAGGTCGGCGATCTGCGCCGTCGCCACCGGCAGCCCATCCAGTTGCTGCTGGTCCAGGCTCGCCAGGGGGAAGTCCGACGGCGTCACAGCGCAATGCCCGTCGTCACAGCAATGCTCGATCAGCCCTTGCAGCTCACGGGCGTAATCGTCGGCCAGGGCCTGGACGGTGGCTTCGTTGAACACCTCGCGGCTGAAGGTCCAACCCAGGTTCAGCTCGCCGCCGAACACCTGCCCGTTCAGGGCCAGGACATTGGACAGCGGCGCCTCGGCGTTCAGCTCATCGCCGGCCGACTCGCTGGCCGGCACGAACAAGGCGCCGTCGGCCTCATTGAAACTGGCGTCGAACTGGCCCAGGTAGTTGAACGTCAGGCACGGTGTCGGCAGGCGCGCCAAAGTCCCCCGCACCGCGTCATCGCCCAGATGGGCCAGGACCCCAAAGCCCAGGCCCTTGTTCGGAATCGCCCGCAGTTGTTCCTTGATCTGCTTGAGGGAATGCCCCAGGTCCGCCACCGGCGTGAGCCTGGCCGGGTACAGGCTGGTGAACCAACCGACGGTGCGGGTCAGGTCCACGTCTTCGAACAAGGCTTCACGGCCATGGCCTTCGAGCTGGATCAGCGCGCTGTCGGCGCCGGTCCAGCGCACCATGACCCGGGCCAATGCGGTGAGCAGCAGGTCATTGACCTGGGTGCGATAGGCCTTGGGCGCATCTTGCAGCAACTGGCGAGTCAGTGACGCATCGAGTCGGCTGCGCACGGTCAGCGCGAGACGGTTCTGCTGGCCTCCCTGTGGATTGTCCATCGGCAACTGCCCATCGACGCCATCGAGCTGCGCCTGCCAGTACGCCAGCTCTTCCTGCAACGGCGCGCTGCCGGCATAGCCTTGCAGGTGCTCGGCCCAGGCCCGTGCCGAAGTGGTTTTGGGCGGCAACTGCAAGGCCTGGTCGCTGGACAACTGACGGTAGGCGCTTTGCAGATCCTCGAACAGAATCCGCCACGACACGCCGTCCACCACCAGGTGGTGAATCACCAGCAACAGCCGCTGGCTGCCATCGGCCAGCGTCGCCAATACCGCGCGCAGCAGCGGCCCGTCTTGCAGGTCCAGGCTGCGTTGCGCTGCGTTGGCAAGGTTTGCCAGGGCCTGGGCATCTGGCACGTCCGCCAACCAGAGCAGGTCTTCGCCGTGGCTGGCTGGCGAACGGTAACGTGCCTGCCAACCCTCGCCCGCGTCGGTAAAGCTCAAACGCAGGCCATCGTGATGCACCACCAGCGCCTTCAAGGCGTGCTCCAGCACCCGCGCATCGAGTCCTTGTGTCGGCTTGAGCATCACCGCCTGGTTCCAGTGCTGACGCTGCGCGATCGCCTGTTCGAAGAACAGCCGTTGTACCGGCAACAGCGCTAACTCACCGGTGACCGGCCCTTGATCGACGGCTTGGGTGGTTTCGCCCAGACGTGCCACCGCCGCCAGCGCCTCGATGGTCTGGTGCTGGAACAAGTCCTTGGGGGTGAAATGGATGCCGGCCTGACGTGCACGGCTGACCACCTGGATCGAGACGATGGAGTCACCGCCCAGTTCGAAGAAATTGTCCCGCAGGCCCACTTGCGCGAGCTTGAGCACATCCTGCCAGATCGACACCAGTTGCTGTTCCAGCGTGCTGCGCGGCGCCATGTAGGTTTGCTGCAATTGACTGACGTCAGGCTTGGGCAGGTTCTTGCGGTCGAGCTTGCCGTTGGGGGTCAGCGGCAGGCGTTCGAGCACTAGCAAGTAGGCCGGGACCATGTGCGCCGGCAACGTCGCCTTGAGTTGTCCACGCAGGTGCTCGGCGAAACCCTCCCGCACCGGTTCATCGGCCACCACATAGGCGACCAGGCGCTTGCCGCTGCCAGCGGCGCCTTCCTGGGCCACCACCACCGATTCACGCACGCTGTCCAGGGCTTGCAGGCTGGCTTCGACTTCACCCAGTTCGATGCGGAAGCCGCGGATCTTCACCTGGTTGTCGATACGGTCCAGGTAATCGAAAGTGCCATCGGCGCGTTGGCGCACCAGGTCGCCGGTGCGGTAGAGCAAGCCGCCGCTGCAGCTGAACGGGTCGGCGACAAAGCGCTCGGCGGTCAGGCCCGGACGGTTCAGGTAACCCCGCGCCAGCCCGGTGCCACCCAGGTACAGTTCGCCGGCCATGCCCTGGGGCAGCAGGTTCAAGTCGGCGTCGAGCACGTAGGCGCTGCGGTCGCCGATGCGGCTGCCGATGGGTGCATAGGCGGCGCCACAGGTCACGTCACGACCGGCTTTCCAGATCAATGGGGTGACCACGGTTTCGGTCGGGCCATAGCCGTTGATGATGAAGTCCGGATCGAGGGCGCGCTTGACCCGTTCGAAGCTGGCGTTGGGCACCGCATCGCCGCCGAAGCAGTAGATGCGCACCTTCGGCGGGTTGCCCTCGCGCTCGGCGTGCTCGGCCAGTTGTTGCAGGTACACCGGCGGGAACGCCACTACCGTCACGCCGTGCTCGCGCATCGCGTTGTAGGTCTGTTCCGGGGTCCACAGGCTGTCGTCGCGAATCAGCAGCGAAGCACCGTGGGTCAGGCTGGTGAGCCAGCGCTCATGGGCACCGTCGAAGGCGAACGACATGAAATGGAATTCGCAATCACTGTCGCGCATCTCGTAGAGCTCGCCGATGGCCTGGCAGTGCATCGCCAGCGGACCATGGGCCACGCTGACACCTTTGGGGTTGCCGGTGGAACCGGAGGTGTAGATGACGTAGGCCAGGTTCTGCGGATCGATACGCACGGCTGGGGCGTTGCTCGGTTGCAGGCTCAGGTCCAGGCGATCGAGTTCCAGCAACTGGGCGGCGCCTGCCAGGGGCAACTGCGCCGACACTCGGGAGTCGGTGAGCAACAGCGCCAGCCCGGAATCTTCCATCAGGTACGCCAGGCGTTCGCGTGGGTAACTGGTGTCCAGCGGCACATAGGCCGCGCCAGCCTTGAGCACTGCCAGCAGCGCGACGATCACCCCTTCGCTGCGCGGCAGGGCCACACCAACGCGGGTTTCCGGCCCCACGCCACGGGCAATCAAGGCGTGGGCCAACTGGTTGGCGCGCCGGTCGATGTCGCCATAGCTGAAACGCTGGCCGTCGAAGATTACCGCCGTAGCCCGGGGCTTTTGCGCCGCCAGATGGGCGATGCGCTGATGCACGGCGATGTCGGTCGGGTACGGCTGCGCAAGGTTGGCGGCCTGTTGCCGGGCCTGTTCCTCGGCGCTGACCAGGGCGATTTGCCCCAGGTTGCGCACCGCCGACTCGGCGAAGCGTTCCAACAGCTGCAACAGATGCGCGCTGATGCCTTCGATGGCCGCAGGGCTGAAATGTGCCCGGTCAAAACTGTAGTGCAGCGCCAGGGTCTGGCCGAGGGTCACGGCCACGCTCAACGGGTAATGGGTTTGCTCCAGGTGAGTGACTTCGCCAAACACCGCGCCCTGCCCGGCACCTTCTGCCAGGGCCTGGGCAATCGGGTAGTTCTCGAACACCAGGATGTTGTCGAACAGCGCCTCGCCGCCCTGCCCGGCCCAGCGCTGGATGTCCGCCAATGGCGTGTGCTCGAATTCCCGCAAGCTGAGGTTCTGCGCCTGCACGGCTTGCAGCCAGGCACCGACCGACTGGTCCGGACGCGGCGCGGCGATCACCGGCAAGGTGTTGATGAACAGGCCAACCTGTTGCTCGATGCCCGGCAGATCCGCCGGACGCCCAGCCACGGTGGCACCGAAGGCGACGCTGTCATGGCCGGTGTAGCGTTGCAGCAGCAACAGCCACGCCGCTTGCACCAAGGTGTTGAGGGTGACTTTCTGTTGGCGGGCGAATTGTTCCAGGGCCTGGGTGCGAGAAGCGTCGAGGGTCTGGAAATGGTCGCCGTGGCCGCTGTGGATTTCGCCGACGGATATGACGCGCGCCAACCGTGTTGGCTCTTGCAGGGCTGCCAACTGGTCGGTCCAGAACGTCTCGCTCAGTTGAGCGTCCTGGCGTTGCAGCCAGGCGATGTAGTCGCGATAACGCCCGACATTGGCCTTGGGCAAGCGACCGCTGTAGCGCTGCAGGACTTCGCCGAGCAGTTGGGCGTTGCTCCAGCCGTCCATCAGGATGTGGTGATGGGTGTAGATCAGGTGCCAGCGCTCGGCCTCGGTCTGCACCAGCACCAGGCGCAGCAATGGCGCCTGGGTCAGATCGAAGCCCTGACGGCGCTCGGCCTCGGCGCGCTCATTCAAGGCCTCGGCGAGGTGATCGCGCCCGCGCCAATCGAGGGCCGTGAACGGCAACTCGACTTGTCGACGGACGATCTGCAACGGCTGCTCAAGGTCGCCCTGCCAGACAAAGCCGCTGCGCAAGATTTCGTGGGCGTCGAGGGTGGCCTGCCAGGCGTCAGCGAAGCGCTGGGCATCGATGCCCTGGACGTCCACCCGCAACTGGTTGATGTACTCCCCCGCCGCCTGCTCGTACAAAGTGTGGAACAGCAAGCCCTGCTGCATCGGTGACAGTGGATAAAGGTCGTCCAACTGCCCGGCGGGCACCGGCAGGCTGTCGAGTTGTGCCTGGCTGATGCGTGCCAGGGGAAAGTCCGATGGCGTGGCCTGCGGCGTTTCCAGCGCGCAGCAGTGTTCGATCAACGCACCCAGTTCGGCGAGGTAGTCAGCGGCCAGTGTCTCGATGGTCTGGTGCTTGAACATCCGCTCGCTGAAACCCCAGTTCAAGGACAGCTCACCGCCGTAGACCTGGCCTTCCACCGTCAACCAGTTCGCCAGCGGCGCCCGGGCATGTTGCGCCGCGCCACTGCCTTCGCTGGACGGCACGAACAGCGCGCCGTCGTCGAACTGCCGGTCGAACTGGCCCAGGTAGTTGAAGGTGATACGCGGTGCCGGCAAGGCCGCCAGTTCGGCACGCACTTCAGGTTTGCCCAGGTAGCGCAGCACGCCGTAGCCCAGGCCCTTGTCCGGGACGGCGCGCAGTTGTTCCTTGATGGCCTTGACCGAGGCACTCAACGCCGGCGCCGGGCTGAGGCTGACCGGGAACAGGCTGGTGAACCAACCGACGGTACGGGTCAAGTCAACGCCATCGAACAGGTCTTCGCGGCCATGGCCTTCGAGTTGGATCAGCGTGCTGCCCTGGCCGGTCCAGCGGCAGATCGTACGGGCCAGCGCGGTCAGCAGCAGGTCGTTGACCTGGGTGCGATAGGCCTTCGGCGCCTGCTGCAGCAGTTGACGGGTCTGTTCGGCGTCCAGGCGCACCTGGACCTTGCGCTCGTCACGGGCCTCCAGCAGCCGCTCGGGGTAATCACACGGCAAGCCGTTGCCCGCTGGCGCATTGCCCTGGGCGCGCCAGTAATCGAGGCTGTCCATGAAGCCATCGAGATGCCCGTGCAGGTGCGCGGCCCATTGCCCATAAGCGCTGGTTTTGGCCGGTACCTGGATCGCCTGACCGGCCTGCAATTGGCTGTAGAACTGTTGCAGATCGTCCAGCAAAACACGCCACGAAACACCGTCCACCACCAAGTGATGAATCGCCAGCAGCACGCGCTGGCTGCCATCGGCCATGTCCACCAGCAAGGCCCGCAGCAGCGGCCCGTCTTCCAGGTCGAGGCTGCGCTGGGCGTCGTCGCACAAGGCGTTGAGCTGTTCCACCGACGTCGCCTGGCGCTGCCACAACAGGCTGACCGCCGACGGCTCGGCATAGGCTTGCTGCCACTCTCCGTTCACTTGGATAAAGCGCAGGCGCAGGCTGTCGTGGTGCTCAGTCAAACGGGCCAGGGCCGATCCCAATGCCACGACGTCGAGGCGCTCGCCAGGCACCAGCAACAGCGACTGGTTCCAGTGTTGCCGCTCGGGAATGTCGCGCTCGAAGAACCAATGCTGCACCGGCGTCAACGGCACCGCGCCGCGCGCCAGGCCCTGATCGATCCCATGACTGTCACCCTGGCGCGCTACCAGTGCCAGGCTGCGCAGGGTCTGGTGTTGAAACAGCGATTTGGGATTGAGCACGATCCCGGCCTGCCGCGCACGGCTGACCACTTGCATGGAGACGATGGAGTCGCCGCCCAGCTCGAAGAAGTTGTCTTCCAGGCCGATGCTGTCGAGGTTCAGCACGTCCTGCCAGATCGCCGCGAGGGCTTTTTCCAGCGGACTGCTGGGCGCGACAAATTCGCGTTGCTGCTCGCTGCCATCAATGGCCGGCAATGCCTTGCGGTCGAGTTTGCCGTTGGGGGTCAGCGGCAGTTGCTCGAGGAACACCAGGTAGGCCGGCACCATGTAATCCGGCAGGTGTTCGCGCAGCGCGGCCTTGAGGGTTTCGCGCACTTGCACCTGGGCCTCGACCTGGGTCAGCACCGTGGCGTCGCTCGGGACGATGAAGGCCACCAGTTGCTGGCCGTGTTCGCCGTCCTGGGCCAGCACCGCCAGCTCGCGCACCTGGGGTTGTTGCAGCAGCCGCGCTTCGATTTCCCCCAGTTCGATACGGAAGCCGCGGATCTTTACCTGATGGTCGATGCGGCCGACGTACTGCAAATTGCCGTTGGCCTGATAACGGGTCAGGTCACCGGTGCGGTACAGGCGTTCGCCGGTTGTGGAGAACGGGTTGGGCACGTATTTTTCGGCGGTCATCGCCGCCCGACCGAGGTAACCACGGGTGATGCCCGCGCCGCTCAGGTACAGCTCCGCCGAGACGCCTTGGGGCACTGGTTGCAGGTCGGCGTCGAGCAGGTAGCTGGCGGTGTGTTTGAGAGGCCGGCCGATGTTCGCCGTGCCGCCGGCAGTGCGGCGGGTCCAGGTGGAATAGGTGGTGTCTTCCGAGGGGCCATAAAGGTCGTACACATGCTCGATCCCTTGTGGGAGTGAGCCTGTGGAAGCAAAACCTGCAAGAGTAGAACCTGCAAGAGCACTACCTGTGGAAGCAAGGCCTGTGGGAGCAAAGCTTGCTCGCGATGGCGGTAGGTCAGTCACACATGGGCCAGCCGATAGGATGCTATCGCGAGCAAGCTTTGCTCCCACAGGCACTGACTCCACAGGCTCTGCTGCCACAAGCTCAATCCCACAGGGGGAATTCTGGTACAGCGCGTCCACCAGGCTTTGCTTCAGTGGCTCTCCAGCCAGGTTGATGATGCGCACACTGGCCGGAATCTCATCGCTGCGCAACAACGCGGCAATCGCCGAGGGCACGGTGTTGATCAGGCGCACCTGATCCCGGGCCGGCAGGTGCGGCAGTTCCAGGGCATTGCGCGCGATGATCAGCGAACCGCCGTTGGCCAGGGTCACGAACAACTCCCACACCGACAGATCGAAACACACCGACGTGGAGGCGAGTACACCCTGGATGTCATCGCGGCTGTAGACGGATTTGGACCAGTCGATCAGCGCCAGCACATTGCGATGGGCAATCGCCACGCCCTTGGGCTTGCCGGTGGAGCCGGAGGTGTAGATGACGTAGGCGAGGTTGTCTGGCGTGACGCTGCTGTGCGGTGCGCTCAATGGATAGCGTGAAAGATCGAGCTGGTCGAGCATCAGCACGGCGGTTTCAGCCGGCACGCTCAGCGTCGCCGCCACCGCCTGTTCGGTCAGCAACACCCGCGCACAACTGTCGTCGAGCATGTAGGCCACGCGCTCAACCGGGTAATCCGGGTCCAACGGCACGTAGGCGCCACCGGCCTTGAGCACTGCCAGCAAGGCGATCAGCAGGTGTTCGGAACGCGACATCGCCACGCCGACGCGCACTTCCGGGCCTACACCCAGTTCGATGAGTTTATGGGCCAGGCGATTGGCGCGACCGTCGAGCTCGCTGTAGCTCAGTTGGGTGTTGGCGAAGGTCACCGCCAAGGCATCTGGCATGGCTTCAACTTGACGAGCAATCATCTGGTGGATGCACAGCCCTTGGTCGAACGGCGCGTCCACAGGGTTCCAGTCATGGATCAGGCGTTGGTACTCATCAGCTTCAAGCAACGGCAACTCAGCGACGAGCGCGCGGCTGTCGGCAACCATGCCTTGCAGCAGTCGCGTCCAGTGCCGGGCCATGCGCTCGACCGTGGCGGCGTCGAACAGATCGTTGGCATAGGTCAGCGCCGCGTGCAGCTTGCCGGCCTTTTCCCAGGTGTCGAGGGTCAGGTCGAACTGCGTGGTGCGGCTCTGCCATTCCAGCATCGACAACTCCAGCCCCGAGGCCGTGCGAATACTGGCGATGTCGGCCACTTGCGGCTGGTGGTTGTACATCACCTGGAACAGCGGTGTGTGGCTGAGGCTGCGCTCCAGTTTCAGGGCTTCCACCAACCGTTCGAACGGCAGGTCCTGATGGGCCTGGGCGCCGAGGGCCGCTTCCTTGACCGTGCGCAACAACTCATCGACACGGGTCTGGCCGCCGAGCTCGGTGCGCAATACCTGGGTGTTGACGAAGAAACCGATCAGCCCTTCGGTTTCCGCGCGGTTGCGGTTGGCGATGGGCACGCCGACGCGGATATCGGTGTGGCCGGTGTAGCGATGCAACAGTACGTTGAACGCGCCGAGCAGGAGCATGAACAGGGTGATGTTGTGCTGCTGGGCGGTGGTGCGCAGTTGCTCAGCTAGCGCCGGCTCCACGGCATACTCGAAACGCGTGCCGCGATAGCTGGGCATCGCCGGGCGCGGGTGATCGATGGGCAGTTCCAGCACGGGGTGTTCATCGCCCAGTTGCGCCTGCCAATACGCCAGTTGACGCGCCTGCTCACCGGCCTCCAGCCAGCGCCGCTGCCACAGGGCATAGTCGCTGTACTGGATCGGCAAGTCGGCCAGTTGCGGCGCCACGCCCGCTTCATGGGCGTCGTAGCAGCGGATGAACTCGTCGATCAGCACATTCATCGACCAGCCATCGGAGACGATGTGGTGCAAGGTCAGCAGCAGCACATGTTCCTGTTCATCGAGCGTGAGCAATTCGACCCGCAGCAAAGGGCCGCTGGACAAGTCGAAGGGCCGCATCGATTGTGCTTCGGCGGCCCGGCGCACCGCCTGCTCGCGTTCGGCAGCCGGCAAGGCACTGAAGTCCTTGCGCCCGATCGCCAGTGCCGTGCTGGAGGGCACTTGCAGGAGGCTGTCGTCGGCCTGGCGCTGGAACACCGTGCGCAGGGTTTCATGCCGGGCCACCAGGCTGGCGAAAGCTTGCTCCAGCGCCGGCAGGCTCAACGCGCCCTTGAGCCGCACCGCTCCCGGCAGGTTGTAGGCGCCACTGCCCGGCTCCAGTTGCCAGAGAAACCACATGCGCTGCTGGGCATAGGACAAGGCCTGGCGATCCTCGGCCTCGACGCCCTGGGGGATGGGAAAACCGCTGAACTCCACGCCCTCCTTGTCCAGCGCGGCCAGGAACATCCGGCGCTTTTCCAGGGGCAACCCGATAAACCGGCGAGCAAGTTTCAAGGCGTCTTCAGCATTCATTTCTGGGGTATCCGGAATCAGTGGGCACAAGGCACAAAGGCAAGTCGTCCCTATAAAACGAATGCAGACCGGAAAAATTAGCGTTTGAGAATTTGTGTCAGAAAGAGAGGTTCTGATCGTTCCCACGCTCTGAGTGGGAACGCACCCGGTGACGCTCTGCGTCACACAGAGGACGCAGAGCGTCCGGGGCGGCATTCCCACGCAGGAGCGTGGGAACGATCGTCACGGGCCCAGTGGATCAGGCGCTGATGGCCAACCCATGCCGCCGATGATGCACGCTCAACTGATCCTTGATCAGCCGCAGCACCTTGGCCTCGTGCTCATGAATGAAGAAGTGCCCACCGGCCAGCATGTCCACCGAAAAGCTGCCCGTGGTTTCCTGGCGCCAGCCAATCAGTTGCTCCGTGGTGGCCTTGTCGGTGGTGCCGCCGAGCACATGCACCGGGCAGTTGAGCGGTGGTCGCAGCCGCGGCTGGAAACGTCCGCACAGCAGGAAGTCGGCCCGCAGGACCGGCAAGGTCAGGGCCATCAGCTCTTCATTGGCCAATATCTCTTCGCTGGTGCCGTTGAGGGTGCGCAGTTGCTCGATCAGTTCAGCGTCGGTTTTCGGCTCGGCGAAACCGCGGTCATAGTCGGCGCGCATCGTCGGCGCTGCGGTGCCGGACGCAAACAGCGCCACCGGTTCCGGGCAGCCGAGCTCACGCAGGGCATGGCCGATCTCGCAGGCCAGCAGCGCGCCCAGGCTGTGACCGAACAAGGCGTAAGGGGCCTGGAGCGTCGCGGACAATTCCCGCGCCAGTTGCATCGCCAACAGCCCCATGTCGGTGTGCAGCGGCTCGTCGAAGCGCGCCCCGCGCCCCGGCAGTTCCACCGGCTGCACGTGCAGCCATTGCGGCAACTTGCGCCGCCAGCGGCTGTACACCATCGCGCTGGCGCCGGAATAAGGCAGGCACAGCAGGGTCAGTTGGGTCACTGCGGTTTTCTCCGATCGGTCGTGTAAAGAAGATAACGAAATCGTAACCCACCGATTTAGTCAAAACCGTGACGTTCGCTACGAGATGACAGCACCTTGTGGGAGCAAGGCTTGCCCGCGATGAACGATAACGCGGTTCATCTTCCCACCCGACCTTATACTGGCGATACCTCGAACACTGCACCACACAGGAGAACGCCATGGGCTGGTCCGCCAAGCAATACGTCGCCTTCGAACAGGAACGCACCCGTCCGTCCCGAGACCTGCTCGCCGCCATTCCTCCCACCCAGGCCGGCTCGGTGATCGACCTGGGTTGCGGCCCGGGCAATTCCACCGAGCTGCTGGTGGAACATTTCAACAGCGCCACGGTGCGCGGCCTGGACAGTTCCAGCGACATGGTCGACGCCGCACGCAAACGCCTGCCCGCCGTGGCGTTCGACACCGCCGACATCGGCCAATGGGATGAACCCGGGCCGTTCGACGTGATCTTCGCCAACGCCGTGCTGCAATGGCTGCCCGACCATGCCACCCTGCTGCCCTCGCTGGTGGGCAAACTCGCCCCCGGTGGCAGCCTGGCGATCCAGATGCCCGATACCCTGCACCAGCCCTCCCACCGCCTGATGCGGGAAATCGCAGCAAGCGGGCCTTGGGCCAGCCAACTGGCCGGGGCGGCTGATTCTCGGACCGAGGTGGAGGACGCCAGCACCTATTACGCGATCCTCAAACCCCACTGCAGCCGCGTCGATGTGTGGCGCACCACCTACCATCACCCCCTGGCCGGTGGCGCCGCAGGCGTGGTGGAATGGTTCAAGGGCAGCGGCTTGCGGCCGTTTCTCGAACCTCTGGATGAGACGCAACGCAAGCAGTATCTGGCGCAGTACCTCAAGGCGATCGAACAGGCTTATCCCACCCTGGAGGATGGAACGGTGCTGCTGCCGTTTCCCCGGGTGTTCATGGTCGCGACGCGCTAGGGCGACGGTCGATGACGCGGCGATCGGGGCTAAATTTCTGCTCCAGGCCCTCGTTACCTGCTAAGACCAAAAACCCGCAAGAGTGACCGCCGTGGACCTGCAAACCATCCTGGGCAAGCTGTTCGCCAATGCCGGCGCCGTAGGTATCGAAGGCGTCTTCCAATTCGTGTTCGGCCCGCACCAGGCCTACTGGTCCGAGGTCAAGGCCAGCAGTCGCACCCAGGCCGGCCGCCACAGCAGCCCCGACGTCACCATCGAGGTGGCGGAAAAGGACTTCCTCGGGATCATGGCGGGCCTGGCCAATGTCGAGGAACTGTTCGCCAGCGGGCGCCTGAAGATTGGCGGCAACATGGGCCTGGCGACGCTGCTGCCGCAGATCATCGACCATGCCCGACATGGCGGTGGCGTGGTGGAAAAGGTCGATATGAACAAGCGCTACCCCACCCCGTCGCGCTTCAGCGAAAAACTCACCGCCAGCCTGCCGCCCCAACGCAGGGTGGAGCGTCGTCCCCGCAGCGAGCTGTCGGTACAGGAGTTTCAAGCGCGCTATCTGCCCCACGGCATTCCGCTGGTCATCAGCGATGCCTTGCAGGACTGGCCATTGTTCAAGCTCAGTCGCGAAGAATCCCTGGTGCATTTTGCCGAGCTGCAAGGCATCACCCGCCACGGCGACTACGTGAAGAAGACCTTCTCCACCGAGCGGGATTTCCGCTCCACGTCCATGGCCGACTTCATCGCCTCCCTCGACAGCCCGGCGACCAAGGGCGCCGACGGCGAACCACCGGCCTACATGGGCAACAACATCCTGCCGGCGCAACTGATGGAGCAGATCAAGTACCCGCCCTACTTCGACGCCTCACTGTTCATCCCACCGCGCATCTGGATCGGCCCCAAGGGCACCCTGACGCCGCTGCATCGCGACGACACCGACAACCTGTTCGCCCAGGTCTGGGGCCAGAAAACCTTCACCCTCGCCGCGCCTCACCACCGCGAAGCCCTGGGCACCTGGTCCACTGCGCCCCAAGGCGGGTTGGACGGCTGTGATTTCAACCCGGACGCGCCGGACTACCAACGCTTCCCCCACGCCCGCGACGTGATCTTCATGCGCGTGACATTGGAGGCTGGGGATTTGCTGTTTTTGCCGGAAGGTTGGTTCCATCAGGTGGAGTCGGTGTCTACGTCGTTGTCGGTGAATTTCTGGGTGAATTCGGGGCGGGGTTGGTAACAGCCGGTCTGAAGCAACATTCTTTGTGGCGGGGTAATTGTGGGAGCAAGGCTTGCCCGCGACGAAGGCAATGCGGTCTTTCAGAAATCGAGTCGCCTGTTTCGCGAGCAAGCTATGCTCCCACAGTCCCCTTGCCACAGGTTTGTGTTTGAATCTGGAATATGAAGACCGCTTCACCCAAATGAACTCTGCACGCCTCACGCCAGTCAGCAGGTAAGGCCCTCAATTCAAGGTGCTAGACCATGCAGATATCCCTCGCCCGACAGGTTGCCCTGGTCACCGGCGCCAGCTCCGGCATTGGCGCAGGCGCGGCCAGGGCGTTGGCAGATGCGGGTGCCGCGGTGGTACTCAACTACCACTCCAGCGCCGGCCCGGCCGAAGCGCTGGCCCGTGAAATCAACGCCACCGGCGGCCGCGCCATCGCCGTCGGGGCCGATGTGTCGAAGGAGCCGGACGTCGAACGGCTGTTCGCCCAGACCCTCGAAGCGTTTGGCGCGCTGGACATCCTGGTCGCCAACTCCGGCCTGCAAAAAGACGCCGCCACCGTCGACATGACCCTGGAAGACTGGAACACCGTGATCGGCACCAACCTCACCGGCCAGTTCCTCTGTGCTCGCGCCGCGCTGCGAATTTTCACCCGCCAGGGCATTCGCCGGGGCGTGTCCCGGGCCGCTGGCAAGATCATTCACATGAGTTCGGTGCACCAGCGCATTCCCTGGGCGGGCCACGCCAATTACGCTGCGTCCAAGGGCGGGGTCGATCTGCTGATGCAGAGTCTGGCCCAGGAAACCAGCCACCAGCGCATCCGCATCAACAGCATCGCCCCCGGCGCCATCCGCACGGCCATCAACCAGGATGCCACCGAGGGCGAGCAGGGACAGAAACTGCTGGAGCTGATTCCTTACGGTCGCGTCGGCGATGTGGAGGACGTCGCCAACGCGGTGGTCTGGCTGGCCTCGGACTTGTCCGATTATGTGGTGGGCACCACGCTGTTCATCGATGGCGGGATGAGCCTTTATCCGGGGTTTCGCGGCAATGGCTGATCATGACGAACCGCAAAGCCCCATCGAGAACCACGGCATCATCGGCGACATGCGCAGCGCCGCGCTGGTCAATGACCGAGGCAGTGTCGACTTTTTCTGCTGGCCGGAATTCGACAGCCCATCGATCTTTTGTTCGCTGCTGGATACGCCGGAGGCGGGGATTTTCCAACTCGCGCCAGACCTGCCGAATGCCCGCCGCCAGCAGATCTACCTGCCCGACACCAACGTGCTGCAAACCCGCTGGCTGAGCGACGGCGCCGTGGTGGAAGTCACCGACCTGCTGCCCATTGGTGACAGCGAGGATGATTTACCGGTGCTGATGCGCAAGGTGCGCATGACCGTCGGCAGCGCGACGTTTCGCATGCGCTGCGCCGTGCGGCATGACTACGCCCGGGCCGCCACCACGGCGCGCCAGGACGCTGCCTACATCTGTTTCGAGGCACCGGGACAACCGAGCCTGCGCTTATGCTCCGATCAGCCCATGACGCTGGACGGCAATGCGGCGGTGGCCGAGTTCACCCTGACGCAGGGCCAGAGCGCCGAATTCCTGCTGGGTGGCATTGACGATCCGCGCCTTCAGGACGATGTCAGCGCGATCTGCCTGGAACGCACCCTGGCGTTCTGGCGCGGCTGGATCGCTCAGTCCACCTACCGGGGACGCTGGCGGGAAACGGTCAACCGTTCGGCCCTGGCGCTGAAGCTGCTGACCTCGCGCAAACACGGCGCCATCCTCGCCGCCGCCACTTTCGGCCTGCCGGAAACCCGCGGCGGCGAACGCAACTGGGATTATCGCTATACCTGGATCCGCGACGCCTCCTTCACCGTCTACGCGTTCATGCGCCTGGGCTTCGTCGAAGAAGCCAACGCCTACATGCGCTGGCTCCGTGGGCGGGTCAGTGACTGCTGTGATCAACCGATCAAACTCAACATCCTCTACGGCTTGGACGGCAGACTGGAACTACCGGAAACCGAGTTGCCGCACCTGAGCGGCTTCGGCAACGCCCGACCGGTACGCATCGGCAACCTGGCCTACAAACAGGTGCAGTTGGACATTTTCGGCGAGCTGATGGACGCGGTGTACCTGGTCAACAAATACGGCGAAGCCATCTCCCATCAAGGCTGGAAACACACCGTCGACGTAGTCGACCAAGTGTGCAAGGTCTGGCAGGACAAGGATGTGGGTATCTGGGAAATGCGCGGCGACAAACAGCATTTCCTGCATTCGCGGCTGATGTGCTGGGTCGCCGTGGATCGCGCCATCCGCCTGGCCGAAAAACGCTCCCTGCCCGCCCCGTTCGCCCGCTGGGACGAAACGCGCCAGGCCATCTACCAAGACATCTGGACGAACTTCTGGAACGACGAACACCAGCACTTTATCCAGCGCCTGGGCAGCACCGCCCTGGACGGCTCGATGCTGTTGATGCCGCTGGTGCGCTTCGTCAGCGCCCGCGACCCGCGCTGGCTCTCGACGCTCGACGCCATCGAAAAAGACCTGGTGCGCGACGGCATGGTCTATCGCTACCGCAACGACGACAGCCCCATCGACGGCCTCAGCGGCATCGAAGGCTCATTCGCGGCCTGCTCATTCTGGTACGTCGAATGCCTGGCCCGCGCCGGCCGCGTGGAAAAAGCCCAGCTGGAGTTCGAACAACTGCTGCGCTACGCCAACCCGCTGGGACTCTACGCCGAAGAATTCGACAGCCACGGCTACCACCTGGGCAACACTCCCCAAGCCCTGACCCACCTGGCGCTGATCAGCGCGGCGAGCTTCCTGGATCGCAAGTTGAGCGGGGAGAAAACTCATTGGCAGCCGTGAGGCGGGCTGCCCTTCAGACTGAGCACAGTCCCTGTGGCGAGGGAGCTTGCTCCCGCTGGGTTTGTGATCGTTCCCACGCTCCCGCGTGGAAACGCCGCCAGGGACGCTCCGCGTTCCGCTCTGGAGGGTGACGCAGAGCGTCACGGGATGCATTCCCACGCAGAGCGTGGGAACGATCATGGTGTACTGGCTATTGTGTCGACTCAGCCAGTTCGAGGTCATCCAGCGCACGATTGGCCAACAACTTGGCCAGCTCGATCAACTGCTGAATCCCCAGCGCAACATGCCGCACCAGTGTGATGAGGGAATTTATCCCGCTGGGCTGCCCCCTGTAGGAGCTGCCGAAGGCTGCGATCTTTTGATCTTTCACTTGAGACTCAAGGGGCTGGGGAAAGATCGCAGCCTCGTTGCACTCGACAGCTCCTACACAACTCCTACGGCCCCATTTATCACCACGCCCCGTTAGAAGTTGCCAGCCCCCCAAACCCCTCCTAAGATCGATGCTCTCACGGGTGCAGCGGAGCTGCCCGATAAAAACCCGACTCAAGGATCTGACATGACCCATATCAAACGCCCCATCACCACCCCACCCCGAACAGGCCTGACCCGCGAAGACCTCTGGGAGGGCCAGGACCGAGGCCTGATCAAATGCTGGGAAATCGGCCGCGACCGCGGGGTGAAGTTTCCCGAACTGGCGCAACGCTGCCTGGCCGGTGAATTGCCTGTGCTGGGCTGGAAAGGTGGCGTCAGCCGCAGCCTGAAGAAAAACGAAAAATTCGGCTGCCTCAAGTACCTCGCCCAATGGCAGGGCCTGCGCGGTGAAGACCTGGACATCGACCTGACCCAGGAGCGCACCCTCACCTGTTCCAGCACGAACATGATCGTGACGTTTACGCCGGATCGGGCCAAATACGTGAACCAGGAACCCGCCTGATCGCAATCGGGCAATGCCGGAGGCCAACATGAACCTCGATCCCAAGGTCAACTTCGCCGTGACGCCGCTGTTACGCATCGCCTACGAAGAACACGGTCCCGCCAGCGGCGAACCCATCATCCTGCTGCACGGTTTTCCTTACGATCCCAGGGCTTTCGATGAAGTCGCGCCCGCCCTGGCCGAGCGTGGATACTGGGTCATCGTGCCCTACCTGCGCGGCTACGGCCCGACCCGGTTCAACAACCCGGCCATCTTGCGCTCTGGCCAGCAAGCGGCACTGGCCCAGGACCTGCTGGACCTGATGCACGTACTCTCCATCCCCCAGGCGGCGCTGTGCGGCTACGACTGGGGCGGTCGGGCGGCGTGTATCGTCGCGGCGCTGTGGCCCGAGCGCGTTCGCTGCCTGGTGACTGGCGACGGCTACAACCTGCAGAACATCCCACGCTCCAAGCAGCCGCTGGACCCGGAAACCGAACATCGCCTGTGGTACCAGTACTATTTCCACACGGCGCGGGGTGTCGAGGGCCTGACCCGGAACCGACGTGAACTGTGTGAATTGCTCTGGCGCCTGTGGTCACCGACCTGGAAACGTGGCGCCGAACTGTATCCCCTCAGTGCTGCGTCGTTCGACAACCCGGACTTCGTCGACGTGGTGATCCACTCCTACCGTCATCGCTTCATGTACGCACCGGGCGACCCGACGCTGGAGTGGATGGAGGAACGGCTGGCGGCACAACCGGCCATCAGCGTGCCGAGCTTTTCCCTGTGCGGTGCCGACGACGGCGTGGGGCCAGCGCCGGAACACGATGAAGACGCCGAACACTTCACAGGTTTTTATGAGCGCCGCGTGCTGGCCGGTGTCGGCCACAACATCCCACAGGAAGCCCCCGAGGCCACGCTCAAGGCATTGCTGGATCTACTTGAGGGCTGACGGCGAACCGCTCGCGATAGGCCTGTGGCGTCACCCCCATGGCCCGCAAAAAGCTGCGGCGCAAGGTTTCCTCACTGCCGAAGCCACACTGCACCGCCACCCGCTTGATCGACACAGCGGTGTCGGACAACAAGCGGCGAGCGGTTTCCAGGCGAATCAACTCCACCGCCCGCGCCGGAGTCTGGCCGGTGTCGGCGCGGTAGTGCCGCACAAAGCTGCGTTCGCTCATGCCGACCTCGGCGGCCAGGCTCGACAGGCCCAGGTCACGGGTGAGGTTTTCGGCGATCCAGGCATGCAGGTCATCAAACCGACTGCCTTGCTTTTGCAGCGACAACGTCACGCTGAACTGCGATTGCCCGCCGGGACGCTTGAGGAACACCACCAGGTGCCGGGCGACCTCCAGCGCCACCGCGCGGCCCAGGTCCTCCTCCACCAGCGCCAAGGCCAGGTCGATGCCGGCCGTGACCCCGGCCGAGGTCCAGACCGGGCCATCGTTGATGAAAATCGGGTTGGGTTCGACCCGCAATTGCGGATGCTGCTCGGCCAGTTGTTCGCAGCGGGTCCAGTGCGTCACCACGCGCCGCCCGTCCAGCCAACCGCTGGCGGCCAGCAGGAACGCCCCGGTGCACACCGACGCCACCCTTCGCGAACGCAGGCCGTGCTCTTTGACCCAGGCCACCAGCGCCGGATCCTTCGCCGCTTCGTACACGCCCCAGCCACCGGCGATCAACAGCGTGTCGCTGCCTTCGCTCGGCAGCGGCTCGGCTAACAGCGCCAACCCTGCCGAGGACATTACCGCCCCGCCCCCCACAGCGATGACCGTGGGCGTGTAGGGCAACGGCAGGCCTTGCTGGCGAGCCAGGTCGTTGGCCGAGGCAAACACTTGCAAAGGCCCGGTGACATCCAGCACTTGCACGTTGGCGAAGGCCAGTACATGAACGGTTTTCGGTGGGTTGGGCATATTGGCGTGATTCGTGGGTTTATTGGCGTATACGCCAGAGCCTACGGATCTAAAGTAAAACCGTCCACCCCTCGGGCATCATCCAAAGGAGCACGCGACATGACGCTGCAGATCGGTTTGCTGTTATTCCCCCAAGTCCAGCAGTTGGACCTGACCGGCCCTTATGACGTACTGGCCTCGTTGCCAGACGTGAAGGTCCACCTGATCTGGAAGGACCTGGCGCCGGTCACTGCCAGCACCGGGCTGGTGTTGTTGCCCACCACCACGTTCGAGGACTGCCCGAAGCTCGACGTGATCTGCGTCCCCGGCGGGACCGGCGTCGGGCCTCTGATGGAAGACGAGCAGACGCTGGCCTTCATCAAGCGGCAGGCCGCCGAGGCGAAATACATCACGTCCGTGTGCACCGGTTCGCTGGTGCTGGGTGCGGCGGGCCTGTTGCAAGGCAAGCGCGCCACCACCCATTGGGCCTATCACAGCCTGCTGCAAACCCTGGGCGCGACACCGGTCAAGGATCGCGTAGTCCGCGATGGCAACCTGCTCACCGGTGGCGGCATCACGGCCGGGATCGATTTTGCCCTGACCCTGGCCGCCGAACTGTTCGACCAGGACACCGCCGAACTGGTCCAGCTGCAGCTCGAATACGCCCCTGCCCCACCGTTCAACGCCGGCAGCCCGGACACTGCACCAACGCGCGTCCTGGAAGAAGCCCACCGGCGTACCGCAGAATCGTTCCGGGTCCGCTCGCAGATTGCCCAACGTGCTGCGGCGCGGTTGGAACTGGTGTAACGCTAAATCCCAACCAGGCATGACTGTGCTGTGCTGTGGGAGCAAAGCTTGCTCGCGAAACAGGCGCCTCGATTTCTAAAAGACCGCATCGCCTCTATCGCGGGCAAGCCTTGCTCCCACCCAGCCAACCGTGGATTCATCACCCTTCCTGGCAATACAACACCATCCCCGCGTGATACAGCACCCCCTCACGAAAATCCCCATCGGCGGTGAAACCGGTGTCGTCGTGGTATTCGATATGGTCGTCCTGCAACCAGTAGTCGCCCTGGTACGCACTCTCACGCAAACCCCGCGCTTCGTCATAGCGTCCGCCCGGCAGCAGCCGATGGCGAATCACGCCATCAGCCGTCACCCACAGGCCGACAAATTTGTCCTGGTCTCCAAAGGCCTTTCTCATGGGACATCTCCTGTCAGGTAAAACGCGGTTCAAAACGGGCTGGCGGTGTGGCGCACGATCAGTTCGCTGACGTCCACATCCGCCGGTTGTTCGATGGCGTAGGCGATCGCCCGGGCGATGGCTTCGGCCGGAATGGAGATCCTGCGGAACTCGCGCATTTCGGCACGTCCACCTTCATCGGAAATGCTCTCGGCCAGTTCCGATTCGGTCACGCCAGGGGAAATCACCGTCACGCGCACATCTCCCCCGACTTCCTGGCGCAAGCCCTCGGAAATCGCCCGCACGGCAAACTTGGTGGCGCAATACACGGCGGCAGTCGGGCTGACGGCGTAGGCGCCGATGGACGCGATGTTGATGAACTGGCCGCTGCGCTGGCGCTGCATCAGCGGCAAGCCGGCGGCGATGCCGTGGAGCACGCCACGGATGTTGACGTCGATCATGCGGTCCCACTCCTCGACTTTCAGCGCCTCGAGCTTGGAGAGCGGCATGACCCCGGCATTGTTGATGATCACGTCGACCCGACCGAACCGCTCGACAGCAAAGTCGATCAGGTGCTGGACATCGTCGCGGCGGGTCACGTCCACCGCTTTGCAGACAGCTTGCTGGCCGGCGGTTTCGAGTTCCTGCACCAGCGTTTGCAAACGATCGATGCGCCGGGCGCCAAGCACGACACGGGCACCGCGAGCCGCGAGCAACCGCGCCGCCGCTTCACCAATCCCGCTGCTGGCGCCGGTGATGACCACTACTTTGTTTTTAATATCGGACATGATGGTTTCCTCGTCTGGATGTGTTGGCCCCGGTGGGAGCGTTTTGACAGGTCCAGATTAGGGAACCGACCGAGGCCGGGGTTAGCCGGATCCTCCTGCGCACTTGCACGATCCTGTGGCGATAAAACCGACTCTGGCCGACAGCCGTGCAATCGGCTTTACTAGCGCGGTCCACTCAATTTGGCCTGGGAGATTGATCGGCATGTCGGTATCCACGTCCATCCACATCGCGCCAGACGACGGCGTCAGCCAGCGCCGCACCGAATTAGCGAGCCTGATGAAGCGCTTTGCGCCGGAATATGGCGTCCACCCTACGGCCATCGAGGCCTTGCACCTGATCCGTAGCGACCAACCGACCGAAGCCCTGCACACCGTGCACAAGCCTGGTTTATGCGTGATTATCGAGGGGCGCAAGGAAGTGCGCCTGGCGGACGAATGCTACGTGTATGACCCGCTCAATTACCTGGTCGTCTCGGTGACCCTGCCGCTGGCCGGCCAGGTGATTGAAGCCAGTCCTGAACGCCCCTACTTGTGTATCCGCCTCGACATCGACCCGGCACAGATCTGCCGCCTGATGGCCGACGCCTGCCCTATCGGCGTGCCGGCCGAAAGAACCGGACGCGGGTTGTTCCTGGACCGTATCGATGCGCCATTGCTCGACGCGGTGTTGCGCTTGCTGCGACTGTTGGACAGTCCGGACGATATCGCCACCCTCGCGCCTTTGGCCCAACAGGAGATTTTCTACCGACTGCTGCGTGGCGCCCAAGGCCAGCGCTTGCACGAAATCGCCATTCCTGACACCCAGACCCATCGCATCAGCCGTGCCATCGAGTGGCTCAATACCCATTACGCCGAACCGTTTAGCATCGACAGCCTGGCACAAATGATCAATCTCAGCCCTTCGGCGCTGCATCACCGCTTCAAAGCCGTGACTGCCATGAGCCCGCTGCAATATCAGAAACAACTGCGCTTACAGGAAGCCCGACGGTTGCTGTTGGCGGAGAACAGCGACGTTTCGTCAATTGGCTACAAGATGGGGTATGAAAGCCCTTCGCAGTTCAGCCGTGAATACAGCCGTCTATTTGGCGCCTCCCCGAGCAAGGATATCGCTCGTTTGCGCGCCCAGGCGCTGCAAGCCAGTAGCGCCTGATCCTGCACACAAACAGGATCAGGCAAAACCAGGGCAGTATCCGTCTAACGCCCGCCCCCGCCTCGCCCCTAATCTGAACCCATGCAGCAAGACAACCATCGCCGCTGCAACGGGTTCAGCAGATCACGACATCTGAACGACCCGGCACTCAACCCTTGATATGACCGGAGTCTTTACCATGAAAACGCTCAACACCTTGATCGCCGTTACCACCTTCGCCCTGAGCGCCAGTGCGTTTGCCTTGCCGAGCCAGCAGCAGGACCGCTTCTTTACCCAGGCTAGCGATTACCAGCAGCCTGTGGCCGCTGATGGTGCGGATCGGACGCCTGGGGGCCAGACCCTCGCTGCCGATGGCGCGGACCGGACGCCAGGGGGCCAGGCTCTCGCTGCCGATGGTTCCGACCGCACCATGACCCGGCAGTTGGCATGATCAGGCTACTTTTTCACAGACGAAAAAAAACCCGCCTAGGCGGGTTTTTTGAGGACCAATTTGACTCCCTGTCCGGCATTCCATGCCTGGTCCAATCATCCATGACCCCGAGCACTCCCTGTACCCAGTGGATGAACATAGATTAGGCCCATCGGTATCTTGGAAAAAGACGAGAAAGCAGCAACGGCGTGTAAGCGTTTCGCTATAGGACCTTCCCGGATTTTTTGCGGGCGAAAAAAAACCCGCCGAAGCGGGTTTTTCCAAGACCATTACGACTCCCTGTCGATAGCTTTCCTTGCAAGGTCGATCGTCCCTGATCCTGAGCACTTCCTGTGCTTCAGTGGATGAGTCCAGATTACGCCTCGGATCCAAAACGAAATAGACGACATAGCTACCATCTCGTGTAAGACATTCGCTATACCGCTCCCCTCCGAAAACCCTTAGCCCCTCAGCAGCCCCCGATCAAGACTTGCTCAGGAAGGCTTCAATATTGGCCATTTGCTCGTCCCAGCCACGGCTGTCCATGCGAAAAGCCTTGAGCCGGCGAGCCTCGGGAATGTTGTTGAAACCCGACTCCACGACTTTGAGCAAGGTACCGCCATCCATGTCTTCGAGTTCGAATAGCACCCGGGTTTCGGACTCTTGAGAGTAATCCACCTGCGGCTCGACAGCGTAAGGATGCCAGCGAAACGAGAACACCCGCTCAGGCTCCACCCGCTCCACGGCTACGTCCCAGATGAGATGCTCGTAACCTGGATAAGTGATTTGCCCCTGGGTACGCTCCCCTGCCACAAACCGTTTCCCCTCAAGGGCGACACCGAACCATTGGCCGAAAGCTTCGGCATTGGCCAGGGCTCGCCAGACATGAGAGCGCGGAGCCTTGAGCAGGATCTTTCTTTCAATGCGGTCGGATGAATGCATGAGTCACCTCCTGTGTTTCAACAGTAGGCTTGTAAGACCACAAGGCCAACCAGAAAGTTGTATCAGGATCACCTTCTCTAAAACTCTATGGAGCGATGTAAACTCACCCGGCGTTTTCACCCCCCTCAAGGAGAGACCAAACATGTCCCCGCGCTTGCTTCTGGCCCTGATGCCGCTGCTTTTCGTCACCGCTGCTCAGGCCGACGACTGTGCCGACGCCACCACTCAAGGCGAAATGAACCAATGCGCAGCCAAAGAAAACAAGGCCGCCGACAACGAGCTGAACAGCTTGTACAAGCAGATCACGGCACGCCTGAAGGACAATCCGGAGGCCAAGCAGATGCTGGTCAAGGCGCAGCGTGCCTGGATAGGCTTCCGTGACGCCGAATGCAATTTCTCCGCCTCCGGGGTCGAGGGCGGTAGCGTCTACCCGCTGATCTACAGCAACTGCATCACCACCCAGACTAAGGCCCGGGTCGAGGCATTCAAGAACTATCTCAAGTGCAAGGAAGGGGATCTGAGCTGCCCGGTACCCGAGGCTTAAGGGCCGGATGCAAAAAAGGATGACCTCTACAGGTCATCCTTTTTTTGGCCAACGATTTTTATTTCAGGCAAAAACAAAACCCCTACCTGCATCAGCAGATAGGGGTTTCGGAATTTAATCTTGACGATGACCTACTCTCACATGGGGAAACCCCACACTACCATCGGCGATGCATCGTTTCACTGCTGAGTTCGGGATGGGATCAGGTGGTTCCAATGCTCTATGGTCGTCAAGAAATTCGGGTACTGAGTCGTGGCCAGTTGGCCTCGCTTCAGCAAATTGGGTATGTGATAGCTTCGGTGTTTTGTGAGATTCGAACTTTCGGTTCGTTTCGTCTTCACACACCGCAATCTGGTCTCGTTCGCTTTTCAGCTCGGAGGATACAAATTGCTTGGGTGTTATATGGTCAAGCCTCACGGGCAATTAGTACAGGTTAGCTCAACGCCTCACAGCGCTTACACACCCTGCCTATCAACGTCGTAGTCTTCGACGGCCCTTCAGGGGACTCAAGGTCCCAGTGAGATCTCATCTTGAGGCAAGTTTCCCGCTTAGATGCTTTCAGCGGTTATCTTTCCCGAACATAGCTACCCGGCAATGCCACTGGCGTGACAACCGGAACACCAGAGGTTCGTCCACTCCGGTCCTCTCGTACTAGGAGCAGCCCCTCTCAAATCTCAAACGTCCACGGCAGATAGGGACCGAACTGTCTCACGACGTTCTAAACCCAGCTCGCGTACCACTTTAAATGGCGAACAGCCATACCCTTGGGACCGGCTTCAGCCCCAGGATGTGATGAGCCGACATCGAGGTGCCAAACACCGCCGTCGATATGAACTCTTGGGCGGTATCAGCCTGTTATCCCCGGAGTACCTTTTATCCGTTGAGCGATGGCCCTTCCATACAGAACCACCGGATCACTAAGACCTACTTTCGTACCTGCTCGACGTGTCTGTCTCGCAGTCAAGCGCGCTTTTGCCTTTATACTCTACGACCGATTTCCGACCGGTCTGAGCGCACCTTCGTACTCCTCCGTTACTCTTTAGGAGGAGACCGCCCCAGTCAAACTACCCACCATACACTGTCCTCGATCCGGATAACGGACCTGAGTTAGAACCTCAAAGTTGCCAGGGTGGTATTTCAAGGATGGCTCCACGCGAACTGGCGTCCACGCTTCAAAGCCTCCCACCTATCCTACACAAGCAAATTCAAAGTCCAGTGCAAAGCTATAGTAAAGGTTCACGGGGTCTTTCCGTCTAGCCGCGGATACACTGCATCTTCACAGCGATTTCAATTTCACTGAGTCTCGGGTGGAGACAGCGCCGCCATCGTTACGCCATTCGTGCAGGTCGGAACTTACCCGACAAGGAATTTCGCTACCTTAGGACCGTTATAGTTACGGCCGCCGTTTACCGGGGCTTCGATCAAGAGCTTCGCGTTAGCTAACCCCATCAATTAACCTTCCGGCACCGGGCAGGCGTCACACCCTATACGTCCACTTTCGTGTTTGCAGAGTGCTGTGTTTTTAATAAACAGTCGCAGCGGCCTGGTATCTTCGACCGGCGTGGGCTTACGCAGCAAGTGCTTCACCCTCACCGGCGCACCTTCTCCCGAAGTTACGGTGCCATTTTGCCTAGTTCCTTCACCCGAGTTCTCTCAAGCGCCTTGGTATTCTCTACCCAACCACCTGTGTCGGTTTGGGGTACGGTTCCTGGTTACCTGAAGCTTAGAAGCTTTTCTTGGAAGCATGGCATCAACCACTTCGTCACCCAAAGGGTAACTCGTCATCAGCTCTCGGCCTTGGAATCCCGGATTTACCTAAGATTCCAGCCTACCACCTTAAACTTGGACAACCAACGCCAAGCTGGCCTAGCCTTCTCCGTCCCTCCATCGCAATAACCAGAAGTACAGGAATATTAACCTGTTTTCCATCGACTACGCTTTTCAGCCTCGCCTTAGGGACCGACTAACCCTGCGTCGATTAACGTTGCGCAGGAAACCTTGGTCTTTCGGCGTGGGTGTTTTTCACACCCATTGTCGTTACTCATGTCAGCATTCGCACTTCTGATACCTCCAGCAAGCTTCTCAACTCACCTTCACAGGCTTACAGAACGCTCCTCTACCGCA
Organism: Pseudomonas sp. H1_F01; assembly: GCF_054681425.1. Lineage (NCBI taxonomy): Bacteria > Pseudomonadati > Pseudomonadota > Gammaproteobacteria > Pseudomonadales > Pseudomonadaceae > Pseudomonas > Pseudomonas sp. H1_F01. The sequence goes on along the minus strand of NZ_CP162823.1, from coordinate 2,230,661 downwards.
TCACTTACGTGATACCCGTAGCTTCGGTGTATGGTTTGAGCCCCGTTACATCTTCCGCGCAGGCCGACTCGACTAGTGAGCTATTACGCTTTCTTTAAAGGGTGGCTGCTTCTAAGCCAACCTCCTAGCTGTCTAAGCCTTCCCACATCGTTTCCCACTTAACCATAACTTTGGGACCTTAGCTGACGGTCTGGGTTGTTTCCCTTTTCACGACGGACGTTAGCACCCGCCGTGTGTCTCCCATGCTCGGCACTTGTAGGTATTCGGAGTTTGCATCGGTTTGGTAAGTCGGGATGACCCCCTAGCCGAAACAGTGCTCTACCCCCTACAGTGATACATGAGGCGCTACCTAAATAGCTTTCGAGGAGAACCAGCTATCTCCGAGCTTGATTAGCCTTTCACTCCGATCCACAGGTCATCCGCTAACTTTTCAACGGTAGTCGGTTCGGTCCTCCAGTTAGTGTTACCCAACCTTCAACCTGCCCATGGATAGATCGCCCGGTTTCGGGTCTATTCCCAGCGACTAGACGCCCTATTAAGACTCGCTTTCGCTACGCCTCCCCTATTCGGTTAAGCTCGCCACTGAAAATAAGTCGCTGACCCATTATACAAAAGGTACGCAGTCACCCAACAAAGTGGGCTCCCACTGCTTGTACGCATACGGTTTCAGGATCTATTTCACTCCCCTCTCCGGGGTTCTTTTCGCCTTTCCCTCACGGTACTAGTTCACTATCGGTCAGTCAGTAGTATTTAGCCTTGGAGGATGGTCCCCCCATATTCAGACAAAGTTTCTCGTGCTCCGTCCTACTCGATTTCACTTCTAAGATCCTTTCGCGTACAGGGCTATCACCCACTATGGCCGCACTTTCCAGAGCGTTCCGCTAAAATCAAAGAAGCTTAAGGGCTAGTCCCCGTTCGCTCGCCACTACTAAGGGAATCTCGGTTGATTTCTTTTCCTCAGGGTACTTAGATGTTTCAGTTCCCCTGGTTCGCCTCTTGCACCTATGTATTCAGTACAAGATAACCATCTTATGATGGCTGGGTTCCCCCATTCAGACATCTCCGGATCAAAGTCTGTTTGCCGACTCCCCGAAGCTTTTCGCAGGCTACCACGTCTTTCATCGCCTCTGACTGCCAAGGCATCCACCGTATGCGCTTCTTCACTTGACCATATAACCCCAAGCAATCTGGTTATACTGTGAAGACGACATTCGCCGAAAATTCGATCTGGCTCTAAGAGCCACTCACAAATTTTACCTTAGCCTGATCCGTTACCAGTGAAAGTAACGTTCAGTCTATCTTTCTATCACATACCCAAATTTTTAAAGAACGAACTAGTCAAAGACTAGAAATCAACATTCACCATCGAATCGATGGAATGCTCATTTCTAAGCTTTATACAATCGAAGCAGTAGTGGTGGAGCCAAGCGGGATCGAACCGCTGACCTCCTGCGTGCAAGGCAGGCGCTCTCCCAGCTGAGCTATGGCCCCGTATTTCTACAGGCGTTTCCCACACAAAATTGGTGGGTCTGGGCAGATTCGAACTGCCGACCTCACCCTTATCAGGGGTGCGCTCTAACCAACTGAGCTACAGACCCAATTTCGAGCTACTAAGGCCGACCTCACCCTGCTCTTTACCACAGAGCATGGGGTGCGCTCTAACCAACTGAGCTACAACCCTTTTGGCTGCTTCTTTCGTCTTCTTCAATGAATCAAGCAATTCGTGTGGGAGCTCATGGAGCAGCTGCGGTCGTCGATTAAGGAGGTGATCCAGCCGCAGGTTCCCCTACGGCTACCTTGTTACGACTTCACCCCAGTCATGAATCACACCGTGGTAACCGTCCTCCCGAAGGTTAGACTAGCTACTTCTGGTGCAACCCACTCCCATGGTGTGACGGGCGGTGTGTACAAGGCCCGGGAACGTATTCACCGCGACATTCTGATTCGCGATTACTAGCGATTCCGACTTCACGCAGTCGAGTTGCAGACTGCGATCCGGACTACGATCGGTTTTGTGGGATTAGCTCCACCTCGCGGCTTGGCAACCCTCTGTACCGACCATTGTAGCACGTGTGTAGCCCAGGCCGTAAGGGCCATGATGACTTGACGTCATCCCCACCTTCCTCCGGTTTGTCACCGGCAGTCTCCTTAGAGTGCCCACCATTACGTGCTGGTAACTAAGGACAAGGGTTGCGCTCGTTACGGGACTTAACCCAACATCTCACGACACGAGCTGACGACAGCCATGCAGCACCTGTCTCAATGTTCCCGAAGGCACCAATCCATCTCTGGAAAGTTCATTGGATGTCAAGGCCTGGTAAGGTTCTTCGCGTTGCTTCGAATTAAACCACATGCTCCACCGCTTGTGCGGGCCCCCGTCAATTCATTTGAGTTTTAACCTTGCGGCCGTACTCCCCAGGCGGTCAACTTAATGCGTTAGCTGCGCCACTAAGAGCTCAAGGCTCCCAACGGCTAGTTGACATCGTTTACGGCGTGGACTACCAGGGTATCTAATCCTGTTTGCTCCCCACGCTTTCGCACCTCAGTGTCAGTATCAGTCCAGGTGGTCGCCTTCGCCACTGGTGTTCCTTCCTATATCTACGCATTTCACCGCTACACAGGAAATTCCACCACCCTCTACCATACTCTAGCTCGACAGTTTTGAATGCAGTTCCCAGGTTGAGCCCGGGGATTTCACATCCAACTTAACGAACCACCTACGCGCGCTTTACGCCCAGTAATTCCGATTAACGCTTGCACCCTCTGTATTACCGCGGCTGCTGGCACAGAGTTAGCCGGTGCTTATTCTGTCGGTAACGTCAAAACACTAACGTATTAGGTTAATGCCCTTCCTCCCAACTTAAAGTGCTTTACAATCCGAAGACCTTCTTCACACACGCGGCATGGCTGGATCAGGCTTTCGCCCATTGTCCAATATTCCCCACTGCTGCCTCCCGTAGGAGTCTGGACCGTGTCTCAGTTCCAGTGTGACTGATCATCCTCTCAGACCAGTTACGGATCGTCGCCTTGGTGAGCCATTACCCCACCAACTAGCTAATCCGACCTAGGCTCATCTGATAGCGCAAGGCCCGAAGGTCCCCTGCTTTCTCCCGTAGGACGTATGCGGTATTAGCGTCCGTTTCCGAGCGTTATCCCCCACTACCAGGCAGATTCCTAGGCATTACTCACCCGTCCGCCGCTCTCAAGAGGTGCAAGCACCTCTCTACCGCTCGACTTGCATGTGTTAGGCCTGCCGCCAGCGTTCAATCTGAGCCATGATCAAACTCTTCAGTTCAAACATCTTTGGGTTTTGAGAAAACCCTAAACTTGGCTCAGCAATCGTTGGTTACATCTTTGATTTCTCGCGGAGTAACTTGTGATGCTGATAATCTGTTGACTAGCAGTCTGACTCCACAAGCACCCACACGAATTGCTTGATTCAGTTGTTAAAGAGCGGTTGGCTGAGTCTTTCGTCTCAACCGAGGCGCGCATTCTACAGCGCCCCGTGTATCTGTCAAGCGGTTATTTTCAGAAGCTTTCAAAGTTTCCTTTGCAACTTCAACCACTTGCGCTTCCGATCTCTCGTTAGCGGGAGGCGAATTCTACAGCGTTACTCGCTGCTGTCAACACCTCTTTTTCACCGCTTTCGACCGAGAAGATCGAACCGCTGATAGAGCCAAACAACACCGCTCTACCTGCTCCTTCCGTGCTTCGATGAACTGAAGCCCAACACCTTCGAAACTTACTTAACTCATTGAATCTCAAGGAGTTTTCCGTTTCGACTGCGCCGGAAGTGGGGCGAATTATAGACTTCCAGAATCTGCCGTCAACCCTTAATTTGATTTTTCTATCTTTAGCCCGACACGACACTTAAATCTGCCCGGTATATAGACGGAATCGCTGCATATGCGCAATATACTGCTCAAAACAGCCCCCCGCCTTTATTCTGGACGACACTTCGTAATGACGCCCCCTCCACATCGCAGCCTGGCCTCCACCCTGTACCCGGTTGCCCTGCTATTAATAGCCATGGCTTCAATCCAATCAGGAGCCTCCCTCGCCAAAAGCATGTTCCCGGTAGTGGGCGCACAGGGCACAACGACGCTGCGACTCATTTTTGCCAGCCTCATCATGCTGTTATTGCTACGTCCCTGGCGCGCCAAGCTCACCGCCCAATCCCTGCGCACTGTGATCGTTTATGGAATGGCACTGGGCGGCATGAACTTTCTCTTCTATATGTCGGTTCGTACCGTTCCACTGGGCATTGCCGTGGCACTGGAGTTCACCGGGCCTCTGGCAGTCGCCATTTACGCCTCGCGCCGGGCAATCGACTTTCTCTGGATCGCCCTGGCAGTCGTTGGCCTGCTTCTGCTTATACCGACCGGAGCGACCAATGCCGGTATCGACCTGCTTGGAGCCGGCTATGCGCTGGGCGCAGGTTTCTGCTGGGCGCTGTACATCCTGTTTGGCCAGAAGGCTGGCGCGGACAATGGTGTGCAAACCGCCGCACTGGGGGTGATGATCGCCGCCCTGTTCGTCGCACCGATTGGTATCGTGCACGCGGGCGCCGCATTGCTCACACCGAGCCTGATTCCAATCGCCATCGGCGTCGCCATTCTGTCTACGGCCCTGCCCTACACCCTGGAAATGATCTCCCTGACCCGAATGCCAGCCCGCACTTTCGGCACGCTGATGAGCGTCGAACCGGCAGTCGCGGCCCTGTCGGGGCTGGTCTTTCTGCAGGAGTACTTGTCCTTGGCCCAATGGTTAGCCATTACCTGCATCATCCTCGCGTCGGTCGGCGCAACGATGACCATGGCCAACACTGCGAAGCCTGCCGTCGCGGCAGATTGAAGCAGGATTTAACGAAGGTCTGGTATTTGCCACGCATTTAGGCCATGTTTAGACCGGTAACCCAATGTCAAACATGGATTTTTCATACAGGACGTCATGAACGCTTCAAGCAAGAGCGAACACAATCGTACGTGGACACAAGATTCACGACGATTATAAGGACAGGAATGAAACGAATTTTGATACTGATCGCCGTACTTGCAGTAGCGGGCTGTGCGGCAACATCGAAAACTGAAGTCAAACGCGGTAAAAAAGGCCTGCACATCAACTGCTCCGGCCTATCCTCATCCTGGGATCAGTGCGCCGCCAGCGCCGCCAATTCATGTGCTCCCAAGGGTTACAAGGTCATTGCCAAGTCCGGCGACGTCGTCGAGGAACCCGGGGACTATCCCTTCGGGCTCAATCCCGCTGGCTATACCAGCCGCAGCATGATCGTCATTTGTAAATAGGTCACGTCAGTCGAGCCCTTGCTCGGCCATTCGGCGCCTAATCTCCTCATGACTGGACTTGAGGACGTCACGCTGGACCTGCGGCGTGACCAGCATCCGCGCAACTACCAATGCTCCCACGCATTGAGACAGGATGGCCCAGGCCAGACTATCGCTTCCCAATATCCGCGCCCAGCTTTCGTGCAAACGACAGATCCACGTTTGCGCCGTCTCCCTCACCTGGACATCCGATCGCGCGATCTCGGCCCCCAGCACTGGCAACGCACACCCTGCATCGGGCTGCTCAACATGGCTCATGCTCAAGTACTGCTTGAGGCAGCGCTCCAGCTTCATTGAGTCCATGGCACCGTCGCCACTCAGACGATCCAGGCTTTGGGCCAACTCCCGCTCGACAATGGCCTTGAAGAGCTCATCCTTCGATGAGAAGTGGCTATAAAACGCGCCGCCGCTCAACCCGATCGCTTTCATCAAGCCATCGACACCGACCGTGGAGAAACCCGACTTCTTGGCGGAGACGGCACTGCTGGCGAGCAGTTTCTCGCGGGTTTCCATTTTGTGATTGGCTGAATATCGCATGGCCCTGCCCCTGATTGCTTACCTTGACGCTTGTCGGATCTTAGCATAACGTCCGTTTAGTTAACGATCGTTTACCAATGAGGCTGACCATGAATAACAATAGAGTCGTACTGGTTGTTGGCGCGGGCGACGCCACGGGTGGCGCGATTGCCAGACGCTTTGCACAGGAAGGTTTTGTTGCCTGTGTTACTCGCCGCAGCGCCGACAAACTCGAACCCCTGGTGGATGGAATTCGTGCCCAAGGCGGCGAAGCCCACGGGTTTGCCTGTGATGCGCGTAAAGAAGACGACGTGATCGCACTCATCGAGCAAATCGAGAACCAGATCGGCCCGATCGAAGCCTTTGTGTTCAACATCGGCGCCAACGTCCCCTGCAGCATCCTCGAAGAAACCGCGCGCAAGTATTTCAAGATATGGGAAATGGCCTGTTTCTCAGGCTTTCTCAATGCACGGGAAGTGGCCAAGCGTATGGTCAAGCGCCAGCGCGGGACGATTCTGTTTACCGGGGCAACGGCGGGATTGCGCGGCGCTTCGGGGTTCGCCGCATTCGCGGGCGCCAAACATGGCATACGGGCACTGGCCCAGAGCATGGCCCGTGAGCTGGGGCCGCTGAATATTCACGTGGCCCACGTGGTGGTGGACGGCGCCATCGACACCGACTTCATCCGCGATAATTTCCCGGAAAAATATGCCACCAAGGATCAGGACGGCATCCTGAACCCTGAACACATCGCCGACAATTATTGGTACCTGCACAGCCAACCCCGCGACGCCTGGACCTTCGAGCTGGACCTGCGGCCCTGGAGCGAACGCTGGTAACCCCTCCCCTCACAACAACAAGAGAGCAGATCCCATGAGCAAATCGGTGGAGTTTTACTTCGATCTCGGCAGCCCGACCACTTACCTGGCCTACACCCAGTTGCCGACGCTGTGCGCGCAGACCAACAGCCAGTTGATCTATCGTCCGATGTTGTTGGGCGGCGTCTTCAAGGCAACCGGCAATGCATCACCGGCGACAGTGCCGGCCAAGAACCCTTACCTGTTCAAGGACCTGAATCGCTTCGCCAAACGCTACGGCGTCGCCTTCAAGTTCAATCCACACTTCCCCATCAACACGCTGCAGCTGATGCGCGCGGTGACTGGCATGCAGTTGCGCCAACCTGAACGCTTCGAGGCCTTCGTCGATTGTCTGTTCCGCGCCTTTTGGGTGGATGGCCGCAACCTCAACGACCCGACGACTGTCGCAGCGGTCCTGAACGAGGGCGGTTTCGATGCCGACTATGTGCTGGCATTGACGAACGACGAGCAGGTCAAGCAAGCACTCAAGATCACCACTGAAGAAGCCATCGCACGGGGCGTGTTCGGCGCCCCGAGCATGTTTGTCGGCAACGAGTTGTTCTTCGGCCAGGATCGGTTGGACTTCGTCCGTGAAGCCCTCGCCTGATCCTCTACTTCAAATCGCTATCGTTCGCGTGTTGAGCCATTGCAGTGCGTCACCGTCCAGCAACGGGCTCAAGCGACGCTGAACCTCGGCGTGGTAGGCGTTGAACCAGTCTTTTTCGTCCTGGGTCAGCAGCGAAGGTTCCAGGCAGCGGGTGTCGATCGGACAAAGGGTCAGGGTTTCGAACTCAAGGAACTCGCCGAACTCGCTGCTTCCGGCGTCACGGTTCAACACCAGGTTCTCGATGCGCACACCCCAGCGACCGGGGCGATAAGTGCCCGGTTCGATGGAGGTGATCATGCCCGCCTGCATCGCCGTTTGCGGCGCGGCAGCGGCTTGATAGGCAATCACCTGCGGGCCTTCGTGGACATTGAGAAAATAGCCGACGCCATGACCTGTGCCGTGGCCGTAATCCACCTGCTCCGCCCAGATCGGTGCGCGGGCGATGGCATCCAGCAACGGCGAAAGAATACCCCGCGGGAATTTGGCCCGGGACAGGGCAATCACGCCCTTGAGCACGCGCGTGCAATCACGTTTCTGCTCAGTGGTGGGTGTGCCGACCGGCACCATGCGAGTGATGTCAGTAGTGCCCCCCAAGTACTGGCCGCCGGAATCGATCAGCAACAGGCCATCACCTTCGATGACCGCATGGGCTTCTTCCGTGGCGTGGTAATGAGGCATCGCGCCGTTGGCGTTAAAGGCGGCGATGGTGTTGAAACTCAGGGAGACGAAGTCCGGCCGGCGCGTGCGGGCGGCGGTCAGGTGCTCGTCGATGGTCAACTCGGTGATGCGCTCGCGCCCCCAAGCCCCTTCCAGCCAGGCGAAGAACTCACAGAGCGCCGCGCCATCCTGCTCCATGGCCCGACGGATGTGCTCGGCGTCGGCCAGGCTTTTGCGGGACTTGGCCAGCGTCGTTGGATTGAGACCTTCGACCAGCTTCACGCCGCTGCCCAGGTTATCCAGCAAACCGACCGTCACCCGCGCCGGATCGATCTGCAAGCTCGCGCCGTCCGGCACTTCGCGCAACGCGGCGGCGGCTTCGCTGTAATCGCGCAGGGTCACGCCGTCCTGTTCAAGAACGGCACGCAGTGCTGCGTCAACCTTGTCCAGGGCTACGAACAGCGTTGCCTGTTGCTGGCTGATCAAGGCGAAGGAGACGAACACGGGGTTGAACGACACATCCGCGCCGCGCAGGTTGAACAACCAGGCGATGTCATCCAGCGTGGCGATGAAATGCCAGTCGGCACCTCGTTCCTTGAGGGATTCGCGCAGCTTGGCGAGTTTCTCGACCCGGCTGACGGTCGCCTGGGGTGGTAAATGGGCGTAGACCGGCTGATCCGGCAAGCTAGGGCGATCGCTCCAGGCCTCCTGGAGCAGATCGATGTCGGTACGCAACCGCGCGCCGCGCTCCGCAAGCTTGCCACCCAGGGTGCGGGCCGATGCCACGGCCATGACCGCACCGTCAACGGCGACCACCCCACCCTCAGGTGTTTGTTCGGCCAGCCAGTCCAAGGGGCCGGGCTGGCCAGGAATGAGCTTGACCAGCTCGATACCACTGCCCTCCAGCTCCTTGGTGGCCTGCTCCCAATAACGGCTATCGGCCCAGACGCCAGCGAAACTGCCGGTCACGATCAAGGTACCCACCGAGCCGTGGAAGCCCGACAGCCATTGCCGTCCCTGCCAATAGCCCGGCAAGTATTCAGACAGATGCGGGTCGGCTGATGGCACCAGCAGCGCATGAATGCCCTCTCGGCTCATCAGTTGGCGGATTTGGGCCAGGCGCTGGGGAACCAGTCCATGGGGCATAGGCTCGGTGCTCATTGCTTCTCCTGCTCATTGATATTGTTGTTCGATGCCGAAGACGGCTTATGGGGTAGTGGCCCAGAACGCCGGCGCAGTCGCGCACGCCGCCTGGATCAACCGCACCGCCTCGTCGATATCCTGTTCAGTGGTAAAGCGGCCCAGGCTCAAGCGAATGGTCCGCCCGGCCGCACGCGCATCGTGCCCCAAGGCCAGCAGCACGTGGGACGGGCTGTTCTGCGCCGAATTGCAGGCCGAGGTCGCGGAAAATGCAATCGATGCGCCCAACGTCGCCGGGTTGAACTCACCTTCGTTGAAGGTCAGGCTCAGCGTGTGGGGAATCCGGCGGCTCGCACTGCCGTTTATACGCACACCGGGCAAGGCCAGCAGCGGCTCAAGCAAACGATTGCGCAATCGGGCGATTTTAGCGAGCTCTTCGTCGAATGCCTCGGCCGCGAGTTCGAACGCAGCGCCCATGGCTGCGATCTGGTGGGTCGCCAGGGTCCCGGAGCGCAAACCGCCTTCATGGCCTCCGCCGTGAATCTGTGCCGACAGCCGTGGCCGGGCACGGTCGCCAACGTAGAGCGCCCCGATGCCCTTGGGGCCGTAGATCTTATGCGCGGAAAAAGACATCAGGTCCACCGGCCAACGAGACAGGTCGATCTGCACCTTGCCGGCGCCCTGGGCTGCGTCCACATGAAACAGCGCACTGTGCTCGCGAACGATCTCGCCGATGGCGATGACGTCGTTGACGGTGCCCAACTCGTTGTTCACCAGCATCAGCGACACCAGGAACGTGTCTTCGCGCAACGCCTCGCGAACCGCTTGCGGGCTGATCAGGCCCTCGGCGTCCGGCGCCAGCCAGGTCACCGCGAAGCCGCTCTCTTCGAGCTGGCGCGCCGTGTCGAGAATCGCCTTGTGTTCGATCAGACTGGTGATGACATGGCCGGTGGAACCACCGCGCGCCTGGGCTACCCCTTTGAGGGCCAGGTTGTTGGATTCGGTAGCGCCGGACGTCCAGACAATCTGTTCGGGCTGAGCCCCGACCAGTTGCGCCACCTGCTGGCGGGCACTCTCTACCGAGCGCCGGGCCTCCTGGCCGAAGGCATGGGAACTGGAAGCCGGGTTGCCAAAGTTGCCGTCAAAGCCCAGACACTCGACCATGACCCGGATGACCCGCTCATCCACCGGCGTGGTGGCGGCGTAGTCGAAATACAAAGGACGTTTATTCATAGGAAACTCGCAGAGCCTGCTCCAGGATCAGGCGCCCTCGTTGGGTTCGAGACTAGCAATACCTGATCAAAGACCTTAAAGAAGTCGGACTTCGTTTAAAAGTGCGTAGGAACGCTCCTGAACAGCGAGCTTAGCAGGCATCGCGGCGAAGCTCAGCCCTCAACTGATGCTTTCGAGCAACAATGGATACAGCGAAGCGACCAACAGCAGCGCCATGCCCCAGTTGAACACGCGCAACCAGCGACGATCACGCAACAGGTTGCGCAACAGGCTGCCGCACACTACCCACAGGCTCACGCTTGGCAGGTTGATCAGGGCAAACACCGCCGCAATCACCAACACGTTGAAGAAATACCCCTGGAGTGGCGTGTACGTACTGATGGCACCGATGGCCATGATCCAGGCCTTGGGATTGACCCATTGGAACGCCGCTGCGCCCCAGTAGCTGATCGGCGTATTGTCCCCCGGCTGGCTTTCCGAAACCGGACCGGAGTGGGCGATTTTCCACGCCAGGTACAACAGGTACGCCGCGCCGATGTAGCGCAGCGCGGTATAGAGCAGTGGATAAGTCTGGAACACCGCGCCCAGGCCAAGGCCCACCGCCAGCACCAGGGAAAAGAAGCCGCAGGTAATACCCAGCATGTGAGGAATGGTGCGGTTGAAACCGAAATTGACACCCGAGGCCAACAACATGGTGTTGTTAGGGCCAGGCGTGATCGAGGTCACCAGGGCAAACAGGGCGAAGCCCAGCAGCAGGTCAAGCGAAAGGGTCATTTCAAGTCAGTCCATCAGGGCGGTCAGTCAAGTCATGACCCTACCCCACGCCTTGGCGCAAACCCACGGACAGTTGGGCAAAACTTTAAGCGGTACAGTCCCTCAGCTTGACCGGCCTGGCTGTTGCTCGACCCGCTCGGCACTCATCTGGCCCTGATCGTCGAAACCCACGTTTTTCTGCGACGAACCGAGCAGCTCGGCTTTTTTCGCGTGGTACTCATCGAACGAGAGGCCGCGACGATTCAAGGCTTCAAGAGCCAGTTCGCGGGTCTCGTCGGCGGTGTAGGGACGCAGCTCCGGGGAAGAACTGGCGCAACCGCCCAGGAGGGTGGCGGTCAACAGCAGCAAAACAGCAAAGGTACGGTTCATGGCAAGTGTCCGGTGTTCTGGAGTTGGGCGATGAACAAAGGCTACCCGCCAGCCCTGCGCCGCAGAAATCAACCCTCTCGATAGTGGCTATTGCCTTTGCGGATCAGCCGCCGCATTCAGTCGACCAACTGGCAATGCAGCGCGTTGTCCAGGCTGCGCTCGATGTTGCGCAGCACTTGGAACGAGCCGAACGTCACGGCTCTGGCTCGATGAGCCTGGATCAGCCGCCAGAAATCCTGCTCGCCACTTTCGAAGCTTTGAAGCGCCGCCTCGCCTGCCTCGCGGGTTTGCCACTGCAAATAGTTGAGCACCCGCCGACCATCCTCGCTGGCCTGGATACTGGCACTCAGGAACCCCTGGTGATCCCGAGCCAGGCGCTCGGTCTGTTCCGACAAGGCGGTTACCAGCGCCTGCTGCCATTGAGGCTCGATATCGAATTCCATCAACTGGGTGAAACTGCGATTGTTCCTTGGTGATTGCATGAAAGGTCCCCTCTGCACGTAAGGCGGATCTTGCGATCCGAACGCGTGCAGGGTAAAACCTCAAGTTAACTAGAGGTCAAGCAGTGAATTGAGGCGATGACGCAGATCGATGTCCACAAGGAACTTACCGTTGGCCAAGTGGCCGCCCGCAGCGGCGTGGCGGTCACGGCCCTGCACTTCTATGAATCCAAGGGGCTGATCAAAAGCACGCGCAACCAGGGCAATCAACGTCGCTACTCACGGGCAGTCTTGCGCCGCGTGGCGCTGATCAAGGTTGCCCAGCGCCTGGGCATTCCCTTGGCGGAAATCGGCGAGGCGTTGAAAAACCTGCCGGACAACCGTGCGCCAACGGCCGCCGACTGGCAGACCTTGTCGGCGCAGTGGAGCCGGGACCTGGACGAGCGCATCAACCAATTGATGACGCTGCGCGATCGACTCAACGGTTGCATCGGCTGCGGATGCCTGTCGATGGAGGCTTGCCCGCTGCGCAATCAGGGCGACGTGCTAGGCCAACAGGGACCGGGGGCGCATCTGCTGGAATAGTCGTGAGACGTTCGTCGGGCCGAGGGCCTGTATACGGCTGCTGGCCTATAGTGGATGGGCGCAAAACCGACGAAGACTCTCTTCGCCTCCCATAACAACAAGGAGAACCGTCATGGGCGTCAAAGCCATTCCCGAAGGTTTCCACAACATCACGCCCTACCTGGGCATTCAAAAAGCTGCCGAAGCCATCGATTTCTACAAAAAAGCCTTCAATGCCACCGAGGTCATGCGCCTGGCCATGCCCGACGGCGGCATCGGGCATGCAGAACTGCGGATAAACGGGTTTCCGATCATGCTCGGCACGCCTTGCGACCAGGGCCCGCTGAGCAACCCGGACCAATCGCCATCGGTCGGCCTGCATTTATATGTCGAGGACGTGGACAGCGCCTTTGCCCAGGCCATTGCTGCCGGTGGCACAGTGATTTCCGAGGTCAAGGACCAGTTCTACGGCGATCGTACCGGCACCTTGAAAGATCCCTATGGGCATCTCTGGTTCCTGGCGACGCACAAGGAAGATCTGAGCCAGGAACAGATCGAGCAACGGGCCAGGGAGATGTTTCAACAAGGCTGACGTACCATTGCTCCCGCGGGGTTACGCCCCGTAGGAGCTGTCGAGTGCAACGAGGCTGCGATCTTTCCCCTGACACTTGAGTCTCAAGCGAAAGATCAAAAGATCGCAGCCTTCGGCAGCTCCTGCCACGCGAAACATTTTCTTTCATCTTCCTCTTCGGGATTTCCATCGCTCGTTCGTCTTAATTAGATGCAGTAGGCCGCGTCGGCAAAAGCCACGGTCTGCTTTTTTGCGGTTCACGGTATTGCGAAGCCCGTAATACCGAACCTTTCATCGAATCAAGACGTTCAATCATGTCGAAGAAGTCCCGCTCCAAACTCTGGTTCCTGGTCCATAGCTGGCTGGCATTGCCCATCTGGTTTTTCGTGCTCATCGTTTGCGTTACGGGCACCCTCGCGGTGGTCAGCCAGGAGATTGTCTGGCTGGTCAACCCCGAGATGCGCGCCAGCAAGCCCTCGGACGATGCCCAACTGCTCAGCTATGACCAGGTGATCGCCGCGATCAAGCACGCCCAGCCGCAAACCCAGGTGCAAGGCATCGTCCGCCCGGACGAGTCGCACTTTGCGCTGGAGGTCAGCGTGACCTACCCCGACGGACGCCCCGACAAGGTCTACGTCAACCCCTACAGCGGCGTCATCCAAGGCTCGGCGCCGACGTTCAACTTCAGGGGATTTACCCGTGCCCTGCATGGCTGGTGGCTGGTGCCGTTCACCAATGGCTACAGCTGGGGCTGGTACCTGGTGTCCTTGTTGGGGCTGCCGTTGCTGGCCTCGTTGGTGACCGGGCTGGTGGTCTACAAGCGTTTCTGGAAAGGCTTTTTCCGTCCGACGCTGCGGATCCGCCACGGCGCACGGATTTTCTGGGGGGATTTCCATCGGCTCAGCGGCATCTGGTCGATCTGGTTCATCGCGGTGATTTCCATCACCGGCACCTGGTTCCTGATCGAAGCCTTGCTATCCGACAATCAGATTTCCATTTCCAGTGCGCCAGTCATTCCGGTGGTGGCGCGTGAAAGCGTTCCGCTGTCGGCCGATGGTCTTGCTCCGCCGCAATTGAATCTGGACCGGGCCATTGAAATCGCCCAACAACGCATCCCGGGCCTGGAAGCGAGTTTCGTCAGCCTGCCCGGCAATGCCTACAGCCATCTGGAAATCGGCGGCCGCGGTTGGTATCCGCTGATGTTCCAGACCGCCACCATCAACCCCTACAACGGCGACGTCGCTGCCTCACGGTTGCTGTCCGACCGCACGACGCTGGAATTCGTTACCGAATCCATGCGTCCGTTGCACACAGGGGATTTCGGCGGCATCTGGATCAAGCTCATCTGGTTTTTCTTCGGTTTGGTCCTGAGCATGATGGTTCTCAGCGGGCTGCTGATCTGGACCAAACGCACGGCCCTGGCCACCGCCAATGCCCTCAAGCGCAGCCAGAAATCCTCCCGTGAAACCCGCATCGCGCAGGCATTGCAGCCGTCGGTCCACCGTGAGTCGTCGGAGGGCAGCCTGTGAATCCGGCCAATACCACTTCATCACCGTCACGCCTGAGCCTGTTCTGGCACAAATGGCGCTTCTACCTCAACGTGCTGTTGTTGCTGATCCCCCTGGGGTTCATGCCCAAATATTTATCCGAAGCCGCACTGTTTCGCGGGGACGCCGGGCTTGGCGAGCGGGAAGTCGGCGAAGTCCAGGTCGGTCCCTGGAGCCTGCGCCTGGCGGAATTTCGCAACGAAGCCCCACGTGTCCAGGGACCTGCCGGGCCTATGAAACATTTCAACGCGGCCCTGTGCGAACGCTGTATCGGCGAGGTCAAGGCCACCTACCTGCGCGTCGGCAAACCTCGCAGCCTAAGGGCCGCTGGGGTGATTTTCTTCGGCTCGCCCTATCGCATGAGCGCTTTGTTGCCGGTCCCGCCAAAGACCCAGCCCGATGCCGAACTGTGGATAACCCTCGAGGGTTGGGACGGTTCGATGCACCAGGCCTCCATTCCCCTGAGCCAGGCCTCCCCGGCCACCGTCGCCTGGCTGAAGAACCAAGGACCCAAACCATGACCCTCCGCGCCTTATCCAACGGCCTGGCGTTGCTGTTCTGCGCAGGCGCAAGCACCAGCGCCCTGGCCCACAACCCGATGTGCGAATGCAAGGCCATCGACGCCGAGCAGATCCAATGTACCGGCGGTTTTTCCGACGGCAGCGGCGCGCCCGGAGTGACCCTGGACGTGATCGGCTATGACGAGACCATCCTCGTCCCGGGCAAGCTCGGCGCCGATTCGAAGCTGACCTTCAAGAAGCCGGACGCTGAGTTCTACGTGCTCTTCGACGCCGGCCCCGGCCACGTTGTGGAAATCGACCAAGCCGACATCGAGGCCCCATGACCAACACCACGACTCAAGTCATCCGCCCCGCTGGCGCGGGCCATGAAACCCTGTATGTGTTGCTGCTGTGCCTGGTCATCGTACTGGTCGCCGGGTCCGTGGTGGCCTGGCATGGCAAAGCCGAAGACACCACGCACCTGGCCTCGAACCAACTCGACGCCCGCCGCGACCTCAGCGCCGCCGAGCAGGGCATCTACGCCGACCTGCGGGTGACCCTGGATGAAATCCGCTTGCTGCGCGAAGACCAACCCACCCTGCCCGGCCCGCAAACCCTGGCCGAAGAAGGCTTCGCGCCGTTCGCACAGGACGCCAGCGCTGTCAGCCGGGGCGGCCACGCCTGGCAGCAGCTGCAGGACCAGGCCTACTTCGGCGCCAGTGCCAACTCTTCCGTCGCAGGTTCGTTTCTGATGCGCATCGGCGAAGCGTCCGACGCCGCACCGGACATCTGGCTCAACCGCAGCAATGGCCTCGCGACACCTACCGCGCTGGACGACGCCGCTTTGTCCGCCGCCGGCTGGCAACAGATCGTCGCGCAATTCGATGCCGGCGTGACCCGCCAGCACCGGCACTGATCCCACGCCTTCATTCGAGAGAAGACCGTTTGCCCATGCCTATTGCATCCCAACGCCGCCCCTTGCTGCGCCTGCTGTCGATCGGCCTGCTGGCCTGCCTGTTTACCTCGCAGGCGTACGCCGAAACAGCCAAGCGCCTGCGCATCGGCATCACCCTGCACCCTTATTACAGCTATGTGGCCAACATCGTCGGCGACAAGGCCGAGGTCGTGCCGCTGATCCCGGCCGGTTTCAACCCCCATGCCTATGAACCACGGGCCGAGGACATCAAGCGCATCAGCGGTCTCGACGTGATCGTGCTCAACGGCGTGGGCCACGACGACTTCGCCGACCGCATGATCGCCGCCAGCGAAACCCCGAACGTGAAAGTGATCGAGGCCAATGAAAACGTGCCCCTGCTGGCCGCCACCGGCACGGCGGCCCGTGGCGCGGGCAAGGTCGTGAACCCGCACACTTTCCTGTCCATCAGCGCCTCCATTGCTCAGGTCAATAACATCGCCCGGGAGTTGGGCAAGCTCGACCCGGACAATGCCAAGGCCTACACCCAGAACGCCCGCGCCTATGGCAAGCGCCTGCGGCAGATGCGCGCCGCCGCCCTGGCGAAGCTGACCCAGGCCCCCAATGCCGAGTTGCGGGTCGCCACGGTGCATGCCGCCTACGACTACCTGTTGCGCGAATTCGGCCTGGAAGTGACCGCCGTGGTCGAGCCGGCCCATGGCATCGAACCGAGCCCCAGCCAGTTGAAGAAGACCATCGACCAACTGCGCGAGCTGGACGTGAAGGTGATCTTCTCGGAGATGGATTTCCCGTCCACCTACGTCGACACCATCCAGCGTGAATCGGGCGTGAAGCTGTACCCGCTCTCGCACATTTCCTACGGCGACTACAGCCCCGAGAAGTACGAAAAGGAAATGGCCGGCAACCTCGATACCGTGGTCCGGGCCATCCAGGAGTCTGGCGCATGACCGTCCAGGAAACCCTCACCCTGCACCGCGTCGGCCCCTTGATTGAGTTCGCCGACGTCAGCCTGAACCTGGGCCGCACCACCATTCTCGACAGCGTGGCGTTTCAGGTGGAGCCCGGCAGCATCCATGCCTTGGTGGGCCCCAATGGTGGCGGCAAGAGTTCGCTGATCAAGACGTTGCTGGGGCAGATGCCGCACCAGGGACGCCTGAGCCTGCAATGGCCGGGCGAGCCCGGTGTGATCGGCTACGTGCCCCAGGCGCTGGAGTTCGACCGGGGCCTGCCCATGACGGTGGACGATTTCATGGCGGCGATGTGTCAGCGGCGACCGGCCTTTCTCGGCTTGAGCAAGCATTACGCCGGCGCCATAGGACAGGCCCTGGAGCGGGTCGGCATGCAGGACAAGCGCAAGCGGCGCATGGGCGCGCTGTCCGGCGGTGAGCGCCAGCGGGTGTTGCTGGCCCAGGGGTTGATTCCCTCGCCGCAATTGCTGGTGCTGGATGAACCGATGTCGGCCCTGGATGAGGCCGGCATCCAGGTGTTCGAGCAGTTGCTGCAGGACTGGCGCCAAGCCGGGATCACCGTGCTGTGGATCGAACATGACCTGGAAGCCGTCGGGCGCCTGGCCGACCGCGTCACAGGCCTGAATCGCCGAATGCTGTTCGACGGCCCGCCCCGCCAGATCTTGACTCCAGAACGCCTGCTGACGCTGTTTTCCACCCATCCGCGCACGAACGGGAGCGCTGCCTGATGAGTTATGAAGCCTTTCGTCTGATGGTCCAGGGCTGGGCCTCGTCCGGTTATCTGCCCGAGGCGCTGGCCTACGGGTTCGTGGTCAATGCGTTGCTGGCCGGGTTGTTGATCGGCCCGGTGCTGGGCGGTCTCGGCACGCTGGTGGTGGTCAAGCGCTTCGCGTTTTTCTCCGAGGCGGTGGGCCATGCGGCGCTGACCGGCGTGGCCATCGGTATCCTGCTCGGCGAACCCTACACCGGGCCTTACGGCAGCCTGTTCGGCTACTGCCTGTTGTTCGGCATCCTGCTCAATTACCTGCGCAACCGCACCGGCCTGGCGCCCGACACGTTGATTGGCGTCTTCCTGTCGGTGTCCCTGGCCCTGGGCGCCAGCCTGCTGTTGATCCTGGCGGGCAAGATCAACGTGCACATTCTGGAGAACGTACTGTTTGGTTCGGTGCTGACGGTCAATGGCAATGACCTGCTGGTGCTGGCGGTGGTCGGCTCGCTGGTGATGGCCCTGGCCTTGCCGCTGTACAACCGCATCATGCTCGCCAGCTTCAACCCGCAACTGGCGGCGGTGCGCGGGGTGGCGGTCAAGACGCTGGACTACTTGTTCGTGATCCTGGTGACGCTGATCACCGTGGCGGCGGTGAAAGTCATCGGCGCCATTCTGGTGGGCGCGTTGCTGGTGATTCCGGCTGCGGCGGCACGCCTGCTCAGCCAATCATTGAAAGGCTTTTTCTGGTGTTCAGTGCTGATCGCCACCGCCAGCACCTTGTGCGGGATTCTCGCGCCAATTGTGTTCGACCTGCCGATCCCGTCCGGCGCTGCGATCATCCTGGTGGCCGGCATCGCCTTCGCCCTGAGCGCCATCGCCCGCGGTGTCGTCCCCAGCCTCAAAGGGAATCTTGGATAATGGTTTTTTCATTGCGACAACTGACCCTGGCCGTCGCGTTATGCGGCGTGGCTGTTACTTCGTCATTCGCCAGCGAAAAGGTCCGTCTGCTGGCATCGTTGCCGGTCACCTACGGATTGGGCGAGGCCTTGCTCAAGGGCACCGAGGTCAGCCTGGAGCGGGCCGCGCCCGCCAATCTGCCCGGCACCCGGCAGAGCGCCTACTTCAGCGGCCGTGGCGCGCCGGACTTGAGCAAACTGGCCAGCGATGCTGACGGGGTAATCGGGCTGCGCTCGCTATGGCCGGACGATCCGCTGTACCCCATGGCGCGACGCAGCAATATCCGCATCGTCGAAGTCGATGCCGCGCGCCCGGTGGACGGTGCCCTGCCCGGTATCGCCGTGCAACCGGGCATGGCCGACGGCCTGGCGAGCCAGCCGTGGATGGCCAGCCATAACCTGGGGCGCATGGCCGACGTGATCGCCGCCGACCTGGTGCGCCTGGCCCCGGCGGACAAACCGAAGATCGACGCCAACCTGGCGGCCCTCAAGCAGCGCCTGCTCAAACTCAGCGCCGACAGCGAAAAACGCCTCGCCAGCGCCGATAACCTCAGCGTGGTCAGCTTGAGCGAGCATTTCGGCTACCTGATCAGCGGTCTCAACCTGGACGCAATCAGCACCGATGTCCGGCCCGACGCCGAATGGACAGACGAAGCCCTCAAGCAGTTGAGCGCGACGTTGAAAGACAATGACGTCGCGCTGGTGCTGCATCATCGCCAGCCCTCGGATGCGCTGAAGGCAGCCATCACAGAGGGAGGAAGCCAATTGCTGGTGTTGAGCACCGACGGGGCCGATCCGGTGGCGGAGCTGGAAAGTAATGTAGGGCTGGTGGTCACCGCACTGACCGGAGGCTGACAGCAGTCCCCTGTGGGAGCGAGCTTGCTCCCGATGAGGCCAGCCCATCCAACATTGATGTCGGCTGACACACCGCCATCGCGAGCAGGCTCGCTCCCACAGGGTTGATCGTGGATGTTCGAAGATTCTGTGCTCACCACAGATCCACTGTGGGAGCGAGCTTGCTCGCGATGAGGCCGGCACATCCAACATTGATGTCGGCCGACACACCGCCATCGCGAGCAGGCTCGCTCCCACAGGGTTCAACTCAGCTCAGGGCGTGCCCTGGCACCCGCACAAACCCTTCCATCAACACCCGCGCGCTGCGGCTCATGATGGCTTTTTTCACGGTCCATTCACCGTTGACCTGGCTGGCCTCGGCGCCGACGCGCAGGGTGCCGGACGGGTGGCCGAAACGCACCGCGTTGCGTTCGATGCCGCCGGCCGCGAGGTTGACCACGGTGCCAGAAATCGCCGCGGCGGTGCCGATGGCCACCGCTGCGGTGCCCATCATGGCGTGGTGCAGCTTGCCCATGGACAGCGCCCGCACCAACAGGTCAACGTCCCCGGCCGCGACGGCTTTTCCGCTGGATGAAACGTAGTCCGCCGGCGGCGCGACGAACGCCACTTTCGGTGTGTGCTGGCGCTGGGCGGCTTCGTCCAGGTGCTTGATCAAGCCCATGCGCAAGGCGCCGTGGGCGCGGATTGTTTCGAACATGGCCAATGCCTTGGGATCGCCATTGATGGCGCCCTGCAATTCGGTGCCGGTGTAACCAACGTCCCGGGCATTGATGAAAATCGTCGGGATCCCGGCGTTGATCAGCGTCGCCTTGAAGGTGCCAACACCGGGCACTTCCAAGTCGTCCACCAGATTGCCGGTGGGAAACATCGAGCCGCCACCGCCCTCTTCCTCGGCGGCCGGGTCCATGAATTCCAATTGCACTTCGGCCGCCGGAAAGGTCACGCCGTCGAGTTCGAAGTCCCCGGTTTCCTGCACCGCGCCGTCGGTGATCGGCACATGGGCGATGATGGTCTTGCCGATGTTGGCCTGCCAGATCCGCACCACGGCCATGCCGTTCTGTGGGATGCGACCGGCGTCCACCAAACCACTGCTGATAGCGAATGAACCGACCGCCGCCGACAGATTGCCGCAGTTGCCACTCCAGTCCACGAACGGCTTGTCGATGGACACCTGGCCGAACAGGTAATCGACATCGTGGTCGGCCCGGGTGCTCTTGGACAGGATCACAGTCTTGCTGGTGCTGGACGTCGCGCCGCCCATGCCATCGATCTGCTTCTCGTACGGGTCGGGGCTGCCGATCACCCGCAGCAACAGGGCATCCCGTGCGGCGCCTGGGACGCTGGCCGCTTCGGGCAGGTCTTGCAGGCTGAAGAACACGCCTTTGCTGGTGCCGCCACGCATATAGGTAGCGGGTATTCTGATTTGCGGTGCGTGAGCCATGATGCTCCTCAAGCGGACACGCTGGGTGTCCGCAGCTGTGGTTTAAACGGCAACCGCCGATTCAAGGAAGTCCTGGGCAAAGCGTTGCAGCACGCCCCCGGCTTCATAGATCGACACTTCTTCAGCGGTATCGAGGCGGCAGGTCACCGGCACTTCGACGCGCTCGCCGTTCTTGCGAGTGATGACCAGGGTCAGCGTCGCACGCGGGGTGCGCTCGCCGATCACGTCATAGATTTCGCTGCCATCGATGCCCAGGGTCTTGCGATCGGTGCCGGGCTTGAACTCCAGCGGCAACACGCCCATGCCCACCAGGTTGGTGCGGTGGATGCGCTCGAAACCCTCGGCGGCGATCGCCTCTACACCGGCCAGGCGCACGCCCTTGGCCGCCCAATCCCGCGACGATCCCTGGCCGTAGTCGGCGCCGGCAATGATGATCAGCGGCTGCTTGCGTTCCATGTAGGTCTCGATGGCTTCCCACATGCGCATGACCTTGCCTTCCGGCTCGACCCGAGCCAGGGAGCCCTGCTTGACCTTGCCGTTTTCCTGGACCATTTCGTTGAACAGTTTCGGGTTGGCGAAGGTGGCGCGTTGCGCGGTCAGGTGGTCGCCACGGTGGGTCGCGTAGGAGTTGAAGTCTTCTTCCGGCAGGCCCATTTTCGCCAGGTATTCACCCGCGGCGCTGTCCAGCATGATGGCGTTGGACGGCGACAGGTGATCGGTGGTGATGTTGTCCGGCAGCACCGCCAGCGGGCGCATACCCTTGAGCGGCCGCGCACCGGCCAGCGCGCCTTCCCAATACGGCGGACGACGAATGTAGGTGCTTTGTGGGCGCCAGTCGTACAGCGGCGTCACTTTCGGCCCGGTGTCTTCCTGGATGGCGAACATCGGGATGTACACCTGGCGGAACTGCTCGGGTTTCACCGAGGCCTTGACCACCGCATCGATTTCTTCGTCGCTCGGCCAGATGTCCTTGAGGCGGATTTCCCGACCGTCCACCACGCCCAGTACATCCTTCTCGATGTCGAAGCGGATGGTCCCGGCGATGGCATAAGCGACCACCAGCGGCGGCGAGGCGAGGAACGCCTGCTTGGCGTACGGATGGATACGCCCGTCGAAGTTGCGGTTGCCCGACAACACGGCGGTGGCGTACAGGTCGCGGTCGATGATTTCCTGTTGGATCACCGGGTCCAGCGCGCCGGACATGCCGTTGCAGGTGGTGCAGGCGAACGCCACCACGCCGAAGCCCAATTGCTCCAGCTCTTTGGTCAGGCCCGCTTCATCCAGGTACAGCGCCACGGTTTTCGAACCCGGCGCCAGGGACGACTTGACCCACGGCTTGCGCACCAAGCCCAGGCGGTTGGCGTTGCGCGCCAGCAGGCCGGCGGCGATCACGTTGCGCGGGTTGCTGGTGTTGGTGCAACTGGTGATCGCAGCGATGATCACCGCGCCGTCGGGCATTTGACCCGGCACATCGTCCCACTGGCCGGAAATGCCTTTGGCAGCCAGATCCGACACCGCGACACGGGCGTGCGGGTTGCTCGGACCGGCCATGTTGCGCACCACCGACGACAGGTCGAAGGTCAGGCCCCGCTCGTATTGCGCGCCCTTGAGCCTGTCAGCCCACAGGCCTGCTTGCTTGGCGTAGGTCTCGACCAGTCGCACCTGGTCGTCTTCGCGCCCGGTGAGTTTCAAGTAATCGATGGTTTGCTGGTCGATGTAAAACATCGCCGCCGTGGCGCCGTATTCCGGGGCCATGTTGGAAATGGTCGCGCGGTCGCCCAAGGTCAGGGCACTGGCGCCTTCGCCGAAAAACTCCAGCCAGGCACCGACGACTTTTTGCTTGCGCAAAAATTCGGTCAGCGCCAGCACCATGTCGGTGGCGGTGATACCCGGTTGCAGCTTGCCGGTCAGCTCGACGCCGATGATTTCCGGCAGGCGCATCCACGAGGCGCGGCCGAGCATGACGCTTTCGGCTTCCAGGCCACCGACGCCAATGGCGATCACGCCCAGGGCATCGACGTGCGGCGTGTGGCTGTCGGTGCCCACGCAAGTGTCGGGGAACGCCACGCCGTCACGCTGCTGGATCACCGGGGACATTTTTTCCAGGTTGATCTGGTGCATGATCCCGTTGCCCGGCGGAATCACGTCGACGTTCTTGAAGGCCTTCTTGGTCCAGTTGATGAAGTGGAAGCGGTCTTCGTTGCGCCGGTCTTCGATGGCGCGGTTCTTGGCGAAGGCTTGCGGGTCGGAACCACCGCTTTCCACCGCCAGGGAGTGGTCGACGATCAGTTGGGTCGGCACCACCGGGTTGACCTGCGCCGGGTCACCGCCCTGCAAGGCGATGGCGTCGCGCAGACCAGCCAGGTCCACCAGCGCGGTCTGGCCGAGGATGTCATGGCACACCACGCGGGCCGGGAACCACGGGAAGTCCAGGTCGCGCTTGCGCTCGATCAGTTGCAGCAGCGACTCGCCCAGCGTGGCCGGGTCGCAGCGCCGCACCAGGTTCTCCGCCAGCACGCGGGAGGTGTACGGCAGGCCGTCGTAGGCGCCAGGGCGAATGGCATCCACGGCCTCGCGAACGTCGAAATAATCCAGCGAAGTGCCGGGTAGCGGTTTGCGAAATTCTGTGTTCATCGTCAGGACTCGGTCACGGTGGTTTCAGAAGGGTTGGCGCCGGACTTGAAGCGCCCCTGGCCACTGTGGGAGCGAGCTTGCTCGCGATAGCGGTGTATCAGTCGACATTAGTTGAATGTCAGTACGCAATCGCGAGCAAGCTCGCTCCCACAGGGTTTCGGGGGTATCCAGTTCCTGCGGCTAGAACCCTCCAGCTCAGCGTTGTTCGATTGGCACGAACTTGCGCTGTTCGACGCCGGTGTATTCGGCGCTCGGTCGGATGATGCGGTTGTTGGCGCGTTGTTCGAACACGTGGGCGGCCCAGCCGGTCAGGCGCGAGCAAACGAAGATCGGCGTGAACAGCTTGGTCGGGATGCCCATGAAGTGGTACGCCGAGGCATGGTAGAAATCGGCGTTGGGGAACAGTTTCTTCTGCTCCCACATGGTCTTGTCGATGGCTTCGGAGACCGGGAACAGCACCGTATCGCCCACTTCATCGGCGAGTTTTTTCGACCAGCCCTTGATCACCTCGTTGCGCGGGTCGTTGTCCTTATAGATCGCGTGACCGAAGCCCATGATCTTGTCCTTGCGCGCCAGCATGCCTAGGGTGCCTTCGATGGCCTCCTGCGGTGAGCTGAAGCGCTCGATCATTGCCATCGCCGCTTCGTTGGCACCGCCATGCAACGGGCCGCGCAGCGAGCCGATGGCGGCGGTGATGCAGGAGAACAGATCCGACAGAGTGGAGGCGCAAACCCGGGCGGTGAAGGTCGAGGCGTTGAATTCGTGCTCGGCGTAGAGGATCAGCGAAACGTTCATCACCTTGACGTGCAGCTCGCTCGGCTTCTTGCCGTGCAGCAGGTGCAGGAAATGGCCGCCGATGGACACTTCGTCGGTCACACACTCGATGCGCTGGCCTTCGTGGCTGAAGCGATACCAGTAGCACATGATCGCCGGGAACGCGGCCAGCAGGCGGTCGGTCTTGTCGTGCTGCTCGGAAAAGTCTTCCTCGGGTTCCAGGTTGCCCAGGAACGAGCAGCCGGTGCGCATGACGTCCATCGGGTGGGCGTCGGCGGGGATGCGCTCCAAAACCTCTTTCAAGGCTTGGGGCAAGTCCCGCAACTGGCGCAGTTTACCGGTGTAGGCGTCCAGCTGTGCCTGGGTCGGCAGCTCGCCGTACAGCAGCAGGTAGGCCACTTCTTCAAATTGCGCATCCGCCGCCAGGTCGCGAACGTCGTAGCCGCGATAAGTCAGGCCGGCGCCCGACTGGCCTACGGTGGACAATGCGGTCTGCCCGGCCACCTGGCCGCGGAGTCCGGCGCCACTGAGTACTTTTGCTTCGGCCATTTGCTGTCTCCATTTTTTAGATTTGTAGAGAATGGGGAAAGATCGCAGCCTCGTTGCACTCGACAGCTCCTACGAGGAGCTGTCGAGCGAAGCGAGGCTGCGATCTTTTCATTTTTTCGCCGCGAACAACGCATCGAGCTTCTGCTCGAAGGTGTGGTAGTCGATGCGATCGTAAAGCTCCATGCGGGTCTGCATGGTGTCGATGACATTCTGTTGCGTGCCGTCGCGGCGGATCGCGGTGTAGACGTTCTCGGCCGCCTTGTTCATCGCGCGGAAGGCCGACAACGGGTAGAGCACCAGGGACACGTCGGCACCGGCCAGCTGTTCGGTGGTGTACAGCGGGGTCGCGCCGAATTCGGTGATATTGGCCAGGATCGGCGCTTTCACGCGGCTGGCGAACAGCTTGTACATCTCAAGCTCGGTGATGGCCTCCGGGAAAATCATGTCGGCACCGGCCTCGATACAGGCCGCGGCGCGGTCCAGGGCTGATTCCAAGCCTTCCACCGCCAGGGCATCGGTACGGGCCATGATCACGAAGCTGTCATCGGTACGGGCATCGACGGCGGCCTTGATGCGGTCGACCATCTCTTGCTGCGAGACGATTTCCTTGTTCGGACGATGGCCGCAACGCTTGGCGCCGACCTGGTCCTCGATATGAATGGCCGCCGCGCCGAACTTGATCATCGACTTGACCGTGCGCGCCACGTTGAACGCCGAGGAACCGAACCCGGTGTCCACGTCCACCAGCAGCGGCAGGTCGCACACGTCGGTGATACGGCGCACATCGGTCAGCACGTCATCCAGGCCGGTGATGCCCAGGTCCGGCACGCCGAGGGAGCCGGCGGCCACGCCGCCGCCCGACAGGTAGATCGCCTTGAACCCGGCGCGTTTGGCCAGCAGCGCGTGGTTGGCATTGATCGTGCCCACCACTTGCAGCGGATGCTCGGTGGCGACCGCATCGCGGAAACGCTGGCCTGGCGTGCTCTTGCTGGAACTCATGACTCACCTCGTTCAGTGGCGGCGCTGTCCTGGAAATGACGCGCAATGTTGCGTTTGGACGCACCGATGTGCCGGCGCATCAATAATTCAGCCAGTTCGCCGTCACGGTCGGCGATGGCGTCTAGAATCCGGTGGTGCTCGGCAAAGGCCTGGCGCGGACGGTTGGGCGTGGTGGAAAACTGGATGCGGTACATGCGCACCAGTTGGTACAGCTCGCCGCACAGCATTTGCGTCAGGGTGCGGTTGCCGCTGCCCTGGATGATCCGGTAATGGAAGTCGAAATCGCCTTCCTGCTGGTAATAACCGACACCGGCCTGGAACGCCGCATCGCGTTCGTGGGTTTCCAGCACCCGGCGCAGCTCGTCGATTTCTTCCAGGGTCATGCGTTCGGCCGCCAGGCGGCAGGCCATGCCTTCGAGGGATTCACGGATTTCGTAGAGTTCCAGCAGCTCGGCATGGCTCAGCGACACCACCCGGGCACCGACGTGAGGCACACGCACCAGCAGGCGCTGGCCTTCCAGGCGATGAATCGCCTCGCGCAGCGGCCCGCGGCTGATGCCGTAGGTGCGCGCCAGCTCGGGCTCGGAGATCTTGCTGCCGGGGGCGATCTCGCCTTTGACGATGGCGGCCTGGATACGTCGGAAGACGTTCTCGGAGAGGGTCTCCGAATCGTCCTGGGCCATCACCGGGGTTTCGAGCTGATCGAGCATATTGTCGACACCTTTCAAATCAATATGGCAAAAACTAACCAATAGCGACGTTAACGTCAAAGAAAAAATCAACATTGTCGACAATCGTCTAATAAGCCCATCCGCCATAACCGCTCGTTTGAATACGTCGTAGCGTCCGGCCAGCGGTGGCGTCAGAAAACCACCGTGCTAGAATGCCGCGCGATTTGCCGCTCTCCTTTTATAGGGAAGGCTGCCCAGGGAGCTTGTGCAGTAATGCCAGGGCCTGAACCGATAAACGGAACGCTGCGCACCAGGATCTATGACACTCAAGCCCTTCACCGCTGCTCTTTATTTCATGTGCCTGCCGGGGCTTGCCGTGGCGGGTGAAAAAACCGTGTACGGCCTCAACGAATACGCCGCCCTGCAGGGCATCGACCTGGAGGTCGCCGCCAAGCTGGACACCGGCGCCAAGACCGCGTCCCTCAGCGCCCGGGACATCAAGCGTTTCAAGCGCAATGGCGAGTCCTGGGTGCGCTTTTACCTGGCCATCGACGCGGCCCACTCGCACCCCATCGAACGTCCGCTGGCCCGGGTCAGCAAGATCAAGCGCCGCGCCGGTGACTACGACCCTGAAGAAGGCAAGAAATACACCGCCCGGCCGGTCATCGAACTGGACATCTGCATGGGCTCGGCCCTGCGCAGCATCGAAGTGAACCTGACCGACCGCAGCGCCTTCCAATACCCGTTGCTGATCGGTTCCGAGGCGCTCAAGCGCTTCGATGCGCTGGTCGACCCCAGTCTTAAATACGCTGCCGGCAAACCCGCCTGCGCCAATGCCGCTCAAACCGCAGAGTAATTCCAATGCGCTCCCTTACCCTCCATCTGAAAATGCTGATCGCCATCCTGGTGGTGCTGGGCCTGTCGGTGACGGCCTATCAGATTTTCGTGCTCGGCATTCCGGTCACCGAAGACGCCACCGACGACTTGTGGAACATCGACGCCAAGGTCGAGTTCGTGCCCAATGCCAAGGACCCGGTGAAGATCCAGATGTTCGTGCCACCGCTGAGCCGCGACTATGTGAGCCTCAACGAGAGTTTCATTTCCAATAATTACGGCGTGGCGGTGAACCGGGTCGACGGTAACCGCAAGGTGACGTGGTCGGCCCGTCGCGCCAAGGGCAACCAGACCCTGTATTACCGCCTGGTGCTGACCAAGCGCTACAGCGCCGAGAAAACCAAGGTCAAGGGCCCGACCTTCCGCGACAGCATCGCCGTCGAAGGCCCGGAGAAACTGGCCGCCGAAGCCCTGCTCGCGCCGATCCGCCAGCATTCGGCCGACGTCGAGACATTCATCAGCGAAGCGATCAAGCGGGTCAACAACCTCAACGACGACAACGTCAAGCTGTTGCTGGCCGGCGACCCTTCCTCGGCCAACAAGGCGCGCATCGTCGAACTGGTGCTGTCCATCGCCCACGTGCCGGTGGAAAAGGTCCACACCATCCGCCTGGTGGCCGAGCAGCCGCAGACACCTGAGCTGTGGCTGCGCAGCTTCAACGGCACCGACTGGCTGTATTTCAACCCGGACACCGGCGAACAGGGCCTGCCCACCGACCGCCTGCTGTGGTGGACCGGCGATGAAAACCTGATCACCGTCGATGGCGGCAAGAAAGCCACCGTTACCTTCAGCATGAACAACAGCGAAATGAACGCCATTCGCCTGGCCAAGCTGACGGACGAGAACACCGACGCCAACTTCCTCGAATACTCGCTCTACGGCCTGCCGCTGCAGACCCAGCAAACCTTCATGATCATGGTGATGATCCCGATCGGCGTGCTGGTGATCCTGATCCTGCGCAACCTGATCGGCCTGCAGACCCTAGGGACTTTCACCCCGGTGCTGATCGCCCTGGCCTTCCGCGAGACCCAACTGGGTTTTGGCATCATCCTGTTCACGGTGATCACCACGCTGGGCCTGTCGCTGCGTTCGTACCTGGAGCACCTCAAGCTGCAGATGCTGCCAAGGCTCTCGGTGGTGCTGACGTTCGTGGTGGTGCTGATCGCCGCCATCAGCCTGTTCAGCCATAAGCTGGGCCTGGAGCGCGGCTTGTCGGTGGCGTTGTTCCCGATGGTGATCCTGACCATGACCATCGAACGCCTGTCCATCACCTGGGAAGAACGCGGCGCCGGCCACGCGATGAAAGTCGCCATCGGCACCCTGTTCGCCGCGTCCCTGGCGCACCTGATCATGAGCGTGCCGGAACTGGTGTACTTCGTGTTTACCTTCCCGGCGATCCTGCTGATCCTGGTGGGCTTCATGCTGGCCATGGGTCGTTATCGCGGCTACCGCCTGACCGAGCTGGTACGGTTCAAGGCCTTCCTCAAGGCAGACTCCTGATGTTCGGCTTCTGGAAGACCTGGAAGGCCCTGGAAGCCCGGGGCATCATGGGCATCAACCGGCGTAACGCCGACTATGTGCTCAAGTACAACAAGCGCAGCCTGTACCCCATCGTCGATGACAAGATCATCACCAAGGAACGGGCCATCGCCGCCGGCATTCATGTGCCGGAACTGTACGGGGTGATCTCCACCGAGAAGGAAATCGACAAGCTCGACGAGATCATCGGCGGACGCACCGACTTCGTGATCAAGCCGGCCCAGGGCGCTGGCGGCGACGGCATCATCGTCATCGCCGACCGCTTCGAAGGCCGCTATCGCACGGTGTCCGGCAAGATCATCAGCCATGAGGAAATCGAGCACCATGTCTCCAGCATCCTCACCGGCCTGTATTCCTTGGGTGGGCACCGTGACCGGGCGCTGATCGAATACCGCGTGACGCCGGACCAGATCTTCAAGAGCATCAGCTACGAAGGCGTGCCGGACATCCGCATCATTGTACTGATGGGCTATCCGGTGATGGCCATGCTGCGCTTGCCAACCCGCCAGTCCGGCGGCAAGGCCAACCTGCACCAAGGCGCCATCGGCGTGGGCGTCGACCTCGCCACCGGCCTGACCCTGCGCGGCACCTGGCTGAACAACATCATCACCAAACACCCCGACACCACCAACGCGGTGGACGGCGTGCAACTGCCCTACTGGGACGGTTTCATGAAGCTGGCCGCCGGTTGCTATGAACTATGCGGGCTGGGCTACATCGGCGTCGACATGGTGCTGGACCAGGAAAAAGGCCCGTTGATCCTGGAATTGAACGCACGGCCAGGCCTGAACATCCAGATCGCCAACGACTGCGGCCTGACCTTGCGCACCCACGCGGTGGAAGCCCACCTGGAAGAACTCAAGGCCCGCGGCGTTACCGAAACCGTGGAAGAACGCGTGGCGTTTGCCCAGGCGTTGTTTGGGCATATTCCGCCGGTTGAGGGTTGAGGCTGCCTCCCCTGTGGCGAGGGGATTTATCCCCTCGCCACAGAGTGTTCACACCCAAATATCTTCGATAACCCCATACTTGCCCATCTCCGACATCCCTCTAGGAGCAAATCCTACAGAGGGATTACAATCGCTCCCCCGCCTGAACGGCTGACCTGCCCCGCCCATGCCAACCTGCTCCGTACACCCGCTGCCCTACCGCGCCAACCCTGCCGAGTATTTCGCGGCGATCCGTCATGCCCCTGGCAGCGTGCTGCTCGACAGTGGCCGGCCGAGTGCCGAACGTGGGCGTTACGACCTGCTCAGCGCCTGGCCGCTGGCGCAACTGGCGGTGTTGCCGGACGAAAGCGGTAGCGATTTCCTGCAACGCCTGCGCATTCAACTGACGCAGCTAGGTGACGCGGAACTACCGACCACGGTGCAATTGCCCTTTGCCGGCGGCCTGATCGGCTACTTGAGCTATGACTTCGGCCGACACCTCGAAACCTTGCCGTCCCACGCCAAGGACGACCTGCAACTGCCCGACGCGCGTTTTGGCGTGTACGACTGGGCGCTGGTCAGCGATCACCAGGCCGGCACCAGCCAATTGGTGTTCCACCCTCATTGTGGCGAAGGCGAACGCCAGCGCCTGATCGCGCTGTTCAGCCAGCCGACTGCGACATCCGTTGGCGTCTTCAGCCTCGAAGGAGCGATGATCCCCGACCTCAGCGCCGAAGCCTATCGACAGGCCTTCGAACGTATCCAGGCGTATATCCAGGCGGGTGACTGCTACCAGGTCAACTTTGCCCAGCGCTTCCGCGCGCCCTGCCAGGGCGATGCCTGGGCCGCTTACCAGGCGCTGCGGACGGCGTGCCCGACGCCGTTTTCCGGCTTCCAGAGCCTGCCCGATGGCGGCGCGGTGCTGAGCCTGTCCCCCGAACGCTTCGTCAAGGTCAGCGAAGGCCAGGTGGAAACCCGGCCGATCAAGGGCACCCGGCCCCGCGGCACAACACCCAGCGAAGACGCGGCCCACGCCGCCGAGCTGCTGGCCAGCTCCAAGGACCGGGCGGAAAACCTGATGATCGTCGACCTGCTGCGCAACGACCTGGGCCGCACGTGCCGCATCGGCTCGGTACGGGTGCCGGAGTTGTTCAGCCTGGAAAGCTACCCGAACGTGCATCACCTGGTCAGCAGCGTGACCGGCGAGTTGGCTGTGGGTAAAGACGCCCTCGACCTGATTGCCGGCAGCTTTCCCGGCGGCTCGATCACTGGCGCGCCGAAAATCCGCGCCATGCAAATCATCGACGAACTCGAACCGACCCGACGCGGCCTGTATTGCGGCTCGTTGCTGTATCTGGACGTGCGCGGGGAAATGGACAGCTCCATCGCCATCCGCAGTCTGCTGGTCAAGGATGGGCAGGTGTGCTGCTGGGGCGGCGGCGGGATTGTCGCGGACTCGGATTGGGAGGCCGAGTATCAGGAGTCGATTACCAAGGTGAAGGTGCTGCTGGAAACCTTGCAGAACCTCTGAACAGACCCCAGGCCTGACACAAGACCTTGTGGGAGCGAGCTTGCTCGCGATTGCGTTGGGTCAGCAGCCTTTGTGCTAACTGACACACCGCTATCGCGAGCAAGCTCGCTCCCACAGGGGATTGGGTTTACAGGTTGAGGCTGCGGTTCGAAGCCTTGAGGAATTCCTGCTTCAACTCGGCAAAGCTGTGCACCGCCGGGAATTGCGGGAATTCACGGATCACGTTTTCAGGCGCATGGAACAGAATCCCCGCATCGGCTTCGCCCAGCATCGTTGTGTCGTTGTAGGAATCCCCCGCCGCGATCACCCGGTAGTACAGGCTCTTGAAGGACAGGACCGACTGGCGCTTGGGATCTTTCTGACGCAACTGGTAGCCGGTCACCCGCCCGCTGTCATCGGTAATCAAGCGATGGCAGAGCAACGTCGGGAAGCCCAACTGGCGCATCAACGGCTGGGAAAATTCGTAGAACGTGTCGGAAAGAATCACCACCTGGAAGCGCTCACGCAGCCAGTCGACGAATTCTATGGCGCCGTCCAGCGGCTTGAGGGTGGCGATGACTTCCTGGATGTCGGAAAGCTTGAGGCCGTGTTCATCGAGGATGCGCAACCGTTGCTTCATCAGCACGTCGTAGTCGGGAATGTCCCGAGTGGTTGCCCTGAGGGAGTCAATCCCGGTTTTTTCAGCGAAGGCGATCCAGATCTCCGGGACCAGTACACCTTCCAGGTCGAGACAGGCAATTTCCACAAGACACTCCCATTTTTTCTGATGTTTATCGGTTGAGCGAACAAAAGGCTTGCCGACTCTAGCCATTCGTCGAAGCCTGCGCAACGCACAGGAACGCGCCAGCCCCGACAGCTTTTGTTACCATCAGCCCCATATAGAGCGCCCAGCGCCACCGACCTGTAGGAAACCGCCCTGATGAGCCCATCGTTTGACGTCGTGGAACTCGCCACGACCTATGCCAACAAGTCCCCGCAGGACATCCTCAAACTGGCCTTCGCCGAATTCGGCGACGAGCTGTGGATATCCTTCAGCGGCGCCGAAGACGTGGTGCTGGTGGACATGGCCTGGAAACTGAACAAGAACGTCAAGGTGTTCAGCCTCGACACCGGCCGCCTGCACCCGGAAACCTATCGTTTCATCGACCAGGTGCGCGAGCACTACAAGATCGACGTCGAGCTGGTTTCGCCGGACTACACGAAACTTGAACCCTTCGTGAAGGAAAAAGGCCTGTTCAGCTTCTACAAGGACGGTCACGGCGAGTGCTGCGGCATCCGCAAGATCGAACCATTGCGGCGCAAACTGACCGATGTCCGCGCCTGGGCCACCGGCCAGCGCCGCGACCAGAGCCCCGGCACCCGCAGCCAGGTGGCGGTGTTGGAAATCGACACGGCGTTTTCCACTCCGGAGCGTACCCTGTACAAGTTCAACCCCCTGTCGCAGATGACCAGCGAAGAAGTCTGGGGTTACATCCGCATGCTGGAGCTGCCTTACAACAGCCTGCATGAACGCGGTTTCATCAGCATCGGCTGCGAGCCCTGCACCCGCCCGGTGCTGCCAAACCAGCACGAGCGCGAAGGCCGTTGGTGGTGGGAAGAAGCCACGCAGAAAGAATGCGGGCTGCATGCCGGTAACATCATCGCCAAATCCAAGACCGTCTAAGCGTCCGCCGCACCCTGTACACAAAAATGTCACTACAAGTGGCATTTTTGTGTGCACTTATTACGTTACTGCCCCCAAAGGTTACACACACCTTCCCGCCTCGCCTGCCCTTCCAACTCCACTGGCGTTCGCCAAAAAATAAATACCTGTTTAAACGGTCAGTTTTAAATCACGGTATTTCAGTTAGTTACTCAACGATCATAACAAAACGAAATTAGTGCTTCTTCGAATAGATCCGTAAGTGGCATAGATCTGGCTTTAGTCGACACATGTTTTGTATACAACTTATATAAAACATACACACACTTTAGATCCGCAAGCCTGAAGCGCCCTATCCCGTACAGGCTGCAGATGCCCCGTAATCAATGATGCTCGCCCGCCGCGACGAAGATTTGTCGAGCTCCGCGCTCATGCACAGTCATCGCTGCGCCGAGAATCAGGAGCCTGCCGGAATGCGTACAAGTCTCTCCAATAACATCGCGCTGGATCTGCCCTCCACCACCACGGCCCTCGACGACAACACTGCCGCGTCCCTGGCCCTGAGCCCGAGGCTGCACAACAAAGACCTGGCACCGACCAAGGCCGAAGGTCGACGCTGGGGTCGCTACAGCATCTTTGCCCTGTGGACCAACGACGTGCACAACATCGCCAACTACTCCTTCGCCATCGGCCTCTATGCCCTGGGCCTGGGTGGCTGGCAGATCTTGCTGTCCCTCGGGATAGGCGCGGCGCTGGTGTATGGTTTCATGAACCTGTCCGGCTACATGGGCCAGAAAACCGGGGTGCCGTTCCCGGTGATCAGCCGGATCAGCTTCGGGATCCATGGCGCGCAGATTCCGGCCTTGATCAGGGCGGTCATCGCCATTGCCTGGTTCGGTATCCAGACCTACCTGGCGTCGGTGGTGTTCCGGGTGTTGCTGGTGGCGATCCACCCGAGCTTCGCCGACTACGACCACGACTCGATCCTCGGCCTGTCGAGCCTGGGCTGGGTGTGTTTCGTGGCGATCTGGTTCGTGCAACTGGTGATCCTGGCCTACGGCATGGAAACAGTGCGCCGCTACGAAGGTTTTGCCGGGCCGGTGATCCTGGTGACTGTCGCCGCCCTGGCCGGTTGGATGTATACCCAGGCCGACGCCACCATTGCCTGGTCGATCCGCGAACCGCTGACCGGAGGCGAGATGTGGCGCAATATCTTTGCCGGTGGCGCGCTGTGGCTGTCGATCTACGGCACCTTGATTCTCAATTTCTGCGACTTCGCCCGCTCCTCGCCGTGCCGCCGGACCATCGTCGTCGGCAATTTCTGGGGCCTGCCGGTGAACATCCTGGTGTTTGCCGGGATCACCATCCTGCTCTGCGGTGCGCAGTTCCAGATCAATGGGCAAATCATTGAAAGCCCGACCCAGGTGATTGCCTCGATCCCCAACACCTTCTTCCTCGTGTTGGGCTGCCTGGCCTTCCTGATCGTCACCGTGGCGGTGAACATCATGGCCAACTTCGTCGCCCCGGCCTTTGTGCTCAGCAACCTGGCGCCCAAATACCTGACCTTCCGCCGCGCCGGGTTGATCAGCGCCGCCATTGCCGTGCTGATCCTGCCGTGGAACCTCTACAACAGCCCGCTGGTGATCGTGTATTTCCTGTCCGGCCTCGGCGCCCTGCTCGGGCCGCTGTACGGCGTGATCATGGTCGACTACTGGCTGCTGCGAAAAGGCCGCATCAACGTGCCGCAACTGTATAGCGAGGACCCAAACGGGGCGTATTTCTACAGCAATGGGGTCAACCTGCGGGCGGTGGCAGCGTTCATTCCGGCGGCGCTGATCGCGATTATCCTGGCGCTGGTGCCTGGTTTTGACAGCGTTTCACCATTCTCCTGGCTGATTGGCGCTTCGATTGCAGGGCTGCTGTACCTGATCATCGCCAAGCGCCAGCCGTATTACGAGGACGTCAGCGGCGAATCCATCGCTGTGGATAACGTCAATCATTGATTGCTCAAGCGGCCCGCCAGGTTCGGACCGCTTACTTTTATGCGTTAAGGAGGACAGCTCATGCGAATTCTCGTGGTCAACGTCAACACCACCGAATCCATCACCCAGGCCATCGCCCGCCAGGCCCAGGCCGTCGCCGCCCCGGGCACCGAGATCGTCGGGCTCACGCCGCATTTCGGTGCCGACTCCATCGAGGGCAATTTTGAAAGTTACCTGGCGGCCATCGCGGTGATGGACCGGGTGATGTCCTACGACCAGCCGTTCGACGCGGTGATCCAGGCCGGTTATGGCGAACACGGTCGTGAAGGCTTGCAGGAACTGCTCAACGTGCCGGTGGTGGACATCACCGATGCCGGCGCCAGCACCGCCATGTTCCTCGGCCACGCTTACTCGGTGGTCACCACCCTGGACCGCACCGTGCCGCTGATCGAAGACCGGCTCAAGCTGTCCGGCCTGTTCGACCGCTGCGCCTCGGTACGGGCCAGTGGTTTGGCGGTGCTTGAACTGGAGCAGGATCCGCAACGGGCGATTGAAGCCATCGTCCAACAGGCTGAACTGGCAGTGAGCCAGGACAAGGCCGAAGTGATCTGCCTGGGCTGCGGCGGCATGGCCGGGCTCGACGAGCAGATCCGCCAGCGCACCGGCGTGCCGGTGGTCGATGGGGTGACGGCGGCGGTGACCATTGCCGAAGCGCTGGTGCGGCTGGGGTTGTCGACGTCGAAAGTACGCACTTACGCGACGCCTCGGCCCAAGACCATCATTGGCTGGCCGGGGCGGTTTGGGCGGTGAGTTCACGGCTTTAGACCGAAGTGTCCCGAATCGCGAGCAAGCTCGCTCCCACAGGTTTTTGTGTCGTGTGCACATGTTGTGAACACCCGTAAACCCATGTGGGAGCGAGTTTGCTCGCGATTGGGGCCAACTCGATTCCAAGCCCGGCTCAAACCGCACTGAACCGCCGCGCCAACCCCTGCTCGGCAAACTGCTCGATGATGAAATCCACAAACGCCCGGGTCTTGCCCGGCAACAGTTTGTGTTCGGCGTAGTAGATGGAGATGTTGCCATCGTCGACATACCAGTCCGGCAGCACCCGCTGCAGCGTCCCGTTTTCCAGGAAGGGAACGGCGATCGGCATGCTCACCAGGCCGATGCCCAACCCTTGGGCGGCGGCCGCGCAGTCGGCTTCCGAATCACTCATGGTCATGCGCGTCTTGAGCGTCAGCGGGCTGTGTTCCCGATTGCGGCTGGTCAGTTGCCAGGAACGCACCCGCCCGGTCTGTGGTGAGCGAATCAGGATGCCTTGATGCAGTGACAGATCTTCCGGTTCTGTCACGGCGGCATGCGCTTGCAGATAGTCCGTTGATGCAACCAGCACCCGATGAGCCACCGTCAACTTGCGCGCCACCACCCCCTGGGGCAGCTCGAAACCGCCGCCGATGGCGGCATCGAAGCCCTGGCCGATCAGGTCCACCTGGCGATTATCGAAATGCCAGTCGGGGTTGATCGCCGGATAACGTCGCAGAAACTCCCCCAGCAACGGCACGACATACAATCGACCGAACGCCGTGCCCATGCTCACTTTCAGCGTCCCCGCCGGTTGCCCGCCGGCGCTGGCCAGGTTGGCGACGGCGTTCTGGATGGTGTTGAAGCTGCTACCGACTTCCCCCAAGAACAACTGGCCGGCTTCGGTCAGCCTCAGGCTTCGGGTGCTACGCTGGAACAGGCGTACGCCCATTCGCGCCTCCAGCTTGGCGACGCTTTTACCCACCGCGGCCGGGGTCACGCTCAGACGTCGCGCCGCCTCGGCAAAGCTGCCGACTTCGGCACTGCGCACGAAGCATTCGATACTGTTGAAGGTCTCCATGAGCCTCACTCTAAACTTTTGGTTTAGACAGACTATAGCAATGACGGTCTACACAGCCCACGGCACCTTCTTGATACTCGCCCCATCACCGCGGCATCTCGCCCCGGCACTTTTTGGAGATCATCATGAGTAACCAAGCACTGAGCGGTAAAGTCGCCTTGATCCAGGGCGGTTCTCGCGGCATCGGCGCCGCCATCGTCAAACGCCTGGCAGCAGAAGGCGCCGCCGTAGCCTTCACCTACGTCAGCTCTGGCGCAAAATCTGAAGAACTGCAGAACAGCATCACCGCTGCAGGCGGCAAGGCCCTGGCGATCAAGGCAGACAGCGCCGACGCCGAGGCCATCCGTAACGCCGTCGCGGCCACCGTCGAGGCTTTTGGCCGATTGGACATCCTGGTCAACAATGCTGGCGTGCTGGCGATAGGGCCGCTGGATGAATTCAAACTCGAAGATTTCGACCAGACCCTGGCCATCAACGTGCGCAGCGTGTTCATCGCCACTCAGGCCGCTGCGCGGCACATGGGCGAAGGGGGCCGGATCATCAACATCGGCAGCACCAACGCCGACCGCATGCCCTTCGCCGGCGGCGGGCCCTATGCCATGAGCAAGGCCGCGCTGGTGGGCCTGACCAAAGGCCTGGCCCGTGACCTCGGCCCACGCGGCATCACCGTCAACAACGTGCAGCCCGGCCCGGTGGACACCGACATGAACCCGGCCGACAGCGAATTCGCCTCCAGCCTGATGTCGCTGATGGCTGTCGGGCGCTACGGCAACGTCGATGAAATCGCCAGCTTCGTCGCCTACCTGGCAGGGCCGGAAGCCGGTTACATCACCGGCGCCAGCCTGACCATCGACGGTGGTTTCGGCGCCTGATACAGGCATGAAAAAACGCCGGTCATGGCTTTAACCATGACCGGCGTTTTGTTGTGTAGCGCGATGGGGTCAGGCCCACTCCAACTCCGGCAGACCGCAAAGGCTGGGCTGGAACATTTTCAAGGAGCGAATGATCCCGTCGGCGTGGGCGTACTTTTCATCCGCCATGGCCGAATCCGGAATGGCAATGGCGGTCATGCCGGCGGCTTTCGCGGCAGTCACCCCGAACGGCGAATCCTCGAACACCAGGCAGTCGCGCGGCTCGACACCCAGGCGCCGGGCAGCAGTGAGGAAGATATCCGGCGCCGGTTTCGCCGCGCCGACCTCAGGGTCATCCGCCGTCACGATGAAGTCGAACAGTGCGAACCATTCCCGGTGCAAGGTGGTTTTCAGTGCGAACGTGGGGCTCGACGAACTGGTGCCCACCGCAATCGGAACGTTGTGGGCCTTCAAATGCCGCACCAGTTCCTCGGCGCCGGGCATCCCCAGGGCATGAGGAAAACGCTCGCGCATCAAGGGCTCGCGGATGACCAGGAACTCTTCGGGGGTGATCGGCAATTCCAGCGCCTGAACGACGTAATTGGCCAGGTCCGTGGCCCCGCGCCCGATGATGTTCTGTTTGACGCTCCAATCGAACGTGCGCCCGTAGCGCTCGGCGATGATGGACGTGACCTCGGTGTAGATCCCCTCGGTGTCCAGCAACAGCCCATCCATGTCGAAAATCACAGCCTTGATCGGGCCAAACTCTTTCAGGGGTGCATTCATCGCATCTGATCCGTTATCAACACAACATTCCAGGGATGGCTCAGGTGCGGCCAGGGCAGCGTGTTCGCCTTAAAGGATTCAGCAGGATAACGAAGGGGGCTTGGAACCGGCAATGGGAAATCTATGGACGGGGTCCGTGACGAGGGAGCTTGTTCCCGCTGGGTTGCGCTCTGTAGGAGCTGCCGGAGGCTGCGATCTTTTGATCTCTCGCTCAGGACTCAATTGACAGGGGAAAGATCGCAGCCTCGTTGCACTCGACAGCTCCTACGGTGCAACCGAGCGGGAGCAAGCGCCCTCGTCACAAAAGCAGATCGATGCCGGATGATGGTGGGACGGCTATTGGCCCGAGCTGCCAGAGCCCGAACCACTGGCACCACTGTCGCTGGTACCGGTTCCTCCGTTGGTCCCACCGCCGGCGTCGGCACCGCCCATCGTGCTGCCTCCACTCATCGAACCGCTCCCGGTGCCGGGACTGGTGCTACTGCCGTTGGCATCGCCGCCGTTGCCGCCGCTCACGGAGCCCGGGGGCAAGGCGTTACCGTTGGCACCGGAGTTGGAGCCGGCCTCCATTTCTGAGGAGGGGGGCATCCCGCCCTTGTCCACGGGGGGCGTGCCGCCCGAAGATTCTGCCAAGGCAGCCAGTGAACTGAGCGAAAGAATCCCGGCGAGTGTCAGCGCTGTCATGTTGGACTTCATCATGGTGAGTCTCCTTTTCAAGATCCTTACCTGATGTGTGGCACGCGTGGCGGGACGATGGTGCCGCTGAATCGACAGACGGACCTGCGATCAGCTCGGCTTGCCGGAGGCATCGTCACCGGCGATGTCCGGGTCATCCGGGGTCGCTTCGACATCCTCATCGTCGCTGGGTACCTGCTCGACGCCCGCATCGTCATCGGGTGGACGCTGGTCGCGGCTCAGGGAGTTGGTGGGCGAAGGCAGCGGGTATTCCGGGGTTTCATCTTCCTCGATCAAGGGAACCTGGGCGTCATCCATCAGGGAACCGGGGTCTTCATTGCCCGGGTCATTGACCACAGGTGCGCCCGAGGAGTCTTGTTCTTCCTGGCCTTGCGTTTGCGGCGTCATGGTACACCTCGCAATTGTTGATGGATGTATGAGTTCGAAGCGGGGGGATGGCAATCGTTCCGGAGATTTTGATTTGCCGTTTTTTTGGGGGGGTCAGGTTGGAGTGTATATCCGTTTTTTTGGTAACGGCGACTTATGGTTCCGCCCTGACGGCGGCTCACGTTTGAAAAGCCCGGAAGCCGGCCCAGTCAAAAGTAAGCAAAACGCTTTTATGCCCACCACTCGGCACCTCGCTTAGGCTCGGTGTGCCTGAACACAAGCATTGCTCCGTGGGCCACCGTGTGGCGGCCTGATAGCCGACCTGGTTCTCCCGGTCATACACCCATCACATCTGTGGGAGCAAAGCTTGCTCGCGATGGCGGTGGCTCAGTCACATGGATGTTGGGTTTGCTGGCCTCATCGCGAGCAAGCTTTGCTCCCACAGGTGATCTCGGGTGTTCATGAGTTCTATGTTCACTGCGGCCCAATGTGGGAGCGAGCTTGCTCGCGATGGCGGTGGTGCGGTTGCATAGCGGCTGGAGCTGTCTGTTGCGCTTGCTTTGGGCATCAAAAGAAGCAAAAAAACGGCGCTTCCCATTTCTGAAAGAAGCGCCGTTTTTTCCAGATGAACAGCATCACAGCACAAGGCCGGGTCTATTCATCCAAGCATCCGCTTAACGATGCTTTCTCTTGTGCTTGTACTTCTTGCCACTGGAGTGACGGTCGTTGTCATTGGACAGATTGCTGCCCAACGCGCCACCCGCCGCGCCGCCGATGCCTGCGCCGATGGTGGAGCCGGTCGAGCCGCCCAGACGGTTACCGACAACCGAACCACCGGCCGACCCCAAGCCACCGCCAATGGCCGCTTCGGTGCGGCTGCCCTTGCGAGCGCCTACGGCACTGCCGGCTGCGCCGCCAACGCCCGCGCCAATCGCGGCGCCGGTGCTGCCGCCCATCTGCTGGCCGACCACGTTGCCCAATACACCGCCCAGACCACCGCCGACCGCGGCGGTACCGTCGCCGGCAGCCATCGCGCCCTGGGCAACCACCAACCCCAGTACCAAGGTGGACAAAGTCAAACGCATGATAGAAACCTCAAAAATGCCGCATCGGGGAGAAATGGCCGGTGCGCGCGGGCGCGAGTTTACGCCAGACAGCGTCAGCCATGATGGTTGGACAACAAAACGGGGGTTTATTTTATGACAGGCAAAAAAAAGCCCGCTGGGGAAACGGGCAGGTACTGCTTTCTAACGGATGAGCTGAGAGTACGTACCTGCTTGTGAAAGAAACGTGAAAGTAAATGCCAGTTGAGAAAAGATGAAAAATATTTATGTAGAGAGGCCCCAGAAGCGGAACGCGGAGCGTCCCTGGCGACGTTCCCACGCAGGAGCATGGGAATGAAAAAAACGATCAAAAAAAAGGGCTGCTATGCAGCCCGGCGGGAGCAAGCTCCCCTACCACGATCCGCCGTCACTTTCTGACCGGGACCCTGGGCAAGAACTTGGCCTTCTCCCCTCGCTGCACTTTGGCCACCTTCGTCCTGATGGACTTGATCGGCTCGTCACCGAAGTCCGCATGATAGGCCGACTGGCCACACTGCAACCCTTCATTGATCGGATACGCGGCAGTGTTCTCCTCGCTATACGGTGCTCCCATTGCCTTTCCCCTTCATCGAGGCCCATACCGGCAACAACCGGTTGCCTGACAATATCGACCTTCACGACAATGAGACTAGTCGGTCATCAACAGACTGTTGATTCAACAAAGCCCTTGGCCGACGAATGGAACTCACTGTTTCAAAAAGGAAACACTCATTCAGCCCCCAATATAGTCCGGTTTAGAACCCGGGAAACCTGATCCGCAGAATAGGGCTTGGACAAGAATTCAAAGCCCTCATGGCCGCTGTGGGCCAACTCTTCGCTGTAACCAGAGGTCAGCACCACAGGCAAATCCGGGCGCCGCTGGCGCAGTTCCCTGGCCAGGGCAATGCCGCTGATCCCCGGCATCACCACATCAGAAAATACCGCGTCGAATGCCATCGCATCCGGACCGACCATTTCCAGCGCTTCTTCGGCGTTGGTCGCCCAGGCAGTTTCGTAGCCTAGGTCCTGAAGGATCTGGTTGGCAAAACGCCCCACCTCCAGGTTGTCTTCCACGATCAACACCCGACACTTGCCCTTTTCCGGCAGCAGGTGGGTGAGTTCTTCCTTGACCGGCTCGTGGTTTTTCTCGGGCGCCACTTCTGGAAGGTACAAGGTGAACACCGTGCCCTCGCCCACCACGGTCGAAACATCGACGTTGCCACCGGACTGCTTGGCAAAGCCAAACACCTGGGACAAGCCCAGCCCCGTGCCCTTGCCCACTTCCTTGGTGGTGAAGAAGGGTTCGAAGATGTGCTCGAGCACTGGCGAGTCAATACCGGTACCGGTGTCCGCCAAGGCAATGGCAGCAAAGGATTGCCCGGCCCCGGCATGACCACGGATCGGCGGCATGCCACCGCCGCAACTGAGCCGAAGCCACAGCGTACCCTGGCCATTCATGGCATCCCGGGCATTGAGGGCCATGTTGATCAGCGCGGTCTCGAACTGGCTCAGATCCGCCCGGATGTAACAGGGCCGATCGCACAACTCGACATGGACCTGGATCCGCGCCCCGGTGACGGTTTGCAGCATGTCCCCCAGGCTCTGCACTTGCTTGCCCACGTCGATGACTTGCGGCTTCAACGGCTGGCGTCGGGCAAACGCGAGCAACTGGCTGGTCAACTTGGAGGCGCGCTCCACGGTTTCGGACACCGCCGTCATGTAGCGCTGCCGACGCTCCTCGGACAGGCTGGGCATGCGCAGGAAGTCGACCGAAGAACGAATGATGGTCAGCAGGTTGTTGAAGTCATGGGCCACGCCGCCGGTGAGCTGGCCGATGGCTTCGAGCTTTTGCGATTGGCGCAGCGCCGCTTCGGTCTGTTTCAAGCGCGTGGTGCGCTCCTCGACCCGCTCTTCCAGCGTCGCGTTCAATTCGGCCAGGGCCGCCAGGCCTTCGCGCACGGCAGCGTCGGCACGGGCACGCTCGATGTGGGCCCAGGATCGCTCTGTGACTTCCATCAACAGCGCCAGGTCGTTGGATGACCAGACTCGCGGCGTTTTATCGTGGATCGCCATCAGCGCGGTCAATCGCCCGCCCTTGATCAACGGCACGCAGATGGTGGCCGCGATGCCAATGGCCTGGAACGTCGCCGCTTCCTCCGGCGCCAGCTCCTTGAGGTTATCGTTGATCACCAGCGGCTTGCCAGTTCGCAGGTTAGTGACCGCCAGTCGGCCAAAATCAGCCAGTCGATAATGCCCAAGGATATGCGGCGACCCCACCCTGGCCCAATCACCACGAATGGTGAAGCCGTCCTCGTCCTCATCCATGTCCGCGTAGGCACAGTTGGACAGGTTCAGGTGCGCCGCCAGGATCCGTGTGGTGGCTGCCATGATGCTCTGCGGGTCGGTGGCGTTTGCCACGGCATTGCCGATGGCATCCAGCACGGCCAGGCGCTGGGTCATGAACACCGTGGACGTGGTCTCGGTGACCGTATCCAGCATGCCCACGACCTTGCCGAACTGGTCACGGATGGGGCTGTAGCAGAAGGTGAAATAAGCCTGCTCAGGACCGCCGCCGCGCTCGATGACCAGGGGGAAGTTCTCTATAAAGGTCGCTTGCCCATCGAAGGCGCCCTGCACGATCGGCCCGATATCGCTCCAGACCTCCTGCCAAACCTCATTGAACGGCCGCCCCAACGCCTCGGGCTTGCTGCCGAGGATCGGCAGGAACGCATCGTTGTACAACGTAATCAGGTCCGGCCCCCATACGATGGCCTGGGGAAAATGCGAGGCGAGGCTCAGCGCCACGGTGGTCTTCAATACATCGGGCCACTGGGCAGGCGGCCCGAGCGGCGTGTCCTCCCAAGAATGGCGGCGAACCCGCTCAGCCATTTCTCCATAGCTCTGGAGCCAATCTGTCATTGCGTTCGATCCTTCTGAGCCGCCAATACCAACGAGGGGAAAAGCTTGTGACCCCAAGCAGGGCCGTATTATCC
Source organism: Pseudomonas sp. H1_F01 (assembly GCF_054681425.1). NCBI lineage: Bacteria > Pseudomonadati > Pseudomonadota > Gammaproteobacteria > Pseudomonadales > Pseudomonadaceae > Pseudomonas > Pseudomonas sp. H1_F01. The sequence goes on along the minus strand of NZ_CP162823.1, from coordinate 2,186,884 downwards.
CGCGCTGAATGGGAATGCGCGATTGGATTGTGGGACGCGTCGGGGGGCAAATGGGGGATGAAAGGCGAACATGGGGGGTGGGGCTACAGAAAGGTCCTACATATCGTTGGGAATTGGCCTGCCTATCCATCTATTGCGTCGTTTTTGTGGGGGCGTCTGTCTATAGTTTTGCCGTCGCCCAGATGGCGACCGGGTTTGGCGACCCGCAGTGGGCAAAAACTATCCAGTGGTGCTTACTTATGAATCAATACATGGGCCTTACCAGCAACGCCGTCGCCCCCCCCTCTACGTCGATACCACCGCCCCGCTGCACATCCTGCTCGACTCAGCAGCCTACCAAATCCGTGCCGCCACCCAATTCCTGGAGAATTTGGCGATGCGCGATGAACAGACCATCGACCCCGCGACCTTGCAAGATCTGGCGCAGCTTTGCTGCATCCCACTGCGTGATGGGTGTGATGTGATGGATGTGATTGCGCGACGATTGGATGCTGCACCGGCAGGTTCCACTCTATAAGCCTGCCAGCCAAATAAGCCTGCAAGCCGACAACCTGTGGCGAGGAGTCCCCGCCACGTCTTCGACGCTGCGCTGTCGCGCAGGGAACTAGAGCGACGTCCACGAGGTATCTATTTTTGATCGTTCCCACGCTCTGCGTGGGAATGCATCCCGTGACGCTCTGCGTCACTTTCCAGAAGCGGAACGCGGAGCGTCCCTGGCGACATTCCCACGCAGGAGCGTGGGAACGATCGATATGTATTTTCAGCCTTAAAAATCACATGGTTGCAATTTGTTCCACGAGAGCTTGCTCCCGCTTGAACGGCGTTGCACTCGACAGCTCCTACAGAGCCCCTGACTCATCAAGGGCTGGTGGTCCCACTTTGGTTTGCATACTAGCCTTCCAAAGGTCCGCACAAGGAAGTCGAAAAAACCATGCCTGACCACAAACAACTCCACCAAGACGGCTACGCCCTGCTCCGTCAAGCGATCCCGAGCGAGTGGCTGGCCGACCTTCGTGCCGTGTTCGATGCAGGTGTGCGGCCGTCGGACCAATGGCCAGTGCCCCGCGGCATGGACTGGCGCTATTCGATGTTGGACGATGATTCGAAGATTCAGGCCGTATGTCGTCTACCCCAGCTACTGGCGGTGGCAGGTGAGTTGATCGGCGAGCGATTCTTTCTCTCCCAAGTGGAAGGACGCGAGCCCCTGGCGGGTAACGGCCACCAACAACTGCACCGCGACTTGTCAGCCCAGCGGCCAGGCGACATCGCCATCGCCCTGGCTTTTTTCGACGATTACGGCCCCGAGAACGGCGCGACACGGATCGTCCCCGGCAGCCATCGACCTGAGCCGGGCGCCCCACCCTTCGACTTCAATGACGAGTCACGCGCCGTACAGCTTTCAGGCTCTGCCGGTGACATCCTGGTGTTCGATGTCGACCTGGTACACGCGGGCAGCCTGAACGTGATCGGCGCACGCCGTCGTTCCATTCTGATCAGCTATTTCTCTGAGTCGCTCTACGCGTCACACCTGGAAACCGTGGCGCTGCGCAATATTCGTATGGACACCAGCGACCGCTTCGCCCCCTCGGAGTTTGCTTTCGGGGGCTAGGTTTTTAGTCGATAAAAGTTATGCGCAGCGGTTCGAATCTGAGCTTTAATGCCCGTGCTTATCGACCCCATCATTCGTCTAATCAAGGAAGAAACGACATTGAAAACAGCTTTCGGCGCCCTGTTGTTGGCTTGCCTGACGACCATCGCATTTGCTGACGAAAACCCCATCGGTTTCCAATCTTCCACCCTGGATCCGCACAATGGCCGCGCACTGGAGATGGTCGTTTGGTACCCCAGCGCAACCACCGAAACCGCGCAACTGATCGCCGATAACGCGGTGTTTGTCGGCGCCTCTGCCGTGCGTAACGCGCCGCCCACTGCCGGCGAACACCCATTGGTGGTGCTCTCCCACGGATACCGGGGTAACTGGAGCAACCAGATCTGGCTGGCCAGTGCCTTGGCCCAGAAGGGTTACATCGTCGCCGCCATCAACCACCCCGGCAGCACCACCCATGACCGCAGCCCGCAAGCAGCGGCGCAGTTATGGCAGCGGCCCGTCGATCTGCGTCGGGTCATTGATGCGGTCACGACTCAACCTGAAAAATTTGGCCGGGTCGCCAATGGACGAATTGCAGCCGTGGGCCATTCACTCGGCGGCTGGACCGCCCTGGAAATCGCCGGCGCTCGCTTCGACCCAGAGCGCTTCGCCCAAGACTGCAAAGCCCATTCGCAGTTATCCAGTTGCACCGTTTACGAACAGATGAATCCCGCCAGCACCGCTGAATCAAAGGCCGAACTGGCCGCCGATTGGCGTGATAAACGCATCACTGCGGTGGTGACATTGGACCTGGGCCTTTCACGGGGCCTGACCGATAAAAGCTTGGTCACGCTGCCTGTCCCCGCCCTGGTGATCGCGGCCGGTGTACCGTCGCGAGAGCTTCCCGCCGAGTTGGAATCTGCCAACCTGGCCAAGCGCCTGCCCTCGGCGACAAGCCGCTATGTCGAGATCAAAGACGCAAGCCATTTCAGCTTCATGTCGATGTGCAAACCTGGTGCGCAGAAGATCCTCGAAGAGCACGTGCCGGGAGATGGCATTATTTGTCAGGATGGGGATGGCGGCCGTGCTCGTGGGGTGATTCAGCAGCAGGTTGTATCGCTGATCGCGGCGTTTCTGGCGCAATCACCTGGAGAGCTTGATAAGAAGGCTAGATGACGATCCCCACAGGCATGCTCGGCACATTAAGCCCGACTTTCACACGGTCCAGCGCCACGATTGTCTTGAACCAGGTCACGTTGGAATTTTCGGCAAACAATCGCCGCGCCAACGTCTGGTATTCGTTCATGCTGGCAACGGTTAATACCAGGACGAAATCCACTTCGCCGGTGACGTAGTAGCACTGCTGAACTTCGGGCACCGCGAAGTGTGCCTTCATCGCCTCCAGTGCCTCGATGCTGGTGCGCTCTGCCATCACTTCCACAATGATCGTGATCGGCCGTCCTACGGCGGTGGGATCCACGATGGCTACGTTGCCCGTGATGACGCCCCCCGCTTCCATCCGCTTGATACGGCGCTGAACGGCGGCCGTGGAAAGATTGACCTGCTCGGCCATGAGGCGCAGCGGCATCGTGTTGTCGCGCTGGACGAGGTCCAGGATGGCACGGTCGAATTTGTCCAACGATTCAAGTGCTGCGTCGTTTTTGGCCATGGCAAACCCGTGAGAAATTTTCTCGAAAACTAACAGAAAACCGCGCCCCTTTATCTAGCCAAGAGAAATATTATCTTGCCAGCAGTCTGCGTACGCAGCCTTAGTCGCAACACACACAGGATATTATTGGCATGCTCGCACTGTTCCATCTTTCCCCTGTCCTGTTGGTTACAGCCATGCTTGTCGTGCTGCGCCGGCCCCCCATGCACGCCGCCATTGCAGGCACTGCATTGGTCCTGGTGCTCTGGCTCGCCGGCGCTGCAGACGCGTGGCGCCTAGGCAGTATGGTGGCCGCCGCTCAAGATACGGCCGTGCTGTTTGCAAGTACGGCTTTCGTGATCGTTCCAGGTCTGGTCTTCGTGATTTTTATCGAGCGCATGGGCGTCAACCTGGCGCTTAGCCGATGGGTGCAGTCACTGGGGCTTGGGCGCGGCGATCAAGTAGTGTTTATCGTTCTTGGACTGGCACCGCTGCTCGAAGCGATGACCGGCTTCGGCGTGTCGTTGATCGCCACGGTGCCCCTGCTGCTCAGTCTCTTCGAGCGTCGGATCGCGCTACGAATAGCACTGACCGGCATGGCAATCATGCCCTGGGGAACACTGGGCCTGGCATCGGTCATTGGTGCTTCGTTGGTTCACTTGGACGCAACCGCGCTGGCATCGACCTCGGCACTGACCAGCGCACCGGTTTTTTTGGTCCTCAGTGCAATCGCGCTATCTCTTGCAGGCGTTCGTGACTCGCGGGAATGGAGGGCGTTGGGGGCTTTCTGGCTGCTGTTTGTTGGCGTGCTTTACAGTGCCAGTCGGTGGCTGGGGCCGGAAGTGGCCGGCGTGGCCGCGGGCCTGGTGACGGCCGCAGCGGTACTCTCTGCTGGGCTGTGGCGCTTGCGCCGCAACGATAGCGAGCGCGGTGCAGTGCAATGGCCGCGTCAGGCATGGCCGTATCTGGTGCTGATTGTCTGCATTGTCGCATTGAAGATGGTGTGGGCGATCACCTCCTGGCAGGATCACTGGGTTGTACAGGGCGCTCAGGTCACCTGGAAGCCACTCTCCTCACCAGGCCTGGCACTGGTTCTGGTGCTGATCGGGCTAGGGTTTCACACGCGCCACACACAACGCCAGACAGCACTCGACGTCAGTATGCCTGCTGCGCTGGTGGCGCGGGCGAAGCGACCACTGTTGACCATTTTCTTCTTCCTCGCGATGTCGCAGATGATGGTGAAGGCCGGCTTCCTCGCGGGCTTGATGCAAATGCTGGCGGGCCTGTCGCCCGCCGCCGCGACGTCGCTGGTTGCCCTGTTTGGCGCGCTGTCAGGCTACATGACGGGGTCGAATGTTGGCGGCAACGCGATCTTCATGCCGGCCATCGCGATGTTGCCCGAATCCTCTCGCCTGTTGTTGGCTGCCGTCCAGAACAGCTCGGCAGGGCATGCAGCGCTGGGCTCGCTGTCGGTTGTCATGCTGATCCTGGGACTTGCCAAGACCCAGGCCAAGGAGGAAGGCGAACTGGTAAGGTTTGGCTTCACGCTGGTCTGTCTCAATACCGCGTTAGTCGCGTTGGGCGCGGTGTTGCTGAGTGGATGGTTTGGATAGCAGGGTATTTGCAGATGAGCACCTCTTTCTGCACTTTTTCCAGTCCCCTTTTTTCATGTCTCTTTCCCAATAGTTTCTGACTTAACTATCCTACGCCTCCACCCCAAACGGATTCGCCACGATGTATCTGCGTTCAAGCTTATTGTGCCTGTGCCTTTTCAGCAGCCTGAGCCAGGCCGCTGTCAACTGTTCGGCCCTGGCGGAAAAGATCTCCGGAACGGTGCCTGAGTTTCATCCGTCAGTGCAAGGCAAGGTCATTGGCACTGGGCGCCTGCATTTCCACGAAGCGCCAGATGAAGCCTGTGCCAATAAGAAGATTTTCGTAATCCCCGGCGACTCTCTCACCGTTTACTCCAGCCTTGAAGACGAATCATGGCTGGAAGTGAACTTCATCGCCAAGAGCGGCGACGACTATACCGGTTGGGTAAAGGCTGATCGGGTCGAGATTGGCGCACCTTACGGAGCGCCAGCAGACGATGCCGACGACGCGCCGGCGGGTGATGCTCAATAATTATCTTTTTCATTTTTGAAGTGCAGGAGAAACGATGACGGGTTCGCCAGAAGAGAACGGTCTATTCCCGGCCAGCCCACAGGGCGACCTCGACGCAATTGATGGCACGGATTTCGACGCCTGGGCTCGCGTCTGGGCCGAGCTTGGCGTCGTATGCGCGTCACGAGAGACGTACGAAGAACTCATTCGACATTACTGCGAGCCGCATCGCGCTTACCACACCCTCCAGCACCTGAAGGAATGTCTTCAAGTGCGCCGATTCGTCAATGCGGCCTGCCAGGCCCCCGCCGAAATCGACCTCGCGCTGTGGTTCCATGACGCGATCTACGAGCCCCTTCGCAGCGACAACGAGCTGCGTAGCGCGCAATGGTTGGACGACGTGGCACGTGATAGCGGCCTGGGCGATGAAACGCGACGCAGGCTTTACGACCTGATCATGGTGACGCGACACGATGGCGCCCCGAAGTCGGCAGACGAAGCGGTGTTGGTGGACACGGATCTGGCGATCCTTGGAGCGTCGTTCGAACGGTTCGAGGAATACGACCAACAGATTCGCCACGAGTACCAATTTGTGCCTCTGCCTGTGTACCGCCAAAAGCGGCGCCAGGTCCTGGAGGGATTCCAGGCGCGCGGGCGGATCTATACGACCGCAGCGTACTTCGACGCATTCGAGCAGCAGGCACACGCAAATCTTGCACGCGCCATCGAGCGTCTCGACTGAGGACTGGATTCAAGCGGCGAAGGGATAACTTACTCCCCGTCCCGCACCTGCATCAGCGCAAATCCCAGCAGATTCAAGCCTTTCCACAGATTCGGATTGTTCGCATCCGCGTTGTCCTGTGCGAGCCCTATACCCCAGATGTTATCAACCGGGCTGGCTTCGACAATAACGCTCGAACCGGTTTGTAGAAGATATTCGTTCAACTGCGGATTTTGAGAGAACTTGGCCTGGTTCGCTCGAACGACGATGTCGTATCGGTGTTGCAGCCAAACCTGATCATCGAATCCGCGCACGTTGCGGCCAAGTGCCTTGGCGGCATTAGGAGTAGGTGCGTGGAGCACCTGCGCACGAATTTCCTGATCGTCGAACAAGGCCGCTTTCTCGGCCATCATGAAGTGTTCGGCTGTCGGGTAATGTTGCCCCTCGACAATGAACCCGGCCTCGAACCATTGGCTGAAGCACGAAGCCGTAACGGCAATTTTGCTGCGCTGGTGCCCCCAGAAAAACGTAAATTTCAGATGTTCTCCGGAGTTGAAACGGGCGCACAGTTCTTTCACATGTTCAGAGTCGTTCAATGAGATGTCCTTGCTGACTGAAGATCGAAGTTACAGCTACTGTGCTGACCAAGGCCGCTTCGTGTCTATAGCGCCCACTTGCATCGCTCATAGCTTATCGAAAGTTAACATTGTTGCCTGAAGCCTTAGGCAAGACAGCCAAGATAATTCTGCTCGAATCAACAGGTCGTTTTTACCTATATCTCTGCTTCCAGATGAAGGCCGGCTTTATCTGGAAGCATCGCCAAGATCCGCAGTCTTTAAAAAAGCTACGAACGCCCGTAATGCTGCCGATTGGTGGCGACGACTTGGGAAGTAGAGGTAAACAGCCTCCAGGGGACAAGACCGGAATTCATCCACCCAATCAGTCTTCAAATCAACCGATCCACAACCCTCGCATTCCACAATTCCCGATACCGCTCCCGCCACCCCGGACTGCCCTTATCCAACCACTCCAACGTCGCCTCAATACTCTCAGGGCTAATGATGAAGTGATTGATATGCTCCTCGATCCGCTCTTGCGATAAATGCAGCGAATCCAGATAGCCATTGAAAGAATCCGCCAGCACCACGTACTCATCGCCCTGCTGACGGCGACCGGTCCAGGCAGGTAGGCCCGCCACCATCGCCGCCACGTCCTGGCGCCCTTCCCGCAGGTCCAGCAGCAAGATACTCGCGCCGCCGTCGCGACCGATCGGCAACAATCCCGTTGCGGGGAAACCGGGCTGGGCCCGCAGTTGCTCCAGTTCAAAGGGGTTGGATTCATATTCTTTGTCCGGGTCCAGCCCGTACAGTGAAAAACTGAGCAGTTCCTCATCGCCATTGGCCAGGGTCGCCAGCACATCGTATTCCACATAGGCGCCGTTGCAGGTCTTGAGGAATTGGCGATAGTCGTCCGGCAAGCGAGCCCCCAGGCTGGCTTCCAGTTGCGTGATGGCACGCTCGGTGGCGCCTTCACGGGTGTCTTCGAGGATGAGTCCGCGGTAGTCAGTCATTGATGTCTCGAAAAAGGTATTGGGTCCTGGAGGTCTTGAAACACGCCGCGCCGCACAATCAGTCCGACACTTTGATAACAAGTGCTCCGCTTACTCGCTCGCCAGATGTCTCTCGATCAGCCTCGCCGCCTCATCTGCGTGAGTGAAGCCCAGGCTGTGATCGGCGCCAGGAAAAACGTGCAGTTCAGCGCGGGACAACAGCTGGGCAAGGTACTGGCCAACACGAACGGGGCTGATCGGATCAGCGTCGCCCCAGAGCAGCAGGACCGGCATGCGCAACTCGATCAAGCGAGACGTGAGGTCGGTGCGGTCGTCGAGAAACCAACTCGGCAGTGTCGAGTTGGCCGCCGCAAAATCCGGGCGCCAGTCGTGTGCGCCCAGCGCCAACATGTCCACCCCGCCCGAGGTGACGGTCAGCACGAGGTGGGTGATCAGCTCAGGGCGTTCAAGTGCTGCGAGCACAGCGACGATACCGCCCATGGATTGCGCCACCAGCGCTGTGGGTCGGTCGATTTCGGCCTGCACACGCGCCACCAGGTCACTCATGCCGGTCACGTCAGGCACGGGCGGCGTGTCTCCAAAACCGGGCCAGCCGATGTGTACTTGCTGCGCCGGGTGGGCCAAGCGTTCAGCGACCGGATGCCAGAACTGGGTGTTGCCCGAGGCGCCGGGCAGGAAGATGAGTTTGGCGGGGGATGCGGCCACGGGTTCGTCCTTGAAGATGGGATTGAAAGAGTCAGCAGGAGGCCAAAGGGATACCGCCAGGTTCGATGACCGGCTCCAGCATCACACCACACTCGCCCGATGCAAGCTGCTCATATGCCCAACACCCGCCGCCTTCAAACGACTCACCAGATCCTCCCGCGCCGCTCGCCCTCCCGAACGCACGTACTCCAGCTCCGCCGCCGTAATCAATACCACCGGCACCAATCTGACCGGGGACAAGGGCATGTCATCCAGTTGGGTAGGAAAATCCGGCTCCGGGGCGCCGAGTAGAACGCCGGTGGAGTCGTCATCGGTCACGAAGAGCTTGGGCAGTTGATCGCCCATGTGGTGCGATTGGCTGAGCCCTGGCAGTTCAAGGGATAGCGTCCCGTATTGGTCGAGTTGGTGGGTGATGCCGCCAGCGTCGGCCACCGTTTTGGCGACGTGCTCCAGCAGCTCGAAAGCCCAACTGCGCTTGAAAGGATCGACCTCCCCCACAGGACCATAGGCGTGCTCGGGGATATCCGCGGTTTCGACGAACAATTCCATCTCGAAGCCGTTGCCCATTCCTTCCGTATCATCGAATGGATCGGACAGGCCTTCAGTGGCGAGAATGATCGTGTCGCCACGACGAACCACGCGGTAGGCCTGGCGGGTCGAAGGCCAGTAAGGGCCGCCGGAAAAGGTCGGGCTGATCAGGTAGGCAAGGACATCCCGCTCGACCGTGCCAACAGCGCTCCAATGACGATCCAGGCACGCTGCGCCGGCTTCCCGGACGGCCAGATTGGCGGCTTCAGCCTCGGTCAGGTCGCCAAGCTCGTGGGATTGCGGCGCGGGCTGGTCGTCTTGGGTTTCAGGGGCTTTCGATGAACCGAAGAGCTTCTTGAAGAAATTCATGGGCGTTCCTTGCTGGATTTTCGCTCAACCTCGCCCGCGTCAGCACTCGCTGATCCGATGGCAGGCGTTGGGCGCATTGTGGCGTGTTGGCGTTGATATGAAAACGCGGGCAGGCACTTGCGGGCAGTTTCAACGAAAGGCGTGACAATCAGGCTATACACCGTCAAGTAACGCTGGTGGTCCTGTTCTCCGGTGCCGAAACGCAAGTGCTCAGGCTGCGTGCTGGTGACATAGAGCGTGCCGAACATCCAGTCCCACAGCGACAGGTTGACGCCGAAATTGCGGTTGAAATGACGCGGTGCATCGCTGTGGTGGATCTGGTGCTGGGCCGGACTGTTCAGCACATGTTCCAGCACCGGACCAAAGGACAGCCAGACATGGGTGTGACGCAGGTTGGCCGCCAGGCTATTGAAAATGAACACCAGGTACGTCACGCCGAACAACGTGTAGCGGCTGATCTCACCACCACTGGCATACCAGAAGCCACCCGCGAAAAGACCCAGGCAGGCGGTGATGCCGAGCTTCTCGACGATTTTCTCCACAAAATGCATCCGACTCGCGGTGGCCGGCACCAGCACGGGCGCCGAGTGATGCACCTTGTGAAACGCCCAGAGCCAGCGCGAATGAAACGCCCGGTGTGCCCAGTAGTGGACGAAATCCTTCACCAGGAACACCCCCAGCCCATAAAGCAACGCGAGCGAAAAATTCTCACCGAGGCGCGGACGCGCGCCCCAGAGGTTGCTGAAAAAAGCCAGGTAATCCCCGGAGCGCAGGATGTACGGATCGACCAGATGAACAATGGGCAACACCAAGGCAATCTTGAGAATCGCCCGGACGAAGTAGTAGCGATAGTCCAGCAACGCCGAACGATGCAGGTACACCCCACGACCACCGATGAATTGCCAGAACGAACGAGCGTCAGTCAGGCGGCGGTGTTTTCTGAAACGGAACAGGCCATAGGCGACACCGTAGGAAGCGCAGAGAAACAGGACTCCGAACCGACCGTTCAAGTTGAAGATGTCGAGGAACTGCTGGGTGATGGGGGCGATCACCCATGCGCTCAGGTGTTGATAGACAAGGGAAAACGCATCCACGAAATACCGGCCTCTGTCGAAGATGCGGTATTGTAAATCAGTCGCGTTGGGATGGGCTTGGGTTTTCAGGCATTTCTGGCGGTAGCCGCTCAAAAGGATCTAGGGGCGGCCCGTTCTACCGCGACGCATATGGATGAGTGCGGTTCTACGACTGTCTGGAGAAACTCGCTCTTCAACAGCGAAGGGCAAAAAGCCCAGCTTTGGATAAAGCAGCAAGCCTGCCGTGTTTTCATTGAAACACGATACCTGCACCTCAGTGGCGTCATAACGGTCGAACGCCAGGGCCGTCATCGTTTCCACAAGAAAGGTTGCAACGCCTTTACCTCGTGCCTCTTGGGCAACGATGACATTGCCGATACAGCAAACCCCACCTTTTTCAGCCCGATAGAAGTTAGCAAAACCAACGACACGGTTCCCAGCCTCGATGACCGTCGAATCGAATCGTTGAGCGATGGCGTCAGACAGCTGAGCCTCAGTCAGGGGGTATTGGGCTTTCGGGAACATATAGAACAGTTCCCGAGCGTCCTGCGCAAAGCTGCAGAGGGTCTTGATGTCATCAGCCTTCACTGGCCGACTTTGCAATATCATTGGGCGTCCTTGAGATCTATGCGCTTGGTGCCTTGGCTCACCTGATTTTGCTCAAACATCTGTCGGGGCGCCAGGACCGGACCGATTCCAAAAGGATGAATATGACATTGACGGTCGAACGCTTGGTCAGGATGGCAATGACCAATCCAATCAACGCGCAGATCACCTCGCGCTTACCTTCACTCGGGTTGAATCAATGCATGCTCACGGCTGGCTGCCTGTTCCAAGCCGTCTGGAATCATCAGTCGCAACGGCCACCGGCTTGGGGCGTAAATCCCTGCTCCAGGATAGAAACGCCTACCAACTCAAGCTTGACTCATCGTCCCCGAAAAACTCGCCTCCACCGGCCCGATAAGAAAGACCGCCCCCACGCCATCCCATTGAACCGTCACGCTTCCACCATCACATTCAACCTCGACGGTGCTGTCCAACAAACCACGACGAATTCCATTAACAACCGCGCCACACGAGCAAGAACCTGAACCCAGTGCAATCCCTGCACCGCGCTCCCAGATGCGCAACCGAATATGCGTGCGATCAATGATCTGGACAAAATGAACGTTGGTCCTGAGTGGGAATAGCGCGTGGGTTTCGATGGCCGGGCCGATGGTCGCGATATCAACGGTTGCCAAATCTCCCACAAAGTAAGTGCAGTGCGGATTACCCATGCTGCACGCGGCTGGACTGCCGGCAAGTGGCAACACAGCGGTGTCCAGTGCTTGCGCCAAGGGGATGTCCGACCAGCCGAAAAGTGGCACACCCATGTCGACGGAAATGTCGCCGGTTGAGGTACGCTCGCACGTGAGCAGACCACGGTTGGTGCGCAGCGCTACCGAAGCAACATTTGCTTCGCGCATCAGCATATCCGCCGCTCCCCGTGTTGCGCTGCCGCAAACGTCCAGCGCGGAGCCATCCGCGTTCCAGAACATCACGCGCGCATCGGCATCGTCGCAATCGAGCAACACCGCGAGTTGGTTGAAGCCCACGCCCAAGTTCCGATCCCCCATTCGCTGGGCCATGGCACTCGTCACCGGGTTGGCCGAATTTCGCGAATCGACAATAACGAAGTCATCGCCATTGGCATGCATCTTTTGAAAGTTCAGCGGCATGCAAACGCCCTGCTGGAGATGGAAATGGAATTACCGTCGGGGTCCTTGGCGTTGGCGAAAGAGTAACCGTCCGCCCTGTGCGTAGCGCCAAACTTCAGGCCTTGGGCCAGGCACTTTGCCTTGAAACCCTCGACATCCTAGAGATCAAAGACAAGCTTTACGGTAACTTGCCCTGTTTTAACGGCCTTCCCTGCCGGGTGAACCATCAGGATCGCGCCACCGTTTGCAGGGCTCAATTCGGTGACGCGGTCATCGGTTTTTCTTTCACTGGTAAAACTGAAATGACGCTCATAAAAATCGCAGGTCGCTTGAACGTCCCGGACATACAGCATGATTCGATTGAGTGACGGTTGCATGTGTTCTTCCTTGATCAATGTCGACGATGAAACTCATGATGACGAAGCTTGATTCCGTTCAATGCGCTCCAGGTTTGGCCTTCCTTTCAAGCCACGCGTCACGCGTCATCTCCCAGACCTCCTTGAGCAACACCCCACAGACAAAATCCCCTTCCTGCGTCCCGATCAGGCGCATGCCTTCGCGCTCCGAAATCCTGCGCGAAGCAAGGTTGCCCACTGCCTTGGGCACTTGCATGACAGGGCGCCCCAGCGCTTCAAACCAATAGGCATTGATCACTTCACAAGCCTCGCGCATGTAGCCCTTTCCCTGCCATTGCGGCGCCAGCCAGAAACCACGGTTGTTGCCGGGCTGGTCGTAGAGGCTGATGCTGCCGATGCTCTGTGTCGGCTCTTCGGCAATACGGATCATCCAGTGCCACTCGCGTCCGGCTGCAATAGCGGGGAGCGCATGGTCGCGCACGTACGTCAGCGCGCCGTCATCCGGGTAAGGCCAGGGCACGCGGCTGTCCAGGTAACGGACCACTTCCCAATGGGGAAATAGCTGTTGGATCGCCGGTGCATCCGTCAGTTCAAGGGGGGTGAGGATGAGACGGCGGGTTTGGAACGTGGGGATGGGGCTCATGATGAAACTCCTTTTTCAACGTTATGGCGTCCTTGGAAAACCCTCCACGCTAAAAGTTATCCGTCGCCCTGCACAGTTTGCTGTCCTCCAAGGATAAAGGGGGAAGCTCGGTCGTTTTCACGGACAGTTGCTTGAGGGTCACCGTGCACTTGTATCGCCCCGCGGCGTCCAGCTGGTAGTCCGCCCCTGCTTTAGGGACAAAGCGGAACATGTTGTAGCATTGAGCACCGATGTAATGAAACGCGATGGGCTGCCCGGCAGGCACCAGCAGCTCAGTCATTACCGTGGAAGATGAGTGTTTGTCGTCATCCGGCATGCCCAGGCTTTCGCCGTTGCGATTGGCGTAGCCATCGCGGAACGCCACCATGACGCCCGCGCCCGGCAGGCGGAAGTCCACACAATCGGACTTGGGTACGGCCCTGACCATGCCATCGCTGATCACCCGCAAGCGCGCGGTCTCGCCACCGTCAGGCGTTGAATAAGGGGTGGAGAAAGAGCGGACATCCGACAGCGCTCCACAGCCGGTGAGCAGGGTCAGGACGCTGATGCTCAAGGCATACTGCAGCACGCGGGACGACTTTTTGCGCGGGCAGAAGTTGATTCGGGAGTTGAGAGGGCGTGGCGATTGGCTCACGATGATGCTCCATGCGGGTCAGATATCCATGGCCAACGACGGTCGAGAGGAACGCGATGCCAGCGCGAGATTTTATAGAGGGTTCGGGGATTGGCTGCAATGGCCGATGTATCGGGCCGCGTATCATCCTGAGCTCCCGTGGATCGACAACCAACCCGGCCCCCTGATCAGCAGATGATTGCCCTACCCCTTGTCCGGCTCTTTGGCCGTCTTTCTGCGACCCTTCGAAGTCACTACTTTGTATTCACCGGCACCGGCCTCTTCCACTGAATATGCGATCAAAGAATCCTCGTGCAAAAGGTAATGAGCTGAAGTTTTACTGACGGAAAGAGGGACAGTTTCGATATGAGCCGCCACCTTTGCTGAAGTCGCGGTCAAGAAAGCACTCGGCTCCATCGCAAACCGCTCCGCCAGCGCATACGCCATCTTGTGGCTGATAGGCCTATCGCCATTGAGCACTTTGGACACCGCCGTTTTATCACCGATCTCAGGGAGGTCTGAACCGGTGAGCCCGCGCGTCTCCATCAGATCCTTGATCAATTGCACAGGCGTGCAGGTCGCCTCAAAAGCGGCATGGGACTCGCGAAACTGTTCGCAGTTGCGCTGGTAGGCCAGGATTTCGTCCTCGAGCTCAACGAGAATTTTCTCCTCAGTCTTGCTCAGTTCGCGCCCGTCGGTGAGCGCATCGAGCAGGTCGGTCGCACGCTCATAGTCGGCAGGGGTCTTGATGCCATGCACAAACTCACCGCGCAGGCGATCCAGTAACGCATGTAGCTCGCCAAGCGTTGCGATCACGGTTTGAAAGTCGTTCCGGGCTGCGCTCATCGTCTTACCCCTTTGTTTCTTGCATACCAGACGTTGGCAACGGTCGTAATCGGCATGCGTGTAGATGTGTTTGACGTAGATCTTCTGCCGGGTGTAGTTGACGCCACCTATCACCCTGAGATTATTGGCGCCTACGTCGATCACCACCCAGTTCATTGCGGCTCTGGGCTTGAACAAGTCGACACCGTGCGTACCGAAAAGCTTTTGCAGGTCCGCGAACGCTTTGGGGCGCGCCATCCTCAAAATGCGCAGGCATCGATCAAGCCCGGCCTTGTCGTTCGGGTACAAAATCGCAGCGTCGTCAAAACGTGATGGCGTGAGTATATCCATGGGCTTCCTTGTCTTTGAGCCGATGGCACTCTGGTTGTGTTTTTTAACAACAACGATTTATTGGCAGCAGAGGGACTCATACGGTGGCAAGCAGGCGATTTAGCCGGCAGCATTGGGCCAAATGGGCTTATCACCTACACATCCCGAGACAAAAACATGAACCCTGTCGACTCGAACCGCCTGAAAACCTGGCAGGCCCTTTCCTCGTTCTTCCTGGATACCGAGATCGACGACCTGACCTACAACTACATCGCTCGCGTAGTCCTTGAAACCAATTATTCGCCAAAGGAAATCCACAGCATCCTGTGGAATGAAGTGTTCCCGGTGCTCGAAGCGAACCTCAGGTCCGTGGCGGGTGAATGGGCGGGATGGACGGATGAGTGGCTGCTGGAGCACATCAGTGCAAGTGATGAGCTGGAGCCCAGGAAAGGCCGCGGCAGCATTGCCAAGGAGATTGCCAGGTGTTGGAGCCAGGTCGCGACGCGGCTCCCACCCGGATACGCTTGATACAACTGCATTGCCTCGTGACGAAGTAATGGTGGTAGATTTCGACGGCATACGTTGAGGATCAAATGTTTCCCAACCGTAACGAATACCGGAAGGATTCCGGGTAGATGCAGGTTTGGCCGGTAATGTGAAAATCACAGGGAGTGACGCAGTGACGATTATCAAGTTCAGCTACAAAGATGCGAGGGGTAATTTGAGTGTCCGAGAACTGATCCAATGGTCAGAGAACTCACTCTACATTCAGGGTCGATCCACTGGCGACTCATTCCCAAAAACCTTCCGAAAGGATCGAATTGTTGAGATATTGTCGGGCGCGGAGCTATTACTGAACGACGCCGCCCCTCCCGCTCCAAGGCTTTCGCCAAAACCAAAACCGTCTGCTTTGGCAGCACAGGAGGCCGCCTCCAATTGTCCCCGTCCCAAGTCGCCGCCAGGGGGGATAAATCAAATTCTTTTCACCGGTTTTGCTGCTGCGCATCGGGCAGACCTTGAACAGAAGGCGCAGGATTTTGGGTTAAGGGTGATGAGTACTCCAGGCAAGACTCTGACGTTTCTTTGCTATGGCGATAACGCCGGCCCGACTAAGGTTGCAAAGGCACTAGCGGCTGGTGCTTTCATCTTCGATGCGGAACAGTTTTTGAACCTGATCACTACGGGCGAGATGCCTTGAGACATCCGATGCAGCGTCGATCGAGCGGTTTGACATAGCGACGGAATATCCATCATCCAAGGCAACGGTATGCGGGGCTGGCTAACATGTCTTACTGACCCCGACGTCAAAAGCGATGGTGTCCACCTAATTTAAAGTGGAAATCACTTCTAGCCTGGCTCCATCGGTACTGCCCCACCATGTAATCAATGCCCATCGGCGATATCAGCCTCTGCCTCGCCAATGAGCTCGTCAAGAGACACCCAAAGAGGCGTCTGGTTGGCCTCGATCCGTGCCTCTACCACCTGTGCCAGCTCCAGTTCATCCAGGCGCTCAACCATGGCCTCATAGACACTTGCCGGGACCATATAGCCCAAGACGCGATTATGGTTCAACACCGCTACTGGCGCGCCGTTAGCACCGCTCAGGACGGATGACGGATTTTTTTTGAGTTCGGATAGGCTGACGGCCAAATCAGCCAAAACGAGTTGCATGGAGGCGGCTCCTTCAAAATAGGTCGTTATTTTGGTCTTTATTAACTGCACGGGCAAAGCACAGACCAGCACATAACCTGAGACCTTACCTCCACTTCCGCTTCAACACAGCAAGTTCATAAATTTGACCGTCTCGCGACCTCCTTAAAGCTCCACACCTTCACCCCGTCACACACCCCTGCGGCACCTTCCCAGCAAAACTATCCACCAGACTCGCCACCACCATCTCCCCCATCCGCGTGCGGGTCTGCAACGTCGCGCTCGCGCGGTGGGGTTGCAGCACCACCTGCTCATTGCCAAACAATGCCTCGGGCACATGCGGCTCATCGACAAACACATCCAGCGCCACACCGGCGATTTCACCAGCGGTCAGCGCCGCCACCAGGTCGGCCTCGTTGACCAGTTTGCCCCGGGCCACATTGATCAGATACCCGCCCTGGCCCAAGGCGCGCAGCACCTCGGCGTCGATGATGGCTTCAGCCTTGTCGGCGGCGGCCGCGAGGATCAGGGCGTCGCTGTCGCGGGCCAGTTGCTTGAGGTCGGCGACGAAGGTGTGGTTCACGTCACTCATGGGCTGCAAGTCGGTGTAGCTGATCGAGCACCCGAACGCGGCGGCGCGGGTTGCCACGGCGCGACCGACCCGGCCCATGCCGACGATGCCGATGCGCATGCCGGACACCTGACGGGCCAATGGCAGCGGGGCCAGTGGCGTCGGGCTGTGGGGCCATTGGCCGGAGCGCACATAGCGATCACCGGTGCACAGCCCACGGCACACGGCAATCAATAAGCCGATCGCCAGGTCGGCGACATCTTCGGTCAGCGCGCCGATGGTGGCCGTCACGCGGATTCCGCGATCCCTGGCGTAGGCCAGGTCCACGGCATCGGTACCTACGCCGTTGACCGCCACTACTTCCAGCTTGGGCAGTTGGGCCATGAGCGCCTGACTGATGCCGGTATGCCCGCCAGTAATGACACCGCGAATATTGGCCCCGTGTTCTTGCAGATAGGCTTGTTTGTCGGCCTGTTCGAAATAGCGCCGCACCGTGAACAGCTCGTTAAGCCGGGCGTTGATTTCAGGGATCAGGATCGGGCTGAGTTGCAAGACTTCTGGCTTCATGTAGACCTCGTAACAGAATAAAAAAGACTGGCTCAACCGCGACCGGCAAACGGCATGGCCGTGGCCATGACGGTCATGTTCAGGACGTTGGCCGATAACGGCAGGCCGGCGATGTAGCGCACCGCGTCGGCGACGTGCTTGACGTCCACCATCGGCTCCACCGCGATGCTGCCGTTGGCCTGGCGTACGCCCTTGGTCATGCGCACGGACATCTCAGTGAGGGCGTTGCCGATGTCGATCTGGCTGCAGGCGATGTTGTATTCACGTCCGTCCAGGGCCAGGGATTTGGTCAGCCCCAGCACCGCGTGTTTGCTGGCGGTGTAGGCGCTGCTGAACGGTCGTGGGGTGTGGGCCGAGATCGATCCGTTGTTGATGATCCGTCCGCCCTGGGGCTGCTGCCGGCGCATCAGGCCGAAGGCACCGCGGGCACAAAGGAAAACGCCGTTGAGGTTGGTGTCGATCACGTTTCGCCACTGCTCGAACGTCAGCTCATCCAGCGGCACGGCGGGCGCGTTGACCCCGGCGTTGTTGAACACCACGTCCAGGCGTCCGTAGACCTCGGCGATGGTTGCAAACAGCCCATCGACACTGACCGGGTCGCGCACATCAGTGGACACCGCCAAGGCTTCGCGACCCTGGCTGGCCGCCAACTCGGCCAATGCCTGCAAGGGCTCTGGCCGGCGGCCGGCCAACACCAGTGTGTAGCCGTCTTCCATCAGGCCCAGGGCCACCGCACGGCCAATCCCGCTGCCGGCGCCAGTCACCAAAGCCACTTTCAATGTGTTGGACATGTGGGTTCTCCTTTCTCGAATTCAGTAAGACAAACGCGGACCGACGCGCATTTCCAATTCGCCAATACCGTCGATGCCAGCCGTGATGACATCACCCGGCTGCAACACATCGACGCCTGACGGACTGCCGGTCATGATCAGGTCGCCGGCCCGCAACGCCACCGATTGGGAGATGCGGGCGATCACTTCACTGACCGACCAGATCTGGCTGTCGAGGCTGTCGCGCTGGCGCTCCTGGCCGTTCACGTTCAACCACAACTCGCCATCGGGGTGCCCCTCCCGGGAGACCGGCACGATGGCGGTCATTGGCGCGGCGCCGTCGAACACCTTGGCGCCCTCCCATGGCAAACCGTTGCGCTTGGCCATGCGCTGGACATCACGCCGGGTCAGATCCAGACCCGCCGCGTAGCCCCATACATAAGCCAACGCCTGGCTCTCAGGGATGTTGGCGCCGCCCTCACCGATGGCCACGACCAATTCGATTTCGTGGGCGAACTCCTCGGTCACCGATGGAAACGTCACCTCACCGGCCGCTTCCACCACGCAGCTGGCAGGCTTCATGAAAAACACCGGTGGCACTCGGGATTCACCCTGGGTATCAGGCCAGGGATAGTTGCGGCCAACGCAAAAGACCCGGCCGACGGGAAAACGCTGCGGGGTGCCGACAACCGGCAAGGTCACTGGCAGGTCCGGGGTAAAGACATACTCGGGCATGTTCATCCTGATAAAAGTCCTGTTGGAAGCGTCAGCGTACGGCGGCAATCCCTGGCGAAGTTGGAGGAATGCCGCCTCGTGTTGGAGAAAAACGGTTTTTTCCGGGCTCAGCGCGCCTTCAGTTCAATGCGATACAAACGGCCAAGCAGCAACGAATAGGACAAGGTGCCGATCAGCGCCACGCCACCGATGAACCAGAAAGCCAAGGCGAATGAGCCGGTCTTTTGGACGATCGCGCCAATCACTATGGGGGTGACAATCCCGCCAATGTTGGCCGCCAGGCTGGTGATCCCGCCGGTCAGTCCGATCAGTTCCTTGGGCGCCACTTCCGACACCGCCGCCCACGAGGACGAAGCAATGCCCTGGGCAAAGAAGGCAACCGTCAGCACGGCGATGCAGATCACGTTCGAGTCGGTGAAATTCACCAGGACGATGGACATGCCCAGCATCGACCCGACCACCAACGGCAACTTGCGGGCAAAGGACAGCGAGTAGCCGCGACGGATCAGCAGGTCGGACACGATCCCGGCGAGCAGGATGCCCACCGTCGCGCCCACGAACGGCAGCACGGCGAAGATCCCGGCCTTGATCATGGTCAGCTGACGCTCTTCGATCAGGTACGTGGGGAACCAGGTGAGAAAGAAGTACAGCGCCGACGTGCTGGCGAACTTGCCGATGCAAATCGCCCAGACCTGCCGATAGCTGAACAGCTCGGCGATCTGCCGCCAGTTGAAGCGGGTGCGCTCCTGACTGCTCTTGACCAGCCCTCCCCCAGCTTCGATGTACTTGAGTTCTTCCTTGCTGACTTTCTTGCAGTTCATCGGGTCGCGATACAAGAACAGCCAGGCCACACCGAAGACGATGCCGAGTGCGCCAGTGCTGTAGAACACATGGCGCCAGTCATAGGTGGTCGCCAGCCAGAGCAGCGCACCGGTAAACAGCGCCGTGCCCAAGTACTGGCCGCAGACGTAAATGCTGCTGGCCAGGCCCCGTTCACGCGCCGGGAACCACACCGTGACCGCCCGGCTGTTGGCCGGAAACGCCGGCGCTTCCATTGCGCCGACGGCCAGGCGCAGACCGAACAGCGAAGCGAAGCCCGTGGCCAAGCCCTGGCACACGGTGACGGTCGACCAACTGATCAGCGACACCCCGTAGGTGAACCGGGAACCGAAGCGATCGGCGATGAAGCCGGCGGGCACCAGTGCAATCGCGTAGGTCCAGGCAAACGCGGAAAAAATCAGGCCCATCTCGATCTTGTCCAGGCCCAGGTCCTTGGCGAGGAACGGCGCGGCAATCGAGATATTCACCCGGTCGATGTAGTTGATGATCGTCGCGATCAGCAGCAGCGACAGCATGAACCAGCGCCGCCGTGACGGCAGGCGTTCTGGTACTGCGGCGTCCCGGGCGCCGGCAACCACCGGTGCTGCGGCGGTCTGGGAGGTGTGGGAATTCGACATGAGTGGACCTCGTTATTGTTAGAAGCGTCGAAATGTTTACGAGCAGCCGAAATCAATGCCCTCGATGCCGGGGCAGAACAATCGCTACAGGAATGAGAGGTGCGAACAGCCGATGTCAGGTGTTCGAAGAGACCTTGCAACAGGATCTGTTGCAGGAGCGGTCGGGAGGGTCAGCGAGAAGCAGGAACAGGTTCATGATGTGCGCACCTTTTGATTGTTTTTGGATGGAGGGTCGGGTTGCGTGGCTCAACAGTGGTCGTACAACAAATCAAAATCAACTGAGCTGTTAGATCATTTTTCCCGTTTAAAACCGCGTCCAAGGAACCTGTCCAAAAAAATAAGATTGGTGATTTTTTTCATATTCTTTTTAAGTTCCAGTTAACTATTTGTTTTTAAAACATAAATTAACAAAGCAGAATTTATCATTCTTGGACAAGCGCCCTACATTTTCGAGAGACAGAAAATTCACGCCAACGGCCTCGTCATCGTATGACTTCTTGAAAGTCATCCAGATACACCGTCACAATCGTCATCACCGCCATGCACCGCAAAGGATTCCCTGGAGATGTCATCACCGAGCCGAGTCCCTACCTATGTCATGCAGCAACGCAGCGAATTGACGGATTTCTACATTCGCGACAAAAAGGGCCGGCGCGCCGAAACCAGCCCGCATCGCCACGAGTATTTCCAGATCCAGATCAACCTCGGCGGCGACACCGTGCAACACATTGGCAACGTCGAACGTCCATTTCCGCGCAACACCCTGGCCTTCATCCTGCCCCACCGCGTGCACGTGATTCCGCACCCGGCCGAGAGCAACTTCATGGTGATCAATTTTTCCCAGACGTTCCTGCTGCCGCATCTGCAGTGCGACCCGATGGACCTGGAAGAGGTCTCGATTCTGCTGGCGCCGGAACTGTCGCCGTTCCGTTTCCAGGAACATTTGGACTTCATTCTGGGGGATGAGGATTTCGCCAAAGCCTGCGCGCTGATCGAGCAGATGCGTGGCCTGGACCAGAACCGT
Organism: Pseudomonas sp. H1_F01; assembly: GCF_054681425.1. Classification (NCBI taxonomy): domain Bacteria; kingdom Pseudomonadati; phylum Pseudomonadota; class Gammaproteobacteria; order Pseudomonadales; family Pseudomonadaceae; genus Pseudomonas; species Pseudomonas sp. H1_F01. The sequence continues at coordinate 2,165,341 of NZ_CP162823.1, read as the reverse complement.
CAGTTCGGCACCCGCGAGATGCTCAAGGGCTTGTTGCTGCAACTGATCGGCAGCGTCTGCGCCTTGTACGCCGAGCCGCTCAAGCGCCTGGCCGAAGAGAACGCCGCCGAAGTCAGCCGACGCGATGCGCTGGGCCGGATGTCCGAGTACCTGCGCAAGAACATCGCCGACCCCGACCTCAACCTGATCAAGGTGGCCGCGGCGACTTACCTGTCACCGACCTACCTGACCCACTGGCTGCGCAAGGAAATTGGCAAGACCTTTACCGAGCTGGTGCTCGAACGTCGGATGCATGCGGCGCGCAATTACTTGCTCAACGGAACACGGCCAGTGGGCGAAGTGGCGAGGTTGTGCGGGTTTGCCGACGAGGCCTATTTTTCCAGGCGTTTTCGCCAGATACACGGACAGCCGCCGGGGCAGTTCAGGCGGCAGCAGTTGAACCCGGACAGTCCGCAGTTGCCGTTGAATACATAAGCCGACAATCGCGGATATGGGTCACCGCAAGATCAACACCGCGGCCACCGCAATCACGGCCACCACGCCAAAGACCATCCGCGCGATCCAGGGCGCGGTGAGCCAGACGCCGGTCACCCCGGCAATCTGCCCCACGTTCTTTTCGGTCAGGCGGAAACTCGGCTCCCGAAAAGGATTGCCGCAATGTGGGCAGGCGTAGGCCTTGTCGGAAATTCTGGAAGCGCATTCAGGGCAATCGATCAGACTCATGTGCGACCTCAGGGAGAGACGAACTTGGGGTACTGACAGAGACCACGCATCTCCAGTTTTTGTTCTGAATCGAGTAAACCTTTTGCAGAGCACACTACGCAAAAGCGAACTGCTTCACAGCCAACAAGATAGTCCAGCCACTACTGTGGGGGTTCTACGCGCCGGATAAGATCGTTCAGCACGTAAGTGTCCAGAAAGGCTGTGACTTCAATGATCTGACCATTCTTGAAGGTCATGTGCCACAGGTAGGTGTTGTTGTAGGGTTTGTGATCAAGCGCCATGGCTGTTCCGTTCCACAGAACAACCACGACATCATTCTGAGCAACGATGCTCTGCACCGTGGGGACAATCGGTGTTGCCAGTCGCGCGGTAATCGGCCGCACGACTTGGGCCAGCTCAGCCTTGCTGTTATAGACACCGGAAACAGGACTCGTCCCGGCCACGGTCCATTTCGCATTGGGCGCCAGCAGATCGAACACCGTGCCTTTGCCCTGCTGCCAGTGAGTGAACGCCTGGCGGACCAGCGTCGCATTCGCGTGCTGGGTGTTTTCCGAAGCCCAGACGTTGTTCGTAAAAAATATAAAAGACAGTGCAAGCGCCTGGACGCGCCAAGCGAAATTCATCCATCTGGTCATGATGTTCTCTCACAGCAATGCAGTTGATAAGACGCTCTTCCAGGAGAACCTTAACGGCATGTGCCCAGAAACCTTTGCCCGATACTGCTGTGAGGTTGCCTGATGCTATTCAGTGGCGAGGTTCCACGAGCAGCCGTTAATCAAGCAATTTGCCGTGCCTTTCTGCCTTCAGTCTTCGCGACCTTCTTGCACCTGTGCTCAAACTCCCACCCCCAACGGGAAGCTATCGCACGCCAGGGGAGAATTTTTCATTCCGAGAGAGAGGCTGGTTTCCAGAATCGCCCGGCCAGCCAGCGACTGACACTCAAGGTCCAGGCAAACAGAGCGATCAATCCGACACTAAGCAGCATCCCATTCACGCCCGTGCTGCTGATGAGCTTGCCGGCGATAAAGGGAAACCCGAATACGCCAATGAAGTAGGACAGGCTGAAAAGCAGCAGTGCTTGTGCGGTCAGTCCAGGTGGCGCCTCGTTGGCAGCCAAGCCATTAATGACGGAATAGTTGAGACCATAACCGACCCCAAGCAAGGCGGCGGTCAACCCATAACTCAGACTGTCATGGACCCACACACTGAACCCCGTCACGGCGACCAGCATCAGCGTGGTCAGCAGGCAAGAAGTCGCGAAAGGGTCACGGCTGACCACCCACCCGGCAATCAACAACCGACAAGCGATAGCCGCCCCCATGAAACCGACGAAAAACAGGGAGTAGTCAAGCCCCTGACTGGCTGCATAACTGGTCTGGAAACTGCCCAGGCCACCGAAGATCGCGCCCCCCAGCCCTACCATCAAAATGGACAACGCTGAACGTGAGCGCAGCACATCCGTCGCCGATCTCAGCCCCATCCGAGCCTTATCGCCAGACCGGCGCTCCACTTCGGCAAAGCCCGTTCTCAGCCACCAGAAATACAGCCCACCCAGCGATGCCGCGGCAGCGGCAAAGAAGAAAGCTGTCTGGATGGGTAACCCAACGGAGCTGGCCAACTTGCCTGACAGAGGGCCACTACCGATCCCCGTCAACATGCTGCCCGACAAAAGCGCGAAGCAATGAGTCCGCCTGGCTGGCTCGACCATCGCTGCGACCATGATGGGCCCAACCGTGTAAAACAATCCCCACCCGATCCCCAGCATCAAACCGCAGGCCAACAAACCGATGCCAAGACCCGATAGCAGCGCAAACCCCATGGATGCAATGACCAGAAATACAGCGCCAAGGGCCATGCACAGTGCAGCGCCTACGCGCTGCATCAAATGCCCCGAGGCGACCACCGCGACCAGGGTACTCGTCATGGCAACGGCAAAGACTTGCCCTGCATCGCGCTCAGTTCCCCCCAGGGAGGAGACCAGCAGCGAGACCAGGAAAGTGGCGCCATAAGAAATGGACAGAAGGAAACTGGCTACGCAAAACAGGCCGAAGCGATTGGAGGGCCTGCCGTTGGAGAGCGATGGCATCGGTGTTTTTCCACGCGTTGAACAGGCCGTTTTGTAGCACGGCTACATGGGGGGATAGTCATTTGGGTGGCGGAGTCAAGGTTAGGAAATCCACACCTTTTGCGCTGCCGGCGTATCATCTGGGGGCCATTGCCCCTATCGTCATTTTTTCAGACGGCAGAAACCACAAAACCCCTGGTTTTCTTGGAAAACCAGGGGTTTTGTGTGTATCGAATTTGGCGGTGAAGGAGAGATTCGAACTCTCGATACAGTTTCCTGTATACACACTTTCCAGGCGTGCTCCTTAAGCCACTCGGACACTTCACCGTATCTCGGCAAACTGTTCAGTCTGTCGAGGCGCGCTAATGTAGTCGAAAGCTTTTCCGATGGCAAAGGTTTTTTTCAGAATTTTCATGCGGTTAAGCTTGGTCGAGCATTTCAAACGCGCTTGGGCATGGCAAACCGGCCAATCTTCGGGGCTATGCAGACGCTGCTCTATAGATGAAGGCGAAGCAGGATGGGCGGGCCAGGCTGTTTGCAGGGCCTGGGGCTGACCGGTGAGTCAGTCACGGCGCTTTACCTGACCTGCGGCGGTGAGTAACGTCTGCGTCACTTCTCTTACAAGGAATAGCGTCATGAGCGACTTGATTGCCTACCATCTCGAAGACGGTATCGCGACCCTGACCTTGAACAACGGCAAGGTCAATGCCATCTCGCCAGATGTGATTGCCGCGTTCAACGCTGCGCTGGACCAGGCGACGGCGGATCGGGCGGTGGTGATCATTACCGGGCAACCGGGGATTTTGTCGGGTGGTTATGATCTGAAGGTGATGACCGCCGGCCCCAAGGAAGCGGTGAGCCTGGTCACGGCCGGCTCGACCCTGGCCCGCCGCCTGTTGTCGCACCCCTTCCCTGTCGTTGTCGCTTGCCCGGGGCATGCGGTGGCCAAGGGTGCGTTCCTGCTGCTCTCGGCGGACTATCGCATTGGTGTGGAAGGGCCGTTCAGCATCGGCCTGAACGAAGTGCAGATCGGCATGACCATGCACCACGCTGGTATCGAGCTGGCCCGTGATCGCCTGCGCAAGTCGGCGTTCCATCGCTCGGTAATCAATGCCGAGATGTTTAACCCACAGGGCGCTGTGGATGCCGGCTTCCTCGACAAGGTGGTGTCGGCCGAAGAACTGCAGGGCACGGCCCTGGAAGCGGCGCGTCAGTTGAAGAAGATCAACATGACAGCCCACAAGAACACCAAGCTGAAAGTGCGTAAGGCTCTGCTGGATACGCTGGACAGTGCGATTCTGCTGGATCAGGAGCACTTGGGCTGACGCTGTAGGAGCTGTCGAGCGGAGCGAGGCTGCGATCTGTTGATCTTTCGCTCCGGACTCAATGGGTAATGGAAAGATCGCAGCCTCGCTCCGCTCGTCAGCGCCTACGAGCCCAGCGAGAGCAAACTCCCTCACCACCGGTGCAGCCATCCCCTAGAGCCAGGCTTTTTTCCTACGCGCGTCGTTTAAAAGTCCGCAACCGCTCTGGGCCGCTTCTGTTACGACGCGTGGAAACATGCGCTTAAACATCGTCCATCTCCTACCTCTATAGCGGCAATTGCCGAAAACAGTGCACATCCGTACACTGCGCCACCTTTTGTCCCGATGGGGCCTGTAGATGCTGTTTGTATTGCGTATGTTGTTGATGGGCCTGCATTTTGTATTGGCTGGCGTGCTCGGGGTGATTCTGGGGCTGTGCCGGCCGTTCAACCCGGACAACAGCCGTTTATGCGCAAGGTTGTACGCGTTGCCGGCGATGTGCATTTTGCGCCTGCGGGTCCGCACGCAAGTCGACTCGCTGGTGAATAAGCCCAACGGCTGCGTCATCATCGCCAACCACCAATCCAACTACGACCTGTTCATGTTTGGCAACGTGGTGCCGCGCCGTACCGTGTGCATCGGCAAGAAGAGCCTGAAATGGGTGCCGCTGTTCGGGCAATTGTTCTGGCTGGCGGGCAACGTGTTGATCGACCGCGGCAACGCGATCAAGGCCCGAAAGTCGATGCTGACCACCACCCATACCTTGCAGCACGAGGACACCTCTATCTGGGTTTTCCCGGAAGGCACGCGCAATTTGGGCGAGGATCTGCTGCCGTTCAAGAAAGGCGCCTTCCAGATGGCAATAGCCGCCGGAGTGCCGATTGTTCCGGTGTGCGTCAGCAGCTACATCAAGCACATGCGCCTCAATCGCTGGCGCAGCGGTGACATCCTCATACGTTCATTGCCGGCGATTCCTACGGCCGGATTGAGTATGGATGACATGCCCCAGCTCATTGCCCAATGCCGTGAACAGATGCGCGAGTGCATCGCGACAATGGACCGGCAGTTGCAAGCCGCCTGAATGGAAACCCGCCCCCTCGGCGGGTTTTCTTTTGCCGCCGAACTCCGCAGATTTTGCTGACTCTCAAGCTACAGGGCGCGTTAAGCTAAACGCTGCCTGCCACTGCCATTTCCAATAAGAAGTGAACCACCATTATGGGTAGAGTCGTTGCTGCTGCGGTCTACAGCGCCGGTAAGAAAGTCACCAATATCACCCTCGACGAAGGCAGCGCCTGGGCTGCCAAACCTGGTCATTTTGTATGGATTGGTCTCGAAGAGCCGAGCGCCGTGGAGCTGACCAACCTGCAGCGGCAGTTCAACCTGCACGAATTGGCGATCGAAGACGCCATGGAGAAACACAGCCGGCCCAAGTTGGAGACCTTTGGCGATGCGCTGTTTATCGTCACGTATTCGCCGATACGCAAGGACGGCAAGCTGCTGTTCATCGAAACCCATATCTTTGCCGGCAAGGGCTACATCATCACGGCTCGCAACGGCCACTCAGCGTCCTACGCCCATGTCCGGCAGCGCTGTGAGGCACGTCCGCTTTTGCTGAAACACGGGGAAGATTTCGTCCTCTACGCCATCCTTGATTTCGTGATTGAAAACTACCAGCCCATGGGTGAGGCCATTCACGCCGAAATCGATGAGCTGGAACACAATGTCATGTGCAGCTCCCTGAACGAACGGGACATCCAGAACCTGCACAGCTTGCGCCGCGACGTATTGCGCCTGCGCCGTTACGCGGCGCCAATGGTGGAGATCAGTGAAGAGTTGCAGAAACTCGACTTCCCCTTTATCGACAAGAACATGAGCCCGTATTTTCGCGACGTGCAGATTCATGTCACGCGGCAAATGGAAGACCTGACCACCCTGGCCGACATCGCCAGCCAGACCATCGAAGTCGGCGTGCTGCTCGAAGCGTCGCGTCAGAGCGTGGTGCAGCGCAAGTTCGCGGCTTGGGCGGCGATCCTGGCGTTTCCCACGGCCGTGGCCGGGATCTATGGGATGAACTTCCAGGACATGCCGGAGTTGAGTTGGCAATACGGCTATTTCGCGGTGCTGGGGGTTATTGCGGTGGGCTGCTCATCACTGTGGTGGAGCTTCAAGCGATCGGGGTGGTTGTAGGCGAACAGTGGAATTTGTGTGGGATTCATCGTCGGAGGCACATTCAATATCACTGCAAGCTGATCCACCGCGATCGCGAGCAAGCTCGCTCCCACATTAGAGAGTGGTGATCTTTAGCCTTGGGTGGCTTCGGCCTGCGGCTTGTGAGCGACGAAACGCATCATCCACTCCGCCACCGTGGTGCCATGGTGCTCGTGGGCAAGGCTCGCCACGCCCTGGCTATAGATCTGCTCGCCGAGGTGTTGCTGGCGAATCTCCAGCAAGGCCCGGGAATAATCATGGATGAATTCCGGGTGACCCTGGAAGCACAGCACCTGGTCGTTGATGTGGTAGGCGGCAAACGGGCAGAAATCGCTGGAGGCGATGACCGTCGCGCTTTCGGGCAGTTCGGTGACCTGGTCCTGATGGCTGATCAGCAACGTCAGCTCTTCCATCACCGGGCTCATCCAAGGCGCCTTGGCGGCGAGTTTGTAGCGATGGGTGCCGACGCCCCAGCCTTGGGTGGCGCGTTCGGTCTTGCCGCCCAGCAACAACGCCAGCAGCTGATGACCAAAGCACACACCAAGCAATTTATCGCCGCGCTGGTAGCGCTCCAGCAGGTAGGTCTTGAGGGTTTGAATCCAAGGGTCGGTACCGAAGGAGTCAGCCTTGCTGCCGGTCACCAGATAAGCGTCGAACTGCTCGTCATCGCTGGGGTAATGCCCCTCCATCACGTTGTACACGACGAATTCGGCCGCAATGGGCTGCTGCGAAAACAGGCGCTGGAACATCTGCCCGTAACCCTGATATTGGTCGACCAGTTCCGGACGCAGGATATCGGTTTCCAGAATGCAGATGCGTAGCGACATAAAAAATACCTGACACGATGATGGGAATATTGCACACCCCAGAGCCTGCCCTGAAACACGGTCCCAAGGCAAGCCCCTTCCCGGGTCTGTCAGAACAGTTCGTGGCGAGCGGCTTTCTCCAATAGCAAGGCCGGCGGTGAGAAGCGCTCGCCGTATTGCTCGGCCAGATACTGGGCGCGACCGACAAAGTCCTGCAGGCCATATTGATTGATGAACTGCAGTGCACCGCCGGTCCAGGCCGCGAAACCAATACCGAAGATAGAGCCGACGTTGGCGTCAGCCGTCGAAGTCAGCACCCCCTCCTCCATGCAGCGCACGGTTTCCAGGGCCTGGATGAACAGCAGGCGATCCCGGATATCCTGCGGGGAAATCTGCCCGTCGGCTTTCTCGAAGCGGCTTTTGAGCGACGGCCACAGGTACTTTTGCCCATTGGCCGGGTATTCATAGAAGCCGGCACCGGCGGCCTTGCCCGGTCGCTTGTATTCGTTGAGCAGCAAGTCAATCACGGCGAACGCCGGGTGTTCAATCGGCGTTTTCCCTTCTGCGCGCAGGTCTTTGGCGGTTTGCGCGCGGATATGGCTCATCAGGCCGAGGGAAACTTCGTCAGAGATCGCCAGAGGCCCAACCGGCATCCCGGCCTTGCGCGCTTCGGTCTCGATCATCGGCGCACTCACGCCCTCGCCGAGCATGGCGATGCCCTCATTGGTAAAGGTGCCGAATACCCGGGACGTAAAGAAGCCGCGACTGTCGTTGACCACAATCGGCGTCTTGTTGATCTGCAGGACAAAATCGAACCCCCGGGCCAGGGTCGCGTCACTGGTGCGTGCGCCCTTGATGATCTCCACCAGGGGCATTTTCTCCACCGGGCTGAAGAAGTGCAGGCCGATGAACTTCGTCGGGTCCGGCACAGCCATGGCCAGGCCGGTGATGGGCAAGGTCGAGGTGTTGGAAGCGATCACCGCATCATCGCCCACCACCGCCTGGGCGGCGGCCGACACGCTGGTTTTCAGGGCACGATCTTCGAACACCGCTTCGATGATCAGGTCGCAGCCGGCCAGGTCTGCGTTGCTGTCGGTGGGGTGAATCCGCGCCAGCGTGGCTTCGCGCTGCTCGGCGGTGAGTCGGCCGCGGGCGACCTTTTTATCCAGCAACGCCGCCGAACGGGCCTTGCCCTTCTCGGCCGCCGCCAGATCGACATCCTTGAGGACCACTGCGATGCCGGCCACGGCGCTGACATAGGCGATACCCGCCCCCATCATGCCCGCGCCGAGCACGCCGACTTTTTTCGTCAGATACGGCGCAAAACCCTGTGGGCGAGAACCACCGGCCTTGATCTCGTTGAGCTGGAACCAGAAGGTGCCAATCAGGTTCTTCGCCACCTGGCCGGTGGTCAGTTCGGTGAAGTAGCGGGTTTCGATCAGGTGCGCGGTGTCGAAATCAACCTGGGCGCCCTCCACCGCAGCACAGAGGATTTTCTCCGGCGCCGGCAGGCAACCCTGGGTCTTGTTACGCAGAATCGAAGGGGCAATTGCCAGCATTTGCGCAACTTTCGGGTCAGACGGCGTGCCACCCGGCAGTCGATAGCCCTTTGCATCCCAGGGTTGGATGACGCTGGGGTTGGCAAAAATCCAGGCCCGGGACTTGGCCAGCAGTTCGTCACGATCCTTCGCCAGCTCATCGATCAAACCGGCCTGCAGCGCTTGTTGCGCATTGACCTTCTTGCCCTCGAGCAAATACGGCAAGGCCTTTTCCAAACCGAGCAGGCGCACCATCCGCACCACCCCGCCACCGCCTGGCAACAGACCGAGCGTGACTTCCGGCAAGCCGAGCTGCACCGACGGCAGGTCCAGGGCCACGCGATGATGGCAGGCCAGGCAGATTTCCCAACCACCGCCGAGGGCCGCGCCATTGATGGCCGCCACCACGGGTTTGCCCAGGGTCTCCAAGGCACGCAGTTGGGCCTTGAGCAGCAGGACCATGTCGTAGAAAGCCTTGGCCTCGGGCTTGCCGACCTTGATCAATTCATTGAGGTCACCGCCGGCGAAGAAAGTGTGCTTGGCCGAAGTGATGATCACACCGGCAATCGAGTCCTTTTCAGCCTGCAAACGGGCGACGCAGGCGGCCATGGCCTCACGGTACACCGCGTTCATGGTGTTGGCGCTCTGGCCCGGCATGTCCAGGGTCAGGACGACGATCCGGTCCTGGCCGGTTTCGTAACGAATGGCATCGGTCATGAAAAAGTGTTCCTTGAAGTCGGGCTCAGAGGCGTTCAATGACGGTGGCAATGCCCATGCCGCCGCCGACACAGAGGGTCGCCAGGCCATAGCGCAGGCGACGCACCTCCAATTCGTCGAGCAACGTGCCAAGGATTGCGCACCCCGTAGCGCCCAAGGGGTGCCCCATGGCGATGGAGCCGCCGTTGACGTTGACCTTGGCCGGGTCGATGGCCATGTCCTTGATGAACTTGAGCACCACCGAGGCGAAGGCTTCGTTGACTTCGAACAGGTCGATGTCCTCCACCCGCAACCCGGCCTTGGCCAGGGCCTTGCGGGTAGCCGGCGCCGGGCCGGCGAGCATGATGGTCGGGTCGGTGCTGGTGACGGCGGTGGCGACGATCCGCGCCCGGGGTTGCAGGCCCATGGCGCGCCCCTTGGCTTCGGAACCGATCAACATCAGCGCGGCACCGTCGACGATGCCGGAACTGTTGCCCGGCGTGTGCACGTGATTGATTCGTTCGACGTGGCTGTAGACGCGCAGCGCCGTGCCATCGAAGCCCATCTGGCCCATGGCTTCGAAACTCGGGTTGAGCTTGCCCAGACCTTCGAGCGTGGAGTCGGCGCGGATGAATTCGTCGTGGTCCAGCAGCACGATGCCATTCTGGTCCCGCACGGCGACCAGGGATTTATTGAACGAACCGTCAGCCCGGGCACGCGCCGCTTTTTGCTGGGAATGCAGCGCATAACCGTCGACATCCTCACGGCTAAAGCCTTCCAGCGTGGCGATCAGGTCGGCGCCGATGCCCTGGGGAACGAAGTGACCGTGCAGGTTGGATTGCGGGTCCAGCGCCCACGCGCCGCCATCGCTGCCCATGGGCACCCGGGACATGGACTCGACGCCGCCGGCCACCACCAGGTCTTCGAACCCGGAACGCACTTTCATGGCCGCCAGGTTCACCGCCTCCAGGCCCGAGGCGCAAAACCGATTGAGTTGCACGCCTGCCACGCTGACATCCCAATTGGCCACCAGCGCAGCAGTCTTGGCGATATCGGCCCCCTGTTCACCCACCGGGGTCACACAACCGAGCACGATGTCATCGACCTGGCTGGTGTCCAGATCCATGCGCTGCTGCAAGGCGCTGAGCAGCCCCCCCATCAGGTTCACCGGCTTGACGCTGTGCAAGGCGCCATCGACCTTGCCCTTGCCACGGGGCGTGCGTAATGCGTCGAAAATCAAAGCTTGGGTCATGACGTCCTCGAAACTACGGGGGTAATGCGATGCCTTCAACCATAAGCCCAGCGGCGCCGGATTCAATGACCACAGCGCTCAATGGCGTTGACGGCCACGCTCAGACGAACGGTAGCGAGCTATCGGGTTAACCGATTCAGGAGGGCAAGCTGTCTAGCAAAAGGGTCGGCAGGAAGGTGGCAATAGGCCTCATAGCCTTTTTAGAGCAACCTGTACCAAGCTGATATGAATTGGATCTAAGCCAAGGCCGCCGCGGCCCCTAATGTAATCCTTGTACAAGAAAGTCGTCGGGTTTTGCCGAGGCGCTTGTCGAACAGGAAGTGCAACGCCAGCCGCCATGGATATGCAGGCTGGCTTTTAGGAAATAACAATAAAGGCGGGTCAGCCATGTTCAAACATTCGAAAGTTCGCCAAGCCGGACTCATTCTCTTTGCCACGACGCTGCTGTTGATTTTGCCGAATATCACCAAGGTGATTGGCTGAATCCTGCGCGAGGGCATCTGCATCATCCGTTAGTTGTGTCGCCAAAAAATGTGACGGGTTCTCTGTTCGAGCCGCGATGGCTGTGCCAACCTTTGCGGCACCCCTCGACATGGAAGGCGATCGACTTGAAAGCTCTTATTGTGTTCGGGGCGTTGCTGCTCAGCACGCCCCTTTATGCCGCGCAACTGGTGCTGGAGTTGGGCGCGGGCACGCGCACCTGGCAAACCGAAGAACTGCTCAAGCACCCGGACGCTCAAACGGTCCAGATCGCTGATGACGTTTCCTACAAGAAACCCATGAGCTATCGAGCCGTGCCGCTGACGGCTCTATTGACGGGCATCCAGGCGGACGACCACCTGCAAGCCGTTGCCCTGGACGGCTTCGCTGCCGAAATGCCTGCGGCGCCGTTACTCAACAAGAGTGGCGCCCGAGCGTGGCTGGCGATCGAGGACCCGGCCAAGCCCTGGCCGCCGCTGGGGGAAGGCAAGCACAGCGCCGGGCCTTTCTACCTGGTCTGGACCGATCCGCAGGCTGGCCACATCAGCCCGGAGCAATGGCCCTACGCGGTGGCGACCATCAAGCGCCTGTCGGCCGTGGCCGAACGCTTCCCGGCCCTGCTGCCGGCGCCCAACCTGGCCAAGGACGACCCGGTCAATAAAGGTTTCGAGCTGTTCCAGAAAAATTGCCTGGCGTGCCATCGGCTCAATGGCGCGGGTGATGCGCAGTTCGGCCCGGACCTGAACATCCCTTTCAACCCGACCGAATACTTCTCCGGGGATTTCCTCAAGCGCTACATTCGCGACCCGCAAGCACTGCGTCGCTGGCCCCAGGGCAAGATGCCCGGGTTCTCGGCAGCGGTGCTGCCGGATTCGGAGCTGGATTTGCTGGTGGGTTATTTGAAGCATATGGCGGGACGCAAGCAGCCATTGGCCCCGTGAGATCGCTTTTTTTGTGGCGAGGGGATTTATCCCCACTGGGGCGCGAAGCGGCCCTGAACCCAGACTCCTCAGTGTGCCAGACGGATTGAGTTGTCTGTTTTGGGGCTGCTTTGCAGCCAGCGGGGATAAATCCCCTCGCCACAGAAGCGCCCTCGTCGGAAGGTTATTGTTGTTGCACCGTGATCACCGGTGCAGCAGGCACGACCAGCTTGGCATGCATCTGCTCGCAACCACCGCCGCGGCGCATGCCACGCACCGGGCAGGCGTCCAGGTAATCCAGGCCCACAGCCAGCTTCAGGTGGCGCTCCGGACGAGCCAGTTGGTTGGTCACATCGAAGCTGTACCAGGCGTCGTCAAGCCAGGCCTCCGCCCAGGCATGGCTTGCCAGGTGTTCGCTCTCTTCGCTGAACAGATACCCCGAGACATACCGCGCCGGCACCCCCAGGCTACGGGCGCAGGCCAGGAAGGCGTGGGTGTGATCCTGGCACACCCCGCTACGACCGGCAAAAGCTTGCGCCGCACTGGTCTCGACCTCAGTGGTGCCAGGGGTGTAGATCATGTGCTGGTTCAGCCCGTGCATCAGGTCGATCAGCGCCGTGCGATCGCGACGCTGCTGGCATTGCTGCGCGGCGAAGGTGCGAAGGGCCTCGTCCGCCTCGGTCAGCCGGGTGAAGCGCAGGAACGGCAGCGCCGATTGGCTCTCGTGCTCGGCTTCGCGCAACGGATCGATGTCCACCTGTCCGCGGGCACCGATGATGACCGTTTCGTGGGGTTCGTCCAGGGTCAGTACGTGAAGGATGTTACCGAACGGATCCAGCTGCGCCCGCACCGGCCGGGGCAAATCCAGTTGCCAGCTCAACACATGCTGGCGTTCGCTGTCGTGGGGCGTCAGGCGCAGGTACTGGATGCTGGCGCGCACCTGATCTTCATAGTGGTAGGCCGTTTCATGGCTGATCGAGAGTCTCATATGACCTCCAGGTAGGAACTGTGAATGGCATTGCCCAGTTCACGGACCAGTGGGATGAATTCGGTGAGCCAGGCATGCAGGCCCCCGTCGAGGATTTCATTGATGCCGGTGTAGCGCAGGCGTGCGTCCATTTCCGCCGCCAGCCGTTGTGCCTGCCGACCGTTGGTGCCCGGCAGGCTCGCGAGGATCTGGTTGATTTCTTCGGTACAGGCGCGCAGCGAACGCGGCACATCGGCGCGCAACAGCAGCAACTCAGCCACATGGCGAGCGCCCGGGGCGTCACGGTAGATCTCGGTGTAGGCCTCGAAGGACGACAAGGCCCGCAACAAGGCGCTCCATTGGTAATACGCGTGGGCCGTGCCATCGCTGACCGTGTCGGCCTGGTCGCCGGCCATTTCGTAGCGGGCGTCGAGCAAGCGCAGGGTGTTGTCGGCCCTTTCGATAAAGGTCCCCAGGCGAATGAAGCGGAACGCGTCGTTGCGCATGATGGTGCCGTAGGTTGCACCACGAAACAGGTGGGATCGCTCCTTGATCCACTCACAGAAACGGCTCATGCCGTAGCGATTCAAGCCCTGCTCGGCGATACCGCGAATTTCCAGCCAGGTGGCGTTGATGTTTTCCCACATGTCGGCGGTGATTCGCCCACGTACCGCGTGGGCACTGGCTCGCGCGGCGCCGAGGCAACTGTAGATACTGGCCGGGTTGGCCGCTTCCAGGGCAAAGAAATGCAGCAGGCGCTCGGCGTGCAGCTCGCCGTGTCGCTCCCGGTAATCATCCAGCGTGCCGGTGATCAGCAATGGCATGGCCAGCTCGTGCAGGCCGTCGCCACGACCGTCCTGGGGCATCAGTGACAACGAATAGCTGACGTCGAGCATCCGTGCGAGGTTCTCCGCGCGCTCCAGGTAGCGCGACATCCAGTACAGGTCCGAGGCGGTTCTACTCAGCATGGCAGCTCCTCAATCCTCGACTACCCAAGTGTCCTTGGTCCCACCGCCCTGGGATGAATTCACCACCAGGGAACCTTCGCGCAGCGCCACCCGTGTCAGCCCGCCAGGCACCACGCGGGTCTCACGGCCAGCGAGCACAAACGGCCGCAAGTCGATGTGGCGCGGGGCGATACCGTTTTCGACAAAGGTCGGGCAGGTCGAGAGCGACAGCGTCGGCTGAGCGATGTAGGCGTGCGGCTTGGCCTTGATCCGTTCGCGGAAGGCATCGATCTGCGCCGTCGTCGCGGCCGGCCCCACCAGCATTCCATAACCGCCGGAACCCTGGGTTTCCTTGACCACCAGGTCGGGAAGATTCGCCAACACGTGGGACAGCTCGGCAGGATTACGACATTGCCATGTAGGAACGTTCTTCAGGATCGGCTCTTCGTCCAGGTAAAAACGGATCATGTCGGTGACGAACGGGTACACCGACTTGTCGTCCGCCACGCCCGTGCCGATGGCATTGGCCAGCACCACGTTGCCGGAACGGTAGGACGACAACAGGCCCGGCACCCCGAGCATCGAGTCCGGATTGAAGGCCAGTGGATCGAGGAACGCATCGTCGAGGCGACGGTAGATCACATCCACCGCTTTCGGGCCGTCGGTGGTGCGCATGAACACTTTGTCATCGCGCACGAACAGGTCGGCGCCTTCCACCAATTCCACGCCCATCTCCCGGGCCAGGAACGCGTGCTCGAAGAACGCGCTGTTGAAACGCCCTGGCGTGAGCACCACGACACTGGGATCGTCCAGCGGGCTGGAGCTTTTCAGGGTATCGAGCAGCAGGTTCGGATAATGGTCGATGGGGGCGATGCGCTGGGCGGCGAACAGTTCGGGGAACAGGCGCATCATCATCTTGCGGTCTTCGAGCATGTAGCTGACGCCGCTGGGCGTACGAAGATTGTCTTCGAGCACGTAGTACGTGCCGTCACCGTCGCGCACCAGGTCGACACCGCAAATGTGCGCGTAGATGTCACGGTGCAGATCCAGCCCTTGCATCGCCAGTTGGTACTGCTCGTTGGCCAGCACCTGTTCGGCGGGAATGATCCCGGCCCGGATGATCCGTTGTTCGTGGTAGAGATCGGCCAGGAACATGTTCAGCGCCTTGACCCGCTGGATGCAGCCACGTTCGACCACCCGCCATTCACTGGCCGGGATGCTGCGCGGGATCGTGTCGAAAGGGATCAGGCGCTCTGTCCCCTGCTCGTCGCCGTAGAGCGTGAACGTAATGCCAGCACGATGAAACAACAGGTCGGCTTCGCGCCTGCGTTGCGCCAGCAGCTCATCAGGCGTTTCAGCCAGCCAGCGGGCAAACGCCTGGTAATGCGGGCGGACCTGGCCGTTGGCATCGTACATTTCATCAAAACCGCTGCGGATCATGCCGTACTCCTTGTCACCCTGGCAGCAAGGCTTCGCAAGCCCCGTGCCATCGGCATAAACGCTTTATGATCAACGGGTTGGATTCTCCTCTGACAGGCCGCGCACTTTTCTAGTGCAACAAATGCCCCCACCCCGCTGTCCCCCGCTTCATTGCGACGCAGGGGCGTCGCTCTGCTGAGCATAGTCACGGAAAAACGACGCGGCTTGATCTGGATACAGTTAGGTACAAAACCTGGGGAAGTGATTGCGGTGTGTCAGCGGGTAATGATGTTGATTGTGCGGCCGCCATCGCGAGCAAGCTCGCTCCCACAATGGATTGTCTGCCCCCTGTGGGAGCGAGCTTGCTCGCGATGGCGGTGCTTCAGATGCTCATTCATTGCTACGCGCACATGAAAACGGCCGACACTAAAGGTCAGCCGTTGCTGTGGTTGCGGTGAGTAACTGTCAGGCCTGCAGGCGCCGGATCTCTTGCTTGACACCCCAGCCCTCGATCACACCACCCAAGGGTTCGACGACTGCCTCAAAGTCTTGCTCGAAGTCGCCAATGTCATCGTAGGTGGCGTACATCACCCGGCTCAGTTCCAACGACCAAACCCCATCGTCCCGTGCACTGATCTGCGCGTTCAACGATTCTCCCCGAAAATGACCTGCCGCCCTGCGCGCCCGCTCCTCGTCCGGGAAAATGGCGTAGAACTCAATGGGATGGAATCGGGAAAAATCGAAACCGCCTTCTTTCATGCGGCGCAACACGCTGGTGCTGATGTCTTCTTGATAGGCTGTGCTCATGAAACGTCCTCCTGAAACCAATGGATAGACTTTCCGTCTTCCCGTGCGTGAAGCCCTCAGGCTGCAAGCGGTACGGCATCAAATGGCCGTCGGGACACAAGCATGTAGCTGACAAGACCGGACCTTCGCGATCCTTTCGCTGATCTCAATTGCAGAGTAGCCGCAAGTGGCAGCCGCTGCCAAGCGAGACCAGGCACCGTTTCATGAAATCGGTGTAATGCTGATGATTTCAATGCTGTGCTGGGACTTGAGGTTCTTGACGGTGGGATCTTCGGTGCGACCTTCCAGGTCGTTGAGGTCCAGTTGGGCGGGCACGGGCAGCAATTTTTCGCGAATCAGTTGTGCAGCCTGCTCCATCGTAGGCTCCTGCTCGTAGTCGAACTGCTCGGCGATGGCTTCGCCATGATCATCCACGAAAGTGATTTCCCACTTTTGCATCGGTGTCTCCTTGATCAATTCAGGGCCTGGCTTACCTCTATCTCGACATTGAGGGCCGGACAATCGTTCCGCCGGGCGTCTGGACGGCACACATGAAAAGACCGCCTCCGGGGCGGTCTCTTGCAGTGCAGCCGTGGCCGATCAGTTTTCGGCGCGTTCCTTCAGGGCTTTCAAGGTGTTGAACGGCGCATCCACCACGAACTTGTTCGCCAGCCAGGACGGCACGTCACCCCCTGGTTCGGTATGGACCTGGTAGGTCACTTCGATCTGGTCAGCGCCCTTTGGCGTGAACTTCCAGAAGCCGTCGACCTGGGTCACCCGCACGAAACCTTGCTCTTCAGGCAGGTATTTCGGCACGCCCTTGAGCTTGCGGGTCAGGCTGCCATCAGCGCCCTCTTCGGTGGTAACTTCAAGCACCGAGTCCCGGGACGTCACCGGCCATGGCGTGTTGAACTGGGTGTAGGTCCAGCTCTGATTGCCTTCGTGCTTGAGCAGTTTCTGGCTCTTGCATTCATGAATCCAAGCGCAGGCACCGGGAACGTCTTCCTGCAGGGCCCGCAGCTTGGCCATGGTGGTTTTCATCACCGTCACGCCACGGTAGGCCTTGTATTTGGAGCCCGTCACCTCACTGAGGGAAACCTTGATACCGTCCTTCTCCTTGGCAACCTGCCAGTCCTCTGCCTGAGCGGTGGCCGCTGCCAGCAACACGGTCAACCCACACAACACAGCCATACGATGCAGCGAACCCATAGTTCTTTTCCTTATTGTCCAAGTTCGTTCAGTTAGGATCCGTTCATTGACTCATTACGCTGCCGTGATTTGCTCCCACCAACCGATCAGTCGGATGGCCTCTTCACTGCTGCTGCCGCAAACCTCGATGTCGGCTTCGAACGCCGAGCACACTGCCGGACGCTCCGGCTGGCCGAAGATCCGGCACAGGTTATCGACCGACAATTGCGCGCAACGTTCTCCCGCCGGTTTGCCTTGGGGCATGCCAGGGATAGGTGAGCTGATGGAAGGGGCGATGCAACAGGCGCCACAGCCTTCACGGCATTTCATGACGACAACATCCTCACGACAGTAATGGTTAGTAACAGAACACAGAGTAACGGCTAAAACACTCGTTTTAAATTACCGTCTGCGTGTTTTTTTGCCCACGGCGAGATGACCGAATGGTCAGCGACGAACCGCAGGCCTGCCGAAGGTTTATTGCTTGAATTCGAAGTCCAGCGCCGCGCCTTCCACCTCGTGGCGCTCCGGGCTGCGCAGTGGCAGCTGCATTTCATTGCTCAACAAACGGCCATTGAGCTGAAAGGGACCGGGTTTCTCACCGAACATCGACGGCAAGAGCGGCTCACGCCTGGACTGTACCACCTTACCCGGTGGTTGCAGTTTATCGACCATCTCATGGGGCAAGCTCAAATCCAGCTTGGCCGGCGGCAATGGGGTCTTGGCGACCTCGTGGGCGGATTTGCTCTTGGAGGCGATGGGGGCGCGTTTTTTCTTCGCGGGTGCCACTTTCTTGGCGGAAGGCTTCTTGGCCGCTGTGTTTTTTTTCGGCGCATCCTTCGTGGCACTGGCAGCCGGTTTTTCCTGCGCTGGCGCTGCCGCGACGACGCCTCCCATGTGGAAGACGCTCAACAGACCGATCAAAACCCAGGCAGCAGGAACAATGGCTTTCATAAATACAACAGCATTGACGGCAGAGACCCCCATGCTCGCCTGATAATGAGGCGCTGACAAGCACATCGAGCCAAGTCGCTGATATCTAAAGAAATCCGTTGACCGTCTCCTGGCACAATTGAGTGGCCAACAGCCCCAGCGTCATCAAGGCCCGCTCCGCCTCCCGGTTCCAGGGTATGCCGCAGTTCAACCGAATGCAGTGGTTGAACTGCTCGGTATTACTGAAAATCAGCCCTGGCGCGATACTGATGCCCTGTTGCAACGCCCGCACATGCAACTCCTGGGTATTGACCCGCCCCGGCAGGCTGACCCACAGGATGAAGCCTCCAGTGGGACGGCTCATCTGCGTGCCTTCGGGGAAGTACTGCTGCACCGCCAGCTGAAAGGCGCTGAGGTTCTTGCGGTATTCCTGGCGGATATAGCGCAAGTGCCGGTCATAGCCGCCGTTTTCCAGGTACGCGGCAATGCCCATCTGCGTGACGCTGCACGCCGAGTGCGTGCTGAAGGTCTGGAGCCGCTGGATTTCCTGTTGGAATTTCCCCGCGATCATCCAGCCGATGCGCACACCCGGCGACAACGTCTTGGAAAAACTCGAACAGTAGATGACCCGGTCCAGCCGGTCGTAGGCCTTGAGGGCCTTGGTGCGCCCCTGCTCGAACATCAACTCGCCATAGATATCGTCCTCGACGATCTGGATGTCGAAGTCCGACGCCAGGCGCAGCAGTTGCTTTTGCCGCTCTTCCGGCATGGTGCCGCCGAGAGGATTGCTCAGGCGCGTGGTCAGCACCAGCGCCTTGATCGACCACTGGTTGGCCGCCAGCTGCAAGGCCTCCAGACTCATGCCAGTGACCGGGTCGCTGGGGATCTCGATAACCTTGAGGCCCAACAGATCCGCCAGTTGCAGCAAGCCGTAATAGGTCGGCGACTCGGCGGCGATCAAATCCCCCGGCCGCGTCAGCACCCGCAAGGACATCTGCAGCGCATCGACGCAGCCGTGGGTGATCACCACCTCGGAAGGGTCCACCACGACGCCGGCATCGCGCATGCGAATCGCCACTTGGCGACGCAACGGCTCGAACCCCGGGCTGAACATGTAGCTGAACGCCCGCGGGCTGTGGAAGCGCGTGACCTTGGCCAACTGCTGATGCAGAGCCCGGACAGGCAGATAGTCGACGCTCGGCACCGCAGCCCCCAGGGGAAACACCCCTTCGCGGCGCGACTCGACCAATATTTGCTGGATGATACTGCTGCGTGTCACCAGCCCCGGACGCTCAACCCGGGCAATGTCCGGCGTCGGTGCCGTCAGGGCCGGCGTCTGGTGCACGTAGTAGCCCGACTGCGGCCGCGCGCGAATCAGCCCCTGGTCTTCAAGGTTGGCGTAGGCCTGCAGCACCGTGGCATGGCTGACGTTGAGCTGCGAGCTCATCTTGCGCACCGACGGTACGCGCTCACCGGGCTGATACACACCGCGCCGGATGTCTTCAGCCAGCTGTTGAGCAATACGTTGATAGAGCAGAAGGTTGGTCATGACGCAGCACTCGATTTCACGGGCATTTTATTCTTGTCGGAAACGATACCGGAACAGTTTAGAAGTGTACTGGGACAGTTGCCAGATTACTCGACAGTACAGTGGAGTGACAGCTCTAACTGTACCCATCGTGCATCGATTGCAGGGCCAAAAAAACCCGGCGCCTTTTACAGGGGCCGGGTTTTCCAGTGACGCAGCCCTTAGCGGGCGGCGCCGAGCTGGCCTTTTTCGTCGGAGAACACAATTTCAACGCGACGGTTCTGTGCCCGGCCACGCTCGGAGGCGTTGACGTCCACCGGGTATTGGTCACCGTAGCCTTCAACCTGGATACGCTTTTCGTCTACCCCCAGATCCACCAGCACATCCGCCACCGCTTGCGCGCGGTCGCGAGACAACTTGAGGTTTTCCTGCTTGCCGCCGGTGCTGTCGGTGTACCCCTCGATACGGACCACGCGCTTGGGGTTGAGCTGCAGGAACTGCACGATTTTGAGCACGACCCGGTTGGCCGAGTTCTTCAGTTCCGCTTCGCCGGTGTCGAACAGCACGTCACCCAGGGTCATCACCAGACCGCGATCGGTTTGTGTGGTCGCCATCGCCATGATCTGTTCTTCAAGCCATTTGCCCTGCTGCTGCACGCTCAGCAACTTGGATTCACGCAGGGCCAATTGCAGGCGCTGGCGTTCCAGTTCGAGCTTGGCGGCACGCTCTTCGTTGAGCACCTGGTTGCTGTGCTCCCGGGCAATCGCACTGTAGCGCTGGCTCAGGTAGGCGTAATGCTGCACATCCTCACCGCTGCCCCAGTAGCTGGACAAACGATCGGCACGGGCCAGGGATTCGCCAGCGCGGATCACGTCCCGGGGTGCGGCACGCAATACGTTGGCGTCTTCCTTGACCTTCTGGAAGTCGGTGCTGGCCTGCTCGAGCGCCGCTTCGCTGCGCTGGCCGGCGCAGCCATACAAGCTCGCCAGGCCGGCGAGCACCAGGCCACCCAATACGTGGGAGTGCTTCATTGGGCATCCTCCCTCAATTGTTTGCGCAAGCGCTTGATGCGGGTGTCGAGCACGTTCAGTTGCTCCTGGCTCTTGAGGGTCAGCACCTTCGCTTCGGCCAGGCGGGCGTCGAGTTCGGCCTGTTCGGCCCGCATGCGCGCCTTCTTGTAGGATTCGTCGGCCATGTTGGATTTGGCGCGGGCGAATTTTTCTTCAGCCAGTTTCAATTCGGGCACTTCATCGGCAGTAGCGCCAACGGCCCGGGCTTGCTCCAGTGCCTGTTCAGTCAGGCGGATCTGTTCATTCGGCGCCGGATCGGCTGCGCAACCCGCCAGAGCCAGAACGGCCAGGGCAGCGAAAAGAGGTCGAATAGTCACTAATGTTCCCTACTGTTTTGGGGCGCTGACAGATGGCTGCAACTGTGTATTCCACCGCTCGAGATTGCGTTGCAACACAGCCTCCGCCAGGCCGGACGCGGCCAATTCTGTCATCTTTTGCGCCAGCTGTCCGCGTAACCATGGGTCATTGCAGGCGGAGTTATGGGAAATCGCGAGGAACAGCCCGGGTTTGTCCACCGGTTGCGGTGCGGCTTGCAGGTCATTGGCCATCCCCAGTGTCTGCGCCATTGCCAGGCCCGCGTAGCGCCCCGCCAGGACATATTCCACCTCGCCCAGCAGCAGTTTCTGAAAGGCCTGGGTCAGGTTGGGCGTGCGTACCAGGGACAATTGCCGCTCGGCAAAGACGCCGAATTCCTGGGTCATGCGGGCCTTTTCTGACAAAGCCCCGGGATGACCGTGAAGGTCTGCGGGCTGGTCGATGACCAGCGTCGAATCCTTGCGGGTCCAGACCAGGTAATCGTTTTCGAGCAAGGGCGGATGAACGTAATCCAGCACTTCAAGCCCGGTAACGGTCAGTGGCGCGTCGGTGAGCAGGTCCATGCGTCCACTGCGCACTTCGTCCAACGCCTGGGCGCGCTTGCCGGCATACAGCAGTTCGATCTTGATCCCCAGTTCTTGCCCGACCTGCGCCAGCAGGTCGGCGCCGGCGCCAATCAAGTGCTTGGGGTCCTGAGGGTCCTGCCAGAGATAGGGTGGTGCATCCGGGCTGCCGGTGGCGATCAGTCGTTCACATTTGCCGGCGGCGACAGACAGGCCTGGCACGAGCGCCAACGTCCACAGCAACGGCCAGCCGGCCAAACGACGCAGATCCATGGCAATACGCTCCTCTGATGCGGAAATAAAAAGCCCGGCCAAAGGGCCGGGCTCTTTATAAGTGAAGACGCCGGATTAGACCAGCTTCTCCAACTCAGGGATGGCTTCGAACAAGTCCGCCACCAGGCCGTAGTCGGCCACTTGGAAGATCGGCGCTTCTTCGTCCTTGTTGATCGCAACGATCACCTTGGAGTCTTTCATGCCGGCCAAGTGCTGGATCGCGCCGGAGATACCGACGGCGATATACAGCTGTGGCGCAACGATCTTGCCGGTCTGGCCGACCTGCATGTCGTTGGGCACGAAACCGGCGTCGACCGCGGCGCGGGAAGCACCGACGGCGGCACCGAGCTTGTCGGCCAGGGCGTACAGGTGCTTGAAGTTGTCACCGTTCTGCATGCCGCGGCCGCCGGAAACGACGATCTTGGCAGCGGTCAGTTCAGGACGATCGGACTTGGCCAGTTCTTCGTTGACGAAGCTGGAGATGCCGGCGTCGTGGGCAGCGCCTACGGCTTCAACGGCAGCCGAGCCACCTTCGGCGGCAACCGGGTCGAAACCGGTGGCGCGGACGGTGATGACCTTGACCGCAGCGGTCGATTGCACGGTGGCAATGGCGTTGCCGGCGTAGATCGGACGCTTGAAGGTGTCGGCGCTTTCTACCGAGATGATCTCGGAGATCTGGTCGACGTCCAGTGCAGCGGCCACGCGTGGCAGGATGTTCTTGCCGTTGGAGGTAGCGGCAGCCAGGATGTGGCTGTAGCCCTTGCCCAGCTCGGCTACCAGCGGCGCAACGTTTTCCGGCAGTTGGTGTGCGTAGGCAGCGTTGTCAGCCGACAGCACTTTGGCCACGCCAGCGATTTTCGCAGCGGCTTCAGCCACGGCGCCAGCGCCCTGACCCGCTACCAGCACGTGAATATCGCCACCGATTTTAGCGGCAGCAGCAACGGTGTTCAGCGTGGCTGGAGCCAGCGCCTTGTTATCGTGTTCGGCGATTACGAGGATAGTCATGATCAGATCACCTTCGCTTCGTTTTTCAGTTTCTCGACCAGTTCAGCCACCGACTTGACCTTGATGCCCGCGCTGCGTGCAGCCGGCGCTTCGACCTTGAGGGTCTTGTTGGTGGAGGCGGTGGAAACGCCCAAAGCGTCAGGCGTCAGCACTTCAAGCGGCTTCTTCTTGGCTTTCATGATGTTTGGCAGAGACGCATAGCGCGGCTCGTTCAAACGCAGGTCGGTGGTGACGATGGCCGGCAGTTTCAGGGAAACGGTCTGCGCGCCGCCGTCGATCTCGCGGGTCACGGCAACGCTGTCGCCGGACACTTCGACCTTGGACGCGAAGGTGCCCTGACCGTAGCCGCTCAATGCAGCGAGCATCTGGCCGGTCTGGTTGTTGTCGCTGTCGATGGCCTGCTTGCCGAGGATCACCAGCGATGGCTGTTCCTTGTCGACAACGGCCTTGAGCAGCTTGGCCACGGCCAGGGAGGTCAGCTCTTCGGCGGATTCGACGAGGATGGCGCGATCGGCACCCAGTGCCAGCGCGGTGCGCAGTTGTTCCTGGGCGGTGGTCGGGCCGATGGAGACGACGACGATCTCAGTCGCCACGCCTTTTTCCTTCAGGCGTACGGCTTCTTCTACGGCGATTTCGCAGAAAGGGTTCATCGACATCTTGACGTTGGCGAGGTCGACGCCGGAGTTGTCCGCCTTGACGCGAACCTTGACGTTATAGTCGACCACTCGTTTGACAGCTACAAGAACCTTCATGGATTCCTCGTTACTCTCCGGTGAAAAAAAGTCGCCTAGGCGAACCTGGCGGTTGATGCTCATGGGCGCAAGGGCACCTCTAAAAACGCCGGCATGAACCACACATGACCCAGCTCACGGGAGTGAAGACCATTCGTCAGTGATGACCGATGAGTCATTCATTATCGCGGCGTGTAAACTGCGCGTCAGAACCACGCAATGCGTCACTTTGTGCTGCCTTCGCCCTGTCTTTAGAGGTGCTCTTGAAACCAACAGTCAGCCTACGGCGAGCGCAAAACCGCCCGTATCTTGACCGGAACGCCTATTCCGGTCAATACGGCAAAATGGTCAGTCATAAGCCGTACGTCAGTGATTTATCTGGGCTGCGGCAATTTCAAACAAACGTTTGTATTGGACCCTGAGAGTGGTGTAGATATAATGCGCCGCTTAAGAGAGACACGCGTTTCATCCATTGTCGCTTTCGTCGCTTTTCGCGAAGGAAACAACGGATGCAACGCCAAACCTCCAATTAGAAAAAACTGTGAGCCTTGAGTAGGAGATAGCCCTGTGGAACGCGAATACATGGAATTCGACGTGGTCATCGTCGGTGCCGGCCCCGCTGGCCTGTCTGCCGCTTGCCGACTGAAACAGAAGGCCGCCGAAGCCGGTAAGGAAATCAGCGTCTGCGTGGTCGAAAAAGGCTCCGAGGTCGGTGCGCACATCCTCTCCGGTGCGGTGTTCGAGCCCCGCGCCCTGAACGAACTGTTCCCGGACTGGAAAGAACTCGGCGCCCCGTTGAACACGCCCGTCGTGCGTGATGACATTTATGTCCTGAGAAACGCCGAGGCCGCGAGCAAAATCCCTGACTTCTTTGTGCCCAAGACCATGCACAACGAAGGCAACTATATTATTTCCCTGGGCAACCTGTGCCGCTGGCTGGCCCAGCAGGCCGAGAACCTGGGCGTGGAAATCTATCCGGGCTTCGCCGCCCAGGAAGCGCTGTTCGACGAGAACGGCGTGGTGCGCGGGATCATCACCGGCGACCTGGGCGTCGACCGCGAAGGCAATCCGAAGGAAGGCCTGTACACCCCTGGCATGGAACTGCGTGGCAAATACACGCTGTTCGCCGAAGGCTGCCGCGGCCACATCGGCAAGCAACTGATCAAGCGCTTCAACCTGGACAGCGAGGCCGACGCCCAGCACTACGGCATCGGCCTGAAGGAAATCTGGGAAATCGACCCGGCCAAGCATCAACCTGGCCTGGTGGTGCACACCGCCGGCTGGCCGCTGGACATCATGGGCACCGAGAACACCGGCGGTTCCTTCCTCTATCACCTGGAAAACAATCAGGTGGTGGTCGGCCTGATCGTCGACCTGTCCTACAGCAACACTTTCCTGTCGCCGTTCGACGAGTTCCAGCGCCTCAAGCATCACCCGGTGCTCAAGCAGTACCTGGAAGGTGGCAAGCGTGTCAGCTATGGCGCCCGTGCCATCTGCAAGGGCGGCCTGAACTCGCTGCCGAAAATGGTCTTCAAGGGCGGCGCGCTGATCGGTTGCGACCTCGGCACCCTGAACTTCGCCAAGATCAAGGGCAGCCACACCGCCATGAAGTCCGGCATGCTTGCCGCCGACGCCGTGGCCGATCGCCTGTTCGCCGAGTCCGAAGGCGGTGATGAACTGACCGCCTACGTCGACAGCTTCAAGAGCAGTTGGCTGTATGAAGAGCTGTTCGCCAGCCGCAACTTCGGTGCAGCGATCCACAAATACGGCGCGATCATCGGTGGCGGCTTCAACTGGTTCGACCAGAACATCCTTGGCGGCAAAATGCCGTTCACCCTGCACGACACCAAGCCCGACTACGCCTGCCTCAAGCTGGCAGCCGATTGCAAGAAAATCGACTACCCGAAACCGGACGGCAAGATCAGCTTCGACAAACTCAGCTCGGTGTTCATCTCCGGTACCAACCACGAAGAAGAACAGCCCTGCCACCTGAAGCTGACCGACCCGAGCATCCCGATCAGCAAGAACCTGCCGTTGTACGACGAACCGGCCCAGCGCTACTGCCCGGCCGGCGTGTACGAAGTGGTGACCAAGGAAGACGGCGAGAAACGCTTCCAGATCAACGCCCAGAACTGCGTGCACTGCAAGACCTGTGACATCAAGGACCCTTCGCAGAACATCACTTGGGTGTCGCCGGAAGGCGCTGGCGGACCGACTTACCCGAACATGTAAGCCATTGCGCTGAACATCAAGGCTCCCGTAATGGGGGCCTTTTTGTTGCCTGCCATCCAAGCAGTACCACAGCTCGCTCCCACAGGGGGTGATATCAGTGGATCAAGCGGCGCGCTCTTCCCCAGGGTTGCGCTCGAAGTAGCGCTTGTACTCCCGACTGAACTGCGACGAGCTCTGATACCCCACCTGGTGCGCGACCTGGGCCACGCCCATGCCCTCGGTGAGCAGCAGCCGCTGGGCCTTGAGCAGGCGCAAGCGCTTGAGGTACTGCACTGGCGACAGCAAGGTGCTGCGCTTGAAATGCTCATGAAAGGTCGAGGCGCTCATGTTCGCGCAACTGGCCAAGGTCTCGACGTTCAGCGGCTCGGTGAAGTGCGCATGCAAATGGCCCAGGGCCGCGGCAATCCGGGCGAATTGGCCTTGCTGCTCCACCAGCGCCCGCAGCACATCGGCCTGGGGCCCGCGCAACGCGACGAACAACAACTCCCGCAGCCGCGCCTGGCCCATGACCTGGCATTCCAGTGGGTCGTGCAAGCAACGCAACAAGCGTTCGACACACCCACGCATGGCGTCATCGAGCACTGCGCAGGTCATTGATTCCGGCGTCTGGGGCGCCAGGTTCCGCCCCGGCACCAGCCCCATGGCCAGTACCAACTCCCCCAGCATCGCCCGATCGATCGCAACGGAAACCCCAAACAGCGGAGCATTGGGCATGGCGTAGGTTTCGCACTCGAACGGCACCGGCAAGGCCTGGATCAGATAGTGCCCGGCGCCATATTCCAGTGTGCGCGGTCCCAGGTACGCCAGTTTGCTGCCCTGGGCGATGATCACCAGGCTCGGCTCGTAGAGCTGCGGGCCACGGGCGACGTCCTGGCTGGCCCGAAGCGCATGTACGCCGGGCAGTGGCGTCGGGACGAAACCGTCGCGGGTCGCCAAGGGTTCTATCAATGAAACCAGCGTAGCGTTGGCATCGAGATGGCGGGTCAACAACATGGGCGAAAACTTCACGAAAAAAGGGATGAAACCATCATCGCAGGTCTGGCGTCACATAGGATCAGATCCTGGCCAAGACCGGAGGATTAGGCATGACAGGCGGAGGAATCGCCATCGCCACCTGTCGCCGGGACTCCCAGAATGAAACCCTCAACGTTCATTGCTTAGCGAGGTCCATCATGTACACAGCCATCGGATATGCCGCCCAGTCGGCCACCACTCCCCTCGCCCCCATGAAATTCGAGCGTCGCAGCCCGCGAGCCGACGATGTGGCGATCGACATTCTCTACTGCGGCGTCTGTCATTCCGACATCCACCAGGCCCGCAACGAATGGGGCATCGCCGTTTACCCGCTGATGCCCGGCCACGAAATCATCGGCAAAGTCACCGCCGTCGGCGCGGACGTCACCCGCTACAAGGTTGGCGACCTGGTGGGCGTAGGCTGCATGGTCGACTCCTGCCGCGAGTGCGAAGCCTGCCGCGCTGACTTGGAGCAATACTGTTTCGAAGGCATGACCCAGACCTACGCCAGCCCGGACCGTGTGAGCGGCGGCCACACCATGGGCGGTTACTCCAACAGCATCGTGGTCAACGAACACTTTGTGCTGCGCATTCCGGCAGCACTCGACCCGGCCAGCGCCGCACCACTTCTCTGCGCAGGCATCACCACCTACTCGCCCCTCAAGCACTATGGCGTGAAGGCTGGCGACAAGGTTGGCGTGCTGGGCATGGGCGGCCTGGGTCACATGGGCATCAAGTTCGCCAAGGCCTTGGGCGCAGAAGTCACGTTGTTCACCCGCTCGGCGAGCAAGGCCGAAGAAGCCCGTCGCCAGGGCGCGGACCATGTGATCGTATCCACCGACGCCGAACAGATGGCCGCAGCAGCCGGACGATTCCACTTCCTGCTGGACACCATTCCGGTACAGCACGACCTCAATCCCTACCTCGACACGCTGCGTTTCGACGGAGTGCACATCCTGGTAGGTCTGGTCGAGCCGATCGATCCGCCGGTACACGCGGCAAAATTGATCATGGGCCGTCGGGTCCTGGCCGGTTCGTTGATTGGCGGTATCGCCGAAACCCAGGAAGTGCTGGATTTCTGCGCCGAACACAACATCAGCTGCGACATTGAAATGCTCGACATCCGCCAGATCAACGAGGCCTACAGCCGCATGATCGCCGGGGATGTGAAATACCGCTTTGTCATCGACATGGCCACGCTCAAGGCCTGACGTTCGTCAAACCTTGGCGCCCAGTTCCGCCGACAACCGGGCTGTGACCCCTTTGACCAGGGGAATCAGCTCGGCCATCTTTTCCAGCGGCATGTACGGCACGGTGCTGGCGATGCTGATGCCGGCAACAATGCGCTTGCCGGCGTCACGGATCGGCGCCGCCACACAGCGAATCGACGGTTCGTTGTCTTCCAGGTCGAAGGCATAGCCCCCCGCCACATACTCCACCATCCGTTGCTGGAACTGTTCCCAGGATTGCTCCTGATGCTGGGGCCAGAATTGATTCTTCCCACCGGCTGGCAGGCTGATTTCATACAGCCGCTTCCATTGTTCCTGCGAGTCATCGAGCATCAGCGCCTTGCCGAT
Source organism: Pseudomonas sp. H1_F01 (assembly GCF_054681425.1). NCBI lineage: Bacteria > Pseudomonadati > Pseudomonadota > Gammaproteobacteria > Pseudomonadales > Pseudomonadaceae > Pseudomonas > Pseudomonas sp. H1_F01. The sequence continues at coordinate 2,136,801 of NZ_CP162823.1, read as the reverse complement.
CCCAGTGCGCGCCAACGGCATCCGATGGCCTACGCGCGAGCGCATTTCCGGGCCGTTGCGCCCCGGATTCTTCAGCAGGTACAAGACTTCGTCACCTTCGCGAATCGCCAAGTGAACGGTGTCCCCGGTAAGCGCCGACAGCTCGTCCAGGTACGGCCCCGCCAGGCTCACCAGTGGCAACTCTTCCCGGGCCTGAAAACCCAGCTCGATCAATTTCGGCCCCAGCAGGTAGCCCACTTGCGGCACCACGCGCAGGTAACGCTCATCCACCAGGCAACTGGCCAGGCGATGGGTGGTGCTGCGGGTGGTGCCGATCAGCCGGGCGATTTCCTTCAAGTCACGGGCGCCGCTGGCGACCGCTTGGACCACCCCCAGGCCACGCAACAATGTCTGCGTGCCCGTAGGTGCGGCGTCCTTGGTGATTTTTGGATCGTCTTGCTGCATAGCCGGCCTTCAACAGTGAGCGGGGAACGGGCGGCATTATGGTCGCCCGCCCCGTCGGACTACAACTCGATGCGCTCGACCTTCCCGACCAGCAGGATGTAGGACAGCGCGCCAGCCAGTGCCAGGACAGAGATATAGGTGATGGCCGGGGCAAACGAATCGCCGCTGGCGAGAAAGCCAATGACGATCGGCGTGGCGATGGCCGCCAGGTTGCCGATGAAGTTGAACACCCCACCGGTCAACCCGAGCAGTCGCGCCGGCGCCAGTGTGGAGACCAGCGACCAGGTGATCGACGCCAGGCCATTGCCGAAGAACGCCAAGGCCAGGAAGGCAATCACCAGCGGCGTCGACTCGACGAAGTTGGCGCCGATGATCGAGGTCGAGATCAGCAACCCGCCAATGATCGGCAGCTTGCGTGCAAACCCCACGGTGGCGCCGCGGCGAATCAGCCAGTCGGAGAAGAACCCGGAGCACAGCACGCCGACAAACGCCGCGAGAAATGGCAGGGACGCCAGTAGGCCGGACTTGATGAAGTCCATGCCGCGATATTTCACCAGGTAGGTCGGGAACCAGGTCAGGAAAAACCACAGCGTGGAGTTGAGGCAGAACTGCCCCAGGTAAATGCCCCACAACTTGCGTTGGGTCAGGACAATCCCCAGGTCGGTCCAGCTGAATTTGGCCTTGACCTTGGCGGTATCGGCCTGGATATCCACCAGCCCGCCGCCTTCGCGGATCAGTTCGATTTCGGCGGCGTTGGCACCTTTGAAATCCCGCGGTTCGCGATACACCGCGTACCAGATCGCCGCCCAGATAATGCCCACCGCGCCCGTGGCGACAAACACCATGTGCCAACCGAAGGCGTGTTGCAGCCAGGCCAATACCGGGGTCAGGAAGGCCAACCCGACAAACTGCCCGGAGGTATAGAAACCGATGGCCGTGGCCCGCTCGCGCTCAGGAAACCAGGTGGTGACCACGCGGCTGTTGATCGGATAAGCCGGCGCTTCCAGGGCACCGACCGCCATGCGCAGTACGAACAGCGCGATGAAACTGGCGGCAAAGCCCAGCATTACCGTGGCCACCGACCACAACAGCAACGCCACGCTATACAGAATGCGCGGCGGCACCCGATCCACCAGCCAGCCACCGGGTATTTGCATGGCGGCGTAGGTCCAGCCGAACGCCGAGAAAATCAGCCCGACGTGGATCGGATCGATGCCCAGGTCGCTGGTCAGTGCGGGAGCGGCGATCGAGAGGTTGCTGCGGTCCAGGTAATTGATCACCACGGTGATGAACAGCAGGACCATGATGAAAAAACGCTTGCGGCTGGGCGTCACCAACGACGCCTGCGCGCTCAGGGTGTGCGCTTGCATGTGAGGTGCCTCTTTTTATGTTTGTCGAATACGGCAAGGATTGAGCAAGACCCTGTGGGAGCAAGGCTTGCCCGCGATGAACGATGACCCGGTCTGCCTGGAAAACGCATCGACTTCATCGCGGGCAAGCCTTGCTCCCACAGAACCCCTTGCTCCACAGGAGTCTTTTGCTCCTGAAAGGATTCCTATCAGAGTGATCAGGCGTGACTCACCACTCGGCAAAACTGCCATCGGCATGGCGCCAGATCGGGTTGCGCCAGCGGTGGCCGATGGCCGCGCGTTCGATGACGTATTCCTCGTTGATCTCAATGCCCAGGCCCGGGCCGTTCGGGATCTTCACAAAGCCCTTGTCGTAGTCGAACACCTGCGGATCCTTGATGTAATCCAGCAGGTCGTTGCTCTCGTTGTAGTGGATGCCCAGGCTCTGTTCCTGGATGAAGGCGTTGTAGCAGACCGCGTCCAGTTGCAGGCACGCCGCCAGGGCGATCGGGCCCAGCGGGCAGTGCAGCGCCAGCGCCACGTCATAGGCCTCGGCCATGTTGGCGATCTTGCGGGTCTCGGTGATACCCCCGGCGTGGGATGCATCCGGCTGAATGATGTCCACGTAGCCTTCGCTGAGTACACGTTTGAAGTCCCAGCGCGAGAACAAGCGCTCGCCCAGAGCGATCGGGGTGCTGGTCAGCGGCGCCAACTCCTTGAGGGCTTCGTAGTTTTCGCTGAGCACCGGCTCTTCGATGAACATCAGCTTGTAGGGATCGAGTTCCTTCATCAGTACCTTGGCCATCGGCTTGTGCACCCGGCCGTGGAAGTCCACGCCAATGCCGACGTTCGGCCCCACCGCGTCCCGCACCGCCGCGACGTTGGCCAGGGCTAGGTCGACTTTTTCAAAGGTGTCGAGAAACTGCAGCTCTTCGGTGCCGTTCATCTTCACAGCGGTGAAGCCCCGCGCCACGGCTTCTTTCGCCGCGCGAGCGGTGTCGGCCGGCCGGTCGCCGCCGATCCACGAATACACACGGATCTTGTCGCGCACCTGGCCGCCCAGCAGGTCGCTGACCGACACGCCCAGGGCCTTGCCCTTGATGTCCCACAGCGCCTGGTCGATGCCGGCCAGGGCGCTCATGTGAATGGCCCCGCCGCGGTAGAAGCCGCCACGATAGAGCACGGTCCAGATGTCTTCGATGTTGCGTGGGTCTTTGCCGATCAGGTAGTCGGACAATTCCTCGACAGCCGCCGCCACCGTGTGGGCACGGCCTTCGACCACGGGCTCGCCCCAACCGGTCACGCCCTCGTCGGTCTCGACCTTGAGGAAGCACCAGCGCGGCGGAACGATAAACGTGGTCAGCTTGGTGATTTTCATCTTGTTGTCTCTCTTGTCAGATGCAGCGCACGGGGCGCTGGAAAAGTCTTCAGTTCAAGGCGTTCCATGCGGCCACGTAGGCCTTGGCGCGCACCGCCACTTCATCCGCTGTCAGGCCCGGCTTGAACAGCCCGGAACCAAGGCCGAAACCCTTGACGCCGGCTTCGACGAACACCGCCATGTTGTCCGGGGTAATCCCGCCCACCGGCACCAGCACGGTCCCGGCCGGCAGCACCGCGAGCCAGGCCTTGACCACCGCCGGGCCCATTTGCTCGGCGGGGAACATCTTCAGTACATGGGCGCCTTCGGCCAGCGCGGCAAAGGCTTCGGTGGGCGTGGCGACGCCTGGCGACAGGTACAAGCCCGCCGCTTTCGCCGCACGCAGCACCTTCGGATCGCTGTGGGGCATGACGATCACTTGGCCGCCAGCGGCTTTCACCTGCTCGACCTGTTCCGGCGTGAGCACGGTACCGGCACCGATCAGGCAATCGGCGGGCAAGGTACTGCGCAGGATGCGGATGCTTTCGTACGGTTCGGGGGAATTGAGCGGTACTTCGATGACGCGAAATCCGGCGCTGTACAGGACTTCGCCGATGGCCGCCGCCTCTTCGGGACGCAGACCACGCAGGATCGCGATCAGCCCGTTGTGCGCCAGTGCTTGTGTGAGCATGTCAGACCTCCAGTCAGGTTCAGGGGGCGGTGGAATCGAGCAACCCGGCCGCCACGGCCAGTTGCCACAAACCGCGTTCGGTGGCCTGTTCGGCCAGGACCACCCGGGCGAAGCCGCAGGCGTCGAGGGCCCGTTGATAACGGACACAGAGTTGGGAGTTGCCGATCAGCACCACCGTCGGCAGGTGGAGGCTGTCGCGTCGCCGACGCTGCACCTCGGCCAGCGCCGTCAGCTCATGGCCGATCAGCAGGCCCGAGAGGTAATCGGCCTGGGCGCTGGCCTCCAGTTCGCCGGTCAAGCCCAGGCTGCGGGCACTGAACACCGTGGACAACGGACCGATCTGGCCATCCACCGACAACGCCACCTGTACGCCACGATCAAAGGCCACGCCATCGAAGGTCGTACTCCGTTGCTGGGTGCGGCCGAGAATGCTGTGGTCACTGAGCACGGCGAAGATCTCGCCGGTCATGAAGGTGTCGAAATGCACGATGCAGCCATCGGCCACTTCCACCCATTTCGAATGACTGCCGGGCAAGCCGATCAGCACCGCTTCGTCCGGCAGGCTGTGCAAGGCGCCGAGCACTTGGGTTTCTTCGCCGCGCATGACATTGGGCAAGCGTGAACGCTGAATCACGCCCGGCACGATGTGCACATCGACACCGCGAAGGCTGCGAACGGTTCGTAGGGAATGTCCGAGATTGGCGACGTTGGCGGGTGTGTCGCAGTAAGGCGCTTCACGCCAGCCTTGAGCACTGCCGACCATGCCACAGGCGATGACAGGCAAGCCTGGCTGAGCATCGAGCCAGTCGCCGCAGGCTTCGTCGAAGGCCAGTTCGAAACCGTCGATGCACACCCGGCCGGCCACGGTTCGCGGCCCGGAAGGCAACTGCATGATCCCCGATGACAGCGAGCGCTGCTCGAGCACCTCGCCACCGGCTGCGAGTTTGTAAGCCCGTAATGAGGTGGTCCCCCAATCGAGCGCGATCAATTGCGCCTGCATCCGCTTCACCTGTTCTGTTTTTTGGCAGTGAGTGGAACGGACTATAAACCTGGGCGCAGCAAAATCTCAATATATAAATATCTCTCCCATATATTGGGATTTTTCATATCCACCACAAAGCCAATCGCCATCCGCCCAAGACCCTGCTACGTTTCTGATCGGACGCCAAACAACTCAGGGAAAAAGTAATGGGACAACAGCTGAAAATCCTCGGCCGCACTTCCTCGATCAACGTCAGAAAAGTGCTGTGGACCTGCCAGGAACTGGAAATCGCCTACGAGCGCGAAGACTGGGGCATTGGTTTTTCTTCGACCCAGGATCCGGATTTCCTCGCCCTGAATCCCAATGCCCAGGTGCCGGTAATCATTGATGAGAACGGTGTGCTCTGGGAGTCCAATACCATTTGCCGTTACCTGGTGGGCAAGCATGGGCGCAGCGACCTGCTGCCTGTCGAGCCTGCCGCACGGGCGCGTGTCGAGCAGTGGATGGACTGGCAAGCCACAGAGCTCAACCCGTCATGGGGCTACGCATTCCACGCCCTGGTACGCAAGAATCCGGACTTCCAGGACCCGCAACGCATCGCCGCCGGCATCAAAGGCTGGAACGAGAAGATGGGTTTGCTGGAACAGCAATTGAACCGCACCGGCGCCTATGTGGCCGGTACGGCGTTTTCCCTTGCGGATGTGCTCATCGGCTTGTCGGTGCACCGCTGGCGCCAGGCGCCCATGGAACGCCCGGACTATCCTGCGGTGGCCGCCTACTGCAAACGCCTTGAGCAGCGCCCGGGGTTTGCCGAGTACGCGTGCGCCGCGCACTCATGAAATGCTCAGTTGCCGTTAGCAAAATCCCGTAGCACCTTGCCGTCCATTCGGTAGCGCACCCACTCTTCCTGTGGTTGCGCGCCGAGGGATTTGTAGAACTCGATGGCCGGCGTGTTCCAGTCCAGCACGCTCCATTCGAAGCGCCCGCAATCGTTGTCACAGGCAACTTTCGCCAAATGGCGCAGCAACGTCTTGCCCGCCCCGCCACCGCGCTGGTCAGGCGTGATGTACAGGTCTTCGAGGTACAGGCAGTTGCTGCCCAGCCAAGTGGAATAACTGAAGAAAAACACCGCGAAGCCAATCGGCACGCCATCACGCAGGCAGATCAACCCGTGGGCCGTTGCGCCCTCGCTGAACAGGCTGCGCTCGATGTCCGCCACACTGGCGATGACTTCGTGGCGGGCCTTTTCGTAATCGGCCAACTCGGTGATGAAGGCAAGGATTTGAGGCGCATCGCTGGGTTGCGCAGGACGGATCTCGATGGACATGAACAGGCCTTGTAGCCAATTGAAAGCGCCATACTAAGCCGCCACGGGGCGCTCGTCACATATGAAAATGAACATCGTCCACGAACCCTCGAAGTACCGACATACAAAGGATCTGTCATGACCGCTGCCGCCTTTGCACCTTTTCAAACCGTCGTTGCCCAGCTGCTGCCTCACGCATTGGAGCCATCGGAGGATGGCGCTCACGATCTGTCACATCTGCAACGGGTCTGGCACAACGTACGCTTGCTCCACCGTCATGAAGGCGGTGACCTGCTTATCCTGCTGGCGGCAACGCTGCTGCATGACTGCGTGGCGGTGGAAAAAAATTCACCGCTGCGCGCCCAGGCCTCTCGCTTGGCAGCGGATAAGGCATCGACACTGTTGTCGACACTGAACTGGCCAGACGAAAAAATCAGCGCCGTTGCCCATGCCATCGAGGCTCACAGTTTTTCGGCCAATATCGCAGCGATCACACTCGAAGCCAAAATTCTCCAGGACGCCGACCGCCTCGACTCATTGGGCCTGCTCGGGGTGGCCCGCACATTCTATGTAGCCGGACGCATGGGCAGTGCACTCTATGACCCTCAGGATCCGCAGGCCAAGTCCCGGGATTACGATGATCGACGTTTCTGCCTCGATCATTTCCAGACCAAATTGTTGCACCTGGCCGACGGTTTCCAGACTGCCACCGGGCAACACATGGCGCTGATCCGTCACGAAAAACTGAAAAGCTTCATGGAGCAATTCATGGAAGAGGCCGGACTCGACGGTTAGACCATTCGTCGCGCCCGAGGCACAAACCCAAATCCAGCGAGGCCCAAGATCAGGTAAGCATTCTGAAAAATGGAGGCGACACTCATGATCACTAAAAGGCTGACCGCATTCACCTTCGCCGCGCTGCTGTCGTCGGTGGCTTTCGCGGCTTCGACCTCCGGCACCGGGCCGACCGACCCGGTACAGGCGCCCAACTCTCCCGCAACCGAAGGCCTGCCCAAGCTGAACACCGACGGCACCGGCAGTGGCCTGAACAATGGCCAGCCACCCGCCACCGGCACCGATCCGCGTGTGCAGGGTAATGACACGGGTCGTCAGGGCGGCATGAATACACCGGACTCGACAGCGCCTGATAACGCCGACACCGGGGTGGGCTCGAAAACCACGACCGGTGGTTCGGGCTCCGAAGGTGGCGCCGCCAGCCAGTAGCCTCTGCTCAGACATTTGAGGAGGAACATCCCATGCCTCGTGGAAGCAAAGACAAATACACCGCCGAACAAAAGCGCAAGGCCGCACACATTGAAAAAAGCTACGAGAAAAAAGGTGTGTCCGAGAACGAAGCCGAGGCACGCGCCTGGGCGACCGTGAACAAACAGTCCGGTGGTGGCGAACGCTCCGGTGGTTCTGGCAAGGAAAAACCGGCGACGGCCAAGAAAACCGACCGCAAGGAATCGGCCCGGCGCGCCGCCAAGACCCGCGAAGGTCACCCGCGCACCAGTAAAGCCTCCCACGCGACCCAGACAGTGGACAGCTTGATGAGGGAGGCCCGGGCGAAAAACATTCCCGGGCGCTCGAAGATGCGTAAGCAGGAATTGGTTGAGGCGTTGCGCAAGGCGGGGTGATTGTCGGCGTCTGGGAGAACGCCTTCGCGAGCAAGCCCGCTCCCACATTGGATCTGCGCTGTGCCGGGGTTCTGAGCCCTGGCACAAAATCCTGTGGGAGCGAGCCTGCTCGCGAAAGCGGCCGGCCCGGTTGCTGCAGGGTTCAGCGTTGTTTCAAGCGGTCGATCACCACCGCCAGCAGCAGGATCGAGCCGCGGATGACGTATTGGTAGAAGGTGTCGATGTTCTTCAGGTTCATCGCGTTTTCGATGATCGCCAAAATCAGCACGCCCGCAATGACGTGGCGAATCATGCCGATGCCACCGCTCAATGACACCCCACCCAGCACGCAAGCCGAGATCACGGTCAGTTCGAAGCCCTGGCCGATCATCGGTTGGCCCGAGGTCATGCGCGATGCCAGGATCACCCCGGCCAGGGCGCCGATGACGCCATGCACGGCGAAGATGATGATCTTGGTGCGATCAACGTTCACCCCCGCCAACAACGCCGCTTCCTGGTTGCCACCGATGGCCATGGTATTGCGCCCATAGGTGGTGTAGTTCAGCAGCCAGCCGAAAAACAGGAAGCAGGCGATGGTGATCAGGATCGGCACCGGTACGCCGAACAATTGGCCGTTGCCGAACACGAAGAACGATTCCTGCGACACACCCACCGCTTTGCCGTTGGCAAAGATGTAGGCCAGGCCGCGAACGATCTGCATTGTCGCCAGTGTGGTGATCAAGGCATTGACCCGCAGCTTGGCGATGACGATGCCGTTGATCAGGCCCACGATCAGCCCCATCACCAGCGCCGCACTGACGCCGAGGAACACGCTGTTGGTGTCGCGCATCACCACCGCCGCGACCACGCCGGCACAGGCAATCACCGAACCGACCGACAAGTCGAAGTGCCCGGACGCCAGGCAATACAACATGGTGCAGGCCGCGATGCCGGTGGTGGAAATCGCCAGGCCCAGCCCGCGCATGTTCAGCGGCGACAGGAAGTTGTCGATCATCAGGGTGCAGAGCACGAAGATGCCGATGGCCGCCAGCAGCATGACCCAGTCATCCAGGAAACGGCGCAGGTCCAGGGGTTTGCGTGCCGTTGGCAGTGCATTGTTTTGAATGGTCATGATTTACCTCTCAGTTCGCCGCGTCGGCAACGCGTTGGCGCGGCAGCGCCAGTTGCAGCAGATTGGATTCGTTGGCCTGGTCACGCGGCAGCTCGCCGCGCATGGCCCCTTCGCAGAGCACCAGGATTCGGTCGGAAATGCCCATCACTTCCATCAGGTCGCTGGACACCACAATCACCGCGATACCGTCGGCCGCCAGGTTGTGGATAATCTGGTAGATCTCCGCCTTGGCGCCGATGTCGATGCCACGAGTAGGCTCGTCCAGCAGCAGGACTTTCATCGGCATCGACAGCCAGCGACCAAGAATCGCCTTCTGCTGGTTCCCGCCGGACAGGTACATGATTTTCTGGCTGGCCGCCGGCGTCTTCACTTTCAGCGACTTGATCTGTTTGTCGGCATTACCCCGCTCCCAGTCGCCACGCAACAGGCAGCCAAGTGTGGAATGAGACGGACGCGCACTGATGTTGATGTTCTCGCCCACACTGCCCAACGGGATGATGCCTTCCTTCTTGCGATCCTCCGGGCAGAGCAGAACGCCCGCGGCGATGGCATCCCGTGGAGAACGTAGTTTCAGCTCCTTACCGTGCAGGACCAGGCTGCCCTCGCGCTGGCGCTCCAGGCCACTGAGCAAGCGAAAAAGCTCCGTACGACCGGCGCCGACCAGCCCGAACAAGCCGAGGATCTCGCCCTTGTGCACCTGGAAACTCACCGGTTCGCGCAAGCCCGGCCCCAGCAGGCCCTTCACTTGCAGCGCCACATCGCCGCGCTCCCGAGGACGGTAATCATAGATGTCCTGGATATCGCGACCGACCATGCACGTGACGAGTTGATCATGGGTCAACTCGCTCATGTTCTCGAAGGTCCGCACGTAACGACCGTCCTTGAACACCGTCACCGCATTGCAGATGCGGAACACCTCCTCCATGCGGTGGCTGACGTAGAGCACCACTTTGCCCTCGTCCCGCAGTCGACTGATGATCGCCATCAAACGGTCGATTTCACGGGCCGACAGGCTACTGGTGGGTTCGTCGAAAGCAATGACGTGGGCGCCACGGGACAAGGCCTTGGCGATTTCCACCAGTTGGCGCTGACCAAGGGACAGGCGCCCGACCTTTTCCTGCGGGTCGATTTCGTCGGCCAGGCCCTTGAGCAGCGTCAGCGCCTGCTGGCGCAGCACACCACGATTGACCAGGCCGAAACGCGCCGGCAAATGGCCGAGAAACAGGTTTTCAGCGACGGTCATTTCCGGCACCAGGTGCAGTTCCTGGTGAATCACTGCCACACCACTGGCGATGCTGTCAGCGGTGCCTTTGAACGCCATCGTCTGTTCGCCGATCTGCAAGTCGCCGCTGCTCGGGATGTAGGCACCGCCCAGGATCTTGAGCAGCGTGGACTTGCCGGCGCCGTTTTCACCCATCAAGGCATGGACCTGCCCCGGATGGGCAACGAAACTGATATTGGCCAGCGCCTGCACGCCGGGAAAGGACTTGCCGATCCCGTTGAATCGCAAGCTGCCGCCGATGTTGTGTTGCCGTGTCGCTGTTTGCGCTTGCATAACCACCTCGAACTTACAGAGATCAAGCGACCCCGCCACTCATGTGACCAGGGCCGCTTTTGAATCAACCGGCCGTCAGTTCCACAGGCCGATTTTTTCCAGCTCTTGCTTGAAGTTCTCCCGGGTGATCAGCGTCACCTCGTCCATGGCGGTGTACTTCGGCGGCTCCTTGCCGGTGGTGATCCACTCGTACATCATTTCGGCGGTCTTGTAGCCTTCGATGTGCGGGCTTGGCAGCATCGAACCGAAGAAGCCGCTGTTAGGCTTTTTCAGCTCACCGATAGCGTCAGTGCCGTTGATGCCGATGCCGATCACATTGGCCGCCTTGAACCCGGCGGCTTCGGTGGCGCGCACGCCGCCCAGCACGGTGTTGTCATTCATGCCACCGATAATCAGGTTTTTCGCGGCGCTTGGCAGTTTCACCAGGGCCGAGTTGGTGGAGTCCATGCTGCCGGGTACGTCGAGGGTTTTCAGGGCGGCGAAGAGGATGTGGTCTTTCGGGATACCGGCCTCCTCAAGGGATTTGACCGAACCGTCGGTGCGCTTCTTGCCAGTGTCCAGTTCGTTGTAGGTGTTGATCACCGCATAGGTTTCTTTCCAATCCCAGCCGCGTTTTTTCGCTTCAGCAGCCATGGCGGCGCCCTGTTTCTGGCCCACCTCGAATGCGGCCATGCCCAGGTACGGCACGTCTTCCATGAACTTGCCGCTGGCGTCGACGAAACGGTCGTCCACGGCAATCACCTTGAGATCGTTGAGCTTGGCCTTGGCCATGATGGCCGGGCCGAGGGATACGTCCGGCGGGCAGATCACGAAGCCCTTGGCCCCGTTGGCGGCAAGGCTGTCGATGGCCGAAAGGGTTTTCTCGCCGTCGGGCACGGCGATCTTGATCAACTGGAAGCCTTTATCCTTGGCCGCCTTCTCGGCAAACGCCCATTCGGTCTGGAACCAAGGCTCCTCGGCCTGCTTGACCAGGAAACCAATTTTTACCGCATCGGCCGCCAGCAAGTGGCTGCTGAGGCTGACCGCGGTAACCGCCAGGGCGGCGCGACACAGGGAACGGATCCCACGACGATGTTTCATAGTTGACTCCTTGTTTTTTTTATTGAAAGCCAAACGTCCAGGTTTCTGCTCCACCGTCGGTGGAAATGCGCAGGCTGGGCGGTTACAGCAAGTTGCTACACAGCATAGGCCTGAATAGTCATATCGTATGATGATTGGATTACAGGCGAAGTTTCCCACTGCAATCCAGGAATATTCAGTCGTGGTACATGACCGAACGTCCCCCATCGATGGTGATGCATGAGGCATTGATAAACGTTGCTTCGTCACTGGCCAGGAACACGGCCGTCATTGCCACTTCGATCGGTTGCCCGACACGCCGTGGCGGGTGCAGATCCAGCGCACGCTGGCGTTCGGCATGGGGATCGGCAAAGCCGTTCCAGTAGTCGACGTTCAGTTGGGTTTCGATATAACCCGGGGCGATGGCGTTGACACGTACCCCTTTGGGCGCGTATTCGATGCCCAGGGCGCGAGTCAGGCCAAGCAGGCCATGCTTGGCCACCGGGTAAGGGAAACAGCCGGGAATGATGTGGGACGAATGGACCGAGGCAATGTTGATGATGCTGCCCACGCCCTGCTCGATCATCTGTGGCAACACCGCCTTGCAACCGTACCAGGCGCCATCCAGGTCGATGGCGAAGCAGCGGCGCCAGTCCTCTTCGGTCATTTCCAGCGGGTCGCGGAAGACATTGACGCCGGCGCAGTTGACCAACACATCGATGCGACCGTGCAGCTCGACGGCGCGCCGGGCCATGGCCTGCAAGTCCTGCGGCTTCGACACATCGGCCTGCAGCGCTTGCACGTCGGCCCCGCGTACACGCCAATGGGCGGCCACCGCCTCGACCTTCTGCGCCTGGATATCACTGATCACCAACCGGGCCTGTTGCGACGCGAACGCCGCGACGATGGCCTCGCCAATGCCTTGGGCGGCACCAGTCAACAGCACGACCTTGTCTTTCAGGCGCTCGCCCTTCGGTGGCTCCGGCACGGGTGGCAAGACCAAAGGCTCAGCCATGGTTCAAGCCTCCTGCGCGCGGGCACGACAAAAACCGGGCATCCACGGATGACCGGCGCAGAGGCGCTTGAAAGAACAGTGGCCAGCGTACGCCGCCGGGGCGTACGGGGAAAGATCGTTGCATCACTTCACCTGTTTTGTTTTTTTAGTGTGAGTGCGTATTGCCGATGGAGCCGACTATAAACCCGGCCGCCAAATAATCTCAATATATATATTTACATCCCATATTTTGGGATTCAGCCTGCAAACCTTGTACACACCACGCCAGGCACATCGACACGCATCGACAGCACGGCACCGTCCAGCGGATGACCCAATGGGCTCGCCGCGCTGGTGATGTACAACGTCTTGAGGTCTTCGCCGCCGAACACACAACTTGTCGGGCGGCTGACAGGCAGTTCGATCACCCGATCGACCTGGCCGTCCGGGCTCAACCGCAGCAAGCAACTGCCGTCCCAGCGGGCGTTCCAGATATAGCCCCGGGCATCCATCGCCGAGCCATCCGGGCCGCCACGGGGATGGGGGCCGAACCAGACTTCGGCAGGCGCCAGGTTGCCCTCAGGGTAGATAAAGTGCCGATACAACGTGCCATCCAGGCTATCGCCGAAATACACCGTGGTGCCATCGGGGCTCCAGAGCAAGGTGTTCGGAATGCCCAGCCCGCGCAGCAAGGGCATGACCCGACCATCACCGGCGACGCGAAACAGCCCGCCGGAGCGCCGCTCGATCGGCAAGTCCTCGCCTTCGTCACCGATATTGTTCTGCATGGTGCCGAGCCACAGTTGACCCTGGCCATCGCAACGGGCCTCGTTGGGACGATTGCCTGGCTGGGGATCGGCCATGCACAGCAGCGTCAGGCGCGGTTCCAGGCCCGGAGAATCGAGATCGAGGCGGTAGACACCACTGCTCAGGGTCACCAGGGCGTCGCCACTCTGGGTTGGAATGAAAGCGGACACGTGCTCGGGCATCTGCCAGATCTGTACGTTGGCGCCGATCAGCCGCAGTGCCTGCTTGCCGGCGATATCGACCCAATACAACGCCTGGGTCGGCTCGTCCCAGAAGGGCCCCTCGCCCAACTTCGCCCGGTGTTCCGTCACAGCCGTCCACTTCATTGAAACCTCCCGTTCCCGGCTTGTCCGGCAGCGTCTGTTCGACCGGCCATGACATTGGGGTAAAAGCGTTTGATGGCCAGGTCAGCGTTATCGATCAGGGTCATGCAGGCCCAGACGCCACGCGCCGCGTCACGAGCGGCGATGGCGTCGGCGATGTCCTTGTGGATGGGCAAGGTGCGGCGCAGTTCATCCGGGTCGGCCGCCGATACTTCGAACGACACCGCCAGCAGCGCACCGAGGGCCGGGACCATTTGCTCGATGAACTGATTATGGCTGGCGGCCAGGATGCACTCATGGAAAAACTGGTCGGCACGGTTGTAATCGGCACCGCTGTCCACGGCTCGCTCCAGCGCATGGTAGGCCAGGCGGATCGCCTGCACCTGATCGGCCGTGGCCCGCTCGCAGGCCCAGCGCACCGCCATCGGCTCGATGGTGCGACGCAGGTCCAGCAAGTCATCGACAAAATTTTCCGGTAGGCCGCTGCGTGACAGCCAGCCAACCACTTGGGGGTCGAACAGATTCCAGCGCCGCACCGGCAGTACCCGCGTGCCGACTTTCGGCCCGACTTCCAGCATGCCTTTGGCCACCAGGGTCTTGATCGCCTCGCGAATCACTGTGCGACTGACGCCCAGTTGCTCGCCCAAGTCCGCTTCGACCTTGATGGTTTGCCCAGGCTTGACCTGGCCGGCGGCTATCCAGCCCCCCAGCCAATCGACGGTCGATGCATGAAAACTGCTGGACATGAAAACCCCGCGGGCCACTCTTATTGGAGGCCCACGCTAATCATCATACGATTGGGTGTCAATTTGAATTTTACTTGGCCACTGTGGGAGCGAGCCTGCTCGCGATAGCGGTGGGTCAGTGGAGAATGAGGTTGGATGCGCCGGCGCCTTCGCGAGCAAGCTCGCTCCCACAGGGTTTACGGTTCCAGGCCGATAGGGAAGAACTCGCCGCCGCTCCACACGCCCAACCAGCGCTGCCCGTCGATCTCGCGGCTGACCGCCAGCTCCACCAGTTGGTAAAACACATTGCGATGGATCAGTGCTTCGAGATTGCTGCGCACATGCACGTAGGGCGCGGGTTCCTGGGTCAGGGGATCGATCACCACCCGCAGCGGATGCTCGGCACCGGCCTCGGTGGTTTCCTCGACATTGGTGGTGAAGCGCAACAACTGCCCTTCCCCCTGCCCTTCGACCTCAAGGGTCACGGCCACGAACGGCGCGTCATCGACCTTGATGCCGACTTTTTCCACAGGGGTAATCAGGAAGTAATCATCGCCGTCGCGGCGGATGATGGTAGAGAACAACTTGACCATCGGCTTTCGCCCGATGGGCGTACCCAGGTAGTACCAGGTGCCGTCCCGGGCGATGCGCATGTCAATGTCGCCGCAGAAGTCGGGATTCCACAAGTGGACCGGCGGCAGGCCTTTGGTCTTGGGGATCTGCCCCAGCAAATCATTGGCTTTTTGCGGTCCGCTCATGGTGACTCCTGATTATTTATTCGTCGCTCATCCCCAGCAGGCTGCGGGCATATTCACGCAAAGGCGTGGCGATGAGGTCTTGTGGCTGCTTGTCGTGCAACGTCAGTAAACCGCCACGACTCTTGATCCGTGCAGTATCAATCAAATACTGGGTGCTGGTCTCGATCAACATGATTTGAATCACGCTGGTATCGACACCCAGGCGATCCAAGGCTTCTTCATCCTGCCATTCGTCAGTGTTGCCGATGCGGTTGTCAGCCTTGGCGAAGCGGGTGTACAGCAAATAATGGGCACCGGCGGAGCGGGCTTCACCCATGGCCTGGTCGAGGCCCTCGGGAACGCGGGCGCGACGGACCATGGGGAAATATTCGATGAAGCCATTGAAGGCCTCTTCGGCCACGACGTTGGGACGCGGGTAAGCGCTGCCTGGCGGAGCAAAGGCGCCCTGGGCGATGTAGATGAACGAGTCGGGCTGAATACGCAGGTTGTTCACACGACGGCTGTCGCTATGGTCCAGCAGGCCGGCGTCGCTCATGTGATAACGAACGCCCTCTCCCATGTCGCTGACATTCATGCAGCCACCAAGCGCCAAAACGGCCAGCAGCAAAACCAGGCTACGCATCCTACCCTCCAAAAAACCGGTGTCGGAAAACCGGCGAATGGTCGTGGGATGCAGCTTTTGCGCCAGCTCATCGAGATGGGGGTCAGATGTATCCAAGTGAATGGAAAATTGCTATCGCGGGCAAGCCTTGCTCCCACAAGTACGACGCTTATCATGTGGGAGCAAGGCTTGCCCGCGATAGCAATAGATCAGCCGCCGATGATTTTCATGATGGTCGCGCCGCCGGAGAATGCCACTTCCTGCTTGTCCCCCAACGCCTTGACCAACAAGCGCTGAAGCGCCGGCAATGCCTGGTGACGGGGCTTGTCCAGCAGGTCGCCGACGAAGTGACGGTTGCTCGACGACAGGCAGCCATGCAGCCACCCAGTGGAAGACAACCGCAACCGTGAGCAGGTACGGCAGAAAGGCACGCTTTCGTTGGCGATCACGCCAAAGTGACCCAACCCCGGTATCTCATAGCGCACCGCAGTGGCATCCACCGGCGCATCGGCTTGCAGGTATTCGTACTGATCGCCGATCAGGCTGAGCAATTGCTGGAGGCTGACGAACTGCTGCAGGAAGGCGTTGGAGTCGCTGGCCAGGTGTCCCATGCGCATCAACTCGATGAAACGCAACTCATAGCCACGTTCCAGGCAGTATTCGAGCAAAGGCATCACCTGGTCCAGATTCTGCCCGCGCAACGGCACCATGTTGACCTTGATCTTCATCCCGGCGGCCCGAGCCTGTTCCATGCCGTCAAGCACGGTCGCCAGGTCGCCGCCACGGGCGATACTGCGAAACGCGGCGGGGTCCAGGGTGTCGAGGGAAACGTTGATGCGACGGATACCGGCGTCTACCAGCAACGGCAGTTTTTTCGCCAGCAACTGGCCATTGGTGGTCAGGCTGATGTCCTCCAGGCCCATCTGCCCCACCGCCGTCATGAAACGCTCGAGCTTGGGGCTGACCAACGGTTCGCCGCCAGTGATGCGCAGCCGCTCGATGCCGGCGGCCTCGATCAGATAGGCCACACCACGCGCCATGGCCTCGGCCGACAGTTCATCCTGCGCAGCCACCAACCGCTTGCCATCAGGCACGCAATAGGTACAGGCGTAATTGCAGGCTGAGGTCAGGCTGATCCGCAAATTACGGAAACGCCTGCCTTGACGGTCAACGATCATGGATCACTCCGGCACAAGAAAAATCGGACTCGCGAAAATTGACCTAGAAATCAAGATTTCGCAAGACCCAAGCCTGAGTATATTACTGGGACACTGCGCCATGTAAGCGGACATGGCGCAATAAGGCAGCTGAATGTCTTGGCCTGTGCGGCCTTAGCTGCTAGGGACGTCGGTATCACGCTTGCGCTTGTTGCCCATGCGCACGCCGATGTCCATCAGGAACTGGAAGAAACCTTCCTGATCTTCCAGCACGTTGCTCCAGAACGGCGAGTGATACAGCGCCACCGCACCGTGCACCAGCGCCCAGGCAGCACAGTAATGGAAATAAGGCGGCACGTCTTCAAGCTTGCCTTCGCTGATCCGGCCCTTGATCAGCAGGGTCAGGCGTTCGAAGTTCGAGGCGCGGATCTTGTGCAACTCCTCGACCATCTCCGGCACCTGGTTGCCCTTGACCACCTTCTCTTCCAGGCGATCGAACAAGCGGTAGCGCTGCGGGTCGCGCATGCGGAACTCGAAGTAGGCCCGGGACAGGGCCTCCTTGTCCTTGTCCACATCGGCCGAGTGCAGCAGCTCGTTCAAATCGCGCTCGTAGTCGAGCATCAGGCGCAGGTAGATCTCCGCCTTGGATTTGAAATGTTTATAAATCGTGCCTTTGCCGATACCCACGGCATCCGCAATCATCTCGACGGTGACACTGTCTTCACCCTGATCGAGGAACAACTTGAGCGCGGTGTCGAGAATTTCCTGCTCGCGGCGGCGAAACTCACGGACCTTACGAGGTTCTTTGTGCATAAGAAAAAGGTCTGAAGGGTCAAAATTCGAAGCCGGGTATTATGCCTAACTTACGCAAAAATGCACGGATCATCCGTTCTCGGCCACTGTTCTTCACAAAACCGTACACACCCGGCTCACCGTTTCTCACGCCAATGCGCCGTGCCTGCGAGCTTTGGCGACAGTGAGAACTTATCCGAAGCGAGCGTATTCCAAATTTGTTTAAAAACCGCCCCGGCCAGACTGGACGGGTTGGCATACTGATCAATACTTGAACTGTCGGCGCGACATCTCCCCCAAGTGACGCGCTGATGAAGGTACCAACGGACCGCGTACCTTTGTTTTACTCCTAATGGTCTTAACCCGGATTCACCCCCCAGAACCCGGGTTTTTTTTGCATGGAATTCAGGCTTGCGCCGCCCGCACATGAGCCAGCGGAAACAATTGCTTAAAATTCTCCGTCGTCTGCTCGGCAAACCGCTCGTAGGACTCACCGCGCAGCATCGCCAGGAACTCTGCCACTTCCCGTACGTATTGCGGAAGGTTCGGCTTGCCACGATAGGGAATGGGCGCCAGGTAAGGCGAGTCGGTCTCCACCAACAGCCGATCAGCCGGCACTTTGCTGGCAACGTCGCGCAATGCATCGGCATTGCGGAACGTGACAATCCCGGACAAGGAAATGTAATAGCCCATGTCCAGGGCGGCCTTGGCCATGTCCCAGTCTTCGGTGAAGCAATGCAGCACCCCGGCCTGGGGCAGCGCGGCGTCACGCAGCAAGGCCAGGGTGTCGGCCCGGGCGCCACGGGTGTGGATGATCACCGGCTTGCCGGTTTGTCGGGCGGCCTCCAGGTGCAGCCGGAATGACGCCTGCTGCACGTCAGCGGCTTCCGGTTCGTAGTGATAGTCCAGGCCGGTTTCGCCGATGGCGACCACCCGTGGATGGTCCAGCTCACGCAACAGCCAATCGAGCGCCGGCGCAGCGTCGGGCTGGACATCCAGCGGATGAACACCGACCGAACAATCGACATCGGCATAACGTTCGGCCAGGGCCTTGACGTCGGCGGCGTTGTCGGCGCTGACGCCGATGCACAGGAAATGACCGACACCCCGTTCACGGGCCGCGTCCAGCGCAGCATCCAGGGAGCCGCCATGGGCAGCGAGGTCGAGACGGTCAAGGTGACAATGGGAATCTACAAGCATAAAAGGCCGGGCTACATCGTATGGGTGGGACGGTCGGACTTCAGGGAGCCGGCCAAGTGGGTTTCGATCTGATTGCGGGCGGAATTGTCGCCGTCGCTGAATTGCACACCGACGCCGGCGGCCCGATTGCCCTGGGCGCCTTTGGGCGTCATCCAGATCACCTTGCCGGCGACCGGGATCTTTTCCGCTTCATCCATCAGGCTCAAGAGCATGAACACTTCATCGCCCAAGCGATAATTCTTGTTGGTCGGAATGAACAGGCCGCCGTTCTTGATGAAGGGCATGTAGGCGGCGTAGAGCACCGACTTGTCCTTGATGGTCAGGGACAGGATACCGTTGCGTGGCCCGGGACTGACAGGTTCGTTCATGCTGATCTCCGCTGCGATTGAGCTGAGTTTAGTGTCCTGTATCACAGGACACTAGGCCGTGTCTGTCAGTTTCGACCAGGCAAACTCGCCCACTGCACCAACAGCGCCTCGAGCAACAGCACCCGATTGAGGTTCGCTTTGCCCAGCACCTTCTGACGTTGGGCAAGAATCCAGTCCTGAATGTTCAAGATTTTATCCTGGCTGCTTTTTTGCGCCAGGTACTGGATCACCTTGCGCATGTCCGCCAACCCCAGGCCAGCCTCATCCTCGGTCAATTGGTAACGCAGGATCAGGCTCGACCAGTCGCAGAACCAGTCAAACAGCAAGAGCAACGGGATCGCGTTCCAACCCTCGGCCAGTTGCGTGGGGGATTGCTGCTGCTTGAGCAGTTTCTTGACCCCCTCCACCACCAAGGCCCGCTGCTCCCGCACGCCCTGGGCCTGAAGGCTGACAGCCGCCAGGGGCGAGCCGGCCGCCAGGGTCAGCAACTCGACACGCTCTTCGTCGCTGCTGTCGGGCAAGGCCTGGGCCAGCCACTGCAAGCTCATCGCCTCGCTCGGCAGCGGGCAGGCCTGTTGCACGCAGCGACTCTTGATGGTCGGCAGCAAGCGACTCGGCTGGTGGCTGACCAGTAGCAACACGGTGTCGCCGGAAGGCTCTTCAAGACTTTTGAGCAAGGCGTTGGCGGCGTTGATGTTCATCGACTCGACCGGCTCGATCAGCACCACCTTGCGCCCGCCCATCTGCGAGGTCTGGACCACGAAGCTGACCAGGTCCCGAACCTGGTCGACCTTGATCGCCTTGTCCGCCTCTTCCGGTTCCAGCACGTAATTATCGGGATGGCTGCCCGCCTTGAGCAGCAGGCAGGACTTGCACTCGCCGCAGGCATTCGAGACACCCGGGCGCTGGCACAGCAGGCTGGCCATCAGGCGCTCGGCCAGTGCCCGCTTGCCGATGCCGGCCGGGCCGTGCAACAGATAGGCATGGGCATGCTGGGCACGACCGGCCAGTTGCTGCCAGAGGCCGTCTTGCCAGGGATAGGCTTCAGCCACGGACACGCTCCAGCAAACGCGGCAGCAAGCCGTCCAGGGACTGTTGGACCTGGGTCAGCGGTTGCGCGGCATCGATCAGCAGGTAACGCGCCGGATCGGCCTTGGCGCGACTCAGGAAGGCATTGCGCACGGCATTGAAGAAAGCCTGGCCCTCAAGCTCGAAACGATCCAGGCGGCCACGGGCACTGGCGCGGGCCAGGCCGATTTCCACCGGCAGGTCGAACACCAGGGTCAGGTCTGGCCGCAGGTCACCCTGGACGAAGGCTTCCAACGCGGCGATGCGCTCCACGGACAAGCCCCGGCCGCCGCCCTGGTAGGCATAGGTCGAATCGGTAAAACGATCGCAGAGCACCACCGCGCCACGGGCCAGCGCCGGGCGAATCACCTCGGCCAGATGCTGTGCCCTGGCGGCGAACACCAGCAACAGCTCGGTGTCGGGGTTCATGACCTCTTCAATGGGCGCCAGCAGCACCTCGCGAATTCGCTCGGCCAGCGGCGTACCGCCCGGCTCACGGGTCAACACCACCTCGATGCCAGCGGCCTGCAGGCGTTCGGCCAGGTATTCGCGATTAGTGCTCTTGCCGGCGCCTTCCGGGCCTTCCAGCGTTATAAACAAGCCAGTCACAGGCGATCCTTAATCAAAGTCATTGCGGGCTCGGCGGCTCGCTGGCATCCGGTTCGGGAGCAGGTACTTGGGGCGGCACCTGGGGTACAGCGTCGGGCGCCGTGTCGGGTGATGCCGCGGGAATCGGTGCCTGCTCGTCCGATGTTGCCGGAGCCGGGCTGGAGCGGTAATCGGCACGGCGCTTGAGTTGGAATTCGCGCACCGCGTTGTTGTGCGACTCCAGGTCATCGGAAAACACGTGGCTGCCGTCACCACGCGCGACGAAGTAAAGGCTATTGCCCGACGCCGGGTTCAATGCCGCATGAATCGCTTCGCGCCCCACCATCGCAATCGGCGTCGGCGGCAAGCCCGGGATCAGGTAGGTGTTATAGGGGTTTTCTTCTTTCAGATGGGCGCGGGTGAGTTTGCCGGTGTAGCGCTCGCCCAGACCATAGATCACCGTGGGGTCGGTCTGCAGCAGCATGCCCAGGCGCATGCGCCGCACAAAGACGCCGGCAATCTGCCCGCGCTCCTGGGGCACACCGGTTTCCTTCTCCACCAGGGACGCCATGATCAGCGCTTGATACGGCTGGGTGTAAGGCACATCGGCGGCACGCTGTGCCCACTCCTTGGCGAGCACGTCTTCCAGGCGGTCGTAGGCTTTTTTCAGCAGGTCGACATCCGAGGTGCCGCGCACGAAGCGATAGGTATCCGGGAAGAACCGGCCTTCGGGAAATATCCCGGAGTGACCAAGACGGTCCATGACCTGGGCGTCGCTCAGGCCGGTGAGAGTCTGCTGGAGTTTTTCATCCTTGGTCAGCGCCGCGCGCACCTGACGGAAATTCCAGCCCTCCACCAGCGTCACGCTGTACTGCACCACTTCGCCGCGCTTCCAGACACCGATCAGGCCTTCCATGGTCATGCCCGGCACCATCCGATATTCACCGGAATGCAGTGGCTGGTCGGCGAGATTGAAGCGCCAATAGATCCGCAGCCAGAAGGCGTCCTTGATCAGGCCATCGGCTTCGAGGCGCTTGAGGGTTCCGGTCGGGGTGGTCCCGTTGGGCACGTCCAGCAATTCTTCCTGGGTGATGTTCAGCGGCTGTTGCAGCGCCGAATGAATCTTCCAGGCCGAAGCGCCCAACAACAGCCCTGCCAGAACCAGTCCGGTCTCCAGCAGCAGCAAGAATTTACGTCTCACGAATCAAACATCCAATAGCGCACTGGCAAGGGTTTGCAGTTTACGGGTGAGCGGGCCAACCGACCAGCGCGCCGAACCGCATCCGCGTACCGGCCACACGCCATAAACGCTGTTGCAGACGAAGACTTCATCAGCCTGGTGCAACTGTTCGAGACTGATATCCGTGATTTGCGTGGCGATGCCTTGGGACTTGGCTTGAAACAATAATTCTGCGCGCATCACGCCGGCCACGCCGCAACGGCTCAGGTCGGCCGTGAACAACACGCCATCGCGCACCAGGAACAGGTTGCTGAACACACCTTCGATCACCCGCCCGGACGTATCCAGCATCAAGCCCTCGGCATACTGCCCGTCGCTCCATTCGGCACGAGCCAGCACTTGTTCCAGGCGATTGAGGTGCTTGAGACCAGCGAGCAAGGGCTGCTCGGACAACCGCACGCTGCAGGGAAACAGAAGAACGCCTTGTTCGGCATGGGCGGCAGGATAAGCGGCTGGCGGGTTCCCTTGCAGGATGCGTCGGGCCGGGGCCAAGGGATCTGCGGCATAACCGCGCAGACTGTCGCCACGGGTCACGATCAACTTCAGCACGCCGTTGCCCAGGCACCGGGCATAGGCATTCAGCTCGGTGCTCAACGCGCTCATGTCAACGTTGAGCGCCAACCGCCGGCAACCGGCTTCCAGGCGTTGCAGGTGACGGTCCAGCAACACTGGCCCGCCAGTGTGCACGGCGAGGGTTTCGAACAACCCATCGCCGTAAGCCAGGCCACGATCTTTCAGCGACAGGACGTCGGCCGGCTGACCGTCGACCCAGCTTTCCATCAACCGGCGAACCGGCGGAACACCAGCGAACCGTTGGTCCCGCCAAAGCCGAAGGAGTTGGACAGCACCACATCGATGTCCATGCCGCGGGCAGTGTGCGGCACGAAGTCCAGGTCGCAACCTTCGTCCGGCTCATCGAGGTTGATGGTCGGCGGCGCTGTCTGGCTGTTGATCGCCAGGACGCTGAAGATCGCTTCCACCGCCCCTGCCGCACCCAGCAGGTGACCGGTCATGGACTTGGTCGAGCTGACCGCCAGCTTGTAGGCGTGCTCGCCGAACACGGTCTTGATCGCCTGGGCTTCGGCCAGGTCGCCGGCCGGGGTCGAAGTGCCGTGGGCGTTGATGTACTGCACCTGCTCGCCGTTGAGCTTCGCATCACGCAAGGCGTTGGCGATGCACCGGGCAGCACCGGCGCCATCGGCCGGTGGCGACGTCATGTGGTACGCATCGCCACTGGTGCCAAAGCCGATCAGTTCGGCGTAGATGGTCGCGCCGCGCGCCTTGGCGTGTTCCAGTTCCTCGAGCACCAGCGCACCGGCACCGTCGGACAGCACGAAGCCATCGCGGCCCTTGTCCCACGGCCGGCTCGCACGGGCGGGCTCGTCGTTGCGGGTCGACAGCGCACGGGAAGCGCCAAAGCCACCCATGCCCAGGCCGCAAGCCGCCATCTCTGCGCCACCGGCAATCATCACGTCGGCTTCGTCGTACATGATGTTGCGCGCGGCCATGCCGATGCAGTGGGTACCGGTGGTGCACGCCGTGGCAATGGCGTAGTTGGGTCCCTGGGCACCCAGGTGGATGGACAGGAAACCGGAAATCATGTTGATGATCGAGCCCGGCACGAAGAACGGAGAAATCCGTCGCGGCCCCGATTCGTGCAGCGTGCGGCTGGTTTCTTCGATATTGGTCAAGCCGCCAATACCCGAACCCATGGCCACGCCGATGCGTTCACGGTTGGCGTCGGTGACTTCCAGCCCGGCGTTGCGCACTGCCTGGAAACCGGCTGCCAAGCCGTATTGAATGAACAGGTCAAGTTTGCGAGCTTCCTTGACCGACAGGTATTCCTCGACATTGAAGCCCTTTACCGAGCCGCCAAAACGGGTGGAATAGGCAGAAAGGTCGGTGTGTTCGATCAGACCAATGCCACTGCGGCCAGCCAGAATGCCCTGCCAACTGCTCGGCACATCCGTGCCCAGTGGCGACAACATACCCATACCGGTGACTACGACGCGTCTACGCGACACAGCACTCTCCTTTTTCTAATGACGACTTTGCATCAGGCCTAAAGAAAAAACCGCACGCCGTGATGGCAGTGCGGTTTTTCCATGACAGCTAGCGACGACTAAAAACGATTACGCCTGGTGGCTGGTAACGTAGTCGATAGCAGCTTGTACAGTAGTGATCTTCTCAGCTTCTTCGTCAGGAATCTCGGTCTCGAATTCCTCTTCCAGAGCCATCACCAGCTCAACAGTGTCAAGGGAGTCGGCACCCAGGTCTTCAACGAAGGAAGCGGTGTTCACAACTTCTTCTTCTTTAACGCCCAGTTGCTCGGCAACGATTTTCTTGACGCGCTCTTCGATGGTGCTCATACCTTGTTTTCACTCCTAATGGACAAATTCAGGCAGCTGGCCGGTGGGTAAGTGTATAGAAGAACTTTTCGGTTTTTCAACCGAAAGCTTCACTCCTCAAACCCTGCGGCCCGCCGTCTATAAATTGATTGCAGCTTTATAACGGATTTTAGACAGCTCGTATGACATTTTTTTGAAGCAATCCGTCACATTTAACTCATGTACATCCCGCCGTTTACCGGGATTGTAGCCCCGGTCACGTATGCCGCACCGTCCGACGCAAGAAAAGCGACCACGGACGCGATTTCTTGAGCTTGCCCCAGACGACCCAGCGGAATCTGCGTCAACAAGGCTTCACGCTGTGCTTCTGGCAGTTCACGGGTCATGTCGGTGTCGATGAAACCCGGTGCAACCGAGTTTACCGTAATCGAGCGCGAACCCACTTCACGCGCCAGCGCACGGCTGAAACCTTCCAGACCGGCCTTCGCCGCAGCATAGTTTACTTGGCCTGCGTTGCCCATGGCACCCACAACCGAACCGATACTGATAATTCGACCCCAGCGAGCCTTGGTCATGCCACGCAAAACGCCCTTGGACAGCCGGTACAGACTGTTCAGGTTGGTGTCGATCACGTCGAACCATTCGTCATCTTTCATGCGCATCATCAGGTTATCGCGGGTGATACCGGCATTATTGACCAGGATCGCCGGCGCACCGAACTGCTCCTGAATGCTTGCCAACACCGCCGCAACGGATTCGTCGCTGGTGACGTTCAGCTCCAGGCCGGTGCCTTGGATGCCGTTTTCCTTCAGGGTCGCAGCGATACGCTCGGCGCCCGAAGCGGAAGTCGCGGTGCCGATAACAATGGCGCCTTGACGACCCAGTTCCAGGGCGATGGCCTGGCCGATGCCACGGCTTGCACCGGTCACCAGTGCAACTTTACCTTGCAGACTCATGCAAGCTTCTCCTGTTCAGGCCTGCGCTGCACGGGCGGCAGCGAAGGCGTCTGGGGTGTTGAGGTTGGAAGTCGACACGCCTTCGGCGCAGCGTTTGTTCAGGCCTGCCAGCACTTTGCCAGGGCCGCATTCGACCAGCTCGGTCGCGCCCTTGGCCGCCAGGGTCTGCACCGATTCGACCCAGCGAACCGGCTTGTAGAGTTGCTCCAGCAGATCACGCTTGAGGGTCTCGAGATCCGGCGCCACGTTGGCGCTGACGTTCTGCACCACGGGAATCTGCGGGGCCTGCCAGTCGATGGCGGCGATGGATTCGGCAAAGCGCTCGGCAGCCGGACGCATCAGTTCGCAGTGCGACGGCACGCTGACCGGCAGTGGCATGGCGCGCTTGGCGCCACGGGCCTTGCAGCCCTCGATGGCGCGCTCGACAGCGGCCTTGGCACCGGCGATGACCACTTGGCCCGGGGAGTTGAAGTTCACCGCACTGACCACATCGCCTTGGGCCGCTTCGGCACAGGCGGCCAGCACATCGGCGTCTTCCAGGCCGAGGATCGCGGCCATGCCGCCCTGCCCGGCCGGAACCGCTTCCTGCATCAACTGGCCACGACGCTCCACCAACTTCACCGCGTCGCCCAGGCTCAGGCTGCCAGCGGCTACGAGGGCGCTGTATTCGCCCAGGCTGTGACCGGCGACGAATGCCGGACGCGCGCCGCCTTCAGCCAGCCACAGGCGCCACAATGCGATAGAGGCGGTCAGGATGGCCGGTTGGGTTTTATCGGTTTGATTGAGGCGCTCTTCCGGCCCTTGCTGGGTCAGTGCCCAGAGGTCATAGCCGAGCGCATCGGAAGCTTCTTTGAATGTTTCGAGGATCAGCGGGTATTGCGCGCCCAGCTCGGCCAGCATGCCGAGGGACTGCGAGCCCTGTCCTGGAAAGACGAATGCGAGGGAAGCAGACATGAAAACAAAGCCCCTAATGATCTTGTCGTCAAAAATTGACGCCCCTGGGGGCGCTAGGAAACTGAGAGTTGGATGGCGGCTTGAACCGACCGGTCACATTTAAGCATTGTCGGACGAAAACGCCTAAGTTAACAAATCCTCGAGGCGACCATGCAGGCGCTCCGGCAGGTTTTCCTGGATCTCGATCACCGCTCGGTTGATCGCGCTCTGGAAACCCTGCACGCCCGCCGAACCATGGCTCTTGATCACGATCCCCTGCAACCCGAGAAAACTCGCACCGTTATGCCGCGCCGGCGCCAGGTCGGCCTGCAACCGACGCATCAACGGCAACGCCAAGGCGCCGACTACCCGCGAGGCCAAGCTTTGCTTGAACAAAGTCTCGATACGCTGGCCGATCATGGTGGCCAGGCCTTCGCTGGACTTGAGCAGGATATTGCCGACGAAGCCATCACACACCACCACATCGGCCTCGCCACGGTACAAGCCATCGCCTTCGACGAAGCCGATGTAGTTGATGCCGCGCGCGCCCTGCAGCAGCGTGGCCGCCAGCTTGACCTGCTGGTTGCCCTTGATGTCTTCGGTGCCGATGTTCAGCAACGCCACACGCGGGCGCACGATGCCCAGGGTTTCTGCCGCGACCGAGCCCATCACCGCAAATTGCAGCAAATGCTCGGCACTGCAATCGACGTTGGCCCCCAGGTCGAGCAACTGACAAAACCCACGCTGGGTCGGGATCGCCGCCACCATCGCGGGCCGGTCGATACCCGGCAAGGTCTTGAGCACGTAGCGCGACAGCGCCATCAGCGCGCCGGTATTGCCAGCGCTGACGCATGCCTGGACCTTGCCATCGCGCAGCAGCTCAAGGGCCACCCGCATCGAAGCGTCGGGCTTGCCGCGCAGGGCCTGGGCCGGCTTTTCGTCCATGGTGATGATTTCGGACGCTGGGGCAATAGTCAGGCGCGCGCGATCGACAGCCGATTGGCCGCTGAGCATTTCTTCCAGGAGGGAGGGTTGACCGACGAGGGTCAGGTGCAGCGAGGGTGTAGCATTCAGACAAGCGAGGCTGGCCTGAACAATGCTGCGGGGACCGAAGTCCCCGCCCATTGCGTCAATCGCGATGACTTGAGCGGACAAGTGATTACTCGTCAGCGCCCTTGTCGATCACTTTACGGCCACGGTATACGCCTTCTGGCGATACGTGGTGACGCAGGTGAACTTCACCAGTGGTTTTTTCTACGGACAGGGTGCTAGCCTCGAGAGCGTCGTGCGAACGGCGCATGTCACGGGCAGAGCGGGATTTTTTGTTCTGCTGAACAGCCATAATTGATTAACTCCTAAACGTTTGGGTCACGCTTTAACTGCGCCAATACACTGAACGGGTTGGACCGCGTTACCTCGTCCTCGCTCGGTTCGGGCTCATCTGCTCCCGCCGGCTGCTGGCATTCTTCCGGATGATGAGCAGGCACAATGGGCAAGGCGAGCAGAAGCTCCTCCTCGATCAGTGACTGCAGATCCAATGGATCTTCGCCCAGTTCCAGCACGTCATAACCTTTCGGCAACGACTGGGTATTCGCACCCTCCTTCACCACGGCGTAACTGCACTCGCTGTGGATCGGCAGGGTGACCAGCTCAAGACAACGCTGGCAAACCATTTTGACTTCAGTGTCGATAAAGCTGTGGATAACCACAGATTTACGTTCATCTCGTTCAAAAACGAATTTGGCCTGGACCGTACCGACATCGTCGGAAAGCGGGTCGCAGAGTCTCTTCAAATCGGCCAGCAGCAGTTCACCTTGAAGGGTGGTGCCACGGTCAGCCAATTTGCGCGGGTCAACGTGAGGTGGAATCGGGTCATTCAACATAGGCGCAGCATTATAGGGATGCCCCCGGCCATGTCAAAGGAAATTCAGCCCTGTCCGTCACTTGCGCGCCTCGCTAGAATTCAGCCCTGCCTTTTGGAGCCGCCCATGCTGCCTTTATTACTTGCCTCAAGCTCGGTCTATCGCCGGGAATTGCTTGCCCGCCTGGGACTGCCGTTCGTCTGCTGCTCACCCGACATCGACGAAAGCCATCGCCCCGGCGAGCCCGCCCTTGAACTGGTCAAGCGCCTGGCCCGGGAAAAAGCCCTGGCACTGGCCGACAGCCACCCGGCGCACCTGATCATCGGTTCAGACCAGGTCGCCGTGCTCGGCGAACGCATCCTGGGCAAGCCTCACACCTTCGAGAACGCTCGCGAGCAACTGCTGGCTGCCAGCGGCACCAAGGTCACGTTCCTGACCGGCCTGGCACTGCTCAACAGCCAGACCGGCACCTGCCAGGTCGACTGCATTCCGTTTACCGTCACCATGCGCACCCTGGACCCAGAGCGCGTCGAACGCTACCTGCGGGCCGAGCAGCCTTACGACTGCGCCGGCAGCTTCAAGGCCGAAGGACTTGGCGTGAGCCTGTTCCAGAGCACCGAAGGGCCAGACGCCACCAGCCTGATCGGCCTGCCACTGATTCGTCTTGTGGATATGTTGCTGGCCGAGGGCGTGCAGGTTCCCTGATCCAACATACAATGTGTGGCGAAGGAATTCATTTGTGGGAGCAAGGCTTGCCCGCAATGCAGGCCCGTGATGATACAGGCCAGCCGAGTTATCGCTCATCGCGAGCAAGCTTTGCTCCCACGGCAATCTCCTCACCACAGAAGATCGCGCGAAACGAGGAGCTAGCGCAACGTCGGCCCCTGGAAGCCCATCCACATCGCCAGATGCTCGGCGATGCTTGCCCCAGCTTTTTCGAGAAGCGATCGAACGGTGACTCTTCGATCGTGAAGTCCACCAGGTCCTTCTGACCGATCACATCCCGCGCCACCGAACTGGCACTGCCCAAGCCGTCGATCAGGCCCAGCGGCAATGCCTGCTCCCCCGACCAGACCAGCCCGGAGAACAGCTCCGGATGCTCCTTGTCCTTCAGGCGCTCGCCTCGGCCCTTCTTGACGCTGGCAATGAATTGCTTGTGAGTGGTGTCGAGCACGCTCTGCCAAAAAGCGGTTTCTTCAGGCTTTTGCGGCTGGAACGGATCAAGGAAGGATTTATGCTCGCCGGAGGTATACACACGACGCTCCACGCCCAGTTTCTCCATGGTCCCGACAAAGCCATAGCCGGCCGCTGTCACACCAATGGAGCCCACCAGGCTGGCCTTGTCGGCATAGATCTGGTCCGCCGCACTGGCAATGTAATAGGCACCGGAAGCACCGAGATCGGAAATGACCGCATACACCTTGATATCCGGGTGCAATGCGCGCAACCGCACGATCTCGTCGTAGACGTATCCCGATTGCACCGGGCTACCGCCGGGACTGTTGATGCGCAGCACCACGCCCTTGACCTTCGAGTCCTCGAAGGCGGCCCGCAGGCTACCGACAATGTTGTCGGCACTGGCAGGCTCTTTGTCGGCGATCATGCCCTCGATATTGATCAAGGCGGTGTATGCCGAGCCGGCGACAGCGCTTTTCTCCATATCCATCAGCGGCGTGAACAGCGCCAATGCAACAAAGAGATAAGTAAAGGTCAGCAATTTGAAGAAAATACCCCAGCGACGGGAGCGACGCTGTTCCTGCACGCTGGCGAGCAAGGTTGTTTCCAACAGCTTCCAGCTTTTGTCATCCCCGCTCTCGGCGCTCGCCTTGACAGGTGCTTTCCATTCATCGGTCATGCGTGAATCCCCAGCAAAACTTAAAGAGCCCGCTGGCTCAGCCAGGCGTGCAACTCAGGAAAATGATCAATGGCCAGTCGCGGCTCGAATGCCCGCAGTGCCTCGATCGTTTGAGCGCCGTAGCTGACCGCCACCGAGCCCATGCCGGCGTTGCGCGCCATCTGCAGGTCGAATGACGAATCCCCCACCATCAGCGCCTCATCCGGCCGCACGTTGCAATGCGCCAGGATCTGCTCGAGCATCAGCGGATGCGGCTTGCTGGCGGTTTCATCCGCGGCACGGGTGATATCGAAATAATCCTCCCAGCCATGGGACTTGAGCACTCGATCCAGCCCGCGACGAGCCTTGCCGGTCGCGACAGCCAGGTGATAGCCCTCGGTACGCAGAACCTCCAGCGTACCCGCCACGCCATCGAACAATGGTGAAGGCTCGGCGTCCAGCGCGATATAGTGATCGGCGTAATGCTGGCGAAAAACCACCAGCTCACTGTCGTCAATTTCCGGATACAGGCTGCGAATGGCTTCTGGCAACCCGAGACCGATGATGCCTTTCACCGCTGAGTCGTCGCATCGGGCAAACGCCATATGGTCCGAGGCGACATGCATCGCCTCCACGATCCGACCAATGGAGTTGGCCAGAGTGCCGTCCCAATCGAAGATCAGCAGTTTGTAGTCAGGATGCACTCAACCGCTCCACGGTCTTGGCCCACATGTCATCCACCGGGGCCTGCAATTTCAGCTCGCCACCATCGGGCAGCGGCACGGTCAGCATGTAAGCATGGAGAAACAGGCGCTTACCGCCCAGATCGCGGATTTCCTTGGTGAAATCGTCATCGCCGTATTTGCTGTCGCCGGCAATGCAATGCCCGGCATGCAAGGTGTGGACACGGATCTGGTGAGTACGCCCGGTCACGGGCTTGGCCTCGATCAGGGTGGCGAAGTCGTCGAAGCGGCGCAGCACCTTGAACACCGTCAGCGCCTCCTTGCCCTCCTCGTTGACTTCGACCATGCGCTCGCCGGAACGCAGGTTGCTCTTGAGCAACGGCGCACGGACTTGCTTGATGGAGGTTTCCCAACGGCCACGCACCAGCGCCATGTAGCGCTTGTCGACGCCGTCGCCGCGCAATTGCTCGTGCAGGTGGCGCAACATGCTGCGTTTCTTGGCGATCATCAGCAAGCCGGAGGTGTCGCGGTCGAGGCGATGGACCAGTTCCAGCTCCTTGGCGTCCGGACGCAACTGACGAAAGGCTTCGATCACACCGAAATTCAGGCCGCTGCCGCCGTGAACCGCAATGCCCGCGGGCTTGTTGATCACGATCAGGGCTTTGTCTTCATAGATAATCGAGGCTTCAAGGCGCTGCAGCAGCCCCTGGGCCAGGGGCACCGGCTCATCGCGCTCGGGCACGCGAACCGGCGGCACGCGCACGATGTCACCAGCCTGGAGCTTGTACTCGGGCTTGATCCGACCTTTATTCACCCGCACTTCGCCTTTGCGCAAAATGCGGTAGATCAAGGTCTTGGGCACGCCTTTGAGCCGGGCCAGCAGGAAGTTATCGATTCGTTGGCCGGCATATTCCGGCGAGACCTCGAGCAGTTGAACGCCAGGGGTCGAAGGGGCAGTAGTTGTCATGGCGGCGATCATAACAATTTTTTATGGAATTGAAGCACTTAATCATTGCTGCTATAGTCGCGAACGCCGCCAAAAGTGGCTGGACAGTGGACTAACGGTCAAAAACCGGCCCTGACCAACGCAATTCACGAGGACGAGAGGCCGTCCTACGGGGCTTTCGCTACGTAACGGTAGAGTTTTCAGGTGTAACGAGCGCAGGTGACATGAGGCCTGAAATACGCCGCAAAGCAGAGTTTTGACTCGCCTTGCGCGCCACATTCACGGCCAGTTCACAAAGTGCAGTCAGCTGCGGACGACCCCGAGCGAATGCTTCGGAAACAACGCCTAAATTAGCCATGATGCGTGACCTCCCCTTCCGGAGCTCACGGTAAATGCCAACCCGCTGCGGATTCTGCGCGCGGCAGCACCCGAATTATCAGGGATACGTGTAGGGTGGAGATGTACAACCGTCGGACTGTGTAGCACTAGGCTTATATTTAGACGCTTCATCTCGTCCACAGGCGCCGGTTGATTCCTCCTCCTGACTGAGTGCTTGAGTACCAGCAAGCAGGACGCGTCCGTCGCGACTTCGCCATCATTGGGTCGAACTCGCTGGACACTGGAGTGGCCTTGCCATCTCCAGGACGCACCTGACACCGACCGTGAGAAGTCGTGTGTGCCGAACGCCGTTTCCGGCAGCCCGGAAACCGACGGTACTACATGAAAAGAATGCTGATTAACGCAACTCAACCCGAAGAGTTGCGTGTTGCACTGGTAGACGGCCAGCGCCTCTACGACCTGGATATCGAATCCGGTGCACGCGAGCAGAAGAAGGCCAACATCTATAAAGGCCGGATTACTCGCATCGAACCAAGCCTTGAGGCTGCCTTTGTCGATTTCGGCTCCGAGCGCCACGGCTTCCTGCCCCTCAAAGAAATCTCCCGCGAATACTTCAAGAAGGCCCCTGAAGGCCGCGTCAACATCAAGGACGTCCTGAGCGAAGGCCAGGAAGTCATCGTCCAGGTCGAAAAAGAAGAACGTGGCAACAAGGGCGCCGCCCTGACCACCTTCATCAGCCTGGCCGGCCGTTACCTGGTCCTGATGCCGAACAACCCTCGCGCCGGTGGCATCTCCCGCCGCATCGAAGGCGAAGAGCGCAACGAACTGCGTGAAGCCCTGAACGGCCTGGTTGCCCCGGCGGACATGGGCCTGATCGTGCGTACTGCAGGCCTTGGCCGCAGCAGCGAAGAAATGCAGTGGGACCTCGACTACCTGCTGCAACTGTGGACCGCCATCAAAGAAGCCTCGCTGGATCGCTCCGCGCCGTTCCTGATCTACCAGGAAAGCAACGTGATCATCCGCGCCATCCGCGATTACCTGCGCCAGGACATCGGCGAAGTGCTGATCGACAGCGTCGAAGCCCAGGACGAAGCCCTGACCTTCATTCGCCAGGTGATGCCGCAGTACGCCAGCAAGATCAAGCTCTACGAAGACAGCGTTCCGCTGTTCAACCGTTTCCAGATCGAAAGCCAGATCGAGACCGCCTTCCAGCGCGTCGTCGAACTGCCGTCCGGCGGCTCCATCGTCATCGACCCGACCGAAGCCCTGGTGTCCATCGACATCAACTCGGCCCGCGCCACCAAAGGCAGCGACATCGAAGAAACCGCCCTGCAGACCAACCTTGAAGCGGCCGAGGAAATCGCCCGTCAGTTGCGCCTGCGCGACATCGGCGGCCTGATCGTCATCGACTTCATCGACATGACCCCGGCCAAGAACCAGCGCGCCGTGGAAGAAAAGGTCCGTGAATGCCTGGAAGCCGACCGCGCCCGCGTACAGGTCGGTCGCATCTCGCGCTTCGGCCTGCTGGAAATGTCCCGTCAGCGCCTGCGTCCGTCCCTGGGCGAAAGCAGCGGCATCGTTTGCCCGCGTTGCAACGGCACGGGCATCATCCGTGACGTCGAGTCGCTGTCCCTGGCGATCCTGCGCCTGATCGAAGAAGAAGCCCTGAAAGACCGCACCGCCGAAGTTCGCGCCCAGGTGCCGATCCCGGTGGCCGCGTTCCTGCTCAACGAAAAACGCAACTCGATCACCAAGATCGAACTGCGTACCCGCGCCCGTATCGTCATCCTGCCGAACGATCACCTCGAAACGCCGCACTTCGAAGTGCAGCGCCTGCGCGATGACAGCCCGGAAGCCCACACCAACCAGTCCAGCTACGAAATCGCTGCTGCCGCTGCCGAAGTGGAAGAAGTCCAGCCGGCCGCCGCCACTCGCACCCTGGTTCGCCAGGAAGCCGCGGTCAAGACCGCTCCGGCCCGCGCCAACGCTCCGGTTCCGACCGAAGTGGCCGCTCCGGTTGCCGCCCCGGCCGCTGCACCAGAGCCAAGCCTGTTCAAAGGCCTGGTGAAGTCGCTGGTCAGCCTGTTCGCCACCAAGGAAGAACCTGCTGCCCCGGCCGTCGTCGCCAAGCCTGCCACGACCGAGCGTCCTACCCGCAACGAAGAACGCCGTAACGGTCGCCAACAGACCCGCAACCGCAACGGTCGTCGTGACGAAGAACGCAAACCTCGCGAAGAGCGTGCACCGCGTGAAGAACGCGCGCCACGTGAGCCGCGTGAAGAGCGTCAGCCGCGCGAAGCTCGTGAGGAAGCGCCAGCCGTAGCCCGCGAAGAGCGTGCACCGCGTCCGCCGCGTGAAGAACGCCAGCCGCGCGCACCGCGTGAAGATCGCAAGCCACGTGGCGAGCGTGAAGAACGTGTTCGCGAATTGCGCGAGCCACTGGATGCCGCCCCGGCTGCCGCCGCCGCCACCGCTGAAGAGCGTCCGGCTCGCCAGCCTCGTGAAGAACGTGCACCGCGTCCGCCACGTGAAGAGCGCCAGCCACGCGCCGAGCAGGCAGCCGCCGCTGCCAGCGAAGAAGAAGTGCTGAACACCGAAGAGCAGTTGCAGGAAGACGGCCAGGACACCGCCGAAGGCGATCGTCCACGCCGCCGCTCCCGTGGCCAGCGTCGTCGCAGCAACCGTCGTGAGCGTCAGCGTGACGCCAACGGCAACGTGATCGAAGGTTCGGAAGAGTCCGAGTCCACCGAGAACGCTGAAGCGCCAAGCGCTGCCGACCTGGCCGCCGGCCTGGCCGTGACTGCCGCCGTTGCCAGCAGCGCAATCAGCGCCCCGGCCGAAGCCCAGGCTCACGAACAAGCCGAACGCGCTACCGCTGCCGTGGAAAGCGCGCCAGTTGCTGAAGCTCCGGTAGTCGAAGCCACTACTCCGGTAGAAACCACTGCTTCGCCAGAAGTGGAAGTCGCCCCGGCCCATGAAGCCCAGGTTGCTGAAACTGAAGTGGTCGCCGAGCCTGCACCGGTCGTCGAGCAGCCAGTGGTAGCCGCTGAGCCGGCCTTCGAAGCACCGGCCGAGGAAAAGGCCCCAGAGCCTGCCCGCGAGGAGCAGACTGCGTTCAACTGGACCGCCGAGCCAGTTGCACCGGCACCTGTTGTCGAGCCAGAACCGACACCAGAACCCGTGAAAGCGGTCGAGCCAGAAGTGGTCGAGCCTGCTCCAGTGGTCGAAGCACCCGTGGTTGTCGAAGCACCGGCCCCGGTTGAAGAGCCAGCACCTGCCAGCGCCCTGACCGCAAATGGCCGCGCGCCGAACGATCCGCGTGAAGTGCGTCGTCGCAAGCGTGAAGCCGAGCGTCTGCAGAAGGAAGCCGAACAAGCTGCCGCTGCTGCCGCTCAAGCGCCTGCTGTCGAACCAGCTCCAGTCGTGGAAGAAGTCGCCGAGGCAGCCCCTGCCCCGGTCGCCGAGGCCCCGGCTGAATCGGCTCCAACGTTCGACGAACCTCAGCACACTGCTGAAGAAGTCGTGCCGCGTCACACTGAAGCCCTGGAAAAAGAGCACGAGCCTAAACCTCACGCCTGATTCCACCGCCCAGTAAAAAGCCCCGCCTGGTCATGCCAGGCGGGGCTTTTTTATGCCTTCATACTTATCCACAGTGGGTCTGGGACCAGGCACAAGATTTATGCCCCCTGAAGATCCAATGTGAGAGCCGAGCTCGCTCGCGATGGCGCCGGGTCAGCTTGCATCAATGCTGAATGCCAGACCGCTTTCGCGAGCAAGCTCGCTCCCACAGGGATCTGGGGGCGGGCACAAGATTTATGCCCGTTGAAGATCCAATGTGGGAGCCGAGCTTGCTCGCGATGGCGCCGGGTCAGCTTGCATCAATACTGAATGTCAGCTCGCTCCCACAGGCTTCTGCGTCGTCTGTTATTTGAAGGCCAGTGCCTCTGGCACATCTACATCCCACGTTACGCCCGGGTCATCCACCGACACTTCGACCACTTGCGCCCCGGCAAACAATACCTTGGCCCCCCGATCACCGGTCAATGCCATCAGTTTCGGTCCAAACCCACGACCGAATCCCACCGGATGCCCGTACTCACCGGCAAGAACCGGCACGCTGATGCCGTCCGCGCGGATCCCTGCCACCACCTGTTCGATGCTCGACGGCAGGATGAAGGGCATGTCGCCCAGCACTATCAGCCAGCCATCAAGGTCCGGGCAGGCCTGGACGCCTGCGGCAATGCTGTCGCCCAGGCCGGGCGAGTCCAGCTCCACGAAATCGCAGCCATAGGCCTGGGCCATGCGAACGGCTTGCGGCCGATCCCTGCTCGTCACCAGCAGGCGCTTTTCCAGGGCGGCTGGCAGATTCACCAGCACCTGTTCGATCACCGACCGCACGGCGCCGTCACGCCCGGCGCAATCAGCCAGCAATTTATCCTTGTCCGGGCCTGCAATACGGCGGAAACGGCTGCCCGATCCGGCCGCCAGAATGATCACGCCAATCGACTCGCTCATACGCCCTCCTTGCCCACGGCTTACAGCGGCTTTTTCTGCCGCAGTTCAACGCCATTCTTGATGGCCACGATTTCGGCCAGCAGCGACAAGGCGATTTCCGCCGGGGTGTGGCTACCGATGTGCAAGCCGATGGGTCCATGCAAGCGTTCAATGGCCTCTGCTGACAAGCCTAGCTGAGCGAGGTTATCCCGGCGCTTCTGGCTGTTGACTCGCGACCCCAGGGCGCCGACATAAAAAGCCTTGGAGTCCAGGGCCGTAAGCAGCGCCATGTCGTCCAGGCGTGGGTCATGGGTCAAGGCCACAATGGCGGTGCGTTCGTCGGTCTGGATGCTCAACACCGCTTCGTCGGGCATCCCCGAGACGAAGCGGCCATGCTGCTCTTCCCAACCATAGACAAACTCCTTGCGCGGATCGCAAATCAGCACTTCAAAGTCCAGCAGCCGGGCCATTTCCGCCACGTAGCGCGACAGTTGCCCTGCGCCAATCAGCAGCAGCCGCCAACGCGGACCGTATATGGCCCGCAGGACCTGCCCATCGAACACCAGGGCGTCGGTCTTGCTGGCCGGGGTCAGGACCACGTTGCCGCTGGCGACTGTCAGCTCACGGGCGACAATCTCATGGGCTTCGCAACGTTCCAGCAACTGCGCGACCCAGTATGGGTCGCCCACCCGCTCTTCGGTCAGGCGCAGGGTGCCGCCGCACGGCAGGCCGAAGCGCGCCGCTTCTTCGCGGGTGACGCCATAGGTGATCAGTTGCACCGGCGGACCGTCCGCCGGAATGCGACCGTCGTGCAACCGGGCGATCAGGTCATCCTCGACACAACCGCCCGACACCGAACCAATCACCACGCCATCTTCGCGAAGGGCCAGCATCGCCCCCGGCGGCCTTGGCGCGGTACCCCAGGTCTGGACCACAGTGAACAGCACCACCCGCTGCCCGGCGCGGCGCCACTCAAGCACGCTGCGCAGGACGTTCAGATCAACGCTGTCCATCAGGCCTTTGCCTGCTGCCAGCCCTGCAGCTGATAGCGCACAGGCAGGCTACGAATACGCTTGCCAGTGGCAGCGAAAATCGCGTTGCACAGCGCAGGCGCAATCGGCGGCACGCCCGGCTCGCCGACACCGCCCAACGGCACCTCACCCGGCGGCGTGACCAGATGCACCGCCACTTCCTTGGGCGCCAGGGACATGCGCGCCACTTCGTACATATGGAAATTGTCCTGCTGCACCTTGCCGTCCTTGAAGCTGATTTCCCCTACCATGGCATTGCCCAGGCCCATGACGCAGGCGCCCTCGAACTGGGAACGGATGCGCTCGGGGTTGATCTGCGGACCGCAATCCACGGCGATGTCCGCCTTGTGCACGATCACCGTGCCATCGTCCTTGACCTCCACCTCGATCACCGCCGCCACGTAAGTGACGAAGCTGTAATGCACCGCCAACCCCAGGCCACGGCCCTTCGGCAGCTCCCGGCCCCAACCGGCGGCCTTCGCAGCGGTTTCCAGCACCGTGCGAATCCGCGCGGTATCAATCGGATAACGCTCGGGGGATTCGCCATAGTTCCATTCTTCGCTCAAGGTACGCGGATCGATCTTGCGGTCCGGCCCGAGCAATTTGACCTGGTACTTCAGCGGATCCTGGCCGGCCTTGTGGGCCAATTCGTCGATGAAACTCTGGATCGCGAAACCATGGGGGATGTTCGACACCGAACGGTACCAGCCCACCCGGGTGTGAGCCGTGGCTTCGGGGTTCTCCAGGCGCAGGTTCGGGATGGCGTAGGCCATGTTGGTCACGCCCATGCCTATTTCGAACGGCGCCTCGTGGGTCATGCCCGGCGCAAACAGTGCGGTGATGCTCGGGGCCACGGTGCGGTGCAACCAGCCGGACGGCATACCGTCCTGGTTCAGGCCGGCCTTGAGGTATTCGGCCGATACAGTGTGGAAATACGAGTGATGGATGTCGTCCTCGCGGGTCCATTGCACCCGTATCGGCTGGCCTGGAAACTCCTTGGCAAGCACCGCTGCTTCGACGACGAAATCGGGTTTGGACTTGCGTCCGAAACCACCGCCCAGCAACGTGATGTTCACCGTGACCTTATCGAAAGGAATGCCCAGGCGTTCGGCGACACGTTCACGGGTCACCTGCGGGGCCTGGCTCGGTGCCCAGGCCTCGCATTGACCGTCCTTGAACCGGGCAACGGCAACCATCGGCTCCATCG
This sequence comes from Pseudomonas sp. H1_F01, assembly GCF_054681425.1. NCBI lineage: Bacteria > Pseudomonadati > Pseudomonadota > Gammaproteobacteria > Pseudomonadales > Pseudomonadaceae > Pseudomonas > Pseudomonas sp. H1_F01. Next base: position 2,098,056 of record NZ_CP162823.1, on the reverse strand, counting down.
GTGATTGGGACAGGTGCGGCAAGTAATACGCCGCTTCCAGGGTCGAGTCGGCCTTGGCCAACGCGTCGTCGAGGTCGCCGCTGCTGCGCACGACTTTTCCGGGCTTGAGGGCCGCCGCTTCCAGTTCCTTGCGATAGGCAATGGAGTCATACCCGGCATTCGGGCCGTCGTCCCACTGGATTTTCAACGCTTCGCGGCCCTTGATCGCCGCCCAGGTGTTCTTCGCCACCACCGCCACGCCGCCCAACGGCTGGAATTCCGAGGGCAGCGGGCGCCCTTCGATCTGCACCACCTTGATCACGCCCGGTACTTTCAGCGCCGCGCTGCTGTCCACGCTCTTGACCTTGCCACCATAGACCGGCGGACGCGCGATGACGGCATAGAGCATGCCGTCGAAATGCACATCGGCACCAAACACGGCACGACCGTTGACGATGTCCGCACCATCAATGGCCCGGCTCGCCTCCTTGCCGATGTAGCGGAACTCCGATGGCTGCTTGAGGCGCAAGCTGTCACGCCCCGGCACCGGCAAGGCACTGGCCGCAGCGGCCAATTCGCCATAGCCCAGTTCACGCCCCGAAGGCTGGTGCAGCACTTTGTGCAGTTGGGCATGGCATTCACCCACCGGCACCTTCCACTGCGCAGCGGCGGCCTGTTCCAGCATGGTCCGGGCGGCAGCACCGCAACGGCGCATCGGCTCGTACCAATGACGCATGCTACGCGAGCCGTCGGTATCCTGGTTGCCGAAGCGCGCCTCATCGGCCGGCGCCTGCTGCACCTTCACACGCGCCCAGTCGGCCTCCAGCTCATCGGCCACGACCATGCTCAGGCTGGTGCGCACACCCTGGCCCATTTCCGAACGGTTGCAGATCACGGTCACGCTGCCATCAGCGGCAATGCTGACGTACACCTTCGGGTCGTCGACCGCGCCATGGGGCATGCCCTCGGCACCGAATTTCTTTTCCTCGGCAAAGGCCTCCGGCAGGCCCCACGTGGCCGCCAGCACCAGCACACCGGTGGCGCTCGCGCCTTTGAGGAAGCCGCGACGGCTGAGGTTGCTCAGGACAAAATCATCGGGCAAGCGGCTCATGCCTTGGCCTCCTTCAGGTGAGTGGAGGCCTGGCGGATCGCGGTCTTGATCCGGTTGTAGGTGCCGCAGCGGCAGATGTTGCCGACCATGGCTTCTTCGATCTGCTCGTCACTCGGGTTGGGGTTGGTCTTGAGCAAGGCGGTCGCCGACATGATCTGCCCACCCTGGCAGTAACCGCACTGGGCCACCGCCGTGTCGAGCCAGGCCTTCTGGACGATTTGCCCGACCGGATCGACATGAAGTTCGTCGATGGTGCTGACATTTTGCCCATTCACAGAACCGATTGGCGTAATGCAGCTGCGCGCCGGGGCGCCGTCGATGTGGATGGTGCACGCGCCGCACAGGCCCATGCCGCAGCCGAATTTGGTGCCGTTGTAACCGGCTACATCCCGAATAGCCCACAGCAGCGGCATGTCCTCGGTCACATCCAGTTGATGGTCTTTTCCATTGAGTTTCAGGGTAATCATGGGCACGCCCGCATAGTTATCGAGTTATGGGGTCGAGCAATCTGCCGCCGGGTTGACGGTTCGGTTGTCGCAGACTGGCTCAGGCTGATCGGGCTCTCTTATGCCGGCGCACGCAGGCGTCTGCATCGGGCCTTTAGGATGCGATGGTCGCATCGTTAGGAAGCTAAATTAACCCAGGATCACGCAAAACGCCCTGCACAATCCTGCACAAATGCTTGTGTGCGGGGTGTGCAGGGCGTTTTTTCAGGCGGTCGCAAAGCGCGGTTCAGTACCGATTGGGTTCCATTTCCAGCTCGACCTGGAAACGTTCGGCAATGTCTTTCTGGATGCGCAGGGCCAGGTCCAGAAGTTGCGGGCCCGTGGCGCTGCCGTAGTTGACCAGCACCAACGCCTGCAACTTGTGCACCCCGGCATCACCTTCGCGAAAGCCCTTCCAGCCGGCGCGCTCGATCAGCCAGCCAGCAGCGACTTTCATCTGCCCCTCAGGCTGTGGATAAGCCACCAGGTCAGGGTATTGCAGCTTTAAGTGCGCCACGTGCGCGGCCGGCACCAGCGGGTTCTTGAAGAAGCTGCCGGCATTGCCCAGCACCGCCGGGTCCGGGAGTTTTTCGCTGCGGATGCTGCAAATGGCCCGGCTCACATCGGTGGGTGTTGCCTGCTCGATGCCCTGCTCGGTCAATCGCTGACGCACCGGGCCGTATTCCAGATGCAAGTGCGCGGCGCGGCTGAGGGCAAAACGCACCCGCAGGATCAACCAGCGACCCGCTTGCTGCTTGAACAGGCTGTCGCGATAAGCGAACCGACAGTCTTCAAGGCTGAAATCGCGCAGTTCGCCGGTCTGGCGATCGAGCGCGGTGAGGCCGGCGAAGACGTCCTTGATCTCCACACCGTAGGCGCCGATGTTTTGCATCGGTGCCGCGCCCACGGTGCCGGGAATCAGGCTGAGGTTCTCCAATCCCGCCCAACCTTGCACCAGGGTGTGCTGGACGAAAGGATGCCACGGCTCCCCTGCTTCGGCTTCGACCACCACCCGTTCGCCGTCATCGCTGAGCAGGCGAATACCGTGGCTGGCCATGCGCAGCACCAATGCATCGATGTCGCCGGTCAGCAGCAGGTTGCTGCCGCCGCCGATTACCAGCAATGGCACGGCATGTTCGGTGGCATAAGCCAACGCCTGGCGAACATCGTCATCGCTGTGGGCTTCGGCGAACAACCGGGCAGTGACGTCCACACCAAAACTGTTGAAGGGCTTGAGGCTGACGCCCGCCCGAACCTGCAAGGTCATAACCGCCCCTTCAATTCGATCACCAGGCGATCGGTAGCGCGTTCGATCAGGTCCAGCACTTGTTCGAAGCCTTGTTCGCCGTCGTAGTACGGGTCCGGTACATCGTCGAGTTCAGCCTCGTAGCGGCGCAGGAACAGATCCAGCTCGGCCTTGCCATTAGCCGGTTGCAGAGCCTTGAGATTACGCAGATTGCTGCTGTCCATCGCCAGGATCAGGTCGTAGGCGGCGAAGTCGGCGCGGGTTACCTGTTGCGCGCGCTGGGCCGACAAGTCGTAGCCACGCTTCAGGGCCGCCGCCTGGCTGCGCTTGTCCGGCGCTTTGCCGACGTGCCAGTCGCCGGTGCCGGCGGAAGCGACTTCCACCTGCCCGGCCAACCCGGCCTCACGCAACTTGTGGCGCAGGATGCCTTCGGCGGTGGGTGAGCGGCAGATATTGCCGAGGCAGACGAACAGGACCCGCATCAAGCCTCCAGCAGGCGACGAACGCGCTCGAGGTCTTCGGCGGTGTCGACACCGGTCGGCGGGGCGATCAGCGCATCGGCGACGTGGATCCGCACGCCGTGCCACAGGGCACGCAGCTGCTCCAGGGATTCAGTGTTTTCCAGCCAGCACGGGCCCCAGGCGACGAAGTCCTGGAGAAAGCCGGCGCGGTAGGCATAGATGCCGATATGGCGGCGGTACGGCACGCCCTCCGGCATCACGTCACGGCTTTGGGCGAATGCGTCCCGCGCCCAGGGCAATGTCGCGCGGCTGAAGGTCAACGCCAGGCCATTGAGGTCACTGACCACCTTGACCACATTGGGGTTGAACAGGGTCTGCACATCCTCGATCGGCTCAGCCAGGGTGGCCATGCGCGCCTCGGTGTGGGCCGCGAGGTTGGCGGCGACCTGATCGATCACGCTCGGCGGGATCAACGGCTCGTCACCCTGCACATTGACCACGATAGCGTCGGCGGCAAGACCGAGTTTCGCCGCGACCTCCGCCAGGCGGTCAGTGCCCGAATTATGGTCTTCACGGGTCAGCACGACTTCGGCGCCAAAGCCTTTGCAGGCCTCGACGATGCGCGCATCGTCAGTCGCCACCACCACACGCTGGGCGCTGCTTTTGCAAGCCTGCTCCCAGACATGCTGGATCATCGGCTTGCCGGCAATCGACAGCAACGGCTTGCCGGGCAGGCGCGTCGAAGCGAAACGCGACGGAATGACAACGGTAAAGGCTGCAGTCATTTATCCAGGCGCTCGTCGGTGGTCAGGGTACGGGCTTCGCTTTCGAGCATCACCGGGATGCCGTCGCGAATCGGGTAGGCCAGGCCGGCGCCCTTGCTGATCAGTTCGGTCTTGTCGGCGCTGAGCTTGAGCGGGCCTTTGCAGACCGGGCAGGCCAGAATGTCGAGCAGTTTGGTGTCCATGGAATTCCCCTGGATAAAAGGTTTTAAGGCAAAAGCCGATCCGGCAACAGGCGCATCAACTGCGTATCGAACCAGGCCGCGAAGGCCGGCGACGGCGCGGCGTCTACCGCCAGGTACCACCAGTCGGGTGCGGCGAAGGCACGGCATTTGACTGCGTCCTTTTCCGTCATGACCACCGGCAGCGATGGCATGAAACTCAAGGCCTGGGCGCTGTATTCGGCGTGGTCGGCAAACCCATGCGGTATTGGCCGCCAGTGTAGCGTTTCGAGGGTCTTGAAGAAACGCTGGGGATTGCCGATGCCGGCCACGGCATGCAGGGCCTGGCCGGGTGGAAAATGCTCAAGGGAGCACCGCTCGCCACTGGCCAGGTTCACCAGCGCGGTGGGACGCAATTGGAAGGCGAAACCGTCTTCGCGGTCGGCACTGGCGCCGTTGTACAGCACGGCGTCGACCGATTGCAGGCGCTCGACCGGCTCGCGCAACGGCCCTGCAGGCAGGCAACGTCGGTTGCCCAGGCCACGGGCGCTGTCGATCAACACCAGCTCCAGGTCTCGGGCCATCCGATAATGCTGCATGCCGTCGTCGGACAGGATCAGGTCCAGCGGTTCGGCCTCCAGCAGTGCCTGGATGGCGCGACTGCGATCAGGGTCGATCATCAACGGCACACCGGTGCGCTGGACAATCAACAGCGGCTCGTCACCCGCGACGTCGGCGCCCTGCTCGGCCGCGACCCGCCAAGGCAGTTGCGGCGGCTTGGCGCCGTAACCCCGGCTGACCACGCCGACCCGCAGGCCACTGCGCTGGCAGTGCTGGATCATCCACAGGATCAACGGCGTCTTGCCGGTGCCGCCAACGGTGATATTGCCCACCACGACCAACGGCACGGGGGGCTGGTAGATCTGGCCTTCACCCGCCAGGAAACGCTCGCGCTTGCCCACCACCACCCGTCGGTACAACCACTCCAGCGGCCGTAGCAGGGTCAGGGCCGGGTGACCTTCATACCACGCGGCAAGCAATCGATCGGACATGGCCATCAGGGTGCGGGGGCCGCCTCGACCGTGGTCATGCGCAGATGGCTGAAACCGAGCTTGCCAGCCGCGTCCATGGCGGTGATCACCGATTGATGAGGGGTCTTGCCGTCGGCGCTGATGGACAGCGGCAGGTTGGTGTCGCCGCCAGACTCTTTCTGCAGGGCCTCGATCAGGCTCGCCAGGTCGCTCTTGGGCAGTAATTGGTTGTTCACCGAGAACGCCCCTTCGGCGCTGATGGTGATTTCCAGGTTCTTCAGTTGCTGGTCTTCGGCCGGCGAGCCGCTGACGGCCTGTGGCAATTCAACCTTGAGCTGGGTTTCCCGGGTGAACGTGGTGGTCACGACGAAAAACAGCAGCAGGATGAACACCACGTCGATCAGCGACGCGAGGTTGATCTCGATGTTTTCCCGTGGCTTGCGGCGGAATTTCACTTCTTGCCCCCAGCCAGGTCCACGTCACGGTCCCCCTGCACCACCTCGACCAGCTTGATGGCTTCCTGCTCCATGCCCACCACCAACTCGTCGACGCGGCGTTGCAGGAACCTGTGGAAGAACACCGAAGGGATACCGACCATCAGGCCAGCAGCGGTGGTGATCAAAGCCTTGGAGATCCCCCCCGCCAGCACCGCAGCGTTAGTGGTCATGCCGGAACCGGTGAACGCACTGAAGATGTCGATCATGCCCAGCACCGTACCCAGCAGGCCCAGCAGCGGGGACATGGCGGCGATGGTGCCCAGGGTATTGATGTAGCGCTCCAGTTCATGGATGACCCGGGCGGCGGCTTCCTCGATGCACTCCTTCATGATCTCGCGACCATGCTTGGAGTTCGCCAGGCCGGCGGCGAGGACTTCCCCCAAGGGCGAACTGGCTCGCAGCTCCTTGAGCTTGTCCTTGTTCAGCTGCTTGTCCTTGATCCAGACCCAGACCTGCCCGAGCAGATGCTCCGGGGTCACGCGGCTGGCCCGCAGGGTCCACAGGCGTTCGGCAACGATACCCAGTGCCGCGATGGAACTCAGAATGATCGGCAACATCATCCAGCCGCCGGATTTGACCAATTCCCACACAGTGACTGCCCCCTCGAAAAAGTGCGCCACTTTATCACACAGACTCGCCTTGCAGACCCGCCCCCACCGATAAGCGCATCAGCCGATTGCGCTGGATCAATATTGCCCCGGTGGCCCGACGGCTGGCGGATCACGCCAATAACGGCGGTGCCCGGCCTCGGTGCGCGGCACCCCGAAAGCCCCCAGTAGCAGACGAATGGCGCCCTGCTCGGCGCTGTCGTAGATCGCCAGGCCTGAGCGCCGATACCGGGCCATCACCTGGGGATGAGGGTGGCCGAATGCGTTGCCCTGCCCTCGGGAGATCAATACTGAATGCGGCTTGAGACGCGACAGCAACGCCATCGACGACGAACTGCGACTGCCGTGATGCGGCGCGGCCAGCCACTGGATCGGCACGGCCAGGGCCTCGTCGAGCAAGGCGCGCTCGGCAGGGGTGTCGATATCGCCGGTCAGCAGCAGGCGTTCACCGCCCGCCTCCACCACCAAGACACAGGACTTCTGGTTGCTCTCGACGGCAGAGGCCCACCGCCACAGTTCGAACCCGACCCCATCCCATTCCCAGCGCCTGCCACTGTCGCAAGGCCCGGCCAGCAGTTCGGCGGGCAGCGCGTCCGGATCGCCGCTGATCACTTCCAGCGTCGGCAGCCCATTGCGCACGGCGCGGGCACCGCCAGCGTGATCGGCGTCGGCATGGCTGAGCAACATCAGGTCCAAGCGGCGCACACCCAGTTTGCGCAAGGTCGGCAGGACGACCCGCTCGCCCGCGTCAGCCTCGCCAAAGCGCGGCCCGGCGTCGTAAAGCAGGGCGTGCCGCCGGGTCCGCACCAGCACCGCCAGCCCTTGGCCCACGTCCAGTTGCCAGATCTCGGCGTGCCCTTGCGGCAGGTGTTCTTGCGGTGGAAAAACCATCAGCAACACCATCGGCCACCCCAGTACACGTAGCGGCACACCTTTGGGCAACAGCAGCAAAAAAGCACCGAAGGCGGCGATGCCCAAGGCCCAGGGCGGGACTGCGGCAGGAACCCAGGCCGGCATTCGTCCGGCAACCAGTGCCAGCCCCTTGAACAGCAGATCGAGCAGCCCACCGGCAATCCACAGCAGGCCTTCGCCCATGAGCGGCACCGGCAACAATGCCGTGCCAAGCAGCGCCAGCGGCAATACCAACAGGCTGATCCAGGGCACCGCGAGCAGGTTCACCAACGGCCCGCTGAGGCTGACCGGCAAACCCACGATCAACAACAACGGACACAGGCCGAGCGCGACCAGCCACTGGGCACGGGTCCAGGTTTGCCACCAGCGCCAGGGCCCCAGGCGAGCGCCAAAGGTGAACATCAATATGGCCACGGCCGCAAACGACAACCAGAACCCCGGCCGCAAGCTGGCAAGCGGGTCGAACACCAGCACCCCGACGAAGGCCAGCAGCCATGCCCACCACGGATCTGGCTGTTTGAAACGCAAGCGCCACAGCAGCACCAGGCCGATCATCGCGCAGGCCCGCCGCACCGGCACCTCGAAGCCGGCGAGCAAGCCGTAGCCCAGGGCGGCACAGAAGGCCAGCCCACAGGCCCAAGGCAACCAGGCCAGACCCACCGGCCAAAGACCATAACGCGCCGCGCCGGCCACCAACAGGTACACCAGGCCGGCGAGCAGGCCGATGTGTTGCCCGGAGATCACCAGCAAGTGGACGGTGCCGGTGTCTTGCAGCACCTGCCAATCCTCGCGACTCAGCCCGCCGCCGTCGCCCAGCACCAGAGCCGCCAGCGCACCGGAGCGGCCGTGGGCATCGACCTGTGCCAGCGCCTGGCGCACCTCGTCACGCCAGGCCCCCCGGGCCGCTTGCAGGAGATGGCCATCCTTGATGGTACCGGTCGCGCCGATGCCGCGGCTCAGCAACCAGGCGGCATAGTCGAAGCCGTGCGGGTTCAGCAGCCCACTGGGCCGCTTGAGTTTCACCGCCAATCGCCATCGTTCGCCGCTGTTGACCGACGGACCACCGAACCAGGCGAGACGCATCGCCGTCGGTAGACGGGTACGGCGTGAATGGACATCGGCCAGTTCGAAGCGCATCACGCCTTCGCCCTGTTGCGGCAAACCGATCACTTGACCCTCGACCCAGCGGGTTTCGCCGTCAAGCGCGATGGGTAACCGGTCGTCCAACGCACACTGCGCCGACAGGCAGGCCCAGGCCAGCCCGAACAGGAAAAAACCCAGCGGGTAGGTTCGAAACGGCAACACCATCAGCGCCAGCACCGGCATGGCTGTAATCAGCCATATCGGCGGCAGTGCCGGCAAAAAAATCGGGGCCAACAGCCCCAGTGCAAGCGCGACTAACCCTGTGCGCATAACCCGTCCTTGAGAGTGCCCTCTTCAGGCATAGACGGTCCACGGCACCGCTGGCGTTATCAATTGTCACAAAGTCTGAATCTGTCAGCCGTAGAATCCGGACATACTTGCGGCCTTAATGCGTTGAACCGACCGAGAAGCCTTATGCCCCGGCGCCTTTTCAAACGTTACATGCCAGACCCAGAGAGCATTCGGGAACATAAATCCTTACGTTTTCTCGGCACCCTGCTGCACGATCCCAACCTTTGGCACCTCAATCGGCACTCTGTCGCCCGGGCGATGGCTGTAGGCCTGTTTGCCGCATTCTTGCCAATCCCGTTGCAAATGTTGCTGGCCGCCGCACTGGCCATCACAGTGCGCGGCAACATGCCGATTGCGGTGAGCCTAGTGTGGCTGACCAATCCGATCACCATGCCGGCGGTGTTCTTCTGCACTTACCAGACCGGCGCCTGGCTGATGGACGTGCCCGCCCGGACGTTGCCCGAAGAGCTGACCTGGGAATGGATCAGCGGCCAGTTGTCCACCTTGTGGCAGCCGTTCCTGCTCGGCTCGGTGGTGACCGGACTGGTACTCGGCGCCCTCGCCTACTTCGTCACCATGAGTTACTGGCGCTGGTGGGTGGCCCGACAGTGGAAGCGGCGCAAGAAAAGCCGGATGTGAAATGCAAAAAGGCCTCCTGGGAATGGAGGCCTTTTTTTGGCGTTCATACTGACGCCATCGCGAGCAAGCTCGCTCCCACAGGAAGGTTAGGTACGCATCCCGCGCCCGCTGACCAGCAACCGCGCACAACCGATGTAAAGCACCAAGGTCGCCACCAGCATGAAGGTAATGGCGATGCTGATCTTGATGTCCGATACCCCGAGGATGCCGTAGCGAAAGGCATTGACCATGTGCAGCACCGGGTTGGCCAGGGACACGGTCTGCCAGAACGGCGGCAGCAGGGAAATCGAGTAGAACACTCCGCCCAGGTAGGTCAGCGGCGTGAGCACGAACGTCGGGATGATGGAGATGTCATCGAAGTTGCGCGCAAACACGGCATTGATGAAACCCAGCAGCGAAAAGATCGTGGCCGTGAGCACCACCACCAATACCGTCACCCCCAGGTGATGCACCTGCAAATGGGTGAAGAACAACGACAGCAGGGTCACGATCAGGCCCACCGCCAGGCCGCGCAGCACACCGCCCAGGGTATAGCCGATGAGGATCGTATGGGGCGACACCGGTGAGACCATCAGCTCTTCGATCGAACGCTGGAACTTGCTGCCGAAGAAACTCGACACCACGTTGCCATAGGAGTTGGTGATCACCGACATCATGATCAGCCCCGGCACGATGTAGTCCATGTACGTGAAGCCGCCCATGTCGCCGATCTGCCGGCCGATCAGGTTACCGAAGATCACGAAGTACAAGACCATGGTGATGGCCGGCGGCAGCAGCGTCTGCGGCCAGATCCGCATGAAACGCCGAACCTCACGGTAAACGATGGTATTGAGGGCGATGAGGTTGGGGCGCAGTTCGGAACTCATGCTCATACCGCCACCTTCGCCAGATTTTTCTCCACCAGGGACACGAACAACTCCTCGAGGCGATTGGTTTTGTTGCGCAGGCTCTGCACTTCAATGTTCTGCAAGGCCAGCTGGGCGAACAACCCGGTGATACCCACGGCTTTGTCCACCTGGACTTCCAGGGTGTGGCTGTCCACCAGGCGGGCCGGATAACCCATGAGCCGGGGCGCCGTCGTCAGGTCGTTTTTCAGGTCCAGCAGGAAGGTTTCCACATGCAGTTGGCTGAGCAACTGGCGCATGCTGGTGTTCTCGACGATGGTGCCGTGGTCGATGATGCCGATGTTGCGGCACAACTGTTCAGCCTCTTCCAGGTAATGGGTGGTGAGGATGATGGTGATGCCTTTCTGGTTCAGCTCGGTGAGGAAGGCCCACATCGAACGACGCAGTTCGATGTCCACGCCGGCAGTCGGTTCATCGAGAATCAACAGGCGCGGCTCATGCACCAGCGCACGGGCAATCATCAGGCGCCGCTTCATGCCGCCAGACAATGAACGAGACGGCACGTCGCGCTTATCCCACAAGCCCAGTTGGGTCAGGTACTGCTCGGCGCGCTCGTTGGCGATCTTCGGCGGAATGCCGTAGTAACCGGCCTGGGTCACGACGATGTCGAAGGTCTTCTCGAACTGGTTGAAGTTGAATTCCTGGGGCACCACGCCGATGCAGCGCTTGAGGGCGGCGGGCTCGCGGTCCAGATCATGACCAAAGACGTTCACCGTGCCGCTGGTCTTGTTCACCAACGTGGAAAGAATGCCGATGGTGGTGGATTTGCCGGCACCATTGGGGCCGAGCAAGGCGAAGAAATCACCTTCGGCGACATCCAGATCGATACCACTCAAGGCCTGGAAACCGTTGCCGTAGGTTTTGGTTAGCTGCCGGATGGACAGAGCGGAACTCATATCGGATTACGCACCAAGAAGGGAGGGAGGAAAAGAATAGATAAGGGCGGGCGGCGAGCAATGCAACCACGGCGCACGAAGGCAATGGTGCTCGGCGTCGCCGCACAAGTACAGTCAAGTGTGTCGATAGTAAGTATTAAGTCAACGCGGTCATGACAGCCTTGCGGTAGGCCGGACGCTGCTGCAACCGCGCGTACCAGGCCTGCACGTTAGGTAGCGCAGCGCGCTGGATGGGCATCTCGAACCAGGCATAAATGAAACTGCCCAGGGGAATGTCGCCCATGCCGATTTCATCACCCGACAGGTAGGGCTGCTCACTCAAGGTCTGCTCGACCATCGCCAGCAAGTCGTCGCACTCTTTGATCGCCGCGTTGATGGCCGCCCAGTCCTGTTGCTCGGCCGGGGTACGCAAGACGCCCCAGAACACCGTGCGAAACGGTGCGGCAAAGCTGGAGGTGGTCCAGTCCATCCATTTTTCAGCCTGGGCCCGTGCCTGTATGTCAGCGGGGTACCAGGCCGAACCCGACGCATGGCGAGCAGCCAGGTAACGCACGATGGTGTTGGATTCCCAGAGCACGAAGCCATCGTCTTCGATCATTGGCACCCGACCATTGGGGTTTTTCGCACGGTACTCGGGCGTGTCCACCACACCGAATGCCCCGCCCGCATCAATGGCCTCGTAGGCCAGCCCCAACTCTTCTGCGCACCACAACGCCTTGCGCACATTCGATGAATTCTTCCGGCCCCATATCTTCAGCATCACGGCGTCCCTCGATGGATAAATGCCGCCGCAGCATACGCCGGATCAGGCGCGACTCAAATCACCCTGCATGTCACCGAGCAAGCACGGCACCTGCGCGCCGAACAGGTGCGGGTAGCATTTTTCCAGGTGTTCGAAGAAGAACGCTTCGGGTACATCGGCGAACTGGCCGTGGTCGGTGACATATTCCATCAGCTTCGCCCCTTGCCGGTTGAACGGGTGGAAAACGCTGTCGTGGCGACCGTCGAATTCCAGCGGGGCCACGTCGAACAACTCGCACAGCCCTTGGTTGAATGCCGGCGTGGCCTTGACCCAGCGGTCGTTCAGGTACAGCTCGGTATAACCGTGCATGGCGAACACGTCGCTCCTGAGCAATTCCAACAAGCGCGGCGTGGACAAGTGATTGCGGACATCCGCCAGGCCGATGCGCGCCGGGATGCCGCAATGCCGGGCGCAGCCGGCCAGCAAGGTAGCCTTGGGCACGCAATAGCTTTCGCCGGCAGCCAGCGCGTAACTGTCGCGCAGGGTCGCCGGGTCGCGACTGAAGGTATAGGGGTTGTAGCGCACCGCCTCGCGCACGGCGTAATACAGGCTGACCGCCTGGGCCAGCGGGTCGCGGTCGGTGCCGCGGTGGGTTTCGGTGAAGTCGATGACCGCGGGGTGATCGCTGTCGATGAAGGGGCCGGGGTTCAGGTATTGCTGCATAAAGGGAAGACCTCTCGGGAAACATCACCGCTTGCCTCGAGTTTATCCACAGCCCCCGGCCAGCGATAACGGCATTCCGGCCAAACAATGGCGTTTTCTCACCTTGTTAACGAACGATTTCCCACGGCTGTTGCCAACCAGACTGGCGCAATGCACCCAGGGTTTCCCACGAAATCAATCACATTGCGCTGACCGCCGGTTTTGCAGATGCCGTCTAAGCTCTGAAGGTCGGTTTTGCCTTGGTTCACGGAGGATTACATATGCTGTTGTTGTGGATACTGGTCCTGGTCGTCGGGATCGCCTGGCTGGCGCATCGGCGCATCGACCCGTTGCCCGCGCTGGGTATCGTCGCGGTCTACCTGTTGGCCATGGGCATTTTCAGCCATGCGCCCGGCTGGCTGCTGCTGATCCTCTGGGTGGTACTCGCAGCTGTCGCGGCCCCGCTGCTGCTACCGGACCTGCGCCGTCGGTATTTCAGTGCGCCGATGTTCGACTGGTTCCAGAAAACCCTGCCGCCCATGTCCGAGACCGAGCGCGACGCCATCGACGCCGGCACGGTGTGGTGGGACGGCGAACTGTTCAGCGGCCGCCCGGATTGGGACTTGCTGCTGGCCTACCCCAAGGTGCAACTGACCGAGGAGGAGCAAGCGTTCCTCGACGGCCCCACCGAAGCCCTCTGCGCAATGGTCAGCGACTGGCAGATCGGCCAGGCCATGGACCTGCCGCCTGAAGCCTGGGCCCATATCAAGGAGCACGGGTTCTTCGCACTGATCATTCCCAAGGAATACGGCGGCAAGGGGTTCTCCGCCTATGCCCACTCCCAGGTGGCGATGAAACTGGCCACGCGCAGCGGCGACCTGGCTTCCACCGTGATGGTCCCCAACTCCCTCGGCCCGGCGGAACTGCTGCTGCACTACGGCACCGACGAACAACGCGACCATTACCTGCCGCGACTGGCCCGTGGCGACGATATTCCCTGCTTCGCCCTGACCGGGCCACTGGCCGGCTCCGACGCCGGGGCGATGCCCGACACCGGCGTCATCTGCAAGGGTGAATGGGAAGGCCAGGAAACATTGGGCCTGCGCCTGAACTGGGAAAAGCGCTACATCACCCTCGGCCCGGTGGCCACGCTCCTGGGCCTGGCCTTCAAGGCGTATGACCCCGACCACCTGCTGGGTGACGAAGAAGACCTGGGCATCAGCCTCGCCTTGATTCCCACCGACACCCCTGGCGTGCATATCGGCCGCCGTCACCTACCCCTTGGCGCCGCGTTCATGAATGGGCCGAACTGGGGCAAGGACGTGTTCATCCCGCTGGACTTCCTCATTGGCGGCCAGGCCATGCTCGGCAAAGGCTGGATGATGCTGATGAACTGCCTGTCGGTCGGGCGCTCGATTTCCCTGCCGGCTGTGGGCACCGGTGCTGCAAAGTTCACCAGCCTGGTAACGGGCCAGTACGCCCAGGTGCGCGAGCAATTCAACGTACCGTTGTCGGCGTTCGAAGGTATCCAGGAAGCCATGGCGCGCATCGGTGGCAACGCCTGGATGATGGATGCTGCACGCATGCTGACCGCCAACGCCGTGGACCTGGGGGAAAAGCCTTCGGTGCTGTCGGCCATTCTCAAGTACCACCTGACCGAACGCGGCCGCGAGTGCATCAGCCACGCCATGGACGTGCATGGCGGCAAGGGCATCATCATGGGCCCGAACAACTACCTGGGTCGCAGCTGGCAAGGTGCGCCGATATTCATCACGGTCGAAGGCGCGAACATCCTGTCGCGCAACCTGATGATCTTTGGCCAGGGCGCCATTCGCTGCCATCCGTTCGTGCTCAAGGAAATGGCCCTGGCAAGCCGTGAAGACAAGGACCAGGCGCTGGTCGAGTTCGACGCCTTGCTGCTCAAGCACATTGGTTTTGCCGTGAGCAACGCCGCCAGCACCCTGGTGCTCAACCTCGGCCTGGGGCATTTCGAGAAGGCTCCCGGCAATGCCTTGAGCCAAGGTTATTTCCGCGCCCTCAACCGGCAGGCTGCGGCGTTCGCCCTGCTGGCGGACCTGAGCATGATGCTGCTGGGGGGGAACTCAAACGCCGGGAACGCTTGTCGGCCCGCTTGGGCGACGTATTGAGCAACCTGTACCTGGCGTCCGCCGCACTCAAGCGCTATCACGACCTGGACTCGCCGGACCACATGACACCGCTGTTCACCTGGGCCATGGAGGAAAGCCTGGGCCAGTCGGAACGTGCGCTGGATGAACTGCTGAGCAACTTCCCGAACCGGGTGCTGGGTTGCCTGTTGCGCCTGGTGGTGTTCCCCTTCGGTCGCCGTCACAAGGGCCCGAGCGACAGGCTCGACGCCGAGGTGGCGGCGGTCATCGGTCGGCCCAAGGGTGACCCGACCCTCGAAGAGTTGCTGCAGGGCTGCTATCGCCCACAATCAGCCGATGATCCGGTGGGCGCCCTGCAACACGCCGCCGACCTGCTGGCCGCCGCCCATCCGCTGCACAAGAAACTGCACGTGGCGCTCAAGCAGGGTCAGCTCAACCCTGCGCCAGGCGAACCCCTCATCGATGCGGCCCTGGAGGCCGGCGTGCTGCAAGCCGGTGAAGCGCAGACCTTGCGCGCTGCCGAGGCGGCGCGGCGCAAGGTCATCGATGTGGATGATTTTGATAAGGACGAGTTGACGCTGGCGCAGGACAAGGTCCGTTGATCCTGACGGCCAGCTACGCTCCTCATCTATAAAAGCAGGCGCAAGGGCTTTATACTCCTGCGCCCGTTTTGCTCTTGAGGACTTATCTCGTGTCCAATGTCGTTGCCGATCACCTTGTCTTGCTTGACCACTTGCGCAGCATCCTGGTCGCCGTGGGTGAGGCCGAACAGGTGCCCGAAGAAAGCCATGCCCTGTTTCTGGAGCGCTTCGACGAGTTGCGCGCGCAACTGCCCGTCGACCCGATCGAAAGCCAGTACCTGGGCCAGGACCTCCTGTGCCAAGTGATCGTCCGTTACCCACAGATCGCCCACCTGGTGCCTCGCGACCTGCTCTGGTACTTCGCCGGTGACTGCCTGCACTACATGCCCGACGAAGAAATCGCCCTGTACCAGGCCCTGGAGGAGCGTCGTTTCGAAGCCGAGCAAAACGACGAGCCTTTCGACTGGAACCAGGAAAAGCAATTGCTGGCGATGTCGGACCAGGACAGCAAGCACTGATTGCGATCCGTCATGCAAATGCCCGCACGATTAACCCGGCGGGCTTTTTTTTGCCTTGCCAAAGTGTATTGCCTGGACGGGCCTCATCGCGAGCAAGCTCCCACAGGTGAGCGATGGTGAGCTGCGGCTTCTGTGGGAGCGAGCTTGCTCGCGATGGGGCCGGTCAAAACAATCCATCACTCTCCGGCAACTCATAACCCGTCACGACCTTGCTAGGGCCACTCCCGCCGCCCACCGTGCTCAAGGTCGGCTCTTTCTCCAGGCACGCCACCAGATAATCAATGAACACCCGCAGCTTGGGCGGCAGGTAGCGAGTCGGGGAATGCAGCAACCACAAGCCACCGTGATAGGAAGCCAGGAACGTCCAGTCGGCCAATACCTGCACGATCAAGCCTTGCTCCAAGGCATGGCGGGCGGTGAAGTACGGCAGACTGCCAATGCCGATGTGCTGCAAGACGGCCCCCAACCGCACACCCGTGTGATTGGCCGCGTAGCGCCCGTGCACGCCGACGGTAACGGACTTGCTGCCTTTCTTGAATTTCCACCGCGCATCGTTCGGAGTTGCCCCCAGGTAAATGCAACTGTGTTCCAACAGGTCATGAGGATGTGTGGGCGTCCCATGTTCGGCCAGGTATTGCGGCGTGGCGCAAAGCAGGTGATCGATGGTCAGCAACTGACGCCCCACCAGCCCGACCGGAGGTTGATCGGTAATCCGGATGGCCAGGTCGACATGATCGTCGATCAGGTCAACCTGCCTATCCTTCAGGAACAGCTCCACATCGACCTTCGGATAACGACGCAAGAATTCGGGCATGTGCGGATGAATCACGAAACGCCCCACCGCCTTGGGTACGCTGACGCGGATGCGGCCTTCAGCCTCCTGGGTGAACTGCCCGCTGATTTCCATCACCGACCGAGCGGCGGCAACCATTTCCTGACAGCGCTTGAACACCTCTTCCCCGCCATCGCTCAAACGCAACTTGCGGGTGGTGCGTTGCAACAAACGGGTCGCCAGGGCTTTCTCCAGGCGAGAAATACTGCGGCTGATGGCCGACGGTGATGAACCTGACTGGCGGGCCGCCTCGGAGAAGCTGCCGGTCTCCACGACCTTGACGAAGATGGCCATTTCGGCCAGCAACGGCAACGGTAGATTTGTGCTCATGGCGCAACAGTCCATTGAAATTTGAACGGATTATCACCCTTTTACGCTCTATCTATAATCCCGTCACAATTTCTGATGTGGGTATGGCACATGACGCTTCGCCTCTTTTTCCATAGCGATGACCTCAAGGCCAACGTGGAAGTCCTGGATTGCAGCCCCCGGGACCATGAGTTTGCCGTGGTGCTGCACGCCACGCTGTTCCACCCCCAGGGTGGCGGTCAGCCCTGCGACACCGGATGGATCGGTGAAAGCCAGGTGCTGCGCGTGGTCCAGGAAGGGCCACAGATCGTCCATTACGTCGACCGTCCGGTGGCCTTGGGCACGGCTGCGATCAGCGTGGATGCGCAGCGTCGGCAGCTGAATGCGCGCCTGCACTCGGCTGGGCATCTGATCGGCCATTTCGCCGAGACCCGTGGCTGGACGCCGATCAAGGCCCACCATTGGCCCGGTGAAAGCCGCGTGCAGTTCCAGCCGGGGGAAAATCCTCAGGAACTGGACATCTCGATCATTCAGCAAGGCATCGACGAATGGATTGCCAACGACCTGCCGCGCCTGATCACGTTACGCGAAGGCCTGCGCGAAGTCGGTTTCGGTGAGCTTGCCGCCTACGGTTGCGGCGGCACTCACGTGCAGCGCCTGCAGGACCTGGGAACAGTCACCATCGCCTCGCTTTCGCAGAAGAAAGGAACACTGTCAGTGCACTACCACGTGGCCTGATATCCGCCAGCCCCTGCGACCAGCAATGGCTCGCAGGCCTCGCCTCCCCCTGTCAGATCTGGCTCCTGCAAATCCCCTTCACAACACAAAAAGACAGATTATTGACGCACGCTTGCGCGAGTTTTTCCCTTCCGTCACTTTTTAGTCATTTTTTTTATTCAAGGCGTGGCGCTTTGCCATGCTTGAACTACCGTCAAACAGAAGCGATGACAGGGTCGGCAAAACGCTCCTGAAGCGACCTGATCGACACCGTCGTTGCCTTCGAAAATCCCGGAGCCCCCGGGTACCGAAAAGTCGTTTGCAAGCAGCCTGTCGGTCAGTCAGGCCGGTGAAATGCGCCCGTTTGCTGGTAAGCGACGAGGCCTGAAACCGGACCCAATGGACCATCAGGCTAGATGGAAAGGGGTAGCCCGGGCCTCTTAAGTGATCCGAGGCAAATAGTTAAGCCTAGGGATGGTCTCTTCATCGAGGATCACTTCATGACCCATCGTACTGCTCCCGTTCTAAAACATTTCATTCATGGCCTGTTCTGGATGGGTCTTGGCTTGGATGCGGCCCAGGCCGCAGCGGCAAATTGTTCGCAACTGGACAATTTGCCGGCAACCTTCGAGGTCGGCCAAGGGCTCCAGAGCGAACTGCGCATCCTCGCCCCCGTGACGAAGTTGGCAGTCGGCGACCCGAAAATTGCCGATGTGCAGCCCAGTGGCAGCGATGCGTTTATTCTCACGGGCCTGGCGCCAGGCGCCACCAGCCTGATGGTCTGGACCGACTGTTCGAAGATACCGCGCCAGAGCATGGTCTTTGTCAAAGGCCGGGCCACCGAGGCGCTGACCAGCGCAGCGAGCATCCCTTCCGAAGACCCGATGCTGCTCGCCCAGGTGCAGACCGACATTCGTTTCGTTGAAGTCAGCCGGACCAAGCTCAAGGAAGCCTCGACGTCGATTTTCGGCACCCGTGGCAACTTCCTGTTCGGTTCGCCGAGGACATTGCCCACCGTCGGCGGTATTGTCCGGCCTTCATTACCGGTCAATAACGACATGTTCAACCTGTCTTTTGCCACCGGTAAAACGCTGTTGATGATCAACGCACTGGAAGGCAGCGGTTTCGCCTATACCCTGGCGCGGCCGAGCCTGGTGGCCCTCAGTGGGCAGAGCGCCAGTTTCCTGGCCGGTGGCGAAGTGCCGATCCCGGTGCCCAGTGCCGGCAGCGACAACGTGTCCATCGAGTACAAGGAGTTCGGCATCCGCCTGACCCTGACGCCCACCGTCATCGGCAAAAATCGCATCATGCTGAAGGTGGCACCGGAAGTCAGTGAGCTGGACTTCACCAACGCGGTGAACATCGCCGGGACGCTGGTTCCGGCGCTCACGGTACGCCGTACCGATACCAGTATCGCCCTGGCCGATGGCGAAAGCTTCGTCATCAGCGGCCTGATCAGCACGCGCAACAGCTCCCAGGTGAACAAGTTTCCGGGGCTGGGCGATGTGCCGATTCTCGGCGCGTTCTTTCGCGACAACTCCATCAACCGCGAAGAGCGCGAGCTGCTGATGATCGTCACGCCGCACCTGGTCCAACCGTTGGCGGCCGATGCGCAACTGCCGACATTGCCGGGCGAGCAACTGCGTAATTACGACCCGAATTTCTACCGCATGTACTTCCTCGAACATGGCGAGTTCGACAACCGCAGCGGGCTTTCCCAATGAGCCGGCACCTGATGGGCAAGGCATCCGATATCCAACGGGTTGCCAAGGGGCATTCAATGAAAGCAGTGATCGCAATAGCGGCGAGCTTGATGCTTGTCGGCTGTGCCAGCAACAGCGTAGTGGCTTCACGCACGGCCGATTGCGCCAAGCCCGGATCCGACCAGGAACTGGCCCTGAACATGGCCGAAGACATGGCCAACGAAGGTCGTTTGTACGCCAGCCTGGCGAACCTCGAACGCTTGCCCGAGGACTTGGTCCAGGTCCGCCTGCGCAAGGCTCGGGTGCTGCGCCTGATGGGCCGCAACGAGGCCGAACCGTTGTACAAAAGCCTGCTCGGGACATGCCTGGCCGCAGACGGTGAACATGGCCTTGGCCAGTTGGCAGCCGCCAGAAATGACAATGCGGCCGCTACGCAATACCTCGAACGCGCAGCGAAAATGGCCCCGACCGAAGGCAAGATCCGCAACGACCTGGGGGTCGTCTACCTCAACCAACGACGCGTTTCAGAAGCCCGCTTCGAGTTCATGACCGCGATGGAGCTCCAGCAGTCAGACTCGCTGGCAGCACTCAATATGGTGACCCTGCTGATCTACCAGGATAACTGGAAGCAGGCCGCCGAGCTCGCGAACATGGCCAAGCTGAGCCCCCAGCAAGTGGCAGATGCCCAAGCCCGTGCGGAAAAAATCAGGGGTTCGGCCGCTAACGCAGTGACGTCACAAGCCAACCGCCTGACCGAGGTTGTCGACGCCTCAACCGGCGCGGTCAAGTAGAGCGTTACGAGGAGTCCAAGAAATGATGACCAAACAATTGATGATCGCCTGCATGGTGAGCCTTTCCAGCAGCGCCTGGGCCATTGAACCAGGCCCCTCTTCGCCCGCACAGCAAGGCACCGAGAGCTGGATGCAACTGCAGATTCGCGGCGTGGCGGCCTCCACCAACCTGCAAACCGCCTCGGCCGCCGAACGCGAAATGGCCATGCAGCGTTGGCTCAACAGCTTCACCTATCCGATCCCGGAATTCTTTGACCAGGACTCGGGAGGCGATATCACCAGCAGTAAATGAAAAACACAGGAAACGAAAAGACCGCAGCCCTCGACAGCGCCTACATTTGATCCGATGTAGGAACTGCCGAGGGCTGCGGTCTTTTGGCTGACCGTCGGAAAAACCTGGGGCCCCCAACACTCATGCAACTGACCCACAGCTATCGCGAGCAAGCTCGCTCCCACAATGGGCCTGTGGTGAACACAAGACTCATGAACACCCAAGATCACCTGTGGGAGCGAGCTTGCTCGCGAAGGCGGACTGACACCCAACACTCATGCAACTGACCCACTGCTATCGCGAGCAGGCTCGCTCCCACAATGGACCTGGGGTGAACACAAGACTCATGGACACCCAAGATCACCTGTGGGAGCGAGCTTGCTCGCGAAGCGGCCTTCATCTCCAACATCCATGCAAACTGACCCACCGCTTTCGCGAGCAGGCTCGCTCCCACAATGGGATCGGGGTACGACCGGGAGAGCCAGGCCGGCTGTCAGGCCGCCTCGCGAGCAAGCTTTGCTCCCACAGGTCCTGCTCAAACAGATCTGATGGGTGTACGACCGGGAGAGCCAGGTCGGCTGTCAGGCCGCCTCGCGAGCAAGCTTTGCTCCCACAGGTCCTGCTCAAACAGAGCTGATGGGTGTACGACCGGGAGAGCCAGGTCGGCTACTAGGCCGCCTCGGGGTGGACGTTGATCTCGGGCGCCCCGTTAACCACGATCGCCGAACGTAGGCATTGCGTAGTGGGCATCCCGGCATGGATGCCGGGATAGCCGCGGCCATGGATGGCCCTTCGCGGCGGCCCACGGAGCAATGCCGGAGAGAGGGCACACCGAGCCTAGGCGAGGTGCCGAGTGGTGGGGCAAGAGCGTTTTGCTTACTTTTGACTGGGCCGGCTTCCGGGCTTCTCAAAAGTGAGCCGCCGTCAGGGCGGAACCCTAAGCAGCCGTTACCGCAGGAATGGATATGTACCCGGCCCCCGGTCAACAAGAGCAAGGCCAGCCGTCAGGCCGCCATCGCGAGCAAGCTCGCTCCCACAATGGGACTGTGGTGAACATAAGACCACCGATCTACATATTCCCGAAAGCCCTGAACACACCGATCATGGCCGGACCAATGGCAACCAGGAAGAAGCTCGGCCACAGGCAGAAAATCAGCGGAAAGATCAGCTTGGTGCCAATCTTGGCCCCCATTTCTTCCGCAGCCTGGGTACGCCGGTCACGAAACTCATCGGCGTAGATCCGCAGGGTATCGGCCACGCTGGTACCGAAACGGATACTCTGCGCCAGCAGGCTGACCAAACCCTGGATATCCTCCAGTCCGGTACGCACGGCCAGTTGCTTGAGCGCTTCGGTGCTGGTGATGCCCGCCCGGATCTGCGCATTGACCAGCGCCAGCTCCTCGGCCAGTTCAACCTGGCTGACCGACATCTCTTCGGCCACCCGCTCGATCGTCGTGGGCAGGGCCAGGCCCGACTCGACGCAAACCACCATCAAGTCCAGTGCATCCGGGAACGCGGCACGCAGCCGGCCTTGCCGTGCCTGCTTGCGTTTGCCGACGTAGATCGCCGGCAGCAACCAGCCAATGCCCGCCACGAGGGTCACCGCCAGCAGGCCGATGGCCACTGAAACCTTGACCATCGGCAGCAGCAACAACGCAACGCCAACCATCAACAACGGCAACATCAGGCGCACCGCCCAATACATCTGCACCGCCGAGGCAGACCGGTAACCGGCATGGGTCAGCAAGGTCTGGGTGGCGGACGTGTGGGCCTGATCGGTCGAGGCAAAGCGCTGACCAACCCGTTCCAGCAAGAGCTGCAGGTTACTGGGCGCCTCCTGTCCCACAGTGTTGCCCGCGTAACCGCGCTTGATCAGCGCCAGGCGCCGCTGCACCGGATCCTGCAGGCCCAGCATCAATAGCATGAGCGCGACGACCGCCAACACCGTACTGACGCCGACCACGGTGACGAACAACAGGCGTGCCAGCTCTTCGTTGCCGGTAAACCGACTCAACAATCCGAGCAAAAAGTCCATGACTCAAACCTCTCGGCGCAACAGCGCTTATACCTGGATCCGGATGATTTTTTTTATCCAGAAAATCCCGATCAACATGGCGCAGAACGCGCCGATGATCAGCTTGTGCCCTATGGGGTCATTGATCAGCACCGGCATGTAGCTAGGGCTGGTGAGTACGATGGCGATCGCCAGCACGAACGGGATCGCCACCAGCACCCAGGCCGACATGCGCCCTTCCGCCGACAGCGTCCTGATCTTGCGCTGGAAACGGAAACGCCCGCGAATCAAGCGACTCAGGCGCTCCAGCACTTCGGTCAGGTTGCCGCCGGTCTCGCGGTGGATCAGGATCGAGGTCACCAGCATCATCACCGTCATGCTCGGCATGCGCTCCAGCAGGCCGAGCATGGCCCGGCGCACATCGTTGCCATAGTTGATGTCGGAAAACGTCATGCCGAACTCCTGGGCGACCGGCCCCTTGTGCTCCTCGGCGACCAGACGCAGGGTTTCGTTGAACGGATGCCCGGCACGCAAGGCCCGGCACATGGCGTCCAGTGCATCTGGCAAACCTTCCTCGAACGCGGCGAAACGCTTGTTGCGGTCACGCAGGATTTTCAGCACCGGCAGCCAGGTCAGCGCAAATGCCGCCAGCAGCGCCAGCCACCAGACCTGCGAGAGCATCAGTACCAAGGCACCGGCCGCCCCCCCCAGGATCAGACCGAGCAGCATCACCCGATAAGCCCGGTACTCGTGCCCGGCCTGCTCGATCAGTTGGGTCAGGTTGGCCATGAACGGCAGCTGTTCCAGGCGGGCTTCCAAGGGGGACAGGCGCGTCAGGTATTTCTGCCGCAACACGGTCTGCATGTTGGGCAAGTGGTTGGCCTTCTCCAGCACATGCAGGCGCCCGCGAATGCGCTTGCGCATTTTCCCGGCCTCGCCGAACACCGGCACTACCACGCCTTGGGACAGCAGGAACACGGCGATGAATACCATGCCAAGGAAAATCAGAATGAACTCACTGGGGATATTGCTCATGACGTGCGGCCCTCCATCCACTCAGGGCGAAACAGGGCCAGCGGTAATTCGATGCCGCGCTTGGCGAGCACATCGCGGAAGGCCGGGATCATGCCACTGGGCCGATACTCCCCAAGCACCTCGCCGTGCTCGCCGATGCCCTGGCGCACGAAGGAGAAAATCTCGGTCATGGTGATGATCTCCCCTTCCATCCCGTTGATCTCTTGCATGCTCACCACGCGTCGCTTGCCGTCTTCTTGACGCTCCAGTTGGATCACTACACCGATGGCCGAGGCAATTTGTTGACGCATGGCCTTGATCGGAAACGTCGCCCCGGTCATCGACACCATGTTCTCGATTCGCCCCAACGCATCCCGTGCGGTGTTGGCGTGAATGGTGGTCAGGGAGCCGTCGTGGCCGGTGTTCATCGCCGTGAGCATGTCCAGCGCCTCGGCGCCGCGCACCTCGCCAATGACAATGCGGTCCGGACGCATCCGCAGGCTGTTGCGCACCAACTCCCGCTGGCTCACCTCGCCGCGTCCCTCGATGTTCGAAGGGCGGGTTTCCAGGCGTACCACGTGGGGTTGCTGCAGTTGCAACTCGGCCGAATCCTCGATGGTGACGATGCGTTCGTTGTGGGGAATGAAACTGGACAGCACGTTGAGCATGGTGGTCTTGCCGCTGCCGGTCCCGCCGGAGATCAGCACGTTCAGGCGCCCGCGAACGATGGCCTTGAGCAGCAAGGCAATGGCCGGGGTCATGGTGCCGACCTGGATCAGGCTGTCGGTGTTGAGCAGGTCCACGGCGAAGCGCCGGATCGACATGCTCGGACCGTCGATGGCCAGCGGTGGAATGATCGCGTTGACCCGCGAACCGTCCTTGAGCCGGGCGTCCACCAAGGGCGAGGACTCGTCGATACGTCGCCCCAAGCTGGAAACGATGCGGTCGATGATGTTCAGCAAATGCTGGTCATCGCGAAAACGCACGTCGGTGCGCTGCAGCTTGCCGAAGCGCTCGACATAGACCGAGGCAAACCCGTTGACCAGGATGTCGGACACGCTATGGTCGGCCAACAGCGGTTCCAGCGGCCCGAGGCCGAGCACCTCGTCGGTGATCTGCTTGATGATCAGCTGACGGCTGACGGTACTCACCGGTGCCGAATGTTCCTCGAGCAGACGCTGGCAGATATCGCGTATCTGCCGCGCGGCCTCGACTTGTTCCAGGGCATCGAGCAACGACAGGTCCATGACCTTGAGCAATTGCTGGTAGATCTTTTCCCGCCACTCGGCCTCCACCGGCGTGACCTGGCTGCGGGTTTCGTACAGCACGTCAGGGATGGCCTGCTCCCAGGCCATCAACGCGGCTGTCGGGTCCGGCTGGCCGTCGCCGGGCTGGGCGTCGGCTGAAGCGCCAGGTTTGATGGGCTGTTTGCGCAAGCGGTTACGAAAGTCGCTGATCATGGGTCATCCCCCGAAAAAACGGTTGAAGGCACGTTTAAGCAGGCCCTTGTCTGTGGCCATCTGGTGACCGACCAGGTCTTCGGTCAAATCGCGCAGGGCGGCGGTGATTGCCGCCTTCGGCGCATGCAGCCCCAACGGCACGCCAGTGTTCTGACTCTGGCTGACCAGGTTGAAGTCATTGGGCAATTTCGACAGGTTCGTGCAACGCAGGGCCTCGCCGATGTCCTTGAGGCTGACGGCGGCGTTTTTGTCATAGCGGTTGATCACGATCTGCAACTGATCCCCGCGCACGCCCAGGTCTTCGCGAAGGATGCGCACCAGGGCACTGGCGTCGCGCAGGTGGCTGACACTCTGTTGCACCACCACGTACACCCGGTCCACCTGTTCCAGCACCGAACCGGTGAGGTGATCGATCTGCCGCGGCAGGTCCACCACCACCCAGTCATAACTGGCGCGGGCCAGTTGCAACAGGGCGTCGAGCTGTTCCGGTTGGGCGTCCTGGGGCAGGCACAATTCGCCAGCCCGGCCACCCAGTACGTGCAGGGTCGGGCTGAAGTGGCTGCAAAAACCCCGCAGCGCGACGCTGTCCATGTCATCGATCTGCTGCAGCACTTCCAGATGGCTGTGGGACTGCGCCACGTCCAGGTAATGGGTCACGCTGCCAAATTGCAGGTCCATGTCCAGCAGCAAGGTATTGCCTGCCCGGGCGCTGAGCTGCTGGGCCAGGTTGCAGGCCACCAGGGTTCCGCCGGAGCCGCCCTTGGCGCTGATCACGGCGACCAGCTTGCCCTCGTTGCCACTGCCCAGGCGCACATCCGCGACCAGGCGATTCAACGCCGCCACCAATTCGGTATCGGCAATGGGTTCGGGCAGCACGTCCCGGGCGCCGGCCTGCATTGCCAGGCGCATGCCCTCCTGCTCACCCAAAGGGCCACACACCAGCATCGGCGGACGTTCATGGGCCGGACGTTGCAGCAACGCCGACAGTTCTTCACGCCACAGGTGGCTGACGCGTAGCAGCAGCAGGTCGGGCATGCGGTCCAGGCCGTAGAGCGGGTCGACATGGCCGTTGCTGACCAGGCGCGTGCTCACTTCAAGGCCAGGCATGCGCTGGCAGACGCATTGCAGGTCGCGCAGGGACGTGGCATCGCGACTGCTGATCAGTATCCGCAGCCCGGCTCTGCCAGTCGCGGTCGAAAGCGGAGTTTCCCTGGTGTTCAGCATGGTGTGATCTCCCCGGAATCGGAATGACGCCCAAGGCTTTCGCGTGGCAAGGTTGCCCGGAACGTGGGCAAGGTGATGGGCACGCCTAAGCCGGGAATGAACAGGTTGAAAACGAAGTTCTGCACGCTCAGCCGGACATAGCGGATGGCACGAAACCCTGTGGCGCTGGACGTGTCGCCGGGGTTCGCCACCACGGCGCCATCGACGTCCAGGTAGGTCAGCGCCAGGTTCGTGGTCGCCAGGCTGCTGATCAGTTGACTGGTCCCGGCGTCCGTTGCGGCGTTGAAGATGGCCCGGCGCAACACCACCGGGTCGCTGATGTTGCACACCGCCGCCAGACGCGCACCGCGCCGTGCGGCTTCATCCAGGGCGTTGACGGTGAAATACAACCGGCCCATTTCCAGCACCCCGAACAGCAGGGTGAACACCAGCAGGCCAACGAAGGCGAACTCCACGACGTACGTGCCGCGCATGTGCTTATTGTTCATCAGAGCGCCCTCATGACGGTGGTCGCCACCAACTGGATGCCCAGCGGAATGGCGTTGCCAAAAAAACCGGGGATCGACCCATTGCAACTGCCCGCACCAATCACCGGGCAGAAGGTGTAGGTAATGGTGACGCGCACATGATCAATGCCCACGGCGGCGACCTGCACGTTAGCCGTGGTCAACCCGGACACCACGGCGGTTCCAGTAGCGCTGGGCACGCCATACACCGCGACGTTTTTCGTCTGGGTCAGGAGCGTGCCGCCCAAGGCGACGGCGCCGAGGGTGGAGTTCCACGCCTGGCTGGCGACGAAGCGGTCGGCATCGCGGCTGGCCTGCAACAGCACGTTGTACTGGTAGAGCATGCGACCGAACTCGCCGAAGGCCAGCAGCAACAACAGCAGCAACGGCAGCACCAGGGTGAACTCCACCAGCGCCACGCCTTGCTGGGCTTGCGCTGGTTTGAAATGAGAAAGTCCCATGACGCCTCCTACGAGTCGGTGCTCGGCGTGCCGCTGCCGTTGAGATAGGTTTTGTAGAGCTGGATGATTTGCGGGCCAGCGTCGTTGGACGGCGTCGGGCCAGGGACGTTGTCACCCTCGCATTCATGGACGAACTGGCCGAATATCTGCGCCTGGGTGCCACCGCCGCTCATGGGCTGCACGACGAAATAGCAGCCGAACCCCAGAACAGGAATAGAAGTCGAGCCCCCTTGTTTGCCGGTGCAGTTGCCCACTACGATTTTCAGCATCCGGCGCTCGAACACCCCGTTGCTCTGGCAGCCACTGCCGCTTCCCGCCACACACGCGGCGACCTGGGTCCGCCAGTCGTTGTAGTCCTGTATCTCCTCGCCGCCCGCCGAAAGATCGCCACTACTTGAAACAACCGGCTTGCCCTTGTATTGCGCCTGTGAGAGCGCATCGTTGTAGGTCATCGCCGGTGAGCTCGAAGCGGTGATCAGATCCGGCGGATAGTCGGACGCACTGACCGGGCCGTTGTAGATGCCGAAGCGTGTATTCAGTCCCTGGGACGCCGGGCCGACGGTATTACCTGGGGACGTCTGGACGTTGTCTCCAACGGCACGGCAGACCGAGCCGCCACCCGCCAGATCCTCACGAACCGAACTGCCGCCGGAGCCGAAATCGAGCAATTGAAAGTTGCCCGGTCCGATCGGTGAGGTATTGCCCGCCGCCGTCTTCAAGACCACCAGGTCGCCAAAGTGGTAGCTCCAGAAGTTACCCGCGGCGGGGTCATATTGGCTGGCGTCGCCACAGACCATCAGGGGTGCCACATCGCAAGGTGAAGTGGGACTGGGCCCGGCGGTGGCGATCGCCGCCACGGCTTTGCCACCCAAGCCGCCGCTGCCCATCGACTGGACGAAACTCCAGAAAAAACCGTTGAGTTGATAGTTGGCAACCGACACCCGCACGTACTTGGCGTCCGTGGGGCCGGGGTAAGAGAAAGGGCCATAGACACTGCTGGACAATTCCACCGCCGCAAAAGCACCCGGATTGCCGGCGACGGCGGTGGCCAGTTCGGCGTTGCCCACGGCGCTGGCATTTCTGCTCAAGGTATCCAAGGCTGCGGCGCGCGTCGTGCTGGCCATGTTCATGCCGCCCGTCACCTGGCTCAACGTCTTGGCGCCGCCCAGAGCCGCGGCATCCACGGCATTTTGCAAACGGGTCTTGTTCAGCAGCATGTGCCCGCCATCCAGGGCCAAGGCCGCCATCATGGCAATCGCCGCCAACGCTATCACCATCAAAACACTCACCGCCCCTCCCTGGCGCCGGATATTGGCATTCATCATCGAGCCCTCATTACAACGTTTGAGGATCGGCATCGCCACGACCTTTAACGGCCTGGCATGGAGGCATCACTCAGCGGACATTGATCACGCTGCTTTCAACCCCGCGGATCAACGTGATCGCCCCGCCTTGCGGCTTGGCACTGCGCTGCATCACAGGTTTTGGCATTGGGGCCGCCGCCATCGCCATGACCGGCGCAGGGGCTGGCGGCGCAACGGCCACGGCTTTTTTCTCCAGGTTCAACGGATTGCGCAAGGCCAATTGCAGCTTGCCTTCGGTCTGCGCGGTGACCAGCAATTCCGCTTCGGTGGCCGACATTTCCAGCGTCACGGCCCGCACCACTACCGGTTGGGTCTTGTCCGTGCCGGCGGTCTGGTCTACCGCCAGCACCCGCAGGTTTTCCAGGAGGGTCCGGGACGTCGCGCTGTTGCTGCCGGCGTTGGTGGTCTTGGTCGCCAACACGTCGACCCGGTTGCCTGGCAGCAGGAACCCGCCGACACCGACCACATCATCCACACGCACCGATATGGCCCGCTTGTCCGGTGCGATCAGCGAAGCCAGGGTGCTGCCGCCCAAGTGCTCGCTCAGACGCGCACCCCGCACGATGTCGCCGCGCAGGATGTCGAAGGTGGCGATCTTGCCCACGGCCTGCTCGCTGGAATCGAAGGCGTCGTCCGGGATCGTGTCCATGGGCATGCGCACGGTCGTGACTTGCTGGGCCTCGACCATTTGCCCAAAGGGGATTTCCACCGTAGCGACCACCACGCTTCGCAAGTGATCGTCGGGGGTCGCGTTGAGTCGCGCGCTCAACCAGGAGTCAGCCATCCATGCGGCACCAAGGCCCATTACCAGGGAAATGCCTATCAGCGGAAGCGTACGAGAGCTCATGTCGGTATCTCCAGATCAAAGGAAGTCGAGCTGAACGAAGTAGTTGTGCCAGGCCCATTCCAGCTCTTGCGGCGACAGGGGGCCGGAACCGCCCAGGTAACGCTGACGGTCGAGCGCCATGTTCAACAGGTCACGGGGATGGCAAGGCACCAGCGGCATGCCTTCGGCTGCATACAACCGCTGCAGGACATAGCGCACCAACAGCGGGTCATAAGGAATGCCCAGGCGTTCGCACTCCTGGCGCCAGATTTGTTCGTATTCCTCGGGCTTGAGGTAGCCGAACTGCACCTTGTAGCCAATGCGCCGCAGGAAGGCCTCGTCGGCCAATTCGAGGGGATTGAGGTTGGTGGAAAACACCAGCACCAGGTCGAACGGTAATTCGCAATGCCGGCCGCCGCCCAGGTTGATGAAGTCGCGCTTCTCCTCCATGGGCACGATCCAGCGATTGAGCAATTCGGCCGGGGCCATGCGCTGGCGGCCCATGTCATCGATGATGAACAGGCCATTGCTGGCCTTGAGCTGCAACGCCGCCTGGTATTGCCGGGTGAATGGGTCGTAGCGCACGTCCAGCTGTTCCATGTTCAGCTCGCCGCCGGTGATGACGATCGGGCGTTTGCAGCACAGCAGCCGGCGGTCGATGCCTTCGTTGAGCATCAGGTTGTTCGATTGGCCGTTGTCATCCAGGCGCTGGTGCACCTGCGGATCGTAGATCTCGATCACCGACTCGTTGATGACAATGGCATGGGGCACCCAGATCGCCTCGGCGAACAGCCGGATCAATCGGCTGCTGACGTAGGTTTTGCCCGTGCCCGCCGGGCCGTAGATCATAATTGCCCGCCCGGAATTCAGGGCGACGCCCAACTGGTCGAGCATGCCTTGGCTCAACACCATGCCTGCCAGGGCGTGATTCATGTCCTTGGCGGTAATGCGGCCATGGTGAATGGTCTGGATCTTGATCAGCGAGCGATAGGTGCTCACCGGGAACGGGGCCGCGCCGATGTAGCCGCTACGGGCCAGGGCGTCACGCGCCGAACTGCGGCCGCGCTCGGTCAGGCCATAACGCAGCGTCTGTCCACCCGATTGCCCCAACTGGCCCAGCACTTCGACGCGACCGTCCTTGCGCAGGAACGCCAGGACTTCTTCCAGCACCGCGCCGGTTAGCGCCAGGCGCTCCACCAGCCGCGACATGTCCAACACACCGGCATCGTGCAGATGTTTGCACACCAGCTCGCCGAGAAAACTGTCGGTCAGCCCCGTGTCGCGAATCGAGCTCGGCTGCGGCGCCAACCGCTGTACTGCTTCCCGTTCGCTGGGGTAGGCATCGCTATCGTTAATGACGTGCATGACTAGACTCCCCAGCCACCGGCAACCAGCTGCCAGTAAACGCTGTTCAAAGTGCCGATCAGGATCGCAATCGAGTAAGGAAAAGGTTTGCCGGCCACTTCATCCGACCCAGGCGCCAGATACGCCTGCGCACGGACGCTCAACCAGTAGCGCTGCAGGGTCTGGAGCAGTTGGCCGCGAGCCAGGACGATCAGGAAACCGCACACACCGCCGGCGATCAGGCTGAACAGCGCCGCCCACAGTGCGTAATGAAAGGGCAGGAAGCTGCCGACCATGGTCATCAGCTTGACGTCACCGGCAGCCATGCCACCGACGGCGTACATGGGCAGGAACAGCGCGAAACAGATCAGCATGCCCAACAGGCTGTCGCCGAGCCCGCCAATCCCGTCTGTATAAATCTGGCTGGCCAATCCCAAGGCCAGGCCCAACAGCACCAGCGTGTTGGGGATGCGGTGGCGAAGCAGATCGCTCACCACCGCCACACCCAGTAGTCCTAGCAGCAATACCGTCGACATCAGCAATTCCATGGACATGATGCGTCTCCATCGTGCGGTTGGAGTTAGCAGGCAGAGCCTTTTACCGCGGCGCAGAGCGCAGTGATCCGATCATTCACCGCACCGCCCAGCAGAACAAACATCGCGGCAACCGCCACCGTAATCAGCCCACCGGCCACGGCATATTCCACAATGGTCAGGCCGTCTTCATCATCGATAAACTTAACTATCGAAGTTCTGAGTCTTTGAACTTTCATGTCATTTACCTCACTTCAACGGTCATAAAACCGGCTGATAAAGAACAATGCGAAGCCCATTGAGCAAATACTTCGAAGCTTTATCAGGCAATGCTGAAACCGGCGCCTCGATGGGCTTCATCCCATTCCCGAAAGGGAGCGGTTGTCAGCAGGCAGAGCCCTTGACCGCGGCGCAGAGTGCGGTAATCCGGGTGTTCACGGCGCTGCCCAGCAAGACGAACATCGCCGCCACAGCCACCGTGATCAACCCACCGGCCACGGCGTATTCCACAATGGTCAGGCCGTCTTCATCTTTGGCGAACTTCAGTACCGAAGCCTTGATAGTTTGAAGAGTCATTTCGCACACCTCATCGGGGTTGTTTTTCAAAGAGGCAGTACATTGCGAACTGCCTGATGCAACCCTAGTCAGCAGGTGGTCATAGCCGTTAGGAGGATTTTGCACATCGCTAGGATTTTTTTGCGGGAATGGAAAATGACTCGAATCGGGGAAATCCATCCCGTGCGGCAGCACAAGCGGGTGCTTGCAAGCGGCGCATGGCGGGGACGGCGCTAAAAGATCGGTTTTTTATAAAAAATTATTCGGCGAAGTGATAGCACTGTGACAATACTGCTAGCTAAAGGGCAGAAAGAACCTCTGGGTAGTCGTCCTATGGCGCCAAGTCTGACTGAAAAACCAAAGCTGTTATGGTTCGATCTGACTCACGATCGGTCCACCAAGGAACTCGTCTCCCAGTTCCAGGACACCTGCGACTGCACGCTGGCAAAGAACGCCATGCTGCCCGGCGGGGAACAGGTCGACATGATCTGCATCCACTTCGATCGCCCGGACACGCCGGGCCTGCGGCGCCTGTTGGAGATCAAGCGGACCGTTCCTGCCACCCCCATCACCATGTTCACCGTGCAGCACTCCGAAGAACTGGCGGTGTGGGCCATGCGCTCCAGCGTCTGGGAATACATGGTGGTGCCCTTGTCTACCGCCGAGAGAAAGCGCTACCTGACGGCCGTGGTGCAACTGTGCGAACTGCGTCGCAATACCAGTGGCCGGGGCAAGACCTCGCAGATCGACCACTCCCCGACCCTGCCGGACAGTATCCGCCTGACCTCCGGGCACCAGAAACACCAGGCCCTCAGCCACATCATGCTGTACATCGACCAGCATTTTCGCGAAAGCATCGATCAGCGCGATCTGGCCAAGCGCTGCGGCATGACCACATTTCGCTTCAGCCGGGTGTTCAAGGAGGCCAACGGGCTCGGCTTCACCGACTACGTGCTGAACAAACGCATGAGCTTTGCCAAGGAACTGCTCGATAACAGCCAGATGCCCATCACCAGCATCGGCTACGAGGCAGGTTTCAAGGACCCGTCCTACTTCGCCCGCGCCTTCAAGCAATACGCCAGTTGCACCCCCAGTGAGTACCGTCTTGCGTACCAGATGCGCAGCGCAAACCCTGCACCGCCACCTCCGGATGAGGCGGCTCTGGAAGCGATTGAAAACCTGGTGCACAGCCTTGAGGGGTGAGCCATGTTTGTTCAGCAAAGTACGTAGTCAGTGCGCAGCACCCAGGCTCATGGGGCGAGCTTTCTTCTCTCGATAGGAATGGACAGGACAATGCTGGTACGCGTCTCTCCGTACGCGTTGATTTTCGCAATGATGTCCTCGATCTCAGCCATGGATCTGGCGTAGATCCGGATCAGATAGGAGTCGTTTCCGGTGATGTGCAGGCACTCTACGACTTCGGGTATGTCGGTGAGCGTTGCTATTAATTTGGACTTCGCCGGCTTGAGAGTGGTGATGCCGACGACAGCTGATATGCCGTACCCCAGTTTGGTTGGATCTAACTGAGCGCAATAGCCCTTGATCACCCCTGAGTCTTCAAGTTTACGCAACCTGTCATTGGTGGCAGGAATAGAAAGACCTGCGTGCTTGGAAAGCTCTGTGATGGAAATGCGACCACAGTCCTGTACCTTACCCAGGATTTTGACGTCTATACGATCCATGTGCGTTTTCCCCGGTTAAAAGTATAAATTTTAATGAAAAGCCCGCGTTTTTCATTAAAAAAAACATGCACCAAAATAAAGCAGAGCGCTAGTCTATTTCCAGCCTGAAAGCCTGAGGGCAATCAATAGCCCTGCTCTTTAGCGTGACGCACTCATAATAAAATATTCTCTCCAGGGATGGTGTTCGCATGGAAGATGAAAAGATAAAGTGTGAAAAAAAGTCATACTCTTTCACCCAGCACATTGGCACGCAAGTGCTAAATCTGCGACGATTCAAGAAGGACCAGATCCTGATGTACTTGATGGGTGTCGGTCTCTTTTCGCTGGGTGCCAAGTGTTTCATCATCAGTCAACTGGGCACCGACCCACTAGACGTCTTGATCATCTCGATCGATAAAATATTTATGCTGGGCATGGGCATCTGTTCAGCTATCGTGTCCCTCTTCTTCCTGACATGGTGGATGCTCTGGAACAAAAAATACCCGCCGATAAGCCCCTTTATTACAACAACACTGACCGGTCTGTTGATTGATCTCTGGTCATGGCTGGGGCTCGGAGAGTATTTGATCGCGAGAATGAATGAGTACACGTTATTGGCGACGGGGCTGATGTTATGTGCCTATTCCTCCGCGTTGATCATCATGAGCGGTATTGGAATCAGAATCATGGACCTCGTGGTACTGACCATGGTTTCCAAGTGGGGCTGGTCATTCACCAAAGCCAAAATGATCATTGAAATCGGCATCTTTTCGAGCGGCTGGCTTTTAGGCGGCCCATTCGGCGTGGGAACGATTGCATTCCTGTTAGTGATCGGCCCGCTTATCCAACCCTTCATGAACATGAATGCCAAGCGCTTTTCACTCAAGAACCATGGATTGATTCGCGCTTCATCCGCCTACTAATACCCATAAAGATGATTGCCATTCATGGCGACGGGATTGTTTCGCCTCGACTTTTTCAACCGATGATATTGACAGCAACTTCCGTGATGAGGAGTGAGAAAGATGGACACTACAAAAAATAAGAACTGGACCTTGGAAAGCAGCCCGGCAAAACTGGAAGAAATACTCCCAGGGGGCGTCGTCAAGTGTCATCTTTCCCCGCGAAACTGTGTCATACAGGAGGGCAAGGTAGGTTTTTGCAAAGTGCGCGGAAACCGTGGCGGCCGACTCGTTACATTGAACTACGGCAAAGGCGTTCACAGCACGGAAGAAACGATTGAGACCGAAGCCGTTTTCCACTTTGCGCCTGGAGAGCGGATCCTGTCCCTGGGCAATATCGGCTGCATGCTCAACTGCGGTTATTGCCACAACTGGAAGACCTCGCAAGCCAAGTACGTCACCGACAAAGACGTTTACTACTACACCCCTGAACAAGTTGTGGAAACCGCACTCAAGCACGGAATACGCGTCATTTCCTGGACGTATAACGATCCCGTTGTCTGGCATGAATTCATCCTCGACACGGCAAAGCTGGCCAAGGAAGCGGGCCTGATCAACCTGTATAAATCGGCGTTCTTTATCAGTGAAGAAGCCATCGATGAATTACTGCCGGTCATCGATATTTTCTCGATTTCGCTGAAATCCATTTCCCCGGAATACTACCGCAAGGTCACGACCGGCTGGGTAGAACCGGTCCTCGCGGGCATCAAGAAGGTCTATGACGCCGGCAAATATGTCGAGGTCAGCACCTTGATGGTGACCGACATCAGCGACGACGAGGAAACGGCCCGGAAAATCAGCCAGTGGGTATTGGATGAGCTGGGCCCGAATGTGCCGCTGCACTTCGTCAGGTTCCACCCTGATTACAAAATGAGCAACAGCATCCGCACCCCTGTGGACCGGCTGCTGAAGGCTCGGGACGTAGCTCGCAGCATGGGCGTTGAGCATGTCTACCTGGGCAACGTGAATGATGTCGAGGGAACCAACACCAGTTGCAACAACTGTAACGCCCTGCTCGTCACCCGCTACGGCTTGAACGCTGAAATCATCGGGCTGGACAGCAAGGGTTGCTGCTCTCGATGCGGGCACGATGCGCATTTCAAATTACTGGGCGAACACCAGGCGAACGCTCCAGTCGAGCTGCGAGAGGACGCGCTGAGCGCTTACGAGAAACGCAAGTTCGAGTGGCATGGGGATATCGTGTCGCTGCACGCCCAAGTGCTCAATACCGAAGATTTCGAACAGACCGTCTACCTGCGGCGCAACTATACGGACGGGCACAACAGCGATTGGAAATCACTGACGCTGCGGCCGCATGAAAGCTATCGATTCATTATTGCCAAGGCACGCATCGATGAAACCGGTCCTGAGGTCTGGCTCCCCAACGGAGTGAACTCGAACCTTCATGAAGTATTCGACAGGGCTCACTTCCCCACGGAGTCGATTGAAGAGATTGGTATTTCGCAAAACGACATTACCCCGACCATTGGTTACGAGGGCAAGCAGAACATGTATGAACAGGTCATCAAACTGGTCAGCCAAGCATGAAAGTGTCCACTGAAATACTTCATATCAAGGTCGATGACCGGGACGCGCGTCCTTCGGTCACTCCTATTTATCAGTGCAGCGCCTTCAGCGCCGATTCGGCCTTCTTCTACTCAAGGAAGGCCAATCCCAATGTGACCGAATTGGAACAGGTTGTCGCGTCCCTGGAGGGCAGCGAATATGCCCTGGCCTACAGCACCGGGATGAGCGCCATCTACATGGTGTTGGAACTGTTGAAACCGGGTGCTTCGCTGGTCATCAACAAATACATCTATGGCTGCTCTTATAAATTGTTCCAGCGCTATGCGGCACGTATCGGCGCACACCTGACGATTCTGGATCTCACCACACAAGATGGGTTGAATGCCTTGCCGGCGAACGTCGACATGGTCATTTTCGAAACACCGACCAACCCGTTCCTGAAAGACATCGATATTCATGCGGTCAGCCGGGCCGTCAAGCAAAACAACCCGCAAGCACTGGTGGTGGTTGACAACACCTGGGCCACGCCGATATTTCAGAAGCCGTTGAATTTTGGCGCCGACATTTCACTGTACAGCGCAACCAAATACTTCTCCGGGCATAGCGATGTCATGGGTGGCCTGGTTCTGGTCAACAGCGAAATGATTTACAACCGCCTGCTTGAGGGTCGCTTTTATTCAGGCACGATATTAACGCCCAATAGCGCATGGCTGCTTCGCAGAAGCATGCAGACGTTCAACCTGCGCATGGAAAAGCACAGCCAGACGACAGCAAGCATGCTCAACTATCTGCGCGAGCTGCCTTTTATTGAGCATGTCTATTATCCACGCGTCGATGGCAAACAACTGACCGGTTACGGCGGCATTGTGTTTGTTGATATTCGGCCCGACCTGGTTCCCTTCTACAAAACGTTCACCAGCACGCTCAAATGGTTTGGCACGGGCACTGGAATGGCCTGCGTGACATCAATGGTTGCCCAGCCCTTCAGTGGCAGCCATGCCTCGATGACAGATCAGGAAAAAGCGGACATGGGCATCGAAAAAGGCCTGGTTCGATTGTGCTTTGGCCTGGAGGACCTGGATGACCTCAAGGACGACCTGCTGCAGGCATTCGAAGCCATGGAGAGGCAGGTCGATCAAGAACGCTCACTCGATCCTGCGTAGCGGGTGTTGATCATGAGCAACGGGCCTTCAATGGCTCGTTGCTTTTTATGGAGAAGCGAAAGTGTCCAGCGCATTCGAAAGCACGATATTCGACGACCCCATCCTGAACGTCATCCACCTACTGAACTCCATTGCCCAAGAGAACCCGGAGGCCATTTCACTGGCCTCCGGTCGACCCGATGATGAGCAGTGCGACCCTTCGCTCATCGACAGGGGCCTGGCCCAATACAAAGATCACGTTGCCGGCACCGAACAGTCACTTGCGACGCTGCTCTGCCAGTATGGAAAAACCTCTGGAATCATCAATGAAATAATCGCCAGCCATTTGCAGGTGGATGAAGCGATCAACGTTTCCGACCCTGAAAGCATTGTGGTGTGCATGGGCTTTCAAGAAGCCTGCACCTTGACGCTCCTGTCCATTTTTGAAGGCAGTGGGGTTTTATTGGTACCTGACCCGGTGTTTTCCGGCATCACGGGTATCGCAAAACTGCTGGGTATAAAAATAGTCCCCGTCCCCATGACGACCTTTCTTGATCCGATCGCCCTGCGCAGGCTCATTGAAGCGCTGGAATCCAGAGGTGAAAGAATCAAGGCGCTTTATGCGATTCCTGATTTCAGCAATCCTACCGCCGACAGCCTTTCCCATGACAACAGAAGAGCCATGCTCTCCCTGGCCGATGAAAAGAACTTTTTCATCCTCGAAGACACTGCCTACCGCTACTTCAGGTACGAAGGCGATGCCATTGCGTCCATGAAGTCCATCGATAGCCGCCGAGTGTTCTTGCTGGGCTCGTTTGCCAAATCGATTTTCCCGGGCTTGCGCATGGGCTATGTGGTCGCCCCAGAGGGCACTGGGGTCATGTCCTTCAGCAGCCGATTGTGCAAAGCCAAAAGCCTGATCACGGTGAACA
The DNA here is from genome assembly GCF_054681425.1 of Pseudomonas sp. H1_F01. NCBI lineage: Bacteria > Pseudomonadati > Pseudomonadota > Gammaproteobacteria > Pseudomonadales > Pseudomonadaceae > Pseudomonas > Pseudomonas sp. H1_F01. Next base: position 2,060,092 of record NZ_CP162823.1, on the reverse strand, counting down.
CCCCTGCCTTGTGCCAAGCGGTTGTCGCAGGCCTGCTGATCGAGCACAACTACTCGTTGAAAGGACTGAACCAACCCAGGGTGCTGTCTTATACAAAGAAAAGAAATCACATGCTTGAATGCCTTGAGCGCGAATTTCCATTCAGGATCGGCGCTCAAAGAGCGGTCAGCTGGAATCATCCGGCAGGCGGCTTCTTCATCAATGTGCAGCTGCCTTTCGTCTTTGGATATTCTGAAATGCGCGAGTGCGCCAGGCTGTTCAAGGTGATTGTATTTCCCACCACCTTGTTTTCGCTGATGAATGAGGCCACCACCCAGGTCAGGCTGTCGTTCAGCAATGCAACCGCCTCGCAAATCACCCAGGCGATAGGCCGTTTCAGGGCGTACGTCGAGTTCAGACTGCAATAAAACGTCCCCATGCAACGCAGGGGAGATACCAGGCTTATGCCTCGCTCAGCGAGGCATAAGCTCCAGGTCAGGTTCCCGTGGCGAGCATGACGCCAGTGGCGACCTGGTAGGCTCCCAGGATGGTGATGGTTGCCCCTGAAAAGTAGTTGATCAGCCTGAGCTTTGATTCGGCAATCCGCGCCTTGAAAATGGAGGAGAACCCACTCAACCCCAGCCACCAGGCAGCCGAGCCCAGGAAGATACCGGTCACCATCGGCAGCAAGGCGTGCTGGCCGCCTTGGTCACTGGCCATGCCGTCACTCAATGCGGCAAATATCGCGATAAACGACAAGATGGTCATGGGGTTGGACAGCGTCAGGAACAGCGTGGTCGAGTAGGCTTTGAACATATTGGCCCGCTCGCCCGCCATGGCCGTCGAGCCGCCCTTCGATCGTATTGTCTGATAGCCAATGTAGGCGAGGAACAGCCCTCCAAAGATACACAACCAGGGTTTGAAGCTGATGAGCGTCGCAATGATGGCCGTGACACCCAGGGCACCGATGAATCCATAGATCGAATCGGCTGTGGCCGCGCCCAATCCCGTCGCGAAACCGGCTCTCCACCCAAGCATCAGACTTCGCTGTATGCACAACAGCCCAATGGGTCCTACAGGGGCTGCAATGCACAGCCCAATGACCATCGATTTAACGAAAATCAGCATAAATGCATCTCCAGAATGGGTACTGGAAGGTTAGGAGAAGTGCATTTCTTTAGGAATGAACTATTAATCTTCCTAAGCGTTTTCCCTTAAATTTTGCAGGAAGTATTCTCACCTCCCCTTCAATATTAAGGAAAATCGTCGCCAGCCCCCGCAGACAACGCAAATCGATGGTTAAAGGCCCTTGAGCGCCGGATACATAACCTTGGGCATTGAAATGGCTTTTTTACGCGCATAAAAAAACGCCGCTCAAGTGAGCGGCGTTTTTTTGAATTTGGAGCGGGAAACGAGACTCGAACTCGCGACCCCGACCTTGGCAAGGTCGTGCTCTACCAACTGAGCTATTCCCGCAAATGGCGTCCCCTAGGGGACTCGAACCCCTGTTACCGCCGTGAAAGGGCGGTGTCCTAGGCCACTAGACGAAGGGGACACGCTGCCCGGAACACATGGTGTGTGTTCCAGTGCCCAGACCCGCCTCCGAAGACTTGGTTCTGGTTTCACTCAGCCCTGCCCGAAAGCAACGCTGTTTAAAATTGGAGCGGGAAACGAGACTCGAACTCGCGACCCCGACCTTGGCAAGGTCGTGCTCTACCAACTGAGCTATTCCCGCATTGGCGTCCCCTAGGGGACTCGAACCCCTGTTACCGCCGTGAAAGGGCGGTGTCCTAGGCCACTAGACGAAGGGGACACACGTACAACATTCACTACTTATAGCGTTTGGCTGAGTGCTTTACGCTGTAAGTGGCGCGCATTCTATGGATGGATTGAAGGGTCGTCAACCCCCAGATATAAATTTATTTAAATCAATGACTTCGCCCGGTTTGGAGGCGATCCGGACATTTTGCCCGCCCGGTCTCTGACGCCTATATTCTGTCACCCGCCGAGACGCTATAGTCGCGCCCGGCAAATGATGGCAATGTGCACCCACCCGGTTATGCTTCCCATAAACAGCACGACGCCCGTCTAATCGCGTCGCTCGGGCCTATGCGCTTAAAAGCCAAGCCACTACACTCATGACATGCGTACCACAATAAAGAGGTCTTACCGGTGACACCACTCATGATCACCCTGCTCGTCGTAGCCGGGATCGCCCTGTTGATCGCCATTGGCTACATGAACCACGTGGTGGAAAACAACAAGCTGGAAAAGGCCCGCACCAAGGTAGAACTCAACGACCGCATGCGTCGCTGTGGCGAGCTCACCGAAACCTTCCCCGGGCAATTGATGACCCCGGCCCTGAAGTTGTTGATGACGCGCCTTGAGATGAACGTCTGTCAGCGCTTGCTGAACCTGGACAAGACCAATTCCGCGGTCAAGGCACGCCTGGACGAGTTGAGCGCACTGGCCGCCCAGGGTGAATCGATCCCGGTGAACAATCCACCGGCACCGATCCAGACCGAAGCCAAGGCCAAGGACGTACGGTTTCTGCTCGAGGCCTTGCACGGCCAGATCACCCGCGCCGCCCAGGACGGTTTCCTGCCGCCTAACGAAGCCAAGCGCTGGATTCGCGAAGTACGGCACATTCTGGTGCTGCTGCACATCGAGTTCTTCAACAACCTCGGCCAGCAAGCCCTGCAGCAAGAACAACCCGGGCAGGCCCGCCTGGCCTTCGAGCGCGGCGTGCAGTACCTGCGCAAGCAACAGGAACCCCAGGTCTACGCCGAACAACTGGCCTACCTGGAGAAACTCCTGGCCCGCGCCAATGCCCAGGTCCTGGCCAGCACCCAGCCGGTCGAAGGCGAGGTCAACCAGTTGACCGAAGGGCTGAAGGACGCCGAAGTCAACGACGAGTGGAAGAAGAAGAAGGTTTACGACTGAGGATTCATTGTCGGATACGAATCATTTGTGGCGAGGGGATTTATCCCCTCGCCACAAGGGGTTGCGTCGTCTTTGTCACAACTTGAAATGCCCCACCATCCCTTTCAGCTCAACCCCCAACTGCGCCAGCTCGATGCTGGAAGCGGCATTGCCGCGCATCGCCAGGGAGGATTGATCGGCACTGGCGCGAATGCTGGTGACACTGCGATTGATCTCCTCGGCCACCGAACTCTGCTGCTCGGCCGCCGCCGCGATCTGTTGGTTCATCTGCTGGATCAGTGATACCGCCGCCGCAATACTGCCCAAGGCGCTTTCGGTCTGCAGTGCATCGCTGACCGCCATCTTCACCAACTCGCCGCTGCTCTGGATCTGCTGCACGGAAGCCTGGGCCGCTGAACGCAAGGCGCTCACCAGTCGCTCGATCTCCTCGGTGGACTGTTGCGTGCGCCTGGCCAACGCCCGCACCTCATCGGCCACGACCGCAAAGCCCCGGCCCTGCTCCCCGGCCCGGGCCGCCTCGATAGCGGCATTGAGCGCCAACAGGTTGGTTTGCTCGGCCACGCTCTTGATCACACTCAGCACCGTGCCGATGTTCTGGATCTCGGCGCTGAGGCTTTCGATGCTGGAGCTGGCCGACGTGGCCGAATCGGCCAACTGCTCGATGCGCACCATGCTCTGACGCACCACTTGCTGGCCGCTTTCGACCTTGTCGTCGGCAGTCTGGGCCGCTTGTGCGGCTTCTTCCGCGTTGCGTGCCACATCATGCACAGTCGCCGTCATCTGGTTCATCGCCGTGGCGACCTGCTCGGTTTCCTCTTTCTGGCTGCTGACTTCCAGGTTGGTCTGTTCAGTCACGGCCGACAGCGACTGGGCCGAATTGGCCAACTGCTCGATACCGGCCTGTAGACCGCTGACGATACTGCTCAGCCCCGCGCCCATCTGTTGCATCGCCTGCATCAACTGACCAATTTCGTCCCGGCGCGTCACTTCGACCGTGGCGCTCAAGTCACCCGCCGCAATCTGCTGGGCCACGCGAATGACACTGCGCAGCGGCGTCACGATCAGCCGGGTTATGACCCACGCAGCGATCAATCCCACCAGCAACGCCAGGGCCGACGAACCGATGATCAGCAGTGAATTCTTCTTCAGTTCGGTCTGCATGGCATGGTCTTCGGCACTGAAGGCCTGGTCAACCCGCGCCACCACTTGATCGGCCCGCTCGTGCAGTTGCTGGTAGACGACTTTTTCCTTCGCCAGCAGGCCGGTGTATTCGGCCAATTGTTCATTGAACCCGGCGATATGCCCGGCCACTTCATTCAGCACGGTCTGGTAACCGGGGTCCTTGACGGTGGTCTTGAGCACTTCGGCCTGTTTCATCGCCTGCTCGGCCTGTTCGATGCTGCCTTCTGCGGCGCCCTCGACATTGCCTTTGCGGCTCTGGTCCAGGCGGACCCGCGCTTCGTTCATGGCCTGCAACATCAAGCGTGATACTTCGCTGACCTGGTTGGCCTGCTCGATGAACTCGGCCCCCTCCTTGCCCTCGGAATCTTTCAAGGTATAGGCGCCGTCATCCGCCAGCCCGGCCTGCAACACATCCAGGTTATTGGCGACGCTGGACACCGACCAACTGGCCATTTCCAGCGCCAGGTCCTTGCTCTGGCTCAACCCGACAAATTCGTCGAACGCCTTGCGATACGCGGCCAGCGCCTGCTCCACGTCGTTCATCACCGGCACGTTGGCAGCCGACTGCACCTTGAGTTCGTTCGCCTGGGCCAGCAGTCCATCGACGCCCTGGCGCAGGGCATCGGCCGTCTTGGGATCGGAGCGCGAGGCGTATTCCTGCTCCAGCAGCCGAACCTTGAGCAACCCGCTGTTGAGGGAGGACATCTGTTTCAAGCCATCGAAGCGATAACTGATGGTCTGCAGGGACCAGACACCGATGGCCGCGACCACCGCGGTCAGCAACAGCACCAGGACAAATCCGATACCCAGTTTCTTTGCCATACCCAGGTTGGCAAAACGTCCTTGCACGGCCGAAATCATTGCGCTCAGTCCTCTGCCAGTGTGTGTTGATTGCAGATTCGCAACGAGACGCCCTGCAGCACAAGATGCTGGCGTCGGAATAATGGCAAAAAGCTACAGCCGCGTCGTTTTCAGGACACTAGAGGTCGATCCAGAGCCGCGGCCCGGAAGAACGCCTGCGCCCTGGGGTCACGGGCATACGCCACGTTGATCCGTAGCCAGTCGCTGTCGGCGCCCGAAGGGCTGAATGCGCTACGCGAAGACAGCAGCACGCCGAAACGCCTGGCCAGACCTTGTACTCCAGCGTAGTCACACAATGGCGGTCTTGCCCAGATGAAAAGCCCGCCGGCCGGTTTGCCGAAGACCTCCCAATCGGCGTCTTCCAGAACCTGCAACAGCGCCGCCATATCGGCGCCCAGGCGCTGCCGCTGGCGCTGGACCAACTTGCGATAGGCACCATTGGCCAGAAGGCAGGCAAGGACCGACTCACAGAACCGCGATCCACCCATGCTGGTAATACCCTTGACCTCGCTCAGGCGCGCGATGATGGAGGGCCCGGCCACCACGAAACCGACGCGCAACGAACTGCTCAGGGTTTTCGAGAAGCTGCCCACGTAGACCACCTCGGGGTCCAGTGCCGCCAGCCGGGTCCGTGCCGAGCTCTGGAAATCGCCATAGGCATCGTCTTCGATCACCAGTACGCCGTGTTCCTTCGTCAATTGCAGCAGCCGTTGAGCAACAGCCGGAGCCAGGCTGCTGCCAGTCGGGTTATGGCAGGCGCTGTTGACGAACAGCGCAGTGGGCCGGTGCATCGTCAACAGGTCTTGCAGCGCATCGACGTCCGGGCCGCGCGGGGTCCTGGGCAATTCGATCATGTCGATGTCGTGCAACCTGAGCAGGTCGAACAGGCTTGAATAGCCGGGGTTCTCCACGACCACGCAGGAACCCGGCGGCAACAGCGTCCGTACGATCAGGTCCAGCCCGTGGGTCGCTCCGGTGGTGGTCAGGATCAGGTCTTTATCGGCCTCGATATTGAATTGTTTCAAGCGCCTGGAAAGTTGCTCACGCAGGGCGGGCAGCCCCAACGATGTGCTGTAGTTGAACAATCCCGCCATGTCGGTGCGAGTGACCTGACGGATCGCATAGCCCAGGTCATCGCTTTCGCGCCAGCTCTCGGGCAGCCCGCCACACCCCAGCTTCAATTCCCATTGCGAGCTGTCGCCCCCGTCGGCGAACGTGTCCTGCTGTCGATTCTGATCGTTGGGCTCGGGCCCGGGCGACGGGGGTGGTGCGACAAAAAAGCTGGAACCATGGCGGGACGCCAACAGGCCCTGGGCGACCAGGCGTTCACACGCTTCATTGACGCTGGACTGGCTGAGCAGGTTCTCCCGCGCCAGTTGACGGACGGATGGCAGCCGAGTTCCCGGTTGCACCGCATCCTGTCGGATCCAGCCGGTCAGCGCGTCGACGATTTGCTGCACGACAGGCACCAGGGCCTGTCGGTCGATTCTCAACTCCATGAGTAACCAAGCTCCTAAGCGTTTGTTTTATTTCCGGAAACAGTTAAGCACAGGCCGCTATGGGACGATGTACGACAACGTCGCCAAAACCGTCGATTCTCACCCTTTGAAACACATTGAGGGCCGTTCCGAGGTTTTTTCGGCCCTACACGAAAAAGCCCGCAACCAGTGCGGGCTTCGTCCTACAAGCTGAGGGACACGTCCTCAGAACGCCGTGACGCCGCCGTCCACCGCCAGGGAATGGCCCGTGGTGAAAGCCGCCCCGTCGCTGCACAAATACAGCACGGCGCTGGCGATTTCCTCGACTTTGCCGATACGTCCCACCGGGTGCATGGCGTTGGCGAACTCGCCTTTTTTCGGGTCCGCTTCATAGGCACGACGGAACATGTCGGTGTCGATCACCGCCGGACAGACTGCATTGACGCGAATCTTCTTCTTGGCGTATTCGATGGCGGCCGATTTGGTCAGGCCGATCACGGCATGCTTGGACGCCGCATAGATGCTCATCTTCGGCGCCGCCCCCAGGCCCGCCACCGAGGCCGTGTTGACGATCGCCCCGCCGCCTTGGGCCAACAGCAATGGCAACTGGTACTTCATGCACAGCCAGACGCCCTTCACATTGACCCCCATGATCGCGTCGAACTCATCAAGGGTACCGTCGGCCAGCTTGCCCTTCTCGATCTCGATCCCGGCGTTGTTGAAGGCGTAGTCAAGGCGACCGTAGGTCTTGATCACCTCGTCCATCAGCTGCTGCACATCGGTTTCCAGCGTCACGTTGCAGCGCACGAACACCGCTTCGCCGCCCGAATCACGAATCGACTGTACCGTGCCCTCGCCGCCCGCCACGTCCAGGTCGGCCACCACCACCTTCAGGCCCTCTGCCGCGAACGCCAAGGCAGTGGCCCTGCCGATGCCAGCGGCGGCGCCGGTAACCACGGCGACCTGTCCGGAAAACGTCATGCTCATTGTCTGTTCCTCGAAGAATGCGGGAGATGCCGCCAGTCTAGTCACAGGTCCCGAGGACGCGGCAGCACTATCCAACTGCCGTTTGAGCACTCATGGGCGCCAGTGATAAGCCCCCCAGGCGAACTATCACTGTGTTGGATCGAACTGCATTCGCTGTACCAGCAAACCTTGCGACAAATGCTTCGAAGGTCTATCAACAAGGCTTCATTCATCTTGAGTGCCCACCATGACTGCCCAGACCAATCGCCAGTTCCTGCTCGCCAAACGCCCGGTAGGCGCGGCGACCCGCGAGACTTTCACCTATCAGCAAGTACCGGTCGGCGAACCGGCAGCCGGCCAGATCCTGGTGAAAAACGAATACCTGTCGCTGGACCCGGCCATGCGCGGCTGGATGAACGAGGGCAAGTCCTATATACCGCCGGTCGGCATCGGCGAGGTGATGCGCGCATTGGGTGTCGGCCAGGTAATTGCCTCGAACAACCCGGGGTTCGCGGTCGGGGACTACGTAAACGGTGCGTTGGGGGTGCAGGATTATTTCCTCGGCGAGCCAAGAGGTTTCTACAAGGTCGATCCGAAACTGGCTCCGCTGCCACGTTATTTGTCCGCCCTGGGCATGACGGGCATGACCGCCTATTTCGCCCTGCTGGACGTCGGCGCGCCCAAGGCTGGCGAGACCGTGGTGCTCTCAGGGGCCGCCGGTGCGGTGGGCAGCATCGCCGGGCAGATCGCCAAGATAAAAGGCTGTCGCGTGGTGGGCATCGCCGGTGGAGCCGACAAATGCAAGTTCCTGGTCGATGAACTGGGTTTCGACGGCGCCATCGACTACAAGAACGAAGACGTCCACGCCGGCCTCAAGCGCGAATGCCCCAAGGGCGTGGACGTGTATTTCGATAACGTCGGCGGCGACATCCTGGATGCCGTGCTCAGCCGCTTGAACCTCAAGGCCCGCGTGGTGATTTGCGGCGCCATCAGCCAGTACAACAACAAGGAAGCGGTGAAAGGCCCCGCCAACTACCTGTCGCTGCTGGTCAACCGGGCGCGCATGGAGGGCTTCGTGGTCATGGACTACGCCGCGCAGTTCGCCGCCGCCGGGCAGGAAATGGCCGGCTGGATGGCCAAGGGGCAGCTCAAGAGCAAGGAAGACATTGTCGAAGGGCTGGAGACATTCCCCGAGACACTGACCAAATTGTTCAGTGGGGAGAACTTCGGGAAGTTGGTATTGAAGGTCTGACACAAAACAACTGTGGGAGCGAGCTTGCTCGCGATGGGGCCGTGTCAGTCAACATTGATATGACTGACATACCGCTATCGCGAGCAAGCTCGCTCCCACATTGGGGATCTTCGGTGTTTGGTCAGGCCAGTTCGGCCACGACCGCCGCCAGCGCCTTGGCCGGGTCGGCGGCCTGGCTGATCGGGCGACCGATCACCAGGTAATCGGCACCGGCGTCCAGCGCCTGGCGTGGGGTCAGGATGCGACGTTGGTCGTCCTGGGCACTGCCCGCCGGACGAATCCCCGGGGTCACCAGTTGCAGCGACGGGTGAGCCGCCTTCAGGGCGCTGGCCTCCAGGGCCGAACAGACCAGACCGTCCAGGCCGGCCTTCTCCGCCAGCGCCGCCAACCGCAGCACCTGCTCCTGGGGCTCGACGTCCAGGCCGATCCCGGCCAGATCCTCGCGCTCCATGCTGGTCAGCACGGTCACGCCGATCAGCAACGGTTTCGGGCCGCTGCGCTGATCCAGCACTTCACGGCAGGCCGCCATCATGCGCAGGCCACCGGAGCAATGCACGTTGACCATCCACACACCCATCTCCGCAGCCGCCTTGACGGCCATGGCGGTGGTGTTGGGAATATCGTGGAACTTCAGGTCCAGGAACACTTCGAATCCCTTGTCGCGCAGGGTCCCGACAATTTCCGAAGCGCAACTGGTGAACAGTTCCTTGCCGACTTTGACCCGGCAAAGCTTGGGGTCCAACTGGTCGGCCAGCTTCAGGGCGGCGTCACGGGTGGGAAAATCCAGGGCGACGATGATGGGCGTCTGGCAGGCGGACATGAGCGGGCTCTCAGGCAAGTCGAAATCGGCGCGCATTGTAGCGGAACGAGCGCCCGTGCGGGACCCGATGATCGGTAAATCTCATCGTCCCCCTGCAGCATGGACGATACCGGCCTTTGTGTCGAAGCCGATACACTCATGACATGCGTACAACACGTCCACACGCTACCGTCCGCCGCCGCAACCCGTCCTTTCAGCGCTTCACGCCTCACGGCACGAAGCCTATGCTGAGGGCTCAACCTCGCCGCCTACTTTGCGGTTGGCAGCCTACCTGGCAGATGATGCATCCATGCAGAACACCCCTGTTGCAAATTCTGACGATCAAAAAGTGCTCGACGATGACAAGCGCTGGAACACCCGCGCGCTGATCGTCGATGACGACGTGCCGATCCGCGAGCTGCTGATCGACTACCTGGCCCGCTTCAGCATAAGGGCTAGCGGCGTGACCGATGGCGCGGCCATGCGCCAGGCGATGCAGGCCGAACACTTCGACGTGATCGTGCTCGACCTGATGCTGCCGGGTGAAGATGGCTTGCAGTTGTGCCGCTGGCTGCGCGCCGAATCGGACATCCCGATCCTGATGCTCACCGCCCGCTGCGAGCCCACCGACCGCATCATCGGCCTGGAGCTGGGCGCCGATGACTACATGGCCAAGCCGTTCGAACCCAGGGAGCTGGTGGCGCGTATCCAGACCATCCTGCGTCGAGTGCGCGACGACCGCAGCGAGCAGCGGGCCAATATCCGTTTCGACAACTGGCGGCTCAACAGCGTACTGCGCCAACTGATCTCCGCCGATGGGCTGGTGGTGCCGCTGTCCAATGCCGAGTTCCGCCTGTTGTGGGTCTTCATCGAACGGCCGCGCCGAGTGCTCAGCCGCGAACAACTGCTGGACGCCGCTCGCGGGCGCTCCATCGAGGCCTTCGACCGCAGCATCGACCTGCTTGTATCACGCCTGCGCCAGAAGCTGGGCGACGACCCCAAGGCCCCGCAACTGATCAAGACCGTGCGCGGTGAGGGCTACTTGTTCGACGCGCGGGACATCGGTTGATGCAACTGCGCCTCGACTCCCTGTTCGGCCGCCTGTTTGGCGTGCTGTTGCTGGCGATTGTCCTGGCGCATCTGTTGGCGTTTGCCTGGTTTTCTCACTACGACAGACCGCCTCCCGGGCCACCGCCGCAATTTTCCCGACAAGCCGAAGGCCCCCCGCGCTTCGGCCCGCCCCCTAATCGTCCTGCGCGGCCCTGGTTCGGCGGCCCGGTGGTGCCGCTGACCTTTCAATTCGTGTTCCTGATCGTCGCGGCCTGGTATGGCGCCAAGCTCCTGACCCGACCCATCCAGCGCCTGAGCGATGCAGCCGAGCGCCTGAGCGAAAACCTCGACAGCCCGCCGCTGGATGAAAACGGCCCCCGTGAAGCGCGACAGGCGGCCCATACGTTCAACCTGATGCAGCAACGGATTCTCGAGCAGGTGCAGCAGCGTTCGCGCATGCTCGGCGCGGTGTCCCATGACCTGCGCACGCCGCTTTCGCGGCTCAAGCTGCGCCTGGAGCAGATCGATGACATCAAGCTGCAAGGCCAGATGCGCCAGGACCTGGACGATATGATCGGCATGCTCGATGCCACCCTCACCTACTTGCACGAACAACGCACCAGTGAAGCGCTGCAATGGATGGACGTGCAGGCCTTGGTGGAATCGTTGAGCGAAAACGCCCAGGACCAGGGCGCCGATGTGCAGGTCAGCGGCACCTGCGCGCCGCTGCAGGTGCAACCGATGGCGTTGCGTTCGTGCCTCAACAACCTCATCGACAATGCCCTGCGCTACGCCGGCCATGCCTTGATTAGCCTGGAAGACCAACATAAGCAGGTGCTGATTCGAGTCATCGACCATGGTCCCGGTATCGCGGCGGACAAACGCGAGGCGGTGTTCGAACCGTTCTTTCGCCTGGAAGGCTCGCGCAACCGCAACTCCGGCGGCGTCGGACTGGGCATGACCATCGCCCGGGAAGCCACCGAACGCCTGGGCGGGCAATTGATCCTGGAAGAGACGCCAGGGGGCGGGTTGACGGCGGTGATCAGCCTGCCTCGTCTCTAAGCCCTCTTATCTCCCCTGTGGGAGCGAACGCTGTGTATTTCTCTCGGTACAAACCCCACATACCCACGACAACTACCCCGCCGAGGCTGCATAAGCCGGTGCACTCACCGGCTATCCCAGCCCAAGGAGAGCGCCCATGATTGGTAGCGTCAGCAGTTACTCGACCTATACCAGCACCAGCAGTACCGCAACCAGCAGTGCCCGCAGCCAGCAGTTTCAAAAGGAACTGCTGAACAAGCTCGACAGTGACGGCGACGGTTCGGTCAATCAGGAAGAGTTGAGCACCGCCCTGTCGCAAAAAAGCGACGACGGCATCCTGGTCAGCCTGAGCGACAATTTTGGCGACCTGGACAGTGACGGCAGTGGTGACCTGAGCAGCGAGGAAATGGCCGCAATGGCGCCGCCCCCTCCTCCACCACGCGACCAGGCACCGAGTACCGAACTGGCCGATGCGCTGCTCAGCGTCCTGGACACCGACGGTGATGGCGTGGTCAGCAGCGATGAGTTGAGCAACGGCCTGGCCAGCACGGACAGCGATGCCGACAGCCAGCAAGTGTTCTCGGCGTTGGACAAGAATGAAGACGGCACTGTCAGCCTCGACGAACTCGCCGCCAGCCTTGCGCCACCGCCACCACCGCAACAGGCCTCCAGTGAAGAGTTGTTCAGCCAGCTCGATGCCGATGGCGACGCCACCGTCACCGCCAGCGAACTGAGCAGCGCCTTGCAGGCCAGCAACGGTACGTCCACGAGCACCGACACCAGCGCGATGCTGATGGAAGCACTCGACAGCGACAGCAGCGGTGGCGTCAGCAGCGACGAATTCAACAACGCCTTGCAGGCCGGTCGCCGCAGCGACAGCTCCACCGAACAGGCCAATGTCAGCGAGGCGTTGAACAGAATGATCGCCAACCTCAGCCGGCAATACTCGCTGGATAACGTCGCCACTGTAGGGAAACACCTGAACGTGGCGACCTGATTCACCGGCAAGCCTGGATTGAAACTCACTTGTGGCGAGGGGATTTATCCCCTCGCCACAAAGGTTTGTGCTTGCCTCTGGGGTGGGTTACCGCGCCTGGCTCTTGCTCCAGTCCGTCAACAGGCTATACGCCACCGCCAGCAGGGTCGGGCCGATGAACAGGCCGATGAAACCGAAGGCGATCAACCCGCCGAACACCCCCAGCAGCACGATGACCAGGGGCAGGTTTCCGCCACGGCTGATCAGGTACGGCTTGAGCACGTTGTCCACGCCACTGATGATGAACGTGCCCCAGATGCCAAGAAACACCGCCATCCCGTACTCACCCTTCCACGCCAGCCACGCCGTGGCAGGGATCCACACCAGCGGTGGCCCCATGGGGATCAGGCTCAACAGGAACGTGACGATACCCAGTACCAGCGCCCCCGGGACCCCGGCGATCAGGAAGCCGATCAGCGCCAGCACGGCCTGGGCTGCCGCAGTGCCAATCACGCCGTTGACCACCCGTTGCACCGTACCGGCCACCAGTTCGATGTAGTAACCGGCGCGGTCGCCGATCAGACGCTCCAGCAACCCGTGGACGAACACCGCCAGGCGCGGGCCGTCGCGATAGAAAAAGAACACGAACACGATGCTCAGGGTCAGTTCGAGTATGCCGCCACCGATCTGCGCACTGCGGGCCAGCAGCCAGTTGCCGACCTGTCCCAGGTAAGGCCTGGCGGACACCATCAGCGCGGCCCCCTGCTGGTCGATGCTGTTCCAGATGCCGACCAGCCGTTCGCCCACCAGCGGTACACCGGCCAACCAGGTCGGGGCTTCGGGCAGGCCGTCGACCTGTGCGTCCTTGATGAATGCGGTGGCATCGCGCACATGGTCGGCCAGGTTGAAACCCAGCCACACCAGCGGCACCGCCACCAGCAGCATCCAACCCACCGTCAGCAACGCCGCCGCCAGGGATTCGCGGCCATTGACCCAGCGGGTCAGCAGGCGCATCAGCGGCCAACTGGCGAACGCCAGCACCGCGCCCCAGAACAGCGCCGACCAGAACGGCGCCATGACCCAGAGGCTTGCACCGAACAACACCAGGAGCAGGATCTGCACCAACAGCCGATCGTTATTGATCATGTAGGGTCTCGAAAAAATGAACAGGAGCGAGGCAACGGCGTGAAAGCCGCCGCCCCGAAACAGCTTAGCGCAGCAACTCCAGATGCAATCCCGCCGCCTCGCCGCTGGCGGCCTCCATGCGCGCCGCCCGAACGCCCTGGCCCGCCAGAGCCTCAAGCCAATCCTCGGCCCGGGGCCCGGCGATACTGACCCGCAAGCCCGTGTCCAGGTTCAGCGCCCGGGACAACAGGCGCAACCAGGTATCGTCCGGCTCACCGGCAAGACGCGGCAAATCCAGGACCCCTGTGTCCTTGAGCTGGCGCAGCAGCGTGGCCGACGTCGGCAACAGGTCCCCCAGCGCTGCGCTCGCCTCGAACTGCTCGACATGCAGGTAGGCCTTGCGATTGCCGCGGGTGATGGCATACAGCGCAATCAGTGTGTTGTCCGTCGGTGGCGCCAGGCGCAGCAGCAGGAAGGCCTGGCCGTTGTCGGCGCCATAGAGCTTGGAGTTGCCGAAGACGTCGTTGGCCCACAGGCTGCTTTCGCCGCAATCGCGGGCCTGACACCAGAACAACAGCTCGGCGCCCTGTTTCTGCAACGCTTCGCGCGCTGCGGTAAAGGCCTGGGTGGCGGAATGTTCCGGCGGCAGTTCGTAGGTGACCGACGTGACGTTCCCACGGGCATCGACCTGGCCGTCGAAGCGCAGCTGGCCGCTGATCTTGCGGATCGAGCCCATGGGGTAGACGCGTTCCAGGTCGCTGGTCTGCCGGTAATCGACAATCTGCGCGTCGGGCATGCGCGGCACACGCTCCAGGTCGCGACTGCCTGGCACATCGGCGGCGAACGACGCCGGGCTGAAGCAGGCCAGCACCAGCAGGACGAGTGAGTGAACGGATAATTTCATCGGGTCGGCTTGGCCTGGGACGCTTGGACGCAACGGGCGTCGTCGATGCACCGCGAGGCTGATAAACAGAGGTCTGTCATGGTTGTCTCCCTTTCAACCCGCCCAGCCTCGACAGTTGCCCGCCGCAAGTCAAGGAACGGTGAAGAACCGATTGAAACAGTCTGCTACAAGCGTGGCACCGACCTCGTCGTTCAGGTGTAGATGATGGCCGCCGGGCAACTGCTCATGACTGAAGGGTAGACGCTCCAGCAACGCCGGGTGCTGGGCCAGCATGCCGTCGGCCGCCACCACCAGATGCGCCGGACAAGCGACCCGCGCCACGAACGCCATGGCCTGTTCATCGGTCAGGCGCAAAGGCGATGGCAAGGTCAGGCGGTTGTCGGTGCGCCAGGTATAGCCCCCGGGCACCGGCATCAGGCCACGCTGGGCCAACAGTTCAGCGGCCTCGCGGCTGACCGCCACCAGCCCCTTCATCCGCGCTTCGATGGCCCGCTCCAGGGTTTTGTAGACCGGCTTGCGTTTCTGCTGCAGATCCAACTGGGCTTGCAGGGCCATGCCCATGCGCTCGGCCGCGTTATCGCCTTTGGCTGTCGGAGGAATCACCCCGTCGATCAGCCCCAGGTGCGTCACCCGCTCCGGCAAGGAGCCGGCCAGCACCAGCGAGACAATGGCGCCCATGGAATGCCCCAACAGAGCGAAACGCTTCAAGCCCAGTTGTTCGGCGACTTGCAGCACATCGTGGGCATAGTCCCAGAGGGCATAACCGGCACCGGGCGGCCGATGCCCGGAGTGACCGTGGCCGGCCATGTCCAGGGCAATCACCCGCAGGCCCTCGAGCCTGGGCGCCAGGCGGGCGAAGCTGTTGGCGTTGTCCAGCCAACCATGCAGGGCAATTACCGGCAGTCCGTCTTCCGGCCCGAACAGGTGGGCCGCCAGTTCGATGTGCGGCAAGCTCAGGCGGACTTCCTCGACCACACTCATGCGCTGCGCCCTTCCCAACGCTGGAACAGGTTCTTGAGCAGGTTGGCCGTGTCCTGTGGACGTTCGAGGGGGAACATATGGCCGCCGGGCATGCTCAGGGATTCGCCATGGAGCATGCGCCCCACCGAACGGGTGTGATGACGCATCACCACGCGACTCTGCCGGCCGCGCACCACGGCCAGCGGCACCTTGAGCTTGCGGGGCCGTCCGGGGCTGGTGTGCGGCACGCCGCGGTAAATGCTGATTTCGGTGGCAGGGTCAAAGCGCAGTCGCAGCCGGTCGCCGACTTGTTGCAGGCCGTGTTGCAGGTAGGCGTCGAAGCAATCCGGGTCAAAGCCGCGGAACAGGGTCTTGCCGGCAAAATACTGCCGGGCGGACTCCAGGTCAGCGAACTCCTCACGCCGACCCAGGGTCCGGCCCGCGGGTGTCAGGCGGTCGATGAAGCCCAGGCGCTTGGCGGCCAGGATCACCCACTGGTCGGTACGGGTCAGCACCGGCGAATCGAGCATGACCACGCCGCGATACAACTGGGGGCAGCGCAACGCCGCGTGCAGGTGCAGCACGCCGCCCAGGGAGTGACCAACGCCCCACACCGGCGCCGGTTGCAGCTCCAGGTGATGAATCAGTTCGTCCACCAGGTTGTGCCAGTTATCGTCCACCGGGAAACGCGGGTCATGACCGTGCAACTCCAGATGCGCGACCTGGTACTGCGGCGCCAGCGCGGCGAACAGTTTGCCGTAGGTGGCCGAGGGAAAACCGTTGGCGTGGGCGAAAAAAATCTGTTGCGACATGACAGCCGATCCATTGGGGGAACTGGGGCAGATTGTCCGCAGAACCCGACGGCACGGCAATGACCGTAACTGACAGGAATGATGACAGTCGGGCTTGGGCTATGGGGCTATCAAGCGGTAAGCACTGCCCCATGTGGCGAGGAGACTTGTGGGAGCAAGGCTCGCCCGCGATGCAGACGCTGGGGTGGATCAGGTGTTGCGCGTCGACGCCATCGCGGGCAAGCCTTCTCCCACAGGAAATCACCCCATGACAGGATTGCGTCCAGCTAGAACATCAACGCGCCGGCGGTTGCTCGCCCAGCGGCACCACGGCCATGGTCAGGCGCGACACGCAGTTGACCTTGCCCTCGTCATTGACCAGGCGAATGTCCCAGACCTGGGTGGTGCGGCCCAGGTGGACCATCCGGGCCGTGGCGGTCACCCGTCCGCTGCGCACGCCGCGCAGATGGTTGGCGTTGATCTCCAGGCCCACGCAATAGAACTTGCTGGCATCGACACAGAGATAGGCCGCCATGGACCCGACCGTTTCGGCCAACACCACCGAAGCACCGCCATGCAGCAGGCCGAACGGCTGGTGAGTGCGATGATCGACCACCATGCTGGCGGTCAGGGATTCGTCGTCGAACGACTCGAAACGAATGTCCAGCACTTCACTGATGGTGTTTTTACCGGCGGCGTTCAGTTGCTCGATGTTGGGGGTGGTGCGCCACAGACTCATCGTTGCCCTTCCTGTGTGATTGTTGTTTTACCCAGTCCTGCAATCGATCTGCTCAGGGATGCCTGATCCCTTTGAGCTTCATCGCCCCGGCCAGCGGCATGTCGCCTTCCAGCTCGGCCAGGCCGGCGGTTTGCACTTGCTCGGGGTGCTGCAGATGGCCGTGCTGCAGAAAGCCTAGCAAGCTGCCCACCAAGGGGTTATGACTGACCAGCAGCACATTGTCCTGGTCCTCGAGGCGCTCCAGGACTTTTTGCGGCCGGGTGTCCGGAGTGAGCCAGTTCACCGTGATCAGCTCAGGCTGAAAACCCAGCGCTTCGCGCACCAGTTGTGCGGTCTGTTGGGCGCGCAAGTAGGGACTTGCGTAAATGGCGGCCAGGGGCTGGCCGATCAATTGCGCGGCACTGCGCAACACTTCCTCGCGACCGTGAGCCGTCAGGGCCCGCTCCGGATCCGGACGGGCACCGTACGGCTCCGCCTCACCATGACGCAACACCCACAACTTCATAGCTTCGGCTCCTCGTCCCGGGCGGGATGCGGGGCCGGCGCCACGGTGTGAGGTGCTTCACCTTCCGGCGTGCGCGGGGTCGGCCAGTCCGCGAACGGCCAGGGTTTCTGGTCGCTGTGAAAGGTGCCGAAACGACCGATCTGGGCCAGGAACTGGCTCAGGCTGTCGCCGAAACTCATCAGGCTGGCACTGGGTGCGCCGTAGATCAGCCGATAGATCAACTGCACCAGCACCACGGCGCCGAGGATGAATTGCGCCACCTGCCAGACCAGCAGGTAAATCACCATCCACAGCACACGCAGCAGGATGGATTCGTATTGGGGTTGCCCTTGCGGATCGTTCATGGCTCGCTCCTGCTTGCGGTCAATAAAGGTTCAGTTGAAACCGCTGGTGGAAATGAAATCGACATCGGTCTTCGGTTCGCCACGCATCAACAGCTCGATCACCTGTTCGAGCGTGCGCCCTTCAAACAGGATCGCGTGCAACCCGGCGACCAGTGGCATGTACACCCCCGCCTCCTGGGACTTGGCCTTGAGCACCTTGAGGGTATTGACCCCTTCGGCCACTTCACCCAGGCGCGACACGGCCTCGTCGAGGCTCAAGCCTTGGCCGAGGGCAAAACCGACCTGGTAGTTGCGGCTCTTGGGCGAGGAACAGGTGACGATCAGGTCGCCCACGCCGGCCAACCCCAGGAAGGTCATCGGATTGGCGCCCTGACTGACGGCAAAGCGGGTCATTTCCGCCAGCGCACGGGTGATCAGCATGCTCTTGGTGTTCTCGCCCATGCCCAGCGCCACCGCCATGCCGGCGATGATGGCATAGACGTTCTTCAACGCCCCGCCCAGCTCCACACCGAAACGGTCGGCACTGGCGTAGACCCGGAAGGTACGGCCATGCAGTGCCGCCTGGACCCGCTGGCACAGCTCCTCATCCTCACTGGCGACCACCGTAGCGGTCAGCGCATGCTCAGCGATTTCCCGCGCCAGGTTCGGCCCGGAGATCACACCGATCCGAGCCTTGGGCGCGATTTCTTCGAGAATCTCGCTCATCAGCTTGAAGGTCTTGGCTTCGATGCCCTTGGTCAGGCTCACCAACAGCTTGCCGCTCAAGCGTTCCGCGTAGGGCGCCAGCACCGAACGCAAGGCGCTGGACGGCAAGGCGACGAAGAACAGGTCGCTGCCCTCCAGGGTTGCCTGCAAGTCAGTCACCGGTTCCACTTCCGGGCGGATCTTGATGCCCTTGAGGTAACGCGGGTTCTCGCGATTGACCCGGATGGCCTCGGCCTGCTCCGGGTCACGCATCCACTGGCGCACCGGGTGACCATTCTCGGCCAGCAGGTTAGCCACGGCGGTGCCGAAACTCCCGCCTCCCAGGACCGCAATCGGGCGCTGTTCAGTCATATGCAATCCGTTCATCCATACCAAGTGGCAATGCGGGGCATTATACGGAGCGGCCAGAGCGCGACCAGCCCCGGCAACAATTACCACCAGTTGTAGGAAGCTGACCATCAATTCCTAGGAAAATGCTGTCAACGCGAATGGAAAAGTCGTTCAGCTCGGTTAACATGCCCGCCATCCACCCTATCTCAAAGGCTGTGCCGTGTCCGTTGGCCCTTCCCGTCCAGGTTCGTCCCTGCTATTGGCACTGATCATCAGCCCGCCAGTGCTGGGCGACGACCTGTTCGTGGACAGCCAGCCCATGCCCCAGGTGCTGACGGCCACGCGCCTCAAGCAATCACCAGCGGCAGTGCCAGGCAGCATGACCGTGCTCGACAGCGAGTTGATCAAGGCCAGCGGCGCCCGCGATATCAGCGAACTGCTGCGCCTGGTGCCGGGCATGATGGTCGGCAACATCAGCGGCAACCAGGCTGCCGTGAACTACCATGGCACCAACGCCAGCGAAGCCCGCCGCATGCAAGTGCTGATCGACGGCCGCTCGGTATACCGCGCCGGCCTGGCCACGGTGGACTGGAGCGATATTCCGGTGGCTATGGAGGACATCGAGCGGATCGAAGTCTTCCGCGGCCCCAACACCGTCAGCTACGGCGCCAATGCGCTGATGGCGGTGGTCAATATCATCACCCGCGCCCCGGCCGACAGCCATGGCACCCGGCTGAAAATCACCCGTGGCCAGCGTGGCATAAGCGACTGGTACGCCAGCCAGGGCAGCGGCTGGGACGGCGGCGACCTGCGGCTGTCGCTGTCCGGCCAGGAAGACGATGGCTTTGACAGCGACCGCAACGGCGCCGATTACCGCGACAGCCGCCGCCTGAACCGCTTCAACCTGTCCGTCAGCCAGACGTTGGACGAGCAGCAAAGTATCGATTGGCAATTGAGCGCCAAGGACGGGACCAATCAGCGGCCCTATACCTACCATCCGGTGTTTGCCGGGATTACCGCCGCTGGGGATAACTCCGACGTCATCGCCAAGGACTACGCCGGCTCACTGCGCTGGAACCTGGACCTGGACCCCAACCACAGTCTTTATGTACAGGGCTCGATCCAGCACTGGGATCGCCAGCAGACCTGGCGCGCATGCGACGCCGAGGTGTCCTTCAGCCCGCAACTGACCGACCTGTGGCAGCTCAACCCCAACTATGCCGAGAAGCTGGCACGCAATATCCCCAGCTACATCAACAGCGGCGCGCCAGCCGGCACGCCACAGGAACAAACGTTGGCCAATCAGGTGCTCGACCAGTGGCGCAACGGCGCCTCGCAAACCCTGTGCGGCGATATCGACCAAAGCGCCCGGGAATCGCGCTACGACCTGGAGATCCAGGACACCCTGAGCCTGTCCGACAGCCTGCGACTGGTCACCGGCGCCAACTATCGCTATGACCGGGCCGACTCGGAGACCTACTTCAACGGCACCCTGGACGACACCACGTGGCGCCTGTTCGGCCAGCTCGAATGGCGGGCCACCGAACATTGGTTGTTGCAGGGCGGCGCGATGTTCGAAGACACCCGCCTGACCGGCAGCTCGCTGACCCCACGGGTCGCGGTCAACTACCTGATCACCCCGCGCCACGGCCTGCGGGCGGTGTACTCCGAAGCCGTGCGCTCCCCGGACATGTTCGAGAACAACGTCAACTGGAGCTATCAGGTCACCAACCTGCAACCCGCCGCCTTCGGCCAGAACAGCGCCCGTTACTTCGTCCGGACCCGCGGCCCGGGCAACCTGGAGCAAGAGCACATGCGCTCCCGGGAACTGGGCTACAACGGTTATTTCGTGGACCTGGGGCTGGCGGTCGATGTGAAACTGTTCCATGACGAAATCACCGGCATGATCAGCGAACCGTTGCGCAACAATCAGTACATCGCCAGCAACAGCAACGAATCGCAATTCTCCGGGGCCGAAACCCAGTTCGACTGGCGCTTGACCAGCACCGACCGCCTGCGCCTGACCTATGCCTATGTCGACGCCCAGGCCAGCAACCCCCTCGACGAACAACTGACCGCCCGCAACAGCGGTTCGGCCGGCTGGCTACGGGACTGGGGCCAAGGCTGGAACAGTGCGTTGTTCTATTACGCCGCCGACGCCCTCAATGGCTATCGCTACGAACGGATGGACACCCGCCTCGCCCGGCGCATTCCCCTGGGCAAGGCCAGCCTGGAACTGGCGGGGGTCCTGCAGCAACGCCTGGATAACCAGCCCACCACCTTTATCGACAACCGCTACGACTCCCGCCATGTCGTGTACTTCAGCGCGGAGTTGTCCTTCTAGATGTCCCGACGCCCACCGCGCAAGACGCCATTTCATGGCCGCCTGACGCTAGCCCTATGCCTGGCGTTTGCCGGTTGGCTGGCGACCATCGAGGCCCGGGCCGCCGAGATCCTGCTGACCGGCGCCGAGGACAGCCCCGGCGTGCAATCTTTTACCCAGGCCCTGAAAACCCTGCGCCCCGAAGACAGCGTGCGGTTCACGCCGCTGGCCAACCTGCCAGCGCCAGACAAGTTGCCGGGCAATGTCCGCCTGGTCCTGCTTGACCTGCCCAGCCTCGACTGGCGCCTGCAAGACGCCCGGGGGCCGGCCACCCTGGTGCTGCGCATCAGCCGCCAGCAAGCCCGCGATCGCCTGGGCGAAGCAACGCCTGCGCACCTGAGCCTGCTGTGGAGCGATCCACCGAT
The DNA here is from genome assembly GCF_054681425.1 of Pseudomonas sp. H1_F01. Lineage (NCBI taxonomy): Bacteria > Pseudomonadati > Pseudomonadota > Gammaproteobacteria > Pseudomonadales > Pseudomonadaceae > Pseudomonas > Pseudomonas sp. H1_F01. The sequence goes on along the minus strand of NZ_CP162823.1, from coordinate 2,038,414 downwards.
GGCGCGGCAATTGCGGCTGATTCGCACCATCCTGCCGCAGGTGCGACGGGTCGGCGTGCTCTACGACACCCACAGCGAATTCCTGCTCAAGGACATTCAACAGGCCGCGGCACCGCTGGGCCTGGCCATCGTCAGCGAACGCTGGGACGACACCAACGACAGCCGTCCCCTGCAAAACCTGCTGGGCCAGAGCGACGTGCTGCTGGGTCTCGATGACCCCGACTTGTACAACCCCAAGACCGTGAAGAACCTGTTGCTCAGCAGCTACGCCCGGCAACGCGCCCTGATCGGGCCCAGCGCCGCGTTCGTCAAGGCCGGCAGCCTGGCCAGCACCTATAGCGACCAACAAGACTGGCTGGCGATTCTCGACGAGCTGCTCGACCGCCCCGCCACCACCTGGCCGCGCACCCTCTATCCGGACCGTTTCAAGGTCCTGGGCAACCGGCAAGTCTCCCGCTCACTGGGGATCGAACCGATTGATGCCGAATCCGTCGCGGCAACGTTGGCCGAAGGAGAACACCGCCCATGACCTTGCGTCGCCGTTGGGACATCAACACCCGAACCCAGCTCATCGCCCTCGGCCCGGCATTGTTGCTGACCGTGCTGCTGATCAGTTTCTTTACCTTCGTGCGGATCCAGGACTTGCGCCAGGAACTCAATCACACCGGGCAACTGATCGCCAACCAACTGGCCCCTGCCACGGAATACGGGGTGATTTCCGGCAACAAAGAAGTGTTGGAAAGCCTGCTCACCGCCACCCTGGCAACCCCGCACGTGCGCTTCCTGGAGGTCCAGGACAGCACCGACAAGGTCCTGGTGTACGTCGAACAACCCGAGCAAACCCGCAGCCGTGCCCAACAGGTCGAAGTCTTCCAGGCCCCGGTGCGCCTGCAGCGCATCGCCCTGAACAATGACTTCCTGCAGGGCAACAGCCCATCCGTGGAGGCCTCCGGCGAAGATTACCTGGGCCGCGTGATCGTCGGCATGTCCAGTGACGCCTTCAGTCAGCGGCAGCAGGAAATCCTGTTCAAGGCCGCGATCCTGGCGCTGTTCGCCCTGCTGTTCACCTTCCTGGTGGCACGCCGGCTGGCGACCAACCTGTCCCGGCCGATCCGCGATATCGGCAACGCGGTCAAGGCCATCCAGCAAGGCGACTACAGCACCCCGCTACCCATCGTCGACGACGCCGAACTGGGGGCCTTGTCGCGGCACATCAACAACCTGGCCGATGGTTTGGGGCAAGCCAGCCGCGAACAGCACCAGGCCATGGCACAGTTGATCAAGACCCGCGAAGAAGCGGAAAAAGCCAACAGCGCCAAGTCCGAATTCCTGGCGATGATGAGCCATGAACTGCGCACGCCCATGAACGGCGTACTGGGCATGCTGCAGTTGTTGGAAACCACCCGCATGACCGACGAGCAGCACGAGTACACGGCGTTGGCCTCGGAATCCACCGAACACCTGCTGAAGGTGATCAACGACATCCTCGATTTCTCGCGCATCGAACGCTCGGCCCTGGAGCTGGAGCACATCCCGTTCAACCTGGCAGAGCTGGTGAGCAGTTGCGCGCAGTCGTTCCAGCACAGCGCCGCGCAGCGCAAGCTGGGCCTGGACCTGCTGGTCCCGGACGACATGCAGGCCTTGCAGGTCCAGGGCGATCCGACGCGGATACGGCAGATCCTGGTCAACCTGATCGGCAATGCACTGAAATTCACCGAGCAAGGTCGTGTCACCGTGCAATGCCAGTGGCAGGCCCTGGACCACGAACTGCTGTGGTTCACCTGCACAGTGCGCGACAGTGGCATCGGTATCCCGGCAGAGAGCCTGGAGCGCATGTTCGACGCCTTCCAGCAGGCCGACAATTCGATCTCCCGGCGCTACGGCGGCACCGGCCTGGGCCTGCCGATCGCCCGTACCCTGGCCGAGCGCATGGGCGGGACGCTGCGGGCCCAGAGCGAAGAAGGCCAGGGCTCGGTGTTCACCCTCGAAATCCCGCTGGCCCTGTCGCGCCAGACACCACCGATCCTGGCGCCGCGCCTGCCGGTTGGCAGCGGCGATGGCGAAGGCCGCAACGTGTTGCTGGTGGAAGACAATCCGGTCAACCAGACGGTGGTCGAAGCCATGCTGCGCAGCCTCGGCTTCACCGTCAGCATCGCCACCGATGGCGCCCAAGCTGTACGCAGCGCCGAAAGCCTGATTTTCGAAGCGATCCTCATGGATTGCCGATTGCCCATCATCGATGGCTACGAAGCCACGCGGCAGATCCGTCAGTTGCCAGGCTGCGGCGAGGTGCCGATCATCGCCCTGACGGCCAACGCCTTGCAGGGTGACCGCGAAGCCTGCCTCGCGGCGGGCATGAACGATTACCTGGCCAAGCCGTTCAAAAGGAACGACCTGCAGCAGATTCTGCAGCGCTGGGTGAACTAGAACAGGTCACTGGACCATCTGTGACTGGCGTGAAAGGCGAAAGTGCGGCAGTCTTAGGCACCCGAACAAGCCTCGATTGGGGCTTGAATAAAAATTTCAGTGCACAGGTGTACATTCATTTCCCGTGTGCTGTGACTTTCACTACAACGCAATAGTCTATGAGTAGGCTGTCGACTCGAGGCATGAACGCTTCGATCGGCCGGGAAGATTTGCCCCACCCTGCCGCATGGGACTATTGAGGAGCTCGCATGACCAAACAAAACGCCTTTACCCGGGAAGATCTGCTGCGCTGCAGTCGCGGTGAGCTGTTCGGCCCAGGTAACGCGCAACTGCCCGCCCCGAACATGCTGATGGTGGATCGCATCACCCATATCAGCGAAGAGGGTGGCAAGTACGGCAAAGGTGAATTGGTCGCCGAGCTGGATATCACTCCGGACCTGTGGTTCTTCGCCTGCCACTTCGAAGGTGATCCGGTGATGCCGGGCTGCCTGGGCCTGGACGCCATGTGGCAACTGGTCGGTTTCTTCCTCGGCTGGCAAGGCCTGCCGGGTCGCGGTCGCGCCCTGGGTTCGGGCGAAGTGAAGTTCTTTGGTCAGGTCCTCCCGACCGCCAAGAAAATCACCTATAACATTCATATCAAACGCGTCCTCAAGGGCAAGCTGAACATGGCCATTGCCGATGGTTCGGTTGCCGTGGATGGTCGCGAGATCTACACCGCCGAAGGCCTTCGGGTCGGCGTTTTCACCTCCACTGACAACTTCTAAGGGTTATCCGCATGCGCCGCGTCGTTATCACTGGTCTGGGCATCGTTTCGTGCCTGGGCAATGACAAAGAGACCGTCTCCGCTAACCTGCGTGCAAGTCGCCCTGGCATCCGGTTCAACCCGGAATATGCCGAAATGGGTCTGCGTAGCCAGGTTTCCGGCTCCATTGACCTTCCCCTCGAAGAGCTGATCGATCGCAAGATCTACCGTTTCGTCGGCCACGCGGCGGCTTACGCCTACCTGGCCATGAAGGACGCCATCGCTGACTCCGGGCTGACCGAAGAGCAGGTTTCCAACCCGCGCACCGGCCTGATCGCCGGTTCCGGTGGCGCCTCCACCTTGAACCAGATGGAAGCGCTGGACATCCTGCGCGAGAAAGGCGTCAAGCGCGTTGGCCCATACCGCGTCACGCGGACCATGAGCAGCACGGTTTCCGCCTGCCTGGCCACGCCGTTCAAGATCAAGGGCCTGAACTACTCCATCGCCTCTGCCTGCGCCACCAGTGCCCACTGCATTGGCAACGCCATGGAACAGATCCAGATGGGCAAGCAGGACGTCGTGTTCGCTGGCGGCGGTGAAGAAGAACATTGGAGCCAATCGTTCCTGTTCGACGCCATGGGCGCCCTGTCCAGCAAGCGCAACGACACGCCGGAAAAAGCTTCCCGTGCCTACGATGCCGACCGTGACGGTTTCGTCATTGCCGGCGGCGGTGGCATGGTGGTGGTCGAGGAGCTGGAACACGCCCTGGCCCGTGGCGCCAAGATCTACGCGGAAATCGTCGGCTACGGCGCCACTTCCGACGGCTACGACATGGTCGCCCCAAGTGGCGAAGGCGCCATCCGTTGCATGCAGATGGCCATGTCCACCGTTGACGCACCGATCGACTACCTGAACACCCACGGCACCTCGACCCCGGTCGGCGACGTCGCGGAAATGAAAGGTGTGCGCGAAGTGTTCGGCGGCAATGCCCCGGCCATCAGCTCCACCAAGAGCCTGTCGGGTCACTCCCTGGGCGCCGCCGGCGTTCACGAAGCGATCTACTGCATGCTGATGATGGAAGGCAACTTCATGGCCGGTTCGGCCAACATCGACGAGCTGGACCCAGAAGTAGCCGACCTGCCAATCCTGACCAAGACTCGCGAAAACGCCACCATCAATACCGTGATGAGCAACAGCTTCGGCTTCGGCGGCACCAACGCCACCCTGGTACTGAAGCGCTGGCAGGGCAAGTAAGCCCCGCCGCTACGCCGCACACAAAAACGCCCCGACTGGTTCGGGGCGTTTTTTTTGCCTGGCGAATATGCCTGAGTTCATTGTGGGAGCGAGCTCGCTCCCACAGTGTTCCCTCAATCAGCGCACGACAAACCGCTGCTGCGCCAGCAGCCGATCACCCTGGAACACCATGAACCGCCACTCCCCCGGCACCACTTCGTGGCTTTCGGTGAATTCGTAGGCCATGACATCCTGGGGCGCGCCGGGCACCAGTTTCTGGATGACCTCGAACTTGTCGTGGCGCACGCCATCAGGGGTGCGGATGCCGGGGGTGAAGTACAACAGGGTCAACGGCTGGTCATCCGCGACCTTGCCGGCCAACTGGTAGCGCATGCCGAACTTGGTACCCAGCTTCGCCGGCACGCTCTCGGTCTGGCGGATCTGCTCGTTGCCGCGCCGCAGGACCCGCTCTCCCGATTGCAGCTCGGCTTGCGGCCCTTCGAAAACACCGTACTCCACCGGGCCTTCGACACGGACTTCGGCCTGTGCCAGGCCGCAGGTCAACAACAGCGCGACCAGTGCGCTTGAACGGGTGAGGTGCATAGTGCGCTCCTTGATTGAGATGAGCGCGAGGGTATGACGCGGGAGTGACAGGCTGATGACAAAGCGATGTTGCTCTGTGGGAGCAAAGCTTGCTCGCGATGCAGGCACCTCGTTTCCCCGAGAACCGGCGTCGTCTTCATCGCGGGCAAGCCTTGCTCCCACACAACACCGCCAGAAAGTTATCCCGCGCTACCTTCCGCGCCACGTCTTGCGGCAAGGCATCGAGGAACGGATCGAAGCTGCGCAGCTCCTTGCCCAACCTGTCGAACCGCCCGACGACATCCGAGCCCACCATGAAGCGCTCAGGAAAGCGCTCCACCAGCGTTACCCACTCATCCCGGGGCTTACCCGCCTCGTCCAGCAAGTACGGCGTGAGCACGCTCCAGGAAAGGTCTATGTACAGATTGGGATAGGCCTCGAGCATGCGGGTCAGGGTCGGCAACAGAAAATCCAAGCGGGTCTGGTGGCGATGGATTTCCATGCTGGTACCGGCGTGGGCCCAGATGAAGCGCGTGTGCGGATGATTGCGCAACGGCTCCTCGATTTCTGCCAGGTACAGCGGATTTTTCTCACGCTTGGAAGTGATGTTGGAATGCAGCATCACCGGCAGGTCGTTCTCGGCCGCCAGGTGATAGATCCGCGTCATGGCTTCGTTGTTGGCCCGTGGGGTGTCGCCTGAGGTCAGCGCCGTCAGATCGTCATGGCGGGTGAAGGCCTCGCCGATGCCTTGCCACAAACCCGGGTAGAGATCGAGCATGCGCTGGATATGGGCGGCGGAGTTCTTGTCGTTGGGATTGAAGCCCGACAGGAATGGATGAAAGTGCCGACGCTGCTCGTCGGTCAGCTTGCTCACCGCCGCGGCGACAATCACGTCGGTGGCGCTGTACCAATAGGCATCCGCATCGTCACCGGCGTAATAGCGTGGACGCTTGGGCTCGTCCTCATGCCATTTCTTGGCCACCGGCACACCGGAAATCATCACATGCTCAATGCGATTGTCCGCCATCGCCTGGAGCAACTTGGGCATGCCGGCGGTTTCCTGGAAGAAATCGACGTAATGCAGGTGTGCATCGCTGTAGGCATATTCGCGAGCCACGGCGCCGCTGCTGGAAACGACCAGTAGCCAGGCGCAGATCAAACGGGTCAGGGGCACGGGCAGTCTCCAGAAGCCTTGAAGAGCGTAGACCCCAACCGTCCCGCCGGGGTTCAAGGCGTATCTGCCGCGTCTGCCGGCGACGGGTTATGCTTCGTGCAACCGTTGTTCAACCTGGAAGACAACATGACCACTCCCCTGACCGTTCGCCCCCGCGCCGAAGATGTCGAAGGCCAGCCGATTCTTCGCCCACTGCCGTCCGCCAAATGCCGCAGCGTCGGGCCTTTCGTGTTCTTCGATCACATGCTGCAAACCACCTACCCGGCCGGGAGAGGCATGAATATCCGCCAGCATCCGCATATCGGCCTGTCCACCCTCACCTACCTGTTCGAAGGAAAACTCCAGCACAAGGACAGCCTGGGTTCCGACCAGGTGGTGGACGCCGGAGATGTCAGCTGGATGACCGCCGGCAGCGCCATCGCCCACGTCGAGCGCACCCCCGAGTCATTGCTGGGCAGCGCGTTCGTCATGCACGGATTGCAAGTCTGGCTGGCCTCGCCCAAGGCCCATGAACAAGGCCCCGGGCACTACAGCTATCACCCGGCACAGAGCCTGCCGGTCAGCGAGAACCTGGGGGTCAGCATCCGGATGATCGCCGGGTCAGGCTTTTGCCTGGAATCGCCGGTGCCGGTGCTGTCGCCGACGCTGTATGCCGAATTGAACCTGCAGACCGCGACGACCTTGTTGATTCCCAACGAGCATGCAGAGCGAGCCCTGTATGTGCTGAGCGGCGAGGCCTTATTGGATGGCGAGCCGGTAGAAGCCCGTTCCCTGGTGATCTTGCCGACAGGGGAAGAAATGACGCTGTTTGCCGACAGTGACTGCCACGCCGTGCTATTCGGCGGTGCGCCCCTGGACGGGCCGCGACGGATCAACTGGAACTTCGTCTCCAGCGACCCGGCCCGGATCGATGAAGCCCGCCGGCGCTGGGCGGCTGGGGACTGGCCGACGGTGCCGGGGGAAAGCGAGCGGATCGAATTGCCCTAGATTCAAGGTTGCCTGTCAGGCAGTCATCGCGAGCAAGCTCGCTCCCACACTGGATCGGTGTCGTTCGCAAGTGCTGCGACCCCCCCGGTCAAATGTGGGAGCGAGCTTGCTCGCGATGGTTTTGTATCAAACGCCCCAATCTCAGCCCCTGAACACTTCATCCAACAAGTTATGCATCGACCGGAACGCCCGCCCAGCCACCTTGGCGTTGTACATCATCTTGCCCGGCACATTGGCCTGCGGGTCGGTGAACGAATGCACCGCACCGCCGTAGCTCAGCAGTTGCCAATCCACCCCGGCGGCGTCCATTTCATCTTCGAAGGCCGGTAGCTGCTCTTTCGGCACCAGCGGGTCCGAGGCGCCATGCATGACCAACACCGCGCCCTTGATGTTCTGCGCATCGGCCGGGTTCGGTGTATCCAGGGTGCCGTGGAAGGAAATCGCCGCCTTCAGCGGTGCGCCGCTGCGGGCCAGTTCCAGGGCGCAGCAACCCCCGAAGCAAAAGCCGAACGTGGCCAGCCTGGAAGCGTCGACCTGCGCTTCGCCCTGGCTCTGCAGTTGCTCGAGCGCCGCCTGCATGCGCTTGCGCAACAACGCCCGGTCGTTCTTGAGGGGCATCATCGCCGCCCCCGCCTCATCGGCATTGCTCGGGCGGACCGTCTGCCCGTAGAGGTCGGCGATCAACACCACATAACCGTTGGCCGCCACCGATCTGGCGATGTCCTCGGCCCCCGCCCCTACGCCCATCCAATTCGGCGCCATCAGCAACCCCGGGCGCGAGCCCTGTTGGCTGACGTCGAAGGCCAGGCGGCCTTCATAGGTTTGACCTTCGATCTGATAGACCAGCGAACGAACCGTAACCTGACTCATGACGGACTCCTTTTTGACTGAACACCAGAAATGAAAAAACCCGCCGAAGCGGGTTTTTCCTGCACTTGTTTAAGCTGACAGTTCAACCAGCAGCTTGTTCAGGCGACGCACATACGCCGCCGGGTCCTTCAGGCTGTCGCCAGCCGCCAGGGCCGCTTGGTCGAACAGGATGTGCGACAGATCGCCGAAACGCTCTTCGCTCTGCTCGTTGTCGAGTTTTTCCACCAGCGGGTGCGCCGGGTTGAATTCGAAGATCGGCTTGGAGTCCGGGACTTTCTGGCCGCTGGCTTCGAGGATCTGGCGCATTTGCAGGCCCAGGTCCTGCTCACCGATGGCCAGGATCGCCGGGGAATCGGTCAGGCGGTGCGAGACACGCACTTCGCTGACAGCATCGCCCAGGGCCGTCTTGATCCGCTCGACCAGGCCTTCCTTGCTCTTGGCGACTTCTTCGGCGGCTTTCTTGTCTTCTTCCGAATCCAGATTGCCGAGGTCCAGGTCACCACGGGCCACGTCGACAAAGCTCTTGCCGTCGAACTCGTTGAGGTAGCTCATCAGCCACTCGTCGATGCGGTCGGTCAGCAGCAGCACTTCGATGCCTTTCTTGCGGAAGACTTCCAGGTGCGGGCTGTTCTTGACCTGTGCATAAGTTTCACCGGTCAGGTAGTAGATCTTGTCCTGACCTTCCTTGGCGCGAGCCAGGTAATCGGCCAGGCCAACGATCTGCTCGCCATCATCACCTTGGGTCGACGCAAAGCGCAGCAGGCCGGCGATCTTCTCTTTGTTGGCGAAGTCCTCGGCCGGGCCTTCTTTCATCACCTGGCCGAAGTTTTTCCAGAAGCTCTTGTACTGCTCGGGCTCGTTCTTCGCCAGTTTTTCCAGCATGTCCAGCACGCGCTTGGTCAGTGCCGACTTCATGGAATCGATGATCGGATCTTTCTGCAGGATTTCCCGCGAAACGTTCAGCGACAAATCGTTGGAGTCCACCACACCCTTGATGAAGCGCAGGTACAGCGGCAGGAACGATTCGGCCTGGTCCATCACGAACACGCGCTGCACGTACAGCTTCAGGCCGCGTGGCGCTTCGCGCTGGTACAGGTCGAACGGTGCACGGGCCGGCACGTACAGCAGCGAGTTGTACTCCAGCTTGCCTTCGACCTTGTTATGGCTCCAGCTCAGCGGGTTCTCGAAGTCGTGGGCGATGTGCTTGTAGAACTCCTGGTATTCCTCGTCTTTCACCTCGGTGCGCGGACGGGTCCACAAGGCACTGGCGCGGTTGACGGTTTCCCATTCCACTTCAGGCTTTTCTTCGCCTTCGGCAGCGGTGACTTCCTTCGGCAGCTCGATCGGCAGCGCGATGTGGTCGGAGTACTTCTTGATGATGTTGCGCAAGCGCCAGCCATCGGCGAACTCGTCTTCACCGGACTTGAGGTGCAGCACGATGCGGGTACCGCGATCAGCCTTGTCGATAGTGGCGACTTCAAACTCGCCCTCGCCCTTGGACGACCAGTGCACGCCTTCGCTCGCAGCGAGGCCGGCACGGCGACTGAACACTTCGACCTGGTCGGCAACGATGAACGCGGAATAGAAACCGACGCCGAACTGGCCGATCAGGTGGGAATCTTTCTTCTGGTCGCCGGACAGGTTCTTCATGAAATCGGCAGTGCCAGACTTGGCGATAGTGCCCAGGTGCGTGATCACCTCTTCGCGGCTCATGCCGATGCCGTTGTCTTCGAGGGTGACGGTTTTCGCGTCCTTGTCGAAGCTCACACGGATTTTCAGCTCAGCGCCGCCTTCCAGCAATTCAGGCTTGGAAAGGGCTTCGAAACGTAATTTGTCGACAGCGTCAGAGGCGTTCGAAATCAACTCGCGAAGGAAAATTTCCTTATTGGAATACAGCGAGTGAATCATCAGGTGAAGCAGTTGCTTCACCTCGGTCTGGAAGCCCAGGGTTTCCTTTTGAGTTTCCACGCTCATGGTCATCAAACTCCAAGTGGATGGTGGTGTCCGCCTCGCTGAGATTGGCGGCGGGATGTCCTCAAGGTGGGGGCAACGCTGATGATTTCAAGGGCGATCCGGTTTTGACGGCTCCTGGATCTTGAAATGCGCCTGGGCAGTGGCGATGGGTTCGGCCTCGACGTCTTGCCAGTTGGTGATTGCGACGTTGGCCACCCGCCTCTGGCACCTGGCCGGGTACTGATGGAAATGTGTTGCGAAGAAATTGCCTGAGCCACGGATAATCGCTGCTTTAATACCCGACGGCGGTTCACGAAGAACAATGGCCGAGTAAAAAGGAGCATCAATGCATCAGGTAAAGCTGCCATCAGGTGGAGCATTATGGATGGCAGCAAGCCTGCTTTCATTCATAGGCATGGCTGTCGCGGCCCGAGAGCTTTCCAAGTTCATGTCGATCTTCGAGATCCTGTTTTTCAGGTCCTTGGTCGGACTGATCATTATTTTTCCGGTTATTTACCAACAGCGCGCCAAGCTCAAACAAGCCCGTGACCTGGGCCTGCAGATTGGCAGGAACGCGGTTCACTTCGCCGGACAATATGCCTGGACCATTGGCGTGGCATCGCTTCCGTTGGTCAAGGTCTTTGCCCTGGAGTTCACCACGCCGATATGGGTTTCCCTCCTGGCGTTTTTATTCTTGAAGGAAAAACTCTCCACCGCCAGGGTATTCGGCGCCATCGGCGGTTTCCTGGGCGTCCTGGTCGTTCTAAGGCCCGGCCTTGATAGCATCGAACCCGCCGCGTTTATCGTTCTTCTGGCCGCCATGGGCTATGCAACATCCATCATCATGGTGAAAAAACTGACGTTGACCAGCAGTCCCGCCATCATCGTGATCTGGATGGTGCTTCTACAATTGCCCTTGGGCCTTGGCCTGTCCCTGGCACAATGGCGTACCCCTACGCTTGCCTGCATCCCCTGGATCCTGCTGTTGGGCATAACAGGTTTAAGTGCGCACTTCGCCATGGCCAAGGCGCTCAGCGTCATGGAAGCCTCCATTGCCATCCCGATTGATTTTTTCAGGGTGCCGCTCATTGCCGTCGTTGGTTTTTTTCTCTACGGCGAGCCTCTCGAAATCTGGGTACTGGTCGGCGCAGTGATTATCTTCGCCTCAAACTATCTGACCTTCCGGGTCGAACAAAAGAACATGCCATCATCAACTTCACCGAGCTCTGAGTGATCAGTTCAAGGGCGATCCGGTTTTGACGGCTCCTGGATCTTGAAATGCGCCCGGGCAGTGGCGATGGGTTCGGCCTCGACGTCTTGCCAGGCGGTGATCGCGACGTTGGCGACCCGCCGGCCCTGGCGCCAGACCTGGCATTTGGCATAGGTGTCGCGAAACTGCCCGGTGCGCAGGTAATCCAGGGAAAAATCGATGATTTTCGGTATGCCTGGCGTGCCGGTGGCGATCAACAGATGCACGGCAGCGGCCAGTTCCATGAAACCGGCGATGACCCCACCATGGATGGCCGGCAGTAAAGGGTTACCAATGTTGTCTTTGTTGGCCGGCAGGCGAAACAACAAGTCGTCGCCCTGGCGCGTGCATTGGACGCCGATGAGTTGGGCATAGGGGATCGAAGCGAGCAGCAGCGCGTAGTCGCCCTGCTCGCAAGCGCGGCGCAGTTGTTCCTGAGTGATATCGGTCATGGCTGGCCCACAGCGGTCATCGGGCCGCCCTTCCCTATTCCCCTGGCATGCTGGCCCAGGCGCATGAAGGTACCCACCACATGGGCGATGGGTTGTTCGGGATCGTCCTGATAGGCGAAACCCCGGGTGAAGATCACGTCCGGGGTGACTCGGTAGCATTGCGCGAAGCCGTAGACATCCTTATGGGGCTCGGCGGCGTGCATGTAGTCGATGCGCAGGTCGAGGGTGGGACAGACTTCGAATTGCGGCAGCACACATAAGGTCGACATGCCGCACGCGGTGTCCATCAATGAGGTCAAGGCCCCGCCGTGGATGATGCCCGTCAGTGGATTGCCGACGATTTGCGGGCTGAACGGCAGGATGACCGTCAGCCCGTCACGACTGGCACTGTGCAACTTCAAGCCCAGCACCTGGCAATGCCTGAGTGCGGATAAAAAACGTGTCGCACGCTCAAAAACGGGGTCTTCGGCCATTCGATTAGCGCTCCAATGAGTGACGAGACCTGAAAACAGGCGCAATGCACAAAGTTCCATTGCAGTGCAAAGTTATATATCTGTTACGCAACAGGAACTTAATCCGAGGGGCGGCGTTCAAAAGGCCAGTAGTTATTTCCATAAGGAGAAACACCCCATGCGTAAGACTTTTGCTATTGCCTTGATGTTGGCCGCCTCCCTCGGCCTCGCTGCCTGCGATAAAAAATCCGAGGACAAAGCTCAAGATGCCCAACAACACGCTGAGCAAGCTCAGCAAGACATGAACAAAGCACAGGATAAAGTGAACGACGCGGCGAAAGAAAACGCCGAAGCCGCCAAAGCTCAGTCTGAATCGAACAGCGCCGCCCAGCAGGAAGCACCTGCTACCGCGCCTAAAACCAACTGATACGGTTTTAGCAGTAGAGAAAACCCGCCTGGTGCGGGTTTTCTTTTGCCTGCGATTTGGCGGCGACGCCTGTCAGGCCGCTTCCTTGCCCACCTCGGACACTGGCGCTTCGGTGGGGGTATAGACCATCACGTCCAGCACATCGGAGTGAAACTCGCGCTGATACAGCACGAACACCACACCAGCACTCATCAGCATGAATAACCACGGGCTGACGAACCACGCCAACATGGTCATGCCGAAGTAATAGGCACGCAGGCCGAAGTTGAACTGGTTGGCGGCCATGGAGATCACTCGCGCCGCCCTCAGCGCAAAGGCCTTGCGCTCCTGCTCCGACACATGGCGCTCGCCGATCATCGGCGCCGAGCCAATCAGCACTGCCGCAAAGTTGTATTGGCGCATGCACCAGCTGAACGTGAAGAACGCATACACGAACACCAGTGCCAGGCACAGCAACTTGACCTCCGCCATGCCCTGGGAAGCCTGCTGCACCATCGGTATGTCCGCCAGCAACGACACCGCCCGATCAGATGCCCCGAGTACCGTCAGGATACCGGCCAGGATGATCAGCGTGCTGGAGGCGAAGAAGGATGCATTGCGCTCCAGGTTGCCGATCACGCTGGCATCGGCGATACGGTTCTCACGCAGCAACATGCGGCGCATCCAGTCTTCGCGGTACAGGTGCATCACGCTGGCCAGGCACGCCGTGTCGCGCGCCTTCCAAGAGGCATAACGGGTGTAGCCCGCCCAGCAGATGATGAACCAGGCGGCGGCAAGCAGGTGGATCAGGTTGGCTTGGATGAATGACATTCGATTTCCTGTGACGAAACAAAATCTGTGGCAATAGTATCAGCGAACCCTGTGGGAGCGAGCCTGCTCGCGATAGCGGTATAACTTTCACTTCGATGTCGGCAGTTCCAACGCTATCGCGAGCAGGCTCGCTCCCACAGTCCACGGAAAAAGACACTGCACTCAAAAAAAATGCCCCGTATCGATTGATACGGGGCATTTCAGTTCTTGCCGATGGATCTGCCCGTTGTCGCTTAAGCCAAGGCTTCGCTGCGCTTGCCCAGCAGGCGATCGCACACCACCGCGACCGCCAGGGTCATCACCGAAGGCACCAGCCAGGCCAGGCCCTGCTCGCTCAGCGGCAGGTGGGCCAGTTGCGCCGGCATCCAGTCCACCAGGCCGGCCCCCTTGAGCGCATCGATCAGGCCAAACAGGAACGACACCAGCATCACCGGGCCAACGATGCGCCCCTGCTCGTGCCAGAAGTCCTTGCAGAAGCTCAGGGCCACCAGGGCGATGCACGGCGGATAGATCGCGGTGAGGACCGGAATCGAGAACGCGATCAGCTTGGTCAGGCCCAGGTTGGACACCAGCAGCGAAAAAGCCGCCAGGATCACGACCAAGGTCTTGTAGGACAGCGGCAGGACGCGGCTGAAGTACTCGGCGCAGGCGCAGGTCAGGCCGACTGCGGTCACCAGGCACGCCAGGGAGATCAACACCGCAAGGAAACCGCTGCCCAGGCTGCCGAAGGTGTGTTGCACGTAGGCATGCAGCACAGCGGCGCCGTTGGTTGCGCCCACGGCCACTTCATGGCTGCCCGAACCCAGGCGGAACAGGCTGACGTAGACCAGCGCCAGGCCCACCCCGGCGATCAGCCCGGCGATGATCGCATAGCGGGTGATCAAGGCCGGCGACTCGACGCCCCGGGAACGGATCGCGTTGACGATGACAATGCCGAACACCAAGGCGCCCAGGGTATCCATGGTCAGGTAGCCATTGATGAACCCTTGGGAGAACGGTGCCGCGATGTACTCGGGGGTCGCCACGCCGATATCACCCGCGGGCAAGGCAAACGCCGCGATGCCGAGCACGGCCAGGGCGATGATCTTCAGTGGCGCGAGGAAGCGCCCGACGGTGTCCAGCAGACGGCCCGGATAGAGCGAGATGAAAAACACCAGCAGGAAATACACTGCGCTGTAGAGGAACAGCGCCAGCGGGCTTTCACCGGTCAACGGCGCCAGGCCGACTTCGAACGAAACGGTGGCGGTACGCGGCGTGGCGAACAACGGGCCGACGGCCAGGTAGCACACTGCCGCCAGTACACCACCGGCGAGCTTGCCGATGGGGCTGCTCAAGGCGTCCATCGCACCGCCCACCTTGGCCAGTGCAACGACCGTGATGACCGGTAGCCCGACCGCCGTGATCAAAAAGCCCAGCGCCGCCATCCAGACATGAGGTCCGGACTGCAAACCGACGATAGGCGGGAAGATGATGTTGCCGGCCCCGACGAACAGGGCAAATGTCATGAAACCAAGCGCCAGGATGTCCTGGCCTTTCAACACTTTCATTAAGGAAACCACACTACTGAATCGGAATTTAGAGAGGGATTTCCCTTATGGGTGAGGGAAATGCTGCCGATCCGTATGGGACCGACCCGTTTAGCGCGGCGCTTCCTTGTGGGCAGCGGTCGCAAAAATGGCTGCTAGCCTAACGAATTTAGCGAGAGAACGCACTGTTAAGGGGCGAACTATCCGATGCGCGACGTTCGCGTGTCGCGTTTACGTATCTATTTTCCTGCGAAGCCCCTTGCTGTAAGGGCCTTTATCTGTGGAGCAAGGCTTTGTGGGAGCAAGGCTTGCCCGCGATAGCGTCAGCGTGAACTGACAGATAGAACTGAGTCGCCTGCATCGCGGGCAAGCCTTGCTCCCACAGGGCCTTGTTCTCACAAAGCCTTGCTCCCACAGGGCCTTGTTCTCACAAAGCCTTGCTCCCACAGGGCCTTGTTCTCACAAAGCCTTGCTTCAACAGTGCCGGAAACGACAAAGGCCACCCGAAGGTGGCCTTTGTTGCTGGAACGAAAAGGTCAGCCGAAGCTTACTTCTTCATTTCCCAGCCAGTCAGCTCAGCCAGGGCCTTGCCGATGTCTGCCAGCGAACGCACGGTTTTCACGCCTGCGTCTTGCAGTGCAGCGAATTTCTCGTCTGCAGTGCCTTTGCCGCCAGAGATGATTGCGCCAGCATGGCCCATGCGCTTGCCCGGAGGAGCAGTCACACCAGCGATGTAGGAAACAACCGGCTTGGTCACGTTGGCCTTGATGTAGGCAGCCGCTTCTTCTTCAGCCGAACCGCCGATCTCACCGATCATGACGATCGCTTCGGTCTTCGGGTCTTCCTGGAACAGCTTCAGGATGTCGATGAAGTTCGAGCCTGGGATCGGGTCACCGCCGATGCCGACGCAAGTCGACTGACCGAAACCGGCGTCAGTGGTCTGCTTCACAGCTTCGTAGGTCAGGGTGCCGGAACGGGAAACGATACCGACCTTGCCTGGCAAGTGAATGTGACCTGGCATGATGCCGATCTTGCATTCGCCTGGAGTGATCACGCCTGGGCAGTTAGGGCCGATCAGGGTGATACCCAGCTCGTCGCACTTGACCTTGGCTTCCAGCATGTCGATGGTCGGGATGCCTTCGGTGATGCAGACGATCAGCTTGATGCCGCCGAACGCTGCTTCAAGGATGGAGTCCTTGCAGAAAGGAGCTGGAACGTAGATCACGCTGGCGGTGGCGCCAGTGGCAGCTACAGCGTCTTTCACGGTGTTGAACACTGGCAGGCCCAGGTGCTCGGTGCCGCCCTTGCCCGGTGTTACGCCGCCAACCATCTTGGTGCCGTATTCGATGGCTTGCTGGGTGTGGAAACTACCTTGCGAACCGGTAATACCCTGGCAGATAACCTTGGTGTCTTTATTGATCAGGACGCTCATTATTTGCCCTCCGCAGCTTTGACAACTTGTTGAGCAGCGTCGGTCAGGCTGGTAGCAGCGATGATGTTCAAACCGCTTTCTGCCAGTACTTTAGCGCCCAGCTCAGCGTTGTTGCCTTCAAGGCGAACAACAACCGGGATTTTCACGCCAACTTCTTTCACGGCGCCGATGATGCCTTCGGCAATCATGTCGCAGCGAACGATGCCGCCGAAGATGTTGACCAGTACTGCAGCGACGTTGGTGTCGGACAGGATGATCTTGAACGCTTCGGTTACGCGTTCCTTGGTAGCACCACCGCCCACGTCGAGGAAGTTGGCTGGCTTGCCGCCATGCAGGTTGACGATGTCCATGGTACCCATGGCCAGGCCGGCACCGTTGACCATGCAGCCGATGTTACCTTCCAGGGCCACGTAGTTCAGTTCGAACTTGGCAGCGTGCGCTTCGCGCGGATCGTCTTGCGACGGATCGTGGAAAGTCTTCAGCTTAGGCTGACGGTACATGGCGTTGGCATCGATGTTGATCTTGGCATCGAGGCAGTGCAGGTCGCCGTCGGCCTTGATCACCAGCGGGTTCACTTCCAGCAGTGCCAGGTCGTGGTCCTGGAACAGCTTGGCCAGACCTACGAAGATCTTGGCGAATTGAGTGACCTGCTTGCCTTCCAGGCCCAGCTGGAATGCCAGCTCGCGACCCTGGAATGGCTGTGCGCCAACCAGTGGATCGATGGTGGCCTTGAGGATTTTCTCAGGGGTATCGTGAGCGATTTTCTCGATGTCCACGCCACCTTCGGTGGAAGCCATGAACACGATGCGGCGGCTCGAACGGTCAACGACAGCGCCCAGGTACAGCTCTTTAGCGATATCAGTGCACGATTCAACCAGGATCTTGGTGACTGGCTGACCGTTGGCGTCAGTCTGGTAAGTCACCAGACGCTTGCCCAGCCACTGCTGTGCGAAGGCTTTGGCGTCTTCTTTGCTGCGAACCAGCTTGACGCCGCCCGCTTTACCGCGACCACCGGCGTGAACCTGGGCTTTGACAACCCATTCGCTGCCGCCGATTTTGTCGCAAGCTTCTGCTGCCGCTTCCGGGGTGTCTACCGCGTAACCGGTGGATACTGGCAGGCCGTACTCAGCGAACAGCTGCTTACCCTGATACTCGTGAAGATTCATGCTTATTACCGTCTTCGTTAGGTACTGCGCATTCGGTGCTGCACCGTTCTGGTGCCGCACCACCTGTGACTGCTGCTTGCGTAGCGTTCCGGTTAACCGGTTCGGCTACGCAAGGCTGCGTCCAGCGGATATTCCGCGGTGAGTCTTGCTCGCAAGGCTCACGACGGGCCAAACCGCCGTGGTTTCTTATTGTCTATTAACGCTTCTTGCGGTTGGCCACGTGGATGGCGCCGCCATTTACGGCCAGGGCCGCTTCGTGCAAGGCTTCGGACAGGGTCGGATGGGAGAAGACCATCATGCCCAGATCTTCAGCGCTGGTGCCGAATTCCATGCCGATCGCGCCTTGCTGTACCAGCTCGGCAGCGCTTGGGCCAATGACGTGAACGCCCAATACGCGATCCGTCTTGGCATCGGCGATGACTTTCACGAAACCACCGGTATCGTTGGCTGCCATGGCACGGCCACTGGCTGCGAACGGGAAGGTGCCGACGTTAACTTCAACGCCTTCGGCTTTCAAGGCCTGCTCGGTCTTGCCAACCCATGCGATTTCCGGGTGGGTGTAGATAACCGAAGGGATCAGGTCGTAGTTCATCTGGGCTTTGTGGCCCTTGATGCGCTCGACAACCATGATGCCTTCTTCGGATGCCTTGTGTGCCAGCATCATGCCGCGAACCACGTCACCGATGGCGAAGACGCCCGGTACCGCGGTTGCGCACTGGTCGTCGACGGCAATGAAGCCGCGCTCGTCGATTTCCACGCCGCTATCGGCAGCCAGCAGGTCAGTGGTCACAGGACGACGGCCGACCGCGACGATCAGCTTGTCGAAGGTGATGGTCTGTTCGCCGTTGGTGTCGGTGTAGGTCACCACGACTTCTTCGCCGTTGACCTTCGAACCGGTCACGCGAGCGCCCAGCTTGATGTCCAGGCCCTGTTTGGTCAGGGTTTTCAGCGCTTCCTTGGAAACCGCAGCGTCAGCGGCCATCAGGAAGGTATCGAGGGCTTCCAGTACGGTCACTTGCGCACCCAGGCGCGACCATACCGAACCCAGCTCGAGGCCGATCACGCCAGCGCCGATCACGCCCAGGCGTTTTGGCACGGTCTGGAATTCCAGGGCACCGGTGGAATCGACGATCACGTTCTGGTCGACCGGAGCCGGTGGAATGTCGATCGGACGCGAGCCTGGCGCCAGGATGACGTTCTCGGCTTCGATCACTTCAACCGAGCCGTCTGGCTTGGTCACTTCGACTTTCTTGCCCATCAGCAGCTTGCCGTGGCCTTGGATCGAGGTCACGCCGTTGGCCTTGAACAGGGTGGCAACACCGCTGGTCAGGTTCTTGACGATGTTGGCCTTGCGACCCACCATCGCCGGCACGTCCATCTTCACGTCGCCCGTGCTGATGCCGTGGATCGCGAAGCCGTCTTGGGCTTCGTGGAACTTCCAGGAGCTGTCCAGCAGCGCCTTGGAAGGAATGCAGCCGACGTTCAGGCAAGTACCGCCGAGGGCCAGCTTGCCCTCCTTGTCGGTGTATTTCTCGATGCAGGCAGTGGTAAGGCCCAGTTGCGCAGCCTTGATGGCCGCTACGTAGCCGCCAGGGCCCGCACCAATCACTACCACGTCGAATTTCTGAGTCATGAGTCATTCCTTTTCGAATCAAACCGGACGGTCACTTGTGATGACCGTCGAGGGACGAAACCGGTTGTTTCAGCAAGAGGCCGGTCAAAACAGACCGGCCCTCGCGGCGAAAATCAGATATCCAGCAGCAGACGAGCCGGATCTTCAAGCAGGTTCTTGATGGTTACCAGGAACGTCACGGCTTCTTTACCGTCGATCAGGCGGTGATCGTAGGACAGTGCCAGGTACATCATCGGACGAATCACGACTTGACCATTGATCGCCATAGGACGCTGCAGAATGTTGTGCATGCCCAGGATAGCCGCTTGCGGCGGGTTGACGATCGGGGTCGACATCATCGAACCGAATGTACCACCGTTGGTGATGGTGAACGTACCGCCGGTCATCTCTTCGATGGACAGCTTGCCGTCACGGGCCTTCTTGCCGAAGGTGGCGATGCCGCCTTCGATTTCGGCCAGGCTCATCAGTTCGGCGTTGCGCAGTACCGGAACCACCAGGCCACGGTCGCTGGAAACAGCGACACCGATGTCGGCGTAGCCGTGGTAGACGATGTCGGAACCGTCGATCGACGCGTTGACGGCCGGGAAGCGTTTCAGCGCTTCGGTGGCAGCCTTGACGAAGAACGACATGAAGCCCAGGCGTACGCCATTGTGGGACTTCTCGAACAGATCCTTGTACTTCGAACGCAGGGCCATGACTTCGGTCATGTCGACTTCGTTGAAGGTGGTCAGCATCGCCATGTTCGACTGGGCTTCTACCAGACGCTTGGCCACGGTAGCGCGAACGCGGGTCATCGGAACGCGTTTTTCAACGCGGTCACCGGCAGCGAACACCGGAGCGGCAGCGGCAGGTGCGGCAGGCTTGGCTGGCGCGGCGGCTGGAGCGGCTTTCTTGGCGGCAACGGCTGCAACCACGTCTTCCTTGGTCACGCGACCACCCTTGCCGGTGCCGGCAACGGAAGCGATGTTGATGCCGTTCTCTTCAGCCAGCTTGCGCGCAGCAGGGGCAGCGACTGGATCGTCTTCGCCACCAGCGGCTGGCGCGGCGGCCTGGGCGGCAGCCGGTGCAGCAGCGGCGGCCGGAGCAGCAGCGGCAGCACCGCCTTCTTCGATCGAGCCCAGGACCTGGTTCGACAGAACGGTAGCGCCCTCCTCGGCAATGATTGCGCCCAGCACGCCGTCAGCTTCGGCCAATACTTCCAGCACGACCTTGTCGGTCTCGATGTCGACGATCAGGTCGTCACGCTTGACGGCCTCGCCTGGTTTCTTGTGCCAGGTGGCAACGGTGCCATCGGCAACCGATTCCGGGAATGACGGGGCTTTGATTTCGATAGCCATTATCTGTGGGTCCTTAAAATTCGGTTTCAGTCAGCGCGAAGGCGTTAAACAGTGAAGGCATCTTGCAGCAGTTTTTCCTGCTGCTCGGCGTGCATCGACGCATAACCACACGCAGGTGCAGCGGAAGCATCACGGCCGGCATACTCCAAGACCAGGGCCTTGTTATGGTTGCCGATGCTGCGACGCAGGTGATGCTGGCTGCTGTACCAAGCGCCTTGGTTCATCGGTTCTTCCTGACACCACACCACATGGGTGAGGTTGGTGTAAGGCGCGATGGCCTCCATCAGGTCTTCTTCCGGGAACGGGTAAAGCTGCTCGATACGCACGATGGCGATGTCTTCGCGGCCTTCGGCACGACGTTTTTCCAGCAGGTCGTAGTAGACCTTGCCGCTGCACAGGACCAGGCGAGTCACCTTCGCCGCGTCCAGGGTGTCGATTTCCGAAATAACGGTCTGGAACGAGCCTTCGGCCAGATCCTCGAGCGTGGAGATCGCCAGTTTGTGACGCAGCAGCGACTTGGGTGTCAGCACGATCAGCGGCTTGCGCAGCGGACGGATGACCTGACGACGCAGCAGGTGGTAGATCTGTGCCGGCGTCGTCGGTACGCAGACCTGGACGTTGTGCTCGGCGCACAACTGCAGGTAACGCTCCAGACGTGCCGAAGAGTGCTCCGGCCCCTGCCCTTCATAACCGTGCGGCAACAGCATGGTCAGACCGCAGAGACGGCCCCACTTGTGTTCGCCACTGGTGATGAACTGGTCGACAACCACCTGGGCACCGTTGGCGAAGTCGCCGAACTGGGCTTCCCAGATCACCAGCGCATTCGGCTCGGTGGTGGAGTAGCCATATTCGAACGCCAGGACGGCTTCTTCGGACAGCAGCGAATCGTACAGGTCGAAACGTGGCTGGCCTTTGTACAGGTGTTGCAGCGGGATGTAGGTGCTGGCGTCTTTCTGGTTGTGCAGCGCCGCGTGGCGGTGCGAGAAAGTGCCGCGGCCTACGTCCTGGCCGGTGATGCGCACCGGGTGACCTTCGAATGCCAGGGTCGCGTACGCCATGGTTTCGGCATAACCCCAGTTGATCGGCAGGCCGCCGGCTTGCATCTTCTGCCGGTCTTCGTAGATTTTCGCGACCTGGCGCTGAACCACGAAGCCGTCCGGGATTTCCAACAGCTTGGCGGACAGTTCCTGCAGGGTCTTGAGGTCGAAACGGGTGTCGTGACGCGCGGTCCAGGCGTGGCCCAGGTACGGACGCCAGTCCACGAACAGCTCTTTGTTCGGCTCTTTGACCAGGCTTTTTACAACGTGCAGGCCGTTATCCAGGGCATTGCGATATTCATCGACTTTTTCCTGGACGCGCGCTGCATCCAGCACACCGCCCTGGGTCAGGCGCTCGGCATACAGCTCACGGGTGGTGCGCTGCTTGGCGATCTGCTGGTACATCAGCGGTTGAGTACCGCTTGGCTCGTCGGCCTCGTTGTGGCCGCGACGACGGTAGCAGACCAGGTCGATCACCACGTCGCGCTTGTACTGCATGCGGTAGTCGATGGCCAACTGGGTCACGAACAGCACGGCTTCCGGGTCATCGCCATTCACATGGAGAATCGGCGCCTGGATCATTTTCGCAACGTCGGTTGCGTACTCGGTAGAGCGCGAGTCTTCCGGGTTGCTGATGGTGAAACCGACCTGGTTGTTGATCACGATGTGCACGGTACCGCCGGTTTTGAAACCGCGGGTCTGCGACATCTGGAAGGTTTCCATGACCACGCCTTGACCGGCGAATGCCGCGTCACCGTGGATGGAGATCGGCAGCACCTTCTCGCCGGTCGGATCGTTGCGACGATCCTGGCGCGCACGGACCGAACCCTCGACCACCGGGGAAACGATTTCCAGGTGGGACGGGTTGAAGGCCATGGCCAGGTGGACTTCGCCACCTGTGGTCATTACGTTGGACGAGAAGCCCTGGTGGTACTTCACGTCACCGGAACCCAGTTCGACCTTCTTCTTGCCTTCGAACTCGTCGAACAGCTCGCGCGGGTTCTTGCCGAAGGTGTTGACCAGTACGTTCAGGCGGCCACGGTGGGCCATGCCGATGACAACTTCCTTGGTGCCGTAGGAACCGGAACGCTGGATCAGCTCATCGAGCATTGGAATCAGGCTCTCGCCGCCTTCCAGGCCGAAACGCTTGGTGCCCGGGTATTTGGTACCCAGGTATTTCTCCAGGCCTTCACCGGCGGTGACGCGCTCGAGCAAGTGGCTCTTGATGTCGGCGGAGTACGTCGGACGGCCACGAACGCTTTCCAGACGCTGCTGGAACCACTGGCGCTGCTCGGAATCGGTGATATGCGTAAATTCAGCGCCGATGGTGCGGCAATATGTCTGCTGCAACGCTTCGTGAATTTCGCGTAGGCTCGCTTCCTCTTTGCCGATGAACAGGTCGCCGGCACGGAAGGTCGTATCAAGGTCGGCATTGGTCAAGCCGTAGTGAGTGATCGACAGGTCTGCAGGTGCAGGACGCTGCCACAGTCCCAGCGGGTCAAGCTGGGCTGCCTGGTGGCCACGCATCCGGTAGGCCTGGATCAGTCGCAATACTTCAACTTGCTTCTTCTCGTGCTCGGAGCTCACGCTGCCGGCAGACACCGGTTGAGCGCGGCGCTGGTTCTTCGCCAGCAGCACGAAATGATCGCGAATCGTCGAGTGCGAAACATCAGTGGCAGAGTTACCGTCAGCCGGCAACTTCTGAAAGTAGGTGCGCCATTCTTCTGGCACAGCGTTAGGGTCGTGCAGGTAGAGCTCGTAAAGCTCTTCCACATAGGCAGCGTTACCACCGGAAAGGTGGGCACTGTTCCACATGCGCTGCATCACGCTTTCTTGCATGCTTGGTCACCCTCGATTAGGGGAACACCACCGGCGAAAACACCGAGCAAACTTGCAGAAGTCCGAGTGCAGCGACTAAAACAAGCCACTTAGGATCACGCTGATAGTCCGGGTACCAGCCCGGATGCCCCTGCTTGTCTCATTTCTTCAAAATAAGAACTGCCGCTTTGTGAGCGGCTGTTCTGGTTATAGCCATGACGCGGGTTGAAGCCCGCGCCCTGGCCTTTACGGGTACAACGGTCCTACGGGTACAGCAGCTGAATCAAACGCCGCTTTGCAGCAGCATGTTACGAATGTGACCGATGGCCTTAGTCGGGTTCAGGCCTTTCGGACAGACGTTGACGCAGTTCATGATCCCGCGGCAGCGGAATACGCTGAACGGGTCATCCAGCGAAGCCAGACGCTCGGACGTCTTGGTGTCACGGCTGTCTGCCAGGAAGCGGTACGCTTGCAGCAGGGCGGCCGGGCCCAGGAACTTGTCCGGGTTCCACCAGAACGATGGGCACGAGGTCGAGCAGCAAGCGCACAGGATGCACTCGTACAGACCGTCGAGCTTCTCACGCTCTTCAGGAGTCTGCAGACGCTCGATGGCCGGAGCCGGCGTGTCGTTCTGCAGGAATGGCTTCACCTTCTCGTATTGCTTGTAGAAGATGCTCATATCGACGACCAGGTCACGGATAACCGGCAAACCTGGCAGCGGACGAACGATCAGCTTGTTGCCCTTGACCACGGCAGACAGCGGCGTGATGCACGCCAGGCCGTTCTTGCCGTTGATGTTCATGCCGTCGGAGCCGCAAACGCCCTCACGGCAAGAGCGACGATAGGAGAAACCCTCGTCCTGCTCTTTGATCAGGGCCAGCACGTCCAGCACCATCAGGTCTTTACCACCGGTATCGACCTGGAAGTCCTGCATGAACGGCGCAGCGTCCTGATCAGGGTTGTAGCGATAAACACTGACTTGCAACATAGCGGTCACCCTTAATAAGTCCGGACTTTTGGTTCGAAAGTCGGAACAGTCTTCGGCGAGAAGTTCACGGCACGCTTGGCGACGCGTTTTTCACCCGGGAAGTACAAGGTGTGGCACAGCCAGTTTTCGTCGTCACGGTCTTCGAAGTCTTCGCGGGCGTGGGCGCCACGGGACTCTTTACGCACTTCTGCGGCGATGGCGGTGGCTTCGGCCACTTCCAGCAGGTTCTGCAATTCCAGCGCTTCGATACGGGCAGTGTTGAACGCCTGCGACTTATCGTTGATCTTCACGTTGGCGATTCGTTCACGCAATTGCGCCAGCTGGGCAATACCCTTCTGCATGTATTCGCCGGTACGGAATACACCGAAGTAGTTCTGCATGCAGTTTTGCAACTCACGACGCAGGGTCGCCACGTCTTCGCCTTCGGTACGCTCGTTCAGAGCGGACAGACGCGCCAGGGCAGCTTCGATGTTGGCGTCGGTGGCATCGTCATATTCGATACCGTCGGACAGCGCTTTTTCCAGGTGCAGGCCGGCAGCGCGACCGAAGACCACCAGGTCGAGCAACGAGTTGCCGCCCAGACGGTTGGCACCGTGGACCGATACGCAAGCCACTTCACCCACTGCGAACAGGCCAGGGATGATTGCGTCCACGCCTTCGGCGTTCTGGGTGATCGCCTGGCCATGAATGTTGGTGGCAACGCCGCCCATCATATAGTGGCAGGTTGGAACCACTGGAACTGGCGCAACGACCGGGTCGACGTGAGCGAAGGTCTTGGACAGTTCGCAGATGCCTGGCAGGCGGCTGTGCAGCACTTCCTCGCCCAGGTGGTCGAGCTTGAGCATCACGTGGTCGCCATTCGGACCGCAACCGTTGCCAGCGATGATTTCTTTAACCATCGAACGGGCAACCACGTCACGACCGGCAAGGTCCTTGGCGTTCGGAGCATAACGCTCCATGAAACGCTCGCCGTGCTTGTTGATCAGGTAACCACCTTCACCACGGCAACCTTCGGTCACCAGTACACCGGCGCCGGCGATGCCGGTCGGGTGGAACTGCCACATTTCGATGTCTTGTACCGGCACGCCAGCACGCAGGGCCATGCCGACGCCGTCACCGGTGTTGATCAGGGCATTGGTGGTGGATGCGTAGATACGGCCTGCACCGCCGGTCGCCAGTACGGTGGCCTTGGCGCGGATGTAGGTGGTTTCGCCGGTTTCGATGCAGATCGCGATCACGCCGACGAAGGCGCCGTCCTGGTTTTTCACCAGGTCAACGGCGTAGTACTCGTTCAGGAACGTGGTACCGGCTTTCAGGTTGCCCTGGTACAGGGTGTGCAGCAGCGCGTGACCGGTACGGTCGGACGCCGCGCAAGTACGTGCAGCCTGGCCGCCCTTGCCGTAGTCCTTGGACTGGCCACCGAACGGACGCTGGTAGATACGACCTTGCTCGGTACGCGAGAATGGCATGCCCATGTGGTCCAGCTCGAACACCGCAGCCGGGCCTTCCTGACACATGTACTCGATAGCGTCCTGGTCACCGATGTAGTCGGAACCCTTGACGGTATCGTACATGTGCCAGCGCCAGTCATCGTTCGGGTCGGCCGAAGCGATGGCGCAGGTGATGCCGCCCTGGGCGGAAACAGTGTGCGAACGGGTCGGGAAAACCTTGGTGATCACGGCAGTCTTGTGACCGCCCTGTGCCAGTTGCAGCGCTGCGCGCATGCCGGCACCGCCACCACCAATGATGATGGCGTCGAAAGAAATCGTTGGAATGTTAGCCATGGATCAGATACCCCAGAGAATCTGCACACCCCAGACGAAGTAAGCGAACATCGCAACGCCGCATACTGCCTGGAAGAGGAAACGTACGGCAGTCGCCGACTTGCCGAACGCCATTGGCGTCAGGTAGTCGGTCGCGATGGTCCACATGCCGACCCAGGCGTGAGCGCCCAGTGCAACAAGTGCCAGCAGACTGAAGATACGCATCCAGTTGTTTGCGAACAGTTCATGCCATTGGGCGTAGCCCAGGCCTGGGTTTGCTACGACATATCCGATCAGGAAGATGAAGTAAGCCGCGAGAACGACCGCAGACACACGCTGCGCCATCCAGTCATAGAGGCCCGAACGCGAAAGGTTCGTGACGTTGGTTACCATATCCAGACTCCTGCCAGAACGATCAGCACCGCAGACACGGCGATAATGATTTTCGAGCCCAGCTTGCCGCCTTCCAGCGTCTCACCGATGCCCATGTCCATGATCAAGTGGCGCACACCGGCAACCAAGTGATACAGCAAGGCGGACAGGATGCCCCAAATCACTAGCTTGGCTAGCGGACTGGTCAGACACGCTTTCACCTGACCGAAGCCTTCTTCCGAATCGAGCGACTTGTCCAATGCATAAAGCATGATGGCCAGGCTGACGAAGAGGATGACACCGGAAATACGGTGAAGAATGGACGTGTAAGCAGTGACTGGGAGTTTGATGGTCCTTAGGTCTAGGTTTACAGGTCGTTGGCTTTTCACGGCTTTTTTTTCACACTGAAGAGCCCCTAACAATCAGGGCAAAGTTGTTGGGGCGCGCACTGGTCAGGTACTCACCACCCAGGGAGTGACGACCCCCAAGAAAGCAGGCCCAAAAGCCCCTGGCGGTCGGTGGCCGAGTATAGACAGTTAGGCTACTAATGACAACGCGTTCACCTTCCCCTAATAGCGCATTGCACATACGACGCAAAAGGCGTAAACGGCAGGTAATTTCGCGGAAAAAGTCCGGTTAAAGCCTTCTGGAGCAAGACTTTAGGCAAATTGACTTTCGAATTTATCTCACTATAGTGGTGCGGGCCCTGCGTGGGGGGTCTGTCTGATGATTTCAAGCATTAATAGGAGGCCACATGGCTGACAAAAAAGCGCAGTTGATCATCGAGGGCGCAGCCCCCGTCGAGCTGCCCATTTTAACCGGCACCGTTGGTCCCGATGTAATCGACGTACGGGGCCTGACGGCCACGGGCCGTTTCACCTTTGACCCAGGTTTCATGTCGACCGCCTCGTGCGAATCGAAAATCACCTATATCGACGGCGACAACGGCATCCTGCTGCACCGCGGCTACCCGATCGAGCAACTGGCTGAAAAATCCGACTACCTGGAAACCTGCTACCTGCTGCTCAACGGCGAGCTGCCAACCGCAGAGCAAAAGGCCCAGTTCGTCAGCACCGTGAAGAACCACACCATGGTTCACGAGCAGTTGAAGACCTTCTTCAACGGCTTCCGTCGCGATGCCCACCCGATGGCCGTCATGTGCGGCGTTGTCGGCGCCCTCTCGGCCTTCTACCACGACTCCCTGGACATCAATAACCCCCAGCATCGCGAAATCTCCGCGATCCGCCTGGTGGCGAAGATGCCGACCCTGGCAGCCATGGTCTACAAGTACTCCATGGGCCAGCCCATGATGTACCCGCGCAACGACCTGACCTATGCAGAGAACTTCCTGCATATGATGTTCAACACCCCGTGCGAGATCAAACCGATCAGCCCGGTGCTCGCCAAGGCCATGGACCGGATCTTCATCCTCCATGCCGACCACGAGCAGAACGCCTCCACGTCCACCGTGCGCCTGGCCGGCTCCTCGGGTGCCAACCCGTTCGCCTGTATCGCCGCCGGTATCGCCGCACTCTGGGGCCCTGCCCACGGCGGTGCCAACGAAGCGGTACTGACCATGCTCGATGAAATCGGCGATGTCTCGAACATCGACAAGTTCATCGCCAAGGCCAAGGACAAGAACGATCCGTTCAAGCTGATGGGCTTCGGTCACCGGGTCTACAAGAACCGCGACCCGCGCGCCACCGTCATGAAGCAGACCTGCGACGAAGTGCTCAAGGAACTGGGGATCAAGAACGATCCGCAACTCGAACTGGCCATGCGCCTGGAAGAGATCGCCCTGACCGACCCGTACTTCATCGAGCGCTCGCTGTACCCGAACGTCGACTTCTACTCGGGGATCATCCTCAAGGCGATCGGCATTCCAACCAGCATGTTCACCGTGATCTTCGCCCTGGCGCGGACCGTCGGCTGGATCTCCCACTGGAAGGAAATGCTCTCCAGCCCGTACAAGATCGGCCGCCCGCGCCAGCTGTACACCGGCTACGAGTCGCGTGACATCACCCAGCTGGAAGACCGCAAGTAAGACCTGCCTTGCTATAGGTCCCAAGCTGCACCGAACAGCCCCTGCTTCTTATATAAGAGCAGGGGCTGTTTTGTTTGTGCCCTCTTTGTCTGATCCAGAAGCTGCGGTGACAGGCCCGGCGCATCGCGAGCAAGCTCGCTCCCACACTGGATCTATGTACGCTCCCACAGGGGGAGATCGCTCCGGGCGGCGTTCCGACAATGGCGGCAGATCTGCACCCCCTCATAAACCCGGCACAAAAAAATACCCCAGCCTCTCGACAGGGGTATTTCTTCAAACACAACGCTTGCAGC
Source organism: Pseudomonas sp. H1_F01 (assembly GCF_054681425.1). NCBI lineage: Bacteria > Pseudomonadati > Pseudomonadota > Gammaproteobacteria > Pseudomonadales > Pseudomonadaceae > Pseudomonas > Pseudomonas sp. H1_F01. The sequence continues at coordinate 2,009,647 of NZ_CP162823.1, read as the reverse complement.
TTACTGGCGCATCAGTGGTTAACCGCCCCACTCGCCCCCAGGCCAGTCTGCGAACGCACGAACTGCGGGAAGAACAGCGCCCGCTCGTTTGCACCTTCAGCCGACTTGTCGGTAATGGAGAAGAACCAGATGCCGACGAAGGCAATGGCCATCGAGAACAGCGCAGGGTATTCATACGGGAAGATCGCCTTCTCGTGACCCATGATCTGCACCCAGATGGTCGGGCCGAGGATCATAAGGCCCACGGCACTGACCAGGCCCAGCCAGCCGCCAATCATGGCGCCACGGGTGGTCAGCTTCTTCCAGTACATCGAAAGCAGCAGTACCGGGAAGTTGCAGCTCGCCGCGATGGAGAACGCCAGGCCCACCATGAACGCGATGTTCTGCTTCTCGAACAGGATGCCCAGGCCGATCGCCAGCACCGCCAGGGCGATGGTGGTGATTTTCGAGACGCGAATCTCGTCCTTCTCGTTTGCCTTGCCTTTCTTGATCACGCTGGCATACAGGTCATGGGACACCGCCGAGGCACCGGCCAGGGTCAGGCCCGCGACGACCGCCAGGATGGTGGCAAAGGCTACCGCCGAGATGAAGCCCAGGAAGATACTGCCGCCCACAGCGTTGGCCAGGTGCACCGCCGCCATGTTGTTACCACCGAGCAAGGCACCTGCCGCGTCCTTGAAGACCGGGTTGGTGCTGACCAGCAGGATCGCGCCGAAGCCGATGATGAAGGTCAGGATGTAGAAGTAACCGATGAAGCCGGTGGCATACAGCACGCTCTTGCGCGCTTCCTTGGCGTCGCTCACGGTGAAGAAGCGCATCAGGATATGCGGCAGGCCAGCGGTACCGAACATCAGCGCCAGACCCAGGGAGAAGGCCGAGACCGGATCCTTCACCAGGCCGCCAGGGCTCATGATCGCCTCACCTTTAGGGTGAACCTTGACCGCTTCGGCAAACAGCATGTTGAAGTCGAAGTTGACGTGCTTCATGACCATCAGGGCCATGAACGAAGCACCCGACAGCAACAGCACCGCCTTGATGATCTGTACCCAGGTGGTGGCCAGCATGCCGCCGAACAACACGTAGAGGCACATCAGGATGCCCACCAGGATCACCGCAACGTGGTAGTCCAGGCCGAACAGCAGCTGGATCAGCTTGCCGGCACCGACCATTTGCGCGATCAGGTAGAACGCCACCACGACCAGCGAGCCACAGGCGGACAGACTGCGGATCTGGGTTTGCCCAAGGCGATAGGACGCCACGTCGGCAAAGGTGTACTTACCCAGGTTACGCAAGCGCTCAGCGATCAGGAACAGGATGATCGGCCAGCCCACCAGGAAGCCGATCGAGTAGATCAGACCGTCGTAGCCGGAGGCGAACACCAGTGCGGAGATCCCCAGGAAGGACGCCGCCGACATGTAGTCACCGGCAATGGCCAGGCCATTCTGGAAACCGGTGATCTTGCCGCCGGCCGCATAGTAGTCGGCCGCCGAGTTGTTTTTCTTGGACGCCCAGTAGGTGATATATAAAGTCGCGCCGACGAAGGCCACGAACATCAGGATAGCCGCGACGTTGAGGGGTTGTTTCTGCACGGCACCGGTCAGGGCTTCAGCCGCCCAGACGCCCGGGGCGAACGCTGCGATGCTCAATAGAGCCAGTAGACGCCGGATCATTGCTGAGCCTCCTTGAGAATCGCATTGTTCAGGTCGTCGAACTCGCCATTGGCGCGTCGTACGTAGATAGCGGTCAGGACGAAGGCCGAGACAATCAGGCCGACACCGATGGGAATGCCCCAGGTGATGGTGGACTCAGGCGTGATCTTGGCCCCGAGAATGTGTGGCCCGTAGGCGATCAGAAGAATGAAGCCGGAATACAGCCCAAGCATGATCGCCGAGAGAATCCAGGCGAACTTTTCCCGTTTTCTCACCAGCTCCTTGAAGCGCGGGCTGTTTTGAATCGAGAGGTAAATGCTGTCGTTCATTGTTTTTATCCTCGCAGCACAGATTTAATTGGAACAGCCCTACTCTATGCGGCTCAAGGCCAGGTTCCAGACGACCTTAGTATTAGAACGACATGACGGTTCTGCCAGTTTTCCGCAAAAAAACCCAAGCCCCTCCCACAGGGGTTTGCGTTGCGCTCAGAATTGCGGGCACAAAAAAACCGCATGACACACGGCCATGCGGTTTTTCGGAACAGCTAAACCAGGCCGATTACTTGCCGGTCCACTCCTTCACGCGGTCCGGGTGCTTGGCAACCCAGTCCTTGGCGGCGGCTTCAGGCTTGGCACCTTCCTGGATCGCCAGCATGACTTCGCCAATCTCGTCTTTCGAAGACCATTGGAATTTCTTCAGGAACGCGACCACTTCCGGTGCCTTGGCCTCCAGTTCCTTGCTGCCGATGCTGTTCACGGTTTCAGCCGCGCCGTAGACACCTTTCGGGTCTTCCAGGAAGCGCAGTTTCCACTTGGCGAACATCCAGTGCGGCACCCAACCGGTGACGGCGATGGATTCGTTTTTCTTCTCGGCACGGGTCAGCTCGGCAATCATGCCGGCGCCGGAACTGGCCTTGAGTTGATAACCGGTCAGGTCGTAATCCTTGATCGCCTGCTCGGTCTTGAGCATTACACCTGAACCGGCGTCGATGCCGACGATGCGCTTCTTGAAGGAGTCGTCGGTTTTCAGATCCTCGAGCGACTTGGCCTTGACGTACTCCGGCACGATCAGGCCGATTTTGGCGTCCTTGAAGTTGGGGCCGTAGTCGACCACCTGGTCCTTGTTCTTCGTCCAATAGTCGCCGTGAGTCACCGGCAGCCAGGCCGAGAGCATCGCGTCGAGCTTACCGGTGGCCACGCCTTGCCACATGATCCCGGTCGCGACCGCTTGCAGCTTCACGTCATAACCGAGTTTCTGCTTGATCACTTCGGCGGCCACGTGGGTGGTCGCGACGCTGTCGGACCAGCCGTCAACGTAACCGATGCTCAGGGTTTTGGTTTCGGCGCTGGCCAAGGTGGAACTGATGGCCAGTACCAGTGCGGCACCTGCGCCCAAGAGTCGTCGCATCTTCATCGTTACTTCCCCGAAAGTGCTGCGCCCGACGGATGCCGGGCGGCGTCAACGTATAGTTATGATGCTCAGCGCCCCCATCACGCTCGCCCTCAAACCGGTCTGAACGCCAGTGGAGTACTGACTCGTTGATCATCAACCTGCTCCGATCCGGAACCTGCTCTGTCTGCGACGTCGAGGCAACGAGAAACGACATCAGAACGCCAGCTCTCAGTTCCAGGCATTTGTACCAGCGCCACACGTGAGATTTGCGGTCAAATCCGGCAAACGCCAGATAACTAGCCGCCAGCACGCACGACCGTGTATCTTCCCGCTACTATCGCGCCCCGTCCGTGCCTGTTTTGTGCCCATCATGGCACTTGGCTCCGCTTCGGTGGTCATAGCCTGCGAACCTCATTCGGCACCTTCCTCTAAGGGATCCAGTCATGCTCCGTTCCTTGCGCTTCGCTGCCCTTCTCGGCGGCCTTATCCTGAGTGCGTCCGCGCTGGCGGCAGATATTGACGCCGCCAGCTATGGCTACCCCTTGACCAACCCGTTCGAGGCGACCATCGCCACCACGCCACCGGACCTGCGTCCGGAGTTGCCGCTGATCGAAGACATCAACCAGGCAGACCACAGCCTGACCCTGCGCCCGGAACGCGAGTTCATCCTGCCGGACAACTTCTGGCCGGTGAAAAGCCTCACATACCGCATGGCCACCCAGGACAAACCCGCACCGCTGATTTTCCTGATCGCCGGCACCGGTGCGCGCTTTGACAGTAGCATTAATGAATACCTCAAGCGCCTCTACTACAAGGCCGGCTACCACGTGGTGCAGTTGTCCTCGCCCACCAGCTTCGACTTCATGAGCGCCGCTTCGCGCTTCGCCACGCCAGGCATTTCCAAGGAAGACGCCGAAGACATGTACCGGGTGATGCAAGCCGTGCGCGCGCAGAACCCCAAGCTGCCCGTGACCGAGTACTACCTGACCGGCTACAGCCTCGGCGCCCTGGATGCGGCCTTCGTCGCACACCTGGACGAAACCCGGCGCAGCTTCAATTTCAAGAAAGTGCTGCTGCTGAACCCGCCGGTGAACCTCTACACCTCGATCACCAACCTGGACAAACTGGTCCAGACCGAGGTCAAGGGTATCAACAACACCACCACCTTCTATGAACTGGTGCTGAACAAGCTGACGCGCTACTTCCAGCAAAAAGGCTACATCGACCTCAACGATGCCCTGCTCTACGACTTCCAGCAGTCCAAGCAACACCTGAGCAACGAGCAGATGGCCATGTTGATCGGCACCTCGTTCCGTTTCTCGGCCGCCGACATCGCGTTCACCTCGGACCTGATCAACCGCCGCGGGCTGATCATCCCGCCCAAGTTCCCGATTACCGAAAGCACCAGCCTGACGCCGTTCCTCAAGCGTGCGCTGCAATGCGATTTCGACTGTTACCTCACCGAGCAGGTGATCCCGATGTGGCGCGCGCGCACTGACGGCGGCAGCCTGTTGCAACTGGTCGATCAGGTCAGCCTGTACGCGCTGAAGGATTACCTGCATGACAGCCCGAAGATTGCCGTCATGCACAATGCCGACGACGTCATCCTCGGCCCGGGCGACCTGGGCTTCCTGCGCAAGACCTTTGGCGATCGCCTCACGGTTTATCCACTGGGCGGCCACTGCGGCAACCTTAACTACCGCGTCAACAGCGACGCCATGCTGGAGTTCTTCCGTGGCTAAATATCTGCTGCTTATCGCTGCGTTAATGAGTGCGGGCATGGTCCACGCCGACAACAGCAAGGCCAATGCGCCTGTGGTGGTGGATTCGGACGGCTTCAAGGAGCCGCTGAGCAAGCTCAAGTTCAACCCTGGCCTGGACCAACGCGAATTCGAGCGCTCGACCCTCAACGCCCTGAACGTCTATGACCCGCTGGAGTCCTGGAACCGCCGCGTCTACCACTTCAACTACCGCTTCGACCAATGGGTATTCCTGCCCGTGGTCGATGGCTACCGCTACGTCACGCCAAGCTTCGTGCGCACCGGGGTCAGCAACTTCTTCAATAACCTGGGGGATGTGCCAAACCTGATGAACAGCCTGCTGCAATTCAAGGGCAAGCGTTCGATGGAAACCACGGCGCGTCTGCTGCTCAACACCACCGTCGGCATCGCCGGCCTGTGGGACCCAGCCACCGCCATGGGCCTGCCGCGCCAGAGCGAAGACTTCGGCCAGACCCTGGGCTTCTACGGCGTACCGGGCGGCGCCTACTTCGTGTTGCCGATCTTCGGCCCGTCGAACCTGCGCGACACCTCAGGCCTGCTGGTGGACTACACAGCCGAATCGGCGATCAACTACCTGAACGTCTCCGAAGTCAGTTCCAACCACCCGGAGCTGCTGCTTCTGCGCGGCGTCGACAAGCGCTACCAGACCGGTTTCCGCTATGGGCAACTGAACTCGCCATTCGAGTATGAGAAGGTGCGCTACGTGTACACCGAGTCGCGCAAGTTGCAGATTGCCGAATAACTTTCGGCCACCCCAAAACCCACTGTGGGAGCGAGCGTGCTCGCGATAGCAGTCTGTCAGGCAACATTAATGTTGGATGTCAGGCCCTCATCGCGAGCAAGCTCGCTCCCACAGGGGTTATGTGTTGTCACTTTTAGCCTTTCAGCGCTTTCCAGATCTTGCCCACCGCCAGCACACCGACCAACACCACCGCCCCCGCGACAATCCCCGCCACCGCATTGAGCAACGTCGGCACGATAAACCCGGCACCACCGGCGCTGGCCGTCACGCTTTCGATCCAGTGATGCACCACCGGCACGCCATGGGTCAGGATGCCACCACCCACCAGGAACATCGCCGCCGTGCCGATCACCGACAGGCTTTTCATCATGTAGGGTGCCGCACTCAGGATGGCGCCGCCGATGCTTTTGGCGGCCTGCCCTGGCTTCTGGGTCAACCAGAGTCCCAGGTCATCGAGCTTGACGATCCCGGCCACCAGGCCATAGACCCCAATGGTCATGACGATGGCGATGCCCGACAGGACGATCACCTGCTGGGTCAGTGCGGCGTCGGCAACGGTGCCGAGGGTGATGGCGATGATTTCCGCTGACAGGATGAAGTCGGTGCGTACCGCGCCCTTGATCTTGTCCTTTTCAAACGCCACCAGATCGACCGCCGGATCCGACACGGCCTCGACCAGTTGCGCATGTTCGGCCTGGTCTTCAGCCTTGCTGTGAAGGAACTTGTGGGCCAGTTTTTCGAACCCTTCGAAACACAGATAAGCGCCGCCCACCATCAACAACGGCGTCACCAGCCACGGGACGAAGGCGCTGATCGCCAGCGCCGATGGCACCAGGATCAACTTGTTGATGAACGAACCCTTGGCCACCGCCCACACCACCGGCAGCTCCCGCTCGGCCCGTACACCAGAGACTTGCTGGGCGTTGAGCGCCAAGTCATCGCCGAGCACGCCAGCGGTCTTCTTGGCGGCCATCTTGGTCATCAGCGCAACATCGTCGAGCACGGTGGCGATATCGTCGATCAGTACCAGCAAACTGCTTCCAGCCATGGAGGGGCTCCTTGAATAATAATGCCGCGCAGCATACCGCGAGCCGCGGCGCCTTGGGCATTCTTGAGCGCCGCGCGAGGCCGGTGCTACCATGCGCCACCGCCAGAACAGGCAAGGAACCCCTGGGTTTATGAGCACTATCCGCGAGCGCAACAAAGAATTGATCCTGCGTGCCGCCAGCGAAGAGTTTGCCGACAAGGGCTTCGCCGCGACCAAGACCAGCGACATCGCGGCCAAGGCAGGCCTGCCCAAACCCAACGTCTACTACTACTTCAAATCCAAGGAAAACCTCTACCGCGAGGTCCTGGAAAGCATCATCGAGCCGATTCTCCAGGCTTCGACACCGTTCAATGCCGACGGTGTGCCCGGCGAGGTACTGAGCCACTACATCCGCTCCAAGATCCGCATTTCCCGAGACCTGCCCTTCGCCTCGAAAGTCTTCGCCAGCGAAATCATGCACGGCGCCCCCCACCTGAGCCCCGACCTGGTGGACCAACTCAACGCCCAGGCCCGGCACAACATCGCCTGCATCCAGACCTGGATCGACCGCGGCCAGATCGCCCCCATCGACCCCAACCACCTGATGTTCAGCATCTGGGCCGCCACCCAGACCTATGCCGATTTCGACTGGCAGATCAGCGCCGTGACCGGCAAGGCCAAGCTCGATGAGGCGGATTACGAAGCGGCGGCGCAGACGATTATTCGGTTGGTGTTGAAGGGGTGTGAGCCAGACTGAAGACTGAGTAGCCCTCATCGCGAGCAAGCTCGCTCCCACAGGGTTTTGCGGCGCCCTTGTGGGAGCGAGCTTGCTCGCGATTGAAGACAACTCGATTTCAAGTCAAAGCCAAATGGCATCCCACAGCGGATAGTCGCCAAGTCGCTCTACCAGGCCTGCCCGCAGTGGATTTGCCACAACATAGCGAGCCAGCTTTACCAAATCCTCTTCCCGCCGCAGAGCTCGATCGTGGTATCCCGGTTGCCAAAGGCTGCCTCTGTGCCCTGTGGACATGTTTACCGCCCGAGCACTCAAGGACTTGGTTTTTTGCATCAGCTCATTCAGCGAGCCTTGCTGCAATTCAATCAACCAATGGAAATGGTCAGGCATGATCACCCAAGCCAATGACTTCGCCCTTCTCTCAACCTGGGCACACCTAAATTGCTCAACGACCAATCGACCTAAAGCGAAATCCTGGAAAATCGGCTTTCGCTCAGCCGTGTTAGTGGTCAATAGATAGATTCGATTCAACTCACCGTAACGGCCGGTGCGCAAACGACGTGAAGCAGGTAGATCAGGCATTCCTTCGCCTCTCCAATGATCAGGTCATCAAAGGCTAGGCCTGTAGATTTTTGAATGCCGGACAGACTCTTGGCTGGATGTGTCTGGTAGATCGTCATCGCGAGCAAGCTCGCTCCCACACTAGGCTTGCGGTGTTCAGACATCATGTGTCGAACATCAAGCCCTGTGGGAGCGAGCTTGCTCGCGATGAGGCCCGTCAATTCACCGCAAAATCAAACAGTAATCCCCACATCGGCCCTCAACTGCACCGACTCCACCGCCCTGACCGCCACCTGCTCATCCACATCCGAAACATCACCACTGACACCAATCGCCCCCAGCACCTTCCCATCCTGATCCCTGATCAATACCCCACCCGGGGCCGGTACGACATTGCCCTGTCCCAGCCCGTTCAATGCCGCGAAAAACGCCGGGCGTTGCTGGGCGTCCTGGGCGAGCAGGCGTGAGCCTTTGCCCAGGGCGATGGCGCCCCAGGCCTTGCCGATGGCGATCTGCGGGCGAAGCAGGCTGGCGCCGTCTTCGCGCTGCAAGGCAACCAGGTGCCCGCCGCTGTCCAGGACCGCGACGGTCAGGGGCGCAGCGCTGATTTCACGACCGGCGGCAAGGGCTTGCCCGGCGAGGTTGACGGCGATTTTCAAGGTTAGAACGCTCATGGGTGCTGTCCTTCTTTTGTTATGGGAGAGCCTTGCGGGCTTCACTTTCAGAAAAACCGAACACAACAAATAGAACACAACAAAACATATTTTTGTATACAATAATTTTCACAAAGCACCTTGATCGATGAAAGGCCGCAGCAAAACCTGGCCTTCCGACGAATGAAACAGATGCTTGAGGAAATGGATTGACCTGCGCCGTTTGCCGTGAATACACTCTGCGCAAAGCCACTTGTATACAATTACAAAACGTAAGAGGCACAAAACAATGAGCAAAATGAGAGCAATCGAAGCCGCAGTCCTGGTAATGCGCCGTGAAGGCGTGGACACCGCCTTCGGTATTCCGGGTGCCGCGATCAACCCGCTGTACTCCGCCCTGCAGAAGGTGGGTGGCATCGATCACGTCCTTGCTCGCCACGTTGAAGGCGCCTCGCACATGGCCGAGGGCTACACCCGCACCAAGGCCGGCAATATCGGTGTGTGCATCGGCACCTCGGGCCCGGCCGGCACCGACATGGTGACCGGGCTCTACAGCGCCTCGGCCGATTCGATCCCGATCCTGTGCATCACCGGGCAAGCGCCCCGCGCCCGTATGCACAAGGAAGACTTCCAGGCAGTGGATATCACCAGCATCGTCAAACCCGTGACCAAGTGGGCAACCACCGTGCTGGAGCCGGGCCAGGTGCCGTATGCCTTCCAGAAGGCGTTCTTTGAGATGCGCTCCGGCCGTCCGGGCCCGGTGCTGATCGACCTGCCGTTCGACGTGCAGATGGCCGAGATCGAATTCGACATCGACGCCTACCAGCCACTGCCCCTGGCCAAACCCGCGGCCAACCGCGTGCAGATCGAGAAAGCCCTGGCGATGCTCAATCAGGCTGAACGTCCATTGCTGGTGGCTGGCGGCGGCATCATCAACGCCGACGCCAGCGAACTGCTGGTGGAGTTCGCCGAGCTGACCGGCATTCCCGTCATCCCGACCTTGATGGGCTGGGGCACCATCCCCGACGATCATCCGCTGATGGTCGGCATGGTCGGCCTGCAAACCTCCCATCGCTATGGCAACGCAACCTTGCTCAAGTCGGACGTGGTGCTGGGCGTCGGCAACCGCTGGGCCAACCGCCATACCGGTTCGGTGGATGTCTATACCGAAGGCCGCACGTTCATTCACGTGGACATCGAGCCGACCCAGATCGGCCGCGTGTTCACTCCCGACCTGGGCATCGTTTCCGACGCCGCCTCGGCCCTGACGGTGTTCATCGAAGTGGCTCGTGAATGGCAAGCCGCCGGCAAGCTGAAAAACCGCGACGCCTGGTTGCAAGACTGCCAGCAGCGCAAGGCCAGCCTGCAACGCAAGACGCACTTCGACAACGTGCCGGTCAAGCCACAGCGGGTGTACGAAGAAATGAACCAGGTGTTCGGCAAGGACACCTGCTACGTCAGCACCATTGGCCTGTCGCAGATCGCCGGGGCGCAGTTCCTCCACGTCTACAAGCCACGCCACTGGATCAACTGCGGCCAGGCAGGTCCTTTGGGCTGGACCATTCCGGCCGCGCTGGGGGTGGTCAAGGCCGACCCGAGCCGCAAGGTCGTGGCGCTGTCGGGTGACTATGACTTCCAGTTCATGATCGAAGAGCTGGCGGTGGGTGCGCAGTTCAAGCTGCCCTACATCCACGTCGTGGTGAACAACTCCTACCTGGGTTTGATTCGCCAGGCCCAGCGCGGGTTCGACATGGACTACTGCGTGCAGCTGTCCTTCGACAACCTCAACGCACCGGAGCTCAACGGCTATGGCGTGGACCACATTGCCGTGGCCGAAGGCCTGGGGTGCAAGGCGTTGCGAGTGTTCGAGCCGTCCGGTATCCAGCCGGCCCTGCGCCAGGCCCAGGCGATGATCGAGGAGTTCAAGGTGCCGGTGATCGTCGAGATCATCCTGGAACGGGTGACCAACATTTCCATGGGCACCGAGATCAACGCCGTCAATGAGTTTGAAGATCTGGCGCTTGTGGGCAACGATGCCCCGACTGCCATTTCGCTACTCGACTGACCGAACGGCGTCCCTGTGGGAGCGAGCTTGCTCGCGATGACGGCGCTACATTCAACATGGATGCAAGCAGACACACCGCTATCGCGAGCAAGCTCGCTCCCACAGGGGGCCTGCCAACTATCTACAGGAGACCACCATGCCGCGTTTCGCCGCCAACCTGTCCATGCTGTTCACCGAGCAGGATTTCCTCGCCCGTTTCGAAGCCGCCGCCAAGGCTGGGTTCAGTGGCGTCGAATACCTGTTCCCCTATGACTACAGCTCCGCCGAACTCAAGGCCTTGCTCGACGCCAATGGCCTGACCCAGGTGCTGTTCAACCTGCCGGCCGGTGACTGGGCCAAGGGCGAGCGCGGCATTGCCTGCCTGCCGGACCGGGTCGAGGAATTCCGCGCCGGTGTCGACCTGGCCATCGCCTACGCCCAGGTGCTGGGCAACACCCAGGTCAACTGCCTCTCGGGGATTCGTCCGCAGAACTGCTCTGAAACCCTGGTGGAGAAAACCTTCGTCGCCAACCTGAAATACGCCGCCGAGAAGCTACAGGCCAAAGGCATCAAGCTGGTAATGGAAGCCATCAACACCCGCGACATTCCAGGCTTCTACCTGAACAACACCGCCCAGGCCCTGTCGATCCGCGAGCAGGTGGGCAGCGCCAACCTGTTCCTGCAATACGACATCTACCACATGCAGATCATGGAAGGTGACCTGGCCCGGACCCTGTCAGCGCACCTGGGCGAGATCAACCACGTGCAACTGGCGGACAACCCGGGCCGCAATGAGCCGGGCACGGGCGAGATCAACTATCGCTTCCTGTTCGAACACCTGGACCGCATCGGCTACACGGGTTGGGTCGGCTGCGAATACAAGCCGCTGACCACCACCGAAGCGGGCCTGGGCTGGCTGAAAACCCATAACGCGATCTGACCCAACTCCTCCCCTTGTGGGAGCGAGCTTGCTCGCGATGACGTCGGTACAGCCAACATCACCGGCACTGACCACCGCTATCGCGAGCAAGCTCGCTCCCACAGGAAAGCATTCCCCCATTTGCCTGAAGCAGCGATAACAACAAGAGGATTTCCCCATGGCTAAAATCGGATTCATCGGCACCGGCATCATGGGCCACCCCATGGCATTGAACCTGCAAAAGGCCGGTCACAGCCTGCTCCTGTCCCAGCACCACGACCCGGCCCCGGCCGATCTGCTGGCCGGTGGCGCAGTGGCATTGGCCAACCCAAAGGAAGTGGCCCAGGAAGCCGAGTTCATCATCGTCATGGTCCCGGACACCCCGCAGGTCGAAGACGTGCTGTTCCGCGCCGACGGCGTGGCGGCGGGCGTGGGCGCGGGCAAGGTGGTGATCGACATGAGTTCGATCTCCCCCACCGCCACCAAGGCCTTCGCGGCGAAGATCAATGAAAAAGGCGCGCAGTACCTTGATGCCCCGGTGTCCGGCGGTGAAGTCGGCGCCAAGGCCGCGACCCTGAGCATCATGGTCGGTGGCGACAGCGCCGCCTTCGAGCGCGCCCTGCCGCTGTTCCAGGCCATGGGCAAGAACATCACCCTGGTGGGCGGCAACGGCGATGGCCAGACCGCCAAAGTCGCGAACCAGATCATCGTTGCCCTGAACATCCAGGCCGTGGCCGAGGCTTTGTTGTTCGCTTCGAAAAACGGTGCCGACCCGGCCAAGGTCCGTGAAGCGCTGATGGGCGGTTTCGCTTCGTCGAAGATCCTCGAAGTGCACGGCGAACGCATGATCAAGGGCACCTTCGATCCAGGCTTCCGCATCAGCCTGCACCAGAAGGACCTGAACCTGGCCCTGCAAGGCGCCAGGGAACTGAACATCAACCTGCCCAACACCGCCAACGCCCAACAAGTGTTCAGCACCTGCGCGGCCATTGGTGGCAGCAACTGGGATCACTCCGCGTTGATCAAGGGGTTGGAGCATATGGCCAATTTCTCCATCCGCGACAAATAAGCCCTGCACTCCCCCCTGTGGAAGCGAGCTTGCTCGCTCCCACAGGGTCCGCATCAACACTAATAATAAAAACCGGGAGCCCGCCATGTCGGTCGATCCGCAACAACTGCTGCGCGAGCTGTTTGCCACAGCCATCGACGCGGCCCATCCGCAACACGTCCTTGAACGCTACCTGCCCAGCGGCCGCAGCGGTCGGGTGATCGTCATCGGTGCCGGCAAGGCCGCGGCAGCCATGGCGCAAGTGGTCGAGCGCTGCTGGCAGGGCGAAGTGTCTGGCCTGGTGGTGACCCGCTACGGCCATGGCGCGCCCTGCCAGAAAATCGAAATAGTGGAAGCCGCCCACCCGGTGCCTGACGCCGCCGGCTTGGCCGTGGCCCGGCGGGTGCTGGAAATGGTCAGCAACCTCAGCGAAGACGACCGGGTGATCTTCCTGCTGTCCGGCGGCGGTTCTGCCCTGTTGGCCTTGCCCGCCGAAGGCATCACCCTGGCCGACAAGCAATCGATCAACAAAGCCTTGCTCAAGTCCGGCGCGACCATCGGCGAAATGAATTGCGTGCGCAAGCACCTCTCGGCGATCAAGGGCGGGCGCCTGGGCAAGGCCTGCTGGCCGGCGACGGTGTACACCTACGCGATTTCCGATGTGCCCGGGGATCTTGCCACGGTCATTGCCTCCGGCCCTACCGTGGCCGACCCCAGCACGTCGGCCGAAGCCCTGGCGATTCTGCAGCGCTACCGGATCGAGGTGCCGGCCTCGGTGCGCAACTGGTTGCAAAGTCCAGCATCGGAAACCGTCAAGCCCGGCGACCCGAGCCTGGCCCGCAACCACTTCCAATTGATCGCCCGCCCCCAGCAGTCATTGGAGGCCGCGGCAGTGAAGGCGCGCCAGGCCGGTTTCAGCCCGTTGATCCTCGGTGACCTGGAAGGCGAATCCCGGGAGGTGGCGAAAGTCCACGCCGGCATCGCCCGGCAAATCGCCCTGCACGGCCAGCCACTGGCGGCGCCGTGCGTGATCCTCTCCGGCGGCGAAACCACCGTCACCGTGCGCGGCGACGGTCGTGGCGGGCGCAATGCCGAATTCCTGCTGAGCCTGACTGACAGCCTCAAGGGTCATCCCGGCATCTACGCGCTGGCCGGCGACACCGACGGCATCGACGGTTCCGAAGACAACGCCGGTGCCCTCATGACCCCGGACAGTTATCGCCGCGCCGCCGAGCTGGGCCTGTGCGCCAGCGACGAGTTGGACAACAACAATGGCTACGGCTACTTCGCCGCCCTGGATGCGCTGATCGTCACCGAACCGACCCGCACCAACGTCAACGACTTTCGCGCCATCCTGATCCTCGAGAACCCCAAACATGACGCCTGATAAAAAGGTCAAGATCCTCGCGACTCTCGGCCCCGCCACCCGCGGCATCGATGACATCCGCGCGCTGGTACAGGCCGGCGTGAACATCTTCCGCCTGAACTTCAGCCACGGCGAGCATGCCGATCACGACCAGCGCTACCAGTGGATTCGCGAGGTCGAGCAGCAGCTCAATTACCCGCTGGGCATCCTGATGGACCTGCAAGGCCCGAAGCTGCGGGTCGGCCGGTTCGCCGACGGCAAGGTCCTGCTGCAACGCGGCCAGGCCCTGCGTCTGGATCTGGACCCGACGCCCGGCGATCAACGCCGGGTCAACCTGCCTCACCCGGAGATCATCGCGGCCCTGGAGCCCGGCATGGACCTGCTGCTGGACGACGGCAAATTGCGCCTGCGCGTGACCGCCAGGCACAGCGACGCCATCGACACCGAGGTGCTCAACGGCGGTGAGCTGTCGGACCGCAAAGGCGTGAACGTCCCCCAGGCCGTGCTCGACCTGAGTCCTTTGACCGCCAAGGACCGGCGCGACTTGAGTTTCGGCCTGGAGCTGGGCGTGAACTGGGTGGCATTGTCGTTCGTCCAGCGACCCGAGGACATCCGCGAGGCCCGGGCGCTGATCGGCGACAAGGCGTTCCTGATGGCGAAAATCGAGAAACCATCGGCGGTGACCCAACTACGGGAAATCGCCGAATTGAGCGACGCGATCATGGTTGCTCGCGGGGACCTGGGTGTCGAAGTCCCGGCCGAGAGCGTGCCGCAGATCCAGAAGAACATCATCGGCACCTGCCGCGCCCTCGGCAAACCGGTGGTGGTGGCGACCCAGATGCTCGAATCGATGCGTTTCTCCCCGGCACCCACCCGCGCCGAAGTCACCGACGTGGCCAACGCCGTGGCCGAAGGGGCCGACGCGGTGATGCTGTCGGCGGAAACCGCTTCAGGGGATTACCCCCTCGAAGCCGTGCAGATGATGAGCAAGATCATCCGCCAAGTGGAAAACGGCCCCGACTACCAGGCGCAATTGGACGTCAGCCGGCCGAAAGCCGAGGCCACAGTGTCGGATGCGATCAGTTGCGCGATCCGCCGTATCAGCAATGTGCTGCCGGTGGCGGTGCTGGTGAACTACAGCGAATCGGGCAGTTCCAGCCTGCGAGCGGCGCGGGAACGGCCTACGGTGCCGATCCTCAACCTCACGCCGAACCTGCAGGCCGCTCGCCGCCTGACGGTGGCCTGGGGCGTGCACTCGGTGGTCAACGATCGGTTGAAGCAAGTGGATGAAGTCTGTTCCACGGCCCTGGAAATCGCCCAGGCCCAAGGCATGGCCCAGCGCGGCGATACCTTGCTGATTACTGCGGGCGTGCCGTTCGGGCAGCCGGGGTCGACCAATTCGTTGCGCATTGAGACGTTGATCTAGCGCCTGTACTGGCCCCTTCGCGAGCAAGCTCGCTCCCACACTGGATTTGCGGCGACCACAAAACCCTTGTGGGAGCGAGCCTGCTCGCGATGAGGGCAACTCGGTCCATCAGATATATCAACCATGCCCAACACCCACTGCCCCGACTGGGCCACCGCCCTGCTCAACGGCTTCAGCCAGATCTTCCTACAGCGCCATCCGTTGTGCGGCCTGCTGTGCCTGCTGGCGATTCTGCTCACTGCGCCCGCCCTGTTCGGCGGCGCGTTGCTGGGTGGGGTGGCCGGGTTGCTCACGGCCCAGCGACGCGGTTACGCCAAGGCCGACCGGCAAGCCGGGCTGTTCAGCTACAACGGCATTCTGCTGGGCTTGCTGCTGAGCCTCGCGTTGCCCTGGTCCGTCCTGTTGCCACCGTTGATCATCGCGGCAGGCGGTCTCAGCGCGATGCTGACCCAGCAATGGCTCAAGCGCACCCGTGGCCCTCGATGCCTGCCCGCCTACACCGCGCCTTTTGTAGGGTTGGCTTGGCTGCTGGTGAGTCTCACCCTGCCGCCGTCCCCAACCACCTCGATTGAAATGACAGTACCCAACCTGTTGGCCGCGCATTTGAGCGGGCTGGGCCAGGTCATGTTTCTCGGCCATCCGGCGGCGGGTGCGCTGATCGCGGCGGGTCTGCTGCTGGCCGACCGTCGTGCCGCTGCTTGGGCGTTGTTCGGTTCCGCCGCCGGCCTGGCCTTCGCCTTGTCGCAACATGAAAACGCAACCGCTCTTTGCGGCCTTGGCGGTTACAACCCGGTGTTGGTGGCGCTGGCCCTCAGCCAACAGCGCCGCCAAGCCTGGCTGCCGCTGGCGGGCATTCTCCTGGCGGTCATGCTTACCCCAGGTTTTATCGCCCTCGGCCTGCCTCCCCTGACGGCACCGTTCATCCTCACCTGCTGGTTGATCCAGGCCACCGGCCGGGCGTGGCGCCAAGCCAGCCTCGACAGCGCGCCTTGCGCTCTGCAGGGCAATCGCCCTAGGCTTCGCTGATTCCGGTTCAGGCGAAGATTATGCAAAGCAGCAACAATTGGCGTGAACGCCTCTACGTGATCATTTTCCAGGCCGACACCGTGGCCGGCCGGCGCTTCGATAGCACCTTGCTGTTGATCATCCTCGCCAGCCTGGTGATCGTGATGCTCGACAGCATCGATAGCGTGCACAAAAATTACGCGGCCCTGCTGGCCGGTATCGAGTGGGGCTTCACCTTCGTCTTCATCGTCGAGTACGGCCTGCGCCTGTACTGCTCGCCCAAGCCGCTGCGCTATGCCTTCAGTTTCTATGGCCTGGTGGATCTGCTGGCGATCGTGCCGGGGATCCTGGCTCTGTACTACAGCGATGCCCAATACCTGTTGATCATTCGGATCATCCGGATGCTGCGGATTTTCCGGGTGCTTAAGCTCAGTCCCTACCTCAGGCAAGCCAACTACCTGATGGCGGCGCTGCGGGGAAGCAAGCAGAAAATCATCGTGTTCCTGCTCAGCGTCTCGACCCTGGTGACCGTCTTCGGCACGCTGATGTACGTCATCGAAGGCCCTGGGAATGGCTTCACCAGCATCCCCAAAGGCATCTATTGGGCTATCGTGACACTCACAACCGTGGGCTTCGGCGACATCGTGCCCAAGACGCCACTGGGCCAGGTGGTGTCGTCCCTGGTGATGATCACCGGTTATTCGATCATCGCCGTGCCGACGGGCATTTTCACCGCTGAACTGGCCACCGCCATGCGCGGCGACCAGCTCCAGCATGATTGCCCGGTGTGCAGCAAAAACAACCACGAACACGGTGCTGCTTTCTGCTCCCGTTGTGGCAATGCGCTGTTTAAGAAATTGGAATAAGCAAAGCACTTTTTGATGCTTGAAGGTCTATAGGCTTGCAGCTAGTGTGCTGGCTAATTGCCCGGAACCCCCGTTCGAATAAAAAGGAATTCGCTGTGAAGAACTTCTTTGGCGCCTCACTTCTCGCCGTCGGCCTGACCTTCGGCAGCCTCGCCCACGCCGCCCCGACCCTGCTCAACGTTTCCTACGACGTGATGCGCGATTTCTACAAGGACTACAACGCAGCCTTCCAGAAGCACTGGCAGGCCGAGCACAACGAAAACATCACCGTGCAGATGTCGTTCGGCGGCTCCAGCAAGCAGGCGCGCTCGGTGATCGACGGCCTGCCGGCGGATGTCATCACCATGAACATGGCCACCGACATCAACGCCTTGGCGGACAATGGCAAACTGGTGCCCGAGAACTGGGTCACCCGCCTGCCGAACAACAGCGCGCCGTTCACCTCGGCCACGGTGTTCATCGTACGCAAAGGCAACCCGAAAGCCTTGAAAGACTGGCCCGACCTGCTCAAGGACGGTGTGCAGGTGATCGTGCCCAACCCGAAAACCTCCGGCAACGGTCGCTACACCTACCTCTCGGCTTGGGGTTATGTGCTGAAGAATGGCGGTGACGAGAACAAGGCCAAGGACTTCGTCGGCAAGCTGTTCAAGCAAGCGCCGGTACTGGACACCGGCGGTCGCGCCGCGACGACCACCTTCATGACCAACCAGATCGGCGACGTGCTGGTGACCTTTGAGAACGAAGCGGAAATGATCGCCCGCGAATTCGGTCGCGACCAGTTCGAAGTGATCTACCCGAGCGTTTCCGCCGAGGCCGAGCCGCCGGTCAGCGTGGTCGACAAGGTTGTCGAGAAAAAAGGCTCCCGCGAAGCCGCCGAGGCCTACCTCAAGTACCTGTGGTCGCCCGAAGGCCAGGAAATCGCCGCCGCCAACTACCTGCGCCCACGGGATCCGGCGGTACTGGCCAAATACACCGACCGCTTCCCGAAAGTGGACTTCCTGTCGGTGGAAAAAACCTTCGGCGACTGGCGCACGGTGCAGAAGACTCACTTCAATGACGGTGGGGTTTTCGACCAGATCTACAGCGGGCAATAAGAGAGGACAAGCTGTACGCGATCCTGTGGCGAGGGGATCTGTGGGAGCAAAGCTTGCTCGCGATGAAAACAGCGCGGGGCCTCTGGAACCGAGGTGCCTGTATCGCGGGCAAGCCTTGCTCCCACACAAGCTTGCCCCGACCACACAAGCTTTGCTCCCTCAGATCCCCTTGCCACAAAATCTTCCCAGCGTCCTTGTGCGTCCCATCATCAACTGCAAGCATGTCTGATATCAACCACAAGCCCTGTTCCAGGGCCCCATAACGCTTTAGCCTCGCGCCATCTTTCCTGTTCACTGACGAGATTGCCATGAGTGCTCATTCACCTACCTCGCCCGGCAGCCCCCTGACCCGCGGCATGGTCCTGCTCTTCGCCTTCTGCTGCGGCGCCATCGTCGCCAACATCTACTACGCCCAACCCATCATCGAACTGATCGCACCCGACGTCGGCCTGAGCAGCACCATGGCCAGCCTGATCGTCTCGCTGACCCAGATCGGTTATGCCCTTGGCCTGTTTTTCCTGGTGCCACTGGGGGACTTGCTGGAAAACCGTCGGCTGATGATCATCACCACCGTGGTGGCGATCGCCAGTTTGTTAGGGGCAGCGTTCACCGATCAACCGAATGTATTCCTGCTGGTTTCGCTGTTGGTGGGGTTCAGCTCGGTGTCGGTGCAAGTCCTGATTCCGCTGGCCGCGCACCTGGCGCCGGAAGAAACCCGGGGGCGGGTCGTGGGTGGGATCATGGGCGGTCTGCTGCTGGGGATCCTGCTGGCGCGGCCGGTCTCCAGCGTCGTGGCCGATCACTTCGGCTGGCGGGCCATGTTCATCATCGCCGCCGTGTTGATGGCCGCCATCAGCATCGTCCTGGCGCTGACCGTGCCCAAGCGCCAGCCCGACCATAGCGCTACCTACGGTCAACTGCTGGGCTCGCTCGGTACCCTGCTGCGCCAGCAACCGCTGCTGCGGCAACGGGCGTTCTACCAGGCTTGCATGTTCGCCACGTTCAGTCTGTTCTGGACCGCCGTGCCGCTGGAGCTGTCACGTAACCATGGCCTGTCCCAGACTGAAATCGCGCTGTTCGCCCTGGTCGGTGCCATTGGTGCCATCGCCGCGCCCATCGCCGGTCGCCTGGCGGATGCCGGCCATACCCGCAACGCCTCGTTGCTGGCGATGTTGTTCGCCAGCCTGAGTTTCCTGCCGGCATTCATCCATCCGCTCTACAGCGTGATCGGCCTGGCGGTGACTGGCGTGGTCCTGGATTTCTGTGTGCAGATGAACATGGTCCTGGGCCAGCGCACCATCTATGCCCTCGATGCCAAGAGTCGCGGCCGACTGAATGCGCTGTACATGACCAGTATCTTCGTCGGTGGCGCCTTCGGCTCATCGATTGCCAGTGCGGTGTACGAACACGGCGGTTGGTTGTGGGTGGTGATCGTCGGCAGTGCCTTCCCACTGTTGGCCTTGCTGCGCTTCTTGAGCACCTCGCGCAAGCCGTCCCTGGCTACGGCCTGAATACCCCACGCATAAAAAGCCCGGTCGCCTTCAGCGCCCGGGCTTTTTGGTGGAGCGTGTCAGATCCGCACGTTGCCACGCGGCCCGGCAATCGCCCAGATGATCAGGCCCAGTACCGGCAACAGCAGGATCAGCAGCACCCAGAGGATTTTCATCCCGGTTTCCGCGCCACTCTTGAGTACATTGATGATCGCCCAGATATCGAGCGCCAGGATGATCAGGCCGACCAGGCCGTTGAAGGTGGAACCCATGGTGTCGCTCCCAAATGGTGATGTGCACACTTAGGATAGCGGGCCCCAGGCAAGGGTTCCGTTTTATTGCTTCAGACGTGAACCGCGACCTTGAGGGCTTCCAGGGAGGGCGCGGCGGCAATGCCGACCTCGGCACACAGCTCCAGCACCCGCGGCACATCGTTGCCGTACACCAGCACCATCTGCAATTCATCGTCGAGCAACTGGCTGAAGTTCATCAGCACGTAGCCACCGTTTTCCTTGTTCAGGCTGCTCATCTGGATCTGTATGCGGTTGAGCGCGGTCAGGGCTTCGGTTTTCGCCAGTTGCTTGGGCTTGAGGTTGAACGCCACGCCGGGGCCGAACGAGGCGACGATCTGTTCGAACAGGTCCACGTAGGTGTCGGCCTGGAACAGCACGGTGTCCGGCAGGCTGCCCACCACTACCCACTCACCCAACGGGATCGGGAACGTGTCGTCGTAGTTGATATCGGGGTTGGCCGCCAGGAAAACCGCCGTATCGGCGTAGGCCTGGGCCGCTTCGTCAGCGATTTTCGCGATGTCCGCCTCGCCGAGGCAGCCGGAGCTGATTTTACCGATGAGTTCGATGAGGGCGGCTTTCATGGCGGTGAATCCTGTGGCGAAGGGTGTTTTGAGGGCGGGCAGGATAACGCATTCGCTTGCGGATTAGGATTGGAGAAGGACCTGTGGCGTTGTGGGAGCAAGGCTTGCCCGCGATGAAAACAACGCGGTCTCTCTGGAACCGAGGTGCCTGTATCGCGAGCAAGCTTTGCTCCCACAGTCTTTCAGGCCAACAACTTTTCCAACTGCGCCGTGGTGTCCACCGCGCCCATGGTCTTGGCGGCATCAAGGGCCGAGACGCCGTTGGCATCCTTGGCTTTCGGGTCGGCACCTTTGCCAATCAGGTAGTCGACGATTTCCACGCGGTTGAACATCGCTGCCATCATCAGCGCGGTACGACCATCGAAGGAGGCGCCTTCCACTTGCGCGCCGCCCTCGACCAACGCCGAAACCACTGCCAGGTCGCCCTTGAACGCCGCGCCGGCAATCGGGCTCTGGCCGTTGTCGTTGCGGATTTCCGGATCGGCCTTGTGCTCCAGCAACACTTTCACCGTTTCCACATGCCCGTGGTAAGCGGCCAGCATCAACAAGGTGTCGCCCTTGTGGTTACGCAGGTTGGGCGGCAGGCCCTTGCTCAGCAACGCAGCCATCATGGCCGCATCACCCTGGCGTGCGACGTTGAACACCTGTTCGGCAAACTCCGCAGCCTCTTCCGGGGTCATCTGGCGGCTTGTATCGGACATGGGAAACTCCACTCGGCTCTTCGCAAAGCGGCTAGTTTCACGAGGGACCCGGGCGCTGTCATCCCTTTTTTCACTGTGCCCGTCATAGCCAGAATCAATAACGCAATTGTCCGCCCTGAATCCGAACTGCCAGCTGCCGATCCACCCGCACGTAAGTATCGGTGCCCGGCAACCAGGCGTAGACCGGCTCATCCCCGGTGACGCACGGGTCGAATGCTTCGGCCTTGAGGCGGGTCTTCTGGTACTTGAAGGTGCCGGTGGTGTCCATTTTCACCTTGATGCGCAGGAACAGCGGCACGGCATAGGCTGGCAGCTTGCATTGCAAAAACTGCAACAACTCGCTGAAGTCCAGGGTCGCCAGGGATTCGGACGGGGTGATTGCCGCCATGCCCGCACGGCCATTGGTGCCATTGATCTCCACGCCATAAGCCACTGCCTCGGCCACCTGCGGATGTTGCAGCAGCACATTTTCGACTTCCGTGGTGGAGACGTTTTCGCCTTTCCAGCGATAGGTGTCGCCGAGGCGATCAACAAACTGCCCATGCCCGAAACCAATGTTGCGCAACAGGTCTCCGGTATTGAAGTAACGATCGCCCGGCGCAAAGACATCCCGGCAGATGGTTTTTTCGGTCAAGGCCTGATCGGTGTAGCCATCCAGTGGCGCCTTCTCATCGATCCGCGCCAGCAACAGACCCGGTTGGCCCCTGGGCACTTTTTGCATGCGACCTTGCAGGTTGCGCAACGGCAGGCCGCTGGCATGATCGTACTGCACCAGCTCCCAGCCCATCAGGGAAAACCCGATGGTGTTGTCGAAATTCAGGATGTTGGTGAAACCGATATTGCCGTCGCTGGCGGCATACAGCTCGCAGATGTGGTCGATGCCAAACCGGCTCTTGAAGGTCGACCAAGCCCCGGGGCGCAGTCCGTTGCCGATCATTTTCTTCACACCGTGGTGACGGTCATCGGCAGCGGCAGGCTGATCGATCAGGTAGCGGCACAACTCACCGACATACCCCAGCGTGGTTGCCCGGTAACGGCGTACGTCGCTCCAGAACTGGCTGGCGCTGAACTTGCGCCGGATCGCGAACCCCGAGGCCCCACATATCGCCGCGCCCCAGCACACGCACAGGCCGGTGGCGTGGTACAGCGGCAAGGTGCAATACACGACATCGTCGGGCTGCATGTCCAAGGCGATCAGGCCGAAGCTGGTGGACGTGCGCATCCAGCGACCATGGCGAAACACCCCGGCCTTGGGCAGCCCGGTGGTGCCCGAGGTATAGAGATAAAAACACGGGTCGTTGCAGAAAACCTGCCGGCTGCACGCCGGGTTATCGCTCGGGTAATCCTCGCTGCCAGCCATCAGGTCGATGAAACCGGATGGGGCATCGGACGGGATATCGGCACTGTCCTGATCCGCCAGCCACCAGGTCCTGCTGCTCGACAGTGTGGTTCGTTCTCGTATGTCGTTGAAGGCCGCGACCCGTTCATCCCCCACCACCACCGCGACCGGGCTGACCAGGGCCAGGCTGTGCACCAGCGCATCGCCGGTTTGCGAGGTGTTGAGCATGGCACTGACCGCGCCGACCTTGGCCATTGCCAACACGCTGATCAATAGCTGTGGCCGGTTCTCGATGAATATCGCCACGCAATCGCCCTTGCCGATGCCCTGGGCCAGCAGGTAATGGGCGATGCGATTGGCCTGCGCGTTGACCTGTGCATAACTCAACACCGTCTCGCCGCACAGCAGTGCCGGGCCCTGGGGATTGCGTTGCGTGGCCTGTTCGAAACACCAGCCCAGGCCGCAAGGCTGGGTCGGGTCCTGGACGTTGGCCAGCTTCATGCCTTTGACGATCCGGGGGACGGCTTTGGCAATGGCTGGCAGCTTGCGCAGCATCATGCCCCAGGTAATCGCCTCGCTGGGTGTACGACTCATGGTGATCTTCCCCGTTCGACCTCGTGGGTCTCGGTTCTTGTTATCGGGCAGCAGGTGATTTTGGCTCGAAAGTACGCTGGCAATTGCGGCGCTGTACACGCGGTTTTTGCAATGTTTTGTATCCGCTGCCCGAGACAGGCGAAGCGCGAGCACCGGGAAACGATTTGGTTCCAAAAATCATTGCCCGACCACGCAAAATGCAGGATGCACGATGGCTATTCATGCAAGATGCACGAAATCAAAAATACAGAAAAAATATAACTATCTGTTTTTAAAGGATTTTATATAAAGCCGAATGCTGGCACAGACAGTGCAACTCCCCCTCCACGGTTTGCCATACCATGGAGCAGTCAACTATGAACATGATTCAAGAAAAGTTTGCGTCCCTGTTTTCCAACTACGAAGTGACCACCCAGCCCCGCCCGGATGGCGGCATTCTGCTGACCTTGCGTAATAGCGACGGCAAGCTGTTCAAACGCACGATTTCCTACGCTCAACTGCATGCGGGGGATCAGTTGTCCTGGGCGATCAGCGCGATTCGTCGTGACCTGGCTGAACAGGCTAGCGAGTTGCCACAGATCACCTTGTTGCAGAGCCAGCATCGGTTTGCTTTGCCGACTTACCATAGCGCTTGAGCCTGCTGGAAAAACGCGGAGCTGCTTGCTCTTGCTTGAAAAAACGGCGCTTCTTTCAGAAATGGGGAGCGCCGTTTTTTTGCGCCTTGGGAAAGCCCGCTTCGGTGTGTATATCCGTTTCTTCGGTAATGGCTGCTGACGGTTCCGCTCTTACAGCGGCTCACTTTTGAGAAGCCCGGAAGCCGGCCCAGTCAAAAGTAAGCAAAACGCTCCTGCCCCACCACTTGGCACCTCGCCTAGGCTCGGTGTGCCCTCACTCCGGCCAGCGTGGTTAACGGGGCGCCGAGATCAACGTCCACCGCGAGGCGGCCTAACAGCCGACCTGGCTCTCCTGGTCGTACACCCGTTAGATCTGTGGGAGCAAAGCTTGCTCGCGAAAGCGATGTGTCAGTTTGCGGTGATGTTGGATGTGCCGGCCTCATCGCGAGCAAGCTCGCTCCCACAGGGGATCCTGGGTGTTCATGAGTTCTGTGTTCACTGCAGCCCATTGTGGGAGCGAGCCTGCTCGCGAAGGCGATGTCACAGTCGATGAAGATGTTGGATGTGCCGGCCTCTTCGCGAGCAAGCCCGCTCCCACAGGTTTTGCGGTGCACATGGATTTTGTATCTGATGAAGATCCAATGTGGGAGCGAGCTTGCTCGCGATACAGTGGGCAACCCGGCATGGATGCCGGGTTAGCCGCGCTGGGCCCAGAGTGTGTAAAAACCGATAAAAACATCGTCGGCACGTAGTGCCGACAGGTGTTGGCCAACTGATTAAAACCTGAAGGGTTCCTGTAGCTCCAAGCGGCCCCTACGAACGCTAGCAAGGCTTCATAGCTTGATTAACGGGGCAAAACGGCAGGCTTTCAGGCCGCCAGCGCCTTCATCAGACCCTGCGCACCAAGGATTTTCATCACTCTTTTCCAATTGTAAGCGAGCACATTCAAGCTCATTTCAGTGCTGACCCCAGCCAGCCGCCGTGTCAGAAAATGCGTCGCTCCCATCCATTGCTTCAGCGTCCCGAAGGGGTGCTCGACCGTTCGCTTGCGGATGTTCATCATCTGCGGCTCATTGTTCAGCCGGGCCTGCATTTCCTCCAGTAACGCCTCATGTTCCCAGCGCCGAATTTTTCGCTCTCTGGCCGGTGTGCATTGCGCCTTTATCGAACAGGCTCGGCAGTTGGAGTGCCAGTAAACGTCCAGCTTCTTGCCCTTGTCGACGTAAGAGTTGCGCCAGATCAGCACTTGTTTAGCGGGGCAGACGTAGACATCTTTGTCTGCGTCGTAAACAAACTCGTCATTGCCGAAACGGCCATCAAATTTGGCCCGCGAGCTCAGCGTTTTCGGCACATAAGCTGTGATCCCTGCCTCGTGACAGGCCAGGATTTCTACGCTTTTGTAATACCCTCGGTCCGCCACCACCGACAACGATTCGATTTGCATCGCCTCACGGGCCTGCTGGGCCATCGAGCTAAGCTGATCACGGTCGTGACCGACATTGGTCACCTCGTGCGCAACGATCAAATGGTGTTTGGTATCGACTGCTGTCTGCACGTTGTAGCCCACGATGCCATGACCGCTCGTCATCATCATCGAGCGCGCGTCCGGGTCGGTTAGCGAGATCTGTTTGTCCGGCGATGCTTCAAGCTGTATTTCAATCGCCTGAAGCGCCTTCATCTGCTCCTTCAATTTGGCGATTTTCTCTTCCAGGCCGCCTTTGGGCCCTGAAGACTTGGGCTCTTCCCGATCAGCCTCATCCAGCGCCTTCAGATAACGGGCAATGCTTGATTCGATCTCTTCCATCCGGCGCTTCAGCTTGGCGCTGGTGAAATTGCGGTCGCGGTGGTTCACCGCCTTGAATTTACTGCCATCGATGGCAACGAAATGCTCCGAGAACAGCCCCAATTGTTGACACAACACGACGAACTGCCGACAGACTCCTCGAATGGCCTTTCCGTTGTCTTTGCGGAAATTGGCGATGGTCTTGAAATCCGGCATCAGGCGACCGGTCAGCCACATCAGCTCGACGTTGCGCTGCGCCTCGCGCTCAAGGCGCCGGCTTGACTGGATACGGTTGAGATAGCCGTAGATGTAGATCTTCAGCATGACTGCAGGGTGGTAAGCCGGTCGGCCCGTTTTAGCGGGGACAGCGCTGTCAAAACCCAAGCTGATCAGGTCGAGCTCATCCACGAAGACATCGACAACGCGCACCGGATTGGTGTCGCTGACGTAGTCGTCCAAGCTCTCGGGGAGCAAGGTAGTTTGATCTCGGTGTTCACCTTGGATGAAGCGTTTCATGGGCAGCCCTTGCGATGAAGTCCTGGGGAATCATAGCAAGGGTTGGCTTCGGGGTTTTTACACACTCTGGGCCATGAATGGCCCTTCGCGGCGGCCCACGGAGCAATGCTGGAGCGAGGCACCGAGTGGTGGGGCAAAGCGCTTTTGGTTACTTTTGGCTGGTCCGGCTCCCGGCTCTTCCAAAAGTGACCCGCCGTAAGGGCGGAACCCTAAGTAGCCGTTACCGCAGCAACGGATATACACACAAGCTCAGGGCACCACCAACGCAGGTCAGTCTTCCAGACGAGGAAACCGCCGAGCAATATCATCCCCCGTAACCTCAGCAACCAACCCCTGCAAATCACCAGACAAACGAATCGTAACGAAATGCGGCCGCTCCCCCCTGTCAAACCAATGCGGCATACCAGCAGGCACCGTTATCAAGTCATTCCTTTCACACAGCACCGCGTAGACATAATCCCCAACGTGCAGGTTAAACAAGCCACGACCGGCAACGAAAAACCGCACTTCATCCTGGCTATGGCGACACTCATCGAGCTCCCCAGCCTGTTCCGGCTGATCGCTGCTGACACTGACAACATCGACCGCAACATAACCCCGCTCAGTCATCACCCCATCGATCTGAGCCTGGTAAGCCGCAATGATGTCCTCCTCACTGGCACCCGGCTGGATTTTCACCGCCGCCTCCCAACGGGCAAAGTGAATACCTTGTTCAGCCAGGGTCGCGGCAATGTCCTCGACGTGGGTCAACACTTTGTTCGGAATGTCTGGGCTCGAAACGTGATAGACCGACAGGCTGCTCATGACAAAGGCTCCAGCAAATTAATGGTTCGAAGGCTCATGGCCGGTCCTCTTGCATACGTGTGGCAATGATAACGGCTGCCGCGAAAGCCGCGAGGCTGGCGAGGCTGAATGTCCAACTGGCACCCAAGGCGTTCCAGCTATAGCCGGAGTACAACGCGCCCAAGGCCCCGCCCGTACCGGCCAGCGCCGCATACAGCGCCTGCCCCTGGCCTTGCTGGCGAGGACCGAAGCTGCGTTGCACGAAATGGATGGCGGCGGCGTGAAAACTACCGAAGGTCGCCGCGTGCAGCACCTGGGCGAGCAACAATACCCAGAGAAACTCGGCCAGCGAGCCCAACAACAACCAGCGCAACGCCGCCAGCAGGAAACTCGCCAGCAGTACCCGGCGCACGGAAAACCGCGCCAGGATCCGGCTCATCAGCAGGAACACCAAAACTTCCGCCACCACTCCGAGGGCCCAGAGCAGGCCGATCAGCCCGCGACTGTAGCCCAGGTGTTCGAGGTGCAAGGTCAGGAAGGTGTAATACGGCCCGTGGCTCACCTGCATCAGGCCCACACACGTGTAGAACGCCAGCACGCCAGGGTTGCGCAGTTGCCGCAGGAACCCTTCCCCTGCGACGCGCGGCCCCTGCAGTGGCTGGGCGTTGGGCACCCAGAAGCTGGCGAGAACGATGCCGGCCATGATCAACACCAGCGCCACCGGGTAGATGTCCAGGCTCAGCCATTCGAACAAACGGCCGAGCGCCACCACGGTGATGATGAAGCCGATGGAGCCCCACAGGCGGATCTGGCTGTAGCGCGAGGCCTGCCCGCCGAGATGGGCCAGGGTGATGACTTCGAACTGCGGCAACACCGCGTGCCAGAAGAACGCATGCAGCGCCATGACCATCGCCAGCCAGGCGTAGCTTTTATCGATGAAGATCAGCGAGAAGGCCAGCAGCGTGCAGATCGCGCCAAACCGCACGATCGCCAGGCGTCGGCCGGTGTAGTCCCCCAGCCAGCCCCAGATGTTCGGCGCCACGCAGCGCATCAACATGGGAATCGCCACCAGCTCGCCGATGCGCGCCGCGTTGAACCCCAGGTGATCGAAATACAGCGCCAGGAACGGCGCCGTCGAACCGAGCAGCGCGAAATAGAACAGATAGAAACTGGAGAGCCGCCAGTACGGCAGTGCCGCCATGGTCGTCAGGCCACGGCGGTCGGCAGGCCAACCATCAAAGCTGCCCCAGCACCGGAGTGCTGACGCGAACGTCGGCGTTCTGGCCGCGATGACGCAGAAGGTGATCCATCAGCACGATCGCCATCATCGCCTCGGCGATGGGCGTGGCGCGGATGCCGACGCACGGATCGTGACGGCCCTTGGTGATGACGTCCACCGGGTTGCCATGGATGTCGATGGAGCGGCCCGGCGTGGTGATGCTGGACGTTGGCTTCAAGGCCAGGTGCGCCACGATCGGCTGGCCCGAGGAAATGCCACCGAGGATGCCGCCGGCATTGTTGCTCAGGAAACCTTGCGGGGTCAGTTCGTCACGGTGCTCGGTGCCGCGCTGGGCAACGCAGGCGAAACCGGCGCCGATCTCCACGCCTTTCACCGCATTGATGCTCATCAGCGCGTGGGCCAGCTCGGCGTCGAGGCGGTCGAAGATCGGCTCGCCAAGGCCAGGCATCACCCCTTCGGCGACCACGGTGATCTTCGCGCCGACCGAATCCTGGTCCCGACGCAGTTGATCCATGTAGGCCTCAAGTTCTGGCACCTTGTCCGGGTCGGGGCAGAAGAACGCGTTCTGTTCCACCGAGTCCCAGGTCTTGAACGGGATTTCGATGGGGCCCAACTGGCTCATGTAGCCACGAATGACGATGCCCTGGCTGGCCAGGTACTTCTTGGCGATCGCCCCGGCCGCCACGCGCATGGCGGTTTCCCGCGCCGAGCTGCGACCGCCGCCACGGTAATCGCGCTCACCGTATTTGTGGTGGTAGGTGTAGTCGGCGTGGGCTGGGCGGAACAGATCCTTGATGGCCGAGTAGTCCTTGGACTTCTGGTCGGTGTTGCGGATTAACAGGCCGATGGCGCAGCCGGTGGTGCGCCCTTCGAACACGCCAGACAGGATTTCGACTTCATCGGCTTCCTGGCGCTGGGTGGTGTGGCGGCTGGTGCCGGGCTTGCGGCGGTCCAGGTCACGCTGCAGGTCGTCCAGGGAAATCTCCAGGCCCGGCGGGCAGCCGTCGACAATGGCGACCAACGCCGGGCCATGGCTTTCGCCCGCGGTGGTGACAGTGAACAGCTTGCCGTAGGTATTGCCGGACATGCAGGGTGCTCCGTGAAATCGCTGAGAGACTCAACCTTGGATTCGTAATGCGCGCCAGTATACGCAGGCTCCCCGCGTAGTTCATCCTCGAACCTTATCGGCGGCCACCAGTCCAACCGGCACCTTCGCAACTAATGGCGTGATGATGTTAAAGCTGCTTGCCTTAAGCCTTACCTTGTTCACCGGCCTGTTTTGCGGCCTGGCCCAGGCCACGGTGCTGCAACGCCCAATCAGCCTCGATACGGGCAATGGTGAGCTTTTCGGCTCGTTGTTGCTGCCCAAGTCCGACACGCCGGTGCCGGTTGTCCTGATCATTTCCGGGTCAGGTCCTACAGATCGCGACGGCAACAACCCCGACGGTGGGCGCAACGACAGCCTCAAGCGCCTGGCCTGGGTCTTGGCCAAACACAACATTGCCAGCGTGCGCTATGACAAACGCGGTGTAGCGGCCAGCCTCGCGGCGACACCGGACGAACGCAACCTGAGCGTCGAGGCCTATGTGGCCGATGCCGTGGCCTGGAGCCACAAGCTCGCCGCCGATCCGCGACTGGGCCCGTTGATCCTGCTGGGCCACAGCGAAGGCGCATTGATCGCCAGCCTCGCCGCGCCCCAGGCCAACGCGGCGGCGGTGATTTCGCTGTCTGGCAGCGCCCGACCGATCGACCAGGTGCTGCGCCAACAACTGAGCAACCGCCTGCCACCGCCGCTGATGTTGCGCAGCAACGAGCTGCTCGACAGCCTCAAGGCCGGTCGACTCGATGACAACGTACCGGCACAGCTGCAGGTCATTTTCCGCCCCAGCGTGCAGCCCTACCTGATCTCGCTGTTCCGCCAGGACCCGGCCCAGGCCTTCGCGGCGTTGAAAATGCCGGCCTTGATCATCCAGGGCAGCAGCGATATCCAGGTCAGCGTCGACGACGCCAGGCAGTTGAAAGCCGCCAAGCCCGATGCCGAACTGGCGTTGATCGAGGGCATGAACCACGTGATGCGCATCGTGCCCAACGACGTGAAACGGCAACTGGCCTCCTACAAGGATCCCAACCTGCCCCTGGCGGCCGAGCTTGGTTCGCGAATTCTGCGTTTTATTGACTCGTTAGCCGCGCGTTAGGCGGTTTTAGTCGATTTAGCTTCAGGACTGGCAAAAACGGCCGATAGCCCGGTGTCGGGCAGCGCTATGGCTGCCGACCCGCCGGCCTGGACAGGATTTTTGCCGTTATGACTGAAACTGAAACTTCTCCCAACACCGCTGCCGAAGCTCCCGTCTCGCCTGCGGTAGAGCTGCCGTGGGCCGACGTGCATACCGAGCATCACAAAATGCTCCGGCTGGCGCCGCTCAAGACCGACCGCGCCACCGGTGTGCGGCCGCTGCGGTTTGTCGAGTTCAGCTATGTCGAGCGCCACAGCAAGGAACGCAGCCTGCTGCGCATGAGCATCCAGCTGCCGAACCAGCGCGTGCGCAAGGAACAGAATCACCTGGACGTCTGGGCCGACCACGTCGAAAAACGCCTGTTTTTTTCCCCGGACAACCTGCAAGTCGAGCCGTCCAACCGTGGCATCGGCCGTTTCCTGGCGGCCCAGGGCATCACCTGGGCCAAGAAACGCTGGTCGGCCTACCGGGTAGACGGCACCGACCTGGATAACAAGGACGCCCTGAACGAAGACACTCGCCTGCGCCGCGACCGCTTTCTCAAGGCCCAGGGCTTCGAGGTGGTCTATGCCGATGCCCAGCACCTCAAGGGCAGCGTCAAGCCAACCCACGTTGGCGATCTGCTCGGGGACTGGAACACCGAGAAGCTGCAATTCGTGGAAATCCTTGAAGCGGCGCAGATGCTGCAACAGGCCGAGCAGAACCTGGCGGAACAGGAAGTCAAACTCAAGCAGCAGGAAGAAAAGGTCACCAAGTTCAAGCGCGAAGACGCCGGCCTGCGCTTCACCATCACCTGCCTGGTGGCCTTCGCCATGTTCCAGGCGGGGTTGCTGATCTGGATTGCGACGCGGCATTAAGCCCGACAGCGCCTGAACAACCCTGTGGGAGCGAGCTTGCTCGCGATAGCGGTGAATCAGCCAACTTCAATGCTGCTGATCCGACGCCATCGCGAGCAAGCTCGCTCCCACAGTGGGTGCACCCAGATGGATAAGGGGGATCAAAACCGCGAAGCAAACAACCCCTGGTGCTGGCGGCACTGTTCGGCGCTGAGCATGAACACACCATGGCCGCCGCGTTCGAAGTCGAGCCAGGCGAAATCGACTTCCGGGTACAACGCCTCGACGTGCACCTGGCTGTTGCCCACCTCGACAATCAACAACCCCTTCTCGGTCAGATGATCGGCCGCCTCGGCCAGCATCCGGCGCACCAGGTTCAAGCCGTCATCGCCACAAGCCAGGCCCAGCTCCGGCTCGTGCTGGTATTCCTGCGGCATGTCGGCGAAATCTTCCGCATCGACGTAGGGCGGGTTCGACACGATCAAGTCGAAACGTTGCCCCGGCAGACCGTCGAAACCATCGCCCTGGACCGTGAACACGCGCTCATCGACGCCATGGCGCTCGATGTTCTGGTTGGCCACTTCCAGCGCTTCGAACGACAGGTCGGCCAGCACCACCTCGGCCTCCGGGAACTCATAGGCACAGGCAATGCCGATGCAGCCGGAACCGGTGCACAGATCAAGAATTCGTGCCGGCTCCTGGCCCAGCCACGGCTCGAAATGCTTTTCGATCAGTTCGCCGATGGGTGAGCGCGGAATGAGCACGCGCTCGTCGACGATGAACGACATCCCGCAGAACCAGGCCTCACCCAACAAATAGGCGGTTGGCACACGCTCGGTGATACGCCGGCGCAGCAGGCGCTGCACATGGACCAGTTCTTCGTCTTCAAGACGGCAGTCCAGATAGCTGTCGGCAATTTCCCATGGCAGGTGCAATGCGCCCAACACCAGTTGCCGGGCTTCGTCCCACGCATTGTCGGTGCCATGACCGAAAAACAGATCCTCCCCATGGAAACGGCTGACGGCCCAACGGATATGGTCGCGCAGGGTACGGAGACGGGAAGTGATCACGGCGGCAAACTCCAGAAAAATCGACGGGCGAGTCTACCAGCCAAACGCGGCCCCACCCAAACACGCCCCGATGACGAACGAAAAACCCCGGACCAATCGTAGGAATTATCCGTTTTTTGATCCGCCTATTGAACAAGATGAGCATCTTGACAAGGCTGTAGGCCAGCAACGGCGGCCCTTGCGATGGAAGCGATTCACAGAACCGCTCAGCCAGAGGACAATGTCGCAAAAGCCCCACTCGAAGGAGCCCCAGAATGTCCGTTCCAAAAACGATGTTTCAACTCAGCGGTCGTGGTTATGCAGCGGCCAACCTGAGTCAAGCGACCCTGATCATCATCGATGCCCAGAAAGAATACCTCGCCGGCCCCCTGGCCCTGAGCGGCATGGATGCAGCCGTCGCGAACATCAAGCAATTGCTCGGTGCGGCCCGTGCAGCCGGTCGGCCGATCGTGCATGTGCGCCACCTGGGCACCCATGGCGGGCTGTTCGATCCGCAAGGCGAGCGCGGGGAGTTCATTCCCGGCCTCGAACCCCAGGCCGACGAAACCGTGATCGAAAAGCTGCTGCCCAGCGCCTTCCACGGCACCGAGTTGAAAAAGCGCCTGGAAGACTTCGGCCCCCTGGACCTGATCGTGTGCGGGTTCATGAGCCACTCCAGCGTCAGCACCACCGTGCGCGCCGCCAAGAACCTGGGCTTTCGCTGTACCCTGGTGGAAGACGCCTGCGCCACCCGCGACCTGCCATACAAGGGCGGCGTCCTCAGCGCCGAACACGTTCAGCAGACCGAAATGGCGATCATGGCGGACAACTTCGCCACCCTGGCGTTGACTCGTGACTTCATCTGATTCGCCTTGATGAGCGGCCACTCCCGCCGCTCATCCGCAAAAGCCTCTCATTTGCCGCAATTGCCATACTGTCAGGAACAACCCGAACATCTTCCGGTCGAAGGGCCGATACCCATTGAGGAAGGTCGGAATGAAGTTATCCGATGGTTTTGACGCACGTCGCTTGCGGCCCAAGGGCCCGAGCAACTGGCGGTTTCGTTTTGGCGCGGCAATCGCTGCGCTACTGGCAACATTCGGTGTGCTGCTGGCCATGGCCGGTGCCGCCAGCCTGCTGGGCCGCCCGCCCGCACTGGGTGAGTTGAACGCCACTCCGCTGGGTTCGGCGATCATCCTGGCAGTCGGTCTTTTCGTGTTGTTACTGGGCGTCTGGCTCTGGCGCCGCTGCCGCCGTCGCGCCCGCCAATCCCTGGAGCTGGCCATGGCTCCGCACCTGATGAAAAAGCACGACTGACCCGCCATCCGACGTTTTGTCGCGCCTGATCCCGCCAGAGTTGGGTAAACTGGCCGGCCTTCGCGGAGGCTGACATGCAAGACGACGACTTTTCCCTGTTCAAAAGTGCGATCCAGGGCGTAAAACCGATCAAGCACGACCGCGCCGAAACCGGCAAGCCCAAGGCCGATCGCGCGCAAATCGCCAAGCTGCGCCAGGCCGCCACCGTGCGCACCGACGCTACGACCGTGGATGGCCTGTCCGATCAGTTCGTGATCGACGTCGGACCGGAAGACGAGTTGATGTGGGCACGCGACGGTGTCCAGGAAAGCCAGATGCGCAAGCTGAAGGTCGGCCAGATCCCCTTCGAGGGCAGCCTCGACCTGCACGGCATGAGCGTTGAAAAAGCCCGGGAAACCCTTTGGGCATTCCTGGCCGAAGCCACCAAGTTCGAAATCCGCTGCGTGCGCGTCACCCATGGCAAAGCCGTGCGCCTGGACGGCAAGCGGCCGATGATCAAGAGCCACGTCAACACCTGGCTGCGCCAGCACCCACAAGTGTTGGGCTTCACCTCCTGCCAGGCAAAACACGGCGGCGCCGGGGCGGTCTACGTGATGCTCAAGCGCACCATGATGGAAGGTCGCGACGAATAGCCCTCGCTTGCCGAGCTTGCAGCGCCGTGTCCGCCACCGTACCCTTGCCCTTTGCGTAAAATCCCACAGGTAGTTTCATGTCTCTGGAACAGAATTACACCGCGATTCTCGGCCAACTGGGCGAGGACGTTTCCCGCGAGGGCCTGCTCGACACGCCCAAGCGTGCTGCCAAGGCCATGCAGTACCTCTGCCGCGGTTATGAACAGACCCTGGAAGAAGTCACCAACGGTGCCTTGTTCAGCTCCGACAACAGCGAGATGGTGCTGGTCAAGGACATCGAGTTGTACTCGTTGTGCGAACATCACCTGCTGCCTTTCATCGGCAAGGCTCACGTGGCCTACATCCCGAGCGGCAAGGTGCTGGGGCTGTCGAAAGTCGCGCGCATCGTCGACATGTATGCGCGTCGCCTGCAGATCCAGGAAAACCTCAGCCGCCAGATCGCCGATGCGGTCCAGCAAGTGACTGGCGCCCTGGGCGTGGCGGTGGTGATCGAGGCCAAGCACATGTGCATGATGATGCGCGGTGTGGAAAAGCAGAATTCCTCGATGATCACCTCGGTGATGCTCGGCGAGTTCCGGGAAAACGCCGCCACTCGCAGCGAATTCCTCAGCCTCATCAAGTAATCCGTCGCACGAAGAAAACCGGCATTGATCGCCGGTTTTTTTTCGCCTGTGAAAAATCAGGTAAGCTGCGCGCCCTCTTCTTCCCTGCCGCGAGGCTTAATACCGTGATTGTCAAAGCGCTTCGGGTTGGCTTGGGCCAGCTCATCATCTTCATCGACTTCATCACCCGCCCGGGCAAGAAACAGCGCCCGACCGAGGCCCAGGCGCAGGTCGAGCAGGCCGCTCGCAGCCTGACGCTGTATCAGTTCCACGCCTGCCCGTTCTGCGTGAAAACCCGCCGCACCCTGCGCCGCCTCAACGTACCCGTGGCCCTGCGCGATGCGAAAAACAACGAGCAGGATCGCCAGGCCCTGTTGGAGCAAGGCGGCCGGATCAAGGTGCCGTGCCTGCGGATTGAAGAAAATGGCGAGACCACCTGGATGTATGAGTCCAAGGTGATCATTGATTATCTGGATAAGCGGTTCTCGGCAGCCTGATAGTTTTCTAGTGCGACGACTGGCCTCATCGCGAGCAAGCTTTGCTCCCACAGGGGGGGCTTGGTGAACACTGGATTTGTATTCACCACTGTCCCTGTGGGAGCAAAGCTTGCTCGCGATGGGGCCAGTCCAGTCACCACATAAGTCAGGCTGCTTTTACCGCCAACGCCTCCCGCACCACCCCCGCCAACCGCTTGAGCCCTTCATCCAACCGCGCCGGATCGATGTGGCTAAAGTTCAAGCGCAAGTGCCCCGGATGCTGGTCCGGTTCAGGGAAGAACGGTTCCCCCGGCATGAACGCAACGTCGGCCGCCAGCGCGGCGGGGAGCAAGGTGCGGGTGTCCAGCGGTTGCCTGAGAGTCAGCCAGAAAAACAACCCACCCTGGGGCACGCTCCAGTCCGCGATGTCGGCAAAATGCTTGTGCAGCGCCGCCTGAAAGCGGTCGCGACGATCCCGATAGAAATCCCTCAACTCACTCAAATGGCTGCGGTACTGCTCGGTGCCGATCCATTGCAGCGCCTGCCATTGGCCGATGCGATTGGTGTGCAGGTCCGCCGACTGCTTGAGCCGCAGCAGGTGCGGGAACAGATCCGGGCTGGCGATCAGGTAGCCCACCCGTAGCCCCGGCAACAGGGTTTTCGACACGGTGCCGGTGTAGATCCAGCTGGCCTTCTTCAAGCGACTGACAATTGGCGTGGCACTGCCGCCATCGAACGTCAGCTCGCGGTAGGGTTCGTCCTCGATCAGGGTCACGTCGAACTCGTCCAACAGCGCCGCCACCGCATCGCGCTTGGCTTCGCTGTAGCGCACTGCCGAGGGGTTCTGGAACGTCGGGATCAGATAGATGAACGCTGGCCGATGCTGCTCCAGCCGGGCCCGCAACTGTTTCAGGTCCGGGCCGTCGGCCTCCAGGGGCACGGTGATGCAGTCGGCGCCGAACAGCTGGAAAATCTGCAACGCCGCCAGATACGTCGGCGCTTCGAGCATCACTTGCGTACCGACGTCGATGTGCAGCTTGGCCGCCAGGTCGAGGGTTTGCTGGGAACCGCTGACCACCAGCACCTGACTCGCCTCACAGGCCACACCCAGCGCCCGCGCCTGGGCCGCCAGGGCTTCGCGCAGGGCGGGTTCGCCTTCGCTCATGCCGTACTGGCCCATGGACAACGGCATGGCCGCCCATTCCACTTTCGGCAACATGGCTTCGGCCGGCAGGCCGCCGGCGAACGACATCACTTCAGGGCGCTGCGCCGCCGCGAGGATTTCTCGAATCAAAGAACTTTTGAGGCGCGAGACACGTTCGGAAAAAGCCATGGAGGTCACCTGTAGCGGGGCACGGGAAGAATAAGTCAAACTGATTGACCGAAATTACGCCGACCTCTACGGATACGTCAATATGCTTGACCTTAAAAACCCGACTTCCCAACAAATGGCCATGGAAGCGTTTTTCTTCGGTTACCAGGCGTTCACCGCCAAGGCCGATGAAATGCTCGAGCGCCGCGGGTTGAGCCGGGTGCACCAGCGCATCGTTTTTTTCATCGCCCGCTACCCGTCATTGAGCGTGAAGGAATTGCTGGCGGTACTCGGGGTGAGCAAGCAGGCGCTGAACATGCCGTTACGGCAACTGATGGAAATGCATCTGGTGAACAGCGTCGCGTCCGAGACCGACAAGCGCAAGCGGCTGCTGGAACTGACAACCGAGGGCGAACGCTTCGAACAGGCATTGCGGCGTGAGCAGGTGAAATTGCTGGAGCGGGTGTTTGCCGAGGCCGGGGAAGCGGCGGTGGATGGGTGGTTGGCGGTGAATCTGGGGCTGGGAAAGGGTCAGGTGGCTGTCGACTGAGTTTCCTCTGCAAGCTGTGTATTGCCCGGTCTATCGCCATCGCGGGCAAGCCTTGCTCCCACAGAGGGTCTCAGCGGACACCTGCTGGAAGCAAAACTGTTCCCACAGAGGGTCAGTGGACGCCCGCCGTGGGAGCAAAGCTTGCTCGCGATAGCGTCCGCCAGGGCGATATATCCCTATCGCCCGACATTTCGTCGACAACACAGAAAACATTATTTGCTTTATTTGTATACAAAAGCATAATTCGCTTCGTGCGAGTTCCTGACCAACAGGTCAACATACTTCGCCAGCCTTACCTGCCTCAGCGCATCGCAGCCACCCCCAGGGCGTGTGCGGTGCTGGAAATAACAATAAGACTCTTGAGGAGTACTCGCTGTGGAAAGCCGCAAACCCGAAGCCCGGACGCTGGACCTCTCGCCGCCACTACGCAGTGGCTGGCTGGAGCGCATCTTCAAACTCAGCTTGCATGGCACCACGGTGAAGACCGAGCTGATCGCCGGCCTGACGACCTTCATCACCATGGCCTACATCATCTTCGTCAACCCCAACATCATGGCCGACGCCGGCATCGATCACGGTGCCGCGTTCGTCGCCACCTGCATCGCCGCGGCCCTGGGCTGCCTGTTGATGGGCCTGTACGCCAACTGGCCGGTGGGTCTGGCGCCAGGTATGGG
The DNA here is from genome assembly GCF_054681425.1 of Pseudomonas sp. H1_F01. Classification (NCBI taxonomy): domain Bacteria; kingdom Pseudomonadati; phylum Pseudomonadota; class Gammaproteobacteria; order Pseudomonadales; family Pseudomonadaceae; genus Pseudomonas; species Pseudomonas sp. H1_F01. Next base: position 1,971,722 of record NZ_CP162823.1, on the reverse strand, counting down.
CTTGAACGCATTCTTCACCTACACCGTGGTCGGCACCATGGGCTACAACTGGGAAACTGCGTTGGGCGCGGTGTTCGTTTCCGGTGTGTTGTTCATGGTCCTGACCCTGTCACGGGTGCGGGAGTGGCTGCTCAACAGCATTCCGGTGAGCCTGCGGTTCGCCATGGGCGCGGGGGTCGGGTTGTTCCTCGGGCTGATCGGCCTGAAAACCGCCGGGATCATCGTCGACAGCCCCGCCACCCTGATCAAGCTCGGCTCGTTGCGTGAGCCCGGTCCATTGTTGGCCGCAGTGTGCTTCCTGATGATCGCCGTGCTCAGTTATCACCGCGTGTTCGGCGCAATCCTGATCAGCATCATCGCCGTGACCCTGGCCGGTTGGGGCCTGGGATTGGTGCAGTACAACGGCGTCATGTCGACACCGCCGAGCCTGGCCCCCACCTGGATGGCGATGGACGTGGCCGGTGTGTTCAACGTCAGCATGATCAGCGTGGTGCTGGCCTTCCTGTTCGTGCACATGTTCGACACCGCCGGCACCCTGATGGGCGTTGCCCAGCGCGCCGGCCTGGTGAAAGCCGATGGCAAGATCGAGAACCTGTCCCGCGCCTTGAAAGCCGACAGCGCCTCCAGCGTATTTGGCGCCATGGTCGGCGTGCCGCCGGTGACCAGCTACGTGGAAAGCGCCGCTGGTGTGGCCGCCGGTGGCCGCACGGGGCTTACCGCGGTGACCGTCGGCGTGCTATTTATTGCCGCCATGTTCTTCGCACCGCTGGCCGGGATGATCCCGGCCTACGCCACGGCCGGGGCCTTGATCTACGTTGCCATGCTGATGATGGGCGGCATGGCCCACATCGAATGGGACGAGGCGACTGACAGCATCCCGGCCATTGTCACGGCCATCATGATGCCCCTGACGTTCTCGGTCGCCGACGGTATCGCACTGGGTTTCATCACCTATGTGGTGCTCAAGGCAGGCACCGGTAAACACAAGGAAATCTCCGTCAGCCTGTGGGTGCTCTGCGCGATCTTCATCGCCAAGTTCATCTTCTTGTAAGCGGCACCGTATTCACCCGCCTCACCCAATGGGTGAGGCTTTTGTACATCAGGAGCAAAGCAATGAATCTGGAAACCTGGCTGTTGTTCAGCGGTGCCGCCTTGGTGGTGATCCTCATCCCCGGCCCGTTGTCGTTGTTGATGATCGGCAATAGCCTGAACTACGGCCTGCGCCGCTCGTATCCGGCATTCCTGGGTGGCGTGATCGCTTCGATCTGCCTGCTGAGTGCCTCGGCGCTGGGGCTCGGTGCGTTGTTGATGGCATCGGAACAGCTGTTCAGTGCCCTGAAGATTGTCGGTGCCCTGTACCTGTTTTACCTGGCCTGGCAGAGCTGGCAGCAATCACGCCAACCGTCCCAAGGCGCCGACGTGCCCCAGGCCGCAGCCGTCCCGCGCTTTCGCGCCCTCTTCGGCCGGGCGTTCGTATTGGGCGCCAGCAACCCGAAAGACATCCTGTTCTTCGCCGCTTTCCTGCCGCAATTCTTGAGCGCCGAACAAGCATTCCTGCCACAACTGCTGATCATGATCGCCACCTGGACCGTACTCGACCTGCTGTGCAAATTGGCCTACGGCCTTGGTGCCCATGGCGCGGCGCGGTATCTGCGTACGGGGAAAGGCCAGGGCTGGTTCAACCGCATCAGCGCAGGATTATTTGGCGGTGCGGGCGCAGCCTCCTTGTTGAGCCGCTAAAAAAGCAAAAGCATCGCGAGCAAGCTCGCTCCCACAGGTTTTTTGTGAGCGGTAAAATCCAGTGTGGGAGCGAGCTTGCTCCGGGCGGCGATCCGACGATGAGTCCCTCCCAGACAGCCCATTTCCACGGACGAAAAAAAGCCCGCAGTGTGAGCGGGCGAAAAACCAAAGAAGCGCCATGCGCAGTCGCTTCCAGGACAAGGCAGCTGCTTGGGGGTCAGCTGCCCCGATAGGTGGAATAGGCGTAAGGCGAAATCAGCAGGGGCACGTGGTAATGATCCTGTTCGGCCGAAATGCCGAAGCGCAGCACCACCACATCCAGGAACGCCGGCTCGGACAGCTCGACACCACGGGCGCGGTAGTAATCACCGGCATGGAATTGAATCTGATAGACACCCGAACGGTAGTCATCCCCTTGCAGCAGCGGTGCGTCGCAGCGACCATCGCTGTTGGTCTGCGCACTGGCGACCAGTTGCAGTTGCGAACCTTCCACGCGGTACAACTCGACCTTGATCGAGCTGCCCGGGCAGCCGTGTGCAGCATCCAAAACGTGAGTAGTCAAACGTCCCATTGATTGTGCGCGCCTCGCTGCTGTGCAGTCCGGCCCGACGCCTCCTGAATCAGTTGAAAGACAGGCCGCACCGTTTCGGAGCACGAAACGCCACGGCGATGAGCGAATTAAGACACTTTAAAAGAAAATTGTACACAATAAAAAACAGATATTTAGTCCATGCATGTTCCGACAAAGGTTCCTGCCCAATCTCAAGCCAAACCAACGGATACGCCATTCTTCCAGCCATTAATTGACCAGATGGGCAGGTTTCTTGCAGTGTAGACAAACCGGGGACTGCGGTAAAAAATGCAAAAAATCAGGCTTACAAATCGCACATAAAGTTGTATACAATCACTCCATCGTCGTGACGCCAGCCCATGATCCATCATCAGGGCGCCACCCACATGGTTCGAACAAGAAGGAAAACTGCAGTGAGCGCTGACTACCCACGCGACCTGATCGGTTACGGCAGTAACCCTCCCCATCCCCAGTGGCCGGGCAATGCCCGCATCGCCCTGTCCTTCGTGCTCAATTACGAAGAAGGCGGCGAGCGCAACATCCTGCATGGCGACAAGGAATCCGAGGCGTTCCTCTCGGAGATGGTCGCGGCGCAACCGCTGCAGGGCGAGCGCAACATGAGCATGGAATCGCTTTACGAGTATGGCAGCCGTGCCGGGGTCTGGCGGGTCCTCAAGCTGTTCAAGGAATTCGATATCCCGCTGACCATTTTCGCCGTGGCCATGGCCGCCCAGCGCCATCCGGACGTGATCCGCGCCATGGTTGCCGCCGGTCACGAAATCTGCAGCCACGGTTATCGCTGGATCGACTACCAATACATGGATGAGGCCCAGGAACGCGAGCACATGCTCGAAGCGATCCGCATCCTCACCGAAATCACTGGCGAGCGTCCGCTGGGTTGGTACACCGGTCGCACCGGCCCCAATACCCGCCGGCTGGTCATGGAGGAAGGCGGTTTTCTCTATGACAGCGACACCTACGACGACGACCTGCCCTACTGGGAACCGAACACACCCCACGGCAAGCCGCACCTGGTGATCCCGTACACGCTGGACACCAACGACATGCGCTTCACCCAGGTGCAGGGTTTCAACAAGGGCGATGATTTCTTCCAATACCTCAAGGACGCCTTCGACGTGCTGTATGCCGAAGGCGCCGAAGCCCCCAAGATGCTCTCCATCGGCCTGCACTGCCGCCTGATCGGCCGCCCTGCCCGACTCGCGTCCCTCAAGCGCTTCCTTGAATATGCCAAGGGTCATGAACAGGTCTGGTTCAGCCGTCGTGTCGACATCGCCCGCCACTGGCAACAGACTCACCCGTGCCCGCAAGCTTCGAAACCAGGAGCTTCGAAATGACTGCCTTCCAGACCCTCAAGCCATCCACCTTGAGCCGTGAAGCCTTCGTCCGGGCTTTTGCCGATATCTACGAACATTCGCCATGGGTCGCCGAAAAGGCTTTCGACCTGGGCCAGGACCCGTCGATCGACCAGATCGAAACCCTGCACCAGCGCATGAGCGACATCCTGTTGAGTGCCGATCACGCCAGCCAACTGGCCCTGATCAACGCTCACCCGGACCTGGCCGGCAAAGCCGCCGTCCAGGGCCAACTGACCGAAGCCAGCACGAACGAACAGGCCGGCGCCGGTATTCACCAATGCTCGAGCGATGAGTTTCAGCGCTTCACCGAGCTGAACGACGCCTACAAGGCCAAGTTCAAGTTTCCCTTCATCATGGCGGTAAAAGGCAGCAACCGGCATCAGATCCTCGCGGCGTTCGAAACGCGCATCCATCATTCGGTAGACACCGAATTCAAATGCGCGCTGGCAGAGATCAACAAGATAGCGTTGTTCCGACTACTGACCCTTTAGCGAGCAGTCCTGAGCCCCAGGATCCTGCAAGCATCCCCAGCCAACTTATTTAAAGGCAGACAAGAAGAATGAAAGCTTACGCCGTACCTTTCGAGAAGTTCGTCAACCTGGCCGACGCCCGCCTCGGCACCAAGATCATTTCGGTCACCGATGACTGGTTCGCCGACGCCAACCGTTTGTTCCAACCGACCCCGGCCGTATGGAAGGAGGGCGTGTTCGATGACAACGGCAAGTGGATGGACGGCTGGGAATCGCGGCGCAAGCGCTTCGAAGGCTATGACAGCGCGGTGATCCGCCTGGGTGTGGCCGGCTCGATCAAAGGCGTGGACATCGACACCTCATTCTTCACCGGTAACTACCCACCGTCGGCCTCCCTGGAAGCCTGCTTCCTGACCGAAGGCGAGCCAGACGAAAACACCCAGTGGACTGAAGTGCTGTCGGCCGTCGAGTTGCAAGGCAACAGCCACCACTATCACGAAATCAGTAACGACCAGGCCTTCAGCCACCTGCGCTTCAACATCTACCCCGATGGCGGCGTGGCCCGGTTGCGGGTCTATGGCATTCCGTACCGCGACTGGTCGGCCGTCGGCGACAATGAACAGATCGACCTGGCTGCCGCCCTCAATGGTGGCCGTGCCCTGGCCTGCTCCGACGAACACTTCGGCCGCATGAGCAACATCCTCAACCCGGGTCGTGGCGTGAACATGGGCGACGGCTGGGAAACCGCCCGTCGTCGTACCCCGGGCAATGACTGGGTGATCGTCGCCCTGGGCCATGCCGGCGAGGTCGAGAAAGTCATCGTCGACACCCTGCACTTCAAGGGCAACTATCCCGACAGCTGCTCGATCCAGGGCGCGTTCGTCAAGGGTGGCACCGACAGCCAGATCGAAACCCAATCGCTGTTCTGGCGTGAGCTGTTGCCGAGCCAGAAGCTGGAAATGCACGCCGAACATACCTTCGCCGAGCAGATCAAGGCGCTGGGGCCGATCACCCACATCCGCCTGAATGTGTTCCCGGATGGTGGCGTGAGTCGCCTGCGGGTGCTGGGCAAGGTGTCGAAGTAAGATTGCGATGATCGTTCCCACGCTCTGCGTGGGAATGCATACCGTGACGCTCCGCGTCACAGTGGACGCGGAGCGTCCATGGCGGCGTTCCCACGCAGAGCGTGGGAACGATCAAACTCAAAAGATTAAGAAGACCAGCATGCGCACACTCAAGATCGAACCGTTGACCAAAGAAGCCTTCGCCCCGTTCGGTGACGTGATCGAAACCGACGGCAGTGATCACTTCATGATCAACAACGGTTCGACCATGCGCTTCCATCGCCTGGCGACGGTGGAAACCGCCACGCCGGACGACAAGGCGATCATCAGCATCTTCCGCGCCGACGCGCTGGACATGCCGCTGACCGTGCGCATGCTGGAGCGCCATCCGCTGGGCAGCCAGGCGTTCATTCCGCTGCTCGGCAACCCCTTTCTGATCGTGGTCGCGCCACTTGGCGATGCACCTGTATCAGGCTTGGTCCGCGCCTTCGTCACCAACGGCAGGCAGGGCATTAATTACCATCGCGGCGTCTGGCACCACCCGGTGCTGACGATCGAAAAGCGGGATGACTTCCTGGTGGTTGATCGCAGTGGCACAGGCAATAACTGCGATGAGCATTTTTTCCAAGAGGATGAGTACTTGATCCTCGCCCCCCACCAATAAGAGAAGGTCCGATCACGCGAAGACAAGCGTGACGGGCGAGAGGTAAAGACTGTGGAAGCACATATGCTGGAATGGCTGAACCTGAGCGTGCGCTGGGTTCACATGATCACTGGCGTGGCCTGGATAGGCGCGTCGTTCTACTTCGTCTGGCTGGAAAACAACCTCAATCGCGTCAACCCCAGGAGCGGCCTGGCCGGTGACCTGTGGGCCATCCACGGTGGCGGCATCTACCACCTGGAAAAATACAAACTCGCGCCTCCCTCCATGCCGGACAACCTGCACTGGTTCAAGTGGGAAGCCTACTTCACCTGGATGTCCGGCATCGCGCTGTTGTGCGTGGTGTTCTATTGGAACCCGACCGTCTACCTGCTGGCCCCCGGCAGCAGCCTGAGCGGGCCCGAAGGCGTCGCCCTGGGCCTCGGTTCGTTGCTCGTCGGCTGGTTCGTCTATTCCTTTCTTTGCGACTCGGCCCTGGGCAAGCGCCCAGCCCTGCTCGGCGTGATCCTGTTCGTGCTGTTGATCGCCGCGGCCTACGGGTTCAGCAAGGTGTTCAGCGGTCGCGGCGCCTACCTGCACGTCGGGGCGGTCATCGGGACGATCATGGTCGGCAACGTGTTCCGCATCATCATGCCGGCCCAGCGTGCACTGGTGGCGGCCATCGCCGAGAACCGCACGCCCGATCCTGCACTGCCGGCCAAGGGTTTGTTGCGTTCGCGCCACAACAACTACTTCACCTTGCCGGTGCTGTTCATCATGATCAGCAACCATTTCCCGAGCACCTACGGCAGCCAGTACAACTGGCTGATCCTGGCCGGGATCGCCGTAGCGGCGGTGTTGGTGCGCCACTACTTCAACACGCGCCATGACAGCAACCGCTTTGCCTGGACGCTGCCGGTCGGAGCCCTGGCGATGATCTGCCTGGCTTATGTCACAGGTCCCAAGCCCATGCCCACCGCACCGGAGGTGGCCAAGGCTCCTGGCGTGATCGAGTACCAACCGTTGCCGGAAACGGCAGTGGGTGGTGGCGCAAAACCGGCGACGGCCCCCGCCGCACCGACAGCGGCGCCCACCCAGGCCGCCAACGCCCAGGGCCCTTCATTCGAGAAGGTCCACAGCGTGATCCAGGAACGCTGCTCGGTCTGCCATTCGGCCAAGCCCACCAGCCCGCTGTTCAGCGCCGCACCAGGTGGGGTGATGTTCGATACGCCAGAGCAGATCCAGCAACAGGCCGCGCGCATCCAGGCCCAGGCCGTGACCAACCAGATCATGCCCCTGGGCAACATCACCCAGATGACCCAGCAGGAACGCGACCTGATCGGCGCGTGGATCAACCAGGGCGCGCGGACCAACTGAGCCGCGCCCCAAATTCGCCGCGAATGCGCCGTTGCAGGGCACTTGAGCCCGTCAGGGCAAGCCCGTACCCTGCGCGGCCGTTCGCATCCGAGCACTGTAAAAATCATCGAATCCTGACCGAGACGCCAGCTTATCCCAGCATCACGGGGGATATCGGGTGTCTCTGGAAAACACCTTTTTCGACTGTTCCAAATAGCTGGACGAGCCTTTTTTGACCTTGGCTCAGCTCTTGCTATCAGCACTGGCCACAAGCGAAAAGCTGACCGAACGGATGTTTTTAATCCGAGGAAAAAGGCGCCACACCAGAGCGCTGACCTGAAAAAAAAGCGGTACCACTTACCTTTGGGAGCAAACCGAATGAAACGTACGTGCACCAGCCTGATACTCGCAGGAGCCTTGTCGGCCGGGGGCCAAGCGATGGCCGACGACCTGTTCCAGTGGCAGAACAACAGCCTGACCTACCTGTATGGCAAGGATTTCCAGGTCAACCCGCGCATCCAGCAGACCGTGACCTTCGAACACGCCGACGCCTGGAAATACGGGGACAACTTCTTCTTCCTCGATCGGATCTTCTACAACGGCCAGGACGACAGCCAGTCCGGCCCGAACACCTACTACGGTGAGTTCAGCCCACGCCTGTCGTTCGGCAAGATCTTCGACCAGAAGCTGGAACTGGGCCCGATCAAGGATGTGCTGCTGGCCATGACGTATGAATTCGGCGAAGGCGACAACGAGTCCTACCTGATCGGCCCGGGTTTCGACCTGGCGATTCCCGGCTTCGACTACTTCCAGCTGAACTTCTACAACCGCCAGACCGAAGGCCCACGCGCCGGCGACAACGTCTGGCAGATCACCCCGACCTGGGCATACACCCTCCCGGTGGGTTCATCCGACATCCTGATCGACGGTTTCATCGACTGGGTGGTGGACAACGACACCAACTCCAAGGGCACCTACCACGCCAACCTGCACATCAACCCGCAGATCAAATATGACCTGGGCAAGGCGTTGAAGCTCGGTGCCAAGCAGTTGTATGTGGGCGTGGAGTATGACTACTGGAAGAACAAGTACGGGATCGAAGACAGCGACGGGTTCAAGACCAACCAGAGCAATACCAGCTTCTTGCTGAAGTACCATTTCTGACCTGACTGAGCCTCAGGTTCAGAGCTCACCACAAATCCCTTGTGGGAGCGGAGCTTGCTCGCGAAAGCGGACCATCAGCCAACATCAATGTTGAATGTTCAGTCGCCTTCGCGAGCAAGCTCGCTCCCACATGGGTTTGTGTGTTGGACCCAGTTTCAGCGTCCACCGCAAAATCTCCTGTGGGAGCGAGCTTGCTCGCGATGGCGGTGGACCTGCTTACATCCCTTATGCCAACCCCAAAAACCGACTCAACGCCTCACGCTGCGCCAACGCATCCTGGCGTCCCAGCTCGATCAGTTCGCTGCAATACCCCGACTCGAACAACAGGTAACTCAGCACCCCTGCGCCACTGGTCTTGGTCGCGCCCGGCCCGCGCAGGAATAACCGCAACGCACGGGGCAGTTCCTGGCGATGGCGGGCAGCGATTTCGTCGATCGGCTGGCTCGGGGAAATCACCAGCACGTCCACCGGCGCCGCGCCGAGGGCGTGGGCCGGTACGTCATCGGGCAGCAGGTGACTGAACCCGTTCAGGCGCTCAAGCAACTCGATGTCGCTTTCCAGGCTGTCAATGAACGTGCTGTTGAGCATATGGCCGCCGATCTGCGCCAGGGTCGGTTGCAGGCCGGTATAGCTGCGCTCGGTGGGATCCTGCCCGCCAGCACCACGGGGGTTGCCGCTGACGCCGATCACCAGCACCCGATTGGCCCCCAGGTGCAAGGCCGGGCTGATGGGCGCCGATTGCCGCACCGCGCCGTCACCGAAGTATTGCGGGCCGATCCTGACCGGCGCGAACAACAAGGGAATCGCCGAGCTGGCCAGCAGGTGCTCCACCGATAACTGCGTCGGCACCCCGATACGTCGATGGCGCAGCCAGGCATCGATGGTCCCGCGCCCCTGGTAGAAGGTGACGGCCTGGCCGGATTCATAACCGAACGCCGTCACCGCCACCGCGCGCAGTTGCTGCTCGACGATGGCCTGTTCGATGCCCGAGGCGTGGAATTGGGCCTGGAGCAGTTCGCGCAATGGCGAACTGTCGATCAGCGCCACCGGTAACTTGGCCCCCAGGCCCAACAGGCTGTGGGTAATGAACCGCGTCGCCTGGGCGATCACGCCCCACCAGTCACTGCGCATGACCTGATGGCTGCGCACCGCTTGCCAGAACGCCGTCAGCCGCTCGATGGCGGTCTTGAAGTCCATCGCCCCGCTCGCAAGGCTGACCGCGTTGATCGCCCCGGCCGACGTGCCGACGATCACCGGGAACGGATTGTCCGCACCGTCCGGCAACAATTCGGCGATGGCCGCCAGTACGCCCACCTGATACGCCGCTCGAGCCCCGCCGCCGGAAAGAATCAAACCTGTAACCGGTTCAGCTGGGGTCATCGCAATGCTCCGTGCTCAAGGTGCTGCTGAAAAATGGCGGACTACCGACTCAACCGCGTTTGTCGTACAGCTTCGGCTCGCCCGGTGGACGGCTCTTGAAACGCCGGTGGGCCCAAAGGTATTGCTCGGGACAATCACTCACCGACTGTTCGACCCACTGGTTGATGCGGATGCAATCGGCCTCCTCGGTCTCACCCGGGAAATCCGTCAGCGGGGCCTGGATCACCAGGCGATAACCGCTGCCGTCGGCCAGGCGTTCCTGGATGAAGGGCACCACCAGCGCCTTGCCCAGGCGGGCGAATTTGCTGGTGGCGGTGACCGTCGCGGCCTGGATGCCGAACAGCGGCACGAACACGCTCTGCTTGGCGCCGTAATCCTGGTCCGGCGCATACCAGATCGCCCGCCCGGCCCGCAGCAGCTTGAGCATGCCACGCACGTCGTCACGCTCCACGGCCAGGGAGTCGAGGTTGTGCCGCTCGCGGCCGCGGCGTTGGATGTAGTCGAACAGCGGGTTCTTGTGCTCGCGGTACATGCCATCGATGGTGTGCTGCTGGCCGAGCAAGGCCGCGCCGATTTCCAGGGTGGTGAAATGCAGTGCCATCAGGATCACGCCCTTGCCCTCGCGCTGGGCCTGCTTGAGATGCTCCAGCCCTTCGACATGGGCCAGTTTCGCCAGGCGCGAACGCGACCACCACCAACTCATGGCCATTTCGAAAAAGGCGATGCCGGTGGAGGCAAAGTTTTCCTTGAGCAGACGCTTGCGTTCGGCGGCGGACTTTTGCGGGAAACACAGTTCCAGGTTGCGACGGGCGATGCGCCGTCGGTCGCCGGCTACTCGATACATCAGCGCGCCCAGTGCGCGACCGACCCGCAGCAACAACGGATAAGGCAATTGAACGATCAGCCACAACAGGCCCAGGCCGCACCACAGCGGCCAGAAACGCGGATGAAAAAATGCAGCTCGAAAACGCGGGCGATCCATTACAGCTTCCATTAGGACATGGGCCGCGCATTCTACATTGTTCGACCCGGGTTGCGGCTGGCGGACGATCTCGTTATAAGTCTCGGCACTTTTAGTGACAAGCCGTTGTACGCCGACCATGAGCCAAACCGAACCGCTAGACCAAGATCCCGTGTTCCAGCTGAAGGGCAGCATGCTCGCCATTACGGTGCTGGAGCTGGCCCGCAACGACCTGGAAGGCCTTGACCGGCAGTTGGCGGCCAAAGTCGCCCAGGCACCGAACTTCTTCAGCAATGCACCGCTGGTGCTGGCCCTGGACAAGCTGCCGGCCGGCGAAGGCGCGGTGGACCTGCCAGGCCTGATGCGCGTTTGCCGCCAGCACGGCCTGCGCACCCTGGCGATCCGCGCCAGCCGCATCGAAGACATCGCCGCCGCCATCGCCGTGGACATTCCGGTGCTGCCGCCGTCCGGCGCCCGGGAGCGCGTGCTGGAGCTGAGCCCGGTCGAAGCCAAGAAAGCCCCGGAAAAACCACCAGAGCCCCCCATCAAGCCGACGCGTGTCATCACCTCGCCAGTGCGCGGCGGGCAGCAGATTTATGCCCAGGGTGGCGATCTGGTCATCGTGTCCTCGGTCAGCCCGGGGGCGGAACTTCTCGCCGATGGCAACATCCATGTATACGGCCCGATGCGCGGTCGTGCGCTGGCCGGCGTCAAGGGCGATACGAAAGCCAGGATCTTCTGTCAGCAATTGAGCGCTGAACTGGTCTCCATCGCCGGGCAGTACAAGGTCTCCGAGGATTTGCGCCGCGATCCGTTGTGGGGGGCCGGCGTTCAGATCAGCCTGTCGGGCGACGTGTTGAACATCATTCGGCTTTAACGGATACTGCCGCATTTTCCAAGCATCTCTAAAACGAGCGAAAACGGCTTAAACGACGTAGGAAAAAGGATCAGGCAGTGTTTACCGGAGGTAGACCCCGCCCGACATCCGATTCCAGCCAAGCCTGTCCAATTGCAGCAGTTTTCCAGAGATGTTTTTCAGGGGCTGAAAAAGTCCTTTTTCCTTAGGGGTGAAACACCTTGGCCAAGATTCTCGTGGTTACATCCGGCAAGGGTGGTGTGGGTAAGACCACCACCAGCGCCGCTATCGGTACCGGCCTCGCTCTGCGCGGCCACAAGACAGTCATCGTCGACTTCGACGTCGGCCTGCGTAACCTGGACCTGATCATGGGTTGCGAGCGTCGCGTGGTCTACGACTTCGTCAACGTGGTCAACGGCGAAGCGAACCTGCAGCAAGCCCTGATCAAGGACAAGCGCCTTGAGAACCTCTACGTGCTGGCCGCCAGTCAGACCCGCGACAAAGACGCGCTGACCCAGGAAGGCGTGGAAAAAGTCCTGATGCAACTCAAGGAAGACTTCGAGTTCGTGGTGTGCGACTCCCCGGCCGGTATCGAGAAAGGTGCCCACCTGGCCATGTACTTCGCTGACGAAGCGATCGTCGTGACCAACCCTGAAGTGTCGTCGGTGCGTGACTCCGACCGCATGCTGGGCCTGCTGGCGAGCAAATCCCGTCGCGCCGAGAAGGGCGAAGAGCCGATCAAGGAACACCTGCTGCTGACCCGCTACAACCCGCAACGGGTCAGCGATGGCGAAATGCTGGGCGTCGAAGACGTCAAGGAAATCCTCGCCGTCACCCTGCTGGGTGTCATTCCGGAATCCCAAGCGGTACTCAAGGCCTCCAACTCCGGCGTACCGGTGATTCTCGACGACCAGAGCGACGCCGGCCAGGCATACAGCGATGCCGTCGATCGCCTGCTGGGCAAAACCGTGGAGCATCGTTTCCTCGATGTAACGAAGAAAGGTTTCTTCGAGCGCCTGTTTGGAGGTAGGTAATGAACCTTTTTGACTTCTTTCGTGCCAACAAAAAGCCCAGTACCGCCTCGGTCGCGAAAGAGCGTCTACAGATCATCGTGGCGCACGAACGCGGCCAACGCAGTACCCCTGACTACCTGCCGGCCTTGCAGAAGGAACTGGTGGAAGTGATCCGCAAATACGTCAACATCGGTAGCGATGACGTGCACGTGGCACTGGAAAGCCAGGGCAGCTGCTCGATCCTGGAACTCAACATCACCCTGCCGGATCGCTGATAGATCCTGCGGGAGCCACGGCGGCTCGGGTCCTGGAGTCCTTCCCACAGGGTTAGGAAAAAAGGGCCCGAGCCGCCGTTGGCGTTTGTAACGAGACTGTTTTCAATGCCCCTGTCCAACATCCGCATCATTCATCAGGACGACGCCGTCCTGGTGGTCGACAAGCCGACCCTGTTGCTCTCCGTGCCCGGCCGGGCCGACGACAACAAGGACTGCCTGATTACCCGCCTGCAGGAAAACGGCTATCCGGAAGCGCGAATCGTGCACCGACTGGACTGGGAAACCTCCGGCATCATCCTGTTGGCCCGCGACCCGGACACCCATCGCGAACTGTCCCGGCAATTTCATGATCGCGAAACCGAAAAAGCCTACACGGCCCTGTGCTGGGGCCAACCGGAACTGGACAGCGGCAGCATCGACCTGCCCTTGCGCTATGACCCGCCGACCAAACCTCGGCATGTGGTGGACCATGAGCACGGCAAACACGCCCTGACCTTCTGGCGCGTGCTGGAACGTTGCGGCGATTGGTGCCGCGTCGAACTCACGCCGATTACCGGGCGCTCGCACCAATTGCGCGTGCACATGCTGTCCATCGGTCATCCGTTGCTGGGCGACGGACTCTACGCCCACCCGCAGGCCCTCGCTGCCTGGCCGCGCCTGTGCCTGCACGCCAGCATGCTCAGCTTCACCCATCCGCAAAGCGGCGAGCGCTTGCGCTTCGAGTGCCCGGCACCGTTCTGAAGATTCGCATGACCGCCTGTGGGAGCGAGCTTGCTCGCGATGCGGTGTGTCAGTCGATCACCCTGCTGGCTGATCTGACGCTATCGCGAGCAAGCTCGCTCCCACAGGTTGAACAACCAACGGGATGCCCCCCCATCCATCAGCAATACGGTAAACTGCCGCCCATTGCTGTCTGGAGTTTCTTATGCGCGCAGAGTTGAACCAGGGCCTGATCGACTTTCTCAAGGCCTCCCCTACCCCGTTCCATGCCACCGCCAGCCTTGCCAAGCGCCTGGAGGCGGCAGGCTATCAGCGTCTTGACGAACGCGAGACCTGGGCCACCGAGGCCAACGGTCGCTATTACGTCACGCGCAACGACTCCTCGATCATCGCCTTCAAGCTCGGCCGCAACTCACCGTTGCACGATGGCATCCGCCTGGTCGGCGCCCACACCGACAGCCCCTGCCTGCGGGTCAAGCCGCAGCCGGAACTGCAACGCCACGGGTTCTGGCAACTGGGCGTGGAAGTCTACGGCGGTGCATTGCTGGCGCCGTGGTTCGACCGGGACCTGTCCCTGGCCGGACGCGTGACCTTCCGTCGCGATGGCAAGGTCGAAAGCCAGTTGATCGATTTCAAGGCGCCGATCGCCACGATTCCGAACCTGGCCATCCACCTCAATCGCGAAGCCAACCAGGGCTGGGCCATCAACCCGCAGAATGAACTGCCGCCGATCCTTGCCCAGTTCGCCGGGGACGAGCGCGTCGACTTCCGTGCCGTGCTCACCGATCAACTGGCTCGCGAACACGGCCTGAATGCCGACGTGGTACTCGATTACGAGTTGAGTTTCTACGATACGCAAAGCGCTGCGGTCATTGGCCTGCACGGCGATTTCATCGCCGGCGCGCGCCTGGACAACCTGCTGTCGTGCTACGCCGGCTTGCAAGCGTTGCTGAACACTGACACCGAAGAAACCTGCGTGCTGGTTTGCAACGATCACGAAGAAGTCGGCTCGTGCTCGGCCTGTGGCGCCGACGGCCCGATGCTGGAGCAAACCCTGCGTCGCCTGCTGCCTGAAGGTGAAGAGTTCGTCCGCACCATTCAGAAATCCCTGCTGGTGTCGGCGGACAACGCCCACGGCGTGCACCCCAACTATGCCGACAAGCACGACGCCAACCACGGCCCCAAGCTCAATGCCGGCCCGGTGATCAAGGTCAACAGCAACCAGCGCTACGCCACCAACAGCGAAACCGCCGGGTTCTTCCGCCACCTGTGCATGGCCGAAGAAGTGCCGGTGCAGAGCTTCGTGGTGCGCAGCGACATGGGCTGTGGCTCGACCATCGGCCCGATCACCGCCAGCCAGCTGGGCGTGCGCACCGTGGACATCGGTTTGCCGACCTTCGCCATGCATTCGATCCGTGAACTGTGCGGCAGCCATGACCTGGCGCATCTGGTGAAGGTGCTGAGCGCGTTCTACGCCTCTCGCGAGTTGCCATAACCGCCCCGAAGGCATGATGAACCCTGTGGGAGCAAGGCTTGCTCCCACACAGCTTTGCTCCCATACAGTTTTCTTCCCACACAGTGTTTGCCTCGGGAATGAGGGCGATGTGACATACATCAGCACACCCCGGCAAAACCCCAACTAGACTGGCCTTATCCTTCCCTGACAAGGCTGTCGCCATGATCTCGATGTCTTCGTTCAACGCCATGCTGGTGCCCATCGTTGCAGGCATGATCCTGCTGGCCATCGGCTTCAACTTCCGTGACAAGAGCGTCGGGGTCTTTGCCATGTGGATCGGCATGTTGTTGATCCTCGCCACGGTGGTGATCAAGATCCTGAGCAAGCTCAACGAGTCGCTCTGACCCTGCCTCAGGCTGCGGGCGATTGTTCCGGCACAGCTTGCTCCGGCACATCCACGCCGACATGGATCGCATCGTGTCGCCAGAACTCCAGGTCGCAATCAATCAGCCGCTGATGCTGGTCATAGTTGACCCGTGCGATGCGAAGCCCGGGGCTGCCCACCGAGACCTTCAACGCCGCTGCCGCTTCCAGCTGTAAAGAGGTGGGCACGATTTCAAACTTCACCCGGCCGTAGTGCAGGTCGTAATGGCGGGCGTACAGCTCGGTGATGGACTGGTTGAGGTCAAACCCCAAAATGTCCGGAAAATACTGCGGGTTCAGGTAGTGCTCGACGTATAGCACCAGCCGCTCGTCGATACGCCGCACGCGGCAGATCTGGATCACGCTGGACAACGCCGGCAGTTGCAACCAGGCACACACCGCCGCCGAGGCAGGTTGCAGTCGCGCCGAGATCACTTGGGTAGAAGGCACACGCCCCTGGGCTGCGACCATGGCGTGGAAATGGCTGCGCTGCATCAGGTTGTAGGCCAGGCGCGGCGGCGAGACGAACCAGCCCCGGCGCTCCTCCCGATAAATCTGCCCCTGGGCTTCGAGCTGCAACAACGCCTCACGCACGGTAATCCGCGTGGTCCCGAACAATTCACTGAGCTTGCGCTCGGCCGGCAGCTTGCTACCGGGCGCCAGCAACCCGTGGTCGAGCTGCTCTTGCAGGACCTGTCCGATGGCTGTCACCGCTTTGGTTGCATCGATGCGCATCAACGTTACCTATCTGGACTAGACCAGCACTGTTTCGGGGCAAGATCGACTGTCCATCGATCCGCTTCTTGGTCCAGCAAGCCTAGGCACTGCACATGACTGGCAGATGACAGAGCCGCCGAACGGTCGTTTTGCAAGCGTGCAAATTAACGGCCAAGTCCTTTCAGATCAGCTGTTTAACCATGGTCTACGCTTAATTCGCAGGCAACCTCCACGAGCCGGGCATTTCCTGGACCCTCCACCACCGACATCAAAATGTCACAGGGCTCGCCTACATTGGCTCAGGTATTGCTGACCTAGACCAACACAACCGCAATCGCAGCGTTGAAAACGCCCATAGGAGCTTCGGATGAAACAGCTTTTCCTGGCATCACTGTTAGGCTCGACCATTGCCATGTGCACCGCCGCCATGGCCGCTGACACCGATCTGAAAACGTTGGAAGCCGCTGCGAAAGCGGAAGGCGCCGTGAACAGCGTCGGGATGCCCGATGACTGGGCAAACTGGAAAGGCACCTGGGACGACCTGGCCAAGGTCTACGGCCTGAAACACATTGACACCGACATGAGCTCGGCCCAGGAAATCGCCAAGTTCGCCGCCGAGAAAGACAACGCCAGCGCCGACATCGGCGACGTCGGTGCAGCTTTCGGCCCGATCGCGGTCAAGCAGGGCGTGGTTCAACCCTACAAGCCAAGCACCTGGGAACAAGTCCCTGCCTGGGCCAAGGACAAGGACGGCAACTGGGCATTGGCCTACACCGGCACCATCGCGTTCATCGTCAACAAGAAGCTGCTGCACGGTTCCGAAGTACCAACCAAATGGGCGGACCTGAAGACCGGCAAATACAAAGTCTCCATCGGTGACGTGAGCACCGCCGCCCAGGCCGCCAACGGCGTGCTGGCCGCGGCCCTGGCCAACGGCGGTAACGAGAAGAACGTCCAGCCGGCGCTGTTGATGTTCGCCGAAATCGCCAAGCAAGGGCGCCTGTCCATGGCCAACCCAACTATCGCCACGATGGAAAAGGGTGAAGTCGAAGTCGGCGTGGTCTGGGATTTCAACGGCCTGAGCTACAAGGCCAAGATGGCCAACCCGGATGACTACATCGTGCTGATTCCGTCCGACGGCTCAGTCATCTCCGGCTACACCACCATCATCAACAAATACGCCAAGCACCCGAACGCCGCCAAGCTGGCTCGTGAGTACATCTTCAGCGACGCCGGCCAGATCAACCTGGCCAAGGGCAACGCCCGTCCGATCCGCGCCGAGCACCTGACCCTGCCGGCAGAGGTCAAGGCCAAGCTGCTGCCGAACGAGCAGTACAAAGGCGTGACCCCGATCAAGGACGCGGATGCTTGGGAGAAGACTTCCAAGGCACTGCCGCAGGCGTGGAATGAACAAGTCATCGTCGAGATGAAGTGAGGCGCTAGCTCCCGCTCGGATATCCACTGGGCACCCAACTGTAGAAGCGGTCCCTGTGGGAGCAAAGCTTGCTCGCGATAAACGATGACACGGTCTTGAAATTGCACCGTGTCGCCAGCATCGCGAGCAAGCTTTGCTCCCACAGGCCTGCTCTTACAGTGGAGCTTGGAGGATTCGAGTTTTCTGGTATCTGCCCGGAGTCCCGGTACCCATGAAGCACAACGTCATCCTGGTGGTGCTCGACGGTCTCAACCATGAGGTCGCCCGGCATGCCATGGGGCATTTGCAGGCTTACGTCGGCGCAGGACGCGCGGCCCTCTACAAACTGGAATGTGAGTTGCCCGCCCTGTCCCGCCCGCTCTACGAATGCATCCTCACCGGCGTCGTGCCCATTGACAGCGGGATCGTGCACAACAACGTCACACGCCTGTCGAACCAGCGCAGCATTTTCCACTACGCCACCCAGGCCGGCTTGAGTACGGCGGCCGCGGCGTATCACTGGGTCAGCGAGCTCTACAACGTTTCGCCCTTCGTGGCCGGTCGCGATCGTCACACCGACAACCCCGACCTGCCGATCCAGTACGGGCATTTCTATTGGAATGACCACTACCCCGATTCCCATCTGTTCGCCGACGCCGAACACCTGCGTCAGCGCTACCTGCCGAACTTCCTGCTGGTGCACCCGATGAACATCGACGACGCCGGCCACAAGCACGGCCTCGACACCCCGCAATACCGCAACAGCGCCCGCTCGGCCGACATCAACCTGGCGGTCTACCTGCAAGGCTGGCTCGACGCCGGTTACCAGGTGCTGGTGACGTCCGACCACGGCATGAACAACGATCGCTCCCATAACGGTCTGCTGGCCGAGGAACGGGAAGTGCCGCTGTTCGTCCTGGGCAGCGGCTTCAGTCTCGATCCCGCGGCCACGCCCCGGCAGACCGAACTGTGCGGCACCATCTGTCAATTGCTCGGCGTCGACCACGACAAACCCTATTGCCAGGAGTTACTCAAGTGAACGCCATGACGCGCGGCAAATGGCTGGCAGCGTTGTGCCTGGTGCCCTTCGCGATTTTCTTCATCGTGTTCCAGATCGCCCCGCTGCTTTGGGTGCTGCTCAACAGCCTGGAATCGGAAGAGTTCGGCTGGGGCCTGGCCAACTTCAGCAAGATCTTCAGTTCCAAGTTCTACCTGCAAGCGATCCAGCACAGCCTGGAGATCAGCTTCTGGTCCAGTGTGTTCGGCATCGTCATCGCCGTGCTGGGCAGCTACTCCCTGCGCCGGGTGGATTCGCGGCTGCGCAACTTCGTCAACGCCTTCGCCAACATGACCAGCAACTTCGCCGGCGTGCCCCTGGCCTTCGCCTTCATCATTTTGCTCGGGTTCAACGGCAGCATCACGATCATGCTCAAACAGGCGGGGATCATCGAGGATTTCAACCTGTACTCGAAAACCGGGCTGATCATCCTCTACACCTACTTCCAGATCCCCCTGGGCGTGCTGCTGCTCTATCCGGCCTTCGATGCCCTGCGCGAAGACTGGCGCGAATCCGCCGAGCTGCTGGGCGCCAACGGCTGGCAGTTCTGGCGCCACATCGGCTTGCCGGTGCTGACCCCGGCGCTGCTGGGCACCTTCGTGATCCTGCTGGCCAACGCCCTCGGCGCCTACGCCACGGTCTATGCGCTGACCACCGGCAACTTCAACGTGCTGCCGATTCGCATCGCCGCCATGGTCTCCGGCGACATTTCCCTCGACCCGAACATGGCCAGTGCCCTGGCCGTGATATTGGTGGCGTTGATGACCGTGGTCACCATCGTCCATCAGTTGCTGCTCAAGAGGAGCTACCATGTCTCGCGCTGAACCGGGCTCCGTCGGGCTCTATCATCGGGCGGTGGTGTACCTGCTGTTCGCCATCCTGCTGCTGCCCCTGGCCGGCACGCTCGTCTACTCCATCGCCAGCAGTTGGTCGGCCACCGTGCTGCCCAGCGGTTTCACGTTCAAATGGTATGTGCAGTTGTGGAGCGACCCGCGTTTTCTCCACGCCTTCGGCCAATCGCTGCTGGTCTGCGTCGGTGCGCTGGTGCTCTCGGTGGTGTTGATCCTGCCGTTGCTGTTCGTGGTGCATTACCACTTCCCCAGACTCGACGCGCTGATGAACATCCTCATCCTGCTGCCCTTCGCGGTGCCGCCGGTGGTGTCGTCGGTGGGGCTGTTGCAACTCTACGGCTCCGGGCCGCTGGCGATGGTCGGCACGCCGTGGATCCTGATCGGTTGCTACTTCACCGTCGCCTTGCCGTTCATGTACCGGGCGATCACCAACAACCTGCAAGCCATCAACCTGCGCGACCTGATGGACGCCGCCCAACTGCTCGGCGCCAGCACTTTCCAGGCCGCGTTCCTGGTGGTGCTGCCAAACCTGCGCAAGGGCTTGATGGTGGCGTTGCTGCTGTCCTTCTCGTTCCTGTTCGGCGAATTCGTGTTTGCCAACATCCTCGTCGGCACTCGCTATGAAACCCTGCAGGTGTACCTGAACAACATGCGCAACAGCAGCGGTCACTTCACCAGTGCGCTGGTGATTTCCTACTTCTTCTTCGTACTGGTCCTGACCTGGGCGGCCAACATCTTGAACAAGGACAAAAGCCAATGAGCTACGTCAGCGTCCAACACCTGCAAAAAAGCTACGCCGGCACGCCGGTGTTCAGCGACATCAATTGCGAGATCCGCAAGGGCGAATTCGTCACCCTCCTCGGCCCTTCCGGTTGTGGCAAGTCCACGCTGTTGCGCTGCATTGCCGGCCTGACCGCGGTGGATGCCGGCCAGATCATCCTCGACGGGCAAGACATCGTCCCGTTGAGCCCGCAGAAACGCGGCATCGGCATGGTCTTCCAGAGCTACGCCTTGTTCCCCAACATGACCGTGGAACAGAACGTCGCCTTCGGCCTGCGCATGCAAAAAGTCGAGGCATCGGACAGCCACAAGCGTGTGCTGGAGATCCTGCGCCTGGTGGAGCTGCATGATTTTGCCGGCCGCTATCCCCATCAACTGTCCGGCGGCCAATGCCAGCGCGTCGCCCTCGCCCGCTCCCTGGTGACCCGGCCGCGCCTGTTGCTGCTGGACGAGCCACTGTCGGCCCTGGATGCACGGATTCGCAAGCACTTGCGCGAACAAATCCGACAGATCCAGCGTGAGTTGGGCCTGACCACGATCTTCGTCACACACGACCAGGAAGAAGCCCTGACCATGTCTGACCGGATTTTCCTGATGAACCAGGGAAAGATCGTACAAAGCGGCGATGCAGAAACCCTTTACACAGCGCCAGTCGACGTCTTTGCCGCCGGCTTCATCGGCAACTACAACCTGCTGGACGCCGACAGCGCGACCAAACTGCTGCAACGGCCGATGAGCGGCCGTATCGCCATCCGTCCGGAAGCCATCGAGCTGAGCCGCGACGGCGAGGCCGATGCGCTGATCCGCAGCCACAGTCTGTTGGGCAACGTGATTCGCTACCGGGTCGAGGCTCGTGGCGTGGAACTGGTGGTGGATGTACTCAATCGCTCGGCCGCCGACCTGCACCCCGATGGCGCACGCTTGTCACTTTCCATCGATCCGTCGGCGCTGTGTGAGGTAGCCTGATGGCTTTATCGATTTTGAAGCTGATCTTGAAGAGGAAAACGCGCTGATGGCCCTGGCAATTTTTGATCTGGACGAAACCCTGATCCACGGCGACTGCGCCACCCTCTGGAGCGAACAGATGGGACGCCTGGGCTGGGTCGATCCCGAGTCGTTCATGCAGCGCAACAACGCGCTGATGGACGCCTACAGCCACGGCAAGCTGAGCATGGAAGAGTACATGGACTTCAGCCTGGAACCGATGATCGGCCGCACACCGGAAGAAATCGAACACCTGGTGGCACCGTGGGTGGAAGACTTCATCGAACCGATCATCTTCAGCGACGCCACCAAGACCATCGCCGAACACCGCAAGGCCGGCGACCGGATCCTGGTGATCTCGGCCTCGGGCACGCACCTGGTCAAGCCGATTGCCGAACGCCTGGGCATCGACGAGATCCTGGCGATCGAACTTGAAGTGACCCATGGGGTGTACAGCGGCCAGACCGTGGGCACCCTGACCTACCGCGAAGGCAAGATCGCGCGGCTGCTGGACTGGCTGGATGCCGAGGAGGAGAACCTGGAAGGCGCGAGTTTCTATTCCGACTCGCGCAATGACCTGCCGTTGTTGCAGCGGGTGGATTTCCCCCACGTGGTGAACCCGGACCCGGTATTGAAGGCCCACGCTGAACTGGCCGGGTGGCCAATCCATACCTGGAAATAAGCAGCCTCGTGTGGGAGCGAGCTTGCTCGCGATAGTGGTGGATCAGCCGGCATTGATTTATCTGATACACCGCCATCGCGAGCAAGCTCAGCTCCCACAGGTTCAGGTTCAGCCCAGCAGCAGCCACAGGCTCCAGCCGAGCAACAACACACCGCAGAGACGACTGAGCCAGAGTCCCTGCGGCAGGTTTTTCTCCAGCAAGATGAAGGCACCGATCACTGCCACCCAGAGCAGGTTCATCACGCCGACCACAAACAGCAGGCCCATCAGGGCCCAGCAGCAGCCCAGACAATAAGCGCCATGGGCCAGGCCCATGCGCCAGCCGCCGAGCACGTTGGGGCGCCAGTAGCTGAGCAGAAAATGCAGCGGCCCGCGACAATGCTCAAGGCAGACCGCCTTGCTTGGCAGCCACTGATAGATACCTGCAACCAGCAGCAGGCCGGCGCCCAGCGCGGTACTGGTGCTGCGCATCCCCGGACTGAGCAGGGCGAGTTGCTCGAGCGCCCATTGCAGCGCCGTGGCGCCCAGGGCGAAACCGGCCCAGACCAGGACATAGGCACTGCAGAACAGCAGCAGGGCCAAGTGTCGCTGCGGTGCCGGCATGCGCTTGCGCAGCATCTGCTGGTAGATCAACAGCATGGGCAAAGTGCTGGGCAGCATCATGCCGACCATCATCACCACCCACATGGCGAACATCAGCAGCGCATCGGCCAGGCTCCAGGGCATGAGCATGCCGCCCATTGCCGTATCAGCCATGCCGCCCGGCGCACTCATGTCGTGGGCCATGCGCAACAGCAGCAGCCAGGCCAGGGCGGTCAGCGCGAGCAGGCAGAGCAGGAGCAGCCACTGCTCGCCCGTCAGTCGATTGCTCGGCGTCGCCGCCTGAGGTTCGGCCATTACGGCTCTATGCCATGGCCGGTGAAGTGCACGTGGGCGAGGTGGCTATGACTGCCCTGGGATTGTAGTTTCAGGGCAGAATGCGTCTGGTAGCTACCGCTGGCCACTTCGGCCTCGAGGAACTCGAAGCCGTTGGGCAGGGACAGGCGGACTCGATGAGGGGAGCCGTCGATCGGGCTGCGGATCGGCTCGCCGCTGGCCTGCAGCACGCCTGGAATGTCCAGGTGCGCCAAGCGCTGATCGACATCGATGGAGAGGGTGATGGGCACGAACAGCGGTTCGAACGCTTCACTCATGGTGCTACTGAACACCTGGAACACGTTGGCCCCAGGGTCGCTCTCCAAGCCAGAGAGGATGGTCAACAAGGACTGGCGCTGCGCCTCGTCGGCGCGCTCATCAATGAACACCTGGCAACTGCCGTTGCCCTCATGGATGGCACCCGGCCAAGCGAAGGTGGCGGCCCAGCACAAGCCGTCCAGCGCCACCTGATTGAAATACCCGTGTTCCACTCGCATCGACGCCACCGCCTGGCAGTGACCATGGGTCGGTGGCGCATCGAATTGGCAGGGGCAGCCCCAATTGCAGTTGCAGGCAACGAACTCGACGCCCTGCATGCGCCATTCGGCGATGGCCATGATCAACCTCTTCACCTGGCGGGTGAAATGAAAGCTGCGGTTACCCCATCCCCCATTAGTTAACGCTAGCAGCGCGCGCGCATCGGATACGGGCTGCCGACCGAAGGTCAGCTTGCCCGTAGGCGCCGGTCAAAGGTTCAAACCACTGTCGAGAGGGATGGGGGTAGCTGTCAGCGACAAACCCTGGCGCTAGAGCCCGCAATACACCTGCATCGCATTCATGGCCGTGTCATCCCCGCTGCCCTGGTCAGGCTCCACCTTGGTTCGGAACCCCCTGATCTTTTTGTAACCGGTGCCATCGAGGCAACTGTAGAACCCGGTCCAATCTCCCCATGCGACTGGCGGGTCGCCTACGAGGATTTCCGACCCACAATTCATCTTGATATTGCCGGCGGCGGTATCGTCCTTCGAGCCCTTTTCCTTGTCCCGGCCCTGAAAGCGTTCCACCTGAATGGCAAATGCGATGGCTGGTGTCTCGCGACACACATGGTCCCGGCCCCAGCTTCCCCACTTTCCTTCAAGGCTTTGGATATAAGTGGCCGCCCCGTTGACTCCGCTCTTGCAGATAAGCTGGACCGCATTCAAAGCACTGTCGTCGCCGTTGCCCTGATAGGGTTCACTTTTGAGTCGGAACCCCCAGACATATTGCCCCTGGGGGCAATATGCAGCGGCGCCCCAATTGCCCCAGGCGCCTTGTTCCGATGTGTCTGACGGCACTTGCCCTCGGGCAGCCCCGCAGGCCATCAGTGAGAGCGTGAAAAACAGCATGTATCTGGCAGCGTAAGCGGACATGGCAGCACCCTACCTGAGTCTGGAAAAGACTGATCGGAGAGACAGCCGACACTCTCGCACCCCACTCTAGAATGGGGTCCGAAAGGCGTCTACTGTCAGACTTGACAGGGTGTCTTGCTATCCGGCACGTCAGTGTTTCTGGAAATAATGACGTCTGTGGGAGCGAGCAAGCTCGCTCCCACAGGTCTGCGCACGGTTTCCGAAATCAGCTCAGGCTCTCATCGATCACCAACACCAGCTTCCCGGACACCTGGTTGGTCGCCAGTTCCGCGAATGCTGCTTCGGCGTCCTTGATGGCGAAGGTCTTGGCCAGTTGCGGGCTCAGGCGTTTGTCGGCAAACAGCGGCCACACCTGTTGGCCCAGCTCGCTGATCAGGTCGGCCTTGAACTGCTCGTCTCGGCTGCGCAAGGTCGAGCCAAGCAATTGGATGCGCTTGCCCAGCACCTGCGCCAGATCGAGCTCGGTCGAGCGCCCGCCCATCAGGCCGATCAACACCCAGCGGCCGTCAACTGACAAAAGTTTCACGTTGAGTTTGGCGTAGCTGCCGCCCACCGGATCGAGGATCACGTCGAAGGGACCGAGATCGTTCAAACTCTCCAGACCATCGGTGCGTACCACGCCGCCCTGGGCGCCCAGTGCCTCGCAATAGGCCAGCCGCTCGGTCGAGCCGACACTGACCCAACATGGGTTGCCGAACGCCTTGCACAGCTGGATCGCGGCCGAGCCGACGCCACTGGCCCCGGCGTGCAACAGTACTTTTTCACCCGGCTTGAGCGCCGCCAGCTGGAACAGATTCAGCCACGCGGTGCTGTAAACCTCCGGCAGCGCGGCCGCTTCAGCCAATGACAAACCCTCCGGCACCGGCAATACATGCCGGCCATCGACCACCACCTCCTCGGCCATCCCGCCGCCGGCCAGCAACGCGCAAACCCGATCACCCACCTGCCAGGACGAGCCCGGCCCGACCTCGCTGATGACTCCGGCACATTCCAGCCCCAACACCTGGCTGGCGCCGGGTGGCGGCGGGTAAAGTCCGGCTTTTTGCAGCAAATCGGCCCGATTCAGGCCCGCGGCTGCCACACGAATACGAACTTGCCCGACATCACACGCCGGGCTCGGCTCATCTGCCCATACCACTTGGCCTTCAACGCCTTGCAATGCTTTCACAGTGCCTCCATAGTGAGTCTCGACTGGGCCCGCTGCTTCAACGCCGGGCTTTCTTGCATTATGCGCCCGGGCCACATGGAACCGGCGACTTCAAAGACGGCCTAATATGCGTTATCAATTGTCCCTGCGTCGAATCAGCATGAAGCATCTGTTCACCAGTACCGCCCTCGCGCTAGTCATTGGCCTCGGCCTGTTACCGTTGTCGAACGATACGTTCGCAGCCAACAGCTGGGACAAGCTTCAGCCCGATCGTGACGAGGTGATTGCCAGCCTTAACGTCGTCGAGTTGCTCAAGCGCCATCACTACAGCAAGCCGCCACTCGATGATGCGCGCTCAGTCATCATCTACGACAGCTACCTGAAGCTGCTCGATCCGTCGCGCAGTTACTTCCTGGCCAGCGACATCGCTGAATTCGACAAGTGGAAAACCCAGTTCGACGACTTCCTCAAGAGCGGCGACCTGAACGCCGGGTTCACCATCTACAAGCGCTACCTGGACCGCGTGAAGGCGCGTCTGGACTACGCCATTGCCGAGCTGAACAAAGGCGTCGACAAAATCGATTTCAACACCAAGGAAACCTTGCTGGTCGACCGCAAGGACGCCCCTTGGCTCAAAAGCACAGCCGAACTCGACGACCTGTGGCGCAAGCGCGTCAAGGACGAAGTGCTGCGCATGAAGATCGCCGGCAAGGATCCCAAGCAGATCCAGGAAACCCTGACCAAGCGCTACAAGAACCAATTGGTTCGCCTGGACCAGACCCGCGCCGAGGACATTTTCCAGGCGTACATCAACACCTTCGCCATGTCCTACGACCCGCACACCAATTATCTGTCGCCGGATAACGCGGAAAACTTCGACATCAACATGAGCCTGTCCCTGGAAGGCATCGGTGCGGTGCTGCAGAGCGACAACGACCAGGTGAAAATCGTGCGCCTGGTCCCGGCGGGCCCTGCGGACAAGACCAAACAGGTCAGCCCGGCGGACAAGATCATCGGCGTCGCCCAAGGCAACAAGGAAATGGTCGATGTGGTCGGCTGGCGCCTGGACGAAGTGGTCAAGCTGATCCGTGGTCCGAAAGGCTCGGTGGTGCGCCTGGAAGTCATCCCGGCCAGCAATGCGCCGAACGACCAGACCAGCAAGATCGTGTCCATCACCCGTGAAGCGGTGAAGCTGGAAGAACAGGCAGCGAAGAAATCGGTCCTCAACCTCAAGCAGGACGGCAAGGACTACAAGCTCGGCATCATTGAGATCCCGGCCTTCTATCTGGACTTCAAGGCCTTCCGCGCCGGGGATCCGGACTACAAGAGCACCACCCGCGACGTCAAGAAACTGCTGACCGAGCTGCAGAAGGAAAAAGTCGACGGCGTGGTCATCGACTTGCGCAACAACGGCGGCGGCTCCCTGCAGGAAGCCACCGAGCTGACCAGCCTGTTCATCGACAAGGGCCCGACCGTGCTCGTGCGTAACGCCGATGGCCGGGTGGATGTACTGGAAGACGAAAACCCCGGTGCGTTCTACAAGGGGCCAATGGCCTTGCTGGTCAATCGCCTGTCCGCGTCGGCCTCGGAGATTTTCGCCGGCGCCATGCAGGACTATCACCGTGCGCTGATCATCGGCGGCCAGACCTTCGGCAAAGGCACCGTGCAGACCATCCAGCCGCTCAACCATGGCGAACTGAAACTGACCCTGGCGAAGTTCTACCGGGTTTCGGGCCAGAGCACCCAGCACCAGGGCGTGCTGCCTGACATCGATTACCCGTCGATCATCGACACCAAGGAAATCGGTGAAAGCGCCCTGCCCGAAGCCATGCCGTGGGACACCATCCGGCCTGCGATCAAACCCGCCGTGGACCCGTTCAAGCCGTTCCTGGCCCAACTCAAGTCCGAGCATGACACCCGCACGGCCCAGGATGCAGAGTTTGTCTTCATCCGCGACAAGCTGGCCCTGGCGCAGAAGTTGATGATGGAAAAAACCGTCACCCTCAACGAAGCCGATCGTCGCGCGCAGCATTCCGACATCGAGGCCAAGCAACTGACCATGGAAAACCTGCGTCGCAAGGCCAAGGGCGAAGAGCCGCTCAAAGAGCTGAAGAAAGAGGACGAAGACCTGATCACCGAGCCAGAGAAAACCAAGCCGGAAGACGATGCCTACCTGAGCGAGACCGGGCGGATCCTGCTGGATTACCTGAAACTCAACACGGCGATCGCCAAGCACTAAGATGATGGCCATTTAATGGTGATGCTCGTCGGAGTGTCATCAAACTGACATCAGTCTGTCGTGAAATACAGGACTGGGTGCCGCGCACCCGGTCCTTTTTTTATCGCCAGAGATTGCCATGACCACGACAGAACAGCTGAGTGCCTTGAGTTCGATCCTGGCTCAAAGCGGTTTGCACAGCCTGTTCCAACCGATCATCTGCCTTTCCGAACGGCGCATCGTGGGTTATGAAGCCTTGACCCGCGGTCCCTCCAACAGCCCGTTGCACTCCCCCATCGCGCTGCTTTCCGTGGCACGCCAGGCCGGCCGCCTCAGCGAACTGGAGTTGGCCTGCCGCCGCAGCGCCTGCCAGCGCTTCAATGAGCAAAAACTGCCGGGCAAGCTGTTTCTCAACGTCTCGCCTGAGTCGCTGCTGGAATCCGCACACCAGACAGGGCGCACACTGCAGCTGCTGCAGGACTTCGGCATTGCCCCCAGCCAGGTCGTGATAGAACTGACTGAACAAACCCCCATCGATGACTTCCAGCTCCTGCAAACCGCGCTGCATCATTATCGTGCGATGGGTTTCTCGATTGCTCTGGACGACTTGGGCGCCGGTTATTCGAGCCTGCGGTTGTGGTCTGAATTGCGGCCCGATTATGTGAAGATCGACCGGCATTTCATCGACGGCATCCACCAGGACGCCCTCAAGCGCGAGTTCGTGGGCTCGATCCTGAAAATCGCCCGGGCCTCCCGCGCCCAAGTGATTGCCGAGGGCATCGAACTGCCGGAAGAACTGGCGGTGCTGATCGAAATGGGCGTCGACCTGGTCCAGGGCTATCTGCTGGCCCGGCCTCAGGAACAACCGTCACGCGACGCCAGGGCGCTGATGCCCAAGCAGGACAGCGGCGTGGCGGCGTTGAGCGATGAGGTCAACGACCTCAGTGCGCTGCTCAACGAACAACCGGCAGTGGCCCACAACACACCGACAGCCACCGTGCTGGAAGCGTTTCGTCGCCAGGCCAACCTCAACTCCCTGGCAGTGCTGGATGATCAAGGCCAGCCCTGCGGCATCGTTCACCGCCATTCGCTCTCGGACGCCTTGCTCAAACCCTTCGCCACCGACCTGTTCGCCCGCAAACCCATCAGTCGCTTGATGAGCGACGACTTTCTCGCGGTAGAGTTGAACCAGTCACTGCAACAAGTCAGCCGCCTGATCACCAGCCGCGCCCGACAACGCATCGAAGAAGACTTCATCATCACCCTCAACGGCGGCTACCTGGGCCTGGGCCGGGTGATCGATGTGCTCAAGCTCATCACCGAACTGAAAATCCAGCAGGCCCGCTACGCCAACCCCCTGACCCTGCTGCCGGGCAACGTCCCGATCCAGCAATGCCTCACGCGCCTGCTGCAACAACGGCAGGAATCGGTGATCTGCTACGTGGACATCGACAGTTTCAAACCCTTCAACGACATCTACGGCTACGGTCGCGGCGACGAAGTCCTGCTGTGCCTGGCCCAATGCCTGAACGAACGCATCGACCCCAGCCGCGACTTCGTCGGCCACATCGGCGGTGACGACTTCCTGCTGGTCCTCGGCCCGGAAGACTGGCGCAGACGCCTGGACCAGCTACTCAGCGACTTCCAGACCCACTGCCGCCGCTTCTACCGCCCCGAGCACCTGGAGGCGGGATGTTTTACGGCGTTGAACCGACAGGGCGTTCGGCAGGAGTTCGCGTTGTTGTCGCTATCGATTGGGGTGGTGCATCTGCGTGCCGAGGCCTGCGAAGAGTTGGATGCCAGTCAGTTGGCTGAGCTGGCTTCGCAGGCCAAGCATCATGCCAAGGAGATTCTGGGGGGGAGTGTGTATTTGGTGGATGGTTTGGCGGAGCGGGAGCCTGTGGTGGCGTTGGGATTGTCAGGGTGAAGCATCTGGCGCGGCCCCGTGGCGAGGGGGCTTTGTAGGAGCTGGCGAAGCCTGCGATCTTTTGATCGATCGTTCCCACGCTCCAGCGTGGGAATGTCGCCAGGGACGCTCCGCGTTCTGCTTCTGAATGTGACGGATAGCGTTACGGGATGCATTCCCACGCAGCAGGTAACGATTAAATATTCTTTCTAATTAAGTTATGAGTTTTCGGCCACCTCTGACTGATAGCGTTTGAGGCAGCTCAGCAAAACTCTCATAAAGTGACGCTGATCCTTAACATCATCATCGAAATATGTGGTTATCCTAGAAAATATCTCATCAAAATTCGCCCCCTCTTCCAGATAGAAGAAAATTCTTTCAATAAACCATTCGCGCTCATGAGATTGAAATATTAAAAAATCGGATTTAAGCAAGGAATCAAACAACTCCACCAATTCGGAGTCGGCGTTGATATCCTTCGAGACAATAACCTCCTCCCTTGCCTCATCTATCGTATTCTCTATATCAAATACAAATAATAGACTTCTTAGCACAACCATATCAGACGACTTCGTCATCACTCAAATTCCGTATAGCTGGTTATCGGAAGGCCTTTATCATTCAGTATCACCACAGCCTTTGTTTGCTCGCCATATTCCAACCCTTCCTTTTTATATCCTTCTCCGACTTTTCTTCCAAACTCAATAGGCTCACGAGATTGTTGCAGACCACTCTCTTTGAAAACGAGCCGCGCTCTATTTATCGCATAAAGTTGATCTCGATGACTTATGAAGTGTGTTGCCGCAGTAGGAATTTTAGGTTCTCCCTTTTTTTTACCTTTGGTATAACGTTCAATTTCACCCGTTGTAGGGTTTTTACCAGATTGCAGCCGTTCCATTTGCGATTGCAAGGTGGTCTGCGCACCGTGTTTTTCCAGAAAGTGAGCGCCATCAATAGAACCTTCCATTTCCCTTAACTCCTTATAAGCTTTTGCCTCCGCTAGTTCATGCTCCTGTGCCCGCTGCTCCGCCGTCATCGGCAGCCGCGGCTCCCCCTCATCCACCCCAACCTTAACCGCCGGATCCTGCTCCCCAACCGCCGGCCTACACCCACCCTTCCCCGGACAATCCACCAACCCCAACGGATCCACCCACCCCGTCGGGTTCAGGGTGTACCGGTACCCATTGAGCCCACCCGCCAACTTGCTCGGATCAGGCGTCAGATAGCGGCCAGTCTCGGGATTGTAGTAGCGGTGGCGGTTGTAGTGCAGGCCGCTTTCGGGGTCGAAGTATTGGCCCTGGAAGCGCAGCGGTTGTTCCAGCTGTTCGCCGCCGCCGTGCTGGAGTTCGGTGAGTTGGCCGTAGCCGTTGTAGCGCGCCGACCAGACGATCTGGCCGCTGAAGCTGGTCAGTTCCTGGGGCGTGCCCAGGTGGTCGAGGTGGTAGTAGAACGGGCAGGCCTTGAGGCCTTCGCCGTCGAGCATCGCCAGCGGGCGGTAGGTGCCGGGTTCGTAGACATAGCTGCGGTGGTGGCGCGGGCTGTTTTCGGCGACGACCTGGTCGCCCTGCCAGAAAAATTCCGTGGTCAGCCCGTCCACCGTTTTGCTGATGCGTCGGCCGAAGGCGTCGTAGCGGTAGGACATTTCGCGCCCGTCCGCCGTGGTGACGCCGATCAGGCGGTGCTGGCTGTCGTAGCGGTAGGCGCTGACCAGGGCCTGGCCGCGGCGTTCGCGGAGCAGGTTGCCGAAGGCGTCGTAGTCGTAGTGGCGGTCGCCCTCCTTCAGCAGGCGGTTGCCCTTGAGGGTGGTCGGGCCGGGGCGATCCTGCATCAGCAGGTTGCCGGCCGGGTCGTGGCAGAAGTGTTCCGGCGGCTCGCTGTGGGAAAAGTCGATGCGGGTCAGGCGATCCAGCGGGTCGTACTGGTAGCTGCGGCGGTTTCGGTTGTCGGAAAGGGTTTGCAGGTTGCCCTTGGCGCTGTAGGCATAATCGCGCCAGAACAGTTGCTGCTGTCGACTCTGCCACACGGTCTGGGCCTTGAGACGGCCCTGTTCATCGTAGTCGTAGTCACTGAGCAGCCGGCCTTGCTGGCGTTGCCGTTCGCGCCCGCCGTCAAAGCGGTGTTCGGTCAGGCGCGAGCCGTTGAGGTCGATGGCGGTCAGTGCGCCACCCGGGGCATGGTGGTAGTCGAGCTGGCTGTCGTCCGGCAGGCGCAGGTGGTTGAGGCGCCCGCAAGCGTCGTAGCGATAACGCAGGGTGCCCCAGCCCTGGTGCTCGCAGACCAAGCGGTCCTGGGCGTCGTATTCGAAGGCCAACGGATGATCGCTGCCGTCGTTGACGTGGACCAATCGGCCCAGCTCGTCGTAGCGGTATTCGATGGCCTGGCCGTCGGGCAAGGTCTTGAGCCGCAGCCGCCCGGCCGCGTCGCGCTGGTACTGGGTGAGCCGTTGTGAACCGTCCTCGCCGTGCTCGGTTTTTTCCAGCAGGTGGCCGTTGAGGTCGTAGGCGTAGGCAGTGCGTTGGCCGTCAAAGCCGACTTGCTGTCGGATCAAGCCGTTGGGCGTGTAGTCCAGCTGATATTTTTCGCCGGATTCGTTTTCGATTTCGGTCAGCAACAGCCGCGCCGAGTCGTAGCGGTACTTCAGCTCGCTGCCGTCGGGGTTCAGGCGGCGGCTGACCAGGTGCAGGTCGTCGGCGTATTCGTAGCGGGTGACCCGCCCTTGTTCATCGCACTCGGCGGTGACCTTGCCGTAGGCGTTGTAGCGCCAGGTTCGGGTGGCACCGTTGGGCAAGGTCACCTGCAGCAGGCGGCCGACGGCGTCCCATTGGTAGTGCGTGAGCGCGCCGTGTTCGTCCTGGCGGCTGAGCAAACGCCCCAGGGCGTCGTAGGAAAAACACCGGCGACCGCCGTCGGGCAGGATCTCTTCGGTCAGTTGGCCCAGGCGACTCCAGGTGAAGCGATGTTCACCACCGTCCGGGGCATACGTCGCCAGCAGTTGCCCATGGGCGTCGTAGGCATATTCCGTGCGCCGGCCATCCGGGTCGATGAGGACGATCACGTCGCCGCGGGCATTGCGCCGGTAGGTCCACACGGCCTTGCCGCGTGAACGGGCGTGCAGGAAACCGTTGCGGTATTCGTAGGACGTCGGCGCCTCATCCGGGGGAAGCAGCGCCACCAGCCGTCCGACCTCGTCGTAGCGGTATTCGCTGACCGCCCCCAACGGGTCCTGCTCAGCAATCAGCCGGCCCTGTTCGTCGTAGGCCTTGAGGTGCTCGCCGCCGTCGGGCTCGACCTTGCGCACCAGCCGCGCCCGCTCGTCGTGGACATATACCTCCTGGCTGCCATCCAGGTGCTGGACCGTGACGCTGCCGTCTTCGCCCCAGGTGTAGCGGCTGTCCATCTGCGCAAACGAGGCCCAATGCCGTACGCAGCGGGACGCCGGCCCGACGCCTTGCCACTCCCAGTAGAAACTTGCCCCACCGGCCAGTTGTCGCTGGAGGATGACGTGCCGGTCGTCGTAGTCGTAGCGCTCGCTTTCACCGGCAGCATTGGTCGCTTCGATCAGTCGGAAACGTCCGTCGTAGCGGTAGGACACCAGCGTCTGCTCGGTCTGCCAGGCTTCGTCGAGGGTGATGGCGGGATGGAAGCTCTGGTAGTCGACGGCAATCAGGTGGCGCTGTTCGTAACGCAGGCGCAAGGCGCGCCCGGCGCCGTTGTCCAGGCGGCTGATGTCGCCATGGATGTTGCGCAGGATGGTCAGGCGGTTGTCGTAGCGGTCGCTGAGGGCGCTCAGGTGGCCGTCGCGAAAGTGCAGGAATGGAGCGTTTTCGCCGGGTTGGGCGACGATCAGTTCGTCCGCCTCGGTGCCCAGGTAGATCGCTGCGCGGGCCAGGCTGTTGTGGATCGCCGGACGCTGGGCGCTGGGCAGCGGAAAGGTCGTGCGGCGGTTTTCCTGGTCGACCCAGGTGACCTGCTCGCCCTCGAGTTCCAAGCGATGGGCCAGGGCATGGCTCCAACCGCGCCCGAGGCCGACGTCCAGGTCGGCGGCGCTGGTGCGGTACAAACGGGTGAAGACGAACGGCAAGCGACCATCGAGGGTGCCGTCGTCGAGGGTCAGCAGTTCTTCGCCGGTGACCATCGACACCGGGCAGCCGCTGGTCTGGGTCTGGGCCGCAGTGTCGGCGCTGTCGCCGTTGGGGTTTTTCGACTGGGCCGGGGCGTCGTCGTGATGTTCGTGTTTTTTCAGCGTGGTGTTGCGCTGCGCATCCCAGCGCAGTTGCATCCGGCCCTTTTTCACCCCGGCCGCGATACCGCGCGCCGCCACGGATTTGTAGCGGTCCACGTAGGTCATGAAGCCATTGACCACCGCGAAGATCGCCCCGATGAAACGCTGCATGGCACCCAGCAGGCGCACGCCCACATTCCCCAGGCGCATCGACAGATAAGCGATACCGGCACCCGCACCGGTGAAGGTCAGGACGACACCAATCAACAGGTCGATCAACAACTGCACTGTCACCCTCGACAGGGCTTCGGCCGTTTCCCCGGCAACCTCACTGGGCGGCAACATCTCCAACCAGAGACTGGCGGTGCGCACCAACAGGCACAGCGCCGCTTCGTCGCTGGCCAGCAGTTGCAGCTTGGCCATCACCAGCGGTGTTTTTTCCGCCAGGTCCTCCAGTTGCTTGGCGCTTTCGCCCAACCGATCAACAAACTGACCAGGGTCCTTAAGAATGTCCGAGAGTAAGCTGATGCTGTCCCAAACACTTTCAATCGCCGCCCAACTACCGGCGAGCAGCCCGTTCCCCACCGCCGCCGCCGAAGTCGACAGCGATTGTTGTGCCCATCGCGGCTTGAAACCCTGCCACTCACCGCGCAACCAGTCCGTCAGATCGGTGGTCAGGCCATCGTAGGAAGAAAACAGATTCGCGATTTGCTTGGCGGACACCTCGCCCTGGACATGAACCCGATAGGACTTGCCTGCCTCACCCAGGAAGGTCCCCAGGCCCTGGGCATCCAGGGTGACCGGCGTGACCTCGCCGCTGGCCACGTCCACCACATCCACCGCGATGTCGCCCAGCGGGATGTCGTACACCGACTCGAACTTGCTCTCGATCGTCATCGGCCCGCCCTTGGGGCACTGGACGACCGTGGAGAGGAAGTCATCGTCACCGATGCTGACAGCGGTGGTGCTGTCACCAAAGCGGATCAGCCGCTCCATGCCCATCAGCGACGGCAGGTCAGCGACATGACTGGCCCGATCCGCTGCTCGGCTGTACCAGCGCTCGAGCTGCTCGCGGTAGGCCGAAAGGGTGCCTTTGAAGCTGTCGAGTTCCTGCTCGATTCGGCTCACCTGATCCATCAGGACAGGGCTCGCTCAAGGGCCGGCAGGAAAAAACGGTCGAACATGGGCAGACGTCTCGCAGTACTCAGGGAGCGCGAGACTTTGCCGGGGATGACAGGGGAATTAAGTCAGGGGAAGGAGACAGAGTACGTAGGGCGATTCGCTAAATTCGTCTGACCTGCACAACGAATCGCCTGTGGATAACCCTAGATATCGCGAGCTTCAAGTGATTTGAGCTTGATTTCGGCCAGCGGATGCCCGGCTTTCGCCGCCAAGGTCCACCAACGCGCCGCTTCAACCGGGTCCGGCGCCTTGCTGGCTGTGCCGGCCAGGCTGATCACGCCAACTTGGTAGGCGGCCTTGCCATCACCGGCCAATGCCGCCAGCCGCAGCAGGCGAATTCCTTCTTCACGGGCACCCAGCCCTTGGCCGCGAAACGTGAGGATGTGCCCATAGAAGCTCTGCGCACCGACGTCGCCCAAGTTCGCCATGCGGGAGAACTGCCCCTCGAGCCAGGCCCAGCCACGCGGCTGGCGGACGAACCAGGACCAATGAAACAACCGACGCGCCAGCCAGTAACCGGCCCGCGCCTTGAGTCGCCA
Source organism: Pseudomonas sp. H1_F01 (assembly GCF_054681425.1). NCBI lineage: Bacteria > Pseudomonadati > Pseudomonadota > Gammaproteobacteria > Pseudomonadales > Pseudomonadaceae > Pseudomonas > Pseudomonas sp. H1_F01. Next base: position 1,936,234 of record NZ_CP162823.1, on the reverse strand, counting down.
GAGCACTCAGGCCTCCGCCGACTCGGGGTACTCGTATTCAAATACCCGAACCACTTCTGAAGCGTGCCAGGAAGCAGCGGCCACGCCATCGGATGGCCCGGAAAAGCGGCCCAGGCGTTCTACGCACTCGAAGAAACCCGTGCGCGGCAACCGACTGGCGCCCTGGCTGATCACCAATGAACTGCGCAGCGGCTGCTCCGCCCGGGCGTCCAGCGCCGCCAGGTGCTCAAGGGCCGCAGTCAAGGTCTGCATGGCCGGGCTGGGCAGTTGCAGACGCTCCAACAAGGCGCGGTAAGTCAATAAATGGCGCTGGCGGCGCGCCTGGTCCAACTCACCCAACAACCCATCCCAATGCTGCCGACTGATGCGTACGCTCACGATTCTTCCCTCCAACCCGGAACCGTCAACTCCCAGGCCAGACTGCGCCGAATCGCGGCATCGGGCTGACGCTCGCCGCTCTCGATCAAGGCCAGATAAGACGGGCTGATACCTACCGTGCGGGCCAGCGCCTCGATGGCGATGCCCTTCCCTTCGCGTAAACTGCGTAATTGATCCAGTCCAGGGAGAACCTGGCCCGGTGCCGCCGCGTGACGGACTGTCGCTTCGCGCGGCGGAGCTTGATCGATGCCTGCTGCCTTCAACAACGACTGGTACTGATCCCACGGCAAAACCGCGTATTCGGGCTCTCCGTCACGTGTGATTATTTGAATATCCATGTCTACCCCGTAGGACAACAACACTTAGCGAGTCAGCCTTTTTTCTTGGAAGTGTAATCCTAAATGCTGGCTAAGGTCGCGGGGTGATGAATTCTCAGGGGATCAGGGCTTTTTCTGGCCTTGGAGTTGAAGTTGTTCCGGGGTATCGGGAAGCCTTTCGACCCGGGCAAGCTTCTCGGGCGATTGCCGATAACGCCAGGCACGGAAAGCCTCGAGTTCAACGTCGAGGGTTTTCATGACCCAGGCCAGCACGGCGATATCGTCGATCATGCCAAACATTGGCAAGATATCTGGAATCGCATCCAGGGGGCTGAGGAAATACATGAGCCCTGCCACCACCGACAGCATCGACTTGGCGCTGACAGCGCGGTATTCGCCCCGCCAGTAGGCCAGGCACAAGGCCTGCAACAACCGCAGGTCCTCCTTGAGCTTGCCCAGCCGTCCGCCCTCCCGGGCACCTTTGCTGGCGACGGCGAACAGCAACGTCGGCAATCGACCGCGGGCCAGCAGGCGGCCTGCCAAAGGCAGAAATCGCGCAAAATTCCACGGGGCCTTCATTTTTTCTCCCACTGAAATGTTATCCACACAAATTGTGGATAACCTTGTGAACAGAGCTGCATTTCACCGCTGAAGCCCCCGTTTCATAAGGGCCCGGCTTAGATCGGGCGTTTTTTACTCACATAAAAAAACCCAATATTTCATTGACTTGACCGGCTGACTGCGTCTAGCACAGCGCCTGTATTGCCTATGACTATACCCTGCATCGCGCGTTCGGTTTTTTTGCCATTTTGCCGCGGCCCAGATGCGACAACGCCCCGCATAAGCGAGGCGTTGTCGTTATAGCGGACGCGATTACTTGGCTGCGTCTTCTTTTGCCGGATCCTTGATCGCCAGCAGTTCCAGGTCGAACACCAGGACCGAGTTGGCCGGGATTGCCGGGCTCGGGCTCTGGGCGCCATAGGCCAGGTCGCTCGGGATGTACAGCTTGTACTTCTCGCCGACGTGCATCAGTTGCAGGCCTTCGACCCAACCCGGGATCACGCCGCTGACCGGCAGGTCGATCGGGCTGCCACGTTCAACGGAGCTGTCGAACACGGTGCCGTTGGTCAGCTTGCCGGTGTAGTGAACAGTCACTACGTCGGTCGGCTTAGGCTGTGGACCGTCGGCTTTCTTGACCACTTCGTACTGCAGGCCGGAAGCGGTGGTGGTGACGCCGGCTTTCTTGCCGTTTTCTTCGAGGAACTTCTTGCCGGCGGCTGCCGACTCTTCGCTCATCTTGGCCATGCGCTCTTCTGCACGCTTTTGCAGCGCGGCAAAGGCTTCGACCAGTTCTTCGTCTTTCAGCTTCTGTTCTTTCTTGCCGACGGCATCTTCGATGCCCTGGGCGACCGCTTTGGAGTCCAGGTCATCCATGCCTTCCTGAGCCAGGCTCTTGCCCATGTTCAGGCCAATACCGTAGGAAGCTTTCTGCGCCGGGGTCTTCAGCTCTACGCTGGTCTGCGAGTCGCAACCCGCGAGTACCAGGCCTACCAGGGCCACCGCCGCTGCCAACCGATGCTGTTTCATGCTATTTCCTTGTTCATGCGCCTAAAGGGCAATCGAATAAAGCCGCGAGCTTATCAGGCGGCCACGACCAATGGCTACCGGCATGTGAGCCACAAAGTAATGATAAGTTCAGGTCCGCAAACGCTTTTTAAGCCTGTACGAATGAAGCATCTGTCATCTGTTACGTACAGGGACAAATTGCCGCTCCACTACAGGCCAGGGGTAATGGCCACTTGCCCGCCGCGCAGCACTGAGGCATAAGGGCTTATCAAAAAAACAAGGACGTTACCGTGCGCCTTCTCTCTCGCATCTTCTTGCTGCTCCTCGCGCTGCTGATTATTGTCGTGGCCGTGGTGGTTTATTACGTCGCCAATCCTCGCCTGCCGTTCTACACGCCCGTCGAACAGGTGAATTACCTCGACCAATGGACTGCCGCCGAGCGCCAGACGTATTACTTCACGCCCCAGGGCACCCAGGTCAAAGGCCTGCGCTACGACTGGTTCACTGCCCTCGAATTACCGTTTTCGCAACAACGCTTCGCTTCGCCTGAGTACCTGGCGCGCTTTGGGTTCCTGGTCGATCCGGCGCAGAAAGCCTCGTCGGCCAATCCCGGCAACTTGCCGGTGGGCTTCGCCCGGCACCAGAACCCGGGCAGCACCGAACAGTTCCTGGATATCACCTGCGCTGCCTGCCATACCGGCGAATTGCGCTTCAAGGGCCAGGCGATACGGATCGACGGCGGCTCGGCTCAACACGTGCTGCCTTCCAGTGTTCCTACATTACGCGGTGGCAGTTTCGGACAAGCATTGGTCGCCAGTCTGGCGTCTACCTACTACAACCCTTGGAAGTTCGAGCGCTTCGCCCGCCAAGTGCTGGGCAAGGACTACGACGCCCGCCACGAGGAATTGCGCAAGGCCTTCAAAATCTCCCTGGACACGTTCCTGCGGGTGGCCTGGAACGACACCCATCGCGGCCTCTACCCCACCGAAGAAGGGCCTGGCCGTACCGACGCCTTCGGTCGCATCGCCAATGCCAGCTTCGGCGACGCCATTTCGCCGCAAAACTACCGGGTGGCCAACGCCCCCGTGGACTACCCGCAGTTGTGGGATATATGGACGTTCGACTGGGTGCAGTGGAACGGATCGGCCCAGCAACCGATGGCCCGCAACGTCGGTGAAGCACTGGGGGTCGGCGCCACGCTGAATTTCTTCGACACCCAAGGCAAACCGCTGCAGGGCGATGCGCGTTACCCCTCCAGCGTGCGTGTGCGCGACTTGAACAAGATCGAAGAGACCCTGCAACTGCTCAAGCCGCCTGTGTGGCCCGAAGCGCTGCTCGGTTCAATCGACAAACCGCTGGCGGCCAAGGGCCGGGCCCTGTTCACTGAAAACTGCGCCGGCTGCCATGTACCCAAGGTAGTCCAAGGGCCCGACAGGCCGGTCCAGCAATTGCACATGCTGCCCGTGCAAGTGATCGGCACCGACCCGGGCACCGCCAACAACATCGCCGATCACCGCTACGACCTGACCAGCCTGCAGTGGGATCCGGCCGAGTTGGCGAAGCTGGAAGTGCAACTGCACCCGACCCCGACGGAACCGCTGGACCTGAGCCAACTCTCGGTCGCCAAAGGCCTGGCCTACGTCACGGCGTTCGTCGAAAACCGCGCTTACCGCGACGCCGGTGTCACCCCCGCCGAGCGCCCTGCCCTGGACGGTTTTGGCCTACCCATCGGCGTACGTGAACTGCGCGCCTACAAAGCCCGGCCGCTGGCGGGCGTCTGGGCCACGCCACCGTTCCTGCACAACGGCTCGGTGCCGACGATCTATCAATTGCTGTCCCCCCAGGACGAGCGCGCGACCACGTTCTATAAAGGCAACTTCGAATACGACCCGCGCCACCTGGGCTATCGCACCGAAGCCTTTACCAACGGTTTTCTCTTCGATACCCGCATTACCGGCAACCACAACAGCGGCCATGAATTCCGCGCGGGCGAGCGAGGTAATGGCGTCATTGGCCGCTTGCTGCAACCGCAGGAACGCTGGGCCTTGCTGGAGTATTTAAAGGTGCTGGGCGGGCCACTGGAGTCGCAACTGTAATGATGAACCCCACAGGTAAAAGGAAGTTTGAATGTTGATCACGCTCTGGCTGCGCCTCGGTGCCTTTTTGGGCAAGACGCTCCTGTGGCTGCTGGGCATCGGGTTGCTCGGCTGGGCACTGTCCACAGCCTGGTTTGCCTGGCAACACAAGGGACCGGTCCCGGACAAGGAACAGGTGGCGCCCGGCGAAGCGGCCATGACCCAGGACATCATCCAGACCGCTATTCGCATCGTCGATCAGCACCGCGAAAGTACGCGTTACCTGCGCGATGCCCATGCCAAGGCCCACGGCTGTGTCATGGCCGAAGTCCAGGTGCCGAGCGACCTGCCGGCACCGTTGCGCCAAGGTGTATTCGCCGAGCCGGGGAAGGTCTGGCAGGCGACGATTCGCCTGTCCAACGGCAACGCCTATCCGCAGTTCGACAGCCTGCGCGATGCCCGCGGGATGGCGATCAAGCTGATGAACGTACCGGGCAAGCAACTGCTCGCTGACCGGCAATCACAGGGTGAGCAGGATTTCGTGATGTTCAACCATCCGAACTTCTTCGTCAGCGATGTCGCTGAATATCGTCAGAATGTGGCCGCCCAGGCTGACGGGAAGAAGGCGATGGCTTTCTTTCCAAGCCTGGACCCGCGCAGCTGGCAGATCCGGCATTTATTCATCGCCCTAGCGACCCTCTCACCGCCCCCGGCCAGCCCGACCCAGACCACGTATTTCTCGGTATCGCCTTACAAATTCGGCGAAGCCAACGCCAAGTTTCGCGTCGCACCGGACCCGGACAGTTGCCCGAGCTATACGCTGCCTCCCCAGAATCAGGACCTGCCGAACTTCTTGCGTAGCGCATTGAATCAGCAGTTATCCACGGACCGGGTGCCGGCGTGTTTTGTCTTGCAGATCCAGCGTCAGGATCCGAGCAAGTACATGCCCATTGAAGACACCAGTATTGAGTGGCAGGAAAGTGATGCGCCGTTCGAGACCGTGGCGCGGATCAAGGTTCCGGCTCAGGATTTTGATACGCCCAAGTTGAATCTGGCTTGTGATAATCAGTCGTTCAATCCTTGGTTCGGCATTGAGGCGCATCGGCCTATTGGTGGGATCAATCGCTTGCGTAAGGCGGTGTATGAGGCGGTCAGCGATTATCGTCATCGGCGGAATGCTGAGCTGTAGACGATGGGTTGGTGTGTATATCCGTTATTTCGGTAACGGCTGCTGATGGTTCCGCTCTGACTGGGCCGGCTCCCGGGCTCTTCAAAAGTGACCCGCCGTAAGGGCGGAACCATGTAGCCGTAACCGCAGCGACGGATATACACACAAAAAAGAGAGCCAAAAAAAAACGACGCTTTTCCCTCGTAAAGGAAAAGCGTCGTTTCAAGTAGCCACCTGGCGTTCAGCATTCCAGATAACCAAATATGGCGCAGCGGACGGGACTCGAACCCGCGACCCCCGGCGTGACAGGCCGGTATTCTAACCGACTGAACTACCGCTGCGCGTAACACTGAAAGTTTGGTGGGTGATGACGGGATCGAACCGCCGACATTCTGCTTGTAAGGCAGACGCTCTCCCAGCTGAGCTAATCACCCTTCACTTTCGATGCGGGGCGCATTCTCTCACAGTTTTTTATAACGTGCTGATTTAATTAGCAAATTCAGCAAAAAAAACATGAGCAACGCACACCACAGGAACTGCAAACAGCAAAAAGCCCGCGTTAGCGGGCTTTCCGTGGTGACCTGGCGTTCAGTGTTCCAGGTAACCGAATATGGCGCAGCGGACGGGACTCGAACCCGCGACCCCCGGCGTGACAGGCCGGTATTCTAACCGACTGAACTACCGCTGCGCGTAACACGTTGAACGAATGGTGGGTGATGACGGGATCGAACCGCCGACATTCTGCTTGTAAGGCAGACGCTCTCCCAGCTGAGCTAATCACCCTTCGCTTTCGGTGTGGCGCGCATTCTACGGAGCACTCTTTAAGCTGGCAAGCACTTTTTAAATTAATTTTTTCAGGCCTTCCAAAGGCTTAGCGAAGGGTTGGCCTATGGCGCTGCGAAGAGAATAATGCCCCCCTTTGTATAAAGGAGAGACTCACCCCATGTGGTTCAAAAACCTGCTTATCTATCGCCTGACCCAAGATCTGCCTTTTGATGCCGAGGCGTTGGAAACTGCACTGGCCAGCAAACTGGCGCGTCCATGTGCAAGCCAGGAGTTGACCACTTACGGTTTCGTCGCACCGTTTGGCAAAGGCGAAGACGCACCGCTGGTGCACGTCAGCCAGGACTTCCTGCTGATCGCCGCGCGCAAGGAAGAACGCATCTTGCCGGGTAGCGTCGTACGCGATGCCCTGAAGGAAAAGGTCGAAGAGATCGAAGCCGAGCAAATGCGCAAGGTCTATAAAAAGGAACGGGACCAGCTCAAGGATGAAATCATCCAGGCGTTCCTGCCGCGTGCGTTCATCCGTCGTTCGTCCACTTTTGCCGCCATCGCGCCGAAACAGGGCCTGATCCTGGTGAACTCGGCCAGCCCGAAACGCGCTGAAGACCTGCTGTCTACCCTGCGCGAAGTCATCGGCTCGCTGCCGGTACGTCCACTGACGGTAAAAATGGCCCCGACCGCTACCATGACCGACTGGGTCAAGACCCAGAAAGCCGCGGACGATTTCTTCGTGCTCGATGAATGCGAACTGCGCGACACCCACGAAGACGGCGGCATCGTGCGCTGCAAGCGCCAGGACCTGACCAGCGACGAAATCCAGCTGCACCTGAACACCGGCAAGGTCGTCACGCAACTGTCCCTGGCCTGGCAGGACAAGCTGTCCTTCATGCTCGACGACAAGATGGTGGTCAAGCGCCTGAAGTTCGAAGACCTGCTGCAGGACCAGGCAGAGCAGGACGGTGGCGACGAAGCCCTCGGCCAACTGGACGCCAGCTTCACGCTGATGATGTTGACGTTCGGCGAGTTCCTGCCGGCGCTGGTTGAAGCGTTGGGTGGGGAAGAGATTCCGCAGGGGATCTAAACCCCGCCCCCCCCTGTGGGAGCGAGCTTGCTCGCGATAGCGGCATGACGGCCACCGAGATGCTGACTGACACTCCGCTTTCGCGAGCAAGCCCGCTCCCACATTGGGTTTTGTGGTGTTCTTAATAATAAGGATCAGGTCATGCGCGCATTGGCTGCATTGAGTCGCTTTGTCGGCAATACCTTCGCTTACTGGGTACTGATTTTCGCGGTGGTGGCGTTTCTGCAGCCAGCTTGGTTCATCGGTCTAAAAATCGCCATCGTGCCGCTGCTGGGCCTGGTGATGTTCGGCATGGGCCTGGCACTCAAGCTGGAAGACTTCGCCGAAGTGGCCCGTCATCCAGGGCGCGTCGCCTTGGGGGTGGTTGCCCAATTCGTGATCATGCCCGGTACGGCGTGGCTGCTTTGCCAAGTGTTCAGTCTGCCGCCGGAGATCGCCGTCGGCGTGATCCTGGTGGGCTGCTGCCCGAGCGGCACATCGTCCAATGTCATGACCTGGCTGGCTCGCGGTGACCTGGCCCTGGCCGTGGCGATTTCCGCCCTCACGACCCTGCTTGCCCCTCTGCTGACCCCGGCGCTGATCTGGCTGCTGGCCTCGGCCTGGTTGCCGGTGTCGTTCTCGGCGCTGTTCTGGTCGATCCTGCAAATCGTCCTGTTGCCGATCGCACTGGGCATCATTGCCCAACGCCTGCTGGGTGCCCGGGTTCGTCATGCGGTAGAAGTGCTGCCACTGATATCGGTGGTGAGCATCGTGATCATCGTCGCGGCGGTGGTTGCAGCCAGTCAGGCGAAAATCGCCGAATCCGGCCTGCTGATCATGGCCATCGTGATGCTGCACAACAGCTTCGGTTATCTGCTGGGGTACTTCACCGGGCGTTTGTTCGGCTTGCCGTTGGCCCAGCGCAAAACCCTGTCATTGGAAGTCGGCATGCAGAACTCCGGCCTGGGTGCAGCGCTGGCGAGTGCACACTTTTCGCCACTGGCGGCGGTACCCAGCGCGCTGTTCAGCGTCTGGCACAACATTTCCGGCGCCCTGCTCTCGACGTACTTCCGGCGCATGAGCGAAAAACAGGACCGTGAACTGCAGGCCCGTCAAGCGACGGACTGAAGGCGAATCTTGACCGAATCGTCAGCATTGGGCATTCTTGCGCCCAATGCGGGGACGACCCCGCAACGCCATAGCAACCGTTATCCGGGGACGACCCCATCCATCGATGAGGTGTGTGATGTCCTGGATCATTCTGTTTTTTGCCGGCCTGTTCGAAGTCGGCTGGGCTGTCGGCCTGAAATACACCGACGGCTTCAGCCGCCCTCTCCCCACTGCACTGACAATCGCCGCCATGGCGATCAGCCTTGGCCTGCTCGGCCTTGCAATGAAGGAACTGCCGCTGGGTACAGCCTATGCGATCTGGACCGGGGTCGGTGCCGTGGGCACGGTGATCGCCGGGATCATTTTGTTTGGTGAGTCGATGGCGCTGGTTCGTCTGGCCAGCGTGGCGTTGATCGTTGCAGGGTTGATCGGGCTCAAGGTCAGCGCTTAAGCCCTCCTGTAGGAGCAAGACCTTCTAGGAGCTGTGGAACTTGTGGAGTAAAACCTGTGGGGAGCAGGGTCTGTGGGAGCAAGGCTTGCCCGCGATAGCGATCGCAAGGACGCCATCGTGAGCAAGCTTTGCTCCCACAGGTTTTAATCCCACAGGTCTTCTCCTTCAGTTTTTCGTTCTAGCGGACGGTCCCACGCAACTCCCCTACCAACGCCTGCAACTTCGCCGGCTCAGCCACTTCCACCGCGACCGCCGACCCCGCCACCAGCGTCACCCGCGACCAGAATCGACGAAACAGCCCTTTGGCCGGGTCGCGACTGAAAAAACTGCCCCACAACCCCTGCAACGCCAGGGGAATCACCGGCATCGGGGTCTCCTGGAGGATGCGTGTCAGTCCGCTCTTGAACTCATTGATCTCACCGTCACCGGTCAGCTTTCCTTCAGGGAAGATGCAGACCAACTCACCGTCCTTCAGGTATTGGGCGATTCGCTTGAAGGCTTTTTCGTAGATGTGAATGTCTTCCTGGCGCCCGGCAATCGGGATCGTCCCAGCGGTACGGAAGATGAAATTCAACACCGGCAGGTTGTAGATCTTGTAGTACATCACGAAGCGAATCGGCCGACGCACCGCGCCGCCAATCAGCAAGGCATCGACGAAGGAGACGTGGTTGCAGACCAACAGCGCAGCCCCTTCATCCGGGATCGCCTCCAAATTGCGGTGCTCCACGCGGTACATGGAATGGCTCAGCAGCCAGATCATGAAACGCATGCTGAACTCGGGAACGATCTTGAAGATGTAGGCGTTGACGCCAATGTTGAGCAACGACACCACCAGGAACAGTTGCGGGATCGACAGTTTGGCCAGGCTCAGCAGCACGATGGAGACGATGGCCGAGACCACCATGAACAACGCGTTGAGAATGTTGTTGGCAGCAATCACCCGCGCCCGCTCGTTCTCCACCGTGCGCGACTGGATCAACGCGTACAGCGGCACGATATAGAAACCGCCAAAGACACCCAGGCCCAGGATGTCGATCAGCACCAGCCAGGCGTGACCGAAACCGAGCACTTCAAGCCAACCGTGCCCCTCGACGCTGTCGGGGATTCCACCGGAATGCCACCACAACAGCAGGCCGAACACCGTCAGCCCGAACGAGCCGAACGGCACCAGGCCGATCTCGACTTTGCGCCCGGAAAGCTTTTCGCAGAGCATCGAACCCAAGGCGATCCCCACCGAGAACACCGTCAGGATCAAGGTCACCACGGTTTCGTCACCGTGCATCCACTCCTTGGCATAGGCCGGGATCTGCGTCAGGTAGATCGCCCCGACGAACCAGAACCAGGAGTTGCCGACAATCGAACGGGACACCGCCGGGGTTTGCCCCAACCCCAGTTTCAGGGTGGCCCAGGATTGGCTGAAGATGTTCCAGTTCAGGCGCATCTGCGGCGAGGCCGCCGCTGCGCGCGGAATGCTGCGGCTGGCCAGGTAACCGAGCACGGCAACACCGATGATCGCAGTGGACACCACGGGTGCGTAATGCGCCGAGGACATCATGATCCCGGCGCCGATGGTGCCGGCCAGGATCGCCAGGAAGGTGCCCATCTCCACCAGGCCGTTGCCGCCGACCAACTCTTCCTCACGCAAGGCCTGGGGCAGGATCGAGTACTTCACCGGGCCGAACAACGCCGAATGCGTGCCCATGGCGAACAGCGCCACCAGCATCAGCGATAAGTGATCGAACAGAAACCCTACTGCGCCGACCGCCATGATGGCGATTTCGCCGAGCTTGATCAGACGAATCAGCGCGTCCTTGGCGAATTTTTCGCCGAACTGCCCTGCCAGAGCCGAGAACAGAAAAAACGGCAGGATAAACAGCAGCGCGCAGAGGTTGACCCAGATCGAGCGGTCGCCCTCGATGGTCAATTTGTAGAGGATGGCGAGGATCAGCGACTGCTTGAAAATGTTGTCGTTGAACGCGCCCAAGGACTGCGTGATGAAGAACGGCAGGAAACGCCGCGTGCGAAGCAAGGTGAACTGCGAAGGGTGACTCATCTTCCATGTTCCTGAGTGACGTGGACGCTTATTGGAATGACGCTTTTTGATCCAGGCCACACATTACCTGTCTTTAGCGATTATTTCGCCAGCCCTGCAATACAGGGCGACACAAACAACTCACCGTGCCAGGCACCGAGGACCGTACGCCGCCCGACGATCAGCCACATCACCACCAGCATCGCCACCAGCACAGCCCCGAACACGCTGAAAAAAACCAGGCCCAGCAGGTCCGCAAGCTTCAGCGTGGTCAACGCGTACACGCCCAGGGGAAAGGTAAAGCCCCACCAGCCGAGGTTGAAGGGAATGCCTGCGCGCAGGTAGCGCGCGGTGATCAGAAGCGCCATCAACATCCACCACAACCCCAGCCCCCACAGCGTGATACCAGCCACCAGACCCAACCCGGCGGCGATTTCACCCACGCCGGACAGGCCATTGGCGGCAAAAATCAGCGGGGCATCGTTGCCCAATAGCAACATGCCCAGGGCGCCGGTGCCGATCGGGCCGAGGGCCAGCCAGCTCGAGGCGGCCATGTTCTCGTGAGGCAGTTTGTGCAGCGCCATGCGCAACAGCAAAATCGTCAGGATGCTGAACGCCACCGGCAGGGAAAAGGCCCAGAGCACGTAGCTGGTCACCAGCATGACCAGTTGCCCATGAGCGTCGGCCAGATGCGGCGCCAACAGCCCGCCACTGGCCGCCGCGACTTCGGCGGCCACCACCGGCAAGAGCCACACGGCGGTCATCTGGTCGATGCGATGTTCCTGGCGGGTGAACATCAAGAATGGGATCAGCACACCACAGGCCAACGACATGGCCACGTCGATCCACCATAACGCCTCAGCCACCGCCACCACACCGCTCCCCCAGCGCGGCAGCCCAAATGCCAAAAAGCCGTTGATGATGGTCGCCAGCCCCATGGGAATGGTGCCGAAAAACATCGAGACCGTTGAATGACCGAAAATCCGTCGTGCTTCGTCGAAGAACAGTACCCAACGGGCCGTGTACAGGAGGGCGAATACCACGAACAACAGCGTGTTGAACAACCACAAGCCTTCACCCAAAAGGCGCAGGCCCGACACATTCCCAGGCCATTGCGCCAAGGCCAGCGCCAACACTCCGGTGCCCATGACCACGGCAAACCAGTTAGGCGTGAATTGGCGAATGGCCTCCAGCGGCCTGGGCAAATGGCTCAATGGACGCAAGCGGTTTTTTGCAGCGCAGCATGTCATGGCGAACTCCTGTCCTCGGATAAGGTGGAGCCATGCTAGAGCCGAATCGAATATCTATATAACGGGTAATCTCTCTATATGTTATCGGTTTAGCAGATAACCATCAGACGCTGCCTTCGGTCTCGATCACCAGGATTCTCGCTTCGCCCAAGGGCCTGGCCACATGTTCGGTGCCCACCGAGGCGTAGAAAATGTCCCCGGCCTCCAGCAAGGTTTCCTTTTCGACACCCTCTTCCCGATAGCACATCCGCACTTGCCCATCGAGCACCACGAAGACTTCCTCGCCGTCATTGACGTGCCATTTGTACGGCTGATCGGTCCAGTGCAGGCGCGTGGTGACACCATTCATGTTGGCGATATCCAGCGCCGCCCAGGCGCGGTCCCCGGTGAAGGACTTGCTGCGAATGATTTTCAAGGGATCGTCCGGAAAAAAGACTGAGGCGCCAAGACTAACCTACTGCCAGCGACGCCCGCACCCTTGGTTTCAAGGCCGCGCGCCATCGCTGACCGGTCTCATGGATTGACGTAACCCCAACAACGCAACGACACACAGCACAATCAACACCGCGCCATAGCCATCGGTGGTCGGGATCAATCCGAACACCCGCGTCAGGTTCCCCGCCAGCAGCGACGGCAGGCTGAAGGCCAGGTAACTGAGGACATAGAACGCCGACATCAAACCGGCCCGTTCGTGGGGCAACGCCAGCGGCATGATGCTGCGCAGCGCCCCCAGGAATCCCGCGCCAAAACCGCTGCCGGTGACCAGCGTGCCAATGAAGAACAATGGCAAGCTGGCGCCATGCACCGCCGCCAGCACCAATGCAAGACCGACCACCAGCAAGCTCGCGGAGAGGCGCAACATCTTGTCGGCCTCCTGGTTGCGCAGCAGGTAGATGGATAACGCGCCGCTGAGGGTCAACACCGCCACCAGCGCGCCACCGATCAGGTTGGAGGTCGATCCGGTTGCCGCTCGCACCAGGGACGGTGCCAGTGACAAGTAGAAACCGCCCACGGCCCAGGCCGCCAGGTCCAGTGGCAGGACCCGCCACAAGGCTTGCCGCGCCTGGGGCGGCACATGCAGGGTTGGCCGCAGGGACTGCCAGGCACCGGGTTGCGGGCTGACGCTTTCCGCCAGCCGCCAGAGGTAAACGGCCTGGGCCAGGAACAAGCCCAACAGAAGCCAGTACGTCAGTTGCAAGGGCAACGGCGCGAATTCAGCCAGCAGGCCACAGCCCAGCGCCCCGCATGCCATGCCCAACAGCGGCGCGACACTGGTGATCAGCGGGCCCTGGCGACGGTCGAAATCCAGCAAGGCAGCCCCCAGCACACTGGTGGCCATGCCGGTGGCAAATCCCTGGATCAAGCGGGCACTGATCAACCAGGCAACGCTGTCGGCGCTGATAAACAGCAGCATCGCCAGCATGTTGAGCAACAGCGCCACGAAGATCACCGGCTTGCGGCCCAGGTAATCCGACAGCGAACCCACGGTCAGCAAGGCCGCCAGCAGACTGAAGGCGTACACACCGAAAATCAGCGTCAGGACGGCCGGGGAAAATTGCAATTGTTCCTGGTAGAGATGATACAACGGCGTCGGCGCGCTGGACGCGGCGAGAAAACCGAGCAAGGTGAGCGCCAGGAATATCAGGCTGGCGCGGGTCGAAGCTGGACGGGACATGGGCACGCTCCACAGGAGTATTCGCAAAAGCTAATTTTTTGCTTTTGTGGAGTGTGCTACCAGCATGCGCTTAAAGCAAATTCTTTGTGTTAAGGTCTGACGCATGGCGATTAAAGAAGGTTTACGCCCCGGCGGTCGAAGCGCCCGGGTCCAAGAGTCGATTCATTCGGCGGTCCGCGACCTGCTGCAAGAGCAGGACCGCGCGACCCTGACCGTGCCGCAAATCGCTGCGCGCGCCGGGGTGACGCCGTCCACCATCTACCGGCGCTGGGGTGATCTGCCGGCGCTGCTGGCCGATGTCGCCATCGCCCGCTTGCGCCCCGACAGCGACCCCGCCAACACCGGTAGCCTGCGCGGCGACCTGCTCGCCTGGGCCGAACAGTACCTGGACGAAATGAGTTCCGAGCCCGGTCGCAACATGATGCGCGACATCCAGGCCTGCGCCACGCCGGGGTATTGCGTGGGGATCCTCAGCCGTCAGTTGCAGATCATCCTGGACCGCTACCCCGATGAGCCCAATCCAGGCGTCGAACGGCTGATCAATGTGGTGGTGGCGCCGACGGTGTTTCGTATCCTCTTTGCCACCGCGCCATTGGAAGTTGGGGAGTTGTATCGGTTGGTGGATATCGCGTTGGGTCAGTGACGACGCCATCGCGAGCAGGCTCGCTCCCACACTTGGTCACCAGTGAGTACAAAACTTGAGTTCACTTAAGATCGAATGTGGGAGCGAGCCTGCTCGCGAAGAGGCCCGAAAGAACACCCAATAACTTGAGCATTCCCCGCACCTGCGACACCCCACCGCGCCTCGACCTTGGTCGACACTGACGAACCCGAGCGGGCATGCGAGACTGTCCTGCCGGGCTCAAGTCCCGGTGTCTTTGTCCGGGAGTTTCCATGTCGCTGTCCAGCGGGCTGATTGCCGTTGTCGCCCTGGCCTATATGGCCATCATGTTCGCCATCGCCTTCTACGGCGACCGGCGCAGCACGCCGCTGCCGCCGCGGGTGCGGGCTTGGGTCTACAGTCTGTCGCTGGCGGTGTACTGCACCAGTTGGACGTTCTTTGGCGCCGTAGGCCAGGCCGCCGAACAGCTCTGGGCATTCCTGCCGATCTATCTCGGGCCGATCCTGCTGCTGGTGCTGGCGCCGTGGGTCCTGCAGAAAATGGTGATGATCAGCAAACAGGAGAACATCACCTCCATCGCCGACTTCATCGCCGCCCGCTATGGCAAGTCCCAATCCCTGGCGGTAGTGGTCGCGCTGATCTGCCTGGTCGGCGTGCTGCCGTACATCGCCTTGCAGCTCAAGGGCATCGTGCTCGGGGTGAACCTGTTGATCGGTGCCGGCGCCGATGCCATGGGCACCCGCGCCCAGGACACCGCGCTGATCGTCTCGCTGATCCTGGCGCTGTTCACCATCGTGTTCGGTACCCGCAACCTGGACGCCACCGAACACCACCGTGGCATGGTGCTGGCGATTGCCTTCGAATCCCTGGTCAAGCTGTTCGCCTTCCTGGCGGTCGGTGCGTTCGTGACGTACGGCCTGTACGACGGCTTCGACGACCTGTTCAACCAGGCCATGCTCGCCCCACGGCTGGAGCAGTACTGGAAAGAAACAATCAACTGGCCATCCATGGTGGTGCAGACCGGGGTGGCGATGATGGCGATCATCTGCTTGCCACGACAGTTCCACGTGACCGTGGTGGAGAACATCGAACCCCAGGACCTGCGCCTGGCCAAGTGGGTATTCCCCGCCTACCTGGCCCTGGCCGCACTGTTCGTGGTGCCCATCGCCCTCGCCGGGCAAATGATGCTGCCCAGCTCCGTATTGCCGGACTCCTTCGTCATCAGCCTGCCGCTGGCCCAGGCCCATCCGGCCCTGGCATTGCTGGCGTTCATTGGTGGCGCCTCGGCGGCTACCGGCATGGTGATCGTGGCCAGCGTGGCGCTGTCCACCATGGTCTCCAACGACATGCTGTTGCCGTGGCTGCTGCGCCGCAACAACGCCGAGCGGCCCTTCGAAGTGTTCCGCCAGTGGATGCTGTCGGTGCGTCGGGTGAGCATCGTCGTGATCCTGTTGCTGGCCTACGTCAGCTACCGCCTGCTGGGTTCGACGGCGAGCCTGGCGACCATCGGCCAGATCGCCTTCGCCGCCGTGACCCAACTGGCCCCGGCCATGCTCGGCGCGCTGTACTGGAAACAGGCCAACCGCCGCGGTGTGTTCGCTGGCCTCGCCATGGGGATTTTCCTGTGGTTCTACACCCTGGTGTTGCCGATCGCCGCTCACAGCCTGGGCTGGTCGCTCAGTAGCTTCCCGGGCCTGGCCTGGCTGCACGGCAATCCATTGAACCTGCCGATTACTCCCCTGACCCAAGGGGTGGTCCTGTCCCTGGCCGGTAACTTCACGTTGTTCGCCTGGGTGTCCGTGCTGTCGCGCACACGCGTCTCGGAACACTGGCAGGCCGGACGCTTCATCGGCCAGGAAATCAGCGCCCGCCCCAACCCCCGCTCAATGCTGGCGGTGCACATCGAAGACCTGTTGCAACTGGCCGCCCGTTTCGTCGGCGAGGAGCGGGCGCGGCAGAGTTTCATTCGCTTTGCCTACCGCCAGGGCAAAGGCTTCAACCCGACCCAGAACGCCGACAGCGAATGGATCGCCCACACCGAACGCCTGCTGGCCGGTGTACTCGGGGCCTCTTCGACCAGGGCTGTGGTAAAGGCCGCCATTGAAGGTCGGGAGATGCAGCTCGAAGACGTCGTGCGGATCGCAGACGAAGCCTCGGAAGTTTTGCAGTTCAACCGCGCGCTGTTGCAAGGCGCCATCGAGAACATCAGCCAGGGCATCAGCGTGGTCGACCAGTCCCTCAGGCTGGTGGCCTGGAATCGTCGCTATCTGGAGCTGTTCAAGTATCCGGACGGCTTGATCAGTGTTGGCCGGCCCATTGCCGATATCATCCGCTACAACGCCGAACGTGGTCTCTGCGGCCCAGGCGAAGCCGAAGTTCACGTCGCCCGACGCCTGCACTGGATGCGCCAGGGTCGTGCCCATACCTCTGAACGACTGTTCCCCAACGGCCGGGTGATCGAGCTGATCGGCAACCCGATGCCCGGTGGCGGTTTCGTCATGAGTTTCACTGACATCACCGCGTTCCGTGAGGCCGCGCAAGCGCTGACCGAAGCCAACGAGGGGCTGGAGCAACGGGTGGCCGAACGCACCCGGGAATTATCGCAACTGAACCTGGCCCTGACCGAAGCCAAGAGCACCGCCGAAGCGGCCTATCAATCCAAGACCCGATTCCTGGCTGCGGTCAGCCACGACCTGATGCAACCGCTCAACGCCGCGCGGCTATTCTCTGCCGCGCTGTCCCACCAGCACGAGGGTTTGCCGAGCGAGGCCCGGCAATTGGTGCAGCATCTGGACAGTTCGCTGCGTTCCGCTGAAGACCTGATCACCGACCTGCTGGACATCTCCCGCCTGGAAAACGGCAAGATCAATCCCGACCGCAAGCCGTTCGTCCTCAACGAATTGTTCGACACCTTGGGCGCCGAGTTCACGGCGCTGGCCCAGGAACAAGGCCTGAAATTCCGAATGCGAGGCTCGCGACTGCGGGTCGACAGCGACATCAAGTTGTTGCGGCGGGTTCTGCAGAACTTCCTCACCAACGCCTTCCGCTATGCCAAGGGCCCTGTGTTGCTGGGGGTACGCCGGCGCAACGGCGAGTTGTGCCTGGAGGTCTGGGATCGCGGGCCGGGCATCGCCGAGGATAAGCTGCAGGTCATTTTCGAAGAGTTCAAACGCCTGGACAGCCACCAGACCCGCGCCGAAAAAGGCCTGGGCCTGGGCCTGGCCATCGCCGACGGGCTATGCCGCGTGCTGGGCCATACCTTGCGCGTGCGCTCCTGGCCGGGGCGTGGCAGCGTGTTCAGCGTCAGCGTGCCCTTGGCCCATACACAGGTCGTCGCACCGAGTCCCGCGGCTGAACCCAACGGTCATTTGCCAAGCGGCGCCCAGGTGCTGTGCGTCGATAACGAAGACAGCATCCTGATTGGCATGAACAGCCTGCTGACACGCTGGGGTTGCCAGGTGTGGACGGCGCGCAACCGGGAAGAATGCGAGCGTTGGCTGGCCCAGGGCGGCCGACCGCAACTGGCGCTGGTGGATTTTCATCTGGACGACGGCGAGACCGGTACCGAGCTGATGGCCTGGTTGCGCACGCGCATGGGCGAACCGATTCCCGGTGTGGTGATCAGCGCCGACGGCCGACCCGAGATGATAGCCCAGGTGCATGCCGCAGGCCTGGATTACCTGGCCAAGCCGGTGAAGCCGGCGGCGTTGCGGGCGTTGTTGAGTCGGCATTTGCCGTTGTAATGGGCAGAGGGACACGCTGTTCCCCTGTGGCGATGGAAAATCTTGTGGGGAGCAAGGCTTGCCCGCGAAGTCGGTCTCAAGGATGCCATCGCGAGCAAGCTTTGCTCCCAGAAGATGACCTTGCCACAAGCTTCTGCTTCAGCCTTGGGTTTGTGTTTCAGCCCTGGGTTTTCTCGCTGGCTTCTTCCGGCAACTCAGGCAGCCCATCCGCATCGGTCATCGCCCGTTCGAGCAATTCGCTGGGCAAGCTCTTGCTGGCCCGGGCGCCGAGCAGCTTGAGCTGTTCGCTGCGGCTGATCAGGTTGCCGCGCCCTTCCGTCAATTTGTTGCGCGCGGCACTGTAGGCTTTGTCCAACTGCTGCAAGCGACTGCCGATCTCATCCAGGTCCTGGATGAACAAGACGAACTTGTCATACAGCCACCCGGCCCGCTCGGCGATTTCCCGGGCGTTCTGGCTCTGGCGTTCCTGCTTCCACAAGCTATCGATCACCCGAAGGGTCGCCAGCAACGTGGTCGGGCTGACGATCACGATGTTGCGGTCGAAGGCTTCCTGGAACAGGTTCGGCTCGGCTTGCAAGGCGGCGGAAAACGCCGCTTCGATCGGCACGAACAACAACACGAAATCCAGGCTGTGCAAACCGTCCAGGCGTTTGTAGTCCTTGCCGGCCAAGCCTTTGACGTGGGCTCGCAACGACACCACATGTTGCTTGAGGGCCAGTTGGCCAATGGCGTCATCTTCGGCGGCCACGTACTGCTGATAGGCCGTGAGGCTGACCTTGGAGTCGACCACTACTTGTTTGTCGCCAGGCAGATAAATCAACACGTCCGGCTGGAAACGCTCGCCGTCCGGGCCCTTGAGGCTGACCTGGGTCTGATACTCGCGGCCCTTCTCCAGGCCAGCATGTTCGAGCACCCGCTCCAGAATCAACTCGCCCCAGTTGCCCTGGGTCTTCTGGCCCTTGAGTGCCCGAGTGAGGTTGGTGGCCTCGTCGCTCAAGCGCAGGTTCAGCTGTTGCAAGCGCTCCAGCTCCTTGCCCAGGGAGAAACGTTCCCGGGCCTCGGCCTGATAACTTTCTTCGACGCGTTTTTCGAAGGACTGGATGCGCTCCTTCAGCGGATCGAGCAACTGGCCCAGGCGCTGTTGGCTGGTTTCGGCGAAACGCTGCTCACGCTCATCGAAGATTTTTCCGGCGAGCTCGGCGAATTGTGCCCGCAACTCGTCGCGCGAACCTTGCAGATCATCCAGGCGTTGCTGATGGCTTTCCTGCTGCTCGCGCAGTTCGGCATGCAACGACGCCGCCTGGGCATCGAGCCGCCGCAATTCTGCTTCCTTGTTGGCGCGCTCGAGGTTCCAGGCGTGGGCCGCATCCCGGGCGTTGTCCCGCTCGATTTGCAACAACTCGACTTCACGACAGGCTGCGGCAAGCTCGGCTTGCTTGGCGGCGTTGGCCTGGCTCAGGTCGCTGATCTCATCGCGGCAGGCATCGAGCTGGGCATTGAGGCCGTCGTGGGCCATGTGCGCGGTGGCCAGGCGTTCTTCCAGCAGGGCCTGTTCGGTCTGCGCAGCGCCGGCCTGGCGTTGCAGGTGCCAGGCCAGTGCCAGCAATGGCACCGCAGCGCCCGCCAGGCCAAACAACAGGCTGGTCAAATCCATAGCCATGACAATTCCTGCCGATCAAATAAAGCCCGAAGGTTAACCAAGCGGCCGGGGGTTGCCCAGCTCGGTCTTCGTTTTCAGCCTTCGATTTCACCGAGGGCCCGGCGGGCTCGATCATCGCCGGCCCGCGCGGCCTGGCGCAGCAGGTCCTGGCCGATGCGGCGATCCCGGGCGTTGCCGCATTCACGGCACATCAATTGTCCGAGGCGACTTTGCGCGGCCACCACGCCTTCACGGGCCGGTTGCTTGAGTAAACGGCCGGCCAAGTGCTTGACGCTGGGGCTATCTCCCAGTCTCGGGCTGTCGAGTAGCCACTCGGCCACCCGCATCGAAATACGCTTGGGTGGGGTAACACCATGGGATGTGGAGGTAACAGGATTTGATACGGAGCGAAACTTCATAAAACACTGTGGGCTAGATCGGAAGGCGCGCCACTCTACTCCTTTTTTCGTACGGGTAAAGCCGAAAAAAACCAGCACGCCCGTGCTAGAGCAAGCGCTTGGGACAATCCACAGAAGCTGTGGATAACTCAGTGGACAACCCACCCTGAACTCGCGCAAAGCCCTGTGGAACGGGGCCTGCGCTCAAACTGACGATTTTTTCACCAGTAAAAAAAAGCGATGTTTTTCATTGACTTAAATTTTGGATACAGGCACCCACCCCGGATTGTTTCGACATGACAGTACAGTGACAAGTGGTGCAGCGAGTGTGCACAAGTAACAGCCGAATGGGTTATAACGCTGCGCTTTTTTGGCGCATCTGGCGGTAAAACCTGGGGATAAACCTCGGGCCTTGCGCGCGGCGTGGGTGGCATGGACACACCCGAGTACAGTTGGGTCCTGTGCTACGCGTCCGATCCCGACATCGACGCATGGCCCTGCTTGAATATTTTTTAACCAACGCCCTTCCCTTCACGAGTTCGATCCGTTATTATCCGCAGCGTTAGTACCAAGCTGAAAGTCAATTCCGGGTCGAACACATCTCCACGGTCAGCCATCCTTCAAAGGACACCTCACCGAAAAAAGGAGACCGGCCCCCTCGATGGTTTCCAGGTAAACCTTGCGTCAACACAGCCTTTGATCGAATGCAAAGGGTGTTGCCAGGCTCATTACTCTGACCGAACCAACCTGCAAAATTGATCAGGATCTTCACCCCGGGCCCAGAACCTTTGCCCTTGATGTGTTGCCTGCCCTCCTAAGTACCTACCTGCCAGCCCAAGCGCGCACTTTATATAGCGCTCAAACTGGCTGCTTTGTTCCAGTCGGGTTCTTCGTTCGACCAATGGTGGTCGACGTTACTGGAACGTTTTAACGTTGCACGGTTCTTAACCGTGTCATTTGTAGGAACACCCATAACATGTCTACTCAAATCCACGCACAGGATGCTATCCGCACCCTCACCAACGCTTTTGCCCCGATGAACTGCCTGATCATGGCCGCTCGCAAAGGCTGCTTCAGCTTCACCCTGGTCAACGAACACGGCATCGCCCGTCACAGCGAACGCCTGTACCCCGATCAGTACTCCAGCGCCGAACCGCTGCAGGCCGTGATCGAGCGTACCCGCCAGGCACTGGTTGCCTGAGACGCCAGAAAGGCTGAAACCCCAAAGGCCCCGCCCAAAAAGCGGGGTTTTTTATTGCCTGGAATTTCTCGATCAAGCGAAACGGCGTAAGTACCAAGGGATATAACAGTTATAACCGTTCGTTGAAGATGTTTTAAAAACAGTCCTTTACAACGTAAATATGACACTACACTTCAAGTCAAGCGGCATGATCCGCTTCCGGCGGGGCCTGGACCGATCCACCGCTGCCAAGCCCACACTCTTCAGGCTCCGCCCATTTCACACTTCGAGGGTTTTATGGGTATCGCTGCCAGCGAACTGTGTCGATATGTGATCCGCCCGACGCTCCTCTACCTTGAGCGTCACAGCGCAACTGCGGAATCCTTGTTGCTGGGTATTGCCGCCAGCCAGTCCGCCCTGGGTTCAGCCCTGCATGATCGCCGCGGGCATGGCCTGTATCGCATTACCGAGCCCCGACACCAGGCACTCTGGGACCATTACCTGGCGCTGGACCCGGAACGAGCCAGCCTGGTACGCGGCCTGGCCAGCCAGCACGCCTTTCTCAGCGGCCCGCACCTGGAATTGACCGTCAACCTGCGCTATGCCACCGCCATTGCCTGGCTGCTGGTGGAGGAACAGAACACTCCGCTTCCTGAAGCCGATGACCTGCTTGGCATGGCCCGCATCTGGCGACAAACCTTTCACCCCCAAGGGCGCCTGCGAGATTTCACCTGCGCATGGCGAAGCTGTGTTTCACCCATGAATCAGGTCGCTTGCTGATGTGGAAATTTGGAAACTTCCTGCAACGGTCGCGAATCTGGTCGGATTGTCCTACAAAACCCCTCTAAATCAAGCGATACGGGCTATAGCGCTTGCACGAAAATGTTGGTAATTTTCGCCCCGGTGATCATCAGGAGTTCTAACAATGAAAAAAATCATGCTCAAAACCACCCTTGGCCTTGCCGTGACCTTGGCATCCACCCAACTTTTCGCCAGTGGCTTTGCCTTGAACGAACAAAGCATCAGTGGCATGGGCACTGGTTTCGCAGGTCGTTCTTCCGCTGCCGATGACGCCAGCACCGTGTTTGGCAACCCTGCCGGCATGTCGCGCCTCAAGCGCCAGCAAGTCACCGGTGGCTTCGCCGCCATTGATGCCTCCACCGATATCGACGATGCCAGCGGCACCAAGTCCGGCACTAACAAGGGCGACATGGTCCCGCTGACCGGCGTTCCGATGGGTTATTACGTCAAGCCTATCGATGATCAATGGGCATTCGGCCTGGGTGTCTACGCACCGTTTGGCTTGATCACCGATTATGAAAACGGCTTCCAGGGCGGCAACTTCGGTAGCAAGAGCGAAGTGAAGGTCGTCACGTTCCAGCCAACCGTCAGCTATGCCTTCAACGACAAGGTATCGATCGGTTTCGGCCCGACCATCAACCGTATTTCCGGCTCTCTGGAGTCGACGCTGAACACTCCGTTTTCAGCTAATGACGGCGACGTGAAGATCAAGGGCGACGACATTGGCTACGGCTACAACATTGGCGTGCTGGTCCAGGCGACCGACACCACTCGTGTCGGCCTGACCTACCACTCCAAGGTCAAGTACAAGCTTGAAGGCCACACTGAAGTGAGCCCTGGCGCCGGTACTCCTGCGGTACTTTTGAATAACGGGCGCTACGATGCCTCGCTGGACATCACCACACCTGAATCGGTGGACTTTTCGGTCACCCAAAAGCTCAATGATGCCTGGACCGTTTATGCGGGCAGCACCTGGACACGCTGGAGTCGCCTGAAAGAAATCACCGTGAATAACGAAGGGGTGACAACATCGGGTGGTGTGTTCGCTCCTGCCTTCCTCGGTACCATCACCGAAGAGCAAAACTGGCACGACACCTGGGCCTACGCCATCGGTACTTCCTACCAGTTGAACAAACAGTGGGTACTGCGTACCGGCCTGTCCTTCGACCAGGCACCGACCAACAACGCCGACCGCTCGCCACGCATCCCTACTGGCGACCGGACCATCTTCAGCCTCGGTGCCGGCTGGAGCCCGACCGACGACCTGACCATCGACGTGGCTTATTCCTACCTCAAGGAAGAAAAAGTCAACGTCAGCGGCAGCAACGCCCTCGGCCAGTCCTACAACGCCAAATATGAAAACAGCGCCAACGGTTTCGGTGTCGGTGCAACCTACCGCTTCTGATGTTTCACGGCGAACCTGAACCCCTCGCCACCTGAAGCGAAAAAAAGCCCCGCACTCTGCAAAGAGGCGGGGCTTTTTCGTGGCTGGCGATCAGGGTCTGGAAGCAATGGCCGCTTCCACCGCCTTGATGAAATCGGGATCGTCAGGCTTGATCCGGCTGGAAAAACTGCCTACGACATTGCCCTGGCGGTCCACCACATACTTGTAGAAATTCCATTTCGGCGCGCTGGATTGTTCAGCCAGGTGCCTGAACAACGGTATCGCATCCGCACCGCGCACCGGTTGAGGTTCGGTCATGGTGAAGGTCACGCCGTAATTGACGTAGCAGACCTTGGCGGTTTCAGCACCGTCCTTGGACTCCTGCTTGAAGTCATTGGACGGCACACCCAGCACTTGCAACCCTTGCTCCTTGTAGCGCTGGTTGAGCGCTTCGAGGCCTTTGAATTGCGGGGCGAACCCACAGAAGCTGGCAGTGTTGACCACCACCAGCGGCTTGCCGGCGAAGCGCTGGCACAAATCAATGGTTTCCTTGGCCCGCAGCTTGGGCAACGAACCTTCCAGCAACGGTGGGCAACCGGCGGCCCAGACTTGCCCGGTCACAGCCAGCAACAGGGCGGGAACAGCAAACCAACGCATCAACATGTCTATCTTCCTTAAAAGCACGTCAGACCACGACGTTACTCGCAGCGTCCGATGCCGTCCATTGTTCAGCAGTTGCCCATGCCCAGCTGCATCAAGGCCAACCCGCCCTGATGCCAACCCCACCAGGCGAACGCCAGCAGCAGGCCGGCACCGGCAGCGATCAACCACGGGCCGACACGACTCATGCTGCGCCGGCCTGGACTTGCAGGCGCGCCACCGGACGTTCACGTACTGGCCAGTTCAACGCCGCCGCCAACAGGCTGAGCAGGATCGACACCTGCCAGATCAAGTCATAGCTGCCGGTACGGTCGTACACCACCCCGCCCAACCAACCACCGAGGAACGAGCCCAACTGGTGGAACAGGAACACGATCCCACCCAACATAGAGAGATTTCGTACACCAAACAGGGTCGCCACCGTGCCGTTGGTCAACGGCACCGTCGACAGCCACAGAAAGCCCATCGCCATGCCGAACAGATACGCAGTGGTGGTGGTCACGGGCAGCCACAGGAACAAACCGATCACCACCGCCCGCACCAAGTACAACCCAGTCAGCAGGCGTGGCTTGGACATGCGCCCCCCCAGCCAGCCGGCGGTATAGGTGCCGAAGATATTGAACAACCCGACCAGGGCCAGCACGGTGGTGCCGACGCTGGCTGGCAGGTGTTGGTCCACCAGGTACGCCGGCAAATGCACGCCAATGAACACCACCTGGAACCCGCAAACGAAAAAGCCAATCGCCAGCAGCCAGAACCCGGAATGACTGCATGCCTCACGCAAGGCTTCGACCAGAGTTTGCTCATGGCCAGCGACCGGCAACGGCGCGTCCTTGAGCATGCTCACCAGCGGCACGATCAACGCCACCAGCAGCCCCAGCGCCAACAACGCCGCCGACCAACCGAGCCAACCGATCAGCCCCAGCGTACCGGGCAGCATGGCGAACTGGCCGAAGGAACCGGCGGCACTGGCGATACCCATGCCCATGCTGCGTTTTTCCGGCGGCACGGCCCGTCCGACCACACCCAGAATCACCGAAAACGACGTGCCCGACAGACCGATACCAATCAAAAGGCCCGCGCTCAACGACAAGGACCATGGCGAATCGGCCATGCCCATGAACACCAGGCCCACTGCGTACAGCACACCGCCGATCAGCACCACTTTCGCCGCACCGAAGCGGTCGGCCAGCGCGCCGGTGAACGGCTGCGCCAGGCCCCAGATCAGGTTCTGCAAGGCAATGGCGAAGGCGAATACCTCACGGCCCCAGCCGAACTCGGCACTCATGGGCGCCAGGAACAGGCCGAAGCCATGCCGTACGCCCAGGGACAACGCCAGGATCAGCGCGCTGCCCACCAGGACCCAACCACAGGTACGCCACATCGATGTCATTCTTGTTCTCCGGTCGCGGGTATATACCCACTTATTATCGAACGAACCGGCTTCACGCCAGTTCATCCAGCAAGGCCAGCAAGGTCGCACGCTTTTCGGCGCCCAGCTTATCGATCAGTTTCTGCTGCGCCGCTTCCCAGGCAGGCAACGCCGCCGCCAGCCGGGCCTGCCCCGTTTCAGTGAGCACGACGATGCGGTTACGCAGGTCGTCACCCTCGGCCAGCGCCACCAGCCCTTCGCCTTCCAGCACCCGCAGGTTACGACCCAGGGTGCTGCGGTCCAGGCCCATGGCCTCGGCCAGGGAAGAAATACTCGGCTGGTCCAGGCGCGCCAGGTTGCTCAGCAAAGAATACTGGGCAACGTTGATCCCGAAGCCGTCGAGGGCGCCGTCGTAATATCTGCTGACGCCACGGGCGGCACGACGCAGGTTGATGCACAGACATTGGGAAGGAAGCATGATGCGTGTATATACCCGCGACTGAATGAATGCAAATTTAAATGAACGCTGTCCTGCCAGCAAGATCCGGATTCAACTCAACGCCAACGCTACCAGAACGGCCATCTCCAGCAGTTCCAGCAAGGCGCCCGCCGTATCCCCGGTGCATCCTTGCAGCCTGCGCAGCATCATCCGTTGCAGCCCGATGAACACTAGCGCGGCAACCACCAGCGTCCACAGCCCGGTCCAGCCCAACAGCAGCAGGCTCCCCAACGCACAGGCCGCCAACACCTGCCAGCCCGAGCGTCGCGGCAGGTGATCGGCGAGCGCCTGGCCTAACCCACCGGCACGCACGTAAGGGGTGGTCAGGAACAGGCCGAGCAACGCGGCACGCCCCAGCACCGGCACGATGACCAAGGCCAACGTTTGTCCCTGCTCGATCAACGCCAGCAGCGCGGTGAATTTGAGCAGCAACACCAGCACCAGGGTGATCACTGCGATCGGCCCACTGCGCGGGTCTTTCATGATCAGCAGCGTGCGCTCGCGATCGCCAAAACCACCGAGCCAGGCATCGGCGCTGTCGGCCAGGCCATCGAGGTGCAGGCCGCCGCTGAGCAACACCCACGCGCTCAGCAACAGCGCAGCGTGCAGCAGCAACGGCGTGCCCAGCAGCAGTGCATTGAGCAGCCACAGCAAAACACCGAACAACAGCCCCACCACCGGATAGAGCAACAGCGAACGACCCAGCTGTTCAGGCTCGGGCATGCCGGGCAGGCGCACCGGCAGGCTGCTGAGAAATTGCAAGGCGATCCAGAAGGGCAGCATCGTCAATCCGCCTCTTTGAGCACGGGCCCTGCCGACACAGCCAGGGAAAACAGCGCGCCATGGCCGACTTCGACATTGAGCAATTGCTCCCGAGGCAGACCCCGGGCCTGGGCCAGCAGCAGGCGCATCACGCCACCATGGCTGACCAGCAAGACCCGCTGACCGGCATAGGTCGAGTGCAGGCGTTCGACCGCCGCCAGCACGCGGCTGGAAAACGCCAGCACCGGCTCGCCTTCGGGGGGTGTGAAGGCATAGGGATCGGCCCAGAACTGGCCCAGTGCCTCGGCGTCGGTGTCCATCAGCGCTGCTGCGCTACGGCCTTCCCAGGCGCCGAAATGCAGCTCTTGCAGATCTTTGTCCAGCTGCACCGGCACGCCGAGTCGGGCACCAAGTTGCTCGGCGAAACGGGCGCAACGTTGCAACGGTGAACTCACCAGGCAATCCCAGGGCCCGCCTTGCACGACTGCCGTGTGCATCTGCTCCCAGCCCCTGGCCGTCAAGGCATCGTCGAGGCTGCCGCGCAAGCCACCGCCCAGCTCGGTTTCGCCGTGACGCAGCAGGTCCAGGCGCAAGGTCATGCCGGGCGATCCGCCACGGCCGCTTCGGCGAACGTCGCCATTTGTCCATGAAGGTCACAGGCCAGGCGCAACAGTGGCACCGCCAACGCCGCACCACTGCCCTCGCCCAGGCGCAGGCCGAGGTCCAGCAGCGGTTCGGCGCCGAGGGTTTCCAGCACGTGGCGATGGCCCGGCTCGGCGCCGCGATGGCCGAACAGCAACCAGGGCCGGCACGCGGGATTGAGGCGCACCGCCACCAGGGCCGCGACACTGCAGATGAAACCATCCACCAGCACGGCGACGCCCTGCTGGGCACAGGCCAGGTACGCACCGACCAACGCGGCGATTTCAAAACCGCCGAGGTTGAACAGGGTCTGCAACGGGTCGCTGCCCTGAACAGCGTGCAGCGCCAGGGCCCGTTCGATCACCTGGGCCTTGCGGCTGACACCCGCCGCGTCCAACCCCGTGCCCGGCCCGACCAGATGCGCCACCGGGCATTCGAGCAAGGCGCAGGCCAGGGCGCTGGCGGCCGTGGTGTTGCCGATGCCCATCTCGCCGCCAATGAACAAGTGCGTCCCGGCCGCGACCGCACGCGCCACGCTGTCGCGTCCGGCATGCAAGGCCTGCTCGCCCTGGCTCACCGTCATCGCCGGGCCCTGGGCAAAATTCGCCGTGCCCGGCCCGACGTTCAGGTGCCGTACGCCGGGCAGGTCCAGCGAAGGCGTGACGGTGCCCAGGTCCACCACTTCCAGCGACGCGCCCAGTTGCCGCGCCAGGACGCTGATGGCCGCGCCGCCGCTGACGAAGTTGAGCAGCATCTGCCCGGTGACCTCCTGGGGATAGGCCGATACGCCCTCGGCGACCACGCCATGGTCACCGGCGAAAATCGCGATCCATAGCCGCTCCAGGCTCGGTTTGACCTGCCCTTGCAGGCCCGCCAGTTGCACCGCCACCGACTCCAGCCGCCCCAGGGAGCCCGCTGGTTTGGTCAGTTGTTGCTGACGGGCCGTAGCCTGTTCCAGGGCCTGGGTATCGACGGGCTTGCACGGGTCCAGCCACCAGCAGTGATTCATAACGCAGTACCTTTGAGAGTCAGGGGCAGGCCGGCGACGGTCAGCACGACGCGCTGACAACGTTCGGCCAAGGCTTGATGCAGCCAACCGGCTTCATCGACGTAACGGCGAGTCAGCTCGCCCAGTGGCACGACACCCATGCCGGTCTCGTTGCTGACAAAAATGATCTCCCCGGGCAGCGCGGCCAGGCAGTCCAGCAGTGCTTCGCGTTCGGCGCTCAGTTGCTCGGGGTCGTCGAGCATCAGCAGGTTGGTCAGCCACAGGGTCAGGCAATCCACCAGCAGGCATTGCCCGTGGGCGGCGTTTTCCCGCAGCACCCGCGCCAGGGCCAGGGGTTCTTCCACCAGCGCCCATTGGGTCGGGCGCCGCGCGCGGTGTTGCACGACTCGCGCGTTCATCTCGCCATCCAGGGGTTGGCTGGTGGCGATGTAGGTCACTGGCAATTGGGTGTCTGTGGCGAGTTTTTCCGCCAGGCGACTCTTGCCGGAGCGGGCGCCGCCGAGGATCAGTTGCAGCATGGGTCATTACCTTTTATTTGGCGCTGTGGCGACTGGCCTCTTCGCGAGCAAGCTCGCTCCCACAGGGGGAGTTATGGTGTGCACGAATTCTGTGGTCATCAGACATCCAATGTGGGAGCGAGCTCGCTCGCGAAGGGGCCGGCACAGCCACCTCAAATCCCACAGAGTTCACGCAGCAACCAAGTATCCAAATGCCGCTCCACCAGATCCGCCAGCCGCTCGATGTCCCGCTCGCGCAACCCGTGGTAATCCACCGCCTGCACATCCTGCAACCCGGCCCAGCGCAACAACGCGCTACTGGCCGCCGGCGACTCAAAGAGCCCATGCAGGTAGGTGCCGAACACCTGCCCGTCGAGACTCTGGGCACCGTCGCAACGACCGTCCTCCAGATGCACCGCGGGGTTTTCCAGGGCCGGGCCGGTGGTCACGCCCGCGTGGATCTCATAGCCGCTGACCTCAGCCTCTTCCAAGGCCAGTCGCCCGCGCACATTGCGCAATTGCTTCTCGTGTTCCAGCGTCGTGTCGAAATCCAGCAGGCCCAGCCCGGCACTGGAACCGGCCGCGCCTTCGAGCCCCGACGGGTCGTGGACCTGCTGGCCGAGCATCTGCAAACCGCCGCAGATACCCAGCAGCTTGCCACCGTAGCGCAGGTGACGGTTGATCGCCGTTGCCCAACCGTTGGCGCGTAGATAGGCCAGGTCGCTGCGCACGCTTTTCGAACCGGGCAGGATGATCAGGTCAGCCGGCGGGATGGGCTGGCCGGGGCCGATGAATTGCAAGTCGACCTGCGGGTGCAGCCGCAGTGGATCGAAATCGGTGTGATTGCTGATGCGCGGCAACACCGGCACCACCACCTTGAGCACCTGCTCAGCCTTGGCGGTTTGGCGCTGGTCGAGGTCGTCCTCGGCTTCCAGGTGCAGGTCCATCACGTAGGGCAGCACGCCGATCACCGGTTTGCCGGTGCGCGCTTCCAGCCAGTCCAGGCCCGGTTGCAGCAAGGCGATGTCGCCGCGAAAACGGTTGATGATGAAGCCCTTGACCCGCGCCTGTTCACTGGGCGAAAGCAGCTCCAGGGTGCCGACCAGATGAGCGAACACCCCGCCACGATTGATATCGGCGATCAGCAGCACCGGGCAATCCACCGCCTCGGCAAAGCCCATGTTGGCAATGTCACCAGCGCGCAGGTTGATCTCGGCCGGCGAGCCGGCGCCTTCCACCATCACCACCGGATAGGCCGCGCTCAAGCGCGCGTGGGAGGCCAGCACGGCTTGCATCGCGATGGCTTTGTAATCGTGATAGGCCACCGCATTCATGGTGGTCACGGCACGACCATGGATGATCACTTGGGCGCCGGTGTCGCTGTTGGGCTTGAGCAGCACCGGGTTCATGTCGGTGTGCGGTTCCAACCCCGCCGCCTGGGCCTGCACGGCCTGGGCGCGGCCGATTTCGCCGCCGTCGGCCGTCACGGCACTGTTGAGGGCCATGTTCTGCGGCTTGAACGGCACCACGCTCACATCTTGGCGCCGGACCCAGCGGCACAAAGCCGTGACCAAGGTACTTTTGCCGGCATCGGACGTGGTGCCCTGCACCATCACTGTGGTCATTGGGTGTCCTTGGCGTAGGCCTCTAAGGCCTGTTCGAGGCGCAGGAATTCGCTGTCGTCGGCCGGCAGTCCGAAGCGCAGGCTGCTGGTGTTGGTAAACAAGCGCAGGAGAATGCCGCGATGGGCCATGAAATCGTGAAGTCCCAGGGCGCGCTCGGTGACCAGCCATTGGAACAATCCGCAGCCACCTTGCGGCTTGAAGCCGTGGCGTTCGAGCATCAGCGCCAGGCGTTGACTGGTGGCGTCGCAGCGTTGGCGCTGGCGGGCGTGGGCGTCGGTGTCCAGCAGGCACGCCTGGCCCAGCACTCGGGTCGGCCCACTGACGACCCACGGCCCGACCTGTTCGGCGAGCAACTTGAGCAAGCGACGTTCGGCCAATACAAACCCCAGGCGAACCCCGGCCAGGCCAAAGAACTTGCCGAACGAGCGCAGCACGATCAACCCGACCAGATGGGTGTGCGCCGCCAGGCTCAACGCCGGCGTGACGTCCATGAAGGCTTCATCCACCACCAGCCAGCCACCGCGCTGGGCCAGGCGCGCATGCCAGTCCAGCAAGCGCTCGGGCGCAAGGCTCAGGCCCGTCGGATTGTTCGGATTGACCACCACCAGCACGTCGAGGCTGTCGAGAAAGAAATCCAC
Organism: Pseudomonas sp. H1_F01; assembly: GCF_054681425.1. Taxonomy (NCBI): domain Bacteria; kingdom Pseudomonadati; phylum Pseudomonadota; class Gammaproteobacteria; order Pseudomonadales; family Pseudomonadaceae; genus Pseudomonas; species Pseudomonas sp. H1_F01. Next base: position 1,904,898 of record NZ_CP162823.1, on the reverse strand, counting down.
CTCCGACTCCAGCACTTCGCGCACGATGTAGCCGCTGCGGCGCCAGGCTTCGGCGTGCTCGGCGTAACAGGGCGACAAGACACCGACCTTGCCGGCCCGGCGCAGGCGCGGCAACAGCTGGATGGCCATCTGCGAACCGGCCACCGGCAGCACATTCAGCGCGCCGTAATAATCGCAGGCCGCCTGCTCCAAGCCGTCATCGGTTTCCGGCAGGCGCGCCCAGGCGCGCAGTGGAATCGCCGGGACGTCGAACGGCCAAGGCGCGAGTCCGCTGGACAAGTCGAGCCAATCAGCCTCGGCAATGCCGTATTGCCGGATTGCGTTGCGCAAACGGCCACCGTGCTCAAGCATAAAACTCAGCTCCCAGGCAGAGAATCAGCAGCCATAACCATACGCCGCGCTGGACCAATTGCCAGCCGCGATCAATGGCGTCGGCACTCGCCGGCACGCCTTCGCCCAGCGCTGGACGCTGGTGCAGTTCGCCGTGATAAACCGCCGCCCCGCCCAGCTCGACACCCAGCGCTCCGGCACCGGCGGCCATCACTGGTCCGGCGTTGGGGCTGTCCCAGGTCGGACCCTGGGTGCGCCAGCACTTGAGCGCCAGGCGGGTTTTACCGAGCAGCGCGTAGGTCAATGCCACCAGGCGCGCCGGAATGTAGTTGAGTCCATCATCGATTTTTGCCGCCGCCCAGCCGAAGCGCTCGAAGCGTTCGTTGCGATAGCCCCACATAGCGTCGAGGGTATTGCTCAGGCGGTACAACACCACCCCAGGAGCGCCGGCCACGGCGAACCAGAACAACGCGGCGAACACCGCGTCGCTGCCATTTTCCAGCACCGATTCGGTGGCGGCGCGGGCCACGGCGGCTTCATCCAGTTCCGCCGTTTCGCGGCTGACCAGGTAGCCGACACGCTTGCGCGCCTCCGCCAGGTCGCCGCTGCGCAAGGCCCGCGCCACCGGCTCGACATGTTCACCGAGGCTGCGCAGGCCGAGGGCACAGTACAAGGCGAGGATCTCCACCAGCCAGCCCACCATCGGCGCCCACGAAAGGGCCGTGGCGAGCAAGGTCAACGGCACCACGGCGATGATCCACGCCGTCACCCCATGGCTGCGCCAACCGCGTCCGCCGGAATTGAAACGTTGTTCGATGCGATCGGCAAAACCGCCGAACGCCACCAGCGGATGCCAGCGCCGGGGCTCGCCCAGCAGCGCATCCAGCGCCACGGCGGCGGCACTGAGCAACGCCACACTCATGGGCTCACTCCCCAATGGTTTTCATATAGCAGTTCATTGAGCGGGCGCGGTTGCGCCCAACCTTCCAGGGCGAGCATCGGCGCCGGATAAAAACCCTCGACCGGGCCCAGGCAGAGGATCGCCAGCGGCTTGGCCCCGGCGGGCAGGCCCAGCAGGTCGGCCAGGGCCTGGGGTTCGAACAGCGACACCCAGCCCATCCCCAGCCCTTCTGCGCGGGAAGCCAGCCACAGGTTCTGGATCGCGCAGGACAGCGAGGCCAGGTCCATTTCCGGCAAGGTCCGACGACCGAAGATGTGCCGCTCACGATCTTCCATCAACGCCGCCACCAGCACTTCGGCACAGTCGTCGATACCTTCGACCTTGAGCGTCATGAATTCATCGCTGCGCTCACCCAGGGCCTCGGCGGTGCGAATGCGTTCCTGCTCCACCAGTTCGCGGATCTGCCCACGCAAGGCGCGGTCGCTGATGCGGATGAATCGCCACGGTTGCATCAGCCCGACGCTGGGGGCCTGGTGTGCGGCTTCCAGTAGACGGCGCAGCAAGGCCGGCTCAACCGTCCCGCCGCTGAAATGGCGCATGTCGCGGCGCTCGGCGATAGCGCGGTAGATGGCGTCGCGTTCGGCCTGGGAGAAAGCGGTGTCTGTCATGGCCTCTTCGCGAGCAAGCTCGCTCCCACATTGGCTAGTGTTGCACTTGAGATCACTGGGTCCCCTGTGGGAGCGAGCTTGCTCGCGATAGCGGTCTCAGGATCCGGCGCAAACAACGCAGCAATCGCCTTGGGATTGGACGGAAAATAAAAATGCACATAGGAAGCCGTCATCCGCCCCTTACGGAAAACCGCTTCCGCCCCGCGCCCGCCGTTGGGGCTATGGCCACGGGCAATCGGTTCAAGTTCGGTGCTGGTCAGCGAATGATGATAGGTATGCCCACGCAAGGTGCCTTCCGGCAAGTCCACCGATTGCAACGCCAGGGCCGCCAGGCGTTTTTGCATCTGCGCATCACCCGCCAGCAAACCCAGCAGTTCGGCGCGCACGCCTTCAACGTCGGCCAATGAGTCCAGCAGATACAACATGCCGCCGCATTCGGCGAGCAACGGTTTATCGGCTGCGTGATGGGCACGGATCGCCGCGAGCATCGGCGCGTTCCCGGCAAGCGCAACATGGTGCAGTTCCGGATAACCGCCAGGCAGATAAAGGCTGTCCGCCTCGGGCAGTTCGCTGTCATGAATCGGCGAAAAGAAGCTCAACTGCGCGCCCATGGCCCGCAGCAGATCAAGGCTGGCGCCATAGGTGAAGGCAAACGCTTCGTCACGGGCCACGGCGATGCATACCCCAGCGAGCCACGGCTCAACGGCAATCACCTCGGGCGCGGCGAACTCCACCGCTGGCGGCAGCGCCACTTCACAACTGCCGGCCAGGGCCTGCGCGGCCGCGTCGAGGCGCACGTCCAAGTCGTTCAACTCGCTGGCCTGGACCAAACCGAGGTGACGACTGGGTAATTCGATGCCGGTTTCCCGGGACAGCGCGCCGTACCAGCGCAAGCCTTCGGTCAGGCTGCCTTCAAGCAACTGCGCGTGGCGCAAGGTGCCGACCCGGTTGGCCAAGACCCCGGCGAACGGCAGGTCGGGTTGATAACGCGCCAGGCCCAGGGCCAGGGCGCCGAAAGTCTGGGCCATGGCCGTGCCGTCGATCACCGCCAGCACCGGCACGCCAAAATGCCGCGCCAGATCGGCGCTCGACGGGGTGCCGTCGAACAGCCCCATCACCCCTTCGATCAGGATCAGGTCCGCTTCGGCAGAGGCTTCCCACAACAGTCGGCGACTTTCCTGCTCGCCGACCATCCACATGTCCAATTGATAGACCGGCGCGCCACTGGCCCGCTCCAGGATCATCGGGTCGAGGAAGTCCGGGCCACATTTGAATACGCGCACCTTGCGTCCCTGGTTGCGATGCAACCTGGCCAGCGCCGCGGTGACGGTGGTCTTGCCCTGGCCCGAGGCCGGCGCTGCGATCAGCACCGCCGGACAGTGGCGGCTGGTCATGGCGGGATCGCTCACAGTTCGACGCCTTTCTGCGCCTTGATACCCGCCTGGAACGCGTGCTTGATCATGCCCATTTCAGTCACGGTGTCGGCCAACTCGATCATCTCGGGCTTGGCGCCGCGACCGGTCACCACCACGTGCTGCATCGGTGGGCGGGCCTGCAGATCGCTCAGCACCTGATCGAGGTCGAGGTAACCGTGCTTGAGGGCAATGTTCAACTCGTCGAGCACCACCAGGCCGATGGACGGATCGCTGAGCAACTGGCGCGATACGGCCCAGGCGGCTTCGGCGGCGGCGATGTCGCGCTGGCGATCCTGGGTTTCCCAGGTAAACCCCTCGCCCATGACATGAAAGCGCACCTGCTCCGGGAAGCGGCGGAAGAACAGTTCTTCACCAGTGCTGTTGCGCCCCTTGATGAACTGCACCACGCCGCATTGCATGCCGTGGCCCATGGACCGCGCAAGCATGCCGAACGCCGAGCTGCTCTTGCCCTTGCCGTTGCCCGTCAGCACCAGCAACAGGCCGCATTCATTCGGCGAGTTGGCGATGCGCTCGTCGATCACGGCTTTCTTGCGCAGCATGCGCGCCAGGTGGCGTTCGTTGCGATCAGACGTGTCGGTGAAGAGGGAGTCGGTCATGGGAAGCCTCCGTTTGGGATTGGATAACGGCGGGCGGGCACAAAAAAAGACGGCAACAAGCCTGGCATCGCCCACCGTGATGCCGTTGGATGAATCAGGCCGGTCTCCGGGCTCATGAGCGGCGTGGTGCCGGTCTGTGCGCCTTCCCATGTCTGCGACACAGTGGCTTGAGCACAGCGTTGACTCATTTACCGTTGCGGGGGCAGCGCCGGGTTCGTATGCACTCACCGGCTTCCCTGTTTCACTCTGTCGACCGCAGCCACAGAGCACCTGAAACAAGCGGCGAAGGTTAGAGGGTTGGGGGTGGAGCGTCAATTAAAGCCGCCTGTCGGGACGATCATTGGCGCCGATCAATAAAATGACGCCAATCTTGTGGGATTCTGCGGCAAGTGATATCAAAGCGACATTACGACCCGATATCACAAGAACAAGAGGGCAAAAGCATGCAAGGGATGATCATCAGCAATCCAAAACTGGAGTTTCTGCGTCCAGTGCTGGAACGTTGGTTTGACTGTATCGACCGCTATAACGCGGTGCGTGGCGATAACGACACGCCCTACTGGTTCGATGAAAAAGCCAACCTCGGCTTGCTGTCGGCCGCAGCCTGGATGGCTGAGATGGTCACACTGCAGAACGCCCCGACCCGCAAGCAGAATGAAGAAGGCGAACGCAACGTCAGCGCCGACCTGTTCATCGCCAGCACCGAGGAGCGCGCCTTCATCCAGGCCACCCAGCGCTGGCCCAAGGTCAACAACCTGAACCTGACCCAGCCGCTACTGGAAGCCACCAGCGATGCCAAGCGCATCAGCTATGCCAGCGACCTGAAGCTGGGCTGCCTGTTCGTCTCGCCGCAAAAAGCCCAGCAAAGCGCCACGCCCGAAGAATTGCAGGACATGATCGATGACCTGCAGAAGGAAAACACCTGCGCCGCGGCCTGGTACTTCCCTTACGCCTACCGCAAGTTGCGCAATGAAGCCGGTCATTACCATCCTGGCATTGCGGTGCTATTCAAACAGGCCCATGGTTGATTCATTCAACAAGGAACTGTGCAAGCAAGCTCCCAAAGGGAGCTTGCTTGCCTGGCTGACGGGGCCCACCCGCCGTTGAACCATCACGCGTCTACGCTCCTCTATGAATAACTACATGCATTCATAGGGAAGCCAGCATGCTCAAGCCACCCCACCTCCTGATCGTCGTCCTTGCCGCCGGACTTGTCGCTTGCGGCGAGTCGTCCACCTTGCAAGTGTCCGACGGCACCGGCCCAGCGCCGAAACTGCCCGAACCGAACAAGACCCTGATGCCCACCGTCAACATCGCCGAAGCCGTCGGCTGGCCGCAAGGCGCCAAGCCGACCCCGGCCCAGGGCCTGCAAGTGGGTGCATTCGCTGAAGGACTGGACCATCCGCGCTGGCTCTATGTGCTGCCCAATGGTGATGTGCTGGTGGCCGAAACCAACGCCCCACCCAAGCCGGACGACGCCAAAGGCATCCGGGGCTGGGTGATGAAAAAAGTCATGGGCCGCGCCGGCGCCGGCGTGCCCAGCCCCAATCGCATCACCCTGTTGCGCGACGCCAATCACGACGGCATCGCCGAAACCCGCACGGTGTTCCTGGAAAACCTCAACTCACCGTTCGGCATGACCCTGGTCGGCAATGACCTCTACGTGGCCGATACCGACCGATTGATCCGTTTCCCCTACAAGGACGGTGACACGCAAATCAAGGCGCAGCCGACCAAGGTCGTCGATCTGCCCGGGGGCACACTCAACCATCACTGGACCAAGAACGTGATTGCCAGCCGTGACGGCAGCAAGTTGTATGTCACCACCGGCTCGAACAGTAACGTCGCGGAAAACGGCATGGAGGCCGAAGAAGGTCGCGCCGCCATCTGGGAAGTGGACCGTGCCAGCGGAAATCACCGTATCTTCGCCTCGGGCTTGCGCAACCCTAACGGCCTGGCCTGGGAACCCCGCAGCGGCGCGCTCTGGACAGCGGTGAACGAGCGGGATGAGATCGGCAGCGACCTGGTGCCGGACTACATCACGTCGGTCAAGGACGGGGCCTTCTATGGCTGGCCCTACAGCTACTATGGGCAGAATGTCGATGTCCGGGTCGAACCACAGAACCCGGCCCTGGTGGCCAAGGCCATCGCCCCGGACTACGCCGTCGGCCCTCACACCGCCTCATTGGGGCTGACCTTCGCCGAGGGCAGCACCTTGCCTGCACCGTTTACCGAAGGGGCTTTCGTTGGCCAGCACGGCTCCTGGAACCGCAAGCCCCACAGTGGTTATAAAGTGATTTTCGTACCGTTCAACGGCGGCAAGCCGATGGGACAACCGGTGGATGTGCTGACCGGTTTCCTGAACGCCGACGAAAAAGCCCAGGGCCGACCAGTGGGCGTGGTGATCGACAAGCAGGGTGGCTTGTTGGTGGCCGATGATGTGGGGAACAAGATCTGGCGCGTGTCAGGTAAATAAGGCCGACACACCCCTTGTGACGAGGGGATTTACTCCTGACCTGTGGGAGCAAGACTTGCCCGCGATGAAGGCGATGCGGTCTTTCAGAGATCGAGGTGCCTGTTTCGCGAGCAAGCTTTGCTCCCACAGATCAGGGCAACAACAACTCAGGGGTTACGCGCCAGATGCTCCGGCTGCAGCACACGCTTGGCGCCCAGGTAAGCCCTCTGCCAATAGGCCTTGGACAGGCTATCGAGCTTGACCGTGCCTCCCGTGGCCGGCGCATGGACGAAACGGCCCTCACCGACATAGATCCCGGCATGGCTGACCTGGGAGCCACCATTGGTGGCGAAGAAGATCAAATCGCCGCTCTGCAAGGCTTCCTTGCCGACATCCGGGGCACGCATGCCAATCATCTCGCGGGTGGAACGTGGCAGGGAAATGCCGGCGGCATCGCGGTAGACATAGCCAATCAGGCCACTGCAATCGAAACCCGAATCCGGTGTGTTACCGCCCCAGCGATAAGGTGTGCCCACCAGGCCAAGCGCCCGGAAGAGCACATCTTCGGCGGCCGGGGAAAAGGGTTGCGCGGGAGCAAAGACCACCGGAGCTCGCACTGGAGCAGGCGGCGGCGGAGTGCGGCTGGCGCACGCGCTGAGCAGCGCGGCAAAAAACATGAGGGCGAGGCGGGCCGACGTCGACATATGCAGAACAATCCTGATCTGGATGCGGCTTTTCTGCCGTGGGCATGAAAACAAATCCGCCTGCGGAGTACGCAGGCGGATTGCCATCAATCAATGATCTAGGATTCTAGCGGCTATACGGCAAACTTCAAGTAAGACTTTAAGTTTGCCTTACAAACTGTGTGCTTACTTGCGAGCAGTGACCACCGTCGGTGCCATGGCGAGGGCGCGCTTGGCTTCGATGAAGGTCTTGCTCCAGTAGCTGTCGCCCAGGCTGTCGATCCGCACACCACCGCTGCGGCGGCTGCTGGAATGGATGAACTGGTTGTCGCCCAGGTAGATACCGGCGTGGCTGACACGACCGCGACGACCGTTGGTGCTGAAGAACAGCAGGTCACCGGGTTCCAGTTGGTTGCGAGCCACCAGAGGGGCATTCACGTTGATCATTTCGCGAGTGGAACGCGGCAGGTTCATGCCGGCCTCTTCGCGGAACAGATAACCGATGAAACCGCTGCAATCGAAGCCGGCTTCAGAGGTACCGCCAAAACGGTAGCGGGTACCGATCAACGACATACCGCGTTCCAGGATGCTGTCGGCCAGTACTGGAAGCTGGTAGGGCTTGCTGCCGGCGAAGGCTGCGAGCTCTTTGTCGGAGGCCATTTCTTCCTGGAACGCAACGGAGGAAGACTGGGCGGTAACGGAGTTCTTGACCTGTGGTTGTTGCTCTTGCTGGGACACTGGGGAGTGGGCAGCGCAACCAAACAACAGGGTAACGAGTGCGAGAGGCACGAGGGGTGCGAAGCGATTTAGCATGGGCACGACCGTGGCTGAAGTAGTAAAGATGGCGAGACTATGCCTTCTATCAACCTCATTTGCAAATTCAATCGATGCAAATGTGACTTCTCGGTTTTACGTTTACATCTAAGCGCTTAAGCCCATTTTGAACGTCACGTGGCCTGCAGCCCAGCAGGACCGCGGGTTTCGCCGTGTCCAGAGCAGGCCAAGAGCCACTACCTGCAACGGTTCTACCAGCCCAGGGTTTCTTTCAAAAAAGGAATAGTCAGCTTGCGCTGGGCCTGGAGTGAGGCCTGATCGAGGCGTTCGAGCAGCTCGAACAACGCGCTCATGCTGCGGGTACCGCGGGTGAGGATGAAATGCCCGACTTCGTCGGTCAGGTGCAGGCCACGCCGGGACGCGCGCAGCTGCAAGGCACGAAGTTTGTCTTCGTCGGAAAGCGGGCGCATCTGGAAAATCAGCGCCAGGGTGAGACGGGACTTGAGGTCCGCCAGCTTCACCGGCAGCTCCCGTGGCGACGTCGAGGCGGCGATCAGCAAGCGCCGACCGCTGTCACGCAACCGATTGAACAGGTGAAACAGCGCTTCTTCCCAGTCAGCCTTGCCGGCCACGGCCTGGAGATCGTCCAGGCAGACCAGTTCGTACTGCTCGAGGTTGTCGAGGATCTCAACGCCGCGATCGAGCAACTCGGCCAACGGCAGATACACCGCAGGTTCGCCCAATTGCTCGAACCGCAGGCACGCGGCCTGCAACAGATGCGTGCGCCCTACCCCGTCCTTGCCCCACAGATAGATCAGGCTTTCGGTCCAGCCGGCGTCGGCTTCGCAAAGCCGCTCGACATAGCCGAGTGCAGCGGCATTGGCGCCTGGGTAGTAATTGATAAAGGTGGCGTCATCACGCAGACGCACACCTAGGGGCAGCTGAATCGGTTTCATGCTGACTGAACAGTTCCCAAGGAACCGTTAGTGGCCTCTGTGTAAAGTGCGCAAAGTTTATACCCGTGGCGCGGACCGCACAATGCGCCGGACCACGAGCAAAATCAAAGGTTTGCAGCGGCAAGACAGCGGAGCGACGGTTTCCCTGACGCTCCGCCCGACATTCGCCCTAAAGATCAGGGTCTTCGGCGCCGCTATAGATGTCCGAATCCTTGTACAAATCGTGCATATGACGCACCAGCACCATGATCACCGCCGCCACCGGCAGCGCCAGCAGGATCCCGGTGAAGCCGAACAACTCGCCCCCCGCCAAGATCGCGAAGATCACCGCCACCGGATGCAGGCCAATACGATCGCCCACCAGCAGCGGCGTCAGCACCATGCCCTCCAGGGCCTGACCGACCATGAACACCGCAACGATTCCCACCATCGGGTACAGGTCGCCGCCGAACTGGAACAATCCGGCGATCAATGCCGCGCCAATACCAATCACAAAGCCCATGTACGGCACGATGGCGGCCAGGCCGGCGATCAGGCCGATCAACAGCCCCAGCTCCAGCCCCACCAGCATCAGCCCTGCAGCATAGATGAAGCCCAGGGCCACCATCACCAGCAGTTGCCCGCGCACGAACGCTCCCAGCACTTCGTGGCATTCGCCGGTCAGGGTCATGATGCGTTCTTCACGGTGACGCGGCAGCAGGCTGCGAATCTTCGCCATCATCAGGTCCCAGTCCCGCAGCAGATAGAAGGCTACGACTGGAATCAGCACCAGGTTCGCCAGCCAGCCGATCAACGCCAGGCCCGAGGCCGTGGCCTGGCTCAACACCACGCCAACGATGTCGGTGGTCTGCCCCATATGCTCGCTGATGGCCGCCTTGACCTTGTCGAACTTCCAGAAACCGTCCGCCAACCCCAGCTTCGACTGCACCCACGGCACCGCGCTGTGCTGCAACCAATCGAGCATCTGCGGCGCCAATTCGTACAGGCGCAGCAATTGCTTGGCGAGCATCGGGATCAGCACCAGCAACAGTGCGCCCACAATCAAGGTGAACAGCGCAAATACCGCCACCACGCCCCAGGTCCGCGACAGGCCGAGTTTTTCCAGGCGATCCACCACCGGGTCGAACAGATAGGCCAACAGCAGCGCAACCAGGAACGGCGTCAGGATCGGATGCAGCAAATAGATAAGCGCAATCAGCAGGGCAACCCCGCCCAACCAGAACCAACGCCGCGTATCGCCCATGAACCACTCCTAGCTATATAAAGAAAGAGAACCTACCAGCGGAACCGCAGATTGGCTGCCGGCGCCGGCACAGGTGCCGCAACCGGGGCCGAGCCATCGGCGGCGGGCGGTGCCACAGGCACTGGCGCGACGGCCTCGCCGGGCGGGATTTCCTGCAGTTTCGCCAGGGCCAGTTGCGCCTTCAACTGCTCGGCGCTGCCGTTGACCCGATAGACGATCCGATCACCCTCAACCTGCTGCAACTGCCCACCAAATGGCTCGAGCAAACGCCCAAGCGCCGCGTACCGCTCAAGGTTCATGCCCTGCACTTCCAGCAACTGTTCAGTGGCCACGCCCGGCTTGGCGACGAAGCGCGGCGCCAGGCGCTGGTTCACCGCCAACATCACCGCGTCAGCCAGTGCGGCCGGATCGGCACCCTGGGCTGTGCCCTGCTCACGCTGATCGCCCAGCCACAGGCGCCAGGCCCCATGCCACTGCCCGCCCTCTTCCTTGGCGTGGACCGCCAGCAAGGCGTCTGTCGCGTAGCGCTCAGAGGCAGCGCGCAGAGGCGCCGGGTCGCTGCCTTCCAGGTTCGGTGCGGTGGCAACGATCTGCTCGCTCAAATCCGCCAGCGGCAAGTGCAATGCCAGCCCCCGATGCTGGGCGGCACGCCGCAATGGCGTGGCGCTGGCCTGGCCATCGCCCACCAGGCTGGAGCCCTCGACCGAGTCGTTCAGCCACCAGCCCAGGATCGATGGCCGGTTCGCGCTCCACAGCGACAAGCCTGCCGAACGCAATGCCCGGTCGGTGCTCGCCGGGTCGAAGTCCACCTTGAGGCTTTCCGGCGGGCCGGCGTCGTAGCCATATTGAAGAATGATCTGTTGCGGGTCCTTGCGCAGCGCCGCCAACCCGGGATTCTGGGCAGCCTTGGCGTCGCCGGTCAGGCGCAGGACCAGCGTATCCAGGGCGCGCAGCGTCGCCTGATTGCGCTCCTCCGGTGTCTGGCTGACGACCGGTTCGAGCACCTGATAGAGGCCATTGACGGTTTCGGCATGGCTCGCCAGGCTGATCAGCGACAAGCAGCCCACGGACAAGAATTTGAACAAACGCATGGAAGATTCCCGGACATAACGGCTGGAACAGGCCGTGTGAAGAAGATTGAGCATGGCTGTGACCACAGCACCCGGCAAAACATTCACACACCCGATGGAAGTTTCGCACGGTCATCACCATAACCGGTTACCGCTACACCTTATACAGACGCGCTACGCAGTACCAATATAAGAAATATCGGTTTTTTTCCGTGGATATGTCCCTGCCCGTCGGCGCGAGGATGGCCGCTGCCCCTCAAGCCTGATAAAATCGCGCGCCTTCGCAGACCGGCAATGGCTGGGCTCCCGGAATAATTCGTACAACGGTTATTCAATGGCCCCGGCGTCGGTCGTTACCCAGAAATCCCCCCTAAAGGCCTGGATCATGAGCAAGCAACCCTCCCTGAGCTACAAGGACGCCGGTGTAGACATCGACGCCGGTGAAGCATTGGTCGAACGCATCAAGAGCGTCGCCAAGCGCACTGCGCGTCCGGAGGTCATGGGCGGCCTGGGCGGTTTCGGCGCCCTCTGCGAGATCCCGGCCGGCTACAAGCAACCGGTCCTGGTCTCGGGCACCGACGGCGTCGGCACCAAGCTGCGCCTGGCCCTGAACCTGAACAAGCACGACAGCATCGGCATCGACCTGGTGGCCATGTGCGTGAACGACCTGGTGGTCTGCGGCGCCGAGCCGCTGTTCTTCCTCGACTACTACGCCACCGGCAAGCTCAACGTCGATACCGCCGCCCAGGTCGTGACCGGCATCGGCGCCGGCTGTGAGCTGTCCGGCTGCTCCCTGGTCGGCGGCGAAACCGCGGAAATGCCTGGCATGTACGAAGGCGAAGACTACGACCTCGCCGGCTTCTGCGTCGGTGTCGTGGAAAAGGCCGAGATCATCGACGGCTCGAAAGTCGCCGCTGGCGATGCCCTGCTCGCCCTGCCGTCCTCCGGCCCGCACTCCAATGGCTACTCGCTGATCCGCAAGATCATCGAAGTCTCGGGTGCCGACATCGAAAACACCCAGCTCGACGGCAAGCCACTGGCCGACCTGCTGATGGCCCCGACCCGCATCTACGTCAAGCCGCTGCTCAAGCTGATCAAGGACACCGGCGCCGTCAAGGCCATGGCCCACATCACCGGTGGTGGCCTGCTGGACAACATCCCGCGCGTGCTGCCAAAAGGTGCCCAGGCCGTGGTCGACGTGGCGAGCTGGACCCGCCCGGCGGTGTTCGACTGGCTGCAAGAGAAAGGCAATGTCGATGAAACCGAAATGCATCGCGTGCTGAACTGCGGCGTGGGCATGGTCATCTGCGTAGCCCAGGAACACGTCGAGACCGCCCTGAACGTATTGCGTGAAGCCGGCGAGCAGCCTTGGGTCATCGGCCAGATCGCTACCGCGGCCGAAGGCGCTGCACAGGTCGAGCTGAAAAACCTTAAGGCGCACTGATGTCCGCAACCTGTGACGTGGTGGTGCTGCTGTCCGGCACCGGCAGTAACTTGCAGGCCTTGATCGACAGCACGCGGACCGGCGACAGCCCGGTCCGTATCCGCGCGGTGATTTCCAACCGCGCCGATGCCTACGGCCTGCAACGCGCCAAGGACGCGGGTATCGACACCCGCGTCCTGGATCACAAGGCGTTCGAGGGCCGTGAAGCCTTCGACGCCGCGCTGATCGAACAGATCGACACCTTCAATCCGCAACTGGTGGTCCTCGCTGGCTTCATGCGCATCCTCAGCGCCGGCTTCGTGCGTCACTACCAGGGCCGCCTGTTCAATATCCACCCCTCGCTACTGCCCAAATACAAAGGGTTACACACTCACCAGCGCGCGCTGGAGGCCGGAGACACGGAGCACGGCTGCTCTGTGCACTTTGTCACCGAGGAACTCGATGGCGGACCACTGGTCGTACAGGCAGTAATACCGGTAGAGTTGCACGACACGCCGCAAAGCCTGGCGCAACGGGTTCACGCCCGCGAGCACCAGATCTACCCGATGGCCGTGCGTTGGTTTGCCGAAGGAAGGCTGACCCTCGACGATCGCGGAGCCTCACTGGACGGCCAGTTGCTCGCCGCCAGCGGCCATTTGATTCGATACTAGGAGATTTTATGCGTCGCGCCCTGCTCTTCGCTTGCGCTCTGCTTGCCCTGCCCCTGGCACAGGCTTCGGAACTACAACCGTTCTCCGCCAGCTACACCGCCGACTGGAAACAGTTGCCCATGAGCGGCACCGCCGAGCGCAGCCTGACCAAGGAAGCCAACGGCACCTGGAAGCTGAGCTTCAAGGCTTCGATGATGATCGCCAGCCTGACCGAAGAAAGCACCCTGACCCTGGACAAGGACACGCTGCTGCCACAGTCCTACCACTTCGAACGTGGTGGCCTGGGCAAGGCCAAGAAGGCCGACCTGGACTTCGACTGGAACACCAAGATGGTCACCGGCACCGATCGCGGCGACGCGGTCAAGCTGCCGCTCAACCGTGGCATGGTCGATAAATCCACCTATCAACTGGCCCTGCAGCACGACGTGGCGGCCGGCAAGAAAAGCATGAGCTATCAGGTCGTCGATGATGGCGAGGTCGATACCTATGACTTCCGCGTGCTGGGTTCGGAAAAAGTCGACACCAAGGCCGGCCAGATCGACGCCATCAAGGTCGAGCGCGTGCGCGACCCGACGCAAAGCAAGCGCATCACCGTGCTCTGGTTCGCCAAGGACTGGGATTACCTGCTTGTACGCCTGCAACAGGTCGAGACCGACGGCAAGGAGTACAACATCATGCTCCTGGACGGCACGGTCAACGGCAAGGCTGTGAAAGGCAGCTGATCGACGACGACAACAAGAAGCCCCGCCGATGCGGGGCTTTTTATTGCCCGGATTTCATGACCACCCACAGGGGTTGCGCTTTCACTCAGGTTTGCCGCTGCAACATGAAAATTTCTTCATGAAAAACCACCTGCGACCGAATGCCGCGCACTGCCTGGCCTGCAGGACTGATGCGCTTTCCATGAAAACTTCTTAACGCGCCGAAGCATTTACTTAGCACGCTACCAAAATCTATAACAAAGTCCTGCACACGCCTTGCTGCAGATAACAGAGATTGGAGCTTGCAAGATGACTGTGAAAGTAACTGAACGCGACGACGCCCACATGTCCCACGAAGGGATTGCCGCCGGTATCCGGATCTGGGATGTGCATCAACAGGATCTGCTGGTGGGAATGTTCCACTCCGAAACGGACGCTCACAGCTACAAGGCCGAACTGGAGCGTGAGGAATGGCAGCGCTCGCGTGAGACCGCAGAATCCTGAACGACACAAACCCCTATGGGACTTGTGCCTGTGGGAGCAAAGCTTGCTCACCATAGCAGAGTATCAGGCAACATTTTTACCGGCTGACACTCCGCTATCGCGAGCAAGCTTTGCTCCCACAGATCTCATAGATCCCTACAGATATTCCCTCAGGCCTTCCACAGGCTTTGTGTTTAGCTTGCTGTCCGGCTTACCACATCAAATCATCAGGAATCTGATACGCCGCGTACGGATCATCGGCATCCACTTCTTCGGTCTGGGTGTTGAGCTGGACGATGCGCTGGGGGTCGCGCTCCTGGATCTTCAGGGCCGCCTCGCGCGGGATCACTTCGTAACCGCCGGCATGGTGGACAATCGCCAGCGAGCCACTGCTCAGCTTGTTGCGCATCAGAGTGTTGACCGAGATGCGCTTGACCTTCTTGTCGTCGACGAAGTTGTAATAGTCCTCAGTAGTCAGCTTCGGCAGGCGCGAGACTTCGATCAATTGCTTGATCTGCGCGGCCCGAGCCTTCTGCTCGACCTTTTCCTGCTGCTGACGGTTGAGTTCCTGGTCGCGCTTGACCTTCTCGGCCATGGCCTCCTGGGCGGCGCGCTGCTGGGAGTCATCCAGTTCGATCTGGCCTTTATGGGCCAGGCGTTGCTGCTTCTGTTTCTCTTTGCCGACCTGCTTGGCCTGCTTTTGGTTGACCAGCCCTGCTTTGAGCAACTGGTCGCGAAGGGAAAGGCTCATGGTGCTTACTCACTTAGGCAACGGCCTCAGCCACAGCTGGGCAAATTCTTTTCCTGACGTTTGGCTTCGCCCCACAAGGCGTCCAACTCTTCGAGGGTGCAATCTTCCATGGGACGGTGGGTGTCGCGCAATGCCTGTTCGATAAATCGGAACCGCCGCTCGAACTTTCCGTTGGCGCCACGCAGGGCGGTTTCCGGGTCCACTTTCAAGTGACGAGCCAGGTTAACCACACTGAACAGCAGATCGCCGATCTCATCGCTGATGGCCACCGGATCGTTGTCGGCCATGGCTTCGAGCACTTCGTCCAGTTCCTCCCGCACCTTGTCGAGCACCGGCAACGGGCCTGGCCAGTCGAAACCGACCTGAGCCGCACGCTTTTGCAGCTTCGCTGAACGGGACAACGCCGGCAGCGCTCCCGGCACGTCGTCGAGCAATGACAACTGCTCGGGTGCCGTGGCTTTCTCGGCCCGTTCCTCTGCCTTGATTTCTTCCCAGCGCTGCTTGACCTGTTCTTCGCTCAGGCGCGGGATATCCACGGGCGCATACAGGTCACCGGTAGGAAACACATGGGGATGGCGACGGATCAGCTTGCGGGTGATGCTGTCGACCACACCGGCAAATTCGAAGCGGTTTTCTTCCCGGGCCAGTTGGCTGTAATACACCACCTGGAACAACAGGTCGCCCAACTCGCCCTGCAAGTGATCGAAATCGCCGCGCTCGATGGCATCGGCCACTTCGTAGGCTTCTTCCAGGGTATGAGGGACGACGGTCGCGTAGGTTTGCTGGATGTCCCACGGGCAGCCGTACTGCGGGTCCCGCAGGCGGTTCATCAGGTGGAGCAGGTCTTCAAGGCTGTACATCAATCCATCCCATCACAAATCACCCTATGGGAAATAATCCAATGGAAGCAAGTCAATAGGAGTGAACCTGTGGGAGCAAAGCTTGCTCCCACAGACTTTGCTCCCACAGGCTCCCACATTTGCGGACTGCGCTTAACCTGGCGTCCGGTTGCGCCGGGTCTCGATGATGTTCGGCAACTGGGAAATCCGCCCCAGCAACCGCCCCAGCGCATCCAGCCCCGGAATCTCGATGGTCAGGGACATCAGCGCGGTGTTGTCTTCCTTGTTCGAACGGGTGTTGACCGCCAACACGTTGATCCGCTCGTTCAGCAACACCTGAGACACGTCACGCAACAGACCTGATCGGTCGTAGGCGCGGATGACGATGTCCACCGGATAGGTGAGCACCGGCACCGGGCCCCAACTGACCTGGATGATCCGCTCCGGCTCGCGACCGGCCAGTTGCAGCACCGAGGCACAGTCCTGGCGGTGAATGCTCACGCCACGGCCCTGGGTGATGTAGCCGACGATCGCATCCCCCGGCAGTGGCTGGCAGCAGCCCGCCATCTGGGTCATCAGGTTGCCCACGCCCTGGATCTGGATATCGCCGCGCTTGCCCGGCTTGTAGCCGGTAGCCTTGCGCGGAATCAGCTCCAGTTGCTCGTTGCCCCGCTCCGGCTCCACCAGTTGCTGGGCCAGGTTGACCAACTGCGCCAGGCGCAGATCGCCGGCACCGAGGGCGGCGAACATGTCCTCGGCGGTTTTCATATTGGCTTTTTCGGCCAGCTTGTCGAAATCCACCTGCGGCAGGCCCAGGCGACCGAGTTCACGCTCGAGCAGGGTCTTTCCGGCGGCGACGTTCTGGTCGCGAGCCTGCAACTTGAACCAGTGGACGATTTTCGCCCGCGCCCGCGAGGTGGTGATGTAGCCCAGGTTCGGGTTCAGCCAGTCGCGGCTCGGCGTACCGTGCTTGCTGGTGATGATCTCGACCTGCTCACCGGTCTGCAGGCTGTAGTTGAGCGGCACGATCCGCCCGTTGATCTTGGCGCCACGGCAGTTGTGGCCGATCTCGGTGTGAACCCGGTAGGCGAAGTCCAGTGGCGTCGCGCCCTTGGGCAGGTCGATGGCGTGGCCGTCGGGGGTGAAGATATAGACCCGGTCCGGCTCGATATCGACCCGCAGCTGTTCGGCCAGGCCACCAATGTCACCCAGCTCCTCATGCCACTCGAGCACCTGACGCAGCCAGGAGATTTTCTCTTCATAGTGATTGGACCCGGACTTGACGTCGGTGCCCTTGTATTTCCAGTGGGCGCAGACGCCCAGCTCGGCCTCCTCGTGCATGGCGTGGGTGCGGATCTGCACTTCCAGCACCTTGCCCTCGGGGCCGATCACTGCAGTGTGTAGCGAGCGATAGCCGTTTTCCTTGGGATTGGCGATGTAGTCGTCGAACTCCTTCGGAATGTGCCGCCACAAGGTATGGACGATCCCCAGCGCGGTGTAGCAGTCGCGCATTTCCGGGACCAGGACGCGAACGGCGCGAACGTCGTAGATCTGGCTGAATTCCAGGCCTTTGCGCTGCATTTTTCGCCAGATCGAGTAGATGTGCTTGGCCCGGCCACTGATGTCGGCTACCACGCCGGTGGCCTGCAGTTCTTCTCGCAACTGGGTCATCACATCGGTGATGAAGCGCTCGCGATCCAGGCGCCGCTCATGCAGCAGCTTGGCGATCTGCTTGTACTGATCGGGCTCCAGGTAGCGGAAGGACAGGTCCTCCAGCTCCCACTTGATGTGACCGATGCCGAGACGGTGGGCCAGGGGTGCATAGATGTCGAACACCTCCCGGGCGACGCGATTGCGTTTTTCGTCATCGGCGGACTTCACGGCGCGGATCGCACAGGTGCGTTCGGCCAGCTTGATCAGCGCGACACGCACGTCGTCGACCATCGCCACCAACATCTTGCGCAGGTTTTCCACCTGGCCCTGGGTGCCCAGCACCATGGACTGGCGCGGGCTGAGGCTGGCACTGATGGCCGCCATGCGCAGCACGCCGTCGATCAGCTTGGCCACCACCGTGCCGAAGCGCTGGCTGACCACCGGTAGCTGGATCTGCCCTTCGCGCACGCCGCGGTACAGCACCGCCGCCACCAGCGAATCCTGGTCGAGCTTGAGGTCAGCGAGAATTTCGGCGATCTCCAGGCCCGTCTGGAAACTCGAGGTGCCTTCGGACCACAGGTTCTTCGCCGCGTTATGTTGCTGCTCCGCCTCACGAGCGAACTCGCAGGCGGCCTTCAAGGCTTCGCGATCCAGAGCCATGTCGACGCTGACCGCATGATCGAGCCAAGCCTCGAGATTGATACTGCCGTCGGTGTTGATCGGCTGGTGTGCTCTCACCTGTACCATCTTTACTTACCTTCCCTACGACGCAGATTCAATGCGTCAACTTCGCTGACCTTCATGCCCGTGTTTGCGCCCAGGGCTGTGGCGAGTTGGCACGAACGGGTCAGTCGGACAAGCCATCCTGGCTCGCTTCAAATAACGCCATGGCCTCGACATGCGCCGTTTGAGGAAACATATCGAGAATCCCGGCACGTTTTAACCGGTAGCCCTGCTTGATCAGTTCGACCGTATCCCGGGCCAAAGTTGCCGGGTTGCACGAAACATAAACCAACCGTTTGGCACCCAGGGACGACAGCTTGCGCACCACCTCGAAAGCACCGTCACGGGGTGGGTCCAAGAGTACCGCAGAAAAGCCCTCGCCGATCCATTCGGCATCAGCCAGAGGCTGGGATAAATCGGCCTGAAAAAAGGCAGTGTTATTCAAATTGTTGCTGACGGCATTGGCCGCCGCACGCTCCACCATGGTCTGCACGCCTTCGACGGCCACTACCTGGCGCACGCTTTTGGCCAGCGGCAAGGCAAAGTTGCCCAGGCCGCAGAACAGATCCAGCACCCGCTCCTCGGCTTGCGGCGCCAGCCATTGCAGGGCCTGGGCGATCATCGCCTCGTTGACCCCGGCGTTTACCTGGATGAAATCCCCCGGCCGGTAAGCCAGCTCGAGGTCCCAGGCATCCAGGCGAAACCCAAGGGCCTGCCCAGGCTCCACCGGTTGCGGCTCACCTTCACCGTGCAGCCACAACTGGGCTTCATGGAACGCACAGAAGTCCTTGAGGATCGTCAGGTCGGCCTCCGACAGCGGCGCCATGTGGCGCAGCAATACCGCGAGGGACGAACCGGCGAACAACTCCACATGCCCCAGCGCCTGGGGTTTGCTCAAGCGACGCAGCATTTCCGGCAGACGGCTCATGATCGGCTGCAAGGGCTGTACCAGCACCGGGCAATCACCGATGGCAACGATGTCCTGGCTGCCGACGGCGCGGAAACCGACTTCGAGTTTTTTCGCTTTCTGGTCCCAGCGCACCGCCACCCGGGCGCGACGCCGGTAACCGAATTCCGGTCCGCTCAGGGGCGCGGCCCATTCCTCTGGCACCACCCCAGCCACCCGAGACAACTGCTCGGCGAGCATGCGCTGTTTCAGGGCGAGTTGTTCGTCATGGGGCAAATGTTGGACGCTGCATCCGCCACAACGACCGGCATGGATGCACGGCGCCGCACGACGCAGTTCACTGGGCAGGAACACCCGCTCGGTGCGTGCCTCGACCACTTTGCCATGGGCACCGAGCACCCGCGCCTCGACTTCTTCGCCGGCCAGGGCGCCGATGACAAACCAGGTGCGCCCCTCGACAAAGGCGATGCCCCGGCCATCGTTGGCCAGGCGTTCGATGGTCAAACGCTGCTTTTTACCGGTGGGCACTTGCGGGGCCCGGCTTCCGCCGCTGGGTTGGAAGCGCAAGCCTCTTTCTTGCTTGGCCATCAGTTGGGCGCGTCGAAAATGCCGGTCGACAGGTAACGGTCGCCACGGTCGCAGATGATCGCGACGATCACCGCATTTTCAACTTCCTTGGACAGACGCAGCATCCCCGCCACGGCACCGCCCGAAGACACGCCACAGAAAATGCCTTCTTCGCGAGCCAGGCGACGGGTCACGTCCTCGGCTTCGCTCTGGGCCATGTCGATGATGCGGTCCACGCGCTCGGCCTGGTAGATCTTCGGCAGATATTCCTCCGGCCAGCGACGAATGCCTGGAATGGCCGAACCTTCCATCGGTTGCAGGCCGATGATCTGCACGTTCGGGTTCTGTTCTTTCAGATAGCGCGAGGTGCCCATGATGGTGCCGGTGGTGCCCATCGAGCTGACGAAATGGGTGATGGTGCCGTCGGTCTGGCGCCAGATCTCAGGGCCGGTGGTGGTGTAGTGGGCCTCGGGATTGTCGCCGTTGGCGAACTGGTTCAGCACCTTGCCACGACCCTCGGCCTGCATGCGCTCGGCCAGGTCCCGGGCACCCTCCATGCCCTCCTCCTGAGTCACCAGGATCAACTCGGCACCGTAGGCCGTCATCGCCGCCTTGCGCTCGGCGCTGGAGTTGTCGGGCATGATCAGGATCATCTTGTAGCCCTTGATCGCCGCTGCCATCGCCAGGGCAATACCGGTGTTGCCGGAGGTCGCCTCGATCAGCGTGTCGCCGGGCTGGATCTGCCCGCGCAATTCGCCACGGGTGATCATCGACAGCGCCGGCCGGTCCTTGACCGAACCCGCCGGGTTATTCCCTTCGAGCTTGAGCAAAAGCGTATTGGTGGTCACGCCGGGCAAGCGTTGCAAACGGACCAGCGGAGTGTTGCCGACGCAATCGGCGATGGTTGGGTACTGCAGAGTCATGGCGTATTCGCAATCCGGACTGCGGGGGCGCCTATCATACCGGCAAACCTGGCCAGGCCATATCACGCAAAGTAAGGGGGTTATGGCTTATGGGAATAAGCGAGGCGAAAGCCGAGCACGCGCTTAGCTTTCCCTCGATGGCTATCCCATGGACCGCGCCCCCATCGCCTTGTGAATTTTACGAAGATCGCCCGCCCGCAAATCGCTACACTGCGCAGGTAATGCGTGCCGGATGCGCGCACCGCTCAATCAGACGCTGGATGCAGGAGACAAGTGTGCTCAAGAAACTGGGAATCAAAGGCCGCGTGCTGTTGCTGACCCTGTTGCCAACCAGCCTGATGGCGCTGGTCCTGGGCGGCTATTTCACCTGGATGCAGCAATCGGACCTGCACGCCCAGTTGTTGCAACGTGGCGAGATGATCGCCGAACAACTTGCGCCACTGGTCGCCCCAGCCATGAGCCGCCAGGACACCGATCTGCTGGAGCGCATCGCCACCCAGTCCCTCGAACAGGCGGACGTGCGCGCCGTAACCTTTCTCGCCCCCGACCGCATACCACTGGCCCACGCTGGCCCGACCATGCTCAACCGGGCACCGGAGGGCAACAGCACGCAGCTACTGCAACGCACTGGCAACGACGCCACGCGCTACCTGCTGCCGGTATTCGGCAAGCACCGCAACCTGGCGGGCGAACTGATTCCCGAAGAAGCCGACCGCCTGTTGGGCTGGGTCGAGTTGGAGTTGTCCCACAGCGGCATGTTGCTGCGTGGCTATCGCAGCCTGTTCGCCAGCCTGCTGCTGATCGCCGCCGGCCTGTGCCTGACCGGGTTGCTGGCCCTGCGCATGGGCCGCACGATCAACCGTCCACTGAGCCAGATCAAGCAGGCCGTGGCGCAACTCAAGGACGGTCACCTGGAAACCCGCCTGCCGCCGCTGGGCAGCCAGGAGCTGGACGAACTGGCCTCGGGCATCAACCGCATGGCCAGTACCTTGCAGAACGCCCAGGAAGAATTGCAGCACAGCATCGACCAGGCCACCGAAGACGTGCGCCAGAACCTGGAAACCATCGAGATCCAGAACATCGAGCTGGACCTGGCCCGCAAGGAAGCCCTGGAAGCGAGCCGGATCAAATCCGAGTTCCTGGCGAACATGAGCCATGAAATCCGCACACCGCTCAACGGCATCCTCGGTTTTACCCACCTGTTGCAGAAAAGCGAACTGACCCCGCGCCAGCTCGACTACCTGGGCACCATCGAGAAATCCGCCGACAGCCTGCTGGGGATCATCAACGAGATCCTCGACTTTTCGAAGATCGAGGCCGGCAAGTTGGTGCTCGACAGCATTCCGTTCAACCTGCGCGACCTGCTGCAGGACACCCTGACCATCCTCGCCCCCGCCGCCCATGCCAAGCAGTTGGAACTGGTGAGCCTGGTCTACCGGGACACGCCGCTGTCGCTGGTGGGCGATCCGCTGCGCCTCAAGCAGATCCTGACCAACCTGGTGAGCAACGCCATCAAGTTCACCCGCGAGGGCACCATCGTCGCCCGGGCCATGCTCGAAGACGAACACGAAGACAGCGTGCAGTTGCGCATCAGCATCCAGGACACGGGTATCGGCCTGTCCAACCAGGATGTGCGAGCGCTGTTCCAGGCGTTCAGCCAGGCTGACAACTCACTGTCGCGGCAACCGGGGGGCACCGGGTTGGGCCTGGTGATTTCCAAGCGCCTGGTGGAACAGATGGGCGGGGAGATCGGCGTCGACAGCACACCGGGCGAAGGCTCGGAGTTCTGGATCAGCCTGCGCCTGCCCAAGACCCGCGACGATGCCGAGGACCTGCCCGGCCCGCCGTTGCTGGGCCGGCGCGTGGCGGTGCTGGAGAATCACGAACTGGCCCGTCAGGCCTTGCAGCACCAGCTCGAAGACTGCGGCCTGCAAGTGACGCCGTTCAACACCCTGGAAAGCCTGACCAACGGCATCACCGTCGCCCACCAGACCGATCAGGCGATCGACCTGGCCGTGCTGGGCATCACCAGCAACGACATGCCACCGGAGCGCCTCAACCAACACATCTGGGACCTTGAGCACCTGGGCTGCAAAGTACTCGTGCTGTGCCCCACCACCGAACAGACCCTGTACCACCTCTCGGTGCCCAACCCTCACAGCCAGCTCCAGGCCAAGCCGGCCTGCACCCGCAAGTTGCGCCGCGCGCTTTCCGACCTGGTCAACCCGCGCCCGACCCGCAGCGAACCCCACGAGCCGGTTTCCAGCCGCGCCCCGAAAGTTCTGTGCGTGGACGACAACCCGGCCAACCTGCTGCTGGTGCAGACCCTGCTCGAAGACATGGGCGCCAAGGTGCTGGCCGTGGAAAGCGGCTATGCGGCGGTCAAGGCCGTGCAGAAGGAAACCTTCGACCTGGTCTTGATGGACGTGCAGATGCCCGGCATGGACGGTCGCCAGAGCACCGAGGCGATCCGCCAGTGGGAAAGCGAGCGGCACTGCACGCCGCTGCCGATCGTCGCCCTCACCGCCCACGCCATGGCCAACGAAAAGCGTGCCCTGCTGCAAAGCGGCATGGACGACTACCTGACCAAACCCATCAGCGAGCGGCAACTGGCCCAGGTGGTGCTCAAATGGACTGGCCTGGCCCTGCGCAACCAGTCACCGGAGCGCAGCGGCGATGCCCAGGGCGGCAGCGAACTGCTGGTGCTCGATCACGAAGAAGGCCTGCGCCTGGCCGCCGGCAAGGCCGACCTGGCGGCGGACATGCTGGCGATGCTGCTGGCGTCCCTGGAAGCCGACCGCGAAGCGATCCGCCAGGCCAGCGAGGCCAACGATCACAACGCACTGATCGAACGCGTCCACCGCCTGCACGGCGCCACCCGCTACTGCGGCGTACCGCAATTGCGGGCGGCCTGCCAGCGCAGCGAAACCCTGCTCAAGCAACAGGATCCCAAGGCCACCGCCGCCCTGGAAGAATTGGAGCGGGCCATCAACCGCCTGGCCAGCGAGGCCCGTATCAGCGCCTGATCCAGGGCAAGATCCAGGGAACCGGAATCGCTGAAAATCCACGTTCCGACAGCTCCTACGGGCTTGTTTTTTCTGCCAGGAGGCCGCCATGCGCGTGATTTTTTTCAGCAGCCAGACCTACGACCGCGACAGTTTCACCAAGGCTCCGACGCCCGCGGGTCTTCAATTGCAATTCCAGCCCGCCCGTCTGAACCTCGACACCGTGGCCCTGGCCGAACGGCATGAAGTGGTGTGCGCCTTCATCAACGATGACCTCAGCGCCCCGGTGCTGGAGCGGCTGGCCGAAGGCGGCACGCGGCTGATCGCCCTGCGCTCGGCCGGCTACAACCACGTCGACCTGCTCGCCGCCCAGCGCCTGGGCTTGAGCATCGTCCGGGTGCCGGCCTACTCGCCCCATGCCGTGGCCGAACATGCCGTGGCGTTGATCATGGCCCTCAATCGCTGCCTGCACCGCGCCTACAACCGCACCCGAGACGGCAATTTCAGCCTCCATGGGCTGACCGGGTTCGACCTGGTGGGCAAGACCGTCGGGGTGATCGGCACCGGGCAGATCGGCGCGACGTTCGCACGGATCATGGCCGGCTTCGGCTGCCAGTTGCTGGCCTATGACCCCTACCCCAACCCGCAGGTCGAAGCCTTGGGCGCCCGCTACCTGCCCTTGGCCGAGCTGCTCGCGCAGGCGCAGATCATCAGCCTGCATTGCCCGCTCAATAAACAAAGCCGACACCTGATCAACGCCCGATCGCTTGCTGCGATGCAACGCGGCGCCATGCTGATCAATACCGGCCGCGGCGGCCTGGTGGACACACCGGCCTTGATCGAGGCGTTGAAAAGCGGCCAGTTGGGCTACCTGGGCCTGGATGTGTACGAGGAAGAAGCCCAGCTGTTTTTCAAGGACCGCTCCGACCTGCCCTTGCAGGACGACGTGCTGGCCCGGCTGTTGACCTTCCCCAACGTGATCGTCACCGCCCACCAGGCGTTCCTGACCCATGAGGCCTTGGCGGCGATTGCCATGACCACCCTGGACAACATCGCCGCCTGGGCCGCCGGCACGCCGCAAAACCTGGTAGACAGCTAACCCTTGAGCCGGCACAAACCCTGTGGGAGCGAGCTTGCTCGCGATAGCGGTGTGTCAGTCAACATCGATACTGACTGATCCGCCGCCTTCGCGAGCAAGCTCGCTCCCACAGGGATGGAGTTTCGTCGGTCAGATCCCTTATGGATCATCCAAAGCCATGCCCCGTGCTAGCATGTCGCGCCTATTTGGAGGACCCATGGCCGAACACGATTTCCGCTACACCCTGATGAACCCTCAGCACACCTTGACCGAAGTCCGCGCGCTGGCGCCGGGCCGCTACCAGGTCACGGGCAATGGCGGTTCGATCCAGGCCAACGATGTGTTGCTCGTCACGCTCAAGGGCAGCAAGGACTTGTCCATGCGCCTGACCGTGGACACCGTGCGGCACCTGCTCAAGCCCATGGGCCAATGGACGGCCATGACCACCGGCCCGGTGTTCGGCGAACTGGCGATCCACACCTGGCAGGTCAACTGCGACAGCTGCGCCAAGGAACTGAGCTTCGAATTCGCCGTGGATGCCAAGCTCGGCGTCAAGGCCGAAAAACCGGCCGCCACCGCGCGAATCGCCGAACTGGGCTGGACCACCGTGGGTGAAAAACACCTATGCCCGAAATGCCAGGAAGCCGCCTGATGAAACGTTTGGCCCTGTCCGCGTTGATCGGCATGAGCCTGATGGGCTGTGCCGCTGAACCTGTGCAGCTGCAACATAACCGCAGCTACATCCTGGAGTGGATCGGTGAGCGGCCATTGATGGACTACAGCCACCTGACCATCACCCTTGGGGATGACGGTCGCGCCTATGGCAACGGCGGCTGCAACCACTGGTTCGCGCCCTACACCCTGGAAGGCCACCGCTTGAGCTTCGGCAAGATCGGCAGCACACGCAAACTCTGCGCCCCGGCGGTGATGGAGCAAGAAACGCGCTTCTTGCAGGCCCTGGAAAAGGTCGAGCGCTGGGACATCTCACCCATCGAGCAAATACGCTTCTGGCCAGCCCAGGGCAAGCCGCTGCGTTGGTGGCTGGAAGAGGGCTGAGCTCCGGCCCCACTTGATCGTTCCCATGCTCCGCGTGGGAACGCCTCTGGGGACGCTCCGCGTTCCGCTTTTGGGACGCAGAGCGTCCCGGGCTGCATTCCCACGCGGAGCATGGGAACGATCATCACTTGAGCGCCTGCAACGCCTCAAGCTTGGCCATCACCCCCGCCGCCGTCTGCTCCCCCAGCAACTGCTCGCGCACCTTGCCCTTGTTATCGATGATGTACGTCACCGGTAGCCCTTCGCTGCGAGGAAGGTCGAAGATCTCGGCCGGATCCCGGGCCAGCACCGTGAAGCGAATCCCCATCTTGTCGCTGGCACTCTTGAGTTCTTCGCCCTGCACCTGGTCGAAGTTGACCCCGAACACACCGACATTGCGGCCCTTGAGCTGTTCGGCCAAGGCATTGAATTCCGGGATTTCGGTACGGCACGGCGCGCACCATTCGGCCCAGTAGTTGAGCACCACCCATTGTTTGTCCAGCCGCTGCGAGGCAATGGCCTGGCCGTTCTGGTCCACGCCGTAGTCGTTCCCGCAGCCGGCGAGCAACAAAATGCCGATGAATGTCAGTGCCGCCGTCAATCGCCTTGCCATGTGCCAATCCTTGTCTGAATGTGAACGCTGCTGCGACCCGTCGCCTCTCTCAGGTGCTAGGGGCTTCGCGGCACAGTAGAATAGCCGCCACCTTACGCAAGATGCGACCCACTCATGACCGATCTGACGCTTTATCACAACCCGCGCTGCTCGAAATCCCGCGGTGCGCTGGAACTGTTGGAGGCCCGTGGCCTGACGCCCACCGTGGTCCGCTACCTGGAAACCCCGCTCGACGCCGCGCAACTGGAACGCCTGCTGGGCAAGCTCGGCATCACCGCCCGGCAATTGCTGCGCACCAGCGAGGACGAGTACAAGGATCTGAACCTGGCCGACGAAAGCCTGAGCCAGGCCCAGTTGATCGCGGCCATCGCCGCCCACCCGAAACTCATGGAACGGCCGATTCTGGAAGCCGGGGAAAAGGCCGTGATCGGCCGTCCGCCGGAGAAGATCCTGGAGATCCTGCCGTGACCACGCCGTACATCCTGGTGTTGTATTACAGCCGCAGCGGCTCCACCAA
This sequence comes from Pseudomonas sp. H1_F01, assembly GCF_054681425.1. Lineage (NCBI taxonomy): Bacteria > Pseudomonadati > Pseudomonadota > Gammaproteobacteria > Pseudomonadales > Pseudomonadaceae > Pseudomonas > Pseudomonas sp. H1_F01. The sequence continues at coordinate 1,877,897 of NZ_CP162823.1, read as the reverse complement.
CGAAATGGCCCGGCAGATCGCCCGTGGTGTCGAGCAGGCCGGGCTGGAAGCCAGGTTGCGTACGGTGCCGGCAATTTCTGCCGAGTGCGAAGCGGTTTCGCCGGACATCCCTGAACAAGGCCCGCTCTACGCCAGCCTCGATGACCTGAAGAACTGCGCTGGCCTGGCCTTGGGCAGCCCGACCCGTTTCGGCAACATGGCCGCGCCGCTCAAATACTTTCTCGACGGCACCAGCAACCTGTGGCTGACCGGCGCCCTGGTGGGCAAACCGGCCGGGGTGTTCACCTCCACCGCGAGCCTGCACGGCGGCCAGGAAACCACCCTGCTGTCGATGATGCTGCCGCTGCTGCACCACGGCATGCTGATCACCGGCCTGCCCTACAGCGAATCGGCCCTGATCGACACCCAGGGCGGTGGCACGCCCTACGGCCCGAGCCATCACGCCGGGGCCGACGGCAAAAGCGGCTTGAACGAACATGAGGTCGCCCTGTGCCGCGCCTTGGGTTTGCGCCTGGCGAAAACCGCCCTGTTGCTGGAGAACGGCCGTGGCTAAGAAGCCGAAGATCCTGCCTTCGATCCAATGGCTGGAACCGCGCGTACGCATCGCCCGCATCCTCAGCCTGCTGTGCTTTTTCGGCCTGGTGGGGTTGCTCAGCGCCTACTACCTGCTGATCGCCGACCTGCACGGCGCACGCCCCTGGGTCATTCTGCTGATCGAACTGGTGCCGCTGCTGATACTCGCCCCCGGCATGCTCACCGGCAGCGCCCGCGGACACTCGTGGATGTGCTTCGTGGTGAACCTGTATTTCATCAAGGGTGCGCTGGCGGCCTACGACCCCAACCGACAGTTGTTCGGCGTGCTGGAAATGGTGGCGAGCGTGGCGGTGTTCTGCTCGGCGTTGTTGTATGTGCGGTGGCGGTTTCAGTTGAATCGACGGTTGGCGGGAGAGGGAGAGGTCTCCGTCGCCTGATAGGCCGCCATCGCGAGCAAGCTCGCTCCCACAGGGTTTTGTGAACGCCAAAGATCCAGTGTGGGAGCGAGCTCGCTCGCGATGGGCGCGACGCGGTCTCAATGATTGACGGTATACGCCAGCATCATCGAAATCTGCGACATCGGCCGTCCGCCACTCTGTTCATGCCACTGGTTGAAGGCATTCTGCACCGTCGCCAGGTCCCGCTGGCTGGTGGGGACTTTGTCGATGATCTCCTGGGCATTGAGCGCCGCCACTACGTCATAACTGGGCGTGAAGGTGTCCTTGCCCATCATGCGCAGGAAGCGCGGTGCCGACAGGCCGCCCAACTGATGGCCGTGTTTTTTCAGATAGGTCCACAGGCCGACGATGTCGGTCACTGGCCAGTCGGCGACCAGCGCGCCGAAGCTGCCCTTTTCATGGGCCACGTCCAGGATCAGTTGCGCGTTGCGCGGCACGCTCTTGAGCTTGCCCAGGTGGCGGATGATCCGCGTATCCTGCATCAATCGCTCCAGATGCTCAGCCCCCATCAACACGACTTTTTCCGGGTCGAACTTGAAGAACACTTCCTCGAACGCCGGCCACTTGGCGTCCACCAGGCTGTGCTTGAGCCCGGCGCGGAAGACCCGCAGCGCCATGGTCGAGAGGTAGCGATCGTCGCTGATCTTGCGCAGTTGCGCCGGGGTCTTGGGCACCGGCAGACGGGCTTCCAGTTCAGCCGCCGAACCGAAGCGGTTCAGACAGTACTCGTGCAGCCACTTGTAATCGCGCATGCCCTCTCCTGGGGGTTAGAAATGAAAACGGCGCTTGAAAGCGCCGTAATAACTATCGGTAGAGTCAGAGATTCACCACATTGACGAACCGCGGCGTGGCGTTTTCATCGATGCGCAGGTTGGTGAAGTCAAACAGGTTGCGGTCCGCCAGTTGCGACGGAATGACGTTCTGCAAGCCGCGGAAAATGCTCTCGGTACGGCCCGGCGTCTTGCGTTCCCACTCCTGGAGCATCTCCTTGACCACCTGGCGTTGCAGGTTTTCCTGGGAGCCGCACAGGTTGCAGGGGATGATCGGGAATTGCTTGAAATCCGAATAGGCCTGGATGTCTTTCTCGCTGCAATAGGCCAGCGGGCGGATCACCACGTTGCGCCCGTCATCGGCGCGCAGCTTGGGCGGCATGGCCTTGAGCGAGCCGTTGTAGAACATGTTCAGGAAGAAGGTCTCGACGATGTCGTCGCGATGGTGCCCCAGGGCCATCTTGGTCGCACCGATCTCGTCGGCGAAGGTGTAGAGCGTTCCGCGCCGCAGGCGTGAGCACAGCGAACAGGTGGTCTTGCCTTCGGGAATCAGTTCCTTGACCACCGAATAGGTGTCTTTCTCGACGATGTGATATTCCACGCCCAGCGACTGAAGGTAGGCCGGCAGCACATGCTCGGGGAACCCGGGCTGCTTTTGATCCATGTTCACCGCGACGATGTCGAACTTGATCGGCGCAACCTTCTGCAGATGCATCAGCACATCGAGCAAGGTGTAGCTGTCCTTGCCGCCGGATAGGCAGACCATGACCTTGTCGCCGTCCTCGATCATGTTGAAATCGGCGACCGCCTCACCGGCCTGGCGGCGCAGGCGCTTTTGCAGTTTGTTCTGGTTGACCGTAAGAGTGCCCATGACGCGAAATCCGTGAGGTGTGACGAAAGGCCGGCATTTTACGCAAAAAATCCCGGATGTGGCACGTTCCTGCCTGCAAGGTTTGCGCGCACAGATCAAGCCGCGATTAGCCTTTTCCTTTACAGCGCGATTTGCTCTAAGCCCCCCATCCCCCTCGGGGTGACTCCTTTCTATACTGCGACATAAGGTCGCACACACTTACAGACCTTTACTTACCCGGCCATTTGGCCCGTAGGCGCTCCGTTGGGGGGCGATGGCAATAACAAAGGAGTGACTGACTATGATCTCTCATGTCGTGGGGCTCTTTACCCACCCTGATCAAGAATGGAAAGAAATCCGTGGCGACCAGGAGGAAAGCATCAGCCACATGTACCTCACCCACACGCTGATCCTGGCGGCCATTCCCGCGGTTTCGGCGTTCATCGGCACCACACAGGTGGGATGGGTCATCGGCAATCGTGCACCGGTCATGCTTACCCAGGAAAGTGCGCTGTGGATGACCGTCATGTCGTACCTGGCCATGTTGGGCGGTGTGGCAGTGATGGGCGCCTTCATCCACTGGATGGCCCGCACTTATGACGCCAATCCGAGCCTGGCCCGTTGCGTCGCGTTCGCCACCTACACCGCGACACCTTTGTTCATCGGCGGCCTGGCGGCGCTCTACCCGCACATGTGGCTGGGAATGATCGTCGGCACAGCGGCGATCTGCTACACGGTCTACCTGCTGTATGTGGGCTTGCCGACGTTCATGAATATTCCCCAGGACGAAGGTTTTCTGTTTTCCAGTTCGGTGCTCGCCGTCGGCCTGGTGGTACTGGTGGCCATCATGGCGTTCACGGTGATTGTCTGGGGGCTCGGCGTCGGCCCGATCTATACCAATTGAAGGAATGAAAAGGTCCCGATAGTACCCTCCAATAAAAACAGGATCTGCCGACACAGGCCGCCGCAAGGCGGCCTTCCTGTGTTTGAGCCGCTCGAAACGACCACTGGGCGCCTGGACGATTCGCAACGGCCGACGCTTGCGGCATACTCGGGCTTCTGGAGACCCGTAAAGCATGCTCGAGCAACTCAATACCCGCGTCGAAGAGTGTTACCAACAAGCCGAATCCTTTTTCAAACGTCCCTTCAAACGCCCGGTGGTCAGCTTCAAATTGCGTGGCCAGAAGGCCGGTGTCGCGCACCTGCATGAGAATCTGCTGCGCTTCAATCCACAGTTGTACCGGGAAAACGCCGAAGACTTCCTCAAGCAGACCGTTGCCCATGAAGTCGCGCACCTGATCGCCCATCAACTGTTTGGCGAACGCATCCAGCCCCATGGCGAGGAATGGCAACTGATCATGCGCGGGGTGTACGAACTGCCGCCCAACCGCTGCCACACCTACGAAATCAAACGCCGCAGCGTGACCCGCTACATCTACAAATGCCCCTGCGACGGCAGCGACTTCCCGTTCTCGGCCCAGCGCCACAGCCTGGTGCGCCAGGGGCGACGGTATTTGTGCCGTAGCTGCCGCAATACCTTGGTGTTCAGTGGAGAAACCCGGGTCGAGTAGTCAGGCTTTGTGGTGTCTGGGCTGACCCCTTCGCGAGCAAGCTCGCTCCCACAGGGGTTTTGTGAGCGCCGCAAATCCAGTGTGGGAGCGAGCTTGCTCGCGATGGCGGCCTGACAGACGCTACAAAACCACCCCGCGCTTACGCAACGCTTCGATCCGCTGCGCACTGAACCCCAACTCCCCCAGCACCTGATCCGTATGCGCCCCCAACTCCGCGCCAATATGCCGAGGCTCGGGCAACCCTTCGGAAAATCTCAATGGACAAGCCATCTGCGCCTGGCTCGAACCATCGCCCCGGGGCACCTGAGTCACCAGCTCCCGAGCCTGTAACTGCGGATGCCGGACAGCTTCCTCCAGGCTCAGCACCGGCTCGACGCAGGCATCGATCCCGGCAAACAGGCTGCACAGCTCGGCGAAATCGTGTTTTTCAAACTCGGCCTGCAGCGCCTGCTTAAGAGCGTGTTGTTGTTCAGGCTCGGGCGACAACCCCTGGGCCGCCAGTTCCGGCCGTCCCAAGGCCTCGCACAACGCCTGCATGAACACCGGTTCCAGGCTGCCCACCGACATCCAGCGACCATCGCGGGTGCGGTAATAGTCATAGAAGCTGCCGCCGTTGAGCATCTGCTTTTCCCACCCCGGCTCGACACCGCAGGCCAGGTAACCGGCACCGGCCATGGCGTTGAGGCTGAACACACAGTCAGTCATGCTCACGTCCAGGTGCTGGCCCTGCCCGGTTTGCTGGCGGGCGATGACCGCCGCCAACAGCCCGATCACCCCGTGCAACGAACCACCGGCGATGTCTGCCGCCTGGATCCCCAGCGGCAACGGACCGCTGTCGGCACGGCCGATGTGGCTGGCCAGCCCCGCCAGGGCCAGGTAATTGATGTCGTGACCGGCGCGGTCCTTGTAGGGTCCGGTCTGGCCGTAGCCGGTGATCGACACGTAGATCAGCCGCGGATTGATCGCCTTCAAGGCCTCGTACCCCAGGCCCAGTCGCTCCATCACGCCGGGGCGAAACTGTTCCAGCAGGATGTCGTAGTCCTTCAGCAATTGCGTGACCACCGCCAACGCTTCCGGTTGCTTGAGGTCCAGGGCCAGGCTGCGTTTGTTGCGGTTGAGGTAGGCGTGGCTGGCCGATACCCCCTGGTCATGGGGCGGCAGTACCCGCAGCAGATCCTGGCGGGTCGGCGACTCGATGCGCAACACCTCGGCCCCCATGTCCGCCAGCAACAGCGAGGCGAACGGCCCCGGCAGCAGGGTCGAGAAGTCCAGAACCTTGAGCGATGCCAGTGGGCCTTGCATGGGCGATCTCCGAGGGGGATGGCTAAAGACTAGGCAGGGGTTGGCGGTGGGGCAATTACCGCAGGTGTCGTTTTGGATGACGATTGCGCTCAGTGTGAACCCATCGTGGCGAGGGAGCTTCAAAATTGAGAACCAATAAAAAACCCGCCGAAGCGGGTTTTTCATTGCAACCTGAAAATTACTTCACAGCGCCTGGAGCAGAGGTTTCAGCCGCTACAATCTGCGCCGCTGCGATCTGCTCGTCATCTTCACGGACGTCGGAGATACCACGACCACCGGAAGCCAGCTCGGTCTGCAACTGGTCTTCGTCCAGCTCCTTGACCCACTTGGCAACCACGATCGTGGCGACAGCGTTACCCACCAGGTTGGTCAGGGCACGGGCTTCGGACATGAAGCGGTCGATACCCAGGATCAGTGCCAGGCCGGCCACCGGCAAGGTGCCCACGGCCGACAGGGTGGCCGCCAGCACGATGAAGCCGCTACCGGTCACGCCGGCCGCACCTTTGGACGACAGCAGCAGCACCAGCAGCAGGGTGATCTGGTGAGTCAGGTCCATCTGGGTGTCAGTGGCCTGGGCGATGAACACTGCGGCCATGGTCAGGTAGATCGAAGTACCGTCGAGGTTGAACGAGTAGCCAGTCGGGATCACCAGGCCTACGACCGACTTCTTGGCACCCAGGCGCTCCATTTTGATCAGCATGCGTGGCAGGGCCGATTCCGACGAGGAAGTGCCCAGCACGATCAGCAGTTCTTCACGGATGTAGCGGATCAGCTTGACGACGCTGAAGCCGTGGGCGCGGCAGATGGCGCCCAGCACTACCAGCACGAACACCACGCAGGTGATGTAGAAGCAGATCATCAGCTGGCCCAGTTGCACCAGCGAACCGACGCCATAGGCACCGATGGTGAACGCCATGGCACCGAAGGCACCGAGGGGGGCCAGCTTCATGATCATGTTGATGATGATGAACATCACGTGGGCGAAGCGATCGATGAAGTCCAGCACCGGCTTGCCGTAGGCACCCAGGCGATGCAGGGCAAAACCGAAGATCACCGAGAACATCAGCACTTGCAGGATGTCGCCGTTGGCGAACGCGCCGACGATGGTGTTCGGGATCACGTTGAGGATGAAGGCAATGATGCTCTGGTCTTTACCAGCCGAGATGAAACCGGCGATCTTGCTGGTGTCCAGGGTCGACACATCGATGTGCATGCCGACGCCCGGTTGCACGACGTTGACCACGACCAGGCCGATCAGCAGGGCGATGGTGGAAACGATTTCGAAGTACAGCAGCGCGTAGCCACCGGTCTTGCCCACCGACTTCATGTTCTGCATGCCCGCGATGCCGCTGACGACGGTACAGAAGATGATGGGAGCGATGACCATTTTGATCAGTTTGATGAACCCGTCACCGAATGGTTTGAGGGCAACACCGGTCTGCGGGTAGAAGTGGCCGAGCAAAATACCGATGGCAATGGCTACGATCACCTGGAAATACAGGGATTTGTACAGTGGCTGACGAGTCGTCATGGCAAACCTTCCTCAAGAGTCCCGTTTGACGACATCCACCTGTCGTCCACGGCACCTCAATTGCGAACCCTCCTGCACTGGAGGGATTTGTTTTTTGTCGGCTGCACGCGGCAGACCTGAGTGCTCTATCGCAAGGCTCGTGCCATTTTTCAGAAAAACCCTACAAGCGCTGTTGCAGAAGGCTCCTGGAATTATTCACGGGTTAAACGCGGGCGCGGAATGTGGCGGATTTCCGCCCACAGGGCGTTTATCACTCCGGGATTTGGCGGATATCCGCCTTGTCGAGCCGCAGTGCCCTGCTACCATCGCCCGCTCAACGGACGGACTTCAGCCATGCGCCAACGCACGATCGCCAGCCACTTCGCCCGCGCAGCCTTGGGCGGCGCGCGTCGGCAAGGCTTCGACTATTTTCCTCTGCTGCACCAGCTGGGCATCAGCCCAGAGCTGTTGGATGAGCCGCGCGCGCGGATTGCGCCCGAGCAGTTCGCGCGTCTGTTGCAGGCGCTGTGGCTGGCATTGGGGGACGAATACCTGGGATTCGGCAGGGCTGCGAGTAAACCCGGGACGTTTGCCATGATGTGTCACGCGTTGATCCACTGTCGGACACTGGGCAAGGCCCTTCAGCGCGGCTTGCTGTTCTACAGCCTGTTCCCCGACGCGCCGAGCCTGACGCTGGAAGCCGAAGGCGAGCGAGTGCGGCTGGTGCTGGACGATTCGACGCTGTGGGACCCGGATCACTTCCTGACTGAAAGCTTGCTGGTAGTCTGGCATCGACTTGCCAGTTGGCTGATCGGCCAGCGGATCGGCCTGGAACAGGCGACCTTCGGCTACCCCAAGCCCACCCACGGTGCCGAATACGACTTACTGTTTCCTTGCCCGCTGGTGTTCGAAGCGCGCAGCAGCAGCCTGTTGTTCCACAGCCGTTACCTGGACATGCCGCTGCTGCAGGACGAACGCACCCTCAAGCATTTCCTCGAACGCTCCCCCGCCGACCTGCTGTCGCGCCCGGACGATGGCCACAGCCTGAGCAGCCAACTGCGCCGCCTGCTCTGCCGCGACGCCGCCCGCTGGCCCGACCTGGACACCGTCGCCGGCCATCTGCACATCAGCCCACAGACCTTGCGCCGGCATTTGCGTGAGGAAGGCACCAGCTTCCAGGAACTCAAGGATCAGCTGCGGCGGGATATCGCCATCTACCACTTGGGGCGTGCGGATTTGTCGTTGCAGCAGATCGCCGAGCAGTTGGGGTTCTCAGAGCCGTCGGCGTTTCACCGGGCGTTCAAGAAGTGGACGGGGGTCACGCCGGGGGCCTATCGGGAGTTGGAGAACTGAATGGATGTGCTGTGTTGACTGGCCTCATCGCGAGCAAGCTCGCTCCCACACTGGATTTTCGGCGTTCACCAAACCGTTGTGGGAGCGAGCTTGCTCGCGATGAGGCCAGTGGCGACACCAAGGACCCTCAGTCAAACCACCGAAAAATGAATCCTGAACGCCGCCCCGCCCAGCTCTGAATCCCCCAGGGTCAACTTGGCGCCATAGCTCTCGATGATGTCTTTCACCACGGCCAGCCCGATCCCCTGCCCCGGATGCTGGCGATCCAGTCGCTCGCCCCGCTGGAGAATCCGCGCACGTTGATCCGGTGGCACACCCGGCCCATCGTCCTCGACACTCAACTCCGTGCCGCCGAGGGTCTGGTGCACGCTGACGCGCACCTCGCCCAAACACAGCCGATAGGCGTTTTCCAGCAGGTTGCCGAGCATCTCCAGCAAGGCGCCCTGTTCGATCGGCACCTGGCAGTGCTCCGGCAGATCGAAACTGACACTGACCCGTTTGTCGCGATAGACCTTGTCCAGGGTGTCACACAGGCTTTGCAACACCGGGCGCAAGCGCACCTGATGGCGCACCAGCCCGCTTTTGCGCAGGCTGGCGCGCTGCAACTGGTAGCCGATCTGCTGGCTCATGCGCTCGATCTGGGATTGCAGCACCCAAGCCTGTCCACGGTCCTCGGGGCGCCGGGCCATGTCCTCGCTGACGCCCTGCAACACCGCCAACGGGGTCTTCAAGCTGTGGGCCAGGTCATCGAGGGAGTCGCGATAACGGCTGCGTTGCTCCCGCTCGCTGTACAGCAGGCGGTTGAGGGAGCCGGTCAGGCGCAACAGTTCCCGGGGATGTTCGGTACTGAGGCTTTCCCGGGCCCCGCTTTCGATTTCGTCCAGTTCCTGGCTCAGGCGCCGCAGCGCCCGAAGGCCCCAGGTCAGGCCGATCCACAACAGCGCCAGCAACACCAACAGGGCCGCGCCAAAGCCCAGGTACAGATTGTCCCGCAGCCCTTGCAGGGTGACTTCGTAGTCGCGCACCGGTTGCAGGGTGACGATGCTGAACGCCGCGCTCTGGCCGCCGAGCAGCTTGATCTCGACGTCATAGACAAAAAACTCCTGGCCGTCGTTCTCGCGAATGCGCGCGAACTGGTTGCCCTGGCCGTCGTAGCGTGGCGTGTAATTGATGTTCTCTTCCTGGGTGGCCTTCGACCGCCAGACCAACCGCCCCTCGCGATCATAGATGTAGCCCAGCAGGCGGGCATCGGCGAGGTTGAAGCGCTCGTCGGGCAACTGCGCTGGCATCTTCAAGCGATTGTTTTCCACTCGGGCGGCGGAAATCAGCGTGGTCACGTCCGAGGCCAGGCGTTGCTCGATGGATTCCTGCAACGCCAGGCTGAACGCGCCTTGCATGGCCGGCAACAAGGCCAGCATGAACAGCACCGCCAGGGTCATGGCGGCCAGCATCAACCGCAGGCGAAGCGAACGAATCACTGGCAGCGCTCGTTGAACAGGTAGCCCAGGCCACGCACGGTGTCGATGGGCTTGAAGCCGGCCGGGGCTTCCAGCTTACGGCGCAGGCGCCCGACCAGCACTTCGATGACATTGGGATCACGCTCGTCGTCATCGGGGTAAAGCTGCTCCATCAAGCGGTCCTTGGCCACCACCTGCTGGTGATGGCGCATGAGGTATTCGAGGATGCGATATTCGTAGGCAGTCAACGCCAGCGGCTCCTCGCCGAGGGACGCCTGCTTGCGGTTGAGGTCGAGCAGCAACGGACCGGCAACAATGGTCGATTGGGTAAAGCCACTGGAGCGGCGCAACAGGGCATTCAGCCGGGCCTCCAGCTCTTCGAACTGAAACGGCTTGACCACATAGTCGTCGGCACCGGCGGCCAGACCTTCGACCTTGTCCTGCCAGTTGCCGCGGGCGGTGAGGATCAGGATCGGAAACGTCTTGTCCTGCGAGCGCAGCCGGCGGATCAGTTCCAGCCCGCTGATGCCCGGCAGGCCCAGGTCGATCACCGCCAGGTCATGGTTGAATTCCCGGACCTGGTACAAGGCCTCTTCGGCATTGGCCACGGCCTGCACCACATGGCCGCTGTCGGTGAGACGGGTTTGCAGGTGGTGGCGCAACAGCGCTTCGTCTTCGACGACCAGTAATTTCATGGAGCCTCTCCCCAGGCAAATCAAACAATCCAGTGCGCACTTCAACGCAAGGCGCCGGATCGTCTTCGACCGATCCGGCTGGATACGCTCACCATCGACCGCTTAGAACGTGTAGTTGGCGGACAGGTACGTCTGGGCGCTGCTGGTCAGGTCCAGCGAGCCAACCTTGTCGCCACCGTGCGGGCTCATCTCGGTGCTGGCATTGCTGCGCAGGTAACGGTAACCCAGTTCAACCGAGGTGTTTTGCGAAATTTGTTGCAGCACGCCCCCTTGCAAGCCCACGGCGTAGCCGATGTCGCTGTCGCGACTGAAGCCGGGAGAGTCCTGGGTCAGCTTGGTCAGGCCCGCCGTGCCGCCACCGAACAGTTTGGTGCTGCTGGTGACCGGATAGAACACATCGTAGCTGCCCAGCAGGTTTTCCTGGCGCAGCTTGATGCCGTTGTGGGTGCCCGAGACGTTGTCGTAGGTGGCGTAGTAGCGGCCCTGGTCGTTTTGTTTGCCCAGTCGGATGCCATAGGTGGCGTCCTTGCCGATGACGCCGTCGGCGTTCGGGTTGTTCAGGGTGCTGTCCAGGGCGTTGGATTTCTTCACCTTGTCGCTGGTCTGGCCGAGGGTCAGGCTGGCGAAATTGTCATCGGCGTGGGCCAGGGCGCTGGCGCCCAGCACGGTGAAAGCCAACAGCAGTTTTTTCATAACAGTCATGGTCAAGTTCCTTTGCAGCGTGGGTGTTTTGTGAAGTCGTGGTCACCTTAACCAGCGGTCCCTGAACACCCCTTGAACGTTCTCTGAACCTGCGCTGAATGAATCGGCTAATCTGTGCGGACCACTTTTATAAGGAGATCCGTCATGCGAAGGCTGCTTGCTGTTGTACTTCTGGCCATTAGCGGCGTGAGCCACGCCGCCATCCAGACCCAGGAGCTCCCCTACACCAGTGCCGACGGCACCAAGCTGATCGGCTATTACGCGTATGACGACGCGGTCAAGGGCCCGCGCCCGGGCGTGGTGGTGGTGCATGAATGGTGGGGGCTGAACGACTACGCCAAGCGCCGTGCCCGTGACCTCGCCGGCCTGGGCTATAGCGCCCTGGCCATCGACATGTACGGCGACGGCAAGAACACCGAGCACCCCAACGACGCCATGGCCTTCATGCAGGCGGCGCTCAAGGACGGCGCGGCGGCCAGTGCCCGCTTCCAGGCCGGTCTCGACCTGCTGAGGAAACAACCCCAGACCGATCCGGACAAACTCGCCGCCATCGGCTACTGCTTCGGCGGCAAAGTGGTGCTCGATGCAGCGCGCCAAGGTGTGCCGCTAGCCGGCGTGGTGAGCTTCCACGGTGCGCTGGTGACCAACACCCCGGCAACGCCTGGCAGCGTCAAGGCCAAGGTGCTGGTCGAGCATGGCGCCCTGGACAGCATGGTCACCCAGGACAACGTCACCGCGTTCAAGAGCGAGATGGACAAGGCCGGCGCCGACTATAAATTCGTCAGCCTCAAAGGCGCCAAGCACGGCTTCAGCAACCCCGATGCCGACCGCTTGAGCCACGGTGAACATGGCGGGCCGGACATTGGCTACAACAAGGAAGCCGATGAGAAATCGTGGGCGGATATGCAGAAGTTCTTCAAGAAAATCTTCTGATACATACCCCCTGCATGATCGCTCCCACGCAGAGCGTGGGAGCGATCATTGACCACCTGCCTCGTTCACGACCTCCATTCATACAGCTCGCCCCCACTACCCAGCCTCCAGCCAACCCGGCAAAATGCCCGGCATGAAGACACTCCCCTCCCTGCCCGCCTGCTGCTCGCCTTTGGATGAACATTGGCTCTTGCCCGATGCCCTGTCCGATACGGTGCTGCTGAGCACGCGCTTCGACCCGTTGTTGCTGGTGGGCGCCGACTTCCCCAACAGTGCCATCGAGCCCCCGGCGAGCATCCAGCGCTCGGTAGCCAAGCGCCAGGCAGAATTCCTGGCCGGGCGGATCTGCGCCCGGGCGGCGTTGCAGCGGCTCGACGGCCTGGCCTGCGTGCCGGCCATCGGTGAGGACCGCGCCCCGGTGTGGCCGGCCCATGTCAGCGGTTCGATCACCCACAGCACGGGTCGGGCGGCGGCCATTGTCGCGAAAAAAGATCATTGGCAAGGGCTGGGCATGGACGTGGAAAACCTGCTCGACCCCGAGCGCGCCGAACGCCTGGCCGGTGAAATCCTCACCTCGCCAGAGCTGCAACGCATGACCAAGCTCGCGCGCGATGACCGGGCCTTGCTGGTGACCCTGACCTTTTCCGTGAAGGAAAGCCTGTTCAAGGCGCTGTACCCCATCGTCAGGCAGCGCTTTTATTTCGAGCATGCCGAGGTGCTGGATTGGACACACGATGGGCAGGTGCGCCTGCGCCTGCTGACGGACCTGTCGACCGAGTGGCGCCATGGCAGTGAGCTGCAGGCTCAGTTTGGGGTGAAGGATGGGCAGTTGTTGAGCCTGGTGGGGATCAGGGCCTGAGATCTTGGGTGTTTGGGAGGGCCTCATCGCGGGCAAGCCTTGCTCCCACAGCAAACAACACTTAAATGAGAGAGCACTGACCTGTGGGAGCAAGGCTTGCCCGCGATGGCGGTCGATCAGGCACCACCCCCATCAAGACCTGTCCTGATGCCTCGGCCAACTCAAGCTGAAACAAGCCCCGCCCAGGCTCTTGCTCTTGCCGATCAGCGCCCGGCCGTCATGCCAGTGGATGATCCGCCGCACGATCGACAGCCCCAGCCCATGGCCGCCTGACGCCCGGGCGCGGCTGTCGTCCAGGCGCAGGAAAGGTTTGAAAATCCGCTCCCATGCCGCTTCCGGCACACCAGGCCCGTCGTCTTCCACATCCACCCGGCAGCGCAACTGGCCCACCTGGTAGCTGACGGTGACCCGGGAGCTGGCGTGGCGCATGGCGTTACCCACCAGGTTCTGCAGGGCGCGATGCAGAAAGCGTGGCTCGGCCTCGACCCAGGCGCCGTCGCAATCGGCGGCCGACAGGCATAGACCGCGCTCGACCGTGATCCCCGCCCGCAACGGCCCCAGTTCATCGATCACTTGATTGACCAGCGCATCCAGGTCAACTCGCTGGAAATTCAGGGCCGGTGACCCCTGTTCCAGCCGCGCATAGGTGAGCATTTCGTCCACCAACCGATCCAGGTCTTCAATGTCGTGGTCCATGCCCGCCAGGTATTTGTCCCGAGCCTGGGGCGTGGTGGCGCTGCCGAGCATTTCCAGGCCGAAGCGCAGGCGCGCCACCGGGGTACGCAATTCGTGGGACACCGCCCGCACCAGCTCACGCTGGATCGCCAAAAGTTGCTGCAGGTGCTCGGCCATGCCATTGAACGCAGCGGCCAATCGCCCGACCGAGTCGGCGCCTCGGGCCGGCACCCGGGTTTCCAGGCTGCCCTGGGCGATCTGGGTGGCGGCCGACTCCAGGCCACGCAAGCGCCGCTCCAATTGGCGCACCAGCAGGTAGACGATCAAGCCGATCAGGCTCAAGCCCAGTGCCGCGATCAGCACCAGCCATTGCGGCGGATAAGGGTTCATCTGGTACAGCGGGCCGATCTCCAGCACCCACGGCGTGCCGACCATGCCGGCGAAGACCCGGATGGAGTCGCCGCCCTTGCCCAACGCCATCACCGTATCGCCCTCGGACACACGGCGGCGCTGGTCGTCGTCCATGTCCGCCTGCTCGGTGGTCATGAGTCGCAGATCGAAACCAAAACCTTTTTCCTGCGCCAGTTGCGCCAGCCGTTTGGGCTGTTCGGCCACCGGATAACGCACCAGCTCGTCGGCCAACAGGTAAATGGTCGCGCGAGCCAGTTGTTCGCTGATCTGCTGGACTTCCCCCACCAACATCAGTTGCTCGGCATCATTGATCAGTCGATAGACTTTTGCCGCGTGCGGCCCGGTCTGCTCCACCAATGCCTGGCCGCGCATTACCCGGGTGCGCTGGCCGAGGTCGAGGTCGGTCTGGGGGAAAGTCTGCAACGCCAGGGGAATGCCCAGCAGGCGCTCCCACACCAGCAACGCCCGGCGCCGTTCGGTGTCGTTCATCGGCCGCAGGTTGTCGGCCATCAATGAAAACGTGCCGTGGGCCAGGCGCTCGCGGTATTGCTCGCTGCGGGTCTGGTTGAGCAGGTGCAGGGCCAGCACGCCGAGGACCGCCACCAGCACCAGTGCCGCACACATGCCGCCATAAATACGCAGGAAGATCGAATTCACGGTGCCAGGTCTACGCAGGCTTCAGGAACGAACAGGTAGCCTTTGCTGCGAATGGTCTTGATCAGCCGTGGATGGTCCGGGTCGTCGCCGATCTTGGGGCGGATGCGTGAAATGCGCACGTCGATGGAGCGGTCCTGGCCGTCATAACCGATGCCGCGCAAGGCGGTGAAGATTTCTTCCCGGGACAGGATGCGCCCGGCATTGGACACCAGCAGCCACAGCAGGTCGAATTCGGCGCTGGTCAGCTCGATACCGTTGCCCTGCAACCAGGCTTCGCGCAGGGCGTCGTCGACCACCAGCGGGCCGAATTGCAGGCGTCGCTGCTTCTGCGCGACGCTCGGCTCCGGTTCGCTGCGCCGCAGCAAGGCCTGGATCCGCGCCAAGAGCAAACGCGGGCGAACCGGCTTGCAGACGTAATCATCGGCGCCCAGGTCCAGGCCCTGGATCTGATCGGTGTCGTCGGTGCGGGCGGTGAGCATCAGGATCGGCCCGTCATAGTGCCCGCGCACCTTGCGACAGATGCTCAGGCCGTCTTCGCCGGGCAGCATCAGGTCGAGGACCACCAGGTCCGGCTGCTCGGCAATGATCCGCGCCGCCGCCACCGCGCCGTCGCCTTCGATGGCGACACGCAGTCCGTTGCTTTCGAGGTACTCCCGGGTCAGCTCGGCCAGACGCTGGTCATCCTCGATGATCAATACCTGCCAGGCTTCTTGTTCCACTGAGGGACCTTTTGTCTGATTAGCTAAATAAGGAAAGGCGTGTCGCCAATATCACTGACAAGGCGAACCCTGTGGGAGCGAGCTTGCTCGCGATGGCGGTGTGTCAGGCACCCTTGGTACGGCTGAACCGACGCTATCGCGAGCAAGCTCGCTCCCACAGGTTGGGTCCTGCGCCACTCCCGTCTTTTTGTCATGTTAAAGGAGGATAAACACACCCATGCATGGGCCGATTGTATAAACGTCACCTGCGCAGAAAACAAGCGGACAAATGCGTTTCGATCGGCTGGGTTTTATGTGGTAATGTCCGCGCCCGCAAAAATCACCGGGCTGTTTTCGGATCGTCGAAACCGATGAAAAAAGGTCCACTCCAGCTAGGTCGCGGCCTACAGAGCCGTTCCACGATTCGCACACAAATTACGCACAGGCTTATCCACAGGTAGTACGTTGCATACCCCCCGAAAACGCATTATCTTGTAGCCCGCCGCGTAAAAAACCCTACATGTAGGGTTTCAGGCTAAAAACCAAACACAAGTCGGACAGAGAATTCAAGCGCTTTTCTTGCTTCTGTCCAACTGAAACACCGCATTTCCCCAAGCCCAGACCGCCCCTGCGGATGGCAACTGTTTCCAGGTCGAAAACGACCGAAACGGTACGGGTGTTGCAGTCAATTGCTGCCACCCCGGCAACCCGGTTTCGAGCCCCGCTCGCAACCTGAGAACTTCGGATGGAAGCGGCATTAAACGCCTGCTTCCTACTGTCCCGAAGTTGTTATGCCCGGCGCCAGTCGGTTGTAGTGCTTCAGGACGGAACGGTGGGCACCGTGATGGTGCCCAAACAAACATAGAGAACGTGGAGACACCCATGCACACCGACACAACTCGCGAGAACCCGCAGGGCACCGCGCCGCTGGCCGCCGATTCGAACCCGGATCTGTCCGCCACCGCGCCGGGCCAACTGCGCGTGATCAAGCGTAACGGCACTGTCGTTCCTTACACCGATGACAAGATTACCGTCGCCATCACCAAAGCGTTTCTCGCAGTTGAAGGTGGCACCGCTGCCGCTTCGTCGCGAATCCATGACACCGTGGCCCGCCTGACCGAACAGGTCACCGCGACCTTCAAGCGTCGCATGCCCTCGGGCGGCACCATCCACATCGAAGAAATCCAGGACCAGGTCGAACTGGCCCTGATGCGTGCTGGCGAGCAGAAAGTGGCCCGCGACTACGTGATCTACCGTGACTCCCGCGCCAAGGAGCGTGCTACCCGTTCCCCGGCCGACGCACCGGTCCAGGCCCACCCTTCGATCCGCATCGCCCGCGCCGACGGCAGCCTGGCGCCGCTGGACATGGGTCGCCTGAACACCATCGTCACCGAGGCCTGCGAAGGCCTGGAAGAAGTCGATGGCGACCTGATCCAGCGCGAAACCCTGAAGAACCTCTATGACGGCGTTGCTCTCAAGGACGTCAACACCGCGCTGGTGATGACCGCACGGACCCTGGTGGAACGCGAGCCGAACTACTCCTTCGTGACCGCCCGCCTGCTGATGGACACCCTGCGTGCCGAAGGCCTGAGCTTCCTGGAAGTCGCCGAGAGCGCGACCCACCACGAAATGGTCGACCTGTACGCCAAGGCATTGCCAGCTTATGTTGCCAAGGGTATCGAGTTCGAATTGCTGAACCCGGTCCTAGCTGAATTCGACCTGGAAAAACTCGGCAAGGCGATCAACCACGAGCGCGACCAGCAGTTCACCTACCTGGGCCTGCAAACCCTGTACGACCGTTACTTCATCCACAAGGATGGCGTGCGTTTCGAACTGCCGCAGATCTTCTTCATGCGCGTGGCCATGGGCCTGGCGATCGAAGAGAAGCAGCGTGAAGACCGTGCGATCGAGTTCTACAACCTGTTGTCGTCCTTCGACTACATGGCCTCGACCCCGACCCTGTTCAACGCCGGTACCCTGCGTCCACAGCTGTCGAGCTGCTACCTGACCACCGTGCCGGACGACCTGTCGGGCATCTACGGCGCCATCCACGACAACGCCATGCTGTCGAAATTCGCCGGCGGCCTGGGCAACGACTGGACCCCGGTTCGCGCATTGGGCTCGTACATCAAGGGCACCAACGGCAAATCCCAGGGCGTCGTGCCGTTCCTCAAAGTGGTCAACGACACCGCGGTCGCGGTCAACCAGGGCGGCAAGCGCAAGGGCGCGGTCTGTGCCTACCTGGAAACCTGGCACATGGACATCGAAGAGTTCATCGAGCTGCGCAAGAACACCGGTGATGACCGTCGTCGTACCCACGACATGAACACCGCCAACTGGATCCCTGACCTGTTCATGAAGCGCGTCTTCGATGACGGCAAGTGGACCCTGTTCTCGCCATCCGAAGTACCGGACCTGCACGACCTGACCGGCAAGGCTTTCGAAGAGCGCTACGAGTACTACGAAGCCCTGACCGAGTACAACAAGATCAAGCTGTTCAAAGTCGTCCAGGCCAAAGACCTGTGGCGCAAGATGCTCTCGATGCTGTTCGAAACCGGTCACCCATGGCTAACCTTCAAGGACCCGTGCAACCTGCGCAGCCCGCAGCAGCACGTGGGCGTGGTCCACAGCTCGAACCTGTGCACCGAGATCACCCTGAACACCAACAAGGATGAGATCGCGGTCTGCAACCTGGGCTCGATCAACCTGCCGAACCACATCGTCGACGGCAAGCTGGACACCGCCAAGCTGCAGCGCACCGTGAACACCGCCGTGCGCATGCTCGACAACGTGATCGACATCAACTACTACTCGGTGCCACAGGCGAAGAACTCCAACTTCAAGCACCGTCCGGTCGGCCTGGGCATCATGGGCTTCCAGGACGCCTTGTACCTGCAGCACATCCCGTACGGTTCCGATGCCGCGGTCGAATTCGCCGACAAGTCCATGGAAGCGGTCAGCTACTACGCGATCCAGGCTTCCTGCGACCTGGCCGACGAGCGTGGCGCCTACGAGACGTTCCAGGGTTCGCTGTGGTCCCAGGGCATCCTGCCGCTGGACTCGCAACAGATCCTGATCGCCCAGCGTGGCCAGAAGTACATCGACGTTGACCTGAACGAATCCCTGGATTGGGCACCGGTTCGCGCCCGTGTGCAGAAAGGCATCCGTAACTCCAACATCATGGCCATCGCACCGACCGCCACCATCGCCAACATCACCGGCGTGTCGCAGTCGATCGAACCGACCTACCAGAACCTGTATGTGAAATCGAACCTGTCGGGCGAGTTCACCGTGATCAACCCGTACCTGGTTCGCGACCTCAAGGCCCGTGGCCTGTGGGACTCGGTCATGATCAACGACCTGAAGTACTACGACGGTTCGGTACAGCAGATCGAACGCATCCCGCAAGAACTCAAAGAGCTCTACGCAACGGCCTTCGAAGTGGACACCAAGTGGATCGTCGACGCCGCCAGCCGTCGCCAGAAGTGGATCGACCAGGCTCAATCGCTGAACCTGTACATCGCCGGCGCTTCGGGCAAGAAGCTGGACGTGACCTACCGCATGGCTTGGTACCGTGGCCTGAAAACCACTTACTACCTCCGTGCCCTGGCCGCGACCAGCACCGAGAAGTCGACCATCAACACCGGCAAGCTGAACGCGGTTTCCAGCGGCGGCAACCACGGTGACGATTCGGTCCTGGCTGCTCCAGCCGGTCCTGCGCCAGTGCCAAAAGCCTGCGCGATCGACGAGCCGGATTGCGAAGCTTGCCAATAAGCTGAGCGAGTGGGCCCGTAAAGGCGCCTGCTGAAAGAACCCCCCGATAGACCGCTGGTTTATCGGGGGTTTTCTTTTGCCTGGAGGAACACCCCAAGGCAAATGTGGGAGCGAGCTTGCTCCGGGCGGCGATCCGACGATGGGGCCAGAGCAAACAACACAAATCACCGCCCATGAAAAAGCCCCTCTTGCGAGGGGCTTCTTGTGCAGCCTTCAACTAACCCTCAATGTGTTTTTACGACCTCAACTGCCAAGACTCAATGACAGCCGCGGTTTTCGCCAGACTTAGACGGGAATAGTGAATACATCTCCATTGGCAGTCTGAAAGGACTCGATGGTATTGGAGCCCGCGTACCAGTCAGCAAGAATGACCGCATTGTTCTGATGACCCGAATTCCACTCGACGGCATTAAAAATGAAAGCGTTGGTACCATCCGTCTTGATCATCACATCCGCATAGGACTGGATGTTCAGGAGTTGGACCACATCACCACTGGAAGTGCCTTCGTCTTTGATCATTACGCTGGTGGACGATTGCGCCTTGTAAGTGTCGCTGCCCTCACCGCCATAGGCGTAACCACCACCGACCATGTTCAAGGTGTCCGAACCGGCACCTCCATGCAGTTGGTACTCGGGGCCCACCCCCACCAGTGAATCACTGCCTTCGTCACCGTAAGCAATGCCGGCGTAAACCGTGATGTTGTCATTGCCGGCATCTCCGTGCAGGACACTGCCAGCATCGTTGTTGGCACCGAACATACCGTCATTGCCATTACCGCCGTGCAGTTCATCCGCTTCGGCAGGGCCACTGCGATCAGGACCATTGAAGGCATAGGGCTCATACTTGCCACCATAGATGTAGTCATTGCCGTCGCCGCCATAGACCAGGTCGTTGCCCTCGCCGCCATAGATCTCGTTTTGAACAGCGTTACCAGTCAACGTATCGTCGAACGCCGAACCATGCAGGCCTTCAATGTTGACCAATACATCACCGGTTGCATCGCCTCCGGTGACCGTGCCTGCCAGCATATTGATTTGCACCGCTGCCGAACTGCCGGTGTACCAGGCTGCGTCGGAAGCACCAGCCCCGCCATCGATAAAGTCAGCGCCCTGCCCACCGATGAACGTTTCGACGCCAGTTCCGCCAATCAACGTATCGTTGAACGCCGTCCCTTCCCAGTTCTCGATGTTGGTGTAAGTGTCCCCTGCTGCAGCGCCAGTCAAAGGCTGGGTGAGGTCCAGCGTGATGGCCGAGGTTTCAAAGGCAAAACTGACAGTGTCTCTGCCGAAAGCACCATCGAAATTATTGGCCTGTTCGTTACCCACAAAGGTATCGTCCCTACCCGACCCGACGAACTTCTCGATGCTGTCGAACGTATCGCCCTTGGCGATAGCCGTATGCTCACCAGTCTTGAAGTTGAGCGTCACGCCGACCGGTCCGATGTCGTTGTAGCTGACCGTATCGATGCCATCTCCACCGATGAAGGTGTCACCACCATCTCCACCCATCAGGATATCGTTGCCAACACCTCCAGTGATGACGTTATCCAGTGCGTTACCCCACGATTGGAAACCGACAGTGCCGGTATAGGTCAGATTCTCGACTCCAGCATTGAGCTGGTAGTACCCCTGATTCGTGCGCACCTCATCGATGCCGCCACCCGCCAGTTCAACAATCGCCCCATAGGTGGCGTTATTGAGGACATAAACATCATCGCCCGCACCACCTTGCACAGTGAACCCGGTCGAATTGGTGTTGGCGATGAAGACGTCGTTGTAGGCCGAGCCGACAATCTTCTCGATGCCCGAGAAGCTATCGCCTTCGGCATCGCCCCCCATCCCGGCGCCCGAACCGACGCCAGATGCACCCAGTGTCAGCGTCACGCCCTGAGCGGATTGAGAGTAATCCGCCACGTCGATACTAGTGCCCGTGCCACCGTCGAATTTGTCTGCGGTCGCACCACCCATGAACGTATCGGCGTATTGTGAACCGCGAATGACTTCGATATCGGTATAGGTATCACCTGCCGCAATGCCGCTGTGCACGCCGGTTTTGAAGTTGAGCGTCACACCAACAGTGCTGTCATCGTAGCCGACTGTGTCCGTACCGCTGCCGCCAATGAAACTGTCGGCGCCTCCACCGCCAAGCAAGGTGTCGTTGCCAGCCCCGCCGGTGATGATATTGTCGGTGGCATTGCCGCGACCGGTGAAGTTACCGGTACCGGTATAAGTCAGGCGTTCGACGTTGTTGTACAAACCCATGCTGGCGATGTTGGTTCGCACTTCATCGTCGCCGCCACCAACGGCCTCGGTGATCACCGCCGTAGCGGTGTTGTTGACGATGTAGAGGTCGTTGCCGGCGCCACCCTGCAGGTTGAAACTGCCGGTAGTGGATGAGTTGAACACGTCGTCATAGGCCGAACCGATGACTTTCTCAATGCCGGAGAAACTGTCGCCCTCGGCATCACCACCAGTCCCGGTGCCAGCCCCAGAGGCCAAGGCGAGGTTGACGGCCCCAGAGGAAAGTGAGTAATCGACGACATCAATATTATCGGCAGTGACGGCGCCGCCCTCAAACTTGTCGACGTTTGCACTGGCAACAAAAATATCGCTGTACTTGGAACCACGAATGACTTCGATGCCGTCAAAAGTATCGCCAGCGGCAATGCCCGTGTGGACACTGGTTTTGAGATTAACGGTAACCCCAGTAGTGGCATCGTCATAACTGACGGTGTCAGTCCCTGCACCACCGATGAAGAGATCGGCACCCGCTCCCCCTGAGAGCAGATCGTTGCCGACGCCGGCCGAGATGATGTTGTTGCTGGCATTACCGTTACCGGTGAAATTGCCGGTGCCGGTGTAGGTCAGGCGCTCGACTTCGGCACCCATCGACATGCTGGCAAGATTGGTGCGAATCTCGTCATCACCGCCACCGGCGGTCTCGATCACCGTCTGATAGGCCGGGCCATTGATAACGTAAAGATCATTTCCCGCTCCGCCTTGCAACGTAAACGTACCGGCACCTGTGGTGAAGATATCGTCTTGGGTCGAGCCGACGATTTTCTCGATATTAATGTAAGTATCGCCCTGCGCATCGCCACCCTGGCCACTGCCTACGCCCGTGGTGGCAAGGGTGATATTGACGGCCTGAGCCGATAGCGAGTAATCAACCGTATCAGTGCCGCCAGCGGTGGTCCCGCCATCAAAGTTGTTAGCTTCGGCACCACTGAAGAATGTATCGCCGCTATTGCTGCCGCGAATCACTTCGATGCTGGAGAATGTATCGCCCGTGGCAACACCCGTATGGACTCCAGTTTTCAAGTTGACCGTGACGCCGATGCTGGTGCTGTCTTCGTAACTGACCGTATCGGTCCCGGCACCACCAATGAATTGGTCGGCACCCGCGCCACCAATGAACAGGTCATTACCCGCACCGCCAGTGATGATGTTGTCACCGGCGTTGCCGCGCCCCGTGAAGTTAGCCACACCGGTATAGGTCAAGCGCTCGACTTCGGCACTCAAGACTGTGCTGGCCTGGTTGGTGCGGATTTCATCGTCGCCCCCGCCTGCCAGTTCACCAGCCCCTATCGAGCCGCTGCCATTGATGACGTAGACGTCATTACCAGCACCACCGTTAAAGGTCACGCTGCCCGCGTTGAAGGTAAAGACGTCATCGTAGGCCGAGCCAGTGATCACCTCGATGTTGCTGAACGTATCGCCCTGGGCATCGCCTCCCGTCCCCGTACCGGCGGTACCTGTCACGGTCAGGTTGACCGCCTGGGCAGAACTGGCGTAGCTCAGGGTGTCGTAGCCATTGGCACCATCAAAGGTATCGGCGGAGGTGCCACCGATAAAGTTGTCGCTATAGGACGAGCCACGGATCACTTCGATGCCATTGAAGGTATCACCCGCGGCAATGCCTGTATGAATGCCTGTCTTCAGGTTGACGGTGACACCCACTCCCGAAACGATATCCTCATAACTGGCGATGTCGATGCCTGCGCCACCGATCAGTTGGTCGGCCCCCGCCCCACCGATCAATAGATCATTACCCGCACCGCCAGTGATGATGTTGTCACCGGCGTTGCCGCGCCCCGTGAAGTTAGCCACACCGGTATAGGTCAAGCGCTCGACTTCGGCACTCAAGACTGTGCTGGCCTGATTGGTGCGGATTTCATCGTCGCCCCCGCCTGCCAGTTCACCAGCCCCTATCGAGCCGCTGCCATTGATGACGTAGACGTCATTACCAGCACCACCGTTAAAGGTCACGCTGCCCGCGTTGAAGGTAAAGACGTCATCGTAGGCCGAGCCAGTGATCACCTCGATGTTGCTGAACGTATCGCCCTGGGCATCGCCTCCCGTCCCCGTACCGGCGGTACCTGTCACGGTCAGGTTGACCGCCTGGGCAGAACTGGCGTAGCTCAGGGTGTCGTAGCCATTGGCACCATCAAAGGTATCGGCGGAGGTGCCACCGATAAAGTTGTCGCTATAGGACGAGCCACGGATCACTTCGATGCCATTGAAGGTATCACCCGCGGCAATGCCTGTATGAATGCCTGTCTTCAGGTTGACGGTGACACCCACTCCCGAAACGATATCCTCATAACTGGCGATGTCGATGCCGGCGCCGCCGATCAGTTGGTCGGCCCCCGCCCCGCCGATCAATAGATCATTACCCGCACCGCCGGTGATGATGTTGTCACCGGCGTTGCCGCGCCCCGTGAAGTTAGCCGCACCGGTATAGGTCAAGCGCTCGACTTCGGCACTCAAGGCTGCGCTGGCCTGGTTGGTGCGGATTTCATCGTCGCCCCCGCCTGCCAGTTCACCAGCCCCTATCGAGCCGCTGCCATTGATGACGTAGACGTCATTACCAGCACCACCGTTAAAGGTCACGCTGCCCGCGTTGAAGGTAAAGACGTCATCGTAGGCCGAGCCAGTGATCACCTCGATGTTGCTGAACGTATCGCCCTGGGCATCGCCTCCCGTCCCCGTACCGGCGGTACCTGTCACGGTCAGGTTGACCGCCTGGGCAGAACTGGCGTAGCTCAGGGTGTCGTAGCCATTGGCACCATCAAAGGTATCGGCGGAGGTGCCACCGATAAAGTTGTCGCTATAGGACGAGCCACGGATCACTTCGATGCCATTGAAGGTATCACCCGCGGCAATGCCTGTATGAATGCCTGTCTTCAGGTTGACGGTGACACCCACTCCCGAAACGATATCCTCATAACTGGCGATGTCGATGCCTGCGCCGCCAATCAGTTGGTCGGCCCCCGCTCCGCCAATAAGAAGGTCGTTGCCATCCCCACCGCTCAAAACATCGTCACCAGCCAAACCGCGTATCTGATCATCGCCTGCAGTACCCACCAGCGTATCTGCACCGTTGGTCCCGTTGATTGCCGCCATTACATCTTCCTTGTGTGTGTTGGAAACTATGCTGAAAACGTCAGGTACGTAAGAAGATTTACCCTTCTCTGAACGCACGGTGGGCGTGATCACTGATGGGTTTAAGCAGGTAGGACAAAACGGTCCTGTCACCTGTCTTGATAAGCGATTCGACCGGCATGCCCGGTACAAGCGTGAGGCCGGGCACTCGCATCAACTCCCCTTTGGAAAGGCGAATACCGGCCCGATAGAAACCAGCACCGGTGCGTTCATCCTGAATCAGGTCGCCGGACAAACGCACCACCGAACCCTGAAGCTCTGGGGTCGTGCTGCGGTTGAAGGCGCTCAAACGCAACGTGGCTTGCTGACCTAGGGAAACCTGATCGATGTCCTGTGCACTGATTTTCGCCTCCACCAGCAGTTCATCGTCGGCGGGTACGATCTGCATGAGCCCCTCGGCCGGTGAGATGACGCCACCGATTGTGTGCACGGCCAATTGCTGCACGCGTCCGGCAATAGGCGAGGTGATGTCGATGCGTTTGAGCTGATCGCTGGCAGTGATTTCCCGCTCGATCAATTCGCCCTGGCGGGCTAGCAAATCTCTCAGCTCCTGGGACACTTCACTGCGGAAAGTCTGGTCAACCTGGAGTCGTTGCAACTCGGTTTCGGCGATCTTGCCCCGGGCCTCGGCAATGGAGGCCATCAGTTGTCCACGCTCTCCGCGCAGCCGGGCGATACCCCGAGCCAGGGCATTGACCCTGTCGAGGGTCATCATGCCTTTGTCGAACAGTTTCTTGACGGCCTGGTATTCGCTATCGATCAGTTCGATTTCTTCCTGTTTGGTTTTCTGCTGGATGTCGTGACCGGCAATGGTTTCGTTGAGTTGCTGAACGCGCTCGCGCAGCTGTTTCTTCTGGCCTTCGCGGGAAGCGCGTCGATCAATAAACAACTGCTGTTCGCTGGCCATGACCGACTTGGCCTCATCCAGGCTCATGCGGGTCAGCAACTCTTTGGGGACCGCTACTTCGCTGGCATTGTCCCGTTCGGCCTCCAGGCGAGCCAGACGCGCCCAAGCCTGGTTCAAGGATTTACTGACGATGGCTCGGCTGGCGGCGGGCAATGTGGCGTCGAGGCGCAACAACACGTCACCCGCGGCGACTGTCTGCCCTTCCTTGACCAAAAGTTCGGCTACTACGCCGCCGGTAGGATGCTGGACGGTCTTGACGCTGCCTTCCACAGCGACCACGCCGGTGGCGATGACGGCGCCGGACAGGTTGGTGCACACCGCCCAGGTCAGTCCTCCGCCGAGCAGTACCACCAATGAGATCGCCCCCCAGCGCAAATGGCGGGACAAGGAATCGGTCAGAGTGACTTCTTGATCGCTATGCATCAGTTGGATGCTCCCAGTTCCACGACATTATTGGAGGACCGTGGGGGCGCTACAGAAGGTCGTTTAAGGACGACATCCCTGGGGCCGTAAGCCGCTTGCACGCCGTTCTCGAGGATCAGTACCTGATCGATCACCGACAAGATATTGGTGCGATGGGCAATCACCACCACGATTGCGCCACGGGCCTTGAGCGCCAGGATAGCCTTGGCCAGAGCCTGTTCGCCCTCGGCATCGAGGTTTGAATTCGGCTCATCCAACACCACCAGGAATGGATCACCAAACAATGCCCGGGCCAGGGCCACCCGCTGCCGTTGGCCGGCCGAGAGGTTGACCCCGCCCTCGCCTACCTGGGTTTCATAGCCTTGGGGCAACTGCAGGATCAGCTCATGAACCCCGGCTAACTGCGCAGCGCTGACAATCGCGCTGTCCGGTGCCGAAGGGTCTAGCCGGGCAATGTTCTGGGCGACGGTTCCAGTGAACAAACCAACGCTTTGCGGCAGATAACCGATCAACTTGCCTCGGGCCTGCTCGGTCAGCAGATCCAGCGGCGCGCCATCGAGCCGGACATGCCCGCGAGCCGGTGCCCAGGCGTTGACCAGCACCCGCGCCAATGACGACTTGCCCGATGCGCTCGGTCCCACCACACCCACAGCAGTGCCCGCGGCGACCATGAAGTTGATATTTTGCAAGGTCAGGCGCTGCGCGCCGGGCGGCGCGGCAAAAACACTTTCGACCTGCAAACTGCGATGGGCAGCGGGTAGTTCGGTCTTGTTCTGGGCATCCGGGAACAGCGAGAACACTTCCAGCAGCTTCTTCCAGGCGATTTGGGCACTCAACAGGCTGCGCCATGTGGCAATGACCTGCTCCGCCGGCGCCAGGGTCCGCGCCACGATGATCGAGGCCGCGATCATCGTACCGCCGCTCAAGTCGCCTTTGATCACCAGCCACGCCCCCAGGGCCAGGGCCGTCGATTGAACGACCTGGCGCAGGGTTTTGGAAATGCCACCGTAAAAGCCACCGATGTCGATCGAGCGTCGCTGCAGAGTGATAAAGGTGCTGTGATTGTTCTGCCAGATATTCGACGTGTTGGCCAACATGCCCATGGCCATCAGCGCTTCGGCGTTCTGGTGAGCTTGCTGACCCAGGTGATTGCGCTTGTTCAACGCCTCGGCTGACGCCTGCATCAGTTTGCGGGTTTGCCGGTCAGTGATCAGGGTCAGACCAATGAGGATAATCATCAGGCCGGCGGCCAAAAGGCCGAACAACGGATGAATGTAAAAGCAGACCGCGAGGTAAACCGGCATCCAAGGCAAATCGAAAAAAGCCACCAGGCCCGGTCCGCCAATAAAACCGCGAATCTGATCCAGCTCATGGGCCGGCTTCAAGGCATCGCCGGTAATGGGCGTTTTCAGCGACGCACCGGCAATGACATTGAAGACCTTGGCGGACAACGCCAGATCCAGCGAAGAAGCAATTCGCACCATGACTCGGGAGCGAATGATATCCAGCAGGCCTGAAAGCGCATAAACCCCCAGCGCCAACAGCCCCAGGGCGACCAGGGTCGGGACACTCTGGCTGGGGATAACCCGGTCGTAGACTTCCAGCATGAACACCGGGCCAATCAGCGCCAGAATATTGATCACACCGGAGAACAGCGCAGCGCCCAGCAGCCCCCGACGCAGTACCGATTTCAATGAAGGCGCAACAATAGGCGCACTGATAGCGTTATGGGGTTTCAACTGGTATCCGTCCCTTGGTTTTCGTGACATCCCTGTCGTCAGTCAATACCGACTCGAAGACAGTCGTATGGAAACTTGACGCTCGTAGAGCGATTAGGACTGAAGTGCAAGTTCCGCACCAGTCATCCGACAAACGGTAATAATCACCCAAAGAATTTCATGCAAAAAAAACCGACGTCTCAGGACGTCGGTTTTTTTGAAGCCGCCCGCTATCAGGTCATCTGAATGATGGTCTGCATGATGGTGCTCTGGGTGGAGATAGTCTTCGCGTTCGCCTGGTAGTTGCTTTGCGCCTTGATCAGCTCGACCAATTCGTTGGTCAGGTTGACGTTGGACTCTTCCAGGGAGTTGGAGGCGATCGAACCCAGGGTACCGGTTTCCGGGGCATCGTAGCCCGGGATGCCCGAGGCGAAGGTTTCTTTCCAGCTGGTGCCGCCTACCGGCTGCAAGCCTTGCTCGTTGGTGAAGCTGGCGAGCGCGAGCTGGCCAATCGGCTTGGTCTGGTTGTTGCTGAAGTTGGCCAGCAACACACCGCTGCCGTCGATGGTCAGGTTGGTGATCTGGCCGGTGGCGTAGCCGTTCTGGGTTGGGATCGAGCGGGCGGTGTCGGCGTTGAATTGGGTGGTGTTGCCCATGGAAATCGTGATGGTTGGCGCACTCGCGGCGCCGTTGGCGGCCCATACGCCGTTGGTCACCGTGCCAGGAACCCAGCCGGTCAATACCAGGTCACTGTTGATCGTCGGCACGGTGGCAGGCGGTACTGGCGGCGTGCTGACCTGAGTCAGCTTGCCGCTGGAATCGAAGCTCATGGTCGAAGGAATCGGCGCGTTCGCACCGGTCGTGGTCGGCAAGGTGCCGTTCAGGTTACGACCATCGATCAAGGTATAGACGTTCCAGGTGTTGCCGGCAGTCTTGACCATGTATTGGTCCATGGAGTGCTGGTTACCCTGAGTATCGTAGACCGGGGTGGTGAATTGTTTGGTGAACGTGGCGGTGTCGCTTGGATTGAACGCCGCGGTGATCGCCGTTGCCGTCGAATTCAGGTTGATCGTCGAGGAAACCAGGCTGGTGGCGCTCGGCGGCAGGTTCGAGGTGTCGATGCGCAGGTCGGTCAAGATGCCGTTCTGGATCTTGCCGTTGGCATCCACGCCATAGCCCTGCAGGCGCGAAGTGCCGTCGCTGTTGGTGATATAGCCTTCCTTGTCGGTCTTGAAGGTACCGGCACGGGTGTAGCTCAGGGAGCCGTCATTGCTCAGGACAAAGAAGCCCTGGCCTTGGATGCCCATGTCCAGTACGTTGCCGGTGTTGTTCACATCACCCTGGCCGAACTGCTGGGAAACGTTGGCCAGGCGCACGCCGTTACCGACGGTCTTGCTGCCCGAACCCAGCTTGGTGGCCGAGTAGACGTCTTCGAATTCCGCGCGGGACGATTTGAAACCGGTGGTCGCCACGTTGGCGATGTTGTTGCCGGTCACGTCCAGCTGTTTGTTGGCTGCATAGAGACCGCTAAGGCCGATGTTGAAAGACATGTTGACTCCTTTTGCCGGTTAGTCGGCTCTACATACCAATAGTTTGTACTTTGGACAGGGCAATGCTGCCCAGCCCGGCCAGGTTGAGCATCAGCTCACCGCCCGTCTGGCTGATCGTCACGCTGCTGACCGTGGCCGGCAGGTTGGTGATCAGCGACGTGGCCTTGCCGTCGATGGTGGTCGAGGCCGCGAAGGTGTAAGTGCCCGATTCAACGACCGCGCCCGCATCGTTCTTGCCGTCCCAGATGAACGCGGAGTTGCCGGCGTTCTGGCTGCCCAAGTCGATGGTGCGAACGGTCTTGCCGTCCTTGTCCACGATCTTGACCGCGACGGAGGACACCGATGTTGGTACCACCACCGTGCCGTTGAGGCTCTTGGAGGTATCGACCACAGCCTTGTCGCCCGGGGCAATGACCGAGCGACCGACCAGCGACGAGGCTTGCAGGGCCTGGGACGAGTTGTAGTTGCCGGCGATGCCGCTCACGGTCTCGTTGAGGGTGGTGATGCCTTCCAGGCTGCTGAACTGCGCCAGTTGGGCAACGAACTCGCCGTTATCCTGTGGCTCCAGCGGGTTCTGGTTTTTCAGCTGGGTGACCAGCAACTGCAGGAACGCATCCTTGCCCAATTCCTTCTTGCCGGTGGCCGCACCGGTCGCCGCGCCCAGGGCATCGGTGGTGGTGCTGGTCTTGACCGAGGAGTTGGCCAGAATCTCGTTGAGGCTCAAACCACTTGTTGTACTGGTAACGCTCATGTGACTCGCCCCTTATCACTGACCGAGGGTCAGGACCTTCTGCATCATGGTTTTGGCGGTGTTCATCATTTCGGCGTTGGTCTGGAACGAACGACTGGCGGAAATCATGTCGGCCATTTCTTCGACGACATTGACGTTCGGGTAGTAGACATACCCCTTGGCATCAGCGGCCGGATGGTTTGGCTCATAACGGGCTTCGAGATTGCTCTGGTCTTCGACCACGCCAAGCACCTGCACGCCCTGCCCGGCCGCGTCCTGCTCCTGGAACAGCGAGTCGCTACCGCCGGACTGGCCACCCTGGAACATGGTGGCGAATACCGGGTGGCGGGCGCGGTAGGTCTGGTCGATGCTCGACGAAACGGTCTCGGCGTTGGCGATGTTACTGGCGACGGTGTTCAGGCGAGTGGTCTGGGCACTCATGGCACTGCCGGCAATGTTGAATACGCTAGCAATCGACATGGCTTACTCTCCGCGCAGGGCCGATACCAGCCCTTTGAACTTGCTGTTGAGCAGGGTGAAGCTGGCCTGGAAGTTCACGGAGTTTTCCGCGTAGTTGGACTGTTCCAGTTGAGCGTCTACGGTGTTCTGGTCGATCGAAGGCTGCATCGGCGTGCGATACATCAGCGATTCGTCGCCATTGCCCAGGCCTTCGGCTTCGATATGACGGCTGTTGGTCATGTTCAAGGCGAAGTGGCCGTTCTTGGTCTTCTCGTTCTGCTCGGCGAGCACTTTGGAAAAGTCCAGGTCACGCGCCTTGTAGTTCGGGGTGTCGGCGTTGGCGATGTTGTTGGCCAGGACTTCGGCACGCTGGGCGCGGAAGCTCAGGGCCTGTTCGTGGATACCGAGCGCTTTATCGAAGCTGATGCTCATGTCGGAAACCTTTGGGTGACCAGAATGTACGTGCGATGAACTTAGCAAGCAGCGTGCCACTTTGGAAAACCCCATAAACCGGGGCTTTGCGGGCATCGGCAAAGCGGCAATGCCAGAAAAGCGGCAACTGGCTTCCGCTGGCTGCCGCTTTTCTGCCGCTTCTCAAGGGCAAATGACATTCGAACTGTGGGAGCGGGATTAGTGGTGACCGGCAGGCATAAAAAAACGGGAGCCCGTGGGGACTCCCGTTTTTTGACAGTTCAAGCCAATCACTTTGCCTGGTAGATGATCCCCGGACTGCACTGGACCATCTGGTAATGATCCGGCAAACCGTTCAACGCCTCGGAGGCACCGAGGAACAGGTAGCCGCCCGGCTTGAGCGTGCTGTGGATGCGCAGCAGGATGTCTTTCTTCACTTCGGCGGAGAAGTAGATCAGTACGTTGCGGCAGAACACGATGTCGAACTTGCCCAGGCTGGCATAGCTATCCAGCAGGTTGAACGAGCGGAACTCCACCCGGCTCTTGATCGGCGCCTTGACCACCCATTTACCCGGCCCTTTCGGATCGAAGTAACGTTGCAGGCGATCCGGCGACAGGCCCCGGCCGATAGCCAGGCTGTCGTACTCGCCGGTCTTGCAGTTATTGAGCATGGTCCCGGACAGGTCGGTGGCGACAATCTGCACGCCGCCTTTCAACTGGCCGAGGTTGGACCGCTCGAACTCATCGATGGACATCGACAGCGAATAGGGTTCCTGCCCCGACGAACAGGCCGCCGACCAGATCCGCAGACGCTGGCCCGGGCTGGCCTTGATGGCCGCCGGCAGCACTTTGTTCTTCAACACCTCAAACGGATAGGTGTCACGAAACCACAAGGTTTCGTTGGTGGTCATCGCGTCCACCACCATTTCGCGCAAGCCACTGCGCGGTTGGGTCTGGATACGCTGCACCAGTTCGCCCAATGACTTGAGGCCCTGCTGTTCCATCAATTTATTGAGACGGCTCGACACCAGGTATTGCTTGTTTTCACCAAGCAAGATGCCACAGGCTTTTTCCAGGAAGACCCGGAACTGTTCGAAATCCAAATTACCCGTAGACAAGATACCGCCTCTTTCATCGTGTTGACTTGCCGGGCGCACAACGCGCCCGACCTTTTATTCTGCTGCCTTGATCCGCTCGACGACCCGGGAAGCCAGGTCATCTGGACGGAATTTCGCCAGGAAATCGTCGGCGCCGACCTTCTTGACCATCGCCTGGTTGAAAACCCCGGACAACGAAGTATGCAAGATGATGTGCAGCTTTTGCATGCGCGGATCGCTGCGGATTTCCGACGTCAGGGTGTACCCATCCATCTCCGGCATTTCAATGTCGGAGATCATCATCAGGAACTCTTCCTCAGGCTTCTTGCCCTCGTCGACCAGCTTGCGCAGGTAATCGAGCGCCTGTCGCCCGTCGTTCAACGCCACCACCTCGACACCGACCGTTTGCAGGCAACGGGTCACCTGCTTGCGGGCCACTGAAGAGTCGTCGACGGTCAATACCCGCAGCGAAATCGCCTTGTGCTGGGTTTCGGCATCCACCACTCCCACGGAGATCGCTTCCGGCGTGGGCGCTACTTCGGCGAGGATCTTCTCCACGTCGATGATTTCCACCAACTGGTTATCGACCCGGGTCACTGC
Organism: Pseudomonas sp. H1_F01; assembly: GCF_054681425.1. NCBI lineage: Bacteria > Pseudomonadati > Pseudomonadota > Gammaproteobacteria > Pseudomonadales > Pseudomonadaceae > Pseudomonas > Pseudomonas sp. H1_F01. Next base: position 1,845,348 of record NZ_CP162823.1, on the reverse strand, counting down.
CGTGAGGTAGTGATCGCGGCCGGTGCCCTTGGGCGGTGGATGGATCTCTTCCCAGTTCATGTTGACGATGCGCTCCACCGAGCGAACCAGGAATCCCTGGGTCTTGGTGTTGTACTCGGTGATGATCACAAACGGATTGCTCTGGTCCAGCAGCCGGCCGGAACCGGTCGCCATCGCCAGGTCGAGAATCGGGATGGTCGCACCCCGGATATTGGCCACACCGCACACGACGGGGCTGGATTTGGGCATCAGGGTCAGCTTGGGGCATTGCAGCACCTCGCGGACCTTGAATACGTTGATCCCATACATTTGTTGGCCGTCGAGACGGAACAACAACAGCTCCAGGCGATTCTGACCGACCAGCTGAGTGCGCTGGTTTACCGAATCCATTACTCCCGCCATGCCCTGACTCCTACCTAACGCTAATGTGTCCGACGCGCATTCATTCACTAAACGGCACGGGGCTTGCTATTGAACCGGCATGAACGCACAAACGACATTTTCTCGACGCCTGACCACTCACTGCCGCCACTGGCTCGGTGCACTGCTGGCTGTCTGCCTGTTCACTTCGGGCGGTCCTGCCCTTGCTGCTGTTCCGGTTACCTTGCCTGATCTCCTTATCGGCGTCACTCAGGGCTTTCTTGAATTCACCGTAGAAGACTATCTGGCTACCAGTCAAACGGAAGGTCGCTATGAAATCGAAGTCAACCAACTCGACCCGCGCCTGCGCATGCCGATGTGCGACAAGGAATTGACTGCTTCGCTGGAGAGCCCTGCCCGGCCCCTGGGACGCGTCACGGTGAAGGTTCGTTGCGACAGCGCCGCGCCCTGGACGGTGTTCGTGCCCGCTCAAGTGCGCCTGTTTCGGGAAATTGTCACCACCACTCGTCCGCTCAAGCGGGCCGGAATCGTCGAGCCCCAGGACGTGATGTTGCGTGAACGGGACATCAGCCAGATCACCCAGGGCTTCCTGACCTCCGTCGACCAGGCCATCGGGCAGAAACTTGTCCGACCAATGGTCGCCGATCAGGTCGTGACGCTGGTGCATCTGGAGCAGGCCGAGGTAGTCCGCAAGGGCGACCAGGTTGTGATCACCGCCCGCACCGGTTCCCTGGCCGTGCGGATGCCCGGCGAGGCCCTGTCCAACGGCGGTATGCGTGAACAGATACGGGTAAAAAACCTCAATTCCCAGCGCGTGATCAAGGCGCAGGTGATGGCCCCGGGCCAAGTGGAAGTGGCGATGTAGTGATCTGGTAGAGGAGGTAGAAAGCTGGCGCTTGATCCCGGTGTTCCCTAGACTGTGCCTTACGCAAAGGCAAGCGCAGACGTGCGCAAGTTCATTTCATAAATGAGCCTAAAGTTATTTTGGGGATGGCCGAAAACATGGCAAGCGTCCAAATACCCAGAGGTTTTTTACCATGGTCATCGATTTCAATCGTTTAAACAGCTCTTCACCGCTGCCAGGCACCACGCGTACCAGCGCCACCAAGGAAACCGCCGAAGCCGGCAAATCCGCGCCGCTGCCTACACCAGCCGAACAGGTCAGCAACGGGGAGTCGGTACACCTCAGCAATGAGGCTCAGCAGTTGCAGAAGGTCACTGACAAGCTGCGCGATCAACCTGTCGTCGACAACGCCCGCGTGGCCGAGTTGAAAGCAGCAATCGCTGATGGCAGCTACAAAGTCGACAGCAACCGCGTAGCCAGCAAACTGCTCAACTTCGAAGCCCAGCGCTAGGCCGCCGCCTGCGCCAGGCTTTTGGACGCTAAGACCCAAGGCCAGCCATGCACGACACTCATTTGTTGCAATTGATCATCGACGACTTTGTTCCAGCGCAACAGCTACTGGAATTGTTGCAGGCCGAATCCGTGGCATTGCACGGTCGTGACATGCCTCTGCTGGAGAATATCCTGGCGCAGAAACAGGCCTTGATCATCCTGCTTGACCAGCATGGCCGCAAACGCAGCGAGATCCTCGTCAGCCTCAACCTGCCCGCCAGCCATGAAGGCCTCGAGCAACTGGCCAGCCAGTCGACGATTGGCGATCAGCTACTGTCCCAGAGCAAAGTACTCAACGACCTGCTCGCCCAATGCCAGGCAACCAACGCTCGCAACGGCCAGTCGATCCTGATGCAGCAGGCCGCCACCGCCAACCAGTTGCGCATCCTCAACGGTGGCGAGATCCCGACGCTGTATGACGCTAGCGGTTCAACGGCCAGAATGGTCAAGCATCGCCCGCTCAGCCAGGCATGAAACGAACAATGCCTTCGCTCTATCAACGCGCGATACATGCTGGCAAAATGCCGGCCATTCGTAGTCGTATTTTGCCTGGAGATTGACTCACCGTGTTCAATGCCTCAAACGCGGATGATGCTCCGCAGCCACCCAAGGTCCTCACCACGCCCCTGGAAATCTCCGGCAACCTGCGGATGCTGCAAGAGAGCCACGACCCACTGATCATCACCTTCCACGAACGTAGCCAGCGCTTCCAGAGCTACCTGGTCAACGTCGATCGCGAGACCAACTCCATCGCCCTGGATGAAATGATTCCCCGGGACGGCGAGCGTTTCCTGCTGGCGGGCGAGCCTTTTCGTGTCGAGGGTTTCCATGACGGCGTGCGTATCGCATGGGATGGCAAGGGCCCACTGACCATCGATGAATCCAGCGACGGTCGCTGCTATCGCGGCGCCCTGCCCGACGAAGTGGTCTACCACCAACGTCGCAACGCCTTCCGCGCCGCCCTGAAACTGGCACAACTGGTGAGCGTTGAACTGGGCGGTGACAAGCTCAAGTCCCCGGTGGACGGCAAGCTGCTGGACATCTCTGCCACCGGTTGCAAGTTGCGGTTTGACGGCGACATCACGGAGCGACTGCAATTGGGCCAGGTGTACGAGCGCTTCATCGCGGCCCTGCCTTTTGGCAACATGACCGCGCCAGTCGAGCTGCGTTACCTGCATTTCGAAGAAAGGATCAACACCACGTTCGCCGGCGTACGCTTCCACAACATCAGTGGCCTGGTGCAACGGCAGGTCGAGCGGTTCGTCTACCAGCTCCAACGAGAAGCCCGGCGCTTCGATAAAGACGACCTCTGATTTTCGAGGCAAAAAAAACGGGCAGTCCCTTGCGGCGACTGCCCGTTTTTTCATGCCTGCTTCAAGGCCTGGCCTGGGTAAAACTCGGTGTCTCAGGCTCCTCAGGCCCAGTCTCGGCCTCGGTCGCGGTCTCAGTGGCCAGCTCAGGCTCCACGTCCGGATTGGCCGGAGCCTGCATCTGCTCCTGCACCACCTGCTCATCCACCCGCGGATCAAGACACGCCACCAAAGGCGAACTCGACATGCTGTCCGGCATCGCCACGTGATGCAGCGGTGCGTCATCGACCTGATGCAGGTTGGTCACCGCTTTCGGCCGGATCCGCCACACCAGCACCAAGGCGAAGAAAGCGAAAAAGCCGTAGAGCATCTGGCTGCCAAACATCTTCATCAGCACGCCGGCCACCAGCGGCCCGATACTGGCCCCCACGCCGTAGGTCACCAGCAGCATCGCGGTCAGGGACACCCTTCGATCAGCTTCGACGTGGTCGTTGGAAAACGCTACCGCCAGCGGATACAGGCAGAACTGCACCAGCGAACAGAAGAACCCCGCGACGAACAGCACCTCCAGCGGCACCGTCGGAAGAATCGCCAACGGCAGCGCACAGATCGTCAGCACCAGCGCAAAGCAGCGGATCAGCAGCGCCCGGTCATAACGATCGGACAGCCAGCCCAGGGGCCACTGCACCAGCAGTCCGGCGAAGATGCAGCTACCCATGAACAGACCGACCTGCTCGGTCGACAGGCCCTGCTGAGAGGCATACAGGGGCGCCAGGCCATAGAACGAGCCGACGATCAACCCGGAGCCCAGCACCGTACTCAATGACTGCGGCACACGCTTGATGAAGAAGCGCGGCTCCATGGGCGCCGGATGCAGCGCCGCCGGGTGAATTCGCCGGGTCAGCGTCACCGGCACCAGGCACAAGGCGAAGCACAGCGCCACCAGCATCAACAGCTCAGGCCCCAGGGCCGGATGCATGACCAGGATCAACTGACCCAGCACCAACCCCAGGTACGAGGCAATCATGTAGCCACTGAACACCACGCCACGCTGCTTGGCATCGGCTTGCTCGTTGAGCCAGCTCTCGATGACCATGTACTGGCACATCATCCCGAGGCCGACAATCATCCGCAGCACGATCCAGGCCGGCAGCCAGTTCACCAGGCCATGGCCCAGCACTGCCGCCCCGACGATCCCGGCGCAGGCCGAATAGGCGCGGATGTGGCCGACGCGGGCGATCAGCCGGTGGCCGATCTTGCCACCCAGCACCAGGCCGAAATAGTTGGCGGCCATCAGCGCACCGACCCAGAGGCTGTCCACATGGTCGGCGGCCAGGCGCAAGGCCAGGTAAGTACTCAAGAGGCCCGAGCCGATCAACATCATCAGCGAGGCGAAATAAAGCGCTCGAAAAGGTTTCCAGATTTGGCGCATCGGCGTTCCGAGCGGCTCCTTGAGGTGAGTAAGGGCTACCTGTTGAAGATAGCCCGAATGCGACGGTTCGTTAGGCCTGGGCCGCTAGGACACGCCGCTCCCAGGGCGTGATTTCATCGAAGAAGCTGGTCAGCTCCAGGGTCTTGGAGGCGATGTAGCCTTCGATGAACTCCGCACCGAACAGTTCCTTCGCCAGATGACTACGCTTCAGACGCTCCAAGGCGGCATGCAAGGTACATGGCAACGACAGATTATCCGGCACTTCGAATTCGCCCTGGATCGCCGCGCTCGGCTCCAGCCGATGCTCAATCCCATACAGCCCGGCGGCCAGGCTGGCGGCAATCGCCAGGTAGGGGTTGGCATCGGCCCCCGGCAAGCGGTTCTCGACCCGCCGGGCCACCGGCGAACTGGCAGGAATCCGCAACCCGGCCGAACGGTTGTCATGGGACCAACAGGCATTGTTCGGCGAGGCGAACGGGTGGCACAGGCGCTGGTAGGAATTCACGTTCGGCGCGAACAACGCGGTGAAGTCCGCCAGGCACGCCTGTTGCCCACCGATGAAATGCCGGAAAGTCGCCGTCGCTTCGCCCGCTTCATCGCTGAAAACGTTACGACCGCTGCCTGCCTCGACGACGCTCTGATGGATGTGCATCGAACTGCCCGGCGTGTGGGCCAGGGGCTTGGCCATGCAGACCACGGTCAGACCGTGCTTGAGCGCCACTTCCTTGAGCAGGTGCTTGAACAGGAAGGTCTGGTCGGCCAGCAACAGCGGGTCGCCGTGCAGCAGATTGATCTCGAACTGGCTCACGCCCATTTCATGCATGAAGGTGTCGCGAGGCAGGCCCAGCGCCGCCATGCATGCATAGACTTCACTGAAGAACGGGCGCAGGCCATTGTTGGAGCTGACGCTGAACGCCGAATGGCCGTCTTCGCGACGTCCATCCATGCCCATCGGCGGCTGGAACGGCTGGGTCGGGTCCGGATTGGGGGCGAACACGAAGAATTCCAATTCGGTCGCCACCACCGGCGCCAGGCCCAAGGCTGCATAGCGAGCAACAACGGCCTTGAGCTGACCGCGCGTCGAGAGCCGGGAGCTTTCACCGGTCAACTCGTCGGCATCGCAGATCGCCAGGGCGCGGGGCTGCTGGCTCCAGGGCAGGCGGTGGATCTGTTTCGGATCGGCCACCAGCGCCAGGTCGCCGTCGTCGCTGCCGTAGAAACGCGACGGCGGATAACCGCCCATGATGCATTGCAGCAGCACGCCCCGCGCCAGTTGCAACCGCCGGCCTTCGAGGAAACCCTCAGCGGTCATTACCTTGCCCCGCGGCACGCCATTCAAATCCGGCGTGACACATTCAATCTCATCAATGCCCGTCAGTCGCTGCGCGAGTGAACGCTGGCCATCGGTCGTCATGACGCAATCCTTGTTATGTGCGAGCCGCGAACGGCAACCCGTACAAAATAGACTTCGGCTGTTCGGAATATCAAGCACCCGCAGACAATTAAAATCTTGTGCAATACGAGTGTGGGAGCGAGCTTGCTCGCGATGGCGTCGGCTCAGTCAATATTGAGCTGACTGATACATCGCTATCGCGAGCAAGCTCGCTCCCACAGGGGATTTGTGCTGCTTTTTATAAAGCGCACGCTCAGGGCAGGTAAAGCCGGAACACCCCACCACCCAACACACCGCCATTGGCAATCTCTGTACGCCCGCTCACGCCGCCGCGCTGGTGCAGCCCGGCGATCCGCGCGGCGAAGTACAAGCCCAGCCCGGTGCTGCCGCTGCTGTGGTTGATGCCCTGCACGTACTCGGCCTGACGCTCGATCATCTCTGGCGGGTAACCTTCGCCGTCGTCGTTGATGGTCAGCACCAGTTGCCCGGCCTCGTCGCTGACACTGATCAGCAGCGCCTGGCGTGCATGGCGAATGGCGTTGTTGATGCAGTTGTCGAGCACCGAAGCAATCAGTTCACGGTCGAAAAAGCCCAAGGGGCTGAGCGGGTCGACTTCGTAGGTGACCATGATCCCGCGACTGCGGAACACGTCCTGATGGCCGGCCAGTTGCGCCTCGATGAAGTCATCCAGTTCATGGTAGGCCGGGTGCAGCGGCAACTGGTTGACACCGAGCTTGTACAGCCCCAGCAGTTGCACCAGCAAACCATTGAGATGGGCGAATTCGAACTCGATGACGCCTTGCTCCGAGGTCTGGCGCTCGGCGTCGGGCAAGCGTTCGAGCCATTGCGTATGCGTCTGCATGAGCAAGGTCAGGGAGTTCTTCATGTCGTGCACGGTAGACGCGATCACCGTGGAAAAATCGAGGGCCTGTTCGCTGTCATTCATCGCCAAATGCCTTGCTTCGCAGTTTTTGATAACGCGCAAAACGCGCATCGGTGTCGGGCATCATGCCCACCAGTTTCAGGCAGGCGCGGCACTCCTGCAGCAGTTCCGATTCCACGCTGGTGTCGGTGCCATGCAGCAGCGATTGCGCCATGTTCAGGGCAATACTGATGTTCTTCGGTTGCATCTTCAGGGCGCGGCGGAACAGCTCCCGCGCCTGCGGCAATGCACCGGTCTTGTAGACCCGCACGCCTTCGCGGTTCAACTCGGCGGCGGCATTGCCCTGGTTGAGAATGTTCGGGTCGTCGGTCAGCTTGGCGATGCCTTGCATCACCGTCGGGTCATCCCCGTAGATTTCCGCGCAGTTCTTGAGCATCGACTCGCCGGCGCTGGTCTGGCCAAGCATTTGCAGCTGCTTGGCCACCAGCAACGCGGCCTCGGCGCTCATGAATTGCTCCATGCCATCGAGGCGCTGCAAGGCCTGTTCTGTGAGCTTTTCGGCGGTTTCGGCATCGTTTAGCAACAGGCTGGTGGCCTTCATCAGCCGCGCCCGGACCTGCAGCCCCGGGTCGTTGAGGTTCTCCTTCGCCACGGCGCTGAGAGTCGTGTTGATCTCCAGCCGGGTGCGGGTGTCGAGGCCTTTTTCGCTGCCCTTGCTGATCAGCGCATGGGCCAGGCCGAGGTTGCTTTCCGGGTCCTTGAAGCGCGACTGCGCGCCCTGCCCTACCGCCTGGCGATAGGCCCGGGAAGCCGTGTCGTAGTCTTCGTTGGTCATCGCCAGCTTGCCCAACAACGATTGGCGGCGCACCGCCAGCGGCGACAGGCGCACCGCCTCTTCCAGCACGTGCTGCGCCTGTTTGGTGTCACCTTCGGCCACCAGCACGTCGGCCATGCCGTCGTACAAGGCCGGCATCATCGGAAAGACTTTCAGGGCCTTTTCATAGACAGCCTTGGCCTGCCCCACCTGGCCGCGCTTGAACATCAACTTGCCCAGCCCCGCATAGGCCCACGGCAACGGGCGATCCGCGATGATGGAGTTGTACAGTCGTTCAAGAGCCTCGTTCTGATTCAGGTCGCGCAACGCATCGGCCCGATAACGCAGGCACAACGGCCCGTAGCGCGGATCCTGCTTGCACAAGGCGATGCAGGCATTGAGCACTTCCATCGGCTTGCCACGATCGAGGGCTTGCAGGATCGGCTTGAGCAGGGTCTTGCGCTGCTCGAGCCGCTCCAGCCGCTGGGCCAGGCCGGAGCGGTTGAACGGTTTGGTCAGGTACGCATCCGGCTCATGCTCCAGGGCACTGAGCACCATCGCCTGGCTGGTCTCGGCGGTCACCATGAGGAAAACACTTTCATGGCTGATCAGCTTTTCAACCATCAGGTCTTCAAGCACCTGCTGGCCATTCTTGCGCCCGTCGCCCAGGTGATAATCCTGCAAGATGAAGTCATAGCGCTTCTGCGAGCACATGCGCAGCGCCACTTCACCGGTGTCGGCGGTGTCCACGTCCTTGACGCCCAGCTCACGCAGCATGGAGCGGATCGAACTGCGGAAATCCGAGAAATCATCGACGATCAGAAAACTTTTTTGGTGGTACGCCAGCATCGAGGATGTCCAGGCAAGTAAGAAAATAACCCAATGGCATAACAACGAAACACCGTGTCACCGCCCCGAGGCGCGCAGATGATAGCCACCAGCCAGCAACGTTCAAGGGATTTCAGCAATCGCTTGGCCTGGCTGTGTCGTGACGCACATCGCGAGCCGAAACGTTGGAGAGAAACGGGCTCATCGGGTTATCGGCAGGAGATGGCGTTCCGTTAAGGGGAACATGGGGAGAAACCAAGTACGGAGGACTGGTCGAACACCCGTGGCGAGGGAGCTTGCTCCCGCTGGGCCGCGCAGCGGACCTGTTTGTTTGGCGGCTGCTGCGCACCCGAGCGGGAGCAAGCTCCCTCGCCACGATCAGCAGATAACTTCACCCTCGCCATTCACACCTTCGAACAACATTCCAGAGAGGTCCGCTCGCTCCAGCCGAAGCTTCACCTCCTCGCTAACGATCAATGCCCCCGAGTGTTTCTTGACGCGGAAAATATGCTTTCCCTGAACCCTGGCAGGATCAATGACGAGACTCAGAAAGACGCTGTATTCGCCGGCTCGATCTGGTCGTACGGGATCATTGACCTCATATTTTTTGAAAGCGGAACGTGATTCGTCTACGCAATCCAATTGGGTCTCAACGATCATTACATAGTGACGATCATGAGCGTGCTCCCCCGCAACCGTCACGGGCTCAAGCACGACATTCATATAGGGTTCATCAACGTCGGGAATGCCCACCAACGCGTCCCTGGCTTTTTCGCTCAGGATCGGCACAGAGGCATATCCAGCCAAGGAAAAATCCAGACTCACACCTTCCTCACGAACCTCGAGGGCGTAGGTACACGGCTCCATGTACTCAGAAGGGGGGTCGATGAAGAGCCAGTTGTTACAGTGTTTGATATCGCCCAGGTACCAGCGCTCAGGAAACTGCACGTCTTCCCGCAATAAGTAATACTTCATTTCAGCTCACCGCATGTCATTGCTTAACTGAAAAAAGGGTCGCGCCTGCGTCTAAAGCCCGAAGAAACGCTCGTAGGCCGTTTCCACTCGGACAGCAAGTTGATCAGGAACGGTGACCAGGTTTTCTAGCGCAGCCGTCTCTGCGGACAACAACGGACTCGACACCGCTGGAGCAGTCAAACCCAGTTGCTGTCGGACCTGGAAAATCGCGTGGATCTCTAAAGGCAACAGATCGAAAGGCGCATGCTTGAACTCAGGATCCCAGGCCCCACCGTTGTCTTCAGCGTTGGATAAGTGATACCGACAAAGCGCTTCCAACGCATCAGCTAGCCCTCGCTCATTTGTCCATTCGTCTATCACGTTTTGATAAATCCCCAGATCCATCGACTTGATCTCCGGAAGCGCAGCACCTTGCGAATAGACTGAATAAAGCCAGAGCATGAAAGGTTCAAATCGACGCCGTTCAAGATAGCTCGAATCGACGGCGCCTTTGACGGACAGCATTCCGGCAAGCACATCGGCCACGGATGCAACCAGATCACGACGATCCACAGCTATCAACCCGGCCAGCAAGCACCCAGCAATGCTCAACTGGTTAGTCAGGTTGGGGACGGTTTGGATGCCCTGAAGAAAACTCGTTTTGGAGAAAGCCTTGGCCTTGAGCATCAGCGCCCAATAACGGTACATCATCGAGCGCGAGACCTGTTCCCAGCCAGTAGCCTCTCCGTCACTGATCGCGACTTCGCCCCGAATGCCGTAATAAGCCGCCAGCATCCCCAACGAGTCAGCCACATTGTCCAATCCGCTTAATGAGTCGCTGGCCAGATCCTCATCGATAAAATCAAGCTCTTGAGCCGTCAGGCCTTCCGACTGTGACAGCCAGCGCCGGTGTTGGTGAAGCCGGACGTTGATTTCATCCATTTCGATATGCTCCTTTTACACCAGTACAACGCCCTTCCGCTTACTGTGCCCACTCAGGAACGCATCTGTCGAAGGCTCGTTAAGTGAATCTCTAAATTGCACTTAACCAACTGATCCAGCGAAGCCGTCCCTCCAACAAACAATGCTGGCTCAAAACCGTAGACCTCATGCTCGTCAAGTGCACCCAACTTTTCTAGGGCTCGCTCAAATAAAAACTCACCTTGACTATCCTCCAGATCATAACGTTCCTTATCAGACATAGCGAAAAATGTCTGAATAGCTAGATCTGGATCTTTATTAGGTACATTCAGTTTATTCATCAACGCGACGATAGACCCCGTCGGACATGAAACAACAATTTTCTGATTGTATTTCTCGCCCCAAGCATACAGCGTTCCAAAAGCACTCCGGGCAATAACGTGGTAATTATCTATTTGCGAAAATTCAGTATCGGCTAACCACGTATCGAGCAGGTGTTTGTAATCGTCCGGATCCACCGTCCAGAAAAGTCCATTGGCATACCCACACCAACCTTCTTTCTGCCAATAGGTGAGCAACACGTCCGGCAGTACCCCCCGATATTTCGCAACCTGGGAATCAAGCACCGGTCGATGTGATGTAGCGTCACCCATTACACCAATGAAGCACTCAAAATCTTCGTCTCGCACCCTGTGCCTCCCGTAGCTCAACGCCAAATTTCATTTACTGACCTGGCCGCCTTATTCCTGGTTAGCCACTAAGAAGCCGCTTTCGGTGAGAGCACACCTTCCGCCAGCCCGCCAGAATTTAAAATAGGACGCCAAATCAATATCAAACTTAAACAACGGCTGCCCAATATACCAAGCAAGATAGTAGTCCGTAGCCAACCCATAGAGCGCCTCAAACAGCGCATACACCTGCTCGCTCTCAGATACCCTACTCCCCCTGATTGCATCCCCGATCTCATCAAACAACCAGTAATGAGGAATATCTTTCTGAAACGCACCTTGCATACATTGCGCATCAACAAAAAGCACCTGGGCATTATGGCAAATTTCGAAAATTTCGGAATCACCAAGCACACCACATACCCTTTCCTGCTCCTTTAACCACTCCCGACCTAACTGAATCAACTGGTTTTTCTCCGCCCTACATTTAGGTAAGAGATAAAGAGAGTTTTCCATCTCTCCAGCGGTGAGAACGCGCCCTGTTCTAACAATCAACTCTTCCGCAAAAGGAAAGTAACTAAATATTCGCTTAAGCTCCTCAGCACTACCGTGCACCTTCAACAGACCCAGAAAATGAGACTTATCAAAAAGTGTTTCACCTTCACAGAAGGCACACCATTCCGACAACAAAGAGTTCATACCTGACCTCCTCCATTTTTTGACAGAGGCAGCAACGAGTTCCCGCAAGCATAGCTCCCACCCACTTATTGTAAATATATAAACTCGACACCAACTTTTCTTTCAACCAAGTCAATCATTACTTCGCAGCCACTCCAAGCAGACATACCTGCCGTCAGCTTATTCTGGAAATACCAATGTCTGAGCTCCACCAACAGCTTCAACATATCCGTATTTACACGCCCTCCAGCGGTAAACCATGACACATTACCTTGCTCATCTACGAAATCATATTCATGCTCGCAGCTGTCCAGTTCCGGCGCCAACTGTGCGCGCATCACAACCTTACACGCCCCCTTTGGAGCGACATCGAATAAAATCGCACCAATATCATTGTAAATATCATTATCGCCACGCACCAAACACCTCTTGGAGAATCATTAAATAAATTTCTTCAGGACAACCACCAAGCAAAAAAAAGGGGACAAATTCATTTAAGCACCGAGCCATTAAATAAATCCCTCCCCTTTCCCGCTTTTCCCAGATATGCCCGCTAGACCAGCCCCAAGATCGGCTTGATCTGTTCATTCATTTCCACAAAGGTTTCATAGGACATGTCCGGGTCATCATTGAGAACTAAATAAACCCCATCCATCATCCGAACCGCCATACGACATTTGCCTTGCAGTCGCGCAATGACTTCATCAGGGCCGTAGCCTAGAGCACGCTGACAAAGGGCTGCATCCCAGAACTGGGCAGGAAATAGCGTATAAATATTGTTACGCCCATCAACATCTATAGTTTTATCCTCACGCAACCGATTGCAAGCCAAGTTATCATCATTCAACCCTCCTTGATAATACAGACCATACAAATCATAGGACACATGAGCCTTATACCCCTTAAACGCCTCAATCACTTTTGGCAAATACTCATTCACAACAAGCTTATAATCAACAGCCTTGTTTGATATTTTAAATCCAAAACGCAAGTGCTCGTCATAGGAGGCCCTATCCTCATATATGTATCGATCACCACGATACGCATAGTCCCCCACAAACCGAAGCCCTCTGATGGGAAGCTTAACAGTATAGGTAGCAATCAACCCGTCGCCGCAACTCGGGACGGCAGGAAGCTCAAGACCTGCGAACCCTAAAGGAGCACCAATACGAGACATCCTATCCATGACTTCAGCATGCCGCTGATCTATAGATAAAGCTCTGTTAGGACACGCATAAAACCATAGCTCTATATCTGCTGCACTCATGGGATTCTTGCCCTAGCATTAGAAAAAAGGGGATGGTTTTATTTAAGAAGCGATTAAATAAATCCGTTCCCTTTTCTCCTTTCCAATAAATAAATCTATCCCCTTTCCCCAAAAATAATCACCAACTTCATCCTTACTACAAACCCAGCCCTGCTCACTCAAGACTGAAACAATATCTTTTTCTTCCATTACTTCTCCCGAGAAAAACCCATAATCTTAAAGGAATGCCGTTAGGATACCCTTGATCCTTTCACGCCTCCTGGGAGAAAAGGGGCAGATAAACTTAAGAGCCGAGCAATTAAATAAACCACTCCCTTTTTTTTGCGGTTCTTTCCTATCAATAAAAACCTAACACTCTAAGATCACCTACAAGCTCTGCAGCTTCATCAGGAGGCAGCTCCTCCAAAACAGAAGAAAGATCAATCTTCCTTAGCAATTCAGAGATAGCATCCTGATGATATTTCTGAACTTTCTCCGAGGATCGGCCTGCCGAAAGAATAAGAGACAGGACCTCCAGCATTAATTTTTCAATAGGCAAATCAAAGGAGTTTTCAAGCTCACTATAGGCATAGCCTACTTCACTTTCACCTTCAATCCATGGGTATTGGTGGCTGAGCTTGACTCTGCAATAGTTATAATAACTACCCAGAAACCAAGCCCGAATCTCACCATAAGTTACTCTCTCTTCCATTAGGGCGTTTTCCTCGGTGGGCGCAGCATAACACCCTGATTATCCAGAATATTAACGGTGATAATGGGGTACTTCGCCTTGAACTGCTCAGCTACATTTAGACAGCTTGTACCAGCCGCTTTCTCCGTAAGAATATTCACGGCCCCTCTGACGGAGGTATTCCCCCCAACTGGTCAGCGATATTATCTAGAATTTTGTATTCCGTCTCTGTCCCCCGGCAAACCAAATCTCCTGCCTTATTGAAAAGAAAAGCTAACACCGATAAAACAACACCGGCGCAAGGCCGGTATTGTGGATCAGCAATGATCAAGAAAACTCTATTTTGCAATCTGACAAAGGGATTGAGCGGCCATCGGAAATAACCAATTGATCACCTTTGATTTGGGCGAGTAATAGACCAAGGCCAATTGCGCCTGCCTCAATATCTTTTCTCCAACCGTCAAGATCACCATGATAGGAAATCGCATGAAAAATAGGTCCCTCGGGCGGTGTGACTCTGCACCCGCGATCATTTACCCCTCCACGAACAGCATTCGGAGGCTCAGAAAAGCAGGTAATGTTATTAAATTGTTTCCGTAGTTTGTTTTTCCCATCGTCCGAAAAATAAACAACTTGCTGCCCGTCCACAACCGTAACACCAGGTACATTTCGAGCGTTCGACTGCTCAATTTTCCCACCCAGAACTTTTTCTAACGTTTCCCGATCACTACTCATCTCACACCTCACTTTGTTGCCGGGGTAATTACAAATTTAAAATTTGTGACGCCGGCACCGGTAAATACCTTCGAATAATAACTAGCTAGCTCTCGGCTGTTCGTATGATAAATAACACCGCCATCGAAAGCAGATGAGTATTTCTTCGCCTGATCTACCATTTTCGTCTGTTCAGCTACTGACCACGGCTTCGAGCCAGCCAGGCTTTCTGGGTTCCGAATAGAACTAGCCCAGTCATCGACAAATTTTGCTTCAATAGCTGTGGGTTTCCCGCCGATCACTGCCACTTCATCAGCGACACCGTTGACACGTTGCCCATCGACAATTGCCGTGTATTTACGTTCAGCAAATGCAGTATCCCCATACATCCCACGCACACCACTTTCGTAACTCTGTGCCTTATCGATGGCCCGGCTACCACTCACAGCAACCGGATTGGTTGTTTCCAGCGTGGTACCTGCCCCTTTGGCACCGACATTGTACTCCCCCGCATTCTCGACAACCTTCCCATTAACCGTCGTCGTGCCAGGGCTATATCCCCCCTCAAGTTTCTTGCTATACGCCCCCTCCACGCTGCTCCACTGCATCGGCTTACCAGCAGCGGCTTCAGCTTTAGCAATGTTGGCCATATCGGCCATTTTTTCAAGCTCTTTGGCCCCCACCTTGATCCCGGTTTTCGCCAGCGCCACGCCGCCCTTGGCCGCCGTGCCCACGCCCGTGGCGATGGTGCCGACTTGCCAGACCAGTTCGCCAATATCCTCGCCCAGTTGCACGGCACGTTCGTCGCCGCCGTGTTCCAGCGCGTCTTCGATACGTGCGATTTTGGCTTTGGCGTCATCGACCATGGCGTTGCCTAATCTCTGGCGCGCCTCGGGATCCTCGATCAAGGCTTTGATACCTTTGATCCCTTCAACCGGATTAAGGAGGAATTGCGCCAGCCCTTCGACGTCGCTCCAACCCGCCTGCGCCAAGCCCTTGCCGATGCCGAATCGGGTCAGTACTTCTTGTTTTTGGTAAATGTACGCCCACTTGGCAACCACCTTAGCTTTGCCCATCAGGTCAGCCTCGTTGTACTCCTTCTCCGCCTGAACCAACTGCTGGGTCGCCAGCCAGTTGTTGTCCACCGCAGCGCCGGCCGCGCTGGTGGCGGTGGCCGGGTCGAGCGAGGAGCTGGTGGCGGCCAGCCCGGTGACGATGCTGACGATCAGGTTGCGCTTGGCCTCACGTTGGGATTCGCTTTCATCGGGGCTGGCTTCGGAGAACAGGCCGGTGAGCAGGCTCGACGCCGCCGCGCCTGCGGCACCGCTGCCACAGCTCTGGCTGCTGGCGGCGGCACCGGCGCAGGCGACGATGCCGTGCAGGGCGGCGTGCAGCGGCGAGCCTTCGGTGAGTTTGCCGTCCGCCACCAGGTCGCCGATGTAGCCGGCACCTTGCTGCTGCACGTAATTGACCACCAGCCCTTGAACGAACGCACTGTTGCCGCCGCTGATGTTGCCGCTGGCCGCGCCCACCAGGGCGGTGGTGATTTGTCGGTAGGTGCCGCCCGCCCCCCACTTGTCGGCGATGCCGCTGGCTTCGGCGTTGAGTCGCTGAGCGTTGCCGAGCAGCGCCAGGCGTTCGGTGTCGGTGAGTTTGGCGTTGGGGTCCAGGGCCGCTGTCTGAGCCGCCTCGGCCTGTTTGCGCTTGAGGTCGACTTCTTTGGCCTTGTTGGCGAGCAAGGTGCTGGCTTCGTTGGCGAACGCCCCGACGATCTCGAAACCGGCACGGATTTCGTCTTCGTCGAAGATCGGCTTGAGCGTGTTGGTGGTGTCGCGGTCGCTGGAGACATCGCGGTTGAGGCTGGCGATAGTTTGCTCGCCGTTCTTGCCGGTGCGCTTCTGTTGCTCGGCGTCGTTGCTGATGACGATGGTGCCGCCACTGATGCCGCTGCGGGTGACGCTGCTGGCATCGTCGCTGGCACTGATGGCGATCGGCATCGTGGCGCTGAGGTCGTTGTCGTTCTTCGGCAGGTCGGTGCCAGGGGTTTGCGTGCCGCCGCTGGTGGCGTTGCCCTGCTGGTCCTTGCCGACTTCGCGATAGCCGCCGCCGACGCTGACGGTGCTGGCGTCGTACTCGGCCTTGTTCTTGATGTCGCGGCTGGTGAGGCTGGCGGTGACCAGGCGATTCTTGCCGTCCTGCACGGCCTTGTCGCTGCTGGCGATGACAGCGCCGACCAGGTCGGTGTTGCCACCCACGCGAATGTCGAACCCATCATCCCCAGCCTTGATGCCCGATTGCTCGGTCACGCTGGCGTAATTGGAGTCGATATCCGTGGCACCGAAACTGCCGCTGACGCCGTTGACCGAACTCATGCCGTAGCAGAACGGCGGAATGCACAGGCTGATGCCAACGCCCAGGCTCTTCTCATCGACCACGTAGGTGTTGGTGTCTTGCAGGCTTTCGATGTTCAGGTCGCCGCCGATATCGGCCAACACCTGTTTGCCGCTCGCCACCGCGCCTTTGAGGTTGGTGTCACCGCCCGAGGACAGCAACAACTGGTTGCCCGCCTGGACATGGGTATTGGTGTGGGTGAGCCCATCGCCATCCGCCTGGCCGCGGCTGCCGGAGGCACCCAGGTCCAGGGTGAAGCCGTTGCGTGCACCGAGGGAAAAGCCGATGCCGATGCTCGCGCTGCTGCCTTTGCTGTCGGTTTCCTGCTTGTCGATATTGCGCGCGGCGAGCAGGTTGATATCGCCGTCCGCCAGCAGGCTGGCGTTGCGGCCAGCCTTGATATCGCTGCCTTGCACGGTGATGTCGCTCGCGGCGCCAGCTCCCGTGGCGCGCAGGCGAACGTCGTTGCCAGCGGTCATGGTCGAGCCAGCCGCGCTGTCGCTGGTGTAGGTGGTGGTGCTTTCGTTCTTCTTGGTGCCCAGCGACAGGCTGATGTTGATCCCGCCCACCGCGCCCGGGTCCATCGCCACGGCAGTGGCGGCATTGTTGGCCGCCAGCACGGCAGTGGCGGCAGCCAGGGCCTTCATGCGCCCGTCGTCGGTTTTCTCCGACGCCCGTTTCATTTGCTGGGACGTCTGGATCGCACTGATCACCGGGTTGGTCACGGTGAGGGTGAACCCGGTCTGCTTGAACAGGGTTTCACGCTCGCGCTCGCGGGTGTTGCGCGCCTCGACGACGTCGATGGTCTGCGCCGTGACGTCGATGTTGCCTTGTGGCGCCGACACCTGGCTGCCCACCTGACGGTAGCCCTTGCCCGCTTCGATCAACACATCGCCAGCGGTCGAGCCGACGGTGCTGGCCACGGCCGTGTGCTCGGTGGTGAGGTCCTTGACGCTTTGTTGCTGGCTGCCCAGGGTGACGGCGATGCCACCGCCGCTGAACAGGCCGCTTTTCTTCACGGACTTGTCATGGCGTTCGCTGCTGCTGGCGGTGTCGGCTTCGATGTTGACGTTGTTGTCCGCCACCAGCACCGTCTGGGTCGTGGACACCACGTTGCTGCCCTTGAGGTTGATGTCGCGACCGGCCTGCACATAGGTCTGCTCGCCACTCAGGGTGGAGCCTTCGACCGAGGTCTGGCTGATGGTGTCGCGGGTGGTGGTGGTCTTGCTGGAGAACATCCCGTTGCTGCCCTTGACCTTGTGGGCTTCATCGGCGAACTGGTAGTTCTGGCCGGCGGTCAGGTTGACGTCGCGCCTGGCCTCGGCAAACACCGCGCCTTGTTCGCTGGTGACATGGGCGGCGCGGGCGTTGAGGTCTTGGCCGGCGCTCAAGCGCACGTCGCCCTGCCCTTGGACCTGTGAGCCGACTTCGGTCTGGCTGGCGTCCTTGCGCCAGTTGCTGCTGTTCCAGGTCAGCGCTTGTTCGTGCGCTTCGCCGACCGTGGCCAGGTTGATGTTCTTGCCCGCCTCCAGCAACGTACTGCCGCCTTTGCCGGCATTGACCACCTGGGCCCCGGTGAGGTTGAGGTCGTTGCCGGCGCTCACCCCCATCGTGCCCTGGGCACCGCTGACGAACAGCCCGGCCACCCGCGACAGGTTGGTGCGGGTGCCTTGGGCGCTGCTGCTGTCCCGGCTGCTGGAGATGACGTTGATGTCCTGCCCGGCCTTGACCGACAGGCTGTCCACGGCACCGATCAGGCCACCGAGGTTGTTGAGGTTTTCCCGCGCGGCGAGCGATACCTTGTCGGCCTGGATGCGCCCACCGAGGTTCTCGATGTTCTGCGCGGTGATCGCCATGACACTGCGCCCGGCCAGGCTGCCACTGTTGACCAGGTCGCCGGCGATGTTCAGGTTCAACTGCTGCCCGGCAATCAGGGCACCGGAGCCGTTGAGGTCGCCTTCCTGGACCCGTACGTACACCTGCGGCACCAGCACGTTGCGGGTGTCACCATTGGCGAGGGTGACTTGCTTCTGCACCAGCCAGACGATGTCACTGGTCAACTGAGCCATCTGCTCGGAGGTCAGGGCCACGCCGGGCACCAGTTGCCATTGGCTGGCGACGGTCACGGCGTTGTCGATCAGGGCACGATATTGCGCTTCGTCATTGGCGTAGCCGTCGAGGAAACGTCGGCCGGTGAGTTGCGCGATCTGTTCACGAATCAATTTCTGTTCGTAGAAGCCGTCGCCCAGACGTTGTTGCGTCAGGGCTGGGTCGACTTGCAAGCGCTGCAACATGTAGTCCGACGACAGCCAGGTGCGATAGCTGGCAAAACGCGGGTCGGTTTCGATCAGGTAGCTGCTGGTGTTCTGCGGATTGGTGGTGAACAGGCTGTTGTTCGGCAAGGCCAGGGATGGCCCGCCACTGCGAATCTGCTCGGCCACGCCCTTGTTGTTGAGGGTGGTCTGGGCCGCGACCTGAACGATAGGCGCCACTTGATAGGTTCTGCCGACCGGGGCGCTGACCGTGCCCGTGGCGGCTATCTGCTCGCCGACGCCCTGTGTGGCGCGGGCGCTGATCTGGGTGCCGGTACCGTTGCCGGCGGCGTTCTGGGCGAACACGGTCGGCTGCAGGGTGATGTCCTGGATCAAGGGGGCTGGCGTGTAGGCCGTGACGGCCGTTCCCTGACGGTCCCGGCCCTTGCGCTGGATGCGATAGAAATTGCTGACGGTGCCGCTGTCGGTAGTGGTGCGCTGGCCGGTCAGTTCGGTGTTGGTCAGGCTGGTAATGTTGGCCTGCAACAACCCACCGGCAATGATGCGGCTCTTGTCGTTGAGCACATCCCCTGCGTTGATCTGCATCGTCCCACCAGACAGGATCTGCGCCGGCGCCGAGGTGGCGATCTGGGTTTCCTGCACCACGCGGGTGTAGTCGTAGCGGTTCCAGTTGTCTTTGCGCCCCTCTGGGGTGGTCAGGTGAAGGACCTCATCGTTGTTCACGGAGATCTGGTCGCCCTGGTAGCGGTTCGGCGAACCGCTGAGCTGGAATTCCTGCAAGGCGGTGCGGCTGACTTCCACTTGCTGAGTGCTGAAATGTTCGTTGGTGTTACGCACGTTTTGCACATCGAGCGACAGGTTGCCGAGGGCTTCGATGGTCGCACTGGCGTTGGTCAGCAGTTGAGCACGGTCCTGGGCCTTGTCAGTCGCACTCAGCGCACCACCGATGGCGAGGTCCCCGGCACTGAAGATCAGCGCCTGCTCGCGGTTATCCAGGGTGCCGGTACCAATGTCCAGCGACTCACGGGCGGCGATGGTCGCGGCGCTGCCGTTCTCATCACGGTTGCTCAGCGCCGAAGTGGCGATCGCCAGTCGATCACCGTACAGACGTCCGGTGCCCAGGTTGTTGAGCGACAGCGCTTGCACACGCACTTGCTGGCCGTCGATCAGGCCACGGTTGGTCAGGCTGTCGTTTATGCTCAGGCGAACCTGGCCGGCGCTGATCTCCCCGCTGGCGGCGTTGTCCAGCGTCTGCGAGCGCACCAGCAGGAGATTGCCTGCCAACAGTTTTCCGCTGTTGTTGAAAGCGCCCTCGGTGCTCAGGTCGATCTTGTTATTGGCCTGGATCTGTCCACTCAGGTCCAGGCCACTTTGCAGGCTGAACGTCAGGTCGCCCAGGCTCAGGGCTCGACCGGTGCCTGCGTAATAGGCCGCGTTAAGGGACAACAGGCTGCCAGCGAGCAAGGTCCCGTCGAGGTTGTGCACTGCCTGGCGACGCTGCGCCGGATCGCGATCAGTGATGGTCAGGCCGGCTCCCGCGGAAATCAGGCCGCCCTGGTTATCCAGCGTTTGGCTGACGCCGATGGACAATCCTTGGTCGGCGCGCACGGCACCGGCCTGGTTGCCGAAGGTGTCGAGCGCCAGGCTCATGGCACGCCCTTCAAGGCCCTGGTTGGCACCTTGGGTGGCGCTGTTGTCGAGCACGCCGGCAATCACGCCCAGCATTCCCGCGCTGCGCACCAGTCCGCCCTGGTTGTTGAGCGTATCCCCCAGCACCAACTGGACATCGCCGAGGCCTTGCAATTGACCGCCGCGGTTATCCACCCGGGCACCTTCGACCTGTACGGTTTTTTCGCCAATGATCTGGCCACCACTGCCGTTGGTAAGGTCGGTGGCCTTGAGCACCAGCGCGCCTTTGGCGCCGAGGAAGCCGCCACTGTTGTTGAAATGGGCGCTGTGGATTTCCACCGCACCCTGGCCGCTGATGCCTTGGGTGGTGCCGGACTGAAGGTTGTTCAGCGCCTGGCTGTCGGTGTCGATGAACAGCTTGCCCTTGGCCTGGATCAGGCCCGCCGCGTTGCGCAGTTCACCGCTGCGCAGATCGAGGGTCGCACCGGCATTCAACGTGCCCTGGCTGTTGTCCATCAGCAGGCCGTGGCTGTCCAGGTCCAGGGCCTGGCCACTGATCACCCCGCCCTGGTTATTCAGGCCCTGGGCCGACAGATCGATATCGCCCAGCGCTTCAAGACGCCCGCCGCTGTTGTTCAATGCATCGGCCGAGACGCTGACCAGCAAGCCGGACTTCACCGAGCCCAGCACGCCGTTGGTGTTGTTCAACTGCCCGGCGATGATTTCCATGCGCTGGGTGGCGGCGAGCGTGCCGCCGATATTGTTCAAGCGGTCGAACGTCGCGTACAGCTCACCGCCAGCACTCACGGTGCCTTGGGTGTTATCCAGCGCCTCGCCGCTGACCTTTGTCGTCCCGCTGGCGGCCAGCGTCCCGCCGTCGTTATTGACCTCTTTGTCGGCCGTGACGGTCAACGCACCGTTATCGGTGGCGAGGACTTTGCCGTCCTGGTTGTTAAACGTCCCGACCTTCAGGACCACCGCCCCTGGACTGCTGACTTGTCCGGCCTGATTGTCGAAGCGTTCACGGGCGGTGACCTGCAAGGGCTGCGCGCCGGTCTGGAGAATGCGTCCGCGCTGGTTGGACAGGGTCGTGGTGTCGAGCGTGATCTGTTGGCCTTGGGTCAGGCCATCATCGACCACCACCTCGCGGGCCTTGACGCTCAATGTGCCATTGCTCGCCAGGGTACCTTTGCTGCCAGCCAACTGGCTGGCCTGGATGTCCAAGGTACCTTTGCCGGCGTGCTCGACCTTGCCCTTGCTGTTGTCGAGGCGATCGGCGCCAAGCTTCAGGTTGTTGCCGTTGGAGGCAATACGGCCACCGCTGTTGTCGAGCGTGGCAGTGGCTTTGATCGACGCGTCGGCGGTGCCGGTCTGCACCAGCTCACCGCCGACATTGGCAACATCCCGCGCGCCCAATTGCAGGTTGCCAGCGGTGACCTTGGCCCCATTGGTGCGCAGGGTATTGGTCGCTTTGGCAGTCAGCACCTGGGTCGCATCGACTTGACTGCCACTGAGGTTGGCATCGCCGCCGCTGGCCGTCAGGGTGACGTTTTGACCCAGGGTCTGGCTGCTGCTCAGGTCCAGGTCAGCGGCCTCGACGCTGACATCGCCGCCGGCAAGGTTCTGGCCTTGCGCCTTGACCGTGGTGGCCCGAAACGCGAGGTTGCCGCTGCTGCCCAACTTGCCGTCCGCCCCGACGCCCGCCACCAGGCTCGAGGCCGTGGTGCTGCGAATGTTCTTGGCGGTCAGTGTCGTGTGGTTCTGGCTGGCAACGGTGCCGCTGTTGTCGATGTCACCGGTACTGTCGAGGCCCAGGTCGCCCTTGGCGTAGAGTGTGCCGCTGTTTTCAACACTGGCGGCATTGATTCGGGTCGCTGTAGCGCTGCTGATCGCACCCTGGTTTTGCAATTTGCCGTCGGCGCTGATCACGACCTCGCCAGCCATGGCGCCGATCTGCCCGGCGTTGCGCACACCCACGCCGGATTCGGTGCCCACCAGCATGATCTTCCCGGCATACATGCCGCCGAGCTTGGCAACGTCGATGGCAACGGTGGGTTTGTCTCCCTCGGTGCCTGGCAGCGGCGTGGCCTGGGTGTTGTCGGCATTGACCTGATTACGTCCGGCGGTGACCTTCAAGTCGTTGGCCCACACCCCGGCGTTGACCTGCACCGAGCGGGCAATCAGGTCCGTGTAGTCGGTCTCGCGGGCATCCAGGCCTTTGCCTTCGATATTGATGGTGCCGCCCTGCACGGTGTAGCCGGTGATGCGACCGTTCTCCAACTGCGCCCGGCCGGTGCTGAGGGTGGCCCGGTCGGCGTTGATGAAGCCGCAACCGTTGCAGGTGATGCCGGCCGGGTTGGCGATCACCACTTCGGCGCGCTGGCCGGCGACTTCGACGTAACCGCGCAGTTGACTGGGATTGCTGGCGTTGACTTCGTTGAGGATGACCCGCGCGCTGCCATTGCCCAACATCGGGTTGCCTTCGATCCAACCGCCCAGTTTCGTCTGGCTATTGCCCGTGCCGTTGTTGAGGATCACCCCCCGGCTATCGACGTCGAACTGGTTGTAAGTGTTGCGCGAGACACCGCCGGCGCTGGGGGCCTGGATATTGACCTGCGGCGTGCCGTTGGCGCTTTGTATCACCATGGGTTGCTGGCCGGCCGGAGCGCCAGGATCGGCGACGATGGTTCCAGCCCAGGCCGGCGCCACGCTCAAGGACACCAGGCCAATCGCGGTCATCAAGGCAAAGCGCAACGCCCCGAGTGTCGCCGTGCAAGCCGCTGCGCTCGTCGTCGGCCCGGAGCGGGTCCCCGGCGCCTTGACTTGGCTGGTGACGTTCTCGGCCACGACCATCAGCAGTCCGCGGGCCTTGTTGAAAACGATTCGGTACAGATGCTTGTTCATAGCAATTCCATTTGCGGAGCCAGCCCGCACGACCAGTGGTTGGAGTTACGCATCGATTGCCAGTGGGTGGGCGGCGAACCAGGCCTGGGCCTGTTCGGGAATGACCCCGATCCCTTGGAATGTCTTGACCCGCAGGCCGCGCTCATCGCCTCGGTGATAGAGCGCACGGGCGCAGCGATCGATGAAAAGGTGACGTTGCAACAAGCGGCTCAATGCCGCCGTGTGACCAAAGGGAGCGACCCAGTCGTTGAGCCAGAGGCGCTCGCCGCTGTTCCAGTCGTCTTGGGTCAGCGCCAGCGGCGACTGGCGCAGGTAACGTTGCTCTGCCGCCTCGTCGAGGTTGAGCCAGGACAGGTAGAACACCGGCTTGCCGTGCTCGGAGCCGAGCACGAATTGGCGATGCTTGAGGGCCGGCAGCAGCAGCGTCGGCAAGGTGTGCAACGGCGCATCGCGATGGGCCTTGGAATGCATCCACAACCAAGTGGCAGAGCCGAACACCGCGGCTTCGCTCCAGGGTTCATCGATCAGGCCGGGGGCGATAATGTCTAGCGTCTCGAACTGCATGGGATCACCTCAGAATGACCAGATGACGGTGAAGGCGCTGGTCACGTTGGCCGTCTCGAAACCATCGGGTTTCTTCAACGGCGTGCCCACCGACCAGTCATAGGACAGGCCCTTGTAACCACCGCGAATGCCCACCACGGCCCCTGCCAGGCGCTGGCCGATCAGGAACTCACTGGATTGACCGCTGACTTCGCCATAGTCAATACCGGTGTAGAGCTCCTGGCCGGTCTGCCCCAAGGACAGGCCGACCTCGTTGCGCAGGGTCCAGCCACGGTCGGCGGAAAGAATGTTTTCACCATCGAAGCCCCGCACGCTGTAGCGCCCGCCAATCGAGAAACGATCCTGGGGCACCAACGGCGTCCGGTTCCATTGCGCACGCCAGCCGCCGATGTAGCGCAGTCGCTGATCGCCAAGCTGAAATGGCACCTGCAGTTGGGCGTCGGCGGTGATGATTTGCGAGCGCGACGTGCCGGCATCAAAATCTTCCTCGGGTGCCCTGAGCGAGTCGTGGGCACCGGTGCCGCGACGATAGGCGACACCCAGGTCAAGAATCGAAGCGCCAATGAACTCTCGATGATCCAACCCCAACTGCCAGCCGGCCATGCGGCGTTTCTGGTTGCCGACTTCGGTGTCGTTGATGAAGTTCTCCGACGAACGCGTCCAGAGGCTGCCCCAGGCGGTGGTCTTGCGAACAGCGTCGCGGTACAGCAGGCGGGACAGACGCAACTCGTTGTTACGACTCTCGCCCCGGTACTGATAGGTCTGGTTGGTGCCGGCGACGGACTGTTCGTAGTTGTATTCACTGCTGGTGAACCCCACCTGCCAGTAGCCGAACGGCAGCGAATAATGCAGCGTGCGGCCATCGGAGCCACGGTGCCCGGACTCGCCCCCGCCCAAGTCATGGTTGACGCTGGCGTAGAGCAAATCGTTGAGCGAGAGCAGGTTGTCCAATGACAGCGACACGTTGCCCTGATATTTACCGGTGGTCTTGCTGCCCGAATTGTCCACCGACAGGCTCACACGGGCGGGGAACCGCTGGCTCCAGGCGATCACCACGTCGCTCTCACCGGGTTTGGCGTCGACGGCACGGGCCGGCGCGATCTTGATATCGGCTTCGGCGGTCGGCACACGCTTGAAGTTTTCCAGCGCCTGCTCGATGTCGCGCAAGTTGAGCAGATCGCCAGGATTGGCCGGCATCGCGTTCCAG
This sequence comes from Pseudomonas sp. H1_F01, assembly GCF_054681425.1. Taxonomy (NCBI): domain Bacteria; kingdom Pseudomonadati; phylum Pseudomonadota; class Gammaproteobacteria; order Pseudomonadales; family Pseudomonadaceae; genus Pseudomonas; species Pseudomonas sp. H1_F01. Next base: position 1,820,071 of record NZ_CP162823.1, on the reverse strand, counting down.
GCATTGGCGCGGGAGCTGGTGCCCTCTTCGAAACGAATCTCGCGAATGCGCCCCGGCACCAGGGTCAAGACCAGAACCCCGCTGTTCAAGTCCTGGGCTTCGGCGAGCACGCGAGTGGTGACGTAGCCGGCCTCGATGATCGCGTTCTGCATGCGCTTCATCGTCAGATTGATCCCGCCACCGCCGAGGCAATGACCGATGGCAGGGTCATCCTTGGGGTTGGCAGCGCGCAACGCCCACTGGAATTTCTCCGACGCCTCGCCAATCAGACGGATGTCATTGATGGCAAAGCAGGGACTTTCCTTGGCGGCCAAGCGATCGACACCCTCAGCCACAGGGGCCGCCTGCAGGCGCACATCCGGCCGGGACTCCAACTGCTCCCTCAACACCCGCTCGCGCTCTTGCTGGCGCAGCAGTTCTTCTTCAGGCCCAGCCGCCTGCGCAGCGCTCCACGCACCCGTCATCCACGCTGTCATCAACAGCAGCGCGAGAGACTTGGCGTTTTGTGCAGATGAACGGGTTCCGTCAACACAACGGCGAGTATTGCTCGGTTTACGCGTTCGGCAGGGTGCGGCTGGGTGCATGTCACATCCTTGTGGCCTGAATCAAAGACACGGTGGGTCACGCCCGCCGGACGCGGCATTGGCGCTGACATAGATAAAAGAGGTACGAACTCCATCGAAAACGAAGGAAAAGTCCTACAACGTACCGAGACGGTCAGATAGCCGAGGGGAAAGAAAGTTTCGCATTACCGAAATATCCTCGATACAAATGGCTAGAAATGGGGAATCGGTCACAGCATTGAGGGGTGAAATGGCCGTGCAAGGCCTGAACGGCGCGCTCAGACCGGAGTTGATCGTTCGGGGATGGGGATGGGGATGGAAGCAGGAAAAGTCAGCGGCAATTTCGCTAACCCATTGTTTATAATGGTGTCCCAGGGCAGGTTCGAACTGCCAACCTTCCCCTTAGGAGGGGGATGCTCTATCCAATTGAGCTACTGAGACACGAGTCGACCACGAGATACGCGGTGCGCGGGACGGCGTGCATGTTAACGACCTGCCCTGCGTTTGTCATGTCGCCCATGGCTTTTTAAGTGTAGGCAAATAGTACTCCCTGTAAGGCTGGCAGATCCCGGATGCCGAGTTTTGGCCGCCATTCATCCGCCCTGGTTCGCTTATCCTAGTAAATCGGCAATTTGCCACTATCCTGTACAAGACAGGGACGGCACACGTTTTTGTCCATTTCCGTTATCCGCCAGACGGTATGGCACATAGACACAATCCGACGGTCACAGATGCGAACCTGTTGTTTTTTACCAACCAGTCCGCATTTTTTGATGAAGGGTACTGGCAGAACGCCTTTACCCGGATCAGAATTTGTCACAGAATTGGCGCCAATGATCTGGCAATTTTGAGGCATGATGCGGGCCTCTTAACAATTCAGGTTGAACATTTGGCAATGGAGCTTGTCTTATCGACATCCTGCGGCCAATCCCGAGAACCGCTCCCCTGAACTAACCGGTTAAATATATGCGCCCATTGAAACAGGCAATTTATTCCAGCCGTACGGCTGACAAGTTCGTCGTACGTCTGCCAGACGGAATGCGGGAACGCATTGCCGAAGTGGCTCGCAATCATCACCGCAGCATGAACTCTGAAATCATCGCGCGTCTTGAGCAAAGCCTTATTCAGGAAGGCGCGTTGGGTGAAGAGTTGAGCATGCGCCTGGACAGCCCAGAGCTGTCATTGCATGAGCGCGAACTGCTTCAACGCTTCCGACAACTCTCCCATCGCCAGCAGAACGCCCTCGTTTCGCTGATTGCCCATGACGCAGAAATGGCCGCAGACGCGACCTGATAGTCCCCAAAATACTCAAGCCAGCCTCGTGCTGGCTTTTTTTTGCCTGGCATTTGGCCCAAGCCTGCTTTTCAAGCACTCATCAGCGAACCAACACCACTGCTGACCCATGGCAGTAATGCTAAATTGATCCGCTAAAAAGTATGGGCATGGAGGCCTGCATGACAGGTCACGCATTCAAGATCCAAAGAATCCCAGGACTGGGCGTGGAAATCGTCGAGGCCGATTCAGATCGAACGTTCGTCCGGCATATGCACGAACATTTTGGCATTGGCTTGCTTGTGCGCGGGGCGCAACGTTCAGCCAGCGGCCGAGGCCAGGTAGAAGCGACGGCCGGCGACCTTATATCGGTCAATCCGGCCGAAGTGCATGATGGCGCGCCCATCGGAAACGGGACACGTCGTTGGCAGATGCTGTATTTCGACCCGCCCCTGATTGCGCAGGCATTCAAGGACATGGCCAACGATGGGGGCATCTGTGCCCAGGAATTCGCTTATCCGGTACTGCCGCGCCCGCGCGCGGCAGAATTGTTCCGCACTTTGTACCAAGCCGTCGCTCAAGCCGAGGAGTTTGGCGATCACCTCAAGATCGAAGAAACGCTCGCGCTTTTGCTCGAACATTTGCTGGATCGCTCCATGCCGGTATCGTCTTTGCCGGAGGTCGCGGCAAACCGTGCAAAAGCCCTGATCGACGACGATCCGCAGTCGTCCATGTCGCTTGCCCTGCTCGCCAGGGAGGCCGATTTAAGCCGTTTTCAACTGGTACGCGCCTTCACACGCCTGACCGGTTTGACACCCCACGCCTATCTGCTGCAACGACGTATCCACCGGGCACGACAACTGATCGCTGCTGGCATGCCGCTGGCCGATGCGTCCCTGGCCAGCGGTTTCGCCGATCAGAGCCATATGACCCGATGCTTCGTGCGCAGCTTTGGATTCTCACCCGGCATGTACGCCCGGCAAGGGCACCCGTAGCGACCCGCAATTTCGTTCAAGATGCTCCTCCTCATCACAGGCAGGCTGGAGACTCCATAACTGCCAAGGTCGGCGTCGCATGAACCTCGAATTTTTTGTCACTTCCCTGATCGTGGCGGCTTCGCCTGGTACTGGCGTGGTCTATACGGTTGCAGCCGGCCTGGCCCGGGGCTGGCGCGCGAGTGTGGTAGCGGCATTGAGTTGTACCCTGGGGATCGTGCCGCACATGCTGGCAGCCATCACGGGCCTCGCGGCACTGCTGCACACCAGCCCACTGGCTTTCGAGATCACCAAGTACCTGGGCGTCGCTTACCTGCTGTGGATGGCATGGAGCACACTCCAGAGCCACGGGGCATTGCATATTGATCCGCACAAGACTCCGCGCTCGAATGGCGCGGTGATTTTTTCGGGCATTTTGCTCAACCTGCTGAATCCAAAGCTGTCGATTTTTTTCCTGGCCTTTCTACCGCAATTTCTCGCGCCAGGAGAAACGGATGCCATGTGGCGCATGCTGCAACTGAGCTTCATCTTCATGGCGATCACCTTTGCCGTCTTCGTCATCTATGGCGTGCTCTGCGCATCGATGCGCCGCCATGTTCTGGAGCGTCCATCCGTGTTGCAGTGGTTGCGCCGCCTGTTCTCGGCAGCCTTTGTGTTACTGGCTGTACGACTGGCGTTGATGCAGTGATGCGTGGGGGATTTTGTGAAGAGCAGGGTTGGTGTGTATATCCATTGCTGCGGTAACGGGGCGCCGAAATCAACGTCCACCGCGAGGCGGCCTTGTAGCCGACCTGGCTCTTTGGTGATCGCGTTTCTCCTGTGGGAGCGAGCTTGCTCGCGATAGCGGAGGGTCAGTTTGTGATGATGTTGGATGTGCCTGCTGCTCTTGCCTTGGGTACTTGATCTCGACGCCCCTTCAACCAAAAAAAGCGCAAAAAAAAGGCGTTTCCCATTTCTGGAAGCGCCGTTTTTTCTAAGTCGACAGTATTACGCCAGACAGGCGAGTTTCTTGATGAGCGACTTCAGAGCAGGAAAATCGTCGCCAACCCCAGGAAGATGAAGAACCCGCCACTGTCAGTCACTGCAGTGATCATCACACTGGCGCCCATGGCAGGGTCACGCCCCATGCGGGCCAGGGTCATGGGGATCAGGACCCCCATCAATGCCGCCAACAACAGATTGAGCGTCATCGCGGCCGTCATGACCACCCCCAGCGACCAGCTGCCATAGAGCAGATAAGCCACCACGCCAATCACACCACCCCAAATCACACCGTTGATCAAGGACACAGCCAGCTCCTTGCGCATCAATCGCGATGTATTACCGGTACTGACCTGGTCCAGCGCCATTGCACGGACGATCATGGTGATGGTCTGGTTGCCAGAGTTGCCACCGATACCGGCGACGATGGGCATCAGCGCCGCGAGTGCCACCAGCTTCTCGATGGAGCCTTCGAACAGCCCGATGACCCGGGAAGCAACAAACGCCGTGATCAGATTGATCGCCAACCAGGCCCAGCGGTTACGCAGGGATTTCCAGACCGAGGCGAAGATGTCTTCTTCTTCGCGCAGACCGGCCATGTTGAGGACTTCGCTTTCGCTTTCCTCACGAATCAAGTCGACCATTTCATCGATGGTCAGACGACCGATCAGCTTGCCGTTCTTGTCGACCACCGGCGCCGAAATCAAGTCATAACGTTCGAACGCCTGGGCCGCATCATAGGCGTCTTCGTCCGGGTGAAAGCTCACCGGATCGCTGGCCATCACCTCGGCCACCTGTTTTTCCGGATCGTTGACGAGCAAACGCTTGATGGGCAGAACACCCTTGAGCACGCCGTCGTAGTCGACCACAAACAGCTTGTCAGTATGCCCCGGCAGTTCCTTGAGGCGACGCAGGTAGCGCAGTACCACTTCAAGGCTGACGTCCTCTCGGATCGTCACCATCTCGAAGTCCATCAGCGCACCGACCTGCTCCTCGTCGTAGGACAACGCCGAGCGCACACGCTCACGCTGCTGGCCGTCGAGGGCTTCCATCAGTTCGTGGACAACGTCCCGCGGCAGTTCAGGCGCAAGGTCTGCGAGTTCGTCGGCGTCCATTTCCTTGGCCGCCGCCAGCAACTCGTGATCATCCATGTCGGCGATCAGGGTTTCCCGAACCGAGTCCGACACTTCGAGCAGGATGTCACCGTCGCGATCAGCCTTGACCAACTGCCAGACCGTCAGACGCTCTTCCAGTGGCAAGGCTTCAAGAATGTAGGCGACGTCGGCGGAGTGCAGATCATCGAGCTTGCGTTGCAGCTCAACGAGATTCTGCCGGTGGACCAGGTTCTCGACCCGGTCATGATGCGGACCTTCCTGGCGATGCGTCAGGTCTTCGACGACCCGCTGGCGCTGCAGCAGCTCAACAACTTGAGCGAGGCGATCCTGAAGGCTTTCCTGCGTTTTTTTTACATCTACTTGGGTCATAGGCGAACTCCACTCCCAGCAGTGGAGCACGCCGGAAGGATCAATCAGTCAATTCATGATTGGCAAAACTAAATATTGAGTAACTACTGGGTAAGTCCATGGAGATATTCCAAAGCCCCGGCGGGGCTGACGGGCGCAATCATACACCGCTTGACGCTTTAAAACGCTAAAAAATCATGGCAAGAACAAGCGCTTGCGAGACAAACCTGAACACAGGCTGAACCTGTTCCTTTACGACGACTTATCCAGAAAAGAAAACACACGCCGCGGCGCAAATGCAGCGACTACCCTTCTCTTCTGCACCGTCAAGGAGGACGATCGGATGCATCCAAGCCACTGCCTGTTCCTGCTCGCCTGCTTGCCCTGCCTGCCTTTGTGGGCTGCCGGGCAGACCGTGCATCGCTGCGAAAACATCGCAGGGCACGTGACATTCACCACCCTGAGCTGCGGCCCGGGAGAAGCCCTGTCGCTACAACAGATCCATCCGTACCGCCCAGGTTCGACCGAACCGACAATCAAACCGACGACCGAGGCAATGCTGCCTGACGCGGAGCGCGGGCAAACATCCGGCAACAAAACCACGCGCAAGGAACCGACCGTGGTTGGCCAGTTCCAGGACCGCTGCGGGAACCTAATCGACGCCAGGCAACGCCGCGACGCCATCCTGGACCGACGCATCATCGCCGGCATGAGCCAACAGGACGTAGAGAGCGCCCTGGGCAAGCCAGACTCGATCAAAGTTCGGAATTCGAGCACGCGGTATACCTACAAGGCGAGGAAAGGTCGCAGCGCAGAGGTCGTGTTCGATGAGAGGGGATGCGTGAAAGGCAAATCGTAGACAGCAAAAAGCCCGCGTTTAACGCGGGCTTTTTGGTGTTTGGTGCACTCGACAGGATTCGAACCTGTGACCGCTCGGTTCGTAGCCGAGTACTCTATCCAGCTGAGCTACGAGTGCAGATTGTGGTTTTATACCAGATCACAACTGGTTGAAGCCAAGTTATTTGCATTGCTGCAAACAACTCTTAAATGGTGCACTCGACAGGATTCGAACCTGTGACCGCTCGGTTCGTAGCCGAGTACTCTATCCAGCTGAGCTACGAGTGCATTTGTTGCCGCGCATTATAGGTCGTCAATTCCTTTTGTAAAGCGCTTTTTTCAGTAATTTCAATCACTTACTGAACAAGCCAGGTTTTGACGCACTAAACGAATAATGGCGGAGAACGGGGGATTCGAACCCCCGACACCCTTTTGAGGTGTACTCCCTTAGCAGGGGAGCGCCTTCGGCCACTCGGCCAGCTCTCCGCAACACGGGGCGTATATTAACCACCTTCATCCCCGTTTGCAAACATAAAAATCGATAAAAATTAATGGCTTGGTTCGTCGTCCTTCTCTTTCTTGATACGCAGGTAAATTTCCTCGCGGTGTACAGCAACCTCTTTCGGGGCATTGACGCCGATACGCACTTGGTTTCCTTTGACGCCGAGCACGGTCACGGTGATTTCGCCATCGCCAATAATCAGGCTTTCTGCACACCGACGGGTCAGAATCAGCATACCTTTCTCCTCACGCAATTCACTTAAGGGACAACAGTCTGCAAAAAAAAGGCATTGGACCTACAACCGAAACGGTCGAAGCCTACAGGCCTAGTATTGACCAGCGCGGGCAAAAGAACAGTTTTGGGACGCGCCATTCAGAAAAACAGAGGGCGCGGTCCAGCCGCGCCCTCCAGACAACGCTTTATTCGCCCGGTTGGGCAGGAGCGTCGAGTTCGAAAGCCGTGTGCAGGGCGCGCACGGCCAGTTCCAGGTATTTCTCTTCGATCACCACGGAAACCTTGATTTCCGAGGTAGAGATCATCTGGATGTTGATGCTTTCCTTGGCCAGGGATTCGAACATGCGGCTGGCCACGCCTGCGTGGGAGCGCATGCCGACACCAACGATCGAGACCTTGGCAATCTTGGTATCGCCCACCACTTCACGGGCACCGATCTCGCCAGCGGTTTTTTTCAGTATCGCTTCGGCAGACTGGTAGTCGTTGCGGTGCACGGTGAAGGTGAAGTCAGTGGTGTTATCGTGCGAGACGTTCTGCACGATCATGTCGACTTCGATGTTCGCGGCACTGATCGGGCCGAGAATCTTGAACGCCACGCCGGGGGTGTCTGGCACGCCACGGATGGTCAGCTTGGCTTCATCGCGGTTGAAAGCGATGCCGGAAATGATCGGCTGTTCCATGGATTCCTCTTCATCAATAGTAATGAGGGTGCCCGGACCCTCTTTGAAGCTGTGCAGAACGCGCAGCGGAACGTTGTACTTGCCGGCGAATTCGACCGCCCGGATCTGCAACACCTTCGAACCGAGGCTGGCCATTTCCAGCATCTCTTCGAACGTGATCTTGTCCAGGCGCTGGGCCACAGGCACCACGCGTGGGTCAGTGGTGTAGACACCGTCCACATCGGTGTAGATCTGGCATTCGTCAGCCTTGAGGGCCGCTGCCAGCGCTACGCCCGTGGTGTCGGAACCACCACGGCCGAGGGTGGTGATGTTGCCCTGCTCGTCCACACCCTGGAAACCGGCGACCACCACGACACGGCCAGCCTTCAGGTCGCCGCGAATCTTCTGGTCGTCGATCTGCAGAATACGCGCTTTGTTGTGCGCGCTGTCCGTCAGGATACGCACCTGGTTGCCGGTGTAGGACACCGCTGGCACGCCACGCTTGATCAGCGCCATGGCCAGCAAGGCGATGGTCACCTGCTCGCCGGTGGAAACGATCACGTCCAGTTCCCGCGGAACCGGTTGCTGATCGCCGCTGATTTGCTTGGCCAGATCGATCAGACGGTTGGTCTCGCCGCTCATTGCCGACAGCACAACCACCAGGTCATCGCCCGCCTCGCGGAATTTCTTAACCTTGTCGGCGACTTGTTCGATTCTCTCGACAGTGCCGACCGAGGTGCCTCCAAATTTCTGTACGATCAAAGCCATTTCAAAGCCGCCTCTGCCCATGAAGGGCGCCCAATAATCACTCAACAGCGGGCGGGCCCGTGACTAGACCACGAGCCCGCGACGCTGCCTTAAATACCCTGCTCTACAAATGCAACGGTCTGGGCCAGTGCTGCGTCCAGTGCGCCGACGTCGGTACCACCGCCTTGCGCCATGTCCGGACGACCACCGCCCTTGCCGCCCACTGCCGCAGCGGCTTGCTTCATCAAATCACCGGCTTTGAGTTGGCCAGTCAGGTCTTTGGTCACGCCTGCGACGAGAACGACCTTTTCCTCATGGACACTGCCGAGCAGGATCACTGCGCGGCCGAGTTTGTTTTTCAGTTGATCGACCAGCGCCAGCAGCGCCTTGCCATCCTGGCCGTCCAGACGCACGGCCAGCACTTTCACGCCCTTGACGTCCACGGCCTGGGCCGAGAGATCGTCGCCCGCGGCGCTGGCGGCCTTGGCCTGCAACTGCTCGAGTTGCTTTTCCAGCAGGCGATTGCGCTCCAGCACAGCCGACAGCTTGTCGATCAGGTTGTCACGGCTGCCCTTGATCAGGGTTGCCGCTTCCTTGAGTTGTTCTTCGGCCGCGTTGAGGTACGCCAGGGCCGCCGCGCCGGTGACCGCTTCGATCCGGCGCACGCCGGATGCCACGCCACCTTCGCTGATGATTTTCATCAGGCCGATGTCACCGGTGCGGTTGGCGTGGATGCCACCGCACAGTTCAACGGAGAAGTCGCCCATGCTCAGCACGCGCACGCTGTCGCCGTATTTCTCGCCGAACAACGCCATCGCGCCCTTGCGCTTGGCGGTCTCGATGTCGGTTTCTTCGGTTTCCACCGGGGAGTTCTTGCGAATCTCGGCGTTGACGATTTCTTCCAGCGCCTTGAGCTGCTCAGGCTTGATGGCTTCGAAATGGCTGAAGTCGAAGCGCAGGCGCTGACTGTCCACCAACGAACCTTTCTGCTGGACATGCTCGCCCAGCACCTGGCGCAACGCGGCGTGCAGCAAGTGCGTGGCGGAGTGGTTCAGCGACGTGGCATGTCGAACATCGGCGTCGACATGGGCGGCCACCGGGGCGGCGATCATCAGGCTGCCCGAAGCCAGCACGCCGTGGTGCAGGAAGGCGCCGCCGGTCTTGGTGGTATCACGCACGTCGAAACGCGAACTGCCGGCCTGCAGGTAACCGCTGTCGCCGATCTGGCCGCCGGATTCGGCGTAGAACGGGGTCTTGTCCAGCACGATCACGCCTTCCTGGCCTTCGCTCAGGATGTCGACCGATTGCCCGTCCTTATAAATGGCAACGATCTTGGCCGAACCGGTGGTGCCTGCATAACCGGTGAACTCGGTGGCCACGTCAACCTTGACCAGGCTGTTGTAGTCCATGCCGAAGGAACTGGCGGAACGCGCACGCACCCGCTGGGCGTCCATCTCGCGCTCGAAACCTTCCTCGTCGAGGGTCAGGTTGCGCTCGCGGGCGATGTCGCCAGTCAGGTCCATCGGGAAACCGTAGGTGTCGTACAGCTTGAACACCACATCGCCCGGGACCACGTTGCCCTTGAGCTCGGCCAGGTCCTGCTCGAGGATCTTCAGGCCTTGCTCCAGGGTCTTGGCGAATTGTTCTTCTTCAGCCTTGAGCACGCGCTCGATGTGCGCCTGCTGGGATTTGAGCTCCGGGAAGGCTTCGCCCATCTCGGCCGCCAATGCCGCGACGATCTGATAGAAGAAGCTGCCCTTGGCGCCCAGCTTGTTGCCGTGACGGCAGGCGCGACGGATGATCCGGCGCAGCACATAACCGCGACCTTCGTTGGAAGGCAGCACACCGTCGGCAATCAGGAAACCGCAGGAACGGATGTGGTCGGCCACCACTTTGAGCGACGCCTGGTTGTCGTTGGTGCAACCGATGGCCTGGGCCGACGCGCTCAGCAGGCTCTGGAACAGGTCGATTTCGTAGTTGGAGTGAACGTGCTGCAGCACCGCACTGATCCGCTCCAGGCCCATGCCGGTGTCGACCGACGGCGCTGGCAGCGGATGCAACACGCCATCGGCGGTGCGGTTGAACTGCATGAACACGTTGTTCCAGATCTCGATGTAGCGGTCGCCATCTTCTTCCGGCGAGCCGGGTGGGCCGCCCCAGATGTCGGCGCCGTGATCGTAGAAAATCTCGGTGCACGGGCCGCACGGGCCGGTGTCACCCATGGTCCAGAAGTTATCGGAGGCGTAAGGCGCGCCTTTGTTGTCGCCGATGCGCACCATGCGCTCAGCCGGGACACCGACCTCTTTGGTCCAGATGTCATAGGCTTCGTCGTCAGTGGCGTAGACCGTTACCCAGAGCTTCTCCTTGGGCAGGTTCAGCCACTTGTCGGAGGTCAGGAAGGTCCAGGCGAAGGTGATGGCGTCGCGCTTGAAATAGTCACCGAAGCTGAAGTTACCCAGCATTTCGAAGAAGGTGTGGTGACGAGCGGTATAACCGACGTTCTCCAGGTCGTTGTGCTTGCCGCCGGCACGCACGCACTTCTGGCTGCTCACCGCACGGGTGTAGGCACGTTTTTCCTGGCCCAGGAAGCAGTCCTTGAACTGGTTCATCCCCGCGTTGGTGAACAGCAGGGTCGGGTCGTTGCCCGGAATCAAAGAGCTGGAGGCTACTCGGGTGTGGCCTTGCTCTTCGAAGAAGCGAAGGAAGGCTTCACGGATTTCTGCGCTTTTCATTAGGTTCTTCCACGGAGGCTGCGGCCAAAGGCCTGTGCAAAACGTCAACAGACGAAGCAACGGCAAAGGGCCGCATTATATCGGCCCTTCGCGTGGGGTACAGCGTGTTTATGCGATAGAAACTGTCAATTGGCCCGGTTGACGGGTCAGTGGCGGGAAAATTCGACGAAAGTGGCGATCACCTGGTCGATTTGCGCCGCGCTCACGTCCATGTGCGTCACCATTCGCAGGCGTGGCGCCGCGCTGAGCTTGACGCCCCGTTCATCGGCAAATGCCTTGATCGCCTCGGCCCGCTCGCCCATTTGCACGTAGACCATGTTGGTCTGCACCGGCTCGACTTCATAACCCGCCGCACGCAAGCCCTCGGCGAGCCGCTGGGCATTGGCGTGGTCATCGGCCAGGCGCTGGACCTGATGTTCCAGGGCGTATAGCCCCGCCGCCGCGAGAATCCCCGCCTGGCGCATGCCGCCACCGACCATCTTGCGCAGCCGGCGGGCCTTGCCTATCAGTTCGGCGCTGCCACACAGGACCGAGCCCACCGGCGCGCCGAGGCCCTTGGACAAGCACACCGACACCGAATCGAAGTACTGCGTGATCTCACGGGCATCGACATTCAGCTTGACCGCAGCGTTGTACAACCGCGCCCCGTCCAAGTGCAGGGCCAGGCCATGTTCCTGGGTGAAACGCCGGGCCCGGGCCAGGTATTCCAGTGGCAGCACCTTGCCCTGCATGGTGTTTTCCAGGGCCAGCAGGCGGGTGCGGGCAAAGTGGAAATCATCGGGCTTGATCGCCGCAGCGACATGCGCCAGGTCCAGGGAACCGTCCGCCTGCACTTCAAGGGGCTGGGGCTGGATCGAACCGAGCACGGCCGCACCGCCGCCTTCGTATTTGTAGGTGTGGGCCTGCTGGCCGACGATGTATTCGTCGCCGCGCTCGCAGTGGGCCATCAAACCCAACAGGTTGCTCATGGTCCCCGTGGGCACGAACAGCGCTGCGGCAAACCCCAGGCGCGCGGCCAGTTCGGCCTCGAGGCGATTGACGGTCGGGTCTTCCCCATACACATCGTCGCCGGTAGGCGCGCTGGCCATGGCATCCAGCATGCCGGCGGTAGGTTGGGTGACCGTGTCGCTGCGAAGATCGATAACACTCATGAATCTGGCCTCGGGCTCAAGTGGAGGGAAATCCCTTTCGAAGGGCAATTACTGCGGTCATGGCGAGGAATAATCAAGCCCAGGACGACACGAACCAACAGATTATTCAAAACCCCTGTGGGAGCGAGCTTGCTCGCGATGACGGCGGCACATTCAGCAGCGATGCAAGCTGATCCACCGCCATCGCGAGCAAGCTCGCTCCCACAAGGGGTTATGTGTTAAAAATTGTCCGCCGTCACAAAGCGTGGCGGCAAAACGTTCTCAGGGCGGGGTGTAATTCCCCACCGGCGGTAATTGCACGCAACGTGCATAGCCCGCGAGCGCTTGGTGGTACACCACTTTTTTAGGGTGTAGCGACAAGGTCAGCAGACCCGGTGTGATTCCGGGGCCGACGGTCATAGTCCGGATGAAGAGAGAACGGGATTGATACCCAAGGGCCGACTGCGACTGTCCGTGCGCGGCGTACCCTCGAATCCCCTTCGATTCATGACGCCCTGTTTTTCACACAAACAGGAACCAGAACATGCAACCCACTGCAATCGACAGCAAAAGCAAAAGTCATCCGGGCGAGCGCGTCGCGTTCATCCAGGCCTGCTGGCACAAGGAAATCGTCGACCAGAGCCGTAAAGGTTTCGTCGCCGAAATGATCATCCAGGGTTACCAGGAAAGTGATATCGACTTCTTCGAAGTCGGCGGTGCCTTCGAGATTCCGCTGCACGCCAAGCTGCTGGCCAAGTCAGGCCGCTACGCCGGCATCGTCGCCGCCGGCCTGGTGGTGGACGGGGGCATCTACCGCCACGAGTTCGTCGCCCAATCGGTGATCAGCGGCCTGATGCAGGTCCAGCTGGAAACCGAAGTGCCGGTATTCTCGGTGGTGCTCACGCCGCATCACTTCCATGCCGGGGAAGAACATCAGAAGTTCTTCTTCGAGCATTTCGTGCACAAGGGCCAGGAAGCAGCGAAGACCTGTGCCGATACGTTGCACAAGACCCGGGCGTTGCGCCGTAGTGAGCAGCGGGCGGTAGCGGTCTAAAAGCCGCTAAAAACCTGTGGGAGCGAGCTTGCTCGCGATGGCGGTGGTTCAGCCTGCATTAATGTTGACTGATACATCGCTATCGCGAGCAAGCTCGCTCCCACAATAGTTCGGTGTGGGTTTTAGATCAGGTTTTCGTCGGTCGCCGGCACGATCAGGATGCCAGCCCGCAAGCCATTCTTGACCTTGGGGTTCGGAAAGATGATCCGGGCACCCTCTTCTTCGATCACCCAGCGGGTCTGGGCGATGTCTTCGGCCAGCACGTAGCCTTTCCCCAATTCCGAGAAGTTCTCGATGTCCGCTGGCAGGTTCAGGCGGAAACTGTCGCTGTGCTTGATGATTTCCCGGGCCACGCTGAACAGCTGCAGGCCATCGAGCCCCTCATCCAGCTCCGGCTCGTTGCCCTCGATGATCTGTTGCAGGCGGGTTTCCAGCAGGCTGACGTTGACGCCGTCGTTCTGCCCGAATGGCCGGGCCTTGCCCAGTTCCAGGGTGAAGGACTCGGCACCGAGCTGGTCGTAGGTGTAGGCGCTGAACACAATGGACGGCTTGTTCTGCAGCAGCACCGCCTCCATGCCCCCGGCACGCAGGCGTGCCAGCTCACGGCGTGAATGCTGGCGACCTTCTTTCCACGGGTAGAGGGCGAATTGCTCGATCTTCGAGCCGCGGATGGCGGTGTGCAGGTCGTAATGCAAGCGACTGCGTTCTGGCCGGCTGAAGAAACTGGCGGCCAATCGCTCCAGCTCGCAGGCCCGCAGCGCCTCGGGGCCGCCGCTCAGCTCGTGGCGGCCATTGAACAGGCGGTTGACGTCCTGTTCGACGAAACGCTCACCGCGCCGGATGGCCTCGGGGTTGCCGAACAGGAACAGAATGCGTGCCCGCGGCTTCAAATGGCCACGGGCGATGTCATGCAGCAAGCGGTCGAGCAGCTCGATAGGCGCGGTTTCATTGCCGTGGATACCGGCCGACAGCAGCAGGTCCAGGCCGTTGTCCCGGGCTTCGGGCGGCTTGACCTCCAGCGCGCCCTCGCTCAACCAGCGCATCCGTACGCCTTCGACAGTCAGTTGAGTCTTCTCCGCCGGTTCACGGCCGGCGAGGGTCAGTTCAAGCAGTTTGCCGAGGGCGAGCATAGCGCGGTTTCCTTAATGGTCGTGGCCGCAATCCGGGCCATGGACATGGTCATCGTCGCCGACGTCCGCTGGTTCCATTTCCAGTTGCAGGCTGACCAGGTTGGTCGCCAATGGACGCAACAACAGGTTGGCGTATTCCTCGTCCCCTTCCTCGACATCGACGCCGATCAGCAACTGACCGCGGCCATCCTGCTGGATCCACAATTCCTTGCCTTGCCACATCACCGCGACGCGGGTGCAGGAAGTTTCCAGTTGAGTGCCGTCGGTGTCTTCAAGGATCAGCTGCAGGGTATCGCTCATGTCTTTACATTCTCGTCTGGGGATAAGGCAACGCGCCCTGCTTTGACTGTAGTCAGGTCGCGCGCGCTTTCAATTGATCTGGAAAGGATAAACCGCGCCAAGTTTAAGGATTTGTGTCAGTTCATCCAGTGCCGCACGGCATTCGAGCAGCAACTGCGGGTCTGCCAGATCGTTTTCGGTCATGCGGTCGCGGTAGTGCCGCTCGACCCATTGGGTCAGCGAATCGTACAGCGGCGCGGTCATGATAACCCCTGGGTTGACGGCCGCCAGCTCGGTTTCATTGAGCGCCACGCGCAACCTCAAGCAAGCCGGGCCACCACCGTTCTGCATGCTTTGCTTGAGGTCGAAGACCTTCACTTCGCGAATCACCCCGCCAGTGCCCGTCAGGCCCTGCAGGTATTGCCAGACACGTTCGTTGCTACGGCATTCTTCCGGCACGATCAAGAGCATCGAACCGTCGGGACGCGACAGTAACTGGCTATTGAACAGGTAGGAACGTACTGCATCATCGACGGTGACCGCCGAACGCGGCACGCACACCGATTGAAATTTCCCACCGACCTTGGCGAGTTTGCCGCTCAATTCGGCCAGCATCTTGTCGGTCTCGAGAAACGCGTCCTCGTGATAGAACAGCACTTCGCCATTGCCCACCGCGATCACGTCGTTGTGGAACACACCCTGGTCGATCACCGATGGGTTCTGTTGGGCGTACACCACGCCCTCCTCCCTCAGCCCGTGCAGACGGGCAACGGCCTGGGAAGCTTCGAGGGTCTGGCGCGCCGGGTATTTCTGCGGCGCGGGATAGCGGGTGTCAAAAGCACTGCGACCGAACACGAAGAATTCAACACCAGCCTCGCCGTAGGCGCGGCAGAAACGGGTGTGGTTGGCCGCGCCTTCGTCACCGAACTGCGCCACCGCCGGCAAGGCGGCGTGGTGGGCGAAGTGTTGCTGGTTGGCGAACATCGCCCCCAGCACTCGACTGGTGGTCGGATGTTCGATGCTGCGGTGGTATTTGCAGTTCAGGTTGGCGGCGGTGAAATGCACGCGGCCATCGGCCGTGTCGGCGCTCGGGCTGACTGTGGCGGCATTGGCCACCCACATGCTGGAGGCCGAGCAACTGGCAACCAGCAACGGCATCGCTTCTTTCGCGGCCTGCTGGATGACCTGGGCATCGCTACCGGCAAAGCCCAACCGACGCAGGGCCGCCACGTCCGGGCGTTCCTGTGGCGCCAGCACACCTTGCTGGAAACCCATGTCCATCAACGCTTTCATTTTCGCCAGGCCCTGCAACGCCGCTTCCTTGGGGTTGGAGGACTGCTGGCTGTTGCTCTGGGACGCGACGTTGCCGTACGAGAGCCCGCCGTAGTTATGGGTCGGCCCCACTAGACCGTCAAAGTTGACTTCATAGGATTTCATCAGCGAGGCTCCACGAGGATCTGTTTTTTTATAGGCATCAATAACAACCGAGTCGCGGCTATCGCGGGCAAGCCTTGCTCCCACAGGTTCTGCATAGTTCCTGTGGGAGCAAGGCTTGCTCTCACAGATTTGGCATAACTCCTGTGGGAGCAAGGCTTGCTCTCACAGATTTGGCATAACGCCTGTGGGAGCAAGGCTTGCCCGCGATGGCGGTCTCAAGACATGCGCACGCCGGGAGTGAGGGCAGCCGGCATCACAAGGCTTGGTGTCTCCAGGGAAGCCACCGGGTACGCGCAATAATCGGCCGCGTAATAAGCGCTGGCGCGATGGTTGCCCGAGGCGCCGACACCGCCGAACGGCGCGCTGCTGGCGGCACCGGTCAGCTGTTTGTTCCAGTTGACGATACCGGCGCGGCTTTGCAGCCAGAACTGCTGGTAACGCTCCTGGGAATCGGACAGCAACCCGGCGGCCAGGCCATATTGCGTATTGTTGGCCTCGGCGATTGCCGCTGCGAAATCTTTGTAGCGGATCACTTGCAGCAACGGCCCGAACAGCTCTTCATCGGGACGCTCGGCC
The DNA here is from genome assembly GCF_054681425.1 of Pseudomonas sp. H1_F01. Taxonomy (NCBI): domain Bacteria; kingdom Pseudomonadati; phylum Pseudomonadota; class Gammaproteobacteria; order Pseudomonadales; family Pseudomonadaceae; genus Pseudomonas; species Pseudomonas sp. H1_F01. Next base: position 1,803,480 of record NZ_CP162823.1, on the reverse strand, counting down.
ACGGCCGTCACGTCCAGGATACCCGGCGTCAGCAATGCGGCCTGGGCCTGCGGTTGGGTCATGCTCAACAGCGGCACGGCGCCTTTGCCCAGCAAATGGTTTTGCGCATCCATCAGCGCCTTCGCCGCGGCCAGGGAAATCACCGAGCCCATGAACGGCGCCGGTTGCTGGTCGAAGGCACCGACTTCAAGGGTCGAGCTGACCGCCACCAGGCGCGCCAGCAAGGCATCGCCCCAGGCGCCTTCCGGCACCAGCAGGCGGCGCGCACAGGTGCAGCGCTGCCCGGCGGAAATGAAAGCGGACTGGATAATGGTGTAGACCGCCGCATCGACGTCGGCCACCTCATCCACCACCAGCGGGTTGTTACCGCCCATTTCCAGCGCGAGGATCTTGTCCGGACGCCCGGAAAATTGTTGATGCAACAGATTGCCGGTGCGGCTGGAGCCGGTGAAGAACAGCCCGTCGATGCCTGGGTTCGCCGCCAGGGCGATACCCGTCTCCCGCGCGCCTTGCAGCAGGTTCAGTACGCCCGCCGGCAGACCGGCCTCGACCCAGCACTTGACCGTCAGCTCGGCAACTTTCGGCGTCAGTTCGCTCGGCTTGAACAATACGCTGTTGCCGGCCAGCAGGGCTGGCACGATGTGGCCGTTGGGCAAATGACCAGGGAAGTTGTAGGGGCCGAACACCGCCACCACACCGTGGGGCTTGTGGCGCAGCACAGCGGTGGCGTCGCCCAGGGGGCCGCTCTTCTCGCCAGTCCGCTCGCGGTAGCTCTGCACCGAAATGGCGACTTTGTTGACCATGCTGGTCACTTCGGTCGCCGCTTCCCACAACGGCTTGCCGGTTTCTTCACCGATGCAATGGGCCAGTTCGTCCGCGTGGCTTTTCAGGGCAGCGGCAAAGGCTTCCAGCACCTGGATGCGTTCATCCAGCGAGCGCCGAGCCCAGTCCGGGAACGCCTGGCGCGCGGCCTGCACCGCCGACTCCACTTGTGCCGCCGTGGCGCCGTTACCCGACCACAATACCTGCTGGGTCACCGGGTTCAACGACTCAAAGAGATCACCCTGGCCTTCCAGCCAGCTTCCTGCGATGTACAGCGAGTTCATTATTTCGACTCCCGGGCAGCAGACAGCGCGACGGCACGTACCTGATCGCCGGCGTTGAGTTGAAGACGTTTGGCGGTCAGCGGATCGACCACCAGCGTGCCGGCGGCAAAGCGCGCCGGTGCAGCGGTGATGCGGCAGTCTTCGCGCTTGCGGTTATGGATGAGGAACGGCGTGGCGTCATCGCCCGGCGTACCGATGGCCAGCACCAGCGCCTGGCTGTCGCGAATCGCGCGGATCTTGCCGGTTTCGCATTCCACCGCTGGGCCGGCGTCGAAGATGTCGACGTAACCCTGGTAGCTGAAACCTTCGCTCTTGAGCATCGACAATGCAGGTTCGGTATCCGGATGAACCTGGCCGATCACGGCCCGGGCATCTTCGGACAAGAAACAGGTGTACAGCGGAAACTTGGGCATCAGCTCGGCGATGAACGCCTTGTTGCCCACCCCGGTGAGGTAGTCGGCCTGGCTGAATTCCATCTTGAAGAAGTGCCGGCCCAGGCTTTCCCAGAACGGTGAACGCCCCTTGTCGTCGGACATGCCGCGCATCTCGGCGATGATCTTGTTGCCGAACAACTGTGGGAATTCGGCAATGAACAACAGCCGCGCCTTGGCCAGCATGCGGCCATTGAGACCACTGCGGAAATCGGCATGGAGGAACAGCGAGCACAGCTCGGAATTGCCGGTCAGGTCGTTGGCCAGGAACAGGGTCGGGATTTCCCGATAGATGTTCAATTCCTGGGACGCGCTGACCGTCAGGCCAACCCGGAAGTTGTACCAGGGCTCACGCAGCCCAACGGCACCGGCGATGGCGGAAATGCCCACCACGCGACCGTCGTCGTCTTCGAGCACGAACAGGTAGTCCGCGTCACCGCGCCCGGCTTCACCGCGAAAGGTCTTCTCGGCCCAGCCGACCCGATGGGCCAGGCGCTCTTCGTTGGCCGGCAGGGTGGTCAGGCCGGTGCCCGTGCTGCGGGCCAGGGCGATCAGAGCGGGTAAATCGCTGCTGCGTACGGGACGAACGATCATGCTATCTCCTCAAACGGGTCGCTCACGCCACCCGCGAAACTCAGCTGTAAAGCGTTATACGGCTACCAGACGCACGCTGGCGCCTTCGCCGACGCCCAAGGCTTCGGCCGCTTCCATGTCCAGCGTCACAGGTTTGCCCGGCGCGTAATCGAGCTCGAGCAGCACGGCGCGGTAATCCTGCAATTGGGCATTGGCCACCAGGTATTGGCGGCCGGCCCCCTTGACCGGTTCGCCGATCTTGACCGGCACCACGCGGCTCTGGGCAATCGAACGAATGCCCGAGACACGAGCATGCAGGGTCGGGCCACCGTCGAAGATGTCGATGTAGTGATCGGTCTCGAAACCCTCACGCATCAGGATGTCGAAGGTGATCTGCGCCCGCGGATGGACCTGACCCATGGCTTCCTGGGCGGCGTCCGGCAACAGCGGCACGTAGATCGGGTAATGGGGCATCAACTCGGCGAGGAAAGTACGGCTTTTCAGCCCGCACAAGCGCTCGGCGGCGGCGTAGTTGAGGTCGAAGAAGTTGCGACCGATGGCATCCCAGAACGGCGAGTCGCCATTCTCATCGCTGTAGCCGACGATCTCGGTCACCACCGAATCGGCGAACCGTTCCGGGTGGCTGGCGACGAACAGCAGGCGCCCGCGGGAATTGAGTTCCGACCATGGCGAACCCACCAGCTCCGGCACCACGTAGAAACTGGTCAGCAGGCTGTTGCCAGTCAGGTCGTGGCACTGGGAGAGCACGTGGATCTTGTTGTGGATCTTCAGTTCACGGGAGGCGTGAACGAAGGTCTCGTTGCGAAAGCTGTAGAACGGCTCGGAATAGCCGGCCGAAGCGACAATGGCCGAACAGCCCACCAGCTTGCCGGTCGCGGTGTCTTCAAGGACGAAGAAGTAGCTCTCTTCACCATTGAAGCTGACTTCGGCGGCGAACGAGGCTTCGCTTGCGGCGATCTTGTCGCTCAGGCGTTCCACGTCATCCGGCAAGGAAGTGACACCGATCGGACTGTCCGCAGCCAGACGCTGTACCTCGCCCAGATCAGCCATTTGCGCGGGGCGCATCACCAGCATGGTGTCACTCCTTAACTTGAAATAAAGGGTTCGACCGTCAGGTCGATACACAGAGAAAAAATACCGGGCCCAACTCCCCCACCGACTTAAATTTGGGAGCAGGTTTGTGGGAGTAAAGCTTGTGGGAGCAAGGCTTGCCCGCGATGCAGGCGACGCGGTCCTTGGTGAACTGAGGCACCCGCATCGCGAGCAAGCTTTGCTCCCACAAACCTGCACCCACATAAGTCCGGCTCCCACAATGGAGCCGGTCAAGTCTGAAATCAGGCTTGGGTCAACTTCGCCACGGCCCGCTCGAAGCGGTCCAGGCCTTCGTCGATATCGGCGTCTTCCACCACCAGGCTCGGAGCAAAGCGAATCACGTCCGGGCCGGCTTGCAGGATCATCAGGCCTTCCTGTTCGGCGGCGTTGAAGATGTCCTTGGCCTTGCCTTTCCAGGCGTCGTTCAGCACGCAGCCGATCAGCAGGCCCAGGCCACGCACTTGGGTGAACAGGCCGTACTTCTCGCCGATCTGCTCCAGGCGAGCCTTGAACTTGTGATGCTTGGCTTTGACACCCGCGAGCACTTCAGGGGTATTGACCACATCGATCACGGCTTCGGCCACCGTGCAGGCCAGCGGGTTACCGCCATAGGTGGTGCCGTGGGTGCCGACGACCAGGTGCTTGGCCAGCGCTTCGGTGGTGAGCATCGCCGCGATCGGGAAACCACCGCCCAGGCTCTTGGCGCTGGTGAGGATGTCCGGGACCACGCCGTAATGCATGTAGGCGAACAGGTGGCCGCTGCGGCCCATGCCGGTCTGCACTTCGTCGAACACCAGCAATGCGTCGTGGGCATCGCACAGGTCGCGGGCGCCTTGCAGGTAGGCCTGCTCGGCCGGCAGTACACCGCCCTCGCCCTGGATCGGCTCCAGCACCACGGCGCAGGTCTTGTCCGAAATAGCGGCTTTCAAAGCAGCCAGGTCGTTGTAAGGAACGTGGGTGATGCCAGTAATTTTAGGACCGAAGCCGTCGGAGTACTTCGACTGCCCGCCAACGTTGACGGTGAACAGGGTACGACCGTGGAAGCTATTGAGCGCGGCGATGATTTCGTATTTTTCGCTGCCGAAACGATCGAACGCGACGCGACGGGCCAGCTTGAAGGCGGCCTCGTTGGCTTCGGCGCCGGAGTTGCAGAAAAACGCGCGCTCGGCAAAGGTCGCGTTGACCAACTTATGGGCCAGGCGCAGGGCCGGCTCGTTGGTGAATACGTTGGACACGTGCCACAGCTTGTTGGCCTGTTCGGTCAGTGCACCGACCAGTGCCGGGTGGGCATGGCCCAGTACGTTGACTGCGATACCGCCAGCAAAGTCGATCAACTCACGACCGGATTGGTCCCATACGCGGGAACCGGCGCCACGCACAGGTATGAAGGCAGCAGGTGCATAGTTGGGAACCATAACCTGGTCGAAATCGGCGCGTTGTACCGCGGCTTGCTCAACGGACATCGGAGTCTCCTGATGAGGAACACCCGCCTGGAACTGGCGGGCTTGGTAAGGATTGTAAGGACAGTTTTCAGCCCGGCCTTGCCGCCAAGCGACAACTTCTTATAGCGCCAACCCACGTTTTTCGCGGGTTTACGGCAATGCGACAAATAGCGTCGCAAAGGCGCAGTTTAAACGTTGTGGCGGGATTTGAGGTGTCGGCATCTACGTGCGGCGAGGAATATATCTGTGGGAGCAAAGCTTGCTCGCGATGCAGGCACCTCGGTTCACCAAGGACCGCGTCGCCTGTATCGCGGGCAAGCCTTGCTCCCACAAGTCCAGCCCCCCCACAAGTCCTGTTCCCACAGATCTTGCTCCCACAATAAATCCCCTCGCCACAGAGAGGTTGTGCCTGCCCTACCCGCGCTCGGACGGCACCGAGGACAACTCGAACGGGCTGCTGCTGCGTCGCTGGTTGCGGTCTTCCCGCGGTGTGGCGCCGAAGAAGTTGCGGTAGGCGCTGGAGAAGTGTGGCCCTGAGGAGAAGCCGCAAGACAGGCCGATCTGGATGATGGATTTGCTGGTCTGCATCAGCATCTGCCGGGCCTTGTTCAGACGCAGCTCCAGGTAATACTGGCTGGGCACGCGATTGAGGTATTGCTTGAAGATCCGCTCCAGTTGCCGACGGGATACGCAGACATGCTGGGCGATCTCGTCGGTGGTCAGCGGCTCTTCGATGTTGGCTTCCATCAGCAGCACCGCCTGGGTGAGCTTTGGATGACTGGAGCCAAGGCGGTTCTGCAACGGGATGCGTTGACGCTCGCCACCCTCGCGAATGCGCTCGACCACCAATTCTTCCGACACCGCACCGGCCAGTTCCGCGCCGTGATCGCGGGCCAGCACCGCCAGCAACAGGTCGAGTACCGACATCCCGCCGCAAGCGCTCAGGCGATCGCGATCCCAGTCAAACAGATGGCTGGTGGCGATGACCTTGGGGAAGCGCTCGGAGAAATCGTCCTGCCAGCGCCAATGCACGGCGGCACGGTAACCGTCGAGCAACCCCAGTTGGGCCAGGGGATAGACACCGGCAGACAAACCGCCGATCACACAACCGGCACGCACCAGTTGCTTGAGGGCGCTGCTCAAGGGTGAGGCCAGCGCAGCCGGCGGCTCATCGGCCAGCAGGAACAGCTTCTGGAAACCTTCGAGCTTGCCGGCCCAAGGCTCGCCCGGCAGTTGCCAGGCGCCATCGGCCGGTGGTTCGGCCTGCAAGAACGACAGTTCGTAGACCACATCCGGATGCACCCGCTGAGCAACACGCAAGGCCTCCTCGGCCAGCGCCAGCGTCAAGGCTTTAGTGCTGGGCCAAATCAGGAAACCTATTCGATGGGCAGTCATGGCGGGCGATCCGAAGCGAAAACAGTGTTAAAGCCAAAAGCGGCTGCAACCAAATTAGACCATCTGGCGCACGGTGCGCAGCATGACCCAAATCAGGTGCGTAACGGGAGCGATTACTTGAGGCTGCCCGACAGAAATTGTTGCAAGCGCTCGGATTGCGGATTGACCAGCACTTCGCGCGGGTTGCCGCTTTCTTCGACGATGCCTTTGTGCAAGAACACCAGTTGGTTCGACACTTCACGGGCAAAGCCCATTTCGTGGGTCACCACCACCATGGTCCGGCCTTCCAGGGCCAGGGCCTGCATCACCTTGAGCACGTCACCTACCAGTTCCGGGTCCAGAGCCGAGGTCGGCTCGTCGAACAACATCACCTCCGGCTCCATCGCCAGCGCACGGGCAATCGCCACACGCTGCTGCTCGCCGCCAGACATATGGCCCGGGTAGGCATCCTTGCGATGAGCCACGCCAACCTTGTTCAGGTAGTGCTCGGCCTTCTCCCGCGCTTCAGCCTTGGACACGCCCAGCACATGCACCGGCGCTTCCATGATGTTTTCCAGCGCAGTCATGTGGGACCACAGATTGAAATGCTGGAACACCATCGACAGCCGCGAACGCATGCGCTGCAGTTGCTTGGGGTCCGCGGCCTTCAACGCGCCGTCCTTGCCGGCCACCAGCTTCAACTCTTCGTTGTTGAGCAGGATCTTGCCGGCGTGGGGCTGCTCAAGCAGGTTGATGCAACGCAGGAAAGTACTCTTGCCGGAGCCACTGGAGCCGATGATGCTGATCACATCGCCAGCGGCGGCTTTCAGGGACACGCCCTTGAGCACTTCGTGACTGCCATAGCGTTTATGCAGGTCTTGGACTTCAAGCTTGTACATGCGGTCGGTTCTCACAAAACGTCAGTCGTTGAGCAGTCGATCGGATCGATGCGTTATCAGTGCTTGCGCGGGGCCAGGTAACCCAGCCAGCGGCGCTCGGCCAGTTTGAACAGGCGCACCAGGATGAAGGTCAGGCACAGGTAGAAAACGCCGGCCGTGATGTAGGCCTCGAACGGCAAGTAGTACTGCGCGTTCACCGTGCGCGCGGCACCGGTGATGTCGATCAGGGTCACGATGGATGCCAGGCTGGTGGTCTGCAACATCATGATCACTTCGTTGCTGTATTGCGGCAGCGCCCGACGCAAGGCCGATGGCAGCAGGATCCGGCGATACAGCTTGTAGCGCGACATGCCCATGGCCTTGGCCGCTTCGATCTCACCGTTGGGCGTGGCCCGCAGGCTGCCGGCGATGATTTCGGCGGTGTAGGCGCTAGTGTTGATGGCGAACGCCAGGCAGGCGCAGAAGGTCGCGCTGGACAGCCACGGCCAGAGGAAGCTTTCACGCACGATCGCGAATTGCGCCAACCCGTAGTAGATCAGGAACAGCTGGACCAGCATCGGCGTGCCGCGGATCACGTAGGTGTAGAGCCACGCCGTCATGTTGACGACCGGCTGCTTGGACACCCGCATCAGCCCCAGGGGCAACGCCGCCAACAGACCGAAGAACAGCGACAGGGCCAACAGCTTCAGGGTGGTCAACAAGCCACTGAAATACAGCGGCAAGGCTTCATAGATGACGTTGTAGTCGAAGATCATAGATCAGCCGCCCTTACGCCTACCGAGTAGCGCTTCTCAAGGTGACGCAATGCCAGCAACGAGACGCTGGTGATCACCAGGTACATCGCCGCCACTGCGAGGAAGAAGGTGAAAGGCTCGCGCGTGGCATCTGCCGCCTGCTTGGCCTTGAACATCATGTCTTGCAGGCCCACCACCGAAATCAGCGCGGTCGCCTTGGTCAGCACCAGCCAGTTGTTGGTGAAGCCCGGGATCGCCAGGCGAATCATCTGCGGCACCAGCACTCGGAAAAACACCTGGAAGCCGTTCATGCCGTACGCCATGCCCGCCTCGGCCTGCCCCTTGGGGATCGCCATGAAGGCACCGCGGAAGGTTTCCGACAGGTAGGCACCGAAGATGAAGCCCAGGGTACCGATACCGGCCGCCAGCGGGTTCAGGTCGATGTAGTCGTCGTAACCGAGCATCGGCGCCACGCGGTTGAGCAGGTCCTGGCCGCCGTAGAAAATCAGCAGGATCAGCACCAGGTCGGGAATGCCGCGAATGACCGTGGCATACAGGTCGCCCAGCCACGCCAGCCAGCGCACCGGAGAGAGGCGCAACGCAACGCCGATCAACCCCAGGACGATGGCCAGGGCCATGGACGACAAGGCGAGCTCAAGCGTCAACCATGCGCCATCGAGGATGACAGCCCCGTAGCCTTTCAACATGATTCAGGTCCTCGAAAGTGGGATGAAAAAATGGCGCAAACCGCAGAGATCCTGTTGCTTGCGCCATTTCGCACGAGTGGCGGGACGTCGTTACTTGCCGTAGATGTCGAAAGCGAAGTATTTGTCCTGGATTTGCTTGTACTTGCCGTTCTCGCGAATGGCCGCGATCGCGCCGTTGATCTTGTCCTTCAACGCGTCGCCCTTGCGCACCGCGATGCCGACGCCGTCGCCGAAGTACTTGACGTCGGTAAAGGCCGGGCCGACGAACGCGAAGCCCTTGCCAGCATCGGTCTTGAGGAAGCCGTCATCCAACAGCGTAGCGTCTGCCACGGTGCCGTCGAGACGACCAGCGGACACGTCCAGGTAGATCTCGTTCTGCGAACCGTATGGTTTGATCTCGGCACCCAGCGGAGCCAGGACTTCACGGGCGAAACGCTCATGGATCGAACCACGCTGCACGCCGATGTTCTTGCCCTTGAGCTCGGCCAGACCGTCGCTGACCTGGGTACCGGCCTTCATCACCAGACGGGCCGGGGTGTTGTAGTACTTGTTGGTGAAATCAACCGACTTCTTGCGATCTTCGGTGATCGACATGGACGACAGGATCGCGTCGATCTTGCGGACCTTGAGCGCCGGGATCAGGCCGTCGAACTCTTGCTCGACCCACACGCACTTGACCTTCATCTCTTCGCACAGCGCATTGCCGATGTCGTAGTCGAAACCGACGATGCTGCCATCCGGAGCTTTCGAGGCGAACGGAGGGTAAGCCGCTTCGATACCAATCTTCAGGGGCTTCTCATCAGCGAAGGTCGGCAGGGACAGCACGGACAGTGCCAGGGCGCCAAGCAGCACAAGTTTCTTCATCTTGGGACTCCATCGGTAAAGGGCAAAAACGGCAGAGTGAGCAACAGCCCAATATGCGAATGGGTGAAACGAACTTTGGTGCTGCGTCCTAGGAAGCTCACGTTTTATTCAACACGAGCCACGACGAGCGAGTGATCGGCATTCTAACGACAGGCCCGAAGCCGATATTTCTTCAATGCGACAACAAATTACAGAAGCACCGAGAAAGCTGTTCGAGCGCATTGACAGCCCCGCAAATTCATGCAAGAGCAAAAGAAGGGAAACCGATCTATGCTGCAAATAGCGGGCCCATTATTCGCAAACCCTTCTAATCCGGCAAGCACAGCGTGTCGGCTTATTTTGGGAGACGCCTGGAACCGCCCTGTAATGGGGCTTGGCGTTTCACATCGCCCCGCTGTGGCGCCTTTGGTTACACATTTCGAAACACCGGTAACGCTCAGACACCTCCTACTTTGAAGGTCGATATTTATTCGCAGACCATACCAGCCGAACACAAAACACTTTGGCAGAGGGCTCATCCCGGCAGAGGTTTAGAAACAAGGCTTTGTGGGAGCAAAGCTTGCTCGCGAAACAGACGCCTCGATTTCTGCAAGACCGCATCGCCTTCATCGCGGGCAAGCCTTGCTCCCACAAAAGCCTAATAAAAAAGCCCCGCTCGGCACTGCCGGGCGGGGCTTTTCGGTTTTACGGGTTACCGTCAGGCAACGTTCATGGTCTTGTGCGTCTCGATCAGATGCGCCACCACGCTCGGATCAGCCAGGGTGGAGATATCACCCAACCCGTCGTACTCCGCCGTGGCGATCTTGCGCAGGATGCGGCGCATGATCTTGCCGGAGCGGGTTTTCGGCAGCCCCGGTGCCCACTGGATCACATCCGGCGAAGCAATCGGACCGATCTCCTTGCGCACCCAGTTCTTCAGTTCCAGGCGCAGGGCCTCGCTGGTTTCTTCGCCGGCATTGAGGGTGACATAGACGTAGATGCCCTGCCCCTTGATGTCGTGCGGCACACCGACCACCGCCGCTTCGGCGACTTTCGGGTGGGCGACCATGGCGCTCTCGATCTCGGCAGTACCCATGCGGTGGCCGGACACGTTGAGCACGTCATCCACCCGACCGGTGATCCAGTAGTAGCCATCCTCGTCGCGACGCGCACCGTCACCGGTGAAGTACATGCCGCTGAAGGTTTTGAAGTAGGTGTCGACAAAGCGGTCATGGTCGCCGTACAGCGTACGCGCCTGGCCTGGCCACGAATCGAGGATCACCAGGTTGCCTTCGGCCGCGCCTTCGATCAGGTTGCCGAGGTTGTCCACCAACGCCGGCACCACGCCGAAGAACGGACGCGTGGCCGAACCTGGCTTCAACGCCGTGGCGCCTGGCAGTGGGCTGATCAGCACGCCACCGGTTTCGGTCTGCCACCAGGTATCTACGATCGGGCAACGCTCCTTGCCGACATTCTTGTAGTACCAGTCCCAGGCTTCCGGGTTGATCGGCTCACCCACCGAACCCAACAGGCGCAGGCTGCTGCCGTCAGCACCTTCGACGGCGGCGGTGCCCGAGGCCATCATCGCGCGGATGGCGGTCGGCGCGGTGTAGAGAATGCTGACCTTGTGCTTGTCGATGACCTTGGCCACCCGGGTGATGTCCGGGTAGTTCGGCACGCCTTCGAACAGCAGCGTGGTCGCGCCATTGGCCAGCGGGCCGTAGACGATATAGCTGTGGCCAGTGACCCAACCCACGTCGGCGGTGCACCAGTAGACCTCGCCTGGCTTGTAGTCGAACACCCGCTCATGGGTCAGCGCCGCGTACAGCAAGTAGCCGGCCGTGGTGTGCTGCACGCCCTTGGGCTTGCCGGTGGAACCGGAGGTGTAGAGGATGAACAGCGCTTCCTCGGCACCCATTTCCTTCGGCGCGCAAACGGTACCGGCCACTTTCATCAGGTCTTCGTACCAGATGTCGCGGTGCTGGTTCCACTTGATGCCGCCACCGGTGCGCTTGCACACGATGACCTTCTGGATGCTGCTGGTTTCCGGGTTGGTCAACGCGTCATCGACGTTGGCCTTGAGCGGGATCTTCTTGCCAGCGCGAACGCCTTCGTCGGCGGTGATCACCACTTTGGATTTGCAGTCGATGATCCGGCCTGCCAGCGCTTCAGGCGAGAAACCGCCGAACACCACCGAGTGAATCGCACCGATCCGGGCACAGGCCAGCATCGCGACCACGGCTTCAGGGATCATCGGCATGTAGATGGTCACCACGTCGCCGCGGTGCACGTCCTGGCCGCGCAGGGCGTTGGCAAACTTGCAGACTTCTTCATGCAGCTCGCGATAGGTGATGTTGCGACTCTCGGCAGGGTCATCGCCCTCCCAGATAATCGCAATCTGATCGCCGCGCTCGGCCAGGTGACGGTCGAGGCAGTTGTAGGAAACGTTCAGGGTGCCGTCGGCGAACCACTTGATGTCGACATGGTGATCGTCGAAGGACGTCTGCTTCACCGTGGTGAAAGGCTTGATCCAATCGAGGCGCTTGGCCTGCTCGCGCCAGAAGCCGTCCGGGTTGACGACCGACTGCTGGTACATGGCCTTGTAGGTCGCCTCGTCAGTCAGCGTATTGGCCGCAACCTCGGGACGAACGGGATACACAGAAGCCGCACTCATCTTTCTTACCTCGGTGAATAGTTGTTTTTGTATGATCCCGTTGTAGCCCGGGGCGGGCCTATAGAACCATTCGACGATGGTAGTAACAAGTCCCTACAAAATGTCGGTACTAACGTGCAATCCACCAAATCCCCTGTGGGAGCGAGCTTGCTCGCGATAGCGCCTGCCCATCCAATATCAATTCACCAGACAGCCACCGACTCCCAGTCGATTATTACCAGATCAACCAACAGTGTTTATCAAAACCGAGTCTGTTTACCCCCACCCTCACCTTCTAAAATCCACCTCGCCAACCGGCAAACACGATTAGCGCAACACAGCCCCCACGAAGGCCGTTAATCAAACTTCCAATATCAGCTCCACACGCAACCCTAAAAAGGTTGCGTGACCCCACTCGACTTCAAGAAAGGTGAATTAGATGAAAGCTTTATGGGTTCTGGTCCTCGGCAGCCTTTGCGCCACCGCGATGGCAGACGAGCTCCCGACCGATGCTGCACAGCAAAAACCGGCCATCGAGGAGTACACCTACTCCACCCACCTGGACATCGCCAAAGTCATCTCCATGAGCGAAATCCCGAACGTCTGCGAAGTGGTCCCGGCGAAGATGGAATACGACGATTCCAAGGGCCAACGCCACATCCTGCGCTACAGCGTCATGGGCAATGGCTGCTCCAACGGCTGATCAACGTCATCGAACCAGGAACAACTACCAAATGAAAAGCAGATTGATCTTCGCCCTTGCCCTGTCCGTGCTGGCCACCAATACTTTCGCCGCCGACGGTTTTGATCGCACCGGTTCCGCAGCCGCGATCAAGGGTTACGACCAGACGGATTCCGCCACGATCGCCAGTGACGATCACGCCAACACTGACCCCACCGCGGTGGCTAGCGACGGCAGCGATCACACCGGTTCGGCCCATATCGATTGATCATTACTGACATTTTCCACGGCCCGGTTTCGATCGGGCCTGGTTGTGTCTAGAACCGCTTAAACCCCTCCGCAAACACAACATGTAGTGCAAACACGCAAAAAACGCTCGTTTTTTGATCAAAAAAAACTGCAATACGATCCATGCAAAAAAAATCTTCAGCGGCCAAAGCCTTGTAAACCCTCGCTCCCATGCGGATATGCCGCCCACTACCCCTTCTGTGAGCTATTTCGTCGCAGCACGTAGGCAAAAAAGTCCTTATAATGCCGCGTTAAACGGGCCTGCAATATTCCCTTACAGGGGATCACGCCTACCTGGAGCCCACGCAGAGGCCAATCGCCTCCTCGCGTTCACAGCCGCTCCGGAATGACCCGTACATTTTTCTGTTTATTGCCTGCGTCAGCTGCTGCAACAAACGATTTTTCAAGATCCACCGCGGCCAGTAGGCCTTCATCGGGCATCTGGCCCTCACGCAGGAGACGACACGTCATGCTGAGCTGGGACGAATTCGACAAAGAAGACGGCGAAGTTGCTGTAAAAGGCGCAAACGCCGGCCACGCTTCTGAAGCCAACATGGACCGCCTCGACAGCGCCGGCGGTGCCGCCGCCCTGGAAGCCCGGGCCGTGACAGCCAGCGACTCGGCCGCGATCATTCGCGCCAAGGCCGCCCTCGACAAACTCGACGTCGCCGAAGGCCTCGCCGAACTCGAAGGCGCCTCCGCCCGTGTCGCCGTCGATGAAAAGCGCATGATCAACTGCCGCGCCGACCTCAACCAGCTCGTGCCATTCAAATACGACTGGGCCTGGCAGAAGTACCTGGACGGCTGCGCAAACCACTGGATGCCGCAAGAAGTCAACATGACCGCCGACATCGCCCTCTGGAAAAACCCGGAAGGCCTGACCGACGACGAGCGCCGCATCGTGATGCGCAACCTGGGCTTCTTCTCCACCGCCGACTCCCTGGTTGCCAACAACCTGGTCCTGGCCGTGTACCGCCTGATCACCAACCCGGAATGCCGCCAGTACATCCTGCGCCAGGCGTTCGAAGAGGCGATCCACACCCACGCTTACCAGTACTGCATCGAATCGCTGGCCATGGATGAAGGCGAGATCTTCAACATGTACCACGAGATCCCATCGGTCGCGAAAAAAGCCGCCTGGGGCCTGAAATACACCCGTTCGATCTCCGATCCGAAGTTCGAAACCGGCACCCCGGACACCGACAAAGAACTGCTGCGCAACCTGATCGCCTACTACTGCGTCCTGGAAGGCATCTTCTTCTATTGCGGCTTCACCCAGATCCTCTCCATGGGTCGCCGCAACAAAATGACCGGCGTCGCCGAGCAGTTCCAGTACATCCTGCGCGACGAATCCATGCACCTGAACTTCGGCATCGACGTGATCAACCAGATCAAAATCGAAAACCCACACTTGTGGGATGCCGAGATGAAGGAAGAAGCGACCCAGATGATCCTGCAAGGGACCCAACTGGAGATCGAATACGCCCGCGATACCATGCCTCGCGGTGTGCTGGGCATGAACGCGGCGATGATGGAGGACTACCTCAAGTTCATCGCTAACCGTCGCCTGTCGCAGATTGGCCTTAAAGAAGAGTACCCAGGGACGACTAACCCGTTCCCTTGGATGAGCGAAATCATGGACTTGAAGAAAGAGAAGAATTTCTTTGAGACTCGGGTGATTGAGTATCAGACCGGTGGGGCTTTGAGCTGGGATTGATTTGAAAGAAAAATCCTAGGCTGCACACGTAACTAAAACCCCGTGAAAACGGGGTTTTTGTATTCAACGGAACCAAAGCCGCGTTTAACTTCAGGACAGGCACGCCACCTCTGCCCTACGAAAAACTCAGAATCTTTCCGCATTGACGCCGTATCGCCTCGTTACTTATCTTAGTCGCAGGTGCCTAAGAAACGCCCAACGTAGTAGCTAATCGCCGAACATAGAACCGCGTACTGTCTAAGGACATTTGCAACTCTATGTGGAGAAATAGCTAGTTGGGATTTTTCTTACATCCTCTACGTCGGGCTCGCGCCGCTAACCTTTGAACGTAGAGGTCGTTATGCCCACAAAAATTTCACCCTGCTCTCCGTATACCTCGGAGACCCATCTGCCTGATGCTTATATTCCGATCGCTTTCACCCGTCACAACCTCCATCTGCATACCCTCTTGGTTGAAAACCAAGCTTGGTTCAGCGCCTCGGATTTGGGGCGGTTGATGAGCAAGCACCTTGATGAACGCATGACGCGCAAGCTTGACCCTGACCAGCGCCGGATGATGCCCGTGCATGTCCACGGTTTGACTGAAGAGCGTCTGATGTTGAGCGAGTCAGGCGTCTATGCATTGCTGGTTTATCACTACTGCCCTGAATATCGATTGCTGCGTGAGTGGATCACGCATCAGGTAGTGCCAACCCTGCGGGATGAGCGCTATTCGCATAAGGTGGAACGGCCTACGTTGAGCGTGTTGGATTGGCCGAAGATGTCGCTCTGCATGCTGCACTGGCAGGATGAGCCATGGATTCGCCTGCGGGATATGCCCGCGGTGCTGGTGGATGATCCGTTTAGCCAGCATGAATCCTGGTGGCGGAAAGCTTCTCGGATTTTGCGAGGGTTTTGAGAATCAATCGGAAGCCGTCGTCCGTGTTCGGGCGGCGGTTTTTGTTGGGAATATTGAATTGGGGCTGCTGCGCAGCCCAGCGGGAGCAAGCTCCCTCGCCACAGGTGTCAGGTCACAGGTTGGTGTAGGGCTTGGTTGCTGCGTTGTTTTGAAGATCGCGGGCGGGTTCCCACGCTTTGGCAGTGTGGAATAGTGGTTGCGGGAAACGCCCAGTTTTTGTTGGACGAAAAAGGACATATGGGGATATGCAATGACGAACAAAATCAAAAGTGAGGCCTTCGAATCGATTCACAGCTCGGCCGAAGCGCTGCTGAAAATCGGTGCTATCGACAAGGCCACCATGCGAGAGTTTGACGAGGCCTGCATGGCTGAGGTATCTGCTGAAATCTCAGATCAGGAAGATTCGTCTGCACTCAGAGCCGACCCTCAAAACCCTCGATGATGTCCTCGGGGGTGCGCTCAAAATCCGCCGGCATCCGAATCTTTCCCTTCAACCGCCCAGGCTTGCGTGTCTGCGGTGTATCGATATGGGGCAGCAGATCCAGATAAGGCTTGCCGGCCTTGGTGATCACCACCTTGTCGCCCAGCCATGCACGTGCCCCCAGTTGTAAGAGCTGGGACTTTGCTTCTTGCAGGGTTACTTGCACCTGTTCACTCATACGCCGCCTCTCTGGATTTAGCTAAGCAGGTGTAACAATTCCGACCACCTGAAATATCGAGCTAAAAACCAGCATTATGATATCGATTTCCCCAAGTACGGAACTGCGGAACGGACTACCTATATCGCAGCCCAGCGGGAGCAAGCTCTCATGGAACAAATTGCAACCATGTGATTATCGATCGTTCCCACGCTCCTGCGTGGGAATGTCGCCAGGGACGCTCCGCGTTCCGCTTCTGGAAGGTGACGCAGAGCGTCACGGGATGCATTCCCACGCAGAGCGTGGGAACGATCAAATCTGGGACCGTAAAAGGGGCCGCTTCACGCCCAGCGGGAGCAAGCTCCCTCGCCACAGGTTGGTGTCAGGGCGCAGGCGGGTGGCAGGCTTGATGGTTGGGTTGGGTTTGGGAATCGCGAGCAAGCTCGCTCCCACAGGGGGTTTGTGGTGTGTTGAAACTTTGGGTGCAGCCCGCCGCGTCCTTCGGTATTAATACACTTCCTCTCATGGACCCGAGCCCCGATGAAATTCGATACCGCCTACTGCCTCAGCCTTGATACCAAGCTTTCGATCTATGACGTTCGGGATCTGAATTTCGACGAGACCATGGCCTTCGATTCGGCCAAGGAGCGCTTTCAGTGCCCCAACGATGCCTGTCGGGCGGCGTTCGATGAGGACAATCGGCTGACGACGTTCAACGCCAAGAACGTCAATTACATCCGCACGCCACATTTCAAGAACCAGCCAACGACCCGGCATATCGAGGGCTGTCCTTATGTCAGTCCGAAAACGCCGGGGCTGGATGCGGAAAGTGTTGAGGCGGAAACGGGTGACGACCGCGAGGAGCACTTTCCGTCGGAGCTTTTGCTGACTCGGCGTCAGTACGTGCGTAAGCCTTCCGACCTGCCGAAGGATGCTGAAGCAAATCGTCCTACGCCCCCCTCCGTATCTTCCCACAGCGATAACGCTCATTCCGCCCAAGATTCGACACCCGACAAGACCAGCGTCTTCGCCCACCCGGTGGAGTGTTTTGTGTCGAACTTCGCGGACAAGGACCTGCTCAAGCGCAAGCTGTTGAAGATTGGCGAGCACACCGCGCCCTATGGATCGTTCTTCAAGAAGATCGAATACTTGCAGGACAACAAGGGCTTGATTTACTGGGGCAAGATCAAGGAAATCAAGGATTACACGCAAAGCTTTCGCATCGATTTCGAACCCAAGGTCTGGTTCAAGCAGCCGGACGAGGCGAAGAAGAAGCCCTACTCGGTCAACGTTTACCTGAGCAAGAAGCTGATCGATAACTACCGCAAGCGCAAAGCGTTCCTGGAAGAGATCAAGCATGCCGTCGACAGCGACGCGCCGTTGTATTGCTTCTTTTATGGCGTGACGCCGGAGTTGAAACAGGTGCCGAGCAAGAAGAACCCCGAAGAAACGTTCGGGGTGTTCAGTGCCAATATCGAGAACCTGGATCACTTCATTATTCGGGAGGCACTGGGGTTGGCCGATAAGTGACTTCGCCTTAGGCTAGCCGTAGCGCTACGCCCTTTTCATTGCGCGTCTTGAGCAAGTTGACGTTCGAACGCCCGCATCTCCCGTTTCACTTCCATGCGCCGCTCACGTGCGGCCTGGGCCGCGGACTCATCCAAACCGCCATAACGCCGCAACCAGTGGACGATCATTTCTTCGTCCGGGTAGTAATAGTCCTTATGTCCCTTACTGCTTCTCGGGGTGTCATTCATACTGCCGTCGAAGCGGCCTGCAGAGAACTCATCTGAGGGTAACGTGCCCCATTCGGCGGCACAGTCCTCAAAAATCCAGGAAATCTCGTTGAGGTGCTTTTGCGCACCACGGTGGCCACGTTTATAAAAGATGTACTCACGACAATTTTCCTGGAAGCGCTCCATCATCGGTTCATCATCGACCCAGCGAAGAAGGTCGTGCTGCCCCGCGTGACGCATCAGGCCATTGATCCATCGCTCGGAAAATCGCTGAACAAAACCTTCAACATCCGCTTTTTTAGCACCGGCGAAAATCATGCAGTAACGGGTTTGCACGTGGATGACGAACAACACGTGTTTGCGCTGCACGGTGATCACGTGAACCAGCCACTGTTCGTCGAGCTCACCTAGCTCATCGTCCTCGATAACAGGTGATGGTGGTTTCTCTACCGGGGTGACTTTCTTACCTTTGCTCACACGGCTGAAAAAGTTGCTGGCCGCTTCGGTGCAGTTGAAGATCAGCATTCAAATTCTCGGAAAATATTAGAAACGCTAGGCGTCGTCGGTCCATTCAATCTCGAAGGGTTGGCGAACAGCATCAGATACCCTTTCACGTAATTCCTCACTCAGAATCGTCAATTCCTGATCGCTCAGCAGATCGTACGCAATCAGCAATCTCAAAGATAAAGAGATGTCTCGACGTCGACCTACGTTGAACGCCATCGCCAAGCTCTTGTCCCGATCTCGCATGAGGCCGTAGAGCGTGCGATATCGAGCGTGAGCTGATAAAGCTTCGTTCTGAGCCACCGCCTGGGCATCCGAAAGAACGCCTTGGCAGAAGCGTTCTAACGCTAGGTCTCTGAGTTCGTTGTAATGCTTCCAGTCACTGTCGGATATCGACATGCCTCCTCCTTCAACAAGACATCGAGCAACGCTGCATGAAGATTTTATTGTATCGATATGCCCAGCATCACAACGACCAACAATCCAATATAGACCCAGGTGTGAAGCCTATCCGATATCCGTCCAATCCATGGCGTTGCCAGACGAATCCCAACTAACGCGCCGAGTGTCAGCACTGCGAAGGCCATCAAGTCGACGTAACCAACAAACCACGACCCCAAATCAAACTCGGTAAACCCGGCCATGGCCATGTAAGTCAGCGTCCCGGCCACCGCAACCGGCAAACTCAACGGGTTAGCCATGGACGTCGCGCGCGACATGTTCAGCCCGCAACGACGCAATAACGGGACTGTCATGACACTGCCACCCACACCCAGAAAAGTGGCGATGGCGCCGATACTGATTCCGCCTGCCGATACCTCCGCCCTGCCCAATCGCCGTGGGATTACAGCGTCAGCCCGTGTCAGAAAACCGCGTCTGAACAAGCAGTCCAGAATGGTTACACCCAGATAAGCGATGAAGGCATAGCGAATGACTTCGCTACTCGCCCACATCGCGGCAACGGCGCCAACGATAGCGCCCAGGCCGATGAAGCCGCCCAACGGCCACACGTAGTGGCGAATGAGGTTACCGGCGCGGTGATGCTTGGCGGTGGCGATCAGCGCGTTGACGATCATCACGCAGGTCGAGGTGGCCACGGCGATGTGCATCGCCGATTGGCCGATAGGGTCGTCAGCGCCGTGGCTGGCGGTGAGCATGCGGTATAGCAAGGGCACCACGACGAATCCGCCGCCGAAGCCGAACAACACAGCGGTGACGCCAGTCATGCAGCCGAAGAGTGCCAACAAGAGGTAGGACATCGCGCAGCTTCCGTTAATTGAGAGAGGCCGACGATAGAGCGATGGGGCTTGGCCTGCTTCAGCAAGTAAGCCAATAATGTTTGCGTTTACGCCAATCGTTGGATACCGCTCGATGCGCAATGTTTCGATTGACCTGCTGGAGGACACGCCACGGCCAGTAGTGGCTATCGGCACGGATTACCCCGACGGTCATCGGTTGCCGCGCCATACCCATCGGCGCGCGCAGTTGCTCTACGGCGCCACCGGAGTCATGCAGGTCAGCACGGCAGACGGCAACTGGGTGGTGCCGCCGCAACGGGCGGTGTGGATTCCGCCCGGGGTTGCCCATGAGGTACTGATGCTGGGCGTCAGCACTCGAAGTTTGTATATCGAACCGGCCGCGGTAACGACCATGGACGCCCGTTGCCAGGTCATCAGCGTGTCGCCCCTGATGCGCCAGTTGCTGATGGAAGCCGTGGAACTTGCGCCGGATTACGATGAGGCTGGACGCGATGGTGCACTGATCGAGCTGCTGCTGCACGAACTGCTGCGCAGCGCCCATCTGCCACTGCACCTTCCACTGCCTCAAGACCCGGGCCTGCTCGGCCTGTGCCAGGCATTTCTGAAACGCCCGGACGCCCACGTCTCGCCCGCGCAATGGGCGGCGCAATTGCATATCAGCCTGCGCTCGTTCAACCGCCTGTTCAGCCAGCAAACCGGGTTAAGTTTCAGCCAATGGCGACAACAAGCCTGCGTGATGTCGGCATTGTCCCGATTGGCCGTAGGCAATTCAGTGACCCGAATCGCCCTGGACCTGGGCTACGACAGCCCTGCGGCATTCTCCACGATGTTTCGTCGCGTACTGGGTCACGCCCCGAGCGCCTGGCTGGAGAAGACCGCCGGTCATTGATCAAAAAAATGAGATTGATCGGGATTCAAAACAACTGTACAAAAACACAGTGTTTTTTAATCCCATAGCTTTGGAGCCCCCCATGGCCTCTCTCGCAATCAAAACCACCCTGGAACGCATCGCTGTCTATCAATTCACCCCCGCCCACAGTGCACAGGCGCGAGCCATGCTGGGTTGGAGTGTCGAGGAGCTGTCCCGCCAATCCGGCGTCTCGGTCCAGGCCATCCGCCGCTTCGAGGCTGGCGGCGAGTTGCTCGATGTCACTCGCCTGGCCCTGGCCTTTCGCCTGGAAGCCGAGGGCCTGGTGTTCTTCCCCGGCTTCGCACCGGG
Source organism: Pseudomonas sp. H1_F01 (assembly GCF_054681425.1). NCBI lineage: Bacteria > Pseudomonadati > Pseudomonadota > Gammaproteobacteria > Pseudomonadales > Pseudomonadaceae > Pseudomonas > Pseudomonas sp. H1_F01. The sequence goes on along the minus strand of NZ_CP162823.1, from coordinate 1,782,664 downwards.
GCGCGGCATGAACATCAAGGGTGCGACGCCGGACCCGATGGGGCGCTCCGATTACGCAATGATTGAATAACGCCAATCCTGTGAGTGCTATGCGATACCGGCCTGGTCCTGGTACGCCGAGGGCTCCACGTCCAGCCACCAGGCGCGGCCACGTTGCGGATGCGTCAGGGTGAATGCTTCGCCCATTTGCGGCGTGGCAATGTAAACATTGCGCTCCCAGGCCAGGGCCAGGATGCGATCGAAGGGTTCATACCAGGCATGCATCGCCAGGTCGAACGTACCGTTGTGGATCGGCAGCAGCCAACGGCCCTTGAGATCGATATGAGCCTGCAGGGTCTGCTCCGGCTGCATGTGGACGTGGGGCCAATCGACGTTATAGGCGCCGGTTTCCATCAGCGTCAGGTCAAAGGGACCATATCGCTCGCCGATGCGTTTGAAACCCTCGAAGTAGCCGGTGTCGCCGCTGAAGAAGATTCGCGTGGCGTCGTCGATCATCACCCACGAGGCCCACAAGGTGCTGTTGCTATCGAACAGGCCGCGCCCGGAAAAGTGCTGGGAGGGCGTGGCAACGAATTCGATACCGTCCACCTCGGTACCTTGCCACCAGTCCAGCTGACGCACCTTGCTGGCGTCGACCCCCCATTTGATCAGGGTGTCGCCCACGCCAAGGGGCGCCAGGAAGTGGCGAGTCTTGGCCGCCAGCTGGAGGATGGCCTGATGATCGAGGTGGTCGTAATGGTCGTGGGAAAGAATCACCGCTTCGATCGGCGGCAATTCTTCCAGGCTGATGGGCGGCTGATGAAAACGCTTAGGGCCGGCCCATTGCACAGGTGAGGCACGCTCGGAGAACACCGGGTCTGTCAGCCAGAATTTATCCCGCAGCTTGAGCAATAGGGTGGAATGGCCCAGGCGGAAGACGCTGTTGTTCGGCGCCGCCAGCAGCGCAGCGCGCGTCAGCGCTTGAACCTCGATGGCGCCCGAAGGCCGAGTGGTACGCGGCTTGTGGAAGATCAGGTTCCAGATGATGCGCAGGGTGGTGCCAAAACCTTCCCGAGGCGTGAAGGCATGATTGCGATACTTGCCCTGTTCATGCCGGGATGCGTCATGGGCGGACGGATTGTCGGTCGAAAGAGAGGGAATGGTCATGGTGCGATAACTCCAAGGGCGTCGGCGCAATTGCGCTTCGCCGTTGTGGGACGCTGGATGGCCGTTGCATGCACGCTCAGCCGCTTGACTCTAGAAACTACACCACTCGGTGTAGTTTCTAGATTGCATGAATCCCGGGAGCAAGTAAACTGCCGAGTGTAAGTTCTCTCATCTCAACCGACGAATTGCCCATGACCGTACCGCAGCGCCTTACCGAGCGAAAACGCGAAGCCATCCTCCAGGCCGCGATTGCTGAATTCCGTAGCAGCGGTTTCGAGATCACCAGCATGGACAAGATCGCGGCGACTGCCGGCGTATCGAAGCGCACGGTGTATAACCATTTTCCGAGCAAGGAAGAATTGTTTGCCGAAATTCTAAATCGGTTATGGAACAGCATTACCGCAGAACAGGACATGCCCTACAGCCCGCAAAAGCCGCTACGGGAACAGCTTCAAACGTTGCTGCAAGCCAAACTGCATATGCTGGCGGACGAGAACTTCCTCGACCTGGCACGCATCGCCATCGCCGCAACCATTCATTCCCCGGAGCGTGCCCAGGACATGGTTTCGCGCATGGGCCAGCGTGAAGAAGGCCTGACGGCCTGGATTCGCCAAGCCCAGGCCGATGGTCGGTTGAAACCCGCGGAGCCGGCATTTGCCGCCCAGCAAATGCATGGGCTGCTCAAGACGTTCGCCTTCTGGCCGCAGGTTTCGATGGGGCAACCCAGCCTGACCCAGGATGAGCAGGCCCAGGTGATCGAATCGGCCCTCGACATGTTCCTGAGCCGTTACCAGGCTTGATCAGAAAGTCCTGGAATGTAGGGCTACTGCACCGATGGGTTGTGCACGACCTTCTGGTGCATTTCAGTGGTCAAGTTGTCGATACGCTCGGTCAATGCCTTGGTCATTTCCGTCAGGCGGGTGTTCTGCTCCAACAACTCAAGCAACTGCGCCGTATTCTGCGCGGCCTGGGCCTGGCGCTCGCTGTTGGCGATGGCCAAGGCTTCACGATGCTGAGCGTCGGCTTCCGCCTGGGCTTTGTCCCGAGCGGCCTGGCGGGTTTGCGCCAGCAAAATCAGCGGCGCGGCATAGGCCGACTGCAGGCTGAACGCCAGGTTCAGCAAAATGAACGGGTAGGCATCAAAATGAAAGACCCCCACTAGGTTCAGGCTGACCCATATCAGCACGATCAGGGTTTGCGCTCCGAGGAACATCGGCGTCCCGAAAAAACGCGCGAACGCCTCCGCTCTCAGCGCAAAGCGGTCATTGCCAAAGGTCGGCGCCAGATGCGCGTGAGGGCGATGAAAGCGCAAGTGGTCAACGGGTGCGGCGGGAGTGGGTTGGGAAGACTTCGTCATCGTGATGTTCTCTGCCAAGGGCTGGTGCTCAAGGCACTATAACCGTTGGGGGAACGTCATCCATTGAGCCATGCACACCTTGCCCGTTAAAAGTCAGCGCCAGCGCAGATTGCGCCCCAGCTCATCGAACAAGGTCACCACCGAGCGCAAGGCCCGGCAGTCGGGGCGGGTCAGGAGCCACAGAGCTGTGTCATACCCCTCCAGCGGTTCGCCAAGGGGCATCAGGCCCTGGTGTTCATCGATCAGAAAGTCCGGCAGCGCCGCCACACCCAAGCCGGTTCGCACCAGTTCGGTGACCGAGAGCATGCTGTTGCAGCGATAGGCGGGCACCACGCCGGGTAGATGCTGACGGCGCCAGGCCACGGTGGGGTGATCCGGGAGAAAATCGTCCGGCGCGATCCAAGTCATGGAAGCCAGGTCATCCGTATTCGCCGAGCGCAGGTAGGTGGCGCTGGCGCATACCCGGTAAGCCACATTGCCCAGATTTCGACCGACCAGGTGTTCCGGCGGCGTACGGGTCAGGCGTAACGCAATATCGGCATCGCGGCGGCTCAGGTTGGCGAAGTCGTTCGAGGTGCTCAGCTCAAGGGTCAACGCCGGATAAGCGGGCATGAAGCGCGCTAGCGCAGGTAGCAGCAACGCTTGCAGGACCGAGTCGCTGCACGTCAGGCGTACCGTCCCGCTGATGACCTCGCCGCCCTGCTCCACCCCCACCCGCGCCGCCTCCAAGGCCTGTTCGGCGCGCTCGGCTTGTTCGGCCAGTGCCTGGGCCAGGCCCGTGGGCAAGTACCCGGCACGGCTTTTTTCGAACAAGGGCTGGCCCAGGGCCGCCTCCAGCCGACGTACCGAACGAAACACCGTGGACACGTCCACCTGCAGCAGCCGCGCGGCCCGGGCCAGTGTGCCGCCACGGACCAGTGCGAGGATCAGGGACAGGTCGGGATAGTCCAGACGATAGTGCGCTGCTGCATTGATCACTTGGATAAACGCCAATATTGATTGCGTGAACGCCAATTTATAGTGGCGACCAGGAATCAACAAGCGGCGAGTCTCTCATGGAAAAACAGCGTCCTTTACACATCGCCCTGGTCGGCGACCACGACCCACATATCACCGCTCACCGGGCGATCCCCATCGCACTTGAGCTGACCGGCGGGCAAACCGGCCATGACATCCGCATCCAATGGCTGGCAACGCCGCTCATCACCGACAACGCAGTGCTGGAGGATTTCGACGGTATCTGGTGCGTGCCGGGCAGCCCCTACCAAAACGAAGCCGGCGCCTTGCAGGCGATTCGTTTTGCCCGCGAACAGCGTCGCCCTTTCCTGGGCACCTGCGGTGGTTTTCAACATGCCGTGCTGGAATTCGCCCGTAACGTGATGGGTTGGGCCGACGCCGCCCATGGCGAAACCGATCCCGAGGCTGAACGGGCGCTGTTGACGCCGTTGAGCTGCGCGCTGGTCGAAACCATCGACAGCCTGCAACTCGAGGCGGACTCGTTGATTGCCAAGGCCTATGGCCGCCTGATGGTATTCGAGGGCTACCATTGTCGCTTCGGGGTCAACCCGGACTTTGAAGAGGATTTGCTCAAGCAGCGCCTGCACCCCGTGGCCCGGGACTCGGCCGGCGGCCTGCGAGCGGTGGAGCTGCGGGATCATCCGTTCTATGTCGCCACGCTGTTCCAGCCAGAACGTGCCGCATTGGAAGGGTGCGTGCCGCCGCTGGTCAGCGCGTTTGTCGAAGCCTGCGCCAGGACAACGCCATGAGCGCCCACTACTACGCGGTGATTTTCACCTCCCGGCGCACCGAGGGGGACCAAGGCTACGCCGAAGCCGCCGAGCGTATGCTGGCCTTGGTTCAAGAGCAGCCGGGGTTTCTCGGTGTCGAATCGGCGCGTGGCGAAGATGGTCTGGGGATTACCGTGTCCTATTGGAGCGATGAAGCGGCGATCCTGGCCTGGAAGCAGCATCCCGAACACAGCGCGATCCGTGAGCGCGGCCGCTCCACCTGGTATACCCATTGCCATACGAGGGTGTGCAAGGTCGAACGCGACTATGCCTTCCAACACCAAACCTGATGCCAGGATACAAAACCTGATGTAGAAGCAGGATGTTCACAGATCCTGCCTTCACCACAAATCCCCTGTGGGAGCTGAGCTTGCTCGCGATGGCGGTGGGACAGCTTGCAGCGATGTTGAATGTGCCACCCCCCATCGCGGGCAAGCCTTGCTCCCACATTGAATCTCGAGGGAAGGGCACAGATCCTGCCTTCACCACAAATCCCCTGTGGGAGCTGAGCTTGCTCGCGATGGCGGTGGGACAGCTTGCAGCGATGTTGAATGTGCCCCCCCCATCGCGGGCAAGCCTTGCTCCCACATTGAATCTCGAAGGAGGGGCACAGATCCTGCCTTCAGCACAAATCCTCTGTGGGAGCTGAGCTTGCTCGCGATAACGGTGGGTCAGCTTGCAGCGATGTTGAATGTGCCGCTGCCATCGCGGGCAAGCCTTGCTCCCACATTGAATCTCGAAGGAGGGGCACAGATCCTGCCTTCACCACAAATCCCCTGTGGGAGCTGAGCTTGCTCGCGATGGCGGTGGGACAGCTTGCAGCGATGTTGAATGTGCCACCCCCATCGCGGGCAAGCCTTGCTCCCACATTGAATCTCGAAGGAGGGGCACAGATCCTGCCTTCAGCACAAATCCTCTGTGGGAGCTGAGCTTGCTCGCGATGGCGGTGGGACAGCTTGCAGCGATGTTGAACGTGCCACCCCATCGCGGGCAAGCCTTGCTCCCACATTGAATCTCGAAGGAGGGGCACAGATCCTGCCTTCACCACAAATCCCCTGTGGGAGCTGAGCTTGCTCGCGATGGCGGTGGGACAGCTTGCAGCGATGTTGAATGTGCCACCCCCCATCGCGGGCAAGCCTTGCTCCCACATTGAATCTCGAAGGAGGGGCACAGATCCTGCCTTCACCACAAATCCCCTGTGGGAGCTGAGCTTGCTCGCGATGGCGGTGGGACAGCTTGCAGCGATGTTGAATGTGCCACCCCCCATCGCGGGCAAGCCTTGCTCCCACATTGAATCTCGAGGGAAGGGCACAGATCCTGCCTTCAGCACAAATCCTCTGTGGGAGCTGAGCTTGCTCGCGATGGCGGTGGGACAGCTTGCAGCGATGTTGAATGTGCCACCCCCATCGCGGGCAAGCCTTGCTCCCACATTGAATCTCGAAGGAGGGGCACAGATCCTGCCTTCAGCACAAATCCTCTGTGGGAGCTGAGCTTGCTCGCGATAACGGTGGGTCAGCTTGCAGCGATGTTGAATGTGCCGCTGCCATCGCGGGCAAGCCTTGCTCCCACATTGAATCTCGAAGGAGGGGCACAGATCCTGCCTTCAGCACAAATCCTCTGTGGGAGCTGAGCTTGCTCGCGATGGCGGTGGGACAGCTTGCAGCGATGTTGAATGTGCCACCCCCATCGCGGGCAAGCCTTGCTCCCACACTGAATCCCGGGGGGGGGCGCAGATCCCGCCTTCACCACAAATCCTCTGTGGGAGCTGAGCTTGCTCCCACCGGGGTCAAGGTCGTGGCTTCAGCCTTCCACCAACTGCCGCACCGCCACGATTTCCGGCAGGTCGCTGCGGGCCATGTACACCCGTAAAGGTTCGGAGAGGTTGATCCGGTCGTCGATGTGCTGGTCCAGCAGCAACTGGATGCGCTCGCGCTTGAGGGCCATGGTGCCGTCCGCCACGGGGGCCCAGACAAATTCGCAGGTGGGGATGATGCCGTCGTCGGCCACGTCCATGCCGAAGGCGTCTTCGCTGAACCGCACGATGTACTGGCCAGTCTTGCGGTTCAGGCCGACAAAACCCTTGAGCTGGTCGGCGGCCTGGCAGATGAATGTCGAAGTGGTGCGCATGGTAAACCTCATGGATACGTCCCTCGGGACGTCTGATCAATGGTTTACACGCAGGGCAAGCGGACACAGGATTTGAGGTTTCCCTCTGCCGGGGAAACTGATGCGGCAAGGGTACTGCAAAGCGGCCTGGAAATGCGTGGGAAAAATCTTCTTTGCACAGGTTTATGTCGGTATGGCGATAGCGCCGACAGCGTTCAGTTGTTAAAAGATAGTTTTTTGCACACACCTACGAAAGGATTTCGAGCATGCCTGTCACCTTCACCCGCACCGCCTTGATGCTGAGCCTGTTGCTCGGCTTCGGCCAGACCCAAGCGTCCGAGGCCCCGAGCCCCAAGGCCCTGGCAGCCCTCCAGGGTATTCCACATCCGGCGGTCATCGCCCATCGCGGCGCCTCGTTCGACGCGCCGGAATCCACCGCTGCTGCCTACAAGCTGGCCCGCGACCTGGGCGCCGACTACCTGGAACTGGACCTGCAACGCAGCAAGGACGGCGTGTTGTTCGTCCTGCATGACGACAGCCTGCTGCGCACAACGGATGTCGCGGTCAAATTCCCCGAGCGCAAGGACAGCACCGCCAACGAATTCACCATGGCGGAGCTCAAAACCCTCGATGCCGGCAGTTGGTTCAACACCGCTTACCCGGACCGCGCGCGACCTTCGTTCGCCGGCCTGAAAATCCTGACCCTCGATGAAGTGATCAATATCGCCGAGGGCAACCCGCAGCAAAAACCCGGGCTGTACATCGAGACCAAGGCGCCGAAGCTGTTCCCCGGCATTGAGCGCGACCTGAAGGACAAACTGCAGGACCGCGGTTGGCTGAGCCCGGCCGGGTCGAAACTGGCCAAGCGCGCCACGGGTGTCGGCCAGGGCAAAGGCAAAGTGGTCTTGCAGACCTTTGAAAAGAGCAGTCTCGAACTGCTGCACAAAGAGATGCCGAAGGTGCCGAAGATCCTGCTGTTGTGGGTGGGCGAAGGCAACATCGAGCCCAAGTCCAAGGTGCCTTTTGCCGAGTCCGGCGAAACGGACAAGGCCGCCTATTACGCCAAGCAGGAACCCAAGGATAAGGCAGAATTCGAAACATGGATTCAGTACGCCAAGGCCCAGGGCGCCATCGGTACTGGGCCGTCCGCGGCGTTGACCCATGGCGGCAGCCAGAGTTACGCGGACCTGGTGCAGCCATGGATGAACCAGTACACCCATGACCAGGGCCTGCTGGTGCATGTCTACACTGTTGATGAGCCGGTGGACTTCAAGAAAGTGATGAACGCCGGCGTGGATGGCATTTTCACCAATCGGGCCAGTGAGTTGCTCAAGTACTTCAAGCGTCCCGAAACAGGCAGTGTGGCGCAACTATTGGAGAAGAACGGTTACTGAGGAATCAGGGCCGGATCGGTGCAGTCGCTGCAAGTTTTCCGAATTAAGGGTGAATTAAGTTGCCACAGATAATCTGAGCCCACTTAAACGAATCACCCTTTAACGACAAAGGAAAGACCTATGAAAACTTTGACTGCCCTGTTTACCGTTGCCGCCCTGACCCTCACCGCTGGCCTGGCCCAGGCGAAGGATGTTCCGGCCACCCAGATTCCCCAACTGGTCAAGGAAGGCAAGATCAAATCAATGGACGAACTTAAACAGATCGTCGAGAAGCTGCACCCGGGAGCGACCATCGGACTTGCTGACTTGGATGAGCGTTTCAACGGTTATGAATACGAAGTTGAAGTACGTTACCCAGATGGCAGAGAGTTTGACGTTGAACTCAATGCCGCTACCGGAGAGGTCTTGGAAAACAAACAAGACCGAGATGACTGATTTAATCCATGTAGAGCCGCGCAACTTTCAAGTTGCGCGGCTCTTTTGCGTGCGTATGTAAACGGCTAACGGTCCAAGTGACACAGCCACCTGTCACAAAACCTTCAAAAAACCCTGCAATGATGCCGCTCAAGTGACCCTGTTGTCGCCGCGACAGGCACTCCCCGCCAGCGAGCCCTCATGAACCACAGCATCGACCAAAGCCATCGCGATCCGGACCTGTTCGGCCTGCTTTACGGATTTCGTTTCCGCCCCGGCGAGCGTGGCAGGGAGATCGATTCGGCCCAGGCCCTGCAAAGCCTGCAACAACCGCAAGACGCCGACGAATTCCTCTGGCTGCACCTGAACCTGGCCCACGCTGCCTGCGAGCGCTGGATGAAAAGCCACCTGGCCTTGCCCCAGGAATTCTTCGAAGCCCTGCACGAAGGCTCGCGCTCGACCCGCATCGAACATGTGGACTCGGCATTGCTGGCGGTGGTGAACGATGTGGTGTTCAACCTCAGCAACCTGGTGTCCTCGGATGTATCGACGTTGTGGGTTTGCGTGCACAGTCGGCTGATCATCAGCGCGCGGCTGCAACCTTTGCACTCGGTCGACAAGCTGCGCTCATCGGTCAAGGCCGGCGAGTGCTTTCGCTCACCGCTGGAACTGCTCGTGCATCTGCTGCGCGACCAAGGCGAAGTGCTGACCCAGATCGTGCGCAAGACCAGCCTCAACGTCGATCAGATCGAAGACCAACTGCTCTCTTCGCGACTGTCCACCAACCGCTCCGAGTTGGGCGCCCAGCGCCGAGTGCTGGTACGCCTGCAACGCCTGCTGGCCCTGGAGCCAGGCTCGTTGCTGCGCCTGCTCAACCGCCCACCGCAATGGCTGCAGAAGGAAGACGTCAAGGAGTTGCGCAAGTCCACCGAGGAGTTCGCCCTGATCATCAACGACCTCACCGCCCTGGGCGAGCGGATCAAGCTGCTGCAGGAAGAGATCGCCGCCAACCTCAACGAACAAAGCAACCGCACGCTGTTCACCCTGACGGTGGTCACGGTCCTGGCATTGCCCATCAACATCATTGCCGGTTTCTTCGGCATGAACGTCGGCGGCGTGCCGCTGGCCGGTGATCCGGAGGGCTTCTGGATCCTGGTGGCGCTGGTGGCAACCTTCACCGTGATTGCAGGCCGATGGGCATTTCGCAAGCGGCGCGATTATTGAGATTGATCCACCTCAGGTTCGCATAAGCTTTTGTGGCGAGAGAGCTTGCTCCCTCGCCACTGGGGTTAGGCACTCAACCGCGCCGTCACTTCATTCAACTGCCCCGACAACCCATGCAAATCCCGACTGGCCGCTTCGGTGCGCTGCACATTGTCGAGGTTGGTGCTGGCGATGCAGGTGATTTCGGTGAGGTTGCGCGAGATGTCTTCGGCCACGGAGGTCTGCTCTTCCGCGGCGGTGGCGATCTGGCGGTTCATGTCGCGAATCGCTTCCACCGCCTGGGTGATGCGTTCCAGCATGGCGCCGGCCTGGGTCACCTGCTCGACACTTTCTTCACTGCGCGACTGCCCGCTTTCGATGGCCTGGGCCGCGTCCACTGCGCCAGTCTGCACGGTCTGGATAATCTGATTGATCTCGATGATCGATGACGCCGTGCGCTGGGCCAAGTTGCGAACCTCATCGGCGACCACCGCGAAACCACGTCCGGCCTCCCCCGCCCGGGCCGCTTCGATGGCAGCGTTGAGGGCCAGCAGGTTGGTCTGCTCGGCAATCCCGCGAATCACTTCAAGCACTTTACCGATGCGCCCGCTGTCGGTTTCCAGACGACGGATCACCGTGGCCGTGTTGGCAATCTCGCCGCGCATCTGGGTGATGGTGTGGATAGTGCCCTGCATCACTTTCTCGCCCTGCTGCGCCGAGTGATCGGCATCATCGGCAGCCCGCGCCGCATCGGCGGCATGGCGGGCAACTTCCTGGGCGGTGGCGGACATCTCGTTCATTGCCGTTGCCACCTGATCGGTGCGTTCGAATTGTTCGCTGGTGCCTTGGCTCATCAGGCTGGCGATGGCATTGAGTTCACCGCTGGCACTGTCCAGCTCCGTGGCACTGCGTTGCAGGCGCGTGAAGGTTTCGGCGAGGAAATCGCGCAAGGTATTGGCCGCCAGGGCGAGATCGCCCAGTTCGTCCTGGCGATTGCTGACGACCCGCTCGGCGAAACGACCGTGACTCAATTGGGTCACGTATGCGATCAGGTTGCGGATAGGCTGCACCAGATTGCGGTTGACCATCCACAGGCTGAACACCCCAATCAGCAGGCCTGAGACCAGCATCACCACAGTACCCAGCAGAATGGTCCGGTCGGCCCCGGTACTGATCGACACCGATTGCTCGCTGCCCATCTTGTGCAACTCGGCGACCAGCTCACTCATCTGCTCACTGGCAGCACGGTCGACGCCCTTGACCGCTGCATCACCAGCCGTCGCATCAGCACCTGCCGCCACAAACGCGTCCCGGCCCTTCTGGTACGCCGAACCCAACTGACGGTGTTCGTCCCGCAGGCGTTCAATGCGCGCCTTGATTTGGGCTGGGAGGTCCTTGTGCCCGATCAACTCACCCAGAATGCCCTGGACATCGTGCTGGCGTTCCTCGAATTGCTTCCAGTACTTATCCAGGTCCGCTGGCTGCTTGCCGCGCAACAGGACGTTTTTCCATTCCTGGACCTGCACCTTGAATTGCAGGTTGGCCTCGTCGATCAATTGTGAGGCGCGCAACGGGCCATCAATCAGTTGGCGATAATTCTGGACACCCTCGGACAGGAAATGGAAGGACGCCAGGGCGATCAGCAGCATCGCCAACAGACTGCCGCTGAGCAGGGCAAGGATCTGGGCTCTCAAGGATTTTTGTAGAAACATGGAAAGAATCTCGTGGGGGTAAAAAGAGCTAACGACGCCCCGACTTCCATGTCCGGTGTCGAAACCGAATGCCAAAGGATTTGTACAGACCATCGGCCTTGCAGAGGCATTCTTGAGCCTTGCCGACCACTGGTAACGGCCGGTAGCCGGGGCTGAAAAAGTTGCGCCAGGACGCCGCACGGAGTGATTGGTCATGACTTGTCCAGACAATCCCTTTTGTCGGCCCGACGGGATTTAAAAGTCTTTTTGTCATTTCTCCTGCTGTATCCTGCCCAGGCTTTGTAAAAGCGCGGATCTACCAGATCTATCCACAGACTTTGCGAGGAGCGCGATATGCACGAGATCCCTAATCTCCCCTTCCCAAGCCTGCACGACACTGAGCAGACGACCACGCTACAAGCCGGGGGGCAAGCAGACGCCCAGCAACCCGAGCCTAAAGAAGCCACTGAACGCCGCCAGGCCGACAGCGAAGACTGATTGACCCGCACCACCAGACCGTGTGGAAAGCGCTAAGATGCGCTTTCCACACTGCCTGAATCCCGAGCCCTCCATGACCGATGACACCCCTCCATTCAGCGAAGCCCAGGCCAGCGTGCTGATCGGCACTGCCGAAAAAATGGTCGAGATCTGGACCCGCCTTCCTGCCGAGAAACAAGCAGCCCTGCTGGCGCGCTTTGGCAGCGAAGAAAACGCCATCGCCGCACTGGTGACCACACGCCTGGTCAGCGGTGAGAACGGCAGCTGAACCACCATTGGGCAAATAGTTTTACTTTTCCCCGCCCTGACCCCACGGTCGCCGTTATCATAAGCAGCCTACCTATCCTGCTGCTCCGTGGACCTTTACCCCATGTCAGATTCCCAGCGCCCCCTGGCGGTCACGCTGCAAGTCGTTTCCATCGTCCTGTTCACATTCATCGGCTACCTGAATATCGGCATTCCCCTGGCCGTACTGCCCGGGTTCGTCCACGGCGAACTGGGCTTCGGCGCGGTGATCGCCGGGTTGGTGATCAGCGTGCAATACCTGGCCACTCTGCTCAGTCGTCCTTATGCAGGGCGAATCATCGATAACCTGGGAAGCAAGCGCGCGGTGATGTTCGGCCTCGCCGGCTGCGGGCTGAGTGGTGTGTTCATGCTGGTGTCTGCCTGGACGCCCCACCTGCCAACGTTCAGCCTAATCAGCCTGCTGATCGGTCGCCTGGTGCTCGGTAGCGCGGAAAGCCTGGTGGGCTCCGGTTCGATTGGCTGGGGCATCGGCCGGGTCGGCGCGGCGAATACCGCCAAGGTGATTTCCTGGAACGGTATCGCCAGTTACGGCGCGCTGGCGATTGGCGCACCGCTGGGGGTGTGGCTGGTCAATGCGCTGGGGCTATGGAGCATGGGCGTGAGCATTATCTTGCTCGGCTTGCTGGGGTTGGCATTGGCCTGGCGCAAAACCGCCGCGCCCATCGTCACTGGCGAACGCCTGCCGTTCATGCACGTGCTGGGGCGTGTGCTGCCACACGGCTGCGGCCTGGCCCTGGGTTCCATCGGGTTTGGCACCATCGCGACCTTCATCACCCTGTACTACGCCACCCAGCACTGGGACAACGCCGTGCTGTGCCTGAGCCTGTTCGGCGCCAGCTTCATCGGCGCGCGCCTGCTGTTCGGCAACCTGATCAACCGTCTGGGCGGCTTTCGTGTGGCGATTGCCTGCCTGTCGGTGGAAACCCTGGGCCTGTTGCTGTTGTGGCTCGCACCGGATGCCCACTGGGCCCTGGCGGGCGCGGCGTTGAGCGGCTTCGGCTTTTCCCTGGTGTTTCCGGCGCTGGGCGTGGAAGCGGTCAACCTGGTGCCGGCCTCCAGCCGCGGGGCGGCGGTGGGTGCTTATTCACTGTTCATTGATTTGTCGCTGGGGATCACCGGACCGCTGGCCGGTGCGATTGCCGCGGGCTTCGGCTTTGCCTCGATCTTTCTATTCGCCGCACTGGCGGCCCTGGGCGGGTTGGCATTGAGCGTCTACCTGTACCGACAGGCGCCGAGGCATCGCCAGGAACGGGAGAAAAGCTAGAAGTCCACCTTGCCGCGCCCGGCCTTGATCGAGCCGCGCTTGGTCTTGGATTCCAGGCGACGCTTTTTCGAACCCAGGGTCGGTTTGGTCGGACGGCGCTTCTTTTCGACCTTGGTGGCGCTGAGGATCAGTTCGGTCAGGCGCTCCAGGGCATCGGCCCGGTTCTGTTCCTGCGTACGGTATTGCTGGGCCTTGATGATCAATACACCATCGCTGGTAATGCGACTGTCGCGCAGGGCCAGCAGCCGCTCCTTGTAGAACTCGGGCAGCGACGAGGCCGGAATGTCGAAGCGCAAATGCACAGCGCTGGAGACCTTGTTGACGTTCTGCCCCCCTGCCCCTTGGGCGCGGATGGCCGTCAGCTCGATCTCGGCGTCCGGGATGTGCACGGTGTTGGAAATCGCCAGCATGGAAAGTATCCGGTATCAGGACCCACAGGATACTCGAAACCGCTGGAATGAGGCTTGTGAGAGCCTGGCCTGTGGAGAGGTCTGTGGGAGTCTGGCCTGTGGAGAGGTCTGTGGGAGCAAGGCTTGCCCGCGATGAACGGTAATGCGGTTTATCGATAAATCGCGGTGACTGCATCGCGGGCAAGCCTTGCTCCCACAGGCCTTGTTCCCACAGATTTTGTACCTTCCTTGAACGACAAACCCGGCACTTGGCCGGGTTTGTTGTATTTCAGGCTTGCTTACTTGGTGGCAGCCGCCACAGCCAGTTCATGCTGGGCACTGCGCTTGTTCTTGATCACGTAGCACACCCACATGAACACCACCCACACCGGAATCGCATAGACCGATACCTGGATGCCGGGGATCAGCAACATCACGCCCAGGATGAACACCACGAACGCCAGGCAGATGTAGTTGCCGTACGGGTACCACAGCGCCTTGAACAGCGGCGTCTGGCGGGTCTGGTTCATGTGCTGGCGGAACTTGAAGTGCGAGTAGCTGATCATCGCCCAGTTGATCACCAGGGTCGCGACCACCAGCGACATCAGCAGCTCCAGCGCATGCTGCGGGATCAGGTAGTTCAACAGCACCGCCACCAGCGTGACAGCCGCCGACGCGAGGATCGAACGCACCGGCACGCCGCGCTTGTCGATCTTGGACAAGGCCTTGGGCGCATCGCCCTGCTCGGCCATGCCCAGCAACATGCGGCTGTTGCAATAGGTGCCGCTGTTGTACACCGACAGCGCGGCGGTGAGCACCACGAAGTTGAGGATATGCGCCGCAGTGTTGCTGCCCAGCATCGAGAACACCTGCACGAACGGGCTGCCGCTGTAGGCATCGCCGGAAGCGTTGAGCGTGGTCAGCAGGCTGTCCCAAGGGGTCAGGGACAACAGCACCACGAGCGCACCGATGTAGAAAATCAGGATCCGGTAGATCACCTGGTTGATGGCCTTGGGGATCACGGTTTTCGGTTTGTCGGCCTCAGCGGCGGTGAAACCGAGCATTTCCAGGCCACCGAAAGAGAACATGATGATCGCCATGGCCATCACCAGCCCGCTCACACCGTTGGGGAAGAACCCGCCGTGGGACCACAGGTTGGTCACCGACGCCTGCGGCCCGCCATGGCCACTGACCAGCAAATAGCTGCCCAGGGCAATCATGCCGACAATCGCCACGACCTTGATGATCGCGAACCAGAACTCGGCCTCGCCGAAGACTTTGACGTTGGCCAGGTTGATGGCGTTGATCAGGATGAAAAATGCCGCCGCCGAGACCCAGGTCGGAATGTCCGGGGCCCAGTAATGGATGTACTTGCCGACTGCAGTCAGTTCGGACATGCCCACCAGGATGTAGAGAATCCAGCAGTTCCAACCCGAGAGGAACCCGGCGAAACCGCCCCAGTACTTATGGGCAAAGTGGCTGAAGGAACCGGCCACCGGCTCTTCGACGATCATTTCACCCAACTGGCGCATGATCATGAAGGCGATGAAGCCGCAGATGGCGTAGCCAAGGATCATCGACGGGCCGGCTGATTTCAGCACCCCCGCCGAGCCGAGGAACAGGCCGGTGCCGATCGCGCCACCGAGGGCGATCAGTTGAATGTGGCGATTTTTCAGGCCGCGTTTCAGCTCGCCCGAATGCGTATTTTCTACAACGGTCATGCGTCACCTATTTGTTTTTATCTGTGACGAAATCGAACCCGACACGCTTATGACGTGGCGGAGTGAACAAGGCGGATAACCTTGAAAATGCGTGGGTACGCTAAGGGTCACAGTAAAACGCCGCGCATTGTACACTGCGGCCCTCCTGCTGCCAGACACCACCGGATCAGCGTCTTACCCCGCACTTCAGGTATGGCGCGCATCTGACCCTTCCCCTTGGCCTGAAACAAGCGCTGCGAAGTATCAGAAAACTCGTCAAACCGGGGCCCTCGGCAGCTTTTTCTTACAGCCATCCGAAACGCCGATAGAGGCCCGTTCACAAGGCAAAAATCGTCAGCATTCCTTTACGGTGCGTAACGCAAACTTTCCAAGCAGGAAATTTCCGGGGGCTGACTGCAAATTGACGGTAGGTAGCTACCTATTTAAAAAAACACCCAGGCGGCTGTTTTTGAATGACTAATGCCGTCGCTGAAAATGGAACAAAAAGTTCAAACAAAAAAAATAAAATTATTTTTTTGCAATCCAAAAATCCCTCGACTAGGTTTTCAGCGACTTGCCCAGGCATCGTGCCGACAAGTTCTGCGGTGCCGTTGCCGGCCTGTTTCCATTCGCCGAATCGAGCCGCTTATTTCCGTAAAAGTCATCTAGGAGATTCACTATGCAAGCACTGGACAAAGACTTGGAAACCGAACTGCAACTGGACGAATGGTTTGAAGCCCCAACCCATGAAGCCGCCGTTGAAATGATGCAGGCCGATGCCGTCGTTCCATTCGGCACGGCGATGTGGCCTCTGTAGGCACCGCCCGGCGGAGGCGATCCGGCCGGTCGACTCCGCCACTTTTGCCGGTTGTCAGGGACGTTTAATGAACTTGTCAGGGAAGAATAAGCATGGACACACAACGAGCCATCTCACATTTCCTTTACTACCTCGAACACCATCCCGCCCTGGCCGGCATCCAGCCCGCCAAGGTGTTGCTCGGCCATACCGCTGACTACGAAGCACTGACCGGCGCCATCGCCGAACAGGCCGGCAGCGGCTCGCCCTTCCGGTTCAGCGCCATGCGCCTGGACCTTGAACCCACGGAACGCCTGTCCAAGGCCATTGCCGACAGCGATCTGTATATTTTCTTCTACGACTCCTCCACCCTGCCCAACCCTCGCCCCGACGGCCCGGACTTTGTCCGCGCACTGCAAGGCGTGATGGCCGACAACTGGAAGAAATCGCTGCTGTTCAAGGACTACGGCGACTACTTCTATGACACTTTCAGCGTGATTCCCCAGCGTATCGCCGGGCTCAACAGTCACCTGATCCGGCGCATGTCCCAGGCGACGACCCTGAGTTTCCAGGATGACCACGGTTCGTATTTCGACACCGCCCTGGGCGGCGTGAAGAAATGGACCGACATCAACGGCCTCGGCAACTACGATCTGGCCCCCGGCGAAATCGCTACTCACAGCGACACCATCAATGGCCGAGTGAATTTTGTCGGCACCTTCCTGAGCACCATCCCGTTCGCGCGCAAATACGGCGTCCTGCAATCGCCGCTGGAGCTGTGGATCGAAGACTCCACCATCCAGAAAATCGCCACCGAGGTGCCGGGTCTGGAGCACGACTTCAACAAATACCTGGACGCCAACCCGTCCAACCGCCGCATCGAGGAACTGGGGATCGGCACCAACGAAGGGGTCAAGAGCCTGTACGCCCGCAATGCCGGTTTCGAGGAGCGCCATTGCGGCCTGCACCTGGGGCTCGGCGGCGGGGCCAAGGGCAGCCATCACCTGGATCTGATTTTCGAGAAGGGGATGTTGGCGCTGGATAATGAGCCGATGTTTGATGGGCGGTTTGTGCTTTAGGTTGGGATTTCTGCAAGGCTGATGCCTCCATCGCGAGCAAGCTCGCTCCCACACTGGAACGGTGTCGAACACCTATCTCCATCCACCGAAGATCAACTGTGGGAGCGAGCTTGCTCGCGATAGCGAACTCACCGGCACCGCATCACTAAAGTCTGCTCAAAAAAAAGCCAACTCGAAAGTTGGCTTTTTTTCATGGGCGCTCGCCGATCACTCCGGCTTACGACGCCCAAACCCCGGACGCTGTCCCGAACCTGCCGGTGCACCACGGCGTTTACCCGATGGCGCATCGCGATCGGCCAGGACGATACCCGGGCGCTTTTTCGGCGCGGGCTTGGCCGGGCGCTTGGTGTCGGCCGGGCGATCGGCGACTGGCGTACCGCGGCCAGCCGGAGCACCGCGCCCTTCACCACGTTCAGTCCGACCGTTGGCCGGACGCGGCGTGCGTGGACCACGCTCACCGTCCTGACGCGGAGCAGGCTTGCGGGCCGGGCGTTCGCCTTCGATCTGCGGCTCGCGCGAAGGACGCGGACCGGTCGGTGCGCCTTCGGCAGCCGGACGCAGCGTACGCACGCGCTCGGTCTTGCCCATCGGGCGCGAGGATTTACGCTGCATCCGCTCCAGCTTGTCCTTGCTCTTGGCGGTCATCTGCGGCATTGCCACGGGCTTGAGGCCCACTTCGGCTGCCAGGATGTCGACTTCGTACTGGCTCATTTCGCGCCAGCGGCCCATCGGCAGGTCGGAATTGAGGAACACCGGACCGAAACGCACGCGCTTGAGGCGGCTGACCACCAGCCCCTGGGATTCCCACAGGCGACGTACTTCACGGTTACGACCTTCCATCACCACGCAGTGGTACCAGTGGTTGAAGCCTTCACCGCCGGGCGCCTGCTTGATGTCGGTGAAACGCGCCGGGCCGTCTTCCAGCACGACGCCGGCCTTGAGGCGCTCGATCATCTCGTCGTCGACTTCGCCACGCACACGCACGGCGTATTCGCGGTCCATCTCGTAGGACGGGTGCATCAAGCGGTTGGCCAGTTCACCGTCGGTGGTGAACATCAGCAAACCGGTGGTGTTGATGTCCAGGCGACCGATGTTGATCCAACGGCCTTCTTTGGGACGCGGCATCTTGTCGAACACGGTCGGACGGCCTTCCGGGTCGTCACGGGTGCAGATCTCGCCGTCGGGCTTGTTGTACATGATCACGCGACGCACCGTTTCGGCGGCCTCTTCGCGCTTGATCACCTTGCCATCGATGGTGATGGCGTCGTGCATGTCGACACGCAGGCCCAAGGTGGCATCTTTGCCATTGACCTTGATCCGGCCCTGGGTGATCCAGGCTTCCACGTCACGGCGCGAGCCGACGCCGATACGGGCGAGGACTTTTTGCAGCTTTTCGCCTGCTGGGCCGATTTCCTGGCTGTCGTTCTGGTCTTGGTCTTTCATTCTGGGCACCTCCCGGTGTGGTCGAGCCAGGCTTGGCCTGACGCTTTGAAAACGGGTCTTCGACGAAGGGATCGCCAAAGGGTCGCGAATCATACGCTCGTTGAGGCGATTGCGCATCAGAGACTAGCTGATCAACGCGCGCCCGGCGCTTTTTCCGCCGACCGGTGCGGCGCACGAATCATGTGGGAGCGAGCCTGCTCGCGATTGCCGGTGTTGACTGTCAGACCGCTATCGCGAGCAAGCTCGCTCCCACAGGGATTGGGATGCACCGGGTTCCTGTGACCGCCGCAGATCCACTGTGGGAGCGAGCTTGCTCGCGATAGCGGAGGTCCAATCACCAAAAAATCGGATCAGTCGTCGAACTGGCGTCGTTCGTTTTCGATCGCTTCGGCCAAGGCCCGGGCTTCGGCTTCTTCATCACTCAGTTCGGGTTCCGGCAGCTGGAGGGCGGCGACGGCGGCCAGCAGCTTTTCCCGGGCTTGGGCAACGCCGAGGATGTCTTCTTCCGGCTCCGGTTCCGCTTCTGGCTCTGGCTCTGGTTCCGCCTCGCTGTCAGGCTCCGGCAACTCATCTGTCTCGCTTTCTGGCCCCGGCCCCTCACGCAGCAGGTCGTCGAAATCGGTCTTCAAGCCCTCCTCCATGGTGTCCAGCTCCAGCAACAACGAGTGGAAACTGGTCTCTTCCTTCGGCTCCTCGGGCTCGGCACTGGCGTCGGCCAGTTCCTGCAGGCCCTGGGGCACCGGGGCGTCGTCGAACTCCAGCATAGGCTCGGGTTCCAGCTCCCGCAGTTCGGCCAGCGGCGGCAGGTCATCGAGGTTCTTCAGGTTGAAGTGATCGAGAAAGGCCTTGGTGGTGGCGAACATCGCCGGTTTGCCGGGCACATCGCGATAGCCAACGACACGGATCCACTCGCGCTCCAGCAACGTCTTGACGATATGGCTGTTGACCGCCACGCCACGCACATCTTCGATCTCGCCACGGGTGATCGGTTGGCGGTAGGCAATCAACGCCATGGTTTCGAGCATGGCGCGGGAATAGCGCTGCGGCCGCTCCTCCCACAAGCGCCCGACCCATGGCGCGAACTTCTCGCGGATCTGCAGGCGATAACCGGACGCCACTTCCTTGAGTTCGAAGGCCCGCCCCTCGCAGGATTTGCCCAACAGCGTCAGGGCCTTCTTGAATACGGCCGGCTCAGGTCGCTCGCCTTCTTCAAAGAGTTCGAACAGGCGCTCCATCGATTGCGGCTTTCCCGAGGCCAACAGGAAAGCTTCAAGCAAGGGGGCCAGCTCGCGGGGTTCAGTCAGATTCATTGATTTGCTCGTTATTCGGCTCGTGCCCGCACGTGGATCGCTGCGAACGGCTCATTCTGCACCAGCTCGACCAAGGATTCCTTGACCAATTCCAGGACCGCCATAAACGTCACGACGACACCCAAGCGCCCCTCCTCGGCGGTGAACAGCTCGACGAACGGCACGAAGCCACCGCCCTTGAGCCGCTCCAGCACATCGCTCATGCGCTCGCGGGTGGACAGCGCTTCGCGGCTGACCTGGTGACTTTCAAACATATCGCCCCGGCGCAGGACCTCGGCCATGGACATCAGCAACTCTTCCAGGCTCACATCCGGCAGCAACTTGCGCGCCCGCGCCTCGGGGGCATCGAGCTTGGGCACCACCACATCGCGCCCGACCCGGTTCAATCCATCGAGGCCTTCGGCTGCGACCTTGAAGCGTTCGTACTCCTGCAACCGGCGGATCAGCTCGGCCCGCGGGTCGTCTTCTTCCGCTTCGACCTCTGCCGAGCGCGGCAGCAGCATCCGCGACTTGATCTCGGCCAGCATGGCCGCCATCACCAGGTACTCGGCCGCCAGTTCCAGGCGCACCGACTGCATCAACTCGACGTAGCCCATGTACTGGCGGGTGATTTCCGCCACCGGGATGTCGAGGATGTTGATGTTCTGTTTGCGGATCAGGTACAGCAGCAGGTCAAGCGGGCCCTCGAAGGCTTCGAGGAACACTTCCAGCGCATCCGGCGGAATGTACAGGTCCAGAGGCATTTCCATGACCGCCTGGCCATAGACCATGGCGAACGGCAGCTCCTGCTGCGCGCCGGCCTGGCTGTCTGTACGGTCCACGGCGGTTTCCACGGCGGACATTCAGGCCTCGACCATGAACGGCGTCGGATCGCCACAACCGACACGCACCACCTGGGGCTCGCCATCGGCCAGGTTGATCACCGTGGACGCCGACATGCCGCCGAAACCGCCGTCGATGATCAGGTCCACCTGATGCTCGAGGATCTGGCGCATTTCATAGGGATCGGTCAACGGCTCGCTCTCGCCGGGCATGATCAGCGTCACGCTCATCAGCGGCTCACCCAGTTCCGCCAGCAGCGCCAGGGCAATGGGATGGCTCGGCACCCGCAGGCCGATGGTGCGTTTTTTCGGGTGCAGCAACAGCCGCGGGACTTCCCGCGTGGCATTGAGAATAAAGGTGTATGGTCCCGGCAAATGCGCCTTGAGCAGGCGGAAGGTGCCGGTGTCGATCTTGGCGAACAGGCCCAACTGCGACAGGTCGCTGCAGATGAGCGCGAAGTTGTGCTTGTCGTCCAGTTGACGCAGGCGTCGTACCCGCTCCACGGCATTCTTGTCGCCGATCTGGCAACCGATGGCGTAGGACGAGTCGGTGGGATAGACCACCACGCCACCGCCACGAATGATTTCCACGGCCTGTTTGATCAGGCGCGCTTGCGGGTTTTCCGGATGAATCTGGAAAAATTGACTCACGTGTTCTACCTGTTCAGACGGCGGCGGTAACGGGATCATGTTTGAATCTACACCATAGTGGTGGCAGATCTTCCGGCAACGGGCGGTATTCGCCAATCTCGGACCAGCCCCCAGGGCCATGGAAATCACTGCCGGCGGTAACCAGCAGGCCGAACTCACGGGCCAGTATCGCCAGGCTGCCGACCTGCTCGGCAGGCTGATGGCCGTTGACCACCTCAATGGCATGGCCCCCCGCTTGAATATAGTCGGCGACCAGGCGACGGCGCTTGCTGCGAGTGAAGTCATAATGCCATGGATGTGCCAGGCTGACCCATGCGCCAGCGGCCCGCAGGGTCTCGATGGTTTCTTCCAGCGTCGGCCAGTGCTGCTTGACGTCCCCCAGCTTGCCGGCCCCCAGCCATTTGCGAAACGCTTCGGCGCGGTCCTTGACGAACCCTTCGCGCACCATCCAGTCGGCAAAATGTGGGCGGGCCGGTGCGTTGCCGCTGTCGCCCAGTTCCTGCTGGATCTGCCGGGCGCCGTCCAGCGCACCGGGCATGCCCTTGAGGGCCAGCTTGCGGCTGATCTCTTCGGAACGCAGCCAGCGCCCGTCGCGCAGCTGTGCGATGGCCTGGACCAAAGCGGGCGCATTCACATCGAAACCATAGCCCAGCACATGAATGGTCGCCCCGCCCCAGGTACACGACAACTCGACCCCATTGACCAGCTGCATGCCCAGCGCCGTGGCGGCGCTGCGGGCCTCGTCGAGGCCCTCGAGGGTGTCGTGATCGGTCAGGGCCAGGACTCGCACGCCGTGCTCGAACGCCCGCGCCACCAGAACCGCAGGCGCCAGGGCGCCATCGGAGGCCGTGCTATGGCAGTGCAAATCAACATTCACGAGAGTTTGTTACCTCAAATCAGCTGGCCCTATCGCGGCCAAGGATGTTTGTTATTATGCCGCCACATCCTGCTTCTGGCTGCCACTGTGAAACAATTCATCGACTTCATCCCGCTCCTGCTGTTTTTCATCGTCTACAAACTTGATCCCCGGGCCGTCGACTTCGCCGGTCATTCCTTGACTGTAGGCGGTATTTACAGCGCCACCGCAGTGCTGATCATCAGCTCCCTGGTGGTCTACGGCGCACTCTTCGTGTCCCAGCGCAAGCTGGAGAAGAGCCAGTGGCTGACCCTGATCGCCTGCCTCGTGTTCGGCAGCCTGACCCTGGCCTTCCACAGCGAAACCTTCCTCAAATGGAAGGCCCCGGTGGTCAACTGGCTGTTCGCCCTGGCCTTCATAGGCAGCCACTTCATCGGTGACCGCTTGCTGATCAAGCGCATCATGGGCCATGCCATCAACCTGCCGGAACTGATCTGGACCCGGTTGAACATCGCCTGGATCGCCTTCTTCCTGTTCTGCGGTGCCGCCAACCTGTTCGTTGCGTTCACGTTCCAGGAGTACTGGGTCGACTTCAAGGTCTTCGGTAGCCTGGGCATGACGCTGTTGTTCCTGATTGGCCAGGGTATCTACCTGTCCCGTCATCTGCATGATGCCGACCCCACCACGCCAAAAACCGAGGACTGACATGCTCTACGCAATCATTGCTACCGACGTCGCCAACTCCCTGGAAAAACGCCAGGCCGCTCGTCCCGCGCACCTGGAGCGCCTGCAAAAACTCCAGAACGAAGGCCGCGTAGTGCTGGCCGGCCCGCATCCGGCGGTGGACAGCAACGACCCGGGCGCCGCAGGTTTCAGCGGCAGCCTGATGGTGGTCGAATTCGACTCCCTGTCCGCTGCGCAGCAATGGGCCGAGGCCGACCCGTTCGTTGCGGCCGGCGTCTATGCCAATGTCGTGGTCAAGCCATTCAAGCAAGTCATGCCGTAAATGCCCCTGGCGCGATGAGCCTTCACGGCTCATTGCCCCCAGTTGCTCATCTTTCTCATTTGCCTGCCGACAACCTGTCTAATCTCGATTGGAATTCAGGAGTTGCAATGCGCAAAGGTCCGTTGTGCCTGTTATTGGTCACGTTGGCGATCGGGGCACCCGCCCATGGCGAGGAGAGCGCCGAGGGCAGTCATTCGACGCCTTTGTCCCTGAGTGCCGGCGGCCAGATCGCCGAACTGCAGCAACGCTTGAAAGACAGCGAACGCCAGCGCGAAGAACTGAGCAAGCAATTGCAAAGCGCCGACAACGAACGCGAGAGCGCATTGCTGGCCCGGTTGCGCCAGGAGAACCAGCGCCTGAAGCTGCAACTCAAGGAGGCCCAGGCCAGCCCCCTGCCACGCCTGTTGACCGATCAACAGCAATGGTTTGTCATCGGTGCCGGGGTAGCGCTATTGGCCCTGCTGTGCGGTATCTTTGCCAGCGGTGGACGTAGACAACGTCGGCAATGGCTAAATTGAGTGAGTCATGAGCGAGCTGTTACTGATAGACGATGACCAGGAGCTGTGCGAGCTCCTTGTAAGCTGGTTGAGCCAGGAAGGTTTTCAGGTCCGGGCCTGTCACGATGGCCAAAGTGCCCGCAAGGCCCTGGCCGAAACCGCCCCGGCAGCCGTGGTACTGGACGTGATGCTGCCCGACGGCAGTGGCCTGGAACTGCTCAAGCAATTGCGCAGCGATCACCCGGAGCTGCCGGTGCTGATGCTGTCGGCCCGGGGTGAACCGCTGGACCGTATCCTCGGCCTGGAACTGGGCGCCGATGACTACCTGGCCAAGCCCTGCGACCCACGTGAACTGACCGCCCGCCTGCGCGCCGTGCTGCGCCGCAGCCACCCGACGGCCGTGTCCAGCCAGATCGAACTGGGTGACCTGACTTTCAGCCCGGTGCGCGGCGTGGTCAGCATCGATGAACAGGAACAAACCCTCACCGTTTCCGAAAGCCGCCTGCTCGAAGCGTTGCTCAAGCAGCCGGGCGAGCCGCTGGACAAGCAGGAACTGGCGCAGATCGCCCTGGGCCGCAAGCTGACCCTGTACGACCGCAGCCTCGACATGCACGTGAGCAACCTGCGCAAGAAAATCGGCCCCCACCCCGACGGCCGCCCGCGCATCGTGGCGCTGCGTAGCCGTGGTTACTACTACAGCCTCTGAACACTGCGCCGCGGGGCTGTGGGAGCAAAGCTTGCTCGCGATGCAGGCGCCTGGGTTCCCTCGGAGACCGCGTTATCTTCATCGCGGGCAAGCCTAGCTCCCACAGGGCTTTGTGTCCGGCCCTGCAGATTTGTCAGGTCCGCACCAAACCGTCTTTACCCAAGCTTTACCCACCCCTGACCGCCGCTGACCTTGATCTCCGTAATCTGCACTCATCCGGAACTGACCGGGAACGAGACAAGGAGACACACCATGCGCAAGACCCTTATCGCTCTGATGTTCGCTGCTGCCCTGCCGACCGTCGCCATGGCCATGCCTGGAGACGCCGGCCCGATGGGTCCGATGGATGGCCCGCGCCACGGCGGCATGATGCATGACAAAGGTCCCTTCAGCGACCTGGACCTGAGCCGCGAACAGCGCCAGCAGATTCGCCGGATCATGGGCGAACAGCGCCACGAACAACGCGAACTGGTAGACAAGTACCTGGCCAAGCTGTCGCCAGCCGACCAGAAAGCCATGCAGGACGAAATGGAGGCCCGGCATCAGAAGGTCGATGCCCAGATCCGCGGGCTGTTGAAGCCTGAGCAGCAGAAAGAGTTCGACGCGATCCAGAAGAAACAGGCCGAGCGTCGCGCCGAGTGGGCTGAGTTCAAGGCCTGGAAAGCGCAACAGCCGCAAAAAGCGCAATAATGCATTGACGCCCCCAGCCCAACGGCAAATCGCCGTTGGGCTTTCTTTGTTTTCGAGGATTTACCGTGCGTTCATTGTTCTGGCGCATCCTGGCCAGTTTCTGGCTGGCCATCGCCCTGGTTGCAGGGCTTTCGATCCTGATGGGCCACATGCTCAATCAGGACGCCTGGATCCTCAGCCGCCACCCGGGTCTCAATACCCTGCCCGAAGAGTGGACGCAAACCTACGAAAGCCAGGGCGAGGACGCCGCCCAGGACATCCTGCAACAGCGCAAGCGCCAGTATCACATCGACGTCCAGGTGTTCAACGAAAGCGGCGACCCGGTGGTGCGCGGCACCTTCCCCCATCGCGCCGCGGCCTTCGAAGCTCGGCAGAACAACAACGAGCGACGCCTGCCCTGGCGGCGACTGACCGACGAATTCACCAGCGCCAAAACCGGTGACACGTATCTGTTCATTTACCGCATTCCCCATCCCGAACTGGATGCCTGGCACCGCGACAGCCTGCTCTGGCCCCTCAGTGCGCTGGGGATCGCGCTGGTGGTGCTGACGTTGTTCAGCCTGTTGGTGACGCTTTCCATCACCCGTCCGCTGAGTCGCCTGCGTGGTGCGGTGCATGACCTGGGCCAGGCCGCCTATCAGCAGAACAGCCTCGCCAAGCTGGCCAACCGGCGGGATGAGTTCGGCGTACTGGCCACTGATTTCAACCGCATGGGCGCGCGCCTGCAAAGCTTGATCACCAGCCAGCGACAACTACTGCGCGACGTGTCCCACGAATTGCGCTCGCCCCTGGCCCGGCTGCGCATCGCCTTGGCATTGGCTGAACGGGCCAGCCCCGAGGAACGTGAAAGGCTCTGGCCACGCCTGACCCGCGAATGCGATCGCCTGGAAGCGCTGATCAGTGAAATCCTGGTGCTGGCCCGGGTCGATGCCGACAACGCCAGCGCCGAAGAGGTGGAACTCAACGGCTTGCTGGTTACCCTGCAAAAAGATGCGCAACTGGCCTCACCGGAACAAACCGTGCAGCTCGAAACCGAGGCGGACCTGACCCTCAAGGGCTGGCCGACCATGATCGAGCGAGCAGTGGACAACCTGCTGCGCAACGCCCAGCGCTTCAATCCGGCCGGGCAACCCATCGAGATGCGCGCGGCGCGCCAGGGCGACCGGATCCTGATCAGCGTGCGCGACCACGGGCCGGGCGTGGAGGCCGAACACCTGGGGCAATTGGGCGAGCCGTTCTACCGTGCGCCAGGCCAGACCGCCGCCGGCCATGGCCTGGGCCTGGCCATCGCACGCCGCGCCGCCGAACGCCATGGCGGCACGCTGGTGCTGGGCAATCATCCTGGCGGCGGGTTCATCGCAACGCTGGAGCTGCCGTTAGTGCCGGGGGCTGTCGTCCAGCCTTAACCCCCCGTGGCAAGGGAGATTGCTTGCTCCCGCTCGGCTGCGCAGCAGCCGCAAACTGGCTGGCAGGGTTTACCTGTTGCACAGCGTTGCCAGTCTCGTCGCATCAATGCCAAGGAAAGGTCATACCTCTTTGATCATCCATCCCCTTGCATAGTCGCTATCCTGGGACAGTAGCTCTCGGAGTCCTGTCTTGGGGTTGATTGTATAAACAGTCCTTTCACCAGGACCTTGGTCCGAAGTCCATGCACGCGAGTCACCCAAACCTGGGTCGCCGTCATGGATGGTTCGAAGTGCTCCCCAAGTCACCAGGTCAGGGATGCCCCCTCCGGCGGTCCACGCAGCCCCCGAGCAATTCCAATATGTCTGCCAATCATTGTCTTTGCCTAAGTCAAACAGCAGCCAAACCTTGGAAGTAATGACTCGGTAAGACACGCGTGCACCCATTTGATCTCCAACGGTTATCGTAGCGGTCCCTGAGCGCTTCGATACAACCCGCGGTTCTGATGATGAAAAAAGCTCTGCCACCTCTGGGTCGCTGGAAGTATAGATATAGGGAGGCACACCTCCCGACGGTATCCGCTCTACGAACGCCCCTACTGGCGGACGATCAGGAAACTTATCGGCTCTAAACATTAACTGGTCGAGAATGGCGTCGCTGGTATCGATGCTTAGGGGTTCAGGCATCACGGTCAGGGTGCGTACGTTCGAATATATGTTCGTAGGGTGGTAGAGCGACTTTGCATACAGGCGGCGAGCACCGACCGGGACGGTAATTTCTTTGGTCCATAGGCCAGTTGTCGCATCGGTAAGCGCTTTGCCCTTAGGGACGGCACTGGCTCCGCTGCCGTCGTAGACCTCGATTTCCTTGCCATTACTTGCCTGACCCGACAGCGCCAAGGTGGTGCTGGTTGTTTCGCCTCTGTCAGGAATCTCCTGGCCGGTGGAATCCTTGACATTGGTAAGAGTAGGAGCAATCAGCACGCGGTCCAAATGGATATCCAAGTACTTGATCGACGACTGGTTGGAGTTGCCCAACTGGTCAGTCACCGTGAACTGGAGCGCTGTATTGGGGTTGTCCCCTGCCTGTCTGAATGTGTCGGTAAACAGCGTATGCGTCACCGGTCTGGAGGCATCAAATCCGTCAACTGGAACGGTCACATCGCCCACTAAAAACCTGATGCTGTCGTAATCTCGCGGATTGGAATAGGTAAAACCAAACGCCACACCCTGCGCCGCCCGCTCGGCGCTGACCCCATCACGGAGCACATCCGACGGGATCACCAGATCCAGGCCTTGGGGCGCCGGCTCACCCGGTGCCCGTAAGTGATAAAGCACGTGCAGGTCCCTGGATGACTCACCGTTTTGACTGGGACGGGTTACCTTGTAATGCAACCGGTTGATGCCATGCAACAACCGCCCATGGGGCACATACAACTCCATGCGCAGCTGTTCTTCTCCGGGCCCTACATCTTTGCCAGCCACCGGAAAGGGATCGTCATTGACGTATAAATCAGCTCGATCATCCACAGCCATTGTCCAGGAACGTCGCTGGAGTTCGCTCCACGGGTCGATCAGACATCTCAGCCCTCTGGGCTGATCGTCGTAAAGGCTCTTGGGGATACCGCCATCCGCAATGCCGGCCGGTTTAACTGGCGTCACCCACCCCATGATGATCACGGGAATCAGATCGAATAGTTCGTTCAAGGCAGGGGATTGAATGTCCATGACGGTTCCTGACAAACGGAGGGCGCGCGGCTTTTCGGCATGGAGCCATGAGACTTCAGGTAGGGGACGCTGGCTACTGTCAGGATTGACAGGTCAGAGCCGATCGCCGACGAACGGTTAGGGAGAGAATGACTGGACGCTGGAGCCAAGCCTTAGAAAAGCAGCCTGGTAATCTGGATAAGGTGCTGCTCAAAAACCAAACGATAATCCCTCTTATTCAAACCGCCCCGCCCTGTTAGACTTTGCGCCCTCGTTTTCACTCATCTCCCAGGACGCCCGATGCCGTCGTTGCCTCTTCGTTTATGTGCGCTGTTCATGGCCCTGGGCCTGAGCGCCTGCGATGATGCCCCGCGTTTTACCCAGGCCGAACCGGGTGAAGCCCGTTCCGGTGGCGCCGCGACGGTACGCAAGACGGATCAGAACGCCTTTTCCCTGCCCTCGGCCAACCTGTCGCCCTCGCGGCGTGTGGATTTCAGCGTCGGCAACAGTTTCTTCCGCAGCCCCTGGGTGATTGCCCCCTCGACCACCACTGCCCGCGACGGCCTCGGGCCTTTGTTCAACACCAACGCCTGCCAGAACTGCCACATCAAGGACGGTCGCGGCCACCCGCCAACGCCGGACGCGACCAGCGCGGTATCGATGCTGGTGCGCCTGTCGATCCCCGACGCGCCGCCTTACGCCAAGGTCATCGAGCAACTCGGGGTGGTACCGGAACCGGTTTACGGTGGGCAATTGCAGGACATGTCCGTGCCCGGCGTCGCTCCGGAAGGCAAGGTGCGGGTCGATTACACGCCGGTTCCGCTACGCTTCCAGGACGGCACCATCGTGGAACTGCGCAAGCCGGACCTGCAGATCACCCAACTGGCCTATGGACCGATGCACCCGGACACGCGTTTTTCCGCCCGCGTCGCCCCGCCGATGATCGGCCTGGGGCTGCTCGAGGCCATCCCCGACGAAGCCATCCTGGCGAACGCCGAAGCCCAGGCCCGGGAGAAAAACGGCATCGCCGGGCGTCCCAACCAGGTTTGGGACGATGCCCAGCAAAAAACCGTCCTGGGACGGTTCGGCTGGAAGGCCGGACAGCCCAACCTCAACCAGCAGAACGTCCACGCGTTCTCCGGCGACATGGGCCTGACGACAAGCCTGCGGCCCTTCGACGATTGCACCGAGAGCCAGGTCGACTGCAAGCGCGCGCCCAGCGGAAATGGCCCCGGTGGCGAACCGGAAGTCAGCGACAACATCCTGCGACTGGTGCTGTTCTATAGCCGCAACCTCGCCGTACCGGCCCGGCGCGAGGTGAATTCGCCCCAGGTGCTGGCGGGCAAGAATCTGTTTTTCCAGGCCGGTTGCCAGTCTTGCCACACACCGAAATACACCACCGCCGCCAACGCTGCCGAACCGGAGTTGGCGAACCAGGTCATCCGCCCTTACACCGACCTGCTGTTGCACGACATGGGCGAAGGCCTGGCGGACAACCGCAGCGAATTCAAGGCCAGCGGCCGTGACTGGCGAACCCCGCCGCTGTGGGGCATCGGCCTGACCGAAACCGTCAACGGCCACACCCAGTTCCTGCATGACGGTCGGGCCCGCAACCTGCTCGAAGCCGTGCTGTGGCATGGCGGCGAAGCACAAGCGGCGCAGCGCCAGGTTTTAGCGTTCAATGCCGAGCAGCGCGCTGCGTTGCTGGCCTTCCTGAATTCCCTTTAAACGCCTTTTCCAGAAGTGGGAGCACGACATGTTCCGTCCCAAGCTGTTGTTCACCAGCCTCGCCGCCATCGCCCTCGGTGCCTGTTCGCCCCAGGACCCGCAAGCGGTCACCTCGGCCGCCATCGCCAAGCAAGTGATCCTGCCGACCTACAGCCGCTGGGTCGATGCCGACCGGCAACTGGCGACCAGCGCCCTGGCGTTCTGCCAAGGCAAGGAAAACCTGGAAACCGCCCGCGCCGATTTCCTCAAGGCGCAAAAAGCCTGGGCCGAGCTGCAACCGCTGCTGATCGGTCCGCTGGCCGAGGGCAACCGCGCCTGGCAGGTGCAGTTCTGGCCGGACAAGAAAAACCTGGTGGGCCGTCAGGTCGAGCAATTGGTCAACAGCGAGCCACAGATCGACGCCGCCGGCCTGGCCAAGTCCAGCGTCGTGGTCCAGGGCCTCTCGGCCTATGAATACCTGCTGTTCGACGCCAAGATCGACATGGCCGACAGCGCGCAAAAAGCCAAGTATTGCCCGCTGCTCACCGCCATCGGCGAACGCCAGAAACAACTGGCCGAAGAGATCCTGTCGCGCTGGAACACCAACGACGGCATGCTCGCCCAGATGAGCAAATTCCCCAACCAGCGCTACGCCGATTCCCACGAGGCCATCGCTGACCTGCTGCGTGTCCAGGTCACTGCCCTGGACACGCTGAAGAAAAAACTCGGCACTCCGATGGGCCGCCAGAGCAAAGGCGTGCCACAGCCGTTCCAGGCCGATGCCTGGCGCAGCCAGTCGTCGTTGCAAGGCCTGGAGGCCAGCCTGAGTGCGGCCAGGACCGTCTGGGCAGGCGTGGACAACAAGGGCCTGCGCGGTCTGCTGCCAAGCGACCAGAAGCCACTGGCCGACAAGATCGATGCCGCCTACGATGCCTCGTTGAAACTGTTCGCCAGCAGCCAGCGCTCGTTGACCGAAATGCTCAACGACGATGCCGGGCGCCAGCAACTCAACGATTTGTATGACAGCCTCAACGTCGTCCATCGCCTGCACGAAGGCGAACTGGCCAAGGCGCTGGGCATTCAACTGGGCTTCAATGCCAACGACGGTGACTGATCATGTTTCGACGTCAGGTTCTGGCACTGGGCAGCTTGCTGCTCGGCGCCGTCACCCTGGGCGGCTGGACGCTGTTCAAGCAAAAGGACAAGCACCCACTCTTGCTTTCGGCACGGGACGATGGCGACGGCAAGCACTACGCCGTTGGCTATCGACTGGACGGCACCCGGGTGTTCGCCACCCAGGTAGGCCAGCGTTGCCATGACATCATCAATCATCCGACGCAGCCGATTGCGCTGTTCGTCGCCCGTCGTCCAGGTACCGAAAGCTACCTGATCGACCTGCGCGACGGGACGCTGCTGCAAACCATCACTTCGTTACCGAACCGGCATTTCTACGGCCATGCGGTGATCCACAAAAGCGGCGAATGGCTGTATGCCACCGAGAACGACACCACCGACCCGGGACGCGGCCTGTTGGGCGTGTACCGTTTCGAAGGCGAGCGACTGGTGCACAGCGGTGAGATGTCCACCCATGGTATCGGGCCGCACCAGGTGTCATGGATGCCTGATGGCGAAACGCTGGTGGTGGCCAATGGCGGCATTCGCACCGAGGCCGAAAGCCGGGTCGAAATGAACCTCGACGCCATGGAGCCAAGCCTGGTGCTGATGCAACGCGATGGCACCCTGCTGAGCAAGGAAACCCTCGCCCAGTCAATGAACAGCGTGCGCCACCTGGGCGTCGCCAGCGACGGCACCATCGTCTCCGGCCAGCAGTTCATGGGCGCTGCCCACGAGTCCTCGGAACTGCTGGCGATCAAGCGGCCGGGCCAGCCTTTCCAGGCGTTCCCGGTGCCCGAAGAGCAATTGCAGGCCATGGGGCACTACACCGCCAGCGTCGCCGTGCACAGCGACCTGCGCCTGGTGGCCCTGACCGCTCCTCGCGGCAACCGCTTCTTCATCTGGGACCTGGACAGTGGCGAAGTACGCCTGGATGCGCCGCTGCCGGACTGTGCCGGCGTGGGTGCGGTGGCCGACGGGTTTGTCGTGACGTCGGGCCAAGGGCGTTGCCGCTATTATGATTGCCGACAGACACAACTGGTTGCAAAACCACTGGATCTGCCGGCAGGGCTCTGGGACAACCATTTGCATCTGGCCTGAGCC
The DNA here is from genome assembly GCF_054681425.1 of Pseudomonas sp. H1_F01. NCBI lineage: Bacteria > Pseudomonadati > Pseudomonadota > Gammaproteobacteria > Pseudomonadales > Pseudomonadaceae > Pseudomonas > Pseudomonas sp. H1_F01. The sequence continues at coordinate 1,750,520 of NZ_CP162823.1, read as the reverse complement.
AGGGAGCGAAGCACCTCGGTGCCGAGCTCCCTGATTTTTCGGAAAAAACCCACGCATCACCGACCCGCCAACATCTGGAATAGCCCGCACACTCAGAGTAATGTGCCCGCCTATCTGTATTTTCTCTCAGCTCTTTTCCAAGGAAGTGGAACATGCTGCGACGCCGCATGCTGATCATGTTGGGTGTTGTCCTGCTGGTGGTGCTGTTGCTCGCCGGCTACAAGGCCTTCTCCGTCTACCAGCAGATCCAGATGTTTTCTGCACCCAAACCGCCGGTCAGCGTGGCCGTGGCCACGGCAGCCCAGCAACCCTGGCAAGCTCGCCTGCCCACCGTTGGCAGCCTCAAGGCGCTGCAAGGCGTGGACCTGAGCCTGGAAATCGCCGGGACCGTGCAGAAGGTGCAATTCCAGTCGGGGCAGAAGGTCAAGGCCGGCCAGCCGCTCCTGCAACTGGACAGTGAAGTCGAAAGCGCCCTGCTGGAAACCGCCGAGGCCGACCTTGGCCTGGCACAACTGGATTTCGGTCGCGGCCGACAACTGGTGGGCAGCCAGGCGATCTCCAAGGGTGAATTCGACCGGCTCTCGGCGCAACTGAAGAAGAACCAGGCCACGGTCAACCAGCTCAAGGCTTCGCTGGCCAAAAAACAGATTCTGGCGCCATTCAGCGGCACCATCGGCATTCGCCAGGTGGACGTTGGCGACTACCTGGCCAGCGGCACGATGATCGCCACCCTGCAGGACCTCAGCAGCCTTTACGTGGACTTCTACATCCCTGAGCAAACCGTGCCCAGGCTCGCCGTTGCCCAGTCGGTCAACGTCAGTGTCTCGGCCTACCCCGGGCAAAACTTCGTCGCCACCATCAGCGCGATCAACCCCAAGGTCGAGGACAGCACCCGCAACGTGCTGGTGCGTGCCACCTTGGCCAACCCCGACGGCAAGCTGCTGCCCGGCATGTTCGCCAACCTGCAGGTGATCCTGCCGGACGTGGCCGCCGGAATCGTCGTGCCGGAAAGCGCCGTGACCTACACCCTCTATGGCAACTCCATGTACGTGGTGAGCCAGAAGAAAACCGCCGACGGCAATGTCGAGAAAGACGACAAGGGCCAGCCGGTCCTGATCGCTGAACGGCGTTCCGTAGAAACCGGCGAGCGACGCGACGGGCAGGTGCTGGTTACCAAAGGCGTGCAGCGCGGCGAGCAAGTCGTGATCGCCGGCCAGCTCAAACTCGACAACGGCACGCCGATCGCCATCAGCGACGACAAGACCCTGACCGAACAGAACAGCCCACCGCGCGTGGACTGATCAAGGAACCCCCATGGCTTTTACCGATCCATTCATCCGCCGTCCGGTGCTCGCCACCGTGGTCAGCCTGTTGATCGTGCTGCTGGGCTTCCAGGCCTGGAGCAAATTACCCCTGCGTCAGTATCCACAAATGGAGAACGCCCTGATCACGGTGACCACCGCCTACCCCGGGGCGAACGCCGAAACCATCCAGGGCTACATTACCCAGCCGATGCAGCAGAGCCTGGCCAGTGCCGAGGGCATCGATTACATGACCTCGGTCAGCCGCCAGAATTTCTCGGTGATTTCGGTCTATGCCCGCATCGGCTCCAACAGCGATCGGCTCTTTACCGAACTGCTGGCCAAGGCCAACGAGGTCAAGAACCAGCTGCCCCAGGATGCCGAGGACCCAGTCCTCAGCCGCGAGGCCGCCGATGCCTCGGCACTGATGTACATCAGCTTCTTCAGCAAGGAACTGAACAACCCGCAGATCACCGACTACCTGTCACGGGTGATCCAGCCCAAACTGGCGACCCTGCCAGGCATGGCTGAGGCGGAGATCCTCGGCAACCAGGTCTTCGCCATGCGCCTGTGGCTGGACCCGGTCAAGCTCGCCGGCTTCGGTCTGACTGCCGCCGACGTGACCAATGCCGTGCGCCAGCACAACTTCCTCTCCGCCGCCGGTGAAGTGAAAGGCGAGTATGTGGTCACCAGCATCAACGCCAACACCGAACTCAAGTCCGCCGAGGCCTTCGGCGCGATCCCGCTCAAGACCGACGGCGACAGCCGCGTGTTGCTACGGGACGTGGCCCGCGTGGAAATGGGCGCCGAGAACTACGACTCCATCAGTTCCTTTGGTGGCACGCCCTCGGTGTACATCGGGATCAAGGCCACACCCGGTGCGAACCCGCTGGATGTGATCAAGGAAGTGCGCAAGATCATGCCGGACGTGGAGGCCCAGCTCCCGGCCAACCTCAAGGCCGAGATCGCCTACGACGCCACCCTGTTCATCCAGGCCTCCATCGACGAAGTGGTGAAAACCCTGTTCGAGGCGGTGCTGATCGTCATTGTCGTGGTGTTTCTGTTCCTCGGTGCCCTGCGTTCGGTGATCATTCCGGTGGTGACCATCCCGCTGTCGATGATCGGCGTGATGTTCTTCATGCAGTTGATGGGCTACTCGATGAACCTCCTGACCCTGCTGGCCATGGTGCTCGCCATCGGTCTGGTGGTGGACGACGCCATCGTGGTGGTGGAGAACATCCACCGGCACATCGAGGAAGGCAAGACCCCACTCGACGCCGCGATAGAAGGCGCCCGGGAAATCGCCATGCCGGTGGTCTCGATGACCATCACCCTGGCGGCGGTGTACGCGCCGATCGGCCTGCTCCAGGGCCTGACGGGCGCTTTGTTCAAGGAGTTCGCATTGACCCTGGCCGGGGCGGTGGTGATCTCCGGCATCGTCGCCCTGACCTTGTCACCGATGATGTGCGCCATGCTGCTGCGCCACGATGAGAACCCCTCGGGCCTGGCCCATAGGCTGGACATGGTTTTCGAGCGCTTGAAGAGCCGTTACCAGCGCATGCTTCACGGCACGCTCAACACCCGGCCGGTGGTACTGGTGTTCGCCGTGATCGTCCTGCTGCTGATCCCGGTGCTGATCATGTTCACCAAGTCCGAACTGGCCCCCGACGAGGACCAGGGCATCATCTTCATGATGGCCAGCGCCCCGCAGCCAACCAACCTCGACTACCTGAACACGTACACCGATCACTTCATTACCATCTTCAAGGAGTTCCCGGAGTACTACTCCTCGTTCCAGATCAACGGCTACAACGGCGTACAGTCGGGTATCGGCGGCTTCCTGCTCAAGCCCTGGAACGAACGCAGCCGAACCCAGATGGAAATCCTGCCAGAGGTCCAGGCCAAGCTGGAAAGCGTGCCTGGCTTGCAGATCTTCGGTTTCAACCTGCCCTCGCTGCCGGGCACCGGTGAAGGCTTGCCATTTGCGTTCGTCATCAACTCGCCGAAGGATTATGCGACGCTGCTGGAGATCGCCGACCGGGTCAAAAAGCGCGCATTGGAATCCGGTAAGTTCGCCTTCATGGACATTGACCTGGCGTTCGACAAGCCCGAAGTCGTGGTGGATATCGATCGCGCCAAGGCCGCCCAGATGGGCGTTTCGATGCAGGACCTGGGCGGTACCCTGGCGACACTGCTGGGTGAAGCCGAGATCAACCGCTTCACGCTCGAGGGACGCAGCTACAAGGTCATTGCCCAGGTCGAACGCCCCTTCCGGGACAACCCGGACTGGTTGAACAATTACTACGTGAAAAATGCCAAGGGTGAATCACTCCCGCTCTCGACCCTGATCAAGGTCAGCGACCGGGCGCGACCGCGACAACTGAACCAGTTCCAGCAGCTCAATGCGGTGACCATTTCGGGCTTTCCCATCGTGAGCATGGGCGAGGCGATCGAGACCGTCCGCCAGATCGCCCGGGAGGAAGCCCCGGTGGGGTTCGCCTTCGATTACGCCGGGGCTTCGCGCCAATTCGTACAGGAAGGCAGCGCGTTGTGGGTGACCTTTGCCCTGGCACTGGCGATCATCTTCCTCGTACTGGCCGCGCAGTTCGAAAGCTTCCGGGACCCTCTGGTGATCCTGGTGACCGTGCCGCTGTCGATTTGCGGCGCCTTGATTCCGCTGTTCCTCGGCTGGTCGAGCATGAACATCTACACCCAGGTGGGCCTGGTGACGCTGATTGGACTGATCAGCAAACACGGGATCCTGATTGTCGAATTCGCCAACCAGCTGCGCAGGGAACAGAACCTGACACCGCGCGAAGCCGTGGAACAAGCCGCGTCGACTCGTCTGCGACCGGTACTGATGACCACCGCAGCAATGGTGTTCGGCATGGTGCCGCTCATCTTCGCCACAGGCGCCGGGGCGGTGAGCCGCTTCGACATTGGCACGGTGATCGCCACCGGGATGTCGATTGGTACCTTGTTCACGCTGTTCGTGTTGCCTTGCGTCTACACGCTGCTGGCCAAGCCGGACAAGGCCTGAAGTGAACACCTGTGGCGAGGGATACTGTGGGAGCAAGGCTTGCCCGCGATGAAGGTGATGCGGTCTTCCAGGAATCGGGGCGACTGTTTCGCGAGCAAGCTTTGCTCCCACAAAATCCCCTCGCCACAATGGTTTTTCTGCAGTCTGTCTAGTCCTGAAATAGGTTTACACCTGTTTCAGTCTCAAAACGCCCGATGCACCGCATCGGGCGTTTTGTATTTCAGGGACAGATGAGGTCGCTTACGGTTATAGGTTTCTATCGATTCCTCAACCATGCGCTTGGCTTGGGCAAGGTCTTTGGGACGGTGTAAAAGAAATTCTGTTTTCAGAATCCCATTCACTCGTTCCGCTAGAGCATTTTGGTAGCAGTCGTAGCCATCAGTCATCGAACACCTGACGCCATGTTTGGCGTGCAGCTTTTGGTAGAGATCAGAGCAGTATTGCGAGCCCCGATCTGAGTGATGTACCAACGGTTGATTGGTTCTTCGGTGGCGAAGAGCTTTCGTCATCGCCCGGATGACTGACTCGGTATGCAGGCTTTCATGCACGTGATGGCCGACTATTTTGCGCGAGAACGCATCAGTGACCAGACTTACGTAAGCGACGCTTTGCTCGGTCGGTAAGTAGGTTATATCCGCCACCCAGACCTGTTCCGGGCCGGTCGCAGTGACCTGGTCAGGGCCGGGCTTGAGCCGATTCGGATGTCGACGGAAGCGATGATGGCTGTCGGTCGTCTTGTGATAAGCGCGTTTGCGTGGGACCAGTTGTCGATGATCCCGCAAAATATCGAACAACCGATCTCGGCCTACCGTTTGCGTCAGTTCAGGTTCGGATTGCATAAGGCCATGCAGCTTGCGGGTGCCCAACCGGGGCATTTCAAGGCGTGTCTCCAGCACAAACCCCAGCACCTTTTGCGCGTGGCTGGCTTGCGCGTCGTAAGCTCGATTGCGCTTGTAATACGCCTGCCGTGAGATGCCCAGAAACTGGCAAGCCCTGGTGACACTCAGGCCTTCGATTTGCCCTTGGGTGAGGACTTGCCGGATCGCTTTTTTACGACAGAAACACCGTAATCGTTCTTTAGTACGTCAACGACAGCTTCAAAAAATTGGGCTTTCTGGTTGGCAAGGGCCAGCTTTTCCTCCAGCTCCTTGATTCGCTGCTCTGGTGTCAGCGGCAAATTTGGCTCGGCCATCGGTCGGTTCCTCTGGGCACGAATGGAGGCGCCTTGGCTCCAGTCCTGCCGTCCATGCTTGCGTAACCACACCAACACAGTCGACCGGCCCTGGATCCCATAACGCCGTTGAGCCTCTTTATAACTCAGTTCGCCCTTTTCAACCTGATCGACGACCGCCAATTTAAAGCTCAGCGTGTAATCACGCTGACTGCGCTTTTTTCCTGAATCCATTGGTTCCTCCTGAGGATAGGTCAGAAGGTGTAAACCTTATTCAGGACGAGACAGTCAAAAATAAAGGCCTCGCACAAGCGAGGCCTTTATTTTGGCTTCATGTCTCTCAACTTTGCGGCCTCATCCCCTGGGACAGGCTGAACATGAACAGCAGCAGGTCATTGTCCGGTCGGATCGTCTCGCTGACCTTTGCCACGCGCGGCAAAGGACAATGCGCATCAGCATTGGAAGCACTGAGGATCTGCGAGCGTGGCTGTTCCCACACAGCCACCGCCATCGATGCAACTGCCAGGGCTCCGACTAAAAACAAACCTCTAGCAATTTCTAATTTCATCGCTATAAACCTTTGATAGCGCTGCCAAACGCCGCCTCGTAAAAGTAGACGAGTTTTTTCCAGTCAGCGTCGCTGAACGACGAGTGGCGCCGCAACTGCTTCAGGTCATGGGATGCCGCACGGTGGGCGGTCAGACGCTGGCGACACTTCTCAAAATCGAGCAAAGCCACTTCAGCCTTGGCCGCCTCGCCCTCTCCGGTCACGCGCACAAAGACATGCTTGATGTAGATACAGCCATGTTGCCAGCGCCCCATGTGCATGCGCGCCAGATTTTCAGCCAGACCCAGGAGGATTTGATCGTGCACCGCTTCGCCATGGCGCTCGCGGCCACCTGCGGCATACCAGTGCTCGATCTCTTCAAAGCCTTCCAGCGCCTGGGTCACCAGCAGCGCACGCCACTTGTGAACCGGGTCCCGCTGGGCGCCACAGAAAATGAGCTGGGGGACGCGAACACCCAATCGGGTCAACGCCAGGAGTGCGTCTTGCTCGCGCAGCACAGTCGGTCGACCGAACGGGTGCAACCAACTGCGATAAATATGTCCGGTCTGACGCTTGGCATAAAGCAGCTTGCCGTCCTTGCTCTTGATCCGTTGCACGCCGCTTTCACCGCCGCGACGCACATTGGGTTCTTCCACCCACTCACCCTGCTGACTCCAGAAATGTTCGAAGTCGTCGTGAAGAATCGTTGATGGTTCTGCTGCCTGTACACCCATGCCTTTACCTCTTGCGTAATACATAAACTCGCCACATGGCATAGAGCGGTAGAAAATCCAGTCGTTCCTGAATACGAAACCCTGCCTGCCGAAACTCCTCCTCTACTGTAGCAACCGGTAACACAAATCGATTCTGGTAGTCTTTTTGCCCACGAGTGCGCTCCTGGCGCTTGCGTTTCCAGGCCTTGAAATTGCCATCAACCCATAACGAAACGATCACGCTGTCGCGGCTGACACGCTGGAATTCCCTAAGAATCGCCAGTCGATGCGCGGGTTCACCGATGTGGTGCAACAGGCGCATGCAAAAAATGCTATCGACGGCGTTATCAGGCAAGGCGATGTCGAACGCAGAAGTCTGCAAGGGTTGTACCCGTTTCACCACATCGGCCGGTTGAGCCTCCATTGCGGTCTTGAGCATGGCCTCGGAATTGTCCGCGCCGATGATGACCCGGTTCGGTTTTTCGGCCAACAAGGACCAGAATCGCCCGGCACCGCACGGCAAATCCAATACCAGGCCTGGATCACCCACGAGCGCCAATGCCCGGCGGGCCAGTTGCTGGTCTCTTAGGTTGGAAAGACGGCGACTCAAGCTGCCTCGATGCTTATGAAAATACTTCTTGGCGTGCTGCTCGTCGTATTTCTCGGAAAAATCGAGTTTGATAGGGTCGGGCATTGATGGGGGCCTCCATGTCTGAATAGCCCCCACCTTATGAATTGATATGTCAGGGTCAGGTCGTCACTTTGTGAAAAGTTTGTCATGTACATGACCGAATCATTACAGGATTTTTCCAACCTAAGCGATCATACCTTCGGATTCAACTCCACCTCGAAACGGCAACCGTTGGGCTCCATCGTGCTGAGACTCACCGTCCAGCCCTGGTTCTCGCAAATCCGTTGCACCAGTGACAGCCCCAACCCCAGCCCCTCGCCGCGCTTTTCGTTGCCGCGCACGAATGGCTCGAACATCGCCTCGCGCTTCTCCTCCGGGATGCCCACGCCACTGTCCTCGACCACGAAGCCGGTCGCAGACAACGAGAGACGGATGAACCCCTGGTCGGTGTAGTGCAAGGCATTTCGCAACAGGTTGCCCATGACGGCAGTCAGGAAAGTGGCGTTATACAGGGTGTCGAGGGTTTGTCCTGGTTCGAAGATCAGCGTCAGGCCTTTGGATTCGATGGGGTCGCGCCACACTCCGAGGAGATTTTCGGCCACCTGTGCAAGGTTCGACCGAGGCGACATGCCGTTGTCGTCGCGCTGTGCCCTGGCGAGCATCAGGAAGGTCTGCACCAGTTCGCGCATCTCTTCACTGGCCCTGTTGATGCGCTCGACCTGGGTGCGACCACGCAGGTCCAGTGCCGGGTTTTCCAGAAGCAATTCGCAGGAGGTCGCCAAGACCATCAACGGTGTGCGCAATTCATGGCTCACGTCGCTGGTGAACAATCGTTCGCGGGTCAGGGCCTGGCGCAAGCGCCCCAGTGTTGCGTCGAACGCCACGGCCAGTTCACCCACTTCATCGGCGGCATAATCCGGGGCCAGCGGCGGAGCCAGGCCCAGGAGCTGGTCGCGATGGCGCACTTGCCGGGCCAGGCGAACCACCGGCGCCATCACTCGGCGTGCCAGGACCCAGCCCAAAAATACCGCCAGCGCCAGGCTGAGCACAAAGCCCACCAGCACCACGGCGAACAGCACCCGCTCGCGCTCCTCGAAGTCGCTCTGGTCCTGCAGCAACACGTAATGCCGGCCATCAACGATCTCGACCATGGCGTGATACGACAACTGCTCGCGAAACACTTCGTGAAAACCACGCTCCAGATGGCGCAGGTCCTTGGGCAACTCGAAGTCACCTGGGCCACCGCTGAAATAAAACAACTGGTCGGGTTCCGGGCGATGGTGCCAGTCCGAGACACTGTCCATCAACAGCAAGCGCTGCAGATCGCCGCCAAGCCCGGCGGAGATCAGTTTTTCTTCGACCAGGTGGACCGTCGCCACGATGCCCATGGCGAAAGCGCCAGCCACCAATGCGCTCATCAGCGCAAAGGCGATGATGATCCGTTGGGCGAGGCTCTGCTTAAACTCCATCGCGGCCCTCGGCCAAGCGATAGCCGACGCCGTGTACCGTGTGCAACAACGGCTTGTCGAACGGCTTGTCGATCACTTGGCGCAGTTGATGGACGTGGCTGCGCAGGCTGTCGCTGTCCGGACAATCATCGCCCCACAACGCTTCTTCGAGGATTTCGCGGCGCAGCACGTGAGGGCTTTTCTGCATCAATACCGCCAGCAGCTTGAGGCCTACGGGGTTGAGCTTGAGCAGCTTGCCTTCACGCGTCACTTCCAGGGTATCGAGGTCGTAGCTCAGGTCGCCGACCTGCAAGGCACGGCGGCCACCACCCTGGGACCGACGCATGACAGCTTCGATCCGCGCCGCCAGTTCCGACAGGGCAAACGGTTTGATCAAGTAGTCATCGGCCCCGGACTTGAAGCCCTGCAGCCGGTCGTCCAACTGGTCCCGGGCGGTCAGCATGATCACCGGCGTATCGAGCCGGGCGTCTTCGCGCAGGCGCTTGCACAAGGTGTAGCCGTCGATGCCCGGCAGCATGATGTCGAGCACGATCAGGTCGTAGTGTTCGGTCGCGGCCAGGTGCAACCCCGACAAACCGTCCTGGGCACAATCGACGGTGTAGCCCTTGAGCCCCAGGTAATCGGCCAGGTTGGCCAGGATATCGCGGTTGTCTTCGACCAATAGAATTCGCATGGGCACCTCTGTGTACACAGTTAACGGCCATCTTGGCCCGCGCAGCTTACGGCCAATGCCGATTCAGGGCTAGGGCTGGAGGCTGCGGAAAATCGACGCCTACCGTACATCAGCTTTTAATGGTTTTTTCACTATCGATTCACAACCTGACTACAGTGAGGTAGCAAGACTCTCGCGCTATCGGATTGATATATAAGGAAAGTAGTAAATGGACTTTATCAAAGCAGCGCCCATGCGCGTTCTGCTGCTGATCACCAGTACCTGGCTGGCAGTGTTTTTCCTGACCCGAACCGTTCTGCTGCTCACTCACCTGGATGAGGCCGGAGGCATCGCGTTTTCCGTGTTTGGCACCGGGCTGCTGTATGACCTGGGGTTCCTCGCCTATGCAATCTTGCCGATGGGGCTGTATCTGCTGCTTTGCCCTCCAGCCCTATGGCACCGTCGCGGTCACCGCTGGTTTCTTCGGGGGCTGCTGACGGTCAGCGTGTTCGTCATGCTGTTCACCTCGGTCGCCGAATGGCTGTTCTGGGATGAGTTCGGCGTGCGTTTCAACTTCATCGCTGTCGACTACCTGGTCTATTCCGATGAAGTGCTGAACAACGTCCTGGAATCGTATCCAATCGGCCCCCTGTTGACGACTCTTGCGGTACTGGCCGTGGGTTTGAGCCTGGCGTTGGGTAAACCGTTCAATGCCGCGCTGGCCGCCCCATTGCCCCCCTTGCGCGGACGCCTGCTCAATGCATTAGGCCTGTTGGCTGTCGCTGGCCTGAGCCTGCAATGGCTGAGCCAGGATGCGCCCCGCGCCCAGGGTGGCAATGCCTACCAGAACGAACTGGCGAGCAACGGTCCATATCAGTTTTTCGCGGCGTTTCGTAATAACGAATTGGACTACGGACAGTTCTACAGCAGCCTGCCCCCGGCGACCGTCGCCCAGCAGATACGTGCCGAACTGAGCGAGCCCAATGCGCGCTTCGTCGGTGAGGATCCACAAGATATCCGTCGAATGATCGACAGCCCCGGCACCGCCCGTAAACCGAACATCGTGCTGGTGACCATCGAAAGCCTCAGCGCCAAATACCTGGGCAGCAACGGTGATCAACGCAACTTGACGCCCAACCTGGACGCCTTGCGCAAACAGAGCCTGTATTTCAATAACTTCTATGCCACAGGCACCCGCACCGATCGAGGCCTGGAAGCCATCACCCTGGCCATTCCGCCTACTCCGGGACGCTCGATCGTCAAGCGCATTGGCCGGGAAAGCGGCTTCGCCAGCCTTGGCCAGCAGTTGAACGCGGTCGGCTACGACAGCGTGTTTGTCTATGGCGGGCGCGGTTACTTCGATAACATGAACGCGTTTTTCAGCGGCAACGGCTATCGAGTTGTCGATCAAACCAGCGTCGATGAATCCGAGATCCACTTCAAGAATGCTTGGGGCATGGCCGACGAGGACCTGTACAAACAGACGTTGAAGTTGGCCGATGCCAATTACGCCAAACAGCAACCATTTTTATTGCAGTTGATGACGACCTCCAACCACCGCCCCTACACCTATCCGGATGACCGGATCGACATCAAGTCCGGCAACGGCCGGGATGGGGCAGTAAAATATACCGACTACGCCATTGGTCAGTTTCTGGAGCAAGCACGGCAGAAACCGTGGTTCGATAACACCCTCTTCGTTTTCGTCGCTGACCACACCGCCGGCAGCGCTGGCAAGGAAGACCTGCCGATCAGCAATTACCAGATCCCGTTGTTCATCTACTCGCCGAAGCTGATCGAACCACGAGAAAGCGCCCAACTTGCCAGTCAGATAGACCTCGCACCCACCTTGCTCGGTTTGCTGAACATGGATTACCAGTCGACGTTCTTTGGTCGCGACCTGTTGCAGGACAACCCGTTGCCGCCCCGCGTCGTTGTAGGTAATTATCAGCACCTGGGCCTGTTCGACGGCAAGGATCTGGCAATCCTCAGTCCACGCCAAGGCCTGCGACGGCATGACGATGCACTGACCGAAAGTCGCGAATCCCGGGCGAACAGCGAAGACCCTCTGATCAGCCGCGCCATCACGTATTACCAAACCGCCAGTTATGGCTTCAAGCAACAGCTGCTTGGCTGGAAAGCACCCAAGGAGGGGGCCGAGCAAGTCAGCGAACGTTAATCGAACTGCCCCAGGCTGATGCCCTGGGGCGATTTCTTGGTCCTGGATCCGTCATGCAATCAAGCGTTCTACGCCCTACCCCTCGCCCGCTAAACTTCTGGTTGTGCCTCACAGTTCCCATCGTTGCGGCAATCACTCTGGTTTTGCTGGAGTGGACCGACCTGGACATGGATTTGGCCCGATTGTTCTATGACCCGGCCACCGGCTACTTCATCGGACGCCACAGCTTTTTCCTGGAAGACATCCTGCACGATCGAGCCAAAGAGGCGGTCATCGTGTTCTCCGTGCTGGCGATCTTGGGATTCATCAGCTCGTTCTTCATCACCCGGCTCAAACCGTTCAAGCGGGAATTGGGCTGCCTGGTGCTGTCCCTGGCACTGGCGACGTCCTTCGTCACGCCGATGAAAGCGGTGACGGCAGTGCAATGCCCCTGGAGCCTGAAGGAGTTCGGCGGCAAGGAAACCTATAGCGAACTGCTCAGCCCGCGCCCGGCCACGGACAAACCCGGTCGATGCTGGCCCGGCGGTCACGCCGCCACCGGGTTCACCTTGTTTGCGCTGTTCTTCGTCCTGCGCGACCGTCGCCCACGCCTGGCCCGCCAGGCCTTGATATTCGCCTTCACGTTGGGAACGGTGTTCTCCCTGGGGCGGATGATGCAAGGAGCGCACTTCTTTTCCCACAACGTGTGGACCGCAGTGTTCTGTTGGCTGATCAGCCTGGGGTGCTACTACTACATCCTGTACCGACCGGCCGTCATGACCGATCGCGTGGCGTTGAGCCAGCCTTCCAACGCCTGACAACGCCCCGGACAAACCCTGTGGGAGTAAAGCTTGCTCGCGATCGCAATGGCAGCTTCAGCATCCCGGCAAGCTGACCCACCGCAATCGCGAGCAAGCTTTGCTCCCACAAAGACAGCTGGGTCCAGCTCAATGCCGGGATAAACCCAAGGCAATAAAAAACCCCGCCTGCTTTCGCAGGCGGGGTTTTTCGCTACAGGGGTAAGGCTGGCTTACATCATGCCGCCCATGCCACCCATGCCGCCCATGTCTGGCATACCGCCGCCAGCTGGAGCGTCTTCCTTGATTTCAGCGATCATCGCCTCGGTGGTGATCATCAGGCTGGCAATCGACGAAGCCGCTTGCAGAGCCGAACGAGTCACTTTGGCTGGGTCCAGGATACCCATTTCGATCATGTCGCCGTATTCGCCGGTAGCAGCGTTGTAACCGTAGTTACCCGTACCCTGCTTGACCTTGTCGACCACAACGCTTGGCTCGTCGCCGGAGTTGGCAACGATCTGGCGCAGCGGGGCTTCTACAGCGCGACGCAGCAACTGGATGCCCACGTTCTGGTCATCGTTGTCGCCTTTCAGCTCGGAGATAGCCTGCAGAGCGCGAACCAGTGCCACGCCGCCGCCAGGTACCACGCCTTCTTCGACGGCTGCACGGGTAGCGTGCAGGGCGTCTTCAACGCGGGCTTTCTTCTCTTTCATTTCAACTTCGGAACCGGCGCCAACCTTGATCACTGCAACGCCGCCGGACAGCTTGGCCAGGCGCTCTTGCAGTTTTTCACGGTCGTAGTCGGACGAAGTGTCGGCCACTTGCTGACGGATCTGCAGAACGCGAGCCTGGATGTCAGTCTCGACGCCGGCACCGTCGATCACGGTGGTGTTTTCCTTGGACAGGATCACGCGCTTGGCGTTACCCAGGTGCTCCAGGGTGGTGCTTTCCAGGCTCAGGCCGATCTCTTCGGAGATAACGGTACCGCCGGTCAGTACGGCGATGTCCTGCAGCATGGCCTTGCGACGGTCGCCAAAGCCTGGAGCCTTGACGGCTGCGACTTTAACGATGCCGCGCATGTTGTTCACAACCAGGGTCGCCAGGGCTTCGCCTTCAACGTCTTCAGCCACGATCAGCAGTGGGCGGCCGGCTTTGGCAACGGCTTCCAGCACTGGCAGCATTTCGCGGATGTTGGAGATCTTCTTGTCGACCAGCAGGATCAGCGGACCGTCGAGCTCGGCAGTCATGGTCTCTGGCTTGTTGACGAAGTACGGGGACAGGTAGCCACGGTCGAACTGCATGCCTTCTACAACCGACAGTTCGTTTTCCAGGCCCGAGCCTTCTTCAACGGTGATCACGCCTTCTTTACCGACTTTTTCCATGGCTTCGGCAATGATGTCGCCGATGGAGTTGTCGGAGTTGGCGGAGATGGTGCCGACCTGAGCGATTGCCTTGGTGTCAGCGCATGGCTTGGACAGGGCTTTGAGCTCTTTGACAATGGCGATGGTCGCCTTGTCGATGCCGCGCTTGAGGTCCATAGGGTTCATGCCGGCAGCGACGGCTTTCAGGCCTTCGTTGACGATCGATTGAGCCAGGACGGTAGCGGTGGTGGTGCCGTCGCCGGCGTCATCGTTGGCACGAGAGGCAACGTCTTTGACCAGTTGCGCGCCCATGTTTTCGAAGCGATCTTTCAGCTCGATTTCTTTGGCTACGGAAACGCCGTCCTTGGTGATGGTCGGAGCGCCGAAGCTCTTCTCGATGATCACGTTACGGCCTTTCGGGCCGAGGGTCGCTTTTACTGCGTCAGCCAGGACGTTGACACCGGCGAGCATTTTCTTGCGGGCGGAATCGCCGAATTTAACTTCTTTAGCAGCCATGATCGATATTCCTTAAATACTTTGTAGTAACGGGAAAATGGGCGGGGGAATCAGCCTTCGAGGACAGCGAGGATTTCGTTCTCGCTCATTACCAGCAGGTCTTCGCCGTCGACTTTCACTGTGTTGCTGCCGGAGTAAGGGCCGAACACAACCTTGTCACCCACTTTCACGGCCAGCGCACGTACTTCACCGTTTTCCAGTGCCTTGCCTGGGCCTACAGCGAGAACTTCACCGTGGTTGGCTTTTTCAGCAGCCGAACCTGGCAGGACGATACCGCCAGCGGTTTTCTTCTCTTCTTCGCTGCGACGGATGACGACGCGGTCATGCAGAGGACGAAGCTTCATTGTCGATCTCTCCTAATTTTTGGTTTTCATCGGCCGGTGTAGTCCCGGCGGGTTTAACAAAGCCGGCGGAGCCGGGTGCGGTTCGTCAGTCGAACCGCGGAAGTCTGTCCGGTGTCACCACCGGAAACCTTGCGGTGACCGTTACATAAGGGCGCACAAGTGGATTACAAGGGTGGGGACAGAAAATTTTTTACTCCATGCCACCAAAACGAGCACGGCGCCCGAAGGCGCCGTGCTGATGGTTTTACTTGGAGTCGCGGTGTTCGAACTCGCCTTCGATCACGTTGGGCTCGCGGCCCACAGGCTCTCGCGGAGCCGGACCGCCACGGGGCTGGAGGTCATCGGCGAAAGCGCGCTGACGAATCGCCTGCTCTTCGGCGCGCTGGCGCATTTTATTGGCCAGCAGCCTACGGGTGAACGGCAACAGCATGACCAGGCCCAACACGTCGCTGATAAAGCCTGGCAGGATCAACAGACCGCCACCCAGGGCCAGCATCAGGCCTTCGAGCATGGTCTGGGCGGGCAGCTCGCCGCGGTTCAGGCTTTCACGGGCACGCAATGCCGTGGCGAGGCCGGCGATACGCAGCACGAACACGCCGAGCATCGAGCCGAGAATGACCAGCAGCAGGGCCGGGAAAAACCCGATCGCACCGCTGACCTTGACGAATATGAACAGCTCCAACACCGGGAACAGCAGAAAGAGCAATAAAAAAGGGCGCATCAAATGGTTCCTCAACGCAAGAATACCTTGCTATGAAACCCTAAATGACGTCGCCCTTTCGTGAATTCAAGCGTCGACCTCGGCATTTTTCGGCCATTGCTCGGCGTGAGCCAGATAAACCAAGGCTTCGCGCACTTGTGTCGGGGTGTTGCAAGGCGTTGGAAACCCCAGCCAGTGCAGGCCCTGGCCAATACGCAAGTGCATGCCCTCGCTGTCGATACCCGCCAGTTGTGCCGGTTCGCTTTTCGGCAGGCCGGTCAATTCCACGTAATGGGCGATGGCCTTGGCGTGATCGGCATTCATGTGCTCGACCATGCTGGCTTCGGCTTTGCCAGCGAAGGGATTGGCCAGGGTGAGCTGGTCGATCCAGTGGATGGCGCCAAAGCCGCCGATGTAGCGATGGCGCACCGGCTCGAGCACCCAGAAGTCGAAATCATGGGCCTTATGGTAGTTCTGCGAATCAGGGAAATAGCGGTAGTAACGCTCGGCGGCAGCCTCGATGGCGGCGCTGTCTTCGAGTTTGCGGGCCTCGGCCAGGTAGGTCAGGCGCCCCACGGCCTGCACATCCTCGGCGCCCCGCTCGCCCACCAGCATCGAACACTTGGGGTCTTTCTGCAGATTGTGGGTGTGCTGGGCGATACGGCTGATCAGGATCAGTGGCCGACCTTGTTCGTCCAGGCAATAGGGCACCACGGAGCCGAACGGAAAGCCGGGCATGGATTTGGAATGAGTGGAGAGCACTCCACGGTACTCCTTGAGCAGCAGTTCCCGGGCATGCTTGGCAGCTTCAACGCTCAATTTATGACTCCTTTAATAAAATCCGTCTAGAAAACGGTCAGGCGACTGGAGTAATGTTCCGACACACCGATAGGACAGTTCTCGTGTGCAACCGGGCTACACCGTCGCAAATCGAGAGACGTCCCAAAAAGTCTCCCCCTTCACCGCTGCGCCACCTGGACATGAGCATGCAACTCACTGACAAAGTAATCATTATCACCGGCGGTTGCCAGGGTCTGGGCCGCTCCATGGCCGAGTATCTCGCGGGCAAAGGCGCGAAGCTCGCCCTGGTGGACCTCAACCAGGAAAAACTCGACCAGGCGGTTGCCGCGTGTGTAGCCAAGGGCGTCGAGGCCCGGGCGTATCTGTGCAACGTGGCCAATGAGGAGCAGGTCAGCGACATGGTCGCCCGGGTCGCCGAGGACTTCGGCGCGATCCACGGCCTGATCAACAACGCCGGGATCCTGCGCGACGGCCTGCTGCTCAAGGTCAAGGACGGCGAAATGACCAAGATGAGCCTGGCCCAGTGGCAGGCCGTGATCGACGTCAACCTCACCGGTGTATTCCTGTGCACCCGTGAAGTGGCGGCGAAAATGGTCGAGCTGAAGAACAGCGGCGCCATCATCAATATCTCGTCGATCTCCCGCGCCGGCAACGTCGGCCAGACCAACTACTCGGCCGCCAAGGCTGGTGTGGCCGCCGCCACCGTGACCTGGGCCAAGGAACTGGCACGCTACGGCATCCGTGTCGCTGGCATCGCACCGGGTTTCATTGAAACCGAGATGACCCTGGGCATGAAGCCCGAGGCCCTGGAAAAAATGACCTCGGGGATTCCGCTCAAGCGTATGGGCAAGCCTGAGGAGATTGCTCATTCGGCGGCGTATATCTTCGAGAACGACTACTACACCGGTCGGATCCTGGAGATGGATGGCGGGTTGCGGATCTGAGAACCTGCACACAGTCAATGTGGGAGCGAGCTTGTGGGAGCACAGCTTGCTCGCGATGAGGGCGTCACATACAACACATCTGCTGGTTTTAAAACCGCTATCGCGAGCAAGCTGTGCTCCCACAGGCTTGCTCACACAATGGATCGCATTTCAGCCGATCAATCGTCGCTCATGGTGATGTTCGGCATCGCTGGTGACGCAGCCTCTTGCAACACGATCCGCGCGCCCACGTGGCGGGCCAGTTCCTGATAGACCATGGCGATCTGGCTGTCCGGTTCGGCGATGACCGTCGGCTTGCCGCCGTCGGCCTGTTCGCGGATCAGCATCGACAGCGGCAGCGAAGCCAGCAATTCGACGCCGTACTGGGTCGCCAGTTTTTCCCCGCCACCTTCGCCGAACAGGTGCTCGGCATGCCCGCAGTTCGAGCAGATGTGCACGGCCATGTTCTCCACCACGCCCAGTACCGGGATGTTGACCTTGCGGAACATCTCCACGCCCTTGCGCGCGTCCAGCAAGGCCAGGTCTTGAGGCGTGGTGACGATCACCGCACCGGCCACCGGGACTTTCTGCGCCAGGGTCAGCTGGATATCGCCGGTGCCCGGAGGCATGTCGATCACCAGGTAATCCAGGTCACTCCACGCGGTTTGCGTGACCAGTTGCAGCAAGGCACCGGAAACCATCGGCCCGCGCCAGACCATCGGCGTGTTGTCGTCGGTCAGGAAGGCCATGGACATGACTTCCACGCCATGGGACTGGATCGGCACGAACCACTTCTGGTCCTTGACCTGCGGCCGGGTGCCTTCGGCAACACCGAACATGATGCCTTGGCTCGGGCCGTAGATGTCTGCATCGAGAATCCCGACCTTCGCCCCTTCACGGGCCAGGGCCAGGGCCAGGTTGGCCGCGGTGGTGGACTTGCCCACGCCGCCCTTGCCCGAGGCCACGGCGATCACGTTCTTGACGTTCGCCAGCCCCGGCACCTGCGCCTGGGCCTTGTGAGCGGCGATCACACTGGTGATGTCGACTTTGGCGGCGCTCACCCCGTCCAGGGCCTCGATCGCCATTTGCAGCATCTGCGCCCAGCCGCTCTTGAACAGGTCGGCGGCGTAGCCGATTTCCAGCTGGACACTGACGCGATCGCCCTGGATGTCGATGGCGCGCACGCATCCGGCGCTGACCGGGTCCTGGTTCAGGTAGGGGTCGGTGTACTGGCGAAGGACGGCTTCCACCGCTGCGCGATTGACGGCGCTCATGGGCAACTCCGATAGCAAGACTTGAAAACAGGCCGCTATCCTACGCCGCGCATGCTTTTGTGGCGACCCGATTAAAGGCGACGAATGCTCCCGCTGTGTGGGAGCAAGGCTTGCCCGCGATGCGGTCGATGCGGTCTTTCAGAAATCGAGGCGCCTGTTTCGCGAGCAAGCTTTGCTCCCACAATCCCCTCGCCGCAAGTTGTGCCTGGCTTGATCCTTGCGCCGCTCCCGGCAATGCATCCATAAACAGCCCCGAAGGGTGAAAAAAAGCCGCCAGCGCTTTATAGTGGCCGACCTCCGTTTCATCAAGTAGCCGAGCCCCATGTCCGAGCCACGCAAGATCCTCGTCACCAGCGCCCTGCCCTATGCCAATGGTTCGATTCACCTCGGCCATATGCTGGAGTACATCCAGACCGATATGTGGGTGCGCTTCCAGAAGCATCGCGGCAACCAATGCATTTATGTCTGCGCCGACGACGCCCACGGTTCGGCCATCATGCTGCGCGCAGAAAAGGAAGGCATCACCCCGGAACAACTGATCGCCAACGTCCAGGCTGAACACAGCGCCGACTTTGCCGAGTTCCTGGTGGACTTCGACAACTTCCACTCCACTCACGCCGAAGAAAACCGTGAGCTGTCGAGCCAGATCTACCTGAAACTGCGTGACGCCGGGCACATCGCCACCCGTTCGATCACCCAGTATTTCGACCCGGAAAAGAAAATGTTCCTGGCCGACCGTTTCATCAAGGGCACCTGCCCGAAATGCGGCACTGAAGACCAGTACGGCGATAACTGCGAAAAATGCGGCGCCACCTACGCACCGACCGACCTGAAAGACCCGAAATCGGCGATTTCCGGGGCAACGCCGGTGCTCAAGGACTCCCAGCACTTCTTCTTCAAGCTGCCGGACTTCCAGCAGATGCTGCAAGCCTGGACCCGCAGTGGCACCCTGCAGGACGCCGTCGCCAACAAGATCGCCGAATGGCTCGATGCCGGCCTGCAGCAATGGGACATTTCCCGCGATGCGCCGTACTTCGGCTTCGAGATCCCCGACGAGCCCGGCAAGTATTTCTACGTCTGGCTGGACGCACCGATCGGCTACATGGCGAGTTTCAAGAACCTCTGCAACCGCACGCCGGAGCTGGACTTCGACGCGTTCTGGGGCAAGGATTCCACCGCCGAGCTGTATCACTTCATCGGCAAGGACATCGTGAACTTCCACGCGCTGTTCTGGCCCGCCATGCTCGAAGGCGCCGGCTTCCGCAAGCCGACCGGCATCAACGTCCACGGCTACCTGACCGTCAACGGCCAGAAAATGTCCAAGTCCCGCGGCACCTTCATCAAGGCGCGGACCTACCTGGACCACCTGTCCCCGGAATACCTGCGCTACTACTACGCGGCCAAGCTCGGCCGCGGCGTCGACGACCTGGACCTGAACCTCGAAGACTTCGTGCAGAAGGTCAACTCCGACTTGGTGGGCAAGGTCGTCAACATTGCCAGCCGTTGCGCCGGGTTCATCCACAAGGGCAACGCCGGGGTCCTGGTCGCCGGCAATGCCGCGCCGGAACTGACCGATGCCTTCCTGGCGGCCGCGCCAAGCATCGCCGACGCCTACGAGTCCCGCGACTTCGCCCGTGCCATGCGCGAAATCATGGCCCTGGCCGACCGCGCCAATGCCTGGATCGCCGACAAGGCGCCCTGGTCCCTGGCCAAGCAGGAAGGCAAGCAGGACGAAGTCCAGGCAATCTGCGCCCTGGGCATCAACCTGTTCCGCCAACTGGTGATTTTCCTCAAGCCGGTGCTGCCGCTGCTGGCTGCCGATGCCGAGGCGTTCCTCAACGTCGCGCCACTGACCTGGAACGATCACCAGACGCTGCTGAGCAACCATCAGTTGAACGCGTTCAAGCCGTTGATGACCCGTATCGACGCGACCAAGGTGCAAGCCATGACCGACGCCTCCAAGGAAGACCTGGCCGCCAGCCAGACCGACACCGGCGCGCCTGCCGGGAACGGCGAACTGGCCAAGGACCCGCTGTCGCCGGAAATCGACTTCGACGCCTTTGCCGCCGTTGACCTGCGCGTGGCGCTGATCGTCAAGGCCGAGGCCGTCGAAGGCGCCGACAAGCTGCTGCGCCTGACCCTGGACATTGGCGACGAGCAACGCAACGTGTTCTCCGGCATCAAGAGTGCCTACCCGGACCCGGCCAAGCTCGAAGGCCGGTTGACGATGATGATCGCCAATCTCAAGCCGCGCAAAATGCGCTTTGGCATCTCCGAAGGCATGGTGATGGCGGCAGGCCCCGGCGGCGAGGAAATCTACCTGTTGAGCCCTGACAGCGGCGCCAAGCCGGGCCAGCGGATCAAGTAACGCTACCGCTTGCTGCACCGATCCCACAGTCGCCTTGCAGGTGGCTGTGGGATTTTCATATCTGGCCCACGCCCCCGGCGTGCCGGATAATGCCTAATCTTGTAACAAGCCCTTTGTCGCCAACGCACCCATGACCGAAATCGTCCTCACGCTGTTCAGCGCTGCCCTGATCAACAACCTGGTGTTGCACTGGCCGCTGGGCGTCGATCCGCTGCTGGCGGTCAACGGCAGGAAGCAGGTACACGCCCTGGGCCTGGCGACGGCATGCCTGATGCTGATCGTCGGCACCCTGGGCTACCTGATCGATCATGGGCTGCTGGTGCCGACCAACCTGGTCTCGCTGCGCCTATTGGCCTGGCTGTCCTTGAGCGTATTGCTGATCGGCCCCTTGCTGCGCCTGCTGGCCCGCTGGCGGCCGACAATGCCGTTCGAGGGGTTGTGGCCGCTGTTGCTCGGCAATGCCGGCATACTTGGCGTCACGCTGCTCAACGGCCAGCATGACCGAGACCTGGGCTACGCCATCGCCCTGAGCCTGGGTGCCGGACTGGGGTTCTGGCTGGTGCTGAGCCTGTTCGACGATCTGCGCCAGCGCACCTTCAATAACGATATTCCCCTGCCCTTTCGGGGCCTGCCGATTCAGTTGATCAGCGCCGGACTGATGGCGGTGGCCTTTCTCGGATTGCGCGGGCTGGTCAAAACATGAGCCTGATTCAACGTATCGACGCCCTGCTGCCGCAGACCCAATGCGGCAAGTGCGGCCACCCCGGGTGCAAGCCCTACGCCGAAGGCATCGCCCAGGGCGAGCCGATAAACAAATGTCCGCCCGGGGGGCGCGAAACCATCGCCGCCCTGGCCGAGCTGATGAAAATACCGGTGGTGGAGCTGGACACCAGCCGCGGCGTGGCCCCGGCGCAAGTCGCCTTTATCCGTGAAGCCGAATGCATCGGTTGCACCAAGTGCATCCAGGCCTGTCCGGTGGACGCGATTGTCGGCGCCGCCAAGCTGATGCACACCATCCTCATCGACGAATGCACAGGCTGCGATCTGTGCGTGGCGCCCTGCCCGGTCGATTGCATTGAAATGCACCCGCTGCCGACGGCAAACGTGCTGCCGATCGTCGGCGGCCTAGCCTTCAGCGTCGAAGAACAACTGGCGCGAACCGCCAAGCGCAATCATGCCCGGCGCCGCTTCGAACAACGCAATGCGCGCCTGCGCCGCGAAGAAGAACAGCGCCAGGCCGAACGCCTGGCTCGAACCCAACGGGCGGCCCAGGCCCAAACCCAGGACCCGGCACTCGATCCCGTACAAGCCGCACTGGAGCGCGTTCGCGCGCAAAAAGCCGCCACGGCCGATGCAGCCTTGAAAAAAGCCAAGGTCGACCTGGCCATGAGCCGGGCACAGCTGAACAAATCCTTGAAAGCGTTCGGCCACCCGCCAACCTTTGAGCAGCAATCGCAACTGATCGTGCTGCAACGCCAGTTCGAAGCGGCCGAACAGGCCCTGAGCCAACTGGAAAATGCCGCACCCGCCCCCGCGGCCGCGCCAGCCCCTGCACCGACGCAAAACGCCGAGCTGAAGCGAGCCAAGATCCAACTGGCGATGCGCCGCGCCGAACTCAGCAAAGCCCGCGCAGCTACGGCATCGGATGAACAACTGCAGGCATTGGAACACGCGGTGAAGGATGCCGAACGCCAGGTGGACGCCCATGCCGCCTCTTGAGCCAGTGGACGAACGGCTGCGCCAGGCGATGACGCGAGTGTTGCTGGCGACGCTGCCCGGCGTGCTGGCGTTGCTGTGGTTCCATGGCTGGGGCGTGGCGCTCAACCTGCTGTTGTCCGGCGCCACTGCGCTGGCGGTCGAAGCGTTGGTGCTGCGCTTGCGACGCCGGCCACTCAAGCCCGACCTGAACGATGGCAGTGCGCTGGTCAGTGCCACGCTGCTGGCCCTGGCCTTGCCGGCCTATTGCCCCTGGTGGCTGACCGTCACGGCGACCGCCTGCGCCTTGCTGTTGGGCAAGCACCTGTGGGGCGGCGTCGGCAGCAACCCGTTCAACCCGGCAATGCTCGGGTACGCCCTGGTACTGGTGGCGTTTCCTTCCCAGATGAGTCACTGGCCGGCGCTCCACGGCATGGGCCTGTCTGAAGGCTTGCAGCAGGTATTCGGCGCTCATCCGGCGCCCGATGCCTGGGCCGGGGCGACCGCACTGGACAGCCTGCGAATCAACACGAGCCTGACCGTCGATGAACTGTTCGCCAACGATCCTGCGTTCGGGCGTTTCGGTGGCCGGGGTGTCGAATGGGTCAACCTGGCCTTCCTGGCGGGCGGTCTGTTTCTGCTGCAGCAACGGGTGTTCAGTTGGCATGCACCCGTGGGCATGCTGGTGAGCCTGTCCGCCGTCAGCCTGCTGTGCTGGAACGGTTCGGGTTCCGACTCCCATGGCTCGCCGCTGTTTCATCTGTTCAGCGGCGCAACCATGCTCGGCGCGTTTTTTATCGCGACCGAACCGGTCTCGGGTGCCAAGGCCCCTCTCGCCCGCCTGCTGTTTGGCGCGGGCATGGGACTGCTGGTCTATCTGATACGCACCTGGGGTGGCTACCCCGACGGCGTGGCGTTCGCGGTGTTGCTGATGAACCTCGGCGTGCCGGCACTGGAGCGGTTTGCCGAGGCGCGACAACGGCGGCCGCTGACATGAACAATCCCCTCGGCGTGGCAATCCTGACCTTGTTGATCGGCCTGGGTATCGGTGCCACTTACCTCACGCACCTCGGCACCGCCGGGCGTATCGAGACCCAGCAGCAAGCACTGGCGAACAGGGCCTTGCTCGAGGTGCTGCCCACCGACCACTATGATAACCAGCCGTTGGCGCACCCCGTTGTCACAGCCTCGGTGTCCCTGGCCCATAGCACGCTGCTGGGCGGCTACCTGGCGACTCGCGGCGGCCACCCCAGCGCCGTGCTGCTTCGTAGCCAGGCGCTGGGCTATGAAGGCAGCATCGAATTGCTGGTCGCCGTCGATCCACAGGGGCGGTTGCTGGGCGTCAAGACCCTGCGCCAATCCGAGACACCCGGATTGGGAGCAGCGATTGCCGGCTGGCCGAACGCCTGGTTGCAGACCTTCACGGGTAAATCACGCCAGGCGCCTGATGACAGCGGCTGGGCCTTGAAAAAGGACCAGGGCCAGTTCGATCAACTGGCAGGCGCGACAGTGACGTCCCGGGCAGTGCTCCAGGCTGTTCACGATGCGCTGCGTTACTTCGACGAGCACAAGGCCCAGTTGATGGGGGTGGCAGCCAATGAATAAGCCATGGGGACTGACACACGGCCTGCTGCTCGTCCCATTGGTCGGCGCAAGCGACTCGCTGGTTGGCGCGCTGGGGTTATGGCTCGCCTGGGCCGTGGTTCTTTTCAGCCATGGCTTGGCAATGGGGCTTGTCCGGCAACGCCTGACAGCCTGTCAACGGCTGCTCGCCGCCATCGTATTGGCCGCTACCCTGACCACCTGCATTGGCCTTGTCGCCCAGGCCTGGGTGCTGGAATTGTATCGACCGTTGAACCTTTACGCTGGCTGGATCGCCCTGAGCTGCGTCGCGCTGGAGCATGAGGGTTTCTTCGTTGAATCCCGCTGGCTCGGACGCCTCAGGCTGGCCGGGCTGTTTGGCCTCTTGATGATCAGCCTCGGTGCCGTGCGTGGGCTGATCGGCAGCGGCCTGCCCCTGGCCTTGCTCGCCCCCGGCGGGTTCATTCTGCTCGGGCTGCTGCTGGCGGCTCGACAGGCCTGGACGGCCGCCAAACCCCATTCATCCGTTGAGGAAACGCCGCGCCCATGAACGCCGCAAAACGCCTGGAAATATTTCGTCGCCTTCACGAGGACAACCCGGAACCGAAAACCGAACTGGCCTATTCCTCGCCGTTCGAGTTGCTGATCGCGGTCATCCTGTCAGCCCAGTCCACCGACGTCGGCGTCAACAAAGCCACGGCCAAACTGTTCCCGGTGGCCAATACGCCGGAGGCCATCTATGCCCTGGGCGTCGAAGGACTGTCCGAGTACATCAAGACCATCGGGCTGTTCAACAGCAAGGCCAAGAACGTGATCGAGACCTGCCGCCTGCTGATCGAGCGCCACGGCAGTGAAGTCCCGCAGACTCGCGAAGCGCTGGAAGCCCTTCCGGGGGTCGGCCGCAAAACCGCCAACGTCGTGCTCAATACCGCGTTTCGGCAGTTGACCATGGCGGTCGACACCCACATTTTCCGCGTCAGCAACCGCACCGGGCTGGCCCCCGGCAAAAACGTGGTGGAGGTCGAGAAGAAATTGATGAAATTTG
Source organism: Pseudomonas sp. H1_F01 (assembly GCF_054681425.1). Classification (NCBI taxonomy): domain Bacteria; kingdom Pseudomonadati; phylum Pseudomonadota; class Gammaproteobacteria; order Pseudomonadales; family Pseudomonadaceae; genus Pseudomonas; species Pseudomonas sp. H1_F01. Next base: position 1,725,433 of record NZ_CP162823.1, on the reverse strand, counting down.
TTCCCAAGGAATTCCTGCTGGACTCCCATCACTGGCTCATCCTTCACGGGCGTTACGTTTGCCTGGCGCGCAAGCCTCGCTGCGGCAGCTGCCGAATCGAAGATTTATGCGAATACAAGCACAAGACCTCCGACGATTGAGACGCTATTGCTTTTATCGATCCATCGATTGAAAAAATCTTTTTTACCCGCCCGTGGTTTATCGATATAAGGAGCGCCAATGGCAGTCTTAGCCTGGAGTCGAACCCATGAGTGCTGGCAAAGAACAACTGGATGTAGAAGACGAATTCATCGCCGCTGAAGCCGACGACGTCGAACCTGTGGTCGTGGAAGTGGCGAAAACCAACCTGAGCAAGCGCCGCACCATTGATAACCTGCTGGAAGAGCGTCGCCTGCAGAAACAACTGGCCGATTATGACTTTGACCTCTGACACGTAAAAGCCTCCCTGATGGAGGCTTTTTACTGAGTACGCGTGACCCGAAAACTCACACCAAGCCATTGCGCTGCGCCAGTTCGATCAGGTCGACCAGCGAACGGGCATTGAGCTTCAATAACAGGCGCGTCTTGTAGGTACTGACGGTCTTGTTGCTCAAGAACATTCCATCGGCGATCTCCTTGTTGGTCTTTCCGCGCGCCAGTTGCTGCAAGACCATCATTTCCCGCCCCGATAATCGATCGACCATATCGGACTCACTGGCATTACCCAGACTCGACCGCACCGTATGCAATGCCTGGTTGGGAAAGTAACTGTAACCGGAAAGTACCGCCTTGATTGCACTCAGTAACTCAGTGAGATCCTGTTGCTTGCATACATACCCGGCCGCCCCCGTCTGCATGCAACGCATCGAAAAATGTCCCGGTGCCTGGGAAGTCAGCACCAACACTTTCATGGGTGAAGGAATGGCCGTCAGGCGAGCGATGACTTCCAATCCGTCCAGCTTCGGAATACCGATATCGAGAATGACAATATCGGGCATAAGTTCGCGAGCAAACTGTAACGCATCAACGCCATTATCGGTTTCGGCAACGACTTCATAACCATGACGCTCCATCAGCAAACGTACAGCAAGACGAATGACGGGATGATCATCCACGATCAGCACTTTATTCATGGGCAAATCCAACTTCGCTGTTCGAATTTTTAGAGCACGCACAATAGCCTAGTCATTTCTACCTTGGCATGCTGCCCCCCCCTGAACGCTCGCATCGAGAGACAGAACCTACAAGCTATACAGAATATTCCTACAAATCGCCGCAAAAAAAATGTGTCATGGATTTTTTTAAAGAGAAGGAATGGCCGTTCTTAACAATCCCGAAACCCTATGAACAATGCGCTCTTTCACCGCCATACCCACCTGCAGGCAGCCTACTGAAAAGCGCTTTATTCATAGAAAGTAACTGAATTATTTACTGTCAAAACTGACTTCCACTCACTTAAGGAAGGGAAATTCATATATAAAACACACTCAGACGCCTAATATTCAACATGGCCGGCCATTGCGCCTTCGCCTATATTTCATTAGGCATGGACTGCCACTTTCCAACTCACTCTCCGAGCACAAGTATTCCATGAGCATTAACCATGAACAAACCGTTGAAGACCATAACCAACCCCATGACCCTCATCGCCATATTCGCAACTTTATCCGAAACTTCCGCAGCGATTTCCCTGCCCTTTCTGGATGACCAGGATCGTGAATACTATCTCTGGTTCCTGATCAGCTTTCCTTTTTATCTATTGCTGCTTTTTTTCATAACGCTCAACTTCAATTATCGCTCCTTGTATTCGCCTTCGGATTTTCGCAAGAGCAAACATTTCATAAAGACCATGGATGATTCGCCCTGTCGACGCAAACGACAGCTACGTCGGGCGGAGGACGTCAAGGAACGGCTGGTCATACGTCTTCATCGACGCAGGCGCGAACCAGACAGCCTTTGTATCGTATGCAGCCAATCGAAACGCCCGATCGAACCCCGTCGATCAAGACATTTGAAGCAAGCCAGCATCGTCGTGTACGTCATCTACAGCAACGCAGGCCTGGCAACGCAAGGGCAGGATGAATGAGCGACCGAGGGCAGCGCCGCAGCAAGGGTCACACAAAAAAAGAGCAAAAAAAACGGCCTGCTCATGGCAGGCCGCTTTCATGTCAACAGGGTCAGAACAACTTGCGACCCTTGTTCGCCGCGATGCGCATGCGCAGGGCGTTGAGCTTGATGAAGCCAGCCGCGTCAGCCTGGTTGTAGGCACCGCCGTCTTCTTCGAAGGTCGCGATGTTGGCATCGAACAGCGACTCGTCGGACTTGCGCCCGGTGACGATCACGTTGCCCTTGTACAGCTTCAGGCGGACCACGCCATTCACGTGAGCCTGGGAGGCGTCGATCATCTGTTGCAGCATCAGACGCTCCGGGCTCCACCAGTAGCCGGTGTAGATCAGGCTGGCGTACTTGGGCATCAACTCGTCTTTGAGGTGAGCCACTTCGCGGTCCAGGGTGATCGACTCGATCGCCCGGTGGGCGCGCAGCATGATGGTGCCGCCTGGGGTTTCGTAGCAACCGCGGGACTTCATGCCCACATAACGGTTTTCGACGATATCCAGACGACCGATGCCGTGTTCGCCACCGATGCGGTTCAGGGTCGCCAGCACAGTGGCCGGGCTCATCTCAACGCCGTCCAGAGCGACGATATCGCCGTTGCGATAGGTCAGTTCCAGGTATTGCGGGGTATCAGGAGCCTTCTCCGGGGAGACGGTCCAGCGCCACATGTCTTCTTCGTGCTCGGTCCAGGTGTCTTCCAGCACGCCGCCTTCATAGGAGATGTGCAGCAGGTTGGCATCCATCGAGTACGGGGATTTCTTCTTGCCGTGGCGCTCGATCGGAATAGCGTGCTTCTCGGCGTAGTCCATCAGTTTTTCACGGGACAGCAAGTCCCATTCACGCCACGGGGCAATGACTTTCACGCCCGGCTTGAGGGCATAGGCACCCAGTTCGAAACGCACCTGGTCGTTGCCTTTGCCGGTGGCGCCATGGGAAATGGCATCGGCACCGGTTTCGTTGGCGATTTCGATCAGGCGCTTGGCGATCAACGGACGGGCGATGGAGGTACCCAGCAGGTACTCGCCTTCGTAAACGGTGTTGGCGCGGAACATCGGGAACACGAAGTCGCGGACGAACTCTTCGCGCAGGTCATCGATGTAGATCTCTTTGACGCCCATGGCCTGGGCCTTGGCGCGTGCAGGCTCGACTTCTTCGCCCTGCCCCAGGTCAGCGGTGAAGGTCACCACTTCGCAGTTATAAGTGTCCTGCAGCCACTTGAGGATCACCGAAGTGTCCAGGCCGCCGGAATACGCCAGAACGACCTTGTTTACGTCCGCCATGCCATCACTCCACGGGTTGTACGGAAAGCCGGGAAGTCTAACGTCCAGCGCGGATAATTTACAGGGGCGCGACAGCTTATGACGACGAAGCGACAGATTATGTCGAGCGTGCGACGGTCAAAATCGACTCAGGACGTCCGTGCCGTAGCCCCAGCGGGCGCCTTGGCCGGTGCTGCGGTTGGCGCCGGAGCCTTGGCAGGCGCGGCAGTGGGCGCGGGCTGCGCGGCGGGTGCCTGCGGTGCCGGCGCTTCGGTCGGAGCCACGCGCTCCAGGCGCACGACTACGCGACGGTTCTTGGCTCGGTTGGCGGAGTTGGTGTTGGGCACCAGGGGATAACGCTCGCCGTGGAAGCGCAGGGTAATCTGCGACTCCTGGAAGCCATTGGCCTTGAAGAAGTCCTGGACCGCCAGGGCCCGGCGGCGTGACAGCTCACGGTTGGTCAGGCGGTTGCCGCTGTTGTCGGAGTGGCCGTCAAGCTCGACATGATTGACGCTGGGGTCGGCCTTGATGAAGTCGAGCATCACCTGCAACTGCGCCTTGGCATGGGCATCGAGTTCGGCAGCTTCGCCGGGGAAGCCGATCTGTGTCTGTTTCACCTGCTCGAAATTCTTTGGCAACAGTTTTGCCACGCAGCCTTGATAGTCGTTGAAGGCCTTGCTGAAACGCACCGGCAGCAGACGGACTTCCGAGACTCGCCCGTCCTCGGTGTTGCGGCGCACCACGGGGCTGCGACCTTCCATCAGCCCACTGATCAAGCGGCCAGCCTGGACCTGGGAGCTGTTGAACAGTACGTCGCCGCTGCCGATGCTGACCGAGCCCAGGTTGATATCGCCCCGCCCCGGCTGCCACGGTGCGGCGGCCGCCAGCAAGGTTGCCGAACCGCCACCAAGCATCGGGTTATAGGTCTTGAGGCGAAACGTCGCCTGTTCGCCCGCCCGGCGCACGAATTCGCCACTGCCAAAATCAGTGATCGGCTGGCTCAGCCGGCACTCGAACTTGTCGCCTTCGACCGTCCACTCAATGCTCTCCAGACGGGTCTGGAAAGTGAGCGCCATGGCGGGAAGGCTGGCAAACACACTGAGCAAGGCTAGATAACGCTGGCGCACGGGAGGCTCCACTGACTTTTATACAAAGATCGACGCATGCTGGAGGCATGACGCCTGTCCGGCGCACTGCACGGATTCGTGGCACACCTGTAGGAGCTATCGGTAAGTTGCGGCAGAACTTGATAGCGGGTGCCTGAATCGGTCTTTTCCGGTAGCATTCCCACAGTTTGACCCGCCTGGAAGCCCCCCAATGTCCGACCGCCTGACCCTGCTGCGTCCCGACGACTGGCATATTCATCTTCGCGATGGTGCTGTGTTGACCCATACCGTCGCCGATGTCGCGCGCACCTTCGGGCGCGCAATCATCATGCCTAACCTGGTTCCGCCAGTGCGCAACGCCGCCGAGGCCGACGGCTATCGCCAGCGCATCCTCGCCGCACGCCCGGCTGGCAGCCGCTTCGAACCGTTGATGGTGCTTTACCTCACCGACCGCACCCAGCCCGAAGAGATCCGCGAGGCCAAGGCCAGCGGCTTCGTCCATGCCGCCAAGCTGTACCCGGCCGGTGCCACCACCAACTCCGACTCCGGCGTCACCAGCATCGACAAGATTTTCCCGGCGCTGGAGGCCATGGCCGAAGTCGGCATGCCGTTGTTGATCCATGGTGAAGTCACCCGGGGCGACGTCGACGTGTTCGACCGCGAGAAAATCTTCATCGACGAGCACATGCGCCGCGTCGTGGAGCGTTTCCCGACGCTCAAGGTGGTGTTCGAACACATCACCACCGGCGATGCCGTGCAGTTCGTCAACGAGGCACCGGCCAACGTCGGCGCGACCATTACCGCCCATCACCTGCTGTACAACCGCAACCACATGCTGGTGGGCGGGATCCGGCCGCACTTCTATTGCCTGCCGATCCTCAAGCGCAATACCCACCAGGAAGCCTTGCTGGACGCCGCCACCAGCGGCAGCGCCAAGTTTTTCCTTGGAACCGACTCGGCACCCCACGCCCAGCACGCCAAGGAAGCGGCCTGCGGTTGCGCCGGCTGCTACACCGCCTATGCCGCCATCGAGATGTACGCCGAGGCGTTCGAACAGCGCAACGCGCTGGACAAACTCGAAGGTTTCGCCAGCCTGCATGGCCCGCGTTTCTATGGCCTGCCGGTGAACACCGATCGTATTACCCTGGTTCGCGATGAGTGGACCGCCCCCGCCAGCCTGCCTTTCGGCGACCTGGCTGTCATCCCGCTGCGCGCCGGTGAAAAACTGCGCTGGCGCCTGCTGGAGGAAAACGCGTGAGTGAAGATCATTTCGACGACGAACTGGACGGCAACGGTGGTTCGGGCGGCGCCCGTCACCCCATGGCTGCTCGGTTCCGTGGCTATCTGCCGGTTGTCGTCGACGTAGAAACCGGCGGTTTCAACTCCGCCACCGACGCCTTGCTGGAAATCGCGGCGACCACCATCGGCATGGACGAAAAAGGCTTTGTGTTCCCTGACCACACCTACTTCTTCCGTGTCGAACCGTTCGAAGGCGCCAACGTCGAAGCGGCGGCCCTGGAGTTCACCGGGATCAAGCTCGATCACCCGTTGCGCATGGCAGTCAGCGAAGAAACGGCCCTGACCGACATCTTCCGTGGCGTGCGCAAGGCGCTCAAGGCCAACGGTTGCAAGCGAGCGATCCTGGTCGGCCACAACAGCAGCTTCGACCTGGGCTTCCTCAACGCCGCCGTCGCGCGCCTGGACATGAAGCGCAACCCGTTCCACCCGTTCTCCAGCTTCGACACCGCGACCCTGGCTGGCCTGGCGTACGGCCAGACCGTCCTGGCCAAGGCGTGCCAGGCGGCTGACATCGATTTCGATGGCCGTGAAGCCCACTCGGCCCGCTACGACACCGAGAAGACCGCCGAGCTGTTCTGCGGCATCGTCAACCGGTGGAAAGAGATGGGTGGCTGGCAGGATTTCGACGACTAACCAGTAGAGCCATTGTGGCGGCCCTCCGTGGGAGCAAAGCTTGCTCGCGACACAGGCGACTCGGTCTTTGGAAGACCGCATCGCAGCCATCGCGGGCAAGCCTTGCTCTCACAGATAAATTCCTTCGCCATAAGGTCCTGTGTTTCAGCCGGCAAGTTTGAAACGCCCATAAAAAAACCGGCCCATCATGGGCCGGTTTTTTTATGCCTCGGTGCGCTTACAGCTTGTCGCTGTGCTCGCCCAGGTAAGCGGCAACGCCTTCAGGCGAAGCGGTCATGCCCTTGTCGCCTTTTTTCCAGTTGGCCGGGCAAACTTCGCCGTGCTCTTCGTGGAATTGCAGCGCATCGACCAGACGGATCAGTTCTTCCATGTTACGGCCCAGTGGCAGGTCGTTGATGATCTGCGAACGGACAACGCCTTTGTCGTCGATCAGGAACGCGCCACGGAAGGCCACGCCGCCTTCGGACTCAACGTCATAGGCCTTGGCGATTTCGTGCTTCATGTCGGCAGCCATGGTGTATTTCACCTGACCGATACCGCCATTGTTGATCGGGGTGTTGCGCCAGGCGTTGTGGGTGAAGTGCGAGTCGATCGAAACAGCGACCACTTCGACGTTGCGCGCCTTGAAATCATCCATGCGGTGATCCAGTGCGATCAGCTCGGACGGGCAGACGAAGGTGAAGTCCAGTGGATAGAAGAACACCAGGCCGTATTTGCCTTTGATGGCCGAGGACAGGGTGAAGCTGTCGACGATTTCGCCGTTGCCGAGGACGGCTGGAACGGTGAAGTCTGGGGCTTGTTTGCCTACGAGTACGCTCATTGGGTATCTCCTGATGTAATAGCGTGAAAACATGGTCCGGGCCAGCCTGTCACCCTCAGGCGACAGCCCTGTGACACGAACCCGCTTGCAAGGGCCGACCATCATACACCGCGCATTTGGACTGTCTTCAACGGTTTTTCGGTGACATCGAAAAATCGCCGTCCGGTTTCATGCAGCCTCAATTGTCCTGGACAAACCGTTCGTCAGCCTGGCAACGCTCAGACGCAAGACCTTGAGAAACCACTTTGACAATCATTCTCGTTAACATTAAGATCCGTCTCAATTGAGTCACAACCAGCGACGGTTCTCACTTATGTATGTATGCCTCTGCACTGGCGTCACCGACGGGCAAATCCGCGAAGCGATCTACGAAGGTTGCTGCAGCTATCGCGAAGTCCGCCAGACCACCGGCGTAGCCAGCCAATGCGGCAAATGTGCCTGCCTGGCCAAGGAAGTGGTTCGTGAAACCCTCGCCAAAGTGCAAACGGCACAGGCCTCGATCCCCTACCCGGTAGAATTTAGCGCCGCGTAACAGCACGTAATAAACAATTTTCAAGGAACCGGACCCAGTGTCCGGTTTTTTTATGCCTGCAAATCAATTGCTTAGCGTCCAGACGCGGAACACAAACATTCTTATTCCGATTAATTTTCATTTATTATTCAATAACTTAGGTTTGACACTCGTAAATGCGCGGCTCAAACTCTGCCTAATACACAGCTATTACAGGGCAGGCCTCATCATGAAAGGCGACATTACAGTCATCCAGCATCTCAACAAGATCCTTGCCAATGAGCTGGTCGCGATCAACCAATACTTCCTGCATGCACGCATGTACGAGGATTGGGGCCTGAACAAGCTGGGCAAGCACGAGTACCACGAATCGATCGACGAGATGAAGCACGCGGACAAGCTGATCAAGCGCATCCTGTTTCTCGAAGGCCTGCCGAACGTCCAGGACCTGGGCAAGCTGCACATCGGCGAACATACACGGGAAATGCTTGAGTGCGACCTGCGTATCGAGCGCACCGGCCACACCGACCTGAAGGCCGCTATCGCCCACTGCGAAAGCGTTGGCGACTTCGGTAGCCGTGAACTGCTGGAAGACATCCTCGAATCCGAGGAAGAGCACATCGACTGGCTGGAAACCCAATTGGGCCTGATCGACAAAGTCGGTCTTGAGAACTACCTGCAATCGCAGATGGGTGAAGAGTAAGCTTCCCCGAAAGCAAGCCACTAAAAAGCCCCGCCCTCTTTCGAGAGGCGGGGCTTTTTATTACCTGGGTTTCCAGGCCCACCTAAATCCACTGTGGGAGCGAGCTTGCTCGCTCCCACAAGGGTTCGTGTTCACCACAACCGGTGTAGTGAACAGAACCTCATGGATCAGGCTTCGGTCTTGTTCGCCGCCGCTTTTTCTACCGCTTCCTTGATCGTGGCCTGCAGAGAGCCGTCAGCAGCCATCTCGGTCATGATGTCGCTACCGCCGATCAGTTCACCACCCACCCACAGCTGTGGGAAGGTTGGCCAGTTGGCGTACTTGGGCAGGTTGGCGCGGATTTCTGGGTTCTGCAGGATGTCCACGTAGGCAAACTTCTCGCCACACGCCATCACAGCCTGAGCAGCCTTGGCCGAGAAACCGCACTGTGGCGCGTTCGGCGAGCCTTTCATGTAAAGCAGGATGGTGTTGTTGGCAATCTGGTCTTTAATCGTTTCGATGATATCCATGGAGCACCTCGGCTTAAAACTTTTGCGACTTAAGTTGTCGACACGGTGACGCATTGTAACGGAAAGCCGAACCTGCTCCAGAGACAATTTTACGCAGCCGCCACCTTCACCGGTACGCCGTTGAGTGCCGCGTTGCCGGACAACTCATCGAGCTGACAATCATCGGTCAGGTCGTTGGCGCTGGAGCCCGGTTGTCCGCTGGCGATGGTCATCTGCACGCCCGGCCGGGCATGGCCCCAGCCGTGGGGCAGGCTGACCACGCCTTTCATCATGTCCAGGCTGCCCAGCACCTCGACTTCGATGACGCCCACCCGCGAACTGACGGTCACCCGTTGCCCGTCGACCAGGCCACGACTGGCGAGGTCATCCGGGTGCATCAACAACTGATGACGCGGCTTGCCCTTCACCAGTCGATGAAAATTATGCATCCAGGAGTTATTGCTGCGCACATGGCGGCGGCCAATCATCAGCAATTCGTCCGGTTTTGGCGCCTGCAACGCAGCGAAGCGCGCAAGATCGGCGAGTATCACCGCTGGCGCAGCCTGCACCCGCTGGTTTTCGGTTTTCAGGCGTGCAGCCAGGTTGGGCTTGAGCGCACCGAGGTCGATGCCATGGGGATGATCGAACAGGGTCGTCAGGGACAGCTTGTGCGGCGAGGCGTCGCCATACGCCCCGCTACGCAGGCCGAAATCGATCATCTGCGCCGGCGGCATGGTCGGCTTGAGCTCCTTGCCGGTTCGGGTGGCAAAGGCCTTGGCCAAGCCGACGAAGATTTCCCAATCGTGCAGCGCACCCTCGGGCTTGGGCAGGATCGCCCGGTTGAAACGGGTCACGTTGCGCACCGCGAACAGGTTGAACGTGGTGTCGTAATGATCGTTCTCCAGGGCCGAGGTCGAGGGCAGGATCAGGTCGGCGTAACGCGTGGTTTCGTTGATGTACAAATCGAGGCTGACCATGAACTCCAGCCCGTCCAGGGCCTGCTCCAGTTGCCGCCCGTTGGGTGTGGACAGCACCGGGTTGCCGGCCACGGTGACCAGCGCACGAATCTGGCCTTCGCCTTCGGTGAGCATTTCCTCGGCCAGGGCCGACACCGGCAACTCCCCTGCGTACTCGGGACGCCCGGACACCCGGCTCTGCCAACGGTTGAAATGCCCGCCCGAGGTGGTAGCGACCAGGTCCACCGCTGGCTCGGTGCACAGCGCCCCGCCTACCCGATCAAGATTGCCGGTGACCAGGTTGATCAATTGAATCAGCCAATGGCACAGCGTGCCAAACGCCTGGGTCGACACCCCCATCCGCCCGTAGCACACCGCTGACGGCGCGGCGGCGAAGTCGCGGGCCAATTGCCGGATCTGCGCTGCAGGCACCGCACAGAGCGGGCTCATGGCTTCAGCTGTGAAAGTGGCGACGGCCTCGCGCACCTCGTCCAGGCCGTCCACCGGCAGGTGGCTGTCACGGGTCAGGCCTTCGCTGAACAATGTATTGAGCAAACCAAACAGCAGCGCAGCATCACCGCCGGGGCGTACAAAGACGTGCTGGTTGGCAATGGCCGCCGTTTCGCTGCGGCGCGGATCGACCACCACCACCTTGCCGCCACGGGCCTGGATCGCCTTGAGGCGCTTCTCCACGTCCGGCACGGTCATGATGCTGCCGTTGGACGCCAGCGGGTTGCCGCCCAGGATCAGCATGAAGTCGGTGTGGTCGATGTCCGGAATCGGCAGCAGCAGGCCGTGACCGTACATCAAGTAGCTGGTCAGGTGATGGGGCAGTTGGTCCACCGAAGTCGCCGAGAAACGGCTGCGGGTTTTCAACAGGCCCAGGAAATAGTTGCTGTGGGTCATCAGCCCATAGTTATGCACGCTGGGGTTGCCCTGGTAGACCGCCACCGCGTTCAGGCCATGGCGCGCCTGGATGTCCGCCAGGCGCTCGGCCACCAACGCGAAGGCGTCGTCCCAGGCAATCGGTTGCCATTCATTGCCAACGCGCTGCATGGGCTGGCGCAGCCGGTCTGGGTCGTTCTGGATATCTTGCAGCGCCACCGCCTTGGGGCAAATGTGACCGCGACTGAAGGTGTCCAGCGCATCGCCCTTGATCGAGGTGATCACCAGGCCCTGGCCGTCGGTTTCGGTGGTTTCGAGGGTGAAGCCGCAGATGGCTTCACACAAGTGGCACGCACGGTGGTGGAGAGTCTTGGTCATGGCCAGTCTCTGTTTTATTCGTGGCGGGCGCTTTCGGCCGCGGGAACAAAACTATGGCGCGTGATTCCCGGCAGCGCCAGCGACGTTCGTCCTGTGAATTGCCGGGCATCAGGCCCACCGATGAGAGGGCGTCAAGGCTGGTCGGGAGGCGGTGCCAGCATCTGGATTTCTTCGACGGTTTCCACCTGCTCCTGGGCAATGGGCACACCCGTTAGCTCGCCAATCAGCCGCCAATGCTCGTCGAGGCCGCTGCTGATAGTGGCCATGCGATCGATCATCCGACGGCCCGCGGCCTTGGTCACCTCGTCATCGCTGCGCAGCAATTCGAATGACATGGAAGTCACCGAAGCCGTCAGGTGCGTCAGCGATCGTGCAGTCAGCCCCAGCAGTTCCATCAGTTGTTGCTCTTTCGAATCCATTTCGGGCTCCTGTGCCGCTGAGGCTCATTTATAACTCAGGCCTTTGCATTAGGAAATGTTTCACGACCACCACCAGACCGGCGAAAGACTGGGGGGCCACGGCGCAAACCGCCCCTCATCCATCGCGCGCCCGCCGCGCTTGATTGCCAAGCCAAGCAACGCCAGTGTACAAATGGGTCGCTGCTGTCAGGAAACCGGCCACAAATATGCCATCGCATTCGCGTGATGGTCTCGCTGAAATCCCCAAAAACCGTAGCCCTATTGGTAAGACGCGACATTTAATTATAAGATCGCGCCTTCCCCTATTTCGTCGCCCCGTGCGGCTTTTGCCGCAGGTCTCGCCCGTTTTTTGAATAAACAAGGCTTTGAGCATCTGCGGTCAGTTACAAAAAGGTAGTCAATCATGAGCGCAAGGCACTTTCTCTCCCTGATGGATTTCACGCCCGATGAGTTGCTCGGCGTGATCCGTCGAGGCGTGGAGCTCAAGGACCTGCGTAACCGCGGCGTACTGTTCGAGCCCTTGAAAAACCGCGTGTTGGGGATGATCTTCGAGAAGTCATCGACCCGCACCCGCATCTCTTTCGAAGCCGGCATGATCCAGCTGGGCGGCCAGGCGATCTTCCTGTCGCCCCGCGACACCCAACTGGGCCGTGGCGAACCGGTCAGCGATTGCGCCATCGTCATGTCTAGCATGCTGGATGCAGTGATGATCCGTACCTTTGCCCACAGCACCCTGACCGAGTTCGCGGCCCATTCCCGCGTACCCGTCATCAATGGCCTGTCCGATGACCTGCACCCCTGCCAGTTGCTGGCCGACATGCAGACCTTCCTCGAGCATCGCGGCTCGATCCAGGGCAAGACCGTGGCCTGGATCGGCGATGGCAACAACATGTGCAACAGCTATATAGAAGCGGCGCTGCAATTCGACTTCCAGCTGCGCATTGCCTGCCCTGAAGGTTATGACCCCAATGCCGAGCTGCTCGCCAAGGCCGGGGACCGGGTGACCATCGTGCGTGATCCGAAACAGGCCGTGGCCGGTGCGCACCTGGTGAGCACCGACGTCTGGACCTCCATGGGCCAGGAAGAAGAAACCGCCAAGCGCCTCAAGCTGTTCGCGCCGCTACAGGTCAACCGGGCCTTGCTCGACCTGGCGGATGCCGACGTGCTGTTCATGCACTGCCTGCCGGCCCACCGTGGCGAGGAGATCAGCTTCGACTTGCTGGACGACCCGCGCTCGGTGGCCTGGGACCAGGCAGAAAATCGACTTCACGCGCAAAAGGCACTGCTCGAGTTCCTTGTCGAGCCGGCGTATCACCACGCATGAGCCATTCGCTGCTGCTGAATTTGCATAACCTGGCCTGCGGCTACCAAAACCAGCGGGTCGTGCAGAACCTCAACCTGCACCTCAATGCCGGCGATATCGGTTGCCTGCTCGGTTCGTCCGGGTGCGGCAAGACCACGACGTTGCGCGCCATCGCCGGCTTCGAACCGGTGCACGAGGGTGAAATCCAATTGGCCGGGGAAACCATCTCCCGCGCCGGTTTCACCCTCGCCCCGGAAAAACGCCGTATCGGCATGGTGTTCCAGGACTATGCCCTGTTTCCCCACCTGAGCGTGGCCGAGAACATCGCCTTTGGCATTCGCAAGCATCCGGACAAGGATCGCGTCGTCGAAGAGTTGTTGGAACTGGTCAATCTGAAGCACCTGGGCAAGCGCTTTCCCCATGAGTTGTCCGGCGGCCAGCAACAACGCGTGGCCCTGGCCCGCGCGCTGGCACCAGAACCACAACTGCTATTGCTCGATGAGCCGTTCTCCAACCTCGATGGCGAGTTGCGACGCAAGCTCAGCCATGAAGTGCGGGATATTCTCAAGGCCCGCGGCACCAGCGCGATCCTGGTCACACACGATCAGGAAGAAGCCTTCGCCGTGAGTGACCATGTCGGGGTATTCAAGGAAGGTCGACTGGAACAGTGGGACACGCCCTACAACCTGTATCACGAACCTCTGACGCCATACGTCGCCAGCTTCATTGGCCAGGGCTACTTCATTCGCGGCCGGCTCGACAGCCCGGAATCGGTGCAAACCGAGTTGGGCACCCTGCGCGGTAACCGGGCCTACACCTGGCCCATCGGCGGTGCGGTGGATGTGTTGCTGCGCCCAGACGATATCGTCTACGCACCGGACAGCCCGCTCACCGCCAGCATTGTCGGCAAGACCTTCCTGGGCGCTTCAACCTTGTATCGCCTGCAATTGCCCACAGGCGCGCAACTGGAATCGATCTTCCCCAGCCACGCCGACCATCAGCTCGGGGACAGTGTCGGCATCCGCGTGGCGGCTGAACACCTGGTGCTGTTCCAAGCCTCGGGCAGCACCGCGGCGCACATCCCGCCGGTGGACAGCGGTGTGCGGCGCCATAGCACCGCCAGCTGATAGCTCCCGCCCCACAAGGGAATTTGCAGCAGGCACAAATCAGCTGTCATCCATAAATCCTGTGGGAGCGAGCTTGCTCGCGATGGCATAGGCACATTCAGCATCGATGTACGCTGAACCACCGCTATCGCGAGCAAGCTCGCTCCCACAGTTGGTCTCATTGGCTTGAGTGCAGAGTCAACCCAGCATCAACGTCCCACTGGCCACCAACGTCGCATTCCCGCCGATCTTCACCCGCTCCCCCTCCAACCGGCAGAACAACGCCCCGCCCCGGGCCGAGCATTGGTAAGCCGTCAGCCCTTGCTTGCCCAAGCGCTTGGACCAATAGGGAATCAGGCTGCAGTGGGTCGAGCCGGTCACTGGGTCCTCGTTGATGCCAATCGCCGGGGCAAAATAGCGCGAGACAAAATCATGCTTGCTCCCCGGCGCGGTCACGATAGCGCCCGGCCAAGGCAGTTTTGCCAGGGCCGCCATGTCCGGCTTGCAATCGAGTACCGCTTGCTCCGATTCCAGCACCACGAACAGTTCGTTGGAACTCAGCACGTCCACCGCTTCGACACCCAAGGCACTCTGGACGGCCAAGGACGTGCCCAACTCGGCAGGCACGACAGCCGGAAAATCCAGCCACAACCGATCACCTTCGCGCGTAACGCTCAACGAACCGGACTTGCAGATGAAATCCAGTCGCTCGACCGTTTCGTGGTAGACCTCGAACAGTACATAAGCGCTGGCCAACGTAGCGTGCCCGCACAGCGGGACTTCGGTGGCAGGCGTGAACCAGCGGATATGCCAATGCTGGCCTTCACGCACCAGAAACGCGGTTTCAGCCTGGTTATGTTCGGCGGCGATCTTCTGCATCAAGTCATCGGCAAGCCAGCCGTCGAGTCTATAGACCATCGCCGGGTTACCGCCGAACGGCCGGTCACTGAACGCATCGACCTGATGAAACGCAAGCTGCATGGCACTTCTCCTTTTTTTGATGCGCCAGCATGCGGTGCAGCGGCACAGCTTAACCAGTGACAGATCAGTAGAATTTTCACCCTACAGCATGGGATGGAAGCTCTGACTCCTAGCTTAGCCTTTCACACCCTTGTGGCGAGAACGCTTGCTCCCGCTCGGCTGCGCAGCCGTTAATCAAGCACGTCCAATGTCAGCAAACGTCGCCCCGGTGTGCTCCTTCAATACCGAAGGCGCCAACTCGACTTCCAAGCCGCGCCGTCCCGCACTGACAAACATACTGGCGAGCGGCTGTGCGGAATTGTCGATAAAAGTGCGCAGGCGCTTCTTCTGCCCCAGCGGGCTGATGCCGCCAAGTAAATAACCGGTCGAACGCTGCGCGGCGGCTGGGTCGGCCATCTCGACCTTTTTCACCCCGGCGGCATGGGCCAGGCCTTTCAAGTCCAGGCTTCCGGCCACAGGCACCACCGCCACCAACAGTTCACCCTTTTCGCTGGCCGCCAACAACGTCTTGAACACCTGCGCCGGATCCAGGCCGAGCTTTTCCGCCGCTTCCAAACCGTAGGACGCGGCCTTGGGATCGTGTTCGTAACTGTGGATGCGATGTTCGGCGCGCACTTTCTTAAGCAGATCCAACGCGGGTGTCATGACTGCTCCTGACAAGGAAATGAAAAAAGAGTGGCCGGATTCTAAGCCATCGCCAGCGAAAAGGCTTGGGACGGGGTCGCGAGTACGGTGACCCACCGTCAGTGGAAGAGTCATTCACGCCACGAATAGTTGAAATGTGACCGATGGTTCACTTTCGACCTTTGACATCAGCGTTTCTTGTCTATATTTTTTCGAAACTGAAAGTCATATCGCAGGTCTCAAGCAGCAACCCGAGATCAGGATGGGGATCCTGCCTCGGTGGAGATCGCGCAATCGAGCTTTATCGAAGGCGCAGCAAAACAACAAAAAACCGAGGTTTGAATGACAACTGCTTTACAACAGCCGTCCCTGTCCGGCCAATGCCTGGCTGAATTCCTGGGCACTGCCCTGCTGATTTTTTTCGGAACTGGTTGTGTCGCGGCGCTCAAGGTCGCGGGTGCCAGCTTCGGCTTGTGGGAAATCAGCCTCATCTGGGGCGTCGGCGTCAGCATGGCGATCTATCTGAGCGCGGGCATTTCCGGCGCCCATCTCAACCCCGCCGTCAGCATTGCCCTGTGTATTTTCACTGACTTCGAAAAGCGCAAACTGCCTTTCTATATGCTGTCCCAAGTGGCCGGTGCTTTCTGCGGCGCACTTCTGGTCTACACGCTGTACAGCAACCTATTCTTCGATTTCGAACAGTCCCGGCACATGATTCGGGGCACCGAAGCCAGCCTCGAACTGGCGTCGGTGTTTTCCACCTACCCGCACGCAGCGCTGTCCACCGGCCAAGCCTTCCTCGTGGAGGTGATCATTACGGCCATCCTGATGGGCGTGATCATGTCCCTGACCGATGACAACAATGGTTTACCCCGTGGCCCACTGGCACCACTGCTGATCGGCCTGCTGATTGCGGTGATCGGCAGCTCCATGGGGCCGCTGACAGGCTTTGCGATGAACCCGGCGCGGGACTTCGGTCCTAAACTGATGACTTTCTTCGCCGGCTGGGGTGAAATTTCCCTCACGGGCGGACGCGACATCCCGTACTTCCTGGTTCCGATTTTTGCCCCGATTGTGGGTGCGTGCCTCGGTGCTGCGGCCTATCGCGGGTTGATTGCCCGCCACCTGCCCAGCGCCATAACTGCTACAAAGGATGCAGAACCGGCCATTGACGGCAAGCCCAGAACGTCCTGAAACAGTCGACGCTGGCTCCTGCCATTCGAGCCTGCGCCGTGGCTTCTTCCCTAATTTACGTCCCAAGGCAATCGACATGACCGACATACAGAACAAGAACTACATCATTGCCCTCGACCAGGGTACGACCAGCTCGCGCGCGATCATCTTCGACCGTGACGCCAACGTGGTCTGCACCGCCCAGCGCGAATTCGCCCAGCATTACCCACAGGCCGGCTGGGTCGAACACGACCCGATGGAAATCTTCGCCACCCAGAGCGCGGTCATGGTCGAAGCCCTCGCCCAGGCTGGCCTGCACCATGACCAGGTGGCCGCCATCGGCATCACCAACCAGCGTGAAACCACCGTGGTCTGGGACAAGACCACTGGCCGGCCGATCTACAACGCCATCGTCTGGCAATGCCGCCGCAGTACCGAAATCTGCCAGCAGCTCAAGCGCGATGGCCACGAGCAATACATCAGCCAAACCACCGGCCTGGTCACCGACCCGTACTTTTCCGGCACCAAGCTCAAGTGGATCCTGGACAACGTCGAAGGCAGCCGCGAGCGTGCACGCAACGGTGAACTGCTGTTCGGCACCGTCGACAGCTGGCTGATCTGGAAATTCACCGGTGGCAAGGTCCACGTCACCGACTACACCAACGCCTCGCGCACCATGCTCTTCAACATTCACTCGCTGGAATGGGACGCGAAGATGCTCGACATCCTCGACATCCCCCGCGAAATGCTCCCGCAAGTGAAATCGTCCTCGGAGATCTATGGCCGCACCAAGAGCGGCATCGCCATCGGCGGCATTGCCGGTGACCAGCAGGCGGCCCTTTTCGGCCAGATGTGCGTGGAGCCAGGCCAGGCGAAAAACACCTACGGCACCGGCTGCTTCCTGCTGATGAACACCGGCAGCAAGGCCGTCAAATCCAATCACGGCATGCTCACCACCATCGCCTGCGGCCCGCGCGGCGAAGTGGCCTACGCCCTGGAAGGCGCGGTGTTCAACGGCGGCTCCACGGTCCAGTGGCTGCGCGATGAGCTGAAGATCATCAACGACGCGCTGGATACCGAATACTTTGCCAACAAGGTCAAGGACAGCAACGGCGTGTACCTGGTGCCCGCCTTCACCGGCCTGGGCGCACCGTATTGGGACCCCTATGCCCGTGGCGCGCTGTTCGGCCTGACCCGCGGCGTACGCGTCGATCACATCATTCGCGCGGCGCTGGAGTCGATTGCCTACCAGACCCGCGACGTACTCGACGCCATGCAACAGGATTCGGGTGAACGCCTCAAGGCCCTGCGCGTCGACGGTGGCGCGGTGGCGAACAACTTCCTGATGCAGTTCCAGGCCGACATCCTGGGTACCCGGGTCGAACGCCCGAAAATGCGTGAAACCACCGCCCTGGGTGCTGCGTACCTGGCCGGCCTGGCGTGCGGCTTCTGGGGCAGCCTGGAAGAACTGCGCGGCAAAGCGGTGATCGAGCGCGAATTCGAACCGCAGCTGGACGAACAGGCGAAGGAAAAACTCTACGCCGGCTGGCAGAAGGCGGTCAGTCGCACCCGTGACTGGGAACCCCATGAAGACGCTGAATAAAGCCTGATAAGGTTCTGAAACTGGTCGGGAGTGGATTCCTGCGGCATCATGGGCAAATTTTGTACGGCAGCCCAAAGGAAGCCCCATGAATCTGCCTCCCCGCCAGCAGCAAATCCTCGAACTGGTCCGCGAACGCGGCTATGTCAGCATCGAGGAAATGGCGCAGCTATTCGTCGTCACCCCGCAAACCATTCGCCGCGATATCAATCAACTGGCGGAAGTGAACCTGCTGCGTCGCTACCACGGCGGCGCCGCCTACGATTCAAGCGTGGAAAACACCGCCTACGCCATGCGCGCCGATCAGATGCGCGACGAGAAGCAACGCATCGCCGAAGCCATCGCCGCCCAGATCCCCGATCATGCCTCGCTGTTCATCAACATCGGCACCACCACCGAATCCATTGCCCGGGCGCTGCTCAATCACAACCATCTGAAGGTCATTACCAATAACCTGCATGTGGCGTCGATCCTCAGCGCCAAGGACGACTTCGAAGTCCTGATCGCCGGCGGCAACGTACGACGTGACGGCGGCGTGGTAGGCCAGGCCAGCGTCGACTTCATCAACCAGTTCAAGGTCGACTTCGCCCTGGTGGGCATCAGCGGGATCGATGAAGACGGCAGCCTGCTGGACTTCGACTACCAGGAAGTGCGGGTCTCCCAAGCCATCATCGCCAACGCCCGGCAAGTGCTGCTGGCGGCGGACTCCAGCAAATTCGGGCGCAACGCCATGGTCCGCCTGGGGCCCATCAGCTTGATCGACTGCCTGGTGACCGACCAGCAACCGGTGCCGGCTTTGGCGCAATTGCTGAGCCAGCACAAGATTCGGCTGGAAGTGGTCTGACGATCTCCTCAATACCTTGTGGCAAGGCTGCTGCGGGAGCAGGGCTTGCCCGCGATGAAGGCAACACAGTTTCTACATAGAACGAGGCGTCTGTTCCGCGAGCAAGCTTTGCTCCCACAAACTCACTCGCCACAAAAGCGTGCCCAAGCACCTTCTCTCCTTCCTTCCATGTTCGAAAATTTTCCTTTCAGCTTCCCTTGATCAGTATTTTCAATCGAAGTTGACTGGCTGTTGCCGTCTTTATGGGCTAGTATTTTCGCAAATGAACATTTATGTTCGAATTCAAATATTGCGAAAAAGAGCCCGAGGCCAGCCGATGCCCACTTCTACCTTGCCTACGCCCCCTCTCGCCGAGGTTTACGACGTCGCCGTCATTGGTGGCGGTATCAACGGCGTGGGGATTGCCGCGGACGCTGCCGGTCGCGGTCTTTCGGTGTTCCTTTGCGAAAAGGACGACCTGGCCAGCCACACCTCGTCGGCCAGCAGCAAGCTGATCCACGGTGGCCTGCGCTACCTCGAACATTATGAATTCCGTCTGGTGCGCGAAGCGCTGGCCGAGCGCGAAGTGCTGCTGACCAAGGCCCCGCACATCGTCAAGCAAATGCGCTTCGTGCTGCCTCACCGCCCGCATCTGCGCCCGGCCTGGATGATCCGCGCCGGCCTGTTCCTCTACGATCACCTGGGCAAGCGTGAGCAGCTCGCCGGCTCGAAAAGCCTGAAGTTCGGTGCCGACAGTGCATTGAAAAGCGAGATCACCAAAGGTTTCGAATATTCCGACTGCTGGGTCGACGATGCGCGACTGGTAGTACTCAACGCCATGGCCGCCCGGGAAAAAGGCGCGCATATCCACACCCGCACGCGTTGCGTGAACGCCCGCCGCAGCAAAGGCCTGTGGCACTTGCACCTGGAACGTGCCGACGGCAGCCTGTTTTCGATCCGCGCCAAGGCACTGGTCAACGCCGCCGGCCCGTGGGTCGCCAAGTTCATTCGCGATGACCTGAAGCTGGAATCGCCCTACGGCATCCGCTTGATCCAGGGCAGCCACCTGATCGTGCCGAAACTCTACGAAGGCGAACATGCGCACATTCTGCAAAACGAAGACCAGCGCATCGTGTTCACCATTCCGTACCTGAACCAGTTCACCCTGATCGGCACGACTGACCGCGAATACACCGGTGACCCGGCCAAAGTGGCGATCACCGAGGGCGAAACCGATTATCTGTTGAAGGTGGTCAATGCCCACTTCAAGAAGCAGATCAGCCGCGGCGATATCCTGCACAGCTATTCCGGTGTGCGTCCGCTGTGCAACGACGAATCCGACAACCCATCGGCCGTGACCCGCGACTACACCCTGGCGCTGTCGGGTGGCGGTGAAGAAGCCCCCTTGCTGTCGGTGTTCGGCGGCAAGCTGACCACCTACCGCAAACTGGCCGAATCGGCGATGGCGCAACTGGCCCCGTACTTCACCCAGATGCGTCCGAGCTGGACCGCCGTAGAGGCCCTCCCCGGCGGCGAAAACATGACCACCCCGCAGGCGCTTTGCTCGGCGATCCGCGACAAGTTCGACTGGCTCCCAACCGACATCGCCCGCCGCTGGGCCACCACCTATGGCAGCCGCACCTGGCGCATGCTCGAAGGCGTGCACAACCTGGGTGACCTGGGCGAGCACATCGGCGCCGGTCTCTATACCCGCGAAGTCGACTACCTGTGCAGCGACGAGTGGGCCGTCGATGCCCAGGACATCCTGTGGCGCCGCAGCAAGCTGGGCTTGTTCACTACCCCGCTCGAGCAGGAGAAACTGCAGCAGTACCTGGACAAGGTCGAGCACAACCGCCGCAAGATCGAAGCGGCCTGAACGCTAGCCCGCAGAACCCAAAGCCCCTGAATCCTGCGATTCAGGGGCTTTTTGCATTCTGGAACACACTGCCGCCCCCCTGTAGGAGCGAGCTTGCTCGCGATGACACCTGCACATTCAACATCTATGTGGCTGGCACACCACATTCGCGAGCAAGCTCGCTCCCACAATGAATTGATGCGGCCTCAAGCCATTCGGTTTTCCGAACAGAACCCATCAGTCAGTTCGGTTAACCGGATGAAACAGGTCGCAAAAAACCCGAAACAAAACATTAATTATCTTTAAAAACAACATCTTAAACAGACGCAACTGGCCTGGCACGAGTCATGCTCTACACTCTTGGAGACGAATGCCTGTACGCCAACACAACAGGAGCTGCCAGGCACTTCGAAGTACTCAGGGCCGACAAACCGGCCGAAATAAAAAAAACAATGTCGAGGAAACATCGATGCGTATCGTTCCCCATCTCCTGGGCGCAGCCATTGCTGCCGCTCTGATCAGCACTCCGGTTTTCGCAGCCGAACTGACCGGCACACTGAAAAAGATCAAAGAGTCCGGCGTTGTCACGCTTGGCCATCGCGACGCTTCCATTCCGTTTTCCTACATCGCGGACGCTTCCGGCAAACCGGTTGGCTACTCCCACGATATCCAGATGAAAGTCGTCGAAGCGCTGAAAAAAGACCTGGACCTGCCCAACCTGCAGGTCAAATACAACCTGGTCACCTCGCAAACCCGTATCCCGCTGGTGCAGAACGGCACCGTGGACCTGGAATGCGGCTCCACCACCAACAACGTCGAGCGTCAGCAGCAGGTTGACTTCTCCGTCGGCATTTTCGAGATCGGCACCAAGCTGCTGTCCAAGAAAGACTCCAAGTACAAGGATTTCGACGACCTCAAGGGCAAGAACGTCGTGACCACCGCCGGCACCACGTCCGAGCGTATCCTCAAGGCGATGAACGCCGACAAGCAGATGGGCATGAACGTCATCTCCGCCAAGGACCACGGCGAATCCTTCCAGATGCTGGAATCGGGTCGTGCCGTCGCGTTCATGATGGACGATGCCCTGCTGGCTGGCGAAGCCGCCAAGGCCAAGAAAGCCGATGACTGGGCCGTGACCGGCACCCCGCAGTCCTACGAAATCTATGGCTGCATGATGCGCAAGGGCGACGAGCCGTTCAAAAAAGCTGTCGATGACGCCATCAAGGCCACCTACGCTTCGGGCGAGATCAACAAGATCTACGAAAAATGGTTCATGCAACCTATCCCGCCAAAAGGCCTGAACCTGAACTTCCCGATGAGCGACGAACTCAAGGCACTGATCGCCAAGCCGACCGATAAAGCGGCTGACGACAAGAAATCCTGATTTCTGACTAACCTTATCTCCTGAAGGGGCCCGGCCCTTTCAGGGGATGGTCACTCCCTGCTGGCAAATCTGGAAACACTCGAACCGGTGGCTGTCGAGCCGATCGCGTGTGCCTGGCCTTCAAGTCGGGCGGGAACGGAGTTTCCCCAGGCGGGCATTTGTACATCGAACGATCTGAGGGGAGACCCTAATGAATTACAACTGGGACTGGGGCGTGTTCTTCAAGTCCACCGGCGTGGGCAGCGAGACCTATCTCGACTGGTACGTGACCGGTTTGGGCTGGACCATCGCCATCGCCGTCGTAGCCTGGATCATCGCCCTGCTGCTGGGCTCGGTGCTAGGCGTCATGCGTACCGTGCCGAACCGGCTGGTATCGGGCATCGCTACCTGCTACGTGGAACTCTTTCGTAATGTGCCGCTGCTGGTTCAGCTGTTCATCTGGTACTTCCTGGTGCCGGACCTGCTGCCCGCCGATATGCAGGAGTGGTACAAGCAGGACCTGAACCCGACCACCTCGGCCTACCTGAGCGTCGTGGTGTGCCTGGGCCTGTTCACCGCCGCCCGGGTTTGCGAACAGGTGCGCACCGGTATCCAGGCGCTGCCGCGCGGCCAGGAATCCGCCGCCCGCGCCATGGGCTTCAAGCTGCCACAGATCTACTGGAACGTGCTGCTGCCCCAGGCCTACCGGATCATCATTCCGCCGCTTACCTCGGAATTCCTCAACGTCTTCAAGAACTCCTCCGTGGCCTCGCTGATCGGCCTGATGGAGTTGCTCGCGCAGACCAAGCAGACCGCCGAGTTCTCCGCCAACCTGTTCGAAGCCTTCACCCTGGCCACGCTGATCTATTTCACCCTGAACATGAGCCTGATGCTGCTCATGCGCATGGTCGAGAAGAAAGTCGCGGTGCCCGGCCTGATCTCCGTGGGGGGTAAATAATGGAATTCGACTTCACTGGCATCATCCCGGCCATTCCCGGTTTGTGGAACGGCATGGTGATGACCCTCAAGCTGATGGCCTTGGGCGTGGTCGGCGGGATCATCCTCGGCACGATCCTGGCGCTGATGCGCTTGTCCCATAACAAGCTGGTCTCCAATCTCGCTGGCGCCTATGTCAACTATTTCCGCTCGATCCCGCTGCTGCTGGTGATCACCTGGTTCTACCTGGCGGTGCCGTTCGTGCTGCGCTGGATCACCGGCGAAGACACGCCGATCGGGGCATTCGGTTCTTGCATCGTGGCGTTCATGATGTTCGAAGCGGCGTACTTCTGCGAAATCGTCCGGGCCGGCGTGCAGTCGATTCCCAAGGGCCAGATGGGCGCCGCCCAGGCACTGGGCATGAATTACGGCCAGACCATGCGCCTGATCATCCTGCCCCAGGCGTTTCGCAAGATGACCCCGCTGCTGTTGCAACAAAGCATCATCCTGTTTCAGGACACCTCGCTGGTCTACACGGTTGGCCTGGTGGACTTCCTCAATGCTTCGCGGGCCAGTGGTGACATCATCGGCCGCTCCAATGAGTTCCTGATCATCGCAGGTCTCGTGTACTTCACCGTCAGCTTTGCCGCCTCGCAGCTGGTCAAGCGTCTGCAAAAAAGGTTCGCCGTATGATCTCTATCAAAAACATCAACAAGTGGTATGGGGACTTCCAGGTACTGACCAATTGCAGCACCGAGGTCAGCAAGGGTGAGGTGGTGGTGGTGTGCGGGCCGTCGGGTTCGGGCAAGTCCACGCTGATCAAATGCGTGAACGCCCTGGAACCGTTCCAGAAAGGCGACATCGTGGTCGATGGCACGTCCATCGCCGACCCGAAGACCAACCTGCCGAAACTGCGGTCGCGCGTGGGCATGGTGTTCCAGCATTTCGAACTGTTCCCGCACCTGACCATCACCGAAAACCTGACGATCGCGCAGATCAAGGTGCTGGGCCGCAGCAAGGAAGAAGCCACCAAGAAAGGCCTGCAACTGCTTGAGCGGGTCGGCCTCTCGGCCCACGCCCACAAGCACCCGGGCCAGCTCTCCGGCGGCCAGCAGCAACGTGTGGCGATTGCCCGTGCCCTGGCGATGGACCCGGTGGTGATGCTGTTCGACGAACCGACCTCGGCCCTTGACCCGGAAATGGTCAACGAAGTGCTCGACGTCATGGTGCAACTGGCCCACGAAGGCATGACCATGATGTGCGTGACCCACGAAATGGGCTTCGCCCGCAAAGTGGCGAACCGGGTGATCTTCATGGACCAGGGCCAGATCATCGAAGACTGCAAGAAAGAAGAGTTCTTCGGCGACATCAGCGCCCGCTCCGAACGCGCGCAGCATTTCCTTGAGAAAATCCTGCAGCACTAAAAACACATTTGCGAAAGCTCCCACACCCCCTGTGGGAGCGAGCCTGCTCGCGATGAGGCCATCACAGTCAACATCAATGTTGAATGTAAGTCCGCCATCGCGAGCAGGCTCGCTCCCACAAGGGACCGTGGTGACTCTGAGTAAGTGTTGTGGTTGACCCAAGGCTTCTGTGATGAAATGCGACCCCACCCTCTATCGCGCCGCGCCGCCATCACTCGCCGTGAAACCCCGCCTGATCCGCCATCTGTTCCTGCCGCCACTGGTCATCGCCCTGATGATCGGCCTGGGTTACCTCGGCTTCTGGATCAGCGAGCACTATGGCGTACGTGGCCTCGCCGAGAATGGCGAACGCCAGTTGGAGCTGCACGCCCGTGCGGTCGAGAGCGAGATCAGCAAGTACACCTACCTGCCCAGCCTGCTGGAGCTTGAGTCGAGTGTCTCGCAACTGCTCGACGACCCGACGCCCGAGCACCGCAGGACCGTCAATGAATACCTCGAAGGCCTGAACCGCCGCAGCCGCAGCCGGGCCATCTACGTGATGGACACCACCGGCCGGGTGATGGCCACCAGCAACTGGCGCGATGTCGACAGTTACCTGGGCGAAGACCTGTCCTTTCGCGCCTATTTCCAGAACGCCGTGCGCGGCCAGCCGGGGCGCTTCTACGGCATCGGCAGCACCAACGGCGAACCTGGCTACTACCTGGCCCATGGCCTGGAGCAACAAGGCAAGATCATCGGCGTGGCCGTGGTCAAGGTGCGCCTCGAAGCCCTGGAGGAACGCTGGCAGCGTGCGCGGCTGGAGGCGTTCGTCAGTGACGAGAACGGCATCATCATCCTGTCCAGCGACCCGGCGCGGCGGCTCAAGTCGGTTCGTCCCCTGAGCGACGACACCAAGGAACGCCTGGCCCGCAGCCTGCAGTACTACTGGTTTCCGCTCAATGAACTGGTGCCCCTGGCCCGGGAACGCCTGGCCGAAGGCATGGAGAAACTGACGTTCCCGGCCAACAGCGAACTGGTGTCCGACGAGCGCGCCATCAGCTACTTGTCGCAGACCCGGCCCTTGAGCGATACCCCGTGGAATTTCACCCTGCTGACCCCACTTGAAGACCTGCGTCGCCAGGCGATCAACCAAGGCATCCTGGTAGCCGTGGCCTTCGCCCTGGTGGCGTTCCTGTTGATCGCCTGGAACGAACGGCGCAAGGTCATCGCCACCCGTCTCGCGGCCCGGGAAGCCTTGCAGCAAGCCAACAACCAGCTCGAGCGTCGGATTACCGAACGCACCACCGACCTGCGCGCCAGCAACGAACGACTCAAGGGCCAGATCCGCGAGCGGCGGCAGGCCGAAGAGACCTTGCGCCGGGCCCAGGACGAATTGGTCCAGGCCGGTAAACTGGCAGCCATCGGCCAGATGTCCACCAGCATCGCCCACGAACTCAACCAGCCGCTGGCGGCACTGCGCACCTTGTCCGGCAATACCGTGCGCTTCCTGGAACGCGGCCAGCTGGACATCGCCAGCGCCAACCTCAAGACCATCAACGATTTGATCGACCGCATGGGCCGGATCACCGCCAGCCTGCGCTCCTTTGCCCGCCGTGGCGACGACCAGGGCCAGGCCAGCCTCGGCAAAGGCGTCGAGGCTGCGCTGCAACTGCTGGGCGCCCGCCTTGAAAGCTTGAACATCCAGATTCATTCAAGCTTCGACGATGTCCAGGTGCACATTGACCAGACGCGCCTGGAGCAGATCCTGGTGAACCTGATCGGCAATGCCCTGGACGCCATGCAGACACAACCCGAACCGCAGCTGTGGCTCGAAGGCCAGGCCGGCGATGGCAAATATCGCCTGCGCGTGCGGGATAACGGCCATGGCATTGACCCGCAAGCACGCAAGCATCTGTTCGAACCCTTCTTCACCACCAAACCCGGCGAACAAGGCCTGGGCCTGGGCCTGACGCTTTCCGCCAGCCTGGCCGCCGCCACGGGTGGATACCTGGGTGTCGAGCATCCGGTCGAGGGCAGTGGAACCACGTTTGTCCTCAGTTTACCGTTGGTAAGCCTTTTACCTGCCGAGCCGCTATGAACAACGACCTGAGCGTACTGATCGTCGAAGACGACCCCCATGTCCTGCTGGGCTGCCAGCAGGCGCTGACCCTGGAAGACATTCCCTGCATCGGCGTGGGCAGCGCCGAAGAGGCCCTGGAGCGCGTCGACGATAACTTTGCCGGCATCGTCATCAGCGACATTCGCCTGCCGGGCATCGACGGCCTGGAACTGCTGACCCGCCTCAAGGCACGGGACCGCAGCTTGCCGGTGGTGCTGATCACTGGCCACGGCGACATCTCCATGGCCGTCGGCGCCATGCAAAAAGGCGCCTATGACTTCATGGAGAAACCCTTCTCCCCTGAACGCCTGGTGGACGTCGCCCGCCGTGCCCTGGAGCAGCGCAGCCTCGCCCGGGAAGTGTCATCGCTGCGTCGGCAATTGGCCGAACGCGATTCCCTGGAAGGCCGGATCATTGGCCGCTCGCCCGCCATGCAGCACCTGCGCGCGCTGATCGCCAACGTCGCCGATACCTCGGCCAACGTGCTGATCGAAGGAGAAACCGGCACCGGCAAGGAACTGGTCGCTCGCTGCCTGCACGATTTCAGCCGACGCCACGACAAGCAGTTCGTCGCGCTGAACTGCGGCGGCCTGCCGGAGAACCTGTTCGAAAGCGAGATTTTCGGCCACGAGGCCAATGCCTTTACCGGTGCCGGCAAACGGCGGATCGGCAAGATCGAGCACGCCGACGGTGGCACGCTGTTTCTCGATGAAGTGGAAAGCATGCCCCTGCCCTTGCAGATCAAGTTGCTGCGCGTGTTGCAGGAACGCACCCTCGAGCGCCTGGGTTCGAACCAGAGCGTGGCCGTGGATTGCCGGGTGATCGCCGCCACCAAGTCCGACCTGGACGAAATGGGCCGGACCGGGCAGTTCCGCAGCGACCTGTATTACCGACTCAACGTGGTGACCCTGGAACTGCCGCCACTGCGCGAGCGGCGCGAAGACATCCTGCAACTGTTCAAGCACTTTCTCCAGCAGTCGTCCCTGCGCTTCGATCGCACGGTACCGGAGCTGGACAACCAGACCCTGTCGAACCTGATGAGCCACGACTGGCCGGGCAACGTACGCGAACTGCGCAACGTCGCCGAGCGTTACGCCTTGGGCCTGCCGGCGTTCAAGCGCTCCGGTGCCAGCGGCGGCAACCAGGGCCTGGCCTTCGCCGAAGCAGTCGAAGCCTTCGAGCGCAACCTGCTGGTGGACGCCCTGCAACGCAGCGGTGGCAACCTGACCCAGGCCAGCCTGGAACTGGGCATGGCCAAGACCACGCTGTTCGACAAAGTCAAAAAATATGGCTTGAGCCATTAATCAACTGGGCGGGAAACCTGTGGATCTGATTTTCAAGGCGGCGCTCGGTGCAGCCGTGGTGGTCATCCTGGCGATGCTGGCCAAGACCAAGAACTATTACATCGCCGGGCTGGTGCCGCTGTTCCCGACCTTCGCCCTGATTGCCCATTACATCGTCGGCAAGGGCCGCTCGGTGGACGACCTGAAGACCACCATCGTGTTTGGGATGTGGTCGATCATTCCGTACTTCGTCTACTTGGCGACCCTTTACGTGATGGTCGACCGCATGCGCCTGGAGGCGTCCCTGGCCGTGGCGGCGGTGGCGTGGTTGATGGCGGCGACGGTGCTGGTCAGCGTCTGGGTGCGGGTTCACGGCTGATCCCTGTAGGAGCTGTCGAGCGAAGCGAGGCTGCGATCTTTTGATCTTTCGCTAGAGACTCAAGTGTCCAAGGAAAGATCGCAGCCTCGCGTTGCTCGACAGCTCCTACACAAACCAGTGATCAGTAGCCGACGGTAAACCGCGTCCGCGAAAACTGCGGTGTTTCCACTTCATCGATCATCGCAATGGCGTAATCGGCAAAGCTGATCCAACTGCGCCCGGCGGCGTCGAACAGCAAGTGATCCTTGCCAAGACGAAACTGCTCCGTGCGCTCGGTTTCGACGAACTCTGCCGAAGGCGAAAGGAAGGTCCAGTCCAGGTCCTGCTCCTGGCGCAGTACGTCCAGAAACAACGCTCCGGCGCTGGCTTCGGCCAGGTATTCCTCCGGGAAGCCATCGCTGTCGATCACACGAGAGCCGTCCGGGAGCAGCAACGAACCGGCCCCGCCGACCACCAGCAAACGCTTGACCCCGGCGGCTTTCACCGGCGCGATGACCTTGTCGGCCGGCACGGTGGCAAAGTGGGCCGCGCTGATCACCACATCGTGATCGGTCACCGCCGCGGTCAACGCCTCGCTGTCCAATACATCCAGCTGCTTGCTGACCACTCCGGCCCTTTCACCGATTTTCGCGGTGTTGCGGGCAATGGCCGTCACGCTGTGACCACGGCGCAGGGCTTCTTCCAGCAATTGGCTGCCAGCGCGACCGGTGGCGCCGATGATT
The DNA here is from genome assembly GCF_054681425.1 of Pseudomonas sp. H1_F01. Classification (NCBI taxonomy): domain Bacteria; kingdom Pseudomonadati; phylum Pseudomonadota; class Gammaproteobacteria; order Pseudomonadales; family Pseudomonadaceae; genus Pseudomonas; species Pseudomonas sp. H1_F01. The sequence continues at coordinate 1,696,212 of NZ_CP162823.1, read as the reverse complement.
GCGATTTTGCTCATGGTGTTCTCCAGTGATTACACATAGGGGCTATTAAAGCTGTGCTCGAAACGGACATGACAAAACTTTGCGGTATGTACACCGTTGTAACGAGGGAGCTTGCTCCCTCGCCACAAAAGCGCATCCGATACCCTGGAATCAGGGTTGTCACCACTTCATCTCGCCCTTTGCCACCTTGGCACTGAGCTCCAGGGAACTGTCTTCACCCAGGTTCGGGTAGCGTTGCTTCATGGCGGCGATCAGCGCGGCGGAATCCTTGGCCTTGGCGGTTTCTTCATCGAAGGCCTTGATGTAGCCGGCAGTGAATGTCACCGGAGCCAGGGACCGGGCGCTTTCACCCAGGTAGTGGCCCGGGATCACGGTGTTCGGTTGCAGCTTTTCAATACCGGCGAGGGTCGCCAGCCAGTCCTTGTGGGACTGCGGTGTCTGGGTGTCAGCCATCCAGACGTGAATGTTCTCGGCCACCACCACACCGCCTACCACGGCCTTGATCGATGGAATCCACACGAAACTGCGGTCCGGCTGTGGGCCATCGAGGCCGACGATCTGCAAGCGCTGGCCTTCCAGGGTCAGGCTGTCGCCCTTGAGCACCTGGGGCACGATGGCTTTGGCCGGGGCATCGGTCTTCAGGATCGGCCCCCAATATTTCAGCTTGCCGTCCATGGTCTGCTTGATGTGCGCGACGGTCGGCGCGGACGCCAGCACCTTGGCCTCAGGGAACGCGGCGGTGAGGGTTTCCAAACCAAAATAGTAGTCCGGATCGCCATGGCTGATGTAGATCGTGGTCAATCGCTTACCGCTGGCGCGGATTTTTTCCACCACCTGTGCGGCCTGGGTCTTGCCGAACTGGGCGTCTACCAGGATCGCTTCTTTTTCACCGCTGACCAACACCGAGGTCACCGGGAAAACCGCCGCTGCGCCGGGGTTGTAGACGTCCAGCGTCAAGCCGGCGGCCCAGGTCTGGGCGGTGAAGGCCAGGGCGGCGGTTGCCAGCAGCAGGCGCTTGAGGGGGATAAATCCGGTCATGGTGTGCTCCGTTGTCCAAAAGCCCGAAAGGGAATGAGATGGAGCTTAGTGACCTGACTCGTTTCAAAAAATGCGATGATCGAACATAGTTTGTTTCTGAAATCGGGCAGATCATGGATCGTCTACAAGCAATGCGGGTGTTCGTCACGGTGGTGGACCTGGGCAGCCAGTCGGCGGCGGCCGAGCATCTGGACCTGTCGCGGCCGGTGGTGTCGCGGTATCTGGCGGAGCTGGAGGACTGGGTCGGTGCCCGGCTGATGCACCGCACCACTCGCAAGCTGAGCCTGACGGCCGCAGGCACGGAGATCCTGCCGCGCTGCCGGCAGATGCTCGAGCTGTCCGGCGACATGCAAGCCGCCGTCAGCACCCCGGACGACGCGCCACGGGGCATGCTGCGCATCAGCGCCAGCACCTCGTTCGGCCAGGCCCAACTGGCGAGCGCCATGGCCGAATACGTCAAGCGCTACCCAGGGGTGAGCGTCGACCTGCAAATGCTCGACCGCACCGTGAACCTGGTGGATGAGCGCATCGACCTGGCGATCCGCATGAGCAACGACCTGGACCCGAACCTGATTGCCCGCCGCCTCACGGTCTGCCGCTCGGTGATCTGCGCCTCGCCGCACTATCTGCGTGAACACTCGACACCGCTGCGCGTGGAAGAGCTGAGCCGGCACAACTGCCTGACCCACTCCTACGTCGGCAAGAGCCTGTGGCATTTCGAGCAGGACGGCGAGCAGGTCTCGGTGCCGGTGCAGGGCAACATCAGCGCCAACGAAGCCAGCACATTGCTTCAGGCCACGATAGCCGGTGCCGGCGTGGCCATGCTGCCCAGCTACCAGGCCGGCGCTCACATCAAGAACGGCGAACTGATCCGCCTGCTGCCTCACGCCGAACCCCGACGGATGAACATGTACGCGGTGTACGCCTCACGCAAACACATGCCGTCGGCGCTGCGCAGCCTGCTGGATTTTCTGGTGCTGAAGTTTCCCGAGATGCCCGAGTGGGATGTGGGGCTATAAGCGATAGCCGCCTCACCGCCGACCGCCACTGTGGGAGCGGTCGGTGTATTCCTTGTCTCTTCGCCAGGATTTCACCATTAGCCCGCCCCAAGGCATACTTGCGGCCCTCCGAGTTCCAGAATCCATCGCCCCATGCGTATCCACGTCAGTTTTATCGACCGCGTCGGCATCACCCAGGAAGTCCTGGCCTTGCTCGGTGGGCGCAATCTCAATCTGGATGCGGTGGAGATGGTGCCGCCCAACGTCTACATCGACGCCCCGACCCTCAGCCCGCAAGTGCTCGACGAGTTGCGCGAGGCGCTGTTCAGCGTGCGCGGCGTGCAGGCGGTCACCGTGGTGGACATCCTGCCGGGCCAGCGTCGGCACTTGCAGCTCGATGCGTTGCTCGCGGCCATGACCGACCCGGTACTGGCCCTGGACAGTGCCGGCAAGGTGTTGCTGGCCAATCCGGCGCTGATTGCCCTGTACGGTCGTGAACCGGCCGGGGAAAGCGTGGCCGAGCTGTTCGGTGACGAGGCCTTGCTGGACGCCTTGCTGGAGAACGGTTTTCGCTTGCCGCTGCGGGAAATCACCCTCAACGGCCAGACCTTGCTGCTGGACGCCACACCCATCACCGACGCCGGCGCGCTGCTGACGCTGTATCAACCGAACCGCATCGGCGAGCGCCTGTCGGCCCTGCATCACGATCACGCCGAAGGTTTCGACGCGCTGCTGGGCGAATCCCCGGCGATCCGCACCCTCAAAGCCCGGGCCCAGCGGGTCGCGGCGCTGGATGCACCGCTGCTGATCCAGGGCGAAACCGGCACCGGCAAGGAACTGGTGGCCCGGGCTTGCCATGCCATCAGCGCCCGTCATGGCGCACCGTTCCTGGCCCTGAACTGCGCGGCATTGCCGGAGAATCTGGCGGAAAGCGAACTGTTCGGCTATGCCCCCGGCGCCTTCACCGGGGCGCAACGGGGCGGCAAGCCAGGGCTGATGGAGCTGGCGAACCAGGGCACGGTATTTCTCGATGAAATCGGCGAAATGTCGCCGTACCTGCAAGCCAAGCTGCTGCGCTTCCTGAACGATGGCAGCTTCCGCCGGGTGGGCGGCGACCGGGAGATCAAGGTCAACGTGCGGATCCTCAGCGCCACCCACCGCAACCTGGAGAAAATGGTCAGCGAGGGCTCGTTCCGCGAAGATCTGTTCTATCGCCTGAACGTGCTCAATGTCGAAGTCCCGCCGCTGCGGGAACGCGGCCAGGACATCCTGCTGCTGGCGCGTTACTTCATGCAGCAGGCCTGCGCGCAGATCCAGCGCCCGGTCTGCCGCCTGGCCCCCGGCACTTACCCGGCCCTGCTGGGCAACCGCTGGCCGGGCAACGTGCGGCAATTGCAGAACGTGATCTTCCGCGCCGCCGCCATTTGCGAAAGCAGCCTGGTGGATATCGGCGACCTGGACATCGCCGGCACCTCCGTGGCGCGTCAGGGCGATGTGGAAGTCGAAAGCCTGGAACAGGCCGTGGAAAGCTTCGAGAAGCACCTGCTCGAAAGCCTCTACGTCAACTACCCCTCCACCCGCCAGCTCGCCAACCGCCTGCAAACTTCCCACACCGCGATTGCCCATCGGTTGCGTAAATACGGGATTTCCGGGAAACCATAAGCTCGCTCCCACAAGGGTTCTGTGTTGTGGTCGAAATCACGTCAAAAACGACCTCCACCTGTACTGAAAGCGCTACAGTGGAACGATATCGCTACACTCATCGCTAAGCAGCGCTGCGCAAGGCTTTGATCCCACAACGATTTTATCCAGCCTCCCAGCTGTAGCGATTTCGCTACAGCGAAGTCGAGCCAAGCTTCGAAAAAACCAGTCAAGTGGTTGATATATAAGCACTTATTAATATTGGCCGCATTCTTGCTATGGGTATTAGCATTCGGCCGGGCCAAGCCCCGCGCCTTCTTCGCGTCCACCAGACGAATCTGGCCCCAGGAGTTTCCATGAGCGAGTTGCGTTTCACTGAAGATCACGAATGGCTGCGCACCGAAGCCGACGGCAGCGTTACTGTCGGTATTACTGCGTTTGCCCAGAACGCCTTGGGCGATGTGGTCTATGTTCAGTTACCGGAACTGCAAAGCTATGACAAGGGTGCCGAAGCCTCCACCGTGGAATCGGTGAAAGCGGCCAGCGGTGTCTACATGCCACTGGACGGTGAAGTGCTCGAAGTGAACCCGGCCCTGGAAAGCAATCCGGAACTGGTCAACGAAGATCCCCTGGGCGATGGCTGGTTTTTCCGTTTCAAGCCAGTCAACGCCGCTGCCGTTGGCCAACTGCTGGATCAGGACGCTTACGACCGCCTGATCAAAGCCAACGCCGAAGCCTGAGGAGCGCCACATGACCGTTAATCTCGGCACTGCCAACGAATTCATCGCCCGCCACATCGGCCCGCGTGCCAGCGACGAGCAAGCCATGCTCGAGCGCCTGGGCTACGACTCCCTTGAAGCCCTGAGCGCCAGCGTCATCCCGGAAAGCATCAAGGGCACCAGCGTGCTGGACATGGGCGACGGCCAGAGCGAAGCCGATGCACTGGCCTCGATCAAGGCCATCGCCGCCAAGAACCAACTGTTCAAGACCTACATCGGCCAGGGCTACTACAACTGCCATACGCCGTCACCGATCCTGCGCAATCTGCTGGAAAACCCGGCCTGGTACACCGCCTACACCCCGTACCAGCCAGAAATTTCCCAGGGCCGTCTCGAAGCGCTGTTGAACTTCCAGACCTTGATCAGCGACCTTACCGGCCTGCCGATCGCCAACGCCTCCTTGCTCGACGAAGCCACCGCCGCCGCCGAAGCCATGACCTTCTGCAAGCGCCTGAGCAAGAACAAGGGCAGCAACGCGTTCTTCGCCTCCATACACAGCCACCCGCAAACCCTCGACGTACTGCGCACCCGCGCCGAGCCCCTGGGCATCGACGTGGTGGTCGGCGATGAGCGCGAACTGAGCGACGTCAGCGGCTTCTTCGGCGCGCTGCTGCAATACCCGGCCAGCAACGGTGACCTGTTCGACTACCGCGAACTGACCGAACGCTTCCACGCCGCCAATGCCCTGGTGGCCGTGGCCGCGGACCTGCTGGCCCTGACCCTGTTGACCCCGCCAGGTGAATTCGGCGCCGACGTAGCCATCGGCAGCGCCCAGCGCTTCGGTGTGCCGCTGGGCTTCGGCGGCCCGCACGCGGCGTATTTCTCCACCAAGGACGCCTTCAAGCGCGACATGCCGGGCCGTCTGGTTGGCGTTTCCGTGGACCGTTTCGGCAAGCCGGCCCTGCGCCTGGCGATGCAGACCCGCGAGCAACACATCCGCCGCGAGAAAGCCACGAGCAACATCTGCACCGCCCAGGTACTGCTGGCCAACATCGCCAGCATGTACGCCGTGTACCACGGTCCCAAGGGCCTGGTGCAAATTGCCAATCGCATCCATCACCTGACCGCGATCCTCGCCAAGGGCCTGGGCGCGCTAGGGCTGAGCGTCGAGCAAGAGAGCTTCTTCGACACCCTGACCTTGCGCACCGGCGCGCAAACCGCTGCCCTGCACGACAAGGCCCGCGCACAGCGCATCAACCTGCGTGTGGTGGACGCTGAACGCCTAGGCCTGTCCCTGGACGAGACCACCAGCCAGGCTGACGTTGAAGCACTGTGGAAGCTGTTGGCCGACGGCAAGGCACTGCCGGACTTCGCGGCACTGGCCGCCAGCGTGCAAAGCCGTATCCCGGCCGAGCTGGTGCGCCAATCGGCGATCCTCAGCCACCCAGTGTTCAACCGCTACCACTCCGAAACCGAGCTGATGCGCTACCTGCGCAAGCTCGCCGACAAGGACCTGGCCCTGGATCGCACCATGATCCCGCTGGGTTCCTGCACCATGAAACTCAACGCCGCCAGCGAAATGATCCCGGTGACCTGGGCCGAGTTCGGCGCCCTGCACCCATTCGCCCCGGCCGAGCAGAGCGCTGGCTACCAGCAACTGACCGACGAGCTGGAGGCCATGCTCTGCGCCGCCACCGGCTATGACGCAGTGTCGCTGCAACCCAACGCCGGTTCCCAGGGCGAATACGCTGGCCTGCTGGCGATCCGTGCCTATCACCAGAGCCGTGGCGAAGACCGTCGCGACATTTGCCTGATCCCGTCCTCGGCCCACGGCACCAACCCGGCCACCGCCCACATGGCCGGCATGCGCGTGGTCGTGACCGCCTGCGATGCCCGCGGCAACGTCGACATCGAAGACCTGCGGGCCAAGGCCATCGAGCACCGCGAACACCTCGCCGCATTGATGATCACCTACCCGTCCACTCACGGTGTGTTCGAAGAAGGCATCCGCGAAATCTGCGGCATCATTCATGACAACGGCGGCCAGGTGTACATCGACGGCGCCAACATGAACGCCATGGTCGGCCTCTGCGCCCCAGGCAAGTTCGGCGGCGACGTGTCGCACCTGAACCTGCACAAGACCTTCTGCATTCCCCACGGCGGTGGCGGCCCGGGCGTCGGCCCGATTGGCGTCAAGTCGCACCTGGCACCGTTCCTGCCGGGCCACGCCAACATGGAACGCAAGGAAGGCGCGGTGTGCGCGGCGCCATTCGGCAGCGCGAGCATCCTGCCGATCACCTGGATGTATATCCGCATGATGGGCGGCGCCGGCCTCAAGCGCGCCTCGCAACTGGCGATCCTCAACGCCAACTACATCGCCCGTCGCCTGGAAGAGCACTACCCGGTGCTCTACTCCGGCAGTAACGGTCTGGTGGCCCATGAATGCATCCTCGACCTGCGTCCACTCAAGGACAGCAGCGGCATCAGCGTCGATGACGTGGCCAAGCGCCTGATCGACTTCGGTTTCCACGCGCCGACCATGTCGTTCCCGGTGGCCGGCACGTTGATGATCGAGCCGACCGAAAGCGAATCCAAGGAAGAACTGGACCGCTTCTGCGACGCCATGATCTGCATCCGCGAAGAAATTCGCGCGGTGGAAAACGGCAGCCTGGACAAAGACGACAACCCACTGAAAAACGCCCCGCACACCGCGGCGGAAATCGTCGGTGAGTGGACCCACCCTTACAGCCGCGAACAGGCGGTGTACCCGGTGGCGTCGTTGATCGAAGGCAAGTACTGGCCGCCCGTGGGCCGGGTCGACAACGTGTTCGGCGACCGCAACCTGGTCTGCGCCTGCCCGTCGATCGAAAGCTACGCTTGACCTGAACGGAGGGCGATCTACCAGCCCTCCGAATCCCCTGTGGGAGCGAGCCTGCTCGCGATAGCGGCGTAACAGCCAATAGAGATGTTGCCTGACACTCCGCTATCGCGAGCAGGCTCGCTCCCACAAGGATCCATGTCAGACCTTAAACCACCGTCGATCCTCATAAAAAGAAACCGGAGAAACACCATGTCGTTAAGCGTGTTCGACCTGTTCAAGATCGGTATCGGCCCTTCCAGCTCCCATACCGTCGGCCCGATGCGTGCCGCTGCCCGTTTCGCCGAGGGGCTGCGTCGCGATGACTTGCTCAATTGCACCACCAGCGTCAAGGTCGAGCTCTACGGCTCGCTCGGCGCCACGGGCAAGGGCCACGGCAGCGACAAGGCCGTGCTGCTGGGCCTGGAAGGCGAGCATCCCGACACCGTGGACACCGAAACCGTCGACGCCCGCCTGCAAGCGATCCGCAGCAGCGGTCGCCTGAACCTGCTCGGCGAACACTCCATCGAATTCAATGAAAAGCTGCACCTGGCGATGATCCGCAAGCCGCTGGCCTTCCACCCCAACGGCATGATCTTCCGCGCCTTTGATGCCGCCGGGCTGCAAGTGCGCAGCCGCGAGTACTACTCGGTCGGCGGCGGCTTTGTCGTCGATGAAGACGCGGCCGGCGCCGACCGCATCGTCGAAGATGCCACGCCCCTGACCTTCCCGTTCAAGAGTGCCAAGGACCTGCTGGGTCATTGCAGCACCTATGGCCTGTCCATCAGCCAGGTAATGCTGACCAACGAAAGCGCCTGGCGCCCCGAAGCCGAGACCCGTGCCGGCCTGCTGAAAATCTGGCAGGTGATGCAGGATTGCGTGGCCGCCGGCTGTCGCAACGAAGGGATTCTGCCAGGCGGGCTGAAGGTCAAGCGCCGGGCCGCGGCGTTGCACCGCCAGCTGTGCAAGAACCCGGAAGCCGCACTGCGCGACCCACTGTCAGTACTGGACTGGGTCAACCTGTATGCCTTGGCGGTCAACGAAGAAAACGCCTATGGCGGGCGCGTCGTCACCGCACCCACCAACGGGGCGGCGGGGATCATCCCGGCCGTGCTGCATTACTACATGCGCTTTATCCCCGGGGCCAGCGAGGATGGCGTGGTGCGTTTCCTGCTGACCGCCGCCGCCATCGGCATCCTGTACAAGGAAAACGCCTCCATCTCCGGCGCTGAAGTCGGTTGCCAGGGTGAAGTGGGCGTGGCCTGTTCCATGGCCGCCGGCGCCCTCTGCGAAGTGCTCGGCGGCAGCGTGCAGCAAGTGGAAAACGCCGCCGAGATCGGCATGGAACACAACCTCGGCCTGACCTGTGACCCGATCGGCGGCCTGGTGCAGGTGCCGTGCATCGAACGCAACGCCATGGGCTCGGTGAAGGCCATCAACGCGGTACGCATGGCCATGCGCGGCGACGGGCATCACTTCGTCTCCCTCGACAAAGTCATCCGCACCATGCGCCAGACCGGCGCCGACATGAAAAGCAAATACAAGGAGACCGCCCGCGGCGGTCTGGCGGTCAACATCATCGAATGCTGATGCGCTTGCCTCACTTCCACATTTTTTCCAGGAGCTGATATGTCCACCGAACAACTGCTGAAGACCCCGCTGCACGCGCTGCACCTCGAACTCGGTGCCCGCATGGTGCCGTTCGCCGGCTACGACATGCCGGTGCAGTACCCTCTGGGGGTGATGAAGGAACACCAGCACACCCGTGATCAGGCCGGGCTGTTCGACGTGTCCCACATGGGCCAGATCCGCCTGACCGGCGCAGGCGCCGCCAAGGCCCTGGAAACCCTGGTGCCGGTGGACATCATCGACCTGCCGGTGGGCATGCAGCGCTACGCCATGTTCACCAACGAGAACGGCGGCATCCTCGACGACCTGATGGTCGCCAACCTGGGCAATGACGAACTGTTCCTGGTGGTCAACGCGGCCTGCAAGGACCAGGACCTGGCTCACCTGCGGGCCCACATTGGTGCGCAGTGCAGCATCGAGCCGCTGTTCGAAGCCCGTGCCCTGCTCGCCCTGCAAGGCCCGGCTGCCGTCACCGTGCTCGCACGCCTGGCGCCGGACGTGGCGAAGATGACCTTCATGCAGTTCCAGCGCGTCACGCTGCTGGGCGTGGACTGCTTTGTCAGCCGTTCGGGCTACACCGGTGAAGACGGTTTCGAAATCTCGGTACCCGCCGCCGATGCGGAAAAACTGGCCCGCGCCCTGCTGGCCGAGCCGGAAGTCGCGGCCATCGGCCTCGGTGCCCGTGACTCCCTGCGCCTGGAAGCCGGCCTGTGCCTCTATGGCCACGACATGAACACCGAGACCACGCCGATCGAAGCCAGCCTGTTGTGGGCGATTTCCAAAGTACGTCGTGCCGACGGCGCTCGCGCTGGCGGTTTCCCCGGCGCTGAAACCGTGTTCGCCCAACAACAGGGCGGCGTGAAGCGCAAACGCGTCGGCCTGCTGCCCCAGGAACGCACACCGGTGCGCGAAGGCGCAGAGATCGTCAACGAAGCGGGCGAGATTATCGGGACGGTGTGCAGCGGCGGTTTCGGCCCGACCCTGGGCGGTCCGTTGGCGATGGGTTACCTGGACAGCGCCTATGTCGCGCTGGATACGCCAGTCTGGGCCATCGTGCGTGGGAAAAAGGTGCCTTTACTTGTAAGCAAAATGCCATTCGTCCCACAACGCTACTACCGCGGTTGATTGACTGTTTCTATAAGTAACGCGATTGCGTTATACGTGCACTAATGTGTAACGCAACCGCCATAAAAAGGTGCATATCCTTAGACATTCAATGGCGCTTATAACGGTCGTTAACAATTGAACTAGCCTATCGAATAAGCCCCGCCCGGCGATGTATGTAAATGCCTGCGAGCTGAGTAAATACGGGCTTCCCCGGGGGGTTGTTTTTTCATTCGTAGTTGGCGTAGAGTTTGGTCACTGTGTTTGCATGGGTCGCTTGGAATCGTGACCTGGGCAGTAGCTTATGAAGTTCGCTACATCCCGTTCGACGTCTCTTACTTTCCTGCAACCCAGCCCAGTACTCTTTCATGCGAAAGAGGCTGTCATCAATTTTAGCGTCAAAGGAAATAAGAAAATGTCTCAACGTCAGAGCGGTACCGTCAAGTGGTTCAACGACGAGAAGGGTTTTGGTTTTATCACGCCTGAAAGCGGTCCGGACCTGTTCGTGCATTTCCGCGCCATCCAGGGCAACGGCTTCAAGAGCCTGAAAGAAGGCCAGAAAGTCACTTTCGTTGCTGTGCAAGGCCAGAAAGGCATGCAGGCTGACGAGGTTCAAGCAGAAGCCTAAGGCTTTCGCACACTAAAAAAGCCCCTGATTGATATCAGGGGCTTTTTTATGGGCGTAAATCCGTAAAATGGCTTCTTTTTCAACTGAGGCCGTCATGTCGAAACACCTGCTCACTCCCCAGGGCGACTTTCCTCCCGCCGGCCTGGGCCGTCGCCTGGCAGCGATGTTTTATGACTTCTTGCTGTGCACGGCGCTGCTGATCGTCACCAGCGGTGCCTACAAGATGATCCAGATGGCGATCATCGGCGAAGAAAAAATGCGCGCCCTGACCGAAGCCGGCGCACTGGACGGTGACCCGCTGCTGTCCACCGTACTGCTGTTCGTGCTGTTCGGCTTCTTCGCCAAGTTCTGGACCCACAACGGCCAGACGCTGGGCATGCAGGTGTGGTGCATCCGTGTACAGAACGCCGATGGCACTGCCATCAGCCTGTGGCAGGCGCTGTTGCGGTTCGTGGTAGCGATTGCGTCATTGCTGCTGGTGGGGCTGGGCTTCATCTGGGCGCTGTTCGACAAGCGCAAGCGCAGTTGGCATGACATCTACTCGGATACGCAGTTGGTGCGGATTCCCAAGAAGACCAAATAACTTCGTTCATCCTTGATCGTTCCCACGCTCTGCGTGGGAACGCCTCTGCGGACGCTCCGCGTTCGGCTTTTTGGGACGCGGAGCGTCCCTGGCTACATTCCCACGCAGAGCGTGGGAACGATCAAGCCTCTCGCCTTCAATCAGGCATTGCCCGCCAGCTTCATCCGCGCCGCCTGAGTGAAGTCCAGCATGCGCTTGAGCGGGCGAATCGCCTGGGGGATCAGCGCCGGGTCGACGAAGATCTCGTTGGCGCCCTCCTGCAAGCTCTTGAGCGTGCGCTCCAGGGTATTCATCGCCATCCAAGGGCAGTGTGCACAACTGCGGCACGCCGCGCCGTTGCCGGCGGTAGGGGCTTCGATGAAGACCTTGTCCGGGCACAGCTGCTGCATCTTGTAGAAAATACCCCGGTCAGTGGCGACGATCAGCGTCTTGTTCGGCAGGGTCTGGGCCGCGGCGATCAATTGGCTGGTGGAGCCCACGGCATCCGCCAGTTCGATCACCGACGTCGGCGACTCCGGGTGCACCAGGATCGCGGCGTCCGGGTACAGCGCCTTCATGTCCTCCAACTGCTTGGACTTGAACTCTTCGTGGACGATGCAGGCACCGTCCCAGAGCAGCATGTCGGCGCCGGTCTTGCGCTGGATGTAAGTACCCAGGTGCTTGTCCGGGCCCCAGATGATCGTCTCGCCGTTGTCCATCAGGCTCTCGACGATTTCCAGCGCGCAACTGGACGTCACCACCCAGTCGGCCCGGGCCTTCACTGCCGCCGAAGTGTTGGCATACACCACCACGGTGCGCTCCGGATGCTGGTCGCAGAACGCTGAGAATTCGTCCACCGGGCAGCCCAGGTCCAGGGAGCAGGTGGCTTCCAGGGTGGGCATCAACACACGTTTTTCGGGGTTGAGGATCTTGGCGGTCTCGCCCATGAACTTGACCCCCGCTACCACCACGGTCTTGGCCGGGTGGGCATTGCCGAAGCGGGCCATTTCCAGGGAGTCGGACACGCAACCACCGGTCTCTTCGGCCAGGGCCTGGATGATCGGGTCGCAGTAGAAGTGCGCGACCAGCACCGCGTCCTGAGCCTTGAGCTCGGCGGCGATGGCGGCGCGGTACCAGGCCTCTTGCTCGGCGGTCAGCGGCTTGGGCTGCTTGGCGTCGAGGTGGGCCTGGACCAGAAGGCGTTCGGAAATTTGCGTCATGTTCGCAAGACCTGCAAGCGCGTTTAGCGCGAAAGTCGAGTATACACCCGGCTCCGGACCACTCGGGTACCGCCGGGAAAGTGGGTATCAATCAGGCACGGGACAGCGTGAAGCCGGCAAGGCTACAGAATATCCCGTCGATGCAAAAGATCATTCTGACCTGTGCCCGACCCTGGAACCGGACGCGCGCCCCAGCAAGAGCAAGCTGACCGAAATGTAATCACCTGCCCGGCCGGCTTATGTCATCTTCTTTTCAAAGCGACACCGGGGGATTGCCCCCGTGTTCGCTGCGAATCGACTGACGGACTTCCATCGTATGCAGACAAAAACTTCCCGGCGAACCTTCGTAAAGGGCCTGACTGCCGGCGGCATCCTCGGCGGCCTGGGCTTGTGGCGCGCGCCTGTCTGGGCGGTCACCGGCCCGGGCCAGCCCAACGTCCTGAGCGGCACCGAGTTCGATCTGTTCATCGGCGAAAGCCCGGTCAATTTCACCGGCAAGCCACGCACCGCCCAGACCATCAACGGTGGCATCCCCGGCCCGCTGCTGCGCTGGCGTGAAGGCGACACCGTGACCCTGCGGGTGCGCAATCGCTTGAAGGACACCACGTCCATCCACTGGCACGGCATCCTGCTGCCAGCCAACATGGACGGCGTTCCGGGGTTGAGTTTCAAGGGCATCGAACCCGACGGCATGTACGTGTATCAGTTCAAGGTCCGGCAAAACGGCACCTACTGGTACCACAGCCATTCCGGCTTCCAGGAACAATCCGGGGTCTACGGCCCGCTGGTGATCGACGCCCGGGAACCGGAGCCCTTCCAGTACGAACGGGACTATGTGGTGATGCTCACCGACTGGACCGATGAGGACCCCGGCAACATCCTTCGCAAGCTCAAGAAACAGTCGGACTACTACAACTACAACAAACGCACCGTCGGCGACTTCATTGACGATGTGGGCAAGAACGGCTGGGCCAGCACCGTGGCCGACCGCAAGATGTGGGCCGAGATGAAGATGAATCCCACTGACCTGGCCGATGTCAGTGGCGCCACCTACACCTACCTCATGAACGGCCAGGCGCCGGACATGAACTGGACCGGCCTGTTCAAGCCTGGCGAACGTCTTCGCCTGCGCTTTATCAACGGCTCGGCCATGAGCTATTTCGACGTGCGTATTCCCGGCTTGAAGATGACGGTGGTGGCGTCCGACGGCCAATACGTCAAACCGGTGAGCGTCGATGAGTTCCGGATCGCCGTGGCCGAAACCTATGACGTCATTGTCGAACCAACCCAGGAGGCCTACACCCTGTTCGCCCAGTCCATGGACCGCACCGGCTATGCCCGCGGCACCCTCGCGGCCAGGGCCGGGTTGTCGGCACCGGTGCCGCCCCTGGACCCGCGGCCATTGGTGACCATGGACGACATGGGCATGGGTGGCATGGACCACGGCAGCATGGGCGACATGGGGCAGATGAGTGGCATGGACCACGGCTCGATGCAGGGCATGGCCGGGATGGACGACAGCCAGATGCAAGGTATGGATCATAGCCAGATGCAGGGCATGGGCGACATGGCCGGGATGGATCACGGTGCCATGCAGGGCATGGACGGCATGCTGTCGCATCCCGACACCGAGAAAGACAACCCCCTGGTGGACATGCAGGCCATGACCGTCAAGCCCAAGCTCGACGACCCGGGCATGGGGCTGCGTAACAACGGCCGCAAAGTGCTCACCTACTCAGACCTGCGCAGCACCTTCCCCGACCCCGACGGCCGCGAGCCGGGCCGTACGATCGAGCTGCACCTGACCGGGCACATGGAAAAATTCGCCTGGTCGTTCAACGGCGTGAAATTTTCCGACGCCGCGCCGCTGCTGCTCAAGTACGGCGAGCGACTGCGCATCGTGCTGATCAACGACACCATGATGACCCACCCCATCCACCTGCACGGCATGTGGAGCGACCTGGAGGACGAGAGCGGCCAGTTCATGGTGCGCAAGCACACCATCGACGTGCCACCGGGTGCCAAGCGCAGCTACCGCGTCACCGCCGATGCCCTCGGGCGCTGGGCGTACCACTGTCATCTGCTGTTTCACATGGAGATGGGGATGTTCCGTGAAGTTCGGGTGCAGGAATGAGGAGCCGACCATGACCACTGTTTTTCACTACCCCATGGCACTCATTGCCAGCCTGACCCTCGGCGCCACCACCTCGGCCTGGGCGGCGGGCAACGACATGCAAGGCATGGATCACAGCCAGATGCCCGGGATGGACCATAGCCAGATGCAAGGTATGGATTCGATGCAAGGCATGGACTCGATGCAGGGCATGGAACCCATGCAATCAGCGCCGACCACCAGTCGCACGCCGATCCCGGAACTGACCGCCGCCGACCGCGCCGCCGTCTACGAGGATCATGGCGGACACGCGATGCATGACAGCGCCATCAATTCGTTTTTCCTCATCGACCAGCTGGAGTGGCAAGACGCCGATGACGGCAGCGCCCTGAGCTGGGATGCCTCCGGCTGGATCGGTGGCGACATCGACCGTTTGTGGCTGCGCTCCGAAGGTGAACGCCTCAACGGCAAGACCGAAGAGGCGGAACTTCAGGCCCTGTGGGGCCACGCCATCAGTCCTTGGTGGGACGTGGTGGCCGGCGTACGCCAGGACTTCAAGCCGGGCGATCCACAAACCTGGGCCGCCTTCGGCGTGCAAGGCATGGCGCTGTACAACTTCGAAGCCGAGGCCACCGCGTTCATCGGCGAAGGTGGCCAGAGCGCGGCGCGGCTGGAAGGCGACTACGACATCTTGCTGACCAATCGGTTGATCCTGCAGCCCACCGCCGAGGTCAACTTCTATGGCAAGAACGATCCTGCCCGCGGCGTCGGCTCAGGGCTGTCGGACACCGAACTCGGCGTACGGTTGCGTTATGAAATACGCCGCGAATTCGCACCCTACATTGGCGTCACCTGGAATCGGGTCTACGGCAACACCGCCGACTACGCCCGTGAAGAAGGCGAAGACCGCAGCGAAACCCGCCTGGTGTTGGGCGTGCGCATGTGGTTCTGAGCCACTGACCTGTTTCACTCAAAACTAAAAAACCAAGCTGTAGGAGTCCTTGCATGTCATTCATCAAAACCGCTGTTGTTGCTGTCGCCTTGTCCACCGGCCTGTTGGTCAGTGGCCTGGCCCAGGCCCACCCGAAACTGCTGTCCTCTACCCCTGCCGAAGGCGCCGAAGGTGCGGCACCGGCAAAGATCGAGCTGCATTTTTCCGAAAACCTGATGACCAAGTTTTCCGGTGCCAAGCTGATGATGACCGAGATGCCCGGCATGGCGGCGCATTCGCCCATGCCTATGCCAGCCAAGGTCTCCGGCAGCGATGACCCGAAAACCATGGTCATTGTCCCGAATGGTCCCCTCACCGCCGGCACCTATCAGGTCCAATGGCGCGCGGTGTCGTCCGACACTCACCCGATCACCGGTAACGTCACGTTCAAGGTGAAGTGAGTTGATGAGCGACTCGATCAACATTGCGCTGCGCTTTGCCCTGTACCTGGATTTGATGTTGTTGTTCGGCCTGGCCGCGTTCGGGCTCTATAGCCTGCGAGGCCAGGAACGGGTGTCAGGCGCGCAACTGCCTTTCACGCCACTGCTAGTGACCACGGCGGTGCTGGGCGGGTTGCTCTCCCTCGCCGCCATGGCGTGCATGGCCTGGGCCATGAGCGGCGTTGCGGACTGGGCCGAGCTGTGGCCGCACATTGAAATGATGGTGTTGGAGACCGACGTCGGCTCGAGTTGGACACTGCGGATGGCGGCGCTGCTGGTGGCCGTTGTCGCCGTGACGCTCAATAAACGTTGGCCGACTGCCAGCCTGGGCTTGGTCATGCTGGGCGGGGCCGTGGCCTTGGCGACGCTGGCCTGGGCAGGACACGGCGCCATGGACGAAGGCGCACGCCGCAACTGGCACTTCATCACCGACTTCCTGCACCTCTGGGCAGCGGGTGGCTGGGTCGGGGCCTTGGCCGCGTTTGCCCTGCTGCTTCGCCAGGCCGAACCGCAGTTGGCGGTACTGGCTCGGACATTGATCGGGTTTGAAACCGCCGGGGCGGTGATCGTGGTGCTCATCACCGTGACAGGGGTGGTCAATTATCTGTTCATCGTCGGCCCAAGCGTCGAAGGACTACTGGACAGCACCTATGGTCAGTTGCTGGCGCTCAAACTCGTCTTGTTCGCGGCCATGCTGGTGTTCGCCGCGCTGAACCGCTTTCACCTGAGCCCATTGCTGGAGCAGGCCCGACACACCGGCGAGCACAGGGTCGCGGTGACAGCCCTGCGGCGCAGCATGGTCCTGGAGTTCGCTGTGGCGGTGGCCATCCTTGGGTTGGTGGCATGGCTGGGGACACTGAGCCCGATGCCGGATTAAACCTTCCCCTCTGTGGGAGCGAGCTTGCTCGCGATAGCGGTGGGTCAGCTCGTACTGATGTGCAGGTATTGCCGCCATCGCGAGCAAGCTCGCTCCCACAAGGGATGGGCATTGGGCTCTCGGACAAGCTCCGTAGCGCTATCGAATTTTTAAATACCTCTGTCCAATTTTCAATTTGCCCACAACGTCCGGAGCCAGCCTAAATGCCCCTTTGCCCAGCAAAGGCGGCTCCATGGAAAATATTCGAACCTCAAGCACCCACGCCATCTGGCTGATGGTCAGCATCGTCTTGGTGGCGCTGAACCTGCGGCCCTCGATGGCAGCGGTCGGGCCGTTGTTGTCAGCTATTCGCGGCGAGGTGCCCTTGAGTTTCAGTACCGCCTCGCTGCTGACCATGTTGCCCGTCATGGCGATGGGCCTGGCGATGTTCTTGGGCATGCGCATCGCCCTGCGCATCGGTGAACACCGCACCATCGTGCTATCGCTGTTGATCATTGGCATCGCCACGGCCTCGCGCTTGTATCTGGACAGCGCCGCCGGGTTGATCGCCAGTGCGATCGTGGCCGGGCTCGGGATCGCCTTGATCCAGGCTGTGATGCCGGCACTGATCAAGTCGCGCTTCGCCGACAACGTCTCGCTGTTCATGGGCTTGTACGTCACCTCCATCATGGGTGGGGCGGCGATTGCCGCATCGTTTTCACCCTTTGTCCTGACCCAGACAGGCAGTTGGCGCGTCGGCCTGGCAATCTGGGCATTGTTGGCACTGGTCGCCCTGGGCTGCTGGTATGCCCAGCGCTCGAACATCACGCCCTTGCCCGACGGAGCGTCCCGGCATCACGAAGCGTTTTCCAGCAACGCCCGGGCCTGGCTCCTGGCGATTTTCTTTGGCCTGGGCACCGCCTCCTACACCTGTGTGCTGGCCTGGCTGGCACCGTACTACGTGGAAAAGGGCTGGAGCGAACAGCACGCTGGCCTGTTGCTGGGGTTCCTCACGGCAATGGAAGTGTTATCCGGCCTGGTCACTCCGGCGATTGCCAACCGCAGCCGGGATAAACGCCTGGTCCTGGCCGTCCTGCTGGCCCTGATCATCGGCGGCTTCTGCGGCCTGATCCTCAGCCCGGAACGCTTCAGCCTGCTCTGGGCCTGCCTGCTGGGGCTGGGTATCGGCGGCCTATTCCCCATGAGCCTGATCGTCTCCCTCGACCACCTGGACAACCCACGCCGGGCCGGCGGCCTTACCGCGTTCGTGCAGGGTGTCGGCTATCTCATCGCCGGCCTCTCGCCATTGATTGCCGGGATGATCCGCGACCAATTGGGGAGTTTTGAGTGGGCCTGGTGGTCGCTCACGGCGGTCATGGTGTTGATGATGGTGATGGTATTGCGGTTTGACCCAAAGGGTTATGGGCGACATATCCGCTAACGCTACTACTTTGTCCCGGTGAAAAAACGACTGCTGTACTCTTCCAAGGCTCGGATTTTCTCCTCGGTATCGGTCGAGAAGCGCAGTTGCAAGGGATCTTCGTCAACAACGGAAGTCGCCGCCGTGTAGGACAGCAGGTAACTGGCAAGGCCACTCTTCCAGGCAAGGATGCCGATCGCCTTGGTCAGCTCGTTCAGGTTCAGCGGCAGCGCATCTTCAATGGTGAATAAACCGATACCGTAATTGGGGTCGAACAACACCAGCTTGTCCCCGCCTCGGATGATGTAGCCAATATGGTTGGTCAGCCATTTGGAGTTTTTCAAGTAGGACGCATAACCCAGCACTGGAAACCATCCAGACAAGCTCAGGAGGACTTTACAGCCTCGCGCTTCAAACTTGGACTTATGCAGGTCACCGCAGACGTCACGGGTTTGCTGGTATCGGCCCAGGACGGCCTGCAGCGTTTCGGCCGTGTTGAGGTTGGAATTGATCTTCAGCAACGCCGCCTTGGCTTTTACAAAAGCGACATGCTCGACCCAATGCCCAA
The DNA here is from genome assembly GCF_054681425.1 of Pseudomonas sp. H1_F01. Classification (NCBI taxonomy): domain Bacteria; kingdom Pseudomonadati; phylum Pseudomonadota; class Gammaproteobacteria; order Pseudomonadales; family Pseudomonadaceae; genus Pseudomonas; species Pseudomonas sp. H1_F01. The sequence goes on along the minus strand of NZ_CP162823.1, from coordinate 1,677,428 downwards.
AATCGGGTTGCCCTTCCACATCATAGGAGCCGACGGCAATGCCGACCGTGGCGGTTACCCCGGCACACCATCCGCCCTTGATATCAGCCTTGATATCCTTGCCCTGATCGAATGGAGCAAACTGGGTAATTCGCAGCTTCATGTCGAATCCTCCTTGATCGAACCTCTCGCGTTTTATAACGAGGTGCACGCTGCGCTTGAACAAGGAGCGGGCTTCAACAGTCTAGGAGTTGAGGCCGGCTTTTCCAGGTTAATGGCGTAATCTCCCAAGGACTGGCGCCACACCAGTCAGATTCGGGACTTGTCCGGCCACTTTCTCGCAGGCAAAAAAAAATCCGGAAATCCTCACTTTCGTGGGCCTTCCAGACTTTTAAAACTGCAAAAAATGGTGGGTCGTGTGGGATTCGAACCTACGACCAATTGGTTAAAAGCCAACTGCTCTACCAACTGAGCTAACGACCCGCTGTGTGGTGGCGCGTATAATACTGATTTCTAAGGACTATTCAACACCTAATTTGAAATAAATCAAAAATAACGGGTTGGATCGCTCACACCCGCCGCAGCGAAGCCTTCTGCGCGCAGGCGGCAGCTGTCGCATTTGCCGCAAGCACGGCCCTGATCGTCGGCCTGATAGCAGGAAACAGTGAGCCCGTAGTCCACGCCAAGCTTCACACCGGCCTTGACGATGTCGGCCTTGCTGAGATTCTGCAACGGCGCCAGGATGCGGAAACCCTGCCCTTCTACACCGGCCTTGGTCGCCAGGTTCGCCATGCGCTCGAAGGCTTCGACGAACTCCGGGCGGCAATCCGGGTAACCGGAGTAATCCACGGCATTGACGCCGATGAAAATGTCCCGAGCGCCCAGCACTTCGGCCCAGCCCAATGCCAAGGACAGGAATACGGTGTTACGCGCCGGCACATAGGTCACCGGGATGCCTTCGCTAGGCGCCTCCGGCACGTCGATGGAACTGTCGGTCAAGGCCGAGCCACCAATGCCATTGAGGTTCAGGCCGATCACTTTGTGTTCCACCACGCCCAGGTCCCGGGCCACTCGCTCGGCAGCGTGCAGTTCAGCGCGGTGGCGCTGGCCATAATCGAAACTCATGGTGTAGCAGCGGTACCCCTCGGCACGGGCCATGGCCACGACGGTGGCCGAATCCAGGCCGCCGGACAACAGGATGACCGCACGTTTTTCGGCAATGTTCGAATGTTCAGTCATATCAGCGCCCCGGCTCGTCGTTCCAAAGATATTTATGCAGCTGCAGTTGCAGGCGCACCGGCAGGTTATCCGCCACCACCCAGTCCGCCAGGTCCCGGGCGCTCAAATCGTGATGGCTCGGCGACAACAACACTTCGCCGGCCCGCTGGTCGAGCCCGTACTGGATCAGCTTGGACACGGCCCAGTCGTAATCTTCCCGCGAACAGATCACGAACTTGACCTGATCGTTGGGGGTCAGCAACTCGATATTCTCGTAACGGTTGCGGTGCGCTTCCTTGGAGCCTGGAGTCTTCAGGTCCACGACGCGACTGACGCGCGGGTCGACGGCCGAGATATCCAGGGCGCCGCTGGTTTCCAGGGAAACCTCGTAACCGGCATCGCACAACTGCTTGAGCAAGGGGATGGCATTGGGTTGCGCCAATGGCTCACCACCCGTGACGCAGACATAACGCGGACGATAACTGGCCACTTGCTCAAGGATATCGTCGAGGGTTCGCAAGGTGCCGCCGCTGAACGCGTAGGCACTGTCGCAGTATTGGCAGCGCAACGGGCAACCGGTGAGGCGCACAAATACTGTGGGCAGCCCAGCCGTCCGCGTTTCACCCTGCAACGAGTAAAAAACTTCGGTGATTCTCAATGTGTCTTGCATAGTCGCCACGGGCGTAACAGCTAAACAGGCTGTCCGCCTCCGTCAGGCACTTCAAGGAACCCCGCCAACGCGCAGATCCCAAAAAGCGTGTTTCATAAAAAAGGGCGTGAATTCTAACGAAAAAACCCGCGACAGGCGCGGGTTTCTTCAAAACAGGTCAAGCCGACTTACATGCGTTGCAGATCACGCTGGGCCAACTGGGCGGCGGATGTACCCGGATATTGGGCCACCACCTGCTGCAGAATGCCTTTTACCTTGTCGGTGTGACCGAGGCGGCGCTCTACATCAGCCAGCTTGTACAGCGAATCCGGCACCTTGGCGTGCTTGGGATACAGTTGCGAAACCTTGGCGAATGCCTGGCCGGCACCTTGCAGGTCGCCTTTGGCCAGGTTCACTTCACCCAGCCAGTATTGGGCATTGCCCGCGTACTGGCTGTTTGGGTATTTGCGCAGGAAGGCGGCAAAGGCCTGGCTGGCCTTGTCGAAATCCTTGGCCTTGATCAGGTCGAAGGCAGCATCGTAATAGAGCTTTTCCTTCGCCGGATCAGCCGGCTCGCCACCGGCGGCAGGTGCTGCAGGAGCAGTTGCCCCCGCGCCTGCGGCTGCACCGGGGGCGTTCAAGTCGCCACCGGCAGGAGAATTCTCAGGAGTCGCGGCAGGTGCAGGTGCAACGCCGGTTCCTATGCGCCGATCAAGATCCTGGTATCGCTCCAGGTTTTCCTGCTTCATGCGCGAAATATCATTCTGCAGAACTTCGATCACGCCTTGCTGGCGCGAAAGCTGATCCTGCATTTGCTGGAGCTGGTTGAACAGCTCGCCCTGTGCCGAGACAGGGGCCGAAACCCCTCCCCCGGCATAGGCGCCGTTCGTACCGTAACCTGCAGGCGGATAGCTGCTCCCGCTATTGTTATAGCCGGCATCGTTATCGACCACAGGAACCGCAGCCCACGCCGCAAGCGGCGCGAGGCTGAGAGCCAGAACAGTTACAGCACGACGGCACGTTCGCATGACGAATTACTTACGCAGTTCGACGCGACGGTTTTGAGCCCAGGACTGCTCGTCGTTGCCGGTAGCAACTGGACGCTCTTCGCCGTAGGAAACCAGTTCCAGCTGAGCTGGGGAAACACCTTGCAGTACCAGGTAGCGTTGAACGGCTTTCGCACGACGCTCGCCCAGTGCCATGTTGTACTCACGAGTACCACGTTCGTCGGTGTTGCCTTCCAGAACAACGCGAGCGCCGTTCGACTTCAGGTCTTTGGCGTGAACGTCCAGAGCGCGCATGGCTTCTGGCTTCAGGTCCGAGCTGTCGTATTCGAAGTAGAAGGTGGTGATTGCGCGCAGAGCAGCTTCTTCGCTCAGGGAGCCGTCAACTGCACCGGTGTTAGCGCCGTAACCAGCGTTTGGATCAACAGCGCCTTCACCGGCATTGTCGCCGCCTTTGGACGAGCAACCTACAGCTACAGCCATGGCCAGAGCCAGCGCAGCAAATTTACCAAACTTCAGCATTTCCATCGTGAAACTCCTAATGAACCCCAGTGTGTTAAGTAAAACGTATAGCGCCGCGTCAGTTCAGGTAAGGGGACCAGGACGGTTCTCTGACTTCGCCTTGAGCGGTAGGAAGCGGGAGCCTCACGCGTCCATTAATGGACACGAGCATCAAGACTCCCCGGCCCTGCTGGCGGGTGGCGTAGATTACCATGGTGCCGTTGGGCGCAACAGTGGGTGACTCGTCCAGAGTGCTATCAGTGAGGATTTTTACGCTACCGCGCTGCAAATCCTGGGCCGCCACCTTGAAATTAGTGAAACCATCCTGGCGATGGATCATTACCAGGGTCTTTTCGTCCGCCGACAGTTTAGGGTTGGCGTTGTAGTTACCGACGAACGTCACGCGTTCGGCACCGCCACCACCAGCACTGGTCTTGTAGATCTGTGGCTTGCCGCCACGGTCGGAGGTGAAGTAGATGGTCGAGCCATCCTTGCCCCAGAACGGTTCGGTGTTGATGCCCGGGCCATTGGTGACGCGGGAGATCGAACGCGAAGCCAGGTTCATCACATAGATGTCCGGGTTACCGTCCTTGGACAGCACGAACGCCAAGCGCGAACCGTCCGGCGACCAGGCTGGCGCGCCGTTCAGGCCTTCGAAGTTGGTGATCTGCTCACGACGACCGGTGTCGATGTGCTGCACGAAAATGCGCGGACGCTTCTGCTCGAACGAGACATAGGCGATGCGCTTGCCATCGGGGGCGAAGCGCGGCGACAGGATTGGCTCGCGCGATTGCAGCAAGGTCACTGCACGGGCACCGTCATAGTCGGAGCGCTGCAGGGTGTAGCGGGTGTTGTTTTCGGAGAAGCGCTCGGCCGTCACGTAGAGCATGCGGGTAGAGAACGCGCCCTTGATGCCGGTGAGTTTCTCGAACGACTGGTCGGCGATGTAGTGCGACATGTCACGCAACTGATCGACGCTGCCCGACACGCTGCCGGTCAGCACTTGCTGCTCGGTGGCGACGTTGAACAGGGCGTACTGCACCTGCAGGCGACCGCCAGCCGGAACGATACTGCCGACCATGATGTACTGGGCGCCCAGGGCCTTCCAGTCACGGTAGATGACTTCGCTGGCCTGGGTCGGCAGGCTGATCATGTTCTGCTTCGGAATCGGCGCGTAGTAACCCGAGTTGCGCAGGTCGTTGCCGATGATTTCCGCCATGTCGTCCGGCAGGACGCTACCGCCCTGCCAGCCGAACGGTACGACGGCGATCGGGGTCGCCCGGTCGCTGCCGCTGGTGACCAGGATGTTCTTTTCCTCTGCTACCGCTATCCCTGCCAGGCAGCAGATAACGACCAGCATTGATCGAAGAAGGTTTCTCACAAGGCTAGATCCTCAGGTGTGAATGTCATCTTGAATGAACGATAGGGAGCAAAGTCGCTCGGTTTCATTCCTTGCATTTCCGTCAATCGCCCAATGTTCTTGACCGCTGCGACCGCCGAAGCGTCGAACGGACCGTCACCACTGGACTTGGCGACGCTGACCGAGGTAACCGTACCGTCGGGCAACATGCCGATTTGCAATACTACCGTCATGCCTTTGCGCGCCGAAGGGGGACGAGCCCAGCCTTCTGCCGCTCGTGCGCGAATCAAATCATCGTAGCTGCCGGCGACTTCATCGCCCTGCTCATCAGCCAATGCCTGCTGGCGCTCCGGCGTGTCGGAAAGCAGATCTGCCAAGGCCTGGGCCTTTTTGTCTTCGGCGGATTTACGCGCTGCGTCCTGGGCCTTTTTCTTGGCGGCGTCGGCGGCGGCTTTCTTCTTCGCGTCTTCGGCGACTTTCTTTTTCGCCTCTTCAGCTTCAGCTTTCTTCTTGGCGTCTTCGGCCGCTTTCTTCTTCGCGTCCTCGACGATCTTTTTCTTCGCTTCTTCAGCGGCCGCTTTCTTGGCCTCTTCTTCAGCGGCTTTCTTGGCTTCTTCTTCGGCCTTCTTCTTGGCTATATCAGCCAATTGTTTCTCTTCTGCCTTTTTGGCCTCGGCGGTTTTCTTCGCTTCGTCGGCTTTCTTGGCTTCGTCAGCCTTTTTCGCCTCGTCAGCTTTCTTCGCCTCATCAGCCTTCTTGGCTTCCTCGGCCTTTTGAGCCGCTTCCTCTTTCTTTTGTTCCGCGGCCTTTATCGCTTCCTGCTCGACCTTCTTCTGCTCCATCTGCTCGACTTCAGTCTGGCGCGCGGCGGATTTCTTCGCCTCACCGGCAAGCTTCTGGTTGGTCTGGGTGGTCGCCTGGCTTTTCGACTTGAGCTGGTACAACGTCGCCTGCACGATCGGCTTGGCCGGCGGCAGCTCAGGGGTCATGGCAAAACTGACGAACAGCATGCCGAACACCAGTACGTGCAGACCGATTGCCAGGACACTAGGCCAGAAGTAGCTTTCCGAGGCGGACGGCTCTCGCTGTTGCTGCATCAGGGCGCCTCAGTGATCAAGCCAACATTACCGACCCCGGCTTTCTGCAGGCCGCCCATGGCGCCCATCACGGCACCGTAGTCGACGGTCTTGTCACCGCGAATGAAGACCTGCGTGCGCTTGCCGGCGTCGTTGCCGACACGAATGATCTTGGTCACCGCATCGGTCATCTGCGGCAAGGTCATGGCCCGGTCCTGCTGCTTCTCGGTGTCGACTTCGCTGCCAAGGTTCCAGTAGTAGGTCTTGTCAGCCTTGATCGAAATGGTCAGTACCTGGGTGTTGTTGTCCTGCGGCAAGGCTTCGCTGGAAACCTTGGGCAGATCGACCTTCACGCCCTGATTGAGCATCGGCGCGGTCACCATGAAGATGACCAGCAGCACCAACATCACGTCGATGTAGGGCACCACGTTCATCTCGGCAACCGGCTTGCGCTTGTTTCGGGCTCGAGCGATTAAAGCCATGGGGAAATACCTGCTTATTCTTCGCTGGTGTGCACTTTGCGGTGCAGGATCGCCTGGAATTCATCGGCGAAGGTGTAGTAACGGCTGGTCAGCGCTTCGCTACGGGCAGCGAAGCGGTTGTAGGCGATCACGGCCGGAATGGCCGCGAACAGGCCGATGGCGGTGGCGACCAGTGCCTCGGCAATACCCGGGGCCACGGTGGCCAGGGTCGCTTGCTGGGCAGAGGCCAGGCCACGGAAGGAGTTCATGATCCCCCACACGGTGCCGAACAGACCGATGTACGGGCTGACCGAACCAACGGTGGCGAGGAACGACAGGCCTTGTTCGAGTTTTTCTTCCTCGCGGGAGATGGCCACGCGCATGGCACGAGCCACGCCTTCCATCACCGCTTCCGGGTCAACGCCTGGCTGCTGGCGCAGACGGGAGAATTCCTTGAAGCCGGCACGGAAGATCTGCTCCACGCCCGAATCCGGGTCCGGGTTGCTCCCGGCCTGACGGTAGAGCTTGGACAGGTCGATGCCGGACCAGAAGCGCTCTTCGAAGCTCTCCAGGGCACGGCGACCGGCGCGCAGCATGTTGCTGCGCTGAAAAATCATGATCCATGAGGTCACCGATGCGGCTACCAGGATCAGCATTACCAACTGCACCACGACGCTGGCATTGCTGACCAAGCTCCACATGGAGGTATGGTCGACGACGTTAGCTTCCACGCTTTATCTCCTGCTCTGAGTGTGTACCCGCGCCGCTCACGCCGGCAAAGGCCGCACGTAGAGCTTCGGGAATGGCCCGGGGTTTCAAACTATGGGTGCGCACACAGGCCACCAAAAACTGCCCTTCACAGAGCAGCACGTTATCCGTAGCCCGCCTGACCTGCTGCTTGAAACGCAGGCTGACACGGTTCAATTCGATGACATCGGCACTTACCACCAGTTCGTCGTCCAGTCGCGCCGGCGCGTGGTAGCGCGCTTCGCTGGAATGCACGACGAATAACAGGTCCTCCCCTGCCAGCGCGGATTGGGCAAAACCCAGTTCCCGCAGCCGTTCGGTTCGAGCCCGTTCCATAAACTTGAGGTAATTGACGTAGTAGACGATGCCGCCAGCATCGGTGTCCTCGTAATAAACGCGACAGCGATGTGCGAACGACTCCAGCCCGTTTTGCGCGCGCATACTCTAGTGCTTACTCCTCAGGTTGCCAATCGGCCAGGCAACTGTTTTTTCATTCTCGAACGCATTGACGCTCCAGGCGTGGTCTGGGACAGCACGAACTGGAAAAAAGTCGGCGTACAGAGCTCGTTCAATCGTCCACGGCATCGAGGAATTCGTCTACCACCGGCATCTCACCCATTCGTGTCGGGATGTTTAAGCCAAAATGCAAATAAGCATGACGGGTCACCACGCGCCCGCGAGGGGTACGCATGATGTAGCCCTGCTGGATCAGGTACGGTTCCAGCACATCTTCAATGGTGTGGCGCTCTTCGCTGATGGCCGCCGCCAGGCTGTCCACGCCCACCGGGCCACCGTCGAATTTCTCGATCATGGTCAGCAGCAGGCGCCGGTCCTGATGGTCGAAACCGCGCTCGTCGATGTCCAGCAGGTTCAACGCCAGGTCGGCAATCGGCTTGGTGATGTGGCCCTTGGCGCGGACTTCGGCAAAATCCCGGACCCGGCGCAGCAGGCGGTTGGCGATCCGCGGCGTACCCCGGGCACGCCGGGCGATCTCATACGCACCGTCCGGGTCCAGCGGCAACCCGAGGATGCCCGCCGAACGACTGACAATCGTCGCCAGGTCGGCGTTGTTGTAGAACTCCAGGCGCTGGACGATACCGAAGCGGTCCCGCAACGGGTTGGTCAGCATGCCAGCGCGGGTGGTGGCGCCCACCAGGGTGAAGGGCGGCAGGTCGAGCTTGATCGAGCGTGCCGCCGGCCCTTCGCCGATCATGATGTCAAGCTGGAAATCTTCCATGGCCGGATACAGCACTTCCTCGACGATCGGCGACAGCCGATGGATTTCGTCGATGAACAGCACGTCATGGGGCTCAAGATTGGTCAGCAGCGCCGCCAGGTCACCCGGCCGCTCGAGGACCGGCCCGGACGTGCTCTTGATCGAGACGCCCATTTCCTGGGCAATGATGTTGGCCAGGGTAGTCTTGCCCAGGCCCGGCGGACCGAAGATCAAGGTGTGGTCCAGCGACTCGCTGCGCCCACGGGCGGCCTGGATGAACAACTCCATCTGCTCGCGCACGGTCGGTTGGCCGATGTAGTCGGCCAGGCTGACAGGACGAATCGCGCGGTCCTGGATTTCCTCGCGGTCACGGGGCGCGCCCGTGGCGGCGATCAGGCGGTCAGCTTCAATCACTTAAATCATTCCCTTCAGGGCACGGCGAATCATGTCTTCAGTGCTCAGGCCTTTTTCCTTGATGGCGGAAATCGCCTTGCTGGCTTCCTGCGGCTTGTAGCCCAGGGAGATCAGCGCGGTGACCGCATCGCTTTCGGCGCTGACCGCAGGCGCAGGCGCGTCCGGCTGGTTCGGCACCAGGGCGAACATAGCCGGCACCGCCTCCCAGGCCTTGAAGCGGTCCTTGAGTTCGACCAGCAGGCGCTCGGCGGTTTTCTTGCCCACACCCGGCACCTTGGTCAGGGCCGAGGTGTCCTGGGACTGCACGCAACGGACCAATTCATCGACTTCCAGGCTCGACATCAAGGCCAGGGCCAGTTTCGGGCCGACGCCATTGAGACGGATCAGCTCGCGGAAGAAGTCTCGCTCGCGCTTGCCGACGAAGCCATAGAGTAACTGCGCATCCTCGCGCACGACCAAATGGGTGTGCAGGGTCAGCGGCTCGCCGACCGACGGCAAGCGATACAGCGTGGTCATGGGCACTTCCAGCTCATAGCCCAGGCCATTTACATCCAGAATCAGGTGCGGCGGCTGTTTTTCAGCCAGGGTGCCGCGCAAGCGTCCAATCACGTTTCAGATCCTTGGGTGTTGGCCAGCCTGCTGGCTGGCGAGTAACAGCCCGGGCAGGAAGGCCGACGACACAGGCGCAAGATGCTCGGGCTCACGAAAGATTGCGCTGATGCTATCAGAGACGCAGGCGCCCGCCACGACTGCGTGCGGTTCCCAGGCCGTGAGGCAACAGGCTGGAACGGGTATGGGCATGGCAAATGGCAATGGCCAGGGCGTCGGAGGCATCGATCTGCGGCTTGCTGACCAGTTTCAACAGGTGCATCACCATCATTTGCACCTGCTCCTTGTTCGCCGCCCCGGTTCCGACGACCGCCTGCTTGACCTGGGTCGCGCTGTACTCGGCGATCTCCAGGTTTTCCTCGGCGCCAGCAACGATTGCCGCGCCCCGGGCCTGCCCCAGCTTCAGGGCCGAGTCGGCGTTGCGCGCCATGAAAACCTTTTCGATGCCCATGGTGACCGGGCCGTAGGTCTGGATGACCTCACGCACGCCGCGATAAACGATCTGCAAGCGCTCGTGCAGTTCACCCGCCCCGGTGCGGATGCAACCAGACGCGACGTACACGCAGCCGCGCCCGGTATCGCGAACCACACCGTAGCCGGTGATGCGCGAACCAGGGTCGATACCAAGGATTAAAGTCATAGCGCCTGCGGTTTGAAGGGGAGTTATCCAGACCTGTGGGAGCGAGCTTGCTCGCGATGGCGTCGGATCAGCAAGCACAGTGTTGACTGATGTATCACTATCGCGAGCAAGCTCGCTCCCACAGGTTGATCATTGGCAATCGTCAATATTTGAACTGGCTTTCTCAGCCCAGCTGTTCAGCCACCGACTCCGGAATGTCAGCGTTAGAGTAGACGTTCTGCACATCATCCAGGTCTTCAAGCATGTCGATCAGCTTGAGCACCTTCTCGGCGCCTTCGAGGTCCAGTTCGGCACTGGTGGTCGGCTGCATGACGATCTCTGCGTCGGCGGGCTTGAAACCGGCCGCCTCCAGGGCGTTGCGCACGGCATAGAAGCTGGCGAACGAAGTAAACACGTCGAACGAGCCGTCTTCGTGGCTGACCACGTCATCGGCGTCGGCCTCCAGGGCCGCTTCCGTCAGGGCATCTTCATCGAGGCCCGGCGCGAAGCTGATCTGCCCCTTGCGCTCGAACAGGTAAGCCACCGAACCATCGGTGCCCAGGTTGCCACCGCATTTGCTGAAGGCGTGACGCACGGCGGCGGCAGTACGGTTGCGGTTGTCGGTCATGCATTCGACCATCACCGCCACGCCGCCAGGGCCATAACCTTCGTAGGTCAGCTCTTCAACGTTGTCAGCCTCGGTCGCACCGGCGCCACGGGCGACGGCCCGATCGATGATATCGCGGCTCATGTTGGCACCCAGCGCCTTGTCCAGGGCCAGGCGCAAGCGCGGGTTGGAACCCGGGTCGCCGCCACCCTGGCGGGCCGCGACCGTCAGCTCACGGATCCACTTGGTGAAGATCTTGCCTCTCTTGGCATCCTGACGTTCTTTGCGGTGCTTGATGTTCGCCCACTTGGAATGACCTGCCATAACTCGCTCCGTTTCTCTTTGGAACATTGCCCGCCCTGCGCGTACACAGTGGCCGGCAATCAGAAATATCGACCCCAATGAAAAGGCGCATCCGAAGATGCGCCCTCTCAGGTGCCAGCCTTACTCAGCCTTTGGCTGTTCACGCAGACGAATGTGCAACTCGCGCAATGCCTTGGCATCCACCACACCCGGCGCCTGGGTCATGACATCGGCCGCGCTCTGGGTTTTCGGGAACGCGATCACTTCACGGATCGACTGGGCGCCGGTCATCAGCATCACCAGACGGTCCAGGCCGAAGGCCAGGCCACCGTGGGGCGGTGCACCGTACTTCAGGGCGTCGAGCAGGAAGCCGAACTTCTCTTCCTGCTCGGCTTCGTTGATGCCCAGCAGGCGGAACACTGCCTGTTGCATTTCCTTGCGGTGGATACGGATCGAACCGCCACCCAGTTCGGTGCCGTTCAGGACCATGTCGTAAGCGCGCGACAGAGCGGTGGCCGGGTTGGCCTCCAGCTCTTGCGGCGAGCACTTCGGCGCGGTGAACGGGTGGTGCAGCGCCGAGAAGCTGCCGTCGTCGTTTTCTTCGAACATCGGGAAGTCAACGACCCACATTGGCGCCCATTCGCAAGTCAGCAGCTTCAGGTCGTGACCCAGCTTGATACGCAGCGCGCCCAGGGCTTCGCTGACGATCTTGGCCTTGTCGGCACCGAAGAACACGATGTCGCCGTCAACCGCGCCCACGCGATCGAGGATCACATTGAGGTTGGCTTCAGGGATGTTTTTCACGATCGGCGATTGCAGGCCATCAACACCCGCGGCGCGCTCGTTGACCTTGATGTAGGCCAGGCCCTTGGCACCGTAGATGCCGACGAACTTGGTGTAGTCGTCGATCTGCTTGCGCGGCATGCTGGCGCCGCCAGGAACGCGCAAGGCCGCGATACGGCATTTCGGGTCGTTGGCCGGGCCGCTGAACACCTTGAACTCGACGTCCTTGAGCTGGTCAGCCACGTCCACCAGCTCCAGCGGGTTACGCAGGTCTGGCTTGTCGGAACCGTAGCGGCGCATGGCCTCTTCGAAGGTCATGTGCGGGAACTCGCCGAATTCCAGACCCAGCACTTCCTTGAACAGGTTGCGGATCATGCCTTCGGTCAGGCCCATGATGTCTTTTTCGTCGAGGAAGCTGGTCTCGATGTCGATCTGAGTGAACTCAGGCTGACGGTCGGCACGCAGGTCTTCGTCGCGGAAGCACTTGGCGATCTGATAGTAGCGATCGAACCCGGCCACCATCAGCAGTTGCTTGAACAACTGTGGCGATTGCGGCAAGGCGAAGAAGCTGCCGGGGTGGGTACGGCTCGGCACCAGGTAGTCGCGGGCGCCTTCCGGCGTGGCGCGGGTCAGGATCGGCGTCTCGACGTCGAGGAAGCCGTTCTCGTCCAGGTAACGACGGATGCTGGTGGTCATGCGCGAACGCAGGCGCAGCTTCTCGGCCATCTCCGGGCGACGCAGGTCGATGAAGCGGTAGCGCAGGCGGGTTTCTTCGCCCACGTCGGAGTATTCGTTGAGCGGGAACGGCGGGGTTTCCGATTCGTTGAGCACTTCCAGCTCGTAACCCAGCACTTCGATCATGCCGGACGCCATGTTGGCGTTGCCAGCACCGGCCGGACGCAGACGCACCTTGCCGGTGATCTTGACCACATATTCGCTGCGCACGCGGTCGGCGGCGGTGAAGGTGTCAGCGCGGTCCGGATCGAACACCACCTGGGCCAGGCCTTCACGATCACGGATATCGAGGAAAATCACCCCGCCATGGTCACGGCGACGATGGACCCATCCGCAAAGAGTAACTTCCTGACCTTCCAGGCTTTCGTTCAGTTGGCCGCAATAATGGCTGCGCATCATGGTAGTGGTTTCACTTCTCGTAATTCGAAATTCGGTTGGAGGACCTGCCCGTGCAAGCACTCGCGCGTGTTCAACTCAATCAGCTTTGTCGCCACCGGCCAAATTCTTCTTGGCGCCGGTCTTGAAGTCGGTTTCATACCAGCCTGTGCCGCCGAGGCGGAAACCAGGCATGGACAGCATCTTTTTCAGTTCTGGCGCCTGACAGGCAGGGCAGTCGACCAGCGGTGCCGCGCTGATCTTTTGAATGGCTTCCATCTGATGACCACAGGAAGCACATTGATAGTCGTACATCGGCATGGGGTTGTCTCGGCGATCAGGTTACTCGCGCAAAGGCTGGGCTTTGCGGCAAAGAGCGGGATTATATCCATTAAATGCGGCCTGTGCAGCCGTAAGACCGCACAGGCCATTTCCGGATGCTGTGTAGGAGCTGACGAGTGCAACGAGGCTGCGATCTTGCCCCAGACACTTGAGTCGCAAGCGCAAGATCAAGATCCAAAGATCGCAGCCTTCGGCAGCTCCTACGCCGCACCATGATCCATCCCGGTCTCCTTCAAACTGTGCACCACGCAGACCACACGCACCAGCGCGCTGAAATTGCGCACCCCGCCATGGCGCAGGTGCACCTCCCTGTCGACATGGGACAGCAACGTGCTGATGGAACAGCTGTTGAGCTGGGCCATGTCACCGAGGATATCCCAATAGACCTGTTCCAGCCGCAGACAGGTGGCGAACCCGTTCAGACGAATGGATCGGGCCAGGGGGCGCACCAGCTGCATATCGAACCCCCTGACGAACGGATCGACGCTGATGGACTGAAAGCGCCCACGCAAACCCTCCCCCGGTTCTTTTCCTTGAATCATACCGTTGACACTCCTTTGCCATACGAACCTCTCAGTTGGAACACTCCATCTGTGGCTCTATGGAAGCTCAACGGCATCGCCAGTTCCAGACGACTTTATGACCATGGACGTAGGACAAGCCAACAGCAGGCAGGCGATGAATTACGCCGTCCTACACGCCGCGCGCTGGGAATGCTGCCCGCGCCACGTCATCACCTGCCTGAGGTTACTAACCCTCCAGCAACGCCCGCAGCATCCACGCGGTCTTTTCGTGAACTTGCATGCGCTGGGTCAGCAGGTCGGCGGTGGGCTCATCACTGACCTTGTCCAATAAAGGAAAGATGCCCCGGGCCGTACGCGTCACCGCTTCCTGGCCCTCGACCAGTTGCCGGATCATGTCTTCGGCGCCAGGCACGCCTTCCTCTTCCTTAATAGAAGACAGGCGCGCGTACACCGAGTAGGCCCCCGGGGCCGGGAAACCCAGGGCGCGAATTCGCTCGGCAATCAGGTCCACCGCCAGGGCCAGCTCGTTGTATTGCTCCTCGAACATCAGGTGCAGGGTCCGAAACATCGGCCCCGTGACGTTCCAGTGGAAATTGTGGGTCTTGAGATACAGCACATAGGTGTCCGACAGCAGGCGCGAAAGCCCGTCGACGATGGACTTGCGGTCTTCTTCACTGATACCGATATCAATTGCCATGTTGGTTGATCTCCTGACGGTGATGAATTCGACAACGCCCCAAACTCTAGTGGTTTTGGCCGCCTATGGCCTGCGACAGATCGCCAGCCCTCCTGAACCGACAAGCCGGGACAGCGAGCGGTTCCGACGCCCCGAGGAATTCAACGCCGTTTGCCTGGCACCTTCAAGCACCGGCGGGTCTTTTCTGGCCGACGAACAGCGCGGTACGTGCCCGTAACGAGTTTGAGAAGGCCGGGGCTTTGCTGTTAAATAGGCAGTGTGTCGCTACGCTTATTTTCCCGGGTGTGGCGCATAGGCTGATTCGGGTACGTGTCCAACGCCTCTCATTGTTTCGAAGCGAACCGCCCCCGACCAGCTCTTCCTTGTGATCTGTCTTAACCGTGAGCCAATCAAAATGTTGAAAATCGTCCACTTGCTAATGGGCGCAGCTGCCCTGCTGCTGTCCTTCATCCCTAGCCTGGGTTCCGAAGCCACACCTTACCTGCAACACCCCGATGCACTGTACCTGGCCTTTTTCGGCCTGCTCAACCTGACCCTCGCACCTGTTATCCCTTACTGGAACAAAGGTCCACGTCACCAACTGCAAAACCTGGTCAGTGCCCTGCTGGTGCTGGCCGTTGCCCTGCAAACCCTGGCCCTGCTGGCGCCTATGCCGGAAATCGGCGGTCAACCGGCCATTCTGTTCAGCCTGGGTGCAGCACTGCTCGCCGTGGCACTGCACCTGGCCGTCAGCTTCTACAAGAAGTCGTCGCCGGCCGCCGCTGCGCAGAACTACGACATGTCCAACCGCGATACCGGCACGGTGAAGTGGTTCAATACGTCCAAAGGGTTCGGCTTCATCTCCCGCGACTCCGGCGATGACATTTTCGTGCATTTCCGGGCCATTCGTGGCGAAGGCCATCGCGTCCTGGTGGAAGGCCAGCGCGTGGAGTTCTCCGTGATGAACCGCGACAAGGGCCTGCAGGCCGAAGATGTGATCGCCGCGCTGCCGCGCCGCTGATCCCAGCATAAAAAAACCGCGATGCAGCCTGGCTGCTCGCGGTTTTTTATTGCCCGTCAAACGAGAGTCGGGCCTGGTCAGTAGTGAGGAGGCGGCGCCTCTTCTTCGAACGACTCGAACTGCCCGGCCATTTCTTCCTGGCGCTTGAGCAACGCCGCCATCTGCAGCTGCAGACGCTCGACGATCCGCTGCTGCTCCACAAGCACGTCGTTCAATGCCTGGATGGTGTCATCCTGAAACGCCAGACGGCTTTCCAGATCGGTTACGCGGTCTTCAAGGTTCATGGTTCAGCCCTCCAGAAACTTGAACTCATCGGTCAAGGCCACTCGCAACCGTTCACGAATGGCCGCGACCTGCCCTGCATTATAAGGCTGGGCTGGGTGTTTGCCCCAGACCGGCGCAGGCCAGGCGGCATCATCACGCTTGCGCACGATGACGTGCATGTGCAATTGACTGACGACGTTACCCAGGGTTGCAACGTTCATCTTGTCGGCATCGAACGAATCCTTGAGGGTTTCGGCCAGCGCCGTGGTTTCTTTCCACAGCTGTTGTTGATCAGCGTCATCCAATTGAAACAATTCGCTGATATCTTCCCGCCGCGGTACGAGGATGAACCACGGGTAGTTCGAATCGTTGGACAAGAGCAACCGGCACAACGGGAAATCACCGATGGGCAATGTGTCTTGTTGCAGTCGTGGATCTAAAGCGAACACCGCGTGTACTCCTCGCTCGTTATTGGTTCTGCCCGGTTTGGCGGCCCGCAGGCCTGCATAGGACTCAGATGCGCAGCATACCCGCGAACGCCGGATCGATCACTGCGTACCGTGCTGATGCCCGGCCTTCGAATGATTTTTTTCAACATACGGCATCAACCTGTGCAACCTGACGCACCAACACAGCGCAAGCGGCACGGTAAGGTCCTGACAGGACCATGCCAGAGCCCAGGCAAAGCCTCGACGCTGTAAGATTTTCGTACAACCTGAAATTTTTTTGCACCAAAACAGCACAGTGCGTCTACGCTCAGTGCACAAAGTATCCGTGATTTACTCACTGGGTAGGGTGAACCGGTAACGTTTTTGATTGTCTTGCCACGTTTGCTGGCGTCAAACACGAGAGCCGCACACGAGTCAACCCTATTTAAAACAAGGCCTTTGGAGCCCGGTTTCATGAGGTTTCACCGCGTCAATCGATAAAATGTGAAAAAAATGTAAACGAAAATCGGGTTTGAGCATGCTTGTTGCATTCATCCCCGCACTGTCCAAAGGTCCCGCCGGACGCGGGAACCTGCCGACATACAAAATTAAAGTGGCAAGGCTGCCCTCAGGAGCTTCAAGCGCAGTAATGACGGACTCTTTACACCGATGCCGGAAAAAGAAAACGACATTAAAGTTGTGAATACGGTTGCGTCGGGATAGCTGAAATACGACATGGATCGAGCCATTGGCGACATGGTCGTAAAGAAGCTGAAAGGTTGAATGGGCAAGTATCGCCAATAATGTCGTCGTGATATAAGTTTGCGCCGACACAAAAAGAAAGAGCCGCCCAGATAAAAAAACAGGTGGGACGGCAGTACTCTTCTAAAAACCAAAGGAGCAAATCACGATGCGCGTGATGAAGTGGAGCATGATCGCACTGGCTGTATCGGCCGGTACCTCGCAGTTCGCAATGGCGTCCTCCCAGGATGAATCCAAAGGTTTCCTTGAAGACCAGAGTCTGAAAGCCAAGACCCGTATGGAATACATGAACCGTGACTACAAGAATGGGGACAGCAACCCATCTTCTGGCACTAGCGGTTATCGTCAGGACACCGGTATCAGCGAGCTGATTACCTATGAATCCGGCTTTACCCAAGGCACCGTAGGCGTCGGCCTCGATGCAATGGTCATGGGTTCGGCCAAGCTGGACGGCGGTTCGGGTCGTCGTGGCAACGGTCTGTTTGCCAACGACAGCGACGGCAATCCGGAAAAAACCCAGTCCAAGGCAGGCGCAGCTATCAAGTTCCGTCTCTCCGACACCACTCTGAAATACGGCCAGCAATTCGTTGCCAGCCCTGTCTTTGCAACCGATGACAGCCGTCTGATCCCTGAAGTGGCTACCGGTACCCTGGTCACTTCCAAAGAGATCAAAGGCCTGGAGCTGAGCGCAGGTCGCTTCACGTCCCTGAGCAAACAAACCGGGATGGGCCGTGACAGCATCGGCGGTCTGCCTGATGAAAATGGTAACGGCGGTAAAGGCCTGACCAACATCAACATCTTCGGCGCCAGCTACGCCTTCACCGATAACTTTACCGGTGCTTTGGCTGCATCCGATGCTGACGACTACTTCAAGAAGTACTACGTCAACCTGAACTACACCCTGCCGATCAACGACGAACAGTCGCTGAACTTCGACTTCAACGGCTACAAAACCAAAGGCGAGAGCCGCGGCGA
This sequence comes from Pseudomonas sp. H1_F01, assembly GCF_054681425.1. NCBI lineage: Bacteria > Pseudomonadati > Pseudomonadota > Gammaproteobacteria > Pseudomonadales > Pseudomonadaceae > Pseudomonas > Pseudomonas sp. H1_F01. The sequence goes on along the minus strand of NZ_CP162823.1, from coordinate 1,659,780 downwards.
TCTGGTTGATGCCATCGGCGACGGTACCCGAGGCGTTGATAACAACCTGTGGTCCCTGGCTGCTGCCTATAGCATCGGCGCTCACAAGTTCACCATCGCTCACCAGCGCTCCAGTGGCGACAACGCTTACTACTATGGCGTTGACGGCAACGGCACCATCTTCGTATCCAACTCCATTCAGATCTCCGACTTCGTGGGCCGCGACGAGCGTTCCTGGCAGGCTCGCTACGACCTGAACATGAAAACCTATGGTGTACCGGGCCTGAGCTTCATGACCCGTTACGTAATGGGTGACAACATCAGCACCAACGGTCTGGGCGAAGGCAAAGAAAACGAGTGGAACGTTGAATCCAAGTACGTTCTGCAAGAAGGCCCAGCCAAAGATCTGTCGTTCCGCGTGCGTTTCGCCAACTACCGTTCGAACGGCGCTTACAGCGGCTACTCGGGTGACGTGTATGACACTCGCGTAATCGTCGAATACCCACTGAGCATCTTGTAATTCAGTGCTAATTCGATAGCTGCACCCGCAACAAACAAAAACCGCTCACCTGATCCAGGTGAGCGGTTTTTTTATTTCGACTGCATTCAGTCTTTATACAACTTCTTAATTAGCAAGCTAACTAAACATAACCTGACCCCAGCGCCAGGTTATAGTCGAATCATTATTGCGCTGGCCCTTCCTGAACGACCCGAATCACTCGCTGTGGAAACGGAATATCAATACCCGCGTCCTTCAAGCGATCCCGCGCCTGTTCATTGAGCATGAACATCACGTTCCAATAATCCGCCGTCTTGACCCAAATGCGCAGCGACACCGTGATGGAACTGTCGCCCAAGGTGGAAATCACCGCTTCAGGCGCTGGATCAGCCAGCACGCGCTCATCCTTGGCCAACGCCAACAACACTTCCCGGGCTTTTTGCAGGTCAGCCTGATAATCCACGCCTACATCGAACACGACCTTGCGGGTCGGCTGGCGATTGGTATTGGTGATGATGCCGTTCGAAAGATTGCCGTTTGGCACGATGACAGTCTTGTTGTCACCGGTGCGAATCACGGTGTGGAAGATCTGGATGCTGTCGACCGTACCGGCCACACCCTGGGCTTCGATCCAGTCACCAATGCGGAACGGGCGGAACAGCAGGATCAGCACGCCACCGGCGAAGTTCGCCAGGCTGCCTTGCAAGGCCAGGCCAATCGCCAGGCCGGCGGCACCGATGGCGGCGACGAATGAGGTGGTTTCCACGCCGATCATCGAAGCGACGCTGACGATCAGCAATATCTTCAGGATGATGTTGGCCAGGGTACTGATAAACCCTTGCAGCGCCAGGTCGGCGTTACGCAAGGCCAGCAGCGCGCCGAGTTTCTGCGTCACTTTGTTGATCAACCACCAGCCGATGGCCAGGGTGATGACGGCCAGCAACACGCGGCTGCCGTATTCCATGATCATGGGGATCCAGGTCTGGGAAGCCTTGACCAGGTTGTCCACTTCAGCATTCAAATCCATCTTTCTCTCCTATTCCTGTTGCACGCAGCATTTTGTGGCGAGGGGATTTATCCCCTCGCCACAATGTTTAATACAACCCAGTATCAGTCGCGGAAGTTGTTGAATTGCAGCGGCATACCGAATTCCTTGCCGCGCAGTGCCGCAATGGCTTCTTGCAAGTCGTCACGTTTTTTGCCGGTGACCCGCACCTGCTCGCCCTGGATGGCGGCTTGCACCTTGAGCTTGGCGTCCTTGATATGAGCGACGATCTTCTTCGCCAGCTCCTTGTCGATGCCTTCCTTGAGCACGGCTTCCTGTTTCATCAGCTTGCCCGAGGCATAGGCGTCCTTGACCTCAAGGCACTGCACGTCGATCTTGCGCTTGACCAGCGCCAGCTTGAGGATCTCGATCATCGCCTCGAGCTGGAAATCGGCCTCGGCGGTCAGGTTCACGGTCAGGTCTTTTTCCTTGAACTCGAAACTGCCCTTGCCCTTGAGGTCATAACGACGGTCGAGTTCCTTGACGGCGTTTTCAACCGCGTTGGTGACTTCGTGTTTGTCCAGTTCGGATACCACGTCGAATGACGGCATGTAGTGTTCTCCAAATAAAAAGGCGCGCCAGTATCAACGGCGCGCGCTTGGCTTATGGTTAAAATCGGGCTCATTATAACGGCTCTTTTCCTGCCGACACGGCGAGCCCTCAGATGCTTGCGCCAATCCGAGTAAAAAACTGATGTCTACCACCTGGCATGTCCTAGGGGCCGGCAGTCTCGGCACATTGTGGGCCACGCGCCTGGCCCGGGCCGGGTTGCCGGTGCGGCTGGTGCAGCGCAACGAAGCCCGCCTGCAGGCCTACCGAAGCGCCGGCGGCCTGACGTTGGTGGAACAGGGACAGGCGCAGAGCTACCCGATACCTGGCGAAACGGCGGACAGCCCGGAACCGATCAGGCGCCTGCTATTGGCCTGCAAAGCCTACGACGCGGAAGCGGCCGTGGCCTCGGTGGCCCATCGCCTGGACGCCGAATCGGAACTGATCCTGTTGCAGAACGGCCTCGGCAGCCAGGACGCGGTGGCCAATTGCGTACCCCAAGCCCGTTGCATCAGCGCCTCCAGCACCGAAGGCGCGTTCCGCGACGGTGACTGGCGCGTGGTGTTCGCCGGCCACGGCTACACCTGGCTGGGCGATCCTGCTCACCCAGTGGCGCCGTTCTGGCTCGACGACCTGGCCGCCGCCGGCATTCCCCACGAATGGAGCGCCGACATCCTCACCCGGCTCTGGCGCAAGCTGGCGCTCAACTGCGCAATCAACCCGCTGACCGTGCTGCACCACTGCAAGAACGGCGGCTTGCAGGAACACCGCTGCGAAGTGGCGACCCTGTGCGCAGAGCTCACCGACCTGCTCGAACGTTGTGGCCAGCCCGCGGCGGCCGAAGATTTGCAACCGGAAGTTGAACGAGTGATCCAGGCCACGGCCGCCAATTACTCCTCGATGTACCAGGATGTCGCCAATCGGCGCCGCACCGAAATCAGCTACTTGCTCGGTTACGCCTGCAAGGTCGCCCAACGCCATGAACTGACCGTGCCGCACCTGGAACAACTGCGGCAGCGACTGATTGCCCACTTGCACAACCTCGGATTGCCCAGCGACTGAGCAGCGGCTACGCTGGCCCTCGTATTCCTTTTTAGCGACGAGTCTGATGCCATTGCGCCAGCGCCTTGAAAACCTCCCGGTCGGCCAGAAACTGCTGGCCGCCCTGTTGGTGTTGTTGACCACTGTCCTGCTGGTGGCCAACCTGACCTTTATCAGCGCCGCCTACTACATTTCCCAGGAAAGCATGGCACCCCAGGCCCTGCAGACCATTGGCCGGCTGGTGGCCAATCCAAGCCTGATCTCCGACGCCCTGCAGTCGCCACAAAGCGCCCAACGCTTGCTCGACGAGCTCAACAGCTACGCACCGCTGAGGGCGGCGGCACTGTACGACGGCCAGGGCGAACGCCTGGCGCAGCTGCAACATGCCGAAAAACTCAAGCTGCCGGACCATTACCGCAATATGCAGGCTTGGCAGGCCGGTGAATTCCGCAGCAACCAGGTCATTACCCTGCCCCGCCCCGGCACGCTGCCCGGTCATCTGTTGCTGGTAGCCAGCAGCGAATTGCCGACCGCGTTCTACACCGGCACCCTGACCGCCAGCCTCGGCATCCTGATTTTCAGCGTGTTGCTGTGGCTGATCATTGCCCAGCAGATCAAGCGCCTGATCACCCAGCCGATTCATCAACTCGAAGAACTGTCACGCCAGGTCACCCGCGAAGAGAACTACGCCCTGCGTGCCGCACGCGGCAACCACGATGAGATCGGCAGCCTGGCCGAGGCGTTCAACACCATGTTGTCGCGGATCGAAGCCCGGGAGCAGCAACTCAAGCGCGCGCGGGACGACTCCCAGGCCGCCTACGACCAGGCCCAGGGTTTGGCGGAAGAAACCCGTCATACCAATCGCAAGCTGGAGCTGGAAGTCCAGGTGCGCAGCAAGATCGAGAAAAAGCTCACCGGTTTCCAGAATTACCTCAACAGCATCATCGACTCGATGCCGTCGGCGCTGATCGCCCTCGACGAGCAACTCTACGTCACCCAATGGAACCAGGAAGCCAGCGCCCTCTCCGGCACACGGCTGGACGAGGCGCTGAACCAGCCGATTTTCCTCGCCTTCGAACCGCTCAAACCCTACCTGCCGCAGCTCAAGCAGACCGTCGAGCAACACACGGTGGCCAAGATCGAACGCGTCACCTGGACCAAGGACGACGAAGCCCGGCACTACGCCCTCACCTTCTACCCACTGATGGGTGGAGCCGGGCGTGGCGTGGTCATCCGGATCGATGACATCACCCAGCGCCTGTCGCTGGAAGAAATGATGGTGCAATCGGAGAAAATGCTCTCGGTCGGCGGCCTCGCGGCGGGCATGGCCCATGAAATCAACAACCCGTTGGGGGCGATCCTGCACAACGTGCAGAACATCCGCCGCCGCCTGTCGCCGGAGCTGCCCAAGAACCTCGAACAGGCCGAGCTGCTGGGTATCCCGTTAGAGGAGGTCAATCGTTATCTCCAGGGTCGGGAGATCCCGCAGTTGCTCGACGGTATCCAGCAAGCCGGCGCCCGGGCGGCAAAAATCGTCACCCACATGCTCAGTTTCAGTCGTCGCAGTACCCGGCAAATGGCGCCTTGCGACCTGCCCGCGCTGATCGACCAGGCAGTGGAAATCGCCGGCAACGACTTCGACCTGGCAATCGGTTTCGACTTCAAGGGCCAGGCGATCACCCGTCAGTTCGATCCGAACCTGGGCCCAGTGCCCGGCACGGCCAACGAGCTGGAACAGGTGCTGCTCAACCTGCTGAAAAACGCCGCCCAGGCGATCCATCAACGTCAGGACGACAGCGAACCGGGGCGCATCATCCTGCGCACGCGGTTGAATCCACCGTGGGCGGAAATCCAGGTCGAGGACAATGGCATCGGCATGAGCGAGAACGTGCGCAAACGTACCTTCGAACCTTTCTTCACCACCAAGGAGATCGGCCAGGGCACGGGCCTCGGGCTGTCGGTCTCGTATTTCATCATCACCAACAACCACAAGGGCCAGATGGAAGTGCAGTCGGCGCCGGGTCAAGGCACCTGCTTCACCTTGCGCCTGCCCCTGGCGGGCACTTCGATGGTGCCGCAGGAAAACAGACAACTGGAGCGCTGAGCATGGGTTTTCGCCTGTCGAAGATTTACACCCGCACCGGCGACAAAGGTGAAACCGGGTTGGGCGATGGTCGCCGCGTGGCAAAGGACCACCCACGGGTCGAGGCCATCGGCGAAGTGGATACACTGAATAGCCAGCTGGGGTTGTTGCTGGCCGGGCTCGCCACTGAAACGACCCGACATCCGGGGCTGAAGGAGGTCAGTGACGTGCTGGCGCCTTGTCAGCACCGTCTGTTCGACCTCGGCGGGGAACTGGCGATGCCGGCTTATCAGGCCTTGAACGTGGCGGAAATCGAGCGACTGGAAGCGGCGATCGATGGGTGGAACGAGGAATTGGGCCCCCTGGAAAACTTCATCCTGCCCGGTGGCTCGGCGCTGGTGGCTCAGGCCCACGTCTGCCGCAGCCTGGCCCGCAGCGCCGAGCGCCGTTGTCAGCAACTGAACGCGGTGGAACCGCTGGCCGGGCCGGGGCTGGCCTATATCAATCGGTTATCGGATCTGCTGTTCGTGGCCGCGCGGGTCATTGCCCGGCGGCAAGGGGTAGCGGAGGTGCTTTGGGTGGCGGCGGCCAAGCCTGAGGGCTGATCACCTGCATGATCGTTCCCCACGCTCTGCGTGGGAACGCAGCCCGGGACGCTCCGCGTCCCTCCAGAGCCGAACGCGGAGCGTCCGTTGAGGCATTCCCACGCGGAGCGTGGGAACGATCAGTTCACTGCAGCTTCAAGCCTCAGGCCAAAACGCCCGAATCCCCGCCACACCTTGCGCCCCGGCCTCCCAGGCTTTTTGCCGCTCGCCAGGCCCGACCCCACCCAACAGATAAACCGGCCTGTTGAAGCCCTCGATCAAGCGTGCGGCCTCGGCCCACCCCAACGGCTGTGCGTCAGGGTGGGTCTGGGTCGGCTGCACCGGCGAGAGCGTCACGAAGTCCACGTCCATCTGCTGCGCCAGGGACAATTCCTCGGCGCTATGGCAGGAGGCCGCCAGCCAGCGGTCCTTGCCAAACGGTCGACCGGCCGCTGCATGCTTGCGCAACTGCGCGGCGGTAATGTGCCAGCCGGCGGAAGGAAAATCTCCCAGCCATTCGAACGGCCCCTTGAGCATCAGCTGGGCCTTGCCGGCACACAGCCCCGCCGCATCCACCGCCAGATCGCGGTATTTCGGGTCGTAACCACCGGGGGCACGTAGCTGGACCAACTTGATCCCGCCGGCAATCGCCTTCTGCATGCCGCGCAGCAAGGCCGGCGTCTCAAGGCCGTCAGGCGTGATCAGGTACTGACCCGGCAAACGGGCCGCCGCGACGATCGGCTGATTGGCCGCCGGGAACTCATAGTTCGTCAGGTCGCGGGCCGTCACCCAGGCCAACGGCTGCCCTTCGGCGCCGTGGGGCTCGCCGGTGAACGCCGAGACTTCCCAGACATCCAGCAACACCTGTTTGTCCGGGTAGTCGTGACGCACCTTGATCAACGGCCGGGCGGCATCGACGACAATACCCAGCTCTTCATGAAGTTCGCGGGCCAGGGCGGTTTCGACGGATTCATCGGCCTCGACCTTGCCACCGGGGAACTCCCACAGGCCACCCTGGTGCTGGGTGTCGGCCCGTCGGGCGATCAGGATTTTACCGGCGGCATCGCGAATGACCGCTGCCGCCACATGGACTCGTTTCACCGCGCAGTGTCCTCCAGGCCAGCTTGTTGCCACGCCTTGAACGCCGGCCATTGATAAAGGGTTTCGACGTAGGCCTCATCGACCTCCGACAGTTTCACCTGATAAGTGCGCAAGCGCACGGCAACAGGGGCAAAAAACGCATCGACCAGGCTCACGCGGCCAAACAGGTAGGGACCGGTTTCGGTCGCCGCGGCACGGCATTCGGCCCACAGCGCCAGCACCCGCTCGATTTCCGCCTGGACGTCAGCCGGCATGGGCGACAGCGGTGCATCGTGCAGCAGGTCAAAGGGCATGTTGCTGCGGATGGCGAAGAAACCGCTGTGCATTTGTGCACAGGCCGACCGCGCCTGGGCCCGGGCGGCCACATCCTTTGGCCAGAGGCCGGCATCCGGGAACTGTTCAGCCAGGTATTCGGCAATCGCCAGGGAATCGGCGATCACGCCGAACTCGGTCTTGAGCAACGGGACCTTGGCCGTGGCCGAATACTTGAGCAGCTTCTCGCGGGTGTCGGGTTGGTCGAGCCTGACCAGCTCTTCGGTGTACTTTGCGCCGGTCAGCGCCAGGGCCAACGCGCCGCGCAGGGACCAGGAAGATAGATCTTTGTCGCCGATGATCAGGTGCAGGCTCATGTCTGGATTCCTTTCTTGTGGTTCTGAGGGTGTCTGTTCTGACGCCATCGCGAGCAAGCTCGCTCCCACAGTGGATTTGTGTTGAGACCACTATCGATGCCACTCAACAAATCCCTGTGGGAGCGAGCTTGCTCGCGATTGGAGCAGCTCGGTCCCGGGCCTGTTAAGTCCGGTACTCAGCGTTGATCTTGACGTACTCGTGGGACAGGTCGGTGGTCCAGATCGTTTCGCTGCAATCCCCACGTCCCAGCTCGATACGGATGGTGATTTCTTCCTGCTGCATCACAGCCGCGCCCTGGGCTTCGGTGTAGGTCGCAGCGCGAGCGCCTTGGCTGGCGATGCAGACTTCACCGAGGAACACGTCGATCTTGCTCACGTCCAGCTCAGGCACGCCGGCACGGCCAACGGCAGCGAGGATCCGGCCCCAGTTCGGGTCGGAGGCGAACAGCGCGGTCTTGATCAGCGGCGAGTGGGCCACGGTGTAGCCGACATCCAGGCATTCCTGATGATTGCCACCGCCATTGACCTGCACGGTCACGAACTTGGTCGCGCCTTCGCCGTCACGGACGATGGCCTGGGCCACTTCCATGCACACTTCGAACACCGCCTGCTTCAGGGCCGCGAACAGCGGGCCGCTGGCTTCGGTGATTTCCGGCAGGCTGGCCTTGCCGGTGGCGATCAGCATGCAGCAGTCGTTGGTGGAGGTATCACCGTCGATGGTGATGCGGTTGAACGATTTGTTGGCACCGTCAAGCATCAGGTCTTGCAGCACCTGGCGCGAGACTTTGGCGTCGGTGGCGATGTAGCCGAGCATGGTCGCCATGTTCGGGCGGATCATGCCGGCGCCTTTGCTGATACCGGTGACGGTGATGATCACGCCATCATGCTCGAACTGGCGGCTCGCGCCCTTGGGCAAGGTGTCGGTGGTCATGATGCCGGTGGCGGCTGCTGCCCAGTTGTTTTCCGACAGATCATCGAGAGCGGCTTGCAACGCGCCTTCGATCTTCTCGACCGGCAACGGCTCGCCGATCACGCCGGTGGAATACGGCAGCACCTGGCTGGCATCGACACCGGTCAGTTGCGCCAACTTGGCGCAGGTGCGCTCGGCAGCGGCCAGGCCTGGCGCGCCGGTGCCGGCGTTGGCGTTACCGGTGTTGGTCAGCAGGTAACGCACCGGCCCCTGCACGCGCTGCTTGGCCAGGATGACCGGCGCGGCGCAAAAGGCATTGAGGGTGAACACGCCAGCGACCGTCGAGCCTTCGGCGCAACGCATGACCACGACGTCCTTGCGCCCGGGGCGCTTGATGCCCGCCGAGGCAATACCGAGTTCAAAACCGGCAACCGGGTGCAACGTTGGCAACGGACCAAGACCAACAGCCATGAATGCGCTCCTTAAATGAGATGTATATCGGCACCGTCTCCATCGGGACGGTAGATCAAATGGCAAAACGCCGCGACGGCTGGAAGCCGGTCGCGGCGCGGGTCGTTCAGCGTTGAAACGGGATTATTGGATCTGCCCGTGGCAATGCTTGTATTTCTTGCCCGAACCGCAATAGCACAGTTCGTTACGACCCAGCTTCTGCTCGTTGCGCACCGGTGCGGTCGCCAAGGCGACATCCACATCGACGCCCTCTTCGGCGACCACTTCCAGGCCCGGGGCTTCGGCGTGTTCGAACTGCATGCGCGCAGCCAGGGCTTCGGCTTCCTGACGCAGGCGGGCTTCTTCTTCGGCCGGGTCTTCGCGGCGAACCTGAACGTGGGACAGCACACGGATCGAGTCGCGCTTGATCGAATCGAGCAACTCGGAGAACAGCGTGTAGGACTCGCGCTTGTACTCCTGCTTCGGGTTCTTCTGGGCGTAACCGCGCAAATGGATACCGTGACGCAGGTGGTCCATGGTCGACAGGTGGTCTTTCCACAAGTCGTCCAGTACCCGCAGCACAATCTGCTTCTCGAAGGAACGCAGCGCCTCGGCGCCCGCTTGGTCTTCCTTCTCGTTGTAGGCAGCGATCAGTTCGGCCAGCAGTTTCTCGCGCAGGGTTTCTTCATACAGGTGATCGTCTTCGTCGAGCCATTGCTGGATCGGCAATGCCACGCCGAAGTCGCTCTGCAGGGCGGCTTCCAGGCCGGCGACGTCCCACTGCTCCGGCAGCGACTGCGGCGGGATGTGGGCGCTGACGGTTGCGTTGAGCACGTCCTGGCGGAAATCGGCGATGGTTTCGCCAATGTTGTCGGCGGCCAACAAACTGTTACGCATGTGATAGATCACTTTACGCTGTTCGTTGTTGACGTCATCGAACTCGAGCAATTGCTTGCGGATATCGAAGTTGCGACCTTCGACCTTGCGCTGGGCCTTCTCGATGGCGTTGGTCACCATGCGGTGCTCGATCGCCTCGCCCGGTTGCATGCCCAGGGCCTTCATGAAGTTCTTCACCCGGTCAGAGGCGAAGATGCGCATCAGGCTGTCTTCCAGGGACAGGTAGAAACGGCTGGAACCGGCGTCACCCTGGCGACCGGCACGGCCACGCAGCTGGTTGTCGATACGACGCGACTCGTGACGCTCGGAAGCGATCACCTGCAAACCGCCGGACTCCAGCACCTGCTGGTGACGTTTCTGCCAGTCGGCCTTGATCTGCGCGATCTGCTCTGGGGTCGGGCTTTCCAGGCTGGCGACTTCCACTTCCCAGTTGCCGCCCAAGAGAATGTCGGTACCACGGCCAGCCATGTTGGTGGCGATGGTCAGCGCACCCGGGCGACCGGCCTGGGCGATGATCTCGGCTTCCTTCTCGTGGAACTTGGCGTTGAGGACCTTGTGCTCGATGCCTTCCTTGTTGAGCAGGGCGGACATGTGCTCGGAAGTCTCGATGGTGGCAGTACCCACCAGGATCGGACGGCCCTGGGCCATGCCGTCCTTGATGTCGTTGATGATCGCCGCATACTTCTCCTCGGCGGTCAGGAACACCAGGTCGTTGTAGTCTTTACGGGCCAGCGGCTTGTTCGGCGGAATCACCACCACTTGCAGGCCGTAGATCTGGTGGAACTCGAACGCTTCGGTATCAGCGGTACCGGTCATGCCGGACAGCTTGTTGTACAGGCGGAAGTAGTTCTGGAAGGTGGTCGAGGCCAGGGTCTGGCTCTCGGCCTGGATATTCAGGCCTTCCTTCGCTTCGATGGCCTGGTGCAGGCCTTCGGACAGGCGACGACCCGGCATGGTACGGCCGGTGTGTTCGTCCACCAGTACGACCTGGCCGTCCTGCACGATGTATTCGACGTTGCGATGGAACAGCTTGTGCGCACGCAGGCCAGCATAAACGTGGGTCAGCAGGCCCAGGTTGTGGGCCGAGTACAGGCTCTCGCCTTCGGCCAGCAAACCAACACGGGTGAGCATTTCCTCGACGAACTGGTGACCCGCTTCGTTGAGCTCGACCTGACGGGTCTTCTCGTCAACGGTGTAGTGCCCGGCCTGGGTCACTTCGCCTTCGACTTCCTCGACGTGCAACTTGAGCTGCGGGATCAGCTTGTTGATCTCGATGTACAGCTTGGAGCTGTCCTCGGCCTGACCGGAAATGATCAGCGGGGTACGGGCTTCGTCGATGAGGATGGAGTCGACTTCGTCGATCACGGCAAAGTTGAGTTCACGCTGGAATTTTTCTTCCATGCTGAACGCCATGTTGTCGCGCAGGTAGTCGAACCCGAATTCGTTGTTGGTGCCGTAGGTGATGTCGGCGGCGTAGGCGGCGCGCTTCTCTTCCGGCGGCTGGAACGGCGTGACGACGCCGACAGTCAGGCCGAGGAACTCGTAGAGCGGGCGCATCCAGTTGGCGTCGCGGCGGGCCAGGTAGTCGTTGACCGTCACTACGTGCACGCCCTTGCCGGACAGCGCGTTGAGGTACACACCCAAGGTCGCCACGAGGGTCTTGCCCTCACCGGTACGCATTTCGGCGATCTTGCCTTCGTGCAAGGTCATGCCGCCGATCAACTGAACGTCGAAGTGGCGCATGCCCATGATCCGCTTGCCGGCTTCACGGGCGACCGCAAAGGCTTCAGGCAGGAGCTGGTCGAGGGTTTCCCCCTTGGCGATGCGGTCCTTGAATTCGGCAGTCTTGGCGCGTAACTGATCGTCCGAAAGGGCCACCATTTGCTCTTCGAAGGCATTGACAGTCTGTACCGTCTTGAGCATGCGCTTGACTTCACGCTCGTTCTTGCTTCCAAAAAGTTTCTTTAACAAAGGCGCAAACATATCGGCAGGATCTTCCACACTAAAGGGATGGAGGGCGGCCCCGTGAGTCGCCCGTGCAGCCCTCATGGCCGCATGCGAACGAGCATTCTACCCGGAAACGATGGAGAGGAAAGTGGCGTTATTCCACGATGCTGGCACAGCGCTGTGACGGGGCTTGCATAAAATAAGGGCTTTTGCGCGAACTTCAACCCACCCAGCGCAGAAGTTAATCATTGATTGTGCAGCCAAAAGCCGCTGGGCGAGAGGGTCGAGGCGCATCCGGCGCTTTCTGCTACCATGGCGCCTCTGTCACTTGCGGTATTCATTCATGGCCTTTCGCCCTCTTCCAGCCAAGGCACCCGCCGTTCTGCTGCGCGAAGCCAAGCCGCTGAAAGCCATCTTTGGCCACGCCAAACGCCTGGGCCACTTGCAACGCCTGCTCGACAGCCAGTTGCAACCGGCCGCGCGCGAGCATTGCCACGTGGCCTCCTGGCGCGAAGGCAGCTTGCTGCTGATCGTCACCGACGGCCACTGGGCCACGCGCCTGCGCTACCAGCAAAAACGCCTGCTGCGCCAACTCCAGGCGTTCGAAGAATTCGCCAACCTGACGCGAATCCTGTTCAAGGTGCAACCGCCCACCGTCCAGGTCGGCGCCAAGGGGCACACGCTGGATTTGTCCACCGACGCCGCCGCGACCATTCAGGCCACGGCGGATGGCATCACCGATCCCAACCTGCGGGCGGCGCTGGAGCGGTTGGCGGCGCATGCGCGGCCAAAGGATTGAGACTTTCGGCGCCGGTTGGATAGCTATCGCGAGCAAGCTCGCTCCCACAGGGGATCTGCGGCGGACACCTATTTCGTGTACGACGCCAATCCTTGTGGGAGCGAGCCTGCTCGCGAAGGCGGCGACTCGGTCCTAACTACCGGCGCTTGCTGCCACCGAGCAACGACCCCATCAACCCACGCACCAATTGCCGGCCCAACTGATTGGCCGCCTGGCGCATGGCCGATTTCAATGCCTGGCCGGCCGCGGTGCCGAGAAACTCGCCGGCCTTTTCGGTGAAGCTCGGTTCTTCCGCCGTCGGCTTGCCCGGCGCCTCTTCGGCCTGCGGTTCCAGCCCTTTGCGGCCCATCAGCACTTCATAGGCCGATTCGCGATCTATGGGTTTGTCATAGCGCCCTTGCAACGGCGAACTGGCGATCAACCCGGCGCGCTCGGCTTCGCTCAGCGGCCCGATGCGCGATTGCGGTGGCGCCACCAACACCCGCTGGACCACTTCCGGCGTACCTTTTTCCTGCAAGGTGCCCACCAGGGCTTCACCGATGCCCAGTTCGGTCAGCACCGCCAGGGCATCGAACTGCGGGTTGGGCCGGAAGCCGTCGGCCACCGCCCGCAGGGATTTCTGCTCCTTGGCAGTGAAGGCCCGCAACCCGTGCTGGATGCGCAAGCCCAACTGCGCCAGCACGTCGTCCGGCAAGTCGCCCGGCGACTGGGTCACGAAATACACCCCCACACCCTTGGAACGGATCAGCCGCACCACTTGCTCCAGGCGTTCCTGCAAGGCCTTGGGAGTGCCGGCAAAAAGCAAATGCGCCTCGTCGAAGAACAGCGCCAACAGCGGTTTGTCCGCATCGCCGCGCTCGGGTAACTGCTCGAACAGCTCGGCCAGCAGCCACAACAGGAACGTCGCGTAGACCTTCGGCGCCTCATGGACCAGACGGCTGGCGTCGAGCAAGTGAATGCGACCACGGCCATCACTGGCCGGTTGCAGGATGTCTTCGAGCTGCAACGCCGGCTCGCCGAACAACGCGTCCGCGCCCTGCTGTTCCAGGGTGGACAAACGTCGCAACAACGCCTGGCTGGAGCCGGTGGTCATCAGGGCCGCGTCGTCCCCCAGCAACTCGGGGTTGTCCTTGAGATGGTTGAGCAGCGCCTTCAGGTCCTTGAGGTCCAGTAGCAACAGCCCTTCGCGGTCGGCCACCTTGAACGCGGCGTAGAGCGCCGACTGCTGGCTGTCCGTCAGTTCCAGCAGACTGCCGATCAACAACGGGCCCATTTCACTCAAGGTGGTGCGCAGCGGATGACCGGACTGGCCGTGGATATCCCACAAGGTCACCGGATAAGCCTGGGGCTTGTGATTGAGCCAAGGCATGCCGGCGATGCGCTCGGCGATCTTGCCCTGGGGGTTGCCCGCCGCGCCGAGGCCGCACAGGTCACCCTTGATGTCCGCCGCGAACACCGCCACGCCGGCGTCGCTGAACATTTCGGCCAGGCGCTGCAAGGTGACGGTCTTGCCGGTACCGGTGGCACCCGCCACCAGACCATGACGGTTCGCCAGGCGCATGGCCTGGGCGATGGGCTGGCCGCTAAGGTCGGCCCCGATAACGAGTTGCGATGAGTCAGGCATGTGGTCACCCGTGGTGTTTGCGATGTGACGCCATTTTGCACGCTTATATAAAAGCATGCCTGGCGCATTAAGCTCCTGGCGTCAGGAATAATAGCCTGCGAACCCGGACTGGCCCTATCGCGAGCAAGCTCGCTCCCACATGGGATCTGTGCCTCTCCTGTGGGAGCGAGCTTGCTCGCGATGAGGCCCTCTCAAACCCGGCAATACTCCACTGACACCCCAACCCCACAACCTCAACCGAACATCTATTCTTACTAAAGGTCAACACAGGAGAACACTGACCGGAGGGACGTTCATCGTGCATATAGCGGACATAACCATGTTCTACGCCCCCGCCAGCGGAGGCGTGCGCACTTATCTGGATGCCAAGCACCGGCGCCTGGGCGATCGGCCCGGTATTCGCCACAGTCTGTTGATCCCCGGCGCGCATTTGAGCGAGCACGATGGGATCTACAAGGTTCCGGCCCCTGCACTGCCGTTCGGCAAGGGCTATCGCTTCCCCCTTCGCCTGGCCCCCTGGCGCAATGTCCTGCGCGATCTACAGCCCGATCTGATTGAAGTCGGCGATCCCTACCTCACGGCCTGGGCCGCGCTGGATGCCCGTCGCCAGCTCGACGTGCCCGTCATCGGTTTCTATCACTCCGACCTGCCACTGCTGGTCAGCAACCGCATGGGCAACTGGTTCACCCCCAACATCGAAGCTTATGTCAGCAAGTTGTACGGCAATTTCGACCGGGTCCTGGCGCCGAGCCAGGTCATGGCCGACAAACTGACCGGGTTGGGGGTCAAGAACGTCTACGTGCAACCGTTGGGCGTCGACCTGCAAACCTTCAACCCGGCCGCCCGTGACCCGGAGTTGCGCGCAGAGCTGGGCATCGCCGAAGACGCGCGCCTGCTGATTTTCGCTGGTCGCGGCTCCAAGGAAAAAAACCTGCCGGTGCTGCTCAAGTGCATGAAACGCCTGGGCGAGCGCTACCACCTGCTGTTGGTGGGCTCGTCGATGCCCGCCTTGGTGCCGGACAACGTCACGGTGATCGATGAATTCTGCCCGGCGCCGCAAGTCGCCCGGCTCATGGCCAGCGCCGATGCCCTGCTGCACGCCGGTGACCAGGAAACCTTCGGCCTGGTGATCCTCGAAGCCATGGCCAGTGGCATTCCCGTGGTGGCGGTGGCGGCCGGGGCCTTCACCGAAATCGTCGACGAAGACTGCGGCCTGCTGTGCATGCCCAACAACCCACAGGCCATGGCCAACGCCGTGCGCCAACTGTTTTCCGAAGGCTGTCAGCGCCGGGGGGTATTGGCACGCCGGCACGTGGAGCGTCATTACGCCTGGGATACCGTGGTCAACAGCTTGCTGGGGCACTACTACGCCGTGCTCGGCGAGCAGATGCCACTGCTGGCCAATGGTTGAGGCGAGGTCCGTGTCGATGAATCAATCGTCCAGTGTCCTGTTTCGCAAATACGTTTCTTTCTTGGCGAGTGGCTGTTGTCGTCAGGCAAGGCGCCGCGACGAGTCATAGCCCGCTATGGCGAGGAGCGGCAACGCAGCATGACGACAACAGACACCGTCAAAAAGGAACAGTATTTGTGATACAGGACACTAGCGTCCTCCTGGTGCTACACGACGTGGCACCGCAAACCTGGCCCGACTACCAGCCCTTCGTCGAAGCCGTTGATGCCCTCGGCCAGGTACCGATGACCTGGTTGGTGGTGCCGGACTTTCATCGCCACAATGCCTTGGAGGCTCATCCTGGCTTTCGGCGCCTGCTCGACAGCCGGGTCGAGCGCGGCGACGAACTGGTGTTGCATGGCTACTACCATTGCGACGACGGTCCTGTTGCCCGTCACCCCAAGGACTGGTTCATGCGCCGGGTCTATACCCACGAAGGTGAGTTCTACAACCTGTCCGAGGCCGCCGCCCTCGCCCGCCTGCGCGCCGGGATCGACACCTTTGAACGCTACCACTGGCCGCTGGAGGGTTTCGTCGCCCCCGCCTGGTTGATGAGCGAAGGCACGCGCCAGGCCTTGCGCCAGTTGCCGCTAAGCTACACCAGTGACACCCAACACCTTTATCGCCTGCCCGACTTCACTGCCATCGACGCGCCGGGGCTGGTCTGGAGTGCCCGCAGCGCCTGGCGCCGTGGCCTGTCGAAAGTCATCAGCGACCAACGCGAACAGCGCTGGCACCAGGCCCCGGTGATTCGCCTGGGCCTGCACCCAGTGGACATGCGCCATACCTTTTCCCGGAACTATTGGCTGCGCACCCTCGAACGCCTGCTCAACGACGGTCGTGTCCCCATGACCAAAGTCGGCTGGCTGGCGACCCAGGGGCTGCGGGTCAGCAGCGCCGCATGAAACGGCTGATCTGGCTGGGCGCCGCCCTGCTCACGGCGCTACTGGTGCCGCTGCTGGTCGGCGGCGGGGAAATGTGGTCACGGGTGCAGCGCTTTCCGTTGTCGCTACTGCTGGCCATGCTCGGCATGATCGTGCTGTGCTGGGGCTTGAACTCCGTGCGCTTGCGCCTGCTGCTGGGGGAACACCGTGGGCGCATCGGCGGGCTGAAAAGCATCGGCGTGGTGATGTCCACCGAGTTCGCCATGTGCGCGACGCCCGGTGGCAGTGGCGGCCCACTGACGCTGATGGCCCTGCTGGCGCGCAACGGCGTGCGCCCGGCCCATGGCAGCGCGGTGTTTGCCATGGATCAATTGAGCGACTTGCTGTTCTTCCTCTGCGCCTTGGTCGGCATTCTGTTTTACGCGCTGTTCCAGAACCTCAGCCAGCGCATGGAATGGATGTTGGCGTTAAGTGCGATTTCATTGTTTGGCGGGCTGTTTGGCTGCGTGTTGGTGGCCCGCTATCACCGCAGATTGATTCTGCTGGGCGCTCGACTGCTTCGCCACCTGCGCGTAAAAGCCGTTACCCGTCGACGCTGGGCGCGCAAGATCCTGAGCTTCCTGGCGGCGTTCACCGACACCTTGAAACTGCCAAAACAGACACTGTTCCAGGTCTTCGGCCTGACCTGCCTGCATTGGGCGCTGCGCTACAGCGTGTTGTACCTGGCGTTGAAGGGGCTGGGAGCGGATCTGCAGTGGGCCTGGAGTTTCCTGATCCAGATGCTGTCCTTGAGTGCGGGACAGTTCAGCCTGCTGCCGGGCGGTGCCGGGGCGGCCGAATTGACTTCGGCGGCGCTGCTGGCCCCCATGGTGGGCAAATCCACCGCAGCGGCGGCGATTCTGATCTGGCGGGCGGTGACCTATTACTTTTATCTGGTGGCCGGCGGGCCGGTGTTCTTCCTGATGGTCGGGCGACCGTTGCTCAAGAAACTGGTCAGGCTCAGACAGGCCTGACGCATCACGGCTTCTGTTCGGGCTCGTCCTGGGGATGCAGTTGCTCCCACAATTGCGCGGCATCGGGAAACTCAGTGCCGTCCTCCGGGCCCAACGCATCTGGGTCATAGCGGCTGAGGCAGCCCTCGCCCAGGGTCGCCGGCGCCTTGGAGGTGGCTTTGTCCAATGGATCGGTCATGGCGAACCTCATGAAAAAAGGGCCTGGCGATCGCTCCTCCAGGCCCTTTGCAGTGTAGTCAGAACACCACGGTCTTGTTGCCGTGCACCAGCACCCGGTCTTCCAGGTGATAACGCAGGCCCCGGGCCAACACCATCTTCTCTACGTCACGGCCGAAACGCACCATGTCTTCGATGCTGTCGCTGTGGCTGACGCGCACCACGTCCTGCTCGATGATCGGGCCGGCATCCAGCTCTTCGGTCACGTAGTGACAGGTGGCGCCAATCAGCTTCACACCGCGCATCGACGCCTGGTGGTACGGCTTGGCACCGACGAACGATGGCAGGAAGCTGTGGTGGATGTTGATGACCTTATGGGCGTATTCGCGGCACAACGCCGGCGGCAGGATCTGCATGTAGCGGGCCAGCACCACCACCTCGGCATCATGCTGCTTGACCAGCCGCGAGACTTCGGCGAACGCCGGCTGCTTGTCCTGCGGGTTGACCGGCACATGGTAGTAAGGGATGCCGTGCCATTCCACCATGCTGCGCAAGTCGTCATGGTTGGAAATCACACAGGCGATGTCGCAATCGAGCTCATCGCTGTGCCAGCGGTGCAGCAGGTCAGCCAGGCAATGAGACTCGCGGCTGGCCATCAGCACCACGCGTTTTTTCTGCGCGGTGTCGGTGATACGCCAGTCCATCGAGAACTCTTCGGCAATGGGAGCGAATGCTTCACGAAAGGCTTCGATACCAAAGGGCAGCGAGTCGGCACGAATCTCGTGACGCATGAAAAACCAACCGCTTTGATTGTCCGAGTGATGGCTCGCTTCGGTGATCCAGCCGTTATGGGACGCCAGAAAGTTACTGACTTTAGCAACGATGCCGACGCGGTCCGGACAAGCAATCACCAGACGAAAAGTGCGCATTAGGGAAACTCCAGAACTTCGCAAAGGCGGCCATTCTAGCCATTGCGCGGCAAAACTGCAGTATCGATGACGCGCCGAATCATGGGCGACAGCCCAGGTCACAGCCTGCGAGGGTCGGGAAGGCGGATTATATGTGTGAACAGATGTGAAGACTCTGCCGCAGTATTTAACTGCAACAGGCGTTTTTGTGGCACAGCACTAATTAATTAAATAAAACACCGGTTAAATGTTTACTTGATGAAACTGTCTGATTACTATTGCCACACTGTCTCCTTGTCACCCGCGTCCTACATAAGGTAGTCCACATGTCCTTGATCAATGAATACCGTGCCACAGAAGAAGCCATCAAAGAACTGCAAGCTCGCCTGAAAAACCTGTCCCAAGACGACAAACTGCAAACCGAGCTTGAATTCGAAGGCAAACTGCGCACGCTGATGGGCGAATACTCCAAGTCGCTGCGCGACATCATTGCCCTGCTGGATCCAGAAGCCAAGTCGAGCAAAGCCCCACGTGGCGCCGTCAAAACTACCGGCACCAAACGCGCTCGCAAAGTTAAGCAATACAAGAACCCGCACAACGGCGAAGTCATCGAAACCAAAGGTGGCAACCACAAGACTCTGAAAGAGTGGAAAGCCAAGTGGGGCGGTGACGTGGTTGAAGGCTGGGCAACCCTGCTGGGTTAAGCCTCACCGGTTCGCACCGTTCTTAGCGAACAAAAAACGCCAGCGATTGCTGGCGTTTTTTTTGCCTGTCATCTTTTCACTTCATCACGGCTCAAGGCTTAAACGTTTGCGCAATTGCTGACTGTAACCCTGCCACTCCCTGAGTACTTCTTGCTGTACTGGTGTAGACAGGGCCATCCACTCCCTCATCGCCGCATCAAAACTTTCCAAGGTATTAGGCGCTCCCCATTCCGGGGATGACAGCCGTTGTTGACAGAAAAGTCTCCAACGCCCGTGCTCTTCGGGATTCAACGTGTCTGGAAAGTTGCGCGCGCGATATCGGAACAATAGTTCCGGCAAACGCTCATCATCAAAAGGCCAGCGTTCTTGGGTCAATTGCAGCGGATCCGCCATACGGACTTGTTCACATAAACGTCGATCGCGATCCCCCAGGAAGCCCGCGTATAACTGTTGCTCGGGATCCTCGCTGGCGGTGAAATCCTCCCGACCATAAATAGCCTGAAGTTTATCCTGCCAAACTTTCTGTGCGTCAGTTAGCCGCAATGCCCGTTGCTGATAGCCCTCCATGTCCAGTTCCAGTCGCTGCTGGTCCTCGGCACGCAGCACCGACAACGGCGCGATCACCGGGCATTTGTTGATATGGATAAGCTTGAGCGGCACCGGCAACTCACCTTCGAGCAGTTCTTCACGGCGGGTATACAAACGCTGGCGCAGGCTTTCGGCATCGTGGTCCAGCAGGCCCTGGGGGTCCAGGTGCAGGTCGCAGACGATCAGGGCGTTGCGGTTCTTCGGGTGCCAGGCCAGCGGCAAGACCACGCCGATGTAGTTGCGCGCCGCCGAGAAGCGACCGGAAATATGCACCATGGGCTGCAACAGGCGGATCTGGTCCATTACCTTCTGTTTGCTGCGCAACTGGAACAGCCAGTCGTAGAGCCGGGGTTGCTGCTGACGGATCAGCCGAGCCAGGGCAATGGTCGCGCGCACGTCCGACAACGCATCGTGGGCCTGGCCATGGTCGATGCCATTGGCGGCGGTCAGGCGCTCGAGCTTGAGGGTCACGCGACCGTCCTCTTGCGGCCAGACAATGCCTTGCGGGCGCAACGCATAGGCCGCGCGCACAAGGTCGATCAAATCCCAGCGACTATTGCCGCCCTGCCATTCCCGCGCGTACGGGTCGAAGAAATTTCGATAGAGGCTGTAGCGGGTCATTTCATCGTCGAAGCGCAGGGTGTTGTAGCCGGCGCCACAGGTACCGGGCGCGGCCAGTTGCCCGTGGACACGGGTCATGAAATCGGCTTCGCTCAAGCCTTTTTCGGCCAGGCATGTCGGGGTGATACCGGTAATCGCACAGGCCGCCGGATGAGGCAGGATGTCATCGCTGGGCCGGCAATACAGGTTCACCGGTTCGTCGATTTCATTGAGCTCGAAATCGGTACGGATACCCGCCACCTGCAAGGGTCGGTCGCAACGCGGGTTGATGCCGGTGGTTTCGTAGTCGTACCAGAAAATGGAAGTCACGGGCTGTTCCTGAACTGAAGACTGGCGAAGTCTAGGCGCTCGAACCCGCCTGCGACCAGCAGTCCTGTAACTTTTGAAGACTAATGCGCCGCTCCACCACCCACCCCATGTGGGAGCGAGCTCGCTCGCGATAGCGGTGGTTCAGCTTGCATCAATGTTGAATAGACTGATGTCATCGCGAGCAAGCTCGCTCCCACAGTTGATCTGCGGTACCCACGAATCTTGTTGCAAACCATGAAATGACCTGCACAGTTCTATCGTTTGCCCGCACGAAGACTGCTAGCATCTGGGCCGAGATTGAACATTCGGTCTGGCCCATCACAGGTTGCCCATGCTCGAGACACCAGCACTGCAAAGGAACGCGACGCTGCCCGCGCCCCTGGACACGCGCTATCAGGTTGAAACGCCCGAAGGCATCGACCTGCCGCTGCGCCCGGCGGGATTGATGTCGCGAGCCATCGCCTTCGCCATCGACCTGGGCATACGCGGGCTGGTCCTGGGGCTTTTCTTCCTGGTCCTGGCGTTTTTCGGCGAACTGGGGATCGGCCTGGGCTCCATCCTGCTGTTTGTCGTCAGTTGGTGGTACATGGTGCTGTTCGAGGTGCTCAACCAGGGGCGCTCTCCCGGCAAGCAGATCATGGGGCTGCGCGTGGTGCAGGACGATGGCCGGCCCATCGGCTGGTCGGCGTCGTTGATCCGCAACCTGCTGCGTTTCGTCGACATGCTGCCCTTCGGCTACACCTTCGGGGCCATCAGTTGCCTGCAACATCCGGCGTTCAAGCGCCTGGGCGACCTCGCGGCCGGCACGCTGGTGGTGTATCGCGAACAACCGGTCAAACGCCCCGCCTTGCCAATGGCAGCGCCGATACGAACACCTTTCACCCTCAGCCTGCATGAGCAACGCGCCGTGCTGGGCTTCGCCGAACGCCAGGCAGAACTTTCCCAAGCGCGGGTCAACGAACTGGCTGCCATCCTGGCCGCGCCACTGAACGTCCAGGTACCAAATGCCGCGGCCGAACTCAATGGCGTCGCCCGCGGCCTGCTGGGGCCAACATGAAGCAAAGCCTGTTCGAAAGCCGTCACCAAGGGGAATGGGAGCACCTGACCCGGCAACTGGACCAACTGGAGCGCAGCCGCAGCGCGCCCCAGAGCAGCGACTTCCCCGCTACCTACCGACGGCTTTGCCATCACCTGGCACTGGCCCAGGCCCGAGGCTACAGCAGCTTACTGGTCGATACGCTGCAACAACTGGCGCTGCGCGGTCACCAGCAACTCTACCGGGACCGCAGCCGACCCTCGGCCAGTCTCTCGGCGTTTATCCTCGCCGGCTTTCCCCGACTGGTGCGTGAACAATGGCGATTCGTGCTGGCCGCCAGCCTGATGTTCCTGGGCAGCCTGGTGGGCATCGGGCTGCTGGTCTATCTGTTCCCGGAGCTGGTCTACAGCGTGCTCGGCGCCGACGAAATCAGCCAGATCCGCAGCATGTATGACCCGGCGTCCGGGCACCTGGGGCGCTCGGTCGAACGGGCCGCCAGCGAGGACTGGGTCATGTTCGGTTACTACATCATGCACAACATCGGCATTGCCTTTCAGACCTTTGCCAGTGGCTTGATGTTTGGCCTGGGGAGCGCGTTTTTCCTGTTTTTCAATGGCCTGACCATTGGCGCGGTGGCCGGGCACCTGACCCAGATCGGCTCTGGCGGGACGTTCTGGTCGTTCGTGATCGGCCACGGCGCCTTCGAACTCACCGCCATCGCCCTGGCCGGGGCCGCAGGCCTGCAACTGGGCTGGGCGTTGATCGCGCCGGGGCGCCTGACCCGGGGCGAGGCCTTGCGGCTCGCGGCGGGCAAAAGCGTGCTGATGATCGGCGGTGTGATGCTGTTTTTGCTCATGGCCGCGTTCATCGAGGCCTACTGGTCTTCCAGCGCCGTGACACCGGCCACCAAATACATGGTGGGCGCCTTGTTGTGGTTGTTGGTGATCAGCTATCTGTCGTTTGCCGGACGGGTCCGCCATGCGCCTGAGTGACGCCACCGTCGTCATCCGCCCACGCACCACCTGGGAAGCCATGGACCTTGGGGTGTTGATGAGCCAGCAGCATCGACGCCTGCTGATGACCAGTTGGGCGATCATCACGCTGCCGGTATACCTGTTGCTGACCCTGCTGCTGTGGGACTCACCGTCACTGGTGGTGATGCTGTTCTGGTGGTTGAAGCCGGCCTTCGACCGGCTGCCGCTGTACATTCTGTCCAAGGCACTGTTTGGCGAAACCCCCACCTTGCGGCAGGCGTTGCGCCAGTGGCCTGCGCTGCTCAAGCCGCAGTTGCTGGCCAGCCTGACCTGGCGCCGGCTGAGCCTGAGCCGCAGCTTCGTGATGCCGGTTGTGCAACTCGAGGGCCTCGCCGGTGAGGCGCGAGCGCAGCGCTTGCGGATATTGCAACAACGCAACCGCGGCGCGGCGCAATGGTTGACCATCATCGGCATGCACCTGGAAACCGCCTTGTGGTTCGGCCTGACGGCCCTGTTCTATCTGTTCGTGCCGCAACAAGTCGAACTGCAATGGGATTGGGAAACGCTGGTGTCAGCGGCCGAGCACGACTGGTTGTGGTTCGAACACCTGGTCAACTTCCTCTATCCACTGCTACTGATCCTGTGGGAGCCGGTGTATGTCGCCTGCGGCTTCAGCCTCTACCTGAACCGGCGCACGATCCTCGAGGCGTGGGACATCGAACTGGTATTCCGGCGCCTGCGCCAGCGCCTGAGCGGCGTGGCCCCAGTGCTGATGCTGCTGGTGTTCATGCTGCTGCCGCTGGCGCCCCCGACGTTTGCCGCCGAAGACAGCGACGCCCCCGACAGCCCGCGGCTACTCAACCAGCCCCTCACCAGCGAGGCCTCCCGGGACGGTATCAAGGCAATCCTCGACGCCCCGCCGTTCAAGAACCCCGAGACCGTCATCCGTTATCGTTTCGGCGAAGAAACGGCCGAGTCCCCCGAGACCGAGACCGAGGCGAAATCGAACTGGCTCAAGACCCTGTTCAAATGGCTCGGCAGCCAACGTTTCGACATCGCCGCCGCACTGATCCAGGTGGTGCTGTGGGCCTGCCTGGTGGCGGCGATCGTCTGGCTGGCCTGGCGCTACCGTGAAAGACTCAAGGCCCTGGTCAATCGCCGACCGACGCAGCGCCTGCCGGTGGAACGCGCCGTACCTGCGCGCATGTTTGGCCTGGATATTCGCGAAGAGAGCCTGCCCGCCGACGTGGCCGCCAGCGTCGAACAACTGTGGGCCACGCAACCCCGTGAAGCCCTGGGCCTGCTGTACCGGGCGTTGCTCAGCCGATTGCATCATGACTTCAAGATCCCCTTGAAACCGGCCGACACCGAAGGCCAGGTGCTGGAACGTGTCGAACAGCTCAAGCAGGGCAACCTGCTGAGCTTCAGCAAAAACCTGACCCTGCATTGGCAGAACATTGCCTATGGGCATCGTCCACCGCCGCCACACCTGCAACAGGAACTGTGTGACGGCTGGCGCGAGCTGTTCGGTCCGGGAGCGTCTCGATGAGCCGGCACGCAGGGTGGCTGATCGGCGCCGTGCTGGCCGCGCTGGTGTGCGCATTCGGCTTCTACCTCTACACCAAGGCCGAGCCCTATGAAGAGGTCGTCGAGCACGGCCCCTCCCCTGAAGCCCAGGCCAATCCTTACCTGGCCGCCGAACTTTTCCTGCGCCAGCGGGGTATCAACGTCGAGCACGCCAACAGCCTGGACGTGCTGCCCACCCTGGAACCTCGCCAACACAGCCTGCTGTTGCTGGGCGAGCGAACCCACATGACGCCACGGGAAGTCGAACAACTGATGAACTGGACCCGGGCCGGCGGGCGCTTGCTCTTCGTTGCCGAAGCCTTGTGGGACGACAGCACCGGCAGCAGCGGCGATCTGCTGCTCGACCGCGTACGCCTGCGGCAACTTTTGAGCAAGGACCTCAAGGAGCCGGCCCCTGAATTGATCAAGGACCGTTACCCGGAACTGACCAAGCTCTACCTGGAAGACGAAGAGGCGCCGGCGTATATCGGCTTCGACACCGACTTCCACCTCGAAGACCCGCATAACCTGGCCCAGGCCTGGGCCAACAGCGCGCTGTCGACCCACATGATGCAGTTGAACCTCGGTCTGGGCTCGATCACCGTGATCACCGACGCCGAGCTGTGGAAGAACGACTCCATCGAGCAGTACGACAATGCCTGGCTGCTCTGGTACTTGAGCGCCGACACGGACGTCACGCTGTTGTTCAACAGCGACCACGACAACTTGCTGACCCTGCTGCTGCGTTATTTCCCTCAGGCACTGGTGGCGCTGCTGGCCTTGATTGCCCTGTGGTTCTGGCGTTCAGCGGTGCGCCATGGCCCACTGCAACAACCGGCCTCCAAGGCGCGGCGTCAGTTGGAAGAGCATGTGCAGGCCAGCGCCGGTTTCCACCTGCGGCACAACGGCCAGGAGTACCTGTTGCATGCCTTGCAACAAGACGTGCTGCGCCGGGCCCGTCATCTTCACCCAGGCTTCGAACAACTGGCCGTCGCCGAACAATGGCAGGTACTCGCCCGCCTGACCCGACAACCGACGCGAGCCATCAGCCAGGCTTTGAGCCCCCGGCCGAAACAGCGCCTCTCCCGCGCTGACTTCTGCCGCCAGGTCGCCCATTTGCAAACCCTCAGGAATGCCTTATGACTGAACAGAACGAACCTGTCGACGGCCAGGCCCACGCCGCCCAACAGCGCCAGCGCGCCAGTCAGTTGGCCCAAGCCATCCGCACGGAACTGCGTAAAGCGGTGGTCGGCCAGAGCGCGGTGATCGACGATGTGCTCACGGCACTGATCGCCGGCGGGCACGTGCTGCTCGAGGGTGTTCCCGGGCTGGGCAAGACTTTGCTGGTGCGAGCCCTGGCTCGCTGTTTCAACGGCGAGTTCGCGCGTATCCAGTTCACCCCCGACCTGATGCCCAGCGACGTCACCGGGCACGCGGTGTACGACTTGCAGACCGAGCAGTTCAAGCTGCGCAAGGGCCCGGTGTTCACCAACCTGCTGCTGGCCGACGAGATCAACCGCGCACCGGCCAAGACCCAGGCCGCGCTGCTCGAAGCCATGCAGGAACGCCAGGTCACCCTCGAAGGCCGTGCCCTGCCCATCAGCCAGCCGTTCATGGTCCTCGCCACCCAGAACCCCATCGAACAGGAAGGCACCTACCCGCTGCCGGAAGCCGAGCTCGACCGCTTCATGCTCAAGGTGCGCATGGACTACCCGGACGCCGACCAGGAGCTGGACATGGTGCGCCAGGTCAGCCGCTCGACCCGCGCCGACATGCTCGACGTGCAGCCGCTGCGCATAGTGTTGCAGGCCAAGGACGTGCAAGCGCTGCAACGCATTGCCAGTGACCTGCCGATGGACGACCAGGTACTCGACTACGCCGTGCGCCTGGCCCGTACTACCCGCAGTTGGCCGGGCTTGACCCTCGGCGCCGGCCCGCGCGCCTCGATTGCGCTGGTACGTTGCGCCCGGGCCCGGGCGTTGTTGCGCGGGGGCGAGTTCGTGGTGCCGGATGACATCAAGGGCTGCGCCCTGGCCGTGCTGCGCCATCGCGTACGCCTGGCGCCGGAACTGGACATCGAAGGGCTGTCGGTAGACCAGGTGCTGGGGCAACTGCTCGATCAAGTGCCGGCGCCGCGGTTGTGAGTAACACCAACATGGCGAGGGGATTTATGTGGGAGCAAGGCTTGCCCGCGATGAAAGCGACGCGGTCTCGCAGAAATCGAGATGCCCGTTTCGCGAGCAAGCTTTGCTCCCACAAGCACCATCCCGCTTGTCTGTGGGAGCAAGGCTTGCCCGCGATGAAAGCGACGCGGTCTCGCAGAAATCGAAGCGCCTGTTTCGCGAGCAAGCTTTGCTCCCAACAGCACCATCCCGCTTGTCTGTGGGAGCAAGGCTTGCCCGCGATGAAAGCGACTCGGTCTCGCAGAAATCGAGACGCCTGTTTCGCGAGCAAGCTTTGCTCCCACCAGCACCATCCCGCTTGTCTGTGGGAGCAAGGCTTGCCCGCGATGGAAGCGACGCGGTCTCGCAGAAATCGAGATGCCCGTTTCGCGAGCAAGCTTTGCTCCCACCAGCACCATCCCGCTTGTCTGTGGGAGCAAGGCTTGCCCGCGATGAAAGCGACGCGGTCTCGCAGAAATCGAGATGCCCGTTTCGCGAGCAAGCTTTGCTCCCACATGAGCCCCCTCTCCACAAAAGCTCGCTCTGCATTTCTCCCAAAGGGTATGTGTCAATGAAACCCTCGCGCCTGCTATTGACCTGGCTTGCGCTTCTGCTGGCCCTCGGCATCGTGTTGGGCACACTGCGGGCGCTGGGCATCGCACTGCCATCGACACTGCTGTCGATCAACTGGGGGCTGCTGTTGGCCTTGCTGGCCCTGGCGCTGCTCGACGCGGTGCGCGTCAGGCGCCTGCCTTCGCCCCGGGTGCAACGGCAAATGCCTGGAAGCCTGGCCCTCGGTCGCTGGGGTGAAGTCCGCCTGGAGATCAGCCATGACTTTGCCCAAGCGCTGCACGTGCAGGTCTTCGATCACGTACCCGACGGCCTGGACTTCGAAAACCTGCCACTGTCCGTCGAGCTGCAACCCGACCAACGCAGCCAGGTCGGCTACCGCCTGCGCCCGCTCAAGCGCGGGCACTTCGCCTTCGAACATTGCGAAATCAACCTGCCGAGCCCGTTGGGCCTGTGGACCGACAAGCGTCTGCTGGATGCGCTCGATGAGACTCGGGTCTACCCGGATTTCGCCAGGCTCTACGACGGTCAACTGCTGGCGGTGGACAACTGGCTGAGCCAGCTCGGCATCCGCCAGCGGCAACGGCGCGGCCAGGGCCAGGAATTCCATCAACTGCGCGAATTCCGCGAGGGCGACAGCCTGCGCCAGATCGACTGGAAGGCCACGGCCCGCCATCGCACGCCGATTGCCCGGGAATACGAAGACGAACGCGACCAACAGATCATCTTCATGCTCGACTGCGGCCGGCGCATGCGCAGCCAGGACGGCGAGCTGTCGCACTTCGACCACGCCCTCAACGCCTGCCTGCTGCTCAGTTACACCGCGCTGCGCCAGGGCGATGCCGTGGGCCTGAGTACTTTCGCCAGCGAACAGTCGCGCTACCTCGCGCCGGTCAAAGGCACGGGGCAGCTCAATGTGTTGCTCAACACCGTCTACGACCTCGACAGCAGCCAGCACCCCGCCGACTACCAGGCCGCTGTCACCCAACTGCTGGCCCGGCAGAAACGCCGGGCCTTGGTGGTGTTGGTGACCAACCTGCGGGACGAAGACGATGAAGAACTGCTGACCGCCGTCAAACGGCTGGGCCAACGGCATCGGGTATTGGTGGCGAGCCTGCGGGAAGAGGCGCTGGACCGGCTGCGCCAGGCGCCGGTGCAAACTCTGCCCGAGGCGCTGGCGTATTGCGGGGCGGTGGAATATCTGAATGCCCGGGCGACGCTGCATGAACGGCTGAGCGCCCATGGGATCGCTGTGCTGCAAGCCCGGCCCGGGGAATTGGGGGCCGAGCTGGTGACGTTGTATTTGGGGTGGAAGAAAGCGGGGGATTTGTAGGCGATGTTGTCAGGTCCCATGAACATTCACCTCGGCGTCGATTGACCGCGTGGGCAGGTGCGGACTTCTTAACTCCAACGTGAAAGAACCCCAATGTGATGCTTTGGTCAGAATCGACCAACTCAAGGGGGCTGTGGTCACGGGCTGTGGTTGAAACAACGGCGGATCGAAAACCAACTGAAGCGCGTCTCCTCCCGACATCCACAAAGCGACACTCGTGGCGTTTATCAGGGCGCTATCTTCCTTGGCTCGCAACTCCCAGGTGTTATTGGTTCCATCTTTCAGGCTGAGCTTTCTATGGGCCAGATCGAATTCCTGACTGTTCAGGTAGAAGGTGAACTCCTCCAGCCAGCTATCTTCATCGCGAGTAATCCCTGGCAAAGGAGGCGACGGTGGCATTTCGGTTATCAAGGGAATATCGAATTCCAGAACAAAAGGCCTGTTTTGCGCCTGGTCGGTAAAAATAGTCCAACTCAAGGAAGTACTGCCCTGCTCCATCGCAACCAATTGCCCCAAAGGCGGATCGAACACCAGACCCTGCACCTCTTCGCCCGGCTTGAATTGCAGACAAATCTGGGCATCCGGCTCGCCAATCAGCCAACTGCCCCCATAATCCAACTTCAGCGTGCAAACCTGTCCTGCGAATACATTCAACTTGACTTCAGACCACTCTACGGGCCTGCCATCAACGTAAGGTCTGAAGTCCTGCAACCATGTCATGTCATTGGGCAGCAGCTCAAAGCTGAGAGCTGCCATCTCCCATCCCGCATACCCCCCCGTGACAATGGCGTATAGAACCCCCTTCCTGACTCCGGGCAGCCTGAATTGCACCTCGGCTTGCCCATCGACATTTGTTCTGGTCGCTGCAATCGTGATCTGGGGATACTCCCATCGCACCTCGACGTCCTCCAGAGGTTCGCCAGTCATGGCCGACACCACGGTCACGACCGCTGAAACCAGCTCCCCTAGGTGACCGTTGGGTTTGTCGCTGGTGAGCGACTGGATTTCCCGGGGCTCGTGTAAAAAGTACGACAGCGCCACCGATGACGCGTACTGCCCTTGCCCCACCGTCGCAGTCAACTGCGCGGCGCCGGGCGTGGTGGGAACATAGCGCACGCGCGCCACCCCGTAATAATCGGTCACGGTGGTCACTTCCCCCAGGTCATCACCACGCCAGATCACGGTCACCCCGGCAATCGGCTTGCCGCTGATGGAAGAGACCACGGTGACCTGTTCGACCAGTTCCTGCTCCCAGTCCAGTGTCTGGTGAACACCGCTGTCCCAGCGGATCTCCAGCACTTGCTCGCCCTCGCCCAACGACATCGCGTTCGCCGGGGAGAGGCTGGCCAGCCGCTGGGACGCCAGGCGCAAAGCAAAGCCCCCGTCCTTCAGATCGCCGGCCTTTAGCGTGAAACGCAGGCCATCGCTGGGAAACTCGCGAGGCATTCCCAGGGGGTCAGGCAAAAAGCTGATGCCCAGTTCGCTCGGCCCGGTTCCGGTCATGCCAAGCGTCAGCTCGCGCTCAAACAGAGGACTGTTCTCGGGAGCCATCAGCTCAAAAACATGTTCGCCCTTGCGGCGTGGGAAGTAGGTTTTTTCGCCCCAGGGCTGTGCCGCGGCGCCATCAAAGCTGACCGTCAGCCCGGCCCAGGGATCACTTGCCAGCGCCGTGACTTCAAAGGGGCGCTCCTCTTCGTAGCCGTCGTAACGACTGCTCACGGAGGCCTTCACTGCCTGGGTTCCGGCGGCGGCCGGGGCCACGGGAAAACCGGACCAGCCTTCGGCGTCGGTGGGTTGCGCGCTTGACCTGCCCGCTGTCCAGGTCACCGGAACCTGATTCACGGCAAGCCCTGTGAAATGAGAAACCACTTGGACCCACAGCCACGCAGGATCCTGCCCGACCACCGGGTCGACCGGCGATTCGCGCCAGCCCTGGATCCTGACTTTGTTATGCGCCAGCGTCATCGGCTTGGCGGTGGCGACGAAGTCCAGCGCAGGCACTGCCCACGCCAGGGCAAACTCGCCCGGTTGCTCACTGGCGGTAAAATCCAGCATCCAGATCGCGCCGCCGTCGTTGATCGGTTGCGCAAGATTCAACACCGGACGAACCGTTGCCCCCAACTCCTCGGCGGATGTCCCGGACCATGCCAGCGTTGATTCCAACCCCACCAGCGGGCTCAGCGCATTGGGCAAAACGCTAAACCGATGAAGCGCCCCCAGGCACGGATAAAGCGCCTGGGCGTCCAGTGCTGCGGCAATCTGGTCGAGTCTCAGGCTGACTTCTTCCGCCAGGTCCTCGGACACCAATCGCCCCGTCAGCTCGCGAACGACTGAAACGCTCTCAAGACGCAACTCCAGCTCAAACAGGCTGCTGGTACTGCTATTGACCTGTGAGGCGAGCGTCCATTGGGCGCCAGCCGCCTCCAACCGCTTGGGCGTTCCAAGGTCACTGGGCAACAGCCCAATATCCGGCGCGGCCCCTCGCCAATGCAAACTGATGTTTTTATCGATCCACAGGCTGCCGGCGTTGGGCACGACTTTCAGTGTGTGGGTCTGCCCGCGTCGACAGAGCACACCGAGCGTATTGCGCTGGACCACCTCGCCATCGAGCAGAATACTGACTTCGCTTTTCCAGGGGCTGGTCGCAATCGCCGTCACATCGAAAGGCTGCTCCACCGCAACGGCTTGCTCGTGGGCCTTGATGCTGGCGATGACCACCTTGTCCCCCGCGCTCTGCGGCGTGTACAACACACTGGCCCAACCACCGGCGCCCGTGGTGACGGTGGAAATCGACTCGGCGCCAGCCTTCCATTCGACCTGGGCATTGATGACCGGATCGCCGTCGCCGCTGGCCACGAAGTGCACCACCTGCACCCGCAACAGCACGCTTTCGTTTTCGTCCACCACGGGAAATTTGTTGGCCTCTCGGACGTCTCCCACCCGGACCAGATTGCGCGCCAGCGACATGGTTTTTTTCGGTGAAGGCAGTAACAGTTTCGAGCAGGCCAGTTGCAGCTCGAAGCGACCGTCATAACGATCTTCGCTGGTCAGGGTCCAGGCCAGCTCGGCACCGGTGACCGGCACCGCCGCTTCAAGGGCCGGATTGACGACAACCCCCAGTTGCTCGTGGGAATCACCGCTCCAGTGCAACGACAGCTGCGTCCCCTGCAAGGGACTGGCGGCGGGCAGTTTCACGTCGAGGGGATAATCCGAGCCGCGGTTGGGGTAACCGGTTTTTTCCTCCCAAGGCGACTCAACCCCCTCGACCACCGTTCGCACATCCTTCCACGGATCCGTCGCCAACACCCGCACCATCAAGGTTTGAGTCAACACGCCAGAGGCGTAGTAAAGGCTCTCGACCGACGCCTGGATCTCGACATCACCGGCCTGCGCCGGCTGAAAATCAAAGTAGGCCCAGCCGTCAGTTCGGGTGATGGCAACGCTGGCGACCTGCCCGGTCGTGGAAGTCCAGTTCACGGTGCGGTCGCTCAAGGGTTGCCCGGTGTAATAAGAAGTGACCTGCACCCCCAAGCGCACACTTTGGTCGTATTCCAGCACCGGGTAATACGCCGCCTCGAGCACTTCACGAAAAGCCAATCGATGATGACCCAGGGACACCTGCACCGGATAGACCTCAGCGGCGTACTGGTTGACCAGGTCCATGGAGAACGAATACGGCCCGTCTTCACCGATTGCCGGGCAGTCCAGGGCCCAGGCCGAATCCAATGGGTGATCCACGCCCCAGGCCGGGGTCGCCATCAGCGCCTCCTGGGGATTGTCGTCGCTGGTCAACGCCGCTTGGGTGCCGACCCAGGCATTGCCCGGGTCGGGAACGAACTCTAGCTGGTGGGCCAAGTCACCCGAGGCCCCCAGGCACACGTACAAGCGCCCGGCTGCCGGCCGTGTTTGCTCATCAAGCTTGAGTGCTTGCATCAGCGCTGGCTCAAGGTGCAACTGGAGGTTGATACGCGTGATGCGGACATCCGAGAAAACGTCACCGGGAACGTTTCGCGGGCTATGAATACTCACCGTGAGGATGTCTTGAGCGTTGAACGGCAGGTCCAACGGGACGTTGTAGGGAATGGGTCTGTACTCCCGCGGCTGACCGTTCCTGCGTCGCGCCTGATCCTCCTGCGCATCCCGGGCCGGACCCGGCGGCAACAGGATTTCCTGCTCCTGCGGCTGTTTATCGCTGCTAATGAGCAGCCTGCCCGGTTCGGTGTGCCTCGTCTCGCACAGGAACGTGAGGACGTAGCGAGCTTGAGCGCCTGGATCCTTGGGAGCCGTCAGCGCCTGATTGACCGAAGCCCCATTGCCGGCGGTCAGAAAACGAACGTGCTGGCCCTCCTCTTCATACCAATCGCTCGCAGTCCCCAAGTAACCCGAAGCCGGTTCCTGTATCCAGTGATCGATCCACTGTTCGAAGTCGCCATTGAGCACCAGATTTTCATTGGCCAGGATAATCGGTTTATTCATGGCGACCTGCTCCTTCGACGGTTGAGAAGGGGGACAGTTTGCTTTCGGTCTTGGTGATCTGATCTTCGACGGCTCGCACGAACGGCGGCTCGCCGGCCCTGGCCATGTAACGGATACGCACGATGATGTCCGTCAAGGACAGCAGCATGCTCTTCTGCGGTTCCTTTTCCGGCCTTGGGAAGCTCAACAGCCAGCGTGAAACCACCCCGGTGTTTTCGAAGGGATTGAGCAGGCTGTCATCGAATTTCATCGCCACCATGCCGTGGTCGCCAAGCCCCATCGACAAGGCGATCTGCTGACCGCTGCGCAGGTTGATCTGCACATCGGAAGGCGCCACGCGACCCGCGGGATCATGCAAGTACTCCACCGCCGGAATGGTGGCCTTGGTAGCCGTCATGCTGCTGATCTGCAGCAAGGTGGCACGTACATGTTCATAAGGCCCGATCAGCACAGGCAGGTCGACCTCGACCGAGCTGATTTGCCGACAGTAATGCCCCGGATGGTCGCGGTCGAACAGCAATTGCGAGAGTTTGAACTCCAGCGTTCCTTTGGTACGCAACTGATCCAGTGCGTTGGCCCAACTGCTGTTGGTGCCCGCCTGCGGGTCGCTCGCGTCATCGAACAACTGGCGCAAGGAAAGGGTCTTGACCAGCTCCAGCCGCCGTTCATAGCGTTGCAGGTACTCGCGCTCCATGCGCAGCAAATGCCCGCGCAGGTGTTCGCCTGCCGTCAGGCCGTGGCGATTGTCCAGCCAGACCTGGGGCAAGGGGATCTGCGAATCATAATCACCGGTTTCGGCACTCAGCGAGGCCTGGGCGCTGAGGCACAGACTGACGACGGCATCGTAGGCCTGGTAGTGCAACGCCTTGAACTGGCCCAGCAGCCAGCCGTACAGCTCGGCGTTGGTTGCGCGCTTTTTGATGAAGTTGTACACCGTCAAGGCCTGGTTGTTGACCAGTAGGGTTTGATCCAGTGTGGTTTGAGCGGCGCTCACCGCATGGGTCTGGGCGGTGATTTGTGCATCGAGCGCACGCACCTCCGCCAGTGCCTGATTACGCTGCAGTAGCCACTCTTCGCGGCGGCGACGGTAACTTTCGGTGGTGGCCTGTTTGTCCGCGTCTATCTGCATCGTCGACGACGCTATATCCAGGCCGAAACAAACCGCGTCGACCATTTTGTCGATACGATGCCCACCGTTGGCCAAACCAAAAATAGTGGGGAGCGAGGCAATCACGGCGCCCGCAGGTTTGATGCTTGCCGAGGTCAGCGCCAGGATTTTGGAGATCTGCAAGCTCTCCATGACCTCGTACTCAACCTTCGACACATTCTCGTCATAGAGAAGCGCATAAGCGATTGCCCGCTCCTCTGCCACGGCCCGGCTTTGCTCCAGCGCGCTCTTGCTCGCCTGTAGCTGAGTGATGTTCTGTTCCTGCACAGTCCGGGCGTAGATACCCAGTTCCACCAAATGGTTCTGCTGCAGTTCCTGCTGTTCGATCAGGTCCCGTTGTTCGAGTAATCGCAGCACCTGGGTGCCGTGTTCCTGGAGCGCCTGCACGGCGCGCAATGCCACCTCGAACGTCGTGCGCCAGCGGAAAGCCCCCACCACCAACCGCCCGCCCATGGGTCTTGGCGCACCGGAACCACCGGCCGCCAGGTCGCTCAGCAACGCGTTGGGATCGGTGGGCGGGCTGAACAGCGCGAGCTCCAGTGGCTTGCCGTCCAGGGTGAGGTTGTTGCGCAGGTTATGCAGGCGCTGGCCAGGCAAATCGTACAGCGCGAGCAACTGTTCATTGATCGGTGCCTTGAAGGGCTCGTTGGCCAACAGCCCCAGCAGCGGCGGCGCCTCGGCGGCGGCAGGAAAGTCCGCCAGGCTGAACGCAAGGTTTTGTTCAAATTGTTCAAGGGCCGGTCGCGACATGCTTTTGTTCATCAAGCTGTCCACCGTGTCGGTTTCCCAACGGTTGACCGTTCGCACCGCCGGCGCCTTGCCCATCAGGAATTCGGCCTGCACGTAACACAGCTTGGCCGCTACCAGGCTGTCACGGGTGAGTTGGCGGTAATACCAGTCGCCCCAGGCCATCAGGTTCTTGACGTACTCCGAGAACACCAGAATCTGGAAGTGCCGGGGCGCCGAATAGCCGATGGCGTCGGGGTCGGTGGGCGCCCGGGTTTCACAGCCCAGGTTGCCGGCGCTACTCAAGGGGCGGCAGCGCCAATACGCCGGTTTTGGATTGAGGTACTGGCCGTTGTCGGGGTCGGCCGGCGCTTGCGGGTCGAACAGGTAATGCAACCAGTTCTGCGCTTCCAGGAAGCGGTCCTCGGTGCGCAAACGTGTGGCCACCAGGTGTGGCAGGTGGAAAAACAGCTCCCAGAAGAACAGACCGTTAGCACCGTCGAAGGCCCCGTTGGGCTCACTGATCGTTTTCGATTCCGGGGGCGGCTCCGGCAGAAACTGCGTGTCCCAATCCAGCACCGCATCGACGGAGATATTGGAACGCTGTACCAACTCTGGGCCGAACAGCGAATTCAGCCGGGCGTATTCAAGGGTGAGCTCGGCCTGGTTGAGGGAGAGGAACTGCGCCGCATCGAAGCTGTTCTTGAGCAGTGAGACGGGGGGGAAATCCGTCACATTGATAATGGTCAGTTGAAACTGATTTTGGCCCTGGGGGCCCACACCCAAGGAGCCACCCAACGTAAACGTGGTCGGCTGCGGCCACGAACCGCTCGCCCGTCTATAAACCTTCCATGGGGTACTCCAGCCACCGACAATGGGAAAAGAAGCCCCCAAGAGATCCTCTGGGTCTCCGTCGGCGCGACCGACCAACCTCAAGTCCATGAGGACAGGGAGTCCGGTCAAACCCGTTGGCCGGCAGTAGCCGCAGACCACCAGTTCATCGAAGCCATCGACGCGAAACACCGCAGCCTGCAGACCCAGGTAGGGTGTCATCGTGCCCGGCCTGTCCACGACAGTGACCATGGCCGGCTGATTCATCAGCGGGTGTTGAACCGTCTCAGCCGTGACAAAACGCTTGAGCGCCGCCTGCTCCAACCAGCCACCATCGTCCCAGGCCAGGGGGCGGAACAGCACATCGCGCACCGCAAACACCTTGAGGGAAGCCTCGTCGTTGGTTAAAAAAACGCCCAGCTTACCCTTGGGGTTGTAAGGGTCGGCCCACACAGTCGCAATCAACCGGGCGCCTTGGGAAAGGTCGCTGTCATGCACGCTGCTGTGCAGGCTCAGCGGCGCCGACCACCGGCCGTTCTGGGCCTTGAACGCCACTTTGACGTCCAGCCGGTGCGGCAGGCTTACGTTGGCCTCCTCGTCCTCTTCCTCGTCCTCGTCTTCGCTTCCGACCTTATACTGCCACTCGGCCCACACCAGGCACAGTCGCCCACTCCAGAACACCGGCCGGATGTCCATCACCGTCACGCCCGTGGGCGTATCCACCGGCAGCCATTCACTCCAGGCCGCCGGGTTAATGGCGGTGCTACTGGGGGAAAGCTCGACCTCGGCCT
Organism: Pseudomonas sp. H1_F01; assembly: GCF_054681425.1. Lineage (NCBI taxonomy): Bacteria > Pseudomonadati > Pseudomonadota > Gammaproteobacteria > Pseudomonadales > Pseudomonadaceae > Pseudomonas > Pseudomonas sp. H1_F01. The sequence goes on along the minus strand of NZ_CP162823.1, from coordinate 1,623,377 downwards.
TGCGCCAGAAATACTGGTAAGGCGGCACCCGCTGGCGTCCGACAAAGTAGTAGTCGGCCCGGGCCGGCGAGACGCTGTCCATGTAGCTGCTGAGCACGTCCAGGTTGCAGGTTTGCTCGAACGTTTGCAGGTACTCCTGCAAGGCAACCTGAACCGAATCGCTGTTCAAGTGTGCCTGGTTGAGGTTGTTTTCAAGGGTCTTGAACAGGCTGGTCTTGCGCTGCCGCACGAAGGGGTTGATGAAGTTTTCCGGGTAAAGGCCGATCATTTGCAGCGCCGACCAATCCGGGTAGTTGTTGTAGAGTTCCCAGGTGGCCAGGTCCCGCTTGTCGAACTCGGTGTCGGCATAGCCGGGTTCCAGTTTGCGGTAGGCGGCGTGGATGAACTGCTGGGCGCAGCTGGTCGCTTCAGCGACCCAGGAGCTCTGCACCGGGTAACTGTCCAGAGGATCCAGACGCAGCAGTTCAAACAGATCCGCTGGGGTACGCAGGAATTTGTAGGGTGGATTCTCGCCACTTTTACCAACGTGCCCGAGACTGTATTCGATCAGGGCGGTCCGGCGTTTTTCGAGCAAGTCACCCATCGTGTTCCCTGTCATGATGCTTGCTCCTCGCTTTCAAAGCTGATGGGCGGGAAATCAGCGAACGCGTCACCGTCGGGAGTGATGGTGATCTTGAGCCTTCCGCCGGTAGGGCTGGAAGCAAATGTCCGGGCCAGACCCTCCTGGTTGGTGTAGGACTGGTCCGGTCGATAAACCACCCGGCCTTCCCCCCCTCCCATATCCGTGGTTAGCCAGCGTGTCGGATGGTTTGTCGCAAGGTTTCCATGACGGTCCATAATGGTGGCGTAGAGTTCGACTTCCTGACCGAAGGGCACCGTTCCCAGAGGTACTGGCGACATGTACGCTCTTGGGACGTCCAGGTTGAGCTTATCGAAAATGACCTCGACGGTAGGGGCATACTCGCGCTCAAACAGATCGAGCCAGAATTGCGGCGTGTCCCGCCCCAACACCTTGCCCGGTATGTACTCGGCCTCAACTACCCCGTCTGTATTCGTCGCCTGGGTTTCAATGGTTCCCAGCTCGGCGCTCCAGTAAACGTTGACTCCGCTCAACGGTTCCCCATTGCTGTCCATAAGGGTGACGGTGAAGGTGATTTTTTTCCCAGGCGCCGCCACCACCACGGTATTGTCCGGGACGCATGTCACGGTAACGAGCTGTTTCAGATCCCCGGTGAAGGTCGCCGGCGGCCTATCGGATTCGGACAGGCTCAGCAAGGCATGCTCGGCGGCTTCCTTGTAGGCGGCTTTGTCGATCTCTTCCGGCAACCCGCCCAGCAGGAAAATCGTCAAGGCATCCATGCCGGTGTGCGCCGCCAGCACCCGAACCCGCATCAACAGATCCAGTTGGGGCAGGTTTTTCAGGATCTTGTGCTCGGATTCGATGCGGCTGACGCACTCGCGCACCTCTTGCACGCTCCAGTCAAAAAAACCGGCCAGCCGAATGGACGCCGCTTGTTCGGCCAAATGCACTGCGTGCCCCCCTATAGGAGAAGGCAGCGCATTGACCTCGCGCAGGTAGTCGAGCAACGTCTGCGCCGGCTGGTCGCTCAGCTCAAACGCACGGGTGAGGGTGCTCAGGTAGTAAAGCGTGCGCACCGTGAACGCGTGCTTGTCGTCCTGGTCCAGCCAGGCTTTATGGCCGTAATCCAGATAGTCGCGCAACACCTCGGCGCCCAGCTCCAGTTTCGCCACCACCGCACTGCGACGGCGCACATCGGCCAACAGCGCAATCAATGGGTCAGTCAATGCGTTGCGGCCCTTCACCAGGCCTTCAAGACTCGAAAGGTCGCGTTCGAGCACCTGGCGCAGCAGCCGGCTCACCGTTGAATTGGCCCACGCCAGCACCTCGAGCGCTTGCTCGGTACCGATACCCGTGTAAACCGCCAGGCATTCCTTGACCACCGACACCTGGGCGTCCCTGGCTTCCAACACCACGGTGAGCATTCTCTCGACAATGGCGGGGCGCTCCAGCTCATATTGTTCCCCGAGGCCGATTTCCACGGCGTGCTCAAGCTGTTCTCGCGCAAAGGCCAGGTATTGAGCCTCGGTTCCCGTGCGCGACATCACCAGCCCATCGAACTCGACCAGTGTCGTTTGCATCCCCAGCAGCTCCAGCCAACTGGCCCCCGCCATCGCTGGCACACCCGCCATCAGGATCGCCGAGTGGGTGAGCAGTGCGCCGGGCAACAGGTTGAGCACCTGTTCAAAAAACCGCCCTTCGGCGTCCAGGGAGGTGTCCAACACCGAGGGCTGGGAGACCTGCTGCACCATCCAGAGCACCGGCAGGTCGCGATCGGCGCACCAGTCCACACACAATTGCATGGCCTGGATGAGGTTCAGCGCATCCGGGCTATCGCTTGCGGTGGAATTGATCAGGGGCACACCCGCCAGGCCGTCGAGCCAAAGCTCCCCCCCAGCATCGTCAGCATCAACACGCCTTCGACCGGGGTGATGCCCAACAGCCGGGGCAGCTTCACCATGCGGTAGAAACTGGACATGATCGCCAGGTTACGCGGCAGGCTGTCGCCGGTGATTTCATGGGCATTGGCAATCGCCAGGGCCAGGTAGTTGTAGGTCTGCAGGTCGATGCCCAACGCGCTGCACAGTTGGCTGACGGTCAGATCGGGCACCTCAGGTGCCGGTACGATCGGAAACGGTCCGTTGTCGAGCTTCAAGGGCTCACGATAATCGCCCTGGTTATTGAAGACCTGATCGAATTGGGAGAGTGCTTCACCGCGACCGTAAATCGACAACTCGTCGATAAACACGGCAAAGTCGTTCACGGGACATTCATAGCGCTCGCGCAACGACTGAAACAGCCCCAGTGCATGCACGACCTGTTCGGTGATCCACCAGGCACTGGTGGCTGCATCACCGCGCACTTCAGCCTTGATGGCTGCCACCAGCAGCGCATCCACCTGTTCACTCGGCAGTGCCAGCCATTGATCCAGGCGCAACTTGCGATTCATTCGGTCGTAACGCGCAAGTCCTGCGGCGTCGCCAGGGCTTACTGACAGCCTGTGGAGGAACGCAGGGCCATCTGCGCTACCCACAATACTGACACCCGGGTGGTCGTTGGCGTTGAGATAAACCGACCCCGAGCGCCCGCTTTCCGGCACGTCGGACTCCGTTTGCGACGAGTAGGTCACATTGGCCGAACGCACTGGCGCAAAGCCGCGTACCGACAGCAAGACCTCGAGCCCCCGGGTGTCGAGTTTGGTCCGTTCGCCGAAGAATGGCATCTCTTCGAGGTCCTGCCATGTCAAGTCATCGGTGCCAAAGTTGTGCGCATAAAATACGTCGCGGTCGGCGAGCTTGGCAGCCTCCTCCGTGAGCAACCGCCGCTGATAAGGTCCCAATCTCGACGCATGGGCCAGGGCCGGTCCCGCATCGTTGTACCAGGCCTGAGCCTGAAAAAAATACGGAAAGGACGGGCTCACGCTTTGGACAAAACTGCCCACCGACAGGCCATGGTGACGGGCGACCGTATCCACCGTGACCCAATGCTGGAAGTAAGGCAGCCCATTGGGATAGCGCGCCTCGATCATGGCTTGCTCAAGGGCCTCTGGCGCCATATCGATAAACCTTTCCAGCACCGGGACGATGATGTCCACCGATGACACGGATCGATGCACCGCGTTGAAATCGACGCTCAGCGGCTTCAGGTCTTTGCGCCGATCATGCAATGGCAGCTTGAACATATCGTTGGAAGCCGCTTCGATGCGTTGCTCGATCCACCTCATCAACTCAATCAAATACGCCACGGGTGACGCAACAGATTCCAGGGCCTGGGGTGGACACAAACTGTCGAACCGGGGATTAAACAGCAGCTCAAAACTGGGGCCTCGAACCATCGACAGCAAGCCACTGCTTGCTCGCCGCTGCTCTTTTGCAGAATCGTACAGGCTGTGCTCGATGAACTGACGCCGCAGGTAAATGGCCATGCTGTTGAGGCGCCGTGACAGCTGACGGGCGTCATCGGGGCTCACGCCAAAGTCTCTCACCAATCCCTGTACGCCCTTTTCCACCAGCGTAAAGATCGAACCGCCCTCTTCAAGGTACGTTTGCAGCGTCGCGTAGGCTGTGAGTTGCTGGTCACTGAACACCTGAGTCAGCAGCTGTAAAGCAGGGCGGGAGTCAGCCATGGACGAGACCTCGAGTTCGATAACGGCCCGCAGCGGTCCGACGAAGCCGTCAGGCCGAGCGTCTGGTAAACGTGATTTGGCGCTTAAGGGCCCAAGCCGTCTACTGTCAGAACCGACAGGTTTTATGACCGTCTATCGGGAGTTGGGCACCTGGGTCGGGCGGATGGGCAGCAGGACTTCGAAGCGCCGGCTCTCAACCCAATCGGAAGCCGTCGCGCCGTCCACCGTGTCAGTGATGGTCTGCCTGAACCGGCACCAGTTACCGCCAGCCGAGAGCGCCTGCGACGCCCCGCCTTCCCAACCACTGGCAGCGACGGGGAGACCCGTCGCCCACACCTGATCAGGGTTGAACCAGCTCACCACCTGGCCGACGCCCGGCCGGCCCTGACCTTCGAAGTTGACCGGGTTGTCGACCCAGCCTCCGGCCACGGGCACGTCGATGGAAGGTCGATAGGTGCCCAGCACCACCGGCCGCGGCGGTGAATCGGCAGAATGAAAACCTTCGCTCGACGCCACGGCCATCAGGTCGTAGAGGCCGCCGGGGTGATCGAACGCCACCGTCACCGACCAGGTACGATCCTCCAGCACCGGGCTATCGCCCAACACCGTCAGCGCAGCGTCACCCAGCTTCACCGTCACCGTATCCCCCGGTACGCCGAAACCCGACACCACCACCCGCCGGCCGATGTGCTCGTCGGTGGCCGGGGTTTCAATGAACGGGGCAGCCGGGACGACGTTGAAGGTCAACGGCGCAGTGTCCTTGGAGGTCCGTCCTTCGAAGCGTTGCCGGGCCAGAATCGTGGTCTCGCCCACCGGCAGCGTCACTTCAGCTTTCCAGCCTTCGGCGCCCACAAAAACATCCTCGATCAACGGCTCACTGGCGCCCAGCAGCCAGACATCGACCCGCCCGCCCGGCATGCCTGTGCCAGACAACACCATGGTGCGCGGCAGGTCGCTGCCTGGCTGCGGCACGTCAAACACCGGTGGCAATACCACCACCTCGAATGTCACCGTCTCACTGCGCTCGGAAGGCACCCCACGCAGGGTCTGTTGCGCGTCGATGGTGTAGCGACGAAAGGCCAGCACGGGCAGCTCGACAGACCATTCGCCATCGGCAGTCAGCACCTTGGGCTCGCCCAGATCCGTTTGAAATTGGGCGTCGCGCACTTGCATCGATGCCTCTGCCATGCCCTCACGCCCGCGGACGATCAGCTCGCGACCGACCTCAGCATTGGGGATGGGGTCAGTGATCACTGGCTGGCGCATGGGCAGAACGACCGTGAAGGTTCTGGATGCTGCAGGTGAGGGTTGCTGGGCGGCGGTCTGGATCAGCGTCGCGGTGTGGATGACCTCGGGTGCAAACGGCTCGGTGCGGCGGAAATTCCAGGTGCCGTTGTTATTCTCGACGGGGTGTTCGGTGGTGCTGTCACTGAATGTGAGTGTCAGCACCGCGTCCGGCCAGCAGGTGCCATTGAGGTTGGGCGAGAGGCCATTTTCCACGGGCACGTTCATGACCGGTGCCAGCGGTGGGATGGTGACCTCGATTTCCTGCCAGGTCGGCGACGGTGCTCCATTCAGGTATTGCCTGATATGGACTTTCCGTTTGAATGTCGGCCCCCAAACCTCTGATGCCCTGCTCTGCCACTGACCGGACGACACGCCAGCATCCGGCGCCACCTTCGACGCACCACCGGGATTGAACAGCATCACCGTCGCACCGTTGAACCCTTTACCCGAGAATACGGGCTGGTAGACCGGTGTGTAGGTGATATCGGTCGGGTCTGGAAGTATCAGGTTGACGGGGAAGGTGTATGGCTGCGAGTCAATCCAGCCATTGGCACCGTCGGGAAACCGCTGGATCGCCCGCAGGCTGTACGAGCCAAATGGCCAGTTTGTCGCGGTTGTGTTCCAGCGGCCTCCGTTTACCGGCGCAGGGGCCGGCGCTGTGGCGTTGGGGCCGCTGACGACCGTGATCTCGACGGTTGAGCCGGTATAGCCGTCGCCTTCGAATTTCACTGAGGTGTCGGTCGGGGTGGTGACGGTGACGGCGGTCAATGCCGGTGGGCGGATTTTGAACGCTTGAGGAGCACTAAGCCCCGACGGGAAGGTTTGATAGGTTTGTTCCGCCACCAACGAAACCGTCCCTGGCGGCACTTGCACGTCGGCATTCCAGGAACCGCTCGACCCTACCCCAACTGGAGGACCGACCGGTCTGCCGATGACATCGAGCCTCACTTCGACACTGGCGCCCGACCTCCCGTGTGTTCCGAATACAGTGAAATTCATCTCCTGATGGGTGGTGGGCGCGGTGATGGTCGGTGGGCTTAGGCTTAACACCTCGAAAGATAAATCATTTGTGTAACTTGGAACTGGACTGCTCTCAACTTTGTATTCAGCCCGCACGGTATAGATTTTTCCAGACAGTGCCGCAGTTGATGTGGCTTCCCATGTTGTTCCTGGCCCTACGGCAATCACCGAAGCCAATTCAGTGGTGCCGTCAAGTACTCGGATACGCATGCCTGGATCAGTTGAAGTTTCACCTGGAAAGCACTCCCCACCGAAAACAACCTGACCGGGAGCGACTAAACCATTCGAGGGGGGCGTGGTGAGCGTGGTTGGACGCCTTACGACCGTCCTCGGCCGCGTTGGTCCATGTCCACTTTGGACGGCAACGTACCTTAGGTCTGACTCGTTTCGCATAGTGGCGTCCACCGTCCAGCTACCGTCACTATTGACATCGTAACTCGCGCCCAGGCTCTGGGCAGTGCTGGCATCCAGAATCATTACGGCAATGCCAGGTCTGGCGCCGACACCTGAAACAAGAAATGTTGATTCTGGGATATAACCCGAGGGAGATAAGATTTGAAACTCAGGATCACGAATCTCCATGTCCTTTATGTTTTCACCAGACTCGTTTTTTTCAATATCGTCGTCAGTGTCCATGACGCACTCCGTAGTCTCTGGCTAACAGGCTGGCGATATGACCGGATAGTTCGTGGACTCATTGAATATCCATCTGGCGACTCTAAACACCTGTTAGTTCTGACAGTGCCGACGAGTGGCGGGGCCTGGTGCAAGGAAATATCCGGGTGACTACAGCGTCTTGCGCAACGGACTACAGATCCGCCAGAATCCGCCGGCTTGTGCGCCTTGGCCTTGCCCCGTAACTTGATTCGCGTCGCTGATAACCAGTGATCGGGTTTAGTCGCCCGGAGGCAAAAGTGATGTGTACAAGCGTCATCCAGTCGGGCTCCCTGCCCGCACTTGATGGTGGCTGTTCGCAGGGCGCCCTCGGGCGCGCCGGGCTTCACTTTTCCACCGGTCGACTAACCTGCGTCCAGCCGCCTCCCTTCGTTTAGTCGCGAACCGGGTGGCAGCCCCATCATGGAAAAGTGAATATGATCAAACCAACTCCAAATCCGCCCCACACCGACCCGCTATCCCCCCACGAAACCCTCGACCCCGAAAAACTCGACCAGGCCGCCCAAAAAGCCCTGGACTACTACCTCAAACCCAACCACGGCCAACCCGACAAGAAGACTGTCAAACCACCGGATTACTTCATCGTCGCGCCCGACGCCGACCCCGAAGGCATGCTCGCCCACACCTATGAAACCTTCTGCTCGGTGAGCACGCTGATTCTGGATTTATCGGAAGACCTGGAAGGCGCCCCGCGCAACCTGGCCCTGGCGATTCACCAGATGGGCGAGATGGGGGTGTTGTTGCTGGAGAAGATGCTGGATAACGAGGCGAAGGTTCGGCGCTGAAGAGGCGTATGAAAAACCTGTGGGAGCGAGCTTGCTCGCGATAGCGGTGGGTCAGCTTGCATCAATGCTGAATGTGCTGCCGCCTTCGCGAGCAAGCTCGCTCCCACAAAGTGTTGCGCCAACAAAAGTGACCGGGGCTCAGGCCGACTCCGGCAACGGATAAAAACTGAAATATTGCTGCAACGCGCTGATCAGTTGCCCGTACTCCGGCGGCGCCCATTTCAGGCTGAAACCGGCGTCGAAATGCTGCGGCGTCACGTCTTCGCGGCACCACAGGCAATTGGCTCTGAGCACAATGTTCTGCTGCGGTCCCTCATCGGAAGGGATCTTCAGGTGCAGGTCAAAGTCCGCGCCGACCATCAACGGTAAATGGCTGATCAGCATCAAGCCATCTGCAGAAACGTTGCCCAAGAAACCGATGGGCTTGCCGTTGACGCCATTGAACACTCTCAGGAAACACGGCAACTGCTGCCGTTCGATTCGCCGCTTTTTGTACATGTCCTGTATCGCTTTTTGAACGACCCCGAATCGGGGCAACCTAATACTTCGGAACGAGCACACGCCAGCTCGCTCTCCCCGATCCCGGTGCCAGACGCTCGCAAGCGTCCAGGCCCTACTGCCGCCGGTCACAGGTGCCGCTTGAAGTTAGAGATTTAGCTCTAATGACGATTTGTACAAATATAGCTCATGGTCGTGTGGCAGCCAGTCCGTCCGTACACCTTTCATAAACAAAAACACGCCAGGCGCTTGTGGCCAGGGATCGCCCCGGCCATGGCTTGATGAGCCTGTCAGGACGCCGTCGGGCGCATCGCCGACGCGCTGCGGGTCGGATAATGGCCTAGGCTCTGCAGGGTCTCGAGCCGGGCGCGGGCGCGGAAGGCGTATTCGCTGTCAGGGTATTGGGTGATGATGAACTGGTAGGTCTGCGCCGCATCGATAAACAGCTTCTGCCGTTCCAGGCACTGGCCGCGCAGCATCGAGACTTCCGGCTGCATGTAGCGGCGGGCACGGCTGGCGCGGTCGACCTGGGACAGTTCGAGCATGACCTGCTCGCAATTGCCGCGGTCATAGGCCTTGTAGGCCAGGTTCATGTGGTGGTTCATCGACCAACGGGTGCAGCCCGTGACGCTCAGGGCCAGGGCAACGAAAAGCACGAATCGCATGGGAGGTTCTCCTGTCTTGAGCTCTGTATCGACCTGGGTGGGAAAATCTTCAGCCTGAAAAATGGAACTGGGCTTTGTCCTTCTGATAAGGAGGATGATCAGTGATGGAGGCACAGTGACATGAATGAAGCCTTGCTCCCACAGATCATTCCAGCTCACCACCAAGCTGTACTTGAAAGCTCATCCAAGGCGCAAAAATTTTCAGGAATGTTCATTTCGAAAAACAAACGAAAAAGTAGTGCATATGAACAATGACTACACCCAAAGAGCATAGTAGCCTTCGCTGGCGCTTGAACTTGAGGAGTCTTGCATGTCCGTCCGTCGCACCAAAATCGTCGCTACCCTTGGCCCGGCCAGTAATTCGCCGGAAGTTCTCGAACAGCTGATTCTGGCTGGCCTGGACGTTGCCCGCCTGAATTTCTCCCACGGTACCCCCGACGAGCACAAGGCTCGTGCCAAGCTGGTGCGCGACCTCGCCGCCAAGCACGGTCGCTTCGTTGCCCTGCTGGGTGACCTGCAAGGCCCGAAGATCCGTATCGCCAAATTCGCCAACAAGCGCATCGAGCTGAAGATCGGTGACGCCTTCACCTTCTCCACCAGCCATCCGCTGACCGAAGGCAACCAGCAAGTGGTCGGCATCGACTACCCGGACCTGGTCAAGGACTGCGGCGTGGGCGACGAGCTGCTGCTCGACGACGGTCGCGTGGTGATGCGCGTCGAAACCGCCACCGCCACCGAACTGAACTGCATCGTGACCATCGGCGGCCCGCTGTCGGACCACAAAGGCATCAACCGTCGCGGTGGTGGCCTGACTGCACCGGCCCTGACCGAAAAAGATAAGGCCGACATCAAGCTGGCCGCGGAAATGGAAGTCGACTACCTGGCCGTGTCCTTCCCGCGTGACGCCGCCGATATGGAATACGCCCGTCAACTGCGCGACGAAGCCGGCGGCACTGCCTGGCTGGTGGCCAAGATCGAACGCGCCGAAGCCGTGGCCGACGACGAAACCCTCGATGGCCTGATCAAGGCGTCCGACGCCGTGATGGTGGCCCGTGGTGACCTGGGCGTGGAAATCGGCGACGCCGAGCTGGTGGGCATCCAGAAGAAGATCATTCTGCACGCACGCCGCCATAACAAAGCGGTGATCGTCGCGACCCAGATGATGGAGTCGATGATCCAGAACCCGATGCCGACCCGCGCCGAAGTGTCCGACGTAGCCAACGCCGTGCTCGACTACACCGACGCCGTGATGCTCTCGGCCGAAAGCGCCGCCGGCCTCTACCCGCTTGAAGCGGTGCAGGCCATGGCGCGTATCTGCATCGGCGCTGAAAAGCATCCGACCAGCAAGACTTCCAGCCACCGCATCGGCAAGACCTTCGAGCGCTGTGACGAAAGCATCGCCCTGGCGACGATGTACACCGCCAACCACTTCCCGGGCGTGAAGGCGATCATCGCCCTGACCGAAAGTGGCTACACACCGCTGATCATGTCGCGCATTCGCTCCTCGGTGCCGATCTACGCGTTCTCCCCGCACCGCGAAACCCAGGCTCGCGCGTCCATGTTCCGTGGCGTCTACACCGTGCCGTTCGACCCGGCCGCCCTGCAACCGGGCGAAGTCAGCCAGGCGGCGGTGGATGAACTGGTCAAGCGTGGCGTGGTGCAGACTGGCGACTGGGTCATCCTGACCAAGGGCGACAGCTACCACACCATCGGCGGCACCAACGGGATGAAAATCCTGCACGTTGGCGACCCGATGGTCTGAGTGACCGAGCGCTGAAAAACAAAAGCCCTGCCATGTGAATGGCGGGGCTTTTTGGTTTTTGCTCTCGGAGAATGCAGTGCCTGAACTGCCGTCATCGCGAGCAAGCTCGCTCCCACAATGGTTCTGTGGTGTTCCGAGACTTTCCGCTCGCCCCCAACCCCCTGTGGGAGCGAGCTTGCTCGCGATAGGGCCAGTCCAGGCGCTGCAAAACTCAATGCCTGTTGATAAACCCCGACAACGCCGCTACCGCCTCGGGCGAGCGCAGGCGTTGGGTGAACAGCCTGCCCTCTTCTTCGATCACCCTGAGCAGTTGCTCCCGGTCGGGCGCTTTCATCAGTTGCTTGCTGATGTTCACCGCTTCAGCCGGCAGCGATTCGAAGCGCAACGCCACTTCCCGAGCCTTGGCCAAGGCCGCCTCGCCACTGTCCAGCGCCTCGGTGGCAATGCCCCAGGCGACCGCCTGTTCACCACTGAAGCCCTCGCCCAACAGCAACAATTGCGCAGCCCGGGCCTGGCCCAGCAGCCGCGGCAGGATCAGGCTGGAGCCGAACTCCGGACACAGTCCCAGGTTGACGAACGGCATACGCAGCCGCGCGTCCCGGCTGACGTAGACCAGGTCGCAGTGCAGCAGCAATGTGGTGCCGATGCCCACCGCCGGCCCGGCCACGGCGGCGATCACCGGTTTGCGGCAATCGAGCAGACTGAGCATGAACTGGAACACCGGGTTATCGAGGTCGTTCGGTGGTTGTTCGAGGAAGTCGATGATGTCGTTGCCGGCGGTGAAGCAGTCACTGGAGCCGGTGAGCAGCACTGCGCGAATCTGCGGGTCGGTATCGGCCATCGCCAGGGCTTGGGCCAGTTGACTGTACATGGCCCGGGTCAGGGCGTTTTTCTTTTCCGCACGGTTCAAGCGCACCGTCAGCAGGCCGCGTTCTCGGTCGAGCAACAGGGTTTCGGTCATGGTCGGTCTCGCGTCTGAAGATCAGCGCTCAACCACGGGGCAGGAAGACGTCGGCCAGCAGTTGATTGCGCGGCAAGCCGGCCAGGTACAAGCGCTTGGCGAAGGCCTCGACCCGGTCGGGATGGCCGCAGAGTAAGGCCTGGGTTTGCCGCGAAACAAGCCGCAGTTGCGCCAAGGCGGACGGCGCCTCGGCCGCGGTCAGCAGCTCCACGCTGAGGTTTTGATGCTTGGCCGCCAGCGCCGCCAGGGGTTTGGCCAGGTAATGCCCGGCTCCATCATGGGCCACGTGAATAAGGCGAATCGCGCCTTGGTGATGCTGGCGCAAAGCTTCGCGCAGCAAGCCAAACAACGGCGCCAGGCCAGTGCCAGCGGCGAGCAGCCACAGCGGCCGGTCGTGCCAGTCGGGGTCGTAATGCAAGGCACCGCCACGCAGTTCGCCCAGGCGGATCGGGTCGCCGGCCTTCATCTGCCGGGCCGCCTCGATGAATTGGCCGGGCTCGCGGCAATCGAGGTGGAACTCCAGGAAACGGTCTTCCTCGGGCAGGCTCGCCAGGGAATACGGCCGGGCCACGTCACCGGCCCACAGCACCAGGTGCTGCCCGGCCTGATAACGCAGCGACCGCTCGGGGGTGATGCGCAGGCGCAGCACCTCGCCACCGAGCCAATCCACTGCTGCCACGTGAGCGGCCTGGCCGTCGCGTTGCGGGTCGAAGGTGTGGATCTGCACATCCTCGACCACCTGGCATTGGCAGGCCAGCCGCCACCCCTGGTCGCGCTGCGTCGGGCTCAGGGCGTCGGGGCGGCTGTCGCGCACATCGCCGCCCACGCACTGCACCAGGCAAGCGTGGCAGCTGCCGGCGCGACAACTGTAGGGCACCGCCACACCGGCGCCGTTCAACGCGTCCAGCAGGTTACTGCCCGCCGCCACCGTCCATTGCCGACCGGCGACTGTCAGTTCAGGCATCGGTGTTCTCCCAGCCGGCAGCGCACCGATTGCGGCCGTCTCGCTTGGCACGGTACAGGGCCTGGTCGGCACGCTGCAACGCGTTGTCCAGGTCATCCCCCATTTCCAGCATCGTCATGCCCGCCGACAAGCTGAGGGCGCCGACCTGCAGACCGATCAGCTCGACTTCAGTGAACGCCAGCCGCAGCCGCTCGCAGCAGGCCGTCAGGCGCTGGGGGTCGCAGGCGGGCAGCAGCATGACAAATTCCTCGCCGCCATAACGGGCCAATACATCGCCCTCGCGCAGGCACGCGGTGGCGACCGCGGCAAAGGCCTGCAGCACCTGGTCGCCCGCAGCGTGGCCGTGCAGGTCGTTGATGCGCTTGAAATGGTCGAGATCGATCAGGGCCAGGCCATGGGCGATGCCGGGCCTGAGGGTGTTGAGCTCGCGGGAAGCGAGGCGCAGGAAGTGCCGGCGATTGAACAGCCCGGTCAGCTCATCGGTGGCCACCAGGTCTTCGAGCTGGCGCATCATCCCGCGCAAGGTGTCCTGGTGCGCCTGCAAGGCAAACCGCCGCTGGCGCATGCGCTGGCGTGATATCTGGACGTAGCGGGCGTAAAACACCAGCCACACCAGCACGAGAAACAGCACGGCCACCTGCAACCCGGCCAAGGTGGGATCGGGCAGCCTGAAGAAGTAACCGTCCCATAGGGTAATCGCGGTGAAGCTGATGAACACCAGCGACGCGCAGCGCACAAAGGCCCGGCGCGACAGGTGGAACAGCCCGAACAACAGGATCAATACATAAAACACCAGGAACACGCCCCGGGCCTGGTCCAGGTGCGCCATCATCCAGGTCTGCCAGCCCAGGCCGATCAGCACCTGCGCTTCGGTGAGGCTGGGGTCGGCGAAGCGCAGGTTACGGTCGGTGATAAACAGCGCGAACAACCCGGCCTGGCACAGCACGACCAACACGCTGCCGATGATGACACCGCGCAACGAATCGAGGTAATGACCACTGAAAAATGCCAGCCACAACAAAACCAGTGCCAGCGCGTACGTCGCGGCCGCCAAAGCGAAGCGTTTCAGCAAAAGACGTTGAATGGCGTTATGGGTCAATCGTTGACTCACCATGGGAAAGGAAACTGACAGGAGGCGTCCTACGCTACAGGCCAGACGCCACTTTAGTGGCGTGTAGGACAAATGACCATTCAATTCTGGAGCAGAAAAATGGCGTCAAAGCAATGGCCTATATTGACGCAGTGGTTTGGTGCCTGACACGTTACCTGTGCACCGCTCTGTTGGGCTGTGGGAGCAAAGCTTCTGTGGGAGCAAGGCTTGCTCCCACAGGGGGGCTAGCCTGCGATATACTGCCGCGCCTTTTTAGCGTCGCGCCAGCATGCCCGGCGTGCCTTATAGAGGTGCCGCCCGTCGACCGATGCACCCAGCGGCCGGCACCTTATTGAATGTTCCCGTCTTTAGAGAGGAGCGCGACTCATGACCGTGATCAAGCAAGATGACCTGATACAGAGCGTTGCCGACGCCCTGCAGTTCATTTCCTACTACCACCCCGTGGATTTCATCCAGGCGATGCACGAGGCCTACCTGCGCGAAGAATCGCCGGCAGCCCGCGACTCCATGGCGCAGATCCTGATCAACTCGCGCATGTGCGCCACCGGCCATCGGCCGATCTGCCAGGACACCGGCATCGTGACCGTGTTCGTGCGCGTGGGCATGGACGTGCGTTGGGATGGCGCGACCATGAGCCTGGACGACATGATCAACGAGGGCGTGCGTCGCGCCTACAACCTGCCGGAAAACGTCCTGCGTGCCTCCATCCTCGCCGACCCGGCAGGCGCACGTAAAAACACCAAGGACAACACCCCGGCGGTCATCCACTACTCCATCGTCCCGGGCAACACCGTGGAAGTGGACGTGGCGGCCAAAGGCGGCGGCTCCGAGAACAAGTCGAAGATGGCCATGCTCAACCCGTCCGACTCCATCGTCGACTGGGTGCTGAAAACCGTTCCGACCATGGGTGCCGGCTGGTGCCCACCGGGCATGCTCGGTATCGGCATCGGCGGCACCGCCGAGAAAGCCGCGGTCATGGCCAAGGAAGTGTTGATGGAATCCATCGACATCCATGAGCTCAAGGCTCGCGGCCCGCAGAACCGTATCGAAGAGATGCGCCTGGAGCTGTTCGAGAAGGTCAACCAACTGGGCATCGGCGCCCAGGGCCTGGGTGGCCTGACCACCGTGCTCGACGTGAAGATCATGGACTACCCGACCCACGCCGCCTCCCTGCCGGTGTGTATGATCCCCAACTGCGCCGCCACCCGTCACGCCCACTTCGTGCTCGACGGCAGCGGCCCGGCGTCGCTGGAAGCGCCACCGCTGGACGCCTACCCGGAAATCGTCTGGGAAGCCGGCCCGTCGGCCCGTCGCGTCAATCTCGACACCCTGACTCCGGAGGACGTGCAGAGCTGGAAACCGGGCGAAACCGTGCTGCTCAACGGCAAGATGCTCACCGGTCGCGATGCCGCGCACAAGCGCATGGTCGAGATGCTTAACAAGGGTGAAACCTTGCCGGTGGACCTCAAGGGCCGCTTCATCTACTACGTCGGCCCGGTCGACCCGGTAGGCGACGAAGTCGTCGGTCCGGCCGGCCCGACCACGGCCACGCGGATGGACAAGTTCACCCGCCAGATCCTCGAGCAGACCGGCCTGTTGGGCATGATCGGCAAATCCGAGCGCGGCCCGACCGCTATCGAAGCGATCAAGGACAACAAGGCTGTATACCTCATGGCCGTCGGCGGCGCCGCTTACCTGGTGGCCCAGGCGATCAAGAAATCCAAGGTCCTGGCGTTCGCCGAACTGGGCATGGAAGCGATCTACGAGTTCGAGGTCAAGGACATGCCGGTGACCGTCGCCGTGGACAGCAAAGGCGAGTCGGTGCACATCACAGGCCCAGCGATCTGGCAGCAGAAGATCAGCGAAAGCCTGGCGGTGGAAGTGCAGTAACCCGCACGCAAGCGTTGTGACGAAGGCCGGTGAGCGACAAGCCCACCGGCCTTTTTCATGTCTCAACCAAAAACCTGTGGGAGCGAGCACAGCCATTCATCGGCTGCACCCACCCACCTGTCAGATCTGACAGGTTACACCCCTGCTCTCTCTTGGCATCCTCACCCTGGCCGGGGATCAACCCTGGCGCGGATCAAAGGGATGAACCTTCAATGGCAGAGCAAGCCCCCCTCCAGATCATCACGCCCACCATTGCCGGCGGCGCGTCAATCGCGACCCTCGGCAACAGCCTCGGCCCGGTAGGCACAAGGGGCGCCGCCTCGTTCGAGTTGCCGCTGCCCGTGTCGAGCGCCCGGCATCTGACGCCGGACCTGGCTCTGCAATACAACAGCCAAAACGGCAATGGCCTGTTCGGCATCGGCATGCAGTTGTCGGTCCCCAGCATCAGCCGCAAGACCAGTAATGGCGTCCCGCACTACGGGGAAGACGACGTCATGGTCGGCCCCGATGGGGTGGATCGCTGGCCAGATCTTGAGCGGCAGACCAGCCGCAAGATGGGCGAGCGTATTTTCGCGGTGGTGCGCTATTACCCGAGGGTCGAGAGCACCTTCGATATTTATGAACTCTGGACCTCCATCGATGGCCATCCGTTCTGGCGAGTACAGGGCAGCAACGGCCACGTGTATTGCTATGGGAAAAGCACGACGTCACGTATTGCCGACCCGCAGGTCCCGTCGCGCATTGCCCAATGGCTGCTGCTGGAAGAAGTCAGCCCGCTGGGCGAGCACATCTATTACGAGTACAAGGCCGACCCCTGTCCCCCTGACGGCCCCCACGACTATAGCGCCCAGCGTTACCTGCAACGGTTGTGTTATGGCAACGCCACGGCCAGCGAAACCTTGTATTGCTTTGAAGTTGAAGATCCGACCGAACTGGCCTGGCACTTTCACCTGATATTCGATTACGGCCAACGCCCCCTCGAACTCGAGGAAAAACCCGCCTGGACCGCCCTCGACGAAAACGCCTGGCAACTACGCAGCGATCCTATCCACGCTTACCGGTACGGCTTCGAGGTGGGCACCCGGCGCCTGTGCCATCAGGTGCTGATGTTTCACCAATTCCCTGCCGGAGCCGACAACGAACCCGCGCTGCTGCGTCGGTTGCTGTTGGAATACACCCCGACCGAGTTGGGCTACAGCCTGTTGACCGCCGCCCATTATCAAGACTGGGATGCCGAGGGTCGGGTCGGATACAGCCCTCCGGTGGAACTCCGATACACCGACTTCGAGCCGAACCTTGAGCCAGCGGCATTTTTTGCCTTGGAAACCATGCCCGCCCTGGAAGACGGTCGTCGCTACCAGTGTGTCGACCTCTACGGCGAAGGCATTCCGGGTTTCTTGTGCCGCCATGCCGATAGTTGGTACTACCGCGAGCCTGAGCGCGGCGAGAGCGAAGATCATGACGAAATCAGCTATGGTCCCTGGTCAATGCTGCCCAGCATCCCGATCGCCACCGATAACTCGGCGGTGATGCAAATACTGACGGACCTCACCGGCAGCGGTCGTCTCAATTGGGTCATCGCCCAACCCGGCATGAGTGGCTTTTATACCCTCAACCCCGACCGCAGTTGGTCGACCTTTACCGACTTCAAGCGCTTCCCCAGCGAATTCCTGCATCCCGCCGCCCAACTGGGCGACTTGTCCGGCGACGGCTTGCGCTCATTGGCCCTGATCGGCCCGAAAAGCGTGCGGCTCTACGCCAATCTGCGGGAAGAGGGTTTCGCCCCCGGCGTGGACGTTCCCCATGAACCGGACAGCGACCTGCCCCTGTTCAGCGACGTGCGCAGCGAGTTGGTGTTGTTTGGCAATATGCTCGGCAGCGACAGCACCGAGCTGTGCCGTATTCGCTGCAATGAAATCAAGTGTTGGCCGAACCTGGGCCATGGACATTTCGGGGAGGGCTTCGTCGTGAGTGCCCTACCCTTCACCTATAGCGAGTTCGATGCCGAGCGGGTGCGGATCGCCGATCTGGATGGCTCCGGGGCACCTGCGTTGATTTATCTGCAAAGCGATTGTTTCGAGATCTACTTCAACCGCGGCGGCAATGGCTTGGAGCAAACACCCCTGCGGGTCCAGTGGCCCGACGGCCTGCGCTATGACCGCCTCTGCCAGGTCACCCTGGCCGATCTGCAAGGCTTGGGTTGTGCCAGCTTGATCCTGAGTGTTCCCCATCACACGCCGGATCTGAAACCGCGCCATTGGCGCTACGACTTCGTCGCGACACGGCCCTACCTGCTCAGCGCCACGAACAACAACATGGGCTGCAGCAGTAGCCTGGCCTACCGCAGCAGCGCGCAGTTCTGGCTGGACGAAAAACAGCAGATCCTGAAACGCTCCCAGCCGCCGGTCTGCCATCTACCCATGGCTTTGCCGCTGGTAGCCAGCCAGCAACAATTGGACGAAATCACTGGAAATTGCCTGACCCAGCGCTTCACGTATTTCGAGGGCGACTACGACAGCTTTCAGCGAGAATTCCGAGGCTTCGCCCGGCTGTATCAGCTCGACAGCGAAACCCCCGCTGCAGACTTGGACAGCGGTTTTACCGCGCCGGCACTGGTCAAGACCTGGTTTCACACCGGTCGTAGCGTCGACCAGCCCCTCAAGGATTGTTTCGAAGCCGACAACGACGCGCCAGTGCTGGGCCCAACATTGCTGACTCGTTTCCACGAACAGGACGGAGCCGACCAGATCATCACGCCCGACCCCGAGACCGCCCGGGAAATGGCCTACGCCTTGGCTGGCCATGTATTGCGCAGCGAGACCCACCACGCCGAATCCATCGCCATGCTCCAACCCTACACCGTGACGCAACAACGCTACCTGTTGCGTCAACCTCATGCGGGCCATAAAAGCTTATTGGTACTGGCACTGGAAACAGTCAGCCTTCAATACGATGGGTTTATCAACGACCCACAAGCCCAGCACGGCATCTCCCTGAATTGGAATCACTACGGCCAGCCGGTGCACAGTTTCGTCGTTCATTACGCCCGACGCCTGATCGCAAATGATAATCCCCCCTTCGAAGACGAAGACGAGAACACTTGGTGGCGCGATGCCCATGACGATCAGCAACAGATCTTCCATATCATCGAGAGCCGATCCGAATCACTGGACCTGTCCGACGAGACCGGACTGCGCATAAAGCTCGGCCTCCCTTGGCGCGCTCGCACCAACGGGTTGCGACGCCCCAAGGGAAACCTCCCCGAAGGATTGAACCCGCAACAGGTCAGCTATGAATGCTTCCTGGAACATCAGGATTCGGCTGAGTGGACAGCTGCCCGGGTGTTGATCAGTCTTGACGAACAAACCTACCTGCGCGATGAATCGAACACTATCCTGTTCCAGGCCTTGCCCGGTCCGTTGGAAGTGGCCGAGTTCGACAAGCAGGCGCTGGACGCCTATGACGCCGTGCCAGACCCGTTCGACATTCGCCAGCAATTGGAAACGATTGGCTTCGAACCCATGAGGCTGTTCCTGCCTGAAGACCCAGGCAAGGACGCTGCGCAGGAACTGTGGTCAAGGAAACTCGGTTTCACCACGTACCTGCCGCTGGAAGGTTTCTTCCATGCCAGTGCGTTGCAGGAAACCCAGAGCCATGGCGTTACCACGACCGACTATGACGCCTATCACCTGATGCCCATCGCCGTAACCCTACCGGACGGCTGCGCAACCCACATCGAATACAACTATCACTCGCTGCTGCCACGAAAAATCATCGACGCCAACGACAATATCCAAGAGGCGCTTTATGGCCCGGACGGCGTGCCCTTGGCTATCACCTTTCACGGCACCGAGAATGGCGCTCCGGCGGGTTTCGATTCCATCGATACTTATGAGCCGCCCGAAGACCTGTCTCCCGCTCACGCCATTGAAAATCCGGCGGACACCTTGGGCGACATGGCCAGCGCCGTACGGATCGAAGATTTGAGCTGGATGGGCACGCTCGACCTGGCGCTGGTGTTGCCGGAGCAGCGCGATGAATGGATCAGCGCCCGCTACGTGCTGCCCAGCGGCCACATTCGCGCCTCGGCGCGCATTCGCCTGGCCCGGCTCAAGACGCGGAGCGCCGGCGAGGAACTACTCTGGATGCTGATCCAGTCCACAACCCGGGAACCGGCCCACAGCGTCGTGTTGAGCGCCGATCGCTATCCGGATGATCGACTGCGACAGATCCGCATCGCCGTCAGCGCCGTCGACGGTTTTGGTCGCCCGCTGCAAAGCAAGCAATTGGTCGAGCCTGGGCAAGCCTATGCCGTGGCCGAGGACGGCTCGCTGAGATTGGGCGACGATGGGCGGCCGATCCAACATGATGCCAACCCGCGCTGGCGCGTCAGCGAACGGGTCGAGTACAACAACAAAGGCCTGGTCACGCGGGTCTACCGCCCTTACTTCGCCGATGCCTGGCGTTACATCAACGACGCGTCGCTGCGTGAACACGGCTACCACGACCGGCAGTTCTACGACCCGCCAGGGCGGCTGGTCAAAGTCGTCAATGCCAAGGGGCATGAGGCTTGGCATGTCTATCACCCGTGGTACCAGTGCGATCACGATTACAACGATACCGCGCCACTCGATGGTTCATCGTAGAAGGGCTGACATGAACAGTGTTCACTCCCGAACCCCGGATATCGCTGCCGTCGACGGCCGTGGCCTGCCGGTGCGGCAGATCGCTTATCTGCGAAGCCAGGCCAAGGCCCCCGCAGCCGCGCTGATCACTCGTCAACGGTTCAACGTAACCGGCCATTTGACCGAGCAATGGGACCCACGTCTGTTCGACCATGCCCCTAAACCCAATCAGGCCACGGTCTACAACCTCCTGGCCAGCCCCCTGCAGACCGACAGCGTCGACGCTGGATGGCGCCTGGCCTTGCCGGGGTTGGCGGGTGAAACCTTGCAGGTATGGAATGCGCGCGGCAACCATTGGCGCACGCAGTATGACAACCAGCTGCGCCCGCTAGCCCTGGAGGAGAATGGCCAGGCGAATGCCGAAACGTTCACCTACGCCGACGCCACTGAAGACACCGTAGATAACCTGCGTGGGCAGTTGCTGGAGCAGACCGACACCTCGGGCACCTTGCGCCTCGACCGTTACAGTCTGTTGGGTGAATCGTTGCGCCAGGTACGCAGTTTTGCCGACGCTATCCCCTATACCAGTACACAAACCCGGGACGCCCTCGGCGCACTGGTAAGCCAGACTGACGCCGGCGGCCACCGATATGATTTACGCCTGGACGTTTGCGGGCAACTCAGACAAGCGGACCTGAAACTCAAGGACCATGAGGCATCACAACCGATTTTGCTGGACACCCTCTATAACGCAGCCGGCCAGATCGAGCGCCAGGACACCGCCAACGGCGTGACCAGCCGCTGGACACGTGATCCGGCGGATGGTCGGATGAGCACCCTCAAGACAGGAAAAGCCGGTGAGGCCCTGCGCCAGGACCTGGCCTATTTCTATGACCCCGTGGGCAATGTGCTGCGCATCGAGGACCAGACAGTGAGCACCCTGTACTTTGCCAATCAGCGCATGGACGGTCACCGTGAGTTCACCTACGACTCGCTCTATCGCCTGACCAGCGCCACCGGCCTGGAGGGAGACACACCACACCTGCTGCCCGGTTTACCGGCCCCGGTCGTTCCCATCGACCCCTCCGTCCGTTTCAACTATACCCAGCTCTACACCTACGACAGCGGCCACAACCTGACCCAACTGCGGCATGTTCGCGAAGGCAACAATCACACCCAGGCACTGCGCATCGCCCCCCACAGCAACCGGGGCGTGCGCTGGACAGTAGACGACCCGGAACCGGATTTCGACGCGCTGTTCGATGCCCACGGTAACCCATTGTATTTGCAACGCGGTGCCCAGCCACTGGTATGGAATGCCCGCGACCAGCTCAGCAGAGTGACATTGCTCAAGCGCGACAACGGCATGGCCGACGATGACGAAACCTACCTTTACAGCCTGGGCGAGCGGGTCAGCAAGACCCACATCACCGCCAGTACCCGCCACGAAACCCGTTATTTGCCGGACCTTGAAATCCGCACGAGCAGCCACGGGGAGCAATTGCACATCATCACATTTGCGTTGGCCCACGGCAGCGTCCGTTGCCTGCATTGGGAAGCCGGCCAACCGGACGGCATCGAAGCCGACCAACTGCGCTACAACCTCGACGACCACCTGGGCTCCAGCACATTGGAGCTGGACCGCGAGGGCGCCTTGATCAGCCTTGAGCATTACTATCCGTTCGGTGGTACCAGCTGGCAGGCCGCCCGTTCGAGAATAGAAGTCGACTACAAGACTTTGCGGTATTCGGGCAAGGAGCTGGATGCCAGTGGCCTGTATTACTACGGTGCGCGTTATTACCCGCCGTGGTTGCAGCGCTGGTTGAGCCCGGACCCGGCGGGCACTGTCGACGGGTTGAACCTGTATGGATTCGTCGGCAACAACCCGATGACGCTGACCGACGACCAAGGCTTGATCCTGGAGACACAGGCAGAGAGAGATGACAGGAAAGCGCAGGCCGCGGCCGACCATGAAGGGCGGAAGAAAAAACACAAACTGAACCGGGAGATAGCCAAGTTCAAGGACATCCTGAAGCTGACTTCACGCAGGGCCCGCGAAGCGCAGACCCAACTGGAAAGCCATCGCTCGGTAGCGGCTCACGCCCAGTCCGCCGCGGTACGTGTCGGCGCTCATGTTGGCGCGCAGGTCATCAGTTATGGCGCGGGCATCGCGGTGGGCATGGGGGCGGCGGCACTGGGCAGCGTTGCGGGCCCACCCGGTATCATCCTGGGGGCCGCGCTGGGGTTCACGACCAGCAAAGGCGTGAGCATTGGCCTTGACTATGCACTGGAGCGATTGAGCCTGAGCGCAGCGGTCAACTTCAAGACCCGCAAACTGGACCCGAATCGCATCGTGAAGAGAGGCGAATACAAGCACCTCAATCTGGACGAGTATGCCAAGGCGAAAGGTCAGGACCTGCTCCATGCCGTGACCGCGCCCACCACCCGAAACGTCTTGAAAGCCGGCAAGGAAGCGGCTGTCACCGGCACCAAAATCGCGCTGAAAGCCAGCGGAAACGTGACCGCCAGCGAAATCGGGGCCGCGGTGGGTACAGTGCTCGGGACAATCGAGATCATTCACGAAATCCGCGGCGCCAACCGTGAACTTTCCGAGGAAAAAATCGCCCGGGCCGACGAGTACATCAATGGCATGATCGAGGTGCTGAACGCACAAATGGACTACATCGACAAGCTGTTCAATAAGGCGGAACTCGGCGCTACCAATACCTACCAGCCGCTGGAAAAGCTATTCGGAGAATCCAGTGGCGACACGCCTCAAAACCTGAGACTTCAGATGAAAGCCACGATCGTTCAACTGAAGAAGACCCAAAGCATGCTCAGATAGCCGGTTTGTCTTGAAGCGAAAGCGGCGGATCGGCTTGCTTCAACGCCGAATGTGAACCTCTTTACGAACTGGCTCTCGATAGCGGCGATTCAGCCGCTAATTCGGCGTGCTATCGTGCCCATCCCTGCCCTGCCCTTGAAACAATCAAATGCCCGCAATGCCGCGCCCCTTGCGCCTGCTCCTTGCCATCGTCCTGATCCTCGCCGGCGCAGCCCTTGCCGCCGTCCTCGCCGTGCGCCATGCCGAGCGCGCAGCCCTGGAGGAAGACGCTAGCCGTGCGAGCCAGCAACTGGCGCTGTACGCCAATTCCCTCCACACCCTGATCGAACGCTACCGCGCCCTGCCCGCCGTGCTGGCGCTGGACCCGCAGTTGCGTGATGCCCTCAAGGGCTCGCTGAGCGCGACGCAACAGGATGCATTGAATCGCAAACTGGAAAAAATCAACGGCGCCGCACAATCGTCCACGCTTGAATTGCTCGACCATACAGGCCTCGCCGTGGCGGCCAGTAACTGGCGTCTGCCCAGCAGCTACGTCGGGCACAATTATGGTTTCCGCCCCTACTTCATCCAGACTCGCACCCAGGGCACCGGGCGGTTTTATGCAGTGGGCGTGACCAGCGGTATTCCGGGTTATTTCTTATCCAGTGCGGTGACCGGCGACAATGGTGACTTCCTCGGCGCGATGGTGGTGAAGTTGGAGTTTCCGGAGCTTGAGCGCGAGTGGCGCCAGGGCAGCGACACGCTGTTGGTCAGCGACGCGCGGGGGATTATCTTCATTGCAAATCGCCCGGGCTGGCGTTATCGCCACTTGCAGCCGCTGAGCGACAGCGCCCGCGCCGAACTCAAGGCCACCCGTCAATACGACAAACAACCGTTGCAACCGCTGGCCTATGAACCCCTGCGGCGCTTTGACGACAATAGCCATCTGGTCCGGGTCGAGACGCCCGATGGCTCGGCGCACTACCTGTGGGAATCCTTGCCGCTGACCGCCGAAGGCTGGACGCTGCACTTGCTGCGCCGTCCGCAGATCGCCTTCGAAGACCGTCGCAACGCCGGGCTCGCGGCCGCCGGGTCGTGGCTGGCGCTGGTGTTCCTGCTGCTGTTTCTCAACCAGCGCTGGCGCCTGGCAAAGTTGCGCCAGCGCAGCCGCGAAGAGCTTGAACGGTTGGTCGAAGAACGTACCCGGGATCTGCACACGGCCCAGGACGGGCTGGTGCAATCGGCCAAGCTGGCGGCACTGGGGCAGATGTCGGCGGCCCTGGCCCATGAAATCAACCAGCCCTTGACCGCCCAACGCATGCAATTGGCGACCCTGCGTTTGCTGCTCGATCATGGTCGGGTCGATGACGCCTACAAGGCCCTCAAGCCGGTGGACGACATGCTGACCCGCATGGCCGCCCTCACCGGTCACCTGAAGACCTTCGCCCGCAAAAGCCCCAGTGGCCTGCGCGAACGCCTGGACCTGGCGGCGGTGGTCGACCAGGCGCTGCAATTGCTGGACACGCGCCTGCGCGACGAACAGATCAGCACCGTGCTGCACCTGACTCGACCGGCCTGGGTGCGCGGCGATGCGATCCGCCTCGAACAGGTATTGATCAACCTGCTGCGCAACGCCCTCGACGCCATGGCCGACCAACCCATCAAGCGCCTGGAAGTGCGCCTGGAAGCCGATGAGCAATTGTGGCGCCTGACCGTCAGCGACAGCGGCACCGGGATCGCCGAGGAACACCTGGCCCAGGTGTTCGATCCATTCTTCACCACCAAGGCGGTGGGCGATGGCCTGGGTCTGGGGCTGGCGGTTTCGTTTGCAATCATCCATGAATCCGGTGGACGACTGACGGCGGACAACCATGAGCACGGCGCGGTATTCTGCGTGACCTTGCCCATTGATAAGGAGGCGCAACTGAATGCTTGATTCAGTCATGGTCGTTGATGACGAAGGCAGCATTCGCAGCGCCGTCGAGCAATGGTTGAGCCTGTCGGGGTTTCAGGTGCAGTTGTTCAGCCGCGCCGATGAATGCCTGGCCCGGTTGCCGGAGCATTTCCCTGGAGTGATCCTCAGCGATGTGCGCATGCCCGGCCTCAGTGGCCTGGAGCTGTTGGCCGAAGTGCGCCGCCGCGATCCGGACCTGCCGGTGATTCTGTTGACCGGCCACGGCGACGTGCCGATGGCCGTGGAGGCCATGCGCGACGGAGCCTACGACTTCCTGGAAAAACCCTTCAGCCCCGAAGCCCTGCTCGGCAGCCTGCGCCGGGCTCTGGACAAACGCACCCTGGTCCTGGAAAACCGTCGCTTGCATGAACAGGCCGACGCCCGGGTCCGCCTCGATGGCACGCTGCTGGGCGTTTCCCGTGCGTTGCAAAACCTGCGGCGCCAGGTGCTGGACCTGGCCGCACTGCCGGTCAACGTGTTGATCCGCGGCGAAACCGGCAGCGGCAAGGAACTGGTCGCCCGCTGCCTGCACGACTTCGGCCCGAGGGCGAGCAAGCCCTTCGTCGCGTTGAACTGCGCGGCCATTCCCGAGGCGCTGTTCGAAGCGGAGCTGTTCGGCCACGAAAGCGGCGCCTTCACCGGCGCCCAGGGCAAGCGCATCGGCAAGCTCGAATACGCCGATGGCGGCACGCTGTTTCTCGACGAAATCGAGAGCATGCCCCTGGCCCAGCAGGTCAAGTTGCTGCGGGTGTTGCAGGAACAGAAGCTCGAACGCCTGGGCTCCAACCAGAGCATCCAGGTGGACCTGCGCATCATCGCCGCCACCAAGCCCGACCTGCTGGACGAAGCCCGGGCCGGACGTTTTCGCGAAGACCTGGCCTATCGCCTGAACATCGCCGAACTGCGCCTGCCACCGCTGCGCGAACGGCGCGAGGACATTCCCCTGCTGTTCGAACACTTCACCCACAGCGCCGCCGAACGCCTGGGCCGCTCCGCCGCGCCCCTGAGCGGCCCGCAGTTGAGCCATCTGCTCAGCCACGACTGGCCGGGCAACGTGCGTGAGCTGGCCAACGTCGCCGAACGCCAGGTGTTGGGGCTTGATCAACTGCCCGTCCTGGAGACGGAGCCGGGCCAATCCCTCGCGGCCCAACAGGAAGCCTTCGAAGCCCAATGCCTGCGCGCCGCCCTGACCCGGCACAAAGGCGATGTGAAAGCCGTGCTTGAGGAACTGCAACTGCCGCGCCGCACCTTCAATGAAAAGATGCAGCGGCATGGGTTGAGTCGGGAGATGTTTTTGTAAGGCCCGCTGAATTCTCTGGGTCTGTACCGGCCTCATCGCGAGCAAGCTCGCTCCCACAGGGGCATGTGTAAGCCGGACGAAATGTGGGAGCGAGCTTGCTCGCGATGGGGCCAGTACAGACAACAACCCTCTCCCTGCATAAGCGGATTCCCGCCCACACCCCCAGCCACAATGAGCGATTTTCCGCTCACCTAGCGCCATGCCCCCCTCTAAACCGGCCTTCTGCCACCTGGCACAGCTCCTGCTATAGCCCTGTCAGGCTGCGTTCCCACGCGCTCCACAAAAACAATTAAACGAAGGGATCCTTCAATGGACAACTCCAACGCCCTGCCCCTTGGGTCGGCTGCCGTGCCCGCCCGTGAAAGAACCACCGCCAGCCGGATCAAATCGATCTTCAGCGGCTCGGTCGGCAACATGGTCGAGTGGTATGACTGGTACGTCTACGCCGCATTCTCGTTGTACTTCGCCAAAGTCTTCTTCCCCAAGGGCGACACCACCGCCCAATTGCTCAACACCGCCGCGATCTTCGCCGTGGGCTTCCTGATGCGTCCGATCGGCGGGTGGTTGATGGGCCTGTACGCCGACCGTGCCGGTCGCAAACGTGCGCTGATGGCGTCGGTGTACCTGATGTGCTTCGGCTCGCTGATCATTGCCCTGAGCCCGAGCTACGAAACCATCGGCGTCGGCGCACCGATCCTGCTGGTCTTTGCCCGCTTGCTCCAAGGCCTGTCAGTGGGTGGCGAGTACGGCACCTCGGCCACCTACCTGAGCGAGATGGCGACCAAGGAACGTCGCGGCTTCTTCTCCAGCTTCCAGTACGTGACCCTGATCTCCGGCCAGCTCATCGCCCTGGGCGTGCTGATCGTGCTGCAACAGACCCTCACCACCGAACAGCTGTATGCCTGGGGCTGGCGCGTCCCGTTCGCCATCGGCGCGCTGTGCGCTGTCGTGGCGCTGTACCTGCGACGCGGCATGGAAGAAACCGAGTCGTTCACCAAAAAGGAAAAAGCCAAGGAAAGCGCGATGCGCACCTTGATGCGCCATCCCAAGGAACTGATGACCGTGGTCGGCCTGACCATGGGCGGCACCCTGGCCTTCTACACCTACACCACCTACATGCAGAAATACCTGGTGAACACCGTCGGCATGAGCATCTCCGACTCCACCACCATTTCTGCCGCCACATTGTTCCTGTTCATGTGCCTGCAACCGGTGATCGGCGGGCTGTCGGACAAGATTGGCCGCCGGCCGATCCTGATCGCCTTCGGCATCCTCGGCACGCTGTTCACCGTGCCGATCCTCACCACCTTGCACACCATCCAGACCTGGTGGGGCGCGTTCTTCCTGATCATGGCCGCGCTGATCATCGTCAGCGGCTACACCTCGATCAACGCCGTGGTGAAAGCCGAGCTGTTCCCCACCGAAATCCGCGCCCTGGGCGTCGGCCTGCCGTACGCACTGACCGTGTCGATCTTCGGCGGCACCGCTGAATACATCGCCCTGTGGTTCAAGAGCATCGGCATGGAAACCGGCTACTACTGGTACGTGACGGCCTGCATCGCCGTGTCGCTGCTGGTGTACATCACCATGAAAGACACCCGTAAGCACTCGCGGATCGTGACTGACTGACAGAGGGGGCCACAGTCACTGCAACGGTGACGGTGATGGCCCCGTCGCGAGCAAGCTCGCTCCCACAGGGTTGGCGTAAATCCCTGTGGGAGCGAGCCTGCTCGCGATTGGAGACGACTCGGTTTCAAGTCAACTCAGCAGCGCCCTGCTTGCCATAACGGTTCTGCGCATAGGTTGCGCCAACGATCATCACGATCAATATCCCCGCCAGCACCGCCGACGAGCCGATGGTGCCGAAGTCCAGGCCACCCTTGTCATGAGGCTTGGTCATCAAGTCGCCCAGCGTCGCTCCCAGGGGGCGCGTCAGCACGAACGCGATCCAGAACAACACCACTGACGAAATGCGGGTGAAGTACTTGAGCAGCACGACCACGGCAATGGTCGAGCCGATCAGCAATGCGCCGCCGGCAAAGCCCAGGCCCGAATCGTCGGCCAGGTAATCACCGAGCGCGGTGCCCAAGGTGTTGGAAAACAGAATCGCCATCCAATAGAACATCTCGCCGCGAAAGGTCTGCACCTTGGTGACGTTGAGCGAATCCCCACTCAGGCGCCAAGCCGCGAAGATCGCCAACAGAATCGCAATCAGGATCATCGACCCGGTGGCGTAACCCAACTCAAGGGTGCGATCCATGAAGTCGGACATTGTGGTGCCCGCAGTGCTGGTGGACAGGATCACGATCCAGTACAGCATCGGCTTGTAGGTCTTGGCCATCAGTTGGGTAACCAGTGTCAGGACGAACACGCTGATCAGAATCAGCGAGCTGATGGCGTAACCGACATCAAGGGTCATCGACAGCAAATCCCCCGCGGTTTCGCCCAGGGTGGTCGCGCAGATCTTCATGACCCAGAAGGCCAGGGTAATTTGGGGCAATTTATTCATCGCAGGGCAATCTCCAGTGTGTGACGGCAGGCTCTTGGTGACCATGGGGGGGCAGACTGGAGATGCATGGGTGAAAAACAGGTCGGGAATGTATGAAAAATCTGTCACACAGCCAAAACAGCGATTAATCACCCGTTAATGCTGGTGCTGCATCTTGGGCTCACCTGATCGATGACCTGCGCGACGTTCGCTCCGACGATGGAAGCGAATTGCATACGCCGCCCTTAATATCTATTTAATCGATTGTTTTTAGCATTATTTTGCGCTTTTCAATCAACTTAGTTGGCGTAGCATTCAACCCATGCAAGGCACATCGCCAACGCCCCCTTGGAGTAACCACCATGAAAACCAAACTGATCCTCGCCCTGACCCTGTCCGTACTCGCTGCCAACACCTTCGCCGCTGACGGTTTCGACCGCACCAGCTCGGCCATCGCCGCCGACGGTTATGACCGTACTAGCGCTGCCACCGTTGCTGCTGATGGCTTCGACCGCACTGGCGGCGCTACCGTCGCTGAAGATGGCTTCGACCGTACTGGCGGCGCTACCGTTGCTGAAGATGGCTTCGACCGCACTGGCGGCGCTACCGTCGCTGAAGATGGCTTCGACCGCACTGGCGGCGCTACCGTCGCTGAAGATGGCTTCGACCGCACTGGCGGCGCTACCGTCGCTGAAGATGGCTTCGACCGCACTAACACTGCTGCCATCAGCTAATCCGAGAACGACACCCTCACAGCCCGGCTTCGGCCGGGCTTAGTTATTTATGGGTCACAGGAAAACGGGCAGTCTTAGTCGAGCACAAAGTGAAAATCACTGAAGAACTAATGTGGGAGCGAGCCTGCTCGCGATGACATCATCCGACGCGGCAACGGTTGCGCGTCGTAAACAGCTATCGCGAGCAGGCTCGCTCCCACAGAGGTATCGGGCGCTCAGGTTTTGCTTGCTCGGCTGGAAATAACTCACCAACCCTTGCACTATCCCTTCGTTTTCAAACCATTCAGGACCCGGCCCGATGCCCGACGATATCCATTTCTACGAACCCGCCAACGGCCACGGCCTGCCCCATGACCCGTTCAACGCCATTGTTGGCCCGCGCCCCATCGGCTGGATTTCTTCCCAGGATGCCGAAGGCCGCCTGAACCTGGCGCCCTACAGTTTCTTCAACGCCTTCAACTACATTCCGCCGATCATTGGGTTCTCCAGCGTCGGGCGCAAAGACAGCCTGAACAACATCGAACAGACCGGCGAATTCGCCTGGAACCTGGCCACGCGCCCGCTGGCCGAGCAGATGAACCAGAGCTGCGCGATGGTCGCGCCAGAGGTCAATGAGTTCGAACTGGCGGGTTTGATGACAGCGTCGTCACGGGTAATCCAGGTTCCGCGCGTCGCCGAAAGCCCGGTGTCCTTCGAATGCAAGGTCACGCAGATCATTCAACTGCAGCGGGCGGACAAAGGGCTGGTGCCAAGCTGGCTGATCCTCGGCGAAGTGGTCGCCGTGCATATCGCCAAGTGGCTGTTGAAGGATGGGGTATACGATACCGCCGCCGCCGAGCCGATCTTGCGCGGTGGCGGGCCGGCGGATTATTTCCAGTTGGGGCCTGAGGCGTTGTTCAAGATGCATCGCCCTCGATAGAAGGCTGCACTGTGAGAGCAAGGCTTGCCCGCGATGCAGGCCCCTCGGTTCCCAAGACCGACCGCGTTGCCTTCATCGCGGGCAAGCCTTGCTCCCACAGCGTTAATCTCGTGGGTTCCAGAGCAACCCGCCCTCGTCGTCGACGCCCTTGAGGTGGGTCAGTTGCAGGGCTGCCGCTTCATCGGCTTTGACGGCGGTCTCGAAGGTCTGCTCTTCAAGGATCTTGTTGAAACGCGGCGCACCTGAGCCGCCGATGGCCTTGGTGGCGATGGCGGCATGGTAGCCGCCGCCTTCCTTGGGAACGACGGCGGAAACAGCTTCAAAGGTTTCAAAGGCTTTGCGTGCCATGTCTTGTGCATCCTGGCGGTGGAAAATGACGCTCATTAAACCTTCAACCGGCCAGTTTGTGTACCTGCGCCCGGCACCCTTCGGTCGCCTGGGCGGCGGAGACTTCCCTGAAGGTATGAAAATCCAGGCTGCTCACCACCAGGTCCTGCACCAGCTCGGCGAAAATCGCCATGGCCGGTGAATTGAAGTAGGCATCCATCGACAGCTGATTGACCCAGAGCCCGGACACCAGCCACAAATCAGCGTCGCATTGCGATTGCTGCAAGGCAAAGTGCAAGCAACCGGGAGCCAGGCGCGAGGGCGCGATCAGCGTACTCAGGCGCGCCCCCAGTTGCCTGGAGCAACCGGCACGGGCCCGGACGAAAGCCATGTGGCTGACGGGGATCTGTGTAGTCATGTTCAACCCTCCCAGGTAATCCGTTGTGCAGCCGGGGACAGGCTGCGACAGGATCAAAGGTTAAGCGCCACGACGCCAGTTTCGTTAGTCGATTCCTGCCGACCCATTGCACAATCCTGCGCATCGGTATCACAAAATTTGCCATCGATCCGGTCGAAACCAGGGAAGTTGAAACAAAAGGTTTCAAGCAAGTTTCCACAGCATTGCAGCGTCATGGCCCCTTGCGCCGTGCAGGATCAGGCAAGCTTTCAACAGGATGTTGCTACCGCTGCGCCTTGCACAAACATAAGCTTTTGTTCATCGCTCCCTATCGCCTGAGGATCCCGGCATGTCGCCACTCGACCACGCCCACGTCCCGCTGGACACGCACTTGGAACAACAGCGCGCCGAATTGGCGTCGATCATCGACCGCAACACCAGCGAAGACGGCAGCTATGCCACGGCCATCGGCTCGCTGAACCTGTCGCGCCACAGCAAGCCTCAAAAGTTCGCTCCGGTGCTGGCCCAACCGGCGCTGTGCATCATGGCCCAGGGCAGCAAACAGGTGCGCCTGGCGGATGAGCTCTTCAACTATGACCCGCTCCATTACCTGGTGGTCTCGGTGTCGATGCCGTTGAGTGGTTGCATCGCGGACGTTTCGCCGCAAGAGCCGATCCTCGCCCTGCGCCTGGACATCGACCCGGCGGAAATTACCGCACTGATCGCCGACGCAGGCCCCCTGGGTGTTCCGACCCGCCCCGCCGGACGGGGGCTGTATGTCGAACGCCTGGACACGCCGACGCTCGACGCCGTGCTGCGCCTGGCGCGGTTGCTCGATACACCGAAAGACATCGCCATGCTCGCGCCGCTGGTGCGCCGGGAAATCCTCTATCGCCTGCTGCGCAGTCCCCAGGGTTATCGGTTGTACGAAATCGCCATCGCCAACAGCCAGAGCCATCGCATCAGCCAGGCGATCAAGTGGCTCAACGGCCATTTCGAACAGCCGCTGCGCATCGATGACCTGGCCCGGGAAGTGAACCTCAGCGTCTCGACCCTGCATCACCGCTTCAAGGCCATGACTGCCATGAGCCCGCTGCAATACCAGAAGCAACTGCGCCTGCAGGAAGCCCGCAGGCTGATGCTCGCCGAAGGGCTGGAAGCCTCGGCGGCGGGGTATCGGGTGGGTTATGAAAGCCCTTCGCAGTTCAGCCGCGAGTACAGCCGGTTGTTCGGCGCGCCGCCGTTGCGGGATCTGGCGCGGTTGCGGATGACTGTTTGACCTGGGGTTTGTGTTGACTGGGCCGGCCCCATCGCGAGCAAGCTCGCTCCCACAGGGGTTCGCTGTTCACAACAATCAACTGTGGGAGCGAGCTTGCTCGCGATGAGGCCAGTAAAAGCACCTCATTTCTTGAACTCAGGCACCGAGCAACCGACACGCCTGCGCCGGTATGGTCACCGACACCGCATGCCCAATGCCCAGGTCCATGCCCTGGCAAGGCGTGTTCAGCGCCGTGAACGAGATCCCGGAACACTCCACCGTGGTCTCGACGGTCGCGCCAATGTCCCGCACGAACGTCACCTTGCCCAGCAACCGGTTACCCGCCGAGGCCTGGGGCGAGGACAGTTGCAGGTCTTCGGGGCGCACCAGCAACTTGATCTTCTCGCCAGCGATGACGCTATGGCTGGCCGGCACGTCCAGCGTGTCCCCGCCCGGCAGCCCGACCCGTCCGTTGCCCAGGGTGGTCGCCGGAAAAATGTTGCCTGAGCCGATGAAGTCGGCGACGAACTCATTGGCGGGGTGCCGGTAGATCTCGATCGGCGTACCGACCTGTTGCACCCGATGCTCCCCCAGCACCACGACGATGTCAGCCATCGTCATGGCTTCGCGCTGATCGTGGGTCACCAAAATGGTAGTGATGTTCAACCGCTGTTGCAGTTGGCGGATTTCCACTTGCATCGACTCGCGCAACTTCGCGTCCAGAGCCGACAGCGGTTCGTCCAGCAGGAGGATTTTCGGCCGGGCGGCAATGGCCCGGGCAATCGCCACGCGCTGGCGCTGGCCGCCGGACAGTTTCGCCACGGGCCGGTCGATCATCGCCTGGAGCTGGATCAGTTCCAGCAACTCCACCACCCGCGCCTGTTGCTCGACCTTGCCCACGCCCCGCAGCTTCAGCGGATAGGCGATGTTCTCGCCGACGGTCATGTGGGGAAACAGGGCCAGCGATTGAAACACCATGCCGAAGTTGCGCAGGTGCGCCGGGGTGTGGCCGATGTCTTGGCCATCCAGGCGAATTTCGCCGCCGCTGAGGCTTTCCAGGCCGGCGATCATGCGCAGCAAGGTGGTCTTGCCACAGCCCGAAGGCCCGAGGAAACACACCAGTTTGCCCTCGGGCAAATGCAGGTTCACGTCCGTGACCGCGCAGGCCGAGCCGTAATGCTTCTCGACGTTTTCCAGTATCAGTCCAGTCATGTCTTCACCTCGAAATCAAAAGGAAACGCCGCCCTCGCCCACCAGCTTCTCCAACGCCCAGATCAACACGAAATCGATCAGCACGATGAGCACGGCAAACGAGAAAACGGTGGGGTCCAGCGACGACACGGTGCGGCTGTACATCCAGATCGGCACGGTCATGACATCGATGGTGTAGAGGAAATAGGTCACGGTGAATTCGTTGAACGAGACAATGAACGCCAGCAGCATCCCGGCGAGAATCCCCGACTTCATCAACGGCACCACCACATCGACGATGGCCCGCCGTGGTGTCGCCCCGAGCATTCGCGCGGCTTCTTCGACTTCACTGCCGATACCGAGCATGGCGGCGGTGCAGTTTTTCACCACGAACGGCAAGGCGAGGATCACGTGGGCAATGACCAGTCGCGAGGTGGTCATCTGGAATGGCAGGCTGTCGAACACCAGCAGCAGCGCCAACCCCAGCACCACCATGGGAAACACCAGCGGCAGCGACATCAGTTGCAACGCCACAGCCTTGCCACGGAACTCGCAACGGGTCAGCGCGTAGGCCGCCGGCACCGCAATCAGCGTAGCGAAAATCATCGTCAGGCAGGCCACCAACAAACTGGTGCCCATGGCCTGGCCCAGGCTCAGCACGTCGCTGGCATCCGGCGATACGAAGGTGTGCCACGCCGCCCGATACCATTGCAGGCTGTAGCTGCTCGGCGGAAAGTCCAGGTTCGCCGCGCCGCTGAAGGACATGACGATCATGGTCAGGATCGGCAGCACCGCCAGCAACAGGATGAAACCCGACAGCAGCCCCACTGCGCGCCCGGTTTCACCGGGCAACAGCGACTGGCGTTTTTTGCTCAACGCGGTCATTGAGAAGCCTCCAGCATCCGTCGACGACGGCCGGTGAAATATTCGGACAGGGTCATGATCATCAGCGTGGTGACAATCAGCACCACCCCTGCAGCGGACGCAGCGGGCCAGTTCATCAACGGGGCAATCTGGTCGTGGACCATCACCGCCAACATCGGCACCCGCCGCCCACCCAACAGCAGCGGCACGACAAAGCTGCTGGCGTTGTAGGCAAACACCAGCGTCGCGCCGGTAATGATCCCTGGCAGGCTCATGGGCAGCACCACTTGGCGAAACACCTGGAAGCGGCTCGCGCCGAGGGTGGCGGCGGCCTCTTCATAACTGCGGGCAACGCCACGCATGGCGCTGGCGATGGGCAGCACGGCCAGCGGGAAGGCCGTCTGGACCAGGCCCATCAACACACCATTCTGGTTGTACAGCAGCATGATCGGCCGCTTGATAAGGCCCAGGCCCATGAGCGCCTGATTGAGCATGCCGGCAGGGCCGAGGATCACCAGCCAGCCATAGCTTTGCAGCAGCAGGTTGACCAACAGCGGTAACAGCACCGCCGCCAGGAACACCCGCCGCAACAACGGCGAGGCCAGGCGCGACATGGTGTAGGCCACAGGGATCGCCAGCAGCACGGCGATCACCGCACTGATCAACGCAAGGCGCAAGGTCAGCAGCAGGGACTTGAGGTAATAAGGCTCCAGCAACTGCCCGTAGCTGGCGAGGCTGAACCCACTCCACTCCGCACCCTTGGTGCCGACGCTCATGCGCAGCACCAACAGGCTGGCAGCGATCAGCACGCCGAGAAACAACATCGACGGCGACAGGAACAGCCAGGCTCGGCGGGTGGGGGAAATCTCCCGGGGTGGACGCATGGGCGCGACACTCTGGTGATGGGTTAACGGTAGGTGTTCCATGGCAAGATCTCGTCAGTGGAAAACGACAGAACAAACACAATCTCAAAACAACCCAATTCCCTGTGGGAGCGAGCCTGCTCGCGAAGGCGACAGCACAGTCAGCATCTCCATCAACTGAACCACCGCTATCGCGAGCAAGCTCGCTCCCACACTGGTTCTCGGCTGGGCCGCAAGACCAATGCACACCCCAATGCCCCTGTGGGAGCGAGCTTGCTCGCGATGGCGACGGCACAGTCAGCATCTCCAGCAACTGACTCACCGCTATCGCGAGCAAGCCCGCTCCCACACTGGTTCTCGGGCGGTCACAGAGGCCGCATTGCTGGGCAGCCGGTGTCTGGCATGCGTTTCAGGAAGAGAAAATTTCCGTGTACCGGCGGATCCATTGGTCATGCACCGTCGCCAGGAAGGCGTTGTCGTGCATGATCGCTTTGTCGGCGATTTGCTCCGGGGTGAGGATGTAGGGGCTCTTGCGCGCTTCGCTGGAGATGATTGCCTTGGCGTTGACCGGGCCGTTGAAGATGTCTTCGGCCATCTTGCCCTGCACCAGCGGGTCGAGGGAGTGGTCGATGAAGGCGTAGGCCAGGTCGG
This sequence comes from Pseudomonas sp. H1_F01, assembly GCF_054681425.1. Classification (NCBI taxonomy): domain Bacteria; kingdom Pseudomonadati; phylum Pseudomonadota; class Gammaproteobacteria; order Pseudomonadales; family Pseudomonadaceae; genus Pseudomonas; species Pseudomonas sp. H1_F01. The sequence continues at coordinate 1,587,159 of NZ_CP162823.1, read as the reverse complement.
TGTCGCCCGGGCGGTTTTTCGGCATGACCGAGAGCATCAGGTCGGTATAGAAACCTTCCTTCATGCCGAACGTCGCCCCCAGGCTGTAGGCCGGGTCGCGGATCTGCTTGGGAAAAAACGCTGGCGCATACAAGCCCCCCATGTCCAGGGAGCCGGTGCGAAACAACTCGGCGATCTGGTTCGGGTTTTCCCCCAGAGTCACCACCCGGTCCTTGAGCTCGGCGAGTTTCTTGAAACCGGGCTCGATGTTGTGTTCGTCACCACCGGCCAGCTTGGCGGCGATGATGATCAGGTCCATGGCCTCGGTCCAGTTCGGCGGCGGCAGGAAGATGTTCGGTGCCAGCTCCGCATCCCAAAGCGCGGCGTAACTGTCCGGCGCCTGACTCAAGGTCCGGGTGCTGTAGACCAGGCTGTTGCACCACAGCAGGTAACCAATGCCATGGCCGCCGGCACCCGTGCGGTATTGCGCCGGCACGTCAGCCAGGTTGGGAATGCGGTTGAGGTCGGGTTTTTCCAACAGCCCGGCGGCGGCCAGGCCCTCGGCGCCGACGCCGGCCAGGGTGATGATGTCGTACTGCGGCCGGTCACCACCAGCCTTGAGCTTGGCGACCATTTCCGAGGTACTGCCGGTGCGGTCGGCAATGACCTTGGCCCCGGTCTTGGCCTCGAAGGTGGCGGCGATGTTGCGCAACGCCGCCAGCCCGGTGTCATCGGACCAGGTGAGCAGACGCAGGGTCTTGCCGACGAACCGCGTATCGCTGGCCCGGGCGCTGATGAAGGGCACGCTCATGGCGGCCGCCGCTACCGAAACCACACTTGCAGTCTTGATGAATTGACGTCTGTTCAGATCATGCTCGCCCATGGAGGACTCCCTTTATTCTTTTAAGTATGAGGTGGGTAAAAACCGTTGCGCCCGCACCGTTCGACGTCGAGCAAAGCCCCGTACAACAAGGGCTTCACCGCCGTCTGCGGCCATCCTGAGGTTGTGCAAAATCCCTGACTATCGAAAAAAACTCATTGGAGCCATGTTCCTGGCGCATGCCTTTTTTCGAGGCATGCGTGACCTGATAACGTGCCGTCAGACCGCCCGGATCACATGCTTGATTTCCTGAAACGCGGCCAATCCCCAGGGCCCCAATTCGCGGCCGAGACTGCTCTGTTTGTAACCGCCCCACGCCGCCTGGGGGAAAATCACCTGCGGCGCGTTGATCCACACCAGCCCTGCCTGCAAAGCGTTGGCCACCTCTTCGGCAGCCGCCGTATCACGGCTGACCACGCTGGCCACCAGGCCGAAACGGCTGTCGTTGGCCAGGGCGATCGCCTGCGCCGGGGTGCTGAAACGGCGCACGCACAACACAGGCCCGAAGATCTCTTTGCACCACAACGCACTGTCCAGGGGCACGTCGGTGAAGATTGTCGGCTGTAAAAAAAAGCCGCGCGGCAGATGCGCGGGTCGCTGCCCACCGCACACCAGCGTCGCTGCGGCGCTCAAGCCACGGTCGATGTGCCCCAGCACCCGCTGGTATTGCGCCTGGTTCACCAGCGCGCCCATCTCCACATCCGGGTCGAACGGGTCGGCCACGCGGATCGCCTCGGCGCGGGTCTTGAGCCGTTGCAGGAATTCATCGGCCAGTTCATCGGCGACCAACACACGACTGGTGGCCGAACACATCTGCCCGGCATTGAAGAAACCACCACCGCAGGCCAGCTCCACCGCCAGGTCCAGGTCGGCATCGGCCAGCACCAGCAGGGACGATTTGCCGCCCAGTTCCAGGCTCACGCCCTTCACCGTTTCCGCCGCCCGTTGCATCACCTGCACACCCACCGCATTGCTGCCGGTGAAGGAAATCTTTGCCACGCGCGGGTCCGCCGACAATGGCGCCCCAACTGCCAGGCCCGTACCGCAGACCAGGTTGAACACGCCGTCAGGCAATCGGCATCCGGCGATGATCGAGGTCAGCTCCAGCTCCGGCAACGGCGTGACCTCCGAGGGCTTGAGCACCACGCAGCAGCCGGCAGCCAACGCCGGGGCGAGTTTCCAGGCCGTGGTGACCATCGGGAAATTCCACGGCACGATCAGGCCGACCACGCCGCAGGGTTCGCGGCGCAGGCGTGCGCTGAAATCAGCACTGGGCAACGCCAGCGGGCTGTCTTGCCGGGCGTCCAGGCCTTCGGCCAACTCGGCGTAATACTCGAAGGTGGCGACCACATCGTCGACATCGATGGCCGCTTCGAACAGCGGTTTGCCGTTGTTGCTCGATTGCAGGTGCATCAACCGTTCACGAGCGTCCCGCACGCCAGCGGCAATCCGGCGCAGAATCGCGCCACGCTCGGCGCCGGTGGTGTTCGACCAGTGCGTGAAAGCCTGGGTCGCCGCGTTCAACGCCTGATCGACAGCGCCCTCGTCGCCGCCATAAACGGTGGTCAGCAGCGCTTCGGTCGCCGGGTTGATCACCCGCAGCGGTTGATCGCCGGCCAACCACTCACCGTTGATGTACAGCCCGTCTTGCGTCGTAGGGAAATTCATTTCGACACCTGCGCCATCCAGGTTGCCTGGTCGATTTCGATCAGCGTCGGGCCCTGCCGGTCGCAAGCGGCGAGCAACGCGGCGTGCAGTTGCGCCACGCCGTCGATGGCTTCGGCAGCGCAGCCCAAGGCCTTGGCGACGCCGATGAAATCCGGGGTGTATATGTCCACGCCCACCGGTTCGATGGCGCGGTTGACCATGTATTTCTTGATCTCTTCGTAGCCCTGGTTATTCCACAGCAGCACGATCACCGGCGTGCGCGCCTCCACGGCGCTGGCCAGTTCCGGCAGGGTGAACTGCAACCCGCCGTCGCCAATCAAACACACCACCGGCGGGCGACCGTGGCCCCGGTCCTTGCCACCTAGCCAGGCACCAATGGCCGCTGGCAAGGCGTAGCCGAGGGTGCCGTAGCCGGTGGATGAATTGAACCAGCGGCGTGGCTGCTCCGGGTTGAAGGTCAGGTTGCCGGTGTACACCGGTTGGGTCGAATCGCCGACGAACACCGCCTCCGGCAGCGCTTGCAAGACGGTGTCGAGAAACAAGGTCTGGGCACGGGTCGCCGCGTCCCAACTGCCTTGAAGATCCGCGCGCAACCGGGCGGCACGCGTCGCGCCCCAATCGTCACGGCGCTCGGCCAAGGGGTGCTGGCTCAAGGCGTCGAGCACGGCCCGGGCGGCGACGCGGGCGTCGGCCACCAGCGCCAGGTGCGGCGGGTAGTTGCGCACGGTCTGGTCCGGGTCGATGTCGATGCGCAGCAGCGCACCGGGGATCTCGAAGCCGCCGGCGAAGGTAATGTCGTAGTCGGTCTCGGCCAGCTCGGTGCCGATGGCCAGCACCACATCCGCCTCGGCCACCAACGCGCGGGTGGCGACCAGGCTCTGGGTGGAGCCGATCAGCAACGGATGCCGGGACGGCAACAGGCCCTTGGCATTGATGGTCAACGCCACTGGCGCGCCGAGACGTTCGGCCAGTTCGGTCAATTCGGCCGCCGCGTCGAGGGCGCCGCCGCCGGCCAGGATCAATGGCCGCTTGGCCGATGCCAGCTTTGCCGCCATTTGCGCCACGGCACTCGGTGCGGCACCGGCGCGGTTGATGTTCACCGGCACGCTGGCGAGCAGGGCATCGGCGTCTTCGACCAGCACGTCCAACGGAATTTCGATGTGCACCGGCCGCGGGCGTCCAGCCTGGAACACGGCGAACGCCCGAGCCAGCACGCCGGGCAATTCAGCGGCGGACATCAGCGTGTGGGAAAACGCCGCCACCCCACCCACCAATGCAGCCTGGTTCGGCAGTTCATGCAACTTGCCGCGCCCGCCGCCCAACTGGCTGCGCGACTGCACGCTGGAGATCACCAGCATCGGGATCGAATCGGCGTAGGCCTGGCCCATGGCGGTGGTGATGTTGGTCATGCCGGGGCCGGTGATGATGAAACACACGCCGGGCTTGCCGCTGACCCGGGCGTAACCATCGGCCATGAAGCCTGCGCCCTGTTCATGACGCGGGGTCACATGGCGGATGCTGGAACGGGCCAGCCCGCGGTACAACTCGACGGTGTGCACGCCAGGAATGCCGAACACCTGCTCCACGCCATACGCTTGGAGTAACTTGACCAATACTTCGCCGCACGTCGCCATTGCCATTGCCTTTTTCTTGTCGTGTAAAGGGCCTCGCACAGCCTGCGGCGGGACCCTTTTTTGTCTTGGGAATGGCGTTATTGGAACGGTCCGACCATAGCGGCAACAATGGATAAAAAGTCATACTAGCCATGTCCTCACGTCATGGCTTGGATCCGAAATGAAACGACTTCCCCCGCTGCCGGCGCTGCACACGTTTCTGATCACGGCCCAATGCTGCAACTTCACCCGGGCCGCCGAACAACTGCACATCACCCAGGGCGCGGTGAGCCGGCAGATCGCCGGGTTGGAAGATCATCTGGGTTATGCGCTGTTCCAGCGCCAGGCACGCGGCCTGAGCCTGACCGCCGAAGGCCAGGCGTGGCTACCCCGAGTGCAGCAGGTGTTCAGCCTGATCGGCGAAGCGGTCGAGCAGGTCGGCGAAAAACGCCAGACCCTGCAACTCAAGGCTCCGACCTGCGTGATGCGCTGGCTGCTGCCGCGCCTGTTGCAATGGCAGAAGGAACGGCCGGACGTGCCGGTGGAACTGACCACCACGGTCAGGCACGGCGTGGACTTCCAGCGCGAAGCCTTCGACGCCGCGGTGGTCTATGGCCCACCACCTGACGCCTCGCTGGCGTGCGTGCATCTGTTCGATGAACAACTGACGCCCGTCTGCTCTCGCCCGATCCTGGAAGGCCCGGTGCCGCTGCGTGAACCCGCCGACCTGCAACAACACCTGCTGTTGCACCCCACCCGTGACGAGCGCGACTGGAACGCCTGGCTGGCGGCGGCCGATGTGCACTTGAGCAATGTCAGCAAGGGCCAGCATTTCGAAACCCTGGACCTGGCGATGTCCATGGCTTCCCAAGGCACTGGCGTGGCGATTGGCGACTGGTCGCTGATCGGCGACGACCTGAGCGCCGGCCGGCTGGTGATGCCGTTCGAACTGAAGGTCAAGACCGGGCTGGGTTATCACCTGGTACACCCGCACAAACCCCAAGTGTCGGGGCCGTTGCAGGAATTGATGGGGTGGTTGGTGGAGCAGGCCCAGGCGCGGTCCTGTGGGAGCAAGGCTTGCCCGCGATGAAGGCGACGCGGTCCTGATCATTCCCACGCTCCTGCGTGGGAATGCCGCCAGGGACGCTCCGCGTTCCGCTTCTGGAAGGTGACGCGGAGCGTCACGGGATGCATTCCCACGCAGAGCGTGGGAACGATCAAGATCAGAGCAGATTAGGCGCCTGCACCGGCTCGATCTGCGCCCAGTGCGACGTGTCTTCACGGTGCTGCTGCAGATACGGCAACACGGCCCCCAGCAACGGCGCCTTGAATGCCTCCTGGAAACGATGGGCCAGGCCCGGGATCAACTTCAACTGGCTGCCTTGGATGTGCGCCGCCAGATGCACGCCGTGCATCACCGGCAGCAAAGGGTCGGCGGTGCCGTGGACCACCAGGGTCGGCACCCGCAGTTGATTGAGCAGCGTAACCCGACTCGGCTCGGCCATGATCGCCATGATCTGGCGCTTCACGCCTTCGGGGTTGAAGGCCCGGTCATAGGCCACGGCGGCCTGATGCAGCAATGCCTGGCGATCATCCACCACCATCGGGCTGCCCAACGCGGCCAGCAGATCGGCCTGCTGCTGCAGGGCCGCTTCGCGATTCGGCGCACTGCGCCGCGACAGCAACTGCACCAGCGCGGCGCTGGGTGCGGGCAAGCCTTCGGCACCGGAACTGGTCATGATCAGGGTCAAGCTTTCGACCCGCTGCGGCGCCATGGCGGCCATGTGCTGGGCGATCATCCCGCCCATGCTCACGCCCAACACATGGAAGCTTTGCACCTGCAAGGCGTCCATCAGCCCCAGCCCATCATCGGCCATGTCGGTCAAGGTATAAGGCGCGGCCACGGGCAAGCCGAGTTTGTAGCGCAGGGCTTCGAAGGTCAGGTTGGCGCTGCCGGGAGCCTGGCGCCAGGTGGACAGGCCGACGTCGCGGTTGTCGTAGCGAATCACCCGGAAACCCTGCTCGCACAGGGCGACCACCACTTCGTCCGGCCAATGGATCAACTGCCCACCCAGGCCCATCACCAGCAACAGCGCCGGATCCGAAGCACGGCCAACGCTCTGGTAGGCCAGGCTCACCTGATCCAGATCGACCCGTTGGGTCGCAACATTGATGTCACACCGAGAAGCCGCCATCGACGGCAGGCCGAAAAACAACGCGGCCAGGAAAATGAATACACGCATGAAGAAACACCGAAACGCAGAACCCCAGTAGAGCGCGAGTCTGATGAAGTTTGTTCAAGCGCGCTGCCACAGTTGCGTGACAGTTTGATGAAGATTGCCGAATGGTTGCCTGCGCGAAGGATATATCTGTGGGTAAGGATGTATCTGTGGGTAAGGATGTATCTGTGGGTAAGGATGTATCTGTGGGTAAGGATGTATCTGTGGGTAAGGATGTATCTGTGGGTAAGGATGTATCTGTGGGAGCAAAGCTTGCTCGCGATACAGGCACCTCGATTCCAGAGAAATCGCGCTGGCTTCATCGCGAGCAAGCTTTGCTCCCACAGGTACCCGCCCAGGCGTCAGCTTCAGGCCAGCTGGCTACGCAACTGCCGCGCCGCCGCCACCATGTTCACCAGTGCCGCTTCCGTTTCCGGCCAGCCCCGGGTTTTCAACCCGCAGTCGGGGTTGATCCACAGCCGCTCGGCGGCGATCCGTTTTACCGCCTTGCTCATCAGCGCAACCATCTCAGCCGTGTCCGGCACCCGTGGCGAGTGGATGTCGTAGACGCCCGGGCCGATGTCGTTCGGGTAGTCGAACGCCTCGAAAGCCTCCAGCAACTCCATGTCCGAACGCGAAGTCTCGATGGTGATGACATCGGCGTCCATGTCGGCGATGGCCTTGATCACATCATTGAATTCGCTGTAGCACATGTGGGTATGGATCTGGGTTTCGTCGCCCACCCCCGACGCGCACAAACGGAACGCGTCAACCGCCCAATCCAGGTACTCCTGCCATTGCCCGTGACGCAGCGGCAACCCTTCGCGGAACGCCGCCTCGTCGATCTGCACAATCTTGATCCCGGCCTTTTCCAGGTCCAGCACTTCGTCCCGCAGGGCCAGGGCCAGTTGTTGCGCCTGGACCTGGCGCGACACGTCTTCGCGGGGGAACGACCACATCAGCATGGTCACGGGGCCGGTGAGCATGCCTTTCATGACCTTGTCGGTCAGGCTTTGCGCGTAGCGGATCCAGTCGACGGTCATGGCGCTCGGCCGACTGATGTCGCCATAGATGATCGCCGGTTTCACGCAGCGCGAACCGTAGCTCTGCACCCAACCGAAACGGGTGAAGACGTAGCCGTCCAGTTGCTCGGCAAAGTATTCCACCATGTCGTTGCGCTCGGCTTCACCGTGCACCAGCACGTCCAGGCCCAGGCGCTCCTGGATCTGCACGGCATGGCGGATCTCGGTGTGCATGGCGTCCTGATAGTCGTTGGCCGACAGCTTGCCTTGCTTGTAGGCCTGGCGTGCCAGGCGAATGGCCGGGGTCTGCGGGAAGGAACCGATGGTGGTGGTGGGAAAGGCCGGCAGTTTCAGTCGGGCGCGCTGGCGTTCGATGCGCTTGGCAAACGGCGAACGTCGCTGACTGTCCTGCGGCCCGACTGCCGCCAGGCGCGCCTGGACCGCGGGTTTGTGAATGCGTGCCGAGCTGGCGCGACTGGCCTGCACCTGGCGGCTGTCGGCCAAGGCCTGCTGCACAGCGGGGGCCTGGGGATCGTTCAGGGCATCACGCAGCACCGCGACTTCACCGCATTTCTGCACGGCAAAGGCGAGCCAGCTCTTGAGTTCCGGATCGAGGCGGTCTTCACGCTCCAGGTCCACCGGGCTGTGCAGCAGCGAGCACGAGGTGCTGACCCAGAGGTTGTCGCCAAAGCGCTCCTGGGCCGGTTGCAACTGCGCCAGCGCCTGTTCCAGTTCGCAGCGCCAGACGTTGCGCCCGTTGACCAGGCCCACCGAAAGAATCTTGTAGGTCGGCAGGCGGTCCAGCACCTGGCCCAGTTGTTCCGGATCACGTACCGCGTCGATGTGCAAGCCATCCACCGGCAGGCTCACCGCCAGGCCGAGGTTGTCTTGCAGGCCACTGAAATAGGTGGCCACGAGTTTTTTCAGCGGCGAGTACTGGAGGATGTGATAAGCCCGCTCGAAAGCGCTCTTCCAGGCTTGAGGCAGATCGAGGGTGAGGATCGGTTCGTCGATCTGCACCCATTCCACGCCCTGGGCCTTGAGGCGGTTGAGGATTTCCCCGTAGACCGGCAGCAGGCGCTCCAGCAGGTCGAGCTTGTCGAACGCCTCGCCCTTGGCCTTGCCCAGCCACAAGTAGGTCAACGGGCCGATGATCACCGGTTTGACCTGATGGCCCAAGGCATGAGCCTCGTCCACTTCATCGAACAACTGTTCCCAGCTCAGGGCGAAGGTCTGGTCGGCGGAAAACTCCGGGACCAGGTAGTGGTAGTTGGTGTCGAACCACTTGGTCAGCTCCTGGGCGTATTGCGCCTGGCCGTGGTCGGCACCGCAGCAACTGGCCGTGGCGCCACGGGCCATGGCGAACAGGGTGTCGAGGGTCGGCCGGCCCTGGGCATTCAAGGTGCTGTGGAAACGCTGTGGAACCGCGCCCAGGGTCAAGGAGTGGCTGAGCACCTGGTCGTACCAGGCAAAGTCGCCGACGGGCAGCAGGTCGATGCCGGCGTCTTTCTGCAATTGCCAGTGCCGGGCCCGCAGTTCGCGACCCACCGCCTGCAACGCGGCCGGGGCCAGGTCACCTTTCCAGTAGGCTTCGAGGGCTTTTTTCAGTTCGCGGTCGGCGCCGATGCGGGGAAAACCGAGGGTGTGGGCCAGGGCCATGGTGTGCGTCCTCCTGTAAAAGATGGCGCCATTGTCGACAGCTGACCCTACATGAGACAAACTCAACCTTTTCGTGTTGATCACAAGTTTTACTCATGGAGCAACTCCGGTGCTTGAACTCCGTCACCTCAAGACCCTGCACGCCCTGCGCGAAGCCGACAGCCTGGTCGAAGCCGCCGAACGCCTGCACCTGACCCAGTCCGCTCTCTCCCACCAGTTCAAGGAACTGGAAGAGCGCCTGGGCATGCAGTTGTTCGTGCGCAAGACCAAGCCGGTACGGTTCACCAGCGCCGGCCTGCGCCTGTTGCAACTGGCCGATGCCGCCCTGCCCTTGCTGCGCGGCGCCGAACGGGATATCGCCCGCCTGGCGGGCGGCACCGCCGGACGGCTGCACATGGCCATCGAGTGCCATAGCTGCTTCCAGTGGTTGATGCCGACCATCGATCAGTTCCGCGATGCCTGGCCGGAAGTCGAACTGGACCTGGCCTCGGGCTTCGCCTTCGCGCCGTTGCCAGCCCTGGCCCGGGGCGACCTCGACCTGGTGGTGACCTCCGACCCGCTGGAACTGGCCGGCATCACCTACGTGCCGCTATTCACCTACGAAGCGATGCTCGCCGTGGCCAACCAGCATCGACTGGCGGGCAAGCCCTACATCGTGCCCGAGGACCTGATCAGCGAAACCCTGATCACCTACCCGGTGGAGCGCGACCGGCTGGACATCTTCACCCGCTTCCTGGAACCGGCCGACATCGAACCGGCCCAGGTACGCACCTCTGAACTGACGGTGATGATGATGCAACTGGTGGCCAGCGGTCGCGGCGTCTGCGGCATGCCGCACTGGGCCCTGCATGAATACAGCTCGCGGGGCTACGTGAAAGCCAAGCGGCTGGGAGAGAAAGGCTTGTTTGCCACGCTGTATGCGGCGGTGCGCACCGACATGCTCGACGCGCCGTACATGCGCGACTTTTTGCTGACGGCCAAGGACACGTCGTTCTCCACACTCGACGGCGTCAGTGCCGTGCGCTGAAGCACAGGGGGTTTCACTCGGTGTGCAAAATGACCATCCGTCTTGATCTCGCACTCGCCTGTCAGATCTGACAGGCGACACTCTTCTCCTTTCGCGCTCTGATGGTGTCTGTCCCGAATCAGTTCAGGCACCGCAGCCGAGGAGAAAAAGATGAACAGCCTCCGCAACTCATCGCAGGCCGACGCAGCTCTTGAGCTGTGGCCCATGTACATTCCAGGATGGAAGACACCCGTGCTGCCGACAGGGACCTACCACGGCGGCATTCCCCTGACCATTCACTCGCCGTCCATCCGCCTGTACATGGTGATTGATCCGCTCAAGACACTCTCTAAACCACTGGCCATCGATGATTCCGTGGAGCTGTGGGTCAATGGCCAACCGACATCAGTGATCAAGATCATCAAGGTGGGCGAGGAGAACGACCGCATAGACATGGAATTGCCATGGGGATGGCTGGTGAACGGCGCAAATACAATGTTTTACCGAGTGACTCGGGTCAGCCAGAATCACGATGACTCGCTCCCGATCCTGGACCTGCTGTTTCATTACCCGCCATCCGAGATCACCGTCAGCCATCCGGCCAGCGCCAACCCCGCACAGCCAGGCACGTTTACGTTAACCCGCAGCTACCCGCGCGAATATGATGGGGTGACACTGACCGTGGGGACTTGGAGTAAAACGATTCCCTATGTTCATCCCGCCAACCCAATCACTTACACGTTGACGGCCGCTGACCTTCAGCAGATCGGCGACGGCACGCATCCGGTGAGCGCCCGGATAGTTGATCAATTGGGCAACAGTAATGTATCGACGACGAGCTCCATCATCATCGGCACGGCACCGGTGGAATGGGAGGATCACTACACTTCACTGGCGGACGCTTATAACGGCTGGATTCCCTATCTGGCGGCTCGTTCCGGATCTATCCGTCAGCACGTCATGAACCATCAATTAGTAAACGCGTTTTTCAACTTCACCGACCAAGGCACCCCATACGGCTTCGCCGGGGTCATCCTCTATCAAGACTTCCTGTTCATTCCCGGGCAATACCAATTCACGTTCGAAGGAACCCATGTTGCCGACAACAGCCACATTCCGGGGCTGGTCAACCCGATCCTTTACCCAGATACCGGCATGCCGCAATGGCGTGGCGTTCCCCGCCATGTCCCCAAGGATGGAGTCTGGTACGTGTTTTCAATCGTATTCACCATCATCGAAAGAGGGACGGTACGAATGTATATAAACAATGACCAGGATGGCAGTAACGGTAACGATTTCGGCATACGAAACATAAGAATCGTGCGATTGAACAGTGGAGCAGGAAGCATGAGTGCGCCTGCGCAGGAATCCGATTTGCCCGTCTATACCGGTCCACGGCCAGAGATCAAATACCCTTGACCGATTATCGGGACAGGGGCGAATCGACCTCTTCGCACTTGATCTCAGGCATCGATATCTGGCGCCACATGTGGATTTTGTCGAAGTAATCCTCGCCCACCCGCACCGCTAAAGGTTCAAGTCCGAACTGGATGAAGCCGCAGCGCTGGTACAACTTGAAGGCGGCCTCATTGCCGGCGGTAACGGTGAGCTGGATGAGTTTCAGTGCAGGATGGTTTTGCGCCTCGGCCAGTGCTGCTTGCACCAGCTCATGACCCCAACCGTGCTGACGAAAATCGGCCGACACATACATGCCAAACAGTGTTGCCTTGTGGCGAGCCTTTTCCCGCGCTTCGAAGGCCAGGCCAACGATGCCGGCCAACTTGCCTGCTTCGAACGCGCCCAGCAGCACATCGAGCTTGCTGGTCAATCGCCCCTCCCACCAACTCAACGGCATCATTGCCCGCTCCCGCACACTGGAGGTGAACGCCTGCGGATGGCAATCGTAGGCTTCAAGCATCAGCTCGCGGTAGGCCAGGGCATGACTGGCATCCAACCGTTCGATCCACATGCTCACGCCGTCCTGCGTTGTTCAAGCATCAGTCGCAACGCCAGCGCACCGAGGACAAACCCCATGAAGTAGCGCTGCGCCGCCAGCCAGGTCGGGTTGTGGACGAACCATGAGGCAATGCCTGCAGCGAACAGGGCGATCAGCAGGTTGACGCTGAAACTGACGCTGATCTGGGTCAGGCCCAGGATAATGCTCTGGGTGAACAGCGAACCGTGTTCCGGGCTGATGAACTGCGGAAACACCGACAAATAGAACACCGCGATCTTGGGGTTCAGGGCGCTGGTGAGAAAACCCATGGTGATCAACTTGCGTGTCGAGTCCGCTGGCAACTGCTGGGCCTCGAAGGGCGAACGCGCGCCCGGCTTCACGGCCTGCCAGGCGAGCCACAACAGGTACAGCGCACCGGCCCACTTCAATACTTCATAGGCCACAGGCACCGCCAGGAACACCGCCGTCAACCCGGCGGCCGCGGCGAACATGTGCACGAAGAACCCCGCCACCACCCCCAGCAAGGAGGTGACGCCGGCCTTGCGGCCCTGGCAGATCGAACGGGAGATCAGGTAGATCATGTTCGGGCCGGGCGTCAGTACCATCAGCAACGCGGCGGCGGCGAAAATCAACAGGTCCGGCAATGGAATCATGAGCGTCAGTCCTTGAGGCGTGAATCAGCAGGTAGCGAGAAGTGTCGCTCGATAAAACGGCAGGATCACCTCGCCTGTCAACGGTGCCAGCAAAAGATTGCTGTCGCCGGCCGGGTCGATCCAGCACACCTCTTCAATTTCGGCAGCCGGCGAAACCGGGGCGTCGATGCTCAGCAAAAACACCTCGGCCTGCACGACAAACCCCGGCTCGTTGGCCGCCGGAGCGCTGAATACGCCCAGGTAACGGGCCTGTGCCGGGTCGATCTGCAGCCCGAGCTCCTCCTCCAGCTCACGGGCCAGCGCCTGCACGGGCTGTTCATGGGCCTCGATCTTGCCGCCCGGCTGCATGAAGGCCCGGGTGCCGCGCTTGCGCACCAGCAGGGTTCGACCGTCCGGCCCGAGCAACAGGGCGGCGGCGATGCGGATGAGGGAAGTGGTCATGGGTGATCGAAGCCTTGGCCGGGAAAGTGACGGGGAGATTACAACGCGTAGGGGTGGGAGCAAAGCCTGGCGCTGGACTAAAAATCAGTGCAGTTCCTGTGGTCAGTTTCGACCGATTGGGGTTGGTGTGTATATCCGTTGCTGCGGTCACGGCGACTTAGGGTTCCGCCCTGACGGCGGGTCACTTTTGAAAAGCCCGGAAGCCGACCCAGTCAAAAGTAACCAAAGCGCTCCTGCCCCACCACTCGGTGCCTCGCCTAGGCTCGGCATGCCTGAACGAAGGCATTGCTCCGTGGGCCCACCGCGAAGGGCCATCCATGGCCCAGCGCGGTTAACGGGGCGCCGAGATCAACGTCCGCCGCGAGGCGGCCTAGTAGCCGGCCTGGCTCTTGCGGTCGTACACCTCATCAGATCTGTGGGAACCATCAGATCTGTGGGAGCAAAGCTTGCTCGCGAGGCGGCCTGACAGCCGACCTGGCTCTCCCGGTCGTACCCCGGTCCAATTGTGGAAGCGAGCCTTCTCGCTTCTGCGCGCGGTGTGGTCAGGGTTGTGTATTGACGTTGTCCAGCATCCGATTCGCCAATAAAGCGCCCAGCTCGATCAGTTGCTGAATGCCAAGGGCAACATGGCGTCGCGAGCCTTTAAGGTCGAAGGCAAGGTCGCTGACCATGGCATCGGCTGAGGCCAAAGTTTCGCTGAGGTTGGCCAGCAGGCTTTCGGTGTCGACACCGTCCACGACGGTGAACAGTTGACCTGAGGGCTTTTTCTTTTTGGCTTGAGGCTTGGGGTCGAGATAATGGTCGATGGCGCGCTTGGCGGCTTCATCGAGTTCTTGGGGATCGGTTTCGGGGGGATTGGGTGTGGCTTTGAACATAGGGTGACACTCCGTCTACAGGTTGGAGCTGCGACGTTCGTTTCCAAGCGAGGGGTGGCAGCCGTACGCAGGTTGGAAAACCGGGGTAAACGAGCCCGACAGACCCGAAGGTCTCCCGCGCACAGCTGCCATAACGAAAGCATGGTCAAAAAACGACCGCAAGCATACGTCATGAAGGGCGCTTTCGCGCCGTCTACTTATCGGATTTCCAAGCCCGGCCGCTGAATTTGCAGCGACGGGAAAAGACTAGCGACAGCCCTTCCCACCCGGCAACCGCCAGAGTTCGTCGGAAAAATCTGCTGCAACCCGGAGGATTGTCCGACCATTCCCACAATCCTGGTCGGCTGTCAGGCCGCCTCGCGAGCAAGCTTTGCTCCCACAGATCTGACAGGTGTACGACCAAGAGAGCCAGGTCGGCTACTAGGCCGCCTCGCGAGCAAGCTTTGCTCCCACAGATCTGACAGGTGTACGACCAAGAGAGCCAGGTCGGCTACTAGGCCGCCTCGCGAGCAAGCTTTGCTCCCACAGATCTGACAGGTGTACGACCAGGAGAGCCAGGTCGGCTACTAGGCCGCCTCGCGAGCAAGCTTTGCTCCCACAGATCTGACAGGTGTACGACCAGGAGAGCCAGGTCGGCTACTAGGCCGCCTCGCGAGCAAGCTTTGCTCCCACAGATCTGACAGGTGTACGACCAGGAGAGCCAGGTCGGCTACTAGGCCGCCTCGCGAGCAAGCTTTGCTCCCACAGATCTGACAGGTGTACGACCAAGAGAGCCAGGTCGGCTACTAGGCCGCCTCGCGAGCAAGCTTTGCTCCCACAGATCTGACAGGTGTACGACCAGGAGAGCCAGGTCGGCTACTAGGCCGCCTCGCGAGCAAGCTTTGCTCCCACAGATCTGACAGGTGTACGACCAAGAGAGCCAGGCCGGCTGTCAGGCCGCCTCGCTTTTGATCTTGATCTTGATCTTGATCTCGGGCGCCCCGTTAACCACGATGGCCGAACGCAGGCATTGTGGAGTGGGCATCCCGGCATGGATGCCGGGATAGCCGCGCTGGGCCATGGATGGCCCTTCGCGGCGGGCCCACGGAGCAATGCCGGAGTGAGGGCATGCCGAGCCTAGGCGAGGCACCGAGTGGTGGGGCAGGAGCGCTTTGGTTACTTTCGCGCTTTTCGAAAGTGACCCGCCGTCAGGGCGGAACCCTAAGCCGCCGTTACCGCAGCAACGGATATGTACCCAACCCAATCCAATCCAACCCAGACCCCAGTCACCCCAAAATCGGCTTCGGCGCCGCAGGGTCGGCCTGCTCTTCGGGGATCTTGACGAACACGCTGTACCGCGCACCCTCCATCGATTCGAAGGCAATGAGTTTTTCGATCAACGGCCCGCTCAGGATTTTGCCGGCGTTGAGCAGCAACATACCGTTGTCGGCATTGAGGTTGCGCGCCAGAATCATCCCCGCGGTCAACTCGCGCGTGGTGGAGACTTGTACCGTCGGGTCCGACAGGGTCACGTCTTCCAGGTATTCGGCACACGCCTTGATGAAATCCTCGATCATATCCGGGTCATACAGCTTGCCAGCGTACTTGCGAATGTAGACCAGCGCTTCGTCGCTGTTCATCTGCCGCTCCAGGATCAACCCGCGCTGCAGCTCGATGAAGTCCACCGCCAGTTTCAACAGCCGCGCACCGAACGGAATGGCCTCGCCCCTGAGGTGCTCGGGGAAGCCGCTGCCGTCCCAACGCTCCTGGTGATGGCGAATGATCCGCGCCGCGTCCTTCATCGGGTCCAGGGTCATCAGCAGCGACTCACTCTGCTTCGGATAGGCCCGATAGAGATCCAGTTCGTTGTGGTGCAGCAAGTCGGCGGGCGTGACCATCATGTTGTCGGTCCAGCTCAGCTTGCCGATGTTGTAGAGCGCCGCGGCCATGGTCAGGTCGCGGTCGGTGGACTCATCGAGGAAATGCAGCCGGCTATAGACCCTGATCAACTCGATGATCTGCCGGTTGGTCTGCTTGGCCTTGGGCAGGCGCAGGTTGGCGATCAGCGAAAACACTTCGGTGCTGGTCACATAACTGCGCTTGAGCTCGTCATAGGCCAAATCGAGCATGTCGGCGGTCTGCTGCAGCTCGGAGGTGCGCGACGCCACGCGTTTTTCCAGGGTGGCGTTAAGAGTCTTGAGTTGCTGGTTCTGCTCGCGGTTCAGCGCTTCGAGGCGCTGGCGCTCGCTTTCGGAATGCTGGTGGGACAGGGCCTGGCGCAAGGCCTGCACCAGTTCCTCATCGTTCCAGGGCTTGCTGAGGTAGCGATAGAGCTGCCCCTCGTTGATGGCCTTGGTCATCATATCCACATCGGCATAACCGGTGAGCAGGATGCGCAAGGTCGATGGGTACAGCTTGCGGATCTCGGCCAGCAATGTGGCGCCATCCATGTTCGGCATGCGCGCATCGGTCATCACCAGGTCGACCGGCCGCTCCTTGAGAATTTCCAGGGCCTTGGCGCCACTGTCGGCCAGCAGGATCTCGTACGGCTGGCTGCGCAATAACCGACGCAGGCTATTGAGGATCGACTCTTCGTCATCGACCAACAGCACCGCTGGCTTTCTTACCGGAACATCCGGCGATTGATCTTCCATTTGAAACCCCCTCCTATTCACGACAACCGTTCTACCTTACCCCCGAAATACAGGCTAGTAGATTGAGAACATTTAGACACATTTGCCATCACTGACCGAGCGTATCCCGATGAGGCGACTATGCTGTATCCCATGAAGGGCCAAGTACAGGCCGAATACTCATGCCAGCGAAAGGGATATCAGATGTTTCCAGGGTTCTATAGTCAGCATCAAAACGGTGCACGGCCATGAGCCTGCCGTTGGATAAAACCAATCGGCGAATCCTGATCGTCGACGACACGCCGACTATCCATGAGGATTTTCGCAAGATCCTCAGCCCCGAGGCGAACACCCAGGACAGCCTGAGCAGCGCCGAACAAGCCCTGTTCGGCTCGCCTGTGGCGGTTTCCTGCATGAGTTTCGTGCTCGATTCGGCATTCCAGGGCATGGAAGCCTTGAACAAGGTCGAAACGGCACTGGCCCAGGGGCAACCCTTCGCCATGGCGTTCATCGACATGCGCATGCCGCCGGGCTGGGACGGCCTGGAAACCATCGAACGGCTGTGGCGCGCCGATCCCAAGCTGCAGGTGGCCCTGTGCACCGCTTACTCGGATTATTCCTGGGAAGACATCGCCGATCGCCTTGAACTGGGCGATCGCCTGCTCATCCTGAAAAAACCCTTCGACGCCATCGAGATCCGCCAGATGGCCAGCACCTTGACTGTCAAATGGCAGATGACCGAAGACGCGGCGCTGAAAATGGACATGCTCGAGCGCGCGGTCGAGGAACGCACTCGCGAACTGGCCGACGCCAACATCATCGTGCAGAACAGCCCGACCATTCTCTATCGCCTGCGGGGCGAGCCGCCGTTCGCATTGATGTACATCTCCCACAACATCACCAAGTTCGGCCATTCCGCAGCGCAACTGACCAATTCTCCGGACTGGGCGCAAACCCTGATCCACCCCGACGACCAGGAGAAGGTCCATGAGGCCATGGTCCGTGTCCTGGACCGCGACACCGCAGGGGCGTCCATCGAGTTCCGCATGCGCACCGGCGACGACACGTACCGCTGGGTAGAAAACCGCTACATCCCGGTGCGCAACGAGCAAGGCCTGTTGCTGGAAATAGAAGGCATCATCCTCGACATTACCGAGCGCAAGCTGGCCGAAGAGAAAATCGCCCTGCTGGCCCGCACCGACGGCCTGACCGGACTGGCCAACCGCGCCACCATGATCGAGCGCCTGCACCAGGCCTTCGCCGCCGCTCGTCGGGGTGCGGCGCCGTTTGCGATGTTCTACCTGGACCTGGACCACTTCAAACGGATCAACGACACCCTGGGTCACCCCATCGGCGACCTGTTGTTGCAGGAAGTTGCCAAGCGGATCAAGGGCTGCACCCGGGAAAACGACGTGGTGGCACGCCTGGGGGGCGACGAGTTCGCCATCCTGCAACTGGACGTCCATGAAGCGACCCATTGCGCCGCGCTGGCGGGCAAGATCCGCGATACGCTCGTGGCGCCCTATTCCCTGGACGGCAACGACGTGCGGATTTCGGTGAGCATCGGCATCGCCCTGTACACCCCGCAGAGCCTGAGTGCCGACAGCCTGATGGCGCAGTCCGACATGGCCCTGTACCGCTCCAAGGAAAAGGGCCGCAACCAGTACCATTTCCATAACGAGGAAATTAACCAGGAAGTCACCGACCGGGTCGCCCTCGCCAACGACCTGCGCCAAGCCATTGAAAACAACGAACTGCACCTGCACTACCTGCCGGAAGTCGACCTCGGCAGCGGCAAGATCCTCGGCATGGGCGTGCAAGTACGCTGGAACCATCCCCAACGTGGCTGGCTGGAACCGGCGGTCTTCATGCCCGCCGCCGAGAAAACCGGGATCATCATTGGCCTGGGGCACTGGGTGCTGGACCAGGCCTGCCAACAAATGCGCCAGTGGCGCGACCAGGGCATGGCGCCCCCGGTGATCGCCATCGACCTGTCCCTGACCCAGCTCAAGACCGGGCCGGAACTGATCTACGACGTGCTGCGCACCACCGCGCGCTGGGAACTGGCGCCTTGGGACCTACGCTTCGACGTCACCGAAGCCACCCTGGCCCAGACCAAGTGGACCCACAACGACGTGCTGCCGCGCCTCTGCGAATTGGGCGTGCAGATCGCCATCGATGATTTCGGCACCGAGTACTCCTCGTTCGATTACCTCAAGACCTACCGGGTCAATCACCTCAAGCTTGCCCAGCGTTTCCTCGACAGCGCCAACGCCGACCCCGAAAACGCCACGACGTTGCGGGCGATCATCAACTTCGCCCGGGACGTGGGCATCGGGATCATTGCCGAGGGCGTCGAGACCCAGGAGCAACGCACCACGCTGATGTCCAGCGGCGGGGAGATGCAGGCCCAAGGGCATTACTTCAGCACCGTGGTCGACAGCGACCAGGCCGCCGAACTGCTCAAGGCCGGCACCATCATTCCGGCGACAGACCACTGGACCCGACCGGCGAGCCAGCTATCGGAGAGCAATCCATGAATCCAATGTCGGTACCTGCCAACCGGCGAATCCTGGTGGTGGACGACACGCCCGCGATCCACCAGGACTTTCGCAAGATCCTCAGCCCCAGCGCCGGCAGCGATGACTCACTGGACGACACCGAGAGCCTGCTGTTCGGCACCCCGCAGGTCAGCCGGCTGCAATTCCAGATCGACTCGGCCTACCAGGGCGAGGAGGCGCTGGAACTGGTCAAGCGCGCCCAGGCCGAAGGCCAGCCCTATGCGCTGGTGTTCGCCGACATGCGCATGCCTCCGGGCTGGGACGGCCTGCAAACCATCGAGGCGCTGTGGGAGGCCGACCCGCGCCTGCAAATCGCCCTGTGCACGGCGTTCTCGGACTACTCCTGGGAAACCATGTCCGAACGGATCGAGTTCGACGATCAGTTGCTGATCCTCAAGAAACCCTTCGACACCCTGGAAATCCGCCAGATGGCCAGCGCCATGACCTGGAAATGGCAGTTGGCCCAGGATGCGGCAAGAAAAATGCGCAGCCTGGAACGCACGATCGAAGAGCGCGTCCAGGAATTGCTCAAGGTGTCCCACCTGCTGCAATACGACGTGCTCACCGAGTTGCCCAACAGCATGTTGCTCGGCGACCGCCTGACTCAGGCCATGGCCCAGTGCCGCCGGCACGACCGGCAGCTGGCGGTGATGTTCATCGGCCTGGACCGCTTCAAGCGCATCAATAACGCGCTGGGCCATCCCGTGGGCGATGAAATGCTCAAGCGAGTGGCCCGGGCACTGGCGACCGTGGTGCGTGAATCCGATTCGGTGTTTCGCTACGGTTCCGATGAGTTCGTGGTGGTACTGGGAGATGTCGTCGACCCGCAACAGACCAAAGGCGTGGCCGACAAACTGCTGGCGGCTATCAGTTCCCCGCAACCCATCGACGGCCATGACCTGAGCGTCACCGCGAGCCTGGGCATCAGCGTGTACCCCACCGACGGTTTCGACGCCGTGGCGCTGATCAAGAAAGCCGAGACAGCGATGCGCAACGTCAAGGAAACCGGCCCCAACGACTACCGGTTTTTCACCGAAGACATGAACCGCCGGGCCCGACAGCAACAGACCATCGAATCCGGCCTGCGCCTGGGCCTGCAACGCAAGGAATTCGTGCTGCATTACCAACCCAAGCTCGACCTCAAGAGCGGCAAGGTGGTCGGTGTCGAGGCGCTGGTACGCTGGGACAGACCGGATCATGGCCTGGTCTATCCCTCGGATTTCATTCCAGTGGCCGAGGACAGCGGCCTGATCGTTCCGCTGAGCCAATGGGTGTTGCAGGAAGCCTGCCAGCAGGCCTGCCGCTGGCAAGCCCAGGGCATGCGCCCGCTGTACCTGTCGGTGAACGTCTCGGCCATCGACTTTCGCCAGCGCGGCTTCGTCGAAGGCATCGCCCGCACCCTCAAGGAAACCGGCCTGGCTCCGACACAGTTGGAACTGGAGATCACCGAAAGCGTCCTGATGCAGAACGTCGACACCACGGTCGCCATCCTCAAGGCCATCAAGCAGCTGGGGATTCGCCTGGCCATCGACGACTTCGGCACCGGCTATTCGAGCCTGAGCTACCTGCAGAAATTTCCGGTGGATGTGTTGAAGATCGACCAGTCGTTCGTCGGTGACCTGAGCATCGACAGCAACGACGCCAAGCTGGTGAGCACCATTATCAGCCTGGGCAAGAGCCTGAACCTGCACATCATTGCCGAAGGTGTGGAAACCCTCGAGCAGTTGGAATTTCTCAAGAAGCACCAATGCGAGGAGGTCCAGGGTTATTACTTCAGCAAGGCCGTCGAACCGCAGGCCTTCGCCGACTGGATGACCGAGTGGGAAAAACGCCAGAACCCGTTTTCGTGAACACCTGAGTGTTATCAACCAAAGTTTCAAGGAAAGCATCCCATGGCGTCACATGGACTGATTCTGGCTCTCGGCCTGCTCGTGGGATCAAGCGTGACCGCTCACGCCGAGCCACTGGACGAACCCCTCAAACCCCTGCCACCGGCTCCGGCCCTGGACCCCAAGCACGTCCAACTGGGGCTACGGCTGTTCAATGACCCGCGGCTGTCGGTCAACAACACCCTGTCCTGCGCCAGTTGCCATCGCCTGGACAGAGGCGGCGCCGACGACAAGCCGTTTTCCTTAGGCTTCGATGGCAAGCCGGTGGAGGTCAACACGCCCACCGTGTTCAATGCCGGCCTGAACTTCCACCAGTTCTGGGATGGCCGCGTCGACACGTTGGAAGAACAGGTCAACGCGGTCGTGACCAGCCCGGTGGAAATGGGCAGCACCTGGGAATCGGTCGTCAAGCGCATCGCCGATGACCCCGGCTATGCCAAGGACTTCAAGGACGCGTACCCCGATGGCGTGACCAAGCCTAATATCCAGGGCGCACTGGCCGATTACGAGCGCACCTTGCAGACACCCAATTCGCGCTTCGACCAATACCTGCTGGGCAATACCGACATCCTCACGCCCCGGGAAAAGTTCGGTTACCAGCGCTTCAAGGAGTACGGCTGCATCGCCTGCCACCAAGGCGTGAACATCGGCGGCAACATGTTCCAGAAGTTCGGGGTCATGGGCGACTACATCAAGGACCGGGGCAACCCCACCCGAGCCGACGAAGGACGCTACAACATTACCGGCGACGAAGCCGACCGCCAGGTCTTCAAGGTGCCCAGCCTGCGCAACGTGGCCGTCACCGCCCCGTATTTCCATGACGCGTCGGCACCGACCCTGGAACGCGCGGTGGAGGTCATGTTCAAGTACCAACTGGGCCGCGAGCCTCTGAAAAACGATACGACCCTGATCGTCGAGTTCCTCAAGACCCTGACCGGCGAATCGGAGGGCAAGCCTCTATGACCACTCTCCGTCGCCTCGGTCTTGCATTCATCGGTCTGCTACTGGCTTCGGTCCTGCTGTTCATGTACGTCAATTCGGGGGCCCAGCAGGCCGCCTCGTACATTGAGTCCCGGGATCTGATCCGCCTGCTCAAACAGCAAGACGCCATTTGGGACAACGAGGTGCTCAAGTCGCGGATCGCCCTGACCCACAACTACGATCCCCTGGTCTCGCCCCTGCACGAAATGTCGCGCCTGTGGCAGCGTCTCGACGCCATCGAATCGGAGCCCGGGCGCCACAAACCGTCGCTCTGGGAAGCCCAGCGCGACGAGTACCTCAAGGCGATCAAGGAAAAAACCCGGCTGGTGGAACAGTTCAAGTCCCACAACGCGGTGCTGCGCAACTCCATGGCCTTCCTGCCCGCCGCCGAAGACGACATCCAGTCCCAATTCGCCCGGCTGGCTGACACCGAGCGGCTGCAGCTGCAAAACGTCGCCATCGACACCTATGACCTGTTGCTCAGCAGCATGGAGTTCGCCCAACTGAGCACCAGCGAGGTAGCCGCCGAGGTGCTGCTGGGCCTGAACCGGCTGGACGTCAACAAGGAGCGCATGCCCCAGGGGCTTCAAGGCCCCGTTGACATTCTGAGCAGGCACATCGCGCTGATCCTGCGCGAACAACCGCGGGTCAATGAGTTGTTACAGGCCATCGAAGCGATCCCCGTGGCCAGGCACCTGGACACCATTACCGACCTGTTGGAGAAAGACCAGAGCAAAGCCGCGGCCAAATACGAACGTAACCACATCTACCTGCTGGTATTCGCCACGTTCCTGGTATTGATACTGATCTGGCTGGCGATCCGGCTGGTACGCAGCTTCGCCGAGATCAAAAGGGTCAACAACGCCCTGCAAAGCGCCAACGATGAACTGGAACAGCGGGTTGAAGAACGGACCCGCCAGCTCAAGGACACCCAGAGCGAATTGATGGACACCGCTCGCCAGGCCGGCATGGCGGAAATCGCGACCAACGTGCTGCACAACGTCGGTAACGTGCTCAACAGCGTGAACATCTCCGCCGACCTGGTTAGCCGAAAACTGCGCAGCAGCAAGGCCCAGGGGCTGGGCAAGGCGATGCAACTGATCAACGAACACGCCGATGACCTCGGGCACTTTCTCACCGAAGACGCCAAAGGCAAGCTGCTGCCCGGTTACCTCAACCAACTGGTCGAGGCCATCGCGCTCGAGCAACAGGGCCTGACCGACGAACTGGCCCAGTTGAGCAAGAGCGTGGACCACATCAAGGACATCGTCTCCACCCAGCAATCCTATGCCGGGGCCAACAGCCTGCTGGAACCCTTGGTGGTCAGCGAGCTGCTTGAAGATGCCCTGCGCATGAACTCGGGCGCCCTGACCCGTCACCATGTTACGGTGATCAAGGAATACGGCGAAGTGCCGCGGATCATGGGCGACAAGCACCGCTTGCTGTTGATCCTGATCAACCTGATCAGTAATGCCAAATACGCCATGGCGGGGGTTTCCAATCATGCGCGTAACATGACCCTGAAGGCCGCCGTCATCGATGGCCAGACCCTGCAAATCAGCGTCAAGGACGAAGGCGAAGGTATCCCGGAGGAAAACATGACGCGCATCTTCGCCCACGGTTTTACCACGCGTAAGGAAGGCCACGGCTTTGGCCTGCACAGCTGCGCATTGGCGGCCATTGAAATGGAAGGCCGCCTCACCGCCCACAGTGAGGGGCCAGGCAGGGGGGCGACGTTCCAACTGCAACTGCCCCTGAAACTTGCAGAAGGTGAGCCATGAATAGCATGAGTAACCGCCGCATCCTGTTGATCGACGATACACCCGCCATTCATGAAGATTTCCGCAAGATCCTCACCCCGGAGGATGACAGCAACGCTGACTTGCTGGACATGGAAAGCGCGCTGTTCGGCGATGCGCCAAAACCTGCCGCCACCGTGTTCGAACTCGACTCGGCCTATGGCGGGCAGGAAGGCTTGAACAAATTGCTGGAGGCAACGGCAAAAGGGCGACCTTATGCCCTGGCCTTTGTCGACATGCGCATGCCCGAAGGTTGGGATGGCGCCAAGACCATCGAAGAACTCTGGAAGCGCGACCCGCAGTTGCAAGTGGTGGTCTGCACCGCGTATTCGGATTATTCCTGGGATGAACTGCTCGACCGCCTGAACGGCCACGACCGTTTGCTGATCCTGAAAAAGCCGTTCGACAACATCGAAGTCCAGCAGATGGCCAACACCCTGACCACCAAGTGGGAAATGACCTCCCGTGCGCAACTGAAAATGAACAAGCTCGAAGACCTGGTGGAACAACGCACCCAGGCGTTCAAACAGGCCAGCGAGCTGCTGCAAATGGAAATCGACGAACGCAAGATGTTGGAAACCCAACTGGTGCAATCGGAAAAGCTCGCCTCGCTGGGCCAGTTGGCGGCTGGGGTGGCCCACGAAATCAACAACCCGATCGGCTTCATTTCTTCCAACCTGGGGGCATTGGACGGCTACTTCGGCAAACTCCAGGAAATGCTCAGTGCCTACGGCAGCGCCGAGGGGGCCATCGCCTCGCCGGAGCTGGTGGTGCAATTGCGCAAGCTGCGCGAACAGGTGGAGCTGGACTTTCTCGTCGAGGACATCCCGTTGCTGATCAAGGAGTCCAAGGATGGCATCGGCCGCGTCGGACAAATCGTCAAGGACCTGAAGGACTTCTCTCGCGTCGATTCCAGCCAGGAATGGCAGATGGCCAATTTGCAGCAGGGCATGGATTCGACGTTGAACATCGTCGCCAATGAAATCAAGTACAAGGCCGACGTGGTCAAGGAGTACACGCCGTTGCCGGAGGTGGAATGCCTGCCGTCGCAGATCAACCAGGTGATCATGAACCTGATCGTCAACGCCGCCCAGGCCATCGGCCCCGAGCGCGGCACCATCACCCTGCGCAACGGCGTCGGTGATGAAACCGTATGGATCGAAGTCGCCGACAACGGCTCGGGCATCCCCCCCGATACCCTGCAGAAAATCTTCGACCCATTCTTCACCACCAAACCCATCGGCCAGGGCACAGGGCTCGGGCTGTCGTTGTCCTACGGCATCGTGAAAAAACACAACGGCGAGATCACGGTACGCAGCGAAGTCGGCGTCGGCACCACCTTCCGCGTGGAATTGCCGGTGCGGCAGATGAAGCAGGCGAGCTGAGCAACGCCTCTGTGAATCTGTGAATCTGTGGGAGCAAGGCTTGCCCGCGATGGGGACGACTCGGTATTGCAGAAACCGAGGCGCCTGTATCGCGAGCAAGCTTTGCTCCCACAGCTTTAATCCCACATACCCTTGCTCCCACAACAATCCCCTCG
Organism: Pseudomonas sp. H1_F01; assembly: GCF_054681425.1. Taxonomy (NCBI): domain Bacteria; kingdom Pseudomonadati; phylum Pseudomonadota; class Gammaproteobacteria; order Pseudomonadales; family Pseudomonadaceae; genus Pseudomonas; species Pseudomonas sp. H1_F01. The sequence goes on along the minus strand of NZ_CP162823.1, from coordinate 1,561,805 downwards.
CCACAGGGTTGCCCGCCGTTTCGTCGCCGGCGCAGAATGCCTGCGCTACCCTCCCTCCCAAGGAAACCGTATGAGCCTGTCTCTGCTGAGTCGTTACGCCTTCTTTGCCGGCTGTATCATCTTCACCCTCGCCAGCCTGCCGTTCCTGCAACACGACTGGCTTTGGCCGATCACGCTGGTGACCGGGCTGTTGAGCCTGCTGGGGTTGTTCGACTTGCTGCAAAGCCGCCATGCCGTACGGCGCAACTACCCGATCCTGGGCAACATCCGCTACCTGGTCGAAGGCATCCGCCCGGAGATCCGCCAGTACCTGCTCGAATCCGACAGCGATGCCCTGCCCTTCTCCCGGGCCCAGCGCTCGCTGGTGTATTCCCGGGCCAAGAACGAAAGCGCCGACAAGCCGTTCGGCACCTTGATCGACGTCTACCAGACCGGCTTCGAATTCATCGGCCATTCCATGCGCCCGGCACCGTTGAGCGATCCCAGCGGTTTTCGCGTGGCGGTCGGCGGCCCGCAATGCACCCAGCCGTACTCGGCGTCGGTGTTCAACATCTCGGCCATGAGCTTCGGTTCCCTGAGCGCCAACGCCATCCGGGCGTTGAACCAGGGGGCCAAGCTCGGCAATTTCGCCCACGACACCGGTGAAGGCAGCATCAGCCCCTACCACCGCGAACACGGTGGCGACCTGACCTGGGAACTGGGCAGCGGCTATTTCGGCTGTCGCACCTCCGACGGACGCTTCGACCCGGAGCGCTTCGCCGCCCAGGCGCAGAACCCGCAGGTGCGGATGATTGAAATCAAGATGAGCCAGGGCGCCAAACCCGGTCATGGCGGGATCTTGCCCAAGCACAAGGTCACCCGGGAAATTGCCGAGACCCGAGGCATCCTCATGGGCGAGGATTGTGTTTCGCCGTCACGTCACAGCGCGTTTTCCACCCCGATCGAACTGATGCAATTCGTCCAGCAACTGCGCGAACTGTCCGGCGGCAAACCGGTGGGCTTCAAGTTCTGCCTGGGTCACCCCTGGGAGTTCATGGGTATCGCCAAGGCCATGCTGGAAACCGGGATCCTGCCCGACTTCATCGTGGTCGACGGCAAGGAAGGCGGCACGGGCGCGGCGCCAGTGGAATTCACCGACCACATCGGTGTGCCGTTGCGCGAGGGCCTTTTGTTCGTGCACAACACCCTGGTGGGCCTGAACCTGCGAGACAAGATCAAGCTCGGCGCCAGCGGCAAGATCGTCAGCGCCTTCGACATCGCCAGCGTCCTGGCCATCGGTGCCGACTGGGCCAACGCCGCGCGTGGCTTCATGTTCGCCATCGGCTGCATCCAGTCGCAAAGCTGCCACACCAACAAATGCCCCACCGGCGTCGCCACCCAGGACACCCTGCGCCAGCGCGCCCTGGTCGTCCCGGATAAAGCCCAGCGGGTCTACAACTTCCACCGCAACACCCTCAAGGCCCTGGCCGAAATGCTCGCCGCCGCCGGGCTTGAGCATCCGTCACAGTTGCAGCCCAAGCACCTGGTACGGCGTATGTCGGCCACTGAGGTGAAGTTGTTCTCCCAACTACACGTCTTCTTGAAGCCGGGGGAATTGCTGACCGGAGAGGTCAATGGGGCATTTTATTCGCGGATGTGGCAGATGGCGCGGGCGGACAGTTTTGAGCCGCGGGAGGTGGTGGCTGCGTAATGGTCACTGGATTGCCAGCCTCATCTGGGGCTGGTGTCGTTTTAAGGGTAAACAGGGAAGCAACCATCGCCCCATCCCTAAGAGTAAGGGTGTTTTCCCAATCTTTTTCCAATAGCGGCCTGATGTCAGATAAAGATTTCGCCGCCACCCACCAGACCCTGTTTCCATGACATTTAAGTACCTGAGGATTGTTGAAATAAACCCACTTGGAACCCTCAGAAATCAGGGCATAGCCACTACGGTCAAAAACTTCTAGAGCAGTGCTGGGAGGTAAGCGAATGTAAAGCTTCGGTCGTATGCCGGTCTGATTGTAATAACTGAATGGCAAGTACCAGATCAAAGACTCCAGCACGATTTCGTCGCCTGGTCGAACGGCTTCCTGGAGTTTAGCGGCCAGTACATCGAGCCTGAAATCCCTCCGCAAATCGGTACCATTCAAGCCATCCTCTTGTCTATGTACCGATTGCAAACCCAGTACTTCCGCTGCCAGCACAATCATTCCGGCCAAAACCAAAACCTCAGGTCGTCGTGCCAATCTATCCAGCGCTACAGCGACGACGAAAGGCATTCCAACCGCCGCAAATACCAGATAGCGAGGAACAAACATCGGAATAACTAGTGCCACCAGCGCAAGAATGACAGTAGGGATAAAAAAATAGCCAGCCAATAAGCCGCTGAAACGAAGCTGGGCCTTATCGTTCCAAACCAACATTGCCGCACATAATGCAACTCCTATCAAAGGTAGCGCACACACAAGCAACGATTGCGCCTGCCACCCGTTCATCAAAATGAACTGCCAAACGAGACTCAGCAACGCCTGCATTGTGATGGGCGGTATCCAATTGAGCACATACCTGGCATATAGCTGATCGGTGAAATGAGGTAGCCAAGGCAGGAATAGCATCACGATGAGACCATTGACCAACATCCAGGACCGCACAGGTAGCACGGTTTGGTATTTCCCCGGACGTCCCCACCACCAATAAAACCAATGAACGAGCACGCACAGCGCAGCAAAGTAGTGAGTATAGAAAGCGGCCGTCATCAACAGCACATAGATAATCGGGAAACGCTTTTTTTCCGGATCTTTAACCCAGCACACCAATGCGACGGTTGCCCCCATCAGCCAAAACCCGAGCAAGGTGTACATGCGCGCTTCCTGGCTGTAACGGACCGAGATCGGCAGCAACGCCAATAGCAACGCAGCCATCAAGGTAGCTCTTCGCGTGGCAACCAGACTCATCAACTTGATGCTCAGCAAGACCGTACCCACGTCTGCTATCACACTAAGCGACCTTACGGCCAAGGCTCCATCGCCAAACAGAATCATCCAATAGTGCAGCACAAGGTAATAAAGAGGCGGGTGAACATCTCGCGCCGTAATAGACCAGATCTGCCACGGCTCATGTCTGGCAAGCAGTACGCTGAAAGCTTCGTCATACCAGATGGCAGGCAGCGTGATTCCGTGAAATCGCACGGCTAGCGCAAGAACCGTCACAGCGACCAACGCTGAGCGGTCCAGCCCAATCAGTGAGTTGCTGAGAAAACCGCTCGATAACGTTTTCACGGGTGCTCCCGACCCAGCAGGCCCTTGCCTGGCGCCGTTCAATCTATGTTCTGTGCCTGCACTGGGTCTACTGTAAGAACTAACAGGAGTTTGACTGCGCCGCAGGCACAAAAGCTCATGAACAATTGGGGAGGTTTCGAAGGCCTCAACAAAAAAGCCCCGATCATCCGACCGAGGCTCTGTTTACATCGCGGTTAACCTACGAAGCTGAACGCACCGAACCCTGCACATCACCTGTCGGCTGCAACTTGAAGGTATAAAACAGCCCCGTCAGCAGCACCAGGAACGCCGGGCCGACATACAACGCCACGCGGGTGTCCGGGAAGTACGCCATCAGGCCCACCACCAGCACCAGGAAGGCCAGCGCCAGGTACGAGCTGACCGGGTACAGCCACATGCGGTATTTCAGGGCCGCACGCTCTGAAGCGCTGAGGCTTTTGCGGAACTTGAGCTGGGCCAGCAGGATCATCACCCAGGTCCAGATCGCGCCGAACGTGGCAATCGACGTCACCCAGACGAAGACTTTCTCCGGCACCAGGTAGTTGAGCAGCACGCCCAGCAGCAATGCGGCGATGGACAGCAGCAATGCGCGGCGCGGTACGCCGTTGGCCGAGGTCTTGGCGAAACCGGCCGGGGCCTGGCCATTCTGCGCCAGGCTGTAGAGCATCCGCCCGGTGCTGAAGATCCCGCCGTTGCAGGACGACAGCGCGGCGGTGATCACCACGAAATTGATGATGCCGGCGGCGGTCTTGATGCCCAGGCGCTCGAAGGTCATCACGAACGGGCTGCCCTGGGTGCCGATCTCGTTCCACGGGTAGATCGACAGGATCACGAACAGCGCGCCGACGTAGAACAGCAGGATTCGCCAGAACACCGAGCCGATGGCGTTGGGAATGGTTTTCTGCGGGTTCTTCGCCTCACCGGCGGTCAGGCCGATCATCTCCACGCCCAGATACGCGAACATCACCATTTGCAGGGACATCAACACGCCGGACACGCCGTTGGGCATGAAGCCGCCGTGGGCCCAGAGGTTGGAAATGCCCAGGGCCACGCCGTCGTTGCCGAAGCCGAAGGCGATGATGCCGACACCACCGATGACCATGGCGATGATGGTGACGATCTTGATCAGGGCGAACCAGAATTCGAACTCACCGAAGGCCTTGACCGCGATCAGGTTGATCGAGCCCATGCTGACCAGCGCCGCCAGGGCCCAGATCCAGCGGGGCACATCAGGGAACCAGATGCCCATGTACACCGCCACCGCGGTGATTTCCGCCACGCAGGTCACCAGCCACAGGAACCAGTAGTTCCAACCGGTCAGGAAGCCTGCCAGCGGGCCGAGGTAGTCCTGGGCATAGCGGCTGAACGAACCGGCCACCGGGTTGTGCACGGCCATTTCGCCGAGGGCGCGCATGATCACCAGGATCGCCAGGCCGCCAATGATGTAGGACAGCATGATCGCCGGACCGGCCATTTCAATAGCCTTGGCCGAGCCGAGGAACAACCCGACACCGATGCAGGCGCCGAGCGCCATCAGGCGGATATGCCGCTCACCGAGTTCACGTTTGAGCGGACCACCCTGGGTGGTCTCGCCATGGGGCAGATGATTGCCGACAGGCATAGGGATACAACCTCGTCTTGTTATTGGATTAGCCACCGAGTGTCCAAAGCCACAGGCCGGTGAGCCTGCCGCCTTGCCGAAACCGGGTCTGTCTTGTGGGCAGACCGTCCTGTGGAACGACAACCTCAGGATCAGCGGGCCATGCAGTATAAAAAGCCAGGGATAGAGAGTTTCACTGTAAAACCTGGGAAATTCAGGGATAAGCCTGCGCCACAAGTGGCTTTTGGAGAGGCGTTGTCTGGGATTTCAGGTCATACGGAAACGGCGCCGAGTATTGCACAGCATTGGTGCAGCGTCATGTTTTGGCATGGGTAGGTGGCTCTAGCGCAGGGCTTTCGGACAACTCCCCGTTTCGCAGCGCCCGCAGTTTTTGATCGTTCCCACGCTCCTGCGTGGGAATGTCGCCAGGGACGCTCCGCGTTCCGGTTCTGGAAGGTGACGCAGAGCGTCACGGGATGCATTCCCACGCAGAGCGTGGGGAACGATCACACCGACAGAGCGGCACCACCGGAGCCTCCTGACAGACGAGGGCAGACAATTTCCCCTCCCCCCACGCCAACCACCGTCTAAGCTTCAAGCAAGTCCGATCAATCTGCGTGAATGGATCAGTCGACTATGGGCGCTTTGTGGCAAACCGATTCGAATGAACCTGTGGTCCCGACTGAACGTATGGAAGAAGCGCCTTTACCTCAAAAAAAACGCCGCGCACGGCACGGCTGGCGGGCATTCTGGTTACTGCTGCTGATTATCGTGGTGGTGGTCGGCCTGGCGGTGGCCAAGGAAATGCGCACCTCGCGATTTCAGGCCCGGGAGATCAGCAAATACGCTGCGTCCCTGAGCTATGCGGTGCAGCCGGGGCCCAGCGATGCCATCGTTTACCCGGGCGCAGGCCCGTTCGACCGGCGCTTGGGCTACAGCGCGCTGGGGGAATTCCTGCCGCGCCTGCTCAAGCGCGACTACGTGATCCAGGCCCAGGCGCGGTTCTCGCCGGCCTTGATGGACTACGTCGAAAAAGGCCTGTTCGTACCCTATGCGGAAAAGATCCAGGCCGGCCTGACAATCACCGACTGCCGCGCCGCGCCGGTCTATCAGTTCAAGTACCCGCAGCAACTGTATGCGAACTTCGAAGCGATCCCGCCCGTGGTGGTGCAGAGCCTGTTGTTTATCGAGAACCGCTTCCTGCTCGACCCCAAGCAACCTTTGGCCAACCCGGCAGTGGACTGGCCGCGCTTCGGCATGGCGGCCTGGTCGCAGGTCGCCAAGCTGTTGAGCCTGCCGGGACAATCCGCTGGGGGCAGCACGCTGGCGACACAATTGGAGAAGTACCGTCACTCGCCTGAGGGCCTGACCGTGTCCGGCGCGGAGAAAATCCGCCAGATGATTTCCGCCAGCGTGCGGGCTTATCAGGCCGGCCCGCAAACCCTCGAGGCGCGGCAGCGGATCATCCGCGACTACCTCAACAGCGTGCCGCTCTCCGCCGTGCCCGGGCATGGTGAAGTCCATGGCATGGCTGAAGGCTTGCGGGTCTGGTACGGCGCCGATTTCAAGCGGGCCAATGAACAGCTGTTCAGTACCGCCACCGACCCCAAGAGCCTGGCGGGAAAAGGCTTGGCCCTGCGGGAAATGCTGTCGTTGATGATCGCCCAGCGCCGCCCCTCCCATTACCTGTCCAAGGGTCACGATGAACTGGCGCGCCTGACCGACAGCCACATCCGGCTGTTGGCGCAGAACGGCGTGATCGATGCGGCACTGTCCGAGGCAGCCCTGGCGAGCCAGGTCAGTTATCGCGACTGGGTCCAGGACCCGACCGTCCAGCCCAACGAAACCAACAAAGGCATCAGCGCCGCCCGCAGTCGCCTCGCCGCCCTGCTCAATCGTCCGCTGTACGACCTCGATCGCCTCGACCTCTCCGCCACCAGCACCTTGCAAAGCGACTTGCAGGCCCAGGCCACCGACTACCTCAAGCGCTTGGCCGACCCGGCCTTCGCGACCGAGATCGGCCTGATGGGCGAACGCCTGCTGACCCCCACCAGCACCACCCAGGTGCGCTACAGCTTCACCCTGCTGGAACTGACCCCCGACGGCTCGCGCGTGCGGGTGCAGACCGACAGCACCGACCAGCCCTTCGACATCAACGAAGGCAGCAAGCTGGAACTGGGCTCCACCGCCAAGTTGCGGGTGCTCACCACGTATCTGCAGATCATCGCCGAGCTGCACGAGCGCTATGCCCAGCAAACCCCGGCGGCATTGAAGAAAGTCGACATCGCCGAGCCGGACCGCCTCTCCCGCTGGGCCGTGGACTACCTGATCCAGAACACCGACCGCAGCCTGCCGAAAATGCTCGAAGCCGCGCTGGACCGCACCTATTCAGCCAGCCCCGGAGAAGCGTTCTTTACCGGTGGCGGGCTGCACACCTTCCACAACTTCCGTAACGAGGACAACGGCCGCATCCCCACGCTGCGCGACGCCCTGCGTGAATCGATCAACCTGCCTTTCATCCGCCTGATGCGCGACCTGGTGCGTTACGCCACCTATGCCGGCCCCAATAACAGTTCCGAACTGCTCAAGGACGACAAGGACCCGCGCCGCCAGGAATACCTGGCCCAGTTCGCAGACCGCGAAGGCACCTCGTTCCTGCTCAGGTTCTGGAAGAAGTATCAGAAAAAGGACACCGGCCAACGCCTGGAAACCTTCCTCGACGGCATGCGCCCTACGGCGATCCGCCTGGCCGCCGTGCACCGTTATTTCTTTCCCAACGACAGCCAGGAGAGCTTCAACCGCTTCGTGCGCGCGCACTTGAAGTCGGCCAAGGGAGCCGAAAAACTCACCGACGAACGCCTGGAACGGCTCTACCAGAGCTACGGCCCCGGCGCCTATGACCTGCCGGACCAAGGCTTCATCGCCAAGGTCCACCCGCTGGACCTGTGGTTGATGGGTTACCTGCTGAACAACCCCGACGCCAAGTTCAGCCAGATCGTCAAGGCCAGTGAGTTCGAGCGCCAGGAAGTCTACAGCTGGCTGTTCAAGAGCCGGCACAAGAGCGCCCGCGACAGTCGCATCCGCACCATGCTGGAGATCGAAGCCTTCCTGGATATCCATCAGCGCTGGCAACAAGTCGGCTACCCTTTCGACCACCTGGTACCGTCGCTGGCCACCGCCATCGGCAGCTCCGGCGACCGCCCCGCCGCGCTGGCGGAACTGGTGGGCACTATCCTCAACGATGGCATCCGCAAGCCCGCGCTGCGCGTCGACAGCCTGGATTTTGCCGTCGGTACGCCTTACGAGACACGCCTGGTGAGCAATCCGGATAACGGCAAGCGCGTGATGCCGGCGGAAGTGGCCCAGGCCTTGCGCGGTGCGCTGTCCCAGGTGGTGGATGCCGGCACCGCGAAACGCGTGGCCGGCAGTTTCAAACTGGCCGATGGCACACCGTTGGCCATGGGCGGCAAGACCGGTACCGGTGACAACCGCATCGAAGCCGTCGGCTCCGGCGGGCGAGTGATCAGTTCCAAGTCGATCAACCGCACCGCCACCTTCGTCTTCTACATCGGCGACAGCCATTTCGGCACCCTGACCGCCTTCGTGCCAGGCGCCTCGGCGCAGAACTTCAAGTTCACCTCGGCCTTGCCAGTGCAGGTGCTCAAGGGCATGGCGCCGTTCCTCTCGCCCTACTTGCAACCGGGCAGCCACACCCAATGCAAGCCCTTGGTGGCAAGCCACTGATGGTCAGCGACGTGGTGTGGGTCAAGGGGTTACGCGAGGCACCGCGTCGAAGATCACGGTCAAGTCGGCGGTGTACAGGCCGTGCTGACCATCGTAGACCTTGTCCGAGGCCATGATGTGCATGTCCGCCTGGGTGCCTGGCGTGGACGTTGCGTCATCCACCACTTCCTGGGACACACCGGTCAGGCGGATATTGTTGAACCTGACAAGCAGGGGAATGGCGTCACTGCCGTTGGTCAACCACGCCCGGCCGCCCTCGAGATAGGCGTGGACCGAGCCATCGGTGTGCTTCACATCGAAGGTCTGGCGCAGCGGGCTCAGTTGGCTGTTCACCGGGTCGAAATGCATGACCTCATCCTTGCCGAAGTCCGGATTGCGCGGCTGCACATGGAACTGCTTGTTGGGAATGTTCGCGGTGATATGGATGGCGGTGCGTGCATCATCAGCCGCCAGCACCAGTGAAGGACTCAGGATTGCAAGGGTCGTCATGAACATCACTTTTCTAAACATGCTTGATACCTTTTCAGAGTAATGAAACGAAGTGGAGACCACCTTGTGGCGAGGGCGCTTACTCCCGCCGGTTGCGCCTGCAGCAGCTATGTTGATCGTTCCCACGCTCTGCGTGGGAACGCATCCCGTGACGCTCTGCGTCACCTTCCAGAAGCGGAACGCGGAGCGTCCCTGGCGACATTCCCACGCAGGATCGTGGGAACGATCAAGATCAAAAGATCGCAGGCTTCGCCAGCTCCTACAGAACCGGGACGCTCGTAGCCCGTATTCCAACCCACACCTTTGCGCCTCACGGCGCAATGGCATCGAACACCATGTGCACCGTGCCGTAGTAATCGCCGGGCTTGTATTCGTCGGCGGGTTTGATAGCGGCGATTTCCAGCGGCACCTGGCGTCCGGGCCGGGCCTCGATAGCTGACACCACGTGGTTCGAATCCAGGGTCAACTCGACGTTGTTGAACCGTACCCGCAGGTCGATGCGCTCACGACCGTTGGATAGGTACGCCTCTTCGGCCAGGCGCGCGCCGATAGCACCGTTGCTGTTCTTCACCTCATAGGTCGCCCGCAACGGGCTGAGCTCGTTGGTGATGGTGCTGAAGGGCAAGCGTTGTTCACGCTGGACCAACTGCGGATCGAGGGGCAGCACATAGAAATCCAGCGTCGGGATGGTCACGTAGAGTTCGAAGGTTTCCCGTTCGACCGCGCCCCAGGCCGGGCTCCAGGGCAACATCAGAGCGGTCAATGCGAGGGGACTTAGCAGTGTCTTGAACATTTTGATTACCTGTGGCGTCAACGACGGTTCGGCGACGGCAACCGTCAACCCTTGATCTCGACGGTCTTGCTCTGGCCGCCCTCGATCAGCGTGAAGCGATATTCACGCCCCGCCTCCTTGTCGAACGAAAACGCGCGACCGGCCATGACGTGGTGTTTGGTGGTCGGCCGGCAGTCGTTTTCTTTCTTCACCGCACAATCCTTGAACTCATCGAGCACCAGGACGCTGTTGCCGTTGTTGCGCATAACGTAGCGACTGGCGCTGTCATCGATCACCGTCTCGAAACGGGTGTCCTTGGGACGCACAAAGAACACCGTGCCGTAGCCCGCCAGGACCTTGACCCCCGCCGCCACGCGTTCTTTCTTGTACTCTTCGCGCTCCTGCGCACTGACGGCAAATTCGTCCTCCGCTTCCGGCACCACCGGCACGAAACGCACCCGGAAGTAACGCTCCTTGTCACGGTTGCCCATGAACAGCAAGCGTGTGCCCTGCATGCCGTTGGCCGGCACGATCAGCCGCGCCGGGCTGGCCATCAGGCCATCCTTGGCCATGGCACTGGCCTGGTTCTGCAGCGGCACTTCCTGATAGGTGCCGTCCTCGTTGTAGATGATTTCCAGAATGTTGACCTTGACGAATGCCGTGGACGTCCCGCCGTTGAACACCCGTTTCATGTAGGTACTTTTGTCGCCATCAAGGTAGTCGTAGACCACCCCGACACCAATCTGCGGCCCGGCCTGGGCCATGCCACAAAACAGATAAAACCCAATCCATGCCCATAGATGCTTCATCACTTTTTCAACCTCATGCATTAAACGTAATTCACTGAATATGGCTGGCCCTAAGGGCTCTCAGACTTCCGAATCCCAGATCACCGTGACATTGCCGGCATAGGCCTTGGCGCCGCTGTCGAGCATCTCTTCGACGCTGGTGCGGGCTACTTCAAAATGCAGAGTGCCCGGCCGGCGATCGATGTAAAAACCCGGCTGGAACAGCTCGGTGCCACTGCCGTCACGCAGTAATCGGCGGCGGTTGATCGATTGCCCGGCGGCGTCGGTCAACCCGTCGGGCAGGGTCACGCTGACGTCCACCGGCACGGCATGACCGGTGCCGGTTTCGGCAATCGCGCAGGTGTTGCCGCTGGTGTGCTGGCATTCGATGGCCATCTTGAAACGTGACGAGGCCGAGATATGGAAACGTTGGTCGCGAAACAGCTGCGCCGGTTTTCGCCCGCTGTTCAGCCAGGCTTGCCAGCCTTGCGGCGGCACCAGTTCCACGCGGTTGCCGCCGGGGGGCACTTCGACCTGGAGGGTGTGCTCGATATCGAGTTTGAAATTGAGGGTGATCACCGAGTCACTGGGGAGCATGACGTCGCCCATGTCGAAGTCTTGTCCCGGCCCAACGCCATAGCTCACTGAACCGGTGTATTGGCCGGACGACATCCTCAATGGGTTGGGGGTGCGCAGTTCGTAGGCGAAATCCAAGTGGCGGTAGGACATGCTGGGGATCAAGTAGCTGGCCCTTTTGGCACACACCCCCTCGGTCGGTGTCTTCCAGAAAAAGTTATAGATCCACTCGTTCATGGTCGCAAAATTACTGGATCGACAGGGCGAAGGCGCATACCTCCAGCTGGAACCGCTCCATAACCTGGTATGAGCGGTTGAGAGATCCACACCGCCGCCCACCAGGCTGATTACGCTGACAGGAAGTTGGTAACGCGAACCTATGCCGGAGATGCGAACTTGAACAATTTCAGTTTCGCCCGTACCCGTATGGGTCACCTGTGCCAGACGCCAAGTGGCCGGTACATCGAACATTGCCCCTTGCCGGGAATCCCCATGATTGGCCTGAATGGGACCGGTGGAGTCGAAGACAATGGGCAGCTGGATGCTGAACATTTTTTCCGCATCGCATACCGCCGGATACAGTGCGCAATAACCCGAGACCGGGGTGGTATTGAGAAAGGTGTTTTGGTTGGGCTTCGAGGGATCGGGCCTGAAGATCGCGCTGATATCCTTGCTCACGGCATCAGCCGTCGATGCGCACGTCAACACCACCACCGATACCATGCCTTGCACTGCCATTGGTAACTGCTTCATCTCTACCTCACCCTCAAATCGGCCCGGACCGCCCAAGCCACTCCTTTTTAAACTTCCGAATCCCAAATAACGGTGACGTTGCCGGTGTAGGCCTTGGCGCCGCTGTCGAGCATCTCTTCGACGCTGGTGCGGGCCACTTCAAAGTGCAGAGTGCCCGGCCGGCGATCGACATAGAAACCTGGCTGGAACAGTTCGGTGCCGCTGCCGTCACGCAGTAACCGGCGGCGGTTGACCGGTTGCCCGGCGGCGTCGGTCAAGCCATCGGGCAAGCTGACGCTGACATCCACCGGCACGGCATGACCGGTGCCGGCTTCGGAGATCGCGCAGGTATTGCCACTGATGATTTGGCATTCGAGCGCCATCTTGAAACGTGAGGAAGCGGAGATATGGAAGCGCTGGTCACGAAACAACCGCGTTGGTTTGCGACCGCTGTTCAGCCAGGATTGCCAGCCTTCCTGGGGGACCAGTTCCACGCGGTTGCCGCCGGGGGGGACTTCCACCTGGAGGGTGTGTTGGACTTCAAGATTGAAATTGAGCGTGAGCGCCGAATCGTTGGGGAGCATGACATCGCCCATGTCAATGTCCTGCCCCGGCCCGACGCTATAAGTCAGCGACCCGGTGTATTGGCCGGACGACATTTTCAGTGGGTTGGGGGTGCGCAGTTCGTAGGCAAAGTCCAGATAGCGGTAAGAAAAGCCAGGGATCAAATAATTGGCCCCTTTTGCACATACGCCCTCTACCGGGGTTTTCCAGAAGAAGGTGTAGTCGGTATTGGTATACAACCCTATACCGCTGTATCTACAAGGCGATGGGGCATATACCCAACTAAGGCCGTTCCATAACCGTTGATGGGCGATCAAGAGCGACACGCCGCCACCTACCAAGTCGATGACGTCACCAGAGAGTCGGTATGTCGAACCTATACCGGACCAGCGCACTTCAACGACCTCGGTTTCACCCGTCACTGAATGGGTCACCTGTGTCGTGCGCCAAGTGGTAGGGAGTTTAAACATCGCGCCCTGTCGAGCATCCCCATGGTTGGCTTGAATAGGACTGGTCGAACTGAAGATAAAGGGCAACCGAATGCTGAACATCTTTGTTGCCCTGCATTCCGACGGATATTGTGCGCAGTAACCGCTAACAGGCGTGGTATTGAGAAAGGTATTTTCGTTGGGTTTCGATGAGTCAGGCCTGAACAGTGCGCTAATGTCCTGGGTCAAGGCATTGGCCGTAGGCACACACGCAAACAACAACACCGAGACCACGCTGCGCACTGCAACCGATAAGGGTTTCATTTATACAACCTCATACATCAAGACAAATCATTGCAAATAGGTGGTGAGCAACTCACCTGTGGGAGCAAGGCTTGCCCGCGATGCAGGCGCCCGGGTCTTCAGGTGAACGGCGTTATCGTTCATCGCGAGCAAGCTTTGCTCCCACGGTTCTCATGAGCGCTGCTTCGTCCCGGCCTCGGCCAGCGTCGTATCGGCCAGGGTGTCCGGCGTGCAGCGCAAGTCACCGATCATCAGCACATCGCCTTCGCGGCCGGCGTTGTCCGGGTCGAGGCGGAACCGGCAGAACAACTCATTGCCGTAGCGCACTTCCAGGGTGGGCGAGCCGGCATTCATTTCCATGGAGAAGAACCCGTCCACCTCGCTGATGCCGCGACTGGCGTGGTTGATCACGTGATGGCCCCGAAGCGGCTGGCCCTGCCCGTCGAGCAAACGCCCGAGCACGGTCACGGTTTTCATCACATGGATCTTGCGGTAGTCGACCCCACCCTTGTTCAGGTGATAACGGGTGCGCGACGGCTCGATGTTCGCCGCCGGCGGATGCACGCCATCGAAGTCGAAGGTCACCATGCTGTTTTTGTAGGCGGTGATGGGGACGAAGTTACGGCCCGGACGCAACGCCGTGCTGCCACCGGTCAGGTCATCGGCGCGCAGGGCGACATCGTCCAGGTCGGTTTCCACATCGACGATCATGCCCGCGCCGCGCCCCTGGGGCAGGCCGGTGAAGGCGGCCTTCTGGCCGCCCACGGCCACGGTGCTGCTCAAGTTCAGGCCGCCGGTGAGGTTGTCGTTATAGGATGAGCGCTGGACGAAACCGTCGCCGTAAAGCGAATCGGTCATGAAACTGGCGATGCCGGACAGGCCCACGCCATAGGTGTCGGCCAGCGCCGTGGCGGAGACGCTTTGCAACACGTGATCTTCCAGGTCCCGGCGATAGGTCAGCGAGGCATTGTGGTCGCGATCGCCGTCCCGCGAGGTGCGGGTGCCGATGCTGCCCGACCAGTACTCGCCCGGCCCGCCCAGGGCGACGCTGACGCTCAGGTCGACGCCGCGATTGCGCCGGTCGGCGGTACTTGAGGTGCCGGGGCGGTCGAACACCGACAGCCGCCAGTTGGCATCGCTGCCGCGCAACTTGCCGCGCTGGGTCCAGCCCAGGTCCAGGCCGGTGCCCTGGACATTGCCTTCGCTGTAGGCCAGCCGTCCGTTGACGGAGGTCTTGTTGCTCAAGCGATGGTTGACCGACAGCGACGAGTTGCTGGTATGGCCGACGAACACGTTGCGCTGGCGGATACGAGTGCCGTCCGCCAGGGTTTCATAGGTGTTGCGGGTGTCCAGCCAACTGCGGTTGTGGCTGGCCACCACGCTGCCATGGCCATAGCTGTACAAGCCTTGCACGTCCATGCCGGTGCCGTACTGCTGGGTCTGATAGACGTTGGCGTACAGGCTGGTGTTGGTCGCCAGCGTCCAATCCACCGAGGTGCCCACTTGCAACTTGTCCTGCACCTGGCGCGTGGAGGCGCCCAGGATCACCCGCGGATGCAGCAGGTAGTTGAGGCCGACGCCCGCTGTCGTGAACCCCGAGGGCTGGTCTTCCCAGTTGCTCCAGAGCCTGGTCTCGCGCCCGGCGAACAGGTTGTAGCGCCAGCGGTCCTCCGCGTCGCTCCAGTTATTGGGCTTGTAGACCAGCTCCTGGCTGGTGGCGGTGGTTTGCCCGTCCTCGATCAGCCGCACTTCCACTTCATAGATACCGCCGGGCAAGGGCCGGGTGTCCAGGCTCTGCAAGCCGGCGCTGACCGCCTGAGTGTTGATCAGCAAGCCGCTGCGATAAATTTCCACCGACGCCTGGCGGCTGGCGGTGACGTAAATGGGGTAGACGCTGGGTTTGGGATTTTCGATCGCCAGGCTGTCGGAGCTGCCGTACATCACCCCCAACGCGGTGTCCGGGTTGGCGCCGAACGAACGGATCTGCCGATTCAAACCATCGGAGCTGGGCGTGAAATAGCCCAGGCGGAAAAAAGTCCCCTCCATTTCTCGTTGGGTATGGAGCTCATGGACAGCGTGGTACAGCTTGTCGTCCGGCCCGCCAAGACGCGAAAGCTGAAGGTCCAGCGACTGGCTCCAGTTGCCCACGCTGGAACTGGCATTGAGGCCATAACGCCCGCCCGTGTCCTGCTCCTGGCCACCGTTGATGTTCAGTTGGTTGTTGAAGATCAGGCCGAGGCTACCGCCTTCCGGTTGATCGTAATAGCGCTTGGCTTCGGTGCCTCGTTCCACATCCCGGGTCAGGATCGACACCAATGAATTTTCAAGGCTGTAGTGCACGGCCAGCAGCCCTGACGGACAGCTGCCTTCACAGGCGCCCAGTACTTGTCCTTGCTTGAGATGCTGCGCCCATTGGTCGCGCTCGACAGCTTTTATCGTGCTGTCGTGCGTGTCGGTGAATTCGAGCAGGGTTATACGATCGTCCCGCGACAAGACCACCATGGCTTCGCCGAGGTACTGTTGATTGAGTTCAATACGAACCGCCAGAGGCACATCGAAGAAGTGCGATTCAAACTCCGCCGGCAGGCCCTTGGCCTGGGACAACAGGCTTCTCGGTGTCGTACCGGGGGCAGTCGGCGCGGCCAATGCATTCGCGCACAACAATAGCGCGAGCGCACCCGCGATGGGTGTCATCGGAAACATCAACGGATTCTCATAATCTGCGAGCGATCAAGGCGTTTCAGGTGCTGGCCGCCCGGCTGGGGAGCGCCGGACGGCCTGCGGCGATGCCCGTGCAGTGAGCTGGAACTCACCGGGCATCGAACAGGATCACGGGCGCGGCACGGCGTCGAAGATCACGGTCATGTCGGCGGTGTACAGACCGTTCTGGGTATCCAGAGGCTTGGCCGCGACAATGGTCATGTCAGCCTGGGTGCCTGGAGTGGACGTCGCATCATCCACCACTTCCTGAGCGATGGCGGTCAGGGTGACGCCATTGAAGTTGGTGGTCAGGGCAATGGAGTCACTGCCGTTGTACAGCGCCGCCGGGCCACCCTCGATGTAGGCATGGACCGAACCTTCGGTGTTCTTCACGTCGAAGGTCTGGCGCAGCGAAGTCAGGGTGCCACTGACCGTGTTGTAGCTCATGATTTCATCCTTACCGAAGTTCGGGTCACGTGGCTGCACGTGGAACTGCTGGGTCGGGATGTTCGCGGTGATGTGGATAGCGGAGCGTGCATCATCGAGCGCGAATACCTGCGAAGCGCCCAAGGCAGCGGCAGTCAGGGAAGCAGCGGTTACGAATTGTTTGAGCATGTTGTTAACACCTGTTCTTGGCATAAAGAGAAAGGTTGAAGTGGCAGTTCAACAACAACTTGATCTGCTCCTCCAACGCCGGGGCATGATCGGCTCTTTGCAATTAAAAAAAAGCAGGCAGATTCCCACAAGCGTGTAGTAAAACCGGCACACGAATGGGCGAAAAATACCCGATTCTTTATAAAATTTAAGTTTGTATGTCAGAAACGGCCCACACGCCCAGCAGTATCGCCGCGCCCTTCAAAGTCAAGAAAAACCGCCGCAAAATCCCATCATCCACTGCCATATCGTATTCAGGTAAGGTCTTGTTTCATCAGAAGTAGCGGGCAACGAAACTCGATATATCTTAGTTCCTAGTTATATCCATCCTTAAAGATATATCTCACGGCAAAGTTATATCTCAGCCCTATCTTATGCAGAACGGAGAACGCATATGACAGATCCTTATTCCCATTTCAAACGCGAATACGAACACGACGGTTTCGAACGACACTCGGCGCGCCGTGAACGTAACAGTCGCGCCCCACGGGTCTTTGCCGCCGGTGACCTGAAGTTGCTGTCACTGGCGCTGATTGCCGAACAACCTTGCCACGGTTATGACCTGATCCGCCGGATCGAAAACATGTTCGACGGCGCCTACAGCCCCAGCCCCGGCGTGATCTACCCGACCCTGTCCTTCCTGGAAATGAGCGCAATGGTCACCTGTGGCGTCGATGATGGAAAAAAATGCTACAGCGTGACCGATGCCGGACGTCTATTACTTGAGGACCAGGCCCAAGCGTTGGATGAGGTGCGCACGCGCATTGAAATCAGCAAGCGCACGTTGCGCGGCCATGATCGTCCCCCGGAAATCCAGGAAGCGGTGTATAACCTGCGGCATGCGCTGCAAAAGCACCCTGGCCACTGGAGCCCGGAAGAAATCCGGCGAGTGCGCGACCTGCTCAACGACACCGCCAAAGCCATCATCGACGGCCCCGACCGTCCACCTGTCTCGGAGTCAAGCCAATGACCGAAGTCGATCCAAATGCCATTCACCGCGTCACCCACGAGATCAAACGCCGTCGCCTGCAGGTGTTGCGGGTGCAGGACCTGACCCCACGCATGCGCCGCATCACCGTCGGCGGGCCGGAACTGGCCGGGTTCGTCAGCCTGGGCACCGACGATCACGTGAAGTTGCTGTTCCCGCAGAACGCCGAGGAACATGCCGCCCTGGAAAACTTCAACCCCGGCGCCGGCAAGGCTCAGGGGCCAATGCCCGAGATGCGCGACTACACCCCGCGCCGCTATGACCTGGACACCCTGGAGATGGACATCGATTTCGTGCTTCACGGCGACGGCCCGGCATCTACCTGGGCGGCCCAGGCGGCGCCAGGGCAATACCTCCACATAGCCGGGCCACGGGGCTCGATGATCGTGCCGGACATCTTCGACAGCTACCTGCTGATCGGCGACGAAACCGCCCTGCCCGCCATCGCCCGCCGCCTCGAAGGCCTGGCGTCCAACCGGCGTGCCCTGGTGGTGGTGGAAGTGGAAAACGGCGCCGAACAGCAAGTGCTCCAAAGCCCGGCGCAGGTGCACGTGATCTGGGTGCTGCGCGAAGGCCGCCAGGACAACCTGCTGCGCACCGTGCAACAGCTGGAAATGCCCGGCGGCAAGCTGTACGCCTGGGTCGCGACCGAAAGCAAGGTGTCGCGGCAGATTCGCAAGGTGTTGCTGGAGGAGAAAGGCCTGGCCCAGGATTTCGTGAAGGCGGTGGGGTATTGGAAGGCGGAGGGTAGCGACGAAGAATGAGGGGCCGTTCACTGGCCCCTGCGCCACGGGCATCGTCTCCCATCACTCGCTCATGACAGCGTAACCTTGGCTACAGCATGCGCAGACGGATGTCGGTCACGTAGTAGTCATTGCCCACGCCACTGGCTTGGTGACTGTTGACATGCAGCTCGATTTCCCGCTCAGTCGCGACAAATTCACCCCTGAGCACTTGCCAGGTGGTCGTTGCCAAGGTGACAACCTCACTGATACGTCCATGGGTTTTCGTCGCAAGCGACAGGCTGGGCACCGCATCGGACGTGTTGGCGTGGCGTCGTGCATCGAGACTGAATTCGTAGCGTGCGCCTACCCTCAGACCTATGTAGCCCTTCCATAGCACAATCCCGGCCGAACTATCGGTATAGGTTCCATTGCCCAGGTATGTGCGTCCGCCTTCGCCCTGACTAAAATTCCAATCCCGCGGATCCTGCGCCGCCGGTCCAGCACGCCATCCATTCCAGTTAGTGTTTTCAAATCTGGACACGTCATCCAGGGGCAACGGGGTTACCAGATAAGTTCGTATTGGAAAGGCGGTGGCCTGGCTTTTATCAACGCTGCGATTGAAGGTCACATCCAGGATAAGCTTGAGGTCCGAGCCGTTGCGCAAGCGATTGATCTGGGTCCGCGGCAGCACCACCGACAGGCCCGCGGTCACTTCCCCGGGGCTCACCGGTCTCGCGGTGTACAGATCAATACTGAAATCCAGGCCGTTCAAGTCAGTCCCTTCAGCACGCAACCACACGCACTGACCTGCGGCGATCAGCGGCCAGGGCTCCACGTCGACGCGGGAGTCTCCGGCGAAGCTGTCGATGTTGAACTCAGTGCCCACACCGCCATTGGCGGCATCCACGATCAAGGGTCTGGGCAGCGCGGAAAGCTCCAGCACAGTCAATGTCAGGGGCGGCGACGGTGGCCAGGTCACGTCGCGCGTCACGGTGTAGATGACCGTCACCGACTTGCCCAGACTGTAGGCCACGACCTCGGGTGGCAGATCGATCGGTTTCTCACCCACCGTCCCCACCTCTTGCGGCGTGGTGGTGTGCGAGCCCCCCTCCGGTGTGCCGTGCCCGGCCCAGGTCACGCTCACCTTGTCCGTGCTCAGCATGCCTTGGTAATGCGGCACCAGCGCGGTCAGTGTGCTGGCGGCCTTGATAGGATCGAGCACGCTACCAGTGGCCTCTTCGATTTCGGGTGGCGGCAACCCCAGTGCCGTGCCGATGACCGTCGCAATTGCGGTTTTTGAAGAGCCTATGGGTGTGGTGCCCCTCAACAACCTGTATGACACGTGCACGGTACTGTCCGGGAAGACCTTGTCGTTAGGGATCTGAAGCACGCAGGCCTTTTTCTGCCCCAACTCATCCACCTCGACGATACCGGTCACGGGCACCACGACATCCGACTGGCCGTTGACTTTCGCCGTATAAGTCACCTCGATGGCATCCCCTGGCACAAAACGCGGGTCGCTGGTCAGGATGATCAACGACAGCGGGTTGGCACCCAGTTTGTCGAGATCAATGATGCTTGGGTCGTCGCCCGCTTCGCTCAGGATTTCCCGTGGAATCGGCGCCAACAGTCTTTGCCCGGCCTTGTCCACCTCCACTATTTGCACGGCCGACCAAACGTTGTCGAGATCCGGGCTGTTAAAGAGTTGGTCTCTGACAGTGAAGGAAAACATGAATTCAGGATCGTCGACCAGATCGGCGCTGGTGACGTCGAAACATATCCGGGTAGGCGTCGCCGAGCCGTGGTTTGGCGGGGCGGGGGCCTGGGTTGCATCCACCTTGTGAAATACGTCATGGCCATTACAATTGAGCCGGATTTCGTCATAGGCCCGGCAGTAGGGGTATTCCACGCAGACCGTCGCACTGACGAAACCTGGGCCCACACCGTTCTTGATTTCGTCCGGCAATAGCAACACCAGTTCCGAATGCCCGGGCTCACCCGGTGACCTGTCCTGGTTGCCCGGCCGGATGCTGTTGTACAGGATCTCCAGCGGAGGGGTCGAGGTTTGATCGTTCATACCGGGGCGTTTCACGGTGTACGTCAGTCGATTGACCAGGCCGGGCAACAATTTGCCATGTGGAATGTACAACGTGACATCATCATCGAGGCCCTGAGTCTGTTTGCTATCCAGCGCCTCCTCACCATTGAGGTTGATCGAAACGTTGTCGTTTGGCTGCTGGCCCCAATAAGCCTGCACCAACACTTCGCAGCCGAAGGGCAGCGGCACATAAAGGTGGATGGGGACACCATAGTCGGCGCCTGCCACGGGCTGGGTGGCGCCGGGTAAGCTGGGCGGGTACAGGTCAAGTATGGTGGAATCAGCCGTTTTCGATGAGTCGGTCATGAGTAATCCCCACGGAATGGAACAGATATACCGAGGCTCTATCAGAGCTCGAATGCGCGTGGGGGCCTACTGTCAGAGTTGACAGATCCGAACAGGTTTTAGACGAGCGGTTGGGCGGGGGATTTGAATATCACCTTGCGGATCCCGGCCAGATAATCAATTGTTCTGCCGACATTCCATTCAGGTACCCCGCCCCATGCTTTTCCTGCTCGCCTACATCAGCAGTGTCGTGCTGATCAACTTCGCGTTTTCCGCCGCACCGCACCTGGACATTATTTGGTCGGCCTGGGGCGGCCTGGTGTTTATCCTGCGGGACATGGTGCAGACCCGCTTCGGCCACGGTGCCATCGCGGCGATGCTGGTGGCGCTGGTGTTGTCCTATGTCACCTCGGACCCGACCATCGCCCTGGCGAGCGCCACGGCATTCGCGGTGTCCGAGTGCATCGACTGGCTGGTGTTCACGATCACCAAGCGCCCACTCCATGACCGGTTGTGGATCAGTTCGGCCCTGAGCATTCCCCTGGACACGTTCATCTTCTTCGGTTTGATCGACGCCCTGACGCCTGCTGTGGTGATCACCGCCCTGCTCTCGAAATTCGCCGGGGTCACCGCCGTCTGGCTGATCATGGCCTGGCGTTTACGCAAACAGGCCATCGCCGGGCGGTTCATGTAAAATGCCGCGCTTTCTCCCATGGGAAGCTCGCCCGGCGCGCAACCCGCGATGATCCGCTCCTGTTTGAGGACCTTCAGATGACCCGTATCGGAACCCCATTGTCGCCCACCGCGACCCGCGTTTTGTTGTGTGGCAGCGGTGAGCTGGGCAAGGAAGTGGTAATCGAACTGCAGCGCCTGGGCGTCGAGGTGATTGCCGTGGACCGCTACGCCAACGCGCCGGCCATGCAAGTGGCCCACCGCAGCCATGTGATCAACATGCTCGACGGTGCTGCCCTGCGTGCGGTGATCGAGGCCGAGAAGCCGCATTTCATCGTGCCGGAAATCGAAGCCATCGCCACCGCCACCTTGGTGGAACTGGAGGCCGAAGGCTTCACCGTGATCCCCACCGCCCGTGCCGCGCAGTTGACCATGAACCGTGAAGGCATTCGTCGCCTGGCCGCCGAAGAGCTGGGCCTGCCGACCTCGCCGTACTTCTTCGCCGACACCGTGGAAGACTACCGCAAGGCCGTGGAAACCCTGGGTTTCCCGTGCGTGGTCAAGCCGGTGATGAGTTCCTCGGGCAAGGGCCAGAGCCTGCTGCGCAGTACCGATGACGTGCAAAAAGCCTGGGACTACGCCCAGGAAGGCGGCCGTGCCGGCAAGGGCCGAGTGATCATCGAAGGGTTCATCGATTTCGACTACGAAATCACCTTGCTCACCGTGCGCCACGTCGGCGGCACCACCTTCTGCGCACCGGTTGGCCACCGTCAGGAAAAGGGCGACTATCAGGAATCCTGGCAGCCACAAGCCATGAGCCCGGTGGCCCTGGCCGAATCCGAACGCGTCGCCAAGGCGGTGACCGAGGCCCTGGGTGGTCGCGGCCTGTTTGGCGTCGAGCTGTTCATCAAGGGTGACCAGGTGTGGTTCAGCGAAGTCTCGCCGCGCCCGCACGACACTGGCCTGGTGACGCTGATCTCCCAGGACCTGTCGCAGTTCGCCTTGCATGCCCGCGCCATTCTCGGCCTGCCGATCCCGCTGATCCGCCAGTTCGGCCCTTCGGCCTCGGCGGTGATCCTGGTGGAAGGCCAATCGACCCAGACCGCTTTCGCCAATCTGGGCGCGGCCCTCAGCGAACCGGACACCGCCCTGCGCCTGTTCGGCAAACCGGAAGTCAACGGCCAGCGCCGCCTGGGCGTGGCCCTGGCCCGCGACGAGTCCATCGAAGCCGCCCGCGCCAAGGCGACCCGCGCTTCGCAGGCCGTCAGGATCGAACTGTAACCAATATCGCTTGCCCATGGTGACCTGTGGGAGCAAGGCTTGCCCGCGATAAAGGCGATGCGGTCTTTCCGAAGTCGAGTCGCCTGTTTCGCGAGCAAGCTTTGCTCCCACAGTTAACTGGGAGACATCGATAATAAAAAAAGGCGATACCCGCAAAGGTATCGCCTTTTTCATAAGCGCCTGTTTTATCCCAGATCGTTCCCACGCTCCTGCGTGGGAACGCCGCCAGGGACGCTCCGCGTTCCGCTTGTGGAGAGGATGACGCAGAGCGTCACCGGATGCATTCCCACGCAGGAGCGTGGGAACGATCACTCCCGCTTAATCCGGCAGTTTGTAGGCGATCACATAATCGCCCTGCTTGGTGCCCAGGGAACCGTGGCCACCGGCAACAACCAGCACATATTGCTTGCCGTCCTTGCCGGTGTAGGTCATCGGCGTGGTCTGGGCGCCGGCTGGCAGGCGGCCTTCCCACAGTTGCTTGCCGTTTTTCACGTCATAGGCACGCAGGTACTGGTCGAGGGTGCCGCTCAGGAACGCCAGGCCGCTGGCGGTGGTGAACGTGCCACCCAGGCTCGGAACGCCCATGCTCAGCGGGATCGGTACCGGCGAGCTGTCACGCACGGTGCCGTTCTTGTGCTTCCACAGGGTTTTGTTGTTGGTCAGGTCCACGGCCGCGACATAACCCCATGCAGGCGCCTGGCAAGGCAGGCCCATTGGCGAGAGCAGCGCTTCGAGGATCACACCATATGGCGCGCCCTTGTTCGGCTGCACGCCTTCGGTTTCGCTCTTGCGCCCCGGGCCACCAGCCACTTCGGCCGCCGGCACCAGTTTCGACTTGAACGCCATGTAGCTCGGGTTGACGAAGGCGATCTGGCGCACCGGGTCCACCGAAATGCCACCCCAGTCGAACACGCCGAAGTTACCCGGGTAAACGATCGAGCCTTGCAGCGATGGCGGCGTGTACATGCCGTCATAGCGCAGCGACTTGAAGTCGATCCGGCAGAGCATCTGGTCGAACGGGGTCACGCCCCACATGTCGCGTTCCTTGAGGACCGGCGGCACGAAGTTCAGGTCGGACATCGGTTGGGTCGGCGAGGTGTGGTCACCTTCCACCGCGCCTTGGGGCACCGGGATTTCCTTGATCGGGATGATCGGCTGGCCATTGCTGCGGTCCAGCACGTAGATGCTGCCCTGCTTGGTGGAAGCCAGTACAGCCGGTTTCACGCCATCGGCGGTCTTCATGTCCATCAGGGTCGGTTGACCGCCGACGTCCATGTCCCACAGGTCATGGTGAGTGAATTGGAAGTACCAGCGCACCTTGCCGGTGGCGATGTCCAGGGCGGTCAGACCGGCGGAATATTTTTCCGACTCCGGCGTGCGCAGGCCACCGAACTGGTCGGGAGTCTGGTTGCCCATCGGCAGGTAGAGCATGCCGAGTTTTTCATCGACGCTGAACATGGACCACATGTTCGGCGAGTTGCGGGTGTAGGTCTGGCCTTCGGCAATCGGTGTGGTGTCGTCCGGCTTGCCACTGTCCCAGTTCCACACCAGCTTGCCGGTGTGCACGTCGTAGGCACGGATGACGCCGCTAGGCTCGTCGGTGGAGACGTTATCGGTGACGTGGCCGCCGATCACCACCAGGTTCTGGGTAACCGCCGGTGGCGACGTGGAGTAGTAACCGCCGGCCGTGAAACCGCCGATGTTGGCGGTCAGGTCGACCTGGCCCTTGTCGCCGAAGTCTTCGCACATCTTGCCGGTGTCGGCGTTGAGGGCGATCAGACGGGTGTCGGCGGTCGGCAGGAAGATCCGCCGTGGGCAGACGGTGCTGGCCGGCGTGGAGCTGGCGGCACCCGTCGGGCTCTGCTCGGCAGAGGCGTACGCGGCGTCATCGTGATAGGTCACGCCACGGCAGGTCATGTGGGCCCAACCCTTGAAGTTTTCCGCTTTTTGCGTGGAAAGCTTCGGATCGAAACGCCAGATTTCCTTGCCGGTGTCAGGCTCCAGGGCGATCACCTGGCTGTGAGGCGTGCACACGTAGAGCATGCCGTTGGCCTTCAGCGGGGTGTTTTCGGCAGTGGTTTCACCCGGGTCGTTCGGCCCTGGCAGGTCGCCGGTGCGATAGGTCCAGGCCGGCACCAGTTTGCTGACGTTCTCGGGGGTGATCTGTGCCAGCGGCGAATAGCGGTCGCCATGGGCACTGCGCCCGTAGGAGTTCCAGTCGCCGTCCGGCATGGCCGGTGCGGTGTTGGCCATGCCCGGCACGCTGTCGCGGTCCAGTTGGCCCTTGATCTCACCCGGGTTGGTGAACTGGCTGGCGAGCGCGGCGATACCGGCGATGACCACGGCGGCGCCCAATGCGCGGGTGCCCATGGCCGAGGCTTCGGCGGTCAACAGCGGGCGGCGGAACCACGGCAGCAACATGACGATGCCCAGGGCAAACAGCATTGCCAGGCGCGGCACCAGTTGCCACCAGTCCAGGCCCACTTCCCACAACGCCCACACGGTGCTGGCGAACAGCACCAGCGCGTACAGGCCCAGGGCCGCGCGACGGGCCATGATCAGCAACACGCCGGTCAGCGCCAGGCCGATCCCGGCCAGCAGGTAATACAACGAGCCGCCAAGCGTGCTCAGCTTGACTCCCCCGGCCAACAGGACCAGGCCCATCAATAGAAGCAGAATGCCGAGCAAACTCGGTAGCAGACGGCTTCGACTCAAAGCACCCTCAGTGCTCATAGTGTGTTTCTCCGTGACGTTTTAAGGAGTCCCGCGCAAGTAGTCACTGTAGATGACGATCTTGCGAGGGCTTGGTTCAGTTGAAAAAAGGCAAATTCGGTTGCCGCGATCCCTTGTGGGAGCGAGCTTGCTCGCGATGGCGGCGTGTCAGTTGGCTTCAAGGTTGAATGTGCAATCGTTATCGCGAGCAAGCTCGCTCCCACAGGAATTCGCCGAGACAGCGCTGTCTTTCAGCGTCTGGACACTGGGCGTTTTTTAATCTTTCAGCAGGATCGAGCTGGACGCAGAGGCTTCGGCACGCCAGAAGAAGCGTTTCAGCAGGCGGCGCAAGGATAATGTCCCGTTCTCAATAGAGAAAGGGCTTTTGTTGACATGAATCATCTCGGATTCGGTAACAGTGCGCCTGGCGCTGGGCGGCCATGATGAAGGCTATGCTTCCACCCTAAGGGCACCTCGGCTAAGGTGCGCGGTTTTACACCTTTAGCGCGAAGGCCTCCCATGACCGAACCCAACAACAATCCACTGCACGGCGTGACGCTGGAGCAGATCCTCAACGCCCTCGTGCAGCACTATGAATGGTCGGGCCTGGCCGAACGCATCGACATCCGTTGCTTCAAGAGCGACCCGAGCATCAAGTCGAGCCTGACCTTCCTGCGCAAGACGCCATGGGCGCGGGAGAAAGTCGAGCGCCTGTACATCAAGTTGATGCGCACCAAGCGGCCGGTCTGAGTCGTGGGGAGTAATCAGGGTCGTCACCTCACGCTGCGACAGCGTTTTGTCTGCGTGACGGCACTGCTGGGCTGGGTGGGATTGAGCATCCAGCTGTATCTGATCCTGCTTGGTCGCTGGAAACTGGACGCGAGCCTGCTGGGCGGGCTGGTGAGTTTCTTCAGTTTCTTCACGGTCCTGACCAACACCCTGGTGGCCGTGGTGCTGACCTGGGAACTGACCGCTCGCGAGTCGGCGGCCCGGCGCTGGTTCCTGCTGCCCAGCGTGCGCAGCGGCGTCGCAGTGAGCATCGCCCTGGTCAGCCTGGCCTACAACCTGCTGCTGCGCCACCTCTGGCAACCCGAAGGCTGGCAGTTCGTGGCCGACGAACTACTGCACGACGTGGTGCCCTTGCTGTACATCGCCTATTGGTGGCTGTGGGTACCCAAAGGCACATTGCGCCTGGGCCACATCGGGCTGTGGGTGATCTACCCCTTGGTGTATTTCGCCTATGTCCTGCTGCGCGGGGATCTATTGGCGGCTTACCCCTATCCTTTCATCGATGTGGCGAATCTGGGTTATCCACAGGTGTTCATCAATGCCGGGGGGATATTGCTGGGGTTTATCGCGATTGCGTTGGGGGTGGTGGGGTTGGATCGGTTGGCATCGTTGAAATAGAGGCCTGCAGAGCACATAGCGGTGTGAGTCAAACCTGTGGGAGCAAGGCTTGCCCGCGATGAAGATCACGCGGTTTACCTGAAGACCAGGGCGCCTGCATCGCGAGCAAGCTTTGCTCCCACAGATAGGTATCCCACAGGGGTTTGTGTTCCATATCCGGCATCAGCGCCTTGCTGGCAACATCCACACCAACCCACTGGCCTTGGCCCGCTCATGACACAGCGCCAACACACTGCGCCGCTCGTCATTGTCCATCCGGCTCCAACGGGTGATCTCCGCCACGGTGCGCTGGCAACCGGTGCAGATGTCGTCATCGTCCAGCGCACAGATGTTCACGCAGGGCGAAGGCACCGGGCGTTCAGGGGCGCTCATGGTTCCTGCTCGACCAGGTCGCGGGCGTAGCGCTGGGCATTGTGCACATAGTGCGCCGCGCTGGCCTCGAGCATTTTTTTCTGGGCCTCGGTCAGTTCACGCACCACCTTGCCGGGCGAGCCCATCACCAGCGAACCGTCGGGAATTTCCTTGCCCTCGCCGATCAGCGAGTTGGCGCCGACGATGCAGTTCTTGCCGATCTTCGCGCCGTTGAGAATCACCGCGTTGATGCCGATGAGGCTGTAGTCGCCCACCGTACAGCCATGGAGCATGGCGTTGTGGCCGATGGTCACGCCGGTGCCGATGGTCAGCGGATAGCCCATGTCGGTGTGCATCACCGTGCCGTCCTGCACATTGCTGTTCTTGCCGATCAGGATCAGTTCGTTGTCACCGCGCAGCACGGCGTTGAACCAGACATTGGCGCCCTCTTCGAGGCGGACCTTGCCCACCAGCGTGGCGTTGGGCGCGACCCAGCTCTGTGGGTGGGTTTCGACACGGGCATCGCCCAGGCGGTATTTCATGAGAGTCCTCGGGGCGTCAGGTATTGATGAAACTCTTGGGCGGTTTGTGCAGGTCGATCTCGGCGTCGTACAGCAGGTTGACCAACTCCACGACCATGATCGCCGTCAGGCCCCAGATCTTGAATTCGCCAAACCGATAGCTGGGCACGTACCAACTGCGGCCCTGGTAATCGATCCGGTGCGTGTGTTCGCGCGGATCCTTGCGGAAAAACTCCAGCGGTACGCTGAACACCGCAGCGATCTCGGCATCGTTGGCCTGGTATTCGACGTAGTCCGGAATCACTCCGACATAAGGCGTGACCTTGATGCCGTGCAGCGAGATCAGCGGGCTGAGGGGGCCGATCACTTCCACCAGGCCGGGCGGCAGGCCGATTTCTTCCTCGGCTTCGCGCAGGGCGGTGAAGATCAGGTCCGGGTCTTCCGGGTCGCGGCGCCCGCCGGGGAACGCCACCTCGCCGCCATGGGTCGAGAGCCCGCTGGCGCGCAGGGTCAGTACCAGCTCCGGTTCATCGCTGCGGGTAATCGGCACCAGCACCGCGGCTTCAGGGAAACGTTGGTCAGCCTGCAGATCGTGCGGGGTATGGTTGCTTACTCGATGCAGTAGCTCGTCCAGCATGAGACTTCTCGATTTATTCGCTACCTTGCATCATGCACCAATCGTTCAAGCGGCCCAACCCCCGCACTGCGTCGTGTCGCGAAACGACAACTTGCCGACACCGGCCCGCACCGCCAAGATAGGCGCAGCATTCAGGAATCCAAGCATGAAATTCTGCAGCCAGTGCGGTAACCCGGTGACCCAGCGCATACCCGAAGGCGACTCGCGCCTGCGTTTTGTCTGCGACGCCTGCCATACCATCCATTACCAGAACCCCAACATCGTGGCCGGTTGCGTACCGACCTGGGGCAGTAAAGTCCTGTTGTGCCGGCGCGCCATCGAGCCGCGGCGCGGTTACTGGACGCTGCCGGCGGGCTTCATGGAGAACGGCGAAACGGTTGAACAGGCCGCCGTGCGCGAAACCGCCGAAGAAGCCTGCGCCCGGGTGCGAAATTTGAGCATCTATACGCTGATTGACGTACCGCATATCAGCCAGGTACATGTATTCTTCCGCGCCGAACTGGTGGATGAGGATTTCGCCGCCGGGCCCGAGAGCCTGGAGGTGAGGCTGTTCGAAGAAGCGGACATTCCCTGGGACGAACTGGCTTTCCGCACAGTGGGCCGTACCTTGGAATATTTCTACGCGGACCGCCGGGCCGAAGATTACCCTGTGCGATCCGAATCGATCCCACCGCTGGCTCAGCCTGCCAATACATAAAAAACCAATATAGCCACAACACCTCTAGGGATATCGTTTCAATGCGCTGGTTGCTTGTCTTGTTCTGCTTGTCGTTCACTGCGATGTCCCAGGCCTCTGCGGTGGGAACCTACAACGGCAAGGTCATCGAAAAAGTGCTGGTGCTCAAGTCCGCCCATCAATTGCAATTGATCAACGACGGCAAGCCGCTCAAGACCTATCGCATCTCACTGGGCAGGGGCGCCAAAAAAGGCCCCAAGCTGATCGAGGGCGACAAGCGCACCCCTGAAGGTTTCTACTGGATCGACTGGCGCAAGACCAGCGAGAACTACTACCTGTCGATGCATATTTCCTACCCCAACATCAGCGACGCCGCCCGCGCCCGCCGCGAAGGCGTTGAGCCGGGGGGCATGATCATGATCCACGGCACGCCTGATTCGGAAGAGAACCCTGAGCAGTTGTTCCATACGCTGGACTGGACCGACGGCTGCATCGCCATGCGCAATGTGGACATGCGCGAGGTCTGGAACCTGGTGCCGGATGGCACGATGATCGAAATCCGGCCGTAGCGCCTCCCCCTCCTGCGGCAGGAGCTTCTTGTGGCGAGGGAGTCCCCGCTGGGCTGCGCCTGTAGGAGCTGTCGAGTGCAACGAGGCTGCGATCTTGCCCCAGGCACTTGAGTCTCAAGCGAAAGATCAAAAGATCGCAGGCTTCGCCAGCTCCTACAGAGCCCCGCGCGAGATTGCTCCCTCACCACAGGTTACGTGGCATCAAGTCCGAAGCTCTACCCGGTCCAAGGCCTTGTTTGCCAACAACGTTCCCAGATCGATCATCTGCGCCACACCCAACGCCACATGCCGCCGCGAACCGTCCAAGTCAAACAGGAGGTCGCTAAGCACCGCATTGGCCGAGGCCAGGGTTTCGCTGAGGTTGGCTAGTAAGGTTTCGGTGTCAACGTTGTCCGATACGCTGAACAACTGCACCGAGGGTTGGGGGTCTGGTTCGCTGCCGTCGGGTTTGAGGTAATGGTCCATCGCGCGGTCGGCGGCTTCTTTCAGCTTGTCGGGGGCGTAGTCGCCGTAGGGGAAGGTGGAGGCGGGTTTTGGCATGTCAGAATTATTTTTCAATTGAAGCTCCTTTAAATTAATGGAGCCCAGGACAAAACGTCCGGGCCTGTTGCCCCTTGATTTTTTCGGACGGTCAAACCCGGTCGCTGAATTGGCAGCGACACCCAAAGGCTAGAGCCCTCGCTTCCGAGGCACAACCTTAAAAACATGTCGGAAATTTCGGGGCGTCTGACAGACCAAAGAGTGATCATTCACACAACAAAAAACCGGCCGAAGCCGGTTTTTGAGGATGGCATTTGGGTCTACACAAACGCTGCACGCTGCTCAGCCTCATAATGCCGAGTCTGAAAAGGCAGGAGGGTTTGCACCTTCAAGCCAAGACCTTCATTCAGCCCCCAAGAGAGAGCGAGTTCATCACGGCGTTTGCGAAGCGCAACAGCGGTTTGTGAGGTTATGGCTTGCTTGGGTGTCGAACGTAAAAATAGCTCAAGGGCTTTGAAGACTTCCAACGCACGGCTGTCCGTGACACACGAAAATCGGGTGAGTCGTTCAAGCAAATATCCTGCGCGACGCAACTCGACCTCATCCGTGTGTTGGCTCAGAAAAGCTTGAGCTGCGCTTATCAAGTCCGAGTTGGAATACCAGACAGCCTTGGCCGCGCTCACGAGTGCAGCATCATCTGCATGATCCAACGGGCTTTTGACCAATGTGTCCAGAGCGGCTGAGAGGACGTGGCGGTTAGCAGGCTTCGCCATCTGTATTCTCCAAATAATCTTGCAAAATTTGAGTAAGAACAGAAATTGGAGGCTCTTTGTTGCCAACATATACATCAATTGCCTGCAATGCCAGTCGACGCAGCTCAGTGGTCAATATGAAGCCGGCCCTTAGGAGCGCCATGATGTCGCCAATATCCTGATCCGTTGCTCTGCCCAACTTTGAAATCGCAATATCTACAGGGGCAGCAACGTGAACGTGTAGAGGAGACTCTACCGGGAACTCTTCAAGAGGGAGGCTTCGAGCCCAATAGTCCTCGTGAATCGGACCAAAGCTGGTGTTGTATTGGAGGTCGTAGTTGAGTTCCATCAATCGGCCGGACTTTTCGTCGACAAATTGCTCAGGCACTTCCGCAAGTAACGTTCGAAGATGAAAGCCTTCTGGAAGGCTAGCCTCATAAATTTCGGCGTCAACGTCCGTGGAGACACGATGGTTTGTATAAAGGTGCACTGCACACCCACCAAAAACGATGACTTTGACCACCCCAGGCACTGCATTCTCAGAAGTCAGCTCCGCTTCGACGGACTTGAACATTGAAACCAAAGCCTGTCCCAGCGCGGTACTTGTATTGAGGCGGGGGGCGATCGTATCCGGCATTTCCATGTTTGAACCTCAGAGGCTGATGTTGCTCCTTGAAACTGGGATCTGCCACTTGGCCTTGCCAAAGACCAGTGAGCGATCCCTGCGTTTGGAGATGTAGGCCCCGAAAACTAGAGCCCCCGTTTCTGAGGGACAACCTTAAAAACATGTCGGAAACTTCAGGGCGTCTGACAGATCAGCCATCTGATCGGGGATGTTTCGCACAAATTTCAGATAGGCTTTTTTTGGATTGAATTGGGTACATATCCATTGCTGCGGTAACGGATATTCACACCGACCAAATAAACAACCCACCACCGGCCACCACGAAAATAAACATCAAATTTCAAAACCCGCCCTCCATGCATACCACTGACCTCTAATCCCCCCAACCCAACGCAGTAACCCCACGATCTATCCACACCACCCTAATACCACTTAAAGCTAGCCACCTTTAAGCCCCCCAGAAAATCTAGACAACCCGCCAGAAGCAGCGTTGACATGGTATTCAAGTGGTATTAGCTTCGATCCCCATCACCGAGCGAAAACTCCTACAACCGCATCGGACACACCACATGAACGACATCCTGGCCCTGCGCCCCGACGACACCCAACCCACCCCGCTCTACCTGCAACTGGCCCGCAACCTGGAGGCCGCTATCCACGCCGGCCAGTGGAAAGCCGAGCAAGCAATGCCCTCCGAACGCAGCTTGAGCGAGCAACTGGGCATTTCCCGGGTCACCGCCCGCAAAGCGCTGGAAGTGCTGTTCGAACAAGGCCTGATCCGCCGCAACCAAGGCTCGGGAACGTTCATCACCCCGCGCCTCGAACAACCGCTCTCGCGCCTCAGCGGGTTCAGCGAAATGCTCCGGCTCAAAGGCTTCGTGCCCGGCTCCCAGTGGCTGGAGCGGGAAATTACCCCGCCAACCCACGAAGAACTGATTCGCCTGGGCCTGTCACCCACTGACAAAGTCGCCCGGCTCAAACGGCTGCGCAAGGCCGACAACACGGTCATGGCCATCGAGATGAGCACCCTGCCCGCATCAATCATTCCCAAGCCACAGGCGGTGGGCGATTCGCTTTATGAATTCCTCGATGGCATCGGCAAACCGGTGGTGCGCGCCCTGCAACACATCCAGGCCATCAACGCCTCGGACGAGTTCGCCGCCCTGGTGGGCATCGCCCCCGGCACCGCAATGCTACTGATGACCCGGGTCGGCTACCTGGAAGACAACACGCCCATCGAAGTCACCGACACCTATTGCCGCAACGACTACTACGACTTTGTCGCAGAGCTGCGGCGCTAGACGACCAGAGAATCCCAATGTCCGAAGACAACATCCTCACCGCCAACGGCTGGATACGCGGCCGTCTGGTCCACGAACACGGCAAGGTCGTGTCCGTCGAAGGCCAGCCCTGCGACCCGGCGAGCAACGACCTGCCCTACCTGCTGCCCGGCTTCATCGACCTGCATGTGCACGGCGGCGGCGGCAAAGACATCATGGAAGGCGCGCCAGCGTTCGAAACCATTGCCCGCACCCACGTGCGCTTCGGCACCACGGCGCTGCTCGCCACCACCATGACCGCGCCGAGCGAAGAAATCGCCAGCGTACTCAAGGCCCTCGGTGAGTTCTGCGAACAGCGGCCCAGCGGCAGCGCACGCGTGCTGGGGGTGCATTTGGAAGGCCCCTATATCAACCCCGGCAAACTCGGTGCCCAACCGAATTTCGCCCACACCGCGTTGATGGCCGAAGTGGAGGCCTACCTGGCCCTGGCACCGATCCGGGTGATTACCATCGCACCGGAAATCGCCGGGCACGACGCCTTGATTCGCGCGCTCAGCGCCCGGGGCGTGCGCATGCAGATCGGCCATACCCTGGGCAGTTACGAAGAAGGCGTCGCGGCACTGGCGGCCGGGGCCAGCAGTTTCACCCATTTGTACAACGCCATGAGCCCGTTGCATCACCGCGAACCGGGCATCGTCGGCGCGGCTCTGGCCCATGCCCGATATGCCGAGTTGATTCCCGATTTGCTGCACGTGCACCCCGGTGCCATGCGCGTGGCCTTGCGTGCGATCCCGTGCCTGTATTGCGTCACCGACTCCACCGCCGCCGCCGGAATGCCCGACGGCGAATACAAGCTGGGCAGCCACACCGTGACCAAATGCCTCGGCGGTGTGCGCCTGGCCGACGGCACGCTGGCCGGCAGCACCCTGACCATGGACCAGGCCCTGCGCAACCTGGTGAAGATCGGCCTGCCCCTCGCCGAAGCCTCGCAACGCCTGTCGCAATTCCCCGCCGACTACCTCGGCCTGCCCGAGCGCGGACGCCTGCAACCCGGCGCCTGGGCTGACTGTGTGCGCCTTGATCGTGCCCTGAACCTGATCGACGTGATGGTCGAAGGAGAAGCCATTGACTTCCAAAATGCTTGAAGAGGCCCTGGCCTCGTCCGCCGCCGTCGAGCGCCAATTGCGGCTATTGGACCCCGCCCTGCAGGAAATTGCCGGGCGTCTGCGCCGCCAACCGCCGCAAGTGGCGATGACCGTGGCCCGTGGCAGCTCCGACCACGCCGCCAGCTACTTTGCCTACCTGACCATGCAACAACTGGGGTTGCCGGTGGCGTCGCTGCCGATGTCGGTGGTGACCATGCAGCAGGCGCCGCTGAAGGTCAGCGGCCAGGTGGCGTTCGCATTCTCCCAATCGGGGCAAAGCCCGGACCTGGTGAACAGCCTGCGCCTGTTGCGCAAGCGCGGCGCGTTGAGTGTGGCGATGGTCAACGCAGAGGACTCTCCGCTGGAGGCGGCCTGTGAATTCAGCGTGCCCTTGTGCGCCGGCATCGAAAGCAGTGTCGCCGCGACCAAGAGTTTCATCGCCACTCTCAGCGCCAGCGCGCGTCTGGTGGCCCATTGGAAAGACGATGCAGAATTGCTCGAAGCCGGCACCGCGCTGCCCGAAGGCCTGCGCGATGCCGCGAGCCAGGATTGGAGCGCCGCCGTCGAGGCCCTGCGTGACGGCCAGCGCTTGATGGTCATCGGCCGTGGCGCCGGGTTCGCCATCGCCCAGGAAGCCGCGCTCAAATTCAAGGAAACCTCAGCGATCCAGGCCGAAGCCTTCAGCAGCGCCGAGGTCCGCCACGGGCCGATGGCACTGATCTATGCAGATTACCCGCTGTTGGTGTTCGCCCCGCGCGGCGCCGAGCAGGCTGGTGTGTTGAGCCTGGCCGCCGACATGCGCCAACGCGGCGCCCGGGTGCTACTGGCCGCGCCCGATGACATCGCCGAGCGCAACCTGACGCTGTCCCGCGCCGAACACCCGGCCCTGGACCCGATCCTGGCGATCCAGAGCTTTTACCGCATGGCCGCCAGCCTGGCTGAGGCCCGAGGCCTGGACCCGGACCAGCCACGGCACTTGAGCAAGGTCACCCGGACCCACTGAACCGACAATCCTTTAACGCAAGGTCAACGAAATTACAAAGAGAGCGAGCCCATGCCCAACAACAATAAAGAGCTGACCCTCAGCGCCCCGCTCAGCGGGCCGGTGCTCACCCTCGCCAACGTCCCGGACGCGGTGTTCGCCAGCGGCGCCATGGGCGACGGGATCGCCATCGATCCGCTGAACGACACCCTCTACGCCCCCTGTGACGGCGAGGTGATCCACGTCGCTCGCACCGGCCACGCCGTGACCCTGCGGGCCGACAACGGCGCCGAACTGCTGCTGCATCTGGGGCTGGACACTGTCGAATTGCAGGGCGACGGTTTTTCCATGCTGGTCAAGGAGGGCACGCGGGTCAGCAACGGCCAGGCGCTACTGCGTTATGACCTGGACAGCGTGGCACAGCGCTGCAAAAGCCTGGTCAGCCTGCTGATCATCACCAATGGCGAGCACTTCCAGGCTCGGCCGATTACCCTCAAAGGGGTCAAGGTCGGCGAGCCGTTGCTGCACATCGTCAGCAAGACACCGGGTGAAACACGCGACGATGAAGCGGACGTCGGCATCGAAGTGTTCGGCCAGATCCGCATCGCTCATCGAGGCGGCCTGCACGCGCGGCCGGCCGCCTTGGTTCGCCAGACCGCCCAAGGCTTCAAGAGTCGCTCGCACCTGCACTTCAGCGGTCGATCGGCGTCCTGCGACAGTGTGATGGGCATGATGGGCCTGGCGATCACCGAACAGGCCGAAGTGCACGTCAGTTGCCGTGGCAGCGATGCCGAGGCGGCGTTGCAAGCGCTGCTGAAAACATTATCCACAGCCCTGGCCGAAGAGGCCCATGCCGAGGCACCGCCGGCCAAGGCGCCCAGCCGTAGCGCCGAAGACGGTGTGCTGCACGGCGTATGCGCCGCGCCCGGTCTGGTCAGTGGAGCGCTGGTTCACCTGGAAGGCATTCAGTTGCCCGAGGATGTCGGGGGTCACGACGTCGCAGAACAACGGCAACGGCTTCGCGATGCCTTGGCGCAGGTCAGTCGCGAGATCCAATTGACCCTGGAAAACGCCAAGGCCCGGCGCCACGTCGATGAGCAAGCGATCTTCAGCGCCCACTTGGCATTGTTGGAAGATCCGGTCCTGCTGGACGCCGCCGACCTGTCGATCGAACAAGGTTGCGCCGCGCCCCACGCTTGGAGCCGCTCCATCGACGAGCAGTGCCAAGTGCTGCGGCAACTGCAAAGCACGCTGCTGGCCGAGCGCGCCAATGATTTGCACGACTTGCGCCAGCGGGTCTTGCGGGTGCTGTTGGGGGAAGCCTGGCAATTCGACGTACCGGCGGGCGCCATTGTCGTCGCGCAGGAACTGACCCCATCGGACCTGTTGCAACTCAGCGCCCAAGGCGTGGCCGGTGTGTGCATGGCCGAGGGCGGCGCGACGTCCCACGTGGCGATCCTGGCCCGTGGCAAAGGCCTGCCCTGCCTGGTGGCATTGGGCGAGGCACTGCTTGCACAGGCACCGGGGCAATCGGTGGTGCTGGACGCCGACGGCGGCCGCCTCGAACTCACCCCAACCGCCGAGCGCCTGGCGCAGGTGCAGCAAGCACAGACCCGACGCACAGCCCTGCGCGCCCAGCAACAGACCCTCGCCCACACGCCGGCGCGAACCGTCGATGGGGTGGAGGTTGAAGTTGCCGCTAACGTCGCCTCCAGCGCCGAAGCCAGCCAGGCCTTTGCCAACGGCGCCGATGGCGTTGGCTTGCTGCGCACCGAGTTTCTCTTCGTCGACCGCCACACTGCCCCCGACGACGAAGAGCAACGCCAGGCCTATCAGGCCGTGCTCGATGCCATGGGCGACAGGCCAGTGATCATCCGCACCATCGACGTCGGTGGCGACAAACAATTGGATTACCTGCCGCTGCCGGCCGAAGCCAACCCGGTGCTCGGCCTGCGGGGCATTCGCCTGGCCCAGGTGCGCCCGGAACTGCTGGATCAGCAATTGCGAGCCCTGCTGCAGACTCGCCCACTGCACCGCTGCCGGATTTTGTTGCCGATGGTTACCGAGGTTGACGAACTGCTGCACATCCGCCAGCGTCTCGACGCCTTGGGTGCCGAACTCGGCCTGAGCGAACGCCCGCAACTGGGGGTGATGATCGAAGTACCAGCCGCCGCCCTGCTGGCCGAGCAACTGGCCGAGCACGCGGACTTCCTGTCCATTGGCACCAACGACCTGTCCCAGTACACCCTCG
Source organism: Pseudomonas sp. H1_F01 (assembly GCF_054681425.1). Taxonomy (NCBI): domain Bacteria; kingdom Pseudomonadati; phylum Pseudomonadota; class Gammaproteobacteria; order Pseudomonadales; family Pseudomonadaceae; genus Pseudomonas; species Pseudomonas sp. H1_F01. The sequence goes on along the minus strand of NZ_CP162823.1, from coordinate 1,524,761 downwards.
CCATGGACCGCGACCACGCCGGCCTCGCCGCCCGGGTCGATGCCTTGCACCCGGCGCTGTTGCGACTGATCGCCCAGACCTGCGCTGGCGCCGCCAAGCATGGGCGCTGGGTTGGCGTATGCGGGGCCTTGGCTTCCGATCCCCTGGCCACACCGGTGCTGATAGGCCTGGGCGTACGGGAGCTGTCGGTCAGCCCGCCGCAGGTCGGCGAAATCAAGGACCGCGTGCGTCACCTCGATGCCGCCCAGTGCCGCCGCGTCAGTACCGATTTGCTGAACCTGGCCAGTGCCGCCGCCGTGCGCCAGGCCTGCCATCAACACTGGCCCCTGGGCTGAGCCACGTCGGACAACAATAAAAGGAGAGACGCCATGTACCAGCATTTCATTGAAGGGCTGCAACGCCTCGGCCGGGCGCTGATGTTGCCCATCGCGATCCTGCCGATAGCCGGCCTGCTGCTGCGCCTGGGTGACACGGACCTGTTGAATATCGCGATCATCCACGATGCCGGCGAAGCGATTTTCGCCAACCTGCCGATGATCTTCGCCATCGGCATCTCTGTGGGTTTCGCCCGGGACAACAACGGCACGGCGGGGCTGGCCGGGGCCATCGGTTACCTGGTGATGATCGCGACGCTGAAGGTGCTCGACGCCAGCATCAACATGGGCATGCTCGCCGGGATCATCAGTGGTCTGCTGGCCGGCGCGCTGTACAACCGCTTCAAGGACATCAAGCTGCCGGAGTACCTGGCGTTCTTTGGCGGCCGACGCTTCGTGCCGATTGTCACCGGCTTCAGCGCCGTCGGTCTCGGCGTCGTGTTCGGCCTGATCTGGCCGCCGATCCAGCACAGCATCAACAGCTTCGGCGAGCTGCTGATGGCCAGCGGCAGCTTCGGCGCGTTCGTCTTCGGTGTATTCAATCGGTTGCTGATCGTCACCGGCTTGCACCACATCCTCAACAACATGGCCTGGTTCATCTTCGGCAGCTTTACCGACCCGGCGACCGGGGCGGTGGTCACCGGGGACCTGACCCGTTATTTCGCCGGCGACCCCAAGGGCGGCCAGTTCATGACCGGGATGTTCCCGGTGATGCTCTTCGGTCTGCCCGCGGCGTGCCTGGCGATGTACCGCAACGCCCTGCCCCGGCGACGTAAGGTCATGGGCGGGATCCTGCTGTCCATGGCGCTGACCTCGTTTCTGACCGGTGTCACCGAACCGATCGAATTCGCCTTCATGTTCCTTGCGCCGCTGTTGTACCTGGTCCACGCGCTGCTCACCGGCCTGTCGATGGCGGTGACTAATCTATTGAACATCCACTTGGGCTTTACCTTCTCCGGCGGTTTCATCGACATGGTCCTGGGCTGGGGCGAATCCACTAACGGCTGGCTGGTCGTCCCGGTGGGCCTGGCCTACGCGGCGATCTATTACCTGGTGTTCGACTTCTGCATCCGCCGCTTCGACCTGAAGACGCCGGGGCGCGAAGAGGTACCGGCGGGCGACAAACCGGCCATCGCTGAAAACCAGCGGGCCGCTGCCTACATCCAAGCGTTGGGCGGCGCTGACAACCTGATCACCCTCGGCGCCTGCACCACGCGCCTGCGACTGGACCTGATGGATCGCAACAAGGCGTCCGACGCCCAGCTCAAGGCCCTCGGCGCCATGGCCGTGGTCCGCCCCGGCCACGGCGGCAGCCTGCAGGTGGTGGTGGGGCCGATGGCCGACAGCATCGCCGATGAAATCCGCTTGGCGTTGCCCTCTTCCGAACGGCCAGCCAGCGCATCCGTGGCCGAAGTGGTTGCGTCTGCCCCACCGACCGTCGTCTCCGAAGCCGAAGCGCAACAATGGCTCGCGGCCCTGGGCGGTGGCGGGAATGTGGTGCAGCTCGATTGCGTGGCGATGAGCCGTTTGCGCGTGCAACTGGCCGATGGCAAAGGGTTGTCGGAAGGCCAGCTCAAGGCGCTGGGTTGCCAGGGGGTCAGTTCGCTGGAGGATGGTGTGTGGCACTTGTTGCTAGGGGAAAAAGCGCCAGGGTTGTGGCGGGCGTTGGAGGCGGTGGTGCCGAGTCGTCAGGCGGGTGTCAAAGCCTGAGTTTTCGTTGCCTGAAAGTACGCCATCGCGAGCAAGCTCGCTCCCACAGGGTTCGGTGTCGATCACTTGTTTTGTGAACAACACCCATCCACTGTGGGAGCGAGCTTGCTCGCGATGGGGCCTGTACACACCCCACAACTATATCTGACACAGCGCAATCCCCGTGGCGAGGGTTCATGTACACAGAATCACGGGCAATAAAAAACCCGCTGAATCCATCAGCGGGTTTTTCATTTCAAGCGCCAGAGGATCAGAAATCCTCCAACCGCCACACTTCATACGCCGGTGTCTCGTAGGGATGGCTGTGCTTCAGCGCCTCCACCACTGGGCGGATCAACTCATCGGCCACCACCAGTTCCACCTTCCACTCCTCGACCTGCTCGACCTGCCCTGCTTCGCCAATGAACGGCTGGCTGCCGTCCAACGGGCGAAACTGGCCCAGGCCCAACACTTGCCAGGCGCAGTGGTCATAGTCGCCGATTCGCCCGCCACCGGCAGCGAATACGGCGTTTTTGACCACGTCCAGATGGCTGGCCGGAACGAAGAAGCAGAGCTTGTACACCGCCTTAGTTCACCCAGACGCGGGCGTTGCGGAACATGCGCATCCATGGCGCGTCTTCGTTCCAGTCGTCCGAACGCCACGAGTTCTGCACCGCGCGGAATACACGCTCGGGGTGCGGCATCATGATCGTGACGCGGCCGTCGCGGCTGGTCAGGCCGGTGATCCCGCGCGGCGAGCCGTTCGGGTTGGCCGGGTAGGTTTCGGTGACCTTGCCGTGGTTGTCAACGAAGCGCAGCGACACGCAACCAGACAAGTCGGCCTCGAGCAACGCTTCTTCGCTTTCGAATTCCGCGTGGCCTTCGCCGTGGGCGATGGCGATCGGCATGCGCGAACCGGCCATGCCCTGCAGGAAGATCGAATTCGACTCCTGGACCTGGACCATCGCCACGCGGGCTTCGAACTGCTCGGAACGGTTACGCACGAAGTGCGGCCAGAACTCGCTGCCCGGGATCAGCTCGTGCAGGTTGGACATCATCTGGCAACCGTTGCACACGCCGAGGGTGAAACTGTCGGTGCGTTCGAAGAAACCCTGGAACGCATCGCGAGCACGGCTGTTGAACAGCGCCGACTTGGCCCAGCCTTCACCGGCACCCAGCACGTCACCGTAGGAGAAACCGCCGCAAGCGACCATGCCCTTGAAGTCGTTCAGGTCGACACGGCCAGCCAGGATGTCGCTCATGTGCACGTCGATGGCGTTGAAACCGGCGCGGTCGAATGCCGCCGCCATCTCCACCTGGCCGTTGACGCCCTGCTCGCGCAGGACCGCCACTTGTGGGCGAATGCCTTTCTTGATGTAGGGCGCGGCCACGTCGTGGTTGACGTCGTAGCTGAGCTTGGCGCTCAGGCCCGGGTTGTCTTCTTCCAGCAGCGCGTCGAATTCCTGCTCGGCGCAATCGGCGTTGTCGCGCAGGCGCTGGATCTGGTAGCTGGTTTCCGCCCACTGGCGCTGCAACAGGCTGCGCTGGCCTTCAAAGACGGTGTCGCCATTGAAGGTGATGTTGATGTGGGCGTTGTTGATCGGCTGGCCGATCACCGAGACGCAGTCGGCCAGGCCAGCTGCGCTGAACTGGGCGAGGATGTCCGGGGTGGCGTCCTGGCGAACCTGGATCACCGCGCCCAACTCTTCGTTGAACAGGATGGCCGGGATTTCGGCCTTGGACTCGGCAACGCTGTCGAGGGTCAGGCTCAGGCCGCAGTGGCCGGCAAAGGCCATTTCCACCACGGTGGTCAGCAAACCGCCGTCGGAACGGTCGTGGTAGGCCAGCAGGTGACCGTCGGCGTTGAGACCCTGGATGACGGCGAAGAATGCCTTCAGGTCTTCGGCATCATCGACGTCCGGCGCTTGCGAGCCGAGCTTGCCGTGCACCTGGGCCAGGATCGAGGCGCCCATGCGGTTCTGGCCACGGCCCAGGTCGATCAGGATCAGATCGGTGGTGCCCTTGTCCATGCGCAGTTGCGGGGTCAGGGTCTGGCGGATGTCGGTGACCGGGGCGAAACCGGTCACGATCAGCGACAGCGGCGAAGTCACGCTCTTGTCCACGCCTTCGTCGTTCCAGCGCGTGGCCATGGACATGGAGTCCTTGCCCACCGGAATGGTGATACCCAGCTCAGGGCACAGCTCCATGCCGACAGCCTTGACCGTGTCGTACAGGCGGGCGTCTTCACCCGGGTGACCGGCGGCGGACATCCAGTTGGCCGACAGCTTGATGTCGGAAATCTTGCCGATGCGCGAAGCCGCGATGTTGGTCAGGGTCTCGCCAATCGCCATGCGGCCCGACGCCGGGGCGTCCAGCAGTGCCAGCGGTGTGCGCTCGCCCATCGCCATGGCTTCACCGGTGTAGACGTCGAAGCTGGTGGCGGTCACGGCCACGTCAGCCACCGGCACCTGCCACGGGCCGACCATCTGGTCACGGGCCACGAGGCCGGTGATGGTGCGGTCGCCGATGGTGATCAAAAAGCTCTTGCTCGCCACGGCCGGGTGATGCAGCACGCGCTCGATGGACTCGGCGAGGTCGAGGGTCGACGGATCGAAATCGTCGCCCAGCTCGGCTTCGCGAACGGCCGAACGGTGCATGCGCGGGGCCTTGCCCAGCAGCACTTCCAGCGGCATGTCCACCGGGCTGTTGCCGAAATGGCTGTCGGTGACGGTCAGTTGCGGCTCGGCGGTGGCTTCACCCACTACCGCGAACGGGCAGCGCTCGCGCTCGCAAATAGCCTTGAAGCGCTCGAAGTCCGCCGGGCCGACCGCCAGGACGTAACGTTCCTGCGATTCGTTGCTCCAGATTTCGTGCGGGGCCATGCCCGGCTCGTCGTTTGGAATGTTGCGCAGTTCGAAGCGGCCACCGCGGCCACCGTCGTTGACCAGTTCCGGGAAGGCGTTGGACAGGCCGCCCGCGCCGACGTCGTGGATGAAGCTGATGGGGTTGTGGTCACCCAACTGCCAGCAACGGTCGATGACTTCCTGGCAACGGCGTTCCATTTCCGGGTTTTCCCGTTGGACCGAAGCGAAGTCCAGGTCCGCCGAGCTGGTGCCGGTGGCCATGGAGGAAGCGGCGCCGCCGCCCAGGCCGATGAGCATGGCCGGGCCACCGAGGACGATCAGCTTGGAGCCGACCAGGATCTCGCCTTTCTGCACGTGTTCGGCGCGGATGTTGCCCATGCCACCAGCCAACATGATCGGCTTGTGGTAACCACGGACTTCCTCACCACGCGGGGTGGTGATGGACTGTTCGAAGGTACGGAAATAGCCGGTCAGGGCCGGACGGCCGAATTCGTTGTTGAACGCCGCGCCCCCCAGGGGACCTTCGATCATGATGTCCAGGGCGTTGACGATGCGCTCAGGCTTGCCGTACGGCTTTTCCCACGGCTGTTCGAAGCCCGGGATCTGCAGGTTCGACACGGTGAAGCCGGTCAGGCCGGCCTTGGGCTTGGCACCGCGCCCGGTGGCGCCTTCGTCGCGGATCTCGCCACCGGAACCGGTGGACGCGCCCGGGAACGGGGCAATCGCCGTCGGGTGGTTGTGGGTCTCGACCTTCATGAGGATGTGCACCGGTTCCTGGACCGCACCGTACTGGCGGGTCTCAGGGTTCGGGTAGAAGCGACCGGCAACGTTGCCGACGATCACCGCCGCGTTGTCCTTGTAGGCCGACAGCACACCTTCGTTGTGCATCTGGTAGGTGTTCTTGATCATGCCGAACAGGCTTTTTTCCTGGTCCTGGCCATCAATGTCCCAACTGGCGTTGAAGATCTTGTGGCGACAGTGCTCGGAGTTGGCCTGGGCGAACATCATCAGTTCGATGTCGTGCGGGTTGCGCTTCAAGCCCTGGAAGGCGTTGACCAGGTAATCGATCTCGTCTTCAGCCAGGGCCAGGCCCAGCTCGACGTTGGCTTTTTCCAGCGCGGCACGGCCGCCGCCCAGTACATCGATGGCGGTCAGTGGCTTGGGTTCGGCGTGGCTGAACAGGCCGGCGGCCTGCTCCAGGTTGCCCAGGACGACCTGGGTCATGCGGTCATGCAGACCGTCGGCGATCAGTTGGGCCTCGGCCTCGCTGAACTCACCGGCGACATAAAAGGCAATACCGCGCTCCAGACGCTGGACTTTCGCCAGGCCGCAGTTGCGGGCGATATCGCTGGCCTTGCTCGACCATGGCGAAATGGTGCCGAAACGCGGCAGCACCAGGAACAGGCGACCGGCCGGCTCCTGGACAGGAACACTGGGACCGTACTTCAGAAGGCGCGCAAGCACCTGCTGTTCGTCGCCGGTCAAACCGCCGGTGACTTCGGCGAAGTGAGCGAATTCAGCATACAAGCCACTGACAGCCGGAACCTTCTGGCTCAGTTGCTCAAGGAGTTTGCTGTGGCGAAAGGCAGAAAGGGCAGGAGCGCCGCGCAGGATCAACATCTTCGGGACAGCCTCGGGAAGGGGGTGTGCTTTGAGGCCGTGCATTCTAGCCTAAACCGCCGCCAACGGCACCCGAAACGGCACGCGCGGTGCTGGCCGAATGTCGGTCTTTGCGCACACGGCGCAATTGGACACCCGCGCCAAGGTTTTCGCAGAGTTATTTTTCAGCGACGCAAAGCCCTGCGCACCCCGGCCGGCCGGTGCTGCGGACATGTTTTGCAATGGCTAGCAGACTGGCCATTTGCTGTCGAGATATGGCGGTAGGGGCCGTTTGCGTATACTGCGCAGATGTTTTCCCCAACGGCTTTGCGTCCGCGATACGCCAGATGGCTGATCGCAACCGGACTCTTCCTGGTGCTCAGTGGTTGTGTTGAGAAACCCAACACACTGGAGCGCGTAAAGGAGGATGGCGTGCTGCGGGTGGTTACCCGAAACAGCCCCGCCACCTACTTTGAGGATCGTAACGGTGAAACCGGCTTCGAATACGAGCTGGTGAAGCGCTTCGCCGACGATTTGGGGGTGGAACTGAAGATAGAGACCGCCGACAACCTCGACGACCTCTTCAGCCAGATCGGCAAGCCCAACGGTCCGGTATTGGCCGCCGCGGGCCTGGTCAGCAGCGAACAGCGCAAGAAGCAGGTGCGGTTTTCCCGCTCCTATCTGGAAGTCACCCCGCAGATCATCTACCGCAACGGCCAGTCACGCCCGACCGACGCCGCCGCCCTGGCCGGCAAGAAAATCATGGTGCTCAAGGGCAGCACCCACGCCGAACAGCTGGCACAGTTGAAGCAGCAGTATCCGGGCATCGAATACGAAGAATCCGACGCGGTCGAAGTGGTCGACCTGTTGCGCATGGTCGACGAGGGCCAGATCGACCTGACCCTGGTGGACTCCAACGAAGTGGCGATGAACCAGGTGTACTTCCCCAACGTGCGCGTGGCTTTCGACCTGGGCGATGCCCGCAGTCAGAGTTGGGCGGTCGCCCCCGGCGAGGACAACAGCCTGCTCAACGAGATCAACAGCTACCTGGAAAAGGTGCAGAAGAACGGCACCTTGCAGCGCCTCAAAGACCGCTATTACGGGCACGTCGATGTCCTCGGCTACATGGGCGCCACCACATTCGCCCAGCATTTGCAGCAACGGCTGCCCAAATACGAACAGCACTTCAAGGCCTACGCCAAGCAAGAGAAAGTCGATTGGCGCCTGTTGGCCGCGATCGGCTATCAGGAATCGCTGTGGCAACCGGCGGTCACGTCCAAGACCGGCGTGCGCGGCCTGATGATGCTGACCCAGAACACGGCCCAGGCCATGGGCGTGTCCAACCGCCTGGATCCGAAGCAGAGCATCATGGGCGGTGCCAAGTACCTGGCGTACATGAAGGACCAACTGGACGAAAGCATCGAAGAGCCCGACCGCACCTGGTTCGCCCTCGCCGCCTATAACGTGGGCAGCGGTCATCTGGACGACGCCCGCAAACTGGCGGCCAAGGAAGGGCTGAACCCGAACAAGTGGCTGGATGTGAAAAAGATCCTGCCGCGCCTGTCGCAGAAACAGTGGTACAGCAAGACCCGCTATGGCTACGCCCGCGGTGGCGAGCCGGTGCATTTCGTGGCGAACATCCGTCGCTACTACGACATCCTGACCTGGGTGACGCAGCCACAGCTTGAAGGCAACCAGGTGGCCGAGGGCAACTTGCACGTGCCAGGTGTCGACAAGAGCAAGCCTAGCCAGGAATCCCCGCAGCTCTGACAGCCAGACACAACCCTTAATCTGGGGGGGACCTGTGGGAACAGGTGCCTGTGGGAGCAAAGCTTGCTCCCACAGGATGTGGTGGCAGGGTCAGGGTTTGGCGGCAGCCAGGATCAACGCTTTCATTTCCGCTACCGCCGACTTGAACCCGACGAACAACGCATGGGCCACCAGCGCGTGGCCGATGTTCAGCTCGTTGATGCCCTTGATGGCCGCGACGGCTTCGACGTTATGGTAGTGCAGGCCATGGCCGGCGTTGACGATCAGGCCCTGGGCCAGGCCACAGGCGACGCCGTCAGCTACTCGCTGCAGCTCGTCGGCCACATCCGTGGGGGTCTGGGCATCGGCGTAACGGCCGGTGTGCAGTTCGATGGCCGGCGCGCCAACACGCTTGGACGCCTCGATCTGCCGTTCGTCGGCATCAATGAACAGCGACACCTCGGCGCCGATCTTCGACAGGCGTTCCACCGCCATGCTGATCCGCGCCTCCTGCCCCGCCACGTCGAGGCCGCCTTCGGTGGTCAGCTCCTGGCGCGTCTCCGGCACCAGGCAGATGTGCGCCGGGCGAATGCGCTCGGCGAACGCCATCATTTCTTCGGTCACGCCCATCTCGAAGTTCATGCGGGTTTGCAGCACATCCTTGAGCAGCAGCACGTCCCGCTCCTGGATGTGACGACGGTCTTCACGCAGGTGAACGGTGATGCCGTCGGCGCCCGCCTCTTCCGCGTCCAGTGCGGCCTTGACCGGATCCGGGTAACGCGTACCGCGGGCCTGACGCAGGGTGGCGACATGGTCGATGTTCACGCCGAGAAGAATGCGATTGCTGGTGCTCACGAAAAGGCTCCTGAATGGGCAAATGGTCGGCCCACAGCATACGGGTTGATCAGGGCTTGCGAAACAACTCGCGACTGACCAGTGGCCGTCCGCCCAGATGCACAGCCAGGGCCTGGCGCATCAGCCGCTTGGCTGCCGACAAGGCGCCCGGCGCACTCCAGTCGGCCTCGGCCATGGCCAGCAGCTCGGCACCGTTGAACAACCCCGGTTGCAGCAGGTAGACCTGCTCCAGGCCGGCATCCACCTGCAAGCGGTACAGGCCATCGGCGGCGATGGGTTCGCCGTGCAGGTCAGTGTTCAGGGCGAAGCCATAGCCCAGGTCATCCAGCAGTCGCCATTCGAAGGAGCGCAGCAGCGGCTCCAGCGGCCGGCCTTCAGCCAGCGCCAGCAGCGTGGCGGCGTAGTGGTCGAAGACGGCCGGGTGGGGATCTTCGGCGGGCAGCAGGCGGATCAGCAGTTCATTGAGGTACAGGCCGCTGAACAGCGCCTCACCATTGAGCCACGCCGCAACGCCATTGCTTTCCATGCGCCCGACATTTTTCAACTCGCCCCGGCCACGGAACTCGACTTCCAGCGGCACGAACGGCCGCGCCAACGTCCCGGCCTTGCCCCGCGCCCCACGCAACACCGCCCGCAGCCGCCCTTGCGGCGTGAGGAAGTCCACCAGGGCGCTGCTTTCGCGGTAGGCGCGACTGTGGAGGACGTAGGCGGATTGGCCGGTGGGTTGGGTTGGGGGCATGGGAATCAGAGTTCTCAATGGACAAACAGAGTTTTTAAACAGCCCCAAACCAATGTGGGAGCGAGCTTGCTCGCGATAGCGGTCTGTCAGTCAACATCCATGTTGAACATCAGGCCCTCATCGCGAGCAAGCTCGCTCCCACAATGGTTCTCGGTATATCCAGTCAGCTGATCAGAGGTCGCCGTAACCCAACGAACGCAACGCCCGCTCGTCATCGGACCAGCCACCCTTCACCTTGACCCACAGGTTGAGCATGATCTTGGAGTCGAACAGCAGCTCCATGTCCTTGCGCGCCTCGGTGCCGATGCGCTTGATGCGCTCGCCCTTGTCGCCAATGATGATTTTCTTCTGGCCGTCACGTTCGACGAGGATCAACGCATGAATGTGCAGGGTCTTCCCCTGTTGCTTGAACTCTTCGATCTCGACCGTGATCTGGTAGGGCAGCTCGGCACCCATCTGACGCATGATTTTCTCACGCACCAGCTCGGCGGCGAGGAAACGGCTGCTGCGGTCGGTGATCTGGTCTTCGGGGAAGAAATGATCGTTTTCCGGCAGGTGTTCGGCAATCACCCGCTCCAGCGCGTCGAGGTTATGGCCGTGCTGGGCAGAGATCGGGATGATCTGGGCGTTCGGCAACTGTTCCTGCAACCAGGTCAGGTGCGGCATCAGCTCAGCCTTGTCTTCGATGCGATCGGTCTTGTTCAGCGCCACGATCAAGGGACCCGTCACGTACTGAACGCGTTCCAGGACCATCTGGTCTTCTTCGGTCCACTTGGTGCGGTCGACCACGAAGATCACCACGTCGACGTCTTTCAACGCCGCCGAGGCAGTCTTGTTCATGTAGCGGTTCAGGGCCTTTTCGCCGCCCTTGTGCATGCCCGGGGTGTCGACGTAGATCGCCTGCACGGCGCCTTCGGTCTTGATGCCCAGCATGTTGTGACGGGTGGTCTGGGGCTTGCGCGAGGTGATCGCCAGCTTCTGGCCCAGGATGTGGTTCAGCAGCGTGGACTTGCCCACGTTCGGCCGACCGACAATGGCGACATAGCCGCAGCGGGTGACGGTTGTATCAGTCATTGCCATTCTCCACACCCAGGGCAATCAGTGCTGCGGCGGCCGCTACCTGTTCGGCAATACGACGACTCACACCCTGACCCCGGCTTTTTTCATTCAATAGGACCACTTCGCATTCGACGAAGAAGGTACGGCAATGCGGCTCACCCTGGATATCCACGACTTCGTAGCGCGGTAGCTCGCAACTGCGCGATTGCAGGAATTCCTGCAAACGGGTCTTCGGGTCCTTGTTGGTGTCCACCAGCGTCAGGCTGTCGATCTCGGAGGTCAGCCAGGCCAGCACGCGTTCGCGCGCCATTTCCATGCCCGCATCCAGGTAGATCGCACCAATCAACGCTTCCAGGGCATCGGCCAGGATCGACTCGCGACGGAAACCGCCGCTTTTCAACTCACCAGAGCCCAGGCGCAGATAGTCGCCCAGGTCGAAACCACGGGCCAATACGGCCAGGGTCTCACCTTTTACCAATCGTGCGCGCAAACGCGACAACTGGCCTTCGCGGGCCAGCGGGAAACGCTCGAACAGCGCCTCACCGGCCACGAAGTTGAGGATGGCATCACCGAGGAATTCCAGGCGTTCGTTGTTGCGCCCGGCAAAACTGCGGTGAGTGAGGGCCAGGAGCATGAGGTCCTGGTCCTTGAAGGTGTAGCCGAGCTGACGCTCGAGACGGCTTAGAGAAACGCTCACGGTTTACCCACGCTGAGTTCGTGGCTGGATTCCACCGCCACGGCGGCAAGGCGCCGTTGGCTTGGGACAATTAACGCTGTGTTCAAAAATACGTCCTGACTATCGTTGGCTTCATGCCTTCGGGCAACCTTGCGCAGGCTCCAGAAAAGCATTCGGCGCTGTGTTCAACAGCGCCGTGTGTGATTACTTGATCAGGCCAACCCGCGAGAAATTCGGCAGGTGACTGAGTTTGGGTTCCGGCCAGCTCATCCAGACCGCAAAGGCCTTGCCGACGATGTTCCGGTCCGGGACCATGCCCAGCAGGTCCTTGGGAATGTTCGGATCATCCCAGTACCGGCTGTCGTTGGAGTTGTCGCGGTTGTCGCCCATCATGAAGTAGTGCCCCGCCGGCACGGTCCACGAATGGTCCGGCGTTGCGCGGTAGCGGCTCATTTCCTTGCGGATCAGGTGCTCGGCCTCGCCGAGTTTTTCCCGGTAGAGCTCGGCACTGCCCAGCGTACCCGGCTCGGAACCGAGCAACTGTTCGGCCACCGATTCGCCATTGACGAACAGGCGCTTGTCGGCGGTGTAGCGAACCGTGTCGCCCGGCAGGCCGACCACACGCTTGATGTAGTTGACGTTCGGGTCGCTCGGGAAGCGGAACACCATGACATCGCCGCGTTGCGGGTCACCGACTTCGATGACTTTCTTGTCGATCACCGGCAGGCGGATCCCGTAGGAAAACTTGTTCACCAGGATGAAATCGCCCACGTCCAGGGTCGGCTTCATCGAGCCTGACGGGATCTGGAACGGCTCTACCAGGAACGAGCGCAGCACCAGCACGATGAACAACACCGGGAAGAACGACTTGCCGTACTCGACCAGCAGCGGTTCCTTGTTGAGCTTTTCGACCACCACACCATCAGGCTGGCTGACGCTGCCCTGATAAGAGGCGATGGCCGCCCGGCGCCGAGGCGCCAGGAACAACAGATCAAGCAACGCCAACAGGCCGCAGACAAACACGGCGATAACCAGCAACAGCGGGAAATTTAGCGACATAGGACCTAACTATCCAACCTGAGCACCGCAAGGAAGGCTTCTTGTGGAATTTCCACGTTACCGACCTGCTTCATGCGTTTTTTACCGGCCTTCTGCTTTTCCAACAGCTTGCGCTTACGGCTGACGTCGCCACCGTAGCATTTGGCCAATACGTTCTTTCTGAGCGCCTTGACGGTTGTACGCGCCACAATCTGCCCGCCAATGGCGGCCTGGATTGCCACATCGAACATCTGCCGCGGAATCAGTTCCTTCATCTTCTCGGTCAATGCACGACCTTTGTAGTGCGCGTTGTCACGGTGCACGATCAATGCCAGGGCATCGACTTTCTCACCGTTGATCAGCACATCCAGCTTCACCAGATTAGCCGATTGGTAACGATCGAAATGATAGTCCAGCGAAGCATAGCCGCGACTGGTGGATTTGAGGCGGTCGAAGAAGTCCAGTACCACCTCGTTCATCGGCAGGTCGTAGGTCACCTGGACCTGCGTGCCGAGGAACAGCATGTCGTGTTGTACGCCACGCTTCTCGATGCACAACGTAATGACGTTGCCCAGGTGCTCCTGAGGCACAAGGATGTTGGCCCGCACGATCGGCTCGCGCATGTCTTCGATGGCCGACAGGTCCGGCAGCTTGGACGGGTTGTCGACGTAGATGGTCTCGCCGTTCTTGAGCAACAGCTCGAAAATAACCGTCGGCGCCGTGGTGATCAGGTCCAGGTCGTACTCGCGCTCCAGGCGCTCCTGGATGATTTCCATGTGCAACATGCCCAGGAACCCGCAACGGAAGCCGAAGCCCAGGGCATCGGAGCTTTCCGGGGTGTATTGCAGGGACGAGTCGTTCAGGGTCAGCTTTTGCAGGGCTTCGCGGAAATCCTCGAAATCGTCGGAGCTGACCGGGAACAGGCCGGCATAGACCTGCGGCTGGATGCGTTTGAAACCTGGCAACACATCGACGTCGGGGGTAGAGCTCAAGGTCAGGGTGTCGCCGACCGGCGCCCCGTGGATGTCCTTGATGCCGGCGATGATGAAGCCCACTTCACCGGCCTTCAGGTCTACGGTGGCGGTGTGTTTCGGGTTGAATACACCGACGCTGTCCACCAGGTGGATCTTGCCGGTGGACTTGACCAGGATCTTGTCGCCTTTCTTCACGCGGCCATGGCGCACGCGAACCAGGGAAACCACACCCAGGTAGTTGTCGAACCAGGAGTCGATGATCAAAGCTTGCAGCGGATCCTCGATGTTGCCGGTCGGCGCGGGAATGGTGTGCACCAGGCGCTCGAGCACTTCGTCCACGCCCAGGCCGGTCTTGGCACTGCAGGTGACCGCGTCGGTAGCGTCGATGCCGATGATTTTTTCGATTTCTTCCTTCACGCGGTCCGGATCGGCCTGGGGCAGGTCGATCTTGTTCAGCACCGGCATGACTTCCAGGCCCTGCTCGATGGCCGTATAGCAGTTGGCAACCGACTGGGCTTCGACGCCCTGGCCAGCATCGACCACCAGCAGCGCACCTTCGCAGGCCGCCAGCGACCGGCTGACTTCATAGGTGAAGTCGACGTGACCCGGGGTATCGATGAAGTTCAGCTGATAGGTGATGCCGTCACGGGCCTTGTAGTAGAGGGTAACGCTGTGGGCCTTGATGGTGATCCCGCGTTCACGCTCCAGGTCCATGGAGTCCAGGACCTGGGCTTCCATTTCACGCTCGGCCAGGCCGCCGCACATCTGGATGAAGCGATCGGCCAGCGTCGACTTGCCATGGTCAATGTGGGCGATGATGGAGAAATTGCGGATATGACTCAAATCACTCACGGATCAACACTCAAAAAGGCTGCAGGCATAGCCCGCCGAAAAATAGCCGGGAATTGTACCTGATACACCGCGCAAGTGGGAGCAAAGCTTGCTCGCGAAACAGCCACCTCGATCTATGAAAGACTACAGGGCCTTCATCGCGGGCAAGCCTTGCTCCCACACAGCCTTGCTCCCACAGCCCCCTCGCTACACGAGCAATCAACCGGCCCGACGCAACAGCCAGAGCCCGGCCAACGCGCAGATACCGGCCGGCACCAGCACCGCAAACAACGGCGAGAAGCCGAACACCAGGCTCGACGGCCCCAGCAGATCCTGGGCAATGCGGAAAGTGAAGCCCACCAGCACGCCGGTAAACACCCGCTGGCCAAGGGTCACCGAACGCAGCGGGCCGAAAATGAAGGAAATCGCCATCAATACCAGGGCGGCGGTGACCAACGGTTGCAACACCTTGACCCAAAAAGCCAGCCAGTAGCGACCGTTATTCAAGCCCTGGTCCGCAAGGTAGTGGATATACCCCCACAAGCCGGTAATCGACAGGGATTCAGGCGCCATCACCACGGTGCTGAGCAACTGCGGGCTGATCGACACGTCCCAACGTTCCTGCGGGGCGGCGACCACCTCGGTGCGCTTGTCATGGAACAAAGTGGTCGTGACATCGCTCAGCTGCCAGTGGTCCTCGGCGAAATTGGCGCGCTTGGCAAAGCTCGACGACAGCATGTGCCGTTGGTCGTCGAAGCGATACCGGGTCACGCCATAGAGAATGCCATTGGGCTGGACCGAGTTGATGTGAATGAACTCGTCGCCCTGACGGTGCCACAGGCCGTGCTTGGCGCTTTGCGCATCGCCGCCGCCCTGGGCCAGGGAACGGTTGGCCTGGGCAGTATTTTCGGTGGCTGGGGCGATGTATTCGCCGATCAACACACCCACCAGCATCAACACCAGCATGGGCTTCATCACCGCCCAGACGATCCGACCAATGGACACGCCGGCGGCGCGCATGATGGTCAGCTCGCTATTGCTGGCCAGGCTGCCCAGGCCGATCAGGCAACCGATCAGCGCGGCCATCGGCAGCATGTCGTACAAACGCCGTGGTGCCGTCAGCAGCACGTAGCTCGCCACGTCCGTCAGCGTGTAGGTGTCGCTGACGTCGCTCATTTCATCGATGAAGGCAAACAGGGTCGCCAGGCCGAGAATGATCCCCAGTACCGCAAGGATCGCCATGAACACACTGCTGCCGATGTAGCGATCGAGTTTAACCACGGGCCACCTCCAGCGCGCTGCGACGACTGGCCAGCTTCAGGCGCAGCGGCTCCCAATAGAGCAACCCCAGGCCGATGGCCAGGAAGATCGAGTGCACCCACCACAGGCCCAGGGCTGGCGGGATCTTGCCTTTCTCCAACGCACCGCGGGCGGAAATCAGGATGGTCAGGTAAGCCATATAGAGAAGAATCGCCGGCAGCAGCTTGAGGAAACGCCCTTGGCGCGGGTTGACCCGCGACAGCGGGACCGCCATGAGGGTCACGATGAATACCAGCAGCGGCAAGGACAGGCGCCATTGCAGCTCGGTACGGGCACGAATGTCGTCGTTGCCCAGCAGGCTGGCGGTGGGCATTGCGTCGCGGTCAGTGACTTCGTCGCTGACCTCGGGCTTGGGCAACAGCACGCCATAGGTGTCGTACTTGATGGCCCGGTAATCGGCCTGCCCCGGCTTGCCGTCATAGCGATAGCCGTTTTCCAGGATCAGGTAGCGGTTGCCGTCGGGGTTGATTTCCTGCCGGCCCTTCTCGGCCACCAGCACGGAGATGCCACGGTCCTTCTTGGCATCCGAAGACAGGTTCTTTTGTGTAATGAAGACGCCGCCCAGGTCGATCCGGTCGTCCGAGAGCTGTTCGGTGTAGGTCACCCGCGTACCGTCGCGCAGGGCCTGGAAACGCCCTGGCACCAGGGTGTCGAACTCGGTCATGGCGTCTTGCTGGTTGATCAGCAACTGGAACTGGGTGGCACCCTGGGGTGCCAGGCTCAGGCTCAGCCAGGCCACCACCAGCGCCACCAACGTGGCCGGGAACAGCGTCATGCGAAACAGCCGTTGTTGGCTCATGCCGGTGGCCGACAGCACGGTCATTTCGCTGTCCAGGTACAAGCGTCCGTAGGCCAGCAGGATACCGAGGAACAACCCCAGCGGCAGGATCAATTGCAGGAAGCCCGGCAGGCGGAACCCCATGATCAGGAACAGCGAGCCCGGGTCCAGGGCACCGGAGGCCGCTTGGGCGAGGTATTTGATGAAGCGTCCGCTCATGATGATGACCAGCAGCACGGCGCTGACGGCACTCAAGGTCAATAAGACTTCGCGGGATAGATAACGAAAGACGATCAAACCAGACACTCCAGGGTTGTCAGGCTAAGGCGGCCAAACAAGCAAACGTATCGAGTCGGCGCGCCAACGCGAGCCGCCGAAAAAAGAGCCGCATTATCCTGTGATTGGAGGCGCCTGTCACTTCGCACGCTTTAAGCCGGTGCTTAAAGCCAAAAGTTAGCGCCGTCGAGGGTTGTCAGGCTCGGGCGCCGGGGTTCAAACTGCGGCCTTTGTCGCCGGCAAGCACCGGCGCTTCTTTTATATAGAAGAAGCTCGCTCAGCGCGCCACCGTCTCGGCGCCTGGCCTCTTGACCATTGACTCAGGGATCCGGACATGGAACTGGTTGTAAAAAGCGTCAGCCCAGAAACGTTGAAAACCGCCACACTGGTAGTCGCCGTCGGTGAAAACCGCAAGCTTGGCGTGGTCGCCACCCAGCTCGATACCCTGAGCGGCGGGGCCATCAGCGCCGTACTCAAGCGCGGCGACCTGGCCGGCAAGGTCGGCCAGAGCCTGTTGCTGCAAAACCTGCCCAACCTCAAGGCCGAGCGCGTGCTGCTGGTGGGCGTGGGCAAGGACGCTGAACTGGGCGACCGTCCATTCCGTAAAATCATTGCTGGCGTGCTGGGTACCCTCAAGGGCCTTGGCGGCGCTGATGCCACCCTGGCGCTGGACGAGTTGGTGATCAAGGGCCGCGACAGCTACGGCAAGAACCGCTTGCTGGCCGAAACCCTGGTGGACGGCGAATACCAGTTCGACCAGTTCAAGAGCCAGAAAGCCGAACCCCGCGCCCTGAAAAAAATCACCGTACTGACCATCAAGGCTGCCCAGGCTGAAGTCCAGCGTGCCGTGACCCACGCCACCGCGATTGCCAACGGCATGGCGTTCACCCGCGACCTGGGCAACCTGCCGCCGAACATCTGCCACCCAACGTTCCTCGGCGAACAAGCCAAGGCACTGGGCAAGGAGTTCAAGGGCCTGAAGGTCGAAGTCTTCGACGAGAAGAAGATCAAGGACCTGGGCATGGGTTCGTTCTATTCCGTCGGCCAGGGCAGCGCCCAGCCGCCACGCCTGATCGTGATGCAATACAACGGTGGCAAGAAATCCGAGAAGCCGTACGCACTGGTCGGCAAGGGCATCACCTTCGACACCGGCGGCATCAGCCTCAAGCCGGGCGCGGGCATGGATGAGATGAAGTACGACATGGGCGGCGCCGCAAGCGTGTTCGGCACCCTGCGCGCGGTGCTCGAACTGCAACTGCCGATCAACCTGGTGTGCATCCTGGCCTGCGCCGAGAACATGCCCAGCGGTACGGCCTCGCGTCCGGGCGACATCGTCACCACCATGAGCGGCCAGACCGTGGAAATCCTCAACACCGACGCCGAAGGCCGCCTGGTGCTGTGCGATGCCCTCACCTACTCCGAGCGCTTCAAGCCGCAAGCGGTGATCGACATCGCGACCCTGACCGGCGCCTGCATCGTCGCCCTCGGTTCCCACACCTCGGGCCTGCTGGGCAACAACGACGAGCTGATCGGCCAACTGCTCAGCGCCGGCCAACAGGCCGACGACCGCGCCTGGCAGTTGCCACTGTTCGACGAGTACCAGGAACAACTGGACAGCCCGTTCGCCGACATCGCCAACATCGGCGGCCCGAAAGCCGGGACCATCACCGCAGCCTGCTTCCTGTCGCGCTTTACCAAGAACCTGAACTGGGCGCACCTGGACATCGCTGGCACGGCATGGACCAGCGGCGGCAAGGACAAGGGTGCCACCGGTCGTCCGGTGCCCCTGCTGACCCAGTACCTGCTGGACCGCGCCAAGGCCTGACACCAATGACCGTCGCTGGCGTCACCCTCGGGTGGCGCCAGCGACGGCTCAGGAACCGCAATGACCAAAGTCGATTTCTATATCCTGCCCAGCGCCGACCCGTCGGCGCGGCTGGATTTTGCCTGCAAGCTCGTTGAAAAAGCCTGGCGCATGGGGCACCGCATCTACCTGCATTGCAGCGATGCCGCCCAGCGCGAGGACCTGGACGCACGCCTGTGGGCCTTCAAGGGCGAGAGCTTCGTGCCCCACGGCCCGGCCGAGAGCGAACCCGAAGGGTTGATCGTGCTGGGGCTGGGGGATGACTGCGGCCAGCACCAGGACCTGCTGGTAAACCTCGACCTGAAAGTACCGGCCTTTGCCCAGCGCTTCGCCCGTGTGGCGGAAGTGGTGGTCGAAGACCCGGCCATCCGACAAGCCGCGCGGGAGAGTTTCCGTTTCTACCGCGAACAGGGCTATCCTCTGCAAGACCACCGTTTACAGCGACTCTGAGCCCTACGATGGACACTCCA
This sequence comes from Pseudomonas sp. H1_F01, assembly GCF_054681425.1. Classification (NCBI taxonomy): domain Bacteria; kingdom Pseudomonadati; phylum Pseudomonadota; class Gammaproteobacteria; order Pseudomonadales; family Pseudomonadaceae; genus Pseudomonas; species Pseudomonas sp. H1_F01. The sequence goes on along the minus strand of NZ_CP162823.1, from coordinate 1,505,606 downwards.
AAACCGCCACAAAAACCCGCGCACCTGCTGGATGACCTCGAGTCGATCCGCCAACTGCTCGGCGACGACAACCTGCAACCGCCGCTGCTGACCGACACGGTCGTGCACGAGCCGGTGCATGATGAACAGATCCCCCTGCTGTTCGACCCGATCAACGGCCAGCCGGAACCCAAGCCTGCCGCCAAGACCGAAGCCAAAGGGCCCGACGCCCTGCTGCACCTGGACCGCGAACTGCGCGCTGCGGCGCAGTTGATCATGCAAGACGTCATCGACGACTTCGCCCCGCACATCGAGACCGAGATCAAGCGCCGGCTGGATGCGCGGATGGAGCGGTTGCTGAGCCAGTACGAGTAACCCCGAGATTTACTGACTACCGAACACCTTGTGGGAGCGAGCTTGCTCGCGATAGCAGTGTGTCAGTCAACATCAATGTTGCTGATCTACCGCTATCGCGAGCAAGCTCGCTCCCACATTGTTCGGTTGCGCCCACAAGCCATCTGCCAAGCTTCCAGCTTGCTGCATGTGGCTTGCACCAGCCCCGCCCGCTATACTTCCCGGCTTTTCCTGAATAAATGCCAATAGGGTCCCGCCGCGCATGGATAAGACCTACCAGCCGCACGCCATTGAAACTTCCTGGTACAACACCTGGGAGTCCGAGAATTATTTCGCTCCGCAAGGCGCGGGCGATTCCTACACCATCATGATCCCGCCGCCGAACGTCACCGGCAGCCTGCACATGGGCCACGGTTTCAACAACGCGATCATGGATGCGCTGATCCGTTTCCGGCGCATGCAAGGTCGCAACACCTTGTGGCAGCCGGGCACCGACCACGCCGGTATCGCCACGCAGATGCTGGTGGAGCGCCGCCTCGAAGCCCAGGGCCAGAATCGCCATGACCTGGGCCGCGAGAAATTCCTCGAGAAAGTCTGGGAATGGAAAGACGAGTCCGGCGGCAACATCAGCCGCCAGATCCGTCGCCTCGGCTCGTCCGTGGACTGGAGCCGCGAGCGCTTCACCATGGACGACGGTCTTTCGGAAGCGGTGAAGGAAGCCTTCGTGCGCCTGCATGAGGACGGGCTGATCTATCGCGGCAAGCGCCTGGTCAACTGGGACACCAAGTTGCACACGGCCATTTCCGACCTCGAAGTGGAGAACCACGACGAGAAAGGTTTCCTGTGGAACCTGAAGTACCCACTGGCCGACGGCGCCAAGACCGCCGAAGGCAAGGATTACCTGATCGTCGCCACCACGCGTCCGGAAACCATGCTGGGCGACTCCGCCGTGGCGGTGAACCCGAACGATGAACGCTACCAGGCGCTGATCGGCAAGTTCGTCGAACTGCCCCTGGTTGGCCGTCGTATCCCGATCATCGGCGACGACTACTGCGACCCTGAATTCGGCACCGGCTGCGTGAAAATCACCCCGGCCCACGACTTCAACGACTACGAAGTCGGCAAACGCCACAACCTGCCGCTGCTGAACATCTTCGACAAGAACGCCAACATATTGCCGGCAGCCCAGGCATTCAACCTCGACGGCACGCTGAACGAAAGCGTCGACGGCCAGATCCCGGCCGAATATGCCGGCCTGGACCGCTTCGAAGCACGCAAGCAGATCGTCGCGGCGTTCGATGCCGCCGGCCTGCTGGTCAGCGTCGACGACCATGCCCTGAAAGTCCCGAAAGGCGACCGCTCGGGCACCATCATCGAACCGTGGTTGACCGACCAGTGGTACGTGTCCACCAAGCCGCTGGCTGAGCCTGCGATTGCCGCTGTCGAAGACGGCCGCATCCAGTTCGTGCCCAAGCAATACGAAAACATGTATTTCTCGTGGATGCGCGACATCCAGGATTGGTGCATCAGCCGTCAACTGTGGTGGGGCCATCGCATTCCGGCCTGGTACGACGAGTCGGGCAAGGTCTATGTCGGCCGTGATGAAGCCGAAGTCCGCGCCAAGCACAACCTCGGCCCGGACGTGGCGCTGCAACAGGACAACGACGTCCTCGACACCTGGTTCAGCTCCGGCCTGTGGACCTTCTCCACCCTGGGCTGGCCGCAGCAGACCGAATTCCTGAAGAAATTCCACTCCACCGACGTCCTGGTCACCGGCTTCGACATCATTTTCTTCTGGGTCGCCCGGATGATCATGTTGACCATGCACCTGGTGAAGAACGAAGACGGCACGCCGCAAGTGCCGTTCAAGACCGTCTACGTCCACGGCCTGGTGCGCGACGGCCAGGGCCAGAAGATGTCCAAGTCCAAGGGCAACGTCCTGGACCCGCTGGACATCATCGACGGCATCGACCTGGAAACCCTGGTGCAGAAACGCACCTCCGGCCTGATGCAGCCGAAACTGGCAAAGCAGATCGAGAAAGCCACCCGCGAAGAATTCGCCGAGGGCATCGCCAGCTACGGCACCGACGCCCTGCGTTTCACCTTCTGCTCGCTGGCGTCCACCGGTCGCGACATCAAGTTCGACATGGGCCGCGTCGAAGGCTATCGCAACTTCTGCAACAAGATCTGGAACGCTGCGCGCTACGTGCTGGATAAAGGCGAAGACTGCGGCCAGAACGGCGAAGCCTTTGAACTGACCCTGGCCGATCGCTGGATCATTTCGCAGTTGCAGCGCACCGAGGCCGAAGTGACTCGCCAGTTGGACCAGTTCCGTTTCGACCTGGCCGCGCAAGCCTTGTACGAGTTCATCTGGAACCAGTATTGCGACTGGTACCTGGAACTGTCCAAGCCTGTGCTGTGGGACGAAAACGCCCCGGTCGAACGCCAGCGCGGCACCCGTCGCACCCTGGTGCGCGTGCTGGAAGTGGCCCTGCGCCTGGCGCATCCGTTCATGCCGTTCATCACCGAGGAAATCTGGCAGCGCATCGCACCGCTGGCAGGCGCCCAAGGCAAGACGATCATGCTGCAACCTTGGCCGGTGGCCAACGAAAGCCGCATCGATCCGGCGGCTGAAGACGACATCGAGTGGCTCAAGACCTTCATGCTGGGCCTGCGTAACATCCGCGCCGAAATGAACATCGGTCCGGGCAAGCCACTGGCCCTGTTCCTGAAGAACGCCAGCGCCGAAGACCTGCGCCGCCTCAACGAAAACGAGGCGTTGCTCAAGAAACTGGCGAAGCTTGAATCGGTGACGGTCCTGGCAGCCGGCGAAGAAGCACCACTGTCGGCCACCGCCCTGGTTGGCGAGATGGAAGTGCTGGTGCCAATGGCGGGCCTGATCGACAAGGCCGCGGAACTGGCGCGCCTGGACAAGGAAATCCTGCGTCTCAAAGGCGAAGTGCAGCGGGTCGGCGGCAAGCTGTCCAACGCCGGCTTCGTCGACAAGGCGCCGGCCGAAGTCATCGAGAAGGAACGGGCCAAACTGGCCGAGGCGGAACAGGCCTTGGGCAAGCTGGCCGAGCAGCACGCGCGGATCGCCAGCCTGTAACAGCGGTTCGCAATGAAAAAGGAGGTCCAGTTGGACCTCCTTTTTCATGCCTGTCACTTTCCTTTTCAGGTATCGCAAAACCCATGTGGGAGCGAGCTTGCTCGCGATAGCGGCGGATCAGCCAACCCATATGCCAACTGACACACTGCTATCGCGAGCAAGCTCGCTCCCACATTTAAACCACGCAGTCATCAAGACCGGGCCGGATGTGGGACAATGCCCGCCACTTTTTGAGCCATCCCCGAATCGACCCGCCCATGACCGCCCCCCGCACACCCAAACCTGCCCGCCAGAAGCCCAAGTCCGCCCCGGAGGCTAAAACCGTGGCGCCGCGTGAAAAAGCCAGCCTGCATCCGCGCAACCGCCACCAGGGCCGCTACGACTTCCCAGCGTTGATCAAGAGCACGCCGGAACTGGCAAAGTTCGTGATCATCAACCCCTACGGCAAGGAAAGCATCGACTTTGCCAGCCCTGAGGCCGTGCGGGTATTCAACCGGGCGCTGCTCAAAGCTTTCTATGGCATCGCCCACTGGGATATCCCGGCCGACTACCTGTGCCCACCGGTGCCAGGGCGGGCGGACTATGTACATTTCCTCGCCGATTTGCTCGCCAGCCACAACGAAGGTGAAATCCCCCGTGGGGCGGCGGTCAAGGTGCTGGACATCGGCACCGGCGCCAACTGCGTTTATCCATTGATCGGCTACAGCGACTACCGCTGGCACTTCCTCGGTTCGGAGATCGATCCAACGGCCATCGCCTCGGCCAAGGCCATCGTCCAGTCCAATGGGTTGAACAAAGCCATCCAGTTGCGCCAGCAAGCCAACCGCAAGCAGATTCTCCTGGGCCTGCTGGACGACACCGAACGTTTCGACCTGACGATGTGCAACCCACCGTTCCATGCCTCCCTGGAGGAAGCCACCAAGGGCAGCCAGCGCAAGTGGCGGGCACTGGGCAAGGCCGATCCGAAGCGCAAGCTGCCGGTGCTGAATTTCGGCGGTCAGGCTGCGGAGTTGTGGTGCGAGGGTGGGGAAGCCCGGTTCGTGACGCAACTGATCGGCGAAAGCGCGCAGCTGGCCGGGCAAGTGCTGTGGTTCAGCACCCTGGTGTCGAAGGCGTCGAACCTGCCTGCGATTCAAACCGCGCTGAAAAAGGCCGGGGCGCTGCACAGCCAGGTGGTGGAGATGTCCCAGGGCCAGAAGCAGAGTCGTTTCGTGGCCTGGACCTTCCAGACCCAGGCCCAGCAACAGGCTTGGCGCCAGTCGCGTTGGGTTCGCAAGGATTAGAAAGACACCTACAGGTGGTTTTCAAGGCAATAAAAAACCGTGCCCGGATCGCTCCGAGGCACGGTTTTTTTTTACTGCGGTCTTACTTGTTGACCGCGTCGGTCAGGCCTTTGGCCACAACCAGCTTGATCACTTTCTTGGCAGCGATTTCGATGGCAGCGCCAGTCGAAGGGTTGCGGCCGGTACGGGCAGGACGCTCGGTGACTTTCAGCTTGCCAACACCTGGCAGAGTGATTTCGCCGCCATTTTCCAGCTGATCGGCAACGACTTGGCCCAGTTGGTCCAGCAGCGAACGCACGGTAGCTTTTGGTGCGTCTACAGATTCAGCCAAATCAGCGATCAGTTGGTCTTTAGTAAGAGCCATGTAGTGTTCCTTCCCTATCAAATTCATATGGATTGCAGAGTGCAGTGTCAGCCATCGAGCCCGATCTCTCTTGATCAGGCACCCTCGGCAATCACCGCGACGGATCGGGGTAATAGATGCCGAAAACCGGGATTGGTTCGACCTGACAGATGCTGAATGCACGCTTAACGCAGTGACTTCGCGTAAGACCGGGCAAAACTAGCACAACGCCTCTGAAATATCCGCCTCTAGCTACCCATTTGGTCAGCTTTCTTGCGCTAAAACGTTAAAAAAATGCATATAGGGTGTCGGACGGGTCTGAAAGGGCCTTTGCCGGGTTCCAAAACCAGTGATTGCGGTACACTGGGGCCTTTTTCGGGGAGCGCTCCCTCCTCTCTTTCATCAGCCGAGAAATCCATGCCGATCCGTCATTGCATCGTCCACCTGATCGACAAAAAACCCGACGGCACCCCAGCTGTGCTCCATGCCCGCGACTCCGAACTGGCAGAGTCCACGGCCATCGAGAACATGCTCGCCGACCTCAACGAAAGCTATAACGCCAAGCAAGGCAAGGCCTGGGGCTTTTTCCATGCCGAGTCCGGGGCGCATCCGTTCAGCGGCTGGCTGAAGGAGTACCTGGACGGCGGCAAGGACTTCACCGCCTTCAGTCGCGTGGCGGTGGAACACCTGCAAAAGCTGATGGAAGAGTCCAACCTGTCGGTGGGCGGCCACGTGCTGTTCGCTCACTACCAGCAAGGCATGACCGACTACCTGGCCATCGCCCTGCTGCACCACAGCGAAGGCGTGGCGGTGACCGATGAGCTGGACGTGACCCCGTCCCGCCATCTGGATCTGGGCCAGTTGCACCTGGCGGCGCGGATCAACGTGTCGGAATGGCAGAACAACAAGCAATCGAAGCAGTACATCTCGTTCATCAAGGGCAAGAACGGCAAGAAGGTCTCGGAGTATTTCCGTGATTTCATCGGCTGCCAGGAAGGTGTCGACGGCCCCGGCGAGACTCGCACCCTGCTCAAGGCCTTCAGTGACTTCGTCGAAAGCGAAGACCTGCCGGAAGAGGATGCCCGGGAAAAAACCAAGACCCTGGTCGACTACGCCAGCAGCCAGGCCAAGCTCGGCGAGCCGATGGGCCTGGAAGAACTGTCCGAACTGATCGACGAAGATCGCCCGAAAGCCTTCTACGACCATATCCGCAACAAGGACTACGGGTTGTCGCCGGAAATCCCGGCGGATAAACGCACTCTCAACCAGTTCCGTCGCTTCACCGGTCGCGCCGAAGGCTTGTCCATCAGCTTCGAAGCGCACTTGTTGGGCTCCAAGATCGAGTACGACGAAGAGGCCGGCACGCTGATCATCAAGGGCCTGCCCACGTCGCTGACCGACCAGCTCAAGCGTCGCAATTGATGTTTGGTGGGGTGCTGAAGAAATTCCTGCTGATTCTGCTGGTGGTGGTGGCCTATCAGAACTGGGGCAAGATCGAGCGGGTGTTCAACCCGTCACAGATGGTTTCCGAGCAGATCCGCAGCAACGCCCGCGTCGTGCTGTATGCCACCGACTGGTGCGGCTACTGCAAGGCAACCCGGCGGTTCCTGGATGAGAAAGGCGTGCCGTTTCGCGAGTTCGATATCGAGAAGGACACCGAGGCGCGCAAGACTTATGAGGCGCTGGGTGGCCGGGGGATTCCGATCCTGGATGTGAACGGTACGTTGATTCGTGGGTATGAGCCGGAGAATATTCTCAAGGCGTTGTCCGCGATATAGGTTTGAGGGCCTCATCGCGAGCAAGCTCGCTCCCACACAGTGATCGGCGGCAAACGCAGATCCTGTGAACCACACACCTATCCTGTGGGAGCGAGCTTGCTCGCGATAGCGGACCAACATTCAACATCAATATCGACTGATCTGGCGCCATCGCGAGCAAGCTCGCTCCCACAAGGTCATTCGTTGTTCATCGAGCCTCGATCCGGAAGCCAAACCGCGGAAAGTGCACATGCACCACCCCGCCCCGCTCGTCTTCGCGACGCAGAATCAATTCTTCGCTCCCGGCAAACACCAACTCCCCGGCCACCGGATCGACGCCATAGTCGGTCGCGGCGATGCTCACCTGCTGCCCTGCCGTGAACCCGTTCGGCTCGTCGAATACCTCATCCGGCAGCGCTGCCGGCGTAGCGTTGCGGGCAACGTCCAAGGCTTCTTCGGCACTCATCTGGCTCGAGGCACCATGGCCGAAACCCAACACCCGCGCCAACCAGGCCGAGACAGCCGGATAAGCATCCACCAGCGGCGAGGTAACCGGAGTGCCCTTGAGGAACCACAGCGGATGGGCCATGGCGAAGTCGGCAATCGACGGATCACCCAACAGGAAATCGCCCTCCTCGCGCTGCAACTGTTGTTCGAGACGCGCCATGATCGTCGGCCATTGGTGCTTGGCCTGCTCGGCGGCCAAGCGCGTAGTCGTGCCGCCACTGAACAGCCCGGCACGGTCGCTGATGAACGCCTTGATCGCTTCGGGCGATAGCTTGGCGAACCGTGCCGCCACCGACTCCGGCTGGAACACCAGGCTCACCGCATGCTGGAACACCACCGAATCGGCCCACGCTGCAAAGGACGCGGCAAGCATTTCCCGGCCTTCGGGGAACAGCACCGGCGAAGCTTTTTCCTGCTCCAGGCGGCGAGCCATCAGCGACGTATCGCAATAGACATCCGCGCCGACCTGCAACACCGGCGTCTTGCGATAGCCACCCGTCAACGCCGTCAGGTCAGGCTTGGGCATCATCGGCGGGATGTTCACCGAACGCCAGGACAGCCCCTTGAAGCCCAGCAGCAGCCGGGCTTTTTCCGCGAAAGGAGACGTTGGGTAATGATGAAGGATCAGCTCTGACATGAGATTAGCCACTGCAGGAATGAAGTCTTACAGCTTAGCGCGCCTGATCGGGACAGCCTACCGGCCTGATAAAGGCCTATCAGCCCGGCTGATTGAGCGACAGCGCACTGGCCACCAGGCATTCCTTGGCGCTTTTCTTGAGCTTTTTGATCAGCCGCTCCTGGCGCAGGGCCTCGCCCTTGTCGCGACAAGCCTCGGTGTACACCAGGGCCACTGCCGGGCTGGAAAGGAAGAAGCGTGCCCCCTTGCCGCTTTGATGCTTGGCGAAACGCCGCACCGGGTCATCACTGACGCCGCAGTACAGCGAACCGTTGGCGGCCCGCACCAGGTAGACAAACCAGGGTTTGTCCGCTTCGGTGGGACCTTGTGCAGGCAGATCGGGAGAGAGGGTGGCGGTCGTCACTAGATGTTCAACAGGTCGGTAAAGACAAGGCGCGATCTTATCAGCGACTGGCCTGGAACGCCCGCAGCCCCTTGAGGGCCTGGGCCCTGACGGCGTTGCGTACCAGTGGTGTCCAGCCCAGCAACAGGCCCTTGGCACCCAATGCCTGGCGAGACCAGCGCCACAGATCGAAGTTGTCGTGGTGCTCGCAGATCTTGCCGTCGCGAAAAACGAAGCGCGCCTGAATGTCATTGATCACAATGTTGCCGGTCTGGCTGAACAAGTACGTCGCCACCCAATGGGCACCACCGGTACGCTCATCGCTGCGCACGTTATCGAAGGTCAGGGAAAAGTCCTTGGCCCGGGTCGTCAGCATGCGCCACATGTCGCCGGCATCGCGCCCGCGCAGCTCGCCGAACGCCGGGTCGCTGAACAGCACGTCGTCGGTGTAGCAAGCGCTCATGGCTTCGGCGTCCAGGCGTTGGAAGGCCTGATAAAAACGGCTGATCAAGGCGTTGTGGGCATCACTCATGGACAGGCTCCGAAAAACGTTTCAGTAGGCCAGTACGATAATCTTCCGCCGCAGGGAAGACTATCGTCATTCGCCATGAAAATGATATCAACGAAGGTCAGTGACCCTTTCGCTGCTGACCCCGACGTACAACGCCCGGCCTGCGCCGATGCCGGCGATGATCGCCCCCAGGCCAACCAGGCCGAAGATCCAGCCCAGGGCATTCCAGCCGCCGGTCAAGTCGTGGACCACACCCACCGCGAACGGCCCCAGCGACGCCAGCGTATAGCCGAACCCCTGGGCCATGCTGGAAAGGTTGGCGGCCACGTGGGCGTCCCGCGAACGCAACACGATCAGCGTGAGCGCCAGGCTGAATGATCCGCCCTGCCCCAAGCCCAGCAGGATCGCCCAGCCCCACAAGCCATCGAGCGGCGCGTAGAGGCAACCGAACAAGCCACCCAGGACCATGAGCATGACGATCACGATGGCCAGGCGCTGGTCCTTGCCGCGCGTTGCCAACCAGGGCGCCGCGAGGGAACTGATCAACTGCACGATGACCGAACCGGACAGCACGAGCCCGGCCTGGGTCGGGGTCAGGCCACGGCCAATCAGGATCGACGGCAGCCAGCCAAAGACGATGTAGGCCAGGGACGATTGCAGCCCCATGTACAACGTCACTTGCCAGGCCAGGGGATCACGCAGCAAGCCGCGGACCCGATAAGCCACTTGGTGGGCTCCGTGTTTCTCGCCCACTTGCGGTAACCAGAACACCGCGGCCAGCAGCGCCGGGACCACCCAGAAGCCCAGGCCCAAGGCCCAGCTGTGGCCAAGCTGCTCGCTCAGCGGCACGGTCGCCCCGGCCGCCATCGCCGCGCCCAGGCACAAAGCCATGGTGTAGACACCGGTCATGGTGCCGGCCTGTTTGGCGAAGTCGCGCTTGACGATGCCCGGCAGCAGCACGCCGATCACACCGATACTCGCGCCGGCCAGGATGCTGCCGACAAACAGCCCGACCTGACCGAAGGCGCTGCGCAAGACAATCCCGCCCGCCAGCGTCAACAAGATCCCCAGCACCACGCGCTCGGCACCGAAGCGCCGCGCCAGCACCGGCGCCAGCGGCGCGAACAGGCCCAGGCAAAGCACAGGCAATGTGGTCAGCAAACCGGCCTGGGCAGCCGACAGGCCGAGGCTTCTTGACACTTCGCTGAGCAACGGCGCCATGCTCGACAACGCCGGACGCAAGTTCAGCGCCACCAGGATCAACCCGAGCAGCAACAGCCAGGGGCGGCGCACCAACGGAGGGTGCTGCTGGGCCTGCTCATCGTCGGCCTCGGCGTCGATCAACAGTTCTTCGAGTTCGGCGGCGCGTTTGGGCACCGTCGAAGTGGCAGGGTCAAGCAGATCGCGGGACATGGAAAACTCGGGTTCGGGGCTCAGGGTTTCAAGCACTCAGGGTTCATTGATCAATTGGCGGCACAGGGACTTGGCCCGTTGCGGATCCTGTTGCTCGACGGCTTCAAGGATTTCGACATGCAGGTCGAACACATGTTGATGGCGCGGGGTGATGTTGAGGCTCTGGCGCAGCTGTGCGCCGATGACGCTGGAGAAGTAGCGATAGAGTTCACTGAGCGCAGGGTTGTGCGCGGCATCCACCAGGAGGCGGTGGAACACCAGGTCGCAGGCGATGTAGTGCTCCAGGTCGCCGTGATAGTGCTCGCCGCTGTCTTGCAGTGCCCGGCGCAAGGCAAGCAGATCCTCATCGGTGCGCCGCAGCGCCGCCAGGCCAATGGCCTCTACCTCCAGGATATGCCGGGTTTCCCGGGCCTGTTCCAACGAACAGCGGGACAGCACCTTGAGCGTATCCAGCGGATCAACCACTGCCCGCACGTAACTGCCGTCGCCCTGGCGGATCTCGATCAGCCCGGAAAACGCCAGCACGCGCATGGCTTCGCGCACGGTGTTGCGGCTGATACCCAGTTCCGCCACCAACTCCGGCTCGGTGGGCAAGCGCTGGCCGACGGCCCACACACCATCGCTGATACGTCGGCGCAATTGCTCCAAGGCCTGATCGACTAGGGAGCGCTTTATTAATGGAGAAATATCTGACATGGAGTCCGCCCTTTCATCCAATCATAGGATGAATTTTCTGACATGTTAGTCAGCTTCATCCCAGAGAACAAGCGCCTAGGGTTTAAGGGCAGATAAAGAGCGAGATTTTCGATTGGTCAAAATTACCCTTTGAGGGTAATTTTAGAGACAAGGTAAATGACTTCTTATGGAAAAGAGCACGCCCCATTACGAGCTGGCAGAGGTCAAGGCCGAGGTTCGCAGGTTGGGAAGCAAGGCGTTCACGATGAGCGCGCGGGAAGGCGGACGGAGGATGACGTTAAGTCTTGCCCAGATGCTGCGGATCGTTCACCTGCTGGAGTACAGGATGCTGCACAAATCGATGACCACCTATGCCGATCACCGAATCTGGCAAGACGTCTATCACACAACATTTCAGGATCGGGAGATCTACATCAAAGTGACTTACCGCCCCGGCGGTGGGCATCCGGTGATCTCCTTCAAAGAGAAAAACCAATGAAAACACAGCAATGTGTCAGCTGTGGCACAGACAAGGCGATGCATCACTTCAAGAATCGCAGCTTCTCAGTCGACTACAAGCGGGTAGCCCGACCGGTGCACGACATCGCCGGGTGGGAGTGCCAGGTCTGTGGCGAAATAGAATTCGATCACGATACCGACAGCGCCGAGCGCTATTCCAAGGCAAGCGACCAGTTGCTCGAAGACTGTCTTCAAGCCATGGGCGCAGAGATCAAGCGCATCCGTCGCAAACTGCATCTCACCCAGAAAGAAGCCGTGAAGTTACTGTCCGGCGGTGGGCACAATGCCTTTTCCCGCTATGAGCGAGGCGAGATCCCCCCACCTCAACCGCTGTTCATGCTGATGCGCCTGCTGGATCGTCATCCGCACCTGATGGCCGAGATCCAGATCCTGGACGAAGGCACCGACCTGCGGCAGTTGTTGCTTGACCGCCACCCCGAGCGCGAAACCGTGCTCAGCTCCTGAGGCGAAGAAAACGCAGGCAAAAATAAACCCGGACAAGTCCGGGCTTATTTCACTGCCTAAGGCCGGATCAATGCAGGATCTGGCTCAGGAACAGCTTGGTGCGGTCATTCTGCGGGTTGTCGAAGAAGTCGTTCGGCGCGGCCTGTTCGACGATTTCACCCTTGTCCATGAAGATCACGCGGTTGGCCACGGTGCGGGCGAAACCCATTTCGTGGGTCACGCAGAGCATGGTCATGCCGTCTTCGGCCAGGCCGATCATGGTGTCCAGCACTTCTTTCACCATTTCCGGGTCGAGGGCCGAGGTCGGCTCGTCGAACAGCATGATTTTCGGTTTCATGCACAGGGCACGAGCGATGGCCACGCGCTGTTGCTGACCGCCGGAGAGCTGGCCCGGGTACTTGTTCGCCTGCTCTGGAATGCGCACGCGCTCCAGGTAATGCATGGCGATTTCCTCGGCCTTGCGCTTGGGCATCTTGCGTACCCACATCGGCGCCAGGGTGCAGTTCTGCAGGATGGTCAGGTGCGGGAACAGGTTGAAGTGCTGGAACACCATGCCGACTTCACGGCGGATCGCTTCGATCTGCTTGAGGTCGTTGGTCAGCTCCACGCCGTCGACCACGATGCGGCCCTGCTGGTGCTCTTCCAGGCGGTTGAGGCAGCGGATGGTGGTGGACTTGCCGGAGCCCGACGGGCCGCACAGCACGATACGCTCGCCCTGCTTGACGTTCAGGTTGATGTCTTTCAACACGTGGAACTGGCCGTACCACTTGTTGACGCCCTGCATCTGAATAATGCCTTCAGGGCTCACAGGCTGTTTGATCGCTTCACTCATAAACTACGCTCCTAACGCTTGTGGCCAGTGTCCAGCTTGCGTTCCAAATGCATGGAATAGCGGGACATACCAAAACAGAAAATCCAGAACACCAGGGCGGCGAACACATAGCCTTCAGTGGCCATGCCCAGCCATTTCGGGTCGGCGGCAGCTTGTTTCACGCTGTTGAGCAGGTCGAACAGGCCGATGATGATCACCAGGCTCGTGTCCTTGAACAACGCAATAAAGGTGTTGACGATACCCGGGATCACCAGCTTCAGGGCTTGCGGCAGAATCACCAGGCCCATGCTGCGCCAGTAACCCAGGCCCATCGCCGCGGCCGCTTCGTACTGGCCCTTGGGAATGGCTTGCAGGCCACCACGCACCACTTCGGCAATGTAGGCCGACTGGAACAGGATCACCCCGATCAACGCCCGCAGCAGCTTGTCGAAGTTCATGCCTTCAGGCAGGAACAGCGGCAGCATCACCGAGGACATGAACAGCACCGTGATCAATGGCACGCCGCGCCAGAACTCGATGAAGGTCACGCAGACCACGCGAATCGCCGGCATGTTCGAACGACGGCCCAACGCCAGGACGATGCCTAGCGGCAGTGCACCGACGATACCGACGGTAGCGATCACCAGGGTCAGCATCAGGCCGCCCCATTGGCTGGTCGCCACGGCGTCCAGGCCGAACACGCCGCCGTGCAGCAGGCACCAGGCGATGATCGGATACAGCACCAGGAAACTCAGGCCGTAGATCGCCTTGCGCGGGAAGCGCGAGATGAACAACGGCGCCACACCGATCACTGCCAGCCATACGGTCAGGTCGACGCGCCAGCGCAGATCCGTCGGGTAATAGCCGTACATGAACTGACCGAAACGCTGCTGGATGAACACCCAGCAGGCGCCTTCCTTGGTGCAGTCGGCGCGGGTGGTACCGACCCAGTTGGCATCGAGGATCGCCCAGTGCAACAGCGGTGGAACGATCAGGTAGATCAGGTAGAACGCAAACAGGGTCAGCAGCGTGTTGATCCAGCTGGAGAACATGTTGGCGCGCATCCACGCCACCACGCCGATGCTGCTGCCCGGCGGGGGCATGTCTGGTTTGAAAGTATGAGTCGTCATGCGCGTTTCCTCACCGCTCGATCAGCGCAATGCGCTTGTTGTACCAGTTCATCAGCAACGAAATGCTGATACTGATCGCCAGGTACACACTCATGGTGATCGCAATCACCTCGATGGCCTGGCCCGTCTGGTTCAACACTGTGCCGGCAAACAGCGAAACCATTTCCGGGTAGCCGATACCGGCCGCCAGGGAGGAGTTTTTCGCCAGGTTCAGGTATTGGCTGGTCAACGGTGGAATGATCACGCGCAGGGCCTGCGGGATGATCACTTTGCGCAGGGTCGGACCGTTGCGCAGCCCCAGGGAACGGGCGGCTTCGGTCTGACCGTGGCTGACCGACTTGATGCCCGAGCGTACGATCTCGGCGATGAAGGCCGCGGTGTACACGGTCAAGGCCAGGGTCAAGGCCAGCAGTTCCGGGATCAGCACCCAGCCACCGACGAAGTTGAAGCCCTTGAGCTCCGGCATTTCCCAATGCACCGGCGCACCAAAAAGCAGCGCGCTCAACGCCGGGATCACCAGGAACAGCGCCAGGCCGACCCAGAATTTATGAAACGGCTCGCCAGTCGCTTCGAAACGCTTGTTGGCCCAACGCGCCATCAGCACGATGGCGACGATCGCCAGCACAACACTGATCACGAACGGCCAGAACCCTTCGGCCATCAGCGCGGCAGGCATGTTCAGGCCCCGACTGCTGACAAAGAAGGTGTCGCCGAAGTTATGGGCGGCCCGCGGTCCTGGCATGCTCAGGAATACCGCGAAGTACCAGAACAGGATTTGCAGCAGTGGCGGGATATTACGGAAAACCTCGACATAAACGGTTGCCAGCTTGGAAATGATCCAATTCTGCGACAGCCGTGCCACACCGATGATGAACCCCAGGATAGTTGCCAGGATCACGCCAATGAACGTGACCAGCAGCGTGTTGAGCAACCCGATGACAAAGACCCGGGCATAGCTGTCCGCTTCGGTGTAGTCGATCAGGTGTTGGGCGATGCCGAAACCGGCACTGCGTTCCAGGAAGCCGAAACCGGAGGTGATGCCTCGGTGCTGAAGATTGGTTTGTGTGTTATCGAACAGAAACCAGCCCAGCGCGATAACCGCCACGACAGTGACGATTTGAAATACCCACGCACGCACTCGTGGATCGCTGAGGCTGAGCCTCTGCTTAGGTGCGCCGATTGAATTTTGCATGAAGTGCCCCGCAAAGAATGGAACAGAACATCACCCGGTGGTTGGCCCACCGGGTGATAGAACCATCAGCGCACTGGTGGTGCGTATTGAATGCCGCCGGCGTTCCACAGAGCGTTCAGGCCGCGGTCGATTTCCAGCGGAGTGCCCTTGCCGAGGTTGCGCTCGAACATTTCACCGTAGTTGCCGACCTGCTTGACGATCTGCACAACCCAGTCTTTCGGCAGTTTCAGGTCTTTGCCGTATTCACCATCAGCGCCCAGCATACGAGCGACATCAGGGTTCTTGGTGGACTTGGCTTCGGCCTCGACGTTCTTCGAGGTCACACCAGCTTCTTCAGCGTTGAGCAAGGCGTAGCCAGTCCAACGGACAATGGCCAGCCACTCGTCGTCGCCGTTACGCACGACTGGGCCCAGGGGCTCCTTGGAAATGGTTTCCGGCAGAACCACGTAGTCCTTTGGCGAAGCCAGCTTGCTGCGCTGGGCGAACAGCTGGGATTTGTCCGAGGTCAGCACGTCGCAACGACCGGATTCCAGCGACTTGGCGCTTTCATCGGAGGTGTCGAAAGTGATCGGGGTGTACTTCAGGCCGTTGGCGCGGAAGTAGTCGGAAACGTTCAGCTCGGTGGTGGTACCGGCCTGGATGCAGATGGTTGCACCGTCCAGTTCCTTGGCGCTTTTGACGCCCAGCTTGTTGTTGGCCAGGAAGCCGATGCCGTCGTAGTAGGTGATGAAGCCTGGGAATTTCAAGCCCATGCCCGCGTCACGGGAGCTGGTCATGGTGGAGTTGCGCGAGAGCATGTCGATTTCGCCCGATTGCAGCGCGGTGAAGCGCTCCTTGGCGTTCAACTGGCTGAACTTGACCTTGGTCGCATCGCCAAATACAGCAGCGGCCACGGCACGGCAGAAATCAGCGTCGATACCGACGATCTTGCCGGTCGAATCAGGCACCGAGAAACCCGGCAGGCCATCACTCACACCACATTGCACAAAACCTTTTTTCTGCACGGCATCCAGAGTTGCACCCGCCTGAGCGAACCCGCTGACACCAAGGACTGCTGCTGCAGTCATGACGGCCAGGGTGGATTTCAGTAACTTCATTCAAACCTCCAGTTTTGCTCTTGTTGTGTCGGAGCTCGAGTCCTGTCGCACCCTTTTGGGGCATTGCCGACCCTTGTTGGCTTTTTTTAGGGTCAACCGACGTCTGGACCTTCGCTATGAGTCTAATAATGAGGATGTCCGTAAACAGTGGTCATGCCCATCTCTCACCAATCGGCCGAACGGGCTGTAGCCCTTCACGTTCGCGAAGCCCGTAGCGGCTACTGGCGAACATTCATCACCGGATTTCTGATATCCCATGCGTCGCGGTGAACTGATAGTGTTACCGCACAGCGTAAGAATCATCACTCGGGTACACCCATAGCAAAGCCCGTACCAGACCGCTGCGCTTAGCCCTTGTAAAACACGTCAAGACAAAAACTTTCAACTTTGCGACATCTAATTAACTGAGACACCGGACACGCACTGTAATCACGCACTGATTGGGCGCGCCCGCACAGATTTGGAGCACAACCATGACCGACCCCCTGATTCTCGAGCCCAGCGGCACTGCCGACGCGTGCGTTATCTGGCTTCACGGCCTGGGCGCCGATCGTTTTGATTTCCTGCCAGTCGCTGAAATGTTGCAACAAAGTTTGCTCACCACACGTTTCGTTCTACCCCAGGCACCGACCCAACCAGTAACGATTAACGGCGGCTACGCCATGCCCAGTTGGTACGACATCCGGGCCTTGAGCCCGGCGCGGGCCATTGACGAACAGCAGCTCGAAGCCTCGGCACAACGGGTCATCGACCTGATCGAAACCCAGCGAGCCAGCGGAATAGACGCCTCGCGGATTTTCCTGGCGGGTTTCTCCCAGGGCGGCGCGGTGGTCTATCACACGGCATTCGTGAAATGGCAGGGCCCGCTGGGCGGCGTGGTCGCGCTGTCTACTTATGCACCGACTTTCAGCGATGAGTTGCAATTGTCGGCCAGCCAGCAACGTATTCCAGTCCTGGCGCTGCACGGGCAATACGACGAAGTGGTACTCAACCCCATGGGTCGGACCGCAAAAGAGTATTTGAAGCAGCATGGTGTCACCGTGACATGGCAAGAATACCCAATGGGCCACGAAGTGTTACCCGAGGAGATTCGCGACATCGGCACCTGGCTGGCCGAGCGGTTGCGCTAAGAGGCTGATCGCCACGCCGGTCCTTTGACGATCACACTACGCCGCGCCCGTTTCTTGCATTACACTGGCCGGCGTACATTCCTTAACCAATCGATGAGATGACCGTGCTCAAAGCACTCAAGAAGATGTTCGGTAAAAGCGAGGCCGAGCAACTCGCGCCTGGCTCCACTGCGCCGACCCACGGCCCGAGCCGTACCGATGCGCAACAACCGCGCCGGGCGGCACCTGTTGCACAGGCAACAAAAGAACCCGTCGCCCAGCCTGTTACGGCCCCCGAGCCCGAGAAACCACGCAACGAAACCCCCAGGCCACGGCGCGAACGCGCACCGAAACCGCCGGTCGTCGCCTGGAAGCTCGAGGACTTCGTCGTAGAACCCCAGGAAGGCAAGACCCGCTTCCACGATTTCAAGCTCGCCCCGGAACTGATGCATGCCATCCAGGACCTGGGTTTCCCGTATTGCACGCCGATCCAGGCGCAAGTGCTCGGTTACACCCTCGCCGGCAAAGACGCCATCGGTCGCGCCCAGACCGGCACCGGCAAGACCGCCGCATTCCTGATTTCCATCATCACCCAGCTGCTCCAGACCCCACCGCCCAAGGAACGCTACATGGGCGAACCGCGGGCGCTGATCATCGCGCCGACCCGCGAGCTGGTGGTGCAGATCGCCAAGGACGCCGCCGACCTGACCAAGTACACCGGCCTGAACGTCATGACGTTCGTGGGTGGCATGGATTTCGACAAGCAGCTCAAGCACCTCGAAGCCCGTCACTGCGACATCCTGGTCGCCACGCCGGGCCGCCTGCTGGACTTCAACCAGCGCGGCGACGTGCACCTGGACATGGTCGAAGTGATGGTGCTGGACGAAGCCGACCGCATGCTCGACATGGGCTTCATCCCGCAAGTGCGCCAGATCATTCGCCAGACTCCACCGAAAAGCGAACGCCAGACCCTGCTGTTCTCCGCCACCTTCACCGAGGACGTGATGAACCTGGCCAAGCAGTGGACCACCGACCCTGCCATCGTCGAGATCGAAGCCGAGAACGTCGCCAGCGAAAACGTCGAGCAACATATCTACGCAGTCGCCGGGGCCGACAAGTACAAGCTGCTCTACAACCTGGTCAACGACAACGGTTGGGAGCGGGTGATGGTGTTCGCCAACCGCAAGGACGAAGTGCGCCGCATCGAGGAACGCCTGGTGCGCGATGGCGTCAACGCGGCCCAGCTCTCGGGCGACGTGCCGCAACACAAGCGCATCAAGACCCTCGAAGGTTTCCGTGAAGGCAAGATTCGCGTGCTGGTGGCCACCGACGTGGCCGGTCGTGGTATCCACATCGACGGCATCAGCCACGTGATCAATTTCACCCTGCCGGAAGTGCCGGACGACTACGTGCATCGCATCGGCCGTACCGGTCGTGCCGGGGCCGCGGGGGTTTCGATCAGCTTCGCCGGTGAGGATGACTCCTACCAGTTGCCGTCGATTGAGGCGTTGCTGGGGAAAAAGATTAATTGCGAAACTCCGCCGACGCATCTGTTGCGACCGGTCGAGCGCAAGCGCCCTTAGCATCGAGACGGACGCAGAGCGTCCATGAGGCATTCCCACGCAGAGCGTGGGAATGATCAGCGCAGCCAAGACAGGCTGCGCTTTTTTTTGCCTGGGGATATTGCTCGATTGAACTAAAAGTCCATAATGGACAAATTAGTTTACGCAAGCATCCGGAGCCCCCATGTCCAGCACGCCCCATGTGATGACCCAAGCCCAGGCCCGAGAACTGCTCGGGCAAATCGACGTGCCGCACATCCTGCGCAAGCTGTTCCGTGATCTCGCCGCTGGACAAGCGGTGCAGCCACCCCAGCAACTGGTGGTGTTTCCACAGGGCGCCGGGGACTTCATCAACTATCTGGGTGTGCTGGCTGAAGACCAGGTCTACGGGGTCAAGACCTCGCCCTACATCGTTCGCGAGCAAGGTCCGCTGGTGACCGCCTGGACCTTGTTGATGTCGATGCAGACCGGCCAGCCGCTGCTACTGTGCGATGCCGCCGAGTTGACCACCGCTCGCACCGCTGCCACCACGGCTGTTGCCGTCGATGCCCTCGCCCCGCACACCGCCCGGCGCCTGGCGGTCATCGGTAGCGGTGCGGTGGCGCGGGCACACGTGCAATACGTCAAGGGCCTGCGGGACTGGCAAGCTATCAGCCTATATTCGCCAGGCCTGAAGACCAAGTCGGCACAAGAACTTGCCTCCATCACCGACCTGGACCCGCGCCTGCACATCGCCGACAGCCTTGAAGCGGCGCTGCACGACGCTGATGTGGTGATGCTCTGCACCTCGTCCGCCAAAGCGGTACTCGACCCGCAGGCCCTGGGCAAACCGGCGCTGATCACCTCCATCAGCACCAACGCCCCACGCGCCCATGAAGTCCCCCCTCAAAGCCTCAACGACATGGACGTGTTCTGCGACTATCGTCAGACCACCCCAGGCTCGGCCGGTGAAATGCTGATCGCCGGCGAAGAGCATGGCTGGGAGGCGTCGAGCATCGTCGGCGATTTGCCCGAATTACTCAGCGAACACGTGGCGCGTCCCGACTACCAACGCCACGTGTTCTTCCGCTCCATTGGTCTGGGCCTGGAAGATGTTGCGCTGGCGAATGCCCTGTATCGACTTCACAACTGACACCCCCCATTCCCTTGTGGGAGCGAGCTTGCTCGCGATGGCGGTGGGTCAGTCACCTTCAATATCGACTGTCAGGCCGCCTTCGCGAGCAAGCTCGCTCCCACAGGGGTCTTCGAGTTCCCGGGCACATTCTTCGCAGGAGAATTCATGAAACAAGCAGATTTCATCATCATCGGCGGCGGCATTGCCGGTGCATCCACCGGTTACTGGCTCGCCCCCCACGGCCGTGTGATTGTGCTCGAACGCGAATCCCATCCGGCCTACCACTCCACCGGACGCTCGGCGGCGCTGTATACCGCCGCCTACGGCACCCCTCAGGTGCGGGCGCTGACCCAGGCCAGCCGGGATTTTTTCGACGCCCCGCCGACCGGTTTCTGCGAACACCCCTTGCTGACCCCACGGGGCGAAATGACCGTGGACTTCACCGGTGACCCGGCCGAGTTGAACAACCAATACCTCAGCGCCAAGGCCACGGTGCCGCAGATGCAACTGCTCAGCGCCGACGAGGCCTGTGTGCGGCTGCCGATCCTGCGACGGGAGAAAGTCCACGGAGCGATCTACGACCCCACGGCCTGCGACATCGACACCGATGCACTGCACCAAGGCTACCTGCGCGGTATTCGTCGCAATGGCGGTGAAGTGCACACCGACAGCGAAGTCCAGCAATTGAGCCGCGATGATCAGGGGCTGTGGCAGGTGAAGACCGCCAACCAGACGTTCACCGCACCGATCCTGATCAATGCTGCCGGCGCATGGGCCGATCACATTGCCGAAATGGCCGGCGCCCGGAAGCTGGGGTTGCAGCCCAAGCGGCGCGCAGCGTTCATTTTTGCCGGGCCCGAGGGCGTGGACATCCATGACTGGCCGATGCTGGTGAGCCTGGACGAATCCTTCTATATGAAACCTGACGCCGGCATGTTCCTCGGCTCGCCAGCCAACGCCGACCCGGTGGAACCCCATGACGTGCAGCCGGAAGAGCTGGACATCGCCATGGGCATCTACCAGATCGAAGAAGCCACTACCCTGACCATCCGCCGCCCGACCCGCACCTGGGCCGGCTTGCGCAGTTTCGTGCCCGACGGTGACCTGCTGTCCGGTTTCGATCCGCAGCTGCCCGGGCTGTATTGGGTCGCAGCCCAGGGTGGCTACGGCATCCAGACCTCACCGGCCATGGGCCAGGCCAGCGCGGCGCTGGTGCGTGGCGAACCGCTGCCCGAGGCCCTGGCCCGTTTCGGCCTGAACAGCGCCATGCTGTCACCCGAACGCCTGGGCTGAGCCACCTTGAGGTGACGCATCGCCACGATTGCGGCACACTCCCCCGCGCCCCTGTTCCACGGGGCGCTGACGCTGCCTGGAGCCCTGTCATGACTGCCTCGCCACCCGATCCGGCGCTGGAAAACTTCCGCACCATCGCCGACGCCATCGCCACGCTGTTCTACCCCCACGCCGAAGTGGTGCTGCACGACCTGCGCACCCAGAAAGTCGATTACATCGCCAATAACCTGTCCAAGCGCGAAATTGGCGATGACTCGTCCCTGGAAGACATGCTCAGCGAGGACGTCAGCGAACGTAATATCGGGCCCTACGAAAAGCTGAACTGGGACGGACAGAAGATTCGCAGCCTCAGCAGCGTACTGCGCGACGCCGACGGTCATCCGCTGGCGGTGCTGTGCATCAACCTGAATATTTCGCTGTTCGAGAATGCCAAGGCCGCGCTGGATCTGTTCCTGTCGCCGAGCAAGTTGATCCCCCAGCCCGACTCACTGTTTCGCGATGACTGGCAGGAACGGATCAACACCTTCCTGCATGCCTGGATGCGCGAGCGTCAGTTGAGCCTGAACCTGCTGACCCGCGACCACAAACGCGAGCTGGTGCTGGCGCTGCATGCCGAAGGCGCATTCAAGGGCAAGAGCGCGTCCAACTACGTGGCCAATGTGCTGAATATGGGGCGGGCGACGGTGTACAAGCATTTGAAGGAGCTGAAGGGCTGAAATCTGCTTTGCCAGGTCTGCCGCCTTCGCGAGCAAGCTCGCTCCCACACTGGATCTTTGTACCCAGGTCCCCTGTGGGAGCGAGCTTGCTCGCGATGGCGGTCAATCAGTCGCCATAGATATCCGACTTGAAATACTTGCCCTGGATCTTCTGATACTCCCCATTGGCCCGAATCCCATCGATGGCCTTGTTCAAATCCGCCACCAGTTGGGTATTGCCCTTGCGCACCGCGATACCGGCGCCTTCGCCGACGTATTTGGGGTCCTTGAGCTCGGGGCCGACAAAGGCGTAGCCCTTGCCACGAGGCATCGACAGGAAGTCTTCCAGCGGGATGGTGTCGGCGAAAATCGCGTCGAGCCGACCGGACGCCAGGTCCATGTAGATTTCTTCGTTGTTGCTATAGCGCTTGACGATCACACCCTTGGGTTCGAGGACTTCAGTGGCGTAGCGGTCAGTGGTGGTGGCCCGCTGCACACCGACGGTCTTGCCCTTGAGGCTGGCGTACTGGTCATCGACCACCGCCCCTTCCTTCATGACCAGGCGCGATGAGGTGAAGTAGTACTTGTGGGTGAAATCCACCGATTTCTTGCGCTCTTCGGTAATGGTCATGGACGACAACGCCAGATCGATCTTCTTCACCTTGAGCGCCGGAATCAGCCCGTCGAACTCACCCTCGATCCACTCGCACTTGACCTGCATCTGCGCGCACAGGGCATTGCCGATGTCGTAGTCGAACCCCTCGATCTTCCCTTCCGAGGTCTTGGAAGCAAACGGCGGATATGCCGCCTCGATGCCGATGCGCAAGGTTTTCTCAGCGGCGAACAGGCTGCTGGAGGCCAACAGGCTCAAGGCCAGGCCGGTGATGAGGGGGAGTTTTTTCATGATCGATCTCTCGCGGGTTGTTGTTGGTTTGGCAGAGAAAGGTGGGGCGATGACTTTATATGTACTTATAAATCCATATTGGACTTTAATGTACATATCGTCAATTGGGGGAACAGGGGAAAGTGATGGGAGGCTGCTGGCCCCTTCGCGAGCAGGCTCGCTCCCACAAGGGACCTTGTGTACAACGAAGATCCACTGTGGGAGCGAGCTTGCTCGCGATGGCGACTTATGGCTTGCGAAAAAACAACAGGTTGCTTACTGTTTCCAGCGATCCGCCGCCGCATGGTCACTGTCCCGCCCTTCAACCCAGCGCGGGCCGTCGACAGTGTTTTCCTTTTTCCAGAACGGCGCTCGGGTCTTGAGGTAGTCCATGACAAAGGCGCAGGCGTCGAACGCCGCCTGGCGATGGGCACTGGCGGCACCGACGAAGACGATCGGCTCGCCCGGTTCCAGGGCACCGATCCGGTGCAGCACCTCCAGCTTGAGCAACGGCCAGCGCTGCTCGGCCTCGGTGGCGATCTTGCCCAAGGCTTTTTCTGTCATGCCTGGGTAATGCTCCAAGAACATCCCGGACACATCGAGGCCGTCATTGAAGTCACGCACGTAGCCGACAAAACTCACCACCGCCCCCACGCCGACATTGGCCGCGTGCATCGCGTTGACTTCGCCCCCTGCGTCGAACGGTTCGACCTGCACACGAATCGCCATGGTTCAGCCTCCGGTCACGGTGGGGAAAAACGCCACTTCGTCGCCGTCCGCCAGCGGTTCGTCGAGCTGGCACAGGTCTTCATTGCGCGCGCACATCAGGTTTTGTTCCTTCAGCACCTCGGCCCCGTCACGCAGGGCAAGCAGCACGCGCACATCGTCGACCGTGGCGAAATCGCCTTCCACCTTTACCGAATCCACGCCAAGCGCTTCACGGTAACGGGCAAAGAACTTCACGTTGATTTTCATGACGCATCCGCCTGGAAATGGCCGCTCTTGCCGCCGAGTTTTTCCAACACCCGCACGCCTTCGATGGTCATGCCACGGTCGACGGCCTTGCACATGTCGTAGATGGTCAGTGCGGCGACGCTGGCGGCGGTGAGCGCCTCCATTTCCACGCCGGTCTGCCCCGACAGTTTGCAACGGGCGACGATGCGCACCCGGTCCTCGCCTTCGGCATTGAGCTCGACCTTGACGCTGGTGAGCAGCAGCGGGTGGCAGAGCGGAATCAGGTCACTGGTTTTCTTGGCCGCCTGGATGCCAGCAATGCGTGCGACGGCGAACACATCGCCCTTGGGGTGACCGCCGCTGACGATCATCTGCAGCGTGTCGGGCAACATGCGCACAAAGGCCTCGGCCGTGGCTTCACGGAACGTCACGGCCTTGTCGGTCACGTCGACCATGTTGGCGCGACCTTGGGAATCGAGATGAGTCAGCACAGGGTTACTCCTGATCGGGAGTGTCGATTGTAAACCCGTGGGTCAAATTCCGGCAGGCTTGATTGTCGCACCTGCAATTTGCAAAACACCGGAGATCCCTTGTGGGAGCGAGCTTGCTCGCGATGAGGGTGTGTCAGGCACCTATTTTTATCTGACACACCCTCATCGCGAGCAAGCTCGCTCCCACAGGGGTTATATGTCAGGCAGAAAAAAAAACCGGGCGACCATAGGGTCGCCCGGTTTGGCTGGGGTTACAGGTGGGATTCGGCGTATTCGGCCAGGATCGAGCGCGGTACGCCCTGCAGGGTGATGTGGACCCCGTTGGGGAAGTCCTTGAAGCGTTCGGTCAGGTAGGTCAGCCCGGAGCTGGTCGCGGACAGGTAAGGGGTGTCGATCTGCGCCAGGTTACCCAGGCACACCACTTTGGAACCGGCACCGGCACGGGTGATGATGGTTTTCATCTGGTGCGGGGTCAGGTTCTGGCATTCGTCGATCAGGATCAGGCTCTGCTGGAAGCTGCGCCCCCTAATGTAGTTGAGGGATTTGAACTGCAACGGCACTTTGCTGAGGATGTAGTCGACGCTGCCATGGGTGCTTTCGTCATCCATGTGCAAGGCTTCGAGGTTGTCGGTTATCGCCCCCAGCCACGGCTCCATTTTCTCCGCTTCGGTACCGGGCAGGAAGCCGATTTCCTGGTCCAGGCCCTGCACGCTGCGGGTGGCGATGATGCGCCGGTAGCGCTTGCTGACCATGGTCTGCTCGATGGCAGCGGCCAGGGCCAGAATGGTCTTGCCGGAACCGGCGGCGCCGGACAGGTTGACCAGGTGGATATCCGGATCAAGCAAAGCGAACAGCGCCAGGCTCTGATAGATGTCACGGGGCTTGAGGCCCCAGGCCTCCTGATGCAGCAAAGGTTCCTGGTGCAGGTCGAGGATCAGCAGCTTGTCGACATGGATTTCCTTGATCCAGCCGACGAAGCCTTGTTCGTCGATGATGAACTCGTTGATGTGCACGGCCGGCAGGTTGTCGATCAACTGCACCTGGTGCCAGGTGCGGCCGTGGTCCTGGCGGGTCTCGACCTTGCTCACACGGTCCCAGAAGGAGCCGGTCATGTTGTGGTAGCCATTGGGCAACAGCGAGACGTCGTCGACCAGTTGGTCGGTGCTGTAGTCCTCCGCCGCGATCCCGCAGGCGCGGGCCTTGAGGCGCATGTTGATGTCTTTGGTCACCAGCACCACGGCCTGGTCCTTGGTGCGCGCGTGCAGGTCGATCAACTGGTTGATGATGATGTTGTCGTTCAGGTGTTCAGGCAGCACCAGGTTGGGTTCGGTGCGCTTGCTCATCAGGATCGAAAGCAGGCCCTTGGGGCCACTTTTGCCGCGCTGGATCGGCACGCCGAGCTCAACGTCCTCCGGAGAGGCGTCACCCAGGGTCTTGTCGATCAGGCGGATCGCCTGCCGGCATTCGGCCGCAACGCTGTGGTGTCCGCTCTTGAGCTTGTCCAGCTCCTCAAGCACGGTCATCGGGATGGCAACGTGGTGTTCTTCGAAGTTCAGCAGGGCGTTTGGATCGTGGATCAATACGTTGGTATCGAGTACATAGAGGATTGGCTGGTTGGAGGAAAGGCTGCGTCCGTGGTCATCCATACTCGGTCACCTATGTGGGGGCCATTCGACGCAATACCGTGACAGTGCTGCGCCTCGAGGTAGCCACCGAATTCACCCGCGACGATTCAGGTGAACTGCACACAATCTGGGTCTTGGAAGACGCCACCTGTGTTGCAGGTTTCGGCGGTCTGTCTTCTTGATACTCCAAAAACCATGACAGGAAAAAGCACTTTGACGCTTTTTTGAAGTTTATTTTTCAGAGTGACGAATAACCCTTGGCGTACCGCCATTGCGCCGTTAAAGTCGGAAGTCCGGTTGTCATGAATGTGCGCCGGTTTTTTCTCGTCCCCCAATGTTTCCGGGCCTTTTCAGGTTTCAGCGAAACGCTTCCTGGCAGTCCGCCCAACCGATCCCGCTTTGCGCCGTCTGCGTCATCAACCAGGGCATCGCCGTTTTCACCCCATCCTGCTTGGCATTGAAATTGATCACCCCGTGGCGCCACAGCAGCATCAGGGTCAGTACACGCTGGGCGCTTTGCTCAGGCTTGAGTCGATTGTTGCTGTCCTGGGGATCGATGTCCCACAGCGCCACTTGCAAGCCCTGCTGCTGGAAGAACGCTTGCGCATCGCCGCGACGCTGGCCTTGGGGCGGACGGAACAGCGGCACGAAATTTTCGGGCAGCTTGCCCTTGACCAGCTCGACACTGCGCCGGACCGAGTCTTGCCAGTCCTGCCAATAACTGTGGGAGCGGAACTCCCAGCCCTGCACGCCCACGCATTGTCTCGAATACAACGCCTGGAGATTGTTGACCGAGCCCTCTTGCAACCGCGCCTGGATATCCTTGCCCAGCACGAAGAAGGTGCCATTGATGTTCGCCTTGCGCAGGTATTCGGCCAACCACGGGGTGTTGTCCGGCACAACGTTGGCGGCGCTGTCGAAGGTCAGCAGGAACAGGCGGTCGTTCATGCCTTCGCCGTTGCGTTCGTAATCGCCGAAACGTTCGATTTCGCTGCTGGTTTGCGGAAAAAGCGCGGCTTTACGCAGCAGTTCGTCGCGGTATTGGGTATGAAAGATCTGGCTCGGCGCGGCCCACTTGATGTAGTAGGAATTGTCATCCAGATGGAATCTGCGTGCCTCTTCGCGCAGGGTCGCCATGTCCTCGACCAGGTAACAGAAGGAAGCGTCCTGATCGCAACTGCGTTGGGCAAAGTTGTAGTTGGCCAACAACCGCTGCCACAGCCGGGCGCGAAGCGCGTCGATAGCAACCATATTGACCGAACGCAGCCCCAGGTACTGCTTGAGCGCAATTTCGTCCATGGCATCGACGTCCAGCAGGACCCGGGCGAACATCAGGATCTCGGCCCGCGAGGCCACGTCGAACAGCGTCGGGCTGGTGAGTTGTTCCGGCCAGGTGCTGCGGTCCAGGGTCGCGACGTCGTTGAGCGCGGGCGCGGCAATTGCACCCAGGCTCAACAGCCAGGCCGATAACAGAAGAGCGATACGCAAAAGGGATGTCTCCATAACGAAACCCGCGCGGCATCATAGCCGATCCTGGCGCAATACCCTTGTGATCAGAGGACTTGGGGAGCAGACCTGTGGGAGCAAAGCTTGCTCGCGATGCAGGCGACAAGGTCCATCTGCAAGATTGCGTCATCGTTCATCGCGAGCAAGCTTTGCTCCCACAGACTTTGCTCCCACAGCTCCCTCACCACAAATGCCCGTCAATACTCGCCCATCCATCACCTATCACCCCAATAGCTGGAGTCCACCCGGACAACCCCCTAGAATCGCCGCACCCTCAAGGAGACGATTTCATGCTGATGGTGATTTCCCCCGCCAAGACCCTCGATTACGAAACACCGCCGGCCACCGCGCGTTTTACCCAGCCGCAGTACCTGGATCATTCCCAGGAACTGATCGAGCAACTGCGCGAACTCTCCCCGGCACAGATCAGCGAGCTGATGCATGTCTCCGACAAGATCGGCGGCCTCAATGCCGCGCGATTTGGCAGTTGGACACCGGCGTTCACCCCAACCAATGCCAAGCAGGCGCTGCTGGCCTTCAAGGGCGACGTGTACACGGGCCTCGATGCGCAGAGCTTTGGCGACGCCGACTTCGACTACGCCCAGCAACATCTGCGCATGCTTTCTGGCCTCTATGGCCTGCTGCGGCCACTGGACCTGATGCAACCCTATCGCCTGGAAATGGGCACTAAGCTGGCCAATGCCCGGGGCAAGGACCTTTATGCTTTCTGGGGCACGCGCATCAGCGAATGGTTGAACGAAGCCCTCGCCGACCAGGGCGACGACGTACTGCTGAACCTGGCTTCCAATGAATACTTCTCGGCGGTCAAGCGCAGCGCACTGAAAGCGCGCGTCATCGATACCGAATTCCGCGACCTAAAAAATGGCCAGTACAAAATCATCAGCTTCTACGCCAAGAAAGCCCGGGGCCTGATGAGTCGTTTCGTGATTCAGGAAAGGATCAACGACCCTGCGGCACTCAGCCAATTCGATGTACAGGGCTACCGCTTCAACGCCCAACAGTCGAGCCGGGACAAACTGGTTTTCCTGCGCGATCACGCCCCTGAATAAGGCATAACCTTATACCGCCCCCTGATCGGGGGCTTCGATCATCTGCCTACTTGTCATCTTAGTTCCTCGCCCACCTCGCCATTTTCATGGCGCCAATAAATCACCCCACCCCTGCGCTAACTTTTCTTTCACTCGACACTCGTCAGTTTTTTGCGTAGTGGCACCGATTTTTTTCATCGGTAGTGGCACAAAACTATCTACCCCTTCTAACTCCCCATTAATAAAGGGCGAAACGGTAAGTGCCATCATATTGAGGCCAGTGCCATCTTCGATAATATTTCGAAAAATTTCGAAAATCGCGATGAGCGGATCGGAACTATGTGAAATTGCATGGCTCATACCATCCGTAACGATTCTCGGCGAGCGTGTACGAGATAACTTACAAAGGACGACGAACGGATTAACCAAGTTGTCACGACAACTTAGTCAAACGGTCGTCTAATTGGATCCACCCTTAAAGGATGGGAGATAAAGCACCATTACTATCCCCTACAAGGCCAAGGCTGCGCCCCTATAACGTGCTCACCCGAGCACACAACCTTTTGATTTTGTGGGCTTTTTGCCAGGGATCGAAAGTGAAGGACCTTTGCACGAGCGTTCCCGATAACGAGGACTGGCTGCATAACAGGGCAGGTCATAACAACTAGGCCACATTGCGCACAACTTGAGTGCATTTATTTAGACACTCGGAACTTAGTATGCCTGCACACGGCATTGTGGCGCCTGCATTCCACACTTCCGAGTGCACTATGACCGCTGAACACTATTAACTCCGGCCATTTAATGGCGTGAAAAACAGAGGGAAATGCGATGCGCATTAGCATATTTGGTTTGGGTTACGTCGGTGCAGTATGTGCCGGTTGCCTGTCTGCACGGGGCCATGATGTAGTTGGCGTAGATGTCGCCAAAGACAAAATCGACATGATCAACGCTGGCAAATCGCCAATCGTTGAACCGGGTCTTGGCGAGCTATTGGCGCAAGGCATTCAAACAGGCCGACTGCGTGGTACCACCAACTTCGCCGAAGCCATTCGCGATACTGACCTGTCGATGATTTGTGTCGGTACACCGAGCAAAAAGAACGGCGACCTGGAACTGAACTACATCGAAGCCGTGTGCCGCGAGATCGGTTTTGTCCTGCGTGACAAGACCACCCGCCACACCATCGTGGTTCGTAGCACCGTATTGCCGGGCACTGTGGCAAACGTCGTTATCCCGATCCTGGAAGACTGCTCCGGCAAGAAAGCCGGCGTCGATTTCGGTGTCGCAGTCAACCCTGAATTCCTGCGCGAAAGCACCGCGATCAAAGACTACGACCAGCCGCCGATGACCGTTATCGGTGAGTTCGACAAAGCCTCTGGCGACGTTCTGCAATCGCTGTACGAAGAGCTCGACGCGCCGATCATCCGCAAGGACATCGCCGTTGCCGAGATGATCAAGTACACCTGCAACGTGTGGCACGCCACCAAGGTGACCTTCGCCAACGAGATCGGCAACATCGCCAAGGCTGTCGGCGTCGATGGTCGTGAAGTGATGGATGTGGTCTGCCAGGACAAGACCCTGAACCTGTCCCAGTACTACATGCGTCCAGGCTTCGCCTTCGGCGGCTCCTGCCTGCCCAAGGACGTTCGCGCCCTGACCTACCGCGCCGGTTCCCTGGACGTGGAAGCGCCGCTGCTCAACTCGCTGATGCGCAGCAACGAATCCCAGGTGCAGAACGCCTTCGACATCGTTTCCAGCCACGACAAGCGCAAAGTCGCCCTGCTGGGCCTGAGCTTCAAGGCCGGTACCGACGACCTGCGTGAAAGCCCACTGGTAGAACTGGCGGAGATGCTGATCGGCAAGGGTTTCGACCTGAAGATCTACGACAGCAACGTCGAATACGCCCGCGTCCACGGTGCGAACAAGGATTACATCGAGTCGAAGATCCCTCACGTCTCGTCCTTGCTCAACTCCGACTTCGACTCGGTGATCGACAGCTCCGACATCATCATCCTGGGTAACCGCGATGAGAAGTTCCGCGCGCTGACCGAGAACGTACCGGAAGGCAAGCAGGTCATCGACCTGGTCGGCTTCATGTCCAAGGCCACCAACCCGAGTGGCCGGACCGAAGGCATCTGCTGGTAAGTCTGTTTGCCGGCCGGGGCATGCCCCGGCCGGCCTTTCGCCTGCCTTAACCCATCGGGCCGCCCACAAGGCCCGCCCGAGATAGAGACGGATGCAGATTATGCACAGGCTAAAGCACGGCCTGCTTCAGGCCGCCGGTTGGCTGTTTTACTTGAGTTTATTGATGGGCATCGCCATGGCGCTGCCCACGTCCACGTTCGACTCCGAATCCAAGGACTTCATCTTCCTGATCGGCGCCGTGGGCATCTGGCGTTACTCCATGGGAGCAACGCATTTCGTGCGCGGCATGATCTTCCTGTACATCGTCTACCCGCACCTGCGCCGCAAGGTACGCAAGCTGGGCAAGGCGGCGGATCCGTCCCATGTGTACCTGATGGTCACCAGCTTCCGGATCGATGCGCTGACCACCGCCCAGGTGTATGGCTCGGTGATTCGCGAGGCCATCGAATGCGGGCTGCCCACCACCGTGGTCTGCTCCATCGTGGAAATGTCCGACGAACTGCTGGTCAAGAGCCTCTGGGCCCGCATGAACCCACCAGCGCGGGTCAAGCTGGACTTCGTGCGTATCCCTGGCACCGGCAAGCGCGACGGCCTGGCCTACGGTTTCCGCGCCATCTCCCGCCACTTGCCGGACGACCGCGCCGTAGTAGCGGTGATCGACGGCGACACCGTGCTCGCCGAAGGCGTCGTGCGCAAGACCGTGCCGTGGTTCCAACTGTTCGGCAACGTCGGCGGCCTGACCACCAACGAGTTCTGCGAAGTGCGCGGCGGCTACATCATGAGCGAATGGCACAAGCTGCGTTTCGCCCAGCGTCACATCAACATGTGCTCCATGGCCTTGTCCAAGCGCGTGCTGACCATGACCGGCCGCATGTCGGTGTTCCGCGCCACCGTGGTCACCAACCCGGACTTCATCGCCGACGTGGAAAGCGACTCGCTGCAACACTGGCGCCTGGGCCGCTTCAAGTTCCTGACCGGCGATGACAAGTCGAGCTGGTTCAGCCTGATGCGCCTGGGTTACGACACCTTCTACGTGCCCGATGCGGCGATCAACACCGTTGAACACCCGCCGGAGAAGAGCTTCATCAAGGCCAGCCGAAAACTGATGTTCCGCTGGTACGGCAACAACCTGCGGCAGAACTCCCGGGCACTGGGCCTGGGTCTGCGCCGTCTGGGCCTGTTCACCTCGGTGGTGCTGTTCGACCAGCGTGTGTCGATGTGGACCTCGCTGCTGGGCCTGACCGTGGCACTGATCGCCAGCTTCAAGTACGGCACCGCGTTCATCCTGGTGTACCTGCTGTGGATCGGCATCACGCGGTTGATCCTGACACTGTTGCTGTCGTGCTCCGGACACCGGATCGGCCCTGCCTACCCGGCGATTCTCTATTACAACCAGATCGTCGGTGCCCTGGTGAAGATCTACGTGTTCTTCCGCCTCGATCAACAGTCCTGGACCCGCCAGCCCACCCACCTGACCCGTGATCTCGCCAGCTTTCAACGTTGGTTCAACACTTGGTCGTCTCGGACCATGACCTTCTCCGCCGGCAGCATTTTTGTCGCCGTGCTGCTGACGATGGTCTGACCGGACTTGAATGAATTAACTAGGAAATCGCCCCTATGAACACCGCCGTGAATGTCAACGTAGTGCATGAATCCGAAGCCCAGCGCCAACACGCCAGGGTCAAAATCCCGGCCAAGCTGCGCTTCTTCGGTCCTGACCGTACGCCGATGGAAGTCAAGGTCCTGGACCTGTCCGCCGGCGGCCTGAGCTTCAACGCCGGCCAGATGCCTCTCAAGACCGGGGAGTCCTACAAAGGTCGCCTGCAGTTCGTCATCGACAACCTTGGCCTGGCCATGGACGTGGAATTGCAGATCCGTTCCTACGACCGCCAGACCGGCCGCACCGGTTGCCAGTTCCAGAACCTGGAGCCTCGGGACATCTCGACACTGCGTCACATCATTACCTCGCACCTGGCCGGCGACATCGTCGGTGTCGGCGATGTGCTGGCGACCCTGCAGCGCGATAACTTCACCAAGGCTCGCAAGCAGAAAGACGAAAACGGTGGCATGAGTGCCTTGGGTCGCCTGCGCGCCGTGACCTTCAGCCTGGGCGTCTTTGTCGTTGGCCTCGCGGCGTTCGGTTTCATCTTCAAGTCTGTGTACGGCATGTACTTCGTCAGCCATGCCCAGGCCGGTCTGGTGAATGTACCGGGCATGGCCATCACCATGCCGCGCGACGGCACCGTGCAGAGCCTGGTCAAGGCCGACGGCGCGGCCGCCAAGGGCGCCCCGCTGGCGACCTTCAGCACCAGCATGCTCGACGTGCTCAAGGGTCACCTGGACGACAACCAGTTGCAGCCGGCCAAGGTCGAGGAACTGTTCGGCAAGCAAATGACCGGCACCCTGACGTCGCCGTGCGACTGCATCGTGTCCCAGCAACTGGTCGCCAACGGCCAGTACGCAAGCAAGGGTGACGTGATCTTCCAACTGGTCCCACGGGGCACCGAGGCCAACGTCGAAGCGCGCTTCTCCTATCGCCAGTTCGGCGACGTGCGCCCAGGTACGCCAGTCAACTTCCAGGTCGCCGGCGAAGACACCACCCGTACCGGCAAGATCGTCAGCAGCACCAGCCTGAAAAGTGCCGACCTGTCCTCCGATATCCGTGTGCTGATCCAACCTGACGAACCCCTGGACAGCTCGCTGGCCGGCCGTCCGGTAGAAGTCACCAGCGACCGTGGCCCGAACCTGAACTGGCTGATCGACAAAGCCATGGCCGTCGGTATTTAAGTCGAGGATATGCCCGTGACCATTATAAAAATCCTGAACACCCCACAGACCCTGTGGGAGCGAGCTTGCTCGCGAAAGGATCAACGCGGTCAGGATGCTATGCCGCAAACTCGTTCCCACATGGGAACTCTGTGTGCCCTGGCACTGGCCGTCAGCCTGGCCGGTTGTGCCGGCCTGCCCGATCAACGCCTGGCCAATGAAGCCCTCAAGCGCGGCGACACGGCGCTGGCGCAGCAGAACTACCAGCAGCTGGCCGACCTGGGCTACAGCGAGGCCCAGGTGGGCCTGGCTGACATCCAGGTGGATAGCCACGACCCCGAGCAGATGAAAAAAGCCGAGGCGACTTACCGCGCCGCCGCCGATATCTCGCCACGGGCCCAGGCTCGCCTGGGTCGCCTGCTGGTGGCCAAGCCCGGTTCTACCGAAGCGGAAAAACACGAAGCCGAAGGCCTGTTGAAGAAAGCTTTCGCCAACGGAGAAGGCAACACCCTGATCCCGCTGGCGATGCTGTACCTGCAATATCCCCACAGCTTCCCGAACGTCAACGCCCAACAGCAGATCAGCCAATGGCGCAGCGCCGGTTATCCGGAAGCGGGCCTGGCGCAGATTCTGCTCTACCGCACCCAGGGCACCTACGACCAGCACCTGGACGAAGTCGAGAAGGTCTGCAAGGCCGCGCTGGCGACCACGGACATCTGCTACGTCGAACTGGCCACGGTCTATCAGAAACGCGGCCAGCCGGAACAGCAGGCCGCACTGCTCAAGCAGATGCAGGACGGTCACGCCCGTGGCGTCGTATCCGCCCAGCGCGTGGACAGCGTCGCCCGTGTCCTGGCCGACGCCAGCCTGGGCAAGACCGATGAAAAGACCGCCCAGTCGTTGCTCGAAGGCATCGCCCCTGGCTACCCCGCTGCCTGGGTCAGCCTGGCGCAACTGCTCTACGACTTCCCGGAACTGGGTGACGTCGACAAGATGATGCAGTACCTGGAAAACGGCCGCGCCGCCGACCAGCCGCGCGCCGAGCTGTTGCTGGGCAAGCTTTACTACGAAGGCAAGTGGGTCCCGGCCGATGCCAAGGTCGCCGAGGCACATTTCCAGAAAGCCGTGGGCCGCGAAGTGGCCGCCGACTACTACCTCGGCCAGATCTATCGCCGCGGTTACCTGGGCCAGGTGTACTCGCAAAAAGCCCTGGACCACCTGCTCAAGGCCGCCCGCAACGGCCAGAACAGCGCCGACTTTGCCATTGCCCAGCTGTTCTCCCAGGGCAAGGGCACCAAGCCCAACCCGGTCAACGCCTATGTGTTCAGCCAGTTGGCCAAGGTGCAGAACACCCCGCAAGCCACCGAGCTTGCCCAAACCCTCGAAGCACAATTACCGCCGGAACAACTTGCACAAGCCCAACGCCTGCTACAACAAGAGCAGGCCATTCGCGGCGCTATGAGCCCCGATACGCTTGAACTGCAAGCCCTAAAAGAAGATGACGGCGAGGAACCTCTATGAAGCTTTTGAAGCTCAACCCTTTTGTGCAGGCTGGTATTGGCCTGTCGTTTGCCCTGCTGTGGTCCTGTCCGACCCTGGCGGCACTGACCGATAGCAAGAATTTCGGCCTGGAAGTGAAGATCACCGGGCAGTCCGAAGATGACCGTGACCTCGGCACCCAGAGCGGTGGCGACGTCAACGGTGTCGGCCTGGACCTGCGTCCATGGGTCTACGGTGAAAGCGAAAGCGGCGCCTGGAGCGCCTACGCCATGGCCCAGGCCGTGACCTCCAGCGACATCATCGAGACCGACACCCTGCAACAGTCCGATGGCAGCACCCAGCAAACCGACAGCGGTGACCGCGAAGCCAAGAAAAGCTACCTGGCCATGCGCGAGTTCTGGATTGGCTACCGCGGCCTGACCCCCTACCCGGGCGAGCAGTTGAAGTTCGGTCGCCAGCGCCTGCGCAACGACGACGGCCAATGGCGCGACACCAACATCGAAGCCTTGAACTGGACCTTCGATACCACCTTGCTGCGGGCCAACCTCGGCGTGGCCGAACGGTTCAGCGAGTACCGTACCGACCTCAAGGAATTGTCCCCCAAGGACAAGGACCGCCTGCACGTCTATGGCGACGTGGGCTACCAGTGGATGCCAGGCCAGTGGGCCGGTATCCGCGCCCACCACTCCCATGACAATGGCAGCCTCGATTACCCGACCCCGGGCGAAGCCACCGACACCCTGGACAAGACCCAGAACGGCGACATCTCCTGGCTCGGCCTGGAAGCCAACAGCGACGCCTACAACTGGCGCAACACCAACACCGTCAACTACTGGGCCAGCCTCACCGGCATGAGCGGCGAGCGCGACACCGTCAACCCGCTCAACGCCGACGGCACGCGCCCGACAGAAGCCAAGCACAGCGATGACGTGGACGGCTGGGCCACTGACCTGGGTATCCGCCTGCGTCTGGACCCGCAATGGCAAGTCGGTGCGGCCTATGCCCGCGCCAGCGATGAGTACCAACAGAACGGCCTGCAAAGCAACCGCTCGAACTTCACCGGCACCCGCTCGCGCGTGCACCGTTTCGGCGAAGCGTTCCGTGGCGAAATGGCCAACACCCAGAGCGCCAGCCTGTTCGGTTCCTGGCAACTGCGTGACGAATACGACGCCAGCCTTGTGTATCACAAGTTCTGGCGCGTGGACGGCAACAAGCCAGTGGGCAGCAACGGCATCAACGCCGTGGAAAACAACACCGACGACGTGACCGGCGCGATTCTGTCCACCTCGTCCCTGCCGCTGAATGACGGCGAAAAGGACCTGGGCCAGGAAGTCGATCTGGTCGTCACCAAGTACTTCAAGCAAGGCCTGCTACCGGCCGCGCTGAGTCAATCCATTGATGAGCCCTCGGCGCTGGTGCGCTTTCGTGGCGGCGTGTTCAAGCCAGGCGACGCCTACGGCAAAGAGGTCGATTCGTACATGCATCGCGCCTTTGTCGACGTGATCTGGCGCTTCTGATGCGAATGGCCATGGGAGTGCCCGAAATGAACCGCTACCTCAGGAACAGCCAGGCGATGAAAGGTTCGATCAGCCTGTTGGTCGCAGCGATGCTGCTGGCCGGCTCGCCGGCGTTCGCCAACGTTGAACCGGTGGTCAAGCCGGGCAACGTGGTCAAAGGTCTGCAACAAGCCAAGACCTACACCGTCAGCAGCGCGCCGATCGCACCACTGGAGCTGGCCACGCCGACCCTGCCCGACCTCAAAGGCTATACGGCCGAAGCGGTCGCGGCCAAGATCGTGCGCAGCAAGCCCGGCAAGATCAGCGTGCGGCGGATGATGCAGGAAAACGCCTTGAAGGACTTCATCGGCGGTGACAACAAGATGGCCGAGTGGGTCGTGCGTCAGCACGGCATCCCACAGGCCATCTTCGTCGACGATGGCTACATGAACCTCAAGGACCTGGCCAAGAAGTTGCCCAAGTACATCATCGAAACTTCGCCAGGTGTCTACCTGGCGAAGATTCCGATCGTGGTCGGCCAGAAAGGCATCCTGGAAATCGACAAACAGACCCAGGAACTGCGCCTGTCCCAGGAAGGCGGCGCGTTCCTGGTCAACGATGGCCATATGTTCATCCGCGACACCAAGGTCACCGGCTGGCGTGAAAAGGAAAACGGCCCTGCGACCTTCCGTTCACCCAAGGAATTCCGTCCGTTCCTGCTGGCCTGGGGAGGCACCGAGACCTACATCGTCAACACCAAGATGGCCAGTTTCGGCTACTCCAACAGTAAGTCGTACGGGGTGAGTATTTCCCAGTACACGCCGAACATGGCCAAGGTCCTCAAGCGCCCGGAACCGACCGGCTGGATCATCGGTTCCGAGTTCTCGGACATGTGGTACGGCTTCTACTGCTATGAAACCCGCGACTTCGTGGTCAAGGGCAATACCTACAAAGACAACATTGTCTACGGCATCGACCCCCACGACCGTTCCCATCGGCTGATCATTGCCGACAACACCGTCTACGGGACCAAGAAGAAGCACGGGATCATTATTTCCCGTGAAGTCAACGACAGCTTCATTTTCAACAACCGCAGCTATGACAACAAACTCTCGGGCCTGGTGATCGACCGTAACAGCGTGAACAACCTGATCGCCTACAACGAGATCTACAAGAACCACACCGACGGCATCACGCTCTATGAGAGTGCTGACAACCTGCTGTGGGGCAACAAAGTGATCAGCAACCGCCGCCACGGCATCCGGATTCGTAACAGCGTGAACATCCGCCTCTACGAAAACGTGTCCATGGCCAACGGCCTGACCGGCCTCTACGGCCACATCAAAGACCTGTCCGACACCGACCGTGACATCAAGCTCGACCCGTTCGACGCCGAAGTCTCGCTGATCGTGGTCGGCGGCGAACTGGCTGCCAACGGCAGCGGCCCGCTGTCCATCGACTCGCCGTTGAGCGTCGAGCTGTACCGCGTGTCCATGCTCGCACCGACCAAATCCAGCGGCATCAGCTTCTCGGGAATCCTCGGCGAGCGCCAGGATGAAATTCTCGACCTGCTGGTGCGCCAGCAGAAAGCCGTGCTGATCGACCCCGTCGAACGCCAGACCGAAATGCGGGACTGAGGATGACCTTTATGAACCCAAAGATGATCAAACTCCTGGGCCTGTCCGCCCTGACTGCCGGCATTCTCGCCGCTGCAAGCGGCGCCCGCGCCGATGAAACCAAGGCCCCGAGCTTCACGGCCGAGCCATGCTGCAACCTGTGCCCTGAAGCCCACGACGCGAAGAACTACACCACGCGCTACCAGCAGAACTTCACCACGCTGGTGCAGGCCCAGGGCGACTGGTTGTTCCGGACCCAGGAAGACCTGCGGACCGAATTCAACACCACCCCGGCCGGCTACAAGCGCCTGCAGCAGTTGCACGATGCGTTCAAGGCAAAAGGCGTCGAACTGGTGCTCGTCTACCAGCCAACCCGGGGCCTGGTGAACCGCAACAAGCTCAACCCACAGGAAAAGGCCGCTTTCGACTACGAGAAAGCCCTGACCAACTACAAATCCATGCTCGGCCGTTTCGCCCAGATGGGTTACGTGGTGCCAGACCTGTCGCCGCTGACCAACGAAAGCCTGCCCGAAACCCTGCCGGCCCACGATTTCTATTTCCGTGGCGACCAGCACTGGACGCCATACGGCGCCCAGCGCACGGCCAAGATCGTCGCCGAGAAGGTCAAGCAGATCCCGGCCTTCGCCGACATTCCCAAGCGTGAGTTCGAGACCAAGAAGTCCGGTCGCATGGGCAAGACCGGTACCCTGCACAACATGGCCGGGCAGCTGTGCGGCACCAGCTATGCGATCCAGTACATGGACCAGTTCACCACCGAGCCTAAGGGCGAGGCTGGCGACGGCGACCTGTTCAGCGATTCCGGCAACCCGCAGATCACCCTCGTGGGCACCAGTCACAGTGGCAAGAACTACAACTTCGCCGGCTTCCTGGAAGAGGCCATCGGCGCCGACATCCTCAACGTAGCCTTCCCCGGCGGCGGTTTCGAGGGCGCGATGATCCAGTACCTGGGCAGCGAAGAGTTCCAGAAGAATCCGCCGAAAATCCTCATCTGGGAATTCTCGCCGCTGTATCGCCTGGACCAGGAAACCATCTATCGCCAGATGATGGCGCTGCTGGACAACAACGGTTGCGAAGGCAAGCCGGCATTGATGAGCAGCAAGACCGCGCTCAAGCCGGGCAAGAACGAATTGATGGTCAATAGCAAGAACATGGATCTGCGTAACGGCAGCCACCAGGTCGACATCCGCTTCGCCGACACCTCGGTGAAAACCTTGCAAGCCACCCTCTGGTACATGAATGGGCGCCACGAGGATATCAAGATCGAAAAACCGGATACCTCCGAAACCGACGGACGTTTCGCCTTCCAGCTGCGCACCGACGAGGACTGGGCTTCGCAAAACCTTCTGGCTGTCGAAGTCCAGGGCCCCGAAGCCGGTAAAGAGCCGCAGCAGATCGAAGCGAAAATCTGTAAACGCAACGCATCTCCGCAAGCCGAACAAACGGCTCAAATCGGACAATGAGGTCTCGTCTCATGACCAGTACCACGCGCACCCGAACGTTGAAAACGCTGCTGGCGCCCTCCCTGCTGACCCTGGCGATGTTCGCCGGGGCCACGCAGGCGGCGGCCCCGCTGCGCCCGCCACAGGGTTACTTCGCCCCGATCGAAAAGGTCAAGGCCGGCGAAGCGGCCCAAGGCTGCGACGCCACACCAACGCCCT
Organism: Pseudomonas sp. H1_F01; assembly: GCF_054681425.1. NCBI lineage: Bacteria > Pseudomonadati > Pseudomonadota > Gammaproteobacteria > Pseudomonadales > Pseudomonadaceae > Pseudomonas > Pseudomonas sp. H1_F01. Next base: position 1,465,956 of record NZ_CP162823.1, on the reverse strand, counting down.
ACACCGGCTCCCTGCAATTTCGCAGCAAGTACGAGGGCTCCGACAAGGCCCGTGCGACCCTGAACGTGCAATCGGAAAAAGCCTTCCGCGACAGCACCGCCGACATCACCAAGATCGAGCGTGGCGTCAGCAAGCAAGTGATGCAATTCATGCGTGACGGCCGTCCCGAACAATTGGAATGCACCCTCAACTGGCTGACCGCGTGGGCCCAAGCCGATGCGCTGATGTCCAAGGACTTCAACCACACCGGTAAGTCCATGCGCAAATGGGCACTGGGTAGCATGGCTTCGGCCTATGTGCGCCTGAAGTTTTCCGAGTCCCGCCCACTGGCCAATCACCCGGAGCAGGCGCAACTGATCGAAGGCTGGTTCAGCCGAATGGCCGATCAGGTGGTCAGCGACTGGGACAACCTGCCGCTGGACAAGACCAACAACCACTCCTACTGGGCCGCCTGGTCGGTGATGGCCACCTCCGTGGCAACCAACCGCCGCGACCTGTTCGATTGGGCCGTCAAGGAATACAAGGTCGGCGTCAACCAGGTCGATGCCGACGGTTTCCTGCCCAACGAACTCAAGCGCAAGCAACGCGCCCTGTCCTACCACAACTATGCCCTGCCGCCACTGGCGATGATCGCCAGTTTCGCCCAGGTCAATGGTGTGGACCTGCGCCAGGAAAACAACGGCGCCCTCAAGCGCTTGGGTGACCGGGTGCTGGCCGGGGTCGAAGACCCGGACATCTTCGAAGAGAAGAACGGCGACAAGCAGGACATGAAGGACCTGAAGGTCGACTCGAAATTCGCCTGGCTCGAACCGTTCTGCAGCCTCTACACCTGCAGCGAGGATGTGCTGGAGCGCAAGCATGAGATGCAACCGTTCAAGACCTTCCGCCTCGGCGGTGACTTGACCCGGGTGTACGACCCTTCGCGGGAGAAAGGCGAAAAAGGAAGCTGATTCACCGCTGATCGTTCCCACGCTCTGCGTGGGAATGCAGCCCGGGACGCTCTGCGTCCCACAAAGCCGAACGCGGAGCGTCCGTAGAGGCATTCCCACGCAGAGCGTGGGAACGATCATCACCCCTCTTTTTCATTGGGGGGGTTTGGGGGGGCTCTGGCCCTTGACTGTTGATTCAACATGGAGAGATCGGGATGGTATTTTCATCCAATGTGTTCCTGTTTCTGTTCTTGCCGATCTTTCTCGGCTTGTACTACTTGAGCGGGCAACGCTATCGCAACCTGCTGCTGCTGATCGCCAGCTACGTGTTCTATGCCTGGTGGCGGGTGGACTTCCTGGCGCTGTTCGCCGGCGTCACCCTGTGGAACTACTGGATCGGCCTGAAAGTCGGCGCCGCCGGTGTGCGCACCAAACCGGCCCAGCGTTGGCTGTTGCTCGGCGTGGCGGTGGACTTGTGCATCCTGGGTTACTTCAAGTACGCCAACTTCGGCGTGGACAGCCTCAACGCGATCATGACCAGCTTCGGTCTCGAACCGTTCATCCTGACCCACGTGCTGTTGCCGATCGGGATCTCGTTCTACATCTTCGAGTCCATCAGCTACATCATCGACGTCTATCGCGGTGACACCCCGGCGACCCGCAACCTGATCGACTTCGCGGCGTTCGTGGCGATTTTCCCGCACCTGATCGCCGGCCCCGTGTTGCGTTTCCGCGACCTGGCCGACCAGTTCAACAACCGTACCCACACGCTGGACAAGTTCTCCGAAGGCTGCACGCGCTTCATGCAGGGCTTCATCAAGAAAGTGTTCATCGCCGACACCCTGGCGGTGGTGGCCGACCATTGCTTCGCCTTGCAGAACCCGACCACGGGCGATGCCTGGCTCGGCGCCCTGGCCTATACCGCGCAGCTGTACTTCGACTTCTCCGGCTACAGCGACATGGCCATCGGCCTGGGCCTGATGATGGGTTTCCGTTTCATGGAAAACTTCAAGCAGCCCTACATCAGCCAGTCGATCACCGAGTTCTGGCGTCGCTGGCACATCAGCCTGTCCACCTGGCTGCGCGACTACCTCTACATCACCCTGGGCGGTAACCGCAAAGGCACGCTGATGACCTATCGCAACCTGTTCCTGACCATGCTGCTCGGTGGTCTGTGGCACGGCGCGAACTTCACCTACATCATCTGGGGTGCCTGGCACGGCATGTGGCTGGCCATCGAAAAAGCCGTGGGCATCAACACCACACCACGCAGCATCAACCCGATCCGCTGGGCGCTGACCTTCCTGCTGGTGGTGATGGGCTGGGTGATTTTCCGCTCCGAGAACCTGCACGTGGCCGGTCGCATGTACAGCGCCATGTTCAGCTTCGGCGACTGGTCGCTGTCGGAACTGACCCGCGCCAACCTCACCGGCCTGCAGATCGCCACGCTGGTGGTGGCCTATATCACCCTCGCCTTCTTCGGCCTGCGGGACTTCTACACCAACCGTCCGCCGGTCAAGACCAAGCCTGAGGTCAATACCGAGGCCAACGGCCCGGCCACCGCACAACCGGGAATGATCAAGGCCGTACCGGGTGACAACCCATCGACGATCCATGAACCAGGCTACACCGTGGGTGTCGAAGCCCAAGTGCAACCGGCCTACTGGACCGTGGACTGGTCACGCTACGTGATGCGCGCCCTGGTGCTGCTGCTGTTCATCGCCTCGATTCTCAAACTCTCGGCGCAAAGCTTCTCGCCGTTCCTTTACTTCCAGTTCTGAGGGATCTGAACATGACCCGCTCATTACGCATCTTTTACATCGCACTGTTCATGCTGATCCTGACAGCATTGGGCCTGTGGTCGATGCGCAGTTTCTTCGGCTTCAGCACCAACCCGGACGCCACCGTGCTCAACGGGCGCTGGGCCAAGGCCGTGGAAACGCACTACGACGACGAGTTCCCGATCAAGCGCCTGGGCACCAACATCTGGGCTGCGCTGGACTACAAGCTGTTCAACGAAGGCCGCAAAGGCGTGGTCCTGGGCCGCGACCAGTGGCTGTACAGCGACGAAGAGTTCAACCCGATCGTCAACGAAGAGCTGAACCTGCAAGGCAACTACGCGCTGGTCGAAGGCGTGCGCCAGAAGCTCAAGGAACAAGGCGTGACCCTGGTCATGGCGATCGTGCCGGCCAAGGCGCGGCTGTACCCCGAGCACCTGGGTGACGTGAAGCCATCGAGCATTCACGCCAACCTCTACCAGGATTTCCACGCTCGCGTGGCGGCCGACAAGATCCTCGCGCCGGACCTGCTCGGCCCGCTGCAACAGGCCAAGCAAGGCGGCCAGCAAGTGTTCCTGCGCACCGACACCCACTGGACTCCGGAAGGTGCCCAGGTCGCTGCCGAGAACCTGGCCAAGGCCATTGCCGAACGCGCACCGCTCAACGGTGAGCCACAACGCTTCGTCACGGAACCTGCGGAGAAAATCACCCACAAGGGTGACCTGCGCCAGTTCCTGCCCCTGGACCCGCTGTTCGAAAACCTGATGCCAGCCCAGGAGCCGCTGGTCAAGCGCAACACCCGCGAAGCCGACGACCAGCCGGCTGGCGACGACGCGCTGTTCGCCGACGCCCAGGTGCCCGTGGCCCTGATCGGCACCAGCTACAGCGCCAACCCCAACTGGAACTTCGTCGGTGCACTCAAGCAAGCCCTGCACAGCGACGTCGTCAACTACGCCGAAGACGGCCATGGCCCGATTCTGCCGATGCTCAGCTACCTCAAGAGCGACGCCTTCAAGAACAGCCCGCCACAGGTGCTGATCTGGGAGTTCCCTGAACGCTATCTGCCCGTGAACAACGAAATCGGCGACGCCGACCCACAGTGGGTCGCAGAGCTCAAGCAAGCCGGCGCGCGCCAACAGAACGTAGCCGCCAACACCCCATCCGAGACGCCCGACCGGGCGCAAAACTGAAAGAGAGGTCCACCATGACTTTCAACACTACTCCTCGCCGTCTCGCTGCTCGCTCCTTCAAGGCCGTTGCCCTGGTCGCCAGCATGAGCGCCCTCTCACTGTCCGCCTTTGCCGGTGACGCGGCCCTGTACGGCCCGACCGCACCAAAAGGCTCGAGCTTCGTGCGGGTGTACAACGCCGCCAACGCCGAAGTCAGCGCAACCGTCGGCAGCACCAACATCAGCGACGTAGCTCCCTTGGCCAGCAGCGACTTCAGCTTCATGCCCGGTGGCGACTACAGCGCCAAGGTCGGCAGCCAGACCGTGCCGGTGAAACTGGCTTCCGATCACTATTACACCCTGGTCAACAACGCCAGCGGCCAGCCGCAACTGATCGAAGAGCCGCCGTTCAAGAACAAGCAGAAGTCCCTGGTCCGCGTACAGAACCTGAGCGACAAGGCACTGACCCTCAAGACCGCCGACGGCAAGACCGAAGTGGTGCCGAACGTGGCCGCCAAGGGCCGTGGCGAGCGTGAAATCAACCCGGTGAAAGTGTCCCTGGCGCTGTTCGAAGGCGACAAGAAAGTCGGCGACCTCAAGCCCGTGGCCCTGGAGCGCGGTGAAGCAGCCGTGCTGTACGTCACCGGTTCAGGCAGCAGCCTGTCGCCAGTTTGGGTCAAACGCCCAGTGTCGACCCGCTGATGAATTCACCTGATTGACGTTGTACCCCTGTGGGAGCGGGCTTGCTCGCGAATACGGTCTCACATTCAACATTGATGTTGGTTGAAGCACCACTTTCGCGAGCAAGCCCGCTCCCACCCTGAATCGGGGTGTCAGTCGGGTACGGAACAAGAACAAGAGAGTGAAACGACAGAACGCAGTAGCTCTAACAACCATTTCGCTTCAAGGAGTAACAAACATGATTCCGGTGATCTTGTCAGGTGGTAGTGGCTCACGTCTTTGGCCGCTTTCGCGCAAGCAATTCCCTAAACAGTTCCTGGCCCTGACCGGTGAACACACCCTGTTCCAGCAGACCCTCGAGCGCCTGGTGTTCGAAGGCATGGACACGCCAATCGTGGTCTGCAACAAAGACCACCGCTTCATCGTCAACGAACAGTTGACCAACCGTAAGCTCGAAGCCCAGCGCATCCTGATGGAACCGTTCGGGCGCAACACCGCACCGGCCGTGGCGTTGACCGCGATGATGCTGGTCAACGAAGGCCGCGACGAGCTGATGCTGGTGCTGCCTGCCGACCACGTGCTGGAAGACCAGAAAGCCCTGCAACGCGCCCTGGCCCTGGCCACCGTGGCCGCCGAGCGTGGCGAAATGGTGCTGTTCGGCGTACCGGCCACCAAGCCGGAAACCGGCTACGGCTACATCAAATCGACCAACGACGCGCTGCTGCCTGAAGGCGTGAGCCGCGTTTCGCACTTCGTCGAGAAACCCGACGTCAAGCGCGCCACAGAGTTCGTCGAGGCCGGCGGTTACTTCTGGAACAGCGGCATGTTCCTGTTCCGCGCCAGCCGTTTCCTCGAAGAGCTGAAAAAGCACGATCCGGACATCTACGACACCTGCCTGCTGACCCTGGAGCGCAGTGAGCAGACGGCCGACACCATCACGTTCGACGAAGCCACCTTCGCCTGCTGCCCGGACAACTCCATCGACTACGCCGTGATGGAAAAAACCCAGCGCGCCTGCGTGGTGCCACTGTCGGCGGGTTGGAGCGATGTCGGCTGCTGGTCGTCGCTGTGGGAAGTCAATCCCAAGGATGCCAACGGCAACGTCACCAAAGGCGACGTGGTCGTCCAGGACAGCCGCAACTGCATGATCCACGGCAACGGCAAGCTGGTGTCGGTAATCGGCCTGGACAACATCGTGGTGGTCGAAACCAAGGACGCCATGATGATCGCCCACAAGGACAAGGTCCAAGGCGTCAAGCAGATGGTCAACACCCTCAACGCACAGGGCCGCAGCGAGACCCAGAACCACTGCGAGGTCTATCGTCCGTGGGGTTCCTATGACTCGGTGGACATGGGCGGTCGTTTCCAGGTCAAGCACATCTCGGTCAAGCCGGGCGCGTGCCTGTCGCTGCAGATGCACCACCACCGCGCCGAACACTGGATCGTGGTCAGCGGCACCGCCGAAGTGACCTGCGACGAGAACGTGTTCCTGCTCTGCGAAAACCAGTCGACCTACATCCCGATCGCGTCGGTCCACCGCCTGCGCAACCCGGGCAAGATCCCACTGGAAATCATCGAAGTGCAGTCCGGCAGCTACCTGGGCGAAGACGACATCGAGCGTTTCGAAGACATCTACGGTCGCTCCACCCCGATCGAACGCGGCGTGTCGGTGAAGACCATCGCGCAGTAACGATCAGCAGAACAAGAAGCCCCCATCCAACCCACTGCGTCCCCTATCCGCAGCGGGCTGGTGGGGGCTTTTTATTGATTGACCACTCTCTTGGCATCAAACTTTTCGGCAATCCTGGCAGAGCGCGGATTGACAGCGTCCGTTCTGATTTTTCTGATATCCGCTCCCTTCGAAATCGCCTTGATTGCGCGCACCGTCAAGAATGTACCCACTCCCTTCAGAATCGGCAGTCGCGCCACTGAGGTGGCCTCTGCCAGCGCCTCTTTTTTCAACGTTCCGTCACCCTGGGTTTCAGGATGGACGACCACTTGCACAACATCCACTTCCGTTTTTCCCTCGGAAGTAAACATGTTCAGTTCAGCCAGACCATAAATGTGCCGCTCCTCGGGCGATTTCAACTTGTCGGATTTTTTCATGACTGCGAAAAAGCGCCGCTCAACGACGAAGTCAGGGTGTCTGTGCAAAGCGTCCGGATCGTTCGGCTCGTCCACAAATACGTCATTGGCACTGCGCAACATATAACCGGAAATGCTTGCCCCCAGACCGAAGTTTGAAGGCTGCCCAACGACCTTCGAACGCGCTGTTTCGCTGGAGAGGGTTTTATAGCGTTGCTTGTAGCGTTGAAGATTCTGTCTGACCTCATCTCCTCCCACCAGATAGTCATTGAATGCACCGACCTCCACTACTTTGAAGTCGTTCACTTCACTGTACTTTCCCGTGGCTTGCTTAAACACGCTAACCCGGCTCGTAAGCGCTGCCCCTGCGAGCTTGAGTCGATTCTTCACGCCCATTTCAATTTCGTACTTTCCAGTCTTGTTAAGCCCGTCGGCGTCCCGAAAAGTCAGCGGGTTATTGCTCACCATCGCGTAGAGGTTCAGCCCATCGATATCTCCCGCGGGGTCTGGATTGAGCCAGCGCTGCAAGCCAGGCATGTAGTAGCGATAGCCGTAGTAATAGAACCCCGTCGCATCCCTTTCCTTCCCCGAATAACGAACCGTCTTGTAACTGGCCTCGACCCCGTCAGCCCCCGCCAGGTACGCGGTCTCGCCGAAGGGATAGAAGTGCTCCCGGCTGATGATTCGCCCGTCCTGGCCAAGCTCCAGGCTGGTCGAACCCAAATGGTCGGTAAAACTGTATCGATAGAGGTCATTGGCCCCCGCAGGTGGTGGGCTTTCCCAGTGCAATATCCGGACGCTGTTGAGCCCACCCTGGGCGGTGATGACCTGGAGTGACTCTCCGGTGCTGCTGTCGGCACGCAGCTCCAGGCCCGGCAAATAACGCACCTCGGCGGCCAAGCTACGGGCGCCGGTTTGCAGCGTTCGCAGCTTGCGCACACGTTGCCCACCGCCGTCGTAGGCATACACTTCACTGTCGTCAAGCCCCGAGTCGCGTTCAATGGACGTGACCGAACTCAACTGGTTGCGCGAGTCCCAGACCAGGAACCGTCCCGCGTACAGTTCCAAGCAGTTGCCCCGCGCATCGAACGCCGCAGCGATTTCGTCCTCCGTGGGCGGAACACCATTGCGGTACGGAAGGCAGCGATTGCTATAGCGAGCCGCTTGGGTTTCCCGACCATGGTTTTGTGCCCCGACGTGAACCAGCGTCAACAGATTGCCGCCTTCGTCGTAGCGGTAGGTCTGCTGGTAATTGCTGACCGCCGCCGGGCCGTTCTGCCTCAGCGAGTCGGGCCCCTGGTTTGCAGAGCCCGCCTCCCAACCGGTAGCTTTGATCAGTTGATAGAGACTGTCGTAGACAAAGCGGCTGATCGGGTCGATGCGCTGGTTGGCAAAGTAGCGGACCGCCAGGGCTGCGTCCTCGATGCTCAACACGTTGCCCATCGGGTCATAAACGTAGCGCAAGTGTTGCTGTACCTGGCCGGAACGCAGGGCTTGGCGCTCCGCCAGGCGCCCGTCCTCAGGGCTGTAGATAAGGGTGGTTTTCACGCCGTTGCCGGCTATTTCTCCCTCGATCTGTCCAAGGGCATCGTAGCGAATATCACTCACCAGCGTCTGCCAATCGCCCTGCCCCGCCAATAGCAGTTGGCTGCCGGACAGCCGGCCATCGAGCGTAAGGCGTTGGCGTTGGCGATTTCCCCGGGCGTCGACTCGCTCCAGCACGTCTCTCAGCGGGCCGACGCGCCACGTCGAAACGGCACCGCTTCCAGGTTCAAGGAGTTGTTCGCGATCGGGTTCCGGCTCCGGCCAATCGGGCAAAGCCGCATCGAGGATGTAACGGCGGTCCTGCATGAGGTTTTCCCCGCTCAAGGCAAACGACGCCAGTAACAACGTACCCGTCGTGTCGTCGTGACGGATCAGTTGGCCATACTGATTTTGGTTCTGATCGCCCTGGCCCGGATATCCGTAGGTCATGCGCTCGGTACACCGACGCGGCATTCCACCACCTTGCTCGAACACCGCCACGGGGCGAAGCGATTCGTCATAGAGCACATCGCGCAGTGTCCCTCGACTGTCCCAGCCCAGCAGTCCTTCCTCGGCGAGCCCCGGCAGATCGGTCTGCCGGCCGGCATCGACGCTGTCCGTGCGCAGCGTGACGCCGGACAACGAATAAATCGCCGAAAGGTTGCTGGGGGCCAATTCGTCACGGTCCTGCATGGCCCACAACCGCGGATCCCACTGTTTCACCGCGCGGCCGGCGAGGTCAAAGAGGCTGCGGTTGATACGCCGCTGCGCCGGGCCGTTCTCCAGGCTGCGGCAGTATTCGACCGAACGAACCGGCCTGCTTCGCGAGTCGACGGCTATCAACGTCGGCGTTCGATAATCCATGCCCATCTGTAGGAATCCCGTGTAGTGCCAGGGTATCGCGGCCCATCTAACCAACGGGTCTGCAAGGCTGCCAACTGTCAGATATGACAGTGACGACCGACGGTGCAGGATCGGTGAATATCCATCGCCCGCTCCCTTCGGTAGGATGTGGCAACGGGAACGGAGGCTTCCACCATGCTTATCGGCGTCTTGCTGGTCATCACCTGGCTCATCCTGCTGTTGCGCTACCCGGCCAGGGCCTTGCCGGTTTCCCTGGCGGCGTTCATCGGGCTGGGACTGGTCGCTGCGTGGGTGCTCTGGCAGGAAAACCGCGAGACCCGGCAATTGGAGCGCCTGGAAATGCGCATCACCTATTCCCCCGGGCAATGCCCCGCCGACCGACCGCTGTCGCTGAACCTGAAAAACACCAATGACGTGCCACTGATCGAACTGCGCTGGCGGGTCGCGGCCTATGCGCCTGGCGACACCATCAACCTGGCCGACACCCCCTACGACGCACCGCGCTACCGAGGCCCCGGCCAATTGCAGGCCGGCGCTGACTGGCAAGACTGCCTGCCGCTGCCGCCCCTGCGTCCGGGTTATCGCCCGCAGACCCTGGAGTTTCGCGCCGAGCGATTGCACGGTAGTTTTTCCAACTGATTGCTCTCCCCCCACTTTTTGCACAAGGAATGCGCCATGCCTGTTGCGCTGATTACCGGATGTTCCAGCGGCATTGGCCGCGCCCTCGCCGACGCCTTCAAGACTGCGGGTTATCAGGTCTGGGCCACGGCGCGCAAGGTTGAAGACGTAGCGACACTCAGCGCTGCCGGGTTCACCGCCGTGCAACTGGACGTCAACGACGGCCAGGCCCTGGAACAACTCAACGAACGGATCAACCAGCAGCACGGCGGCCTGGATGTGCTGGTCAACAATGCTGGCTACGGCGCCATGGGCCCGTTGCTGGACGGTGGCGTGCCGGCCATGCAGCGTCAGTTCGAAACCAACGTGTTCGCCATCGTCGGGGTCACCCGGGCGCTGTTCCCGGTGTTGCGCCGGGCCAAGGGGCTGGTGGTGAACATCGGCAGCGTTTCCGGGGTACTGGTCACGCCGTTTGCCGGGGCTTACTGCGCCTCGAAGGCGGCGGTGCATGCCTTGAGCGATGCCTTGCGCATGGAGCTGGCGCCGTTCGGCATCCGCGTGATGGAGGTCCAACCCGGCGCCATCGCCTCCAGCTTCGCCAAGAATGCCGGCCATGAAGCCGAACAACTGATCAGCGAACAATCGCCCTGGTGGCCTCTGCGCGACGGCATCCGCGCCCGGGCCAAGGCCTCCCAGGACAACCCGACCCCGGCCCCCGAATTCGCCGCCGCGCTGCTCAAGGCGGTTCAACAACCCAAGCCACCCCGCTTGCTGCGTCTGGGCAATGGCAGCCGGGCATTGCCATTGATGGCCGGCTTGCTGCCCAAGGGGTTGCTGGAAAAAGGGTTGATGAAGCGGTTTGGGTTGGGTGGGTCGCTTTGATAAATAGCGGCCACCCCGAAAACTGTGGGAGCGAGCCTGCTCGCGAAGACACCGGCACAGTCAACATCTTTGCAAACTGACCCACCGCTTTCGCGAGCAAGCTCGCTCCCACAAGGGGTCAGCGCTTGTCGTGGGGTTCTACCACCACCGTGCAAGTCATCCCCGCCGCCAGCAGCACCCCGTCGGGCACTTCGTCCAGATGAATGCGCACCGGCACCCGCTGGGCCAGGCGAACCCAGTTGAAGGTCGGGTTCACGTCGGCGATCAGTTCGCGGCTTTCGGGGTTGTCCCGGTCGTAGATGCCGCGGGAGATGCTTTCCACATGCCCCTTGAGCATCTCACCGCTCATCAACTGCAACTGCGCTGAATCGCCGACCCGCACCTTGGGCAATTTGGTCTCTTCGAAGAAGCCGTAGACCCAGAACGAATTCATGTCCACCACGGCCATCTTCGCCTCGCCGATGCGGGCGTAGTCGCCACGGTGCACGTTGAGGTTGGTGACGTAGCCATCCACCGCCGCGCGGACTTCGGTGCGCGACAGGTTCAGCTCCGCGGCTTCCAATTGCGCCTGGGCCTGCTGATAATCGGCCAGGGCCGAGTCGGCGATGTTGCTGGCGTCGTCGCGGTTTTCCCGGGAGATCACCAGGCTATCCAGGTCGGCACGCCGATGGGCGTTGACCTTGCGCATCTCCCAAGTGGCCTTGCGTGACGCCACCAGGGAGCGAGCCTGCTTCACGGCGATGCGGTAATGCTCAGGATCGATGCGCATCAATAGGTCGCCCTTTTTCACCGATTGGTTGTCGCGCACCGGCACTTCGACCACCTCGCCGCTGACATCGGCGGCCACATTGATGATATCGGCCCGCACCCGGCCATCGCGAGTCCAGGGCTCGTTCATGTAATGGACCCACAACGTACGGCCGATCCACAGCGCCAGGGCCAGAACCAACAGCGTCGCCAGCAGGCTGAAAAACTTTCTCATCGCATCGATCTCAACGGTAGACCGTCAGCGCCAGCGCGCCGAACAGACAGGTAAACAGACTCAGGCGCAGCAACGCCGGGTGCCAGAAGAAGCGGTACAGGTCCAGCCCCGACAGGAAGCGGTCCAAGGCCCAGGCCAGGCCGGCAGCGATGAAAAACATCAAGGTCATGGTGGGCATGTACACGCCATGGAAGGCGATCTCACGGGGCATGTTCAAGTTCCTGGGGAAGCGGTGTGGCGTGCGGCATGGCATAGCCGGCCAAGGGCGATTGCGGGTCGAGCAACGAGGTGCGGATGAAATGCAGATAGCTTTTCACCCGGCGCAGGGCCGAGGTGTCGAAATGCGGGGCGAAGGGTTCGTCGGTGGCCTGCACGCGGCCGATGGCGTGGTCCACCGCCACCAGGGCACGCTCCAGATTGCTCTGGCTCGGTTGGCGGAACAGCCGCACCAGCGCCCGCCCCATCACCCGAATCGCCTGGCGCCACGGCTGGCTTTCGGCATACGCCGGATGCACTGGCAGGATCGCCTGTTCCTTGCGCAGCTCGATAATCGCGTGGCCGACCTCCAGCACCACGAACATCCAGCGCAGCAAGTCCCGTTGCACCCGAGGCTGCCCCGCTGCCAGCCCGTAGGCCTGGTGCAGCAAGTCGCGGGTACCACTTTCGAAGCTCGATGCCAGGCCCTTGAGCTTGCCACTGATAGCAAACACCACTTGCTCGCGCAAATCCTGTTCGAGCCGGCGCCACAACCAGCGACTGTTGGGCGGCAGAATGATTGCCCCGGCCGCGGCACACACCAGCATGCCGAGGATCATCGCGATGTAATCGTTGATGAAGGCGTAGGGGTTGTAGACCGTCAGGTTGTCCGGCACCGAACCGGTGCTGAAAAAGATCAGCAGCCCCAGCCCGACCCCGGCGTATTTCGGCCGCGAGCTGAGGAACGAACCGAGCATGATCACCGGCGCCAGCATCACGCAGAGCAAAGGGAAGCCGTCGATCAACGGGAAGATGAAGAACATCTCGACAAAGCCGATCAACGCCCCGAACAACGTGCCGCAGGCCATCTGGAAAGCCATGCGCTTGGGGTTCGGCGTCGCGGCCGACAAGCCCACGGTGGCGGCGGCGATCATCGTCATGGTCGCGCCGCTCGGCCAGGCCGTGGCGACCCAGTAACTCCCCAGCACCAACAGGATGAAGGCGGCGCGAACACCCGATGCCGTAGCGGCCAGCCAGTTGGTCTGCGGCACGAACGGTTCGTCCCAGCGCTCACGTTCGTGGCTATGATCGGCCAGGGAGGCGTGGGTCAAGGCATAGCCGTGCAAGTCGTCGACGAATCGATAAAGCAGCTCGTAGGCAGTATGGAAATCCAGTTGCTGCCCATCACTGGGCGCCGTTTCCTGGAACAACGCCCGCAGCCGCCGCACCTGGGCCGGCAGCTCGGCCTTGTACTCGGCCAGCGCCGCCGCCAGACGGGCCGCATCGGCATCGGTCAGGGCGCGGCCACTGAAACCGTCGAGCAGCTCGGCCAACGTTTGCAAGCCCGGCTTGATGGCATTGACCACGTGATCCGCCGCACTGCTGCGCAAGCGCTCCAGCAATTGGTGCAAAGCGTTAAAGCGGGTGGTGATACCCATGAATTCGCTGTTCAAGCGACTGAGCCGGCCGTTGCGTCGACGCATGTGCGGGTCTTCGAAAACGGTCACGCTGCGCAGGCTTTCCAGGCCCACCGCCTCGGCAATGAAGCCCACGTTGCGCGCTTCGAATGCCTCCCGCTTGCTGCGCCCACGCAGGCCATCGGTAACAAACAGGGCAAATACCCCAAAGCGCTGGTACAAGGCATTGCGCATGGCGGCACTGGCGGTTTGCGGCAGGATCGCGGCACTGACCAGGGTGGCGCAGAGAATCCCCAGGGAAATCTCCAGCACCCGCCAGACCGCCGCCATGAACGCGCCTTCCGGATGGGCAAGGGCCGGCAGGCCGATCATCGCCGCGGTGTAGCCGGCCAGCACAAAACCATAGGCCCGGAAGTTGCGATAACGCGCCGCCCCTGCCGAACAGAGACCAACCCAGACCGCCAGGCACGCGAGGAACGGCTCGGTGTTCTGGGCAAACAAGGCGATCAGCGCCACCATCACCACCGAGCCGGCCAGGGTGCCGAGGAAGCGGTAGAAACTCTTGGCGAACACCTGCCCGCTCTGGGGCTGCATGACGATGAACACGGTGATCATGGCCGTGCGCGGTTGCGGCAACTCCAGGCGCATCGCCAACCACAAGGTCAGGAACGCGGCAAACAGGACCTTGAAGATATAGACCCAGGTCACCCCGTCGCTGCGGGCCCAGTCGAAGAAACCCCGGCGCCATTCGAGGCGGTACAGCCAGCGTGCGGGGGCTAGTAAAGACGTCACAGGGGAAATATGGCTCACCGTACGTGGCCCAAGTCAGGACTGTCGTTGCCGGCCTCAAGCCCGCCCCCCAACGCCGTCACCAGGTCGGCATGGGCACTCAGGCGCGCCGCCTGCACTTGCTGTTGCACCTGTTGCTGCTTGAACAACAGGCTTTGGGCGTTGAGCACGTTGAGGTAATCGGTAAGCCCACGCTGGAACGCCACCATTGCGATGTCGTAGGTGCGCTGGGCTGCGGCCACCGATTCGGCGGCGAAGGCCTGCTGCTTGTCCATGGATTGGCGGCGGATCAACTGATCGGAAATGCCCTTGAGGGCGTTCACCAGTGTCTGGTTGTAGTGCGCCACGGCGATGTCATAACCCGCCGCCGCCTCGCCCAATTGCGAACGCAAGCGCCCGCCGTCGAAGATCGGCAACGTGATCGCCGGCCCGACGTTGTAGGTGAGCTTCTTGCCCGTCAAGAACTCCAGCGCCCCACCACCGGTGGCCATGTAGCCAAGGCTACCCACCAGGTCGACGTTTGGATAAAACCCGGCCCGGGCCACATCGATGCCCCGGGCCTGGGCCGCCACTTGCCAACGCCCGGCAACCACATCCGGACGTTGGCCGAGCAGTTCGGCGGGCAAGGCCGACGGCAGCTTCAACGGCGCGTCGAGGGCCAGGGTCGGGCGTTGCAGTTGCGTGCCCTCTCCCGGCCCCTTGCCGGCCAGGGCCGCCAACTGATTGCGGCTCAAGGCGATGGCTTCGTCCAGGGCGTCGAGTTGGCGGTGGGTCTCGGGCAGTGGTGCCTGGGCCTGGCTGACTTCGAAATGGGTGCCGATGCCGCCGTCCAGGCGCTTGTGCGCCAGGTCGAGAATCTGCTCTTGTTGGTGGAGGGTCGCGGCGACGATATCGCGCTGGGCGTAGTGCAGCGAAAACTGGATGTAGGCGCGCACGATGTTGCTCTGCAGTTCCAGTTGCGCCTGGCGCGCCTCAGCGACACTGGCATGGGCCAGGTCAACCGCCCGTTCGCTGGCATTGCGCTCGCGGCCCCACAGATCCAGGGCGTAGCTCAAGCCCAGGGCGGCATTGTTGTCCCAGGTCGTGGTGTCGGCCAGTTCGCCCGGGCCATAGAACTGATCGGTGGGCCAGTTATGGCGCTTGAGGGTCGCCTCGCCATTGATCTGCAGCGACTCGGCGGCTTCGGCAACACCGGCCATGGCCTTGGCCTGGCGCACCCGCGCGGCGGCCATGGCCAGGCTCGGGCTGTCCTGCATGGCCAGATCGACCCAGCGATCCAACTGCTGATCGCCATAGGCTTGCCACCATCGGCGGGTGGGCCAGTGGGCGTCGCGAGCCGCCTCGCGGATGGCGGTATCGGTCGCCAATTGATCGGCCGGCATTACCTGGCTTTGCGGCCCTATCCCGCCTGTCCCGATGCAACCGCTGATGGTTAATGTCAGAACCCAAACACTGAGAGTCTTCAGCTCTCTGCTGATGCAACGCGGCACTTGCGCAAAATTCCTGAGATGGAGCATGACGACGAGGATGGCTGCCTGTTAACGCAAAACTTGTGAGAGCGAGCCTTTGTGGGAGCCGAGCTTGCTCGCGATGGGGACGACACGGTTTAACAGCAGGACCGCGTCATCGTTCATCGCGAGCAAGCTCGGCTCCCACAAGGGCTCCCACAGGAATCAGTGACCCAGGATTGACGGTAATTCTAGGCATCGCCCTACCCGGCGATAAGCCGATCTTTCTGTGAATCTTTGTTACCGTTAACGCGATAATCCATTAGTCGGGTCCCGCTGCTCTGTAACTTCGTGTCACAATTTGCCACCTCCCAAGAGAGCCCTCCATGGACACCTTGCAAAACATGCGCGCGTTCAGTTGTGTTGCCGAAGCTGGCAGTTTCACCGCCGCCGCCGCGCAACTGGACACCACCACGGCCAACATCTCGCGCGCAGTTTCCAACCTGGAAGCCCATCTGCAAACCCGCCTGCTCAACCGCACCACTCGCCGCATTGCCCTGACCGAGGCGGGTAAACGCTACTTGTTGCGTTGCGAGCAGATCCTGGCTTATGTCGAAGAAGCCGAAGCCGAGGCCAGCGACGCCCATGCGCGACCGGCCGGGCAGTTGAAGGTCCACACGATGACCGGTATCGGCCAGCATTTCGTGATCGACGCCATCGCCCGTTACCGCAAGACCCATCCGGATGTGACCTTCGACCTGACCCTGGCCAACCGCGTGCCGGACATCCTCGACGAGGGCTACGACGTCTCAATCGTGCTCGCCAGCGAGTTGCCGGATTCGGGCTTCGTCTCCCAGCGCCTGGGGATCACCTACAGCATCGTCTGCGCATCACCCGCCTACGTGAAAGCCAGCGGCTGCCCGCAAAAACCCGGCGACCTGCTCAACCACGCCTGCCTGCGCCTGGTCAGCCCGGTCATTCCGCTGGAAAAATGGGTGTTCGACGGCCCGGAAGGCCAGGAGATGGTCACCATCAACAGCTCACCGTTCCTGGTGAATTCGGCCGATGCGATGAAAACCGCGATCACCAGCGGCATGGGCGTGGGGGTATTGCCGGTGTACGCGGCCATCGAAGGCTTGCGCAACGGCACGTTGGTGCGGGTCATGCCCAACTACCGCTCCCAGGAACTGAACCTCTACGCCATCTATCCGTCGCGCCAATACCTGGATGCGAAGATCAAGACCTGGGTCGAGTACCTGCGAGGCTCGTTGCCGGAAATCCTCGCGGCGCACCAGTCTGAGCTGGCGGCTTACGAATTGAGTGGAAGCCTGGCAGGCGCACGGGTCGCGAACTGAAGTCGCCCCCGTGCGTGAAGGATGATGTCAGCGCTTGCCCATCGAACGACGCGTGCCGGGAGGCGCGGCACCCGGGGTCTTGGTATGGCCATTCTTCGCGCCGTTCTTGTACCACGGCTGCTGGCCGGCGCCCTTGGCCGCAGCCAGTTCACCGGGTTTGAACGGGAATTTGAAGGCTGGGATCGCCGCCTTGGCGTCCTCGGCGCTGGAAACATCGCTGTCGGACAAGTCGGCCTGTTCGCCGCCGGGGAGTTCATCCGCAGGCGAAAGTGTCGGGGAAGTCATGTAAGG
Organism: Pseudomonas sp. H1_F01; assembly: GCF_054681425.1. NCBI lineage: Bacteria > Pseudomonadati > Pseudomonadota > Gammaproteobacteria > Pseudomonadales > Pseudomonadaceae > Pseudomonas > Pseudomonas sp. H1_F01. The sequence goes on along the minus strand of NZ_CP162823.1, from coordinate 1,448,949 downwards.
CTCCGGGTCATGCATGCAAGTCGGGCCCGAAGGGCGAGCCGCGAAAGGCGGCAGTATACCTGCCCGATATCACAGCGCGCAGGGCAGTTTCATCTGGCACAACCATTCATCCGACAGCAAGCCAGGACAAAACTGACAAGCCTGTCAGTTAGCCGTCACCTTCCTGACCGGCTCGTAACGCTATATAAGAAAGCTCAAACTCCTGTGTCCCGAACCGGCCCTTCATATCCATGCACACCCAGAAGAAAACCGTCCTGCTCGTCGTGCTGTTGGTCGCCCTGGCGGCCCTCGTCCTCTGGTTTGTGCTCAAGCCCGTGACCGCCAAGCCCAGCGCTCCCGCCGCCGTTCCGGTGCGGGTCGTCAGCGTGGTGCAAAAGGATGTGCCGCGCTTTGCCAGCGGCATCGGTACGGTACTGTCGCTGCACAGCGTGGTGATCCGGCCGCAGATCGACGGCATCCTCACCCGGCTGCTGGTCAAGGAAGGGCAACTGGTCAAGAAAGGTGACCTGCTGGCGACCATCGACGATCGTTCGATCCGCGCCAGCCTCGACCAGGCCCGGGCCCAGCTCGGCGAGAGCCAGGCGCAGCTGGCGGTGGCCCAGGTCAATCTCAAGCGCTACAAATTGCTGAGCGTCGATGACGGCGTCTCGAAGCAGACCTACGACCAGCAACAGGCGCTGGTCAACCAGCTCAAGGCCACCGCCCAGGGTAACCAGGCGGCCATCGACTCGGCGCAGGTGCAACTGTCCTACACCCAGATCCGCTCCCCGGTGAGCGGTCGCGTCGGCATTCGCAATGTAGATGAAGGCAACTTCCTGCGCACCAGCGACACCGAAGGCCTGTTCACGGTGACCCAGATCGACCCGATCGCCGTGGAGTTCTCCCTGCCCCAGCAAATGCTGCCCACCTTGCAACGCTTGATCGCGGCGCCCGAGCAAGCCTTGGTCAAGGCCTATATCGGTGCCGACGGCGCCACCGGGGAACTGCTCGGCGAGGGGCGCCTGAGCCTCATCGACAACCAGATCAACGCCAACACCGGAACCCTGCGGGCCAAGGCTGAATTCAACAACGCCGCGCAACGGCTGTGGCCCGGGCAACTGGTGACGCTGAAGATCCAGACCGCCCTCGACAAGGACGCCCTGGTGGTGCCTCCCACCGTCGTCCAGCGTGGGCTGGAGCAACACTTCGTGTACCGGATCAAGGGCGACAAGGTCGAGAGCGTGCCGGTGGTCATGGTTTACCAGGACAGCGACATGCACATCATCAAGGGGGTGAACGCTGGCGATCAACTGGTGAGCGACGGTCAGTCACGACTCAAGCCAGGCAGCCACATCCAGGTGCTCAGTGATCCGCCCGCCCTGGCCAAGACCACGGAGCCGCAACCGTGAAGGGCCGCGGCTCGGTTTCGGCGTGGTGCATCGACCACCCCATCGCCACGGTGCTGCTTACGTTTGCCCTGGTACTGCTGGGCGTGATCGCGTTTCCTCGCCTGCCCGTCGCGCCGTTGCCAGAGGCCGAATTCCCAACCATCCAGGTTAACGCGCAGTTGCCTGGGGCCAGTCCCGAAACCATGGCCTCGTCAGTGGCGACGCCGCTGGAAGTGCAATTCAGTGCCATTCCCGGCATCACCCAGATGACCTCCAGCAGTGCCCTGGGCTCGACCAACCTGATCCTGCAATTCAGCCTCGATAAAAGCATCGACACCGCCGCCCAGGAAGTGCAGGCGGCGATCAACACCGCCGCCGGCAAACTGCCCAACGACATGCCGAACCTGCCGACCTGGCGCAAGGTCAATCCCGCCGACAGCCCGGTGTTGATCCTCAGCATCAGCTCCTCCCTGATGCCCGGCACCGAGCTGAGCGACTACGTCGAAACCCTGCTCTCGCGTCAGATCAGCCAGATCGACGGCGTAGGACAAATCTATATCTCCGGCCAACAGCGTCCGGCGATCCGGGTCCAGGCCTCGGCCGACCGGCTCGCCGCCATCGGCCTGACCCTGGCGGACATCCGCCTGGCGCTCCAGCAGGCCAGCCTCAACCTGGCCAAGGGCGCCCTGTACGGCGCTTCGAGCATTTCCACCCTGTCCACCAACGACCAACTGTTCCAGCCTGAGGAGTACGGTGAGTTGATCGTGTCCTACAAGGACGGCGCACCGGTTCACCTCAAGGACATCGCCAAGGTCGTCAACGGCTCGGAAAACGCCTACGTCCAGGCCTGGTCCGACAGCGAACCAGGGGTCAACCTGGTGATCTTCCGGCAACCGGGAGCGAACATCGTCGAGACCGTCGACCGCATCCAGGCGGCCCTGCCCACCCTGCAAGCCATGTTGCCCGCCGCCGTGCAGGTCAAGGTCCTGATCGACCGCACCCAGACCATCCGCGCCTCGTTGCATGAGGTGGAGATCACCTTGCTGATCGCGGTGCTGCTGGTGGTCGCGGTGATGGCGCTGTTCCTGCGTCAGCTCTCGGCGACCCTGATTGTCTCGGCGGTGCTGGGGGTGTCGCTGACCGCCAGTTTCGCCCTGATGTACGTGATGGGGTTCAGCCTGAACAACCTGACCCTGGTGGCGATCGTCATCTCGGTGGGGTTCGTGGTGGACGATGCGATTGTGGTGGTGGAGAACATCCACCGGCACCTGGAGGCCGGTGACGGCATGCGCGAAGCGGCGATCAAGGGGGCTGGTGAGATCGGCTTCACCGTGGTCTCCATCAGCTTCTCGCTGGTGGCGGCGTTCATCCCACTGCTGTTCATGGGCGGCGTGGTCGGGCGCCTGTTCAAGGAGTTTGCCCTGACCGCCACCTCGACCATCCTGATTTCGGTGGTGGTGTCGCTCACCTTGGCGCCGACCCTGGCCGCGCTGTTCATGCGCGCCCCGGTACATCATGCCCACAGCAAGATGGGATTCGGCGAGCGTCTGCTGGGCTGGTACGAGCACGGCCTGCGTCGGGCCCTGGCCCATCAAAAACTGATGATCGGCGTGTTCGGCCTGACCCTGGCGCTGGCGGTGGTGGGCTACGTGTTCATTCCCAAGGGGTTCTTCCCGGTACAGGACACCGGCCTGGTACTGGGCACCAGCGAAGCCGCCGCCGATGTGTCGTTCCCGGACATGGTCGCCAAGCACAAGGCCCTGGCCAACATCGTCGCCGCCGACCCGGCGGTGCAGACCTTCTCCCACTCCGTCGGCGTCTCGGGCAACAACCAGACCATCGCCAACGGCCGCTTCTGGATCGCCCTCAAGCCCCGGGGCGAGCGTGACGTGTCGGCCAGCGGCTTCATCGACCGGATTCGCCCGCAATTGCTGAAAATCCCCGGCGTGGTGCTGTACCTCAGGGCCGGGCAGGACATCAACCTCAGCTCCGGCCCCAGTCGCGCCCAATATCAATACGTGCTCAAGAGCAACGACGGGCCGAGCCTCAACGCCTGGACGCAAAAACTCACCGACAAGCTGCGTGGCAACCCGGCGTTCCGTGACATCTCCAACGACCTGCAACTGGGTGGCAGCATCACCCACATCAACATCGACCGCAGCGCGGCGGCGCGCTTCGGCCTCACCGCCACCGATGTCGACCAGGCCCTGTACGACGCCTTCGGCCAACGGCAGATCAATGAATTCCAGACCGAGACCAACCAGTACAACGTGATCCTGGAGCTCGACACCCAGCAACGCGGCAAGGCAGAAAGCCTGGCGTATTTCTACCTGCGTTCGCCCCTGAGTGGGGAAATGGTACCGCTCTCGGCCCTGGCCCGCTTCGATGCGCCGAGCAACGGCCCGCTGTCGATTGCCCACGATGGCATGTTCCCGGCCGCCAACCTGTCATTCAACCTGGCGCCCGGCGTGGCCCTGGGGGACGCGGTGCGCCTGCTCGACCAGGCGAAGAACGAGATCGGCATGCCCGCCGCCATTACCGGCAACTTCCAGGGCGCGGCCCAGGCCTTCCAGAGCTCCCTGGCCAGCCAGCCATGGCTGATTCTCGCCGCGCTGGTGGCTGTGTACATCATCCTCGGCGTGCTCTACGAGAGTTTCGTGCACCCGTTGACGATCATCTCTACCCTGCCCTCGGCCGGCCTCGGTGCGCTGATCATGCTCTGGCTGCTGGGCCAGGACTTTTCGATCATGGCGCTGATCGGGCTGGTGCTGCTGATCGGGATCGTCAAGAAGAACGGCATCCTGATGATCGACTTCGCCCTCGACGCCCAGCGCAACAAAGGCATGGTGCCCCAGGAGGCGATTTTCCAGGCGTGCCTGACACGCTTCCGGCCGATCATGATGACCACCCTGGCCGCCCTGCTCGGCGCCTTGCCGCTGATGCTCGGCTATGGTCCCGGCGCGGAGCTGCGCCAACCCCTGGGCATCGCGGTGGTGGGCGGCCTGCTGGTGAGCCAGGCGCTGACGCTGTTCACCACACCGGTCATATACTTGTGGCTGGAGCGACTGTTCCATCGACCCGCCCATCAGCCAGGGTCGGCGCCGACGGCGGCGCTGGCGAGCACAGACCACTGAGGCAGGGCCATGCGCGTTCTGATTATCGAAGACGAAGAAAAAACCGCGGACTATCTGCACCGCGGCCTGACCGAACAGGGTTACACCGTGGACGTGGCGCCGGACGGCATCGAGGGGCTGCACCTGGCCCTGGAAACCGACTACGCGGTGATCGTGCTCGACGTAATGCTACCGGGCCTGGACGGCTTCGGCGTACTGCGAGCCCTGCGCGCCCGCAAGCAGACACCGGTGATCATGCTTACCGCCCGGGAACGGGTCGAGGACCGCATCAAGGGCTTGCGCGACGGCGCCGATGACTACCTGGGCAAGCCCTTCTCCTTTCTCGAACTGGTGGCCCGCCTGCAAGCCCTGACTCGTCGCAGCGGCGGCCATGAACCGGTGCAGGTGAGCATCGCCGACCTGTGGATCGACCTGATCAGCCGCAAGGCCACACGGGCCGGCCAGCGCCTGGACCTGACGGCCAAGGAGTTCTCCCTGCTCAGTGTCCTGGCCCGCCGCCAGGGCGAAATCCTCTCGAAAACCGCCATTGCCGAAATGGTCTGGGACATCAACTTCGACAGTGACGCCAACGTGGTGGAAGTGGCGATCAAACGCTTGCGAGCCAAGCTCGATGGGCCGTTCGAACAGAAGTTGCTGCACACCATTCGCGGCATGGGTTATGTGCTGGAGAGTCGCAGCGATGACCGTCCCTGACAGCATCGCCCTGCGCTTGAGCGGCATGTTCACGCTGGTGGCGGCACTGGTGTTCCTGTTGATCGGGGGCGCTTTATACCAGCAGGTCGCCAAGGGCCTGGGCCTATTGCCCGAAGCCGAGCTCGATGCCCGCTACAGTGTCCTGGAGTCCACCGTTGGCCGCTACGGCACGCCTGAACACTGGGTGAAGATCAACAACAAGCTGCGATTGCTCGGAGAAGAAGACAAGCGCATCCATTTCTGGATCGTCAGCGACGATCCGCGCTTTGAATACGGCAATCCCGATGCGCAGATCCGTGCCTTTGCCCAAGGCGCCCTGGGTAAGCGCGACCTGACCTTGCCCCAACGACACTACCCGATGAAAGTGCTGGTGAGCCAATTCCCGGCCAAGGACCAGCGTCCACCGCTGCGCTTCATGATCGGCATCGACACCGAGACCTTCTACCAGACCCAGCATCGCCTGCTGGTGGCACTGGTGAGCCTGGCGATTGTCGGTGTGTTCCTGGCTTCGTTGCTGGGCTACTGGGTCGCACGCATCGGCCTCAAGCCGCTGATAAAGCTGTCCGATGAAGCCCGGCGCCTGGCCCCGCCCCGCCTGTCCGGGCGCTTGCAGCTATCGCCCTTGCCGCCGGAGCTGAGTCAGTTCGTCAGTTCCTTCAACGCCACCCTCGACCGGGTCGAACAGGCTTACTCGCGGCTGGAATCGTTCAACGCCGACGTCGCCCATGAATTACGCTCGCCCCTGACCAACCTGATCGGCCAGACCCAGGTAGCACTGACCCGTGGGCGCTCGGCCGAACACTACTTCGAAGTATTGCAATCGAATCTCGAAGAGTTGGAGCGGCTGCGCTCGATCATCAACGACATGCTGTTCCTGGCCAGCGCCGACCAAGGCAGCAAGGCCACCAAACTGACCAGCACCTCCCTGGCCAGCGAAGTGGCCACCACCCTCGACTACCTGGACTTCATTCTCGAAGACGCCCAGGTCCAGGTCCGGGTCAGCGGCGATGCCCAGGCCAACATCGAGATCGCCCACCTGCGGCGGGCGCTGATCAACCTGCTGAGCAATGCCGTACAGCACACCGCCCCCGGGCAAGTGATCGACGTGCACATCGAAGCCCTTGGCGACCAGATCACCCTCGCGGTCACCAACCCCGGCGAACCGATTGCCAGCGAGCACCTGCCGCGCCTGTTCGAACGCTTCTATCGCGTCGATGCCTCGCGCAGCAACAGTGGCGCCAACCATGGGCTGGGTCTGGCCATCGTCAAGGCCATCGCACTGATGCATGGCGGGGACGTATTCGTGCGCAGTGACCAGGGCGCCAACACATTCGGGATCCGCTTGCCAGCCTGAGGCCTCCACAAGGTTCGATCTTTTCCAGCATTGAATGCTGGGCGAAAGCCAACTCGATCAGAATCGTCAGATCGCAGCCTTCAGCAGCTCCTACCCATTTATTGCGCAAACACTGATTGCCCGCCCTCACCGATCCAAGCACAATCAGCAAAAGGCCAGCATCTGGTTCATTGCCGGTTTGCAATCCTTTGGGACGGATCCCAGCCACATCACAATGCAGACATCGGACCCATGAGCGCGCGCAGTGCGACACCCGGCAACACCCCGCCTTCGATACGTTCAGAACGGGTACTCGTACTGGCCAGTTCGCTGGTTGTCATTGCCATCCTGAGCATCGTGACTTTCCTGCTGATTCGCGAACATGCCGCCGCACAACAGGCAGCAACACGTGCGGCGAACAATATCGTGCAACTGATTGACGCCGACGTGCTGCGTAACGTGGAGCTCTACGATCTGTCGCTGCAAGGTTTGGTCTCGGCCGCCAAACGCGAAGACCTGAAAGACGTTTCGCCGGCGATTCGCCATCTGGCGCTATTCGACCGCGCCACCGCCGCCCCCTACAAAGGCGACATCCTGCTGCTGGACAAACGCGGCGATGTGATCGCTGACTCCGCCTCGATCACGCCACGTATAGGCAACTATGCCGATCGGGAGTATTTCCAGTCCCATATCCAAGATCCGAACCCGGGCATGATGATCAGCCGCCCGTTCCACTCCAGAAGTCATGGGCATGAATGGCGCATCAGTTTCAGCTATCGATTGAGCGATGAACGGGGTGAGTTCATGGGCGTGGCCGAGGCTGCGATGCGCCTTAGCTACTTCAACCAATTGTTCAAGAGCCTGAACATTGGTCATGGCGGCACGGTCAACCTGGTCAGCCGCGACGGTATCCTGCTGGCACAAGAGCCCCCCTTGGCCGAAGACCTGACAGGCAAGGACTTCAGTCACCGACCGAATTTCATGCGAATCCTGCGCGAAGGCAATGGGAGCTTCACCAGCATTTCCGGCCAGGATCAGAAGCCGCGCCTGTACACTTTTTCCCAGGTGGGCAACCTGCCATTGATCGTCGTGGTGGCGCTCTCCTCTCAAGAGGTGTTCGCGTCATGGCAACGCACGGCATTGCTGGTCAGTGGCGCCACTGGCGCACTCTGCATCGGTTTGCTCTGGCTCACCTGGCTGCTGCGCCGCGAATTGCGACGCCGCTACAGAGCTGAACGGGAATTGGCTCAACTGGCATCCGTCGACTCCCTTACAGGACTGGCCAACCGACGAACACTGGACGAGACGTTGCAACAGGAATGGCTGCGTGCCCAACGTTCGGGGCAACCGTTGTCTGTGCTGATGATCGATGCCGATCACTTCAAGGCATTCAACGACCGTCATGGCCATCAACGGGGTGATGAGGCCTTGCGAACCTTGGCGCAGTTGATCAGCAAGCATGTCCGTCGCCCTGCCGACCTGGCAGCGCGCTACGGTGGTGAAGAGTTCTCGGTTGTGCTGCCCGAGACCACCACCGCTGGCGCGTTCACCATGGCCCAGAACATTCGCGAAGCAGTTGAACAGTTGCTGCCTGTGGCCGAGGGGGAAGCGCCGATGACGGTCAGTATCGGCATCGCCACTTGGGTAAACGGGCCGTATGGCGAGCTCCAACAACTGTTGTTCGCGGCGGACAAGGCGCTGTACCAGGCCAAGTCCAGTGGGCGAAATCGTGTGGTTTGCGCGATGTGACGCTTTCCCTGTGGCTGTTCACTTAGTGTGTATATCCGTTGCTGCGGTAACGGCCACTGGCGGTTCCGCTCTTGCAGCGGCTCACTTTTGAGAAGCCCGGAAGCCGGCCCAGTCAAAAGTAAGCAAAACGCTCATGCCCCACCACTTGGTGCCTCGCTTAGGCTCGGCATGCCTGAACGAAGGCATTGCTCCGTGGGCCGCCGCGAAGGGCCATCCATGGCCCAGCGCGGCTAACCCGGCATCCATGCCGGGTTGCCCACTGCGCAATACCTGCGTTCAGCCAGCGTGGTTAACGGGGCGCCCGAGATCAACGTCCACCGCGAGGCGGCCTAACAGCCGACCTGGTTCTTGATGGGGAGCGCGTTTCCCCTGTGGGAGCGAGCCTGCTCGCGATGGCGGTGGTTCAGTCACATGGATGCTGGGCTTGCCGGCCTCATCGCGAGCAAGCTTTGCTCCCACAGATCTGACAGGTGTACGACCAGGAGAGCCAGGTCGGCTGTTAGGCCGCCTCGTGGTGGACGTTGATCTCGGGCGCCCCGTTAACCACACGGACCCACGGAGCAATGCCTTCGTTCGGGCACACCGAGCCTAGGCGAGGTGCCGAGTGGTGGGGCAAAGCGCTTTTGGTTACTTTTGGCTGGTCCGGCTCCCGGCTCTTCCAAAAGTGACCCGCCGTAAGGGCGGAACCATAAGCCGCCGTTACCGAAATAACGGATATAAACACCAAGAAAGCGCCCATAAAAAAAGGCCACCCAAAGGCAGCCTTCAAAAACTAGAGAGGTTTTTTTGCCTACACGGCCGCAACAGGGCGCATGTAGGAGATTGGTGCGGTGCTGGCGTCTTCGAACGTCACGACTTCCCAAGCATCTTTCTGCTCAATCAACTTGCGCAGCAGCTGGTTGTTCAGTGCATGGCCGGACTTGAAGCCCTTGAACTCACCAATCAGGCTATTGCCCAGCAGGTAGAGGTCGCCGATTGCATCGAGAATCTTGTGTTTGACGAATTCGTCTTCATAGCGAAGGCCGTCTTCGTTCAATACACCATCGGAATCGACCACGATCGCGTTTTCAACACTGCCGCCGAGTGCGAGGTTGTGCTTGCGCAGGTACTCGATGTCACTCATGAAACCAAAGGTACGGGCGCGGCTGACTTCTTTTACGAACGAAGTGCTGGAAAAATCCACGCTTGCACTCTGGGTGCGGTCACGGAAAACCGGGTGATCGAAATCGATCTCGAAGCTCACCTTGAAACCTTCGAAAGGGACGAAAGTGGCGCGCTTGTCGCCGTCTTCCACTGTCACTTCCCGCAGGATGCGGATGAACTTCTTGGCGGCATCCTGCTCTTCCAGGCCTGCCGATTGAATCAGGAATACGAAGGGTCCGGCACTGCCATCCATGATCGGGACTTCGGACGCGGAGAGCTCGACGTAGGCGTTATCGATGCCCAGGCCAGCCATGGCCGAGAGCAAATGCTCCACCGTATCCACTTTGGTGTCACCGTTGACCAGAGTGGTCGACATAGTGGTTTCACCAACGTTTTCCGCGCGAGCAGGAATCTGCACCACAGGGTCGAGGTCGGCACGACAAAACACAATGCCGGTATCGATAGGCGCGGGCTTGAGGGTCAGGTAGACCTTCTCGCCGGAGTGCAAGCCGACACCTGTGGCACGGATAATATTCTTCAGGGTGCGTTGTTTAATCATGGCATGGGCCGCTTCAGCGCAAATTGCGAACTGGTATCAACAAAGGCTGGCGATGATAGCAGACCAGACCTTTGCTGAACACCAATCACCCGTATCCCCCTGATACATTTCATCAATCGGCCTGACGACGCAGGAAAGCCGGGATGTCCAGGTAATCCAGATCGTCTTGCGGATTCATCTTCGCGGCAGTCGCTGTACCGGCCTGGGCCTGGTTGCGCATGACGGTCGGACGGTCCAGGTCACGGTAGTTCACCGCAGGCGCTTCCTGACGCGAAGCCACTTGTTGTTGCGGTTGCGAAGCCATGGAGGTGTGAACGGTGTTGTCGATGACCTTCACAGGCTTCTCGATTTTCGCGCCCAGACCGGTGGCAACCACGGTAACGTGCAACTCGTCGCGCATGTCCGGATCGATAACGGTACCGACCTTGACCATCGCGTGCTCGGAAGCGAAGGCTTCGATGATGCTACCCACGTCGGAGTACTCACCCAGGGACAGGTCAGGACCGGCGGTGATGTTCACCAGGATGCCGCGTGCACCTTGCAGGTTCACGTCTTCGAGCAACGGGTTGCGGATGGCCGCTTCGGTGGCCTCGCGTGCACGGTTCGGACCGCTGGCGCAGCCAGTGCCCATCATCGCCATGCCCATTTCGCTCATGACAGTCCGTACGTCGGCAAAGTCGACGTTGATCATGCCTGGACGCTTGATGATGTCGGAGATACCGCGAACGGCACCGGCCAGCACGTCGTCAGCCTTGGCGAAAGCCGACAGCAGGCTTGCGTCTTTACCCAGGATGGTCAGCAGCTTCTCGTTGGGAATGGTGATCAACGAGTCGACGCTTTCAGACAGCAGACGGATACCTTCGTCGGCGATCTGCATACGCTTGCGGCCTTCGAAAGGGAACGGACGAGTCACCACCGCAACGGTGAGGATCCCCATTTCCTTGGCCACTTCGGCGATGATCGGCGCCGCACCAGTACCGGTGCCGCCGCCCATGCCCGTGGTGATGAACACCATGTTGGTGCCTTGCAGGACTTCTGCGATGCGCTCACGGTCTTCAAGAGCGGCCTGACGACCGACTTCCGGGTTGGCGCCGGCGCCCAGGCCTTTGGTCACGCCAGTGCCCAATTGCAGGATGGTCCGCGCGCCGATGGATTTCAGCGCTTGGGCATCAGTGTTGGCGCAGATGAATTCAACGCCTTCAATGTTGCTCTTGACCATGTGGTTGACAGCGTTGCCGCCGCCACCGCCGACACCGATTACTTTGATAACCGGGCTAGCGGGGATGTTGTCTACGAGTTCGAACATTTTCCCTCTCCTTTCATTCTCTAGTTTTTTCGCCTACTGCGTTTGCTGCGTCTTCCAGCGCCAAGCCTGAAACCTGCCGCGTGAAGCTTTGAAACTGTTTAAAAGTTGCCTTTGACCCAAGCCTGGAGCCGCTCGAACAGCGGAGCCTTCGGCTCGTCGCTGCTGTAGCTGTCGCGGCTGCCGATGCCTGAGAACGAAATCCCGTCGGACTGCTTCTGCAGGCCGTACATCAACAGGCCCACGCCGGTGGAATAGATCGGGTTGCGGACCACGTCATCCAGGCCCTTGACGCCATGGGGCACGCCCAGGCGCACCGGCATGTGGAAAATCTCTTCGGCCAGCTCGACCGCGCCTTCCATCTTCGACGTACCGCCGGTCAGCACGATGCCGGCCGGGATCAGGTCTTCGTAGCCACTGCGACGCAGTTCGGCCTGGATCAGCGTGAACAGCTCGTCGTAACGCGGCTCGACCACCTCGGCCAAGGCCTGGCGCGACAGCTCGCGCGGTGGACGGTCGCCAACGCTTGGCACCTTGATGGTTTCGCCAGCACCGGCCAGCTTCGCCAGGGCACAGGCGTAACGGATCTTGATTTCCTCGGCGTACTGGGTCGGGGTGCGCAACGCCATGGCGATGTCGTTGGTCACCTGGTCACCGGCAATCGGGATCACCGCCGTGTGGCGAATGGCGCCTTCGGTGAAGATCGCGATGTCGGTGGTGCCGCCGCCGATGTCCACCAGGCACACGCCCAGCTCTTTCTCGTCGTCGGTCAGCACCGAGTAGGCCGAGGCCAGTTGCTCGAGGATGATGTCGTCGATTTCCAGGCCGCAGCGGCGCACGCATTTCTCGATGTTCTGCGCAGCATTCACCGCACAGGTCACCACGTGGACCTTGGCTTCCAGGCGCACGCCGGACATGCCCAGGGGCTCACGCACGCCTTCCTGGTTATCGATCACGTAATCCTGCGGCAGGGTGTGCAGCACACGCTGGTCGGCCGGGATCGCCACGGCCTGGGCCGCGTCGAGCACGCGCTCAAGGTCGGCGGAGCTGACTTCGCGATCACGAATGGCCACGATACCGTGGGAGTTCAGGCTGCGGATGTGATTGCCCGCCACGCCGACGAACGCCGAGTGGATCCGGCAACCGGCCATCAGCTGCGCCTCTTCGATGGCGCGCTGGATCGATTGCACGGTGGACTCGATGTTCACCACCACGCCTTTTTTCAAGCCACGGGACGGGTGTGTACCGATCCCGACGATGACCAGCGTGCCGTCGTCCGCGACTTCGCCTACCAGCGCCACCACCTTGGAAGTGCCGATATCGAGACCGACGATCATTTTCCCGCTTTGCACGTTTGCCATGGGTCCTGCCTCTTCTTAATTCTTCGCGACGGCGGGTACGGCCGTCGTGGGCGCTACAGGTTCCCGCCAGCCAACAGCCAGGCCGTTGGCGTAGCGCAGATCGATGCGCGCAATGTTCGTAATCTGTTCTTTAAGCGTCTTGTCATAGATGGCGATGAAGCGGCGCATCTTTTCCACCAGGTTGCCGCGACCGAGCAACAGCTCGATGCCCGGCCCCGAGCTACCCGCGCCAGTGGTCAGGAACCAACTGCCGCGCTCACGCAATTCCAGGCGCGCGATGGAGAAGCCCAATGGCCGCAACATCTGGCTCAACACCTGGTATTGCTGCATCACTTGCTGCTGGGCCCGCTGTGGGCCGAACAGTTGTGGCAAATGTTCATAGTTGGCCAGTTCCCGCGGCGTAAACGCCTGGCCCTGGTTGTTCAACAACGACTCGTCGCCCCAACGGGCCACCGGCAATTGCTCTTCCAGGCGGATCGACACCTGGTCAGGCCACACCCGGCGGACTTCGGCGTGGGCGATCCAAGGCATCTGCTCCAGTTCCTTGCGCATGCCCGCCAGGTCGATGGTGAAGAAACTCGACGCGACGAACGGAGCGATCCGCTGCTGCACGGCCTGCTGGCTGATGTAGCTCAGGTCGCCCTGGACGTTGATCCGGGCGATCGGCCGGTCGGCATAAGGCAGCAACCGTTGCGCGCCTTCATACGTACCGAACCCCAACGCCACCAGCAGCACCGGCCAGAACAGGCTCTTGAGAAAGCCAAAATTGGCTTTCGGCAAGCGCGCCGACATCGGCTCTTTGGCCACCATTCGGCTGGCACCCCGCGGCACCGGCTTGCGACCGGGTGCGGATGGCTGATGACGAAGCGATGCGCCTTGCATGGCTTAACCTCTTGGCTCTTGATGGCCGACACTGGCGGCCAGGATCGACACCACCAGTTGCTGGAAATCCAGACCGGCGGCGCGCGCCGCCATTGGCACCAGGCTGTGGTCGGTCATGCCAGGCGCGGTGTTGACTTCCAGGAACCAGAACTGCCCATCGGCGTCCTGCATCACGTCTGCCCTGCCCCAACCGGCGATACCCAGCGCCTCACAGGCCTTGGCCGTGAGGTCCATCAGTTCTTTTTCCTTGGCGGCGTCCAGCCCGCAGGGAATGCGGTACTGGGTATCGTTGGCGACGTACTTGGCGTCGTAGTCATAGAACGTGTGGGGCGTGCCCAGCGCAATCGGAGGCAATACCTGGTCACGCAGGGTGGCGATGGTGAACTCGGGACCGGTGATCCATTGTTCGACCAACACTTGCGAATCGTAGGAACTGGCGTCTTTCCATGCCGCGGTCAACTCAGGCAGCGAATTCACTTTCGCCATGCCGATACTTGAACCTTCATGGGCCGGTTTGACGATCAAAGGGAAGCCCAGTTCCGTGGCCGCCGAAATACAATCGGCCTCGGATGCCAGCACGGCGTGACGCGGCGTCGGAATGCCGAGACTGTGCCAGACCTGCTTGGTGCGCAGCTTGTCCATCGCCAGGGCGGAAGCCAGGATGCCGCTGCCGGTGTAGGGAATGCCCAGGCATTCGAGCAGACCTTGCATGCTGCCGTCTTCACCACCGCGACCATGAAGGATGATGAATGCGCGGTCGATCTTTTCGCTCAGCAGGCGCTGCAGGAAGTCGTCGCCCACGTCGATGCCGAATGCGTCGACACCGGCGCTTTGCAGGGCTTGCAGCACGGCATTGCCGGACTTGAGGGACACCTCGCGCTCGGCGCTCTTGCCGCCGAACAGCACGGCAACGCGGCCGAAGGCTTTCGGATCAAGGGTCGAGACCAGGTTGGCGTAGGCAGCAGTCATTTCAGTTTCCCCTCGCTGGAAGCCACGATTGCCCCGGCGAATAACGGACTGTTCAACAGTTTCGGAGCCAGGCCCCCAATGTCACCGGCACCCTGGCACAGCAGGATGTCGCCGGCGCGCAGCAGCGGCTTGACCAGCGGCGCGAGGTCCACGCCGCGTTCGATGTAGATCGGATCCAACTGGCCGCGCTGGCGAATGCTGTGGCACAGCTGGCGGCTGTCGGCCCCCGGGATCGGCTCTTCACCGGCCGGGTAGACTTCCATCAACAGCAACACGTTGGCGTCGGCCAGCACCTGGACGAAATCGTCATACAGGTCGCGGGTGCGGCTGTAGCGGTGTGGCTGGTAGACCATCACCAGGCGGCGTTCCGGCCAGCCACCGCGCACGGCCTTGATTACCGCCGCGACTTCGGTCGGGTGGTGGCCGTAGTCGTCCACCAGCATCACGTTGCCGCCGTCCACCGGCAGTTCGCCGTAGACCTGGAAACGTCGGCCCACGCCCTGGAACCCGGACAGGCCCTGGACGATGGCTTCATCACTGACGCCTTCGTCGGTGGCGATGCAAATGGTGGCCAAGGCGTTGAGCACGTTGTGGTTGCCGGGCATGTTCACCGACACATCCAATGGCTCGCGATCAGGGCGCAGCACGGTGAAGAACGTCTGCATGCCTTGCTGGCGCACGTTGATGGCGCGCACGTCGGCTTCTTCGCCGAAACCGTAGGTCATGGTCGGACGCTTGATCAGCGGCAGGATTTCGCGCACCACTGGGTCGTCCAGGCACACCACCGCCAAACCGTAGAACGGCAGGTTGTGCAGGAACTCGACGAAGGTTTTCTTCAGTTTGTTGAAGTCGCCGTCGTAGGTCGCCATGTGGTCGGCGTCGATGTTGGTGACCACGGCCACCAGCGGTTGCAGGTGCAGGAAACTCGCATCGCTCTCGTCGGCTTCGGCGATCAGGTAGCGGCTGGTGCCCAGTTGGGCATTGGTGCCCGCGGCGTTCAGGCGACCGCCGATCACGAAAGTCGGGTCCAGGCCACCGGCCGCGAACACCGAGGCGATCAGGCTGGTGGTGGTGGTCTTGCCGTGGGTACCGGCGACGGCGATGCCGTGGCGATAGCGCATCAGCTCGGCCAGCATCTCGGCCCGTGGTACCACGGGGATACGGCGCTCCAGGGCGGTGGCGACTTCCGGGTTGGAGGTGTTCACGGCACTGGAAACCACCAGCACGTCGGCATTGGCGGCGTTCTCGGCACGGTGGCCGATAAAGATCTGCGCGCCGAAGGATTCCAGGCGCTCGGTGACCGGGGAGGCCTTCAGGTCGGAACCCGAGACCTGGTAACCCAGGTTCAGCAGCACCTCGGCGATCCCGCACATGCCCACGCCGCCGATACCGACGAAGTGGATGCGGCGGATACGGCGCATTTCCGGTTGCGGCATGGCTTTGCGATTCTCAACCATGGGCCACCTCCAGGCAGGTATCGACCACTTGGGTCGTGGCATCGGGTTTGGCCAGGCGGCGGGCGGCGCGGGCCATGTCTTCAAGTCGTTGCGGCTGCATCAAAACCTCTGTCAGGCGGGCGGCAAGATCCGCGGCGCCAGTCGTTCTTTGCGGCATCAGGAAGGCAGCGCCTTCACGGGCCAAATAATCGGCATTACGGGTCTGGTGATCGTCGATGGCGTGGGGCAAAGGCACCAGCATCGAAGGCAGACCGGCGGCAGCCAGTTCACTGATGGTCAGCGCGCCTGCGCGGCAGACCACCAGGTCGGCCCAGCCATAGGCCTGGGCCATGTCTTTGATGAAAGGCTGCACTTGCGCCTCGACGCCAGCGGCGCGGTAGCGCTCGGCGGTCACTTCATCGTGGTTTTTGCCGGCCTGGTGAAACACTTCCGGGCGCAGTTCGGGGGCGATCTGCGACAGGGCTTCGGGCAGCAATTTGTTCAACGGTTCGGCCCCCAGGCTTCCGCCCAGGACCAGCAAACGCGCCTTGCGTCCAGCCAGGGCCGGGCGCGGTGTATCGAAAAACAGCTCGGTACGCACCGGATTACCGGTGGTGCGGCGGCTGCCCGACAGGGTAAAGGTGTCGGGAAAGGCTTCACAGACCCGGGCGGCCAACGGCACCAGTAACCGATTGGCGGTACCGGCCACGGCGTTCTGCTCGTGAACGATCACCGGCACACCGGCCAATTTCGCCGCAACACCGCCGGGACCGGTCACATAACCGCCAAACCCCACCACGCACACCGGGCGCAACCGACGGATGATCGCCCGCGCCTGCCAGACCGACTTGAGCAGCATCAGCGGCGCCTTGAGCAACGACAACTTGCCCTTGCCCCGCAGGCCGCTGGCGTCGATCCGGTGCAGCTCAAGACCAGCAGCTGGCACCAGTTCGTTCTCGATGCCCCGTGGCGTGCCCAGCCAGTGCACGGTGTAGCCGCGCGCCTGGAACTCCCGGGCACAGGCCAGCGCCGGGAACACGTGCCCGCCGGTACCGCCCGCCATGATCAGCACGTTAGCGCCCATGAGTCGGCTCCTCGGCGAAGTCGCTCTCCTGGAATTCCATCTCTTCGCTGCCCAGGTGGGTTCGACTCTCCCATTCGATGCGCAGCAACAGGCCGAGACAGGCACAGCAGATCACCAAGGAGCTGCCGCCATAACTGAGGAACGGCAGCGTCAGGCCCTTGGTCGGCAACAGGCCGACGTTCACGCCGATGTTGATCAGGAACTGGCCGATCCACAGGAACGACAAGCCATACGCCACGTAGGCGGCAAAAAACTGCTTGGCCTTCTCGGCCCACAAGCCGATGTACATGCCGCGCACGCAGACGAATACGAACAAGGCCACGGTGCACAAGGACCCCACCACGCCCAGCTCTTCGGCCAATACCGAGAACACGAAGTCGGTGTGGGCTTCCGGCAGGTAGAACTGCTTCTGCACGCTGTTGCCCAGGCCTACGCCCAGCCATTCGCCGCGACCGAAGGCGATCAGCGCCTGGGTCAATTGATAGCCGGAACCGAACTGGTCGGCCCACGGGTCGGTGAAAGTGATCAAACGTGCCATCCGATAAGGCTGCGCCTGGACCAACACGGTCACGGCCGCCACTGCCAATGCCACCATCAGGATGAAACGGAACAGCCCGACGCCACCCAGGAACAGCATCGCCGCCGCCGCGCCCATCATCACCACCGTGGCGCCGAAGTCCGGCTCCATCAGCAGCAGGCCCGCCATCGGCAGCAGCACGATGAACGGCTTGAAAAAGCCCATCCAGCTCTCGCGCACTTCTTTCTGGCGACGCACCAGGTAACCGGCGAGAAAAATCACCACGAAGACCTTGGCGATTTCCGAAGGCTGCACGTTGAAGAAACTGAAGCCGATCCAGCGCATGGAGCCGTTGACCTCGCGGCCAATGCCCGGCACCAGCACCATCACCAACAGGCCGAAGGCACCGAGCAGCATCATCCAGCCCAGGCGCTGCCAGGTGGCGATCGGTACCATCATGGTGACGATGCACGCGCCCAGGCCGATCACCAGGTAAACCAAGTGGCGGATCATGTGGTAAAGCGTGTTGCCCGACTGCACGGCGGCCACTTCCGACGACGCGGAGGTGATCATCACCAGGCCAAGGCCCAGCAAGGCCAGGCAACCGGCAAGCATCGGGAAATCCAGGTCGATGCCGCGCCCGGTGATCAGCGGCGACGGGTACGGCTTGATGATGTTCATCAGGCTCATGCCAAGTCCTCCGCGGCCCGGGCGAACAACTGCCCACGCTCTTCATAGTTCTTGAACATGTCGAAACTGGCGCAGGCCGGTGACAACAGCACCGCATCGCCCGGTTGCGCAAGGGCGCGGCACTGTTGCACCGCCTCGTCCAGCGAACCGACCCGAACCAGCGGCACGGCATCGCCGAGGGCCTGGGCGATCAATTCGCGATCGCGGCCCATCAGCACTACGGCACGGCAGTTGGCCGCCACCGGGTCACGCAGGTCCTTGAAGTCGGCGCCCTTGCCGTCGCCGCCGGCGATCAGCACGAGCTTGCCTTCAATGTCCGCGCCCAACCCTTCGATGGCCGCCAGTGCGGCACCGACATTGGTGGCCTTGGAGTCGTTGTACCAGGCCACGCCGTCCAGGTCGCGCACCCACTGGCAGCGGTGCTCAAGGCCGGCGAAGGTGCGCAGGGCCGAGAGCATGGCGTCGAACGGCAGGCCGACCGCATGCCCCAGGGCCAACGCGGCCAGGGCATTGGCCTGGTTGTGGGCGCCACGAATCTTCAGTTCGCGCACCGGCATCAGGTTCTGGAATTCGAAGGCCAGGTATTTCTCGCCATTCTCTTCGCGCAACCCGAAGCCTTTGAAGTCCGGCACGCCCAGGCCGAAGGACCAGCACGGCATGCCCTCGCCCAACAACGGACGAGTCAGGGCGTCCTGGCGGTTGAACACCACTTGCCGGGCACCACGGAAGATCCGGTGCTTGGCCAGGTGATAAGCCGGCAGGCCGCTGTAGCGGTCCATGTGGTCTTCGCTGACGTTGAGCACGGTCGCCACTTCGGCGCCCAGGTGGTCGGTGGTTTCCAGCTGGAAGCTCGACAGCTCCATCACGTACAACTCGACGTCGTCACTGAGCAGGTCCAGTGCCGGGGTACCAAGGTTGCCGCCCACGGCGACGCGCTTGCCGGCCGCCGCGGCCATCTCGCCCACAAGGGTGGTGACGGTGCTCTTGGCATTGGAACCGCTGATGGCGATGATCGGCGCCTTGGCGTTACGCGCGAACAGCTCGATGTCGCCGGACAATTTCACGCCACGGGCAGCGGCCGCCTGCAGGGCCGGAGTCGCCAGGGCCAGGCCGGGGCTCACGTAGAGCTCATCGGCGCGGCACAGGAATTCGACGTCCAGCTCGCCACAACGCACGTCCACCTGCGGATAGTCACGGCGCAGCGTGGCCAGCTCAGGTGGATTTTCCCGCGTATCAGCCACGGCAAACGACACGCCCCGGTTCGCCAGGAAGCGAACCAGGGACATGCCGCTCTTGCCGAGACCGACAACGATGCGGAAGTGGTCAGAAGCGATCAGGGACACTCGTTCTACCTCAGCTTCAGGGTGGCAAGGCCGATCAGCACCAGAATCACGGTGATGATCCAGAAACGGACGATCACGCGCGGCTCGGGCCAGCCCTTGAGTTCAAAGTGGTGGTGGATCGGCGCCATGCGGAATACGCGGCGGCCGGTCAATTTAAAGGAGGCAACCTGAATGACGACTGACAGGGTCTCCATCACGAACACACCGCCCATGATGAACAGGACGATTTCCTGGCGAACGATGACGGCGATGGTGCCCAGGGCCGCGCCCAGCGCCAACGCGCCGACGTCGCCCATGAAGACTTGCGCCGGGTAGGTGTTGAACCACAGGAACCCCAGGCCGGCACCGATCAGCGCTCCGCAGAACACGATCAGCTCGCCCGCCCCTGGCACATAGGGGATCAACAGGTATTCGGCGAATTTCACGTTACCCGACAGGTAGCAAAAGATCCCCAGGGCGCCGCCGACCATGACCGTGGGCATGATCGCCAGGCCATCGAGGCCGTCGGTGAGGTTGACCGCGTTGCTCGAACCGACGATCACCAGGTAGGTCAGCACGATGAAACCTGCACCCAGCGGGATGCTGTAGTCCTTGAGCATCGGCAGGATCAGGGTGGTCTCCACCGGCGAGGCGGCGGTCATATAAAGGAAGATCGCCGCGCCGAGGCCGAACACCGACTGCCAGAAATACTTCCAGCGACTTGGCAGCCCACGGGAGTTCTTCTCGATGACCTTGCGGTAATCGTCGACCCAGCCGATGGCGCCAAAGAGCAAGGTCACCAGCAGCACGACCCAGACATACCGGTTCGCCAGGTCGGCCCAGAGCAAGGTGCTGATGCCGATGGACGACAGGATCAGCGCGCCGCCCATGGTCGGGGTGCCGGATTTGGACAGGTGTGATTGCGGGCCGTCGTTACGTACCGACTGGCCGATTTGCAGATTCTGCAGGGTGCGGATCATCCACGGGCCCAGGAACAGCGACAACGACAGCGCGGTCAGCACACCCAGGATCCCGCGCAGGGTCAGGTACTGGAAGACCGCGAAGCCTTTGTGGAACTGTTGCAGGTACTCCGCTAGCAGCAGCAGCATTAATGTTTCTCCGTGGAGGCACCGCACAGCGCCGCGACGATGTTTTCCATCGCTGCGCTGCGTGAGCCCTTGATCAATAAGGTGGTGTTCGGATCCTGCTCGGCGCCCAGGGCCTGGATCAGTTCGGCCTGAGTGGTGAAATGCCGTGCGTGCTCGCCAAACGCGGCGACCGCATGGGCCATCATCGGACCGACCGCATAAAGCGCGTCGACCTTGCCGCGCGCATAGGCACCGACATCGTGATGCCCCTGTTGCGCCCACTCGCCCAGCTCACCGATATCCCCCAGCACCAATACGGTACGGCCGGAGAAACCGGCGAGGATATCCACGGCCGCGCACATGGACGACGGATTGGCGTTATAGGTGTCGTCGATCACGCGCATACCGTTGCTGGCCAGTTGCGCAACACTGCGCCCCTTGACCGGCTGCACGGCGTTCAACCCGGCGACGATGCCCGGCAGCGACACGCCCAGCGCATGGGCAGCCGCTGCCGCGGCCAGGGCGTTGGCAACGTTATGGGTGCCAAGCAGGTTCAACTGCACCCGCTCGGCGCCATCCGGGCTGTGCAGGTTGAAGGCCGGGCAACCGCGAGCATCGCGGTCCAGGTCGCTGGCGTAGAAATTCGCGGCGAGGTTGCTCAGGGCAAAGGTCAGCACCTTGCGCTCGCCCGCCCGGGTCTTCCAGATTTCGAAGGCCTTGTCGTCGAGATTCAGCACCGCGACACCATCGGCATCCAGCCCCTCGATGATCTCGCCCTTGGCCTCGACGATTTTTTCCGGGCCGCCGAACTCACCGACGTGAGCAGTCCCGGCATTGTTGAGCACCGCCACATGAGGCTTGGTCATGCCCACGGTGTAGGCAATCTCGCCGAGCCGCGAAGCGCCCAGTTCGATGACCGCGGCGCTGTGTTCCGGCGCCAGCTCCAGCAGGGTCAGCGGCACCCCAAGGTCATTGTTCAGGTTGCCGCGAGTCGCCAGCACCGGACCACGGGTGCGCAGAACGCTGGCCAGCATTTCCTTGACCGTGGTCTTGCCGCTGGAGCCGGTGATGGCTGCGACCGGGTTGCCATATGCCGCGCGGTTCAGCGCACCGAGCTGGCCCAGGGCCTGGCGGGTGTCGTTGACGAGCAATTGCGGCAGCGTGCTGTTGGTCACTTCGCGCTCGACCAGGGCCGCGACCGCACCTTTGGCGGCGACCTCGTTCAAGTAATCGTGACCATCGAAGCGCGGCCCAGCCAGGGCGACGAACAATTGCCCCGGCGCGATCGCCCGACTGTCGATGCTGACGCCGTCGAACGTGGCGTCCGCGGCGATGAGGCGCGCATTCAGGGCGCTGGTCAGTTCGCTGAGCTTCAGGGCCTTAAGCATGGGCCACCTCCCACGCGGTCAGGGCATGATCGGCTTCCACCAGGTCGGAGAAAGCATGGCGTTCGCCGTTGATTTCCTGATAGTCCTCATGACCCTTGCCGGCCAGGACGATGACATCGTCCGCCGAGGCACTGGCGATCAACTGGGCAATAGCCTGGCCGCGACCAGCCACGAAGGTGACGTTATCCACAGCCATAAAACCGGCGCGGATGTCGTCGAAAATCCGCTGCGGGTCTTCGGTACGAGGGTTGTCGTCGGTGACCAGCACGCCGTCTGCCAGCCGCTCCACCACCTCGGCCATCAGCGGACGCTTGCCGCGATCACGATCGCCACCGCAGCCGAACAGGCACAGCAACTTGCCCTTGGCGTGAGGACGCAGGGCCGTGAGAACTTTTTCCAACGCGTCGGGGGTATGGGCGTAATCGACCACCACCAGTGGTTGAGTCCCACCGCCCAAACGCTGCATGCGACCGGCCGGGCCCTCGAGCTTCGGCAAGACCTTGAGAATTTCGTCCAGCGCGTAGTCCAGGCCGAGCAAGGCACCGATGGCCGCCAATACGTTGCTCAGGTTGAAACGGCCGAGCAAGGTGCTGCGCAAATGGTGCTCGCCCTGGGGCGTGACCAAGGTGGCGCGCACGCCTTCGTCATTGAATTGCGCCTGGCGTACATAAAGATAGGCGCCGGCATCTTCCAGGCTGTAGGTGATCAACCGCGACTCGCGCTTTTCGGCAGCCAGTTGCCGACCGAATTCGTCATCGAGGTTGATGACCCGGCACTTCAGGTCATTCCAGGCAAACAGCTTGGCCTTGGCTTCACCGTAGGCCTGCATGGTGCCGTGATAATCCAGGTGATCCCGGGACAGGTTGGTCAACACCGCGACATCGAACGCCAGCGCGGTCACACGGCCCTGGTCCAAACCATGGGAAGAGACTTCCATCGCAACGGCCTTGGCACCAGCCTTTTTCAGGTCCGCCAGGGTCGCTTGCACGGCAATCGGGTTCGGCGTGGTGTGCAGTCCGCTTTCCAGCGCGCCATGGAAGCCGTTGCCCAGGGTCCCGACAATGCCGCAATGCTGGCCGAGCAGGTCGAGGGCCTGGGCCACCAGTTGGGTCACGCTGGTCTTGCCGTTGGTGCCGGTCACGCCCACCAGGTTCAGGTGACGGCTCGGGTCGCCATAGAATCGCCCGGCGATGTCCGACAGCTGCGCCGCCAGGCCCTTGACCGGAATCAGCGGAACGTCGGTGATCGGCAGCACTGTCGCGCCTTGCACTTCATAAGCCACGGCAGCCGCGCCACGCTTCAGGGCATCGGCAATATGGTCGCGACCATCGAAACGGGCACCCGGCACCGCCAGGAACAAATCCCCGGCGCGGACATTGCGGCTGTCCAGGGCCAGCTCACGAATCAGCAGATCGTGACCGGCGTGGGCAAAAATCTTGTTCAGGCTCAGGGACATCAGCCACGCCCTCCTTCGGCTTTCAAGGGAACGACCGGTGCGGTATTGGCCTGCTGGGTCGGCGGCAGGTTATCCGGGGTAATGTTCATCAGGCGCAGGGTGCCGGACATCACTTTGCTGAACACTGGCGCCGAAACCAGGCCACCGAAGTAGCCTGCCTTGCTCGGTTCATCGATGACCACGACGATGGCATAGCGCGGGTCGCTCATCGGGCCGAAGCCGGCAAACAGCGAACGGTAGGAGTTCTCGGCGTAGCCTTTGGTGCCCACGGAGGTCTTACGGGCCGTACCCGATTTGCCTGCCACGTGATAGGCCGGCACCTGGGCGCGATAGACACCGCGCGGCGCCTCGATCACCTGTTGCAGCATGCCCTGCATGGTCTTGGCGACGTTCTCCGGGATCACTTGGGTGGTCTGCGGCGCCTTGTCGGTCTTGATCAGGGTCAGCGGGGCGATACGGCCATTGTTGGCCAGCGCAGAGAACGCGTGGACCAGTTGGATCGCCGTCACGGAAACACCATAGCCATAGGACAACGTGGCGGTTTCAGCCTTGCGCCAGTCACGGTAGTTCGGCAGGTTGCCGACACGCTCGCCCGGGAAGCCCAGGCCGGTGTCCTGGCCGAGGCCGATTTTCTGGGCCAGGCGATAAATCGTCTCACCGCCGATATCGAAGGCGATCTTGCTCATGCCCACGTTACTGGAGTTGATCAGGATGCCGGTCAGGTCGAGCACCGGGCCTTCGGTCTTGGACACGTCGCGGATGGTGTACTTGCCGATCTGCAGGGTGCCCGGGTACACCTCGACGGTGTCGCTCGGTTTCCAGCGCCCGGTTTCCAGGGCGGCGGCCATGGACACGGCTTTCATGGTCGAACCGGGCTCGAACACGTCGATCATCGCGCGGTTGCGCATCATCGCCGGTTGCAGGTTGCGACGGTTGTTCGGGTTGTAGGTCGGCTGGTTGACCATCGCCAGGATCTCGCCGGTCTTCACGTCCATGATCACCAGGCTGCCGGCCTTGGCACCGTTCTCGACGATGGCATTGCGCAGCTCACGGTTGGCCAGGTATTGCAGGCGCAGATCAATGGACAACGCCAAGGGCTTGCCGGCCTTGGCGTTTTTGGTGACTTGGACATCCTTGATCAGCCTGCCGCGCCGGTCCTTGATGACCTGGCGCTTACCGGCGACCCCGGCGAGCCATTCGTCATAGGCCAGTTCGACACCTTCGCGCCCTCGGTCATCGATGTCGGTAAACCCGACCATGTGGGCCGTGACTTCACCAGCCGGGTAGAAACGCCGGAACTCTTCAATGCCGTAGACACCGGGTACTTTCAGGTCGAGCACGCTCTGGCCCTGCTCGGGCGTCAGGCCGCGCACCAGATAAATGAATTCCTTGTTGGCCTGGGCTTCGAGGCGCTCGGCCAGGGCCTTGGGATCCTGCCCGAGGGCCGCGGCCAGTGCCGGCCATTTTTCCTTGGCCAGCTGCATCTCCTTGGCGTTGGCCCACAAGGTGGTCACCGGGGTGCTCACGGCCAGGGGTTCGCCATTGCGGTCGGTGATCAAGCCTCGGTGAGCCGGGATCGGAATATGCCGGACACTGCGCGCATCGCCCTGACCCTTGAGGAAATCACGGTCGACGACCTGCAGGTCGATGATGCGCCACGAAATCGCCGCCACCATGATCCCGAGCAAACCCAGGACCAGACGAAACCGCCACGGGAACAGCGCCCCTTCGAGTTTCATCATGGCGCCACCATCTGCACTTCGGCGGCGCCGGGAATGCGCATTTTCAGCTGCTCGGTGGCCAATACTTCGATACGGCTATGGGCGGTCCAGGTGCTCTGCTCCAGGATCAACCGGCCCCATTCGGCCTGCGCCTTGTCGCGCACGCTCAGCTCGTTGTAAAGGGAATTGAGAAGCTGCCGGTTCCAGTGCGCGCTATAGGACACGCCGATGGCCGACACGAGCACGCCGATAAACAGCAGCAGCATGAAAAAGCTGCCGCCGGGCAGTGGCTTGGCGAAGAGCTTGCTCACCGCAACTTCTCCGCGACACGCATGACGGCGCTACGGGCACGTGGGTTGGCCTTGAGTTCAGCCTC
Source organism: Pseudomonas sp. H1_F01 (assembly GCF_054681425.1). Lineage (NCBI taxonomy): Bacteria > Pseudomonadati > Pseudomonadota > Gammaproteobacteria > Pseudomonadales > Pseudomonadaceae > Pseudomonas > Pseudomonas sp. H1_F01. The sequence goes on along the minus strand of NZ_CP162823.1, from coordinate 1,423,378 downwards.
GGAGGCGAACTGCGCCTTGCCATGGATTTTGATTTTTGGCACGAAGGCTTCGAAACGCACCGGCAGGTTGCGCGGCAGGTTATCGGCTTCGCCCTTGGTGAGTTTGCGCATGAACAGCTTGACGATGCGGTCTTCCAGGGAATGGAAGCTGATCACCACCAGCCGACCGCCAATCTCCAGCGCTTCAAGCGCCGCTTCGAGACCGACTTCCAGATCGCCCAGCTCGTTATTGACGTGGATGCGCAAGCCCTGGAACGCACGGGTCGCCGGGTTCTTGCCCTTTTCCCAAGCCGGATTGGCAACTTTCAGCACCTCGGCCAGGTCGCCGGTGCGCTCAAATGGCTTGATGTCGCGCCGCTCGACCACGGCACGGGCCATACGGCCGGAGAAACGCTCTTCACCGTATTCCTTGAAGACGCGAGCGATTTCTTCCACCGGAGCAGTGTTGACGAATTCGGCGGCGCTGATGCCACGGGACGGGTCCATGCGCATGTCCAGCGGGCCGTCATTGAGGAAACTGAAGCCGCGCTCCGGGTCGTCCAACTGCGGCGAAGACACGCCCAGGTCGAGCAGCACGCCACTGACCTTGCCGGCCAGGCCACGCTCGGCGACTTCCGAAGCCAGCTCGGCAAAGCTGCGTTGCACAATGACAAAGCGGCCGTCTTCGGCCGCCAGCGCTTGCCCGGTGGCAATCGCTTGAGGATCCTTGTCGAACCCCAGCAACCGACCACCCGGACCGAGCTTGCTGAGAATCAACCGGCTGTGTCCGCCACGCCCGAACGTACCGTCCAGATAGCAGCCATCAGGACGTACGGCGAGAGCCTCGACGGCTTCGTCAAGCAGTACGGTGATGTGGTTAAAGCCGCTATCAATAGTCACAGGATCAAATCACGCAGTTCATCAGGCATGGCGCCCGGTTGTTGAATAGCAGCGAGGTCAGCGGCAGAAACCGCATTCCAGGCATCTTCGTCCCACAGCTGGAACTTGTTCAGTTGGCCCACCAGCATCGCGCGCTTGTCCAGCTTGGCGTACTCGCGCAGGCGCGGTGGAACCAGGAAACGACCGCTGCCATCGAGTTCGAGGTCGACGGCATTACCGATCAGCAAGCGTTGCAGACGGCGATTTTCTTCACGCAACGAAGGCAGTGCGCGCAATTTGGTTTCGATGATTTCCCACTCATCAAGAGGGTAAACACACAAACATGGGTCAACGGCGTCGATCGTGACGATTAACTGCCCCGAACTTCGCGAAACGAGCTCGTCACGATACCGGCTCGGCATGGCGAGACGGCCTTTTGCATCGAGACTGATAGCGTTAGCTCCGCGAAACACGTCTGCGTTTCTCCACTTTTTGGCGTTTTACCTTCAAAAAAACCCACTTCATGCCACTTTCCGCCACTTGCGCACACTATAGGAATGCGCCCACCGCACCGTCAAGGCGCGGATTGAAGGAAAAGCCTTATAGATCGGAGATTTAGGAGCGTTTCAGGAGGGGTAACAAGAATCTGACGTAGGAATTTTCGCCTCAACCCGAATGAGCACAGGAAGCTGCGCGCACAAGTTAAAGTGATTTATTAAGAGTAAGATTTTTTTGGTATTAGGAACTGCGTCTGCCAGTGATTCCGGCAGGGAGGGAAAAAGGTGGAGAGTCGATCTGTAAGCCGGGTTCTGTCTTGAACAGTCATTCGTCTACGATGGCCATCACTGGACATCTTTAGCAACCTACCCGGTCCCAGCGCGGGCCACGCCTTGGGACCCTATTTGGTCTTGCTCCAAGTGGGGTTTACCTAGCCACGAACTGTTGCCAGACGTGCGGTGCGCTCTTACCGCACCTTTTCACCCTTACCGGCGCCGAAGCGCTTAGGCGGTTATTTTCTGTGGCACTTTCCGTAGGCTCACGCCTCCCAGGCATTACCTGGCACTTCGCCCTATGGAGCCCGGACTTTCCTCCCCCCCCTAATTCTCATAGAGGGCAGCGACTGTCCGATCGACTCTCCGCCGCGAAGGTTAACGGTAGAGCGCTTGAAGAACAAGCGCTAAAAGCCTTGGGCCAGCCCTGCGTCCCGCTTTCACTGATCCTTCTGTTTTTCCAGTGCGACCTGGTACAGCACATTCTTGCGCTCGCCAGTGATCTGCGCCGCAAGGGCCGCAGCACGCTTGAGCGGCATTTCTTCGAGTAGCAGGTTCAGGATGCGCATCGCTTCGCTGCTGACAGCGTCTTCACTTTCCGGGGCTGTCCACCCGGCCACCAGCACGACACACTCGCCGCGCTGCTGGTTGCTGTCGCTTTCGACAAACGCCCGCAGCTCTGCCAACGGCAACCCCTTGAGGGTTTCGAAGGTCTTGGTCAACTCACGAGCCAGCAACGCCGGGCGCTCGGCGCCGAACACCAGCTCCATGTCTTGCAGGCATTCCAGAATGCGGTGCGGCGCCTCATAGAAGATCAGCGTGCGTGGTTCTTCCTTTATAGCCTCCAGGCGCGCCCGTCGCCCCACCGCCTTGGCCGGCAGGAAACCCTCGAAGATGAAACGGTCCGACGGCAGACCCGCCGCCGACAGCGCTGCGATCAATGCACAAGCCCCTGGCACCGGCACCACGCTGATGCCCGCCGCCCGGGCCTGGCGCACCAGATGATAGCCAGGGTCGGAAATCAGTGGCGTACCGGCATCGGAAATCAGCGCGACGTTATCGCCCGCCAGCAGCCGGGTAATGAAACGACTGCCTTCATCCCGTTCATTGTGTTCATGACAGGCCGCCAACGGCGTGGAAATGCCGAAATGCTGCAGCAGGCGCTGGGAGTGACGCGTGTCTTCGGCTGCGATCAAAGCAACTTCCTGCAGGATTTTCAGCGCCCGGGCACTGATATCGTCCAGGTTGCCGATGGGCGTCGCCACCACATAAAGCGAGCCGGCAGCGGAATTCAAAGCACCTGGAGCAGTCAAGACACATACCTCATGATCGGTAAAAACCGCCATTGTAGCGTGTAGCGGCGGTCTCGGCTGTTCGTCCTTGAGCGACGACAGTGCAGGACGCTCTGACGGCCTTTTGTGTTGCCCCGCACTCTTTGAAATACCTAAATTGATCGATTCACACCACTAACATCGCGCCCCGGCCAGTGCTTGGGTACAATTCGACGCTAATTTGATCTCGTATCAGGAACACTTACATGATCGCTTGCCTGCGGCTGCTCTCCGCCCTCTGCCTCGCTGCCCTCCTGGCGGCTTGCGCCAGCTCGCCCTCGTCCAGCCTTGGCGAACTTCCACGCACCCCGGATGCCAGTATCGAGCAGTTGCTCGAACAGGCCACTCAAAGCAAAAATCCGGAAAAAGCCGCCCTGCTGCGCCTGAGCGCTGCCGACCTGGCCTACCGTCAGGGCAATGCCGGCCAGTCCGCACAGATCCTGCAACAAGTGCCGATGGAACAACTCAAGCCCGGCCAGCAGATTTTCGCCAGCACGCTGTCGGCTGAACTGGCGATGACCCGCAACCAGCCCAAGGCGGCACTGACCGCCCTGAGCCACCCAAGCCTGCAACACCTGAGCGAAATGCCGGTGGAGCAACAGGTTCGCACCGGTACCGTCCGCGCCCGCGCCCTGGAGGCCGATGGCCAGACCCTGGCCGCCGCCAAGGAGCGCATTTTCATCGCGCCCCTGTTGGAAAACGACGCTGCGGCAAAAAACCACGAAGCCATCTGGTCGTTGATCGCCTCGCTGCCCACCGACCAGTTGCAGCCAAGCTCCAACGACGACCTTGGCGGCTGGCTGAGCCTGGCCCAGGCCGTCAAGACCGCCGGCACCCTGGAACAACAGCAGGCGGCCATCGACCACTGGCGCGAACAGAACCCGAAGCACCCTGCCGCCCTGCAACTGCCGACACCCCTGGTCAAGCTCAAGGAGCTGGCGAGCCAGCCGCTGAGCAAGATCGCCCTGCTGCTGCCACAGAATGGCCAGTTGGCTGCGGTTGCCAAGGCCTTGCGTGAGGGCTTCATGGCCGCGCACTACCAGGCCCAGCAGGCCGGTCAGAAGCCGCCAAGCATCCAGTTCTATGACAGCTCCAGCCTGACCTCCATGGACGAGTTCTATCGCAAGGCCCAGGCCGACGGCGTGCAACTGGTAGTCGGACCGCTGGAAAAACCCCTGGTCAAGCAGATCAGCACCCGCCCGCAACTGCCGATCACCACCCTGGCGCTGAACTACAGCGAAGGCGAACAAGGGCCACCGCAACTGTTCCAGTTCGGCCTGGCCCCCGAGGATGAAGCCCGCGAAGTCTCCCGGCGCGCCCGCGCCGATGGCCTGCATCGCGCCGCCGCCATGGTACCGAAGGGTGAATGGGGTGATCGCGTCCTGAAAGCCTTCAGCCAGGACTGGCAGGCCAATGGCGGCACCATCATCGCAATCGAACGGGTCGACCAGCCGGTGCAACTGGCCCAGCAGATCGCCGACATGTTCCAACTGCGCCAGAGCGAAGGTCGCGCCAAGAGCCTGCAAAGCACCGTCGGCACCACGGTCGCGGCCCAGCCGTCCCGTCGCCAGGACATCGAGTTCATCTTCCTGGCCTCGACGCCGCAACAGGCCCAGCAGATCAAGCCGACCCTGAACTTCCAGTACGCGGGTGATGTGCCGGTCTACGCGACGTCTTCAGTGTTCAGCGCCAGCGGCGACCAGAACCAGTACAACGACATGAGCGGTATCCGCTTCTGCGAAACCCCTTGGCTGCTCGACGCCAATGACCCGCTGCGCAAGCAGGTCACCGCACAGTGGCCACAGGCGGGTAGCAGCCTGGGCCGGTTGTACGCGATGGGTGTAGACGCCTATCGCCTGGCACCACGCCTGGGCCAGCTCAAGACGTTGCCGGACAGCCGCATCGAAGGCCTGTCGGGCAGCCTGGCAGTGTCTCCAACCCAGCGCGTACAGCGTCAACTGCCTTGGGCCGAGTTCGTCAATGGCCAGGTGCAGCGCCTGCCGGATACCCAGCGCTGATGCCCGACCGATCACGCCAGCAAAGCGGACGGGATGCCGAGGGCCAAGCCCTCGCGCATCTCCAGCAACAAGGCCTGCGGCTGGTGGCGCAGAACTGGTTGTGCAAACGCGGCGAGCTTGATCTGGTCATGCTTGACGGCGATACAGTAGTATTCGTCGAAGTCCGCTACAGAAAAAATACTCAATGGGGTGGCGCGCTCGACAGCATTGACGAGCGCAAGCGCCAGAAGCTGGTTTTCGCCGCGCAGTATTTTCTGCAACGCGAGCCTCGCTGGGCCGATCATCCCTGCCGCTTCGACGTGGTTGCCATCGACAGCAACGCCGCCCAGTTGAACTGGCTGCAGAACGCCTTCGACAGTTGAGCGCCCATGCCGAGCCGGACACCTTCACCTAACTTTTTTGCTCTTTGCTTTGCGCGCCGCACATGTTTGTGCCGATAAGCCGCGCTACTTAAGGTCACACAGATGGACATGCAATCGCGAATTCGCCAGCTTTTTCAGGCCAGTATCGACACCAAGCAACAGGCGATGGACGTACTTGCACCGCACATCGAGCAAGCCAGCCAAGTGATGGTCAACGCCCTGCTCAACGAGGGCAAGATGCTTTCGTGCGGCAATGGCGGCTCGGCCGGCGACGCCCAGCACTTCTCTTCGGAACTGCTCAACCGCTTCGAACGCGAGCGCCCGAGCCTGCCGGCGATCGCCCTGACCACAGACAGCTCGACGATCACCTCGATCGCCAACGACTACAGCTACAACGAAGTATTCTCCAAACAGATCCGCGCCCTGGGCCAACCCGGCGATGTGCTGCTGGCGATTTCCACCAGCGGTAACTCGGCCAATATTATTCAAGCGATCCAGGCCGCACATGATCGCGAAATGATTGTCGTAGCATTGACCGGTCGTGACGGCGGCGGCATGGCGTCCCTGCTATTGCCAGAAGACGTCGAGATCCGCGTACCGGCCAATGTCACCGCACGTATCCAGGAAGTCCACCTGCTGGCGATCCACTGTCTTTGCGACTTGATCGACAGCCAACTGTTCGGGAGTGAAGAATGACCCCTAATCGCCTAGGCCTTCTGGCCCTGACCCTGTGCCTCGGCATCAGCGGCTGCACATCGGTGGTTAACGCCAGCCGGGAAAAGCCGATTGAAGACGATCGCGGCACCCGCACCTTCGGCAGCAAGATCGACGACTCCCTGATTGAAACCAAGGTCGGCGTGAACATTGCCAAGGCCGACCCGGACCTGGACAACAACTCGCACATCGTCGTCACCAGCTTCAACGGCGTCGTACTGCTGGCCGGCCAGACCCCACGCGCCGACCTCAAGGCCAAGGCCGAACAGGAAGCCAGCGCCGTGCAACGGGTCAAGACCGTGCATAACGAACTGCAGGTCCTGCAACCCTCCTCGCTGCTGGCGCGCCAGAACGACGCCTGGCTGACCACCAAGATCAAGACCCAGATGCTCACCGACGCCAGCATTCCCGGCTCGCGTATCAAGGTTGTGACTGAGAATGGCATTGTCTATTTGCTGGGGTTGTTGACCAAGAAAGAGGCTGCGCAGGCGACCAATCTGGTGCAGGGTGTGTCCGGGGTGCAGAAAATCGTCAAGTTGTTTGAGTACATTGACTGATATAAATGCAGGTACAAGAACGGCGCTTTTTCCTGGAAAGGAAGGCGCCGTTTTTTTATCGCTTCGTTTTGGTTGGTTGGTTGGTTGGTTGGTGTGTATATCCGTTACCGCAGAAACGGATATACACACCAACCATGACACAAAAAAAATGCCCACATCTCACGATACGGGCATTTTCTTAACCAGGTCACCAAGCTTTCAAACAGCCTGTATCTGGCACATATCTACCTACTTCACCACTTTCAGACTCGGCCGCCCGCTAGGACGCGGCGGCTCGTCATCCGGTGGCGGCAGGTCATCATCCGGCTCGAACTCTTCTTCGCCATCAAGCGGCGCTTCCAGCTCAAACACCATGCCCTGGCCATTCTCCCGAGCATAAATCCCCAGGATCGCAGCAATAGGCACGTACAAAGTGTGCGGCACGCCACCGAAGCGCCCTTCGAAGCTGACGGCGTCGTTATCCATATGCAAGTGACGCACAGCGGCTGGCGACACGTTCAAGACAATTTGCCCGTCATTGGCAAAACCCTGCGGCACCTGCACCGACGGAAACTCGGCGTTGACCAGCATGTGCGGGGTGCAATCGTTGTCCACAATCCACTCGTAGAGCGCGCGGACCAGATAAGGTCGACTGGAGTTCATAGCGGCTCCCTAAGCCTTAGCGCATGTCACGTTCGACGCCAGACAGACTCGCCTGGAAAGCCTCACGCGCGAATTGGCGCTCCATATAATCAAGCAGCGGCTTGGCAGGCCGCGGCAGTTCGATACCCAGAATCGGCAAACGCCAGAGTATGGGCAATAGGCAGCAATCCACCAGACTTTGTTCCTCACTGAGGAAAAACGGCTTATCGACGAATAGCGGCGATACGCCAGTCAGGCTTTCACGCAATTCCTTGCGTGCCACGACCCGCGCCGGCTCCTTGGTCCGAGAATCCAGGATCAGATCCACCAACCCGCACCAGTCACGCTGGATGCGATGGATCAGCAAACGGCTGTTGGCCCGCGCGACAGGGTACACCGGCAGTAAAGGTGGATGCGGATAACGCTCATCCAGATATTCCATCACCACGGTCGACTCCCACAACGCCAGGTCACGATCGACCAGTGTGGGCAGGCTGCCATAAGGGTTCACCTCGATCAGCTTCGGCGGCTGACGGCCCGCTTCGACGTAAATGATCTCGGCGCTGACACCCTTCTCTGCCAGTACGATGCGTACCCGGTGGGAATAGTGGTCGGCGGGGTCGGAGTAACAGGCCAACCGATTGGTCACGCCCATGGCGATCCTCCTCGCTTGTTGAAATTATCGAAAAACGGAAAAACGAGCGCGCCCAGAGGGCATCTCCCGTAACACCTGGCTGGCCAGGCTCGTTACATTAGAGACGCCCTTGGGCGCGCACGATTAACAGCAACGGCTTACAGCTTTATCAATGCACGTCTTTCCAGTATTCACGCTTGAGCAGGTAAGCGAATACGAAGAAGAACGCCAGGTACAGCAATACATAGGTACCGATGCGCTGATGCTCCAGCTTCACCGGGTTGGCCGAGTAGGCCAGGAAGGTCACAAGGTTCTTGACCTTCTCGTCGAACTGCTCCGGAGTCAGGCTGCCGGTGTTCGGCAATACAGTCAGCTGGTCGCAGGCTTCATGAGTCAAAGCGGTGCCGGTCAGCGGATCGAATTGCTTTTTACCGCCCTCAACGATCTGAACCTGTTTGCAGCCTACCACCTGGCGCCCTTGGAGGCCGACCAGTACGTTAGGCATGCCGACGTTCGGGAAGACCTTGTTGTTCACGCCCCATGGACGCGCAGGATCTTCGTAGAACGAACGCAGGTAACCGTAGAGCCAGTCAGTACCACGCACACGCGCCACCAGGGTCAGGTCTGGCGGCGCGGCGCCGAACCAGATCTTGGCGTCCGCAGGTTGCATGCCAATGGTCATGTGATCGCCCAGTTTGGCACCGGTGAACACCAGTTTCTCGAGCATCATTTCATGAGGAATGCCCAGGTCATCGGCAACACGCTCGTAGCGCTGGAACTTGGCACTGTGGCAACCCATGCAGTAGTTGGCGAACGTACGTGCGCCGTCCTGCATGGCAGCTTTGTCGGAAACGTCGATGTCGACTTTTTCCAGCTCTGGACCACCGTGTTCAGCCGCGAAGGACAGTACAGGCATAGCAGCAAGAATCAGTACAGCAAATAGCTTTTTCATCAGCCAGTCACCCTTTCCGGAACCGGTTTGGTCTTCTCGAGCCTGGTGTAGAAAGGCATCAGAATGAAGTAGGCGAAGTACAGGAAGGTGCAGACCTGCGATAGCAACGTACGCTCCGGTGTCGGGGCCAATACGCCCAGCACGCCCAGGATCACGAACGAGATGCAGAACACCACGAGCCAGATCTTGCTCAGCCAGCCTTTGTAGCGCATCGACTTGACGGGGCTGCGGTCCAGCCAAGGCAGGACAAACAGCACTGCGATGGCCGCACCCATGGCGATAACGCCCATCAGCTTGTCCGGGATCGCCCGCAAAATCGCGTAGAACGGCGTGAAGTACCAGACCGGGGCAATGTGCTCAGGGGTCTTGAAGGCGTTCGCCTGCTCGAAGTTCGGCTTCTCGAGGAAGTAACCACCCATTTCCGGGAAGAAGAACACGATGGAGCAGAAGATGAACAGGAAGACCACCACGCCGACGATATCTTTCACGGTGTAGTACGGGTGGAAGGCGATGCCATCCAGCGGTACGCCGTTCTCGTCCTTGTGCTTCTTGATGTCCACGCCATCCGGGTTGTTCGAGCCAACTTCGTGCAAGGCCAGGATGTGCAACACCACCAGGCCGAGGATCACGATCGGCAGCGCGACCACGTGCAGGGCGAAGAAGCGGTTCAGGGTAATGCCCGAGATCAGGTAGTCACCACGAATCCACTGGGTCAGGTCGTCACCGATGACCGGGATCGCACCGAACAGCGAGATGATCACCTGGGCACCCCAGTAGGACATCTGGCCCCACGGCAGCAGGTAGCCCATGAAGGCCTCGGCCATCAGCGCCAGGTAGATCAGCATGCCGAAGACCCACACCAGCTCACGAGGCTTCTGGTACGAACCGTAGAGCAGGCCACGGAACATGTGCAGGTAGACCACGATGAAGAACGCCGAAGCGCCGGTAGAGTGCAGCAGACGCAGGATCGAGCCGTACTCGACGTCGCGCATGATGTATTCGACGGAAGCAAACGCTTCTTCCGCCGACGGGGTGTAGCTCATGGTCAGCCAGACACCGGTAACGATCTGGTTGACCAGAACGAGCAGTGCCAGGGAGCCAAAGAAGTAGAAAAAGTTGAAGTTCTTCGGAGCGTAATACTTGCTGAGATGGTCTTCCCACATTTTGGTCGCGGGAAAGCGCGCATCAACCCAATCCATGAATTTGCTCATCACGCTTTCTCCGTATCGACGCCGATGACAATGATGTCGTCGGTCTCATAGGAATGCGGGGGAACTGGCAGGTTCAGAGGTGCAGGCTGCGACTTGTAGACGCGACCAGCCAGGTCGTAGTGGGAGCCGTGGCAAGGGCAGAAATAACCACCGACCCAGTCCTTGCCCAGATCGGCAGGAGCCACTTCAGGACGGAACGTTGGCGAGCAACCCAGGTGCGTACAGATCCCGATCAGCAGCAAAACCTCTGGCTTGATCGAACGCGTTTCAGGATTGACGTACTCCGGTTGGACCGAGTTCTTGGAGGAAGGGTCGGACAACTGACCCTCGATCTTCTTCAGATTCCCCAGGATTTCCTCTGTACGGCGGACGATGAACACCGGCTGGCCGCGCCACTCAGCAATCATCTGCTGGCCTGGCTCGATCTTGCTGACATTCACTTTCACCGGTGCACCTGCGGCTTTCGCCTTGGCACTGGGAAACCATGACCCCACGAACGGGACCGCAGCCCCCACCGCTCCTGCAGCACCCACCACGGATGTGGCTGCTACCAGGAAGCGACGCCGGCCTGCATTCACGCCGTCATTGCTCATTCAGTCCTCTCCCATCAGCTTTGTGGCCTGTTAGATCAGGCGTCTACTAAGTAAAAATCTGAACTTATAAAAATTTTGCCGAATGGTAATGAAAAGCCCCAATTCTGACAAGGTAATTACCAAGCGGCCAAACCGCCAAGCCTTGTAGTATAGGGGCTCTACGAATGTGGCAAGTTGTCACAGAGCAATTCTTTTGCCCATAAAAAAACGCCCAGCTCCGTGAGGAACTGGGCGCCTTTTGAAAGCGGAAGCGAAATTAACGCTTCGAGTACTGCGGACGCTTACGCGCTTTACGCAGACCGACTTTCTTACGTTCAACTTCGCGAGCATCGCGAGTTACGAAGCCGGCTTTGCGCAGAGCACCACGCAGAGTCTCGTCGTAATCCATCAGGGCGCGAGTGATGCCGTGGCGGATTGCGCCAGCCTGACCACTTACACCACCACCGATAACAGTGACGTAGATGTCGAATTTTTCGACGGTCTCGGTCAGTTCCAGCGGCTGACGAACTACCATGCGGGCAGTTTCGCGGCCGAAGAAGTTATCCAGGGAGCGGTTGTTGATGGAGATGTTACCAGTGCCCGGACGCAGGAAAACGCGTGCGGTTGCAGTCTTGCGACGGCCAGTGCCGTAATTTTGAGTCGCCGACATAATGAACTATTCCGTTAAAACTTCAGTTCTTGGGGCTGCTGAGCAGTATGAGGGTGAGCAGCGCCCGCATAAACCTTCAGCTTACGATACATGTCGCGACCCAGTGGGTTTTTAGGCAGCATGCCTTTAACCGCGGTCTCGATCACGCGCTCAGGGGCTTTGGCGATCAGCTTTTCAAAGTTGATCGACTTGATGCCGCCAGGAAAACCGGAGTGGGAGTAGTACATTTTGTCAGTGGTTTTAGCGCCAGTAACACGTACTTGCTCAGCGTTGATCACGACGATGTAGTCACCGGTGTCAACGTGAGGGGTGTACTCAGGCTTGTGCTTGCCACGCAGACGGCTCGCGATTTCGGTGGCCAGACGACCCAGGGTCTGACCAGCAGCGTCGACGACAAACCAGTCGCGCTTTACTGTTTCCGGTTTAGCAGTAAAAGTTTTCATTCTTTATAGCCTCAGGGGCCGCCCTGTAAATTAGACGGCGGATCTTACTGAATAGTGCGTACTTTGACAAGTCAAAGGCAGCCGGATACAGACGCTTTCGGGGGCTCGGGTCGGCGCGTCCGTTCAACGGCAAGATTCTTCGGCGGCGGCGCATCACTTCCACTGCAGAAAGAGGTGCGCAATTATGCAGATTGCGAAAAATATTTCAACCTGCTTTTATGATTGTTTTGCCCAAGGAGTTCCCGATGGACTATCGCCCGCTAGGCCGTACCGACCTGAACGTGAGTGCCCTGTGCCTCGGAACCATGACCTGGGGTGAGCAGAACAGCGAGGCCGAGGCCTTCGCCCAGATCGAACGCGCCAAGGCTGCCGGCATCAATTTCATCGACACCGCCGAGATGTACCCGGTGCCACCCAAGGCCGAAACCTACGCCACCACCGAGCGCTACATCGGCAATTACTTCAAGAGTCGCGGCGATCGTGCCGACTGGATCCTGGCGAGCAAGATCGCCGGCCCCGGCAACACCATCGACTACATTCGCGACAAGAACCTCAAGCACAACCGCCGCCACATCGTCGAAGCCGTGGACGCCAGCCTCAAGCGCCTGCAGACCGACTGGATCGATCTCTACCAGCTGCATTGGCCGGAGCGCAGCACCAACTTCTTTGGTCAACTGGGCTACCAGCACAATGCCGACGAAACGTTCACCCCGCTGGAGGAAACCCTCGAAGCCCTGGACGAACAGGTTCGCGCCGGCAAGATCCGCCATATCGGCCTGTCCAACGAAACGCCGTGGGGCACCATGAAGTTCCTTGCCCTGGCCGAGGCCCGTGGCTGGCCGCGGGCGGTGTCGATCCAGAACCCGTACAACCTGCTCAACCGCAGCTTCGAGATCGGCCTGTCGGAAATCGCCATTCGCGAGCAATGCGGCTTGCTGGCTTATTCGCCGCTGGCGTTCGGCTTTCTGTCGGGCAAATACGAAAACGGCGCACGGCCAGCCAAGGGCCGCCTGACGCTGTACAGCCGCTTCATGCGTTACTTCAACCCGCAATCGGAAGCGGCGTGCAGCCGTTATGTGGCCCTGGCCCGCGAACATGGCCTGGACCCGGCGCAGATGGCCCTGGCGTTCGTCACCCGGCAGCCGTTCGTGACCAGCAACATCATTGGCGCCACTACGCTGGAGCAACTGGACAGCAATATCGCCAGCTTCGACCTGAAACTGTCGGATGAAGTGCTGGCGGGGATCGAGGCGATTCACAAGGATCAGCCGAACCCGGCGCCTTGATCCGTAGGCCTCATCGCGAGCAAGCTCGCTCCCACAGGGGTTCGATGTTGATCACAAAATAGCGATCAGACACGACTCCCCTGTGGGAGCGAGCTTGCTCGCGATAGCGGACCCAAGCTCACCACTGCATCAAAGCGACCGCGCAATGATCTCCTTCATGATCTCATTGGTCCCGGCATAGATCCGCTGCACCCGCGCATCCGCCCACGCCCGGGCAATCGGGTATTCCCACATGAAGCCGTAGCCGCCATGCAACTGCACGCACTCGTCGAGCACCTTGCATTGCAGGTCGGTGCCCCAATACTTGGCCATCGCCGCCGTCGGCACGTCCAGCTTGCCTTGCAGGTGCAATTCCAGGCAACGGTCGACGAAGACCCGGCCGATCTGGATTTCGGTGGCCATTTCCGCGAGCTTGAAACGGGTGTTCTGGAAGTCTGCGATGGATTTGCCGAACGCCTTGCGCTCGCGGGTGTAGTCCAGGGTCCATTGCAGCGCCGCTTCGGCCGAAGCCAGGCCGCCGATGGCGACGGTCAGGCGCTCCTGGGGCAGCTCCTGCATCAAGTAGGCGAAGCCCATGCCGGCCTGCCCGAGCAGGTTCTCCTTCGGCACGCGGACATCCTGGAAGAACAGTTCCGACGTGTCCTGGGCCTTCATGCCGACTTTTTCCAGGCGCTTGCCCTTTTCAAAGCCCGGCGTACCCGCCTCCACCAGGAACAGGCTGGTGCCCTTGGCGCCGGCCTTCGGATCGGTCTTGGCGACCACGATCACCAGGTCTGCCAGGAAGCCGTTGGTGATGAAGGTCTTCGAGCCATTGATGACATATTCATCGCCGTCCAGCACCGCCGTGGTCTTCACCCCTTGCAGGTCGGAACCGGCGCCCGGCTCGGTCATGGCGATGGCCGTGACCATTTCGCCAGACACCAGCTTCGGCAGGTACTTGTGTTTCAACGCTTCGCTGCCGTAATGCAGGATGTACGGTGCGACGATGTCGGAATGCAGCGAGAAGCCAATCCCTGTCAGCCCCAGGCGGCCGATCTCCTCGATCACCACCGTGCTGTAGAGAAAATCTGCGTCCAGCCCCCCATAGGCTTCCGGGAGGTGCGAGCACAACATGCCCGCCTCCCCTGCCTTGTTCCAGAGCTGGCGATCGACATGCCCCTGTTTTTCCCACTGGCTGTGGTACGGCACGGCTTCTTTTTCAAGGAAGGTTCGTACGCTGTCGCGAAACAACTCGTGCTCGGGACTGAACAGTGTTCTTGGGATCATGGCGCACCTTTGGTTATTGTTGGGCGTGGTTATCCGACAGAGCCTAAGCCTGCAGGGTACGACAGGACACTGGACACATCCGACAAAAAATAAGACGATCCAGCCGTCTGTTGACCACTTTCCCCTATAAAAATAAAGATGAATTATGTCTATGCACGCCTCCACGCCCTTGCGGCGCGTCAGCATCCTGGCAATCGACCGGGTCTTCGCCTCCACCCTCATGCAAGCCAAGGATTTTTTCCACCTGGCCAGCCTGCGCTATGGCAAACAACTGGGCCACGGCCTGACGCCGGCGTTTGAAACCCGGCTGGTCAGCCCCGATGGCAAACCGGTGAACAGCTTCAGCGATGTGATCATGCCGGTGGACGGCGGCCTGGAAAACACCGATGTCATCATCCTGCCGGCCTTCTGGGACGATTTCGCCACCCTCTGCCAACGTTATCCCCAGGTCCTGCCTTGGCTGCGCGAACAACACGCGCGCGGTGCGGTACTCTGCGGCGAAGCCACCGGGGTGTTCTGGCTGGCGGAGGCCGGGCTGCTCGACGGCAAGGAAGCCACCACCTACTGGCGTTTCTTCAATGCCTTCAAGGAGCGCTTCCCCCAGGTATACCTGAACCAGGACAAGCACCTGACCGACGCCGACAACCTGTTCTGCGCCGGCGGCACGACCTCAGCCTGCGACCTCTACATTTACCTCATCGAACGCTTCTGTGGCGCCAACGTCGCCCAGGCCGTGGCGCGGGACATCCTGTATGAGGTGCAACGCAGCTATTCGCCTGGGCGGATCGGCTTCGGCGGGCAGAAACTGCACCAGGACGTGATCATCCTGCAGATCCAGCAATGGCTCGAAGAGCACTTCGCCGATAAATTCCGCTTCGAGGACGTTGCCCGGGAACATGGCATGAGCATCCGCAACTTCATGCGCCGCTTCCAGACCGCCACTGGCGACAAACCGCTGCATTACCTGCAACGGCTGCGGATCGAAACCGCCAAGGGCCTGCTCTCCGGCAGCCGCAAGAGCATCAAGACCATCAGCTATGAAGTCGGCTACGACGACGCGAGCTTTTTCGCCCGGCTGTTCCGGCAACATACCGACCTGTCGCCGAACCAGTATCGGCAGCAGTTCCAGCAGGCGGCGTAGCCCGAGGGCTTGGCAACGATCCACTGTGGGAGCGAGCTTGCTCGCGATGGCGGTGGTTCAGCAGCACTGATGTTGACTGACACGACGCCATCGCGAGCAGGCTCGCTCCCACAGGCTCAGATGGGGAATATGCACATACCAAAAAGGCCCGCAATCGCAGGCCCTTTTTTGTGCTCCGAATCCCCTACGGCTTATGCGCCCGCGCCAGGAATTCGTGGGACTGCATCTCCAGCAAGCGACTCAAGGTCCGCTGGAATTCGAAGGTCAGGCGACCGCCGGTGTAGAGGTCCTTGAGTTCGACTTCGGCCGAAATGATCAGCTTCACGTTACGGTCGTAGAACTCGTCGACCATGTTGATGAAGCGACGGGCGATGTCGTCGGTGGTGACGCTCATCTGCTCGACGTTGCTCAGCAGCACGGCGTGGAAGATCTTGCCCAGTTCGATGTAGTCGTTCTGGCTGCGAGGGCCGTCGCACAGTTCGCGAAAGTCGAACCAGGCCACGTCATCGCACGTACGCACAGCGCGGATTTCGCGATTTTCGATGACCAATACATCATTTTCCACAGCCTGGGTGCATTCCGGCGTCAGGGCGCGGAAGCTCTTGCGCAGGCTCTCCTGGGCAGCGGCATCCAACGGGAAGTGGAACAGCTCCGCTTGTTCGAGGTGACGCAGGCGGTAGTCGACGCCGCTGTCGACGTTGACGATTTCAGTGTGTTCCTTGATCAGCGCGATGGCCGGCAGGAAACGCGCCCGCTGCAGGCCGTCCTTGTACAGGCCGTCCGGCACGATGTTCGAGGTGGCGACCAGGGTCACGCCGTTCTTGAACAGCTCTTCCATCAAGGTGCCGAGGATCATGGCGTCGGTGATGTCGGAAACGAAGAACTCATCGAAGCAGATCACCCGGGTCTCGTCGGAAAAACGCTTGGCGATGATGGTCAGCGGGTTCTTCTCGCCGCCCAGGGTCTTCATTTCCTCGTGCACGCGCTTCATGAAGCGGTGGAAGTGCGTCCGTGTCTTCTCCTTGAACGGCAACGCTTCGAAGAAGGTGTCCACCAGGTAGGTCTTGCCACGGCCCACGCCGCCCCAGAAATACAGGCCCTTGACCGGTGTCTGGTCTTTTTTGCCGAACAGTTTGCCCAACAGGCCGGGCTTGTTGTTCGCCGCCGCGACCAGGTCGTCGTACAGGCGTTGCAAATGCCGCACCGCCGTTTCCTGGGCTGCGTCGTGGAAGAACTCCGGGCGTTTCAGATCAGCTTGATATCGTTCTAGGGGCGTCATATTCGTTAGCAAGGCAACAAAAACGGGCCGTCACTGTAGCGACGGCCCAGAGGAATGGCAATCGGCCCTTATTCGGGCCGATGGTCGGGTGACGTGCCCGGATCAGTCCTGGGCAGGCGTCAGGGCAACGCGCAACGCATCGATGGCTGCATCCCGGGCGGCGCTGTTGGCGAAGGCCGGGCTGTTCGCCACGCACTCGCCTTCGAGCCAGACGCTGAAACTCAGGTCGTCGCTGCGTAAGTCCAAGGGCTGGCCGGACTGCAATTGCTTGGTCACCTGCCCTGCGGTCTTGCCGTCGGCAAAATTGTTCGACAGCAACAGTTGCTCGCCGTCGGCGGCCAGTAGACGGAAGCGGAAACTGCCGTCGTCTTCGCGGAAGCTGACGAAGCGTGCTGCCTTGGCGGCTTTTTTCTTGGTGCTGGCGGCCACCTGGACCTGGCTGACAAACGAACGCAGGCCAACGGCCTCGCGCAGTTCGTTGAGGAACGGCGTCGCCACGGCCCGGGCTTTTTTCGCGCCCAGTTGCAGGATGTCTTCAAGGTCCGATGGACGCTCGATGAACTGGTGATAACGCTCGCGCGCTTCACCCAGCTCGCTGTCGAGCAGTTGGAACAGGCGGTTCTTGGCTTCGCCCCAACCCAGGCCTTGCAGCAGTTCGCTGTGGAACTCGGCGGACTGTTCGGCAGTGGCGAAGGCCTGGAACAGGGTGAACAGGTGCGAATTGTCCGGATCCTTGGCTTCGCCCGGGGCACGCGAGTCGGTAACGATCCGCGAGATCGCGTCCTTCATGTCCTTGGCGCTGCTGAACAACGGGATGGTGTTGTCATAGCTCTTGGACATCTTGCGGCCATCGAGGCCCGGCAACGTGGCGACGCTTTCCTCGATCAGCGCCTCGGGCATGGTGAAGAACTCCTTGCCCTGGCCGAACAGATGATTGAAGCGCTGACCGATGTCGCGGGCCATTTCCACGTGCTGGATCTGGTCGCGACCGACCGGCACCTTGTGGGCGTTGAACATCAGGATATCGGCGGCCATCAAAACCGGGTAGCTGTACAGCCCCATGGTGATGCCGGCGTCCGGGTCTTCACCGGCCTCGACGTTCTTGTCCACCGACGCCTTGTAGGCGTGGGCACGGTTGAGCAGGCCCTTGGCGGCGACGCAGGTCAGCAGCCAGGTCAGCTCCGGGATCTCGGGAATATCGGACTGGCGATAGAACGTCACGCGGTCCACATCCAGGCCGCCGGCCAGCCACGTGGCGGCGATTTCCAGGCGCGAACGCTGGATACGCAGCGGGTCATCGCACTTGATCAGGGCGTGGTAGTCGGCCAGGAAGTAGAACGAATCGGCGTTGCTGTCGCGGCTGGCGAGGATCGCCGGACGGATGGCGCCGGCATAGTTGCCCAGGTGCGGGGTGCCGGTGGTGGTGATGCCGGTCAGGATACGGGTACGCGTCGTCATGGGTTATCGCTTGTCAGACTGCTGTCAATTCGAGAGGCGCGGCAGGATCAGATCCTTGAGATCGGTCAGCTTGCCATGAAAAAAGTGTCCGCATTCTGCCACTTTCAGCAGCTCATGGGGACGTTGGAGCGTGTCGGACCATTCGTAAACCAGTTGCGGATCGACCACTTCGTCGGTTTCCGGCTGGATCACCGTCAACTCGCCGCTCATCGGCAAGGGCGACTGCTCGTCCAGGCGCATTACCGCCGGGGCCACCATGAACAGGTGCTTGACCGGTTGACCCTGGGCTTCCAGGCGCCCGCCCAGGCTGGCGGCGACAAAGCCGCCAAAGGAAAAACCGAACAGGGTCAGGGGCAATTGCGGGTATTTTTCCCGCAGCCATTGGGCGACCGCCTGGGCGTCATCCACTTCGCCAGTGCCCATGTCGTGACTGCCGGCACTGGCCCCCACGCCACGATAATTGAAACGCAACGTAACCAGGCCAGCATCGCGGGCAGTGCGTTGCAGGGTCGAGACCACTTTGTTGAGCATGGTCCCGCCCTGCACCGGGTTCGGGTGGCAGATCAGCGCCAGGCCACGGGGGGCCTCGTTGTCCAGGTACAAGGCTTCCAGTTGGCCCACCGGGCCATCGATGACTACAGGGGTTTCGCGCATAAGCAAGGGAAAGAACTCCGTGACCTCGAATTGGGTCGACTCGTCTAGCTAAAGTCTGTGCCTGGCATGATTGCGATGTTCTTCGCGGTATACAGCGCAGGTCCGAGCCGTTAACGTAAAGCAAAGCCGTTTATAGAGGAAGGACTCGTGGAACACTCGCTCTTAGTTTGGTTGTTGCCGACTCTTGCCCTGGTTGCCGGTGTCGCCATTGGATTCCTGCTTGCCCGACTGCTGCCCAACGCGGTGCCCAACAGCACGCAACGTCAGCTGGACGACATCCAGGAACGTTTCGACAGTTATCAGAATGAAGTGGTCACTCACTTCAACAGCACCGCTTCTCTGGTGAAAAAACTCACCCAGAGCTACCAGGACGTCCAGGATCATTTGTCCGAGGGTGCCAATCGCCTGGCCCTGGACGAGCAGACTCGCCAGCGCCTGCTGGCCGCCCTGCAAGCCGATGCGGCACAGACTCCACGGGAACGCCTGACCCCACCGAAAGGGATCCAGGAACCGCCGCGGGACTACGCCCCCAAGGCCCCGAATTCACCCGGCATGCTCGATGAGCATTACGGTTTGAAGAAGTAATCGCCAAGCCACAACCAAAAGCCCGCCCGATCACATGATCGGGCGGGCTTTTTTATTGCCTCAGGAAAATCCCCCCTGTGGGAGCGAGCCTGCTCGCGATGAGGCCAGCACATCCAACATTACCGTCTCAGGCAGACCGCTATCGCGAGCAGGCTCGCTCCCACATTTAAAGCGGGCTTAAGCCAACACCTCACCCGCCACCTGATCGATAGCCCCTTTGGTGATGTCGACGATCAGGTCCGCATCCTCGCGAGTCAGGATCAGTGGCGGGGCGAAGCCCAGGATGTCGCCGTGGGGCATGGCACGGGCGATCATGCCGCGTTCCAGGCAGGCGGCCGAGACCTTCGGGCCGACTTTCAGTGCTGGGTCGAATGCCGTGCGCTGTTCACGGTCGGCCATGAACTCCACCGCCGCCAGCATGCCGTCACCACGCACCTCTCCCACCAACGGATGACCTTCAAGGGTTTCACGCAGGCGACGATTCAGGTAGCCACCCACGTCCTCGGCGTTGGCCGTGAGGTTTTCCCGTTCAAGAATGTCGAGGTTCGCCAGTGCCGCCGCCGCGCAAATCGGGTGCCCGGAATAGGTCCAGCCATGGCCCATGGCCCCTTCGGCCTGGGAGGCTTTTTCAATCACGCTCCAGACCTTTTCCCCGATGATCACCGCTGACAGGGGCGCATAGGCACTGGTCAGGCCTTTGGCGGTGGTGATCAGGTCCGGCTTCATGCCGTAGCGCTGGCAGCCCATCTTCGAACCCAGGCGGCCGAACGCGCAGACCACTTCATCGGCAATCAGCAGCACGTCGTATTTTTTCAGCACGGCCTGGATCGCATCCCAATAACCGGCAGGGGGAACGATGATGCCCCCGGTGCCCATCAACGGTTCGCCAATGAACGCCGCCACGGTATCCGGGCCTTCGGCGAGGATCATTTTTTCCAGCTCATCGGCGCAATACCGGACGAAGGCCGCTTCATCCATGCCCGTCGGGGCCTTGCGATACCAGTGTGGGCACACGGTGTGCTTGACCCCTTCGACCGGCAGGTCGAAATGCTGGTGGAAGGTCGCAAGCCCAGTGAGGCTGCCGGTCATGATGCCCGAGCCATGGTAGCCACGGTCCCGTGAAATGATTTTCTTCTTCAGAGGCCGGCCCAGTACGTTGTTGTAGTAGCGCACCAGCTTGACCTGGGTTTCGTTGGCATCGGAGCCGGACAAACCGTAGTAGACCTTCTTCATCCCTTCCGGCGCCCAGTCCATGATGCGACTGGACAGCTCGATGATCGCTTCGCTCGAATGGCCGACGTAGGTGTGGTAGTAGGCCAGTTCCTTGGCCTGTTTATAGATGGCGTCGGCTACCTCGGTGCGGCCGTAACCGATGTTCACGCAGTAGAGGCCGGCAAAGGCATCGATGAACTCACGGCCTTCATGGTCGCGAATGCGAATGCCTGACGCACTCTTGATGATCCGGCCCTTGAGCGCGCCGCTGGCGTGGTCGTGGGCGTGGGTCGAGGGGTGCATGAAATGCGCACGGTCTTGTTCGAACAGCGTGTTGAGTTCTTGGCTCATGCGGGCTCTCCTGGGAACTGGCCTTGATGGTGCAGGCAAAAATATTTGGTTTCGACAAAGGGCTCGAAGCCCTCGCTGCCACCCTCGCGACCGAGGCCCGAGGCTTTCATGCCACCGAAGGGAATCGGGTGGCCGGTGAACTTGACGCCGTTGACCGCGACCATGGCGTGGTCGAGACGGCGGATCAGCGGATAAATGAGGTCCAGGCGATTGGAACAAATATAGGCCGCCAACCCATACTCGGTGTCGTTGGCCATTTCGATGGCTTCGTCCAGGGTGTCGAACGGCATCACCCCGGCAATGGGCGCGAAGTTTTCTTCACGGTAGATGCGCATCTGCGGCGTGACGTCGGCCAGCACCGTGGGTTGATAAAACAACCCGCCCAAGGCATGGGCCTCACCGCCCACCAGGCGTTGAGCGCCAAGGGCCAGGGCATCGGCGATGCGGTCAGCGGTCGCATCGAATGCCGCCTGATGCATCAACGGCCCGACCTCCACGTCCTGCTCCTGTTGATCGACCATTGCCGGCCCGACGCGCAAGGCGCGCACCGCAGCGGCGAAACGACTGAGGAACGCCTGGTACACCGAGCGCTGCACCATGATCCGGTTAGCCGCACAGCAGTCCTGCCCCGAGGTCTGGAATTTCGCCTCCACGGCGACTTTTACCGCCAAGGCCAGGTCGGCATCGGCGCAGACAATGAACGGCGCGTTGCCGCCCAGTTCCAGTGCGACTTTCTTCACGTCATGGGCTGCCGTCTGCAACACCAGCTTGCCCACCCGGGTCGAACCGGTGAAGCTCACTGAGCGTACGCGACGATCCTTGACCAGGGTTTCCATGGCCATTTGCGGCTCGCCCAATACCACGTTGAAGACCCCGGCGGGAAAACCGGCTTCCTCGGCCAATTGCGCCAGCGCCAAGGCCGAGTAAGGCGTTTCGTGGGCCGGCTTGATCACCACGGTGCAACCGGCGGCCAGGGCAGCGGCGGCCTTGCGGGTGATCATCGCCGACGGGAAATTCCACGGTGTGAGCAGCGCGCAGACGCCCACCGGTTCCTTGATCGTACCCAGGTGCGCATTCGGGATATGGCTGGGGATGTTCTGACCGTACAGGCGCCGGGCTTGCTCGGCGAACCACGGGATGAAGCTGGCAGCGTAGGCGATTTCGCCACGGGACTCGGCCAATGGCTTGCCCTGCTCCAGGCTGAGAATGTGGGCGAGGTCTTCGCTGTGTTCGACGATCAATGCCGCCCAGCGCCGCAGCAACGCGCCCCGGGTCTCCAGGCTCTGCTCACGCCACGCCGGGAATGCACGATGCGCCGCGTCCACCGCCGCGACGATCTGCGGCTGATCCAGCATCGGCACATGGCCGATGACTGTGCGGGTGGCAGGGTTGTGGACGGCCACACTGTGACCGCTGTCGCTGTGGACCCAATGGCCGTCGATGTAGCAAAGCGCTTTGAACAGCAGCGGATGTTGGTAAGGCATGACGTTCACTCCAGAGCGTGTGCGTGAATCCATGCTAGGGCAGCGGCGCTGGGGGAATTGGGGGTTTACCGTGGGTCAAACCCTGGTTTTTTTCTGAATCGAGGGCGGTAAACCGGGTTTTCTGCGGTGCTCAGGACGGCTCGGCCAGCTCCGCCGGCAAGGCACCGGCGGTCTTGATGGTCTTGGTGACGATGTAGGTGAAGTAGCGTTCGATGCCAAGGTCTTCGAGCAGCAGTTGGTCGACGAAACGCTGGTAGGCATCGACGTCCGGCGCCTGGATCATCGCTAGGTAATCCACGCCGCCGCCCGTGGCGTAACAGAACGCCACTTCTGGCGCGGCGATCATGCGTTGCTCGAAACGGCGCATGTCCTGGGCGGTGTGCCGGGCCAGGGTGATTTCCACCAGCACCTGCTGACGCTTGAACACCGCGCCCCAATCGATCTGCGCCCGGTAGCCGATGATCAGGCCTGCTGCTTCGAGCTTGCGCACCCGTTCCCAGGCCGGCGTCACCGACAGGTTGATGGCCTCGGCCAGGCTCGACTTGGTAATCCGCCCGTCCTCGGCGAGGATTTGCAGGATCTTGAGATCGTAGCGATCGAGCTTGTGCATGGGCCGGGCTCCGGGTGGTTACATAAAACTTCCAGACATACATCAATTGTGGCGAGGGGATTTATCCCCTCGCCACAGGTTCTGTGTTCCATCTGACCTAAGCCAACACATCCGCAATCACCGCCAAGGTATCGCCACACTGCACCAACCCGGGAAAGTGCCGGGCCGCCAGCAGGCCGCTGCGGGCGGCGCGGTATTCGACCGGGGCGACGCCGCTGCGGGTGGCGTCGTAGATGCGCGCTACCACCTCACCCCGGGTCACGTGTTCCCCCAGGTCGCGGCACATTTCCAGCAGGCCGTCGTGTTCGCTGGCGATGAAACAACTGGCGTCCGGCATGTCGAGCACCAGCGATGGCTGCAACTCGATCGTGCCCCGCAGGATGCCGGCGTGGATCAACAGGTTGCGTACCCCACGCTCGGCAATCGCCACGCTACGGGCGGTCGACGAACCGCCGCCGCCCAACTCGGTGGTGACGAACACCTTGCCTTGGGACTCGGCCGCCGTGTCGTACATCGCCCCGGCGTCCAGCTCCAGCATGCGCATGCAATACGGCGCGTTGAACGCCAGCATCCCGGCCTCGCAGCGCGCTTGCTGCTGTTTGTCCGGCAACACGTGGCAGGCGGCAAACGGCAGGAAATCCAGGGTCCGGCCGCCGGAATGAATGTCCAGGACAATGTCGGCCAAGGGCAGCAGGGTGCGATTGAAATAGTCGGCGATTTTCTCGGTAACGGTGCCGTCCGGCCTGCCGGGAAAACTGCGGTTCAGGTTGCCCTTGTCGATGGGCGAAGTCCGGCGTCCGGCGTGGAAGGCCGGGGTGTTCATGAACGGCACGATGATCACCCTCCCGCTCACCTCTTCAGCCGTCAGTTGCTGCGCCAGTTTGCTCAGGGCCACCGGACCTTCGTATTCATCGCCGTGGTTGCCACCGCTGAGCAGCGCCGTCGGGCCGCTGCCGCGCTGGATGACCGTGATGGGAATCATCACCGCGCCCCAGGCCGAATCGTCCCGCGAATACGGCAGCTTGAGAAAGCCGTGCTGCACGCCCTCGCGGGTGAAGTCGACCGTGGCGCTGATGGGATTATTAGGCAGATCGGGCATGGCTCAATCCTTCACGAACAATTGACGAGGCACGTTGCACAGCGTCTCGACGCCGGTCTCGGTGATCAGGATGCTTTCGGTGATTTCCAGGCCCCAATCGTCCATCCACAGCCCCGGCATGAAGTGGAAGGTCATGCCCGGCTGCAACACGCTGTTGTCGCCGGGGCGCAGGCTCATGGTGCGCTCGCCCCAATCCGGCGGATAACTGATCCCGATGGGGTAGCCGCAACGGCTGTCCTTGTGAATGCCGAATTTCTCCAGCACCTTGAAAAACGCCACGGCGATGTCGCCAGTGGTGTTGCCCGGCTTGGCTGCGTCCAGGCCGGCGGCGATGCCCTCGACCACGGCTTTTTCGCCGTCGAGGAAATGTTGCGGCGGCTTGCCCAGGTATATGGTGCGCGACAACGGGCAGTGGTAACGCTTGTAGCAACCGGCGATTTCAAAGAAGGTGCCGGCGCCCTTTTCGAAGGGTGAATCGTCCCAGGTCAGGTGCGGCGCACTGGCGTCGGCCCCGGTGGGCAACAGCGGCACGATGGCCGGGTAGTCGCCGCCATGGCCGTCGGCACCGAGGATGCCGCTGCTGTAAATCTCGGCCACCAGTTCGTTCTTGCGCATGCCCGGTTCGATGCGTTCCAGGATCCGGCTGTGCATGTTCTCGACGATGCGCGCGGCGATGCGCATGTAGGCGATTTCCTGGGGCGACTTGACCGCTCGCTGCCAGTTCACCAGGCCCACCGCGTCAACCAGTTTTGCCTGGGGCAAATGCTTTTGCAGCGACAGGTACGCGGCGGCGCTGAAGTAATAGTTGTCCATCTCCACGCCGATGGTCAGCGCGCCCCAGCCACGGGCGATGATCACCTCGCGGGACAGGTAGTCCATGGGGTGGCGCTCGCGGGACTGCACGTAGATGTCCGGGTAGCCGACGATGTTGTCGGCCTGCATGAACACCGTGCGCTTGGCACCGTTGGCATCCTGGCCACGACCGAACCACACGGGTTCGCCCTCCAGTGCCAGCAGCACGCACTGGTGCACATAGAACGACCAACCGTCATAGCCGGTGAGCCAGGCCATGTTCGACGGGTCGGTGACCAACAGCAGCTCCAGGCCCTGGGCCTGCATGGCGGCGCGAACCTTCGCCAGGCGTTGGGTGTATTCCTCCCGTTTAAACGGAAGATTGACGACGATCTCAGACATCCATCTGCCCTCTGTTCAAATGACGCACGAATAAAAAATGCTTTAGCGACCGAACGCGAATCCCTTGCCCGCCGCCCGCGCCCGCTCGAACGCCAGGTTGGCGATGGCGGTGTCCTGGGCACCGGTGCCGGTGAGGTCGCACAGGGTGACTTGCGCCTCGCGGGTGCGACCGACCCGTTGCCCCGACAACACCTGGCCCAGTTCCAGCAAGGCCAACTCATCGCGAACGGTGCCGGCCAGCAAGGCGTGGTGCAGCTCGCCAAGCACGCGGGTCTGGCTCAGACGATCGGCGACATAGCAGTCGACGGCCGCCAGGGCTTGCGGGGAAATTTCGTTCTTGTGTTCGGCGTCCGAGCCCATCGCCGTGATGTGCAGGCCAGGATGCAAATGGCGGGCTTGGATCAACGGCTCGCGACTGGGTGTGCAGGTGATGGCGATGTCCACGCCTTCCAGGGCATCGTCAATGGAGGCGCATGGCGAGACGGCAAGCCCGGTGTCACGCGCCAGCTCCTGACTGAACGCCTTGGCCTTTTGCGCATCGCGCGCCCAGACCCGCACATCGTCGATGGGCCGCACCAGGCGCAACGCCTGAAGCTGCAACGCCGCCTGCTCACCGGCTCCGATCAGCGCGACGCTGCGGCTCTCCTCGCGAGACAGGCAACGCGCCGCCACCGCACCCGCCGCAGCGGTGCGCACAGCGGTGAGGTACCCGTTGTCCAGCAGCAGGGCCTCCAGCAGGCCGGTGCGTGCCGAGAGCAGCATCATCATGCCGTTGAGGCTGGGCAGGCCGAGCTTGGGGTTATCGAAGAAGCCCGGGCTGACCTTGATGGCGAAGCGATCCAGGCCCGGCAGGTAAGCGGTCTTCACATCCACTTCACCGTTGTGCTCGGGAATGTCCAAGCGCAGGATCGGCGGCATCGCCACGGCGGCGGTGGCCAGCAGCACGAAAGCCTGTTCGATGGCGTCGATGCTGGCCAGATCGAGGGCCACGCAACTGCGCAGGTCGGCTTCGCTCAATAGGGTGACTTCACTCATGACAGGCTCCGTTAGGGGTTATCAGGCGTTGGCGCCAGCGATCACGCGGGCATGGTGTTCGGTGTCGACGTTGCGCCCGCTGACCACCAGGACAATGGGGCCGCGCGGCTCGATCAGGCCGTCGAGCAGCGCCGCGATGCCCACCACGGCAGCGCCTTCGAGCACCAGGCGTTCGTGGTGATAGGCGTGGCGGATGGCATTGGCGATAGAGGCTTCCGAGAGCAGATGTACGTCATCGCTCAGTTGCCGGGTCATGGCGAAGGTGTAGCGGTTGTCCAGGCCGATGCCGCCACCAAGGGAGTCGGCCAGCGTCGGCAGTTCCTCGATGTCCACGGGCTGCCCGGCGGCGAGGCTGGCGTGCATCGCGGCACCTCGGGCCATGCTGATGCCGTGGACTTGAATCGCTGGGTTGGCACTTTTGAGGGCCAGGGCAACTCCGGCGAACAGGCCGCCACCGGACAACGGCACCAGGACCTGGGCCACCTCCGGTTGCTGCTCGAGGATCTCCAGGCCGAGGGTGCCCTGCCCGGCGATGATCGCAGGGTGATCGAAGGGCGGCAAAAAGGTCGCGCCCTGCTCCCGGGCGATGCGCTCGGCCTCGCGCTGGGCATCGTCCTGGGACTGGCCGACGATGCACACCTCGGCGCCCAGGTCGCGGATCGCCTGCACCTTGTTGGCCGGCACCAGGTTCGACAGGCAGACCATCGCCTTGACGCCCTGCTGTGACGCGGCATGGGCCAGCGCTCGACCATGATTACCCGTCGACGCGGTGACCACGCCTCGGGCCTTTTGCTCGGAACTAAGTTGCGCGACGGCATTGCTCGCCCCGCGCAGCTTGAAGCTGCCGGTGATTTGCAGCGCCTCAAGCTTGAGGTACACCTCAACACCCATCAACCGCGACAAACTCGGGGAATGCTCCATGGGCGTACGCCTGACCTGCGACTCGATGCGCTGGCGAGCGAGGTAAATGTCCTGAAGCTGCAACCCTGTCATGACTGCGTCCCGAGCGGATGTGTTGGGCGCAGTCTAAGAGGGCT
Source organism: Pseudomonas sp. H1_F01 (assembly GCF_054681425.1). Lineage (NCBI taxonomy): Bacteria > Pseudomonadati > Pseudomonadota > Gammaproteobacteria > Pseudomonadales > Pseudomonadaceae > Pseudomonas > Pseudomonas sp. H1_F01. Next base: position 1,395,974 of record NZ_CP162823.1, on the reverse strand, counting down.
GGATTGTGGTGATGAATGTACTAGGGCAATTTAGATCGATTACTTGAACCCCCATCCCAAGCCCCTCACAAATCCCCTGTGGGAACTGCAGTGTGGGGCATCAGAAATCATGAATCTGCGGGTACTGGTTGAAGATCTGCCGCATGCCGATCAGCGCATGGCGCATTTCTTCGTCACTGCATTCGGCACCGACGCAGACCCGCACCGCGCGGGGCCTGGGGGTGCCGCGGACGGTGAACGGATCGGGCGAGGTCACGGCGATGTGCTTGTGCCGCAGCGCCCGCACCAGGCTGTCCACTTCCCAATGGGACGGGATACCGACCCAGGCACTCAAGGCATGCGGGTGCTGGCCCAGTAGATGTTCGCCCATGTACTCGGTGACCATCGCCTGGCGCCCGGCCAGCAGTTGACGTTGCAATTGCACCAGCGACTCGGCGCGTCCATCGCGAATCCAGCGGGTGGCGATCTCCGAGACCATGGGCGTGGCCATCCAACTGTTGACCCGCAGGATGCTCTCGGTGCGCAGGGCCAGGCGCTTGGGCACCACCAGATAACCGGTGCGCAGGCCCGTGAGCACCGACTTGGTCATGCTCGTGCAGTAGAAAGACAGCTCCGGCAGGTAATGGCTGATGGGCGGCGCCCGGCGGTCGTCCAGCAGCGGGCCGTACACATCGTCTTCAATAATGTGCACACCGAAGCGCCGGGCAATCTCGGCGATTTCCCGGCGGCGGGCGTCGGGCATCAGGCTGGTGGTGGGGTTGTTCAGGTTCGGCGTGCACACCAGCGCCGTGATGCGCTCGTTGCTGCACATGTCTTCGAAATGTTCGGGGTCGATGCCATAGCGGTCCATCTCCAGGCCCTTGAGGGTGAAGCCCAGCACCTGGGAATTGCCGATCACGCCGTGGTCGGTCAAGCCTTCGCAGAGCACCACGTCATCAGGGCCCGCCAGCGAAGCGAGAGCCAGGAAAATCCCGTGGGCCGCGCCGTTGGTGATCAGCACATCGTTACGGTCGACTTTCAGCCCTTGCCGGCCGATCCACTGCGCCGCCGCTTCGCGATGGGATTCAAAACCGGCGATGGGGCGAAACGCATGAATCCACGGCTGATCCTCTTCAGTGCTCAGCGCCGCGCAGGTATCACGCCAGGCCTGGTCATGCTCGCGGGTGTGGAGGATGCGGGTGATGGAAAAATCCACCAGCGCTCGCTCGGGACTGTCGAGAATGTACGTCGCCACCCGGTCGCTCATGCGCCGCGAGACGAAACTGCCACGCCCGACCTCACAGCGCACCAGTCCCTGGCGCTCCAACTCCTTATAGGCGTTGGTGACGGTCTGCACGCTGATACCCATGGCGTCAGCTACCTGCCGTTGCGGCGGCAGGCGCTGGTCATTGGCCAGGGTGCCCTGTTCGATATCGTCGGCAATGGCCTGCACCAGAATCTTGTATTTGGATTCACCGCTGCGGGCGAGGTCCAAGGCTGACTTCCACTTATCCATGACAGCTGCAACCGGCGTGTGTAGGGGTGCGCACAGCATTGCGCGACCATCGCGGCAAAGCAATTGTCCTAGTGCAATACAATCGATGCCGGGGCTTTTGTATGCTCGGTCCAAGGTCGTCACCCAGGCGGGCTCATCGCCCTGACAAAAAGCCGGATCGACCTGTACCGGCGCCGTTCCCGATTCCAGGCCACGCCAGGATCCGCCGCTGTACGCTTTGCTCTTGTAACACTGCCTCCTACCACAGAGCCGTCAAACGACGGATCCACAAGAAACAGGAGATTTTATTGATGAGCAATTTTCTTCCCAGCACCGGTGCGCCCTTGCGTCGGCTCTTGTTGACCTGTGCCGTACTGGGCCTGGCCGGCAGCGTTCAAGCGGCCACCCTGGATACGATCAAAAGCAACAGCAGCATCCGGATCGGCTATGCCAACGAAACCCCGTTTGCCTTCACCGAAACCGACGGCAACGTTACCGGTGAGTCGCCGGAGATCGCCAAGATCATCTTCGCCAAGATGGGCATCAAGCAGGTCAATGGCGTGCTCACCGAATGGGGCTCATTGATTCCAGGCCTGCGGGCCGGCCGTTTCGATGTCATCGCCGCCGGCATGTACATCACCCCGGCGCGCTGCAAGCAAGTGTTGTTCACCGATCCGCAGTACCAGTTGCCCGATGCCTTGCTCGTGGCCAAGGGCAATCCGAAAAAACTCCACAGCTATGAAGACATCGCCAAGCAACCGGATGTGAAACTGGCAATCATGGCCGGCACGGTGAACCTGGCTTATGCCCGCGACTCCGGGGTCAAGGACGACCAGATCCTCCAGGTGCCCGACACCACCGCACAATTACAAGCCGTGCGCGCCGGACGCGCGGACGCTGCCGTCGGCACCCAACTGACCATGAAAGGCCTGGCCAGCAAGGGTGGCGACAAGGTGGAAGCGATGACCGAATTCAAGGACGACCCGTCCCACATCGGCTACGGCGCCCTGGCCTTCCGCCCCGAAGACAAAGACTTGCGCGATGCGGTCAATGCCGAGCTGAAAAAGTGGCTGGGCTCCGAAGAGCATCTCAAGACGGTCGCGCCATTCGGGTTCGACAAATCCAACGTGACCAGCAAGACCGCGGCCGAGCTCTGCGCTCAGTAGTCGCCAAAAACTGGCGTGCCGAAACGGGCATGACGCACGGTGCGTGATGCCTGTTCCCTGCTTCACCGGACATTGGGTTGAACCATGGGCGAATTACTTCCGTTATTGATACAGGGGGCCTGGGTCACGCTCCAGGTGACCTTCTTCGGCTCGCTGCTGGCCATCGTCGCGGCGGTGCTGGCAGCCCTCGGGCGACTCTCGCCGTGGCGAGCGTTGCGCTGGTTTTCCATCACCTACATCGAAGTGTTCCGTGGCACCTCGCTGCTGGTGCAATTGTTCTGGCTGTTCTTCGTGCTGCCGCTGCCACCCTTCAACGTTGAGCTGAGCCCTTACGCCGTGGCGATTGTCGGCCTGGGCCTGCACATCGGCGCCTACGGTGCGGAAGTGATGCGCGGCGCCATCAGTTCGGTTGCCAAGGGCCAATACGAAGCCTGCACGGCGTTGAACTTCAGCGGTTTTACGCGCTTCAAGCGGATCATCCTGCCGCAGGCGTTGCTGGCGGCGATTCCACCGGGCACCAACCTGTTGATCGAGCTGCTGAAGAACACCTCGCTGGTGTCGCTGATCACCTTGTCGGACCTGAGTTTCCGGGCGCGGCAGTTGGATCAGGCGACCTTCCAGACCCTGGAGATCTTCAGCCTGGCCCTGGTGATGTATTTCATCCTCGCCCAGGCCATCAACTTCGGCATGCGCCACATCGAACGACGACTGAGCCGGGGCCGGATGCGTGGAGGTCTGTCATGACGCTGTTCGACTGGTCCTATGCCGCACAAATCCTGCCGGACCTGCTGCGCGCCTCCCTCAACACCGTGGGCATTACCCTGATCGGTTTCCTGATCGCGATTGTCCTGGGATTGTTCCTGGCGATTGGCCGGCGCAGTCGCAAATTCTGGCTATCGTGGCCGGCCACCGCGGTGATCGAGTTCATCCGCAGCACACCGCTGCTGATCCAGGTGTATTTCCTCTACTACGTGCTGCCCAACTACGGCTTGAGCCTGACGGCCATGCAGGTTGGCATCCTCGGCATCGGCTTGCACTACGCCTGCTACATCGCCGAGGTCTATCGCAGTGGTCTGGATGCGGTGCCGCGGGCGCAGTGGGAAGCGGTGACGGCACTGAACATCGCGCCGTACGACGCCTACCGCAACATCATCCTGCCCCAGGCGCTGCGTCCGATCGTGCCGCCGCTGGGCAATTACCTGGTGGCAATGCTCAAGGACACGCCGGTGCTGTCGGCGATCACCGTGGTGGAAATCATGCAGCAGGCCAAGAACATCGGTTCCGAGAATTTCCGCTACCTGGAACCGATCACCATGGTCGGCCTGTTCTTCCTCGCCCTGAGCCTTGCCCTGGCTTATCTGGTACGGCGCCTTGAAACGCGCATGGAGCTACGCTAATGACTTTACCTCTGTCCACGCCCACCGACTTGTCCCGGCGCAGCACGCTGGCGTCGCAGCAGGAGGCCCCGGCCATGCAAGATCCAACAACGTCCCGGCCGATCGTGAGTTTCCAGGACGTGACCAAAAGCTATGGCAGCTTCACCGTGCTCGACCATCTGAACCTGGATGTCGCCCCCGGTGAAAAGGTCGCGATCATCGGCCCCAGCGGCTCGGGCAAGTCCACGCTGCTGCGGGTGTTGATGACCCTGGAAGGTATCGACCAAGGCCAGATCCGCGTCGAGGATGACTCCCTGACCCACATGCCCAACCGCAACGGCGTGCTGGTGCCGGCCAACGACCGACACATCCGCCGGGTGCGCGGCAAGATCGGCATGGTGTTCCAGAGTTTCAACCTGTTTCCCCACATGACCGCGCTGCAGAACGTGATCGAGGCGCCGGTGCAGGTGCTGGGCATGAACCCGAAAGAAGCCCGGGAGCGCGCCGCCGACTTGTTGGAGCTGGTAGGGCTGGGCAATAAGCTCGACCATTACCCGTCGCAGTTGTCCGGCGGCCAGCAACAGCGGGTGGCGATCGCCCGGGCGCTGGCGATGCGGCCCAAGGTGATGCTGTTTGACGAAGTGACCTCGGCGCTCGACCCGGAGCTGTGCGGCGAAGTGCTGAATGTGATCCGCAAACTGGGGGCCGAACACAACCTGACGATGCTGATGGTGACCCACCAGATGGGCTTCGCCCGGGAGTTCGCCGACCGGGTGTGTTTCTTCTACAAAGGGCAGATCCACGAACAGGGCACCCCGGCGCAGATCTTCGAGAACCCGCAGCAGGAGCGTACGTGTGCGTTCTTGAGTGCGGTAAAAGAGGCGAATTGATCCCCTTGTGAACACCTTTGGGCGAGGAGACTTGTGGGAGCAAGGCTTGCCCGCGATGAAAGCGATGCGGTCTTTCAGAAAATCGAGGCGCCTGTTTCGCGAGCAAGCTTTGCTCCCACAAATCCCCTCGCCACAAGTGGCGGCATCAGGCGGATAGAAACTGACAACCATAAAAAAACGGGGGCCCTGTTTCCAGAGCCCCCGTTTCATTTGCCGCCCAGCCGTTATGGGTATTGCTGGTAAGTCTGGCCCTGCTGTGCCGGTGCCTGGTACTGCTGGCCGGGAATGGCCTTGAGGTTGACCTCGACACGACGGTTTTGCGCACGGCCATTGACGTCGGCGTTGCTGGCCACCGGGTTGTCCGGGCCGGCGCCACGGGCCGACAGGTTGGCACCGCTCACGCCCTGGGACGTCAGGTAGGTCGCCACGCTCTGCGCACGACGCTGGGACAGGTCCATGTTGTGCTGGCGGCTGCCGGTGCTGTCGGTGTAGCCGACGATTTCAATCTGGTTCTGGTTGAACTCCTTGAGGGAGTTGGCCAGGTTGTTCAGCGGCTGGTAGAAGCTGGACGCGATGTTCGCCGAGTCGGTGGCGAAGGTGATGTTGCCCGGCATGATCAGCTTGATCTGGTCGCCCTGGCGCTGCACTTCAACGCCGGTATTGGCCATGCTCGCACGCAGCTTCTTTTCCTGCTGGTCGGCGTAGTAGCCGTAACCGGCCGCGGAAGCCCCCACCACCGCTGCACCGATCAACGCCCCCTTGCCCCGGTTATCGTGACCGATGGCCGCACCGGCCAACGCCCCCGCCAGTGCACCGAGGCCGCCATACTTGGCGGTTTTGCTCATGCCCGAAGATTCGGTAGAGGCCTGGCCCTGGTTGTCGTAGGGGTTAGGCGACGCACAGCCGGACAACAGGGCCACAGCAGTTGCGACAACGATCAAGCGACGCGAGGTGAACATGAAGATGCTCCTGGGTTTTCAGTCTGAATGCCAAAGTGTAGGCAATCGACTCTGGCAGGCGTTGGAACGCGGCAATCGTTAAAAATTCCGTCGCGCTGCGTTGTGCTTCGCCCGGCTGACCGATAAGAAACCGGCGTCCGGGCGAACGCCCCTCACCCCTGCGCCAGACAGCGGCTTACACCCCGGACAATCATCTCCACTTCCCGCCCATCGATCGTCAACGGCGGCAGCAGGCGGATGGTCTGGCCCCGAGTGATATTGATCAGCAGGCCGTGGTCCCGGGCGGCGCGCAGGGCCAGGTCGCGAACCGGCTGCTTGAGTTCGATGCCGATCATCAACCCCTGGCCGCGAATCGCCAGGACATTCGGGTTGTCCGCCAACTCGGTGCGCAGCCGGCTCAGCAACTGTTCGCCCTGATGCCTGGCGTTGTCCACCAGCGCTTGTTGCTCAATGATCTCCAGCACCGTGCAGCCGACCCGACAGGCCAGTGGATTACCGCCAAAGGTGCTGCCATGGCTGCCAGGGGTAAACAGTTCAGCCGCCTTGCCCCTTGCCAGGCAGGCCCCAATGGGCACGCCGTTGCCCAAGCCTTTGGCGAGGGTCATGACGTCCGGCACGATGCCCTCGTGCTGGAACGCGAACCATTGGCCAGTGCGACCGATGCCGGTCTGGATCTCGTCGAGCATCAACAACCAGGCGCGCCGGGTGCACAGTTCCCGCAGGGCCTTGAGATAACCCGGCGGGGCGAGTTGCACACCACTTTCGCCCTGGATCGGTTCCACCAGTACTGCGACGATGCGCTCGGCATGAGCCTGCTGGATCGCTTCCAACGCCGCCAGATCGCCGAACGGCACCTTGATGAAATCCCCCGGCAAGCGGTTGTATCCCAGCCGCACGGACGGACCGTCACTGGCGGACATCGTGCCCAATGTGCGCCCGTGGAACGCATTATCCATGACCACCACCAATGGCTGCTCAATGCCTTTATGCCAACCATGGAGGCGCGCCAGTTTCAGTGCGGTTTCGTTGGCCTCGGCGCCTGAGTTGTTGAAAAACGCCCGCTCCAGCCCCGACAGCTGAGTGAGCTTTTGCGCCAGGCGCTGTTGCCAATCGATGCTGTACAGGTTCGACGTGTGCAACAGCAGGCCGGCCTGCTCGCTGATGGCGGCCACCAACCGCGGGTGGGAGTGGCCGACATTGGTCACTGCCACGCCCGCCACCGCATCAAGGTATTCGCGGCCGTCCTGGTCCCACAGGCGCGTACCCAAACCATGGGTGAAACTCAGCGCCAGGGGTTGGTAAGTGGTCATCAGGCAGGCAGCGGTCATGGCATCAAGCTCCATTTGGTTGGTTTTTTCCAGTATGGTTAGCCACCAAGGCTGGATAAACTCCGCTTTACTTCAATCATTTAAAAGCTGAGCTTGATAATGGACTTGTTCCAGGCGATGACCGTTTACGTGAAGGTGGTAGAAACCGGAAGCCTGACGGCGGCGGCCCAGGTATGCGAAATGTCCACCACCATGGTGGGCAATCATCTTCGTGCACTGGAGCAACGTCTCGGCGTGCGCCTGATCAACCGTACGACGCGGCGCCAGCGCCTGACCGAGTTCGGCTCGGCCTACTACCAACGCTGCCTGGAAGTGCTCGGGCTGGTGGCCGATTCCGAGCGCCTGGCCGAGCAGACCCAGGGCGAGCCCACCGGCACCTTGCGCATCACCGCGCCACTGACCTTCGGCTCCGAGCGCCTCGCACCGGCGCTGGCCGAATTCAGCCAGCGCTTCGCTCAAGTCAAGCTCGACGTGGTGCTGACCAATCAGCGGTTGGACCTGCTCGAACATGGATTCGACGTCGCCATCCGCCTCGGCCATCCCGACCCGAAACTGATTGCCCGGCCATTGATGGACTACACCCTGACCATCTGCGCCTCCCCTGCCTACCTGGCTCGGCGCGGCACACCGGAAAAACCCACGGACCTGCAGCAGCACGACTGCCTGTCGTTCGCCTATTCGGCAGCAGACGAATGGCGCTTCGCCCAGGATCACTGGCCGATCAACGGGCCGGAGGGCGAGATCAAGGTCCCGGTGAACGGGCCGATGCTGATCAACAGTTCCTCGGGCCTGCATCGCGCCGCCCTGGCCGGGATGGGCGTGGTCATGCTGCCCGATGCGCTGGTGGCACAGGACCTGAAGGATGGACACCTGGTGACGTTGTTGCAGGGCTACCAATTGCCCCATCGCCCAATGAGCCTCATGTACGCGCAGGATCGCTACCGTTTGCCGAAGCTGCGCAGTTTTGTCGAGTTCGCGCTGGAGAAATGGGGCAAACCCCCAACACCAGCCGAATGATGTTGTGGCGAGGGGATTTATCCCCTCGCCACAAAAGCGTGCCCTGGCTTGGCTGTACGTCGCTACCCCGCTAGTGACCCCGCCCCCCATCAGCTACTCTTCCTCCTTGGACGAGCATTTTGATATCAAGGCTGATTGAGGGAACGACGATGGGAGATGCCTCGAACATCGATATGCTGCGGTTCGACCTGTCCGATCTGGACGAAGGCGTACTGCACACCATCCTGGAACTGGTCAGCGATGGCATCTGGGACTGGAATGCCAACACCGGCTTCGTCTACCGCAACCCCGGCTGGTACACGATGCTTGGCTACCAGCCTCATTCACTGGACAACACCGTGCTGACCTGGGAGAGCGTGATCCACCCGGATGACTATCCACGGGTCATGGCGTTGTTCGACGACTACCTGGAACACCGATCCCACGTCTACCAAGCCGAATACCGCTGCCGCACCCACGACGGTTCCTACATCTGGATCGAGGATCGCGGCTACGTGATCGCCCGTAACCCGGACGGCACGGTGGCGCGCATGATCGGCGCCCATCGCAGTATCGATGACAAGAAACGCCTGTTCGAACAACTGGAACGGCGCAACAAATCCCTGGAAGCCGTCATCGAAGAACGCACCCGCGAACTGTCCCGGGTCAACCATCAGTTGCAGATCCAGCTCGACGAAAACCGCAAGCTTGCCGAAACCGACGCCCTGACCCGGGTCGCCAACCGTTATCGCCTGGACCAGGCGCTGCCGCTGGCCTGTGAGCGCGCGCAGCGTTTTCGCGAGCCGTTATCGCTGATCGCCATGGACGTGGATGATTTCAAGGACATCAACGATCGCTACGGCCACGCCTTTGGCGACGCAGCGTTGATACAAGTGGTGCAGAGCGTCAAGCGCTGCGAGCGCGGCGGCGACTTGCTGGTTCGCTGGGGCGGTGACGAATTCATCATGATCTTGCCCAACACCACCCTGGCCGACGCCCGCCTGCTGGCTGAGAGCATTCGCCGGGGTCTGTCCGACCTGCTGCCGGTGGGCGACTTCCAGATCACCATGAGTTTTGGCGTGGTGCAGCGACTCGAGGATGAACAGCACGCCGTGTTGCTGCACCGGGCGGACCAGGCGCTGTATCGCTCCAAGATGTCGGGCAAGAATGTGATTTGTGAATGAACCGAGCCCAGGCCCGAAGGCAAAAAAGAATGCAGACATGAGGCGCTGCCAACGGTCATAGGCTGTATCCCTAGCAATCAGGCTTTCACCCTTGCCGACTCGACCGCCCTCCCTCTCACGCCTTTACCTGGGCTGCGCCGGCTGGTCGCTGCCCCGGGAGCACTGGCCGGCCTTTGCTGTCGACGGGACTCATTTGCAACGCTATAGCAGCCGATTCCCGGCCGTGGAAATCAACAGCTCGTTCTACCGCCCTCACCGTCCCGCCACGTATGCAAAGTGGGCAGCCAGCGTGGCCCGGGATTTTCGTTTCTCGGTCAAAGTGCCCAAACAGATTACCCATAAACGGCGACTGATCGACTGCGGAGGGCTTGTGGATGAATTCCTCGGGCAATGCTCGCAACTGGGAGAACAGCTTGGTTGCCTGTTGATTCAGTTGCCACCGTCGCTGGCCTTCGATGCCGCAGTGGCCGGGGGGTTCTTCAAGGCCTTGCGGGACCGTTATCAGGGTTACGCAGTGCTTGAGCCGCGACACCCGAGCTGGCTCATGCCCGAGGTCGCAGCGATGCTGCAAGACGAATGCATCGGCCGTGTCGCCGCCGATCCGTCCCCCTTGCCCGGCGGCGATCAACCCGCAGGCTGGCCCGGCATTCGCTACTACCGCTTGCACGGCTCACCACGAATTTACTACTCAGCTTACGAAGACGCCCGGCTGGAGCACCTCGCCCGAACGTTGAAAGCCGACCCCGACACGCCGACATGGTGCATCTTCGACAACACCGCCAGTGGCGCCGCGACGCCGGATGCGTTGCGGCTGATGGATTTGCTGCGCGACTGAAATAGACACCGGTGACCGGTCCGACCGTGACAACACCGCCCGCGTCCAATAGATTAGGCGACCGGAAAAAAGCTCAATGCCTTTCTCGCCTCATCCCGCTAACAGAAGTAGTGAAATTTCAATGTCCGATTCCAACACCGCTGAATCCTTAGTCACCCTGTCGTCCAAAGCGGAATACGAAAACTCCATCAATCTTTCACAGCATCTGCCCCAGGCCAAAACCATCAGCGAAATGGTCCTCGATGCGTTCCAGTCGAATCGCGAAAGCGACCAGATCCGCGAACTGCGCAACGCCATCCGCCAGGCTCACGATGCGTTCGACGACGACAAGGCCTATGAACTCATGGGCCAGCTCAAACAACTCAAGGACGCCGAAGCCGCCGATTTCGCAGCCCTGGAAGACCTGAGCAGCCGCTTCCCGATCAGCCGTATCCTCTCCAGCTACAAGGACGACCCGTCGTTCCAGGAACTGGTCTACGGCCTGGCCCTGAAAGTACTGAACCAGACCCACCAGGCCATCAGCAACCCGAGCGGCAGCAAGGGCAAGGCCTCGCGGGCCAAGAAGGAAGCCGAAGTGTTTGTTATCAGCAAGGATGGCATCAGCGTCACCCTGCCCCTGCGCACACCACGCTCCAAGCCGAACGTCGACCGCGAGGCCTTCGAGTTCCTGGGCTTCAATTTCGTAGGCGAAGGCGACGAAGCCGAGCTGGAAAGCGAAACCTTCCTGGACAATGACGGCACCGAACAACAGGCCACCCGCAAAAGCATCGTCACCGCCCTGCAACAGCAGAAAGCGTTCGATGGCTACAGCATCGCCCAGCAATAAGCCCATGTGGGAGCGAGCTTGCTCGCGATCGATAGTCCCCACGCTCCGCGTGGGAATGACTCCTCGGACGCTCCGCGTTCGGCTCTTGGGGGACGCAGAGCGTCCCAGGCTGCATTCCCACGCGGAGCGTAGGAGCGATCCTCCAGGCAGTGGCCATGAAAAAGCCCCGCGCTTCTCTCGAAGGCGGGGCTGTTTTCATGGATATGAGCTGATCAAACAGCGCCAAGCCGCTCGACCATATCTGGAAACTTCTCGACCAGCTTGATCAACAAAGCCGCCTGGGCGTTAGGCTTGGACTTCTCCTGCTCCCAGTTCCTGAGCGTACCTGGACTGGTCCTGATGCTCTTGGCGAAAACGGCTTGAGACATGTGGAGCTTGTCGCGCAACGCCACGATTTCTTGGGCAGACACCTCGGGAACCGGTTTGTCTTCGATCGATATCTGGCGAAGGGTAATCTTGCCCTCCCGGTGGGCGGCCATCTCCTCGACGCCTTGCATCATCTCGGCAAACAGATCGCGCTTTTTCATAAGGTACCTCGTACTTTCAACTCAGCTTCTATGGCGCGTTTGAGCGTCTTCTCTTGCTCGGAGGTCAGGTTTTCCAACTCGTCCTTGTCATAAATCGCGAACATCCAGAACTGACGATCGTTCATGAGCCAATAGTAAATAACGCGCAACCCGCCTCGCTTCCCTTTACCACGACGTTCATCGAACCAGCGCAGCTTACGAAAGCCGCCGGTACGTGGCATGACGTCACCAACCTCTGGATGCTGCAGCATATAGGACTGAAGCAGGCGATACTCATCATCAGTCAGGTAATGGCCAACCGTGTCGGTGAATGTAGTCGTTTCAAAAAATAGGGTACGCATGGCAGAAACTATAGGCAAATTGCGCATAGTTCAACAAACCATAATCTATTGCGACGAATGACAGCCAATCCACACCTCACCTCAACAAAAAGCCCCGCGCTTCTCTCGAAGGCGGGGCTTTTTTTGTGGCGTCTGAAGCTTAAGGCGCGTAGGTCAGCAGCAGCTCACTCGGCACCTTGAAGTCCAGGGACATCATGACGCTCAGGGCGGTGATGGTGAAGATCGAGAACACGAACAGCTTGCGTGCCCAGACCGTGTCATCCACCGCCTTGTAGCCGGTCCAGGCCATGTACAGCCAGTACATGCCCATGGCGGCGGCGACGGCGAGGTAGCTCATGCCGGCGTAGCCACTGAAGGTCAGCATCAAGGTCGCCACGAGGAAGGCCAGGATGTACAGCAGGATGTGCTTCTTGGCCACCCGGATACCGCGCTTGACCGGTAGCACCGGAATCGAGGCCGCCAGGTAGTCGTTGAAGCGGAAGATCGCGATGGCGTAGGAATGCGGCATCTGCCAGAGGCTGAACATCACCAGCAGCGTCAGCGCAGCCATGTCGAAGCTGTTGCTGACCGCCACATAGCCGATCACCGGCGGCATCGCCCCCGACAGGCTGCCCACCAGCGTGCCGTGGACCGACTTGCGCTTGAGGTACAGGCTGTAGAGGCCGACGTAGATGACAAAACCGATCACCGCGAACAACGCAGCCAACGGGTTGGCCACCGAGTACAACAGCGCCACGCCGGCCACGCCCAGCACCGTGGCGAACGCCAGGGCCAGTTGCACCGGAATCAGGCCCTGGACCAGCGCCCGATTCTTGGTGCGTTCCATCTTGATATCGATGTCACGGTCGATGCAGTTGTTGAACACACAACCGGACGCCACCACCAGGGAAGTGCCGATCATCGCCGCCAGGAAGATGGCCAGATCGACATGCCCTTTCGAGGCCAGGAAAAACCCGCCTGCCACAGAAAGCACGTTACCGAAAATGATCCCCGGCTTGGTGATTTGGATAAAGTGCTTCAGGGACATCCGGACTTTCCTCAGTGCGCCATCATGTTGGTGTGGATGCTGAACATGATCCACAACGACAGGCCAACCAGCAGGACAATCACGATCGCGGCAAAGACAAACGCGACCACGTTGTTACGTTGGGCGGCGGAGCGGTCCAGGTGCAGGAAGTACACCAGGTGCACCAGTACCTGGACCACGGCGAAGATCAGTACGATCCACAGGGTCAGGCTCTTGGGCAGCGATGGGTACATCACCAGGCCGAACGGAATGACGGTCAGGATCACCGACAGAATGAAACCGATGGCGTAGGACTTGACGCTGCCGTGGCCGGCGTCGTGGCCATCATGGGAATGTGCGTTAGCCATTTACAGGGTCCCCATCAGATAAACAACGGTGAATACGCAGATCCACACCACGTCCAGGAAGTGCCAGAACAGGCTCAGGCAGCTCAGGCGCGTCTTGTTGGTGGCGGTCAGGCCGTTTTTCTGGACCTGGTACATCATGATCGCCATCCAGATCAGGCCGCTGGTCACGTGCAGACCGTGGGTGCCGACCAGGGTGAAAAACCCGGACAGGAAGCCGCTGCGGTTAGGGCCGTAGCCCTCGGAGATCAACATGTGGAACTCGTTGATCTCCATGCCGATGAAGCCGGCACCGAACAGGAAGGTCATGGCCAGCCAGCCCAGTACCTGGGTTTTCTTGCCCTTGAACAACGCCAGCATGGCGAAGCCGTAGGTGATCGAGCTGAACAGCAGCAGCGCGGTTTCGCCCAGTACGTACGGCAGTTCGAAGATGTCGTGGCCCGATGGGCCACCGGCGACGTTGTTAACCAGCACCGCGTACGCTGCGAAGATCGACGCAAACAGAATGCAGTCGGTCATCAGGTAGAGCCAGAAACCGAATACGGTCATCTCGCCCGAGTCGTGGTGATGGTCATCGTGCCCATGGTCATGACCATGGGCGTGTCCAACAGTGGTCACTAAGTTCGACATGGTTTAAGCCTGTTCCAACGAGGTTTCAACACGGGTGGCGGTGGCAGGGACTTTCCCGGCCGCTACCAGACGTTTGTGCTGCTCGGCTTCGATGCGCTCGATGACATCCACCGGCACCATGTAGCCCTGATCGTCACGGGCAGCATGGATAGCGAAATACACCACGGTGCCGACCAGGCTGGCGATGGCCAGCCACCAGATGTGCCAGATCATCGCGAAACCGAACACGGTCAGCAGCGCGCCCATGACCACACCGGTAGCGGTGTTGTTGGGCATGTGGATCGGCTCGTACTTGGCCGGGACCGGGTACGCGGTGCCGTTTTCCTTGGCTTCGGTGAACGGGTCGATGACGTCTGCTTTTGGCAGCACGGCGAAGTTGTAGAACGGCGGTGGCGAAGAGGTCGACCATTCCAGGGTATGGGCATTCCACGGGTCACCGTGGTCGCACATGTTCTCTGGCTTGTTGCGATCGCGCACGCTGACATACAACTGGATCAGTTGGCAGGCGATACCAACAGCGATCATCACCGCACCGAACATGGCGACGTACAGGTACGGCACCCACTCAGGGTTGGTGGTGGTGTTCAGGCGACGGGTCATGCCCATGAAGCCCAGTACATAGAGCGGCATGAACGCGACGAAGAAGCCGGTGATCCAGAACCAGAACGCTGCCTTGCCCCAGCCTTCGTGCAGCTTGAAGCCGAACGCTTTCGGGAAGTAGAAGGCGAAGCCGGCGATGTAGCCAAACACGGCGCCACCGATGATCACGTTGTGGAAGTGCGCGATCACGAACAGGCTGTTGTGCAGCACGAAGTCAGCACCCGGGATGGCCAGCAATACGCCGGTCATGCCGCCGATGGCGAAGGTCACCATGAAGCCCAGGGTCCACATCACGTGGCTGGTGAAACGCAGGCGGCCCTGATAGATGGTGAACAGCCAGTTGAATAGCTTCACCCCCGTCGGGATCGAAATCAGCATCGTCGCCAGGCCGAAGAAGGCGTTGACGCTGGCGCCCGAACCCATGGTGAAGAAGTGGTGCAGCCAGACCATGAAGCCCAGTACCGAGATCGCGCCGCTGGCGTAGATCATCGAGTGGTGGCCGAACAGTTTCTTGCCGGAGAAGGTCGAGATGACTTCGGAGAAAATCCCGAACGCCGGGAGGATCAGGATGTACACCTCAGGGTGACCCCAGGCCCAGAACAGGTTGACGTACATCATCGGATTGCCACCAAGTTCATTGGTGAAAATGTGGAAATCCATGTAGCGGTCAAGCGTCAGCAGAGCCAGGGTAGCGGTCAGGATCGGGAAGGAAGCGACGATCAGGACGTTGGCCCAGGTGCAGGTCCAGGTGAAGATCGGCATGTCCATCAGCTTCATGCCCGGGGTACGCATTTTGACCACGGTGGCCAGGAAGTTGACCCCCGTCAGCGTTGTACCCAACCCGGATAGCTGTAGCGCCCAGATGTAGTAATCCATCCCCACGCCCGGACTGTATTGCAGGCCCGACAGCGGTGGATAGGCAACCCAACCGGTCTTGGCGAATTCGCCAACGCCCAGGGACAGGTTGATCAGCACTACGCCGGAAACCAGCAACCAGAAGCTCAGGGAGTTCAGGAACGGGAAGGCGACGTCACGGGCGCCGATCTGCAGCGGCACTGCAAGGTTCATCAGGCCGGTGAAGAATGGCATCGCCATGAAGATGATCATGATCACACCGTGGGCGGTGAAGATCTGGTCATAGTGTTCAGGCGGCAGGTAGCCAGGCGAACCCTCGGTGGCCATGGCCAGCTGGGTACGCATCATGATGGCGTCGGCAAAACCACGCAGCAGCATGACCATGGCGACGACGATATACATCACGCCGATTTTCTTGTGGTCGACCGATGTCAGCCACTCGGTCCACAGGTAGGTCCACTTCTTGAAGTAAGTGATCCCCGCGAACAGCGCCAGACCGCCGAGTGCGATGATGGCGAGGGTCACCATGACAATCGGCTCGTGGAACGGGATCGCTTCCCAACTTAATTTACCAAACATCGTTTACTCCTCTGCCCCGGCAGCTGAATGCGAACTCATGTCCATCCCTTCCATGTTGTGGGCCACTTCCTTCTCGTTCTTCTCGTGGTGCATCGGCTTGCCCGGATTCATCCCTTCATACTTGTCGATGATGGTCTGGAACAGGTTCGGCGTAACCGACGAGTAGAGTTCGACTGGATTGTTCTGGCTCGGCTTGGAAAGGGCTTCGTATTCAGCTTTTTCAAGCTGTTTAGGTGCCTTCTTCACATCGTTGACCCAAGCGTCGAAATCTTCCTGGGTCGTGGCGATTGCTTTGAACTTCATACCGGTAAAGCCCGCGCCGCTGTAGTTGGCGGAGATACCGTCGAGTTCGGCGTTCTGGTTGGCGATCAGGTGCAGCTTGGTCTGCATGCCCGCCATCGCATAGATCTGGCCGCCCAGGCCCGGGATGAAGAACGAGTTCATCACGGTGTCGGAAGTGACCTTGAAATTGATCGGCGTGTGGGCCGGGAACACGATCTTGTTGACCGTGGCAATGCCTTGTTCCGGATAGATGAACAACCACTTCCAGTCCATGGAGACCACTTCAATGGTGATCGGCTTGACGTCGGAATCCAGCGGACGATACGGGTCCAGGGCGTGGGTCGACTTGTAGGTGACGTAACCCAGGGCAATGATGATCAGAACCGGAATGGTCCACACCGCCACTTCGATCTTGGTCGAATGCGACCACTTCGGCGTGTAGGTGGCATTGGTATTGGTTGCGCGGTACTTCCAGGCGAACAGGAAGGTCATGACGATGACCGGCACAACGACCAGCAACATCAGCAGCGTAGCGGTGATGATCAGGTTTCGTTCATCCAGGCCGACCTGGCCCTTGGGATCGAGCAAGGTCATGTTGCAGCCTCCCAGCAGCAACGTGCCGAGCAGCGGCAACAAGCCTAGTAATCGGGGGTACCTGTTTTTACTCATCTCACGACCTCTAAAGCAGCTTGCGCAATGCAGTTGGGTTTTGATCGCCAACACTTCACCCTGCCAAGGGTTGGCATTTTCTTGGATTGAATAAGGGCTGCCCGTCGAACGTCAGCGGCTGTTCGACACATCCTGGGCCAGCAGTGAGTTCTTATTCGTTGGTCAAAGGCCTAGTTCAAGCCCAATTCCATTTGGTGCGGGTAGTTTGGAGGCACCGACACCTGGGGTCGCATGGGGCGCTGGCGCCCTTCGACCACTCTCGTGCTCAAGCTTGAGCCGGGTCGGAAAATCGGTGCGGGCGATTGTAGTGAGCTGAGGCGCTGTAGACCATGTCTCATCTCGAAATAATTTTTATCCGATCCGGCAACAATCTTTCGCAGATATTGCAACAAGCCAGTATGTTATCGAAATTAATTCTCAACAAGAACCCCAAAAAACGTAGGGCTACTATGCCCGATTTAGACAGCTCGACAGGATCACGAAGAGCTTTTTTGCCCGGCAAGCGCCCAGTTTTCGGGGGCTCTGGCGCCCGACGCTTCGCTGTTAAAAATGCCTGCTGCAGGTGATGCGCGTTTTGCGAAACCGGACGGCTTTTTGTTACAGGAAGGTGCGCTTAATTGCCCTCGAAAAGGCTGAGCGGCTCAAGATATGTGACAACATGTCGCACATTGTCGCAGGCTATTCTTGCCTCGGATCAAGGACGGTCCGGCTCAAGAGTGAAACGCAAAACGCCCCGGCTCTCCAGAAGAGAAACCGGGGCGTTTCATGAAGACGCTTCAGCGAATCTGTTTACGGTTACGTGACACCAGCAACGGCACCAGCACTACCGTCAACACGAAGGCCACCAGTGCCCATTGCGCCAGGGACAGACCCAGGATCGGTGGGTAGGGGGTGGAGCAAAAGCCATCGACCTGGAACCCCAGCGGAAAGATCTTCGCCAGCGGCAGGTCATCGACAATCGGTTGCAACACGTCGATGCCGCAACTGACCGCCGGGAAGAACTGGGTGTACACGTGATGCCCTGCCACCCCGGCACCGGCCAGGGCGCTGAGCACCACCAGGCCTTCGAAGATCGTCAGGCTGCGGCGGGTGCGCATGGCGGCACCGATGAAGGCGAAGATCGCGATCAGCAACAGCGCATAGCGTTGCAAGATACACAGCGGGCACGGCGCCTCGCCGAGGGCCACCTGCATGTACAGCGCACCGCCGATCAGCGCCAGGCAGATCAGCCCCAGCAGCACCAGATAGCGCCGCTCACGGCCTAACCGCATCATTTCCTCACTCATTGCGTTTCCCTTTGTCTGCATTGATCGACGCGCGGCACGGCGACGCTCGGGCGCGCGGTCGGATGCCCGAAGTCTACACGCAGACCATGACAGTGAACGAGCAGCGGGCGTCGACATTGAAGGGGAATAGACCTTGAGAAGGTTAAGTACGGATTAATTCTGGTCAGTTGGACCCAGGATGGACCTGCCGCCGCCATCACGAGCAGGCTCGCTCCCACAAGGGATTTGTGGCGGACGCGGATTTTGTCACCCGCACAGATCCAGGGTGGGAGCGAGCTTGCTCGCGATAGCGGTGGGTCAGCTTGCATTGATGTTGAATGTACTTACGCAATCGCGAGCAAGCCCGCTCCCACAGTTTTTTTGTGGTGTTCACAGGAATCGTGTCCACCGCAGATCCCTTGTGGGAGCGAGCCTGCTCGCGATGAAGGCAACCCGGTCTCCCGGTTTAGCGCGGCCTTATTCCAGTGCCGCCGCCGGGCCGAAGAATTCGTAACGGCTCTGCTGCTCCGGCACGCCCAAGGCCTTGAGGTGGCGCTTGACGGCGCCCATGAAGCCCTTCGGCCCGAGGAAATAGGCGTCCACGTCACGTTGCTGCGGCAGCCATTGCGCCAGTTGTTCCTGGCTCAACAGCCCCACCTTGTCGGCCGCCGGGCTCAAGCCGTCGTCTTCGTCGTAGCAATAGAAGCGCTTGAGCTGCGGATGCCGCTTGGCCAGCTCGTCGATCCAGTCGCGGAAGGCATGGGCACGGCCGTTGCGCGCGCAATGAATGAAATGCACCGGCCGCTCGGTTTGCAGCGCCGCCTGCAACATGGCCAGGGTCGGGGTGATGCCGACACCGCCACTGATCAGCACCAGCGGTTTGTCGCTGGCAGTCAGGTAGAAATCCCCGGACGGTGGGAACAACTGGATGCGGCTGCCGACGTCGAAATGATGATGCAGGTGGTTGGACACCCGCCCGCCCGGCTCGCGCTTGACGCTGATACGGTATTGACCGTTGTCCGCCAGGGCTGACAGTGAATAGTTGCGGCGTACTTCCTCGCCATCGAGCATGAGCTTCATGCCGATGTACTGGCCTGGCTCGGCCAGCAGGATCGGGCCCTTGTCCGCCGGTTCAAAGTAAAACGAAGTGATCTCCGAGCTTTCCTGCACCTTGGCAGTCAGGATGAACTCACGCTCGCCACGCCAGCCGCCCGGCGCCTCGGCCTTCTTGTCGTACATGCCGGCTTCGGCGCCGATCAGGATATCGGCCAACTGGTTGTAGGCTGCGCCCCATGCCGCAATCACTTCGGGCGTGGCGATCTCTGCGCCCAGCACTTCGGCAATTGCTCGCAGCAGGCACGAACCGACAATCGGGTAATGTTCCGGCAGGATCTGCAGGGCAACGTGTTTGTTGACGATCTTCGCCACCAGATCGCCCAATTGATCGAGCTGGTCAATGTGCCGCGCATACATCAACACACCATTGGCCAAGGCCCGCGGTTGATCGCCACTGGCCTGGTGAGCCTGGTTGAACAATGGGCGCACCTGCGGGTATTCGGACAGCATCATGCGATAGAAGTGAGTGATCAGCGCCTCACCACCACTTTCAAGCAACGGAACGGTGGAGCGAATGATGGCGCGTTCTTCTCGACTGAGCATAGGGTGACTCCTGGCGTATGACCGATAACAGTTAGGTAAGTCTTATCAGTTTCCATGCCATAAATTTTTTCATTAAATATCAGATAGTTAAAAACAATGTAGTCATATCGACACGGCCCACCTTATAGTCGTTAAGACTACATGGAGTCATTATGACCGCAACCGCCCTGCTGACCTCCCTGCTACCACTGGTGGCCGATCTGTCCCGCGAACTGCCTGAAGGCGAACGTTATCGTCGCCTGCTCGGCACCTTGCGAACCCTGCTGCCCTGCGATGCGGCGGCGTTGTTGCGCCTGGACGGCGACTGCCTGGTGCCGCTCGCCGTGGATGGCCTGAGCACCGATACACTGGGCCGGCGATTCCGGGTCAGCGAACACCCGCGCTTCGAAGCGCTGCTGGCCAGCCCACAGCCCACCCGCTTCGCCGCCGACAGCGGCCTGCCCGATCCGTACGACGGATTGGTCGAGGGGCTCGCCGAACATCTGGAGGTTCATGACTGCATGGGCTGCCCGCTGTTCGTCGACGAACGGCCCTGGGGCCTGCTGACCCTGGATTCGCTGGATCCTGAGCGCTTCGAGCCCATCGACCTGAGTGCCCTGCAAGCCTTCGCCAGCCTCGCCGCCGCCACGGTCAGCGCCGCCGAGCGCATCGAGCGCCTGGCCCTGAAGGCCGAGGACGAGCACCGCCGCGCAGAGGTCTATCGCCAGGCCAGCGGCCAGCAACCTCGCGACATGGTCGGCCAGAGCAAGGCCCACAAGCGCCTGGTGGAAGAGATCGCGCTGGTGGGCAGCAGCGACCTGACGGTATTGATCACCGGCGAAACCGGCGTGGGCAAGGAACTGGTCGCCCAGGCCATCCATGCCGCGTCGAAACGTGCCGAGCAGCCACTCATCAGCCTCAATTGCGCCGCCCTGCCCGATACGCTGGTGGAAAGCGAACTCTTCGGCCATGTACGAGGCGCCTTCACCGGGGCCACGAACGACCGGCGCGGCAAGTTCGAACTGGCCGACGGCGGCACCTTGTTCCTCGACGAAGTGGGCGAGTTGTCCCTGACTGTCCAGGCCAAGTTGTTGCGGGTACTGCAAAGCGGCCAACTGCAACGCCTGGGCTCGGACATGGAACACCGGGTCGATGTGCGCCTGATCGCGGCCACCAATCGCGACCTGGCCGAAGAAGTGCGCAACGGCCGGTATCGGGCCGACTTCTACCATCGCTTGAGCGTGTATCCGCTGCAGGTGCCGGCGCTGCGCGATCGCGGGCGGGACGTGCTGCTGCTCAGCGGTTTTTTCCTGGAGCACAACCGTTCGCGCATGGGCCTGGGCAGCCTGCGCCTGACCAGCGATGCCCAGGCCGCACTGCTGGCCTACGACTGGCCGGGCAATGTGCGCGAACTGGAACACCTGATCGGCCGCAGCGCCTTGAAGGCCTTGGGCCGGTGCGCGACACGCCCGAAAATCCTCAGCCTCAGCGCCCAGGACCTGGATTTGCCCCAGGCGCCTGTGGACAACCCCACACCTTCGTCCATCAGCCCGGCACCGACCGCGCAGGGCGTAACCGGAGACTTGCGCGAAGCGGTGGACGAGTTCCAGCGCACGCTGATCGCTGCCTGCCTGGAGCGTCACCAGCACAACTGGGCCGGCGCCGCCCGGGAGCTGGGGCTGGACCGGGCGAACCTGGGGCGGATGGCCCGGCGGTTGGGGCTGAAATAGAAACCTGTGGATTGGCACACTCAAAGGAAATTTGAGCAAGTGAATTGGGTTGCCGACGGCTTTCGCCCTAAAGCCTGTCCCCAACGAGTCGATAACCCAATATCAAAAGCTGTTTTGGCGATCCTCGAGTTCGCCCCACCTTTTTCCACAGAAGGTTTTTATGTCTTCCAACAAAGCCCGCGCAGATTCACTTTCGCTTCTGCTGTTTACCTTGCGCAGCGGCAAGCTGATGGCAATCAACCTGCTCAAGGTCAGTGAAATCATTCCCTGCCCACCATTGACCAAGCTGCCGGAGTCGCATCCGCACGTCAAAGGCATCGCCACCCTGCGCGGGACATCGTTGTCGGTGATCGACCTGAGCCGCGCCATTGGCGAGCGACCGCTGGAAGACCCGGATGGCGGCTGCCTGATCGTCACTGACGTCAGCCGTTCCAAACAGGGTTTGCATGTGCAGGCGGTGAGCAAGATCGTGCATTGCCTGACCACCGACATCAAACCGCCACCCTACGGCTCCGGCGGTGTGCGTTCGTACATCACCGGCGTGACCTCGGTGGACGGCACGCTGGTGCAGGTGCTGGACATCGAAAAGGTCATCCACGGCATCGCCCCGGCACAGATCGAAACCGCGCCGACCGAACTGAGCATGGAAGACGCCGAAGTGCTGGGCAACGCACGGATCCTGGTGGTCGATGACAGCCAGGTCGCGCTGCAGCAATCGGTGCACACCCTGCGCAACCTGGGCCTGCAATGCCACACCGCGCGCAGCGCCAAGGAAGCCATCGAGTGCCTGCTGGACCTGCAAGGCACGGCCGAACAGATCAACCTGATCGTCTCCGACATCGAGATGTCGGAGATGGACGGCTATGCCCTCACCCGGACGCTGCGCGAAACCCCAGACTTCGCCCACCTCTACGTGCTGCTGCACACCTCGCTGGACAGCGCCATGAACAGCGAAAAAGCCCGGCTGTCGGGTGCCAACGGCGTGCTCACCAAGTTCTCCTCACCGGAACTGACCAAGTGCCTGATCACAGCGGCCAAGGCCGTTGCCGAGCAGGGTCACTGAATCATATCGGTTGCTCGCTTCTGCGTTCCGGCGCGGGAGCGATCACCGTCCGACAACCTCAGGCATACTCTTGTCCTGGCTTCCCGGAACAAGGCTCCCTGATGAAAATCCGCATATTGACTCTCCTTGGCCTCACCGTCCTGGCCTCCCAGGCCCATGCCTCCAGCCCGGACGCCTGGGCCGCCCACGACAAAGCCGTGCTGGCCAGTTGCATCAAGGCCAGCGGCTTGAAGAGCGCCGAGCCGGTGGGTAACGCCGCTCAATTCGACGACCGAGTCGGCTACACCGCGCTGTTACTGCAAGGCCAATATCCGCAGAAACACATGAAAGGGGCGATCGGCACCGAGTTGTGCCTCTACAGCAAAAAAACCAAAACCGCCTATGTGACCGAGTGGGACTCGATCCGCCAGGCCGCTACCGACCGGTGAGTGGCGCATAACTTGCTTCGCACGGTCCATCACGGCGTTTTTCTGTCGCCGTCCCCCAGCTTTCTGCGACCGGGCGCTCAATGAACACAACGTTTTCCTGTGTAGGGTGCGGCAAATGCTGCACCGATCACCACGTCCCCCTGACCCTCGACGAGGCCCGGATGTGGGCGGACGACGGCGGCCAGGTGATTGTCCTGGTGGAAGCCTTCCTGCCCAACGGCCTCGGCCTGCCGGCAGGGCAACGCGAGCATGCCGAGCGCCGCTCGGCGGTGGTCCACAGCGGCAGCATCGAGGCCCTTGTGGCGATCACCTTTGCCGCCTACAACGTCGGCCGTTGTCGGAATCTTGACGATGAAAACCTGTGCCGCATCTATGAGCGCCGCCCCTTGGTGTGCCGCATCTATCCGATGGAAATCAACCCGCACATCCCGCTCAATATCGCCGTCAAGGAATGCCCTCCAGAGTCGTGGGAAACCGGGCCACAACTGATACTCGGCGGTGAACTGGTCGATCAGGAACTGGTCCGGTTGATCGAGCGTTCACGCCAGGCCGACCGTGAAGAGATCGCCATCAAGGACCGCATCTGCGCCGCCCTGGGCATCCGCACCACCGCGCTCAAGGGTGACGGGTTCACCGCGTATCTGCCGCAGATGAGCGCATTCGTGGCCGCCCTCGATCAGGCACGCCTGCAACCTGCGCAACAGCACACCAGTGAATGGCTGTTCCATCTGTCTGGCGATGATGTGGCCAGCCAGGTATTGGCCAGCGGCGCGCGGGTGGTCACTGAAGCGCCGATCAATTACGCCTTTATTTCGCTGCGGGCGGCATAAACCTAGCGACTCGCTCCCACATTCTACCTGGGGTGAGCCCCAATGCCTTGTCCACTGCAGGCCCCTGTGGGAGCGAGCTTGCTCGCGATGGCGGACTGTCAGCCGACATCCATGTTGAGTGGTCTACGGCTATCGCGAGCAAGCTCGCTCCCACAGGGGTTGGCTACATTCCCAATCAGCTCCCTCTCGCCTAACCCTCGCCAGGAATGTTAGCGTGC
The DNA here is from genome assembly GCF_054681425.1 of Pseudomonas sp. H1_F01. Classification (NCBI taxonomy): domain Bacteria; kingdom Pseudomonadati; phylum Pseudomonadota; class Gammaproteobacteria; order Pseudomonadales; family Pseudomonadaceae; genus Pseudomonas; species Pseudomonas sp. H1_F01. Next base: position 1,371,914 of record NZ_CP162823.1, on the reverse strand, counting down.
TTGGTATCTTCTCCCCGACGAGCCTTGCACGATGAAAAAAACCGTACTTGCCTTCAGCCGTATCACGCCCCAGGTGGTCGAGCGCCTGCAACAGGACTTCGACGTGATTGTGCCGAGCCCGTCCAAGGGCGATATCAACGCACAGTTCAACGAAGCCCTGCCCCACGCCCACGGGCTGATCGGGGTCGGTCGCAAACTCGGGCGCGAGCAACTGCAAGGCGCCGCGAACCTGCAAGTGGTATCCAGCATATCGGTGGGCTACGACAACTATGACCTGGCCTATTTCAACGAGCGCGGGATCATGCTCACCAATACCCCCGACGTACTCACCGAAAGCACCGCCGACCTGGCCTTCGCCCTGCTGATGAGCAGCGCCCGGCGCGTGGCCGAACTGGACGCCTGGACCAAGGCAGGCCAATGGCAGGCGACAGTCGGCCCGCAACTGTTCGGCAGCGATGTACATGGCAAGACCCTGGGTATCGTCGGCATGGGCAACATCGGCGCAGCCATTGCCCGGCGTGGCCGGCTGGGGTTCAACATGCCGATCCTCTACAGCGGCAACAGCCGCAAGACCGAACTGGAAAACCAATTGGGCGCACAATTTCGCGAACTGGACCAGTTGCTGGCCGAAGCGGACTTCGTCTGCCTCGTCGTGCCATTGAGCGAGAAGACCCGCCATCTGATCGGCCAGCGTGAATTGGGCCTGATGAAACCGAGCGCCATCCTGGTCAACATTTCCCGGGGCCCGGTGGTGGATGAACCGGCGCTGATCGAAGCCCTGCAGAACAATCGCATCCGCGGCGCCGGGCTGGATGTCTACGAGAAAGAACCGCTGGCCGAATCGCCGCTGTTCCAGTTGAAAAACGCCGTCACCCTGCCCCACATCGGCTCGGCCACCCACGAAACCCGTGCCGCCATGGCCGATCTGGCTGTGGATAACCTGCGCAGTGCATTGCTGGGCGAGCGACCGCAGAACCTGGTCAACCCGCAAGTCTGGAAGTAACCGCTTAGGCCGGCCCGAGCGGGCCGGCCAACGCAGTCATTTCAACGCGCACCCAAGGCGGCCTTCATGGGCTGTGGCCGAGGCTTGCGAAACACCAGCACGTTCCCCAGCATCACCAACACCAGCCCCACCAACGCCGGCGCCGTCCACTGGTAGCCCTCGACAAACGCCGACACGTTCAACGCCACCACCGGGAACAACACGGTGCAATACGCCGCCCGCTCCGGCCCCATGCGCCCCACCAGCGTCAGATAGGCAGTAAAGCCGATCACCGAACCCGGGATCACCAGGTACAACAGTGAGCCGATGTAGCGCGTGTTCCATTCCATGTCGAACGGGATGCCTTTGAACGTGCACCACACCGCCAACATCGCCGCGCCATAGGCCATGCCCCAGGCGTTGGTGGTCAACGGCTTGAGGCCGGCCTTCTGTTGCAGGCTCGACAGCATGTTGCCTGCCGAGAAACACAAGGTGCCCAGCAACGCCAGCGCCAGGCCAAGCAAGGTTTGCGGGCTGGCGCTATGACCGGCCAGCTCCGGCCAGAACAGCAGCGCCAGCCCCAGCAGCCCCAGGGCGCCACCCAACAGCACGTTACGGGCAATCCGCTGACCGAAGAACACACGGGCATTGAGGGCATTCCAGAGCGTGGCGGTGGAAAACACCACGGCGACCAACCCACTGGGAATCCACTGGCTGGCGGTCAGGAAGCACATGAAGTTGATGCAGAACAGACACAGGCCCTGGGCAACGCAAATCAAATGGCCACGCCGATTCATCACCTGCAAGCGCCGGCTGAGCAAGAGCATCGCAAACAGGATCAGGGCCGCAAGGCCGAAGCGATAGACAATCGACACCGGGATGGCGACGACGCCCAACTGCAGTTTCAGGGCAATCCAGGTGGTGCCCCAGATGAGCACGGTAAGCAGGTACAACGAGAGGTTCATGGTGACGGCTCCTGACAATGACGTTCAGTGTCCCGCTGCCATTGACCCGGCGCTTGCGTAAACTTGCGGTTTTGTCAGCTGACAGGCTGGCACGGACCGGCCGACGGAGTAGGATGCAAGCGTTGGAGAACCGATCATGTCCACACTGCAAACCCTGCAAGTCTTTCAAGCCCTCAACAGCTCACCCAATGCTCGCCTGGAGCACAGCGCCGAGCTCGGGGACGGCTTGGCGGCCGCTTTGTGGAGCAATCACCACGATGCCCGGGACTACGAGGCGCCAACGCACCATACGCTATCGTGCTACATCGCTGGCGGCACCGGTACGTTTCGCCGCGAGCGACCCGACACCACGGGGGCACCGGACAAACTCTGCATCCTGCCGGCCGGGCATGAATCAGCCTGGGTCATCAACGGCGATATTCGCCTCGCCCACCTGTATTTCAGTGCGGAACAATTTGCCCTTGGCTGCGTCACGCTGCTGGACCGCGAGCCCCGGCAGGTGCAACTGCACGAGGAGACCTTCCTCGACGACCCGCGACAGGCACAGCGTTTTCGCCAGTTGATCGCGCTGAACTGGGACGAACCCGGTGAACGCCTGCTGACCACCAGCCTGGCCCATGACTTGCTCAATCACCTGCTGCTCAGCCAGGTGGGCCAGCGCCAGGGACTTCGCCTCAAAGGCGGCCTGGCCGCTCATCAACGGCGGTTGCTGGTGGATTACGTCGACAGCCACTTGGCCAATGCCATCAGCCTCGGCCAATTGGCGGCGCTGTGTGCGTTGTCCGAATACCACTTCGCGCGGATGTTCCGCGAAAGCTTCGGGCTGCCTCCTCATCAATATGTGCTGGCCAGACGCTTGACCTGCGCGCGGCATTTGCTGCGCACCACCTCACAACCGCTGGGCGACGTGGCGCTGGCCTGCGGATTTGCCAGCGCCAGCCACTTCACCAATCGATTCCGTCAGGCCCTGGGTGCGACGCCTGGGGAGTATCGGCAGGCGTTCTTGCGCTAGCGCCGGCTATCGCCATCGCGAGCAGGCTCGCTCCCACAGGAGAATGTGATCAATGCAGGAGCGCAAAGCGATAAAAACAAAACGGGCCTGCGATTGCAGGCCCGTTTTTCAGTCGCAAGTGAAATGAACGAGGTTTCAGCCGTGAAGCGCGGCCCGTTCGTTTTCCAGGAATTCCTCTTCCAGCATCGCATCGGCCAAGGCTACGGATTCGCTCGGTTCCTCAATGACGGCGCGCTTGCCGCGCAGTTTGCCGAACAAATGCTCCAGGGCATTTTCAAGTTTGGTGGCCGCGCCTTCGATCGCCAGTTCCAGCGATTCGGCCTTGTGCGTCACGGAAATCGGCTGATGGCCCTTTGGCCGTGCTTCAAGCTGGCAACGCAGATCATGGGGACCAGGCTTATCGCCGTTCTCGTCCCGCAGATGAACCTCAACCCGTGTCAGGTCCTCTTCATAACGTTCGAGCGTGCTTTCGATGGTAGTACGTACCCACTCCTCCAGTCGGATGCTGCTTTGAATATGGTTATCGCTGTTGACTTGGATTTGCATAGTTCATCCCTTATTTCAGCTAGCTCGCCGGGGGCCGTCGACGTTGATGCAACGGCCCCTTGAATACAGAGTCGGGCTGGCGGATGAACAATTCAACCCCTAAAAAAAGATAAATATTCATATGCAAATAAAGCCAGACAACGGCCAAAAGCGCTGTTAATGTCGGGAGTTACCCCTGCCCTGCCTGCCCACCATAAATCGCCTCCCCTCCTGCACCGTCAGCGAACATCCGCGCGTTATTGCCCCGAAACGGGCAGCGGCCACAGCCGCATTCCAGAGCGTTTGGCGCCCAGGCGCCGTGATCATTGTCCGACAGTTTTTCCGGCATGCCACTTGCTAACTCCCTGTAGGAGCTGCCGCAGGCTGCGATCTTTTGATCTTGAGGCCTGCCTGGCCCCAGGAATCTCGAGATGAACACGATCATGGAATGGCCGGTGGTCCGGTGTTGCGAACTAATCCCGATCATGGCCGGTCAACAACTGCACGTTCAATCAGGCGGTGACGCATCATGGACAACCCTTTTCAGATCATTACCGACGCCTTTGCGCCGCATTATCAAATCAACCTGAGCATTCAGGGCCTGGACGGCAGCATCATGCTGACCCTGTCCAAGAGCGGGCGCATCGTTGCCAAACGCATGATCAGCGCCCAGCAGCGCAACGACCCGGAGCGGCTCAAGCGGCTGGTGCAAAGCATTCAGTTCGGTATCGCCATCGAGCAGGGCCACAGCGCCGTGGCCATCCTCGAAGCCATGACCGGCGGTGACAGCATCAAGCTGCCACCACCGCACGCACAGGGGCCGGCGCCCTCTGCCGCCGGGATCTAGATTTCTCCTTTCTCCACCTCGGCATGCTCGCTGGAACCCGCGCCGACCTTGCGGTGCGGGTGCTCGATCTTCACCGAGGGGAACTGCGACGAAGCGTAGCGCACCACCAGGATCGAAAACGCCAGCAGCAGGATGCCACCACACAGGTAGATGATCCCCAGGTCTGGCGGGCTGTGGTGGGAAACGTTGGAAATCAGCAGCCGCGTCAGCGCCGTGATCGCCACGTAGATCAGAAACCGCACCGGCATGTGGTTGGTCTTGAAGTAGATCCCGACCATCGCCCCCAATTCCAGATAGATGAACAGCAGCAGGATGTCATCGATCTTGATGTGTCCTGCTTCGATCATCTGCAAGAATTCCATTACCGCCGCCCACGCGGTCACCGCACCGATGGCGAACAGGGCCAGGTAATGGAAGGTCTCGACGAACAGGTTTCCCAGGGACTCGGCCAGTTGATGGACGTTCTGGCGCAAGGTCTCGGCCCAGTTGATTTTCACGATGTAGTTTCCTTAGGTCGGCTCGACCGGATGATGCGGGTTGGACGTGACGGTTGTTCTGCATGCAGAAAAAAGGCCAGCGACTGAAGGTGAGATGGCGATAGGCTGGTATCCGGCACTTTTGCGATCGTCATGCGGCCTTGTCGCGAGCAAGCTTTGCTCCCACACAAGCTTTTACTCCCACAAGCTTTGCTCTCACATGCAGAAACCGGTCTACATTAAAAAGCCACTATCCAAAGCAACAGGATTCGCTTATTCTTTTGCCTGTATATAAATACAGTAGTCACAAAGACAACCAATGTGAAGGCATGTGAGGTGGTGAATGGCCGTCGAAGTGGTATACCGCAGCAGCCGAGATCTGGAGCGCTTGTTCATGGATAAAGCCGAAGCTGACCGTCATGACAAAATGCTGGAACTCGCCGAATTGCTGGCAGAGGTGTTGCAAAAAGCCGTTCCATCGCTGAGCGAGCAACAAGTCGAGGAAGCCGGGATCTACATGGCGAAGAATCGTGATGTGTTCGCCAAGGCGTTCAAGAGCCAGCCGGACGCCTTGTCCGAACTGCTCAATCCGTCGGACGAATAACTAAAAAAGATCGCAGCCTTCGGCAGCTCCCACATGGAACAACCGTGCAGGAGCTGCCGAAGGCTGCGATCTTTTTCAGTAATAACGGCGTGGATCTGAATCGATCAGGCTCGCCAGCTTGGTCAGGGCGAAACGCAGTTCGTCCTGGCTGGTAGGGGACATCAACACCAGCCGTACACAGCGGGTTGTCCCTGAGCGCTCAGCCTGGAATTGGGTGCCGCTGAGGACCAATACGCCGTTGGCCCGGGCGAGCATGGTGAACTCGTCGCTGGTCCATGGCTCCGGCAGCGTCAACCAGACGTGATAGGAATATGGCTGGGTCTTGAGCTCGAAATTGGCAAAGATTTCCCTGGCGATCGCCTGTCGCCCCGCCGCCTCGTTGCGCTGGATGCGAATCAGTTTCTTGTCCAGGCCCTCGGTAATCACATTGCTGGCCAACTGCGCGGTCAATGGCGACGGCATCCAGACGCTGCTGCGCACCATCGAGGTCAGGCGAGACAGCAGTTTCGGCGGGCTGTAGATATAACCTACACGAAGCGCCGGCATGACCGATTTCGACAGACTGGTCAGGTACACCGAACGGTCCGGCGCAAAGGCCGACAGTGGCTTGATCGATGGGTCGGTGGCCAGGAAGCCATAGATATCATCGTCCAGGATGATGAAGTCGAACTCCTCGGCAAGCGCGGCGATCTGGGCCCGACGCTTCTGCGACATGATCGCCGCCGTCGGGTTCTGGCAGGTCGCCACGCAGACCAGCATCGCCGGCTTCTCTCGCAGGCACAGTTCACGCAACGCTTCGGGAATGATGCCCTCGTCATCCATCGGCACGCCACGCAGGCGCCGCTCAAGACCGTGGGCCAGGGAGATGATGCCCGGGTAGCAAAGCGCTTCGCAGAGCACCAGGTCACCGGCGTTGGTCAGGGCGCTCATCGCCACCATCAAGCCATGCTGGGCTCCTGCGGTAATCACCACTTGCTGCCATTGCGCGTCGGGCAATGAATGACGCAACCATTGCGCCCCCGCCTCGCGATGCGCCGGGTGACCGCCATCCGGCGCGTAATCCAGTGCGCGAGCGAAATCGGTGCTCTTGGCCATGCCCACCAGCGCGCCACGCAACCAGTACTCCAGGGTTTCGCTGTAGGGCTTGATGATCGAAAGATCGAGCAGTTCGGATTGCCCCAGGTTCAGCGGCGCGGAGGCGCTGTTGCTGGCCGGCAGCTCCAGCTGTTTCTGGTTGAGCACGTAGGTGCCACGCCCCACTTCCCCCTGCACCAAGCGACGCCGATGAGCTTCGCTATAGGCCCGACTGATGGTGCCCGGCGTGACATTCAAGGTGGTGGCCAGCTCCCGCAAGGTCGGCAGGCGATCGCCCTCGTTCAACACGCCGTTGTTGATATCGCGCGCCAACGCATCGGCAATCGACAAATACATCGGCTGACTGAACTCGCTTAGCTGGGGAACCCACATGAATGATCACTGCCCATCGTAGAAATGATGAATATCCGAGCATATCACATGGAGGTTAGGCAACTAATAATTCGACACAATCGACACATTGAGTCGATTGATACGATTATTGAATCGTTTCTCAATGTCATGTGAAGAAATTTTTACTAGAAATAAAATCATTTAAAATCAAATATTTAGTTCTTTAAATCCGCAAAAATAGCCCGTCACAACAGAAAAATATCTCGTAACAATCCCGCCCCCTATTGAATCAACTCAATTCATTCAAATACACTGATCTCGAATCGAAGCAATCGACTCAATCATTCACTGCGCGCTCCTGTCGCGCCAAGTCGAGACATCATGGACACATTCAGAAAGGATCTATCTCTGTCGGCGATCATCGCGGGCTTCATCGCCGTGATCATTTCCTACGCCGGCCCGCTCATCATCGTGTTCCAGGCAGCCAAGGAAGCGCACCTGCCCAACGACGTGGTGTCTTCATGGATCTGGGCCATCTCCATTGGCAGCGGGATTACCGGCCTGTTCCTGAGCTGGCGCCTGCGTGTTCCGGTCATCACCGCATGGTCGACACCGGGTGCAGCGTTGCTGGTGTCGATGCTGCCCACCGTGACCCTGCCCCAGGCCATCGGTGCTTATGTGGTGGCGTCGGTGATCATCGCGCTGGTCGGCCTGTCCGGTGCGTTCGACAAGCTGATGAGCCGCTTGCCCAAGGCCATTGCCGCCGCCATGCTCGCCGGGATCCTGTTCCGCTTCGGCGCCGAGCTGTTCACGTCGATCAAACTGCAGCCGGCTCTGGTCTTGGCGATGATCGCGGCATACCTGATCTTCAAGCGCTTTTCGCCACGCTACGCGATCCTGTCGGTGCTGATCGTCGGTTGCGCGGTGGCCGCCTCGTTCGGTGAACTCAATAGCACCTCGATCACCATCGCCGTGGCCCAGCCGATCTTCATCGCCCCTGAATGGAACTGGCACGCAATCATCAACATCGGCCTGCCACTGGCGCTGGTGACCTTGACCGGCCAGTACGTGCCAGGCATGGCGGTGTTGCGCACCTCGGGCTACAACACGCCGGCACGCTCGATCATCTCGGTCACCGCGATTGGCTCGATCCTGATGGCCCCGTTCGGTTCCCACGGTTTGAACCTGGCGGCCATTACCGCAGCGATCTGCACCGGCCGCGAAGCCCACGAAGACCGCGACAAACGCTACATGGCCGGGATTGCCTGCGGGGTGTTCTACATTCTGATGGGGACCTTCGGCGCCACCCTGGCCTCGGTGTTCTCCGCACTGCCGAAAGAATTGATCGCCGCCCTCGCCGGCCTCGCCTTGTTTGGCGCAATCAGCGCCGGGCTGACCGGCGCCATGGCTGACGAGAAACAACGCGAAGCGGCACTGATCACTTTCCTGGTGACGGCTTCGGGCATGAGTTACCTCGGCCTGGCCGCCGCATTCTGGGGCTTGATCTTCGGCCTCGTGGCGCACTTCGTGCTGACCTACACCCGCGAACGCAAAGCCGCCGTTATCGCCGAGGGCAGCCGACCATGACCGCTCGTTACGACTTCATTGTGGTGGGTGGCGGCATCGCCGGCGTGTCTGCCGCTTATGAATTGGCAGCCCATGGCAGCGTCTGCCTGCTCGAACAGGAACAGCAACTGGCCTATCACACCACGGGGCGCTCAGCCGCGATCTCGATGGAAAGCTACGGCAACCAACAGATCCGCTCACTGACCTGCGCGTCCCGGCGCTTTTTCGAAAACCCGCCCGAGGGCCTGGCCGAGCATCCGCTCTGGTCGCCCCGGGGCGCGCTGATCGTGGCCCAGGCAGCACGGGTGGACAAACTCAAAGCGCGTTTCAGCGCCGTCCTGGGGCAAGTGCCCACGGCCGAGCTGCTCGACGACAAGCAAGTGCAGGAGCTCGTGCCCTACCTCGCCGAAGGCGCCTGGAGCGCCGGGATCTACGAGCCCAGCGCCTTCGATTTGGATGTGCACGGTATTCACGGCGCCTACCTCGGTGGGCTGCGTGCCCGCGGTGGTGTGATCAAGCGCGAGACCGAAGTGCTGCGTGGCGAATATCGCGACGGGCACTGGCGCTTGCACACCCAGGACGGCCAGCAATTGCAAGCAGCCATCGCGGTCAACGCCGCCGGTGCCTGGGCCGATGAATTGGCCGAGCGCTGCGGCGTGCCCAAGGTCGGTGTCCGACCGTTGCGGCGTACCGTGCTGGCGGTCGATCCACAGTGCGACGTGCACCACACGCCCTACCTGGGCACGGTCGACGAGGACATTTTCATCAAGCCTGAAGCCGGGCGGCTGATCGTCTCCCCCTGCGATGAAAGCCCTTCGTTGCCCTGCGACGCGCTGCCGGAAGAGCTTGACCTGGCCATCACCATGGATCGCCTGCAAAACACCACGCGCCTGCGCCCACGCTCGATCATCAATAAGTGGGCAGGCCTGCGAACCTTCGTCGCCGACCGCTCGCCGGTGCTCGGCCAGGATCCGCAGCAAGAGAGTTTTATCTGGCTCGCCGCCCTCGGTGGCTACGGCATCCAGGCCGCGCCCGCCATTGCACGCCTGTGCAGCCATGCGGCGCTGGGCATCGCCATGCCGGACGACCTGGCGGCGCTGCAACTCAACTACCAGCATTTTTCCCCGGCCCGTTGCCGCGACGAGGAATTTTCCAGCCTGGCCGTCAAGCAGGTTGCCGATTTGCACTAACCCCCACCCACTTAACAAGGAACGTCACTATGCAAACCACCGCTCAAATCCAGCCCGCCGCCAAACCTTTCCTGGGCGAAGAGAACGTCATTTTCACCGATAAGGCACCACTGCCGCTGGGTACCTATTCCCAGGGCATCAAGGTCAGCCACGGGCAGACCATCTACCTGTCGGCACAGACCCCGGTCTCGGCGCTGAACAACGAAGTGCTGGCCAAGGATTTCGAAGGCCAACTGCGCCAGACCCTCGACAACCTGGTGCAAATGGCCGAAGCGGCAGGTGGCACTCTGGCGAACGTGGTCAAGGTCACGGCGTTCATCACTGACTTGAGTGAGTTCCCGACCCTCAACCGCGTCATGGAAGAGTACTTCACCAAGCCCTACCCGGCCCGCACCACCGCCGGCGCCAGTGCACTGGCACGCAACACCCTGGTTGCCATCGACGCCATCATGGTGATCTGAAACACCTTCTGTCAGCGGAGTGCCCGTCGGTCCGGTGAGCTGGACCGACGTTGGCAAGGAAAGCACCAGCACAGCGTACTTTCAGAGGGTGACCATGAAAAATTCGTACAGAGAGTATGTATTGCAGTGCCTGGTTTGCGATCGAAGCTACCAGCCCCATGAGGTCAGCTATTACTGCCCTCATTGCAAAGTCGATGGTGCCCTGGACGCGCTTTACGATTACCCGACACTCAAGCGCGAATGGTCCCGGGACAGCCTGGCCCATGACCACGCCCGTGGCATGTGGCGCTATGACCGCTTGATGCCGTTGAGCTCGACGCAATTCATTCCACCGTTACTGGTGGGCAACACGCCGCTGTACTCACGCCCGGAATTGCTCGGCAAAGGCGCCCGGATCAAAGTCTTCGTAAAAGACGAATCGCGGCAACCGACCGGGTCGTTGAAGGATCGCGCCAGCGCCCTGGCGGTGGCCCACGCCATGCAATCCGGTGCACGCACCGTGGCAGTGGCCAGCACCGGTAATGCCGCTTCGGCATTGGCCGGGATGAGCGCCAGCCTGGGCTTGCACAATGTCATTTACCTGCCCAAGAGCGCGCCCCGCGAAAAACTCGCGCAGATGCAGGGCTACGGCGCCGAGATCGTGCTGGTCGACGGGCAATATGACGAAGCTTTCGAGCAATGCCTCAACGCCTGCGAAGAACATGGCTGGTACAACCGCACCACCGGGATCAACTCGTACATGAGCGAAGGCAAGAAAACCGTCGCCTTCGAGATGTGCGAACAACTCAACTGGCAGGTGCCGGACCTGGTGTTCGTGCCCGTCGGCAACGGCTGCATCCTGGGCTCGGTCTACAAGGGCTTTTTCGACTTGCTGCAATTGGGCTGGATCGAACGCATCCCACGCCTGATCGGCGTGCAGGCCGAGCACAGCAACTTCATGTACCGCGCCTGGCGCGACGACCGCTCGATGCAGAAAACCGAGCGCCGTCCCCCCACCAGCCTGGCCAGCAGCATCAATGTGGCGCTGCCGCGTGATCGCCTCAAGGCCATGCGTGCGGTCACCGCCAGCGGCGGCGAGTTCATCTGTGTCAGCGACCCGAGCATTGTCGCCGCCGCCTCGAGATTGGCCGCCAGCACCGGCGTGTTTCCGGAAGCCGGCGCCGCCAGTGCCTTCGCCGGTCTGCTCAAGTATGCCGAAACACACCCCGACACACCGCAAACCGCCGTGATCCTGATCACCGGCAGCGGTTTGAAAGACACTTCCATTTTTCTATCCGACTCGACCAAAAGCCAGCCACGGGTGTTGCCGCATCACGTGACCGCGCCACTGGCCGAGGCGCTTATCTAGGGAATCACACCATGAGCCTGCAAAATTTCGACCCCACCATTGCCCGCCTGATCGACCGCGAGCGCAACCGCCAGGAAACCCACCTGGAGCTGATCGCTTCGGAAAACTATGTCAGCGAGGAAGTGCTCCAGGCCCAGGGTTCCGTGCTCACCAACAAATACGCCGAAGGCTATCCGGGCAAGCGTTACTACGGCGGCTGCAAGGTCGTCGATGAAATCGAGAACCTGGCCATCGAACGCGCTCGCAAGTTGTTCAACTGCGAATACGTCAACGTGCAACCGCACTCCGGCTCCCAGGCCAACCAGGCGGTTTTCCTGGCAGTACTTGAACCCGGCGACACCATCCTGGGCATGTCCCTGGCCCATGGCGGCCACCTGACCCACGGCGCCTCGGTGAATTTTTCCGGCAAGATCTACCGGGCATTTTCCTATGGCCTGGACACGGAAACCGAAACCCTCGACTACGAAGAAATGGAAGCCCTGGCCAGGGAACACCGGCCGAAGATGATCATCGCCGGGGCCTCGGCCTATTCGCGGACCATCGACTTCCAGCGCTTTCGCAAGATCTGCGATGAAATCAGCGCCTACCTGATGGTGGACATGGCGCACTACGCCGGGTTGATCGCTGCCGGCGTGTACCCGTCGCCGGTTGGCATCGCCGACTTCATCACCTCCACCACCCACAAGACCTTGCGCGGCCCGCGCGGCGGTCTGATCCTGGCCAAGGCGCAATATGGCGCCCTGCTCGACAAGACGATTTTCCCGGTGTACCAGGGCGGCCCGCTGATGCACGTCATCGCCGCCAAGGCCGTGGCGTTCAACGAAGCCTTGGGCGATGGGTTCAAGCATTACCAGCAGCGGGTGATCGACAACGCCCGCGTCATGGCCGACGTCCTGACCCGACGCGGCTTGCGGGTGGTGTCCGGCGGTACTGATTGCCATATGTTCCTGCTCGATCTGCGCTCGATGAACATCACCGGCAAAGACGCCGAGGCGCTGCTGGAAAGCGCCCATATCACCTTGAACAAAAACGCGATTCCCAACGATCCGCAGAAACCGGCCATCACCAGCGGCATTCGCATCGGCACGCCGGCACTGACCACCCGCGGTTTTGGCGAAGCCGAATGTGCCGAAGTGGCGAACTTGATCGCCGACCTGCTGGAACAGCCGGACAACGCAGCACGCCTGGACAACACCCGGCGCCGAGTGATGCATCTTTGCGAATGCTTTCCGGTGTATCTGTTGAGGTAATTGCAGCTGTGGGAGCAAAGCTTGCTCGCGATGAACGATGACTCGATTAGCCTGAACAGTCGCGGCGCCTGCATCGCGGGCAGGCCTTGCTCCCACAGATAGGCTGCTTCACTACTACCCATTACTTCCTTTTGATTTTCAGCGGTACAACAAACGCTCCGCCAGCTCATCGGCTACCCGGGCCGGTGAGCGCTTCTCCGCCTGGGCGTGGGCGAAGACTTCCGTGAGCCGGGCACCGATTTTCGACAAGTGCGCGGTGATCGTCGACAGTTCTTCGCCACGATGTTTCAGCGCGACGTAGATCAGGCCACCGGAGTTGATCACATAGTCCGGCGCATAGAGAATTCCACGTCTTTCCAACTGGTCGGCCACTTGCAGGTTGCTCAACTGATTATGGGCCGAGCCGGCAACGGCCGAGCAGCGCAGTTGTGCCACGCTTTGGCTGTTGAGCACCCCACCCAACCCGCAAGGAGCAAGGATGTCGCAGGGCGTGCTGAGCAACGCGTCGTTGGCGATCGGATGGGCGCCCAGTTGCTCCATCGCCAATTGCACCTTGCCAGGGTCGATGTCGCTGACCAGCAATTCGGCACCAGCCGCGTGCAGTTGTTCGGCCAAGGCATAACCGACGTTGCCCAGGCCCTGGATCGCCACCCGCAGGCTTTCGAGGTTATCGCTGCCCAGGCGGGCCATGGCGGTGGCACGGATACCGGCAAAGACCCCCATTGCCGCGTGGGGCGCGGGATCTCCCGAGGCCGTGGTGCTGGTGACATGGCGAGTCTGCTGGGCGATGCAATCCATGTCGGCCACCGACGTGCCGCTGTCGATGGCCGTGATATAGCGACCGTCCAACTGCTCGATACAACGACCAAAGGCTTCGAACAACGCAGCCCGACTCTCGACATGGGCCGGGCGCATGATCACCGCCACCCCGCCGCCCACGGGCAAGCCGGCCAGTGCCGCCTTGTAGCTCATGCCTTGGGCCAGGCGCACGGCATCGGCCACGGCACTTTCGTCGTCGGGGTAGGCAAGATAACGACAGCCCCCCAGGGCGGGCCCCGGACGGCTGCAATGAATGGCAATCACCGCCTTCAACCCGGTTGCCGGGTCTACGCTTAGGTGCAGCGATTCAAGGCGGGAGCTTTGCATGAGAGCAAACATCGAAAGGCTCCCGAATCACTTTTGTTTGTTTCGCCAGTATAGGCGTGCAGTCGAAATTTGCTGGAGCACGCAGGAATAAGTCGCCGGGGTGGTCAGTCCTTTTCGGCATAACCTGTTACAGCCTCTGTCCGAGACTGGACGAAAATCCACGGCAGGGCTAAAACGGGAGCATAGCCCGGAGAGTTTGATGAAACCGCGCCAAGCCTTTTTTGATTGTCTGCACCGCTCGCCACCAGCGCTGTTCGAAGCGGCGCTGTGGATCGCTGCCGAACATGATCGCGAGGTCGACGTACCGGCCTTGCTGAAGGATTTCAAGGAGCTGCAACAACGGGTCAGCCAGGGCTTGCCGATGCTGCCTGTCAGCGAACTGGGCCAGCCCTTGCTGCGGCGGCTCAATGACTTGGGTTTCGCCCAGGACGACTTCACGCCTTTGCGACCGCGAGCGGCGTTACTGGACAAAGTCCTGGCGCGCAAACGCGGGCAGCCCCTGGCCCTCGGCCTGATCGCCCTGGAACTGGCCCGAGGCCTGGAAATTCCGATGGTCGGTGTCAATTTCCCCGGGCATTTCCTGTTGAAGGTGCCCGGCGCCGATCACCTGCTCGATCCGTGCGGTGGCCGCCGGTTGTACCCCAATGACTGCCGGGAACTGCTACAGCGCCAATACGGCGCGAACATGCAGCTCAAGGCTGAACACCTGGTCAACGCCGAGCCGATGCAGATGCTGCAGCGCCTGTCGCGCAACCTGCGTCAACTGCATCTGGCGAACGACGATTACATCGCGGCCCTGATCGACGCCGAACGGGTGCTGGAGCTGGGCAACGCCAGCGCCGCCGACTACCTGGCCCGCGCCAGCCTGTATCAGCGACTCGATTGCCCCAACGCCGAACGCTTCGACCTGGAGCATGCCCTGATGCTCAGCGACGATCCGATCCAGCGAATCCGACTGACGGAGCGGCTGGGGCATTTGCCACCGAATTCGGTTGTGCATTGAGCGGTTGCAGGTGGTTAAATCGCTATCGCGAGCAAGCTCGCTCCCACAGTTGATCGCATTGAACTCAGGTTTTGTGCTTGTCACAGTCCAATGTGGGAGCGAGCTTGCTCGCGATAGCGGTGCAACGGCCTACATCAATGTCAGGCCGGGGTATCCGGCTGATTCGCCGGGTGCGCCTGTTGGAACGCCACATGCCCAGCCGCCAACGCCGCAACACGACGGATCCGCGGATACGCCAGCAACGAAACATTGAACCGCTCGGCCGCGTACAACTGCGGGATCAGGTATACATCCGCCAGCCCCGGCGCTGCACCGAAGCAATAGCCGTCGTCGCCAATCAACTGCTCCACCGCCGCCAAGCCCTGGCTGATCCAGTGGCCGATCCACTCCGTCACCTGCGTTTCATCGTGGCCCCACTGCCGCAGTTTGTTGAGCACGCTGACGTTGTGCAGGGGGTGAATGTCGCAACCGATCAGCGCGGCGACGCCTCGTTCGTGGGCGCGCATCGCCAGGTCGGCGCTGAGCAGCGGCACCTGTGGATAACGCTCCTCCAGGTATTCGATGATGGCCGGCGATTGCACCAGCAGCGCGCCCTCATCGGTGCGCAGCGCCGGCACCCGGCCCTGGGGGTTGATCGCCAGATAGGCCGGCTGGCGATGCTCGCCCCCAGGCGCAGCGATCAGGTTGACCGGCAGGGCCTGGTAATCCAGGCCCTTGAGCGCCAGTGCAATGCGCACCCGATAGGACGAGGTGGAGCGATAGTAGGTATAGAGTTCCATGCCCTGCCCCTCAACACGCCGGCAGGATCTTGCCCCGGCACTCGCCGAAGCCGATGGACGCGAAACCCTCGCGGCGGCAACGGGCCCGCAAGATGATTTCGTCACCGTCCTCAAGGAATCGGCGCACTTCGCCAGACGCCAGTTCGATCGGTTTTTTACCGCCTTCGGTGATTTCCAGCAGACTGCCGAATTGATGGTTTTCAGGGCCCGACAGGGTGCCCGAGCCAAACAGGTCGCCGGCCTGCAACTGGCAACCGTTGACGCTGTGGTGCGCAACCATTTGCGCCACGGTCCAGTACATGTACTGGGTGTTGCTCAGGGTCAGGCGCTGGGCCGGCAGGTTTTGCTCGCCCATGGCCTCGGTGAGCAACAGGACTTCCAGCTCGATGTCGAAGGCACCGCCGGCCTGGTCACGCTTGTCCAGCAGATACGGCAGCGGTTGCGGATCGCCTTGCGGGCGTGCCGGTTGCGGGCGACGGAACGGTTCCAGGGCTTCAGCCGTCACCACCCATGGCGAAATACTGGTCAGGAAACTCTTCGACAGGAACGGCCCCAGCGGCTGGTATTCCCACGCCTGGATATCCCGGGCCGACCAGTCGTTGAGCAGGCAGAACCCGCCAATGTGTTCGGCGGCATCGCCGATGGGGATCGGTTCGCCCAGGGCATTGCCCTTGCCGATCCAGATGCCCAGTTCCAGCTCATAGTCCAGCCGCGCACACGGGCCGAAGGTCGGCTCGCTCTGGCCGGCCGGCAGGGTCTGGCCCTTGGGGCGGCGCACGTCGGTGCCGGACGGGCGAATGGTCGAGGCGCGACCGTGGTAACCGATGGGGACGTATTTGTAGTTGGGCAGCAACGGATTGTCGGGGCGGAACAGCTTGCCGACATTCTGCGCGTGCTCGATACCGACGTAGAAGTCGGTGTAGTCGTTGATCCTGGCCGGCAGGTGCATCTGGCAGTCGGCCGCGAGGAGCAGCAGTTTCGCGCCCTGGGCTTCGACCTTGCCACGCAGGGGGCTGTCCTCGCGCAGCAGTTCCAGCAGTCGTTCACGCAGGGCAACCCGGGCGCCTCGGCCCAGGTCGAAAAATGCATTCAACTGGCCGTCGGCCATGGCTTCGACAGCCTGGCGTGCCGCGCCGTCAAACAAGCCCGCGTGCAGCGCCGCCTGCAGATCGAAAATGCGCTCGCCAATCGCCACGCCGCTGCGCAGGGCACCGCCATCGACACTGAAGATACCCAATGGCAGGTTCTGCAACGGGAAGTCCGCATGGCCGTTGGCACAGGCGACCCAGCTACGGGCAGGGGAAAGTTGAGTCATGGGTTATCTCCGGGTCGGGTCGAACGTGACAGGCAGTGAGGCCCAACATGCATCGTAGTCGGTTTGCAGTTGCGGGCAGCCCAGGGCGAAACGACTTGGACGCAGCACCTGGCTGGTCTCGAACATGAACGCCATGGTGTTGTCGATTTTCGCCGGCTGTAGATCGGCGTTGATCGCCTTGGTACAGGTCTCGCCATCCGGGCCATGGGCACTCATGCAGCTGTGCAAGGACGCGCCGCCCGGTAGGAAACCTTCGGCCTTGGCATCGTAGGCGCCCTGGATCAGGCCCATGAATTCGTTCATCAGGTTGCGGTGGAACCACGGTGGACGGAAGGTGTTCTCTGCCACCATCCAGCGTGGCGGGAAAATCACGAAATCGAGGTTGGCCAGGCCGTGGACGCTGGTGGGCGAGGTCAACACGGTGAAAATAGACGGGTCCGGGTGATCGAAGCTGACCGTGCCAATGGTGTTGAAGCGGCGCAGATCATATTTATACGGCACGTTGTTGCCGTGCCAGGCCACCACGTCGAGGGGCGAATGATCCAGCTCGCACCCCCACAACTCACCGAGGAATTTCTGCACCAGCGGGGTCGGTTGCGCGAGGTTCTCGTAATGGGCGACCGGAGTCAGGAAATCCCGCGGATTCGCCAGGCCATTGCTGCCGATGGGCCCGAGGTCCGGCAGGCGTAGCGGCGCGCCATGGTTTTCGGCGAGGTAACCACGGGCCTGCGGATCGAGCAGTTCAATGCGAAATTTCAGCCCCCGGGGCAGCACGACGATTTCCAGTGGTGCCAGTTCCAGCACGCCCAACTCGGTGGCGATCCGCAGCCGTCCCAGTTGCGGCACGATCAGCCATTCACCGTCGGCATTGAAAAATACCCGCTCCATGGAGCGGTTGGCCCGGTACTGATAAAGGCTGATGCCGGCCGGCTTGTCCGCACCGGCATTGGCCGCCATGCACACCAGCCCGTCGATGAAATCGGTGGGCTCGGCGGGGATCTCCAGCGGGTTCCAACGCAGGCGATTGGGTGTGACGTCGCCCAATGGGCCGCCCGCCAATTGCCGTTCGAGCTTGGTGAAGGCCGGATGATTGGCCGACGGCCGGATGCGATACATCCAGGTACGCCGCGCTTCGCTGCGAGCCATGGTGAACGCCGTGCCGGAGAACAACTCGGCATAGAGACCGTACGGGGCTTTCTGTGGCGAGTTCTGGCCGACGGGCAGTGCGCCGGGCAATGCTTCGCTGGCAAATTCGTTGCCCAAGCCTGATTGGTAAGCCAGGTCCGACGCTGGGGAATCGAGGTTCATGGAGCCTCCAGGAATGCGGCCCGTCACTCAACGGAGTGGTTGAGGCGCACCGGGTTATTTTTATCGTAATTCGATTACGCATAACGTAATTTGCTCGACAGCGACCGTCAAGCTATAAAGACGCCCATTCGCCTCTGGACCCTGCGCCTCCATGGAAACCCCGCTCAGCAACGGTAAACAGAAAGTCCGCTCGGCCGAAGTCGGCACCGACATCCTCAAGGCCCTGGCCGAACTGTCGCCCTCCACGTCGCTGTCGCGGCTGGCCGAACACGTGCAAATGCCGGCGAGCAAGGTTCATCGGTATCTGCAGGCCTTGATCGCCAGCGGGTTTGCCGAGCAGAACGCCGCTACCAACCACTATGGCCTGGGCCGCGAGGCCCTGCGCGTAGGCCTGGCAGCGCTCAACGGTATGGACGTGCTGCAAGTGGCCGCCCTGCCCCTGGCCGAACTGCGCGACGACTTGAACGAAACCTGCTTCCTGGCGGTGTGGGGCAACCATGGCGCGACCGTGGTACGGATCGAACCCGCCGTGCGGGCCGTGACCGTGGTGACGCAACTGGGTTCGGTATTGCCACTGCTCAGTTCGTCCACGGGGCTGGTGTTCAGCGCTTATCTGCCGGAGCGCGAGACCATCGGTTTGCGCGAGCAGGAAGTACAAGGCACCGAGCACCACGCCCTCGCCGACGATCGCGTT
Source organism: Pseudomonas sp. H1_F01 (assembly GCF_054681425.1). NCBI lineage: Bacteria > Pseudomonadati > Pseudomonadota > Gammaproteobacteria > Pseudomonadales > Pseudomonadaceae > Pseudomonas > Pseudomonas sp. H1_F01. Next base: position 1,353,015 of record NZ_CP162823.1, on the reverse strand, counting down.
TATGCCGCGTTGTGCGAACAGATTCGCAGTCGCGGCCTGCACCATGTGCATGGCTTGCTGATGCCGGGCGTGGATGCCTTGTCCGCTCCGGTATTCAATGCCGTCGGCGAGGTGAAAGCGGTGATGACGATCGTGGGACCGACCTCGCTGTTCCACGCCGACGAAGACGGCCCGGCGGCGCAACGCCTGTTGGCGGCGACCCGGGCCGTGAGTTGGCGGATGGGGTATGAAGCGAGTCCGGGATCAGCCCAGCAAATCCGGGACAATCCTGATCACTAAATCATTCAGGTGAGAGGTGATCAGTTGCGGATGGAGATAACGCTCTTCGCCGCTGAAGGGAACGGTATAAATCCCCTGGTGACGGCCCTTGGAGTGATAGGGAATCACATCATTCCTGAAGTGGCCCAATAGATACTCAATCAGTTGCTCGGACGACGACACCATGCGCTTGCCGGGGCCGTGCGCAATAAAACTGGTCACGTACACGCCATCCGGATCGACGTTGGGCACGTGGACTTTCAATGCCCCGTGCACATCCTCGACGGACAAGGGCCTGAGGGGACGCGGGGATAAATCCATTGCAGGCTTGTCCGTCAAACTTGCAACAATGTCCGTGACGATTGTCTCAAACGCTATCAAGTCCAGCGTCCTGACCCGGTCCTCGGAGTCTTTCAGAGTGGGAAGAAAACAACGGAGTATTCATAAGGCATCCTTGTCATTTCATCGCCTCGAACTTCCTGTCCGGGCCGTTATTGATTGTGCGGCTGATACAACAGCGCGGCATCTCGATTCAACTGAAGACGCAACTTAGGCTTGAACTTCAGTCTCGCCGTTATACACAGGCCAGCGCGTGACTGTAAAAAAGGCAAGTGTAAGCGCGCGTGAAGTGTCGAATCATTGCATCTAACCCATCACGCCCATGACCTTGGCTTTTGCCACTGCCTGCGTACGCCGCTGCACGCCCAACTTGCTGTGGATTCGCCGCGCATGGGTTTTCACCGTGTGCAACGAAATGAACAGCCGTTCGGCAATCTGTTGGTTTGAATGACCTTGCGCAATCAGCTCCAGGACCTCCAGTTCGCGATGACTGAGCAAGGTGTCCTCGGCGCTGGCGGGCGGCTCGACCTGCTCTGCCGATTGTGCCCAACGTACCAGCTCCGGCTGACGCAAGCGCAGCTCGCACAAGGCTTGCTGGGCCCGCCAGCAAGTGACTCGCTTGAGCCCTTCTTGCAGGAGTATCCGGGCCTGGGAGCGATCGCCGGACAACCAGACAACCTCCGTCAACACCAGCTGCAGTTCGGTTTCCAGGCTGTGCATTTCACTCTGCTGTGCCCGGGCGATCATGGCTTGCAGGCGCGCCTGCGGCTCCTGTGCCCGCTGCAGGTAAACCTCGGCCAGCACCAGCAGGTATTCAAGTCGTGCAATCAATTCCAGGGTCGCGGGAGGCGCATGCTTGGCCTGCGGCCCGTGAAAATGGCGCAAGACGCGGGTCAAGGCTTCATGGGCCAGTTCCGCCCGCCCCTGTTGCAGCCAGAACTGGCAGCTGGTTTGCAGCAACACACCACGGTAAACGGTGTCGGGGATGTGCCGCTGCTGCATGATCCGCTCGGCATCGCGCAGTTGCATGAAGGCCTCGCCATAGTCGCCCTGGTTGGCAGCCAGGCTGGCCTTGCCGAGAAAGCCATAGAGCACTTGTTTGTCCAGGCTGTGCAGGCCCGTTTCCAGGCCCGTTTGAAACTGCTCGGCGGCGCGCTCTTCAAACCCCATGCGCAATGCCAGGCGCCCGCGCCGCAGGGCGATACGCCCCAACAGCGGGGAAAAGTCCTGGCCTGGTTTATCCAGCAGCGCCTGGACGGCGGCCAGCAGATGATCGGCCCGGTGAGGCGCGCCACGTTGTTCCAGGACTTGGGCGTGGTCCAGTTCCAGCAATCCTTCGAATACCAGTGAACCTTGCGCACGCGCCAGGCACAGCGCCTGGCGGTTGATCCGATGCGCAGAAGCCAGTTCGCCTTCAAGCAGCGCCTGCTGCGTGAGCCCACCCAGGCACAGCACCCGTTGAGCCCAGGCCTCGGGGTCCAGGCAGGCCTGGGCTTGGAGGAAGTGCTCGCGCGCCTGTTCGCCATCGCCCGAGAGGTGCAGCAACCAGCCTTGCAAGACCTGCCACCTGGCCAGCAGCTGTCGCTGCCGGCAGGCCGAAGGCTGCGGCATGAACCTGGCCAGTTGCTCAATGCACGTCGACGCCTGGTCGAAGCGTCCGGCGAACAACAGCGCAGCAGTGACCAACCCCACCGATTGCGGCGTACAGAGGGTCAGCGCTTCGCCTTGTTGATCGTGCAGGCCCAGCAACAGCACCACGTTGCGACGCTGCAAGACGTGCTCGAAGCTCAAATGCTGCAAGAAACTGACGGCAGTCTCGAACTCCTCGGCCAACATGGCTTGCTCGAACGCCATTTGCCAATCCTGCTCGGCAGCAAACCACTGGCAGGCCCGTCGATGCCAGGAACGCCCCTGCGGCCAGGGTTCTTCACGTACCAGCCGAGCCAGGGCCGGAAAAATCTGCAACCAGTCCGACGTCTGCTCCCATGGCTCGATGAAACATCCCAGGTCCAGTAGCAAGGGCAAGCATTGCGCGCCCACGGTGTCGCCGAACAGATGCTCGCACAGCCGGGCATTGAAGCGCGGCAGATGCGCCAGCACACGCCAGGCCTGCGCCAGATCCGGGGTCAGCGTGCTGAACAGTTCATACTCCAGGTAGTCGACCAAGGTCCCCGGCCGTCCCGGCGTTGCATGACTGCGCGCCCATTCGCAACGCTCCAACAGCGTGATGCGCACCCCGGCACACCAGCCGCCACTGCGCTGGATCACCTCGTGGGCAGTCCGGGCAGCCTGGGGATCGGGCAGATGACGCAGCAATGGCAGGACATCGTCAGGGGTGAAGAACAATGCCTGTGCATCGAACTCGTGCAACTCGTCATCGAGCAACAGTCGCGGCCAGTTGCAGTGGGGACGGCGGCGGCTATTCAGCCACAGGTGCAACGCCGGACTGCTGGTGTTCAACAGACGGTCGAGCAACTGGTCCAGTTCGGGATTCGGCACTCGGCAGTAGTCATCCAGGAACAACCACGTGGGTGTCTGCAAACGCGCCAGGTGGGCCAGCAGTCCCGCTTCATCGAGCATCGGCAGCCCGAGGGCCTGGGCCAGGCGCTCGCACATTTGCACCGTGCTCAACGCCGCACCCCCCAGTGGCAACCAATGCAGCCGACACCCGGTGGGAGCCTGCAGGAAGCACTCGGCGAACAATGCACTCTTGCCACTGCCCGCTGGCGCGCAAAGCAGTTTTACTCGCGCTTCGGACGTCAGCAGCGGCTCGCTCAGGGACCGCCGCGGCACGTGCGTCGAGGACAGGCGAGGCAACAATCCTGGACGGTCCGGACACGGGGTCATGGCGGTCATGTGTGCAGATCCTGTTTATTGTTATCTCACCACCCTAGTCCTGTGTCGCCGAGCTTTGGAGAAGTATTCAGCGCGCTGATTGGCGCCCATAAAAAAACGACCGGCAGGGGCGCTGCCGGTCGATCACGATCATCAAGTCAGGCACAACCTTGTGGGCAAAGGATTCACTGTGGGAGCAAGGCTTGCCCGCGATGAACGATAACGCGGGCAAGCTTTCGAACAGCGGTGCGGCCATCGCGGGCAAGCCTTGCTCCGACAGATAAATCCCTTTGCCACAGTTATCTTTCCAACAGTCAGACCTTACCGAACCCCGGTCGAACGCAGCGCTGCCGGCGTGTAGTCGGCGGCCCTGGCCTCGAAGCCGTACTCGTAGCTGTGCTTCTCTTCGTTCTTCATGCCCAGGGCGATGTAGCGGCCGGCGATGATGTCGTAGAGCGCCTCGAGGGTGTAGCCCGGGTTCTGATGGTCATAGTAGAACTGGGCATGACCTTCGGCCACCCGCCACAGTTGGCCGCGACCGTCGTAGTGATCCACCAGCGCCGCCTGCCAGCTGTCCTCGTCGAAGTACATGTGGCGCTTGGCATAGATGTGCCGCTCGCTAGGCTTGACCATGCCGACCACTTCCCAGACCCGGTGCAATTCATAGCGAGTCAGGTCCTGGTTGATGTGGCCGGCCTTGATCACATCGTCGTACTTGAGGCTTGGCGAATCGAGCTTGTAGCTGTTGTACGGGATGTACATTTCCTTTTTGCCGACCAGCTTCCAGTCGTAGCGGTCCGGCGCACCGGAAAACAGGTCGAAGTTGTCGGAGGTGCGCAACCCGTCGGCGGCGGTGCCCGGGCCGTCGTAAGCCACTTGCGGGGCACGACGCACCCGGCGCTGGCCGGCGTTGTAGATCCAGGCCAGGCGCGGTTCCTTCACTTGGTCGAGGGTCTCATGCACCAACAGTACGTTGCCGGCCAGGCGCGCCGGCGCAGTCACCTCCTGCTTGAAATAGGTCAATACGTTGCTGGCCTTCTCCGGGTCGGCATCCTTGATCAGGAACGGCACGGCAATTTCTTCTTCAAAGCGGATCGGCGTGAAGCTGCCATTGGTCTGCGGCGTAGCCTGGGTGATGATGCGCCGCAAGTTGCCGCCGTGGTAACGGGTGACGTGGTTCCAGAGCACTTCCACGCCGCTCTTGGGAAGCGGGAAGGCGTAGTAGCGGTTGCCAGTGAAATTGGCCAGGCCATTGCCGTCGTTGATGGCGTTCACGTTGAGGGCGCTGCGCTTGGCCGACTCGTAGATTTCCGGCGGCAGGCCCACGCTGCGGTGGGTCGGATAGACCGGGATCTTGTAGGTTTCCGGGTAGCGCTTGAACATCGCGACCTGGCCTTCGGACAGCTTGTCCTTGTACTTGTCCACGGTCGCGGCGGTGATGGTGAACAGCGGTTTTTCATTGGCGAACGGATCGGCCAAAAAACCCTTGCTGTCCACGGCACCGGCGTTTTTCGGGATACCGCCGGTCCAGGCCGGAATCGAGCCATCGGCATTGCCGGCTTTTTCCGCGCCCAACGGCGTAAGGCTGGTACCCAGTTTATTCGCTTCATCCGGCGAGACCGCCGCCATCACGTTCGCGGCCAGCAGGCTCAGGGCCAGGGCACCGCATTGCAGGATCATCTTGCGCATTGGGTTTTCCTTGTCAGCCAGATCAGAAGTTCACGCCGAAGCTCAACGCGAGGAAGTCGCGGTCTTCGAGAACGTTGTAATCGCCGCCAAAAAAGTCGGTGTAGCTCAGGCTGGCGGTGTAGGTGTTGCGGTAGTCGGCATCGACACCGACGCTGATAGCCTTGGCGCCTTCGTTGAATAAACCGTTAGGGCCATAACCGGCCACGTCATGGGACCAGGACACATTGGGCTTGAAGTTCACACCACCGATCACGTTGGAGTAATCGAGAATCGCCCGGGCGCGATAGCCCCAGGAAGTCGAAGTGACAAAACCATCGGTGTCACCTCGGAAGCCATATTGGCCATAGACCGAATCTCGGCCGTAACGCAGCTTGTCCTTGGACTCCAGGCCCCCGACATGCACCACCGCCGCCTCGCCGACCAGGGTCAGGCGATCGGCACCCAGTACCTGATCGACAAAATGCGTCAGGGTGCTCTGGACCTGAGTGATTTCCTTGCGCCGGTAGCCGGTGTTGTCCGCACCCGGCGTGGTCGCGATGGGCGACGCCGCGCCACCGGCAATCGGGTTGACCAGGGCCAGGGTCAGGTCGTTGGTATTGACCTGCACCGGTGCGTTGGGGCGGTAGCTGATTTCCCCGGTCCAGGCGGTGCCGGTGGGCAGCGTGGTGGAGAAACTGGCGCCGTACAGGCGGATGTCTTCGGGGTATTCAAGGTAATACTGACCGCGTCCCAGCATGACGCTTTGCGCCAGGCCGCTGCCGCTGCCTGGGGCCAGAACGTTGGCAATCGAGATCATTCCCGGCAAGGCTGCCAGCGTAGAGGAACCTGCGGTGATGGTGCCAACAGTAGGCGTGCGGCTGTGGTAATTCATGAAGTAGAGGCCGTACTCGGTATCATCGCCGAGCCAGCGCAACGCGGTACCCCACTGGCCGGAGTCACGGGCATCGCGGTCGCCACTACGGGGAATGACCACGCCTTCGCTGGACACCTGGATGCCCTGGCCGAATGCCTCGGTCAATGGCACGAACGGCGCAATCGCCGGGCTGCCCACGGTGTAGCCACTGGTGCAACCATCGGCAACCACGTCATTGCCGAAGAAGGTGCCGCAGTTATCCACAACCGTCTGGTCCCACTCCAACTGGTAGAAACCTTCGACGGTGAGCTTGTCGGTCAGGCCCTGGGAGGCGAACAGCATGTTCACCGGGATCAGGCCTTCCTTGATCTCCGCACCGGGACGACGGAACGCGGACACATCCACCGGGTTGATGCTGTTGATCGAGTTGCCGATGAAGGTACTTTCCCCCCAACTGACCACCTGCTTGCCGGCGCGCACGGTGCCCGGCAAATCGGCGATGGAATAGTTGTGATAGACAAAAGCATCGAGAATCTGCGCCCCTGAGGACTTGGCGCCTTCCTTGCGATTGCTGTCGCTGATGTCCTTGAACTCGCGGTTCTCGTCCTTTAGCTCGAAGTCATACCAGTACTTGCCGCGCACGAACACGCCGGTATCGCCGTACTTGAGTTCGAGGTCGTGCAGGCCTTTGAAGATTTTGGAAAAGGTCTCGCCTTTCTTGAAATTCAGCCGCCCATCATCACCGGTGGAGGATTGGCCGCGACCGCCGTTGACCGTGCCAACCAGGTCCTTGTCGGCATCGCGCATGCCCCAGCTTGCGCCCACGGACAACGACGAATCGAACTGACCCTCGATCTCGCCAATGTTGAATGAAACGGCCTGCGCCTGGGCACAGCAACCCAAGGCCACCGCGACGGCCAGCGCCTGCGGCTTGAAGATGGCGCGCATTGTTATTGTTGTCATGCGTCTTCCCCGGTGAGTGACAGAGGCTTCACCCTACTGCCGCGCGCCATGGGCGATAAGCGCACCAAGGAGGTATTCGCGCTGTACCTAAAAAGGATTACAGCCCATGCGGGACGGGCCTTTGCGCCGTGCATGGATGGACTGGATGATGGGTCATCAGCGCCGCGCATACTCATGCCCAGTATTCGACTGTTACGCGCCCTGCAACGGTGCATGTCCGGATCCGGGCTGTTTCCCGCAAGGCTCGATGCCTATGCTGGCCGGGCTTTCAGGGTAACGGGCCTGCAAGCACAGCCTCATGGCATCCCTCATGCCTGGCACACCGTCTTCGGATGGATTGGCGTCTCGGTCCATCATCCCGTGTTTACCGACGTTGGTTTGTAGCTCCTTTGCAACGTCACGCTTAGGCCGCTGCTTTTTGCAGCGGCCTTTTTTATGTGGTTTATTTTCCCCGGATGAGTTTTTCAGGCGGTTGTTTAGTTATCCAAGAATCGCTTCTACCTTCTTACTTCTATGAACAATCAATTCCTAGACATCCAAATGCCTGCTCCTACAACAAAGCAGGAAACTCACTACAAGCCCATGAAAAATCCACTGGTAGGCTGAAAGTCAGTCGCAGCATTCTGCTTCGATTTTAACTTAGTGAAGTTTCCACGATGCCAATCAACTACAACAGCTATCGATCAAAAAAAGGCTACAACAGCCGAATTCGTTTCCTGGTTTTCCATTACACCGCAGCTAACTTCTCATCCTCCGTCAACGCGCTGACCGGCGCCTCCGTCAGTGCCCACTACTTGATTCCGGACATCACCGACCCAAGCTATTTGAACGCGGGTTTCAACGACCAACAGATTTTCAACCTGGTGGACGAAAACCAGCGCGCCTGGCACGCAGGAGTGAGCAGTTGGGGTGGCCGAACCAATCTGAATGACACTTCGATTGGCATTGAAATCGTCAATCGCGCCACCGATAACCAAGGGCAGTTCAGCTTCCCGCCGTATCAATCCCGGCAGATCGAGGCGATCGAAGTCGTGGCGCTGGACATCCTCAAGCGTTATCCCGACATCAGCCCCGTCAATGTGGTGGGGCATTCGGACATTGCCGCTGGCAGGAAAAGCGACCCGGGCCCGATGTTTCCCTGGCAGGCGTTGTACGCCAAAGGCATCGGCGCCTGGTTTGATGAGCCCACGCAGAAGGCGTACAGGGAGGTGTATCAAGGCAACGGATTGCCGACTCGTGAACAACAACTTGGACTGTTCAAGAAGTATGGCTATGACACGTCGGCCGCCACGACGGACACAGGTTTCCAGCGCCTGGTGCGCGCCTTCCAGTTGCACTTCCGTCCGGCCAGATATGACGGGGTGATGGATATTGAGACCGCCGCGAACCTGGCGGCCTTGGTGAAAAAGTATTGCCCATGAGCACGGTTGTCGCGGCTGACGGCAACCGGCCCGGGCAATGAAACCTAAATGGCGTGGCGTTGCAGATTCGCCATCATTTCCTTCAGCGCTTCCAGGTTGTCGTTCGGGTGTACGGCATTTTCGAAGTCGCAGATCTGCTGCCAATGGGCGGCGACGTCTTCGGGTGAAAAACCTTTGCGCGGATCGAAGCCCGCCCCCAGGCTGCGCTCCCAGCGCACCTTGCCCATCCAGCCGCCGCCCACTTCGAACAGGCCGGAGGTTTCCTGGCAGGTCTCACTGGCCAGGTACACCACCAGCGGGCTGACGAGTTCGGGCTTGAGTTGTTCGAATACCTGCGGCGGGATCAGGCCTTCGGTCATGCGCGTGCCGCCGGTGGGGGCGATGGCATTGACCAGGATGTTGTTCTTGCGGCCTTCGATGGCCAGGGTCCGCGTCAGGCCATAAAGGCCGAGCTTGGCCATGCCGTAGTTGGATTGGCCAAAGTTGCCGTAGATGCCGGAGGTGGAAGCGGTGAAGATCACCCGCCCGTAGTTTTGCTCACGCAGGTGCGGCCACGCGGCGCGGGTCACCTTGTAGGCACCCTCGACGTGGACGCGGTAGACCAGGTCCCAATCGGCGTCGTCCATTTTGTGGAACGTTTTGTCCCGCAGGATCCCGGCGTTGTTGACCACCACATCGACGCGACCGAACGCGTCCAGGGCATTTTGTACCAGTTTGTCGCCATCGGTCACCGAGTCGTGGTTGGCCTCGGCGATGCCACCCGCCTTGCGGATTTCGGCGACCACCCGGTCTGCTGCCGAGGCGTTGGCCCCTTCCCCTTGAGCCGAGCCGCCAAGGTCGTTGACCAGCACTTTCGCGCCTTGTCTGGCGAACAGCAGCGCATGGGCGCGGCCCAGGCCCCCGCCGGCTCCCGTGACGATCACGACTTTATCTTCGAAGCGCACAGACTCACTCATGGCAGAACTCCAGCAGGCGGACAGGACAATGGGCACGAGTGTCCGGCACAAGTTGGCCGGTCACAATCAACACGGTTGCAAGTGAATGGTGGCCGATAAGGTGAGGGGATGATGCAGGCCCAGGCCACGGCGGCACATTCGATTTCCGGCGCCGCTATCGCGAGCAAGCTCGCTCCCACAGGGTGTCGTCATGAACAGGCCATTTGTCTGCGCGGCGCGACGATGGCTTCGCGAAACGCCAGGTAATGCTGGAGTACCTGCACCGGCGCCTCGGTGTGTGGGTAATGACCGATGTCGGGCAACAACACCGTGTCCGGGTTCGGGATCAGTGCCTCGTAGCGCGCCACCATGTGTTCACCGGAAATCGGGTCGACCGCGCCGTCAATCACCCGCAACGGCACGTCGCCGCGCCGCATCGCCTGCACCCAACGATCACGCTGCACGCGGCGTTCGGGAATATAGGCGATGAGCTTGTGCATGATCCGCGGGCCACGATGGGCTTCTATCAGGCTCCAGAAATCATCCAGTTCGCTTTCAGTGGGGCCGGTCCTGGGACCGAAAATACGCCGAAAGCTACTGACCAGGCTTTCCCGGGAGAACGCCCGCCCCAGCAGCCAGCCCAGGGGGCTGAGCAAGAGTTTCTGGGCCCAGACCGGACGATGGGTTTCCGGGAACAGGCCGCCATTGAGAAAGACACAACTGGCGAGGCGGATGCGCGCTTCGTAGTGCCGCGCCAGCAGCTCCTGGGCCACGCTGTCACCGTAATCGTGGGCCAGCACATGCAGCGCGCCCCTCACATTCAGGTGCGCCAGCAAGGCCTGTTGCAGATCGGCTTGCTCCAGCAGGCTGTAGACGTGATCCGTCGGTTTGGCGGAGTCGCCGAAACCGAGCATGTCACACGCGATCACCCGGTAGCGTTGCGCCAACGGTTGCCATAGGTAATGCCAATCCCAACTGGCGGTGGGAAAACCGTGGATCAGCAGCAGCGGCTCGCCCTGCCCGGCCACCCAGTAACGGATGGCATGACCACGGAACATGAAGATCTGGCTGCGCTGGCGCCAGATACGCAGGGGAATCTGGGCCAGGGCCATCAACTTCTATACCCGGCATCTTGTTGATCGAGCTTGCGCAATAACGCCGGCCAGGCCAACGCGCCGCCCATGCCCTGGGCGCTTTTGGTCACCCCGGCGATCATCGCCCGGGCGCCAGCCAGGATCTGCGGTTCGATGGCAATCAGCTCGGCCCCGCCGCTCTGCGCCAGGACCTGGATGTCACAGGCCCGTTGAAAGGTGAACATCATCAGGAAAGTATCGGCGATGGTCCCGCCGCAGGTCAGCAAGCCATGGTTGTGCAGCATCAGGAAGTTGCTCTCGCCCAGGTCCGCCTGCAGGCGAGCCTTTTCTTCGTGATTCAAGGCCACCCCTTCGTAGGCGTGATAGGCCAGGCTCGACAGCACGAACAGCGATTGCTGGCTGATCGGCAGCATCCCCTGCTTCTGGGCCGATACCGCCACCCCGGCTGCCGTGTGGGTGTGCAACACACAGGCCACATCATGGCGCACCTCATGCACCGCGCTGTGGATGGTGTAGCCGGCCGGGTTGATCTCGTAGGGGCTGTCCATCAACTTGTTGCCGGCCTGATCGACCTTGACCAGGCTCGAGGCGGTGATTTCATGGAACATCATCCCGAACGGGTTGATCAGGAAATCCTCGGTACCGGGAACCTTTGCGGAAATATGGGTGAAGATCAGGTCATCCCAACCATGCAGCGCGACAAGCCGATAACAGGCGGCAAGGTCCACCCGGGTTTGCCATTCGGCCGCACTGACCTGATCCTTGATGCTGAGTGTCGTTTGGATGGGCGCTACGCTCACGGCTCTGACCTCTGGTTTCTTATATGTCTCGATCGAAACGTCGTACGCAAGAAAATCAGTCTAGTCAGCTCTTTCAGAGGCGGTAGTTGCGTTGGCAGCCAGCTTACTGGCCGAACGAGTCAGCGCATCCGCTTCAAGGGCGCAACGTATCGATCAACTCAGCGAGCCATGGCTCGGCGTCGGTTTCCGGCGTGACGCTTTCGCTGGCATCCAGACGCAGCATCGGCAGCACCTCGCGTACGCCCAATTCGACGAACAGCTCGCACATCTGCTCGCCACCGGCGCAGAAGGTATCCCCATAGCTGGCGTCGCCCAGGCCGATCACCGCGCCAGGCAAACCGCGAAAGAATCCGGGCAACTGGTCGCGGATGACCGAATACAACGGCATCAGATTGTCCGGCAACTCCCCCATACCGGTGGTGGAAGTCACTGCCAGCACGGCCTCTGGTGCGAATGCCTGCACATCCGCCAGGGTCGCACGCGGGTCGTGCCAGGCTTCGAAACCTGCCTCGCGAAGCAGTTTGGCGGCGTGCCGGGCGACTTCTTCGGCGGTGCCATACACCGAGCCGGAAAGAATGGCGACTTTCATCAATCTGATCCTGAACCTGAAAAAAGAGCCGGAATAGTAACAGTTGCACCTGTCCGGCTGCGAATGGCTCTCAACGGCCCCAATGGCCAGTGGACAGCCTATCGATTTCTTTTAGAATGCTGATCCTACAAGGATGTTCAAAGGGTTCTCCCCATGATCAACGCTCAACTGATGCAACTGGTCATCAATGCTTCGAACGACGGGATTGTCATCGCCGAAAAAGAAGGTGAAGACAATATCCTGATCTACGTGAACCCGGCCTTCGAACGATTGACCGGTTATCACCGCGACGAAATCCTTTATCAGGATTGCCGATTCCTGCAATCGGGTGATCGGGACCAGCCTTCGCTGGAGCTCATTCGCAAAGCCTTGAAAGAGGGTGGTGCCTGTCGTGAGGTGCTGCGCAATTACCGCAAGGACGGCACGCCGTTCTGGAATGAGTTGTCACTGTCCACGGTAAAAAACCAGGCTGACGGGCATACCTATTTCGTGGGTGTGCAAAAAGACGTCACGACCCAGGTCAAGGCTCAACAACGCGTCGCCCAACTGGAAAAGGAGCTGGCCGACGCACGGGAGACCATTGCCCGACTCGAAGCGACGAACGGTTCAAACAAACCCACGAATTAATGGTCAGTCACTACAATCACCAGTGAACACGTAAATTATCATTTCGAGCAGATCATGCAGCGCGATGCCCTCCTGACGCAGGATGAACTGGATTTCATCCGGACCATGCAACACAACCCGCAGCTGAACGAGCGGGATGTCACGTCGAGCTTGCTGGTAAACGGTGGGTCGCAGATCCGTGACTTGCTGACACGTCTGGCGGCAAATGAGCAGGTTACGCTGCAAGCCAGTTTCGAAAACCAGCAAATGACCTTTCCGCTGCATCTGGTGGAAGACGAATTCCATGCGATGCACCTGCGCCTGGGTGTGCCGAGCATCTACGAAGACGGACCGAAGATACGCCCATGGCGCCTGGCGCTCGAAGAGCCGGTGGCGCTGGAAAATATCAAGGGTCAGCCGGGACCGCTGTGGGTCCACGAAGTCTCCTGCAAAGGCGTATTGGTAGAGAACCGCAGTCGGACCAAACCGCCGAAGCAGTTTGCCTTGTGGTTCAGCCCATCAGGCTACGAGAGAATTTCGTTGCGAGGCAGCTTCGAACGGGAAACCGATCGCGGTCTGTTTGCCTACCACCTGAACCAGAATGACCAGGACGAGACGGAGCGCCTGCGCCAGTACATCCTGCAGCAACATCGCCTGACCCATCCAACCATGCATCTCTAGTGTCCTGTTTCGCAAATACGTTTCTTTTTGACAATGTGATACAGGACACTCCATTCAGGTATCCAGATTGCCCGCAATGAATTGACGCAGGCGCTGGCGCATCACTGTCCCCTCACTCCCCAGACAACCGATCGAGGACCCGACAAGGCTCTCCTGTGCCAGATCGGATGCTTCACCGGCCAGCATCAACGGGCAATCCAGGCTCATTGCCAACTTCCCCAAGCGTTTAGGTAGATCGGCCGCTGGCGCATGATTGGAAACCAGCACCAATGCCACCGGCTGGATCTTCTGGCACACCAGGGTCAGTTCCTCGAACGGCAGGCCGATCGACAACAGCCTGACGCCGACTTCCGCCTTGGACAGGAACAGCCCTGTAACCAGCAACTCCAGTTCATGGCAATGATCGGCAATCGCGCAGACCAGAACACGCGGCGACGCACCTTCGCGCTTGAGCAAGAGCCGCTGGATGATGCGCGAACGCAGGAAACCATCAAGAAACACCCATTCGCTGGCTTGCCCGAACGTCTGCTGGCGTTGCAATAGCTGTCGCCAAAGCGGCATCAGGATGTCCTGGAAGACGATTGGCACGGTATAGGTGGAAAAGACCTGCCCGTAGACGCGATCCAGCTCCACATCGTCAAAGTTGCTAACCGCGTCCGCCACCTGTTGTTGCCAGCGGGCATGATCGGCCCTGACCAGATCGGAGGAGATCAGCGTGGAGACCGGTTGCACCGACTCGGTCTTCGCCAGGATCTTTCCCACTTTGCTGACGGCCACCCCGCGCTCTATCCAAGCCAGGATGCTGCGCACTTTTTCAATATCGCCCAACGAGTACAGGCGATGCCCGCTTTCGGTGCGGGTAGGTTGGATCAAACCGTAGCGCCGCTCCCAGGCGCGCAGGGTCACGGGGTTCACGCCGGTCATGCGCGCGACTTCGCGAATGGGAAACAGGTCTTCCCGCTTCAAGGCACCTGATGCCTGGAAAACGAAGCCATCCTCTGTGATCACACTCATTTTGGCAGGCAATTCCGACTGGCAAATTGGATCCTAGTTTACCCCTCCCAGGACATGTCATGACAAGGATAAACGTACTCGATGTGCGGTTTTGTTGTTTTATGCGCAATCGGGAATAATCCTTGCCTGTTTTTTGGCGACCAGACGCTACCCACCACCCCGGGGCGTCCCTCGCGAACCTCCTACCCGGAGTGCCGCGCCTGTCTTACGGAGATACATGATGTCTACCTCACCCGTCACCTTGATGGTTGCCCGCCGCGTCGCCAATGGACGCTATCAGGACCTGATCGCCTGGTTGCGCGAAGGCGAACAACTGGCAACCGACTTTCCCGGCTACCTGGGTTCCGGCGTGCTCGCCCCACCGCCCGAGGACGATGAATTCCAGATCATCTTCCGTTTTGCCGACGAGCAGACGCTGCACGCCTGGGAACACTCGGCCTCGCGCACGGCCTGGCTGGGACGGGGCAGCGATCTGTTCGCCCATCCCTCCGAACACCGGGTGCGTGGCATCGATGGCTGGTTCGGTGCGGTCGGCCAGCGTCCTCCACGCTGGAAACAGGCCGTGGCCATCTGGCTGGCGTTCTTTCCCGTCTCGCTGTTGTTCAATTTCCTGTTGGGGCCGCTGCTGGGCGAACTGGGCCTGTTGAGCCGCGTACTCATCAGCACGCTCATGCTGACACCGCTGATGGTCTACCTGTTTATCCCGATGTCGACCCATCTGCTGGCGAACTGGCTCAACAGTGCACCGCAGCGGACGTTGCCGACTACGCAGAATCATTGAAGCCGCCAGCCCAGACTCATGGGCGACAAAAAACCTGTGGGAGCGAGCTTGCTCGCGATGAGGCCGGTATATCCACACCAGGTGTTGGCCGTCAGTCCGCTATCGCGAGCAAGCTCGCTCCCACAGGGGAACTCTGGATTCACCTTTGGACATAGGAGGCGCCCCGCGTCGCTGTTATAGTTTTGCTCTTGCCGTGAACCGAGCCGTCCTATGTCCAGCGCCACCGCTCCGATCCTGATCACTGGCGCAGCCCAGCGCGTCGGCCTGCATTGCGCCCGGCGATTGCTGGAAGACGGGCAACCGGTGATCGCGACCTACCGAACCGAACGCCCCGGTGTGCAAACGTTGCGGGACCTGGGCGCGGTCGTGCTGTTTGCCGACTTCTCCAGCGAAGCGGGGATCCTGACCTTTATCGAACAACTCAAGCAGCACACCGACCGGCTGCGGGCCATTGTGCACAATGCCTCGGCCTGGCTGGCCGAAGACCCGGGCAGCGAAACGGCGGCCTTCAACGCCATGTTCGGCGTGCACATGCTTGCGCCTTACCTGATCAACCTGCACTGCGCCGAGCTGCTGCAGCGTTCAGCCCCAGCGGATATCGTGCACATCAGCGATGACGTGACCCGCAAGGGCAGCGCCCGGCATATCGCCTATTGCGCCACCAAGGCCGGCCTGGAAAGCCTGACCCTGTCGTTCGCGGCGAAGTTCGCCCCGGCGATCAAGGTCAACGGCATCGCCCCGGCCCTGCTACTGTTCAACCCCGAAGACGACGCGGCTTACCGCGCCAAGGCCCTGGCCAAGTCCGCGCTGGGCATCGAACCCGGCAGCGAAGTGATCTACCAGAGCCTGCGTTATCTGCTGGACAACCCTTATGTCACCGGCACGACCCTGACCGTCAACGGCGGGCGGCACGTCAAATAGCCTTGTTTCGAGGATGCACCATGACGCTATCCCTGCCCCAGAACTACCGCGAGATCCTTATAGGCCTGGGGGAAAACCCCGAGCGCGAAGGTCTGCTCGATACCCCGGTCCGTGCCGCCAAGGCCATGCAGTACCTCTGCCATGGGTATGAACAAAGCGTCGAGCAGATCGTCAACGGCGCGCTGTTCGCCTCTGACAGCGATGAAATGGTGATCGTCGCCGACATCGAACTCTATTCACTCTGCGAACATCACCTGTTGCCCTTCATCGGCAAGGCCCATGTGGCTTATATTCCTACGGGCAAGGTCCTGGGGCTGTCGAAAATCGCCCGGCTGGTGGACATGTTCGCCCGCCGCCTGCAAATCCAGGAGAACCTGACCCGGCAAATCGCCGACGCGGTGCAGCAGGTCACCCAGGCCGCCGGCGTGGCGGTGGTGATCGAGGCCCAGCACATGTGCATGATGATGCGCGGTGTCGAAAAACAGAACTCGACCATGAACACCTCGGTGATGCTCGGCGCCTTTCGCGATTCCAGCACCACGCGCCAGGAGTTCCTGCAATTGATTCGACGGAGCAATTAAATGCCACAACTTCAGCCAGCCATGGCACGCATCAAGGTCAAGGACCTGCGTCTGCGTACCTTCATTGGCATCAACGAGGATGAAATCCTCAACAAGCAGGATGTGTTGATCAACCTGACCATCCTCTATGCCGCCCAAGAGGCGGTGCGCGACAACGACATCGACCACGCGCTGAACTACCGCACCATCACCAAGGCGATCATCGCCCACGTGGAAGGCAACCGTTTCGCCCTGCTCGAACGCCTCACCCAGGAATTGCTCGACCTGGTCATGGCCAACGAATCGGTGCTGTATGCCGAAGTCGAAGTCGACAAACCCCACGCCTTGCGATTTGCCGAGTCGGTGTCGATTACCCTTGCGGCAAGCCGCTGAGCGGCACGTTTTCAGCGGCGAGCTTGAAGCGGTAAGCTTGAGGCCACCGCAATCCATCTTGCAGCTTGAAGCCCAGCGCTTGCAGCTGCCCGTCAGGGAACACCATGAACGACCAACAACGCCTCGAACTCGAAGCCGCCGCTTTCCGTCGGCTGGTTGCCCACCTGGACAGCCGCAAGGATGTGCAGAACATCGACCTGATGAACCTCGCCGGCTTCTGCCGCAACTGCCTGTCCAAGTGGTACAAGGCCGCCGCCGATGAACGCCAGGTCGAGGTCAGCCTCGACGACGCCCGCGAAGTGGTCTACGGAATGCCGTACGCCGAGTGGAAAGCCCAATACCAGAAAGAAGCCAGCGCCGAACAACAGGCGGCGTTCGCCAAAGGAAAACCCGATGCCTGATCTCAATACCCTGCGTGCCCGCCTCAAGAGCGGCGAACATGCCTTCGCCGACACCCTGGCCTTTATCGCCGCCGGTTACGACTACCAGCCCCAGGCCTTCGACAACGGTGGCGTGCACAACGCCGCCGGGCAGAACGAAGGTTCGTGCAAGACCCTGGGCCTGGCGCTGCTCGAAGGCTTGAGCGATGAAGAAGCGCTCCTGGCGTTCGGCGAACATTACCGTTCGGTGCTGGCCACGCCCGAAGGCAGCGATCACGGCAATATCCGCGCGCTGATGGCCCATGGGCTGGCCGGTGTGACGTTCGAGGCACAGCCGCTGCAGCGGCGCTGATCCACAGATTCTTGCAGCCCTCTTCTGTGGCGAGGGCATTCATCTGTGGGAGCATGGCTTGCCCGCGATGGGCGCGCCGAGGTTTAACAGCAGCTGAACCGCGTTATCGTTCATCGCGGGCAAGCCATGCTCCCACAGGTCTTCCTCCCGCAAATAAATCCTCCCGCTCCACATCCCGACTTTTAAGATTGACCCGGCAACTTTATTTCGTTTGCCGGGCCCCTCTGCTCGCGGCTTAGATAATGGAAATTTCTCCACCGTCCGAGCCGTCATCCATGAGCAGCGAAACCATCAGCCAATCGATCTCCATCGTGCATCCCGTCAGCCTCAGCCACGGCAAGAATGCCGAGGTCTGGGATACCAACGGCAAACGCTACATCGATTTCGTCGGCGGCATCGGTGTATTGAACCTCGGCCATTGCCATCCGCGCATCGTCGAGGCGATCCGTGAACAGGCCACCCGGCTGACCCATTACGCATTCAACGCCGCGCCCCATGCGCCGTACATTGAATTGATGGAACGCCTGACGGCGTTTATCCCGGTGGATTATCCGGTCAGCGGCATGCTCACCAACAGCGGCGCCGAAGCGGCGGAGAACGCCTTGAAGATCGTACGCGGCGCCACGGGCCGTACCGCCGTGATTGCGTTTGATGGCGCCTTTCACGGCCGCACCCTGGCGACCCTCAACCTCAACGGCAAGGTCGCGCCTTACAAGCAGAAAGTCGGCGTTCTGCCCGGGCCGGTGTACCACCTGCCGTACCCCAGCAAGGACAACGGCGTCACCGGCGAAGAAGCCTTGAAGGCCATGGAGCGGCTGTTCAGCGTCGAGATCGACGTGAATGACGTGGCCTGTTTCATTGTCGAGCCGGTGCAGGGCGAAGCCGGCTTCCTGGCGATGGACGTGCCCTTCGCCCAAACCCTGCGGCAGTTCTGCGACGATAAGGGCATTGTGCTGATCGCCGATGAAATCCAATCGGGCTTCGGCCGCACCGGCCAGCGCTTTGCCTTCTCGCGATTGGGCATCGAACCGGACCTGATCCTGCTCGGTAAAAGCATTGCCGGCGGCGTGCCCTTGGGCGCGGTGGTGGGACGCAAGGCGCTGCTGGACAACTTGCCCAAGGGTGGCCTGGGCGGCACCTACTCGGGCAACCCCATCGCCTGCGCCGCCGCCCTGGCGACCCTGGATGAAATGACCGACGCCAACCTGCACACCTGGGGCTCGCAACAGGAGGAGGCGATCGTCAGCCGCTACCAATCCTGGCGCAGCCGTGGGCTGACACCCTACCTCGGCCGCCTGACCGGCGTCGGCACGATGCGCGGCATCGAGCTGACCCACGCCGACGGCACCCCGGCTTCCGCACAACTGACACAACTGCTGGCCCTGGCGCGGGAATCGGGGTTGCTGCTGATGCCCAGTGGTAAATCGCGGCACATCATCCGGCTGCTGGCGCCGTTGACGACCGAGGCGGCCGTGTTGGAGGAGGGCCTGGATATCCTGGAGGCGTGCTTGGCGAAGCTGGCCTGAACACGGTCCTCCTGACCGCACAGAACCCTGTGGGAGCGAGCTTGCTCGCGATAGCGTCAGGTCAGCCAACATCGATGTTGACTGATACACCGCCATCGCGAGCAAGCTCGCTCCCACAGGGGTTCAGCAGCAGGTATCCACCCATGAAAAAACCGGCCGAAGCCGGTTTTTTTGTACCCGCCGAATCAGAACGAAGCGTTCTGCAAGCCATCCAGGTAGCGCTCGGTGTCCAGGGCTGCCATGCAACCGGCACCGGCCGAGGTGATCGCCTGGCGGTAGACGTGGTCGGCCACGTCGCCGGCCGCGAAGATACCTTCGACGCTGGTGGCGGTGGCGTTGCCGTCGCGGCCGCCCTTGACCACCAGGTAGCCGTCCTTGAGTTCCAGCTGGCCTTCGAACAGCGAGGTGTTCGGGGTGTGGCCGATGGCGATGAACACGCCGTCAACCTTGATCTCGTCGAAGCTGCCGTCGTTGTTCTTCAGGCGGGCACCGGTCACGCCCATGTTGTCGCCCAGCACTTCGTCCAGGGTCGCGTTGAGCTTGAGGATGATCTTGCCTTCGGCGACGCGGGCATTGAGCTTGTCGATCAGGATCTTCTCGGCGCGGAAAGTCTCGCGACGGTGGATCAGGGTGACCGTGCTGGCGATGTTGGCCAGGTACAATGCTTCCTCGACCGCGGTGTTGCCGCCACCGACCACTGCCACAGGCTTGTTGCGGTAGAAGAAACCGTCGCAGGTGGCGCAGGCGGAAACACCTTTGCCCATGAAGGCTTCTTCCGACGGCAGGCCCAGGTAACGAGCGCTGGCACCGGTGGCGATGATCAGGGCATCGCAGGTGTAGGTCGCGCTGTCGCCGGTCAGGGTGTACGGCTTGGCGGCGAAGTCCACGGCATTGATGTGGTCGAAAACGATCTCGGTCTCGAAGCGCTCGGCGTGCTCCTTCATGCGTTCCATCAAGGCCGGGCCAGTCAGGCCGTGGACATCGCCCGGCCAGTTGTCGACTTCGGTGGTGGTGGTCAATTGACCGCCGGCCTGCATGCCGGTGATCAGCAGTGGCTTGAGGTTGGCACGGGCCGCATAAACCGCAGCGCTGTAACCGGCAGGGCCGGAACCGAGAATAATCACTCGCGAATGACGCACTTCAGACATGACCTGCTCCTGTTGACCGGACCTTGCGGGCCGGAACGCCGGGTGAGCGGCGTGAATAAAAAAGGACCGTTGACGCACTTGGGGAAGGCTTGGGTTCGACGGTCCTGGAAAAGAATGGGTGCAGCGTATCGAGGGAGCGAAGATTAAGGAAATACGGTTTAACAATCCAGCTCATAGGTGAGCTCTATCCCCAGCGGTCCCTTCAATAGGTGCCTTCGCCTCAAGAAACGTTGTTACACGCCATGTCGCCGCTTTCCCGGGCGGGGCAAAGCCGGTAAGGTCGGCGCGTTCACCTTCGCTCGGAGCCACCTATGCCCGCCCCCGTCCTGTCCGGCCCGCAATATTTGCGAGAGGGCCTCAAGCTGGTCTTGAGCCCGGGCCTGCGCTTGTTCGTACTCTTGCCCCTGGCGATCAACCTGGTGCTGTTCGTCGGATTGATTTACCTGGCCGGCCATCAGTTCAGCCTGTGGGTCGATACGCTGATGCCGTCGCTGCCGGACTGGCTCAGTTTCCTCAGCTATGTGCTCTGGCCGCTGTTCGTGGTGCTCGTCGTGCTGATGGTGTTTTTCACCTTCACCATGCTCGCCAACGTCATCGCCGCACCGTTCAACGGCTTTCTTGCGGAAAAAGTCGAAGTGGTCATCCGTGGCACCGACGACTTCCCGGCCTTCAGTTGGGCCGAGTTGATCGCCATGATCCCGCGAACCCTCGGCCGGGAAGCGCGCAAGCTCGGCTATTTCCTGCCCCGCGCCCTGGGCTTGTTCGTGCTGTCGTTCATCCCCGTGGTCAATCTGGTGGCGGCACCGCTGTGGCTGCTGTTCGGCGTGTGGATGATGGCGATCCAGTACATCGACTACCCGGCGGACAACCACAAGCTGGGCTGGAACGAGATGCTCGCCTGGCTGCGGGAAAAACGCTGGCAGAGCCTGGGCTTTGGCGCCAGCGTGTACCTGGTGCTGCTGATCCCGGTGGTCAACATCCTGATGATGCCGGCAGCGGTGGCCGGCGCGACGTTGTTCTGGGTCCGTGAGCAAGGCGCCGAGACCGCGTTGGCCCGCCAGGGCTGAGCCGGTCACAAATCCATCATCTTGTCGTCACAATGACGAAATGGCCCCGGTCGACACTGGGGTCATGACCACACCTCTGCACATTACCCTGATCACCGAAACCTTCCCGCCGGAAATCAATGGCGTGGCCAATACCCTGGGCCGCCTGTACGACGGCCTGCGCGCCCGCGGGCATCAGGTCGAGCTGATACGGCCGCGCCAGGTCGATGACCAACGCCAGGCCAGTGACGGGCAATTGCTACTGTGCCGGGGCTGGCCGTTGCCGGGCTATCCAGGTTTGCAGTGGGGCCAGGCGTCGATGCACAAACTGCTCAGGCGCTGGAAACGCCATCGTCCAGACGTGCTGTACATCGCCACCGAAGGGCCGCTGGGTTTGTCGGCACTGCGCGCGGCACGACGCTTGGGCATCTCGGTGGTCAGCGGCTTCCACACCAATTTCCAGCAATACACCCAGCAATACGGCCTCGGGCTGTTGAGTCGCGTGCTCACCCATTACCTGCGCTGGTTTCACAACCGCTCCAGCCTGACCCTGGTGCCCAGCCTCAGCCAGCGCCTGGAACTGGAGCGACGCCATTTCGAGCGCGTGGCGCTGCTCTCGCGCGGCGTGGACAGCCAACTGTTTCATCCGGTCAAGCGCTCGACGAGCCTGCGTGAGGCGTGGGGCCTGGGCGACGATGACATCGCCGTGATCCACGTCGGACGCCTGGCTCCG
The DNA here is from genome assembly GCF_054681425.1 of Pseudomonas sp. H1_F01. Classification (NCBI taxonomy): domain Bacteria; kingdom Pseudomonadati; phylum Pseudomonadota; class Gammaproteobacteria; order Pseudomonadales; family Pseudomonadaceae; genus Pseudomonas; species Pseudomonas sp. H1_F01. Next base: position 1,331,098 of record NZ_CP162823.1, on the reverse strand, counting down.
GAGAAAAACCTCGGGCTGCTCAAGCGCAGTTTCGCCACGCTGTGCAGCGCTTTCCCGGGGCGACGGATGAAATTGGTGGTGATCGGCGACGGCCCGCAGCGCTCCGCCCTGGAGCAGGAACTGCCCGAAGCGATCTTTTGTGGCTCGCAACGCGGCGAGGCGCTGGCCAGTCATTATGCGTCCGGGGATGTGTTTGTCTTTCCGAGCCTGACCGAAACCTTCGGCAATGTGGTGCTGGAGGCGCTGGCGTCCGGGCTGGGCGTGGTGGCCTACGATCAGGCTGCGGCGGCCCAACACATTCGCCACGGCTACAACGGCGTGCTGGCAATGCCGGGGGATGAGGAGGCGTTCTGCGATGCCGCCCGTTGGCTGCTGGAAGAGCGCGAGACTTTGCGTTGCGTGCGGCTCAATGCGCGCCAGCATGCCAGTCGCCAGGGTTGGGCATCGGTGATCGAGCAGTTCGAGGCGCAGTTGCGGGGGGTTTGCCAGGTCGAATCGTCGCTGCCCCAGGCAGTGTCGCAGCGCTGAAAAGCATCGCGGGCAAGCCTTGCTCCCACAGAGTTGTCAGTCGTTCACGCACAATGTGTTCGCTGAAGATCAATGTGGGAGCAAGGCTTGCCCGCGATGAGGCCCAACAAGGCGCCGCTTAAACCAGGGTCATCAACGCCTCGCGACTGAACGGCAAGATATCCTGCTCCCGCCCTTCGCGCACTTTCTGCGCCCAGTCCGGATCCACCAGCAGCGCACGCCCCACCGCCACCAGGTCGAACTCGTCGTTGTTCAGGCGCTCCATCAGTTTTTCCAGGCTGGCCGGTTGCGCGACTTTGTCGGTGTTGACCATGAACTGCAGGAACTCGCCGTCCAGGCCGACGCTGCCAACGGTGATGGTGGGCTTGCCGGTGAGCTTGCGGGTCCAGCCGGCCAGGTTCAGCTCGGAGCCTTCAAACTCCGGCTCCCAGAAGCGCCGTGTCGAGCAGTGGAAAATATCCACGCCGGCGTCAGACAATGGCTTGAGGAATTCGCCCAGGGTTTCAGGGGTCTGCACCAGACGCGCGGTGTAGTCCTGCTGTTTCCATTGGGAGAAGCGGAAAATGATCGGGAAACCCTCGCCCACCGCCGCGCGCACGGCACGGATCAATTCGATCGCAAAGCGCGAACGGTTGGCCAGGCTGCCGCCGTAACCGTCGGTGCGCTGGTTGCTGCCTTCCCAGAAGAACTGGTCCACCAGATAGCCGTGGGCACCGTGGATTTCCACCCCGTCCATGCCGATGCCTTGAGCGTCTTTTGCCGCCTGGGCGAACGCGGCGATTACCTCGTCAATGTCCGCCTGGGTCATACCGTGGACCACCACCTGGCCGTCCTTGAGCTTTTCGGTCGGGCCATAGCCCGGCACGCTGGCGTCCGGCTCGGTGCCGATGCGTCGCACACTGCCCACATGCCACAGCTGTGGAACGATCTTGCCGCCTTCGGCGTGTACCGCATCAACCACTTTCTTCCAGCCGGCCAACGCGGCGTCGCCATAGAAATGCGGCACGTTCGGGTAGCCGTTGGAAGCCTTGTGCCCCACCGTCGTGCCCTCGGTGATGATCAGGCCGACCCCGGCCGCCGCGCGGCGACGGTAATACTCGATGACCTTGGCGTTCGGAACGCCGCCCGGCGAAAACGAACGGGTCATTGGCGCCATCACCACCCGGGTCGGCAACTCGAGCGCGCCGAGGTGGAAAGGTTTGAACAGGGCTTTTGCAGGCATGAGGCACTCCACGGGACAAGGTCGCAGGTCGATATGACGACGATAATATGTGGAGTCCGAGGCGCTCGGTAGCACTATTGATTGGAGTGATTAAGGATCAAAAGGGCGCCGAGTAGGAGCTGTGTAGGAGCTGTGTAGGAGCTGTCGAGTGCAACGAGGCTGCGATCTTTCCCCAAACACTTGAGTCTCAAGCGAAAGATCAAAAGATCAAAAGATCGCAGCCTTCGGCAGTTCCTACATCTGCAATTTCTTGAGGATCAAGCCAGCGCTTTTTCGATCGCCTGGATCACGGCAGGATCATCCGGCGCCGTGCGCGGTGAGAAACGTACCAGCACGCGACCGTCCTTGCCGACCAGGAACTTCTCGAAGTTCCAGGTAATGTCTCCGGGAAACTCGGCGCCCTCGCCCGCCAACAGGCGATAGAGCTGATGACGACCGGGGCCGTTCACGTCCAGCTTGCTGGACAGCGGGAACGTCACGCCGTAGTTGAGGCTGCAAAAGTCCTGGATTTCCTGCTCGGTTCCCGGTTCCTGCCCGGCGAACTGATTGCAGGGCAAGCCCAGCACGCTGAACCCCTTGGCCTTGTATTGCTGATAGAGATTTTCCAGCGCCGCGTATTGAGGCGTCAGGCCACATTTGGAGGCGACGTTGACCACCAGCACGACTTGCCCCTTGAACGGCGCCAGAGCAAGCTCCTGACCATCCAGGGCTTTGAGTTTAAGGTCGTGGAAAGCACTCATGACGAACTCCAGGTTTGCGGATCTTTTCGAAACAGCCGTGGTTGATGCTAACAGCAACCGACTAAAAAGGCGCCGTATGGCGCCTTTCCAGTTCACTGGTCATTTGAGCGTAGCGCACAAATCAGTGGTGATGGCCGCCTTCGCCATGGACGTGACCATGGGCGATTTCTTCCTGGCTGGCGTCACGGATGTCGACGATCTTGACTTTGAAGTTCAAGCGCTGGCCAGCCAGCGGGTGGTTGCCGTCAACGGTGACGTCGTCGCCTTCCAGGTCGCGAATGGTGACGATCTGCATCTGGCCATCGGGGGCGGAAGCGTGGAACTGCATGCCCACTTCCAGCTCATCGACGCCTTCGAACATGCTGCGGCTCAGGGTGCTGACCAGTTCGGCGGAGTATTCGCCATAGGCGTCTTCCGGCTCGACGGTAACGTTCAGGTCGTCACCGACCGTTTTGCCTTCCAGGGCTTTTTCCAAGCCCTGGATGATGTTGCCTGCGCCATGCAGGTAGACCAGCGGAGCGCCGCCGGCAGAGCTGTCGATGACCTCACCAGCGTCGTTGGTCAGGGTATAGTCGATGGAGACAGCCTTATTGGCGGCGATCAGCATGGGGCGAGACCTTTTGCATAAGAATGAAGAACAGACAAGTCTAAACAAGGATTTGCCCGAAAGCGAACGGAACCCGGACAAACGGACTTGCCCGAACAGACCGACGGTCACCGGTTTCCATCAGGACGAGGACGGGCACTGGGTGGCCGAGCTGTCTTGTGGCCATACTCAGCATCTGCGTCACCAGCCACCGTGGCAGTCCCGGGCCTGGGTGCAGGACCCCGGGCAACGTATTGAAAAAATAGGCCAGCCCTTTAATTGCGGCTGGTGCGCTCAAGGCCCGGTTAGCGATAACCTTGACGACTGAATTGTGGGTAGACGGCCAGTCATAGGCCGCGCCATTCCCCCTTAGAGAATTCGCATGCAAACTTTTTTTATCGCGCCCACCGATTTTGGTGTGGGCCTGACCTCCATCAGCCTCGGGCTGGTGCGTACCCTTGAACGGGCCGGACTGAAAGTCGGCTTTTTCAAACCCATTGCCCAACCTCACCCCGGCGACACCGGGCCGGAACGCTCCACCGAGCTGGTGGCCCGCACCCACGGCCTCAAGCCGCCGCAGCCCCTGGGCCTGGCGCACGTCGAGCGCATGCTCGGCGACGGCCAGCTCGATGAGCTGCTGGAAGAAATCATTACCCTTTATCAGCAGGCGGCCATCGGCAAGGACGTGCTGGTCGTCGAAGGCATGGTCCCGACCCGCAACGCCAGCTACGCCGCCCGGGTCAACCTGCACCTGGCCAAGAGCCTGGACGCCGAGGTCATCCTGGTGTCGGCGCCGGAAAACGAAGTGCTGACCGAACTGTCTGGCCGGGTAGAATTGCAGGCACAGTTGTTTGGCGGGCCGAAGGACCCGAAAGTTCTCGGAGTGATCCTGAACAAGGTCCGCACCGACGAAAGCATGGAGGCGTTTTCCGCACGGCTCAAGGAGCACTCGCCCTTGCTGCGCAGCGGCGATTTCCGCCTGCTCGGCTGCATCCCGTTTCGCCCCGAGCTCAACGCTCCGCGCACCCGCGACGTGGCCGACCTGATGGGCGCGCAGGTGCTCAATGCCGGCGACTACGAAACCCGGCGCATGAGCAACATCATCATTTGCGCCCGTACCATGCGCAACACCGTGGAACTGCTCAAGCCCGGCGTGCTGGTGGTGACCCCCGGCGATCGCGACGACATCATCCTGGCCGTGAGCCTGGCGGCGCTCAATGGCGTGCCGCTGGCCGGCCTGCTGCTGACCAGCGACACCCTGCCCGACCCGCGCATCATGGACTTGTGTCGCGGCGCCTTGCAGGCGGGGTTGCCGGTGCTGTCGGTGAGCACCGGCTCCTACGACACCGCCAACCTGCTCAACGGCTTGAACAAGGAAATCCCCATCGATGACCGCGAACGTGCGGAGATCATCACCGATTTCGTCGCCAGCCACCTGGATGCCAAGTGGCTGCACCAGCGCTGCGGCACGCCACGGGAAATGCGCCTGTCGCCAGCGGTATTCCGCTATCAGTTGATCCAGCGCGCCCAGGCCGCCAACAAACGCATCGTGCTGCCCGAGGGCAGCGAACCGTTGACCGTCCAGGCCGCCGCCATTTGCCAGGCCCGGGGCATTGCCCGCTGCGTGTTGCTGGCAAAACCGGCCGACGTCGAAGCGGTGGCCCGCGCCCAAGGCATCGAACTGCCGCCGGGCCTGGAGATTCTCGACCCGGATTCGATTCGCGAACGCTACGTCGAACCGATGGTGAGGTTGCGCAAGAGCAAGAGCCTGAACGCACCGATGGCCGAGCAGCAACTGGAAGACACCGTGGTCATCGGCACCATGATGCTGGCCCTGGATGAAGTGGACGGGCTGGTATCCGGCGTCATCCACTCCACCGCCAACACCATCCGTCCGGCCCTGCAACTGATCAAGACCGCGCCAGGATGCTCACTGGTGTCCTCGGTGTTTTTCATGCTGTTCCCCGAAGAAGTGCTGGTCTACGGCGACTGCGTGATGAACCCTCACCCCAGCGCTGCGGAGCTGGCGGAAATCGCCCTGCAAAGTGCCGACTCGGCCGCCGCGTTCGGCATCACACCGCGGGTGGCGATGCTCAGCTACTCCAGCGGTGAGTCGGCCAGTGGCGAAGAAGTGGAAAAAGTTCGCGAAGCCACCCTGCTGGCCCACGAGGCCCAGCACGGTCTGTTGATCGATGGTCCGCTGCAATACGACGCCGCCGCCAACGAAACCGTGGCACGGCAATTGGCGCCCAACAGTCAGGTGGCCGGCCGGGCGACGGTGTTCATCTTCCCGGACCTCAACACCGGCAACACCACTCACAAGGCCGTGCAGCGCAGCGCCGATTGCGTCAGCCTCGGGCCGATGCTGCAAGGCTTGCGCAAACCGGTGAATGACTTGCCGCGCGGCGCCCAGGTCGACGACATCGTGTACACCATCGCCCTGACCGCGATCCAAGCCGCCAACCGACCTTTGGACATTTAAATGCTGGACTTCTTGCCTGCCCCCTTGCGCGGCGTCATTGCCTCGCTGCTATTGGCGCTGAACACCATCGCCTGCTGCACGCCGCTGTTCATCGTGGCGATTTTCAAATTGCTGCTGCCCTTCCCCGCTGCCCAGCGCTTCACCGACTGGTTGATGGGCCACATCCACGAAGCCTGGATCAGCAACAACAAGGCCTGGATGAACCTGCTGCGTCGTACCCGCTGGCACCTCAGCGGCCTGGAGGGCCTGGACTACCAGCATTCGTACCTGATCACCAGCAACCACCAGAGCTGGGTCGACATCATGGTTTTGCAGTACGTGCTGAACCGACGCATCCGGCCGTTGAAGTTCTTTCTCAAGCAGGAACTGATCTGGGTGCCGGTGATCGGCCTGGCCTGGTGGGCGCTGGGGTTCCCGTTCATGAAGCGCTACTCCAAGGCTTACCTGGAAAAGCATCCGGAAAAGAAAGGCAAGGACCTGGAAACCACCCGCAAGACCTGCGCGAAGTTTCGCGACAACCCCGTGGGCATTTTCAATTTCGTCGAAGGCACGCGCTTCACCGACGGCAAGCACGCCCAGCAGCAGTCACCGTTTCGCTACCTGCTCAAGCCCAAGGCCGGCGGCATCGCGTTTGTACTGGATGCCATGGGTGAACAGCTGGAGTCGATCATCAACGTGACCATTCATTATCCAGGCGGTCGTCCGGGGTATTGGGATTTGCTCTGCGGCAACGTTGGAGAGGTGGTGGTGCATTTCCAGGAACTGAAGATCCCACCGCAGTTCATCGGCAAGAACTACGATCAGGATGGCGTGTATCGCCTGGAGTTCCAGGGCTGGATCAACCAGTTGTGGCAGGACAAGGATGCGTTGCTTGCGCAGATGCATCGGGAGTATCCCGCCAAGTCTTGAGGTGGCTGCACTGGCCTCATCGCGAGCAAGCTCGCTCCCACATTTGCTCCACCGCTGACCATTGTGGGAGCGAGCTTGCTCGCGATAGCGTCCTTCCAGACAACAGAAAGCCCGCAGATGATCACTCATCTGCGGGCTTTTAGTTACAGCGACTTGCCTTAGATCGCCCCACGCTTGCGCAGCAGATCGAGCACCTGCTTGACGCTCTCTTCCAGGGTCAGCGACTGGGTGTCGATCACCAGGTCGGCATCCAGCGGCACGTCATACGGGAAGGATTCGCCCGGGATGTTGTCGCCAGCGGCGGCATACAGCCCTTGCGGATCACGCTGGGCACACACCGTTGGCGAGGCCTGGACGTAGACGGTCAGCAGACGCTCCTTGCCGATCAGCGCCTTGGCCTGTTCGCGGCCTTCGGCATCCGGGGCGACAAAAGCGGCGAGGGTCAGCAGGCCGGCTTCGTTGAACTGACGGGCGACATGAGCCGCACGGCGCCAGTTCTCGGTACGTCCGGAGCGATCCTGCGGCAAGCCCTTGTTCAGGTCATGACGCAGGTTCTGGCCATCGAGGACAAAGACCGCACGGCCCGAGTCGAACAGCTTGCGCTCGACCGCATAGGCCAGCGTGCTTTTGCCAGCGCCCGACAGGCCACTGAACAGGACCGTGGCTGGCTGCTGGCCGAAACGCTGGGCGCGTTCCTCCACCGACACATGGGCCAGCTTGCCGTGGTGCGTGCTGCTGCCGTGAGCCAGCGGCTGGGCGACGATCATGCCGGCACCGACCGTGCCATTGGTCAGGCGATCGATGATGATGAACGCGCCGGTGGTGCGGTTGCTCTCGTAACCGTCCAGGGCGATCGGCGCATCCAGGGCGATCTTCACCTTGCCGATTTCGTTGAGCTGCAACGCGCTGGCCGGACCTTCTTCCAGGGTGTTCACATCCACCTTGTTGACGATGCTGGCAATCGAGCCCGGCACGTAGCTGGTGGCGCGCTTGATGTCGTATTTCTTGCCCGGCAGCATCGGCTCTTCGGCCATCCACACCAGCATCGCTTCGAAGCTGTCGGTGACCGGCGGCACGTTGTCGGCATGCACCAGCAGGTCGCCACGGGAGATGTCGATTTCGTCTTCCATGGTCAGCGTTACCGCCTGGCCAGGACCTGCGTGTTCCAACTCGCCTTCGAAGGTGACGATGGATTTCACGCGACTGCTCTTGCCCGAGGGCAGCACCACCACTTCGTCGCCCTTGTGCACGATGCCGCTGGCGAGGGTGCCGGCGAAACCGCGGAAGTTCAGGTTCGGACGGTTGACGTACTGCACTGGGAAACGCAGGTCGGTGAAGTTACGGTCGCCCGCCACTTCCACCGTCTCGAGGATTTCCATCAGCGACTGGCCGGTGTACCACGGCGAACGCTCGGACTTGTTCACCACGTTGTCGCCCTTGAGGGCGGACATCGGCACGAAGTGCATGCTGGTGGGCTTCATCTTCAAGCCTTCGGCGAACTTCAGGTAGTCGGCCTTGATCGACTCGAACACGCCCTGGTCGAAGTCCTTGAGGTCCATCTTGTTGATGGCCACGACGATGTGCTTGATACCCAGCAACGAGGCGATGAAGCTGTGGCGACGGGTCTGGGTCTGCACGCCGTAGCGCGCGTCCACCAGGATGATCGCCAGGTCACAGGTGGAGGCACCGGTGGCCATGTTGCGGGTGTACTGCTCATGGCCTGGGGTATCGGCGATGATGAATTTACGCTTGGCGGTGGAGAAATAGCGGTAGGCGACATCGATGGTGATGCCTTGCTCGCGCTCGGCCTGCAGGCCGTCGACCAGCAACGCCAGGTCGATATCGTCACCGGTGGTGCCGACTTTCTTCGAATCGCGGGTGATGGCTTCCAGGTGATCTTCGTAGATCATCTTGGAGTCGTGCAGCAGGCGCCCGATCAGGGTGCTCTTGCCGTCGTCGACGTTACCGCAGGTCAAAAAGCGCAGCAGCTCTTTGCGCTCGTGCTGGCCCAGGTAGGCGAGGATGTCCTCGCTGATCAAATCAGATTGATGCGACATGACAGCCCCTTAGAAATAACCTTGACGTTTTTTATCTTCCATCGAGCCTGCGCCATCGTGGTCGATGACCCGGCCCTGGCGCTCGGAAGTTCGCGTCAGGAGCATTTCCTGGATGATGTCCGTCAGGCTTTCAGCCTCGGACTCCACCGCGCCCGTCAACGGGTAGCAGCCAAGGGTACGGAAACGCACTTTCTTCTTGACGATACGGGCTTTGTCTTCGTCGGACAGGTGCTCGAGGATGCGCTCGTCGTCGATCATGATCAGCGTGCCGTTCTTCTCGATCACTTCACGCTCGGCGGCAAAATACAGCGGCACGATCGGGATGCCTTCGAGGTAGATGTACTGCCAGATGTCCAGCTCGGTCCAGTTCGACAGCGGGAATACCCGGATCGACTCGCCTTTGTTGACCTTGCCGTTGTAGACGTTCCACAACTCCGGGCGCTGGTTCTTCGGGTCCCAGCGATGCTTGCTGTCACGGAACGAGTACACGCGCTCCTTGGCGCGGGATTTCTCTTCATCGCGACGGGCACCGCCAAACGCGGCGTCGAAACCATATTTGTCCAAGGCCTGCTTGAGGCCTTCGGTCTTCATGATGTCGGTGTGCTTGGCACTGCCGTGGGTGAATGGGTTGATGCCCTGCGCCACGCCGTCCGGGTTCACATGGGTGATCAGGTCCAGGCCCAGTTCCTCGACCATGCGATCGCGGAACTTGTACATTTCCTGGAATTTCCAGCGGGTGTCGACGTGCATCACCGGAAACGGCAGCTTGCCGGGGAAGAACGCCTTGCGTGCCAGGTGCAGCATCACGGCGGAGTCTTTACCGATGGAGTACAGCATCACCGGGTTATCGAACTCGGCGGCCACCTCGCGGATGATGTGGATGCTTTCCGCCTCCAGCTGTTTCAGATGCGTCAGTTTGTCGACCATGGCTACTCACGAAAACTTTCTTATGAACGGCCAGCGGGCCGTGTTCGAGCGGGGAATCCTAGCACAGCGACCTCTTCTAATCAGGGCGCCAACTAGATCGAAACAGCATATGGATATGCCTGCCGGTTCGGGCCCCGCACACGCTTTTCTGTGGGAGCGAGCTTGCTCGCGATGACGGTGTGTCAGCCATATTAATGTCGGCTGATCCGCCGCTATCGCGAGCAAGCTCGCTCCCACAGGGGTTATAAACAGTCAGATGGGATTCGGGCAATCGATGAAGATGTGCTCCAGGGCAAAGCGTCGCGCCAGATAATCACCCAGCGCCTGGACGCCATAGCGCTCGGTGGCATGATGCCCGGCGGCGATGAAGCTGATGCCGTTTTCCCGCGCGCTGTGGAACGTCTGCTCCGACGCCTCGCCGCTGAGGTACAGGTCAACCCCGGCCAGCACCGCCTGATCGATATAGCCCTGGCCACCGCCCGTGCACCAGCCAACCCGGCGGATCATCTGCTCGCCTTCGATCAACAACGGCTCACGCCCCATGACTTCCTGGACCTTGCGCGCGAAATCCCGGGCCGTCATCGGTTCGGACAGGGAGCCGACCAGGCCGACGATCTTGGGGTTGTCCGGATCCAGCGGTCCCTCGACGGTGATGTCCAATTGGCGGGCCAACTGCACGTTATTGCCCACCTCCGGGTGCAGGTCCAAAGGCAAGTGGTAGGCCAACAGGCTGATATCATGCTTGAGCAACGTCTTGAGACGACGCTGTTTCATGCCGGTGATACAAGGGTTCTCGCCCTTCCAGAAATAACCGTGATGCACCAGCACCAGGTCGGCCTCGGCCTCGACGGCAGCGTCAAGCAAAGCCTGGCTGGCGGTGACGCCACTGACGATGCGCATCACCTGGGGCGCGCCTTCGACCTGCAGGCCGTTGGGGCAATAATCGGCAATCCGGCTGCTGGCCAGGTAACGGTCCGCTTCTTCGACCAGGGTGTTCAGGGCTACGGCCATGAAAAGACTCCTAAATATCCCGTTCAGAGGCACGCGCGGCCTCGTATAATGCGCGACATTATGGGCGGTCTCATACCGCCTGCAACCTTTGTAGGACGTGCTTAATGCTCAAGGCGCTGCGTTTTTCCGGCTGGCCGCTGTTGGCCGGCGTGCTTGTCGCTCTACTGATTATCCAGCGCTACCCGGAATGGGTGGGCCTGCCGAGCCTCGACGTCAACTTGCAGCAGGCGCCGCAAACCAAGGCGGTGCAACAGGGGCCGGTGTCCTATGCCGACGCCGTGACCACCGCGGCGCCAGCCGTGGTGAACCTGTACACCACCAAGGTCATCAACAAACCCAGCCATCCATTGTTCGAAGACCCGCAATTCCGGCGCTTCTTCGGCGACAACTCGCCCAAGCAGAAGCGCATGGAGTCGAGCCTGGGGTCGGGCGTGATCATGAGCCCGGAAGGTTATATTTTGACCAACAACCACGTCACCAGTGGTGCCGACCAGATCGTGGTGGCCCTCAAGGACGGCCGCGAAACCCTGGCCCGAGTGATCGGCAGCGACCCGGAAACCGACCTTGCGGTGCTGAAGATCGACCTCAAGAACCTGCCGGCCATCACCATCGGCCGCTCCGACAGCATCCGCATCGGCGACGTGGCCCTGGCCATCGGCAACCCGTTCGGCGTCGGCCAGACCGTGACCATGGGCATTATCAGCGCCACCGGGCGCAATCAGTTGGGCCTGAACAACTACGAGGATTTCATCCAGACCGACGCTGCGATCAACCCCGGCAACTCCGGCGGCGCGCTGGTGGATGCCAACGGCAACCTGACTGGGATCAACACGGCGATCTTCTCCAAGTCCGGCGGCAGCCAGGGTATCGGTTTCGCCATTCCGGTGAAGCTGGCGATGGAGGTGATGAAGTCCATCATCGAACACGGCCAGGTGATTCGCGGCTGGCTGGGCATTGAAGTCCAGCCGCTGACCCAGGAACTGGCGGAGTCCTTCGGCTTGTCCGGGCGGCCCGGCATCGTGGTGGCGGGGATTTTCCGCGACGGCCCGGCGCAGAAGGCCGGCCTGCAACTGGGCGATGTGATCCTGAGCATCGATGGCGAACCGGCCGGCGATGGCCGCCGCTCGATGAACCAGGTGGCGCGGATCAAGCCCACTGACAAGGTGACGATCCAGGTCATGCGCAACGGCAAGGAGCTCAAGCTCACCGCTGAAATCGGCCTGCGCCCACCGCCGGCACCAGTGGCGCTCAAGGAAGAGCAGTAAGCCGCGTCATAGCCGACTAGCGCGAATCGATCGTTCCCACGCTCCTGCGTGGGAATGTCGCCTGGGACGCTCTGCGTTCCACTGCTGGAAGTGACGCAGAGCGTCACGGTATGCATTCCCACGCAGAGCGTGGGGACGGTCATCTCATCCTGATTCACCTGAAAATACAGATAGCATAAATTCTCATTAGTAGTGTTATATTGTTTCAATACTAAAAATTGGAACAACATAACATGTCATCCCTGAAACGGATTTCCGTTGCCAGTCTCGCCCTGGGCTTGCTCGCCGATCCCGCCTACGCCGAAGAAGTCCAGCCTCTGGAACTGGACGCCGTCAACGTGACGTCCGACTACGAATCCCCCACCGGCCCCGTCACGGGCTATCGCGCCACCCGCTCTGCCAGCGCCACCAAAACCGACACGGCCCTGCGCGACATCCCGCAATCGATCAGCGTGATTCCCGCCAGCGTGCTCAAGGACCTGGGCAGCACCAACGTCGAACGAGCATTGGAATACGCCGGCGGTGTATCGAAGCAGAACAACTTCGGTGGCCTGACGCTCTACGAATACAGCGTGCGCGGCTTCACGACATCGGAATTCTACAAGGATGGTTTCAGCGCCAACCGTGGCTATCCGAGCACGCCGGACGCGGCGAACATCGAACGCATCGAAGTGCTCAAGGGCCCAGCCGCCAGCCTGTATGGCCGTGGCGATCCCGGCGGTACGGTGAACATTGTCACCAAGAAACCCCAGCCCGAAGCCTTCACCACCTTGCAAACCAGCGCCGGCAGCTGGGATCGCTACCGCACCGCGCTGGACGTCAACAGGCCACTGGACACCGAAGGCAACCTGTTGTCGCGGGTCAACCTGGCGGTCGAGGACAACCACAGCTTTCGCGATCACGTCGACAGCCAGCGCGTCTTCGTCGCGCCTTCCATCAGCTGGCAATTGAACCCCGACACCCGGTTGCTGGTGGAAAGCGAAATCGTGCGCCACAGCTCGACGTTCGACCGTGGCATCGTCGCCCCGAACAATCGCTGGAGCGGCGTTTCCCGCTCGACCTTTTTGGGCGAACCCAACGATGGCGACATCGACAATCACAACAACATGCTCCAGGCCGCCCTCGAACATCAGCTCAACGACACCTGGCAACTGCGCCTGGCCAGCCATTACAAGCAGGGTGAACTCTGGGGCTTCGCCTCCGAAGCGCGCCCGCTGAACGCCGATGGCCACACGGTGAACCGCCGCTATCGCGAGCGCGACAACAATTGGCACGACAGCATCACCCAACTGGAATTGCGCGGCCTGTTCGACCTCGGCCCCTGGCAACACGAACTGCTGATCGGCAGCGAATATGAGGATTACCGCAAGAACGAGCGCGTGACCACCATCGGTGGCAGCACCTACCCCATAGACATCTATCAGCCGATCTACGGCCAGCCGAAACCCAATGGTACTCGGACCGGCACCGACTTCTTCGAACATGTGCAAAGCCGCGCGCTGAACCTGCAAGACCAGATCGTCTTCACCGACAAACTGCGGGGCATGCTCGGCGTGCGCTATGAGCATTTCGAGCAGAGCATCGACGATCACACCCGCGATCGCACCAACCGCCAACGCCACGATGCCCTGACGCAGCGGGCCGGCCTGCTGTATCAACTGACGCCCGAGGTTGGCCTGTTCGCCAACGCCTCCACCTCGTTCAAACCCAACAATGGCCTGGATGCCGGCGGTAAATCCTTCGACCCCGAGGAAGGCGTCGGCTATGAAGTGGGGATCAAGAGCGAATTGTTCGACGATCGCCTGAGCACCACCCTGGCGGCGTTCCATATAGAGAAGGAAAACGTCCTGAGCCCGGTCGCCGGGACCGACTTCAGCCGCGCCATGGGCAAGGCCCGCAGCCAGGGCATCGACCTGCAAGTCACCGGGCAGGTGACCGACGCCGTGCGGGTGATTGGCGCCTTCGCCTACATCGATGCCGAAGTGACCAAGGGTGACGAGCAAATCCCCACGGGCAGCCGGATCCTTGGCGTCGCCAAACACAGCGGCAGCCTGCTGGGCGTCTACGAATTCCAGGACGGGCACCTGCGCGGTTCGGATGTTGGCGCGGCGTTCACGTACGTCGGCGATCGCTCGGGCGAAGCGGGCAAGGACTTCGAACTGCCGGCCTACCACACCGTGGATCTGCTGGCCCATTACAAGGCCAGCGATGACGTCACCGTGGGGCTGAACCTGAACAACGTCTTCGATGAAAAGTACTACGAGCGCGCCTACAGCAACTACTGGGTCACCCCCGGCGAGCCGCGCAACTTCACCGTCAGTCTCACCCTCGCTCTGTAAAAGGAACATCCGCATGAAATACCCCAAGACCTTCGCCCTGCTCGGCCTGCTCCTGGCCACACAGGCCTCGGCCCATGGCCTGTGGACCGAACAGCGTCGCGGCAACATCGAAGTGATCTACGGCCACGGCGCCGAAGACAATGCCTTCAAGGCGCAGAAAATCAGCGGTGCCTGGGCCTATGATCAGGTCGGCAGGATGATCCCCGTCACCGTCGAGCGCCTGCCGGACCACGCCCGCCTGCAACCGCTCAAGCCACCGGCGGTGCTGGCCGTGGCGCTGGACAACGGCATGTGGTCCCAGACGGCGGACAAGAAGTGGATCAACGAAGGCCGCAGCAAAGTGCCCGGGGCGATCGAGTCGACCCACACGTTCAAGTACAGCCTGGCGATCTATGAGCCGGGGGCGAAACTGCCGACGCTTGCACCGATCAAGTTCGTGATCCTGCCGGAAGTCGACCCGCTGACCGTAGGGCCAGGCCAGTCATTGCCGGTACGGGTGCTGCTGGACGGCAAACCGGCAGCGGGTGTGAAACTGGTGGGTGACTACCGCAGCGCGCCGAACACCGTATCGACTGAAACCGACGCAGAAGGCCGGGCCAAGGTGCTGGTGCGCAACGAAGGCTTGAATGTGATCGCGGCGCAGATGGAAATTGCACTCAAGGACAACAAGGACGTGGCCACCCGTGGCGTGTTCACCTCGTTGACCTTCCTGGGTGAACCGCATCACGAGTAACGCCACAGGGGGATAGGCGGTGAACACATTTTTTGTGAACACCCGCAGCCTATTGTGGGAGCGAGCCTGCTCCGGGCGGCGATCCGACGATAAGGCCAATACAAGCGCCGCAAAGCTCAAGCCGGAGTCAAGCACTCCGGCCCATTGAGCTTCGGATCATTGACCATGTTGGCCAGCACTCGCTCGCGCAGTACCGTCGGCTCACTTGCCAGCAGCCCTTGCAAGGCATGCAGCGGTGTCTCGGGGTCGAGCCACAGGCGCTGGCCTTCTTCGTCCAGGATCAACGGCCGGCGCTGACCCGCCGCCGGTTGGGTGATGACCGCCGTGCTCAGCCACACCTGTTCCTGCACCGGATACGCTTCCCAGATCGCGGCGAAAAACAGCGACGAACCCTCCCCCGGCGTCAACCAGTACGGACGCTTGCGCGTGCCGCCGCGCCACTCATAGAAACCATTGGCCGGCAGCAGGCAACGGCGCAGGCGCAAGGCCTCTCGGAACATCGGCTGCTCGGCCACGGTTTCGGCCCGGGCATGGGCCGGGGTGCGGGACAGGTCGGTCAGCCACGGCGGCGTCAGCCCCCAGCGTGCCCGGGCCAGTTCGCGCTGGCCCTCGGCGCCGGCCCGCAGGATCAACACCGAATCGTTGGGCGAAATATTCCATTGAGCCTTCTGATCGGTGGGAAAACCGGGCAGGGCTGCAAAGGTGGGGTTCCAGCGAAACAGGGCATAACGTCCACACATGGGGCAACACGACTCTTGATCGAACAAACGGCCGCCAGCCTAACAGACCAGCGTGCCGGGATAGCTGTCCGGTTCATCGCCGGGCAACGGCAGTGCGGCATTGTACGCGGCGATCAACTCCCGGGCGTATTGCGCCTGGTCATCCTCCACCGCCAGTCCCAGCAAGCCCTGCATCGGCAACTCCCCCGCACCGCCCAGCAAATCGCGCCCCACCAGATGCGCCGTGATGCCTTCGCTGGCAAGCATGCCTTGCAGCAACTCGCCTTCCATCAGGCTTTCCAGCTCGTAGATTCGCCGCATCGGTGTTGCCCCCCGTCAGTCGTCTTCTCTGAAGACCTCGAGATGCCATTCCTCACCATGGACCTGCAACACAAAGGTGATTGGCCGGCAACACACCTGACAATCCTCGATGTAGGTCTGGTCGCCGCCGGACAAGTCCAGGGATGTCTCAACGTCCTCCCCACAATAGGGACATTCATAATGAGCGCTTTCCAGCATCGCGGTCTCCCAGGTGACTTGTGCGTATAATCGCCGGTCTATTTGCAGGGCTATTTTTGTCTGGCTTATCTTCCTGACCGTGCCCTGTCGTTTTTTCGTTAGAACCTTTTACTTACCCTAGCCGTTTCCAACAAGAGAGCATGATGGGCGAATTCGATGCCATCCGACCTTACGACGACAGCGAAGTCCCAGCGGTGCTGGCACGACTGCTTGGCGACAAGGCGTTTCTAGATATCCTCACCCACTTCCGCTTCCCACGCCTGGCCGGCGCCTTCGGCTGGATGCTCAAACCTCTTATAGCGCAAAGATTGCGTCGTGAGTTCGCCGGTGTGACGTCGGTCGCCACGCTGCAGGACAAGGTGGAGTTCTACGTCGACCACACCATCGAGCGCGCCACCGATGGCGTGACCTATACCGGGGTGGAGCAATTCAAGTCTGGCAGTGCGTACCTGTTCATCGCCAACCACCGCGATATCGTGATGGACCCGGCCTTCGTCAACTACGCCGTCTACCACGCCGGCCTGCCGACCCCGCGCATCGCCATTGGCGACAACCTGCTGCAAAAGCCCTTTGTCAGCGACCTGATGCGCCTGAACAAGAGCTTCATCGTGCACCGCTCCATCACCGGGCGGCGGGAAAAAATGGCGGCGTACCAGTTGTTGTCGGCGTACATCAACCATTCGATCCGCAACGACTGCGCCTCGATCTGGATCGCCCAGGCCGAAGGACGAGCCAAGGACGGTGACGACCGGACCGAATCGGCGATCCTCAAGATGTTCCACATGAGCCGCAAGGACGAGCCGTTCGGCGAGGTGATCCAGTCACTGAACCTTACGCCGGTGTCGATCAGCTACGAATACGACCCGTGCGACCAGGCCAAGGCCCGCGAGTTGTACATCCGCGCCACCACCGGCACTTACACCAAGGCCCCGGGCGAGGACGACGTGAGCATCGCCAAGGGCATCACCGGCTACAAGGGCCGGGTCCACGTGAACTTCGCCGCGCCCATCACCGAGCTGTTCGAGGACACCAAGCAATTGGCCCAGGAGATGGACCGGCAGATTCTCGGCGGCTACCGCCTGTTCCCGGTGCATTACCTGGCTTACGCCCAATGGGCCGACGCCGATCCGCAGTTGCAGGTGCCTAAGGCGGCCGAGGTGTTCGGTGCCGAAGAGCTGGCCAAGGCCGAGCAGGAATGGCAGCGCCGGCTGGACGCTTGCCCGCCGGAACACCGACCGTTCCTGGTGCTGCAATACGCAACGCCGGTGCGAAATCAGTATCGGGTCAAGGCGGGGTTGGCGCTTTAAAGCCACGACGAGAGAGCTTGCTCACGCTGGGTTTGTGCAGGAGCTGCCGAAGGCTGCGATCTTTTGATCTTTCGCTTGAGATTCAAGTGTCTGGGGAGAGATCGCAGCCTCGTTGCACTCGACAGCTCCTACACAGCTCCTACGGGCGCTGCCCAGCGGGAGCAAACGCCCTTTCCACGGCTGCGTCAGAACTGCGTACTGATCCACGACACCAGCAACGCCAGCGCCAGGCAGCCAAAGCCAAACCGGTAGAAAAACCGGTTCATCCGCTGAGTGGCCAGATCCAGCAGCGCTTCAAATCGTTCGTTGCTATCGCGATTGCGCGCTTCAAGGCAGGCCCGCGCCCGTTGTTCACGGCGGCGCGTCGCATGCAGCACCCAGCCGCCCGGGCAGGCAAACAGCAACGCGAGCAGGTTGATCAGTTTGGCGGGGTGGGCGGCGAACAACGAAAGCAGATGCGACGACATCACGAACCTCAAGCGAAAAAACGGACAGGGTACGTCCGTGGCCTACAAACAGGGCGCGGATTCTACCGAAAGCCTGACGCCCTGCGCCGCTTTTTCCGACCAGTAACGATCCCGCCGCAACGCTGGGTTCTTCTGTGGCGAGGGAGCACGCCCTGGGTTAATTTCACCCGTCACGGTTTCGTCATCTGATTAGGCCACTCTGTCGCCCTTCAAACCTGCACGGAACCCGTCATGCTGCACGCCGAAAACCAGGACCGCCTCTATCTCATCAGTCCAAGCGACGAACAGCAGAACCTCGTCGACAGCCTGTCCTTCAACGTGCAGGACCGACATTGGCTGGTGTATTGCGCCCTGGGCGGCCATCAACATGCCGATCTTCCGGAGACAGACCTGCTGACCGGGATCAGTGTGCTGGAACTGTACTCAGAGGCTGCATGACGGTTTCACTCTGTGGGAGCAAGGCTTGCCCGCGATGAGGGCAGCACCTTCGACAATGCTGATCGCTATCGCGGGCAAGCCTTGCTCCCACAGGTCTTGCTTTCAAAAGTCTCATCGCCCCCTGGGCCATTGCAGCCCAGGGGTCATGCCGCCGAAACCTTACTCAGCCAGTACCTGGCCAATGGTCGGGTCCTTGAACAGCCGGGTCAGGGCATCGCTCAAGACGTCGCTGACCAGCTTGGTGTTGGTGTCCTGGTTAGGTGCCATGCCGAAGCGCTGGTCCAGGGACGCACCGTAACGGCCGCTGTAGCGACGGTTGGCGTTCTGCACGTCGGAGCGGAAGGTCGCGCCGATGGTCGCTTCGGTCACGTACATGCCTTCCTTGGGCGACTGGTACTTGAGCTCGGCCAGGGTCACCGTCAGTTGTGGTGCATTCAAGGCATTGGCGGTCGGCGTGAAGCCCAGCAAACGCACGGCGGCTTCAGCCTGGGCCTGCAGCTTGGGCAGGATCTGCGCGCCCTGCACCGTGATCACACTGGTTTCCGGATACAGCCCGCCACGGGTGCCGAGCGTCGGCGACGGACGACCGTCCACCACCCGCACCACCACCGGCTGGCCACGACCCACAGGCGCCAGCTGGGCATTGAGCTTGGGCTCCGGGTTAAGTTGTTGCGGGCTGTGGGCGCAGCCGACGAGGGTCAGACTGGTCACAGCGATCAAACCGAACAACAGGCGTTGCAACATGCTCTTCTCTCCAGAATCGGGCACAAACAGGCCGGCAGTATAGCGGTGCGCCATCGCCGTGAACTAGCGTCGCACGATGAATACTGAAATGTCTGACACGGGCCATGGTTGCCGGTTCCTGTCACCCCATTGTCACGGTCCTTACACCGGCATGTCATAGCCCACTGTCAGGCTTATCCCAAGCTCCCTGACCCGGTATCCGATCATGCGCTTCCTTATTTCCCTGTTCACCCCTCGTCCTCATCACCGCAGCTTCGCCTTGCTCGATCGCGACGGCCGTTGCCAGGCGTTCAAACAGTGCAGCCTGCAACCCATGGGCGAAGGCTGGGTGGAAATCGAAGAGATCCGTCTCAACTGGCTGCACCAGCCACTGCCCGCCAGCGCCCGCGTGCAAGCGCTTCCTGCTCGCGCACGTAACCGGCAGCTGTTGACCATCTGACCGGACGGCTAATAAAAGTCATTAAACACGACCATTTCCCTGCGTTTCTTCGATACAATCTCCCCCCGATTATAAGGACGTCTCCTGATCGGGCCTCGCAACACCGCTGATGCGCTGGTATTGGCACCCCGCAACGCCCACAGAGAGCCGCCCACACAGATCGAGTGAAGCTGGCGTGCTTGCTGTTCCTCCAGGCAAATCACCACTTTTCGCGAATCTGCAGAGCTGTCATTACGCTCGGTCACTGAGCTGTCTGCCCGTTTTGCCTGTCATGTATTACATGGGGGCAACCAAACCGGGCGCAGTGCCAGGCTGGGACAGCCCTTTTTTGAGGTTCACGTCTTCAAAAGAGCGTGAAAAAACGGGTTTTCACAACTTCACGAGAGTGTGGCGAGCAAATGAAGAGTTTTGCGTCTGAACAAGCACCATTAGCGTCTGAAACAGCCCAACGACACAGGACCGGATATCGCTCAAGAACCGGCGCCTGAAGCCTGTCCGCTACGGATTTGGTTGCACGAACGGATGTCTCGGCCATAAGTCGAATTGCCTGCCCGGCGCTTAAATGAGTTCATGTGACTCTTGAGGCCAGGCTGCATGCATCCGCAGTAGGTGCGAAAAATTGCGAAGATTCGGACATGGCGATCCTGGCCATGGATAACTGGGGCGCAACTGACCTGCCCCGCCACTCTTGGCCGCTATGCCGACAATTTGGTGCTGCAGATTTTGGAGACGCGTTAAATGGCGCATAACGAAGCAGTCGATGTAGTTCTGGTAGGGGCCGGCATCATGAGTGCCACCCTGGCCGTACTGCTCAAGGAGCTCGACCCCGCGATCTCGCTGGAAGTCGTCGAGCTGATGGATTCCGGTGCCGCGGAGAGTTCCAACCCGTGGAACAACGCCGGTACCGGCCACGCCGGGCTGTGTGAGCTCAACTACACGCCCCAGGCAGCCGACGGCAATGTCGACATCAAGAAGGCCGTGCACATCAACACCCAGTTCGAGGTGTCGAAGCAGTTCTGGACGTACCTGACCAGAAAAGGCACGTTCGGCTCCTCCAAGTCCTTCATCGCCCCGGTGCCACACCTGAGCTTCGTGCAAGGCGAGAAAGGCGTGTCGTTCCTGAAGAAGCGCTTCGAGCTGATGCACCAGCATCACGCCTTCGCCGACATGGAATACACCGAGGACAAGGCCCGGATGGCCGAGTGGATGCCGCTGATGATGCCTGGTCGGCCGGCCGATGAGGTTATCGCCGCCACCCGTGTCATGAACGGTACCGACGTCAACTTCGGCGCCCTGACCAACCAGTTGCTCAAGCACCTGACCAGCGCCCCGGACACCCAGGTCAAATACTGCAAGCGCGTCACCGGCCTCAAGCGTAACGGCAGTGGCTGGACCGTGAGCATCAAGGACGTCAATTCCGGCAGCAGCCGCGATGTCGACGCCAAGTTCGTGTTCCTGGGTGCCGGCGGTGCGGCGTTGCCGTTGCTGCAAGCCTCGGGCATCGAGGAAAGCAAGGGCTTCGGCGGCTTCCCGGTCAGTGGCCAGTGGCTGCGTTGCGACAACCCGGAAGTGGTCAAGCACCACCAGGCCAAGGTCTACAGCCAGGCCGCCGTGGGCTCGCCGCCGATGTCGGTGCCGCACCTGGACACCCGTGTGGTCGATGGCAAGAAATCCCTGCTGTTCGGGCCATACGCCGGTTTCACCACCAAGTTCCTCAAGCACGGCTCGATCATGGACCTGCCGCTGTCGGTACGTGCCGGCAACATCGGCCCGATGCTGGCCGTGGCCCGGGACAACATGGACCTGACCAAGTACCTGATCAGCGAAGTGATGCAGTCCATGGAACAGCGCCTGGAATCCCTGCGTCGCTTCTACCCCGAGGCAAAGGCCGAGGACTGGCGCCTGGAAGTGGCCGGCCAGCGGGTGCAGATCATCAAGAAAGACCCGAAGAAAGGTGGCGTCCTGCAGTTCGGTACCGAACTGGTGGCGGCCAAGGACGGCAGCCTCGCCGCCCTGCTCGGCGCATCGCCGGGTGCTTCGGTGACCGTGTCGATCATGCTGGAACTGATCGAGCGTTGCTTCCCGGACAAAGCCAAGGGCGAGTGGGCTACCAAGCTCGCAGAGATCTTCCCGGCCCGGGAAAAAGTGCTGGAAACCGACGCGGCGCTGTATCGCAAGATCAATGCGCAGAACAACATCGCGCTGGAGCTGGTTGAAGAAAGCAGCGAGACTCAAAGCTACGCTTGATTTGATCGCATAAAAAAACGCCCCGTTCTCCATGAGAGCGGGGCGTTTTTTATGGGTGACGCTTTCGTGGCGAGGGAGCTTGCTCCCGCTGGCCTGCGAAGCAGGCCCAGGATCAATCAGCCACGCGCCTTCTCGATCAAATCGATGTAATCCTCGGCATTACGCTGGTCGCGCACCAGCGCGACGAAATCGTTGCCGTGTTCATCCTTGCCATTGAGGTCATGACCGGCCGCGACGAAGAACGTCAGGAAACGCTCGAAATCGTCGACCCGCAGGCCGCGGTAGGCCTTGATCAGTTTGTGCAGCGACGGCGACGTGGCATCGACCGGTTCGAAATTGAGGAACAGCTTGATCTGTTCATCGCCAATCTCGTCGCCAATCACTTGTTTCTTGTCTTTACGCATTGCCGGCTCCAGCTCGCACAGTTCACGGGGCGGGCAGTTTACCCCCGGCAGGCCTCGGGGCTCAACGCGGGCGTTCGGCACCGGTGTGCAGGTCGGCCCAGATATGGCCGTTGGCGTAAGTGAGAAACTGCACATAGACCGTGTTGTTGCGCAGCAGATCGATGACCACCCGGTACTGGGCCTGTGGATAAGACAGCGTCAGGGTCTTGCTTGCCTCGTCGAAGACCGGTTTCTTCAGGCTTTTGCTTTCGCCGTCGAAGTTAAGGATCACCTGGCTGAGGGTCGCCCCCTTGTTCATCGGCTTGCCCTTGAGGCGGACCAGCAGCGGCGAAGTGACTGGAATCGGTTGCTGATTGGACTGACGCTGGTTACCCAGCACCACCGAATACTCGGTGACTTGCAGCAACTGCTGCTGTTCAGGCTGCTCCTGGCGCACCACCAGGTCATCAGGCGGCAGGAACTGACTGTGCATCGGCGCAGCCTCGGCCGCCAAGGGCAGGCTGGAGATCAACAGCAAAGTGGCGCAGCGGATCAATACACGCATGACAAGCTCCGGGGTCTTGGCCGGGCACTCTAGCATGAGCCCAAGCGGTAAAAATAACGATCCAGATCAATACATCCGCGCAACGAGCACGGCATACTCAAAGAGCCATCAGCCCCGGTCTAGCGACGCATGATCGTTCCCACGCTCCTGCGTGGGAATGATCTGTATAGGGCCAGTGCCAGCCCCACCTTCAAGGAGTATTCATGTCTTTCTCCGCCCCACCGTTGTTTGCCGCCTGGCGTCAGGCCTGGCGCGCCGGTTACACCCTTGAACGCCTGCGTGGCGACCTGGTGGCCGGGCTGACCGTCGGCATCATCGCCATCCCACTGGCCATGGCCCTGGCGATTGCCGTTGGCGTGCCGCCGCAACATGGCTTGTACACGGTGTTGGTGGCCGCGCCCTTGATCGCCCTCACTGGCGGCTCGCGCTTCAACGTCAGCGGGCCGACGGCGGCGTTCGTGGTGATCCTGCTGCCCATCACTCAACAATACGGCCTCGGCGGCTTGTTGTTGTGCACCATGCTCGCCGGCCTGATCCTCATCACCTTGGGATTGATGCGCGCCGGACGGCTGATCCAATACATCCCCTACCCGGTGATCCTTGGCTTTACCGCCGGGATCGGCGTGGTCATCGCCACCTTGCAACTCAAGGATCTGCTGGGGCTGACCACCATCGGGCAAGCCAAGCACTACATCGAACAGTTGGGCGAACTGATCATGGCACTGCCCAGTGCCCGGCTCGGCGATGGCATCATCGGCGTCACGTGCCTGGCGGTGTTGATTGCCTGGCCACGCTGGGTACCGCGGGTTCCCGGGCATTTGGTTGCCTTGCTGGTCGGGGCGCTATTGGGACTGGCGCTGGAGCGCGGCGGTTGGCCGGTGGCGACATTGGGTGAGCGTTTCAGCTACGTGGTCGA
The DNA here is from genome assembly GCF_054681425.1 of Pseudomonas sp. H1_F01. Classification (NCBI taxonomy): domain Bacteria; kingdom Pseudomonadati; phylum Pseudomonadota; class Gammaproteobacteria; order Pseudomonadales; family Pseudomonadaceae; genus Pseudomonas; species Pseudomonas sp. H1_F01. Next base: position 1,307,555 of record NZ_CP162823.1, on the reverse strand, counting down.
TGGCATCAGCCACCCCGGTATCCCGCCGTTTTTACCAAGCTTCGAGTGGCCATGGAACCTGCCTGATGGCCAGGGGCATCCCTTGACGCTTTCCTATGACCTGATCCGCCAATTGCTGGGCCCGGCCTTCGCCATTGCCATGCTTGGCGCCATCGAGTCGCTGTTGTGCGCCGTGGTGGCGGATGGCATGACCGGCAGCAAGCACGACCCCAACGCAGAACTGATCGGCCAAGGCCTGGGCAATCTCGTGGCGCCGCTGTTTGGCGGTATCACCGCCACGGCGGCCATTGCCCGCAGCGCGACCAATGTGCGCAGCGGCGCCTCTTCACCGCTGGCCGCGATCATTCACAGCCTTGTGGTGCTGCTGGCGATGGTGCTGCTGGCGCCCTTGTTCAGCTACCTGCCAATGGCTGCCCTGGCGGCGCTACTGGTGATAGTGGCCTGGAACATGAGCGAAGCCGGACACGTGCTGCATACCTTGCGCATCGCACCGCGCAGCGACGTACTGGTGCTGCTGACCTGCCTTAGCCTGACCGTCCTGTTCGACATGGTCATGGCCGTCGCCGTCGGCCTGCTGCTGGCCGCCGGGCTGTTCATCAAGCGCATGAGCGAACTGACCGACAGCGCCGAACTGCCGCGCCACTTCCACCAGGCGCTGCTGGACATGCCCGAGCATGTGCGCTGCTACGCAATTCGTGGGCCGCTGTTCTTCGGCGCGGCAGAAAAAGCCCTGGACGTGCTGCGCAAGTTCGATCCGGGGGTGCGCGTGGTGGTGGTGGAAATGAGCGCCGTGCCCATGCTGGACATGACTGCGCTGGCTGCGTTTGAAAACGTCCTGAAGGATTACCGCAAACAGGGCATCGGCCTGATCCTGGTCGCGACGGCGCCAAGGGTGCGCCTGAAGCTGCGCCGTGCCGGTATTCATCGCGAGCAGCGGCAATTGGCGTATGTGCAGACCCTGGAGCAGGCGCGGGTCAAGAGCGAGCAATGGCTGGCTGCTGGTAGCACCGCTCGTTCCAGCCTTGCCTGAACCGTGGCGAGGGGGCTGGCTGGCGCCAGGGGCGAATGCCAAAAACTGTGGGAGCGAGCTTGCTCGCGATGACGGCGGTACGTCCGACACCCAGGTAATCCGACACTCCGCTATCGCGAGCAAGCTGGTTCCCACCCTCGGGAACCAGCTCCTCGCTACGGAGTACTAGTCGAACTGGGCGCGCATCCAGGCGTGGTATTGCGCCACGCCGGGCTCGCCTTCACGGGGCGCCCAGTGGGCCAGTTCGCCCTCGCCTACGGGCCGGTAGGGGCCGGCCTTGCATTCGAACATCAGGCTGTCGGCTTCCAGCACCACCAAACCGTGATACACGCCGGCCGGCAGGTCGACGCCGAGGCAATCGCCACCGGCCTGCAGGATGCGCTTGTCCACCACCGCACCGGTTTCATCGAAAATCAACACCCCCAGCCGGCCCTTGAGCACCAGCAAGGTTTCCGCCTTGTCGGCGCTCAGGTGGCGGTGCGGCGGGATGTAGGTCGAAGGCTGCAAGCCCACCGCCATGCGGTGGCACGGCTCATCCATCTCATGGAAGTTATGGTGCTGCCGTCCGCGAGGACTGGCCGCAGCTTTTTCGGCCAATTCATCGAACAGTGCATGATCCAGAAAGCTTGGCCGGGTCATCGATTACATTCCTTTAACGGCGAAAATGCCATTGGCGTTGCGCCAGTAACCTTTGTAGTCCATGCCATAGCCGAAGATGTAGCGGTCGATGCACGGCAGGCCGACGAAATCGGCTTTCAAGTCAGGACGCGCCTTGCGGTCATGGTCCTTGTCGATCAGCACGGCGGTGTGCACGGCGCGGGCACCGGCGTGTTTGCAGAAGTCGATGATCGCGCCCAAGGTGTGACCTTCGTCGAGGATGTCGTCGATGATCAGCACGTCGCGGTCGATGAACGAGACTTCCGGCTTGGCTTTCCAGAACAGGTCGCCGCCGCTGGTTTCGTTGCGATAACGCGTCGCGTGCAAGTAGGACGCTTCCAGGGGGAAGTTCAGGTAGGTCAGCAGTTTGCCGGAGAAAATCAGCCCGCCGTTCATGACACAGAACACCACCGGGTTGGCATCAGCCAGTTGGTCGTTGATTTGCGCACCGACACGGGCGATGGCCGCTTCGACTTCGGCTTCGGTGTACAGGCAGTCAGCCTCTCGCATGATTTGACGGATATGCTCGAGATCAGCGGACATGGCGCTCTCCAAGGGTGGCAGGGTTCGGAAAAACCGGCAAAGGTACGCATCCCGCCCGGCCAGATCAAGCGTTTGTGGACTAACGTTCTGTATTGTCTATAGGACAACACCCTCGGATAGATTAATCTAGGCCGGTTTTTTTGCCCGCCGCCGGAGCCTTCCCCATGCCCATCCTCGAGATCCGCCATCCGCTGATCAGACACAAACTCGGCCTGATGCGCCGCGCTGACATTAGCACGAAGAACTTCCGTGAACTCGCCCAGGAAGTCGGTGCCCTGCTCACTTACGAGGCCACCAAGGACCTGCCGCTGGAGTCCTATGAAATCGACGGTTGGGCCGGCACGGTCCAGGTCGAGAAAATCGCCGGAAAGAAGATCACCGTGGTGCCGATCCTGCGCGCCGGCATCGGCATGCTCGAGGGCGTGCTGAGCCTGATCCCGGGGGCCAAGGTCAGCGCCGTGGGCGTGGCTCGCAACGAGCAGACCCTGCAGGCGCACACCTACCTGGAAAAACTGGTGCCGGAAATCGACGAGCGCCTGGCGATGATCATTGACCCGATGCTCGCCACCGGCAGCTCCATGGTCGCCACCATCGACCTGTTGAAAAAGGCCGGCTGCCGGGACATCCGCGCCATGGTGCTGGTCGCCGCTCCCGAAGGCATCAAGGCCGTGCAGGATGCCCACCCGGACGTGACCATCTACACCGCGTCCATCGATCAGAAACTCAACGAACACGGCTACATCATCCCGGGCCTGGGCGATGCCGGCGACAAGATCTTCGGCACCAAGCAGAAGGACGCTTGAGCATGCAGGATGAGTTCAACGATCCGCTCTGGCGCCAGGTGCTGTCCGGCGCGCAGATGCTGTTCGTCGCCTTCGGCGCGCTGGTATTGATGCCGCTGATCACCGGGCTGGACCCTAACGTGGCGCTGTTCACGGCCGGCCTGGGAACGATCCTGTTCCAAATCGTCACCGGGCGCCAGGTGCCGGTGTTCCTGGCTTCGAGCTTTGCCTTCATTACCCCGATCATCCTCGCCAAGGGCCAGTTCGGCCTGGCCGCGACCATGGGCGGCGTGATGGCGGCAGGTTTCGTCTACACCTTTCTTGGCCTGGCGGTGAAGATCAAGGGCACCGGGTTCATCGACCGGCTGCTGCCGCCGGTGGTGATTGGCCCGGTGATCATCTCCATCGGCCTGGCCATGGCACCGATTGCCGCCAACATGGCGATGGGCAAGGCCGGCGACGGTACCGAGCTGATTCATTATCAAACCGCGATGCTGATTTCGATGCCAGCCCTGCTTACCACCCTGATCGTGGCGGTGTTCGGCAAAGGCATCTTCCGCCTGGTGCCGATCATTTCCGGGGTGTTGGTGGGCTTTGCCATGGCGTTTTTCTTCGGCGTCGTGGACACCGCGAAAATCGCCGCCGCGCCGTGGTTCGCCCTGCCGAACTTCACCGCACCGGAGTTCAATTGGCAGGCGATCCTGTTCATCGTACCGGTAGCGCTGGCACCGGCCATCGAGCACATCGGCGGCGTGATAGCCGTGGGCAGCGTGACCGGTCGCGACTACCTGAAAAAACCCGGCCTGCACCGCACACTGCTCGGTGACGGCATTGCCACCACCGCCGCCGGCCTGTTCGGCGGCCCGCCCAACACCACCTACGCCGAGGTGACTGGCGCGGTGATGCTGACCAAGAACTACAACCCGAAGATCATGACCTGGGCGGCGATCTTTGCCATCAGCCTGGCATTCATCGGCAAGTTCGGCGCGCTGCTGCAAAGCATCCCGGTGCCGGTGATGGGCGGGATCCTGTGCCTGTTGTTCGGTTCGATTGCGGCGGTGGGCATGAACACTTTGATCCGCCACAAGATCGACCTGGGCGAGGCGCGCAATCTGGTGATCGTTTCGGTCACGCTGGTGTTCGGCATCGGCGGTGTACTGGTGGGCACCGGCACTGGGCCGGACGACTTCGGCCTCAAAGGCATCGCGCTGTGCGCGGTGGTGGCGATCGCGTTGAACCTGCTGCTGCCGGGCAATGACAGCTGGAAGCAGAAGCAGGCGGATGAGCCGCTGCTGTAGATTCACCGCCTGCACTATTGTCATCGCGGGCAAGCCTTGCTCCCACAGGTTTTGAGTGGACCATGCTTGAATGGTCAAGACAAAATCTGTGGGAGCAAGGCTTGCCCGCGATGCTTTTCGAGGTTTACAGAGCTATCGGCGCCCGTTCGCAGAGGGTACTCAACGCCTGCGCCCACTGCGCCTCATCATTGAGGCAAGGCACCAACACCAACTCTTCTCCCCCCGCCTCGCGGAACTGCTCGCGGCCGCGATCGCCGATTTCCTCCAGGGTTTCAATGCAGTCGGCCACGAACGCCGGGCACATCACCAACACTTTCTTCACGCCGCTTTTAGCCAATTCCTCCAAGCGCGCCTCGGTGTAGGGTTCGATCCACTTGGCCCGTCCCAATCGCGACTGGAACGACACCGACCACTGACCATCCTTGAGCCCCATGCGCTGGGCGAACAGCTCGGCAGTGCGAATGCATTGCGCGCGGTAACAGGTCGCCATGACTTCCGGCGGCGCGTTCTTGCAGCAGTCGGCATCCTTGAAGCAATGAAACCCCGTAGGGTCGAGCTTGGTCAGGTGTCGCTCCGGCAAGCCGTGGAAACTCAACAACAGATGATCGTGTTCCTGTATCAGGTACGGCTTGGCGCTGGCCACCAGGGCGTCGACGTATTCGGGCTGATCGTAGAACGGTTGGAGAATCGAGAACTGCACATCGAGTTTCTTTTTCCGCACGACCCGCTTGGCCTCCTCGATCACCGTGGTCACGGTGCTGTCGGCGAACTGCGGGTACAACGGCGCCAACGTGATCTTCTTATGACCCTGGCTCGCCAGCCGCACCAATGCCGATTCAATGGACGGCTCGCCATAACGCATTGCCAGCTCTACCGGGCCCCGGGTCCACTGCGCGGTCATGGCCTGTTGCAGCCGGCGGCTGAGCACCACCAGCGGCGAACCCTCCTCCCACCAGATCGAGGCGTAGGCATGGGCCGACTGCTCGGGACGCTTGATCAGGATCAGCGACACCAGCAAGCGCCGCACCGGCCATGGCAGGTCGATGACATACGGATCCATCAGGAATTGATTGAGGTAGCGGCGCACATCGGCCACCGAAGTGGAGGCAGGCGAACCCAGATTCACCAGAAGCAACGCGTGATCGGTCATGCAACGTCCTATTTCAAAGGCGGCTGGACAAGTCTTCCAGGGCCGCAGGCAAATCAGTGAACCGGAATGTGAAACCCGCCGCCTGCAATCGGGCCGGCGTGGCGCGCTGGCCGCCGAGCAACAGCAATGACAACTCCCCCAACGCGACTTTCAACACAAGTTCCGGCATCGGCACCACGGCTGGCCGATGCAATACATGCCCCAGGGCCTTGGCAAAATCGCGGTTGCGCACCGGGTTCGGAGCGCACGCATTATAAGGACCGCGGGCATCAAAGCGGTGCAGAAGAAAATCAATCAGGGCGATTTGATCGTCAATATGAATCCACGGCATCCACTGCCGACCATTGCCGATACGCCCGCCCAGCGCCAGTTTGAACGGCAGCAGCAGCCGCGACAAAAAGCCGCCCTCGGCAGACATGACCAGGCCGGTACGAACCAGCACCACGCGTATGCCCAACGCCTCGGCTCGTTGCGCGGTTTCTTCCCAGGCGATACACAACTGGCTGGCGAAATCTTCGCTCACCGGCCCCGATTCCTCGGTCAACTCACGCTCGCCACCGTCGCCATACCAGCCCACCGCGGAACCGGAAATCAATACCTGCGGTTTCTGCTCGCATCGCTCCAGCCACGCCAGCAAAACTTCCGTCAACGTGATGCGACTGCTCCACAACAACATCTTGCGTTTGTGGCTCCAGGGCCGGTCGGCAATCGGCGCTCCCGCGAGGTTGACCACCGCGTCCACCGGCTCGACAATTTCATCGAGCCGGGCAACGCCTCGCACATCTGCCCCACAGATTTTCGCCACTTCTTCGGGTCGGCGACTCCATACCGTCAAGCGATGTCCCTGCCCCAACCAGAGGCGGCAGAGCTGACGTCCGATCAAACCAGTACCGCCGGTCAGCAATATGTGCATGAGATGTTCCTCGCATCGCGTTTTACCCGGCCCATTAGTCTATTTTTATAAGCAGGGATTTTTCGTATTGGACAGGGTCTGTGTTTAACAATAGGACAAGCTGTCCAAACGCGAACGGTAAAACTTATACCAAAAACCCGAATTGTACAGGTTTAAACGACGGCGTAGCCTGTACAGAAAGGTAAACGAGGCCCTCATGACTGTACCTATCGCAATCATCGGCACCGGCATCGCCGGACTTTCAGCCGCCCAGGCCCTGACGGAGGCCGGGCATATCGTTCAACTCTTCGATAAAAGCCACGGCAGCGGCGGACGCATGTCGAGCAAACGCAGCGATGCCGGCGCATTGGACATGGGCGCGCAATACTTCACCGCCCGCGATCGCCGTTTTGTCACGGAGGTCCAGCGCTGGCAAACAAACGGCTGGGCGGCGGAATGGAACCCGCAACTCTACAACTTCCAGAACGGACAACTGAGCCCATCGCCGGATGAACAGACCCGCTGGGTCGGCACGCCGCGCATGAGCGCTATCACCCGCGCCCTGCTCGACAAGTTGCAGGTGCAGTTTTCCTGCCGGATCACCGAGGTGTACCGCGGCCAGGAACACTGGCATTTGCAGGACGCCGAAGGTTTCACCCACGGCCCCTTTGGCCAGGTGGTGATCGCCACGCCCGCGCCCCAGGCCACCGCATTGCTGGCGGCCGTACCGAAGCTGGCCGCAGTGGCCGCCGGGGTGAAGATGGACCCGACCTGGGCCGTGGCGCTGGCCTTCGAAACACCGCTGGATACACCCATGGAAGGCTGCTTCCTACAGGACAGTCCCCTGGACTGGCTGGCGCGCAACCGCAGCAAGCCGGGGCGCGACAACACGCTCGACACCTGGATACTGCACGCCACCAGCGACTGGAGCCGGCAACACATCGACCTGTCCAAGGAAGCCGTGATCGAACACCTGCACGGCGCCTTCGCCGAACTGCTGCACAGCGCGATGCCCGCACCGAGCTTCAGCGTGGCCCATCGCTGGCTCTACGCCCGCCCTGCCGGCAACCACGAATGGGGCGCGCTGGCCGATGCCGACCTGGGCCTGTACGTGTGCGGCGACTGGTGCCTGTCCGGCCGGGTCGAAGGCGCATGGCTCAGCGGCCAGGAGGCTGCACGCCGCCTGCATGCAAGCCTGCAGTAAAGCGCGTCACCCATCGCTATCCGCTGCTGTCGAAAGAGACAGCAGCCTGCCTGCGACACAGATTGAGGTCGCCTCGCCACACAATCCGGTTGACTTGTGCCCGTTCGGACCTATGATGAAAATATTGTACAGAAATACAAAACTGTACAAGATTTAGCAATCAGAGGTCGCCTATGCCCAGCACAGCCATCGCCAAACCCAGAATCGCCATCAGCGCCTGCCTGATGGGTGCTGAAGTTCGCTTTAATGGCGGGCACAAGCAATCGCAGTTGTGCAGCCGCACCCTCGTCGACTATTTCGATTTCGTGCCGGTGTGCCCCGAAGTCGCCATCGGCCTGGGTATCCCCCGGGAGCCGATTCGCCTGGTGGGCGACCCCGAACATCCCGAGGCGCTCGGCACCGTGAATCGCGACCTCAACGTGACCCGGCCACTGGCCGACTACGGGCAGCAAATGGCCGGGGAACTGGATGACATCTGCGGCTACATCTTCATGCAGAAATCGCCGTCCTGCGGACTGGAGCGGGTCAAGGTCTACGACCACAACGGCGTGACCCAGGATGGCGGCGGGCGCGGCATCTATGCCCAGGCCTTCTGCGAACGCCACCCCGACCTGCCGGTGGAGGAAGACGGTCGTCTCAACGACCCGGTACTGCGCGAGAACTTCCTGACCCGGGTGTTTGCCTATGCCGCCTGGCAACCCTTGCGCCGCCAGGACCTGACCCGTCGCGACCTGATCGAATTTCACTCGCGCTACAAATACCTGCTGATGGCCCACAACCCGGTGCAATACAAGGCCCTGGGCAATTTGCTGGGCAACATGGGCAAGGCCGACCCCAATGAGTTGGGCCCACGCTACTTCAGCGCATTGATGGCCGCCTTGAAGAAATGCGCCACCCGCCGCACCCACACCAACGTGCTGCAACACCTGAGCGGTTACCTCAAGCGCGCCATCGACGCCGAGGACAAGCAGGAAGTACAGCATCTGATCGGGCAATACCGCCTCGGCATCGTGCCCTTGGTGGTGCCACTGACGTTGCTCAAGCATCACTTGCGCCAGCATCCCGATCCTTACCTGGCGCAGCAGGTCTACCTGCAACCGCACCCGGAAAACCTCAGCTTGCGAAACGCTATTTGATGAAGAGCGAAACCGACTCCAGCGCCAGCGAAGACCTGGGGGCCGACTTTGCCAAGGCCTTGGCACAAGGCTGGCTGCCCATACGCGAGGTCGCCCGGCAAACCGGTGTCAACGCCGTCACGCTGCGAGCCTGGGAACGCCGTTACGGCCTGATCGTGCCGCACCGCACGCCCAAGGGGCACCGGCTGTTCAATGCCGACCATGTGCAACGGATCCTGAGCATTCTCACCTGGATCGACCGTGGCGTTGCGGTGAGCAAGATCAAGCCTTTGCTGGACACACCGCAGCCACCGACCGAACCCACACAGGTGCCGGAGAATGACTGGCAGCGTCAGCGCCACACCCTGGTGCTGGCGGTGACGCAACTGGCCGAGCGCCAGATCGATGACCTGGTCAACCAGGCGATGGCGCTGTACCCGCCCTGGACCGTGTGCGACCAGTTGCTCTTGCCGTTGCTGGCCGAGCTGCACCAGCGCTGGCAAGGCCAGTTCGGTGCGCAGCTGGAACGGGTCTTCCTCTACTCGTGGCTGCGCAGCAAGTTCGGCAGCCGGATCTACCACAACAACCGTCAGTTGCGCGGCGCGCCACTGTTACTGGTCAATCATTCGGACTCGCCCCAGGAGCCGCACCTGTGGCTCACCGCCTGGCTGGCCAGCAGCGCCGACTGCCCGGTGGAAGTGTTCGACAGCCCGCTACCGGCCGGCGAACTGGCCCTGGCGGTCGAGCGCCTCAAGGCCCGCGGCGTCCTGCTGTATTCCAGTCACGCCCTCAACCTGTCCCAACTGCCCAGGCTGCTGGGTGGAATCGATTGCCCGATCGTCATTGCCGGCCCGGCCGCGTCGATCCACCACGCCAGGTTATCCACAGGCGTGTCGATGATTGACGTGTCCTGGGCCGAAGACCCGTTATCGGCTCACCGCGAACTGAGTCGCCGAGAACTCCTTTAAATGGAAGACAGCATGCAACTGATCTGGCTGCGCAGCGACTTGCGCCTGCACGACAATACCGCCCTCGCGGCTGCGGCAGCCCAAGGCCCCTGCGTGGCGGTGTACCTGACCAGCCCCGAACAATGGCGTGCCCATGACGACGCACCGTGCAAGATCGATTTCTGGCTGCGCAACCTCGGCGCGTTGAGTGCGACCCTGGCCGAATTGAACATCCCACTGCTGATCCGCGCCGCTGCGCATTGGCACCAGGCCCCGCAGGTACTACTCAAGCTGTGTCGCGAACTGAACGTCGGCGCCGTGCATGTCAACGAAGAGTACGGCCTGAATGAAACGCGACGCGACGCCGAAGTCGCCCGCGTGTTGAATGACCAGGGCGTTGAATTTCACAGCCACCTCGATCAATTGCTGTTCAAGCCCGGTAGCGTGCTGACCAAGACCGGCAATTACCTCCAAGTGTTCAGTCAGTTCCGCAAGGTCTGCTACAGCCGTCTGCACTTTTCATTGCCGAGCCTGGTCGCCACGCCGGCCCGGCAGGCCCTCACCGGCATTGCCCGCGACCCGGTGCCGACGCAAGTCGATGGGTTCGCCCCGCCCAGCGAAGCGCTACGCGCCCTCTGGCCCGCCGGGGAAACCGAAGCCCGTCGGCGCCTGGACACCTTTGTCGACCAGCACATCGACGATTACCAAGGCGAACGGGATTATCCCGCCAGACCCGGCACCAGCCAGCTCTCGGCCTATCTGGTGGCCGGCGTGGTGTCGCCACGTCAGTGCCTGCACGCCGCGCTGCAAGCCAACCAAGGTGAATTCGAGAGCGGAAGTGCCGGTGCTGTGACCTGGATCAATGAATTGCTCTGGCGCGAGTTTTATAAACACATTCTCGTGGGCTATCCACGCGTGTCGCGCCATCGTGCGTTTCGCCCGGAAACCGAGGCGCTGGCATGGCGCAAGGCCCCCGCAGAATTGGAAGCCTGGAAGCAAGCACGCACCGGCCTGCCGATTATCGATGCAGCCATGCGTCAATTGCTGGAGACCGGTTGGATGCACAACCGCTTGCGGATGGTCGTAGCCATGTTCCTGACCAAGAACCTGTTGATCGATTGGCGCGAAGGCGAGCGCTTTTTCATGCAGCACCTGATCGACGGCGACCTGGCCGCCAACAATGGCGGCTGGCAGTGGAGCGCCTCCACCGGCACCGATTCCGCGCCCTGGTTCCGTATCTTCAACCCGTTGAGCCAGTCGGAAAAATTCGACCGCGAGGGCCTGTTCATCAAACGCTGGCTACCTGAACTGAACGATCTGGACAAGCAACAGGTCCATAGCCCAAATACCCAGGGCGGCTTGTTTGGCGCCGTGGATTATCCGGCACCGATTGTCGACTTGAGGCAATCCAGGGCGCGTGCGCTGGCAGCGTTCAGAAACCTGCCAGCACGACAGGACGCGACCGTTGAGGGGATGGGCGATTAGCGAACAAGAAATTGCCAGCCAGCGGGATGCATTGTTTATCCGATAACATATAGTCTTACTAGTCGTACGGACTCTACTGAAAAGCTACGTATCAGTGCGCTGTCCAATCGAAAGGAGTAGGGAATGGGTCTAAGACTGCCACGGCGCTATTGGCTCACCGGGGCTGGCAACGGAATCGGCGCTTCGTTGGCTGAGGCGATACTGGAGACAGGTGCATACCTGGCCGTCAGTTCGCGCTCGACCCGATCATGCGAAACCCTTTCGGTACGTTATCCAGGACAAGTGCTAAGCGTGCCCGGCAATTTGACCGACAGCCAGGCCGTGCGCGAGATCGGCGAACAGATCGCCCGTCAATGGGGCGCCCTGGATCAGGTGATCGTCAATGCCGGGACGGCTGAGTACGTTGACGGGCAGCCGGCTGATCACACATTGATCGAGCATATCGTGCGCAGCAATCTGCTGGCTGCCAGTTTCTGCCTCGAAGTGGCCATGCCCTTGTTGCGCGCCGGGACCGAACCTCATCTGGTGGGCATTGCCAGCCCGGCGACTTACCTGCCGCCTTCGCAAATAGAAACGGGTGGCAGCGGGATGCGTCATCTGTTCGAATCGGCTCGGGCAGACTTGGCGTGCGCGGGTGTCGATGTGACGTTGGTACACCCTGGCTACGACGGCCCATTGCTGGGGCCCGACGATTGCTTCCAAACCCCGATTCACTGGTCGGCGGACGAAACAGCGCGGCATGTGCTGGATCAGTTGGTCGAGCGCCCGCGAGAAGTTGCGCTTCCCATTGCCTCCATGACCGCACTCTGGCCTTTGCCTTCGTCGACCGAAACCCTGCCAACCGATATCGGCTCATCCCAGGCGAAAAACGGCTATCCGATCAAGGGACAACCCTGAGCCGCCGATTGCCTTACACTGCGGACCATGAAAACCATCCCCGTCCATGAAATCCCGGCACCGGCCGTCACGTGTTCGACGTGCGCGGCGTGCTGCTGCCAGTTGGAAGTGATGTTGATCACCGACACTGGGGTTCCGGAGCGTTTTATCGACACGGACGATTGGGGTGGAGAGGTGATGCTGCGGCTGGATGACGGTTGGTGCGCGGCCCTGGATCGCGACAGCATGATGTGCACCATCTACGAAAAGCGTCCGCTGATCTGCCGGGAGTTCGAGATGGGCGCACCGGAGTGCCTGGAAGAACGCCAAGGGATTGCGACGGCGTATCGATAAAGGCGTGGTCTGATCTATTGTGGGAGCGAGCTTGCTCGCGATAGCGGTGAGTCAGACAACTTTATCTTGGCTGGTCTATCGCTATCGCGAGCAAGCTCGCTCCCACTGTTCTCAAACTGTTTTGTTACAGCGGCATCGTATAGTGCAGCGAGTAGCTTTCTACACCGTCGTTAGTCGACTTGATACCGGCGTTGGAGTAATGAGTGGCGCGAATGCCCACTTCATGCCCACCGTTGAAGCGCAGGCCGAAGCCGATACGATCTTCAAATTGGAAAGCCGTACCGAGCTTGTTGTCTTCCACTTCGGTATTGGCGAACAACGCCACACCGACACCCGCCTCGATGTAAGGCTTCACGTTCTGGCCGGAAAACTCATACACAAACACAGGCGAAAACGACAGGCTGTGATTGCTGGATGTCTCGTCCCCTTCCCAATAGGTGTAGGCGCCGCTCCAGTAGCCAGTCAGGCGACCGACATCACTTTGCAGCCAACTCTTGTCCCAGTCGAACTGCATGCCCAGGCGATAGGTCATGGTCGAATCGCTGGTCTGGCCAACCCCAAATTCCACACCCGCTGCTTGTGCAGTGTAAGTGTGCCCCAACAATGCGGCCGCAAGCGCGGAAAAGCAGAATAAGCGCTTCATTAGAAACATCCTTTTCGAACAGACTTAGTTAGTTTTGTTACAAACAGACAAAGCTATAGAAATCCGCATCCAAACAGAAGTTCAGCCCGTTTCACACGGTTTTCACATTCTTTTTACAGATCGAAGCTTCGCACAACGCCGGACGAATGCCATAGCGTTGGTAGGATTTTTCTTAAATGTATCGGGTCTGCACTCGTCCAGAAATACGTTTCGCCGGCTGGCCCCTCAGCCAACAGCTCTCGCTCAGCCAAAAGGCGCTGAAGTTGCCGGGCCACGGCGGCACCGGTGTCGATCAGGCTGATGTGCTCCGGAATCATCCGCGCGAGCAATGGCTTGAGGAAGGGATAGTGCGTGCACCCCAGGATCAGCGTATCGCAGCCGGCTGCCAGCAAGGGGTCGACGTAATGTTGCAGCAACTGATACAAGGCCGGACTGTGCAAATCACCCGTTTCGATCAGTTCAACCAGGCCCGGGCACGGTTGCGTGATGACTCGCACATCGGTGGCGAAACGGTCGAGCAAAGCGGCGAACTTGGCGCTCTGCAAGGTGCCGGTGGTGGCGAGCACGCCGACGATACCGCTACGGGTCGCGGCAGCCGCCGGCTTGACCGCCGGCTCCATCCCGACGATGGGCCAATGGGGAAAATCACGGCGTAGATCGGCAACGGCAGCAACCGTTGCGGTGTTGCAGGCTACAACCAGCGCCTTGGCGCCCTGGCCCAGGAGAAAGTCGGCAATGATCGAGCAGCGTTGTCGGATGTATTCCGGGGTCTTCTCGCCGTAAGGAATATGCCCACAGTCGGCGACATACAACAGCGATTCATTGGGCAGCAGCTGGCGAATTTCCCCCAGCACCGACAACCCGCCGACACCCGAGTCAAGCACACCAATCGGCGCTTCACTCATGCTGGCCACCGCAGACGCTGCAACCCGGGTCACGCTTGACCCGCAGTTCACGGAAACGCGTGCCCAGGGCGTCGATCAACAGCAAGCGCCCCACCAGCGGCTCACCGAAACCGGCCAGCAACTTCAAGGCTTCAAGGGCTTGAAGGCTGCCCACCAATCCTACCAGCGGTCCGATCACACCGGCCTCGCTGCAGGTCAGCTCGGCTTCGCTGCCGTGGCCATAAAGGCAGTGGTAGCAAGGGCTTTCGGGGCGGCGTGGGTCGAACACCGACAACTGCCCTTCCAGGCGAATCGCCGCGCCGCTGACCAGCGGTTTACCCGCTGCGACACAGGCCGCGTTCACCGCTTCGCGGGTCGAAAAATTGTCGGAGCAATCGAGTACCACATCCACTGCCGCGACGGCCGCGGCCAGACTGTCTTCGTCCATGGCCGCCCGGTGAGGCACCAGCCGAACCTCGGGGTTGATCGCCCCAAGGCGTCGCATCGCCGAATCGACTTTGCTCAGGCCGACGCTGTCGGTGTCATGGATGATCTGGCGTTGCAGGTTGGTCAGGTCGACGGTGTCGAAATCCGCCAAGTGCATCTCACCCACGCCAGCGGCGGCCAGGTACAACGCCACCGGGGCGCCGAGACCGCCAAGGCCGATGATCAGCACGCGGCTTTGCTTGAGACGCAATTGGCCGTCGATGTCGACGTGCTGCAACAGAATCTGCCGACTGTAGCGCAACAGCTCCTGATCGTTCAGCACGGCAGGCACCCCAGGCTGATGCGCTCATGACCACCCAGGTCCTTGCGGCTGTGGACTTCGACAAAACCTTGAGTGCGCAGCAAATCGCGCACCGCCTCGGCCTGATCGTAACCGTGCTCGAGCATCAGCCAGCCGCCCGGATCGAGGTGAGCCGGTGCCTGGGCAACGATCTGGCGCAAATCATCGAGCCCGTCCGGCCCGGCAACCAGGGCACTGGCCGGCTCGAAGCGCACGTCGCCCTCGATCAGGTGCGGATCGCTGGCCGCAATGTACGGCGGGTTGCTGATGATCAACTCGAAACGCGTGTCTTCCAGCGCACTGAACCAGTGGCTGCTCAACACCGTGACGTTGTGCAGGTCCAGGCGCTGGCGATTGCGCTCGGCCAGGGCCACAGCCTCCAGCACCCGGTCGACCGCCGTAACTTTCCAGGCCGGGCGCTCGCTGGCCAGTGCCAGGGCAATCGCGCCGCTGCCGGTGCCCAGATCCAGGACCCGGGCCGGTGTAGCCGGCAGCAAGGCCAGCGCGGTTTCCACCAAAAGCTCGGTGTCAGGACGCGGGATCAGGGTATGGGGCGCGACTTCCAGATCGAGTTTCCAGAAGCCCTGTTGTCCGAGTATGTACGCCACCGGCTCGCCAGAGCGCCGCCGCCGCAGGTATTCGGAGAACAGCAACGCCGCCTCGCTGGGCACGATCCGCTCGGGCCAGGTGTGCAGGAAGCTGCGGGACTTGCCCAAGGCTGCGGCCAGCAACAACTCGGCGTCCAGCCGTGCCGTGGGCGAATCCGGCAACTCGGCCGCGCGTAACAGACTGGCGATGATGGTCATTTTTTCACCTGTGCTTACTCGCCAATCGCAGCCAACTGGTCGGCCTGGTATTCGGCCAGTAACGGCTCGATCACCGCATCGACACCACCGGCAAGGATCTCGTCCAGGGAATACAGGGTCAGGTTGACGCGATGGTCGGTGACCCGGCCCTGGGCGAAGTTGTAGGTACGGATCCGCTCGGAACGATCGCCCGAGCCCACCAGCAATTTGCGTTCGCTGGCGATGGCATTGGCGGCGGCGCTGGTCTGCTGGTCGTTGAGCTTGGCCGACAACCAGGCCATGGCCCGCGCGCGGTTCTTGTGCTGGGAACGTTCTTCCTGGCACTCGACCACGATGCCCGAGGGCAAGTGCGTGATGCGGATCGCCGAGTCGGTCTTGTTGACGTGCTGGCCGCCCGCGCCGGAGGAACGATAAGTGTCGACCCGCAGATCTGCCGGGTTGATCTCGATGGCTTCCTGCTCGTCCGGCTCGGGCAATACCGCCACGGTGCAAGCCGAGGTGTGGATCCGCCCTTGGGACTCGGTGGCCGGCACGCGTTGCACGCGATGGGCGCCGGATTCGAATTTCAGCTTGCCGTAGACGTTGTCGCCTTCGACCCGGGCGATGACTTCTTTATAGCCACCGTGTTCGCCTTCGTTCTCCGAGAGGATCTCCACCCGCCAACCGCGACGTTCGGCGTAACGCGAATACATGCGAAACAGGTCGCCGGAAAAAATCGCCGCCTCATCGCCGCCGGTACCGGCACGGATCTCAAGGAACACATTGCGCCCGTCATTCGGGTCCTTGGGCAACAGCATGCGTTGCAGACTGCTTTCCAGTTCAACCAGTTGATCCTTGGCTTCGCGGACTTCCTCCACGGCCATTTCGCGCATATCCGGGTCGCTGTCCTTGAGCAGTGCCTGGGCACCTTCAAGGTCACCCTGCACTTTGAGCAACTGTTTATAGGTGGCGACAATCGGCTCGACTTCCGCGTATTCCTTGGAATAGGTGCGGAATTTGTTCTGGTCGGAAATGACTTCGCCATCGCCCAGCAAGGCGGTCAGTTCTTCGAAACGGTCCTGGAGGATGTCCAGTTTGTTGAGCAGTGACGCTTTCATTGCGGTTTTTTATCCGAAAAGCTATCCGGTGAGCCCTCACCGAGGGCGAAGAGTTCCTGGGCCATGGCCAGCGCATCGAGGCGGCCTTCGGCAGTCAACTTCTTGAGCTGGACACTGGGGGCGTGGAGCAATTTGTTGGTCAGGCCGCGGGCCAGTTGTACCAGCACCTCTTCGGCATTGCCGCCGTTGGCCAGCAGGCGCTGGGCTTTTTGCAGTTCCTCGTCGCGCAGGCGTTCGCTCTGCTGACGATAGGCCTTGAGCACATCCACCGCCGCCAGCTCGCGCAGGCGCACCATGAAGTCGTCGGCACCGACGCTAATCATCTCTTCGGCCGCCTGGGCCGCGCCCTGCCGGCTCTTGAGATTCTCGGCGACCACCTCATGCAGGTCGTCGACGCTGTAGAGATACACGTCATCCAGCTCGCCGACTTCTGGCTCGATGTCCCGGGGAACAGCAATGTCCACCATGAAAATCGGCTTGTGCTTGCGCAGCTTCAGGGCACTTTCCACGGCGCCCTTGCCAAGGATCGGCAACTGGCTGGCGGTAGAACTGATGACGATGTCGCTGTGTACCAGTTCCGCGGGAATGTCCGACAGCAACACCGCATGGGCACCGAACTGCTCGGCCAGGGTACTGGCCCGCTCCAGGGTCCGGTTGGCGACGACTATGCGCTTGACCCCCAGGTCATGGAGATGGCGGGCGACCAGGGTGATGGTCTCCCCAGCGCCGATCAGCAGCGCCTGGCTGCGTTGCAAATCACTGAAAATCTGTTTCGCCAGGCTGACAGCGGCAAACGCCACGGACACCGGGTTTTCGCCGATGGCCGTGTCGGTGCGCACCTGCTTGGCGGCGTTGAACGTCGCCTGGAACAGGCGCCCCAGCAGCGGGCCGACGGTGCCGGCCTCGCGGGCCACGGCGTAGGCCGACTTCATCTGGCCGAGAATCTGCGGTTCGCCCAACACCAGCGAGTCGAGCCCCGAGGCGACACGCATCATGTGACGAACGGCCGCATCATCTTCATGCACATAGGCACTGGCGCGCAGTTCTTCAAGGCTCAGCTTGTGATAGTCGGCCAGCCAGCGCAGGACTGAATCGGCCGAAACGTGATCCTGTTCTATATAAAGCTCGCTGCGATTGCAGGTGGAGAGGATCGCAGCTTCGCGGCTGTCGGTGAGTCGGCAGAGCTGCTGCAAGGCCTCAACCAGCTGCTCAGGCGTAAAGGCCACGCGCTCGCGGACGTCTACTGACGCAGTCTTGTGGTTAATACCGAGTGCAAGGAAGGCCATTCAAGGTCGCTGATAGTGACGTGAAGCCGGCAATTGTCCTACTTCGTCAGATTCAGAACAACCACTCGATCTCTATCGCCCTGCCCGGGGTTGTAAATCGACGGGGCGGTTATGTTTGACCGAAGGCTTGTGTCATGATGATCTGACCGCAGGTTAGTCGTCCTCTTCCTATATGAATAGATCTTCCGCGTTGCTCCTCGCTCTTGCCTTGCTCAGCGGCTGCCAGTCCATGGCCCCCGTTTCGACGGACGGTACGCCGCCGGTCGAAGACAGCGTGCAGGTACCTGAAAAACCCAAGGTCTACGGCTCGTTCAGCGAAGAAACCATCTTCAGCCTGTTGAGCGCCGAACTGGCGGGCCAGCGCAATCGCTTCGACATTGCGCTGGACAACTACGTGACCCAGGCCATCAATACCCAGGACCCGGGGATCTCCGAGCGGGCATTTCGCATTGCCGAATACCTGGGCGCCGACCAGCCCGCGCTGGATACCGCGCTGATCTGGGCCAAGAATGCCCCGGACGACCTCGAAGCGCAGCGCGCCGCTGCCGTGCAACTGGCCCGGGCCGGACGCTACGACGACTCCATGATGTATATGGAGAAGGTCCTGCTGGGCAAGGGCGACACCCACTTCGACTTCCTGGCCCTGTCCGCTGCCGATACCGACCAGGAAACCCGCAACGGCCTGATGAAAAGCTTCGATCGCCTGTTGCAGCGCCACCCGAACAACGGCCAGCTGATTTTCGGCAAGGCCTTGCTGCTGCAACAGGATGGTGACACCCAGGGCGCCCTCACCCTTCTGGAAGACAACCCGCCGGAAGCTGGCGAAGTAGCGCCGATCCTGCTGCGCGCACGCCTGCTGCAAGGCTTGAACCGCGGCGACGAAGCGCTGCCGCTGCTGGAAAAAAGCATCAAGAAGTACCCGGACGACAAACGCCTGCGCCTCACCTACGCCCGCATGCTGGTGGAAAACAACCGCATGGACGACGCCAAGGTGGAGTTCTCCAGCCTGGTCCAGCAATACCCGGAAGACGACGAGTTGCGTTATTCCCTGGCGCTGGTCTGCCTGGAAGCCAAGGCCTGGGAAGAGGCCAAGGGTTACCTGGAAGACCTGATCGCCCGGGAAAGCCACGTCGACTCGGCCCATCTGAACCTGGGTCGCATCGCCGAGGAGCGCAATGACCCCGAGAGCGCACTGATCGAGTACGCCCAGGTCGGCCCGGGCAACGACTATCTGCCGGCGCAGTTGCGCCAGGCCGATATCCTGATCGGCAATGGCAAGACCGCCGATGCCCAGAGCCGCCTCGCCGTACAACGCGACTCCCAACCGGACTACGGCATCCAGCTGTACCTGATCGAAGCCGAAACCCTGGCGGCCAACAATCAGGGCGACAAGGCCTGGAACGTGCTGCAACAAGCCTTGAAGCAGTACCCGGATGACCTGAACCTGCTTTACACCCGCGCCATGCTGGCGGAGAAACGCAATGACCTGGCCCAGATGGAAAAAGACCTGCGCCTGATCATCCAGCGTGACCCGGACAACGCCATGGCCCTCAACGCCCTGGGCTATACGTTGTCGGATCGCACCACCCGTTACGACGAAGCCAAGCTGCTGATCGAACAGGCCCACCAGATCAATCCGGAAGACCCGGCGGTGCTCGACAGCCTTGGCTGGGTGAATTTCCGCCTGGGCAATCTCGATGAAGCCGAACGCCTGTTACGCCAGGCCCTGGAGCGCTTTCCCGACCAGGAAGTCGCCGCTCACCTGGGCGAGGTCCTGTGGGCCAACGGCAAACAACGCGAAGCCCGGCAGATCTGGAGCCGATTCCTCAAGGATCAGCCTGACAGCCCTATCTTGCGCAGCACCATCAAACGCCTGACCGGATCCGAGACTCTTTAAGATTATGTTTTTGCGCCATCTCATCGTTTTCAGCTTCATTGCCCTGCTCGCCGGTTGCGCGGGCTTCGGCGCCCGTGAATCCGTCCAGGGCCAGGGCAACCAGGCCCAATGGCGCGAGCACAAGCAACAACTGAGCGGCCTCGACGGCTGGCAGATCGACGGCAAGATCGGTATCCGCGCCCCGAAAGACTCGGGCAGTGGCACGCTGTTCTGGCTGCAACGCCAGGACTACTACGATATTCGCCTGTCAGGCCCATTGGGGCGCGGTGCGGCCCGCCTGACCGGCCGACCGGGCCAGGTATCGCTGGAAGTTGCCAATCAGGGACGCTACGAGGCGCCCACGCCCGAAGCGCTGCTGGAAGAACAACTGGGCTGGAAGCTGCCGGTTTCCCACCTGACCTGGTGGGTTCGCGGGCTGCCGGCACCAGACAGTAAAAGCCGCCTGACCCTCGACGCCGACAGCCGCCTGTCCAACCTGGAACAGGATGACTGGCAGATCGAATACCTCAGCTATGCCCAGCAGAACGGCTACTGGCTGCCCGAACGCATCAAACTGCATGGCAGCAACCTCGACGTCACGCTGGTGATCAAGCAATGGCAGCCGCGCAAACTGGGGCAATGACATGAGCGCCGCACGCCTGACCCTGCCCTCCCCGGCCAAGCTCAACCTGATGCTGCACATCCTCGGTCGTCGCCCGGACGGCTACCACGAGCTGCAGACGATTTTTCAGTTCCTGGACTACGGCGACGAAATCACCTTTGCCGTACGCGACGACGGCGTGATTCGCCTGCACACCGAATTCGAAGGCGTTCCCCACGACAGCAACCTGATCGTCAAGGCCGCGAAAAAACTCCAGGCACAATCCGGCTGTCCGCTGGGCATCGATATCTGGATCGAAAAGATCCTGCCCATGGGTGGCGGCATCGGTGGCGGCAGCTCGAATGCGGCCACCACGCTGCTGGGTCTCAACCACTTGTGGCAACTGGGCTGGGACGCGGATCGCCTGGCCGCCCTGGGCCTGACACTGGGCGCCGACGTGCCGGTTTTCGTGCGTGGCCACGCCGCTTTCGCCGAGGGCGTAGGGGAAAAACTCACCCCGGTGGACCCCGAAGAACCCTGGTACTTGGTGCTGGTGCCGCAAGTCTCTGTAAGTACAGCAGAAATTTTTTCAGATCCACTGTTGACACGTAACTCTCCTCCCATTAAAGTGCGCCCCGTTCCCAAGGGAAACAGTCGAAATGACTGCTTACCGGTGGTAGCAAGGCGTTATCCAGATGTTCGTAACGCTTTGAATTTGTTAGGTAAATTTACCGAAGCAAAACTCACCGGAACTGGAAGTTGTGTGTTTGGGGGCTTCCCAAGCAAAGCTGAAGCTGATAAAGTCTCGGCCCTTCTGACAGAGACCCTTACAGGGTTTGTAGCAAAAGGAAGCAACGTTTCGATGTTGCATCGCAAGCTGCAAGACCTGCTCTAAAGGAATCGAGTGCTGGGCACTCGCAGCAACAGATACAGGGGCGTCGCCAAGCGGTAAGGCAGCAGGTTTTGATCCTGCCATGCGTTGGTTCGAATCCAGCCGCCCCTGCCATTTTCCTATACTCATCCAGGTATACCCTCAGCCTTCAGGTACTGCGCGTGTCCAAGATGATGGTCTTTACGGGGAACGCCAACCCCGATCTGGCTCGGCGTGTCGTACGTCAGCTGCATATCCCTCTCGGTGACATTTCTGTCGGTAAGTTTTCCGACGGTGAAATCACTGCGGAGATCAATGAAAACGTTCGCGGTAAAGACGTCTTCATTATTCAGCCGACTTGCGCTCCGACCAACGATAACCTGATGGAACTCGTCGTGATGGCTGATGCCTTCCGTCGCTCCTCGGCTACTCGTATCACTGCTGTTATTCCTTACTTTGGTTATGCCCGTCAGGATCGCCGTCCGCGTTCCGCGCGTGTGGCAATCAGCGCGAAAGTCGTGGCTGATATGCTGACCGTAGTCGGCATCGACCGTGTTCTCACGGTTGATCTGCATGCTGACCAGATTCAGGGTTTCTTCGATATTCCCGTGGATAACATCTACGGCTCCCCGGTCCTGGTGGATGATATTGAAGATCAGCGCTTCGAAAACCTTATGATCGTGTCCCCGGACATTGGCGGCGTCGTGCGTGCACGGGCGGTTGCCAAATCCCTGGGCGTGGATCTGGGTATCATCGACAAACGCCGTGAGAAAGCCAATCACTCCGAAGTGATGCATATCATCGGCGACGTCGAAGGGCGTACCTGTATTCTGGTCGATGACATGGTCGATACCGCCGGCACCCTGTGCCACGCGGCCAAGGCCCTGAAAGAGCATGGCGCTGCCAAGGTCTTTGCCTACTGCACACACCCTGTGCTGTCGGGTCGAGCGATCGAGAACATTGAAAATTCCGTGCTGGACGAGCTGGTGGTCACCAATACCATTCCGCTGTCCGCTGCAGCACAAGCCTGTGTGCGTATCCGCCAACTGGATATCGCACCGGTTGTTGCCGAAGCGGTTCGCCGCATCAGCAACGAAGAATCGATCAGTGCGATGTTCCGCTAAGGGCCCTGCCCTTTCCAGGACATCTCGTTGACGAAAAGCGCCCCGCCCCGGCATTACCTGTCGGGGCGGGGCTTTTTTGCCCATATCGCCTTAAGCGCTGGTCGCAAGCGCTGGGGTGAATGTGGTTACTTTGGAGATACAACATGAACGAATTTACTCTGAATGCTGAAGTGCGTTCCGACCTGGGGAAAGGTGCGAGCCGCCGCCTGCGTCGTCTCGCAAGCCTGGTTCCAGCTGTAGTCTACGGTGGCGAGAAAGCCCCTGAGTCCATCAGCATGCTGGCCAAAGAAGTTGCCAAACTGCTCGAAAACGAAGCGGCCTACAGCCACATCATCGAGCTGAACATTGGCGGCACCAAGCAGAACGTCGTGATCAAGGCCCTGCAGCGTCACCCGGCCAAAGGCCACGTGATGCACGCCGACTTCGTACGCGTAGTAGCTGGCCAGAAACTGACCGCTATCGTGCCTGTACACTTCGTTGGCGAAGCTGCTCCGATCAAGAAAGGCGGCGAAATTTCGCACGTTGTTTCGGAAATCGAAGTGACCTGCCTGCCGAAAGACCTGCCTGAATTCATCGAAGTCGACCTGGCTGACGCCGAAGTCGGCACGATCATTCACCTGTCCGACCTCAAGGCTCCTAAAGGCGTTGAGTTTGTTGCTCTGGCACACGGCGATGACAAGGCAGTTGCCAACGTCCACGCTCCACGTGTTGCTCCAGAAGCCACTGAAGAAGGCGCTGCAGAGTAATTTCACTCTGTCGCCGGAGTGACCGGAAACATCGCGGACTGGAACGTAGCGAGACAGCGGGCGAGAACGCGAAGTTTACTTAACGGTAAATCCGCCATTATCGTCCACTGTCGCAACACCGCCTGATTGCGACATCGTTATCCACACTCCAGGAAGGGCCCCTATCGTGACTGCCATTAAACTGATCGTTGGCCTGGGAAATCCAGGCGCTGAATACGAACAGACCCGGCATAACGCAGGGGCCCTTTTTGTTGAGCGCATCGCGCAGGCACAAGGCGTCAGCCTGGCAGCCGATCGCAAGTATTTCGGCCTGACCGGTCGCTTCTCGCACCAGGGTCAGGATGTTCGTCTGTTGATTCCCACCACCTACATGAACCGCAGCGGCCAGGCCGTGGCGGCATTGGCCGGTTTCTTTCGCATCAAGCCTGAAGAAATCCTGGTGGCCCACGACGAACTCGACCTGCCTCCGGGCGTTGCCAAGCTCAAGCAAGGCGGCGGCCATGGCGGTCACAACGGGTTGCGCGACATCATCGCGCAACTGGGTAATCAGAATACCTTTCACCGCCTGCGGCTCGGCATCGGCCACCCGGGCGTTGCCAGTATGGTTTCAAACTTTGTCCTGGGTCGTGCGCCTCGCGCCGAACAGGAAAAACTCGATGCCAGCATCGACTTTGCCCTCGGCGTGCTGCCGGATATCCTCGCCGGTGAATGGAACCGCGCGATGAAAAACCTGCACAGCCAGAAGGCCTGACACTTATCCGAGGGGAAACACCATGGGATTCAATTGCGGCATCGTCGGCCTGCCTAACGTCGGCAAGTCCACCCTGTTCAACGCCCTGACCAAATCCGGTATCGCGGCTGAGAACTTCCCCTTCTGCACCATCGAGCCGAACACCGGCATCGTTCCGATGCCCGATCCACGCCTGGAAGCCCTGGCGGCCATCGTGATCCCGGAGCGCGTGCTGCCGACCACCATGGAGTTCGTGGACATCGCCGGCCTGGTGGCTGGGGCCTCGAAAGGTGAAGGCCTGGGCAACAAGTTCCTGGCCAACATCCGCGAAACCGATGCCATCGCCCACGTGGTCCGCTGCTTCGAAGACGAGAACGTGATTCACGTCTCCAACAGCGTCGACCCGAAACGCGATATCGAAATCATCGACCTGGAACTGATCTTCGCCGACCTCGACAGCTGCGAGAAGCAACTGCAGAAAGTCGCTCGCAATGCCAAGGGTGGCGACAAAGACGCCGTCGCCCAGAAAGCCCTGCTCGAGCAGTTGATCGCCCACTTCACCTTGGGCAAGCCGGCACGCAGCCTGATCAAGAACATGGGTGCCGATGAGAAGCAGATCGTTCGTGGCTTCCACCTGCTGACCACCAAGCCAGTCATGTACATTGCCAACGTTGCCGAAGACGGCTTTGAGAACAACCCGCTGCTGGACGTGGTAAAAGCTATCGCCGAAGAAGAAGGCGCGATCGTGGTACCGGTCTGCAACAAGATCGAAGCGGAAATCGCCGAGCTTGAAGACGGCGAAGAGAAAGACATGTTCCTGGAGGCCCTGGGCCTGGAAGAGCCTGGCCTGAATCGCGTGATCCGCGCGGGTTATGAAATGCTCAACCTGCAGACGTACTTCACCGCTGGCGTAAAAGAAGTCCGCGCCTGGACCGTTCGCGTCGGGGCTACCGCGCCACAAGCCGCGGCCGTGATCCATACCGACTTCGAAAAAGGCTTCATCCGCGCCGAAGTCATCGCCTATGACGATTTCATCCAGTACAAGGGTGAAGCCGGTGCCAAGGAAGCCGGTAAATGGCGTCTGGAAGGCAAGGAATACATCGTCAAGGACGGTGATGTGATGCACTTCCGCTTTAACGTCTAAGTTGTCGCTGGTGTTGCGGGTGATGGTGTGTATATCCGTTATTTAGGTAACGGCTGCTTAGGATTCCGCCCTGACGGCGGCTCACTTTTGAGAAGCCCGGAAGCCGGCCCAGTCAAAAGTGACCCGCTGTAAGAGCGGAACCGCCAGTAGTCCTTACCGCAGAAACGGATATACACACCACCCCAAACCGTTTCTATCGCACTCAAGAGATCAACAGCAACCCAAAAAATCATCGGCCCTTCGAAATCACACCACCCATATACTGATTCAAATCGCGAAAATCCTTAACACTCCAAGGATACGGCGATAGCTTCACACCATTCTCTCGCAAGGTCCTCGGAATCAAATCCCCATTGGGTCGCAGTATTATCGACGACACAATCACACCCGGATAATCACTGAGTCGTTTCTTGAAAGCGGCAGTTGTAAGGTCAGGCGTAGGAGGATTGCTTTTATGAGCCAACGGCCCTGTCCCCTTGATATCTGCGCCGTGACACATGGCACATCTCTGTAAATAGAGATTTTTCCCATTGGCACTATCCGCAAAGGATAGTGATGTTTGAATGAGCGATAAAAACCCTAGCGAAGCGATGACTAATATTTTCATTATGCTTTCGGCACATGCCAATTTTTATGGGCGCAACGCCCTGCGGGAACAAACTCATTCCCACAGGTTTTAGATGCCGGGATTGTTGTCTGTTCGCACAATCTGACTAGAACAGGTAGCCCATGTAGATCGCCGCCCCACCACCAGCCTGCAAGCCAGCGTTCATCCCGGCCATGACCACCGCGCCCTTGGCCGAACGCGCCAGTTGCCGGTTGACTGTGGTCGAAGCAATGAGCGAGGTTGCCGGGTTGGAACTCAGGACCACCGACAACGCCAGCAACTTGGGATCGAGCCCGAACAGCAGCGCTGTGGCCGAACCGCCGATCCCCAGGCCCACGCCCACTTCGGTATACATGCAAGGGCCGGTGATGTCGTCACTGGTCAGGTCGCGATCGACCAGGGCGTCACTGACAAACACTCTGCCAACGCTGTAAAAAGACTCCGCCGCACCCGCAGCCGACACACCCTTGCCCTTGATCTGAATATTGATCTTGCCAAAGCGCGGCAATCGCGCGCCAACACCGACACCTACGCCGACGCCGCCATAGCGGTAACTGACGTCCTCGCCCTGGGGCGAACGCAGGATAATCGAACCGCCACTGCCAGCCACCATGACCACGGTCAGGCCACCACCGCTAGCGGTCTGGTACTGCCAGCGACTCTCATTAACCGGGAGTGGGATGTTATAGCTCATACGTTCAAAGTCCTTTAAGTGAATGAACCGCACCGCGACCGCGCTGGTCGGATGGTTTTCAGCAACCCGACCAGGGTGAAGAACAGCCCCATGGCACCCAACATCACTGGTGTCCCCCACAGTGCACCTCGATCCACGACAAGGGGGTTGGCGGCCGGCTGCTCGGGCAAATAATAAACTCGCACCGGCTGCCCCGGCTCATAGCCGAAGATGAAGCCACCCTGGGGGTAGGAAATTTTTTCACCTTTGCCAGTGGTGAACGCGATTTCGGGGTGAGAACCACCGGCGTTCAGCCGACTAACGATGCCATCGGCGGTCTGTGCCCGGGCGAGGAAGTCGCGACGGTCGAGGGTGAGATTGACGGCAATGCCCAGCAAGCCAATGCCGATCAGCGCAAAAAGCAGGCCCAGCAGTATCGTCCCGATGCGTGACGGGGTGTCGTTAGCCATAGCTTGTCCCGGTATTCATCCATGAAAGAAGGCGGCGAGGATAACAAAAAGCCTGCTATGCCGTAATGCTGTTCATTCGAGGTTTGTGACCGCCGTGGCAAGGGAACTTGCTCCCTCGCCACGGACGCCCATTAGCCTCTTTTGACTTTGAAGCGTCCCAACACCCGCTGCATCAGCGAGGCTCGCTCTGAAAGGTCCTTGGCCGCCACTGCGCACTCTTGCGAGTTCGACTGGTTTTTCTGCGTCACTTCGTCGATCTGCTCAAGCCCGATACTGGCCTGCTGCAAACCTGAAGCCTGCTCGCTGGAGGCCTGGTAGATCAGCGAAACCAGGCTCGACACCGCGCCGGTTCCGCTGACGATGTTCTTCAGCGATTCGGCGGTCCGGCCGGCGATGACCATGCCGCGCTGAGTCTTGCTCGAGGAATCGGCGATCAGCGCGGCGGTCTGCTGGGCGGCCTCGGCACTGCGGGCGGCCAGGCTGCGTACTTCATCGGCCACCACGGCAAAACCGCGCCCAAGCTCACCGGCCCGGGCAGCTTCGATCGCCGCGTTCAGGGCCAGCAGGTTGGTTTGTGCGGCAATGTTGTCGATGGTGGTGATGATCGCAGTGATGTCCTTGCCCGAGTTGTCGATTTCGGCCATGGCGGCAATCAGTTCGCTCATCAATTTGTCGCTTTCCCCGGCATCGGCCCGCGAGGCCTGGGATTGCTCATCGGCTTTCTTGGCGTTGGCGGCGTTGTCCCGGGTCTGGGCGGCCATCTGCGTCATCACCGCGCTGATTTCGGTGATGGACGAGGCGGAATTGGAGGCCCCGTCGGAGAGTGACTGACTCAAGTCGGTAACCTGCGCCGAGCTGCCGGTGATCTGGGTGGCGCTGATCTGAACCTCGGAAATCAGCTGGTTCAGGTTGCTGACCATCTTCTCCAATGACTTGCCAAGGGTGTCATGGGGCGAAGACAAGCGGACCTCCAGGTCCAGGTCACCTTCGGAAATACGCTCGGCCACCCGCACCTGCCGTTGCAGGCTTTCAGACATGTCGTTGAGGGCCGCAGACAACTGCCCGACTTCGTCTTCGGATTTCTGCACCAGGCGACGAGAGAAATCTCCCAGGCTGATGGTGGCGGCCAAGGCGGCGGCTTCGCGAATCGGCCCAACGATTTTTGCCGCGGCATACCACAGGGCAGCCAGGGCCAACAACGAAATGACCAACCCTACCGACACTTGCCAGATGCTGTTGTTGAGGCTGCGTGCCTGCAGCTCCTGCTCCAGGGCGATGGCCTGGCTCATGACCACAGCCTTGGGCAGGCGAATCAACACCGCCCAGGGCTTGCCCGTGCGACCGAGCGCAATGGGCATCAGCACTTCAATGTTCTGTGTTTGCGCATTGAGCAGGCCATCACCCCGACCGGCCTGGATATCGCGGAGCACTTTTTCCCAGGAGTCAGGCAACAAGGCCTTGATCGGCTGGCCAATCAGGTCGGTCCGCTGGCTGTCCGCGACCACCAAGCCCTGGTTACTCAGGATCGAAACCGTGCCTTTGCCGCCGTAGAGATCAGCAGACATCTGCTCGCTGAGTTTCTGGATAAACGCGATATCGAAGTCAGCCCCGACCACACCGTAGAACTTGCCGTTGGACACGATGGGCACCGACAAGGTGGTCAGCCAGACGTTTTTCCCCTGGACCACATAAGGAATGGGGTCGAGCACGCTTTCCTTCAGGGTGTCGCGCGGGCCGCTGTACCAACCGCCCTTGGGCACACCGTTGGGATGACGGTCCGGGGAGTCATACTCGACCAATGGTTGCACCGCGACATGGCCGTCGGCGCTGCGCGTCCAGTAAGGCGTGAAGCGTCCGGTCAGCGGGTTATTGCCATCCTCTGCATTGCGGAACGCCGGATCCTGCCCGTCCAACGCATTCGGTTCCCAGCAGGAATAGGTGCCGTTGAAGTCCGGGTTATCCTTGAGGACGCTGAGCAGTACGCTGTTGATCTGTTCACGCCCCAATGCCAGGGGGCTTTGCGAGGCCTTGCTGGCGGCAAAGGCATTGGCCATGGTGCGGGCCGCATCCAGCGCATTCTGCAACTTGGCCTGGATGGCGTTGGCCCGGGATTCGGCCAGGTTCTGAATTTCCCGGATGGTTGATTTCTCAACCAGTGCGCTGACCTCGGTCGAGACATATTGCTCATTGGCCCGGGCGCTGAAGAGCCCGTAGACAATCAGGCTGATGGATGAAACAAACAGGCATACGCCTGCCGTGACACAAATGCGTGCCTGCAATGACTTGAACTTCATATCATTCCCCGCCTGATTCTATTTATGGCCAACGTCAAAAGACGGCAGCATCTAACGTGTGCACGACACGGCATGACAATCGATCACGGCTGCTACGCCGCCCCCCAAGACAAACACCTTGGAAGAACTTGGCGATACAGCTCTTTATAAGAATTTCAATATGGCAGGTGGGGGGCACAACCCCTGTCCGCCCGCAGCGCAGAAGAGGTCATCAAACCAAGAACCGAAGGCCTTATGTCCGGGACAATAAGGGCGATAGGTGGAAAGAATGTGAAAGCCTGCTTTTCCAGTCACCACAGGGGTCACCCTTGAATAATGCTGCAGATTCCCTTCTAACCATTAACCACAACAGCAAATTAACACGACCAACCCTTATACAAATACCCACTTAAGGCTTATACAAACCAGTACTTTGGTCGCAACAGCAACGTACTTATCAAGTACAAGATTCAAGTTGAGACTCTCTCGTTGCACGGCACTGGCCGCCACCCCGCAATGGCGACCTCGGGCAAGATATGAGCACCAGGCTACACTCCATGCGCGTCCTGCAAGGCACAACGCTCAAGCGCCTTCTTCCGCATGGATAGGGAGATTCTCATGCACAGTCTCGCAGACTACGGATATACGAAGAGACCAGCCCCCGCCCCCGCCATTCGTGCAGTGCTGCCAGCCACTGGCGACATTGAACGGCACCCTCCTGGCTGAGTATTCCCTCGGCTACCTCAAGTCCGGGAGCGGTTGATTCGCTCCGGGACCTGTTCGCGACCCAACACTTGAAAAGACTTCCCGATCAATTGCATCGGCGTAGCAGGCACAGGCGCGCCGGATTCGTGGGAGCGCAACCGTGCCCATGCACTGCGCGCGCTCTCACGTCCGAAAACAACCGCAAGGCGTCCACCCAATGTCGTGAAAAGGAGATCAACATGAACAACCTGAGCGATATAGCGCTGGCAACATCCACCAACCCCAGCACCTTCCTCACGGTCCCGCTCGGCGATCCGGTCCAGGCTGACAACGGCAACATTCCACCCAACACGCGGATGCTGCCCGGCCAGTGGGCGGCAGCGGACGGTAACGGCTATGTGTTGCTGCTGCAGCCTGACGGCAACCTGGTGCTGTACCAGGTCGTCACAGGTCCCGTGGCGGCCAACAGCTCGTTCACCGGTAGCGCGATCTGGGCCACTGGCACCAACAACGGTGCCTACTTCGATGTCCAGACCGATGGCAACCTGGTCCTGGGTACCAGCGACGGCAACGTGGCATGGTCGCCCTACACCAACGGCATCGACCCTCAGGAACTGCTCGTCCAGACCGACGGTAACCTCGTGCTGTACAACACCCTCAACCAAGCCTGCTGGGCCTCGAGCAGCAATCACTATCAGGTTTGGCCGCCGACTCGCTGGGTCAATGTGCAAAGCCACCTCGTCGCGCCCGAGAAAGGCGTGCCCTTTGTACTCACCGCCAGTTCCGACGGCGTGACGTTGAGCCCCTTCGTGGCCGGTTCGCCCAACCAGATCTGGCAAGTCACCGCCGATGGACGGCTGCTCAGTGGCCTGCTCGACGGGTTGGTGTTGGGTCAGGATGCCGGCAGCAGTACGCCAATCAACACCACACAGAGTGTACCCGTCCCGGTCGAGCAGACCTGGCTCTGGGGAACGGGGCTCGGCCCCACGGCCATCCAGAACAGCGCTTCGAATCAGTATCTGAGTGTCGATATCACGGGGGGCTCGGTACAGATGCAAGACACCGACACCTCGAGCCAATGGTACTTCATGCCGACCACGCCCCTGGACAGCATCATGGCCTTGCCGGCGTCCGACCCGGCCTTCCCGGCCTTTACGCCTGACCAACAGGCTGTCTATGACTGGATAAACAACAAACTGGCGGCCATGAACAATCAGCGCCATTTGATCCTGCGCGAGCAGTACACCAACGGCGCCAGCACTCTGGACAATTACCGGCAAGACATGCTCGGCCTGGACTACAGCGCGTTCCCACCGCAAGTCTGGCAACCCGTAGTGGAGCAGTTGAAGTTGGAGCTCAGCGCAGCGAGCGCCGTCAACAGCCTGTTCGCCTGCTACACCAGTTTCCACACCCTGTTATTCGTGGACCAAGGAGCGCTGCTCTCCGAACTGGGCCTGGATGCCGGCTTCGAGGACGGTGACTCGACCAATATCGGCGGCATCATCCTGGCGGTGCTCTCGGGCGTCATCTACACCGTGCTCTCGGCTGAAACGATGGAAGGCGACATCAATTATTTCGCCGTCGCGGCCAACGTTCTCCAGAGCGGCATCAATGTGGCGGTCGCGGCCCAGAGCTCGAATGTTTCTCCCAGCCTGTTCCAGGTGGCCTATGCCGACCTGTGGGGACAATTGAGCACTACCTTCGAAGGGTTGCTGGACACGTTCGACACCATGGAAACCGCCATCCTGACAGACTGGGCCAAGCTGAAAATCACCTATACGCTGATCGCCTCGACAGCGCCCGACGGATTGTTCTGGAACTCCGGTGAAACTGGAAATATGGTGAAAGCCGCCAAGCAGGGTTACGTGCTGTCGGTGATGCAGATGCTGCTGCCGGCCAAATACCAGATCTACCAATACCTGGACGTCAATAACAACCCCATCGACGGTGTGCCCGCCTATGCGCAGTACATCACACCCGCGATCGACGGGACCTACTTCAAATACTGGATCGCCGATTCGACGGACTGGTCAATCTATCCGGAAGAAATCGCGCTCACCCAGGTCTGGGACAATGGCGGCTCGAAGGACGACTTCTTTAACAGCAGGAACGGTTGGGCGTTCGCCTTGACACGGCCCTACACCTACAGCGGCAACGCCGCCAATTACCTGGTAATCGCGCTTACCAACCTGAGCCCGAACACGCTGGTGGCCACGGTGTTCAATCCGTCCCCCACCTCCGCCGGGCCGTCCCCACAAACCCTGTATCCCTACGAGACGGTATTGATCGAGGCCGAAGCTGCATATCCTGGTGGCGTAGCGATCACTCTCTCGATCTTCGACCCTTCCCGTGGCAACTACTTCGACGAGCCAATCGCCTCGTTCGATGCCTTTCAGGATTACTCTGGGTTCGCGGCCGGTAATGTGCGCACCGCCAACGCCACGACGGCGGGCGATTACCAACTGTCGACACCGCTGTGCAACACGGGCGGGTACAAGCAATACCCCGGCGCTATCCAGGCCAGTATCTACCGTCCTTGAGGGGTGAATCGCAGGCATGAGGAGCGGGAGTTCCGCTCGAAGAAAAAGCCGTGTTGATCGGCGGGCTTGCTCCGAAGGCGTTGGGTCGGTTTGCATTGATACAGGATGTGCCGACGCCTTCGCGAGCAAGCTCGCTCCCACAGGTTTTTGTGTCGTGTGCAGATGGCCGAGAACACCCACCAACCCATGTGGGAGCGGGCTTGCTCGCGAAGGCGTCGGCTCAGCTACATGGATCTTCTCGCCTCAAGCCTTTCGAGTCCTCGGCAAGAAAATCGCCAACACCCCGAACAGCGGCAGGAACGAGCACAACCAGTACACATACTCGATGCCACGGATGTCCGCCAGGTGCCCCAGCAGCGCGGCGCCAATCCCGCCGAAACCGAACATCAGCCCGAAGAACACACCGGCGATCATCCCGACATTGCCCGGTACCAGTTCCTGGGCATACACCACGATGGCCGAGAACGCCGAGGCCAGGATGAAGCCGATGACCACGCTGAGGATGCTGGTCCACAACAGGTCGACATGAGGCAGGATCAGGGTGAACGGTGCCACGCCGAGGATCGAGAACCAGATCACCGCCTTGCGCCCGATCCTGTCGCCAATCGGTCCACCGAAGAAGGTCCCCGCCGCCACCGCCCCGAGAAACAGGAACAGGTGCAACTGCGAAGAGGCCACCGACAGGTCGAACTTCTCGATCAGATAGAACGTGAAGTAGCTGGTGAAACTGGCCATGTAGAAATACTTGGAAAACACCAGCAGCCCCAGCACCACCAGCGCACTCAAGACCCGTCCCTTGGATAGGCCATGCGTGGCCGCCTGGCCTTGCTTGAGTTTGAACAGGTTCAGGTGGTTGGCGTACCAACGGCTGATGCGGTACAGCACGAACAGCGCAAACAGGGCGAACAACCCGAACCAGGCCACATTGCCTTGCCCATAGGGAATGATGATCGCCGCCGCCAGCAGCGGGCCGAAGGCTGAGCCGGCGTTACCGCCCACCTGGAAGGTCGATTGCGCCAGCCCGTAGCGGCCGCCCGAGGCCAATCGCGCCACCCGCGACGCTTCCGGATGAAAGGTCGACGAGCCAATCCCGATCAACGCCGCCGCCAACAGGATCAAGGCAAAACTGCCGACCATGGACATCATCACGATGCCGATCAGCGTGCACACCGTCCCAGCCGGCAGCAGCCAGGGCTTGGGGTGCCGGTCAGTGTGATAGCCGACCCAAGGCTGCAACAAAGAGGCGGTCAACTGGAACGTCAGCGTGATCAAGCCAACCTGCGTGAACGTCAGGCCATAGCTATCCTTGAGCATTGGATAAATCGAGGGCAGCACGGCCTGGATCAAGTCATTGATCAGGTGCGCCAGCGCCACGGCACCGATGATCCGCATGACCAACGGGCTGCTTTGCGCAGTGGCGGCAACGGCTGGGGTCTCGGCCTGGGTATTGCTGATAGCCATGGGAGTTTCCATACGACAGAGGGTGCACACGGGCAGGTGCGTCAATGTGCCATTTTTCGGTGCAGCAAGGCTATCCCCTTAGCTAGCTATCGACCTCGAAAAATTGCCGAAATCCAAGGTGATAGCCCTACGCCATGGTCTGAATCTTGCCTTGTTAATGGCCTACAACGCGGCTCCTTACAAAGGGGACCGAGAATGGGAAGTTTCGCTACAGAGCTGGCCTACCGAGCCGATTTGGACAAACTTTCGAGGCCTTTTAAAAGGGCACCTGTTTCAGCACTTGTGTAGAAAACGCACAAAAATAGTGCAAGGGTGTTCAGGGGAGTATGGGCATGCAGGCTTTTCTATCACCGGGAATCAGGTTGTTGGGGCATTTCGGCTTCGCCCGCAAATTCCAATTGCTGTTCCTGCTTTTTATCCTGCCGCTCATGGGCAGCCTGTGGCTCATCGGCCAGGACTATCGCGACAAACTCAGCCTGATTTCCGGGGAACGCGCCGGGGTGCGCCAATTGCTGGCCCTGGATAACCTGGACAACCTGCTCACCGCCCAGCGCAACCGCGCCGCCCGCTGGCGCGCCACCGAAACCAATCGGCAGCCGACACCCGCGACGCTGGCCGCCATGGCGGCGTATGACGCAGTGCAACCGGCCCTTACCCAGGCCGCCAGTGACCTGGGCAACGCCCTGCAAACCGAAGGGGCCGAGGCCGATACCCTCGCCCGCTATCAAGCCCTGCAAACCAGCCTCAACGGCCTGGATTCGAAGAGCCTGGGCAGCGTGGGCTGGTGGCCGGATGGCTACGACCGCTTCACCGCTGCCCTCAGCGCCCTGCAAGCCTTGCGCGAGCAGATGGTCAT
The DNA here is from genome assembly GCF_054681425.1 of Pseudomonas sp. H1_F01. Classification (NCBI taxonomy): domain Bacteria; kingdom Pseudomonadati; phylum Pseudomonadota; class Gammaproteobacteria; order Pseudomonadales; family Pseudomonadaceae; genus Pseudomonas; species Pseudomonas sp. H1_F01. The sequence goes on along the minus strand of NZ_CP162823.1, from coordinate 1,273,042 downwards.
GGACAACCGCCTGACCCTCGCCTCCTGGCTGGAAACGTATTTGCTGACGCAGATTTCCACTCAGCAGACGCCGGACCTGATCGAACGGGTCGGTCGCCTGGCCAGCGTTGGACAAGCTTCCGTGGTATCAGGCCAGTTCACGTTGCAGAGTCGCCTGCAACTGCGGGACCTGCGCAGCCGTATCGGCGACGCCCGGGACCAGTTGGTCAAGACCGGAGCGCTGCTGGAAACCCGCCTGCCCAGCGATCTGCAAACCTGGGCCGGACAATACCAGGGCAGCCTCAAGCACTTGGATGCCGGCCTGAAAGTGTTGGATGACGGCGTGTTCGGCGGTTCCATCAATCTCAAGCCCGAAGACTTCGAGAAACACATGGACGCCCTCCTCGTCGACCTGGCGACCCTGCGGCAACAGTCACTGGTGGCACTGGATACGCGGCTGGACCACTACCACGGTTCGGCGATTCGCCAGTTCACCCTGGTAGCAACGGTACTGGGCTGCCTGCTGCTGGCGGCGCTGTATCTTTTTGTTTGCCTGCAAGCGTCGATCCGGCGCAGCGCCAGCGGCATCACCCTGCTGGCCGAAGCCCTGCGCGACGGAAATCTCAGCTTGCAAGTGCCAGTGCAAGGACGCGATGAACTGGCGGCCATCAGCACCGCCCTCAACGTCGCCGTGGTGCAGCTGCGCAACAGCCTGCTGGGGGTGGACCACGAAACGTTGCAGTTGAGCAACGCCGTACGCACCCTCAATACCCACTCCAGCGGCGCCCTGGGCGAAGTCGAAGCCCAGCAGATGCAGATCAGCCAGATCGCTGCCGCCGCAACACAACTGGCCGCCACCTCCCAGGGCGTGGCGAAGAGTTGTGAACAGGCCTCCGATAGCGCCCAGCAGACCCGCCGCATCGCCACCGACAGCAGCCGCGACAGCCAACGCACCACGGCCAGCATCCAGCAGCTCAACCAGCGCCTCAACGAAACCGCCGCCGCATTGGGGCGGGTCAGCGAACAGGGGCAACAGATCCAACTGGTGGTCGATACCATTCGTGGCGTGGCCGAGCAGACCAATCTTTTGGCCCTCAATGCCGCCATCGAAGCCGCTCGCGCCGGGGAACAGGGCCGTGGTTTCGCGGTGGTGGCCGACGAGGTGCGCAGCCTGTCGCAACGCACCCAATCCTCCACGCAACAGATTGCCGCCACCGTCGACAGCCTGCGCGCCACGGTCAACGAAGCCGTCAGCCTGATGGAAGCCGCCTGCGGCCAGGCCCAGACCGACGCCCAAGCAGTCACCGGCCTTGGCGAACGGCTGGGAGAAATAGCCAGCGCGGTGCAAAGCGTCACCGACACCCTGGCGCAAATCGCCACCGCCGTGGATGAGCAAGCCAGCACCGCCGACGAGGTCAGCGGCAATATCCAGCAGGTCGACCAGGCAGCGATGCGTTTGCTTGAAGGCGCAAGGGCCGTGAACCTGGCGGCGGATACCCTGAGCCAGGGAAGCCGGGCCCTGAGTGCCAACACAGGGAGATTTCAGCTCGGTTGATAGCGATTTGCAGCGAGGATTGTTAAGCGGTTGAAAGCGCAGAGAAATATTTCAGATTTACGCTTGACACATCTTCGTTACCGGCGAATAATGCGCGCCACTTGGCTACATAGCTCAGTTGGTTAGAGCATAGCATTCATAATGCTGGGGTCCGGGGTTCAAGTCCCTGTGTAGCCACCAAGTACTAAAAACGGCCTATCGAAAGATAGGCCGTTTTTTTATGCCTCGAGAAAAGTGCCTGTCCTCTCAGGATTTGGTTGCCCCCCTGTGGCGAGAGGCCTTGTTGATTTGCGCCACACGCCTCGCATCGCTACAGTCGATCTCCATACCCCTGGCCCACGGATGGAGCGACACGTGCTTATAGATCTGAAACCAAACCTTCATCGTCTTTCAGCCGTTTCGTTGCTGGCTGTCGCGCTAACGCTTAGCGCCTGCAAGGCCCCGCCCTCCTCCTCCGCCACACCGGCATTACCCGCGCCGCCGGAAATCACCTCAGGCTACCGCACCGATGTGCAGACCCGTTACGCCGACAAGCACATGGCGGCCGCGGCCAACCCGTTGGCGGCCGAGGCCGGGCGGGAGATGTTGCGACGTGGCGGCTCGGCCATCGACGCGGCGATTGCGATGCAAGCGGTACTGACGCTGGTGGAGCCGCAATCTTCAGGCATCGGCGGCGGCGCGTTCATTGTGCTGTGGGATGGCGAGGCCGTGCGCACCTACGACGGTCGCGAAACGGCACCGGCTGGCGCCACCGAAAGACTTTTCCTGCAAGCCGACGGCAAACCCATGCCGTTTACCGCCGCTCAGATCGGCGGCCGCTCCGTGGGTACGCCGGGGGTGCTGCGCGCCCTGGAACTGGCCCATCGCAAACACGGGCGCCTGAAATGGGCGACACTGTTCGAGCCGGCCATCGCGCTGGCAGAGCAGGGTTTTGCAATCTCGCCCAGGCTGCATTCGTTGATCGCGACCGATCCGTCCCTGCCGGGCTCGCCGGATATGGCCGCCTACTTCCTGAACGCCGATGGCAGCCCGAAAGCCGTCGGTACGACACTGAAGAATCCAGCCTTGGCCGGCGTGCTCAAGCGCATCGCCAAAGAAGGCCCGGATGCGTTGTACAAAGGGCCGGTGGCCGAGGAGATGGTCGCCAAGGTGCGAGGTCACGCCAATCCCGGCAGCCTTTCGCTCAATGACCTCCAGGGCTACGCCGCCCGAGAGCGCGCGCCGTTGTGCTCCGACTACAAGCGCTGGCAAGTGTGCGGCATGGCCCCCCCTTCTTCTGGCGGGATCGCCTTGGCGCAGATCCTCGGGACATTGCAGGCCCTGGAACAACGCGACAGCCACAATGCCCTCGCGCCGTTGAAACCACTCAAGACCGAAAAACCCGCCGGCCTCGAGCCCGCGCCCGAGGCGGCGCACTTGATCGCTGAAGCGGAACGCCTGGCCTACGCTGACCGCGCCCAGTACGTCGCCGACTCGGATTTTGTTCCCGTGCCGGTCAAAGGCCTGGTCGACCCGGGCTATCTGGCCAGCCGCGCAGGCCTGATCGGCGCACGCAGCATGGGCGTCGCCAAGCCCGGGACACCGCCGGGCATTCAAGTGGCCTATGCGCCGGACCGTTCGCCACTGCGCATTTCCACCTCGCAAGTGGTGGCGGTGGATGACCAGGGCGGTGCAGTGTCCATGACCACCACGGTGGAATCGGCGTTTGGCTCGCACTTGATGGTCCAGGGTTTCATGCTCAACAACCAGATGACTGACTTCTCGTTCATCCCTGAAGAAAACGGGCAAAAAGTCGCCAACCGCGTCGAACCCGGCAAACGCCCGCGCTCGTCCATGGCGCCGACGCTGATCTTCGATCGTCAAAGTGGTGAGCTGCTGGCCGCTGTTGGTTCACCGGGCGGCTCGCAAATTATCGAATACGTCGCCAAGTCAGTGATTGGCCTGCTCGACTGGAACCTGGACCCGCAAACCGCCATCAACTTCCCCAACTTCGGCAGCCGCAACGGCCCCACCGAACTGGAAAAGGGGCAGTTCAGCCCGACGCTGATCCAGGCGCTGAAAGACAAAGGCCATGCGGTAAGCGAGATCGACATGAACAGCGGCACCCAGGCGATCGTCCGGGTGCGTGATGCACAAGGGAAAACGTCGCTGGCCGGCGGCGCGGACCCGCGGCGCGAAGGTGCCGCGCTGGGGGATTGAGCGCTCGCCGATCAGGTTGAGTCAGCGTGCAAGGATGTTGAATGTGTGGCCGCCATCGCGAGCAAGCTCGCTCCCACAGGAGGTGGCGGCGAACACAATATCAAGGCTATTCAGGGAGAACTGTGGGAGCGAGCCTGCTCGCGATGACGGCGGCTCGCTCAGCAGTTTTCCTCAGGTCGATAGCTGGTTGGCAAACTGGCTCACCGCATCGACCACCTTCTTCGCCCCGTCCTGGATCTCGACGATCACCGTGCCCGCCTCGGCGGCCAGGGCCAGGCCGTGCTCGGCCTGGTGCTGACCGTCGGTCATCAGGGCCACGGCATTGCGGGCCATGTCCTGGTTCTGGCGGACCACGCCAACGATTTCATCGGTCGCCTGGCTGGTGCGCGATGCCAGTTGTCGCACTTCATCGGCCACCACCGCAAAACCGCGACCTTGCTCGCCGGCCCGGGCCGCTTCGATCGCGGCGTTGAGCGCCAGCAGGTTGGTTTGTTCGGCGATGCCGCTGATGGTCTTGACGATGGTACCAATCACCAGGGATTGCTCGTTCAACGCCTCGATGCCTTCACCAGCGGTTTGCATGTGCCGGGCCAGGTCGCGCATCACCTCCACGGCCTGGGTCACCACCGTCGTGCCGCGCTGGGCGGTGTTGTCGGTCTGCAGCGAGGTGCTGTAGGCGATGCTGGCCGCATCAGCGACGGCTTTTTCCTGGTTGACCTGGTCGGTGATATTGGTGGCGAACTTGACCACTTTGTACAGTCGATCGTTGGCATCGACCACCGGGTTGTAGGAGGCTTCCAGCCAGACCTCACGACCGTTGCTGTCGAGACGCTTGAAGCGGCCGGCCACGAATTCACCGCTGTTCAGGCGTTTCCAGAACTGCTGGTAGGCCGCACTGTTGTATTCCTCGGGTTCACAAAACGTGCGGTGATGCTTGCCCTTGATCTGCGCAAGGCTGTAACCCATGGCATTGAGGAAACGATCATTGGCCGTCAGCACGTGACCACCCAAATCGAATTCGATCACCGCCGTTGAACGCACCAACGCACCGATGAGGTTTTCATGCTCGCGAGAGGCCTCGATGGTGCGGGTCAGGTCATTGGAATACATCGAAAAATAGCGGATCCGCCCGTCTGCACCCCGTACAGGCTGGAGGATCGAACGCAGCCAGGCTTCCTGGCCATTGCCTCGCAGCAAGCGCACGGCACCGGAAAAGTGCTCGCCACGGGTCAGCGCCGACTTGAAACGAACCTGGAACTCATTGGATTTCAAATACGCAGGGACCAGTTCATCCACTGGCCGGCCGATCAAGTCCTGGCTCTTGTAGCGCATCTCGTCGAGGAAATTCTGATTGACCGATTGAATCCGTCCATCGGCATCCAGGGTGAGGCCAAGCATTTCGCGATCCAGGCTTTCCTTGACTTGCGCAAGGCTGGACAGTTCTTGGCGAAGAGCCAGCAGCTCCTGCTTCAGGCGGTTGTTGAACATGGGTAGCTCCGACAGCAGGAGAATTAAATGCTGTTCCCTAGCCATCGGCCCGGCGATTTTTTTCTAAAGAGCACCACGAGCCCCTGGTGAAAATATTCCAGGACGCCCTCGAACCCGATAAACCTCCCATGGTCACTGGATTGTTCTACTGTTGCGCCTGACCTTTGAAGCCTTTGCCATCAATACCCATAACCATAAAAACGAGGTAATTGCCGTGACCACCGACATCGAAGACAGCCGTTCCGCCCGCTTCGCCTTGCGCTGTTCCAGTTTCGCCGAGCGCTGGTTCCCCGACTCCTGGGTCTTCGCCGCGCTGGCGGTGCTGGTGGTCGCCGTGGCGACACAATTCATCGGCGCCACGCCCACGGCGGCAGCCATGGCGTTCGGCGACGGCTTCTGGAGCCTGATCCCGTTCACCATGCAAATGGCCTTCGTGGTGATCGGCGGATACGTGGTCGCCAGCTCGCCACCGGCCGTCAAATTGATTGACCGCCTGGCACGGATTCCGACCAACGGCCGCTCCGCTGTGGCGTGGGTGGCGCTGATCTCCATGGTCGCGTCGTTGCTCAACTGGGGCCTGTCGTTGGTGTTTGGCGGTTTGCTGGTGCGCGCCCTTGCCCGGCGCACCGACTTGAAAATGGACTATCGCGCCGCCGGGGCCGCTGCTTACCTGGGCCTGGGCGCAGTGTGGGCCCTGGGCTTGTCTTCGTCGGCAGCGCAATTGCAGGCCAACCCGGCCAGCCTGCCGCCCTCGATCCTGTCCATTACCGGCGTCATTCCCTTTACCCAGACCATTTTTCTCTGGCAGTCCGGGGTCATGTTGCTGGCGCTGATCGTGATTTCCCTGATCGTCGCCTACGCCACCGCCCCCGGGCCGAACAGCGCCCGTGACGCCGCCGCTTGCGGTATCGACCCCAGTTTCAGCATGCCGGCGTTGCAGCCGCGTACCCGCCCAGGAGAATGGCTGGAGCACAGTCCGCTGCTGATCATCGCCCTGGTGCTGTTGGCGGCCGGCTGGCTGTTCCACGAGTTCTCGACCAAGCCTGCGATCAGTGCCATTTCCGGGCTCAACACTTATAACTTCCTGTTCATCATGCTGGGCGCCTTGCTGCACTGGCGGCCGCGCAGTTTTCTCGACGCCGTGGCTCGCGCGGTGCCGACCACCACCGGCGTGTTGATCCAGTTTCCGTTGTACGGCTCGATCGCCGCGCTGCTGACCACGGTCAAAGGCAGCGATGCCCAGACCCTGGCCCACCACATCTCGACCTTTTTCGTACAAATCGCCTCCCATGACACCTACGCCTTGTTGATGGGCGTCTATTCGGCGGTACTGGGCTTCTTCATTCCTTCTGGCGGCGGCAAGTGGATCATTGAAGCGCCCTACGTCATGCAGGTGGCCAACGACCTGAACTATCACCTGGGCTGGGCGGTGCAAATCTATAACGCCGCCGAAGCGCTGCCGAACCTTATCAACCCGTTCTACATGCTGCCGTTGCTCGGGGTCCTGGGGCTGAAGGCCAGGGACCTGATCGGTTTTTCCTTCGTGCAGCTGCTGGTGCATACGCCGTTGGTGCTGGCGCTGCTATGGGCGCTGGGGACAACATTGAGTTATTTGCCGCCAGTGATGCCATAAAGCCATAAAAAAGGGCCGATATTTCCATCGGCCCACTTCTTCTTCGGCCCGGTCTGTTTCAGTATGGATGCGCCCTGTTTTGAGGGGCCCACACGCTGAAAAGGATCTGAGCATGTCCAAACTCGCCGTACTTTCTTTTGCCGCCCTGGCCTTCAGTGCCGCCGCCCACGCCACCGACATTGACGTACAACTGGGTAGCACCGAACGCGTCACCCGTCTCTTTGCCTTCCCCAATAACTGCAACGTCATCTGCTTTCGCGACTGGACCCTGGAACAGACCGTCGAGCACTACCTGACTCAAAGCGTGCAGCGCGACGGCTACGGCACGGCCAAGGTCCACGTCAAAATCGATAACGACAAGGTCTATGCCAGCATCAGCGGCGTACCGAAGAGCTACGGCCAACCACTCAAGGCCCTGCTCGACGCCGGTGACCTGGCGTACAACGGTGCCTCGAAACTCAACAGCGACAAGAAATGGTCCTACAACTGGTATCTGTTCCTGCCGCTGGGCATGGCCCTGGAAAACCGCAAGAGTGTCGAGTTGCTGCACTTCCCGCCGGACTACTCCCTGACCCAGGCCCAGGACTACCTGGAGTCGGCCACCACCGACCGTTGGGCCACGCTGCTGACCGTCAACGGCATTGCGGTTGAACAGACGCCGGCCTACCAGACCATTATCGACATCGCGCCCATCGCGGCACCGTCCAATGCTGGCAGCACATTGGAAGGGCTCTACAGCTACTTCAACGATTACCAAACCACCATGGTCACACAGGTCACCCAAGCCGCCAGCGGCGCCGCATTGCCGATGGTGGCCTTCGGAGCGCCCGTTCGGAACTGGATCAAGACCCAGTACGGCCAGACCGTGAATGTGCTCAGCTTGGCGACCATCACAACCGGCAGCGGGGTCAAGGTTCCGGTCCTGGGCTCCAACCACCCGAGCTATATCTGGTACGCCGCCGACAAGGACAGCTACGACGGTGACGAAGCCAAGGCCGATGCCGCCGGCCTGAAAGTCATGGGCCAGGACCTGAGTGCTTCATGCTGGCAGGCCGGCATGGGCAGCAAGCCAGGCACCGACCCGAGCACACTGCTGAACCAGTGCACGCAAACCTGGCAAGTCACGCAAAAGGAAAAGACCTGCGAATTGTTCTACACCTCCATTCGCAACTTGACGCCGGATGAAGCGGCGAAAAAATGCGAAACACCGGCGATCAAGTCGCAACTTCCACAACTGAAGGTGCCCATGCCACTGCCAGCCGAGGCGGTCTAAACCTTGAGGCGCCTTCCCGCGTAGGCTGGCGCTGACGCGGGGAAGCGCCTTTGGCACCTGTCAGAGTCGACAGTAGATGACGCCCCCGACTTGGGCGAAGCTATCAAGGTTTTTTTCAACGACCGCCGGCAGGATCGCCAGCGCCAGAAAGTCGAGTGTTTAGCACCGACAAGGACTGTCATGACCACGTTCATTACAGATCGCGCCTGTTCACAGCACCGGGATTGCATCTACCCGGAAAAACCACTCAGTACCCGCCTGGGCTACCCCTCGGTGCACGACTTCGAAGTGCGTCGCACGACCGACGGCCGCGGCAACGCCATCATCGCCCGAAAATCATTCGCCCCCATGGAGAGGATGTGCAGGGTTTCGGGGCTGCTGGTGAGCCGACGGCGCCTGCACACGCTGCAGATCCTGCCGGACGTCCACATGTATGACCCGCGCTTCGCCGGATTGCTGCTGCATTCCTGCAACCCGAATGTCTTCCTCGACATGAGCGAACTGTGGCTGTGGTCACTGGCCCACATCGATGAAGGTGACTGCCTGACGATGGACTACGCCAGTACCGAACAGAAACTGTATCGACAGTTCGCCTGCCGGTGCGGTTCACCCAACTGTCATGGCTGGATTACCGGCTATGACGAACCGCCCAATGAGCAGGGAATGAAGTTTCTACGGCACTGGCGCCGACAATGTCACCGCGACTGACGAACCGGACTCAAGGCGCGTCGACCGGACGCAGCCGATACTGTGGCGGCAACTGTTCGAAACCGCTGATCGTGGTGTCCAGGCTCTTCCAGCGTCCATCCTTGATGCCGTAGATGCAGCCATGGATCGACAGTTTCTGCCCGCGATGCCAGGCGTTCTGCACTATGCTGGTATGGCCGACGTTGGCCACCTGCTGGATCACGTTCAGCTCGCACAGCCGGTCGACACGTTCCTCCTCGGTCGGCAATTGGCCCAACGCCTCGCGATGTTCGTAGTACAGGTCGCGAATCGAGCGCAGCCAACCGTCGATCAGGCCCAGTTGCCGGTCCTGCATCGAGGCACGCACACCGCCACAGCCGTAATGGCCAGTGACCAGGATGTGTTTGACCTTGAGCACGTCCACCGCGTACTGGATCACCGACAGGCAGTTGAGATCCGTGTGCAGCACTACGTTGGCCACGTTGCGGTGTACGAACAGATCGCCCGGCAGCATGCCGACGATCTCGTTGGCCGGCACCCGCGCATCGGAACAGCCGATCCACAGGTATTCCGGGGTTTGCTGACGAGCCAGCTTGGAGAAGAAGTCAGGATCTTCCTGCTTGATCGCATCGGCCCAACGCGCGTTGTTATCAATCAGATCTTGTAATTCGTTCATGCTGTCTAGCCTCGATTGAGAGTGCGCAACTGTGACAAACGACCGCCGGTCGAGGTCACGTCGGCGATGCATTGGAATTCCTGGATGCGCTGCCGGTCGACACCAGTAAGGCCCACAGTATGAGGAATTGCCATGAATGATTCACGACGCCCCTTCGATGCGACGCAACCGGAACCCATTGACGACAATGAGGATCGCATGGGCTCGATGCATGAACTGGAGTTCGACGAAGAAGAGCCCAGCGCGAAGATCGGTGACGAACTGCCGGAAAACGAACGCGAGCACCTGATGCCTCGCGAACGCGTCCGTGAAGTCGGGATGACCGGGGCTTCGACGGATGATCACGAATCGACCGATGACGACATGAGCCCGGAAACCCTCATCCACGAAGACGGCGCCCGGGACGCCCACGAGACCGGGGACGACGAACAGGCAGACTGGGACCTGAGCGTGGTGGATGAAAATGATATTGGCGGGGGCGATGGGCTGGACGAAGCGGAAATGGCGGATATCGATCCGCTGGATGGCAAGCGCTGACCCGACAATCGCCATCGCGAGCAAGCTCGCTCCCACAGTGGTTTTGTGTTTGGCCTCGGATTTAATGTACACCGCCAAGCCCCTGTGGGAGCGAGCTTGCTCGCGATAGCCGTGGCTCAGTTTGCATCAATGTTGGATGTACCGCCGTCTTCGCGAGCAGGCTCGCTCCCACAGGGGGGCGTGGCAGTTCAGTCCACCAAGGTACAAGCCATGACCACCGCATCCTCACGCCCACCCACCGCCGGGTAGTAATCCCGGCGCCGGCCAATTTCATTGAAGCCATAGCGCTCATACAGCCGGAACGCCGTGCGGTTGCTGTCGCGCACTTCCAGGAAACACTCCCGGGCCTCCGCCTTGTAGGCAATCGACATCAAGTGTTCCAACAGGCGCAAACCCAGGCCTCGGCCCTGGTTTTCCGGTTTGACGGTGATATTGAGCAGGTGCGCCTCATCCAGGATGATCTGCACCACGCCATGGCCCACTTGCTGCTGGCCTTCGAACATCAGCCAGATCTGGTATTTGCCCAGACCGTCGAGAAATATCCCCCGGGTCCAGGGGTGGCTGTAGGCGGCGTATTCGATTTTCAGTACAGCGTCGAGGTCCGCCTCGGTCATCGGGCGGAACGATACAGCGTCACTCATTCGATTCTTTCCAGCGCGCCATCAGCCGGCGCATGGCTTGCCAGACATCAGCCTTGCGCTGTGGCGTTTCCATTAACAGTTCCAACCCGGGCAACGCCCAGGCCGAGCCCAGGCCTTCGACCTGCAATTCACGATTGAACGCTTCGGCATCCGCCTCGCCGGCAAACTTCACCGCCGGCAGGCCGATCAGCCACAGGCACACGCAGGGCTCGTCTTCGAGGCGCGCCGAAACGAACCCCTGGACAAAATCCCGCGCCGCTTCGGGCCCCTGGTCCATGGTGCCGCGCGACAACAGCGGCCAGCGCACCGGTTCGCCAATGATCTGCGGGCTATCCGGCAGACCGGCGGCGCGCAGCATGTCCTTGAGCAGCAAGTAGGCTGGATCGCGGCTTTGAAACGGCTCCCCCGTGGCCAACTCCACCAACAGCAGGCAACGCCCGGCCCGCAGCAGTTGCAGGGCGAAACGCGGCGGCGCGACGTAGGGGGCCTTGGGCGGTGCCTCGACAACCTCTTCCACCGGCTTGGCGTTGGTACGGGTCGAGGCCAGGCTCGGACGCGGCACTTCGATTTTTGGCCGTTCGACCACGGGCGCCACCGGCTCGGCGACCGTCTTGGCCACAGGCGCGGTCACGACCGGCGCGATGTACTCGGGCTCGGGCGTTTCCAGCAGCTCGGGCCGCGACGGGGCGGCGAACGGCAATTCGGTACGCGGCAGCCAGTTGACCACCTGCATGGCGGTCAGATAGGCGCGGCGACGGGACTCGATAAGCAAGGGTCGGCCACTTGTGGATAACTGAAAGTGGGAGGGATTCTACCGCCCTTCGAGGCGGATCGCTTCCCTGTTGAGCCAATAGTTGATCGATAGCAAACGACAGTCCGTCCAAGGGGTGAATCGCAACCGGCCCGATGCAGTACAATTGCCGCTTTTAATTGCCAACCCGACGGCCATTGCGATGATCGAACCCAAGCGCGTCTTGCGCGCCCTCGCTGAACACTGGGCATTGCTGGAACCTTTGTGCGAGCACTTCGACCAGGGCACCCTGAGCCTCAACGAATTGCGTTCACAGTTGGCCGCCCAACAACTGGACAGCACGCCCCAGGACATCACCAGCCTGCTGGATGTGTGGATCCGCCTGGACATTCTCGTACCGGTGGCGAAAAGCCCGAACCGCTTCGAGCTCAACGCCCAGATCCATGACTTCCTCGCCTACCTGCGCCGCGAGCACCGCCTGGGCCTGTGCCTGGAGATCGAAGCCTACCTGCGCCACCTCGAACGCCTGGCCGGCTACATCCAGGACGCCTTCGACATTCGCGACGGCAACGACCTGGCCCGCCAACTGCGCCTGCTGGACATGCGCGTGCGCGACGTGCTCAAGAAACTCGCCAACGACGAACAGGCCCTGGTGGCCGTGGCCGAGCGGGCCAAGACCAGCGACCGGCAGATCCCGCTGCGCCAGCGTTACGCCGAAGTGTTGGCGACCTGGGACGAATACGTCGAGCCGATGATTCAACTGGTGAACGCCGACGGCGCCTTCGAGCAAGGCGTGCGCAAGGTCGAGAACGTGCTGTTGCGCATGCTCACCGAACAGCAGCGCCTCGGCCATCTGGTGGACGACGACATGCTGCTGCGCACCCACGCGCGCATTCTCGAGATGCAGACCAGCGCCCAGTTGACCCTGCGGCATGCCCGTGAACTGCTCCTGCCACTGCGCGAAGAAGCCCGCCGGCATAACGCCGTGACCCGTGGCGCGGCTTTGGCCCTGGCGGCCATTCGTCGCAAAGGCATCGATGCCGTGCCGCAGGCCGCCATGCCGATGTTTACCCGGCCGCAAAGCACGTTCCTGGGCAGCGCCAGCCAGGTCGAAGCCTATGTCTATGCGCTGGCCCGTTTCGAGCCGAAACCGGCGCGCTTCCCCAAGTCCCACAAGACCCACAAGGGCGGCGAGGCACCGCGTGCGCCACGCACCGTGCGCGAGATGGTCGAGCGCTGCGAAGACGCCCTGCCGATGCCGGACCTGATGACCTGGCTGCTGGAACAGGAACCGGACGGCGCCACCGACGAATTGCTGTACTGGTTCTCGCGCCTGTCGCGGGAAAAACGTTTCAAGCGCGAGCGTCTGGAACGCCGCGACTATCACACTCACGAGCATCAGGTCAGCCTGCGCTCCTTCGCCCTGCTCTCGGCCGGCGACACCGCCGCCGAGGATTCTGCGAGCATCCCCCATGCATCTTGATCTATCCGAACTGTCACAGCTGGCGCCGATCTTCCGCGAGCTGTTCAAGGGTTACCACGTCAGCCGCCGCGACCCGGAGCTGTACGCACAACTGTCGAACTTCCAGGACCAATACCGCACGCTGTTCAAGGCCCTGGGCTTCGAACTGGTGTGCGACACCCGTGGCTTCTATTACTTCGTGCCGGACCTGGCCGCCGCGGCGGTGAACAAGACCGCCCAGCGCCTAGCCCTGTTCACCTTCATCCTGGTCGAGCACCTGGCCGACCAGGGCCGCGACCCAATTGCCGTGCTCGACGGCGGCAGCCTGGGCCGCGATGAGCTGCCGTCGCTGCTGGAAAAATACCGCGACCTGTTCATCCAGGCCGAAGTACAGACCCAGGAAGAGTTGGAAGAAAAAATCATGCGACGCATGACCCAACTGGGTTTTGCCAGTGAAGAAAATGGCGTTTACCGCTTCCTGCCGCCGATGCATCGCTTCCTCGACGTGTGCCTGTCGGTCCAGCAGGACCGCGACCTGGCCGCCAGCCTGCACAGCGTGCTGCCGTTGCCGGTGCCCGTGCTGATCGACGAAGACAGCGACGAAAAACTGCTGCAGACCGATGATCCGCTGGACCTCAGCGAATTTGAAGGTGAGAGCGAAGAAGACGCACTGGCCCGCGCCATTGCCGAAGAACAGGAGACCGACGCATGAGCAAGGAACGCTACGGCATCCGCCGCTTTGCCCTTTTGAACACCGCCGGCTACAGCCTCGGTCTGTTCCCGCTGGAAGAACCGCTGTCGGTCTATGGCGCGAACAACCTCGGGAAATCCGCCTCGATCAACGCCTTGCAGTTCCCGATCCTGGCGCGCATGTCGGACATGAGCTTCGGCAAGTACAGCCTGGAACAATCCCGGCGTTTCTACTTTGCCTCGGACACCAGCTACATCCTGGTGGAAGTCGCCCTGCCCCACGGCCCGCACGTGATTGGCGTGGTCGGTCGCGGCCCTGGCGGCGGTTTCGGTCACCAGTTCTTTGCCTACGCCGGCAAACTGGACTTGGCCCATTATCAGAAAAATGACACCTGCCTGCGTCAGAAAGAACTGTTCACCAACCTGGAGCGCGAAGGCCTGAAAGCCTACGAACTCAAGCCGGATGAACTGCGACGCCTGCTGGTGGGTGGCCACACCTCGATCCCGCTGGACCTGACGCTGATCCCGCTGCGCTCCACCAGCGAGCAAAGCCTCAAGACCTTCCGCGCGCTGTTCATCAACCTGCTGCACATGCGCGAAATCACCGCGGCCAAGCTCAAGCAACTGTTCCTCGACGCGTTCGAGCACAGCCTGCGTTCCGGTAGCGTGGACTACATCGCCGCGTGCGAAGAAGCCTTCCGCGACGTACGCCGCATGGAGCAGGACTACAACTCCCTGGTGGCGGCCGGTCCGCTGGTGGAAGCCCTGGCCAATGGCGTGAAGCAGCGCGATATCCTGCGCGGCAAATTGCATCGCCTGTCGCCATTGCTCGACTCATTGCTCGGCACCTGGTCGGACTACGCCAGTGCGCGCAAGGAAGAGCTGACCATCCAGGCCGAACACTACCGCAACGAACAGGATTCGCTGCAGAACGACCAGCGCGGCGGCACTCAGGAACTGATGCGCCTGGAGCGGGAAATCAGCGGCATCCAGCGTTGGCTCGGCGAACTGTCGGTGCTCAAGCATCGCTTTGCCCTGGTGGATGACGTCAAGGTCCTGGAGCAGCAACTGCTCGCCGCCAAGGACGCCCACGACGAACTGGCCGGCGCCCTGGCCCAGTCCCGGCAGTTCAGCGCCGAGGACCTGGAGGAGCGCCTGCGGGACCTGGAAAAACGCCTGAAGTCGGTCAAGCAGCAACTCGATCACGCCGACAACAACAGCTATGCCCGCCTGCGGGAAGAGTTCTCGCAGCAGGACGTCGAACGCCTGATGCGCCTGTTCAACAGCGCCCTGTTCAGCCTGCCGCTGGGCGAACACGGCATCGCGCTGGACGAGAATGGCGAGTGGGTCAAATCCATGGAGCTGATCCTCGACGGCTTCAAAGGTGAGCGTTTCGAAGTGCCGGGCCTGTCTATCGACCTGTCCCACATCGAACCGCCTGCCCTGCAAGCCCTGGCCGACCGCGCCGCGCTGCGCGACCAGAAAGAACGCCTGGAAAAAGAACTCAAGCAGCTCAAGACCCAGCAAGCCGTGGCCGCCGACCGCGCCGCGAGCAAGACCCAGACCGAAGCGCTGTACCAGCAGGTCCTCGATGCGCAGAAAGCCCTGGAAGACTTCCGCCGCAGCCAGACCCTGAGTGCCGAAGAAGGCGAGAAGCTCGAGCAACTGGCGCAGATGGAAGCCGCCCAGGACGAACTCAAGCGCTCCAGCGATGCCTTCACCGAGCGTGTCCAGCAGCTGTCCGCCAAGTTGCAGTTGGTGGGCCGGCAGATCGCCGACATGGAAGCCAAGCAACGCACCCTCGACGATGCCCTGCGCCGTCGTCAATTGCTGCCGGCGGACCTGCCGTTCGGCACGCCATTCATGGACCCGGTCGACGATTCCATGGACAACCTGCTGCCGCTGCTCAATGACTACCAGGACAGCTGGCAAGGGCTGCTGCGGGTCGACGGCCAGATCGAAGCGCTGTATGCCCAGGTGCGCCTCAAGGGCGTGGCCAAGTTCGACAGCGAAGACGACATGGAGCGACGCCTGCAACTGCTGATCAACGCCTATGCCCACCGCACCGACGAGGCCCTGACCCTGGGCAAGGCGCGCCGTGCGGCCGTGACCGACATCGCCCGGACCCTGCGCAACATCCGCAGCGACTACGACAGCCTCGAACACCAACTGGCGCTGTTCAACCGCGAGATCAACAAGCGCCAGGTGTCCAACCTGCAGAGCTTCCGGATCGTCCTGGCGCCGAACAAGGAAGCGCTCAAGCACATCGACCAGATCATCCACAGTGCCGGCCAGTACGAGGAAGGCGAGACACTGTCGGTGTTCGACCTCAGCCAGAGCGCCGAGCAGGACAACAAGAACGAAGAAGCCAAGGAATACCTGGCGCGGCTGGTGGCGGCGAACCACAACCAGCTCGGCCTCAAGGACCTGTTCGAACTGGCGTTCGAGATCACCAAGGTCAACGGCCAGCCAGTGATCCACACCGACATCGACGGTGCGGCGTCCAACGGCACCACCATGACCATCAAGGCGCTGACCAACATGTACTTGTTGCTGCACCTGATGGACCGCGAACAGGCCGGCCGCGTGCGTCTGCCGTACTACCTGGACGAAGCCGCGGACATCGACGAGAAAAACCAGGCCGCCCTGCTGGAGACCAGCCTGCAACTGGGCTTCGTGCCGATCCTGGCCAGTGTGAAGCCGCAAGTCTGCGCCAGTGTCGCCATTGACCTGGAAGGTGGCAGCGGCCCGAACGGCATCTACATCGACGAAGCGGACTGGAAGTACATCCGCCGTCACGATGCGGTGAAGGCCACGGTGAATGTCCAGGCCGACGAGCCGGAGCTGGATCCGGTGTGAGGTGAATTACCGGGGCATGAAAAAGGCCGCGATCCATTGGATCGCGGCCTTTTTTATTGCGCTGGTTTTGAGTCGTCAGTGCAACTGATGGCCTCATCGCGAGCAAGCTCGCTCCCACAGGTTTGGCGTCGTTCATGGCAATCAAGTACGACATTCATCCATTGTGGGAGCGAGCCTGCTCGCGATGGCGTCAGAACAGACTAACGCCACTCCAATCACTTACCGAGACTGATCTTCGGCGCCCAAGTCAGCCATTCATCTTCAAACTTATCGAACAGTGGGAAAGTCTGCTCCGGTCGAGCCGGATTGCCCATTCGTTCGCCATCCGGCGTTGCGAACGCAATGCCGCCCTGGATAAGCGTTTCAAGCGACTCGGTGCGCACCGTCGCGCCCTTGAACAGACCAAAGTCCAGACCGAAACCACTGCTATTCCAGAAACGTGTGCCGCTGCGCACCAGCGGCGCATACTTGGGCTCGATCAGGATATGGATCAGCACCCGGTCCGCGGTCTGGCCCAGTTCATAACCGGTGACCTTGCCCACCGTAATCTCGCGATAGGTCACCGGTACGCCGATCTTCAACGAACCACGGCGGGCCGCGCTCAGCACCAGGCTCAGTCCTGCTTCGGGCACAGCGCTTTCCGGTGGGTTGGCCAGGGCCACGAAGCTTTTCTGCGGCCCGAGGTTTTTCGCCGAAGGCTGCACTTCAATGTATTGGCCGGTTACCAGCGTTTCCAGGTTGGAGGTCTTCATCAACCCCAACTCCGGCTTGACCACCCAGAACTGGGACCCGACCCGGGCGATGCGCTCCGGCACTTCGGTGATACGCGCCGTGAGCAGCACCGATTGCATATCGGCGCTGAGATCAACATCCTCGATCTTGCCCACATCCAACCCTTTGAACCGGATCGGCGTACCACTGCGCAAACCATCGGCGCGATCGACCTTGATCGTGACCTCAGTGCCTCGCTGTTGTGCGGCTTCGTGATCGGCGAACAGGCGGAAACGGGGGATGCGTCTTTTCAGCGGCACATTCGGTTCCGGAGTTTCGAAGGCAATCCCACCAGCCATCAGGCTTTGCAGGGACTCGCTCTTGACCTGGATCCCGCCCGTCAAACCTCCCGTAAGCGTGATACCACTGGCGTTCCAGAAACGTGTCGAGCCGTTGACCAGCCCTTCGTACTCCTTCTCGATGTGCACACCAATGATCAGCTGCTTCTTCTTGCGGGAGAACTGATAGCTCTGCACCGACCCGACCTTGACCTGCTTGTAGAGGATCGGACTGCCGACCTCCAGCGATCCGAGGTTTTCGGTCAGCAGGACCAGGTGCAGCCCCGGGGAACGCAAGTCCAGTGGTGGAGCTTTTGCCCGGGCTTCGAACTCCCGTTGCGGCGCGCCGCCCTTGTCACCCGGTCGCACGGCAATGTAGTTGCCCTTGACCAACGCTTCCAGGCCGGTGATACCCGCCAGCGAGATCGATGGCTTGACGACCCAGAACTGCGTGCCGGTTACCAGGTAATCTTCGGCCAAGGGGTCCAGGGTCAATTCAGCCGTGGCGCTGGCCAGGTCCGGATCGACCTTGAGGTTCTTCAGGCTGCCGACCTGGATGCCTTTGTACATGACCGGCGTACGACCGGCCTGCAACCCTTCGAAATCGCTGAGCTTGACCTTCACTCGAATGCCCGCCGCAGCGGCGTCAAAGTCTTCGTAAAGACGGAACGGCAGGCTTGGGTCCGTCGGCGGGCTGTCCTTGCGGCTTTCCGGCGTGGCGAAGGCAATCCCTCCGGCCACGATGCTGGCCAGGGACTCGCTGCGCACTTTGACGCCCGAGAGGTTGGCATCGATGCTGATGCCACTGGCATTCCAGAAACGCGTGTGTTTGCGCACCAGGCTGGCATAGGTCGGCTCGATGAAGATTTTGATCTCGACCTTGCTCTGATCCTCCGACAGCAGGTAGCTCTTCACCTGACCGACCTGAATCTGTTTGTAGAACACCGGGCTGCCACGGTTCAGCGAACCCAACCGATCAGCCTTGAGGGTCAAGTGCAACCCCGGCTTGGCATCCGACAGCGGCGGCTCTTCGGCCAGGGCCTTGAATTTACGGGCCGACTCCCCTTCACCTGGGCTGATAGCCACATAGTTACCCGAGACCAGGGTTTCCAGGCCAGTGATCCCGGCCAGACTCACGCTCGGCTTGACCAGCCAGAAACGTGTTCCGGTCTTGAGGTACTGCTCGACGTCCTTGTTCATCTCGATGGTCGCGACCACCCCCTTGGAGCTGCCTTCGTCATCGAGGGTAAGAGCCGTCACTTTGCCGACCGTCATCCCTTTGTAGACGACTTCGGTTTTGTTGACCTGGATGCCTTCTCCGCTCTCAAAGCGCACATTGATCTCGATTCCGGTCTCGTTATAAGCCCGCCAGCCGAGCCAGCCGCCGATGATCAAGGCAATCAACGGCAGGACCCAGATGGCCGACCAGTTCGAAGCCGGTCGAGTTTTAGCGGTAGGCAAATCAGTCATGGTCGTCATCCGACTCCGTGTTATCCCAAATCAGTCGGGGATCGAAGGTTACTGCGGCAATCATTGTCAAAATCACTACGCTGGCAAAAGCGATCGCGCCGAGACCGGCTTCGACACTGGCGAGCCGTCCGAAATTCACCACGGCCACCAAAATGGCGATCACGAAAATATCCAGCATCGACCAGCGACCAATGAACTCGATGAAACGGTACATAAGGATGCGTTGCTGCGCCGACATAGGCTGATGCCGCTGAACGGAAAACAACAACAAGGCGATGCCCACCAGTTTGAAAGTGGGTACAACGATGCTGGCGATGAACACCACGGCAGCAATAGGAATCATGCCGTGTTGAACCAGCTCGATGACGCCGGCCATGATGGTACTCGGGGCGCCCTGGCCCAGCGAGTTGATAGTCATGATCGGCAACATGTTGGCCGGAATATAAAGAATCGCGGCCGTGATCAACAATGCCCAGGTCCGCATCAAGCTGTTCGGGCGACGGGGGTGAACCAGCGCGCCGCAGCGAGTACAGGTTTGGTTATCGGCCTCAGCATCCTGCCGATTCAACTCGTGGCACTCCGTACAGATCAGAATCCCTGCATCAATCGCCCGCATGGGCATCTTCTCCTGATAACGCCTGCCAGATCTGATGGGGTGACATCACCACCTCCAGCCAGACCTGGACCAGCAACAAACTGATGAAGCACACCAGGCCAAGGCCTACGGTGATGGCCGCCATGTCTGCCAACTTGACGATGGCCACCAGCACCCCCATGAGGTAGACCTCAAGCATCCCCCAGTCTCGTAGATGGTGATAAATGCGATACAGCAACAAACCGTAACTACGGCCAAAGTCCAAGCGAATGGACAACAGCACCACCAACTGACAAAGCAACTTGAGTAGTGGAATGCCCATGCTGCACAGGAACACCACTGCCGCGATGCCTTGCATACCGGTATCAAACAGCCCGACCACCCCACTCCAAACGGTGTCCTGGGAGGACTGCCCGAGCAGATTGAGTTCCATGATGGGTAAGAAGTTGGCCGGCACATATAACAGCAGGGCCGCGATAACCAAGGCAAGGCTGCGTTCAACTACATTGTGCCGGTGAGCATAGAGCTCATAGCCACAACGGCGGCACTCGGCTTTTTCACCATGGGCCAGCTGAGGCTTGCGCATCAACAGGTCGCACTCATGACACGCCACCAGATCGCTCAGGGGCAGATCTGACAACCTATCAATGTCTGACGGATCGGGCATAAACAGCTCTGGCTCAGCTAAGGTGGGGCTATTCTAGTGCTCCGGCTCGGAAATAACTGTGCAAATTTATCACGAGCTTTCGCAGACTTTCCTGGGGGCAAAAACAAAACCCCTACCTGCATCAGCAGATAGGGGTTTCGGAATTTAATCTTGACGATGACCTACTCTCACATGGGGAAACCCCACACTACCATCGGCGATGCATCGTTTCACTGCTGAGTTCGGGATGGGATCAGGTGGTTCCAATGCTCTATGGTCGTCAAGAAATTCGGGTACTGAGTCGCGGCCAGTTGGCCTCGCTTCAGCAAATTGGGTATGTGATAGCTTTGGTGTTTTGTGAGATTCGAACTTTCGGTTCGTTTCGTCTTCACACACCGCAATCTGGTCTCGTTCGCTTTTCAGCTCGGAGGATACAAATTGCTTGGGTGTTATATGGTCAAGCCTCACGGGCAATTAGTACAGGTTAGCTCAACGCCTCACAGCGCTTACACACCCTGCCTATCAACGTCGTAGTCTTCGACGGCCCTTCAGGGGACTCAAGGTCCCAGTGAGATCTCATCTTGAGGCAAGTTTCCCGCTTAGATGCTTTCAGCGGTTATCTTTCCCGAACATAGCTACCCGGCAATGCCACTGGCGTGACAACCGGAACACCAGAGGTTCGTCCACTCCGGTCCTCTCGTACTAGGAGCAGCCCCTCTCAAATCTCAAACGTCCACGGCAGATAGGGACCGAACTGTCTCACGACGTTCTAAACCCAGCTCGCGTACCACTTTAAATGGCGAACAGCCATACCCTTGGGACCGGCTTCAGCCCCAGGATGTGATGAGCCGACATCGAGGTGCCAAACACCGCCGTCGATATGAACTCTTGGGCGGTATCAGCCTGTTATCCCCGGAGTACCTTTTATCCGTTGAGCGATGGCCCTTCCATACAGAACCACCGGATCACTAAGACCTACTTTCGTACCTGCTCGACGTGTCTGTCTCGCAGTCAAGCGCGCTTTTGCCTTTATACTCTACGACCGATTTCCGACCGGTCTGAGCGCACCTTCGTACTCCTCCGTTACTCTTTAGGAGGAGACCGCCCCAGTCAAACTACCCACCATACACTGTCCTCGATCCGGATAACGGACCTGAGTTAGAACCTCAAAGTTGCCAGGGTGGTATTTCAAGGATGGCTCCACGCGAACTGGCGTCCACGCTTCAAAGCCTCCCACCTATCCTACACAAGCAAATTCAAAGTCCAGTGCAAAGCTATAGTAAAGGTTCACGGGGTCTTTCCGTCTAGCCGCGGATACACTGCATCTTCACAGCGATTTCAATTTCACTGAGTCTCGGGTGGAGACAGCGCCGCCATCGTTACGCCATTCGTGCAGGTCGGAACTTACCCGACAAGGAATTTCGCTACCTTAGGACCGTTATAGTTACGGCCGCCGTTTACCGGGGCTTCGATCAAGAGCTTCGCGTTAGCTAACCCCATCAATTAACCTTCCGGCACCGGGCAGGCGTCACACCCTATACGTCCACTTTCGTGTTTGCAGAGTGCTGTGTTTTTAATAAACAGTCGCAGCGGCCTGGTATCTTCGACCGGCGTGGGCTTACGCAGCAAGTGCTTCACCCTCACCGGCGCACCTTCTCCCGAAGTTACGGTGCCATTTTGCCTAGTTCCTTCACCCGAGTTCTCTCAAGCGCCTTGGTATTCTCTACCCAACCACCTGTGTCGGTTTGGGGTACGGTTCCTGGTTACCTGAAGCTTAGAAGCTTTTCTTGGAAGCATGGCATCAACCACTTCGTCACCCAAAGGGTAACTCGTCATCAGCTCTCGGCCTTAGAATCCCGGATTTACCTAAGATTCCAGCCTACCACCTTAAACTTGGACAACCAACGCCAAGCTGGCCTAGCCTTCTCCGTCCCTCCATCGCAATAACCAGAAGTACAGGAATATTAACCTGTTTTCCATCGACTACGCTTTTCAGCCTCGCCTTAGGGACCGACTAACCCTGCGTCGATTAACGTTGCGCAGGAAACCTTGGTCTTTCGGCGTGGGTGTTTTTCACACCCATTGTCGTTACTCATGTCAGCATTCGCACTTCTGATACCTCCAGCAAGCTTCTCAACTCACCTTCACAGGCTTACAGAACGCTCCTCTACCGCATCACTTACGTGATACCCGTAGCTTCGGTGTATGGTTTGAGCCCCGTTACATCTTCCGCGCAGGCCGACTCGACTAGTGAGCTATTACGCTTTCTTTAAAGGGTGGCTGCTTCTAAGCCAACCTCCTAGCTGTCTAAGCCTTCCCACATCGTTTCCCACTTAACCATAACTTTGGGACCTTAGCTGACGGTCTGGGTTGTTTCCCTTTTCACGACGGACGTTAGCACCCGCCGTGTGTCTCCCATGCTCGGCACTTGTAGGTATTCGGAGTTTGCATCGGTTTGGTAAGTCGGGATGACCCCCTAGCCGAAACAGTGCTCTACCCCCTACAGTGATACATGAGGCGCTACCTAAATAGCTTTCGAGGAGAACCAGCTATCTCCGAGCTTGATTAGCCTTTCACTCCGATCCACAGGTCATCCGCTAACTTTTCAACGGTAGTCGGTTCGGTCCTCCAGTTAGTGTTACCCAACCTTCAACCTGCCCATGGATAGATCGCCCGGTTTCGGGTCTATTCCCAGCGACTAGACGCCCTATTAAGACTCGCTTTCGCTACGCCTCCCCTATTCGGTTAAGCTCGCCACTGAAAATAAGTCGCTGACCCATTATACAAAAGGTACGCAGTCACCCAACAAAGTGGGCTCCCACTGCTTGTACGCATACGGTTTCAGGATCTATTTCACTCCCCTCTCCGGGGTTCTTTTCGCCTTTCCCTCACGGTACTAGTTCACTATCGGTCAGTCAGTAGTATTTAGCCTTGGAGGATGGTCCCCCCATATTCAGACAAAGTTTCTCGTGCTCCGTCCTACTCGATTTCACTTCTAAGATCCTTTCGCGTACAGGGCTATCACCCACTATGGCCGCACTTTCCAGAGCGTTCCGCTAAAATCAAAGAAGCTTAAGGGCTAGTCCCCGTTCGCTCGCCACTACTAAGGGAATCTCGGTTGATTTCTTTTCCTCAGGGTACTTAGATGTTTCAGTTCCCCTGGTTCGCCTCTTGCACCTATGTATTCAGTACAAGATAACCATCTTATGATGGCTGGGTTCCCCCATTCAGACATCTCCGGATCAAAGTCTGTTTGCCGACTCCCCGAAGCTTTTCGCAGGCTACCACGTCTTTCATCGCCTCTGACTGCCAAGGCATCCACCGTATGCGCTTCTTCACTTGACCATATAACCCCAAGCAATCTGGTTATACTGTGAAGACGACATTCGCCGAAAATTCGATCTTGCTCATGAGAGCAACTCACAAATTTTACCTTAGCCTGATCCGTTACCAGTGAAAGTAACGTCCAGTCTATCTTTCTATCACATACCCAAATTTTTAAAGAACGAACTAGTCAAAGACTAGAAATCAACATTCACCATCGAACCGATGGAATGCTCATTTCTAAGCTTTATACAATCGAAGCAGTAGTGGTGGAGCCAAGCGGGATCGAACCGCTGACCTCCTGCGTGCAAGGCAGGCGCTCTCCCAGCTGAGCTATGGCCCCGTATTTCTACAGGCGTTTCCCACACAAAATTGGTGGGTCTGGGCAGATTCGAACTGCCGACCTCACCCTTATCAGGGGTGCGCTCTAACCAACTGAGCTACAGACCCAATTTCGGGCTGCTTCTTTCGTCTTCTTCAATGAATCAAGCAATTCGTGTGGGAGCTCATGAAGCAGCTGCGGTCGTCGATTAAGGAGGTGATCCAGCCGCAGGTTCCCCTACGGCTACCTTGTTACGACTTCACCCCAGTCATGAATCACACCGTGGTAACCGTCCTCCCGAAGGTTAGACTAGCTACTTCTGGTGCAACCCACTCCCATGGTGTGACGGGCGGTGTGTACAAGGCCCGGGAACGTATTCACCGCGACATTCTGATTCGCGATTACTAGCGATTCCGACTTCACGCAGTCGAGTTGCAGACTGCGATCCGGACTACGATCGGTTTTGTGGGATTAGCTCCACCTCGCGGCTTGGCAACCCTCTGTACCGACCATTGTAGCACGTGTGTAGCCCAGGCCGTAAGGGCCATGATGACTTGACGTCATCCCCACCTTCCTCCGGTTTGTCACCGGCAGTCTCCTTAGAGTGCCCACCATTACGTGCTGGTAACTAAGGACAAGGGTTGCGCTCGTTACGGGACTTAACCCAACATCTCACGACACGAGCTGACGACAGCCATGCAGCACCTGTCTCAATGTTCCCGAAGGCACCAATCCATCTCTGGAAAGTTCATTGGATGTCAAGGCCTGGTAAGGTTCTTCGCGTTGCTTCGAATTAAACCACATGCTCCACCGCTTGTGCGGGCCCCCGTCAATTCATTTGAGTTTTAACCTTGCGGCCGTACTCCCCAGGCGGTCAACTTAATGCGTTAGCTGCGCCACTAAGAGCTCAAGGCTCCCAACGGCTAGTTGACATCGTTTACGGCGTGGACTACCAGGGTATCTAATCCTGTTTGCTCCCCACGCTTTCGCACCTCAGTGTCAGTATCAGTCCAGGTGGTCGCCTTCGCCACTGGTGTTCCTTCCTATATCTACGCATTTCACCGCTACACAGGAAATTCCACCACCCTCTACCATACTCTAGCTCGACAGTTTTGAATGCAGTTCCCAGGTTGAGCCCGGGGATTTCACATCCAACTTAACGAACCACCTACGCGCGCTTTACGCCCAGTAATTCCGATTAACGCTTGCACCCTCTGTATTACCGCGGCTGCTGGCACAGAGTTAGCCGGTGCTTATTCTGTCGGTAACGTCAAAACACTAACGTATTAGGTTAATGCCCTTCCTCCCAACTTAAAGTGCTTTACAATCCGAAGACCTTCTTCACACACGCGGCATGGCTGGATCAGGCTTTCGCCCATTGTCCAATATTCCCCACTGCTGCCTCCCGTAGGAGTCTGGACCGTGTCTCAGTTCCAGTGTGACTGATCATCCTCTCAGACCAGTTACGGATCGTCGCCTTGGTGAGCCATTACCCCACCAACTAGCTAATCCGACCTAGGCTCATCTGATAGCGCAAGGCCCGAAGGTCCCCTGCTTTCTCCCGTAGGACGTATGCGGTATTAGCGTCCGTTTCCGAGCGTTATCCCCCACTACCAGGCAGATTCCTAGGCATTACTCACCCGTCCGCCGCTCTCAAGAGGTGCAAGCACCTCTCTACCGCTCGACTTGCATGTGTTAGGCCTGCCGCCAGCGTTCAATCTGAGCCATGATCAAACTCTTCAGTTCAAACATCTTTGGGTTTTGAGAAAACCCTAAACTTGGCTCAGCAATCGTTGGTTACATCTTTGATTTCTCGCGGAGTAACTTGTGATGCTGATAATCTGTTGACTAGCAGTCTGACTCCACAAGCACCCACACGAATTGCTTGATTCAGTTGTTAAAGAGCGGCTGGCTGAGTCTTTCGCCTCAACCGAGGCGCGCATTCTACAGCGCCCCGTGTATCTGTCAAGCGGTTATTTTCAGAAGTTTTCAAAGTTTCCTTTGCAACTTCAACCACTTGCGCTTCCGATCTCTCGTTAGCGGGAGGCGAATTCTACAGCGTTACTCGCTGCTGTCAACACCTCTTTTTCACCGCTTTCGACCGAGAAGATCGAACCGCTGATAGAGCCAAACAACACCGCTCTACCCGCTCCTTCCGGGCTTCGATGAACTGAAGCCCAACACCTTCGAAACTAACTTAACTCATTGAATATCAAGGAGTTTTCCGTTTCGACTGCGCCGGAAGTGGGGCGAATTATAGACTTCCAGAATCTGCCGTCAACCCCTAATTACGCTTTTGTTGCAGAAGGAACTTTCCTACCCAGCAAACGCGGGATCCGACGCATAACCGGCGGGACTCTCAGCATCAACAGTACAGCCCCTATAAAGGCGTATATCGCCCACTCCTTCAGATCTGCCCGCACGATCCACAGCATATGCAACAACCCAAGCCCCAGGATCAGATAAACCAGGCGATGCAATTTCTTCCAGCGCACGCCAAGCCGCCGCTGACTGTAGCGATTGGATGTGACCGCCAGCGCCAGCAGGCCGAGAAAGCCAAGCGCCCCGACAATAATGTAAGGCCGCTTGCTCAACTCGACGCCCAGCTGCGACCAGTCGAACCCCAATATGAACGCCGCATACCCGCTCAAATGCAGCACCACATAAGTAAAGCACCACAACCCCAACTGCCGCCTGACCGCAATCCACCCTGCCCATCCCGTCAGCTTTTGCAGCGGCGTCATGCTCAAGGTGATCAACAACAGGATCAACGTGCCCAACCCGAGCCGATCCACCAGCACCTTGCCCGGGTCAGGACCCAGCGAGTTCATCAAGGCCTCGTAAAGCCAGAACAAGGGCCAGATCGCCGCCGCGATGAAGACGCCGATTCGCCAGACTGGAAAACGCATCAGTAGTCCTTCCTCAGGTCCATCCCTGCATATAAAGAAGCGACTTCATCCTGATAGCCGTTGAACATCAACGTATCGCGAACATTGGGACTGAACAGCCCGCTCGGTAAACGACGCTCATGCGCCTGGGTCCACCGCGGATGATCGACCGTCGGATTGACGTTGGCATAGAAACCGTATTCGTCAGACGCGATGCTCTGCCAAGTCGTCTTCGGCTGCTCACTCACCAGACTGATACGCACGATGGACTTCACACTTTTGAAACCGTATTTCCATGGGACCACTAGCCGCAGCGGCGCGCCATTCTGGTTCGGCAACTCCCGTCCGTACATTCCCACCGCCAGGATAGCCAACGGATTCATGGCCTCATCCAATCGCAAGCCTTCGACATATGGCCAGTTGATCAAGGCGAAACCGGAACGCTGCCCCGGCATGACCTTGGGATCCTGCAGGGTTTCGAAGCGGATGTACTTGGCCTTGGAGGTCGGCTCGACCTGCTTGAGCAATGCAGAGATGGGGAAGCCAATCCACGGAATAACCATCGACCAGGCCTCGACACAGCGCAATCGATAGATACGCTCTTCCAGTTGATAAGGCTTCATGAAGTCTTCCAACCCGTAGCGTCCCGGCTTGCCCACCTCCCCGTCCACGACCACGCTCCAGGGCTCGGTCTTCAACGACCCGGCATTGGCTGCCGGGTCTCCCTTGTCGGTTCCGAACTCATAGAAGTTGTTGTAATGGGTCGCGTCCTTGAACGGCGTGATGGGCTCATTCTTGACCGTGACCGCGCCCCATTGGACTGAAGGCAGTTTCTCGGCAAACCAGGACGGCGCCTTTCCGGGCTCGACATCGGCATACCGCGCCGCATCGGCAGCACTGGCCCATTGAGGCAAGCTGCTGACGGCGAGGCCAGACAGGGTTGCACCGAGCATTTGCCGACGGGATAGATAGAGGGATTCGGGCGTGACGTCCGATTCACGGCAGTCGGACGACTTAGGGATCTTGATCAGCATGACAACTCCGCAGTATTGGAGGGCAGATGTACCAATAGACTGCGGAGTATGGGGGAAATTACATTAAGGCAACGTTTAGCGTCGACGAAGACGCAACAAGTATTGCACCGGTCCGGAGGCGGCATAGCCCAGGAACACCAACAACAGGATACGCGGCGGATCACTGAACACCACTGCGAACACCAGCACCACCGCCAGAATCGCCACGAACGGCACACGGCCCTTCAGATCCAGCTCCTTGAAGCTGTTGTACTTGATATTACTGACCATCAACATCCCGGCCGCCGCAACCAGCAACGCCACCAGGAACGACATTTTCGACCCCTGGATGCCGTAGTCGCTGAATGCCCAGACAACACCTGCCACGACACCCGCCGCGGCCGGACTGGCCAGGCCGATGAAGTAGCGTTTGTCAGCCTTGCCAACCTGGGTGTTGAAACGAGCCAGGCGCAATGCCGCCCCCGCCACATAGATAAAGGCAACCATCCAGCCGACCTTGCCCATGTCCCCCAGCGCCCAGCCGAACGCCAGCAAGGCGGGAGCCACGCCAAAGGCGACCATGTCGGACAGCGAATCATATTCGGCGCCAAACGCACTCTGGGTATTGGTCATGCGGGCCACGCGCCCGTCCAGGCCATCGAGCACCATGGCGACGAAGATCGCAATGGCGGCGAACGCGAAGTAACGGCTCGCCCCTGCGCTATCGCCAGCGCTCAAGGCAGCCTGGGCACTCATGGAGCTGATGATGGAATAGAAACCGGCGAACAGGTTCGCGGTGGTGAACAGGTTCGGCAACAGATAGATGCCACGATGCCGGACCTTACGGCCTTCAGCGTCATGGCCTTCTTCGACGTGCTCATCGATGGGCAACAGGCTTTCGGCGTCAGGAGCCTGGTTTGGCTCGTCGGGACGTTCGCTCATGGACAATACCTTGCAACGGTGTGAAAAAATTCGACAGATGTCTGGGACGACGGTTCGGCCGCAAACGATGCAGCTTTATACCAGAAGCCACCGCCCAAACGAAAAAACGCGGCCGAGGCCGCGTTTTTCGATCAAGTTCGCGACTTAGTTCTTGGCTTTGTCGACGATCTTGTTGGCACCGATCCACGGCATCATCGAGCGCAGTTGCTCGCCGATGATTTCGATACCGTGAGCGGCATTGTTACGACGCTTGGCGGTCATCGAAGGATAGCCGGTAGCGCCTTCGCTGATGAACATCTTGGCGTATTCGCCGTCCTGAATACGTTTCAGGGCGTTGCGCATGGCCTGACGGGATTCGGCGTTGATGACTTCCGGACCGGTCACGTACTCGCCGTATTCGGCGTTGTTGGAGATCGAGTAGTTCATGTTGGCGATACCGCCTTCATACATGAGGTCAACGATCAGCTTCAGTTCGTGCAGGCACTCGAAGTAGGCCATTTCCGGCGCGTAGCCAGCTTCAACCAGGGTTTCGAAACCGGCCTTGACCAGCTCGACGGTACCGCCGCACAGAACGGCTTGCTCGCCGAACAGGTCGGTTTCGGTTTCGTCCTTGAAGGTGGTTTCGATGATGCCGGTACGGCCGCCACCCACGCCAGCAGCGTAGGACAGGGCCACGTTCTTGGCGTTGCCGGACGCATCCTGGTAGATCGCGATCAGGTCAGGGATACCGCCGCCTTTCACGAACTCGGAACGCACGGTGTGACCCGGGGCCTTCGGCGCGATCATGATCACGTCGAGGTCGGCACGTGGCACAACCTGGTTGTAGTGGATCGCGAAACCGTGGGAGAAGGCCAGGGTGGCGCCTTTCTTGATGTTCGGTTCGATTTCGTTCTTGTACAGCGCCGATTGGAACTCGTCCGGGGTCAGGATCATGACCAGGTCGGCCGCAGCAACGGCAGAAGCCACGTCGGTCACTTTCAGGCCATGGGCCTCGGCCTTGGCAACGGTGGCCGAGCCTTTACGCAGGCCGACAGTCACGTCAACGCCGGAATCTTTCAGGTTGCACGCTTGGGCGTGACCTTGGGAGCCGTAGCCGATGATGGCGACTTTCTTGCCCTGGATGATCGACAGGTCGCAGTCTTTATCGTAGAAAACTTTCATGAATTTCCCCTATATCCGGCCGTTCAGGCCATTCGCTAATTTGGTTAGATGCTCAGTACTTTGTCGCCACGGGCAATCCCGGTGACGCCACTGCGTACGGTTTCCAGAATCGAGGCAGTGCCGATCGATTGAATGAAGCTGTCGAGCTTGTCGCTGGTACCGGTCAACTGAACGGTATAGACGCTGGCGCTGACATCGACGATCTGCCCACGATAAATATCGGTAGTGCGTTTGATCTCGGCGCGCTGGGCGCCGGTGGCCTTGACCTTGACCAGCATCAGTTCACGCTCGATGTGAGCGCTTTCCGACAGGTCCACCAGCTTGACCACCTCGATCAGCTTGTTCAGGTTCTTGGTGATCTGCTCGATGATTTCATCGTGCCCTACGGTGGTCAGCGTCAGACGCGACAGGGTCGGGTCTTCGGTTGGCGCCACGGTCAGGCTTTCGATGTTGTAGTTGCGCTGCGAGAACAGGCCCACAACACGAGACAGCGCACCTGGTTCGTTTTCCAGAAGCAGGGAAATAATATGTCGCATGATTAGGTACGCTCCGTCTTGCTCAGCCACATATCGCGCATGGAGCCGTCTTTGATCTGCATCGGGTAGACGTGCTCGCTGGTGTCGACCGCAATATCGATCACCACCAGGCGATCCTTCATGGCGAACGCTTCCTCCATCTTCGACTTCAAATCCTTCGATTCGGTGATGCGCACGCCAACGTGACCGTAGGCCTCTGCCAGCTTGACGAAATCAGGCAACGATTCCATGTACGAGTGCGAGTGACGGCTGCCGTAGCTCATGTCCTGCCACTGGCGAACCATCCCCAACACGCCGTTGTTCAGGATCACGATCTTCACCGGCAAACCGTATTGCAGGCAGGTGGACAGCTCCTGGATGTTCATCTGGATGCTGCCTTCGCCCGTGACGCAGGCGACATCAGCCTCTGGGAAGCTCAACTTGATGCCCATGGCCGCCGGGAAACCGAAGCCCATGGTGCCCAGGCCGCCGGAGTTGATCCAGCGATTGGGTTTGTCGAACTTGTAGTACTGCGCAGCGAACATCTGGTGCTGGCCCACGTCGGAGGTCACAAAGGCATCGCCCTTGGTCACTTCGCACAGGGTTTCGATCACGGTCTGCGGCTTGATCACACTGCCGTCACCCTTGTCATAAGGGAACAAGCCACGATCGCCGCGCCATTCATCAACCTGCTTCCACCAACTGGCCACGGATTCCTTGTTTGGAACCTCGCCGATTTCCTTGAGGATGGCGACCATTTCGGTCAGCACGCTCTCTACAGGACCGACAATCGGCACGTCTGCCTTGATGGTCTTGGAGATGGACGCCGGGTCGATGTCGATGTGGATGATCTTGGCGTTCGGGCAGAATTTCGCCGGACCATTGATGACGCGGTCGTCGAAACGTGCGCCGACCGCCAGGATCACATCGGCGTGGTGCATCGCCAGGTTGGCGGTGTAGCTGCCGTGCATGCCGAGCATACCGATGAACTGACGGTCGGTGCCCGGGAACGCGCCCAGGCCCATCAGCGTATTGGTGACCGGCAGGTTGAGCATTTTCGCCAGTTCGGTCAGCGGCGCGGAGCCACCACCGAGGATCACGCCACCACCGGAGTACAGCACAGGGCGCTTGGCCGCCAGGAGCATTTCGGCTGCCTTGCGGATTTGCCCCGAGTGGCCGCGTACGGCCGGGCTGTAGGAACGCAGCTTGGCTTTTTTCGGGAAGATGTATTCGAACTTCTCGGCCGGGTTGGTCATGTCTTTCGGAACATCGACCACGACCGGGCCCGGACGACCGGATTCTGCCAGGTAGAAGGCCTTCTTCATGACTTCCGGGATTTCCGACGCGTGCTTGATCATGAAGCTGTGCTTCACGATCGGCCGGGAGATACCGATCATGTCGGTTTCCTGGAATGCGTCGGTACCCACCATGGTGCTGGGCACCTGGCCGGAAATGATCACCATCGGGATGGAGTCCATGTACGCGGTGGCGATACCAGTGATGGCGTTCGTGGCGCCTGGACCGGAAGTCACCAGTACCACGCCGGCCTTGCCGGTGGCACGGGCATAGCCGTCAGCCATATGGGTGGCGGCCTGCTCGTGACGAACCAGGATATGGGTCACTTCCGGTTCTTTGAACAGGGCATCATAGACATGAAGAAGAGCACCACCGGGGTACCCGTAGATATATTTGACGCCTTCGTCACGCAAAAAGCGGACGAGCATCTCACCGCCAGATAAAAGCTCCACGTTGTTCACCTCTAAAACGCCAGAATACCGACCCACAAGAAAGGGACGGGTCTTAATAGGTTTACTTCTCGGCAGAGCATGAGCGACGGTGGTCGCCGACTACGTCAGCACTGACTGAGCAAGTATTGGGATCGTCCCAAGTGTTGCGGGCCTTTCCCACCCAGCGCGAGGTAACGCGTTGCGGGTGTAACAGGTCGGCGCGGATGTGCGCCTCATGATCTGCTGAGTGGGTCTGCTTCTGGCAGTCCCTCTACAGCGGACTTTGGATTCTTCTGTTTCGCCTCCTTCAAGTCAAGTCGTCTATGTGTTTTATTCGAAGTAAGCGCATGAGAACGCAAGAAAAAACCTTTAAACGGCAACTGTGTTAGCTTCAATTGCGCAACCCATGACAAGGAAACAGCATGCGAATGATCTTCTTGACGGCCAGCCTGCTGGTTGGCCTGAGCCCGATGTGCATGGCCGGTCAGGTCTACAAATGGGTGGACGCCCAGGGCGTTACCCACTTCGGCGCCCAGCCGCCCGAAGGCACGGAGGCCACGACCGTGATCAAGTCCGCCCCGCCGCCCGCCAAACCGGCGGCACCGCCGTCTGGCGGAGTCATTGGCGACCAAAAGGCCATCGACCAACAGGTCAAGAAACAGATTGCCGAGCAGGAAGCCCAACTCAAGGCGTTCTGCGAACAGGCCCGGACCAATCTGGCGCAATTGCAGAACAACCCCAGGGTACGCGAAGACGTAGAGGGGGAAATGCGCCGCCTCACCGAAGAAGAGCGGCGCCAGCGGATCGACGAGACCCGCAAGCAAATCGAGGAGAATTGTCAGTAACGCCGGTCAGCCGGCGTTGCTGATCAACTGATCGAACTGCGCCAGCAGCCGCTGCAACTCGATGCCCTGCCCTGGCCGCTGTGCATAGACCATCTCGGCCATGGCAAGGATGCCCGAGGCGTTGGGCAGCGGCAGGTCGTTTTCCAGGATGGCTTTCATCCTGGGCAGGAAGATCCATTGCAGCCATTGCTCGAAGTCCAGGGTGTCGACCGCGAATGGCTCGACACTGGCCAGTGCCTGCGCCGAAGGCGAAACATCGCTCCACCAGCCCTGGACTCGCAACTCCCGCTCGATCAACAGCAACTGATCGGCGATTTGAGGAAAACGCGTATCCATCAAAGCGAAACCTTGGCCTTCTGACGGGCCAATGCCGCGCCAGCGGAATCGCCCTGTTTCTCACGGGCCTGGGCGATCAACTCCCACAGGCTGGCCTGAAGTGCCGGGCGACCACTGGAGAATGTCAGGCCACGACGGGCCAGCTGTTCGGCTTGCGGCGCATCGCCCTGGGCCATGCGCACCTGGGCCAGGCGATAAAGCACCTGGGGTTCGCGCGGCGCGACACGCTGGGCACGCTCCAGGCTGGAAGACGCACCGTTGAGGTCACCACCGGCCTGTTGCTGTTGCGCCGTGGTCAACAGGGCCAGAACCGGGCCGTCGAGCTGTTCATCGGCGGACAGACCACCGGCTCCTGCCGACGGAATGCTGCTCGGCGTCGAAGGCATGCTGTAGCTGCCCTGGTCGATCGGCGAGGTTTCGATTGGCCCGGGGGTAATCGGGCCCGGCGTGATCGGCGTGCTGCTGATCGGCGCAGAGGTCGTCGCGCCGCCACCAGGCACCATCACGACGACACCGGTGTCGCCCTGCGGGATTGCCTGGACCTGGCCCTGCGCCGGCCGCTTCACTGTCGTTTGACGGAAACCGCCATTGGCCGAGACCCGCTCGCTGTTGGAAACAGCGGTGCCGGAATCAACGACCGGAATCGAACCGCGTTGTACGGTAGAGCAACCACTGAGCAAAGCCACGGCTGTTACCGCTGGAATCAACCACTTGTTCACTTGAAACCCTCTTTGCTTAATTCATCCAGTCCTTGACCCAATCCATCACCGATTCGGCGGGATTCGTGCCGCCACAGGCTGCACCGGGTGGCGGTTCGCTGCCGCGAATATACGGCATCTGCACGGCGCCCGGGCAATTGGCATCGGAGCCTTGCCCCGTACGCGAATCGACCCACGCCTGGACGATGTTGTCCGGTTGCGGCATGTCCAGCGGCAACGGGTCGGCCTTGCGCATGAAGCTGGTCCAGACCTGCAGCGCACCGGTGGCACCGGTGAACGGGGTCTTGCCATTGTCATCACGTCCGAGCCAGACCACCGCCAGCAGGTCCTGGCTGAAGCCGGCGAACCAGCTGTCGCGCGAGTCGTTACTGGTACCGGTCTTGCCCGCCAGGGTCAGGGTCCGGGGCAGCACGTTATAGACCGAGCTGCCGGTGCCTTCACGCATGACCCGCTGCATCGCGCTCTGGATCAGGTAAATGGAGGCCGGATCGAAACGCTGCTGGATCTGGAACGGATAACGCTTGAGCGGTTCGCCATCGGCGGTCAGCACGCTGCGGATCCCGCGCATCGGCGTATTGAAACCGCCGTTGGCCAGCGTCTGGTACATGGCCGCCACTTCGATCGGCGTAAGGCCACCGGCCCCCAGCAACATCGATGGGAACGCCGGGAATTCGCGACTAACCCCCAGGCGCGCCAGGGTCTTGAGTACGTTCGGTACGCCGACTTCCAGCCCGAGGCGAGCGGTCGACAGGTTGTAGGAGTGCGCCAGCCCCTGGTACAGGAACACCGTACCGTGGGAACGACGATCATAGTTCTGCGGTTTCCAGACCTGGCCATCGGCGCCCTTGACCGAGAACGTCTCGTCCGACAGCCAACTGGTCAGCGTATATTGGCTCGGCTTTTCCAGGGCGGTGAGGTACACCGCCGGCTTGATCAGCGAGCCAATCGGACGCACCGCATCCAGCGCTCGGTTGAAACCGGCGAAACTGGCCTGCCGGCTGCCGATCATGGCCTGGACTTCACCGGTTTCCGGGTTGGTCACCACCATGGCCGCTTCAACTTCGTCGGCGCCCTTGCGCCCACCCAGCCGCTTGAAAGTGTCCTCGACCGAGGCTTCAGCCTTCATCTGCAGGATCGGATCGAAACTGGTGAAGATGCGCAGGCCTTCTTCGGTCAAGTCTTCGTCGCGGTAGTCTTCCCGCAGCTGACGCTTGACCAGGTCCATGAAGCCGGGGAAGGAGCTGTCCGCCAGGCTGCCGCGCTTGGTCACGCCCAACGGCATCTTTTTCGCCGCCTCGACTTGCTCGGCCGTCGCCACACCCTGTTGTTGCAGCAGGTCGAGCACCAGGTTGCGCCGTTCGAGGGCGCGCTCCGGATTACGACGCGGGTTGTAGGAAGACGGTCCCTTGACCATGCCCACCAGCAACGCCACCTGATGCAACTTGAGCTCGGACAGCGGTTGGCTGAAGAAGAACTGGCTGGCGAGGCCGAAACCGTGCACCGCCCGTTGACCGTCCTGACCGATAAATACCTCGTTGAGGTACGCCTCCAGGATCTCCTGCTTGTCGTAGTGCAGCTCCAGCAACAACGCCATCATGGCTTCGGTGAGCTTGCGGGTCAGGCTGCGTTCGTTGGTCAGGTAGAAGTTCTTGACCAACTGTTGGGTCAGGGTACTGCCGCCCTGGCGCATGTGGCCCGAGGAGGTATTGACCCAGATGGCCCGGGCAATCGACTTGGGCGAGACGCCGAAGTGATGGTAGAAGTCGCGGTCTTCGACGGCGATCAGCGTATCGAGCAGGAACGGCGGCACCTGGTCGATCTTGATCAGGATCCGGTCTTCGAGGTTCTTGGGGTACAGGCCACCAATGAGCAGCGGCTCAAGGCGCACCACCGACAGGCTTGCGTTGTTGGCGCCGGTCAGCGCAGCGACATAATCGCCGGAAAAACGCACCCGCACCGGTTGTGCCTGCTCCATGCCTTCATAGAACTGAAAGCCACGGGTGTTGAGGTCGATGGTATTGCCATTGACCGAGGCCGCACCCGGACCATTGGCCACGCTTTCACGGCGATAACCCAAGGCATCGAGCTCGGTCAGGAAATCATCCTTGCTCAGCTTCTGTCCGACGAACAGCTCCAACGGCCGGGCATAGACCTTGGCCGGAATGGTCCAGCGCTTGCCGGAGAACTTCTCCTGGACCACGGCATCGAGATAGACCGCAAAACCGGCGAGCACGACGAGGCCCACCAGGCTGAGTTTAAGGGCCCAGCCCAGCCAGGGCCGCAGGCGGCTGGCGGGTGGTTTCTTGGGGGTACGGGGGGATCGGGTACGAGTCATGGCGGCGGATTATACGCACTTTGCCTCGGTTCAACATGAGCCCTCCACGCGGTTTGCGTTAGCGCGGCTTGCGGCCATAATGACGGCCTTGAATTTTTCCAGTCTATGAAGGACCGCCCGTGAGCCAATCCCTGATCGCTGCCCTGCAAAACCCGGCCCTCTACCCACATCCCGTCGAAGGGTTCCAGGTCATCGAGACCCACATTTCCTGGGTATTGCTCACTGGGCCATACGCCTACAAATTCAAAAAGCCGGTCAACTTCGGCTTCCTCGACTTCACCAGCCTCGAGGCGCGCAAGCACTTCTGTGGTGAGGAGTTACGCCTCAACCAGCGCCTGACCCAGGACCTGTACCTGGACGTCCTGCCGATTACCGGCAGCGCCGAAGCGCCACAGCTGGGTGGCGACGGCCCGGCCATCGAGTACGCCCTGAAGATGCGTCAGTTCCCGCAGAGCGAACTGCTCAGCACGCTGCAAGCCAACGGCGAACTGACCACCGCGCACATCGACGAGATGGCCGCGCAGATCGCCCAGTTCCATCTCTCCACGCCCAAGGTGCCCGCCGAAAACGACGCCGGCACCCCGCAAAGCGTGATGGCACCGGTGCTGCAGAACTTTGAACAGATCCGCCCGTTCCTCAACGACAAGGCCGACCTGTTGCAACTCGAAGCCCTGCAAGCCTGGGCCGAGAGCAGCTTCGAACGCCTCAAGCCGCTGTTCACCCAACGCAAGGCCGAAGGTTTCATCCGCGAATGCCACGGTGATATCCACCTGGGCAACGCCACCGTGATCGACGGCAAGGTGGTGATTTTCGACTGCATCGAGTTCAACGAACCGTTCCGTTTCACCGACGTCTACGCCGACACCGCATTCCTGGCGATGGACCTGGAGGACCGCGGCCTGAAATCGCTGGCACGGCGCTTCGTCAGCCAGTACCTGGAACTGACCGGTGACTACCAGGGCCTGGAGCTGCTGAACTTCTATAAAGCCTATCGTGCCCTGGTCCGGGCAAAAGTCGCGTTGTTCAGCATGCCGGCCGAAGCCGATCCGGTGCAGCGCGCCACCACCCTGCGCCAGTACCGCAACTACGCCAACCTGGCGGAAAGCTACAGCACCATTCCTTCGCGCTTCCTGGCCATCACCCACGGCGTCTCGGCCGTTGGCAAAAGCCATGTCGCGATGCGCCTGGTAGAGGCGCTGGGCGCCATTCGCCTGCGTTCGGACGTGGAGCGCAAGCGTCTGTTCGGCCAGCAACAAGTACCCAACGATCCAGAGGCCGGCATCTATAGCAGTGACGCCAGCAGCGCTACCTACGCCCGCCTGCATGAAATCGCCGCGGTGATCCTGCGCGCCGGCTTCCCGGTAGTGATCGATGCCACTTACCTCAAGCGCGATCAACGCGACGCAGCGGCGAAAATCGCCGAGGCCACCGGTGCTCCGTTCCTGATTCTCGACTGCGACGCGCCGCAAGCGGTCATCGAAAGCCGCCTGGCACAGCGTCAGGCCGACCAGAAAGACCCCTCCGATGCGAACCTGGCGGTCATTGCCGCACAACAATCCAGCCGCGAAGCCCTGACCCCGGCGGAAATTCTCTGCAGCAAACGGGTCCAAACCAATGAAAGCGGCACACTCGACATCGTGGTCGCGCAGATCCGTCAGCGCCTGCCAGGCCTGTAGATATTTTTTCGGCCGTGAAGCGATGCCCGGCTTCACGGCCGTCAAATAGTGGCACTATACTGGCGTCATAAAACCAACAGGTGATATGAAATGAGCCTTCCCAAGCTTCTCAACACCCCGCTTTATGCCTTGCTGCGCAAAGACGATATCGCCGGGTTCAACAACGAACGCCCACAAGGCCCGGTCGACATGCGTGGCGGCGACTTTCGAGGCCTTGATCTGCGGGAACTGAATGCGGACGACGTTGACTTCAGCGACGCCTACTTCCGCTCCGCCGATCTGCGTGGCATCGATTTTCGCAAGTCGTCACTGGAAGGCGCGAGCCTGGCCCATGCGCAAATCTCCGGTGCCTACTTCCCGCCGGAACTGTCTGCGGACGAGATCCTGATGTCGATGAACTTCGGCACCCGGTTGCGCTACCGCACTCGCTGAACCTGTTTGAAGCGGGTCGGCCAACGAGCGGACCTGCCACAGACTGAACGGATCTCCAGCGCCCCCGCTTGCGCTGGAGCATATAGTTTGCAGCCTTTTCCCACCCCATCGTGCGTAATGCATTAGAAGCTTTTGCGTCGAATCCGACCAAACAATCACGCTTTTCCTACTGACCGCTACACTGCTCAGAAGCTTGCCCACTGCACCAGTCGGCCGTCGCAAGGAGGCTCGATGAATGATGAACTGCAACACCTGAAGAATCTGGGCAAGACATCAGCCCAGTGGCTGCACGCTGTGGGCATCCACAGCGCATCCGATCTACGCCGGCTCGGCGCGGTGGACGCCTATCGCGCCGTACGCACGCGCGGCTTCCGGGCTTCCAAGGTGTTGCTGTACGCCATCGAGGGCGCGTTGATGGATGTGCATTGGAATGACATTCCCGCCGAGCGCAAAGAAGCCCTGAATAAACAGCTGGACGCCATTTCGACGCGCCACAAGGCCTGACGCCCTTTCGTTTCCTGCACGGACCCTGGCCGCGAGGTTATTTCGGCGAATCGCAAAACAATGTTTGAC
Organism: Pseudomonas sp. H1_F01; assembly: GCF_054681425.1. Lineage (NCBI taxonomy): Bacteria > Pseudomonadati > Pseudomonadota > Gammaproteobacteria > Pseudomonadales > Pseudomonadaceae > Pseudomonas > Pseudomonas sp. H1_F01. The sequence continues at coordinate 1,234,044 of NZ_CP162823.1, read as the reverse complement.
ATGGTAATGAGAATCGCTATGATTACCACATCCGGTCGCGAGACTGGTCGATATTTGAACAGCCCTTGGTTCGGACTCTCAGATATCTCCTCATCAGGCTAATCACGGTTATTTGACCCGGCTGTTGCCGGGTCTTTTTTTGCCTGTAGAAAATCACTTTCCGACGTGTTCACGCATCTGCGCACAGTAATCCTGTGGCGGCATGGCCGGCGTGTACCACACGTAATCCGCCATGGCCGACGTCACCTCACTGCCCTCCTCGGCCAGCATCAGGACGATCGGTGCCTCGCTGGCGCCAAGATCCAGCGCATGCAGCGGCACACCAACATCCTTTCGCGCATGCCAGGCACCGGCGAACAACAATGCCGGTGTCGGCGCTTGCAGCAGGCGTTCGGCCATGCGTCGGTCACGCTGTTGCTGCACGGCCAGCATCGCCGGCATTTGCGACTCGGGCAGCAAACCGCAGTGGGATTCACGGATTTGCCCCAACAACTCGTCCTTCACAGTGGCTGCATTGGAGCGAGTGCCCATCAAGCCCGGTGCTTGTCGATAGAAACGCTGGATCTCGGCGGCGTCCAGATTGGCAGCCAGCAACGGATAGCGTTGCGCCAGGGCAAACTCGACGACGGGGCCATACAGGCGCCAATCCCAGCCGGGCGACCAATCCAGTGCGCCGGGCAGGTCCTTCGGCAAGGCGGGTAACTGGCGGACCGAATCAACGCGTGGTTGCTGGGCGGGGGTGAGCATTTCCAGCAACAGACTGCCCTGGGCACGCTGCCCGGCCAGGGCCTGGAGCAGCCAGACCTGCAGCGCGTGGTGATCGCGATTGTCGTGCCGCTCCCCCACCACCACCCGAGGCGCCTTGGCCAAGCGTTCAACCAATGCCTGGGGCGTCACGGCCTGGCCATTGTGCAAATCGCGGATTCGTCCGCCGAGTGGGGGCGGTGCGATGCTCTGACACGCCGTCAGTACACTCAATGCCAGAATCAGAAGCAGGCGCACGTCCATATCCTCCAGGGTGCCCTCAGCGGGCAATGATCAATGGATGCCCGCGCTCCGGATGGTCTTGCACCAGCACGTCCAGGCCAAACACCGCCTTGAGCGGTTCCGGGCGCAGCACATGCCGGGGCGTGTCCAGGGCCACCGGCCGACCGGACGCGAGCAGCAACAGGCGATCACAGTAACGCGCCGCCAGGTTCAGGTCATGCAGGATCACCAGCACGGCAGCGCCGCGACTGGCGAATTCACGCACCGCCAGGAGGATGGTGTGCTGGTGCAGCGGATCGAGCATCGAGGTCGGCTCGTCCAGCAACAGGGTTTGCCCCGCTTCACCTGGCCACAACTGCGCCAACACCCGCGCCAAGTGCACCCGCTGACGTTCACCGCCGGACAACGCCAGATAACTGCGACCGTGCAGATGCGCGGCGTCTGCCGCTTGCAGCGCCGCGGCGACGACTTGCTCATCGCGCACTCGACCACTCTGGTGCGGCAGGCGCCCCATGCCCACGACCTCCTCGACACGAAAGGCGAAATCCAGGGTCGAGGACTGCGGCAAGACCGCCAGGCACCGGGCGCGCTCGGCACCCTGCCACTGGGCCAATGGCCGGTCATCGAGCCAGACCTGCCCCTGGGCCGGGCGCAATTCGCCGCACAGGCCCGCCAACAAAGTACTTTTACCTGCGCCGTTGGGCCCAAGCACTCCGAGTACTTCGCCAGGGTTGAGTTCGAGATCGACGTCCGCCAGCACCGTCTTGCGGCCACGTTGAATGTGCAGGTTCTGCGCTCGCAGCATCAGGCGCGCCCTCGCACCAATAGATAAAGGAAGAACGGCGCGCCGATGAAGGCCGTGACAATGCCGATCGGCAATTCCGCAGGAGCCAGGGCCAGGCGCGCCACCAGATCGGCGAACAACAGCAGGCTGGCACCCGCCAACACCGAAGCGGGCAGCAACACACGGTGGTCGGGGCCTGCCACCAGGCGCACCAGATGCGGCACTACCAGCCCGACAAAGCCGATCATGCCCGCAGCCGCCACCGCCGCGCCAACCCCCATGGCCGTACAAAACACCAGTTCACGCTTGAGGCTTTCGACGTTAACGCCCAGGTGGGCAGCCTCGGACTCCCCTAGCAACAGTGCATTAAGCGCCCGGGCCCGCCGTGGTAGCCAGAGCGCCACGCCGACACTGACCAGCAACAGCGGCCACAACCGCGCATAGCTGGCGCCGTTGAGACTGCCCAGGTTCCAGAACGTCAGGGTGCGCAGGGTCGCGTCGTCCGCCAGGTAGGTGAACAGGCCGACGGCCGAACCGGACAGCGCGGTCAGGGCAATACCGGCCAGGAGCATGGTCGCGACATGGGTCTGGCCGTTGCGTCGCCCGAGACGATAGACCAGCGCCGTAACGCCGAGCCCGCCAAGAAATGCACACAACGAAAGCACGTAGGGGCCAAAGGCTTCGGGCAACCCACCCAGCGCCGAGCCACCGACAATGGCGAACGCGGCGCCCAGTGCCGCACCGCTGGACACACCCACCAGCCCCGGGTCCGCCAGTGGGTTGCGAAACAACCCCTGCATCGCCACACCGGACAACGCCAACACCCCGCCCACCGCCAACCCCAGCAAGGTACGCGGCAAGCGGATCTGGCCAAGGATCAGTTCGGCCTGCTCCAGGCCATCGGCGGCCACCGGCAAGCCCAACAGACGCAAGGCAGCGCGCAAGGTGTCGAGCAACGGCAAACTTACCGGCCCCAGGGCCAGGGACAGCCAGGTTGCCAGCAGACACAGCAGGCCCAGGCCAATGAACAAGGTACCTGGCTTGACCAACGAGGTCATGGCGCCGTGGCCGACGCAGCCGGATAAAAGCCTGCCGTCAGTGTCATCAGGCTTTGTGGCAACCGCGGGCCCAAGCCGCCTACCAGCAGCGTCGGATCAAGCTCCATGACGCGCCCGTCCCTGGCGGCCCGGGTCGAAGAAAGAATCGGGTTTTCCCTGAACAACGCCGCACGCGCTTCTTCACCGCTCAAGGCACGGTCAGCAAAGACCAGAACTTGCGGATTCAGGCTGGCCAGGGTTTCCACGGAAAAAGACTTGTAGCCGCTGTGGGTCGCCAGGTTGTGACCGCCGGCCTGCTGTAACAACCAATCAGCGGAAGTGCCCTTGCCCGCAACCAGTGGTTTGCCGCCGGAACTACCCACCAACAGCAATACGCCGGGAGCCTTTTGCTTGCGCTGGGCTTCGGTCACCCGGGCCTGTTGCTGGGTGAGTTGTTTTTGATAAAGGTCGAACAACCGCGCCGCCTCGGCCTCGGCCCCCAGCAGTTTTCCCAGGTGCCGCAAATTGCCCTGCAGGGCCGGCAGGTCTGGTGTGGCCGAGAACAGTTCGACCTGCACCCCGGCGCTGCGAATTTGCGCCAGCACGGGCGGTGGCCCCATTTCCTCAGTGCCCACCAGGATCTGCGGACGCAGGCTCAGCACGCCCTCCGCCGACAGCTGTCGCTGATAGCCAACACTGGGCAAGGCCTGCAAGGATTCAGGATGCTGGCTGGTGGAGTCCACGCCCACCAGCTTCGATTCGCCCCCCAGTGCACTGACCCACTCCGACACGGCGCCGCCGGCACTGACCCAGCGTTGCGGCAATTGGGCCGCGCTGGCCCCCTGGTTGACCAACAGTGCGACACAGAGCGCAACAACGCGGATATTCAGGCGCATCGGGCAGCTTCCTCAAAGAAGTTTTTCACAGGACCGGGCATGGCCAAGTATCCTCAGCCTCCTGCGAAGAAGACGCCATTTGATAATTGTTTTCATTTGACCGTCAAGCGTGGATCTTTTGCCACACGAAACCTTGTGGGAGCGAGCTTGCTCGCGATAGCGGCGAGTCAGTCACCGAGATGTTGAATGTGCCGCCGTCATCGCGAGCAAGCTCGCTCCCACAGTGGATTCACTCCGACAAATATTGAGACACACATGAAGTTTCTTTGTACCGCCGCCCAATTGCCCGACAACGGCAGTCGCGGTTTCGACCTCGATGGGCGCAAGGTGCTGGCCGTGCGGCGCGCCGGCCAGGTCTATGCCTATCTCAACCGCTGCCCGCACCGGGGCGTACCGCTGGAATGGCAACCCGACCAGTTCCTCGACCCCAGCGCCAGTCTGATCCAGTGCGCCACTCACGGCGCACTGTTTCTGATCGAAAGCGGCGAATGCGTAGCCGGCCCCTGCGCCGGTCAGTTCCTCGCTGCGCTAGACAGCCGGGAGGACGAGCAAGGCATCTGGGTCGAGCTCTAGCAATACCGGCAACGCACGGTCCACCCACATCTGCTCGGACGTCAGCGTGACCCCATAGGCCAGCACCTCCACACCCGCCGCCACCGCATCACGCAAGGCCGCGGCGTACACCGGGTCGATTTCCTGTGCCGGGCGCACCGCTTCGATGCCGCTCAGGTTCACACAATACAGCTGCACCGCCCGCACACCTTCCCGGGCCAGGCAGGCGAGCTCCCTCAGGTGCTTGGCCCCGCGCAGGGTCACCGCATCGGGAAACGCCGCCACATTCGTGCCATCGAAACCCAGCGTGACACTTTTGACTTCGACCCAGGCCGAGCCTTGATCGTAGTCCAGGCGAAAATCGATGCGGCTGTTTTCCACCCCATAAGCCACTTCCCGCTTGAGCCCGGTAAACCCTTTCAGTTCGCTGATGACCCCGGCGCGCAAGGCTTCTTCGACCAAGGCGTTGGCCCGCGCGGTATTGATGCAGGCGAGCCGCCCTTGAGGGGTTTCGCCGATTTCCCAGGTGCCGGGCAACTTGCGCTTGGGGTCGCTGGAGCGACTGAACCAGACACGCGCACCTTCAGCCATGCAATTGAGCATCGAGCCGGTGTTGGGGCAATGAATAGTGAGCAGTTCGCCATGAACGGTCTCGATATCGGCGAGAAAACGCTTGTAACGTCGAATCAAGCGACCTTCTTCCAACGCAGGGAAAAAATGCATCAGCCTTGCCAGCTCCGTAGTCCGCGTTCGATTCGTGCCACCGCTTCCTGTAGCCGCGGCAGGCTCTGGGTGTAGGCGAAGCGCACGTGGTGGCCGGCCTGATGACGGCCGAAATCCAGGCCCGGTGTAAAGGCCACGTGTTCGGTCTCCAGGAAGTGCTGGCAGAACGCAAAGGCATCGCCGCCGAACGCACTGATGTCGGCATAGAGGTAAAACGCCCCTTCCGGCTCCACCGCAATACCGAAGCCCAATTCACGCAAGGCCGGCAGTAGAAAGTCACGGCGCCGCGCAAACTCGGCCCGTCGCTGCTCGAAGATCTCGATGGTCGCCGGCTCGAAACAGGCCAGGGCGGCGTACTGGGCCATGCTCGGCGCACTGATGTAGAGGTTCTGCGCGAGCTTTTCCAGCTCGCCGACAGCCGCCGAAGGGGCCACCAGCCAGCCAAGTCGCCAGCCGGTCATGCCGAAATACTTGGAGAAACTGTTAAGGACAAAGGCATCGTCATCGACTTCCAGCACGCTGGCGGCGTCGGTGCCGTAGGTCAGGCCGTGATAGATCTCGTCCACCACCAGATGGCCGTTGTGGCCCTTGATGGCCTTGGACAGCCCCGCCAGCTCGTCCCGGGTGAGAATCGTCCCGGTCGGGTTGGCCGGTGAGGCCACCAACGCACCGACGCTGTCCTGATCCCAATAACGGTTCACCAGGTCTGGCGTCAATTGGTAACGCACATCCGGCCCCACCGGCACCAATTGCGCCGCCCCTTCGACCAGGCGCAGGAAATGACGGTTGCACGGATAACCGGGGTCGGCCAGCAGCCAATGCTTGCCTGGGTCCACCAGCAAGGCGCTGGCCAGCAGCAACGCGCCGGACCCGCCCGGAGTCACGAGGATGCGCCTGGGGTCAATCTCCACCCCGTAGCGCTGGCCGTAGAAACCGGCGATGGCCTCGCGCAGCTCGGGGATGCCACGGGCCGCGGTGTAACGGGTCTTGCCCGCCGCCAGCGCGGCCTGGCCGGCCTGGATGATTGGCTCGGCGGTGGTGAAGTCCGGTTCGCCGATCTCCAGGTGGATGACGTCATGCCCGGCGGCCTGCAGCTCGTTGGCACGGGCCAGCAACGCCATCACATGGAAAGGTTCGATGGCGCGGCTGCGCGCACTGTAGGGCTGAGCCATTGGCCTTCCTTCAGGGGGAAAAAGAACCGATTCTACCCAACTCTCCAGCCAAGTCAGAAACAACTGCGGGAACGCGCGCGAACCGCAAGTGGTCTGAGCCCGTGAATTGCAGGAAATGACTCCCGCGATTGGCCCAGGCTTGACTAGAATCAAGCATTGAGCAGGTTTAAATCCCCACCGAAGCGAACCCCGCCACGTTTTACAGGCCTCGGTCGCCGCAGGCTCGACAACCGGGAGTAGCGCGGCCCGATTTGATCTGGTAAGTTCGCCCGCTTGCAGCCGCAGGGCCGGCAGGTGTCGGTGATGGAGCAATCCTGCGTAGTGGATTACAAGAGTAGAGGCGGTCCATTCATGCCCACCCAAGCAAAGCAAAATCAAAATCAGTCGCTCAGCGGGTTTGAGCCGTACGTCCCGCAAGCTGGCGAAGAGTACATGGGCGCCCCCATGCGCGCGCACTTCACCAAGATCCTGAACAAGTGGAAACAGGACTTGATGCAGGAAGTCGACCGCACCGTGGATCACATGAAAGACGAAGCGGCCAACTTCCCCGACCCGGCCGACCGTGCCAGTCAGGAAGAAGAGTTCAGCCTCGAACTGCGCGCCCGTGATCGCGAGCGCAAGCTCATCAAGAAAATCGACAAGACCCTGCAGTTGATCGAAGACGAAGAATACGGTTGGTGCGAGTCCTGCGGCATCGAGATCGGCATTCGCCGCCTGGAAGCCCGCCCGACAGCCGATCTGTGCATCGACTGCAAGACCCTGGCGGAAATCAAGGAAAAACAGGTCGGCAAGTAACTGCCGGGGCTGTCACCGAAACGGAGCGTTCATACGCTCCGTTTTTTGTTTCCGATACCGTCTCCAAGTCTGGCGCCTCCTTGTGGGAGCGAGCCTGCTCGCGAAAGCGGTGGGTCAGCCAGCCTTGATGTGACAGATACACCGCTATCGCGAGCAGGCTCGCTCCCACAGGGGATACGCTTCATTGTCGAAATTGTATGCCTACCGCCCAGACTCAGTAACATTCGCCCTATGACTGCCACCGCCCCCTACATCGGCCGCTTCGCCCCCACCCCCAGCGGCCACTTGCACTTCGGTTCACTGGTCGCCGCACTGGCGTCGTACCTGGATGCCCGCGCCGTGGGCGGGCGTTGGTTGCTGCGCATGGAGGACCTCGACCCGCCCCGGGAAGAACCGGGCGCGCAAGCAGCGATTCTCAAGGCACTGGAAAGCTACGGGTTCGAATGGGACGGCGAGATGGTTCGCCAGAGCGAGCGCCATGACGCCTACGATCAGGTCATCAACCGGCTGTTCAGCCAGGGCCTGGCCTACGCCTGCACCTGTTCGCGCAAGCAACTGGAGGCGTACCAGGGCATTTATCCGGGGCTGTGCCGCAACGCCGGGCACCGCACCGAGGACGCCGCCATCCGCCTGCGCGTCCCCGAGCTTGAGTACCACTTCACCGACCGGGTCCAGGGCGAGTTCCGCCAGCACCTGGGCCGTGAGGTCGGTGACTTCGTGATCCGCCGCCGTGACGGGCTCTACGCCTATCAATTGGCCGTGGTCCTGGACGACGCCTGGCAAGGGGTGACCGATATCGTGCGCGGCGCCGACCTGCTGGACTCCAGGCCGCGCCAGCTCTACCTGCAAGAACTGCTCGGGTTGCCGCAACCGCGTTACCTGCACGTGCCGCTGATCACCCAGCCTGATGGGCACAAGCTCGGTAAATCCTACCGCTCACCGCCCCTGGCTGCCGATCAGGCCACGCCACTGCTGTTACGGGCGTTGCGCGCGCTGGGCCAGCAACCGGGCCTCGAACTGGTCGATGCCAGCCCACGGGAACTGCTGGCTTGGGGCATTCGCCACTGGGATGCAGGCAAGATCCCGCGCACACTGAGCCTGCCCGAAGCGCAAATACGTTGACGGCCCTTGCAGCTTGGCGCCCATCCGTTACCATCGCCGCACGTTTTTTGGGCACGCGCATAAATTAGAGAGGCCGGGATGTATATCTATCGCTTGGTCCTGCTCCTGGTAGTGGGGATTTATCTGTTCTCCCCGGCCATCATGGATTGGTGGATCGATGCCACGGGTGCCTGGTATCGGCCGTATCTGCTCTGGCTGATCCTGATTGTCGTGACCTTCATCCTGCAGAGCCAAAAAGATGCCGATGAGCTTTAGCCTGACCCAGATGGTCCTGATCAGCGCCGCCTACCTGGCAGTGCTGTTCGGCGTAGCCTGGATCAGCGAACGAGGCATGATCCCCCGGGCGATCATCCGCCACCCGCTGACCTACACCCTGTCGCTGGGTGTCTATGCCAGCGCATGGGCGTTCTATGGCACGGTCGGGCTGGCCTATCAGTACGGCTATGGTTTCCTCTCCAGTTACCTCGGCGTATCGGGCGCGTTCCTGCTGGCGCCGGTGTTGCTCTATCCGATCCTGAAAATCACCCGCACCTACCAACTGTCGTCGCTGGCCGACCTGTTCGCCTTTCGCTTTCGCAGCACCTGGGCCGGCGCGCTGACCACGATCTTCATGCTGGTCGGGGTACTGCCGCTGCTGGCCCTGCAGATCCAGGCCGTGGCCGACTCCATCAGCATCCTGACCCGCGAGCCGGTGCAGCACCGGGTGGCGCTGAGCTTCTGCGTACTGATCATCCTGTTCACGATTTTCTTTGGTTCCCGACACATCGCCACACGGGAAAAACACGAAGGCCTGGTGTTCGCCATCGCTTTCGAATCGGTGATCAAGCTGATTGCCATCGGTGGTGTCGGTCTCTATGCCCTGTACGGCGTGTTCGACGGCCCACAACAGCTGGAAGTGTGGCTGCTGCAGAACCAGACAGCCCTCGCCGCCCTGCATACGCCCTTGCAGGAAGGCCCATGGCGCACGCTGTTGCTGGTGTTCTTCGCATCGGCCATCGTGATGCCGCACATGTACCACATGACCTTTACCGAAAACCTCAACCCGCGCTCGCTGGTAAGCGCCAGTTGGGGCCTGCCGCTGTTCCTGCTGCTGATGAGCCTGGCGGTACCGCTGATCCTCTGGGCCGGCTTGAAGCTGGGCGCCAGTACCAATCCGGAATACTTCACCCTGGGTATCGGCATCGCCGCCAACAGCAAGGCCCTGGCGTTGCTGGCCTATGTCGGCGGCCTGTCGGCGGCCAGCGGCTTGATCATCGTCACCACGCTGGCATTGTCGGGCATGGCCCTCAACCACCTGGTGCTGCCGCTCTACCAACCACCGGCCGAAGGCAATATCTACCGCTGGCTGAAATGGACACGGCGGGCGCTGATCGTCGCGATCATCATGGCCGGCTACGGTTTTTACCTGATGCTGGGTGAGGGACAGGACCTGGCCAACCTGGGCATCGTCGCCTTCGTTGCCACCTTGCAGTTCCTGCCCGGCGTGCTGTCGGTGCTGTATTGGCCGACCGCCAACCGCCGCGGCTTCATCGCCGGCCTGTTGGCAGGGATCCTGGTGTGGCTGGTCGCGATGCTGTTGCCGCTGATGGGCAACCTGCAGGGCTTCTATATTCCGCTGCTGAACATGATCTACGTGCTCGACGACACCAGTTGGCATATGGCGGCCATCGCCTCTTTGGCGGCAAACGTGCTGATGTTCACCCTGATCTCGCTGTTCACCAACGCCAGCAGCGAAGAGGCCAGCGCCGCCGAAGCCTGCGCGGTGGACAACGTCCGCCGCCCGCAGCGCCGCGAGCTGCACGCCGCCTCGCCCCAGGAATTCGCCACGCAACTGGCCAAGCCCTTGGGCGCCAAGGCCGCGCAAAAGGAAGTCGAACAGGCCCTGCGCGACCTCTACCTGCCCTTCGATGAACGTCGTCCGTATGCTCTGCGTCGTCTGCGGGACCGGATCGAGGCCAACCTGTCCGGCCTGATGGGCCCCAGCGTGGCCCAGGACATGGTCGAGACATTCCTGCCCTACAAGGCCGGCGGCGAGAACTACGTCACCGAAGACATCCACTTCATCGAAAGCCGCCTCGAGGATTACCATTCGCGCCTCACCGGCCTTGCCGCCGAATTGGACGCCTTGCGCCGTTACCATCGCCAGACCCTGCAGGAACTGCCGATGGGCGTGTGCTCCCTGGCCAAGGACCAGGAAATCCTGATGTGGAACAAGGCCATGGAAGAACTGACCGGGATCGCGGCCCAGCGCGTGGTCGGTTCACGCCTGAGCACCCTGGGCGAGCCGTGGAAAGGCTTGCTGCAAGGCTTCATCAACCTGCCGGACGAGCACCTGCACAAACAGCACCTGGCCCTCGACGGCCAGACCCGTTGGCTGAACCTGCACAAGGCGGCGATCGACGAGCCGTTGGCGCCGGGTAACAGCGGCCTGGTGCTGCTGGTCGAAGACCTGACCGATACCCAGATGCTCGAAGACAAGCTGGTCCACTCCGAACGACTGGCAAGCATCGGCCGGCTGGCCGCCGGGGTGGCCCACGAAATCGGCAACCCGATCACCGGCATCGCCTGCCTGGCGCAGAACCTGCGCGAAGAGCGCGAGGACGACGGCGAGCTGACGGAAATCAGCGGCCAGATCCTCGAACAGACCAAGCGCGTGTCGCGCATCGTCCAATCACTGATGAGCTTCGCCCATGCCGGCGGTCACCAGCACAATGACGAGCCCGTCTGTCTGGCCGAAGTGGCCCAGGATGCCATTGGTCTGCTGGCGCTCAACCGGCGCAATTTCGAAGTGCAATTCTTCAACCTGTGCGATCCGGACCATTGGGTCGATGGCGACCCCCAGCGGCTCGCCCAGGTGTTGATCAACCTGCTATCCAACGCGCGGGACGCCTCACCGGCCGGCAGCGCGGTGCGGGTCAAGAGTGAAGCCTTCGAACACACGGTCGACCTGATCGTCGAAGACGAAGGCAGCGGTATCCCACAGAACATCATGGACCGATTGTTCGAACCTTTCTTCACCACCAAGGATCCTGGCGAAGGCACCGGTCTGGGCCTCGCACTGGTCTATTCCATCGTTGAAGAGCATTATGGACAAATCACCATCGACAGCCCGGCCGATGTACAAAGCCAACGCGGCACCCGTATCCGGGTGACCTTGCCGCGTCATGTCGAAGCGACGTCCGCTGTGAACTGAGACCGTCGAGAGAATCGAATCAATGCCGCACATTTTGATCGTCGAAGACGAAACAATTATCCGCTCCGCCTTGCGCCGCCTGCTGGAACGCAACCAGTACCAGGTCAGCGAAGCCGGTTCAGTGCAGGAAGCACAAGAACGTTTCAGCATTCCCACGTTTGACCTGATCGTCAGCGACCTGCGCCTGCCTGGCGCCCCGGGTACCGAGCTGATCAAGCTCGGCCAGGGCACACCCGTGCTGATCATGACCAGTTACGCCAGCCTGCGCTCGGCGGTCGACTCCATGAAAATGGGTGCGGTGGACTACATCGCCAAACCGTTCGACCACGATGAGATGCTCCAGGCCGTGGCCCGCATCCTGCGTGACCGACAGGCGGCGACCAGTAACCCGGCGGAACCCGCCGGCAAGGCCAGTGCCTCGGCGAAAGCCGGCGCCAGCAACAATAATGGCGAAATTGGCATCATCGGTTCCTGCCCGCCCATGCAGGACCTGTACAGCAAGATCCGCAAGGTGGCACCGACCGACTCCAATGTCCTGGTCCAGGGCGAGTCCGGTACCGGCAAGGAGCTGGTAGCCCGTGCCCTGCACAATCTGTCACGCCGGGCCAAGGCGCCGATGATCTCGGTGAACTGCGCGGCGATCCCGGAAAGCCTGATCGAGTCCGAACTGTTCGGTCATGAGAAAGGTGCGTTCACCGGCGCCAGCGCCGGGCGCGCAGGCTTGGTGGAAGCGGCGGACGGCGGCACGCTGTTCCTCGATGAAATCGGCGAGTTGCCGCTGGAAGCCCAGGCGCGGTTGCTGCGGGTGCTTCAGGAAGGCGAAATCCGCCGGGTCGGCTCGGTGCAGTCGCAAAAAGTCGACGTCCGCCTGATCGCGGCTACCCACCGTGACCTCAAGAGCCTGGCGAAGATCGGCCAGTTCCGCGAAGACTTGTATTACCGCTTGCACGTGATCGCCTTGAAGCTGCCCGCCCTGCGCGAGCGTGGCGCGGACGTCAATGAAATCGCCCAGGCATTCCTGGCTCGCCAGAGCGCGCGGGTCAACCGCACCGACCTCAAGTTCGCCCCGGACGCCGAGCAGGCCATTCGTCATTACGCCTGGCCGGGTAACGTTCGCGAGCTGGAAAACGCGGTCGAGCGGGCGGTGATCCTGTGCGAGAGCCCGGAAATCTCGGCCGACCTGCTGGGCATCGACATCGAACTGAGTGACCTGGACGACGAAGAGTTCATCGGCCTGGCCCCGCAACAGGGCGGCGCTGCCAACAACAGCCACGAACCCACCGAAGACCTGTCCCTGGAGGATTACTTCCAGCATTTCGTCCTGGAACACCAGGACCACATGACCGAGACCGAACTGGCACGCAAGCTGGGCGTAAGCCGCAAGTGCCTGTGGGAACGTCGCCAGCGCCTGGGAATTCCACGGCGCAAGACCGGAGCGACCAGCGAAAGCTGAGGTGTGGGGGTAACACCGCTGAATGTGAAAAAACTGTTACCTCAGCTTTTTCACGTAACAGAAGCCGGGGTTTACGGTAACGAAACCCCGGTTTTTTTTCGCCCCGAAAAAATGGTTATAACCCTAGAACGCCCGGTTTCGCTGGGCCTCGCAAAAGTTGGCACGCACCCTGCTATAGCTTTGGTACAAGAACAATAACAAGCAATGCAAAAGACAATAAAAATAAGACGAATCGACTCACGCACAATAAAAACAAGACGGCGAGAGGCGCAGCTAACTGATTCTTTTGGAGAGGCGTTGTATTTGGGGCTTGCCCCACAACCAGGCCGAGAACAATAAAAACTGTCTCAAGACAGGTGCCTGAACTGGTTGGATCGATTGATCACTGCAACACAGCGACCAAAGCAATCCGTTTGCTCTTGGCTCCCGATTGGGAGGGTCACAAAGGAAAAAACCTTGTGGCGTGGGCACTCAACAAAAACAAGAAGCCCGAAACCAATAATAAAAATAGAGCACGTAACTAATTCTGGGGGAGCTTCGGCTCCCCTTGTGGTTTCTGTCGTTCCGCCTCCCCGCAGCCTACAAGGCTTGTCGCTGAAGCTTGCAGCTCTAAACTGCTCCGTCCTACACCATCCCTCGACTAAATGCTAGAATCTCGGCCCATCATGCGGTCATTCTTCGTTTTTGGCCGAATATTCCTTCAAACAGTGCATCCCATGCTGAAGAAGCTGTTCCAGTCATTCCGTTCTCCCTTGCGTCGTACGCAACACATTCGCAGCACGCCTGAAGTGCTCAACAGCGGCCAGCATTCACTGCAAAAGGCCCAGTTCAGCCGTTATGCGGTGAACATCGTCGAACGTTTGCAGAACGCCGGTTACCAGGCTTACCTGGTCGGTGGCTGCGTGCGCGACATGCTGCTCAACATCACCCCCAAGGATTTCGACGTCGCCACCAGCGCCACGCCGGAACAGATACGGGCCGAATTTCGCAATGCGCGGATCATTGGCCGGCGCTTCAAGCTGGTCCACATTCACTTCGGCCGCGAAATCATCGAAGTGGCGACCTTCCGCGCCAATCATCCGCAAAACGATGAAGAGGAAGACAGCAACCAGTCTTCCCGCAACGAGAGCGGGCGCATCCTGCGCGATAACGTCTACGGCACGCTGGAGGAAGACGCGCAACGCCGCGACTTCACCATCAACGCCCTGTATTACGATCCGGTCAGCGAGCGCATCCTCGATTACGCCAACGGCGTACACGACATTCGCAATCGCCTGATCCGCCTGATTGGCGACCCCAAGCAGCGCTACCAGGAAGACCCGGTGCGAATGCTGCGGGCCGTGCGTTTCGCCGCCAAGCTGGATTTCGGCATCGAAAAACACAGCGCCGTGCCGATTCGCGAACTGGCACCGATGCTGCGGGAAATCCCTTCGGCGCGCCTGTTCGAGGAAGTGCTCAAGCTGTTCCTGTCGGGCAACGCCGCAGACACCTTCGAGATGCTGGTGGACCTGCAGTTGTTCGATCCGCTGTTCCCCGCCAGTGCCGAGGCCCTGGAGCACAACCCGACCTACACCCACACCTTGATCAGCGAAGCACTGATCAACACCGACCTGCGCATCAAGCAGAACAAGCCGGTGACGCCTGCGTTCCTGTTCGCCGCGCTGCTCTGGCCTGCCCTGCCGGCCCGGGTGTTGCGCCTGCAAGAGCGTGGCATGCCGCCGATCCCGGCGATGCAGGAAGCTGCCCACGAGCTGATCGCCGAACAGTGCCAGCGCATCGCCATTCCAAAACGCTTCACGATGCCGATCCGCGAGATCTGGGACATGCAGGAACGCCTGCCACGGCGCAGCGGCAAACGTGCCGACCTGCTGCTGGACAACCCGCGTTTCCGCGCTGGCTACGACTTCCTGCTGCTGCGTGAAAGCGCGGGCGAGCAGACCGATGGCCTGGGCGAATGGTGGACCGATTACCAGGACGCCAACGACAGCGAGCGCCGCGACATGATTCGCGAACTCAGCGGCAAGGATGAAGGCGCCAGCGGCCCGCGCAAGCGCCGTCGCAGCAGCGGTGCCAAGCGCAAGCGTGCCGGTGTACCGAGCGCATCGGGCGAGTAATCGATGGAACGCATCTACATCGGCATGGGCAGCAACCTGGCGGAACCCGCCGAACAATTGCGCAGTGCCATCCAGGCGCTGGCGCAATTGCCCGATACCCAACTGGTGGGGGTCTCGGCGTTTTATCAAAGCGATTCCCTGCTGCCCGGCCAGCCGCGCTACACCAACGCGGTGGCGGCGCTGGACAGCCGCCTGGCACCGCTGGACCTGCTCGATGCGCTGCAAGCCATCGAAACCGGGCAGGGTCGAGAACGCCTGGAACGCTGGGGTCCGCGCACCCTGGACCTGGATATCCTGCTGTTCGGCGATCGCCTGATCGACGAGCCTCGCCTCAAGGTCCCCCACTACCACATGCAGGCCCGGGCCTTCGTGCTGTACCCACTGGCCGAGTTGGCACCCGCCGACCTGCACCTGGCCGATGGACGCTCACTCAAGGATCTGCTCGCGGCGTGCCCATTCGCCGGTCTGGAACGCCTGCCTCCAAACTGATGCAAATCCCTGTGGGAGCGAGCTTGCTCGCGATAGCGTCGGCACATCCAGCATCCAGGATGACTGACATACCGCCATCGCGAGCAAGCTCGCTCCCACAGGATTCAGACCCGGCAGTCAGATCCGAAACACGCCTCTACGCTGAAACGCATCAGTAACCCCGGTAACACCCGGCGGTAACACATCCAATTGACTTCCCGAGAGCTCCTCACGACTATAGGCGTCCCGATGCCGCCAACGCGGCGTTTAAAGGGCGCAATCCAGGCCTTACAAGCACCACACATAGAGGGTGCGCCTGTATAGATGACGATTCATGCGCGTTACTCGCAGTAGCTCAAGAGCGCCTAATGAGGACTTTTTCATGCCAGCTATTACCCTGACCACGCTGCAAGGTCTCAAGCAAAAAGGTGAGAAAATCACCATGCTGACCTGCTATGACGCAACTTTCGCCCACGCCTGCAATGAGGCCGGTGTCGAAGTGTTGCTGGTGGGCGATTCCCTCGGCATGGTGCTGCAAGGTCACGACAGCACGCTGCCGGTGACCACCGCCGAGATGGCCTACCATGTGGCCGCCGTCAAACGCGGTAACACCGATGCACTGATTCTCGCCGACCTGCCATTCATGGCCTACGCCACCCTTGAACAAACCATGACCAACAGCGCCATGCTGATGCAGGCCGGTGCCCATATGGTCAAGGTCGAGGGCGCGTTGTGGCTGGCCGATTCGATTCGGTTGCTGGCCGAGCGGGGTATCCCAGTGTGCGCGCACATGGGACTGACCCCACAATCGGTCAATATCCTCGGTGGCTACAAGGTCCAGGGCCGCAATGAGAACCAGGCGCGGCAGATGCGCGCCGATGCGATTGCGCTGGAGCAGGCTGGCGCGGCGATGTTGCTGCTCGAATGCGTGCCCAGCGAGTTGGCGGAAGAAATCACCCAGGCGGTGAAGATCCCGGTGATCGGGATCGGCGCCGGCCACGCCACCGACGGCCAGGTGCTGGTGCTGCACGACATGCTCGGGCTGTCGATCACCGGTCGCGTGCCCAAGTTCGTGAAGGACTTCATGGCAGGGCAAACGTCCATCCAGGGCGCCCTGAGTGCCTATGTCGCTGAGGTCAAGGCCGCGACCTTCCCTGGCGTCGAACACGGGTTTTCTGCATGAACACCGTCAAAACCGTACGCGAACTGCGGGCCGCCGTGGCCCGTGCCCGCGGCGAAGGCAAACGCATTGCCTTCGTGCCGACCATGGGCAACCTGCACAGCGGCCACGTGGCGCTGGTCACCAAGGCCGCGCAACGGGCCGACTTCGTGGTGGCGAGCATTTTCGTCAACCCCCTGCAATTCGGTGCCGGCGAAGACCTGGACAAATACCCCCGCACCCTGGCGGCCGACCAGGAGAAACTGCTCCAGGCTGGCTGCCATCTGCTGTTCGCGCCCAGCGTCGAAGAGATGTACCCCGACGGCATGGCCGGGCAGACCCGGGTCAGCGTCCCGCAATTGTCCGAAGGCTTGTGCGGCGCCAGCCGTCCAGGGCATTTCGAAGGTGTGGCGACAGTGGTCAGCAAGCTGTTCAACATGGTCCAGCCTGACCTGGCGGTGTTTGGCCAGAAAGACTACCAGCAACTGGCAGTGATCCGCGCACTGGTCCATGACCTGAACATGCCGATCCAGATCATCGGCGAGCCGACCGTTCGCGCCGAGGATGGCCTGGCGCTGTCCTCGCGCAACGGCTTCCTCAGCCCGGATCAACGCGCCGTCGCGCCCGTGGTCTATCGCGTCCTGAGCCAGATCGCCGAGGCCATCAAACAGGGTCGACGAGATTTCCCGGCGCTGATCGGTGAGCAGCTCAAGCAACTTGAAGCTGCCGGCCTGCGTCCCGATTACCTGGAGATCCGTCACGCCAAGACCTTGCGCCCGGCATTGAACGAGGACCGTGACCTGGTGATTCTGGTGGCGGCCTTCCTCGGTACCACGCGCCTGATCGACAACCTGCACCTGGACCTCGACAACCCCGCCTGAACCCACACCCGCCCCAATCTGGGGATGGGCCTTGTGGGAGCAAAGCTTGCTCGCGATAGCGGTCTGATATTCGACATACGTGTCGAATTTGACCACGTCATCGCGAGCAAGCTTTGCTCCCACATACAGACTGCACTTGCAAATCCCTCGAGTATTGCCGCCCCACAAGCCTTCAGGCAGACTGCCCGCCGTTCGGACTCGACCAGAGGAAAAATACATGCACGCCATCATGCTCAAGGCCAAGCTGCATCGCGCCGAAGTCACTCACGCAGTGCTCGATTACGAAGGCTCCTGCGCCATCGATGGTGAGTGGCTGGACCTGTCGGGGATCCGTGAATACGAACAGATCCAGATCTACAACGTCGACAACGGCGAGCGCTTCACCACCTACGCCATCCGTGGCGAGGAAGGTTCGCGGATGATCTCGGTGAACGGCGCCGCAGCGCACAAGGCCAAGGTCGGTGATCGTGTCATCATCTGCGCCTATGCCCACTACAGTGAAGCCGAGCTGGTCAACTTCAAGCCGCGCATGCTGTACATGGCACCAGGCAATGAACTGAGCCACACCAGCAATGCGATTCCGGTACAGCTCGCCTGATCGAACCCGAACGATATCTGTGTACAAACCTGTGGGAGCAAAGCTTGCTCGCGATAGCAGTGTGTCAGGCGACATCCATGCAACGGGTCCATTGCAATCGCGAGCAAGCTTTGCCCCCACAGCGAACCATTTCCGCCCCCTGTTGTATAAAAAAGTACCGGGAACCGGTCAGACAAAGTCAAGACAGATCGCAACGCGAGGTTTACTGTATCCGCGCTGCGTCCGGCGATCGTGTCGATGCAGTGTCCGGACGCCCACCTCGAGCCGCGCCGGAATTTTTAGTGTACAAAAGGTCGTTCAAGTAAAAAGGAAACCCGCAGCGATGGCGTATTACCGAACCCCTCATGACGTGACCGCTCTGCCAGCCTGGCAAGCGCTGAATGACCACCGCAAAGCCATGCAGGATTTCAGCATGCGCGAAGCGTTCAATGCCGATCCGCAGCGTTTTACTCAATTCACCCTGTCGAGCTGCGGCCTGTTTCTCGACTACTCGAAAAACCTGATCAACGCCCAGACCCGCGACCTGCTGGTGGGCCTGGCCAACGAAGTCGACCTCAAGGGCGCGATCAAGTCGCTGTTCGAAGGCGAAATCGTCAACGCCTCGGAAAACCGCCCTGCCCTGCACACCGCCCTGCGTCGGCCGGTGGGCGACAAGCTGCTGGTCAACGGCGTCAACGTGATGCCGGACGTGCACAAAGTGCTGAACCAGATCACCGACCTGGTGGGCCGCATTCACGACGGCCTGTGGCGCGGCTACACCGAAAAGCCGATCACCGACGTGGTGAACATCGGCATCGGTGGTTCTTTCCTCGGCCCAGAGCTGGTGTCCGAAGCGCTGTTGTCCTACGCGCAAAAAGGCGTTCGCTGCCACTACCTGGCGAACATCGACGGCAGTGAGTTCCATGAACTGACCATGAAGCTGCGCGCCGAGACCACGCTGTTCATCGTCTCGTCGAAATCCTTCAACACCCTCGAAACCCTGAAGAACGCCCAGGCCGCCCGCGCCTGGTACCTGGCCCAGGGTGGCTCCGAAGCGGAGCTGTATCGCCACTTCATCGCCGTGTCGAGCAACAACGCCGCCGCCGTGGCCTTCGGCATCCGCGAAGAAAACATCTTCCCGATGTGGGACTGGGTCGGCGGGCGTTACTCGCTGTGGTCGGCCATCGGCCTGCCGATCGCCCTGGCCATCGGCATGTCGAACTTCAAGGAATTGCTCTCCGGGGCCTATTCCATGGACCAGCATTTCCAGAGCGCCCCGTTCGAGCAGAACATGCCGGTGCTGCTGGCACTGCTGGGCGTGTGGTACGGCAACTTCTGGGGTGCGCAGAGCCATGCGATCCTGCCGTACGACCACTACCTGCGTAACATCACCAAGCATTTGCAGCAATTGGACATGGAATCCAACGGCAAGAGCGTGCGCCAGGACGGTACCCCGGTGTCGACCGACACGGGCCCGGTCATCTGGGGCGGCGTCGGCTGCAACGGTCAGCACGCTTACCACCAGTTGTTGCACCAGGGCACCCAGTTGATCCCGGCCGACTTCATCGTGCCGATCGTCAGCTTCAACCCGGTTTCCGATCATCACCAGTGGCTGTACGCCAACTGCCTGTCCCAGAGCCAGGCGCTGATGCTCGGCAAGACCCGCGCCGAAGCCGAAGCCGAGCTGCGGGACAAGGGCGCCAGCGAAGAAGAGGTGCAGAAACTGGCCTCCCACAAGGTGATCCCGGGCAACCGTCCGAGCAACACCCTGGTAGTCGAACGCATCAGCCCACGTCGCCTCGGCGCACTGGTGGCGCTGTATGAACACAAGGTGTTCGTGCAGAGCGTGGTCTGGGGCATCAACGCCTTCGACCAATGGGGCGTGGAGTTGGGCAAGGAACTGGGCAAGGGCGTCTACAACCGCCTGGTGGGCAGCGAAGAAAGCCTGGCCGAAGATGCTTCGACCCAGGGCTTGATCAACTACTTCCGCGGACGCCACCGCGGCTGATCCCTGGGTTTGCATTCCCCCTGTGGGAGCGGGTCTTGTGGGAGCAAAGCTTGCTCGCGATAGCGGTCTGATATCAACCTATGTGTTGAATGAGACGGCGTCATCGCGAGCAAGCTTTGCTCCCACGAGGCTCGCTCCCACAGTTGCTTTGTGCATGACTTGAACCCCCAGGCGACTGGGCGCATCTTTATGACTTGTCGCAAAACAAGAATAAGGAACCGTCATGTTCGATATCAGCCAGTACCCCCAAGCCGATGCCGTCCGCCGGGCTGCGCAACTGAGTCAGGACGAGTACACGCGGCTCTATAAAGAATCCATCGAACACCCCAGCGCCTTCTGGGCCGAGCAGGCCACGCGCTTTCTCGACTGGATGACGCCCTGGCAAACCGTCCAGCGCTATGACCTCAAGAACGGCGATGCGACCTGGTTCGCCGGTGGCAAGCTGAACGTCAGCGCCAATTGCATCGACCGTCACCTGCAAACGCGCGGCGACCAGACGGCAATCATCTGGGAAGGCGACAACCCCGCCGAATCGGCAGAAATCACCTACAAAAAACTTCACAACCATGTGTGCCGCCTGGCCAACGTGCTGAAAAGCCGTGGCGTGAAGAAAGGTGACCGGGTCTGCATCTACATGCCGATGATCCCCGAGGCCGCCTACGCCATGCTCGCCTGCACCCGCATCGGCGCCGTGCATTCGGTGGTGTTCGGCGGTTTCTCACCGGACTCGCTGCGCGACCGGATTCTCGACGCCGACTGCCGCACCGTGATCACGGCGGACGAAGGCGTGCGCGGCGGGCGCTTCGTACCGCTCAAGCGTAACGTCGACAAGGCCCTGGAAAGTTGCCCGAACGTCAGCACCGTGCTGGTGGTCGAGCGCACCCAGGGTGAGGTGGGCTGGGTTGAAGGCCGCGACCTGTGGTACCACCAGGCCATGCACGAGATGAGCGACGACTGCCCACCGGAACCGATGGACGCCGAAGACCCGTTGTTCATCCTCTACACCTCCGGCAGCACTGGCAAACCCAAGGGCGTGCTGCACACCACGGGCGGTTATCTGCTGCAAGCGGCGATGACGTTCAAGTACGTGCTCGATTACCGCGACAACGAAGTGTTCTGGTGCACCGCCGATGTCGGCTGGGTCACCGGCCACAGCTACATCGTCTATGGCCCGCTGGCCAATGGCGCCACCACGCTGATCTTCGAGGGCGTGCCGAGCTACCCGAGCAGTTCGCGCTTCTGGCAGGTGATCGACAAGCATCAGGTCAACATCTTCTACACCGCACCGACCGCCCTGCGCGCGCTGATGCGCGAAGGTGCCGGACCGTTGCAGGAAACGTCCCGCAAAAGCCTGCGACTGCTCGGCACCGTTGGTGAGCCGATCAACCCGGAGGCGTGGGAATGGTATTTCAACACGGTAGGCGAACAACGCTGCCCGATTGTCGACACCTGGTGGCAGACCGAGACCGGCGGCATCATGCTCAGCCCGTTGGTGAGCGCCCCACGGCTCAAGCCAGGCTGCGCCACCCGGCCGATGTTCGGCGTGCAACCGGTCTTGCTGGATGAAGTGGGCAAGGAAATCAGCGGTGCCGGCAGCGGCGTACTGGCGATCAAATCCAGTTGGCCCGGGCAGATTCGCAGCGTCTACGGCGATCATCAACGCATGGTCGACACCTACTTCAAACCCTACCCCGGCTATTACTTCACCGGCGACGGCGCGCGCCGCGACGAAGACGGCGACTACTGGATCACCGGGCGCATCGACGACGTGATCAACGTCTCCGGGCATCGCATCGGCACCGCCGAAATCGAAAGCGCCCTGGTGCTGCACGACAACATTGCCGAAGCGGCCGTCGTCGGCTATCCCCACGACCTCAAGGGCCAGGGCATCTATGCCTTTGTCACGCCGATGAACGGTGTGGAGGCCAATGACGAGCTGAAGAAGGAATTGCTGGCCCACGTCAGCAAGGAAATCGGCAGCTTCGCCAAACCGGAACTGATCCAGTGGGCGCCAGCGTTGCCCAAGACCCGTTCGGGCAAGATCATGCGGCGCATCCTGCGCAAGATCGCCTGCAACGAACTCGATAGCCTCGGCGATACCTCGACCCTGGCCGATCCAAGTGTGGTGGAGGGGCTGATCGACAAACGCCTCAATCGCTGAGGATTCCTGTGGGAGCGAGCTTGCTCGCGATGGGGCCCTGTCAGTCCAGACCGCCATCGCGAGCAAGCTCGCTCCCACAGGGACCACGCCAGCCATAACTGCTAAACTCCCGCGCCTCATTTCTCTAAGGCGCGCCCGGCATGTCTTCCTTGAATCAGGCGCTGCGCGCCGCCCTCGACCAGCGCCAGGAGCTGCTCGGCCAACTGCACCAGCAAGGCACCGACTGCTATCGCCTGTTCCATGGCAGCCAGGAAGGCGCCCCCGGACTGACCATCGACCGCTACGGCCCGCAACTGCTGGTACAGAGCTTCCATCAGTCGCTGGAGCGCGACGACCTGCTGCAACTGCACGGCATCGTCAACGAAGAGCTGGGATTGGAGACTTTGTTGGTCTACAACGACCGCGCCCGGGGCAATTCGCGCGTCGACCGCCAGGACACCGTCTATCAGGCGGACGAGGCCGCCCTGCAAGACCTGGTCGGGCATGAATGGGGCTTGAATTATCGCGTACGCGGTCGCCATGCCGGGCAGGATCCACTGCTGTTTCTCGACCTGCGCAACGCCCGGGGATGGGTCAAGGCACACAGCCGCAACAAAAGCGTGCTGAACCTGTTCGCCTACACCTGCGGCGTCGGCCTGAGCGCTGCGGCCGGTGGTGCGCGGGAGGTGTGCAACCTGGACTTCGCCGAAGGCAACCTGGCGGTGGGCCGCGAGAACGGCCTGCTCAACCCCGATTTGCCGCCGATGGAGTTCGTGCAGTCGGACTACTTTCCGGCGATCCGCCAACTGGCCGGCCTGCCCATCAGCCAGCGGCGCGGACAGAAACTGCCCAGCTACGTGCGCCTGGAACAACGCCAGTACGACCTGGTGCTGCTCGACCCACCGGCCTGGGCCAAAAGTGCGTTCGGCACCGTCGACCTGTTGCGCGACTACCAAAGCCTGCTGAAACCGGCGCTGCTCACCACCGCCGACAATGGCGTGCTGATCTGCTGCAACAACCTGGCAAAAGTGCCCATGGACGACTGGCGCGAGCAGGTGTTGCGTTGCGCGGAAAAGGCCGGACGCCCGGTACGCGAGTGGAGCGTGCTGACGCCCGGCAGCGATTTCCCCTCCCGGGACCAGCAGCCACCGCTCAAGACTTTGGTGCTCCAGCTCTAAGCCAGACTCAGAATTCTTACTCGAAAAACGGACAAATCTCATAAATCACAGTGGCTTCGGAACCGTAAACGCATGCCATACTCCAAGGCATTCCGAATTCACACCAAGATGAAGCCGCACATGCCCAAAGGATTGATTCGCGCCATCGGCGCTCTGTTGACCGCACTGGCCCTCTATAGCCTGTTGGGCTTTCTGATTTTGCCGGGCATCGCCTTGCGCATCGCCAACCAGCAATTGGCCACCCTTGCGACGGTGCCGGCTCAGATCCAGCGCATCGAACTCAATCCCTTCAGCCTGGAAGTCACCCTCTGGGGCCTGAATATCGGCGAACCAGGCAAGGAACAGGTCGGCTTCGAACGGCTGTACGCCAATTTGCAACTCGACAGCTTGTGGTCCGGCGCCCTGCACCTGGTCGACATCGAGCTGGACAAGCCCAAGACCGAAGTGATGTTCGCCAAGGACGGTCAGTTGAACCTGCTGGGCCTGTTCAAGCTGCCGGCCAGCGAGCCGACGCCTGCCGACCCCGAGGCCAAGCCGTTCCCCATGCGGGTCGACCGAATCAAGTTGGCCGGCGGCTATGTGCATTTCCAGGACCTGCGCCCCAGCGAACCCATTGAGTTTCTCTACGACACCCTCGATTTCGAGCTGAAGAATCTCAGCACCCTGCCCGACGACAACGCCGACATGACCCTGGTGGCTGCTGGCCCCGAAGGCGGACAGATCGACTGGACCGGTAATTTCAGCCTCACGCCGATTGCCTCCCAAGGCACGCTCAAAGTCACTGGCGGCCAAATGAAAGCCTGGTGGCCCTATGTGCGCGACGCCGTGCCGCTGGTTCTGGAAAACGGTGTCCTGAACCTCAGCACCGACTACAAGCTCAACCTGGCCAAGGGCACCGAACTGCTGCTCAACAACGTCGCGGTCAGTGTCGCGCCCTTCGCCATCAAGGCACCCGATGGCCGTCCACTGGTGAAGCTCGAACGCCTGGACGTAAGCGAAACCACGGTAGACCTGGCCAAGCAGCAAGTTATCGTGGGCAAGATCCGCAGCCAGAAGCTGGAAACCTGGGCCGCTCGCGAGGCAGACGGGCAGCTGGACTGGCAAAAACTCTTCGCCAGCCAGCCGGCCAAACCGCAGGTCAAGGCTGAACCGACATCCGCCCCGGCAGCGGCTGACTCGCCAAAAGCTGAACCGGCACCGCCCAGCAAACCCTGGCAGGTGATGTTGAAGGACGTGCAGCTGCGCGACTATAAGGTGCACTTGGCTGACCGTCAGGCCCAGCCCGCCGTGGCACTGGAGGTCGGCCCGCTGAACCTCGACCTGCAGAACTACGACACCCTCAACGGCTCGCCCTTTACCCTCAAGCTGGACACCGGGATAGGCAAGCAGGGCAAGATCCTCGCCGACGGCGAGGTCAACCTGAACCCGATCACCGCCAAGCTCAAGGTCAAGACCCAGGACGTCGACCTGCGCGTCGCCCAGTCGTACATCAACCCGTTCATTCGCCTGGAGCTGCGCTCCGGGATGCTCGGCAGTGACCTGGCGGTCGACCTCAAAAGCACCGAACCGCTGGCATTTGCCGTCACCGGGCGCGCCCAGGTCGATCAGTTGCACACCCTCGACACGCTCAAGACCCGTGACTTCCTCAAGTGGCAGAGCCTGGTCCTCGAAGGCTTGAATTATCAGCACGGTGACAGCCTGTCCATCGACAAGGTCAACCTGTTCCAGCCGTATGCGCGCTTCATGATCAACGACGACCGCACCACCAACGTCGATGACCTGCTGATCCCGCAACCGGCCGACAGCGGCACGAAGAACACTGCGGCAAAACCGGCGTCCCAGGAAAAACCGCTGGGTATCCACATCGGTGGTATCGCCATCAATGACGGTTCGGCCAACTTCGCCGACTTCAGCCTGACGCCCAATTTCGCCACGGCCATCCAGCAGCTCAATGGCCAGATCGGCACCATCGACAGTCGCCAGGCCAAACCGGCCAGTGTCGACATCAAGGGCAAGGTCGATCGCTATGCACCGGTCACCATCAAAGGGGCGGTCAACCCCTTCGATCCGATGGCCAGCCTCGACATCGCCACCAGTTTCAAACGGGTCGAACTGACCACCCTGACGCCCTACTCCGGCAAGTTCGCCGGCTATCGCATCCGCAAGGGCCGGCTCAATCTCGACCTGCATTACCGGATCACCCAAGGCAAGCTCCAGGCGGAGAACAAAGTGGTGGTCGAGCAACTGCAACTGGGTGAGAAAGTCGACAGCCCGGACGCCGTGAGCCTGCCACTCAAATTGGCCGTCGCATTGCTGAAGGATTCCGACGGCAAGATTTCCATCGAGCTACCGGTGTCCGGCGATCTCAACGACCCGCAATTCAGTGTCATGCCGATCATCTGGCAGACCCTGCGCAACCTGGTGGTACGAGCGGCCCAGGCGCCGTTCAAGCTTATCGGTGGGCTGGTGGCCGGCGGCGGCTCGGAAGACCTGGGCAGCGTGGCGTTTGCGCCGGGCTCCAGCGACCTGAGCAAGGACAACGAAGGCACGCTGCTCAAACTGTCCGAGGCCCTTGGCAAACGTCCGGAGCTGCGTCTGGAGATCGAAGGCACCGCCGCCGAAAGCAGCGACGGCCCGCTGCTCGCCGCCCAGCGCCTGGAACGCGAATACCAGTACAACTACTACAAGATGCTGCAGCGTCGGGGCGACAAAGTTCCGGCCCAGGCCTCGCTGATACAGGTGCCGGAAGACGAAAAGGCGCCGCTGCTCGAAGGCATCTACCGCACCCGCCTCAAGACCCAACCGCCCGCCGAATGGACGCAATTGGACAAAAAGGCGCGCATCGAGAAACTGCGTGAAGGCGTGATCAAGTTCTGGAGCGGCAGCGACGTGCTCTTGCGTCAACTGGGACAGGAACGGGCCAGCAGCATCAAGGACTTCCTGGTGGACAAAGGCCAGTTGGCCGATGACCGCGTGTATTTCATCGACGCCAGCCTCGGCCAGGCCGAGAGCGATGGCCGGGTGATTACCCCGATGCATCTGGATGCCGAATAAGATGAAACCCTGGTTCGGGCTCTGCCTGGGTCTATTGCTGGCCGCCGGCCAGGCCGCGGCTGCCGACACGCTGCGTTGCGGCAGCCAGTTGATCAGCGTCGGTGACCGCTCCAGCGAAGTGCTGCAAAAGTGCGGGGAGCCAGCGGCGCGGGATGACCTGGGCTACAAGCGCAGTGTCAATCGCCGGGAGGAATACCCGGTGGAGGAATGGACCTACGGCCCCAACAGCGGCATGTATCAGTACCTGCGTTTCGAGGGGAATCGGCTGGTGCAGATCACCAGCAAGCGGGGGCGGTGAGCTTGTCCGCACAGATGTGTTGAATGTGCCGCCGCCATCGCGAGCAAGCTCGCTCCCACATTGTTTAGGGCGATCTCAAAATCCGTGTTCACCGCCGCCCCCGGTGGGAGCGAGCTTGCTCGCGATGGCGGCAACTCGGTTCTGACTCGTGTGTAAACGCTGACCCGCAGATTGATTCCCCAGAATAGAACAGGCCCCCGGCACGAATGCCGGGGGCCTGTAATGGCCACGTCCGTGTGGCCTTTCGCATGAACTCCAAAGCGACGGCAAACGTATATCCTGGCCCGCTTGCCGCGCCTTCTCCCAGTCCAGGCGAGAAGTCTTGGCCTTACTCGGCTTTCAGGCCGTCAGCCGATACGGCCTTGACGCCTTTGATTTTCTTGGCGATCGCCACAGCGGTGTCTTTTTGTGCATCAGTGACTTTGGTCATCGAAGACAGGGACACAACACCTTTGTTGGTTTCGACTTTGATATCAGTGCCTGGAATGCCTTTTTCGGTGACCAGGTCAGCTTTGACCTTGGTGGTGATCCAGGTATCGGAAACGTCTTCCTTGGCCTCTGTCACTTCGCCCGCAGCCAGCATCATTGGCGCCTGAGTTGCTTGAGTGGTCTCGGCGAATGCGCTAGCCATGGTCAGGGTCAGTGCGGTAGCAGCGGCGGCAGTGATAGCGAACTTCTTCATACGAGTAACTCCTGTTTTTCTCAAAAACTGCCGGAGGTGGATCCCGGCAGGGTTAGCAGGAGTAGTGCGAACGCTGTGCCAGCTTTTAACAATTAATTAATTTCTTATAAATCAGCAAGTTAAGCGAAACGGCAACTTTCGTGATCATGCAAAATGCATGAAACGGTGATTCTGGACATGCAACTTGCGGTTTTTTGGCCAACTTCTAAGCTTATGAATTGCGAAGGGTTTCTGTATCGAGGCAGTTCACTGCCTCGATACGTGCACTCAAATTACGGAGTCGTCGCTGCTGTACCTGTGCATCCAGCCGGCAGGAATTCCTGAGCGGCGGTCGAACCGCAGGTCCAAACGCCTTGAGTAGAACGCGTCAGGGTGATCGCTTTGCCAAGCACTGGAGCGGGTGCATTCAAAAGGGTACACGCGATGGTGCCCGCTCCGTCCGCTGCTGTTCCTGAAGCCGTCAAGGTGCAATTGCTGGTGGGCGAGGTCCCGCCGATGTTGGCCAACGTTGGATTGGTACCTTGATTCATGATGTCCTCAAACGGCACTTTCAACGCAGAGACCTCCGCCAGCCCCGCCGTGGCCTTGGCCCGCGCCTGATACTTCGAATATTGCGGCAACGCAAACGTCGCCAGAATACCGATGATCGCCACGACGATCAGCAGCTCGATCAAGGTAAAGCCACTCTGCTTATTCATAGACATCTCCCATGCATGAGTCGAAATCTCATGACCTGAAACGGCCATTGCAGGGCACATGCCAACCCTGAAACCCCATCACTCAAGGGATTTGAACCAGCACAACGGCAACGTCCTACCTCAACAACCGCACTATCTGACGTTTTTTGTCACCCTGCCCCGCTGGTTTGGCGTCGAGGCTTGACTAGGCTATAAGTCATGAACTGTTCGCCGCCAGGATTCCCATGAATGACATCGCCCTCAGCGGCCTGACCAAGCAATTGGTGCTGGCCGAACTGCTCACCGAGCAAAGTGCGCAACAGGCGTATCAACAGGCGCAACGCAATCGCATCCCCCTGGTCAGCTATCTGGTGCAGAACAAACTGGTCCAGAGCCGACAGGTCGCGGAGATCGCCTCGGAGCATTTCGGCGTCGCCCTGCTGGACCTCAACAGCCTGGACAAAGAAACCCAACCCACCGGCCTGGTCAGCGAAAAACTGGTGCGCCAGCATCACGCCCTGCCGCTGTGGCGGCGCGGCAACAAGCTGTACGTGGGCATCTCCGACCCGACCAATCACCAGGCCATCAATGACATCCAGTTCAGCACCGGCCTGACCACCGAAGCCATCCTGGTGGAGGACGACAAGCTCAGCGACGCCATCGAAAAGTTTTTCGAATCCAGCAGCACGGGCCTGGAAGGCATGGGCGATGTCGACCTCGACGGCCTGGACATCGAATCGATCGACGACACCAGGCAGGACTCCATCGCCGGCCAGGACACCGACGACGCGCCCGTGGTGCGCTTCGTCAACAAGATGCTGCTGGACGCGATCAAGGGCGGCTCTTCCGACCTGCACTTCGAGCCCTACGAAAAAATCTACCGGGTGCGGGTGCGCACCGACGGCATACTGCGGGAAGTGGCCAGGCCGCCGATCCAGTTGGCCAACCGTATCGCCGCACGCCTGAAAGTCATGGCCAGCCTGGATATTTCCGAGCGGCGCAAACCCCAGGACGGGCGCCTGAAAATGCGCCTGTCGAAAACCAAGTCCATCGATTTCCGGGTCAACACCCTGCCCACGCTCTGGGGCGAAAAAGTGGTGATCCGGATCCTCGACCCGTCCAGCGCACAAATGGGCATCGATGCCCTGGGCTACGAACCGGACCAGAAAGACCTGTACATGGCCGCCCTCAAGCAACCGCAAGGGCTGATCCTGGTGACTGGCCCAACCGGCTCGGGCAAGACCGTGTCGCTCTACACCGGACTGAATATCCTCAACACCGTGGACATCAACATTTCCACCGCCGAAGACCCGGTGGAAATCAACATGGAAGGCATCAACCAGGTCAACGTGAACCCGCGCCAGGGGCTGGATTTCGCCCAGGCCCTGCGCTCGTTCCTGCGCCAGGACCCGGACGTGATCATGGTCGGTGAGATCCGCGACCTGGAAACCGCCGAGATCGCCATCAAGGCCGCCCAGACCGGGCACCTGGTGCTCTCCACCCTGCACACCAACAGCGCCGCCGAAACCCTGATCCGCCTGCAGAACATGGGCATTCCGGGGTTCAACATCGCCACCGCCGTGCACCTGATCATTGCCCAGCGGCTGGCGCGCAAGCTGTGCAGTCACTGCAAGAAGGCCATCGAGATTCCCGAGGAAACCTTGCTCAAGGAAGGTTTCCCTCGGGAACGCATCGGCACATTCACGATCTATGAGCCGGTCGGTTGCGAACAGTGCAACAACGGTTACAAAGGGCGCGTGGGGGTTTACGAAGTGGTCAAGAACACGCCCGAGCTGCAACGGCTGATCATGGCCGAGGGCAACTCGCTGGAAATCGATCTGCAAATGCGCAAGGACGGTTTCAATGACCTGCGCACCTCGGGGCTGCTCAAAGTGATGCAGGGCGTCACCAGCCTCGAAGAAATCAACCGGGTCACCAAGGATTGAACATGGCGGTCAAGGCAGTCAAAACCGATGTTTACACTTGGGAAGGCAAGGACCGCAAAGGCACGAAAATGAGTGGCGAGCTGACGGGTCAAAGCCCGGCGCTGGTCAAGGCACAGCTGCGCAAACAAGGCATCAACCCGCAGAAGGTGCGCAAGAAATCCACCTCGATATTCAGCAAGGGCAAGCGCATCAAGCCGCTGGATATCGCCCTCTTCACCCGCCAGATGGCCACCATGCTCAAGGCTGGTGTGCCGCTGTTGCAGGCGTTCGACATCATTGGCGAAGGCTTCGACAACCCCAACATGCGCAAGCTGGTGGACGAGGTGAAGCAGGAAGTCGCCGCTGGCAACAGCTTCGCCGCGGCGCTGCGCAAGTGCCCGCAATATTTCGACGAGCTGTACTGCAACCTGGTAGACGCCGGCGAGCAGGCCGGTGCCCTGGACACGCTGCTGGACCGGGTCGCGACCTACAAGGAAAAGAGCGAAGCGCTCAAGGCCAAGATCAAGAAAGCCATGACCTATCCAGCGGCAGTGGTCCTCGTCGCCGCAGTGGTCACGGGGATCCTGCTGGTCAAGGTCGTGCCGCAATTCGAATCGGTATTCTCCGGGTTTGGCGCGAAACTGCCAGCCTTCACAGTGATGGTCATAGGCCTGTCGGAAATCATGCAGCAATGGTGGTGGGTGATGCTTGGCGGGGCGGTGGGGGCTTTTTTTGGCGTGAAGTATGCGCTCAGGCGTTCGGAGCGCTTTCGCGACTGGCGCGACAAATGGCTGCTCAAGCTGCCGCTGATCGGCACCTTGCTGTACAAATCCGCCGTGGCCCGCTACGCCCGCACGCTGTCCACTACCTTCGCCGCCGGCGTGCCGCTGGTGGAGGCCCTGGATTCGGTGTCTGGCGCCACCGGCAACGTGGTATTCAAACGTGCCGTGCAGCGCATCAAGCAGGAGGTCTCGACCGGCATGCAGTTGAATTTCTCCATGCGTGCCTCAGGGATTTTTCCGAACCTGGCGGTCCAGATGACCGCCATCGGCGAGGAATCCGGTGCGCTGGACGACATGCTCGACAAGGTCGCGAGCTTTTATGAGGCCGAGGTGGACAATCTGGTGGACAACCTCACCAGCCTGATGGAACCCTTCATCATGGTGGTCCTGGGGGTGGTCGTCGGTGGCCTGGTAGTTGCCATGTACCTGCCCATCTTTCAACTCGGCTCTGCGATCTGACATGCCCCTGAGCGAATTCTTCGTGCTGTATCCCCTGGCTTTCGTGCTCGTTGCAGCATTGCTCGGCCTGATCATCGGCAGCTTCCTCAACGTGCTGGTGTGGCGCCTGCCGAAGATGCTCAACCGCGAATGGCGCCTGCAGGCCCACGACCTGCTGGGCCTGCCGGCCGAAACCCCGGGCCCGGTCTACAACCTGATGCTGCCCCACTCCCAGTGCCCGCACTGCGGCCATCGCATCCGCCCCTGGGAAAACATTCCGCTGCTCAGCTACCTGATACTGCGCGGCCGCTGTTCGAGCTGCGCCGCGCCCATCGGCAGGCGTTACCCCCTGACCGAATTGGCCTGCGGCGCGTTATCGGCGTTCGTCGCCTGGCATTTCGGTTTTGGCTGGCACGCCGCGATGGTGATGGTGTTGACCTGGGGCCTGCTGGCCATGAGCCTGATCGACGCCGAGCATCAATTGCTGCCCGATACCCTGGTGCTGCCGCTGTTGTGGCTGGGCTTGATCATCAACAGCTTCGGGCTCTTCGTGTCCTTGAACCAGGCGATGTGGGGCGCGGTGGCCGGCTACCTGGCGCTGTGGTCGGTGTTCTGGGTGTTCAAGCTGATCACCGGCAAGGAAGGCATGGGCTATGGGGATTTCAAGCTGCTGGCGATGCTCGGCGCCTGGGGTGGCTGGCAGATCCTGCCGCTGACGCTGCTGCTGTCGTCGTTGGTCGGCGCCGTTATTGGGGCGATTGTGCTGCGCTTGCGTGATGCCCCGGGGTCGACGCAGATCCCCTTTGGACCTTATCTGGCCATTGCCGGCTGGATTGCCTTGCTCTGGGGTGGTCAAATAACCGACTTCTATTGGCAGTCTGTCGGTTTTTAATGAATACCTCAGTGAAAAAACCCTGGATTCTCGGCCTGACCGGTGGCATCGGCAGCGGCAAGAGCGCGGCGGCCCAGCATTTCATCGACCTGGGCGTGCACGTCATCGACGCCGATCATGCGGCGCGCTGGGTGGTCGAGCCCGGGCGTCCGGCGCTGGCGAAAATCGCCGAGCACTTCGGCCCCGGCGTATTGCAGGCCGACGGCGCCCTGGACCGAGCGGCGCTGCGCAAGTTGATCTTCGAGAATGCCGATGAACGCCGCTGGCTCGAGGCGCTGCTGCATCCGCTGATCGCCGAGGAAATCGCCCATCATCTGGCCCAGGCACAATCGCCCTATGCGATCCTGGTATCGCCGCTGCTGATTGAGTCAGGGCAGTACACCATGACCCAGCGGATCCTGGTGATCGATGCGCCGGAACAATTGCAGATCGAACGTACGTTGCAGCGCGACCAGACCAGCGAACAGCAGGTCCAGGCGATTCTCAAGGCCCAGTCCAGCCGCCAGGATCGCCTGAGCCATGCCAACGACGTGGTGGTCAACGATCGCGACCTCGCCTGGCTGCACAGCGAGGTCGAGCGCCTGCATCACTTTTACCTTACTTTGCGTGGAGGCCAATCATGAGCCAAACCCCAACCGTTGATTGCCCAACCTGTGGCGCCCCTGTGGAATGGAGCCCGGAGAGCAAGTTCCGGCCGTTCTGCTCTGACCGCTGCAAACTGATCGACCTCGGCGCCTGGGCGTCGGAAGAACACAAGATCCCGGTCAGCCCCGACGCCGAGGACGAGCTGTTCAGCGAAGACTTCGAGCCTCGCTCACATCATTAAGGCCGCATGAAACCGTAGTCCTGTTCATCGTCGAGGTTTTCCGCCAGGAAACTCAACTCATCGGCCAGGTCTTCAGGGCTGCGCACTGTCTTGCTCTGTTGCACGATCGCACTGAGCAAGGCGCGCAGGCTCAAGCCTGGGTCAAAACCAATCTCCATTGCGGCATCGTGGCTACGCCTGATCTCTTGTCTCGCCCACTCATAAACACTCATGGTTGTGCTCCTGGAAGTTTTCCAAAGCATGAAGGGCGTGTGGTGGTGCAGCCTTGACGTGAATCAAGGCTTGTCATCATCGTTCCACGGAGCCGACAGGTAGCGCGTACGGTTGAAGGTCTCCAGCCATTCGGGACTGAACACCACCAACGCACTGATCACCATGCCGTTGATGAAGGCCTCGGGGAAGATGATCAACCAGAGGTAGCCGACAAAATCTTCCAGCCAGTAAGGCATGGCGAATATACCGTCGTACCACAGCAGGCCAAGCCCCAGCAGCAGGCACGCCAACGCCGAAAGCGCGGCCGCGAGAAACCCCGAACAGAAGATATACACGAACAGATTGCGCGGCTGGGCGCGCTCCACCAGGATCGCGCAACACTCGGTGACCAGCACCGGCAACAGGATCAGCAGCGCACCGTTGACCCCTACCGCGGCCATGTCCTGACGGCCCAGTAGCACCAGCGCGAGCTGCGCGCACAGGCCACCGAGGATCGCCAACGGCCAGTCCAGCAGCAGCGTCACGGCAGTCATGCCAATGAAGTGATACGAAACGCCCGTATCGAAATCCCGGCGCACCAGCCACAGCATGAACAACGCCAGCACCGTGCCGAACAGCAGGTGCTGGCGACGGCTGTCGGTGAACAGTTCGACCCACGGCGCCCGCACCACGGCCCAGGCCAACACCGGCACATACACCAGCCAACCGGCCGCCAGGGTCTGCGGTGAAAGCAGTTCGGCACCGATCATGGGCTACTCCTGCGAGAACTAGAACGCCGTCCGTGCGCTACTTAAGTAGCGACACTTCCTGGCTGTTGTACCAAGGCCATTGCAAACTTACCAAAGCCTACCGACCAATCCGAATAGTCATTCTCGTGCATGAAGATGAAAACGTCTTGCGGACGAACCTGGGCTTGAACCCCGAGATTGTCCGCGATTTTTTTGTAGAGCTCGCGCTTCATCGCATCACTGCGCCCTCTGCGCATCGTAATCTCAATCACGATCAAATGGTCTGAACGAGCCACACCGTTAAACGTGCGGCTGTAGAAAAACTGTTCAGGGTCATAGTCCGTGACCAGGTTGAACAATTCATCCTCGGGCATACCAATGCTCTCGACCAGCGCTTGATGTATGCCATCGACGATGCGCTGACGTTGCTGCTGGCTGGTGCCCTTGATGACGGCGGTACGAACGAATGGCATGTGAGGTGCTCTCAATTTGATAGGGAATGCCCCTCAATCCTGGCGACTCGGAACAGTCGGCAGACACTGCGGGAGCCGGGGGATTCTGCAAAATACGCCCGATACCTGATATCGATTTATACGCTCGATGTAATTGAGTTAAAGTCACTTTATGAAACGTCGCCTCCCCCCATTGAATGCGCTGCATACCTTCGAGGCCGCTGCCCGACTGGGCAAAATGATCGCGGCCGCCGAGGAGCTGTCCGTCACGCCTGGCGCGGTGAGTCGCCAGGTACGCCAGCTGGAGCTGAGTCTTGGTGTGGACCTGTTCGAAGGCCCAAAAAACAAACCTCAGCTCACCGTTGCCGGTAGAGAACTGCTGCCGGAACTGACGGCCGCACTGGATCAGATCGAGGCCGCGGTGAGCAGGGTCCGAGACACGGCGACAGGCACCTTGGACGTGTCCTGCTTCAGCACATTTACGGTCAAGTGGCTGATACCGCGTCTTTTCGACTTCAATACGACTTATCCAGGGATCAAGATTCGCCTGAGCTCACCGGTTCACGGGAGCGATCCGGGCCGGGATCGCTATGACGTGATGATCACGGCTGAACAGGGCATCGTGGGCGAGCAGAAAAACACCGTCCGGCTGTTTCCTGAACGATTGGGCGTCGTGTTGTCGCCCACCTTATCCGCACGTATTCAATTAGCCGACGTGGGCTCGATTTTCAGCCATCCCCTCCTGCATACCAAAACCCGTCCGGATGCCTGGGCAAACTGGGGGGATGCGATTGGACACCAGGCCACCGCGCCGGCCGGGCTGGAATACGAGCACTATTACTTTACGTTGGAGGCGGCGATTGCCGGCCTGGGGATTTGTGTCGCCCCATGGCACTTGGTGGCTGACGACATTCGCCTGGGTCGCCTGGTGGCGCCGTTCGGGTTTCGCCCGAGCCGCTACGTCTATATCGCCAAGCGCAGCGCGCAGCAGAGCAAGAAGCTGGATTTGTTTTGCGCTTGGTTGGCGTGTCAGGCTGAACAGGATGGCATGCTGGGGCCTGCCTGAGGGTAATGCTACTCACTTGAGCGTTTATCGGAATTTTATCTTCCATTCCGAGATCTGTTTCAGCCTGGCGTGTATATCCGTTTCTGCGGTAACGCCTACTTAGGGTTTCGCCCTTACGGCGAGTCACTTTCGAAAAGCCCGGAAGCCGACCCAGTCGAAAGTAACCAAAGCGCTCCTGCCCCACCACTCGGTGCCTCGCCTAGGCTCGGCATGCCTGGCTCTCCCGGTCGTACATCCGTTAGATCTGTGGGAGCAAAGCTTGCTCGCGATAGCGGTCTGTCAGGCAACATCAATGTTGAATGCGCCGCCATCTTCGCGAGCAAGCCCGCTCCCACACTGTTTTTGAGGCATGCACAAAAACCAACGTTCACCGCAGCCCCCTGTGGGAGCGAGCCTGCTCGCGATAGCGGTGGTGCAGATGCATAGAGGCTCGCCCCCTTGCTTTAGGCTCTAAGTGAACAGCATTACCTGGCCTGAGCGGAAATTTGCCCCTTCACAGCAAGCTTTATTTTTTTTGATCACATTTGAACGCTAAGCTTGGGCTCATGGATGACTCAGATTACTTACGCCTGCTGACCATCGCGGCCGAGCAAGCCAACGCCTTTCTCTCCAATGCCCGCAAATGGGAGCGTGAGCGTTGGGTCTGCCAGCGTCTGCTGCAAGGGCTGAACGTGCCTTATCGCGCCGACGAGTTCGCGCCGGCCGGCGAGCCGCCGGACGTGTTGTTTCGCGATGCCAATTTCGAGGTGTTTTTCGTGCTCGACGAGGGCCGCCGCCTCAATGACGAATGGCGCGATGAACTGCAACGCCGCCGCAGCGCTTTCTCCCTGAGCCAGCTGGTGCGTCGTGAGGCCAAGCCGCGGCGGATCCCGGCCAATGAGTTCCTGATGCGGCTGGCCCCGACCCTGCGCAAGAAAGCTCACAACTACACCGAGCGCGGCATGGACCTGGGCGACCTGGACATCATCGCCTTCGCCAGTCTCAAGCGCGAAGTGCTGGACCTCAACAGTCACTTCCCACCACCGACCGAATACCTGCGCCAGGGCTGGCGCTCGCTGTCACTGGTGGGGCCGACGTTTGCCCGGGTGCTGTTCGCCCACCCCGACGCGCCGGACTTCCTGCGCAGCAACCTGGGTCGCAGCATCGTGTTCGATGTCGGGATCAGCCTGTGAGCCCACTGCAGGAACTGATTGCCGCTGTGCCCCAGCAAGGCCGCGTACGCTGGATTGGCGTACGACCCCAGGGCCATGCGCCCATGATCGAACTGGACGCCGTGGAAGCCCGCCTGGAGGCTGGGCTGACCGGCGATCATGCCCGCCCCGGCGTGCGCAATGCGCGGCAAGTGACGCTGATCCAATGGGAGCACCTGGCCGTGATCGGCGCGCTGATGGGCCGTCCCGAAGACCGGCCCGTGCTGCCACAGGAGCTGCGACGCAATATTGTGGTCAGCGGCATCAATCTGTTCAGCCTCAAGGGCCGGCGCTTTCGCATTGGCCAAGCCATTTTTGAAACCACCGGTTGGTGCCAGCCTTGTGCCCGACTGGAGCGAAACCTCGGCGAAGGTACGTTCCAGGCGGTACGCGGCCATGGCGGAATCACCGCCCGGGTGTTAAAAAGTGGAATCATTCGCCTGGACGACAGCCTGAGCGTCGAACCCGTTCCGGCGAGCGGCTACGCTGCTTTCAATGCCGGCTAGCCGGACGCTGTAACGTCTTCACATTCCGCAACGTCTACCTGACGAGGCCTTTATGACCAGCCGCCTGAACCCAGAAGACCAGAAGCATGTCGAAGAGTACCTGCAACTGTCCCAGCACCGAGTCGAGCGCCGGCCTTTCCGGCCGTGGATGCTCCTGGTGGTGGTACTGGCCGTGACCATCGGCCTGGGCCTGTTGAGCCGACTGATCAGTTACCTGACGCTATGAGTTGCATGGCACTCGCGCAGGTAACGGCACCGATTTCCTTTAGCCTTGCGAGATATCCCCATGACTCATCGTATTGTCATCGTTGGCGGCGGCGCCGGCGGTCTGGAGTTGGCTACCCGTCTGGGTAAGACTCTGGGCAAGCGTGGCACGGCCAGTGTGATGCTGGTCGACGCGAACCTGACCCACATCTGGAAACCGCTACTGCACGAAGTGGCCGCCGGCTCCTTGAACTCCTCCGAAGACGAACTCAACTATGTCGCCCAGGCAAAATGGAACCACTTCGAGTTCCAGCTCGGGCGCATGAGCGGCCTGGATCGCGAGCGCAAGAGAATCCAACTGGCCGCCACCTATGACGAGACCGGCGTCGAGCTGTTGCCGGCCCGGGAACTGGGCTACGACACCCTGGTGATTGCCGTCGGCAGCACCACCAATGACTTCGGCACCGAAGGCGCGGCGCAGCACTGCCTGTTCCTCGACACCCGCAAACAGGCCGAGCGCTTCCATCAGCAATTGCTGCACCACTATCTGCGCGCCCACGCCGGGCAGACCGATATCGTCGAGCGCATCAGCGTCGCCATTGTCGGCGCCGGTGCGACCGGGGTCGAACTGGCCGCCGAGCTGCATAATGCCGCCCACGAACTGCACGCCTACGGCCTGGACCGGATCAAACCGGAGAACATGCACATCACCCTGATCGAGGCGGGCCCACGCGTCTTGCCGGCCCTGCCGGAGCGTATCGGCGGGCCGGTGCACAAGACCCTGGAAAAACTCGGGGTCAACGTCATGACCAACGCCGCCGTCAGCCAGGTGACCGCCGACAGCCTGATTACCGCGGACGGCAAAGTGATCGACGCGAGCCTGAAAGTCTGGGCCGCCGGGATTCGCGCCCCGGACTTCCTCAAGGACATCGACGGGCTGGAGACCAACCGGATCAACCAGTTGCACGTGCTGCCCACTTTGCAGACCACCCGCGACGAGAACATCTTCGCCTTCGGCGACTGCGCCGCCTGCCCGCAACCCGGCAGCGAGCGCAACGTCCCACCTCGCGCCCAGGCCGCACACCAGCAAGCCTCACTGCTGGCCAAATCCTTGAAGCTGCGGATCGAGGGCAAGGCCCTGCCGGAATACAAATACACCGACTACGGCTCGCTGATCTCGCTGTCGCGGTTCTCGGCAGTGGGCAACCTGATGGGCAACCTGACCGGCAGCGTGATGCTCGAAGGCTGGCTGGCGCGGATGTTCTATGTGTCGCTGTACCGCATGCACCAGATGGCGCTGTACGGCATGTTCCGCACGGCCATGCTGATGCTGGGTAGCAAGATCGGGCGTGGGACCGAGCCTCGGCTGAAGCTGCACTGAGTCAGCAGCACTGACATTGAATGATCCACCGTCATCGCGAGCAAGCTCGCTCCCACAGTTGATCGCGGTCATCCTGTGGGAGCGAGCTTGCTCGCGATGAGGTCGGTACAGCCAGTACTGAATCCTCGATCAAACCTGAAACCGCTGCACCATCATGCGCAGCGAATTCGCCAGCTGCGACAACTCATGGCTGGACGCGCTGGTCTGGCCCGCGCCGGAAGCCGAGCGCACCGACAAATCACGAATGTTCACCAGGTTGCGATCCACCTCGCGGGCCACTTGCGCCTGTTCTTCGGCGGCGCTGGCGATCACCAGGTTGCGTTCGTGGATTTCATTGACCGACGCCGTGATGGTCTGCAACGCGTCTCCCGCCCGCTCCGCCATGGCCAGGGTACTGGCGGCGCGACTGGAGCTGGCCTGCATGGAGTCGAGTGCCTGGGTGGCACCGCTGCGCATGCCCTGGACCATTTGCTCGATTTCCTGGGTCGATTGCTGCGTGCGATAAGCCAGCGCCCGCACCTCATCGGCCACCACCGCAAACCCACGCCCGCTCTCACCCGCCCGGGCCGCTTCGATGGCCGCGTTGAGGGCCAGCAGGTTGGTCTGCTCGGCGATGGCGCGGATCACGTCCAGCACCTTGCCAATATCCTGCGATTGGTTGGCCAGGGATTGCACCAGGCCACCGGTCACCTGCACATCGCTGGCGAGGGCGCCGATGGCATCGACCGTGTCGCTGACCCGCTGCTGCCCAAGGGACGCCGATTCACTGGACTGACGCGTGGCATCGGAGGTGGAAACCGCATTGCGCGCAACCTCCTCCACGGCAGTGGTCATTTCGGTGACGGCCGTGGCCGCCTGTTCAATTTCGTTGTTCTGTTGTTGCAGGCTGTGGGTGCTGTCGAGCGTGACAGCGTTCAGCTCATCGGCGGCGGTGGCCAGTTGCGCGGCCGAACCGCTGATGCCCTGCAACGTCTCACGCAGATTCTGCTGCATGGCCGCCAACGCCTTGAGCAAGCGACTCACTTCGTCGTTGCCATGGGTCTCGATTGGCCGGGTCAGGTCACCCCGGGCGACGCTCTCTGCAGCGTTGAGCGCCTCACCCAAGGGCTTGACGATACTGCGCGTAAGCAACATGGCCAGGGCTACCGTGGCCAGGGCGGCAAGCACAACGAACAGGCTGACGATCATGCGGGAATTGGCGTAGTGCTCCTGGGACTTCTGGCTCTCGATGGAGACCTGCTTGGAGAACAGCTCCGCCAGGTCGTTGAGCTGCTTGCCGGAACCGTCCACCACGGTCTTCATGTCCACCAGCAGCAGCTTGATCAGCTCATCCCGACGCCCTTGTTCTGCCAGGGTGAAAGATTGCGCAATACCTGCACGGTAAGCGGCGAAGGTCTGCTTGAACTGGTCGTAGAGGGCTTTGCCTTCAGGCGTCACAACGAGCTTTTCGTAGGCAGTGATTTTTTCGCTCAGCTCCTTGTCGCGCGTATCCATCTGCCCGCGATACACCGCAATGTTCTTCGGGTCCTGATCCAGGGCCATGCGCAGGGAAATGGTGCGGATCCGCAGCATCCACTCGCGGATCTCGTCACCGCCGCGAATGCTCGGCAGCCACTGGGTTTCCACCGCGACTTCACTGACACGAATACTCGACATCTGTCCCAGTGCGAACACCCCGAGCAACGCCACCAGCACGGCGATCAAGGCAAAACCCAACGCGGCACGAGGGGCGATATTCAACTGACGAAGAACCATAGGGTATGCCTTTTTTATTGTTGGCCTGAAGTGGGGCCAGGCCCCTGTCGGCGGGTTATCGGCAGGTTGTACGATGTCTTAAGTCCAATTCACTTTATCGCAGGCAAAAAAAATCCCCGTATCTTTCGATACGAGGATTTTTAATATGGTCGGGGTAAGGGGATTCGAACTCCTGACATCCTGCTCCCAAAGCAGGCGCGCTACCGGACTGCGCTATACCCCGGTAAAAAAAAGGCGACCTTCGCAAGTCGCCTTCTCGATCAGCGCTTTTGGCCTCTGATCTTAAGATTCGATTCCAGCGAGCTGGTTTCAAAAATGGTGGGTCGTGTGGGATTCGAACCTACGACCAATTGGTTAAAAGCCAACTGCTCTACCAACTGAGCTAACGACCCAAAAATGGTCGGGGTAAGGGGATTCGAACTCCTGACATCCTGCTCCCAAAGCAGGCGCGCTACCGGACTGCGCTATACCCCGATTGAAATGGCTCCGTGACCAGGACTCGAACCTGGGACCCAATGATTAACAGTCATTTGCTCTACCGACTGAGCTATCACGGAACTGATATTTCAAGTTACAACGTTGAAGCTAGCTTCAACCTCTTCTACCCTTACGCATCGCTGCGTTCGTGTGTCTGAGGCGCGCTATTCTACAATCTTCAAAACCTCTGTCAACCCCTTAAATTGCTTTCAAGACAATGATTTGCAACTTATTTTGGATTCCTTCTCAGCGAGAAGTAACCCTTGGGGTGACTGACTGCGGGGCGCACTTTACAAGCCTTTTCCTTTGAGTTCAACGGCCTGATGAAAAAAATGGCCTCGCAAAGCGAGGCCATCTCAATTGCAGGCAGTGCCAGCCTTTCAGTTGAAGACGATTTCGTCGTTCTCCACTGTACCGGTCACAGTCTCACCAGGCATGAACCGACCGGACAGGATCAACTGCGCCAGCGGGTTTTCGATCCAGCGCTGGATCGCCCGCTTCAGCGGCCGTGCGCCATAGACCGGGTCGTAACCCACCGCAATCAGCTTGTCCAACGCCTCGTCGCTCAACTGCAGTTTCAGCTCACGTTCGGTGAGGCGACTGCGCAGGCGACCCAACTGGATCTCGGTAATGCCGGCAATCTGATCACGAGCCAATGGCTCGAAGATCACCACTTCGTCGACCCGGTTGATGAACTCCGGCCGGAAGTGCGTAGAGATCGCGTCCATCACCGCCGCACGCTGCGCCTCGCGGTCGCCCACCAGTTCCTGGATCTGCGTCGAGCCCAGGTTGGAGGTCATCACGATCACCGTGTTGCGGAAGTCCACCGTGCGCCCGTGGCTGTCGGTCAGGCGACCATCCTCCAGCACCTGCAGCAGGATATTGAACACATCCGGGTGCGCCTTCTCGACCTCATCGAGCAGGATCACCGAGTACGGCTTGCGACGCACTGCCTCGGTCAGGTAACCGCCCTCTTCATAACCGACATAACCCGGTGGCGCACCGATCAGCCGTGCCACGGAATGTTTCTCCATGAACTCGGACATGTCGATGCGCACCATGGCCTCTTCAGTGTCGAAGAGGAACTCGGCCAGCGCCTTGCACAGCTCGGTTTTACCGACACCGGTCGGGCCGAGGAACATGAACGAGCCGCTCGGCCGGTTCGGGTCCGATAGCCCGGCACGGGAACGACGCACGGCGTTGGACACCGCCACCACCGCCTCTTCCTGGCCGATCACACGCTGGTGCAGCAGGCTTTCCATCTTCAGCAGCTTGTCACGCTCGCCTTCGAGCATTTTCGAAACCGGAATGCCGGTCCACTTGGAGACCACTTCGGCGATTTCTTCCTCGGTGACCTTGCTGCGCAGCAACTGGTTTTCGCTCTTGCCGTGCTGGTCGACCATCTGCAGGCTGCGCTCCAGATCCGGGATCACCCCGTACTGCAGCTCGGCCATGCGGTTGAGGTCGCCTTTACGACGGGCCGCTTCCAGCTCCTGGCGGGATTGTTCGATCTTCTGCTGGATCTGCGCCGAGCCCTGGACTTCGGCTTTCTCCGAGTTCCAGATTTCCTCGAGGTCGGAATACTCACGCTCGTGACGAACGATTTCTTCCTGCAACCTTTCCAGACGCTTCTTCGCCGCTTCGTCGCTTTCTTTCTTCAGGGCCTGGGACTCGACCTTGAGTTGAATCAGGCGCCGCTCCAACCGATCGAGCACTTCGGGCTTGGAGTCGATTTCCATGCGGATACGGCTCGCGGCTTCGTCGATCAGGTCGATGGCCTT
This sequence comes from Pseudomonas sp. H1_F01, assembly GCF_054681425.1. Classification (NCBI taxonomy): domain Bacteria; kingdom Pseudomonadati; phylum Pseudomonadota; class Gammaproteobacteria; order Pseudomonadales; family Pseudomonadaceae; genus Pseudomonas; species Pseudomonas sp. H1_F01. The sequence goes on along the minus strand of NZ_CP162823.1, from coordinate 1,191,478 downwards.
GTCCGGCAACTGGCGGTCGGTGATGTAGCGGTGGCTGAGCTTGGCCGCCGCGATGATCGCGCCATCGGTGATCGCCACCTTGTGGTGAACTTCGTAGCGTTCTTTGAGGCCGCGCAGGATGGCGATGGTGTCTTCCTCGCTCGGCTCCTCCACCAGCACTTTCTGGAAGCGCCGCTCGAGGGCTGCGTCCTTCTCTATATATTGGCGGTACTCGTTGAGCGTGGTCGCGCCGACGCAGTGCAACTCGCCACGGGCCAACGCGGGCTTGAGCATGTTGCCGGCGTCCATCGAGCCTTCGCCCTTGCCCGCACCAACCATGGTGTGCAGTTCGTCGATGAACAGGATGATCTGCCCTTCCTGCTTGGACAGCTCATTGAGCAGGGCCTTGAGCCGCTCCTCGAACTCGCCACGGTATTTGGCACCGGCGATCAAGGCGCCCATATCCAGGGACAACAGGCGTTTACCCCTGAGGCCGTCCGGCACTTCGCCGTTGATGATGCGCTGGGCCAGGCCCTCGGCGATGGCGGTTTTACCCACGCCTGGCTCACCGATCAGCACCGGGTTGTTCTTGGTACGGCGTTGCAGCACCTGGATCGTGCGGCGGATTTCATCGTCGCGACCGATCACCGGGTCGAGCTTGCCTTCCTCGGCACGCTTGGTCAGGTCGACCGTATATTTGTCCAGTGCCTGGCGCGACTCCTCGTGGTTGGCGTCGTTGACCGCTTCGCCGCCACGCAGGTTGTTGATGGCATTTTCCAGGGCTTTCTTGCTCACGCCCTGGCCGAGCAACAATTTGCCGAGCTTGCTGTTCTCGTCCATGGCGGCGAGTAGCACCAGCTCGCTGGAAATGAACTGGTCGCCCTTCTGCTGGGCCAGGCGATCGGCCTGGTTGAGCAGCCGCGCCAGGTCCTGGGACATGTTCACGTCACCGGTGGGGTTCTGGATCTTGGGTAACTGGTCGAGTTCCTTGGCCAGTTCTTTGCGCAGGCTGTTGACGTCAAAGCCGACCTGCATCAGCAGGGGCTTGATGGAACCGCCCTGCTGTTCGAGCATGGCCTGCATCAAGTGCGCCGGTTCGATACCGGGATGGTCCAGGCCGACGGCCAGGGACTGGGCATCGGACAGGGCCAACTGTAATTTGCTGGTTAAACGATCAATACGCATGGGTCACCTTCCTAATGAGCAGGCCGGACCTTGGAAACATCCTGAATGAAGAAACCTGCCAGATACCGTTATAGATGTGGTCGATTCTGGAAGATTCAAGCCGGGCGCCCTTGATACAGATCAGAGAAGTCTAGCGTTCGATCCAGATCAACGAGGCGAAGCGACCAGTGCGCGGGTTGCGGCGGTAGGAAAAGAACCGAGGGTCGGTCACGGTGCAGAGACCGCCACCGTAGACGGCCGTGACACCGCGTGCGGCCAGGCGCAGCCGTGCCAACGCGTAGATATCGGCCAGGAACTTGTCGGCGTTGGGGCTCGCAGTAAAGGCTTGTGCCGCCTGGGGCAGTTGCGCGATGAAGGCTTCACGCACTTCCGGCCCGACTTCAAACGCTTGCGGACCGATGGCCGGGCCGAGCCAGGCGAGGATTTCATCCGCGGGCACGGCAAGGCTGTCGAGGGTAGCTTCCAGCACGCCGCTCGCCAGCCCGCGCCAGCCGGCATGGGCCGCCGCAACGCGGGTGCCGATACGGTTGCAGAACAGCACGGGCAGGCAGTCCGCGGTCATCGCGGTGCAGGCGATACCGGGCGTGTCGGTCCAACTGGCATCGGCAGCCGCCACCTGGGCCGGATCAGCCTCGACCACGGCAATGCCGTGGACCTGCTGCAGCCAGGTCGGGGTGATGGCGAATTGATCGGTGAGACGCCGACGGTTTTCGGCGACGGCCACAGGATCGTCGCCCACATGGTCGCCCAGGTTGAGGCTGTCGAACGGCGCCAGGCTGACGCCGCCCGCACGGGTCGTGACACAGGCCTTGACCCGAGCCGGCGCGGGCCAGTCGGGTATCAGCCAGTCACTCATCCGATGAACGCCTCGCGGTCCTGCTTGAGCAACGTCAGCAGCCAGACGAAATCATCCGGCAACGGCGACTCCCAGCTCATGCGCTTGCCGGTCGTCGGATGATCCAGCTCCAGGAAACGTGCATGCAGCGCCTGGCGCGGGAAGTTCTTCAGCGATTCGACCATGGTCTGGCTGGCAGCCGGCGGAATGCGGAAACGACCGCCGTAGGCCGGGTCGCCCACCAACGGGAAGTTGATGTGGGCCATGTGTACACGGATCTGGTGGGTCCGACCGGTTTCCAGCTTGACCCGCACATGGGTGTGGGAGCGGAAACGCTCGAGCACGCGATAATGGCTGACCGCCTGCTTGCCGCCCTCCATCACCGCCATGCGCTGGCGCTGCTGGCCGTGACGACCGATGGGGGCGTTGATCTTGCCACCGGCGGTGACGACCCCGATCACGATACATTCATAGATGCGGCTGACGCTGCGGCTTTGCAGCTGTGTGACCAGCTGTGTCTGCGCCTGGATGGTCTTGGCCACCACCATCAGACCGGTGGTGTCCTTGTCCAGGCGATGGACGATGCCGGCACGCGGCACATTGATAATGTCCGGTACGTGGTGCAGCAAGGCATTGAGCAAGGTGCCATCAGCATGGCCGGCAGCCGGGTGCACCACCAGGCCCGCAGGCTTGTTGATCACCAGGATGTCATCGTCTTCGTAGACGATGTCCAGGGCGATGTCCTGGGCGACCCATTCTCCCTGGGCCTCCTGTTCGGCAGTCAGCTCGAGAATGGCACCGCCGTGGACGATGTCGCGCGGACGGATCACCGCCCCATCCACAGTCAGGCGGCCGTCCTTGATCCAGGCGGAAAGGCGCGAGCGAGAGTGCTCGGCAAAGAGTTGTGCGGCGACTTGATCGAGGCGTTGGCCGCCCAATTCGGACGGCACCTCTGCGCGAAGTTCTATTTTATCGGACATGCTCGGACTGGGCGTCGGCACAGCCTTTGGTTTCGGCTGCGCGCTTGTGGTTAAATACGGCGTCTTTTGCCCCGAGGCTTTCAACGGGGCGCTCATCATAACAGGACGGCCCCGCCCAAGACAGCGGCCGTCATAGGGACGCAAGCCGCCATGCAAGTGAAACACCTGCTGCTGATCGCCATCCTCGCATTGACTGCTGCTTGCTCGTCGAAGGAAGTCGTAGACGAAAACCTGAGCGAAGTCGAACTGTACCAACAGGCGCAGAACGACCTGGATAACAACAGCTATACCAGCGCCACCGCCAAGCTGAAGGCGCTGGAGTCGCGGTATCCGTTCGGTCGCTACGCCGATCAGGCCCAGTTGGAGCTGATCTACGCCAACTACAAGAACGCCGAGCCGGAAGCCGCCAAGTCCGCCGCCGAGCGTTTCATTCGCCTGCACCCGCAGCACCCGAATGTCGATTACGCCTATTACCTCAAGGGCCTGACCTCCTTCGACCAGGACGTCGGCCTGCTGGCGCGTTTCCTGCCGCTGGACATGACCAAGCGTGACCCGGGCGCGGCGCGCGACTCCTACAATGAGTTCGCCCAACTGACCAGCCGCTTCCCCAACAGCCGCTACTCGCCGGACGCCAAGCAGCGCATGATCTACCTGCGCAACCTGCTGGCCTCCTACGAGATCCACGTGGCCGACTACTACCTGACCCGTCAGGCCTACGTCGCCGCCGCCAACCGTGGCCGCTACGTAGTGGAAAACTTCCAGGAAACCCCTTCGGTGGGTGATGGCCTGGCCGTGATGACCGAAGCCTACCAGCGCCTGCACTTGGACGAACTGGCGGCCACCAGCCTGGAAACCCTCAAGCTGAACTACCCGGATCACCCATCCCTGGTCGATGGCCAGTTCACCCCACGGGTCGACGAAGCGGACAACCGTTCGTGGCTGAGCAAGGCGACCCTGGGCCTGATCGAGTCCCGTCCACCGCTGCCGCCAGGCGAGACACGCGCCAACCAGGACGTACAGCGCCAGTTCCAGGATGCCAAGGAAGCCATCCCGAACGAACTCAAGCCCAAGGATGAAAATGGCGACGTGATCGAGGAAGAAGAGCCTGAAAGCGAGTCCAGCGACCGCTCCTGGTTCAGCCACCTGACCTTTGGTCTGTTCGACTGAGATCAAGGCATCCCAAAAAAGGGAGACCCGACGGTCTCCCTTTTTTTTGCCTGGGTTTTATTGCGCTGTGCGCCGTTCCTGTCCTTGGCTAAACTGCCTGATCTCTAGCCAAAAAGCCGCCCATCATGCTTCGTTTACTGTTCTGGATCGCCCTGATTGCCGCCGCGGTATGGTTCTGGCGCAAGTTCAAGGGGGGCTCCTCCGCGCCGAACGCTCCCCGCGAGCAGGACGCACCGCCCATGGTCCGTTGCGCCCATTGCGGCGTACACCTGCCCCGTGACCGGGCGCTGGCCCTCGAACAACAATGGTATTGCAGCCAGGCTCACCTTGAGCAAGGCCCGGGCACTCGTGAGCGCTGAGGCCTCAAGCCCACGCGAAAAACAGGCGCAGCGCCTGCTGCGTCTCTATCACCTGTATCGCCTGAGCATCGGCATCACCCTGGTGCTACTGATCTCCAGCAAACTGGACAACCGCCTGCTGGAGTTCGCCAATGACGACCTGCTGCGCAGTGGCAGTTGGTTGTACCTGGTGCTGAATATCCTGCTGGTGGTGTTCCTTGAGAACACCCGCCGCCCTGCCCGGCTGTTCGGCCTGGCCCTGACTGACGTGCTGCTGCTCTCGTGGCTGTTCTTCGCCGCGGGCGGTGTGCCCAGTGCCATCGGCAACCTGCTCATTGTCTCGGTGGCCATCGGCAATACGCTGTTGCGAAGCCGGGTCGGCCTGTTGATCGCTGCTGTCGCCACGATCGGTATCGTCGGGTCGACTTTTTTCCTCGGCCTCAGCGACTCAAACCGTCCCAGCAGTTATCTGCAAGCCGGCACCCTGGGGGCACTGTGTTTTGCCGCCGCCCTGCTGGTACAGGGCCTGACCCGGCGACTGGAAGCCAGTGAAACCCTGGCCGAGCAACGGGCCAGCGAGGTAATCGGTCTCGAAGCGCTCAACGCACTGATCCTGCAACGCATGCGCACCGGCATCCTGGTGCTCGACCGCGAACGGCGCGTGCAATTGGCCAACGAAAGCGCCTTGAACCTGCTGGGCATGCACGACCTGGTCGGCCAGCGAATCGATGACTATTGCACCGCCCTGGTCGAACGCCTGCAATTGTGGCTGAACAACCCCAGCCTGCGCCCCCCCAGCCTGACCGTGACCGGCACAGGCCTGACCCTGCAACCGAGCTTCATCGCCTTGGGGCATCACGATCAGCAGCAGTTGCTGGTATTCCTTGAGGACCTGGCCCAAGTTGCCCAGCAGGCCCAGCAACTGAAACTCGCGTCCCTCGGGCGCCTCACTGCTGGCATCGCCCATGAAATCCGCAACCCCTTGGGCGCCATCAGCCACGCAGCGCAATTACTGCGCGAATCCGAGGAACTGAACAACGCGGATCGGCGTCTGACGCAGATTATTCAAGATCACTCCCAACGAATGAATCGCGTCATTGAAAACGTCCTGCAGCTGTCTCGCCGCCAGCAAACCACCCCCCAACGCCTCGACCTGCGGACCTGGCTCGATCAGTTCGTCCGGCAGGCCCGCGAAAGCATGGCCGAGCACCAGCACTTGCACCTGAGCATCGACCCGGGTGACTACACCACGCTGATGGACCCCGACCAGTTGACCCAGGTACTCGACAACCTGCTGCGCAACGCCTGGCGCCACAGCGCCATGACCCACGAACAGGCCGAGGCCTGGCTGAAACTGTTCATCGATCCCCACAGCCAGCTGTCCACACTGGACATCATCGACAACGGCCCCGGTGTAACACCCGAGCAGCAGGCACATTTGTTCGAACCCTTCTTTACCACCAGCAGCCAGGGCACCGGCCTTGGGCTCTATCTGTCCCGTGAGCTGTGCGAAAGCAACCAGGCCCGCCTAGACTTCAAACCACGCCAAGGCGGCGGTTGCTTTCGCATCACCTTTGCTCACGGACGGAAACAGATTTGAATAATCGCTCACGGCAACGAATCCTGATCGTCGATGACGAACCGGACATCCGCGAACTCCTGGACATCACCCTGGGCCGGATGAAACTCGACACCCGCAGCGCCAAGAACCTTGCCGAGGCCCAAGCCCTGCTGGCGGGGGAAGCCTTCGACCTGTGCCTGACCGACATGCGCCTGCCCGATGGCACCGGCCTGGAACTGGTGCAGCACATCCAGCAACGCTACCCCCAACTGCCCGTGGCGATGATCACCGCCTATGGCAGCCTGGAAACCGCCATCGACGCCCTCAAGGCCGGCGCCTTCGACTTCCTGACCAAACCGGTCGACCTGGGTCGGCTGCGAGAGCTGGTCACCAGTGCCCTGCGCCTGCCGCCGGTCGCCACGCCGGGCACGACCCTCGAGCGCAGCCTGCTGGGCAACTCGCCACCGATGCTCAGCGTGCGCAAGCAGATCGGGAAACTCGCCCGCAGCCAGGCACCGGTGTACATCAGCGGGGAATCGGGCTGCGGCAAGGAACTGGTCGCCCGGCTGATCCACGAACAGGGCCCTCGTGCCAACCAGCGCTTCGTACCGGTCAACTGTGGGGCGATTCCCACGGAGCTGATGGAAAGCGAGTTTTTCGGCCATCGAAAAGGCAGCTTCAGCGGCGCCATCGAGGACAAGCCCGGGCTGTTCCAGGCCGCCCATGGCGGGACCCTGTTCCTCGATGAAGTGGCCGACTTGCCCTTGGCGATGCAGGTCAAGCTGTTGCGAGCCATCCAGGAAAAAGCCGTGCGCGCCGTTGGCGGCCAACAGGAAGAAGTGGTGGATGTGCGCATCCTCTGCGCCACCCACAAGGATCTGGACGGCGAAGTGGCTGCCGGGCGCTTTCGCCAGGATTTGTATTACCGGCTGAACGTCATCGAACTGCGCGTGCCGCCGTTGCGTGAACGTCGTGAAGACATCGAGCTGCTGGCTAACCACATGCTCCAGCGCCTGGCGGCCAACACCGGCAGTCCACCGGTCAGATTGCATCCCCAAGCGTTGGACGCTCTCAAGAATTACCGCTTCCCGGGCAATGTGCGAGAGCTGGAGAACATGCTCGAACGTGCCTACACCCTTTGTGAACAGCAGCAGATCGAAGCGGATGACCTGCGCCTGGCCGAGGGCAATAGTACTACTGAGGCAGGCAATCCCGATTTGATGCAGGTCGACAACCTGGAGGATTACCTGGAAGACGTTGAGCGCAAGCTCATCCTCCAGGCGCTGGAAGAAACCCGCTGGAACCGCACGGCGGCGGCGCAGCGGTTGAAGTTGTCGTTTCGGTCGATGCGGTATCGGTTGAAGAAGCTTGGGCTGGATTGAGCCACGGTTTCGAAGCCCACGTATTCCCCTGTGGCGAGGGAGCTTGCTCCCTTGCCACGGGTTTCATGTTTGCCGCCGCGACTATCTTCCGTCCGCAGGCGCCTGCTCGTCCAGAACACGATTGGCCAGTAATTCACTCAGCTCAATCAACTGCAGTACCCCCAAGGCAATATGCCGTCTCGAACCGTCAAGCTCGAAAGCCAGATCGCTGATTGTTGCGTTGGCGGAGGCCAGGGTTTCGCTGAGGTTGGTGAGGAGGCATTCGGTGTCGATGCCGGCCACGACAGTGAATAACTGGTTTGAGGCGGGTTTCTTTTTGGTTTCGGGCTTTGGGCCGAGGTAATAGTCGAGGGCGCGTTTGGCGGCTTCATCGAGCTTTTGGTGATCAGGATCGACGTGGGTTGACGAGGAACCTGTTTCTGGGGGGTTGGGTGTATCTTTAATCATTGTGCATCTCCAAGTTTTTGGAGCTGTCACCGATCGCCGCGACGCGATTGGAGGTGGCAGCTGTACGCAGGTTCGCGGACCGAACTTGGAGCTTCGGCATACCCGAAGGTATCCCACGCACAGCCAACCATGACACAACGACAAATACCGAAGCACCGTCGTCGGCTGGAATTATGCACCAAGTTAACGGGCCGCGACGCCCGGACGCTGAATTGGCAGCGACGGGAAAAGGTTAGCCAGAGTTCTTCCCACCCGGCAACCGCCAGAACTCGTCGGAAAATTCGGCTCGAATCAGAATCTTGTCCGACCATTCCCACAAAGCTTGGTCGGCTGTGAGGGCGGTGTGTATATCCGTTTCTGCGGTAACGGCTACTTAGGGTTCCGCCCTGACGGCGGGTCACTTTCGAAAAGCGCGAAAGTAACCAAAGCGCTTTTGCCCCACCACTTGGCACCTCGCCTAGGCTCGGTGTGCCCTCACTCCGGCATTGCTCCGTGGGCCCGCCGCGAAGGGCCATCCATGGCCCAGCGCGGCTATCCCGGCATCCATGCCGGGATGCCCACTCCACAACGCCTGCGTTCGGCCAGCGTGGTTAACGGGGCGCCCGAGATCAACGTCCACCGCGAGGCGGCCTAACAGCCGACCTGATTTAGGGTGATCGCGTTTCTCCTGTGGGAGCGGGCTTGCTCGCGAAGGGGCCGGAGCATTCAACATATTCATCGCCTGTGCCGCCGTCTTCGCGAGCGAGCTCGCTCCCACACTGGGTCGGCGACGATCTACAGATTTTTGGCCACTGCAAATCCCTGTGGGAGCGAGCTTGCTCGCGATGGCGGTGGATCAGCTTGCATCAGCCTTGGATGTGCCACCGTCTTCGCGAGCAGGCTCGCTCCCACAATGGGATCGGAGTACGACCGGGAGAACCAGGCCGGCTGTCAGGCCGCCTCGCGAGCAAGCTTTGCTCCCACAGGTCCTGCTCAAACAGATTTGACGGGTGTACGACCAGGAGAACCAGGTCGGCTACTAGGCCGCCTCGGGGCGGACGTTGATCTCGGGCGCCCCGTTAACCACGATGGCCGAACGCAGGCATTGATCCGTGGGCATCCCGGCATGGATGCCGGGATAGCCGCGCTGGGCCATGGATGGCCCTTCGCGGCGGGCCCACGGAGCAATGCCGGAGTGAGGGCACACCGAGCCTAGGCGAGGTGCCGAGTGGTGGGGCAAAGCGCTTTTGCTTACTTTTGGCGCTCTTCCAAAAGTGAGCCGCCGTCAGGGCGGAACCCTAAGTAGCCGTTACCGCAGCAATGGATATGTACTTGATCAACACGCAGCCGTCGCGAGCAAGCCCGCTCCACAGGAAAAACCGGACCTTACAAGCGCCCAGCCGGCGCATACGGCACAGGATCGATCACCGGCTCACGCCCCAACATCAAATCCGTAAACAACTGACACGACGCCGGCGCCAACACCAACCCATTGCGATAATGCCCACAGTTCAACCACAGCCCCGCTACCCCCGGCACCTCGCCGATATAGGGGATGCCTTCAGGCGAGCCAGGCCGCAACCCAGCCCAATGCCCGACCACCTCAGCGCCCGCCAGCGCCGGAATCAGCTGCTGCGCCGAAGCCTTCAGGCTCTCCAACGCAGTATCCGTCGGGGTCTTGTCGAAGCCCTCACGCTCCAGCGTACTGCCAACCAGAATATGCCCATCACGGCGCGGAATCGCATAACGCCCCTTGGCCAGGACCATGCTCGACAGAAAATCCGACGCACACTTGTACAGAATCATCTGACCCTTGACCGGCTCGACCGGCAACTTCAAGCCCAAGGTCTTGAGCAACTCGCCACTCCACGCACCGGCGGCCAGTACCACCTCATCGCCACGAATTTCTCCGGCAGAACTGTGCACGCCCACCACACGCCCACCGTCGCGAATGAACCCACTGACTTCGCAATGTTCATGAAGCGTGACGTTCGGCATCGCCAGCAAGGCAGCCTTGAGGGACTTCACCAATCGGGGATTGCGCACGTTGGCCACGTCGGCCATGTAGATCGCCCGGGAAAAACCCGCGCCCAGCACCGGCACGGCATCGTGGACCGCCGAAATATCCACAGCCCGCATCGGCCGCCCTTCCCGCTCGGCCCAGGCCAGCGCTTCGTCCTGATCGTCCAGGTCCAGCCAATACAGACCGGTGACATGCACCTGCGGATCAATTCCGGTCGCGGCGAACAAACGCTCGCCCAGCTGTGGATAAAAATCCTGCGACCAATGGGCCAGCGCCGTGATCGCCGGGCTGTAGCGCCAGGGGTACAACGGCGACACGATACCGCCGCCGGCCCAGGACGATTCCTGACCGACACTGGAACGGTCCAGCAGCACCACACGCTGCCCTTCGGACGCCAGATTGAACGCCGTCAGCAGGCCAATGACTCCGCCGCCGACAATCACCACTTGCTGTTGCCTGGTCATGTTCTGATTCGACTCATAAGACAGAGGGCGCAAGGCTGCACCCGAAAAAAGAAACTCAGCGGCCCCAGCAATCCTTGGCCGTCAGCCCGGCAGCCTGGTTGACCATGTCTCGCGTGCCCGTGTTGTTGATCCTGAAATCACCGCACTTATCCGTCGCCATGGACGAGCCACTCTTGCGCACAGCCGTCAGGGTGAAGCTCTGGTCCGCCAGCGTCGGGGTAATGGTATAGAAATCGTTGCCGCCGCTCAGGCCGGTCGCATTGGTGTAGACGTTGTTCTTCGAGTAATAGCGCTCGAGAATCTGCGCCTGCTCCGATAACAGCCCGGCGATTTCGGTCCGCCGGCCCTTCTTCATGTATTCGGTCAGGCTCGGATAGCCGACGGTGATCACGATACCGATGATCGCGATCACGATCATGATTTCGATCAAGGTGAAACCTCGGTTGGATCTGCGCATGCCTTGCCTCTTCATTGTATTTGTCGCCACATGATGCGGCGGCTGCCGCCCACGGATTTTTCCAGCAGCTCGGTGATGTTGCCGCTGGAGTCGTTGACGATCATGTTGGTGGCCCCGCTGGCGCTGACGACGGCGCTCAAGGTCGGGATCCCCCCCGTGAAGACCACCCCGCTGGAAATCGTGTCGGAGCTGTTGATCGTGCCGTCACCGTTGGTATCGAGCACCGCATAATTGAGCATCTTACCGTTGAACGCATCCAATTCGATCAGTTTGCCGGTACCGAAGCTGGCACAAGGGTCGGTAGTGTCCACGGCAGCCGTGGTAAAGACCACGCGCCCGCTCACCAGATTGGCCGGGTTGATCACCCGCTCACCAGTCAGCGCATTGTTGTACACCAACGGCAGGTACCAACCCTTTTTCGTCGGATAAGCCACGTCGGTCTGGCTGGTAGTCACGAACTGCCCCGTGCTGCCTGAGAACACTCCCGTGATCGACTGGGCCTGCAGGCTCGACACGGTGATTTGCCCGGCACCGCCGGTGGCGTCCCATATCGAGTAGAACCCTTGCAGGTCCTTGTTGAGTTTATCCGCGGTTTCGTTGAACTTGCCGGTGCCGAAAAACACCTGGGTACCGCCCTGCGGGTTGTCCGCCAGTAGCGGTTGAACGGTGATCGGCTGGGTCGCGCCACCGGAGGTGGTGAACAATGGCTGACCGGCAAACGCCACGCCCCAAGCAGTCGGGGAAGTGCCACTGAGGTCGAATTTCCACATCCGCCCTTTCAGGTCGCCACCGTATGCCGCCTGCACCACATTCTGGGAGTTGACCCGCAGCTTGACCGACGACAAGCCATTACCGGTCTCGCTGCTGTTGATGACGATTTTCCTGATCAACGAGCCGTCGCGGATATCCACCACGTACAGCGCCGCGACACCGCTGTTGCTGCCGTAGCCGTTGGAGATGAACGCCGCCCAGCGCCCATCCGCCAGGCGGGCGACTTCGGGGCGGGCGTAGGCGTAGCCCAGGTCATTGAAGGCATTGGTCGTGCTGGCAACGACTGGCGCGCTGATTTCCCACAATGCCCGCAACACATTGCCCGCTGTCGCATCGAACAGCTGAACCGCATAGAACGTCTTGCCCCCGGCACCAGTACCGCCCAGGGCCACTGTCTTCCAGACACTCCCCGATTGCGTATCGAATACGCCGACCTGCCCATCCACCAGGAACTTGTGGCTCACGCCATTGACGTAGTTGGTGTCGGCAATGTTCTGCAGCGATGGCAGTACGCTCGACGGCATATAGGCATAACGCCGCGTACCGTTTGCACTGTTGATGACGCTAAAAAACCCGTCGTTGGCGTTCACCACCAGGCTGGTATTCATGTTCGCTGCTTTGGCCGTCAGATAAGTGCTGTAGCTCGTGTCGTTGAGCAAATCCGCAGCGGTCTGCTCATTGGGCGATGCCAGTACCAGCGGCGAATTGATGATGTCGCCCAGCAATACACTGCGCACCTTCAAACCGGTTTTGTTGACGCCCTTGCTCCACTCCACCAAGTCATTGCCGGTGATTCCCGTGGGCAGGTTCTGGCTGAGGCTGGTTTGCTGGGCCGGTGAGAAGTTAGCGAAGGCCAGGGTGACAGGTACATTCGTCACGGTGTTCCAGGATTGATAGATGGGTGCCGTGGCGCCGGGCACGATGGCGGTGTCGGTGGTCCATTGCACCGCCGCCCTGTTGACCGTGCCTGCCGAGGTGAAGCCGAACGCCCGGATGGTGCCGCGCCAGTCCTTGGGGTCGTAGGTGGTCTGGTAGTAACTGGAGGTGCTGGACAACGTGGCGGCGTTGGTCGTGCCGGCGCCCCCGGACCCGGCCTTGGAGGTGATGTCGCTCAAGGCGGAGGCCAACGCTGAGTTCAGGCCTTCGCTGTCGCTCGCTTGGTAATACTTGCCTGCGCCGTAGCGGGCGGCGTCGGACAACATCGGGTTGCTGGCGGTAAAACCCACGGTGTAGGTGTTCAGGTATTGCCGAGTGAAATCCGTGGCGTTCCAGCTCTGGCCGGTGGCGTCGGTGCCGGTGGAACGCATGTCGATGTCGAAGGCGAACTTGGCGATATCATCCAGATATAGCGTGTCGCCCTCGCCGTCACCACTGAGATCGGCACCATCGTTGTTGACGCCATCCCAGTTCGGCAAACGGGCCAAGCCTAGTGGGTCGTTGGTGGGAAACGTCCGGTCATAGGTGGGTAAACCGTCGGTGATGACCACGCCGAAGTTTTTCTGGCAGCGGTACTGAATCGGGCTGGTATAGGTGGTCGGCGTGCTGTTGTAGTACGGCGCCATGCCCCTGAAATAGCGGGTGACTTCGTAATAGCTCTCGGCCAGCGGCGTATTCGCAACGGCGCCCAAGCCGTTGATGGCGTTGATCAGGGCGCTGTAGTTGCTGTTGGCCTGGGTCTGGGTCACGCTGCCGCTGACCGGCGACAGGTCGCTGATGGCGCGAGCGATGTAGCCCCCTGGCCCGGAATTGCTGCTGTTGGGCGGGTTGAACGTGGCGAGGCCGATACGCAAGGCACGATTGCTGGCAACCAGGTCGTTGGACACATCCCGCGCCACGTTGACTCGATAATCGTTGGGAATCGTGCCAGTGGTGAAATCCCGGCTCGAACCATTGGCCAAGGTCATTAGATAAGATAAGTATCTAGTTGTGTAGCGAGTGTTCTCACCACCGACAGGATCGGGTAACCGCAGGCAAACCTGACCAAAGCCTACTCGGTAGAAGCCATACCAGCCATTTGAGCAGCCTCCACGGAACAGACTCGCCAGCAAGACGTTCCCATCGTTTGCCGCAAGCAACGCCCTGTTACTGCTGCTGCAGCTTCTGTCGTCAGTGCATACATAGACCGGTGGTTGCGCCGCCGCCGGATCAAACCCCGCCGCCCAGATAATATTGTTCATGCTCCCCGAATCATCGATCAGCAACATCACGTTCGGTGTAACGGCAGCCGCACTCAACAGCGGTGAATCAGAAGGCGTGAACGCATAGGCCGGTGCCGCCAGGTAAAGGCTGAGCAACAACCCCCACAACATCGCTATCCAGCCACGGCGAGCCTCAGTATTTCGCATAGATGCTCTCCACCACGCTGCGCTGGTTATTGCCCACCACCGCCACCGCCGTGATCCGGTACAGCGTCGCCGAGGTATTGACCGGCACGTTGACCGCCGCAAGCGTAGTGCCGATGTTCTGCACGCCATAAAACCCGCCGGCAGCGGTAACCCAGAGCACCCCCGACGACGAATTGCGCCCCGCCGCCGTGATGGTCGCCGACTCGGCCGGCGGCGCGCATTGGATCGTGGTGGTACAGGCTGGCAAGGAATAGGTCTCGACCTGCACCGCACTCTCACCCATCCTCAACGCAGCCTCGGCAATCTGGAAGGACTGGTTGCGTTGCATGACGCTGCTGGTCATTTTTTCCTGGAGGGTGGCGCTCTGCATCGACGACAGGCCGATCAGCGTCAGCAGCAACAGGAAAACCAGGCTGACCAGCAGTGCCATGCCACGCTGGCGATGCTTGAGATCCATCGAGATCATCGAGCGCCCCCTCATAGAAGCCGGTTGCGCAAGGCGGCAACCACGTTGAAGGTCTGCTCGCGCACCGTGTTCCTTGGATCAAAGAGCGTCAGGCTCAGGCGCACGCTGCGGATCAGTGCCGGGTCTGCCGGGTTGCCGGTGTAGCTCGACGCTGCGACGTCCGTGGCGCTGGCGGCCACGCCAAACGTCACGTCGAACGCCCGCACGTTGTCCACCAGCACCGACAGGGTCGGCGGATTGGCGGTGCCGCTGCCCAACAGCAATTGGTTGTTGTTGAAGCTGTAGACCAGTCGACGGATCGGGAAGGCCAACTGCCCCGCCGCTGGCACCCGTGCGTTCGAGTAGGCCGTCGCCGAGGTACGGCAATCGGAGACGACGGTCCAGGTCGGCACGCTACCGCCACTCCCAATGTCCGCAGTGACCAGGGTCAACCTCCGGTTGGCGTTATCCCATCGGATTGGAGTGGTCTGGCTGGCCGCGAAACTGTTATCCGTTGAAGCATCGATGACGGTCGCCAGGCAGCCGAACATGCCCACCATGCGAATTTCCTGGACCATTTTGCTCAAGGCAAACCGCGCGTCCTCCTGAATCACCGCGGCGGCGTTCTGGCTGACGTAGGTATTTTTGGCGGCAATGAAAATCTGCACGACACCCAACACGACGATCAGGCTGAGCACCAGCGCGATCATCAACTCGATCAGGCCAAAACCGCGACTGTGCCGGTTCATGGCGTTGTCCCCACCGGGTCGACGGCGACGCGGCTGGTCAGCACGAAGCTGCGCCGCGCCTCGGCGGCGTTGGTGGTATTGGCGGCCCGGGTGTCGTCCCAGGAAATGGTGATGGTGTAGACGCGCTGGTTCAGCGCAATGGTGCCAGTGGCCGTGGTGCCGCCGAAGGCAATGATGTTGGTCTTGAAATCGTAGAGGTCCTGGTCCCGGGCCACGTTGAGGTTCGGCGAGCTGGGCGGTGTGATGGTGTAGTCGGCTCCGGAGTTGGCGCGAATGCGGTCGAGCAGGTCGTAGGCAATGAAGCTGGCCTGGCTGGTCATGCGCGAACTGTCGGTGTACTTGAGCGCATTGAGCTGGATCATCGCCGCCCCCAGCAAACCGACGCCGAGAATCAGCACCGCCACCAGCACTTCGATCAACGTCATGCCGGCCTGCGCCCTTTTACTGCAACCCTTCATCCGCAACTTCCACCCAATACGATTCTTCCATTGAGGCAAACACTCAGCGTCCTGCTCTGCGCCCCGCGTACATAATTGAAACTCACCGGCGTGGCTGGTGCCGACAACCCGCCGAGGTTGTTGAAATCAATGTTAGTCACATCTGAGGTTAGCGTCAGAGTCGCGCCGCTGCTCATTGCTGGAACAACCCGCAATACATTGGCCGGCGTGCCAGTACTGTCATAGACCGTCAGTTCGCCGCTCCAGACACTGCCCTGGGCCGTGGGGCGAATTCGCGTGGTGATACCACGGTCGATCGCCTCCATCCGGGCAAAGTTCAGCGCCCGGCGCAAGTCGCCGATATCGGTATCGGCCTTGGTGCTCTGCAGCGAGCCAGTGAATGACGGTACCGCCATGGTGATCAGGATCAGCAGCACGCCAAGGGCCACCAGCACCTCGATCAGCGTGAAACCTTTTGTACGAAGATCCATCGGTGCCCTCCGTTGCCGTCGGCTATACCTGCCTCTACACGCTAGAACAAACCACCGCCGTATGTGCGGTTGTTTCGGTTTACGGCGTTCGTCGTTTTCGTACTCCAGGGAGGAGACGTCATGTATCAACAGGGTTTCAGCCTGATCGAACTGCTCATGGGACTGGCAATCGCCGCAATTGTTCTGCCGTGGGCCGGCGCGAGCTACAAAGAGCTGATCGAATCCATCGAACGCGAGGACACCGCGCAGTTGCTGATCAGCGGCTTGCGCATTGCCCGCAGCGAAGCCATCACGCGTAATCGCAGCGTATTGATACAAGGAATAGACAACGATTGGGGCCGGGGTTGGCGGATCATGCTGGACAACAAGGAAAAAACCTTGCTGATGGAACGTCCCGCTAGCGCCCGTGTGGTCGGCAACCAGCCGATGAGACGCAGGGTGAGGTTCGGCAACCAGGGGGAAGCACTGCACCCCAGCGGCGCATTCCAGGCCGGCAGGCTGCATGTCTGCGCCAAACGCGGGCCGGTCAGCCACCATCAAGTGATACTGGCGCCCTCCGGCCGCGTCCGCCTGGAAAGCGTCGAGGCCGAGCAGGCGCTGTGCGAGAAAGGACTTAAAGCAAGGAGCGCACGCGCAGCTCTTTCGGCATCGAGAACGTGATGTTCTCCTCGCGACCGGCCAGTTCATCGGAGCCCGTTGCACCCCAGGCCTGCAATTGCTGGATCACGCCGCGCACCAGCACTTCCGGCGCGGAAGCACCGGCGGTGATGCCGATGCGCTCGACGCCGTCGAACCAGCTGCGTTGCATGTCCTCGGCACCGTCGATCAGATAGGCCGGGGTGGACATGCGCTCGGCCAGCTCACGCAAGCGGTTGGAGTTGGAGCTGTTGGGACTGCCGACGACCAGGACCACATCGCATTCGTCCGCCAGTTGCTTGACCGCATCCTGACGGTTCTGGGTGGCGTAGCAGATGTCATCCTTGCGCGGGCCACCGATGGCCGGAAAACGCGAGCGCAGGGCGTCGATCACACGGCTGGTGTCGTCCATGGACAGGGTCGTCTGGGTAACAAAAGCCAGGCTCTCAGGGTTGCGAACCTGCAAGGCCGCCACGTCCTCCTCGTCTTCGACCAGGTAGATCGCTCCGCCGTTGCTGGCATCGTATTGGCCCATGGTGCCTTCGACTTCCGGATGGCCTTCGTGACCGATCAGGATGCATTCGCGACCGTCACGACTGTAGCGCGCCACTTCGATGTGCACCTTGGTCACCAATGGGCACGTCGCGTCGAAGACCTTCAGGCCACGACCGGCGGCTTCGGTGCGTACTGCCTGGGAAACCCCGTGGGCACTGAAGATCACGATGACGTCGTCCGGTACCTGGTCCAGCTCCTCGACGAAAATCGCCCCGCGGCTACGCAGGTCTTCGACGACGAATTTGTTGTGGACCACTTCGTGGCGCACGTAGATCGGCGGCCCGAAGACTTCCAGGGCGCGGTTGACGATTTCGATCGCCCGGTCCACACCGGCGCAGAAGCCACGGGGGTTGGCGAGTTTGATTTGCATGCTGTGCCTCGTGTCTTGCGCGCAAGAATTGAATGCTTGCCTGTTAATCGAGCGAAAGGCCCGAAAACAATGGAGATCCCATGTGGGAGCGAGCTTGCTCGCGATGGCGATGGGGCAGTCACCCCTGGACTAAAAGGGTCTGCGCAATCGCGAGCGAGCTCGCTCCCACAGTAAATCGAGTGGCAGCAGGAACTGCCTGTAAAACCTTAAACCGCCTTCACTTCGAGGATTTCCACTTCGAAGTTCAAGGTCTTGCCCGCCAGCGGATGGTTGAAATCCACGGTCACCTGGGCGTCGTCAAAAGCCTTCACCACACCCGGCAGCTCGGTATTGGCCGCGTCGTTGAAGATCACCAGCAGGCCCTCGGACAGCTCCATGTCCTGGAACTGGGAGCGTGGCATGGTCTGCACGTTTTGCGGGTTGGGCTGACCAAAGGCGTTTTCTGGCGGTACGACCACGGTGCGCTTGTCGCCGGCCTTGAAGCCGAAGATCGCCGCTTCGAAGCCTGGCAGCAGGTTGCCGTCACCGACCTTGAACACCGCCGGAGCCTTGTCGAAGGTGCTGTCGACGGTGTCACCGTTTTCCAGGTACAGGGCGAAGTGAAGCTTCACTTCAGTGTTTTGAGCGATACGCTGCTCAGTCATGGACGGCTTCTCCGGTTTTCTTGCTCTTGAACATATCCAGGGCGAGCATCACGGCGCCCACGCTGATGGCGCTGTCGGCAAAGTTGAACGCCGGGAAATACCAGCGGTTCTGCCAATGCACCAGGATGAAATCGATGACATGGCCCAACGCGATGCGGTCATAGAGGTTACCCAAGGCACCACCGAGCACCAAGGCCAACGCCACGGCCAGCCAGGTCTCATTGCGCCCCAGGCGCTTGAGCCAGACCACCAGCACGGCGCTGACCACGACGGCGATCAGGGCGAACAGCCAGCGCTGCCAGCCCGAACTGTCGGCCAGGAAGCTGAATGCCGCCCCAGTGTTGTAGGCCAAGGTCCAGCTGAAGTAGTCGGGAATGATCACGATCTGCTGGTACATGGTCAGCGAGTTCTCGAAGTAGTACTTGCTGGCCTGGTCGATGACCAGTACCAGCACACTCAACCAGAGCCAGCCCAGCCGCCCGAAGCGGCCCGCCGCGTTAGGCATAATGACGAACCTCACCGGTGCCGCTGATGTTGTCGACGCAACGACCGCAGATTTCCGGATGCTCCGGGTTCACGCCGACGTCTTCGCGGCAGTGCCAGCAACGGGCGCACTTGGTGTGGTTCGACTTGACGATCTTCAGCTTCAGGCCGCTGACTTCAGTGGTCACCGCATCGGCCGGCGCCTGCACGAAAGGCGCGACGCTGGCGGTGGAGGTGATCAGCACGAAGCGCAGTTCGTTGCCCAGCTTGGCCAGGTCGGCGTCCAGTGTGTCTTCGGCATAGAGGGTCACTTCGGCCTGCAGGTTGCCACCGACGGCCTTGGCCGCGCGCTGGATCTCCATTTCCTTGTTGACCGCCGCCTTGACCGCCATCACGCGATCCCAATACGCACGGTCCAGCTCGAAGCCTTGCGGCAGTTCGGTCAGGCCTTCGTACCAGGTGTTGAGCATCACCGATTCGTTACGCTCGCCCGGCAGGTACTGCCACAGCTCGTCAGCGGTGAACGCCAGGATCGGTGCGATCCAGCGCACCAGCGCCTCGCTGATGTGGAACAGCGCGGTCTGGCACGAACGACGGGCCTTGCTGTTGGCGCCGGTGGTGTACTGGCGGTCCTTGATGATGTCGAGGTAGAAACCACCAAGCTCCTGCACGCAGAAGTTGTGGATCTTGGAGTAGACGTTCCAGAAGCGGTATTCGCCGTAGTGCTCCTGCAATTCGCGTTGCAGCAACAGGGTACGGTCTACGGCCCAACGGTCCAGCGCGAGCATTTCTTCGGCCGGCAGCAGGTCGGTGGCCGGGTTGAAACCGGTCAGGTTGGAAAGCAGGAAGCGCGCGGTGTTACGGATCCGCCGGTAGGCGTCCGCGCTGCGCTGCAGGATCTGCTCGGAAACGGCCATCTCGCCGGAATAGTCGGTGGACGCAACCCACAGGCGCATGATGTCGGCGCCCAAGGTGTCGTTGACCTTCTGCGGCGCGATCACGTTGCCCAACGACTTGGACATCTTGCGACCGGACTCGTCGACCGTGAAGCCGTGGGTCAGCAACTCGCGGTACGGCGCGTGATTGTCGATGGCGCAACCGGTCAGCAGCGACGAGTGGAACCAGCCACGGTGCTGGTCCGAGCCTTCCAGGTACAGGTCGGCACGCGGGCCGGTCTCGTGGCCCATCGGGTGCGAACCGCGCAGCACGTGCCAATGGGTGGTGCCGGAGTCGAACCAGACGTCCAGAGTGTCGCTGATCTTGTCGTACAGTGGCGCTTCGTCGCCCAGCAGCTCGGCGGCATCCATCTTGAACCAGGCTTCGATGCCTTCGGACTCGACGCGCTTGGCAACTTCTTCCATCAGTTCGACGGTGCGCGGGTGCAACTCGCCGCTTTCCTTGTTCAGGAAGAACGGGATCGGCACGCCCCAGTTGCGCTGGCGGGAGATGCACCAGTCCGGACGGTTGGCGATCATCGAGTGCAGGCGCGCCTGGCCCCAGGCCGGCACGAACTGGGTTTCTTCGATGGCCTTGAGCGAACGCTGGCGCAGGGTGTCACCGCTGGTGGGCTGCTTGTCCATGCCGATGAACCACTGCGCAGTGGCGCGGTAGATCAGCGGGGTCTTGTGGCGCCAGCAGTGCATGTAGCTGTGTTCGATGACGGTGGTGTGCAGCAGCGCGCCGACTTCAGTCAGTTTTTCAACGATGGCCGGGTTGGCTTTCCAGATGAACTGGCCGCCAAAGAACTCCAGCGACGGTGCGTACACGCCATTGCTCTGCACCGGGTTGAGGATGTCGTCGTTGACCATGCCGTATTTCTTGCAGGTCACGAAGTCGTCGACGCCATAGGCCGGCGCGGAGTGAACCACGCCAGTGCCTGCGCCCAGTTCCACGTAGTCGGCCAGGTATACCGGCGACAGGCGGTCATAGAACGGATGACGGAAATTGATCAGCTCCAGCGCCGAACCTGGCGCGGTGGCGACCACCGAACCTTCGAGGTTGTAGCGGGCCAGGCAGGATTCGACCAGTTCTTCGGCCAGCACCAGCAGCTTGTCGCCGACGTCGACCAGAGCGTAGTTGAATTCCGGGTGGACGTTCAGCGCCTGGTTGGCCGGGATGGTCCACGGGGTGGTGGTCCAGATCACGATCGAGGCCGGCTTGGCCAGCTTGCCCAGGCCGAAAGCCGCGGCGAGCTTGTCTTCATCGGCGATCGGGAACGCGACGTCGATGGTCGAGGACTTCTTGTTCTCGTACTCGACTTCCGCCTCGGCCAGGGCCGAACCGCAATCGAAACACCAGTTCACTGGCTTGAGGCCCTTGAACACGAAGCCGCCCTCGACGATTTTCGCCAGGGCACGGATTTCGCCGGCTTCGTTCTTGAAGTCCATGGTCTTGTACGGGTTGGCGAAGTCGCCCAGCACGCCCAGGCGGATGAATTCAGACTTCTGCCCTTCGATCTGCTCGGTGGCGTAGGCACGGCACAGTTCGCGAGTCTTGTCCGCGCCCAGGTTCTTGCCGTGGGTCACTTCGACCTTGTGTTCGATCGGCAGGCCGTGGCAGTCCCAGCCCGGGACATACGGCGCATCAAAACCCGACAGGGTCTTGGAGCGGATGATCATGTCCTTGAGAATCTTGTTCAGCGCGTGACCGATGTGGATAGTGCCGTTGGCGTACGGAGGGCCGTCGTGCAGGACGAACTTCGGACGATCCTTGCCAATTTCGCGCAACTTTCCGTACAGGCCAATGCTGTCCCAACGCTGCAGAATCTGTGGTTCGCGCTGAGGCAGGCCGGCCTTCATTGGGAAGGCGGTGTCCGGAAGGTTTAGCGTGGCTTTATAGTCGGTCATTTAAGGCTCTTCATTAGCGATTGGCGCTGGTTGCGACAAGGGCACGGGCGGCGGCGATATCTGCATGGATCGCCGTCTTGAGCGCCTCCAGAGAGGCAAAACGCTGCTCTTCACGCAGCTTATGGTGGAAAACCACCGTCAAACGCCGGTCATACAGATCGCCGGCAAAATCCAGAACATGTACTTCAAGGTGAGCCTTGCCATCGCCCTGAACCGTGGGTCGCACACCGATGTTGGCAACGCCGGGCCAGGTCTTGCCGTCGATCTCGACACTCACCAGGAATACCCCGGTGAGCGGTACACGACGACGCTTGAGTTGCACGTTGGCCGTCGGCGTGCCCAATTGGCGCGCCAGTTTCTGCCCATGCAGGATCCGCCCGGCAATCCGGTACGGCCGGCCAAGCAAGCGCTCAGCCAATTCAAAGTCGGCAGCCGCCAGGGCATTGCGGACCTGGGTGCTGCTGACGCGCAAGCCATCGATCTCGACAGTCTGCGCCGCTTCGACGGTGAAACCCTGGGCGATACCGGCCTGTTGCAGGTAGTTGAAATCGCCTACCCGGTCGCAACCGAAGCGAAAATCGTCGCCCACTTCCAGATGCTTCACGCCCAGACCGTCCACCAGGATGGTCTCGACGAAGGCAGCAGCGCTGAGCTTGCTCAGGCGCCGATTGAAGGCCAGGCACAGGACCCGGTCGATGCCTTCGGCGGCCAGCAATTGCAGCTTGTCGCGCAACCGGGCCAGACGGGCCGGGGCAGTGGCCGGGTCGAAACATTCCCGCGGCTGCGGCTCGAAAATCACTACGCAGCTCGGCACGCCCAATTCCAGCGCGCGCTCGCGCAGCCGCGCCAGGATAGCCTGGTGGCCACGGTGAACACCGTCAAAGTTGCCAATAGTGGCGACACAGCCCCGATGTTGGGGGCGCAGGTTGTGGAGGCCTCGAACCAGCTGCATAACGCGCTTCTTGCTCATAAAGTGGCCGATTATAACCACACCCGGCGGCCGACGACAGGCAACACCGCACCCCAAAGTGATCGAACCGACAAAACCACTGCCCACTCCGGGATTATCGAGGGCTTGCCCTCAGCTCAAGGCCTTGCGATTGAAGTCACGCAGACGGAACCCCATCAGCAGCAACATGCCGAAATACGCCACCACGCCGGCAACCACCAGCGCACCCAGGCGCAGGAAACGCTCGAGCATCTGCCCTTCGCCCCAGGCCGGCATGAAATGCATCGCCCCCAGCAAAACCGCCGACATCACCGCCACGGCCACCAGCAGCTTGAGACCGAACTTGCCCCAACCCGGCTGCGGTTGATACATCTTCTGCTTGCGCAACTGATAAAACAGCAGCCCGGCGTTGAGGCACGCACCGGCACTGATCGCCAGGGCCAGGCCGGCGTGGGCCAGCGGGCCGATGAGCAACAGGTTGAACAACTGCGTCATTACCAGGGTGAAAATGGCGATTTTCACCGGCGTGCGAATGTTCTGCTGGGCATAGAACCCCGGCGCCAGCACCTTGATCACGATGATCCCGAGCAGGCCCACCGAGTAAGCGATCAGCGCACGCTGGGTCATCAAGGCGTCGAAGGCATTGAACTGGCCGTATTGGAACAGCGAAACCGTCAGCGGCTCAGCCAGGATTCCCAGGGCCAGGGAACAGGGCAAGACCAGCACGAAACACAGGCGCAGGCCCCAGTCGAGGATGCGCGAATACTCCTGGCGGTCCTGACTGGCGTAGGTCTTGGCCAGGGTTGGCAGCAGGATCGTGCCCAGGGCCACACCCAGCACGCCGGACGGCAGCTCCATCAAGCGGTCGGCGTAATACATCCACGACACCGAGCCAGCCACCAGGAACGAGGCAAAGATGGTGTTGATGATCAGGGAAATCTGGCTCACCGACACCCCGAGGATCGCCGGCAACATCTGCTTCATCACCCGCCACACGCCGCTGTCGCGCAGGTTCAGCCGTGGCAGGACCAACATGCCGATCTTTTTCAGGTGCGGCAGTTGATAGAGCAATTGCGCCAGCCCCCCCACCAGCACCGCCCAACCCAGGGCCATCACCGGCGGATTGAAATACGGCGTCAGGAACACCGCGAACACGATCATGCTGACGTTGAGCAGGGTCGGTACAAAAGCCGGTACGGAAAAGCGGTTCCAGGTATTGAGGATCGCCCCGGCCAGGGACGACAGGGAAATCAGCAATATATAAGGAAAGGTCACCCGCAGCAGGTCCGAGGTGAGCTGGAATTTTTCTGGCGTATCGGTGAAACCCGGGGCCGTGGCCCAGATCACCCATGGCGCGGCGAGCATGCCGGCCGCCGTGACCAGCGCCAGCACCAACGTCAGCAGGCCAGTGACGTAGGCAATGAACGTGCGGGTCGCTTCGTCGCCCTTCTGGCTCTTATATTCCGCCAGGATCGGCACGAAGGCCTGGGAGAACGCCCCTTCGGCGAAGATCCGCCGCAGCAGGTTGGGCAACTTGAAGGCGATGAAGAAGGCGTCGGTGGCCATCCCGGCGCCGAATATCCGTGCGATCAACGTATCGCGAACGAACCCCAGGACGCGGGAAAGCATCGTGATAGAGCTGACGGCGGCCAACGATTTGAGCAGATTCATGAAAAGAGTTTTTGCCTGTCGATAAACAGCAGGCGAACAACGCGCCCACTTGTGCGATACTCCGCGCCGCTAAACAGTGCAGAGCCAAAGCCCGCGAGTTTACAGGTCGCACGCCGGAAAGAAATCCTTCGGTGCGCAGCACCTGCCATTCAGCGGAACGCGTCACCCGCCCTTGACAAGACTTCAACTCATCGGCATGATTCGCGGCCTATTTTGTTTGCTATTTCCCAAAAAGTCTTTCGAGGAGCTCGACGGTGGCCAACACACCTTCCGCCAAAAAACGTGCAAAACAGGCTGAGAAGCGTCGCAGCCACAACGCCAGCCTGCGTTCCATGGTCCGTACCTACATCAAGAACGTAGTTAAGGCCATCGACGCAAAAGACGCTGAAAAAGCTCAAGCTGCTTACGTTCTGGCTGTGCCAGTTATCGACCGCATGGCCGATAAAGGCATCATCCACAAGAACAAGGCTGCTCGCCATAAGAGCCGTTTGAATGGCCACGTAAAGGCCCTGAACGTTGCCGCTGCTGCCTAAGCGACGCGCTCGTTAAAAAACCGACCTCAGGGTCGGTTTTTTATTGCCTGCGATTTACCCCCCCTTGCGGGAGCAGTGGATCAGCTTGCCTTAATACTGAATGCGCCACCACATCGCGAGCAAGCTCGCTCCCACATTGATTCCGAAGAGCTCACACAAATCGCACCCACCACAAATCCCTGTGGGAGCCGAGCTTGCTCGCGATGGCGGAGAGTCAGCTTGCATCCATGCTGGATGTGCCACCGCTATCGCGAGCAAGCTCGACTCCCACATTGGCTCTCGGGCGCTGCATATCCACTGCTCACCACAGATCCCTTGTGGGAGCGAGCCTGCTCGCGATGGTGTCAGTGAAAACAGATATCTCCACTAAAGCCCTGCACTATTCCCCAAAATTGAAAACCACCGGCTTGGGCGGAGGACAACCACCAGGTGGCGGGAAATTCTGCACGCCCGCCTCGTCGTAGCCGGTGTAACAACCCACTATCTTGTCGCCCTTGAAGTTCATGCGGCGCTCAACCACACCTGTCGGGTAGTAGTAGACCGTCTCCCCTTCGCGCTTGGCGTACGAGTAGTCCCTGTATTCGCGCCCCTCGACCGTTATCAGGCGAAAGCCCTGCTTGGCCTCGGAGAACTTCAACTGGCCGCTGGGGTAGTACTCGTTGTGAGTCACGCGATCATCAGGCCCCAACAACACCTCCCGGACCTTGCGCCCGTCCTGGGTATGGCGGGCGCTTTGCTCATTACCGAACAGGTAATCACTCTCCGAGTCGAAATGCCCGTTGTTGAAAGCCCCGCGCTGCTTGCCGCAAAGCTTGATACGGGTGTATTCCCCATCAGGCACGTGGCAATAGTTCCTGTCCGCGATCAACACCCCAGTCGCATCAAATGATTGCACGTTACCGATGGGCTCATCCCCCTCGTACATTGCCACCGTATCGGGTTGACCATTGGGGTGATAGAGACGAAAGGCACCCTCTCGCGAACCATGGCGCCACGAGATATCCGAAAGCAGCACGGCACCGTCATCGGTGTAGGTCAGCGCCCGCCCCTCGATCTGGCCGTTGGCATAGTTGGCCGAATAGGTGAGCTTGCCATTGGCCGCGTAGGCTTCTTTCAAGCCATCCAGCACACCCGCGCGGTAATGCTCGACGAGCCGCAACACACCCGCGGCATCCACTTCGCGCAATTCGCCTTGCTTCTTGTCGGCGACAAAATCCACAGTCTGGACACCACCGCCGTCCATTCTCAAGGTCCAACGACCTTCCCGGACGCCCTGCACATAACGCCCCTCACCCCAAGGCACTATCCAGTCCCCGTGCTGCTGCCCCGCCACAAAATCGCCGCGCTGGACAACCTCCCCATGACGCACGCGCTCGGAGGGCCCGTCGAAATCACCATGCTTGTAAGTATCGAAGCCAGACATCTGCTCTTCATCGTCACGCGCCTCGATCGTCCAGCGCCCCTCATAGAAATCGTCGACGATCATACCCTTGGAAACCGTGCCCCCATCACTGACGACCCACGGCCCCTGGCGCAGTCCATCCACATAGGTGCCGGTGGACGCGTAGCCCGACTCGTCGAATTCCGCCCACTTGCCCGACCTCTTGCCCTGAACATAGACACCCAGCGCCCAGAGCCGCCCATTACCCAAGGCCGCCCAGGCCCCATCCTCGGAACCCTGGTACACCTTCGGATCGGTTTCCCAAGCCATCCTGCTGACACGATAGGCAGAACCCACATCCTCGTCCTGAGGCGGCACGCGCTCGTAAGTCAGCGTGAGCCAGCGCCCTTCGCGCTGCTGGAAAGTCTTTTTGTAGGTGTCGCGATGAGGATCCTCCGGCGGTTGCCCCACTGACGCCGGGACACCGTCGACGCCAAAGTAGCCCACCAGCGTGCCACTCGCGGGCTGCAGCGTGTCGAACTCGGCGACACCGGTCTTGGGCAACACAGCGCTGTAATCGTAGGGCGGTAACTTGCCCAGCTCTTTCTGGACCAGCGCGGCAGTGAGGACCTTGCGATCAGCGGCTATACGATCCAATACCGGCTGCAACGTCTCGAGCCGGCGATACCCGCCAGTGGACGGCACGAACCGATAGCCATGAAGAGCGTACTGCCCCTTTGCCCGTGACAGCACGACCAGTGTCTGAAGAGCACTGTCGAGGCTGGCGTAGAACACCGACTCGACACTCGCATCGCCATACCTGTCGAGCACTTGCGGGACGCCATCCGGCGAATCACACAGGCATGAGTAGCCTACGACACCCTCGGCTTCGCGGATAAATGCCAGCGTCGCCCCACTCTCCTGGGAAGTTTTTATCAGCGGATGGGCCAAGGGTTTTTCGCTATAAAACGGCTCAGCCAAAGCCCCGACCGACACCGAACAACCCAATACAAACAGCAGCAAAAACGCACGCATACGAATCCCTTCGCGCCAAAAGCACAACAAATCCATGTAGATAAAAAAAGCGAGCCGATCGGCTCGCCCGCCATTCGCGACTTAACGCCAAGGCAAGATCGGAATAGCCGTCACCGCGTTCTGCGGGCTGCCCTCGATCACGCGATCGCTGTAGACCAGGTACACCAGCGTATTGCGCTTCTTGTCGAGGAATCGCACCACTTGCATGGTCTTGAACACCAGCGAAGTGCGCTCGCGGAACACCTCTTCGCCGTCCTTGAGCTCACCCTTGAAGCTGATGGGCCCGACCTGGCGGCAGGCGATGGACGCCTCGGCGCGATCCTCGGCCAGGCCCAGGCCGCCTTTCACGCCGCCAGTCTTGGCCCGCGACAGATAACAGGTCACGCCATCCACCTTGGGATCGTCGAACGCCTCGACCACGATCCGATCGTTCGGCCCGACAAACTTGAACACCGTCGACACTTGGCCAATTTCTTCAGCCGAAGCCAGCAGCGGCACCGCCAACAGCAAGCCGATCAATCCTTTTGCCAAACCCATGATTTTTCCTTAGACGAGGATCAGGTTGTCACGGTGAACCAGCTCGGGCTCCGCCATGTAACCCAACAGACCGACAATCGCATCAGACGACTGACCGATGATTTTCTGCGCTTCCAGCGCGCTGTAGTTGGCCAGGCCACGGGCGATCTCACGACCGTCCGGCGCCACGCACACCACCATTTCACCCCGACGGAAACTGCCCTGGACCAGCTTCACACCCACCGGCAGCAGGCTTTTGTTGCCTTGGGACAGGGCCGCCACCGCGCCAGCATCCAGCACCAACGTGCCACGGGTCTGCAGATGCCCAGCCAGCCACTGCTTGCGCGCTGCCAGCATGCCGCGCTCCGGGGAGAGCAAGGTACCGATCCGCTCGCCGGCTTTCAGGCGGTCCAGCACCCGCTCCAAGCGCCCACCCACGATGATGGTATGAGCCCCGGAACGCGCCGCCAGACGCGCAGCGCGCAGTTTGGTCTGCATGCCGCCACGGCCCAGCGCACCACCCGTGCCGCCCGCCACCGCGTCCAGCGCAGGATCGTCGGCACGAGCTTCGTAAATCAGCTTGGCATCGGGATTGTTGCGCGGATCGGCATCGAACATGCCGTCGCGATCCGTGAGGATCACCAGCAGATCCGCCTCCACCAGGTTCGCCACCAGCGCCGCCAGGGTGTCGTTATCGCCGAAACGAATCTCGTCGGTGACCACCGTGTCGTTCTCGTTGATCACCGGGATGACTTTGAGCTCCACCAGCGCGCGCAAGGTACTGCGGGCATTGAGGTAGCGCTTGCGGTCGGACAGGTCGTCGTGGGTCAGCAGGATCTGCGCCGTATGGCGACCGTGCTCGGCGAAGCTTGATTCCCAAGCCTGCACCAGGCCCATCTGGCCGATGGCGGCGGCAGCCTGCAGCTCATGCATCGCGCTGGGTCGCGACGTCCAGCCCAAACGGCTCATACCGGCTGCCACGGCCCCAGAAGAGACCAATACCAGCTCGACGCCAGCCTCATGCAAGGCCACCATCTGCTCGACCCACACCGCCATTGCCTGGCGGTCCAGGCCCTTGCCATCCGCCGTCAGCAGTGCGCTGCCGATCTTCACGACCCAGCGCTGCGCACCCGTCACCTTGCTCCGCATTATCTTCAACCTTTGCCAGCGAACGACGCGACCCAGCGCCGCCCATGGGATTATTCGTATTTGCGTTTTACAGATACCAAAACGCCGCTCGAATGAGCGGCGCCTTGGAAACCGGCTGGTTGCGATGATAACACCGCACTGGACCAGTTAAACCTGCCCCATGCCAGCCACCCGAGAATCCCTGTGGGGGCGAGCTTGTGGGAGCAAAGCCTGCTCGCGATGACATCGTCACATCCAACACCTTTGCTGGCTGTAAAATCGCTATCGCGAGCAAGCTTTGCTCCCACAGATTCGCTCACATAGGCCTTAGCCTCAACTGAGCGGCATCAGCACAAGATCAGTCGCGAACGTAGATGATTTCCGGACCATCCTCGTCATCCACATCTTCTTCGTCCCAATCGTCGTCACCGATGTCATGGACCGACTTGACGCCACTGCGACGCAGGGCACGCTGGTCGTCCAGCGCCTGCAACTGGGCACGGGCCTCGTCTTCGATGCGCTGATCGAGCTCGGCCAGCTCTTCCTTGTAGGCCGGATCGTTGGCCAGGCGGTCGGCGCGATCTTCCAGGTAACGCATGATGTCGTGACACAGGCGCTCGGTGCCTTCTTTGGCGATGGCCGAGATCACGTAGACCGGACCTTCCCACTCCAGGCGATCGACAATTTCCTTGACCCGCTCCTCATGCTCTTCTTCAAGGATCTGGTCGCACTTGTTCAGCACCAGCCAACGGTCGCGCTCGGCCAGGGCCGGGCTGAACTTGGTCAGTTCGTTGACGATGACTTCGGCGGCATCGGCGGCACTGGTTTCATCCAGCGGCGCCATGTCCACGAGGTGCAGCAACAGACGGGTACGGGACAAGTGCTTGAGGAAACGAATCCCCAGGCCTGCACCCTCGGAAGCCCCTTCGATCAAGCCTGGAATGTCGGCGATTACGAAACTCTTCCAGCGGTCGACGCTGACCACGCCCAGGTTCGGTACCAGGGTGGTGAACGGGTAATCGGCCACTTTCGGCTTGGCCGCCGACACCGAGCGAATGAAGGTACTTTTACCGGCGTTCGGCAAGCCCAGCAGGCCCACGTCGGCCAACACTTTCATTTCCAGCTTCAGGTCACGCTGCTCGCCTGGCTTGCCTGGCGTGGTCTGGCGTGGCGCACGGTTGGTACTGGATTTGAAACGGGTGTTGCCCAGGCCGTGCCAGCCGCCATGGGCGACCAGCAGACGCTGGCCAGCCTTGGTCAGGTCGCCAATCACTTCCTGGGTGGCCGAATCGATCACCGTGGTGCCGACCGGCACACGCAGGATCAGGTCTTCGCCCTTCTTGCCGGTGCAGTCGGTGCTGCCGCCGTTGGAGCCACGCTCGGCATCGAAGTGCCGGGTGTAACGGTAGTCCACCAGGGTGTTGAGGTTTTCGTCGGCGAGCATGTAGATCGAGCCGCCGTCGCCCCCGTCACCGCCGTTCGGGCCACCGTTTTCAATGAACTTTTCCCGACGGAAACTCATGCAACCATTGCCGCCGTCGCCGGCCTTTACTCGAATCGATACTTCATCAACAAACTTCATGACACACGCCTCTCGCCATACGGACGAGCCAAAAAAACAAGACATAAGACTCTTGCAAAAATGAGCGCAGCGACCTGATGACACGCCCCAACCGCAGCGCCGACAGCCCATACAAACAGTTTTGCAAGAGACTCACCCCACAAACGAAAAAGCCCCGTCGCAAGACAGGGCTTTTCCAGCGGTCTCGCAATTAAGCTGCGATAACGCTTACGTAACGACGACCGAAGGCGCCTTTTACTTCGAACTTGATCACGCCTTCGACTTTAGCGAAGAGGGTGTGATCTTTACCCATGCCCACGCCGTAGCCAGCGTGGAATTGGGTGCCGCGCTGACGCACGATGATGTTGCCTGCTTTGATAGCCTGGCCGCCATACATCTTCACGCCAAGGCGTTTGGCTTCTGAGTCGCGACCGTTACGGGTACTACCACCAGCTTTTTTGTGTGCCATGAGTTCAATTCTCCTAGTGAGGAATTAGGCTGAAATTAAGCCTGAATACCGGTGATTTTGATCTCGGTGTACCACTGGCGGTGGCCCATACGCTTCATGTGGTGCTTACGGCGACGGAACTTGATGATGCGGACTTTATCGTGACGACCTTGGGAGATCACTTCAGCCACAACGGTAGCGCCAGCAACGACTGGAGCGCCGATATTCACGTCATCGCCATTGGCGACCAACAGAACGCGATCAAAAGTCACGGATTCGCCGGTAGCGATTTCCAGTTTTTCGATCTTCAGGTATTCACCTGGGGCGACCTTGTATTGCTTGCCACCAGTAACAATTACTGCGTACGACATGGTATTTCTCCGATAATCCTGCTCACCCAGCGCTTTATAAGAAGAGGTATTGGCTGGCATGGCTGCATGGGCTGGAAGGCCCTAATGCAATTGCGTAAGGCAGGTGCTGCCCAGGAAGTTCAGGGTGCGCGATTGTACGCAAGCCAAGAGAGCCTTGCAAGTAGCCGTCCATCGCGCCTTGACAGGCCTGGGTGGGGGTCCTAGCATGCCGCGCAACCCTTCTGGAGCACCTGTCGCTGATGCAACCCCAAGCTTTCTACCGCGCGGTGGCGGACGATTTTAGCGCCGTCGACGGCATCATCAAGAAGCAGCTGACTTCCCGAGTGCCGCTGGTATCGAAAATCGGCGACTACATCACATCGGCCGGCGGTAAACGCCTGCGTCCTTTATTGGTGCTGTTGTGCGGCAAGGCCCTGGGTCGCGAAGGCGACGACATGCGCCTGCTGGCCGCCACCATCGAATTCCTGCACACCGCGACCCTGCTGCACGACGACGTGGTCGACATGTCCGGCATGCGGCGTGGCCGTTCGACCGCCAACGCCATGTGGGGCAATGCCCCGAGCGTGCTGGTGGGCGACTTCCTGTATTCGCGCTCATTCGAAATGATGGTCGAGCTGGGCTCGATGCCGGTGATGAAAATCCTGTCCCAGGCCACGCGCATCATCGCCGAAGGCGAAGTACTGCAGTTGTCCAAGGTACGCGATGCCAGCACCACCGAAGAAACCTACATGGAAGTCATCCGCGGCAAGACCGCGATGCTCTTCGAAGCCTCGACCCACAGCGCCGCCGCCCTGGCCGGTGCCAGCGCCGAACAGAGCGAAGCGCTGCGCACCTTCGGCGACCACCTGGGCGTGGCTTTCCAGCTGGTGGACGACCTGCTGGACTACAAGGGCGACGCCGAGACCCTGGGCAAGAACGTCGGTGACGACCTGGCCGAAGGCAAGCCGACCCTGCCGCTGATCTACACCATGCGCGAGGGCACGCCTGAACAGGCAGCACTGGTTCGCCAGGCGATCCAGAAAGGCGGGATCGAAGACCTGGAAAGCATCCGTGTCGCGGTCGAAGCGTCCGGCTCGCTGGACTACACCGCGAACCTGGCCCGTGACTACGTCGCCCGCGCGATCAAATGCCTCGACGCCCTGCCGGCCAGCGAATACCGCGATGCGCTGGTGGAACTGAGCGAGTTTGCGGTGGCTCGCACGCACTGACACACAGGGCTTTTGTGGGAGCAAGGCTTGCCCGCGATACCGGCGACTCGGTTTCTGAAGGATCGCATAGTCGCCATCGCGGGCAAGCCTTGCTCCCACAAATCCTCTCGCCACAGGATATCCAAACGCAGCACCGTCCCTCTTTCGCAACAAAACCCTATATAATGTGCGCCCTTTTGTCCTCCTGATACCCAAGGAACCTTAGTGAGCACGTTGCCTCCCTGCCCGAAATGCAATTCCGAATACACCTACGAAGACGGTACTCAACTGGTCTGCCCGGAGTGTGCCCACGAATGGTCCGCCAGCGGCGAAGCTGAAACAGTGTCCGACGATACCGTGAAGAAAGATTCGGTCGGCAACGTCCTGCAGGACGGCGACACCATCACCGTGATCAAGGACCTCAAGGTCAAGGGCACGTCGCTGGTGGTCAAGGTCGGCACCAAGGTCAAGAACATCCGTCTGTGCGATGGCGACCACGACATCGATTGCAAGATCGACGGCATCGGCCCGATGAAACTCAAATCCGAGTTCGTCAGAAAAGTCTGATCCTGCTGTATTCCATTCCACACCCCGCGTGTGGGATGGAGCTTCGCCCTCTGCGCTTCAGCCCCATTTCTCGGACGTTAGCCAAGTGCCAGCCGTCCTGAGCGGCCATAACCCATCGTCAGAAAAACAATCGCAACGCCAATAGAGCCTTGCTATTTAGCGAATAAGAATTATTCTCATCGAACCCCATCAAGGAGATGAGAACCATGACTTATTTGATCGATGCCTGGCTGGACCGCCCACATCCCTACCTCAGGATCCTGCATCGGGAAACCGGGGAAGTCTGTGCGGTGCTTGAAGAAGAAGCCTTGAACGAGCTGCAGGACCAAGGGGATCTGGACCTCAACAGCCTCAACTCCAGTGAACCGTTGGTGCTCAAGGAACTGGTGCGCAATCTGTTCCTGTTCTGCTACGCCCGGGCATTGCGCCCGACGGGTGATTTCAGCGGCAGGTTCCACGGATGAAGCACCTGACCCTGTGGGAGCGAGCTTGCTCGCGAAGCGGTGTGTCATTCAACATCGATATCGATTGACTGACCGCCATCGCGAGCAAGCTCGCTCCCACAGTTTTTTGTCCGGCAGTAAAACCGGGCAGGGTCTTACAGTACGTCCAACAGCTCGACGTCAAACACCAGCACGCTGTGCGGTGGAATGCTGCCAACGCCTTGAGCGCCGTAAGCCAGTTCGCTCGGCACGTACAGACGCCATTTGCTGCCGGCGTTCATCAGTTGCAGGGCTTCGGTCCAGCCTGGGATCACGCCGCCTACCGGGAATTCGGCTGGCTGGCCACGATCGTAGGAGCTGTCGAACACAGTGCCGTCGATCAGGGTGCCGTGGTAATGGGTACGCACCTGGTCTTCACGGGTCGGCTTGGCGCCTTCACCCTGGGTCAGCACTTCGAATTGCAGGCCGGAAGCCAGGGTGGTGATGCCTTCACGCTTGGCGTTTTCGGCCAGGAACGCACGGCCTTCGCCAGCGGCGGCTTCAGCCTTGGCAGCGGCTTCGGCTTGCATGATTTCACGGATGACCTTGAAGCTGGCGGACATCTCGTCCTGGCCCACGCGGCTTGGCTTGCCGGCGAACGCGTCGGTCAGGCCGGCCAGGATCGCATCCAGGCTCACACCCGGTGGCGGGTTGTCGCGCAGTTGGTCGCCCAACTGACGGCCAATGCCGTAGCTGACGCGGGTTTCGTCGGTGGACAGGTTAACTTCGGACATGATGCTGCTCCGCTGTGCGGACGGCTCGAGAGTTGCCGTGCGTGACACAGCGCCTCCCGGAGCGCCCGGAACCAAAAGGGCGAGCAGACTAGCACAGATGCCACCGCGGGTGACGAGCCCCCTGCGTCAAAGCAGGCCGCCAGAAACGACAACGCCCGCCTGCAATTCTACAGGCGGGCGTTGCGCCAGCGCGGTGAGCGGACCTCAGTGCTTGGTCAGTTTGTCCAGGTAGCCCATGGCAAATGCCGAGACCACGAAAGTCATGTGGATGATCACGTACCACATCAGGTGCTCGGGATCGACGTTCTTGGCGTCCATGAAAATGCGCAGCAGGTGGATGGAGGAAATGGCCACGATCGAGGCGGCGACTTTCATCTTCAGCGACGAAGAGTCCATGGTGCCCAGCCAGTTGAGCTTTTCCTTGTCGTCGCCGATATCCAGTTGCGAGACGAAGTTCTCGTAGCCGGAAATCATCACCATCACCAGCAGGCCGCCCACCAGCGCCATGTCGATCAACGACAGCAGCACCAGGATCAGGTCGGACTCGGCCATGGAAAACACGTTGGGAATGACGTGAAAGACTTCCTGGAAGAACTTCAGCGCCAAGGCCAACAGGCCCAGGGACAACCCGAAGTAGATCGGCGCCAGCAGCCAACGGGAGGCGTACATTGCGTTTTCGATAAAGCGTTCCATTGAATCTCACACCAGGGCTGAAAAAATCGCGGCGAGTATATCAGCCACGACCGGCCCCACAAATGCCGGGCCCCTCCCTGGTCCCTGCTCTTGTGTCAAAATTTTACTGCCGGTGCCCGTGCGGTGATGGCCTTCAATGCAGCGGACGAAACTCGAAGCCGCCGACATTGCGACAACGGCCTCCATTGATTTCACGCAGTTGAGCTTGCATGTGCAGGGACCAGATCTGCGGGTCGTCGGCCAGCTCATAGCCGTGCAGTGTCAGGCTTTGCACAATGGTATCGAGGATGGATTCGGCGGCAGTCGGGCCGGGGAATGGCCCTTGGGCCTTGATGGCAGAAGGTTGTTCACCGGCCATTCCGGCGGCGAAGAGCAAGGTCCACATACCGGTATCTCCCGCCAGGGGGCGGATGGCGCATTCGATACGGGTGACAAGGCCCAGGCATTGACGAGTGAGGCAAAGGTTGCGCGACATGGCGGCGCCCCTCGGTAGATCCGGTATTCAGCCCCGGGAGGAGGCTGTTTCGATCCGATGATGACTCTCGTTATCCTTGAGCTGAGGATAGAAGAAAAGTTCCGGTCGCAAGGACTTTCGAGACCAGAATACGCCGAGCGGTCACAGTGTGAATATTGACGCCAAAGTGGTGGCACTTTTTAGCAATAATCCCCAAAACATTGATGGTGACAGCAAGCCTGTGGGAGCAAAGCTTGCTCGCGATGAGATTGTCACATGCAACATTTCTGTTGACTGGACAAACGCTATCGCGAGCAAGCTTTGCTCCCACAGGCTGTTCTCCCACAAGCTAGCTCCCACAGGGGGCTAGCTGCGGAGGAAAACATCAAGCCGGCTTGGCCTCCGCCAATGCCTGCTGCGCCAGTTCCTTTTCCGCTTCCTTGATATCGTCTTCGCTGATCATCTCCGCGATCACCCGCAGCCGTTCCACCACGCGGGCGTTGACGCTGCCCTCCGGGAACTCGCCGTTTTCATCCGGCTCGCCAGCAGGCTCGCCCACCAACAGGCTCAGGGCTTCGTCGGCCTGGCGCACCGCGTAGACGTGGAACTGCCCGGCGCGCACGGCGGCCAGCACTTTCTCGTCGAGCATCAGGGTCGCGACGTTGGCCTGGGGAATGATCGCCCCTTGCTCACCGGTCAGCCCGCGGGCTTCGCAGAGGCGGAAGAAGCCTTCGATCTTCTCGTTGACCCCGCCCACCGCCTGCACTTCGCCGAACTGGTTGATCGAGCCGGTGATGGCGAAGCACTGCTTGAGCGGCGTCTTCGACAGGGCCGAGATCAGCGTACACGCCTCGCCCAGGGACGCGCTGTCGCCGTCCACGTAACCGTAGGACTGCTCCAGGGCGATGCTGGCCGAGATCGCCAGCGGGAATTCCTGGGCATAACGACTGCCCAGGTAACCGGTGAGGATCATCACGCCCTTGGAGTGGATTGGCTGGCCGAGGTTGACCTCCCGCTCGATGTCGACGATACCGCTGCCGCCCGGGTACACCGTGGCAGAAATCCGCGCTGGCACACCAAACGCAGAGTCGCCGACCTCGAGTACCGTCAGCCCGTTGCATTTGCCCACGGCCGCGCCAGCAGTGTCGATCAGGATGATCCCCGCCAGCATGTCGTCGAGGATTCGCGCCGAGACACGCCCGGTGCGGGTGGCCTTGGCCTTGAGGGCGCGTTCGATATGACCGGCGTCGGTCATCTCGTCACCGGCCAGTTGGCGAATGAAATCCGCCTCGCTGACCAGTTGGAACAGATCACCGATACGCGCCGACAAGCGCCCCTGGTGTTCGGCCAGACGCGCACTGTAGGTCGCCAGGCGCGCCACCGCGTCGGCGGTCAGCGGCGCCATGCCCTCTTCCGAAGTACGGGTCTTGAGCAACTGGGCGAACTGCTCCAGGCTCTCGTCGCCCATCGGGATGTCTTCGTCGAAATCCACCAGCACGCGAAACATTTCCTGGAAGTCCGGATCCAGGTCCTGCAAGGCGTAGTAAAGCTGGCGGGCGCCGATGATCACGACCTTGACCTGCAGCGGAATGTGCTGCGGCGTCAGGGTCACCGTGGCCAGCCGGCCCAGCTCACCCAACGGCGATTCCATTTTCAGCTTGCGCGATTGCAGGGCACGCTTGAGCGCATCCCACACGAACGGCTCACCGAGCATTTTTTCCGCTTCGAGAATCAGGAAACCGCCATTGGCCCGGTGCAAGGCACCCGGACGCAACTGCCGGTACGTGGTGTAGAGCGCGCCCTGGTCGGTGCTGTATTCGATGCGACCAAACAGGTTGTCGTAGGTCGGGTGCGGCTCGAACACCACCGGCGCGCCGCCACTGAACGGATGCCCGACCACCAGGCTCGGGGCGTACTGTTCCTCCAGCAGTTTACGGGCGATGGCGTCGGTCTTGCTGTCGTCCACCAATTGCTCGACCACGGTCTTGAGCAGATAGACCTGCATGGCCTGCAGGTAGCCGCAGACCGCAGCGTTCTCTGCGTATTTCTCCGACAGCGGTGCCAGCAATGGTTGCAGAGCCAGGGTGATGGTTTCTTCGTTGAGGTGGCGCAACTGGTTGCTGGACTCGCGCTTCCATTGCGGCAGGCTGGCGAGCTCTTCGTTCAAGCGCTCTTCCAGGCCCGAGATGTCCTCGTGGAAACGCTCGCGCTCGGCTTCCGGCAACTGGGCGAATTCCGCTTCATCCAGGGCCTTGCCTTCGCTCATCGGCGTGAAGGCAATGTTGCTGCTGTCACGGTACAGCGCGACATCCTTCTCCAGCGCCAGGCGCTCGATCACGTCCAAGGCGCGGTCATAGCGCTGGTTGAAGGCGCGGTCGATCGCGCTTTTCTTCTGCTGGTAGGACGGGTGCTCGAACACCGCCGGAAAAGTCGCCAGCAGGTTGTCGATCAGGCCGTTGATGTCGGCGATGAAAGCACCGGCCGTGCCTGACGGCAGTTCCAGGGCACGGGGTTCGCGGGGCTCATCGAAATTGTTGACATAGACCCAGTCCGCCGGGGTCTGCAGGCGCTTGCCTTCGGCCTTGAGGTAGCGTTTGACGAACGAAAACCGGCCAGTGCCGGGCTCGCCCATGACGAATACGTTGTAACCGGGGCGCGGCATGGCCACGCCGAACTGCAAGGCTTCGACCGCACGTTCCTGGCCAAGCACTCCGCGGAAGGGCTCCAGATCATTGGTGGTAGAGAAGCTGAACTGTTCAGCGGAAAACGGACGGGTCAGCGCTTCGGGCGCTAGACGCAAGCTGGCAGCAACAGGATCAGGCATCGGGCTTCCTTACATCAGGCGGGGCAGATAGCGGCATTCTGGCGCTGCCTGTACCTGACTGGCAAGGAGCGCCTCAGACCAAAGCATAGTCAATGGGAAAACCCCAGGCGGGGCCCCGTAAACAGGCGATCCCCAGTAATGTTTTTGCAAAATGTCACGGAACCCTCGGATCGTGCCTAAACTCCAAATTGCGCGGCTGGAACAATAACCGGCCCACTGGCAGCTGTAGGGGCCAGACCCTGTCCATTGGTATGCACATAAAGAGAACATAGCTATGAAACGGATTCTTCTCGGTACTCTCTTCACCGCTGTATCCATCAACGCCATGGCTCAGGCGCCGGGCGGCCCGGATTGCGGCTGGGGCAACATGCTGTTCGAAGGTCAGCGTGGCACTCCGGCACACTTCCTGGCATCCACCACCAACGGCACTTCCGGTAACGCGACCTTCGGCATGACCTCCGGCACCAACGGGTGCTCGACCAATGCTGCACTGACCTACGGTGGCAAGTCCTGGCTGGCCATGAATGGCATGATGAACGAGCTGTCCGAAGACATGGCCAAGGGTCAGGGCGAAGCGCTGACCACCTATGCCGTGGTACTGGGCGTAGCGCCGGAAGACCGCGCACATTTCTCTGCCGTCACCCACGAGCACTTCCAGCAGATCTTCAGCAAGGCTGACGTAACCGCCGAAGACGTGCATACCAACACCCTGGCCGTGCTGAAAAGCGATCCTCGCCTGGCCAAGTACGCCACTCAAGCTTAAGCTCGACACCACTCGCTCCTCTCGGGGAGCGGGTTTTCTTTTTGGGGCCCCTTCGGTCTTTATTTTTCGCCTTTCCAAGTAGCCGACTATGCTCAAACGCCTTGCCTGGCTGGCGCTCTGTGTGTGCGCCCCGCTGTCCGCCGCGCCTCATGTCGACCCTCAACGTTTGCAGCAACTGGCCAATGACCGCTTCTGGATTTCCCTGGGCCACTACGAAACCGCCAAGCTCGGCGGTTGGCGCAGCTATATCAGCGACAAGAAATTCTTCCTCGCGCCCGATGGCAACGAACATCCCGAGCGTGAACTGAGCGCCACGCTAAAAGCCCTGTACGGCCCGGCCAGCGCCGGCCAGCAGCATGCCCAGTGCGTGTACCCGGCGCGCACGCGCTGGCTCAAGGCCCAGCTCAACCTGACGGATCTGCCGGCCGTCGACTGCGGCGACTTCAACCAATGGTTCAAGGACGTCTCGCCCCACAGCGCGGTGATGATCTTCCCCGCCGCTTACCTGAACAGTCCCTCCTCGATGTTCGGCCACACCCTGCTGCGCATCGACCAGGCCGATGTGCAAAGCGACAAGACCGCCCTGCTCAGCTATGCGAT
The DNA here is from genome assembly GCF_054681425.1 of Pseudomonas sp. H1_F01. NCBI lineage: Bacteria > Pseudomonadati > Pseudomonadota > Gammaproteobacteria > Pseudomonadales > Pseudomonadaceae > Pseudomonas > Pseudomonas sp. H1_F01. Next base: position 1,152,012 of record NZ_CP162823.1, on the reverse strand, counting down.
CAATTTCGGCGCCTACATCGAAGGCTCGGACAACAGCATCCTCTATGCCTGGAAGGGCCTGATGGGCGGTTATCCCGGCCTGTTCGCCCTGGTGCCGTACCAGGAAAAACTCTCCGAGTACCGTAGCCTGGAGAACCGCGACCTGTGGGAATATCGCCTGAACCTGAGTCAGGCGGAAACCGAGCGCATGGTCGAGCACGTCTGGGAACTCAAGCAGATTCAGTTCGACTATTTTTTCTTCGACGAAAACTGCTCCTATCGCCTGCTCGAATTGCTGCAAGTGGCTCGCCCCAGCCTGCGCCTGACCGAACAATTCCCGCTGACCGCGATTCCCACCGACACCGTCAAGGCAGTGAAAGAATCCGGCCTGGTGGAAAGCATCCAGTATCGACCGTCCCGTGAACGGGAACTGCTCAGCCGCGCCGAACCGCTCAGCGATGATGAACAGCAATGGGTACTGAAAGTCAGCGCCGACCAGCAGCAACTGCAAGCCCCCGGCTTCAAGGCGCTGCCGCGCGAACGCCAGGCGCTGATCATCGATGCGGCCTATCGCCTGGAGCGCTATCGCGCCAACGGCCAGGAGCGTGATCCGCAGCGCTCCCAGCGCAGTTTCGAACTGTTGCGGGCGATCAACCAGAACCCCGCGCCGGAACTCGATATCCCGCAACCGGGCCTGCCCGAGGACGGCCACCAATCACGCACCTGGCAGGCCGGCCTCGGCACCCGGGGCGACCGGGCGTTCGGCGAGTATGGCTTGCGCATGGCCTATCACGATCTGAACGACAACGCCGAGAGCTTCCCCTTGGGCGCACAGATCGAAATCCTGCAATTGAAACTGCGCCAGTACGAAGGCAATGACTGGCAGGTGCAACAACTGGACCTGGCGACCATTCGCTCCCTGACCCCACGCAACGAGCTGCTGCAACCGCTGTCCTGGCAGGTCACCGGCGGCCTGGAGCGGGTGCCAGGCAAACACGACGATGAAACCCTGGTCAGCCACGTCAACGGCGGCGCCGGTGGCACCTGGGCGCTGGGCGAAGAGGTGCTGGGCTTTGCCCTGGGCACGGTACGGGTCGAGCACAACAACGATTTCGCCCAATTCATCGCCCCGGCCGCCGGTTTCAACAGCGGTGTGCTGTGGAAAAACCCGCTGGGCAACCTGAGCCTGGAAGCCAAGGGTGATTATTTCGTCAACGGCGAAGTGCGCCGCAGCCTGAGCTTGAATCAACAATGGGAATTGTCCCGCAACCTCGGCCTGCGCCTGAGTGCCCAGCGGGAATTCAGCCAATTGGCCTCGCCGGAGAACGAAGTGATGCTCGAGGTGAAGTGGTACCACTACTGACCATGGCCTAGGCAACGAACGGATTAATCACCACGCTTTCACGCCTTACTGACGAATCCACTCCTAGACTTATTGTATGAGCGGGATTCGGCAGGAAAGCAGAAATGAAGCGTGCGACAGTGGTCCTGAGTGTGTTGATGTTGCTCGGTGGCTGTGAAACCACCCACGAAGACCTGATCGCCCGGGGTTATCCACCAGCGTTCGCCGACGGCTACGACGACGGTTGCAGCAGCGGCCGGCAAGCCGCCGGGGTGATCACCGGCCAATTCAGAAAAGATGTGCCGCGTTACCTCAAGGATCCGCGTTATGCCGAGGGCTGGAGCGATGGCTTCCGCCAGTGCCAGGCCATGCGCGAGAACGAAGAGCGCAATGCCTATCGCGAGCGTCATTGGGACGAACGTGAACGGGCCTGGCAGCAACAGAAAGACCAGGACGCCGCCCGGGCTTATCGCTCGCAATAAGTCGCGTACAGACATCCGTCGAAACCAAAACCCTGCAACCATGGCCCAAACTCCAATGCAGAGGAGCAAATGCCATGAGCCGCGCCTTCGTCAACGAAGATAACGCCGCTGCCCAGGCCGACCAGCCGGTCGAGCGCCAGGTCAGCGCGCAACCCAACTACGTCACGCCCACAGGACTTGCCCAGCTACAGGCCCGGGTCGTCGAGTTGCAGGCGCTACACGCCCAGCAGGCGAGCCGTGGGGAGCTGGCGGACAAGCAGCGGATCGCCGACCTTGAGCGGGATCTGCGCTATTTCACGCAGCGCCTGCAAAGCGCCCAGGTCGTTGCGCCGACTTCATCCGATCAAGTGCGGATCGGCCACTGGGTGACCTTTGTCGATGAACAGGACCACGAGCAGCGAGTGCAATTGGTCGGGGAAGACCAGGCCGATGCGGCCAGTGGGCTGATCAACTGGGGCTCGCCGCTGGGAAGGGCGTTGCTGGGGGCAAAGGTTGGCGATGAGGTGACATGGGAACGACCATTGGGGAATCTCGCTATAGAGGTCGTTGCGATCGATCTCCAGTGATACTGCCAGTCTGTTTAAACATGCCTGAAGCCTCTAACAAGACCAGAGATTACCCGGTGCTCGGGTAGCCCCATCAATTAAGCCTCCCACAATGGATTTGCATCCATAAAAAAACGGAGCCTTCGAAGGCTCCGTTTTTCATGCAACCGACCGAATCAGGCCAATTTCTTGTGCCGTACGCGATGCGGCTGGGCAGCAGCTTCGCCGAGGCGTTTCTTGCGATCGGCTTCGTACTCGGTGTAGTTGCCTTCGAAGAACACCGCTTGCGAGTCGTCTTCGTACGCCAGGATGTGGGTCGCCACGCGATCGAGGAACCACCGATCGTGGGAGATCACAATGGCGGCGCCCGGGAAGTCCAGCAAGGCTTCTTCCAGGGAACGCAGGGTTTCGACGTCGAGGTCGTTGGACGGTTCGTCGAGCAGCAGGACGTTGCCGCCCTCCTTCAAGGTCAACGCCAGGTGCAAGCGACCGCGCTCACCACCGGACAAGTCCTTGACGAACTTCTGCTGGTCGCCGCCCTTGAAGTTGAAACGGCCCACATAAGTGCGCGACGGGATTTCATAGTTGCCGATGCGGATCTGGTCGGAACCGTCGGAGATCTGCTGGAACACGGTTTTGCTGCCGTCCAAGTCTTCGCGGCTCTGGTCGACGCAGGCCAGTTGCACGGTCTCACCGATTTCGATGCTGCCTGAATCCGGCGTTTCCTTGCCCATCAGCATGCGGAACAGCGTGGATTTACCCGCGCCGTTACCGCCGATCACACCCACGATGGCACCTTTTGGCATGGAGAACGACAGGTTGTCGATCAGCACGCGGTCGCCATAACCCTTGGAGACGTTCTTGAACTCGATGACCTTGTCACCCAGGCGCGGACCGGCCGGAATGTAGATCTCGTTGGTTTCGCTGCGCTTCTGGAATTCCTGGGATTGCATTTCCTCGAAGCGTTGCAGACGTGCCTTGGATTTGGACTGACGGGCCTTGGCGCCTTTGCGCACCCACTCCAGTTCTTCCTTCATGGCTTTTTCATGAGCCGACTGCTGCTTGGATTCCTGGGCCAGACGATCGGACTTGGCCTCCAGCCAGCCCGAATAGTTGCCCTCGTACGGAATGCCTGCGCCGCGGTCGAGTTCCAGGATCCAGCCGGCGACGTTGTCCAGGAAGTAACGGTCGTGCGTGATCGCAACCACGGTGCCTGGGAAGTCGTGCAGGAAGTGTTCGAGCCAGGCGACGGAATCGGCGTCCAGGTGGTTGGTAGGTTCGTCGAGCAGCAGCATGTCCGGGGCCGACAGCAGCAGGCGGCACAGAGCCACACGGCGCTTCTCACCACCGGACAGGTGTTCGACCTTCGCGTCCCAGGCCGGCAGGCGCAACGCATCGGCGGCGACTTCCAGCTGGCGATCCAGGTTGTGGCCGTCGCTGGCCTGCAGAATCGCTTCGAGCTTGGCCTGTTCGGCGGCCAGCTTGTCGAAGTCGGCATCCGGATCGGCGTAGGCGGCATAGACCTCGTCGAGGCGCGCCTGGGCGTCCTTGATCACGCTGACCGCTTCCTCGACCACTTCACGGACGGTCTTGCTCGGGTCCAGCTGCGGTTCCTGGGGCAGGTAGCCGATGTTCAGGTCCGGCATCGGGCGGGCTTCGCCGTCGAATTCGTTATCGACGCCGGCCATGATTTTCAGCAGCGTGGACTTACCCGAACCGTTGAGACCCAGTACGCCGATCTTGGCGCCGGGGAAGAAGGACAGTGAAATATTTTTCAGGATTTCCCGCTTCGGCGGAACTACTTTGCTCAGCCGATGCATGGTGAAGACGTATTGAGCCATGGTGAACCTAGCGTCAGTGACAGGTGAAAAGAACGAGCCAGGCCATGCGCGGCACCGGCACTTGACGGTCATCAATGCCTGCGGGCGGATAGAGCCTGGGAATCTGGAGCTGGAACGCTCTTGTTTGACCGGCAAAGCTACCTCAACCGTCGGTCAAGGTCCAGCCGCCAAGGGCTGGCACTTTGCCACAAGTCAAGGCATGCTAGCCGCCCTTCGGGCGTCCGGCTTATAGTGCACGTCGCGCCAGTCCAGCAAACCGCAGGATTACAGCTTGTCCAACGTCACTCCGCCCCTGTCCCCTCGCGCACCCGCTGTCGTGCCCGGCTCGCCCCTGCGCGGGACATTGAAGGGCGGACTGGCCACGCTGGTGCTGCTGTTACTCGGCTTGCTGTTCTGGCAACTGCTCGACCAACTGCGCGAAACCCAGCAGCAACAACGCCAATACACCATCGACTACACCGCCGATCTCGCCGCGCAGGTCAGCCTGAACATGGCCCTGAACGCGCAAATCGCCCTCAACCTGCTACCGATTGTCGAACAACCCCAAACAGGCGACGAACAGCGGGCCCTGGTGCGCAAACTCCAGCAATCGCTCCCCGAATTGCGCAGCCTGGCCCTGCTGAGCCCCTCCGGCCGAGTGCTCAGTGACAGCGACGCCGACAGCCACGACGCCGATTACCTGGGTGAACTGGTGCGGCGCAGCCGGGCCCAGGCCCATTACTTCAGCAATGCCGAAGACGGCTCCGTGGTGCATCTATTGTTGCACCAGGCCAGCGGTAGCAGCCGTGGCTACTGGGCGCTGCGCCTGAACCCGAAGTTTTTCTCCACCCTGACCAAGCAGACCGATATGGGGCTGCGCCCGCTGTGGCTGGTGGAAAACCGTCTCAACCAGCAGATCATCAGCCGCGACGAAAGCCTGCCCTCGAGCAGCCCTACCCATTTGTCCCCGGATGACCTGGAGAACACCGTACTGACCGTGCCCTTGAGCAGCAGCGACTGGCAACTGCGGGGGTTGTTCGACAGGCGCCAGGTGATCGAACAACTGCTGCCGGCCTTCATCGGCAAATGCCTGCTGGGCCTGGCGTTTTCGTTGTTGCCGGTGATTGCGCTCTTGAACATACGCCGGCGTCAGCGGCAGTTGCATGAAGGTCGGCGGCGCTACCAGGATATTTTCGAAGGCACCGGCGTGGCCCTGTGCGTGCTGGATCTGTCGGGGCTCAAGGCCTTTTTTGAGCGGACCGGCCTGCACACGGGCGATCAATTGCGCGCCTGGACGAAAACTTCCCATCAACTCGAGCAATTGCGCCAGGAAGTCCACGTCACCGAAGTCAACCAGATGGCGTTGAAACTGCTCAACGTCGATTCCTGCGACCAGGCCTGGCAACTGCTGGTCGGCAAGGGTGCGCAGGACAACAACCCCGTTGGCTCGAAGCTGCTCGAAGCGCTGCTCGATCGACACAAGCAACTGGAACTGGAAATCAAACTCCAGGACGCCCATGGCCGCGACCAGCACCTGTGGCTGGTGCTGCGCCTGCCGGAAAAACAGCAAGACCATAACGCGGTCATCCTGAGCATCAGCGACATCACCAGCCGCAAGCTGATCGAGCTCTCGTTGCTCGAACGCGAGGGTTTCTGGTCCGACGTGGTGCGCACCGTGCCGGATCATCTCTATGTGCAGGACGTCATCAGCCAGCGGATGATCTTCAGCAACCACCACCTGGGCCAGACCCTGGGCTACGACCGCACCGAGCTGCACCAGATGGGCGAGTACTTCTGGGAAATCCTGCTGCACAGCGACGATGCCGATCACTACCACGGCCTGCGCCAGGCACAACGGCGGGGCGGGTACACGCAATTGTTGCAATGCCAACTGCGCTTTCGCCATCGCAATGGCAAATGGCGCTGCTTCGACATCCGCGAGCAGGCACTGGCCCGGGACCGGGACAATCAGGTGACACGAATCATCGGTGTGGCCAAGGACGTCACCGAGCAGATCGAGGCCAGCGAATCGCTGCGTGACAGCGAGCAACGCTACCGGATGCTCGCCGAAAGCATCAGCGACGTGATTTTCTCCACCGACAACAAGCTTTCGCTCAACTACGTCAGCCCGTCGGTGCAGGCGGTGCTGGGCTACACCGCCGACTGGATCTTCCAGAACGGCTGGCAATCGATCATCGCCAATCCGCAACAGCTGACCGGCATCTACAGCCTGATGGACCGGGTCAGCAAGGCCCTCGACAAGCCCGAACAACTGGCCGAGCTGCGCAACCAGATGCAGACCCAGTTGTTCCTGTTCGACTGCCTGCGTGCCGACGGGCGCAAGATTCCCATCGAGCTGCGGCTGGTACTGGTGTGGGATGAACACGGCGCGTTCGAAGGCGTGCTCGGCGTTGGTCGCGACATCAGCCAGCAGCGTCGCGCTGAAAAAGACCTGCGCATGGCCGCCACGGTCTTCGAGCACTCGACCTCGGCGATCCTGATCACCGACCCGGCCGGCTACATTGTCCAGGCCAACGAAGCCTTCAGTCGCGTCAGCGGTTATGCCGTGTCGCAAGTGCTGGACCAGTTGCCCAACATGCTGACCGTGGACGAACAGCAGGAAGCCCACTTGCGCTACGTGCTCAAGCAATTGCAACAGCACAGCACCTGGGAAGGCGAAGTCTGGCTCAAGCGCCGCAATGGCGAACATTACCCGGCTTGGGTCGGCATCACGGCCGTGCTGGATGACGAGGGCGACCTGGCCAGCTATGTATGCTTCTTCAGCGACATCAGCGAGCGCAAGGCCAGCGAGCAGCGCATTCATCGCCTGGCCTATTACGACGCCCTGACTCACCTGCCCAACCGCACGCTGTTCCAGGATCGCCTGCACACCGCGCTGCAATCGGCCGACCGGCAGAAGACCTGGGTCGTGCTGATGTTCCTCGACCTGGACCGCTTCAAGCCGATCAACGACTCCCTGGGGCATGCCGCCGGCGACCGGATGCTCAAGGAAATGGCCACGCGCCTGCTCGGCTGCGTCGCCGACGACGACACCGTGGCGCGCATGGGCGGCGATGAATTCACCCTGCTGCTGCAACCGCGCGCCAGCCGCGAAATGGCGCTGAACCGGGCCATCAACGTAGCCGAGCAGATCCTCGCCAGCCTGGTCCGGCCATTCGTGCTCGAAGGCCGGGAGTTCTTCGTCACCGCCAGTATCGGTATCGCCCTGAGCCCCCAGGACGGCAACGAACTGAGCCAATTGATGAAGAACGCCGACACGGCCATGTATCACGCCAAGGAGCGTGGCAAGAACAACTTCCAGTTCTATCAGGCCGACATGAACGCCAGCGCCCTGGAGCGCCTGGAGCTGGAAAGCGACCTGCGCCACGCCCTGGAACAGAACGAGTTCGTGCTGTATTACCAGCCGCAGTTCAGCGGCGATGGCAAACGTTTGACTGGCGCCGAAGCCCTGCTGCGCTGGCGCCATCCGCGACGCGGGTTGGTGCCGCCGGGGGACTTCATCCCGGTACTCGAAGAGCTCGGCTTGGTGGTGGACGTCGGCGACTGGGTCATCGCCGAAGCCTGTCGGCAGCTCAGGACGTGGCACCAGGCCAAGGTCCGGGTGCCGAAGGTCTCGGTCAACATTTCCGCCCGGCAGTTCTCCGACGGCCAGTTGGGCACGCGCATCGCCAATATCCTGCGCAGCACCGGCCTGCCGCCGGCCTGCCTGGAGCTGGAACTGACGGAAAGTATCCTGATGCGCGAAGTCAGCGAGGCGATGCAGATCCTGGCCGGGCTGAAAAACCTGGGCCTGAGCATCGCCGTCGATGACTTCGGCACCGGTTATTCGTCGCTCAACTACCTCAAGCAATTCCCCATCGATGTGCTGAAGATCGACCGCACCTTCGTCGACGGCCTGCCGTCCGGCGAGCAGGATGCGCAGATCGCCCGGGCGATCATCGCCATGGCCCACAGCCTCAACCTGGCGGTGATCGCCGAGGGCGTCGAGACCCACGAGCAACTGGACTTCTTGCGCGAGCACGGCTGCGACGAAGTCCAGGGCTACCTGTTCGGCCGGCCGATGCCAGCCACCCGGTTTGAAGCGCAGTTCAGCAATGATGCGTTGTTCATGCTCGACTGAGGCCTTGTACTATCTGGGCCGGCCTCTCGCGGGCAAGCCTTGCTCCCACAGGGGAACGAGGGCTTCTGTGGGAGCAAGGCTTGCCCGCGATGAGGCCAGTACAGGCAACACCCCTCTTGCGTGAAACCCATTCGTCCGCGACATGACGCCCTTTCATATGCCTTCCAAAACCGGTTGAGGTAGAATGCCCCCCTTTTCTGCCCCCGATCCTTGAGGACCGCCATGTTCAGCCGTGATTTGACTATTGCCAAGTACGACGCCGATCTCTTTGCCGCCATGGAGCAAGAAGCTCAGCGCCAGGAAGAGCACATTGAGCTGATCGCTTCGGAAAACTACACCAGCCCCGCGGTGATGGAAGCTCAAGGCTCGGTACTGACCAACAAGTACGCCGAAGGCTACCCGGGCAAGCGTTACTACGGTGGTTGCGAGTACGTCGACGTGGTCGAGCAACTGGCCATCGATCGCGCCAAGCAACTGTTCGGTGCCGATTATGCCAACGTCCAGCCGCACGCAGGCTCCCAAGCCAACTCCGCCGTGTACCTGGCGCTGCTGTCGGCCGGCGACACCATCCTGGGCATGAGCCTGGCCCACGGCGGTCACCTGACCCACGGCGCCAGCGTTTCCTCCTCCGGCAAGCTGTACAACGCCATCCAGTACGGCATCGACGGCAACGGCCTGATCGACTACGACGAAGTCGAGCGCCTGGCCCTCGAGCACAAGCCGAAAATGATCGTGGCCGGTTTCTCCGCCTACTCCCAGGTCCTCGACTTCCCGCGTTTCCGCGAGATCGCCGACAAGGTCGGTGCCTACCTGTTCGTCGACATGGCCCACGTTGCCGGCCTGGTCGCCGCTGGCGTCTACCCGAACCCGGTGCCATTCGCCGACGTGGTCACCACCACCACCCACAAGACCCTGCGTGGTCCACGTGGCGGCCTGATCCTGGCGCGCGCCAATGCCGACATCGAGAAGAAGCTGAACTCCGCCGTCTTCCCGGGCGCCCAGGGTGGCCCGCTGGAGCACGTGATCGCAGCCAAGGCGATCTGCTTCAAGGAAGCCCTGCAACCTGAGTTCAAGACTTACCAGCAACAAGTAGTGAAGAATGCCAAGGCCATGGCCGGCGTGTTCATCGAGCGCGGCTTCGACGTGGTGTCCGGCGGTACTGAAAACCACCTGTTCCTGCTGTCGCTGATCAAGCAAGAGATCTCCGGCAAAGACGCCGACGCGGCGCTGGGCAAGGCGTTCATCACCGTCAACAAGAACTCGGTGCCAAACGACCCACGCTCTCCGTTCGTCACCTCGGGCCTGCGTTTCGGCACCCCTGCCGTGACCACTCGTGGTTTCAAGGAAGCCGAGTGCAAGGAACTGGCTGGCTGGATCTGCGACATCCTGGCGGACCTGAACAACGAAGCGGTCATCGACGCCGTACGTGAGAAGGTCAAGGCTATCTGCAAGAAGCTGCCAGTCTACGGCGCTTAATCAGCCCGCTAGAACGAGTTGAATAAGGCCCGCATCGAAAGATGCGGGCCTTTTTTATTGCCCTGGAAAACAGGGCCAAACAACTAACACCATCCAACACTTAATTTTCTGCAATACAGAAAACCTTACACGCAATTAATAAACCCATACGATCTCTCCTGCCCCCTGAACTTAATCACTCAAAACAGGACGCTTATTCACATGGACAGTGAACAATCCTTTAATGCAACACTCAGCATGTTCAACACCCGCGTAAATCTACTGGAAAGGCTGCATGGCAAACCCGCGATGGCGACCATCAGTGCATTCAGCGGTGGATTCTTCACCGGTAGACCCCAAACCCAGGATCACTCAAGCCTGCTCGGCATGCGCGTCGAAGACCAGGCTGTGCGCGGCGAGCCCTTGCGGCTGCACTTGCGGTATACCGCTGGCGGCTACCTCCTGACCCTGAAAAACACCGGTGAACACTACAACAAACTGATCAGTAAAAGCTGGCTCGAAGTGTTTGGGGCAAGTGATCCAAACACTCGCAACCCGACTCTTTTCAGCCTGGTCGATCATCAGCAAAACATCATCACACGCAAGCACATCAAATCCCGCCATGTCCCCATCTCGCTCATGACAGGCAATAAGAAACATGTCGGGGGATTAAGGGTACGCGGCTCGCCTTATCTTTATCTTGCCGAGACAGACGAACAATCAAAAGCGACGTTCATTCTGAGCGTGCTCTGAAGGTCGCCCCTGTTGGCATGTTAAGTCAGTCGAAGGGACGAAGCACGACCCTTGTGGCGGGGCGGTTATTGACCACCCGTCATTTTTTCTTTTGAGAAAACGCTCAAGCACAGGGCTTTCACCTCAACTGGTAAGACCGGTCATGCCAAACCAGCACAATCGAGCTTGCATCCCCGCAAAAACAGCGCTTAGACTGCGCCTGCACTGGACAAACCGGTAAGACCACAATAATGAAGTCCCAACGCCAGCCCTCCCCTGGCGAACAAGGACACCGAACCAGGAATCCCTCCCATGCTCAAATGGTGCTCGCGGTCGATCTTCCTTCAAGTTGTCCTCGGACTGGTGCTCGGCATCGTCTGTGGACTTACCCTTCCTGAATACTCTGCACAACTCAAACCCCTCGGCGACGGCTTCATCAAGCTGATCAAGATGCTCATCGGCCTGATCGTGTTCTGCGTGGTGGTCAGCGGTATCTCCGGCGCCGGCGATCTCAAGAAGGTCGGGCGCATTGGCCTCAAGTCGGTCATCTACTTCGAAATACTCACCTCCATCGCCCTGGTCATCGGCCTGGTCCTTGCTTTCAGCACAGGCATTGGCAGCGGCGCGAACATCCACCTGGAGCAGCTCTCCAGCGCGGACGTGAACGATATCGCCCAGCGCGGCCAGCACATGGTCACCACCACCCAGTTCCTGATGAACCTGATCCCGACCTCGGTGATTGGCGCGTTCGCGGAAAACAACATCCTGCAGGTGCTGCTGTTTGCCGTGCTGTTTGGCAGCGCGTTGAACCTTGTTGGTGACGCCGCTTCCGGCATTTCACGCCTGATCAACGAACTCAGCCACGTGATCTTCCGCATCATGGGCATGATCGTACGGCTGGCCCCGATCGGCGTCTTCGGGGCCATTGCCTTCACCACCAGCAAATATGGTCTGGATTCGCTACAACACCTGGGCAGCCTCGTTGGCCTGTTCTACCTGACCTGCATCGCCTTTGTCGCGGTGATCCTGGGTGCGGTAATGCGCGTGTCGGGCCTGCCGATGCTGCCATTCCTCAAATACCTGCGCGAAGAGCTGCTGATCGTGCTCGGCACCGCGTCGTCCGATGCCGTGCTGCCACAGATCATGCGCAAGCTCGAACACCTGGGGATCGGCAGCTCCACCGTGGGCCTGGTCATTCCAACCGGCTACTCGTTCAACCTGGATGGTTTCTCGATCTACCTGACCCTGGCCATTGTCTTCATCGCCAACGCGACCGGCACGCCCCTGGCCATGAGCGATCTGTTGACCATCCTGCTGGTCTCGCTGATCACCTCCAAGGGCGCCCATGGGATTCCCGGCTCGGCGCTGGTGATCCTGGCAGCGACGCTGACCGCGATCCCGGCGATCCCGGTGGTCGGCCTGGTGCTGGTGTTGGCCGTGGACTGGTTCATGGGCATCGGTCGCGCCCTGACCAACCTGATTGGCAACTGCGTGGCCACCGTGGCGATTGCCCGCTGGGAAAAAGACATCGACATCCCTCGGGCGCGCAAGGTGCTGTCCGGCCAACAAGGCTATGCCTTCCAACCCAGGAAACCGGTGGGCAGTGCCCATCACCAGCAATTCTGAAAGACGGCGATGCCGGCCCGCGAACCGGCATCGCCTGATCGATTTCCAAGGAGTCACATGTGATCAGTTCATCGACCGTCGTCAATTCCGTGGTGGAGAAACTCCGCGCCGCCCTCGCCCGAGGCCAATGGCGCTCGGGCGACATGCTGCCCGGCCAGCGCGAGCTGGCCGAGCAACTGGGCATCAGCCGGCCAAGCCTGCGTGAAGCGGTGATTGTGCTGGAAACCCTGGGCCTGGTGCGCTCGATGCCCGGCAAAGGCGTCGTGGTGCTGGAGGCCAATCTCAACGATGCTGCCGGTGAAGGCAGCGCCATGGCCGGCGCGAGCCTGGAAGACCTGCTGCAGCTGCGCTACACCCTGGAGCCGTTCATCGTCGGCCTTGTGGCCCAGTCCATCAGCAGCAAGGAGGTCGGCCAGTTGCGCCTGACCCTCATGGACATGCGCGAAGCCCTGGAAGCCAACGACAGCGACGCCTGCGCCAACGCCTACATCGCCTTCCATGAAGAATTGTTTGCCCTGACATCCAACCCGATCTTCCAGAACGTGGTCCAGCAGACCAGTAACGCCCTCAAGCAGAGCGCCGATATGTTGCGCAATTCGCCCGAGCACCTGGCTGAACGCCTGGAAGAAAACGAAGCCGTGGTCCGTGCCATCCGGGGCAAGAACAGCGCCCAGGCCAGCGCCGAAATGCGCCGGCACATTCTCCGGGAAGGCCAGCGCATGGGCATCGAATTGAACATTCCGGACGACAACCTCGGCACCTGAGCCATTGCCTGTGGAGACCGCCATGAACAACCTCATGCCCCATCAACCCCAGCACAACCACAACGTGCTGGCCGCCCTGCCCCCGCCCGGCCGGGTCGGCAAACCGTCGGTGGACGATATCTACCCGCGGATCTTCGACGCCATCCTCGAACAACGCATTGCCCCGGCCAGCCGCTTCACCGAGGAAAGCCTGGGGGATGTGTTTGGTGTCAGCCGCAGTGTCATTCGCCGCGTTCTGGCGCGCCTGTCTCATCAGCAAGTGGTGATCCTGCGGCCCAACCACCGGCCACAAGTCGCTGCGCCAGACCTGGAGCAGACCCGGCAGATCCTCCACGCTCGCCGCCTGGCTGAGCAGACCCTGGTGCGCTTGGCCTGCAGGGCGCCGCAGCCCAAGGACTTGCAACAGCTGCGCGATCTGGTGGAACGCGAGCGCCAGTGCCTGGATCGTGGTGAACGTGGCCCGGCGATCCGCCTGTCCGGCGAGTTTCATCTGCAACTGGCCGCCATGGCCGGCAACGCGCCGTTGATGCAATTTCTCGGCAGCCTGGTGCCGTTGACCTCGTTGGCCCTGGCGCGACACGAGATCAAGTCCCGCCGGCACTGCGCCTGGCAGGAACACCTGGCAATCGTCGACGCAGTGGAAGGCCGCAACGTCAACGAAGCGGTGCGGCTGATGGACGAGCACCTGGACCATCTGGAGCAAAAACTGCTGCTGGCCGCAGGTACGGGTTCGTCAAAGTAGCGCGGCTTCGAAACCGGCGCGGATCTTCTCTTCCGGCAGTTCGTCGGCGATGAACACGATCACGCTTTCCCGGGCTTCGCCGGGGGCCCATTCGGTGTCCCAATCGAAACCGTACAACTTGAGCACGCCCTGGAACACCAACCGACGGGGTTCGCCCGCGATGTTCAGCACGCCCTTGTAGCGCAGCAATTGCTTGCCGTGTTCTTCCAGCAACTGGTTCATGAACTCGCTGAGCTTGTCGATATCCAGCGCCTTGTCGGTACGCAGCACCAGGCTGCTGATGCGATCGCCCGGGGTGGCCTTGCCGACCGGTCGCAGGCTGAACCCCGCGCCCAGGTCCGCATTGAGATTGAAGCCGCGGATGTCGAGCAGCTCGGCCAGGTCGATCTTGCCGTGCTCGACCACCCTGATGGGTGCCCGTCGGTTGATGCGCGTCAGGCGCTCGCCAAGGGCCTGGACCTGGGCCGCGTCCACCAGATCGGTCTTGCTCAAGAGCAGGCGGTCGGCAAACCCGACCTGGGCCTGGGCGATGGCCTGGGTCAGGTGGACATCGGCATGAGCGGCGTCCACCAGCGTAAGAATGCCGTCGAGGATATAGCGCTCGCGCAGGTCCTCGTCGATGAAGAACGTTTGCGCCACCGGGGCCGGGTCGGCCAGGCCGGTGCATTCGATGACCAGGCGATCGAAGGCGATCTCGCCGCTGTCCAGCCGCTCGAGCAACAGGTACAGGGCCTTGGTCAGGTCGGTGTGGATGGTGCAGCACACGCAACCGTTGGCCAGGGTCATGACTTGCACCGGCTCGTCGCCCAGCAGTTGGGTATCGATGCCGGCATCGCTGAATTCGTTCTCGATCACGGCGATTTTCAGGCCGTGCTCGGCCTTGAGCAGATGGCGCAACAGCGTGGTCTTGCCGGCGCCGAGGAAGCCGCTGAGGATGGTGACCGGGATGGGAGAGGACAAACTGAATCTCCTTGATGCCTGAAAAGGAAGCGGTTTTGTGGGAGCGAGCCTGCTCGCGAAGGCGGTGGATCAGTCGACATTATCATTAACTGACACTCCGCTATCGCGAGCAAGCTCGCTCCCACAGGGGATCTGTGGTGTATGCACATCTTGAGACCACCCCAAAAACAACTGTGGGAGCGAGCTTGCTCGCGAAGGCGGAGTGTCAGTCAACATCAATGCTGCTGATCCACCGCCTTCGCGAGCAAGCCCGCTCCCACATGGGGTTCGAGGCTACCTCAACTCAACAGCACTTGGGCCCACCCTTGCCACCGTAACGGGCCTCCTGGCGTTCGCGAAAGAACGCCTCGTAGTCCATCAACGGTTTGTCCGGGTGCTTGGTTTGCATGTGCTCGACGTAGTTGTCGTAGTCGGGCATTCCGACCATCAGGCGGGCGGCCTGACCGAGGTATTTACCCAGGCGACTCAAGTCATTGAACATCGTTGCAATCCCCTATCAAGCGTCCGGCAAGGCCTGGAATGGCGCTTCCTTGTCCGTGCGTTCCTTGGTGCCCCAGGCGGCGATACCGACCTTGAGCGCGTAGAACAGGATGCTGAAGACCACGAACAGGAACAAGGCCGTCAGCGTCGCGTTGGTGTAGGCGTTGAACACCACGTGCTGCATCTGCTCGATGCTCTTGGCCGGGGCCAGGACCTGGCCGGCGGCCAGGGCATCGTTGTATTTGCGCGCCAGGGCCAAAAAGCCGATCGCCGGGTTGGCGTCGAACAGCTTGATCAGGCCCGCGGTGGTGGTGCAGATCAGCAGCCAGACCGCCGGCAGCATGGTCACCCAGACGTAGCGCTGGCGCTTCATCTTGATCAGGACCACGGTGGCGAGCATCAGGGCGATACCGGCCAGCATCTGATTGGAGATGCCGAACAGCGGCCACAAGGTGTTGATGCCGCCCAGCGGATCGATCACGCCCTGGTACAGCAGGTAACCCCACATCGCTACGCAACCGGCGGTGGCGATCAGGTTGGCCGGCCAGGATTCGGTGCGCTTGAGCGAAGGCACGAACGAACCCAGCAAGTCCTGCAGCATGAACCGCCCGGCACGGGTGCCGGCGTCCACCGCGGTGAGGATGAACAGCGCTTCGAACAGGATCGCGAAGTGGTACCAGAACGCCATGGTGTTCTCACCCGGCAGCACCGAGTGCAGGATCTGCGCGATCCCGACCGCCAGGGTCGGCGCACCGCCGGCACGGGCCAGCACAGTGGTCTCGCCGATGTCCTTGGCCACCGCTTGCAGCGCCTCGGGGGTGATTGCAAAACCCCAGCTGCTGACGGTCTGGGCCACGGCCACCACGTCACCGCCGACGATCGCCGCCGGGCTGTTCATGGCGAAGTACACGCCCGGCTCGATGACCGAAGCCGCGACCATGGCCATGATCGCCACGAAGGACTCCATCAGCATGCCGCCGTAACCGATGTAGCGGGCGTTGGTTTCGTTATCCAAGAGCTTGGGCGTGGTGCCCGAGGAGATCAGCGCGTGGAAGCCCGAGACCGCGCCGCAGGCGATGGTGATGAACAGGAACGGGAACAGGCCGCCCTTCCATACCGGCCCGGTGCCGTCGGTGAACTGGGTCAGCGCCGGCATTTTCAGCTCGGGCATGGTGACCAGGATGCCGATCGCCAGGGCAACGATGGTGCCGATCTTGAGGAAGGTCGACAGGTAGTCCCGCGGCGCCAGGATCAGCCACACCGGCAGCACCGCCGCGACAAAACCGTAGCCGATCAGCATCCAGGTGATCTGGATCCCGGTGAAGGAAAAGGCCTTGGCCCAGACCGGATCGGCAGCGATCTGCCCGCCCAGCCAGATCGAACCCAGCAGCAACAGCACGCCGATGAGCGAGATTTCACCGATGCGGCCCGGGCGGATGTAGCGCATGTAGATGCCCATGAACATCGCGATCGGGATGGTCGCCATCACCGTGAAGATGCCCCACGGGCTCTCGGCCAGGGCCTTGACCACGATCAGCGCCAGCACCGCGAGGATGATGATCATGATCAGGAAGCAGCCGAACAGCGCGATGGTGCCGGGGATGCGGCCCATTTCTTCACGGACCATGTCACCCAGGGAACGCCCGTTGCGGCGGGTGGACAGGAACAGGACCATGAAGTCCTGCACCGCACCGGCCAACACCACGCCGGCGATCAGCCAGAGCGTACCGGGCAGGTAGCCCATCTGCGCCGCCAGCACCGGCCCGACCAGCGGCCCCGCACCGGCAATGGCCGCGAAGTGGTGGCCGAAAAGAATGTGTTTGTTGGTCGGGACGTAGTCCAGGCCATCGTTGTTGAGCACGGCGGGAGTAGCCCGGCGCGCATCGAGTTGCATCACGTTGTTGGCGATGAAGAGGCTGTAGTAGCGGTAGGCGACCAGGTAGATGGCCACGGCTGCGACGACGATCCATAAGGCGTTGATCGCCTCGCCTCGACGCAATGCCACGACGCCCAGGGCGCACGCTCCCACGACGGCCAGCAGTAGCCAGGGTAGATGGCGCAGCAGGCTATTATTGTTTTTCATTTTTATATTCCAGCCAGGGTGACAAGAAAGACAGCCACTGGAGTTTAGCGCTAACCCGGGCAAAGGCCATACTCGACGTTCGTTTGTCAGCAGCCGAACGGTGACGATGCCCCGTCAGTTGGGTCTATAGTCAGTGAATCTCCAGAGGGAATGCGTAATGAGCGAACGTCGCCGCTTCGTACGAGTTGACTTCAATGCCAGGACCGAGCTGAGCCAGGGCCCGTTCATCTGGCCGGTAGAGTTGCTGGATCTGTCCCTCAAGGGGTTGCTGATCAAGAAACCCGAACCCTGGCTTGGCGATATCGAGCGCCCCTTCATGGCCGATATTCATTTGAGCCCTGATGCCGAGATCAAAATGGAAGTTCGTTTGGCCCATGATGACCATGGTCACCTGGGCTTCGCCTGCGAGCACATTGACCTGGACTCCATCGCACACCTACGCCGGCTGGTAGAGCTGAACGTGGGCGACCATGACGAGTTGGAGCGGGAGTTGGCGGCGTTGATCCAGATCTGAGCTACCCCCTTGGCGCGGGAATCCATGTGGGAGCAAGGCTTGCCCGCGATGGCTGCGATGCGGTCCTTCAAAATCGAGTCGCCTGCATCGCGAGCAAGCTTTGCTCCCACATACAGTCCTTGCGCAATTGCCAGGGTTATTCGAACAACGCATCCAACGCCTGTTCCAGGCGTGTCACGGCAATGATCTGCAACCCCGGCGGGGCTTCCTTCGGCGCGTTGCCCTTGGGCACGATGGCGCGCTTGAAGCCGTGCTTGGCCGCCTCCTTGAGCCGCTCCTGGCCACTGGGCACCGGCCGCACTTCGCCCGACAGCCCGACTTCGCCGAACACCAACAGGTCGTGGGGCAGCGGCCGGTTGCGCAGGCTGGACATGACCGCCGCCATCAACGCCAGGTCGGACGCGGTTTCCAGCACCTTGACCCCACCCACGACGTTGAGGAACACGTCCTGGTCGTGAGTCGGAATCCCGCCGTGTCGATGCAACACCGCCAGCAACATGGCCAACCGATTCTGATCCAGGCCCAGGGTGACCCGGCGCGGGTTCGCCAGGTGGCTGTCGTCCACCAGCGCTTGCACTTCGACCAGCATCGGCCGAGTGCCTTCCCACGTTGCCATGACCACGCTACCGGGGACTTCTTCCTGGGCACGCGTCAGAAAGATCGCCGAAGGGTTTGAGACTTCTTTCAAGCCTCTATCGGTCATGCCGAACACACCCAGTTCGTTGACAGCGCCAAAGCGGTTCTTCACCGCCCGCAGCAAACGCAGGCGCCCATCGGATTCGCCTTCGAAATACAACACGGTATCGACCATGTGCTCCAACACCCGCGGCCCCGCCAGTGCGCCTTCCTTGGTGACGTGGCCCACCAGGAAAATCGCCGTGCCGCTCTGCTTGGCGTAGCGCACCAGCAACGCCGCGCTTTCGCGCACCTGGGACACGCCGCCCGGGGCCGATTGCAGTTGTTCGGTGAAAATCGTCTGGATCGAGTCGATCACCATCACCTTGGGTTTTTCCAGGCGCGCCGTGGCGATGATGGTCTCGATGCAGGTTTCGGTCATGACCCGCAACTGGTCCTGGGGCAAGCCCAGGCGCCGGGCGCGCATGGCGACCTGCTGCTGGGATTCTTCGCCAGTGACGTACAGCGCCGGCATGCGGGTGGCGAGGTTGCACAAGGTTTGCAACAAGATGGTGGATTTGCCGATGCCCGGATCGCCGCCGATCAGCACCACCGAACCGTCCACCAGGCCGCCGCCCAGCACGCGGTCCAGTTCACCGGATGCGGTGGAGAAACGCGGGATTTCTTCGACACTGACTTCGGCCAGGGTCTTGATCTGCGCCTGCTGACCGGCCCAGCCCGTGCGACCGGTGGGTGCCGCCGCGCCGCCGCTTTCCACCATGGTTTCAGTCAGGGTGTTCCAGGCCCCGCATTCGCTGCACTGGCCGGCCCATTTGGGAAAGGTCGAGCCGCACTCGGTGCAGCCGTACATGCGCTTTGCCTTGGCCATCTGAACTCCGGATAAAAACCGCGATGATAGCCCACGCGGAGGTCAACGCGGGGCCGGCATTCTGATTTCACCCCTCGCCAGATCCACCGCAGTGTTGCCCAACGGGTCCTGGGCCTGCAGATCGGCGCCCTTGGCCTTCAAGGCATCGAGCAATTCATCCCGTTTGAACAGGCCGGCATACATCGCCGCGGTCTGCCCGGCGCCGTTGCGTTGGTCCGGGCTGCAATCGGTGGACAGCAAACGACGGGCGATCTGCACTTCGCCCTTGAAAATGGCGCCCATCAGCGCCGTGTTACCGCGTTTGTCCTGGGCACAGGCATCGGCGCCAGCGGCCAGCAGCCGCTCCACCGCCGGGCCGTGGCCGTGATAAGCCGCCAAAATCAGTGCGGTGTAGCCCTTTTCATCCTGGGTATTGAGCGAGTAACCGGCCTCGATAAAAGTCTCGAGCATCGGCACATCGCCGCGGCGAGCGGCGTCGAAGTAGTAGTTTTGCAACTGTTCTTGTACGGCGGCCGGTTCGGTGGGTATTGGCTGATCGGCCAGTACGCCCAGTGACCAGGTCGCAAGCATCAATAAAAGAAATCTGCGCATCATGACGTCTCCTCTGGCAGATGACTGTGGGGGCATGGTTGTGGGAGCACGGCTTGCCCGCGATGCAGACGACTCAGTCTGGTTTCAGACCCCAGCGCCTGTATCGCGAGCAAGCTTTGCTCCCACAGGTCATACACCTGCCTGGCTGTGGATCAGTCAGTCAGTTTTTCCGCCAGGGCCTTGACCCGGGCCAAGTCACCTTTGGCGACACGGGCCACGCCAGTACCGTACTCAGGGTCAGCCTTGTAGAGGAACGACAGGATGATGTGCTTGCTCTCGTCATCGGTGGTCGCCAAAGAACCGCCGAAGCTGTCGATCAGGTCATCACGCTCTTTCTTGCTGAACGAGCGATACAAATCACCGGCCTGCTTGAAGTTCTGCTCGCGCTGGATCTTCGCCTGCTGGGTGCTGCCGCTCAGCGCGGTCTGGCTGTAGCGTGCCGCTTGCGGTTCTTCACGCGGCGTCAGGCGACTCGGCTGATAGTTCACGCCGGTGCTGGTGCTGCCTGGATTCATCGCACCGTCCTGGTTACCGTTGTTCACCGCCACCTTGGGGGCGTTGATCGGCAGTTGCAGGGCATTGGCACCCAGGCGGTACATCTGCGTGTCTGCGTAGGAAAATACTCGCCCCTGAAGCAAACGATCCTCGGAAGGTTCGATACCCGGTACAAGATTGGCCGGTGCCATGGCGACCTGCTCGGTTTCCTGGAAAACATTCGCCGGATTGCGGTTCAAGACCATTTGCCCGACTTTTCGCTCAGGCACACCCGGCCAGATCTTGGTCGCGTCCAGTGGGTCGAAGTCAAACTTGGCAAGGTCCTGTGGATTCAGCACCTGGATGTACAAGTCCCATTTCGGGAAGTCGCCCTTATTAATATGATTCACCAGATCATTTGTCATATGGCTGTAATCTTGGCCTTGAACTTTCACAACTTCTTTCGGATCGAGATTTTTCAGCCCCTGCAAACTTTTCCAATGAAACTTCACGTAATGAACTTCACCCTTGGCGTTAACCAGTTTGTAGGCATGTACACCGTTACCGTCCATCTCACGGTAACTGGCCGGTGTCCCGGAGTTGGAATACAACTCGGTCAGGGTGCGGGTCGATTCTGGAACATGGGAGAAGAAATCGAAGCGGCGTGAATCATCGTCCAGGTTGGTCCGCGGGTCGGGTTTGAAGGCGTGGACCATGTCCGGAAACTTGATGGCATCGCGGATGAAGAAGGTCGGGAAGTTGTTACCCACCAAGTCCCAATTACCGTCGGCGGTGTAGAACTTCGTGGCGAAACCACGGGGGTCGCGCAGGGTTTCCGGCGAATGATTGCCGTGCACCACGGCAGAAAAACGCACGAACACTGGTGTGACCTGGCCTGCGGCAAAGACTTTGGCCTTGGTCAGGTCGCTGAGATCGTCGGAAACCGTGAAGGTGCCGTGGGCGCCGGTCCCACGTGCATGCACCACGCGCTCGGGGATGCGTTCACGGTCAAAGCGCTGGAGCTTCTGGATCAACTGCACGTCTTGCAACAAGGTCGGGCCATTGGGGCCTGCCGTTTGCGAGTTCTGGTTGTCGCCGACAGCCGCACCATTGTCCCGGGTCAGGGTGGCCGCGTTGACAGACAAGGACAAAAGGCTCGCGGTCAGCACAAAAAAAGCGCGGCGATGGGAATAAGCCCCGTGGCCAAGGGAAGTGTTCATAGGCGTGTTCCTCTGATGTTATAGAGCGCATCCATGTGCGCCATCCAGAGGCTAGTGCTCGAAAAAGGAAAACCTAAATAGAAATGCCGTACCGCATCGATAGAAAAAACGTTGTGGGGCGCCAGGCCGAAACCGCGTATCACGCGCGATTGATGGCACTTTGAAAACTTTTCACCCAAGGCCAGGTCGATAACTGAAGCTTTGTAAGCAGGCGTTTCGAGCAGGACTCGTTGGGCTGATTTACACTGCCACTCATCTTTCATTTGTTACAAGGAATAGCTCATGGGCGTGCTAAGCGAGTTCAAGGCCTTCGCGGTCAAAGGCAATGTCGTCGACATGGCCGTCGGGATCATCATCGGTGCCGCTTTCGGCAAAATCGTTTCGTCATTCGTTGGCGACGTGGTCATGCCTCCCATCGGCCTGCTGATTGGTGGAGTGGACTTCAGTGACCTGGCCATCACCCTCAAGGCCGCCCAGGGTGATGCGCCTGCCGTGGTACTGGCCTACGGTAAATTCATCCAGAGCACCATCGACTTCATCATCGTGGCGTTCGCCATTTTCATGGGCGTCAAGGCGATCAACCGCCTCAAGCGCGAAGAAGCCGTAGCCCCCAGCGCGCCTCCTGTTCCGACCAAGGAAGAACTGCTGCTGAGTGAGATTCGCGATCTACTCAAGGCCCAGAACGAGCGGCCCTGAGGCAGTCAGTCACTG
Organism: Pseudomonas sp. H1_F01; assembly: GCF_054681425.1. Lineage (NCBI taxonomy): Bacteria > Pseudomonadati > Pseudomonadota > Gammaproteobacteria > Pseudomonadales > Pseudomonadaceae > Pseudomonas > Pseudomonas sp. H1_F01. The sequence goes on along the minus strand of NZ_CP162823.1, from coordinate 1,129,847 downwards.
ACGCCTCTTGTGGCGAGGGGATTCATCCCCTCGCCACAGTCCTACCAGTAGTTTTCCACCGCCACCTGCCCCGGCCGACGGGTCAGGCTCAGTTGCAGCCCCCTGGCCTTGAGCAGCTTGCGCGTGTCATCGATCATTTGCGGATTGCCGCACAGCATCACTCGCGAATGCTCCGGCGTCAGCGCTACGCCGGCCGCCCGCTCCAGCTCGCCATTTTCGATCAGCGTGGTGATCCGCCCACTGAGCGCCCCCGGATGCTGCTCACGGGTGACGGTCGCAATGAAATGAAACTTATGAGCGTACTCGGCCAGGTAGTCGCGCTGGGGCAGCTCCTTGATCAGCGCCTGATACGCCAGCTCCTGCGCCTCGCGCACGCTGTACACCAGGATGATCCGCTCGAATTTTTCCCAGGCCTCAAAATCCTGGAGGATAGAAAGAAACGGCGCCACCCCCGTCCCGGTGGACAACAGCCACAAATCCCGACCATCGACAAAGCGATCCAGCGTCAGATAGCCGAAAGCCTGGCGATCCACCAACAGTTCGTCACCCGGTCGCAGGCGGCTAAGCTCACTGGTGAACTCGCCATCGGGAACCACGATGGAAAAGAACTCGAGGAACTCGTCGAACGGCGAAGACACCATGGAGTACGCCCGCCAGACGGCGGTCCCGTCCGCCTTGACGACCCCCAGCCGGGCAAACTGACCCGCCCGAAAACGAAAACCGCGATCCCGGGTCGTGCGCAAAGTAAACAAATGAGGCGTCAACGGCTGGACATCGAGCAGGGTTTGGCGGCTGAACTTCTCTGCGCTGTCGGTCATGAGCCACTCCAATGGGACGAGACTTGCAGTGTCCCGCAAAGCGAGCGTCTTCACCACCGATGACGAGTAATGGCACTTTAGCCACAAACAACGTCTGACCAACAAAATCTTTTACCTAACTTATACAAACCTCACAGAACTGTAAAAATAGTTAACTAAAAAGTTTAGTTCCTTAAACATCTCAGAATGTAAGCAAACTAAAAAAAACTCACTACAAATTAAGAATAGTCCTACACTCAAATTCCGCATCATGGATTGGATCCGCATGAACGAATCAAACCCAGGAGAGAGCGATGGACAAGTGGAAAGACTTGTTATTGAGGAAGCTATCCTGCGAAAAGGACCTGCAAACGGCCTATCGTCTGGTCCTGAATTTCTTTAATAATCAGGGATTTGAATATTGCGCATTTGCAGCCTATCTAGGAAGCCCCGACAAACACACCAGCAAGGTGAACCTGAACAACTACCCTTATGGATGGGACAGACTTTATGAACAAAATGGCTATGCGTCGAACGATCCATTAGTAGCACATTGCAATCAATCATCACTCCCCATCTTGTGGGACGAGACTGTCTTTGCTCATGCCCCCAAGTTATGGCGAGAACTTAATCGACAAGGACTCAAGTATGGCTGGACCCAGTCCGTTCATGATGAACAGGGCGCACATTGCAGCCTGTTCAGCCTCGCACGGAGCCACTGTCCCATCGATATCGAGGAGCACTATGCAAATCTCGGCTATGCCATCTTCGCCAGTCAAAGGCTGCATGCACTCGCCAGCAAAAAATTGTCTGACGCCCTCGCAATCCAGCCCAAATGCCACCTGTCACCCAGAGAGATCGAAGTGTTGAGGTGGTCTGCCGAAGGCAAGACGGCGTCGGAAGTGGGCAGGATTCTCTGTCTTTCCGAACGGACCGTGAATTTCCATGTGTGCAGTTGCATGCGAAAACTGAACGTCAGCAATAAAATTTCAGCGGTGGCAAAAGCCGCCCAGATCCATGTGATCTGAACAGTGGAGTGACAGCGCCGGGCTGAAAAACCCGCGAGTAATGTGCAACAAAAAAACGTACCATTTACGGTTCCACTTGGATGATGCCGCTTCTTGCACGCGACGCAGTTCATTCAGGCGGTCCCGCACAGACACCTATCTCCAGGCAGCGGGACATTCGTTGATCTCCAGAGTCCCCAGCCATGCCCCTGCTCGACAGCCCCTTCGCCCAACTCGACCTGATCCGCCAACCCGAACAGCAGAACGAACCGCTGCAAGCCTTCGATGCGGCCGATGAATACCTGCTCGCGTACCTGGCCGAACAACAGCCGAGCGCGCAGACTCGGGTCCTGGTGCTCAATGACAGCTTCGGCGCCCTGGCCGCCAGCCTGGCGGGCAACGTCCTGGTGACCAGCAGCGGTGACTCCTTCCTGGCATTGCAGGCGCTGGAGAAAAACCTGGTGCGCAACGGCCGCTCCTTCGATGCGGTGCCGACGCTACCTGCCAGCGAGCCGCTGACCGGCCCGTTCGATCGCGTCCTGGTCAAAGTACCGAAAACCCTGGCCTTGCTGGAGGAACAGCTGATTCGCCTGCAAGGCCAACTAGCGCCAGGCGCCCAAGTGATTGCCGGGGCCATGATCAAGCACCTGCCCCGGGCCGCTGGCGATTTGCTGGAGCGGTATATCGGCCCGGTGCAGGCCTCCCTGGCGGTGAAAAAAGCACGGCTGTTGATTGCCACGCCACAACCTGGCTCTTCACAAGGCAGTGCGCCGATCGTATCGCCCTACCCCACGCGTTACTGGCTGGACGAGCCGAAGATCGAGCTGCTCAACCACGCCAATGTGTTCTGCCGCGAAGGCCTGGACATCGGCACCCGCGCGTTCCTGCCACATCTGCCGAAAAACCTCGGGACGGCACGGGTCGCGGACCTGGGGTGCGGCAACGGCGTGCTGGCCATCGCCAGTGCCCTGCAAAACCCCGAGGCCCACTACACCCTGGTGGACGAGTCGTATATGGCCGTGCAATCGGCCGCCGAGAATTGGCGTGCGGCCCTGGGCGAACGCGAAGTGACCCTGCGGGCCGGAGATGGCCTGGCCGGACAAGAGGCGCAGTCACTGGACGTGGTGCTGTGCAATCCGCCCTTCCACCAGCAGCAAGTGGTGGGCGATTTCCTCGCCTGGCGGATGTTCCAGCAGGCTCGCGAAGCGCTGGTGGTGGGCGGCGCGCTGTACATCGTCGGCAACCGGCACCTGGGTTACCACAGCAAATTGGCGCGGTTGTTCCGCGGTGTCGAGCAAGTGGCCGCCACGCCAAAATTCGTGATCCTCAAAGCCCGCAAATAAATCGTCCCCTGTGGGAGCAAAGCTTGCCCCCACAGAGAAATCAGTGGGTGGTCAGCCCTGCGGCATTCATGAACATCCGCATCAGGCTGGCAACAATGAACAGCGCCAGCACACTGCCGGCCCAGATCAGCGCCAGCCAGCCGAGCCGCTGCCAGAGTGGCTTGCGTTCGGCGGCCTCGATGTCTTTCAAGTCAGGTTTGGCCATGCTCGACGCCCTCAATGGTAGCCGTCGTCATGGGTCACCTTGCCGCGGAACACGTAGTAGCTCCAGAAGGTGTACACCAGGATCAACGGAATGATGAACAGCGTGCCGACCAACATGAAGCCCTGGCTCTGGGGCGGTGACGAGGCGTCCCAGATCGAGATGGACGGCGGCACGATGTTCGGCCACAGGCTGATGCCCAAGCCGCTGTAGCCGAGGAAGATCAGCACCAGAGTCAGGATGAAGGGCGTGTAGTTGGCGTTGCGCGCCACGGCGCGGAACAATCCGTACATGGTCACCAGCACCAGGATCGGCACCGGCAGAAACCAGAACAGGTTCGGCAAGGTGAACCAGCGGGCCGCGATGTCCGCATGGGCCAGCGGTGTCCAGATGCTGACAATGCCGATCACCGCCAGCACCACGAACGCCAGCGGCCGGGCCAGGTCATGCATCTGCTCTTGCAGCTTGCCCTCGGTCTTCATGATCAACCAGGTGCAGCCGAGCAACGCGTAGGCCGCGATCAACGCCAGGCCACAGAACATCGTGAATGGCGTGAACCAGTCCAGGGAGCCACCGGCGAACTGGCGATTGACCACCTCGAAGCCGTCGATGAACGCCCCCAGCGCCACACCCTGGAAGAAGGTGGCCGTCAGCGAACCGCCAATGAATGCCTTGTCCCAGAGGTGGCGCTTCTCAGCCTTGGCCTTGAAGCGGAACTCGAAGGCCACGCCGCGGAAGATCAAGCCGATGAGCATCAGGATCAATGGCAGGTACAGCGCCGAAAGCACCACCGAATAAGCCAGCGGAAACGCCCCGAACAGCCCGGCACCGCCCAGCACCAGCCAGGTTTCGTTACCGTCCCAGACCGGTGCCACGGTGTTCATCATCACGTCGCGGTCGCGCTCGCCCTTGACGAAGGGGAAGAGAATGCCGATCCCCAGGTCGAAGCCGTCCATGACCACGTACATCATGATGCCGAAGATGATGACCACGGCCCAGATCAGCGGAAGATCAATACCCATGATTCAATTCCCCTTGTTCGAGCGTTCGTTATGGTCCATGTCGTCGCCGTCATCGGCGGCCGACAATGGCCGGGCCGGCGTACGTTTCTGGCCCGGGCCACCATCGCTCGGCTCGGCTTCGTGGGCCTCCGGCCCCTTGCGCACCAGACGCATCATGTAGCTCAGGCCGGCGCCGAACAGCGCGAAATACACCACGACGAACAACACCAGGGTGATGCTCATCTGGGCGAAGCTGTGGCCGGACGACGCATCGGCCGTGCGCATCAAGCCATAGACCACCCACGGCTGGCGGCCGATCTCCGTGGTAAACCAGCCGGCCAGGATCGCGACCAGGCCGGACGGCCCCATCCACAGCACCATGTAGAGGAACGGCCGGGACTGATAGATCCGATCGTTACGGCGCAGCCACAGGCTGCACAGGCCGGTGAAAATCATCAGCAACCCAAGGCCGACCATGACCCGGAACGACCAGAACACGATGGTCGAGTTCGGTCGGTCCTCCGGCGGGAACTCCTTGAGGGCCGGCACCTGCTTGTCCAGGCTGTGGGTCAGGATCAGGCTGCCCAGGTGAGGAATTTCCACGGCGTATTTGGTCTTTTCCGCCTTCATGTCTGGCAGACCGAACAGGATCAGCGGGGTCGGTTCATTGCCGACGTTTTCCCAGTGGCCTTCGATGGCGGCGATTTTCGCCGGTTGATGCTTGAGGGTGTTCAGGCCATGGAAGTCGCCGATGACCGCTTGTATCGGCGCTACCAGCAAGGCCATCCACATCGCCATCGACAGCATCCGGCGGATGGCCGGGTTATCGCGGCCGCGCAGCAAATGCCAGGCCGCCGACGAGCCGACGAAGAACGCCGTGGCGACAAACGCTGCGGTGGACATGTGCAGCAATCGATAAGGGAACGAGGGGTTGAACACCACCGCCAGCCAGTCCACCGGGATCACCCGGCCGTCGATGATTTCGTAACCTTGGGGGGTTTGCATCCAGCTGTTGGAGGACAGGATCCAGAAGGTCGAGATCAGGGTGCCGATCGCCACCATGACCGTGGAAAAGAAATGCAGGCCGCGGCCAACGCGATTCCAGCCGAACAGCATCACGCCCAGGAAACCCGCCTCGAGGAAAAACGCCGTGAGTACCTCGTAGGTCAGCAACGGCCCGGTCACCGCACCGGCGAAGTCCGAGAAACGGCTCCAGTTGGTCCCGAACTGATAGGCCATGACCAACCCGGACACCACCCCCATGCCGAAGTTGACGGCAAAGATCTTCGACCAGAAGTGGTACAGGTCGCGGTAGGTGTCATCGCGGGTCTTGAGCCACAAGCCTTCGAGTACCGCCAGGTAACTCGCCAGGCCAATGGTGATGGCCGGGAACAGGATGTGGAACGAGATGGTGAACGCGAACTGGATTCGGGCGAGATCAAGCGCCTCCAAACCGAACATAAGTCTTCCTCTGTCAGGTAAAACCGGCTGCGGGCGGGGCCTGCATCACAATCCCCAGGGATATGGAGTGCAATGCTTTTCGAATCGTTCTTTTTATAACCGTCACAACGCAGGACTCTGGCCGGATGGCCGCCAGCCCAACACCCCGAAAGGTATTGATCTGGATCAAGCAATGATCAAAGAGTAGCCGCATTCTCGTCGATGAACGGCGTGGTCGTTTGTCGCGTGACAGGTTGTCTCAGTGCTGACTGAGGCGAGGGGATATGTGGGAGCAAGGCTTGCCCGCGATGAAGGCGATGCGGTCTTTCAGAAATCGAGTCGCGTCCATCGCGGGCAAGCCTTGCTCCCACAGATAAATCCCCTCGCCACAAAAAAAGGTGCGATGTGGAAGATCGATGCTTGGCTAACTATTTTTTCCGCCACCGCAACTTCCAGTTACAGCTCGGTGATAATCTCGATGCCTTCATCACCGGACCCGTCATAGATGCCCAGCCAAGCGCCGCTGCTGCTCCGTCACCATCGTCCTTTCATAGCCTTCTGGCTGGCCCGGATATTCACCGCCAGCGGCTTCCAGATGCTCACCGTGGCTATCGGCTGGAACCTCTATCAACTGACCGGCAACGTCCTGGACCTCGGCCTGGTGGGGTTGGTGGAATTTGCCCCGCGCGTGCTGTTCATGCTCCACACCGGGCATGTGGCCGACCGCTATGACCGCCGCAAGGTGGCGGCCATCTGCCAGTCAATGCAGGCCATGATTGCCCTGGCGCTGGTGATCGGCAGCGCCACTGACAACGTCACGCGGGAGATGATCTTCATCCTCGCCTTCCTGCTGGGCGCCGCCCGCTCCTTCGAAATGCCGACCACCCAGGCGCTGCTGCCGAGCATCGTGCCGGCTGCGCTGTTTCCCCGTGCCGTGGCCGCCGCGCAATCGGCCCAGCAGTCGGCCACCATCGTCGCCCCGGCACTCGGCGGCTTGCTCTACGCCTTTGGCAGTGTCTGGGTCTACGGGCCGACGGTACTGCTTTACCTCATCGCGTGCGGCCTGATGCTCAACCTGCCCGCCCGACAGACACCGCTGAACAAAGGCAAGGCGACGCTGGATTCGTTGCTGGCCGGGATTCGCTTCATTCGCAGTCGCCCGGACATTCTCGGGGCGATCTCCCTGGACCTGTTCGCGGTGTTGCTCGGCGGCGCGACGGCGCTGCTGCCGGTGTTTGCCAAGGACATCCTGCTCACCGGTCCCTGGGGCCTGGGCCTGTTGCGGTCGGCACCGGCGGTCGGGGCCTTGCTGATGTCGCTGTGGCTGGCGCGGTTTGCCGTGGAGCGCAAAGTCGGCCGGGTGATGTTCACAGCGGTGGGCGTGTTCGGCGTCGCCACCATTGCATTCGGCCTCTCCACCTCGTTCTGGTTTTCCCTGGCGGTGCTGGTAGTGCTGGGCGCGGCGGACATGATCAGCATGGTGATCCGCGCCTCCTTCGTACAACTGGAAACACCGGATGAAATGCGCGGCCGGGTCAGCGCGGTGAACGGGTTGTTCATCGGCGCCTCGAACCAGTTGGGCGAGTTCGAGTCCGGCCTGACCGCCCACTGGTTCGGCACCGTGCCGGCGGTGGTCATGGGCGGCGTCGGCACGCTGCTGGTGACCGGGGCCTGGATCAAACTGTTCCCGACCCTGGCCAACCGTGACCGGATGCACGAACTGGTGGAAGAAGCAAAAGCCTAGTGGCCTGTACGGTTAATTTGAGTGCACGAATTAGCCACACAGGCCACTAGATTAACTTGTCGAGGGTGATGGGAAAGTCCCGCACCCGCTTGCCGGTGGCATGGTAAATCGCATTGGCCACCGCCGCTGCCACCCCGACGATACCGATTTCACCCACGCCCTTGGACCCGAGCGCATTGACGATCTCGTCCTGTTCCTCGACGAAAATCACCTCAATGTCGCCGATGTCGGCGTTGACCGGCAGGTGATACTCGGCCAGGTTGTGGTTCATGTGGCGACCCAGGGCGTGGTCCGTCAGGGTTTCTTCATGCAAGGCCATGCCGACGCCCCACACCACGCCACCAAGAATCTGGCTGCGGGCGGTTTTCGGGTTCACGACCCGGCCAGCGGCGATGGCGCTAACCACGCGATTGACCTTCACCGTCCCCAGGTCTTCGTCCACCAGCACTTCGACGAACACCGCCGAGTGAGTGGCCGTGGCGTAGGCCTGGCGTTTTGCATCCGGCTCGGCAGTGACCTGGGCCTGCAACGGCGTCTCGCCGCTTTTCTGCGCCAGCTCCGCGAGCGCAACGCTCGCTTCGCCCAGTCGCAGCTGACCATCGACAAACGTCACTTGCTCAAGGGTCGCGCCGCTGAAGGCCGGACACGCCTGGCGGGCCACGGCCAGGAGTTTTTCCTTCAGTGCTTCACAGGCCTGCTGCACAGCGGTGCCTACCGACGATACGGTGAACGAGCCGCCCTGCAGCGGCGCGGTGGGCAGCGATGAATCCCCCAGGACAAACGTGATGTCCTCAAGGGAAACGCCTGACGCCTCGGCGGCGATCTGGGTCATGACCGTGTAGGTCCCGGTGCCGATGTCAGTGGTGGCGCTGCTGACGGTCAACTTGCCATTGGTATCCAGCGACGCCTGGGCGCTGGCCTTCTGCTGCATGGCCTCCCACACACCACCGGCCATGCCCCAGCCCACCAGTTGCCGGCCTTCACGCATGCTGCGCGGTTCCGGGTTGCGCTTGTCCCAGCCGAAACGACGGGCGCCTTGGGCATAGCACTCACGCAGTTCCTTGCTGGAATACGGCTTGCCTTCGTTCTCGTTGCGCTCGGCGTAGTTGATCAACCGCAATTGGACCGGATCGATCGCCAGGGCACAGGCCAGTTCATCCATGGCGCACTCCAGGCCAATCAAGCCGAGGGCCGCACCGGGTGCGCGCATGTCCAAAGGCGTGTAGACGTCCAGTGGTACCAGTTTGTAAGTCAACTCGACGTTGTCGCAGTGATAGAGCATGCCGCTCCACTCCACCACATGCTCGGTGAAATCCTCGAAGCGCGAGGTCTGGCCGACGGCGCTGTGCGCCACGGCGAGCAAGCGACCGTTGGCCGCCGCCCCCAGTTGCACGCGCTGGAGAGTTCGCGGCCGATAGCCAAAGGTAAACATCTGCTGGCGCGTCAGGCTGACCCGCACGGAACGCTTGAGGGCCAGTGCCGCCATCACGGCCAACGGCAGTTGATATTGCGGACGCAGCCCGGAACCGAAGGCGCCGCCGACAAACGCGGCAAACACCCGCACTTGCTCTTTCTCGAGCCCGAAGACTTTTTGCACATAGGCCTGGCCGTTTTGCGTGCCTTGGGTCTTGTCGTGGATGTGCAGGCTGCCATCAGGCTGATACAGCACGGTGGAAGCATGTGGCTCCATGGGGTTGTGGTGTTCAATCGGCGTGCTGTAGGACACATCCACGCTGAGCGCGGAGCTGGTGTACTCGCCCTGAAAATTCCCACGGGGCTTGGGTAATTCAGCCGGCGCTGGATGGGCGTCGTTTTGCAGGATTATCAGATCGGTCTGATGCTCCTCAGTCGCGTATTCGATGTCTATCAGCGAACCGGCATACCGGGCCAACTCGAGATTTTCCGCCACCACCAAGGCCAGGGGCTGGCCGCTGTAGAGGACCTGGTCGTTGTACAGCGGCCGGAACGGCGAGCCGTCCGCCGCATCGGCATCCTGGTAGGGTTCGTCGTAGCTGGCGATCCTCGGCCGGTTGGTGTGGTCGATCACCGCGACCACGCCGGGTAGCGCCAGGGCGCGGGAAGCATCGATGCGCAGCACGCGACCACGGGCGACCGTACCGGACACGACGCTGCCGTGCAGCAAGCCGTCCTCGGGGTATTCACCGGCATAACGGGCCTGGCCCGTCACCTTGAGCAGGCCATCGACCCGGTCGAGTGGTTGCCCTATGGATTTGCTCGGAGCGTTCATCAGGCTTGTCCTCCCTGCGGTGCGCGACCCAACGCGGCATCGCTCAAGGCGCGGATAATTGCCCGGCGCGCCAATCGGATCTTGAAACCGTTGTGTTCCAACGGCTCGGCGTCTTGCAGCAGTGCATCGGCGGCGACGGCAAAGGCTTCGCGACTGACGGTCTGTCCGACCAGCCAGCTCTCCACGGCCCGGTCGCGCCACGGTTTGTGCGCCACGCCACCGAGGGCCAGGCGCGCCTGGCGAATCACCGGCCCATCCAGTTCCAGCGCCGCCGCCACCGAGACCAGCGCAAACGCGTAGGAGGCGCGGTCACGGATCTTCAAGTAGTGGCTATGCTCGGCAAAACCGGCGGCAGGCAACTCGATGGCGGTGATCAGCTCATCGTCGGCCAATTGGTTATCGCGCTCCGGGGCATCGCCGGGCAGGCGATGGAAGTCGGCGAATTCGATGGTCCGCGCACCGCCCCGACCCAGGACATGGACCACCGCCTCCAGAGCGGCCAAGGCCACGCACATGTCGGAGGGATGGGTGGCGACACATTGATCGCTGGCACCGAAAATCGCATGGATCCGGTTCAAACCGTTCCGGGCCGGGCAACCGCTGCCGGGCCGGCGTTTGTTGCACGGTACGCTCGCGTCATAGAAGTAATAGCAGCGTGTGCGTTGCAGCAGGTTGCCGCCGGTACTGGCCATGTTGCGCAGTTGCGGTGAGGCGCCCGCCAGGATGGCCTGGGCCAGCAGCGGATAGCGGCGCTCGATCCACGGGTGCCAGGCCAGGTCGGCATTGCTCACCAATGCCCCGATCATCACCCCGCCGGACGGCGTTTCACTGAGGTCCGCCAGGGGCAGCCCGGTAATGTCGATCAGGTGCTCGGGGCGGGTCAGGTTCTCTTTCATCAGGTCCAGCAGGTTGGTGCCACCAGCGATGAAGCGGGAAACCGGGCTCGACAAATCGACGGCCGCCTGCACGGTATCGGGCTTGCTGTACTGGAAGGGATTCATTGATCACCTCCCGGTTGCCGGCAGAGCGGCAACGCCTCTTCGATGGCATCGCAAATGTGGGTATAGGCCCCGCAGCGGCACAGGTTGCCGCTCATCAGTTCACTGATTTGCGCGCGGGTCTGCGCCCTGCCCTCGTTGGCCAGCCCCACCGCTGAACAGATCTGCGCCGGCGTGCAGTAACCACACTGGAACGCGTCATGGGTGATGAAAGCCTGCTGTATGGGATGCAATGCGTCATCACCGGCCAGGCCTTCGATAGTGGTCAATTCGGCGCCGTCGCACATCACCGCCAGGGTCAGGCAGGCATTGATCCGCTTGCCATCGCGCAGCACCGTACAGGCGCCGCACTGGCCGTGGTCGCAGCCTTTCTTGCTGCCCACCAGGTCCAGTTGCTCACGCAGCAGGTCCAGCAACGTGGTCCAGGCCAGCACTTGCAACTCACGCACCTGGCCATTGAGTGTCAGGCGGATCGGATGACGGACGAAGGACACCGGCGTCGCTTCGGACAGGGTCGCGCTCATGGAACACCTCACGGTTGGTCGTACTCGCGGCGTTTTGGGAAACCGCCGTCATAAGGGGTACGACTTCAGGGTGGGGTGGAGCGTTCAAGGCAATTTGCGATGCCGTGGTAACGCAAGAGGCACGGTTTTAACGGGGCTGTGCGGTATATATGTACCGCCCCGAGTGTAATGTATCGCCTTACACTCCATTCCATGATTAAATCTTTTCAGCACAAAGCCTCAGGCTCTTTTATGAGACGGGGTCGACCCGTGGTATCCGGGCGGACCACGGGAAACGCCTGGCCCGCATGCTCCAGTTCCTGGACAGGGCTCAGGTCGCCAACGACTTAGATATCCCCGGATGGCGATTGCATCCGCTCAAGGGTGAGCTGGATGGATACTGGTCGCTTGGGGTTTCGGGAAACTGGCGGGTTATTTTTCGTTTCATCGGGTCCGATATCGAACTGGTCGATTATCTGGACTACCACTGATCAGGAGGCTGGAACATGCCCATGCACAATCCGCCACACCCTGGCGAAACCTTGCGGTTGGACGTGCTGCCCGAACTGGGCATCACGGTCACCGAACTGGCGCGACACCTGGGTTTCGCCCGGCCTCATTTTTCCCGGGTCCTGCATGGTCATGCGCCCATCAGCCCTGATCTGGCCGTGCGTCTGGAGCGTGCCGGGATCGGCAAGGCCAGGGTCTGGCTGGGCGTCCAGACCGATTACGATTTGTGGCAAGCCGAGCAGCGCGTGCAGCCTGTGATTGAACCCTTCCCACAACACGCTTGATGCCTGTCAGGCCAACAACTCCGCCGCCACCACACTCCTCACGCCCTTGCCACTGAGTTGTTCCACCAGCGTCAAGGCAAACGCCAGGGCGGCGGCTGAACCCTGGGCCGTGATGCAGTTGCCATCCACCACCACGGGTTGATCGACGAAGCTGCAACCGGACAGTTGCTGGCTCACGGCGGGCAGGCAGGTCATGCGTCGCTGGCGCAGGACGCCGAATGCCTGTAGCGCCAGGGCCGGGGCTTCGGCGATGGCGGCGAAAAACCGTCCGGTGGCGGCCTGGCCCTTGATCAGTTGTTGCAGCGGCTGATGGGCCGCCAGGTGTTGGGCGCCGATGATGCCGCCCGGCAGGACGATCAGGTCGAAATCCTGCACGAGCACGTCCACCAGCATGCCATCGGCCGTCAGGCGCGTGCCGCGGGCGCAAGTGAGCATCCGCCGCCCTTCGATGCTCGCCACCACGGTTTCGATCTGCGCTCGACGCAACACATCGATCAGGGTGACCGTCTGCAAGTCGTCGACACCCTCGGCGACGGCTATCAGGGCTCGGGGGATCTTGGTTCCAGGAATCATGGGCGCTCTCCGCTGGGTGATGCTTGTAGTGTAGGAGCTGCCGAAGGCTGCGATCTTTTGATAGGCGCTTGAAATTCAAGCGTCAGAGGGAAAGATCGCAGCCTCGCTTCGCTCGACAGCTCCTACACAGGTTGGCGGGCTACTTGATATACAGCTGGGTCGACATCCGGTTGCCCGGTGCGTTGATCGAGATGTTGCTGAAGCTGAAGGTGCCCTCTTGCTTGCCCTTCAGGTCGAAGATGTACACATAGCCGACGACTTTGGTTCGCACGGAACAGTCGTTAAGGTTGCCATTACTGTACGCACACACGGGCGAGCGGGTGCCGTCGACTTCAAAGCCGTCCAGGGTGACATGGGGCTGGCGGCCATAACCGACCTCCAGCACGTAGACCTTGATATTCGGGCCGCTGTGATCGCAACGCGTCTGCGCCTGCCCCGGGACGATGTCCTCGAAACCACAGGCCGGCGACTCGACCTTGAGCACCTTGACCTCGCTCAAGGGCGGTGCCGACGCGGCATTGGCGGCCTGGCCGGACAACCACCAACCCAGCATGCAACCCACCGCCGCCAGCAGCTTTTTATTCATGCAATACATAGAGACCTCCCGGAACCGCGCGCAGTATGGCCCACTTGGCGCGTTGGCAAAACATCGACGACGATCGCAGCCACAACGCTACGCTGCTGGTATGATGCGCGGCTTTTTCCGACCCACAGAAAATTCCCGGGCGCCGCTGGCGACCTGTGCTTTGCTGTTGAGGTCGATACATTCACGGCGCCGGGCGCGCCACGGGGAGCAGACATGCTGGAAAGGCTGTTTCAACTCAAGGCACATAACACCAACGTGCGGACCGAGATCCTGGCGGGCGTCACAACGTTCCTGGCCATGGCCTACATTCTGTTCGTCAACCCAAGCATCCTCGGCGAAACAGGCATGGACAAGGGCGCGGTATTCGTCGCCACCTGCCTGGCAGCGGCCATTGGCTCCACGGTCATGGGCCTGATCGCCAACTACCCGATCGCCCTCGCACCGGGCATGGGCCTGAATGCCTTCTTTACCTACACCGTGGTCCTGCACATGGGCCACACCTGGCAAGTGGCGCTGGGCGCAGTGTTCATTTCCGCCGTGCTGTTCTTCATGTTGTCGATCTTTCGCATCCGCGAATGGATCATCAACAGCATCCCGCTGCCGCTGCGCTCGGCCATTGCCGCCGGTATCGGCCTGTTCCTGGCGCTGATCGCCCTGAATAACGCCGGCATCGTGGTGAAAAACCCGGCGACCATGGTCGGCCTAGGCGACTTGAAACAACCGGCGCCGATCCTCGCGACCCTCGGTTTTGTCCTGATCGTCGCCCTTGAAGCCTTGAAAGTACGCGGCGCGGTACTGATCGGCATCCTGGCGGTCACCATCGTCTCGATCCTGATGGGCTTCACGCCGTTCGGCGGCGTGATGTCCATGCCGCCGTCCCTGGCCCCGACCTTCCTGCAACTGGACATCAAGGGCGCCCTGGACATCGGCCTGGTGAGCGTGATCTTCGCCTTCCTGTTCGTCGACCTGTTCGACAACTCCGGCACCCTGATCGGCGTCGCCAAGCGCGCCGGGCTGATGGGCAAGGACGGCCACATGCCGAAGATGGGCCGTGCGCTGATCGCCGACAGCACCGCCGCCATGGCCGGTTCGCTGCTGGGCACCTCCACCACCACCAGCTACATCGAATCGGCGGCGGGCGTCAGTGCCGGCGGCCGCACCGGCCTGACCGCCGTCGTCGTGGCGATCCTGTTCCTGCTGGCGCTGTTCTTCTCGCCACTGGCCGCCAGCGTCCCGCCTTTCGCCACCGCCCCAGCCCTGTTGTTCGTCGCCGTACTGATGACCTCGGGCCTGGCGGAAATCGACTGGGACGACATCACCGTCGCCGCACCAGTGGTGGTGACCGCCCTGGCAATGCCGTTCACCTATTCCATCGCCAACGGCATCGCTTTCGGTTTCATCGCCTGGACCGCCATCAAACTGGTATCTGGCCGTGGTCGTGAGCTGAACTCGGCGCTGGTCATCCTGTCGATCCTGTTCGTGATCAAGTTGGGTTGGTACAACGCATGACTTTTGATTCCCAGGCCTACACCGCTCAGCTCCAGGACAAGGTCACCCGCTTGCGTGACCTGCTGGCGCCGTTCGATGCACCAGAACCTGCGGTGTTCGATTCGCCCCTGAAGAACTTCCGCCTGCGCGCCGAATTCCGTCTGTGGCGCGAGGCCGGCGAACGGCACTACGCAATGTTCTCCCAGGACGACAAGCGCACACCGATCCTCATCGAGGAATTTCCCATCGCCAGCCTGCGCATCAACCAGTTGATGCCGCAACTCAAGGCCGCCTGGCAAGCCAGCGCGCCCCTGAGCCACAAGCTGTTCCAGGTGGAGTTCCTGACCACCCTGGCGGGCGATGCGATGATCACCCTGTGTTATCACCGCCCGCTGGACGAGCACTGGCACGCTGCCGCCTCGAAGCTGGCGGCGGACCTGGGCGTGAGCATCATTGGCCGCTCCAAGGGCAAGCGCGAAGTGATCGGCCATGACTACGTGGTGGAGAAACTCGAAGTGGGCGGTCGTACCTTCAGCTATCGCCAGCCCGAAGGCGCCTTCACCCAGCCCAACGGCACGGTGAACCAGAAGATGCTCAACTGGGCTTATGACGCGCTGGGCGATCGCAGCGACGATCTGCTGGAGTTGTACTGCGGCAACGGCAACTTCACCCTGCCCCTGGCCACCCGCGTGCGCAAAGTGCTGGCCACCGAGATCAGCAAGACCTCGGTGAACGCCGCGCTGAGCAACCTCAGCGAAAACGCGGTGGATAACGTCACGTTGGTGCGCCTGTCGGCCGAAGAACTGACCGAAGCCCTGAACGAAGTCCGGCCGTTCCGTCGTCTGCATGGCATCGACCTGAAAAGCTACGAGTTCGGCAGCGTCTTCGTCGACCCGCCTCGCGCCGGCATGGACCCGGACACCTGCGAGTTGACCCGACGCTTCGACAACATCCTGTACATCTCCTGCAACCCTGACACCCTCGCCGCGAATATCGCGCAACTGAACGACACCCACCGCATCACGCGCTGTGCGTTGTTCGATCAATTTCCCTGGACCCATCACATGGAGTCCGGAGTGTTGTTGACTCGGCGCTAAACGCTGGGGCGATCTCCCACCGGGCTGGACTAGGCAAAGCTCTGTGGGAGCAAGGCTTGCCCGCGATACAGGCGACTCAATTTCTGAAAGACCGCATCGCCTGTATCGCGGGCAAGCCTTGGTCCCACAAATAAATGCCCTCGCCACAAGAGCCCTCCCTCCTCTCTTGGCAAAGGCCATGTTCGATCATCGAACACTTATTGGCCGATGTCGGCTGCTTTATTTGACCAAATTAACCATCTAGTACAATTTATCTCCAGCGGCTGAAACCTGGCCGACACCAACAATAAAAATGTGGAGAAATTGCGATGCCTCCGATCGTTCTGGTGCTCAACGGCCCGAACCTGAACCTGCTCGGCACCCGCGAGCCGGCGACCTATGGCCATGAAACCCTGGCTGACATCTCGGCACTGTGCGGCCGCGCCGCTGAAGAGTTCGGCCTGGCGGTGGAGTTTCGCCAGACCAACCAGGAAGGTGAGCTGCTGGACTGGATTCACGGCGCCCGTGGCCGATGCGCCGGTATCGTCATCAACCCGGCGGCCTGGACCCACACCTCCGTGGCGATCCGCGATGCCCTGGTGGCCAGCGAAGTACCGGTCATCGAAGTCCACCTGTCCAACGTCCACGCCCGTGAAACCTTCCGTCATCACTCCTTCGTCTCATCCGTCGCCATTGGCGTGATGTGCGGGTTTGGCAGCCATGGTTATCGCCTGGCCCTTGAACATTTCAGTCAGCGGTTGAAGGGTTGATGAGCATGTCGAATATCACTGTGCTGGCCGGCCTGATCGGCGCGGGCATCCAAGCCTCTCGCACGCCTGCGCTGCATGAACATGAGGGCGATGCCCAAGGCATGCGTTACCTCTATCGGCTGATCGACCTCGATGCGCTGAAACTCGACAGCGGCGCCCTGGCCGATCTACTGGTGGCCGCCGAGCGCATGGACTTCACCGGCCTGAACATCACCTTCCCCTGCAAGCAGGCGATCATCCCGCTACTCGATGAGTTGTCACCCGAGGCCCGTGGTATCGGCGCGGTCAATACCGTGGTGCTCAAGGACGGCAAGCGCATCGGCCACAACACCGACTGCCTCGGGTTCGCCGAAGGTTTTCGTCGCGGCCTGGGGGATGTGGCGCGCAAGCGCGTGGTCCAGATGGGCGCCGGTGGCGCTGGCGCGGCGGTGGCCCACGCGCTGTTGATGGAAGGCGTAGAAACCCTGAGCATTTTTGACGTCGAGGTCAGCCGTGCCGAGGCGCTGGCCAACAACTTGAATCAACACTTCGGCGCTGGCCGCGCCCGCGCCGGGCATGACTTGCCCACCGCCATGGCCGAGGCCGATGGCCTGGTGAACACCACGCCCATGGGCATGGCAAAACTACCGGGCATGCCGGTGCCGGTCGAGCTGTTGCGCGGCACTTTGTGGGTCGCGGAAATCGTCTATTTCCCACTGGAAACCGAACTGCTGCGCAACGCCCGCGCGGTCGGCTGCCGCACACTGGATGGCGGCAACATGGCCGTGTTCCAGGCGGTGAAGGCGTTCGAACTGTTCAGCGGCGTGGCACCAGATGCGCAGCGGATGCTCGCGCATTTCCAAAGCATGAATCACTAAAGCCTGGTGATAGGCCCTTGTGGGAGCGAGCTTGCTCGCGATGGCGGTGTGTCAGTCGCAATCGATGCTGGCTGATCGACCGCTATCGCGAGCAAGCTCGCTCCCACAAGGGGTCGAGGTCAGACTTGCAGATAGCGCAACACCGACTCACAGACCATCTCACGATGCCGCTGCTTGATAGCTTCATCCGACAGGTCGATCTGAAAGATCTCACCGAACGTCTGGCGATTGGACACCCGGTAAAAACAGAACGAACTGATCAGCAGATGCACATCCAGCGGCTCGAGGCCGGCACGGAACACGCCCTCTTCAGCACCGCGCCGCAGGATCACGCCCAGGGAATCGAGGATGGTATTGGTCATCGCCTTGATCGCACCTGACTGCTTCACGTACTCGGCGTTGTGGATGTTCTCGATGCAGACGATGCGCACGAAATCCACATTGCGATCATGGTGGTCGAAGGTGAACTCCACCAGGCGCCGGATCGCATCGACCGGGGCCAGCTCCGCCAGGTGCAGGCGGCTCTCGGTGGTGCGGATGTCACCGTAGAGTTTCTCCAGCACCTCGACGTACAACTGCTCCTTGCTGCCGAAGTAGTAGTAGATCATGCGCTTGGAGGTGTGGATGCGCTCGGCGATGGCGTCGACCCGGGCACCGGCCAGGCCTTGCTGGACGAACTCGACGATGGCTTCCTGAAGAATGTTTTCCCGGGTCTTCTCCGGGTTGTTCTTGCGACTCTTGCGCGGCGCGGCGACGGGTTCGTCGAGCGCTGCGGAAAGCTCTGGATTCATAGTCATTGCGGGGCTCACGGCCATCACTGCACAGGCTGGCGATTATGGGCCGCACCGTGCACTGAAGGAAGCCAGGACACGGCCCATTACCGCCACGTTTACGATTTTCCTACAACTTGGCGTGCCGCAAACCACCGCTGCGGGACTTGGCCATGGCCGCCAGCCGCACCGCGACATTGGCTGCGCCGTAACCGGCGTAACCATTCTTGCGCTGGATGATTTCGAAGAAAAACCGCCCTTCGAACGGCTCGGTGTAGACGTGGAACAGCTCGCCACCCTGGGCGTCACGGTCGTACAACACGTTGAAGTAGGCCAGTTCGCTAAGGAACTCGTCGTCGAAATCGAAACGCGCCGCCAGGTCGTCGTAGTAATTGAGCGGGATGTCCAGCAACGGCACACCCGCCTCTTTGGCACGACTGACCTGGGCGAAGATGTCGTCGCAGTCGAAGGCGATGTGATGCACGCCGGAGCCACGATAACTCGACAGCGCGTGTGAGATCGCAGTGTTGCGGTTCTCGGAAATGTTCAGCGGCAAGCGGATCGAACTGCAGCGGCTACGCAACGCACGGCTTTTTACCAGGCCATAAGGGTCGGGCAAGACCACTTCGTCGTCAGCCTCGAAATCCAGCAGGCTCTTGTAGAACAGCACCCAACTGTCGAGGCTGTCGGCCGGCAGCGCCATCGCCATGTGGTCGATGCGCTTGAGCCCGGCCCCAATGACCGCACCCGGCTGCAGGTTGAAATCGGTGCCATAGACATCGGCCTGCTGGTCCACCAGGTAAATCAGGCTACCGTCCGGTGCCCGCACCGCGGCCAGCTCCAGCTCATTGGGGCCCACCAACCCCCGATAAGGCTGGCCTTTGTAGGCAACAGCCCGCTCCAGGGCGCTGGCACTGTTTTTCACGCGCACGGCGGTGGCGCACAACGAAGGTCCGTGGGCTTCGAAAAAACTGTGGGCGAACGAGTACGGCTCGCTATTGAGGATCAGGTTGATATCACCCTGGCGCAGCAGGCTGACATTCTTGGAACGATGCTGGCCGGCCTTGACGAACCCCAGCCGTTCCAGCCAATGGGACAGCTTGGCGCCGAGGTTATCGTCCACGGCGAACTCGAGGAATTCGATGCCGTTGTATTCGCTGGCCGGCGGCGTGGCGAACAGGATGTCGGCATTGCCCATGGAGGGCACTTCTTCAGCCAGCCGCTGACGGGTTTTTTCTTCCAGGTACAGCAGCGAGCGCAGGCCGTCGGCGGCATTGGCCCGTGGCGGCGCGGCGCGGAAACCGTCGTTGAAGATTTCCAGCGACAGCGGTCCGGTGTAGCCACTCTTGATGATCGGCGCCAGGAAACCCGGCAAGTCGAACTCGCCCTGCCCCGGGAAACAACGGAAATGCCGGCTCCATTCCAGGACATCCATGGCCAGGATCGGCGCGTCGGCCATTTGCACGAAGAAGATCTTGTCGCCGGGAATCTCGGCGATCGCACTCGGATCGCCCTTGAGGGACAAGGTATGGAAGCTGTCGAGCAACACGCCGAGGCTGGGGTGATCGGCCTGGCGCACAATGTTCCAGACCTGTTGATAAGTATTCACGTGCCGGCCCCAGGCCAGCGCTTCATAACCGATCCGCAAGCCGCGCGCACCGGCGCGTTCGGCCAGCAGGCGCAGGTCATCGATGAGAATCCGTTCATCGCCGACACTGTCGGCCGAGGCGTTGCTGCACACCAGCACCAGGTCGGTGCCCAGTTCCTGCATCAGGTCGAACTTGCGCTCGGCCCGCTCCAGGTTGCGCGACAGGCGATCGCGACGGCAGCCTTCGAAGTCGCGAAACGGTTGGAATAAGGTGATGGCGATGCCCAGGTCGGCGCACATCTGCCTGATTTCCCGAGGGCTGCCATCGTAGTAGAGAAGGTCGTTCTCGAAAATTTCCACCCCGTCAAACCCGGCGGCGGCAATGGCTTCGAGTTTTTCCGGCAAGGTACCGCTCAAGGACACGGTGGCAATGGAACGCTGCATGACTTCGGCTCCCGGGACAGGCATCGGCTACAAAAGGTGCGCCGCTTTTTAAAGAGTCAGCCGATTATTGAGCTGCCGGTTTCTTTCAGCAATTTAATATGTACCATCCAGTTAGTTTTTTGGGCGATTATCGAACAAAATGGCCATTGCCGAATTGACGATTTTTTGCTCACTGCGCACCATCGCTCCCACATTGACGCCGGCCCTGCCGACCTCGATGGACAGACCCAGACCAACCATAAGAATTTCAAAAACGGGTACACGCTATGATCCCTTCCCAAAGTTCCCGCCTGGCCCCCAGCCTGGGAGTCTCCTCCAGCGGCATCGGCGACAAGATCCGCGGCGCCATGGCCGTGGGCAAGACCCGTTGGGGCATGCTCGCCCTGGTGTTTTTTGCCACGACCCTGAATTACATCGACCGTGCCGCCCTGGGCGTCATGCAGCCTATCCTGGCCAAGGAAATGAGCTGGACGGCGATGGACTACGCCAACATCAACTTCTGGTTCCAGGTCGGTTATGCCGTCGGCTTCGTGTTGCAAGGACGGCTGATCGACCGGATCGGCGTCAAGCGCGTGTTCTTCTGCGCGGTGCTGCTCTGGAGCCTGGCGACCGGCGCCCACGGCCTGGCCACCTCGGCGGTGGGCTTCATGGTCTGCCGCTTCATCCTCGGCCTGACCGAAGCCGCCAACTACCCGGCCTGCGTGAAGACTACGCGGCTGTGGTTCCCGGCCGGTGAACGGGCCGTGGCGACTGGCATTTTCAACGCCGGGACCAACGTCGGCGCGATGTTCACCCCGATGCTGCTGCCACTGGTCCTGCACGTGTGGGGCTGGCAGGCGGCGTTCCTGTGCATGTCGGCATTGGGCGGGATCTGGCTGCTGTTCTGGGGCCTGAAATACTTCAACCCCGAAGACCATCCCAGCGTCAAACAGTCGGAACTGGACTACATCCAGGCCCAGGAGGAACCGGACCAGGTCCGCGTGCCGTTCTCACGCATCCTGCGCATGCGCGGCACCTGGGCGTTCGCCCTGGCCTACTCGATTACCGCCCCGGTGTTCTGGTTCTACCTCTATTGGCTGCCGCCGTTTCTGAACCAGCAATACAACCTGGGCATCAACGTGACCCAGATGGGCATCCCGCTGATCATCATCTACCTCACCGCCGACTTCGGCAGCGTGGGCGGCGGCATCCTGTCTTCGTTCCTGATTGGCCGTGGTCTCAATCCGATCAAGGCGCGACTGGTGTCCATGCTGCTGTTCGCCTGCTGCATCATCGGCGTGATCATGGCCGCGGGCTCCAGCAGCCTGTGGATGGCGGTATTCGCCATTTCCCTGGCCATCGGCGCGCACCAGGCCTGGACCGCCAACATCTGGAGCCTGGTGATGGACTACACGCCCAAGCACATGATGAGCACGGTGTTCGGCTTCGGCGGCATGTGCGCGGCCATCGGCGGGATGTTCATGACTCAACTGGTGGGCCACATCCTCACGATCACCAATAACAACTACACCGTGCTGTTCACCCTGATCCCGGCGATGTACTTCATTGCCCTGACCTGGTTGTACTTCATGGCACCGCGCAAGGTGCCTACGCTGGAAAACTAATTCCCGTCAGCCCGGGATTATTTATCCCACTGTGGGAGCAAGGCTTGCTCCCACAATTGCCCCCTTCACAATCGGTGTTAAGCCCGCCGCTGCTGCCACGCCGCCGCCAACCCACTCAAGCAGATCAAGGTGATGCCCACCACGGTGGTCAGCGTCGGCGTGTGGTTGAACAACAACCAGCCCAGCAGCCCGGCAAACACGATCTGGCAGTACCCGAATGGCGCGAGCAGCGCCGGGGCGGCAAAGCGGAAGGCCTGGGTCAGCATCAGGTGCGCCGTCATCCCGCAGGCGCCCAGCGCCAGCATCATCGCACCGTGCAACAGGCTCGGCACTTGCCAGAAGAACGGCACCAGCGCACTCATCACCAACGTATTGCACAGGCCAGCGAAGAAGTTGCTGGTGGTCGGGCTGTCGATCTCGCTGAGCTTGCGCGTGAGCAGTTGGTAGAAACAGAAGAACAGCGCCGAACAGAACGGCAATATCACCGCCGGGGTGAACAGATCCCCACCCGGATGGACGATGATCAGCACCCCGATAAAGCCGAAGATCACCGCGATCCATTGGCCGCGTGTCACGTGTTCGCCCAGCAATGGCACCGACAACGCGGTGACCAGCACGGGCGCGAGGAAGTTGACCGCCGTCGCCTCGGCCAACGGGATATACAACAGCGCCGTGGTGAAGAACAGGCTGGTGCCCAGCAGGCACAGCGCCCGGGCCAGTTGCCACAAAGGACGCTTGGTCCGCAGGACCCGCAACCCCGAGCGCGGCAGGAAAATACCCGCCATCAACAACGTGTGCACCACGTAACGTGCCCAGACCACCATGATGATCGGGTAGAAACCCGAGAGATATTTCGACAAGGCGTCATGACTGGAGAACAGAAACGTCGCCACCAGAATAAGCAGGATGCCCTTGAAAGCCTGATTGACGCCGGAAAGCGGAGTGCTGACGGTCATGTAGGAATCCTGCGTTGCGTGATGTAGGGAGCAAGGCTTGCCTGTGACGGATGAGACCGCATTCAGCTGAACAACTCCGAGGCCTGACTGGCTTGCGATAGCTCCTCGGCAAACGCCAGCAAGGTCGGTGCCAGCTCATGCAACCGCGCCCGCGTCATCCGTGCGCTGGGGCCGGCAACACTCAATACGCCGATGACTCGGCCATCCAATGGATGACGGACCACAGCGGCAATGGCCGACGTGCCGATCGCCGAGCTTTCCTCGACACAGGCATAGCCTTGCTCGCGGGCCTGGTGCAGGTACTGGAGCAGTTCAGCCGGGCTGCGTGGTGCGTTTGGCCCGGCGTCCGCCGGCACTTGCACAGCCTGGCGCGCCACCAGTGCCAACGCCTCGGCGTCACTCATGCAAGCCAGCCAGGCATGGCCCGACGCGGTATAGGACAACGGCGTCTCACGCCCCATGTCCGGGTCGTAGCGCAAGCCGGAACGGGCCCCCTGAGACTTGGCGATCCAGGTCTGGCACTCCCCTTCGATGACACCCAGGCGCACCAGTTCACCCGTTTGCTGTGCAAGGCGATCGAGCACTGGCTGGACGATGTCGGCTCCACTTCGCGACAGATAACGAAAGCCCATGGCGACCAGGCGAGTCGACAAGTGATAACGCAGGTTCTCGGGACTCTGGCGCACATAGCCCAGGCGCATCAGTTCGGCGAGCAAACGGTGGGTGGCACTCTTGGGAATCTGCAACTGTTCGGCCAAGCCTAGCAGCGGCCAGCCGCGAGGGTCGCTGGCGAGGCTTTCCAGCACATTGAAAACCCGTTCGATTTGACTGCCGGCCATGAGCGATCCAAAGGTAAGTTCGTCGATTCTAGAATATGCAAAGTGTAATGCAAATTCTGGAACCGATGCGCCATTCATTCATGCGCTGATGAACCAAACCCCGCGACGGTTGCCTGAAAGCTCAGGCATCACGCGCATCCTGACGCCCCAAAAGCTAGACTCACCGCAACGACAATACAGTGACACCCCGGCCAATCAGAGGAACGCCCACATGTTATGGAAAAAAGGTCGCCGCAGTGACAACGTGGTGGACGCTCGCGGTGACGGTGGGGGCGGTGGCGGGATGCGTTTCGGCGGCGGCAAGGGCTTGAGCCTGACGGCCGTCCTCCTGATCGTCGGCATCGGCTGGATCACCGGCCAGGACCCGATGCAGATTCTCGGCCAACTGGCCGGGCAGATGGATCAATCCGCACCCACCTCTTCACAGACCCGCCAGGCGCCACCGGCCAACGATGAACAGGCCGAGTTCGTGCGCTCGATCCTTGGCGATACCGAAGACACCTGGGGCCAGGTTTTCCAACAGGCCGGACGCCAATACCAGCAACCGAAACTGGTGTTGTTCAGCGGCCGGGTCAACTCGGCCTGCGGCCTTGCCTCGTCGGCGACCGGTCCGTTCTATTGCCCGGCAGACCGGCAAGTCTATCTGGACATGAGTTTCTTCAAGGAAATGTCCCAACGCTTCGCCGCCGCCGGAGACTTCGCCCAGGCCTACGTCATTGCCCACGAAGTCGGACACCATGTGCAGACGCTGCTCGGCGTGTCGGCGAAAATCCAGGAAGCACGCCAGCAAGGGCGGCAGATGGAGGGCGATGGCGGCTTGTTGGTACGCCAGGAGTTGCAGGCCGATTGCCTGGCGGGTGTGTGGGCCAACCATGCGCAAAAACGCCTGAACTGGCTGGAGCCGGGAGACATCGAAGAGGCCTTGAATGCCGCCAATGCCATCGGCGATGACCGCTTGCAGCAACAAGGCCAGGGCCGCGTGGTGCCGGACTCGTTCACCCACGGTACTTCGGCGCAGCGAGTGCGCTGGTTCAAGACCGGGTTCGCCCAGGGCCAGGTCAGCCAGTGCGACACGTTCGCGGCGAAAACCCTGTAGATGAAGTGGGGGGCGTTGATCGGGCTGGTGCTGTGCTGCGCCGTTGCCCAGGCCGAGGAACACGGCGTCAACGTGGTCGCCCAAGGGCGACTGCAGTTCAAGGGTGGTGCCCTGGCCGTCGGCGTAAGCCCACCGCCGGCGTCCATCCAGCGCGTGCTGATCATCCTCCACGGTCGGCTGCGCAATGCCGACACCTACCTGCACAGCGCCGAAAAGGCTGCCGGGCAGGCGGGGCAACTGGGTACCACCCTGATCATCGCCCCGCAGTTCCTCAATGAACAGGACGTGGCGCGCCATCAATTGCCCAATGACATCCTGCGCTGGCAAGGCAACGACTGGATGGCCGGTGGTTTATCCACAGGGCCGAACCCGGTCAGTTCCTACCAGGTACTCGACGACATCGTTGCGCGAGTCAGTGACCGGCAACAGTTTCCCGAAGTGAAAGAGATCGTCATCGCCGGCCATTCCGGCGGCGCCCAGGTCGTGCAGCGCTATGCCCTGCTCGCCCACGGCCAGTACCGGATCAACCCACGCTTTGTCATCGCCAACCCGTCGTCCTATGCCTACTTCGATGCGCAACGGCCCATGGCTTTCGACCCGGCCAGTTGCCCTGGCTTCAATCATTGGAAGTACGGCCTGCAGAACTTGCCAGCCTACGCGGCGGGGCAAACACCCGCGCAACTGGAAGATAACTACGCCAAGCGCGACATCGTCTATTTGCTCGGACAACAAGACACCGACCCGGAACATCCGGCGCTGGATAAAGGCTGCGAAGCACAAACCCAGGGGCCGTATCGGTTACTGCGCGGGCATTTCTTTTTTGACTACCTGACCCGGCGTCACCCCGAGGGGTTGAACCAGCGGCTGATCGAAGTGCCCGGGGTGGGGCATAACGGGGATGGGATGTTGACTTCGCCCGAGGGGCTGAAGGTGTTGTTTGGTCAGTGAGTTTTGTAGCGAATGACAGGGACTATCGCGAGCAAGCTCGCTCCCACAGGGGTTCTCTGTCGATTACAAAATCTGTGCTCGACACAAATTCACTGTGGGAGCGAGCTTGCTCGCGATAGCGATCGATCAGTCAACCCAGCGCTCAAGCCAACAGCATCCGCCGCAACTCCCCACAATCGCGCGCATGCCAATCCGTCAGCTCCGGCCACGGGTTGTCCGGCAGGTTCACCAGCACCGTCCGTGCACCCGCCGCGCGCCCGCAGTCCAGGTCAAAGCGGTAATCGCCCACCATCACCATCGTCTCGGGCGCCACGTTCCAGGCCTCGGCCAGCTTCAACAGGCCACCGGGGTGGGGTTTGGGCGGTGCTTCGTCGCGGCCCAGTACATCCTCCACGGCGAAGCAGTCCGCCAGGCCGATGGCTTCGAGGGTGACGTGGGCCAGCTCGCGGGCGTTGCGGGTGAGGATGCCCAGGCGATAACCGCGCCCGGCCAGCTCTCGCACCAGTTCAACCGCCCCCGGCGCGGGCCTGGAGCCCAGCGCCAGGTCCCGTTCATGCTCCAGCAGCCAGGCATGCTTGGCCGCAGCTTCATCAGCCGGCAACGCCGCCAGGTGGGTGAGGATGTCGTCTTCGGCCGGAATCGCCAGGGCCACGCGGATCGCCGCGAAGTCATGCACGGCAATCGTCAGCGTGCCGTCCATGTCGAATACCCAGTGACGAACCTCGGCCAGGCTCATGCCCAGTCCTTGCGATGGCGGATCAAGCCTTCCTGGGTCACCGAGGCCACCAGTTGCCCGGCGCGGTTGAACACGCTGCCACGGGAAAACCCGCGGGAATTTCCGGCCCACGGGCTGTCCATGGCGTAGAGCAACCAGTCATCGGCGCGCAGGTCGGCATGGAACCACAAGGCGTGGTCGAGGCTGGCGACCTGCATGTCTTTGTGCCAGACCGATTTGCCGTGGGGCAGCAACGAAGTGGTCAACAGGCCGAAGTCCGACGCGTAGGCCAGCAGGTATTTGTGCAGGGCCGGCGAATCCGCCAGGGCGCCATCGGCGCGGAACCATACGTATTTGACCGGATCGGCCGGCTGCGGGTTGTAAGGGTCTTTTTCGGTGACCGGGCGCACCTCGATCGGCTTGGGGCACAGCAGTTTTTCGCGCATGTGCTCAGGCAGCAGGTGCGCACGTTGCTGGGTCAGTTCCAGCTCGGACGGCAGATTCTCCGGCCCGACGACTTGCGGCATGCTGCTCTGGTGCTCAAAGCCCTCTTCGTCGTACTGGAATGACGCACTGCAAGTGAAAATCGGGTTGCCCTTCTGGATCGCCGTCACCCGGCGAGTACTGAAGCTGCCACCGTCGCGTACCCGGTCCACCTGGTAGACCACCGGCAGCGCGGCGTCGCCCGGACGCAGGAAGTAACCGTGCATCGAATGCACATGGCGCGCCTCTTCCACGGTCTGGCTGGCCGCCGACAACGACTGGCCCAGGACCTGGCCGCCGAACAACTGGCGAAATCCCAGGTCCTGGCTACGCCCGCGAAACAGGTTCTCTTCGATCGGTTCCAGGGTCAGCAGGTCGACCAGATCTTCCAACACGTGGCTCATTCAGACTTTCCTCACACAGCGCAAAAACCGCGCAGTCTATGCTGCGGCGGCGGATCGATAGTGGCCCGGGCCATTTTGGCGGGCATTGTAAACGTCCGTGTCGGCTAACCGTGCAGGGTCTGCAACCACTGCTCACGATTGATGCGATAGAGCACATGGTGACGCAATGGATGACCGACGGCGAGTGTCGGGTGTTCGAAATCGTCAGCCGGGTCGTGCTGCATGCCAATGGCCTGCATGACCTTTTGCGATGGCAGGTTGTCGACGGCGGTGAACGCCACCACTTCGTCCAGCGTCAACTGGTCGAAAGCACAACGCAGGGCGGTCCAGGCCGCTTCGCTGGCATACCCCAGGCCCCAGTGTTCCCGGGCCAGGCGCCAACCGATCTCGATAGCCGGTGTGAAAGGCGCATCGAACCCGACCACACCCAGCCCGGTAAAGCCAATGAAGGCGCCAGTGTCCTTGCGTTCCAGGGCCCACAAACCAAAACCATGCTCGGCGAAATGCCCCCGCACGCGACCGATCAGGGCAGCGCTTTCCAGGCGGCTCAGGCGCGCCGGGAAATAACGCATCACCTGCGGGTCTGCGCACATGGCGGCAAATTCCGGCAAGTCATCATCGTGCCACTGCCGCAATAGCAGCCGCGCGCTTTCCAGTTCCAGTATCGGCTCCATTTTCACTCCCCTTCCATGCCCCAGAGTCTACATCGCTGGTAGGATCCGTCACTCAATCACTACTGAAAACACCATGTCGCTGCCGCTTATCTATCACGAAGACTACAGCCCTGACTTCCCGGCGGAACACCGTTTCCCCATGGACAAGTTTCGCCTGTTGCGCGATCACCTGGTGGACAGCGGGCTGACCCGCGACGCCGACCTGTTGCGCCCGTCGCTGTGTCCGCCGGACATCCTCGCCCTGGCCCACGACCGTGCGTATATCGAACGCTACATGGGCGGCGAGTTGTCCCGTGAGGACCAACGGCGACTTGGCCTGCCCTGGAGCGAAGCCCTGGCCCGCCGAACGGTGCGCGCCGTGGGCGGCTCGCTCCTGGCCGCCGAACAAGCCCTTGAGCATGGGCTGGCCTGCCACCTGGCCGGCGGCACCCATCACGCCCACTACGACCACCCGGCCGGGTTCTGCATCTTCAATGACCTGGCGGTGATCAGCCGCTATTTCCTGGCCAGCGGCCGAGTCTCGCGGGTGCTGATTTTCGACTGTGATGTGCACCAGGGCGACGGCACCGCCCGAATACTCCATGACACCCCGGACGCCGTGACAGTTTCCTTGCACTGCGAAAAGAATTTTCCTGCACGCAAGGCGCAAAGCGACTGGGACATCCCCCTCCCGATGGGCATGGAAGACGCGGCTTATCTGAAGGTGGTGGACGATGCGCTCAACTACTTGCTGCCGCTCTATCAGCCGGACCTGGTGTTGTATGACGCCGGCGTCGACGTACACAAGGATGACGCCCTCGGCTACCTGAAACTGACCGACGAAGGCCTCGCCGCCCGGGACGAGAGCGTCATGCGCCATTGCCTGGGGCGCGATATCCCGGTGGTCGGCGTGATCGGTGGCGGCTACAGCAAGGACCGCCAGGCCCTGGCCCGCCGCCACGGAATCCTGCACCACAGCGCACAAAGGGTCTGGACGTCATCAGGTTGTCACTGAAACCTGGGCTTTACCCACAATGCCTGTGGAGCGGCCTGTGGATAACCTGAGCGAAACGACCTACAGGCTATGCTGCCTGTAGCGTACAGAGGCTTGGCTGTTTTTTGATCACCTCTTTGAAAGCACCACCCACCCCCTGTGGGAGCGAGCTTGCTCGCGATAGCGGAGGGTCAGCTACATGAATGTCACTGACACACCGCTATCGCGAGCAAGCTCGCTCCCACAAAGAATTGTGCTGGTAGAATGCCCCGCCTACCCCAGCCCCCAGTTCAAATCATGACCTCGACCGCCAAGCCTTCCGCCCCAAACGTCGCCATCATCGGCGGCGGCCCCGCCGGTCTGATGGCGGCCGAGGTGCTAAGCCAGGCGGGCCTTCAAGTCGACCTGTACGACGGCATGCCCTCGGTGGGCCGCAAATTCCTGCTGGCCGGCGTGGGCGGCATGAACATCACCCACTCCGAAGCCTTCCCGGCCTTCCTTTCCCGCTACGGCGAACGTGCGCCGAACATTGCCCCGCTGCTGCGGGCATTCGGCGCCGAGCAATTGTGCGAATGGATTCACGGGCTGGGCATCGACACTTTTGTCGGCAGCTCCGGGCGGGTATTTCCTACCGACATGAAAGCCGCGCCACTGCTGCGCGCCTGGCTCAAGCGCCTGCGCGATGCCGGCGTGGCGATCCACACGCGCCACCGCTGGCTCGGCTGGAACCCCGATGGCAGCATGCGCATAGCGAGTCCGGAAGGTGAGAAAACGCTACGCCCCGACGCGACACTGCTGGCCCTGGGCGGCGGCAGTTGGTCGCGCCTGGGCTCCGACGGCGCCTGGATGCTGCCGCTGGAACAACGCGGTGTGACCCTGGCGCCATTGCAACCGAGCAACTGCGGGTTCGAGGTAGAGGCCTGGAGCGACCTGATGATCAGCAAATTCGCTGGCGCCCCGCTGAAGAACATCGCCATCGGCCTGAACGACGATGTACCGCGCCTCGGCGAATGTGTGATCACCACCACCGGCATCGAAGGCAGTCTGATCTACGCCCTGTCGGCAGCGATTCGCGAAGCTATCAACCAACACGGCAGCGCGACGATCCATCTGGACCTGCTGCCGGGCCGGCCTGTGGATAAGATCCAGCAAGCCCTGAGCAAGCCACGCGGCTCCCGCTCGATGGCCAAGCACTTGCACAGCCAGTTGGGGATCGACGGCGTCAAGGCCGCGCTATTGCGCGAGCTCACACCGGCCGAGTGCTTCACTGACCCAGCGCGGCTGGCCCAGGCGATCAAGACCCTGCCACTCACCCTGGTGAAGACCCGCCCCTTGGACGAAGCCATCAGCAGCGCCGGTGGCGTGGCGTTCAGCAACCTCGACGAACGCTTGATGCTCAAATCCCTCCCGGGTGTTTTTGTCGCCGGCGAGATGATTGACTGGGAGGCACCCACTGGCGGGTATCTCCTCACCGCGTGCTTTGCTACCGGCTTCCATGCAGGATTAGGGGCGCTGGACTGGCTGAGCAATAACCCGTCGACTTGACAGGTGGCCAGGCTCGCAGACTCAAGACAGCAGGCCTAGCCGACAGAAACCGTCTCAAGTAACGCAGTCATCGCCGCCCGACTTTGCGCCGCATCGAAATTGTTTTGTACATACCGCGCTCCGTTCCGGCCCATTTCACTTCGCAGAGGTTCATTACCCATCAACTCGGCAATGATGACGGAAAGTTGCTGGCTGCTGTTGGGTTGGAAAACGGCCCCCGCCTGCGCCGCCTTGACGATGTCGGCGGCCTCCCCTTCTACGCCGCATAACACTGGTCGACCACAGGCCATGTAATCGAGCAGCTTCGTTGGAATAGCGCCTTTGAACAGCGGGATATCCTTCAACGTGACGAGGCACAAGTCCGCGGCGTTGATGAAACCCCGGGCTTGATATTTGGACACAGGCGCCAACAGCTGTACGTTATTGATCTCCAGCTCTGCAATCCGCTGCTCGAGGTAGGAACGCTTCATGCCGTCGCCTATCAACAGGAACAGGGTATTTTCGTCCTGGCAATGCACAGCCGCCTCAATGATCACATCCAGATTGTTGGCTTCGCCCATGGCACCGAAGTACAAGATTATATTGCGCCCTTGCCAGCCGAAATTGCGGCGAACCTGCTCCCCGGCCTCGGCATCCGGGTATAGCATCCGGGTGTCGATACCGCAGGTAATGACATGCAACTTGTTCGCAGGCCAACCACGTGCCTGGATGTCATCGTGGATACCCTGGGTCAATGTGACGATGTGTTTCGCCCTGTCATAGAGCAGCCGCTCCATCCAGGTCATGATTGAGATCAAGGCTCGATTTCGCAGGATACCCATCTGTACAGCGGACTCGGGCCAGAGATCGCGGACCTCGAACACCAGGGGAATACCGCGCAACTTGCAGATCACCCACACGGGAAGCATTGGAAAGATGGGCGGGGACGATGCCAGCACCACATCCGGTCTTTCGGCCCTCAGCAGGCCAATGGGCGCAGTCAGGGAAAACGAGAGAAAGCTGAGCAACCGCCCCAGGTAACTGCGATGCAACTCGCTGTAGGTATAGGTACGAATGATCTTAACCAGCCCCTCGCTTTCCTTGAAAATCAAGCGTCTATACCAGGGACGTACGGGCTGGTCGCGCTGCATGTAGCCGGTTTGCCCGGAAACAACCGTCACACTGTGGCCCTCGGCCGCCAGGTGCTGGGTGAGTTCGAACACCAGTGAGTGCCCCGGAGACGAGTGCCCCTGATAGTACTGATAAACAACCGCCACTTTCATTTGAACGCCTTGTAAATTTGCTTAAGCCGCTCGCCTTCCTGCTGCCAACTGAGTTCCAAGCGAACGACCGCAAGTTGTTCGCGCCAGCGTTGAAGTCGTTGCCCGTCGGAAAAAAAGGCTTCGATCATATTGGCTATCGCTTTGGGCGTTGCAAGATCACCGACGCAACCGATCCCATTTTCCTCCACCAGACGACGCAATTCAGGTAGATCGCTGGCCAGGATAGGCAGTCCTGCGGCGATAAACTCGAATAATTTGTTCGGCGTGCAGTAGTAATTGTTCAGACAGATCGCCTGGTAAGGAATCACGCCAGCGTCCGCCGCGGCTGTCACCTCAAGCAGGCGAGCCTGGGCAACCGCCGGGTGCAAGTGCACCCGGGACGCCATCCCCTTGCGTTCGACCAGGCGTGCCAAGGGCCCTGCGAGCTGACCATCGCCAAGCAGTACCAGATGAATCCCGGCGTGAGGCAGTAGCGCCATGGCCTCCACCAGCTCAACCAAGTTTCGTCCGGCGGAGAAACCTCCCTGGAACAGCAATACGCGATGCTCGCGTGGGATGCCAAAATGTTCGTGCAAGTACCAGGAACGCTCTCTTTGTAGCTGGATTCGTTCGGCGTTGTGAATAACGGCCACGTCAGCTACCCCATAACGCGCTTCGAGTTCACGAGCGATGGAAGGGTTGACGGTGATGACACGGTCGCAGGCGTGAATATGCCGGCGTTCCACCTGGGCCCAACTGGCACGCTGCCCACGAGAAAACTCCTGCTCGCTGTAGAGCTCGTGACTGTCGTACACCAAGCGAGCCCCGAACTCCTCGGCCAACCTGCATCCCACTGCAAGCATTGGTAAATCGTGGGCTACGACCACATCCGCTTTTTGCTGACGTCCATCAGCCAGGAACAGATTGAGATAGAAACGCTCGTGGTCGACAAGAAACCGCCAGGCAAGAGACTTCATTGCCCGCATCAAGCGGCCGTTCATCGGAAGATGCCGACGCATGACGCTGTAGACCTCGAGCACGCGATTTTCCTGGCGCGCGAGCGATACCGTCTGGGAGCCAATGCGCCGAACACGCCGGTCATCGGCATTTGCATACTCATGGGCCGGCATGGCCAGGATCGTGACGTCCCAGCCATCCTCCTCCAGGCTGTCGGCCTGGAGAAGAATCCTCCGGTCGATCTGCCTGTCGTTACAGAGCATCAGAACCCGCGGGGCATCTTGCATGATTTCAGAGGCCACCCGAATGCATGTCTCCATCGATGAAGTCTCGATGCCAAAGCTCCAGGCACAGCAGCCCCCACACCACACGACCGAACTCGCTTTCGCTGTTCAATGCCTTTTCCACCGATTGCACGTTGTACAGCCCACGCGCACGGGCTCGCTCGGACAACAGCGTGTCACGGACGAAATCGCGGGCAACACCCTTGGTCCATTGCGTCAGCGGTGTAGGGAAGCCCATCTTGTCCTTGCGCTCGAAGATGCTCTGCGGCACTGCACTGCGTACAGACTCCTTGAACAAATGCTTCATGCGTCCGCCGGCGAACTTGATGTTCGGTGGGATGGTCGCCATGAACTCAACGATACGGTGATCCAGCAACGGCACCCGCGACTCGATGGAGGCGGCCATGCTCGTGCGATCTTCCACGTGGAGCAACGCTGGCAAGGAGCCTTTGAGATCGAAGTAGGTCATTTGATTGACTAGCGAGTGCAGACCTTCTCGATTAAAAATTTTCTGGTAGGACTCAAATGGCGAATAACCCTTGTCGAATGCGTCTGGGTTGAACAGATGGGACATGCCTTCGCTACGGTCGATCAACCGGAAATAGCGCTGGTCGGTCGGAGCGAACAAGCCTTCGCGCCATAGCCCCTGCAACATTGGCTGGTAGGTCTTGAGCAGCGACAGGTTGGGGATGATCGACCCCAGTGAAACCGCGTAGCGACTTTGACTGGCTGTTTCGTTGATCGCCCCGGACAGGCATTTCTCCAAATAGGCCGCCATGTAGCGGGCATAACCTACGAACAGTTCGTCACCGCCCTGCCCCCCCAGTACGACCTTGACCTGCTCACCGGCCAGGCGCGAGACGTAATACTGCGGAATCAAGCCGGGACCGGCGAGTGGCTCGTCCATGAAGTGCATCAGCTTGGGCAGCAGATCGGCCAGTTCATTACCGGGGATGTAGATCTCGTTATAGTCGGTACCGGCAAATTCAGACACAACCTTGGCATGCCCGGTCTCGTCGAACTGCGGCCCCTCGTGGAAGGCTCCAGTGAATGTCTTGAGTTTTTCTCCACCCAACATCCGGGAGGCCAGGCAAACGACAGCGCTGGAATCCAGGCCGCCGGACAAGTGTGCCCCCAGTGGAACATCTGAACGCAAGTGCATGCGCACCGAGTCCTCTATCAGAGCAGCCAGGGTATCGACGAAATAACGCTCATCGTGACGCTCATCGATATCGTATTGCAGGTCCCAGTACTGGTAGGTCTTGATCTTGAGTTGGCTTCCCTCGTACCAGGCGCTGAGGTGATAACCAGGCTCAAGCTTCTGAACGCCTTTGAACAAGGTCTTCTCATTGAGGCAGAACTGAAAAGTCAGGTAGTCCTGCAGACCGTCCGAGTTCGATTCGGCTTTGAGAGTGCCATCCGCAAAAAGCGCTTTGATCTCAGAGGCAAAATGGAGCTTTTGGCCATCGAAATGATAATAGAACGGCTTGATGCCGATTCGGTCTCTGGCACAGAAAAGACGCTGTTCGACACGGTCCCAGATGGCAAAGGCAAACATGCCCACCAGGCGATCGACACAGCGTTCGCCCCATTCCCGGAAGGCATACAGCAATACTTCAGTATCCGAGTAGTGGTGCAACGGATGACCACGCCCGATGAGTTCGCGGCGCAACTCCAAGTAGTTGTAGATGGCACCGTTGAAAACGATCGTGTAGCGACCATCCTCGGTAGTCATTGGCTGTTTACCATGTTCCGGATCAATAATTGCCAGGCGCCGGTGCCCCAGCGCCACAGGCCGTGCAGGGTCAAGCCAGATCCCCTCACCATCGGGGCCACGGTGACGAATAGCGTCCATCATTTTCATGACGGAGCCCTGCATCAATGCCGGAGCTCCTGACACCGCTACGATCCCTGCAATCCCACACATAAAAAACCATCCTGCCCTAAATAAGCAATAACTGACACGTCACTTGAACTTCCTCAATGGAAATCAGCCAGTGACGCGTTGATAAATATTCAACAACTTTTCGCCTTCCACATCCCAATTGATCGCATCACGGGCTTGCTTCGCACCGGCTTTGAGTGAAGCCAACTTCACCGTGTCGCTGAATAATTGATTGACGGCGACAGCGATGGATGCGGCGGAATTGAGGTCCGCCAACAAGCCATTACCGTAAGTACCTACGATATCGTGCAGGAACGGCAAGTCATTACTGATGAGCGGCAGTTCGGCGACCGCAAATTCGAACAACTTATTGGGACTGCAGAAGTAATTATTCTCGTCGACACCATGGTACGGAATGATTCCCAGATCCGCGTCGCAAGTAAGCTCATGCAAGTCATCGGAGGGCACACCGCCATAGAAAAACACCCGTTGCCCTAGGTTTCGCTCAGCCACCAGCGCTTTCAACGTGTCCTCGAACGCGCCATAGCCCACCAGGACCAGATACGTGCCTGCGTCAAAGCTGGCCGCAGCCTCTACGATACGTTCGATGCCCCGGTTATCGGAGATCCAGCCTTGATACAGCAGGATGTTGGCGTCGGGGCCCAGACCAAAGCGCTCGCGCAGCAACGACGTTGAAGCCAGCGGCACCTTGGGCGCGGCGTTCATGATCACATACGGCGCCGGAACGGAATAACGCTCCGCCATCAACTTAGCGATATAAGGGTTTACCGTAATCGCCGCATCGACCTGTTTGATCAGCCGCGATTCTTTTTTCTTGTACTTCTTCTGGGTCGCTTCAGGCAGCTGCACTTGGGCATAATACAGCTCATGGGCATCGTAGATCAGCGGTACATTGCGAATTTTTGCCAGCTCGACGGCCGGGGCCAGCATTGGAAAGTCATGTACATGCAGCACATCGACTTGATATTCCGTCATTCGATCGAGAATGAACTGTTCGAAACTGTTCAAGCGCGCTACACGATTGGCCCAGGCCCGAAACAGTCGCCAGGCACGGTTATACGTCTTAGAACCTGGCGCCAAGTTATAGCGACGTGCCAGGCCGGAGAACCTCGAGTCGCCCCAATCAAACATGAACCGTTCGATTTTTATGCCGTTGTGCACATAGGATTCACGCTGTGGACATTCAAAACCCGCCAACAACGTCACTTGGTGACCTTGCTCAACCAGTGTCTGAGCTTCCTGCAGGATTCGCCGATCAATCATCAGGTGATCAGCGGTTGTCATCAAAATGTTCATACGCCGTCCCAACCCTGATTTACTGACATTGGGACAAGTCCAACTTGCTAGTCAGGCTGTCAAGATCGTAGTTTGCAACGCCAATCTGCCCGCCCTGCTCGACACCGTGACCTTCAATACCGTTGTAATAGATCGTAGGCGTGCTGGCTTCCTCAAAGAAATACATGCCGTACTTCAAGCCGTCCCACTTCTTCTCGGTAATTTCCTTGAACAACAAAACCGGCTCACGGCTCGCCGGCACCAGATTATCCGAGGTATTGAAGCAATAGGCGTCCCAACTGCGCTGGGTCTCCACGAAGAGCACTGGTTTGTCACTGATGTGGACAACACCCAGGGTGTAGATCCCACCTTCAGGACTCAGCACCACATTGCTCGGTCCCACACTCCCATCGGCTTTCAGCTCGGCCGACTTGATCAGGTTGTTGCCATTGTCGGTGGAGGTGTAGAGGATCGTGTCGCGGCCATTGTGCTTCAGCACGACCGGGTCAAGGGCACTGTCGCTCAAAAGCTTCTTGGGGGCGTCCCAGCGCAGGCCATTGTTGCTGGTGGAACGATAGATCGCCGAATAGGTGGACGCACCGTCTTCGGTCACGGAAAAGTACAGTTCATAGGCAGTAGCGCCGTTTACCTGACTCTTCCTGACGAACGGGAACGCATAGGCACCTTTGAACGGCAACGTTTTCTCGTCGAAAATATTGCCCTGCTTGATGTAATCGGTATCGTCTTGCGCGGTGGCCAGCTTGATCCTCCAACGCCGGTCGTCACCGTATCCCGAATACAGCATGGCGTTGGCGTCACCCACCTTGAAGACCGAAGGGTATTCGACATGCAGCGAGTCTTCCGATGCCGGCTGGATACGAATAACCGGCTCACTGCCCCAATCAAAGACCCCGCTGGACAGCAAATTGTTTTTCCATGCATACCCCAACCCGGCTACCGCCACGACAGCGACCGAGGCAAGCATGATGACACGACCCTTAGAGTTTCCCACTTGCATATCCTTAAAATAAACGACGAATAAAAGAAATTCTGTACAGCAACCAGGCCGCCGCAAAGGCGCAAAGGGTTGTCAGCACGAACGTCAATGGCACTTCTATCAGCGGTCTCATCAATGAAACAGAGACCTTGCTGTACTGCGAACGGAACAGTTCCATGAAGATCGGGTGCAGGATATAGACCAGCAGCGTAAGCGGTGCCA
Source organism: Pseudomonas sp. H1_F01 (assembly GCF_054681425.1). Taxonomy (NCBI): domain Bacteria; kingdom Pseudomonadati; phylum Pseudomonadota; class Gammaproteobacteria; order Pseudomonadales; family Pseudomonadaceae; genus Pseudomonas; species Pseudomonas sp. H1_F01. Next base: position 1,092,499 of record NZ_CP162823.1, on the reverse strand, counting down.
GGGTTTTCAACGCAGGAATCCTGACCTTGTTCGCAACCTGCAAACTCAAACCCCATACGCCGATCGACATGGCGAATACCGTGGGACTGAAGTAGCTAAAGAAGTACAACTTCCAGGTGTAGGCACTGCCGAAACCATACGCCAGCGCGAAGGTGCCGAAGACCGTGCACAGGTACCCCACCAAGGTAATCATTGCGTAGGGCAGGTTCGGCCGGAACTTGTACAGGTAATAACCCAGCAGGAAATAACTGATGTACGACCAGGAGAAGCTGCCACCATTGGGTGTATAGGTCCTGGAAAATGTACTCCAGGAGAATGTCACCATGGTCAGGATGCTGGCGGCGATGACCGCATTGCGCAGATCCTTTTCTTGCATGTTGACCACGGCCTGCGACAACGGCGGGGCTATCAGGTACAGCCCGATGATCAGATAGAAGAAGTGCAGATGGTAGTAAGGCTGTCCCTGGACGATGGCTTTCAGGAAAGCTGCCCAACTAAAGGAATGCTGAAAATACTTCATCCACAAGGCATAAATCACCGAGGAAATGAACAGCACTGCCAACATGCGGGGCACACGCGACTTCAGGATATTGGAGTAAGTGGTCTTACTGTTGCCCAAGATCAACACCGCGCTGAGCATCACAAACACCGGTACACACCAGTGAGTCAGCGAGCTGACAGCATCACCCAGGAACCAGGCCCACGCACTCAACTCACCCTGCATGTAAATCGGCCGTGCTGAAACATGCAACAGCACCACAGCCAGACAGGCGACCACACGCACGAAATCCAGGCTTGAATCATGCGGCCGCGCTGATGAACCTGCTATTACTTGACTCATTGAACAAGAGCATCCCTGTGGAAATATCGTAGACCAGCCATGTTGATAGATGCCCTAACGCCTGCGGTTGTCTATCGAAGTCGAGTACACATTCGCGATTTCCTGGGCGATGCTGGCGCTCGAAAATTTCAGTTCGGTCACTTTACGAATGACCTTACTGTTGAAGGCTCCACGCTGTTGGGCCATGGCCAACATTCCCTGAGTCAACTCCTGCGCACTCATGCCCACGACATGACCTAATTGCGGATGCGAAACGATCTCGGCCGGACCGCCGCAGCGGGTGGTGAGCACTGGTCGACCACAGCTCATGGCTTCAATCGCCACCACGCCAAATGTCTCGCTTTCACTGGAGATCACCAGGAAATCGCATTCACGGTAGTAGTCGACCAGTTGCGTACGACTGGCGCGCCCGGAAAACTCGACAACCTGCGCGATGCCAAGACTCTGCACCAGCGCCTGGGCATCCTCAAGGCCCTCACCGCTGCCAGCCAGGCGCAGCCGCAGGCGCGGCTCCTGTTGGAACGCAGCGGCAAACGCCTCGAGCAATACGGGCACCCGCTTGACTGGAACGAAGTGGCCAACCCACAACAAATGGATCAGCTCGCCACGCTGCGTCGCCTGTTCATTGAACAACTCGGTATCGACCAGATTGGCGATGACCTGCGTGTCCACACCCGCCTTGAGCTTGACCTGCTGGCGAATATCCCAGAGCAATGCCGAGCTGACGGCGATCACCTTATCGGCCGCGTTCAAAGCCTTTTGCGTCATGCGGCGCAAGTACCGAGTACGGGTCAATGTGGTGAACGGCCCGGTATGCTCGGTAATGACCAGCGGTATGTTCAGCTTGCTGGCCAGGCGACGACCTGCGGTGCCATCGGTATAGGCGGTGTGGGCATGGATCAACTCGAACTCGAAGTCGGCTCGCAACCATTCGGCATAACGCATCAAGCCATGGGTGTAAGTGGTGGCATGGGCCTGGAAAGGCAGCAGCGAACTGACAATGTAAGGGAAACAGATCAGCGGGACACCTTCATGCTCTTCCCATTCACAGACCTTCTGCGCCCGGTAGATATCCAGCGCACGCTTGATGGCCTTGGGGTTGATCGTGTTGATCCAGAAAGGCTCGCCACTGACCACCCGAGCATCAATGCCCTGGGCCCTCAGAGCCTTGACCTGCTCATGGACGAAAATGCCGCCGACCATGTTGTATTCGCGCGGGTACATATGCGAAAGAACCAACACCTTGCGTGGTTGCTTCGCTTCCCCGTGCAGCCCCTGTCCCAGGCGGATATGCAGTGCATCGACCAGCATCTGGTACTCGGTTTTTTCCTCCGCCAGGCTGTTGATGGTCAACCCCAGGTTCTTCACCTTGGCTTCCAGCATTTCCCGTTGGCTTTCCAGGCGCTCGGACAAATCATTCAGGTGCTGTGCCACCCGTTGTTTTTCCGCCAACTCGTGAGAACGCGCCGAAACTTCCATGTTCAGACTTTCCAACTCCAGGCCCAAGGTAGTTTTTTCCAATTCCAGAACGTCGATCCGCTCGACAGCGTTCTGGTATTCGAGCATGACGATCTGTGCCTGATTGACTTCCGACTCAAGCGCTTCAATCGTCAAAGTCAGCTCGTGCTGCTTATGTTCGAAATCAATGGTTTTTTCGATCCAATGCTCTTTCTGAAACAGCGCTGCGTCGTACAGATCCTGCAGGCTCTTCAATTGCTGATCGCGGGACTGAAGCTCTTGTTCGAGCGCGTCCCGGCGAACTTCGAGAGCATTGGCAAGGCTGCTCACTTGCTCAAGCTTGAGCGTGAGTTCGCCAATCTGAAGTCGACAAGCCGCCTCTTGCTGCTCGGCATTGTCGAGTTCCGCCTGAAAGTTCGCGAGCCTGGAGGAGAGCTGTTCGTTTTCCCTCGACAGCTCCTCGACACGAGATTCATGGGTACTGAGCAGCACTTCCTGGTTCGAGGCTCTTTCGCTCAGTTGGGTATAACGGTCCTCCAACTCGGCGCGCTTACCCTCCAGTTCGTTCGCCAGGGTGTTGACCTTAGCCATCGCCTGCGTCTGTTCGAGTAACGCCCGCTCTTTTTCCTGAAGTTTGTTCTCAAGGGCTGAACGTGTGATCTCAAGTTGTTCAGTCAACGCCAAAAACCTGCTTGACTCATCGCGCATCTGCGCAATGGTCGGATCATCGCCCAGACAACAGGCCGTGATTGTATTTTGGTCGGCGGTTTCAAAGGTCATCCGCCAAAGCAAATCATCGCTGGGATGAAGCATACGCAGGATGCAACCATGGGGACCAAAAGGTACCGATGTCACACGGTAGACGCCCGCCTCGTTGCCCTGGGGACAATTGACGTAGCGCCCACGGACATGATCGTAGACCTCAAGTGCCTCCAGCGTACCGACTTCGACCTGCACCGACTGCGGACGCCGGGGAATCGCGACAATACCGTAATCGGCGTCGCCCTGGATGCGGTAGGCGCCACGTGGATAGTTGAACGGATTATCTCGTAGCGCCAGGCCGGACAGCGCAAGTGTCGGTTCATTGAAAAGCGTAGCGTCAACTGGAGACGTCCAGTTCGCCATCGTCGCCGCGCCACGCTCGAACAACACCAGGATCTCGCTGGTATCGGGCATTCTGCGCAGGCCTTCGGCGGACTGCATCGCTTGCAAGGCTTCAAAACGTCGCTGCACCATCAACGCAGAGCTCGGCCGCTCGACAACACCGCGGCGACTGGAACAGTTGGGACAGACACCATCCTCGAACGGGTAATCCAGGCCCGACAATACCCGTGACGCCTCGACTATATTGGGATCTTCAAAAGTCCATGACTCACCGGAAAACCGGACGTCGATCGCTGAGAAAGTCGGGGCGAACAGCGATACCGCATCCTCCACCGTATAGGAACGCTGATGCAAGTGGGCGTGATAATGCAAGCCACAGTCCGGGCAGGTGATTTCAGCCGCCTTGAGCAGCTCGCGATAAGGGACCGCCACCAGAATATAACGCGACGATACCCGTGCGATCTCGGCCAGGGCCTGCGCGTAGATGGAATCAGGCAAGTGCTCGATCACATCGCTGGAAAGCGTCAGATCAAAACTCCGATCACCAAATGGAATCGCACACAAGTCGGCCACCAGGGCAGGCGCCTGCACACGCTTGACCGCTGCTTCGCTGATATCACAGCCCACCACGTCCCAGCGCGGCGTCAGGCGGTTGGTGACCGTGCCGTTGCCACAACCGGCGTCGAGAATAGTGTTCACCGAGCCGGGAATCAGCTCGATCAGATCCTCGGCCACGGCCACTTGTTCGGAAACGGCGCTGCGGCTCCACAAGTCATCCTGGGCAAAATAACTGATCTCGGAGCGCTTACTCATTCAACGGATTCCAGATTAGCCCATTGCACCGGGTGCACGACGAGCCCGCGTTCCATGCGTACATCAACGGGGGCAGTGATCCGGATGCGGTACTGGCGATCATGGACATCCAATGGGTGCTCTCCACTTGATTGGTCTTCGGTCATGCCATCGAAGATGCCGACAGAAATGACGTAGTCGCCTGCCCCGACCATCAAGGGGTCGAACTGGGCCTTGACCAACCCGGTACGACGCTCCCGCGTGGACGAAATGAAGGGCGACACCACCTGCGCCACGCATCGTCCATCCATGCCGTAAATGCAGATGATGAAAGCCATGCGGGGAATATCGAGCTTGGCCCCCCACCTCACGTGGACATAAAGCGGCTCGCCGAAGGAAAACACTCGGCGTGACTCCTGGTGCCGATCCAAGAAGTCAACGCCATCGATCCAGGCGCTGCCTTCGCCATACTCGAAATCGGATCGTTCGGCCACTGGCGGCGCATTGTCGTCCGACGAAGACAAAAGCAAGGTATCGAGCGCAAAGCGCTGGCTGATTATCCGCCCGCTCTCGACGGTCGGCTCCAGCGTGCCGATGGTGATGTACTCCAGGCCATCGAATATCTGGCAGTAGACCGTTTCGTCCGCCGTCGTTCCCGCGTGCCGGACGGTAACCGTAAACTCGCTCAGATCGCCCAGCCCCAGTGGCACCTTGATACTGACCGGAGCATGCTTGTATTGCCCGCCACAGTCCCTGAACTCGCGATAGCTGGCGCCTTCAGCGGTTTTTTTCGGGGCGCCCCAGTTCATATAACCGTGTGCGGTCAACAAATGCAGGCGTTGATTGCGATCGTCATCCAGCGCCTCTCCCACTAGGACGTTGTCGATGACTTCACCCTTGTGCTCCAGCGTCATCTCGAACACCGCCAGCGGCTTGACTGGCGCATCGTCGGACGCGGAGATGAAACGCAGTACCGATACCCGATCGATTTCAGTGTCGGTCAACAGCTCACTGACATCGCCCCGACTTAGCTTCAAGTTGATCGCTCTGAGGCGCAACTCCTCCTGCTTGCGAATGGACGCCGCATAGGAACGGCCGATTTCGATCGGATCGCCATCGGCGACTATCCTTCCACGTTCGACCCAGATAGCGCGGTCGCAGATCATTTGAACCGCCGACATGTCATGGGAGACGAACAACACTGTCGAGCCCTCCGCCGTCAGGGTACGCATCCGTTTCGCGGACTTGCCGGCAAAATACGAGTCACCCGCACCGAGGATCTCATCGATGATGAGAATCTCCGGACGGATGGCGGTCGCTGCCGCAAAGGCCAGGCGCGAGTACATGCCCGACGAATAGGTCTTTACCGGTTTATCGATAAATTCTTCGAGTTCGGCAAACTCCAGCACATCGTCGAGCAGCTTTCTGGCGCGAGCGCCCGTTACCCCTTGATAGGCAAAGGACGACATGACGTTGGTACGACCGGTGAACTCGGGATGAAACCCGGTGCCCAGCTCCATTAATGCCTGAACCTTCCCTCGCACTTTCACAGAGCCTTCGGTCGGCTGTATGAGCCCAGCTATCAGCTTGAGCAGGGTGCTCTTGCCGGCGCCGTTACGTCCGACCAACCCCACCCGTTCCCCTGGGTTGATCGTCAAGGACATATTGCGTACGGCCCAGAACTCATCATAGGTGGACCGGGCCACGGGAAAACCCAGCGCCTCGATCATACGATGGCGTGGCGAGCGGAAAATCCGGTACATCTTGGCGATGGAGGCTAGTTCAATGATCGGCTCAGACATAATCGGCAAATAATGGCTTCAATCGCGAAAAGACAAATCCACCCAAGAAAAAAGTGGAGAACGAAATAACAGTGAAAATCGCCAGCAATCCCGGCTTGATGACCCCAATGAACGCTGCGTCTCGATACAGCATGATGAGGTAATACAGCGGGTTGGGGTACATGAAGGGGATGAGTTCCTTGGGGATCATTTCCTGGGTATAGGCAATGGGCGATACCAGCATCAGGAACAGGATCAATACCGCGACCATCTGGCTCAGGTCCGGTACGAATACGTTGATCGCCGACAATATCCAGATCAGTCCCACGGTAAAAATGATCTGTAGCACCAATATCAGCGGGATCGCCAACTGCGTGGAGTGGACGATGCCGCGGCTCCACAACACCATCAGCAACATCACTAGCCCCACCAGCATCGTCACGCTGCTGGCCAGCACGGTCTTGACCGGGATCAGATCGATCGGGAACAGCGTATTCTTGATCAAACCTTTATTGCCAAGAACAGAGCCCACCCCACTGCCCAGCGCCTCTGAAAACCCCAGGAACGGCACCAGCCCACAAAATATCAGGAGCACGTAGTCAAAGGTCCCGAACTCCGCGACCCGCACGCGATAGATCATCGTGTAAACCACGGCGTACAGGCCAAGGAAGAGCAATGGGTAGAGGAAAATCCACGCGACACCGAATATGGTGCCGATGAACCGGCTGCGTATGTCAGTCAATGTGGTTGCCCACAAAACATGGATGTGACGCCAGATGATTGAAATCGGGTTCATGGTCGTGTCTGTTCCAGGATAGCGACTATCCGTACGGCCGCGGTTCCGTCACCGTAGACATCTGCATGGCCCTTGGGGATTGACCTGTTGCTCATCGCCGCATTGATCGCGCTACGGCTGGCGCCCACCAACTGGTTGAACCCCAGCTCAACGGTTTCGACCCATTCGGTCTCATCACGCAGGGTGATGCAGGGCACACCGTAGAAATACGCTTCTTTTTGAACGCCGCCGGAGTCGGTAAGAATGACATTCGCCGCCTGCTCGAGGGCGACCATGTCCAGGAACGGCAACGGGTCGACCACTTTGATAGAGTCCAGGTGATGCTCCAGGCCGTGGGTCTTGAGCAGGTTGCGCGTACGTGGATGCAACGGCAGAACGACGGGCATTTGCACAGAGATATCGGCCAGGCCGGCCATGATTTCGCCCAGGCGCAGGGGATCATCGGTGTTTTCAGCACGATGACAAGTAGCCAGTGCAAAGGCCCCAGCCTCCAGGCCCAACTGCGCCATGACCTGACTCTGAGCCTTCGCGCGTTCGCGATAGAACAAGGCCACGTCATACATCACGTCGCCTACGTTATGCACCCCATGGGTGAGCCCTTCGTTGGCAAGGTTGTGGATGGCCAAGGCCGTAGGGCAAAGCAACAGCGTCGAGACTCGGTCGGAAAGAATACGATTGACCTCTTCGGGCATGCGCATGTTGAACGACCGCAGCCCTGCTTCGACATGTGCCACTGGAATGTGCAGCTTTGCTGCTGCCAGCGCACCGGCCAACGTCGAGTTGGTATCGCCGTAGATCAGCACCCAATCCGGTTTTTCCTTAAGGAGTATCTGCTCGATGCCTTCGAGCATACGCCCCGTCATCACGCCATGAGTGCCACCGCTAACCTCAAGGTTGTACTTGGGGGCAGGGATCTCCAGTTCGTCGAAGAAAACCTGGGACATGTTCGGGTCATAGTGCTGTCCGGTGTGCACCATGACTTCGACTAACCGCCCCGGATGCTTGAGGATTTCCCTGGAAACCGCCGCGGCCTTGATGAACTGTGGGCGAGCTCCAACGATGGTTACGATTTTGCAGGTCATGCGCGAAGGCTCTCTTTCAAGGTGTCGACGATAAGGCTCTGGGAATGCTCATCGAGATAGGGATGCATGGGCAGGCTCATCACGCGGGCAGCGATCGCATCGCCAACTGGCAGGTGTGCGTGCTCGTCCTTGACGGCGGGTTGGCGATTAAGCGGGATGGGATAATGCACGGCAGTGGGAACACCGGCGTTTCCAAGGTGCTTCTGGACCGTATCGCGGGCCGCCACCTGTACCGTGTACTGGGCCCATGCGCTCTGACTTCCCGTTGCCACGAAAGGAGCACGGATATCAGCCTGTTCCAGCAGTTGCGCATAGCGATCTGCAACTTCCTGACGCTGGCGAAGCTCGGCCTCGAAGACGTCCAGCTTGGGCAACATGATCGCCGCTTGCAGCGTGTCCAACCGGCTGTTCACACCGACGCGGATGTGATGATAGCGACGGTCCTGGCCATGTCGAGCAATTTGCCGCAACACCTTGGCCAGGTTCTCATCGTTGGTGAACATGGCACCGCCGTCGCCATAGCAGCCGAGTGGCTTGCTCGGGAAGAAACTGGTACAGGCGATGGTGCTCAGATTGCAGGAGCGCTTTCCTTTATAACCCCCCCCGAAACTTTGCGCGGCGTCCTCGATCACCGGTATACCGTGCCGGGCAGCGATGGCGTTGATCGCATCGAAGTCTGCGCACTGGCCGTACAGCGAAACCGGAATAATCGCCTTGGTCTTCGGCGTAATAGCCGCCTCCAGGAGCGCGGGATCAAGATTGTAGGTGTTGGCATCGACATCGACGTAGACAGGCTTTGCACCGAGCAAGGCAACGGTTTCTGCCGTAGCTATGTAGGAAAACCCTGGTGTGATGACTTCATCGCCGGGGCCGATGCCGAGCGCCATCTGCGCGATTTGCAGAGCATCGGTGCCGTTGGCGACGCTGATGCAGTATTTCGCGCCTGTAAAGGCTGCAAGGCGCTCTTCGAGCTCATTCACTTCAGGACCAAGGATGTATTGGCCATGGGCCAGAACGCGCTGGATGGCAGCGTCGATGTTTACCTTTATCAGCGCCTGCTGAGCCTTGAGGTCGATGAACTCGATCACTGCATATTCTCCTTTTTAAGCACATTCCCGCTAAGCACGTAGGTGGCGCCAGAATGGGCACACGGAACACTGCACTCTCCGCTCAGCGGCAGATCCAATTGTTCGCCAAATTCGCTCATCCAACCGATCTGCCGGGCAGGAACACCGACCATCAGGGCATAGGCAGGTACATCTCGGTTGACCACCGCGCCTGCACCTACGAAAGCGTAATCACCAATGGTCACACCGCAGACAATGGTGCAGTTGGCACCCAGTGTCGCGCCTTTCCTGACCAGAGTGTCGCGGTATTCGTTTTTGCGCTCAATGAGCGAACGAGGATTGTAGACGTTGGTGAACACCATGCTCGGACCACAAAAAACGCCCTCTTCAAGCGTGACGTTATCGTAGACGGAGACATTGTTTTGGATTTTGCAGTGATCGCCGATCACCACCTTGTTTCCGACAAAAACATTCTGACCAAGCGAAACGCCACGACCAATACAGGCGCCACCGCAAACGTGGACAAAATGCCAGATGCGAGAGTCATCGCCGATCTGAGCGCCATCGTCAATAATAGCGCTGGGGTGCTGGTAGTAATTCAAATTCGAGTCCTGATGTAAGTCACAGTACGCCTATGCAAAAAGCAGCCGCTACCGTAACGCTGGCAGCCTATCTTTTTTGCGCGCAGTGATCCTTGGGCTTTACTTCAGTCCTGCCACGAACGGGTGGCCTTCGTCATTCTCGGCGCGAGTCGGGGTCAGGGTACGGATGGTTTCCACCGTTTCAACACAATGACGCGCGTCTTCGATGCCGTAGCCCTTGCCATCCAGCACCGCTTGGTAGCTGACCGTGTGCAGATCGGTAAAACCTTCAGAAAACTCAATTTCCACTCCATCACAGGTAATGGAGCGGAACGTCGGCTTTTTACCTTTCACAGAAACTGGCAGGTCATCGGCATCAATGGAAAGGAACCAGCGCACACGAGCGTTCTCGTATTCAAGGTAGCCCGCAGCCTTGAAATCGCTGGCATAGTGAACAACGTTACGCTGCAATTTCCCGAAGATGAAATGCAGCATGTCGTAGAAGTGCACGCCAATGTTGGTGGCCACGCCGAAGGACTTGCGAGGATCGCCCTTCCAGCTCTCCATGTACCACTTGCCCCGACTGGTGATATAGGTCAGGTCGACTTCGTGTTTATGAGCACGCTTTTCGGCCTGGACACGGTTTTTCAGGTCGATGATTGCCTGGTGGTGACGAAGCTGGAGAATATTCCAGAGGCGCTTGCCTGTCTCCTGCTCAGTCAGGCTCAAGTCATCCAGCATCGCCGTGGTTGGCACCAGGGGCTTTTCGCAGATCACGTCACAGTCCAGACGCAGGCCAGCAGTGATATGCGGATGGTGCAAGTAATTGGGGGAGCAGATGGAAATGATATCCAGCGCAATAGCAGGATCACGTTTCAGGCGCCACGCATAATCGTAGAAGCGCTCGAACTCTGTAAAGAACTCGCTCTGGGGCGACAAGCTGTCGATAATCCCAACCGAATCATTGATGTCGTAGGCACAAACCAGTTCATGACCGGTGTCTTTGATGGCACGCATGTGGCGCGGAGCAATATAGCCAGCAGCACCAATAAGAGCGAAACGTTTCATGGAAAGACCTCAAAAAGGGGGAGTTGCCCTGCTGGGGACCCAAAGGAAGAGCGCGACGACATGAATACGAACGCTGTTCCTGAGGGTCCAGCCTTGCGGACTGGCTGTCAGGCCTTGATGATGTGCACCGCTGGCGTACGGTACTTGCCACGACTGTCGACAATCAGACGCGCCGAGGAACGGATCAGTTCGTAATCGAATTTCTCATGATCTGTCGCGAGGATTACCGCATCGAACGACGCCAGGTTATCCGATGTGATCGGCTCACTCGTCAGCGTGAAGTGGTGCTCACGCATTTTCGGAAATACCGGAACGTGCGGATCGCTGTAGGCCACGACAGCACCTTTGGCTTCAAGCAGCTCCATGATTTCCACCGATGGAGATTCGCGCATGTCATCGACATTTTTCTTGTAGGCGATGCCAAGCACCAGCACGCGACTGCCTTTGAGCGCCTTGCCTTCGTTGTTCAACCCGTCCATCAACTTGCCAACCACATACTCTGGCATGGCCTTGTTGACTTCGCCGGAAAGCTCGATGAAGCGTGTATGGAGGCCATACTCACGAGCCTTCCACGTCAAGTAGAACGGGTCGATCGGGATGCAATGGCCACCCAGTCCCGGGCCCGGATAATAAGCGGTGAAGCCGAAGGGTTTGGTGGCCGCCGCGTCAACCACTTCAAAAATATCGATTCCCATGCGATCAGCAACGACTTTCATCTCGTTGACCAAACCAATGTTGACCGCGCGATGGATATTTTCCAGCAGCTTGGTCATCTCGGCAGCCTTGGTCGAACTGACCGTCACCACCTGGTCGATGGCCTGCTCGTACAGAGCGATGCCGACCTGCAGGCAATTGGCTGTGTGGCCACCGATGACCTTGGGGATGGTACGGGTTTCAAAATCAGGGTTGCCCGGATCTTCTCGCTCTGGCGAATAGACCAGGAAAATATCTTCACCGGTGACGAGGTTGCCTTCCTCGACGCGAGGAAGGAGTTCTTCCTCGGTCGTTCCTGGGTAGGTTGTGCTTTCCAGCGAAACCACCTGACCCACGCGCAGATAAGGCTTGATTGCGTTGGTCGTGTTGATCACGAAGCTCATGTCCGGCTCGCGATACTTGTTCAGCGGGGTCGGCACACACAGGATGAGCGCATCACACTCGCTGACCCGGCTGAAGTCGGTGGTTGCCGAGAAGCCCGAGGCGCATGCCTGGGCAATATGACTGCTGGCGATGTGCTCAATATAGCTTTCACCCGCATTGAGTTTAGCGACCTTGTCAACATCAATATCGATCCCGAGGACGCGGAAGCCGATGGCGTTGTAGCGAAGCATCAACGGCAACCCAACGTAACCAAGCCCTACGATTCCGATTACCGCTTCCTTACTTTTAAATTTAGCAATACTTGCTTCGACCACACCCATTAACCAGACCACTCCCAACGAAAATGAAGAACTCCATATGTACGATATGTTACCAAAGCGGAGCTCGATGCTCATAGGACAATTCCCTTCCTTGAAAAAACACAGGAAATGGCCTACGCAACTTGCCGCATATGGATATTAGGCATCGCCCCCTCAAGATCAGAAAAAAGACGCCCAATCAGCCTGTCGATGCGACGAACGGTAATATTCAGCCGGCTCAGGCTTTCTGGCCAGTTTCCAGACTAATGGGGGCACAATCGACGCATCAGAAAACGGTTCCGTTTATTTTTTCTTACGCGGCCCGGTATTGAACACCGGTACTTTGCGCACAGGCTTGACCGAAGGTTCCACAGGCGAGGAGTCGCCGCTGTCCACCCACTTGCCCAGGTTGCGCTTGCCGCCGCCACCGGAGGTTTTCGGTTTCTTCGGCTTTTTCGGTTTCTTGATCACCTGGCCACTGGCGTCGGTGTCCGGAACCCGATGCTCAGGCTCGAAATCCTGTTCCATCTGACGAGTCAGCGTCTGGCGCGTCAGCATCTCGATGGCCGACAGCAGGTTCACTTCGTCGGCGCAGACCAGGGAAATCGCTTCCCCGGTCGAGCCCGCCCGACCGGTACGGCCGATGCGGTGGATGTAGTCCTCGGCGACGATCGGCAGGTCGAAGTTCACCACCAACGGCAAATCCTCGATATCCAAGCCACGGGCGGCGACGTCGGTCGCCACGAGGATCTGCACTTCGCTGGCCTTGAAGCGGTCCAGCGCGCGCTGGCGGGTGGCCTGGGGTTTGTCACCGTGGATGCCGTCGGCGTTGACGCCCAGGCCCTGGAGTTTCTCCACCAGCGCATCAACGCCATTGCGGGTCTTGGCAAAGACCAGCACCTGCTTCCACTTGTTCTTGCGCATCAGGTGCACGAACAATTCCGGCTTGCGCTTCTTGTCCACCGTCACCACCCATTGCTTGACGGTGTTGGCGGCGACGTTGCGCGGGCTCACTTCAATGCTCAGCGGATCGTTGAGCATCTGCCCGGCCAGCAGGCGGATCGCGTCGGAGAAGGTCGCCGAGAACAGCAGCGTCTGGCGCTTCTTCGGCAGTGCCTTGTAGATATTCGCCAGTTCCTCGGAGAAGCCCAGGTCGAGCATGCGATCGGCTTCGTCCAGCACCAGGGTCTGCAGCTGATTGAACTTCAGCGCGTTCTGGCGGAACAAATCGAGCAGACGCCCTGGCGTGGCGACCAACAGGTCGACGCCTTTGCGCAACTTCATCATTTGCGGGTTGATGCTGACACCGCCGTACACAGCGTAGGTGCTCAGCGGCAGGTTTTGCGCGTACTGACGCACGCTTTCATGGACCTGCTCAGCCAGCTCACGGGTCGGCACCAGGATCAGCGCTCGCACCGAGTTGGCCGCGACCTTCGGCCCTTCGGTGGTCAGCAACTGCAACAGCGGCACGGCGAAACCGGCGGTCTTGCCGGTGCCGGTCTGGGCCGCGGCCATCAGGTCACGACCGGCCAGCACCGCCGGCATGGCTTGGGCCTGCACCGGGGTCGGGGTCTGGTAACCGAGCGTCTCGAGGGCGCGCAGCAAGGGTTCGATCAGGCCAAGGGTGGCGAAAGTCATGGAAGTACCGTAGGAAAAATCAGCGCAAGGTGTGCAATGCGCGGCAGTTTACCCTAAATCAGGAAGCGGCCGGCGCAGGCTTGGGTTTGCGCCACTGCGGCAAACCGATCAGCACCACGGCACTGATGATCACCAGCATCGCCAGACTTTCTTCAGCGCCAATGGTTTCACCCGCGAACACGATCCCCAGCAACACCGCCACTGCCGGGTTGACGTAGGCATAACTGGTGGCCGCCGCCGGGCGCACATGCTTGAGCAGGTACATGTAGGCATTGAAGGCAACGATCGAGCCGAAGCAGGTCAGGTAAGCCAAGGCAAACCAACCTTCCAGCGGCGGCATGCTGTCCAGGTGCTCGCCGCTGGCCACGCTGCCGATCAACAGCACCACGCCGCCTACCAGCATTTCCACGGCACTGGCCATCGCCCCTGCCGGCAACGGCACGTGTTTGCTCAGCACCGAACCGAAGGCCCAGGACGCCGCCGCGAATACCAGCAAGGTCGCACCCAACGGGCTGGACTGCAGGTTGGAGCCCAGGTTGAGCATCGCGATGCCAATCAACCCCAGCACAATCCCCGCCCATTCCAGACGGGTATTACGCGCGCCCCAGAAATATCCGCAGAGCAAGGTAAACAAAGGCACCGTCGCCACCGCCAACGCCGCCACCCCGGACGCCACGCCCGTGTGCTCGGCCACACTGACCGCGCCGTTGCCGAAACTGAGCAACAACACACCGATGATGGCCCCGGCCTTCCATTGCGCCCAGGTCGGCGCCGGTGCCCCGCGCCAGCGCAGGAAGCCATACATCAGCGAACCGGCCAGCACAAAACGAATCCCGGCCAGCAACAGCGGCGGCCAATGCTCCACACCGATGCGAATCACCAGGTAGGTCGAACCCCAGATGACGTACAAGGCAAAAAAGGCAGCAATCAATGGCAAGGGAAAACGGCGTGGGCCGGGCATGTTCAGCTCGAAGTCAGGACAATGAGAGACGTTATTCTAGAAAGGCGACAGACGGAAAATAAGTTACAAAACCTGTTTATCCGAGCCGTACACTTTTCAAAACACGGATATCAACGCTATAAATCGTGTTTTCGAAAGTCACACTAACAGGAAGCCATACCGTGGATAAATACGACCGCATGCTGCTCAGCGCCCTGTTGGAAAACGGTCGTGCGTCCTACGCCGAACTGGCCCGCAAAGTAAACCTGTCAGCCCCGGCCGTGGCCGAGCGGGTCAGCAAACTGGAAGCCAGCGGCGTCATCACCGGTTATCAAGCCAAAGTCGACATGGCGAAGATCGGCCTGCCGGTGCAGTGCGTCATCGAATTGCGGATGAACCAGCATGGCAACCAGAAGACCTACGACGAACTGTGCAAGATCCCGCAACTGACCGAGTGCCACCGGGTCACCGGAGACCCGTGCGTGATCATGCAAGCGGCGGTTGGCTCGATGCCGGAACTGGAAGAGCTGATCAACCGCATCGCCAAGTTCGGCTTCAGCAAGACCTCGATCGTGCTGTCCAGCGCCATTGAAAAGCGCGTGCCGTTGGGGCAGTTGGAAGGCAACGGGAAGTAACACTGATCGAAACTGTGGGAGCGAGCTTGCTCGCGATAGCTTTGGATCAGCCAACCTCAATGTCGACTGACACACCGCTATCGCGAGCAAGCTCGCTCCCACATTGGATCTTCAGTGGGCACAGGGTCTGGGTGTTGCCGGGATCTGGTGTGGGAGCGAGCTTGCTCGCGAAAGCGGCCTGTCTGACACATCACTCCCACAGTTGCTTTGTGGTGTGTTTAGAACCCGCGATGCCGCTTGAGGTGCTCGTTGATCTTCGCCGCCGGCACTTTCTGCAAACTGCACAACAGATCATGGGACAACTCCCGCAGCCCATGCTTTTGCCGCAATTGCGAAGCCAGGTGCGCGGTGAGGTTGGCGGCCATTTCGGCGTCGGCCATGGCCCGGTGAGCCTGGCCGGTATGGGGCAGGCCGGCGAACGTGTTGAGCGTGCCGAGCTTGTGGTTCGGCGCCGCTGGCATCAGGCGCCGGGCCAGCAACAGTGAGCAGGCAAAATTCTGCAGGCGGGTGCGCTTGATTCGCCCCAGTTCGAAATCCCAGAACTTCTGGTCGAACGCAGCGTTGTGCGCCAGCAGCGGCGTGATGCCGACGAACTCGTTGACCTCGTTCATCACCTTTTCCGCCGACGGGGCGCTGCGCAGCATGGCGTTGCTGATGCCGGTCAGTTGCTCGATAAACGCAGGGACGCGCACACCGGCATTCATCAGGCTCTGGTAGCGGTCGACGATCCGGCCTTGCTCAAGCATCACCACCGCGATTTCAGTAGCCCGGCAACTGCTGCTCGGGGTGATCCCGGTGGTTTCAAAGTCGATGACTGCGATGCGTTCCAAACCTTTTGAACTCCGTGAAAATCAATTCTTGAGCAACAACGCGCCTTCGATGGGCACGTAGCGGCTGGCAGCGCGGATCAGCGAGTTGGCGGTCAACCCCGGCACACCATAGGCCACGGCCTGTACGCCGTGTTTTTGGATGATGCGTTCGAGCAGCATGTCGAAATCGCCGTCGCCGGAGGCCAGCACCACTTCGTCGACGTGATCGGCGGCGTCCATGATGTCCAGCGTGATGCCCACGTCCCAGTCGCCCTTGGCCGAGCCGTCGCTGCGCTGGATGTAAGGCTTGAGCTTCACGATAAAGCCCAGGTTGCGCAGGATCTGCTGGAATTGCTGCTGCTTGCTGTCACCGCGATCGATCGCGTAGGCATAGGCCTCGACGATCTGCCCCTGCTTGCTGACATCAGCCCACAGCGCGGCATAGTTGAAATGGCAACCGTAGGCTTGGCGCACGGTGTAGTAGAGGTTCTGGACATCGGCGAACACTGCAATTTTTTTCACCGCGTTTCCTCTTGGATGCACACGCACGCAGACCACCTGGGCCGAAAAGTCGCCCAGTATGCCAGCCCGAAGGATTGTTCCGCGAATAATCGCCCCGAGGCGCCTGTGCGCCCCGGACGAATGGCAGGTCAGACGAAGGAGTCGTCGTCGCCGAAGGAAGATGAATCGTCGCTGTAGTCCGCGTCGCTGAAACCGCCCGGGTCATTACCATAGCCGTCGTTATCGGCCACCCGTTGGTCATCGCCCCAACCGTTGTCGCCGCTGTTGGCGGTGTCGTTGACCGGTTGAGCCGGCTCCTCCTTGATGACCTCGACGATTTCCTGGGGTTGCTGGTTACTGTGGAACAGGCTGCTGATGCCTTGGGCCAGCATCACACCGCCGGCCACGCCTGCCGCGGTTTTCAGGGCGCCGCCGAGGAAGCTGCCCGCAGCCGGGGCCTGCTGTTGCGGTGCGCCATAATTGCCGGGCGGCGCGCCGAAGCCCTGTTGGGGCTGGGCATTGAAGGACGGCTGTGCCGGTTCGCGCCAGCCTCCCCCACTGGACGTCGGTGTGCTTGCCGGGCGTGAATCCCGGGCGCTGCCACCAAAAATGCTCGACAGAAAGCCTCCGCCACCGCTGGGTGCCGATGGCTGGGAACGGGCCCGTTGCAGCTCGGCCTGCAATTGCTCGACCTGCTGGGCGAGTTGCTTGTTCTGTTCATCGAGGCGCTTGATCGCGGCCTCCTGCACCAGAATCGCCTGGGCCATGAAATAGCCCGCCGCTGGCTGGCTGGCCAGGTGTTCCTTGATCCGCGCCTCGGCCTGGACGTCGCGCGGGGCTGAATCCTTTTCGGCCTGTTGCAGCCGTGAAAACAGTCCATCGATCAGGGTTTGTTCTTCGCTGTTCATGGCGACCTCATTAGATTGCCGGGTAGAAACCATTCCGGTCCAGAAGACCGGTGCCCACCAGTAATGGGGCTCGCCGCAAAGGTTTCAATGGTCTTTACCTGATGTTTACGTTTGCTTGTGCGGGCGCTTGATCGGTTAAAGTGTCGGACCGCTTTTGAACTGCGATACCGACTCATGAATCCGTTTGACGTGCTGCGCGACTCTTTGTATTTCTTCAAGCGCCATCTGGGCCGGATCGCCCAGCTGTGCCTGCCGCTGGTCATACTCGAGGCCTTGCTGCAGCAAGGCGTGGACAGCGCCGTCGGCCCCGAGGGTTTCCCCGGCTACAGCGTGATCGTCGGGCTCTTGGTGTACCCGTTGTACACCGCCGCGTTGATCCTGTTTCTCGACGCCCGCAGCCGCGGTGAAGCACCACGCACCCGTGACCTGCTCGCAACGGCCCTCACCCTGTGGCCACGCTTTGCCTTGCTGACGGCCCTCAACACGCTGTTGATCCTGGTGGGGCTGTCGTTGTACTTCCTGCCGGGCCTGTGGCTGATGGTGACCCTGGCCTTCAGTGAATACCTGTTGGTCCTCAGGGGCCTGACACCCCTGGCGGCGATGAAGGAAAGCCTGAACATGTCCCGCGGCAACTTCTGGCGGGTCCTGCTGTGTATTCTCTGTGTGATGGGCCCGCTGTGGCTGCTCAAGGGCGTCAGCGTCTCGGTGTATCCACCGCCTCAGAACCCTGTGCTCAGCCTGCTGATCGACAGCGTCCACAGCTTCTTGCAGCTGTTCACCAGCGTGGTGCTGTTCCGCATGTTCATGTTGATCGAAGCCAAGCCTGACAACCGCTGATCGCACACTGCGAAGGCCCTGGGCTTGGGCTTGAGAACCGCTCTCGGTTATGCTCGGGATCACTTTCGCGTTTCGCCCATAAGCCGAGCCATGACCCGTCTACTGCGCTACACCTTGCTGGGCCTGCTGTTGATCCTCAGCCTGGCCGCCCTGTCGATCTACGGCCTGACCTGGCGGCCACAGCCCCGGGAAACCTTGCCGGTCAGTTGCACCGCCAACGCAGCACCGCTGGCGCCCGGCCAGGCCTTGAAGGTGATGACCTGGAACGTCCAGTTCCTCGCCGGCAAACGCTACGTGTTCTGGCACGACCTGGCCCAGGGCAACGATGAAAGCCCGACCCTGGAAGACATGGCCTTCAGCCTCGACGAAGTGGCACGGGTCATCCGCGACGAGCAACCAGACGTCGTGCTGCTCCAGGAACTGGACAAGGGCGCCAAGGCCAGCGATTACCAGGACCAGCTCAAGCTGTTGCAGGAGCGGCTGGCCGACCTCTATCCGTGCGGCACCAGTGCCTTCGACTGGAAGGCCGATTTCGTCCCCGATCCGCACATCTTCGGCAGCGTCGGCCGGCAACTGGCGACCCTGAGTCGCTACCGCATCGACCATGCCGAACGGGTACAACTGCCGGTGGCCGACACCAACATCATCAGCCGTCAGTTCCAGCCGAAAAATGCCTTGTTGGTGAGCTATCTGCCGCTGAGCGGCGGCGGCCAACTGGCGGTGCTCAACACCCACCTGGAACGGGCCACCGAGCCGGACGAAACCCTGCCCAGACAAATCACCGCCGTGGCCAAGGCCCTGGATAAATTCGAATCCGCTGGCACACCCTGGCTGATCGGCGGCGACTTCAACCTGCTGCCCCTGGGCCAGTACCGGCGCCTGCCGGCCGAGCAACGCACGCCCTACTCCGCCGACAGCCCTCTGCACCTGCTGTGGGACAAATACCCGATGATCCCCACCAACAACGAGGCCAGCGGTATCGACCGCGAACACTGGCTGACCCACTACCCGAACGACCCCGGCCTCAACGGCCCCGACCGCACCGTCGACTACCTCTTCTACAGTCCGCGCCTCAAACGGGTCGAAGCCCAGGTAAGGCAGGACGACACCTTGCGTATCTCCGATCACTTGCCGGTGATTGCGCGGTTCCTGTTGCCGGCAGCGCCTTAGCCCTTTGTGGGAGCCGAGCTTGCTCGCGATTGCGGTGGATCAGCAGCACGGTCATTGACTGACACACCGCTATCGCGAGCAAGCTCGGCTCCCACAGAGTTTGTATTTCATATCCTGAATATCCTCAGCTCACTTACGCGGCTTGACCCGCGCCGTCGCCTCCGCCACCAGCGGATCGTCCGGCCAGTAATGCTTGGGATAGCGCCCCTTGAGGTCCTTCTTCACCTCGGCGTAGGTGCTGCGCCAGAAGTTCGCCAGATCCTGGGTGACCTGCACCGGCCGGCGCGCCGGTGACAGCAGGTGCAACTTGACCACCTGGCGCCCGCCAGCGATGCGCGGGGTGTCGGCCAGGCCGAAGAGCTCCTGCAAGCGCACCGCCAGGATCGGCGGATGCTCGCTGTAGTCCAGGCGGATCGACGACCCCGAGGGCACGCTCAAATGGTGCGGCGCCAATTCATCCAAGCGTTGCGGCAGGGGCCAGGGCAACAGGTTGTGAACGATGCTCGACAAATCCAGGTTGGCAAAATGGCTGAGGCGCGAGACTCGGCCCAGATACGGCATCAACCAATGCTCTAGGCTGCCCAGCAATGCGCCATCGCTGACATCCGGCCATTCGCTCTCGCCCTTGGCGTCCAGGTCCAGGCGACGCAGCAGCGCCACCCGCGCCTGCCATTGCCGCAGTTCCGGGGTCCAGGGCAATAACTCCAGGCCCTTGCGCCGCACCAGGTTCACCAGGGCCTGGCTACGGGCCGACTCATCCAGGCCGGTCAGCGGTTCACGGCTGAGCACCAGTTCGCCAACCTTGCGCTGGCGCTCGGCGCGCAGCACGCCTTCGCGCTCGTCCCAATCCAGTTGATCCACAACACGGACTTGTTCGGCCAATACCGAATCGAACAGCGCCGGGTCGAAATCCGTCGCCAGGTAGATCCGCTCTTCGCGCTGGCCCTGACGGCTGCCCAGGTCGGCGATCACCAGCCACGCTTGTTTCATCAGGCTGTCAGCCTCGGCAAACAGCGCCGCACGGCCGTTGGCCAAACGATATTCGGCGCCGCCGGGCCGGCGTTGCTGGGCGACGCGGTCCGGGTAGGCCAGCGCCAGCAACGCACCAAGCCAGCGCGGATGATCGGGATCGGCCACGGCTTCTTCGGCTTTACCTCGCAGGTAACCGCGATATTGCCGGGCCAGTTGTCGCGCCCGCTGCACCCCGCCCTGGGCGCCGCGCGCTGCGCGTTCTTCGCCGGACAGCAAGGCCAGGCGACTGTGCAGATCCGCGCCGGCGCCACGCAGAATATCGCGCTCGCCCAACAGTGCGGCGACGTTGCAGGCCATGTCCGCCAGCCCCAGCGCCTGACCGCGCAACAGCAGATGAGCGATACGCGGGTGGGCCGGCAGCTCGGCCATGGCCTGACCATGGCGAGTCAGTTGCTCGCCTTCCAACGCGCCCAGGCGTTGCAGCAGGTCCTGGGCCTGGGCATACGCAGCGGTGGGCGGAATGTCGAGCCAGACCAATTGCTGCGGCGTCACCCCCCAGCGTCCCAACTGCAGGGCCAATCCAGCCAGGTCCGCCGACAGAATCTCCGCGCTGCCGTAGGCGGCCAATTGTTCATGCTGGTCTTCGGACCACAATCGATAGCAGACACCAGGCTCCAGACGCCCGGCCCGACCAGCCCGCTGGGTAGCGCTGGCTCGGGAAATGCGCTGGGTGTCGAGTCGGGTCATGCCGCTGCCCGGGTCGAAACGCGGCACCCGGGCCAGTCCGGCGTCGATCACCACCCGCACGCCATTGATGGTCAGGCTGGTTTCAGCGATGTTGGTGGCCAGCACCACTTTGCGCTGGCCGAGTGGCGCGGGGTCGATGGCGGCGCGCTGGGCGGCGAGGTCCAGTTCGCCGTGCAATGGACAGAGCAACACATTGCCACCCTCGCCCAAGGCCTCGGCCAGTTGCTGATGGACCCGGCGGATCTCGGCCTGCCCGGGCAAGAACACCAAGACGCTGCCGGTTTCATCCCCCAGTGCATCCAATACGGCCTGCACCAACCGCGGCTCGATGAACTCGCCGGGCTGGAACGGCCGGCCCCAACGCACCGTCACCGGGAACATGCGGCCTTCGCTGCGCAGGATCGGCGCGTTGTCCAGCAACCCGGCCAGGCGCTCACCTTCCAGGGTGGCGGACATCAGCAGGATCTTCAGTGGCTGGTCTTCGCGAAACAGCTCCCGACCGTTGAGGCTCAGGGCCAGGGCCAGGTCGGCGTCGAGACTGCGTTCATGGAATTCATCGAAAATCAGCAGCCCCACGCCTTCCAGCGCCGGGTCGTCCTGCAAGCGCCGGGTGAGGATGCCTTCGGTGACTACTTCAATGCGGGTCTTGGGGCCGACCTTGCTGTCGAGGCGAATCCGGTAGCCGACGGTTTCACCGACCTTTTCCCCCAGTTCACTGGCCAGCCGCTCGGCCGCCGCCCGTGCCGCCAGGCGCCGGGGTTCGAGCATCAGGATGGTCTGCCCGGCCAGCCAGGGCTCGTGCAACAAGGCCAGGGGAACACGGGTGGTTTTACCGGCACCGGGCGGCGCTTCGAGCACGGCTTCGTGGCGCGATGCCAAGGCTTGACGCAGGGCGGGTAAAACTTCATCAATCGGCAAAGAAATCATGCTGGCTCCAAAACAGAGGGCCGAGTATAACGGCGAACTGTTTAGCGTGGTCTGGACTCCAACCAGCAACGCCTTTACCTGTTCAGGAGATTGCTATGCGTATTCCCTTTCGCGTGATCGGTGGCGTCCTGGTCGCCTCCTTGCTGACTCAAATCAGCGCCTGTGGCTCGATCTTCTACCCGGACCGTCGCGGCCAGATCGATGGCAAGATCGACCCGGCGATTGCCGCGCTCGACGCCGTCGGCCTGCTGTTCTACATCATCCCCGGCCTGATCGCGTTCGCCGTGGACTTTGCCACCGGTGCCATTTACTTCGAGCCGGGCAAAAGCGTCCAGATCGAACCAGAGAAACTCAAGCCAGCCATCAACCCCGACGGCACCGTCAATAACCACGTGTTGCAGGCGATCCTGGAACGCGAACTGGGCCGCAGCTTCCCGCTGGACGATCCTCGGCTGATCCAGCACAAGGGCAGCGCGCAACAACTGGCCGCCCTCGGCCTCAAACCTTCCGCATGACAGGCGCCGCTCAAGGAACGACCGCACCATGACCACCAGCATCGAACACGCCCGTCTGCTGCGCCTGGCCACCCGGGCGTCAGTGGCCGTGGCGCTTACCCTGGTCGTCGCCAAGGCCCTGGCCTGGTGGCTGAGTGGCTCGGTGAGCATGCTTGCCGGCCTGACCGACTCGGCACTGGACGGCGTCACCTCGCTGCTCAATCTGCTGGCGGTGCATTACGCGCTGCGCCCCGCCGACGATGATCATCGCTACGGTCATGGCAAGGCCGAATCCCTGGCCGGCATGGCCCAGGCGCTGTTTATCGGCGGCAGTGCGGTATTGATTGCCTTGCAGGCTTTCGAGCGGCTGAAAAACCCGGTGCCGGTCGATGCCCCCTGGCTGAGCGTCGGCGTGATCGTGTTTTCCCTGGGGCTGACCCTGGCGCTGCTGGCGTTGCAGCATCGGGTCATCCGCGCCACTGGCTCCAACGCCGTGCGCGCCGACTCGCTGCACTATCGCTCCGACCTGTTGCTCAACGGCAGCATCCTGGTGGCGCTGGTGCTGGCCGGGTTTGGCTGGTATCAACTCGACGCCTGGTTCGGCCTGGGGATCGCCATTTACATTCTGTGGAGCGCCGTCCAGATCGCCCGGGAAAGCTTCGCCGTGCTGATGGATCAGGAACTGCCGCCCGACGTCAGCCAGCACATGCTGGAACTGGCCTGCGCCGTGCCCGGCGTGCTCGGTGCCCATGACCTGCGTACGCGGATCTCCGGCAACCACTGGTTCGTGCAACTGCACCTGGAGTTGCCGGGGGAACTGACCCTGTCAGTGGCCCACGGCATCAGCGACCAGGCCGCCGATGCGATCCATCATGCCTATCCGAAGGCCGAAGTGCTGGTGCATGCCGATCCGTCGGAAGTGGTCAAAAGCGTCAGCGCATAACCTGTGGCGAGGGGATTTATCCCCGCTGGGCTGCGTGAAGCAGCCCTGAA
Organism: Pseudomonas sp. H1_F01; assembly: GCF_054681425.1. Lineage (NCBI taxonomy): Bacteria > Pseudomonadati > Pseudomonadota > Gammaproteobacteria > Pseudomonadales > Pseudomonadaceae > Pseudomonas > Pseudomonas sp. H1_F01. The sequence goes on along the minus strand of NZ_CP162823.1, from coordinate 1,068,961 downwards.
ACCTCACGACTCGGAGCACCAGACAAGTTGAGTCGGCTGCTTTGGGACTGCTTCAGTCCAGCGGGGATAAATCCCCTCGCCACAAGAAGCAGCGTCCGCACGATCTTTACCGCATCTCAGTACGTCACCTGATACCCACGACTGCTCAAGCAACTGCCCTGGGCCTGGCGATAGGTCTGCACCACTTCCGGTGCCGGTGGGTAACTGTAATTGCGCGGGTCGAAACCGCTCTGCTGCACCGCCCAGCGATAGCAGTCGTAGCCATCCTGGTTGACCTGCTCGGGCGACTGACCGTTAGCCGGGTAGGCCACCACGTCAAAGCTGTTGCCTTGCGGTTGTGGCTGCGGGTTGGCCACGGGCGGCTCGACCACGACGTAGTCCTGGGTGCTGGCTTCGTAGATGTAATAGGCGCCGGCAGCGAGAAAGAACAGCGAGCTGCCGATCCACACTTCCCTGGCGTAATCGGGCAGGTAACGGGTACGGATGCCCCGCGGTGGCTCGACCACGATGTAACGCGGCCCTTGAGGGCGATACCAGTAGCCGCCCGAGTAGAAATAATCCTGGCCGCGATAGGGCACGCGGTAGTTGCGATCCGGGAAACGGTCGATCACGTAACCCGGGCGATACTGCGGCCCCGGCCCCCAGCCGTTGCCATGGCCGTCCGGTCGACCGGGCCAATGCTGCTCGGGACGATTGTCGTGGCTTGGGCGTGGCCCGCCGTTTGGATAACCGTCGTTGCGACGCGGGACATCGCGGTAATACCCTGGTTGCGGTTCGCGGGTCTGGGTCACGCTGTCGGGCCGGCCCTGGATCGGCAGGTTGTTGCCGGGTTGCGGCTGCGGACGACCATGGTCGTTGGGGTCTTGGGGGCCACGATCATAGCGCTGGCCGCCCTGGTATTGCGGCTGTGGCTTGACCTCGAACTGACGACTGTTGTCGCCCCGAATGATTTCGTTGCTCTGCGGCCGCGGCTGGCCCGAGTAACCCTGGCCGTTGCCGCCGCGTCCGTCCTGACCACGACCGCCGTCGGGGCCGCCACGGTTTTGCTGATCGTCGGCCATTCCCTGCGCACTGACACTTGCCCACAACAGACCAACACCTGCCAAACGCCAGATGCGCGACTTCATGAAATTCCTCACAACGGTTCAGGGCCTGATAGTAAGACTGGAAAAGCCCAGGCCGGTTCTGCGATAGGTTATCAGCCACGGGGTTTATTTCGCAGGCATTAAAAAAGGGAGGCCCGTCGGCCTCCCCTTGAGAATTTCGTCCGTGCTCGACGCTTATGACGTCGGCTCACCTCACGCCGTCTTCTGGACAGTGTGCAGCTCGGGGGTCTGCCAGTACCGGTGGGTACTGCGACCGCAGCCGGCCTGATTGGGCGGGCTGCACTGGACTGTTTGTCCGAGCAGTGATCTTGGTGATAAGAGTAAACCTGAGGTGCCGACAGATGATTGCGAAGATTGCGGAAATAAACACCACTTGCGCAATTTTTAACCTCGGATAGATAATCTGCCGCAATTATCAAGATAAAGGCCCGACCGATGAGCAAACTCGACCGTTACGACCTGAGCATTCTGGCGGAATTGCAGCGCGACGCGCGCATCTCCAACCAGGAACTGGCCGAACGCATCGGCCTGTCGCCCTCCCCCTGCTCGCGACGGGTCAAGCAGTTGGAGGATGACGGCTACATCACCCGCCAGGTCGCCCTGCTCGACCGCAAGCTGCTGGGCCTGAGCCTGACGGCTTATGTGCTGATCGGCATGGACCGCCACACCCCCGAGCGTTTCGAGAACTTCGAAGCCGCCATCCGTAACTTGCCGCAAGTACTGGAGTGCAGCCTGGTGACCGGGATGGACGCGGACTACCAGCTCAAGGTGGTGGTGCCGGACATGGACCACTACCAGAAACTGCTGCTGGGGCACCTGACCCGGATCGACGGCGTCACCAGCGTGCGTTCGAGTTTTGTGCTGAACCAGGTACTCAACAGCACCGAACTGCCGTTGACTCACCTGCGTAACTGAAACCCCCATCGCGAGCAAGCTCGCTCCCACAAGGAATTGCGCCCTGACACAGATCCACTGTGGGAGCGAGCCTGCTCGCGATGGCGTCAGCCCAGCCGATGAATAGCTGCGACACACCGCCGCAGGCCAATCCCGCGCCCGCGCCCCATGCCTTATACTCGCCGCGCCTTTTCAACCCCGCCCACGCCGGAGTGTCCTGATGGATCCTGCTGTTTTCGAAGAGTGGATGATGACCGGCCTGGTCAGCATCCTGATCATTTTCATGGGTTTCATCGTCTGGGACTTGGCGAAGAAGTCCAAGGCCGGACGTTTCGGCTCGTTCATCCTGTTTTTCGTGCTGGGCCTCGGTGTGGCCGCGTTCGTCATCAAGAGCGTGGTGATCGGCCTGATCGAGTCCGGAGCGTTATAAGCGCGCTGGCACTTCCTTCCACTGGCCCTGATCGAGCCCTTCGATCGTCCAGTCGCCGATCCTGACCCGCACCAGGCGCAATGTCGGCAAACCCACGGCGGCGGTCATGCGTCGTACCTGGCGATTGCGCCCCTCGCGTATCACCAGCTCCACCCAGCTTGTGGGCACGCTTTTACGAAAACGTACCGGCGGGTTGCGCGGCCACAATTGCGGCTCATCCAATGAGCGCGCCTCGGCCGGCAGGGTCATGCCGTCGTTCAACTCCACCCCATCGCGCAATCGCTGCAACTGTTCGGCACTCGGCTCGCCCTCCACCTGCACCCAATAGGTCTTGGCCAGCTTGTGCTTGGGGTCGGCAATCCGCGCCTGCAACTGCCCATCGTTGGTCAGCAACAGCAAGCCTTCGCTGTCGCGGTCCAGTCGTCCGGCCGGGTAGATGCCCGGTACGTCGATAAAATCCTTGAGCGTCGCCCGCCCCTCACCGTCACTGAATTGCGTCAGTACATCGAAGGGTTTATTGAACAGGATCAGCTTCGGCTCGGCCGGCGGGGCCTTGGCCATACGGCGCGGGGCGGAGGCTGGAAGCTTCGCGCCAGGGCGACGGGAAGCAGGGCGTGGAGGACGGGGCATGGCGAATACAACATTTAACGTTCGGGCCCACCATGCTAGTGGCCCGACCGTTAAATAACCACCACCCCCTTCAACGGGGCATCAGCGGAACGGCGGCTCGTCGAAGCTGCGCAGCTTGCGCGAATGCAACGAGTTGAGTTCGGTGCGCAACAGGTCCAACGCCTCGATGCCGATCTTCAGGTGCTGGTTGACCGCTCGCTCATAGAACGCGTTGGCCGAGCCCGGCAGCTTGATTTCGCTGTGCAACGGTTTGTCCGAGACACAAAGCAACGTGCCGTAAGGCACCCGCAGGCGATAACCCTGGGCGGCGATGGTGCCGCTTTCCATGTCCACCGCCACCGCGCGGGACAGGTTGATCAGCGGACGCTCCTGGGCCCAGCGCAGTTCCCAGTTGCGGTCGTCATAAGTCAGCACGGTACCGGTGCGCAGGCGTTTTTTCAGCTCGTCGCCCTTTTCGCCGGTGATGTTCGCCGCGGCCTGTTGAAGCGCCATCTGCACTTCGGCCAGGGCCGGAATCGGAATGTTCGGCGGCACCACCCGATCGAGAATGCCATCGCGGCGCATGTAGGCGTGGGCCAGCACGTAGTCACCGATGGTCTGGGACTGCCGCAGCCCGCCGCAGTGGCCGATCATCAGCCAGCAATGCGGGCGCAGCACGGCCAGGTGGTCGGTGATGTTCTTGGCGTTGGAAGGGCCGACGCCGATGTTCACCAGGGTCACGCCATGGCCATCATTGGTCTGCAGGTGATAGGCCGGCATCTGGTAGCGGTGCCAGACCACACCGGCGGCGATGGCCGATGCTTCGCTGTGCTCCATGTTCTTGTCGATGATCACGTTGCCCGGCAAGACCATGCGCACAAAGCGCGGGTCGCTGCGCAGTTGCTCCAGGCCATGGACGATGAACTGGTCGACATAGCGGTGATAGTTGGTCAACAGGATCCACGGCTGCACATGGCGCCAGTCGCTGCCGGTGTAGTGCACCAGCCGGCGCAGGGAAAAATCCACCCGCGCGGCGTCGAACAGCGCCAAGGGCAGTGGGTCGGTGTTTTCCCAATCATAGAGGCCGTCGGCAATGCCATCGGTGGCCGCCGACAGGTCGGTGCTGGGGAACACCCGCGCCAGCACGGCGGCGGTCACGCCGGAGCCGGCCAGTTCGTCGCCCTGCTCCACCACGTACGGGTACGGAATGTTCTGCTCGCTGACGCCCACTTCCACGGTGACGGTAAAGTCGTGCATCAGCGGGACCAGCTGTTCCAGCAGGTACTTACGGAAGGCGGCGGGATGGGTGACGGTGACGCTGTAGGTGCCGGGCAACTGGACCTTGGCATAGGCTCGCGTGGTTTGCGGGACTTCGCCGTGGCAGTGATAAGTCAGCCGCAAGGCCGGATAGCGAAACAACGCACGCTGTTCGGCATCCGGCTCGACGCGGTCCTTGAGATAACGCATCAGCGCCTGGTTCAACGCGGTGGTCGCACGCTCGTGCAGGGCCGCCAGACGATCCACGGCTTGTTCGGCGGTTTGAACGACAATAAACGCTTCGGTCACGATCAGCTTCCTGTGTTCTGACTTGCAGGCCTTCATCTTGCCTGCATCGCCGCCCGACGGGAACAGTGGCGTAGTGGACTCGATCGATTCCCTGCGGGAGCGAGCTTGCTCGCGATAGCGGTGTATCAGGCACCACAGATGCTGGATGTACCTCCGTCATCGCGGGCAAGCCTTGCTCCCACATGGACTCTGGGATGTTCTGTGGGAGCTGAGCTTGCTCGCGATAGCGGTGTATCAGGCACCACAGATGCTGGATGTACCTCCGTCATCGCGGGCAAGCCTTGCTCCCACATGGACTCTGGGATGCTCTGTGGGAGCTGGGCTTGCTCGCGATAGCGGTGTATCAGTCACCACAGATGCTGGATGTACCTCCGTCATCGCGGGCAAGCCTTGCTCCCACATGGACTCTGGGATGTTCTGTGGGAGCTGAGCTTGCTCGCGATAGCGGTGTATCAGTCACCACAGATGCTGGATGTACCTCCGTCATCGCGGGCAAGCCTTGCTCCCACATGGACTCTGGGATGTTCTGTGGGAGCTGAGCTTGCTCGCGATAGCGGTGTATCAGGCACCACAGATGCTGGATGTACCTCCGTCATCGCGGGCAAGCCTTGCTCCCACATGGACTCCGGGATGTTCTGTGGGAGCTGAGCTTGCTCGCGATAGCGGTGTATCAGGCACCACAGATGCTGGATGTACCTCCGTCATCGCGGGCAAGCCTTGCTCCCACATGGACTCTGGGATGCTCTGTGGGAGCTGAGCTTGCTCGCGATAGCGGTGTATCAGTCACCACAGATGCTGGATGTACCTCCGTCATCGCGGGCAAGCCTTGCTCCCACATGGACTCTGGGATGTTCTGTGGGAGCTGAGCTTGCTCGCGATAGCGGTGTATCAGGCACCACAGATGCTGGATGTACCTCCGTCATCGCGGGCAAGCCTTGCTCCCACATGGACTCTGGGATGCTCTGTGGGAGCTGAGCTTGCTCGCGATAGCGGTGTATCAGTCACCACAGATGCTGGATGTACCTCCGTCATCGCGGGCAAGCCTTGCTCCCACATGGACTCCGGGATGCTCTGTGGGAGCTGAGCTTGCTCGCGATAGCGGTGTATCAGGCACCACAGATGCTGGATGTACCTCCGTCATCGCGGGCAAGCCTTGCTCCCACATGGACTCTGGGATGTTCTGTGGGAGCTGAGCTTGCTCGCGATAGCGGTGTATCAGTCACCACAGATGCTGGATGTACCTCCGTCATCGCGGGCAAGCCTTGCTCCCACATGGACTCCGGGATGCTCTGTGGGAGCTGAGCTTGCTCGCGATAGCGGTGTACCAGGCACCACAGATGCTGGATGTACCTCCGTCATCGCGGGCAAGCCTTGCTCCCACATGGACTCTGGGATGTTCTGTGGGAGCTGAGCTTGCTCGCGATAGCGGTGTATCAGGCACCACAGATGCTGGATGTACCTCCGTCATCGCGGGCAAGCCTTGCTCCCACATGGACTCCGGGATGCTCTGTGGGAGCTGAGCTTGCTCGCGATAGCGGTGTATCAGGCACCACAGATGCTGGATGTACCTCCGTCATCGCGGGCAAGCCTTGCTCCCACATGGACTCCGGGATGTTCTGTGGGAGCTGAGCTTGCTCGCGATAGCGGTGTGCCAGGCAGCACAAATGTTGGATGTACCGATGCCTTCGCGAGCAGGCTCGCTCCCACAGGGTACGTGTCGTGTCTAAAAGCCGTGTGGGGTGGAGCGCGTCACGATCGCCTCGACATTCAAGCCCCGAGGCAAGGCACCGTACACCCGGCCGGCCGAACCCAGGCGACTGGCGATGAAGGCATCGCTGACCTCACTGTTCCCGGCTTCGAGCAACAGCTTGGCCTGCAGGCCAACGGCGATGTCTTCGGTCAATTGCCGGGCGCGGTACTGGATGTCGTCGGTGTCCTTGAACGCGGCGTGCAATTGGTGGATGTGGCCAGCCAGGCGCTTGTCCCCGTGGCCATCGCCCAGTTCGCTGAACAATACCTCCAGCATGCCGGGCTCCTTGGACAAGGCGCGCAGCACATCCAGGCATTGCACGTTGCCGGAGCCTTCCCACGTCGAATTGACCGGCGCTTCGCGGTACAGGCGCGGCAGGATGCTGTCTTCGACGTAGCCGGCACCGCCCATGCATTCGGCGGCTTCATTGATCATCGCGGGGGCGCGCTTGCAGATCCAGTACTTACCCACTGCCGTCACCAACCGGGCGAACTTGGCCTCATGCTCGTCATTCAAGTGGTCCAGCGCCCGGCCCATGCGCAGGCTCAAGGCCAGTGCGGACTCGCTTTCCAGCGCCAGGTCAGCCAGGACGTTTTGCATCAGCGGCTGTTTACTCAACAACTTGCCACCGACCTTGCGGTGCGCGCAGTGATGGCTGGCCTGGGTCAGCGCCTGGCGCATCAGGGCGCTGGAGCCGACCATGCAATCGAAACGGGTCATGGCTACCATCTCGATGATCGTCGGCACGCCCCGCCCTTCTTCACCGACCATCCAGGCCAGTGCGCCACGGAACTCGACTTCGCTGGAGGCGTTGGAACAGTTGCCCAGCTTGTTCTTCAGCCGCTGGATGTAGAACTGATTGCGGGTGTCGTCGGGGCGATGGCGCGGCAACAGGAAACAGGTCAGCCCCTTGTCGGTCTGGGCCAAGGTGAGGAAGGCATCGCACATCGGCGCCGAACAGAACCATTTGTGCCCAACCAGCTCATAGGCCTGGCCCGGGCCGCTGGCGCCCACCGGATAGGCCTTGGTGGTGTTGGCCCGCACATCGGTGCCGCCCTGTTTTTCGGTCATCGCCATGCCCAGGGTCACGCCGGCCTTGTGGGCCATGCCGACGTTGCGCGGGTCGTACTCGGTGGCCAGCACCTTGGGCACCCAGTGCTCGGCCAGGTCCGGCTGCAAGCGCAGCGCCGGCACACTGGCGAAGGTCATGGTCAGGGGGCAGCCGGTGCCGGCTTCGGCCTGACTATGCAAATAGGTCATCGACGCCCGGGCGACATGCGCGCCGGGTTGCGGGTGCGCCCAGGGCAAACTGGGCAGGCCGTGCTCGACGGCAGTGCGCATCAACTGGTGATAAGCCGGATGGAATTCCACCAGGTCGATGCGATGGCCGTAACGGTCATGGCTGGAGAACACCGGTTTGTTCTGGTTGGCCAGGAAGCCCGCTTCCATCAACGGCCCGCCGGCCAGCGCCCCATACGCATCGATCCGCGCCTGTGCCCAGCCCGCCCCAAAGCGCTGCGACCACTGCTGCAGCGGCAGGTCGATGCGGTACAGGTTGGCGCCATCCAGGGACGGCGGCTGATTGGTGACGTCGTGGGTTTCAGCGAACTGGTGCAGGTTCATGACAGGGCTCCTCGATCGGCCAGGGATTCAGTTAAGCACCGCCTCCAGGCCGAACAAAGTGTCATATGCGCCTAAATGTCGGCGCTTTCACCCTGTCTTGGGCAAAGCACCCGGCGCTGGAGCATCGCCTGTAGCTCCTCGAACTTCACTGGCTTGTTCAAGTAATCGACCGGCGCGCCCGCAGGACAGCACTCGCGCCCCACGTTCGGGCTGACCACCAGCACCGGCAGTTCCTCGCAGCCGGACAAGGTGTGGATCTGGCAGCAGAGCGACACGCCGTCCAGCGGCGGCAACTGGCAATCGAGCAGCACCGCATCAAAGCGCTCGCCGTGCAGCAGATCCAGCGCGGCGCGGCCACTGTCGGCGGTGCGCACCCGATAACCGAGCTTGAGCAACATGCCGCGCATGACCAACTGATCGATGCTGTTGTCATCGGCCAGTAGCACCGTGCAATCCTGCGGCTGGCGCGAACCCTGGCGGCCACCGAAGGAAAACGGCGTCGGGACCGCCGCTGGCAAGGCCACGTCAAACTCCACGTCCAACTGGAAACGGCTGCCGCGACCGGGCTCGGAGGTGTGGGTCAGGCGTCCGCCCAGCAGTTCCACCAGTTGCCGACAGATAGCCAGCCCCACGCCGAGGCCGCCGTATTCGCGGGTCATCGAGCCGTCGAGTTGGAAGAAGCGCTGGTACAAGGTCGCTTCCCCCAGGTCGGTAAAACCGATTCCGGTGTCGATGACGGCAAAGGACAGCACCAGCCGATCAAGCGCCGTCGGCCTGCCGTTGACTCGCAGGGCCAGGCCGCCAACCCGGGTGAACTTGATGGCGTTGTCCAGCAGGCATTCCAGACTCTGGGCCAGTTTGCCGCTGTCGCCGAGCAACCGGTCCGCCAAACCCGGGGCCACGTCGACCTTGAAGTCCAGGCCCTTGGCCGCGGCATTGGCGCCGAACTGCACCTGCAGCGCATCGACCACCCCACGCAGGCTGAACGGTGCCGGATAAACCTTGAGCTTGCCGGCCTGCAACTCGGTCAGGGTGAGCATGCCATTGACCATGCGCATCATGTCCCGCGCCGAACCGGCGGCGGTCTGTTGATACTGGGTCAGTTCCTCGTCCATCTCGACGGTTTCCATCAGCTCAAGGGAACCGATCACGCCATTCATCGGCGTGCGCAGTTCGTGGGTCAGGGTGGCGAGGAATTCATCCTTGAGCTTGTTGCCGTGGGCCAGTTGCTGGTTGAGCACTTCGAGTTTCTGTCCGGCGTCCAACAGGGTCTGGGCCTGCTGTTCGCGCATGGCATTGATGCGGTCGGCCAGGGCCAGGGACAACAGCGCCACTTCGATGGCCGAGCCGATCTGGCTGGCGTACATGGTCAGGAAGACGTTCGGCAGGTAACCGAGCACCATCAACGTATTGACGATGCCCCCCAGCAGAAACGCCGACCAGGCAATGATGAAATAACGCGCCACCCGCAGGCCACGCCACCAGGCAAACAGCCCGGCGGCAAAGATCGCCACCGTGAACAGCAGCGCCAACACCGTCGCCAGGCGCAGCGCCAGGGCATAACTGGTCATCAGCGAAAGGCCGACCACCACGGCGCTGTAGGCGATCAGCGCCAGCAGCAAGCGGTCCAGCCAACGGCTATGCTGGGCCGTTTGCAGGAAACTGCGGGCGAACTGGCTGCCAAACAGGCCCGCGCAGCCGATGAAGAACGGCGTCGCCGCATTGGCCCACCAGGGGTTATCCGGCCAGAAGTACTCCACGGCGGCGCCGTTGACCGACAACTGGTAGAGGCCGAACGAGGCAATGTAGAAGATGTAATAGAGGTAGCTGGTATCGCGCACGCTCAGGTAGATGAACAGGTTGTAGACCAGCATCCCCAGCAGCACGCCATAGATGATCCCCAGCACATACAAGCGCACGGGCTGTTGTTCGAGATACGCGGTGCTCGACCACAGCGTCAGCGGCGCCTGGATCGAACCCTGGCTTTGCAGGCGCAGGTAGAGGGTCTGCTGTTGTTCGGGCTTGAAAGCCAGGCTGAACAGGTAGTTGTTCTGGCGGATCTCGCGGCTGGCGAACGGCAACGCATCACCGGTCTGGCGAACCAGGCGATAGCCCCCCGCCGCATCGGGCAAATACAAGTCGAGGTGGTCCAGCGGCGGGTATGCCAGCTCCAGCAGCCAGGTGCGCTGGGCGTCCGGATTGGCAGGACGGTAGTGCAGGTCGATTTTCAACCAGAAGGCTGATCGCGAGTAACCGGCGTTCAGGGTAGCTTGGTCATGGGGCTTGAAAGCACCAGCGGCAGCCTGAGCCAGGACATCGTCAATGGTGGCCGTGCCGCGCGCATCTTCGAACACCTGCAGGGCATGGCCCAAGGGCAGGTTTTGGGTGAATTCATCGAATTCGAGAGCACTTGCCAAAGGGGACAAGCACAGCAACAACATCAGCAAATAGCGCATTTAAGCCCCAGCGCGGCCTGTCCGGTTGAGTCAGGAAGCCCCCCATTCCCTGAGTAGACGTAAAACCGGCATTACCTGTTATGAGTTGGATCCATCTCTAGCATAGCCGCTGATGGCCAATTTGCACCATTGAATTTTTTCCTACAAAAGGCTCTAGAACGGGCGTTTCAGAGCAAAGCATTGAGATAGAGCTGTTGTGTTGTTCAGGTCGGCAAATGACGGGGCAAAAAAGCATCCACCCGCAAGCGACTGCGCATAAAACCCTCTGAGTCCGACCACCGATAAAAGAGGTTTGGTGGTAAGCTCGCGCACCATGAATATCTACAGCTCTCGCCCCGTTGTCCTCTGTCTCTCCGGCCACGACCCCAGTGGTGGCGCCGGTTTGCAGGCAGATATCGAAGCCCTGCTTGCCCAGGGTTGTCATGCCGCCCCTGCCGTTACCGCATTGACCGTGCAAGACACCGTCAACGTCAGCGATTTCCGAGTGCTCGACCGAGAGTGGGTGCTGGCACAAGCCAATGCCGTGCTCAACGACGCCCAGGTGGCAGCGGTCAAGCTGGGGATGCTTGGCTCACTGGAAATGGTCGACACGGTGGTCGAACTGCTCCAGGCGCACCCGCACCTGCCCATGGTCTGCGACCCGGTGCTGCGCGCCGGCGGTGGCGGGCGCCTGGGCAAGGATGAGGTCGGCTACGCCATGCGCGAACGCCTGCTGCCCCTGGCAATCATCGCCACCCCCAACCTGCCTGAAGCGCGCATCCTCGCCGAACTGCCCGAGGGCAGCGCCGACGAGTGCGCGGAAAAACTGCTGCCCTTCGTCAAACACCTGTTGATCACCGGTGGTCACGGCGACGAACATGAAGTCCATAATCGCCTGTACAGCCGCGACGGCGGGCGCGAAACCTTTACCTGCCAGCGTCTGCCCGGCAGTTACCACGGTTCCGGCTGCACCCTGGCCAGTGCCCTGGCCGGTCGGCTGGCCCAGGGCGAACAGCTCGCCAGCGCCGTCAAGACGGCACTGGATTACACCTGGCGCACCTTGCGCGATGCCGAACAACTGGGCAAAGGCCAGTTCGTGCCGCGTCGCCTGCCGCTGGATTTCTGCTCGTAGTACCGGAGGCCTGTGGAATGAAATTACGTGGCCTTTACGCCATCACCGATAGCCAATTGCTGGCCGGCAAGTTCCTCGCTTATGTGGAAGCGGCGCTGGAAGGTGGCGTCACCCTGCTGCAATACCGTGATAAAAGCAGCGACGAGGCCCGCCGCCTGCGGGAAGCCGAAGCACTGCGCAACCTGTGCGAGCGCTACAAGACCCAGTTGATCATCAACGACGACGCAGAATTGGCCGCACGCCTGGGCGTCGGTGTGCACCTGGGCCAGACCGATGGCCCGTTGGCGCCAGTGCGGGCACTGCTCGGGCACAAGGCGATCGTCGGTGCCACCTGCCACGCCAGCCTGGCACTGGCCGAACAGGCCGCCAGCGAAGGCGCCAGTTATGTCGCGTTCGGGCGTTTCTTCAACTCAAACACCAAGCCCGGCGCCCCCAGCGCAAACCTTGAACTGCTCGAACAGGCGCACCTCAAACTGCATGTTCCGGTGTGCGCCATTGGCGGCATCACCCTGGACAACGCCGCCCCGCTAGTGGCCCACGGGGTCGACCTGCTGGCGGTGGTCCACGGCCTGTTCGGCGCCGACAGCACCACTGAAGTGACGCGCCGCGCCCGCGCCTTCAACGAGCTGCTGCAGATCAAATAGTCCATTTTTCCGTTTTCGAGAGCCCAACCATGTCCCGTTCCGAAACCCTGTTTGCCGATGCCCAGAAACACATCCCCGGCGGCGTGAACTCGCCCGTTCGTGCGTTCAAGAGCGTCGGCGGCACCCCGCTGTTCTTCAAGCACGCCGAAGGCGCGTACGTCACCGACGAAGACGACAAACGCTATGTGGATTACGTCGGTTCCTGGGGCCCGATGATCCTCGGCCACAGCCATCCGGACGTGCTGGATGCGGTGCGCAAGCAACTGGTACACGGCCTGTCCTACGGCGCTCCGACCGCGATGGAAACCGAGATGGCCGACCTGGTCTGCTCGATCGTGCCGTCGATGGAAATGGTGCGCATGGTCAGCTCCGGCACCGAAGCGACCATGAGCGCGATCCGCCTGGCGCGGGGCTTCACCGGTCGCGACAGCATCATCAAGTTCGAAGGCTGCTACCACGGCCACTCCGACAGCCTGCTGGTCAAGGCCGGCTCCGGCGCACTGACCCAGGGCGTGCCGAGCTCGGCCGGGGTACCGGCAGCGTTCGCCAAACACACCCTGACCCTGCCGTTCAACGACCTTGAAGAAGTCGAGAAGATGCTCGGCGAAGTCGGCCAGGAAGTGGCGTGCATCATTGTCGAGCCAGTGGCCGGCAACATGAACTGCGTACCGCCGGCACCGGGTTTCCTCGAAGGCCTGCGCAGCCTCTGCGACCAGCATGGCGTGGTGTTGATTTTCGATGAAGTGATGACCGGTTTCCGTGTAGCCCTCGGCGGCGCCCAGGCCCATTACGGCGTCACGCCGGACCTGAGCACCTTCGGCAAGATCATCGGTGGCGGCATGCCGGTGGGCTGCTTCGGCGGCAAGCGCAAGATCATGGAATGCATCGCGCCGCTGGGCCCGGTCTACCAGGCAGGCACCTTGTCGGGCAACCCGCTGGCCATGGCCGCCGGCCTGACCACACTGCGCCTGATCAGCCGCCCGGGCTTCCACGCCGAACTGACCGACTACACCACCCGCCTGCTCGACGGCTTGCAGGTTCGTGCCGACGCGGCAGGCATTCCGTTCGTGACCACCCAGGCCGGCGGCATGTTCGGCCTGTATTTCAGTGGCGCCGATGACATCGTCACCTTCGAAGACGTGATGGCCAGCGACGCCGACCGCTTCAAGCGCTTCTTCCACCTGATGCTCGACGGCGGCGTGTATCTGGCGCCGAGCGCATTCGAAGCCGGCTTCACTTCCATCGCCCATGGCGAGACCGAGCTGAAGATCACCCTCGATGCGGCCGAACGGGCCTTTGCTGCGCTGAAATAAGCCTGTGGATAACTGACGCTGGCTGAAGCTGGCGTCAGTGATTGCCGACAACCTCCCGCCTTTTTCCTACGTATTTATGCCCGAAGCAGCTATTAGCATTCCCTCGCAGCAGAAAAACGAGTAAAGACTTTGTAAGGATGGCCCTGCTTATTTCATAATGCGCGCTTATTGGATCCCCCGGAGGGTCCGCGCGCCCCTCAGAGGTAAGTCGATTCCCATGAACCGCACCGGCCGCACCCTTGCCTTGGGCTGCCTGTTGCTCCTTCAGCCCCTGCTCGCGAATGCACAGGCAGGCGGTAACTCGTTGTTGATCCCGGCGCTGGGCCGTTGCACGCTCAATACCCAGCCACAAGATCTCGCACCGGCACTCGACGCCTGTCAAAAAGCGGCGGACGCAGGTGATGCACAAGCGCAATACGAGTTGGGCGAGTTCTACTACGAAGGCAAGGCTGCGCCGCGCGACCTCAAAAAAGCCCTCGACTACTTCGAAAAAGCCTCGCTGCAAGGCCATGCCCAGGCGCAATTCAAGCTCGGCGACATGTTCTTCCATGGCGAGGGCGTGCCGGCCAACAACGTCCAGGCCTATATCGTCCTGAAGATGGCCGCGGTCAACGGCGCCGAAGAAGCCCTGGACACCGCCGACGAAGTCGCCGAGCAAATGCCCCGTGACGAATTGGAAGTGGCAACCCAGGTGCTGGGGCAGATCTTTCGCAAATACCTGATGGAATTGCAGAACGCCGATGGGCGTACGCCCTTCTCACCTCTGCCCTGATTATTGCGCAGGCCTTGATGGCCTCATCGCGAGCAAGCTCGCTCCCACACTGGATCGCTGGTGTACACAAATCTTGTGTTCACAAAGCCCCACTGTGGGAGCGAGCTTGCTCGCGATTGGGAGCAACCCGATCTTGAATCCTACTTCTCAGGCATCGGCATCGGAAACGGCATCACATTGCCGATCGCGCCGCGGGCTTCGCTGATTTTCGGGGTGCCCAGGCGTTCGACTTCGTCGATGCGCACGATCGAATGCATTGGCACGAAGCTGCGCACCACGCCTTCGAACTGCGCCTTGAGCTTTTCCTCGCTCGGATCGACGACCACTTGCGTGCGCTCGCCAAAGACGAACTCTTCCACTTCCAGGAAACCCCACAGATCACTTTGATAGATCTGCTTGGCGTACATTTCGAACACCTGGCCCTGGTTGAGGAAAATCACCTTGTAGATTGGAGCTTCACGTTTGGTCATGGCTGGCGAAACACATCGGCGGGTAAAAATGAGGGCGCGAACTATAGCATAGCCACTGCTCGCACAGCGGTGGGAACCCAGGGACTTGTTCTCTATAATGCGCGGTTCTTTGAATCACGTGATGATCCCGTCCATGGCCAAGAAGCTTTACATCGAAACCCACGGTTGCCAGATGAACGAGTACGACAGCTCGCGCATGGTCGATCTGCTGGGTGAACACCAGGCCCTGGAAGTCACCGCCCGCGCTGAAGACGCGGACGTGATCCTGCTCAACACCTGCTCGATTCGCGAACGCGCCCAGGACCGGGTGTATTCCCAGCTCGGCCGCTGGCGCGAACTGAAGTTGGCCAACCCGGAGATGGTCATCGCCGTGGGCGGTTGCGTGGCCAGCCAGGAAGGCGCGGCCATTCGTGATCGCGCACCCTACGTGGACGTGGTCTTCGGCCCGCAGACCTTGCACCGCCTGCCGGAGATGATCGACGCCGCGCGCAGCACCAAGCTGCCGCAAGTGGACGTCTCGTTCCCGGAAATCGAAAAATTCGACCACCTGCCCGAACCGCGCATCGACGGCCCAAGTGCCTACGTGTCGGTGATGGAAGGTTGCAGCAAGTACTGCACGTTCTGCGTGGTGCCCTACACCCGCGGCGAAGAAGTCAGCCGGCCGTTCGACGACGTGATCGCCGAGATCATCCACTTGGCGGAACACGGTGTGCGCGAAGTGACCCTGCTGGGG
Organism: Pseudomonas sp. H1_F01; assembly: GCF_054681425.1. Lineage (NCBI taxonomy): Bacteria > Pseudomonadati > Pseudomonadota > Gammaproteobacteria > Pseudomonadales > Pseudomonadaceae > Pseudomonas > Pseudomonas sp. H1_F01. The sequence goes on along the minus strand of NZ_CP162823.1, from coordinate 1,053,484 downwards.
CAGAACGTCAACGGCTATCGCGGCCTGACCCATGACGGGCGCCTGGCGGACCTCGCCGAACTGATCCGCGTCGTGGCGGCAGTGGATGGCATCGACCGCATCCGCTACACCACGTCTCATCCGCTGGAGTTCTCCGAAAGCCTGATCCAGGCCCACGCCGAAGTCCCCGAACTGGTCAAGCACCTGCACCTGCCGGTGCAATCGGGCTCCGACCGGATCCTTGCGGCCATGAAGCGCAACCACACGGCGCTGGAGTACAAATCCAAGCTGCGCAAGTTGCGCGCGGCAGTGCCGGGGATCTGCATCAGCTCGGACTTTATCGTCGGCTTCCCTGGCGAAACCGAGAAAGACTTCCAGCAGACCATGAAGCTGATCGAAGACGTGGGCTTCGATTTCTCCTATTCGTTCGTCTACAGCCAGCGCCCTGGCACTCCGGCGGCCGACCTGGCGGACGACACGCCCGAAGAGCTGAAAAAGGAACGGCTCAACGCCTTGCAACATCGTCTCAACCAGCAAGGTTTCGAGATCAGCCGACAAATGGTCGGCTCCGTCCAGCGGATTCTGGTGACCGATTACTCGAAAAAGGACCCGGGCGAGTTGCAAGGACGGACCGAAAACAACCGCATCGTCAACTTCCGCTGCGACACCCCGGCCCTGATCGGCCAGTTCGCCGACGTGCACATCGACGCCGCGCAACCGCACTCCCTGCGCGGTTCGCTGATCCAGTAACCTGCTAAAAAACACTATTGTCTGTGCAAGCAAGACCTGTGGGAGCAAGGCTTGCCCGCGATAGAAGCACCGCAATCTCACTGAAGACCGCGGCGCCTTGATCGCGGGCAAGCCTTGCTCCCACAATGGGTTGTGCCAACCCTGTGATCAGATTCGCCTGTTTAAGAGCTTTCGCACCCAGCCTACTGGCGTTATCCTTGATTTCACCTTAATTGCCCCCGGGCGGCTAAAAACGACCTTGAACGCACCCATCGAACCACATCGCTTTATTCTCGAGCCCTTTGAGGCTCGCCGCTTCGCCAATCTGTGCGGGCAATTCGACGAGCACCTGCGCTTGATCGAACAGCGCCTGGCCATCGAGATCCGCAACCGCGGAAACCAGTTCGAACTGATCGGCGAACCCAAGCACACCACCTCCGCGGAAAACCTGCTGCGCCGCCTCTACCGGGAAACCAAGGGGAGCGAGCTGTCGCCGGATACGGTCCACCTGTTCCTGCAGGAGTCGGCTGTCGAAGAACTCGACAACCACGCCCCGTCGGAACCGGCCGTGGCCCTGCGCACGAAAAAAGGCATGATTCGCCCTCGCGGCTTGAATCAGCAGCGCTACGTGAAGGAAATCCTGGGCAACGACATCAACTTCGGCATCGGCCCAGCCGGTACCGGCAAGACCTACCTGGCCGTGGCCTGCGCCGTCGATGCGCTGGAACGTGAACAGGTGCGGCGCATCCTGCTGGTGCGACCGGCGGTCGAAGCGGGCGAAAAACTCGGTTTCCTGCCCGGCGACCTGGCCCAGAAGATCGACCCGTACCTGCGCCCGCTCTATGACGCGCTGTATGAAATGCTCGGCTTCGAATATGTCGCCAAGCTGATCGAGCGCCAGGTCATCGAGGTCGCGCCACTGGCCTACATGCGTGGTCGGACGCTGAACAACAGCTTCATCATCCTCGACGAAAGCCAGAACACCACGGTCGAGCAGATGAAAATGTTCCTGACCCGGATCGGCTTCGGCTCCACCGCCGTCATCACCGGGGACATCACCCAGGTCGACCTGCCCCGTGGCACCAAGTCCGGGCTGAACCATGTGATCCAGGTCCTCAAGGACGTGCCGGGCATCAGCTTCACGCACTTCATGCCCAAGGACGTCGTGCGCCATCCGTTGGTGCAACGCATTGTCGAAGCCTACGAGCGTTTCGAGAATCGCGCCGATGAAGACTCGGCCGAAAGCAAAGGCAATCGCCACAATGCTTGAACTCGACCTGCAAGTGGCGTGCGAACACGCCGCCCCCAGCGAAGCCCAGTTCCGCCAATGGTGCGAACTGGCCCTGCGCCAGCGCAGTGCCGACTCGGAGCTGACGATCCGCCTGGTGGACGAACCCGAAGGCCGTGAACTGAACCACACCTGGCGGCAGAAAGACTACGCCACCAACGTGCTGTCGTTCCCCGCCGATGTGCCTGACGAACTGCTCGACATCCCACTGCTGGGCGACCTGGTGATCTGCGTCCCGGTGGTGGAGCGTGAAGCAGCGGAACAAGACAAGCCCCCTGAGGCCCACTGGGCCCATCTGGTGATTCACGGCTGCTTGCATCTACTGGGTTACGACCATATAGAAGATGACGAAGCCGAAGAAATGGAAGCACTGGAACGAACGTTGCTTGCAGAGCTGGGTCATCCCGACCCCTACGCCGGCGACGAACACTGATACATCAACCTGTAACGACAAAGGATTCAGAGTAATCGCTATGAGCGAAGATCGATCGAGCAACGGGCAGAAGTCATGGCTGGGCAAGCTCACCCAGGCTTTTGCCCATGAGCCGAAAAACCGCCAGGAGCTGCTGGAGCTGCTGCGCGATGCACACCAGAACAAACTGCTGGACAGCGAAGCGCTGGCCATTGTCGAAGGCGCCATCCAGGTCGCTGACCTGCAGGTCCGGGACATCATGGTCCCGCGCTCGCAGATGGTCAGCATCAAGGCGACCCAGACCCCTCGCGAATTTTTGCCCGCCGTGGTCGACTCCGCTCACTCGCGCTATCCGGTCGTCGGCGAAAGCCATGACGACGTCATGGGCGTGCTGCTGGCCAAGGACCTGCTGCCGCTGATCCTTCAGGAGAACGGCGACAGCTTCAACATCAAGGACCTGTTGCGCCCGGCCACCTTCGTGCCCGAGTCCAAGCGCCTGAACGTGCTGCTGCGTGAATTCCGCGCCAACCACAACCACATGGCCATCGTCATTGACGAATACGGCGGCGTGGCCGGCCTGGTCACCATCGAAGACGTGCTCGAGCAGATCGTCGGCGACATCGAGGACGAGCACGACGTCGAGGAAGACAGCTACATCAAGCCCCTGCCCAGCGGCGACTTCCTGATCAAGGCCCTGACGCCGATCGAGAACTTCAACGAATTCTTCGACAGCCAATTCTCCGACGATGAGTTCGACACCGTCGGCGGCCTGGTGATGAGTGCTTTCGGGCACCTGCCCAAGCGCAACGAAACCACGGAAATCGGCTCCTGGCGCTTCCGCATCCTGAATGCCGACAGCCGTCGGATTCACTTGCTGCGCCTTTCGCCCATTGGCCGATAACCCCTGCGAGACCCGCTAAGGACAAAAATGCGCTGGATAACCCGCCCCGGCTGGCCCGGTAACCTGCTGGCCATGGCGGCCGGTGCGATCACCACCCTGGCCCTGGCGCCGTTCGACCTCTGGCCGCTGGCATTGCTGGCGGTCGGTTTGTTCTACGCCGGGCTGCGCGAACTCTCGCCACGCCAGGCCCTGGGCCGAGGCTGGTGTTTCGGTTTTGGCCTGTTTGGTGCCGGCACCAGTTGGATCTACGTCAGCATCCATAACTTCGGCGGCGCCTCGGTGCTGCTCGCCGGGTTGTTGATGCTGCTGTTCATCGCCGCCATCGCCTGGTTCTTCGCCCTGCCCGCCTGGCTCTGGGCGCGCTGGCTGCGCCGCAACGAAGCGCCGTTGGCCGATGCCCTGGCGTTCGCCGCCCTGTGGTTGGGCCAGGAAGCCTTCCGCGGCTGGTTCCTCACCGGGTTCCCCTGGCTGTATTCCGGTTACAGCCAGCTCAACGGCCCGCTGGCCGGCCTCGCGCCGCTGGGCGGAATGTGGCTGATTTCCTTCACCCTGGCCTTGACCGCCGCGCTGCTATACAACGCGCCCCGGTTGATCCGCACCGGGCGCAAAGGCTTTATCGCCGCGGGCGTGGTGCTGCTGATCGGCCCATGGGTGGCCGGCCTGGCCCTCAAGGGCCATGCCTGGACCAGCCCTTCGGGCGCCCCGCTGAGCGTCGCGGCGATCCAGGGCAACATCGAACAAAGCATGAAGTGGGACCCCGAGCAGCTCAACGCGCAGTTGGCGCTGTACCGCGACATGAGCTTTGCGTCCAAGCGCGTCGACCTGTTGATCTGGCCGGAAACCGCAGTACCGGTGCTCAAGGAGTCTGCCCAGGGTTACCTGGACATGATGGGCGGCTTCGCCGCCGAGCGGCATTCGGCGTTGATTACCGGTGTGCCGATTCGCCAACTGGTGCGCCACGAGAAGCGTTACTACAACGGCATTACCGTGACCGGCGAAGGTGACGGCACTTACTTGAAGCAAAAACTCGTGCCGTTCGGCGAATACGTGCCGCTACAGGACATCCTGCGCGGCCTGATCGCCTTCTTCGACCTGCCCATGTCGGACTTCGCCCGGGGCCCGGCCGACCAGCCGTTGCTGCAAGCCAAGGGTTACCAGATCGCGCCGTTCATCTGCTATGAAGTGGTCTACCCGGAATTTGCCGCCAGCTTGTCAGCGCGCAGCGACCTGCTGCTGACCATCAGCAACGACACCTGGTTCGGCACCTCGATCGGCCCGTTGCAACACCTGCAAATGGCCCAGATGCGCGCGCTGGAAGCCGGCCGCTGGATGATCCGCGCCACCAACAACGGCGTGACCGGGCTGATCAACCCCTTCGGCCAGATCACCGCACAGATCCCGCAATTCGAGCGCGGCATCCTCTATGGCGAAGTGGTGCCGATGCACGACCTGACGCCTTATCTGCAATGGCGCTCATGGCCGCTGATCATCTTGTGCGCGTTGCTGCTGGGCTGGGCGTTGATGGCGGGACGGATGGCCAGGACGGTTTAAGGTTGATCGTTCCCACGCTCCGCGTGGGAATGCAGCCTGTGACGCTCCGCGTCACATTGGCAGCAGACGCCAGCCCGATTTGGGACGCAGAGCGTCCCTTGAGGCATTCCCACGCAGGAGCGTGGGAATGATCCGGTAACACCTCAGCGGTAGAACAACCAATACCCCACCAGCCCCACCGCCTCATTCATCAACTGCCCGGATTGCCAGATCGACTTGAACTCCGGCATCCAGCCGCCCAACGGTCGGGCATTGTCCTGCCCCAGGAAACCCACTGGCGCCGGCACCACTTCAAACCCCGCGCGCTCGAAACTCCAGACCGACCGCGGCATGTGCCAGGCCTGGGTGATCACCACGACCCGCTTGATGTCTTCAGGCAACAGGATCTCGGCGCTCATCTGGGCGTTTTCCCAAGTGGTGCGGCTACGTCCTTCCTGCCAGCGCACGTTGACGCCGAAATCATCCAGCATCGAGTCGGCCATCAACTTGGCCTCGCTGGGTGGGGTGCCGTAGTGCAAGCCGCCGGTGGTCAGCACGGGCAAGCCCGACGCCTTGGCCAGCCGCGCCGCATAACGCTGGCGCTCCAGGCCGACACCGGTGGGCTGGTCGGCGCCCCAGGCCAGGTCGCCGCGCTCGCGACCGGATCCCAGCACCACGATGGCGTCGGCACGCTGGGCCAGGGTTGCCCATTCACTGCGCAGCAGCGGCGGCTCACGCTCCAATGCCTTGGCGCTCCACTGCACCACCACCGGCAGGCTCATCAACCAGAAACCGCCCAGGCCCACGGCGAAACACAGCCGGGCCAGGCGCGGCCGAGAATGGCGCCACCACCAGGCGAGCACCAACAGCAGCAAAAGAATGCCGGGCGGCAATAGAAGTTGTTTGATGAAATAGCGAAACGGCATCGGGCATCTCCATAGATGCCCGAAGCCTAAGTGGGTTGACGCAAAGCGACAACAGATTCGAAAAAGCCTTGAACCAAAAAAAGCGACACGCGTGAATCCGGCTTTACTTGAACTGCAGCGACCGGATCCTTACAGCATCCTTATCAGGCGTCCGGTCCTTGAGCCACACAACCTTGGCCGAACGGGGCGCATCGAGACGCTTGAGTACCTGGGCCTCACTGGTGGAGGTTTGATGTCCGACCTGTTCGAGATAAGCCTCGACCAGTTCGAACTCCGCGGGGCTCAAGCCTCGCAGTTCCAGCTCTACCGGGCGTTCATCACGCAAGCGACCGGCGGTTCTTGCAGCGTCCAGGGCCACCCCGAGACGATCGATCAGTTTTTCGTACAACTCAGGTGTAGCGACTTTTCGTTGTGATTCAACCATCCCTCACCTCATTGAAGATAAGACTCACTCCCCATTGAGAAGCTTAGCTTCGCTGGGCAAACCGGCAGGGCGCCGCGACCAACGGCCCTGAACACGGGTCATCGCCGATGATCGGCAGTGGCTCGGCGGTGGTTCGGCAGCAATCAGGGTTTCCCTCGGCAGAGCGCGGTCATGTATGCTACGGCGCTTCCTGTAACTCCACTTCCAGCTTGGCTGGGCATCGAAAACGCCGCATTCGGCGTCGTCTGCGTCCAGCATGGCAACGAAGAGGATTGGGCCACCCCATTCAGTACAAAAGTAGCCATGCACGAACACTACCAGCCCCGTGAAATCGAAGCCGCCGCCCAGTCGTTCTGGGACGAGCAAAAGTCCTTTGAAGTCAGTGAACAGCCAGGCAAGGAGACGTACTACTGCCTGTCGATGTTCCCTTACCCCAGCGGCAAGCTACACATGGGGCACGTGCGCAACTACACCATCGGCGACGTGATCTCCCGCTACCAGCGCATGCAAGGCAAGAACGTCCTGCAACCCATGGGTTGGGACGCCTTCGGCATGCCGGCGGAAAACGCCGCGATGAAGAACAACGTGGCCCCCGCCAAGTGGACCTACGAAAACATCGCCTACATGAAAACCCAGCTGCGCAGCCTGGGCCTGGCGGTGGATTGGTCCCGCGAGGTCACCACCTGCAAGCCCGACTACTACCGCTGGGAACAATGGCTGTTCACCCGCCTGTTCGAAAAAGGCGTGATCTACCGCAAGAACGGCACCGTGAACTGGGACCCGGTGGACCAGACCGTACTGGCCAACGAGCAAGTGATCGACGGTCGCGGCTGGCGCTCCGGCGCGCTGATCGAAAAGCGCGAGATCCCGATGTACTACTTCAAGATCACCGCCTACGCGGATGAACTCCTGGAGAGTCTCGACGAACTGACCGGTTGGCCCGAGCAGGTCAAGACCATGCAGCGCAACTGGATCGGCAAGTCCCGGGGCATGGAAGTGCAGTTCCCGTACGACGTCGCCTCCATTGGCGAAGCCGGCACCCTGAAAGTCTTCACCACCCGCCCGGACACCCTGATGGGCGCCACGTATGTGGCCGTGGCCGCCGAGCATCCGCTGGCCACCCTGGCGGCACGGAACAACCCTGAGCTGCAGGCGTTCATCGCCGAATGCAAAGGCGGCAGCGTCGCCGAAGCCGACGTCGCCACCCAAGAGAAGAAAGGCCTGCCGACTTCGTTGTTCGTCGAGCACCCGCTCACCGGCGAGAAACTGCCGGTGTGGGTCGCCAACTACGTGCTGATGCACTACGGCGACGGCGCTGTCATGGCGGTGCCGGCCCACGACGAGCGCGATTTCGAATTCGCCCACAAGTACAACCTGCCGGTCAAAGCTGTCGTGCGCACCAGCGCCGGCGACCAGACCCCCGAACCTTGGCAGGACGCCTACGGCGAACACGGCGAGCTGATCAACTCCGGTGAGTTCAACGGCCTGGATTTCCCTGGCGCGTTCGATGCCATCGAAGTCGCCCTGATCAAGAAAAACCTCGGCGCCTCGCGCACCCAGTTCCGCCTGCGGGACTGGGGCATCAGCCGCCAGCGCTACTGGGGCTGCCCGATCCCGATCGTGCATTGCGATACCTGCGGCGACGTACCGGTGCCGGAAGATCAACTGCCCGTGGTCCTGCCGGAAGACGTCGTACCCGACGGCGCCGGTTCGCCCCTGGCGCGCATGCCCGAGTTCTATGAGTGCAGCTGCCCGAAATGCGGCGCACCGGCCAAGCGTGAAACCGACACCATGGACACCTTCGTCGAGTCGTCCTGGTACTACGCGCGCTACGCCTCGCCGCACTATCAAGGCGGCCTGGTGGAAAAATCCGCGGCTGACCACTGGTTGCCAGTGGACCAGTACATCGGTGGCATCGAACACGCCATTCTTCACCTGCTCTACGCACGCTTCTTCCACAAGCTGATGCGTGACGAAGGCCTGGTGAGTTCCAACGAGCCGTTCAAGAACCTGCTGACCCAAGGCATGGTGATCGCCGAGACTTACTATCGTCGCGAAGCCAACGGCGCCTACACCTGGTTCAACCCGAGCGACGTCGAACTCGAACGCGACAGCAAGGCCAAGGTCATCAGCGCCAAGCTGATCGCCGACGGCCTGCCGGTGGAAATCGGCGGCACCGAGAAAATGGCCAAGTCGAAGAACAACGGCGTCGACCCACAGTCGATGATCGACCAGTTCGGCGCAGACACCTGCCGCCTGTTCATGATGTTCGCCTCGCCACCTGACATGAGCGCAGAGTGGTCCGATTCCGGCGTCGAGGGTTCGCACCGTTTCCTCAAGCGCGTCTGGCGCCTGGCGCAAGCCCACGTCACCCAGGGCCTGCCGGGGAAACTGGACGTTGCCAGCCTGAACGACGAGCAGAAAGCCATTCGCCGCTCGATCCACCTGGCCATCAAGCAAGCCAGCCATGACGTCGGCCAGAACCACAAATTCAATACCGCCATCGCCCAGGTGATGACGTTGATGAACGTGCTGGAAAAAGCCGCGCAAGGCACCGAACAGGATCGCGCTCTGGTTCACGAAGGCCTGGAAGCCGTGACGTTGCTGCTCGCGCCGATCACCCCACACATCAGCCACGAGCTGTGGAATCAACTGGGTCACGCCGACCCGGTGATTGACGCACGCTGGCCGGTGGTGGACGAAACCGCGCTGGTGCAGGACAGCCTGACCCTGGTCATCCAGGTCAACGGCAAGCTGCGCGGCCAGATCGAAATGCCGGCCGCCGCCACTCGCGAAGAAGTCGAAGCCGCTGCGCGGGCCAACGAAAACGTGCTGCGCTTTGTCGATGGCCTGACGATTCGCAAAGTGATCGTCGTACCCGGCAAACTGGTCAACATCGTCGCAAGCTAATTGGATCGGGCGCGGGCTTGAGCCTGGCGCCGAATACAACCTGCGGGGTCGCATCGTCGACCTCCATAGGGTTCAAGGGGAGCAACAAGATGATCAAACGTAATCTGCTGGTAGTGGGTCTGGCGGTCCTGTTGAGCGCCTGCGGCTTCCAACTGCGCGGCACCGGCACCACCGAGCTGGCGATCAAGGAACTGGACCTCAGCGCACGGGACGCCTTTGGCGACACCGTCAAGATGCTGCGCGACACCCTGGAAAACAGCGGTGTGAAAGTCTACACCGGGGCCCCGTACAAGCTGGTACTGACCCGTGAACAGCAAAGCCAGCGCAGCCTGAGCTATGCCGGTGCCGGTCGTTCCGCCGAGTACGAACTGAACGACGTGCTGAGCTATGAGATCCGCGACCAGAACGACTTGGTGCTGCTGGACGACAAGCTCCAGGTGCAGAAGGTCTACCTGCACGATGGCAATAACATCACCGGTTCCGACCAGGAGTCCACCGAAGTGCGTGGCGAAATGCGACGCGACCTCGTACAGCGCATGATGCTGCGCCTGCAACAGCTGAGCCCGACCCAGCTGGAACAGCTGCAACAGACCGCCAACGCCCGCGCCAAGGCCGAAGCCGATGCGCTGGAAGCGGCACGCAAGGCTGAGGCGGAAACCCCGCAACAGTCGCCGATGCAGATCCCGGCTGAATAAGCCTTGCGGGGCGCTCCGGCGCCCCGCTCGCCTTTTCTTATGAAGCTCGCTCCCGCCCAACTCGGCAAACACCTGCAAGGCGCCCTCGCGCCGGTCTACATCATCAGTGGCGATGACCCACTGCTGTGCCAGGAAGCCGCCGACGCCATCCGCTCCGCCGCCCGCCAGCAAGGCTTCGACGAGCGCCAGGTCTTCGCCGCCGACGCCAGTTTCGACTGGGGCACGCTGCTGCAGGCCGGGGCGAGCATGTCGTTGTTCGCCGAAAAACGCCTGCTGGAACTGCGTTTGCCCTCCGGCAAACCCGGGGACAAGGGTGCCGCTGCGCTGATCGAATATTGCTCACGCCCGGCCGAGGACACGGTACTGCTCATCAGTTTGCCGAAACTCGACGGCAGCGCGCAGAAGACCAAATGGGGCAAGGCCCTGGTCGAAGGCCCACAGACCCAGTTCGTGCAGATCTGGCCGGTGGACGTCAGCCAGTTGCCCAGCTGGATCCGCCAGCGCCTGTCCCAAGCCGGTCTCTCGGCCAGCCAGGACGCAGTGGAGCTGATTGCCGCCCGCGTCGAAGGCAACCTGCTGGCCGCCGCCCAGGAAATCGAAAAGCTCAAGCTGATGGCCGAAGGCGGACAGATCACCGTGGAAACGGTGCAGGCTGCCGTGGCCGACAGTGCGCGCTTCGATGTCTTCGGGTTGACCGATGCGATCCTCAACGGTGAAGCCGCCCATGCCCTGCGCATGCTCGAAGGCCTGCGGGGCGAAGGTGTCGAACCGCCGGTGATCCTCTGGGCCCTGGCCCGGGAATTGCGCCTGCTGGCCAACCTGTCCCTGCAATACAGCCAGGGCGTACCGCTGGACAAGGCCTTCAGCCAGGCCCGCCCGCCCGTCTGGGACAAACGCAAACCGCTGATGAGCAAGGCCCTGCAACGCTATTCCGCATCGCGCTGGGCGCAATTGCTGCTCGAGGCCCAGCGCATCGATGCGCAGATCAAGGGCCAGGCCGCCGGCTCGCCGTGGATGAGCCTCAGTCGCTTGTCGCTGTTGATGGCTGGACAGCGGTTGACGTTGCCTGCCGAATAAGCACGCACTGAAGGCTGTTCTGCGGCGAAGATATCTGTGGGAGCAAGGCTTGCCCGCGATGAAAGCAGCGCGGTGTCTCTGAAACCGAGGTGCCTGTATCGCGAGCAAGCTTTGCTCCCACCTATCGGCGCCACAAGTCGTGTGTTCGTCTGAATGACATTTCCTACGCAATGCAGGGACTGGACAGCCCCCCAACTCTGCCCCATGATTTATCCCGCAAAACCCACCCTACGAGAGTACCCACCATGAGCAAAAAGCCATCCAAGCATGGCCCCAACAAGGCCAAGTCCATCGTCGCCCAGCCCCTGTTCCGCAGCCGCCAGGAACGACCCGCCAAAGGCAAAGGCAGCTACCGCCGCGAAGCCTTCCAGTCTGACAACTGGGAGGCTTCTTGCTTTCTGGCCGCTTGAAACACCAGGACAAGCCCTACGCCCCTTTCGCATGTTAAGGTCAGCACCTGATTTGTATTTCTGGACCCGTGCATGCCCTTCTGTCTTTCCCATCGTTGGCCACTGCGCCAAATGATTGTTGCCGCAAGCGTTGCCCTGCTTGTCGCCTGCGCCGAAAAACCTACTGCCGCCGACGCCCAACCGCTCCAGACAGCCCCCGCCGTGACCGCTCCGGCCATCGTGCCGCCTCTGGTACCGACCGGTGAAGACCTGGCCATTGCGCCCACCCAGACCTTCGCGCAATGGCAGGCCGGGTTTCGCAAGGAGGCACTGGCCGCCGGGATCCGTGGCGACCTGTTCGACCGTGCGTTTATCGGCGTCAGCCCGGACATGAGCGTGATCAAGGCCGATCGCAGCCAGCCGGAATTCACCCGTCCCGTGTGGGAATACCTCGATGGCGCGCTGTCGCCACTGCGGGTCAACAAAGGCAAGAGCCTGATCCAACAGAACGCCCAGATCCTGCAAAGCATCGAGCAGCGTTACGGCGTCGATCGTGAGGCGCTGGTAGCGGTGTGGGGCATGGAGAGCAACTTCGGCCAGTTCCAGGGCAGCAAGTCGGTGATCAACTCCCTGGCGACCCTGGCCTACGAAGGACGGCGCCCGGGTTTTGCCCATGCGCAACTGATCGCCGCGCTGCAAATCCTGCAACAGGGCGATATCACACCGGAAAAAATGCTTGGCTCCTGGGCCGGCGCCATGGGCCAGACCCAGTTCATTCCCACCACGTACAACACCCATGCGGTGGATTTCGACGGCGACGGTCGCCGCGACATCTGGGGCAGCTCCACCGACGCCCTGGCCTCGACCGCCCACTACCTGCAAAGCTCCGGCTGGCAGCGTGGCCAGCCGTGGGGGTTCGAAGTCGATCTCCCAGAGGGCTTCGACTACACACTGGCCGATGGCACGATCCGCAAGCCTGTTGCTGAATGGGAGCGACTGGGGGTTTCAGAATATGGTGGCCTGCCAATAACCCCGGATGACAAACAGCTGTCGGCGTCCCTGCTCCTGCCGGCCGGCCATCGCGGCCCGGCGTTCCTGATCTTTGATAACTTCCGCGCCATCCTCAAGTACAACAACTCGTCGTCCTATGCCTTGGCGGTCGGGTTGTTGTCAAAGCGCTTTACCGACGGCGGGCTGGTCTATGGCCAGTGGCCCAAGGAGGACCTGCCCCTGAGTCGCAGCGAACGCATCGAGCTGCAAACCCTGCTGGGCAAGCACAACTATGACGCGGGCAACCCCGACGGCATCATCGGCGCCAACACCCGCAAGGCCATCCGCAGCGCCCAGCAGTCGTTCGGCTGGCCGGCTGATGGGTATCCGACGCACCAGTTGCTGGAGGCGTTGCGTAGCCGCTGAATTGCCTTATGGCGACTACCGCTTTCGCGAGCAAGCCCGCTCCCACAGGTATTCCCGATCAACCTGTGGGAGCGAGCTTGCTCGCGATGACTGATTTGCGGACGCTACAGAACTAGCAGCTAACCACCACATCCTGCTCCAGCACCAACCTCTTCTCCCCCGCATCCAGCGTCACCAATGCCCCCATGGGCAAGGTCAGGTTCGGATCGCAGTGCCCGCTGCGCCAGCCGGACAGCACCGGGATGCGCAATGGCTCGAAGGTCTGCTTGAGCAATCGGTTCAACGCCTCGACGTCGACCCCGGCCACATCCCCCACCAACACGCCGCGTAGCTGGTGCAACGTGCCGGCCAACCGCAGCTGCGTCAGCAATCGGTCGATGCGGTACAACGGCTCGTTGACGTCTTCGATGAACAGGATCACCCCTTCGGCGTCGATCTGATAAGGCGTGCCCATGGTCGCGGCAATCATCGACAGATTGCCGCCCAGCAGACGTCCATGGGCGATGCCCGGCTCAACGGTGGTCAATGGATACGCTGCGGGATGGCTTAGCGTGCTACCGGCCTTCAACTGGCCACGCAGCAGGCTGAAAAACGAGGTGACGGTTGGGGGCTCCTTGTCGCCCAGCAGATCGGCGTTGAGCAGCGGCCCGTGGAAGGTCACGAAGCCGGCGTAACGGCTGATGGCCAGGTGCAGGGCGGTGATATCGCTGTAGCCTACGAATGGTTTGGGGTTGCGCTTTAAGAGCTCGAAATCGATACGATCGAGTAGACGGGGCGTGCCGTAGCCGCCGCGTAGGCAGATGATGGCTTTGACTTCTGGGTCGGCGAAAGCGGCGTGCAGGTCGTTGAGCCTTGTCTCGTCGCTGCCGGCCAGGTAGTTGTCCTTTTCGTAGACGCCGGGGAATATCCGGAGCTCATGACCCCGGGCGCGCATCCATTGGATGGCTTTTTCCGTGTCCAGGGGGGCGGGGCCGGCGGGGGCGATCACGGCGATCAGGCCTTCTTGAGGGAGGGCTGGGACGGGGTGGTGTGGGGTTAGGGCCATGGGGTTCCCAGTTTTCTTGATCGTGTGTATATCCGTTTTTTTTGTAACGGCGGCTGGCGGTTCCGCCCTTACGGCGGGTCACTTTTGGAAAGAGCGCCAAAAGTAACCAAAAACGCTCTGCCCCACCACTTGGCACCTCGCCTAGGCTCGGTGTGCCCTCACTCCGGCATTGCTCCGTGGGCCGCCGCGAAGGGCCATCCATGGCCCAGCGCGGCTAACCCGGCATCCATGCCGGGATGCCCACTGCGCAATGCCTGCGTTCGGCCAGCGTGGTTTAACGGGGCGCCCAAGATCAAAAGCCAAAGCAAAGCCAAAGCGCGGCACATCCAGCATTTACGTAGCTGTGCCACCGCTATCGCGAGCAAGCTCGCTCCCACATTGGATCTTCAGCAGCCACAAAACTCATGTACACCACAACCCCTTGTGGGAGCGAGCCTGCTCGCGATGAGGCCAGCACATCCAACATCCTCATCGACTGTGACATCGCCTTCGCGAGCAGGCTCGCTCCCACATTGGATCTTCAGCAGCCACAAAACTCATGTACACCGCTACCCCTTGTGGGAGCGAGCTTGCTCGCGATGGGGCCGGCACATCCAACATCACCGCAAACTGACACACCGCTTTCGGGAGCAAGCCCGCTCCCACAGGGGAAACGCGGTCTCACCAAGAACCAGGCCGGCTGTTAGGCCGCCTCGGTTCAGTTTTTGATCTGGGGCGCCCCGTTAACCACGATGGCTGAACGCAGGCATTGGTTCGTGGGCAACCCGGCATGGATGCCGGGTTAGCCGCGCTGGGCCATGGATGGCCCTTCGCGGCGGCCCACGAACCAATGCCGGAGTGAAGGCATGCCGAGCCCAGGCGAGGCACCGAGTGGTGGGGCAAAGCGCTTTTGGTTACTTTTGACTGGGCCGGCTTCCGGGCTTTTCCAAAAGTGACCCGCTGTAAGAGCGGAACCGTCAGCCGCCGTTACGCAAAAACGGATATACACACCACCCCAAAAACCAACGCTAAAAAATCAGGACCCGAGCAGCTCAGCCTTAACCAACTTAGCCTGCTCATCCGCATGATACGAAGACCGCACCAACGGCCCCGAAGCCACGTTCTTGAAGCCCATCTTGTACCCTTCCTCAGCAAACCAGGCAAAGGTATCCGGATGCACAAAACGCTGCACCGGCAGGTGACTACGCGAAGGCTGCAGGTACTGGCCCAAGGTCAGCATATCGATGTCATGCTCACGCATGCGCTTCATGACCTCGATGACTTCCTCATCGGTCTCACCCAGGCCCAGCATCAAGCCAGACTTGGTCGGAATGTGCGGCATCATCTGCTTGAAGCGTTGCAGCAAGGTCAACGACCACTGGTAATCCGAACCCGGACGCGCGGCCTTGTACAGGCGCGGTACGGTTTCCAGGTTGTGGTTGAACACATCCGGCGGCTCGGCCGCGGTGATTTCCAGGGCGATGTCCATGCGGCCACGGTAATCGGGCACCAGGGTTTCCAGCTGAACGTTCGGCGACAGCTTGCGGATCTCGCGGATGCAGTCGGCAAAGTGCTGGGCACCGCCGTCACGCAGGTCGTCGCGGTCCACCGAGGTGATGACCACGTACTTGAGCTTCAGGTCGGCGATGGCGATGGCCAGGCTTTCCGGCTCGTTGGTGTCCAATGGCTTCGGACGGCCGTGGCCGACGTCACAGAATGGGCAGCGACGGGTGCAGATGTCGCCCATGATCATGAACGTGGCGGTGCCGCCGGAGAAGCACTCACCCAGGTTCGGGCAGGAGGCTTCTTCGCAGACGCTGTGCAGCTTGTGCTTGCGCAGCAGGGCCTTGATCCGGTCGACTTCCGGGGACACCGGGATGCGCACGCGGATCCAGTCAGGCTTCTTCGGCAATTCGGTGGTCGGAATGATCTTGACCGGGATGCGTGCAACCTTCTCGGCGCCGCGCAGCTTGACGCCGGCCTCTACCTTGGCACGTGGGGCCGGACGCTCGGTGACGTCCTGCGTCGGGATAATGGTTTGCACTGCATCAGTAGTCATATCAGTCGATTCCGCCCGTGAGGGTCGTCTGCTCAGCATAGTCGAGGTGTTTGACGAGCTGCGCGCGCAGCCGGGCACTTACCTCGGCAAATTCAATCGATCCTGCATGCTCGCTCAACTGGGTCATCGCCAGTCCCGCGTAGCCACAGGGATTAATCCGTCGAAATGGCGCAAGGTCCATGTCCACGTTCAGCGCCAGGCCATGAAACGAACAGCCGTGGCGGATTCGCAATCCCAAGGAGGCGATCTTCGCCCCGTCGACATAGACACCCGGCGCATCCGGCTTGGCCGCCGCCGTCACACCGTAGCTGGCCAGCAGCTCGATCAGGCATGTCTCCATGCGGGTGACCAGCTCGCGCACGCCAAACCCCAGCTTGCGCACATCCAGCAACAGGTAGGCGACCAATTGGCCAGGGCCATGGTAGGTCACCTGCCCGCCCCGGTCGACCTTCACCACCGGGATATCCCCCGGCAGCAGCAGGTGCTCGGCCTTGCCGGCCTGGCCCTGGGTGAACACCGGCGGGTGTTCCACCAGCCAGACTTCATCGTCGGCGGTGGTGCCGCGTTCGTTGGTGAAGCGTTGCATGGCATGCCAGACCGGCTCGTAAGCCATCGTGCCCAGCTCGCGAAAGCCCAGCGTGCCCGGCATCACAACACCATGTGCACGAAACCGGTCGCGCGCAGCTCGCTGTTGATGTCGTAGAGCTGTTCCTGACCGGTGGCAATGATGTGCAACTGGATCGTCGTGTACTTGCCGTTGGTACTCTGGCGCTCGGCCAGGGTCTTGTGGTCAACGGTGGCATGTTTTTCAAGGATCGCAATGATCCGGTCCTTGAAACCCACGCCGGTGTCGCCGATGACCTTGATCGGATAATCCGCGCAAGGGAATTCGATCTTTGGCGCTTTTACTTCAGAGTCTGTCATGGGGTAACGGCCTCGTAAGCCGTGGTAACGCACATGGCCCCGCTCCGGATGGGAACGAGGCCATGCAGGTCAACACTTCAATCAGTTGAACAAGCCGTAGAAGAATAGACGGATGCTATCCCACATGCGGCGGAAGATACCACCTTCCTCGACCGCGTCCAGAGCGATCAGGTCGGCGCTGTGCACCACTTTGTCGTCCAGTTTGACTTCGACTTTACCGATCACGTCGCCCTTGGCGATGGGAGCGGTCAGTTGCGGGTTCATGGTCATGCTGGCAGCGAGCTTCTTGAGCTGGCCTTTAGGCAAGGTCATGGTCAGGTCCTGGGCCAGGCCGGCCTTCACCTGATTGGTGGTGCCTTTCCAGACCTGGGCCTGGGCCAGTTCGGTGCCCTTCTGGTAGAAGGTCTGGGTTTCGAAGAAGCGGAAACCGTAGGTCAGCAGCTTCTGGGTTTCAGCGGCACGGGCCACTTCGCTGCTGGTGCCGAAGACGACGGCGATCAGGCGCATGCCATCACGGACAGCCGAGGACACCATGCAGTAGCCAGCCTCGTCGGTGTGGCCGGTCTTCAGGCCATCGACGGTCTTGTCGCGCCACAGCAGCAGGTTGCGGTTAGGCTGCTTGATGCCATTCCAGAAGAATTCCTTCTGGGAGTAGATGGCGTAGTGCGCCGGGTCTTCGTGAATGATCGCCCGTGCCAACAGCGCCATGTCGTGAGCCGACGAGTAGTGCTCAGGGTTCGGCAGGCCGGTAGGGTTCATGAAGTGGCTGTTGGTCATGCCCAGGTCGGCGACGGTTTTGTTCATCATGTCGGCGAACGCATCTTCGCTGCCGGCGATGTGCTCGGACAGGGCGACACTGGCGTCGTTGCCGGACTGGATGATGATGCCGTGCAGCAGGTCGC
The DNA here is from genome assembly GCF_054681425.1 of Pseudomonas sp. H1_F01. Taxonomy (NCBI): domain Bacteria; kingdom Pseudomonadati; phylum Pseudomonadota; class Gammaproteobacteria; order Pseudomonadales; family Pseudomonadaceae; genus Pseudomonas; species Pseudomonas sp. H1_F01. The sequence continues at coordinate 1,035,899 of NZ_CP162823.1, read as the reverse complement.
TGACGGTCACTTGCGAACCGACCTTGATGAACATCCGCGAACCGCCGGTACGCCAGGCGTTTTCGCTGACGGTCACCGGATCGTTTTCACCGATCTGGCCGCGACGGATTTCCAGGGTGGCGATGTAGGCGGTCATCAGCTTGGTCAGGCTGGCCGGTGGCAGGCGCTGGTCACCGTTGTTCTCTACCAGGACCTCGCCGCTGCTGGCATCCATGAGCACAAAGGATTTGGCGGCCAATTGAGGAGGCGCAGGCATCATCTCGACCGCGAACGCGGCTGGAGAGAGAAGCAGCGGGACTAGCAGGCAAAGGCGTTTGGCAAAGGTGGTGATGTTCATCCGTCTCTCGAAATCGCTAATGGAACTGCCCGAAGGCAAAACTAAACAGGCAGCCTCTTAACGGGCCACCGCGTATTTAAGTTGCTCACTCACAACCCTTGCCGGGCTTTTGTTATTCATGGAGCCAACAACCTGACCCGCTCCAACCGCAAGCGGGCCTCAATCAATTACTCGGCGGTGACCAGGCTCGGCGAACCGAGATTGGCCAGGCGCACACTGTTCTGCACTTGCTGGACTTCACCCGGAGAACCGATCGGCCCCAGACGCACCCGATGCAGTGTCTGCTGGTTGCGCACGATCGAGCTGATGAACACCGGGGCGCTCACCATCGAGCTGAGCTTCGACCTCAGCAGCTCGGCAGCGTCCGGGTTGGCGAACGCGCCCACTTGCAGAAACTGGCCAGACGCTGTTGCAGAAGCGTTTTTTTTTGCGTCGAGCTGAACGGGCACTACGGCCGCCGCGTGCTGCTGCGGCGGTGGCGTCCACTGCTCGACCGTGCCGGTGGACGCCGTCACGGTCGGCGCGGCATTTTGCGCCACTTTCGGCTCGTTGAGCATCAAAGGCGCCGGACGGCCGCGTTGGGCCCACCATTCCTGCGGGTCGATACCTTCGACCTTGACCCGGGCGGTGCCGATTTCAGCGTAACCAAGTTTTTTCGCCGCCGCATACGACAAGTCGATGATGCGGTCGGAATAGAACGGCCCACGGTCATTGACCCGCAGGATCACGCTCTTGTTGTTGTCCAGGTTGGTCACCCGCACATAGCTGGGCAGCGGCAAGGTCTTGTGGGCCGCGCTCATGCCATACAGGTCATACACTTCGCCGTTGGCGGTGTTCTGGCCATGGAACTTGGTGCCGTACCAGGACGCCGTGCCCGAAGCGACATAGCGCTTGGAGTCGCTCAGCGGGAAATAGGTCTTGCCCAATACCGTGTACGGGTTGGCCTTGTAGGGGCCGGTGTGCAGGGTCGGCGTCGCGTCGGGAATGCGCGAGACATCCACGTCCCACCACGGCGCGCCGTCCTTGTGGGCCCGGTTGATGTCCAGGCCCGGCGTCGCGCGCACGGCGGTGGAGTCTTTCTGGGCCGGCGTGCGGCTGGTCGAACAACTGACGACCAACAGCGACAGCGCGGCCAACGCCACGAGCTTGAGGGGCTTGGTTTTCAGGGGTTGATAGGTAGGCAGTGCCCGCATTATTTGACGCCCCGTGCTTTGACCAGCTCTTCAGACAGTTGATATACGGCCATGGCGTACATCACGCTGCGGTTATAACGCGTAATCGCGTAGAAATTCTTCAGGCCCATCCAGTATTCGGGGCCTTGTTCGCCTTCCAGGCGTATCGCGGTGACCGGCATGTCGTCACGCAGCGCATCATGACTCGACCAGCCCAACGCCCGCAACTCCCCGACGGTTTTCGTCGGCTCGATGCCCTCGGTCAGGCCCTCGTCCACCTGCTCGCCACGCACGTCGGCCCGGCTGACCACCGGCTGGCCGGCTTCCCAGCCGTGGCGCTTGAAATAGCTGGCAACACTGCCGATGGCATCGGTCGGGTTGGTCCAGATATTGATGTGGCCGTCGTCGTCGAAGTCCACCGCGTAAGCGCGAAAACTGCTGGGCATGAATTGCGGCAGGCCCATGGCCCCGGCGTAAGAACCCTTGAGGGTCAGCGGGTCGACCTGCTCTTCGCGGGCCAGCAGCAGGAACTCGCGCAGCTCCTTGCGGAAGAATTCGGCGCGCGGCGGGTAGTCGAAGCCCAGGGTCGACAGCGCGTCGATCACCCGGAAATTCCCGGTGTTACGGCCAAAGAAGGTCTCGACGCCAATGATAGCCACAATGAACTGGGCTGGTACGCCGTATTCCTGCTCGGCACGGGCCAGGGCCGCCTCGTGCTGGCGCCAGAAGTCCACGCCCCGGGCGATACGCGCCTCGGTGATGAACATCGGCCGGTACTCGCTCCACTGCTTGACCCGCTCGGCGGGCCGGGAGATGGCGTCAAGGATCGACTGCTTGCGCTCGGCCTCGCGAAACACGCCCATCAGCTGCTCACCGGCAAAACCGTAGTCGCGGGTCATCTCACCGACGAATTCGGCCACCTGCGGCGAGCCTTCGTATTCGCCAGCCTGGGCATGGGACGCACCGCCCAGGAAGCCGACCAGGCCGATCCACGGCGCATATCGCGTCGACCAGCCACGCATTGCTTGCATTGAACTCTTCACCTTATTCAAACCTGCGCGATCCATTTGCGATGCGTATGAATCGACATCAAGACCCCAAACGCTGACAGTAGTGTCACCAGCGAAGTTCCTCCGTAGCTAATGAATGGCAACGGCACCCCCACGACCGGCAACAGGCCACTGACCATACCGATGTTGACGAAAACATAAACAAAAAACGTCATGGTCAGGCTGCCCGCCAGCAACTTGCCGAACAACGTCTGGGCCTGGGCGGTGATCACCAGCCCCCGGCCGATCAGCAGCAAATAGATCAGCAGCAGCACGCAGATACCCACCAGGCCGAACTCCTCGCCCATCACGGCGATGATGAAGTCGGTGTGGCTTTCCGGCAAAAAGTCCAGGTGCGACTGGGTGCCCATCAGCCAGCCCTTGCCGAACACCCCGCCGGAACCGATGGCGGCCTTGGACTGGATGATGTTCCAGCCGGTGCCCAGCGGATCGCTCTCCGGGTCGAGGAAGGTCAGGATTCGCTGCTTCTGGTAGTCGTGCATCACGAAGTACCACATGGCCACCGACACCGGCACGGCGATGGCGATCACGCTGAGGATCCAGCGCCAGCGCAACCCGCCCATGAACAGCACGAAGGCACCACCGGCCAGGATCAGCAGCGAAGTACCCAGGTCCGGCTGGCGCACGATCAGGATGAACGGGATGCCGATCAGCAACAGGCTGATGCACACGTGCTTGAGCTGCGGCGGCAGGGTGCGCTTGGACAGGTACCAGGCGATGGTCGCCGGCATGATGATCTTGAGGAACTCCGAAGGCTGGAAGCGGACCACCCCGGGAATGTTGATCCAGCGGGTGGCACCCATGGCGTTGTGGCCCATCACGTCCACCACCACCAGCAGGCCCACGCCCACCACATAGGCCAGCGGCACCCAGCGGGCCATGAAACGCGGCTCGAGCTGGGCAATGACGATCATCGACACCAGGCCGATGCCGAACGAGGTGGCCTGCTTGCCCAGCAGGTCCCAGTTCTTGCCACTGGCCGAATACAGCACGAACAGGCTGCCTGCGGCCAGGGTCAGCAGCAGGATCAGCAACGGACCATCGATGTGCATGCGCTGCAACAAGGTGGCACGACGGCGCATCACATCTTCGCTGGAGAGGATCCGGTCGAAATTATTCTTCACGGGCCGTAGCCTCCGCAGTGGTGGGGCTTGCGTATTCAGGCTTGAGCTGGCCGTGCTCGTCCAGCAGCCAGGCGTCCATGATCTGGCGCACCACTGGCGCGGCGACGCCGGAACCCGACTCACCGTTCTCGACCATCACCGATACGACGATCTTCGGGTTGTCGGCCGGCGCGAAGCCGACGAACAAGGCGTGGTCGCGATGGCGTTCCTGGACCTTGGAGCGGTCGTACTTCTCGCCCTGCTTGATGGCGACGACCTGGGCCGTACCGCTCTTGCCGGCAATGCGGTAGGGCGAGCCGATGGCCGCCTTGCGGGCGGTGCCCCGGGCGCCGTGCATCACCTGCTGCATGCCGTTGTTGACCTTCTGCCAGTCCGACGGATTGCGCAGGATGATGTCTGGCATCGGGTCCGGGTCCACCGGTTTCTGGCCTTCGATGGTCTTGGCCAGGTGCGGGCGATACCACTTGCCCTTGCTCGCCACCAGCGCCGTGGCCTGGGCCAGCTGCAAGGGCGTGGCCTGCATGTAGCCCTGGCCGATCCCCAGGATCAGGGTTTCGCCGGGGAACCAGGCCTGGCGCCGGGTCGCGCGCTTCCATTCCCGGGACGGCATCAAGCCAGGTGACTCTTCGAACATGTCCAGGGAGACCTTCTGACCGATGCCGAACTTGCCCAGGTAGGACGACAACCGATCGATCCCCAGCTTGTGGGCCAGGTCATAGAAGTAGGTGTCGTTGGAACGCATGATGGCCGTTTCCAGGTCCACATAACCGTCGCCGGTGCGGTTCCAGTTGCGGTACTTGTGGTCGTAGTTGGGCAGCATGTAATAGCCGGGGTCATAGACCCGGCTCGACGCGGTCACCACGCCAGAGTCCAGCCCGGCAATCGCCACGGCAGGCTTGATGGTCGACCCCGGCGGATAGAGGCCGCGCAGCACACGGTTGAACAGCGGCCGATCGATGGAATCGCGCAACTCGGCGTAGGCCTTGAAGCTGATACCGGTGACGAACAGGTTCGGGTCGAAACTCGGCTGGCTGACCATCGCCAGCACCTCGCCGGTGTTCGGGTCCAGCGCCACCACGGCGCCACGGCGACCGCCCAGCGCCGCTTCGGCGGCCTCTTGCAGCTTGATGTCCAGGCTCAGGACGATGTCCTTGCCGGGAATCGGGTCGGTGCGCTTGAGCACCCGCAATACGCGGCCGCGGGCGTTGGTTTCGACTTCCTCGTAACCCACCTGGCCATGCAGCTCCGGCTCGTAGAAACGCTCGATGCCGGTCTTGCCGATATGGTGGGTGCCGCTGTAATTGACCGGATCGAGGGTCTTGAGCTCTTTCTCGTTGATCCGCCCCATGTAGCCGACCGAGTGGGCAAAGTGCGGCCCCTGGGGATAATGACGCACCAACTGCGCCACCACCTCGACGCCGGGCAGGCGGAACTGGTTCACGGCGATCAGGGCGATCTGCTCTTCGGTCAGCTCGAACAGGATCGGCACCGGCTCGAACGGACGTCGGCCCTGGCGCATGCGCTTCTCGAAGATCGCCCGGTCCTCGGGCGTCAGTTGCAGCACTTCGACGATCACGTCGAGCACGTGCTGCCAGTCGCCGGAGCGCTCGCGGGTCATGCTCAGGCTGAAGCTGGGCCGGTTATCCGCCACCACCACGCCATTGCGGTCAAAGATCAACCCGCGGGTCGGCGGAATCGGCTGCACATGCACCCGGTTGTTTTCCGACAGGGTCGAGTGGTACTCGTACTGGATCACCTGGAGGAAATACAAGCGCGCAATCAGCACGCCGATCAGCGTCACCACCGTAATAGCGCCGAACACGACGCGGCCCCGCACCAGGCGGGCGTCTTTTTCGTGGTCCTTGATACGGATCGGCTGGGGCATGGGGCAGGATTACTTGTGGTAAGGGTGCCCGGACAGAACTGTCCAGGCACGATACAGCTGTTCGCCGATCAGGATCCGCACCAGCGGGTGTGGCAACGTCAACGGCGACAATGACCAGCGCTGATCGGCCCGGGCACAGACTTCCGGCGCCAGCCCTTCCGGGCCACCGACCATGAAATTGACCGTACGCGAATCCAGCCGCCAGCGGTCGAGTTCCACCGCCAGTTGCTCGGTGCTCCAGGGCTTGCCATGGACTTCGAGGGTGACAATGCGCTCGTTCGGCCCGACCTTGGCCAGCATGGCTTCGCCTTCCTGGCGGATGAAGCGCGCCACGTCGGCGTTCTTGCCACGGGTGTTGAGCGGAATTTCCACCAGTTCCAGGGCCAGCTCGGACGGAAGACGCTTGGCATATTCATGCCAGCCTTCTTCCACCCACTTGGGCATGCGAGAACCGACGGCGATCAGGCGCAGTCGCACAGCGGTCCCTTATTGCTGGTCTTTGTTGAGCTTGGTGAAGTGCTCATGGGGGTTTTCCGGGCTGTGGTGCGCGGCGCTGGCCGAACGGCTCTGCTCGGCACCGGCCCACAGGCGCTCCAGGTCGTAGAACTGGCGCGCCGAGGCGGTCATCATGTGCACGATGACGTCGTCCATATCCAGCAGTACCCAGTCGCTGTCGCCCTTGCCTTCTTCACCCAGCGGCTTGACGCCCTGGGCCTTGACCGCTTCGCGGACCTTGTCCAGCATCGCGCCGATCTGGCGGTTGGAGGTACCGGTGGCGATGATCATGTAGTCCGTGATGCTCTGCTTTTCACGAACGTCGATCACCTGGATGTCCTGGGCCTTGACGTCTTCCAGGGCCGCCACGGCCACCTTGACCAGTTCTTCACCGGCCAGTACGACGCCGGTGTGGGCCTCTACTGGCAGCGGGGCGCTTTTGAACGTGCCTTTGCGCTTTACTTTGTTTACGTCTTTGTCAGTCATATAAAACTCGTTTTGCTCGTATGTTCGGGCGCTTCGCTACACGCATTCACGTGCCTTGAAGCACACCTTTTTCAGTTCGACGCACGGTAAAGCCCGTGCGCATCGATGTAGGCCAGGACCGCGTCGGGCACCAGGAAACGTACCGACTTACCGCTGGCCAGCAGTTGACGGATCTGGGTGGCGGATACCGCGAGCGGCGTCTGCCAGACGAATGCAATCTGTCCGCTCGGCCCTTTCAGGGCCAGCGGGTCGCTCACCGAGCGGGCCGCCAGCAGGTTGCGCAAGGCATCCGGCGGCTCGCTGTCGGCATCCGGGCGTTGCAGCACCAGGATGTGGCAATGCTGGAGCAACTCTTCCCAGCGATGCCAAGTGGGCAGGCCGCAAAATGCGTCCCAGCCCAGAAGCAGAAAAACCTGGGCATCAGCGGCCAATTCGGCGCGCATCAGCTCCAGGGTATCAATGGTGTAGGACGGTTTGTCCCGCTGCAATTCGCGGGCATCCACCACCAACGGTGCCACACCGGCCACCGCGCACTCGACCATCGCCAGGCGGTCCTGCGCCGACACCTGCGGCGTATCCCGGTGAGGCGGCCGGGCGCTGGGCGTCAGGCGTAGCTCATCGAGGGCCAGGGCGTCGGCGACTTCCAGCGCACCGCGCAAATGGCCGATGTGCACCGGGTCGAACGTGCCGCCCAGGATACCGATGCGCCGGGGCAGGGTTGTCGTCGTCACAGCAGCTGGCGGGTCGAGATCGCCCAAGTCAGACCGACTCCTGTCCGCGCAACTGGCCGTCACCGACCACGATGTACTTCTCGCAGGTCAGGCCTTCGAGGCCCACCGGGCCGCGGGCGTGCAGCTTATCAGTAGAAATGCCGATCTCGGCACCCAATCCGTATTCAAAGCCATCGGCGAAGCAGGTCGGGGTGTTGATCATCACCGACGCCGAATCCACTTCGGCCACGAAGCGCCGGGTTTCACCCAGGTTTTCACTGACAATGGAGTCGGTGTGGTGCGAGCCGTGGCGATTGATGTGCTCGATGGCCTCCTCCAGCCCGTCGACCACACGGATCGACAGGATCGGCGCCAGATATTCGGTGTCCCAGTCTTCTTGCGTGGCCGCAACGGCCTCGATGATCACCCGGGTGCGCTCGCAACCGCGCAGCTCAACGCCTTTCTCGCGGAACTGGGCAGCCATCGACGGCAGGAAGTCCTTGGCCACGGCCTGGTCCACCAGCAGGGTTTCCATCGCGCCGCAGATACCGTAGCGGTAGGTCTTGGCGTTGAAGGCGATGCGCTGGGCCTTCGGCAATTCAGCGTGGGCGCTGACGTAGACGTGGCAGATGCCGTCCAGGTGCTTGATCACCGGCACGCGGGCGTCACGGCTGACCCGTTCGATCAGGCCCTTGCCGCCACGCGGCACGATGACATCGACGAACTCGGGCATGGTGATCAATGCCCCGACTGCGGCACGGTCAGTGGTTTCCACCACTTGCACCACGGCCGCCGGCAGATCGGCTTCGGCCAGGCCGCGCTGGATGCAGGCGGCAATGGCGCGGTTGGAATGGATCGCCTCGGAGCCGCCACGCAGGATGGTCGCGTTACCCGACTTCAGGCACAGGCTGGCGGCGTCGATGGTCACGTTCGGCCGCGACTCGTAGATGATCCCGACCACGCCCAGGGGCACGCGCATCTTGCCGACCTGGATGCCCGACGGCCGGTAGCTCATGTCACGGATCGCCCCGACCGGGTCCGGCAGGGCCGCGACCTGGCGCAGACCGACGATCATGCCGTCGATGCGTGCCGGGGTCAGCGCCAGGCGCTCGAGCATGGCCGGTTCCAGACCATTGGCCCGGCCGGCGGCCAGGTCCAGCTCGTTGGCAGCGGACAACTCGGCACGCGCAGCGTCCAGCGCATTGGCGGCGGCCTGCAGGGCGCGGTTTTTCTGCGCGGTGCTGGCCCGGCCGATGATGCGCGACGCTTGGCGAGCGGCGCGACCCAGGCGGGTCATGTAGTCAAGAACGGACTCAGTCATGGTCTGTGTGGTCTTGGCGATGAGGAAAGCGGCAGATTATAGCTGTCGTAACCCTCGACTAACAGCATGGACTCACAGTGGTGACCGGCGGAGGAGCAAAACAGGCGTAAACAGCCGGTTGAAGCGACTGTTCAGCGGTGATTAAGCTTTCCATTGCTATCATCGCGCTTCCTTTGGCCTCACCTCGTTTATCGCCATGACCGATTTGCCATCGCCCAACGCCCTGCCCCACGCCTTTTTCGATCGCGACGCCCAGGTGCTTGCCAAGGACCTGCTGGGCAAAGTCATCCGTCACAAGGTCGGTGACCTGTGGCTCAGCGCGCGGATCATCGAGACCGAGGCGTATTACTTCGCCGAAAAAGGCAGCCACGCCTCGCTGGGCTACACAGAAAAACGTAAGGCTTTGTTTCTGGATGGCGGCCACATCTATATGTACTACGCCCGGGGCGGCGATTCGTTGAACTTCAGCGCCCAGGGCCCCGGCAATGCGGTGCTGATCAAATCGGCGTACCCGTGGGTCGATGCTCTTTCCGGGCCGGCGAGCCTGGCGCAGATGCTGCTCAACAACCCCGACGCCCAAGGCCGGCCGCGCACACCGCAGAAACTCTGTGCCGGCCAGACCCTGCTGTGCAAAGCCCTGGGGCTGAAAGTGCCGGACTGGGACGCCAAACGCTTCGACCCAGAGCGCTTGCTGGTGGAAGATGTCGGCGTGCCGACGGTCAATGCGATCCAGACCACCCGCCTGGGCATTCCCCAGGGACGGGACGAGCACCTGCCCTACCGCTTCGTCGATGCCGCCTATGCCCCGTGGTGCACCCGCAACCCTTTGCGGCGCGGACAGGTCGAAGGGCGTGATTATTTTTTGTTGTCCTGATGAAATATCGTCCCCCCTATGGGAGCGGGCTTGTGGGAGCAAGGCTTGCCCGCGATGCAGGCGACACGGATCAACAGTAAGGTCGCGTCATCGTTCGTCGCGAGCAAGCTTTGCTCCCACAAGCGCTCCCCACAGTAAAAACTGCATGCCGATCAATATTCAATGGAGTTGTATTTATGGGCCCATGGCTCGATAGCATCACCGGTTGGTTGACCGTCAACCCGCAATGGCTGGCGGTGGCGGTGTTCATCGTCGCCTGCGTGGAGTGCCTGGCCATCGCCGGCCTGATCGTGCCCGGTACCGTGCTGTTGTTTGCCATCGCCGTGCTGGCCGGCAGCGGCGCATTGTCCTTGGGCGAGACGTTGCTGCTGGGCCTGCTCGGCGGCTTGCTGGGGGACCTGGTGTCGTACTTCCTCGGCCGGCATTTCCACCAGAACATCCGGCGCCTGCCGGGGCTGCGGCATCACCCGGAATGGATGAGCGCGGCGGAAAACTATTTCCAGCGCTACGGCATCGCCAGCCTGCTGGTGGGCCGTTTCATCGGCCCGCTACGGCCCATGTTGCCGATGGTGGCCGGGATGTGCGACATGCCGTTCCCGCGTTTCGCCGCCGTCAGCGTGTTGGCTGCGGCAGGCTGGACCGTGGCGTACCTGCTACCGGGCTGGGCCACCGGGGCGGCGTTTCGCCTGCCGCTGCCTGAAGGTTTCTGGCCGCAGGCCGGCGTGGTCATCGGCAGTATCGCGGTGATGATCGGGCTGAGCGTCAACAGCAGCCTGCGTCGCCATCGCCATGCCACGGCGCTGATCGCAGGCCTCGGCCTGGTGATCCTGATCGGCCTGTTCATCGGCTTTCGCTACCTGACGGCGTTCGACCAGGGCTTGATGGCCCTGGTCCAGGAGCATCGCAGCCCGACACTGGATGAAATCGCCGTGACCTTCACGCTGATCGGCGAATTCCGCTACATGCTGATTGTCTGCAGCCTGTTGACCGCGTTATTGCTGTTGGCACGGCAATGGCGGCAGGCGATCTTTGCCGGTGGCACGATGCTGCTCACCTCCCTGGCCAATACTGGTAGCAAACACTTCTTTGCCCGTGTGCGCCCGGAAATCCTCACCGACCCGCTGACCAGCTACAGCATGCCCAGCGGCCACTCCTCCGGGGCATTCGCGCTGTTCCTGACCCTCGCCGTCCTGGCCGGTCGCGGCCAACCGCCACGCCTGCGCCTGACCTGGCTGCTGCTGGGCTGCCTGCCAGCGCTGGCCATCGCCCTGTCGCGGGTTTACCTGGGGGCGCACTGGCCGAGCGACATCGTCGCCGGGGCGATGCTCGCCGCCAGCATCTGTGCGGCCGCCCTGTGGTTGAGCCAGCGCCAAAGCCCGCTACCGGCCATGCCGCCGAAAGTCTGGTGGCTGATCCTGCCGGCGCTGGTGGCGGTGTTCAGCTTCTTCGCGCTGCGGCACCTGCCGCATGCGATGTTGCGGTATGCCTATTGAACACACTATCTGTGGGCACTGGAGATCCCCTGTGGGAGCGGTGTTGTTCGGTGGATATGAGTGGTGTCAGGCGAAGAGTTCGCCCTGCAACTCATCGAGCAACGCCTGGATCGCATCCAGGCGCTGTTGCGGGTCGTCGAGTTGCAGCAGGTCGATCTTGTCCAGCTCATTGAACGGCAGCAGGTAGGCCAGTTGATTGGCCAGCGATTGCTGGCCGGTCGCTTCGGTGCCCATGTTCAGGGCCTCGACCATCGGGTGCTCGGCCAGGGCCTTGAGCAGCGCCACCAGGTCGGCGTCTTCCTCTTGCAGCGGTTGCTCCGGTTCTTCTTCCAGCCACTCGACTTCAGCGACCGTCAGTTGATCCGCCTGGACGCTGCTGTCATGGACGATAAAACGCCGCCCGCCCTGCACGCGAATGCCCAGCAGACCATTGTCCTGCTGGGAAAAGTCGGTGATGCGCGCTTCGCAACCGACCCGCGCGTAGCCCTCAGGCGCGATGCCGACTTCCTCGCCATCGAGGATGCACACCACGCCGAAGCCTTCGCCCTTTTTCATGCAGCGCCCGATCATGTCGAGGTAACGCGCCTCGAAAATCTGCAAGTCGAGGATGCAACCGGGGAACAGCACGGTGTTCAACGGGAAAAGCGGCAAGCTCATAACCAGTTCCTTAAACCGTCATCGACACCACCAACGGCAGCAGCACCGCCGTGGCCACGCCCATCAGACTCATTGCCAGCGCCGCAAAGGCGCCTGTTTCCTCGCTTTCCTGCAACGCCACCGACGTGCCCACCGCATGGGCCGCCAGCCCCAGGGCCATGCCCCGAGCTTCTGGGCTATGGACACCCAGCCTGGTCAGAATACTCGGGCCGAGGATCGCCCCGAGCACACCGGTGATCAACACGAACACCGCCGCCATCGCCGCCACACCGCCGATCTGCTCGGCCACCAGCATGGCGATCGGCGAGGTCACGGACTTGGGCGCCATGGTCATCAGAATCATGTGCTCGGCACCAAAAGCCCAGCCCAACACCACCGCAGAGCCGGTGGCAAACACCCCAGCTATCACCAGCGTAGTAAAAATCGGCCAGAACAACTGCCGGATCCGTCGCAAGTTCAAATACAACGGCACGGCCAGGGCGACCGTGGCCGGGCCCAGCAGGATGCTGAGGATCTCGGTGCTCTTGCGGTATTCGGCATAGTCAATGCCGCAACCGACCAGCACGACGATCAACAGCACCATCGACATCAGCACCGGTTGCAGGAACACCCAACGGGTCTTTTCGAACGCCGCCAGTACCAGTTGATAGGCGCCCAGGGTAATGCCGATGCCAAACAGCGGATGGTGGATCACCGAGGTCCAGGCACCTTGCCAGTCGAGCATCATTGACTGTCCTCCGGAGCGGCGATGTGACGCCGGGCCAGGCGCTGCATCAGCACCCCTGTCAACGCCACGGACAGCACCAGCGATAAGGTCAACGCGCCGACGATGGCCCAGAAATCGGCGGCAATCGCCCGGGCATAGACCATCACCCCCACTGCGGGCGGCACCAGCAGCAATGGCAGATAACGCAGCAGGCTGCTGGCGGCCAGGTTCAGCGGCTCGCTGACTTCGCCGCGCACCACCAGATAACCGAGCAACAGCAGCAGGCCAATGATCGGCCCCGGCAACACCGGCAAGAACAAATGATTGATTGCAGTGCCCAGCAATTGAAACAGCACCAGCCAGGTCAGGCCCCGTAGCAACATCCGCTCTCTCCCCTGCAACACTTACTCAAAGAATGCGCCGGCATTATAAGCATGCCCACGCTATGGGTCGGCATTCGTAAAAAGCATGTTCGGTGACCTTACTTGCGCGCCATGTTGATCTACAGTGGTTCTCCGGGGATGCCGATCCCCGTTCCAGAAAAAGTAAAACAGATGAACCCAAGGAGAGTCTCAATGCCCTACGTCCCCGTTGCAGCGCTCAAAGATTATGTCGGCAAGGAACTTGGACGTTCCGAGTGGCTCACCATCGATCAGGAGCGCATCAACCTGTTCGCCGAAGCCACTGGCGACTTTCAGTTCATCCACGTCGATCCGGTCAAGGCCGCGCAGACCCCGTTTGGCAGCACCATCGCCCACGGTTTCCTGTCGCTGTCGCTGATGCCCAAGCTGATGGAAGACATCCTGATCCTGCCCGAGGGCGTGAAGATGGTCGTCAACTACGGGCTGGACAGCGTACGCTTCATCCAACCGGTGAAGGTCGATTCCAAGGTGCGGCTCAAGGTCGACCTGGTGGAAGTCACCGAGAAAAAACCTGGCCAATGGCTGCTCAAGGCCACCGCCACACTGGAGATCGAAGGTTCGGAAAAACCGGCCTACATCGCCGAGCCGCTGTCGCTCTGCTTCGTGTAAACCTGCGCGGTCGCGAAACCGCTCAGGCAGTTTCGCATCGCTTCTCTGTATCCAAGGGGCATAGCTGCGGCATACTCGTGGCCTGATGACCTGGATCCCGTTATGCGCTTATTCGTCCCACTGACTCTGACCCTGCTGCTCACCGCCTGTGGCAACGGCGAATCGCCGCTGCCTCCCGACGCGCGCCTGCCCGACGGCGGCCGCTATCGCGGCGACCTGGTGGACGGGCTGCTGCAAGGCCAGGGGCGCATCGACTACCCCAATGGCAGCTGGTACGCCGGGCAGTTCGACAAAGGCCAGTGGCACGGCACCGGGGAATGGCATGGCAGCAATGGCGAGGTCTATCGCGGCCAGTTCGAGCAGGGCCTGTTCCACGGCCAGGGCAGCCTGACCACACCGACCAGCAGCTACACCGGCGGCTTCAAGCTGGGGCGCCGGGACGGTGAAGGGACGCTCAAGGAAAACGGCATGACCTACCGGGGCGAGTTCAAGGCCGACCGCTATTCCGGCCTCGGACGCCTGGAACTCGACGACGGCAGCCAGTACCAAGGCCCGTTCGCCAACGGCAAGCCCAACGGTGAAGGCCAGCGCTTCGACGCCAGCGGCAACCAGTTCACCGGGCATTTTGTCGACGGGCAACTGCAGGGCAAGGGCACCTTCAACAGTGCCGATGGCGATGTCTACATCGGCGGCTTCAAGAACAACCAGCTCAACGGTCGCGGGCGCTACGAAAATGCCGACGGCGATGTCTGGATCGGCCGGTTCAAGGACGGCGCGCTGACCGGCAAGGGCGAACTGATCGGCGCTGACGGCAGCCACTATCTCGGTCAATTCAATGATTGGCGCTTTACTGGCGAGGGCCGCCTGAACCTGCCCGACGGCAGTTTCTACGTCGGCCAGTTCGAAAGCGACAGCTACCACGGGCGCGGCACCCTGGCGCTGACAGACGGCACCGTGCAAAGCGGCACCTGGGCCAACGGCCAACGGGTGCGCGACGCGGACGGCAGGCTGCTGCCGGATGTGCTCGAACTTGGCGTGCTGGCCCAAGGCCGCCTACTGGACGATGCTCTCGCCAACATCCCGGCCTCGACCCCGGCGGTGGAGCTGTACAGCCTGACCCTGGGCGGCGATGGCAAGCAAAGCGTGTTCCTGCGCGAATCCGACTATGTCGCCAACATGCTCGCCAGCCGTTTCGGCGCGTTCGGGCAGATTCGCCTGGTCAACCACCGCGATCACCTCGGCGACCGGCCCATGGCCAGCCGCGAAAGCCTGCGCCGCGCCGCCGCCACCCTGGCCGAGCGCAGTGGTCCGGAAGACCTGATTTTCATCTACCTGACCAGCCACGGCACCAGCGAGCATGAGCTGGTGCTCGACCAGCCGCGCATGGAACTGGCCGACCTGCCCGCCGATGAACTGGCCGTGGTGCTGGCGCCACTGAAGAACCGCGACAAGATCGTAGTGATCTCGGCCTGTTATTCCGGCGGCTTCATCCCGGCACTCAAGGATGAACGCACCCTGATCATGACCGCCTCCCGGGGCGACCGGGTGTCCTTCGGCTGCTCCGAGGAAGCCAACTTCACCTATTTCGGCGATGCGCTGTTCGCCCAGGCATTGAACCAGACCGACGACCTGGAGCAGGCCTTCAAGCGAGCCAAGGCCACCGTTGCCGAGCGCGAACAGGCCGACAACTTCGAAGCGTCCGAACCTCAGATGTGGGCGCCGAGGACGGTCCTTTCCCACTGGCAACTGCTGCGCAAACAGCAGGCACGTAAAGCATTGCAAAGTGCTGCATTGAACGACGAGGCCACAAAGAGCAACTAAGCTGAACCGTATCAAGGGGGAAACACTATGTACTTGACGCCTCAGCATGTTTTGCTCGCCGGTGCTACCGGGCTGACCGGGGAACATCTACTGGACCGGCTGCTCAACGAGCCGACCATCACTCGCGTATTGGCGCCTTCACGCCGGCCACTGGCTGAACATCCACACTTGGAAAACCCGGTTGGGGAGCCGGCCCAGGTGCTGCCACAACTCAGTGGCCAGGTGGACATCGCCTTCTGCTGCCTCGGCACAACCATCAAGAAAGCCGGCTCTGAAGCAGCCTTCCGCGCGATCGACCTGGACCTGGTCGTGGCGTTTGCCAAGCGCGCCCGGGAACTGGGCGCACGGCATCTGGTGGTGATCAGCGCGCTGGGGGCCGACGCCAAGTCATCGATCTTCTACAACCGGGTCAAAGGTGAAATGGAGGCGGCGCTCAAGGCCCAGGGCTGGCCGCAACTGACCATTTGCCGGCCTTCCCTGCTGCTGGGCGACCGCGTCGAACCGCGCCTGGCCGAGCAACTGGCTGGCCCCTTGTCGAAGCTGATCCCAGGCAAGTACCACGGCATCGAAGCCTGCCAACTGGCCCGGGCCATGTGGCGTCTGGCGCTGGAAGAGCAGGATGGGGTGCGGGTGGTGGAGTCAGATGAGTTGCGCAAGCTCGGCAAATGATTGCGGCGCCTGAGCGGGCGCCCTGTAGGAGCTGCCGAAGGCTGCGATCTTTTGATCTTTCGATCTTTCGCTTGTGACTCAAGTGGCTGGGGAAAGATCGCAGCCTCGTTGCACTCGACAGCTCCTACAGGGCTCCTGCGCGCAACCCAGCCCTTGGCTACAACCCCCCTGTAGCCTGAAACCCCACACCTATGGCGGTAAACAACGACAACGGCAACAACAAGGTATCGAGCAGCGCACTGCCCGGCAGATCGAGACCCGGGTAGCTCGGCGCCTCGGCGCCAAAGCGGTCCTTGGCGCAGCAGCCACCGTTGAGGGCGTACAAATCCAGGCGTGTTCCGGCGTACACCACCGGCGCACCAGGCTTGGCGGCGTCGAGGGTGCGGGCCGTGGCGCAGCCGGTCAGCTGCAGCGCCAACAGCACGATCAGCAGCTTATTCATCGCTGCTCAAATGATGTTCGCCCCAGCGCGGCAACATGTCCTGGGGAATGTTCAGCAGATTGAGGATCCGGGCGACGACAAAATCGATCAGGTCATCAATGGTCTGCGGCTGGTGATAGAAACCCGGCGAGGCCGGCAGGATGCTCACGCCCATGTTCGACAGCTTGAGCATGTGCTCCAGGTGAATGCTCGAATACGGCGCTTCCCGCGGCACGAGGATCAACTGGCGGCGCTCCTTGAGCGTGACGTCCGCCGCCCGTTCGATCAGGTTGTTGCAGGCCCCGGTGGCAATCGCCGAGAGCGTCCCGGTGGAACACGGCACCACCACCATGGCCGCCGGCGCGCCGGAGCCCGAGGCCACCGGCGACATCCAGTCTTCCTTGCCATACACGCGAATCTGCCCCGCCGCCGCACCGGTGTATTCAGTGAGGAAGGCCTGCATCATCTGGGTCTTGGCCGGCAGGGTCACATCGGTCTCGGTGGCCATCACCAACTGCGCGGCCTTGGAGATGAGGAAATGCACCTCGCGGTCTTCGCGCACCAGGCAATCGAGCAGGCGCAAGCCGTACTGGGCGCCGGACGCACCGGTCATCGCCAGCGTGATGCGTTCCGGACCATTGCTCATTTCAGCGCCTCGGCCAGTTTGCCGTGCAGGCCGCCGAAGCCGCCGTTGCTCATGATCACCACGTGAGTGCCGGGCTGGGCCTGGCTCTTCACGCGCTCGATGATGCCTTCCAGCGAATCGCTGACAATCGACGGCACCGTGCACAGCGCCGCAGTGGCACCGAGGTCCCAGCCGAGGTTGGCCGGTGCGTACCAGATCACCTGGTCGGCATCGACCACGCTTTCCGGCAGGCCGTCACGGTGCGCGCCGAGCTTCATGGAGTTGGAACGCGGCTCGATGATCGCAATCAGCGGCGCATCGCCGATGCGCTTGCGCAACCCGTCGAGGGTGGTGGCGATGGCGGTCGGGTGGTGGGCGAAGTCGTCATAGATGGTGATGCCGCGCACTTCGGCGACCTTCTCCATCCGCCGCTTCACGCTCTTGAACGCGCTCAACGCGGCAATGCCCATGGATGGCACTACACCGACATGCCGAGCCGCCGCCAGGGTCGCCAGGGCATTGGCAACGTTGTGCTGGCCGGTCATGTCCCACTCGACCACGCCTTGGGACACGCCTTCGAACATGACTTCGAATTGCGAACCGTCATCCTTGAGCAACTTCACCTGCCACTGCCCACCCGCGCCGGTGGTTTGCACCGGAGTCCAGCAGCCCATCTCGATCACGCGCTGCAAGGCCGGTTCGGTGGTCGGGTGAATCACCAGGCCTTCACTCGGGATGGTGCGCACCAAATGGTGGAACTGCCGCTCGATGGCCGGCAGATCGGGGAAGATGTCCGCATGATCGAACTCAAGGTTGTTGAGGATCGCGGTACGGGGACGGTAGTGGACGAATTTCGAGCGCTTGTCGAAAAACGCGCTGTCGTATTCGTCAGCCTCGATCACGAAGAACGGCGTGCCACCCAGGCGCGCCGACACCGAGAAATTCTGCGGCACGCCACCGATCAAAAAGCCCGGGCTCATGCCGGCGTGCTCCAGCACCCAGGCGAGCATGCTGCTGGTGGTGGTCTTGCCGTGGGTGCCGGCCACAGCCAGGACCCAACGGCCCTGCAGCACGTGATCGGCCAGCCACTGCGGCCCGGACACGTACGGCAGGCCTTTGTTGAGCACGTACTCCACCGCCGGGTTGCCACGGGACATGGCGTTGCCAATGACCACCAGGTCCGGCGCCGGGTCCAGTTGCGCCGGGTCGTAGCCTTGGGTCAGCTCGATGCCCTGGGCCTCCAGCTGAGTGCTCATCGGCGGGTAGACGTTGGCGTCGGAGCCGGTCACGTGATGGCCCAGCTCCTTGGCCAGGACCGCCATCGAACCCATGAAAGTGCCGCAAATACCGAGAATATGGATGTGCATAGTCGACCTCGTAAAACATGGCCGCAGGTTAGCCTAGGGAGGGGGAAATCGCACCTTGTGTTTCGAATCTGATCGTTCCCACGCTCCGCGTGGGAATGCAGCCCGGGACGCTCTGCGTCCCTGGAAGCCGAACGCGGAGCGTCCGCAGAGGCATTCCCACGCGGAGCGTGGGAACGATCGTCACGCGGTTATCGGGCAATCGCGTGCTTGCGCAGCTTGCGGTAGAGGGTATTGCGGCTGATCCCCAGTTGCTCGGCAGTGTGGGTCATGTGCCAGCGCTGGCGCTCCAGCGCATCGAGCAATGCCAGCCGTTCGGCATCCTCCAGCGGCCGCTCCGCCACCGTTTCAACCAGCGCAATCGACGGACGCTGGCGGATCATCGCCGGCAAGTCTTCCAGCCCGATCCGCCCGCCGTCGCACAGCGCGGCGAGGGTCCGCAGCACGTTGCGCAATTGCCGCACGTTGCCCGGCCAGTCGAACGCCAGCAACGCCTGGCGCGCCGGTTCGTCGATGGACACCGTCTCGGCCCCGCTCTCTTCCGTCAGCAGAAAATCCAGCAACTGCGACTTGTCGCTGCGCTCGCGCAACGCCGGCAACGGGATTTCCAAGCCGTTGAGCCGGTAGTACAAATCCTCACGAAAACTGCCGTCCTGCACCCGATCCAGCAACTGCCGGTGAGTGGCGCTGATGATGCGCACGTTCACCGCCTCGGGCTCGCCGCCGATGGGCACCACTTGGCGGTCTTCCAGCACCCGCAGCAAACGGGTCTGCAAGGCCAGGGGCATGTCGCCGATTTCATCGAGGAACAGCGTGCCGCCGTCAGCCTGTTGCAGCTTGCCACGCATGCCTTCCTTGCGCGCGCCGGTGAAGCTGCCGCCGCGATAACCGAACAGCTCGCTCTCGATCAGGCTTTCCGGGATGGCCGCGCAGTTGAGGGCGACGAAATGCTTGCCGGCGCGCTGGCTGGCGTGGTGCACGGCCTTGGCAAACGCCTCCTTGCCGGAGCCGGTTTCGCCCTGAATCAGCAGCGGCACATCGCGCTCGAACACCCGCAGCGCCTTGCGAAAATGTTCCTGCAACGCCGCATCCCCCAGGCAGATGCCCGGCAGCCGCGCGGGCTCGATAATCTTGAGCGCTGGCGCAACCGGCACCGGCACGCTGCGCGGCTGCCCGCGCAGCACGGCGAACAAATGCCGGCCGTCACGGGTGCGCAACGGCCAACTCGCACTGGCATTTACACTCGCGCGGCCGAGCAATTCGTCCAACGAACAGTCGAAAAAGTCCCCCACCCGCTGCCCCAGCAAGCTGCCGCGAATATGCCCCAAGAGGTTCAGCGCACTCTGGTTGACGGCGCTGATCCGCCCTTCGCCGTCGAACGCCATCAGGCCTTCGCTGAACAGCCCCACGGACTCAGCCTGCAGATGGAAGCGCAGCAGCCATTGATTGTCGAAGCAACGCAGGAAGTAGCAGCTCTCGATCATCTTCGCCGAGAGATTGACCAGGGCCATGGTGTGGAACTGGCTCTGGCGCGACACGTCCGGCCGGGCCGAAGACACGTCGAGCACCGCCAGCAGCTCGCCCTGGGGGTCGAAGACCGGGCTGGCCGAGCAGGTCAGGCCGGTGTGGCGGCCGCGAAAATGTTCTTCCTGGTGGATGGTCAGGGCCTGGCGCTCCACCAGGCAGGTGCCGATGCCGTTGGTGCCTTCGCAGGCTTCGCTCCAGTCGGCGCCGAGCCAGAGGCCGGCCCGTTCGAAAATCTTCCGTTCGCTGGGGGCGGTGACGCAGTTGAGGATCACGCCCCGGGCGTCGGTCAGCAACACCGCATGGCCGGCGCCGGAGAGTTGCTGGTGCAGGCTGGTCATTTCATTGCCGGCGATGTGCAGCACCTGTTGCAAGCGCTCGCGGCTTTCCAGCACCCGGCCATGTTCGAGCACCGTCGGCGCCAGGTTCTGGGCCGGGTCGAGGTGATAGTCCTCGAGGCAGCGCAACCAGGAACGGGCAATCGACGGATCGCTGCCAGGGCCCTGCAAATGGGCCTTGCCCTGGGTGACCGTCAGGACTTGCTGGGCATGGCGACTCAAATGGTTGCTGTGCATTTCTTATTGTTCTCCCCGAAGGTTGCGGCCTGCTGGAGCAACTGTCGAACCTGGCCCCTGTGGGAGCAAGGCTTGCCCGCGATGAACGATGACGCGCAGGTCAGTTGAACCGCGTCGTGGCTATCGCGGGCAAGCCTTGCTCCCACAGACCTTGCCCCCACAGACCTTGCCCCCACAGACCTTTGTTCCCGCAGGAGCTGTGCTGAATGTTCAGCATCCTCCAGCCCAACCGCCTTTGCAATGCTGGCGCGACCTGTCAGTCACAGACTGTCTCGCATCTGGCACAAACTGTCACACCCGCTGTATCGCAAGCGTCACACAACCCATCCGTTTGTCCGACCAACTCCTCCTAAAGTCTTGATTTACGGGCACTGCAAGGCAATGGCCCAACCTTTGCTCTAGGCTTAATTACCAGCGCTCAATTTTGCGCGGCCCTCCCGTATAAGCACAAAAGCCAAGGAGAACTCATCATGCGTTACGCTCACCCCGGTACTGAAGGCGCTATCGTTTCGTTCAAGAGCAAATACGGTAACTACATCGGCGGCGAGTTCGTCGCGCCTGTCAAAGGTCAGTACTTCACCAATACTTCCCCGGTCAATGGCGAGGTCATTGCCGAATTCCCGCGCTCCACAGCCGAAGACATCGAAAAGGCCCTGGATGCCGCCCACGCTGCCGCTGATGCCTGGGGTGCCACGTCGGTCCAGGCCCGTTCGCTGATCCTGCTGAAAATCGCCGACCGCATCGAAGCCAACCTCGAAGTGCTGGCGATCACCGAATCCTGGGACAACGGCAAGGCCGTGCGTGAAACCCTCAACGCCGACATCCCCCTGGCCGCCGACCACTTCCGCTACTTCGCCGGTTGCCTGCGGGCCCAGGAAGGCAGCGCCGCCGAGATCGACGGCAACACCGTGGCCTACCACATCCATGAACCGCTGGGCGTGGTCGGGCAGATCATCCCGTGGAACTTCCCGCTGCTGATGGCCGCCTGGAAACTCGCCCCGGCCCTGGCCGCCGGTAACTGCGTGGTGCTCAAGCCGGCCGAGCAAACCCCACTGGGCATCTGCGTGCTCATGGAGCTGATCGGCGACCTGCTGCCGCCTGGCGTACTGAACGTGGTGCAAGGTTTCGGCAAAGAAGCCGGTGAAGCCCTCGCCACCAGCAAGCGCATCGCCAAGATCGCCTTTACCGGTTCCACCCCGGTGGGCTCGCACATCATGAAATGCGCCGCCGAGAACATCATCCCGTCTACCGTGGAACTGGGTGGCAAGTCGCCGAACATCTTCTTCGAAGACATCATGCAAGCCGAGCCGAGCTTCATCGAAAAAGCCGCCGAAGGTCTGGTGCTGGCGTTCTTCAACCAGGGCGAAGTCTGCACCTGCCCATCCCGCGCGCTGGTGCAGGAGTCGATCTACGACGAATTCATGCAAGTGGTGATGAAGAAAGTCCTGCAGATCAAACGCGGCGACCCGCTGGACACCGAGACCATGGTCGGCGCCCAGGCGTCCGAGCAGCAATTCGACAAGATTCTTTCGTACCTGGAAATCGCCAAGGGCGAAGGCGCCGAGCTGCTGACCGGTGGCAAGGTGGAAAAACTCGAGGGCAACCTGGCGACCGGGTATTACATCCAGCCGACCCTGCTCAAGGGCACCAACAAGATGCGCGTGTTCCAGGAAGAAATCTTTGGCCCAGTGGTGAGCATCACCACCTTCAAGGACGAAGCCGAAGCCCTGGCGATCGCCAACGACACCGAGTTCGGCCTCGGTGCCGGCCTCTGGACCCGCGACATCAACCGCGCCTACCGCATGGGCCGGGCGATCAAGGCCGGTCGCGTGTGGACCAACTGCTACCACCTGTACCCGGCGCATGCCGCGTTCGGTGGCTACAAGAAGTCCGGCGTCGGGCGTGAGACGCACAAGATGATGCTCGATCACTATCAGCAGACCAAGAACCTGCTGGTGAGCTACGACATCAATCCATTGGGGTTCTTCTAACCTGCGGGAAATTGCGCCCGGCTGATCGTTCCCACGCGCAGCAAAGGAATGCCTCTACGGACGCTCCGCGTTCGGCTCTTTGGGACGCGGAGCGTCCCTGGCTGTGTTCCCACGCAGAGCGTGGGAACAATCAAAATCAAACAACAACGCCGTCCCACCGCTCTGGCATGAGCCTTGCGTGCCTGCTCCACAGCAATCCCGAAAGTCCAACAGATCAAACAATAAAAAAGACAGAGAGGACTTATGACTTCTACCACTCAACTCAAACCCACACTCGGCACCCTGCATTTATGGGGCATCGCCGTCGGCCTGGTGATTTCCGGTGAATACTTCGGCTGGAGCTACGGCTGGGGCACCGCAGGGACCCTCGGGTTTCTCGTCACCGCCCTCATGGTGGCGTTGATGTACACCTGCTTCATCTTCAGCTTCACCGAACTGACTACCGCGATTCCTCACGCCGGCGGGCCTTTTGCCTACAGCCGACGGGCCTTTGGTGAGAAAGGTGGGTTGATCGCCGGGATCGCCACCCTGATCGAATTCGTCTTTGCGCCCCCGGCCATCGCCATGGCGATTGGCGCCTACCTCAACGTGCAATTCCCCGAGCTGGACCCCAAGCTGGCGGCGGTCGGCGCGTACATCGTGTTCATGACCCTGAATATCCTCGGCGTCAGCATTGCCGCGGCGTTCGAGCTGGTGGTCACCGTGCTGGCGGTCGCCGAGTTGCTGGTGTTCATGGGCGTGGTCGCGCCGGGCTTCAGCTTCAGTAACTTCGTGCTCAACGGCTGGGCCGGCTCCAATGAGTTCAGCCTCGCCTCGATCCCGGGCATTTTCGCGGCGATCCCCTTCGCGATCTGGTTCTTCCTCGCCATCGAAGGCGCGGCCATGGCCGCCGAAGAAGCCAAGGACCCGAAACGCACGATTCCCCGCGCCTATGTCAGCGGCATCCTGACCCTGGTGTTCCTGGCCATCGGCGTGATGATCATGGCCGGCGGCGTGGGCGACTGGCGCACCCTGTCGAACATCAACGACCCGCTGCCCCAGGCCATGAAGGCCGTGGTCGGCAACAATTCAACGTGGATGCACATGCTGGTGTGGATCGGCCTGTTCGGCCTGGTGGCGAGTTTCCACGGGATCATCCTCGGCTACTCGCGGCAGTTCTTCGCCCTGGCCAGGGCCGGTTACCTGCCCCGAGGCCTGGCGAAGCTGTCGCGCTTCCAGACCCCGCACCGGGCGATCCTGGCCGGCGGCGTCATCGGCATCGCGGCGATCTACAGCGATGGCCTGGTCAACCTGCAAGGCATGACGCTGACGGCGGCGATGATCACCATGTCGGTGTTCGGCGCCATCGTCATGTACATCATCAGCATGCTCAGCCTGTTCAGGCTGCGTAAGACCGAACCGAACCTGGAACGCACCTTCCGCGCCCCGGGCTACCCGATCGTGCCGGGCATTGCGCTGTTCCTGGCGGTGGTGTGCCTGGTGGCGATGGCGTGGTTCAACACCGTGATCGGCCTGGTGTTCCTGGCGTTCATGGTGGTCGGCTACCTGTATTTCCAACTGACCGCCAAGCAACGCTCCGATGCACCGGCGGACGCTATGCTCACAGGTATCTGAAGTTGCACCGGCACCGGGCCGAGGGCATGGTGCCTGCTATTTAAAAGTGCACACAGTTCCCTTCCTGTGTGGGAAAACTCTTGGGAAGGCTCTGTGGGAAGGACTCTGTGAGAAGGACTCTGTGAGAAGGACTCTGTGGGAGCAAAGCTTGCTCGCGATAGCGGTGTATCAGTGGAGAATACTTTTCTGACACTCCGCTATCGCGAGCAAGCTTTGCTCCCACAAGGCTCTCCCACTGGGCTCTCTCACTGGGTTCTTCCACAGGGTTGGATCTGCGGTGTATTTGAGTATTTAGAGAACCAGGAGGACACCGCCCCATGGCCGCATTCGCCCATTCCGTCGGCGCCCAGACCTATCGCTTCGACAGCCTCAAAGACCTGATGGCCAAGGCCAGCCCGGCGCGTTCCGGGGATTTTTTGGCCGAGGTCGCGGCGCTCAACGATGGTGAGCGCGTGGCTGCGCAAATGGCCCTGGCCGACCTGCCCCTCAGCCATTTCCTGCAAGAAATGCTGATTCCTTACGAGGTCGACGAAGTCACCCGGCTGATCGTCGACACTCACGATAAACAAGCCTTCGCCACCGTCAGCCACCTCACCGTCGGCGGTTTTCGCGATTGGCTGCTCAGCGACGCCGCCGATGAACAGAGCCTGCGGGCGCTGGCCCCGGGCCTGACGCCGGAAATGGTCGCCGCCGTGTCGAAGATCATGCGCGTGCAAGACCTGGTGCTGGTGGCGCAAAAGATCCGCGTGGTGACCAAGTTCCGCGGCACCCTCGGCCTGCGCGGGCGCCTGTCCACCCGCCTGCAACCCAACCACCCCACCGACGAACCCGCCGGCATCGCCGCGAGCATCCTCGACGGCCTGCTCTACGGCAACGGCGACGCCATGATCGGCATCAACCCGGCCACCGACAGCACCGCCTCGATCTGCGCCATGCTGGAAATGCTCGACGCCATCATCCAGCGCTACGACATCCCCACCCAGGGCTGCGTGCTGACCCACGTCACCACCTCCATCGAAGCGGCAAACCGTGGCGTGCCCCTGGACTTGGTGTTCCAGTCCATCGCCGGCACCGAAGCGGCCAACGCCAGTTTCGGCATCAGCCTGAGCGTCTTGAAAGAAGGCTACGACGCCGGGCTCAGCCTGAATCGCGGCACCTTGGGCAACAACCTGATGTATTTCGAAACCGGCCAGGGCAGCGCCCTGTCAGCCAACGCCCACCACGGCGTCGATCAACAGACCTGCGAGACCCGGGCCTACGCCGTGGCACGGCATTTCAACCCGTTTTTAGTGAACACGGTTGTAGGATTCATCGGCCCGGAGTACCTGTACAACGGCAAACAGATCATCCGCGCCGGCCTCGAAGACCACTTCTGCGGCAAGCTTCTGGGCGTGCCGATGGGCTGCGACATCTGCTACACCAACCACGCCGAAGCCGACCAGGACGACATGGACACCTTGCTGACCCTGCTGGGCGTGGCCGGGATCAACTTCATCATGGGCATCCCCGGCTCCGACGACATCATGCTCAACTACCAGACCACCTCGTTCCACGACGCCCTCTACGCCCGCCAGACCCTGGGCCTGAAACCGGCGCCGGAATTCGAAACATGGCTGGCGAACATGGGCATCTTCACCCAGGCCGATGGCCGGGTGCGGTTCGGCGACAACCTGCCACCGGCGTTTCGTCACGCATTAGCTCATTTGGGATAAGCCGCATTGGGGATGAGAGAACTGCCCATGGACAAAAAACCTGTCGATCCACAAAACCCTTGGCTGAACCTGCGCAACCTCACTCCGGCGCGCATCGCCCTGGGCCGCACCGGCACCAGTCTGCCGACCCAGGCGCAACTGGATTTCCAATACGCCCACGCCCAGGCCCGCGATGCGGTGCACCTGGCGTTCGATCACCAGGGCATTCGCGCCCAACTGAGCGAGCGCGGCCGTGAAAGCCTGCTGCTCCACAGCGCGGCGGCCGACCGACACAGTTATCTACAGCGCCCGGACCTGGGCCGACGGCTCGACGACGCCTCCGCGCAGATCCTGGAGGATTACGCGGCGGCCCACCCTGGCGGCGTGGATCTGGCCATCGTCGTGGCTGACGGCCTGTCGGCGCTGGCGGTGCATCGCCATACCTTGCCGTTCCTGGCGCGGCTGGAAGAGCAGATCGCTGCTGACGGTTGGTCTGCGTCGCCAATAGTTTTAGTGGAGCAAGGCCGCGTTGCCGTGGCCGATGAAGTGGCACAGCGGCTCGGCGCGAAAATGTCGGTGATCCTGATCGGCGAACGCCCCGGCCTCAGCTCCCCCGACAGCCTGGGGCTGTATTTCACCTACGCCCCCAAGGTCGGCCTGACCGATGCCTATCGCAACTGCATCTCCAATGTCCGCCTCGAAGGTTTGAGTTACGGCATGGCCGCCCACCGCCTGATATACCTGATGCGCGAAGCCTGTCGCCGCCAGCTCTCGGGGGTCAATCTGAAGGACGAAGCCCAGGTTCACACTCTGGATTCGGAAAACGCTGCCGATATGAAAGGTAACTTCCTACTGGCGCCGCCCCAAAACTGATCCGTTTATCCGATTGCGTTTTTGATCCGCTTTCAGGCAGCATCAAAAGCACGGCAGCGCGATGTTGTTGTCTGAATATCTGTCGACCTTTGCAGACGAGACCTACCATGCGGATTATCCAAGCGACCCTGGAACACCTGGACCTGCTGACCCCATTGTTCGTCAAATACCGGGAATTCTACGGCTCCCTGCCCTACCCGGATTCGTCCCGAGCCTTTCTCGAAAAACGCCTGCGCCGCAAGGAGTCGGTGATCTACCTGGCCTTGCCCGATGATGACGACAGCAAATTGCTGGGCTTCTGCCAGCTCTACCCAAGCTTCTCGTCGCTGTCGCTCAAGCGCGTGTGGATCCTCAACGACATCTACGTCGCCGAAGACGCCCGCCGCCAACTGGTGGCCGACAACCTGATCCGCACCGCGAAAAAAATGGCCAAGGAAACCAACGCCGTCCGCATGCGCGTCTCCACCAGCAGCAATAACGACGTGGCGCAGAAGACCTACGAGTCGATTGGGTTCAAGGAAGACACCGAGTTCAAGAACTACGTGTTGCCGATCAGCGACGGGATCTGAGCCGTTGGGAGCAATGTTGGATGTGATGGTTGGGGACATATCCATTGCTGCGGTGAGGGCGGCTTAGGGTTCCGCCCTTACGGCGGGTCACTTTCGAAAAGCGCGAAAGTAACCAAAGCGCTCATGCCCCACCACTTGGTGCCTCGCTTAGGCTCGGCATGCCCTCACTCCGGCATTGCTCCGTGGGCCCGCCGCGAAGGGCCCTCCATGGCCCAGCGCGGCTATCCCGGCATCCATGCCGGGATACCCACTCCACAATGCCTGCGTTCGGCCAGCGTGGTTAACGGGGCGCCGAGATCAACATCCACCGCGAGGCGGCCTAACGGCCGACCTGACTCTCCCGGTCGTACACCCATCAGATCTGTTTGAGCAGGACCTGTGGGAGCAAAGCTTGCTCGCGATAGCGGTCCGTCAGGCAACATCAATACTGACTGTTCCACCGCCATCGCGAGCAAGCCCGCTCCCACACTGGTTTTGAGGCATGCACAAAAAACTAATACTCACCGCAATCCCCTGTGGGAGCGAGCTTGCTCGCGATAGCGGTAGTCCAACTGCATCAATATCGAATGTGCCGCCATCTTCGCGAGCAAGCCCGCTCCAACAAAGTGCTCCCCTGCCCACAGAACCACCGAAATCCCCCGCTACAAACTCAACACGCGCTTCACAATCCTCGCCGTATAATGCCGCTCTTCCCGGCTTGTAAGAAAAAGCTACACACTCTGTAGCCATACTCAAAGCCAGACCCACAAGCCTGCCGAGTCGGGCCGCCACCACAGGTGCTATGCATGGATTTCAATCCCCTCGACCTCATTCTGCATCTCGACGTCTATCTCGACATGCTGGTGACCAACTACGGGACGTGGGTCTACGCCATCCTGTTCCTGGTGATCTTCTGTGAAACCGGCCTGGTGGTCACGCCCTTCCTGCCGGGCGACTCGCTGCTGTTCATCGCCGGCGCCGTCGCCGCTGGTGGCGCCATGGACCCAGTCCTGCTGGGCGGCCTCTTGATGCTCGCGGCCATCCTCGGCGACAGCACCAACTACCTCATCGGCCGCACCGCCGGCGAAAAACTGTTCAGCAACCCCAACTCGAAAATCTTCCGCCGCGACTACCTGCAGCAAACCCACGACTTCTACGACAAACACGGCGGCAAAACCGTGACCCTGGCGCGCTTCCTGCCGATCATCCGCACCTTCGCGCCCTTCGTCGCCGGCGTCGGCAAGATGAATTACCTGCGCTTCTTCGGCTTCAGCGTCCTCGGCACCGTCCTCTGGGTCGGCGGCCTGGTGACCCTCGGCTACTTCTTCGGCAACGTGCCATTCATCAAGCAGAACCTGTCGCTGCTGGTCGTCGGCATCATCCTGGTGTCGCTGCTGCCGATGATCATCAGCCTGGTGCGCAGCAAACTGAGCCAGCGCGCCTCGAAAGCCCACCCGCGCTGATCGCCCATGTGGTCCCTGAGCAACTGGCGCCGCCGACGCACCCTCGCCAAACACCCCGTGGCCGAGGACACCTGGCAGCGAGTGCGGCAACAATTGAGCTTCCTCGACGGCATCAGCGCCGCCGAGGACCAATGGCTGCGGGAAGCCTGCGTACTGTTCCTGCACGATAAACACCTCACCGCCCTGCCCGGCGTCGAACTGCACCAGGAACAACGCCTGCTGCTCGCCGCCCAGGCCCAATTGCCGCTGATGCACTTGGGCGAACTGAACTGGTACCAGGGCTTCCACGAAATCGTCCTCTACCCCGACGACTTCCTCAGCCCCCAGCGCTACCGCGACGCCAGCGGCATCGAGCACGAGTGGGACGGCGAACACAGCGGCGAAGCCTGGCCCCAAGGCCCGATCATCCTGGCCTGGGACGGCGTGATGGCCAGCGGCGGCTGGGACGGCTACAACCTGGTGATCCACGAACTGGCGCACAAACTCGACATGCTCAACGGCGACGCCAACGGCCTGCCACCGCTGCACGCCGACATGCGCGTCAGCGACTGGGCCGACGCCATGCAACAAGCCTTCGACGACCTCGACCGCCAACTCGACCACAACCCCGACGCAGAAACCGTCATCGACCCCTACGCCGCCGAGAACCCGGCGGAGTTCTTTGCCGTCACCAGCGAATACTTCTTCAGCGCCCCAGACCTGCTGCACCAGGCCTATCCAAAGGTCTACGAACAGCTCAAGGCGTTCTACCGCCAGGATCCGTTGGCCCGGCTGCGGCAACTTCAGGCCGAAGATCCGGTCTATCAGGCGTCATACTAAGGTCTCTACGACCCTGGTAACGTGGCAACAGCGGCTGAATATGCCTATAATCGCCGCCACTTTTTGGTCAATCCGACCAGTCATTTGGTCAACTAACGGGGGCACCGCCCAATGAGCTACAGCAAGATTCCGGCTGGCAAAGACCTGCCGAACGACATCTACGTCGCGATCGAAATCCCGGCCAACCACGCCCCGATCAAATACGAAATCGACAAAGACAGCGACTGCCTGTTCGTTGACCGTTTCATGGCCACCCCCATGTTCTACCCGGCCAACTACGGTTACATCCCCAATACCCTGGCCGACGACGGCGACCCCCTCGACGTGCTGGTCGTGACCCCTTACCCAGTGGCCCCAGGCTCGGTCATCCGCGCCCGTCCAGTCGGCATCCTGAACATGACCGACGACGGCGGCGGCGATGCCAAAGTCATCGCAGTGCCACACGACAAACTGTCGCAACTGTACGTCGACGTGAAGGAATACACCGACCTGCCACCGCTGCTGATCCAGCAGATCGAGCACTTCTTCGCGAACTACAAAGATCTCGAAAAAGGCAAGTGGGTCAAGATCGAAGGCTGGGCCGGTGCTGATGCCGCCCGCGAAGCGATCACCAAGTCGGTTGCCGCCTACAAAGGCTGAAACAAACTTGATAAAGAACCCCGGTTTGCCCCGGGGTTTTTTTATGTCTTAATGGCTCCCAATACGAAACTGTATTAACACTGTGTAACCACGTTTAGCCCGCGCCTTTCAAATCCTGCAAACGGAAAGATCGTCTTATATATTTGAACGACTTGTTTATTGCCGAAAACACAGTCCCCCCTAAACTTTCCGTTTATGAAAATACTTTCCAGTGGCGACCGCTTCAAAGCCCTTCTAAGAGAAGCGAACATCCGTTCCGCCGACTTCGCGAAGTTATACGGCGTGAAATCCCAACACGTGAACAACTGGTTCAACCGTGGCATCCCACCCGGGCGCATCCACAGCATCGCCAGCCTGCTGACCGTCAGCCCGGAGTGGCTCGCCCACGGCGAAGGCCCACAGACCCCATTGGGCCTCGGCCCCGGCACCACCTATGAGGCGGCCGAAAACGATGGCGTCTACAGCGTGGCGGAACCCATGGACATTGAACTGCCCTTCTACAAGGAAGTCCCCATCGCCCCCGGCGAAACCAAAACCCACATCACCGAAATCCCCGACCAATCCATCCGCCTGCCCCGCAGCCACCTCGAATCCCTGGAAATAAACCCCAACGACGCCATCTGCATCACCATGGTCGGCGACAGCATGGCCGAACGCATCGCCGACGGCTCCACCCTCGCCATCGACCGCGGCCTGACCCAAATCGTCGACGGCCAGATCTATGCGCTTGAGCACGACGGCATGCTGCGCATCAAATACCTCCACCGAATCCCCGGCAACCGACTGCGCCTGCGCAGCCACAACAGCGCTGCGTATCCCGACGAGGTCTTCAGCGCCGAACAAATCGACGCGCAACACATCCACGTGATTGGCTGGGTGTTCTGGTGGTCAACCCTCAACAAACAGAGACCGCCGGTATCCGACTAACCCACCCGAACGGACAGACAAGCAAAGCTCCTTGCGCTGAGGAGCCTTTGTGACAGCAAACTTTTGTGACAGAGAGTTTGTGGCAAAGAGCTTTTGTGGCGAGGGAGCTTGCTCCCGCTGGGCTGCGCAGCAGCCCCTGCTTTTTTATCTGAATCCCCCCTAACCCAATGATTCCACACCACTTACCACTGGGCTTCCGAACAAAACCCGCGTATCCTCCGCCCCACATTTGCGAGCCCACGCCTCGCACCGACAAGGCAGATCACTTTCTGACCAAGTCCCACAGCCGGCCGCAAGAGCCGGATGTACGTTTTGAAGGCTGGTAAGGTTTGTCAAAAACGAGCTGAATCAGTCAACGAGAAGCCGGCCATAAGCCGGCTTTTTAATGCCTGAGCTTTTCCATCCCCCATCCAAAATCACGCCCGATGACCAAACAACGTCGCTCGTAAGTATCCCCGTGCTCGACAGCAAAGGTCATCGAACACCGTATGATTCCCAAACGCCATCAGAAGAGAATATTCTGACGACATATTGCGCTGCGTCCTACAGCGAAACGGGAACCCTACGGATAGCCCCCGCCATGTCCTCTTCACCTATCAGCAATCAATCCAATCCGCCCTGGAGCCGTGACGAACTCGTCCTGGCCCTGAACCTGTACCTTCTTCACCGCAATGGTTTACCCGGAGTGAATCATCCGGAAGTCCGAGCCCTATCACAGAGCCTCAATCTCATTGGCAACGCCACAGCTGTGAGCAAGAACCAGAGTTTTCGTAACACCAATGGTGTCTGCATGAAGCTCAACAATTTCCGTCGTTGGGATCCGAGCTACACCAACACTGGTCGCACAGGTCTTGCAAAAGGCAATAAGGACGAGGAATTGGTATGGCTGGAGTTTGCTAATAATCCCGAGCGTCTGGCCGAAGTCGTAGCAGCCATCAAGGCGAACGTCGGAACCACTTCTTCTACTACGCCGATAGATCTAAGTGCGGAGGAAGAACCGGGCTTCTTCGAAGCAGAGGAAGGAAAAGTGTTAACTCGCGTGCACCGTGTACGGGAAAGGGACAAAAAACTCGTAAAACGAAAAAAGGACGAAGTCCTCAAGAAGCACGGTGTTCTCCAGTGCGAAGCCTGTGGCTTCAACTTCAGCAAAACATACGGCCCGGACATCGAAGGCGTTATCGATGTGCACCACACCAAGCCACTGCATACGCTCCAACCTGGCGATAAAACCAAGCTCGCGGACCTCGCATTGTTATGTGCCAATTGTCATCGTGTGGTGCATTCACGCCGTAAGTGGTTGAGTGTCGCCGAGGTCAAGGACCGCTACCAAGCAGCCAAAAACACAGCCTGAACTGGCTCGGCTGCTAAGGGCAAATCGGTGAAAAGCCCACTACGCCAAAAGAAAACTCCTACAATCCATCCCTAGATTTCTGACGTGGCTGTTGGTCACGTTTCTGGCGGCAAACGAGAGGCAAGCCTGTGAGCAAGGCAGATGGCACACCCAAACAATTAATCGACGTGGAAAATCTTGCAGCATCCCTTCAGCGCTTTGCAGATGATCGCGACTGGCAGCAATTCCACTCGCCCAAAAACCTTCTGCTAGCGCTGACAGGCGAGGTGGGTGAGCTTTGCGAAGTTTTCCAGTGGATGAGCGAAGCAGATTCAGTGGCTGCCGCGAAACATCCCGCAACCGCCCAAGCCGTGAAGGACGAGCTAGCCGACGTACTCATGTACTTAGTCCGTCTGAGCAGCGTGCTCGGAGTCGATCTCAACGAAGCGGTCGCGAGCAAACTTGCTATGAACGGCCAGAAATACCCCGTCGACAAAGCTAAAAGCACCAGCAAAAAGTACGACCAACTCTGACCTTCAGTGCTCTAAGGATCTCTTGTGATCGTTTACGCTGCGACCAAACAGCAATTCCTAAAAGACAACGATAACGACGACATTGAAGAAGTGATTCTGCGACACTTCAAAGAGGCCACTGGTAAGAAGGTCGGCGCGTCAGAGATCAGGTCGTGGCAGGGATCCCTGACCTACATGGCCAAGGTGCTTCGAGATGATGACCTACCCAGCGATGCTGGTCTGGCCATTGAGTTGCATATCCCACAGTCCTCGAAACGCATCGATTTTTTGCTCACGGGGCGTGATGAGAACCAAGCAAAAAAAGCCGTATTGATCGAACTGAAGCAATGGAGCAAGGCGAGCGCAACCACCAAGGACGCAATTGTCAAAACCGCCTTAGGTGGCGGTCTCGTTGAAACCATTCACCCGTCCTACCAGGTATGGTCGTACGCAGCGCTGCTGGAAGGCTTCAACGAAGCGGTATATGACAAAAGCATCGAAATTCGCCCCTGCGCCTATCTGCATAACTATGTCAGTGATGGTGTCATCGACTCCGCTCACTACCAAGCCCATACCAGTAAAGCTCCATTGTTCCTCAAAGGCCCCGAGGAACTGATCAAGCTACGGACCTTCCTGAAAAAACACATCACTTACGGCGATAACAAGGAGGTTCTCTACGAACTCTCCAACGGAAAAATTCGGCCATCCAAAGCGTTAGCCGAGGCGCTTGGCGGGCTCATGAAAGGCAAACCAGAGTTCGTATTGATTGACGACCAAAAGGAAATATTCGAGTCAGCGCTTGTTGCGGCGAGTGAGGCGTCCATAGCCGCGCCAAAGGTGCTAATCATCGAGGGCGGCCCTGGGACCGGAAAAACCGTTTTGGCAATTAACTTGCTGGTAAGACTCACCGGGTTAAAGTTGCTGAGCAAATACGTCTCGAAAAACGCCGCACCACGCAAGGTCTACGAAAGCAAACTGGTCGGTACGATCAAGCGTAGTCATTTTTCTAATTTCTTTTCCGGCTCGGGTGCGTTTATCGAAACCGAGCCCAATACGTTCGACGCACTCATCGTTGACGAAGCTCACAGGCTCAACGAGAAAAGCGGTCTTTATGGGAACCTAGGCGAGAACCAAATTAAGGAATTGATCAACTCAGCGAAGTGCTCGATTTTCTTCATCGACGAAGATCAACGCGTGACCTTGAGCGACATCGGTAACAAGCAGGCGATTCGTACCTTTGCGAAATCCAAAGGCGCAACCGTGGAGGAATACATACTATCCTCCCAGTTCCGTTGCAGCGGCTCTGACGGTTATCTCGCGTGGTTGGATGACATATTGGCTATTCGACCGACCGCCAATCCGCTACTCGATACTAGCGAGTACGAGTTCAAAGTGTTCAACACCCCGCAGGCAATGCACGCGGCCATTGAGCAGAAAAACCACGGAAACAAAGCTCGCGTAGTCGCGGGTTACTGCTGGCCTTGGCTCAGCAAAAAAGATCCCCAGGCGTCCGATATCGTGATCGGCGATGGTTATGCGCGTCAGTGGAACCTGGATCAGGACGGCAGTTTGTGGATCATTGCGGAAAACTCCATTGAACAGGTCGGTTGCATCCACACCTGCCAGGGGCTGGAAGTCGACTATATAGGCGTAATCATCGGGCCAGATTTGATCGTTCGTGACGGGCAAGTACTCACATCGCCGCATAAACGTGACAAGCACGACAAATCGATTCGTGGCTGGAAGAAGCTGATGAAAGAGCAGCCTGATTTCGCGCAGAAAGAGACGGACCTGATCATCAAAAACACCTACCGAACACTGATGACCCGAGGGATGAAAGGGTGCTACCTCTACTGTACTGATCAGGAGACGGCACAGTATTTTGAGAGTCGGCTTGCCGATTACCGCACCACTGATGTCCTGCTGACTTAGACAATTATCCAACAGGTTGTTGGACAATCTGGGCGCTCGTCGTTTCGGGACTCTCGCATACGAAAAGGTCTTGCCAAGCAAGACCCTTTTTCATACCAGGGTACGCGCGGCCCCTTGTTACCTCACCTCAACAATATCCAAAGCCCGATTAGCCAACAGTTCACTCACCTCAATCACCTGCAAAACCCCCAACGCAAAATGCCGTCGCGATCCCTCAAGACCAAACGCCAAATCACTGATCATGGCATTGGCCGAAGCCAGGTTCTCACTGAGATTGGCAAGCAGACATTCCGAATCAACATCCGGTGCGATACGGAAGATGGTGTTGGGCTTGTCAGACATTTCGTCCTTCGGCGTAGGCTTCAGGTAGTAATCCAACGCCCGGTTGGCAGCCTCATCAAGCTTATTGTTACGAGCAGACTGAGCGCGAGACACATGCTCATCCGCAATCGGAGGGTTCGGTGTAATTTTTGCCATCGACTTAGGTTCCTTAAGTGATGCTGCAACCACCTCGCGACTAAACGAGAGGGCGGCAGCTGTGCGCAGGTTAGTCGACCGGTGAACCTAAGAATCCCGGCGCGCCCGGGGGCGCCCTGCGCACAGCCACCATCAATACAGGAACAGCACAGCCTGTCCGACGGGACTTGGTACGCCTTAGGTTGAGACGGGCGACTAAACCCGATCACTGATGCTCAGTGACAGGATTCAAACTACCGACGCCCTCCAAGACGCACAAGCCGGCGGATTCTGGCGTAGTTGTAGGCAATGGCGCAAGGCGATGTCGGTCGTGGCTGGTCTCGTGGAGTCACGATAAACAGCGGGCTGAAATGCTGGCTGACACACTGCTATCGCGAGCAAGCTCGCTCCCACAGAGTAGCTTGCGTCAGGCATTTCAAACGTAGGAATGGCGGAGCGGGTTATGCGGTGCGTCAGCGTCATTTAGTAAGGAGCGACGCTGCGGTTGGGGAATTGTGCAGCAGGCTGCTGCACTACTTAAGAGAACTCATCGTTCCAAGTGCGCAGTGCGGAAATGCATTCGCGACCGGCTGCATCCTTGCAGCCAGTCGCGAAGAGGGTTACGACGCGTTGTTCAATGGGGCTTGCGAGCAACGTCGCAATGAATCAGGCGGGATATCTCGATCATATCCACGACGGTTTTGTCATCGACCGCAAACCCGCTGCCTGAACCCCCTGTGTTGCCGTTACTTGAGGGTGACGTCGAGCATCGGCGGGATGTAACCGTAGTCGTACTCGCCCACCACGAACGTCTGCAGCCCTTTTATTTTCATGCCCACCGTTGGAGCCTCGGTGCCACCGACACGAATCTGCGTGCCGGTTTCGTCGGTCGGTACGCTGTCGATGAAGGAGGTCACCAGGCCGTTTGGCATTACATAGTGCGAGTAGGTCTGGAATGGCTGCGAGGACGGGTTGCCCAGCACCAGGCCGGAACCGTTCAGCGGCACGTAAGGGCCGAACAGCGAGTCCGCGACAAAACCGTACACCCCGTCCGGGCCGGTCACACCGTCGGCATAGGTGAAGGTATGGCTAATCGTGAACAGGTAGTACTTGCCATCCTGGAACACGAAGTGCGGGCGCTCGGTCTGGTCGTTTACCCCGACGGCGGTCAGCAGTGGCGGCAACATTTCCCAGTCGTCACCGTCCGCGTCGCGGGCCACGGCGATGCCGACACAGGCGGTCTGGTAGCGCGAGTTGCCGACATCTTCATAACCCGGCGGCACATCGCCGATTTCTGCCTCGCCTACTTTGTGCGAGCCGCGCTCACCGGCCACGTTACCCTCGAACAGCATGTAGAGCTTGCCATCTTTCGGGTCGCGGAAAGGCCATGGGTCACGGAAACCCCAGAACGCGTTTTGGGCTTCGGTCTGGTACATCTTGCCGTCAGCCTCGAACAGCGGCTTGACCTTCTCGAAGCCGACCATGCTGACACCATGTTCAGTGGTCACTACCCGACCGCGCACCTTGACGATGGTCGCGCCTGGAGTGACGGCGGTGTAATACAGGTCGACTTCACCTCGGTCGTTCAACAGGATCGGCGTACCGGCCCATTCGCGAGCGGTCGGCGAAACGCCTTCGGCCATCACGCGGCCACCGAATTCCCAGTTCTTGCCGGTACGAGAAAACCAGTAGTACATCTTTGCCCGACCGTGGCGATCGTTCCAATCGCGGAGGATGTCGTAGTTACCGTCCTCGTCGAGGTACTGCGGGTCGTTTGGATGACGATCGGCAGTCAGGGTAAAGATTACCGACCAGCCATCGACGGACGTCACGTTACCGTCCAAGTCGCGCAGGGGCATGGTGTCCCAGATAAACACGTCGTTGTTCAGTACCGGGAAATCCGCGCTGACCAGCGGCTGAGTGGTGGTGGGATCATCTGCCCGGACTTTCAACGCGTCGGCGCGGGTCCAGAGGCTGGGTTGATGGGGGGTTACACCGAATTTTTCAGTGGTGGTTTTCATAGGTTATTGCCTCGTCCATGAATGGATTCAAATAAATAGTGATTTAGAAATACTGTATGTGCATACAGTGAAGCCACCTTATAGGGGGTTATGCATGTGGGTCAAGCATAAAAATGCATTTGTGCATAATTGGATTTTTTCTTTGGGCTGATACGTTTCAGCTGTGAACGTTTGCAGAAGTTAGTTCATGGGGAGATCGACGACGTTGGCTGCACGGTCGGCGCTCTGAACGCTACTCGGTGGAAAGCGCGCGTAACGGGGCACCGGGCGAAAGCAATGCATAGAGGGATTGGCCAACTGAGCCTGCGGGTTTTGCGTAAAGGCCAATGCAGGGTGGGGAGCCACACGGGGTTTAGATTTGTCGCCGTCGGCGGCGTGAAGGGAAGCGGGACGTGGTGAGCTGCTTGCGAGGTGGTGAGTCAGTGGTTTTGATGTTGACTGGTGTGCCGCTATCGCGAGCAAGCTCGCTCCCACAGTGGGAGCTGCGAAATGCCTGTTATGGCGGTGGGTCACGAACGCTCAGTCACTCAATACCCGGGGTAAGCGCGGCTCTGAATTTCACACATCGAGGTCAGGCTTGGTCTAGGCAAACGCGCAAACAAAACTCCTGACGCGGCCGGCTTCAACACCCAACAAGCCTATTTCGGTTTCATCAATGGCTTGGAGTTGAACCAGGTTCATGCCTTCGCGCCGGTAAACTGCACTGCCCTCTGAATCTGCATGAACCACATACCCCCCATGCTTTACGCCTACACGACCTTTATCGAGAACAATACTGGCCGAGACCAGGATATGGAAATCCAGGACGTTGTTCTTATGCAGAACCGTCGCGCCAATGAAATGTTCTGCGCATATTTCCAAAGCCATTTGCAGCCCATGGATCGCTGGGGTTTCCCGATAACTGCCCGGCATGAATATCTTATCTTCCCAGAACTGCGCGTCATTCAGTTCTTCCAGCCCATCGTTTCCTATGTTGGGGTAACGTTTATGCTGGTAAAAAACGTTTCCATTCCAAATGATGAAGCCTGTATTTCTAACGATTCCGCTGCCGGCTTCTGAACCATCTGTTTCGATTTTTGCGATCCGCTCCTTCGTAGCCTTTGCATAATCGCCATAAACCCCTTTGTTCATGCGGTCCCGCTCCGGGATTTCATTCACAACCGCATCTATTTCCGCACCATATTTTGCCTTGTTGATATTTCTGGCCTGCCCCCATGATTTCAACTGCTGGGTTCCCCTTTTCAGCTTCCTGGAATCTGGACGCAACATTGACTTGAACCAAAGCGTCGTGCCTGGGACCAGTATCAGCCATGGATTTATCTTTGAAATATCTATCAATGTTGCACGGATGATTTCTTTTTCTTCCTCCGAAATAAACGAGACAGGCATTTCCTTGGAGAAAAGGTACTCGGGGGCAACGACAAGACAATAATCCAGTTGATGTCGATCGATATGTTTGGCGAAGGCAGTTCTCGCCATGTACAGCAAAGCCCCGATTCTAAGCTGTATGCAGAGAAGGCTATTCTCGACGGGAACTCTTAATCTGCGTGTATCGAAGTCCCAGACCACCACCAGCACGTTCGGCATCCTTTCCTCCCGCCTGGCTGCTGAGCGGTGCCGCAAGCCGGGTTGGCCGCATTCGTGTGAGAAGGCACTTGGCGCATATTCCAGGAAAATTCAGCTTAGATGAGCCAGGACGATTTGGCCGACAGCCCCTGAAAAATATTTGTGAAACGCAAGAATCGAGGCTTTTTTGGATGCCGCAAAAAAAACGGGCAGGTGACCAACCTGCCCGATGCCAACGACCTGACCCATCACCCCAACGTATTCAAACAAACCACCTTCGGCTGGGTCATTTCCTCATACGCAAAGCGCACCCCTTCCCTGCCCAAACTGCCGTACTTGGAACCGCCAAACGGCATCGCATCAAACCGGAAATCCGATGAATCATTGATCATCACACCCCCCGCTTCGATCCGCCGTGCAGCGCTCATCGCGGTGTTGAGGTCGTTGGTGAAGATCCCAGCGTGAAGCGCGTATTCAGGTTCGTTAGCCAACGCGATGGCCTCATCAAACGTGTCGAACGGCTGCAACACCACCACTGGCGCAAAGGCTTCGTTGCGCCAGAGTCGGCTGGAATGATCGACGTTTTCCAGGACGGTGGCGGCGTAGCAGGTGCCTTGGCGGCGGTGGCCGCAGAGCAAGGTGGCGCCTTGTTGCAGGGCTTCGTTGACGACCTGTTCGGCGTTCTGCGCGGCTTGTTGGGTGATCATCGGGCCGATGTCGGTGTTGGCGAGCAGTGGGTTGCCGACGACGAGGGCTTGGGCCTGGTTGACGAAGCGTTCGCGGAAGGCTTCGTAGATCGGTGCGTGGATGAGCAGGCGTTGGGTGCCGATGCAGTTTTGCCCGGCGGCCCAGAAGGCGCCGGAGATGCAGCTGTCGACGGCGGCGTCGAGGTTGCAGTCGCCCATGACGATGACGGGGGCGTTGCCGCCGAGGTCCATGGCGAGTTTTTTCAGGCCGGCGGTGCGGGCGATTTGTTCGCCGGTGACGAAGCCGCCGGTGAAGGAGATCATCCGCACGTCGCGGGCGGCGACCAGGGCTTTGCCCAGTTCCGCGCCGCCGGTGGCGACGGTGACCACGGTTTCAGGCAGGCCGGCGGCGACCAGGTACGACACCAGTTTGAGGGCCGACAACGGTGCCAGCTCGGACGGTTTGAGGATCACCGCGTTGCCGCCAGCGATGGCCGGGCCGAGTTTGTGGGCGACCAGGTTCAGCGGGTCGTTGTAGGGGGTGATGGCGACGATCAGGCCCAGGGGTTCACGGGTGAACCAGCCCTGGCGCGATTCGGCGCCTTCGTAGGCATCGAACGGTACGATTTCACCGGCGTTGCGCTTGGCTTCTTCGGCGGAGAGCTTGAGGGTGTTGACGCAGCGTTTGACTTCTTTTTCCGCCTGTTTGAGGGTCTTGCCGGCTTCGTCGACGATCAGCCGGGCGAAGGCTTTGGCGTCGCGTTCGATGTTCAGTGCCGCGTGTTCGAGGATGCTGGCGCGGCGATGACGTGGGAGTGCGGCACAGGCGCGTGCGCCGCTGCGGCCGGTCTCGAGCAGGTGCGGGACTTCTGAGGCGCACACGTCGGCGACGGTGCCGACGATGCTGCCGTCAAACGGGTTGAGGACTTCGATGTGCGGTTCGACGACCGCCAGGGCCAGGCGCGATACGTTCACAGGTTGTGCTCCTGTTTGCGGGTTGCCGATTGGTGGATGTGGATGATGTCCGACAGCAGTGCGAAGGCGGTTTCAGTACGGCCTGCGCCCGGACCGGAGACGGTGACGGCGCCGAGCAGTTCGCTGGTGAACGACACAGCGTTGGTGGCGCCGCTGATGCTCGCCAGTGGGTGGTCGTTGCTCAGCAGGCGCGGTTCGACGCTGGCGCTGATGGAGCCGTCGGCCTGGCGTGTGGCGGCGCCAATGAGTTTCCAGCGGGCGCCGTCGTGGCGGGCTTTTTCGATGTCGGCGAGCCTGAGGGCGGAGATGCCGCTGCAGGTGACGTCGTTGACGGTGAGTTTGGCGTCCAGCAGTTCGTTGGCGAGGATCACCACTTTGAGGCGCACGTCGTGGCCTTCGACGTCTGCCGTTGGGTCGGCTTCGGCGTAGCCCAGGGCTTGGGCCTGGCTGACGGCTTCGGCGAACCCGAGGCCGCCTTCCATGCAGGTGATGACGAAGTTGGAGGTGCCGTTGAGGATGCCTTCGAAACCGGTGATCGAGCTGCCGGCCAGGGACTGTTTGGCGAGGCGAATGACGGGGGTGCCGCTCATGACCGAGCCTTCGTATTCGAAAGCGACGTTGTTGCGCTGGGCCAAGGCTTTGAGCTCGGCGCCGTGCAGGGCGATGGGGCCTTTGTTGGTGGTGACCACGTGTTTGCCGCGCTCCAGGGCCCAGCGGCAGAACGAGGTGGCAGGCTCGCCGTCCACCGGATTGGTGAAGGTGGCTTCGGCGATGATGTCGGCGCCGCAGTCTTTGATCACGGCTTCGTTGAGGGCATCGACGGTGCCGCCGGGCAGTTGAGCCATGGCGCCTTTGGTGGTTGGCAGTTTGGCCAGCAATGCGGCGTCGAGGCCGTGACGGTCCATCACCGAACCGAGGAACAGGTCGGTCACGCCGACGATTTTCAGGGTAAAGCCGAGCTCGGTTTTCCACTGCTGGTTGCGCTCGGCAATCAGTTGAGCCAATGCCCGGTTCACACCGCCGAAGCCGACCAGCGCCAGTTTGTATTCAGTCATTTTTGTTATGTCCTTGATCCGGGTGATTGGAGTTGTTGGGATCTAGGTTAGGGAGGTGGCGTGGGCAGTGAAATATGCCAATTTGCTCTATTTTTTGGGCGTTTTGACCAGGGGGTGGGCAAAGCGGTAGGTGTGGATTCGATCGTTCCCACGCTCTGCGTGGACATGCATCCCGTGACGCTCTGCGTCGCCCTCTCAGAAGCGGAACGCGGAGCGTCCCTGGCGGCATTCCCACGCGGGAGCGTGAGGAACGATCGCTCACAGCCCCCGCGACCTGATCGTTCCCACGCTCTGCGTGGGCATGCATCCCGTGACGCTCTGCGTCACCTCGCAGAAGCGGAACGCGGAGCGTCCCTGGCGGCATTCCCACGCGGGAGCGTGAGGAACGATCGCTCACAGCCCCCGCGACCTGATCGTTCCCACGCTCTGCGTGGGCATGCATCCCGTGACGCTCTGCGTCGCCCTCTCAGAAGCGGAACGCGGAGCGTCCCTGGCGGCATTCCCACGCGGGAGCGTGAGGAACGATCGCTCACAGCCCCCGCGACCTGATCGTTCCCACGCTCTGCGTGGGCATGCATCCCGTGACGCTCTGCGTCGCCTCGCAGAAGCGGAACGCGGAGCGTCCCTGGCGGCATTCCCACGCGGAGCGTGGGAACGATCTGCACTACCGGGCTCAGACCACCGACGACAACACAAACGACGTCACGGTGTTCTCCACCCCCGGCAACGCCGAGATTTCTTTCCACACCTTGTGCACCCGCTCCGGGTTCGCCGCGCCGACTCGCAGCATCAAGTCAAACTCGCCACTCATCACATCGCACTGCAGCACTTCGGGCATGGCTTGCAAGGCCTGCAATACCTCGGCGCCGCGCATGCGGTCGTAGCGGTAGACGAAGATCACCGCGTTGATGTTCGACGACGCGTGCGCGCCCTCCCCGGTGCGCACCGTGTAGCCCTGGATCGCGCCGTCACGTTCGAGGCGTTCGATGCGTTGGCGTACGGCGTTGCGCGAGAGGTTGACCTTGGCTGCCAGTTCGGCGTGGGCGGCGCGGGCGTTGAGGCGCAGTTCGGCGATGATGCGTTCGTCGAGGGGATCGAGAATTCGCTTCATGGGGCCTCCGGTTATAGGGCGCCGAGCAGTTGATGGAGGGCACCGAGGTCGTCCGGCTGGATGCGATGAATCTGCGCCGGGCCATGCTCGGAAACCGGGCGTTGTTGCGCCGCAATGTGGATCCCCAACTCGCCGAGCAACACCGCCGATTTGGCTGGGGAGATCTCGCCCAAGGTCACCATCGGCGCCACCAGGCTGCGCCGGTACAAACGCGCCGCGAGCACACCGGTGGCGGTGTGTGGATCGATGACGTAGCCGGTGTCGCGATGCAGCGAAGTGATCTCCTCCAGCGTCTGCTCATCGCTGACCGCGTACGAGTCGATGATCATCCGCGCCTGCAACCAGAACTCGTTGGCGATGGTCATTTCGCCCTGGGTTTCGAAGGTGTGCATTAGCGCGCTGACTGCTTGATCATCGTGCCCATAGAGCTCCCAGAGAAACCGTTCCAGGTTGGAAAAAATCGACAAATCCATGGCCGGCGACAGGGTCTTGCTGGCGCGCAATCGCGAGTAGTGGTTCTTCAAAAAGAACTGATGCAGCGCGTCATTCTGGTTGGTGGCAACGATCATCTGCGTGATCGGCAAGCCCATCTTCTGCGCGATGTAGCCAGCATAGACTTCGGCAAAACTCGCCGCCGGCACGCTGAAGCCAATGGGCCGCTGACCGCCGCCCAGTTGCAGCACGGCGTGGAAATAAAACACCAACTGCGCCATGACGCTGACCCAGTTGCTGGAATTGAAACTGATCGCCTCATGCTGTCGGAACAGTTGGGTGACCAGGGTCTGGCATTCATCGAAACTGCCATCGACGGCCACTTGATGAACCCGCGGATGTGCCGTCGCTTGCAGGTCTTGAAGCTGGTCTTGCGGTACGCCGGCCTCGGGATAAATCACCACCACGTCGGTCTCTTCGCAGTGCTTGAAGGCCTCGATGGCGGCCAGGCCGGTGTCGCCGTTGGTGACGCCAACCACCACGGCGCGACGCCCGCGTTTGCGCAGGAAGTACTGCACCAGTCGTGCCTGCAATTGCGCGGCAAAGTCCTTCGAGGAGCGGGTCGGCCCATGGAACAATTCCAGGACCCATTCATTGCGATCCACTTGATGCAACGGCGCCAGGGAGCGATGGCTGAACTGGCTGCCGGCCTCCTTGAGCACCCGCTTGAAGTCAGCTTCGGGGATCGCCTCGCCCACGAACGGACGCATCACTCGATAGGCCAGTTCGTCGTAGGACAAGGTCGACCAATTGGCGATGTCCTGGGGTTCGAATTGCGGCAGTTCGACGGGAACGAACAGCCCGCCGTCCTCGGCGATGGCCGACAGTACGACGCGTTCGAAGTCGACCTGCACGGTTGAATTTCGGGTACTCACATAGCGCATGGTCAGCTCCGGATAATCTTCTAAAAACCGCTTATTTAAAACGATGCGCCTGCTCCACCAGCCAGGTGGAAA
Source organism: Pseudomonas sp. H1_F01 (assembly GCF_054681425.1). Classification (NCBI taxonomy): domain Bacteria; kingdom Pseudomonadati; phylum Pseudomonadota; class Gammaproteobacteria; order Pseudomonadales; family Pseudomonadaceae; genus Pseudomonas; species Pseudomonas sp. H1_F01. The sequence goes on along the minus strand of NZ_CP162823.1, from coordinate 991,882 downwards.
ACCGCGCCGCGTCCGGGTGCTGCTCGGCCCCGGAACTGCGCACCAGGTAGAACGATTCGCTGGCTTCGATGCGCTGGGCGAAGGGTTCGACCAGGCGTCCGTCGCCGAGCATGTCACTCACCATCGACGAGCGCGCCAGGGCGATGCCCTGCCCCAGTTCAGCCATGCGCAAGGTGCAGACCAGCGTGTCGAACTGCATGCCGGTCGAGGAGTCGACGCTATCGGCACCGACCATTTTCAGCCAGTAACCCCAGCCCTCTTCGTAGCCCAGCACATGCAGCAATGGATGCTTGGCCACGTCCGCCGGCACTTTCAGCGTCGCCATCAAGGCCGGCGAGCACACCGGGAACAAGGTGTCCCAGGTCAGGCGCTGCGACACCAGGCCGGGCCATTGGCCGTGGCCCCAACGGATTTCCATGTCGTCTTCGCCATCGAGTTCCTTGACCCAGATGTTGCTGATGTAGCGGATGTCGACGTGCGGGTGCGCCTGGCGAAAATCCACCAGTTTCGGCGCCAGCCAGTGCACGAAAAACGCCAGGCTGCCGCGCACCTTGATTGGCCGACGCTTGTGCTGGCCAAAGATTTCGTTGGTGCCCACCGCCAGTCGCGTGATTGCGTCCTGTACCACCGGCAGGTACGCCTGGCCTTCCTCGGTCAGGCCCAGGCCACGGGGCAAGCGCTTGAACAGCGCCACCCCCAGGTGGCTTTCCAATTGGCGAATCTGCTGGCTGACCGCGCCCTGGGTCAAGAACAGTTCGTCGGCGGCATGGGTGAAGTTCAGGCAGCGGGCCGACACTTCGAACGCCCGCAGCCAGTTCAACGGGGGCAACGTTTTTTGCTTCATGATCTGTACCTCGTTGACCCCCACGCACCGGGCACGTTTGCCCGCCCCGTCGACGCGCCTTAGAACGCGTCGGACGGTTGTGCCACGAGGGCAACCGACAAGCGTCGCTCGCGGCTTTTGCGGGTAATGTAATACACGAAGTAACACCAGGCGATGAACGGCAAGCCGAAGTACAGCGCCACTCGCTGCTCAGGGTCGAAAGCGATCCCGATACACGCCAGGCTGCAGCACACCAGCGCCCCCAGCGGCACCCACGGATAACCGCGAACGCGGAACTTGAGGTGGCGAATGTCGCCGCCGTTGGCCACATAGTGACGCCGGAAAGCGATCTGGCTCGCGGCGATGCTCATCCACACCACCACCACTGCCAGGCCGGAAATCGACACCAGCGCCAGGTAGATGGTGTCGGCGGCAAACACGCTGCTGAGCAACGACGCCGCGCCGCCGGCCATGCTGACGATGATCGCGTTGAGCGGCGTGCCCATGCGGGTCAGGGCCGAGAACTGCTTGGGCAGGTGGCCTTGGTCGCTGAGGGTCCAGAGCATCCGCGAGGCGGCGTACAACCCGGAGTTGGCCGCCGACAACAGGGCGCTGATGATCACGAAGTTCATGATGTCGGCGGAGTACGGAATGCCGATGTAGGTGAACACCGTGACGAAGGGACTTTCGACCAGACCGGCCTGCTCGCGGGGCAACAGGGTCGCCAGGACAAAAATGGTCCCGACGAAGAACACCGCCAGGCGCAGCACGGTGGTGCGGATGGCGCGTGGCACATTGCGTTGCGGGTCCTTGGTTTCACCGGCGGCGATGCCGATCAGTTCAGTGCCGGAGAACGCGAAGGACACCGCCAGCAGCGTCATCGCAATCGGCATGAAGCCGGTAGGAAAAAGTCCTTCGCGGGTGAAGTTGCTCAAGCCGATGCTGTGGGCCTGGTCGATGTTCAGCAGGCCGAGAATCGCGCCACCGCCAATCAGCAGGAACACCACCACGGTCAGCACTTTGATCAACGACAACCAGAACTCGGTCTCGGCGAACAAACGCACCGAAATCACGTTGGTGAGGAACACCACGCCGGCAAACAGCGCGCTCCAGATCCACACCGGCGTGTCGGGAAACCAGCGCGACATGAGGATGCCGGCAGCGGTGAATTCGGAACCGATCGCCACCGTCCACGTCAGCCAATACAACCAGGCCACGGTGTAGCCGGTGCCCGGGCCGAGAAACCGCGTGGCGTAGGTGCTGAAGGAACCGGTTTCCGGCATCTGCACCGCCAGTTCACCCAGGCACATCATCACCATGTAGACCATGAGCGCGCCAATGATGTAGGCGATCACCGCGCCCATGGGGCCGGCCTGGTTAACGGTATACCCGGACGTGAGAAACAGCCCGGTACCAATGACGCCGCCTAATGCCAACATGACAATGTGGCGCGTCTGCATTTCCTGTTTAAAACCGGCACGCGAATTAAGTTGTTGTTCTTTTATGGACATGGTTGTTCTCATGAAAGTTGTTAGGGCGCGCATTGACGTCCGCGACAAGTTATTGGGCAGAGTAAAAGTGCATCGCCACTAAGCTTTATTATTATTCCTATTCATGAACGCCCCACTCACGGCCTTGTGGTGGGGTACCAACTTTCAAACTTCAGTTTGCGGTCTCGATATGCACTTCATTGAGCTGCGGATTGAGGGTCTTTTTGACGAAGGCGAAGGCCTGTTTCAGATCGTCCAATAGATCGTCCGTGTCTTCGATGCCGACCGAAACCCGCACCAGGCCTTCGGAGATACCCAGGGCCAGGCGTTCTTCCAAGGTGTTCTCGACATGGCTGGTGGTGCGGGCCGGGCCGTAGATGGTTTCCACAGCACCCAGGTTGCCCGCGCAATGGGCGAAGCGCAGGCGCGGCAGCAGCAATTTGACCGTGTCCATGCCACCGACCAGGACAAAACTGACGATGGCGCCGAAACCGGACATCTGCGCGCAAGCCACGGCGTGGTTCGGGTGGCTCGGCAAGCCGGGATAATTCACCGCCTCCACCAGCGGTTCGGTGCAGAGGAATTCGGCCAGGGCCCGGGCGCTGTGTTGTTGCTGGCGCATGCGCAGCGCCAGGGTCTTCATGCCACGGATGATCAGGTAGGCCGAGAACGGGTCGAGGCTCGCGCCGTTGATTTCCCGGTAATGCCGCACCTGGGCCATCAAGGCTTCGCTGCCACACACCAGGCCACCGAGCACATCGCCATGGCCGCTGAGGAACTTGGTCGCGCTATGAATCACCACGTCCACCCCCAAGGCCAGCGGGCTCTGGTTCAGCGGTGTGGCGAAAGTGTTATCGGCCACGACCACGGCGCCGACACGCTTGGCCGCTGCCACCAGGCGCGGGATGTCGAGGATTTTCAGGGTGGGGTTGGTGGGGGTTTCCAGGTAGAGCACCTGGCAACCCTTGGCGATTTCACGCTCCAGATCGTCGTGATCGAAGGTCTCGCACAAGGTCACCGCCACGCCGGTGCGCGGCAGGAACTCTTCGAAGATCTTGTTGGTGCCGCCGTAACTGTCCTTGGTCGACACCACGCGATCGCCGTGGGCCAGAAAGGTGTAGAGCACGCTGCTGATCGCCGCCATGCCGCTGCTGAAGGCCACGGCGGACTCGGCCATTTCCAGCTCGCGAATCTTGGCTTCGAGGGTCTCGACGGTCGGGTTGCTCATGCGGCTGTAGATAAAACCGGGGGCCTTGCCCAAGGCGACGTCGTACCAGACATCGATGTCGTCGTAACCGTACGCGGCGCTGGCCACGATAGGGGTTTGCGTGGCGTTGTAGGGGTGCCTGACTTGCTCCCCACCCCAAACCGCCCGGGTCCCTGCTCCCGCGTTATCAAGCCCTGTGCTGTCAGGTTTATTGTTCATTGAGGCTACTCACACTGAGGGGGTGGACGTTGAGCCATCCACCGAATCTGAGGGCCAATATAGGGAAAAGCCGCGCGCCCGAGAAACGATGTTATCGGTGCCAAAGGGGTGGTTTTTTTAATGGCTGAGTGCGAAGCAGCAACCTGCAAGTCACTGATAACCCTGTGGGGGCGAGCTTGCTCGCGATGGCGGTGGGTCAGCTGCCATTGAGGGTGACTGACCCTCCGCTATCTCGAGCAAGCTCGCTCCCACACTGGAGTTGTGGTGGCATCGAGAATGCGTGAGCGCCTGCTCTACAGGCGACCGTTGACTTAAAAGGCTGTGTGAATCATCGTGGCGAGGGAGCTTGCTCCCGCTCGGCTGCGCCGTAGGAGCTGCCGAGCGAAGCGAGGCTGCAATCTTTCCAAAGCCAGTTGAGTATCAAGCGAAAGATCCAGATCAAAAGATCGTAGCCTTCGGCAGCTCCTACCACGACCCAGCCGAGCGGGAGCAAGCTCCCTCGCCACAGGTTATCGATCGTTCCCACGCTCCTGCGTGGGAATGTCGCCAGGGACGCTCCGCGTTCCGCTTCTGGAAGGTGACGCAGAGCGTCACGGGATGCATTTCCACGCGGGAGCGTGGGAGCGATCAAAAGTATCTCGCCGCCAAAGCTGTTCTGTGATTAATCACAACTCAGCAAAGACTATCAATTGTAAAGTTCAGCCTGCTAGCGATATGCCGCAACCACACCTCGCCGGTTTCCCATGTATTCCAGTAACTGTAATAGCAACTTAACTCTTTCAACAAATACTCTTTCAACTCCAATTCATTTTTCTTTTTGCCAAGCAGGATACTTAGCTCTTGCTGAACAGCCTTCAGTATCTCGACGTCTGACTCTGCTAGAAAGGCTTCGAGGACTTGTTCAGCGGATTCATGCTCGGCGGACCAATCTTGGTGGAAATAGGCCCCAAAAAAATCATGTAGTTCAGGAAATTCTGTATTCATACTTCCGGGAATCCTGTCAGCAAAAAATATCCTGTTGGACTTCGTTGGTCTTTCTTCAAGACCAACAATACTTTTGACGCGGGTAGATAATCGGTACGACCATTTAACAGACTGACTCCCACTGGTTGGCTAAACGTATTCTTAATAGTTGTCTTTTCTTTTGGCCCAGCTAAGAAATTTTCGATTTTCTGTTCATTTGCCGCTATTGCTCTCGCCGCTGAAAACTCAGCAGTAGATCTATCAGGAAACGTAGAGGCTGCGGGGATATGCGGCTCTGCCTCCAGTCTCTGAGCCAACTGAGCATTTGTTCTGCCAATATGCTTCTCAATCAGATGCCCACCACGAGCCTCATGCGCAGCCAACCCTCCTCCCGGCACAATTTCGCTGAACGGCCCATCAGCCTCAATATCACCAGGACACTGACATGCCAACCCCAACGGATCCACCCACCCCGTCGGGTTCAGGGTGTACCGATACCCATTGAGCCCGCCCGCCAGTTTGCTCGGGTCGGGCGTCAGGTAACGGCCAGTCTCGGGATTGTAGTAGCGGTGCCGGTTGTAGTGCAGGCCGCTTTCGGGGTCGAAGTATTGGCCCTGGAAGCGCAGCGGTTGCTCAAGCTGTTCGCCGCCACCGTGCGTGAGTTCAGTGAGTTTGCCGTAGCCGTTGTAGCGCGCCGACCAGACGATCTGGCCGCTGTAGCTGGTCAGTTCCTGGGGCGTGCCCAGGTGGTCGAGGTGGTAGTAGAACGGCGTGGCTTTTTCCGGGCCTTCGCCGTCGAGCATCGCCAGCGGGCGGAAGGTGCCGGGTTCGTAGACGTAGCTGCGGTGGTGGCGCGGGCTGTTTTCGGCGACGACCTGGTCGCCCTGCCAGAAAAATTCCGTGGTCAGGCCGTCCACGGTCTTGCTGATGCGTCGGCCAAAGGCGTCGTAGCGGTAGGACGTTTCGCGGCCATCCGCCGTGGTGACGCCGATCAGGCGGTGCTGGCTGTCGTAGCGGTAGGCGCCGACCAGGGCCTGGCCGCGGCGTTCGCGGAGCAGGTTGCCGAAGGCGTCGTAGTCGTAGTGGCGGTCGCCCTCCTTCAGCAGGCGGTTGCCCTTGAGGGTGGTCGGGCCGGGGCGGTCCTGCATCAGCAGGTTGCCGGCCGGGTCGTGGCAGAAGTGTTCCGGCGGCTCGCTGTGGGAAAAGTCGACGCGGGTCAGGCGATCCAGCGGGTCGTACTGGTAGCTGCGGCGGTTTCGGTTGTCGGAAAGGGTTTGCAGGTTGCCCTTGGCGCTGTAGGCATAATCGCGCCAGAACAGTTGCTGCTGTCGACTCTGCCACACGGTCTGGGCCTTGAGACGGCCCTGTTCATCGTAGTCGTAGTCACTGAGCAGCCGGCCTTGCTGGCGTTGCCGTTCGCGCCCGCCGTCAAAGCGGTGTTCGGTCAGGCGCGAGCCGTTGAGGTCGATGGCGGTCAGTGCGCCACCCGGGGCATGGTGGTAGTCGAGCTGGCTGTCGTCCGGCAGGCGCAGGTGATTGAGGCGCCCGCAAGCGTCGTAGCGATAACGCAGGGTGCCCCAGCCCTGGTGCTCGCAGACCAAGCGGTCCTGGGCGTCGTATTCGAAGGCCAACGGATGATCGCTGCCGTCGTCGACGTGGACCAATCGGCCCAGCTCGTCGTAGCGGTATTCGATGGCCTGGCCGTCGGGCAAGGTCTTGACCCGCAGCCGCCCGGCCGCGTCGCGCTGGTACTGGGTGAGCCGTTGTGAACCGTCCTCGCCGTGCTCGGTTTTTTCCAGCAGGTGGCCGTTGAGGCCGTAGGCGTAGGCAGTGCGTTGGCCGTCGAAGCCGACTTGCTGTCGGATCAAGCCGTTGGGCGTGTAGTCCAGCTGATATTTTTCGCCGGATTCGTTTTCGATTTCGGTCAGCAACAGCCGCGCCGAGTCGTAGCGGTACTTCAGCTCGCTGCCGTCGGGGTTCAGGCGGCGGCTGACCAGGTGCAGGTCGTCGGCGTATTCGTAGCGGGTGACCCGCCCTTGTTCATCGCACTCGGCGGTGACCTTGCCGTAGGCGTTGTAGCGCCAGGTCCGGATGGCACCGTTGGGCAAGGTCACCTGCAGCAGTCGGCCGACGGCGTCCCATTGGTAGTGCGTGAGCGCGCCGTGTTCGTCCTGGCGGCTGAGCAAACGCCCCAGGGCGTCGTAGGAAAAACACCGGCGACCGCCGTCGGGCAGGATCTCTTCGGTCAGTTGGCCCAGGCGACTCCAGGTGAAGCGATGTTCACCACCGTCCGGGGCATACGTCGCCAGCAGTTGCCCATGGGCGTCGTAGGCATATTCCGTGCGCCGGCCATCCGGGTCGATGAGGACGATCACGTCGCCGCGGGCATTGCGCCGGTAGGTCCACACGGCCTTGCCGCGTGAACGGGCGTGCAGGAAACCGTTGCGGTATTCGTAGGACGTCGGCGCCTCATCCGGGGGAAGCAGCGCCACCAGCCGTCCGACCTCGTCGTAGCGGTATTCGCTGACCGCCCCCAACGGGTCCTGCTCAGCAATCAGCCGGCCCTGTTCGTCGTAGGCCTTGAGGTGCTCGCCGCCGTCGGGCTCGACCTTGCGCACCAGCCGCGCCCGCTCGTCGTGGACATATACCTCCTGGCTGCCATCCAGGTGCTGGACCGTGACGCTGCCGTCTTCGCCCCAGGTGTAGCGGCTGTCCATCTGCGCAAACGAGGCCCAATGCCGTACGCAGCGGGACGCCGGCCCGACGCCTTGCCACTCCCAGTAGAAACTTGCCCCACCGGCCAGTTGTCGCTGGAGGATGACGTGCCGGTCGTCGTAGTCGTAGCGCTCGCTTTCACCGGCAGCATTGGTCGCTTCGATCAGTCGGAAACGTCCGTCGTAGCGGTAGGACACCAGCGTCTGCTCGGTCTGCCAGGCTTCGTCGAGGGTGATGGCGGGATGGAAGCTCTGGTAGTCGACGGCAATCAGGTGGCGCTGTTCGTAACGCAGGCGCAAGGCGCGCCCGGCGCCGTTGTCCAGGCGGCTGATGTCGCCATGGATGTTGCGCAGGATGGTCAGGCGGTTGTCGTAGCGGTCGCTGAGGGCGCTCAGGTGGCCGTCGCGAAAGTGCAGGAATGGAGCGTTTTCGCCGGGTTGGGCGACGATCAGTTCGTCCGCCTCGGTGCCCAGGTAGATCGCTGCGCGGGCCAGGCTGTTGTGGATCGCCGGACGCTGGGCGCTGGGCAGCGGAAAGGTCGTGCGGCGGTTTTCCTGGTCGACCCAGGTGACCTGCTCGCCGTCGAGTTCCAAGCGATGGGCCAGGGCATGGCTCCAACCGCGCCCGAGGCCGACGTCCAGGTCGGCGGCGCTGGTGCGGTACAAACGGGTGAAGACGAACGGCAAGCGACCATCGAGGGTGCCGTCGTCGAGGGTCAGCAGTTCTTCGCCGGTGACCATCGACACCGGGCAGCCGCTGGTCTGGGTCTGGGCCGCAGTGTCGGCGCTGTCGCCGTTGGGGTTTTTCGACTGGGCCGGGGCGTCGTCGTGGGGTTCGTGCTCGCTCAGGCGTGTAGAGGGCTGGGATTTTTCCCGCGCCACGGCGGCTGGATTGCTGACGGACAGGGGGGCAGAGTGTTCGGGGGTGATGTGCAAAGGTCCGACAGGCGTCGGTTTTAAAGGTCCGCGCTGGCTGACCACCAACGGTTTGAGCACATCGGCATGCTGATTGAGCCGGTCAGGGGCGAGTTGGCCCAATCTCAGGCTCGACGCCAGCAACCACTCCCGGGCCCGCTCGGAGCGGACCCGGCCCAGCACGTTTCCGCTCATGCGCAGCCCCAGGCCCAGCCCCCCGGTCAAACGCATCAGCAGGAAATTGATCAGTACCGAGGCGCGCAGCTCTCCGACAACTTCGGCCACGTACTGAGGCGGCAACATTCGCACCCAACTGGTGAACGCGGCCACGTGGACGAAGAGCAACGGCTCGTCGCTCAACACCATCAGCCCTTTGGCGATCGCCTCGGAGGACGCCCTCAGTAGCTGTTCAAGCTCGACTTGAGTCAGGTACTCCAACAACTTTTCGCTGTTGGCCTGCAAGTCGGCCAGCAGCCCGAAAACCTGTTTAACGTCGTCCCACAGCTGATGCAGGGCATTTTTGAAGCCGCGCCAATCGGCTTGCTGCAACGCGCTGTAACGCTCGAGAAACCCGGCCTCGGAAAACTCCGTCCACAGCGGTTGAAACTGCTCCCACTCCGCTTTCAGCCAGCCCTCGAGTTCGTCGATCACGCCTTGGTAAGACGCGTACAACGCCTTGACGTGATCAGCCGTGACATGGGGGAAAAAGGTGATGCGATAACGCTGGCCTCGCCAACACTCAGGGACTTCCAGAATGCCGCTGGGGCCGATTACGTGATGGATCGGCTCACCGAAAGTTTCCTGCCCTGGCTCGCCCCCAATGACCGATTCCAGCATCACCGGCGTGTCGCCAATCGGCACGAAGCGCGCCGCCTGGAACATGTGCACCAGCGTCAGCGGCCCCTCCGCCGGACAAGCCACCACCGTGGCGCTGATGGGTTTATCCAGGTTTTTCGGCGCGGCCAGGGAAACCTCATTGCCGACCTTGAACACTTGCTCAAGATCCAGCGCCCAACCGGCCCAGAAGCTTTCAGCCCAAGAGTCGTAGTCGTTCAGGCAGGTTCGAAAATCCCGGAAAACTGCTTCGACATCCGGCTGCTCGGGGTCCATGACTGCCATCACCAGCGAACCAATGACGTTGCCTTGGGCAAGGGTTTTGTCGTAGTTGGGCATGCAGGCAGCTCGCGGCGCAGGAGTGGGCGCGAGACTCTGCCTGCGATGGCGAGAGAAATAAGTCAGGAAAAGAGGGAATGGATGTAGGGCGATTCGCTAAATTTAGACGCTTGGCGTGGAAAACCCGCCGATGACTATAAACACCGAGCCATCAGCCACTGCCCTTTCCCCCAAGCCTCAAAGCGCTCCAGCACGTCCCAACCCAGCTTGGCGTAATAATCACGTTGGCTGTGGGTGTGCAGGAACAAGGTGATGATTCCAGCCTCTCGCGCATGGTTGCATATGCCTTCGATCAACTGCGCTGCAAGCCCTCTGCGTCGAGCCTCTGGGGTGATGAACACACACGCCAGCCATGGGCCCAGCTCTGGCCGGTCAGGCAGGTCGTGGCTGGCCAGTGAAGCGCCGCCGAGCAACTGGTCGTGTTCCATGGCGATCAGGCACTTCCAGCGGCCATCGTGCTGCCCCGCAGCGAATTCCTGCTGCCAACTGGCGAGCGATTGCTGGGCAAATTCATAACTGAATTCCCGATGGAGCCACTCGGCCATCTGGTCGCTTTTATCCATGTGGTTAGTGAGCCAATCCATTTGCAGCATTTGAAACACTCCTTGTATTTAGTCAGCCGGCCACTGACCCGCTTTGCTCGAAAGAAGACACCCGCGTGCAGAATCCCTTAACCCGTTTATGATCCGAGAGTTTCACAGTGTCCGAATCAACGCTTCGGCGTGCAGACGAAACACGACATAAGCTTCATCAAAGCTCGGGCGGACATTGCCAAAAATCAGCGGCATGAGCTTCGCGTCGTACTGGCTACGAATCAGCGCATCCGAACTCGCCTGATGGAGAGCGCTCCGCATGACATCTCCCGGATCGTCAGCAAATGGAGGAAACTGCCGACCAAATTCGAGCGCATCAAACTCCACCAGACGTTTGAAACCGAGAGCGGCTCGTTCGCCAACAGCGGGATCGCCACGGCTTATGCAGTAAACATCATAGATATGCCGCACCAATGTATCGTCCCATGGCTGGAGCATGGCTCCGGCTTGGTGTTGGGCATAGCGGCGAAGAAACGAAATGACTTTCTCCGCAAGCGTTTCCTCAACCGCTACGCAGGCAATATCGTCCAATCGCCCAGACCTTGCGGCGAGTCGATTGACCAGGTATTCCAGCGGCTGCTGAGTCACTTCAAACTGTGGGATTCGCGCAGTCAGCTCAAGACTTAGATAAGGGCGCAAACTGGTGTCGTGAGGGTATTGCGGGGCATATTGCCAACGACTGGCGAAGTATCGGTTTTCATTCCGGGCAACACGCGCTTCCACGATTTCCTCAAAACCGAGACCGGCGAGGACATGACAGACCTGAGCTTTCAGGTTGCTGAGATGCCGCTTCTGAGCCGAGGCACTTAACGCATCAGGCTCGTCCAAAACGATCTTTAAGTCGACGTCCTCAGACATACGCTCGATCAGTTGGTAAGCCTTCGATAGGCTTGTACCACCGCAAAACACCAGGCGAACACCTGGAAACCGCATCCCCATCAGAGCTTGCAAAGCATCCGTCACGTGGACGTCTTTTTCCAGGATGCTAGCCGTAAGTAGTCCGACATCAACCTCAGCCAACACCGCATCGATTAACTCGACCTGTTCAGGCGTGATGATTTTCATAAACGACGTACCGACCACCGAAGCCGAGCTTGCGATTAATACGCCGTGAACCCGTGTCAAAAACGATGCCGGCGGGTAGCTGCAAGCTATCGCTGGCGTTGTATTCACGCACTGCGCGTCCCGCCGTGATCTTCACGCCAAGCTTTTGCAGAACCAAAGGTGCCAGGACTTCAAGGGGGCGAACCGGTATCGGCTTGCCCGTAAGGACACTGGCCTTGGCCTTTGCGAACACACCCACGCCGAGCTTGACCAGTACGCCGTTGGCCACCAGATGACGCAGCGCTCGGGATACCTGCGCGGGGCTGCCAAAGTCGGAAAACTCGGAGCGTAGAAACACATCGTCCTTTCGCAAGGCGATTGACCTTTTAAGCCGCTCTTCGATAACCATGACTTACCTCCCGGCAGCACCTAACAAAAATTAACTCTCAACAAATTGTTTTATAAGGAGATTTAAATACAAATAGTGCTCACAATTCGCTCAGTATAAATCAGAGTCAAAACATCGGCCAATGCAGCCTTGAAACAGGATCGCATGCACAGCGCACAATTCATTTCAGGCACAAAACCTGTGGGAGCGAGCAAGCTCGCTCCCACATTGGCTATTTCTTGCACAGGTCATTGGTTTTAGATGCCTACCCGCGCGCATTCTCGAGAAATACCCGCCTGCAACCCTTCAACCTATCGTAATCTCGCACCTGTATAAGCCCAGCCCCGCAACCGGCCGAGATCTCACCCCGATGCCCTCCATCTACCAACTCAAGCCCGCCTTTCAAAACCTGCTGCGCCCCATGGTTCAACGCCTCTACAACAACGGTGTCACCGCCAACCAGGTCACGGTGCTCGCCGGCATCGTTTCAGTCCTGGTCGGTGCGGTCATCGCCTGGTTTGCCAACCATCCGTGGATCTTCGTCCTGGTGCCGATCTGGATGTTCCTGCGCATGGCGTTGAATGCCGTGGACGGCATGTTGGCGCGGGAGTTCGGCCAGCAATCGCATCTGGGCGCCTACCTCAATGAGCTATGCGATATCATCGCCGACGCTGCCCTGATCCTGCCTTTTGCCCTGTTTGCCGATACCAGTCTGTTGCTCGTGTTGTTGGTCACGCTGTTGGCGCTGTTCAGCGAATACGCCGGCGTGCTCGGGGCGATGGTGGGGGCTTCGCGGCGGTATGACGGGCCGATGGGCAAGAGTGATCGCGCCTTTGTGTTGGGCGTGCTGGCGACCGGCATTGCCCTGGGTTGGCTCGGGGCGCTCTGGGTAGATGGTGTGATGGCGGTGGTTGCCGCCCTGCTGGTTTATACCTTGGTCAATCGGGTCCGTCATGGCCTGAGCCAAGTGAAGGAAAACGCTCCCTCAGCATAAAGGAACTTGCAATGCGCGAAGCCCAGGAACTGACGTTCACCACCCACGATGGCGTGGAGTTGTTCTACCGGCACTGGCCGGCTGTCGACGCGGCGGCGGGTGAGCCCCGCCAGGCTGTGTTGTTGTTTCATCGCGGTCATGAACACTCCGGGCGCATTGCGCACCTGGTGGATGAACTGGACCTGCCCGGGTTCGACTTCTTTGCCTGGGACGCACGCGGTCATGGCCAGTCGCCTGGCGAACGAGGCGACAGCCCGAGCTTTGCCGCCAGTGCGCGGGATGTGCAGACCTTCTGCGATCACATCGGCGTGGCGCATCAGATCGACGAAGCAAATATCGCCGTGGTCGCACAAAGTGTCGGCGCGGTGATCGCGTCCACCTGGGTCCACGACTACGCGCCGCGCATTCGCTCGCTGGTGCTGGCGTCGCCGGCGTTCAAGGTCAAGCTCTACGTGCCATTCGCCCGTCCGGGCCTGGCGCTGATGCGCAAGTTGCGTGGCAACTTCTTCGTCAACAGCTACGTCAAGGCGAAATTCCTCAGCCATGACCCGGAGCGCGTGGCGTCCTACGACAGCGACCCGTTGATCACCAAGGCCATTTCGGTGAACGTGCTGCTGGGCCTGTACGAAGCCGCCGACCGCGTGGTGGCCGATGCCCAGGCGATCCAGGTGCCAACGCAACTGTTGATCTCCGGATCGGACTTTGTCGTGCACCGCAAACCCCAGGAGCAGTTCTTCGAACGCCTGGGCAGCCTGCACAAAGAGAAGCACATCCTGCCGGGCTTCTTCCACGACACCCTCGGCGAGAAGAACCGCGCGCCGGCCGTTGCCAGTGCCCGCCGCTTCATCCTGCAGAACTTTGCCCGACCGCTGGACCGCCCTTCCCTGCTCGACGCCGATCGCCTGGGCGCGACCTGCGCCGAAGCCGAAACCCTGGCCACGCCGCTGCCGCACAACTCGTTGCGCGACCTCTACTGGCGCATGACCCGCGCCAGCATGCGCTTTGGCAGCAAGTTGTCGGCCGGGGTGAAGCTGGGCTTCGACACCGGGTTCGACTCCGGCAGTACCCTGGATTACGTCTACCGCAACCGCCCCACCGGCACCTCGGCGCTGGGCAAGATGATTGACCAGAACTACCTGAACTCCATCGGCTGGCGCGGCATTCGCCAACGCAAGCTGAACGTCGAGGAATTGCTGCGCCTGGCGATGGCCGAATTGCGCGCCCAAGACCGCGAGGTGCGCATCGTCGACATCGCCGCCGGCCATGGCCGCTACATTCTCGAAGCGCTGCAAGGCGTCAGCCCGTTGCCCGAGTCGATCCTGCTGCGCGACTACAGCGACATCAACGTGCGCGACGGCAGTGCGCTGATCGTGGAAAAAGGCTTGGGCGATATCGCCCGATTCGTCAAAGGCGATGCCTTCGACCGCCAGGATCTGGCAGCGTTGGAACCGAAACCAACCCTCGCCGTGGTGTCGGGCCTGTACGAGTTGTTTGCCGACAACCAACTGGTCGGTGGCTCCCTCGCCGGCCTGGCCGAAGCCGTGGAGCCTGGCGGTTTCCTGGTCTACACCGGCCAGCCGTGGCACCCGCAACTGGAGCTGATCGCCCGCGCCCTCACCAGCCACCGCGCAGGTCAGGCCTGGGTGATGCGTCGACGCACCCAGGCAGAGATGGATCAATTGGTTGAGGCGGCGGGCTTCCGCAAGATCACCCTGCGGGTCGATGAATGGGGCATTTTCAGCGTTTCGCTGGCCCAGCGAGTGCAGTAATGAGCGCCGTCATCGCCCCGGCCCGCGAGCCCGCACTGCTGAAACCGGCGGTGCTGTGGCTGCTGTTGCTGGCGCCGCTGTTCTTCACCACCTATGGCTTCGCCACCTGGGTCACGTCCCAGCGTGACGACGTCGGCACGCTGGTGTTCGCCTGGGAAAGCCACATGCCGTTCATGGCCTGGACCATCGTGCCTTACTGGTCGATTGATCTGCTGTACGGCCTGTCCTTGCTGTTGCCCACCAGCCGCGAAGAACTCAAGCGCCACGCCTTGCGCCTGCTCACGGCCCAGGCGATTGCGGTCAGTTGCTTCCTGCTCTGGCCGTTGCGCTTCACCTTCCCCCGTCCGGAAATGGACGGGGTGTTCGGTTGGTTGTTCGAAGTGCTGGCGGGTTTCGACAAGCCGTTCAACCAGGCGCCGTCGCTGCACATCGCGTTGCTGGTGGTGCTGTGGGTCTGCTATCAGCGGCATCTGCAGGGCTTCTGGCGCTGGGTGATGCACGGTTGGTTCGCGTTGATCGGCGTGTCGGTGTTGACCACGTATCAACATCACTTCATTGACCTGCCCACGGGCGCGCTGGCCGGTTGGCTGTGTGTCTGGCTGTGGCCGCTGGACCGTCCGAGTCCGCTGCTGAGTGCGCGGCTGGCGGTAAATCCTGCCCGCCGACGCTTGGCCTTGCGTTATGGCTTGGGCGCGGCGGCGCTGTTCATCCCGGCGTTTGCCTTCGGCGGCGCGTGGCTCTGGCTGATCTGGCCGGCGGTCGCGGTGCTCATGGTGGCGCTGAATTACCTGTTGTTCGGTGCCGACGGTTTCCAGAAGCGTGCCGACGGCCGCTTGAGTCCGGCGGCGCGTTGGTTGCTGGCGCCTTATCTGGCGGCGGCGTGGATCAATTCGCGCAGTTGGACGCGCAGGCATCCGCAGCCGGACCAGGTGGCGGATAACGTCTGGCTGGGGCGCATCCCCACGCCGATGGAGCTGAAGGAAAGTGCGTTTACCGGGGTGCTCGACCTCTGCGCAGAACTGTCCATGGACAGCACGGGCGTCGCCTATCGCTCATTGCCGGTGCTCGACCTGACCGCTCCGACCGCCGAGCAATGCCTGAAAGCGGCAGAAGCCATCGAAAGCCTGCGCCAGCACGGACCGGTGCTGGTCTGCTGCGCCCTGGGTTATTCGCGCAGCGCCACGGCGGTAGTTGCCTGGTTGTTGCACAGTGGGCGGGCAGCGAACGTTGACGCGGCGATCGTGCAAATCCAGCGCGCTCGACCGCGTATCGTCTTGCACGCGGCGCACCGTCGCGCGCTGGAACAGTTATCCACAGCACAGGGGGAATATCCATGATCACTGATATGGAGCTCCACACCGTGGCGAGTCTGTTGCGCCGGGGCCATTCGCTGGATCAGCTGTCCACCGGGCTGACGCTGCTGGCAGCGCTGGTAGGACTGGGCCAATGGCTGGTGGGCGTTATCGATCCGTGGTTGCTGCTGTTGAGTGCCGTACTGATCGTCCTCGGCGTGCTGGAGAAATACTGGGCGCTGCGCGTGGCATTCGATGCCGATCTGTTCCAGCGCATGGCTGACAGCACCCAATCCCTGGCCGAACGCACCTATACCTTGGACCAGGCCCTCACCTCGCTGGGCCTGCAACCGGCCGCACGTGCAGGCCGTCTGTGGACCGAACGCCGGCACGGCGCGTTGTTGCTGCTGCGCCGGCAATCGCGGTTGCTGGCTGCACAAGTTGTCTTGACGCTGGGCTTCATCCTGGCCAGTCCCTGGCTAGCTTTCTCAGGATAAGGAATCCTCATGTTCGAACCCGTGGTCGCCAACCTCATCACCTCCGCCGCCCGCATGGTCACGGGCGCTCGCAGCCTGTGGCTCGGCTGCGCGCCGACGCCGGTGCAGCGGATCTACTTCGCCAACCACAGCAGCCACGGTGACTTCGTGTTGCTCTGGGCCTCGCTGCCGCCGGCGCTACGCAAGCTCACCCGCCCGGTGGCGGGAGCCGACTATTGGCAAACCAGCCCGGTGCGGCGCTACATCATCAACCGGGTGTTCAACGGCGTGCTGGTGGACCGCGAGCGCAAGGATCCTTCCTACAGCCCATTGCAGCCGATGCTCGATGCGCTGGAAAACGGCGACTCGCTGATCATCTTTCCGGAAGGCACGCGCAATCCGGAGGAAGGCCTGTTGCCCTTCAAGAGCGGGATCTATCACTTGATGAAGAATCACCCCGAGGTCGAGGTGATCCCGGTGTGGATCGCCAACCTCAACCGCGTCATGCCCAAAGGTCGGGTACTGCCTCTGCCGCTGTTATGCACCACCAGTTTCGGCGCGCCGCTGTGCATCGAAGAAGGTGAAAGCAAAGAGCAATTTCTTGAACGCAGCCGCGCCGCGCTGCTGGCACTGGCCCCGGAGCACGTCTGACATGGATCGATATACCCTGATGTTGTTTGGCGGGATCGGCGCCATTCTGGTGCTGGCTTCGTTGATCGGTTTCATTCTCAGGCTGCGGACCAAAGGCGCGCCGAATTCCGTCATCGACAACCTCAATGCGCGGATCAATGCCTGGTGGATCATGGTGCTGGTGATCGGCATCGCGTTCTGGCTCGGCAACGCGGCGGTGATCCTGTTGTTCTACGCGGTGTCGTTCTACGCCCTGCGAGAATTCCTGACCCTGACCCCGACCCGGCGCAGCGATTATCCGGCCCTGGTGGCCGCGTTCTACCTGGCGCTGCCGCTGCAATACCTGTTGATCTACTACGACTGGTACGGGCTGTTTTCGATCTTCATCCCGGTGTATGTGTTCCTGCTGCTGCCGATCCTGGCGTCCCTGGGCGGCGACAGCACGCACTTCCTGGAGCGCGCTTCCAAGGTTCAGTGGGGCTTGATGATCGCGGTGTTCTGCATCTCCTTCGTCCCGGCCCTGCTGACGTTGGACATCGCCGGTTTCGAAGGGCGCAACCTGCTGCTGATCGCGTACCTGGTGATCGTGGTGCAGCTCTCGGATGTATTGCAGTACGTCTGCGGCAAGCTGTTCGGCAAACACAAGATCGCGCCGAACCTGTCGCCCTCGAAAACCGTGGAAGGGTTTGCCGGTGGCATTTTCCTGGCCTCGCTGATCGGTGGCGCGCTGTGGTGGATCACGCCGTTCAATCCCTGGCAGTCGTTCCTCATCGCCTTGCTGATCAACTTGCTGGGGTTTGCTGGCGGCATCGTCATGTCAGCGATCAAGCGCGACCGCGGCGTCAAGGACTGGGGCCATATGATCGAAGGCCACGGCGGCATGCTCGACCGGTTGGACTCGGTCTGCTTCGCGGCGCCGATCTTCTTCCACCTGGTGCGGTACTGGTGGACCTGAAAAAGCCTGTGACGAACACCTAAACCTGTGGGAGCGAGCTTGCTCGCGATAGGGCCAGGTCAGTCAACATCGATGTTGACTGGTCCACCGCCATCGCGAGCAAGCTCGCTCCCACAGGGGTTTGGGTGTGGAGGGGGTAATCAGTCAAGGATCAGATGCGGCAAGAACCGGCTTGAATCCTTGGTGATCAGGCTGTTGTCTTCCCGCACGCCAATGCCGGCGGCCTGGTCGCCGATGACCCAGGAGCCGATCAGGGTGTAGCTATCGCCAAAGCGTGGCAGTGGCGCGAATTCCTGGAGGATGAATGGGGCGTCGGTGTAGGGGCCGTCTTCTTTTACGATCAGGCCATCAGCGGTCTGCAGCTCGATGTTGGCACCTTCCCGGGAAAAGAACGGCTTGCGCACCCAGCCCTTGGGCACCGCTTTGCTCGTGTCGGTATCCAGGTGGGCCGCGAGCAGGTTCGGATGGCCTTTATTGAATTCCCACAGCAGCGGCAGGATGCCTTTGTTCGAGATGATCGACTTCCAGGCCGGCTCGAAAAACTGCGTATCGCACTGGGCAATCGCTTCACCAAACGGCTCGTGGAAGATGAACTCCCAGGCATGCAGCTTGAACAGGTGCGGAATCCAGCGTTCTTCCAGGTCAACAAAACGCCCGTCACTGTTGAGGCCGATGTCTTCGATATCGATGTGCCGCGATTCAATACCGACTTTTTCCGCGATCAGGCGCAAGTAGTCCGTGGTGCCCTTGTCTTCCACCGAGCCTTTCATCGAGGCGAAATAAAACGGCTCTTTGAGCTGTAACTGGGCAAAGGCCTGGTGCAGCTTGGTGTCGATGCTGTTGAACTGGTCGGCATGCTTGGGCAGCAAACCGCGCTCGATGCATTGCTCCAGCCAACCCCACTGGAACGCCGCGGCCTCATAGAGGCTGGTCGGCGTGTCGTAGTTGAGTTCCAGCAGCTTGGCCGGGCCCGTGCCGTTGTAGGAGAAATCCATGCGCCCATACAGGTGCGGGTGACCTTCGAGCCATGAAGTGCGCACCAGGTCGAAGAACGGCGCGGGAATGCTCAGGCGCTCCAGCAATTCTTCGCTCTGGACCACGCGGGCCACGAGGTCCATGCACATCTCATGGATCTCGCTGGTCGGGTCTTCCAGGTCGTCCTCGATCTGCTTGAGGGTGAACTGGTAGTACGCGCTTTCGTCCCAATAGGGCTCGTCGTCGATGGTGTGGAACAGAAAGCCGAGCTGCTCGGCGGTCTGTTTCCAGTCATGACGTTCTGCGCAATGGATCTTCTTCATGGCGCTGGTTCCTCAACCGCCGGAGCTGCTCGAACCGCCCCAACCGCTGCGGGCACTGGACTGGCTGCCGAAGCCACCGCGAGACGTGGACGAAGCGACGGACATCGCCTTGCTGCTCTTGACGGAGTCGGTGTAGCTGCCATACCGCGCCTGGTTGGACTTGGTAAAGGTCGAGCCACTGGACACCCGCTGGCTGAGCGTCGAGGACCCGAAGTTGCCGCGATCATCACGGTAACGGTAGACCGGCTCGGAGTAATAACTGCTGCGGTGGCCGCTCAACATGTTGCCGATCAGCATGCCGGTCAGCAGGTTGCCGAAGCCTGAACCACCCACGTTCGCTTCCGAAGCCGGCAATTGAGCCCGGGCGGCGTCGACCTCGGTTTGCGTGACCTCGCCATCGGCGCTCAACTCGAAACCGCCCAGCTTGGGGATGAACTTGCCGGCCGAGTCCTGCTGGCACCAATCGGGAACAAAGTCGGCATCGCAATCGGCCTGGCTGTCGTATACCGGGGCAATGCGACGATGCTCAGACAAGGCGCTCATGTAGGCGTTGGAACAAATGTCCACCGGCAGCTTTTCATCGACACATTGCTGGACGGACTGGAAGTTGTACTTCTTCTGCAACTTGTAGGTTTTTTCCGTTGGCCCGCAGCCGGATATCGCCAGGGCGACCGACGCGGCCAGCGAAAGCTGGACGTACTTGCTTCGTTTCATCGGGTTCTCCGTGGCGCAATCAGTTCGTGGAAGGCGTCATGCACGCGGCGTTCAACATGCCGACGCTGATGGCCACGGCAGCGATGTAGATACCGGCGGCGATTTCACCGTTCTTGATGCGCGCGGAAGCGCCCTTGAGCACCAGGCTGGTCACCAGGAACGCCAACAACTGAACGACAGCGGCGATCACTGCCCAGACGACGAAATCCAGCAGGCTGATCGAGTAGGCAATCACGTTGCTGGCCGGGATGGCGAAACCAATGAGGGCACCGCTCAGGGCGATGGCCGCAGCCACGTTGCCCGAACGGATCAGTTCGAACTCTTTGTGTGGCGTGACATGGATGTAGATGAACTGAAACAGCGCGAACAGCACCGCGGCGCCGAGGATGTACAGGACGAAGCCGAACACGGCGGCCTTGTTCAGGGAAATGGAGAGCGCTTCAAGCATGGACTTCTTCCTTATTCAAAGAGTGTTCAGGTCAGTGGTGTACAGCGAAATACCCAGCGAAGTGCTCAGGCTGACGGTGCCTTCGGCGTCCTCTTCGACAGAGAACAGCAGGAACTCCCGGCGATCTGTCAGGCCAGTGTCGCGGGCGTACAGCATCGAACGGTGCTCGACGCTGTAGGACTCATCCGGGTTGCTCACGCGCTCGCTCAACGTCACCAGTTCTGTCTGGCCAGCCTCGGTGCCCCACTCGCGGGTGTACTCGACGCCGTCGTGGGTATAGGTCGGCAGGCCGATCAGGCTTTCGGGGCCGGCCAGGCGACGCAACTCCGCTTCACTGTTGATCGTGACGTAGCTGAGGTAGTTGAACAGGATCACCGACTCGACCTGCCCGGCGATATCGCCACTGGTGTGCACTTGCAGCCAGTAGTCCTCGTCGTTCATGTAGCAGCGCGACAGCCAGTTCGACTGCCCGAGGTCGACGATGCCCAGGCTCCAGATCTGTTGGGAGGCCGGGATGACCACGGTGCTGTTGCCGTCGAGCAACAACTTGAGCGTGGAGTCGAACATGACCTGCTTGCCGGAGGCCAGGCCCAGCGGCCCGGTGACAGGCGCGCTATTACCGGCTGCCGTGTTCGCGTTCGGGGCCTCAAGCCCCATCAACTGTTTAAACCACCCCATGGGAAATTTCCTTGAGACGCGTGGAGGCGATGTAGAAGAGTTCTCCGCCCACGACGCGGGTGGCGCCGGGCGGGTTGATCGACGGGTGTCGGGCGCCCTTGGCGCGGTAACCAATCAGCGTAGCGTTGTGCTGTTCTTTCATCCGGGCATAAAGGTCGCCGAACGTCGCTTCAAACGCCTCGGGTAGCTTCATCAGGTACTGGGTGGCGCCTTGGCCGACACAGAGCAATTCATTGATGACCACGGACGAGCCCGGGTCCTGGGAGGCACGCACCAGCATTTCGATGGCCATGCTGGAGGTGCATTCCAGGCTCGGCGCATAAGCGCTGGCGAGGGCGGCGATTTCGCTGTCATTGAAGTGCGCGACCACATGCCCGGCGGGCTCCAATTGATTGACCGCCAGCACGGTGGCCAGGGTCAGGTCGTCGGAATGGGTTCGCACCAGCACGCGTTCGGCACCCGGCACGCCGGCACGCTGCAACAGCGCGACGGAGGACAGGCTGTCGCCCTTGATGAACGAGGTCTTGCCGGGCATGGGGTTTTCTTCAAGATCGCAATCGCAGATGACGATCAGATTGTCATTGGACGTTTCGTCCTGCAGCAGCAACTCAATGACCCGCTCGCTGGAGGCGCCCTCCCAGCCGATGAGAACCGTGTGGCCGACCTTGCCGGTGAAATCGCCTTTGCCCTTCATGCCTTTTCTCCATACATCAATGACGCTGCTGGTGGTTTTGCCGATGACCGTCGTCAACAGGGCAATGCCCCCGAGCATGATCCAGGTCGCCACAAAAATTCGCCCGGCGGATGTCTGTGGCAACAGATCGCCATAGCCGACGGTGAGCGTGGTGGTGAGATAGAAGTAGATAAACGTGGCGGCGGCGATGAGGTGTTGCTCGCCCAGCAGCACCAGGCCGATCCAGGCCGTGGACAGGTGCACGCCCAACGCTATGGCCAGGCCCGCCCAGCCGAACCGATGGAAGAAGGACGCAGCGTACGTGCGCAACAAAAGGAAAATCGACATTCGTCCCTGACTCCGTGGGGCTTCGTTCCTGGCGGGATCATCGCTCTGGCGTCTGAGGGCTCGAGCGTAGTGGCCGGACAGCATTAAACCTGCTGTGCGGCTTGGATAAAAGTGCTTTGGTGACAATAAATCGGACGATTTTCTGGAAAGCAGGACTCAGACACAAAAAAACCGATGCCGAGCACAAATCCCTCGCCACAAGGTCTGTGCCTGGCCTGGCTTGCCTTGGCGGGTCTTCACCAAGGCAAGCCCCATCCGATTACTCAGCCGATTTTTTCTTCAAGCGTTCCAGGATCGCATTGGCACTGCCTTCGTTCGGCGTGATGCCGGCGTCGCGCAGCTTGCGCTCCAGGTCGGAGCCGGTCGAAGCCTCGGCCAGTTCATCCTGGGCTTGCAGCTCGGCGGCGCGTTGCTGTTGCTTGGCCTGCAGGCGGTTGAGCGTACCGACGGCGGTTTCCAGCTTGCCATTGGCGCCGCCGCTGGCGATCGAAGCACTGACCTGGGCCTTCTGCACGCTTTCGCGGGCCTTGGCCATGTCCACTTGCTGACGCAGGCTTTTGATCCGGCTTTCGGCCTTGGTGATGTCTTTGCGCATGTTGTCCGCGTAACCGCCGAATTCGGTCGCGTGCTTCTGCTCGGCGTCCAGTTCGTTGGTCAGGGTCGAAATGGCTTCGGCCACTTCCAGCGCCAGGTCTTCGCGGTTGGCCTGGATCGCGGCCAGGGCCTTGGCTTCCAGGTCCTTGATCTTGGCGTTGTATTCGCCGACGCGATCAGTCGCCAGCTTGTGCTTGGCCATGATGGTGACCAGCTCACGCTTGGCGTTGGCCAGCGCGCTGTCGGCATCGCGAATTTCCTGGTCGAGGATGCGCAGGGCCTGTTGGTCGACGATCGATTCACCGACTTCGCTGGCACCGCCACGCAGTGCGGTGAACAATTTGCTCCAGATGGACTGAGTCATTGGATAGTTCCTGTTCGGTGAATTAAATGAAGAAGCGTTCGAAGGCTTCGCTGGCGCGCTGGACGTTGTCGACGAGGGTTTTGACCTCGGTCACGACGTTGGTCAGGCTGGAGTCGGAGCTCAACGCACCGAACATGTTGTAGACGACCTGTCCGTTGGGCATGGTCTCGATGCCGATGGACGACAGCGGGAACATTTCCCGGCTGCGCAGCACGGCATCGTTGAAGGCCGCGACGTCGCTGATCGATTCGACGTCCACCAGGACGGTATCGACGATGATCTGGTCGCCCACCACCGCGATGTAGATCGGCAGGCCACCAAAATCATTCATCTCCAGCTTGATGCTGGACTCGGAACCTTGAACGAGAGAAAGAGTGATGTCGTTCGCGACCACTTCGTCCAGGGCCTGAAGGGCGCTGTAGAGGCGATCGATGTTCCAGTTATTACCTGCGCTCATGTAATCCTCCGACATGAATGAGCCAGCCAGAATCGGTTGGCGTAGCTGTTTCTCCATCTGCTTGAGCAGGCTTCGGTTTTCGGGAAGCACCCAAGTCTCGTGTTTCACA
Source organism: Pseudomonas sp. H1_F01 (assembly GCF_054681425.1). Lineage (NCBI taxonomy): Bacteria > Pseudomonadati > Pseudomonadota > Gammaproteobacteria > Pseudomonadales > Pseudomonadaceae > Pseudomonas > Pseudomonas sp. H1_F01. The sequence continues at coordinate 968,554 of NZ_CP162823.1, read as the reverse complement.
TACCCGGCGGCACTCAGGCCCGCGCGCATCTGCTTCATGTAGAAGCTCGACGGTTTTTTCGCGGAGGGTTTGGCGCGCTCTCCCGTGCGGCTCGCTGAATCGGTCACAGACCCGTCTGACGGATCTGATGGAGAGCTGGTTGACATGGTACTGACCCCACTGTGAAAAACTCACGCGTGAGAAACACTACAGGTACTTTCCAAACCTCACAATAGCTCACGCGTGAGATTTTTTTAGCGACTGATCCCCCCCCTGTGGGAGCGAGCTTGCTCGCGATAGCGACCTACCAGACACCTCGATGCCGAATGTGCCGCCGTCATCGCGAGCAAGCTCGGCTCCCACAGGTTTTTTGAGCGTTCACAGATCAGGCGTCCACCATCGATCCTCTGTGGGAGCTGAGCTTGCTCGCGATGGCGGTGGGTCAGCTTGCATTGATGCTGGATGCAAGACCGTCTTCGCGAGCAAGCTCGGCTCCCACAGGTTTTTTGAGCGTTCACAGATCAGGCGTCCACCATCGATCCTCTGTGGGAGCTGAGCTTGCTCGCGATGGCGGTGGGTCAGCTTGCATTGATGCTGGATGTAAGACCGTCTTCGCGAGCAAGCTCGCTCCCACAGGGGGATCTCCCCAGGCGGCGACATCAGTTGTGACTGCTGATGGCGCCTTACGGATAGCTGAAGCTTTTGACCAACGTCAGCTCGCCCACCGCCCGCATCGGCACGACGAACGTTTCCATCTTCTCGTTCGGCGTGCCCTCTTCGGTGATCACGGTAACTTGTGCGGTGGTCAGGGCTTGTTGCGCTTGCTCTCCACCGCCCTCGCCCTCTTCGTCGACCTCCTCACTGCGATAACCGCCGCCGTAGTAGTTCACATACACCAGGTACTGGCCTTTGATCGGCGCGGGCATGGCGAAGATTTCCGGGCCGTAGCCGGTGGTGACGTCTACGTCGAGAGCGGCGCCGTTGGCGGCGGCGCGGTCGCCGTACCAGATGTGGGCACCGTCCGGGGTGACCAGGTGCAGGTCCAGGTCGGTGCCGTCGCTGTCCCAGGTCAACAGGACCCGCAGCTTGGCCGGTGTGGCGCCGCCGCTGGTGTTGAGAAATTGCGTGCGGTGGCGCTGCTGGCCATCGGCGCTGCGTACTTCAACGCTGTTGCTGCCGTTGGGGAACGAGAACGGCCGGTCGAAGCGACCTTCCTCGTCCAGCTTCAGCGGCAGGCTGACGCCGTTGACGATGAGTTGGCCCGGTACGTTGCTGTCCTTGGGTGCGCTTTTGATCTGCCCGGTAATGCGTGCGGTGTTGGCTTGGCCCGGGGGCGTGTTGACCGACGAAGCCGGGTAGTTGACGGTCTGGCTGAAACTTTCGCCTTCACCGCCCGGCGCACCGCTGCGCCAGCCGCCAATCGGAGTGTCGAGCTTGATAGTGTCGGCGGCCATGGCCGAAGGCAACGCGGTCAGGGCGCAGAGCAACAGCAAGACCTGTGGATAACGGAGTGTCATGGTCTATTCCAGCAAGAGGTGACGGGCAAGCCCTTCGATATAGGTTTCGTCCTGGCCGTTGGGATGAGCTTCGAAGGCCAGGTGCAGATATTCATGCGTCAGGTCGAGACGATCCTGCAGCGACAGCACGCCGCGCACGTAGATGCGCTGGCGCTCGCGGTCGACATAAGGCCGGCCAAAGGCGACGCGGCAGACGGCGAAAGCGCTGATTTCGTTGTAGCCCACTTCACTTTCCAGCCGCTCGCGCCAGCCCCGGCGCTGTTTCAGCAACCAGTCCTGCGCGGCGGGCAGCGCCTCGCAGGATGCCACCGGGTTGTCCCAGCGGCTGAGGCTGGCGCGCGGGTAGGCGTGCAGCAGGATGGCGTCGTAGCGCTGGCCGGCGTTGGCTTGTTCCACCGCTTGTGCCCAGGACAGTTTGTCCGGCCCAGGCTGGTCGGAGTGGTAGGTAACATCGGTGCCGGCCAGGACCAGGTCGCTGGTCCAGGCGGCAATGGCGCGGGTTTCGGGCGCCGCCGGGCGTGGCGCGACGCGCTGGCGATGGCTGCTGTCGTCGATGCTCAGGCAATCGCCGTTACGCTGGGCGTTCTGCAGCAGGTAGGTGCGGATCGCCACGGCCAGGGCCTTGGCCGCCTCGGCAGGCTCGGCCTTGGCTTCGCGCTGCAAGACCCGGGCGACGTATTCCTCCCGGTCCAGACGCGCCACCAGCTTGCCGGGCATCAGGAACAGCTCGCCATCGCTGTGGATGTCCAATTGATTGCCATTGGTAAATTCGACGCGGTAGTCGCCGCGCAGTTGACCTGGCGAGGCCGGACGGTCACCGGACATCACCCGTTGCAACGGATAGCGGGCAAACAGGCCGACTTCCACACAACGTCCGGTTTCCGCCGGCCAGCGCGCTGGCAATGCCGCCGCCAGACCTTCACCGTAGACCTTCAGGACCTGCTGGCTGGTGCCGCGGCCACCGGCCCACACCGGGGTGCCATCGGCCAGCCAACCGGCGAAACCGCCCTGTCGCGATGAAGGCCCCTGGTCACCCAGCCAGCTCCAGGTCTTGACCCGCAGGCGACTGCCCAATTCGCCGACCAGCCGCCCGTCGGCCGCGCTGAGCGCCACATCCAGCAGCACCCGCCGCGCCTGCTCCTGGGCCGGCAGCGTAGCCAGGGCCTTGAGTAACTGCGCGACGGGCACTTGCGTCTGGGGTTGCAAGGTCGGCAGATCCAACAACCATGCCGGCGCCTGACGGGCCTGCCAGTAATCGCGCCAGTTCGAGGCCGACAGCCCGAGCCGCTGTGGCTCGAAATACAAGCCACAGGATTTCACCAGGGCCTGGTCACGACCGATGCTCTGCCCGGCGTTGCAGCAATAGACTTCTTCCTTCGACTCGCCGCGGCACTCATAGACCGGTTCGCGAGCGTCGGTGTCCACCAGCCAGGCGTAGACAAACAGCTTCCACAGGCTGCCCAGTGGCGCCTGCAAAGTGTCGGGCAATGGTTGGCGATCCAGCACCTGGGTCTGACTCACGCGCAGCAATTGACCGTCGAAGGCCAGGCGCAACGGCTCGTCCTGCGCTGTTGCCAGCGCAGGGATCAAGCACAACAACCACCCAACCCACAGCCTGCGCATGTCAGTTGACCGTGATCTGACCGAGCGCCGGTTTCTGTTCCCGCGCCTGATGTTGCGGCGCGTAGACCTGGGTGAAGCGCACCGGTGGCAAGGTGAACTGGCCTTTCTGGGAGAAGCGCACCAAGTGCCGCAGGCGCAGCTCGCCACTGAGGGCATCCACCGGCACCGCATACGCCATCTGGCCGGGCTCGAAGCGGGCTTTTTCCAGGGACGTCGGCTCGCTGTCGGCCTTGCCCATCAACTGGATGCCCCAGGTAGTGCGCTCCACATCGGCGCCCGGCGGCAGCGGCACTTCGAGCATGCCGTAGCGCAGAGGCGTCGGCGCCTTGCTGTTGATGATCACTTCATCCAGGTAGAGGCTGTCGCTGGACAACGGTTTGTTGCCCACGGCTTCAAGCTTGAAGGTGAAGGCCTCGTCGCCCGGCACCAGACGCGACAGGCGACGGGTGATGGACACGGCCATCGGTGCTACCGGCGGTTGCTGGCTCTGGAAGCTCAGTGCCGCTTGCAATGGACGCTCCTGGGCGCCGGTCAGGGTCAGCATCGTTGGAAGCTGCGCGCCCTGCCACTGCCAGTAGGTTTCACCGGTCGCGCCCTGCTTGGCTACCCAGCCTTCGCCCGGTGCCAGGGCCACGGCCGGTGCTGCCTGTTCGATGCTGCGCTGCAACCAGGTCAGGGCCAGGGCCCGTTCCAGGGTGGACTGCTGCGGCAACACACGCTCCAGCAATGCCGTGGCGCGGGCCTGATCGAAGCTCTGCAACGACAGCACCAGGGCCTCGACGAACGGCTGCGAGCTGAGCTCCAGTTGCTGTTGCGCGGCATCGGCTTGACGACTGAAGGCCGCCGGCAACGGCACCTTGCCTTGTTTCGCCAGGGACGCGGTCAGGACACGGGCACTGGCCAAGCCAAGGGCCGAATCCGGGGCGTTCATGACCAGGCTGTCTTCGCCGCTGTCCAGCACGCTCTCGGTACTGTCTTCACTGGCCTTGGCCAGGTCGTCCATCAAGCCGCTGAGCAGGGTGTTCACCGGCAGTTGCATCTGCTTGGCGAACGACAGGATCAGCGCACGCTGCAGCAGCGGCGTATCGCCGGCCTGCTTGGCGTAGACCTCCAGCACCCGTTGCCAGTGTTCCGGCGGCAGGCTCAGGTCCAGGGCCTTGCTGGCGTGCCAGTCGGCGTAATAGGCATAGGCGGTGAGGAATGCATCCGGCTCACCGTCCTGGCCCCACCAGGTAAAGCTCGCCGAGGGGCCGGCCATCTGCACCAGGCGCAAGCGGCTGTTCTGCATGATCAACCGCAAGCGGTCGCGGATCTGCGGGTTCGACGCCAGGGTCGGATAGGCGATGCTCAATGGCAACAGACGGCTGGCGGTCTGCTCGACGCCACCGTACGGATAGCTCAGCAGGTCATCCAGGGCCGAACGGAACAACGCTTGCGGGCTGTCATCCAGGCGCAGGCGAATATCGCTGGCGTCGGCCGGCAGGGTCAACGGGGTGTCACCGCTCGCCACATCAAGGCGCTGGTTCTGGGTGACTTGCCAGCCATTGCCGCTGGCGTTCAAGCGCATGGCCAGGGCGTCCTGGGTTTCGCCGTTCAATTGCAACTGCACGCTCAAGTCGCCACTGCTCAGTTCCAGGGCCGGCAGCGCCACATAGTTGATGCCGTTTTTCAGGTCCACCGCCATGCGCTGTTCAGCGCCGGCGTAGCGGATCAGCAGCTCGGCCTTCAGTGGTTTTTCAGACTGGCTGAACGCGAACAGGCCCAGTTGCGGCTTGTCGCCCGTGCGGAAACGGGTCGGGCCGCTCCATTTCAGGTACAGCGGTTTTTCCGAGGCGATGAACTGCTTCTTCTGGCCCACTTGGCCGTCGTCGGCAATGGCCTTGGCCGTGATGCGCCAGCGAGTCAGCGAGTCCGGCATCTTGAAGGTGAAACGGGCCTTGCCGTTGGCGTCAGTGACCAGCTCCGGCTGCCATGCAGCGGTGTCGACGTCTTCACGACGTGGCCGCTCCAGTACCTTGACCCCGCGTTCGCTGCGGTTGGCCTTGCCCGGCGCGCCAGGGCTGCCTGGCAGTGCCACGTCGTAGCTGATGAACGACAGGCTGGCACTGGTGCGCACGTTGTTGCGACGCGGGTGATAGAAGAACTGATCGATGGTCGGGGCCACTTCTGGTTGCAGGGCGTAGACCATTTCGTCCACCACGCTGACCGTCAGGTGCGCCGGGATCGCCTTGCCAGCGAACTGGGTACTCAGGTCCACGGTCACCGTGTCGCCCGGGCGGTAGGTGGCTTTGTCAGTGACGACGGCAACGTCGATCTGCGGCGTGACCACCTTGATACCGGCGTTCTGGAAGCTGTACTGACCGCCTTTGGTGTACAGCACCGAGAAGGTCAGGTTCGGCGCGAAGTTATCCTTCACGGCAATGCGCGCGCGGTATTGGGTGTCGCTGAGCTTTTCCATCTTCAGCCAGTCGCCGCCCTTGGACAGCAGCGCCGTGGCCTCGACTTTGTCCCGCTCAAGCGACAGCAGCGCGTCGCTGACCGGCTCCGGGAAGGTGATCAGCGCCAGCGCTTCGTCACCGGTCTTGTATTCAGGCTTGTCGAAGACGATCTCGACAGTGCCCGGCACGGCCTTGATGCCTTCACCGGTCACTGCATGGGCGGCGGCGCCAATGACCCGGCCGTGGTCGTCCTTGAGCGTCAGGTTGTAGGTGCCAGGGCGATCGAAGGTCAGGCTGAAGCCCTTGTCCTTGGCCGCCAGTTTGCCTTCGCCGGTGCTCTGGTCTTCCAGGCGCACCCAGGCGTAGCTGCCTGGCGTCACGGCTTTGGCTTGTTCGTTGCCGCCTTCGTTGGCGTAGCTGAACGACACCTTCTGGCCGGTGGCGCTGAACCGCTGGGGAGCGCTCAGACGGAAATTCGCCGCGCCACGGTCGATGAGGATTTCCTTGGTGGTCTTGACCCGATACGCCGCACCATCGCTGGCGAACACGGTGAGTGTGTAGCGGCTCGGCTTGTCGGCGGCCGGCAAGTCGAGGGTCGCGTTGCCCTTGGCATCGGTGGTCACTTCGCTGCTGGTCAGCTCGACCGGGAATTGCCCCAGGTATTGCAGCTCGTTATCGACCATCGACAATTGCTGGGCGCGCAGGCTCAGGCTCACCGTGGCATTCACCACAGGTTTGCCGTCCGGATACAGCAGCACAAGGTTGCCCTTGACCGGCTCGCCGGTGCGGTAGTCCTGCTTGGCCAGGTTCAGGGCGATCTCGAAGTGCGGCTTGATGTATTCGGCGACACGAAAGGCGCTGCTGTAGAGCTGGTCCTTGTAGCTGAAACGCAGCTCATAACCGCCGGCCACGGCGTTTTCCGGCAGTTGGAAACGGCCTTGGGTGCCGGCCTTGGAATCGAGCTTCAGGGCCAGGGTTTGCAGCTCGGTGCCGGTGGCGTCCAGCACGCTGACATTGACGTCGGCCGCAGTCGGTTGCACCGAATCACGGGCGTTCTTGAACTCACGGCCGACGATTTTCAGCGATACCCAATCCCCTGGCCGGTATAGCGGCCGGTCGGTGAAGGCATAGAGCTTGGTGTCGTAGATTTCGCTGTCGTAGTAGAAGTTTTCCGAGACGAATACCCCGCCCTCCTCATCTTCACCGATGACGAAGGAACGCTCCGGGCTGACGTGCTTGAGGCGCAGCAGGCCGTCTTCATCGGTGGCACCGCTGCTCATCACGCCCAGGCCGTCGGTCCACAGCACGTTGACCTTGGGCACCGAACGCCCTTCATGCTTGCGTGCGGCCCAGACCAGCAATTCATCACCGGCAATCTTGCTTACCGCCACGGTGTTGGAGACGAAGACCATGGTGGTCGCGCGGTATTTGCCGATCAGCGCTTCCACCAGGTACAGGCCTGGCTTCAACTGGCCCAGCGGTACATAGACGTTGCCCGGCGCGACGCTGACGAAGTCACTGGACGAGCCGGCCAGGTTGACGCCCGCGGGCGGCTGGATCGGCTTGGCTTCCCAGAGCGGATAACGGAACTGGCTGACCACCGGCAAGCCCGGGATCAAGGCGAATTGCGGCGGTGCGTCGTACGGGGTCGGCGCGACCAGGGCATCACCGATCTTCAGTTCCGGCACTTCTTCGGTAACTTGCTGGCGGGACTCGTAGGAAAACGCCCGTTGCATCACCCGACGAGACTTGCGGTACCAGTTGTCCCACAGGTACGCGAGGGTGTTCGACAGGCCTTCGCCCTTGAACTGGCCGTCGCTGACCACGCGGTGCAGGTTCTTCTGGCGCTTGAGGAAATCCAGCGGCTTGTCGATGCGATAGACGCGGATATCGGCGCCGCCGTAGGGCTCCATGCGGAATCGACGGTAGTCGCGGCCCGGCGCTTCGAGGCGAACCATGGCCTGCTCGTCGCTGGCAAAGCTGCTGTCGGCCAGCAGGAAGAAACTTTCACCGGACACCGGCGTGTAGCCGCTGGGTTCCACCGTATCTTCGGCGTTCACGACAGGTGCCAGCAACAAGGCAAACAGCAGGGGCAATTTTGAACACAAGCGCAGCATGCGGGCACCGGTCATTGGGAGAGAAAGTTGAGTCGATAGACGCCGATGAAGTTGGGGTTGGCTGCGTCGGGTATCCATCGGGTGTCCTTCCAGTTCATGAGTTGTTGCAGGCTTGCGGAGCGCATGCCGTTGTCGGTAGGGGTTGTGGTGCCGGTGTGATAGGCGATGTAGCGGCCCATCCAGATCATCAGGTGCTGGTCGTCGCCCTGATCGAAGAACATCAGGTCGCCGGGACGGGCCTGGGCGACATCGCGGCCCACCAGGTGACTGTTGAACTGGATCAGCTTGATGGCGTTGACGTAGGGTCCGACCTTGCCGCCGCCCTGCTGCCATTGCTGGGCGAGGCGCCGTTGCGCATCGCTCAGTGGCAGTTCCGGCGGCAGGTAGCGATTGGACAGGCCATTGCTACGCAGCCATTTTTCATCGTGGACCTTCAGCGCTTCGTTGGCGGCAAAGCGCACCAGCCCGGCGCAGTCCTGCTGATACCAGCGCGGGCTCGGGCCTTTGGTCAGCTGTTCCTGGGCGATGCGCACGAACCAGGCACGAAAGACCTGGGATTGCTGCACGTCCAACGCCGGCGCCTCGACGGCAAGCGCAGGCCCGCCGAGCAGCAACGCCAGCAGCAGCGTCAACGCGGGGTTGCGGATCAGTGCTGTCACAGCGCTTTCCATTCCAGCGGCAGCCACTGCCAGTGGCCATCCGGCTCGCTGCCTTCAGGCAACGTCAGGGCGTATTTGCCGTAGCCGCCGAGGGTGCGCAGTTTCGGGATCAGGTAGGTTTGCGCGGCGTTGTAGAACACCGGCTCCATGTCCTGGGGCAAGCTGTCGAGGGTTTCGCGCTGCATCAGTTGCGCCATGGAGTCCGGGCCGAAGTAGACCGGCATCAGCAGGTCCTTGGGCACCACGTCGGCCATGGGCGGGAAGCGTTTGTCGAGGGTGCCGAGGGCCTTGTCCACCAGTTTGTCATCGAGGGAGAACAGCAAGGTCGAACCATGGCGCGCCAGGCTGACCCGCAGGAAGGCCTTGCCGGTAATCGCGTCAGGCTGTTCCGCTTCCTTGGCCAGGTAGGGACCGAAATTGGAGCTGACCTGACGCAGCCACTGGTGCGTCGGGCCTTGCTGCTTCTCGACCACCGGGAATGCATGCTCGGCAACGTTGTTTTCATAGGCGCCGACCATCGAACCGAACAGGTTGCCCAGGTCGGTGTCGAGCTTGCCGTCGTCTTCATTCAGGCTCGCCACCAGCAGCGGCGTGTACAGGCGCGAATCGGCGTACCAGCACAGGCCTGCTGCGCCGGCCACATGGTCGACCATGGCCTGGGCGGCTTTTTCGTCGGCGCCGAGTTTTACCAGCAACGGTTTCTGTTGCTCGGCGGCCAGGGGCAAGGCCACGCAGGCACTGGCGCCCATGGGCATGGCTTGCCAGATCGGCTTGAAGTCGAAGTCCGGCTGGTTTTCCAGCTCGTCCATCGCCAGGAAGCTGTGCCAACCCTTGTCGTCCATGTCGAAACGCAAGCCGGCGAAGTTCGGGATGAACCGCTGGTAGCCCATGGCGAGCACGCTGGCGTTGACCGAGATGCGTTGCTTGACCTCCGGCGCCTTGGGCGGCAGGCCGAAGGCTTCGGGGAACAGTTTGTCGCCATTGAGCAAGGCAGCCAGGGCGGTCGTCGAAACGCTGCCCGGCTCAACCGCGGAGCCGCTGGCCGGGTCATACAGCTTGGTCGGGTTGGACAGCACCACCAGCTTGTCGCCATGGGAGGCGAAGACCAGGGATTTGCTGGCGTTGTAGCTGAGCTGGTAGAGCGCGACGTCGTCACCGCCTACCTTCAGGTCGCTGAGCTTGCTCAACTGAGTGTCGTCCAGGGCGACTTTCGCCAACGGTTCCAGGACCTTGGCCAGGCCACCGCGATCCATCACCAACAGGAAATCCTTGAGGCGACCGTCCGCACCGCGCCACAGCGCGACATCGGCCGGCTGGTCGAAAAGTTCTTCGATCAGGCTGTCCTGCAGATTGAGGTCATGCTCGTAGATGATCCGGCGCAGGCTGCCGATCAGCCCGAGACGGTCGGCATGGGCCTCGTAATAGAAGACGAAGTCCTCGGTGAGCGTGGCCTTGAGGAACGGCACCGCCAACAGGTCCTTGGGCAACTGGCTCAGGGAATGGGCCTCGAGCAAGCCGTCGGGACGGCTCAAGCCGAGTTTCTCCAGCGCCAACTCCATGGGCGGCGCCTTGGGCTTGTTCATGAACCAGCCCAGCCCGGCGGCCACACCGCCTACCAGGCACAGCCCGATCAGTATCGCCGGCCAGCGGCGCACAGGTTTGGCGACAGGTGTCGGCGTGGTCGGGGAAGCAGTGTTGTCGCTCATATTCACAAGGGCCTGTTCATCCGTGGAGCGGATACTTAGTAGTTGAAAGTCTTGACCAGCAACAGATCGCCAATGGCGCGCAGGGGCACGACAAAGGTCTCGCGTTTTTCATCGACGGTGTTTTCGTTGAGCACCAGGTTGATCTGCGAGGTGATCACCTCGTTCTCGTTACTGGTCTCATCGAAGTTGTAGCCACCGCTGCCGTAGTTGCCCCAATAGTTCACGTAGACCAGGTAGGTGCCGTGCATCGGCGCGGTCATGGTGAACATTTCAGGGCCGGGGCCATCGACGCCATCCGGGTCGAGACCACCGCCGTTGCTCAGCGCCGGCTGGCCGAAGAACGCATGTTGGCCGTCGGGTGTGACGATATGCAGATCGAGTTCGGCCTTCGGATCGTCCCAGCCCAGCACCACGCGGATCTGCGCCGGGGTGCGCAGGTTGTTGGCTTCATAGAATTGCACGCGCTTGAGGGACTGGCCTTCTGAGCTGCGCACCTCGACGCTGTTGGAGCCGGCGCCGAACGCATACGGCCGGGCGAAACGGCCGTCGTCGTCGGTATAGAGATTCAGTGGATTGCCGTTGACCGCCAGGCTGTGGGGCTGGCGAGCCGTGCCCATGGCCTTGAGCCGGCCCTCGATCATTGTGCGATTGCGCTGCACCCCCCGGTCGATGGGCGGTGTGGGATAGGCGACTTGCGGGTTTTCGGTGCGATCAAGCAAGCCGCTGTAGCGCCAACCGCCCACCGGCTCCGACATCTCGGCAGAAGGCTGCGCCCACGCCAGCGGCGCGCCCATCAGCACGATCAATAAAGAAAGAAAACGCACGTATGCCTCCTGCCATGCACGACGCAACCCGGCGCCAATCCTCAGCGCGCTTGTCATTATTCAGGTTTCGTCTGAAGGCCCCGTCGCAAGGGGGCCGTAGATGGCGCGAAGGTTAGCGATTCGGCGGATTATTAACAATCGGGGAACGCACGATTCTGTGTGGGAAATCACGTACTGAGGGGGGCGTGAGCCGAATAGAGGGTCTATTCGGCTCACAAAATGAGCCGAATAGCGCTATTATTCGGCTCATTCATCTTTGGACAGGCGCATGACACCCCATTGGATCTGGCAACAGCCCGACTGGCCCGACTTCCGCTGGCAAGCTGAAGCATTGGCCCCCCTGCTACGCGAATGCGTGCAGACACAAGGTCAATTGCTCGGAATGACGGCCGCGGTCACGGCTTCGCTCAGTGCCCAGAACGAACTGGATGCCTTGCTGCAAAACATCGTGACCTCTTCGGCTATCGAAGGAGAACAATTGAATGTCGGCTCGGTGCGCTCGTCCCTCGCTCGCCGCCTGGGCCTCGAGCACGTCGACGACACGCCGGTCAACCAACGCAGCGAAGGCTTGGCGAACCTGTTGCTGGACGCGACCCGGCACTTCAACCAGCCCCTGACGGTCGAACGCTTGCTGGAATGGCACGAGTGGTTGTTTCCTGATCAAACAAGCGACCTTGCCTATCGACAGATCCGCGTAGGCGCGCTGCGCGGTGACGAACCGATGCAAGTGGTTTCGGGCAGGCTGGACCGACCTATCGTTCACTTCGAGGCGCCGCCTCGCCAGGGCCTTGAACAGCAATTGCAAACGTTCGTCGACTGGTTCGAAGCCAGTCGCCATCAGGTCAGCCTCGATCCGCTACTGCGTGCCGGCATTGCTCATTTCTGGTTTGTTACTCTGCATCCATTCGACGATGGCAATGGTCGCCTGACCCGCACCCTGACCGATTTGGCATTGGCCCAGGGTGAGGCTCAGGCGATCCGTTTCTACGCCATGTCCGTGAGCATCCTGGACGACCGCGCCGGTTATTACCGAATCCTGGAAAACAGCCAGAAAGCCACGCTGGATATCACCGGCTGGCTGACTTGGTTCCTGCAGACACTGTTGCGCAGCCTGCATAAAGCGATGACACAGATCGAAAGCGTGCTGGGCAAGACCCGGTTCTGGCAGGCCCATCGCGCTTCGGCACTCACGCCTGAACAGTCCAAAGTGCTGAACCGGTTGCTCGATGGCGGCGAAAAAGGCTTCGGGCAGGGGATCAGCGCCACTCAATATCAAGCCGTGGCCAAGGTCTCCAAGGCGACAGCAACGCGACACCTGGCGGAACTGCTGGAGAAAGGTTGCCTGGAGCGGATGCCCGGCGGCGGGCGCAGCACCCGTTACCGAATAAACTATCCCGCTGATTGAGATCATTTGTGGCGAGGGGATTTATCCCCTCGCCACAGGTTCCGACATCCTTGCTGATCGAGGTGACGCCCGGCGGTCCTGATTTGCCCCAATACCCCATGTCTGCTAGTGTCGCGCCGGTTTAACAGTCAACCGGAATAGCCGCCATGGCCCGCAAAAAAGCTGCACTGGATTTCGAACAATCTCTGGCCGACCTGCAAACGCTGGTCGAACGCCTGGAGAACGGCGAATTGTCGCTGGAAGACTCGCTGACCGCCTTCGAGCAAGGTATCGGCTTGACTCGCGACTGCCAGGCGGCGCTGGCCCAGGCCGAGCAGAAGGTGCAATTGCTGCTCGAACGTGACGGTGAGCTGACCGAAGAGCCTTTCGACGCGGAACAGCCTGAATGATCGGCGCCTATCAGGCCAGCAGCCAGGCCCGGGTCAATGCTGCACTGGAGACGTTGTTCAGCGCCCCGAGCCCGGAGCTGGCGCGCCTGTACGAAGCCATGCGCTACAGCGTGATGAACGGCGGCAAGCGTGTGCGGCCGCTGTTGGCCTACGCCGCGTGCGAAGCCTTGGGCGGCCAGGCCGAGCAGGCCAACGGCGCCGCCTGTGCGGTGGAGTTGATCCACGCGTACTCGCTGGTGCACGACGATTTGCCGGCCATGGACGACGATGACCTGCGGCGCGGCCAGCCCACTACTCACAAGCAATTCGACGAAGCCTGCGCGATCCTGGCCGGCGACGGCTTGCAGAGCCTGGCCTTCACCGCCCTGTTGGATCCAGCCCTGAGCGATTGCCCGGCGCAGGTTCGCCTGGACATGGTCAGCGCCCTGGCGCTGGCGGCAGGCCCTGCCGGAATGGTCGGCGGCCAGGCCATCGATTTGGGCTCAGTGGGCCTGAAGCTGGACCAGAGCGCCCTGGAATACATGCACCGGCACAAGACCGGCGCCTTGATCGAGGCCAGCGTCCGGCTCGGTGCCCTGGCCAGCGGCCGGGCCACGCCCGCCCAGTTGCAAGCCTTGCAGACCTACGCCCGAGCCATCGGCCTGGCGTTCCAGGTGCAGGACGACATCCTCGACGTCGAAAGCGATACCCAGACCCTGGGCAAACGCCAGGGCGCCGACATCGCCCGCGACAAGCCAACCTATCCGGCCCTGCTCGGCCTCGACGCCGCCAAGGCCTACGCCCTGGAGTTGCGCGACCAGGCGCTGGCCGCGCTGCGACCCTTTGACGCGGCGGCCGAGCCGTTGCGCGACTTGGCGCGCTATATCGTCGAACGACGCAGCTGATACAGGGTCAACCCATTCATAAGTGCGTATCGGCCAAGTTCCGGCCTACGCGTGGGCAGCTTGCGATGCATAAGGTAAACTGCCGCCTCTTTCTATACCTATAACGATTCGCCTGATGCCCACGACGTTTCAAGAGATTCCCCGCAAGCGCCCGACCACGCCCCTGCTGGACCGCGCCAACACGCCGGACGGCCTGCGTCGCCTGGGTGAAGCCGAGCTGGAAACCCTGGCCGATGAGTTGCGCCTGGAGCTGCTCTACACGGTCGGCCAGACCGGTGGGCACTTCGGCGCGGGCCTGGGCGTCATCGAGCTGACGATCGCGTTGCATTACGTGTTCGACACCCCGGACGACCGGCTGGTGTGGGACGTTGGGCACCAGGCCTACCCGCACAAGATCCTTACCGGTCGTCGCGAGCGTATGGGCACGCTGCGCCAGAAGGACGGTATCGCCGCCTTCCCGCGCCGCTCCGAGAGCGAATACGACACCTTTGGCGTCGGCCACTCCAGCACCTCCATCAGCGCCGCCCTGGGCATGGCGATTGCCGCACGCCTGCAAAACAGCGAGCGCAAGGCCATTGCCGTGATCGGCGACGGCGCACTGACCGCGGGCATGGCCTTCGAGGCGCTGAACCACGCGCCGGAAGTCGACGCCAACATGCTGGTGATCCTCAACGACAATGACATGTCGATCTCGCGCAACGTGGGCGGGTTGTCCAACTACCTGGCGAAGATCCTCTCCAGCCGCACCTACGCCAGCATGCGCGAAGGCAGCAAGAAAGTGCTGTCCCGCCTGCCCGGCGCCTGGGAAATCGCCCGCCGCACCGAAGAATATGCCAAGGGCATGCTGGTCCCCGGCACGCTGTTCGAAGAACTGGGCTGGAACTACATCGGCCCCATCGACGGCCATGACCTGCCTACGCTGATCGCCACCCTGCGCAACATGCGCGACCTCAAGGGGCCGCAGTTCCTGCACGTGGTCACCAAGAAAGGCAAAGGCTTCGCCCCGGCGGAAGTCGACCCGATCGGCTACCACGCCATCACCAAGCTCGAACCCCTGGACGCTCCGGCGGCCGCGCCGAAAAAGGCCGGCGGACCGAAATACTCCGGCGTCTTCGGCCAATGGCTGTGCGACATGGCCGCCGCCGACCCGCGCCTGGTGGGCATTACCCCGGCGATGAAGGAAGGCTCGGACCTGGTGGCCTTCAGCGAACGCTACCCGCAACGCTATTTCGACGTGGCAATTGCCGAGCAGCACGCCGTGACCCTCGCCGCCGGCATGGCCTGTGAAGGTGCCAAGCCGGTGGTGGCGATCTATTCGACGTTCCTGCAACGGGCCTACGACCAACTGATTCATGACGTCGCGGTACAGAACCTCGACGTGCTGTTCGCCATCGACCGCGCCGGCCTGGTGGGCGAAGACGGCCCGACCCACGCCGGCAGCTTCGACCTGTCGTTCCTGCGCTGCATCCCCGGCATGCTGGTGATGACCCCGAGCGACGAAAACGAGCTGCGCAAGATGCTCACCACCGGCCACCTGTTCAATGGCCCGGCGGCAGTACGCTACCCGCGCGGCACCGGCCCGAACGCGCCGATCTCGACCGACCTCGAGCCAATCGAGATCGGCAAGGGCGTGATTCGCCGCCAGGGCAAGCAAACCGCCCTGCTGGTGTTCGGCGTGCAACTGGCCGAAGCCCTGAAAGTCGCCGAGACCCTGGACGCCACCGTGGTGGACATGCGCTTCGTCAAACCCCTCGACGAAGCCCTGGTGCGCGAGATGGCCGGCAGCCACGACCTGCTGGTAACGGTCGAGGAAAACGCCATCATGGGCGGCGCCGGTGCGGCGGTCAGCGAGTTCCTGGCCCGGGAAAACATCCTCAAGTCGGTGCTGCACCTGGGCTTGCCGGACAGCTATGTCGAACACGCCAAGCCGGCGCAGATGCTCGCCGAATGTGGGTTGGACGAGGTGGGAATCGAAGCGGCGGTGCGCCAGCGGTTGCTGTTGCTGGGCCTGTAAGTTCAGCCCACACAAGCCCCTGTGGGAGCGAGCTTGCTCGCGATAGCGGAAGATCAGTCAATAAACCCATTGGCTGACACACCGCTATCGCGAGCAAGCTCGCTCCCACATTGGTTTTGTGTGAATCAAGCATGATTGGAACCCCATGAAACTCCGCCTCGCCCTCACCCTCTCCCTGCTACCCACCCCCGACCTGCTGGCCGACACCTTCGAGCGCGACCAGGCCCTGAAGCTGCCCGACATCGTGATCAGCGCCAACCGCCAGGTCGAGGCCCGCAACGACAGCAGCGCCGCCAACACGGTGTTCACCCGCGAGGACATCGAGCGCTTGCAACCGGCCAGTGTCACTGACTTGCTCAGCCGTGTGCCAGGCGTGCAGGTGGCACCACTGGGTGGGCGCGGCAGCCTTCCGGGGATTTACATTCGCGGCACCAAATCGGCCCAGAGCCTGGTGCTGGTGGACGGTCAGCGCATCGGCAATGCCACCTCCGGCGACAGCAACCTGCAACGCCTGAACATCAACCAGATCGAGCGCGTGGAAGTGCTGCGCGGTTCGCGTTCGGTGATCTACGGTGCCGATGCGGTGGGTGGGGTGATTCAGATTTTCACCCGTCGCGGCAACGAGCAAGGTCTGCAACCGCGCCTGCATGTGGGCGTTGGCAGCCACCAGACCTGGGAACGCAGCCTGGGCCTGTCCGGCGGCGACGACCAGACCCGCTTCAACCTCGGCGCCAGCCTCGACGAGAGCGCTGGAAGCAATCGGACCCGCGAGTCCTATGCCAGCGACCGCGACGACGATGCCAACCGCAACCAGTCTTTCAGCCTGAGCCTGAGCCATGCCGCCAGCGATGACCTGGAAGTCGGCCTGAACGTGCTGGATAACCGCGGCAAAAGCGAATACGACAACCCGTTCGGCCGCTTCGACCCAGCCACCTTCGAATCCCTGCCCCAGCAACCCTACAGCGAGTTTGCGGTGAGCAGCTTCAGCACCTATGTGGACGGGCGAATCAACGAGGCCTGGAAGTCACGCCTGGAACTGGGCCACAGCGAGAACCGTGAAAAGACCTTCGACAAGCTCAGCGACGTCCGCGAAGTCTTTAACACCTACCGCGATTCAGTGACGTGGCAGAACGACGTGACGCTGGACGAGCGCAACAGCCTGATCGTCGGCGGTGACTGGTATCAGGACCGGGTCAACAGCAGCACGCCGTTCGACGAAGACAGCCGCTGGAACCGTGCCGCGTTCATCCAGCATCGCTTCCAGGCCGAAACCTTCTCCACCGAACTGGGCCTGCGTCGCGACCAGAATCAGCAATTCGGCGGCCAGAACAGTTGGAGCGGCACGATCACCCTACCAATCAATCCGGACAACGACGTATTGCTGACCTACAGCGAAAGCTTCCGCGCCCCGACCTTCAACGATCTGTACTACCCGGACTTCAGCAACCCTGACCTGAAACCCGAAACGGCAAAAAGCTACGAGCTGCAATGGCGCAGCCAACTGAGCGAGAGCGCCCGCCTGGAGACCTCGCTGTACCGCACGGACCTGGAAGACGCGATCATCTTTGGCAGTAACTCACGTCCACAGAACGTTGCCTCGGCGCGGATCAACGGTTTTGAGATGGCCTACCTGCAGGATGTGTTCGGCTGGCAGGGCAACCTGGGCCTGGCCATCATCGACCCACGTGACCGCGACAGCGGCCACACCCTGGCCCGCCGCGCCCGGCGGACCTTGAGCCTGGACCTGGACCGGCAATTCGGCCGCCTGGGCCTGGGCGCCACCTGGCAAGCGGTGAGTGGCAGCTATGACGATGAAAACAACCGCCATGCCCTGGGCGGCTATGCCCTGCTCGGGTTGCGCGGCAACTGGGCGCTGACTCGGGAAGTGAAGCTGGAGATGAAGGTGGATAACCTGCTGGACAAGGGTTACAGCCGGGCGCTGTATAGCCATGATGGGGGCCAGTATGGGTATCGGGAGGAGGGTCGGACCTGGTTGTTTGGGGTTACTTGGACCCCCTCTCTCTGATCCAGAACCTGTGGTGCCTGGACTGACCTCATCGCGAGCAAGCTCGCTCCCACAGTTGATCTTCAGTGGCCACAGGTTTTGTGTTCACAACAAAATCCCATGTGGGAGCGAGCTTGCTCGCGATTGCAGGCGCCACGGTCTAACGATCTGGCGCAATCAACTCGCACAACCGCGCCGTCGCCTCGATCATCTGTCCACTGGGCCGCTCCAGCCCCTTGTCATTGACCAGCAACAACCGCCCCTGCGCCACCGGCCAGGTTTTCCAGGCGTCGAGCTGCGCCTGTTCCGTGGCGAGGATGACCTGCGGATTACGTTGCAGCACCGCTTCCACACTCACCTGCGGGGCCGGCACGCTCAGGTCGGCAAAGACGTTGCGGGCCCCGCACACCGCCAGCGCATCACTGATGATCTGGCCGCCCCCGATGGTGTACAGCGGCCGGTCCCAGACCTGGTAGAACACCGGCAACGGCGGGTCCCGTCGATAGCGCTGGCGTAACGCCGCAAGACGCACACGCAACTGCGCCGCCCGTTGCACGCCCCGCTCCGGGCGGCCGAGCTGCGTGGCAATGTCTTCAATTTGCACGATGAGTTGGTCGAGGCTGCGGGGCTCGGCGACATAGACAGAAATGCCCAAGCCCTTGAGCTGCTCGCGCTGGGCCGGGCCGACACTGCCGGGCCAGAGCAGGAGCAGGTCGGGCTGGAGGCTGAGCAAGCGCTCCATGTCCAGCTGGCCGTAACGGCCTACGGAAGGCAGGTCTTTAAGGATTGGCGGACGATCACCGCCATCCAGCACGCCCACCAAGAGGTCGGCGGAGCCCAGCTCAACGACGATTTCCGACAGCGACGGCGCGAGGCTGACAACCCGCGAAGCCGCCATCGTCGAGGCGCTGACGGCCAGCAGCAAGACCGCCAGCCAGCGGTTCATCAGCCGAGTTGGCGCGGGATGCGGTACAGGTAGAACAACACGGCGGTCGACAAGGCCAGCAGCATCAACGGCACCGCTTCCAGGCCAACGAACACCGCAAGGGCACCGACCCAGGCCGGTAGCCCGGCCACCAGGAAGGCGGCGCGACGACGGGCCGCCAGGTCAATCCAGGCCTGGGGTTCTTCGGGCGTGTCGAGGGCTTTCTGGGTGGCGATCAGGGCTTGCTTGTACGGCCCGAAGAATCGCAGGCTGACAAACATCGACGCCATGCCGGCAATGAACAACGGCATCGCCAGCACCGGCAGATTCGCTTCGCCCTGGCCGAACACCGCGTTGATCACGAACAGTGGCAGCAAGGCCAGGGCCAGGTATTTCCACCAACTGACGGACAGCCGCCGCCGGACCTGACCGCGCGTCACGCCCGGTCAACCTCGCCTTGGTGCTCGTTACCCATCATGTGGTCGAGCTTGCTGGCCTTGGTCGCCAGGTAGAGTTTGTTGTGGGGGTTGTGACCGGTGTGCAGCGGCACACGCTCGGCCACCACGATGCCCATGTCGGTCAAGGCCTTGACCTTGCGTGGGTTGTTGGTCATCAACCGCAGGGACTTGATACCCAGGTGTTCGAGCATCGGCAGGCAAATGCTGTAGTCCCGCAGGTCGGCCGCAAAGCCCAGGCGTTCGTTGGCCTCCACCGTATCGGCGCCGCCATCTTGCAGTTCATAGGCGCGGATCTTGTTCAACAGGCCAATGCCACGACCTTCCTGGCGCAGGTACAGCAACACGCCACGGCCTTCACGGGCGATGGCCTGCAGCGCGGCCTCGAGTTGCGAACCGCAATCGCAGCGCTGGCTGAACAGGGCGTCGCCGGTCAGGCATTCGGAATGCAGGCGGCCCAACACCGGAGAACCGTCGGTAAAATCACCCAGGCTGAGCACGACGTGCTCGCGGCCGGTGGCCTCATCGAGAAAACCATGCATGGTGAATTGCGCAAACGGCGTTGGCAGCTTGGAAGCGGCAACAAAAACGACAGGCACCGGTGTGCTCCTGATCTAGTACTGGAGTTTCGCAGAGGCGGGCATTGTAACAGCACGCTCCTGTAGACGCTTAGGCTGAATTGTCGGCCATAACCATCGAAAAGTTTGATTACGGCTTCGGTGGATTGCCATTCTCGTCGAAAGGATAGGGTTGCTTCCAGCGTTCGAAAATCGGTTTCAACTCGCCGCTCTTCACCAGTACTTCCATGCGTCGGTCGAACAGCGCACGCAAC
The DNA here is from genome assembly GCF_054681425.1 of Pseudomonas sp. H1_F01. Lineage (NCBI taxonomy): Bacteria > Pseudomonadati > Pseudomonadota > Gammaproteobacteria > Pseudomonadales > Pseudomonadaceae > Pseudomonas > Pseudomonas sp. H1_F01. The sequence goes on along the minus strand of NZ_CP162823.1, from coordinate 948,782 downwards.
GTACGGCCGTTTTCGTTGTTGGCGAAGCCCAGGTACAGCGGCAAATTGATCAGCGGCGAAAGTTTGAATTGCTTGGGATCGTCGGCCTTGGCGAGCACTTCTTCGATTTCCATCGATGCATCGATGTAAAAGTCCGCTCGCTCATGAATCAGCATCGGCAAGATACCCACCGACCGGTGGATCTCATTGAAACGCCGGATGTTGGGCAGGTAGTTGTTGTATTCGTAGCCGCGCATCCATACCAGCCGATAGCTGCCAATCGTCGCCAGCGTCGGTGACGGCTTGGACGCCAGCCCCAGGGCATAGATGTGATCGACGTCATAGTGCCACTTCGGGTAAAGCACGCCTTCGGACTCATCCCGATAGGCACCGACCTGCACATCGACCTCGCCGCGCTGCACCAACCCGATTGAGCGGGTGTAGGGCACACTGCGGATCTCCAGCTTGACGCCTTCAGGCTCGAACACTGCACGCAAGATGTCCCAGCCCATGCCCTGGCCATCGGCCTGGGTGTAATCGGCCCACTCTTCGCTGGCCGCACGGATCTTGTCAGGCAGCGGAGCCGACTCGGCCACCCTTGCACCCACACAGGCTCCTAAACACAGCAACAGCAGTAGTGCGCGGCTTACGCCCATGCCTGACTCCCTCAGGTGAAACACCACACCAATCCTTGCATTGCCAGCCAGGCGAAAACCCCGGCCAATACATCATCGAGCATGATGCCGACACCTCCGTGTACGTGCCGGTCGATCCAGCGGATCGGCCACGGCTTGAGGATATCGAAGAAACGGAACACCAGGAAACCCGCCAGCAACCAATACCAGCCTTCCGGTACCAGCCACAAGGTGATCCACATGCCGACCATTTCGTCCCAGACGATGCCTTCATGATCGTGCACCCGAAGGTCGTCCGCCACTTTGCCACACAGCCAGAAGCCAAACAGCATGGTGATGCCCAGCATCAACCAGTAGCCCCAGTCCGGCAACATCTGCCACAACGGTATGAAGGGTAGCGCAACCAGCGAGCCCCAGGTGCCCGGGGCTTTAGGCAAAGTACCCGAACCGAAGCCAAATGCCAGGAAGTGCCAGGGATTGCGCCAGACCGAAGGCGGAACGAATTCTGCCGGGACCTGGTTGGGATGATCTGTCACGGTGTCTCCCGAAAATGTTGATAGCCCCGCACTGGCGGAGTGATGTCGTGCCCGACGCTGTCGACCAGCGTGACGCCTTGCCCGGCCAGTACGCTGCCGATCACGTGGATCGGCCAGCCGGCGGCCTGCAACGTCGACAACCGGTTCGGTGGCACGGCGAATAACAGCACGTAATCGTCACCGCCGCTCAGGGCCACCTGCTCGGCATCCGCCCGGCCAAGAAACGCTACCAGAGCGTTGGACAACGGCAGTCGGTCCCGTTCAACCTGCAAGGCCACCCCGGACGCCAGGGCGATATGCCCGCAATCGGCCAGCAGGCCATCGGAAATATCCATCGCCGCACTGGCCTTGCCACGCAATGCCAGGCCCAGGTCGATCTGCGGACGTGGCGACCAGTAATGGGCCAGCAACGGCTCGACAATCGCAGGTTCGGCGCCGCGCTGGCCGAGCACCAGCGGCAGTGCGCCAGCGGCATTGCCCAGCTCGCCGCCCACACACAGCAGGTCGCCGGGCCGTGCGCCGCTGCGGGTCAGGGCTTGGCCGGACGGCACGTGGCCGAACACGGTCATGGTCAGGCTCAGGGGCCCACGTGTGGTGTCCCCACCCACCAGCGCCACGCCACAGGCCTGGGCCATCTGGTTCAAACCGCGGGCATAGGCTTGCAGCCAATCGGTGGTCACCGTCGGCAAGGTCAGGGCAAGGGTAAAGGCGTAAGGGTTGGCGCCCATGGCAGCCAGGTCGCTGACCGCCACGGCCAGCGAGCGCTGGCCGAGCAGGAACGGGTCGCACGGGTCTGGAAAATGCACACCGGCCACGAGCGTGTCGGTGGACACCGCCAGCTGTTCCCCGGCAGGAACGGCCAGCAAGGCGCAGTCGTCGCCAATCCCCAGCGCAACGCCCTCGCCGCCCTGCGCACAAGGCGCGGCAGCGAAGTAATTACGGATCAGCTCGAACTCACCCATGCGGATATCAAGCGCTGACTAGCGCTTGAACGCCTTCACTTCAGCTTCACGCAGACGTGGGGCGAGCTTGTCGAGCACACCGTTGACGAATTTGTGGCCATCGGTGGAACCGAAGACTTTCGCCAGCTCGATCCCTTCGTTGATCACCACGCGGTACGGTACGTCGACGCGCTTGAGCAGTTCCCAGGTGGACAGGCGCAGCACTGCCAGTTCAACCGGATCCAGCTCTTCGATGGTCAGGTCCAGGCAAGGCGTGAGCGCGGTGTCGATTTCAGTCTTGAACTGCGGGACCCCGTGCAGGATCTCGCGGAAGTAAGCGCCATCAACATCACTGAAGTCGTTGTCGACCCGAAACTGCGCTTCGATCTCGTTCAGCGATTGCTTGGCCATGTGCCATTGATACAGCGCCTGGGTCGCGAGCTGACGAGCTTCGCGACGCTTGACGCTTTTCGACGGCTTGCCGGCATCCGCAGGCTTTGGATCGCGCGGGTTGAAACGATCGCTTTCGTCGCTAATCACTTGGCCTCCAACTGCGCCAGCAGGCTGACCATTTCCAGGGCGGACAGGGCAGCTTCGGCACCTTTGTTACCGGCCTTGGTGCCGGAACGTTCGATGGCTTGCTCGATGGAGTCAACGGTCAGTACGCCGAAAGCGACTGGCACGCCGAATTCCATGGACACCTGGGCCAGGCCCTTGGTGCACTCGCCGGCCACGTATTCGAAGTGCGGAGTACCGCCACGAATGACCGCGCCCAGGGCGATGATCGCCGCATATTCGCCCTTTTGAGCGACTTTCTGCGCAACCAGCGGAATTTCGAAGGCGCCAGGGGCACGGATGATGGTGATGTCGCTTTCGCTCACGCCATGGCGAACCAGGGCATCGACCGCACCGCCAACCAGGCTCTCGACCACGAAACTGTTGAAACGGCCCACTACCAGAGCGTAGCGGCCTTTGGGGGCGATGAAGGTACCTTCGATGGTCTTCAGGGTCATTCGTCAGATCTCTTAAAGAGCCGGAGCACGTTCTATAACGCGCTCCTCAGTGATATTAGCCACGAATACAGGGCCGGAAAATCCCGGGCTATTATTCGGAGGGCACGTATTCTACAACTTCCAGATCGAAACCGGATATCGCATTAAATTTCATCGGCGCGCTCATCAGGCGCATTTTACGCACGCCCAGGTCACGAAGGATCTGCGAACCGGCACCGACAATGCTGTAGGTGGTCGGTTTTTTCACCGCCGCCTGGTCACCGGTTTCACGGATGTGCGCCAACAGCACGTCGCCATCGAGCGGGTGGCCGAGCAGCAGCACCACGCCGCTGCCGGCCTCGGCCACCGCAGCCATGGCGGCCCGCAGGCTCCAGCGACCGGGTTGCTTGACCATCAGCAGGTCGCGCAGCGGGTCCATGTTGTGCACGCGCACCAGGGTCGGCTCTTCGGCGCACACGGTGCCCAGGGTCAGCGCCATGTGCACGTCGCCTTCCACCGAGTCGCGGTAGGTCACCAGGTTGAACTGGCCCAGTTCGCTGTCCAGCGGCTGCTCGGCAATCCGCTGAACGGTACGTTCGTGGATCATCCGGTAGTGGATCAGGTCGGCGATGGTGCCGATCTTGATGTTGTGTTCGGCGGCGAAGGTTTCCAGCTCCGCACGACGGGACATGGTGCCGTCGTCGTTCATCACTTCGCAGATCACGCCGCTGGGTTCGAAGCCCGCCATGCGCGCCAGGTCGCAGGCCGCTTCGGTGTGGCCGGCGCGGGCCAGGGTGCCGCCAGCCTGGGCCATCAGCGGGAAGATGTGGCCGGGGCTGACGATGTCTTCGGCCTTGGCGTCCCGGGCGGCAGCGGCCTGCACCGTGCGCGCGCGGTCAGCGGCGGAGATACCGGTGGTCACGCCCTCGGCGGCCTCGATGGACACGGTGAACTTGGTGCCGAAGCCCGAGCCGTTGCGCGGCGCCATCAGCGGCAGCTTCAGCAGCTCGCAGCGCTCGCGGGTCATCGGCATGCAGATCAGGCCACGGGCGTGCTTGGCCATGAAGTTGATGTGTTCGGCCTTGCAGCACTCGGCGGCCATGATCAGGTCGCCTTCGTTCTCGCGGTCTTCGTCATCCATGAGGATGACCATCTTGCCTTGGCGGATGTCTTCAACCAGTTCTTCGATGCTATTGAGCGCCACGCGGCACCCCCTTGGGTCAGGATTTGAGGTAGCCGTTGGCGGCCAGAAAACTTTCAGTGATGTTACCCGCCCGCCGTTGTGAAGAGTCAGGCTCTGCGGCCTTGTCTCCCATAAGCAGGCGCTCCAGGTAACGGGCCAGCAAGTCGACTTCCAGGTTGACCCGGCGACCTGGCCGGTACGAGGCCATGATGGTTTCGCTCAGGGTGTGGGGAATGATCGTCAGCAGGAATTCGGCGCCATCCACCGCGTTGACCGTCAGGCTGGTGCCGTCGACGGTGATCGAGCCTTTGTGGGCGATGTACTTGGCCAGTTCCTTCGGCGCGCGGATGCGAAACTCCACGGCCCGAGCGTTATCAGTGCGCGACACCACTTCACCGACGCCGTCCACGTGGCCGCTGACCAGGTGCCCGCCCAGGCGAGTGGTGGGGGTCAGGGCTTTTTCCAGGTTGACCGGGCTGCCGCTCTTGAGGTCGTTCATGGCCGTGCAGTCGAGGGTTTCGCGGCTGACGTCCGCCAGGAAACCGTTGCCTGGCAATTCGACGGCCGTCAGGCACACGCCGTTTACCGCGATGCTGTCGCCCAACTTGACGTCGCTCAGGTCGAGCTTGCCGGTTTCGACGTAGACCCGCACATCGCCGCCCTTGGGGGTGAGTGCACGGATGCTGCCGATGGATTCGATGATGCCGGTAAACATGGAGTCCTCCTCGAGAACAGGCCGCCGCTTGCGCGAAAGCCGGGAATTATACGCTCGCCTGCGCAACGGGAACGGCGATGACTCGCCAGTCATCGCCCACGGCGCGGATTTCGGTGATTTTCAACTGCGGGGCGTCTTTCATCTGCGCCAGCGGCCAGTCCAGCAGTGGCCGCGCCGAAGAACCGAGGAACTTGCCGGCGATGAAAATCTGGAACTCGTCGACCAGCCCTTGCCGGGCAAAAGCCCCCGCCAGGCGAGGACCGGCTTCCACCAGCACCTCGTTGACGCCACGGCCCGCCAGTTCCACCAGCAGGCGATACAGATCGACCTGGCCGTCATCGCCCGCCACGATCATGCATTCGGGACCGTTGGCGTACTGTTCTTCCACCGCCATGCAGGTAGCGACCAACGCCGGGCCGGCTTTGAAAAACGCGGCATCCAGCGGCACCCGCAGACGCCCGTCCACCAGCACCCGCAGCGGAGGACGGCTCATGATCAGCGCGGTCTGCTCGGCATCGAGCCCCAGTTCATCGGCGCGCACGGTCAGCCGGGCGTTGTCCGCCAGCACCGTGTCGGCGCCGGTCAATACCACGCTGGCCTGGGCGCGCAGGCGTTGGACCGCCGAGCGTGCGGCCGGGCCGGTGATCCATTGGCTTTCGCCGCTTTCCATGGCGGTGCGGCCATCGAGGCTCATGGCGAGCTTGACCCGCACGAACGGCAGGCCCTGCTCCATGCGCTTGAGAAAACCTTCATTGAGCTTGCGCGCTTCGCCCTCCAGCACGCCGCTTTCGGTGGCGATGCCGGCCTGGGCCAGCCGTTGCAGGCCACGCCCGGCGACTTCCGGGTTGGGGTCCTGCATCGCCGCCACCACCCGCGCCACGCCGGCGTTGACCAACGCATCGGCACACGGCGGCGTACGCCCGTGATGGCTGCACGGCTCAAGGGTCACGTAGGCCGTGGCGCCGCGGGCCTGTTCGCCAGCGGCGCGCAGGGCATGGACTTCGGCATGGGGCTCGCCGGCGCGGATGTGCCAGCCTTCGCCGACAATCTGCCCGTCACGCACGATCACGCAACCGACCCGGGGATTGGGGTGGGTGGTGTAGTGACCGCGCCGCGCCAACTCCAGGGCACGGGCCATGTAGTGGGCGTCGAGGATGGCCTGCTGCGCCGAGGCGGTCATTCTTTCACCGGTTCGCGGGCCAGGCGGTCGATTTCTTCGCGGAACTCGTTCAGGTCCTGGAAGCGCCGGTACACCGAGGCGAAACGGATGTAGGCGACTTCATCGAGCTTCTGCAGCTCGGCCATCACCAACTCACCGACCACCAGGGATTTGACCTCGCGCTCGCCGGTCGCCCGCAGCTTGTGCTTGATGTGCACCAGCGCCGCTTCCAGGCGCTCGACGCTCACCGGGCGCTTTTCCAGGGCGCGCTGCATGCCGGCGCGCAGTTTTTCTTCATCGAACGGCTGGCGGCTGCCGTCGGTTTTGATCAGGCGCGGCAACACCAGTTCAGCGGTCTCGAACGTCGTGAAACGTTCGCCGCAAGCCAGGCATTCGCGGCGGCGGCGGACTTGTTCGCCCTCGGCGACCAGTCGCGAGTCGATGACCTTGGTGTCGTTGGCACCGCAGAAGGGACAGTGCATGGTGGCAGGCAACAAAAAAAGGGAGGGCCATGGTAGCGCATCCCACTGGCAAGACAAGCCATAGGGTTTACGGTATACAGACGGGCCTACCGTCAGATCCATGGAATTCACCTTGCTGGAGCCACACATGCCGCTACGATCGCTCGTTTTGCTCAGTCTTTTCAGCCTGCTGATGGCGTGCAGCAGCGACGCCCCCAAGCCCGCGCCCCCCGCCCCGGCCCCAGCGCCGAAACAGGCCCAGGAAAAAGCCCGCCAGGCGGCCGAACTGGGACCTCTGCCGGCGTATCAGCGCGAATTGAGCGGCACCTTGCAAGGCGTGCCGGCCGGGGCCGAGGTCGAACTGGCGTTGCTGGTGATCGATGACAAGGACCGCCCACAGCAATTGCTCGCCAGCTCCAGCCTGATCGGCACCAACCAGGCCCTGCCCTTCCGCCTGCGTTTCAACCCCGATGCCTTCCCGGTCGGCGCCCGCGTCGAACTGCGCGGCCGCGCCAGCCAGTCAGGCCAGTTGATCCTGCACCTGCCGGAGCAACGCATCGGCCAACCGACCACCCAGGCCCTGGGCACCCTGCAATTCGTCAAAGCGCCATGAGTGCACCGCAAGACCTGCAACGGGCGTTGAGTGAATTACTCGGTGACGCGCGCCTGGTGGCCTGCCCGCTACCCGGCGCTGACTTGAAGTTGTGGCTGATCGACGGCGACAACATGGACCGTGCCTTCAGCCCGGAAGAAACCCGCCGCATTCTCCACGAGCCGCCCTATTGGAGCTTCTGTTGGGCCAGCGGCCTGGCGATGGCCCGCTACCTGGCCGAACAGCCGCAGTGGGTCGAGGGCAAGCGCATATTGGATTTTGGTGCCGGTTCCGGCGTGGCGGGCATCGCGGCGGTCAAGGCCGGGGCGCTGGAAGTGGTGGCCTGCGACCTCGACCCGCTGGCGATTGCCGCGTGCCAGGCCAATGCCGCACTCAATGGCGTAGAGCTGGGTTATTCGACGGACTTCTTCGCCGAGGCCGATCGCTTCGACCTGATCCTGGTCGCCGATGTGCTCTACGACCGGGCCAACCTGCCACTGCTCGATCAATTCCTCAGCCGTGGCCGTGAGGCGTTGGTGGCCGACTCTCGGGTACGGGATTTCCAGCATCCGCTGTACAGACGCATCGACATGCTCCAGGCCATGACCTTGCCGGACCTGGCTGAGCCTGAAGAGTTTCGGCATGTGAGCCTGTACCACGCGCGGCGCTAGCCTTAAAAGCATCGCGAGCAAGCTCGCTCCCACAGGGGTCGCCTGAACACTTGAGATCCCTTGTGGGAGCGAGCTTGCTCGCGAAGGCGTCCTATCGGACACCACAAGACGAAAGACCTCCCCGGCTTTCAGCCACCCCCACCAAGCCGTATAGTTGCTCCATTCAAGCGCTCTACGAGATTGCCCATGACTCAGGAAACGCCCTACATCTTCGACGCCACCACCGCCGATTTCGACCAGTCGGTGATCGCGAACTCTTTCCACAAACCGGTGCTGGTGGACTTCTGGGCCGAATGGTGTGCGCCGTGCAAAGCCCTGATGCCGATGCTGCAAACCATTGCCGAGAGCTATCAGGGCGAACTGCTGCTGGCCAAGGTCAACTGCGACATCGAACAGGACATTGTCGCCCGCTTCGGCATTCGCAGCCTGCCAACGGTGGTGTTGTTCAAGGACGGCCAACCCGTCGACGGTTTTGCCGGCGCCCAGCCGGAATCGGCGGTGCGGACCATGCTCGAACCCCATGTGCAGATGCCGCCTCCGGCTGCCGCCGACCCATTCGAACAGGCCCAGGCGCTGTTCGACGACGGTCGTTTCGCCGACGCCGAAGCCGTGCTCACGGTATTGCTGGGTGAAGACAACACCAACGCCAAGGCCCTGATCCTGTATGCCCGCTGCCTGACCGAGCGCGGTGAGCTGGACGAAGCGCAGACCGTGCTCGACGCGGTGAAAAGCGACGAGCACAAGGCCGCCCTCGCCGGCGCCAAGGCGCAGATCCAGTTCCTCGGCCTGGCCAAGCACCTGCCGGACGCTGCCGACCTCAAGGCGCGCCTGGCGAAAGACCCGCAGGACGATGAAGCGGTGTACCAACTGGCGATCCAGCAACTGGCACGCCAGCAGTACGAAGCGGCCCTCGATGCACTGCTCAAGCTGTTCATGCGTAACCGCAGCTACAGCGAAGGCTTGCCCCACAAGACCTTGCTGCAAGTGTTCGAACTGCTGGGCAACGATCATCCGCTGGTGACGACTTATCGGCGCAAGCTGTTTGCGGCGTTGTATTAAGCCTCAGCCCCAACCCAGCTATAGAGCGGCGTATCGGCGCCGCTCAGTACCTTGACCTCGGCACAGTGGCGCAAGCGCACCAACAGGCGCTTGCCCGCCGAGGCGCTGCCGCTCAGGCCTTCGAGCTGTTCCAGCAAGTCCGGGCCGCTCAGTTGCCCGGCCTTGCGCAGCAGTTCCTTGGCAATCTGCCACTGGGCATCGTCCTGACTCACTGGATTGGCCACCGGTTTGGTCGCCGGTACCGCCACACCTTCTGACTTGGCCACTTGCAACTGCGCGCCGAGCTGCGCCCAGTCGCCCTCATCCATTTCGATCGACAAGTCCACCGGCCAATCGCCGACGGTTCCGCGTATCCGCAACATCACCGTGCTCCTGAATATTTCATGTTCGCATGCTCCCATGGCCCTTGCGCGACGCCAAGCAGACGGTCAAACTCTCCGCACTTTCGTTATAAGATTACATAACCTTTTCGGAGACTCGTCATGTGTCGTCTGCTTCTCGCTTTGCCGTTCGCCCTGCTGCCATTGGCTGTCGCTCACGCGGCGGTCGAGCATGATCATGACCACGAACACGGCAGCCTCGGCGCCCATGAACACGGTGTGGGCCGGTTGAACGCCGCCCTGGACGGCCAGACCCTGGAGCTGGAACTGGAAAGCCCGGCGATGAACCTGGTGGGCTTCGAACATGCCGCCACCAGCGATGCCGACAAGGCCAAGGTCGCCGCCGTACGGGCGCAGCTGGACAAGCCGCTGGCGCTGTTCAACCTGCCCGCTGCGGCCAAATGCACCGTGGCCCAGCAGGAACTGGAAAGCCCGCTGTTCGGCGATGAACCGGACCACGAAGACCATGACGACGACGGCGATGGCGACGAGCACCACGGCGAGCACAGTGAGATCCATGCCCACTACCAGTTCACCTGCGCCGCCCCGGGTGCACTGAAGAACCTGGACCTGGCGACCCTGTTCAAAACCTTCCCGGCCACCCAGAAAATTCAGGTACAACTGATCAGCCCGAGCGGACAGCAAGGCGTGGAAGTGACGGCCAAGGCGCCTGCCCTGAAATTCTGATCCACCGCAAAACCCAATGTGGGAGCAAGCTTGGTGGGAGCAAAGCTTGCTCGCGATAGCGGTCCGACAGTCAACATCCAAGTTGAACGTGATGGCCTCATCGCGAGCAAGCTCAGCTCCCACAGGTGTTCCACAGGTTCCACTATTTGAAGCGGCAAACATGACCCAAGCACTCATCGAACTCTCCGACCTGGGCTTCAGTTGGCCCGGGCATCCGCCGTTGCTGGATATCCCGGCGTTTCGCCTGGAGGCCGGTGAGACGCTGTTTCTCAAGGGCCCGAGCGGCAGTGGCAAGACCACCTTGCTGGGGCTGCTGGGCGGTGTGCAGACGCCGGATCGCGGCAGCATCCGCCTACTCGGCCAGGAACTCACCGAACTGGGCGCCGGCAGTCGCGACCGCTTTCGCGTCGACCACACCGGCTACATCTTCCAGCAATTCAACCTGCTGCCGTTTCTCTCGGTACGCGAGAACGTCGAGCTGCCCTGTCACTTTTCCAAGCTGCGTGCGCAACGGGCGATCCAGCGCCACGGCAGCGTCGATCAAGCCGCCGCCACGCTGCTGGCCCACCTGGGGCTGACCGATCCAAACCTGCTGGAGCGGCGCGCCGACTCGTTGTCTATCGGCCAGCAACAACGGGTCGCCGCCGCCCGGGCGCTGATCGGCCAACCGGAACTGGTAATCGCTGACGAACCGACCTCGGCCCTGGACTACGACGCCCGGGAAAACTTCCTGCGGCTGTTGTTCGCTGAATGCCGCGAGGCCGGGTCGAGCCTGTTGTTCGTCAGCCACGACCAGAGCCTGGCGCCGCTGTTCGACCGCAACCTGTCGCTGGCCGATCTCAATCGCGCCACCACGCCACTCGAGGTTTGAGATGTATTTGTTCCGTCTAGCCATGGCCAGCCTGGCGAACCGCCGTTTCACCGCGATCCTCACCGCGTTCGCCATCGCCCTTTCGGTTTGTTTGTTGCTGGCAGTGGAGCGGGTACGTACCGAGGCGCGGGCCAGTTTCGCCAGCACCATCAGTGGCACCGACCTGATCGTCGGCGCCCGCTCCGGCTCCGTGAACCTGCTGCTGTATTCGGTGTTTCGCATCGGCAACGCCACCAACAACATCCGCTGGGACAGCTTCGAACACTTCGCCAGCAACCCGAAAGTGAAGTGGGCGATCCCCATGTCCCTCGGCGATTCCCACCGCGGCTATAGGGTGATGGGCACCACCGAGGCCTACTTCGAACATTACCAGTACGGCCGCCAGCAGCATCTGGAACTGGCCGACGGCCGGGCTTTCGCAACCGATCCGTTCGAAGTGGTGCTCGGTGCCGAAGTGGCCGAGGCGCTGCACTACAAGCTCGGCGACAAGCTGGTGCTGGCCCACGGTGTGGCGGTGGTCAGCCTGGTCAAGCACGACGACAAGCCCTTCACCGTGGTCGGGATTCTCAAGCGCACCGGCACGCCGGTGGACCGCACGCTGCACATCAGCCTCGGCGGCATGGAGGCGATCCACATCGACTGGAAGAACGGTGTGCCGGCCCAGGGCAATGGCCGCATCAGCGCCGACCAGGCCCGCAACATGGACCTCACGCCCCAGGCGATCACCGCGTTCATGCTCGGCCTCAACAGCAAGATTTCGACCTTTGCCTTGCAACGCGAGATCAATGAGTTTCGTGGCGAACCGCTGCTGGCCATCCTGCCCGGCGTGGCGCTGCAGGAGTTGTGGAGCCTGATGGGCACGGCGGAAAAAGCCTTGTTCGTGATTTCGTTGTTCGTGGTGCTCACCGGGTTGATCGGCATGCTCACGGCGATCCTCACCAGCCTCAACGAGCGTCGTCGGGAAATGGCGATCCTGCGTTCGGTGGGCGCGCGGCCGTGGCACATCGCGACGCTGCTGGTGCTCGAAGCCTTCGCCCTGGCGCTGGCCGGGGTCACCGCCGGGCTGGCCTTGCTGTACATCGGTATCGCCGCCGCCCAGGGTTACGTGCAGTCGGCCTACGGCTTGTACCTGCCGCTGAGCTGGCCGAGCGAATATGAATGGACGCTGCTGGCTGGCATTCTAGTCGCTGCCCTGCTGATGGGCAGCGTGCCGGCCTGGCGCGCTTATCGCCAATCGCTGGCCGACGGCCTGTCGATCCGTTTATGAGGACGTTGAAGATGCCCCGCGCCCTGCTTGCGCTGTTGATGATGGTCGCCCTGCCGCTGTGGGCGGCCGATCCGAGGGACCTGGCCTGGTCGGAAATGATCCCGCCGGACGCGCCGCCAGAAGTGCCGAACATGACCCCGCTGCACGACTTGTCGAAGATGAGCGACGCCCTGGCCGCCGAGTCCGCGCCAGCCGCCAAGCAGGATTTGCCCAACGCCCCGGTAGTCAAGGCCCTCGATGGCCAGCAGATTCGTTTGCCGGGCTACATCGTTCCGCTGGAAGTCAGCGAGGAAGGTCGCACCACGGACTTCTTGCTGGTGCCCTATTTCGGCGCCTGCATCCACGTACCGCCACCGCCGTCCAACCAGATCGTGCATGTGAAAAGTGAAGTCGGGGTCAAGCTCGACGAGTTGTACCAGCCGTACTGGGTCGAAGGGCCGATGCAGGTCAAGCCGTCCACCAGTGAACTGGCCGATGCCGGGTATCAGATGGAGGCCGAGAAGATTTATGTGTATGAGCTGCCGGAGTGAGTCCGGTAGTGATGTGTTGTTGATGAGATAGCTATCGCGAGCAAGCTCGCTCCCACAGTTGATCGCGTTTCTTCAGAAAGAATACGGTCGAATAATGTGGGAGCGAGCTTGCTCGCGATGGTTCCCTCAAATTTTCCCATCAGCGCTTTTATTGAGCTGAGTCAATTAAACACCCCCTGACTCATTGAGCTGTGTCAAAAGACCGGAGCAGACGGCTTCGTACCATGGGACATCAAATTTCGATGCCCTCTGGAGCCCTCATGAACAAGTCCTTGCTCTGCGCTTCCCTCGCGGCCCTCGCGCTCGCTGCCCCACTCGCCCAGGCCCACACCGCTGGCGATATTATCGTTCGCGCCGGTGCCATCACCGTCAACCCGGAAGCCGACAGCTCCAGCGTCAAGGTCGACCGTGGCCCGCTGGCCGGCGCCGACCTGGGTGGCAAGGCGACCATGAGCAGCGACACGCAGTTGGGCTTGAACTTCGCCTACATGATCACCAACAACCTGGGCATCGAACTGCTGGCGGCCTCGCCGTTCGAGCACGACGTGAAAATCAAAGGCACCGCCCTGGGCGCGGCCAATGGCAAGCTCGGCACCCTCAAGCACCTGCCGCCGACCTTGAGCCTGGTCTACTATCCGCTCGACGCCAAGTCGGCGTTCCAGCCTTATGTCGGCGCCGGCATCAACTACACCTGGATCTACGACGAACACGTCGGCAGCGAAGCCAGCGCCAACGGCTTCAGCAATTTCCGTGCGAGCAACAGCTGGGGCATGGCGTGGCAAGTGGGCGCGGACTACATGTTGACCGACAACATCATGATCAACGGCCAGATTCGCTACATCGACATCGACACCACCGCGTATGTGGACAACAACGCCGTGGCCGGCGGTACCCGGGCCAAGGTGAATGTCGATGTGGACCCATGGATCTACATGGTGGGGTTGGGCTACAAGTTCTAAGCCGAACCTGAAGGTACGAAAATCCCTGTGGGAGCGAGCTTGCTCGCGATGACGGTGGATCAGCCAGCAATCACGTTGACTGACCCGCCGCTATCGCGAGCAAGCTCGCTCCCACAGTTTTTGGGCGGTGAGAATCTCAGCGTCCCAGCAACCGCGCCAGCCCCACGCTCATCGGGGTTTGCGGGGGAAAGCTGAAGCGCTGCAACAGCCGATGATTGTCGGCCCGCGAATGGCGGATGTCGCCGGAGCGTGCCGGGCCGTAGCTGATCGGAGGCAGATCGCCCACCACGGCGGCCAGGGCCTGGAGCATCTGCTTGAGGGTCGTGGCCTGGTTCCAGCCGACGTTCACCGCGCCCACTTCCACCTCGGGCTTTTCGATGGCCTGCACCAGCAAATCCACCAAATCTTCGACGTAGACAAAATCCCGAGTCTGCTCGCCATCACCGAACACCGTGATCGGCAGGCCTTTCTGCGCCCGTTCGCTGAAGATACTGATGACCCCGGAATACGGCGAGGACGGATCCTGGCGCGGACCGTAGATGTTGAAGAAGCGGAACACCACCGGCTCCAGGTCGTGCTGGCGGCGATAGAAGTCGAAGTAGAACTCGCTGGCCAGTTTGTCCGAGGCATACGGCGTGAGCGGGGCCTTGGGGGTTTCTTCGTCGATGGACTCGCCTTCGCCGTTGTTGCCGTAGACCGCTGCGCTGGAGGCGAACAGCACCCGTTTCACACCGCTCTGGCGCATGGCTTCGCAGACATTCAGGGTGCCGATGAAATTGCTCTGGTGGGTGCGCACGGGGTCGTCCACCGAGGCTTGTACCGAGGCCACCGCCGCCAGGTGCGCCACGGCGCTGCAACCGGCCATGACCCGCGCCACCAGCGCGGCATCGGCGACGTCACCTTCGATCAGTTCGAGCGCCGGGTTGTCCAGCGGCAGGTTGCTGCGCTTGCCGGTGGACAGATCATCGAGGATGCGCACCGAATGTCCCTTGGCGAGCAAGGCGTCGGTCAGGTGCGAACCAATGAAACCCGCGCCGCCGGTGATTAAAACAGGGCCTTCAGCCATGGCGATAAAACCTATCCAGTAAGCTTGGGAGTGCCGCGCGCCAGGCGCGGGGCTTGATCCCGAAAGTGTGCAGAATTTTCTTGCAGGCCAGCACCGCGTGCTGCGGTTCTTCCGCGGCGTCCGGCCGTGCGGCGTGGGCCTGGGGGGTGGGCGACTCGATGGCCAGCGGATGCAGGGCGCGGGCTTCGGTGAGGATCGCCTGGCCCAGCGCCAGCGGCGTAGTCGCCTCGTGGCCGGCGTAATGGTAGGTGCCCCACAGCGGCGCCGCGCAATCGAGTTGCTTGAGCACCGAGATGATCACGCGCGCGGCATCGTCCACTGGCGTCGGGTTACCGCGGCGGTCGTCGGCCAGCAACAGCTCTTCGGGCTGTTCGGCCCGGGCCAGGAAACGCCCGAGGATGCCATCGGCGCTGTCGTCCAGCAGCCAGCCGAACCGCAGCAGCACGTGTTGCGGGCAAGTGGCGCGCACGCTTTGCTCGATCCGCCACAGCGCCTGGCCGCGCACGCCCAGGGGCACGGGCTCGTCTTTCTCACTATAGGCCGTGGCGCGGGAGCCATCGAACACGCGATAGCTCGACGGTTGCAGCAAGACGATGTTGTGATGCTGGCACAGCTCGGCCAGGCGCTCGACAGCGCGCTCCTGGCTGGCCAGGCGCTGCTCGCTGACGGCCTCGGCCTGGAACCAGTCGAAGTAGTACGCCAGGTTGATCAAGGCGTCCGGGCGAGTGTCGTCGAGCAGTTGCGTCAGGCTCGCGGCATCCCAACCGTCTTCGGGCGGGCGGGGGGCAAGAAAACCGATGTCTTCTTCTGCACCGAGGCGAATCAGCGCCTGCCCAAGGGCATTTCCGCCGCCCAGTAACATAAGGCGCATTCGCATAAAGTCAGCAGGCCCAGTCTATTGGCACAAGAATTTGGTCGACAACGCCCGCAGGCGTTGTCGGAATCGTTGCATTTTGCGGGTTTAGTGCGCAACCGTCATCCGTAAAGTGCAGATCGCCGGGTTTGGGTGGGACTTGAGGCCGCTATCGCGAGCGAGCTCGCTCCCACAGGGGATCTCAGGTGCCCATGCTATCCCTGTGAGAGCGAGCTTGCTCGCGATGGCATTCTGGCAGGCAATGAAGGTCTCAAGTGGTACTTGCATCTTGCCCAACCCACCCGCATAACTGCCCCATGAATCTGCCTCTCCCAGCCAACCACGCCATGGCCGGCTTTCACCCCGCCGTTCGCGCCTGGTTCAGCCAGACCTTCCCGGCGGTCACGGCCGCCCAGGCCCGGGCGTGGCCGTTGATCGGCCAGCGTCGTTCGACCCTGGTGGCGGCGCCTACCGGCTCGGGCAAGACCCTGACGGCTTTTCTCGCCGTGCTCGATGACCTGGTGCACCGCGGCCTGGAACAGGGCGGCCTGCCGGACCAGACGCTGGTGGTCTACGTCTCGCCGCTCAAGGCCTTGAGCAACGATATCCAGATCAACCTGCAAAATCCCCTGGCCGGCATCACCGAACAGCTGCGGCAAATGGACCTGCCGCCCCTGCACATCACCACCGCCGTGCGTACCGGCGACACGCCGCAGAAAGAACGCTCGGCGATGCGCAAGACCGCGCCGCACATCCTGGTGACCACTCCCGAATCGCTCTACGTGCTGCTCGGCTCCGACTCCGGCCGACAGATGCTCGCCAGCACCCGCACGGTCATCGTCGACGAAATCCACGCCATCGCCGCCAGCAAGCGCGGCAGCCACCTGGCCTTGAGCCTGGAGCGTCTGCAAGCCCTGTGCGCCGAACCGCTGATGCGCATCGGTCTGTCCGCCACGCAAAAGCCCATCGAAGCGGTTTCACGTTTTCTCGTCGGTGAGGGACGCACCTGTGAAATCGTCGACATCGGCCACGCCCGCCCCCGGGACCTGGACATCGAAGTGCCACCAGTACCGCTGTCGGCGGTGATGGCCAATGACGTATGGGAACTGGTCTACAACCGCCTCGCCGAGCTGGCCGGGGAACACCGCACCACCCTGGTGTTCGTCAATACGCGGCGCCTGGCCGAACGCCTGAGCCGTCATCTGAGCGAGCGCCTGGGCAAGGACGCCGTGGCCGCTCACCACGGCAGCCTGGCGAAGGAGTTTCGCCTCGACGCCGAACAACGCCTCAAACGCGGCGAGCTGAAGGTGCTGATCGCCACCGCGTCCCTGGAGCTGGGCATTGATATCGGCGATGTCGACCTGGTGTGCCAGATCGCCTCGCCCCGCTCGATCTCGGCGTTCCTGCAACGGGTCGGTCGTTCCGGTCACCAGGTCGGTGGCATGCCCAAGGGACGCCTGTTCGCCACCACCCGCGACGACTTGATCGAGTGCGCCGCCCTGCTCGACTGCGTACGCCGTGGCGAACTCGACATCCTGCACATCCCCAAGGCGCCGCTGGATGTACTGGCCCAGCAGATCGTCGCCGAAGTCAGTTGCCAGGAATGGTCGGAGCAAGCACTGCTGGAAACCTTGCGTCGTGCCTCGCCCTACGCCGGGCTGGACGAAGGGCATTACCAGGCGCTGTTGCAGATGCTCGCCGAAGGCCTCAATGGTCGCCAGGGCGTACGCAGCGCCTACCTGCACCGCGATGCCGTGACCCGGACCTTGCGCGGGCGCCGCGGCAGCAAGCTCACGGCGGTGACCAGCGGCGGCACCATTCCGGACAATGCCGACTACGCCGTGCTGCTCGAACCCCAGGGCTTGAACATCGGCAGCGTCAACGAAGACTTCGCGGTGGAGAGCATTGCCGGCGACGTGTTCCAGTTGGGCAATACGTCGTATCGCATCATTCGCGTCGAGACCGGCCGCGTGCGGGTCGAGGACGCCCAGGGACAGCCGCCGACCATCCCGTTCTGGCTCGGCGAAGCGCCGGGGCGCAGCGCCGAACTGTCCCTGGCCGTGGCGCGCCTGCCAGCCCAGCTCGATCAACTGCTCGGCGCCACGCCGGGCAACCTGCAACCGGCCCTCGATTGGCTCACCGGCACCCTGCAACTGAACCTGGCCAGCGCTGAACAACTGGTGGATTACCTGGCCCCGGCGCGCCTGGCCTTCGGCGCCCTGCCGTCCCAGGACACGCTGCTGATGGAGCGGTTTTTCGACGAGTCCGGCGGCACGCAACTGATCATCCACACGCCCTTCGGCAGCCGTATCAACCGCGCCTGGGGCCTGGCCTTGCGCAAGCGTTTCTGCCGCACCTTCAACTTCGAATTGCAGGCCGCGGCCAGTGAAGACGCCATCGTGCTCTCGCTGTCCACCAGCCACAGCTTCGAACTGGACGAAGTGTGGCGCTACCTCAACAGCCACAGCGCCGAGCAGATCCTGGTCCAGGCGGTACTGGATGCGCCGCTGTTCGGCGTGCGCTGGCGCTGGAACGCTGGCGTGGCCCTGGCCTTGCCGCGTTACGCCGGCGGACGCAAAGTCGCCCCGCAGATCCAGCGGATGAAAAGCGAGGACCTGATCGCCAGCGTGTTTCCGGACCAGATCGCTTGCCTGGAAAACCTGGCCGGCGAGCGTGAGATCCCCGACCATCCGCTGGTGGAACAGACCCTCGACGATTGCCTGCACGAAGCCATGGACAGCGAAGGCTGGCTGACGCTGTTGCGGCGCATGGAAGCGGGCGAGATTCGCCTGATCAGCCGCGATCTGCCGGCGCCCTCGCCGTTGGCGGCAGAAATCCTCAGCGCCCGCCCCTACACCTTTCTCGATGACGCGCCGCTGGAAGAACGGCGCACCCAAGCGGTGATCAATCGGCGCTGGAGCGATCCACAGGCCACCAATGACCTTGGCGCACTGGACGCCGAAGCCATTCAGTCGGTCCGCGATGAGGCCTGGCCGACGCCGGCCAATCTCGATGAGATGCATGAAGCGTTGATGAGCCTGGCCTGCATCGCCGACAGCGAAGCCGACGCCCACGCGCCGTGGCTGGATTGGTTGCAGGCATTGGCCGCCAGTGGTCGCGCCAGTCACCTGCAGATCAGTGCCGAGCGGGGTCTGTGGGTGCCGCTGGAGCGCCTGACCTGCCTGCAAGCCGTTTATCCACAGGCCCGCTGGCAACCGCCGCTGACGCCCCTGGCCGGTTTCGATGAAACCTGGGACAGCGACGAAGCCCTGGTGGAAGTGCTCCGCGCCCGGCTCAGTGCCTTTGGCCCGCTGCCGTTGAAGGCCATCGCCTACCCGCTGGGATTGTCGACCCCGCAGGTCACCCAGGCCCTGGCGCAGCTTGAACAACAAGGCTATGTGCTGCGCGGGCGGTTCACGCCGGGCACCGGCCAGGAGGAATGGTGCGAGCGGCATTTGCTGGCGCGGATCCATCGCTACACGGTCAAGCGTCTGCGCCGGGAAATCGAGCCGGTGATGTTGCAGGACTTCATGCGCTTTCTGTTCGACTGGCAACACCTGTCATCGTCCACCCAGGGCCGGGGCAATGCCGTGCTGCCGTCGATACTCGGCCAGTTCGAAGGCTTCCCGGCCGCTGCGTCAGCCTGGGACAGCGACCTGTTGCCAGCGCGGATCAAGGACTACTCGCCCAGTTGGCTCGATGAGTTGTGCCGCAGTGGCAAGTGGGTATGGACGCGCCTGAGTGCGCGCCAGAAGCCTTCCGCCAGCGCCCTGCGCAGCACGCCGGTGGTGTTGTTGCCGCGCAGTCAGGTGGCGCTGTGGAGCAGCCTGGCCGGGCAAACGGCCCTGGATGAGTTGTCGCCCAAGACGCAAAAAGTCCATCAGGCCCTCAGCGAACACGGCGCGCTGTTTTTCGACGAACTGGCCCACGAAGCCCACCTGCTGCGCAGCGAACTGGAAATCGCCTTGCAGGAACTGGTGGGCGCCGGGTTGGTGAATGCCGACAGCTTCGCCGGCCTGCGCGCGCTGATCACCCCGGCCAGTAAACGCCAGGCCCGCAGCAGCCGGCGCGGGCGCGGAGCGTTTGTCGGTGGTATGGACGACGCCGGGCGCTGGGCCTTGTTGCGCCGCAGTCAACCGGCGCCCGTGGACGGCAACCGCGCCGCGCCCACACCGCCCGACACCCTGGAGCACATCGCCATGACCCTGCTGCGCCGTTACGGCGTGGTGTTCTGGCGCTTGCTGGAACGGGAAGCCGATTGGTTGCCGAGTTGGCGCGAGCTACTGCGCACCTTTCATCGCCTGGAGGCGCGGGGCGAGATTCGCGGCGGGCGTTTTGTCAGTGGGCTGGCGGGCGAACAATTCGCCCTGCCCGAAGCCATCCCGCTGCTGCGCGAAACCCGCCGCCGCCCTACCGATGGCAGCCTGGTGGCGGTGTGCGGCGTCGACCCGCTGAACCTGGCGGGCACCTTGCTGCCGGGGGCGAAAGTGCCGGCACTGGCGAGTAATCGGCTGGTGTATCGCGATGGTTTGCCGGTGGCGGCGCAGATTGCCGGCAAGCAGCATCTTTGGGTGGAGTTGGATGCTCAAGGGATGGCTGAGGTCAGGAACAAGCTGATTCAGAAAGGTTGAGGGCGTCTGGGCCGGCCCTATCGCGAGCAAGCTCGCTCCCACAGGGATTGTTCATTCACCACAAACCTACTGTGGGAGCGAGCTTGCTCGCGATGAGGCCATAAGCCCCACCACAGCCCCAGGCAATCATTGAGCTTGATCGGTCAGTTCATCCCCCGCTTTTTGCTCCTCGACCAACCGCTTGGGCAACACCACCTGCTGTGGATAAGTCTGCGCGAAGTGCACCGCCGGATGGTTATCCACAAGCTTCTTCAACTGCTGGTTGAACGCCCGGCTCACCGCATACTGCCCGCCGGATACGGTGCGGAACTGCGCCGTGAGCACCACGCCGTTGAGATCCATCTTGTCCACGCCAAACACATCCAGCGGCCCTTGCAGGTTGAATTTCAGGAACGGGTCTTCGGCGATCGAACGCCCGGCCTCGCGAATCAGCTCGATGGCCTGGTCGACATCGGTGTCGTAAGTGAACTGCACGGAGAAGAACGCAAAGGCGAATTGCCGGGACTGGTTGGTCACGGCCTTGATCTGGCCGAACGGCACCGAATGCACGAAGCCCTTGCCGTCGCGCAGGCGCAGGGTGCGAATGGTCAGGCCTTCGACGGTGCCGGCGTGGCCGGAGCTGAGCACCACCCAGTCGCCGATGGACAGCGTGTCTTCAATGATGATGAACAGCCCGGTGATCACATCCTGCACCAGTTGCTGGGAACCGAAACCGATCGCCAGCCCCACCACCCCGGCACCGGCCAGCAACGGTGCGACGTTGATGCCCAGGTTGGCCATGGTGGTGATTGCGCAAATCACCACCAGGATGATTTTCGCGGCGTTGCGCAACAGCGGCAGGATGGTTTTGACCCGGGTGCTGGGCTGACGGGCCCCGCGCTTGTTCAGCGGCGGTTTCAGGGCTTCCTGGATCGCCGTGTCGAGCACCACCCACGTGAGCCAGGTCATCAGGAAGATCAGGCCGATGCGGCTCAAGGAATCACTGATCGCCCGGCCTATGGCATTGCGCGAGGCGAACTCGAACAGGGAAATCCCCCAGATCCGTCCGAGGACCTCAATGAATACCACCGCCATGACGATGCGCAGCAACGCGTGCAGCAGGCTCAACAGGCGGCCCTTGTAGGCGCTGTCGCGCTGGATGGCCTCGGCCTTGGGCGACTTGAAGACATGCTGGAACACGGTGCTGAGGAACACCGTGGCGATCAGCAGGATGGTGGTGAACAACGCACAGCGCAGGGCTTTCTGGTTGTCCTCGCCGACACCGATCAGGCTCACCGCCGACACCAGCACCATCAACAGGATCGGCCAATACCAGAGCCCGGAGAAAATCCGCAGCGACTCCTGCAAGGCCGGTTGCTTCAAGCGCTGGGCCAGCGGGCGGTTGCGGATCAGGTGCGCCACGGGCCGGCGCATGCGAATCACCAGCCAACCAAAGACCACCGAGGCGAACAGACCGGTGAACACCGCGATGCTGCTGGTGATGTTGCCGCCCAGTTGCCGGGCGATCTGCGGGCTGGTCAGGGCATCGCTGAGGGCGGCGAGAAAACCGATCATGAACAATGGCCGGGGGCTGAAGCGCCGGATCATCGCCACCGCCCGGCGTTTGTGGCCGGCGTTGAACATCACGATCACGCACAGCAACACCGAGGTGGAGAAAATGCCGCTGCTGGTGGCATAGGCGAAGCACAGCGCCAGGGCGCGACCGACCGAGACCTGCAGGAAGTGGCTGACGTACAGGGTCAGCGGCAGGCAGATCAACGCCGCAGCGGTATACGGCAGCAGATAACCGAGCAGGTCGCGCACGCGCTGGTGGGTGCGCAGCCAGCGGCGCCGGCCCAGATGGCGCAGCAGCAGCCGCGCCCCCGACCAGATCAGTGCAAAAGCGCCGATCCAGACGCTCGACAACAACAGGAAATCCCCCGCCACGCGCCAGGACGAACGGGACGTCTGGTCCACCAGCCGGTCCACCTCATCCGCCGCCCGGTCCGCCCGCAGGCGCCAGGCATCCACCAGGCTCTGGTTGAGATCAAGCTTGTCCTGGACGTCATCGATGCTCGAACTGATGGCCCCCAATAAACCGCCCTGCACCAGCGGCGCGGGTTCGGCGGGCGTTTCACTGGGCTGGGAGGTGCCGGGGACAGCGGCGGTCCCGTAGGCGCTGGTGCCGGTCATCGCCAGCAGGAACAGCAGCAATACAGTGCTCAATCGAGACAAAACGCGAGGCTCCTTCACACGGGATCGGTAAGGAACTGATCAACAACGGGCGGGCAAGTTCGCTCGAATGATCAATACAACCCCTGTGGCAAGAGGATTATGTGGGAGCAAGGCTTGCCCGCGATGGAGGCGCTGCGGTCTTTCAGAAATCGAGGCGCCTCCTTTCGCGGGCAAGCCTTGCTCCCACATAGCGGGGATAAATCCCCTCGCCACAGTACTTCACCGTCTGCTCCACCGTCGGTAAGACCATCGAAACTTTCCGGGCCGCGCAACAGTCATCACAAGACACAGGCAGTACGAGGTCATTGGCACGGGAGGGATACATGACGGCGATCCACATTGGTATTTCCGGCTGGCGCTACACGCCTTGGCGGGGGGATTTCTACCCCAAGGGGCTGACCCAGAAACGGGAATTGCAATTCGCCTCGCGAGCGGTCAACAGCATCGAAATCAATGGATCGTTCTACGCCCTGCAACGCCCCGAACGGTATGCCCAGTGGTACGCCGAGACACCGCCCGGCTTCGTGTTCAGCGTCAAGGCCCCGCGTTTCATCACCCACATCAAGCGCTTGCGAGACATCCGCAGGCCCCTGGCCAATTTCTTCGCCTCCGGTGTGCTGGAACTCAAGGAGAAGCTGGGCGCGATCCTCTGGCAGTTTCCGCCCAGTTTCAAATTCGACCCGGAACTGTTCGAAGACTTCCTCAAGCTACTGCCCCACGACACCGAAGGTGCCGCCGCCCTGGCCCGCGAGCACGAGCCGCGCCTGGACGGCCACGCCAGTACCACGACCGATAAAAAGCGCCCACTGCGCCACGCCGTGGAAATCCGCCATGACAGCTTTATCGACCCGCACTTCGTCACGCTGCTCAAGCGCTACGACGTGGCCCTGGTCATCGCCGACACCGCAGGTAAATGGCCCTATCGCGAAGACGTCACCAGCGATTTCGTCTACCTGCGCCTGCACGGTGCCGAGGAACTGTACGCCAGCGGCTATACCGACGAGGCGTTGAAGCGCTGGGGCGACCGGATCGAGGCCTGGAGCCACGGCAAGCAACCCGCCGACGCCCACCTGATCGATCCCGACAAGAAGCCCCGGGCCCGCAAAAGCCGGGAAGTGTTCTGCTATTTCGACAACGACATCAAAGTCCGCGCGCCCTATGACGCACGCCACTTGCTGGAACACTTCCATCTGGACAAGGACCTCGCCACCGCGCCCGGCGAACGCCCGGCCGAAGGGGTGTTGCCATGAACAGCCCGGAAACCAGCGAAGCGACCCACGAGCCGACTCAGCAACAGGCCCAGGATCTCGACCGGGTCAGCCGTTTCACCGTGCTGACGGTCAACACCCACAAGGGCTTCACCGCCCTGAACCGGCGCTTCATCCTGCCGGAATTGCGCGAAGCGGTGCGCAGCGTGTCCGCCGATGTGGTGTTCTTGCAGGAAGTCCACGGCACCCACGAACACCATCCCCAGCGCTACAGCAACTGGCCGAGCATGCCGCAATACGAGTTTCTGGCCGACAGCCTCTGGCCGCAGTTCGCCTACGGGCGCAACGCGGTGTACCCGGCGGGTGACCACGGCAACGCGCTGTTGTCGAAATTCCAGATCATCCGCCACGACAACCTGGACGTGTCCATCAGCGGCCATGAGAACCGCGGCATGCTCCACAGCGTGCTGCGCCTGCCGGGCGATGGACCGCAAGTGCATGCCATTTGCGTGCACCTGGGGCTGCGCGAAGGTCATCGTGTCGAGCAACTCAAGCTGCTTTGCCAGCGCTTGAGCGAACTGCCGCCCGACGCGCCAGTGATCGTCGCTGGCGACTTCAACGACTGGCGCGGCAAGGCCAGTGAACTGCTCGAACCCTGCGGTCTGCGGGAAGTGTTCGCCGAACAGTGGGGCAAACCGGCCCGCAGCTTTCCGGCGCGCCTTCCGATCCTGCGCCTGGACCGCATCTACGTGCGCAATCTCAAGGCCCATCATCCCAAGGTGTTGAACGTACGACCCTGGTCGCACCTTTCCGACCACGCACCGCTGTCGGTGGAGATCGAATTATGAGCGCGACGATGAACAAGGCGACAGTTGAGCAGGTCGAGGCGCCACCCACCGAGCGCAACCCGGCGCTGACGGATATCGAATACGGCTGGCACGGCAACAATCGCGTCACGCTGCTGGAAAACGGTGAAGAGTATTTCCCCAGGGTCTTCGAAGCGATTCGCCGGGCCGAGACAGAAATCCTCCTGGAGACCTTCATCCTGTTCGAGGACAAGGTCGGCAATGAACTACGGGACCTGTTGGTCGAAGCCGCCGCGCGTGGCGTGCGCATCACCGTCAGCCTCGATGGCTTCGGCTGCGGTGAGCTGACCACCGGTTTCCTGGCATCGCTGAGCGACGCCGGGGTGCGCTTGCAGATGTTCGACCCGGCGCCCCGGCGTCTGGGGATCCGCACCAACTGGTTCCGCCGCCTGCACCGCAAGATCGTGGTGGTGGACGGGGTGATTGCGTTTATTGGCGGGATCAACTTTTCCGCCGACCACCTGGGCGATTTCGGCGCCGAGGCCAAGCAGGACTATTCCGTGGAGGTCAAAGGCCCGGCGGTGGTGGATATCCACCACTTCGCGCTGTTGCAGAGTGGCCGGCCCGCCCGGGCCAAATACTGGTGGCAACGCCGCCGTAGCCGCCGCAACGAGCTGGCGTTCAGCGACCACGACGGCCAGGTGCGCCTGGTCTACCGGGATAATCACGAACACCAGACCGACATCGAAGAGGTCTATCTGCATGTGCTGCGCAGCGCCCAGCGGCGGGTGGTGATCGCCAATGCCTATTTCTTCCCTGGCTACCGGTTGCTGCGCGAGATCCGCAACGCGGCACGGCGCGGCGTGGAAGTGCGGCTGATCTTGCAGGGCCAGCCGGACATGATGATCGCCAAGCTCGCCGCACGCATGCTCTACAGCTACCTGCTCAAGGCCGGCGTGGTGATCTACGAATATTGCGAGCGACCGCTGCACGGCAAGGTCGCCCTGGTGGATGAGGACTGGAGCACGGTGGGTTCGAGCAACCTCGACCCACTGAGCCTGTCCCTGAACCTGGAAGCCAATGTGCTGATCCGCGACCGGGCGTTCAACCGCGAGCTGTTCGAGCGCCTCGACTACCTGAGCCGCAACCATTGCACCGCGATGCCCAAGGACCACGCCCCCCGGGGCCTGTTGTGGCGCATGACCATCGGTTTCATGGTGTTCCACTTTTTGCGCCATTTCCCGGCCTGGGCCGGCTGGCTGCCGGCCCATAAACCGCGTCTGAAACCATTTTCGCCGCCGACGGCGGTCCGGAGCGAACCCCATGAACCACTCTGAAGCGCACGCCGCGCCGAGAGATGCCCATGCGCCGGAACAGTCCAAGTCCAAATCCCGCTGGAGCCGCTGGAAAAGACCGCTGACCCTGGCGTTTTTCCTGCTGTTGATCGTACTGTTCACCACCTTGGCCCGACGCATCGACTGGTCGGAAGTGTTCGCCACCCTGGCGGACTTCAAGGTGCGCACCTTGATCATCGCCGCCGCGCTGACCGTCACCAGCTTCATCACCTATGCGTGTTTCGATCTGATCGGTCGCACCTACATCCGCCAGAAACTGGGTTGGCGGCAGATCTTGCCAGTGGGGGTGATCAGTTACGCGTTCAACCTCAACCTCAGCGCCTGGGTCGGTGGCATCGCCATGCGTTATCGGCTGTATTCGCGGCTGGGGGTCAGCACCGGGAACATCGCCAAGATTCTCGGCCTGAGCCTGGCCACCAACTGGTTCGGCTACATGACCCTGGCCGGCGTGGTGTTCAGCAGCGGCCTGGTGACCATGCCGCCGGGCTGGAAACTCAGCAGCGATGCGCTGCAAGGCGTCGGCGCGTTGTTGTTGCTGGTGAGTGCCGGTTACCTGGTGGCCTGCCGGTTTTCCAAGCGCCGGGCGTGGACCGTTCGCGGCATGGAAATCAACCTGCCATCGCTGCGCATGGCGGTGCTGCAACTGGCGTTGGGCGCGCTGAACTGGTCGTTGATGGCGGCGGTGATCTTCACGTTGCTGCCCAGCAAACTGGATTATCCGGTGGTGCTCGGGGTGTTGCTGATCAGCAGCATTGCCGGGGTCATCACCCACATTCCGGCCGGGCTTGGGGTGCTGGAGGCGGTGTTCGTTGCGCTGCTGCAACATGAAGTGTCGCGGGGCAGCCTGTTGGCGGGGCTGATCGCTTACCGGGCGATCTACTTCATCCTGCCGTTGCTGATTACCGTGGTGATGTACCTGGTGATCGAGGCGAAGGCCAAGGCGTTGCGGGTCAAGCCTGGGCTCAAGTGATGGGTTGCCTGGCCTGGCCCTATCGCGAGCAAGCTCGCTCCCACAGGGATGACTGGGACATAAGTTCGGGTTCACACAGATCCATTGTGGGAGCGAGCCTGCTCGCGATGAGGCCCGCCTGAACATCACGTATCTACCGCTCCTGGATAATGCTCAACCGCTCTCCCACCACCATTTCCGTGATCCAGTCCACCAGGATCGAGGTGTAGGCCTGCTGTGACACGGGGTCGCTCAAGGCATGGTCGGCGCCGTCGATGATCCGGTGGGTCAACGAGTGGGTCTGCTGACACGCCGCCCGGTAGCTCATGATGGTGGCATGGGGCACGTAGGCATCGGTCTCGGACTCCACCAGCAACACATCGCCGGTGAACTGCGAACACGCATGCAAGGCGCGATTGGTTCCGGCATGCACCAGCGTGCTGCGGTAATCCAGCAGGTCGGTCTTGTCCAGGTCGCGCTTGGGCGTGTGCCATTGCTCGTCGCGGTACAGCGCCGGCACCCGCAGGGCCAGCCAGCGTACCGGACGCAACGAAGTCAGGATCGAAGCCAGGTAGCCGCCATAACTGGTGCCCACCACGGCAATCGCCGAGGTATCCAAGGCCGGGTGCGCGAGCAGTCGGTCGTATGCCGCCAACAGATCGCGCAGGTTGTCCTCTCGGGTGACCCGTGCCAAGGGGATCCCCGCCCCGCCGGTGTGCCCACGCAAGTCGAAGGTCAGGCACACGCAACCCAGGCCGGCAATGCCTTTGGCCCGTTCCAGGTCCCGCTCCTGGCTACCGCCCCAGCCGTGCACGAACAATACGCCGGGGACCTTCGACTTGGGACTCAGGAATGTCCCGTTCATGCGTTCATCGTCAATCTCGATCTGAATGGTTTCACTTCTAGCCGTCATAGGATTGAACCGTTACGTATTTGAGAAGGAAGTCGCCGTTGTGCGCCGCGCCGCGATAGACCTCCCTCGCGCCGGGCGGCAGCGGTTGCTCGGTGTAGGTCTCCACCGAGGACACCCGCACCGCGCTGGTTTGCGGCGCTTCGACGAACACCTGCAACGCCGCCAGTTCGGCGCTGCTGGCGCCGCCCATGCGCCATGACTGTTCCAGTACACCGCCACGCGGCTGGCCGGCGGCATCCAGGCCCTGGGCAATGTCGTAATTGCGCCGCGACGCAAAAAAGCTCGGGTAGGCCTGGTTGGCGGCGTCATCGAACACTTGCGCCAGCCGCACCGCTTCGCGCACATCGTCGGGCAGTTCGAGCCTGAGCAACTCGATGTAGCCGCCCTGCACCACCAGCAGGTCCGATCCGCCGTACACCTCGACCCCTTCGCTGTCGTGGGTCAGGTGTTGCACGCCGCAATAACTCAGGACCTTGCCGTTGATGAAGCTCTGGCCGACGCTCTGGGTCTTGACCTCGTTGAGATGCTGCTCCAGCACCACCCCATCGCGAAACAGCGCCTGGGCGTCAGGCTCGGCGACAATTTCATCGAACTGCGCCAGGCTCTTGATCAGCCGTTGCCCACGTCCGGCACAGGCATGGATCGGCTTGAGGCGAATCGGTCCGATGTACAGCAAGTGCTCGGCGGCGGGTCGCGCATCCTTGAGCGAAAAGACCGTCACGCCATCGAGCACCGCGCCTCGCGTGAGCTTGGCAAACAGCAGCGACCAGCCTTTGGGCGCCACGGCGTCCTTATTCAACAGACCATGGGTAATCGCCTTGGTGCAGATAAAATCATGCTCGACATACCCGCCCCACACATCCTCCGGCCCCTTGACCCCCAGGCGCATCAAGGTTTCGGTGCCGATCAGGGTTTGCGTGGGCAACAGATAGAGATCATGACCGGCCTGAGAGTCATGACTGTCGCCGTACTCCCATCCCAGGATCTGTGCCAGCCACTGGGCCAGTGCGCGATTGGTCTCGACTTCATGACGCGGCGCTTGTGGATTGACCGAATAGGCCACTACCCGCTTGTTGCGATTGACTGGTGTCATGCGTTGCCCTTTTTCCTGCGCTCAATGGCGTTAGATAAGGGAAGGTGCAGAGATCAGGCCAACGGTGGCATCGGCCATGACGGTCAGCCAAGCGGGCGTATTGGGCGCAGTTGATAGCACCGGGCCTGTTTCATTCTGCACGACCCATGGCAGGCATCCCGCAAATTGCACGATGGCCAGCAGCAGACGCAACCCCCTGTGGCGAGGGGATTTATGTGGGAGCAAGGCTTGCCCGCGAACAGGCGCCTCGATTTCTGAAAGACCGCAGCGCCTGCATCGCGGGCAAGCCTTGCTCCCACATAGCGGGGCGGTGCGACGTTTCGATAAATCCCCTCGCCACAAGGGTCAGCGTCAGCCCTTGGGAGTACTCGGTGGATTTACCCCAAACCGCGCCCGGTAATCACTCGGCGCCAACCCGGTTATTTTCTTGAACGTCGCGCGAAAGGCGCTCGGGTCCTGGTAACCGACGGTCCAGGCAATGTGGTCGATGGTGCCATTGGTGAACTCCAGCATCTCCCGGGCCTTGCCGACGCGCAGGTGCTGACAGTATTCAGTGGGTTTGAGCCCGGTGGCGGCGCGAAACCGGCGCAGGAAGGTGCGTTCTTCCAGCCCGGCGCGTTCGGCCATTGCACCGAGGGAAACCTCCACCGCGCCGCTGCTTTGCAACCAATGCTGGACCTTGAGAATCGCCGGGTCGCCGTGGCCGAGGATGGGCGCAAAATTACTGCCACACTGGCTCGCGCTGTCGCTGTGCTCAATCACCAGAAATTGCGCCGTGCGCGTGGCGATGCTGGGCCCGAGCAGGCGGTCCACCAGGCGTAGCCCCAGTTCCGACCAAGCCATCAGCCCGGCGGTGGTGATCAGGTCGCCGTCGTCGACGATGGGTTTGTCGGCGTTGAGCTTGATCTTCGGGTAACGCGCCGCAAAGGACTTGGCCGAAGTCCAGTGGGTGGTCGCGCTGCGCCCGTCGAGCAGGCCGCTTTCGGCCAGCAGGATCGAGCCCACGCAAACCCCGCCCAGCACCGTGCCGTCGGCATGCCGCGCCCGCAGCCAATCCATCAGAGCCTGAGAGACCAAGCCGTCACTGAAACCGGCAAGGGACGGTGGAATCAACAACGCCACCAGCTTGCCCACCGGGCCGGTTTCGCTGTCGAACACCCGCAGCGGAGCCCCGCCCTCCTCCGTCTGCCAGTGACTCACCCGCAGCTTTGGCAACTGCACGCTGGCATGCTCGGCCGCGATCCGCTGCGCCACGGCGAACAGATCGGTCAAGCCATGCACCGCCGCCAGTTGCGCACCGGGATAGATGAGCACCCCGAGCTCGGCGACTGCCCTTTGCTGCGTCATTGTCAGTTTTCCCCCGCTTATTGTCGTTGCGGCCAATCCTCGAAGCGGCGGCAAAAGCTAATACTGGCTTCACACCCAATCTGATCGAGGAAGCCCTCATGTCCAAACAAGCGCTCATCGTAGTCGATATCCAGAACGACTACTTCCCCCAGGGCAAATGGCCGTTGGTCGGCGCCCAAGCCGCCGCCGATAACGCCGCACGCTTGATCGAAGCCTTTCGCCAGGCCGGCGACAGCGTGGTGCATATCCGCCACGAATTCACTTCCGACGACGCGCCCTTCTTCACCCCAGGCTCCGAAGGCGCCCAGTTGCACCCCAAGGTGCTCAACCGCGCCGATGAACCGGTGGTGCTCAAGCACTTCGTCAATTCGTTTCGCGAAACCGAACTGCAAGCCATCCTCGACCAGCACGGCATCGAACAACTGGTGGTGGTCGGCAGCATGAGCCACATGTGCGTCGACGGGGTGGTGCGGGCGGCGGCGGACCTGGGCTACGGCGTCACGGTGATCCATGATGCCTGCGCGACCCTCGACCTGGAATTCAACGGCGTCGTCGTGCCGGCTGCCCAGGTGCATGCCGCGTTCATGGCGGCACTGGGGTTTGCCTATGCGAGTGTGGTGAGTACCGAGCAATTCCTGGCGGCCAATCGCTAAATACACGGCGCATCTAAAAAAACGCAAAAAAAACCGCGCTTCGTCGGCGAAGTGCGGTTTTGCCTCAAGCATCAACGGTGTGTCTGGAGCGATCACACATCCAGCACTTGCAGCAACCTCGGCATCGTCGCCACGAATCCCATCTGCTGCGCTTCGCGCGCCATCCCTTTCAACTTCTCGCCGCTGGCTTGATCGGCGCTGCGCAGCCACTGCCCGGCCACGTCGATCAACCGCACATGATGGGTGATCCAGGCGCATGACGCTGACTCGGGCAATGCCGCCATCTGTTGCCCATGCCAGATCGCCTGTTCGGTATTGCCCGCCAACAGGCAGGTTTCAGCGGCGGCCACGCGAAAGCGCAAAGCGTTGTGGGCCAGGCAGGCCAGGGTGAGCTGGGCTTCGCCCTTCGCCAAGGCCTGCTGGCTGAGCGGCCCATCGTCGCTGATCATCGCCAGGCTGCCGTAGACCCACGGCCCGATGTAGCGCTGCAGCTCGAAGCGCTCCACCAGGCTCGCCGCCTCCATGATCAAGGTCTGCGCCAGCCCGCGCTCGCCCTGGCGCAACGCCACCCGCGCCAACCCTTCCAGCAGGATCGCTTCGAAACGGCTGGCGCCGAGGTTGCGCGCCAGCGCCAGGGCGCAGGTCAGCTCTTGCTCCGCCAAGGCATCCTGGCCGCCCGCCACCAGCACCCAGGCCGCCGTGAGCCGCGAGAAAACCTGTGCCCGATGATTGCCCAGCCGAGTGCTGCATTCGATGGCCTCCATGGCGTCACGCAAGGCCTGCTCCCACTGGCCCAGGTACAGCTGCGCCGATCCACGGGCGCTGCGATTGCCCGCCTCCACGTGCGCCAACCCATTGCGTTCGCACAGGCGTACGCATTGATCAAACACCTCGTAGGCGGTCTGCATGCGCCCTTGTGCGTAATAGGAGTCACCAATGCCACTCAAGGCCTTGGCCTCGGTCTCCAGATCCCGGCCGATGCGCGCACAGGACAAGGCCTCTTCATGGAGCCTGCGACACTCGGCGTAATCGCCCCGTGGAAAATAGATATTCCCGTGCAAGTGATTCAACCGGGCCAGCGCCGTATGCGCCTGCATGGCCCGGGCGATGGGCTGCATGTCCTTGATCAGGCGCTCCTCCTCGTCCAGGCAGTCGAGGGTATTGAGGACCGCTGCCAGCCCCAGCGCAGCCTCGATCTGATCCTGTGGCTGCTCGGCCAAGGCCAAGGCCCGCTGGAAATGCGCCCGAGCCTCCACGGTCTGGCCCAGGCCCGAGCACGCCTGGCCGCACAGCAACGCGAAGGAAAAATCGCCCTGCGTACGCTCGGCAAACGCCGCGCACTGCCGCGCCAGCGCAAGGACACTGTCGTACTGGCAGGCCAGGCGTTTTTCGCCCATGGCTACCAACAACGCGTCGAACGCCGCCGGATCGTTGGCCCGCAGTAAATGCTGGGCATGGAGCACCCGGTCGCGCTCGCGGTAGAGGCTCGCCACTTCACCGTGCAACTGCTCGCGAAGCAACGTGGGCATCGCGTCGTAGAGGCAGTGCATGACCAGGTCGTGGACAAACAGATAGCTGCCTGGCTCGACTTCCCGCAGCAGCCCCTGGCGCATGTCCGCCGTCGGCAGATAACCGGGCTGTCCTAGCGCTTGGCGCCACAGCGTCAGCTCGAAACGATTACCCAGCACCGCGGCGTAATGCAGGGCGCGACGTTGCTCGGGAGCCAGCTTGTCGAAGCGGGTCTGGACCAGATGCCGCAGACTGTCGGGGAAAATACCTTGCTGGCTCGACAGCAGTTGCGTCAGGTACAGCGGATTGCCCTGGGCGCGGGCAACACATTCAGCCCGGTAGCGCGGATCGACATCGATGAATTGCTCCGCCAGGACCGAGGCCTCCCGCGCCCGGATCGGCGCGATATCGAGCAGACTCATGGGGCTGGAGGAATACGAACGGATTTCGCCGCCCAGCGGGTCATCTTCGGGACGGGACGTCAGCAGCCAGACAACCGGCGCTTCGTCAGTGGCATCGAGCAGCTTGCCCAGCAGCGCAAACAGCGTGGTGTCGCCCCAGTGCAGGTCTTCGAAGCAGATCACCAAGGGCTGTTGCACCGCAACGCGCAGCAACACGTCGAGCAAAGCCTGGAACAGCCCCTGGGTACGGGCCTGGTTGCTCATCGCGCCATACAGGATGGGCGGCTCGGCAGACGACACGCCCGTCAGCACTTGCAGGAACATGCGATGTTCGGCGGCCACTTTCAGGCGGGACAAGGCCGCGTCCAACAGCGACGCGCTGATGGACGGCGCCCCACCGAGGTTGAGCAGGCTGGCCACCAATTGCCCCAGGGGCCACAGACTGTTGTCCATGCCGAAATCCAGCACATCGCCGCGATGGCAGGCAAAGCCACGCTGCCGAGCCATTTCGAGAAACTCGCTGACCAACCGGGTCTTGCCAATGCCCGCCATGCCGCGCACATACACGACGTGCCCATCCTGGCATTCCTGGGTAGCCTCGATCACTGCCTTGAACTGCAGCAGCTCGATGGCTCGCCCCACCAACGGACGCGGCGCGTTTTCGTCGAGGCTGCGCGGGCGCAGGCATTTGCGATAGGCCTGAAACTCATCGTCGGAGGCGGAAAACTCAAACCGGGCAGCGAGTTGTTCCAGCAGATTCTGCGCAACATACACCGGCGCATTCCCATGACGATCCAGCAACGGCTTTTGCGCGAACAAAGCAGGCTCAACATGGGGGGCTGTCGCTTCGGCACTCAGGCGCACAAGCCGTAGCACCAAGGCATGCCCTGGCGTGACGAATTGCTCGCGGCTCAGCGCCAACGCGCAGAGCAGGCCCCGTTCGCTATCGCTGCGATACGCCTGCGGAGAGCCGAATTGGGCGATCACCACATCCTGCGTCATCCCCAGTGGCACGCCACCGAACTGACGCACCAGGCGCTCGACTTCATCCATGAACGTCGCCGCTGGCACCCCATCGATCCGAAAGGACAGTTCAATTACGTAGCGAATGACGCTGTCATCGACCTGTTTCTGCGCCTGTTGCGCAAAGGCCATCTGGTGCAGTTCGGTCATCGTCTGTTGGATGTGCACCAAAGCCGCCGAGGCGGGATCGCCCAGCAGCGCACTCACATCGACCCCGAAGGCCGTCGCCAGGTGCCGAGCGGTGCGATAAAGCACCGGCTTGCCGGTTTCGGCGCGCTTGATGGAGGCGATCGAGACGCACAAATGCCGGTTCAGGCAGGCCTCGGCCAGGGTTTCCTGACTCAGGCCATGCTGTTTGCGCAGTCCTTTCAACGACACCGCGTCCAACAGCACACGACCGTCGGATATCGAGGCATCACGCTTGGGCAGGGCAGCAAAGGTATTGTGTCGGGAGTCCATGTCGATAACCCTTCTACCCTGGGACAACGGCAGCCGATCGAGTGTACTCCAGCGCCTCTCTGCAGGTTAATGAAAAGATGGCATTTGGCCTGATACCAAACTGATACCGGACTGACACTGCTCTGGACTGTCCGGTTATCACGGCCCTCCCGATACTCACTCCCATCAATTGGCACCCAGTTGATACAACCTGAGCGATGGGAGAAAGGCGATGAACGATGGACTGAAGGGCACCACTGGCGAAGACTTGCGCGATATCGGCGGTTCGCAACTGCTGGGGCGTGGACTGAACCGGCTCGATTGGGCCGGCGATAGCAAGGAGTGTCAGAAGGTCGGCGATACCGAGTCGGGCAAACGTGCCGTGCCGTACCGGAAAACAGCCTACAACGTAGGGAAAAACGTCACCATGTCCACCGTCGTGGCCACCGAGAATTTCTCAACCGAGACGTTTTCCTCCCGCGACGAGTTCGAAAAACATACCCAGACGAGTGTCGAAGCCTCCGGTAAATACGGCGCCTTTTCCGCCGGTTTCAAAGTCACCTTCGGCAGTGACATCAAGACGCTCGAAGAGCGCGAAGCCGCGCTCTACAGTCACACCGTGCGGTTATGGAAACTGACCTTCGAAGTCAATCCGGCCAATGCGACTGAAGCGTTCAAGAAGCGTGTCGATGACCTGCCCAAGGCGTTCGATCCGGGCAATCCGACGGCGTTTTTCAACTTCCTCGTCGATTTTGGCGCCGATATCGTCAGCGAAGTGACCGTCGGCGGCTCGCTGAACTATGCGATGACCGCACTCAAGAGTTTCCTCAGCCAGACCAATACCCTCGATGCGATGGTCAAGGCCGAATACGGCGCCTTTGTCAGCGGTAGCGCGACCACCTCGATCTCGGAAACGGTCAAGAAAAACATCGCCCACCGCAACGCCAACCTGACCACCCAGGGCGGTACGCACGCCATCGCGTTCAACGCAGTGGACCCCAGCAACTGCAACGCGGAGTTCGGCAAATGGCGTGAATCGCTGCCGGACGACCCTACGGTCGTGGAGTTGAAAATCTCGCCGGTCTATCGTTTCGTCAAGGAAGGCGAGACCCGTACGGCACTGGAGCAGGCCTACCAGTGGTACACCAGCTACAAAGCGGAAATCGAAGCCAATTGGCAGGAGTCGGTGGTGGTCCTCGGTCGCTCCGGGCGGCAAACCACGCCCAAGGCCGCGGCAACCGGCCCGGCCTTGCGAATGGTGTTCGTCGACAACAAAAGCAAGGAAACCAGCGAGAGCTTCCACTACCCACCCGCCGCGAATGCATCGACCACGGAATTTGAACAGTTCTGGGATGGACTGGCCCTGCTGCTGAGACAAAAAAGCGGGCAGAAACTGCTGATGGCCACTGAACGCTGGCCGCGCGACTCACGCTACTACCCGGGGTACGCGATGCGCGAGGCCCTGCTGGCCAACGGCGCCAGCGAAGTGTCGCTCGCACGCTGGGAGACGCTGACCAAGCACATGCAACCCAACCCGTTGTCCGGCCTGACCTATGTGCTGGCGGGGAATGACTTCGAGGTGCCCGGTGTCGATGGACTCATTGCCGGTTTCGGCCAGGCAGGCAAAGACCTCAACCCAACGGTGAAGATCAAGGCTCGGCTTTCCCACGACTCGTTCGGCAAGGTCAAGCTGGTCAAGACGGCAAGTACCGAGCAGGACCCTCGCACCGCGCTGTACATCGTGCGCAACAATACTGGGGACAAACCGGCGCTGGCAGTGGATCCGCAAAACCGGACCCGTATCGCCATGCAGACGCCGGACAGGTGCAACCCAGGGCAATTCTGGTACATGCCCGAGCTGGAAAAACCCTACCCGGAAATCAACCACCCGGTACTGCTGATCAACTACGAGACGGGAACCTGCCTGCAGGGCATGCATGACCAGGGCGACTGCCGGCTCAAGCCCATCGAACCGGGCCGCCAACAGGACGACGTCATTTGGGACCGGCGCGGCGATGAGGTGTTTCACCTGTTGATGGTCTACTACTGGATGGACGCCTTGTGCCTGACCCAGGTTGAAAAGCGCGCCGCAGTCCGGGCTTGGCGCCAACCTCACGGCATGGATTGGTTGCGCGAGCAGCATCGTCCATATAGTTGATAGCCGATAGTTACCCCCCCTGTAGGAGCGAGCTTGCTCGCGATGGCGGCGGCACATCCAACATTGGTGCAAGCTGACCCACCGCTATCGCGAGCAAGCCCGCTCCCACAGGTTTCATGACTTGATTGACTGCCATTCCCTCTAGCCCTCTTGCGTGCGTGGTCCCCATACGATGCAAGTCTTCAACAGTGTTCCCTTTATCGGCGACGGCGCGGAAACAGCGCTCGATCCCCGCCGGTTTCCCTATCTGTTCAACGACCATGGGTTGGCGCAGCCGAGTGTCCAGGTGCGCGGCAACCTGATCCAGCTCAGCCCCGAGAATCCATCCCTGTCCGTGGGCACTCGCTACTCCGGCATCAGTTGGAGGGATCGTGAGGTTCCAACGAACACCGGCTCCTACTGGATCAAGACGTTCGACTTCCACGCCAGCGAAGTGCACTACGCCCCCATCTGGGCAACCAGGGAAACGGCGCAAGCCTTCGGCATGACCCTGCTCGGCAACGGCGAATGCCTGCGTTTCGAGTACGACCAACTGATCCTGGGCCAATACACCTACGGCAAATGGGCCGGCCACCAATCGCCCTACCTGGGCCCGGCGCGCCAGCGCGAGCTGCTGACCTACAACCCGACCGACCTCGAATACCACAACTTCCCCCACGCGTTCTTTTCCCGCTACGGACGCTTGCCGCTGGTGATCAGCGTCGCCCGCTGGCGTCCTGCGGCCAGGGAAATTTATCTGGCTGACCTGTGGCTGCGGCCCGGTGATGCACTGGTCCTGCCGCCCAAGCATTACCCCGACATAGCCCCCAGTGGCGCCCGCGGCATCGAAAACTGGCCGGCCGTCGTGGACATGCACGGCAACCGAAACTCGGCGCTGGCCTGCTGGTTCGGGGAAGGCGAGGACTGTTTGCTGACGGAGACGATCCTGGCCAATTCGACCTTGATGAACTCCCCCCAGGGCAAACCGCACTATCACGAAGAGAAGACGCCGACACGGCATGAGTTACCGGCAAATTACCGACCGTGAGGGTGATAGCACTACAGGTCAGACAGAAAAAACCTGGGTTGGCGGGGGCCAGGAAGAACCCAACCTCGGGCGGGCTGTTTTTACTAGGCGTACTTGGGCAATAACGATAAGAATGGCCGGGCATTTTTCCCAAGAGCCAGCCGTATGAAACGCAAACGCCCGCCGCGCCTGGTCGAATCCCCGTTCCCGACCGCTACATCAGCGCCACGGCACCCGCCCACGTGGGATTGCTCAAGCGACGTATCCAGGCCGGGATTCCTGGGCACCATGATTTACGCTGCGGGGATGTTACTGGCCCTGCCCGTCTACGGGCTGGCAGTGTTTACCATGATGCTGTTCAAGGTCGAAGGTCTGTCGTCCATTCACATGAGAATGATCGAAGATCCACTGATTCTAGCGCTCATGTTCATCAGCGCATTCGCGGCCGTCTGCGTGATCAACTGGCTCGCCTCCGGGCCCCAGGTGCTTGGCTTCTGCTTCGACGAACGCCAGCAACGCCTCACCTTCACCCAGCGCCGCCCTGCCCGGCAAACCACCGAAGAATGCGTGCCGTACAGCGATATCCATTCCATCAGGCCCTACATAACGACCGCTTCCGCCAACTTTTGTCACTTTGTGGTGTGCTTCGCCGGGGACAATGGCAAGCCGATCGAACTTCGGTTTTCGGATGTAACGGTGCGGGACATGGCGTTCCATGCCGAGTGGTTGAGGCAGTCGATTGGCGAGAGGATGCAGGAAGTATTGGATCTGGATTTGTGAGCATGACCGGGATTGCCCGGTGTCCTCAAGTCATGAACCTGGCCTGCGCCAATAAATAAAAAAGCCCCAAGGGCAGAGTGCGCTTGGGGCCTGTTTTCAAACTATTGGCGGAGTAGTCTCAACCAGTAATCAGAACGGAATATCGTCATCAAAGCTGTCGAAATCCGGAGCCGGTTGCGGCGCGGCCTGTTGTGGGGCCGGGCGTTCGCGTTGTGGCTGTGGCGCCGACTGCGGACGAGGCGCCTGCTGACGCGGGGCCGGAGCCGACTGCTGGTAGTTGTTGCCACCTTGTTGCTGGTCGCCTTGTGGACGGCCGCCCAGCAGTTGCATGGTGCCTTGCATGTCGACCACGATTTCAGTGGTGTAGCGCTTGATGCCGTCTTTTTCCCACTCGCGGGTCTGCAGCTTGCCTTCGATGTACACCTGCGAACCCTTGCGCAGGTATTCGCCGGCGATCTCAGCCACTTTGCCGAACATCGACACGCGGTGCCATTCGGTCTTCTCGACCTTCTGGCCGGTCTGCTTGTCGGTCCACTGTTCGCTGGTCGCCAGACTCAGGTTGGTCACGGCGTTGCCGTTCGGCAGGTAGCGAACTTCGGGATCCTGGCCGCAAGTACCGACCAATATGACTTTGTTAACCCCACGGGCCATAACGTTCTCCTAGGCTTCGCACGTGGTCGGGGCCGGGTTGTTCACCAGGCGCTCGAGCGTCGCGCGATCCAATAATTCGGTGTCGAGTTTGATATACACGGCCGCCTCGTCGGCGACCACCACTGCATCGGTTACTCCAACGACGGCCTTCAGACGCTCGGTCAGGCCAGCCTCACGAATCGCCTCGGGCGATAAGGGCAAGCGCAGGCTCGTCACATAGGGAGGTTCGCGCATGGTAACAGCAAAGGCGAACCAAAGTGCAGCCAGCGCGGCACAACCCAGGAACACAACCGACAAACCGCCATGCTGGAACAGCCAGCCGCCGAGGATCCCGCCCAACGCCGAACCCAGGAACTGACTGGTGGAATAGACCCCCATCGCCGTGCCCTTGCCGCCCGCCGGTGAAACCTTGCTGATCAACGACGGCAGCGATGCTTCCAGCAGATTGAACGCGGTAAAGAACACCACCGTGCCGATCACCAGCGCCCGCAAGCTATCGCCGAACTGCCAGAAGAATAGCTCAGTGAGCATCAACGTCATGACGGCGCCGAGCAAAACTCGTTTCATTTTGCGTCGCTTCTCGCCATAGATGATGAACGGAATCATGGCGAAGAACGAAATCAGCAGCGCCGTCAGGTAGACCCACCAGTGCTGCTCCTTGGGCAGGCCGGCCTTCTGGACCAGGGCCAGCGGCAGGGCCACGAAGCTGGACATCAGCATGGCGTGGAGCACGAAAATGCCCAGGTCCAGGCGCAACAGGTCCGGGTGCTTGAGCGTCGGGATCAATGCCTGGCGCGCCACCCCGGACTCCCGGTGCTGCAACGGCCCGGTGGCGTGCGGCACCATGAACGCCACGATCAGGATGCCCACCAGCGCCATGGCGCCGGTCGCCAGGAACAGGCCCGACAAGCCAAAGGCACGGGTCAGCAAGGGGCCTACCACCATGGCCACGGCGAACGACAGACCAATGGTCATGCCGATCATGGCCATGGCCTTGGTCCGATGTTGTTCGCGGGTCAAGTCTGACAGCAGCGCCATGACAGCCGCGGAAATAGCCCCGGCGCCCTGTAGGATGCGTCCGGCGATCACGCCCCAGATCGAGTCGGCATTGGCCGCCAGCACACTGCCAAGGGCGAAGACGATCAGCCCCAGGTAGATGACCGGACGCCGGCCGATGCGGTCGGAAATGACCCCGAACGGGATCTGGAAGATCGCCTGGGTCAGGCCATAAGCGCCAATCGCCAACCCGATGAGGGCCGGGGTCGCGCCAGCCAGGTCCATGCCATAGGTCGCCAGCACCGGCAACACCATGAACATGCCCAGCATACGGAAGGCGAACACCAGGGCCAGACCGCTTGCTGCGCGTGTCTCGCCACTACTCATGCGTTCGCTGTGGGGATCTTGCATGGAAAAACCTCATGTGAACCGGCGGCGATTCTACCAGTCCCATCGATTGAGAGGGTATATGGCGACTGTTTGCCGCGCAGTCTTCATGTATGGCTGCAATCGCACCTTCGATAGTGTGCATCCATCCAGTATTTGCCCGTATACTCCTACGTTTTCGACGCCCGCCGAGCGAGGCCACTTTGGACAAGATCCTGATTCGTGGGGCCCGTACCCACAACCTGAAGAACATCGACCTGACCCTGCCACGGGACAAGCTGATCGTCATCACCGGCCTGTCCGGATCCGGCAAATCATCCCTGGCCTTCGACACGTTGTACGCTGAAGGCCAGCGACGCTATGTCGAATCGCTGTCGGCCTACGCCCGGCAGTTCCTGTCGATGATGGAAAAACCCGACGTCGACACCATCGAAGGCCTGTCGCCGGCCATTTCCATCGAACAGAAGTCGACCTCCCATAACCCCCGGTCGACGGTCGGCACCATCACCGAGATCTACGACTACCTGCGTTTGCTGTATGCGCGGGTCGGCATTCCCCGCTGCCCCGATCACGATATTCCCCTGGAAGCCCAGACCGTCAGCCAGATGGTCGACCTGGTGCTGGCCCAGCCGGAAGGCAGCAAGCTGATGCTGCTGGCGCCAGTGATTCGCGAGCGCAAGGGCGAACACCTGATGGTTTTCGAAGAACTGCGCGCCCAGGGCTTCGTGCGGGCCCGGGTCAACGGCAAACTGTGCGAACTGGACGAATTGCCGAAGCTGGATAAGCAGAAGAAGCATTCGATCGATGTAGTGGTCGACCGCTTCAAGGTCCGGGCCGACCTGCAACAGCGGCTGGCCGAGTCCTTCGAGACGGCGCTGAAACTGGCCGACGGCATCGCCCTGGTCGCGCCGATGGACGACGAGCCTGGCGAGGAAATCATTTTCTCCGCGCGCTTCGCCTGCCCGATCTGCGGCCACGCCATCAGCGAGCTGGAACCCAAGCTGTTCTCCTTCAACAACCCGGCTGGCGCCTGCCCGACCTGCGACGGCCTGGGGGTCAAGCAGTTCTTCGACACCAAGCGGCTGGTCAATGGCGAGCTGACCCTGGCCGAAGGCGCGATTCGCGGCTGGGACAGGCGCAACGTCTATTACTTCCAGATGCTCGGTTCGCTGGCAGCTCATTACAAGTTCAGCCTGGACATGCCGTTCAACGAGTTGCCCGCTGACCAGCAGAAATTCATCCTGCAGGGCAGCGGCTCGCAGAATGTCGACTTCAAATACCTCAACGACCGCGGCGATATCGTCAAGCGCTCACACCCGTTCGAGGGCATCGTGCCGAACCTGGAGCGACGCTACCGCGAGACCGAATCGGCCAGCGTGCGCGAAGAACTGGCCAAGTTCCTCAGCACCCAGCCCTGCCCGGATTGCCGTGGCACCCGTCTACGTCGCGAAGCGCGGCATGTATGGGTCGGCGAGAAAACGCTGCCGGCGGTGACCAACCTGCCGATTGGCGACGCCACCGATTATTTCGGCGGTTTGAAGCTCACCGGCCGTCGGGGCGAAATCGCTGACAAGATCCTCAAGGAAATCCGCGAGCGCCTGCAGTTCCTGGTGAACGTCGGCCTGGATTACCTGACCCTCGATCGCAGCGCCGACACCCTGTCCGGCGGCGAAGCCCAGCGTATCCGCCTCGCCAGCCAGATCGGCGCCGGCCTGGTGGGGGTGATGTACATCCTCGACGAGCCATCCATCGGCCTGCACCAACGGGATAACGACCGGTTGCTCGGGACCCTGAAGCACCTGCGGGACATCGGCAACACGGTGATCGTGGTCGAGCACGACGAGGACGCCATCCGCCTGGCCGACTACGTGGTCGACATCGGCCCGGGCGCGGGCGTGCATGGCGGGCATATCGTCGCCCAGGGCACCGCTGCCGAAGTCATGGCGCACCCTGACTCGTTGACGGGCAAATACCTGTCGGGTCGGGTCAAGATCAAGGTCCCGGCCAAACGTACGCCGCGCAACAAGAAGTTGTCGCTGACCCTCAAGGGTGCTCGCGGCAACAATTTGCGCAACGTCGACCTGGAAATCCCGATCGGCCTGCTGACCTGCGTTACCGGCGTGTCCGGCTCCGGCAAGTCGACGCTGATCAACAACACCCTGTTCCCCCTCAGCGCCACGGCCCTGAACGGCGCCACCACCCTGGAAGCGGCCGCCCACGACAGCATCAAGGGCCTGGAGCGCTTGGACAAGGTGGTCGACATCGACCAGAGCCCGATTGGCCGCACCCCGCGTTCGAACCCGGCGACCTATACCGGGCTGTTCACACCGATCCGCGAACTGTTCGCCGGCGTGCCGGAGTCCCGTTCGCGTGGCTACGGCCCAGGGCGTTTCTCGTTCAACGTCAAGGGCGGGCGCTGCGAAGCCTGCCAGGGCGATGGCCTGATCAAGGTGGAAATGCACTTCCTGCCAGACATCTACGTGCCGT
Source organism: Pseudomonas sp. H1_F01 (assembly GCF_054681425.1). Lineage (NCBI taxonomy): Bacteria > Pseudomonadati > Pseudomonadota > Gammaproteobacteria > Pseudomonadales > Pseudomonadaceae > Pseudomonas > Pseudomonas sp. H1_F01. The sequence continues at coordinate 906,241 of NZ_CP162823.1, read as the reverse complement.
GCGATGTGTGCAAGAGCAAGCGCTACAATCGCGAGACCCTGGAGATCAAATACAAGGGCAAGAACATCCACGAAACCCTAGAGATGACCATCGAGGAGGCCCGGGTGTTCTTCGACGCGGTGCCGGCCCTGGCGCGCAAGCTCCAGACGCTGATGGATGTCGGCCTGTCGTATATCAAGCTGGGGCAGTCGGCAACCACGCTGTCCGGCGGTGAAGCCCAGCGGGTCAAGTTGTCCCGCGAGCTGTCCAAGCGCGACACCGGCAAGACCCTGTATATCCTCGACGAGCCGACCACAGGCCTGCACTTCGCCGATATCCAGCAATTGCTCGACGTGCTGCACCGCCTTCGTGACCACGGCAACACCGTGGTGGTGATCGAACACAACCTGGACGTGATCAAGACCGCTGACTGGCTGGTGGACCTGGGGCCGGAAGGCGGCTCCAAGGGTGGCCAGATCATCGCCGTAGGGACGCCGGAACAAGTGGCCGAGATGAAGCAGTCCTACACCGGCTACTACCTCAAGCCGCTGCTGGAACGTGATCGGGACTGATTTCACCCGAGCACGAAAAAGCCCCTGTCATCTCACCGATGACAGGGGCTTGATCGTTCCCACGCTCTGCGTGGGAATGCAGCTTGGGACGCTCTGCGTTCCCTTTCCCAGCAATCAGAACTGCGATTGCAGGTAGTTTTCCAACCCGATCAGCTTGATCAGACCCAACTGCTTCTCCAGCCAGTAGGTGTGGTCTTCTTCGGTGTCGGCGAGCTGGATCCGCAGGATCTCGCGGGTCACGTAGTCGTTGTGCTGTTCGCAGAGCTCGATGCCTTTGCACAGCGCAGCGCGGACTTTGTATTCCAGGCGCAGGTCGGCGGCGAGCATATCGGGCACCGTGGTACCGACGTCGAGGTCATCGGCGCGCATGCGTGGCGTGCCTTCGAGCATCAGGATCCGACGCATCAGCGCATCGGCGTGCTGGGTCTCTTCTTCCATCTCGTGGTTGATACGCTCGTAGAGCTCGGTAAAACCCCAATCCTCGTACATCCGCGAATGGATGAAATATTGATCACGGGCTGCCAGTTCGCCTGTCAGCAACGTGTTGAGGTAATCGATTACGTCTGGGTGACCTTGCATCGCCCTACATCTCCACAAGCTTTTAAAGGCTGTAGTTTGAACCAAGCTGACCGCAAGGTCACTGGCTCAACGCAACAAAAGCGAAGAAAATCCGAGAAAACCAGGTTAAATAACGCAAAAACCGCCCTAATGAGGGCGGTTCTGCTTCTCGTTTAGACTTAGTTAAGCGCTACACCCAAGGCTTTTGCGATGCCCTCTCCATAGGCAACATCGGCCTTGAAGAAATGCTGCAACTGACGGTCAACCACATCTGCCGACACGCCTCCCATTGCGCCGGCGATGTTGCTGATCAACAGCGCCTTCTGCTCGTCGCTCATCAAGCGGAACAGCGCTCCGGCATGGCTGTAGTAGTCGGTGTCTTCGCGATGGTCGTAACGGTCCGCCGCGCCACTGAGGGCCAGTGCTGGTTCTGCGTAACGCGGTGCCTGCTTCGGTGCCTCCACGTAGCTGTTAGGCTCGTAGTTTGGTGCCGCCCCGCCATTGCTGCCAAACGCCATGGCGCCGTCGCGCTGGTAGGTATTGACCGGACTGCGCGGCGCATTCACCGGCAATTGCTGGTGATTGGTGCCCACACGGTAGCGGTGCGCATCCGCGTAGGCGAATACACGTCCCTGCAGCATGCGGTCCGGCGAGAGGCCAACCCCTGGCACCATGTTGCTAGGGCCAAATGCCGCTTGCTCGACTTCGGCAAAGTAATTCAGCGGGTTACGGTTGAGCTCGAGCACACCGACTTCGATCAGCGGAAACTCTTTCTGCGACCAGGTCTTGGTGACGTCAAACGGATTCTCGTAATGGGCTGCGGCCTGGGCTTCGGTCATGACCTGGATGCAAACGCTCCATTTCGGGAAGTCACCGCGCTCGATGGCACCGAACAAGTCACGCTGGGCGTAATCCGGGTCGGTACCCGCCAGGCGTGCTGCCTCTGCCGGCGCCAGGTTCTTGATCCCTTGCTGGGTCTTGTAGTGCCACTTCACCCAGTGGCGCTCACCCTGCGCGTTGATCAGGCTGTAGGTGTGACTGCCGAAGCCGTGCATGTGACGGTAGCCATCCGGAATACCGCGATCGGAGAACAGAATGGTGACCTGGTGCAACGCCTCAGGCGAATGCGACCAGAAATCCCACATCGCCTGGGCGCTTTTCAGGTTGCTTTGCGGCAGACGTTTCTGGGTGTGGATGAAGTCTGGAAACTTCAACGGATCACGAATGAAGAATACCGGCGTGTTGTTGCCAACGATGTCCCAGTTGCCTTCCTCGGTGTAGAACTTCAGGGCGAAGCCGCGCGGGTCGCGTTCAGTATCGGCCGAACCACGTTCACCACCCACGGTAGAGAACCGCAGGAAGGTTGGCGTCTGCTTGCCGATCGACTCGAACAACTTGGCGCTGGTGTACTGAGTGATGTCCTGGGTGACGGTGAATGTACCGTAGGCGCCCGAGCCTTTGGCATGCACGCGACGTTCAGGGATGTTTTCGCGGTTGAAGTGAGCAAGCTTCTCGATCAAGTGAAAGTCGTCGAGCAGCAGCGGGCCGCGCGGGCCGGCGGAACGAGAGTTCTGGTTATCGGCGACAGGAGCGCCGCTGGCGGTCGTAAGCGTTTTGATCTGGCTCATGCTCAATCTTCCTAGGTCGGTCTTCGAACTGCCGGCTAATCGGCTGGAAAGGAGTATTGATCATATTAATGACAGTATCCAAATTCATTAAATCATGGACATCGATAGTCATTATCTAACGCTGAATACTTGCCAATAGCCAAGCCAGTCGAAACGGCTTGCCTGCTTTCCTTCAGGCAACAAAAAACCGGGCACAAGGCCCGGTTTTTTGTATGTTGCCGACTTACTCAGCGGATACAGCTTCACCGCTGGTAGCACGATCAACCAACTCGACGTACGCCATAGGCGCGTTGTCGCCAGCGCGGAAACCGCACTTGAGGATGCGCAGGTAGCCACCCTCACGGGTAGCGTAACGCTTGCCCAGGTCGTTGAAGAGCTTACCAACGATAGCTTTCGAACGAGTACGGTCGAAAGCCAGACGGCGGTTAGCCAGGCTATCTGTCTTGGCCAGAGTGATCAGCGGCTCAGCAACGCGACGCAGTTCTTTGGCTTTCGGCAGTGTAGTTTTGATCAGCTCGTGCTCGAACAGCGACACCGCCATGTTTTGGAACATGGCCTTGCGGTGCGAGCTGGTGCGGCTCAGGTGACGACCACTTTTACGATGACGCATGGTTCATTCCTTACCAAACACAACGTTCGGTGATTACGACGATCAGGCAGTCGCCTTGTCGTCCTTCTTAAGACTTGCAGGCGGCCAGTTGTCGAGGCGCATGCCGAGGGACAGACCGCGGGAGGCCAGAACGTCCTTGATTTCAGTCAAGGATTTCTTGCCAAGGTTCGGAGTCTTCAACAGCTCTACTTCGGTACGCTGAATCAGGTCGCCGATGTAGTAGATGTTTTCCGCCTTAAGGCAGTTAGCCGAACGTACAGTCAGTTCCAGATCGTCAACCGGGCGAAGCAGGATCGGATCGATCTCGTCTTCCTGCTCGACAACCACTGGCTCACTGTCACCTTTGAGGTCGACGAACGCAGCCAACTGCTGTTGCAGGATGGTTGCAGCACGGCGGATAGCCTCTTCAGGATCCAGGGTACCGTTGGTTTCCAGATCAATAACCAGCTTGTCCAGGTTGGTACGCTGTTCGACACGGGCGTTTTCCACCACGTATGCGATACGGCGAACTGGGCTGAACGAAGAGTCAAGCTGCAAGCGACCGATGCTGCGGCTTTCGTCTTCATCGCTCTGACGCGAGTCTGCCGGTTCATAACCACGACCACGAGCTACGGTGAGCTTCATGTTCAGGGCGCCGTTAGACGCCAGGTTAGCGATTACGTGATCGGGGTTAACGATCTCGACATCATGATCCAGCTGAATATCGGCAGCGGTAACCACCCCCGAACCCTTCTTCGACAAGGTCAGCGTAACTTCGTCACGACCGTGCAGCTTGATAGCCAGACCTTTAAGGTTCAACAGGATTTCAATTACGTCTTCCTGTACACCTTCGATGGCGCTGTACTCGTGGAGCACACCGTCAATCTCGGCCTCGACTACTGCACAGCCGGGCATTGAGGACAACAGGATGCGGCGCAGCGCGTTGCCCAGGGTGTGGCCGAAACCACGCTCGAGAGGCTCGAGTGTGATCTTGGCGCGGGTTGGACTGACAACCTGCACATCAATATGGCGGGGTGTCAGGAACTCATTTACCGAAATCTGCATGGATGCACCTATTTTCTAGCCCTTACTTGGAGTAGAGCTCGACAATCAGGCTTTCGTTGATGTCGGCGGACAGATCACTGCGAGCAGGAACGTTCTTGAAAACGCCCGACTTCTTCTCAGTGTCTACTTCTACCCATTCTACGCGGCCACGTTGGGCACACAGATCGAGAGCTTGGACAATGCGAAGTTGGTTCTTTGCTTTCTCGCGAACAGCAACCACGTCACCAGCACGAACCTGGTAGGACGGAACGTTTACGGTCTGACCGTTAACGCTGATCGACTTGTGCGATACCAGCTGACGAGATTCGGCACGAGTAGAACCGAAACCCATACGGTATACAACGTTGTCCAGGCGGCATTCGAGCAGTTGCAACAGGTTTTCGCCGGTTGCGCCTTTCTTGCCAGCAGCTTCTTTGTAGTAGCCGCTGAATTGACGCTCGAGAACGCCGTAGATACGACGGACCTTCTGCTTTTCACGCAGTTGGGTGCCGTAGTCGGACTGGCGACCGCGGCGTTGGCCGTGGATACCAGGTGCTGCTTCAATGTTGCACTTCGATTCGATCGCGCGCACGCCGCTCTTCAGAAAAAGATCGGTGCCTTCGCGACGAGCGAGTTTGCATTTTGGACCAATGTAACGAGCCATTCTTTACAATCTCCTGGATTACACGCGGCGCTTCTTCGGCGGACGGCACCCGTTGTGCGGGATTGGCGTCACGTCGGTGATGCTGGCGATCTTGTAGCCACAGCCGTTCAAAGCGCGGACTGCGGATTCACGACCTGGACCTGGACCCTTGACGTTGACGTCGAGGTTTTTCAGGCCGTATTCCAGCGCAGCTTGACCAGCACGCTCAGCAGCTACTTGAGCAGCGAACGGGGTGGACTTGCGGGAACCGCGGAAACCCGAACCACCGGAGGTAGCCCAGGAAAGAGCGTTACCTTGACGGTCGGTAATGGTCACGATGGTGTTGTTAAAAGAAGCATGGATGTGGGCGATGCCATCAACCACTGTCTTTTTAACTTTTTTACGAGGACGAGCAGCAGGTTTTGCCATGATTAAATTCCTGTCGATTCGCTGGGGCGATTACTTGCGGATCGGCTTACGCGGACCTTTACGGGTACGCGCGTTGGTCTTGGTACGCTGACCGCGTACTGGCAGACCACGACGATGACGCAGACCGCGATAGCAACCGAGGTCCATCAAGCGCTTGATTTTCATGTTGATTTCGCGACGCAGGTCACCTTCAGTGGTGAACTTCGCCACTTCGCCACGCAGCTGTTCAATCTGCTCGTCGCTCAGATCTTTGATCTTTGCCGCTGGGTTGACCCCAGTCACTGCACAAATTTTCTGTGCAGTAGTGCGACCAACACCATAGATGTAGGTCAGCGAGATAACAGTATGCTTGTTATCTGGAATGTTGACGCCTGCAATACGGGCCATTCAGTGGGACTCCAATTGACAGCTACCTACGCCCCGGAAGCCAAGAAATAGGGCGCGAGATAATATCGCTGTAATAACAAATAATCAACCCGGCAGCGCACTAGCTGCCGGGCTTAAAGCACAATCACACTCAGCCTTGGCGCTGTTTGTGACGCGGTTCCGCGCTGCAAATTACCCGAACAACACCTTCGCGGCGAATAATCTTGCAGTTACGGCACAGCTTTTTCACCGATGCACGAACTTTCATCACCAACTCCTCGAACCTTATGGACGCTACTCAGCGCAACATGCCGCTGCCGTAGCCCTTCAGGTTGGCTTTCTTCATCAGGGATTCGTACTGGTGCGAAACGAGGTGCGATTGTACTTGGGACATGAAGTCCATCACAACCACGACCACGATCAGCAACGAGGTCCCGCCAAGGTAGAACGGTACGTTTGCCGCAACCACCAGGAACTGGGGCAACAGACAGACGGCCGTCATGTAAAGAGCACCGAACATGGTCAAGCGAGTCAGAACGCCATCAATGTAGCGCGCAGACTGCTCACCTGGACGGATGCCCGGAATAAAGGCACCGGACTTCTTCAGGTTTTCCGCTACGTCTTTCGGATTGAACATCAACGCCGTATAGAAGAAGCAGAAGAAAATAATCCCTGCACTAAACAGCAGAATATTCAACGGCTGACCAGGAGCGATCGACTGCGAGATGTCCTGCAACCAGCCCATACCTTCAGACTGGCCGAACCAGGCACCCAACGAAGCCGGGAACAGCAGGATGCTGCTCGCGAAAATAGCCGGAATTACGCCGGCCATGTTCACCTTCAACGGCAAGTGGCTAGTCTGCGCAGCAAATACCTTGCGGCCCTGCTGACGCTTGGCGTAGTGAACAGCAATACGACGCTGGCCACGCTCAATGAACACCACGAAACCGATAATCGCTACTGCCAGCAGACCGATGGCAACCAGGGCGAAAATGTTGATATCACCCTGACGCGCAGACTCGAAAGACTGCCCGATCGCTCTCGGAAGACCGGCGACGATACCTGCGAAGATCAACATCGAGATACCGTTGCCAACACCACGCTCAGTAATCTGCTCACCCAGCCACATCATGAACATCGCGCCCGCCACAAAAGTGGTTACCGCAACGAAATGAAAGCTGAAGTCAGCAGTGAACGAAACGCCCTGCCCCGCCAAGCCGATGGACATGCCAATGGCTTGAACGAGAGCGAGGACGACAGTGCCGTAGCGGGTGTACTGGCTGATCTTGCGACGGCCAGCTTCACCTTCCTTCTTCAACTGCTCCAGCTGCGGGCTGACGGCGCTCATCAATTGCATGATGATCGATGCCGAAATGTACGGCATGATCCCCAGTGCAAAGATGCTCATCCGCTCCAGCGCGCCGCCGGAAAACATGTTGAACAAGCTAAGAATGGTCCCCTCATTCTGTCGAAACAGGTCCGCGAGTCGGTCCGGGTTGATACCTGGAACCGGGATGTGTGCGCCTATTCGGTAGACGATAATCGCCAGGAACAGAAAACGCAGACGAGCCCAGAGTTCAGACATACCGCCTTTGCCGAGCGCAGAGAGAGCACCTTGCTTAGCCATTTATTCCTCGAACTTGCCGCCAGCTGCTTCGATAGCCGCACGCGCACCTTTGGTGGCGCCGATTCCCTTTCCGATGGTGACAGCACGAGCAACTTCGCCCGACAGCATGATTTTCACACGCTGAACGTTCTGGTTGATCACGTTGGCATCCTTCAGGGACTGCACGGTGACGATGTCGCCGTCCACTTTGGCCAGCTCGGACAGACGCACTTCTGCGCGGTCCATGGCTTTCAGGGAAACGAAACCGAACTTCGGCAGGCGACGATGCAGCGGCTGTTGACCGCCTTCAAAGCCTGGAGCAATGGTGCCACCGGAGCGGGAGGTCTGACCTTTGTGGCCACGGCCACCGGTCTTGCCCAAACCACTACCGATACCACGGCCCGGACGATGCTTTTCGCGACGGGAACCCGGCGCTGGACTCAGATCATTGAGTTTCATCGATTAACCCTCGACACGCAGCATGTAGTAAGCCTTGTTGATCATCCCGCGATTCTCGGGAGTATCCAGGACTTCTACAGTGTGACCGATGCGACGCAGACCCAGACCCTTAACGCACAGTTTGTGGTTAGGGATGCGGCCGGTCATGCTTTTGATCAGCGTAACTTTTACGGTAGCCATGATCAGAAGATCTCCTTGACGCTTTTGCCACGCTTGGCGGCAATGGATTCAGGAGACTGCATTGCTTTCAAACCCTTGAAAGTGGCGTGAACCACGTTTACCGGGTTAGTCGAGCCGTAGCACTTGGCCAGAACGTTCTGAACGCCAGCAACTTCGAGGACAGCACGCATAGCGCCGCCAGCGATGATACCGGTACCTTCAGAAGCAGGCTGCATGTACACCTTCGAAGCGCCATGGGCGGACTTCATTGCGTACTGCAGAGTGGTGCCGTTCAGATCAACCTGGATCATGTTGCGGCGAGCAGCTTCCATTGCCTTCTGGATCGCAGCAGGCACTTCACGCGACTTGCCACGGCCGAAGCCAACACGGCCTTTACCATCACCCACTACGGTCAACGCAGTGAAAGTGAAGATACGGCCGCCTTTAACGGTTTTGGCTACGCGGTTAACTTGAACCAGCTTCTCGATGTAGCCTTCGTCGCGCTTTTGGTCGTTATTTGACATAACTTAGAACTCCAGCCCAGCTTCACGAGCAGCATCAGCCAGCGCCTTGACGCGACCGTGGTACTTGAAGCCAGAGCGGTCGAAAGCCACCTGCGAGACGCCAGCGGCTTTAGCACGCGTAGCGACCAGCTGGCCAACCTTAGTGGCCGCGTCGATGTTGCCAGTGGCACCATCACGCAGTTCTTTATCCAAAGTCGAGGCACTTGCCAGGACTTTGTTGCCGTCGGCCGAAATGACCTGGGCGTAGATGTGCTGCGACGAGCGGAACACGCAGAGACGCACGACTTCGAGTTCGTGCATTTTCAGGCGTGCTTTGCGAGCGCGACGCAGTCGAGTAACTTTTTTGTCGGTCATTTGCTATGCCCTACTTCTTCTTGGCTTCTTTACGACGGACGACTTCGTCCGCGTAGCGCACACCTTTGCCTTTGTACGGCTCTGGTGGACGGAAGTCGCGGATCTCGGCGGCCACTTGACCTACCAGCTGCTTGTCGATGCCCTTGATCAGGATATCGGTCTGGCTAGGAGTCTCAGCGGTGATGCCTTCCGGCAGTTCATAATCCACTGGGTGCGAGAAGCCAAGAGCCAGGTTCAGCACTGTGCCTTTTGCTTGCGCTTTGTAACCAACACCGACCAGCTGGAGCTTGCGCTCGAAGCCTTGGCTTACGCCTTGGACCATGTTGTTTACCAACGCACGAGTGGTACCAGCCATTGCGCGAGTCTGTTGATCGCCATTGCGAGCAGCGAAACGCAGCTCACCAGCTTCTTCAACGATCTCAACGGACGAATGGATGTTCAGTTGCAGAGTGCCCTTGGCACCCTTCACCGAAAGCTGTTGGCCTGCGAATTTGACTTCGACACCGGCTGGCAGCTTAACGGGGTTCTTAGCGACGCGTGACATGCTTATCCCCCCTTAGAACACAGTGCAAAGAACTTCGCCGCCGACACCGGCAGCGCGCGCAGCACGATCCGTCATCACACCCTTGTTGGTGGAGACGATAGACACACCGAGACCGCCACGAACTTTTGGCAGATCATCGACGGACTTGTACTGACGCAGGCCTGGACGGCTAACGCGCTTCACTTCCTCGATGACCGGACGGCCTTCGAAGTACTTCAGCTCGATGGACAGCAGTGGCTTGATTTCGCTGCTGATCTGATAACCCGCAATGTAACCTTCGTCCTTCAGGACTTTGGCAACAGCTACCTTCAAAGTAGAAGATGGCATGCTTACGACGGACTTTTCAGCCATCTGGGCATTACGGATACGAGTTAGCATGTCCGCTAACGGGTCCTGCATACTCATGGGCTAGACGCTCCTAATACACAAAAAATTAGCCTTTCGGCTAGTACGTGTCGCCGAGCGCATCCGTGCAATAAAAACACGGGCTCAGGCGAGCCGGGTATTCTAGACACACCCCACAAATGAATCAAGCCCCAATAGGGGCTTGATTCATGTTCAAGGTCACCGACGGTCAGGATCTTGCGATCCCGAACGCCGCGACTTTGACAGTGCTTACCAGCTGGCTTTAACCAGACCTGGAACGTCACCACGCATTGCAGCTTGACGCAGCATGTTACGGCCAAGGCCGAACTTGCGGTACACGCCGTGCGGACGACCAGTCAGGCGGCAGCGGTTACGCATGCGCGAGGCGCTTGCGTCACGTGGCTGCTTCTGCAGGGCTACGGTAGCTTCCCAACGCGCTTCTGGACTTGCGTTCAGATCAACGATGATAGCTTTCAGCGCTGCACGCTTGGTGGCGTACTTGGCAACGGTGAGCTGACGCTTCAGCTCACGGTTTTTCATGCTCTTCTTGGCCATTTTCCTACTCCAATCAGTTGCGGAACGGGAATTTGAAAGCGCGCAGCAGTGCGCGACCTTCGTCATCCGTCCGAGCAGTGGTGGTCAGGGTAATGTCCAGACCGCGGAGAGCGTCGATCTTGTCGTAATCGATTTCCGGGAAAATGATCTGCTCTTTAACGCCCATGCTGTAGTTGCCACGACCATCGAAGGACTTGGCATTCAGGCCGCGGAAGTCGCGAACCCGAGGCAGGGAGATCGACAGCAGACGATCCAGGAACTCGTACATACGCTCACGGCGCAGGGTCACCTTGACGCCGATCGGCCAACCTTCACGGACTTTAAAGCCAGCGATGGATTTCCGAGCGTAAGTCACAACGACTTTCTGACCGGTGATCTTTTCCAGGTCGGCAACAGCGTGCTCGATGACTTTTTTGTCGCCGATCGCTTCGCCCAGACCCATGTTCAGGGTGATTTTGGTAACGCGCGGAACTTCCATCACGTTCGAAAGCTTAAGTTCTTCCTTAAGTTTCGGTGCGATTTCCTTCCGGTAAATCTCTTTTAGTCGTGCCATGGTCTTCTACCTAGCAGTGTTCAAGCATCAACCGCTTTTTGGGTCGACTTGAAGACACGAATTTTCTTACCGTCTTCTACTTTGAAACCAACGCGGTCAGCCTTGTTGGTTTCGCCGTTGAAGATGGCGACGTTGGAAGCGTGCAGTGGCGCTTCTTTCTCGACGATACCGCCCTGTACGCCCGACATCGGGTTAGGCTTGGTATGACGCTTGACCAGGTTCAGACCACCAACAACCAGACGGTTGTCAGCAAGAACCTTCAGCACCTTACCGCGCTTACCTTTGTCTTTGCCGGCGATCACGATGATCTCGTCGTCACGACGAATCTTTTGCATGTCGGATCTCCTTACAGCACTTCTGGGGCGAGCGAGACGATCTTCATGAACTTCTCAGTACGAAGTTCACGGGTCACTGGCCCAAAGATACGGGTGCCGATCGGCTCTTGCTTGTTGTTCAACAGAACAGCAGCGTTGCCATCAAAGCGGATGATGGAGCCGTCAGCACGACGAACGCCATGGCGAGTGCGGACTACGACAGCAGTCATCACTTGGCCTTTTTTCACCTTACCGCGAGGAATTGCTTCCTTGACGGTAACTTTGATGATGTCACCGATACCAGCGTAACGACGATGGGAGCCACCCAGCACCTTGATGCACATAACACGGCGAGCGCCGCTGTTATCGGCCACATCGAGCATGGATTGAGTCTGAATCATATAATTTCTCCGACCCCTAGCCCTTAGACTTCCACAGCGCGTTCGAGAACATCAACCAGCGCCCAAGACTTGGTCTTGGCCATCGGACGAGTTTCACGAATAGTGACTTTGTCGCCGATGTGGCACTGATTGGTTTCGTCGTGCGCGTGCAGCTTAGTCGAACGCTTAACGTATTTACCGTAGATCGGGTGCTTAACGCGACGCTCGATCAAAACGGTGATGGTTTTGTCCATCTTGTCGCTGACAACACGGCCAGTCAGCGTACGGACAGTTTTTTCGGCTTCAGCCATGATTACTTACCTGCCTGCTGGTTGAGCACAGTTTTCACGCGAGCGATGTCACGCTTAACTTGCGAGAGCAGATGAGACTGCCCCAACTGGCCAGTTGCTTTCTGCATACGCAGATTGAACTGGTCGCGCAGCAGGCCGAGCAGTTGCTCGTTCAGCTGCTGTGCTGATTTTTCACGAAGTTCATTCGCTTTCATCACATCACCGTCCGTTTAACAAAGGAGGTGGCGAGCGGCAGCTTTGCAGCAGCCAGGGCGAAAGCCTCACGCGCCAGCTCTTCAGAAACACCCTCGATTTCATACAGGACTTTGCCTGGCTGAATCTGGGCAACCCAGTACTCCACGTTACCCTTACCTTTACCCATCCGAACTTCGAGTGGCTTCTTGGTGACAGGTTTGTCCGGGAATACACGGATCCAGATCTTGCCGCCACGTTTTACGTGACGGGTCAGAGCACGACGCGCTGACTCGATCTGACGAGCGGTGAGACGACCACGAGCAACAGACTTCAGCGCGAACTCGCCGAAGCTGACTTTGCTACCGCGCAATGCCAGGCCACGGTTGTGACCGGTCATCTGCTTGCGGAACTTCGTACGCTTTGGTTGCAACATTTGGCGTACCCCTTACTTAGCAGCTTTTTTACGAGGCGCTGGTGCTTGTGGCTTCAGTTCTTCTTGGCGACCACCAATTACTTCGCCTTTGAAGATCCAAACCTTTACACCGATCACACCGTAGGTGGTGTGAGCTTCGTAGTTGGCATAGTCGATGTCGGCACGCAGGGTGTGCAGTGGCACACGACCTTCGCGATACCATTCAGTACGTGCGATTTCAGCACCGCCGAGACGACCGCTCACTTGGATTTTGATGCCTTTGGCACCAATGCGCATTGCGTTCTGTACAGCGCGCTTCATAGCGCGACGGAACATTACGCGACGCTCCAGCTGCTGAGCTACGCTCTGCGCAACCAGCATACCGTCGAGCTCCGGCTTGCGGATCTCTTCGATATTGATGTGCACAGGCACACCCATTTGCTTGGTCAGGTCCTGACGCAGTTTCTCAACATCTTCACCTTTCTTCCCGATAACGATACCTGGACGAGCGGTGTGGATGGTGATACGTGCAGTCTGCGCCGGACGATGGATATCGATACGGCTTACGGACGCGCTTTTTAGTTTGTCTTGGAGATACTCACGCACCTTCAGATCAGCGAACAAGTAGTCCGCATAAGTCCGACCGTCTGCGTACCAGACGGAGGTGTGCTCCTTGACGATTCCCAGGCGAATGCCAATGGGATGTACTTTCTGACCCATCTCTTCGACTCCGTTACTTGTCAGCAACCTTGACAGTGATATGGCAAGACCGCTTGACGATGCGATCAGCACGGCCTTTGGCACGTGGCATGATGCGCTTCAGCGAACGCCCTTCGTTGACGAAAACGGTGCTGACCTTCAGGTCATCAACGTCTGCGCCTTCGTTATGCTCGGCGTTGGCTACGGCCGACTCCAGCACTTTCTTCATGATCTCGGCGGCTTTCTTACTGCTGAAAGCCAACAGGTTGAGCGCTTCGCCCACCTTCTTCCCGCGGATCTGGTCGGCGACCAAGCGGGCTTTCTGGGCGGAGATTCGAGCGCCCGACAACTTAGCGGCTACTTCCATTTCCTTACCCCTTAACGCTTGGCTTTCTTGTCAGCCACGTGCCCACGGTATGTGCGGGTACCGGCGAACTCGCCCAGTTTGTGGCCGACCATGTCTTCGTTCACGAGAACTGGGACGTGTTGGCGACCGTTGTGTACTGCGATGGTCAAACCGACCATTTGTGGCAGGATCATCGAACGACGCGACCAGGTCTTAACTGGTTTGCGATCGTTCTTTTCCGCCGCCACTTCGATCTTCTTCAGTAGGTGAAGATCAATAAAAGGACCTTTTTTCAGAGAACGTGGCACTGTCGTATCCCTCTATTTACTTGCGACGACGGACGATCATTTTGTCGGTACGCTTATTACCACGAGTCTTCGCGCCCTTAGTCGGGAAGCCCCATGGCGATACCGGATGACGACCACCAGAGGTACGACCTTCACCACCACCATGTGGGTGGTCAACCGGGTTCATGGCAACACCACGAACGGTTGGGCGAACGCCACGCCAGCGCTTGGCACCAGCTTTACCCAACGAACGCAGGCTGTGCTCGGAGTTCGAGACTTCGCCCAGGGTCGCACGGCATTCAGCCAGTACTTTACGCATCTCACCAGAACGCAGACGCAGGGTCACGTAGACACCTTCACGAGCGATCAGCTGAGCCGAAGCACCAGCGGAACGAGCGATCTGTGCGCCTTTACCTGGCTTCAATTCGATGCCGTGTACGGTGCTACCAACTGGAATGTTACGCAGTTGCAGAGCGTTGCCCGGCTTGATCGGTGCCAGGGCACCTGCGATCAGCTGGTCGCCAGCACTCACGCCTTTAGGGGCGATGATGTAGCGACGCTCGCCATCTGCGTACAGCAGCAGAGCGATGTGAGCAGTACGGTTTGGATCGTATTCGATACGCTCGACGGTGGCAGCGATGCCATCCTTGTCGTTGCGACGGAAGTCGACCAGACGATAATGCTGCTTATGACCACCACCGATGTGACGAGTGGTAATACGGCCATTGTTGTTACGACCACCAGACTTCGATTTTTTCTCGAGCAGCGGTGCGTGAGGAGCGCCTTTATGCAGCTCCTGGTTGACCACCTTGACCACAAAACGGCGGCCAGGGGAAGTCGGTTTGCATTTAACGATTGCCATGATGCACCCCTTCCTTACTCAGCACTGCTGCTGAAATCGAGATCTTGGCCTGGCTGAAGGGAGATAACTGCCTTCTTCCAGTCATTACGCTTGCCCAGACCGCGAGCAGTGCGCTTGCTTTTACCCAGAACGTTCAGGGTAGTCACGCGCTCTACTTTCACGCTGAACAGGCTTTCGACGGCCTTCTTGATTTCCAGCTTGGTTGCGTCGGTAGCAACCTTGAAAACGAACTGGCCTTTCTTGTCTGCCAGAACCGTAGCCTTCTCGGAAACGTGCGGGCCAAGCAGAACTTTAAATACGCGTTCCTGGTTCATCCCAGCAGCTCCTCGAATTTCTTCACGGCCGACACGGTGATCAACACCTTGTCGTATGCGATCAGACTGACCGGATCGGAACCTTGCACGTCACGAACGTCGACGTGTGGCAGGTTGCGAGCAGCCAGGTACAGGTTCTGATCAACAGCGTCAGACACGATCAGGACGTCAGTCAGGCCCATGCCGTTCAGCTTGTTCAGCAGATCTTTGGTTTTCGGTGCTTCAACAGCGAAGTCCTGAACCACGACCAGACGATCAGTACGCACCAGCTCAGCAAGGATGGAACGCATTGCTGCGCGATACATCTTCTTGTTCAGCTTCTGGGAGTGATCCTGAGGACGAGCTGCGAAAGTGGTACCGCCGCCACGCCAGATTGGGCTACGGATAGTACCGGCACGAGCACGGCCAGTACCTTTCTGACGCCATGGGCGCTTGCCGCCACCGGAAACGTCGGAACGGGTCTTTTGCTGCTTGCTACCTTGACGGCCGCCGGCCATGTAGGCCACGACTGCTTGGTGAACCAGCGTCTCGTTGAATTCGCCGCCAAATGTCAGTTCGGAAACTTCGATCGCTTGAGCGTCATTTACATTTAATTGCATGTCAGCTTCCCCTTAACCGCGAGCCTTGGCTGCTGGACGTACAACCAAGTTGCCGCCAGTAGCGCCAGGAACAGCGCCCTTGACCAACAACAGATTGCGTTCAGCGTCCACGCGCACTACTTCGAGGGACTGCACGGTCACGCGCTCAGCGCCCATATGACCGGACATTTTTTTGCCCTTGAATACACGACCAGGAGTCTGGCACTGGCCGATAGAGCCTGGAACGCGGTGGGATACGGAGTTACCGTGGGTGTTATCTTGCCCGCGGAAGTTCCAACGCTTGATCGTACCCTGGAAGCCTTTACCCTTGGACTGACCGGTTACATCAACCAGTTGGCCAGCGGCGAAGATTTCAGCGTTGATCAGATCGCCGGCCTGGTACTCGCCTTCTTCAAGGCGGAATTCCATTACGGTACGACCAGCGGCAACGTTCGCCTTGGCGAAGTGGCCAGCCTGAGCTGCTGTTACACGCGAAGCGCGACGCTCGCCGACAGTGACTTGCACTGCACGATAGCCATCGGTCTCTTCAGTTTTGAACTGGGTGACGCGATTCGGCTCGATCTCAATGACCGTGACCGGAATGGAGACACCTTCTTCGGTGAAAATACGGGTCATACCGCATTTACGACCGACTACACCAATAGTCATGTTGTAAACCTCATGAGTGTACGGGGCTTTCACCCGCTATGGCCGCCCATTTCAGAGCGTTACACGACTAAGACCGAGTCTTAGCCGAGGCTGATCTGCACTTCCACACCGGCCGCAAGATCAAGCTTCATAAGTGCATCAACGGTTTTATCCGTTGGCTGGACGATGTCCAGAACGCGCTTATGAGTACGGATCTCGTACTGGTCACGCGCGTCTTTGTTGACGTGCGGGGAGACCAGAACGGTGAACCGCTCTTTACGGGTAGGCAGTGGAATTGGACCACGCACTTGAGCACCAGTACGTTTCGCGGTTTCCACGATTTCCTGGGTGGATTGGTCGATCAGGCGATGGTCAAAAGCCTTCAACCTGATACGGATTTGCTGATTTTGCATTGGATTTCAGACTCCGGCTGCTATTCCCACCGGGCGCAATACGCCCGTTAAAAGGAGGCGCAATTCTATAGACGCCCCTGATAGGTGTCAACCCAATAAAAAAGCCCCCGCTGGGCGGGGGCTTTTTCAACTCATCAAAGCTTACTCAAGAAAGAGCTTACTCGATGATTTTGGCTACGACGCCAGCGCCGACGGTACGACCGCCTTCACGGATAGCGAAACGCAGACCGTCTTCCATTGCGATGGTCTTGATCAGGGTGACAACCATTTTGATGTTGTCGCCTGGCATTACCATTTCAACGCCTTCTGGCAGCTCGCAGTTACCAGTCACGTCAGTTGTACGGAAGTAGAACTGTGGACGGTAGCCTTTGAAGAACGGAGTGTGACGACCGCCTTCTTCTTTGCTCAGAACATACACTTCAGCTTCGAACTTGGTGTGCGGCTTGACCGAACCCGGCTTAACCAGAACCTGGCCACGCTCAACGTCGTCACGCTTGGTACCACGCAGCAGAACGCCGCAGTTCTCGCCAGCACGACCTTCGTCGAGCAGTTTACGGAACATTTCAACACCGGTGCAGGTGGTGACGGTGGTGTCACGCAGACCTACGATTTCCAGTGGATCCTGAACCTTGACGATACCGCGCTCGATACGACCGGTCACAACAGTACCGCGACCCGAGATCGAGAACACGTCTTCGATTGGCATCAGGAACGGCTTGTCGATAACACGAACTGGCTCTGGGATGTAGCTGTCCAGAGTTTCTACCAGACGCTTGACAGCGGTGGTACCCATTTCGTTGTCGTCCTGGCCGTTCAGAGCCATCAGAGCCGAACCGATGATGATTGGAGTGTCATCACCTGGGAAGTCGTAAGTGCTCAGCAGATCGCGCACTTCCATCTCAACCAGTTCCAGCAGCTCAGCGTCGTCAACCATGTCAGCCTTGTTCAGGAAGACAACGATGTACGGAACGCCTACCTGACGGGACAGCAGGATGTGCTCACGGGTTTGTGGCATCGGACCATCAGCGGCCGAGCAAACCAGGATCGCGCCGTCCATCTGGGCAGCACCAGTGATCATGTTCTTCACGTAGTCAGCGTGACCTGGGCAGTCAACGTGAGCGTAGTGACGAATCGAAGAGTTGTACTCAACGTGCGCGGTGTTGATGGTGATACCACGAGCCTTTTCTTCCGGAGCGCTGTCGATTTTGTCGAAAGCAACAACGGCCGAACCGAAAACTTCGGAGCAGACGCGAGTCAGAGCCGCAGTCAGAGTGGTTTTACCGTGGTCAACGTGACCAATGGTGCCAACGTTGACGTGCGGTAGGGAACGATCAAATTTTTCTTTAGCCACGACAATTAACTCCTTGCCTAAAGGGCTGAATCAGCCTTGCTTTTTGGTAACAGTCTCGACGATATGCGACGGAGCTGTATTGTATTTTTTGAATTCCATAGAGTAGCTTGCGCGACCCTGAGACATGGAACGAACGTCGGTTGCATAACCGAACATTTCACCCAACGGAACCTCGGCACGAATGACCTTGCCGGAAACCGTATCTTCCATACCCAGAATCATGCCACGACGACGGTTAAGGTCGCCCATGACATCACCCATGTAGTCTTCAGGCGTAACGACTTCTACCGCCATGATCGGCTCGAGCAACTCACCACCGCCCTTCTGGGCCAGTTGCTTGGTTGCCATGGAAGCAGCCACCTTGAACGCCATCTCGTTGGAGTCGACGTCGTGGTAAGAACCATCAAACACAGTTGCCTTCAGGCCGATCAGCGGATAGCCGGCAACAACGCCGTTCTTCATCTGCTCTTCGATACCCTTCTGGATCGCCGGGATGTATTCCTTAGGAACCACACCACCTACGACTTCGTTCACGAATTGCAGACCTTCCTGACCTTCGTCAGCCGGTGCAAAACGGATCCAGCAGTGACCGAACTGACCACGACCGCCGGACTGGCGAACGAACTTGCCTTCGATTTCACAGTTCTTCGTGATGCGCTCACGATAGGAAACCTGAGGCTTACCGATGTTGGCTTCGACGTTGAACTCACGGCGCATCCGGTCAACCAGGATGTCCAGGTGCAGCTCGCCCATGCCGGAGATGATCGTCTGACCAGTCTCTTCATCAGTCTTGACGCGGAAAGACGGGTCTTCCTGAGCAAGCTTGCCCAGAGCGATACCCATTTTTTCCTGGTCATCCTTGGTCTTAGGCTCAACGGCAACCGAAATAACCGGCTCCGGGAAGTCCATGCGAACCAGGATGATTGGCTTGTCGCCATTGCACAAGGTTTCACCCGTGGTGACGTCCTTCATGCCGATCAAGGCCGCGATGTCGCCAGCGCGCACTTCCTTGATCTCTTCGCGGGCGTTAGCATGCATTTGCACCATACGACCTACGCGCTCTTTCTTGCCTTTTACAGAGTTGATCACGCCGTCGCCGGAGTTCAACACGCCCGAGTAAACACGGACAAAGGTCAAGGTACCCACGAATGGGTCGGTAGCGATCTTGAACGCCAGAGCCGAGAACGGCTCGCTGTCGTCGGCATGACGCTCCAGCTCGATAGTCTCGTCATCCGGGTCAGTACCCTTGATGGCAGGAATGTCGGTTGGCGCAGGCAGGAAGTCGATAACGGCGTCGAGAACCAGGGGAACGCCCTTGTTCTTGAAGGAAGAACCGCAAACAGCCAGGACGATTTCACCAGCGATAGTACGCTGGCGCAGAGCGGCCTTGATTTCCTCGTTGGTGAGCTCTTCGCCCTCGAGGTACTTGTTCATCAGTTCTTCGTTGGCTTCGGCCGCAGCCTCAACCATGTTGCCACGCCACTTCTCGGCTTCTTCCAGCAATTCAGCAGGAATGTCCTTGCGAACAGGAACCATGCCTTTGTCAGCATCGTTCCAGTAGACAGCTTGCATGTTGATCAGATCGATCTGACCCTGGAAGTTGTCTTCGGAACCGATAGCCAGCTGAATAGGCACCGGAGTGTGGCCCAGACGCTGCTTGATCTGACCGATCACGCGCAGGAAGTTGGCACCAGCACGGTCCATCTTGTTCACATAAACAAGACGTGGAACGCCGTATTTGTTGGCTTGACGCCATACGGTTTCCGACTGAGGCTCAACGCCCGAGGTGCCGCAGAATACAACCACAGCGCCGTCGAGTACGCGCAGGGAACGCTCTACTTCAATGGTGAAGTCAACGTGGCCCGGGGTATCGATGACGTTGAAGCGGTGCTCGTCCTTGTACTGCTTCTCGGAACCCTTCCAGAAAGCGGTAATGGCAGCAGAAGTAATGGTAATACCACGCTCCTGCTCCTGCACCATCCAGTCGGTGGTCGCGGCGCCATCATGCACCTCGCCCATCTTGTGGCTTTTGCCGGTGTAAAAAAGGACGCGCTCGGTGGTGGTGGTTTTACCAGCATCCACGTGAGCGACGATACCGATGTTACGGTAGCGGTTAATCGGTGTAGTACGAGCCATAAAGCCCTCGCAAATTGAGTGACGCTAAAATTAGAAGCGGTAGTGCGAGAAAGCCTTGTTGGCTTCAGCCATACGGTGCACGTCTTCACGCTTCTTAACTGCAGCACCTTTACCTTCAGCAGCGTCCAACAGTTCGCCAGCCAAACGCAGGGCCATGGACTTCTCGCCGCGCTTGCGGGCGAAGTCTACCAACCAGCGCATTGCCAGGGCGTTACGACGGGACGGACGAACTTCGACCGGAACCTGGTAAGTAGCACCGCCTACACGGCGCGACTTCACTTCGACCAGCGGAGCGATGGCGTCGAGAGCTTTCTCGAAGATTTCCAGGGGATCGCTGTTCTTGCGTTCCTTAACTTTGTCCAGTGCGCCATAAACGATACGCTCGGCAACGGCTTTCTTGCCGCTTTCCATTACGTGGTTCATGAACTTGGCGAGAATCTGGCTTCCGTATTTCGGATCGTCCAGAATCTCACGCTTGGCTGCTACGCGACGTCTTGGCATTGATAAGCCCTCAAACGGTCTTCAGGTTAGCCCGGGACAGCGGATGCGTGCCCGACCTTACTCTTATCGACTCAATAAAATTAAAAACTGCAAAACGGCCGATTATTTCGGACGCTTGGTACCGTACTTCGAACGACCTTGGTTACGACCTTTAACGCCGGAAGTATCCAAAGAGCCGCGAACGGTGTGGTAACGAACACCTGGCAAGTCTTTTACACGACCGCCGCGGATCAGTACCACGCTGTGTTCTTGCAGGTTGTGGCCTTCACCGCCGATGTACGAGGAAACCTCGAAACCGTTGGTCAGACGCACACGGCATACTTTACGCAGTGCCGAGTTAGGTTTTTTCGGCGTGGTGGTATACACACGGGTGCATACGCCACGACGTTGCGGGCAGTTCTGCAGCGCAGGCACGTCGGATTTCTCGACGATACGCTTACGCGGCTGACGTACCAGCTGGTTGATAGTTGCCATCTACTAGCTCCACTGTTGTCTTGCGACGCTATTGTCTTACAAGAAAAGCAAAATGGCAGGAACGAATTCCCGCCAAATTTAGGGGATCAAGAGTCTAAAGAGGATCTTGTCCCCAGTCAAGGCAAGGCCCCGACCTCCCCGCCCGCCGGATCTCGACAATTTGTCTCGATCCGCCGAACGGGGTGACCAGGGCCAGGCACTCAATTACCGCAGAACTCAGTTACCACTCGAGTTCAGTGCTTCGGTCAGTGCAGCTTCCACTTCACTGGCGCTTACGCGCAACGGCTTGTCAGCATCACGGCGACGCTTGCGTTCGCTGTGATAGGCCAAACCGGTACCGGCCGGGATCAGACGACCCACGACCACGTTTTCTTTCAGGCCGCGCAGGTAATCGCGCTTGCCGGTTACCGCCGCTTCGGTCAGCACACGGGTGGTTTCCTGGAAGGAAGCCGCCGAGATGAACGATTCGGTGGACAACGACGCCTTGGTGATACCCAGCAGCACGCGAGTGAACTTGGAGACAAACTTGTCTTCGGTCGCCAGGCGCTCGTTTTCCACCAGTACGTGAGTCAGTTCCATCTGGTCGCCCTTGATGAAACTCGAGTCGCCGGATTCAGCGATCTCGACCTTACGCAGCATCTGACGCAGGATGGTCTCGATGTGCTTGTCGTTGATCTTCACGCCTTGCAGACGGTAAACGTCCTGGATCTCGTTCACGATGTACTTGGCCAGCGCACTCACACCCAGCAGACGCAGGATGTCGTGTGGATCGCTCGGACCGTCCGAGATAACTTCGCCGCGGTTTACCTGTTCGCCTTCGAAAACGTTCAGGTGACGCCACTTCGGAATCAGCTCTTCGTACGGATCGCTACCGTCGTTCGGTGTAATGACCAGGCGACGCTTGCCCTTGGTCTCTTTACCGAATGCGATGGTGCCGCTGACTTCAGCCAGAATCGAAGCTTCTTTCGGACGACGGGCTTCGAACAAGTCGGCAACACGCGGCAGACCACCGGTGATGTCGCGAGTTTTCGAAGTTTCCTGCGGGATACGAGCGATAACATCACCGATCGCGATCCGCGCACCGTCCGCAACACCGACCAGGGCGTTGGCTGGCAGGAAGTACTGAGCGATTACGTCAGTGCCTGGCAGCAACAGATCCTTGCCATTGTCGTCGACCATCTTCACAGCAGGACGGATGTCCTTGCCGGCAGCTGGACGATCTTTCGCATCGAGTACTTCAATGTTGGTCATACCGGTCAATTCGTCGGTCTGACGCTTGATCGTGATGCCTTCTTCCATGCCCACGTAGGTCACGGTACCTTTCATTTCGGTAACGATCGGGTGAGTGT
This sequence comes from Pseudomonas sp. H1_F01, assembly GCF_054681425.1. Lineage (NCBI taxonomy): Bacteria > Pseudomonadati > Pseudomonadota > Gammaproteobacteria > Pseudomonadales > Pseudomonadaceae > Pseudomonas > Pseudomonas sp. H1_F01. The sequence continues at coordinate 883,764 of NZ_CP162823.1, read as the reverse complement.
GCGGGTCCCACTTGGCCACGATGGCGCCAGCGTCGACCTTGTCACCTTCCTTGACCGAAATCACAGCACCGTACGGCAGCTTGTAGCGCTCGCGCTCGCGACCGAAGTCGTCAGCGATGGCCAGCTCACCGGAACGCGATACAGCCACCAGGTGACCATCCACTCGCTCAACGTGCTTCAGGTTGTGCAGACGGACGGTACCGCCATTCTTCACCTGAACGCTGTCGGCCGCGGAGGTCCGGCTTGCCGCACCACCGATGTGGAACGTACGCATCGTCAGCTGGGTACCCGGCTCACCGATGGACTGGGCAGCGATAACGCCGACCGCTTCACCGATGTTCACCTGGTGACCACGTGCCAGGTCGCGACCGTAGCACTTGGCGCAGATGCCGTAGCGAGTTTCGCAACTGATCGGCGAACGTACGATCACTTCGTCGATGCTGTTGAGCTCGATGAACTCGACCCACTTCTCGTCAACCAGGGTGCCCGCAGGAACGATCACGTCCTCGGTACCTGGCTTGAATACGTCACGGGCGATGACACGACCCAATACGCGTTCACCCAACGGCTCTACAACGTCACCGCCTTCAATGTGCGGAGTCATTACCAGGCCGTGTTCGGTGCCGCAATCGATCTCGGTCACGACCAGATCCTGGGCAACGTCTACCAGACGACGCGTCAGGTAACCGGAGTTCGCCGTTTTCAACGCGGTATCCGCAAGACCCTTACGAGCACCGTGAGTGGAGATGAAGTACTGGAGTACGCTCAGGCCTTCACGGAAGTTCGCGGTAATCGGGGTCTCGATGATGGAGCCGTCCGGCTTGGCCATCAGGCCACGCATACCGGCGAGCTGACGGATCTGCGCAGCAGAACCCCGTGCGCCCGAGTCGGCCATCATGTACATCGAGTTGAAGGATTCCTGGTCGACTTCGTTGCCATGACGGTCGATGACTTTCTCTTTCGAGAGGTTGGCCATCATCGCCTTGGAGACTTCGTCGTTCGCCTTGGACCAGAGGTCGATCACCTTGTTGTACTTCTCGCCCTGGGTTACCAGGCCGGAGGCGTACTGACTTTCGATCTCTTTCACTTCTTCGGTAGCAGCACCGATGATGCGGGCTTTTTCATCCGGGATAACGAAGTCGTTAACACCGATGGAAACGCCGGAAATGGTCGAATAGGCAAAACCGGTGTACATCAACTGGTCAGCGAAGATCACGGTCTCTTTCAGACCAACCACGCGGTAGCACTGGTTGATCAGCTTGGAGATCGCCTTCTTCTTCATCGGCTGGTTGACGACGTCGTAAGACAGACCAGGTGGAACAACCTGGAACAACAACGCACGGCCGACAGTGGTGTCGACGATTCGAGTGTTCTTGACGCTGCCACCGTCACGATCGTTCACGGTTTCATTGATCCGCACCTTGACCTTGGCGTGCAGTGCGGCTTCGCCGGCACGGAACACACGGTCAACTTCCTGCAGATCCGCGAACACACGACCTTCGCCCTTGGCGTTGATCGCTTCACGCGTCATGTAGTACAGACCCAATACAACGTCCTGCGACGGAACGATGATTGGCTCACCGTTGGCTGGCGACAGGATGTTGTTGGTCGACATCATCAACGCACGCGCTTCCAACTGGGCTTCCAGTGTCAGCGGTACGTGCACTGCCATCTGGTCGCCGTCGAAGTCGGCGTTGTACGCAGCACAGACCAGCGGGTGCAGCTGGATAGCCTTACCTTCGATCAGTACCGGTTCAAACGCCTGGATGCCCAGACGGTGAAGGGTCGGCGCACGGTTGAGGAGAACCGGGTGTTCGCGAATCACTTCAGCGAGAACGTCCCAGACCTCTGGCAGCTCGCGCTCGACCATTTTCTTGGCCGCTTTGATGGTGGTCGCAAGACCACGCATTTCCAGCTTGCCAAAAATGAACGGCTTGAACAGCTCCAGGGCCATTTTCTTTGGCAGACCGCACTGGTGCAGACGCAGGGTCGGGCCTACGGTAATTACCGAACGACCGGAGTAGTCAACACGCTTACCGAGCAAGTTCTGACGGAAACGACCCTGCTTACCCTTGATCATGTCAGCCAGGGATTTCAGAGGACGCTTGTTGGAACCGGTGATAGCGCGGCCACGACGACCGTTGTCGAGCAGTGCGTCGACCGCTTCCTGCAACATACGCTTCTCGTTGCGCACGATGATGTCCGGAGCGGACAGATCGAGCAGACGCTTCAAGCGGTTGTTACGGTTGATCACTCGACGATACAGATCGTTGAGATCGGAAGTCGCGAAACGACCGCCATCGAGCGGAACCAGTGGACGCAGGTCTGGCGGCAGAACCGGCAGAACGGTCAGCACCATCCACTCTGGCAGGTTGCCGGAACCCTGGAAGGCTTCCATCAACTTCAGACGCTTGGACAGCTTCTTGATCTTGGTTTCGGAGTTGGTTTGCGGAATCTCTTCGCGCAGACGGCCAATCTCGTGTTCCAGGTCGATAGCGTGCAGCAGCTCGCGGACAGCTTCGGCACCCATGCGGGCATCGAAATCGTCGCCGAACTCTTCCAGCGCTTCGAAGTACTGCTCGTCGTTGAGCAGTTGACCCTTTTCAAGGGTGGTCATGCCTGGATCGATAACGACGTAGCTCTCGAAGTAGAGAACGCGTTCGATATCACGCAGGGTCATGTCCATCAGCAGGCCGATACGGGACGGCAGCGACTTCAGGAACCAGATGTGGGCAACTGGCGAGGCCAGTTCGATGTGCGCCATGCGCTCACGACGAACTTTTGCCAGCGCGACTTCAACGCCGCACTTCTCGCAGATCACACCACGGTGCTTCAAGCGCTTGTACTTACCGCACAGGCACTCGTAATCCTTGACCGGGCCAAAGATCTTGGCGCAGAACAGGCCGTCACGCTCAGGTTTGAACGTACGGTAGTTGATGGTTTCCGGCTTTTTAACTTCACCGAACGACCACGAACGGATCATCTCAGGCGATGCCAATCCAATACGGATGGCGTCGAACTCTTCGACTTGACCCTGGTTTTTCAGCAAATTCAGTAGGTCTTTCAAGGCCTTTCCTCCTGGCGGAGCAGAGAGCGGGCAAAACAGCCCCGCTCTCGATTCGCGTCACGTGTTATTCGGTTTCCAGATCGATATCGATGCCGAGGGAACGAATTTCCTTGATCAACACGTTGAAAGACTCGGGCATGCCCGGCTCCATACGGTGATCGCCGTCCACGATGTTTTTGTACATCTTGGTCCGGCCGTTCACATCGTCCGACTTCACTGTGAGCATTTCTTGCAGAGTGTATGCAGCACCGTACGCTTCCAGTGCCCAGACCTCCATCTCCCCGAAACGCTGACCACCGAACTGCGCCTTACCACCCAGCGGCTGCTGGGTAACCAGGCTGTAAGAACCGGTAGAACGAGCGTGCATCTTGTCGTCTACCAAGTGGTTCAGCTTCAGCATGTACATGTAGCCAACGGTAACCGGGCGCTCGAACTTGTTGCCGGTACGGCCGTCGAACAGCTGCATCTGGCCGCTTTCTGGCAGATCTGCCAGTTTCAGCATGGCCTTGATTTCGCTTTCCTTGGCACCGTCGAACACCGGAGTAGCCATTGGAACGCCGCCGCGCAGGTTCTTCGCCAGATCCAGGATTTCCTGATCGGAGAAGGTGTCCAGCTCTTCGTTGCGACCGCCGATCTCGTTGTAGATCTCGTGCAGGAACTTACGCAGGTCAGCGACCTTGCGCTGCTCTTCGATCATACGGTTGATCTTCTCGCCCAAGCCCTTGGCCGCGAGGCCCAGGTGGGTTTCAAGGATCTGACCGACGTTCATACGCGAAGGTACGCCCAACGGGTTGAGGACCACATCGACCGGGGTGCCATTGGCATCGTGCGGCATGTCTTCAACCGGCATGATCACGGAGACCACACCTTTGTTACCGTGACGACCGGCCATCTTGTCGCCCGGTTGGATGCGACGACGGATTGCCAGGTAAACCTTGACGATTTTCAGCACGCCTGGAGCCAGGTCATCGCCCTGCTGCAGTTTGCGCTTCTTGTCTTCGAACTTGTCGTCCAGCAGACGGCGGCGATCAACGATATAGGCCTGGGCCTTCTCGAGCTGCTCGTTCAGAGCATCTTCAGCCATGCGCAGTTTGAACCACTGGCCATGCTCAAGACCGTCGAGAACTTCGTCGGTGATTTCCTGACCTTTCTTCAGGCCGGCGCCGCCTTCGGCTTTGTGGCCGACCAGAGCGGAGCGCAGACGCTCGAAAGTTGCGCCTTCGACGATACGGAACTCTTCGTTCAGGTCCTTGCGGATCTCGTCGAGTTGAGTCTTCTCGATCGACAGTGCACGAGCATCACGCTCAACGCCGTCGCGAGTGAAGACTTGTACGTCGATGACGGTACCCTTGGTGCCGGTAGGCACGCGCAGGGAGGTGTCTTTAACGTCGCTGGCTTTTTCACCGAAGATGGCACGCAGCAGTTTTTCTTCCGGAGTCAGCTGGGTCTCGCCTTTCGGAGTGACCTTGCCCACCAGGATGTCGCCTGCGCCTACTTCAGCACCTACGTAAACGATACCGGCTTCGTCCAGCTTGTTCAGTGCAGCTTCACCCACGTTCGGGATGTCCGCAGTGATTTCCTCTGGGCCAAGCTTGGTGTCACGGGCCACACAGGTCAGTTCCTGGATGTGGATCGTGGTGAAGCGGTCTTCCTGAACCACACGCTCGGACAGGCAGATGGAGTCTTCGAAGTTGAAGCCGTTCCATGCCATGAACGCGATGCGCATGTTCTGACCCAACGCCAGTTCACCCATATCGGTGGACGGACCGTCGGCCATGATGTCGCTGCGCTGAACCCGATCACCCTTGCTCACCAGCGGACGCTGGTTGATGCAGGTGTTCTGGTTGGAGCGGGTGTATTTGGTCAGGTTGTAGATGTCGACACCGGCTTCGCCAGTTTCAACTTCGTCATCGGCAACACGAACCACGATACGGCTGGCATCGACGGAGTCGATCACGCCACCACGACGAGCCACGACGCAAACGCCGGAGTCACGGGCAACGTTGCGCTCCATGCCGGTACCTACCAGCGGCTTGTCGGCACGCAGGGTGGGTACAGCTTGGCGCTGCATGTTCGAACCCATCAACGCACGGTTGGCGTCGTCGTGCTCGAGGAACGGGATCAGCGACGCTGCAACCGAAACTACCTGCTTCGGCGATACGTCCATCAAGGTGACGTCTTCCGGCGCCTTGACGGTGAACTCGTTCAAGTGACGAACAGCTACCAGCTCGTCGACCAGGACCTTCTTGTCGTTCATCGTGGCCGAAGCCTGGGCGATCACATGATCAGCTTCTTCGATGGCGGACAGGAACACGATCTCGTCGGTGACCAGGGCGTCTTTCACCACACGGTACGGGCTCTCGAGGAAGCCGTACTGGTTGGTGCGCGCATAGGCAGCCAGGGAGTTGATCAGACCGATGTTCGGACCTTCCGGCGTTTCGATCGGGCATACACGACCGTAGTGAGTCGGGTGTACGTCACGAACTTCGAAGCCCGCACGCTCACGGGTCAGACCGCCCGGGCCGAGTGCGGAGACACGACGCTTGTGGGTGATCTCGGACAGCGGGTTGTTCTGGTCCATGAACTGGGACAGCTGGCTCGAACCGAAGAACTCCTTCACCGCCGCAGCCACAGGCTTGGCGTTGATCAGGTCTTGCGGCATCAGGCCTTCGCTTTCAGCCATCGACAGACGTTCCTTGACCGCACGCTCTACGCGCACCAGGCCAACACGGAACTGGTTCTCGGCCATTTCGCCTACACAGCGAACACGACGGTTACCCAGGTGGTCGATGTCATCGACGATGCCCTTGCCGTTACGGATGTCGACCAAGGTCTTGAGGACGGCAACGATATCGTCCTTGTTCAATACACCCGAACCTTCGATTTCGGTACGACCGATACGACGGTTGAACTTCATCCGGCCGACCGCAGACAGGTCATAGCGCTCAGGGCTGAAGAACAGGTTGTTGAACAGCGTTTCGGCGGCATCCTTGGTTGGCGGCTCGCCAGGACGCATCATGCGATAGATCTCGACCAGGGCTTCCAGTTGGTTGCCGGTGGAGTCGATCTTCAGCGTGTCGGAGATGAACGGACCGCAGTCGATGTCGTTGGTGTACAGCGTCTCGATGCGAACGACCTGGGCCTTGGCGATTTTTGCCAGGATCTCGGTGTTCAGCTCGGTGTTGCACTCTGCCAGGATTTCGCCGGTGGCCGGATGCACGATGACCTTGGCCGTGGTGCGACCCAGGACGTAGTCCAGAGGCACCTGCAGCTCTTTGATCCCGGCTTTTTCCAGCTGGTTGATGTGGCGAGCGGTGATACGGCGACCCTGCTCGACAATAACCTTGCCTTTGTCATCCTGGATATCGAGGACAGCGATTTCACCGCGCAGGCGCTGAGGCACCAGTTCCAGGCTGAGGTTTTCACCCTGCACATGGAAAACGTTGGTGGTGTAGAACGCGTCCAGCACTTCTTCGGTGGTATAGCCGAGCGCGCGCAGCAGTACCGATGCAGGCAGCTTGCGACGACGGTCGATACGCACGAATACGCAGTCTTTCGGGTCGAACTCGAAGTCCAACCACGAACCGCGGTAAGGAATGATGCGCGCGGAGTAAAGCAGTTTGCCGGAGCTGTGCGTCTTGCCACGGTCGTGGTCGAAGAACACGCCCGGAGAACGGTGCAGCTGGGAAACGATTACACGCTCGGTACCGTTGATTACGAAGGTACCGTTCTCAGTCATCAGGGGGATTTCACCCATGTAGACTTCTTGCTCTTTGATGTCCTTGATCGCTTTGTTCGACGATTCTTTGTCGAAAATGATCAGGCGCACTTTTACCCGCAAAGGTACGGCGTAAGTAACACCGCGCAATACGCATTCTTTGACATCAAATGCCGGTTCGCCCAGGCGATAACCGACGTACTCCAGCGCAGCATTGCCGGAGTAGCTGATGATCGGGAAAACGGATTTGAAGGCCGCATGCAGGCCCACGTCGCGGAACTGATCTTTAGTCGCTCCCGCTTGCAAGAATTCACGATACGAATCCAGCTGGATGGCCAGGAGGTACGGCACATCCATGACGTCCGGCAACTTGCTAAAGTCCTTGCGGATACGTTTTTTCTCAGTATATGAGTAAGCCATCAGCGTTCCCCAGCTTGGTCACCTGCTTGTTTGGCCCCTCCCGACGGGAGCAGCCAGAAAATCGTGCAAACCCCATGGTTTGCGCCACCACATCGGGTGGTTACAGCTCGTGATCAGCACCGACCCAGTCGGCTGCCAATAACGGAAAAAGGCCGGTGGCAAGAGCCACCAGCCATCAGCCTGTCGCTTAACGCTTGGGCTGGAGACGCAAAGTCGATGCTTACTTCAGCTCGACTTTAGCGCCTGCTTCTTCCAGAACTGCTTTGGCTTTGTCAGCTGCGTCTTTGGCAACAGCTTCCAGAACCATGGCAGGAGCGCCGTCAACTACAGCCTTGGCTTCTTTCAGGCCCAGACCGGTCAGTTCACGTACCGCCTTGATCACGTTAACTTTCTTCTCGCCAGCTTCGGTCAGCATGACGTTGAATTCGGTTTGCTCTTCAGCAACGGCAGCAGCAACAGCTGGACCAGCGGAAGCAGCAGCAGCGGTAACACCGAATTTTTCTTCGAAAGCTTTGATCAGCTCAACAACTTCCATTACGGACATGTTGCCAACGGCTTCGAGGATATCGTTTTGAGAGATAGACATGACTCTAAATTCCTGGATTGGGGGACGGCCTACGCGACCATCGAAATAAACAAAAAACGCGAAAAGGAGTGTCGAGCCTTAGGCTGCGGCAGCTTCTTTCTGGTCGCGCAGTGCCGCCAGAGTACGAGCCAATTTGCTGGTTGCGCCTTGAATCACGCTCATCAGCTGGGAAATTGCTTCGTCACGGGTCGGCAGAGTTGCCAGTACGTCGATCTGGTTAGCTGCGAGGAACTTGCCCTCGAACGCAGCTGCCTTAATCTCGAACTTGTCCTGACCTTTGGCGAATTCCTTGAACAAACGGGCAGCAGCGCCAGGATGTTGGGTGGAGAACGCGATCAAGGTCGGGCCGGTGAACACGTCGTTGAGGACACTGTATTCAGTGTCAGCAACAGCGCGCTTGAGCAGAGTGTTACGTACAACACGTACGTAAACGCCAGCTTCACGAGCCTCTTTACGGAGTCCGGTCATAGCGCCTACTGTTACGCCACGGGCATCAGCCACGACAGCGGACAGAGCAGCTTTGGCAGCCTCGTTGACTTCAGCGACGATGGCCTTCTTGTCTTCGAGTTTAATTGCCACGGGTTTAACTCCTGCTTGTTACCGTTTCATCCGGTCGAAACCGAATGTCGTTTTGGTGTCTGATTCGGTAAGGAACCGGGAGCACCATCTGCGTAGGCTTGTGGTTTAAGACTTGCGTCGCCTACGGTCTTGGACAGCCCCCGCCAGGCAGGGACCCCAATTTTTCGATTGGCGCAATTACTTGCGCCAACCTGAGTCTTACGCGTCGAGCGAGCTCTGATCGATGACCAGACCTGGGCCCATAGTGGTGCTCAGGGTAACGCGCTTGACGTAGATACCTTTCGAAGAAGCTGGCTTGATACGCTTCAGATCAGCGATCAGGGCTTCAACGTTTTCCTTCAGCTTGACGGCGTCGAAGCCGATCTTGCCAACGGAAGTATGGATGATGCCGTTTTTGTCGGTGCGATAACGAACCTGACCAGCCTTGGCGTTTTTAACCGCGGTGGCTACGTCTGGCGTTACGGTGCCGACTTTAGGGTTAGGCATCAGACCACGTGGACCGAGGATCTGACCCAACTGACCTACAACGCGCATGGCATCCGGGGATGCGATCACTACGTCATAGTTCAGGTCGCCGCCCTTCATTTCAGCAGCCAGATCGTCCATGCCTACGCGATCAGCACCAGCAGCCAGAGCAGCTTCTGCTGCTGGGCCCTGGGTGAAGACAGCTACACGAACGGTCTTGCCAGTGCCGTGTGGCAGCACGGTAGCGCTACGAACGACCTGGTCGGATTTACGTGGGTCAACGCCCAGGTTTACAGCAACGTCGAACGACTCGCTGAACTTGACAGTCGACAGCTCAGCCAGCAGAGCGGCGGCATCTACAAAGTTGTAGGCCTTGCCTGCTTCGATTTTGCCGGCGATAGCCTTTTGACGCTTGGTCAGCTTAGCCATTACACACCCTCCACGTTAAGGCCCATGCTACGAGCAGAACCGGCGATAGTACGCACGGCTGCATCCATATCAGCTGCAGTCAGATCCGCGTTTTTGGTTTTCGCGATTTCTTCCAGCTGAGCACGGGTAACGGTGCCAACCTTAACGGTGTTTGGACGAGCGGAACCGCTGGTCAAACCTGCAGCCTTCTTCAGCAGAACCGAAGCTGGGGTGCTTTTTGTTTCGAAAGTGAAGCTACGGTCGCTGTAGACAGTGATGATCACTGGAGTCGGCAGACCTGGCTCAAGACCCTGAGTACGGGCGTTGAAAGCCTTGCAGAATTCCATGATGTTCACGCCGTGCTGACCCAGGGCAGGACCAACAGGTGGGCTTGGGTTAGCCTGAGCGGCCTTCACTTGCAGCTTGATGTAAGCGGTAATTTTCTTGGCCATGAGGCACTCCAATTACGGGTTCGAACGCCTCGAAAGGCTCCCCGGTTACTTGCGCGTTTATCCCAGTGACGACAAAACCCCACAGCCTTGGGCTGCGGGGTTGGGATGCCTGCTCAATCAGACCTTTTCGACCTGACTGAACTCTAGCTCTACCGGAGTAGAGCGACCGAAAATGAGCACTGCGACTTGGATCCGGCTCTTTTCGTAGTTAACTTCTTCAACCGTGCCGTTAAAATCAGCGAATGGACCGTCAGTGACGCGTACAACCTCACCTGGTTCAAACAGTGTCTTCGGCTTCGGCTTGTCGCTACCATCAGCGACGCGACGCAGAATCGCTTCTGCCTCTTTATCTGTGATCGGCGCAGGCTTGTCGGCGGTACCGCCAATGAAGCCCATCACCCGAGGGGTATCCTTGACCAAGTGCCAAGTCCCTTCGTTCATGTCCATCTGTACCAGCACGTAGCCCGGAAAGAACTTACGTTCACTTTTGCGCTTCTGGCCATTACGCATCTCAACCACTTCTTCAGTGGGGACCAGAATCTCGCCAAAGCCATCTTCCATGCCAGCCAGCTTTACGCGCTCTACCAGCGAGCGCATAACATGCTTCTCGTAACCCGAGTAAGCATGCACAACGTACCAACGCTTAGCCACGGGACACCCTTAGCCAACAATCAAGGAAACAAGCCAGCCGAGCAGGGAATCGAGCCCCCACAACAGCAACGCCATTACCAGAACAACAGCCACAACAATCAACGTGGTCTGCGTGGTTTCTTGGCGAGTCGGCCATACGACTTTACGAATCTCGGTGCGAGCTTCCTTAGCGAGTACAAAGAAAGACTTGCCCTTGGCTGTCTGCAGGCCTACAAAGGCAGCAACAGCAGCAATGGCAAGCAATGCAAGTACGCGGTACAGGATCGGCGAAGCAGAATAATACTGATTGCCAACAACGCCAATAACCACCAAAGCGACTACCACTAGCCACTTGAGCAGATCGAAGCGAGAGCCTTGAGCTTCAGCTTTAGGAGTCATCTATGAAGATCCTGTGAAAAGAAAGCCAGACACACTGAGTGAATCTGGCAGGTCAGGAGGGAATCGAACCCCCAACCTACGGTTTTGGAGACCGTCGCTCTGCCAATTGAGCTACTGACCTAAAACAAAATCAGGCCGACCATTATGCCGGCCCGAAAAAGACATTACAACTGTTTACTCGATGACTTTAGCTACGACGCCAGCGCCGACGGTACGACCGCCTTCACGGATAGCGAAACGCAGACCGTCTTCCATCGCGATGGTCTTGATCAAGGTAACAGTCATCTGAATGTTGTCACCTGGCATTACCATTTCAACGCCTTCTGGCAGCTCGCAGTTACCAGTCACGTCAGTTGTACGGAAGTAGAACTGTGGACGGTAGCCCTTGAAGAACGGAGTATGACGGCCGCCCTCTTCCTTGCTCAGAACGTAAACTTCTGCGGTGAACTTGGTGTGCGGCTTGACGGTACCTGGCTTGACCAGAACCTGGCCACGCTCAACATCGTCACGCTTGGTGCCGCGCAGCAGCACGCCGCAGTTCTCACCAGCACGACCTTCGTCGAGCAGCTTGCGGAACATTTCAACGCCGGTGCAGGTAGTTTTCTGAGTATCGCGCAGACCGACAATCTCAACTTCTTCCTGGATACGGACGATGCCACGCTCAACACGACCAGTCACAACAGTACCGCGACCGGAGATCGAGAACACGTCTTCGATCGGCATCAGGAACGGCTTATCGATAGCACGCTCTGGCTCTGGGATGTAGCTATCCAGAGTTTCCACCAGCTTCTTGACAGCAGTGGTGCCCATTTCGTTGTCGTCTTGGCCGTTCAGAGCCATCAGAGCCGAACCGATGATGATTGGAGTATCATCACCTGGGAAATCGTAAGTGCTCAGCAGATCGCGCACTTCCATCTCAACCAGTTCCAGCAGCTCAGCGTCGTCAACCATGTCAGCCTTGTTCAGGAAGACAACGATGTACGGAACGCCTACCTGACGGGACAGCAGGATGTGCTCACGGGTTTGCGGCATCGGACCATCAGCGGCCGAGCAAACCAGGATCGCGCCGTCCATCTGAGCAGCACCAGTGATCATGTTTTTTACGTAGTCGGCGTGACCTGGGCAGTCAACGTGTGCGTAGTGACGCACGGCCGAATCGTACTCAACGTGAGCGGTGTTGATGGTGATACCGCGAGCTTTCTCTTCCGGGGCGCTGTCGATCTTGTCGAAGTCAACCTTGGCCGAACCGAAAACTTCGGAGCAGACACGGGTCAGAGCAGCGGTCAGCGTGGTTTTACCGTGGTCAACGTGACCAATGGTACCAACGTTGACGTGCGGCTTATTACGTTCGAACTTTTCCTTAGCCATCGAAATCACCCCTAGGAGAAGAATTTAGCGAGTCACACAAGCCATTAAAACAAAGGCAGATATTTTCATATCTGCCTTGTTATATGGAGCTCTTGAGCGGATTTGAACCGCTGACCTCACCCTTACCAAGGGTGTGCTCTACCAACTGAGCTACAAGAGCGAAACACTTTGCACAACCTGCAAACTTGGAGCGGGTAGCGGGAATCGAACCCGCATCATCAGCTTGGAAGGCTGAGGTTCTACCACTAAACTATACCCGCGGAGCTTGCAGCTCACGCTAAAAATGGTGGAGGGGGAAGGATTCGAACCTTCGAAGTCGTAGACGTCAGATTTACAGTCTGATCCCTTTGGCCGCTCGGGAACCCCTCCTAAGCGAGCCGGCATTCTATATCATGCCAGCCTTCTGTCAAGCATTTTCTCATTAAAAACCTGAGGTTAGCTGCGTTGACGTCGCTTCGTATCGCTAACCTTTAAAGGTCTTCGCTGCGAAGCGGGCGCCATTCTATGCAAACTACCCAGCGGGTGCAACCCCTTCGCATGGCATTATTTTATGTTTTAACTCATTGAATTCTTTAGAAAGGTTTTGAAGCAACGTTTCATTCACCTTTCCCGCGCTTTCCTGGGAAACCTGAACCCAGAATCCCCCACCCTCAGGGAGATTTGGCGAGTTCGGCGCAGCAGAACGACCTACAACGCCCGAGGCAGCCAATCGCTGCTCCAGCTGCCTGGCCAGCTCCGGACGAACAAAACCACCCAAGTAAACACAGGTCTTTGGCGCTTCACCGGGTTTACCCAGGTCGCGCCTGATAAGTGCATCCGCCGTTTCGCTCAACAGGTGAATATCCTGCTGCGAACCGCGGTACAAACTGAGCGGAGTCACATCCTTGGCGCGAAGTGGGGCCTCCTGCTGATGCCAGATGTAGTAGAAGACATTCAAAACCAGCAACAACAGAAACAACCACCGCATAGAAACCTCAAGACAAAGGACAGGCCATCGCCAAACCGACAAATACCAGGTCGGGCACCACCCTGGCATCAGGAACAACCCCGGAAACCAGATTGGCGTCCCCACCCGTGAGAAACACCACGAAATCCTTTCCCCAATATTGCTGCGCCAATTCAAGCTGAGTCAGGACAAACCCTCTGAGCATCAGCATGCAACCGCGCTCGACCGCTTCGACAGTTGTCCGACCTGGAGCGAGACTCTCATGGGCTCGCTCAGCCGCCATATCGTCATATCGAATTCTTCGCGTGTGAGTACGCAATTGGTTACGCATCAAAGGCATGCCCGGACAAATGAATCCGCCGAGATGCTCACCGTCCGCCGCCACAAAATCAGCCGTAATGGCAGTACCAAAATCAAGGACCAGGCACGCGCCTGAAGCAAGATGGAACCCACCAAGCAGGGCCAGCCATCGATCAAGCCCCAACCGCTCGTAATCCTGATAGCCGTTTTTCACCCCCGCCATTTCTCGGGCAGGCATAGCACGGGTCACCGACACCCCATACGCATCAACCAGAGAGGCGACCAATGAATCTGTCTCCTCCGGAGTCCTCACACTAACAAGACGACATTTCTTGAGTTGGAACTTCTCGGCATTACTGAGGCTCACCAGCAAATCGCTGTCAGAGCTGACCACACCGCCGTCAACCGTCGTCACCCCGTCGGCACGAAGAACACGCCATTTGATAAAGCTATTGCCGCAGTCAAGCTCAAGAATCATCACGCAACCTCAGGCTGAGCTCACCACCGCTAAAGTTTTTTTCCACACCCTCTACCTTCAAACGCAGCGCACCCTGGTGATCAATGCCCAGCACAATACCGTCAATTTTATTAACACCAGCAATCAGGGAGACAGCCCTGCCCTGCCAAAGATGGTGTTGCTCCCACTCCGACTGTATTGCGGCAAACCCCGATGCACGATGAAGCTCCAGATAGTGCTGAAGCTTCGCCCCCAATCGTGCCACCAGCTCATTTCGATCAAAATTCCTTCCTGCCTCAAGGCACATGGATGTCCATTGCTGGTCGACCTCATCAGTCGATTGCATATTCACATTAATCCCCACGCCCAGGACAACATGGCAAACGTCCGCAGGATCTCCCACCAACTCAAGCAAAATGCCGGCGATCTTTTTCTCTCCCACCAAGACATCATTAGGCCATTTCAGACCCGCCTCGGCGATCCCCATATCACGCAGGGCATGCATGACAGCAAGCCCGACGACCAGGCTCAGCCCTTCGATCTGTCGCATGCCGCCGTCAATGCGTAGCACCAGGCTGTGGTAGAGATTTTCGGCAAACGGACTGACCCACTTACGGCCACGACGACCACGACCAGCGACCTGTCGCTCGGCCAAAACCATGAATGGCGCCGCCACCCCACGCTCGATCAAACGCAGCGCCTCGGCGTTGGTGGAGTCAATAGTGTCAAAGATATGGACAGGCCACTCATGAAGGCCTTTTGCGCAAATCTCTGCCGCATCCAAAAGCACCAGAGGTTTAGCCAACTGATACCCCCTACCTCGAACCTTATGAACAGACAGCCCTATTTCTGCTTCCAAGTGCTGTAATTGCTTCCATACAGCACTACGACTGATACCCAGCGCAGCACCCAGCGCCTGCCCTGAATGAAAGCGACCATCCTTCAGAAGTTTTAGCAACGTGAGCATGCGGACTGCGCCCTGATAATGAGGCCCGCATGATAGCCATGCGCAAGACAGTTGCATAGAAACACAAAATGACTTTCCCGCGGGCAAAACAAAACCCCTACCTGCGTCAGCAGATAGGGGTTTCGGAATTTAATCTTGACGATGACCTACTCTCACATGGGGAAACCCCACACTACCATCGGCGATGCATCGTTTCACTGCTGAGTTCGGGATGGGATCAGGTGGTTCCAATGCTCTATGGTCGTCAAGAAATTCGGGTACTGAGTCGCGGCCAGTTGGCCTCGCTTCAGCAAATTGGGTATGTGATAGCTTCGGTGTTTTGTGAGATTCGAACTTTCGGTTCGTTTCGTCTTCACACACCGCAATCTGGTCTCGTTCGCTTTTCAGCTCGGAGGATACAAATTGCTTGGGTGTTATATGGTCAAGCCTCACGGGCAATTAGTACAGGTTAGCTCAACGCCTCACAGCGCTTACACACCCTGCCTATCAACGTCGTAGTCTTCGACGGCCCTTCAGGGGACTCAAGGTCCCAGTGAGATCTCATCTTGAGGCAAGTTTCCCGCTTAGATGCTTTCAGCGGTTATCTTTCCCGAACATAGCTACCCGGCAATGCCACTGGCGTGACAACCGGAACACCAGAGGTTCGTCCACTCCGGTCCTCTCGTACTAGGAGCAGCCCCTCTCAAATCTCAAACGTCCACGGCAGATAGGGACCGAACTGTCTCACGACGTTCTAAACCCAGCTCGCGTACCACTTTAAATGGCGAACAGCCATACCCTTGGGACCGGCTTCAGCCCCAGGATGTGATGAGCCGACATCGAGGTGCCAAACACCGCCGTCGATATGAACTCTTGGGCGGTATCAGCCTGTTATCCCCGGAGTACCTTTTATCCGTTGAGCGATGGCCCTTCCATACAGAACCACCGGATCACTAAGACCTACTTTCGTACCTGCTCGACGTGTCTGTCTCGCAGTCAAGCGCGCTTTTGCCTTTATACTCTACGACCGATTTCCGACCGGTCTGAGCGCACCTTCGTACTCCTCCGTTACTCTTTAGGAGGAGACCGCCCCAGTCAAACTACCCACCATACACTGTCCTCGATCCGGATAACGGACCTGAGTTAGAACCTCAAAGTTGCCAGGGTGGTATTTCAAGGATGGCTCCACGCGAACTGGCGTCCACGCTTCAAAGCCTCCCACCTATCCTACACAAGCAAATTCAAAGTCCAGTGCAAAGCTATAGTAAAGGTTCACGGGGTCTTTCCGTCTAGCCGCGGATACACTGCATCTTCACAGCGATTTCAATTTCACTGAGTCTCGGGTGGAGACAGCGCCGCCATCGTTACGCCATTCGTGCAGGTCGGAACTTACCCGACAAGGAATTTCGCTACCTTAGGACCGTTATAGTTACGGCCGCCGTTTACCGGGGCTTCGATCAAGAGCTTCGCGTTAGCTAACCCCATCAATTAACCTTCCGGCACCGGGCAGGCGTCACACCCTATACGTCCACTTTCGTGTTTGCAGAGTGCTGTGTTTTTAATAAACAGTCGCAGCGGCCTGGTATCTTCGACCGGCGTGGGCTTACGCAGCAAGTGCTTCACCCTCACCGGCGCACCTTCTCCCGAAGTTACGGTGCCATTTTGCCTAGTTCCTTCACCCGAGTTCTCTCAAGCGCCTTGGTATTCTCTACCCAACCACCTGTGTCGGTTTGGGGTACGGTTCCTGGTTACCTGAAGCTTAGAAGCTTTTCTTGGAAGCATGGCATCAACCACTTCGTCACCCAAAGGGTAACTCGTCATCAGCTCTCGGCCTTAGAATCCCGGATTTACCTAAGATTCCAGCCTACCACCTTAAACTTGGACAACCAACGCCAAGCTGGCCTAGCCTTCTCCGTCCCTCCATCGCAATAACCAGAAGTACAGGAATATTAACCTGTTTTCCATCGACTACGCTTTTCAGCCTCGCCTTAGGGACCGACTAACCCTGCGTCGATTAACGTTGCGCAGGAAACCTTGGTCTTTCGGCGTGGGTGTTTTTCACACCCATTGTCGTTACTCATGTCAGCATTCGCACTTCTGATACCTCCAGCAAGCTTCTCAACTCACCTTCACAGGCTTACAGAACGCTCCTCTACCGCATCACTTACGTGATACCCGTAGCTTCGGTGTATGGTTTGAGCCCCGTTACATCTTCCGCGCAGGCCGACTCGACTAGTGAGCTATTACGCTTTCTTTAAAGGGTGGCTGCTTCTAAGCCAACCTCCTAGCTGTCTAAGCCTTCCCACATCGTTTCCCACTTAACCATAACTTTGGGACCTTAGCTGACGGTCTGGGTTGTTTCCCTTTTCACGACGGACGTTAGCACCCGCCGTGTGTCTCCCATGCTCGGCACTTGTAGGTATTCGGAGTTTGCATCGGTTTGGTAAGTCGGGATGACCCCCTAGCCGAAACAGTGCTCTACCCCCTACAGTGATACATGAGGCGCTACCTAAATAGCTTTCGAGGAGAACCAGCTATCTCCGAGCTTGATTAGCCTTTCACTCCGATCCACAGGTCATCCGCTAACTTTTCAACGGTAGTCGGTTCGGTCCTCCAGTTAGTGTTACCCAACCTTCAACCTGCCCATGGATAGATCGCCCGGTTTCGGGTCTATTCCCAGCGACTAGACGCCCTATTAAGACTCGCTTTCGCTACGCCTCCCCTATTCGGTTAAGCTCGCCACTGAAAATAAGTCGCTGACCCATTATACAAAAGGTACGCAGTCACCCAACAAAGTGGGCTCCCACTGCTTGTACGCATACGGTTTCAGGATCTATTTCACTCCCCTCTCCGGGGTTCTTTTCGCCTTTCCCTCACGGTACTAGTTCACTATCGGTCAGTCAGTAGTATTTAGCCTTGGAGGATGGTCCCCCCATATTCAGACAAAGTTTCTCGTGCTCCGTCCTACTCGATTTCACTTCTAAGATCCTTTCGCGTACAGGGCTATCACCCACTATGGCCGCACTTTCCAGAGCGTTCCGCTAAAATCAAAGAAGCTTAAGGGCTAGTCCCCGTTCGCTCGCCACTACTAAGGGAATCTCGGTTGATTTCTTTTCCTCAGGGTACTTAGATGTTTCAGTTCCCCTGGTTCGCCTCTTGCACCTATGTATTCAGTACAAGATAACCATCTTATGATGGCTGGGTTCCCCCATTCAGACATCTCCGGATCAAAGTCTGTTTGCCGACTCCCCGAAGCTTTTCGCAGGCTACCACGTCTTTCATCGCCTCTGACTGCCAAGGCATCCACCGTATGCGCTTCTTCACTTGACCATATAACCCCAAGCAATCTGGTTATACTGTGAAGACGACATTCGCCGAAAATTCGATCTGGCTCTAAGAGCCACTCACAAATTTTACCTTAGCCTGATCCGTTACCAGTGAAAGTAACGTTCAGTCTATCTTTCTATCACATACCCAAATTTTTAAAGAACGATCTAATCAAAAGACTAGAAATCAACATTCACCATCACTTTGATGGAATGCTCATTTCTAAGCTTTCAGAAGCAGTTTATGGTGGAGCCAAGCGGGATCGAACCGCTGACCTCCTGCGTGCAAGGCAGGCGCTCTCCCAGCTGAGCTATGGCCCCATTACAAAATTGGTGGGTCTGGGCAGATTCGAACTGCCGACCTCACCCTTATCAGGGGTGCGCTCTAACCAACTGAGCTACAGACCCAATTTCGAGCTTGTAACTGTTAGCTATGAGCTATCAGCTTGGAGCTTAAAGCTGCTTCTATCGTCTTCTTCAATGAATCAAGCAATTCGTGTGGGAGCTCATGAAGCAGCTGCGGTCGTCGATTAAGGAGGTGATCCAGCCGCAGGTTCCCCTACGGCTACCTTGTTACGACTTCACCCCAGTCATGAATCACACCGTGGTAACCGTCCTCCCGAAGGTTAGACTAGCTACTTCTGGTGCAACCCACTCCCATGGTGTGACGGGCGGTGTGTACAAGGCCCGGGAACGTATTCACCGCGACATTCTGATTCGCGATTACTAGCGATTCCGACTTCACGCAGTCGAGTTGCAGACTGCGATCCGGACTACGATCGGTTTTGTGGGATTAGCTCCACCTCGCGGCTTGGCAACCCTCTGTACCGACCATTGTAGCACGTGTGTAGCCCAGGCCGTAAGGGCCATGATGACTTGACGTCATCCCCACCTTCCTCCGGTTTGTCACCGGCAGTCTCCTTAGAGTGCCCACCATTACGTGCTGGTAACTAAGGACAAGGGTTGCGCTCGTTACGGGACTTAACCCAACATCTCACGACACGAGCTGACGACAGCCATGCAGCACCTGTCTCAATGTTCCCGAAGGCACCAATCCATCTCTGGAAAGTTCATTGGATGTCAAGGCCTGGTAAGGTTCTTCGCGTTGCTTCGAATTAAACCACATGCTCCACCGCTTGTGCGGGCCCCCGTCAATTCATTTGAGTTTTAACCTTGCGGCCGTACTCCCCAGGCGGTCAACTTAATGCGTTAGCTGCGCCACTAAGAGCTCAAGGCTCCCAACGGCTAGTTGACATCGTTTACGGCGTGGACTACCAGGGTATCTAATCCTGTTTGCTCCCCACGCTTTCGCACCTCAGTGTCAGTATCAGTCCAGGTGGTCGCCTTCGCCACTGGTGTTCCTTCCTATATCTACGCATTTCACCGCTACACAGGAAATTCCACCACCCTCTACCATACTCTAGCTCGACAGTTTTGAATGCAGTTCCCAGGTTGAGCCCGGGGATTTCACATCCAACTTAACGAACCACCTACGCGCGCTTTACGCCCAGTAATTCCGATTAACGCTTGCACCCTCTGTATTACCGCGGCTGCTGGCACAGAGTTAGCCGGTGCTTATTCTGTCGGTAACGTCAAAACACTAACGTATTAGGTTAATGCCCTTCCTCCCAACTTAAAGTGCTTTACAATCCGAAGACCTTCTTCACACACGCGGCATGGCTGGATCAGGCTTTCGCCCATTGTCCAATATTCCCCACTGCTGCCTCCCGTAGGAGTCTGGACCGTGTCTCAGTTCCAGTGTGACTGATCATCCTCTCAGACCAGTTACGGATCGTCGCCTTGGTGAGCCATTACCCCACCAACTAGCTAATCCGACCTAGGCTCATCTGATAGCGCAAGGCCCGAAGGTCCCCTGCTTTCTCCCGTAGGACGTATGCGGTATTAGCGTCCGTTTCCGAGCGTTATCCCCCACTACCAGGCAGATTCCTAGGCATTACTCACCCGTCCGCCGCTCTCAAGAGGTGCAAGCACCTCTCTACCGCTCGACTTGCATGTGTTAGGCCTGCCGCCAGCGTTCAATCTGAGCCATGATCAAACTCTTCAGTTCAAACATCTTTGGGTTTTGAGAAAACCCTAAACTTGGCTCAGCAATCGTTGGTTACATCTTTGATTTCTCGCGGAGTAACTTGTGATGCTGATAATCTGTTGACTAGCAGTCTGACTCCACAAGCACCCACACGAATTGCTTGATTCAGTTGTTAAAGAGCGGTTGGCTGAGTCTTTCGTCTCAACCGAGGCGCGCATTCTACAGCGCCCCGTGTATCTGTCAAGCGGTTATTTTCAGAAGTTTTCAAAGTTTCCTTTGCAACTTCAACCACTTGCGCTTCCGATCTCTCGTTAGCGGGAGGCGAATTCTACAGCGTTACTCGCTGCTGTCAACACCTCTTTTTCACCGCTTTCGACCGAGAAGATCGAACCGCTGATAGAGCCAAACAACACCGCTCTACCTGCTCCTTCCGTGCTTCGATGAACTGAAGCCCAACACCTTCGAAACTTACTTAACTCATTGAATATCAAGGAGTTTTCCGTTTCGACTGCGCCGGAAGTGGGGCGAATTATAGACTTCCAGAATCTGCCGTCAACACCTATTTTCAGCTTTATTCGGATTTCAGCGTAATACGCGCGAAAGCCTTCTTGCCGGCCTGGCATACATGAGTAGAGCCCAGCTCATATATATAGGTGCGATCCACAACCTCACCATCGATACGCACACCACCCGAACCCAGGAGGTCTCGCGCCACCGCAGCATTCTTGACCAGGCCTGCTTTATTAAGGACTGCCGCAATCGGCATATCCTCGGCAGCAGTCAGCTCGATCTCCGGCAGATCGTCCGGCAGTTCGCCATCCTTCATACGATTGCCTGCCGCACGATGAGCACTGGCCGCAGCCTCCTCACCATGGAAACGAGCAACAATTTCTTCGGCCAGCTTGATCTTGATGTCGCGCGGATTGGCCCCTGCCTCGACATCGGCACGGAACGCATTGATTTCATCCATGGACCGGAAGCTCAACAGCTCGAAGTAGCGCCACATCAGCACATCAGGAATGGAGACCAGCTTGCTGTACATGACGCCTGGCGCTTCCTGGATACCAACGTAGTTGCCCAGCGATTTGGACATCTTCTTCACGCCATCCAGACCTTCGAGCAATGGCATGGTCAGAATGCACTGCGCCTCCTGGCCATAACCACGCTGCAACTCACGCCCCATCAACAGGTTGAACTTCTGGTCAGTACCGCCGAGTTCAACGTCCGCGCGCAACGCGACCGAGTCATAGCCCTGTACAAGCGGGTAGAGGAACTCATGAATGGCAATTGGCTGATTGGACTTATAGCGCTTGTCGAAATCATCGCGCTCGAGCATACGAGCCACGGTGTATTGAGACGTCAGGCGAATGAAATCCGCCGGCCCCATCTGGTCCATCCAAGTGGAGTTGAAAGCCACTTCGGTCTTGGCCGGATCAAGAATCTTGAAAACCTGAGTCTTGTAGGTCTCGGCGTTATCGAGAACCTGCTCACGAGTCAGCGGTGGGCGCGTAGCACTCTTGCCGCTTGGATCACCAATCATCCCGGTGAAGTCACCTATAAGGAAGATGACCTGGTGCCCCAGATCCTGGAACTGGCGCAGCTTATTAATAAGCACGGTATGACCCAGGTGCAGATCGGGCGCCGTCGGATCGAAACCAGCCTTGATACGCAGCGGTTGCCCGCGCTTGAGCTTTTCGATCAGCTCGGACTCGACCAACAGTTCTTCCGCACCACGTTTGATCAGCGCTAGCTGCTCTTCGACCGACTTCATAACAGACCCGTAAGGCTCAGATTTAAAGGGCCCCAACCATACAAGATCGCGCACCAAATACAAGGTTTGCCCGGCGCACGGACACCAATCCACAGAACAGAGCGTCCGCGGGCTTGCTTCGCAGGGGTTTTGGTTATATTTTATACAGTTATTTCATCTTCATCATGTCATTCATCTTTTCCAATTCATCTTTTCAAAAGTCAAAATTACCTATGACCACAGAACCGTCTAAAGCGCCACCGCTTTACCCAAAGACCCACCTGCTTGCCGCAAGTGGCATCGCAGCCCTCCTTAGCCTGGCGCTCCTGGTGTTTCCCTCCAGCGATGTTGAAGCCAAAAAGACGACTCTGAGTCTTGAACTGGAAAGTCCTGCTGAACAACTGACACAAGAACAAGACGCCGCCGAAGCCGTTCAAGCCACAAACGAACCGGCCGCCTCTCCTTTTGCGCAGATTGAAAACAGCCCGCAAGACACCACAGAGACCGCAGCTCAGGCAGAAGCGCCTGTTGCAGAAGAAAAGAAAGGACCAGACCATCGCGAAGTGATTGTGGCCAAGGGCGACACACTTTCCACTCTCTTCGAAAAGGTTGGCCTGCCCTCGACTTCGGTCCATGAAATCCTGGCCAGCGACAAGCAAGCCAAGCAGTTCACTCAACTGCAGCGCGGCCAGAAACTCGAATTCGAACTCAATCCAGACGGACAGCTGACCAACCTGCACACCAAGCTGAGCGACCTGGAAAGCATCACCCTGACCAAAAACGACAAGGGTTATGTATTTAACCGCGTCACCGCCAAGCCTACCGTTCGCTCGGCTTACGTTCATGGCGTCATCAACAGCTCATTGTCCCAGTCGGCTGCTCGTGCCGGCCTTTCCCATAGCCTGACCATGGACATGGCCAGTGTATTTGGCTACGACATCGACTTCGCTCAGGACATTCGCCAGGGCGACGAATTCGACATCATCTATGAGCAGAAAGTGGTCAATGGTAAGAGCGTCGGCAACGGTCCGATTCTTTCCGCGCGCTTCACCAACCGCGGCAAGACGTACACCGCAGTGCGCTACACCAACAAGCAAGGCAACAGCAGCTACTACACCGCCGATGGCAACAGCATGCGCAAGGCCTTCATCCGTACACCGGTTGATTTCGCCCGTATCAGCTCGAAGTTCTCCGCCGGTCGCAAGCATCCAATCCTGAACAAGATCCGCGCCCATAAAGGTGTCGACTACGCCGCCCCCCGTGGTACGCCAATCAAGGCCGCCGGCGACGGCAAGGTATTGCTGGCCGGACGTCGTGGCGGTTATGGCAACACCGTGATCATCCAGCACGGCAATACCTATCGCACGCTGTACGGCCACATGCAGGGCTTCGCCAAAGGCGTGAAGACGGGTGGTACCGTCAAGCAAGGCCAGGTTATTGGATACATCGGCACTACCGGCCTGTCCACTGGCCCGCACTTGCATTATGAATTCCAGGTCAATGGCGTCCACGTCGACCCGCTAGGCCAGAAACTGCCGATGGCCGATCCGATCGCCAAGGCCGAGCGCGCGCGCTTCCTGGCTCAAAGCCAACCCTTGATGGCTCGCATGGATCAAGAGAAAGCCACCATGCTGGCCTCGAGCAAGCGCTAAGCATGGCGCTCTATATCGGTGTGATGTCCGGGACCAGCCTGGATGGCTTGGATATCGCACTGATCGAACTGACCCCGGCGATCAAACTGATCGCCACGCACTACATTCCTATGCCCGCCGCCCTGCGCACCGAATTGCTCGGATTGTGCAGCAGTGGGCCCGATGAGATCGCCCGCTCCGCCATTGCCCAGCAAAGCTGGGTGAAGCTGGCTGCACAGGGTATCCATACCCTGCTCAACGAACAGAAACTCAAGCCTGAAGACATCACGGCGGTCGGCAGCCACGGCCAGACCATCCGCCATGAACCAGCCCGCGGGTTTACCGTACAGATTGGCAACCCGGCCTTGTTGAGCGAGTTGACCGGTATCGCCGTCGTCAGCGATTTCCGCAGCCGCGACGTCGCCGCCGGTGGACAAGGTGCCCCGCTGGTTCCGGCGTTTCACGAAGCATTGTTCGAAGAGCGAGTCGGCAATCGTGCCGTGCTGAATGTCGGCGGTTTCAGCAATCTCAGCCTGATAGAGCCCGCAAAACCAGTAGCCGGTTTCGACTGTGGCCCGGGCAACGTATTGCTCGATGCCTGGATACACCAACAACGAGGCGACCATTTCGATCGCGACGGTCAATGGGCTGCCAGCGGGAAAGTCGAACCTGTCTTGCTCAAGGCACTGCTCAGCGATCCCTTCTTTGTCACCAAGGGTCCAAAAAGTACCGGGCGCGAAGTATTCAACCTGCCTTGGCTGACACAGCATTTGTCGCAGTTGCCAGCCTTCGCCTCGGAAGACGTGCAGGCAACGTTGCTCGAACTGACAGCCCTGACCATCGTCGAATCCCTCCAACATGCCCAGTCCAATACTCAAGAGTTGCTGGTCTGTGGCGGCGGCGCGCACAACCAGGCGCTCATGCAGCGCCTGGCTGACTTGCTGCCGAATGCCAAAGTCAGCAGTACGGCGGTGTACGGCGTAGACCCGGATTGGGTTGAAGCCATGGCTTTCGCCTGGCTTGCCCATTGTTGTCTTGAAGGTATTCCAGGCAACCGCCCAAGTGTCACCGGCGCACGCGGGCTGCGCATACTCGGCGCCATCTACCCGGCCTGAATCCAATAATTACGGACAAAAAAAGCCGCAGGGCCCTAAGGCACTGCGGCTTTTTTATTGAAGCACTCAGATCGAGAACGAAGAACCGCACCCACAGGTCGTGGTCGCGTTTGGGTTCTTGATCACGAACCGCGAGCCTTCCAGGCCTTCCTGGTAATCCACCTCGGCACCTGCCAGGTACTGGAAGCTCATCGGATCGACCACCAGGCTGACCCCTTCGCGCTCGACGATGGTGTCATCGTCAGCCACTTCTTCATCAAAAGTGAAACCGTACTGGAAACCGGAACAACCGCCGCCCGTTACAAACACGCGCAGCTTCAAACGATCATTGCCCTCTTCATCGACCAGGCTCTTCACCTTGTGCGCGGCACCGTGGGTGAATTGCAAAGCCGTGGGGGTGAAGGTTTCGACGCTCATGCTGAATATCTCCCGGCGCTTACGCCGCCATAATGCGTGATGGCGGGCATTATCCGCTTCTCCTAGAAAATCGGTCAACTATTTAGAAGAGCAGCGGCGACTACAAGCCTCAAGCTTGTAGCTGCCAACTTGAAACGAGTGACTGCCGTTACGGTAACATCCCTGCATGGGACAGCCCCAGGCGCTCATCCAGCCCGAACAGGATGTTCAGGTTCTGCACTGCCTGGCCGGACGCGCCCTTGACCAGGTTATCGATGACCGACAACACCACCACCAGATCACCGTCCTGTGGACGATGCACGGCGATCCGGCAAACGTTCGCACCGCGCACGCTGCGGGTTTCCGGATGGCTGCCGGCCGGCATTACGTCGACGAACGGTTCGTTGGCGTAGCGCTTTTCAAACAACGCCTGCAGGTCCACCGAACGATCGACGACGGTTGCATACAGAGTGGAGTGGATGCCACGAATCATCGGCGTCAGGTGCGGCACGAAGGTCAGGCCGACCTCCTTGCCCGCGGCCCGGCGCAATCCCTGGCGAATTTCCGGCAGATGACGATGCCCCTTGACCGCGTACGCCTTCATGCTTTCCGACGTCTCGGAGTAAAGCGAACCGACACTGGCGCCACGCCCGGCACCACTGACACCGGACTTGCAGTCGGCAATCAGACGCGAAGCGTCGGCAAGACCGGCCTCGAGCAGCGGCAGGAACCCCAGCTGAGTTGCCGTCGGATAGCAACCCGGTACCGCGATCAGTCGCGCCTGCTTGATTTTCTCGCGATTGACTTCCGGCAAGCCGTAGACCGCCTCGTCGAGCAGATCCGGCGCGCCGTGGGGCTGACCGTACCACTTGGCCCATTCATCGGCGTCCTGCAGACGGAAGTCCGCCGACAGGTCGATGACCTTGGTCCCGGCGGCCAGCAGTTCACCCGCCAGGGCGTGGGCAACACCGTGGGGCGTGGCGAAGAACACCACATCGCAGGCGCCGAGGGTCTTGATGTCCGGAACGCTGAACGCCAGGCCGTCGTAATGGCCGCGCAGGTTCGGGTACATGTCGGCGACGGCCAGGCCGGCCTCGGATCGGGAAGTGATGACCACCACCTCAGCTTGCGGATGCTGTGCCAATAGACGCAGCAGTTCGACACCGGTGTACCCCGTGCCGCCGACGATACCGACCTTGACCATAAACCTGCCCTCAACGAACCCACTGGAAAGCCGTCGATGATAGGGGCCGCAGGGCCCGGCGACAACCGCCAAGGTGACGTGCGGACGCTCTAACCTCTACTATCGGGCTACCGTGAATCCTGGGAATAACTAAAAATGCTCTATCTGTGGCTCAAAGCACTTCACATCGTCAGCATGGTCTGCTGGTTCGCCGGCCTGTTCTACCTGCCTCGCCTGTTTGTCTATCACGCCCAAAGCGAGGACAGCGTCAGCAAAGAACGTTTCAGCGTCATGGAGCGCAAGTTGTACCGCGGCATCATGGGCCCGGCGATGATTGCCACCCTGGTGTTCGGCATCTGGCTGCTCAGCCTCAACGCCGGCGCCTATTTCACTCAAGGTGGCTGGATGCACGCCAAGCTGACCCTGGTCGTGCTGCTGATCGGCTACCACCATATGTGCGGCGCCCAAGTGAAGCGCTTCGCCCGTGGCGAAAACACCCGCAGCCATGTCTTTTATCGCTGGTTCAATGAAGTGCCGGTTCTGATATTGCTGGCTATCGTAATTCTGGTCGTCGTCCGACCGTTCTAATTTCCAATGCAGCATCCATTATCCGGGGTACTTGCGATGTCGTTGCCCGCTCTGCTTGAACAACGCTTGCGCCTGCCCGTCGTGGCAGCGCCAATGTTCCTGATTTCCAGTCCGCAACTGGTGCTGGCCTGCTGCCGCAACGGCATCGTTGGCAGTTTTCCGGCGTTGAACCAGCGCGAGAGCAGTGGCTTCAAGGCCTGGCTCGAGGAAATCGAAGCAGGCCTGGCGACCCTGGAGAATCCGGCACCCTACGCTGTGAACCTGATCGTCCATCACAGCAACCCGCGGCTTCAGGCCGACTTGGCCATCTGCATCGAACACAAGGTGCCGATCGTCATCACCAGCCTGGGCGCGGTGAAGGAGTTGGTGGATGCCGTCCATGCTTATGGCGGACTGGTGTTCCATGACGTGACGACCCGGCGTCATGCCGAGAAAGCCGCCGAAGCCGGTGTCGATGGCTTGATCGCCGTTGCCGCCGGAGCAGGCGGGCACGCCGGAACGTGGAGCCCGTTTTCACTAGTCGCCGAGATCCGGCAGTTTTTCGACAAAACCGTGCTGCTTGCAGGATGCCTGAACCACGGTCATCAGATTCTGGCCGCACAATTGCTCGGCGCCGATCTGGCCTACTTCGGTACGCGCTTTATCGCTACGAGCGAAAGCCACGCCCCTGACGCTTATAAAGAGATGTTGCTCACATCCAGAGCCGCAGACATCGTGCATACTCCCGCTGTATCCGGAGTGCCGGCCAGCTTCATGCGTCAGAGCCTGGAGAATGCCGGTTTCGATCTGACCGCCCTGCAGAACAAGGGCGAGGTGGATTTTGGCTCGAAACTCAAACCGCTGAACGATGAAGCCAAGGCCTGGAAAACCGTATGGTCCGCTGGCCAGGGCGTGGGTGAAATCGATGATTTGCCCAGCGTCGATCAGTTGGTGGCACGCCTGGATGAAGAATACCGTCAGGCACATGCCCGGGCGGCGCAGCTTGGCGGGCAATGGCCCCGTTGAAGCGACCCTAAAAAAACAGTTACTTAACTTTCAGAGACAAGGATGCCGGGCATGAGCGAAACCCGTTTCAACATCGTATTCGACGGAGGCCTGATGCCGGGCGTCGATACCACCACCGCCAAACTCAACCTCGCCGAACTGTTCAAAAGCGACATCAGCGCCATTGAACGACTGTTCACCGGTCGCAAGGTTGCCCTTAAGAGCAACCTGTCCCAGAGCGAAGCCCAGCAGTACCTGGAAGCGCTCAACAAGAGCGGCATCGACGCCCGGATCGAAGCAGAACCCGCCGCCCTCCAACTGAGCCTTGGCGAAGTACAGGAGTCGCCGCAACAGCCGGGTGGACGCCATCCAGAGCCGATCGTCGACCCCGTCTCGCCGTACGCGCCTCCCCGCGCCGAAGTGGGTGAAGCGCTCGCCGAGTACAGCACGCTAAAACCCTTCAGCTTCGACGGACGTATCGGGCGTTTGCGCTACCTGGCCTGGACCATGGTGTTGACCCTGGCCATGCTGCCCTTGGTCGGCCTGGGCTTCTGGTTGGCCACGGCCTGGCTGCTGGCTTCCGACTCGATAGCTGCGCTGGTCGTCGGCGGCCTGCTCGGCGCAGCCGTTGTACTTGCCTTTGCCTTCGTGAGCATCCAGTTCAACGTCCAGCGCCTGCATGACCTCGGCTGGTCGGGGTGGTTGTGGCTGGTCAACCTCGTTCCATTCGTGGGCAGCATTTTCCCGTTCATCCTGATCATCGCCCCAGGCAATACCGGTGCAAACCAGTATGGTCCGCCGCCACCGCGCAATACCACCGCGGTCAAATTGCTGGCGTCGCTTTGGCTTGTGATGATCGTCCTGATTTTCCTGGCTACCTTTGCCGGCATCTTCGGAGCCCTCCAAGAGGACTACGACAGCAGCAGCCTGAGCAGCTATGAAAGCAGCGAGTCCAGCAACGAAACCACCGAAGAACCAGCTGTCGAGGCAGCCGAGCCCGCCTCGCCTTCTGTAGACTATGAAGAAGAAGAGGAACAATAAGCGCGCTTCATGCCGGTGACAGCCCAGTCAACTGGCGGCGGGCTGTTGCGATGGAGAACTGCATGACCCGTTACGCACTGATCACTGGCGCTTCCAGCGGCATTGGCCTGGCCATGGCCGAAGCGCTGGCCCGGCGCGGCCGCAACCTGATACTGGTGGCTCGACAGCGTGATCGGCTGGAAAGTATTGCAATCGAACTGACTCAGCGGTTTGGCGTAGAGGTGTTGTTCCGGGCCTGCGACCTGGGAGAACCGCTGAGGCTTTCAGGCTTTCTCCTGGAACTGGAGGAAGGTGAGCGGCAGATCGACCTGTTGGTCAATTGCGCAGGCATCGGCACCAGCGGGCCGTTCCTGGGCCAGGACTGGATGACCGAGCAGGACCTGATCGAAGTCAACATCCTCGCCCTGACACGGCTTTGTCATGCCATCGGCAACAGCATGGCACTGCTTGGCGGCGGCCAGATCCTCAACGTCGCCTCGATTGCCGCGTTCCAGCCCGGCCCCTGGATGAGTACCTATTACGCCAGCAAGGCCTATGTGCTGCACTTCTCCGAAGCCCTGCGGGTTGAGCTGAAGAAATGCGCGATCAAGGTCTCGGTGCTTTGCCCTGGCCCAACCCGGACCGGCTTCTTTTCCAGAGCGCAGATGGACGAACAGAAGCTCATCGACAGCAAGTTGCTGATGAGCCCGGAAGAGGTGGCCCTGTACGCCGTGCGCGCGCTGGACCGCAACCGCGCCATCATCATTCCCGGACGCCGCAACCGCTGGCTGGCCGCGCTGCCGCGACTGGGGTCGCGATGGCTGGTCCGAACCATCGCCGGCATGATCAACAAGGCCTATTGCCCGCGCTGATCCCTTCAAGTTGAACAACCAGGCACCTCAACCGGAGCCTTCAAGACACCCGACCTCGACGAACCCAACGGAGAAAACAGCTGTGGATACTCTGTTCACCAAGATCATCAACCGGGAAATCCCGGCGAAGATCATTTACGAGGATGACCAGGTATTGGCCTTCCACGACATCGCCCCACAGGCGCCTGTACATTTTTTGGTCATACCGAAAAAACCGATCCGCACCCTCAATGACCTGGCCGAAGAAGACAAAGGCCTGGCTGGACACATTTTGTTCACTGCTCAGCGCCTGGCGCTTGAATTGGGCTGTGAAGAAGGTTTTCGCGTGGTGATGAATTGCAATGAACTGGGTGGGCAAACGGTCTATCACATTCATATGCATGTGCTGGGGCAGCGCCAGATGAACTGGCCGCCGGGCTGATACCCCTGACCCAACGCAAATCTTCGGCGGTCGATTGGGTTAAACTGGCCGCTGTGATTTTTCCCGGAGGTAAGCATGACTACCCAACGTCACTACTCGCCGATTGACCGTCTGTTGCTGCAAGCTGATACCGCGATGCGCACGCTGCTGCCCTTCAGTGGCCAGCCGTACCGCCCATCACCGGCTATCGTGCAACCAGACGCGCAACTGAGTGACGAGCAAACCCGCCACGTCGCCGGACTGATGCGTATCAACCACACCGGCGAAGTCTGTGCCCAGGCGCTGTATCAGGGCCAGGCGCTGACAGCGAAGCTACCGCAAGTGCGTGAAGCAATGGAGCATGCCGCCGAGGAAGAAATCGACCATCTGGTCTGGTGTGAACAACGGATTCGCCAGCTGGGCAGCCATACCAGCGTCCTGAACCCGCTGTTCTATGGGATGTCATTCGGAATAGGCGCCGTTGCCGGGCTGATCAGCGACAAAGTCAGCCTCGGTTTCGTTGCGGCGACCGAACATCAAGTGTGCAAGCATTTGAATGAACATCTCGACCAGCTGCCAGCCGAAGATGAAAAATCCCGGGCAATCCTTGAGCAGATGCGCGTGGATGAGGAACACCATGCCGAGAGTGCCCTTGAGGCCGGTGGCTTCCGTTTTCCGGCCCCGGTCAAGTTCGGCATGAGCCTGCTGGCCAAGGTCATGACCAAGAGCACTTATCGGATTTGACGGCAATTGGGGACTTACTAGCTCATTCCCACGGAAATTAAAAAGGCGACTCCCCCAAGGGAAGTCGCCTTTTTTCTGTCCGAAAACTTCAATACGGCCAGCCAGCTATCGACTCAACCCAACTCGATGATTTCATAATCGTGGGTGATTTCGACCCCGGCGGCGCCAAGCATGATCGAAGCCGAGCAGTATTTCTCGGCGGACAGCTCAATGGCGCGCTTGACCTGAGCTTCCTTCAGGGCTCGCCCCTTCACCACGAAGTGCATGTGGATCTTGGTAAACACTTTGGGATCTTCAGTGGCGCGTTCTGCCTCCAGGAAAGCTTCGCAGCTTTCGACGGCCTGGCGGGACTTTTTAAGAATGCTGACCACGTCAAAGTTGCTGCAACCGCCCACGCCCAGCAGGAGCATTTCCATCGGCCGAACACCGAGGTTCCGCCCACCGGCCTCTGGCGGGCCGTCCATGACGACCACATGACCACTGCCTGACTCACCGAGGAACATGGCTTCGCCAGCCCATTGGATGCGTGCCTTCATCGCCAAGACTCCACTGTTAAAAAAGGGTCGCCAGCTTAGCACAGCGCTCCGGCATGACTGCTCTGCGTCTTAGGAGACCTGACCTGCCAGCATGTAGGTAAATTCTCAAATCAATTGAGGACGCCTCTGTTAAGCTGGCCATACGCCAACTCGCTGGCGCATGGCCAGCTTTTAGCGATAGCCATTCGCGTCTATAAAAAAATCAAACCATCACACTGCGCAGTCTTTCGGGATACAACCATGGTTGCCATTACTCCCACGTTCAAGATCAAGAATCTCGACAAACTCTTGATGCATTGCCAGCGCCGCCGCTATCCAGCCAAACACAACATCATTTGTGCGGGAGATCGTTCCGAGACGCTGTTTTTCATCATCAAGGGCTCGGTCACTATCCTGATAGAGGATGACGACGGCCGGGAAATGATCATCGCCTACCTCAATTCCGGAGATTTTTTTGGTGAGCTGGGGTTGTTCGAGCAGGCGGGCAAGGAGCAGGAGCGCAGTGCCTGGGTACGGACCAAGATTGAATGTGAAGTTGCGGAAATCAGCTACGCCAAATTCCGAGAACTGTCCTTGCAAGACCCGGACATTCTTTACGTCCTGAGCGGACAAATCGCACAACGCCTGCGCAATACCACCCGCAAGGTCGGCGATCTCGCATTTTTCGACGTCACCGGACGTGTCGCACGTTGCCTGCTGGAACTGTGCAAGCAGCCCGATGCCATGACCCACCCGGACGGCATGCAGATCAAGGTGACCCGCCAAGAGATTGGGCGGATTGTCGGTTGTTCGCGTGAAATGGTCGGTCGCGTTCTCAAGGATCTGGAAGAGCGCAACCTGGTCAACGTCAAAGGCAAGACCATGGTGGTGTTCGGAACGCGTTAAGGGCCCAGCAGATTGGTCAGCAGCTTCCGGTACAAAACGTCGAGCCGCTCCAGCGCGTGAGGCGCCGGGAATTTTTCATGCAGGGCAATATGGCTCTCGGCCCGCACTCGCTGCTCCAGGCCACAGGCCTCATTGAAGCGATTGACTGCCGCGACCATGGACTCGCGCTCGTTCTCCAGCAAAAGCGCGCCATGAACCAGCCCCACCGGACGTTGACCACCCTTGCTCTGGCGCCAGCGCTGAGCGGTGCCCACCATTTTCCGGCCGTCGAGATTGACGTTGAAGCGCCCGTCACAAAAAGCCCCTTCCACCTCTCCCAGCGAAGCCACCCCGCCCAACTCGTCCAACAGCTGACAAATGGGATCGCACAACCGGCGATACCCGGTTTCGATACGTCCGTGGTCACCTTCGCTGCGTGGTGGTGCGTAGACCAGGGCGATATTGACGGTAGCGGCCGACTGCGGCACCGGTTCGCCACCCGTTTCACGCAACAAGACAGGCCAGCCATGAGCAGCCGATACTTCACAGGCGTGTTCAAACCCCTGCAGGCGACTCAAGCGACGCGGCATCACCAGCGCACGATCGTTGGGCTGCCAGAACAGCAGGCCGAACTCGGCGTCGCCCGCGCAGATGCTGGCCAACAGATCCTGTTCGGCTTGCAGGCCAGCTTCGACGGTGAGGGAAATCACAGGCGACATGGATCAGTCCAGCGTCGAGCCGCTCACCGGCAGGCCTCGTTCAGGAAAGAACAGTCGCTGCAATTCCGTACCCGGGTTCTCGGCGCGCATGAACGCTTCGCCCACCAGGAATGAGTACACATCGCTGACTTCCATCAGCTCGACATCGGCCCGGTTGAGGATGCCGCTTTCGGTGATGACCAGGCGATCGCGCGGAATGCGCGGCAACAGGTCCAGGGTGGTTTCCAGGCTCACTTCGAAAGTGTGCAGGTTGCGATTGTTCACGCCGACCAGTTTGGTATCGAGGGTTTTCAGGGCTCGCTCCAACTCGTCACCGTCGTGGACTTCCACCAGGACATCCAGCCCGACGCTTTTGGCAACGGCCGCCAGTTCGGCCATTTTCACGTCGTCCAAGGCGGAAACGATC
This sequence comes from Pseudomonas sp. H1_F01, assembly GCF_054681425.1. Classification (NCBI taxonomy): domain Bacteria; kingdom Pseudomonadati; phylum Pseudomonadota; class Gammaproteobacteria; order Pseudomonadales; family Pseudomonadaceae; genus Pseudomonas; species Pseudomonas sp. H1_F01. The sequence continues at coordinate 850,442 of NZ_CP162823.1, read as the reverse complement.
AACAGTACGCAGTCGGCGCCCAGCGCACGCGCTTCGATGATCTGGTACGGGTCGATCATGAAATCCTTGCGGATCACCGGCAACTTGCATGCCGCCCGCGCCTGCTTCAGGTAGTCGTCGGCCCCTTGAAAAAAGTCGACGTCGGTCAGCACCGAGAGGCAGGTCGCACCACCCTTCTCGTAGCTTCGCGCGATCTCGGCCGGGACGAAGTGCTCACGAATCACGCCCTTGCTGGGGGACGCCTTCTTTATTTCGGCAATCACCGCCGGCTGTTTTTTCTTGGCCTGATCGATCAGAGCCTGGGCAAAGCCGCGCGGCGCATCCGCTGAACGCGCCAGGTTTTCCAGCTCGGCCAGACTGACCCGAGCGCTGCGCTCAGCCACTTCCTGGGCCTTGCGAGCCAGAATTTTTTCCAGAACCGTTGGCACGCTCATCCTTCGTTCTCCACTTTGAATACGGCGGTAAATGCACCCAACTCTTCGAGCTTTTCCCTGGCCAGGCCAGTGTGCAGCGCATCATGGGCCAGTTCCACGCCTTGCTTTAGGCTGCTGGCGTGGTCGGCGGCGTACAACGCGGCACCGGCATTGAGCACGATCATCTCAGCAGCTTTCTGGCCATTCTCGGTCTTGCGACGCCCCAGGGCATCACGAATCAGCTCCAGCGATTGGGCCGGGCTGTCGACTGCCAGCCCGTGCAGGCTCTGGCTTTTCATGCCGAGGTCTTCAGGTTCGACCCAATACTCGCTGATCTGATCATTTTTTAGTTCGGCCACGAATGTAGGCGCCGCCAGGCTGAACTCATCCAGCCCATCCTTCGAATGGACCACCAGTACGTGCTTGCTGCCCAGGCGTTGCAAGACTTCAGCCAATGGCCGGCACAACGCCTGGCTGAACACACCGACTACCTGATGCTTCACGCCGGCCGGATTCGTAAGCGGGCCGAGCATGTTGAACAGCGTACGCAGCCCCAGCTCGCGGCGCGGCGCGGCAGCGTGTTTCATGGCGCTATGGTGGGTCTGGGCAAACATGAAACCGATGCCGACGTTATCGATGCAGCGTGCCACCTGGATCGGCGTCAGGTTCAGGTAAATGCCGGCCGCCTCCAGCAGATCGGCACTGCCGCTCTTGCCGGAAACTGCCCGATTGCCGTGTTTGGCAACGGTGCAACCGGCCGCCGCGACGACAAACGACGAGGCCGTGGAAACGTTAAAGATATTGGCGCCGTCACCGCCGGTACCGACCACATCCACCACACCGTCCAGCGTCTTGAGTTCGACCTTGTCCGCCAGCTCACGCATCGCCGAAACCGCACCCACGATTTCATCGATGCTCTCACTCTTCATGCGCATGGCCATCATGAACGCGCCGATCTGCGCATCCGAGCATTGGCCGGTCATGATTTCGCGCATCACGTCGCGCATCTCGTCGGTGCTCAGGTCGAGATGGCCGACGATACGGCTCAGGGCTGTCTTGATATCCATGAAAAGTCCTTAGCGCGTGCCGCCGGTTTGTTTGAGAAAGTTGGCGAACAGTTCGTGGCCCTGTTCGGTGAGAATAGACTCGGGATGAAATTGCACACCCTCGATATTCAGCGTCTTGTGGCGCAGCCCCATGATTTCATCGACCGAGCCATCCTCAAGCTGGGTCCAGGCCGTCAACTCCAGGCAGTCGGGCAGAGTTTCGCGCTTGACCACCAGGGAATGGTAGCGGGTTACGGTGAGCGGATGATTCAGCCCCTCGAACACGCCCTTGTCCTCGTGGAATACCGGGCTAGTCTTACCGTGCATGACCTGTCGGGCGCGCACCACGTCACCGCCGAACGCTTGGCCAATCGACTGATGCCCCAGGCAGACACCGAGGATCGGCAGCTTGCCGGCGAAATATTTGATGGCTTCGATGGAGATGCCTGCTTCGGTCGGCGTGCAAGGGCCGGGCGAAACCACGATGCGCTCAGGCTTGAGGGCTTCGATTTCGGCGATGGTCAATTCGTCGTTGCGCACGACCTTGACTTCGGAGCCCAGCTCGCCGAGGTACTGCACAACGTTGTAGGTAAAAGAGTCGTAGTTATCGATCATCAGCAACATGGCGTAAGCAACCTATTGAATTCACTGACTTTAAATACAGCCTTCAGAGAGTGACCCGCACGCTGCTGCGCTTGGCGAGGCAAGTGATGCCCCTGCGAAGCGGCTCTACAAGCGGGTAAAGAAGGCAAATCGGTACAGGTCCGGCAAGGCCGGCGGAGAATGTTCAGGCGCGCCAACGCCAGCGGGCGTGAGCCTTGATCATTTGATCCAGAAGTTTGCTGACAATCGACACAGGGAAAGTCTCGTTCATACGTCCCGGCACAGTAGCTTAGCTGGGCGGAGCACGCAATATGACCGATCCCGAAGGGCTTTGAAACAATCGCGACGTTCCGGATAGATGGCAAAACGCCGGAAGTTTTTGGTACTGTCGTTTCGTTTTCTAACAACAATAAGATAAAAACGGACTTTCCCATGACAAAGAAGACGTTGTTCGTACCGATTGCTGGTTGCCTGCTTGCGCTCGCCTGCGCCCAAGCGAACGCCGGCCCCAACCCTTATTCCAAGTTCATCGTGTTCGGTGACAGCCTCAACGACGCTGGCCAGTTCGCCGACCCGAATGGTCCGCCCGGCTCGACCGAGCGCTATACCAACCGAACCGGTCCGATCTACACCGACGGCAGCGGCGAAGCCTACTCCGCCAACTCAACCCAACTGCTCGGTGGGCGCCTGGGTTATTCCGCTGACGAGACCGCCGCTTCCACTTCGGCGGTCCGCGCCAGCGAGGGGCTGGCAGACGGCAACAACTGGGCGGTGGGCGGTTATCGTACCGACCAGATCCTCGAATCGATTACCGGCGTGTCCGACACCGGCGAGCGCAGCCGTCCCGGCTATCTGCAGTCCAATGGCCTGCGCGCCGATCCAAATGCGCTGTATTACCTTTCCGGTGGTGGTAACGACTTCCTACAAGGTCGGGTGCTGACCCCCGAGCAAGCGAACGCCGCCGCAGACCGCCTGGCCGACAGCGTCCAGATGCTGCAAACGGCCGGTGCCCGCTATGTGATGGTCTGGTTGTTGCCCGACCTGGGCCTGACCCCGGCCCTCAACGGCGGTCCTTTGCAAGACGCCTTTTCGCAACTGGGCAACCAGTTCAACCAACAGCTGATCACTCGACTGCAAGGCATCGACGCTGAAATCATTCCATTGAACATTCCGCTTTTGCTGAAGGAAAGCTTCGCCGACCCGGCAAGATTCGGCCTCGCCACCGGGGAGAACCTCACCGCGACCTGCTTCAGCGGCAACGGCTGCACGGAAAACGCCACCTACGGCATCAACAGCGCCACGCCTGATCCCACCAAGCTGATCTACAACGACGCGGTCCATCCGACCGAAACCGGACAAAAACTGATCGCCGACTACGCCTATTCCCTGCTCGCGGCACCATGGGAGCTGACGTTGCTACCGGAAATGGCCCACTCGACCCTACGCGCCCACCAGGACGAGTTGCGCAGCCAGTGGCAATCGGACTGGGAGAACTGGCAGGCCGTCGGCCAATGGCGAGCCATCGTCGCAGGCGGCGGCCAGCATCTGGACCTGGACAGCCAGGACAGCGGCGCCAGCGCCGACGGCAGCGGCTACAGCCTGAACATTGGCGGCAGCTATCGCCTCAACGACGCGTGGCGCGTGGGTGTCGCCGCCGGTTTCTACCGCCAGGACATGGAAGCAGGCCATAACGATTCGGACTACAAGCTCAACAGCTACCTGGCGACCGCTTTCGCCCAGTTCCAGCAAAATCGCTGGTGGGCCGATGCGGCACTGACCGGCGGCAAGCTCGACTACGACAACCTGGAGCGCAAGTTCGACCTGGGCGTCAACGAAGCGCAGGAGAAAGGCAGCACGGACGGTCATCTATGGGCATTCAGCACGCGGGTGGGCTACGACATCGCCCAGCCGGGCAGCGAGTGGCACCTCTCGCCGTTTATCAGCGCTGACTATGCGAAGGTGGAAGTCGATGGTTATTCGGAAAAGAGCAGCCGTTCCACAGCACTGACCTTCGATGACCAGACCCGTGATTCGAAACGCCTGGGCATTGGCTTGCAAGGCAAATACAACATCACCCGCCAGACCCAGGTGTTTGGCGAATATGCCCACGAACGCGAGTACGAAGACGACACGCAAAAGGTCAACATCGCCCTCAACAGCCTGCCGGCCAACGACTTCACACTGGAAGGCTACACGCCACAGAGCCACCTCAATCGCCTGAGCCTTGGGGTCAGCCACAAGTTGACCAACGACTTGGCGCTACGGGGTGGTTATACACTGCGCAAGGATGATGACATGACCCAGCAAGGGGTAAGCCTGGGCGTTAGCCTGGATTTCTGATCGAGAAAAAACTGTGGGAGCGAGCTTGCTCGCGATTACGGACTGTCAGTCAACCTATTGGTTGAATATGACGGCCTCATCGCGAGCAAGCTCGCTCCCACCCTGATCGAGTTACTTCAGTTGCTGGAGGTCTGCTCGGCCAGCGCCACCGCGCGGAACATGGCCCGGCGCTTGTTCAGGGTCTCTTCCCATTCCAGTGCCGGCACCGAGTCGGCGACGATACCGCCGCCGGCCTGCACGTGCAGTTCACCGTTCTTGATGACGGCGGTGCGAATGGCAATGGCGGTGTCCATGTTGCCGTTCCAGGCGAAGTAACCCACGGCCCCGCCGTACACGCCCCGCTTGACCGGCTCCAGTTCGTCGATGATTTCCATCGCGCGGATTTTCGGCGCGCCAGACAAGGTGCCCGCCGGCAGGATCGCCCGCAAGGCGTCCATCGCCGTCAGCCCGGCCTTCAATTGGCCGGTGACGTTGGAGACGATGTGCATCACGTTGGAATAGCGCTCGATGACCATCTTCTCGGTGAGCTTCACCGAGCCGATCTCCGAGACCCGCCCAGTGTCGTTGCGCCCCAGGTCAATCAGCATCAGGTGCTCGGCGATTTCCTTGTCGTCCGACAGCAGGTCCTCTTCCAAGGCCCGGTCAGCTTCTTCCGTGGCGCCACGGGGGCGAGTGCCGGCGATCGGCCGCACGGTGATCAGGTTGTCTTCGACCCGCACCAGCACTTCCGGCGAGCTGCCCACGACATGGAAGTCGCCGAAGTTGAAGAAGTACATGTACGGCGTCGGGTTGAAACAGCGCAGCGCCCGATAGAGATCGATGGGCGCTGCCTTGAAGTCGATGGACATCCGTTGCGACGGAACGACTTGCATGCAGTCACCGGCGAGGATGTATTCCTTGATGGTATCGACGGCCCTTTCGTAATCGTCCTGGGTAAAACTGGAGCGGAATACCGGGTCGGCCGCCGACTGCTTGCTGAAGTCCAGGCCGGGACGCGGAGCGATCGGCTGACGTAACTTTTCCAGCAATGCTTGCAGGCTTTGTTGACCTTGCTCGTAGGCATCTTCCTGGGATGGATCGGCCAGGACGATGGCGTGCATCTTGCCGGCGAGGTTGTCAAAGACAACGACCGCGTCGGACACCATCAGCAAAATATCCGGCACACCCAGCGGATCAGGGTTCGGGCAGGTGCCCAGGCGTTTTTCCACGTAGCGCACGCAGTCGTAGCCGAAATAACCCACCAGGCCACCGTTGAAGCGCGGCAGGCCAGGAATGGTCGGCACGTTATAGCGGGCCTTGAAGGTTTCGACGAACGCCAGCGGGTCTTCGACTTCGAGGCTTTCGATTTCGACACCGTCATGGGTCACGCTGATGCGATGGTCATGGACCCGCAGCACCGTGCGGCACGGCAGGCCGATGATGGAATAACGGCCCCATTTCTCGCCCCCCTGCACCGATTCGAGCAAGTAGGAGTTGGGCTGGTCGGCCAACTTGAGGTAGATCGACAGCGGCGTGTCGAAGTCAGCCAGGGTTTCACAGGCAAGGGGGATGCGGTTGTAGCCGGCAGCGGCTAGACGCAGGAATTCTTCGCGGATCATGGGGTGCCTCGTGGCAAGAGGAGCTGACAGTCAGGTATGCAAACGCGCCGGATAACCGGCCAGGATCACGTCAGGTGCGCCAACGCCAGCGGGCCAGGGCCTTCATGACTTTCATCCAGAGTTTGCGAGTGACCACCACGATGGCGTTTCCAGAAGAGGATTGAACAGCGTCGGGCAACGTTATCTCAGCGGCCGGGTCCAGGCAACCGGGAATTAACAGGCGCAAATCGTCGATCACCAGCGTCGGAAACTCTTCGGCGATTGGCCGGCCGTGGTTGTAGCCGTAACTCAGCGCCACGCATTTGACCCCTGCCGCTTTCGCCGCCAGCACATCGCTGCGCGAGTCGCCGACGAACAGGGATTGGGAGGCCGGGATGTTAGCCATTTTCATCACGAAAAACAGCGCGGCCGGGTCAGGCTTTTTCTGCGGCAAGGTATCGCCACCGATGATCCAGCGGAAATAGCGACCGATCTTCATCTGGTCCAGCAACGGCGCAACGAAGCGCTCCGGCTTGTTGGTAATCAGCGCCATTTCCACGCCCTGCTTCTGCAGCCACTTGAGGGTGGAGCGCACGCCGGGGTAGACCACCGTCAGTTGGTGATTGTCTTCGTAGGCTTCATTGAACAACTCCAGCGCCCGCTCGACCTCGGCATCATCGACACCTCGGGCATCGATGTCATTGGCCAGGGCCCGGCGCACCAGCATCGGCGCGCCATTGCCGACCCAGTGGCGTACCGAATCGAGGCCGGCGGGCGGGCGTCCAAGCTTGAGCAGCATCGTGTCCACCGCCGCCGCGAGGTCCGGGACCGAATCGACCAATGTGCCATCGAGGTCGAACATCACCAGACGCGGCAAGCTGCCGGGGAACAGCTGCTCGAAGCCGCTCATGGGCGCGCCAGGGCCAGTTCGGCGCGCATTTGTGCAATCACCTCTTCGTAGTTCGGTGCATTGAAGATCGCCGAACCCGCGACGAACGTGTCGGCGCCGGCGGCGGCGATTTCACGAATATTCTTCACGTTCACGCCACCGTCGATTTCCAGGCGGATATCACGGCCCGAGGCATCGATCAACGCACGGGCTTCGCGCAGCTTGTCGAGCGTACCCGGGATGAACTTCTGCCCACCGAAGCCAGGGTTGACGCTCATCAACAGGATCATGTCGACCTTGTCCATCACGTACTTGAGCACGTCCAGCGGCGTGGCCGGGTTGAACACCAGGCCGGCCTTGCAACCGCCTTCGCGGATCAACTGCAGGGAGCGGTCGATGTGCTGCGTGGCTTCAGGGTGGAAAGTGATGTAGGTAGCACCGGCTTCGATGAAGTCACCGACAATACGGTCCACCGGGCTGACCATCAGGTGCGCGTCGATCGGCGCGGTGATGCCGTACTTGCGCAGCGCCGCGCAGACCATCGGGCCGATGGTCAGGTTGGGCACGTAGTGGTTGTCCATGACATCGAAGTGCACGATGTCGGCGCCGGCGGCCAGAACGTTGTCCACTTCTTCGCCCAGGCGGGCGAAGTCGGCGGAGAGAATCGACGGAGCAATAGCGAAGGGCTGCATGACGCACCTGTTTTGAGCGAAATCACGATGGCGCGCATTGTATACCTCAAGATTTGGCGCGCCCACCGTGGCAATCGATCAATACGCCGCGCGGTAGATCTTCTCGATATCGGCGGCGCTCAGTTTGCGCGGATTATTGCGCATCAGCCGTTCTATTCCCGCCGCTTCCACCGCCATGGATGGAATCACCTCCTCGGTCACGCCCAGGCTGCTGAGGCCGTTGGGTATTTCCACGGCGGCGCACAACGCAACCATGGCCTCCACGGCTTCGTCGGCCGCTTCAAGATCACTCAGGTGCGCGGTCTTGAGGCCCATGGCTTCGGCGATGTCACGCATGCGCTCGACACAGGCCATCTTGTTCCAGGCCATGACGTACGGCAGCAACAAAGCGTTGGCGACGCCATGGGACACGTGAAAGCGCCCGCCCAACGGATAGGCCAGCGCATGCACCGCCCCGACCCCGGCATTGCCGAACGCCATGCCGGCCATCAGGCTGGCCGTGGCCATGTCTTCGCGGGCTTGCAGGTGAGCCGGGTTGGCATAGGCCTTGGGCAGCGCGCGGGTGATCAGCTTGATTGCGCCGATGGCCAGGGCATCGGTGATTGGCGAAGCATTGAGCGACAGGTAGGCCTCGATGGCGTGTACCAGCGCATCAACGCCACTGGCAGCCGTGACGCTGCGCGGGCATGTGAGGGTCATCTGCGGACTGACCAACGCCACGTCCGGCAACAGATAATCGCTGACGATGCCTTTTTTCAGCTGCGCAGCCTTGTCGGAGAGGATCGCCACGTTGGTGACTTCCGAACCGGTACCGGCCGTAGTGGGGATGGCAATCATGGGCGGGCCTTTGCGCGGCACCTGATCGACACCGAACATATCCTGCAGCTCGCCGTGGTAACCGGCATAGACCCCCACGCACTTGGCGATGTCGATGGCACTGCCACCCCCGAGACCGATCAGGCCGTCATGACCACCGTCGCGATAGGCTTGCATGCAGTCTTCGACAATGGCGATTTCCGGGTCCGGCATGACCCGGTCGAAAATCTCGTAGTCCCGTCCGCCCAGATGTTGCAGGGCCAGTTCCACGGTGCCGGATTTAACCAACGCCGCATCGGTCACGATCAGCGGGTTGTCGACGTCCAGGCGCGTCAACTCCGCGGCCAGTTGCTCGATGGCAGCGGCACCGGTGATCAGTTTATGGGCGATCTTGAATGAGGAAAGACTCATGTGCGCGGCCTCTTATTCGAGTATGGGCTGGCACAAGGATAGCTCGGTATTGAGGGTTGTCTGCCATTCAGCGTATGAATGCGATAAGGAACCTGTGGATGAGGCCCCTGTGGGAGCGAGCTTGCTCGCGATAGCGGATCAACATTCAACTTCTGTTTTGAATGTATCACCGCTATCGCGAGCAAGCTCGCTCCCACACTGTTTTTGCTTGGGCGTCAGGCTTGGGTAGTACGCAGCTTCTCGCTACGCCCACGCAACCACTCCAGGGTCAGCAACAGGATCACCGAGAAGGCAATCAGCAGCGTTGCCGCAGCGGCGATGGTAGGGCTGAGGTTTTCGCGGATGCCGCTGAACATCTGCCGTGGCAGGGTTGCCTGCTCGGGGCCGGCCAGGAACAGGGTCACCACTACTTCATCGAACGACGTCGCGAAGGCGAACAGTGCGCCGGAGATCACGCCCGGGGCGATCAACGGCAGGGTCACCCGACGAAACGCCGTCAGTGGCGAAGCCCCAAGGCTGGCGGCGGCCCGAACCAGGTTGTGGTTGAACCCCTGCAGGGTCGCCGACACCGTGATGATCACGAACGGTACACCCAGCACGGCGTGGACCACGATCAGCGAGAAGAAGCTGTTGCCCAGCCCCAGCGGTGCGAAAAACAGGTAACTGGCTACGCCAATGATCACCACCGGCACCACCATTGGCGAAATCACCAGGGCCATCACCAACGCCTTGCCTGGGAAGTCACCACGGGTCAGGCCGATGGCCGCGAGCGTGCCGAAGACCATCGCCAGCAACGTCGCCGCCGGGGCCACGATGATGCTGTTTTTCAGCGCCCGCATCCATTCGGCCGAGGCGAAGAAATCGTGGTACCACTGCAGCGAAAAGCCCTGCAGCGGGTACACCAGGAAACTGCCGGAGTTGAACGACAGTGGAATGATCACCAGCACCGGCAGGATCAGGAACAACAGAATCAGCCCGCAGAGTGTGCGCAAGCAGTAGAACCACACCCGCTCGACGGGGGACATGTAAGGACTCACCATTTTCGATCTCCCCTTAGCTCAGGCGCAGGCGGCTGGCGCCCACCAGCCAGCTGTAAATCAGATAAAGCACGATGGTCGCCAGCAACAGCAGCCCGCCGAGCGCCGTGGCCATGCCCCAGTTGATGCTGGTGTTGGTGTAGAACGCGACGAAGTAGCTGACCATCTGATCGTTCGGGCTGCCCAGCAGCGCCGGCGTGATGTAGTAGCCGATGGCAAGGATGAACACCAACAGGCAACCGGCACCGACCCCGGCATAGGTCTGCGGGAAGTACACCCGCCAGAAACTGGCGAACGGGTGGCAGCCCAGGGAAATCGCCGCACGCATATAGGTTGGCGAGATGCCCTTCATCACGCTGTAGATCGGCAGGATCATGAACGGCAGCAGGATGTGGACCATGGAGATGTACACACCGGTGCGGTTGAACACCAGTTCCAGGGGCTTATCGATGACGCCCATGGCCATCAGCGCACTGTTGATCAGGCCACCGGACTGCAGCAACACGATCCATGCGGCGACACGTACCAGGATCGAGGTCCAGAACGGCAGCAGCACCAGGATCATCAGCAGGTTGCTCTGGCGCGAAGGCAGGTTCGCCAGCAGGTAGGCCAACGGATAGGCCAGCACCAGGCAGATAGCGGTGATCACCAGGCCCATCCAGAAGGTCCGGGTAAAGATGTCGAGGTAGATCGCCTGGTCCGGGGTGGCCGTGGCCAGTTCGCCGAGGTCATCGATGCGGTGATCGACGGCCGCCAGCAGGTAATACGGGGTGACGTTGCTGGTGTTGCGGCGGATCACCTGCCAGTACGCCGGGTCGCCCCAACGCTCATCGAGGTTTTCCAAGGCTTCTTTATAGGAAGCCGGCTCGGTGGCAAACGGCAACGCCCGAGCAGTCTTGGTCAGCAGGCTGCGATAGCCGGCCAATTCCATGTTCAGGCGCTTGGACAAGTCGCCCAGGGTCTGATTCTTGCGGGCTTCGGCCAGGTCTTCACTGGCAGCCTTGTACACCGGCTCGCCCGGCAAACCACGTCCGTCCCAGGCAGCGACGGCGGTGACCGTACGCGGCATGGCGCCCACCACTTCCGGGTTGCTGACGCTTTTGAACAGCAGCGCCACGATCGGCACCAGGAACACCAGCAACAGAAACAGCACCAGCGGCGCAATCAAGGCCTGGGCCTTCCAGCGGTTGATCCGCTCGGCGTGCTTGAGCCGTTGCTTGAGGGTGGGGCTGGTGCCCGCGTTCAGTGGAACGGCGATGGCCATGGCGAACTCCGCAAATCTTTTTGATCGTTACAGGGGCGGCGGGCCGCCTCTGTTCTTTTGAAACACCCGGGTCGATGGAAGAACCTGTGGGAGCGAGCTTGCTCGCGATGGCTGCGGCACATTCAAGTATTGATGTGCCTGACAGACCGCTATCGCGAGCAAGCTCGCTCCCACATGGATCTCATCCGGTTTCAGACCGTCGGGTTACTTCGCAGCCCAGGAGTTGAAGCGCTGCTCCAGTTGCTCACCGTTGTCAGCCCAGAAGCTGACGTCGATCTGCACCTGGTTGGCGATGTTTTCCGGGGTGGTTGGCATGTCTTTCAGGACATCCTTGGCCAGCAACGGTACAGCCTGGGTATTGGCCGGACCGTAGGCGATGTTTTCCGAGTAGGTCTTCTGCTGCTGCGGCGCCACCGAGAAGGCGATGAATTTCTTCGCCGCTTCGGCGCGGGTCTTGTCCAGGCCGCGTGGGATGGCCCAAGCGTCGAAGTCATAGATGCCGCCGTTCCACACCACTTTCAGGTTGCTTTCTTTCTGTACCGCGGCGATCCGGCCGTTGTAGGCCGAGCTCATGACCACGTCACCGGAAGCCAGGTACTGCGGTGGCTGGGCGCCAGCTTCCCACCACTGGATGTTCGGCTTGAGCTCATCGAGCTTCTTGAACGCACGGTCCTGGCCGTCTTTGCCAGCCAGCACTTTGTAGACGTCTTTCGGCGCTACGCCATCGGCCATCAGGGCGAATTCCAGGGTGTACTTGGCGCCTTTGCGCAGGCCGCGCTTGCCTGGGAATTGCTTGGTGTCCCAGAAGTCAGCCCAACTGGTCGGCGCGGTCTTGAGTTTGTCGGCGTTGTAGGCCAGCACGGTCGACCACACGAAGAAGCCCACGCCGCAAGGCTGGATAGCACCCTTGACGTAGTCTTCGGCCTTGCCGAACAGGGCCGGATCGAGTTGTTCGAACATGTCTTCGTCACAACCACGGGACAATTCCGGGGACTCGACTTCTACCAAATCCCAGGAAACGCTCTTGGTATCGACCATGGCCTTGACCTTGGCCATTTCACCGTTGTACTCGCCAGCCACGATCTTGCCATTGCCGGCCGCTTCCCACGGTGCGTAGAAGGCTTTGACCTGAGCCGCCTTGTTCGCCCCGCCGAAAGACACCACGGTCAGGTCCGGGCCCGCCGCCATCGCGCTTGCCGCACCCATCATGCCCAGTGTCAGGGCTGTGAACTTCAGGGATCTCAACATTTATTGTTCTCTCCACGTGCAGGGTTGGTGTTGGTACAGCAGGGGGCGATCAATTCGCCTCTAGAAGGGGATCGAGCGCACGCACATGCTCGACTTGCCAGCCAAGCGGAACCACGTCCCCGACGGCGAGCCCGGGATCGAGCTCGGCAATCGGTTGTTTCACAAAGAAGTCGTTCTTGCCGCAGACTTCCAGGCGAACCCGGACGTGGTCGCCCAGATAGATGAATTCCGCCACCCTCCCTGAGAAGCGGTTGACACATTGTTCGCTTGCGCCGTTGAGGCTCACCCGTTCCGGGCGGATCGACAGAGTCACCGGCTCGCCTGGCTTGCCGACATTCACCGCCAGTGCCTCGACCTTCTCACCACGCCCCAGCTCCACCAGGCAGCGCTCGCCGGTTTGGCTGTGCAGGCGGCCGTTAAGGCGGTTGTTCTCACCGATGAAGTTGGCGACAAAGGTGTTTTTCGGCTCTTCATAAAGGGTGCGCGGCGGGGCGATCTGCTGGATCTCGCCCTGGTGGAACACCGCCACACGGTCGGACATGGTCAGGGCTTCGCCCTGGTCGTGGGTCACATAGACCACGGTCACGCCCAGGCGCTGGTGCAGGTGTTTGATTTCCATCTGCATGTGCTCGCGCAATTGCTTGTCCAGCGCACCCAGGGGTTCGTCCATCAGCACCAGCTGCGGCTCGAATACCAGCGCCCGGGCCAGGGCCACCCGTTGTTGCTGGCCGCCGGACAATTGCGCCGGGTAGCGTTGGGCGAAGCTGTCCAGCTGGACCATGCTCAAGACGCGCTTGACCCGATCACTCACGTCGCTCTTGTTCAGGCCCCGCACCGTCAGCGGGAACGCCAGGTTCTCGGCGACGGTCATGTGAGGAAACAAGGCGTAGTTCTGGAACACCATGCCGATGTCGCGCTTGTGCGGTGGCACATTGTTGATCGAGCGCCCGGCCAGCAGGATCTCGCCGGCGGTTGGGGTTTCAAACCCGGCCAGCATCATCAGGCTGGTGGTCTTGCCGGAGCCGGAAGGCCCGAGCAGGGTCAGGAATTCGCCTTTGCGAATATCCAGGTTGAGGTCTTTGACGATCAGGTTCTCGCCGTCGTAGCTCTTTTGCACACCACGAAAGCTGACCAGCACATCACTGGCCCCCGCGCTTGAATCGACCTGGCTCATACCCGCACCTTTTGTATTGATGACTGCTTGTGAGTCAAGCCTAGTGGAGCCTGGGGCCCGCGCAAATCGGGACGCAGGAGAGAATCACCTCAGCGGGATGGAAGAGTCGGGGTAGGGATTGCCCTACAGGGATGGCGGGATTGGATAAGGACGGTGGGCAGTTGGCAGCGGCACGCCGCAAGTAGGGGCAAAAGCGCTATTGGGGCGTGTCGCAAATGGATATGCCGACAAATTTCCCCTGTGGGAGCAAGCTCGCTCCCACAGGGGGAAATTGCGAGTCTTAGAGCAGCTTGTGCTCCATCGCATATTTCACCAGCTCTGCCAATGAGGTGATGTTGAGCTTCTGCATCAGCCGTGCCTTGTGGGTGCTGATGGTCTTGCTGCTCAGGGCCAGTTGCTGGGCTATGTCGTTGACGTTGGCGCCCTGGGCCAGGCGTTCGAAGACTGAGAATTCACGCTCGGACAGCAGCGAGTGCAGCGGTCGCGTGTCGGTCAGGCCGACCTCAAAGACCATGCGGTCGGCCAGGTCCGGGTCGATATAGCGTCCGCCGGCCGCGACCTTGCGAATCGCCATGAGCAGCAGGGCCGGGTCGCTGTCCTTGGTCGCGTAGCCGGCGGCGCCGACCTTCAGGGCGCGGGCGGCCATTTGCGCTTCGTCATGCATCGACAGCACCAGGATGGCCGGCGGATTGTTCAGCGCCCGGATCCGTGGGATCGCCTCCAGGCCGTTGACGCCTGGCATGGAAATGTCCAGCAGCACCACTTCGCAGGGCACGTGGCGCAAGGTCTCGAGCAACTGTTCGCCATTGCTCGCCTCCCCCACCACCACCAGATCCTTGGCCAGGCCGATCAACTGCTTGATGCCTTCACGGACGATGGTGTGGTCTTCGGCTACCAGTACACGGATCACGTTGTTCTCCAGATTCAGGATCTCATCGCGAGCAAGCTCGCTCCCGCAGGGTGTATGTGTACATATCAATCAATGTGGGAGCGAGCTTGCTCGCGATTGGGCCCACCCAGGCAACCCACCCATCAGGCCCCATGCAACGGCACCCGCACCGACAGGGTCGTCCCCTCCCCCGGCTCACTCTCCAGGGACAATTGCCCGCCCATGATCAACACCCGTTCACGCATGCCGACCAGGCCAAAGGAGGTTGGCCGACCCGTATCGGCAATAAATCCTACACCGTCGTCGCTGACGGTCAGGCACAATTCGTCGCCCTCCTGAACCAGCGTCAGCTCTACAGTATGCGCTTGGGCATGGCGCATCACGTTGGTCAGCGCTTCCTGGAGAATCCGGAACAGGCCAATGGCCTTGGCGTCACTCAGGGCCGGCAGATTGTCCGGCACCTGCACCAGGCATGGAATCTGCGTTCGCGCCTCGAAACGCCGAGCCTGCCATTCGATGGCCGAGGCAATGCCAGCATCCAGAATCGGCGGGCGCAACGCCGTCGCCACGTCCCGCACCAGTTGGAACAACTGGGCAATCAGGCGCTTCATGCTGTTAAGTCGCTCATGCAGGCCTGGGTCGAGTTGTGCGTAGGCCAATTCACACATGGATGTTTCTAGCTTCAACACCGTCAACATTTGGCCCAGCTCGTCGTGGACTTCCCGGGCAATACGCGCCTTTTCCTCTTCCCGCACGCTTTCCAAGTGCGCCGACAATTCGCGCAACTGTTCCCGGGAGCTGGCCAGCTCCAGCTCGATGCGCTTGCTTTCAGTGATGTCCCAGACAATTCCGTCCCAGACATAAGCGCCATCTTCGAGACGGCGGGTGATCGCCTTGATCTCGGCCCAGCGCTCCTGGCCTTCGCGGGTCAGGATGCGGCCCTGCCATGACCAGTCACTGTCGGTGTCCAGCGCCTGGTCCTGAGTGCGGTGGTAATCGGCCTTGTCCTGCGGGTGCACCAGGCTGCGCAGCCCGGTATCGCTGCGGGCCAGGGTTGCAGGGGAATAACCCACCAGGCTTTCGCTGCCTTCGCTTATGTAGGCAAAGTCGATCTGGCCGGTCACCGGCGCCCGCTCCAGGCGAAAGACCAGGCCCGGCACGTTGGCGGCGATGCCTTGCAAGCGCGCTTCACTTTCGCGTAACGCCGCCAGGGCACGTCGGCGCTCGGTCACATCGTTGAGGTAGACCACCAGGTATTCGGCGTCGCGAAAACGCAGGAAGCTCAGGGAAACGTCAGCCGGCAAGATGCTGCCATCGGCTCGCACGCATTCGGTTTCGAAACTCTGCGGCCCCTCTTCACTGGCCCGGGCGCGCTTCCACAGATTCAGCCAGCGATCCATGTGCAAGCCCGGCTCGAAGTCGATCAAAGGGCGGTCGATGATGGCGCCCGAGGCGTAGCCAAGCATGGTTTCAGCCGCTCGGTTGGCATAACGCACGTGGCTGTCCCAATTGACCCAGAGGATGCCGACCGTACTTTGATCGATGGAAAACTGCGTCAGGCGCAAGGCTTCCTCGCTGGCAGTACGCTGGGCGATGTCCTCCCTCGCGGCACGCAAACGGCGCTCCAGTGCGCGTTGCTGGCGGCGCTGCCAGAAGACGATGGCGACGCTGCTGAGCAGCAGGGCCAGAATCAATAGGGTCAAGTTCTGCCAGAAGCCCGGGGTCTCGGTCAGGCGTGGATATTTTGGCTTGAGCCAACGGCTGTGCAGTTGCTCCAGCTCCTTGGCCGGGATCGCCTGCAATCCGCTGTCGATGATCTCGGCCAGTTCCGGCCAGTCCCGGCGCGTGGCAACCCGCAGCAACTGCGGCAGGCCGATGTCGCCCACCACCGCCAGCTCGGCGAATTCGGGCTCGACCATCAGCCGCCCGAGCTGTGCCTCGTCGACCACCGCGTATCGAGCCTGCTGGGTCAGCAATAATTGCAGGGCCTCGCGCTCCATCGGTACACCTTGCAGATTCAGCGCCGGGTAGTTGCTGCGCAGGTAATCGGCCGTCGCGCTGGGCATGCGCACCGCGACCCGGGCCTGGGTGTCGATTTTTTCCAACTCCACCCCTTCGGCGCCCTTCTGCGCGCCGACGATCAATTGCGGCACGCGCATGTAGGGGTCGGAAAACTGCCAGAGCTTGAGTCCGCCCGGGGATTGGGTCAGGCCCGGAGCAACGTCCACCTCGCCGGCACGCACCGCTGCTTCCAGTTGTGCCAGGTCCTGGAAGTTGCGCCAGGTGAGTTCGACGTTCAACGCCTTGCCCAACCATTGCATCAACTCGACGTTAGTGCCAGACAAACGCTGCAGGCGCCGGTCGTATTGGGCATAGGGCGCCTGCAATACCAGGCCGACCCGCCATTGCGGATGTTGCACCAACCACTGGCGCTGCCCTGCATTCAATTGCACCCCGTGCGCCGACGGCGCGGGCGCGGCCCACGCCATCAAGGGAAGCCATAAACAGCCGATAACCCACAGGCAGCAAAAACGCATCATCGAAGTCTCATGCACTGACAAATACTGACCAACCCATTAGGCTGCCGGAAATACTTCTGGTCATGGAATATCCGATGCCCTCTGTTTATCGCCTGGCGTTGCCAGCATTGTGCCTGTCGCTGATCCTGCCAAGTGCATTTTCTGTACAGGCCAGCGAAACGGCGCCCGCCGCGCAGCAACCTGCCGAGGAAAAACCCGTCGAGCGCCAACCCTTGCTCGAACGTAGCCTGGAAGAAGCGACCGCACTTGAGCGAAAAGTCCCGGCCCAGGAACAACAACAGTTACAGACCGGCAGCGATGCCTTCCTGGCACTGTGGAAACCGGCCAATACCAGCGACCCCAGGGGCGCAGTCATCATAATCCCCGGTGCTGGCGAAACAGCTGACTGGCCTCAAGCTATCGGCCCGTTACGTAAAAAATTGCCCGATGTTGAGTGGAGCAGCCTGAGTATCACCCTGCCGGACTTGCAAAGCGACGTCATTGCACCACGCGTGGTGGAAGCACCGCCCGAGACCAAGCCGGCCGATACCGCTGCCGCAGCACCGGACGCCACCACGGCGGCGCCGATCGAACAGGTCGCAGGCGGCGAAGCCGATGCGGCAGATCCTGTCGTCGCCCAAACCGATGAAGAACATGCCAAGGCCGACGCCGAGCGCATCTTCGCCCGTATCGATGCAGCACTGGCCTACGCCGAACAGCAAAGCGCACGCCGCATCGTGCTGCTGGGCCATGGCACTGGCGCCTATTGGGCGGCGCGTTACTTGAGTGAAAAGCAGCCCTCGCAGGTCGAACGCTTCGTGATGGTGGCCGCCCAGACCCCGACCACCGCCAAGCCGGCCCTGGCCGAATTGACCTCGACCTTGAAACTGGCGACCGCCGACATTTTCTACATGGACAAGCCGCTGGATCGCAACGCGGCGCTGGAGCGCTTGCAGGCGAGCAAACGCTTGAAGGGCTCGACCTTCAGCCAGGTGTCCCTCAAGGCCCTGCCGAACCCGGCGGCGGAGCAGGAGCAGCTGTTTCGTCGGGTTCGGGGTTGGTTGAATCCGCAGAAAGCGGGGGAGTAAGGCTGACTCATACCCAAGTGAAGCACTGTTGTGGCTAGGGATTTATCCCCCCGCCACAATTGCTCCCCGTGTGGCTAGCGAAAATCCCGTCGTTCCCGAATCAGTCGATAGGCGTTATGCAGTTCCCGGGTTTTGTCGGTGGCTTCACGCACCTGCAAGGGCGTTGCCCCGCTGCCGGCAATCTTGTCCGGATGATGACGACTGAGCAGGCGTCGGTAAGCGCGCTTGATCTGTGACGGTTCGCTGGTGGCCGAAACCCCCAGCAAGCGCAAGGCTTCCTGATAGGTCACCCCGCTGTTGGGCCGCGACAGTTTCTGCGGCTCGTAATCAGCCGCCAGCGCCTGAACCTGTTGCGGCGTCCAGCCCAACCAGCGCCCCCACTGGGCCACCAGTTCTCGCTCGCTGACTCCGGCACGGCCATCGGCCCAGACCATCCGCCAACACGCGCGCAATACCCCTTCAGCCGCATGCGGCTGGACAGCCAGGCGGCGCATGTAACCGCGCAAACGATCATTCCCGGATTTACCCCGGTTGAATGCTGCGATCGCCCGGCGTTGCGCCGACTCGCTCAAGTCCAGTGCACGCATTTCCTGGCGAGCCTGCTGGATGTGGCCATCGACCACGCGGCCATCGCTTTTCGCCAGCCGCCCCAGCAATACAAACAACAACTCATCGTTGCGCAACGCCGGGCGTCCACCCAGGCGCTCACGTACCTGCGCCCAGCCCTGCAGATTCAGGCGTCGATCCAGCGCCTGTCCCAACAATGCCCCAAGCATGGCCCCCGGAATGCTGGCTATGGCAAAGCCCGCCCCGGCTCCAATCAGAGTCCCTGGCCACCACATATCAACCGCTCGCTTCTATCAAGGTTTCGACCTGCGCCAAACGTTCATGGGTGCCGACATCGACCCAATGCCCTTTGAGGTGCTCGCCACTGACGCGCCCCTCGGCCATGGCCGCGCGCAACAGCGGTGCGAGCTTGAACGCACCGTCCGAGCAACCGTCGAACAACCGCGGGTGCAGGACGGCGATGCCGCTATAGGTCAGGTTGTCGGCAGGCGCTTGCCTATCGTGAACCTTTCCGTCGACCAGGACGAAATCGCCGTCCGGGTGATGCTCGGGATTATCGGCGAGCACCAGGTGCGCCAACCCTTCGAGCGGCCGGCGCAAAGCGCTGAAGTCGTAGTCGGTCCAGACATCGCCGTTCACCACCACAAACGCTTCGTCGCCCAGCAGCGGCAAGGCCCGGAAGATTCCACCGCCGGTTTCCAGCGGCTCGCCCTCAGGGGAAAACCGAATACTCACGCCAAACCGTGAACCATCCCCCAGGTGATCTTCGATCTGCTGACCGAGCCAGGCGTGATTGATCACGATCTCGGTGAACCCGGCCCTGGCCAGCGCCCGCAGGTGGTATTCGATCAAGGGAACACCACCGACGCGAATCAACGGCTTTGGCGTGGTAAGGGTCAAGGGCCGCATGCGCTCGCCCTTGCCCGCCGCCAGAATCATCGCCTTCATGCCGTTGCTCCGGCCGATTGCCGCAGGCTGCCCAGCAGTTCATCGAGCGGTGCCAGTTCCGGACGACGGGCAATGACCGCTTCTATATAAGCAAAGAAGCGCGGCACATCACCGAGGTAGCGTGGCTTGCCATCACGATGACAAATGCGCGCGAATATCCCGATGACCTTGAGATGGCGCTGCACGCCCATCAAGTCGCTGGCCCGCAGGAAGTCCTCGAAGTCCGGCTGGACGGGAATGCCGAGGGCGCCGGCCTGCTGCCAGTAACTCTCCAGCCAGCCGCGCACACGTGCCTCGGGCCAACTGAGGAAGGCGTCCTTGAACAGGCAGGTCACGTCGTAGGTGACGGGGCCATAGACCGCATCCTGAAAATCCAGCACGCCGGGGTTCGGCACGCTGAGCATCAGGTTGCGCGGCATGTAGTCGCGGTGCACCAGCACTTTGGGCTGGGCCAGGGCGCTGTCGATCAGCAGCTCGCTGGCCTGCTGCCAGAGTTGCTGCTGAGCCGAATCCAATTCGATACCCAGCTCGCGCTTGACGTACCACTCGGGGAACAATTCCAGCTCCCGACGCAGCAACGCGACATCGTAGCTCGGCAACGGCGCAACCATCGGCAATTGCTGGAAAGCCAGCAAGGCTTGCAGGGCATCGCGGAACAAATCGTCGGCATTTTCGCCGTTGATCACGTCCAGATAGGTCTGGTTGCCCAAGTCATTGAGCAAAAGAAAGCCGCGTTCGAGGTCTTCGGCATAAATTTTTGGCACGTTAATGCCGGATTTCGCCAGCAGAAAAGCAATATCCACGAAGGGTTTGCAGTTTTCCTGGGGCGGTGGCGCATCCATTACGATCAAACTGCGACCCTCGCCTTCCCAGCGGAAATAACGCCGGAAACTCGCGTCGCTGCTGGCGGCGGTCAACGTGGCCGGGGGTACGGCGCCCCAGTCCTGTTGAGTGAAAAGGATCGGCAGTTGTTCATCGAGCCAAACTTTCAGGTGTTGCAAGCGTACATCTTGGTCGGGCATTGCAAGGGTCTCCGACGGCGCTAGCCGTCAAGCGGGTCATGCTTTATTATCCAGCATCTTTTTCAGACCATCGAGAGGCGTGCGGCCCACACCGCGGGCAGATGGCACGCAGGAAGCCCGGACTAATAAGATGGCATTGAAATCCCCCGCGTTTCGTAAAAAATTTCCGTTGCTGGTTACCGGCAGTCTGCTGGCCCTGCAACCCCTGGCCTCTTCATTCGTCGTCGCGGCGCAGCAGTATGACTGCTCCGTCTCCGCTTCGGGTGCCTGGGACTGTGCGCCCAAGACACCGGCCGCCGCGTTGCCGCCGCGTCCCGTGCATGACGGCAGTGCGGTTTCCGACAGTGGCGCGGCTCCGGCCGACAGCAGCTCGGGCGAGGAAGCCGGCGAAAAGCCGATGCTCGTTACCGAAGCCAAGGGCCGTGGCCTGAAGTCGCGCAGTGCAGACTACAGTCACCTGGATTGGGTTCCACGAGAGAACCTCACCCCTGCGCAATTGGCTGAAACCGGGCCTTACTGCTCGGGTGCCTATATCGAGCCGACCCGTCCTGGCATGAACGACAAGACGGCCAAGAGCGACGCCCCCACCTTCCTCGGCGCCAAGGCTTCACGCTATCAGCAGGAAGAACAGGTGGCGACCCTGGCCGGTGACGTGGTCATGCGCCAGGGCAGCATGCAGGTCGAGGCCGACGAGGCCAGCCTGTACCAGGCCGAAAATCGTGGCGAGCTGAGCGGCAACGTGCGGGTTCGCGACAACGGAGCACTGATCGTCGGCGACCACGCCGATGTACAGCTGGACACCGGCGAAGCCAAGGTCGACAACGCCGAATACGTGATGCACAAGTCGCGCATCCGCGGTAACGCGCTGTACGCCAAGCGCGCCGAGAACGCGATCATCCGTCTCAAGGACGGTACGTACACCACGTGCGAACCGAACAGCAACGCCTGGACGCTCAAGGGCAACAACATCACCCTGAACCCGGCCACCGGCTTCGGTACCGCGACCAACGTGACGCTGCGGGTCAAGGACATTCCAGTCCTGTACACGCCTTATATTTATTTCCCGATCGACGACCGTCGCCAGTCCGGCTTCCTGCCGCCGACCATCGGCAGCGGCAGCGACACCGGTTTCCTGCTGGTCACCCCGTACTACTTCAACCTGGCGCCAAACTACGATGCCACGTTGTACCCGCGCTACATGAGCAAGCGTGGCATGCTGATGGAAGGCGAGTTCCGCTACCTGACCAAGTCCAGCGAAGGTCAGTTCGGCGCGGCGTACCTCAACGACGAAGAAGACGAACGCGCCAAGCAGTCCGATTACAGCAAGACCCGCTACATGTACAACTGGCAGCACAAAGGCGGTCTCGACTCGCGCGTGCTGACGGAAGTCGACTACACCAAGATCAGCGATCCTTACTACTTCCAGGATTTGCAGACCGACCAGATCGGTGTCGAATCCAGGGATTATGTGAACCAGCAAGGGGCCATCAGCTATCGGGGGGACAACTACGTTGCCCGCTTGAATGCCCAGGCTTACCAGATGGCGACGATTTCCAAGATCACGCCCTATGATCGTTTGCCGCAGATCACTTTCAACGGTGCGTTGCCACAGCATCCATATGGCCTGGATTTCGCTTACCAAACAGAACTGGTCCGATTTGATCGCAACTTGAGAAATGGCCTGTACAGCAACGACGAAGGCGTTACATCGCCGTGGCTGGACAACAACATCCGCGGCCTTGCGCGAGCGAACGGCAACCGCCTGAATTTGGCTCCGGTCATGAGCTTGCCGATGGAGGCGAGCTACGGCTACATCAAGCCATCCTTGAAATACCAGTACACCCAATATGACCTGGATCTGGATGGCAGAGGCAAATCGCAAATTGCGGCACAGAGCGCCGAGGCCGATCGCCTGCAGGGCACTTATAGCAGCAACCAGAGTCGCGGCATTCCGATCGCCAGCATCGACAGCGGCTTGTATTTTGATCGGAATACCCAATGGTTCGGCACCAACTATCGCCAGACCCTGGAACCACGCCTGTTCTACCTCTACGTACCGGAAAAAGATCAGAGCGATATCCCGGTTTTCGATACCAGCGAATCGACCTTCAGCTACTCCTCGCTGTTTCGGGACAACCGCTTTACCGGCTCTGACCGCGTCGGCGACGAGAACAAGCTGTCCCTGGGCGTAACCAGCCGCTGGATCGAAGAAAACGGTTTCGAGCGCCAGCGCATCAGCGTCGGCCAGGCCCTGTACTTCAAGGATCGCGAAGTCCAGCTGCCAAGCATCGACTTCAAGACACGTGAAGACGCCAAGTCGAACGTTTCCCCGTACGCACTGGAATACGAGTACCGCTGGAACCGCGATTGGCGCACCACCGCCAACTACAACTGGGATCCGGATACCCATAGCCCCCGTTCGGGCAGCGCGATGTTTCACTACCAGCCCGAAGACAACCCGAACAAGGTCATCAACGCTGGCTATCGCTATCGCAACGACCTGGTCCGCTACGATGAAACCACTGGCCAATGGCAAGTGGGCGGTGGCGACTACGGCACGCCAGGCACACCTGGCTACGTGAAGGATTACTACAAGATCAAGCAGCACGACTTCTCGGTCATCTGGCCGATCGTGCCGCAGTGGAACGTAATCAGCCGCTGGCAGTATGACTACAACCGCAACCGCACCCTGGAAGCCTTCGGTGGTTTCGAATATGACAACTGCTGCTGGAAACTGCGCCTGATCAACCGTTACTGGGTCGACTATGAAGAGTTCAGTCAGGCCGCCCCGGAAAACGAAAAAGGCGACCACGGCGTCTTCCTCCAAATTGTTCTGAAGGGACTCGGCGGCCTCACCGGCGCCAAGGTAGAGAGCTTCCTCGACAAAGGCATCCAAGGTTATCGTGAACGTGAAGACCAAGCTTTCTGATTGTCTGCGCCCGCTGATGCTGGGCGCGCTGTTCCTGGGTACCGCGGCCAACGCCGCGGTACAGTCCATCGATAAAGTGGTGGCCATCGTCGACAACGACGTGGTCATGCAGAGCCAGTTGGACCAGCGCGTCCATGAAGTGCAGCAAACCATCGCCAAGCGCGGCGGTGGCCAGCCGCCACCAGGCGTACTGGACCAGCAAGTGCTCGAACGCCTGATCGTCGAAAACCTGCAGTTGCAGATCGGCGAACGTTCCGGCATTCGCATCACCGATGAAGAACTGAACCAGGCCGTCGGCACCATTGCCCAGCGCAATAACATGAGTATCGACCAATTCCGCGCCGCCCTGGCCCGCGACGGCCTCTCCTACGAGGACGCCCGCGATCAGATCCGCCGTGAAATGGTCATCAGCCGTGTGCGCCAGCGCCGTGTGGCCGAACGCATCCAGGTGTCGGAACAGGAAGTGAAGAACTTCCTCGCCTCGGACCTGGGCAAGATGCAGCTTTCCGAAGAACTGCACCTGGCGAACATCCTGATTCCGACCCCGGAAAGCGCCAACTCCGAAGCGATCCAGAGCGCTTATCGCCAGGCGATGGATGTCTACCAGCAGCTCAAGCAAGGCGCTGATTTCGGTCAGATGGCCATTGCCAAGTCGGGCAGCGACAACGCCCTGGAAGGCGGTGACATGGGCTGGCGCAAGCCCGCTCAACTGCCGCCTCCGTTCGACCGCGAACTGAGCGCCATGGCCGTGGGCGATATCACCCAGCCAGCTCGTACGCCAGGCGGCTTCATCATCCTGAAAGTGCTGGAGAAGCGCGGTGGTGGAACCCAGGTCCGTGACGAAGTGCATGTTCGCCACATCCTGATCAAGCCAAGCGAGATTCGCAGCGAAGCCGAGACCAAGCGCCTGGCGGAGAAACTCTACGACCGCATCGAAGCGGGCGAAGACTTCGCTGAACTGGCGAAGAGCTTCTCGGAAGACCCGGGCTCGGCTCTCAACGGTGGCGACCTGAACTGGGTTGACCCGAATGCACTGGTTCCCGAGTTCCGCCAGGTCATGGCCGACACGCCGCAAGGCCAACTGTCCAAACCGTTCAAGAGCCCTTATGGCTGGCACGTGCTGGAAGTCCTTGGCCGTCGCGCCACTGACAGCACCACCCAGGCTCGCGAACAGCAAGCAATGACTGTCTTGCGCAACCGCAAATACGACGAAGAGCTGCAAACCTGGCTGCGTCAGATTCGCGACGAAGCCTACGTTGAAATCAAACTTCCTGGTGCAGACCAGGCAGCGCAGTGAAACCCAAGCGTTTCGCGCTGACCCCCGGCGAACCAGCCGGCATCGGTCCCGACCTGTGCCTGCTGCTCGCCTCGCAAGCCCAGCCACATCCCCTGATTGCCATCACCAGTCGCGACCTGCTCCTTGAGCGGGCCGCGCAACTGGGGCTGGTCGTCAACCTGTTGCCCGTGACACCGCAGGCCTGGCCGGACGTCCCGGCGCCCGCCAACAGCCTGTATGTCTGGGATACGCCCCTGGGCGCTCCGGTCGTCACCGGGCAGTTGGACAAGGCCAACGCCGCGTTCGTCCTCGAGACCCTGACCCGCGCCGGCCAAGGCTGCCTGGACGGGGCGTTCGCCGGTATGATCACCGCCCCCGTGCACAAAGGCGTGATCAACGAATCCGGGATTGCCTTTTCCGGGCACACCGAATTCCTGGCTGAACTGACCCACACCGCGCAAGTGGTGATGATGCTCGCCACCCGCGGCTTGCGAGTGGCCCTGGTGACCACTCACCTGCCCTTGCGGGACATCGCCGACGCTATCACCGCGCAACGCCTGGAGCGGGTCACGCGCATCCTGCACGCCGACCTGCAGGAAAAATTCGGCATCGCCCAGCCACGCATCCTCGTCTGTGGGCTCAATCCCCATGCCGGTGAAGGCGGACACCTGGGCCGTGAAGAAATCGACATCATCGAACCCACCTTGGAGCGCTTGCGCAGCGAGGGCATGGACCTGCGTGGCCCGTTGCCTGCCGACACTCTGTTTACCCCAAAATATCTGGAGCACTGCGACGCGGTGCTGGCGATGTACCACGACCAAGGCCTGCCCGTACTGAAGTACAAAGGCTTTGGCGCGGCGGTCAACGTGACATTGGGCCTGCCGATCATCCGCACCTCCGTGGACCATGGCACCGCCCTGGACCTGGCCGGCAGCGGCAAGATCGATACCGGCAGCCTGCAAGTCGCGCTGGAAACCGCCTACCAGATGGCCGAGACCCATTTATGACCGAGCAATACCAACACCGCGCGCGCAAGCGTTTCGGCCAGAACTTCCTGCATGACGCCGGCGTGATCGATCGCATCCTGCGCTCGATCCGGGCCAAGCCCGACGACCGCCTGCTGGAAATCGGCCCGGGACAGGGCGCCCTGACCGAGGGTCTGCTCGATAGCGGCGCGCAACTCGATGTGGTGGAACTGGACAAGGACCTGGTCCCGATCCTCAACCAGCAGTTCGCCGGCAGGAGCAATTTCAGCCTGCACCAGGGCGACGCGCTGAAGTTCGACTTCAATAGCCTGAACGCCGCACCGAACAGCCTGCGGGTGGTGGGAAACCTGCCGTACAACATCTCCACGCCGCTGATCTTCCACCTGTTGAGCAACGCCGGCCTGATCCGCGACATGCACTTCATGCTGCAAAAAGAAGTGGTCGAGCGCCTCGCCGCCGGCCCTGGCGGTGGTGACTGGGGTCGCCTGTCGATCATGGTCCAGTACCATTGCCGGGTCGAACACCTGTTCAACGTAGGCCCGGGTGCATTCAACCCTCCGCCGAAAGTCGACTCGGCCATTGTCCGCCTGGTGCCCCACGCCGTCCTGCCGCACCCGGCCAAGGATCATCGCCTGCTGGAGCGGGTGGTGCGCGAAGCGTTCAACCAGCGCCGCAAAACCTTGCGCAACACCTTGAAACTGCTGCTCAGCAGCGCCGAAATCGAAGCCGCTGGCGTCGATGGCAGCCTGCGCCCCGAGCAGTTGGACCTGGCAGCGTTCGTGCGCCTGGCCGACAAACTCAGTGAACAAGCCGCCCCGCAAGTCGACGCCAACTGAACCGGTGACGATCGCTATCGGGCAGTACGCCAGTCTGGTCTACTACCCGATACTTGGCCTAGACTGAACTCTTGAGTCGCGCCCGCGTCCCGCTTCGCTTTTAAGGCCTTTTTGCATGTCCGATCCTCGTTACCAGGTCGACGTCAGCGTCACCACCCGTTTTCTGGCAGAACAGTCGCAACCCGAGCATGACCGCTTCGCCTTCGCCTACAGCATTACCGTGCGCAACAACGGCTCCTTGCCGGCCAGGCTGCTGTCACGGCATTGGATCATCACCGACGGCGATGGCCATGTCGAAGAAGTGCGTGGCGAAGGTGTGGTCGGCCAGCAGCCGTTGATCGACGCTGGCAAAAGCCACAGCTACAGCAGCGGCACGGTGATGACGACCAAGGTCGGCACCATGCAGGGCACCTACCAGATGCTGGCCGAGGACGGCAAACGCTTCGACGCCGTCATCAAACCCTTCCGTCTGGCCGTGCCCGGAGCCCTGCACTGATGGCCACGTATGCGGTCGGCGACCTGCAAGGCTGCCTCGATCCGCTCAAGTGCCTGCTGGAGCGCGTTGCTTTCGATCCTCAAAAAGACACGCTGTGGCTGGTGGGCGACCTGGTCAACCGTGGCCCGCAGTCCCTCGAGACGTTGCGCTTTCTCTACAGTATTCGTCAGTCGCTGGTGTGCGTGCTCGGCAACCACGACCTGCATCTGCTGGCTGCCTGGCAGAACATCGAGCGCCTGAAAAAGTCCGACACCTTGAGCGAAATTCTCGACGCCCCCGATTGCGTTGAACTGCTGGAGTGGTTGCGCCAGCAGAAGCTCATGCACTACGACGAGGCGCGCAACCTCGCACTGGTTCATGCCGGCATTCCGCCCCAGTGGTCCCTGCGCAAGGCGCTCAAGTGTGCTGGCGAAGTCGAACAGGCATTGCGCGACGACAATCTGTTCGCCCCCTACCTGGATGGCATGTACGGCAACGAGCCGGTCAAGTGGGACAACGACCTCACTGGCAGCGCTCGTCTGCGCGTCATCACCAATTATTTCACGCGCATGCGCTTCTGCACCCGCGACGGCAAGCTCGATCTCAAGGGCAAGGAAGGCATCGAGACGGCGCCGCCCGGCTATGCCCCCTGGTTCAAGCACAGTGAGCGCAAGACCCGTAACCTGAAGATTATTTTCGGACACTGGGCGGCACTGGGCGGCCAATCCGACGAGCCCGGCGTCTTCGCCCTCGATACCGGTTGCGTGTGGGGCAGCGCCATGACCCTGATGAACGTCGACACTGGCGAGCAACTGCATTGCGATTGCGATGAACAGGGCCACGCCAAAACCCATCACCCGACCACTGCACCATTGCCGGCCGGCACTGCCGTTTGACCGGCGTTGCGCTTCAGCTACAGGAGCCCCTCATGAGCGAATTCAAACGCATCCCCCCGGAACAGGCCCAGGCCCTGCGCGAGCAAGGCGCGGTCGTCGTCGACGTCCGCGACCCAGCCACTTTTGCGGCTTCGCATATCAGTGGCTCCCGGCATCTGGATAACCATTCCATCGCCGACTTCATCCGTGCCGCCGACCTCGATGCACCTACGGTCGTGGTCTGCTATCACGGCAACTCCAGCCAGAGCGCAGCCGCCTATCTGGTCAGCCAGGGCTTCAGCGACGTCTACAGCCTGGACGGCGGTTTCGAGTTGTGGCGTGCGACTTATCCTTCAGAAACAGCGCAAGACAATCACGAATAATTTTTTATGCCGTCCAAGCCCGCGTGAACCGTGGGCTTGAGCGATGGCAGACGAACGGTCTGCCATAACTAATTACGTATTCCACCTTTACCTCCGCGATTCCGAACTATCCTTAGCCTCAGGCCATCCAAAACAGGGGAGAGCCGGTACACCGGCGCGCGGGTCATCGGGAGTCAGCTTTCAAGAACCTGTATTCTTGAAAGCATTCTGGGGGGTAAAACGGCAACTGGGTTCCCAGCGGCTGTCCAGCATCGACTGATTGATCCGACACCGGCTCCACGTATCGAGCGAGGTGACGTCATGAGCATTTTTAGCCACTTCCAGCAACGTTTCGAGTCCACGCGGCAGGAGGAATACTCGCTGCAGGAATACCTCGAACTCTGCAAGCAGGACCGCAGTGCCTATGCATCGGCTGCGGAGCGTCTGTTGCTGGCAATCGGAGAACCGGAGCTGCTGGATACCTCGACCAATTCGAGGCTCTCGCGAATCTTTTCCAACAAGGTGATTCGCCGCTATCCGGCCTTTGCGGACTTCCACGGGATGGAAGAATGCATCGAACAAATCGTGTCCTATTTCCGCCATGCCGCCCAAGGCCTGGAAGAGAAGAAACAAATCCTTTATCTGCTCGGCCCCGTGGGTGGTGGTAAATCGTCCCTGGCCGAGAAGCTCAAGCAACTGATCGAAAAAGTGCCCTTCTACGCCATCAAGGGCTCGCCGGTGTTCGAATCGCCTCTGGGTCTGTTCAACGCCACTGAAGATGGCGCGATCCTCGAGGAAGACTTCGGCATTCCACGCCGCTATCTCAATACCATCATGTCGCCATGGGCAACCAAGCGCCTGGCCGAGTTCGGCGGTGACATCAGCCAGTTCAAGGTGGTCAAGCTCTACCCATCGATCCTCAACCAGATCGCGGTGGCCAAGACCGAACCGGGTGACGAAAACAACCAGGATATTTCCGCCCTGGTGGGCAAGGTCGATATCCGCAAACTGGAAGAATTCCCACAGAACGACGCCGACGCCTACAGCTATTCGGGCGCGCTGTGCCGGGCCAACCAGGGCCTGATGGAATTCGTCGAAATGTTCAAGGCGCCCATCAAGGTGCTGCACCCACTGCTGACCGCCACCCAGGAAGGCAACTACAACAGCACCGAGGGCCTGGGGGCCATTCCGTTCACCGGCATCCTGCTGGCCCACTCCAACGAATCGGAATGGCATACCTTCCGCAACAACAAGAACAACGAGGCCTTCATCGACCGGATCTACATCGTCAAGGTGCCGTACTGCCTGCGAGTGAGCGACGAGGTGAAGATCTACGACAAGCTGCTGTTCAACAGCTCGCTGTCCAAGGCTCATTGCGCACCCGACACCCTGAAGATGCTTGCCCAGTTCACGGTGCTGTCGCGCCTCAAGGAACCGGAAAACTCCAACATCTATTCGAAGATGCGCGTGTACGACGGTGAAAACCTCAAGGACACCGATCCGAAGGCCAAGTCGATCCAGGAATACCGCGACAACGCGGGGGTCGATGAAGGGATGAACGGACTGTCCACACGTTTCGCGTTCAAGATCCTGTCCAAGGTCTTCAACTTCGACCCTCACGAGATCGCAGCCAACCCGGTTCACCTGCTGTATGTGCTGGAACAGCAGATCGAGCAAGAGCAATTCCAGGCCGAAACCCGCGAGCGTTACCTGCGTTTCCTCAAGGAATACCTGGCCCCACGCTACATCGAGTTCATTGGCAAGGAAATCCAGACGGCGTATCTGGAGTCCTACAGCGAGTACGGCCAGAACATCTTCGACCGCTACGTGCTGTACGCAGACTTCTGGATCCAGGACCAGGAATACCGCGACCCGGAAACCGGCGAAATACTCAATCGCGTGGCCCTCAACGAGGAACTGGAAAAAATCGAGAAACCGGCGGGCATCAGCAATCCGAAGGACTTCCGCAACGAGATCGTCAACTTCGTACTGCGCGCCCGGGCCAACAACAACGGCAAGAACCCAACCTGGCTCAGCTATGAAAAGCTGCGGGTGGTCATCGAGAAGAAAATGTTCTCCAACACCGAAGACCTGCTGCCAGTCATCAGCTTCAACGCCAAGGCCAGCAAGGAGGACCAGCAAAAACACAACGATTTCGTCACACGCATGGTCGAACGTGGCTACACCGACAAACAGGTACGACTGCTCTCCGAGTGGTATCTGCGGGTCCGGAAATCGCAGTAAGCAGCGGCAAGCTTCTAGCTACAGCCTGTAAGGGAACGGCGTTGAGCCCATGGCTCGACGCCACGCCCCTTGCAGCTTGAGGCTTACGACTTGAAGCTCCCCCGGAGGGGCCTATGAGCTATGTGATCGACCGACGCCTTAATGGCAAGAACAAGAGCACGGTGAACCGTCAGCGGTTTCTGCGGCGTTACCGTGACCACATCAAGAAGGCCGTCGAAGAGGCGGTCAGCCGGCGTTCCATTACCGACATGGAACACGGCGAACAGATCAGCATCCCCGGTCGCGACATCGACGAGCCGGTGCTTCACCATGGTCGCGGTGGCAAACAGACCGTCGTGCACCCCGGCAACAAGGAATTCACCAGCGGCGAGCATATCCCCCGTCCCCAGGGCGGAGGCGGCGGCAAGGGGCCCGGCAAGGCCGGCAACTCCGGCGAAGGCATGGATGAGTTCGTGTTCCAGATCACCCAGGAGGAATTCCTGGAGTTCATGTTCGAGGACCTGGAACTGCCGAACCTGGTCAAGCGCAACCTGACCGGCACCGACACTTTCAAGACCGTGCGTGCCGGGATCAGCAATGAAGGCAATCCGTCGCGCATCAACATTATCCGCACCCTTCGCTCAGCCCACGCCCGGCGCATCGCACTGTCGGGCAGCAGCCGGGCCAAACTGCGCGAGGCCAAGGAAGAACTGGCCCGCCTGAAACGCGAAGAACCCGATAATTTTGGCGACATTCAGGACCTTGAAGCGGAAATCGAGAAACTCAGCGCCCGCATCCATCGCGTACCGTTCCTCGACACGTTCGACCTCAAGTACAACCTGCTGGTAAAACAACCAAACCCCAGCTCCAAGGCGGTGATGTTCTGCCTGATGGACGTCTCCGGTTCCATGACCCAAGCCACCAAGGACATCGCCAAGCGTTTCTTTATCCTGTTGTACCTGTTCCTGAAACGGAACTACGACAAGATCGATGTAGTGTTCATCCGCCATCACACCAGTGCCCGGGAAGTGGACGAAGAGGAATTTTTCTATTCCAGGGAAACCGGCGGCACCATCGTTTCCAGCGCCCTGAAGCTGATGCAGGAGATCATGGCCGAGCGCTACCCCGCCAACGAATGGAACATCTATGCAGCCCAGGCGTCGGACGGTGACAACTGGAACGACGATTCACCAATCTGCCGCGACATCCTGATCAACCAGATCATGCCGTTCGTCCAGTACTACACCTACGTGGAAATTACTCCACGCGAACATCAGGCCTTGTGGTACGAATACGAACGGATTGCCGAAGCTTTTTCCGACACATTTGCCCAACAGCAATTGGTCTCGGCCGGGGATATATACCCGGTCTTCCGTGAACTCTTCCAGCGCAGGTTAGTGACATGACCGCCAAAAAAGAGCAGAAGCGCCAGCCCATTTCCACCGGCTCCGAATGGACATTCGAGCTGATCAAGGCCTACGACCGCGAAATCAGCCGTATCGCGGACCGTTATGCCCTCGACACCTACCCGAACCAGATCGAGGTGATCACCGCCGAGCAGATGATGGACGCCTATGCGTCGGTCGGCATGCCGCTGGGCTATCACCACTGGTCCTACGGCAAGCACTTCCTCAGTACCGAGAAATCCTACAGCCGGGGCCAGATGGGGCTGGCCTATGAGATCGTCATCAACTCCGATCCGTGCATCGCCTACCTGATGGAAGAAAACACCATCTGCATGCAGGCCCTGGTGGTGGCGCATGCCTGCTATGGGCACAACAGCTTCTTCAAGGGCAACTACCTGTTCCGCACCTGGACCGATGCCAGCTCGATCATCGATTACCTGGTGTTCGCCAAGCAGTACATCATGCAATGCGAGGAACGCCATGGTATCGACGCGGTGGAGGACCTGCTGGACTCCTGCCACGCCCTGATGAACTACGGCGTGGACCGCTACAAGCGGCCATATCCGATTTCCGCCGAAGAAGAACGCCGGCGCCAGAAGGATCGCGAAGAGCACCTGCAAAAACAGATCAACGATCTGTGGCGCACCATTCCCAAAGGTGCAGACAAGTACAACGAAAAAGACAATGCCCGATTCCCTGCCGAACCCCAGGAGAACATTCTCTATTTCATTGAAAAACATGCGCCGCTGCTTGAGCCGTGGCAGCGGGAAATCGTGCGCATCGTGCGCAAGATCGCCCAGTACTTCTATCCACAGCGCCAAACCCAGGTCATGAACGAGGGCTGGGCCACGTTCTGGCACTACACGCTGATGAACGACCTGTACGACGAGGGACTGGTCACCGACGGCTTCATGATCGAGTTCCTGACTTCCCACACCAGCGTGGTGTTCCAGCCCGGCTTCGACAGCCCGTACTACAGCGGTATCAATCCTTACGCACTGGGCTTCGCCATGTACCGCGACATTCGGCGCATGTGCGAAAACCCCACCGAGGAAGATCGTCGCTGGTTCCCGGACATCGCTGGCTCGGACTGGTTGTCCACCATTAAATTCGCCATGAGCAGCTTCAAGGACGAAAGCTTCATCCTGCAGTACCTCTCGCCCAAGGTGATTCGCGACCTGAAACTGTTCAGCATCCTCGATGACGATCAGAAAGATGACCTGCTGGTACCTGCCATTCACGATGAGGGCGGCTACCGCATCATTCGCGAAACCCTGGCGGCGCAGTACAACCTGGGCAATCGCGAGCCCAATGTGCAGATCTACAGCATTGACCGCCGCGGAGATCGCTCGCTGACCCTGCGGCACCAGGCGCACAACCGCAAACCGCTGGGCGACTCCACCGACGAAGTGCTCAAGCATCTGCATCGCCTCTGGGGTTTCGACATCCACTTGGAAACCCTGCAAGGCGACCAAGTGATGAAAACCCATCACGTGCCACCCAGAGGCGAACAAGCTGAAGGAGACTACGGTCGCCTGGATCTGGCCGTCATTCATCTTTGATCCCGTTTTCGCCTCCGGACGTCCGACGCAAAGGTTATCCTGTCGGACCAACGGAGGTTTTTTATGCAGATCTATAAAGTCGGCGGCGCCGTTCGCGACCGCCTGCTGGGCATTCCCGTCACCGACATCGATCGGGTCGTGGTGGGTGCCACCGCCGAGGAAATGCTCGCCAGGGGGTTTCGCCCAGTGGGGGCCGATTTTCCGGTATTCCTCGACCCGAAGAGCGGCGAGGAGTACGCCCTCGCCCGCACCGAACGCAAGAGCGGCCGAGGTTATGGCGGCTTCGTGTTCCATGCCAGCCCTGAAGTGACCCTGGAGGAGGACCTGGTTCGCCGGGACCTGACGATCAACGCCATGGCCGAAGATGACCACGGCAACCTGACCGATCCGTACCATGGTCAACGCGATCTGGAAGCCCGCGTGCTACGCCACGTTTCCCCCGCTTTCGCCGAAGATCCCCTTCGAGTCCTGCGGGTTGCCCGCTTCGCCGCGCGTTATGCTCCGCTGGGTTTCAAGGTGGCGGACGAAACCCTTGAACTGATGCGCCAACTCAGCGATTCCGGCGAACTGGAAGCACTGACGGCCGAGCGCAGCTGGAAAGAAATTTCCCGCGCCCTCATGGAAAAACAGCCACAGGTATTTATCCAGGTCTTGCGCGACTGCACGGCCCTCAAGGTCCTGATGCCAGAGGTCGATGCGCTGTTTGGCGTGCCCCAGCCTGAAGCCCATCACCCGGAAATCGACACCGGCGTCCATACCCTGAGCGTGCTGGAACAAGCCGCCCTGCACCAACAACCGCTGACGGTCCGCTGGGCCTGCCTGCTGCATGACCTGGGCAAAGGCCTGACACCCCGACACGAATGGCCACGACACATCGCCCATGAGCACACGGGGCTGAAGCTGATCAAAGCGGTCAACAAACGCTTCAAGGCTCCCCGCGACTGTCAGGAATTGGCGTTACTGGTTGGCCAATACCACACCCATGGTCATCGCGCGCTGGAGCTCAAGGCGTCAACTTTGCTTGAGCTGCTGCAGAGTTTCGATGTGTACCGTCGACCTCAGCGCTTCGAGGAGTTCATCGCAGCCTGCGAGATGGATGCACGGGGGCGCAAAGGGCTTGAAGACAGAAGTTATCCACAGGCTGATTATTTGCGGGGCGCAGCGGCAGCAGCCCGCGCGGTGGCGGTGCAGCCTTTGCTGGAGAAGGGCTTCAAGGGACCGGAGCTGGGTGAGGCGATCAAGCGCGAGCGCCTCAAGGCGTTGAAAGGCTACAAGGAAGCGGCGAGCTGACGGGCGTTCGTGTCAGTTTGCATTTTGGCTGGATGTTCCGCCGTCATCGCGAGCAAGCTCGCTCCCACAGGGATCTCGGTATACCTGTGTGGGAGCAAGCTTGCTCGCGATAGCGGCAGGCGCCTCAGCGCAGATTCGATGGCGTAAGCTGCTGGCCTCGCCATTCGAAAGCCACTGGCGCCAGCACTTGGTCGATCTGCGATTCCTCCCACAAAGTAGCGAAGCTTTTGCCCACGCCTGGGTGAATCCGATCCGGCGCGATCAACGACAAAGGCCATAGGACGAAGGCGTTCTTGAGGATTTCCGCGCGCGGCAGGATCAGCCCATCGAAGTTGCCGACCTGTTCGCCATACAACAACACGTCGATATCCAGCGGCAGCCCCTTGCGGTCCGGCGCATAGCGACCGTTGTCCGCCTCGATGAACTTGAGACGACGATCCAGCTCCATCAGGGGCAGATCCGTGAAGGCCGAGACGACGAAATTGAAGAATGGCCCGCTCTTGATACCCACCGGCTGGCTCTCGAACACGGCCGAACAGCGGATGTCCACCAGGAAACCGGCCAAGGCTTCAAGACCGGCGCACAGATGGGTTTGGCGCTCGATATTGCTGCCGAGCCCGAGAAAAACCTGAGTCAGCGACATCCGCGCTCGATCTCCACACCAACGCCGCTGGCCGCTGGTACGGCGCCAGGCTTGGTTAATTTCAGACGCAGCCAGGTGATCTTGAACTCGTCCATGAGCTCCTGGGCCAATCGCTCGGCAAAGGTCTCGACCAATTGGAACTGCGCCTGTTCGGCAAATGCCTGGATGCGCGACGATACGCTGGCGTAGTCGAGCGCCAGGGTCAGGTCGTCACCCGCAGCGGCCGGGCGGTTGTCCCAGGCGAAGCTCAGGTCAAGCCGCAGGCACTGTCGAATGCCTCGCTCCCAGTCGTAGGCCCCGATTACCGTGTCGACTTCCAGGCCCTCGATAAACACTCTGTCCAAGCACTCTTCTCCGCAGCACGACAAGGGCGCAATGCGCCGTTAGAATCAGGGCGTCCTCGCCCGGAATAGTTAGCATGTTTTGGTTACTGGCGATTCTCGCCTACCTGCTCGGCTCGCTGTCCTTCGCCATTTTGCTCAGCCGCCTGACCGGTCGCCCGGATCCGCGAATGAGTGGCTCAGGCAATGCCGGCGCCACCAACATGCTGCGCCTGGCCGGACGCAAACTCGCCATCCTGACCCTGCTGGGCGACCTCTGCAAAGGCCTTGTCCCGGTATTGATCGCCAGCCTCGCAGGGCTCTCGTTGCAGCAACAGGCCTGGATCGGCGTCTGCGCCGTCATCGGCCATCTATTCCCGCTGTACTTTCGCTTTCGTGGCGGCAAGGGTGTCGCCACCGCCGCCGGCATGCTGCTGGGCCTGTACCCGCCCGCCGCCCTGCTGGCTGTCTGTGCCTGGCTGCTGACGTTCTACCTGACCCGCACCAGCTCCCTGGCCGCGCTGATCGCCACACCGCTGACCCTGCCGTTGCTGGCCTGGCAGGAACCGGCGGCCTTGCTGCCAATGACCGCACTGGTAGCGCTGATCGTCTGGCGTCACCGGGGCAATCTACGCGACCTGTTCGCCGGGCGCGAACGGCATTTTTAAATGATGTTTCACAGCGGCGCCAACTGCTCCATCGGCCAGCGCGCCTGTACGCTGATCGCCAGGCTTTCGTGCTGGCCGGCCTGCAAGCGCTGACAACCGGCAAAGGCAATCATCGCGCCGTTATCTGTACAGAACTCCGGCCGGGCGTAGTAAACGTCGCCCTTCATGTCGCCGAGCATTTTCTCCAGCGATGTCCGCAAGGCCTTGTTCGCGCTCACGCCGCCTGCGATCACCAGGCGCTTGAGCCCGGCCTGCTTGAGGGCACGCTTGCACTTGATGGTCAAA
Source organism: Pseudomonas sp. H1_F01 (assembly GCF_054681425.1). Lineage (NCBI taxonomy): Bacteria > Pseudomonadati > Pseudomonadota > Gammaproteobacteria > Pseudomonadales > Pseudomonadaceae > Pseudomonas > Pseudomonas sp. H1_F01. Next base: position 813,763 of record NZ_CP162823.1, on the reverse strand, counting down.
GTCTCCACCACGGCCTGCTGGAACGCCAGTGAGATGTCGCAACGGGCTTGCTCACTGTCGTCCCCGACGCTGACGCACTGCTGCCAGGTGTTCAGGGCAAAGGTCTTCAACCCGCTGAAACTGAAATCGAGGCCGGGACGGTCGCACATTGGCCGCGGGAACACGAAGCGCCCATCGACCCCTTGCGTCGCAAGCCGAGAGATTTCCGGCCCACCGGGATAATTGAGGCCCATCATTTTTGCAGTTTTGTCGAACGCTTCGCCGGCAGCATCATCGAGCGTCTCGCCGAGCAACTCGTATTGGCCGATGCCATCGACCCGAATGAGCTGCGTATGGCCGCCCGATACCAACAAAGCGACGAACGGAAATTGCGGCGGTTGCGACTCCAGCATCGGCGCCAGCAGGTGGCCTTCCATGTGATGCACGCCCAGGGCCGGAATCCCCCAGGCAAAGGCCAGCGCCTGGGCACAGGAGGCGCCCACCAGCAACGCGCCCACCAGGCCCGGGCCGGCGGTGTAGGCGATGCCGTCGATCTCGGTCGGCACGCAGCCGGCTTCGGCCAGGACCTGGCGGATCAAGGGCAGCATGCGCTTGACGTGATCGCGGGAGGCAAGCTCGGGCACCACCCCGCCATAGGCGCGGTGCAGGTCGATCTGGCTGAACAGCGCATCGGCCAGCAGGCCGCGTTCACTGTCGTAAAGTGCGACACCAGTTTCGTCGCAGGAGGTTTCTAATCCCAGTACTAGCATGGGTTTGCGCCTTGTAGAGGCTGAATTCGAAGGCGCGCATAATAGTCGCCGCGTTGTGCCCCGACCAGCGGTTTTCGATCAGAGGCTTTGCATTCCGAGCGTTGAGGGGTTAACATCCGCAACCCTTAAAAACCGACGTCTTCAAGTGCTCTTTTGCCGCGAGGATGTTGACCCCGGTAATGAATGAAGGTAGCTCTGGATGCCAGCCGTCAAAGTAAAAGAGAACGAACCCTTCGACGTAGCTCTGCGTCGTTTCAAGCGCTCCTGCGAAAAAGCCGGTGTTCTGGCTGAAGTTCGTAGCCGCGAATTCTACGAGAAGCCGACTTCTGAGCGTAAGCGCAAGGCAGCAGCCGCTGTTAAGCGTCACGCCAAGAAAGTTCAGCGCGAGCAGCGCCGCGCCGTACGTCTGTACTAATACACAGACGTCCGTAGCAAGCTTCTGCCAAGCCCGGCCTTCAAGCCGGGCTTATGGCATTTGCGGAATAACGCTTGATGCTTCACTGTCAAAGCCGCAGACGCGACCAAGACAACCTGCTTCACCGCGTCAGACCTGGCTCTTTTGCCAGCGGTGCACGTCTTTCCTGACGAGCCTTCCAAGGCTACCGACGAGCACACCCTGATTCCTCTAACGACGATCAGCCCAAGGCACCTGCCTGCGTGTCCGCTTCATGAGCTATCCGAGGCCTGAACGGCCGTTACCGGATTCAGCGCAACACATTCAAACAGTCGAATACTGATAGTTATTAACGTCAGTGGATTATCGGCAGATACACTTCCCGACAGCGATGATGCAGACGACCCGGTCGAGCCACCGATTTAGCGTGCCTCAAACCCAGACCCGGTTACGCCTGCCGATTTCGGGTCCATATTTCGCGCAGTGATGATGAGAACGCCATGGCCGGGCTGATTCCCCAGAGCTTTATTGACGACCTCCTGAACCGCACCGACATCGTCGACGTGGTCAGCTCTCGCCTGCAAATGAAGAAAGCGGGCAAGAACTACACAGCTTGCTGCCCGTTCCATAAAGAAAAAACGCCTTCTTTCAGCGTCAGCCCCGACAAGCAGTTCTACTATTGCTTCGGCTGCGGCGCTGGCGGCAATGCCCTCGGTTTCATCATGGACCACGACAACCTGGACTTCCCCCAGGCCGTCGAAGAACTGGCCAAAGCCGCCGGCATGGAAATACCCCGCGAGGAAAGCGGTCGACAGCACAAGCCACGTCAACCGACCGATTCTCCGCTTTACCCCCTATTGACGGCGGCGGCGGATTTTTATCGCCAGGCCCTCAAAAGCCATCCGGCACGCAAGGCTGCGGTGGATTATCTCAAGGGCCGCGGCCTGACCGGCGAAATCGCCCGGGACTTCGGCCTCGGCTTCGCCCCGCCCGGCTGGGACAACCTGTACAAGCACCTAAGCAGCGATACGCTGCAACAGCGCGCCATGATCGACGCCGGCCTGCTGATTGAAAATGCCGAAACCGGCAAGCGCTACGACCGCTTCCGCGACAGGGTCATGTTTCCGATCCGCGACACACGCGGGCGGATCATCGCCTTTGGTGGCCGGGTGCTGGGGGACGACAAGCCGAAATACCTGAACTCCCCGGAAACCCCGGTGTTCCATAAGGGCCAGGAACTCTATGGCCTGTACGAAGCACGCAAGAACAACCGCAATCTTGATGAAATCATTGTCGTCGAAGGCTACATGGACGTTATTGCCCTGGCCCAGCAAGGCCTGCGCAACGCCGTGGCGACCCTGGGCACGGCCACCAGCGAAGAGCACATGAAGCGCCTGTTTCGCGTGGTGCCCAACGTGCTGTTCTGCTTCGACGGCGACCAGGCCGGCCGTAACGCCGCCTGGCGCGCACTGGAGACCACCTTGCCGTGCCTGCAGGACGGACGCCGGGCACGCTTCCTGTTCCTGCCCGAGGGCGAGGACCCGGACACCCTGGTGCGCTCCGAAGGTACCGACGCGTTCCGTGCGCGGATCAACCAGCACGCACAACCGTTGGCCGACTATTTTTTCCAGCAATTGACCGAAGAAGCCGATCCACGCTCCCTCGAAGGCAAGGCCCACATGGCCACCCTCGCGGCACCGCTGATCGACAAGGTGCCCGGTGCCAACCTGCGCACACTCATGCGCCAGCGCCTGACCGAGATCACCGGCCTGAACAGCGAAGCGGTCAATCAATTGGTGCACAGCGCCCCCCAGGAGGCGCCACCGGCTTATGACCCGGGCGTCGATTACGACGCGATGCCGGATTTCGCCGACTATCATCAACCCCAACAGGATTACGCCCCCCAGCAGGAATGGACACCGAAAAAACCCGGCAGTGGCGGCAAGAAATGGGACAAGAAACCCTGGGACAAGAACGGCAAGCGCGGCGATCGCGACCAGCCACGTGCCCCGCGCGTGCCGGCCGCCGTCGAACCACCAACACTGGCCGCCTTGCGCACCTTGCTGCATCACCCGCAACTGGCAGAAAAAGTAGAGGACGCCGGGCACTTCGCCGCCGAGGACCACAGCAATACGCAATTGCTGGTTGCACTCCTTGAAGCCGTGCAGAAGAACCCCAAGCTAAACTCTTTCCAATTGATTGCACGGTGGCACGGCACCGAGCAGGGGCGTCTGTTGAAGGCCCTGGCCGAGAAGGAATGGCTGATTGAAGGAGACAACCTTGAACAACAGTTTTTCGACACCATTACTAGCTTATCCGCCCGCCAACGCGAGCGAAACCTGGAACAACTTCTGCGAAAAGCTCGTCAGAGCGAGTTGACCAGCGAAGAGAAAAACCAATTGCGCGACTTACTCAGCCGCAATGTTTGCGCATCAAACCCGACCTCAACTGGCGCGTGAGGTCACAGCTCAGGTATAATCCTCGGCTTGTTTTTTGCCCGCCAAGACCTTCAGTGGATAGGGTGTTATGTCCGGAAAAGCGCAACAGCAGTCTCGTATCAAAGAGTTGATCCTATTGGGTCGTGAGCAGGGCTACCTGACTTACGCGGAGGTCAACGACCACCTGCCGGAGGATATTTCAGATCCGGAACAGGTGGAAGACATCATCCGCATGATCAACGACATGGGGATCAACGTATTCGAGGTTGCTCCAGATAAGGATGCCCTTATGCTGGCCGACGCCGATACCGACGAGGCGGCCGCTGAAGAAGCGGCCGCAGCGTTGGCAGCGGTCGAGACCGACATTGGTCGCACCACCGACCCCGTGCGCATGTACATGCGTGAAATGGGTACGGTAGAGCTCCTCACGCGTGAAGGCGAAATCGAAATCGCCAAGCGTATTGAAGAAGGCATCCGTGAAGTGATGGGCGCAATCGCGCACTTCCCTGGCACGGTTGACCATATTCTCTCCGAGTACACCCGCGTCACCACCGAAGGTGGCCGCCTGTCCGACGTCTTGAGCGGCTATATCGATCCGGACGACGGCATTGCGCCGCCTGCCGCCGAAGTGCCGCCACCGATCGACGCGAAAGCCGTCAAGGCCGACGACGACACCGATGACGACGAGGCCGAAGCGAGCGACGACGAGGAAGAAGCCGAAAGCGGTCCGGATCCGGTCATCGCAGCACAGCGTTTCGGCGCTGTGGCCGACCAGATGGAAATCACCCGCAAGGCGCTGAAAAAGCACGGCCGCAACAACAAGCAGGCGATTGCCGAGCTGTTGGCACTGGCCGAGCTGTTCATGCCGATCAAGCTGGTACCGAAGCAATTCGAAGGCCTGGTCGAGCGTGTTCGCAGTGCCCTGGATCGCTTGCGCCAGCAAGAGCGCGCGATCATGCAGCTTTGCGTGCGTGACGCCCGCATGCCGCGTGCCGATTTCCTGCGCCAGTTCCCTGGCAACGAAGTCGACGAAAGCTGGACCGATGCACTGGCCAAGGGCAAGAGCAAATACGCCGAAGCCATTGCCCGCCTGCAACCGGACATCGTTCGTTGCCAGCAGAAGCTCAGTGCGCTGGAGGCCGAGACTGGCCTGAGCATCGCCGAGATCAAGGACATCAACCGTCGCATGTCGATCGGCGAGGCCAAGGCCCGTCGCGCGAAAAAAGAGATGGTCGAAGCGAACTTGCGTCTGGTGATCTCCATCGCCAAGAAGTACACCAACCGCGGCCTGCAATTCCTCGACCTGATCCAGGAAGGCAACATTGGCCTGATGAAGGCGGTGGACAAGTTCGAATACCGTCGCGGCTACAAGTTCTCGACCTATGCCACCTGGTGGATCCGTCAGGCGATCACTCGCTCGATCGCCGACCAGGCCCGCACCATCCGCATCCCGGTGCACATGATCGAGACGATCAACAAGCTCAACCGTATTTCCCGGCAGATGCTGCAGGAAATGGGTCGCGAACCGACGCCGGAAGAGCTGGGCGAACGCATGGAAATGCCTGAGGACAAGATTCGCAAGGTATTGAAGATCGCTAAAGAGCCGATCTCCATGGAAACCCCGATCGGTGATGACGAAGACTCCCATCTGGGTGACTTCATCGAAGACTCCACCATGCAGTCTCCGATCGATGTTGCCACTGTCGAGAGTCTCAAGGAAGCGACTCGCGAAGTACTCTCCGGCCTCACTGCCCGTGAAGCCAAGGTACTGCGCATGCGCTTCGGCATCGACATGAATACCGACCACACCCTTGAGGAAGTCGGTAAGCAGTTCGATGTAACCCGTGAGCGGATTCGTCAGATCGAAGCCAAGGCGTTGCGCAAACTGCGCCACCCGACGCGAAGCGAGCATCTGCGCTCCTTCCTCGACGAGTGACCTTCAAAACCCCCGGCCCTGCCGGGGGTTTTGTTATGCACAGATAAAATCCCCTTCGTTACGCTCCTCAGCACCCTGTTGCCCGTCTACACTCGAATCATCCTCCCCAAGCCATGTCGAGACAGTGATGCCCAGACTGACGGCCGCGCTTTTGCTGTCATTGATGACCTGGACCGCAACAGCTGGCGCGTTGACGCTCACCGACGAGGAGCTCCGCTGGCTCAAGGACCACCCAGACCTGCGCCTGGGTGTCGATGCCTCATGGCCGCCGTTTGAGTTTCGTGACGACCAGGGCCGCTATCAGGGCCTGGCTGCCGACTACGTCGAGATCATTCGTGAACGGCTGGCCATCAAGCTCACCCCCATCGAGCCAGCCAGCTGGACCGCCGTGCTGGAGCAGGTCGTACAGGGAAAGATAGACCTTTTGCCGGGCATCATGTCTACGCCGGAACGCCAGAATTACCTGGCGTTTACCCGGCCTTACCTGGATTTCCCCATTGTCATCCTGGCCCATCGCGGTGGCGCCCAGCCGCACAACCTCAAGGAGCTGTACGGGCTGAAAATCGCCGTGGTGGAGAACTATGCCCCCCATGAATTGCTGCGCAACCACCATCCCGACCTGAACCTCGTGGCGCTGCCCAACGTCAGTTCAGCCCTGCAAGCCCTGGCAACCGACGAGGTGGACGCGGTAGTGGGAGATCTGGCCTCCAGTGTCTGGAGCCTGCGTCAACTCAAGCTCGAAGGCCTTTATGTCAGCGGGGAAACACCGTATCGCTATCAGTTGGCAATGGCCGTCCCTCGAGACAACAAGATATTGGTGGGCATCCTGGACAAGGTCATGGCGGACATGAGCCCGGCCGAAGTTGCCGAGATCCAGCAGAAATGGGTTGGCAATGTACATGACTACCGCCAGCTCTGGTCAGACTTGCTGCTTTACGGCCTGCCTGCGTTGCTGCTCCTGGTCGGCATACTGGCGGTGGTGATTCGCATCAACCGCCGACTGAGCTCGGAAATCGCCCGGCGGGTCGAGCTGGAACAAGAACTGCGCAGCAGCGAATACCATTACCGTGGGCTGGTAGAGAGCTTGTCAGCCATCGCCTGGGAGGCAAGGGTCAGCGACTTCACTTACAGCTACGTGTCGCCCCACGCCGAAGACTTGCTGGGCTATCCCCTTTCCCATTGGCTGATACCGGGCTTCTGGCGCAACATCATTCATCCCGCCGACCTTATCCGTGCCCAGACCTACTGCGATCATGAAGTGCTGGCGGGTCGCGACCACTGCATCGATTATCGCGTGATCACCGCCGACGGCCGCTGCCTGTGGGTGCGCGATATTGTCAGCCTGATCGAACACGGGCACGAACCGGTTATGCGTGGGCTGATGATCGACATCAGCGAAGCCAAGCGCACCGAGGAAGCACTGCGCCTTTCGGAGCAGAAATTTGCCTCGGTGTTCCGCCAGTGCCCGGACATCCTGGTGATTGCACGGCTGTTGGACGGTTGTCTGCTGGAGGTCAACAAGGCCTTCGAAGAACAGGTCGGCCTGAGTGCCGCCGAGGTGGTGGGACGCAACGCAACCGAACTGAATATCTGGGGCATCCAAGGCGTGGGGCCGGCCCTGTTGCAGCGCTTGCAGGCCGGCAGCATTCGCAACCTGGAAATGCCCTTTCGCCGTAGCAACGGCCAGGTGTTCACCGGACTGATCTCTGCCGAGCCCTTCGATCTCGACACGACGCCAGCCCTGGTCGTGGTGGTGCGGGACATCAGCCAGCTCAAGGAAACCCAGCAGCAATTGCAGACATCCGAAGAGAAGTTTGCCAAGGCGTTCCACGCCTCGCCCGATGGCCTGTTGTTGTCCCGGCAAAGCGACGGCCTGCTGATCGAAGTCAACGAAGGCTTCAGCCGCATTACCGGTTTCAACAGTGCCCTGTCGGTGGACCGCTCTACCCTGGACCTGGGCATCTGGGTCAACCTCAACGAGCGAAAGCAGATGCTGGACCTGCTGAAGCGGGACGGCTTCGTCAGGGACTTCAGTTGCCATATCCGTCGCAACGACGGGCAGATCCGGCTCTGCGAAGTCTCCAGTCGCCCGCTACCCATCGGCAACGAAGACTGCATGCTGACCATCGCCCGGGACATCACCGAACGCCATCTCATGCAGGAGAAACTGCAACAGGCCGCCACCGTATTCGAAAGCACGGCCGAAGGCGTGCTGATCACCGATACGCAACAGCACATCAGCGCGGTGAACCGAGCCTTCACCGAAATCACCGGCTACAGCGAAACCGAAGCCTTGGGCCATACACCTCGGTTGTTGGCTTCCGGCCTGCACGACAGCGCGTTTTACGCCGCGATGTGGCACCAGTTGACGGCCGAAGGGCACTGGCAAGGAGAGATCTCCAACCGGCGCAAGAACGGCGAGCTGTACCCCAGTTGGCTGACCATCAGCGCGGTGCGCAATCGGGACCGACAGATCACCCATTTCGTCGCGGTCTTCGCCGATATCTCCAGCCTCAAACACGCCCAGGCCCGGCTCGACTACCAGGCCCACCACGACCCGCTGACGGGCCTGCCAAATCGCACGCTGTTCGAAAGCCGCTTGCTGGCGGCTCTCAATGGCCAGCAGGAAAACGGTGGCCAGGGCGCCGTGCTGTTCCTGGACCTGGACCGCTTCAAGCACATCAATGACAGTCTCGGGCACCCAGTCGGCGACCTGTTGCTCAAGGGCATTGCCGTACGCTTGCGCGAGCAGTTGCGCGACATCGACACCGTGGCGCGCCTGGGCGGCGACGAGTTCATTATCCTGCTGCCGGGCCTGCAACAGCCCAGCGACGCCGAGCACATCGCCCAAAAACTGTTGAACTGCTTTGGCGCGCCGTTCCAGGCCGGCGAGCACGAGTTCTTCATCAGTGCCAGCATCGGCACCAGTCTCTACCCGCAGGACGGCTGTGACGTCGCCACGCTGGTGAAGAATGCCGACGCGGCGATGTACCGCTCCAAGGCCAAGGGACGCAACCGGGTGGAAAGCTACACCCGTGACCTCACCGCCCAGGCCAGCGAGCGAGTGGCCTTGGAGCATGAACTACGGCGGGCGATCGAACGCAACGAGTTGTCATTGTCCTTCCAACCCAAAATCAGCCTCATCGACAACCAACTGGTGGGTGCCGAAGCATTGATCCGCTGGACGCACCCCACGTTCGGCGACGTGCCGCCGGAACACTTCATCCCTCTGGCGGAAGAAAACGGCATGATCCTGCAAATCGGCGACTGGGTGCTGGAGCGCGCCTGCCGGCAGTTGTGCGAATGGAATGACGCCTACGACAGCCTCGGCCCCCTTTCGGTCAATCTGGCCGGGGCCCAACTGCGCCAACCCAATCTACTGGGGCGCATCGAACAACTGCTGCGCGAGAACCAGCTCGAACCCGGCTTATTGCAACTGGAAATTACCGAAAACTTCATCATGAGCCAGGCCGAAGAGGCCCTGACGGTGCTGCACCAACTGAAAAAACTCGGCGTGCAATTGGCCATCGACGACTTCGGCACGGGCTATTCCTCTCTGAGTTACCTCAAGCGCCTGCCACTGGACATCCTCAAGATCGACCAATCCTTCGTCCGCGGCCTGCCCGACGACCCCCACGACGCGGCCATCGTGCGGGCAATCATCGCCCTGGGCCGCAGCATGCAATTCACCGTCATCGCCGAGGGCGTCGAAACCCTGGCCCAGCAGCAATTCCTGACCGAAGAAGGTTGCGAACAGATCCAGGGCTACATCGTCAGCCTGCCTCTGTGCGCCGATGAGTTTGCCGCAACGTTTCTTCGCATGACCGTTTCGGATTTTTCGGATAGCACAGCCGAGAAACCGTCGTTATAATCCGCGGCCTACTGAGGGCCTATAGCTCAGTTGGTTAGAGCAGAGGACTCATAATCCTTTGGTCCACGGTTCGAGTCCGTGTGGGCCCACCAATTCGAAAGCCGCGCATTGCGCGGCTTTGTCGTTTTTGAGACTGTGGACTTTGCGCACCAGGCGAAGGTTTTCATAAACGGCTCTGCAAACAGGTAGTCCCCGACGAGCCTCCCACTGTCGCCTTCAGGCGTTGCAACCCGCAGCACAAACACTGCGCATCCCAAGTCCCTTGAAGGCAGCGACCCGATTGAACATCGACACACGCATCAAATTCCGTCATCTGGTGTGTTTTCTCGAAGTGGCGCGCCAGGGAAGCCTGGCCCGTGCGGCAGACAAACTGGCAATCAGCCAACCGGCACTTTCCAAGACATTGAAGGAGTTGGAAACGTTGCTGGCCGCCGTGCTGTTCGAACGAAGCAAGAAGGGGGCGACGCTGACGGAAGCCGGCGCAGCTTTTCTGCGATATGCGGGGCCGAGCGTGCAAGCGCTGCGCGAGGGGGTCAACAGCCTGCGCGCTGGTGTCCACGAGCCCGTTGCCATCAGCGTTGGCGTGCTGTCCACGGTTGAAAGCCTGTTGGTCCCTGAGGTTGTCTGTCGACTGCATGCTCGACATCCGGCCCTGGTTATCAGCGTGGTGACCGGCCCCAGTGCGCATTTGCTATCGCAACTGCGCGTCGGTGAACTGGACCTGGTGGTTGGCAGAATGACCGATAGCCCATTGATTCATGGGCTGGCGTTCGAACACCTCTACAGCGAGTCCATGACCCTGGTGGTGTGTAACAACCATCCTGTGCTCGCGAATCCACAGGGGCACAGGAATCTCGAAGACTATCCCTGGGTGCTTCCATTGGCGGGGACGACCATCCGTAAATTCGCCGACGCCCTGTTTGTTCAGCACGGCATTACCCCATCACGCCAACGCCTTGAAACCCTATCGGTCGCGTTGAGTCGACGCTACGTACAATGCAGCCAGGCCATCTGGGTTGCGCCTTTCGACGCGGTCCGGCAGGACTTGAAACAAGGCGCTTTGGTGGAGCTGGAATTAGGGGCACGGGAACCAGGCGGTTCCGTGGGGCTGTGCACCAATCCCGCGTTGCCGGTGACACCCCAGGCACAGTGGTGCATGGAGGTTCTTCGCGAAGTCGGGCAGGAATACCTCGAAGGAAAATATCCATAACCATTTGGATATGGATCAAGTCGGTTTTTTCAATTTTTGGTTGGGCCGCGCAAGAGGAAACTGGGCTACCAGTCGCTGCCAACGCAGCGCTTGCCTTTGCCAAACCATAACAATAGGAAAAATCGACATGTCTGATGCGCATGACAGCCGCTTCGTCATTCGTGACCGTAATTGGCACCCCAAAGCCCTGACACCTGACTACAAGACTTCGATCCTGCGATCACCGCGCCAGGCCCTGGTGAGTATTCCCCAGTCGCTGTCGGAAACCAGCGGGCCGGATTTTTCCCATCTGAAAATGGGCCAGCACGATAACGATCTGCTGCTCAATTTCAATCACGGCGGCTTGCCCATCGGCGAACGCATCATCGTCGCGGGCCGGGTCTGTGACCAATTCGGCAAACCGGTTCCCCATACCTTGGTGGAAATGTGGCAAGCCAATGCGGGTGGGCGTTACCGGCATAAGAAAGACAGTTATCTGGCGCCGCTTGATCCCAATTTCGGTGGGGTCGGCCGCGCGCTGACTGACCGTGACGGCAACTACAGTTTCCGCACGGTCAAACCGGGTCCCTACCCATGGCGCAACGGCCCCAATGACTGGCGGCCGGCACACATCCATGTCTCCATCAGTGGTCCGTCCATTTCCACGCGCTTGATAACTCAACTGTATTTCGAAGGCGATCCGCTCATTCCCATGTGTCCGATCGTCAAGACGATCGCGAATCAGGAGGCGGTGCAGAGCTTGATCGCCAAGCTTGATATGAGCATGGCCAATCCTATGGATTGCCTGGCTTACCGCTTTGATATTGTTCTGCGCGGACAGCGCAAGACACACTTCGAAAACCGCTGAGGAGGCATGCGCATGTCCATTCAACTTCTACCTGAAACCCCTTCGCAAACTGCCGGCCCTTATGTGCATATCGGCTTGGCGCTGGAGGCGGCTGGTAATCCGCCGCGAGAACAGGAAATCTGGAATGAAATGGCCAAGCCTGGCGCGCCAGGTGAGCACATCGTACTGATGGGCCACGTTCATGACGGCAACGGCCATTTGATTCGTGACGCGTTTCTGGAGTTCTGGCAGGCGAATCCGCAAGGCGTCTACGACAGCGCATACGATCTGGAAAAGCCCTTCAACTGTTTTGGCCGTACTGCCACCGCCGAAGACGGAACGTGGATCATCAAGACCGTAAAACCCGGCACAGTGAAGAACGCCGCAGGTTTTCCCATGGCCCCGCATATCAACGTTTCCCTGTTTGCTCGCGGGATCAACATTCACTTGCAGACCCGCCTGTATTTCGACGATGAATCCGAGGCGAACGCCGTGGACCCCATCCTGGGTCTGATCGAGCAGTCGCCGCGTCGCGAATCCCTGATTGCCAAGCGCTCCACGCTGGATGGCAAGTTGGTTTACCGGTTCGACATTCATGTGCAGGGTGAATCAGAAACGGTGTTCTTCGATTTTTAATCGCCACTCGTACAGTGCCGAGGCGTGAGCACTCGAGTTGTCTAGATGCCGCCCGCCCCTAAAACCAGACCCATCAAGGTCTGGTTTTTTGTCGAATTCAGCTTTGAAGACTGACGTTTTTTTGATCGCCATAGCAACTCTGGCAACCAACCGCTCCCCGCCCTTGCCCCTGTACTCACCTGTAGTAATACTCTGTGAGGTTCACCCTCCCCACGCCTAAGCCCTTGCAGCTTCCTCACTGAGACGCCCATCATCGCCAGCCCCAGCCTCTCTCGACTGTTTCTTGAACTGTTCTGGCAACTCGGCATCCTGCTGGCGCCAGCCTTTTTCGTCACCTTGCTGCCGCCCCCATTGGCTTTGCTGGCGGTGGTATGCCTCGGGCTGCTGATGGGGCTTGCCGCCCGCCTGAGCTTTTTGGCGATGGGCCGAGGCATCGCCCGGCTGACGGTCGGCGCTGTGTTTGGCCTGGGTTTCAGCCTGGGCCGGGCGTTGCCTGAGTGGTGGGGCATCTTGGTAGCGATCGTCGGCATCATGGTCGGGCTCGCCTGCGTCAGCAGCTGGGAGAGGCGCCTTGGGTTGACACCCATTTCCAGCAAAGGGCCGAGTGCCTGGGGCGGAAACGAACCGCTGCTGACCCCTGAAGGCGAGCCGATCCGAGCGTTCAACCACGGCGAAATCGCCATGGGCGGCCCGACTTATTGCGACTATCTGTTCCCCGACGGCGTGCTCCTGCAAGGCCTGGGCTCTTCGGCCGTATTCTCCTGCGACGGGCGCTATTTCGCGGCACCGGTACCGTCCCGGCAGGCATGGGGATTGGTGGTGCTCGACCGTCAGCAACGCCAGTTGTACCGCTGCGCCGACAGCGAACTCTGGGAGTTGGACGCTTTTGACCTCGACCTGTTAAGCGGACGCCATAGCCCACTGGTGGATAACAGCGTTCGCGAAACCCGGCTCGATGAGCTGTTGCAAACGGCCAGCGTCACCCCCCTGGTGCCTGTCGGCGATCTGTGGCTGGAGTCCGATTGTCACCCTGAGCAAACCTTCGAACGACGCTCCGTTGATGGCCGGCAATGCCTACAGGGCAATATTTTTTTGCCCTCGACCTTTCGTGACCTGGCCCAGCCACTGGATCCCCTGCTTTCGCCACGCTATACCGTCAGCGTCAACGGACAAACCTCCAACCTGCTGATGGCGGCAGACGCACCGTTGGTGTGGAGCACCGATCAACGCGCCCTGGTGTGCCTGGCCCAGGCGCGTAATCCTCAAGCAGATGGCGACCAGTATTGGTTGTGGCAGCTCGACAAAGGCTGGCGCGCCTTGCCGTTGCCGTGGGTGAAAAGTGCGACTGAACCGTCCTTCTACTGGCATGAGTTGCTGAGCCTCGACGCGCACCATGTGCATATCGGCGCGTACCTCGACTATCCGCGACCGGGTTCCGGCCGGTATGGCTACCGTCTGGACAGCATTCATAGCGACACCGAAACCCAGGCCGGTCACGACGCCCAGGGTCGGGTAAACGTCGCTGAATTCACACTGACCCGCACGGCCATTGTGATGCCGTTGGACAGCCGAGGCCTGCGCGGTGACTCGTACATCGAGACGCAACCGATGCTGGGTGGCGCATGCGCTCAGCTCATCTGGCTTTGCGACAATCGCGAGGGGCTTGGCGGTTATCGCAGCCAGATTGGTGATTGGCACTTGCCAGGCAGTTGGCTGCTGGATCATCGCATCTCTGACTGCGGGCGTTACCTGGCACTGCTGCCCTTTGCAGACTCAACGACAGTGGCCACCCATGCGGTCATTGCAGATGTGAGGGATCGACGCCTGCTGGAAGGGCCCGCCATGTGGGTGGAACGAATACTCGATTTTCGTGACGGTCGGTTGAGTCTGGCAGTGGTGGCCGGTCGTCTTGATCACGACCTGGACAGCAGCGCGCTGCAACGCTTCAACATCCCTGCGCCGCCGATCGGCAGCGACCCTTCGTTCTTTCATCCCAACGAGCAATCCCGGCTGTTCTACAACACTGTGGACCTGCAGGTGACCGACTCACAACTGCACCGCGTTGCTCCCTGGCGCCTGGTGGATTGTCCACAAGTGGCCAACGCCGACGGTGACTTCATCCAGCCCGCCCCCGACCATCAGGACGCCGCCTGGCTGTTCGGCAGCGAAACGGAATATGCCGACAGTTGGGTGCGTGCGCAGACGCCCCGGCTCGGAGGCCATTTGCTGACAGCCTCAGGCTGCGCGTTGGTCGACCTGGCACCGTCGATGATCTGGTCGACGGATAGCCGTTACCTGGCCCTGACCTGTATGGCAACCGATGTGACAGAACAGTGTGGAAGTTATCGAGGCTGGCAATTACTGCTCCTGGATGTCCAGGAACACACGTTGCGGGTGCATCCGCAGTGGCTGGGCAACCGGCCGCTGTTTGAAAGCTTCGACGCCGAGCAGCTGCATGTACGGTGTTTCGAGCGCGATTGGGAAGCGCAAGACGATGACGACCCAGGCTCAGTGCAGTCGTTCTTACTGCATCTCTTGTTGCAGTTGCCCACCGCACAGCTGGTTTGCCAGGACGGTTTCTGGTTCAGGACTTCACAGGTACACCTGGCCTCCGCCTGGCGCGCACTGGCTTTGCCTGCCATTGGCTATTTCGCACGTGAGAGCCTGTAACATGCTCGCCATCGAATGCCTGCGCCGGAGCCCACTTTGACTGACACCCGCCCTCCCGTCCTCGACGAAATCGACCGGCAGCTGATCGCGGCGCTGCAAATCAACGCCCGGGAAAGCGTCGCCATGCTCGCCCGGCAACTGGGTATCGCCCGCACGACCGTGACCTCGCGGCTGGCACGCCTGGAAAAGACCAAGGTGATTACCGGGTATGGCGTGCGCCTGGGGCAACGAGTGATTGACGGCGGCTTGCAGGCTTACGTCGGCATCAAGGTCCAGCCGCGTTCCGGCAAGGACGTGTTGCGGCGCTTGAGCGCCATGGCCCAGGTACAGCAGCTGTGCGCGGTCAGCGGTGAGTTCGACTATGTCGCCTGGTTGCGCACGGACTCGCCGGAACAGCTGGACCAGTTGCTGGACCAGATCGGCAGCGTGGAAGGCGTGGAGAAGACCACCACCTCGATCATCCTCAGCAGCAAGATCGATCGAGGCCAGCCAGTCTAAGCCCTGCGTCACTTAACCTGTGGGACCGGTTTCGTCATTATGATTTACGAATAGGTCAAAATGACTGACTCATGCTCAAAACGACGACATATTGTGTCTTATTAACGTGTTCCACCCTCCCTAGAATGGCTGGCATCTTTCCTATACTCAGACGCGAACACCGCGTCGAGTCGCCCATCAAGGTCAGCCATGAACAAGAACAATCGCCACCCAGCAGACGGTAAGAAGCCCATCACCATTTTCGGGCCGGACTTTCCTTTCGCCTTTGACGACTGGATCGAGCATCCGGCTGGCCTGGGCAGCATTCCCGCCCACAACCACGGTACCGAAGTGGCGATCGTCGGGGCCGGGATCGCCGGTCTGGTGGCGGCGTACGAGCTGATGAAGCTGGGTCTCAAGCCCGTGGTCTACGAGGCGTCGAAGATGGGTGGGCGCCTGCGCTCACAAGCATTCAATGGCGCCGAGGGGGTGATCGCCGAGCTGGGCGGCATGCGTTTTCCGGTGTCCTCCACCGCGTTCTACCATTACGTCGACAAGCTGGGTCTGGAGACCAAACCGTTCCCCAACCCGCTGACCCCGGCGTCCGGCAGCACTGTCATCGACCTGGAAGGCCAGACCTACTACGCGCAGAAACTGGCGGACCTTCCCGCACTGTTCCAGGAAGTTGCCGACGCCTGGGCCGATGCGCTGGAGGATGGCTCGCGCTTCGGCGACATCCAGCAGGCGATCCGCGACCGCGACGTGCCACGCCTCAAGGAGCTGTGGAACACCTTGGTGCCACTGTGGGACGACCGCACCTTCTACGACTTCGTCGCCACCTCCAAGGCCTTTGCCAAGCTCTCTTTCCAGCACCGCGAAGTGTTCGGCCAGGTCGGTTTCGGCACCGGCGGCTGGGATTCGGACTTCCCCAATTCGATGCTGGAAATCTTCCGTGTCGTGATGACCAACTGCGACGACCACCAGCATTTGGTGGTCGGCGGCGTCGAGCAGGTGCCCCACGGCATCTGGAACCACGTGCCGGAACGCTGCGTGCACTGGCCGCAAGGGACCAGCCTGAATTCGTTGCACCTGGGCGCCCCACGCAGCGGCGTGAAGCGCATCGCCCGTGCGGCTGATGGCCGATTCAGCGTGACCGACGTCTGGGACAACACCCGCGAGTACGCCGCGGTGCTGGTCACCTGCCAGAGCTGGCTGCTGACCACCCAGATCGAATGTGAAGAAGCGCTGTTCTCGCAAAAAATGTGGATGGCCCTGGACCGCACCCGCTACATGCAATCGTCGAAGACCTTCGTGATGGTCGACCGGCCATTCTGGAAGGACAAGGACCCGGAGACCGGCCGCGACCTGATGAGCATGACCCTGACCGACCGTCTTACCCGTGGCACCTATCTGTTCGACAACGGGGACGACAAGCCAGGGGTGATTTGCCTCTCGTATTCCTGGATGAGCGACGCGCTGAAAATGCTGCCGCACCCGGTGGAAAAACGCGTGAAGCTGGCCCTCGATGCCCTGAAGAAAATCTATCCCAAGGTGGACATCGCCGCCCGGATCATCGGCGATCCGATCACCGTGTCCTGGGAAGCCGACCCGCATTTCCTCGGCGCATTCAAGGGCGCCCTGCCCGGCCACTATCGTTACAACCAGCGCATGTATGCGCATTTCATGCAGGACGACATGCCGGCCGAACAACGCGGGATCTTTATCGCTGGTGATGACGTCTCATGGACACCGGCCTGGGTCGAAGGCGCGGTACAGACCTCACTCAATGCCGTGTGGGGGATCATGAAACACTTCGGCGGTGAAACTCACGCCGAGAACCCGGGTCCAGGTGATGTGTTCCACGAGATCGGTCCGATCGCCCTGCCCGAATAAAAGGAGTTTTCGATGCGTGTAGCCCTCTACCAATGCCCACCGCTGCCACTGGATCCGGCCGGCAACCTGCAACGCCTGCACCAGGTGGCGCTGGAAGCCAGGGGCGCCGATGTGCTGGTGCTGCCGGAGATGTTCATGACCGGCTACAACATCGGCGTCGACGCGGTGAATGTATTGGCCGAGGTCTACAACGGCGAATGGGCGCAACAGATCGCCCGCATTGCCAAGGCCGCCGGCCTGGCGATTGTCTACGGCTACCCTGAACGCGGCGAAGACGGGCAGATCTACAACGCCGTGCAGCTGATCGACGCCCAGGGCGAGCGCCTGGCCAACTACCGCAAGAGCCACCTGTTCGGTGACCTCGATCACGCCATGTTCAGCGCCGGCGACGCCGCATTGCCCATCGTGGAGCTCAACGGCTGGAAGCTCGGCCTCCTGATCTGCTACGACCTGGAATTTCCGGAAAATGCCCGCCGCTTGGCCCTGGCCGGTACCGAGCTGATCCTGGTGCCGACCGCCAACATGCAACCCTACGAGTTCATCGCCGACGTCACCGTGCGAGCCCGGGCCATCGAGAACCAGTGTTTCGTGGCGTACGCCAACTACTGCGGCCACGAAGGTGAATTGCAGTACTGCGGCCAAAGCAGTATCGCCGCACCGAATGGCAGCCGCCCGGCCCTTGCGGGGCTGGATGAGGCCTTGATCGTCGGAGAACTGGATAGACAACTGATGGAAGACTCCCGCGCGGCCTACAACTACCTGCACGATCGCCGCCCAGAGCTTTACGACGATCTGCACAAACACTGATTGAGGATTGAGAACGCGGCCTAATCCGCTAGCATGAGCGCATCTTTGTTCTGGAAGCGCTCATGCCGGCCCCCGACTCCCTCCGCCCCCACACTGAAACCCTGGCCAACGGCTTGCAGGTGACATTGCGTCACGTCCCAGGCCTCAAGCGCAGCGCTGCAGTACTGCGAGTCGCGGCTGGCAGCCATGACGCGCCCCTGGCCTGGCCGGGATTGGCGCACTTGCTCGAACATCTGTTCTTTCTCGGCACCGAGCGTTTTCCCGCTGGGGAGAACCTGATGGCCTACGTGCAGCGGCACGGCGGCCAGGTCAACGCGCGTACCAGCGAACGCACCACGGATTTTTTCTTCGAATTGCCACCCGCAACCTTCGCCGACGGACTGGAACGACTGGGGGACATGCTCGCTCACCCACGCCTGGATGAGGCCGATCAGTTGCGCGAACGGGAAGTGCTGCACGCCGAGTTCATCGCCTGGTCCCAGGATGCTGCAGCCCAGCGACAGCTTGCCTTGCATGACGGCCTGTCGGCGCCCCATCCGCTGCGGGGTTTTCACGCCGGCAATCGCGATAGCCTGGCGGTGACGCGAGCCGAATTCCAAAGCGCATTGCACGACTTCTATCGCCGCTTTTACCAGAGCGGCCAGATGATCCTGAGCCTGGCCGGCCCGCAAAGCATCGACGCCTTGAAAACGCTGGCTGATCAGTTCGACAACCACATACCTGCCGGCGAAGCGCTTGCCAGGCCGGCACCGCCAAAACTGATGGCATCGTCCCAGACGAGTTATCAACAGGCCCGCGAGGGTTGCCTTGATCTGCTGTTCGCCTTCGAAGACTTGCCTGCCGCCTCGCCTCAAGCCCTGGATTTTCTGTGTACGTGGCTGAACTCCAGCAAACCGGGCGGCTTGCTCGCCACGTTGCGTCAGCGCGGCCTGGCTGACAGCCTCAAGGCCACCGCGCTGTATGAGTTTGCCGGGCAGGCGCTGCTGCACATCGGATTCAAGCACGCCAACGCCCAGACAGCGGCGCAGATCCAGCCGTTGCTGCACGACTGGCTGGGGTTCTTTGCCGCCCAGGACGACTGGGCGCCGTTGCGCCAGGAGTTCACCGCACTGTTGCTGCGCCGGAAGGAGACAGGATCGGCCTTGCAGTTGGCCCGCTGGGATTGTGAAGGACGTGACAGGCCGCTGTTGGCAAACGATCTCCTGAGGCTCAGGGAAATCCTCACGCAACTGCACCCTGCCGATAACGTAGCGGGGCAATGGCAACTGCCCGCGCCCAATCCGTTCCTGCAAACATCAAGCGAAGCGCCCCGCGCCGGGCTGATACGCGGCCAGACCAGCGCCCATCGCGGCTTGCGAACCTTCGCCCAGGATCGCTCCCGGGGTCGCCGGGAACGCTCGCCCATGCAGTTCAGCCAGGCGCTGCCAGACAACGGTCGTGAAGGCGCGGTGTACCTGCGTTGGCAACTGACAACCCAGGCACCGCTCGACTTTCAATCCAGGCTCGACCGACACCTGCAGGATGTGCGAGAGGATGCTCGCCAGGCCGGCGTGGACGTCAGCTTCGAGCCCTCCGGTCATCAATGGCTACTGAAACTGGTTGGCTTACAGGCGCCGATACCGTTGGTGCTCGAACACGTTCTGACGAAGCTTGCGCAACCGCTGCCAATGGCCCTGGCCAGCCACGAAACCCCGCCGATGCCGATTCGGCATCTGTTGAAGGAGCTGCCAGATCACTGCCGTCACAACCGGCAAGCCTCGGCGTTACCAGTGCCCGACAGCGACCAAAGTGTGTGGATCACGGCACGATGGGACGGGTTGTCCATCGGCCTGTCGGCGGCCACCCAAGGGACGTTGGGCCCAGCGTTGGCCCGGGTGCCGGGCACCGCCAGCGATGAAGCCGACCTGGCGCCGGCGCCTCGCGGGCAACGCCTCTGGCATGAGCTCCAGACTCACGGCGAAGAACCTGCCGTGCTGTTGTTTTGCCCGACAGCCACCCCGACGCTGGCCGACGAAGCCACCTGGCGGCTGCTAGCACAGCTGTGTCAGACGCCGTTCTACCAGCGCCTGCGCGTGGAGTTGCAGTTGGGTTATGCGGTGTTCAGTGGGTTGAAGCAGATCGACGGGCAAACCGGGGTGTTGTTCGGCGTCCAATCACCCAGCCTGTCTGCGACGCAACTGAGCGTCCACATCGAACAGTTCCTGCTCGGGTTACCAGCATTGCTCCAGCAGCTCGATGATGTCTCCCTGACCGGCCAGCAGCAGGCGCTTGCCGCCCAACTCCAGAGCACCGCCCTGCCCTGCGCCCAGGCCGCCGAACTGCTCTGGCAGGGCAAGCTGGCCGGCCGCCCGTCGGATTATCTTGAGCAACTGTCCGCTGCCATCGTGTGCCTGGATCGCACCCAGCTACAAATGGCCGCCCAACGCCTGATCGAGGCTGAAGGGGGATGGTATTGCCTGAGCAACGGAGCCTGCCCGGGAGAGCGCTGGCAAGCGGCGCAATGATCATTGCAGGGGCCGTAATGAGCTTTCTTCGAGAATCGCGGCGAACGAAGATGTCAGATTTAGTAACATAGGCGCCTAAGCATCTGAACATCTCCGAACGGAGGTGGACTATATGTATAGGTCTCAACCGTTCTATCTAACGAAAGCATCCCAACCAAAGGAGTATTCCCATGTCTTGGTCCAAACCCGCATATATCGACCTGCGTATCGGTTTCGAAGTCACCATGTACTTCGCCAGCCGTTGAATGCTGCAGGCGGTTAAGCACGCAGCACTACGCCTCGGCCAGCCGAGGCGTTTTTATTTCGGTTTGCAGATGGAGCAGCCATGTTCGTCCAGATTCTAGGTTCTGCCGCCGGTGGCGGTTTCCCCCAGTGGAACTGCAACTGCGCCAATTGCGCAGGTTTTCGCGACGGCAGCCTGCGGGCCCAGGCACGCACCCAATCGTCCATCGCCCTGTCCGATGACGGTGTGAACTGGGTGCTGTGCAACGCCTCCCCGGACATTCGCGCCCAGCTCCAGGCGTTCGCCCCGATGCAACCGGGCCGGGCCCTGCGCGACACGGGCATTGGCGCGATCATCCTGATGGACAGCCAGATCGACCACACCACCGGCCTGCTCAGCCTGCGTGAAGGTTGCCCACATCAAGTCTGGTGCACCGACATGGTCCATGAAGACCTGAGCACGGGCTTTCCGCTGTTCAACATGCTGACCCACTGGAACGGCGGGTTGAGCTGGAATCGCATCGAACTCGACCAGAGCTTCACCATCGCCGCCTGCCCGAACCTGCGCTTCACCCCGCTGCCCCTGCGCAGCGCCGCACCGCCCTATTCACCGCATCGCTTCGACCCGCATCCGGGCGACAACATTGGGTTGATCGTCGAAGACCTGCGCACAGGTGGCAAGCTGTTCTATGCCCCGGGCCTGGGCAAGGTCGACGAGTCGTTGTTGGAGATCATGGCCGGCAGCGATTGCCTGCTGGTGGACGGTACGATGTGGGACGACGATGAAATGCAGCGCCGTGGCGTCGGCACCCGCACTGGCAGGGAAATGGGCCACCTGGCCCAGAATGGCCCCGGCGGTATGCTGGAAGTACTGGAACAAGTACCTGGGCCGCGCAAGGTCCTTATCCATATCAACAACACCAACCCGATCCTGGACGAAGACTCGCCCGAGCGGGCTGAACTTGTACGTCGAAAGATTGAAGTGTCTTACGACGGAATGAGTATTGAGTTGTAAGAAGGGCGGAACGATTGTGGGAGCGAGCTTGCTCCGGGCGGCGATCCGACGATGGGGCCAGCCCTGACGCCACAGAACCCACGGGCATTTCCCGGAGAACCAAAATGACTGACATCCCCCTGTCCCCCGCCGAGTTCGAAGCAGCCCTGCGTGCCAAGGGCGCGTATTACCACATCCATCACCCGTATCACGTGGCGATGTATGAAGGCCGCGCGACTCGCGAGCAGATCCAGGGCTGGGTCGCGAACCGTTTTTACTACCAGGTGAATATCCCGCTCAAGGATGCCGCGATCCTGGCCAACTGCCCGGACCGGGAAATCCGCCGCGAGTGGATCCAGCGCCTGCTCGACCACGACGGCGCTCCCGGCGAAGACGGCGGCATCGAAGCCTGGTTGCGGCTGGGCCAGGCGGTGGGCCTGGACCCCGATCAACTGCGCTCCCAGGAGCTGGTGCTGCCCGGGGTGCGTTTTGCGGTGGATGCCTACGTCAACTTCGCCCGCCGGGCCTGCTGGCAAGAAGCCGCCAGCAGCTCGTTGACCGAACTGTTCGCCCCGCAGATCCACCAGTCGCGCCTGGACAGTTGGCCCCAGCATTACCCATGGATAGACCCGACCGGCTATGAATACTTCCGCACCCGCCTGGGCCAGGCCCGGCGTGATGTGGAACATGGCCTGGCGATCACCTTGCAGCACTACACCACTCGCGCAGGTCAGGAGCGCATGTTGGAGATTCTCCAGTTCAAACTGGACATCCTCTGGAGCATGCTCGACGCCATGAGCATGGCCTACGAATTGAACCGCCCGCCCTACCACAGCGTTACCGGGCAACGGGTGTGGCACAAAGGGATCACCTTATGAGTTTCGATCGCAGCAAAACCCCGCGCTGGCGCCCCGGCTATCGCTTCCAGTACGAACCGGCCCAGAAAGGCCACGTGCTGCTCTATCCTGAAGGCATGATCAAGCTGAACGACAGCGCTTCGCTGATCGGTGGCCTGATCGACGGTGAACGGGATGTCGCGGCCATCATCGGCGCGTTGGCGAAGCAGTTTCCCGACGTGCCGGAACTCGGTGACGACATCGAGCAATTCATGGAGGTCGCCCTTGCACAGCATTGGATCGAACTTGCCTGACACCACCGGTCTGCCGCCCAAGCCTGAAGTCGGCCTGCCGCTGTGGTTGCTGGCGGAGCTGACCTATCGCTGCCCACTGCAATGCCCCTATTGCTCCAACCCGCTGGACTTCGCCGAGCAAGGCCAGGAGCTGAGCACCGAGCAGTGGTTCAAGGTCTTTCGCGAAGCCCGCGAGATGGGCGCCGCGCAGCTGGGTTTTTCCGGCGGCGAGCCGTTGGTGCGCCAAGACCTGGCCGAGTTGATCGGCGAGGCACGCCGGCTGGGTTTCTATACCAACCTGATCACCTCCGGCATCGGCTTGACCGAGCAGAAAATCAGCGACTTCAAGAAGGCCGGCCTGGACCATATCCAGATCAGTTTCCAAGCCAGCGACGAGCAGGTGAACAACCTCCTGGCAGGCTCGAAGAAAGCCTTCGCGCAAAAACTGGAAATGGCCCGGGCGGTAAAGGCCCACGGTTATCCGATGGTGCTGAACTTCGTGACCCATCGGCACAACATCGACAAGATCGATCGCATCATCGAGCTGTGCATCGCCCTGGAAGCCGACTTCGTCGAGCTCGCCACATGCCAGTTCTACGGCTGGGCGCAGCTCAACCGCGTTGGCCTGCTGCCCACCCGGGAACAACTGGTACGCGCCGAGCGTGTCACCAACGAATACCGCGCCAAGCTGGAAGCGCAAGGCAACCCGTGCAAGCTGATCTTCGTCACGCCGGACTACTACGAAGAACGCCCCAAGGGCTGCATGAATGGCTGGGGCAGCATTTTCCTCACCGTCACGCCGGACGGCACGGCATTGCCCTGTCACGGTGCCCGCCAGCTGCCGGTGCAATTTCCCAACGTGCGCGACCACAGCATGCAGCACATCTGGTACGACTCGTTCGGCTTCAACCGCTTCCGCGGTTATGACTGGATGCGCGAACCGTGCCGCTCCTGCGATGAAAAAGAAAAGGACTTCGGCGGCTGCCGCTGCCAGGCGTTCATGCTCACAGGCGACGCCAGCAACGCCGACCCGGTGTGCAGCAAGTCCGAACATCACGGTGTGATTCTCAAGGCGCGGGAAGACGCCGAGCACGCTACGCAAACCATTGAACAATTGGCCTTTCGCAATGAACGAAACTCGCGCCTCATCGCCAAAGGCTGAGCCTTTCAGCGCCGCCCAGGCCGTCGCCGCCGGCACCGACTTCGCCGAACTGCAGCTCGGGCCGTTGGGCCTGTTCTGGAATGAATACCGCCCCGCAGACGGCGCCTGCCGGATCTGGCATTGGCAAGACGCCATGCCCCGCTGCCTGACACCGGACGGGTTCAGCGCGCGCAGCCGGGTCTATGAATACGGCGGTGGATCATTCTGCCTGAGCCACGACGGTGTGCTGTTCGTCAATGAGGCCGACCAGCAGCTGTACCACCAATCCCTGAACGACGAACACCCCGTGGCGCTGACCTCGGGTGACTGCCGTTATGGAGATCTAGGCTTCGCCGACGGCCAGGTATTGGTGGTGGAAGAACAGGCCAACCAGCATCGGCTGGTGTCGATCGGCTTGGCGGATCATCAGCGGCATCTGCTGGCCGAAGGTGCAGATTTCTATGCTTCGCCGACCCTGAGCCCGGACGGTCAACGGCTCGCTTGGATCGAGTGGAGCCGTCCGCATCAACCCTGGACCGCAACGCGCTTGATGCTGGCTGAGCGCAACGCTACGGGGTGGGGTGCGCCGCGCTGTGTCGCGGGCAACGGTGAAGAGGAGTCCATCCAGCAACCACGCTTCGATGCGGCCAGTCGTCTTTATTGCCTGACTGATCGCGGCGGTTATTGGCAGCCTTGGGGGGAATCGGCCCCGGGCCTGGAACCGCTGCCTGCCGCCCAAGCCGATCACGCCCCAGCGCCGTGGCAACTGGCTGGCTGCACCTGGCTGCCGCTGGGCGAACACACGTACCTGGCCAGTTGGACCGAAGCAGGTTTCGGGCGCCTGGGTCTATGCCACGGTGACGATGTCGATGAAGACTTCACCGGCCCCTACACCCGCTTTCGCAGCCTGGCGCTGGATGAACGGTTCATCTACGCCGTTGCAGCCTCGCCGACCCGGCCATCGGCGGTCATTGCCATTGAGCGGCATAGCCACGAAGTGGCCGTGCTGGCCGGCGGCGTCACGCCCTTGCCTATCGAGCAGATCAGCCGTCCTCGAACCCTGCGCTATCCATCCGCGTCAGGCGAGGCCCACGGGTTCTTCTACCCGGCCATGAACGCACCCGCAAAGCCACCATTGGTGGTGTTCATTCACGGCGGCCCCACCTCGGCCTGTTATCCCCTGTTCGACCCGCGTATCCAGTATTGGACCCAGCGTGGCTTTGCCGTCGCCGATCTCAACTACCGCGGCAGCAGCGGCTATGGCCGGGCCTATCGGCAGGCGTTGCATTTGAATTGGGGCGTGGTGGATGTCGAGGACGCCTGCGCGGTGGTCGCGTATCTGGACGAACAAGGCCTGGTCGATGGCCGACGTGCGTTCATTCGAGGCGGCAGTGCCGGTGGCTACACGACGCTCTGCGCCCTGGCATTCCATGATGTATTCCGCGCCGGCGCCAGCCTCTATGGCGTGAGCGATCCTGTCGCCCTGGCCCGTGCTACGCACAAGTTCGAAGGTGATTACCTGGACTGGCTGATTGGCGATCCGCAACAAGACGTCGAGCGTTACCGCGCCCGTACCCCGCTGCTGCACGCCGGGAACATTCGCGTGCCGGTGATCTTTTTCCAGGGTGAACTGGACGCCGTGGTCGTGCCGCAGCAAACCCGCGACATGGTCAACGCCTTACAGGCCAACGGCGTGGCGGTCGAGGCGCACTACTATCCCGATGAACGCCACGGTTTTCGCAAGGCCGCGAACCAGGCCCATGCGCTGGAGCATGAGTGGTTGTTCTATCGCAAGGTGATGGATAGCGACCTGTAGGACGCAAAAAACTGTGGGAGCGAGCTTGCTCTCGATAGCGGTGTGTCAGTCGATGAAAATGTTGACTGGGCCATGGCTATCGCTAGCAAGCTCGCTCCCACAGGAGTTCCTAACCGATGAATTCAGCGCTTGGCGATGATGTACACCGCATGCACGATGCCAGGGATATAACCCAACAACGTCAGCAGGATATTCAGCCAGAAAGCCCCGCCGAAGCCGACCTGCAGGAACACCCCCAGTGGCGGCAGCAGGATGGCGATAATGATGCGAATGAAATCCATGGATGACTCCCTGATCGACGATGGCCAAATTGCCATATAGCTCATTGACCTCAGGCCGCTCGCCAGGGTTCAGTGAAACGCAACCAGAAGCAGCCCCGATGGTGGGGCCTGCCAGGAACAAAAAACGCAGGCAAAAGAAAACCCCGCCGAAGCGGGGCTTTGCAGACTGTTTCCCTGACATCCATTTCACTCTGCCGTCCTGGCAGAATCCTACGTGTCCATGTTGTTACTTTGCGCGTCCTGCGCTACATCCATGGAAGCTAGATTATCCCTGGATCCAATCCGCCGATAGAGGGAAAACGCCAGCACGATGTGTAAGATAATGCTTACACATCGTCATGATTTCAGAACTGGCCGGCTTCCAGCAGGAACAGCGACTCGCTGCCCGCCTTGACCGAAGCGCTCAAGGAATGAATACGCGGCAGCAGGCGGGCGAAATAGAACCGCGCCGTACCCAGTTTGCTCGCGTAGAAATCATCCTGGCTTTCTTTGCCCAAGGCCGCCCTGGCCATCAGAGCCCACATGTACGCATACGCGGTGTAGCCAAACGCCTGGAGGTACTCCACCGACGCCGCGCCGATTTCGTTCGGGTTGCTTTTCGCCCGGTCCAACAGCCAGTCGGTCAACTCGTCCAGCGTGTCGACAGCGCTGTTCAACGGCTTGATGAACTCCGCCAGATCGCTGTTCGCGGTGGCAGTGAAGTGACGGATTTCATCGGCAAACAACTTGTAGAACGCACCGCCGCTGCCGACGATCTTGCGCCCCACCAAGTCCAGCGCCTGGATACCGTTGGTACCTTCGTAGATCTGGGTGATACGCACATCGCGCACCAGTTGCTCCTGGCCCCATTCACGAATGTACCCGTGGCCGCCGAACACCTGTTGACCATGGACTGTGGTTTCCAGGCCCAGGTCGGTCAGGAAGGCCTTCGCCACCGGTGTCAGCAACGCCACCAGGTCTTCGGCGCGCTTGCGCGTGACTGGGTCTTCGCTGAACTTGGCGGTGTCCAATTGCATCGCCACGTAGGTGGAAAATGCCCGGCCACCCTC
Source organism: Pseudomonas sp. H1_F01 (assembly GCF_054681425.1). Classification (NCBI taxonomy): domain Bacteria; kingdom Pseudomonadati; phylum Pseudomonadota; class Gammaproteobacteria; order Pseudomonadales; family Pseudomonadaceae; genus Pseudomonas; species Pseudomonas sp. H1_F01. The sequence continues at coordinate 786,720 of NZ_CP162823.1, read as the reverse complement.
GTTCGAGGCCTTCATGGTCAGCAGCATCCGGCGCACGTCGGGGTGGACGATGATCGGGTCAGCGACCTTGTCCTTGTTCTGCGCACCGGTTGGCGAACGGCTTTGCAGCCGGTCACGGGCATATTCGATGGCATTCTGGTAGGAACGCTCACCGGAGGCCAGGCCTTGGATACCGACGCCCAGACGTTCGTAGTTCATCATGGTGAACATGGCCGCCAGGCCCTTGTTCGGCTCGCCTACCAGATAACCTACGGCTTCGTCGAAGTTCATCACGCAGGTGGCGGATGCCTGGATGCCCATCTTGTGTTCGATAGAGCCGCAGTTGGCCGCGTTGCGCGCGCCCAGGCTGCCGTCGGCATTGACCATGAACTTGGGCACCAGGAACAACGAGATGCCCTTGGGGCCTGCCGGCGCGTCCGGCAGTTTCGCCAGCACCAGGTGAATGATGTTCTCGGTGAGATCGTGTTCACCGCCAGTGATGAAAATTTTCGTACCGCTGACCTTATAGGAACCGTCGGCCTGGGGTTCGGCCTTGGTGCGGATGATCCCCAGGTCCGTACCGGCATGAGGCTCGGTCAGGCACATGGAACCGGCCCAGACGCCGGCGTACATGTTCGGCAGGTACGCCGCTTTCAGTTCTTCGCTGGCATGGGCATTGATCGACAGGCAGGCGCCAGCGGTCAGCATCGGGTACAAGCCGAAGGACAAGCTGGCGGAGTTGACCATTTCCTCGACCTGGGCCGAAACGGCCTTGGGCATGCCCATGCCGCCGTACACCGGGTCACCGCCGACACCGACCCAACCGCCTTCAGCGTAAGTCTTGTAGGCCTGTGGGAAACCTGCCGGCGTGGTGACGGCGCCGGCGGCCCAGTGGCAACCTTCTTCGTCAGCGGCGCGGCTGAGGGGCGCGATGCTTTTGCTAGTGACTTTGCCGGCTTCTTCAAGGATCGCTTCGACCGTTTCGGCATCCACGGTGTCGGCCAGCGCCGGCAATTGGGCCCAGAGTTTCGCGACCTCGAACACTTCATTGAGGACGAAGCGCATATCGCGCAGGGGCGCTTTGTAGTCAGCCATGGCAAACCTCGCAGGATCTAAACAGTTGGTTCGTAAAAGACGGTTTTCGCAATGACCTGAGTGTACCTCAACAACTTTTGCGACACATAGGGTCAACCCATGACCGTTTTGTTATTTTTAGTCACCAGAAAAGATCGCAGGCTTCGCCAGCTCCTACAGGGAATACGCATTTCCATGTAGGAGCTGGCGAAGCCTGCGATCTGTTGGCATTTCCTCTAAATCAAAGCGCAAACAACTCCGCCGGCAGCTTCATCAGGCAATCACTCCCGGCCTCGACGGCAGCCCGATGGGCGGTCGTGCGCGGCAGCAGGCGCTTGAAGTAAAACTCACACGTCGCCAATTTACCCCGGCAGAAATCCCCATCACCCTGGCCGCTGTCGACTTGCGCCTGGGCAACCAAGGCCATCCGCAACCACAGGTAGGCCAGGATGATGTAGCCGCTGTACATCAGGTAATCCACGGAGGCGGCCCCCACTTCATCGGGATTCTTCATGGCAGCCATGCCGACCCGGGTGGTCAGTTCGCCCCATTGCTGGTTGAGCCCATTGAGTTGCTCGACGTAATCCTTGAGCTGCGGATGCCCGGCATTCGCGGCGCAGAATTTATGGACGATCCGGGTAAAACCACGCAATAGCTTGCCCTGACTGCCCAGAACCTTGCGCCCCAGCAGATCCAGGGCTTGGATGCCATTGGTGCCCTCGTAGATCGGCGCAATGCGGCAATCTCGCACCAACTGCTCCATGCCCCACTCACGAATGAAGCCGTGACCGCCAAACACTTGCATGCCGTGGTTGGTCACCTCCAGCCCGGTGTCGGTCATGAAGGCCTTGCAGATCGGGGTGAGGAACGCCAGCAGGTCCTCGGCCTCCTGGCGGGCGGTTTCGTCCGCACTCAGGTGCGCGGTATCGAGCAATTGCGCGGTGAAATACGTCAGCGCCCGGTTGCCTTCGTTGAAGGCTTTCATGGTCAGTAACATCCTGCGCACATCGGGATGGACGATGATCGGGTCGGCGACCTTTTCCGGCGCCTTGGGGCCGGTCAGCGAGCGCATCTGCAAACGGTCGTTGGCGTACTTGATGGCGCCCTGGAAGCTCGCCTCGCCCAGGCACAGGCCCTGCATGCCGGTGCCGAGACGGGCGTGGTTCATCATGGTGAACATGCAATTGAGGCCCTTGTTCGGCTCGCCGATCAGGACCCCCTTGGCCCCATCGAAGTTCAGCACGCAAGTGGCCGAGGCCTTGATACCCATCTTGTGCTCGATCGAGCCACAGGACACGCCATTGCGCGGCCCTGCCTCACCCGTGGCGTCGGGCAGGAACTTGGGCACGATAAACAGCGAGATGCCCTTGGTCCCGGCGGGAGCGTCCGGCAACTTGGCCAGCACCAGGTGGATGATGTTATCGCTCATATCGTGTTCGCCGGCGGAAATGAAAATCTTGCTGCCGGAGATCGCATAGCTGCCGTCGGCCTGGGGCACGGCGCGGGTCTTGATGATGCCCAGGTCGGTGCCGCAGTGGGCTTCGGTCAGGCACATGGTACCGGTCCACTGGCCGGCGGTGAGTTTGCTCAGGTAGGTCTGTTTCTGTTCCGACGTGCCGTGGGCATGGATCGCCGACATGGCGCCGTGAGTCAGGCCTGGGTACATTCCCCAGGAGGTGTTGCTGGAGCCGATCATCTCGCTGATGACCAGGCCCAGGGAGCTGGGCAAGCCCTGGCCACCATACGCCGGGTCCGCCGCCAGCCCATGCCAGCCGCCCTCCACGTACTGTGCGAAAGCCTGCTTGAAGCCTGTCGGCGTGGTGACTACGCCGTTGTCGAAATGGCAACCCTCTTCGTCACCGGAGCGATTGAGCGGCGCCAGAACGTTCTCGCAGAACCTGGCGCCTTCCTCGAGGATCGCGCTGACCATGTCCGGGCTGGCATCGCTGGCGCCCAGCTCGGCATAGCGACCATGGAAATCGAAGACGTGATCGATCAGAAAGCGCATGTCGCGCAGGGGGGCTTTGTACTCGGGCATGGTGGTTTTCTCCGGTAGCAGATCGTTGCAACCTACTGCCGGCCACCGAGGCCCACAATCACAGTCCAGACGCTGAATGCGCCGTCATCACTCAACCCGCGGCAGTCTCCATGCGCACCGCACCGCGGCGGTTCTGCCCGAAGGCAATCACACAGTTACGCCCCGCGCCCTTGGCGTTATAGAGCGCCTGGTCGGCGGACTTGAGCACTTCTTCAGGCGTGCGCTGCTCAAGGCGTTCCGCGACGCCGATGCTGACCGTCACCGAGACGCTGGACGCACCGGCGCCAGAACGGCGCTGACGGCCTTGTTGATCGTCCTGGGGGCGACTGTCGGGGTTGCGCAGCTGGATGGCGTACGTCTCGATGGACTGGCGGATGACCTCCAGATGGGGCATGCACTCGTCGATGGTCTTGCCGGCGAACACCAGGGCAAACTCCTCACCGCCGTAGCGATACGCCCTACCGCCACCGCCGATCTTCGACAATTTGCTGGCCACCAGGCGCAGCACCTGATCGCCCACGTCGTGGCCGTGAGTGTCGTTGAATTTCTTGAAATGGTCCACATCGCTCATCGCCAGCACATAGTTGCGCCCCAGGCGCTGCATGCGTTCGTTCAGTGCGCGACGGCCCGGCAGGCCCGTGAGTTCGTCACGGAAGGCCATTTGATAGGCCTCATGGGCGACCGCCGCGGCGATCATCAACATCACCTGGCTGCACATGATGTTCAGGGTGAACGGCAGGATGAAGGTTTTCGGCAACATCCAGAACAACCCCAGCACCCCCACCAATTGCGCAGCATGCAGTGGCCGGGGGTTACGCCAGTATTGCCAGGCCAGCAGCAGGAACGCGGCGGCGAACATCGGGTAAGACAATTGGATCAAGCTCATCCAGGCGCCGTGCAAGGCCGGCCAGCGGATCTCCGAGAGCCACAACAGCAAGGCCTGGGGGAAACTCTGCTCCAGGGCCAGCGCCACGCTGCCAAAGACCAGCAACACCGCGAACCGGGCCACCATGTCCTGGAACAAGTGGGTACGCTCCTGCCACGCGGCGAACAGCCCGAACAACAGCGGCAGCAACAGGCAAACGAGATGGAACACCACCGCCGCGTCTTCACGCACCTTGCCGTTATCGCGGTAGAAGTCAGTCTGGGTGTCCAAGAGGAAGTAGGCGATGTACACCGTGACCATCAGAAACAGCTCACGTTGACGTCGGTAGACCGCGCAATACGCCCCGCCCAACAATAACACCAGGGTCGGGAGAACGTTGAACAGCGAGGTGAAGAAAACATTGAGATCCTTGACGTAGGCAGCCGCAAGCCCCGCCAGCAACAGCAGCAATGACGGTAGGAAATGGCTCAAACGTACAGCGGAAGAACGCGGCAAGGGTAAAGCTCCAACCCGGCTGATCAAAGATGGCATTGTGCCTGCAACTGGAGCAGTAAGGCACGCGAGATGTGACAGATGTCACACTGCCATCGCTGTAACGGCAGAGGGGGCGGTTTTCTTAGGGTCGAGTTGGATGAATATTGTTTCAGAATCACAATTGATCCCTGTGTGAGCGAGCTTGCTCGCGATAGCGGTGTGTCAGCCATGACGGTGCGGACTGAACAAACGCCATCGCGAGCAAGCTCGCTCCCACAAGGGCCTGCGGTGGATACAGATTTGCGGCGGACATGAAAAAGCCGCTGCTCCCGAAGGAGCAGCGGCTTTTGGAAGAACCGCGTGAGGCTTAGTAGCCCAGCGCGAAGTCCTCTTCCTTCATGTCCATCAGGTTGTTGGCGCCCGACAGCATGGTTGCCACGTGGGTACGAGTACGCGGCAGGATGCGCTGGAAGTAGAAGCGCGCGGTCTGCAGCTTGGCGGTGTAGAAAGCTTCTTCAGTGGTGCCGGCTGCGAGTTTTTCCGCCGCCAGGCGCGCCATGTCGGCCCAGAAATAGGCCAGGCAGGCATAACCGGAGTACATCAGGTAGTCCACCGACGCCGCACCGACTTCTTCGCGATCCTTCATCGCCGCCATACCGACCTTCATGGTCAGCTCGCCCCATTCCTTGTTCAGCGCAGCCAGGGGTTCTACGAACTCCTTGACCGCTTCATTGCCTTCGTTGCCCTGGCAGAACTTGTGGACAATCTTGGTGAAGCCCTTGAGTGCCTCGCCCTGGGTCATCAGCACTTTACGGCCCAGCAGGTCGAGGGCCTGGATGCCGGTGGTGCCTTCGTACAGCATCGAGATACGGCTGTCGCGAACGTTCTGCTCCATGCCCCACTCGGCGATGAAGCCGTGGCCGCCATAGATCTGCACGCCGTGGTTGGCCGATTCGAAGCCAACTTCGGTCATGAACGCCTTGGCGATCGGCGTCATGAACGCCAGCAGTGCATCGGCCTTTTTCTTCTCTTCTTCATCCACGCCGTACTTGACGATGTCGACCTGCTTGGCGGTGAAGTAGACCATTGCCCGGTTACCTTCGGCGAAGGCCTTCATGGTCAGCAGCATGCGGCGCACGTCAGGGTGGACGATGATCGGGTCAGCGGCCTTGTCTGGCGCTTTCGGGCCAGTCAGGGAACGCATTTGCAAGCGATCGCGGGCATATTTCAGGCCGCCCTGGAAGCCGATCTCGGCGTGGGCCAGGCCTTGCAGCGCGGTGCCCAGGCGTGCGGTGTTCATGAAGGTGAACATGCAGTTCAGGCCTTTGTTCGCCGGGCCGATCAGGTAACCGGTGGCCGCGTCGAAGTTCATCACGCAGGTGGCGTTGCCGTGGATGCCCATCTTGTGTTCCAGGGAACCGCAGCTCACCGCGTTACGCTGGCCGATGGAGCCGTCGGCGTTAGGCAGGAACTTGGGAACGATGAACAGCGAAATGCCCTTGGTGCCAGCCGGTGCGTCCGGCAGGCGCGCCAGCACGATGTGGACGATGTTATCGGCCATGTCGTGTTCACCGGCCGAAATGAAGATCTTCGTACCGGAAACCTTGTAGGAACCGTCGGCCTGAGGCTCGGCCTTGGTGCGCAGCATGCCCAGGTCCGTGCCGCAGTGCGGTTCGGTCAGGCACATGGTGCCGGTCCATTCGCCGGAAACCAGCTTGGTCAGGTAAGCCTCTTGCTGTTCGGGCGTACCGTGCTCGGAAATCGTGTTCATCGCGCCATGGGACAGGCCCGGGTACATGCCCCACGACCAGTTGGCTTCACCGACCATCTCGCTGACCGCCAGGCCCAGGGATTCCGGCAGGCCTTGACCACCGTGCTCAACGTCGTGGGCCAGGCTTGGCCAGCCGCCTTCGACGAATTGCTTGTAGGCTTCCTTGAAACCAGTCGGGGTCTTCACGCCGGACTCGCTCCAGGTGCAGCCTTCGATGTCGCCCACGCGGTTCAGCGGAGCCAGCACCTGCTCACAAAACTTGGCGCCTTCTTCGAGAATGGCGTCAACCATGTCCGGAGTTGCGTCCTGGCAAGCCGGAAGGCTCTGATAATGCGCTTCGTAACCGAGCAGTTCGTCACGAACGAAGCGAATATCACGCAAGGGGGCCTTGTAGTCAGGCATAGCGATAAACCTCTGCTGATGTAACCGGGAATGAACGACCGCGTGGATTTGTTGTAGCGGTCAAACAGTTGTTTGAAACATACGTTTACGCCCAAATCTTGTCAAGCGCCGATCTTTTGCCGTTCGTCATCAGCCTGAGAAAAATCTCGGACACGGAAAATCCATCGCGCTGAAGAATCCGCGATGCGCATAGGAAAAGATTAGTTGAGCAATAAGACGTTAGAGACAAGAACGCCGCGAATAATCGCGGCGTTTTCGTAAATCTTGAAGAGAAGGATCAGGCAAAGGTATCGATCAACGTACCGAGCATTTCGTCGGATGCCTTGGCCACGTTCACGCCCAGTTGCACCTGGAACTTTCCTTGGGACATTTCGACCATGTTAGTGGCCTGATCCGACTGTTGGCTGCGATCCACCGAACGCAGGCGATCAACTTGGACGTCGGATGACTGGCTGGTGACCGAACGCTCGATCGTGGTGTTGGCAATCTGGCCGGCCGCCTGATCGACACGGTTCTGCCCTGTCTGAATCGTGCTCAGACCGGCATAGAACGCGGTACTTCCTGAGATTTCCATGGCAGAGCTCGTCTTCTTGAAGGGTCGACAATGGTCATTGAAACAGAACCCCAAGGAAAAGACCCGACAAAAACACTAATGGCACAGTGCCTTGTCATAGTGAAAACCTTCCCTTGGATGATTAATCCAGCAGATCCAGGTGCAGATGCGCCGCCACGATATCGGCAGTGATGCCTTTGACCCTCGGTACTCGCCCCAGGCACGGCGCCGGGAGGCGTTCGGCCAGGGTGGCGAGATTTTCTTCCAGGCGCGAGGTCTTGGGATCGATGATATTCGCCACCCAACCGGCCAGTTGCAGGCCGTCCCGGGCGATGGCCTCGGCGGTCAGCAACGCATGGCTGATGCACCCCAGGCGCACGCCCACCACCAGGATCACCGGCAGGCCCAGAGCCATTGCCAGGTCCGAAAGATTATCCTGATCGGCCAACGGCACACGCCAGCCGCCCGCGCCCTCTATCAAGGTGAAATCGGCCTCCAGGGCCAGCACCTCACGCATCGGCCCCAGCAAGGATTGCACCGTCAGCGCCACGCCGGCTTCCCGGGCGGCCAGGTGCGGCGCGATGGCCGGCTCGAATGCCAGCGGATTGACCTGGGCATACTCAAGCGGCACCGAACACTCGGCCAGCAGCGCCAGGGCATCGGCATTGCGCAGGCCCTTGGGCGTCACGTCGCAGCCAGAGGCCACGGGCTTGCCGGCGGCGGTGCTCATGCCAGCCTGTCGCGCAGCATGCAACAGGCCTGCCGCGACGGTGGTCTTGCCTACATCGGTGTCAGTGCCGGTAATGAAATAAGCCTGGCTCATAGCGGTTTCTCCAAAACGGCGTAGACCACCTGGTAAGTCGCCGGCAGTCCCTGCGCCTGACGAAACTGCTCATAGGCTTCAACCAGCGCCAGGATCCGCGCCCTGCCGGTCAAGCCGCCGGGGCGACCGGGGTTCAGATTGTGGGCGCCCAAGGCTTTCAATTCGTGAGTCAGGCTGCGCACGTCAGGGTAATGCAACACATGGGGACGGTTTTCAACACTGACGACATTCAGCCCGCTGGCCGTGCAGAGGTGTTGATACGTCTCGAACCCACGGAAACGGTTGACGTGCACCAAGCCATCCACCTGACGCCAACTGTCGCGCAATTCGTACAAAGTGCCCACACAGAGACTCGTGAAGGCAAACACTCCACCCGGTTTCAACACACGATGGGCCTCGCTCAGCACCGCGGCAAAATCCGCACACCATTGCACCGCCAGGCTGGAGAACACCAAGTCGCAGCTCGCCGCTTGCAAAGGCAACCGCTCAGCGTCGCCAGCGACAAAATGCGCAGCGCCACCTTGGGGACGAGCATGGTTGAGCATGCCTTCGGCGATGTCCAACGCCAGGCCGGTCGCCTCGCCGAAGCGCGCGCCCAGGGCCCGGGTGAAATAACCGGTGCCGCAACCCAGGTCCAGCCAACGTTGCGGGATAAACGAAGACGGCAAGTGCCCGAGCAACTGTTGGCCGACGTCGCGCTGCAGTTCGGCCACGCTGTCATAGCTGGTTGCCGCCCGGGAAAACGAAGCCGCCACCTGGCGCTTGTCGGGCAAGGCACCGGGCAATTTGGGAAGAGACAAATCAGTCATCGCCGGACTCATGCAAAAAAGCCTGGATCGCCCCCGCGACGCCGTGTGGGTCCTCCAGAAGGAATCCGTGGCCGGCCTGTTCGATCAGGCCGATTTCAACATCCGGCAGCAAGACCAGCAACTCAGTCGCAGCTTCGGCCGGCACCAGGGCATCGAGCCCGGCGAACAGATGCAATTGCGGGCCACGAAAGCTCTGCAATGCGGCGCGAGTGTCCAGTTGCGCCAACAGTTCGAGCCCGGCCATCAACACTTCGGGCGAAGTGCTTGGCGCCCCGGCCAATAACAACCGCGACAACCCGCGTGGATCGCTGCAGCCCTGGGCGCACAGCAAACTGAAGCGCTTGAGGGTCTGGCGTGGATCGGCCGCACAGCCGGCGAGAAAACCATCGAAGGTTTCGCCGTCCATCGCGCTCGGCCATTGCTCATGGGCGACAAAGGACGGATTGCTCGCCAGGGTCAGCAGGCCGCAGCAGCGCTCACCCCGACGCGCCGCCAGCGCCGAGGCCAGCATACCACCCAGGGACCAGCCGCCCAGCCAGGCGTCCTGAGGTACGGTGGCGTCCAATTCTTCGAGCCATTCATTGGGATCATTCGACGCCAATGCCGGCAACGGCTCGATTTCCACCCGCAGATGTTCGTCGAGTCCTTGCAACGCCGCCGCCAGCGGCTCCAGCGGTGAAACGCCCAAGCCCCAGCCGGGCAGCAATATCAGTCGATCACGCATGGCTTGGCTCCGGTCCCAACAGGGCAAAACACTCGGCCAGTGCATTCAACAATAGCTGCACCTGGGCCTCGCTGTGGGCGGCGGTCAGGGTCACGCGCAAACGGGCGCTGCCAGCCGGTACAGTGGGCGGGCGGATCGCCGTGACCATCAGCCCGCGCTCACGCAGCATCTGCGACAAGCGCATGGCCCGTCCCGCATCGCCAATCAGGATCGGCTGGATCGGCGTGAAACTGTCCATCAATTGCAGGCCGATCTGCTCGGCGCCCTGGCGGAACTGACGAATCAGCACCTGCAAGTGCTCGCGCCGCCAATGCTCGCTGCGCAGCAGCTCAAGGCTCTTGAGCGTGGCGCAGGCCAGGGCCGGCGGTTGGCTGGTGGTGTAGATGTAGGGGCGAGCGAACTGGATCAGGCTTTCGATCAGTTCTTCACTGCCGGCGACAAAAGCCCCGGCGGTGCCAAAGGCCTTGCCCAGGGTGCCCACCAGCACCGGCACGTCATCCTGGCTCAAGCCAAAATGCTCGACGATCCCGCCGCCATGGGCCCCCAGTGGACCGAAGCCGTGGGCATCGTCGACCATCAGCCAGGCGCCCTTGGCCTTGGCTTCACGAGCCAGGGCCGGCAGGTCGGCAATGTCGCCGTCCATGCTGAACACGCCGTCGGTGACCACCAGGGTATTGCCGGTGGCTTTCTCCAGACGGCTGGCCAGGCTTTGGGCATCGTTGTGCAGGTACCGGTTGAAACGCGCACCGGACAACAGCCCGGCGTCGAGCAGCGAAGCATGATTGAGGCGGTCTTCCAGCACCGTGTCGCCCTGCCCCACCAGCGCGGTGACCGCGCCGAGGTTGGCCATGTAGCCGGTGGTGAACAGCAACGCCCGCGGGCGGCCGGTCAGGTCGGCCAAGGCTTCTTCCAGGGCGTGATGCGGACTGCTGTGGCCGATCACCAAATGAGAGGCGCCACCACCGACACCCCAACGGAGCGCCCCGGCGCGCCAGGCTTCGATCACTTGCGGGTGATTGGCCAGGCCCAGGTAATCGTTGTTGCAGAACGCCAGCAACGGCTGGCCGTCCACCACCACTTCCGGGCCCTGCGGGCTTTCGAGCAGCGGGCGCTGGCGATAGAGGTTGTCGGCACGACGGGCAGCCAGGCGTGCGGCGAGATCGAAGGGCATGCAGGCCTCAACTGTTTAAAGACTGGCCAAAGCCCCTTGTGGGAGCGAGCTTGCTCGCGATGAGGCCATTACATTCAACATTTCTGTCGGCTGTTATACCGTCATCGCGAGCAAGCTCGCTCCCACAGGGTCTTGCATTCCAATCCGGGAATCGGTGAGTGGTCAAACAGCGGCGTTGTAGAACTGCTCGCTGCTCTTCTGCTCCACCAGCGCCTGTTCAATCGCCGCCTGGTGCACTTCGTCGGCATGTTCTTCGCGGGCTTCGGGCTGGATGCCCAGGCGTGAGAACAACTGCATGTCCTTGTCGGCTTGCGGGTTGGCGGTGGTCAACAGCTTGTCGCCGTAGAAAATCGAGTTGGCACCGGCCAGGAACGCCAGGGACTGCATCTGCTCGTTCATCGCTTCACGGCCGGCGGACAGGCGCACATGGGACTGGGGCATCATGATCCGCGCCACGGCGAGCATGCGGATGAAATCGAACGGATCGACGTCCTCGGCATTCTCCAGCGGCGTGCCGGCAACTTTGACCAACATGTTGATCGGCACCGATTCCGGGTGCTCCGGCAGGTTCGCCAGTTGGATCAGCAGATTGGCGCGGTCGTCCAGGGATTCGCCCATGCCGAGGATGCCGCCGGAGCAGATCTTCATCCCTGAATCACGCACATAGGCCAGGGTTTGCAGGCGCTCGCTGTAGGTGCGGGTGGTGATGATGCTGCCGTAGAACTCCGGCGAGGTATCGAGGTTGTGGTTGTAGTAGTCCAGGCCGGCCTGGGCCAGCGCTTCGGTCTGTTCCTGGTCGAGGCGACCCAGGGTCATGCAGGTTTCCAGGCCCATGGCCTTCACGCCTTTGACCATTTCCAGCACATACGGCATGTCCTTGGCCGACGGATGCTTCCAGGCCGCGCCCATGCAGAAACGGGTCGAACCGATGGCCTTGGCCCGTGCAGCCTCTTCGAGGACCTTCTGCACTTCGAGCAATTTCTCTTTATCCAGACCGGTGTTGTAGTGACCGGACTGCGGACAATATTTGCAATCTTCCGGGCACGCGCCGGTCTTGATCGACAGCAGAGTGGAAACCTGGACGCGGTTGGCGTCGAAGTGCGCGCGGTGCACGGTCTGCGCCTGGAACAGCAGGTCATTGAATGGCTGGACGAAGAGTGCTTTGACTTCGGCCAAAGACCAGTCATGACGCAGGTTGGCAGTGGTGCTGGCGCTCATGGGCATTTCCTTGATTATGCTTGGCTGGCGCCTGGGGCATGGAATACCCACAGGCGCGACACGGATGTTCGGCATATTTAAGGAAGAGTCATGCGCTGTCAACCACGATACAAAGGACCGGTTTACATCTGGTTAAAAAACAAACAATCCTGCCTACTGTGCGGCGAAAGCACCGATACGCCGCAACCTATCTGCACGCCCTGTGAAAGCGAGTTGCCCTGGCTCGGCGATCAATGCAGCGTCTGCGCCTTGCCGCTGCCCATGGCTGGACTGCGTTGCGGACAATGCGCCTCGCAACCGCCGGCCTTCGAACGGGTCCTGGCGCCCTGGGCCTACGACTTCCCGGTGGACAGCCTGATCACCCGTTTCAAGCACCAGGCGAAATGGCCCCTGGGCCGGCTGATGGGCGAATTGTTGGCGCAGTCGCTGCAACACCATTTCGACGAAGGGCTGGAGCGGCCCGACGCACTGGTACCGGTGCCACTGGCGACCCGCCGTTTGCGCCAGCGCGGTTTCAACCAGGCAGTGCTGCTGGCCCGCTGGCTCAGTGGGCCATTGGCGATCCCTTGTGAAGAACACCTGCTGCGACGCACCCAGGACACCCCCGCCCAACAAGCACTCGATGCCAGGGCCCGGCGGCGAAACCTGCGTCAGGCCTTTGCCCTGGCGCCGCAGGCTGCGTTGCTCAACCGTCACCTGGCGTTGGTCGACGACGTGCTCACCACGGGCGCCACCGCCCAGGCATTGGCCGCCCTGCTGCTCGATGCCGGCGCTGCGCGGGTCGATGTGTATTGCCTGGCGCGCACCCCGAAACCCGATGACTCGGCTTGACGCGCCGCGTCCAAGGCGCCAACGTCCGTCCATTAGCCATTGCCCGCAGTTTTCCGTCATGTCATTGCCCACGCTTCTGACCCAGCACATCGTTCGGCGCCCACAACGCATTGCGCTGCTGCAACACATCGCCGAACAAGGCTCGATTACCCGCGCCGCCAAGAGCGCGGGCCTGAGCTACAAGGCGGCGTGGGATGCCATCGATGAGCTGAACAACCTGGCGGACCAACCGTTGGTGGAGCGCAGTGTTGGCGGCAAGGGCGGTGGCGGTGCCAAGTTGTCGGAGGAAGGCCAACGCGTGCTGCGCCTGTATCAGCGCCTGCAAGCGTTGCAGACGCAACTGCTGGAAGCGAGCGAGGATGCCGGCGACCTGGGCCTGCTCAGTCGCCTGATGTTGCGCACCAGCGCCCGTAATCAACTGCATGGCAAGGTCCTGGGCATCGAGGCCCAGGGCCACAACGACCGGGTACGCCTGGAGCTGGCCCGGGGCCTGCTCATCGAAGCCCAGATCACCCACGACAGCACGCTGCGCCTGGAGCTGGATGTCGGCACCGACGTGGTGGCGCTGATCAAGGCTGGCTGGCTGCAATTGCACCCTGTCGAGCAAGCGGAAAAACCGGGGATCAATACGCTGCGCGGCATGATCGAACAGGTCGACGCCGCCGAAGACGGCCCCAGCGAAGTGCGTATCGGCCTGCCCAATGGCCAGACGCTGTGCGCCCTGGCCGACCCGCTTGAGCTACAAAAGCAGCATCTGGAAGGCGGCTCACCGGTGCAAGTGACGTTTTCAGCGACAAATGTGCTGCTCGGCACACCGTTGTAGCGCGCTGCAACAATAGTTTCATCGGCCCGCTTTAAGGTGACTGCCAAAACCAGCAGGGAGCCTGAGATGAGCCTATTAGAAGAAAACCAATCCACCGACCTGGAAAAGATCGTCGGCCTGAGCCGGCGCAGCTTCATCAGCGCCGGCGCCCTGTGCGGCGCGGCGATGTTCCTGGGCGGCAACCTGCTGAGCCGCAGCGTCCTGGCCGCCGCCGTGAGCGAAGGCAACAGCCGGCTGCTGGGCTTCAACAGCATCGCCGCCGCCACGGCCGACACCATCACGTTGCCGCCAGGCTACAAATCCTCGGTGCTGATCAGTTGGGGCCAGCCGCTGCAGAAAAATGCACCGGCCTTCGACCCCAGTGGCAATGGCACCGCCCGCGCACAGGAAGTGCAGTTCGGCGACAACAACGACGGCATGAGCCTGTTCCCGTTCCCCGGCGACAATAACCGGGCGCTGATGGCGATCAACAACGAATACACCAACTACCGCTACCTCTTCCCCCACGGTGGCCAGCCGCAGTCGGCCGAAGACGTGCGCAAGGCCCAGGCCAGCGAAGGGGTGTCGGTGATCGAGGTCCAGCGTCGTCGCGGCCAGTGGCAGTTCGTCCAGGAATCGCGCTACAACCGCAGGATCCACGGCAACACGCCGATCCGCCTGCGCGGCCCGGCCGCCGGCCACGACCTGCTGAAAACCAGTGCCGACAAGAGCGGCAAGAAAGTCCTGGGGACTTTCCAGAACTGCGCCAACGGCATGACGCCATGGGGCACTTACCTGACCTGCGAAGAAAACTTCACCGACTGCTTCGGCAGCAGCAAGTCCGACTTGCAGTTCGATGAAGCGCAAAAACGCTATGGCGCCACCGTCACCAGCCGCGAGATCAACTGGCATCTGTACGATCCGCGCTTCGACCTGGCGAAGAACCCCAACGAACTCAATCGCCACGGCTGGGTAGTGGAAATCGACCCGTTCGATCCGCAATCTACACCAGTGAAACGCACCGCCCTGGGCCGCTTCAAACACGAAAACGCCGCCCTGGCGCAGACCAATGACGGTCGCGCCGTGGTGTACATGGGCGATGATGAGCGCGGTGAGTTCATCTACAAGTTCGTCAGCCGCGAGCGCATCAATCCGCGCAATGCCCAGGCCAACCGCAACCTGCTGGACCATGGCACCTTGTACGTGGCGCGCTTCGATGCCGGTGACGGCAACCCGGACCACCCCAAAGGCAAGGGCCAGTGGATCGAGTTGACCCACGGCAAGAACGGCCTCGACGCCAGCAGCGGCTTCGCCGACCAGGCCGAAGTGCTGATCCATGCACGCCTGGCCGCCAGTGCCGTGGGCGCCACCCGCATGGACCGCCCGGAGTGGATCGTGGTCAGCCCGAAAGACGGTCAGGTCTATTGCACCCTGACCAACAACTCCAAGCGTGGCGAAGACGGCCAACCGGTAGACGGGCCAAACCCTCGGGCCAAGAACGTCTACGGGCAGATCCTGCGCTGGCGCACTGACCGCGACGACCACGCGTCCAAGACTTTCGACTGGGACCTGTTCGTGGTAGCCGGCAACCCGACGGTACACGCCGGCACGCCGAAAGCCGGATCGTCCAACATCAACCCGCAGAACATGTTCAACAGCCCCGATGGCCTGGGCTTCGACAAGGCCGGCCGGTTGTGGATCCTCACCGACGGCGACTCCAGTAACGCCGGGGACTTCGCCGGCATGGGCAACAACCAGATGCTCTGCGCCGACCCCAACAGTGGCGAAATCCGCCGCTTCATGGTCGGGCCGGTGGGCTGCGAAGTGACCGGGATCAGTTTCGCGCCGGACCAGAAGGCCTTGTTCGTCGGGATCCAGCATCCTGGGGAAAACGGCGGTTCGACCTTCCCTGAACACTTGCCCAACGGCAAGCCGCGGTCTTCGGTGATGGTGATTACCCGTGAGGATGGCGGGGTCATCGGCGCCTGACACTGATCGTTCCCACGCTTTGCGTGGGAATGCAGCCAGGGACGCTCCGCGTCCCCAAAGCGTAACGCGGAGCGTCACATGAGGCGTTCCCACGCTGAGCGTGGGAACGATCACCGACAGCCACCACCTATCTGCCTCTGTCTGCGCTACCATGCTGGGCCGGACGCGGCAGCCCTGCCGCTGCGCAGGAGTCAGCATGTCCCATCCGTTTGAAACCCTCACGCCCGACCTGGTACTCGATGCCGTTGAAAGCATCGGCTTTCTCAGCGACGCCCGCGTGTTGGCCCTCAACAGTTATGAGAACCGCGTCTACCAGGTCGGCATCGAAGATGCCGAGCCGCTGATCGCCAAGTTCTATCGCCCTCAGCGCTGGACCAACGAAGCGATCCTGGAAGAGCACAGCTTTACCTTCGAGCTGGCCGAATACGAAGTACCCGTGGTCGCGCCGCTGATCCACAACGGCACCAGCCTGCACGAACACGCCGGGTTTCGTTTCACCCTGTTTCCCCGTCGCGGCGGCCGTGCACCGGAGCCGGGCAACCTCGATCAGCTCTATCGCCTGGGACAATTGCTCGGGCGCCTGCACGCGGTCGGGGCGACCCGTCCGTTCGAACATCGTGAAGCCCTGGGCGTGAAGAACTTCGGCCACGATTCGCTGGCCACCGTGCTGGCAAGCGGCTTCGTCCCGCGTAGCTTGCTGCCGGCCTACGAGTCGGTCGCCCGGGACCTGCTCAAGCGCGTCGAAGAGGTCTACGCCGCCACGCCCCACCAGAACATCCGCATGCACGGCGATTGCCATCCGGGCAACATGATGTGCCGTGACGAGGTGTTCCACATCGTTGACCTGGACGACTGTCGCATGGGCCCGGCGGTGCAGGACTTGTGGATGATGCTCGCCGGCGATCGCCAGGAATGCCTGGGGCAATTGTCGGAATTGATGGACGGCTACCGTGAGTTCCACGACTTCGACCCGCGGGAATTGGCGCTGATCGAGCCACTGCGGGCGCTGCGCCTGATGCACTACAGCGCCTGGCTGGCGCGACGCTGGGACGACCCGGCGTTCCCGCGCAGCTTCCCGTGGTTCGGCAGCGAACGTTATTGGGGCGACCAGGTGTTGGCGTTGCGCGAGCAACTGGCGGCGCTCAATGAAGAGCCGTTGAAACTATTCTGACCCTACTGCTGGTCCCCCCGTGGGAACGAGCTTGCTCGCGATGGCGATCGAACATTCGACACCTTTGTCGACTGACACACCGCTATCGCGAGCAAGCCCGCTCCCACAGGGGATCTGCGGTGATTGTGCACAATACTCACAGCGCAACCAGACAAATCTCCTTACAATCACTCCTTTGTTAGCTGCCTAAGCAAGGATTCTGCATGCAAGCCGCCAACCCGCGTCGCGGGTACATCCTGGGCCTGAGTGCCTACATCATCTGGGGTCTGTTCCCGATCTATTTCAAAGCCATCGCCAGCGTGCCGTCGGTGGAGATCATCATCCACCGGGTACTGTGGTCGGCCCTGTTCGGCGCTGTGTTGCTGATGGTCTGGAAACACCCGGGCTGGTGGCGCGAACTACGGGACAACCCACAGCGCCTGGCGATCCTCGCCCTGAGTGGGACACTGATCGCAGCCAACTGGCTGACCTACGTCTGGGCAGTGAACAACGAGCGTATGCTCGAAGCCAGCCTGGGTTACTACATCAACCCGCTGGTGAACGTATTGCTGGGCATGTTGCTGCTGGGCGAGCGCCTGCGCCGCATGCAATGGCTGGCGGTGGGGTTGGCGGCGGTCGGCGTGGCGCAGCAGGTCTGGCAAGTGGGCAGCCTGCCGTGGGTGTCGCTGGTGCTGGCGCTGACCTTCGGTTTCTATGGGTTGATCCGCAAGCAGGCGCCGGTCAAGGCATTGCCGGGGCTGGTGGTGGAAACCTGGATGCTGGTGCCGATCGCCATCGCCTGGTTGCTGTTCAATCCCACGGCCACCAGCGCCCAGGCCGCTTTCTGGACCACCTCCGAAGCCTGGTGGCTGGTGGCGGCCGGCCCCGTGACGCTGGTGCCGTTGGTGTGTTTCAACGCCGCAACACGGCATTTGCCCTACACCACCATCGGTTTTCTCCAGTACATCGCGCCGACGCTGGTGCTGCTGCTCGCCGTCACGCTGTTCGGTGAGCACCTGTCGTCCAGCACACTGGTAGCATTCCTGTTTATCTGGGCCGGGCTGGCGGTGTACAGCGTCGATGCCGTGATCAGCATGCGCCGACGCAGCTGATCAAAAAACACACAAACCTCTACAGGCCACGTCTGGCGTGGCCTGCGCTTATCCTTCCCAAGGTTATCCACAGCGTGATCCCCGCCCTTTGTGCACAAGCCCTTGAAAAGTGATGATTTTTTGACCATTCCCCGCTGAGCCCCGGTGGGTCTGGGCTGGAGCCGGGTCTCTACAGGTTATCCACAGGCAGGCGCAGTTTTTCCTTGGATAACCTTCGTCACGCTTCGTCGCTGAGCTTGAGCTCCACCATCAACTCATCGGCCAGCGTCTCCAGGCGCTCCTGCAACGTATCCAGCGACAGGGTCAAGGGCACCCCCAGGATCGCTTCGGCGTGGAACAGCAGCTCGCTGCTCATCGGTGCCGGCCGAACGTAGGTCACCAGACGCTCGACATTGACGCCCTGCTCGCTCAACAGCCGGGTGATGTCCCGCACGATGCCGGGACGATCGTTGCCCACCAGCTCCATGGTGATGGGTTTCCAGGTGCAGGACTCCTCAAGGGCGCTTTCAGCGATCAACACGCGGATGTCGTGAGTCGATAGCCCCTGCAAGGCTTCGATCAGTTCTTCATGGGCCTCGGCGGGGGCGCCGATTCGCAGGATCCCGGCAAACTGCCCGGCCAGGCGCGACATGCGGCTTTCCAGCCAGTTACCGCCGTGTTCGGCGATGCAATCGGCAATGCGCTCGACCTGCCCGGGCTTGTCCGGGGCGAAAACAGTGATGACGAGGTGGTCCATGGCGCAGTCCTCTTGTTGTGGAAGGGACAGTATAGGCAGGTGATCGCAAGCAGACCGCGGGCCTCGGGATTTATACCTCCCACAGAATGAGATCAGAAACATCGTGTACAAACATCAAGATTTATCTGGAACAATCCATCTGTTTTTTGAGAACATCCCGTGCCTCGTCGTGACTGTACTGCTTTAGTCGGTCGCGGAACGACGCAATTAGTCTAATTTTCACAACCGCAATTGATCATGTAGTATTCCGCAGCGAGCACTACATAACGTTGTACCGATGTCTGCTTAAGGCGCAGTCGCATCCCTGAAAAGCCCCGTCAGCAAGGCTTACCACCCAGCCGCCAGCGATGGCATGTACTGGTTCCGGGGTTTGTGCTTTAAATGTCCCGAGGCTTCATTGTCAAAATCGAAGAGCTGAAAAGCGAAATAGCTGAGCAGAGTGAGGCAAGCAATGACTGAACACGTTCAAGTCGGTGGCCTGCAGGTCGCCAAAGTCCTGTTCGACTTCGTGAATAACGAAGCCATTCCCGGAACCGGCCTCACCGCCGACGCGTTCTGGGCCGGTGCCGACAAGGTCATCCACGACCTGGCCCCGAAGAACAAAGCCCTACTCGCCAAACGCGATGATTTCCAGGCGCGGATCGATGCCTGGCACCAGGCCCGTGCCGGCCAGGCCCACGACGCCGTGGCTTACAAAGCCTTCCTGCAAGACATTGGATACCTGCTGCCAGAAGCGGCGGATTTCCAGGCTACGACCCAAAACGTCGATGACGAAATCGCCCGCATGGCCGGCCCGCAGCTGGTGGTGCCGGTGATGAACGCCCGCTTCGCCCTCAACGCATCAAACGCCCGCTGGGGTTCGCTGTATGACGCGCTGTACGGCACCGACGCCATCAGCGAAGCCGATGGCGCGGAAAAAGGCAAAGGCTACAACAAGGTCCGCGGCGACAAGGTCATCGCCTTCGCCCGTGCCTTCCTCGACGAAGCCGCGCCCCTGGCGGCCGGCTCCCATGTCGATTCCACCGCTTACAAAATCGTCGACGGCAAACTGGTGGTCACCCTCAAGGGCGGCAGCAACAGCGGCCTGCGTGACGATGCCCAGTTGATCGGCTTCCAGGGTGATGCCTCGGCACCGACCACCGTGCTGTTGAAACACAACGGCCTGCACTTCGAAATCCAGATCGATGCCAGCACCCCGGTCGGACAGACTGACGCCGCTGGCGTTAAAGACATCCTGATGGAAGCCGCGCTGACCACCATCATGGACTGCGAAGACTCGGTCGCCGCCGTCGATGCCGATGACAAAGTGGTGATCTACCGCAACTGGCTCGGCCTGATGAAAGGCGACCTGGCTGAAGAAGTCGCCAAAGGTGGCCAGACGTTCACCCGCACCATGAACCCCGACCGTGTCTACACCGCCGTCGACGGTTCGAGCGTGACCCTGCACGGCCGCTCGCTGTTGTTCGTGCGTAACGTCGGCCACCTGATGACCATCGATGCGATCCTGGACAAGCATGGCAACGAAGTGCCGGAAGGCATTCTCGACGGCCTGATCACCAGCCTGGCAGCGATCCACAGCCTCAACGGCAACACCAGCCGTCGCAACAGCCGCACCGGCTCGGTGTACATCGTCAAGCCGAAGATGCACGGCCCGGAAGAAGCCGCGTTCACCAACGAGCTGTTCGGTCGCGTCGAGGACGTGCTGAACCTGCCGCGCAACACCCTCAAGGTCGGGATCATGGACGAGGAGCGCCGTACCACGGTCAACCTCAAGGCCTGCATCAAGGCCGCCAGCGAGCGCGTGGTGTTCATCAACACCGGCTTCCTCGACCGTACGGGCGATGAAATCCACACCTCCATGGAAGCCGGCCCGATGGTGCGCAAGGCCGACATGAAAGCCGAGAAGTGGATCGGCGCCTATGAAAACTGGAACGTCGACATCGGCTTGAGCACTGGCCTGCAAGGTCGCGCACAAATCGGCAAGGGCATGTGGGCGATGCCGGACCTGATGGCGGCGATGCTCGAACAGAAAATCGCCCATCCAATGGCCGGCGCCAACACCGCCTGGGTTCCCTCGCCGACCGCCGCTGCCCTGCACGCGCTGCATTACCACAAGGTCGACGTGTTCGCCCGCCAGGCCGAACTGGCCAAGCGCACGCGTGCATCGGTGGACGACATCCTGACCATCCCGCTGGCCGTCAATCCGAACTGGACACCGGAGCAGATCAAGAACGAACTGGACAACAATGCCCAGGGCATCCTTGGCTACGTGGTGCGCTGGATCGACCAGGGCGTGGGTTGTTCCAAGGTGCCGGACATCAACGACATCGGCCTGATGGAAGACCGTGCGACGCTGCGTATCTCCAGCCAGCACATCGCCAACTGGCTGCGCCACGGCATCGTCACCCAAGACCAGGTGATGGAAAGCCTCAAGCGCATGGCGCCGGTGGTCGACCGCCAGAACGCCAGCGACCCGCTGTACCGTCCGCTGGCACCAGACTTCGACCGCAACATCGCCTTCCAGGCGGCGGTCGAGCTGGTGATCGAAGGCACGAAGCAGCCCAACGGCTACACCGAGCCGGTGCTACACCGTCGTCGTCGCGAGTTCAAGGCAGCCAATGGGTTGTGATTGAGCGGTAGACGCTGTCTAGTCCTGAAATAGGTTTACACCTGTTTCAGTCTCAAAACGCCCGATGCACCGCATCGGGCGTTTTGTATTTCAGGGACAGATGAGGTCGCTTACGGTTATAGGTTTCTATCGATTCCTCAACCATGCGCTTGGCTTGGGCAAGGTCTTTGGGACGGTGTAAAAGAAATTCTGTTTTCAGAATCCCATTCACTCGTTCCGCTAGAGCATTTTGGTAGCAGTCGTAGCCATCAGTCATCGAACACCTGACGCCATGTTTGGCGTGCAGCTTTTGGTAGAGATCAGAGCAGTATTGCGAGCCCCGATCTGAGTGATGTACCAACGGTTGATTGGTTCTTCGGTGGCGAAGAGCTTTCGTCATCGCCCGGATGACTGACTCGGTATGCAGGCTTTCATGCACGTGATGGCCGACTATTTTGCGCGAGAACGCATCAGTGACCAGACTTACGTAAGCGACGCTTTGCTCGGTCGGTAAGTAGGTTATATCCGCCACCCAGACCTGTTCCGGGCCGGTCGCAGTGACCTGGTCAGGGCCGGGCTTGAGCCGATTCGGATGTCGACGGAAGCGATGATGGCTGTCGGTCGTCTTGTGATAAGCGCGTTTGCGTGGGACCAGTTGTCGATGATCCCGCAAAATATCGAACAACCGATCTCGGCCTACCGTTTGCGTCAGTTCAGGTTCGGATTGCATAAGGCCATGCAGCTTGCGGGTGCCCAACCGGGGCATTTCAAGGCGTGTCTCCAGCACAAACCCCAGCACCTTTTGCGCGTGGCTGGCTTGCGCGTCGTAAGCTCGATTGCGCTTGTAATACGCCTGCCGTGAGATGCCCAGAAACTGGCAAGCCCTGGTGACACTCAGGCCTTCGATTTGCCCTTGGGTGAGGACTTGCCGGATCGCTTTTTTACGACAGAAACACCGTAATCGTTCTTTAGTACGTCAACGACAGCTTCAAAAAATTGGGCTTTCTGGTTGGCAAGGGCCAGCTTTTCCTCCAGCTCCTTGATTCGCTGCTCTGGTGTCAGCGGCAAATTTGGCTCGGCCATCGGTCGGTTCCTCTGGGCACGAATGGAGGCGCCTTGGCTCCAGTCCTGCCGTCCATGCTTGCGTAACCACACCAACACAGTCGACCGGCCCTGGATCCCATAACGCCGTTGAGCCTCTTTATAACTCAGTTCGCCCTTTTCAACCTGATCGACGACCGCCAATTTAAAGCTCAGCGTGTAATCACGCTGACTGCGCTTTTTTCCTGAATCCATTGGTTCCTCCTGAGGATAGGTCAGAAGGTGTAAACCTTATTCAGGACGAGACACGCGGCACAAAAAAGCCCTGATCGAAAGATCAGGGCTTTTTCATTGCAAAATCACCAGGCCCTGGCTGATGCTTGAGTCATTGCGGCAAGGGGATTTATCTGTGGGAGCAAGGCTTGCCCGCGATGAAGACAGCGCGGTCCTTAGTGAACCGAGGCGCCTGCATCGCGGGCAAGCCTTGCTCCCACAGACGATTTTAAAGATCCATCCCCAACTCATGCTTGACCAACCCCAGCAGCTTGTCGGTATCAATCGGCTTGAGCAGAAAGTCCACCACGCTCAGGTGCATGGCTTCGATGGCGTCTTTCACGTCGGCATCGCCCGACACGATGATGATCGGCAGCGCCGCCCGCGGCGACTCGCGCACCAGGCGAATCAGTTCCAGGCCATCGACATTGCCCATCCGCAGGTCGGTAATCAACAGGCCGATCGATGGCTTGGTTTCCAGCATCTTGAGTGCCGTTTCACCACTGGCGGCGGTCATGCAGTGAATCCCGTCCAACGCCAGGATCTCCGACAGCAGCTCACGAGCGTCCTTGTCGTCATCGACGATCAAGACGCGCTGCGGCGGCAGGTCAGGTTCCAGCATGACGGCACTCAGCGCCTCGCGCTCGGCGTCACTCAAAATATCGTGGTCGGACATGGTGCTCTCTACGTTCTTTAAATCGATCCCCTGGCACAGTGGTCAGACATCGTTCTGCGGCGCTTCAATGTGCACTTCGTCGGATTTTTTTCCAAGAACATTTAATGAAGATTTTTCTGACGCTTGGCGTAGGATTTTTCCGTAAGCCTAGCCCTAGGCTGCGACCTAGACTTACGTCCAATGGGCACCCCGCGCTGAGGGGCCGACCATGGGAGAACAGATCGACCACAACAATTCAAAAAAGACTGCGTAATGGTTATGAAAAAAGCGGACGCCTTCACCCAGGCAGGGAAAACCGCGGTGTTGCAAAACATCCAGGGGACACTGCAGTTTCTCCAGCGTTTCCCACCGTTCAACCAGATGGAAAACGCCCACCTGGCCTATCTGGTGGAGCAATGCCTGCTGCGTTTTTATGCGCCGGGCGAAACCATCATCAAACCAGCCGACGGCCCGGTGGAGCACTTCTACATCGTCAAGCAAGGCCGGGTGGTGGGTGAACGTCCGCATACGGCCAAGGGTGGCACCGAGACCACCTTCGAAATAACCACCGGCGAATGTTTCCCCCTCGCCGCGCTGCTGGGCGAACGGGCCACGCGCACCGAGCACCGGGCCGGCGAAGACACGTTCTGCCTGCAGTTGAACAAACTGGCCTTCATCAAGCTCTTCGCCCTGTCCGGCCCGTTTCGCGACTTCGCCCTGCGTGGGGTCAGCAGCCTGCTCGACCAGGTCAACCAACAGGTCCAGCAAAAGTCCGCACAAACCCTGGGCACCCAGTACTCCCTCAACACGCGGCTGGGCGAATTGGCGATGCGCCATCCGGTCAGTTGCAGCCCGGACACGCCGCTGCGCGAAGCCGTGAAGCTGATGCACGACCAGCAGGTCGGCAGCATCGTGGTGGTGAACGAACAGAAAGCCCCGGTGGGGATTTTCACCTTGCGCGACCTGCGGCAGGTGGTGGCCGATGGGTCCGGGGATTTTTCCCAGGCCATCGTAGGACACATGACTCAGGCACCGTTTTTCCTCTCGCCGGACCACAGCGCCTTCGACGCCGCCATCGCCATGACCGAACGGCACATCGCCCACGTCTGCCTGGTCAAGGACCAACGCCTGTGTGGCGTGGTGTCGGAGCGCGATCTGTTTTCCTTGCAGCGCGTCGACCTGGTGCACCTGGCCCGGACCATCCGCAACGCGCCCAGGGTGGAAAACCTCGTGGCCCTGCGCGGCGAAATCGGCCAACTGGTGGAGCGCATGCTGGCCCACGGCGCGTCGTCAACCCAGATCACCCACATCATCACCCTGCTCAACGACCACACCGTGTGCCGGGTCATCGAGCTGACCCTGATCGACAAGGGTGACCCAGGCGTGCCGTTCAGTTGGCTGTGCTTCGGCAGTGAAGGCCGGCGCGAACAAACCCTGCACACAGACCAGGACAACGGCATTTTGTTCGAGGCCCGGGACGCCGCCCATGCCGCGCAGATCCGCGGTCTGCTGCTGCCCATCGCCCAGCAGATCAACCAGAGCCTGGCCTTGTGCGGCTTCACCTTGTGCAAGGGCAACATCATGGCCGGCAACCCCGAGCTGTGCCTGTCCCGTGCTGAGTGGGCCCGGCGCTTTTCGGCATTCATTCGCGAAGCAACCCCGGAAAACCTGCTGGGCTCGAGCATCTATTTCGACCTGCGGGTGGTCTGGGGCGATGAGCAAGGCTGCGAGCAACTGCGCCGGCAGATCCTCGATCAAGTGGCCGATAACCGTTTGTTCCAGCGCATGATGGCCGAAAACGCTCTGCGCCACCGCCCGCCCGTGGGCCGCTTCAGGGATTTCGTACTGAGTCGCAAGAACGGCGAAAAAGCCACCCTCGACCTGAAAGTGCAAGGCCTGACGCCCTTCGTCGACGGCGCCCGTCTGCTGGCGCTGGCCAATGGCATCGAAGCCAACAATACCCTGGAGCGCTTGCGGCAATTGGTCGACAAGCAAGTGATCGAACCGCTCGATGGCGCAGCCTACGAAGAGGCCTATCACTTCATCCAGCAGACCCGCATGCAGCAACATCAATTGCAAACCCGCGAGAACCTGCCCTATTCCAACCGCGTCGACCCCGACAGCCTCAACCATCTGGACCGACGCATCCTGCGCGAATCCCTGCGCCAGGCCCAACGCCTGCAAAGCAGCCTGAGCTTGAGGTATCAGTTGTGAGCATTTTTTCCTGGTTGCGCCCAGCCCAGCCAATGTTGTCCGAAGAAATGCAAAGGCGCCTGGAATGCCTGCCGACGGCTTCAGCCTTGAGTGAATGCGACCTGCGGGAACAACGCTGGGTCGTGCTGGACCTGGAAACCACCGGGTTGAACCTGAACAAGGACCAGGTGCTGTCCATCGGCGCGGTGGTCATCGAAGACGGCGCCATCGACTTCAGCCAGCAGTTCGAACGCACCCTGCAATGCGATAAGCAGAAACTCGGGCCGAGTGTGCTGATCCATGGCCTGGCGCCCAGCGCCATTGCCGCCGGCAGCGACCCGGCCGAAGCGCTGCTGGCGTTCATGGAGTTCGTTGGCGACAGTCCGCTGCTGGCCTTTCATGCGCCGTTCGATTCCCACATGCTCGGGCGCGCCTTGAAAGACTACCTGGGCTATCGCCTGCAGCATTCGTTCCTCGACGTGGCGGATCTGGCACCGATGCTTTGCCCCCAAGCCAACCTGCGCAAGTCAGGCCTGGATGAGTGGATCGACTGGTTCAAGCTGCAAGTCTTCGACCGCCACAACGCCAGTGCCGACGCCCTGGCCACGGCGGAACTGGCGCTGATCCTGTTCAGCCGCGCCCGCCAGCAACAGATCCTGAGCCCGCTTGACCTGCAACAACGCCTGAGCCACTGGAAACGACGGCAGCAGGCGCCTTCGCTCTAAACCCTCTGCTCCGAGGGTGGTTCACCTGTGGGAGCAAGGCTTGCCCGCGAGGGCATCGCCTGGGATTGACAGGCTGACCGAGTCGCCTGCATCGCGGGCAAGCCTTGCTCCCACAGATTCATTCAGACCCACAGATCGAGTCCCGATCAGCGCCAATTGCTTTCCCGCCTCCGCCTCTGCCACAATCGCGAACAATTCTCGTTACTTAAAACGTCGGTGATGTTCCGTGTCGTCAGTCCCCAGTCCTCATAGTGATTTGGTTGGTGCGTTGTACCGCGACCATCGCGCTTGGCTATTGGCCTGGCTGCGACGCAACGTGGCGTGTTCGCAACGGGCCGAAGACCTGAGCCAGGACACTTTTGTGCGCTTGCTGGGTCGCGAGGAACTGAAGGCGCCCCGCGAGCCCCGGGCGTTTCTGGTAGCCATCGCCAAGGGCCTGTTGTTCGACTATTTCCGTCGAGCGGCATTGGAGCAGGCCTACCTCACCGAACTGATGCTGATCCCCGAGGCCGAACAGCCCTCGGTGGAAGAACAGCAAATCATCCTCGAAGACCTCAAGGCCATCGACCGCCTACTTGGCAAACTGTCGAGCAAGGCCCGCGCAGCCTTCCTCTATAACCGCCTCGACGGCCTCGGCCACGCCGAAATCGCCGAGCGCCTGGGGGTTTCGGTGCCGCGCGTACGGCAGTACCTGGCCCAAGGCATCCGACAGTGCTACATCGCACTCTATGGTGAGCCGACATGAGCCAGGCCCATGCCAAACCGGTCTCGGCCAACGTGCTGGATGCCGCCATTGCCTGGCAGTTGTCCCTGGACTCGAGCAGCGCACAGCAGCGTGAAGCCTTCGCCCAATGGCATGCCGCCGACGAAGAACACGCCCGGGCCTGGCGACAGCTGGGCATGCTTGACCAGCGCTTCAGTGTGGCCACCGGACCGGCGCGCGCCGCGTTGCTGCAATCGCGGGTGAGCATTCGCCGACGGATACGCAAGGTTGGCAGCGGCCTGGCCAGCGTTATCGCGGTCATCGGCCTGGCGTTGTTTGCCGGCGATCGTTACCTGCCGCTGGATTACTGGCTGGCCGATCAGCGCACCGCGACAGGCGAACAGCGCACTCTGCGCCTGGCCGATGGCACGCTGATCAACCTCAACACCCACAGTGCCCTGGACGTGCGTTTCGATGACAAGCAGCGCCGCATCGTCCTGCAGGAAGGCGAGATCCTGGTGGAAACCGGCCACGACGACCCGCGGCCGTTCATCGTCGAAACCCGCGAAGGCTGCCTGCGCGCCTTGGGCACACGGTTCCTGGTCAAGCGTGAAGACGAAGGTACGCGCCTGAGCGTGTTGAAATCCGCTGTGGCCGCGTATCCGCAGGCCACGGACAAGGAACAGATCCTGCGCGAAGGCCAACAAGTGCTGATGCGCCGCGACGGCCTTGGGCCGACCCTTGCCTTGAACCCCGGCGCCGATGCCTGGACCCGCGGCATGCTGGTGGTGGACAACGCGCGCCTAGAAGATCTGGTCCACGAACTGGGGCGTTACCGGCATGGCTACTTGGGTGTCGCGCCACAAGTGGCGGACCTGCGCATCACCGGCAGCTTCCCGCTGCACGACACCGACCTGGCCTTGACCGCCCTGCTGCCGACCTTGCCGGTGCAGGTCGAGCATCACACGCGGTGGTGGGTGGTGGTGGGGCCGAGGGCTGAAGCCAAGCCCTGAAGGACTTTGTGTCAGTGATGGCCTCATCGCGAGCAAGCTCGCCCCCACATTGATCGGGTTGCCCACGAGTCATCCTGTGGGAGCGAGCCAGCTCGCGATGAGGCCATTCGCCCCACCACAAAGCCACCACCAGCAAAGCGAATCTAAATTATTTTCATCCAACCCTATCACTTTTCAATTTTCATCCGGCACCCAGGCAATTGAGAAATATTTCCATTCAGGAGCCGCCGTATGTCCCGCCCGCTAGACACCCTGTTGCGCCCCAGCCTGTTGGCCATCGCCATTGCCTTCGCCACTCCCTTCGCCAGCGGCCCGCTATTGGCTGCCGAACAGACCTCGAGCGTGCGCACCTACAACCTGCCCGCCGCGCCACTGGCCAGCACCTTGAACCAGATCGCCGGCCAGGCCGGTCTCGCCCTGAGCCTGAATCCGTCCCTGGCCTCGGGCAAGACCTCGGCCCCGGTCCAGGGCCAGTTCGATGCCACGGGCGCATTGCGCGAAGCCTTGCGCGGTACCGGCCTGCAACTGGAACAAAGCAGCGCCGGCACCTACAGCCTGATGGCTGTGCCTGAAGGCGTCATGGCCTTGCCGGAAACCAGTGTGATCGGGGCCGGCCTCAGTGAAACCGCGTGGGGCCCGACCGAGGGCTACGTCGCCACCCGCACCGCCGCCGGGACCAAGACCGATACGCCGATTGTCGAACTGCCGCGTTCAGTCTCCGTGGTCACGCGCCAACAGATGGAAGACCGTTCGGTCCTCAACCTCAATGACGCCCTGCGCTACACCGCCGGTGTGCAGAGCAGCGGCTACGGCTCGGACTCGCGCAACGACTGGCTGTTGGTCCGCGGTTTCATACCGACCCAGTTCCTCGATGGCCTGCCGCTGCCCAAGGGCAACTACATCACGCCGAAAATCGAGCCCTGGAATCTGGAGCGCATTGCCGTGCTGCGTGGCCCGGCCTCTTCGGTCTACGGCCAGACACCCCCTGGCGGCATGCTGGACATGGTCAGCCGTCGTCCACAAGCCGAAAGCAGCAATGAAGTCGAGCTGCAGGCCGGCAGCTACGAACACAAGCAGATCAACTTCGACAGCACCGGCAAGGTCGATGACGAAGGCCAGTTCCTCTATCGAGTCAGCGGTACCGTGCGCGACAGCAACTCCCAGGTCGATCACATCCCGGACAAGCGCTACAACCTCGCGCCGAGCCTGACCTGGAACATCAACGACGACACCCGCCTGACCTTCCTGTCCCAATACACCCGCGACGACACCGGCATCACCGGGCAATTCTTGCCACTGCAAGGCACCAAGCTCTCTTCGCCAGCGGGCAAGATTTCCCACCACAAGAACCTCGGCGACCCGGACTGGGAATTCTACGACCGTACCTACTACGCCCTCGGTTATGCCTTTGAACATCGCCTGAACGACACCTGGCAGTTCCGCCAGAACCTGCGCTACACCAAGAGCGACCTGGAGACCCAAGGCATTTCCGCTGGCGGGCAATTCTGGCCGGCGGGGCCTGAGGAAGCAGTGAGCGCCGATGGCACCGTCAAACGCAGTGCCAGTGTCGTCGACGAAGACATCAGCCAATTCGCCGTGGACAACAACTTCCAGGCCGACTTCCAGACCGGCGCCCTCAGCCACACCCTGCTGCTGGGCCTGGACCACCAGCGCTCCAACAGCAATTCGCGCTGGTTGTGGGGCTCGACCGGCGTGCCAACCAGCAACATCAACAACCCGATCTACGGACAGGATTTCTCCAATGTCCAGTACTTCACCATGTACGACTACAACCAGAAAACCAACCAGACCGGCCTATACGTCCAGGACCAGATCGCCCTGGACAACTGGCGCCTGACCCTCGGTGGTCGTGAGGACTGGATTCACACCGGTACCGAATTCCACAACCAGAACAACGTCACCAACACCCAGCGCGACAAGAAATTCAGCGGCAACGCGGCGTTGAGCTATGTCTTCGATAACGGTGTGACGCCCTACATTTCCTTCGCCCAGTCGTTCCAGGCAGCGGCAGGTTCAACCGTCAACAGCACCGAAGCGTTCAAACCCACCGAAGGCGAACAATACGAAGCGGGTATCAAGTACCAGCCACCCGGCACCAAGACCCTGCTGACCGCTGCGGTGTTCGACCTGACCCAGAAAAACAACTCCGTCACCGAAAACAACGTCACCCGCCAGGTGGGCGAAGTCCAGGTGCGTGGCCTGGAACTGGAAGCCTCGGGCGACGTGACCGACAACCTGAAACTGATCGGTTCCTACACCTACAACGACAGTGAAATCACCAAGGGCACGGCGGCGGAAAAAGGTAAGCGCATGGCCCAGGTGCCGCGCAACCAGGCCACCGCCTGGGCGGACTACACCTGGCATAACGGCCCGCTGGATGGCTTCGGCGTCGGCGCCGGTGTGCGTTATGTCGGCGACACCTACGGCAACACCACCAACACCGACTGGGGACATGTCGGGTCCTACACCGTGTACGACGCCTCGGCCCATTACGACCTGGGCCGTCTGAACAAGACCCTCAAGGGGGTCACGGTGGCGGTGGACGCAAAGAACCTCTTCAACAAGGACTACCTGTCCACCTGCGACGGCTTCTACTGCTACTACGGCGACCAGCGCAACGTCGTCGCCAGCGTGAATTACAAATGGTAAACGGTTAGCATTTGCATACCCACTTTAGCGGGCACTATGTGGGAGCAAGGCTTGCCCGCGATGGAGGCGACTCGGTTTCGGAAGGACCGTATCGCCTGTTTCGCGGGCAAGCCTTGCTCCCACAGATATCCCTCGCCACAAGGTGCCCTTTTACATCCGGATCGCTCATGAAAAGCAAAACCATCCGCCGCTGGTCCTTCGTCCACACCTGGACCAGCCTGATCTGCACGGTGTTCCTGCTGATGCTGGCGATCACCGGGCTGCCGTTGATCTTCCACCATGAAATCGAACACCTGCTGGGTGACGCTCCGCAACTTCGGGAAATGCCGGCCGACACACCGCCGCTGGACCTGCAACAACTGGTGGAAAAAGCCAAGGCCCATCGCCCAGGTGAAGTGGTCCAGTATTTTGGCTGGGACGATGACGACCCCAACGGCGTCATCACCATCATGGCACCGACACCGGGCACCGAACCCAACTCGTCCCACACCTTCATGCTCGACGGGCGTACCGGCGAGGCCCTGGAAATGCCCTCGGCCAATGGCGGCTTCATGATGGTCATGCTGCGCCTGCACGTGGACCTGTTCGCCGGGCTGCCGGGCAAGTTGCTGCTGGCGTTCATGGGCCTGCTGTTCGTGATCGCCATCGTCTCCGGGGTGGTCCTGTACCTGCCGTTCATGCGCCGCTTGAAGTTCGCCACGGTGCGTCAGGACAAGTCCACGCGCCTGCGCTGGCTCGACCTGCACAACCTGATCGGCGTGGTCACACTGGTCTGGGCGCTGACCGTGGGCGTCACCGGCGTGATCGCCGCATGCGCCGACCTGATCATCGCCGCGTGGCGCAACGACAGCCTCAGCGCCATGGTCGAACCCTACCGCAACGCCCCACCACTGACCCAACTGGCACCGGCCACCCGACTGCTGGACATCGCCAAGGACGTCGCGCCGGGCATGGAGCCGAGTTTCATTGCCTTCCCCGGCACGCTGTTCTCCAGCGAGCACCACTACAGCGTCTTCATGAAGGGCGACACCCACCTGACCTCGCACCTGCTCACGCCCGTGCTGATCGATGCCACCACTTTGGACGTCACCGCCGTCGCCGAACGGCCGTGGTACATGGACGTCATGAGCCTGTCCCTGCCGCTGCACTTCGGTGACTACGGTGGCCGGCCGATGCAGATCTTCTGGGCGACCCTCGATGTACTGACCATCATCGTCCTCGGCAGCGGCGTTTACCTGTGGCTGGTGCGGCGTAAAACGGCCAAGCGGGCAACCGTCGGCACGGAGGTCGCCTCGTGAGGCCTCGGCAGTCGAGTTTCTGGAAAGTGTTTGGTATTCCCCTGATGATCGGTGCGCTCAGCGCGGCGGGGTTGTTCAGCGCATTGCTGGGTGACGGCCTGTGGGACGCCGTCAGTTGGCTGGGGTTGGGCATACCCTCCGTGTTGGCGGTGTGGGGATTGGTCCCACGCCGCTGAGTCATCCGGGCGCTCACTCGCCAGAGTGAGCACCCTCTCTCCTCCTCATACGACAACCGCAGTACGCCAGGTTGTTTCAAACCGCACAGTCTTTGACATATTTATTGACAAATTAATTCTTGACCATCTATAAGTGCGCCTGTTGTACGACAACCTACAACACAACATGCGACGCCAAATCCAAAAATAATTGATGGTGAAGTAATGAAAATCAAAGGCATCCGCTGGTGGATGGTTGGCCTGGTCACGGCCGGCCTGATGGTCAACTACCTGGCTCGCAATACCCTCTCGGTGGCCGCTCCCACCCTGATGAGCGAAATGAACATCTCCACCGAGCAGTATTCCCACATCGTCGTGGCCTGGCAGATCTGCTACGCGTTGATGCAACCGGTGGCCGGCTACATCATCGACGCCATCGGCACCAAGATGGGTTTCGCCATTTTCGCGTTCGCCTGGTCCATCGCCTGTGCCGCAGCGGCCATGGCATCGGGCTGGCAGGGCCTGGCGTTTTTCCGGGGTTTGCTGGGCCTGACCGAAGCCGCCGGGCTGCCGGCTGCGGTAAAGACCTCTACCGAATGGTTCCCGGCCAAGGAACGCTCGGTGGCCATCGGCTGGTTCAACATCGGTTCCTCAATCGGCGCCGTGCTGGCTCCGCCGCTCGTGGTCTGGGCGATCCTGAACAGTGGCTGGGAGCTGGCGTTCCTGATCGTTGGCGGTCTGGGCGTGGCCTGGACGTTCCTCTGGATGATCTTTTACAAACATCCGCGCGACCAGAAGCTCCTGGGCGACACCGAGCGTGATTACATCCTCAGCGGCCAGGAAGCTCACTTCCAAGACCCTACACCGAAGAAAGGCAGCTGGAAACGCATCATCGCCAGCCGCAACTTCTACGCCATCGCCAGTGCCCGGATCCTCTCCGAGCCGGCCTGGCAAACGTTCAACGCCTGGATCCCGCTGTACCTGATGACCGAGCGGCACATGAACATCAAGGAGATCGCAATGTTCGCCTGGCTGCCGTTCCTGGCCGCCGACCTGGGTTGCGTGCTGGGCGGTTACCTGAGCCCGTTCTTCCATAAATACTGCAAGGTGTCGCTGTTTACTTCGCGCAAAATGGTCCTGCTGTTCGGTGCGTCCTGCATGATCGGCCCAGCCTGCATCGGCCTGGTCGCCAGTCCTTACACCGCCATCGCCCTGCTGTGCGTCGGCGGCTTTGCCCACCAGACCCTGTCCGGCGCGCTGTACGCCATCACGTCCGATTCGTTCGGCAAGAATGAAGTCGCCACCGCCACCGGCATGGGCGGGATGTTCGGTTACCTGGGCGCCGCCGCCTTCACGCTGCTGTTCGGCGTCATGGTGACCAAGATCGGCTACAGCCCACTGTTCGTGCTGCTGGCAATCTTCGATGTCATCGCCGCATTCATCGTCTGGACTGTCGCCCGGGAACTCAAGCACCAACCGGCAACGCCGTCGTCCGAGCCGCAAGCACTGCAACCGGCCGTCTGAGGCACCTTGCGGCCGGGTCCCTTCGGCTCGGTCGCACGAACGCGCTATGCTGCGCAGCAAGCCCCACTGATCGAGACGTTGCCATGTCCACCCCCAGCATGACGCTGTTCCACAATCCCGCTTCGCCCTTCGTTCGCAAGGTCCTGGTGCTGCTGCACGAAACCGGCCAGCAGGACCGCGTGGCGTTGCAGCTCAGCCAGCTCTCGCCGGTCAAGCCGGACCGGGCGCTGATCGATGACAACCCGTTGAGCAAGATCCCGGCCCTGCGCCTGGCCAACGGAACGGTGATCCACGACAGCCGCGTCATCCTCGATTACCTCGATCACCAGCACGTCGGCAACCCGCTGATCCCCCGGGACGGCGCGGCCCGCTGGCGGCGCCTGACCCTGGCCTCCCTGGCCGATGGGATCATGGATGCGGCGGTGATGATTCGCTACGAAACCGCGCTACGCCCTGTGGAAAAACACTGGGACGAATGGCTCGATGCGCAACGGGACAAGATTCGCCGGGCCCTGGGCATGCTCGAAGCCGAAGCGATTGCCGAACTGGCCTGCCACTTCGACGTGGCCTCCATCAGCGTGGCCTGCGCCTTGGGCTACCTGGACCTGCGCCATCCCGATCTGGAATGGCGCAAGGCCAATCCGCAACTGGCGGCGTGGTTTGCCGAGGTCAGTCTGCGGCCTTCGATGATTGAGACGGTGCCCAGGGTTTAGCTTTGCGTTGGCTGTGCCGGCCTCATCGCGGGCAAGCCTTGCTCCCACATAGACCTCGCTCAACCTGTGGGAGCAAGGCTTGCCCGCGATGGCAGCGCACCGGATCCAAAGGAAACAACCCAGCAATCTGCATCACCAGCACCTCCCGCACCTGCTGGTCCTCACGCAACCCCAGCGACCGGCTCATTTCACCTCTCCCAAATCGAAGTTCATCGCCGCCGCCGGCTTCGCCCCGACCCCGTACCAGTCCAGCTTGCGGGTCAGCACCATGAACACGCCCAGCAGGCCGAACAGCAACAGCGAGCCCATCAACAACGCGTAGTCCTCGGCGCTCAACAGGCCGTAGAGCAAACCGTACAAGCCCGCCAGCCCTGCCGAGAATCCCAGGCCGTGGCTCACGCTGCGCAGCACATGGCAGACATAGAACCCGATCAGCAATACACAGGCGCTGGCCGACACCAGGTACGCCAGGGTGAAGCCGATGTGCTCCGACAGCGACAACAGCAGCAGGTAAAAGAATGCCAGCGCCACGCCCACCAAGGCGTATTGGACCGGGTGCACCGCCAGGCTCTTGAGTACCTCGAAGAGGAAGAAGCCGGCGAAGGTCAGGGCGACAAACAGCAGCGCATATTTGATCGCCCGGTCGCTCTTGAGGTACTGGTCCACCGGGTCGATGAAGCTCACCCCGAAGGCCCGACTGCGGAACGCTTCACAACTATCGCTCGGTTCGCAGGCTTGCAGGGTTTCCAGAAGGTTGGTGGAGAAAAACGACGTCTGCCAGTCGGCACTGAAACCCTGCTCATTGATCTCACGATTGGTGGGCAGGTAGTTGCCGATGAAGCTCGGATGCGGCCAGTCGGCCGACAGGTGCACCTTGGTGGATTTACCCACTGGCAGAATCTGGAACTCGCCAGTGCCTTGCAGACGCAGGTCAAAACCGAAGGTCAGCTCAGGGCCGCCCTGGGCGGTGATCATCGGCAGCGGCACATGCACACCCTGCCCCAGCCAGCCGAGTCGCGAGCCGGGCAGGAAGTCGACGGTCTGTTGGTTCAGCGTCAAGGTCAGCGCATTCTCGATGCCGCGAATATCGCTGATGCCGACACTCATGTACGGCTCGTCGAAGCGGTAATCGGCGAAATCCTTGGCGGCTACACCGTAGCGCTCAGGCACCTTGAAGCGACCATCGATCCGGTTATCGGCATGGAACAAGCGCGCTTCGTAGATGCCCCGGGCCCGGGTTTCGGTGCGGACCTGGCCGTCGAGCTCAAACTGCTCCGGTAGAAAATACAACTCGCCCGCTCGCTCGACGGTTTCCAGGAAACGCACGCCGGTCTTCTCGTTGGTATTCCAGACCTTCACGCTCTTGCGAAACGGCACCACGATCATCGGCCCGATCAATTGCTGGCTGTAGCTGGAGCTGCGGGCGATGTCCTGCAGCACACCGTCACGCAGTTCCTGGCGCTCATCGATGAGCCCGTTGATCATCAACAACGGGATCATCAACAAGAGAATCAATAGGGCGATCATGCCCAGTTTTATGGCGAGACTGCGGTTCATGTGGGGCTCTCCCTGTTCGAATGAGGGAGAGTCTGGGATGGCTGTGTGTTGGGCTTATGGAGCGATTGTGGAGATTGTGTGGAGACTGCCATAGTCGTGTCGAGCACGAACGTCGGCGTCCGCCATGTCCACGGTCTGGAAAGCCTCGCGCAGAGAGTCCTCCATCATCTGCCAGGCCTCCTCGGCCGATTCGTCCGGCCCCAGGTGGGTGAACATATGGTCGCAGCCTTCAAACATTCGCTGGCGCACCGGCACGCCGGCCTGGCGCAACTTCTCGGCGTAGGCCTCGCCTTCGGCACGCAGGATATCGTATTGCGCCGTGATCACCGTGGCAGCCGGCATCCCCGCCAGCGCCTCGACCGGCGCCAACAGGGGTGAGGCCAACGGATCGCGAGCTTGTGCCGGATCGCTCAGGTAGCAGCTGTTGAAGAAGCGCATCAGACCGGCATTGAGCAGCGGCCGGGCACTGGTGGACGTCTTCAAGGCAGGGTCCTGGTGCAGATCCAACGCCGCATAGTCGATCAACTGATGCACCACCTTCAACGCTTGATGCCCTCGCGCCAGCCCCGCCACGGCGGCGGCCAGATTGCCGCCGGCGCTATGGCCGCCAACTGCGAAACGCTGAGGATCGATGCCCAGCGTTTCGGCTTCGCTGGCCAGCCATTCGAGCACCGCGAAGCACTGCCGCGGGCCTGCGGGGAAGGCGTGCTCTGGCGCCAGCACATAGTCCAGATTGACCACCAGGCAGTTCAGGTTATGGGCCAGTCGACGGCAATAGCTGTCGTCGTGTTCGGGCGTCCCGGCGACAAAGCCACCGCCATGGAAATTCAGGTACACCGGCAGCTTCGCCGAGGACTGCGAATGGGGCCAGTAAAACAGCGCCCGCGCAGGCCCCCAAGGGGTCGGGATGGTTTGCTCGACAACTGTGCGCAGCGCAAACAACGCTGCGTCGTAGGTAAACTTCGCCTTCATTCTCTTGGCGAAGGCGCGCAACAACTTGGCCTGCAGTTTTTGCCAGAGGCTCACCATGCTCATGCTCCCGGTTGTGTATCCACGAATAGGACCAGCCGACCGAAAGTCATCTCGCCGTAAGGCATGGCTTGCTGACAGGTTTATTGAATCGTTCGCCGGTGCTGAGAGGAAATTAAACCTAAAAAATGATTATGTAAATTAATCAATAACAAGATTAATCAAATTCCCTCACGGCAACCTCAGCACCACCTCAACCCCACCCTCGACATTGCCGATACTGAATTGTCCCCCATGCAACTGCACCACTTCCTCCACGAAGTTGAGCCCCAGGCCGGTGCTCTTGCGGCCGCTGTCTGGACGCGGCAGGGAGTAGAAGCGCTCGCTCAGGCGTGGCAGCGCGTAGTCGGGAATCGGCGCGGCCTGGTTGAACAGGCGGATCTCGACGCGATCCCCGCTGCGCTCGGCACTGATACGTAGCCGGCCGTTGACGGGGGTGAAGTCCAGGGCGTTTTCCAGCAGATTGCCCAAGGCCTGGCGCAACAGGAACGGCTCACCGGTCAGCGTCAGGTCGGCAGCGATGTGCTGTTCAACTGTCAACAGGCGACTTTCAATCCAGCCGCCACGCGCTTCCAGCAGCTCGTCCATCAACGTCGCCAGCGGCACCGCGACTTCTTCTTCCAACCCCTGGCGCTGCTCGATCTGGGCCAGGTTGAGCAACCGTTCGATCAACTGCTGCATGCGCACACTTTCGTTGTCGATGTTATTGACGAAGCGCTGGTGCTGGGCGGTGGGCATGTCGCTTTGCAGCAGTTCGGCGGCACCGCGAATCGCCGCCAGCGGGCTCTTGAGTTCGTGGGTCAGCGTATGCACGTAACGCTCGACGTAAGCCTTGCCTTCCAGTTGCGTGCGCATGTGTTCCACAGCGCCCGCCAGTTGCTCGAACTCGCCACCGCGATAATGCGGTACCTCCACCCGCCGCCCCTGGCTGACCGCCTGGGCATAGGCCGTCAAACGTCGCAGTGCCGCGCTGAGCCACCAGGACAGCAAGCCGCCCAGCAACAGGCCCAGGGCCACCAACCCGGCGCCATAGGCCAGCAGTCGCCGCTCGGTGCGATCGACATAAGGCTGCAATGAACTGTTGGGCTTGGCGACGGTGACGACCCCGATGATGCGGCCGTTGTCGCGGATCGGCGCGCCGACGTGCATCACCGAAGACGTCGGGTCATCCGGAACGCTGCGGCTCGAGCGAGCGCCGTAGTGGCCGCGCAGGGTCAGGTAGACATCGTTCCAGCGCGAATAATCCTGGCCCACCGCCACGCCACTGGAGTCGAGCACCACGATGCCCTTGGCATCGGTGACATAGATGCGATGGCTGACCTGGTTTTTCGGCAAGCCCCAGATCGTCGCCGCCGGCTGGCGCTCGCCGTAGGCCTTGAGCAACTGCGGCCAGCGATTCTGGTTGAGGGTGCCGGCCTTGAAATCGTCCCGCAGGATCTCGGCCATCAGGTTGGCCGTGTCCACCAGGGTTTCTTCGGTGGACTGGCGCACGCCGGGACGGATTTCCTCCATGACCGTGTTGAGCACGAAATAACCGGTCAAGGCGATAAACAGCACATACACCAGGAAAATCCGGATCCCCAGCGACATCAGCTGTGCCCCGGACTGTAGCTGTAGCCCAGGCCCCGATGCGTCTGGATCGGCTCGGCCTCGGCCCGGACCAGGCGCAGCTTGGCGCGCACGCTCTTGATGTGGCTGTCGATGCTGCGCTCGTAGCCGGCATCGCTGGCCACGCCCAGGGCATCGAGCAATTGTTCGCGGCTGAAAACCCGCTCAGGTTGCTCCAGCAGACAATTGAGCAGGCGGAACTCGTGACGGGTGAGATTCAGCGGTTTGCCGCGATAGTTGATCTGCACACGGTCGGCATCGACCTGAAACAGCGCCGTGCTCGACTCCGCCGCCGGACGCGGCGCCACGCGCTTGAGGATCGCCCGGACCCTGGCCGCCACCTCGCGGGGGCTGAAGGGTTTGACCACGTAATCGTCGGCACCGATCTCCAGGCCCACCACCCGGTCGATCTCGCCATCCCGGGCTGTAAGAAAGATGACCGGAACGTCGCTGAAACGTCTGAGATTTTTACAAGTCTCGAATCCGCTGATATCCGGCAGCCCCACATCGAGAATGATCAGGTCCGCCGGAGCGCTTTTCTGGTGCTCAAGGGCCGCGGCACCAAGGCTCAGCCACGTGGTGTCGAACCCCTCCCCTTGCAGGGCAAACACCAGCGTATCGGCGATGGCGGCTTCGTCTTCGACAATCAGGATATGAGGCATGGCTTGCGAGCCCGGCAGTAAAGTTGCCGGAACGGTGCCGCAAGCCTTGGGGTACGTCAATCAGGGAAATCAGCAGTCAGGCTTATCCGCCGTAAACCGCCGCGCCGGGTTCACCGCCGCCCCGAACTCACGCAACGCCTTGGCGCCAATCAGCAACGGGTAATTGAAACTGCTGCGGTCCGTCAGGTTGACCTCGACCGTGCGCTTGACGTTACCCAGGCACAACTCCAGATCGACCACCGGGCGCTTGGTGGGCGCGATCTTTTCATCGTCTTCTTCATCTTCCTCGGAACGGGTCTTGATCTTGCTGATGCGCGCGATCTTGTGCTCGTAGACCTTGTTGCTCGCACCCTTGGTCGCCAGGCGGAACCGCACCCAGTCATCGCCGTCGCGGGTGAAGGTCTCGATGTCCTTGGCCGACAGCGAGGCGGTCAGGGCGCCGGTGTCCATCTTGGCCTTGAGCACTTCGCCGCCAATTTCCGGCAGCGCGATGTATTCGTAGCGCCCGTACAGGGTTGGCTCGGCGGCCAGCACTGGAAGGGCCACCAGGGAAAGCAGGGCGAGAAAGGACTTCATGCAATAAGGCTTCCTGTGTGGGTGGTTTTTTTAGACCGTGACCGACGGATTCGTTCGGTTGGTCATGCACCTGTGGCCCAGCCTACCCCGGCCAAGGTGAAACTTTCGTCCACACCGATTTGGCCTGCCGCCCGAAGCTTGCTTATCATGGCCCGCCCACCTGTTTGCAAGAGTCATCTATGCGCCGCCTGCTCACCGGCTGTTTCGTCACGCTGCTGTTATTGCTCAACACCCTGGTGCTGTTCGGGCCGTTGATGGTGTTCGCCGTGCTCAAACTGGTCCTGCCCGGGCGCTTTCGCGACTATGCCTCGTGGTCGGTGATGTGGATCGCCGAGACCTGGGCCGAGATCGACAAGCTGATCTTCGCCCTGTGCATCCCCACCCGCTGGGACATCCGCGGCGGCGCGGACCTGCGAGGCGATACGTCTTACCTGGTGATCAGCAATCACCAATCCTGGGTAGACATCCCCGCCCTCGTCCAGACCCTCAACCGGCGTACGCCGTTCTTCAAGTTCTTCCTCAAGAAAGAGCTGATCTGGGTGCCGTTCCTGGGATTGGCCTGGTGGGCGCTGGACTACCCCTTCATGAAGCGCTACACCAAGGCTTTCCTGGCAAAGAACCCGGAACTGGCCGGCAAGGACCTGGAAATCACCAGGGCCGCCTGCGAACTGTTCAAGCGCCAGCCGGTCACCGTGGTCAACTACCTCGAAGGCACCCGCTTCACCGCCGCCAAAAGCCAACAACAGCAATCGCCTTTCACCCACCTGCTCAAGCCCAAGGCCGGGGGCGTGGCGTTCGTGCTGGCAGCCATGGGTGAGCAACTGGACGCGGTGCTGGACGTGACCGTGGTCTATCCGCAAGAGCGCATTCCCGGGTTCTGGGACTTGATCAGCGGCGCGGTGCCCAGGGTCATCATCGACATCCAGACCCGCGAACTGGACCCGACGCTATGGCAAGGCGACTACGAAAACGACCCGGTGTTTCGCCAGCACGTGCAGGACTGGGTCAACCAGCTATGGACTGAAAAGGACCGGCGCATCGCGGCCCTGCGCAGCGAGGGAAGTACTGCCTGACCGTTCTGACAGGCAACGCCGCGGATGAATACCTTAAAGCGGGAGGTCTGCTTTTTTGGACCTGCCCTCTTTTAATTCCAAATCGACATAAAAAACTGTCAACCCTGACAGTAGCCCTGGCCAGGCACAGCCGCAAACATGTCGCCGACACAGAATATGGAGGCAGGCCAATGGGAATCTTCATGACAGGCGGCTCTGGAATACTCTTGCTGATAATCGGTCATGTCCACGCCGAAGAAGTCACTCACCCGAGTGCGGCACCCAGCCATGGAAATAATGAAACGGTAGAGATTCAGGATGATCGCGAATGGCAGCAACCGCGCCTCATACAGGCCGCCAACCCAGCGGTGGAGCAATTCAACGAGGCCGAGTTCGCGATCCATGAATCCGACGAAGAGGAACAAGCATTAAGCAGGGTGACCCTCACCTGCAATGTGGGTGGCATCCATCTCACGCTGCATTACCTTCAGGCCCAAGCGCCAACACCCGACTGCTTCAGCTTGAGCTTTTAAGGGCTTCGTGGCGGATTTTCGATGTCGCCACCTTTATCTATCAGACACCTGCACCCGCTCCCCAAATACCACCCAGGTTCTGCAGCAGCGAACCGGCAACACCCTGTTGGCCGAGATACTGCAGAATGATCGGAGCAAACTGGCCGATCATGCCGCTGTCCATGCCCAGCGCACTGAAGGCATTGTTCAGGTCGCCGGTGTCCTTGACGTTACCCAGCAGGCCATCGAGCAAGGCATTTTTGTCCGACCCGCCGCCGAGCAAACCGCCCAGGCCATTGAGCCCACCGATGGCGCTGTTCCCAGCAATCTGATCCAGGCCCGGCACACTGTTGCTCAACTCGGAAAACTGCGGCTCGCTGAGTCGGTTCTTCGCCAGCCCCAGCATCGCACCGGCACCGCCGACGGCCTGTTCCGGCGTGATCTTGAGTTCCGATCCCAGGGTATTGAGCAGCCCGGCGGCTTTCGGCGCGGCGGCCACGACGCCCTCCCCCTGCTCGCCTTGGTTGCCCTGCATCGCCGACACCACATTGGCTGCGTCACTGAGGCTGAACTGCGCGAAGGCCGGGCTGGCAACCAGCGCCAACAGGCAAGACAGAGCAAAACCGCGTGAGACCTTCATCAGGAACTTCCTCTCGACCATTAAAAAGCCGCCCATCAGGGCGGCGTAAAACATGTTTTGGACCGGCGCGGTCGGAGATTGTTCCTATACCTATTGCATTAATGGCCGATAGCTATTACAGAGAAGTCTTACAAGGCCGTCAGAAGCGACTGATTTTGAAGAAGATCCCGTTTTTATATAGCTAAAAGTTACCAAATATTCGCATACAGTTCTAAATTGACATAAATAACTGCCAACATTGACAGTAGCCCGCCCGACCAAAGCCGTGAATCGTTGAACTGAGCCCTGGAGCCCGGCACATGAAAAAAATACTGGCAGGAGGCGCGGTGTTGCTTTGGCTGATCATCGGCCACGCCCATGCCGGTGAAATAACCTGCCCTGCCGTCACTGACATCCGTAGAAACATTGAAACGGTGGAAGATGTTTTCTTCGTCGATATACAGGACGGCCACGAATGGGAGAGCGAAAGCCTGGTGGACGTGGTCGACCCGGCATCGTTGCAATTCAAAGGCGCCAAGTACGTTATCCATGAAGCCGACGAGGACACACAGGCAGCCACAAGGGCGACCATCACGTGCCGGTACGGGGACATGAATCTGAATCTGGAGTATCAGCAGATCCTGGAACCGGCCTTTTCAGGATGGGTGAATAATCGCTGCGAAAGCCCGGATACCAGAATGTGCAGGCTAATGGACGGTGACTACTTCAACCTGATTTATTGATCGCGAATGGCAACCGCGTCACTGTTCCTGCACAGCGGCTCATTGCGCCCTGCCATCACCTGCACCGTTACCGTACAGTGCGACCTCCTCCAGCAGAGCTTGCCTATGAACGTAAAAATCGGCGGCGCGACCCTCGCCGTCATCCTGACGGGCATGCTCATTGCACTCGGCGTCACCGAGTGCCAGCGTGGCCCATTGAATCCGGAACTGGCCGACGGCACCAGCGAAGAACAAAAGACCTGGCTGACCATCGAGCACCGTATCAAGCGCTCCGACCCGACTCTCACCGATGTGACCCGCGACCAGCAAACGCTGACCGTGCTTTACCGTCCAGGTGCTTGCGCGGATGACTGCGAGCCCTGGGTCCCGCACATGCTGCGCGTTGTCGGCCATGGCCTGGCAGCGCTCAATGGCTCACCAGGGGGCAAGCAATACACGCAAGTGACGGTCAAGGCGCGACTGCTTGCCGACGATGACGTGGAACTGGTCTACGACATGCGGGGGTTCGACGCCATCAAGACCCAACAAGGCGGCTATGAAACCTTTGCCGGCATGCCTCGCAGCCTGAGTTTCAGCGCCGACGTCCTGGCCCAGGCGCAAGCCTATTGCCAAGGCCCTAGCGCCAAAGGTTTTTACCCTGAATTCTGCGAACGGGTCGGGACCGCATCTGCCCTGTAGGAGCTGGCGAAGCCTGCGATCTCTTGATCTTTCGCTTGAGACTCAAGTGTCTGGGAAAAGATCGCAACCTCGTTTCACTCGACAGCTCCTACGGACGATTCCGTTGCGCGGTGGCTGCGATGTGCTGGACGTGATCGGTCGACGGTACAGGCACAAGCCGGGCATGACCGCTGCGGCAGTCATCCAACTATCAACGCACAATCCGTTATTTCTTCTCGGTATTGCCTACTGTCAACTCTGACAGTAGGCAACTGTGGGTGCCGACTCTAAGCTCCAGCCGAGACAGCGAAAAACAAGGCTCTGGGCAAACCACAGTCCCTGTGCCTTTCTTCATTCGGGCAAGCAGGACAATAAAAAATGAACGACCGAATCAAAGGAACCGTTAAATGGTTTAACGATGCAAAGGGCTATGGCTTCATTACCTGCGGCAAAGGAGGCGAGGAATTGTTCGTTCATTATTCGGCAATA
Organism: Pseudomonas sp. H1_F01; assembly: GCF_054681425.1. Classification (NCBI taxonomy): domain Bacteria; kingdom Pseudomonadati; phylum Pseudomonadota; class Gammaproteobacteria; order Pseudomonadales; family Pseudomonadaceae; genus Pseudomonas; species Pseudomonas sp. H1_F01. The sequence continues at coordinate 743,103 of NZ_CP162823.1, read as the reverse complement.
GCTGGCGAAGGTTATAAAACGTTGAAACAGCGGCAGACCGTTTCGTTTGAAGTCGAAAAGGGAGGCAAAGGCATGCAGGCCGCGAAAGTGACGCCGGAATAACGATCGGTCAGGGCTATCACTATCAGTGCCAGGATGAGGTTTTCAAACCAATAAAAAAGGGCGACATCACTGTCGCCCTTTTTTCCGTCTTGCCCTTTACCGCTTACGCCGCACTGAACAACTTGTGCGGGTCAATCACAAACTTCTTCGGCACGCCCGCATCGAACTCGCCGTAGCCTTTCGGCGCGTCGTCCAGGCTGATGACCTGCACGCCGACGATTTCAGCAATGTTGATACGGTCCCACATGATCGCCTGCATCAGTTGGCGGTTGTACTTCATCACCGGGGTCTGGCCGGTGTGGAAGCTGTGGGATTTAGCCCAGCCCAAGCCGAAGCGAATGCTCAGGCTGCCCATTTTCGCCGCCGCATCGACAGCGCCCGGGTCTTCGGTGACGTAGAGGCCAGGGATGCCGATCTTGCCGGCTACACGGACCACGCCCATCAGCGAGTTGAGTACGGTGGCCGGGGCTTCGTGCTTGACGCCGTCATGGCCATGGCCGCGGGCTTCAAAGCCTACCGCATCGACGGCGCAATCGACTTCAGGCTCGCCCAGCAACGCGGCGATCTGTTCGTGCAACGGGGTGTCCTGGGACAGGTCGGCGATTTCGAAACCCTGGGCCTTGGCGTGCGCCAGGCGGACCGGGTTGACGTCGCCAATGATCACCACTGCTGCCCCCAGCAGGCGAGCGGAAGCAGCGGCCGCCAGGCCAACCGGGCCAGCACCGGCGATGTAGACGGTGCTGCCAGGGCCAACGCCGGCGGTGACAGCGCCGTGGTAGCCGGTCGGCAGGATGTCGGACAGGCAGGTCAGGTCGCGGATTTTCTCCATGGCCTTGTCGCGGTCCGGCAGTTTCAGCAGGTTGAAGTCGGCGTACGGCACCAGCACGTATTCGGCCTGGCCGCCGGTCCAGTCGCCCATGTCCACGTAACCATAGGCACCGCCGGCACGGGCCGGGTTGACGGTCAGGCAGACGCCAGTGTGTTGCTCTTTGCAGGAACGGCAGCGCCCGCAAGCCACGTTGAACGGCACCGACACCAGATCACCGATTTTCAGGTTCTCGACGTCGCTGCCCTTTTCGATCACTTCACCGGTGATTTCGTGACCCAGGACCAGACCGGTCTGGGCAGTGGTACGGCCGCGCACCATGTGCTGGTCGGAGCCGCAGATGTTGGTGGAGACCACGCGCAGGATGACACCGTGCTCAATCTTCCTGCCGCGCGGGTCCTGCATTTTTGGATAGTCGATTTTCTGTACTTCGACCTTGCCGTTGCCGAGATACACGACACCACGATTACCAGACATGCTTTCACCTCGCTGTTGTTTTTGTGGAACTGCGTTGCCCAGGCAGGCAGCGCGTTGATTGCTCGGGTTAGTGCTTGTGTCTTTGTTTCTTTGTTGTCTGTAAGGGCCTCATCGCGAGCAAGCTCGCTCCCACAGTTGATCGCGTACTCCCTGTGGGAGCGAGCTTGCTCGCGATGTCGGTCTAAAGAACGACAGTGCGATTGGCGTTCAAGAACACCCTTCGTTCGATGTGATACCCCACGGCCCGGGCCAGGGTGAGCCCTTCGATGTCCCGGCCCTTGGCGATCAGGTCTTCGGGATAGTGGCTGTGGTCCACCACTTCCACGCCCTGGGCGATGATCGGACCTTCATCCAGGTCGTTGTTGATGTAGTGCGCCGTGGCGCCCACCAGCTTCACGCCTTTGTTGTAGGCCTGGTGATACGGCTTGGCGCCCTTGAAACCCGGCAGCAGCGAGTGGTGGATGTTGATCGCCTTGCCGTCGAGCTTGCGACACAGCTCCGGCGACAGCACTTGCATGTAGCGCGCAAGGATTACCAGCTCGGCGCCGGTGTCTTCGATCACCTGCCACACCTGCCGCTCCTGGGAAGGCTTGTCGTTCGGGTCCAGGGGGAAATGGTAGTAGGGAATCTGGTGCCAGTCGGCCAGCGGCTTGAGGTCGGGGTGGTTGGACACCACGGCCACCACGTCCATGGACAACTGGCCGATGCGCTGGCGGTAGAGCAAGTCGTTGAGGCAGTGATCGGCCTTGGAGACCATGATCACCACTTTGGGCCGGTAGTTGGGCGGCGTCAGTTCGAAAACCATGCCGAAGGCTTCGGCACGCTCGGCCAGGCCGGAACGGAAATTCTGTTCGTCAAAACCTTCCGGTTGGCGAAACTCCACGCGAATGAAGAAGCGTCCCGAGAGCCGGTCGTCGAAGGAGTGGTGCTCGGTGACGTAGCAGCCCTGCTCGAACAGAAAGCGGGTCACCGCGTCCACCGTGCCGAGCACGCTGGGGCAGTCGGCAGTCAAGATCCATGTGTCTGGGGCGCGGCTCATTGCGGTGACTCCTGTTTGTTATGGATAACCCCCCGCCGGACACAGAACCTGTGGCGGAGGATTTATCTGTGGGAGCAAAGCTTGCTCGCGATAAAAACAACGCGGTCTATCTGGAACTCAAGCGCCCGCATCGCGAGCAAGCTTTGCTCCCACAGTTTTGCTTCCACAAGGACTGCAGTGTTTCAGCCCTGCACGCTCAAGCCATACTCAGCCGCGGCATCCTGCAACCACAGCCACCAGTAATCCGAGAAGCTGCGGCGGATCACCAGTTCCCAGGTGTCTTCGCCCGTGTGGCGGATCACCAGTTGCGACTTGGCGAACACCGTGCCCACGGCCTTGCCCACCGGGAAGTTGCTTGGGTGAACGTCATAGCTGGTGGACTTCATCAGCACGTCGCGCACGTTCGGGCCGGACAGTTCGAGGATCTGCTGGCCGCCGCTGACGTTGACGATCTGGATGTGCAGCTCGCCCAGGGCTTCGCGCAGTTTCTGCTCGGCGGTGAACTCTTCGCCAGTGGGCACCACCAACAGCCATTCATCCGGGCCAAGCCATTGCAGGCTGGTTTCACCCTTGACGATGACGGTCAGCGCACCTGGCAATTCCAGGCCCAGGGCCTTGTGCACACCGGCGGCGAACGCCGGGTCGTGACCGTCGCCACGAAGGGTCAGGTGGCCCAGGAGTTTTTTCTCGCGCACGGTCACACCGGCGTTCTTGCGGCCCTTGCCCACCAGGCTGGCGAGGTCGGCATGGTGCAGCGACGACTCGGCCTTGGCCCCGGTGGTTGGGCGTTGTTGGTACACGTTGACTGCGGTCATGTGGAGCACCTGTCTGAATGCTTGCTCGACCTGCCGGTGCTTGACGCTGTGGGAGCAAGGCTTGCCCGCGATGAACGATAACTCGGTCTGATGGCTACCGTGTCGCCTGCATCGCGAGCAAGCTTTGCTCCCACACGCCCCTCACCACAGGGCTCAAGTGTTAAATGTTCTGCCGATCCCCCTTCGGATCGAAGAACACCGAAGAAACGATCTCTGCCTCGATCACGCTGCCGTCGGCCAATGGCGCGAACACCCGCTCGCCCATCCGCTTGAGGCCGCCCCTGACCACACCCATGGCAAATGAATAACCCAGGGAGTTGTGGGCATAGCTGGAGGTCACGTGGCCAACCATGGTCATCGGAATCGCCTGCTTGGTGTTGAACACCAGTTGTGCGCCTTCCGGCAGCCAGACATTCGGGTCGATCGGCTTGAGACCCACCAGTTGCTTGCGGTCTTCACGCACGCAATCTTCGCGATTCATGCCGCGCCAGCCGATCCACGAGAACGGCTTGGTCCGCCCTACACACCAGCCCATGTTCAGGTCGTCCGGGGTCATCGAGCTGTCAGTGTCCTGACCGACGATGATGAAGCCCTTCTCGGCCCGCAATACGTGCATGGTCTCGGTGCCATACGGGGTCAGGTTGTACTTCTTGCCGGCCTCGACGATCTGCTCGAGCACGCCCATGGCGTAGTCGGCCTGCACGTTGATTTCGTACGACAGCTCACCGGTAAACGAGATCCGGAACACCCGCGCCGGCACGCCGCCCACCAGGCCTTCCTTCCAGGTCATGAACGGGAAAGCGTCCTTGTCCAGGTCGATGTCGGTGACGTCGCTCAGCAGCTTGCGGCTGTTGGGGCCCGACAGGGTCATGGTCGCCCAGTGGTCGGTGACCGAGGTGAAGTACACCTTCAGGTCCGGCCATTCGGTCTGGTGATAGATCTCCAGCCATTGCAGCACGCGCGCCGCGCCACCCGTGGTGGTGGTCATCAGGAAGTGGTTGTCCGCCAGACAGGCTGTCACGCCGTCGTCGAAGACCATGCCGTCTTCCTTGCACATCAGACCGTAGCGGGCCTTGCCCACGTCGAGCTTGGTCCAGGCGTTGGTGTAGACGCGGTTGAGGAACTCGCGGGCGTCCGGGCCCTGGATGTCGATCTTGCCCAGGGTGGAGGCATCCAGCAGGCCAACGCTGTCGCGCACGGCCTTGCATTCGCGCTTGACCGCGGCATGCAGATCTTCACCGTTCTTCGGGAAGTACCAAGGGCGCTTCCACTGGCCGACGTCTTCGAACTCGGCGCCGTTTTTCACATGCCAGGCATGCAGCGCAGTGAAGCGCACCGGCTCGAAGATGTGCCCACAGTGCCGACCAGCCACCGCGCCGAAGGTTACCGGCGTGTAGTTCGGACGGAACATGGTGGTGCCCATCTGCGGGATGCTCACGTTCAGCGAGCGGGCCGCGATGGCCAGGCCGTTGACGTTGCCCAGCTTGCCCTGGTCGGTACCGAAGCCCAGTGCGGTGTAGCGCTTGACGTGCTCCACCGACTCGAAGCCTTCGCGGGTGGCGAGCTCGATGGCGGCGGCGGTGACGTCGTTCTGCAGGTCGACGAATTGCTTCGGCGCCCGTGCAGTGGATTTTTCGTGGGGCACCTGGAACAGCGCCAGGGTTGGCTCTTCGTGACGACTCAGGGCTTTGGGCAACACGCCCTCCACTGCCTTGAAGCCGGCTTCGTTGGCCGCGCGCACGCCGCCCTCGAAGCCATCGGCCAAGCTATCGCCAAGGCTGTAGACACCGTTCACACCACCGACGCACACGCGCTTTTGCGGTGCTTCGCCCGGTACGAAACCGAGGATATCTTCACGCCAGATCGGCTTGCCACCCAGGTGCGAAGCCAGGTGAACCACCGGGCTGTAGCCGCCGGAACTGGCCACCAGGTCACAGTCCAGCCATTCGCCGGGGCTGGTGACTTTGTGGGCACGGACGTCGATCGCGGCAACACGTGCCCCGGTGACGCGCTTGCTGCCGCGGGCCTCGATCACGGCGCTGCCGGTGAGGATGCGAATGCCCTTGGCGCGGGCTTCTTCCACCAGCGCACCACGCGGGTTGCTGCGCGCATCGGCAACGGCCACCACTTGCAGGCCGGCGTCGAACCAGTCCAGGGCCACGCGATAGGCATGGTCGTTGTTGGTGCTCAGCACCAGTTTCTTGCCCGGTGCCACGCCGTAGCGACGCACGTAGGTGGACACCGCACCGGCCAGCATGTTGCCCGGCACGTCGTTGTTGCCGTAGACCAGCGGACGCTCGCAGGCGCCGGTCGCCAGGACCACGCGCTTGGCGCGGACGCGGTTGATGCGCTGGCGGACCTGGCCGATGGGCGCTCGATCACCGAGGTGGTCGGTAAGGCGCTCATGGATGGTCAAGAAGTTATGGTCGTGGTAACCGTTCACCGTGGCGCGAGGCAGCAACACCACTTCTGGCATCGAGCGCAGTTCAGCCACCGCCGCAGCGACCCATTCGATCGCAGGCTTGCCGTCCAGGCTCTCGCGGGAGTCGAGCAGGCTGCCGCCGAACTCTTCCTGCTCATCGGCCAGGATGACGCGCGCACCGCTGCGGGCCGCGGCCAGTGCGGCGGCCAGGCCGGCAGGGCCAGCGCCGACGATCAGCACGTCGCAGTGGCGGTTCATGTAGTCGTAGGTGTCCGGATCGTTCTCGGTCGGCGAGCGACCCAGGCCGGCAGCCTTGCGGATGTACTTCTCGTAGGTCATCCAGAACGATTGCGGGTACATGAAGGTTTTGTAGTAGAAGCCCGGCGGCATCAGTTTGCCGCCGACCTTGCCGAGAATGCCCATCATGTCGTTGTTCACGTTCGGCCAGCCGTTGGTGCTGGTGGCGACCAGACCCTGGTACAGCGCCTGTTGCGTGGCGCGCACGTTAGGGATTTGTGTGGCTTCGGTGGCACCGATCTGCAGCACGGCGTTCGGCTCTTCGGCACCGGCGGCGAAGATGCCGCGAGGACGCGAATACTTGAAGCTGCGGCCAATGATGTCGACACCGTTGGCCAGCAGCGCAGCGGCCAGGGAATCGCCCTCGAAGCCTTTGTAGGTCTGGCCGTTGAAGGTGAAGCTCAGCGCTTTGTTGCGGTCGATCCGTCCACCGTTGGACAGGCGATTGATCTGGCTCATACCTTCTCTCCCAGAGCCTGTGCGGCCGCTTTCGGACTGTCAGCCTTGTCGGTGAATTGCGGCTTTTGGCCGATCTTGTAGGTTTCGAGAATCTCGTAGGTCACGGTGTCGCGGGTCACGTTGAAGTACTGGCGGCAACCGGCGACGTGATCCCACAGCTCATGGTGCAACCCGCGCGGGTTGTCACGGAAGAACATGTAGTCGCCCCACTGTTCGTCGGTGCAGGCGTTCGGATCCAGTGGACGCGGGATATGCGCCTGGCCGGATGCATGGAATTCCTCTTCGGAGCGCAGTTCGCCGCAGTGAGGACAGAAGATGTGCAACATAGGGATTTCTCCTGTTAGTGGGCGACGGCAGCAGCGCCGTGTTCGTCGATCAGTGCGCCGTTGTGGAAACGGTCGATGGAAAACGGCGCGGCCAGCGGATGCATTTCACCCTTGGCCAGGCTTGCAGCGAAGACGTTGCCCGAGCCCGGTGTTGCCTTGAAGCCGCCGGTGCCCCAACCGCAGTTGAAGAACATGTTCGGCACCGGGGTCTTGGAGATGATCGGGCAGGCGTCAGGCGTGGTGTCGACGATGCCGCCCCACTGACGGTTCATGCGCACCCGCGAGAGCACCGGGAACATTTCGACGATGGCCTGGATGGTGTGTTCGATCACCGGGTACGAACCACGCTGGCCGTAGCCGTTGTAGCCGTCGATACCGGCGCCGATCACCAGGTCGCCCTTGTCGGACTGGCTGATGTAGCCGTGCACGGCGTTGGACATGATCACGCTGTCGATAATCGGCTTGATCGGCTCCGACACCAGCGCTTGCAGCGGGTGGGATTCGATCGGCAGGCGGAAGCCCGCGAGCTTGGCCATGTGTCCGGAGTTACCAGCGGTCACCACGCCGACACGCTTGGCGCCGATGAAGCCCTTGTTGGTTTCCACGCCGATGCACACGCCGTTTTCCTTACGGAAACCGATCACTTCGGTCTGCTGGATCAGGTCCACGCCCAACGCGTCCGCCGCCCGGGCAAAGCCCCAGGCCACGGCATCGTGACGGGCCACGCCGCCGCGACGCTGGACGGTGGCGCCCATCACCGGGTAACGGGTGTTCTTCGAGCAATCCAGGTATGGGATCTCGTCGGCCACTTGCTTGGCGTTGAGCAGCTCGCCGTCCACGCCGTTGAGGCGGTTGGCGCTGACGCGACGCTCGGAATCACGGATGTCCTGCAGGGTGTGGCACAGGTTGTAGACGCCACGCTGGGAGAACATCACGTTGTAGTTCAGGTCCTGGGACAGGCCTTCCCAGAGTTTCATCGCGTGTTCGTACAGGTGGGCCGATTCGTCCCACAGATAGTTGGAGCGCACGATGGTGGTGTTGCGCGCGGTGTTACCGCCGCCCAACCAGCCCTTCTCGACCACGGCCACGTTGGTGATGCCGTGTTCCTTGGCCAAGTAGTAGGCGGTCGCCAGGCCATGCCCGCCACCGCCGACGATGACCACGTCATAGACCTTTTTCGGGGTCGGCGTGCGCCACATCCGCTGCCAGTTTTCGTGATGGCTGAGAGAGTGTTTGAAGAGGCCGAAGCCCGAATAGCGTTGCATAGTCATTACTCCAAAACCGACTCAGCGATAAACCGGGAAGTCCGCGCACAGGGCCGCCACTTGCTGCGCGACATTGGCCTCGACATCGGCATCGCCGAGGTTGTCGAGAATGTCGCAGATCCAGCCGGCCAGCGTGACGCACTGGGTCACCTTGAAGCCACGCGTGGTCACCGCCGGGGTGCCAATGCGCAGGCCCGAGGTCACGAACGGTGATTGCGGGTCGTTCGGCACGGCGTTCTTGTTGACGGTGATGTGGGCACGGCCCAGGGCAGCATCGGCGTCCTTGCCGGTCAGGCCCTGACGGATCAGGCTGACCAGGAACAGGTGGTTATCGGTACCACCGGACACTACATCGTAGCCGCGCTTGATGAACACGCCAGCCATGGCCTGGGCGTTATCGATCACTTGCTGCTGGTAAGCCTTGAAGCCAGGCTCCGCCGCTTCCTTGAAGCACACCGCCTTGCCGGCGATCACGTGCATCAGCGGGCCACCCTGGGCGCCGGGGAATACCGCGGCGTTGAGCTTCTTCTCGATCTCTTCGTTGGCCTTGGCCAGGATCAGGCCGCCACGTGGACCGCGCAGGGTCTTGTGGGTGGTGGTGGTGACCACGTCGGCGTAAGGCAGTGGATTAGGGTACAGACCGGCGGCGACCAGACCGGCAACGTGGGCCATGTCGACGAACAACAGGGCACCGACCTTGTCGGCGATCTGGCGGAAACGTGGGAAATCCAGGGTCTTGGAGTAAGCGGAGAAACCGGCAACGATCATCTTCGGCTTGTGCTCGACCGCCAGGCGCTCGACTTCGTCGTAGTCGATCAGGCCGGTGGTGGTGTCGATGCCGTATTGCACCGCGTTATAGAGCTTGCCCGAGGACGACACCTTGGCACCGTGGGTCAGGTGACCGCCGTGGGCCAGGCTCATGCCCAGGATGGTGTCGCCAGCCTGCAGCAGGGCCAGGTATACGGCGCTGTTGGCCGAAGAGCCGGAGTGCGGCTGGACGTTGGCGTAATCGGCACCGAACAGTTGCTTGGCGCGCTCGATGGCCAGGGCTTCGACTTTGTCGACGTGCTCGCAGCCACCGTAGTAGCGCTTGCCCGGATAGCCTTCGGCGTACTTGTTGGTCAGGCCGCTGCCCTGGGCCTCCATCACGCGCTTGCTGGTGTAGTTTTCTGACGCGATCAGTTCGATGTGATCTTCCTGGCGTTGCTCTTCGGCGTTCATCGCCGCCAGCAGTGCATCATCGTAGCCTTGGATTTGGTCTTGCTTGCTGAACATCGCGTCTCTCCCAGCGGCGGCGGTGCGCCTTTCGTCTCGGTGAGGCACGGACCGTTCGGTCGTGCCCTTTGGATGCGATGGTATGGCTGGCGCAGGCATGTCAAATGCCTATGGACGCCACGCAAAGGTGCGTTTACGACATGGGATCAAAGAGTCGGAGAGCAAGGCCTGCGCGATAGCACTGTGGGAGCAAAGCTTGCTCGCGATCCAGGCGCCTCGGTCCATGGGAGCGCGCGGCGCTTTCATCGCGGGCAAGCCTTGCTCCCACTGGCTTTGCTCCCGCGCCTTAGTTCCCAAGATGCTGCTCCCATAGGGTTACTCGACGATATGGCGAACCGCGAGCAGTAACAGGAAATGCGCGGGATAAAGGCCATACGCCCAGCGCCGCATCGCCGGTGGATGAAAACGACCAGCCTGTCGCAAAAGCATCAGCCCAAGCCATGGCGCGATCAGGCAAGCCACCAGCCCCCACAACGCCACCCCATCCCCCAGCCATGCCGCGCCATACAACACCCGCCATTGATTGGCCGCCACGCAGACCAACCCCGGCAACAAGGCGAAATACCAGGGCCGGCGAAACACCAGCAGCATCGCCAGCGGCAGCAACACACCGAAGAACCCGAACATCAGTTGCGATGAAAACAGTGCCGCCAACAACAACGCCACCGCGGCCAGGCCGCGCGCCTCCAGCGTCGGCACCCGCCAACTGCGCGCCACCAGCAAGCCCAGGACCAGGGTTGGCATCACATTCAGGGTGACGGGATCAGGGATGAACAAGCGGTAGGGGATTTCGCTGACGGCACTGAATAACAACAGCCAGCCCAGGTAACGCCATGAGGCGGTACTGGTGTCGTTGCGCGCCAGGTTCGCCGCCATCGCCAGGCAGAACCACGGAAATGCCAACCGGCCCGGCACATAGAGCCAATCGACGGAGAAACCGACATATCGCAGATGATCGAGCACCATCGCCAACAGAGCCAGCCACTTGAGCAGGTCCAGCGCTCCGTCGCGCCGGCTCATGTATAAAGCCGCGCGACGAGATTGATACTTTCCGACAGAAACATCCGGTGTGTTCCCCCGCTAATCTTGGGTAAAGTGCGCACCAACATAGATCACGGCGTTGCGCACTCAAGCGCACCGAACCATGATCGACACGGCGCTGTGGACCCAAACACGCCGCACCATGGAACGCCCCACCCGGGCATTCCGCCAGGGATCTCTTTATCCAGGACTCTCTATTCAAGGAGCAAGGCCATGACCGACAAGAGTCAACAGTTTGCCAGCGACAACTATTCCGGCATTTGCCCCGAAGCCTGGGCGGCCATGGAAGAAGCCAACCAGGGTCACCAACGCGCCTACGGCGACGACGAGTGGACCCACCGCGCGGCGGACGATTTCCGGGCCTTGTTCGAAACCGACTGCGAAGTGTTCTTCGCGTTCAACGGCACGGCGGCCAACTCCTTGGCGTTGTCCTCACTGTGCCAGAGTTACCACAGCGTGATCTGCTCGGAAACCGCCCACGTCGAAACCGACGAATGCGGCGCGCCGGAGTTCTTCTCCAACGGCTCCAAGCTGCTGGTGGCGCGCACCGAAAACGGCAAGCTGACCCCCGAGTCGATCCGTGAGATCGCCCTCAAGCGCCAGGACATCCACTACCCCAAGCCCCGGGTCGTGACCCTGACCCAGGCCACGGAAGTCGGCAGTGTCTACACCCCGGAAGAAATCCGCGCCATCAGCGTCACCTGCAAGGAACTGGGGCTGAACCTGCACATGGACGGCGCGCGTTTTTCCAACGCCTGCGCCTTCCTCGGCTGCTCCCCGGCCGACCTGACCTGGAAGGCCGGCGTGGACGTGCTGTGCTTCGGCGGCACGAAAAACGGCATGGCGGTAGGTGAGGCGATCCTGTTCTTCAACCATGACCTGGCCGAAGACTTCGACTATCGCTGCAAACAGGCCGGGCAACTGGCCTCGAAGATGCGCTTCCTCTCCGCGCCCTGGGTCGGCCTGCTGCAAAACCAGGCCTGGCTCAAGCACGCCCGCCACGCCAACCACTGCGCCCAATTGCTGGCAGAGCTGGTCAGCGACATTCCCGGCGTGGAACTGATGTTCCCGGTTCAGGCCAACGGCGTGTTCCTGCAACTCTCGGAACCGGCCATCGCCGCGCTGACCGCCAAGGGCTGGCGTTTCTACACGTTCATTGGCAAAGGCGGCGCACGCTTCATGTGCTCGTGGGATACCGAAGAAGCACGGGTGCGGGAATTGGCGGCGGATATTCGGGAAGTGATGGCAGGCTAGGAAAGCCGCCCCGGCCTGTCATGCCCGCCGTGGTGAAAGAGGCTTACTGTGGGAGCAAAGCTTGCTCGCGATGCAGACGGCTCGGCCCATGGGAGACCGCGTCGCTTTCATCGCGGGCAAGCCTTGCTCCCACAGGGCTTTGCTCCCACAGCAAGCTTTGCTCCCACAGACCTTAATCCCACAGGAGGTGCTCACCGCTACTTGGATGGGCAGATCAGAACTCGATCCGCACATCCCCCTTCGGCACGCTGCAGCACGACAGGATGTAGCCCTCGGCCTCGTCGTCCTCGGTGATCCCGCCGTTGTGGTCCATTTCCACTTCCCCGCCCAGTTTCAGCACCTTGCAGGTGCCGCAGATGCCCATGCCGCAGGCCTTGGGGATCATCATGCCGAGCTTGGCGGCGGCGGCGTGTACGGTTTCTCCCGGTCCCACGCGGATGCTCTTGCCCGAGGAGGTGAACTCCACCAGGTGCAAGTCCGCCGCGTCGACTTCAGGGGCGTCGGCAGCCTGTTCGGCCTGCTCCACTGCGTCGGCGCGGGCTTCCGGTGGCGTGGCGCCGAAGGATTCCTCGTGATAACGCTTCATGTCGTAGCCGGCCGCTTCCAGCAGGCGCTTGACTGCGGTCATGTACGGGGTCGGGCCACAACAGAACACCTCGCGATCGAGGAAGTCGGGCACCATCAATTCCAGCATCTTGTGGTTCAGATAACCGCGATAGCCGGCCCAGGGCTCGCCCAGGCCATGTTTTTCGCAGATCAGGTGCAAGCTGAAGTTGTCGATCCGCGACGCCATGTGTTCCAGCTCGCGGTGGTAGATGATGTCCTTGGGCGAGCGGGCACTGTGGATAAAGGTCATGTCGACATTGGCGTTGGTGTCGTAGAACCAGCGCGCCATGGACATGCATGGCGTGATCCCCACGCCACCGCTCAGGTACAGGACTTTCGGGCTCGGGAAATCGATGGCGTTGAACAACCCCACCGGCCCGTGCACCGCCAGCTCCTGGCCTTCATGCAGAGTGTCGTGCAACCAGTTGGAAACCTTGCCCCCCGGTACGCGCTTGATGGTCACCGAGAAACTGTAGGGCACCGACGGCGAGCTGGAGATGGTGTAGGAGCGCATGACCGGCTGGCCTTCGATTTCCAGCTCCAGGGTGACGAATTGCCCAGGCTTGAAAAAGAACAGGATCGGCTGGTCAGCCATGAAGCAGAAGGTGCGCACATCCCAGGTTTCCTGGATGACTTTGACGCAACGTACGATATGTCGGCCATTGGCCCAGGTCTGGGTCGTGACCGGGTTCAGGAAGTTATTGGACATGCTGATCTCCACGGCCGACTGTCGGCCTTCATGATGGCGATTGTGCGCAGGCGCCTGGGTGACCATTTACCTATCTGCGACATTCACATACTTATCGCGACCAGCCCCCAACTACCGGGGCTTGCGCGTCGGGAACAGATTGGGCCATGTCGCCCATGGATAAGGTTCGGCCCCTGCGCGGCCCCACACTCGCCCCAACAGATAAACAAAGTTTTCTGCCTTGCGTAGCACAACCGATTAGTCATTTTTCGCCGGCCACATAGAGGGCCATGAGGATAAAACGATGGACGTCACCACTACCCTTAGCCTGGGCGATCCGCTGGAACCCGCACGCAAGGCCACCGCGCAAATGCTGCAAGAGCGTGAGCGCACCTTTTCGCTGCCGCAGCCGTTCTACTCCGATGAGCGCCTGTTTGATATCGATATGCAGGAAATCTTCCAGAAAGAATGGTTGATCGCCGGCATGACCTGCGAAATCCCGGCCAAGGGCAACTACCTGACCCTGCAAGTCGGCAAGAACCCGATCATCGTGATTCGTGGTGCCGAGGGCGTGGTGCATGCGTTCCATAACGTCTGCCGCCACCGCGGTTCGCGGCTGTGCACCAGCGACAAGGGCAAGGTCGCCAAACTGGTCTGCCACTACCACCAGTGGACCTACGAGCTGGACGGACGCCTGCTGTTCGCTGGCACCGAGATGGGCGCCGACTTCGACATGAAGCAGTACGGCCTCAAGCCTGTGAACGTGAAGACCGCTGGTGGCTACATCTTCATCAGCCTGGCCGAGAACCCGCCGGCCATCGATGACTTCCTGTCGACGCTGAACCATTACATGGAACCGTACGACATGGAGAACACCAAGGTGGCGGTGCAAACCACCTTGATGGAAAAAGCCAACTGGAAACTGGTGCTGGAAAACAACCGTGAGTGCTACCACTGCGGCGGCGCGCACCCGGAACTGCTCAAGACCCTGCTGGAATGGGACGACGTCACCGACCCACGCGCCGACCAGGCGTTCAAGGACCACGTGGCCGCCTCCGCCGCCGCCTGGGACGCCGAGAAGATCCCTTACGCCCACGCCAGTTTCGGCCTGCGCAACCGCATCGTGCGCATGCCGCTGCTCAAGGGCACCGTGTCGATGACCATGGACGGCAAGCAAGGCTGCGCCAAGCTGATGGGCCGCATCAAGAACCCGGACCTGGGCTCGATGCGCATCCTGCACTTGCCGCACTCGTGGAACCACTGCATGGGCGACCACATCATCGTGTTCACCGTGTGGCCGATCAGCGCCCAGGAAACCATGGTCACCACCAAGTGGCTGGTGCACAAGGACGCGGTCGAAGGCGTGGACTACGACGTCGCGCGCATGCGCCAGGTCTGGGACGCCACCAACGACCAGGACCGTCGCCTGGCAGAAGAAAACCAGCGCGGCATCAACTCCACCGCCTACCAGCCAGGCCCGTACTCCAAGACCTATGAGTTCGGCGTGGTGAACTTCGTCGACTGGTACAGCGAGCGCATGCTCAACAACCTGGGGGCCGAACCGGCGCCGTACCTCAAGGGCGTTCCGGTCCAGGGCTAAAATCCAAAGCTTCGGTTGATGATCGTCCCCACGCTCTGCGTGGGGATGCAGCCCGGGACGCTCTGCGTCCCAAAAGCGAACGCGGAGCGTCCGTAGAGGCATTCCCACGCAGAGCGTGGGAACGATCTTCAGTGGGAAGACCACCGCACACTGCCATCCTCCCCATAAAACGTCTCGACAATCTCCTCCCCCTTCAGCCGCACCTTCACATACCCGTTCAACACCCGCTGCGGATACGCCTCGTCTCCCGCCAGCTGCGTTTCCGACCACAGCACCCGGGCATGCCCATTCAACTCGCTGGTAGTACCGTAGGGAATCGCTCCGTGCCCGGCGCAGCGCGCATGCAGCCCGCCTTGCGGCGCGTAGCAGATACCGTTGTGCAGATGCCCCCAATACCAATAATCCGGCTCGCGCCCCAAGGCATCGCACACCGGTTGGTAAAGCGCCGTCTTGTTGTGCCCGGAAATATCAAAACCCTGGTGATGACTGAGCACCATGAGTTTCTTGCGCTTGGGCAGGGTCTTCATCCACTCGATCTGCTGGGTGTTGAGGGTGCCGTCCATGTACAGGTTCATGGCGTCCGAGGCGTAAGCACTGTCGAGGCCGACCACCAGCCAGTCGTCGTTATACAAGGCAAAGTAACTGGTGCCTTGCTGCACAGGGAAACGCTTGGACAGTTCCTTGAAATAGCCGTGGGCACCGCTGTACATCTCATGGTTGGAATTGAGAGTAAACGCGCCATGCTTGCCCTGGGGCCAGCCGACCATGTCGACGTCTTCCTGGGAATGGGTGCCGGCGTAATACACGTCGCCCAGATGGATGGTGAAATCGGCCAGGGCCAGTTGCATCTGGTTGGCCACCGCCACCGCCGGGGCATGACTGTCGAACGGCCCGGTGCCCCAGTCGCCAGCGATGGCCAGCACCACGTCGCTGTCCATTTTCACCAGCGCCGGGTTGGTGGCGAACGGCGCGTGGTGGCGCAGGTTCTCGATCCACTTGAGCAGCGCCTCGCTCCACAACAGGTCCAGCAGCTCCCATTTGCGGCAGCCGAGCAAGGTGCCGTCCTTGAGTACCCGGGTCGGCAACTCGTCCTCGCTTTGCGGCAGGGGCGTGGCGTTGCCGATCTTGAGGATCGACAAGCCGTGGGACAACTCCCACGGCACGGCCGGTTCGTCGTCCGGCAGGTCGCCATGCTCGATGACATGCTGGGCCTGGTCGTGGCCTCGCTGCAGCAGCTTGACGATGGCCTGGAACTCCTCGGGCTCCAGGTCGTTGACGAGTTTTTTCCAGGACATTTCCAACCGCGTGACCAACCCGTGCAGGCGGACCTTGACCTTGTCGAACTCATGTTCCCAATGGTGCAGTAATGACATGTGAACGCTCCTTCGCAATGCCCTGGGCTACAGGGTCTTCATGAATTCGATCAGGGCCCGTTTGTCGACGTCCGACAGCTGCGTGCCATACAGGTGGCCGCCGTTGTGGTTGCCTTCCAGACGGGTGTCGTATTTGAAATCCGCCGACGCCTTCATCTGCGCGCCACTGGTGATGAAGCCGACTTTCTGCGGGTCGTAGATGTCGGAGCCGGTGTAGAACACCTGCGGACGCTGCTCCGGCGCTTGCAGCAAATCCCACAGGGTCGGCACCGAACCGTTGTGCAGGTACGGCGCGCGCAGCCAGATGCCGTCGGTGGGCGTGTTGCTGTAGCTCTGGGTCTTGCGGTAGGCGTTGAAGTCGAATGGCGGTTTCTTGAAGCCGTGGAACGCCGTCACCAGGCCGGTGGTGAAGGAATTCAGGCGATGGGGATCGGTGCCCAACTGGTCGATGTTGGTGGTGACCTGGCCGGTGTCGCTGCGGCCAAAATCGTGGCAGCCGGCGCAGTTTTTCTCCCAGATCGGTTTGCCCTGGGCGACTTTCGCCTGGTCCAGGGCGAACGGCCAGGCCGGTGCCTTGTGGCCCAACAGCCAGTTGGTCACGCGATTGAAACTCGGCGGCAACACCGATTGCGGCGTCGCCCCCACGGCCATCGCCGCTGCGTAGTTGCGTTCGTGGATCTTGTTGTTATTGCCATCCCAATGCAGGTACATGGACTCGCGCGGTTTCTGGTTCCAGACCTGCGGCAGATCCACGGTGCCGATGGTGGAGTCATCCGGGAAGCCGAACACCACCATTTTGGTCGGATTGAAGGTGTCGGTCCGCCCTGGCCCCTGGGCCGGACGCAGCTTCTGCCAGGCGTAGGCCTGCTTCTGCTTGAGCAGCGCACTCTTGGCCATCGGGATGATCAGGTAACGGTTGTACAGCTTCTCGAAAAAACCCAGTTGGAACTTGCTGTTGATCGCCGCCATGACAGCATCCGGGGTGAATTTCGGGTCGCTGGCGCAATCGTAGGCAAACCACTGGAAGGCTTGCAGTTGCAGGGTATTGGCCGGTGCGGTGGCGACCGGAACCGCTACGTCACTGGCGTTGGCCCGGTAGGAACCGGTGTGGCACAGGGCGCAGTTCGGTTCCACCGTGGGGTAGCCGAGCTGCCGCTTGGCCATGCCAATGGGCAGATCGTTGCCGTTTTCGTAGAGAAAACCGAACACCTCGTAGCCGCCCGGCTTGGGCAGTTTTTCCGGGCACATCTGTGGCAGCACGGCGAACAGGTAGTACGGAATCCGCGCCTCGATGCCGAGGCCAATGGCGGCGTATTTGTAATGGTCTTCATCGGAGGCGAAGTCCGGTTGCGGCACTTCCCGGATCATCTGGTACCAGGTCTGGTAGCCGATGAAGCCCAGCACCAGCAGCACCACCAGCGTGCCGACCTTGAAAGCGTGGCTCTGCCAGCGCAGCGCCCAGCCGGCACGCCATTCCCGCCAGCCGGCGCAGAGCAAGGCCAGCGGGCGATTGGCCGCTGGGCAGCCGAGGTACAGCAGCACGCCCAGGATCAGGAACATGCTCAGGTCGCCCATCAACATCGGCACGAACACCTGGCCCTGGTTGTTGGTGTTGATCAGGTAGATCCAGAACACCACAGCCACCAGCCGCGACAGCACGCACAACCACGAATGCACGACGAAACGCGGCGCGTTGAACCCCGAGGGCATGTAGAACAGGCTGATCCCCACCAGCAACATGCCGGCGTTTTCCAGCCAGGGATCGGATAACACGGGCGGCAGGCCGAGCATGGACGTCAGCAACGCCGGCGCAAACAGCGCCGGAATCGCGAAGAACATGTTCATGACGATCCCGACCCAGATGATGCGTTGGAACCAGCGGATGTAAGTGTTCATGGCATCCTTTTCCTTATTCCTGACTCACGAGATGCGGCGCTCTGGTGATCGCCATCGCGAGCAAGCTCGCTCCCACACTGGATCAGCGGTACATAGCCCCCTTGTGGGAGCGAGCTTGCTCGCGATGCAGTCGACTCGGTCTTGAGTCAACCGAGCGCCGTCTTCTCCAGGTGCTCGAGGATGATCGGATACACATCCACCACCGCATCCTTGCCGAACATGCAGTCGATGTGGCCGTAACCCGGTATCTCGTGACGGCTGAACAACTGCGGGCCGTGCATCTCGCACAGTCGCTCGTAAGTCTTGAGGGTGCTTTGCGGCAAGTAGCACTGGTTGTCGGCACCGCTGATGAAGCAGATCGGCAATTTCAACCGATCGAAATGCGGCATGTAGACGTCGTTGCCCTTGAAGTCCACCAGGTGCCCCTTGCGCACGATCAGCGCCAAGTGCTCGAAGGTCTGGATGTTCGACTCGCCGAACAATTCATGCAGGTTGTCGTGCAGGGTTTCGTTGAGGGTGTCGTGGCGGTACAGCGAGGCATACATGAACGTGATGCGATGGCAGACCGGGTTGGTGCAGTAGCCCTGGGCCTCGATCCGGGCATAGCCGTTGAGGGCCTTGTCGTAGAGTTTGTTGAACCAGCTTTCCTTGGTGTCGGCGTAGGCCGTGAGGGACTTGATGCCGATGGCATCGAGCATCCCCGGCAAATGCAAACCGGCCTTCAGCCCAGTAGCAGTGGCGACCACCGTGTCGGCGGCGATCTGTGAGCAGACCACCGAACGCACGCCCTGCAAACCCGCCAGCATCGACATGAAGAACGTCGTCGCACCGTAGCAATGCACTACGCACTGCACGTCACTGGCCAGGGTCGCCTGCTGGATCTGCTCGATGGCGGCCTTGAAATCGTACTGGGCCACCTGGTCGCCGTTCCATTCATTTTTGCTGGCCGGCAGCAGGATGCTCACCCGCAAATCCAACAGCCAGACGTCGTATTCGTGCTTGCAGAGGTATTCCAGCAAGTTGGTGTGGATGGTGTCGGTGGAGAAAATATTAGAGCCCACGCCCAGGCCATGGACCAACATCACCGGACCTTTGGTGCCGGCCTGGTAACGGGTCAGGCGCAGCTCGACGTTGTCTTCGGTCTGGAAGAAATGCACCACCGGTGGCGGCGCATCCAACGGCCGTTTCAACCGGGGCGGCGCGTCCGGGTTGAAGTAGACGTCGCCGGCGAAGACACCGCCATAGCTCTCCCACAAGATGCCGGCAAAGAACTTGCCGAACCGCGCCAGCGCCTCCACGCGTTCACGTTCATTGCGGGCATTGAGCACTTTCATGGTGGTCATTTGCTTGGCGAAGTCGGCCGGCAGAATGTGCATCACCCCCGAACCGATCACCGCGCCGGTCTTGTCCGGCCCACGATAGAGGGTGACGTACAAGGTACTGGTGTCGTGCCAGATGTTCAGCACACCGTTATCCTCGGGCACCGTCTTGAAGGCGCTGAAGTAATAGTCGCTGCCGTCTTCGGCGGTTAGCTTCATGTCGTAGTTCATGTGCCGCACGCCAACCTGTTCCTGGTACTGCTCGAACAGGTTGAATACCCCATTGCTGGCGACCAGCGGCTGCGACGAGAGCGACGGTGCGTCGAGGGTGCCCACCAGGGTCGCGGCGTGTTCCGGTTCCTTGATCATCCGGTTGAGGTCGGCGGCGGTGATGGTCAGCGTGAATTCGATGGGCGAGTTGTCGGTCTTGCCGCGCTTGGCCGCCGCTTCGTACAGGCTGAGATCGGTGCCCTGGGGCTGAGTGAAGGCGGTGGAAAAATAGCCCTTCATGGTTTCGGTGAACTGCACGCCAAGTGTCGGCGCCGCCACCGCTTTACGCGGGGCCGAAGGCAGCGTGTAGTCGATGATCCAACCCCGATCAGCCGCCAGCAGGCCCACGTTGCGCTCGCTCACCGCCGAGATGGTCAGCAGCGGGTTGACCGCCAACGACGTCGGGATCACCGAACCGTCGGTCACGTACAGGCCCGGGTAGACATCGGTGCCACTGGCGCCACTAAACACCTGGCCCTTGTGGTTGACCACGCCTTGAGTCGCATCCTCGCCCATCACGCAACCGCCCAGGGGATGGACCGAGACGATGCTGTGCTTGAGCAGCTTGGTCCAGATCGGGTTCTCGACCCAGATCCCACCCAGGGCCTTGGTGCTCTGGTGCAGCCGCTCGTTGCCAAGGGTGACGTTTTCCTGTTCGCCGACGCCGGGCCAGTCGATGCGCAACTGGTCCTTGTTGTCGAGCAGCATGCGGCCCTTGCCGTTGTCATGGCTCATGATCAGATAGGTCTGCATGTTATGCAGCGCGCCGTAGTAGGGGCCGCGCAAAAAGCTCTCGGCTTCGCGCCCCTTGTACTTGAGGCTGGCGCCGAAGCCGGTGTCGGTGGGCACGCCGATCATTTCGGCAAACGCCGCCATGCTCGGCACCATGGCCCGGCCGAGGGCGCCGGGAATAGAACCTTCCTCGATGACCATGCGGCTGCGCCAGTCACCCTCGGTGCGCATGTCGATGACCGAGGTGATGCATGGCCCCACCGGTTCCAGTTCCTTGGCCGAATGGGCACCGAAGCCGATGCCA
Organism: Pseudomonas sp. H1_F01; assembly: GCF_054681425.1. NCBI lineage: Bacteria > Pseudomonadati > Pseudomonadota > Gammaproteobacteria > Pseudomonadales > Pseudomonadaceae > Pseudomonas > Pseudomonas sp. H1_F01. The sequence goes on along the minus strand of NZ_CP162823.1, from coordinate 722,717 downwards.
TTGATGACCTGGTCGCAGTTGTGGCCGAAGCCGAGGATGTCGCCGTTGCCGCTCATGTTCTCGCCCAATTGGCTGGACATCGACAGGCCCTTGTCCCGCGAGCGCAACATGATTTCGGTGGAGCCCAGGGTGCCGGCAGACACCACCACGATGTCGGCGCGCACGAACAGGGTCGGCGCCGAGAACATCTCGCGACCGCTGTCCAGGTATTGGAAGTGCACGATCCAACCATCGCCGTCGCGCTCCAGGTGCCGCACCTCGGCCTGGCAGAAAATCTCCGCGCCGTGGTTCCAGGCATCCGGCAGGTAGTTCATCAGCGTGGTGTTCTTGGCCTTGTTGTTACAGCCCGAAACGCAATCGCCACAACCATTGCACGGCAGCTGTTCGACACCGACGTGGTTGAGGTTGTTGGGCAGCTTGTCGAAAGTCACGTTGATCGGCGGCTTGTAGAAATGCGCGCCTTGCTTGAGGTAATCGGCCGATTTTTTGTGCGCGTCAAGCTTGGGCAGGTTCGGCTCCGAGGCCGGATACGAATTGGGCTTGAGCATCTCCCGGGCCCGGGCGTAGCCGTCCTTGAGCAGCGTGTCCTGGTGCTCACGGACCGCCTGGGGCCAGCGCGGGTCCTCGAACACGCCAGGCTCCGGCTCCAGCGAAACGTTGGCATTGATCAGCGACGTGCCGCCCAGGCCACAACCGACCACCACGTTCTGCTGGGCGTTGACATGCAGGTCGAACAGCCCGGTGCGCGAACCGATGTGGCCATCCGGGTCATGGACTTGCAGTTCCTCGGTGGCCGCGAGCAGGGTATTGGGGTATTCGCCGGGCTGGATTTCCCGGCCACGCTCCAGCAGGCACACCTTGCGCCCGGCCCGGGACAGGCGTGAGGCAGCAATGCCGCCCCCGTAGCCGGAACCGATGACGATCACGTCGTAGTGCTCCTGGATATCACTGATGGGGGTCGAGATCCGTGTCATGTTCAAGTCCTCTCAGGCAGAAGGGGCAACTCTGCGGTTGCCTGCAAATCGACAGGCGCACGAACGCCTGGCCACCGTCCCTTGCAGGGTCCGGCGACAGTCAGCGGTGCTACAGGGGAAAAACCCGGGCGCTATAGACGCGCACGCTGATTGACGGCGCGGCGATGAATGCGTTTGTGCAACGAGGTGGGAGGTGTCGGGACGCAGGTCACCGATGATTGCGGGTGTGAGCGGGGGTCCTTGCTATCCATCATGTGTTCTCCCTGAACCTGATGTGGATAAAGTGGCGATGTCCTTGTGCGATGGAGTGAAGACAGCCCACAGACCCTCGTCAAGGGTGTGACTTAGAACTGTATGAAATTTGATCTATCGCGATTTGCGCTATGCCCGCCGTGGCTTGCAGCATTTGGCGAACAAGTTATCCACATGACCACCCACAGCAAATGGGGACAAGTGTGCGTATGTCCGGCATTTTTCCACCGGCAAAGTGAATAAAAACCGTGACTTATGAACAATGACGGTTTTACCGGCCTATCGGTTGTTTTTTGATCAAAGAGCTGCAAGCCATGCCTGGCAAGGCGTGTGGCGGTAAGTGAACACCTTATCCACAGAAGCGCCAACAGCGTTTGGGGGTAATTCTGACGATTCTGTGGAAAACCCTTCGGACGACTTGTAAATCGAGGTTTTCCGGAGGTTTTCCTGATAAAAATGGCTGATTGATCATTTTGTGATCAACTTAATGAAGACCCCGGTTCGTATGGCTTGCAGCGTAGAGCGAACATCTTATCCACAGAAGCGCCAACAGAGATTGGGGGCAAGTTTCGGCTGGAGCGAATAACTACTCACAGGCAAAAGCCAATAAAAACCGTGGGTTAGGCTGACTATTTTTTGAGCGCAGGCCTGGAGGGCCTGTTTTGCATAGGGTGCAGCGAGGGGCGAACAGGTTATCCACAGAAGCGCGCACAGGGATTGTGGGTAACCCACCATGCCTATTTTTTGTGGGAGCTAGCCCTGTGGGAGCAAAGCTTGCTCGCGATGAAAACGCCTTGATCTCTTAAGTGCCGAGGCGCCTGGATCGCGAGCAAGCTTTGCTCCCACAAGGGGTCAGGGGGTACTTGAGGTCAGCGAACCACCCCTTCCTCCACCAACAGCTTGAGAATCGCCTCCGCCCCCGCCTCCGCGCTCACGCCCTTGAGCACTTGCCCGCCTCCGCCGCTGGCCTTGGCCGTGGCGGCTTTCATGCGGTCGGCGCCGCTCTTGGCCTTGATCACTTTCAAGCGTTTGGGGCGTGGCTTGGCCGGTTGCAGGGTTGCCACCGCCAGCAAGGTGTCGTCGATTACCTCGACTTCCTCGCCATGCAACGCCCCGCGCCGGGCCGGGCCGTAGGCGCTTTGCCGAGGTTTTGGCGCAGCGTTATCCACAGTGGCCAGGAACGGCAGGCGCACTTTGAGACGGCGTCGTTGGCCTCGAGGCAAGGCTTGCAGTACCAGGGCCACGCCGCCGTCGATGGACTCGACCTGGGCCAGCCCCACCACCAACGGCCAACCAAGATTCTCGGCCAGCAGGAACGGCAACATGCCCGAACCTTCACCGGTTTCGGCCTGGCTGCCGGTGAGCACCACTTGGGCTCCAGCGTCACGCAGGTAATCGGTCAGGGCCGGCAGAGCGTCCGCGCCGACAGGGTTTTCCAGCACGTGCAATTCATCCAGGCCCATGCCCAGGTAGGCGCGCAGGGCCGGTTCGGCCACATCGCCGGCGTGCAGCACTTGCAGGTCGCTGCCGGCCAGTTGCAGGCCCAGCTCCACGGCCCGGGCGTCCTGTTCGGCGCGCCGGGGTCGCCCGGAAGTGGGGTGGGCGCCGATGGACACGAGGCTGATCACTTGGGTACTCATCAACTTATCCTTCTTAAGCCGCATCGCGCTTGGCTTCGTTGCGGTAAGCCTCTACCGCCGCGATCAAGGCCTGGAGAATCGCCGCGCTGTCACCGATCACCGACAGGTCCGCCCGTTTGATCATGTCGCAACCCGGATCGAGGTTGATTGCCACCACCTTGTCGCAGGCGCCAATGCCCTGCAGGTGCTGGATCGCCCCGGAAATCCCCACGGCCACGTAGACCCGCGCCGTAACCCAGGTGCCGGACGCACCGACCTGGCGATCGCGAGCCATAAAGCCGTCGTCCACCGCCACCCGCGAAGCGCCTTCAGTGGCGCCCAGGGCCGCAGCGGTCTGGTGGAACAGCGCCCAGTCCTTGACCCCATTGCCGCCGGAGAAAATGAATTCGGCTTCGGCCATCGGGATCGCACCCGGGTCCACCGCCACCGCGCCGAGGTCTTCGATACGCGACAAGCTGCGAACCACGCTTGTGGATAACTCCACCGGTAAGGCTTCGTGGCGGGTTTCGCTGACCGGTTCGGCGCATTCGGCCGCCGCCAGGATCAAGCGCGCCAATGGTCGGGCCAGGTCTTGCAAGCCGGCACCGGCGCGGCCGATGCACTCTTCACCCTTGACCTGCCAGACCCGCGTGGCCGGGCGTTCGCCCAGGGTCGCAGCCAAACGCCGGCCCAGTTCGCCGCCACCAGTACGGCTGTCAGGCAATAGCCAATGGTGCGGGCTGAATTGGTTATCCACAGCCCGCAGGCCTTGCACCCGTTGTTCCGGTGCATAACCGCTGAATTCTTCGCCATCGAGCACCAGCAAGCGGTCGACACCGGCCGTGGCGAAGGCGTTTTCCTTGTGTTCGCCGAAGACCACCGCCAGCACCGCGCCTTCGCTGCCGGCAAGCTGATGGGCCAGGCCCAGCAGATCGCGGTCGTGGCTGCTCAAGCGGCCACCGACCATGTCCGGCACCACACTGATGTAGAACGCAGGTTGCGGCACCTGATGCAGCGGCAGTTGCACTTCAGCGGCGGCGGTACGCTTGGTCGCGCCACCCTGCTGGGCGCCGCTGCGGTCGATGCGCTTGATGCCATTGGGGCCGATGAAACCGACGCCATGGACATTCTTGCGGATGATGCCGTTGGGCCCCATCCAGCTGTGCTGCACCGGTTGCATGGCCGCGTGCAGCGGGTGCAGGCGGTTGCGGGCGATCCACTCGGCGCGGGGGTCGCGGCGGATGATGTCACTCATTAATGCACCTCCGCGGGTTCACGTTTGGCCGGGGTTACCGGTTTGCTCGGGGCCGCGTCTTCCAGCAGCGCGTCGGCCACCAGTTCGGCGATGTCCTTGATCATTGGCCGCGGTTCGACCACGCCTTCCAGCATCGCGGTGCACTGTGGACAACCCACGGCCACCAGTTCGGCGCCGGTTTCGCGGATGTCGTCCATGCGCATGTCAGGGATCCGCTGCTTGCCCGGAATGTCGGTGATCGGCGCACCGCCGCCACCGCCGCAGCAACGCGAACGGAAACCGGAACGTTGCATCTCCTTGACCTCGATACCCAGCGCACGCAACACCTGGCGCGGCGCCTCGTATTCGCCGTTGTAGCGGCCCAGGTAGCACGGGTCGTGATAGGTCACGCTGTCGCCCTTGTGCTGGCCGAGGTTGAGGGCACCGGCATCGATGATTTCCGCCATGTAGGTGCTGTGGTGCTGCACCAGGTAGTTGCCATCGAAGGCGCCGTATTCGTTTTTCAGCACGTGGAAACTGTGGGGGTCGCAGGTGACGATGCGGTTGAAGCTGTATTTGGCCAGGGTCTGGATATTGCGCTTGGCCAACAGCTGGAACGTCGCCTCATCACCCAGGCGCCGGGCCACGTCGCCGCTGTCGCGCTCTTCGAGGCCGAGCACGGCGAAGTCGATTTTCGCCGCCTTGAGCACTTTGACGAAGGCGCGCAAGGTGCGCTGGTTGCGCATGTCGAAAGCACCGTCGCCGACCCAGAACAGCACGTCGGTGGATTTCTTCTCGCTGAGCAGATTGAGGTTCAAGTCCGCCGCCCAGTTCATCCGCCCGCCCGGGGCGAAGCCGCCAGGGTTGTCGGTGGCGATGAGGTTTTCCAGCACCTCGGCGCCCTTGTTCGGCGTCGCGCCTTTTTCCAGGGTCAGGTGGCGGCGCATGTCGACGATGGCGTCGACGTGCTCGATCATCATCGGGCATTCCTCGACGCACGCCCGGCAGGTGGTGCAGGACCACAGGGTCTCGGCGTCCACCAGGCCGTTGACGATCGGCTGATGTGGGTTGCCGCTGTGCTCGCCCACCGGTTTACCTGGATAGGGGCTGCCGGCGAATTTCGCATCGGTGCCGCCGGCCAGGCCGACGACCATGTCCTGGATGAGCTTTTTCGGGTTCAGCGGCTGGCCGGCAGCGAACGCCGGGCAGGCAGCTTCACACTTGCCGCACTGCACGCAGGCATCGAAGCCCAGCAGTTGGTTCCAGGTGAAATCCTTGGGTTTCTCAACGCCCAGCGGTGCGCTAGGGTCGTTCAAGTCCAACGGCTTCAGACCGGTGGAACGACCGCCACCAAAGCGCTCGGCTCGGCGGTGCCAGGCCAGGTGCAAGGCACCGGCGAAGGCATGTTTCATTGGCCCGCCCCAGGTCATGCCGAAGAACAATTCCGACACGCCCCACAGCACGCCGACACCCAGGACCGCCGCCACCAGCCAACCGCCGAAGTTTTCCGGGAGGATGCCCGCCACCGGCAGGGTCACCAGGAAGAACGACGCCGAGAAGGCCAGCAGGCTTTTCGGCAGGCGCATCCAGGGGCCCTTGGACAAACGGGCCGGCGGATTGCGCCGACGCAGGTAGACGAAGATCGCACCGACGAACATCACGGCCGACATCAACAGCAACGCATAGCCGAGGAAGCGATTATGCAGGCCAAAACCGTGGACCAGGATCGCCAGCACCACCGACGCCACCGCACCACCAGCCGTGGCCACGTGGGTATTGGCAATGTATTTGTCCCGCGCCACCACATGGTGCAAATCCACCATATAGCGCTTGGGCATGGCGAAGAGACCACCGATCAGGTCGACCTTGGCCGGTCGTCCACGGCGCCACATGTTCACCCGCCGCAAGGCGCCAAGGACCGCGAGGCCCAGGGCAGCAAACAGCAGGATGGGAAGAAGGGTGTTCAACATGGTGAAGCTCCCAAAGACCTCAGGTCTTGCAGGCACAGAAACCTGGATGTCTTGCTCGATCCCTGTGGGAGCGAGCTTGCCCGCGAAGACGGACTCAGATCCAACATAAATGTCGACTGATCCACCGCTATCGCGAGCAAGCTCGCTCCCACAGGGTTATCCACAAGCCGTTAGAAATCCTTGCACAACCGCAGGGCGTCGTAGATGGCCGCGTGGGTATTACGCTGGGCCACGCAGTCGCCGATGCGGAACAGCAGGTAGCCTTCGCCACTCTGCTCCAGGCACGGCTGGGGCTTGATCGCGAACAGGGCTTCAACGTCGATCTGGCCCTTGTTGCGCGAACCTTCCTTGAGCGCGTAGTAGATTTCCTCGTCCGGCCGCACGCCGTTTTCCACCACCACCTGGTCCACCACGCGCTCTTCCTTGGCACCGGTGTATTCGTTCTCCAGCACCGCCACCAGCTTGTCGCCTTCGCGGTAGACCTTCTCCAGCATCATGTCCCCGGTCATGATCACTTCCTTGGGGTACATGCTGCGGTAGTAGGTGGGGAACGACGTCCCGCCAATCGCCACGCCCGGCTTGATGTCGTCGGTGACGATCTCGACCTGGCTGCCCTTGTCGGCGAGGAAGTCGGCCACCGACATGCCGGTGAACTCGCAAATGGTGTCGTAGACCAGTACGTTCTTGCCCGGTGCAACCTTGCCGTCGAGCACGTCCCAGCTGCTGACCACCAGCCCTTCGGCGGCGCCCCAGTGCTCGTTCTGCTCCAGGTACGGATGCCCGCCGACGGCCAGCACCACCACGTCCGGACGCAAGTCCATGATGGTTGCCGCATCAGCCGCCACGCCCAGACGCAGGTCGACTTTCAACCGCGCCAGCTCCAGTTGGAACCAGCGGGTAATACCGGCGATCTGGTCCCGTTGCGGGGCTTTCGAGGCGGTGGTGATCTGCCCGCCGATGAATTCTTTTTTCTCGAACAGGGTCACGTCGTGCCCACGTTCGGCGGCCACACGCGCCGCTTCCATCCCAGCCGGGCCGGCACCCACGACGACCACCTTGCGTTTCGGCCCGGTGGACTTCTCGATGATGTGCGGCACTCCCATGTATTCACGGGACGTCGCGGCGTTCTGGATGCACAGCACGTCCAGGCCCTGGTACTGGCGGTCGATGCAGTAGTTGGCGCCGACGCACTGCTTGATCTGGTCGATCTGGCCCATCTTGATCTTGGCGATCAGGTGCGGGTCGGCGATGTGGGCGCGGGTCATGCCGACCATGTCGACGTAACCGCCCTCCAGGATCCGCGTGGCCTGGTTCGGGTCCTTGATGTTCTGCGCGTGCAAAACCGGAACCTTGACCACTTCCTTGATACCGGCGGCCAGGTGCAGGAACGGCTCCGGTGGATAACTCATATTCGGGATGACGTTAGCCAGGGTGTTGTGAGTGTCGCAACCCGAGCCCACCACGCCGATGAAATCCAGCATGCCGGTGTCATCGTAATACTTGGCGATCTGCTTCATGTCCTCGTGGGACAAGCCGTCCGGGTGGAACTCGTCGCCGCACAGGCGCATGCCCACGCAGAAGTCGTCACCGACCTCGGCGCGCACGGCTTTCAACACTTCCAGGCCGAACTTCATGCGGCCTTCGAAGGTGCCGCCCCATTCGTCGGTACGCTTGTTGACCCGCGGGCTCCAGAACTGGTCGATCATGTGCTGGTGTACGGCGGACAGCTCGACGCCGTCCAGGCCACCGGCCTTGGCGCGCCGTGCGGCCTGGGCGTAGTTGCCGATCACCCGCCAGATCTCTTCCGGCTCGATGGTCTTGCAGGTGGCGCGGTGCACCGGCTCACGCACACCGGACGGCGACATCAGGGTCGGCCAGTTGAAACCGTCCCAACGCGAGCGACGGCCCATGTGGGTAATCTGGATCATGATCTTGGCGCCATGCTTGTGCATGGCGTCGGCCAGGTTCTGGAAGTGCGGAATGATGCGGTCGGTGGACAGGTTCACCGAACTCCACCATTCCTGCGGGCTGTCGATGGCGACCACGGACGAGCCACCGCAGATCGCCAGGCCGATGCCGCCCTTGGCCTTCTCTTCGTAATACTTCACGTACCGGTCGGTGGTCATGCCGCCGTCGGTGGCGTAGACCTCGGCGTGCGCGGTGCTGAGCACGCGGTTGCGGATGGTCAGCTTGCCGATCTGGATCGGCTGGAACATTGCTTCAAAAGCCATGGTGCGATCCTCGACTTACAACGGCTTGACGATGAACAGGCCGTCGTCGTGGCCTTCTTCGGAACCGCCGTAGACCTGCTCGGCCACGGTGCGGATCTTGCTGCCGCGAGCGGCGAGGATCTGGTCCATGGCACCGGCGAACCAGCCAGTGAACATGTAGTCGACCTTGCGCCCGACCTTGCCGTACACATAGACGAATGCCGAGTGTTCGAGCTTGACGCTGGCGGTGCCTTTGTCCAGGTCGATGTCCTGGATCTTGAACAGGCCCCAGCCACGCTGCGACAGGCGCTTCATGTAGTGCTCGAACACCGCGACGCCTTCCAGGCCATGGCATTCGGCTTCTTTTTCACACCAGTGCCAGGCGGATTTGTAGCCGGCCTTGTAGAGAATCTCGGCGTAGGCGTCGGCGCCCAATACTTCTTCGATGCCCATGTGGTTGTTGACGAAAAAGTGCCGTGGCACGTACAGCATCGGCAGGGCGTCGGAGGTCCAGACACCGGTTTCGCTGTCGACTTCGATAGGCAGTTGCGGGGCGATCTTGGCCATGAAAACTTGACTCCGGAAATTCGTGGTATTGCCTGCGGCGCAGAGGGCCGCAGGTAGAGGATTGGCGGTACGGCGGCGTTTTATTCGCCCCAGACGTCTTTCAAGACGCTGACCCAGTTTTCGCCCATGATCTTGCGCACTACCCGCTCAGGATGGCCGCGCTTGAGCAGCGTCTCGGTGAGGTTCGGGAACTCGCCCACGGTGCGGATGCCCAGAGGGTTGATGATCTTGCCGAAGCTGGTCAGACGACGGGCGTAGCCCTTGTCGTGGGTCAGCATTTCGAAGAAGTCCTGGCCGTGGCCCTGGGTGAAATCGGTGCCGATGCCGATGGCGTCTTCACCAACGATGTTCATGGTGTATTCGATAGCTTCGGCGTAGTCGTCGATGGTCGAATCGATGCCCTTGGCCAGGAACGGCGCGAACATGGTCACGCCGACGAAACCGCCGTGATCGGCAATGAACTTCAGCTCTTCATCGGACTTGTTGCGCGGGTGTTCTTTCAGGCCGGACGGCAGGCAGTGGGAGTAGCACACTGGCTTCTTCGATTCGAGGATGACCTCTTCGGAGGTCTTGGAACCGACGTGGGACAGGTCGCACATGATGCCGACCCGGTTCATCTCGGCGACGATTTCGCGACCGAAGCCCGACAGGCCGCCGTCGCGTTCATAGCAACCGGTGCCGACCAGGTTCTGGGTGTTGTAGCACATCTGCACCACACCCACGCCCAGTTGCTTGAAGATCTCGACGTAGCCGAGTTGGTCTTCGAAGGCATGGGCGTTCTGGAAACCGAAGATGATGCCGGTCTTGCCCTGTTCCTTGGCGCGACGGATGTCGGCGGTGGTTTTCACCGGGATCACCAGGTCGCTGTTCTCGCGGATCAGTTTCTGGCTCGCGGCGATGTTGTTGATGGTGGCCTGGAAACCTTCCCACACCGACACGGTGCAGTTGGCTGCGGTCAGGCCGCCCTTGCGCATGTCTTCGAACAGGTCGCGGTTCCACTTGGCAATGATCAGCCCGTCGATAACGATGCTGTCGGCGTGCAATTCGGCTGGGCTCATCAGGCAGTCCCCTTTTGTCAGCGATTCATGCGCCGAATCGTGTGCCGGCGCTTTGGGGCCAGCATATGCCTGAGGGCCGTGGCGACCCGGTGCAAAAACGACAGGGGAATTGCCGAAAGCGTCAATCCACGACAATGGACTACAACAGGCCCACCCTACCCGTCTGTTCTTTAGCCGACGCTTGCGCCAGAATCCGCCGCATCACTGGTTTTCACTGGACTCGAGCGGCAACGCGATGAAATCACTCTTCCTGGCTTTGGCACTGATCAGCACCGTCGCACATGCGACCGAAGACACCGAACCCAACCCCTGCGACGAAGTTGAAAACGACGTCCAGACCCTGGCCTGCTCGGTCTACGGCAAAACCGCCGCCGAACAATTGCTGGGCGAAAACCTGCAAAGCCTCTTTGAGCGCCTGCAAACCCGCTACGCCAGCGACAAGGCCCAGCTCAACGACATCACCACCAAGGTCAAGACCGCCCAGCAACTGTGGCAAAAACAGCGCGACGCCGACTGCGCCATCGCCGCCTTCCCGGCCAAACCCGGCAGCGAAGCCTACAAAATCGCCGAAAACGACTGCATGGCCCAGGTGAGCGATGATCGGTCGGAGTTTTTGGAGTCGATTGGGCAAGACTGAGGGCAATATTCAGACACCTTTCATGCGTTGGCCCTGGAGGGGATATAAGTCAGGATTCGCAAAACTTATAAAAGACTTATATCCTTTCATGAACACCATCCACTGGACCAGAAAAGCCGTTAAGCAGCTTCTGAAATTGCATTCTGCCCATCAGGCCCAGGTTCGGGACGCCGTTACGGCGCTCGCCCAGATGCCCGACGCGGCGAACGTCAAAGCGCTTGTCGGCCATGACTACGCCTATCGCCTTCGGGTAGGCCGCTATCGAGTCATGTTCGATTGGGACGGGGCGATCAAGATCGTCAGCATTCAAGAGGTCAGGAAACGCGATGAACGTACCTACTGATATTCAGATCATCAATGACGCAGACGGGCATCCGGCATTTGTGGTCATTCCATATGCCCAATACGTCGCGCAGAAACTGGAACCCGATCTGATTCCCCATGAAGTCGTCAGCCGCATCGTCGATGGCGCCACGCCCATTCGTGCCTGGCGCGAACACCTGAACCTGACTCAAGATGAAGTCGCCAGGCGCCTGGGTATTTCTCAACCGGCGTTTGCCCAGCAAGAGTCGGTCGCCAAGCCTCGCCGAGCCACCCGCAAAAAAATTGCTGCGGCCTTTGGTATCCATGCTGACCAGTTGGAGCTGTAAGCTGCACGCCACCCTCCAGCAAAAGGATTCACATGAAAACGTGCGGCATCGAAATCAAAGGCAGCGAAGCGATCATCGCCGTTGCCTCGCTGGATCAACAGGCGTTGAGCCACGTCCCGCTGAACACCAAGAAAATCGCCCTGGACGACGATGACGAAGCCGCCAACGTCAAGGCGTTTGCTGCTCAGGTCCGAGCGTTCGTGACGGATAACGGTATCGAACGCATCGCCATCAAAAAGCGCAGCAAGAAAGGCGAGTTCGCCGGTGGGCCGACGACGTTCAAGATCGAAGGGGTCTTCCAGTTGCTGGACGGTTGCGAGGTGACGCTGCTGTCGCCGCAGACCATCAATGCACAAAGCAAGAAACATGACTTCGCCCTGCCGGCGACGCTGAACAAGTATCAGCATGAGGCGTACAAGGCGGCGTGTTCGGCGCTGATGAAGAAATAGACCTTTTCCAGCCGAACACCGTACCTATAGTCATGGAATTTTTTGTGGGAGCAAGGCTTGCCCGCGATGGAGGCGATGCGGTCCTTCAGAAACCGAGTCGACTGTTTCGCGAGCAAGCTTTGCTCCCACAAAACCCCCTCTCCACACAGGTCACTATGCTCGACCGCCAATCGGGTCAGGACCGATTCTGTTGCTTGCGATACCCCTTCAACCAATCGGCAAACGCCTTGTCCTCCAGCGCATAACCACCCCGGTTGGACTTCCACACCAATTCCTTTTCACGCAGCGCATCAATACAGGATTGGATGGTCTGGGTACCGGGCACGACTTCGCTTCCCATGGTCCTCAGCGCCTTGCCCACCGCCTCCAGCGTTGAATCGGTGAAGGGCGCGAAGGGTTCGTTGTTCTGCGAGCGCTCGGCCATGACCTGCAGCACCGCGCGTTGTGGCACCGTCAGGGCGTTCCAGGCGCTCTCGAACTCGGTCCAGACGCCGGCGCGCAGCATTTCGGCGCTGCTGCGCAGCAATTCACCCAACTGGCTCGCCTCACCCAGCTCCAGGGCAATTTCGCCGATGACGCTGCGCAACATCTCGGGACGGCGCCCAACCAACTCAAAAGCCTGGTCGAGGTCATCGGCGTTGAACTGGTTGGTTTGAGCCAGGTGTGCGTTCAAATGGGCGGTGTAGGCCTGGGTGAAAGCTTTGCCCAACAACGGAAACGGCGTGATGCTGGACCCGTAGAACGGTTGGTTGCGGCTCAATACCAAGTGGGCGAGCTTGTCGCGATTGGAGCCGGTGAACACCAGCCGCAGGCCGCTGGCATCCCCCTCACGTCCCTGGTTGAGCTGGTCACGGGCAGCCTTGAGGCCGAACATCGCGTTGACCCCGGCCTCGGTGGTCAATGCATGCTGGGCTTCGTCGATCACCAGCACCACGGTTTTACCCGCGGCACGGTGCAACAGTTCCAGCGCCTGGGTCAGCGTCGCCCCTTCGGGCAGTTGCGGCTGGCTGAAATCCCAGGACAACGTGCGCAAGAAGCTGAGTTTGTCGATACCCATGGATTTGGCGAGCTTGCGGATGCCCTTTTCATAAGGCACCAGTGCGCCGGCGATGGCCGAGGCGATCAGGTCGGCAGGGTCCTTCTCCTTGTTTGCCCAAAGGTCGACGTAGACCGTAAGCCAACCTCGCGTCTCGCATTCGGGAATCAAGTCTTCGCGCAGGAACGTACTTTTTCCGGTACGCCTTGGCGCGGCCAGGAACAGGCCTGAGGTGTAATCCTGGATCCCGGCGCCGGCCAGCCCATCGACAATATTGCGGGCCAGATCGGGGCGCCTGAAGACAAAACCGGGATGCTTGGACATGGTTTTATACTCAATTATGGCGACAGGTATAATTTATAGTCGCGAGTATAATTGAGTATAAAAGCCTGTCAAACCAGTTCCCGCCCATCCCCCTGCCGTCGTCGATCCTCCCGCGGGCAGCGCTCGAACCGTGCCCGATAGCTGCGGGTGAAGTACGACGGTGACTCAAAGCCGCAGGCGATGCTCACTTCCAACACACTCATGTCGGTCTGGCGCAGCAGTTGCCGGGCCTTCTCCAGGCGCAGGCGCAGGTAGAAGTTGCTCGGGGTGTCGTTCAGGTGCAGGCGGAACAGGCGTTCGAGCTGGCGACGGGTGACGTTGATCGATTCGGCCAGCGCCAAGGTGCTCAGGGGCGGTTCGCTGTGGGTTTCCATCTCGCCTATGACGTGCACCAGCTTCTTGTTGCGAATGCCATAGCGGTTGGCGATTTCCATGCGCTGGTGGTCTTTGCGCGGGCGGATGCGGCCGAGCACGAACTGCTCGCTGACCTGGATCGCCAATTCCGAACCGTGGGCCTGGCCGATCAGGTCCAGCATCAGGTCGATGGAAGCAGTGCCGCCCGCGCAAGTGATGCGGCGACGGTCGATTTCGAACAGTTCCTGGGTCACGCTGAGTTGTGGATAGGACTCCTTGAACGCCTCGATCGCTTCCCAATGCAAGGTCACGCGGTGCCCTTCCAACAGCCCCGCCTCGGCCAGCACCACACTGCCGGTGTCGATGCCGCCCAAGGTCACGCCTTCGTTGTCCAGCCGATGCAGCCAGCGCTCCAGCGCCGGGGTGGCGAATTTCAGCGGCTCGAACCCGGCCACCACCCAGAGGGTCGCGCCTTTCTTCAAGGACTCCAGTGCGGCATCGGCGTTGACCGACATGCCATTGCTCGCCAGCACCGGCCCGCCATCGACACTCAGCACATGCCAGCGGTATAGCTCGCCACGAAACCGATTGGCGACCCGCAAAGGCTCGATGGCCGAAATGAAACCGATGGCCGAAAAACCCGGCAGCAACAAAAAGTAGAAATCCTGGGACATGGAGCGCACTCGGTTGGCGGGTAGCGTGCGGACCTTGATACGCCAGTTGCAACGGCCGTTCAAGAGTCGCTGCAGTGCAAGAGCACGTCGCCGCTGTGCGTTTTGCCAGGCGCCGGGCTGCGTAACTTGGCATCACCGGTGCGCAGATGCCGGAACCCATAACAATAAGCTGCCGAGGAACCCGACATGAAACGACTGATCAGCTCCTGTGTACTTGCACTTTGCGGTACCACTTTGCTCAATGGCGCCGCCATGGCTGCCGAGCCCGCCGCGTGCCAGAACGTGCGCCTGGGCGTGGTCAACTGGACCGACGTCATCGCCACCAGCGCCCTGACCCAAGTGATGCTCGACGGCCTCGGCTACAAGACCAAGCAAACCAGCGCCTCCCAGCAAATCATCTTCGCCGGCATCCGCGACCAGCGCCTGGACCTGTTCCTGGGCTACTGGAACCCGTTGATGACCCAGACCATCACCCCGTTCGTCGAGGCCAAGCAGGTCAAGGTGCTGGAGCAGCCAAGCCTCAAGGACGCCCGCGCGACCCTGGCCGTGCCAACCTACCTGGCCGACAAGGGCCTGAAAACCTTCGCCGACATCGCCAAATTCGAAAAAGAGTTGGGCGGCAAGATCTACGGCATCGAGCCCGGCTCCGGCGCCAATACCCAGATCAAGGCAATGATCGCCAAGAACCAGTTCGGCCTGGGTAAGTTCCAGCTGGTGGAGTCCAGCGAAGCCGGCATGCTCGCCGCCGTGGACCGCGCCGTGCGCCGCAAGGAAGCCGTGGTGTTCTTCGGCTGGGCACCGCACCCGATGAACGTCAACGTGCAAATGACCTACCTCACCGGCAGCGACGACGCCCTCGGTCCGAACGAAGGCATGGCCACCGTGTGGACCGTCACCGCGCCGGACTACGCCCAACAATGCCCGAACGTCGGTCGCTTGCTGAGCAACCTGACGTTCAGCGCCGAAGATGAGAGCCGGATGATGCAGCCGTTGCTCGATCACAAGGACCCGCTCGAATCGGCCCGGCAATGGCTCAAGGATCATCCGCAAGACAAGCAGCGTTGGCTCGAAGGCGTCACCACCTTCGACGGCAAGCCCGCCGCCGACAACCTGAAACTGACCAGTAACTGAGCAACCGCTATCCATCTGCGCAGCACCAAAGGGCTGTGCAGTGACTCACCACGCCTGAAGGAATCCGCACCATGAACCACGACGTCATCATCACCTGCGCACTCACCGGTGCTGGCGACACGACCGCCAAGAGCCCTCACGTACCGGTCACCCCGAAACAGATCGCCGCCGCTGCCGTCGAGGCGGCGAAGGCCGGGGCCACGGTGGTCCATTGCCACGTCCGCGATCCGCAGACCGGCAAGTTCAGCCGCGACGTGGCGCTGTACCGCGAGGTGATGGAGCGCATCCGTGAAGCGGACGTGGACATCATCGTCAACCTCACCGCCGGCATGGGCGGCGACCTGGAGATCGGTGCGGGCGAACGGCCGATGGAGTTCGGTCCCAACACCGACCTGGTCGGTCCGCTGACCCGCCTGGCCCACGTCGAAGAGCTGTTGCCGGAAATCTGCACGCTGGATTGCGGCACCCTGAACTTCGGCGACGGCGACACCATTTACGTCTCCACCCCGGCGCAACTGCGGGCCGGCGCCAAGCGCATCACTGAGCTGGGGGTCAAGGCCGAGCTGGAGATCTTCGACACCGGTCATCTGTGGTTCGCCAAGCAACTGATCAAGGAAGGCCTGCTGGAAAACCCGCTGTTCCAACTCTGCCTGGGCATCCCGTGGGGCGCACCGGCCGACACCACCACCATGAAAGCCATGGTCGACAACCTGCCGGCGGACGCGGTGTGGGCCGGCTTCGGCATCGGCCGCATGCAAATGCCGATGGCCGCCCAGGCGGTGCTGTTGGGCGGCAACGTGCGGGTTGGGCTGGAAGACAACCTCTGGCTGGACAAAGGCGTACTCGCTACCAACGGCCAACTGGTGGAGCGCGCTGGCGAGATCCTCAGCCGCCTCGGCGCCCGCGTGCTGACCCCGGCTGAAGGTCGCAAGAAAATGGGGCTGACCCAGCGCGGCTGAGCCGACACCAACTTCCCCTATTGGGGGCACAACCTGGGGGAGCAAGGCTTGCCCGCGATAACGGTATGTCAGTCGACATCCCCGTTGAACCTACTGCCGCCATCGCGGGCAAGCCCTGCTCCCACAGGAGATCACCGAACTATTTTTCAGGAAATCACCATGAGCTTTATCACCGACATCAAGACCTTCGCCGCCCTGGGCAGCGGTGTGATCGGCAGCGGCTGGGTCAGCCGGGCCCTGGCCCATGGCCTGGACGTTGTCGCCTGGGATCCGGCACCAGGTGCCGAAGCGGCGTTGCGCAAGCGCGTCGCCAACGCCTGGGGCGCCCTGGAAAAACAAGGCCTGGCACCCGGCGCTTCGCAAGATCGGCTGCGCTTTGTCGCAACCATCGAAGAATGCGTGCGCGACGCCGACTTCATTCAGGAAAGCGCCCCCGAGCGCCTGGAGTTGAAACTCGAATTGCACGGCCAGATCAGTGCCGCCGCCAAGCCGAACGCGTTGATCGGTTCCAGTACCTCGGGGCTGCTGCCGAGCGAATTCTACGAAGGCGCCACCCATCCGGAGCGCTGCGTGGTCGGGCACCCGTTCAACCCGGTCTACCTGTTGCCGCTGGTGGAAGTGGTCGGCGGCAAAAACACCGCGCCCGAAGCCGTGCAGGCGGCGATGCAGGTATACGAATCCCTCGGCATGCGGCCACTGCATGTGCGCAAGGAAGTGCCCGGTTTCATTGCCGACCGCCTGCTCGAAGCGCTGTGGCGCGAAGCCCTGCACCTGGTCAACGACGGGGTAGCGACCACCGGAGAAATCGACGATGCGATCCGTTTCGGTGCCGGCTTGCGCTGGTCGTTCATGGGCACGTTCCTGACCTACACCCTGGCCGGCGGCGATGCCGGCATGCGGCACTTCATGGCCCAGTTCGGCCCGGCGCTGCAACTGCCGTGGACTTACCTGCCAGCGCCTGAGTTGACCGAGAAGCTGATCGACGACGTGGTGGACGGTACGAGCGCGCAATTGGGCAGCCACAGCATCTCGGCCCTGGAGCGCTATCGTGATGATTGCCTGCTGGCGGTGCTGGAGGCGGTGAAGACCACCAAAGAAAAGCATGGGATGACCTTCAGCGAATAACCGGCTGCAGGTCCGGCCCCATCGCGAGCAAGCTCGCTCCCACATTGGCTCTGTGCCGTTCACAAAACCTGTGGGAGCGAGCTTGCTCGCGATAGCGCCGGCTCAATCACCACAACCATCGGAACCCACCCCATGCCCACCCTCACCACCTACCAAACCCGCATCCTCCCCGAATGGGTCGATTACAACGGCCACCTGCGCGATGCCTTCTACCTGCTGATCTTCAGCTACGCCACCGACGCGCTGATGGACCGGCTCGGCCTGGACAGCCAGAACCGCGAAGCCAGCGGCCACTCGTTGTTCACCCTCGAACTGCACCTGAACTACCTGCACGAAGTGAAGCTCGACGCTCATGTCGAGGTGCATACGCACATCATCGGCCACGACGCCAAACGCCTGCACCTCTACCACAGCCTGCATCTGGTCGGCGGTGATAAAGAGCTGGCCGGCAATGAACAGATGCTGCTGCACGTCGACCTGGCCGGCCCGCGCTCGGCGCCTTTCACCGAACAGGCCCTGGGCCGGCTCAGCGCCCTGCTCGACGAACAATCCGACCTGCCGCCGCCGCTGTACATCGGCCGGATCATCGCCCTGCCTCTCCCCCGATAGGCCGCGAACAGGAGATCGCCATGAACACCGCCGCCGCCTTTGCCGACTTCCGCCGTTACCCCCTGATCTCCCCATTGACCGCCGCCACACCGTTGACCGACCGGGTGCAAGTGACGTGGGCCGATGGCCGGGCCAGCCCCTTTCATCACCAGTGGCTGCGGGACAACTGCCCTTGCCCTCAATGCGTCTACAGCGTCACCCGCGAGCAGGTGCTGGAAATCGTCGACGTCCCTGAAGACATCACCCCCCGCGCAACCTACCTCGATGACGAAGGCTGCCTGTGCGTGGACTGGCAGGACGGCCACCAGAGCCGTTTCGATCCGGGCTGGTTGCGCGCCCACGCCTACGATGATCAGTCCCGAGCCGAGCGCCTGGCGAACAAGCCCCGACGCCAACTGTGGCGGCACGACCTGCAATTGCCAGTGTTCGACTACCCGGCGCTGATGGACGACACCGATGCGTTGTTGCAATGGTTGCTGGCGGTGCGCGACATCGGCCTGACCCAGGTGCGCGGCGTACCCACCGAACCCGGCTCGCTGAAACGGATTGCCCAGCGCATTTCCTTTATTCGCGAGAGCAACTTCGGTGTGCTGTTCAATGTGCAGTCCAAGGCCGATGCCGACAGCAACGCCTACACCGCTTTCAACCTGCCGCTGCACAGTGATTTGCCGACCCGGGAATTGCAGCCGGGGCTGCAATTCCTGCATTGCCTGGTGAATGACGCCGACGGCGGCGAGAGCATTTTTGTCGACGGGTTTTCCATTGCTGAAGCGCTGCGCCAGGAAGACCCCGAGGCCTTCGACGCGCTGTGCCGGATCCCGGTGGAGTTTCGCAACAAGGACCGTCGCAGCGACTACCGCTGCCTGGCGCCCATCATCGCCCTGGACGCCCTCGGCCAGGTTTCGGAAATCCGCATGGCGAACTTCCTGCGTGGGCCGTTCGACACCACGGTCGAGCAGATGCCCAAGCTTTACCGCGCCTACCGCCGCCTCATTGCCCTGACCCGCGAGCCACAATTTCGCCTGATACAGCGTCTCGAGCCCGGCCAGCTCTGGTGCTTCGACAACCGCCGCACGCTCCACGCCCGCAATGCCTTCGACCCGGCTTCCGGGGCCCGGCATTTCCAGGGGTGCTATGTGGATCGGGATGAGTTGTTGTCGCGGATTCTGGTGTTGCAGCGCTAGACCGCGTCATCGTTCATCGCGAGCAAGCTCGCTCCCACAGGGGTTCTGCGTCGTTCACAAAATCTAATGTGAGCGAGCTTGCTCGCGATGACAATCCACCAGACACCCAAGCTTTCCCTGATTCACAGGCAAAAAAATCCCCGATCAAGCCGTGACAGGATCGGGGCAGGTTGCGTTACTGGAGGAGCTGTCGCGCGAGGGTGACCAAACCATCGTGATTCAGCTTGAGGTCAGTGTGCCCAGTCCAGCCCCGTGCAAGTTAGCCGAAAACGACGCCTCCATAGTCATTCATGACATTGCGACCATTTGCCCTTGCCGCCGCTTCGGGTCGCTACCAGAATCGAGACACGACCCCAATCCCTGAACAAGGAAAAGCGTCATGATGTACGCCGATTTGATCGACCAGGAAGACCTGCTGGGCCATCTCAAGGCCCTGGGCCTGCAAATACCCAGTGGCTCCACCGCCGAGCAGGCATGCGAGTGCGCCGTGCGGGGGCTGGACACTGTCCGTGCCAATGAATTGCGGCGGATGGTCAAGGAGATGTACACCAGCAGCGCCACTATCCTGCCGGCGGTGCGCCAGGCGATCGATAAGCAGCTGTTGCCGGCTCTGACGGACTACCAGCAAAACCATAGCGCCTGACAAAACCTGTGGATTTTGTTGACCGGGTACATATCCATTGCTGCGGTAACGGCCACTTAGGGTTCCGCCCTGACGGCGGGTCACTTTCGAAAAGCCGGAATGCCGGCCCAGGCGAAAGTAACCAAAGCGCTTATGCCCCACCACTCGGTGCCTCGCCTAGGCTCGGCATGCCCGAACGCAGGCATTGCTCCGTGGGCCGCCGCAAGGCGGCCTAGTAGCCGACCTGGCTCTCCCCGTCGTACACCCATCAGATCTGTGGGAGCAAAGCTTGCTCGCGAGACGGCCTTACAGCCGGCCTGGCTCCCCGGTCGTACACCCATCAGATCTGTGGGAGCAAAGCTTGCTCGCGAGACGGCCTTACAGCCGGCCTATCTCTCCAGCCATACCCCCCAGCTTGCTCGCGATAAAGGCGCTGCGGTCTTAGAGCCTCACGCTGGCAAACGTCGATTCATTACGCGCCTGGCTCAGCGCCGACAGCGGGCCGGACAATGGCGACAGTACCAGCGCCTGCGGCAGCGGCATCATCGCCACCTGTTGCGTGGTGTTGGAACCGACACGCTCGTCCCGTGGCGGAATGCCGAAGTATTCGCGGTAGCACTTGGAGAAGTGCGGAGTGGAGACGAAGCCGCACACCGAGGCCACTTCGATGATCGACATCGGCGTCTGCTTGAGCAGTTGCCGTGCACGGATCAGCCGCAGCTTGAGGTAATAGCGCGATGGCGAGCAGTGCAGGTATTTCTGGAATAACCGCTCCAGCTGACGCCGGGACACGGCGACGTACACCGCCAGCTCGTCCAGGTCGATCGGCTCTTCGAGGTTGGCCTCCATCAGCGCGACGATTTCCTGCAACTTCGGCTGGTTGGTGCCGAGCATGTGCTTGAGCGGCACACGCTGGTGATCCTGTTCGTTGCGGATACGCTCGTAGACAAACATTTCCGAGATCGCTGCCGACAGTTCACGACCGTGATCGCGGCTGATCAGGTGCAGCATCATGTCCAGCGGCGCGGTGCCACCGGAGCTGGTGAAGCGGTTGCGATCAAGGGTGAACAAACGGGTGCTCATCGACACCCGTGGGAAAGCTTCCTGCATTGCCGCCAGGCATTCCCAGTGCACGCTGCAATCGAAGCCGTCCAGCAGGCCGGCGCAGGCCAGGGCCCAACTGCCGGTACAAACCGCGCCGAGGCGACGGGATTGGCGGGCCTGGCCCTGCAGCCACGACACGTGTTCACGGGTCACGGTGCGCTGGATGCCGATGCCGCCACAGACGATGACAGTATCCAGGGCTGGCGCCTTGTGCATCGAGGCGTCGGGGGTGATCTGCAAGCCGTCGCTGGCCCAGACCTGGCCGCCATCGACCGTAAGGGTGGTCCAGCGATACAGCTCGCGACCGGACAGTTGGTTGGCCATGCGTAGCGGTTCTACCGCGGACGCCAGGGAAATCAGCGTGAAATTGTCCAGCAGCAAAAAGCCGATGGATTGAGGCGCACGGTTCTGGGGTTGGGCCCCGGAGTTGGACGTCGTCATCGCGGTATCTCCTCACACAAAGCGGGTGATGGCCTCAGGCGGAGGCTCTTTTTATTGGTTATTGCCCTCGTTCTCACAAAGGAGCTGGGCTTTACAGCAATAGAGCAATTGCCATGCCTAAAATTGAATACGCGTTCAATAAATCCTGAAAACGACATCACGACCTGTCTATATAAGGCGTACATCGAGTACGGGTTATGAGCGCCATCAATGGCGGCAGGCACCTGCCACAGCGGACCGTGAGCAGTTCGGTAGCACTTGTGGGTACTGGGCTGCGCCGCTTGCGCAACGAGTATCACCACAGGTGCGGATGACGGACGGTCGAGCGCGATTCAGTGGCTGGCTCGACAACAGGGGGCTTGTCTGTTTGCGACGCGCTAAAAGGTGGCGCGTTTGCAGATTGGTGTTCATTTTGTGAGCGGTTTTCGCTCTTGTGGATAAAGGGAATCATCTGTGGGAGCAAAGCTTGCTCGCGATGGCGGTATGCCAGTCGACATCCATGTTGAATCTACTGCCGCCATCGCGGGCAAGCCTTGCTCCCACAGAGAATCCCCTTGCTACAGAGGATGCGAGAACGCGATTCAGCACTCCACCGCACTGACCGCCAAACCACCGCGCGAGGTCTCTTTGTATTTGTCATGCATGTCGGCACCGGTATCACGCATGGTGCGGATCACCCGGTCCAGGGAGATGAAATGCTGGCCATCCCCGCGCAGGGCCATTTGGGCGGCGTTGATGGCCTTGACCGCGGCGATCGCATTGCGCTCGATGCACGGCACCTGCACCAGGCCGCCCACTGGGTCGCACGTCAGGCCGAGGTTGTGTTCCAGGCCGATTTCCGCCGCGTTGCACAGTTGCTCCGGCGTGGCCCCGAGAATTTCCGCCAGGCCCGCCGCCGCCATGGCGCAGGCCGATCCCACTTCGCCCTGGCAACCGACTTCGGCGCCAGAAATCGATGCGTTCTTCTTGCACAGGATCCCGACCGCCGCCGCACCGAGGAAATAATCCACGACGTTGGCGTCGGTGACCGCTTCGCTGAACTTCATGAAGTAATGCAGCACCGCCGGAATGATCCCCGCCGCGCCATTGGTCGGCGCCGTGACCATGCGCCCACCGGCGGCGTTCTCTTCGTTGACCGCCAAGGCGAACAGGTTGACCCACTCCATGGCGCTGAGGGTCGAGCCGATGACATTGGGTTTGTTCAGCTCTTGCAGGCTGCGATGCAACTTGGCCGCCCGTCGACGAACATTCAAACCGCCCGGCAGGATGCCTTCATGCTTGAGACCCTGCTCGACGCAATCCTGCATGGCCCGCCAGAGCTTCATCAGGCCGCTACGGATCTCGTCTTCCGAACGCCAGACCTTTTCGTTGGCCATCATCAAGTCGGCCACCCGCAGGTTGTGGCTGCGGCACAACTGGAGCAACTCTTCGGCGCTGGAAAAATCGTAAGGCAGTTCGGTGCGATCCAGGTCCACTACACCGCTGGCGGCCTGGGCCTGATCAACGACAAAACCACCGCCGACCGAGTAATAGGTGTCACGGTGCAGCTCGCCGTTGGCGGCCTCGGCCACCAGCGTCATGGCGTTGGGATGGAATGGCAGGTTTTCGTCGATCAGGCGCATGTCCCGGGACCAGATGAACGGCACCGACAGGCGACCGTCCAGCAGCAGGGTCTGGGTGTCGCGCAGTCGCTCGATGCGCACACCAATCTGCGACGGATCGATCGCGTCCGGCCACTCGCCCATCAAGCCCATGATCACCGCGTTATCGCTGCCATGGCCGATGCCTGTGGCTGAAAGCGAACCGTAGAGCTGAACTTCCACCCGCGCTACTTGTTCCAAAAGTCCTCGCTCACGCAAACCTTGCACGAACAAGGCGGCGGCCCGCATCGGGCCCACGGTGTGTGAGCTGGACGGGCCGATACCGATTTTGAACAGGTCGAACACGCTGATTGCCATTGCCGAAAACCTCCAGAACAGGCACATCCGGGCGCAGGAGCGTCCGGTGACGGAGCTGCTACGCTCAACGCCGGGATGGCCGCATCATCCGGTTTTTGCCTTGGGGTCCGACGTCTGACACCGACGCAATCATGCCCAGCAACGCCGCCCCGTCCTGGCCCCGGTTTTGCGCCGTTTTTCTGCGTATCAGGGCCCCGCCAGGGGCGGAAAAAATCTGTAAACGACGTCACCGACACTGGATGCGACCCTCCCTGTACTGGATACGACCCACCCTGTAGGCGTCAGATTTGCACTGGTACATGATCGGTTACGGCTCGTTTGCAAGGCCGCGTGTCAGAGAGTGCCCACGCGCCACCAACCGCAACATCCAATAAGCGCGGTTGTCCTGACCGGACACCGCCGATAAAACACCAGGAGTCCACCCATGAAAGGTTCCACATCGTTGTTGTTGGCCGCCATGCTGAGTCTTCCGATGCTGGCCAACGCTGCTGAACCCCAACAGTGCAGCACCGTCAACTTCTCCGACGTCGGCTGGACCGACATCACCGTGACCACCGCCACCACCAGCGTGGTGCTCGACGCCCTCGGCTACAAGACCAAGACCACCATGATTTCCGTGCCGGTGACCTATAAGTCCCTGGCCGACGGCAAGAACATGGACGTGTTCCTCGGCAACTGGATGCCGACCATGGAAAACGACATCAAGGCCTACCGCGAAGCCGGCACCGTGGAAACCGTGCGCACCAACCTCAAGGGCGCCAAGTACACCCTCGCCGTGCCTCAGGCTTTGTATGACAAAGGCCTGCACGACTTCGCCGACATCCCCAAATTCAAGAAAGAGCTGGACGGCAAGATCTACGGGATCGAACCCGGCAACGACGGCAACCGCCTGATCCAGAGCATGATCGAAAAGAACGCCTTCGGCCTGAAGGACGCGGGCTTCAAAGTCGTCGAGTCGAGTGAAGCCGGCATGCTTTCGCAGGTCGACCGCGCCGCCAAGCGTGGCACCGACGTGGTGTTCCTCGGCTGGGCGCCACACCCGATGAACACCCGCTTCAAGATCCAGTACCTGACCGGCGGCGACGACTTCTTCGGCCCCGACTTCGGTGCCGCAACCGTGGCGACCAACACCCGCAAGGGCTACAGCCAGGAATGCAGCAACGTTGGCCAGCTGTTGAAAAACCTGGAGTTCACCGTCGACATGGAAAGCACGCTGATGGGCAACGTGCTCGACGACAAGATGAAGCCGGAGGCTGCCGCCAAGGCCTGGCTGAAGAAAAACCCACAGGTACTCGATACCTGGTTGGCTGGCGTGACCACCATTGACGGTAAACCTGGCCTGGACGCCGTGAAAGCCAAGCTTGCGCAGTAACTGCTTATGTTATGCCGGGCGGGTTCGCTCGCCCGGGCTGTTTATTCCCTTGCATGCGGACGTTCACTACCATGCTCATTGATCAGAAAATACCCTTAGGCCAGTACATTGCCGGCTTCGTCGAATGGTTGACGCAACACGGCGCCAGCACCTTCGACGCAATCGCACTGTTCCTGGAAACGATGATTCACGGCGTGACGTTTGCGCTGACCTGGTTC
The DNA here is from genome assembly GCF_054681425.1 of Pseudomonas sp. H1_F01. NCBI lineage: Bacteria > Pseudomonadati > Pseudomonadota > Gammaproteobacteria > Pseudomonadales > Pseudomonadaceae > Pseudomonas > Pseudomonas sp. H1_F01. The sequence goes on along the minus strand of NZ_CP162823.1, from coordinate 697,986 downwards.
AATCCCCTGGCCCTGATCGGCCTCATTGCGCTATTGGCGCACTTCATCCAGCGCAAATGGGGCCTGACCGTATTCGTCATCGCGTCCTTCCTGCTGATCCTCAACCTGGGTTACTGGCAAGAGACCATGGAAACCCTCGCCCAGGTGCTGTTCGCGACCCTGGTTTGCGTACTGATCGGCGTGCCGCTGGGCATTGTTGCCGCGCACAAGCCGATGTTCTACACCCTGATGCGTCCGGTGCTCGATCTGATGCAGACCGTACCGACCTTCGTTTACCTCATTCCTACCCTGACCCTCTTCGGGCTGGGTGTGGTCCCAGGCCTGATCTCCACGGTGGTGTTCGCGATTGCCGCGCCTATCCGCCTGACCTACCTGGGCATCCGCGACGTACCGGACGAACTGATGGACGCCGGCAAGGCCTTCGGCTGCTCCCGACGCCAGCTCCTGTCGCGCATTGAACTGCCCCATGCGATGCCAAGCATCGCGGCCGGTATCACCCAGTGCATCATGCTGTCGTTGTCGATGGTGGTGATCGCCGCACTGGTGGGCGCCGATGGCCTGGGCAAACCCGTGGTCAACGCACTGAACACCGCCGATATCGCCCTGGGCTTCGAAGCCGGCCTGGCGATCGTGCTGCTGGCGATCATGCTCGACCGAATCTGCAAACAACCCGACGCCAAAGTAGGGGGTGACGCATGAGCATAATCCGTTTTGAAGACGTTGACGTGATCTTCTCCAGGGATCCACGCGAAGCCCTCAAGCTGCTCGACCAGGGCATGACCCGCAACGAAATCCTGAAGAAAACCGGGCAAATCGTCGGCGTGGAAAAAGCCAGCCTGGACATCGAGAAAGGCGAAATCTGTGTCTTGATGGGCCTGTCCGGCTCCGGCAAATCCAGCCTGCTGCGCTGCATCAACGGCTTGAACACCGTCAGCCGCGGCAAGCTGTTCGTCGAACACGAAGGCCGGCAGATCGACATCGCCTCCTGCACCCCCGCTGAACTGAAGATGATGCGCACCAAGCGCATCGCCATGGTGTTCCAGAAGTTCGCCCTGATGCCTTGGCTGACGGTGCGCGAGAACATCAGCTTCGGTCTGGAAATGCAGGGCCGTCCTGAGAAAGAACGCCGCAAGCTGGTGGATGAGAAGCTCGAGCTGGTGGGCCTGACCCAATGGCGCAACAAGAAGCCCGACGAATTGTCCGGCGGCATGCAGCAACGGGTCGGCCTGGCCCGCGCCCTGGCGATGGACGCCGACATCCTGCTGATGGACGAACCCTTCTCGGCCCTCGACCCGCTGATCCGCCAGGGTCTGCAGGACGAACTGCTGGAGCTGCAACGCAAGCTGAGCAAGACCATCGTATTCGTCAGCCACGACCTCGACGAAGCCCTGAAGCTGGGCAGCCGTATCGCGATCATGAAAGACGGCCGGATCATCCAGTACAGCAAGCCGGAAGAAATCGTGCTGAACCCGGCGGACGACTACGTGCGCACTTTCGTCGCCCACACCAACCCGCTCAACGTCCTGTGCGGTCGCAGCCTGATGCGCACCCTGGACAACTGCAAGCGCATCAACGGTTCGGTGTGCCTGGACCCGGGCGGCGACTCCTGGCTCGACCTCGCCGAAGGCAACACCATCAAGGGCGCCCGGCAGAACGGCGCGGCACTGGACCTGCAAAACTGGGTACCGGGCCAAGCCGTCGAAGAGCTGGGTCGGCGTCCGACCCTGGTGGACTCCAACATCGGCATGCGCGACGCGTTGCAGATTCGCTACCAGACCGGCAACAAACTGGTGCTCCACGATAACCAGCAAGTCGTCGGGATCCTGGGCGACAGCGAGCTGTACCACGCGCTGCTGGGCAAGAACCTGGGCTGAGCCAACGCCAGCAAAAACGCCGCGAGATGAACGCGGCGTTTTTGTTTGGGTGGTTCTGAACTGCTGACTAGCTTGACCTGGAATGCAAATCTCCTCGCCACAACAGCATTCCAGCGATCAAGCGCATTTGGCCTACATGCCAACCGACGAGTGTTATAAAGACATCCCCAAAAGTCCTCGCCCCGGCAAATAGCGACGACTTGTCATAGAACTTATTTTTTGTTGATTGAACGTTCAATCAAAACAAAATAGACTGGCTTTCGTTCCGGCAGACGACATTCGTGCGCCGGATGGCCTAAGGAGATGTGCTAGATGCCCAAGGTCGGTATGCAACCCATCCGCCGCCAACAACTGATCGAAGCCACGTTGCAAGCGGTCGATCAAGTCGGCATGGGGGACGCCAGCATTGCGCTGATCGCCCGTTTGGCCGGTGTCTCCAACGGCATCATCAGTCACTACTTTCAGGACAAGAATGGCCTGATCGCGGCCACGGCCCAGTACCTGATGACTGTCCTGAGCGAGAACGTCACCGCACGCCGCCAGGCGCTGGAGGACACAAGCCCCCGGGCTCACCTCAAGGTGATCATCGAAGGCAACTTCGACGCCAGCCAGGTCAATGGTCCGGCAATGAAAACCTGGCTGGCCTTCTGGGCCACCAGCATGCACCACCCGTCTTTGCACAGGTTGCAGCGGATCAACGATCACCGTCTGTATTCCAACCTGTGTAGCCAGTTCCGCCGCGTGTTGCCCGTCGATCAGGCGCGCAGCGCAGCAAGGGGCCTGGCCGCGCTGATTGACGGTTTGTGGCTGCGCGGAGCGCTGTCGGGAGACGCGTTCGATACCGCCCAGGCGCACCAGATCGCTTACGAATACATGGATTTCCAACTGGCCAAAGCAGGGGCACCAGAGCACACAGAACCGCTCGACTCCTGAACCGCCGCCGAACCGCGTAGTCAGCTATAAACGACACGCCCGGTGGTCAGCCAACCACTTATGCACTTGCGAGGACTTTATGGCCCGTTTCGAACTGCAAAAACTCTACATCGATGGCGCGTACAGCGATGCCAGCGGCGACGCCACTTTCGAAGCCATCAACCCTGCCAACGGTGAAGTCCTTGCCCAAGTGCAGCGTGCGACGTTCGAGGACGTCGAGCGCGCCGTGGTCAGCGCCGAAAAGGGCCAGAAAGTCTGGGCCGCCATGACCGCCATGCAGCGTTCGCGCATCCTGCGTCGCGCCGTCGACATCCTGCGCGAGCGCAACGATGAGTTGGCCGCCCTGGAAACCCTGGACACCGGCAAGGCCTACTCCGAAACCCGCTACGTCGACATCGTCACTGGCGCCGACGTGCTGGAATACTACGCCGGCCTGGTGCCTGCCATCGAAGGCGAGCAGGTTCCGCTGCGCACCACTTCATTCGTCTATACCCGTCGCGAGCCCCTGGGCGTAGTGGCCGGTATCGGCGCGTGGAACTACCCGATCCAGATCGCCCTGTGGAAATCCGCCCCGGCCCTGGCAGCCGGTAACGCGATGATCTTCAAACCGAGCGAAGTCACCTCGCTGACCACCCTGAAACTGGCCGAGATCTACACCGAAGCCGGCGTTCCAGCGGGTGTGTTCAACGTCCTGACCGGCAGCGGCCGTGAAGTCGGCACCTGGCTGACCGAGCACCCGCGCATCGAAAAAATCTCCTTCACCGGCGGCACCGACACCGGCAAGAAAGTCATGGCCAGCGCCTCGAGCTCTTCGCTCAAGGACGTGACCATGGAACTGGGCGGCAAGTCGCCGCTGATCATCTTCGACGACGCCGACCTGGATCGCGCCGCCGACACCGCGATGATGGCCAACTTCTACAGCTCCGGTCAGGTCTGCACCAACGGCACCCGCGTGTTCGTGCCGAGCCACCTCAAGGCCGCCTTCGAAGCCAAGATCGCCGAGCGCGTGGCACGCATCCGCATCGGTAATCCTGAGGACGAAAATACCAACTTCGGCCCACTGGTGAGCTTCGCCCACATGGAAAGCGTGCTGGGCTACATCGAGAAAGGCAAAGCCGAAGGCGCTCGCCTGCTGTGCGGCGGCAGTCGCCTGACCGACGGCGAATTGGCCAAGGGCGCGTTCGTCGCCCCGACCGTGTTCACCGATTGCACCGACGAGATGACCATTGTGCGTGAAGAAATCTTCGGCCCGGTGATGAGCATCCTCACCTATGACACCGAAGAAGAAGTGATCCGCCGCGCCAACGACACCGACTTCGGCCTGGCCGCTGGCGTCGTCACTCGCGACCTGAACCGCGCCCACCGTGTGATCCACCAGCTCGAAGCCGGTATCTGCTGGATCAACGCCTGGGGTGAGTCGGCGGCTGAAATGCCGGTCGGTGGCTACAAGCAATCGGGCGTGGGCCGGGAGAACGGCATCAGCTCGCTGAACAACTTCACACGCATCAAATCGGTACAGGTCGAGTTGGGCGATTACACGTCGGTGTTCTGATCTGGCATTGCTTCGCCGGCCAGGCCGCCATCGCGAGCAAGCTCGCTCCCACATTGGGATGAAATCTCCTGTGGGAGCGAGCTTGCTCGCGATCGAGTGCAAAGCACTCGCCAACCCTGAACCCAATTCCAGAAGAGGGTGCATTTCATGTCCCAAACATTCGATTACATCATCATCGGTGCCGGTTCGGCCGGTAACACCCTGGCTACCCGCCTGACCGAAGACGAAGGCGTCACCGTCCTGCTGCTCGAAGCCGGCGGTCCGGACTATCGCTTGGACTTCCGCACGCAAATGCCCGCCGCCCTGGCGTTCCCGCTGCAAGGCCGGCGCTACAACTGGGCCTACGAGACCGACCCGGAGCCACACATGGATGGCCGCCGCATGGAATGCGGTCGCGGCAAGGGCCTGGGCGGTTCTTCGCTGATCAACGGCATGTGCTACATCCGCGGCAACGCCCTGGACTATGACAACTGGGCCAAGCTGCCGGGCCTGGAAGACTGGACCTACCTCGATTGCCTGCCGTATTTCCGTAAAGCCGAAACCCGCGACATCGGCCCGAACGACTACCACGGAGGCGACGGCCCGGTCAGCGTGACCACGCCCAAGGCCGGCAACAACCCGCTGTTCCACGCCATGGTCGAAGCCGGCGTACAGGCCGGTTACCCGCGTACCGAAGACCTCAATGGCTACCAGCAGGAAGGTTTCGGCCCGATGGACCGTACCGTCACGCCCAATGGCCGCCGGGCCAGTACCGCACGCGGTTACCTGGACATCGCCAAGAAGCGCTCGACCCTGACCATCGTCACTCACGCCCTGACCGACAAGATCATCTTCGAAGGCAAACGCGCGGTCGGCGTGCGTTACCTGGTGGGCGCCGCCGAAGAGCGCGTCGAAGCCCGGGCGCGCAAGGAAGTGCTGCTGTGCTCCGGCGCCATCGCCTCGCCGCAGATCCTCCAGCGTTCCGGTGTCGGCCCAGCCAAGCTGCTGGAAAGCCTCGACATCCCGGTGGTTCACGATCTGCCAGGCGTCGGTGAAAACCTGCAGGACCACTTGGAGCTGTACCTGCAATACGCCTGCACCCAACCGGTTTCCCTGTATCCGTCGCTGCTCTGGTACAACCAGCCGGCCATCGGTGCCGAGTGGCTGTTCAACGGCACCGGGATTGGCGCCAGCAACCAGTTCGAAGCCGGTGGTTTCATCCGCACCCGTCCAGAATTCGATTGGCCGAACATCCAGTACCACTTCCTGCCAGTGGCGATTAACTACAACGGCAGCAACGGGGTGAAGGAACACGGTTTCCAGGCGCACATGGGCTCCATGCGCTCGCCAAGCCGCGGCCGGATCCAGGCCAAGTCCAAGGACCCACGCCAGCACCCGAGCATCCTGTTCAACTACATGGCGACCGAGCAGGACTGGCAGGAATTTCGCGATGGCATCCGCCTGACCCGCGAGATCATGCAGCAGCCGGCGCTCGATCCGTTCCGTGGCCGCGAGATCAGCCCGGGCATCGAGGTGCAGACGGACGAGCAGTTGGACCAGTTCATTCGCGAGCATGCCGAAACCGCGTTCCACCCGTCCTGCTCGTGCAAGATGGGCACCGACGACATGGCGGTGGTGGACGGCGAAGGCCGCGTGCATGGCATGCAAGGGTTGCGCGTGGTGGATGCCTCGATCATGCCGATCATCACCACCGGCAACCTGAACGCGCCGACGATCATGATCGCCGAGAAAATCGCCGACAAGATCCGCGGCCGCAAGCCTCTGCCACGCAGCACCGCACCGTACTTCGTGGCCGGCGATGCGCCGGTGCGTGGCAGGCCAATGCGTGAAGTGGGGCCTACCGCCCAGTAAGGCGCTGCACCGCAATCGCGAGCAGGCTCGTTCCCACAGGGGATTGGTGGTGAACACAGATTTTGTGACCACCCAAGATCCACTGTGGGAGCGAGCCTGCTCGCGATTGCGTCCACCCTGACACCCCAAATGCCTATCTGCCTTGATCCCTCCCCCGCCCAGGCCTAATCTAGAGCCGCCGCGTCAACGCGCCGCACCTCGCTGCACCGCCACTCCAGACAAGGAGGTTCCATGTTCGACTTCCACCCCCAGCTCAAGCAGCGTTTTGCTGCCTTGCGCACGGGCGCTGAATTCTTTTCCCTGCGTTACGTGCGCGAGTCCGGCCAGCACCTGTCGGTGCGCAAGAATGTCGCCGAACCGCCCAGCCTGGGCCGTGATGAAGGGGCGATGCTCACCGTGCGGGTCAACGGGGTCGAGGCGTATGCCGCTACCAACGACCTGTCCCAGGCCGGCCTGCAAGCGGCACTGGAATGCGCCGAGAAACATGCTCGCGGGCTCAAGCCCCATGCCCTGCTGGACCTGCGTGAGCAAGCGGTGTCCAGCGACCGCGCCGATTACTTCTCGCCGAATTTCGACCAGGCCTTCCCGCCACTGAGCGATTGTTACCAATTGCTCGGCGACGAGTCAGCCGCAGTGCCTCAGGACGAGCGCCTGGTGAACTGGCAAGCCAGCATCGGCCTGACTCAGGTCGAGCAGATCTACCTCAACAGTGCCGGCGCTGAACTGCGCCAGGCCCAACGCTTCATCTACCCGGCCCTGGAAGTCACCGCCTTCGACGGCAACGACAGCCAGACCCGCACCCTGGGCCGGGAAAACTTCGGCCAGCAAGGCGGCTTCGATGTGATCAGCCGCAGCGGCCTGATCGGCGCCGGGCTGAAAATCGCCGACCAGGCCCTGCAATTGCTGCTGGCACCGAACACCCCGCAAGGCCCCCGCGACCTGCTGCTGATGCCCGACCAGATGATGTTGCAGATCCACGAATCCATCGGTCACCCGCTGGAACTGGACCGCATCCTCGGGGACGAACGCAATTACGCCGGCACCAGCTTCGTCAAGGCCAGCGATTTCGGCCACCTGCAATACGGCTCCAGCCTGTTGAACGTGACCTTCGACCCGAACATTCCCGAGGAGCTGGCGAGCTACAGCCATGACGATGACGGCAGCGCCGCCAGCAAGCAGTTCCTGATTCGTGAAGGCCTGTTGCTGCGTCCACTGGGCGGCGCGCTGTCACAGTTCCGGGCTGGCCTGGACGGTGTCGCCAACAGCCGGGCCTGCGGCTGGAATCGTCCGCCCATCGACCGCATGGCGAACCTGAACATCGAACCCGGCGACCAGACGCTGGAACAACTGATCCAGGGCACCGAGCGCGGCGTGCTGATGCGCACCAACCGCTCCTGGTCCATCGACGACGCCCGCAACAAATTCCAGTTCGGCTGCGAGTGGGGCCAGTTGATCGAGAACGGCGAGCTCAAGGGCGTGGTGAAGAACCCCAATTACCGCGGCATTTCCGCACAATTCTGGAAGAGCCTGCGCGCCGTGGGCGATGCCAGTACCTCCCGGGTCCTGGGCACGCCGAACTGTGGCAAGGGCGAACCGAACCAGGTCATCCGTGTCGGCCATGCGTCGCCGGCCTGTGTGTTCAGCAACGTTGATGTGTTTGGAGGGGATGCCTGATATGAGCACCGTCAATAATCAGGCCGAGGCATTCAAGGTATTGGTCGACTGGCTGCGCGATGCCCTGCATGAGCAGGAACAGTTCACCTTGGGTTACGCCGCCGAGTCCTCGGCCTTCGTGCGTTTCAACCACGCCAAGGTGCGTCAGGCCGGGCAGGTGCAGCAGGCCAATGTCAGTTTCAAATTGATCGACGACGGGCGTCACGCCGACTTGCAGATCACCTTGTCCGGCGACACCGAGACCGATCTGCAACGCCTGTCCGATGGCCTGCAACAACTGCGCGAAACCTTGCCGCTGCTGCCCCGCGATCCATACCTGTTGCTCAACCACAACCACTGGCAGAGCCATAACGTGCAGGACCATCCGCTGCCGGACACCGAGCAGGTCGTGGCGCAAATCACCCGCGCCGCCGAAGGCCTGGACCTGGTGGGGTTCTATGCAGCCGGGCCCATCAGCCGCGGTTTCGCCAGTTCGTCGGGAGCGTTCGGCTGGCATCAGGCCAACAGCTTCAACTTCGATTTCAGCCTGTTCCATGAAAACGGCCAGGCGGTAAAAGGCAGCTATGCCGGGCATGCGTGGAGCAGCGAAGGGTTTGCCCGGCGCTTCGAGCAGGCCCGCGAGCAGCTGGCATTTCTCGGCCTGCCGCTGCGCACGTTGCCGCCCGGCGAATACCGCGCCTACCTGGCACCGGCCGCCCTGGAAGAGATCATGGGCATGCTCAGTTGGGGCGGGTTCTCGGCCCGGGCGATTGCCAGCAAGCAGAGCCCGTTACAGAAGTTCTACGCCAACGAAGCAAGCTTGAGCCCCAACGTGTGGCTGAGCGAGCAGGTCAGCGGTTCCTTGAGCCCGGCGTTTTCCGACGAAGGTTATCCCCGCGATGACCTGGGGCTGATCGCCAAGGGCACGGCCAATGCGCAGTTGGTCAACTCCCGCAGCGCCGCCGAATACGGCCTCACCGCCAACGGCGCCAGCAGCTACGAATACCCCACGGCGCTGGACATGCAGGGCGGGCAACTGGAGCACAAATACATCCTCGAACAACTTGGCACCGGGCTATACATCAGCAACCTCTGGTACCTGAACTACTCGGACCAACCGGCCGCCCGCCTGACCGGCATGACCCGCTTCGCCACGTTCTGGGTCGAGAACGGCCAGATCGTAGCGCCGGTCAGTACCATGCGCTTCGACGACAGCGTCTACAGCCTGCTCGGCTCGCAACTCGAAGGCTTGACCCGAGAGCGGGAACTGCTGCTCTCGGCCAGCACCTACAGCCAGCGGGCCACGGCCTCGATGTTGCTGCCGGGGGCGCTGGTCAAGCGGTTGACCTTGACGCTGTAAAAAAGCATCGCAGGCAAGCCTTGCTCCCACAGGATGTACGCCGTACATGTGGGAGCAAGGCTTGCCCGCGATGAAGCCAACAGACACCCGAACACAAACAAGAGGTCCCATGCCCAACCGTGCACCGCTCGACGCCGTCACCGCCCGCTGGCTTCCGTGGGTGGTGGCGATTGCCTTCTTCATGCAGTCCCTGGACGGGACCATCCTCAACACGGCCCTGCCCGCCATGGCCGGTGATCTGGCGGAAAACCCGCTGCGCATGCAGGGCGTGATCATTGCCTACATGCTCACCGTGGCGTTGCTGATCCCGGCCTCGGGCTGGATCGCCGACCGCTTCGGCACCAAGAAGATTTTCTTCGGGGCAATCCTGCTGTTCAGCTTCGGCTCGTTGCTGTGCGCCTTGTCCAGTTCGTTGAGCATGCTGATCGGCGCCCGGGTCATCCAGGGCCTCGGTGGAGCGCTGATGCTGCCGGTGGGCAGGCTGGTGGTGCTGCGGGCGTATCCGCGCTCGGAACTGGTGCGGATCATGGGCTTCATCACCATCCCAGGCCTGCTCGGCCCACTGATCGGGCCGACCATGGGCGGCTGGATGGTCGAGTACCTGACCTGGCACTGGATCTTCATCATCAACCTGCCGGTGGGCGTGCTCGGCTGTTATGCCGTGTGGAAGTTCATCCCCGACCTGCGGGGCAGCGAGCGCACGCGGTTCGATGGGTTGGGGTTCCTGCTGTTCGGCGCGGCGATGGTGCTGATCACCATCGCCATGGAAGGTCTGGGTGAACTGCACCTGCCGCACCTGCGCGTGATGTTGCTGCTGTTCGGCGGCATGGCCTGCCTGGCGGCCTATTGGCTGCGGGCCGGGCACGTCGAGAACGCGCTGTTCCCGCCGTCACTGTTCAAGACCCGGACCTTCGCCGTGGGCATTCTTGGCAACCTGTTCGCGCGCCTGGGCAGCGGTGCGCTGCCATTCCTGGTGCCGTTGCTGCTGCAAGTCGCCCTGGGCTATTCACCGTCCCAGGCCGGGATGAGCATGCTGCCCCTGGCGGCGGCGGCCATGGTCGCCAAGTCCGTGGCCCGGCCGCTGATCGAACGCCTGGGCTATCGCATCGTCCTGACCGGCAACACCCTGGCCCTGGGCCTGATGCTGGCGAGCATGGGCCTGGTCAGTGAACAGACGCCGTACTGGCTGCTGCTGGCGCAACTGGCGGTGCTGGGGGCGATCAACTCGCTGCAATTCACCGCGATGAACACCGTGACCCTGATCGACCTGGACGACGCCAGCGCCAGCAGCGGCAACAGCCTGCTGTCGGTGGTGGCGCAACTGTCCCTGAGCCTCGGCGTGGCCTGCGCCGGCGCCCTGCTCGGCGGCTTTACCGCCCAGGTGGGTAACGATGGGGTGGAGACCGTACTGGGGGCGTTCCAACTGACGTTCGTCACGGTGGGGATCATGGCGATGCTGGCGGCGACGATTTTTTCCCAGTTGTCACGCGAAGACGGGCGACGGGTGAAACGCCCGGATGAGCATATCGAACACTAAGTCGCTTCGTGGCTTGGAGATTTTGTGGGAGCAAGGCTTGCCCGCGATACAGGCGACTCGGTTTTCCTGGGGGAAATGCGTCGCCTGCATCGCGAGCAAGCTTTGCTCCCACAGTTTCACAGTTTCACCGTTTCACCGTTTCACAGTTCCACAGTTCCACAGTTCCAGAGCTCCCACAGTTTCTGGAATTGCCAGCCCCCCAGGGCAGGCCCTGCCCTCACAGCTCGTCCAGAACTTTCGAAGAAAGTGGCACGAGGCTGCTACACTGCGCGACATTTTGTTTTGCAGGCCAGTCCCGTGACCACCATTGCCACCGCTTTTAATACTTTGCCGCTGTCCGCCGCCATGCTGGCTAACCTCGAATCACTCGGTTATGCCCAGATGACGCCGATCCAGGCGCAAAGCTTGCCGGTGATCCTCAAGGGCATGGACCTGATCGCCCAGGCCAAGACCGGCAGTGGCAAGACCGCCGCCTTTGGCATCGGCCTGCTGAACCCGATCAACCCGCGTTTCTTCGGCTGCCAGGCCCTGGTGATGTGCCCGACCCGCGAGCTGGCCGACCAGGTCGCCAAGGAAATCCGTCGCCTGGCCCGCGCCGAAGACAACATCAAGGTCCTGACCCTGTGCGGCGGTGTGTCCTTCGGCCCGCAGATTGCCTCCCTGGAACACGGCGCCCACATCATCGTCGGCACGCCAGGACGCATCCAGCAGCACCTGCGCAAGGGTTCGCTGGTCCTGGACGGCCTCAACACGCTGATCCTCGACGAAGCCGACCGCATGCTCGACATGGGTTTCTACGACGCCATCGAAGACATCATCCAGCAGACCCCGGAACGCCGCCAGACGCTGCTGTTCTCCGCCACCTACCCGGTGGGCATCAAGCAACTGTCGTCCAAGTTCATGCGTAACCCGCAGCAAGTGAAGGCCGAGGCGTTCCACTCCGACGCGCAGATCGAGCAGCGCTTCTACGAGATCTCTCCCGAGGAACGCATGGACGCAGTGGTCAAGGTCCTGGCGCATTTCCGCCCGGCCTCTTGCGTGGCGTTCTGCTTCACCAAGCAGCAGGTCCAGGAAACCGTCGACCACCTGACGTCCAAGGGCATCTCGGCCGTCGGCCTGCACGGTGACCTGGAACAGCGCGACCGCGACCAGGTGCTGGCGATGTTCGCCAACCGCAGCACCTCGGTGCTGGTGGCCACCGACGTGGCGGCCCGCGGCCTGGACATCGATGCCCTGGACATGGTGATCAACGTCGAACTGGCCCGGGACTCGGAAATCCACATCCACCGCGTCGGCCGCACTGGCCGCGCCGGGGAGAAAGGCATCGCCATCAGCCTGGTGGCGCCATCCGAAGCCCACCGCGCCCAGGCCATCGAGCAACTGCAGAAGTCGCCGCTGAGCTGGGACCAACTGGACAACCTCAAGTCTCAAGGTGGTGGCCCGCTGTTGCCGGCCATGAGCACCCTGTGCATCGGTGCCGGGCGCAAGGACAAAGTCCGCCCCGGCGACATCCTCGGCGCCCTGACTGGCGAGGCCGGCATCCCCGGCACCCAGGTCGGCAAAATCGCGATCTTCGATTTCCAGGCCTACGTGGCAGTGGAACGCGGCATCGCCAAACAGGCCCTGCAACGCCTGAACGATGGCAAGATCAAGGGCCGCTCGTTGCGGGTGCGGATCCTGTAACCGATCGCCTGAAGAACAGAGATCAAACTGTGGGAGCGAGCTGTGTGGGAGCAAGGCTTGCCCGCGATGAAAACGCCGCGGCCTCTTGAGGACCGCAGCGCCTGGATCGCGAGCAAGCTTTGCTCCCACAAAGCTCGCTCCCACATTCAGTTATGTGGGAAAGCTGAGAGGACACCGTTTTGCGCTCTACCGAAGTCGTGATCATTGGCGCTGGCGCCGCGGGGTTGATGTGCGCGCTGACCGCGGCCGCGCGCGGACGGCAGGTGATGTTGCTGGACCACGCCAACAAGGCCGGCAAGAAAATCCTCATGTCGGGCGGTGGGCGCTGCAATTTCACCAACATGTACACCGAGCCAGGCAATTTCCTCTCGCAGAACCCGCACTTCTGCAAGTCGGCCCTGGCCCGCTACACCCAGTGGGATTTCATTGCCCTGGTGGCCAAGCACGGCGTGCCCTATCACGAGAAAAAGCTCGGCCAGTTGTTCTGCGATAACAAGTCCAGCGACATCCTCGGCCTGCTGTTGGATGAGTGCGACCAGGCCGGCGTCAGCCTGCACCTGGATACCTCGATCACGCAGATCGAAAGAACCGACAGCGGCTACCTGCTGCAAACCACCCTCGGCGCCCTCGCCTGCCAGTCCCTGGTGATCGCCACGGGCGGGCTGTCGATCCCGACCCTGGGGGCGACCGGTTTCGGCTATCAGGTGGCAAAACAGTTTGGCCATGAACTGCTGCCAACCCGCGCCGGCCTGGTGCCGTTCACCATCACCGATCAGCTCAAGACCCTCTGCACCGAACTCTCGGGCACGTCGGTGGATTGCCTGGTGAGCTGCAACGACCAGAGCTTTCGCGAGAACATCCTGTTCACCCACCGCGGCCTGAGCGGTCCGGCGATCCTGCAGATTTCCTCGTTCTGGGAATCGGGGGACACGGTGCAGATCAACCTGTTGCCCGACCACGACGTGCCGCAATGGCTGCAACAGCAGCAGGCCGAACGCCCCAACAGCGAACTCAAGACGTTGCTGGGCGAGTTGTTCACCAGGAAAATGGCCAACCTGTTGGCGGACACCTGGTTCGTGTCCAAACCCATGAAGCAATACACCCATGCGGAGCTGGCAGACATCGCCGAAAAACTGGCGAGCTGGAACGTCGTCCCCGCCGGCACCGAAGGCTACCGCACCGCTGAAGTCACCCTGGGCGGCGTCGACACTCGGGAAGTCTCGTCCAAGACCATGGAATCGCTGAAAAGCCCCGGGCTGTATTTCATCGGCGAAGTGCTGGACGTCACCGGGCACCTGGGCGGGTTCAACTTCCAGTGGGCGTGGGCGTCGGGGTATGCGGCGGCGCAATACGTCTGACCCGACACGACTCGAATGCGGGCAATAACCCTGTGGGAGCGAGCAAGCTCGCTCCCACAGGGGTTCGGGGTATACCCCGGAACACTTTTTGCTGTCAGATGTGATCGCCGCCATTGCGTCGGCGTCATTACTGCCTCAATTTAGCGTCATTGCCCGTCAGGCCCGTGCACTTCATGTCAGCGAATTCGTTTAGCCAGTCTTTGCGTCGCCTTTGGGCGTTGGATAAGTTCAGTTATAGCGTGCGGGTCTTCATCGCCCTGACCGGCAGCATGGGGCTGTGCTGGTACCTGGACGAAATGGTGCTGCTGATTCCCTTGTTCCTGGGCATCATCGCCAGCGCCCTGGCCGAGACGGACGACAGTTGGCAGGGCCGCCTCAACGCGCTGGCCGTGACCCTGGTGTGCTTCACCGTCGCGGCGTTGTCGGTGGAGTTGCTGTTCCCCTACCCCATCCTGTTCATCATCGCCCTGGCACTGGCGGCCTTTGGCCTGACCATGCTTGGCGCCCTGGGTGAGCGCTATGGCGCCATCGCCTCGGGCACGCTGATTCTTTCGGTCTACACCATGATCGGCGTGGACCAGCGCGGCGGCGCAGTCAACGATTTCTGGCATGAACCCCTGCTGCTGGTCGCCGGTGCCGCGTGGTACGGCTTGCTGTCGGTGTTGTGGCAGGCGTTGTTTTCCAACCAACCGGTGCAACAAAGCCTGGCGCGGCTGTTTCGCGAACTGGGGCGCTACCTGAAACTCAAATCGTCGCTCCTGGAGCCGATCCGCCAACTGGACGTCGAAGCCCGCCGCCTGGAACTGGCCCAGCAAAACGGCCGGGTGGTCGCTGCGCTCAACAGTGCCAAGGAAATCATCCTGCACCGCGTGGGCAATGGCCGCCCCGGCTCGAAAGTCAGCCGGTACCTGAAACTGTACTTCCTGGCCCAGGACATCCACGAACGCGCCAGCTCTTCTCACTATCCCTACAATGCCCTGGCCGAGGCCTTCTTCCACAGCGACGTGCTGTTCCGCTGCCAGCGCCTGCTGCGTCAACAAGGCAAGGCCTGCCAGGCACTGGCCGAGTCGATCCAACTGCGCCAGCCGTTCGTCTACGACGCCACCTTTGCCGAGGCCCTCAACGACCTGCACGCGTCCCTGGAACACCTGCGTATCCAGAGCAACCCGGCCTGGCGCGGTCTGCTGCGTTCGTTGCGGGCACTGTCGGTGAACCTTGCCACCATGGACCGCCTGCTCAGCGATGCCAGCAACCCCGACGCCCTGGCCGACGCCACCGACAGCAGCCTGCTCGACCGCTCGCCGCGCAACCTCAAGGATGTCTGGCTGCGCTTGCGCACGCAGCTGACGCCCACTTCGTTGCTGTTCCGGCATGCCCTGCGCTTGCCCCTGGCACTGAGCGTGGGCTACGCCATGGTGCATCTGATCCACCCGTCCCAGGGTTATTGGATCATCCTCACCACGCTGTTCGTCTGCCAACCCAACTACGGCGCCACCCGGCGCAAGCTCGGCCAGCGGATCATCGGCACCGCCATCGGCCTGACAGTGGCCTGGGCGCTGTTCGATCTGTTTCCCAACCCGCTGGTGCAATCGAGCTTCGCCATTGCCGCCGGGGTGGTGTTCTTTACCAACCGCACGACCCGCTACACCCTGGCGACGGCGGCGATCACCATCATGGTGCTGTTCTGCTTCAACCAGGTGGGCGACGGCTACGGGCTGCTGTTGCCGCGGCTGTTCGATACCTTGCTCGGCAGCCTGATTGCCGGGCTTGCGGTCTTCCTGTTCCTGCCCGACTGGCAGGGCCGACGGCTGAACAAGGTGCTGGCCAACACGCTGACCTGCAACAGCATCTACCTGCGGCAGATCATGCAGCAGTACGCCGCCGGCAAAAGCGACGACCTGGCCTATCGCCTGGCCCGACGCAACGCCCACAACGCCGATGCCGCGTTGTCCACCACGCTGGCCAACATGCTGATGGAGCCGGGGCATTTCCGTAAGGAAGCCGATGTTGGGTTCCGCTTCCTGGTGTTGTCCCACACCCTGCTCAGCTACCTGTCGGGCCTGGGCGCCCACCGGGGCACCGAACTGCCGGCGCAGGTACGCGAGCAACTGATCGATGGCGCGGGGGTGAAGCTGGCGACGAGCATCGACGAAATCGCCCAGGGCCTGGCGAGTAAAACGCCGATTGTGGTCCAAAGCGACGAGGAGGAGGCCCTGGCCAATGAGCTTGAGCAGATGCCCGATGAGATCGACGAAGGCCAGCGGTTGGTGCAGACACAGTTGGGGTTGATCTGCCGTCAGCTCGGTCCGTTGCGAACCTTGGCGGCGCATTTGGTCAAGGACACCAGCGAGGCTTGAGGGCTGTGGTGTTTACACTGTCGCCATCGCGAGCAAGCTCGCGATGAGGCCAGCCCGGGCACCCTACATCCCGTGAGCTTTCAATAACCGCGCGTAACTCCCATCCGCCTTCATCGCCGCGATCTCCCGGTCAAACCCCGCCACGATCTGCTCATGCTCCGGGTTCTTCAAGCTGACCAGGATGTGCAGGCTGTTTTCACTCAATGCCTTGGGCAAAAATTCCACGGCGTTACGCACCTTGGCGGATTCGCGGGCCAGGTAATAGCGGGCGACGTACTCGTCTTCCAGGGTCAACTTCACGCGATCGGCAGCCAGCATGCGCACCGCCATCGCGAAGTTATGCACCGGGACTTTTTGCATTTGCGGGTCTTCGTCGAAGTCCTTGGAATAGGCGTAGCCGCGAACCACGGCGATGGGATAGGCACGCAGCTGTTGCAGGCTGTCAAACTGGATCGCTTCGTCCTTGCGCTTGATGAAGCGCACACGGTTGAGCAGATACTCGGCCGAGAACTGGCCGATGTGAGTGCGCTCCTCGCTGTACCAGGCGTTGACCAGCACGTCATAGCGGCCCTCGCCGATGCCCAGCATCGCCCGGGCCCAGGGCACCTGTTCGAAGTCCGAGGCATAGCCGGCCCGTGCCAGGGCCGTGCTGACGATATCGGTCGCCAGGCCACCATTGATCAACGTGGAGTCGGTAAAGGGTGGCCAGCCATCGGCGACCAGACGCAGCTTTTGCGCGCAGGCCTCATAGCTCAGTAACAACAACCCGATCAATGCAAGAGCTCGATGCAATCGCGGCATACCAAACGTCCTTGACGGGTTCAAAGCCCGGTTTGTTTTTAGCCGAAACTCAACAGGCATCCTCAGACACCCGGTCCTAACATTAGCTCATTGGAACCGCTGCGCAGCGCTGTCACGAAGATTACACAAAGACGACAACGCCGCGACAGAGGAATGATGGCATTTTGGTATTTATCACAGATTTTCCGGTCGACCGAGAAAGAGACTTCCGGGCCAAGCACGCTTAATATCGGCATCAGGTTCTTCAGGAAATTCAAAAAAATGGATATCGAGTGGGTCTGTAAACATCACAGTGACCTGAGCAAGGAACAGCTGTATGCCATCCTCAAATTGCGTGCCGAAGTGTTCGTTGTCGAGCAGAACTGCGCCTACCCGGATGTTGACGGCCTGGACCTTGAAGGCGACACGTGCCATTTGATGGCCTGGCAGGACAACCACCTGGTGGCCTACCTGCGCCTGCTCGACCCGCACTCGCAAAACAGTGACGTGGTGATCGGGCGCGTGATCATCGCGCCGCAAGCGCGCGGCCAGGGGCTGGGCCACACGTTGATGGAACAGGCGCTCAAGCAGGCCGAGAAATATTGGCCCGGTACGTCTATCTCATTGTCGGCCCAGGCGCATTTGCAGGGGTATTACGGGCGGTACGGGTTTGAAGTGGTGGGTGTGGAGTATATGGAGGATGGGATTCCGCACATCGGCATGCATCGGCCCTGAGGGCGCCATCGCGAGCTTGCTCGCGACAGCGTCAGCCCAGGCAAAGCCAATATTCAGGGATACTCAAGCACCGCCTTGATCCGCGGCAAATTCCCCTCGATCCACCCCCGATCGATCGCCCCCCAATCGCGAATCCGATACCGCCCGGCATGGTTGCGAGCGCCGTCCTCTTGCTCGAACTCACAAACGATATCCAGGTCAGGCAGCGCGGCGATGGTGTCCTGGGCAGTGCGCCGTGGCATGCCGGTGGCCTCGGTGAGGGCCGGGACGTTGCTGGCGACACCGCTGTCGATCAGGTAAGCCACGTACAAGCGACGGTAGAAGCTGGTCTTGGTCTTGCTGACATCCATTCGGTCATTCCTTGTGGGGTTGCAGGTCCCGCCAGGTCAGGTACACCCGCAGGTCGAATTCCAACTGGTGATACCCCGGCAGCATGTGCTCGCAGAGTTGGTAGAACGCCTTGTTGTGGTCCGACTCCTTGAAGTGCGCCAACTCGTGCACCACGATCATCTTCAGGAACTCGGGCGCCGCGTCCTTGAACAACGCAGCGATGCGGATTTCCTTCTTGGCCTTGAGCTTGCCGCCCTGCACCCGCGACACCGCGGTATGCAGGCCGAGGGCGCGGTGGGTCAGGTCCAGGCGACTGTCGAACAGCACCTTGTCGATGGCTGGCGCGTTACGCAAGTACTGCTGCTTGAGGTCCAGCGCATAACCGTACAGGGCCTTGTCGCTCTGGATCGGATGTCGGCCCGGATAGCGCTGTTGCAGGTAATCGCCCAGTCGGTCCTGGGCGATCAATTGCTGCACTTGGGCTTGCAGGGCGGCGGGGTAGGCCTGGAGGTATTTGAGCGCGGTCATCAAGGGGCAACACAGTCACAAGAGGCCGCCAGTGTAGCGAATTCAAGCCTGCACCGCGCTCCAGTCGAACGGCGTGGCGAAGGCATCGGTGTCTTCGGCCATCAAGGGCCGCGCCACGAGGAACCCCTGCACGTACTCACAGCCATGGGCCTGCAGCCACTCATATTGCTCGCGGGTTTCCACCCCTTCGGCGATCACCCGCAAGCCCAATTGTCCACACAGGTCGATCACCGAGGCGGCCAACGCGGCATCCCGGGGCGATCCCGGTACGCGGGCGATCAAGTGCCGGTCGAGCTTGAGGGTATCGAGCTCAAGGTCACGCAGATGCGTCAGCGAACAGGGCCCCGAACCAAAGTCATCCAATGCAACCCGCACTCCGAGGTGACGCAGCAGTCGCAGTTGCTTGTGGGTTTCATCGGGATTGCGCATCAGCGCATCCTCGGTCACCTCCACCTCCAGTTGCCGGGGCTTCAAGGCATGGCGTTCCAAGACCTGGCGCAACTCGGTCACCAGGTTGGGCATGCCGAACTGGGTGCTACTCAGGCTCACCCCCAACACCAGGTCGTCAGCGAACAAGCGTTCCCAGACTTTGCGCTGGGCGGCGCTGCGATGATAAATCCAGCTGCCCAGCCGACTGATCAACCGCGCCTCTTCCAGCAAGGGCAGGAACAGGCCCGGCGGAACATCACCGACGCTGGGGTGCTGCCAGCGCAACAGCGCCTCGAACCCGCGGATCCGCCCATCGATGATGCTTACCTGCGGCTGGTAGACCATATTGAAATCGCGGTTCTCGATGGCCGAGCGCACGCTCTCTTCCAGCATCAGCCGTGAACGGGCTCGACCGTTCATTTCATGATCGTAAAAACGGTATTGCTGGCGGCCGGCACGCTTGGCTTCGTACATGGCGATGTCGGACGCCCGCAGCAACCCATCGAGATTGGCGCCGCAATCCGGGTACGTCGCGATGCCGATGCTGGCCCCCAGTGCGACATCCATGCCTTCGATCTGCTGGCAGATTGCGACTCGCTCGATGAGTTTCTCGGCGATCTTGGCCGCTTGCTCGGGGAACTCCAGGTCCAGCAGCGCGGTGAACTCGTCCCCGCCCAGCCGCGCCAGGATATCGAACGGACGCAGGCACGCCTTCAACTGTTCCGACACCCAGCGCAATACCCGGTCCCCGGCATCGTGCCCCAGCGAGTCATTGACCCGCTTGAAGCCATCGAGGTCCAGGTACAGCAACACCCAGTTGCTTTCCAGGCGCTCGCTGCGCATCAACAGGTTTTCGGCGGTCTGGTAGAACCCCCGGCGGTTGAGCAAACCGGTCAGCGGGTCCGTGACAGCCTGGTATTCGAGTTGCTGATGCAAGTGGCGAACCACGGACATGTCCTGGAGTGTCACCACCATCGCCTTCTGCTCCGACGGCAACGGCGCACAGGACAAGGCCACCGACACCTGCTGGCCGGGCGCCGTGCGCAGGACCGCGTCATGCAATCGCCAGGTTTCACCCCGACGATAGGCGTTGTGGATATCGGAATCGAGCCACTCGGGGATATGCGGTTTCTGCAGGAAATCCAGGAACGGCATGCCCTGCAATTGCTCGGCGGTGGCATTGAGCAAGCGGCAGGTAGAGGGGTTGGCGAAGCGGATACAGCCATTCTCGTCCACCACCAGGATGCCTTCGGCGGCGTTGTCCAGCACCGAGGCATTGAAGGCCCTGGCCGCTTCGAGATCCTGGCTCAGGCGCTGCAAGGCCCGGCGATTGCGCTGGTGCTCGAGCAGCGCCTGGACCTTGGGCTTGAGGATTTGCGGATCGAAGGGTTTGAACAGGTAATCCACGGCGCCACTGGCGTAGCCCTTGATGACCGCGTCCTGGGATTGCTCGTTGGCCGTCAGGAAAATGATCGGCGTGAGCCGCGTGCGCTGGCTACCGCGCATCAGGCGCGCCACTTCGAAACCGTCCATGTCCGGCATCTGCACATCCAGCAGAACCAGGTCGATGTCGTGTTCAAGCAGCAGGTTAAGCGCCTCGACCCCCGAGGACGCGGTCATGACTTGCCAATCCTGACGCTGCAACAAGGCTCGCATGCTGAGCAGGTTTTCAGGGTAATCATCAACAATCAAAAGGACAGAGCTGTCTTCGCCGAGCGGTGGTTGCGCGCATTCCATGCTGCTTCTCTTATCGGGCGCCACGTCCGTTTTTACGTAGCAAAGCGGACAAATACTGTCCCCTCACTCTAGACCGGGATTGTGAAAAGCAGTAGGTGTCAACGCGCCATCATCCAGGCAAAGCCCGAAATAGCCGACTAACGGTCACCCTCCTCGGGCACAAAAGCTGCACAGACAACTTCGACGGACAATTGACGTCAGCCATCCGCCGAAGGGTTGCCAGCCAGTTTCTTCCGTCGCTCACCCGTACGCCCCGAAAAGACCGGCCTAGAGCCTTGCTTTGTGGTGTGCAGCTTTTTCATCGAGTGACATAGGATCCCCGCCATGATCGATCTCTCAACCTGGAACCTGAGCATCCCCGAAGGCAGCCCTCCGGCCACCATCGAAACCTCTCAACTCGTGCAAGGGTTCCAGGACCAGTATTTCCACTCCGATTCCGGCACGGTTTTTTTCTGGGCACCGGTGACCGGCGCCACGACCACTAATGCTATTTATCCGCGCAGTGAACTTCGTGAAACCTATAGCAACGGCACCTTGCGCAATTGGCTGTACCCAGCGGCGGACAACAAGCTGGCTGCCACCCTGGCCGTCAGCCAGGTGCCCAGCACCGGCAAGGTCGTGATTGGTCAGATCCATGCCAAGGACAGCACCAGCCCCATGGTGAAGCTGGAATACCAATATAAAACCTACAGCTCCACCGGCAACATTGTCGCCAAGGTACGCATGCGCCCGGACGATGAAACAGGCCAGGTCATCACCATCGCCACGGGCATCAAACTGAATCAATCCTTCTCTTACCTGATCCATCTCAGCCCCGCAGGCGTCCTGACCATCAATGGCGCGGGTTACCAGTGGAGCTCCCCCATCAGCTCCACTTGGAGCGACAAGCCGCTGTACTTCAAGGCGGGCGTGTACGTGCAGGACAACACCGGTTATCCCACCGAAGGCGGAACCGTGACGTTCAGCCTGCTGGATATCGATCACATCTAGGCGCTTTGCGTGACGCCAGGGCAGCAACGGAATGCTGCCCGCCCAACGCGACACTATCGATGCGCCATAGTTCAGATCTAGCTCAAAACTGCCGACTAACGGTCACCCATCCAGGCATAGATGCTGCAATTGACATATTCGACGGACAATTGACGTCAAACATCCGCCGGATGGTTACTCAAAAAGACCCCTTCCTGCGTGATCAACACATTCCAAATGCTCGGAGTAGAGCCTCCCGCTTTGGTACTCAGCACTTTTACGCCCGTTACGCAGGATCCGACCATGATCGATCTCAACACTTGGAACTTGAGCATTCCCGAAGGCAGCCCCGCCACCACCATCGAAACGCCTCGGCTGGCCCAAGGGTTCAAGGATGAATATTTCCACTCCGACACCGGCACGCTGTTCTTCTGGGCGCCGGTGACCGGCACCAAGACCGCAAACGCGATCTACCCACGCAGCGAACTGCGCGAAACCTACAGCGACGGCACCCTGCGCAACTGGTTGTACCCGGCGGCGGACAACACCCTGCGTGCCGCCGTCAGCGTCAACCAGGTGCCCAGCTCCGGCAAGATCGTGATCGGTCAGATCCACACCAAAGACAGCACCAGCCCCATGGTGAAACTGGAGTACCAGTACAAAACCTACAGCTCCACCGGCAACATCGTCGCCAAGGT
Organism: Pseudomonas sp. H1_F01; assembly: GCF_054681425.1. Taxonomy (NCBI): domain Bacteria; kingdom Pseudomonadati; phylum Pseudomonadota; class Gammaproteobacteria; order Pseudomonadales; family Pseudomonadaceae; genus Pseudomonas; species Pseudomonas sp. H1_F01. The sequence continues at coordinate 675,622 of NZ_CP162823.1, read as the reverse complement.
GCGCATCCGCCCCGACGACGAAACCGGTCAAGTCATCACCATCGCCACCGGCGTTAAGCTCAACCAGAGCTTTACCTACATGATCCACCTCAGCCCGAAGGGCGCACTGGGCATCAGTGCGGCAGGCTACAACTGGAGAACCACTGTCGACCCTACCTGGAAGGTCAAACCGCTGTATTTCAAAGCGGGCGTCTACGTTCAGGACAACACCGGCTACACCACCGAAGGCGGCAAAGTGACGTTCAGCCTGCTGGAAATCAAACACGCCACCCTTTGAGCGCTCCCCCGCCCGCATTAGCAGCATGGAACGCTGCTATCGACCCACCTTCGAAGCACCCATTCAGGGTGTTTTTTTGTCCGCGCGTGGCGAAAGAGTCAAATAGCCATCGCACAAGGTTCCGAAAAAAATCGGAATAGTCGACCAACGGTCGTTTGTCTCGGGCACAAAAGCGACAAACGCAACTCTGACGGACTGTTGACGCCAACCCTCCGCCAGACGAACGTGCCAAACATTCGCCTGCACCCCCTTCTGGCCTCAGCAAAAGCGCGTCTTAGAGCCTCCGGCTGTGGCGTAAATCATTTCTTCTTCTCAGAAAGGATCCGAACATGGTCGATCTTGCAACCTGGAACCTGAGCATCCCCGAAGGCAGTCCGCCGAAAACCATCGAAACCCCTCGGCTGGTGGATGGGTTCCAGGACAAATATTTCAACTCCGAAGGCAGCACGGTGTATTTCTGGTCACCGGTGACCGGCACCAAGACTGAAAACGCGATCTACCCGCGCAGCGAATTGCGTGAGACCTACAAAGACGGCACCTTGCGCAACTGGCTGTACCCCGATGCCGACAACCAATTGCGTGCAAAGCTGGTCGTCAGCCAGGTACCCAGTAGCGGCAAGATCGTGATCGGTCAGATTCATGCCAAGGACAGCAGCAAACCCTTGGTGAAGTTGGAATACCAATACAAGGATGCCACCAGCACCGGGGACATCGTCGCCAAGGTGCGCATGCGTCCCGATGACGACGAAGGCCGGGTCATCACCGTCGCCTCCGGCGTGAAACTCAATCAGTCCTTCAGTTACCGGATCCACCTTGATCGTACCGGCGACCTGGGCATTACTGCGGCGGGTCGCAGTTGGTACACCACCATCAGCTCCACCTGGCGGGTCAAGCCGTTGTACTTCAAGGCTGGGGTGTACGTGCAGGACAACACTGGCTACACCAGTGAAGGCGGGAAAGTGACGTTCAGCGTGCTGGATATCGATCACAACACCTGAAATTTCACTTCCGATAATCTCGTAGGAAACCCCCTCTTGTGGCGAGGGGGATTTATCCCCGTTGGGCGTGAAGCAGCCCCCTCTTTCCGTCAGTCCCACCGCATGTGCCGACTTTACGGCGGCTACGCCCCCGAGCGGGAGCAAGCTCCCTCGCCACAGGGGGTTGTGGGCGTCCTACAGGTCGATTTTGGCTTCGAAAATCTCCTCTATAGTTCGGCTTGTCTGCTGGCTTTGGTCAGTGGGCAAGGGTTTCGCAGCCCGACAGAGAACAATGACTTTGCACCGCAAAATGAAAACTCAGGCAAAATTGCCGACATTCATTTTATGGCGGTTGCGCGTGGGAGGCCTTTGGGTCTGCCGGGTTTGGTCATTCTCGGTCTGCGAACCCGCGCGTAGCTGCCACCCACTTTGTTTCGCAGCAAAAAAGGTGGCAATTCTTTTTCTATAGGGAATTTCATCTATGACCACGCATCAATCGATTAACCGCTTCACGCCCTTGACCCCGATCGCCACCACACAACCTGTGCTGTTCATTGACAAGACTGCCCCGCTAACAGAGCTTCACGCCTGCGCCAGCGAACGCCTGCATGCGACCCTCGATTACCTGACGCTCATGGCCTGCGCCACCCTGCGCGATTCGGCCGCCAGCGACTTCAATACCCTCACCAATGTTGCTCGGATCCTGGTTCAGGATGTCACCGACGTGTTCGGCGTCATTGAACAGCGTGGGCTCGAAGACCAATAAAGCCCTCCCGGCGGGAGATGATCCCCTGTGGGAGCGAGCTTGCTCGCGATAGCGCTGGGTCAGTGATAGGGATGTTGGCTGACACAGCGCTATCAGGATCTGTGTGTATATCCGTTTTCTTTGCAACGGCCGCTTATGGTTTCGCCCTTACGGCGAGTCACTTTCGAAAAGCCCGGAAGCCGGCCCAGTCGAAAGTAACCAAAGCGCTTCTGCCCCACCACTTGGTGCCTCGCCCAGGCTCGTCATGCCTGAACGAAGGCATTGCTCCGTGGGCCCGCCGCGAAGGGCCATCCATGGCCCAGAGTGTGTAAAAACCCCGAAGCCAACCCTTGCTATGATTCCCCAGGACTTCATCGCAAGGGCTGCCCATGAAACGCTTCATCCAAGGTGAACACCGAGATCAAACTACCTTGCTCCCCGAGAGCTTGGACGACTACGTCAGCGACACCAATCCGGTGCGCGTTGTCGATGTCTTCGTGGATGAGCTCGACCTGATCAGCTTGGGTTTTGACAGCGCTGTCCCCGCTAAAACGGGCCGACCGGCTTACCACCCTGCAGTCATGCTGAAGATCTACATCTACGGCTATCTCAACCGTATCCAGTCAAGCCGGCGCCTTGAGCGCGAGGCGCAGCGCAACGTCGAGCTGATGTGGCTGACCGGTCGCCTGATGCCGGATTTCAAGACCATCGCCAATTTCCGCAAAGACAACGGAAAGGCCATTCGAGGAGTCTGTCGGCAGTTCGTCGTGTTGTGTCAACAATTGGGGCTGTTCTCGGAGCATTTCGTTGCCATCGATGGCAGTAAATTCAAGGCGGTGAACCACCGCGACCGCAATTTCACCAGCGCCAAGCTGAAGCGCCGGATGGAAGAGATCGAATCAAGCATTGCCCGTTATCTGAAGGCGCTGGATGAGGCTGATCGGGAAGAGCCCAAGTCTTCAGGGCCCAAAGGCGGCCTGGAAGAGAAAATCGCCAAATTGAAGGAGCAGATGAAGGCGCTTCAGGCGATTGAAATACAGCTTGAAGCATCGCCGGACAAACAGATCTCGCTAACCGACCCGGACGCGCGCTCGATGATGATGACGAGCGGTCATGGCATCGTGGGCTACAACGTGCAGACAGCAGTCGATACCAAACACCATTTGATCGTTGCGCACGAGGTGACCAATGTCGGTCACGACCGTGATCAGCTTAGCTCGATGGCCCAGCAGGCCCGTGAGGCGATGCAAATCGAATCGTTGTCGGTGGTGGCGGACCGAGGGTATTACAAAAGCGTAGAAATCCTGGCCTGTCACGAGGCAGGGATCACAGCTTATGTGCCGAAAACGCTGAGCTCGCGGGCCAAATTTGATGGCCGTTTCGGCAATGACGAGTTTGTTTACGACGCAGACAAAGATGTCTACGTCTGCCCCGCTAAACAAGTGCTGATCTGGCGCAACTCTTACGTCGACAAGGGCAAGAAGCTGGACGTTTACTGGCACTCCAACTGCCGAGCCTGTTCGATAAAGGCGCAATGCACACCGGCCAGAGAGCGAAAAATTCGGCGCTGGGAACATGAGGCGTTACTGGAGGAAATGCAGGCCCGGCTGAACAATGAGCCGCAGATGATGAACATCCGCAAGCGAACGGTCGAGCACCCCTTCGGGACGCTGAAGCAATGGATGGGAGCGACGCATTTTCTGACACGGCGGCTGGCTGGGGTCAGCACTGAAATGAGCTTGAATGTGCTCGCTTACAATTGGAAAAGAGTGATGAAAATCCTTGGTGCGCAGGGTCTGATGAAGGCGCTGGCGGCCTGAAAGCCTGCCGTTTTGCCCCGTTAATCAAGCTATGAAGCCTTGCTAGCGTTCGTAGGGGCCGCTTGGAGCTACAGGAACCCTTCAGGTTTTAATCAGTTGGCCAACACCTGTCGGCACTACGTGCCGACGATGTTTTTATCGGTTTTTACACACTCTGGGCCCAGCGCGGCTAACCCGGCATCCATGCCGGGTTGCCCACTCCACAATGCCTGCGTTCGGCCAGCGTGGTTAACGGGGCGCCGAGTTCAAGATCCTTTCCGAGGCGGCCTAGTAGCCGACCTGGCTCTCCCAGTCGTACACCCATCAGATCTGTTTGAGCAGGACCTGTGGGAGCAAAGCTTGCTCGCGAGGCGGCCTGACAGCCGACCTGGTTCTCCCGGTCGTACATCCATCAGATCTGTTTGAGCAGGACCTGTGGGAGCAAAGCTTGCTCGCGATAGCGATCGATCAGCTTGCATCAGCGCTGGATGTGCCATCGTCTTCGCGAGCAAGCTTTGCTCCCACAGATCTGACAGGTGTACAACCGCAAGAGCCAGGTCGGCTGTCAGGCCGCCTCGCGATGGACGTTGATCTCAGGCGCCCCGTCAACCATGTGTCCGGTCCGTACAGCGCTCTTCCAAAAGTGAACCACTGTAAGGGCGGAACCATAAGCCGCCGTCACCCAAAAAACGGATATACACCCAAATCCCAAACATAAAAAAACCCGCATCACTGCGGGTTTTCTCACAACGCTAAAGCCTCAGTTGACCTTGGCGTTCAACTCACCTTTCAGATATCGCTGATACATAGCCTCCAGAGAGATCGGCTTGATCTTGGAAGCATTACCCGCAGTACCAAACGCCTCATAACGCGCAATACACACATCACGCATCGCAGTCACGGTCGCACCGAAGAACTTACGCGGATCAAACTCGCTCGGATTGGTCGCCATCAAACGACGCATCGCACCAGTAGAAGCCAGGCGCAGATCGGTATCGATGTTGACCTTGCGCACGCCGTACTTGATACCTTCGACGATTTCTTCAACCGGCACGCCGTAGGTCTCTTTGATGTCGCCACCGTACTGGTTGATGATCGCCAGCCACTCTTGTGGAACCGAGGAAGAACCGTGCATCACCAAGTGGGTGTTGGGGATGCGCTTGTGGATTTCCTTGATGCGGTCGATCGCCAGCACGTCGCCGGTTGGCGGCTTGGTGAACTTGTAGGCGCCGTGGCTGGTGCCGATGGCGATGGCCAGGGCGTCGACCTGGGTCTTCTTGACGAAGTCCGCGGCTTCTTCCGGATCGGTCAGCATCTGGCTGTGGTCCAGCACGCCTTCGGCGCCGATACCGTCTTCTTCACCAGCCATGCCGGTTTCCAACGAACCCAGGCAACCCAGTTCGCCTTCCACCGACACGCCGCAGGCGTGGGCCATGGCGACGGTCTGTTGGGTGACGCGTACGTTGTATTCGTAGTCGGTCGGGGTCTTGCCGTCTTCGCCGAGGGAACCGTCCATCATCACCGAGCTGAAACCCAGCTGGATGGAGCGCTGGCAGACGTCCGGGCTGGTGCCGTGGTCCTGGTGCATGCACACCGGGATGTGCGGGAACTCTTCGATCGCAGCCAGGATCAGGTGACGCAGGAACGGCGCGCCGGCGTATTTGCGGGCACCGGCCGAAGCCTGGACGATCACCGGAGAGTCAGTCTTGTCAGCGGCTTCCATGATGGCGCGCATCTGCTCAAGGTTGTTGACGTTAAAGGCTGGAACGCCGTAGCCGAACTCGGCTGCGTGGTCCAGCATCTGACGCATGCTGATAAGTGCCATTGTGTCTCTCTCCCGGTCGAGGGTCGTTAATCGTGCCAGCCTGCCGGAGCGGCGGCGGCTATTCAAGTCATTGCGGATCGGGGGTCGGCCCGAGCTGCGTGTTCGGTATCGCTAAACCCAGATACTGACGCAATCCCTGTGGGAGCGAGCTTGCTCGCGATGAGGGCGGCACATGCAACATCACTGTCGCCTGATACACCGCTATCGCGAGCAAGCTCGCTCCCACATTGGTTCTGTTCCAGCCTCTGGATCCGTGTGGATCAATCTTGTCACTCGGCCTTGCAGCCACGCCCAATCAAATCATTGGTGGCGACCCAATACACCAGGCCTTCCTCACCCTTGACGTGAAACGCCAGCATGTCATCGCTGTACAGTGAACCTTCAGCACCCGGCTCAAGCTTGAGGCGATAAACCTTATCGGCGCCGCCCAGGCGAACATCGACTTCCTTGTGGGCGGTGTCGGTGTAGCGCCAGAGCACTTTGGCCTCGCTGTCACAGGTCCAGGTCGTCCAACCTTCAACAGGTTCGGACGTGTGCAAAAAGTCCAACTGCGCACAACCGCCCAGCAATGCCAACGCCACGACGGCGATCAAGCCTTTCATCCGTGTTCCTCGACTGACGGCACACGCCGCCAGCCATGAGTTAAGAGTCAGACCCGTCAAGGACAACCATGTTCCTTGGTCGGGGTTTGCGTCTCGTATTTGTCCAGGCCGTCCGGTCCGGAACGCTTGTTCAGCACCGGGTTGGTCTCGGCCTGCCAGTCGGCCTGATAACAGCCGTCTTCAGGCGCCGACGTGCCGGGTTGCGGGGCCGGAGCCTGCGGGCCGCTTGAGCAGGCCACCAGCATCGTCGCCGCCAACAGCAACGGGATCGTCTTGACCATCAGAACACTCCTTTGCCTGGTCAATGCAGCTTCAGGCCTTGGCCCGGCTTTCCAGGACTTCCACGGCAGGCAACACCTTGCCTTCGACGAACTCGAGGAATGCGCCGCCACCGGTAGAAATGTAGGATATCTGCTCGGCCACGCCATATTTGTCGATCGCGGCCAGGGTGTCGCCACCACCGGCGATGGAGAACGCAGCGCTGTCGGCGATGGCCTGGGCCAGCACCTTGGTGCCGTTGCCGAACTGGTCGAACTCGAACACGCCGACCGGGCCATTCCACAGTATGGTCTTGGAAGATTTCAGCAGTTCGGCGAAGTTGGCTGCGGTTTGCGGGCCGATGTCGAGGATCATGTCGTCCTCGGCTACGTCATCGATCAGCTTGACGGTGGCGGTGGCGCTTTCAGCGAATTCCTTGGCCACGACCACGTCCACCGGCAACGGTACGCTGACCTTGGCGGCGATTTCCCGGGCGGTGTCCAGCAGATCCGGTTCGTACAGGGATTTGCCGACCGGGTGACCCGCAGCGGCGAGGAACGTGTTGGCGATGCCGCCACCGACGATCAACTGGTTGCAGACCTGGCTCAGACTGTTGAGCACGTCCAGCTTGGTAGAGACCTTGGAGCCGGCGACGATGGCAGCCATCGGCTGGGCCGGGGAGCCCAGGGCCTTGCCCAGTGCGTCCAGCTCGGCAGCCAGCAACGGGCCTGCGGCAGCGACTTTGGCGAACTTCGCCACGCCATGGGTCGAACCCTCGGCGCGGTGGGCGGTGCCGAAAGCGTCCATCACGAACACGTCGCACAGGGCGGCGTATTGCTGGGCCAGTTCGTCAGCGTTCTTTTTCTCGCCCTTGTTGAAGCGCACGTTTTCGAACAGCACGACATCGCCGGCCTTCACGTCCACGCCGCCCAGGTAGTCAGCGACCAATGGCACTTCGCGGCCCAGGGCACGGCTCAGGTAATCGGCCACAGGCTTGAGGCTGTTTTCCGCCGAGAACTCGCCTTCGGTCGGACGGCCCAGGTGGGAGCAGACCATCACGGCCGCACCTTTTTCCAGGGCCAGCTTGATGGTCGGCAGCGAAGCCAGGATACGCGCGTCGCTGGTGACAACACCGTCCTTGACGGGGACGTTGAGGTCTTCGCGGATCAGTACGCGCTTACCTTGCAGATCGAGGTCGGACATCTTCAACACGGTCATGGGTCGCAATTCCTGGGTAACTGTTTAGAGAGCAGGTTTTTTAGAAGCGGTTTGCAGGTAATGCTCGGCAACGTCCAGCATTCGGTTGGCAAACCCCCATTCGTTGTCGAACCAGGCCAGGATGTTCACAAGCCGCGGCCCGGAAACACGGGTCTGGCTGGCATCGACGATGGCCGAATGCGGGTCATGGTTAAAATCACAACTGGCATGAGGCAACTCGGTGTAGGCCAGAAGGCCTTTGAGCGGACCGCTGGTGGCGGCTTCGCGCAGGATCCGGTTGACCTCGGTGGCGTCGGTATCGCTCACGGTCTGCATCGTAATGTCGAGGCAGGACACGTTGACCGTCGGCACCCGCACGGCTTTGGCCTGAATTCGCCCCGCAAGTTCCGGCAACAGCCGTTCGATGCCGCGCGCCAGACCAGTGGACACCGGAATCACCGATTGGAACGCCGAACGGGTGCGGCGCAAGTCCTCATGATGGTAGGCGTCGATCACCGGCTGGTCGTTCATCGCCGAGTGAATGGTGGTGATCGACACATATTCCAGGCCAATGGCTTGGTCCAGCAGGCGCAACAGCGGCACGCCGCAGTTGGTGGTGCAGGACGCGTTGGACACCAGCAGCTCTTCGCCGGTCAGGCAATCCTGGTTCACGCCATAGACGATAGTGGCGTCCACGTCCACTTCACTGGCCATTGGCTGGGAGAACAGCACCCGTGGCGCGCCGGCAGCGAGAAAACGCTGGCCGTCTTCGCGGGTGTGGTAGGCGCCGGAGCATTCGAGCACCAGATCGACGTCCAGGGACGCCCAGTCGATGCCTTCGGGGGTGGCACTGCGCAGGACCTTCACGCAGTCGCCATTGATATGCAGACAATCGCCCTCGACCCGCACTTCGCCGGGGAACCGGCCGTGGGTGGAGTCAAAGCGTGTCAGGTATTCGATGCTGGCCATGTCGGCCAGATCATTGATCGCCACAATTTCGAAACCAGCCTTGGCCCCTCGCTCGAACAACGCACGCAAGACGCAACGACCTATCCGGCCGTAGCCGTTGAGTGCAACTTTGTAGGGACGCGGTTGGGGCATGGGGGGTTCTCTGACCAGAGTGAATCCATGAAGTACAGCGCTGAATGTTCCGCAGTCATCGCGGGCAAGCCTTGCTCCCACAGACTGGCACTTTCCCAGTGGGGGTATGCACATCCTGTGGGAGCAAGGCTTGCCCGCGATAGCGTCAGAACAGGCAATACATGCCTGGACTTAGTCTTCCAGCAGCTCTTCAGCCTGACCCAGGATGTTTTCCAGGGTGAAGCCGAATTCCTCGAACAGCGCCGGCGCAGGTGCCGATTCGCCGTAGGTGGTCATGCCGATCACGCGGCCTTCCAGGCCCACATACTTGTACCAGTAATCAGCGTGAGCAGCCTCGATGGCGATCCGCGCACTGACCTGCAGCGGCAACACCGCTTGCTTATAGCCAGCATCCTGGGCGTCGAACACGCTGGTGCAAGGCATGGACACTACGCGTACGTTGCGGCCCTGCTCGGTCAGCTTGTCGTAGGCCTGGACGGCCAGGCCGACTTCGGAACCGGTGGCGATCAGGATCAGTTCAGGCTCGCCGATGCAGTCCTTGAGCACGTAGCCGCCGCGAGTGATGTCACCGATCTGGTCGGCATCGCGGTTCTGGTGCTGCAGGTTCTGGCGGGAGAAGATCAGCGCCGACGGGCCGTCGTTACGCTCGATGGCGTACTTCCACGCCACTGCCGATTCCACGGCATCGCATGGGCGCCAGGTGTCCAGGTTCGGCGTGCAACGCAGGCTCGCCAGTTGCTCGATCGGCTGGTGAGTCGGGCCGTCTTCGCCCAGGCCGATGGAGTCGTGGGTGAACACATACAGGATGCGTTTTTTCATCAGCGCCGACATGCGCACGGCATTGCGGGCGTATTCCATGAACATCAGGAAGGTCGCGCCGTAAGGCACCAGGCCGCCGTGCAGCGCCACGCCGTTCATGATCGCGCTCATGCCGAACTCGCGAACGCCGTAGTACATGTAGTTGCCGCTGGCATCTTCAGCGCTGACGCCTTTGCAGCCTTTCCACAGGGTCAGGTTGGAACCGGCCAGGTCGGCCGAACCGCCCAGCAGCTCCGGCAGCAATGGGCCGAAGGCGTTCAGGGTGTTCTGGCTGGCCTTGCGGCTGGCGATGGTTTCGCCCTTGGCGGCGACTTCAGCGATGTACGCCGAGGCTTTTTCGGCGAAGTCGGCCGGCAGCTCGCCGCTGAGGCGACGCACCAGCTCGTTTGCCAGTTCAGGGAATTCGGCGGAATACGCGGCGAAACGCTGGTCCCATTCGGCTTCGAGCGCGCGGCCTTTTTCCTTGGCATCCCACTCGGCATAAATGTCGGCCGGGATTTCGAACGGGCCATGGTTCCACTTCAACGCGGCGCGGGTCAGGGCGATTTCCTCGGCACCCAGCGGCGCGCCGTGGCAGTCTTCCTTGCCTTGCTTGTTCGGCGAGCCAAAACCGATGGTGGTCTTGCAGCAGATCAGGGTCGGCTGGGCGCTTTTGCGGGCGGTCTCGATGGCGGTCTTGATCTCTTCCGGATCGTGGCCGTCGACATTGCGGATCACCAGCCAGTTGTAGGCTTCGAAGCGCTTGGGGGTGTCGTCGGTGAACCAGCCTTCGACTTCGCCATCGATGGAGATGCCGTTGTCGTCATAGAAAGCGATCAGCTTGTCCAGGCCCAGGGTGCCGGCCAGGGAGGCGACTTCATGGGAAATGCCTTCCATCATGCAGCCATCACCCAGGAATACGTAGGTGTGGTGGTCGACGACGTTATGACCTGGGCGGTTGAATTGCGCTGCCAGGACTTTTTCCGCCAGGGCAAAACCCACGGCGTTGGCCAGGCCTTGGCCCAATGGACCGGTGGTGGTTTCCACGCCTGGGGTGTAGCCGTATTCCGGGTGGCCCGGGGTGCGGCTGTGCAGTTGGCGGAAGTTTTTCAGGTCATCGATCGACAGGTCGTAGCCGGTCAGGTGCAGCAGCGAGTAGATCAACATCGAGCCGTGACCGTTGGACAGTACGAAACGGTCACGGTCGGCGAAAGCGGGGTTGCTCGGGCTGTGCTTGAGGTAGTCGCGCCAAAGCACCTCGGCGATATCCGCCATACCCATGGGGGCACCGGGATGGCCGCTGTTGGCTTTCTGCACGGCATCCATGCTGAGGGCACGAATGGCATTGGCACGCTCACGACGGCTGGGCATCGCTGTTCTCCTGCGGGTATTGAATCGAGAATGAATAAAAATGGAACTGAAAAAAGGCGAGCATTTTCCCTCACCCACCCACCCCGGGGCAATGACAGATAGTCATCCTTGGGCGTTTTTCCGGTGGATAAAGTCGCATTCGCCAGGTGAAACCTTTCCGCTGATGGCTTGTAGAGTCAAGCACAGGTTGGGAAGTGCCATTTATCCAGCAATATCAAAACTTTTTGATATTGAACTTGCGATGATCGAAACCCCTCACTAGACTGCCGCACTATGAACTTACCTGCGCCTTCCATTCGCCATGACGACTGCGATGAGCTGGCGGCCCTTTGCAAGGCCGGCGGCGATCCGTTGCGGCTCAATGTATTGCGCGCCCTGGCCAACGACTCGTTCGGCGTGCTGGAGCTGGCGCAGATCTTCGGCATCGGCCAGTCCGGCATGAGCCACCACCTCAAGGTCCTGGCCCAGGCTGACCTGGTGGCGACCCGCCGCGAAGGCAACGCCATTTTCTATCGCCGCGCCCTGCCCCACACCGACCTGTTGGGCGGCAAGCTGCACACGGCGCTGCTGGACGAAGTGGACGCGCTGAACCTTCCGACGGACGTACAGGCTCGCATCGCCCAGGTACACGGGCAACGGGCCGCCGCCAGCCAGGATTTTTTCGCACGGGTCGCCGAGAAATTTCGCGCCCAGCAAGACCTGATCGCCGGGCTGCCGCAATACCGCGAAAGCGTCGTGGCGCTGCTCGACAAACTAAGCTTCGAAGCCACGGCCACGGCGATTGAAGTCGGCCCCGGTGATGGTGCTTTCCTGCCGGAGCTGGCGCGGCGTTTCAGCCAGGTGACGGCGCTGGACAACAGCCCGGCCATGCTCGAACTGGCGCGCCAGGTGTGTGAACGCGAGGCCCTGGCTAACGTCAGCCTGCAACTGGCCGATGCTCTGGATGGCATGAGCCTGCAGGCCGACTGCGTTGTCTTGAACATGGTGCTGCATCATTTCGCCGCGCCGGCCGATGCACTCAGACACATGGCCGGCATGCTGCAACCGGGCGGCAGCCTGCTGGTGACGGAGTTATGCAGCCACAACCAGAGCTGGGCCAGGGAGGCCTGCGGCGATCTCTGGCTCGGATTTGAACAGGACGACCTGGCCCGCTGGGCCACCGCTGCGGGTCTCGTGCCCGGGGAAAGCCTCTATGTAGGCTTACGTAATGGTTTCCAGATCCAGGTTCGCCACTTTCAGCGGCCGACTGGCGACACTCACCAACGGTAACTTGTAGGAAAACATCGAGATGAGCGAATACTCCCTTTTCACCTCCGAGTCCGTGTCTGAAGGGCATCCGGACAAAATCGCCGACCAGATTTCTGATGCGGTGCTGGACGCCATCATTGCTGAAGACAAGTTCGCCCGCGTGGCGTGCGAGACTCTGGTGAAAACGGGCGTGGCGATCATCGCCGGCGAAGTCACCACGTCGGCCTGGGTCGACCTGGAGCAGATCGTCCGCGACGTGATCCTGGGCATTGGCTACAACAGCTCCGACGTCGGCTTCGACGGCGCGACCTGTGGCGTGATGAACATCATTGGCAAGCAGTCCCCCGACATCAACCAAGGCGTTGATCGGGCCAAGCCTGAAGACCAGGGTGCCGGCGACCAGGGCCTGATGTTCGGCTACGCCAGCAACGAGACCGACGTGCTGATGCCGGCCCCGATCACCTTCTCGCACCAGTTGGTTCAACGCCAGGCCGAGGCCCGTAAATCCGGACTGCTGCCTTGGCTGCGCCCGGACGCCAAGTCCCAGGTGACCTGCCGTTACGAAGGCGGCAAGGTGGTGGGTATCGATGCCGTTGTCCTGTCGACCCAGCACAACCCAGAAGTGTCCTACAAAGACCTGCGCGAAGGCGTGATGGAACTGATCGTCAAGCACGTGCTGCCTGCCGAGCTGCTGTCCAAGGACACCCAGTTTCACATCAACCCGACTGGCCAATTCATCATCGGCGGCCCGGTGGGCGACTGCGGCCTGACCGGTCGCAAGATCATCGTCGACAGCTACGGCGGCATGGCTCGTCACGGCGGCGGCGCGTTCTCCGGCAAGGACCCATCGAAGGTTGACCGTTCGGCGGCCTACGCCGGCCGTTATGTCGCCAAGAACATCGTCGCCGCCGGCCTGGCCGAGCGCTGCGAGATCCAGGTTTCCTACGCCATTGGCGTGGCCCAGCCTACGTCGATCTCGCTGAATACCTTCGGCACCGGCAAGATCGGCGATGACAAGATCATCAACCTGGTCCGTGAAGTGTTCGACCTGCGTCCGTACGCCATCACTACCATGCTCGACCTGCTGCACCCGATGTACCAGGACACTGCAGCCTATGGCCACTTCGGTCGTACGCCGCAGACCAAGACCGTGGGTGACGATACCTTCACCACGTTCACCTGGGAAAAAACCGACCGCGCCGACTCCCTGCGCGCCGCTGCCGGCCTGTAATACCCGCGTGTAAAGAAAAGCCCCTGGCGACCGGGTCGCCAGGGGCTTTTTCATGCCAGGCTCTTGAGGCGAGAGAATTTATCTGTGGGAGCAAGGCTTGCCCGCGATGAGGACAACGCGGTCCCTGCGGTAACGAGGTGCCTGTATCGCGGGCAAGCCTTGCTCCCACAAAATCCCCTCGTCATGGCGCTCAAGTCCGCCGCGCCACCAGCAAAAACGAAGCCGCACTGGCCAGCAGTCCCGCACACATTCGATTGAACAGGCGCTTGCCACTAGGCCGGGCGAACAGCCGTCGCGCGTAAATGCCCATGTAGCAATACAGGCCGATGGCGATGCACTCCAGTGCCAGGAACAAACCTCCCAGCACGGCAAATTGTTGGGTGACGGTGCCTGTACGGTCGACAAATTGCGGCAGGAACGCGGTAAACAACAGGATCGCCTTCGGATTGCCGATCGCCACCAGGAACTCCTGGCGCGCCAGGCCAGCCCGGCTCATCGACGCGACCGCGGCTTCACTGCCGGCCTCAGGCTGGGCCCGCCACAATTGCACGGCCAAATAGAACAGGTAAGCGGCACCGACGAGCTTGATCCCCAGGAACAGCAACTCCGAGGTGTGCAGTACGGCGGTAAGCCCCACCGCTGCCAGGGCGATCATGATCGCAAACGCCAGCAATCGACCAATGCCGCCACTGCACGCCCGGACGAAGCCATAACGCGAGGCGTTACTGATGGACAGCAGGTTGTTCGGCCCCGGCGCCATGTTCAGCGCAAAGCAGGCCGGGATGAAAACAGCGAGCGTCGACAGTTCCATCGGGAGCATTCCAGGCAGCGGTGAATCGAAAGCCCATTCTGCGCCGGCCGTTGATGAGGGCAAGACACAGTTGCACGGCTAAATCGCCTCGCACTGTACCGCCGCGATTTTGCCACCAGGCCCCGCAAAATCCGGTAACGCTCCGGGCCTCGCAACTTCCGGGACGGTGGCTAGCCTTCAGTACTCAACCAAGCAAGGATGCTTCGATGCCACCGTTTTTGTATGCACTCGCCTGTCTTGTCTTCATTGCCATTCCTGCGCTCGCCGCGCCCTGTCCCGACTGGCCCACTGAACGCGCCCGGGCCGAGATCGCCGCGCTGCAACAGCAAATCGACACCTGGGACGACGGCTATCACCGCCTCGGTCAATCGCCGGTGGCCGACGAACTGTATGACCAGTCCCGCGCACAGTTGGGCCAATGGCGCCGCTGCTTCAACCTCGCGGCACCCGACGATCCGCTGCGCTCAACGGGCGGAAAGGTTCCGCACCCCGTGGTCCATACCGGCCTGGAAAAGCTGAAGGACGCCGACGCCGTGGGGGCCTGGCTGCGCGGTCGGGAGGACGTCTGGGCCCAGCCGAAAGTCGACGGTGTGGCGGTAACCCTGGTCTATCGCAAGGGTCGCCTGCATCAGGCAATCAGCCGTGGCGATGGCGTCCAAGGACATGACTGGACCACGAATGCGCGCAAGATCGGCGCCATCCCCCAGCGACTGCACCAGTCCGTAGACCTGGTCGTCCAGGGCGAGTTGTACTGGCGCCTGGAGGCCCATGTCCAAGCCAGCAGCGGCAGCGTGAACGCCCGCGGGACCATGGCAGGCTTGATGGCACGCAGCAATTTGACGGTACACGATGGGGTGTATATCGACCTGTTTGTCTGGGACTGGCCGGAAGGGCCGGACACCCTGCCCGAGCGAATGGCCGCGCTGAACGCCTTGGGCTTCGCTGACACCCTCGACTACAACCAACCTGTGCGGACATTGGCCGATGCCGAGCAGTGGCGCGATCACTGGTACCGCACGCCGCTGCCATTCGCCAGCGACGGAATCGTCCTGCACCAGAGCCGCCGCCCACCCGCCGACCGCTGGCAGGCCAGGGCGCCGTTCTGGAGCGTGGCCTGGAAATACCCGTATGCCCAGGCGCTGGCCGAAGTGCGCAAGGTGCACTTCAAGGTCGGTCGCACCGGACGCATCACCCCCGTACTGGAGCTTGAACGCATCCGACTCGACGACCGGTGGATTCGCCGGGTAAGTGTCAGTTCCCTCAAGCGTTGGGAAGAGATGGACATTCGCCCCGGCGACCGTGTCGCTATCAGCCTGGCCGGGCTGACCATCCCACGGCTCGACAGCGTCGTGCTGCGCAGCGTCGAGCGGCAGAACCTCAACGTCCCTGCGGAAACCGATCATCACTTCTTGAGTTGCTGGCAACCGACACCCGGCTGTGAAAGCCAGTTCCTCGCGCGACTGGGCTGGCTCAGCGGCAAACAAGGGCTTGCCCTGCCCCACGTCGGCCCCGGCACCTGGGAAAAGCTGCTGGCCGCCGGACGACTCGACGGATTGCTGGATTGGATGACCCTCGATGCCGCCGAGCTTGCTAACATTGCCGGCTTCGGCGAACACAGCAGCACCCGCCTGCTCGCCAGCCTGCACAGCGCCCGACAACGCCCGTTCGAGCAATGGCTCAAGGCCCTGGGCCTGCCGCCCGCTGGTGAGGCCCGGCTGGAGGGGCCGTGGCAGGCGCTGGCCGAGCGCAGCACCGAACAATGGCAAGCCGAGGCCGGCATCGGACCGGGACGCGCCGCGCAACTGAGCGCATTTTTTCGCGACCCGCAGGTGCTGGCCTTGAGTGACGTATTACGCACTGCCGGGGTCGACGGTTTTTAATCCGGGCCCTGTGCGGTTGAACCCAAGGGGCAAGCATGCGTTCCAACAGCGCATCTGTACCGACCGCTCGCGATTTTTTACGGAGTTGCTATGAATTTCCTGTCCCCCGTTGCCCTGCTGGTCTTATGCAGTGCCATGGCCGCCCCCTTGATGGCGGACGAGCAAGCCCCGGAGCTCACCGGTTGCGCGGCCAAGCGCCAGGGCATCATCAACCAGATCGAACTGGCCAAGTCCCGTGGCAACCAGGACCAGCAGGCAGGCCTGGAAACCGCGTTGGACGAAGTCACCAGCCATTGCACCGATGCGTCCTTGCGCAAGGAGCGTGAAAACAAGGTGCTCGATGCCAAGCACGAGGTCAGCCGGCGTCAGGCCGACCTGGAAAAGGCCATGAAAAAAGGCGACGCCGAGCGGATCAACAAACGCAAGGACAAGCTGGCAACCTCCCGCAAGGAACTGCAGGAAGCGGTGGACGAGCTGGACAAGTGAACATTGAAAAGATCGCAGGCTCCTGCAGGATGAATGCGATCCCCTGTAGGAGCCTGCGATCTTTCAAGATATGTCAATGATCCCGAAACTCCTTATGACAGGCACTGCACGCATCCTCGACCTTTTGCACCGCCGGCCCCAAGTAACTGGCCTTGTAGGGTTGGACGTTGCTGGCGGTCACCAACTCACCGGTGGCGGCTTCAAGGTTGCGGGCCATTTCCTGGAAACGCGCCTGCTTTTGCCAGACCTCATCCCGGGCGCTGGTGTGGTCTTGCTCGCGCACTTGCGGGAAGTGCTTCCACGGCTCATGGGAGAGTTGATCCAGTTGCGCCGCGCCTTCGGCAAATCGTGGGCCATCGAACGGGACTCGTCCACGCAACATGCCGCCCAACTCTTCGTTGGTCTTGAGCATCTGCTTGAAGATCGCCTTGCGCTGGCCAAGGGGAGAATTGGGATCGACGCCGCCACAGGCGGATAACATCAGGCAGGCCAGTACGGCCATGGAAAATCGTTTTACAAACATCTTGGCCTCGGGGCAGGAAACGGCAGTTAGTATCCTCGGGTCATCGGTAAAGACCAATGGCCCTATCAACAATACGGGTTGTTCGAGCGCCTGACAGCGTTCGAATGACTGCAAAGGAAATCTTCATGAACAGCCGCATCAAGACCTGGCACAAAGGCCTGGCATTGACCCTACCGCTGATCGCACTGTTGGCCGGTTGTAATCGCGGCGAAAAGGTCGAAGAACCTCAGACCCACGCCCTCGCCACCTATGTCAGCGCACCGTGGGAGGCGTTGCCGTCGGTGTCCGATGCAGACCTGCTGGCCGGTTTCGGCTCCTGGCGCAGTGCCTGCACCCGACTCAAGGCCGATGCGACCTGGGGCCCGACCTGCGCGGCAGCGGCCAATGTGCCGCAAACCCCACAGGATGTACGCAATTTCCTGAAACAGAACCTGGACGTCTATGGCCTGCGCTCGGGAGACAACAGCCCCAACGGCCTGATTACCGGCTACTACGAGCCGGTCTACCCCGGCAGCCTCACCCAGACCGCTACGGCGAATATCCCGGTCTACGGTGTGCCAGAGGACATGATCATTGTGTCGCTGGACAGCATTTACCCTGAACTCAAGGGCAAACGCCTGCGTGGCCGCCTCGAAGGCCGCGTGCTCAAGCCATACGACGACGCGGCCACCATCGAAACCAACGGAGTAAAGGCGCCGGTCATCGCCTGGCTGACCGACCCCATGAACCTGCAATTCCTGCAAATCCAGGGTTCGGGACGCATTCGACTCGCCGATGGCCGCCAACTGCGCATCGGTTATGCCGACCAGAACGGCCATCCTTACCGCCCCATCGGGCGCTGGCTGGTTGAACAGGGCGAGCTGAAGAAAGAAGACGTGACCATGGGCGCCATCAGTGCCTGGGCCAAGGCCAACCCGAACCGTATTCCCGAATTGCTGGGCAGCAACCCCAGCTACGTGTTCTTCAACCGTAACCCCGACAGCAACGAAGGCCCGCGAGGCTCGCTGAATGTACCGCTGACAGCCGGCTACAGTGTGGCGGTGGACCGCAAGGTGATTCCGCTGGGCAGCCTGCTGTGGCTATCCACCACGCGCCCCGACGGCAGCACCTTGAACCGGCCCGTCGCCGCCCAGGACACTGGCGGTGCAATTGCCGGCGAAGTGCGGGCGGACCTGTTCTGGGGCACGGGCGAGGCGGCCGGACAACTGGCCGGGGACATGAAGCAACAGGGCCAGATCTGGATGCTCTGGCCCAAGGGCATGGCGTTGCCGCAAGTGCCGCAGGTGGCGAATGCGGTGACCGCCAATCCCTAGGGCCCCGATCGCGAGCAAGCTCGCTCCCACATTGGATCGGTTGTGTACACAAAATATGTATTCACCGAGATCAACTGTCGGAGCGAGCTTGCTCGCGAAGAGGCCAGCCAAAACGCCAAAAATCCGAAATCAGGCTCAGACCGAAACGAAGAAGAAACTCAAGACCAACCCCACCCCCACGAACCACATCAGCGAACGTAGAATCGCCCAGTCAGCCAGATAGCAAATGATGTAGAGCAGGCGACTGGTGATGAACAGCACTGCCAGCACATTGATGGTCACCAGCTCGGCATTGCCGGCCAGGTGCGCGACAATCACGGCGGCGGCAAAAAAAGGGCTGATTTCAAAGCTGTTCAGTTGCGCGGCGTATGCCCGCCGAGGCGCACCTTCGAGTGAGTCCAGAAAGTCCCGAGGGTCGTGGTTATCTGCCAGCCTGTATCGTCCACCGATCTTGGCAATGGCGACACACAGGTAAGGCAGGAGAAAGGCAATCAAAATACACCACAGGGCAACCGTCATTGACGCAGTTCCTTCTTTGAGTTTTATAGAATATCGCAAGTCCAGCGCCGGTCAGGACTTCATCACCAGCATGCCAACCAACACCAGCCCGCAGGCTAAGAGCCGCGGCAAGCCGAAAGGTTCTTTCAAGTAACGCATGCCGAACAGCACCACCAGGATCACGCTGATCTCCCGCAGCGCCGCCGCTTCGGCGATCGAGCCCAGTTGCATGGCCCACAGCACCAGAGCGTAGCTGAACAATACGCAGAATCCGACTGCCAACCCCAACCGCCACTGCTCACGCCAGAACCGCATGAAGGCCGGCCGCTTGCTCACCAGCGCCAGCAACGGGAACGGCCAGGCACTGAACAGCGTGACCCAGACCAGGTAATCCAGCGGATGGGACCAGCGCCGCAAAGCGTGACCGTCGATAAAGGTGTAGCAACCGATGCACAGGCCGATCAGCGCCACCACCGGCAGCATCGACCAGGGCAGCCGCTCGCCACCACCGCCCTGCCACAACAGGCAAAGCATGCCGAACGGGATCAGCAAAATGCCGATAACCTGCTGGGTCGCCAGGGTTTCACCAGCGAACATAAATGTCAGGGCCAGCACCACCAGCGGCGACAGGCCGCGCATCAGCGGATAGACCAGCCCCAGGTCACCGACCCGATAAGCCTGGATCAGCAAATAGCGGTAGAGCAGCTCGAACGCCGCCGACGCCAGGATCCACGGCCAGATCTCCAACGGCGGCAAGGCCACGAAACCCAGTGCCAACGCGACGAACAGCAAGGCGACGCTGTCCATGCACGCCACCACCAGCAAACGCTCGCCACTGAACTTGATCAGCGTATTCCACGCCGCATGCAACAGCGCCGCGACCAACACCAAGGCCGTTGCAAGCACGGCACGCTCCTTGTCTTGTCCCCCGCCCGTAGGAGCTGCCGAAGGCAGCGATCTTTTGATCTTTCACTTCAGACTCAATTGTCAGTGGAAAGATCGCAGCCTCGTTGCACTCGACAGCTCCTACGATCATCGGGCTCATGAATTGATTCGCTATCGTTTATACTGCAAGCCGACCACGCCGCACTCAGTTGCGCATACACCTATTCCAATAATCTCGCTGTTGCCCCGCTCATTCGAATGGGGGCGCCGGCATGCGTATGCCTGATCAGAGCGTCAAGACTACAGACAGAGACCTTGCGCATGCCACTCGCCTTGCTTGCTTTGGCCGTCGCCGCTTTCGGCATCGGCACGACTGAATTCGTCATCATGGGCCTGTTGCCCGATGTCGCCCGGGACTTGGCCGTGAGCATTCCCCAGGCCGGGCTACTGATTACGGGCTACGCCCTGGGCGTGGTGTTCGGCGCGCCGATCCTGGCGATTGGCACCGCCAACATGCCACGCAAGGCCACGCTGCTGGGCATGACCCTGATGTTCATCCTCGGCAACGTGCTCTGCGCCCTGGCGCCGAACTACGCCACGCTGATGGCCGCCCGGGTCATTACTGCGCTGTGCCACGGAGCGTTCTTTGGCATCGGTTCGGTAGTGGCGGCCGGGCTGGTGGCGCCGAACAAACGGGCCCAGGCGATTGCCATGATGTTCACCGGCCTGACCCTGGCTAACGTGCTGGGCGTGCCGTTGGGCACGGCTTTGGGGCAATACGCCGGTTGGCGTTCGACGTTCTGGGCGGTATCGGTGATCGGCGTGATCGCCGCCATCGCCCAATGGGTCTGGCTGCCCAGGGAAATCCCCATGGACAAAGCCAACCTGGCCAGCGAGTTCAAGGTGCTGGGCAAGGTCAACGTGTTGCTCGCCCTGGGCATGAGCGTGCTGGCCTCCACCAGTTTGTTCAGCGTGTTCACCTACATCGCGCCGATCCTGCAGGACATCACCGGTGTCAGCCCACACGGCATCACCATCATGTTGCTGTTGTTCGGTGTCGGCCTGACAGCGGGTAGCTTCCTCGGCGGGCGTCTAGCGGACCGGCGCCTGCTGCCTTCACTGGTGGCCATGGCCCTGGCCGTGGTGCTGGTGTTGGCCGCGTTCAGCCAGACCAGCCAATCGGTGATTCCGGCGGCGATCACCCTGGTGCTGTGGGGGATCTTCGCCTTCGCCCTGTGCCCGATCCTGCAACTGCTGATCATCGACCAGGCCTTTGAGGCGCCGAACCTCGGCTCGACCCTGAACCAGAGTGCCTTCAACCTCGGCAACGCGGCGGGAGCATGGATTGGTGGGTTGGTCGTCGCCAGTGGTGCCGACCTGGCGGACTTGCCGTGGACCGGGGCCCTGATGGGCGGGCTAACCGTACTGGCCGCGCTATATTTTATTTATCGCCAGCGTCATCTCGGCGCTGCGGCAGGCCTTGCCGACTGAGGGGCGTATTGGTCTCGCTGCGCACCTGTGCGTGGCTGATCAGCGCAAAGATGAAACTGCCGCCGATGATATTCCCCGCCAACGTCGGCCCGGCAAACACCATCCAGAAATCCGCCCATGACAACTGGCCGGCGAACACCAGGTACGACACTTCGGCCGAGCCGACGACGATGTGAGTGAAATCCCCGAGCGCCATGAGGTAGGTGATCAGGATGATGATCCACATCTTGGCGCTTTCCATGGACGGGATCATCCAGACCATGGTGGCGATCATCCAGCCGGAGATGATGCCCTTGGCGAACATCTGGCCAGTGTCGTTCTCCATGACCTTGCGCCCGATCTCCAGGAAAGCCTGGTCGGTGCGCTGATCGAAGATCGGCAAGTGCAGCATCACATACGCCACCAGCAAGGTGCCGCACAGGTTGCCCACCAGCACCACGCCCCAGAGCCGCAACAGCCGGCCGAAGTTGCCCAGCGTGGGTTTGCTCATGATCGGCAGCACGGCGGTCAGGGTATTTTCGGTGAACAGTTGCTGGCGGGCCAGGATCACCGCGAGAAAGCCGGCGCAGTAACCGAAACTGGCGATCACCTTGAAGCCTTCGTGGTCCGGCAGCCGGGAGTTGAGCAATCCCATTGCCATCAGCGACAGGCCCATGGTCAACCCCGCCGCCAGGGCCGACCACCAGAGCGCGGCGATACTGCGCTCCAGCTCCTGGTTGCCCTGGGTGCGGATGATTTCGTGCAGCACCGCAGCCCGCGGCGGCTGGTTGCGGTCGACTTCATGCTGCTCCTGAGCCGAAAGGTCAGGGGTCTTGCCTTCTTCATGGGTGTCCATACAGCTCCTGAACCGGTGGCGTGATGTACCTACGACACGTGGCGATCAGCGCTGTTCAGTTACCTCAGCCTGAAACCGCTATCGCGAGCAAGCTCGCTCCCACAGGGAGACGGCGGTGAGCACAAATCCCGTGAACACACCGAAATCAATGTGGGAGCGAGCTTGCTCGCGATAGCAGCGCCGTCGATTTCACTCGACGACAGCATCCTTGAACTGATCCTTGACGTACTTGATCTCGGTCCGCCCGTGAGGCGCGGGCAGGCCGTCTTCGCCGAGATTGACGAAGACCATCTTCTCCACGGTCAGGATGCTCTTGCGGGTGATTTTGTTGCGCACCTCGCAGGTCAGGGTGATGGAAGTACGGCCAAACTCGGCGGCGGTGATGCCCAGCTCGATGATGTCGCCCTGGCGCGAAGCGCTGACGAAATTGATTTCCGAGATGTACTTGGTGACCACGCGCTGGTTACCGAGCTGGACGATGGCGTAGATCGCCGCCTCCTCGTCGATCCAGCGCAACAGGCTGCCGCCGAACAGCGTTCCGTTGGGGTTGAGGTCTTCGGGCTTGACCCATTTGCGGGTGTGGAAATTCATGATCACTCCTGAGTGTCTGGCCGTTGGATTGCTGCATCATGGCAGACCGCACGGTCAGGCTCTACGTCGCGGGCCCTATGACAGTCATCGGCATTTTTGATTTGCCGACAGAAACCCTTTTGGAAGATCCGATTAGCCCGTTATAATCGCCACCGCTTTACCTCGGTCCACCCTTTGGACCGTTCCCGCCACCTGTCCGAGGGGCGCTGCAGCAGGCTCGACCTGTCAGGCTCGGATGGGGCGTTGTTTGTACGGGGGCTCCCCGCACGGACACTAAACGCACAACGGCGCCCATTCGCATACATTACGAATGGAGGCTCTTCATGAGCGCTGTTATCACGCCTGCCGATTTTACCGACTACAAAGTCGCCGACATGTCCCTGGCTGCCTGGGGCCGTCGCGAAATCATCATCGCCGAATCCGAAATGCCAGCCCTGATGGGCCTGCGCCGCAAGTACTCTGGCGAACAGCCATTGAAGGGCGCGAAGATCCTCGGCTGCATCCACATGACCATCCAGACCGCCGTGCTGATCGAAACCCTGGTTGCCCTGGGTGCCGAAGTGCGCTGGTCGTCCTGCAACATCTTCTCGACCCAGGACCAGGCCGCTGCCGCCATCGCCGCCGCCGGTATCCCGGTATTCGCCTGGAAAGGCGAGACCGAGCAAGAGTACGAGTGGTGCCTGGAGCAGACCATCCTCAAGGATGGCCAGCCGTGGGACACCAACATGATCCTCGACGACGGCGGCGACCTGACCGAACTGCTGCACAAGAAGTACGCAGCCGTGCTGGAAAACGTCCACGGCGTGACCGAAGAAACCACCACTGGCGTGCACCGCCTGCTGGACATGCTGGCCAAGGGCGAACTGAAGATCCCGGCCATCAACGTCAACGACTCGGTAACCAAGAGCAAGAACGACAACAAGTACGGCTGCCGTCACAGCCTCAACGACGCCATCAAGCGCGGCACCGACCACCTGTTGTCGGGCAAGCAGGCGCTGGTGATCGGCTACGGTGACGTGGGCAAGGGTTCGGCCCAGTCCCTGCGTCAGGAAGGCATGATCGTCAAGGTGTCCGAAGTCGATCCGATCTGCGCCATGCAGGCCTGCATGGACGGTTTCGAGCTGGTTTCGCCGTTCATCGACGGGATCAACGACGGCACCGAAGCCAGCGTCGACAAGGCCCTGCTGGGCAAGATCGATCTGATCGTGACCACCACCGGCAACGTCAACGTCTGCGATGCCAACATGCTCAAGGCCCTGAAGAAGCGCGCCGTGGTCTGCAACATCGGTCACTTCGACAATGAAATCGACACCGCTTTCATGCGCAAGAACTGGGCATGGGAAGAAGTGAAGCCGCAGGTCCACAAGGTGCACCGCACTGGCACCGGCAGCTTCGACCCACAGAACGACGACTACCTGATCCTGCTGGCTGAAGGCCGCCTGGTTAACCTGGGCAACGCCACCGGCCACCCAAGCCGCATCATGGACGGCTCGTTCGCCAACCAGGTCCTGGCCCAGATCTTCCTGTTCGGCCAGAAATACGCCGACCTGTCGCCGGCCCAGAAAGCCGAGCGCCTGACCGTGGAAGTACTGCCCAAGAAACTCGACGAAGAAGTGGCCCTGGAAATGGTCCGCGGTTTCGGCGGCGTGGTCACCAAACTGACCAAGCAACAGGCTGACTACATCGGCGTCACCGTCGAAGGCCCGTTCAAGCCGCACGCTTACCGCTACTAATAGGCGCCCTTCCCTTTGGGGGCAGGCCTGTGGGAGCAAAGCTTGCTCGCGATGCAGACACCTCGATCCAGCTATCGGACCGAGGCGATGCCAATCGCGAGCAGGCTCGCTCCCACATAAACCCGCTCCCACAAGGGATGTGCGAGCCTCTCCGGCTTACGAGCTTCCAAGGATATGACCATGTCCCAAGACCGTCGCTACAGCTTCGAGTTCTTCCCGACGAAGACCGATGCTGGGCATGAAAAACTGATCGCCACTGCCCGTCAGCTGGCCAGCTACAACCCCGACTTCTTCTCCTGCACCTATGGCGCCGGCGGTTCGACCCGTGACCGCACCATGAACACCGTGTTGCAGCTCGAAAGCGAAGTCAAAGTCCCAGCCGCCCCTCACCTGTCTTGCGTGGGTGACAGCAAGGACGACCTGCGCAGCCTGCTGACCCAGTACAAGGCCGCTGGCATCAAGCGCATCGTTGCCCTGCGCGGCGACCTGCCGTCAGGCATGGGCATGGCCAGCGGCGAGCTGCGCCATGCCAACGAACTGGTGAGCTTCATTCGTGAAGAAACCGGCGATCACTTCCACATCGAAGTGGCTGCGTATCCGGAAATGCACCCCCAGGCGCGCAATTTCGAAGACGATCTGCGCAACTTCGTGCGCAAGGCCAATGCTGGCGCCAACAGCGCGATCACCCAGTACTTCTTCAACGCCGACAGTTACTTCTACTTCGTCGAACGCATACGCAAGTTGGGCGTCGACATTCCTGTGGTGCCGGGAATCATGCCGATCACCAACTACAGCAAGCTGGCGCGCTTCTCCGACGCGTGCGGTGCAGAAATTCCACGCTGGATCCGCAAGCAGCTGGAAGCCTACGGCGACGACGCCTCCAGCATCCAAAGCTTTGGCGAGGAAGTCATCACGCAAATGTGTGAGCGTTTGCTGCAAGGCGGTGCACCGGGGCTGCATTTCTATACCCTTAACCAGGCCGAACCCAGCCTCGCGGTATGGAACAACCTCAAGCTGCCACGCTGAATGATGCATGTGGTGGCACAAAAAAAGGCCTTGGCAAACACCAAGGCCTTTTTCATTCAGTGATCGCAACGGCCCGCCCCCTGCAATGCGCCGCATCGGTGAGCGCGCCGAGCCATCCATGAACACTGGAGGCGGGCCACCAGGGCGCAGGCCAGAGCGCTCTAGCTATTTGATGAGCTCTCGTCGTAACCTCAGGCCATGCCCGTCATTGTCCAGCTGCTGACCACCCTTCTTCTCTTGTGCCTGAGCATGACTGCCCGGGCCGAGAAGTTGCGCATTGTCACCGAACCCTGGGCGCCGTATGTCTACGAAGAGAACGGCAAGATGCTGGGCCTGGACTACGAAACCACGGCCATCGTGTTCAAGCGCCTGGGTATCGACGTGGAATGGCAGTTCCTGCCGTGGAAGCGCTGCCTGGTGATGCTGGAGCAGGGGTTGGCGGACGGTGCGCTGGACATTTTCCACAGCGATGAGCGCGATGCCATGCTGCTTTACCCCAGCGAACCGCTGTCGGACGTGGAGTTTGTGATGTTCTACGCCAATGCCCGGCCCCATCCGTTTCGCACGCTCGATGACCTGGGCGGCCTGACCATCGGCACCTCACCCGGTTATCTCTACAGCCAGGCCTTCAGTGAGTCGACCCTGTTCACCCGGGAAACAGCGCCGACCCACGAAGCCAATTTCGGAAAGCTGCAGCTGGGACGCATCGACCTGCTCATCACCGACCGCAGGGTGGGCCGACATGTGCTCGAACAAATGCAGTTGGGCGACCAGATCACCGAAAACCCGATGGTCGTGAGCCGTCAAAGCCAATACCTGGCGGTGCGGCGCAACGCCGGGATGGATTTGCTGGTGCAACGCTTCAGTGCCGAACTCAAGCGTTTCAAGCGCGAACCCGCCTATGCCGAACTGAGCGCCCGCTACGGCGCCGGCCCAGTGGCCGAGGTCATCTCGCCCGGGCCGGGTCAACGTTGAAATAAACCGTTGAGCAGCAGGAAAGCGGCGCACGGCGTTTGCTCTGTTATACTCCGGCCTTCCCGCCAGGCTCACGCCCGGACGCCCGGCCTTGCAAAAGGCATCCCGACACCGCTACAGCGCCGCCTACGGCCCGCGCGAGCCTTGTCCGGAGCCGCCTTCTTGGCCCGGCAGGACCGGACGGGATGACGTCTTCTTGTTGAACGTCATTCGCGCCAGGCAAGACTATCCCATTGGGCCAGGCCCTCACTAAAACAGGATTACTCATGTCCTTTGCTTCCCTCGGTCTCTCCGAGGCTTTAGTCGGCGCCATCGAAGCCGCCGGCTATACCCAGCCTACCCCGGTGCAACAGCGGGCCATTCCCGCCGTGTTGCAAGGTCGCGACCTGATGGTCGCGGCGCAGACAGGTACTGGTAAAACCGGCGGTTTCGCCCTTCCGATCCTGGAGCGGTTGTTCCCCAACGGTCACCCAGACAAATCCCAGCGTCATGGCCCGCGCCAACCGCGCGTACTGGTCCTGACCCCAACCCGCGAACTGGCAGCCCAGGTACACGAGAGCTTCAAGGTCTACGCTCGCGACCTGAAGTTCGTCAGCGCCTGCATTTTTGGCGGTGTCGGTATGAACCCCCAGGTCCAGGCCATGTCCCGTGGCGTCGATGTACTGGTTGCCTGCCCCGGTCGCCTGCTGGACCTGGCCGGCCAGGGCAGCGTCGATTTGTCCCACGTGGAAATCCTCGTGCTGGACGAAGCCGACCGCATGCTCGACATGGGCTTTGTCCATGACGTGAAGAAAGTCCTCGCTCGCCTGCCCGCCAAGCGTCAGAACCTGCTGTTTTCGGCGACGTTCTCCAAGGACATCACCGACCTGGCTGGCAAGCTGCTGCACAACCCGGAGCGCATCGAAGTCACGCCGCCGAACACCACGGTCGAGCGCATCGAGCAACGGGTTTTCCGCCTGCCGGCCAGCCACAAGCGTGCCCTGCTGGCGCACCTGATTACCGCCGGTGCCTGGGAACAGGTCCTGGTGTTCACCCGCACCAAGCACGGCGCCAACCGCCTGGCCGAGTACCTGGACAAGCACGGCCTGCCGGCTGTGGCAATCCACGGTAACAAGAGCCAGAACGCCCGCACCAAGGCCCTCGCCGACTTCAAGGCCGGCGAAGTGCGCATCCTGGTGGCCACCGACATCGCGGCCCGTGGCCTGGACATCGACCAGTTGCCTCACGTGGTCAACTTCGAGCTACCAAACGTCGATGAAGACTACGTGCACCGTATCGGCCGTACCGGCCGGGCCGGTCGTTCGGGCGAAGCGATCTCGTTGGTCGCACCGGACGAAGAAAAGCTGCTCAAAAGCATCGAGCGCATGACCAAGCAGAAAATTGCCGACGGCGACCTGATGGGCTTCGATGCCAGCACCATCGAGGCCGAGAAGCCTGAAGTGCGCGAACGTCCGGACGTGCGCAATCCGCGCAATGCCCGTGGCCCACGCGGCGACGGTCCGAATGGCGGCGGTGGTGGCGGTGGCCGCAAGGACAAAGGCAAGGACAAGGGCAAGGAAAAACCGGCCAGCAATAGCAATGGCCGTGGCGAACGCCCAGCCCGCGAGCAGAAGCCTCGCGAAGGCACGCCAGCTCGTGAACAGCAGCGTCCAGCCCCACGCGCCGCAGCCGATCGTGCCCCGGACGAGTTCCTGGACGACGATATCGATAACTTCGGTAACCGCGTCGACTACGTGCCACAGCAGAAACCGGCCCAGGGCCGTGGTCGCCGCCCGGGTGCCCCGGCACAGGGTGCAGCTGCAGGCGCGCCGCGCAGCGGCCAGCCACAAGGTCGCCAGAATGGGCCGCGCAACAGCAACGGCTCGTCCACCGGTACGCCACCGGCCAAGCGCAGCGGCCCACGCAACGGTGCCCCGCGTGACGGTCAGGCCCGTCGCGACGACACCCGCCCGCGCCGTCCGGCCCGTGACGACCAGCCTCGCCAGGAACCCGCCGTGCAGAACCCGCGCAGCAACCAGCCGAAGATCGTGCACAAGGAATCGAAAGCCGATCGCTTCCCGACGCCTGAACAGCTGGATCAACTGCCAAGCCGCCCACGGGGCGAAAAACCGGCATTGCTGACACGCAATCGCTGAGTTTTTCCAAGCCTTGAAAAATGCCCCAGGTCTCGCGACCTGGGGCATTTTTTTGGCCCAACACAATTCCAAATGTGGGAGCGAGCTTGCTCGCGATAGCGGTATGTCAGTCAACATCAAGTCGACCGGTAAGACGCCATCGCGAGCAAGCTCGCTCCCACAGGGTTCTCCGTGTTGCCCGAATCCGGGTAATAAAAAACGCCCCTGATCGCAAGACCAGAGGCGTTTTTTGTCAGGCGCGAAGGTTACTTCGCTTTGACACCTTCAAACGAGATGTACAGCTCAACGGCGTCGGATTGTGGCCCCAGGTCCATCATCTTGCCGAAGTCGGAACGCTTGATGCTGGTGGTGCCCTCGAAGCCAGCACGGTAGCCGCCCCATGGATCCTTGCCTTCGCCCAGGAACGTGGCCTTGACCACGATTGGCTTGGTCACGCCGTGCAGCGTCAGGTCACCCGTCACGTCTGCAGTGTCTTTGCCATCAGCGTTCTTGCCGGTGGACTTGACGCTGGTGGACACGAACTTGGCATCGGCAAACTTGCCTACGTCCAGGAAGTCCTTGCTGGCGATGTGCTTGTCGCGCTCGGCGTGGTTGGTGAACACGCTGGCGGTACGTACGTTGAACTCGATCTTGCTGGCCTCAGGCTTGGCGGCGTCAAAGCTGAACTTGCCGTCGATGTCCTTGAAGGTACCGGTAATGTAGCTATAGCCCAGGTGGCTGATCTTGAAGTCGACGAAGGCGTGCTGGCCTTCCTTGTCAACTACGTAGTCAGCAGCCATGGCCTGGCCGGCCGACAGCAGGGCAGAACCGATTGCCAGGGCGGCGAGCGTCTTTTTCAACATGCTTTCTATTCCTTTGGAGTCGAGGTTGAACATCAGGCTTGGCGCCCCAGCATTCGCTTGAGGGTCGCGTCACGGTCGATAAAGTGGTGTTTCAATGCTGCCAACGCATGAAGGCCGGAGAAAATTACCAACGCCCACGCCAGGTAGAGGTGAATCTGGCCAGCGACGTCTGCCTGATCGGGCAGTCCGGACACCAGCGCGGGTACTTCAAACAAACCAAACACCGGGATCCCGACACCGTCTGCGGTGGAAATCAGGTAACCGGCAATCATCACGGCGAACAACCCGAGATACAGTGCGCTATGACCGAGCTTGGCACCGGCGCGGGTCAGGCGGCCATAGGTCGGCAGGGTCGGTGGCGGCGGGCTGACAACGCGCCAGATCACCCGCAGCAACATGACCGCCAGCAGCATCAGGCCAATGCTCTTGTGCAGGTCCGGTGCGTCTTTGCGCCAGGTGCTGTAGTAATCCAGGCCAACCATCCACAGGCCCAGGGCGAACAACCCGTACACCACCAGCGCAACGCCCCAGTGCACAGCGATACTGACCCAGCCATAGCGAGAAGAAGAGTTGCGTAGCTGCATTGCTCATTTCCTGTAAAAACTGCGATCAAGACTAGCGAGTTATCTATCGATTTAAAGCGGAAAATTTCGCTTTGAAATATCGAGAAATACGATCATCAGTCTGGAAGGGGTGGGTTAAGGAAAGATTAAAACCGATACAAGGCGTTATATCAGGAAGGGCCTCATCGCGAGCAAGCGCGCTCCCACACTGGCCGAGCGCAATCCCTGCGGGAGCGAGCTTGCTCGCGATAGCGGTTCTACAGGCAAAAAAAAGCGCGGCTGACACGCCGCGCTTTTTTCTATCACCAAGCCTTACTGAGCCTTGGTCTCAGTCGCCGCCGGTGTTGTCGCTGCCGGCTTGGCCGCCGGTTTCTTCGCCGGAGTGGCTTTCTTCACTGGCGCTTTTTTAGCCGGAGCCTTGGCGGCTGGTTTTTTCGCCGCTGGTTTGGCCGCTGCTTTCTTGGCTGGCTCAACCTTCGCCGGGGCTGGTGCAGGTGGTTCCACCGGTGCCGGCGCAGGAGCGGGTGCAGGCACTGGAGCAGGCGCTACCGGTTCCGGTGCCTTGACCGGCTCTGGCTTCTTGTCATCATCCGAGCCACCAAACAGGTTGGTGAAGAAGTTGCCCTTCTTCGCCGCTACCGCACCCGCCGCTGCTGCCGTTGCAACTGGTGCGACCTTGGCCGGCTCGAACGACTTGCCCGCCGCCAGGTCTTCAACCTGGCTGGCGGCCCGTTGACCGCTGCGCAGCGCGCCTTCAAGGGTGCCGGGATACAGGGTGTCGGTGTGTTCACCGGCAAAGGCTACGCGCTGCAATGGCTTTTCCCACAGGCGCCAGTACTTGCTGATCTGGCCCGGGCCAAAGGCCAGGTACGCACCGCCCATGGACGGGTCGGTGCTGTAGCGGCGGATTTCGTAGCCGGTGAACGCGCCACGGGCCTGTGGATAAAACGCGTGCAGACGGATCAGCACCTGATCGACCATCTGCTTGTCGCCGAAGGCCTGCATCACCCGGGCGTTGTCGCCGGACAGGTTGATGACTACGTTGGCACCGCCCTTCAAGGCCGGTTCGATCCACATCATGCCCAGGCCGGCATTGCTGTAGATCTCACCCGACATGCGCGCCTTGCTGTCCCAGACCGGGGTCTTGAACTTGAGCATGATCTGGTCGCGCCAGCCGTAGTTGGTGCCCTTGATCGCGCCTTGGTGCTGGGCGTCCAGGGCCGGGGTCAACTGGATCTTGTTCAGCGCCCGCAGCGGCACCGCCAGCACCACGTAGTCAGCCTGATAGCCAACGGCGCCAACCTTGACAGTCACCCCGTCCTTGTCCTGGGAGATGGCCGACACGGGCGAATTGGTCTTGATGGTTTTCAGTTGCTTGACGAACGCCTGGGCCAGGACCGGGCTACCGCCGAGCAGGCGCGAGGCCCGCAGGTCGCGGTCGGACACGCCGCGATAGACGCGATTCTGCTGGGCGAAATACAGCAGCGACAGACGCGAAGGTTCGTCATAACGGGTGCGAATCTCCTGGTTCACCAACTGCCGCGCCGTGGCCGGCAGTTGCAGACGGTCGAGCCAGTTGGACACAGTGATCTGGTCCAGCGCGTGCAGTGTGCTGGTCGCCGCCGGGTTCTGCGGGTCTTCGATGGAGCGCGCCAGGTCGTCCAGGGTGGTTTCGTAGCGCTTGAGGGCTTCGGCGGTGGCCGGCTGTTTGGTCGCCAGGTCCGCGGCGGTGAAGTAAGTGCCGTCGATCAGATAGCTGGGGGTACGCACGAACTCCGGCGCCGGCGTGGTGCTCAGCTTGAAGGTGGAGACGTACTTGTTCAGCACCGGCTGGGTCTTCTCGTTGCCGATCCACTCGCTGGTGGCCATGCCCGAACGACCGCCCAGGTCCGGCTTGGCTTCCAGCAACGTCACGAGCCAGCCTTTGTTCTGCAACTCATAGGCCGCCGTGAGCCCCGCCAGGCCGCCGCCGATGACGATGGCCGTCGGTTGTTTGTCCTTGGCCAGCGCCGAAACGCTGAACAGCCCTATCATCACCAGCGCACAGGCGCGCAGCCAACCAGCAGACATTCAACGAACTCCGGATTAAAACGTAGGAAATTTCAGTTTTCGAGCCAGGCGGCTCTCGGTTTTTCGAGCCAGTCGGCTCAGGGAACGGCGAAGAATACGTCAGCCATCAAAACGCCGCCAGCGACGTCTATCGCCTCGTTCAAAGTAGTGGGAATGACACAATGGGTTGTCCGCGGGGCCGCCATTGCATAGGCTTGCGCGATTGTTTTGCCCGCGCCCGCCGCGAGCCGCCTCGAGGAGACTGTAAATGGGCCTGAATAACCAGTGGATGCAACGCGACCTCGCGGTGCTATGGCATCCCTGCACCCAGATGAAAGACCACGAACAGCTGCCGCTGATCCCCATCAAGCGCGGTGAAGGCGTGTGGCTGGAAGATTTCGAAGGCAAGCGCTATCTCGATGCCGTCAGCTCCTGGTGGGTCAACGTGTTCGGCCACGCCAACCCGCGCATCAACCAGCGCATCAAGGACCAGGTCGATCAGTTGGAGCATGTGATTCTCGCCGGCTTCAGTCACCAGCCGGTGATCGAGCTGTCCGAGCGCCTGGTGAAGATGACGCCCGAAGGCCTGACCCGGTGCTTCTACGCCGATAACGGCTCGTCCTGCATCGAAGTGGCGATGAAGATGAGCTTCCATTACTGGATCAATCGCGGCCGGCCGGACAAGAAGCGCTTCGTCACCCTGAGCAACAGTTACCACGGCGAAACCATCGCGGCGATGTCGGTGGGCGATGTGCCGTTGTTCACTGAAACCTACAAGGCCTTGTTGCTGGACACGATCAAGGTGCCGAGCCCCGACTGCTACCACCGCCCCGAAGGCATGGGCTGGGAAGAACATTCACGCAACATGTTCGCAGCCATGGAACAGACCCTGGCCGAGCACCACGACACGGTGGCGGCAGTGATCGTCGAACCGCTGATCCAGGGCGCCGGCGGCATGCGCATGTACCATCCGGTGTACCTGAAGTTGTTGCGCGAGGCCTGCGACCGCTATGGCGTGCACCTGATCCACGACGAAATCGCCGTCGGCTTTGGCCGTACCGGGACGATGTTCGCCTGTGAGCAGGCCGGCATCACGCCGGATTTCCTCTGCCTGTCCAAGGCCCTGACCGGCGGTTACCTGCCGCTGGCCGCGTGCATGACCACCGACGAGGTCTACAGCGCGTTCTACGACGACTACCCGACCCTGCGCGCCTTCCTGCATTCCCACAGCTACACCGGCAACCCACTGGCCTGCGCGGCGGCCCTGGCGACGCTGGACATCTTCGAAGAAGACAACGTCATCGAAAACAACAAGGCCCTGGCCCAACGCATGGCGAGCGCCACCGCGCACCTGGCCGACCACCCGAACGTCGCCGAAGTGCGCCAGACCGGCATGGTGCTGGCGATCGAGATGGTCAAGGACAAAGCCAGCAAAACCGCTTATCCGTGGCAGGAACGGCGCGGCCTGAGTGTGTTCCAGCATGCCTTGGAGCGTGGTGCCTTGCTGCGGCCGCTGGGCAGCGTGGTGTATTTCCTGCCGCCGTACGTCATCACCCCGGAGCAGATCGACTTCCTGGCCGAAGTGGCCAGCGAAGGCATCGACATCGCCACCCGGGACAAGGTCAGCGTGGCGGTGCCGAAGGACTTCCACCCGGGTTATCGCGACCCGGGCTGAGCCCTGAACTTCTCGTTCCCACGCTCTGCGTGGGAATGCATCCCGTGACGCTCCGCGTCACATCCACAGCGGACGCAGAGCGTCCATGGCGGCATTCCCACGCAGAGCGTGGGAACGATCGAGAGAACAAAACATGAGACTGTCCCGCTTCTTCATCGACGCGCCCCTGAGCCTCGGCGACCACGAACTGCCTGAAGCCCAGGCCCACTACATCGGCCGTGTGCTGCGCATGGCCGAGGGCGATGCGGTGCAGGTGTTCGATGGCTCGGGCCAGGAGTTTCGCGGCACCCTGGCCGAGGTCGGCAAGAAACGCGTGCGGGTGCAATTGGACGAGCAGTTCGCCGGACAACCTGAATCACCACTGCGCATTCACCTCGGCCAAGGCCTGTCCCGAGGCGAGCGCATGGATTGGGCGATCCAGAAAGCCACGGAGCTGGGGGTCAGTGAGATCACGCCGATTTTCAGCGAGCGCTGCGAAGTGCGCCTCAAGGACGAGCGCGCCGACAAGCGCCTGCTGCACTGGCGCCAGGTGGCAATCAGCGCCTGCGAGCAATGCGGGCGCTCGAGCGTGCCGGTCATCCACCCGCCCCTGCTGCTGGCTGACTGGCTGAAACAGACCGAGGCCGAGCTGAGGCTGGTGCTGCATCCGGTGGCCGAGCCGCTGGTCAGCCATGACAAACCGTCGACATTGGCGTTCCTGATTGGTCCTGAAGGCGGTTTGTCGGACGCCGAAGTCGAACAGGCCAAGACCGCCGGCTACCACGCCGCCCGCCTCGGCCCTCGCGTGCTGCGCACTGAAACCGCGCCAGTAGTGGCGCTGGCGGTGGCGCAGCAGTTGTGGGGGGATTTCTAGAGTCGAATATAGAACCCATGTGGGAACGAGCTTGCTCGCGATAGCAGTGGGTCATTCAACATCGATGCTGACTGATCCGGCGCTATCGCGAGCACGCTCGCTCCCACAGGCCTACTGCACCGGCTCGCTGGTCGGCTTGGCAATGATCGCCTTCAACTCGCTGGTCATCGGGAATTCCAGGTTCAGGCCCTTGGGTGGAATCGGTTTCTGGAACCAACGGTCGTAAATGTCGTTGATCTCCCCCGACTTGTACAAATCAGCCAGGGTCGCATTGACCAGCGCCAGGAATTGCGGGTCGTCCTTGCGCACCATGCAGCTATAGATTTCCCGTGATTGCTCTTGCCCCACCACCACCCATTTGTGCGGGTCGCGGGCCTTGGCCCGTTCACCGTATAGCAACGCATCGTCCATGTAGAATGCCGCCGCCCGGCCTGTCTCGAGCATCTGGAAGGATTCGCCGTGGTCCTTGGCGCTGATGATGAACATCTCGGCGTTGTTGTCCTGGTTGTAGCTTTTCAGGAAGCGTTCGTTGGTGGTGCCGGCGGTGGTGACCACGTTCTTGCCGCGCAGGTCGGCGAAGCTGTGGATGCCACTGTCCTTGGCCGTCAGCAACTGGCCCTTCACATAGATGAAACCGTAGGAAAACGCCACTTGCTTCTGCCGCTCGGCCGTCACCCCGGTAGAGCCGCACTCCAGGTCCACGGTGCCGTTCTGCACCAGTGGAATGCGGGTCTGGGACGTGACCAGATTGTACTTCACGTCCAGTTGCGGCAACGCCAGCTGGGTCTTGATCCGCTCGACAATCTTGCCCGCCAGTTCCACCGAGTAACCCATCGGCTGGCCGCTGCTGTCACCGACGTAGGAAAACGGTACCGAAGCGTCGCGATAGCCCAGGGTAATGCTGCGGGTGCTGGCGATCTTGCCCAGTGTGCCGGCTGGGGGTGCTTCATTGGCATGGGCCTGGACGCTTAACAACAGGCTCAGGGTGCAGCCGATCAACGTGATTTTTTGCATTGTTATTCTCCGTTGGGTGGGTCAGGCGGCGCGGGGCGTCAGGCCCTGCAAGTCGATGGAAGGCGTGTGCTGGCCGATCAGCTCGCTGAGCAAGCGAGCGCTGCCACACGCCAGGGTAAAGCCCAAGGCCCCATGGCCGAGGTTGAGCCACAGGTTACGGTAGCCGGTGGCGCCGATCAGCGGCACGCCGCTGGGGGTCGCCGGGCGCATGCCGGCCCATTCGACGGCGCGCGAGTAATCCCCACCTTGGGGGAAGGTTTCCAGGGCCTGGCGCTTGATC
Source organism: Pseudomonas sp. H1_F01 (assembly GCF_054681425.1). Lineage (NCBI taxonomy): Bacteria > Pseudomonadati > Pseudomonadota > Gammaproteobacteria > Pseudomonadales > Pseudomonadaceae > Pseudomonas > Pseudomonas sp. H1_F01. The sequence goes on along the minus strand of NZ_CP162823.1, from coordinate 639,735 downwards.
AGGGCCAGGCGCTTGGGGTCCGGCGTCGGGTCGAAACCGACGATGTCCACCATCGCCGCAACGCGCAGCTGTTCGCCGATGCGCGCGTAGACGACCTTGCGGTCATAGTCGGTGATGCTCAACTGCGGTGCCCGATGCTGTGGGCCAATGGGCACGGTCAAGCTGTAGCCCTTGAGCGGATACAGCGGCATCCGCACCCCGGGCAATGCAAGCGCCGCGCTGCGATGGCCGGCGGCAATCACCAGTTGCTCCACCGGCAGCCGCTGACCGCCCAGCACAATGGCCTGCACCGCACCGTCGACGTGTTCGATGCCGCTGACCGGGTGCCCCAACAGGAACTCGCAGCGCCCCGAAGCTCGCAAACGTGCCGCCAATTGCTGGCAGAAGGCATGGCAATCGGCGACCTCCTCAGCCGGCGTGTAGACCCCGCCCACGTACGGCACGCCGGCCAGGGCCGGTTCCAGGTTCGCGCACTCGATGGGGCCAAGCACCTGCTGGTGGGCACTGTCCAGCAACCCCTGCCGCGCACGCTGGAAATGCCTCGCGTCGCGAAACGTCACTAGCTTGCCGTTGCGCCGCCAGTTGAAACCGTCGAGGCGGTCTTGCTCGCGCCAGTCCTGCAAAGTCGCCTGGCTCAACAGCGCCAGGCGCAACAGGTGGGCGCCGTTACGCCGGTTGACCGAGGTCCGGCAGGCGCCGATGAACGCGGCCATCCAGCGCCACTGCGCCGGGTCCAGGCGCGGTCGCAATTTGAGCGGCGAATCACCGCGCAGCATCCATCCCAGCGCCTGCCAGGGCACCCCGGCGTCCGCCAGCGGGGTGACGTAGCGATAGGACAACTGGCCACCGTTGGCGAAACTGGTCTCGCTGCCCAAGGTCTCCCGGGCCTCCACCAGCGTCACGTCGACGCCGTCGCGCACCAGCGCATAAGCCGTCGCCAGCCCGACCACGCCACCACCGATGATGCAAACCCGCTGTGCCATGTCCATCTCACATCCGTTTTCAGTGGCTTGAGGTTAGGGCCAGGTGACAGGCCTCGAACAATGAATAAAGATGGACTCCCTATAAACAAAGGTTATGGGCTCGCCATGCGTCTTCGCCATATCGAGATATTCCAGGCCATCCGCCAGGCCGGCTCCATCAGCGGTGCGGCCCAACTGCTGCATGTTTCGCAACCGGCGGTGACCAAAGTGTTGCAGCATGCCGAGCAGCAATTGGGGTTTGCGTTGTTTCTGCGGGTGCGTGGCAAGTTGCAGGCCACGCCTGAGGCGCTGGAGCTTGAGCGCGAAGTCGATAAGGTCAGCGAGAGCCTGCAAGGTGTCCGGCGCCTTGCCCAGAGCCTGCGGCGCGAGCCGGGCCACAGCCTGCGGATCGGCGCGACACCGGCCCTGGCCCTGTCGCTGCTGCCTGCGGCGGTTCATCAATGGACACAGCGTTATCCGGACATCGCCTGCGAGTTGTCCAGCGCCCACAGCCGCGAACTGGTGCAGAACCTGCTGATGCGCGAAATCGACGTCGCCCTGACCCTGCAACCGCCCGATCATCCGGGACTCAAGGCCCAGGCCCTGGCCAGCGGTGTGCTGGTGGCCCTGGCGCCGAGCGGGCATTGGACCGACGCACAGGTGGGCCGGCCGATGCCCTTGCAGGCACTGGCCGGTGCACCGTTGATCGGCCTGTCCAGCGCCGACCCGCTGTCGGCCAGGCTGGACGGCTATCTCAAGGCCGTGGAACCGCCGCCGCGTATCAGCATCGCCGTACAGACGTATTCATTGGCCCGGGCCATGGTCGAGTCCGGTGCCGGGCTGGCGGTGATCGACCCGTTCACGGCCCTCGGTGCCTCGAACACCCGCACGGCCATCCGGCCGTTGTCGCCACCGCTGCCCATTTCCCTGTATGCCGTGACCCGGGCCAACGAGGCGCCGGTGCACACCCTCGGCGCGTTGCTGGACATTTTCGCCAGCCAGGCCCAGGCGCAACTGGATCGCCTGTTCGCGGTGGCGGAACGTCGTTAGAGCACGTAGAGCAGGATCGCCACGAAGTGCAGCAAGCTGCCGGCGATCACAAACAGGTGCCAGATCCCGTGGGCGTGGCGCAGCCGGTGGTCGAGGGCGAAAAATATGATGCCCACGGTGTACAACACGCCGCCCGAGGCCAGCCAGGCAAATCCGGTGCTGCCCAGGGCCGCCAGCAGCGGCTTGACCGCCACCAGCACGATCCAGCCCATCACGGCGTAGATGACGATCGACAGGATCCGCGCTTCGGAACGCGGCTTGATCTCCTGCAGGATCCCGATCAGCGCCAGCCCCCAGACGATCCCGAACAAGGTCCAGCCCCACGGCCCGCGCAGGGTCACCAGGCAAAACGGCGTATAGCTGCCGGCGATCAGCAGGTAGATCGAAAAGTGATCGACCTTCTGCATGATGGCTTTTTTGCGACCGCGCACGCTGTGGTAAACCGTCGAAGCGCTGTACAGCACCAGCAGGGTGAACCCGTAGATCGCCACGCTGACGATCTTCCACGGATCGCCCGCCATCCCGGCAATCACCAGCAACCACACCGCCCCGATAAAAGCCGCCACCGCCCCGACCAAGTGCGTCCAGGCGTTGAGTCGTTCCCCGTGATACATCCAGTCCCACCTCACATTCCAGAACAGACGCCAAGGCTCAGGCCTGGCGCGTCAAAGTGCAATGCTTTGCTTGCTGTGGAAGCAAGGCTAATGATCGTTCCCACGCTCCGCGTGGGGAATGCAGCCGGGGACGCTCCGCGTCCCGAAGCGGACGCAGAGCGTCCCTTGAGGCATTTCCACGCAGAGCGTGGGAACGATCTACATCCCAAGACCGATTGGGGCACAATCGGGCAATACGAATAAGAGTCCGCCCCATGCTGATCGACGAAGAATTGACCCTGAAGAAACTCGAGGTGTTCCTGGCCTTCATGCGCACCGGCAACCTGGCGCGGGCGGCGGCCGAGTTGCAGACCAGCAACGTCAGTGTGCACCGGGCCATTCACTCGCTGGAGAGCGCCCTGCGTTGCCCGTTGTTCAAGCACGAAGGCCGCAACCTCACGCCGCTGGAAAGCGCTTATGTGCTGGAAGAACGGGCGCAGAAGCTGATCCAGGACGTGGTCGAAAGCGTGCGCCTGACCCGCGAAGCCGCCGGCTTCTCCGCCGAACGCTTCAAGCTCGGCTCGCTGTATTCGTTGACGGTCAAGACCGTGCCGCAACTGATCATGGGCCTGAAGATCCGTCGCAGCGAGCTCAATATCGACCTGATCCTGGGTTCTAACATCGACCTGCTGTACAAGCTCAAGAACATGGAGGTGGACGCGATCCTGATCTCCCTGGACGACAGCGTGAACGACCCCGACTGCGAGCATATCGAGCTGTTTTGCGACGACATCTTCCTCGCCACACCGGCCGACTCACCCTTTGCCCAACGCACTGAAGTCGATCTGGCCGAGGTGCGCGACGAGACGTTCATCACCCTGACCCAGGGTTTTGCCACGCACCAGGACGGTATCCGGGTGTTCAAGCAGGCGGGGTTCGAACCGAAGGTGGCGATGCAGGTCAACGACATCTTCACCCTGCTGAGCATGGTCAGCTCCGGGGTGGGCTATGCGTTGTTGCCGGGGCGAATTGCGGCGGTGTATGAAAACCGGGTGAAATTGATCCCGTTGCAGGAAAGGTATCGGCTACAACAGCGCATTGGCGTGGTGTTCCTGAAAGCCAAGGAGCGTGATCCGAATTTGCTGGCGCTGTTGGCCGAGTGTCGGATGTATGCCAATCGCCAGGTTTGACACCGTGTTGCCTTCATCGCGAGCAGGCTCGCTCCCACATTGGATCGGTGTTCACAAATCCCCTGTGGGAGCGAGCCTGCTCGCGATGAGGACAGCCCGTTCAGCGCAAATTCAAAGCCCTACCCCATCAACCCCCGCATGATCAGAAACAACAACGAAGGCCCCAACAAGCACCCAAGCGCCGTATAGAACGCCGCCGTCAGGCAGCCATACGGCACCAGCTTCGGATCGGTGGCCGCCAGCCCGCCGGCCACGCCGCTAGAGGTGCCCATCAAGCCACCGAAAATCACCGCACTGCGTGGATTATTCAGGCCAATCATCGGTGCCACGAACGGCGTCGCCACCATCACCAGGATCGCCTTGATCAACCCGGCGGCAATGGACAGCGCCATCACTTCGGAACTGGCACCAATCGCCGCCCCGGTCACCGGCCCGACGATGTAGGTCACCGCCCCGGCGCCAATGGTGGTCAGGCTCACCGCATCGGTGTAACCGAAAGCCATCGCGACCCCGACGCCAGCAATGAACGACGTACCGACTCCGACAAACAGCGCCAGCACCCCAACGAAACCGGCGCGCTTGAGTTCTTCGATACTCACGCCGAACGCCGTGGCGACGATGGCAAAGTCCCGCAGCATCGCGCCGCCGAGCAAACCAATCCCGGACAGCAGCGGAATGTCCACCACGCCCTTCTGCCCGCCGGTCATTGCCCCGCCAATGTAGGAAAGCACCAGCCCCAGGAGAATGGCGATGGCCGAACCATGCAGGCGACCTTTGGTGAACGTGTTGCTGATCCAGTAGGACACCCACATGGTGATGCCGACAATGGCGAAACCGCTGATCAGGCCGTAGCCGGTGATCACTTTCATCATGGATTCGTACATGGCAATCACCCGACCGTCTTAACGGAAACGTCGGCCTGAGGCCCTTTGTTGCCAATGCGCACCAGCACCGGCACCAACGCAAAGGCAATCACCACCGCCAGGGTTCCGGCCAGGATCGCCATCGGCCCGCCCTTGAGCGCGCCGTAGACGTTTTGCTGCGCCGCCATCGCGACCACAATGGGGATGTAGACCGCGCTCCAGAATTCCACGCCGGCCTCGGATTTGCCCTTGAACAGGCCGCGCTTGCTCAGGTAGCTGCCCAGGCCGATCAACAACAGCATCGCAATGCCGACGCCGCCGACGTTGGCCGGCACGCCGATCAATTTGCCCAGCAGCTCACCGATAAAAATACCCGCCAGGGTACAAAAGGCCAAAAATGCCACACCGTAGATAATCATTGTTGTAGTCCTCAAAGTGCATCGTCGAAGTTGTTGTTTTTGTGCTTCGCCAGCTTGAGTCGGTGGTTTAGGGTTGGCGGTTTCCCTCCTCACGCAACAGCGCCTGCAAGGTGTCGAGCCGGGCGCCGTCGAAAGCCATGACAGTGCCCTGCTCGAACACCCGGCGCGCCAGGGCGGTCAGCACCGCACCGGGCGGCAGTTCGATCTGTAGCCGCACACCGCGTTCGTAAGCGCTTTGCACGGTACCGCGCCAATCCACCACGCGGCACATGTTGAGCGCCAGGTCGTCGCGCAAGGCCTCGGTGTTGATCACCGGTCGCGCGCGGCTACCGCTGAGATAACCCAAGGCTGGTGCTTTCAACGGTACGTCGGCAAATGCCTGGGCCAATGCCCGGGCCGGTGCTTCCAGCAACGGGCAATGGGACGGCACGCTCACCGCCAGCCGACAGGCCTTCCCGGCACCCAGGCTTCGCGCCTGCCTGGCAACGTTGTTCATGGCCTCGTCACTGCCGGCGATGACCACCTGATTATCCGCGTTGATGTTGGCCAGGTAGACCGGGGTGCGGTCGCTGTGCACCTGCGCCAGCAACGCTTCCACTGCCGCGAGGTCCAGGCCGATGATCGCGGTCATGCCATAGCCTTGCGGATACGCCCGCTGCATCAATTCGCCCCGCAGGCTGACCAGTCGCAACGCATCCTCGAACCCCAGCGCCCCGGCCACCACCGCCGCCGGATAAGCGCCGATGGACAGTCCCGCCACGTAGTCCGGCGCAGGCGCCTGTTCCAGCAATCGCCGCGACGCTGCCACGCCGGCAATCAACAGGCACAGTTGCACGGCGCGGGTCGATTGCAGCGCCTCGGCACTGTCCAACTGCAAGACGTCCTCACCAAGCACGTCACCCGCCTCGTCGAGGACTTGCGGCGCCAGGCCGTGGAGCATGCCCACGCGCTGCGCACCCTGGCCGGGAAAGACGAAGAGGCTGCTCACGCGACTTGCTCCAATGAAGGCTGCCAAGGATCGTTCACCAGCCGTGCCTGCACATCATCCTTGAGCAGGACACGCCGCGACGAACCCGCCCACTCGCGCAAGGCGACGGCACCGCAGGGCGTTTGCAATTGCATATCCACGGCGCAAACCGAGGCATCCAGTTGCGCCAGCAATTCCCTGGCGTGGAGACGATCGAGAAAATGCGGCACCCGCAGAATCAGATCCAGGTCGCTGCGTTCATGCAACGCCTCGATACTCGTGGCGAGCTCGAACCCGGCGCTGCCACTCACCCCCCAGGCCCAGCCACTGGCATCGAGCTGCGGACGCAGGCGGGACAGCGCTTGCAGGGCTGGCAAGTCGCGAGTCGACGCAACGTGACAAAGGTCTTCCGGCCTGACGCGACGGGAAATCGCAGCAATCGCCATCGACGTTGCATAACGCTGCTCGCGCGAACGCCCGCGCACGCCGACCGCGATTTGACCCGGAGCCGTCAGCGAGCGCCGGACCACCACCGGTTGACCGGCGGCAATCGATTCGAGCACCCATGCCGGCGCACCCGCAGGCACCTGTTCCGGGGTCATCCCCCAGAGCAGGTCATGGGCCAGATATGTATTCACCACTGTGCTCTCAGCAACTGGCGTACGGTGCTGGAAGCCGCGCGATGGGTCGCACCGAGGCGACTGCTCAAGTCGCGAGGCGCAGCGGCCACATCGTTGATCGCCTGTTGCAGGCAATCCGTCACCCGGGCCAGATCAGCCGCCGTCGGTTGCTCGATCTGCTCCGCCGACAAGGTTTCCCACAGCAGACCCAGGCTGGCAAAACTGTCGATGTCATAGGCCATCGGTGGCACGCTGGCGGCCAAGGCCTCAAGCTCTTCGACACTGCGCAGGGTGACTCGCGCCGCCGAGGCCTTGCCCATGGCGTGGACCATCACCCCCGGGTCGCGCAGCGCAATCAGGCGGTTGGCCTGGTAGCCGTGGGCCAGGAACGCCCCGGACATGGCCTTGCCCACCAGCAAACCGATCACCGGATGCCCGGCCAGTCGCGCACGGGCATAGCTGTCCGCCGCACCGGCCAAGGCCTGATGAATGCCCAGGGCTTCTTCACGCCGCCCATAGGCCTGGCTCGGTACATCGACAACGGCGATCAGCGGACGCTTGTTGACTGCATCGCGGTCGGCGTCGATGGCGTCATCCACCGCTTTAGCCAAACCCCAGCCCTCCAGCAAACCGACTTCGCCATTGCGAGCACGGGGAAAACGACTGTCGGGATCAGCCACCACCGCCAGCAGGCGCACGGTTTGCTCGCCCAGCCTGACGTCAGCGACTTTCAACGAAGCCGGCAGGCCTTCCAGCGGTTTGGCGTCGCCAGCCAAGGCCTCGAACCAGCGCAAGCCTCTCAATGAATAGGCACTCATGGGCGTTCTCCCTGATACAACTGGCGAACCGTGGCCGGTTCGATTTGCACTTCAGTGTCCAAGCGGGCCAGGCGTTGCAGGAACAGCTCGGCCTGGCCGCTGCGGTGTTGCGCGGGAACGCCCAGGTGCAGCAACTGGCCGACCTGTTGACGGATCTGCGCCACATCATCGGCGACGTAACGATCCACCAACCCACTGGCGAACCGTTGCTCGCCGCCGGTCAGGCTCCAGATGAACGGCCGGTCGCGGGAGTCGTATTCGTCGATCCCGGCCTCCTGTTCGATCACTTGTGGGCCGTTCAGGCCCAGCCGCGCTTCCTGGGTCACCAGCAGATAACTGCACAGCCCGGCGGCGATGGACATGCCACCAAAACAGCCGACGCTGCCGGCCACCACGCCGACCACCGGTTGGTATTGGCGCAGGTCGACAATCGCCGAATGAATCTCGGCGATCGCCGCCAACCCGAGATTGGCCTCCTGCAAACGCACGCCGCCGGTTTCCAGCAGCAATACGGCACGGGTCGGGATGCCCTTGCGGTTGTCCTCCGCGGCCAATTCCAGCGCACCGGCAATCTTCGCCCCGCCGACTTCGCCGAGGCTGCCGCCCTGGAACGCGCCTTCGATGGCGGCGATCACCACGGGCAGGCCATCGAGCGTACCCTTGGCGATCATCACGCCGTCATCGCTTTGCGGCACCACGCCCTGGCGCAACAGCCATGGCGACATGATCCGCTGGAACGGGTCGAGCAATTCGCGAAAAGTGCCGTCATCGAGCAAGGCCTTGGCCCGTTGCCGGGCACCGAGTTCGACGAAGCTGTGCTTGTTGAGCAACGCTGCACTGTCAGTCATGGCCGATCTCCTCGAAACCTTGCTCCAGGCGCAAACGCACCACGCCGGGGGTGGCGCCGAAATCGTGGATGTCGATAGACAAGGCCGGCGGTGTCTGGCCGTCGAACATGCGGGCGAACAGGTGCTGCCAGCGTTGTTCACTGCCGTTGACCGAGGTCTGCACCTGGATGGTCAGCTTGCCTGCCAGGCCGGGTTCGATCAGCACTTCCAGGTCGCCCGAGCCGACGCAGCCCACCAGCGCCCGCCCCCGTGGCGGCTGCCCGGCAGGGAATTCAAAGGATAAGGTTTCCATCAGCACACTCCTGGGAAGAGGCCATCGCCGCGCTCGATACGATCGAGGAACAGGCAGGCGGCGAGCAGGTCGGCAGCGCCGCCGGGCGAGGCGTTCAAGGCAATCAGTTGTTGGTCCAGCGCGTGCAATTGGCGACGACCGCCCAGGCTCGCACTGCCACCGGCATCGAGCACCGCCTTGGCGCCCTGTTGCATGGCCTGCAAACCCGGCTCGCCGGCGCGATAAAGCACGCAGGTATCGGCCAGGGTGGTCATGATCGCCAGCAAGGCATCGAGCCGGGCGTTCTGCTCTCCCGCGCCCGCCGCGCGACTGCGCTTGAGTTGCGGCAGGCCCAGGCCAGTCACCGCCGGGAACGCCAGTTGCGCTTCTTCCCGGGCACCGCGTACGCCGTAGCGTTGGGCTACCTGGGCGCCGTGGCTCAAGGGTTGGGGCGCATAGCGGTCGTTGAGCAAGGCCAGGCGGGCAGCGCGTAGAGCGACGGCGCTGGCAGCACTGGATTCAGGTTCCAGCGCCGTTGCAGCGACCAACAGGCCCAAGGCCCAGATCGCACCCCGGTGTGTGTTGACGCCGCCAGTGGTAGCGAGCATCGAGGCTTCCCCCTCACGGCCGATGCGCCCGAGGGCTTCGCGTAGCGGCAAGCCGATCTCGCCACAGTCGAGGGCGGCTTCGGCCATTTCCCTGAACGCCGGCCACAGCGACAGTGCCGAGGCGTGCATCAGGCCCAGGTGCAGGTCGGTGTGGGCGCCATTGCCACGACGATCCACCAAGGCCGGTTTAGGCGAGAGGTCGGCTTCGTCGATCAGCGCGTCCACCGCCATATCCGCCAGGTGCTCGGTCAAGGACAGTTTTTTCGGTTGCAGGTTGAAGGCGTGCATTTACCAGCTCCTGAACTTGGCGGGCGGGTTGTAGAGGCCACCGGACCACTCCACCAGGTCGGCCACGCTCTTGGCCGCGAGCAACTCGCGGGTGGCGTCGGTGCGGCGAATACCGAGGTCTTCGGGCAAGGCGATCAGCCCTTCGCGGCGCATGCGCGCGGTGTCTTTCGGGTCATGGCGCAGGCCAATGGCAGTAACGCCGGCCACCGCAGCAATCATTGCCTGGCGCTCTTCCAGGGAGCGGGCCTTGTACAGGTAGGCGATGCCCTCTTCGGTGAGCAAATGGGTGACGTCGTCGCCGTAGATCATGATCGGCGCCAGGGGCATGCCGGCTTTCTTCGCCACGTCCACCGCGTCGAGGGTTTCGACGAAGGTCGGTTTACCGCCCTCCTGGAACGTCTCGACCATCTGCACCACCAGCTTCTTGCCGCGCTCGAGCAACGGCGCCTCGCCATCGCCGTGGCGCATATCGAGCCAGGCTGGCGTGCCGTGACGACGACCGCGCGGGTCATGGCCCATGTTCGGCGCACCGCCAAAGCCGGCCAAGCGGCCACGGGTCACGGTGGAGGAATGGCCGTCGCCGTCCACTTGCAGGGTGGCGCCGATGAACAGGTCCACCGCGTATTGCCCAGCCAGTTGGCAGACCATGCGGTTGGAGCGCAGCGAGCCGTCGTGGCCGGTGAAGAACACGTCCGGCCGGGCGGCAATATAGTTCTCCATGCCCAGCTCGGTGCCAAAGCAATGCACGCTTTCGACCCAGCCGCTTTCGATGGCCGGGATCAGGGTCGGGTGCGGATTAAGCGTCCAGTTGCGGCAGATCTTGCCCTTCAGGCCAAGGGATTCGCCGTAGGTCGGCAGGATCAATTCAATCGCGGCGGTGTTGAAACCGATGCCGTGATTGAGGGACTGGACGTTGTGTTTTTCGTAGATCCCGCGGATCGCCATCATCGCCATCAGCACATGCACAGGCTTGATATGGCGCGGGTCGCGGGTGAACAGCGGCTCGATGTAGAACGGCTTGTCGGCCACCACCACGAAATCGACCCAGGACGCCGGGATGTCGACTCGCGGCAGGTCGCTGACGTCATCCACCAACTGGTTGACCTGAACAATGACGATACCGTCGCTGAAGGCCGCCGGCTCGATCAGCGCCGGTGTGTCTTCGGTGCTGGGGCCGGTGTAGATATTGCCAGCGCGGTCGGCCATGAAACCGGCCGAGAGCACCACGTTGGGAATCAGGTCCACCACCAGCCGGGCATAGAGTTCGATGTAGGTATGGATCGCGCCGATTTCCAGCAGGCCATCTTCGAGCAACTGGCTGATGCGCAGGCTCTGGGTGCCAGCAAAGGAAAAATCGAGCTTACGGGCAATGCCGCGCTCGAACAGATCCAGGTGTTCGGACCGCCCGACGCTGGGCATGATCATGTGTAAATCGTGCAGCTTCGAAGGGTCGACTTTCGCCAGGGAGCGGGAAAGGAAGTCCGCCTGCTTCTGGTTATTGCCCTCCAGCACCACACGGTCGCCGGGCAGAATCAACGCCTCCAGCGCCGCGACGATCTTGTCGGTGGGCAGCACCACACCGTCGGCAAGCCCCTTCACCAGCCCGAGACGCCGCTGCTTTTCGCTGCGCCGCCGCGTCCAGCGCGAGTCGGGGGATATTGTTGTTGTCATGACCACTCCACGGGTTCGCTGTCGTGGGGCTCACCTTAGAAGTGTTGTGGCGCGGGCATCAATCAAGCTCGACGGCGGATCGTTACGGTTGGAGTAATGGTTGCCGGATTGGTACGAACCTTTGTGGTAGCGAGCAAGCCCGCACACAATTGGATTGGGGTACACCTGCAATCGCAGGTCGGCTGTCAGGCCGCCTCGCGAGCAAGCTTTGCTCCCACAGGTCCTGCTCACACAAATCTGGTTGGGGTACACCCGCAAGAGCCAGGCCGGCTGTCAGGCCGCCTCGCGATGGACGTTGATCTCGGCGCCCCGTTAACCACGCTGGCCGAACGCAGGCATTGTGGAGTGGGCCCACGGAGCAATGCCTTCGTTCGGGCATGCCGAGCCTAGGCGAGGCACCGAGTGGTGGGGCAAAGCCTTTTTGGTTACTTTTTTGGCGCCTGAAAAAAGTGACCCGCCGTAAGGGCGGAACCCTAAGCAGCCGTTACCGCAGCAATGGATATGTACCCGATCAACAAAATTTTGGCCAGCTGTCAGGCCGCCATCGCGAGCAAGCTCGCTCCCACATTGGGAATTCGTATGCCTCAGGGTTTGTGGGGCTGAATCAGGCCCGCAGCCATCACCAACTCCTCCAGTGCCAACAAATCCGGCACTTTCGCCACGTGTTCCCCAACTTGCACCGCCGCCTGTTCCAACCCGCACAGCGGCACGTCGACGTAGCTCAACTGGCTGTCGAGCTTGTAGGAGCGTGGGATGCCTTGCACCAGCAGCGCTATGAAACGCAGCTCCGGCCGTCCGCCGAGGGCGTTGAGCACGACGATGCGCACTCGCTCGCCAATCACGGTCTTCTGGCCGCAGGCCGACTCGAAGCTCAGCAACGGGATTTGCCGTTCACGCCAGCTCACCCAGCCCAGGAACCACGGCGGGGTGTCCATATCGAATACGCTGCTCTGGTAGTCGATCAGTTCGGCCACGGCCACGTTGGGCAACACCAGGTGCCGGTCAGCCAATGGCAACAACAGGCCGGTGAGTGGGCTGGTGCGCGAGTGAAGATGCAGGTCATGCATGTGTTTTGCTCCAGTACGCGATGCTGTCGAGCAGCACCGATTCCTGGTACGGCTTGCCCAGGTAGTCGTTGACGCCGATGGCCATGGCGCGGTCGCGGTGTTTCTGGCCGGTGCGGGAGGTGATCATGATGATCGGCAAATGCGCCAGGCGCGGGTCGTTGCGCACTTGCGTGGCCACTTCGAAGCCGTCCATGCGCGGCATCTCGATGTCCAGCAGCATCAGGTCCGGGGCATGCTCGGCCAGCAGCGCCATGGCATCCACGCCATCCTTGGCGGTCAGGACGTGCATGCCGTGGCGTTCCAGCAGGCGACTGGTGACCTTGCGCACGGTCACCGAGTCGTCCACCACCAGCACCAGCAGCGGCCGTTGCGATTCGCCCTCGCCTTCTACCGGCACTTGGCGGCGCGGGACCTGGTGGGGCAAGGCGCGGATCGGCGCGAGCAGGTCGAGAATCAACACCACCCGGCCGTCCCCCAGGATCGTCGCCCCGGACAGGCCCTGTACCGCCGAGAACTGCGGGCCGAGGCTCTTGACCACGATCTCCCGGGTCCCGGCGGTAGCGTCCACCTGCACGGCGACGTGCCGCTCGTTGCACTGCACCAGCAGCACCGGCAAGGGCTGGCTCTGGCCCAGCAGTTTCGGCCGGGCGCCGGTTTTCAATAGCTCTCCGAGGTAGCACAACTCGTAACGCTGCCCGGCATAGGTGTAGGTCGGCGGGTCGAGCTGGTAATAGCCGTCCAGTTCGGCGGGCAACACCCGGACAATGCTCTCGATGGTGTTCAGCGGGATCGCGTATTGGTCTTCGTGACAGTGCACCATCAACGCCCGGTTCACCGCCACGGTAAACGGCAGGCGAATGCGGAAATTCACGCCCTGCCCCGGCGTGGAATCGATGACCATGCTGCCGCCCAGTTGCCGAACCTCTTCGTGGACCACGTCCATGCCGACGCCGCGCCCGGATATCTGGGTGATTTTCTCGGCCGTGGAAAACCCTGGTTGCAAGATGAACTGCAGCACGTCGCGCTCGCTGATGTCGCTGTCCGGCGCCAGCAAGCCACGTTTGATCGCCTTGTTCCGCACAGCCTCCAGCGGCACCCCGGCACCGTCGTCGCGGATGTCGAAAATGATGTCGCCGCCTTCCCGGGACAGATCGAGGCTGATACGTCCTCGGGCCGGCTTGCCGGCGGCGATGCGCACGTCAGCCGGCTCCAGGCCGTGGTCGACGGCGTTGCGCAGCATATGTTCAAGAGGTGCAGCCATGCGCTCCAGCACGTTACGGTCCATCTCGCCGTCGGCGTTGCCGACCAGGAATTCCACGTCCTTGCCCAGCTCCTGCGCCACTTGCCGGACGATGCGCTTGAGCCGTGGCAGCATGCGCTCGAACGGCACCATGCGCGTACGCATCAGGCCTTCCTGGAGCTCGGTGTTGATACGCCCCTGCTGTTGCAGCAGGACCTCGGCATCGTGATTGCTGCGGTCGAGGGTTTCCTTGAGCTCAAGCAAGTCCGAGGCGGACTCGAACAGTGCCCGGGACAACTGCTGCAACTGGGAGTGGCGGTCCATCTCCAGCGGGTCGAACTCTTCATAGCCCAGGCGCTCGGCCTCCACCTGTTGCCGGCTGAGAATCCGCCCCTGGGTTTCGGTATCCAGGCGCCGCAACTGATCGCGCATGCGCTCGATGGTGGTTTCCATTTCGCCCAGGGCCACGCGCCCGTCGTTGACCTGCTGTTCGATACGCCCACGGAAGATCGACGTTTCGCCCGCCAGGTTCACCAGGTCGTCGAGCAGTTCGGCGGATACCTTGACCATGTCCGCACCGTCGCCCGCTGCGCTGGGGTCCGGTCTTGCAGGCGCCGCAGGCGGGCTGACGATGGGAGTGGGCACCGGTTCCGGCGCCGAGACAGCCTGCGGTGCAGCATTCTCCTGGGGATGATTCACCGCCTGGATCTGCGCGATCAGTCGGTCCGCCAACGGGCACGGGTGGCCGGCGCGTACTGCATCGAGCATCTGCGCCAATCGGTCATGACTGCTTTGCAACAAAGTGAACAGCGCCGGGGTCGGCTGAAGCAGGCCTGCCGACAGGCCTTCGTAGAGATTTTCCAACTCGTGGGCCAGGTCGCCGATGGGTCCGATTTCCACCATGCGCGCACCGCCCTTGAGGGTGTGCAAATCCCGCAGCAAGGTTTCCACGGCCTGGCGATTCGACGGTTCTTCCTGCCAGCGCAGCAGCGCCGCGCCCGAGCTGTCGAGGATGTCGAAGCCTTCTTCAAGGAAGATTTCCAGCAACTCGGGATCATGGCCGGCGCCGTCGGCCTGGGCCGCTGCGCTCGTCTCGATGGCGTTCGGCTTGTCCTGGCGGAACCGTCGAATGGCGTCGATCAGCGCAACGGGATCGCCCAACGGCTGGCCCTGTTGCAACTGCCCGAGCAACAGGTCGAGGCGTTCGTGGCTGCTGGCAAGCAGTTGCGCCAGTTCCTCGCTGTAGCTGTAGCGGCGGTCCACCAGCCCTTCGTAAAGGTTTTCCAACTCCTGGGCCAGGTCGCTCACCGGCCGGATGTCGGCCATTCGCGCACCGCCCTTGAGGGTGTGCAAGTCACGTTGCAGCGAGGACAGCGGTGCGCCGTTATCCGGATCGGCCAACCAGCGTTGCAAGGCCTGGGCGGCGCTTTCGAGGATGTCTTGGGCTTCTTCGAGGAAAATCGCCGCGAGGTCATCTTCCATCGAGGTATCGACGGGCGCGTCACGCTCCATTTCCGCCGTCGCGTGGCCCAGTTCGCGGATGCTCAGGGTGCGGCTGCCGTCGCTGCGGATCAGGCCGGTGGCCGATGGATCAAGGCTCTCCTGAAGCAAGCGACGCAGGGCCTGTACCCGCTCGGGCTGCGGATGCACATGCTGCCCGGCCGCCAGCTCATCGAGCATATCGATCAGCGCTTCATGGGCGCGCTGGGCTTCCTGGAAAAATTCATCGCTGACCGCCAGGCTGCTTTCCTCTACCGCACCGTAGAGGTCGAGCAAGGCTTCGCAGAGTTCGTCCACCGGGTGCAAGTCGGCCAGGTGCGCGCCTTCGCCGAGGGTGGTCAGCTCATCGAGCAGCGCACTCAGTTCCTGGCCTTCGCCGGGGTGCTGCTGCCAGCGCTGCAAGAGGCTTTCGGCGTCCAGCAGGATGTCCATGCCCTGGGCTAGGAAGTTGTTGATCAGTTGTGGGTCGCGCTTGGTCCGCAGCGCTTTGTCCGGCGCGCTGTTGGCGGCGTGCAGACGCTCGGCCAGCAGGGCCTGGGCGCGCTGGATCAGATCCTCGGCGCCAGGGATCGCTGCCAGCGGCTCGCTGTGCAACTGGCGCAGGCCCCGGCGCAGCAGCCCTTCGGCTTCCAGCAGCAATTCGACCTCATCCAGATCGAGGGCAATCAGATGCGCCCGGTATTCCCGGGCCAGCTCATCCATCGCCCCGGCCAGCTCGGCGATCGGCAGCACGCCGGCCATCGACGCGCTGCCCTTGAGCGTATGCAAGGCCCGCTGCAACTCATCACTGGCCTGCAGGGGCAGGTGGTCGGCCGACTGATCGAGAAAGCGATTGAGGCTGGCGAGGTGGCCCTGGGCTTCGCTGTCGAAGATCTTCAACAGCAGCGGATCGAGGGCGGCCACGTCCTGCTCGTCTTCATCCTTCTCATCGCCGCCCTTGGCCAGGACATGCGCGCGGGCGGCCAAGCGGTCGACGTCGTCGCGCTGGCGCTGGTGATTGGCGGCGAATTCGGCCACCAGGGCCGGCAACAACTGCACCGTGTCTTCAATCAACTGGCGGACCGAGGCCTGCGGCTCGACGCTGCGCTCCAGGACCCGGTTGAGCAGGTTTTCCACGGCCCAGGCCAGTTCACCCAGCACCAGCGCCCGGACCATCCGGCCACTGCCCTTGAGGGTGTGGAAGGCCCGGCGCAGTTCGCTCAGGGCGCCGTGGTCGTCGGGATGCGCACTCCAGCGCGGCAGGTATTCACGCAGGACGTCCAGCACCTCGCCGGTTTCCTCGAGGAAGACCTCGCGCAACTCATCGTCCACCGGACTTTCATCCAACGGTGGCGGCAACAGGCTGCCCGGGGTGCTCTTGGCTGGCGGATTGACCGCCGAGATCGGGCTGGCCAGCACCTCGGCCAAGGATTGCACCGTCTGCGGGTCGTCCCATTCCTGCAAGTCCTGCATGACCTGGGCTTCGTTGGGGCTCAATACATCGTCGAGCACCGGCACTCGCGCTTCGTCAGGAAAATAACCGAGCGCAGCCAAGCTCCGCTCGACCCCGTCGAGCAACGGCTCGCCGGGGGTTTCCGGGTCCTCGCTCAAGCGCTCCAGGTAGTATTCGAGACCGGTGATCACGTCAGCCAGGTGGTCGAGTTCTTCCCAGCCCGGCTGGGCCTGATCCAGCAGCAGATGCTCGCGGATGAAACCGTTGCAAGCCTCCACCAGGCTGGCGGCACGACTCAGGGGAATCATCGCCAGCGCGCCACGCACCTGGGTCAGCAACGCCGGCAAGGGCTGCAGTTGCTCGCGGTTCCAGTCCGCGTCGATGTAGTCGACGATCATGTCCTTGGCCTGTTGCAGGCAGGTGTGGGCTTCCTTGATGACGATCTGGTGGATCTGGGTCAGGTCGGTGGTGGGCAGGTGGGTGTCTTCGCGGCTCTCGGGCTCGACGGTGCCGACCATGCCGGCCAGCGTCGCCTCGACGTAGAGCAAGGCCCCGGCGACGTCCATGAGGGTCGCGTCATCCGGCTTGCGCTGGCCCTGGGCGAGGCTCAGGACCACGGCCAGTTGATCGATGATGACCTTGCGTGGCTGGCCAAAACCGAGCACCGCCAGGGTGTCGGCGATCTGCCGCAGCGGCGCCAACAGGCTGTCCAGCTCCGAGGCGTGCTGGCGATCGCTGCGCACGAACAGGTCCAGGCGCTCCTTGACCCGCACCAGTTCCTCGCACAGCGCGGCAAGCACCGAGCGCATGGCATCGCGGTCGGGCCCGGCCAGGCGCGCGCGTTCTTCGTCGACCATGGCGCTGTCGGGCAGCGCGTCGTCCAGTGAGTAGCGTTCTTTCATGATCTGCATCTGCCCGCTGGGATGTTCGGCCTTGGCAATATAGAACAACAAACTCTTGAGCAGGTGGGGCGGTGCCGGCTGATTGATGCCTGGCATGCCTTGGTCCAGCAGGCGCTTGAGTTCCTTGTCGGCTTCCTTGAACAGGCTGCGCAGCGCCGGGCTGTTGGCGATACGTCCGTCACGCATGCCTTCGACCAGCGCCGAGGCCACCTGCCATAACGCATTGAGCGGCGCCCCAGTACACAAGGTTTCCAGGCGATGGAAGACCTTGGCCAGGTAACCGAGGTGGGTTGCGTCGTCCTGTTCGCGCAGCAGGCCCACCAGGGCCATTTGCAGGGTCTGGCGCAATTTGCGCAAGGTGTTTGGCAGGTCAGCGGGTTCGAGGCGCTGCAAGGCCTCGTCGCTGAGCGGCGCAATATCGGGCAACTCGGGGCTGAACAGACTGGTTTCCGACAACAGGCTCTCGCCCCGGGCACTGCGCAGGTCGTTGATCAAGGGCAGCACCACCAGCGGCAGATCGCGACGGGCACCTTGTACGCGGTCCAGGTAGATCGGCAACTGCCCCAGGGCCTGGCTCAACAGGCTGATGGCTTCGTCGCGATGGGTGACGCGGTTGTCCTGCAGGGCGGCGCACAGTTGCTCCATCTCCTCGGCCAGCAGCGCCGCACCGTAGAATTCGACCATCTGCAGGCCGCCGTGGACCTGGTGAATGCAGGCCAGGCATTGCCCGAGGGCGTCCGACGCCTGCGGATCGTCCACCAGGCGGTTGAGGGCCAGATGAGCCTGCTTCAGCGTTTCGGCAATCTCGCCCTTGACCCATTCCAGGGCCACATAGTCGTGCCGATCACCCATAACCACTCCAATCAGGAGAACACAACGCGCCCGCGGGGAAGGGATTTACCTGTGGGAGCAAAGCTTGCTCGCGATGCAAACACCTCGGTTCCCGAAGAACCGCGTTATCTTCATCGCGGGCAAGCCTTGCTCCCACAGAAACCTCCTCGCCACAAAAAGCCTTTTCCAACGGATGGATCCGGTTGGTCACCCCTTTTCCTCATCGCCAGCCGCTGCCGCCGGCAACGTGAACCCCGACACCGAACGACGCAGCTGGCTGGCCATTTTCGCCAGGTTGCCAATGCTCTCGGCAGTGGCGGTGGAACCGGATGAAGTCTGCGAAGTGATCTGCTGGATCACGTTCATGGTCAAGGAAATCTGCCCCGCCGAGGTGGTCTGTTGCTGCGCCGCATTGGAAATGCTCTGGATCAGCGCCGCCAGGGTCTTGGACACGCCTTCGATTTCTTCCAGGGCAACGCCGGCGTCCTGGGCCAGTCGCGCACCGCGCACCACTTCGGTGGTGGTCTGCTCCATGGAAATCACCGCCTCGTTGGTATCGGCCTGGATCGCCCGCACCAGGGTCTCGATTTGCCGGGTCGCCGCCGAAGAGCGCTCGGCCAGGCGCTGTACTTCATCGGCCACCACCGCGAACCCGCGCCCGGCATCGCCGGCCATGGACGCCTGGATGGCGGCGTTGAGGGCCAGGATGTTGGTCTGGTCGGCGATGTCGTCGATCAGGCTGACAATGTCGCCGATTTCCTGGGATGACTCACCCAGGCGCTTGATGCGCTTGGCGGTGTCCTGGATCTGCTCGCGAATGTTGTCCATGCCATGAATGGTGTTGTGCACCACCTCGTTGCCCTTGTTGGCAATCTCCACCGACCGCTCGGCCACCGCCGACGACTCGGCGGCATTGGCCGATACCTGGTCGATGGACTGGGCCATTTCATTAATTGAAGTCGAAGCTTCGGAAATTTGCTGGGCCTGGTGCTCGGAGGCCTGGGCCAGGTGCATCGCCGTGGCCTGGGTTTCCTGCACCGCAGCGGCGACCTGGCCGGCGGTGAGGTTGATGGTCGCCACCAGGTCGCGCAGTTGGTCCACCGAGTAATTGATGGAGTCGGCGATGGTGCCGGTGAAGTCCTCGGTGACCGAAGCAGTGACGGTCAGGTCGCCATCGGCCAGGTCTTCGATTTCATCCAGCAACCGCATGATCGCGTTCTGGTTGCGCTCGTTCTTTTGTGCGGTTTCGTGCAACTGGCGGTTGGTTTCGCGGACCATCACCAGGCCAATCAGGATGATCGACATCAGCGCCAGCAAACCCAGCACATAGCCGCCGATGGTATTGACGGAACGCCCGCCGGCGAGGTTTTCGAAGGCCGTGGCCAGGTGCGAAGCCTCGTCGAGCAGGGTCTGCGACAGGTTGAAGATGTTGCCGGCCGATTCGCGGACCTTGAACAGCTCCGGGGAGGTCTCGAGGATTTCGTCCACCGAACCGGAGACGAACTCGAAGAGCTCGCTGATTTCGCTCAGGCGTGCCCGGGCATCGCGGTCCTGGACCTGGGATATCTTCAGGGCCGGGTCACCTTGCAACATGCCATTGAGCACCTGGCCAAAACGCGCGGCGTCGCGACCGAAGGTGTCGGCGGCCTGGCTGGCGTTTTCGTCCCCCGCCAGCACGGTATTCACCGCGCCGAGGATCCGCTCGGCCAGCAGCGACTGGCGCTGGGCCATGGCCACCTGGGCGGCCGGCGCGCCGCGTTGCAGCAGGATCTCGACGACTTTTTCGTACTCGACCTGCAACTGCGGCACGGTTTCGGCCAGGGTCGCCGCCACCTGGTGCAGCGACAGCACGGTCTGTTCGCTGGAGAGGATGGCATCGGTGTTCTTTAGCAGGCGCTCCCAATCCAGCTGCACGGCGCGCATCTGCGGACGCAGGGTGGCCGGCGCAGGGGGCAGGCCGGTGACCGGGTCGCCCTGTTTCAGGGAGCCCCAGCGCTGGGCGAAGTCATTGCGCGCATCGCTCAGCAGCTTGAACGCCGCGGGCTTGCCGGCGGCGGCCTCGGTGGCGTTCTTGGCGATGCGCTGGGACAGCACCCGCAGCTCGCCGGCATGGCCGATGTACTGTTTGTCATAGGTGGATTGGGTGTTGAGGTAAGCGAAGTTGGCGAACAGCAGCATGATGAAGACGATCAGCGCGACGAACAGCACGATGATCTGCGAACGACTGCGCGACGCTTCCAGTGGCTTGCCTGTTTTTGCTTTGATCATCGGTTCTCGCCTGTACTGCCCAATCCAACTTACAGCTATTGACTGTAAGCAAGCCTTTGTCGTGCAGCCTGCTCAACCAGTGCGGCTCTGTGGGAGCAAGGCTTGCCCGCGATGAGAACGACACAGTTTTCTCGCCAACCGAGGCACCGCCATCGCGAGCAAGCTGTGCTCCCACCGGCTCGCTCCCAGAGGGGGCCTGCGCTGCATCTCGTTAAATCGCCACATCCATGAACCCCGGCGACCGCGCCAGGGCAAACGGGCTGAACACTTGCCACTCGCGCTCACCGCCAAACCGGCCCTTGACGAAGGCCGCTTCCGGGCCGTCGAGGTCGTCCACCAGCGTCGGTTCCAGGCTGTCCTGGGCAAAATGCTGCAGCCCAAGGACCTCGTCCACCAACAACCCGGCGAACACCTCGTCGTGATCCACCACCAACACGCGCCGCTGCTTGCGCACGGTCGACAGCTCGTGGCCAAAGAACCCGCACAAGTCCATCAACGGCAACAAACGCCCGCGCAGGTTAGCCACTCCACGCACCCACGGCTTGACCCCGGGCAAATGCGTGTAACGTGGTTCGTGCAGCACTTCGCTGACTTCACCCATCGGCGCTACGTACCAGTGCTCGCCCAAGCGAAAGCCAATGCCGCTCCAACCGGCGCGATGGGTCGGCTGGGAGGGCAGGTCCGCCCCCAGCAACCGGCAACGCCGGTCGATCTGCAGCAGCAGTTCGAATGCGGTCAGGGATTGGCTCATGGCCGCACCGTCAGCCCGCCAGCACTTTGTTCAGGGTCGCGATCAGGGTTTCTTCGTCCACCGGTTTGGTCAGGTAGTCCTTCGCCCCTTGGCGCGTACCCCAGACCTTGTCGGTGTCCTGGTCCTTGGTGGTGATGATGATCACGGGGATGTGGCCGGTGTCCGGGTCCTTGGTCAGCTGGCGCGTTGCCTGGAAACCGTTGAGGCCGGGCATGACGATGTCCATCAGCACCGCATCGGGTTTTTCCTGGCGGGCCAGGGCCACACCATCGGCGCCATTCTCGGCTTTCAGGACCTGATGGCCGTGCTTTTCCAGCATGCCGGTCAATTTATACATTTCAGTCGGCGAATCATCGACGATCAGAACTCGTGCCATGGTGTTCCCCATTTTCTTGTTGACCCCAGGCCCGTTGGCCAAGTGTCATTAATGTGCCTGGTGCGGCTGGACAGCGGCAAAGCCCGGAACATGGGCCTGTATCGCGCCCAGCAGTTCTTCCTTGCTGAACGGCTTGGTCAAAAACTGATCGGAACCGACGATGCGTCCCTTGGCCTTGTCGAACAACCCGTCGCGAGACGACAGCATGATCACCGGCGTGGCCTTGAACGCGCTGTTGTTCTTGATCAGGGCACAGGTCTGGTAGCCATCAAGGCGCGGCATCATGATGTCGACAAAAATGATGCCCGGATGATGGTCGGCGATCTTGGCCAGGGCATCGAAGCCATCGACGGCCGTGATCACCTCGCAGCCCACGTTGCGCAGCAGGGTTTCGGCGGTGCGGCGGATGGTCTTCGAGTCGTCGATGACCATGACCTTCAAGGCGCTGGGTTGCTGCTGCGTGAGATGCTCTGCCATTGCCACTGCGAACCGGTTTTTAACGCGTAAGTGTGATCGACAGCGCAAACCCTTGATGTTCAAGGCCCGCACGTCACATGGCAGCCTTTTTAGCACAGTCTCCATCGCCGATCTATCGGCCGCTCGGCGCGGTGGTTTTTCCTTGACCGCCAATCTTCCGGACGCCACTCTGACGCCACTTTTTCACGCCAATATGTGCCCATCACATTTCGAGGAACCAAGCCATGAGCGTACGCGTCGGCATTGTCATGGACCCTATCGCCAGCATTTCCTATAAAAAGGATAGCTCGCTGGCCATGCTGCTGGCCGCTCAGAAGCGCGGCTGGGAGCTGTTCTACATGGAACAGCGCGACCTCTACCAGGCCGAAGGCCAGGCTCGGGCGCGAATGAAACCGTTGAAAGTCTTCGCCAACCCCGAGAAGTGGTTTGAGCTGGGCACCGAGAGCGACGCGCTGCTGAGCGACCTGGACGTGATCCTGATGCGCAAGGATCCGCCGTTCGACATGGAGTTCGTGTACTCCACCTACCTGCTGGAACAGGCTGAAAACGCCGGCGTGCTGGTGGTCAACAAGCCCCAGAGCCTGCGCGACTGCAACGAAAAGCTGTTCGCCACGCTGTTCCCGCAATGCACGCCGCCGACCATCGTCAGCCGTCGCCCGGACGTGTTGCGCGAATTTGCCGACCATCACGGCGACGTGATCCTCAAGCCTCTGGACGGCATGGGCGGCTCCTCGATCTTCCGGCACACCGCTGGCCACCCGAACCTCTCGGTGATCCTGGAAACCCTGACCTTGCACGGCAAGCAGCAGATCATGATCCAGGGTTACCTGCCGGCCATCGTCGATGGCGACAAGCGCATCCTGATGATCGACGGCGAACCGGTGGACTATTGCCTGGCCCGCATTCCGGCAGCCGGCGAAACCCGCGGCAACCTGGCGGCTGGCGGGCGTGGCGAGGCGCGTCCGTTGACCGACAAGGATCGCTGGATCGCCGCCCAGGTCGGCCCGACCCTGCGCGAAAAAGGCCTGCTGTTCGTGGGCCTGGACGTAATCGGCGAGCACCTGACGGAGATCAACGTCACCAGCCCGACCTGCATCCGCGAAATCGACAATGCCTTTGGCACCGACATCGGTGGCATGCTGATGGATGCCATCGATCAGAAGCTCAAGGCTCGTTGATCCAGATCTGCTGAAGGAAACCCACATTGCGTTATCATGCCCGGCCTGAAAAAAACGCGATGTTGGTTTCCTTGTCATGACACTCCCGTCCGATCTGCCCCAAGAGCTCGCCCATCGTAGCGTGCGCCCGGCTGATCGCCTCGGTTTTACCCTGTTCCTGGCGGCGTTGATCCACCTGGCCCTGCTGCTGGGCGTCGGTTTTGCCACGGTCGAGCCCAAGCAGATCAGCCAGACCCTGGAAATCACCCTGGCCACCTTCAAGAGCGAGACCAAGCCCAAGAAGGCCGACTTCCTCGCCCAGGAAAACCAGCAAGGCAGCGGCACCCTGGAAAAAAAGGCGATCCCCAAGACCACCGAGATCGCGCCGTTCCAGGACAATACGGTGCAGAAAGTCACCCCGCCGCCAGCGGCCAAGCCCGAAGTGCAGGAGACGGCGCCCAAGGCAGCCGTGACCACCGTGGCGCCGAAGCCGAAAAAGGCCCCGGTCAAGGAAGAGGTCAAGCCTGATCCCAAACCCAAGGCCCCCGAACCCACCTTCGACAGCTCACAGTTGTCCAGCGACATCGCCAGCCTGGAAGCCGAACTGGCCCAGGAGCAACAGCTCTACGCCAAGCGCCCGCGCATCCACCGCCTGAGCGCCGCCTCGACCATGCGCGACAAGGGCGCCTGGTACAAGGACGAGTGGCGCAAGAAGGTCGAGCGCATCGGCAACCTCAACTACCCCGACGAAGCCCGGCGCAAACAGATCTACGGCAACCTGCGGCTAATGGTCTCGATCAACCGTGACGGCTCGCTGTATGAAGTGCTGGTGCTCGAGTCTTCCGGCCAGCCGCTGCTGGACCAGGCGGCCCAACGGATCGTACGCCTGGCCGCACCGTTCGCGCCGTTTACCGGGGACTTGTCGGACATCGACCGGCTGGAAATCATCCGCACCTGGAAGTTCGCCCGCGGCGACAAGCTCTCCAGTAACTGAACCGCCGCCGAGCCCTGCAGGCTCACCCCAGATCGAATGTGGGAGCGAGCTGTCTGGGAGCAAGGCTTGCCCGCGATGAAAACGCCGCAGTCTCTTGAGGACCGCAGCGCCTGGATCGCGAGCAAGCTTTGCTCCCACACAGCTCGCTCCCACAGGGGATTGGTGACAGTCTCAGGCATTTCCCGGCTTGTCAGTTCGCCCCCGCCCCGCCACACTAGCGCCTATGAAAAACGTCAGCCCCACCTACCTCAAGCATCACTTCCTGATTGCCATGCCGCACATGGCCGATCCGAATTTTGCCCACACCTTGACCTACATCGTCGAGCACACGGCCAATGGGGCCATGGGGCTGGTAATCAATCGCCCGCAGGAATTGAACCTGGCGGACATCCTGGAGCAGTTGCGCCCCGAAGTGGAACCGCCACTCTTGTGCCAGCATGTGCCGATTTTCATCGGCGGCCCGGTGCAGACCGACCGCGGTTTCGTGCTCCATCCGTCGGGCCCCAAATACCAGGCCACCGTAGATCTGGACGGGGTGTCGCTGTCCACCTCCCAGGACGTGCTGTTCGCCATCGCCGACGGCGTCGGCCCTGAGAAAAGCCTGATCGCCCTCGGCTATGCCGGTTGGGAACCCGGGCAACTGGAAGCCGAACTGGCCGACAACGCCTGGCTGACCTGCCCGTTCGACGCCGACATCCTGTTCAACACCAGCAGCGAATTGCGCCTGGAAGCGGCGGCCAGCCGGTTGGGGGTCAACCTCAGCCTGCTCACCAGCCAGGCAGGACACGCCTGATGGCCCTGCGCTTGCTGCTGGGCTTCGATTACGGCACCAAACAGATCGGCGTAGCGGTCGGCCAGGTCATTACCGGCCAAGCCCGCGAGTTGTGCACCTTGAAGGCGCAGAATGGCGTTCCGGACTGGAACCAGGTCGAAGCGCTGATCAAGGAGTGGAAACCCGATGCCGTGGTGGTCGGCCTGCCGCTGAACATGGACGGCACGCCCAGTGACATGTGCCTGCGCGCCGAGAAATTCGCCCGCCGGCTCAATGGCCGCTACAACCTGCCCTTCTATACCCATGACGAGCGCCTGACCACCTTCGAGGCCAAGGGCGAGCGCCTGGTGCGCGGCGGGCAGAAAGGCAGTTACCGCGACAACCCGGTGGACGCCATCGCCGCCGCCCTGCTGCTGCAAGGTTGGCTCGACGCCAACGCCGCCCTGTTCGAAACCTGATTTTTTGAAAGCGCCGCCAAGGCGCTTTCTCTTAGCGATAGACCGCGCCATTCACCACCGGCCCGGGAACCTGAAGGAGCCAGCATGAGCCTGCCCAATCCTGCCGAACTGATCAGCCAGATGGCGATTCGTCTCAAGGCACACCTGGAACACCGCGGCATCAGCGACCCGCGCTACATCGGTATTCGCACCGGTGGCGTCTGGGTCGCCCAGGCCTTGCTCGAAGCACTGGGCAGCCAATCGCCGTTGGGCACCCTGGACGTGTCCTTCTACCGCGACGATTTCAGCCAGAACGGCCTGCACCCACAAGTGCGCCCCTCAGCCCTGCCGTTCGAGATCGAAGGCCAGCACCTGGTGCTGATCGACGACGTGCTGATGAGCGGCCGGACCATCCGCGCCGCCATGAACGAACTGTTCGACTACGGCCGCCCGGCCAGCGTGACACTGGTGTGCCTGCTGGACCTGGACGCCGCCGAGCTGCCGATCCGGCCGAACGTGGTCGGTGCGACGCTGACGCTGGCCGCCCACGAGCGGGTCAAGCTCTCCGGCCCGTCGCCGCTGCAACTCGAACTGCAAGACCTTGCCCTTTAACTGCCCTTGTAAGAGTCCATCGCGATGACGCCTCTCGAAACCAAGCGCCCGCTGCAGCTCAACGATCAGGGCCAGCTGCGGCACTTCCTGTCCCTCGACGGCCTGCGCCGCGAGCTGCTGACGGAAATCCTCGACACTGCCGACTCGTTTCTCGAAGTCGGTGCCCGGGCGGTGAAGAAAGTTCCGTTGCTGCGCGGCAAGACCGTGTGCAACGTGTTCTTCGAAAACTCCACCCGCACCCGCACCACCTTCGAACTGGCGGCCCAACGGCTGTCGGCGGACGTGATCACCCTCAACGTGTCCACGTCCTCGGCGAGCAAGGGTGAAACCCTGCTCGACACCCTGCGCAACCTCGAAGCCATGGCCGCCGACATGTTCGTCGTGCGCCACGGCGACTCCGGCGCGGCGCACTTCATTGCCGAACACGTCTGCCCGCAAGTGGCGATCATCAACGGCGGCGACGGCCGTCACGCCCACCCGACCCAGGGCATGCTGGACATGCTGACCATCCGTCGGCACAAGGGCAGCTTCGAAAACCTGTCGGTGGCCATCGTCGGCGACATCCTGCACTCGCGGGTGGCCCGCTCGAACATGCTGGCCCTCAAGACCCTCGGCTGCCCGGACATCCGCGTGATCGCGCCGAAAACCCTGCTGCCCATCGGCGTCGAGCAATACGGCGTGAAGGTCTACACCGACATGACCGAAGGCCTCAAGGATGTGGACGTGGTGATCATGCTGCGCCTGCAACGCGAGCGCATGACCGGCGGCCTGCTGCCCAGCGAAGGCGAGTTCTACCGCCTGTTCGGCCTGACCACCGCACGCCTGGCCGGGGCCAAGCCGGACGCTATCGTCATGCACCCGGGGCCGATCAACCGCGGCGTGGAGATCGAGTCGGCGGTGGCCGACGGGCCGCACTCGGTGATTCTCAACCAGGTGACTTACGGCATCGCCATCCGCATGGCCGTGCTGTCCATGGCCATGAGCGGGCAAACGGCCCAGCGCCAATTCGACCAGGAGAACGCCCAGTGAAGC
Organism: Pseudomonas sp. H1_F01; assembly: GCF_054681425.1. Taxonomy (NCBI): domain Bacteria; kingdom Pseudomonadati; phylum Pseudomonadota; class Gammaproteobacteria; order Pseudomonadales; family Pseudomonadaceae; genus Pseudomonas; species Pseudomonas sp. H1_F01. The sequence goes on along the minus strand of NZ_CP162823.1, from coordinate 612,719 downwards.
TCAGCATTCTCGGCGCACGCGTGATCGATCCAGCCAGTGGCCTGGATCAAGTGACTGATATCCATATCGATGCCTGCAAGATCGTCGCCCTTGGCGCGGCGCCGGCCGGTTTCGTCGCGGTCGAGACCCTCGACGCCCAAGGCCTGGTGGCCGCTCCCGGCCTGGTGGACCTGAACGTCGCCCTGCGCGAACCGGGCTACAGCCGCAAAGGCAGTATCGTCAGCGAAACCCGGGCCGCCGCTGCCGGTGGCGTGACCAGCCTGTGCTGCCCGCCGCAGACCAAACCGGTGCTGGACACCTCGGCCGTGGCCGAACTGATCCTCGACCGTGCCCGCGAGGCCGGCAACACCAAGGTCTTCCCGATTGGCGCACTGAGCAAGGGCCTGGACGGCGAGCAACTGGCCGAACTCATCGCCCTGCGTGACGCCGGTTGCGTGGCGTTCGGCAACGGCCTGAACAGTTTCCGCAACACCCGTACCCTGTGCCGCGCCCTGGAATACGCGGCGACCTTCGGGCTGACGGTGATCTTCAACTCCCAGGACCACGACCTGGCCGAAGGTGGCCTGGCCCACGAAGGCCCGACCGCCAGTTTCCTCGGCCTGCCGGGCATCCCGGAAACCGCCGAGACCGTGGCCCTGGCCCGGGACCTGCTGTTGGTCGAGCAAAGCGGCGTACGCGCCCACTTCAGCCAGTTGACCAGTGCTCGCGGTGCGGCACTGATCGCCCAGGCCCAGGCCCGCGGCCTGCCGGTGACCGCCGATGTGGCGCTGTACCAGTTGATCCTGACCGACGAAGCGCTGATCGATTTCAACAGCGTCTACCACGTCCAGCCGCCACTGCGCACCCGCGCCGACCGCGATGGCCTGCGTGAGGCGGTGAAGTCCGGGGTGATTTCGGCCATCTCCAGCCATCACCAACCCCATGAACGCGATGCCAAGCTGGCACCGTTCGGCGCCACCGAGCCGGGCATCAGCAGCGTCGAACTGCTGCTGCCGCTGGCCTTGACGCTGGTGGAAGACGGTCTGCTGGACCTGCCGACCCTGCTGGCGCGCCTGAGCGCCGGCCCGGCCCAGGCGCTGCAACTGCCGGCGGGGAAACTCGCGGTTGGCGCCGCGGCGGACCTGGTGCTGTTCGACCCCACCGCCTCCACCGTGGCCGGTGAAGCCTGGCGTTCCAAGGGTGACAACTGCCCGTTCCTCGGCCATAGCCTGCCGGGGGTGGTGCGTTACACCCTGATGGATGGGCGGATCACCCACCAGGCCTGAAAAACTGCGTCGCTCTCATCGCGAGCAAGCTCGCTCCCACAGGGATCTTTGGTGAACACATGCCCCGTGAACACCTCGATCCAGTGTGGGAGCGAGCTTGCTCGCGATGCAGGCGACCCGGTCTTACTGAAAAGCCCCACGCTTCTGCGCATTACGAATCGACACCTGATCATTCAGCGTCCAGAAGTCATACAGAACCCCCAGGAAAAACACCCCGCCGGTCAGCAGGTAGAGAATCCCGCTGAGCCATTTGCCCTGGTACATGCGGTGTACGCCCAGCACCCCGAGAAACGTCAACAGAATCCACGCCACGCTGTATTCGATAGGCCCCGGGGTGAAACGCAGGTCCGCTTCGCGATCCATGGCCGGAATCAGGAACAAGTCGATCAGCCAGCCAATGCCCAGCAGGCCGAAGGTGAAGAACCAGATCGTGCCCGTGACCGGCTTGCCGTAATAGAAACGATGGGCACCGGTGAAACCGAAAATCCACAGCAGATACCCAATGACCTTGCTGTGAGTATCGCGGATTGCATCCTGCTGATAGCTGTTCATGAATGGCCTCTTTTGCCTCGATAGATAAATTTTTTCGGAGTTTTTGTGACTTTTTCGTGTCCAGCCGACAAGCGGTCCTCGGCGACTCGAGCCGGCGAAAGCCCCGTGGTATAGGGGTTCTGTCAGACAATCAGGTCAATTTGTCGCATTTTGCTGGGTTTTGCGCTGCGTTTCGAATCGACAAACGGCCTCGGAAACGCAAAAAAAGCTGTTATAAAGTTGCGCGCCAACCTTTAAGAGCCTTGCCTAATGCGTCCATTTTTCAAGACATGGCTAACCATTTGCCTATTATTGCCACTGGCCGCCCACGCCACCAATCGTGAGCAACGTCTTCCCAACGTCAACGGCTATACCCCGAAATCCCATGTTTCTGCTTCCTTGAGCAAGAACAAGCCAGGCGCCCAGCGCGTGAGCACAGCCAACAGCAAGCTGGTCCCGCCGATGGCGACCAAAGCGAGCAGCAATGTGTTGAGCCGCGCCGTGAATGTACTCGGCACACCTTATCGTTGGGGCGGCAGTAGCCCAAGTAAAGGTTTCGATTGCAGCGGACTGGTGAAATACGCCTTCAACGACGCTACCTTCGACCTTCCGCGCACCTCCAACGCCATGGCCGCCGGTCATGGCGAGAAAGTCGATCGCAAGGACCTCAAGCCCGGCGACCTGATCTTCTTCAAGCTCAAGAGCCGCCGGGTCAACCACGTGGCCATCTACCTGGGCAACGACCGCTTCATCCACGCCCCGCGCCGTGGCAAGTCGGTGAGCATCGACACCTTGAACAAGCCGTACTGGGACACTCACTACGTGGTGGCCAAGCGCGTGCTGCCGAAAGAGCCGGGTGCGATGCGCGTGGTTCAGCGCTGATTCCGGCACTTTTGCTGTAGCTGATGACCTCATCGCGAGCAAGCTCGCTCCCACACTGGATTTCCATTCGCTGAAAGTCCTGTGGGAGCGAGCTTGCTCGCGATGAGGCCTGCAAAAGCACCACCCCTCTAGAAGTTATCCGGCGTACGCGCCCGCTCCCGCGCATGTTCGCGGCTGATCAGCCCCTTGTTCACCAAGTCCTTCAGGCACATGTCCAGCGTCTGCATCCCCAGCGAACCGCCGGTCTGGATGGCCGAGTACATCTGCGCCACCTTGTCTTCGCGGATCAGGTTCCGGATGGCCGAGGTACCCAGCATGATTTCATGCGCCGCGATCCGGCCGCCGCCGATTTTCTTGACCAGCGTCTGGGAAATCACCGCCTGCAACGATTCCGACAACATCGAGCGAACCATGGACTTCTCGTCACCAGGGAACACGTCCACCACCCGGTCGATGGTCTTGGCCGCCGACGTGGTGTGCAGGGTGCCGAACACCAGGTGCCCGGTTTCCGCGGCGGTCAGCGCCAGGCGAATGGTTTCAAGGTCGCGCATCTCCCCCACCAGGATCACGTCCGGGTCCTCCCGCAGGGCCGAACGCAGGGCCGTGGAGAAACCCTGGGTGTCGCGGTGCACCTCACGCTGGTTGATCAGGCATTTGCGCGGTTCGTGAACGAATTCGATAGGGTCTTCGATGGTGAGGATGTGATGGTGCTTGTGGCTGTTCAAGTAATCGATCATGGCCGCCAGGGTGGTGGATTTGCCTGACCCGGTCGGCCCGGTCACCAACACCAGCCCACGAGGCGCCTCGGTCACTTTGCGAAACACCTCGCCCATCCCCAGGTCTTCCATGGTCAGGACTTTCGACGGAATGGTCCGAAACACCGCCCCCGCACCGCGATTCTGGTTGAAAGCGTTGACCCGGAACCGCGCGACGCCCGGTACCTCGAAAGAAAAGTCAGTCTCCAGAAACTTTTCGTAATCTACTCGCTGCCGGTCGTTCATGATGTCGTAGATCAGTTCATGAACCTGCTTGTGGTCCAGTGCCGGCAGGTTGATGCGCCTGACATCGCCATCGACGCGGATCATCGGTGGCAGCCCGGCGGACAGGTGCAGGTCCGACGCGCCCTGCTTGGCGCTGAACGCCAGTAACTCAGTGATATCCATAGCGCTCCTCAATTCCAGTAGAATGCCGCGAACCTCACCGCTGGCGCTTCTTTATGTCCACGATAGCAGACAACATCGCTCAGGTTAGTTCGCGCATCCGCGCTGCGGAGCAGGCCGCCCAGCGTGCCGAACACAGTGTCAAACTGCTGGCCGTGAGCAAGACCAAACCCGTCCAGGCCCTGCGCGAAGCCTATGCTGCCGGCCTGCGGGACTTCGGCGAGAACTACCTGCAAGAAGCCTTGGGCAAACAGCTCGAACTGACCGACCTGCCCTTGATCTGGCACTTCATCGGCCCCATTCAATCGAACAAGACGCGCGCTATCGCCGAACATTTCGACTGGGTGCATTCCGTGGATCGCTTGAAAATTGCACAGCGCCTGTCCGAGCAGCGCCCGGCCGACTTGCCACCGCTGAATATCTGCATTCAGGTCAACGTCAGCGGTGAAGCCAGCAAATCCGGCTGCACCCCGGCGGACCTACCCGCCCTGGCCAACGCCATCAGCGCCCTGCCCCGCCTGAAACTGCGCGGGTTGATGGCGATTCCCGAACCCACCGAAGACCGCGCCGCCCAGGACGCCGCCTTCGCCGCCGTTGAACGCCTGCAAGCCAGCCTGGCGCTACCGCTGGACACCCTTTCCATGGGCATGAGCCACGACCTTGAGTCGGCCATTGCCCAGGGCGCCACCTGGGTGCGCATCGGTACTGCCCTGTTTGGTGCCCGCGACTACGGTCAATCCTGAAACATGGCCGACTCATCTCTTTATAAGGACCTGTCATGAGCAACACGCGTATTGCCTTCATCGGCGCCGGCAACATGGCCGCCAGCCTGATCGGCGGCCTGCGGGCCAAGGGCCTGGACGCTTCCCTGATCCGCGCCAGCGATCCGGGCGAAGAGACCCGCACCCGGGTGAGCGCCGAACACGGTATCGAAACCTTCGCCGACAACGCCCAGGCCATCGACGGCGCGGACGTCATCGTGCTGGCGGTCAAGCCGCAGGCGATGAAAACCGTCTGCGCGGCCCTGCGCCCAAGTCTCAAGCCTCATCAACTGGTGGTGTCGATTGCCGCCGGCATCACGTGCGCCAGCATGAACAACTGGCTCGGCGAGCAGCCGATCGTACGCTGCATGCCCAACACCCCGGCACTGCTGCGCCAGGGCGTCAGCGGCCTGTTCGCCACTTCCCAAGTGTCCGCTGCACAACGCCAGCAGGCCGAAGAACTGCTGTCGGCTGTCGGCCTGGCACTGTGGCTGGACACCGAACAGCAACTGGACGCCGTCACCGCCGTCTCCGGCTCGGGCCCGGCGTACTTCTTCCTGCTGATCGAAGCCATGACCGCCGCCGGCGAGAAACTCGGCCTGCCCCGGGAAACCGCCGCCAGGCTGACCTTGCAGACCGCCCTCGGTGCCGCGCACATGGCGGTGTCCAGCGACGTCGATGCCGCCGAGCTGCGCCGCCGCGTGACCTCGCCGGCCGGCACCACCGAAGCGGCCATCAAATCGTTCCAGGCCGGGGGCTTCGAAGCCCTGGTGGAAAAAGCACTCGGCGCCGCCGCGCACCGCTCGGCCGAAATGGCCGAACAACTGGGCCAATAAGGAGCCATTCATGATTGGATTGAACACTGCAGCGGTCTACGTGCTGCAAACCCTCGGCAGCCTGTACCTGCTGATCGTGCTGCTGCGCTTCGTGCTGCAACTGGTGCGCGCCAACTTCTACAACCCGCTGTGCCAGTTCATCGTCAAGGCCACCCAGCCACTGCTCAAGCCGCTGCGTCGGATCATCCCGAGCCTGTTCGGCCTGGACATGTCGTCGCTGGTCCTGGCGATCCTCGTGCAACTGGCGCTGATGGCCCTGACCCTGCTGCTGACCTACGGCACCACCGGCAACCCGCTGCAACTGCTGATCTGGTCGATCATTGGCGTGACCGCGCTGTTCCTGAAGATTTTCTTCTTCGCCCTGATCATCAGCGTGATCCTGTCGTGGGTCGCGCCGGGCAGCCATAACCCGGGCGCCGAACTGGTGAACCAGATCTGCGAGCCGGCCCTGGCGCCGTTCCGCCGCATCCTGCCGAACCTCGGTGGCCTGGATATCTCGCCGATCCTGGCGTTCATGGTGCTCAAGCTGATCGACATGCTGGTGATCAACAACCTGGCGGCGATAACCATGATGCCGGAAATCCTGCGCCTGCTGATCTGACCCACGTGAGCTACTTTCGCTGGGATGGCGACGACCTGATCCTGGAGTGTCACCTGCAACCGGCAGCCCGCAGCGATGATTTCGCCGGGCTGCACGGTGACCGCCTGAAGATCCGCCTCACCGCCCCGCCGGTCGAAGGCAAGGCCAATGCGTACCTGATGGCGTTCCTGGCCAAGGCGTTTGGCGTGTCCAAGAGCCAGGTCAGCCTGGTCAGTGGCGAATTGAACCGGCAGAAACGGGTGCGCATCCATTCACCGAAGAAACTGCCGGAGTTGCCGGGCCTCGTCCGGCCCACCTGATCCGGCTTGGATCGGGGGCATAGTTAACCCTGTGGCGAGGGAGCCTGCTTCCGCTGGGTGGCACCTGTAGGAGCTGCCGGAGGCTGCGATCTTTTGTTTTGATCTTTCGCTTTGGCCCCACGGTACACAGGGGAAAGATCGCAGCCTCGTTGCACTCGACAGCTCCTACAGGGCCGCTTCGCGCCCCAGCGGGAGCAAGCTCCCTCGCCACAAAAACAACGGCGGACAATCAGCCGCACCTTTGCTTGCCGCCTGCCACAGCGGTCTTTAGACTTACGCCTCATTTCAACGCGAGCAGGGTCGATGCCAGCTGCCTTTCCCCCCGATTCCGTTGGTCTGGTGACGCCGCAAATGGCGCATTTCAGCGAGCCCCTGGCCCTGGCCTGCGGCCGTTCGTTGCCAGCCTATGACCTGATCTACGAAACCTACGGCACCCTCAATGCCACGGCGAGCAATGCCGTGCTGATTTGCCATGCCTTGTCGGGGCACCACCACGCCGCCGGCTACCACAGCATCGACGACCGCAAGCCCGGTTGGTGGGACAGCTGCATCGGCCCGGGCAAGCCCATCGATACCAGCAAGTTCTTCGTGGTCAGCCTGAACAACCTGGGCGGCTGCAACGGTTCCACCGGCCCCAGCAGCCTCAACCCGGACACCGGCAAACCTTTCGGCGCCGATTTTCCGGTGCTGACCGTGGAAGACTGGGTCCACAGCCAGGCGCGCCTGGCCGACCGCCTCGGGATCGGCCAGTGGGCAGCCGTGATCGGTGGCAGCCTGGGAGGCATGCAGGCCCTGCAATGGACCATCACTTACCCGGACCGCGTGCGCCACTGCCTGGCAATCGCCTCGGCGCCCAAGCTGTCGGCACAGAACATCGCCTTCAACGAAGTGGCGCGCCAGGCGATCCTCACCGACCCGGAGTTCCATGGCGGCTCGTTCCAGGAACACGGCGTGATCCCCAAGCGCGGGCTGATGCTGGCGCGGATGGTCGGGCACATCACCTACCTGTCCGACGACTCCATGGGCGAGAAATTCGGCCGTGGCCTCAAGAGCGAAAAGCTCAACTACGACTTCCACAGCGTCGAGTTCCAGGTCGAAAGCTACCTGCGTTACCAGGGTGAAGAGTTCTCCGGGCGCTTTGACGCCAACACGTACCTGCTGATGACCAAGGCACTGGACTACTTCGATCCGGCGGCGAACTTCGACGATAACCTGGCGAAAACCTTCGCCAACGCCACCGCCAAGTTCTGCGTGATGTCGTTCACCACCGACTGGCGCTTCTCCCCGGCGCGCTCGCGGGAGCTGGTGGACGCGCTGATGGCCGCGCGCAAGGACGTCTGCTACCTGGAAATCGACGCGCCCCAGGGTCACGACGCCTTTTTGATCCCGATCCCGCGCTACCTGCAGGCGTTCGGCAACTACATGAACCGTATAACGCTGTGAGGACGCCATGAGAGCCGATCTGGAAATCATCCAGGAATGGATCCCCGCCGGCAGCCGCGTGCTCGACCTGGGCTGCGGCAACGGCGAACTGCTGACCTGGCTGCGGGACAACAAGCAAGTCAGCGGCTACGGCCTGGAAAACGACCCGGACAACATTGCCGAATGCGTCGCCAAGGGCATCAACGTCATCGAGCAGGACCTGGACAAGGGCCTGGGCAACTTTGCCAGCAACAGCTTCGACATCGTGGTCATGACCCAGGCGCTGCAAGCAGTGCACTACCCGGACAAGATCCTCGACGAAATGCTGCGGGTTGGACGCCAGTGCATCATCACCTTCCCCAACTTCGGCCACTGGCGTTGCCGCTGGTACCTGGCGAGCAAGGGCCGCATGCCGGTTTCGGAGTTCCTGCCCTACACCTGGTACAACACGCCGAACATCCATTTCTGCACCTTCGAGGATTTCGAGGCGCTGTGCCGCGAGCGTGAAGCCAAGGTCATCGATCGCCTGGCCGTGGACCAACAGCACCGCCACGGGTGGGCCAGCAAGCTATGGCCTAATCTGTTAGGTGAGATAGGCATCTATCGGGTCAGCAGCCCAGGCCTTACCGATTATCAGGTCGCGGTGTAAGCCCCCGGCCTTACCAGGAGCACGACATGAACCGTCTAGCGTTGTTTCTCATCACCGCTTGCCTGAGCGTTAGCGCCATGGCCGCCGACGTTATCAAGGGCGAGCGCAAGGAAGTGTTCGGTGATATCACCGTGCACTACAACACCTTCAACTCCACCTTCCTGACACCGGACATCGCCAAGGCCGCCGAGCTGATTCGCAGCAAGCAACAAGGCGTGATCAACATCTCGGTGCTCAAGGATGGCAAGCCCTTGATGGCCCAGGTCAGCGGCACGGTGAAAGACCTCACCAGCCAGAGCGTCCCGCTGCAATTCAAGCAGGTGACCGAGCCAGGCGCGATCTACTACATCGCCCAGTATCCGGTGGATCAACAGGAAGTCCGGACCTTCGAAATCAAGGTGCAAACCGGCGACAAGATCAACACCATCAACTTCAACCAGGAACTGTTCCCGGGCCAATGATCAACTTCACCCAACTCGTACTGGCCAGCCACAACGCCGGCAAACTCAAGGAACTGCAAGCCATGCTCGGCGGGTCGGTGCAGTTGCGCTCGATTGGCGAGTTCAGCCAGGTGGAACCGGAAGAGACCGGCCTGTCGTTCGTCGAGAACGCCATCCTCAAGGCCCGCAATGCCGCACGCATCTCGGGCCTGCCAGCGCTGGCCGACGATTCCGGGCTGGCCGTGGACTTCCTGGGCGGCGCGCCAGGCATTTACTCGGCCCGCTACGCCGACGGCAAAGGTGACGCGGCGAACAACGCCAAGCTGCTCGACGCCCTCAAGGACGTGCCCGAAGCCGAGCGCGGCGCTCAGTTCGTGTGTGTGCTGGCCCTGGTCCGCCATGCCGATGACCCATTGCCGATCCTCTGCGAAGGCCTGTGGCACGGGCGCATTCTCACCGAAGCCAGCGGCGAGCACGGTTTTGGCTATGACCCGTTGTTCTGGGTGCCGGAGCGCAATTGCTCCAGCGCCGAGCTGGGGCCGGTGGAAAAGAATCAACTGAGCCACCGCGCCCGCGCCATGGCCCTGCTGCGTCAACGCCTGGGCCTGCAATGATCGACGACACTCCCGCACCGCTGATCCATGGCGGTGTACAAACACCTCGGGCGCCACTGCCAGTGCTGCCGCCCCTGGCGTTGTACGTCCACATCCCGTGGTGCGTGCGCAAATGCCCGTATTGCGACTTCAACTCCCACACCGCCAGCCCGCAGTTGCCGGAAGAGGAATATGTCGACGCCTTGCTGGCCGACCTCGACCAGGATTTGCACGCGGTTCATGGTCGCCCGTTGAGCTCGATCTTTTTCGGCGGCGGCACCCCGAGCCTGTTCAGCGCCCAAGCCTTGGGGCGATTGCTCAAGGGTGTGGAAGCGCGGATACCGTTCGCCCAGGACATTGAAATCACCCTGGAAGCCAACCCCGGCACCTTCGAGCAGGAAAAATTCGTCGCTTACCGGGCCTTGGGCATCAATCGCCTGTCCATCGGTATCCAGAGTTTCCAGCAGGCCAAGCTCGAGGCCCTGGGCCGGATCCACAACGGCGACGAGGCGGTGCGCGCCGCCGGCATGGCTCGCCAGGCCGGTTTCGACAATTTCAACCTGGACCTGATGCATGGGCTGCCCGACCAGTCCCTGGAAGACGCCTTGAGCGACCTGCGCCAGGCCATCGCCTTGAAGCCGACGCATTTGTCCTGGTACCAGCTGACGCTGGAGCCGAACACGGTGTTCTGGAACCAGCCGCCGACATTGCCCGAAGACGACACGCTGTGGGACATTCAGGAAGCCGGGCAAGCCTTGCTGGCCGAACACGGCTACGCCCAATACGAAGTCTCGGCCTACGCCCAACCCGGCCGGGCGGCGCGGCATAACCTCAACTACTGGAGCTTCGGCGACTTCATCGGCATTGGTGCCGGCGCCCACGGCAAGCTCAGCCATCCGGACGGGCGCATCGTGCGCACCTGGAAGACCCGCCTGCCCAAAGACTACCTCAACCCGGCCAAGAGCTTCCAGGCCGGCGAGAAAACCCTGGCCAACGAAGAGCTGCCGTTCGAGTTCCTGATGAACGCCCTGCGCCTGACCGCGGGCGTGGAAGCGCGGCTGTACCCGGAGCGCACCGGGCTGCCCCTGCAAAGCCTGGCCGAAGGCCGGCGCGAGGCCGAACAAAGCGGGTTGTTGCAGGTCGAACCGACACGTCTGGCGGCCACCGAGCGCGGACAGCTGTTTCTCAACGACTTGCTGCAGACATTTCTGAGCTGATCAAAACAAGGAAATCGAATGGATCTGGTACTCGACCTGTTGGCCACCGTGTCCCGCTGGAGCCGCAGCAACCTGTCGGAAATCTCCCTGGCATTGGTAGGCTGCCTGTTGGTGCTGTTTGGTGCCGACATCAAGGGCTGGGTCGAACAACGCCTGGGCAGCATCGCTGGCGCCTTGCGCGTCCCGCTGATCGCCCTGCTGTGCATGATCGGCAGCGGCGCGGCACTGATCTACGCCACGCCGTGGGTCGTTCGGGGCTTGAGCCAGTTCAACAACTACAGCCTGGCGCCGGTGTTGTTGGTGATACTGGTGTTGATAGGCGTAGTCGCGGATCGGCGCTGAGCCGAAACACACCGCCAAACACATGTGGGAGCAAAGCTTTGTGGGAGCAAGGCTTGCCCACGATAGCAGCGCCTCGGTACCCACTTGAAACCCGAATTGCCTGCATCGCGAGCAAGCTTTGCTCCCACAAAGCCTTGCTCCCACAGAAGCTCAGTCCCACATTGAGCATCGCGTGATGTTTAAGCCAACTTCTCGAACTTCAAATCCCAAACCCCGTGCCCAAGGCGTTCGCCTCGGCGCTCGAACTTGGTGATCGGCCGTTCAGCCGGGCGTGGCACGCACTTGCCGTCTTCGGCCAGGTTGCGATAGCCCGGGGCGACGTTCATCACTTCCAGCATGTATTCGGCGTAGGGTTCCCAGTCGGTAGCCATGTGCAACACACCGCCGACCTTCAACTTGCTGCGCACCAGTTCAGCGAACGACGCCTGGACGATACGGCGCTTGTGGTGGCGGCTTTTGTGCCAAGGGTCCGGGAAGAACAGCATCAGCCGGTCGAGGCTGTTATCGGCCACGCAGCGACTGAGCACTTCGATGGCGTCGCAATCGTAGACCCGCAGGTTGGTCAGCCCTTGGGTCAGCACGCCATTGAGCAGTGCACCGACGCCCGGACGATGGACTTCCACCCCGATGAAATCCTGCTCCGGCGAGGCGGCGGCCATTTCCAGCAACGAATGGCCCATGCCGAAGCCGATTTCCAGCGAGCGCGGGGCCGAGCGGCCGAAGACCTGGTCAAAATCCACCGGTGCATCGGCCAGCGGCAGGACAAACAGCGGCGCGCCCTGCTCCAGGCCGCGCTGCTGGCCTTCAGTCATGCGCCCGGCGCGCATCACGAAACTCTTGATGCGGCGGTGCTGGCGCTCTTCGCCTTCTTCCGGCAGGACCGGCGTGTCGTTCGATTCAGTCATCAATGGCTCTTACTTGATCAGACCATCCAGCGGCGAGGAGGCGCTGGCGTAAAGTTTTTTCGGCATGCGGCCAGCCAGGTACGCCAGGCGACCGGCGACGATGGCGTGCTTCATGGCTTCGGCCATGAGGATCGGCTGCTGGGCGTGGGCGATGGCCGAGTTCATCAGCACCGCTTCGCAACCCAGTTCCATGGCGATGGTGGCGTCGGAAGCGGTACCGACACCGGCATCCACCAACACCGGGATCTTGGCTTCTTCCAGGATGATCTGCAGGTTGTACGGGTTGCAGATCCCCAGGCCTGTGCCGATCAGGCCGGCCAGCGGCATGACCGCGATGCAGCCGATTTCCGCCAATTGACGGGCGATGATCGGGTCATCGCTGGTGTAGACCATCACGTCGAAGCCTTCCTTGACCAGGGTTTCAGCGGCCTTGAGGGTTTCGATCACGTTGGGGAACAGGGTTTTCTGGTCCGCCAGCACTTCCAGCTTCACCAGGTTGTGGCCGTCGAGCAGCTCACGGGCCAGGCGGCAGGTGCGCACGGCCTCGATAGCGTCGAAGCAACCGGCGGTGTTCGGCAGGATGGTGTAGCGGTCCGGCGGCAGGATATCCAGCAGGTTCGGTTCGCCCGGGTTCTGGCCGATGTTGGTCCGGCGCACGGCGACGGTCACGATTTCGGCGCCCGAGGCCTCGATGGCCAGGCGGGTTTCTTCCATGTCGCGATATTTGCCGGTGCCTACCAGCAAACGCGACTGGTAGGTACGACCGGCCAGGACGAAGGGCTTGTCGCTACGAACGATGCTCATGGGAAATCCTCTGTTGGGGTGAGGTTCTTGCGAAATGCTGCGAAACCGAGGCGACTAGCCGCCGCCAATGGCATGGACCACTTCGACGCTGTCGCCATCGTTCAACGTGGTTTCGGCGTGCTGGCTGCGCGGGACGATATCCAGATTGAGTTCCACCGCGACGCGGCGTCCGGTGAGTTCCAGACGGGTCAGCAGGGCCGCGACGGTTTCACCGTCGGGCAGATCAAGGGGTTCGCCGTTCAACTGAATGCGCATGCCGGATGCCGCCATCATTTTTAGGGGCTGGCATTCTAGCCCGATCAGTCTGGGCGACCCAAGCCATTCGTCATGAAATGGACCGCCCGGTCAGCCCAGCCGCCAGGCGGCAAGCCCCAGGCACACCCAGCCGATCAGGAACGCCACACCGCCCAACGGCGTGATGATGCCCAGTTTGCTGATGCCCGTGAGGGTCAGCAGGTACAGGCTGCCGGAGAACAACAGGATGCCGACCACAAATGAAACCCCGGCCCAGGTGACGATGCGGCCGGGAATGTGTGTGGCCAGCAGCGCAACGCCCAGCAACGCCAGGGTGTGCACCAGTTGGTAGGTGACGCCGGTGTGGAAAATCGCCAGGTATTCGGCGCTCAGGCGGCTTTTCAGGGCATGGGCGGCAAATGCCCCCAGCGCCACGCCTGTGAAGCCGAAAAAAGCGGCCAGCATCAGAAAGCTACGCAGCATGAGAACTCCAGTCAAACTCGATGGACAGGGTCTGTATAATGGCCCGCTCGACGGGTTCGGCCAAGCCATCTCTATGCTGCGTTTATTATTTCGACGATTCCTTAAAGCCCTGCTCTGGTTCGCCGTTGGCAGCGTTGTGCTCGTGCTGTTGTTTCGGGTGGTACCGCCGCCGTTCACGGCGCTGATGATCGAGCGCAAGGTTGAATCCTGGTTCGGCGGCGACCCCATCGACCTGCAACGCACCTGGCAGCCTTGGGACCAGATCTCCGATAGCCTGAAAGTGGCGGTGATTGCTGGCGAAGACCAGAAATTCCCCGAGCACTGGGGCTTCGACATCGGCGCGATCCAGGCCGCGTTCGCCCACAATGGGCGTGGCGGTTCAATTCGCGGCGCCAGTACCCTCAGCCAGCAAGTGTCCAAGAACCTGTTCCTGTGGTCGGGCCGCAGCTGGCTGCGCAAGGGGCTGGAGGCCTGGTTCACCGCACTGATCGAAGTGTTCTGGCCCAAGCAGCGGATCCTTGAGGTGTACCTCAACAGTGTCGAGTGGGATGACGGCGTGTTCGGGGCCGAAGCCGCAGCACGACATCATTTTCGCGTAGGCGCCGACGCCTTGTCCCGGCAACAGGCCAGCCTGCTGGCGGCGGTCTTGCCTAACCCGCGCAAATGGAGCGCCGGCCGACCGAGCCCCTATGTGCTGCGGCGGGCTGGCTGGATTCGTCAGCAGATGAGCCAGTTGGGGGGCGACAGTTATTTGCTGGAACTCAACAATTCGCGGCGAGCGCCTTGGGCCCAGTAGCTGCAACACTGAAGCCCCACCTGTGGGAGCGAGCTTGCTCGCGATAGCGGCGGGTCAGCCACATTGAAGTTGACTGATCTACCGCTATCGCGAGCAAGCTCGCTCCCACAGGGGATTGCAGCGCACAAACAAAAACGCCCCGATCATCACTGATCGGGGCGTTTTTTATGGCCGCTATCGCAGTCAGGCGGCGATCGACACCTTGAGCTTGTTCATCGCGCTCTTCTCAAGCTGACGAATCCGCTCGGCCGACACGTTGTACTTCTGCGCCAGGTCGTGCAGCGTGGCTTTTTCCTCAGCCAGCCAGCGCTGGTAGAGGATGTCGCGGCTGCGCTCGTCCAGCACTTCCAGGGCTTCGTGCAGGTTGGTGTTGGAGTTGTCACTCCAGTCGGCGTCTTCCAGTTGACGCGCCGGGTCGTACCGGTGGTCTTCCAGGTAGTTGGCCGGCGATTGGAAAGCGCTGTCGTCGTCCGCTTCGGCGGCCGGGTCGAAGGCCATGTCATGGCCGGTCAGGCGACTTTCCATCTCGCGCACTTCCCGAGGCTCTACGCCCAGGCTTTCGGCGACACGGTGGACTTCTTCGTTGTTCAGCCAGGCCAGGCGCTTCTTCTGGCTGCGCAGGTTGAAGAACAGCTTGCGCTGGGCCTTGGTGGTCGCGACTTTCACGATGCGCCAGTTGCGCAGGATGAACTCGTGGATTTCCGCCTTGATCCAGTGCACCGCAAACGACACCAGGCGCACACCCATTTCCGGGTTGAAACGCTTGACCGCCTTCATCAGGCCGACGTTGCCTTCCTGGATCAGGTCGGCCTGGGCCAGCCCGTAGCCGGAATAGCTGCGGGCGATATGTACGACAAAACGCAGGTGGGCGAGCACCATCTGCCGAGCCGCCTCAAGATCCTGCTCATAATAGAGACTCTCGGCCAGTTCACGCTCCTGCTCGGGGGTCAGCAATGGAATGCTGTTGACCGTGTGCACATAGGCCTCCAGGTTCGCACCCGGGACCAGAGCATAAGCAGGTTGCAAAGAAGTGGTCATACGAAAAAACCTCCGACTCACATAACTCGTGCAGTTCAGCACTGCGAAAATTGACCGGGAACCCTAGGACAAGTTCCCACAAAAACTGAAAGGTCAATACACGCAAAAAAACACTTATTTTGGCGCAAGCTCACGCAAGTGGCGTGCGACCGCAATCCATGCACCGATATAACCCAACAGCACCGCGCCAAGCAAGAGCGACAGACCGTCGGCGACTGGCACGCCGGCCAGCGAGAAATCACTGCCGTACAAACCGGCCAACCCTGTTACCGCATCGTTCAGCCAGTCCAGGCCGAACGCCAATACACCCCAGGACAGAATCCCGGCACCGAAGCCATACAGCGCGCCCATATAAAGGAAGGGCCTGCGTACATAACTGTCCGTACCGCCGACGAGTTTAATCACTTCTATCTCGGTGCGGCGGTTTTCAATATGAAGACGAATGGTATTGCCTATCACCAAAAGTAATGCAGAAACCAGCAGCACCGTCAGACCGAAGACAAACCGGTCGCCGAGCTTGAGGATCGCCGCAAGACGCTCGACCCAGACTAGATCAAGTTGCGCCTGTTGTACCTTCGGCAACTCGGAAAGTCTTTGTCTTAATGCTTCAAGGGTCGGTTTGTCGACCTCATTCGGCGTCACCAGCACCACGCCCGGCAGCGGGTTCTCCGGCAGTTCCTTGAGGGCTTCGCCCAGGCCGGACTGCTGCTGGAATTCTTCAAGCGCCTGCTCGCGCCCGATGTATTCGGCATCGGCCACGCCCGGCATGGCCTTGATCTGCTCGCGCAACGCCTGGCCTTCGCCGGGGCTCGCGTCCATCTGCAGGTACAGGGAAATCTGCGCCGCGCGCTGCCAGGAGCCGCCCAGGCGCTCCACATTGCTTAGCAATAATGACAGGCCCATGGGCAGGCTCAGGGCAACCGCCATCACCATGCAGGTAAAGAAGCTGCCGATGGGTTGCTTGCCCAGGCGCCGCAGGCTGTCCAGCAGGCTGGCGCGATGGCTTTCGATCCAGGCGCGCAGCAGCGTGGAAAAGTCCGGGCCGTCATCATCGTCGCGTTTTTTCTTTTGCGGCTGCGGATCGGAGGCCTTCGGGGCCACGCGTTCGGCCACTTTCGGGCTGCGAGTAGCACTCATACACCCGCCTCCCCGTCACCAATCAGGCGTCCGCGCTGCAATGTGAGCATGCGGTGACGCATACGTGCGATCAATGCCAGGTCGTGACTGGCAATCAGCACACTGGTGCCCAGGCGGTTGATGTCTTCGAATACGCCCATGATCTCCGCAGCCAGGCGCGGGTCGAGGTTACCGGTAGGTTCGTCCGCCAGCAGCAAGGCCGGGCGATGGACGATGGCGCGGGCGATGCCGACGCGCTGCTGTTGACCGGTGGACAGGTCGCCCGGGTACAGGTCGGTCTTGTCCGACAGGGCCACGCGCTCCAGGGCCGAGTCCACGCGCTTGATGATCTCGGCCTTGGACAACCCGAGGATCTGCAACGGCAACGCCACGTTGTTGAACACCGTGCGATCGAACAGCAATTGGTGATTCTGGAACACCACGCCGATCTGCCGTCGCAGGTAGGGAATCTGGGCATTGCTGATGGTGCTCAGGTCCTGGCCGGCCAGCAGCAGTTTGCCGGTGGAGGGCCGCTCCATCGCCAGCAGCAGGCGCAGCAAGGTACTTTTACCGGCGCCGGAATGGCCGGTGACAAACAGAAACTCGCCCCGACGGACCCGAAAGCTCAGCTCATGCAAGCCGACGTGACCGTTCGGATAGCGTTTACCGACCTGCTCGAAACGAATCATGAATGCTCCCGTTCGGCAAACAGTGCCTGGACAAAGGGCTCGGCTTCAAAGGTGCGCAAGTCGTCGATGCCTTCACCCACACCGATATAGCGAATGGGCAGACCGAACTGCTTGGCCAGGGCGAAAATCACCCCGCCCTTGGCGGTGCCGTCGAGCTTGGTCAAGGCCAGCCCGGTCAGTTCGACGGTCTGGTTGAATTGCTTGGCCTGGTTGATGGCGTTCTGGCCGGTACCTGCGTCCAGCACCAGCAGCACTTCGTGGGGTGCGTCGGCGTCGAGCTTGCCGATCACCCGGCGCACCTTCTTCAACTCTTCCATCAGGTTGTCTTTGGTGTGCAGGCGACCGGCCGTGTCGGCGATCAACACATCGATGCCACGGGCCTTGGCGGCCTGCACGGCGTCGAAGATCACCGAAGCGGAGTCGGCGCCGGTGTGCTGGGCAATCACCGGGATCTTGTTGCGCTCGCCCCACACTTGCAGCTGTTCGACCGCAGCCGCGCGGAAGGTGTCGCCCGCCGCCAGCATGACTTTCTTGCCTTCGAGCTGCAGCTTCTTGGCCAGCTTGCCGATGGTGGTGGTCTTGCCAGCACCGTTGACGCCGACGACCAGGATCACGAACGGCTTGTTCTGCGAGGCGATCACCAGCGGCTTTTCAACCGGCTTGAGCAGACTGGTCAGCTCGCCTTGCAGGGATTTGTACAGCGCATCGGCGTCGGTCAGCTGCTTGCGCGCGACCTTCTGGGTCAGGCTCTGGATGATCACCGAGGTGGCCTCGACACCGACGTCGGCGGTCAGCAGGCGAGTCTCGATATCTTCCAGCAATTCGTCGTCGATGACTTTCTTGCCCAGGAACAGGCTGGCCATGCCTTCGCCGATGCTGGCGCTGGTCTTGGCCAGGCCCTGCTTGAGGCGGGCGAAGAAGCCGACCTTGTTTTCCTCGGCGTTACGGACGGGCTCGACGGGGGCGATGGTTTCCAACAGGGCAGGTGCTGGCTCGGGCGCGGCTTGCGCAACCACGGGTGCAACGACGGCGACCGGCGGCTCAATGACAGCGTCGACGACTGGCGCCTCGACAACCTGCGTCGGCGCTGGAATCGGCGGGGTGATATGGGGCGTCGTTTCCTCGACCAGCGCGACCGGCTCTTCCGCCACCGGCAAGGTCAACCAGGGGGTTTGCTCGACGGGCGGGGTCAGCGGTTGCTCGGCCACCGGCTCAGCAACGGTCTCAGGCTCGACCGGTTGCAGCACCGGCTCGGCAATCGGCAGGACGATGGGCGCGGTTTCTTCGACCACTGCCTCGGCGGCGGGCTCAGGCAGCGGTTGTGGCTGTTCGACGACGGTTTCCTGCGGCTTCTTGCGCAGCCATCCGAACAGGCCTTTTTTCTCGCCAGCCGCAGCTGGGGTCTTCTTGTCGTCGTTGGAACCAAACATGGAGGACGGCTATCTCACGGTAGCGAAGCGCCACAAGGGCGCCTCGGTGATAAATATTCAATGCTGAACAGACTGCGTTTCATCCAGCTTGTTCACGCGCAACATTTTGTCGAGACGTCCCAAGGACACCCCAAAGTCGATTTTTTCGAAGGACTGGTACGGCATCATCGGCGAAAACGCTGGGATCAACGGGCAAACCCGACATTTCTCCGGGGAACCCAGACAACCCCGGGCCGATAAAAGGCCCGATAGGCGTGGCCGCCAGTAAAACGGACCGTTATCCTAGCACCCTCTCGCCCGCCGACGCTAAGACCTAGCGGGCAACCCAACAGGTTTAAACACGAATGAATGCTCTTGCCCGCCGCGCCGCAGGCCTGCTGCTCAGCACAGTTTGTCTGCCCTTTTCAGCCTTGGCTGCCGACCCACAACCCACCCACGAATTTACCCTCGACAACGGCCTGAAGGTCGTCGTGCGCGAAGACCATCGTGCGCCGGTGGTGGTCTCCCAGGTCTGGTACAAGGTTGGCTCCAGCTACGAAACGCCAGGCCAGACCGGTTTGTCCCACGCCCTTGAGCACATGATGTTCAAGGGCAGTGAAAAAGTCGGCCCCGGCGAAGCGTCGCTGATCCTGCGCGACCTCGGTGCCGAAGAGAACGCCTTCACCAGCGATGACTTCACCGCCTATTACCAGGTATTGGCCCGCGATCGCCTGGGCGTGGCTTTCGAACTGGAAGCCGACCGCATGGCCAGCCTGCGCCTGCCGCCGGAGGAGTTCAGCCGCGAGATCGAGGTGATCAAGGAAGAACGCCGCATGCGCACCGACGACAAGCCCATGTCCAAGGCCTATGAGCGCTTCAAGGCCATGGCTTACCCGGCCAGCGGCTACCACACGCCGACCATCGGCTGGATGGCCGACCTGGACCGGATGACCGTCGAGGAGCTGCGTCACTGGTACGAGTCCTGGTACACCCCGAACAACGCGACCCTGGTGGTGGTCGGCGACGTGACGCCGGACGAGGTCAAGTCCCTGGCCCAGCGATATTTCGGCCCGATTGCACGGCGCGCGGTGCCGGTCGCGAAAATCCCCCTGGAGCTCGGCGAACCCGGCGAGCGCCAGATCACCTTGCATGTGCAAACCCAACTGCCCAGCGTGATGCTGGCCTTCAATGTGCCCAGCATCGCCACCGCGACGGACAAGGGTTCAGTCAACGCGCTGCGGCTGATCTCGGCCCTGTTGGACGGTGGCTACAGCGGGCGGATCCCGACGCAGCTGGAGCGCGGCGAAGAGCTGGTGTCTGGTGGTTCGTCGAGCTACGACGCCTACACCCGTGGCGACACGCTGTTCACGTTGTCGGCGACGCCCAACACCCAGAAAAACAAAACCATCGCCCAAGCCGAAGCCGGCCTGTGGCGCTTGCTTGAACAGTTGAAAACCACCGCGCCGACTGCCGAAGAGCTGGAACGCGTGCGCGCCCAGGTCATCGCCGGCCTGGTCTATGAACGCGACTCGATCACCAGCCAGGCCACCGCCATCGGCCAGCTGGAGACCGTCGGTTTGTCCTGGAAGCTGATGGACACCGAACTCGCTGAACTGCAAAGCGTGACCCCGCAAGATATCCAGAAGGCAGCCCAACTGTATTTCACCCGCTCGCGCCTGAGCGTTGCGCATGTCCTGCCCGAGGAGAAAGCTCATGAGTGAGCGCAAATCACGGCGCCCGGTATTGATCGGCCTGGCGCTCATCGCCCTGGCCGGCTCCCTGGCGTTCTATCTGTCGCCGACCACCGACGTCACCGCCAGCCAGGCATTGGATAACGCCAAGTCCGGCAACAAGCTGCAATCATTGGCGGAACTGGACGGTAAAGCCCCCAGCCACCGCCAGCTCGACGTGCAAACCTGGAAAACCGCCGACGGCGCCAAGGTGCTGTTCGTCGAAGCCCGCGAATTGCCAATGTTCGACCTGCGCCTGACCTTCGCCGCCGGCAGCAGCCAGGACGGCGACGCTCCCGGCCTCGCACTGCTGACCAACGCCATGCTCAACGAGGGCGTGGCCGGCAAGGACGTCAGCGCCATTGCCCAAGGCTTCGAAAGCCTCGGTGCCGATTTCGGTAACGGCGCCTACCGGGACATGGCCGTGGCGTCCCTGCGCAGCCTCAGCGCAGCCGACAAGCGTGAGCCGGCATTGAAGCTGTTCGCCGAGGTCGTCGGCAAACCGACCTTCCCTGCCGACTCCTTCGCCCGCATCAAGAACCAGATGCTCGCCGGTTTCGAATACCAGAAACAGAACCCAGGCAAACTGGCCGGACTGGAACTGATGAAGCGCTTGTACGGCGATCATCCTTATGCCCACTCCAGCGACGGCACCGCCGACAGCATTCCGCCAATCACCCTGGCCCAGGCCCGGGCGTTCCACGCCAAGGCCTATGCCGCCGGCAACGCAGTGATCGCGCTGGTGGGGGATTTGTCCCGCGCCGAAGCCGAAGCGGTTGCCAACCAGGTGTCCGCCGCGCTGCCCAAAGGCCCGGCGCTGGCGAAAACCCCGCCACCGGTAGAACCCAAGGCGAGCATTGGCCACATCGAATTCCCGTCCAAGCAGACCAACCTGATGCTCGCGCAACTGGGCATCGACCGCGACGATCCGGACTATGCCGCCGTGTCCCTGGGCAACCAGATCCTCGGCGGTGGCGGCTTCGGTACTCGGCTGATGACCGAGGTTCGGGAAAAGCGCGGCCTGACCTACGGCGTGTACTCTGGTTTCACGGCGATGCAAGCCCGCGGCCCGTTCATGATCAATCTGCAAACCCGTGCGGAAATGAGCGAAGGCACCTTGAAACTGGTGCAGGACGTGTTCGCCGACTACCTCAAGAATGGTCCCACCCAGAAAGAACTCGATGATGCCAAGCGTGAGTTGGCCGGCAGTTTCCCGCTGTCCACCGCCAGCAATGCCGACATCGTCGGCCAGCTCGGCGCCATGGGTTTCTATGACTTGCCGCTGAGCTACCTGGAGGACTTCATGCGTCAGTCCCAGGAACTGACCGTCGAGCAGGTCAAGGCCGCACTGAACAAGCACCTGAGCACCGACAAAATGGTCATCGTCACCGCCGGCCCGAGCGTGCCGCAAAAACCGCTGCCGCCCCCCACTGACAAACCTGCCGAGCAGCCGCTCGGGGTTCCGGAGCACTAATGGCCCGCCCATCGAATTCCAGCAAGAAACCCGTGCACAACGGTGTGAACCAGTTGCGCATCATCGGAGGCGAATGGCGTAGCCGGCGCTTGAGCTTCCCTGACGCCCCGGGCCTGCGCCCCACTCCCGACCGCGTGCGCGAAACCCTGTTCAACTGGCTCGCACCCTACGTAGCGGGTGCCCGGGTGCTCGACCCGTTCGCCGGCAGCGGCGCGCTGTTTCTCGAGGCCCTGTCCCGTGGCGCCGCCATGGGCCAGGCGCTGGACGCCAGCAACCTGGCGGTCTCCAGCCTGAAAGAACACTTGGGCACCCTGCGCTGCACCGTCGGCCAGGTGCAGACCGCCGACGCACTGCGCTACCTGGACAGCCAACCGGCGACACCTTTCGACCTGGTGTTCCTCGACCCACCTTTCAACCAGAACCTGTTGCCGACGGTCTGCGCCTTGCTCGAGGAACGTCAGTGGTTGTCCGAGGATGCCTGGGTCTACACTGAAAGCGAAACCGCCCCGTCCACCCTGGGCTTGCCGGGCAATTGGCGCTTGCATCGCGAGCAGAAATCCGGACGGGTGTATTACGCGTTGTGGCAGCGTTTGGCAAAGGACATTGACTGAACGGCTGACCAGTGCATCGAGAATAATAATGATGTCCGCCGCATCTGAGCGTTTCGTCCCTGCCCCGGGCCTTGGCAACCCGCACTTGCAAACCCTGTGGGGCCCGTTATGGCGCCAGACCACCCACATCGAGCGCCAACGCGAGCGCTTGTGGCTGGAGGACGGTGATTTCCTCGACCTTGACTGGCACGGCCCCCACAGCGCCGAGGCACCACTGGTGCTGGTGCTGCACGGGCTGACCGGTTCTTCCAACTCGCCTTACGTGGCCGGGCTGCAGCAAGCGCTCGGTCGCCAGGGCTGGGCCAGTGCGGCCTTGAACTGGCGTGGCTGCTCGGGTGAGCCGAACCTTCTGCCCCGCAGCTACCACTCGGGCGTCAGCGAAGACCTGGCCGCCGCCATCGCTCACTTGCGCGCCCGCCGGCCCTTGGCGCCGCTGTTTGCGGTGGGTTATTCACTGGGCGGCAATGTGCTGCTCAAGCACTTGGGGGAAACCGGCCGCGACAGCCAGTTGCAAGGGGCGGTGGCGGTCTCGGTGCCGTTTCGCCTCGACCAGTGTGCCGATCGCATCGGCCAGGGATTCTCCAGGTTCTACCAGGCGCATTTCATGCGCCAGCTCGTGGCCTATGTGCGCAACAAGCAACGCCAGTTCCAGCACGACGGACGCCACGAAGGCCTGGCGACCCTGGCGGCGCTTGGCCCGTTGGAAAACATGCGCACCTTCTGGGACTTTGACGGCCGGGTGACCGCGCCGCTGCACGGGTTCTCCGATGCAGCGGATTACTACCGCCGTGCCTCCAGCCGTTATTTCATGGCCGGTATCAGCACGCCGACCCTGGTTATCCAGGCCGCCGACGATCCTTTTGTGTTTCCTCACAGCCTGCCAGAGCCGGGCGAATTATCCGCCTCGACCCGGATTGAACTGCACGCCCAGGGCGGGCATGTGGGGTTTGTCGACGGAACCCTGCGGCGCCCGGGGTACTACCTGGAGCGGCGGATTCCCGATTGGCTGGCCAACCTGGCGCACGACTGAGCGTGATGGTTCATGACCAATACACATCCCCTGTGGGAGCGAGCTTGCTCGCGATAGCGGTGGGTCAGCAACATTGAAGTTGACTGTCACACCGTCTTCGCGAGCAAGCCCGCTCCCACATTGGTTCCGGGTGTTTGTTATTCGCCCTTCGCCACGCCCCGCTGGGGGTCATTGATCCACTCACTCCACGAGCCAGCATACAGCCGCCCCAACGGGTAGCCTGCCAGGCACAAGGCAAACAGGTTATGACACGCCGTCACGCCGGAGCCGCAATAGGCCACCAGGTCAGTGGGCGAGCGCTCGCCCAGTTTTTCGGCGAAGCGCTGCTTGAGCTGATCGGCCGGCAAGAAGCGGCCATCGGCGCCCAGGTTGTCGGTGAACGCCGCGCACTGGGCGCCCGGGATATGCCCGGCTATCGGGTCGATGGGCTCGACTTCACCTTTGAAACGCGGCAACGCCCGGGCATCCAGCAGGGTCATGTCCGCTTGGCCAAGGCGTTGGTGCAGCGCTTGGGCGCTGAGCACCAAGCTCGCATCCGGTGCCCCGCTGAAGGTCCCGCGACTGTTCTGCGGCGGATCCAGGCTCAAAGGCAAGCCAGCGGCGTGCCAGGCCTTGAGCCCGCCGTCGAGGATGTACACGCCATCGCGCTTGCCCAGCCAGGCCAGCAACCACCAGGCCCGCGCGGCATAGGCGCCGGGGCCGTCGTCGTACAGCACGACATCGCTATCGTTATCGATCCCCCAGGCCTTGAGGCGCTCGATCAATGCCCCCGACTCCGGCAGCGGATGACGTCCGGTCACACCTTTGGTCACCGGCCCGCTCAGGTCGCGCTCAAGGTCCGCGAACGCTGCACCGGCGATGTGGCCCTCGGCATAACTGCGCTGACCGTAATCGGGGTCTTCCAGGGCAAAACGGCAATCGAGGATGACCAGCCCAGGCTGTGATCGCCGCTGTTCGAGGGCTTGAGGGCTGATGAGTCGCGCAATGGGCATGATGAGCTCCTGTGGCTAAGTCGGGGATCGGTCCTACTGCCCTTCCTCCAGGGTCTGGGCCAGGGGGACGTAATACTCTTTGAACAGTGCATCCACTTCTTCACGGGCCTGATCGGTCACGAAACCGGCCTCCAACACCAGCACCTGATACACGCCACGCTTGATGGCCTGCTCGCTCAGGTGGCTGAAGTTTTCCCGCGTGGTGCACAGGAACCGCACCCAGGACGTGAGGATGATCCAGGCATTGAGGGTCAGGGACTCGATCTGCACCCGGTCCATCTTCAGGATGCCGGCGGCAACGAAGCCTTCATAAATAGCGGTGCCGTGGATCAGGCTGCGCTGGGAAAACCGTCGATAGCGCGCCGCAAGGTCCGGATCGCTGTCGAGCAGATGTTCCAGGTCCCGGTGCAGGAAACGGTAGCGCCACATGGCTGCCAGCAGCTCCTGCAAATAGAAGCGCTTGTCCTCCACCGTGGCCGCACGGCCCTGGGGCGGGCGCAAGAAGCTGTCCACCAGGTTCTCGTATTCACTGAACAACACGGCGATGATCGCCTGCTTGTTGGGGAAGTGGTAATAGAGGTTGCCTGGGGACATGTCCATGTGGGCGGCAATGTGGTTGGTGCTGACGCTGCGCTCGCCTTGCTGGTTGAACAGCTCGAGGCTGTTTTGCACGATGCGCTCGCTGGTTTTCATTCGTGGGGCCATGGTTTGGGCTTTAATTCGACGAAGGCATTGATCGGCATCTTACGACCTATCGGTCACAGGAAAAACCCATCGCCGTTACGGATGCCATTGACTTTCTAGAGTATAAGCTCTAGAAAACATCCACTCTAATAATATCCGGTGCCCGACGATGCCTGCCGACGTTGCCTACCTGCACGAGTCTCAACAACAACTGGACGAGCTGCGGTCGCTCTTCGATGCCCAGCGCCAGGCCTACGCCGCCCATCCAATGCCCCCGGCCGAACAGCGCCGACAATGGCTCAAGGCACTGCGCGAGGTATTGAGCAACGAACGACAAGCCTTGATCGACGCCATCAGCCAGGATTTCAGCCACCGCAGCGCCGACGAAACACTGCTGGCCGAGTTGATGCCGAGCCTGCACGGGATCCATTACGCCAGCCGACATCTCCAGGGTTGGATGAAACCCTCCCGGCGCAAGGTGGGCATGGCCTTCCAGCCGGCATCGGCCAAAGTGGTGTACCAGCCGCTGGGCGTGGTCGGGGTCATCGTTCCGTGGAACTACCCGCTGTTCCTGGCCATCGGGCCGCTGACGGGAGCGCTGGCGGCGGGCAACCGGGTGATGCTCAAGCTCAGCGAATCGACACCGGCGACCGGCTTGCTGCTCAAGCAACTGCTGGCCCGGGTCTTTCCCCAGGACCTGGTCTGCGTGGTGCTTGGCGAGGCTGAGGTCGGCATGGCGTTTTCCAAGCTGCCCTTCGATCACCTGCTGTTCACCGGCGCCACCAGCATCGGCAAGCATGTCATGCGCGCCGCTGCCGAAAACCTGACCCCGGTCACCCTCGAGCTGGGTGGAAAGTCGCCGGCCATCGTGTCGACCGATGTGCCGCTCAAGGACGCCGCCGAACGCATCGCTTTCGGCAAGACCCTGAATGCCGGGCAAACCTGTGTCGCCCCGGACTACGTGCTGGTGCCACAGAATCGCGTCGGCGAGTTCGTTGAGGCGTATCGCGAGGCGGTTCGCGGGTTTTATCCGACCCTGGCGAACAACCCGGACTACACCGCAATCATCAACGAACGACAGCTGGCGCGACTCAACGGCTACATCAGCGACGCCACCAGCAAGGGCGCGCTGCTGATCGAACTGTTCGACCAGGGCCAGGACCGCCGCATGGCCCACAGCCTGCTGCTCAACGTCAGCGATGAAATGACCGTCATGCAGGACGAGATCTTCGGCCCGTTGCTGCCCATCGTGCCCTACGAGCATCTGGACCAGGCGTTTGCCTACATCAATCAGCGACCCCGCCCGCTGGCGCTCTACTACTTCGGCTACAACAAGGCCGAACAGAATCGCGTGCTCCACGAAACCCATTCCGGAGGCGTCTGCTTGAACGACACGCTGCTGCATGTCGCCCAGGACGACTTGCCGTTTGGCGGCATCGGTCCCTCGGGAATGGGGCATTACCACGGGCATGAGGGCTTCCTGACCTTCAGCAAGGCCAAGGGCGTGCTGACCAAACAGCGATTCAACGCCGCGAAGCTGATTTATCCGCCCTACGGCAAGCCTTTGCAGAAACTGATCCAGAAACTGTTTGTCCGCTGACGCGTCTCTTCCCGGGTAATCAAAATAATGAACCCAAGCCTCACCGATACACCCGCGCTGTCACGGCGCGGCCTGCTGAAGTTCAGCCTCGGCGCCAGCGCCTTCCTGACCACCGTCGGTGTGGGCGCCAGCCTGAGCGGTTGCTCGCCAAGCCAACCGGCCAATGGCCTGGCGGCCCTGCGCGACAGCGACCTGCCATTTTTACGCAGCGTCATCCCCGTGATGCTGGATGGCGCAGTGGCCGTCGGACAGATTACTGCCGCCACTGACGCGACCCTGCGAAGCCTGGACAGCAGCCTGGCCCACCTGTCCCCCGCCATGCTCAAGCTCACGCGCCAGCTGTTCGACGTGCTCACGCTGGGCATTACCCGCGGGCCGCTGACCGGTGTCTGGGGCTCGTGGGAAAACGCCAGCGCCGATGACATCCGCCAGTTCCTTGCGCGGTGGGAAAACAGCTCGCTGGACCTGCTGCGACAGGGCCATAGCTCATTGCTGCAACTGGTGATGATGGCCTGGTACACCCAATCCGAAGCCTGGGCGCATTGCGGGTATCCAGGACCGCCCAAGATTTGAACGCCAGTGAGATCCTGTGGGAGCGAGCTTGCTCGCGATTGCGGAGTGTCAGTCAATACAGTTGCTGATGATCCGATGCCATCGCGAGCAAGCTCGCTCCCACAGGGGTACCGCAAACTCATAACAATAAGAGAGCCCTGAACATGCCCGTACCCGATCCCTTCCGCGAAGGCCTGGCCCGTGGCTGGACCACCTACAACGGCGCGCAGCTGACCCAGGACCTGACCCTGGAAGCGGACGTGGCCATCGTCGGCAGCGGTGCTGGCGGCGGCACCACTGCAGAAATTCTCAGCGCCGCAGGCTACCGCGTGTTGCTGATCGAGGAAGGTCCGCTCAAGACCAGTCATGACTTCACGCTGCTCGAAGACCAGGCCTACAGCAGCCTGTATCAGGAAGGCCTCGGGCGCATGAGCAAGGACGGCGCCATCACCATTCTCCAGGGCCGGGCCGTCGGTGGCACGACGCTGATCAATTGGACCTCCAGCTTCCGCACGCCCGACCAGACCCTCGACCACTGGGCCGCCGAGCACAACGTAAAAGGCCACGGCCGCGCTGAAATGCTGCCCTGGTTTGCGCAGATGGAAAAACGCCTGGGCGTGGCGCCGTGGCTGATTCCGCCCAATGCCAACAACGACGTGATCCGCAAAGGTTGTGAACAATTGGGCTACGCCTGGCACGTCATCCCGCGCAACGTACGCGGCTGCTGGAACCTGGGCTATTGCGGCATGGGCTGCCCGACCAACGCCAAGCAGTCGATGCTGGTCACCACCATCCCGGCCACCCTGGACAAGGGCGGCGCGCTGCTTTACCTGGCGCGGGCCGAGCGTCTGACAATCCAAAACGATGCCGTCATAGGCCTCGAGTGCCAAGCCATGGACGAACGTTGCGTGGCACCGACCGGCCAGCGCATAACCGTCAAGGCGCGGCATTACGTGCTGGCGGGCGGCGGCATCAATACACCCGCGTTGCTGCTGCGCTCCGATGCGCCAGACCCGCACGAACGCGTGGGCAAGCGCACCTTCCTGCACTTGGTGAACATGTCCGCCGGGCAATTCGACGAGGTCATCAACCCGTTCTACGGCGCGCCGCAATCGATTTATTCGGATCATTTCCAATGGCAGGACGGCACCACCGGCAAAATGTCCTACAAGCTTGAAGTCCCGCCCTTGCACCCGGCCCTGGCCACCACGCTATTGGGCGGGTTCGGCCCCGAGAATGCCTTGCACATGTCCCGGCTGCCCCATACCCACGCCATGCTGGCGCTGTTGCGCGACGGTTTTCATCCGGACAGCCCCGGCGGCAGCGTCCAATTGCGCAACGACGGCACGCCCGTGCTCGATTATCCCGTTACGCCGTATGCCTGGGATGGCTTGCGCCGGGCCTTCCACAGCATGGCCGAGATCCAGTTTGCCGGCGGCGCCAAGGCGGTCATGCCTTTGCACAACGATGCCCGCTACGTAAAGACCCTGGCCGAAGCCCGCACACTGATCGACGGACTCGACCTGGCCTTGTACCGCACACGCCTGGGCAGCGCCCACGTGATGGGCGGTTGCGCCATGGGTGAAGATCCGAAAACCGCCGTCACCGACAGCCTTGGCCGCCATCACCAACTGGGCAATCTGTCGATCCATGACGGCTCGCTGTTCCCCACCAGTATCGGCGCCAACCCGCAATTATCGGTGTACGGGCTGACCGCGCAATTGGCGACGGCCCTGGCCGAACGCCTGAAAAATCCATGAATATCCGGATTATTCGCACCGTCTATAGTGCTTTCTTACGCAACAGCCGACTTGGCCGACCGAGAAGGCTGCGATACCATCCGACTCCCCAACGGACTCCCGCCAGGACGACGCGATGAACCGAGTGTTGTACCCAGGTACCTTCGACCCTATTACCAAGGGCCATGGCGATCTGGTCGAACGCGCCGCGCGCCTGTTCGACCATGTGATCATTGCCGTCGCCGCCAGCCCGAAGAAAAACCCGCTGTTCCCGCTGGAGCAACGTGTGGAACTGGCCCGCGAGGTCACCAAGCACCTGCCCAACGTGGAAGTGGTCGGCTTCTCGACGCTTTTGGCGCACTTTGCCAAGGAAAAGAACGCCAATGTGTTCCTGCGCGGCCTGCGTGCGGTCTCGGACTTCGAGTACGAGTTCCAACTGGCCAACATGAACCGCCAACTGGCACCGGACGTCGAGAGCCTGTTCCTGACGCCGTCGGAGCGCTATTCCTTCATTTCCTCGACCCTGGTCCGGGAAATCGCGGCGTTGGGCGGAGATATCACCAAGTTCGTCCACCCGGCCGTGGCCGATGCGCTGACCCTGCGCTTCAAGAAATAACCCGCGGGCTGCGACCCGCTTCGCAGCCCGGCACAGCGCAGTCCATCGCGCCCGCGTGCACTGCGCTCGCCAATGCGGCACAATTGCGCCCATACGTTTTTCATATGCCCGGGCCCAACGCCCCGGCAGGAGCCTGCATGTCCCTGATCATCACCGACGACTGCATCAATTGCGACGTCTGCGAACCTGAATGCCCGAACGAGGCCATTTCCCAAGGCGAAGAGATCTACGTCATCGACCCGAACTTGTGCACCCAGTGCGTCGGCCATTACGACGAACCCCAGTGCCAGCAGGTCTGCCCGGTGGATTGCATCCCTCTGGACGAGGCTCATCCGGAAACTGAAGAACAGTTGATGGCGAAGTATCGCAAGATTACTGGCAAGGCTTGAGCCAGGTAGTTCTTTAGCGTCTGTACCGGCCTTATCGCGAGCAGGCTCGCTCCCACAAGGGATTTGCTTAGGACACAGACCATGTGAACTCAGTAGATCCCTGTGGGGGCGAGCCTGCTCGCGATAGGGCCAGCAGCTACACCATAAATGCACATACCTGACGACTACTCCTGCCGCTCAAACCCCTCTCCAATACACCCCAGGCACCGCACAAACGTGGCCTTCGCCGGGTCCACCACCAGCGCCTTGCCCGCATCGCCGACCCCGCCGCCCAGCGCGGTAAAGGGCAACGACACCACGAATGCTCCGGCGCCAATCACTGTGGCGGCCAGCAGCAACGGACGGGCGATCAGCAGGTCGCCGATCATGGCGAAGGCCGGCGGGTTCTGGATGGTGTAGCGCGGGTCGCCGCTGCCGTCGCTTGCCAAGGCAGGCAAACCGACACTCAGCAGCAGCGCGAGAACAACAGGTCGAAACAGCTTCATCGGGCGATCCTTCGGCTAAATCAGTACGAAAGTGGCCTGTGTGGCTAGTTCTGTTAGTCAACTTCGGCGCCAGAAGTCCATATCCTGCGTTGCTGTTCCTCGCCATAGCGGGCTATGACTCGTCACAGCGCCTTGGCTATGGACTTCTGGCATCCGAATTTGAGCTAACGAACTAGCCACACAGGCCACTTGACTATAGACCGTAGGACAAATCAGCTCTGACAGCGTGGACACCAGACGCTCGCACGCTGGCCCAGGCGGATTTCCCGCAGCCCCGTGCCACAGACTTTGCACAGCTCCCCGCCCCGTCCGTAGACGAACAGTTCCTGCTGGAAATAGCCAGGTTGGCCGTCCCCGCCGATAAAGTCCCGCAGCGTGGTGCCACCGCGCTCGATGGCATGGGCGAGGATGCGCTTGATCTCGATCGCCAGCTTCAGGTAACGCGCCCGGGAAATGCCTCCGGCGGCCCGGCGTGGGTCGATCCCGGCGGCGAACAGGGCCTCGGTCGCGTAGATATTGCCCACCCCCACCACCACCGCGTTGTCCATGATGAACGGCTTGACCGCCATGGAACGCCCTCGCGAAAGCTGGAACAACCGTTCGCCATCGAACAGGTCGGTCAACGGCTCGGGACCCAGGCGAATCAACAGCTCGTGATTGAACGGGTCAAGGCTCCAGAGCATCGCGCCAAAACGCCGAGGGTCGGTGTAGCGCAAGGCCAGGCCGGACTCCAGCTCGATGTCCACGTGCTCGTGCTTGGCGGCCGGCATGCCGACCTCCACCAAGCGCAGATTGCCGGACATGCCCAGGTGGCTGATCAACGTGCCGACCTCGGCATTGATCAACAGGTACTTGGCCCGCCGCTCCACCTGCACGATGCGCTGGCCCGAAAGCCGCACGTCGAGATCTTCCGGGATCGGCCAGCGCAGGCGGCGGTCGCGGACCACCACGCGGCTGACCCGCTGGCCTTCAAGATGGGGCGCGATTCCGCGACGGGTGGTTTCGACTTCCGGCAGTTCTGGCATGAGGTTCTCGAGTCAGGCGAAGCCCCGCACTCAACGAGTGGCGAGGTCGCGAATTTCCTGTTTCTGGGTCTGGAAGTCGTATTCCGACAACCCGATGTAATCGAGCACAAGGCTCCCGACACTATCCCACTCGTGATCTTCGGCCTGATTGCCGAGCACCCGGTGGGACGCACAGATGTTCTCGGACATCTTCAGGATCGCCAGCAGGTTCTTCAACTGGCTGTTGTTGCGTGAAGACTCGTCGCTGAAGATCGCCAGGGCATTGTGGTGGTTGGCGATGGCCTGGCTGACGTGATCCGGCAGGCGCCAGGATTTGGAGGTGTAGTAACCGACCACGGCATGGTTGGTGTTGAACTCACGATTCTCGGTGTCCACCACCCGGCACTCGGCGCTGGCATTGGCGTAGGCCTCTTCCAGCACGCCCATGTAGTTGGGGAACTGCTTGAGCATCAACGGCACGCCGCAATCGTGGAACAGCCCCAGCGCATAGGCTTCGTCACCGTTCTCCAGGCCGACGCGCTTGGCCAGGGTCAGGCAAGTCATCGCCACATCCTGGGCGGTATCCCAGAAGCGGTTCAGGGTAACGATGGCGTCGTCGTGCAGTTCGCCCTTGATCGACTGCGCATTGATCAGGTTGATGATCGAACGGCTGCCCAACAGGTTCACCGCGCGCTGGATCGAGGTGATCTTGTTGCGCAGGCCGTAGTACGGCGAGTTGACGATCTTGAGCAAGGCCCCGGAAAGGCCCGGGTCGTGGGAAATCAGCTTGGCGATGGTCTCCAGGTCCGGGTCGGGCATGTACTGTTCCATCTGCAGATCCACCATGATCTGCGGTTGGGGCGGCACGCTGATGCCTTGCAAGGACTGTTGGATCTGTTCGGCGGAAAGTTCTTTGGACATGAGTACACACTCCGGTGTCAGGCGGGGATTCTAACCCTTAAAGATGGATCCGATACACCGCCGGGTAGATCGGCGGAACTTTCCTTCAGGCATCGGCTTCGGACTTTACAGGGCCGACAGCCAAGCCTGCATTAAGGCTTGAGTCGGCAACCCCGCCACTCAGCTTGAGGAGATTTTTCATGCCTGGCTCCCTGAACAACAAACGTGTCGCCATCCTCGTGACCGACGGTTTTGAACAGGCCGAACTGACCGGCCCCCAACAGGCGCTGGAACAGGCCGGCGTCAAGGTTGACATCGTTTCGGCCCGCGAAGGCCAGGTCAAAGGTTGGAACCATGACCAGCCAGCCGACGACTTCCGGATCGACCTGACCTTCAAGGCCGCCAATGTCGAACAGTACGACGCCGTGGTGCTGCCCGGTGGCGTGCAGAACTCCGACACCATCCGTATCGACGTCGATGCCCAGAAACTGGTCAAGGGCTTCGAGGCGGCGGGCAAGCCCATCGCGGTGATTTGCCATGGCGGCTGGCTGCTGGTGTCGAGCGGGTTGGTCAAGGGCAAGACCATGACCAGCTACAAGACCCTCAAGGATGACCTGGTCAACGCCGGCGCGAACTGGGTCGATAAGGAAGTGGTCAAGGACGGCACGTTGATCAGCAGCCGTCAGCCCGATGACATTCCGGCGTTCAACCGCGAGCTGATCAGCGCGTTGTCCGCCTGAAGCCTGCCCGATACCGTGGTGAGGGAGCACGCTCCCCCACCACATGTCCACCACAAGCCCCGCCAAGGTTGCAACACGGTATACTCCCGCTCTTTTTTCCGGAGCGACGTCATGTCCCTGCCTAGCCTGCGCCTCAAAGCCAACGCCGACCGTCGCCTGCGCGCCGGCCACTTGTGGGTCTACAGTAACGAAATCGATGTAGCCGCCACCCCGCTGCACGGCTTCAAGGCCGGCGACCAGGCCATCCTCGAAGCCGCCGGCGGCAAGCCGCTGGGCATCGTTGCGATGAGCCCCAACAACCTGATCTGCGCCCGGCTGCTGTCCCGTGACGTGAAGCTGCCGCTGGACAAGTCCCTGCTGGTGCATCGCCTCAACGTGGCGTTGTCCCTGCGCGAGCGACTGTTCGACAAACCGTTCTATCGCCTGGTCTACGGTGATTCCGACCTGTTGCCAGGCCTGGTGGTCGACCGTTTCGGCGACATCCTGGTGGTGCAGATCGCCTCTGCCACCATGGAAGCCCACAAGGACGACGTGATCGCCGCCCTGACCCAGGTGCTCAAGCCCAGCGGCATCCTGTTCAAGAACGACTCCGCGGCCCGTGACGCCGAAGGCCTGACCCGCTACGTCGAGACCGTGTTCGGCCTGGTGCCGGAATGGGTCGCCCTGGAAGAGAACGGTGTGAAGTTCGAAGCGCCGGTCATGGAAGGCCAGAAAACCGGCTGGTTCTACGACCACCGCATGAACCGCGCACGCCTGGCCCCGTACGCCAAGGGCAAGCGTGTACTGGACCTGTTCAGCTACATCGGCGGCTGGGGTGTGCAAGCCGCAGCGTTCGGCGCCAGCGAAGTGTTCTGCGTCGATGCCTCGGCCTTTGCCCTCGACGGTGTCGAGCGCAACGCGGCGTTGAACGGCTTCGCCGAGAAGCTGACCTGCATCGAAGGCGACGTGTTCGAAGCCCTGAAAGAGCTCAAGGCCAGCGAAGAACGTTTCGACGTGATCGTGGCCGACCCACCCGCTTTCATCAAGCGCAAGAAAGACCTGAAAAACGGTGAAGGCGCCTATCGCCGCCTCAACGAACAAGCCATGCGCCTGCTCAGCAAGGACGGCATCCTGGTCAGCGCGTCGTGCTCGATGCACCTGCCCGAAGACGACCTGCAAAACATCCTGCTGACCAGCGCCCGCCACCTGGACCGCAACATTCAACTGCTCGAACGCGGCGGCCAGGGGCCAGACCATCCGGTACACCCGGCCATTGCCGAAACCCGCTACATCAAGAGCATCACCTGCCGGTTGTTACCCAACAGCTGAGGCCGGGCGGGGCCAGGGCCGTAGCGCTGTGCCCCGCAGACTCCAATTGCATCCTGATCGCAGCCTTGGCTGCGATTTTTTTGCGCGTTTGAATAAGTCTGTAGGAGCTTCCCCACGCAATTACCAGAGCCTTCCTACTCAATCTCCCCCGCGTCTGGCCGGCATGACGCATTAGGATTGAAAGCGACCCTCAGGTACGTCTTGGAACTGTTCGATGACTGATCCGCAAAGCCACCTGGCCGCCCGCAAACCTGCCACCGTCGGCCTATTGCTGACCCTGACATTGCTCGGCGTCTTTCTTTATTGTCGGCGGGCTAACCAGTGCCGTGATCAGCCTCACCCCGCTGGACTTACAGCTGGCCCTGGCCCTCTGCCTGATCCTGCTCAGCCTGCTGGGGCTGGCACTCAATGCCCTGGTCCGGCAGCGCGATAGGGGGCTGTTAGCCGGCTGAACCCTGCCAGTCGTCATCCCGCACACGACATTGGCGCCCGATCAGCGCTTTGCGTCATTTCATCCTGGCGCCAGCGGTGTAGAATCGCGTCATTCATCGCCATTCATCCCCGGCGGGTTTATGAGCTCATGCTGAGGCGCGCAGCGATCCTGCAAAGTCATCAGCCACTTCCGGACACACGGCCAAACCCGGGTGTTCCAGACGTCGACAGAAGCTCACTTCCCCATTGATACCTGATAAGTACCTGATTAGCCGCCCGGAGTGCTCCATGCCTGATTACCGCTCGAAAACATCCACCCATGGCCGCAACATGGCCGGCGCTCGTGCCTTGTGGCGCGCCACGGGGATGAAGGATGACGACTTCAAGAAGCCGATCATCGCCATTGCCAACTCCTTCACCCAGTTCGTACCGGGTCACGTCCACCTCAAGGACCTCGGCCAGCTGGTTGCCCGGGAAATCGAGCGCGCCGGCGGCGTTGCCAAGGAATTCAACACCATCGCCGTGGACGACGGCATCGCCATGGGTCACGACGGCATGCTCTATTCGCTGCCGAGCCGCGAGATCATCGCCGACTCCGTCGAATACATGGTCAACGCCCACTGCGCCGACGCCATCGTGTGCATTTCCAACTGCGACAAGATCACCCCGGGCATGCTCATGGCCGCCCTGCGCCTGAACATCCCGGTGATCTTCGTCTCCGGCGGCCCGATGGAAGCCGGCAAGACCAAGCTCGCCAGCCACGGCCTCGACCTGGTCGACGCCATGGTCATCGCCGCCGACTCCAGCGCCTCTGACGAGAAGGTTGCCGAGTACGAGCGTAGCGCCTGCCCGACCTGCGGTTCGTGCTCCGGCATGTTCACCGCCAACTCGATGAACTGCCTGACCGAAGCACTAGGCCTGGCCCTGCCGGGCAACGGTTCGACCCTCGCCACCCACAGCGACCGCGAACAGCTGTTCCTGCAGGCCGGCCGGACCATCGTTGAGCTGTGCAAGCGCTACTACTTTGATAACGACGAGTCGGTGTTGCCGCGTAACATCGCCAACTTCAAGGCGTTCGAAAACGCCATGACCCTGGACATCGCCATGGGCGGTTCCACCAACACCATCCTGCACTTGCTGGCCGCTGCCCAGGAAGCCGAGATCGATTTCGACCTGCGCGACATCGACCGCCTGTCCCGTCACGTGCCGCAACTGTGCAAGGTCGCGCCGAACATCCAGAAGTACCATATGGAAGACGTGCACCGTGCCGGCGGGATCTTCAGCATCCTCGGCTCCCTGGCCCGTGGCGGCCTGTTGCACACCGACCTGCCGACCGTGCACAGCAAGACCATGGCCGAAGGCATCGCCAAGTGGGACATCACCCAGACCACCGACGAGGCCGTGCATCACTTCTTCAAGGCCGGCCCGGCGGGCATTCCGACGCAAACCGCGTTCAGCCAGTCGACCCGTTGGGAAACCCTGGACGACGACCGTGAAAACGGCTGCATCCGCAGCGTCGAACACGCGTATTCCAAGGAAGGTGGCCTGGCCGTGCTGTACGGCAACATCGCCCTGGATGGCTGCGTGGTGAAAACCGCCGGCGTCGACGAGTCGATCCATGTGTTCGAAGGCAACGCGAAGATTTTCGAAAGCCAGGACAGCGCCGTGCGCGGCATCCTCGCTGACGAAGTGAAGGCCGGCGACATCGTGATCATTCGCTACGAAGGCCCGAAAGGCGGCCCGGGCATGCAGGAAATGCTCTACCCAACCTCCTACCTGAAGTCCAAGGGCCTGGGCAAAGCCTGCGCCTTGCTGACCGATGGCCGGTTCTCCGGCGGCACCTCGGGCCTGTCCATCGGCCACGCTTCTCCGGAGGCAGCCGCTGGCGGCGCCATCGGTCTGGTGCGGGACGGTGACAAGGTCCTGATCGACATTCCGAACCGCTCGATCAACCTGTTGATCAGCGACGAAGAACTGGCCGGGCGCCGCGTCGAACAGGACAACAAGGGCTGGAAACCGGTGGAAGTGCGTCCACGCAAAGTCACCACGGCCCTCAAGGCCTACGCCCTGCTCGCCACCAGCGCCGACAAGGGCGCGGTGCGTAACAAGGCAATGCTCGACGGCTTGTAAGCGTCTACAGCGACAATAAAAATGCCCCGCCAAGTGCGGGGCATTTTTATTACGGGAAACACAGAACACCAACCACCACATGTGGGAGCGAGCTTGCTCGCGATGGCGGCGTATCAATCAACAGTGAGGTTGAATGTGACGCCCTCATCGCGAGTTCAAGCTCGCTCCCACAGGGGGGTGTGGGTCTTACTGGATGTCTTCGGGCTTGACGATCACCCAGTTCTTGTCCGCGGTCACCGGCAGTCCTTCCTTGGCCTGGGCGGCAGCGTGCTTGGCCATCATGCCGTTAATCTGGGTCATGTATTTGTCCTTGCGGTTGACCCACAGGTGGATACCGCCCTTGGCTACGTCCACATCGTGGAACAGCATGTAACCATCGCTGCTGGGTGTGTCGCCGCCCACCAGTACCGGTTTTTTCCATTCGTCGATGTACGTCAGGATCGCTGCGTGCTTGCCGGCCATCCAGGTCGCCGGGGTCCACAGGTAAGGCGTGTACTCCAGATCGAGGTTGGCCTTCTCGTCATATTTGCCGGCAGTGATCTGCTTGCGCGCGGTGGTCAGCTCGCCGGTCTTGCGGTCCTTGAGCAGGGTGGTCACGCCGATCACGTTCTGCGGCTTGAGGTTGTAGCCGTACTTCGGATCGGAGGCGACCATGCGCACCAGTTCTTCGGAAGCGGCGGTCATGACATAGACCTCGATGCCGTTTTCCATCAGCTTGTTGTACAGCTCGGCCTGGCCGGTAAAGACTTTCGGCGGGTTGACGTTGTACTGGACCACCTTGTCGCCGTCGTAATACGTGGTCGGCACTGGCTTGCCGGACGCCATCAACTCGTCGACATAGCCCTTGAGCTCCTTGAGGGTAAAGCCGGAAAACACCTGGGCCACCCATGGGTAGCAGACCATGTCATCGACTTCGCACAGGCGGTAGTAGTAGCTGAACAGGCTTTCCTTGTGGTCGGCGGTGTCCTTGAACGGCATCAGCTTCAAGGACGGGTCCAGGGTTTCCCGGGTGATGAGGCCCTTGTTTTCCATGAACGGCAGCAACGACTCCTCAAGGTCGTAGCGGTAACTGGTGTTGTCCATGTCGAACACCGCGTAGTTACCCTTGTTGGCGTTGGCCGCGATCATCGTCTCCAGGGCCTTGGCTTGTTCCGCCGGCCAGTGTTTGAGATCGGTGGCGAGTGCCTGGCCGGCGAGACCAAGGCTCAAGGCGACAGCGAGAAAACGAGGTGCGAGTTTCATCGGCATTTCTCCCGGGTTCAAAAGAACTCGACGCTAACAAATGCTTGTGACAGTCCTCGCCTACCCGCGACCGCTTGCGTCTTGATTGCGCCAGCGACATATCCGTAAACGTCGCTGCCTTATTCCATAAACGACAATCTACATGCGTTTTTAGTATTAATTCATTAGTTATCAGGCTGTTAGGCTTCCCGGCTCACAGTCGCGGCTTCGGGCGACTGGCACGTCTTATCGGAGTCTCTTTTGATGAATCTGCCTTTGATCCTCAATCTTCTGGTGTTCCTCGCCTTGCTGTTCGGCCTGGCACAAACCCGTCACCGCACCTGGAGCCTGGCGAAAAAAGTGCTGCTGGCACTGGTGCTGGGCGTGGTGTTCGGTCTCGCTCTGCACACGATTTATGGCGCCGGCAACCCGGTGCTCAAGGCCTCGATCGGTTGGTTCGACCTGGTGGGCAACGGCTACGTGCAGTTGCTGCAAATGATCGTGATCCCGCTGGTCTTTGCCTCGATCCTCAGCGCCGTGGCCCGCCTGCATAACGCCTCGTCCCTGGGCAAGATCAGCTTCCTGACCATCGGCACGCTGCTGTTCACCACCGCCATCGCCGCGCTGATCGGCATTGGCCTGACCAACCTGTTCGGCCTCACCGCCGAAGGCCTGGTGGCCGGCACCCAGGAACTGGCGCGCCTGCAAGTGATCCAGAGCGACTACGCCGGCAAGGTCGCCGACCTGAACATCCCGCAATTACTGCTTTCATTCATCCCACAGAACCCCTTTGCCGACCTGGCACGGGCCAAGCCGACCTCGATCATCAGCGTGGTGATCTTCGCCGCGTTCCTCGGGGTCGCGGCGTTGCAGTTGCTCAAGGACGACGTGGAGAAAGGCCAGAAAGTGATCAACGCCATCGACACCCTGCAAAGCTGGGTGACGCGCCTGGTGCGCCTGGTGATGAAGCTGACGCCGTACGGTGTGCTGGCGCTGATGACCAAGGTGGTGGCCGGTTCCAACCTGCAGGACATCATCAAGCTCGGCAGTTTTGTCGTGGTGTCGTACCTGGGGCTGGGCCTGATGTTCGTGGTCCATGGCCTGCTGGTGTCCGCTGCCGGGATCAACCCGTTGCGCTTTTTCCGCAAGATCTGGCCGGTGCTGACCTTCGCCTTCACCAGCCGCTCCAGCGCGGCCACCATCCCGTTGAGCATCGAAGCCCAGACCAGCCGCCTCGGCATTCCACGGGCGATTGCCAGCTTCAGCGCCTCGTTCGGCGCCACCATCGGCCAGAACGGTTGTGCCGGCCTTTATCCGGCCATGCTGGCGGTGATGGTCGCGCCGACTGTGGGCATCAACCCGTTGGATCCGGTGTGGATCGCGACGCTGGTGGCGATCGTGACGTTGAGTTCGGCCGGGGTGGCCGGGGTCGGTGGCGGCGCGACATTCGCCGCGCTGATCGTGCTGCCGGCCATGGGCTTGCCGGTCTCGCTGGTCGCCTTGCTGATTTCCGTCGAACCGCTGATCGACATGGGCCGTACGGCGTTGAACGTCAGCGGCTCGATCACCGCCGGGGCGATTACCAGCCAGGTGATGCAGCAGACTGACAAGGCGTTGCTCGATGCCGAGGAGCATGGGGAGTTGGTGCACGCTTGATTGCCCTGATACCTGTGGGAGCAAGGCTTGCCCGCGATGAAAGCGACGCGGTATTCCATGGATCGAGGCCCCCGGATCGCGGGCAAGCCTTGCTCCCACAGGCATTGCTCACACAGGGCTTACAGCTTCTCCCACACCTCAAAGCTATAGGCCGGTTTGTCCCCTTCGGCCGGATTCGGCTGGTTCGAAACCAGCGTCCACTGGCTCGCATCAAATGCCGGAAACCACGCATCCCCTTCCGGGCTCAGCGCCACGCGGGTCAGGTACAGTCGATCCGCCTGTTCCAGGGCCTGGGCGTACAGTTGGGCACCGCCGATCAACATCAACTCGTCGACGCCCTGCTCCAGTGCCCACGCCTCGGCCCGCGCCACCGCAGCTTCCAGGGTGGAGAACACTTGCGCGCCCTCCAACACCAGGCCCGACTGGCGGCTGACCACGATGTTCAGGCGTCCCGGCAGCGGTCGACCGAGGGAATCCCAGGTCTTGCGCCCCATGATGATCGGCTTGCCCAGAGTGGTGGCCTTGAAGTATTTGAAATCCCCCGGCAGGTGCCAGGGCATGCTGTTGTCGATGCCGATCACACGGTTTTCACCGAGGGCTGCGATCAGGCTTAAAGGGAGAGTTTTGTTCATGGCCGCGAGGATACCAGAGGCTCGGCGTACCCCGACAGGCATCACAGCGGTTATGCTCAACCCTCATTCGAGCAACGGAAGCACTCGTGACAGTACTGCAAAACCTCTGGTTGACCGAGACGATACGCCTGCGTGAAGAACACGCCGGCCCGCTCGAGGACCAGGAAGCCAATCGCCTGGCCCGTGCAGCCGGCGGCGACTTAGCCACTCGCATCCGCCACCGTGCCCGCTGGCTGGCCGAGCGCGATGGCCTCACCGAGGCCCTGCGCCATTGGCTGCAAGGGGCGCGCCTGGCGCTGATCGCATTGGCGCTGCTCGCCGTCATCAGCGGCGCCGGCCTGGGCTTTGCCGCACTTGGCAACGGGCAGGCAGCGGTCAATGTGTTCTGGGCCTTGGGCAGTCTGCTGGGGCTGAACCTGATCCTGCTCATCGGCTGGGCCCTGGGCCTGATATTCGCTGGCGAGCAAGGTGCCACGCTGGCACGCCTGTGGTTGTGGCTCAGCGAAAAACTCGCCCGCGACGCCAAGGCCGCCCAACTGGCGCCGGCCCTGCTGCTGTTGCTGCAACGGCACAAACTCAATCGCTGGGCCCTCGGCGTGCTGGTCAATGGCCTGTGGCTGCTGGCGATGCTCAGCGCGCTGGTCATCGTCCTGCTGCTGATGGCGACCCGGCGCTATGGCTTCGTCTGGGAAACCACCATCCTCGGCGGCGAGACCTTCGTCGCCATGACCCAGGCCCTCGGCGCGCTGCCCGCCCTGCTGGGCTTCAGCGTGCCGACGGTGGAAATGATCCGCGCCAGTGGCGATGCCGCCCTGAACATCGAGAGCGCGCGCCAGGCCTGGGCTGGCTGGCTGGTCGGTGTGCTGCTGGTCTATGGCCTGTTGCCGCGCCTGGGCCTGGCACTGCTGTGCCTGTGGCGCTGGCGTCGCGGCCGCGCCACCCTGCGCCTGGACCTGAACCTGCCGGGCTACGCCCAATTGCGTGAACGGCTGATGCCCAGCAGCGAGCGACTGGGCGTCAACGACACCGCCCCCGCGCAACTGCATCCCATCGAAAATGCTGTCAGTGCAATAAATAGCGACGGCGCACTGCTGGTGGCAATCGAGTTGGACGACCGGCCCTGGCCGCCCAAGCTGCCCGAAACCGTGAAAAGCGCCGGCATTCTCGACAGCCGCGAGTCGCGCCACAAACTCCTCGAACAGCTGTCGCGCTTTCCGCCGGCACGCCTGGCTATTGCCTGCGACCCACGCCGTTCGCCGGACCGCGGCAGCCTGGCGCTGATCGCCGAGCTGGCCCGCAGCGCCAGCGCCACCCGCGTCTGGCTGTTGCAGGCGCCGCCCGGCGAAGCGCTGGACGCCGAGCGCCTGGGCGACTGGCACACCGCACTGCAACAGTTGCAGTTGCCCTTCGCCGACTGCATGCCCTTGAACTGGCTGGAGACCGGCCATGACTGAGCCCATGAAGCCGCTGAAGCTGGCCGTGGTCGGCCACACCAATGTCGGCAAGACCTCGCTGCTGCGTACCTTGACCCGCGACGTCGGCTTCGGCGAAGTGTCCCATCGCCCGAGCACCACCCGGCATGTCGAAGGTGCGCGCCTGTCGGTGGACGGCGAAGCGCTGCTGGAGCTGTACGACACGCCGGGCCTGGAGGACGCCATCGCCCTGCTCGATTACCTCGAGCGCCTTGAGCGACCTGGCGAACGCCTCGACGGTCCGGCGCGCCTGGCCCGCTTCCTCGAGGGCAGCGAGGCGCGGCAACGCTTCGAACAGGAAGCCAAAGTGCTGCGGCAACTGCTCGCCAGCGACGCCGGGCTTTATGTGATCGACGCCCGGGAGCCGGTGCTGGCCAAGTACCGCGATGAATTGGAAGTCCTTGCCAGTTGTGGCAAGCCGCTGCTGCCGGTGTTGAATTTCGTCAGCAGCGCCCACCATCGCGAGCTCGACTGGCGCGAAGCCCTGGCACGACTGGGGCTGCACGCCCTGGTACGTTTTGACAGCGTCGCCCCGCCCGAGGACGGCGAGCGACGTCTGTATGAGAGCCTCGCGCTGTTGCTGGAAAGCGCCCGTGGGCAACTGGAACGCCTGGTCGCCGATCAACAGGCCCAACGCCTGGCCCGCCAGCAGAGCGCGGCGCGCTTGATCGCCGAACTGCTGATCGACTGCGCCGCCTGCCGACGCAGCGTCGCCAGCGACGCCGAACTGGAACGCGAGGCCATCAGTGAACTGCGCAACGCGGTGCGTCAGCGCGAGCAGCGCTGCGTCGAGGCTCTGCTCAAGCTTTACGCTTTTCGTCCCCAGGACGCCGCCGCCAGCGATCTGCCGCTGCTCGACGGGCGCTGGGGCGATGACCTGTTCAACCCCGAGACCCTCAAGCAACTGGGCGTACGCGTCGGTGGCGGGATCGCGGCGGGCGCAGCGGCCGGGGCCGGCGTCGATTTGCTGGTGGGCGGCCTGACCCTTGGCGCCGCTGCC
This sequence comes from Pseudomonas sp. H1_F01, assembly GCF_054681425.1. Lineage (NCBI taxonomy): Bacteria > Pseudomonadati > Pseudomonadota > Gammaproteobacteria > Pseudomonadales > Pseudomonadaceae > Pseudomonas > Pseudomonas sp. H1_F01. The sequence continues at coordinate 569,850 of NZ_CP162823.1, read as the reverse complement.
CTGGCCGGGGCCATTGTCGGCGGCACCCTGCAAACGGCCCGCAGCTATGGCAACCGGCTGATGGGCAAGCTCAAGGGGCAACGGGAATTGACGGTGGACGACAGCGTGCTGCGCCTGTTGGCCCTGCGCCAACGCCAACTGCTGCAAGCCCTCAACCAGCGCGGCCATGCGGCAATGGACAGCATCCGCATCGCCACGCCCCAGGACAAGACCTGGCGCGAGGGCAAGCTACCCGAAACCTTGAACAAGGCGCGGGCGCATCCGCAATGGTCATCCCTGAATACTCAACCGCGATTGAGCCAGGCAGAGCGCCAGGAGCTGATTGAGCAGTTGGCTGAGCAGCTATAACCCAGTAGCAAGCGATTTTGTGGGAGCAAGGCTTGCCCGCGATGAAATCGATGCGGTCTTTCAGAGACCGAGGCGCCTGTATCGCGGGCAAGCCTTGCTCCCACAGAGAGTTCCTTGCCGCTGAGAACTGCGCGGCTCAAGGTTACTCGTTGTTCAGGGCCTTGAGGGCCGCCGCCGCTTCAGGCAACTCCAGCTCACTGAACACCTTCACGCCATGCCGCTTGAGCAACGCCGCCGTCACGCCTTCGCCGCTGACTTTCACACCGCTGAACGTTCCGTCATAGGTCAACAGGTTGCCGCACGACGGGCTGTTGGCCTTGAGCACGGCGATGCGGATGCCGTGTTCACGCACCCGTTCCAGCGCTTGATACGCGCCCGACAGGAACTGCGCACTCACATTCTCGCCGTCGGTAGTAATCACCGCCGCCTGACCGTCGAGCACTTGCCCGCCCTGCCCGCCAGGAATCTCCGCCGCCGCCCGAGGCGTAGGCAAGCCGCCGGCGACTTCCGGGCACAGCGGTACGATCCGGCCTTCGTCGAGCCATTGCTGAAGTTGATCGAACGGCCCGCTGGCGCCGCCGTCGTAGCGCACGCGATGCCCGAGCAGGCAGCGACTGACCAGGATCTTTTCCATCTCAGAACAACTCGTTGCCGCGACGGCGGAACCAACCGGTCAAGGACAGGCGATCGCGCGTGGCCGGCAGTACTTCATGGGGAATGTCCCCCGACAGGAACACCACCAGGCAACCGCCAATGGGCACCACGTCCTGTTCGAGGCTTTCGTCCAGGTACATGCGCAACTGGCCGCCGTGTTCCGGCAACCATTCGTCATTGAGGTAGAGCACCGCCGACACCATGCGCCGGTCGTCATCGCGGAAGCGGTCGACGTGCCTGAGGTAGAACGCGCCGGGTGGATAGAGGGCAAAGTGACTTTCGAAGTCTTCCAGGCCCAGGAACAACCCGCGATTCATCGCCTCGCGCAGGCTGTCCATCAGCGCCAGGTAATGGTCGCAGGCTTGCGCCTGGCCGGGTTCGATCCACTGGATGTGATCACCCCGGATCCCTTCGCGGATCTCCGAGAACGGCCCGCGCCCGACCGCTGCCGGGGCCAGTTCGCCCTCGGCGGCCCGCTGGCGGCATTCGGCCGCCAGGGCGCGGGTCAGCGCATCCGGCAGGAAGAGGTTCTGCTGCGACCAGCCGTGCTCGGCCAGATCGTCGACGATACGTAACAGCAGCGGGTGATCAGAAGGTATTTGCATGGCGCGCATAGTATGCCTGTGCCTGCAAAACCGACAGCGCCACGCAGCGGGTTCGCTGCGTCAAATAGCATCGCAGTACGAACTTGATACGAATTCTCGACAAGACCCCACACCCCACGGAGAATAGTCGGCTGCTGACAGGAGTCCCTATGCGCCGTTTGCTTTTCTCACTGTTGATGTTCTGCGTTTTGCCCGCCTGGGCAGACAGCTACGACCAGTTGTACAAGGTCGCCGGCTGGCCGGAACAGCGGGCGCATTTCAATGACGCCTTGAGCGCCGCCCAGCAGCGCTATCAGAGCAGCCTGCCGCCGGCGGTGTTCCAGGCCCTGGTGAACAACAGCAATCAACGTTTCGCCTCCCAGGCCATGGACCAGCGGGCCGAGGCGCAGATGCGCAAGAATCTGCGTGACCCCAGCCCGGCCCTGAGCTTTTTCCAATCACCCCTGGGTCGCAAGGTCGTGGCGGCCGAGTTGCTGGCGACCCGGCGTGATCAATTGGCGAAAAACGCCAAGGGCCTGCCGAAGATGCCAGCCAGCGACAACCGCCTGTTGATCATCGGCCACCTGGCCCAGGCCCTGCCCGCCCGCGAGGCCGGCGCCGAAGTCAGCCTGGCGATCGCCGGCGTGGCGGCCGACAGCCTGAGTTCGATGATCCCGGGACTCTTGGGCGGCGGCCAGGCCCAGGGCATGCTCAACGGCCAGCGCCAGCGGTTAATGGAACAGATCGGCGCGGACCTGAACAACACGCTGCTGTACGTCTACCGTGACCTGACGGATACCGAGCTGGAAGAGTTCGCCACCTTCGCCGAATCGACCGAGGGCCAGGCTTATTATCAGGCGGCTTTGGCGGCGATTCGGGCGGGGTTGGCGGTGGGGCAGAATCTCGGGCAGTAGTTCAGCGCCGCCATCGCGAGCAAGCTCGCTCCCACATTGGATCTAGCAGCTCAATACCCTGTGGGAGCGAGCTTGCTCGCGATAGCAATAACCCAGTCACCGCCGAATCCGGCTCATCCGCTTCGTCAGAAAACCAAACATCTCCTGCCGCAACGCCAGCGCCTCATTCGCCAAATGATGGCGTCCCTCGGGCAACATCAACACCTGCGGCCGATCGAACTTGCTGCGCAGCACTTGCAGGTTGTGCGCCCAATCCACCGTCATGTCCGCCTGGCCCTGCACGATCAATGGTTGGCGCGAGCTGCTCGGGGCGGCTTCGATACGCTTGATCCATTGCCCCAATGCACCCACCCAGGCGGTGGGCAGGCGCAGTGGTTGCAGCGGGTCGGCTTGCAGGAACGGCAGGAAGTCCGGGTCGGTGGAGTTCTCGCTGAAGCGTCGGGCAATCCCCTTCACGAAGGGCTTGAGCAGGTAATAACTCAGGCGCGACCATCCCCAGGCCCGCGGCCGCACCAGGGGCGACAGCAGGATGACCTGGCCCTGCGCCGGGCTCTGCGCACCCTGGTTGAGCACGTGATCGACGACGATGGCCCCGCCGGTGCTTTGCCCGCACAGATGCCAGGGTTGCGGCAGGTCCAGCGTCCGGGCCTCGGCCAACAGGCCCTGCAACGCGGCCTGGTATTCGGCAAAATCCCCGATGCTGGCGCGCTCGCCACTGGATAGCCCGTGGCCCGGCAGGTCGCAGGCGATCACCGCGAACTTCTGCTCCAGGGCCCACTCGATCAAATGGCGATACAGCCCCATGTGATCGTAGTAACCGTGGAACACAAACAAGGTCGCCACGGCCTTTTCCGGCCACCAGACCTGGCTGACCAGCTCATACCCACCCGCCTCGAAACGCCCCAATCCCTTGCGCACGCTGCGCTGGGGAAAGTCCAGGCCATAGAACCGCTGGTAGGCCTGGGCTTGCTCGGACAGGGCTTGCCACTGGGCCAGCGGTTGCAGGCTGGCACGCAGGAGATCGGGGTCGAAAGTGGCAGGCATCAAGATTTCCAGGCATAGGCGCATCGCGCGAAACAGACTTTGTAAGCCTGCGATATTCATCTGTCGCGGCAGGCATGGCAAGCTACGCGGCTTCAGAGGATCGACTCCATGCGCCCGTCCCACCGCACGACCTTGCTCGCCAGCCTGCTCGCCCTCGGATGCGCCGTCGTATTGTGGATGGCCTACGACTGGTTCCAGGGCCGTTTCCTGCGGGCTTTCAGCCAACACACCGCGGTGTTTTCCGGCGACCCGCTGCGCCTGCCTGCCGATCTGGCCGGTCCCGGTGCGATACGTCTGGTACATTTCTGGGACCCGGCGTGCCCGTGCAACGTCGGCAACCAGCAACACCTTTCCGAGCTGGTCGATAAATATGTACCGCAAGGCGTCGAGTTTTATGCGGTACAAAAAGCCGGCAGCCAAGGTCAGTTGCCAGCCACATTGAGCCACTTCAAAACCCTCCCGACGCTCCCCGGTTCAAGCCAGATTCCTGCAAGCCCGGCCGTAGCGATCTGGGATCGCAGCGGCAAACTGGCGTACTTCGGCCCCTACAGCGAAGGCCTGACCTGCAACTCGAGCAACAGCTTCATCGAGCCGATTCTCGAGGCGTTGAGTGTCGGCCGGGAAGTTAGTGCGACTCACACGTTGGCGGTCGGCTGTTATTGCCCATGGTCGGTTTCGAACTGACGAATTAACTACAACACGTATTGTCAGCCGCCTCTAGGCTGACGCCACTAAGTTATGCCTAGTGTTTGCTTTTAGAGCTCTTGCTCAAAGTAAGGGTCTGGGCTGAACCGTTTGTCGGATCCAATTTTTCCAAACGGCGCCATTACCGATCCTTTTCGGCCTGTGCCCCATGCCAGACGGGTTGTGCAGGGCAATTGAGCTCCGTTGACCGTTTAGCTGAATCGATTAACAGCGGCCGTGCCAGCATGAACTTTTTTTTAATCTCTTCTCTAAACCTCGTGACCAGCAAAATGTTCATTACCAGTGCAGTCGCGCGGCGGCGCTAACTAGAGGAAGTTTCACACGCCTTTTCATCGTTCAACTTGTCGACCCTCCTAACCAAACAAGAAATGGAATCGTCAGTGATGCAAAAGCTGCTATGCGCTGCACTTTCCAATCCCTATAAAGAAGATGCCCTCAACCTTGAGGCGTTCGTCCAAAGCGTCGCTCCGCTCATGATCGACGTGTTGCTGCGCGGCGAGACGGGTACCGGTAAAGACACGCTGGCAGAAAAGATCCATCGCATGTCCGGCTGCTCCGGCAAGTTCGTTGCCATCAACTGCGCCGCCATTCCCGAAACCCTCGCCGAGAGCCAGCTTTTCGGGGCCAACACCGGCGCGTTTACCGGGGCCAACCAAAATCGCGCGGGGTTCGTCGAAGCCGCGCATAACGGCACGCTGTACCTGGACGAAATCGACAGCATGCCGTTGGGCCTGCAAGCCAAGCTGCTGCGAGTCCTGGAATCCAGGACGGTCCAGCGCCTGGGCTCGACCCAGAGCATCCCGGTGAACATGCGAGTGATCGCCTCCGCCCAGTGCCCGCTGGGAGAAATGGTCGAACGTGGTGAGTTTCGCAGGGACCTTTATTTTCGCCTGAACATCATCAGCCTCAAGCTGCCTCCACTGCGCAGCCGCAAGGAGCGCATCGTGCCGCTGTTCCAGTCGCTGGTGCGCCGGGAGGCCCAGGCACTTGACCGGCCCTACGTCGCACCGTCGCCAGCGCTGTTGCGCCAACTGCTCGGCTACGCCTGGCCTGGCAACATCCGCGAGCTGCAATCCGCCGCCAAACGATACGTGCTCGGCTTGCCGGCACTGCCCCGCGCCGAGCAACTGGAACACAACAGCTCGACGCTCAAGTTGAAAGAGCACCTGCAGCAGTTCGAAAAAATCCTCATCGAGGACTGCATGCGCCGCCACCATCATTGCATCGACAAGGTCATCGCCGAACTGGGTATCGCCCGGCGCACGCTGTATTACCGGATGAAGTGCCTGCAAATATCGACGAGTTGAGTGGGATCGGTGGAACCGTTTACACAACGGTCGCCACTTAACCATCGAGACGTTCACGATCGTCTTGCCATTCCACAACCCGGAGATACGACTATGAGTTTTGGTGGAGCTTCTCTCGCCGCTTCCACGGCTGCCATGCAGCAGATGGACGCGACCTCGGCTGCGATGACAACCATGAAATCCCAATTCGACCAGAAAAAACTGGTCGCCGACACCATGAACGCAATCGCGGCAGGGTCGATGGACACCGCAACCAAAGCCATCACCGCCATGGGGGAGGCCTCGAAAAACATACGATTCTGACCCTCTCGCTTCAGCCCCGCTCCGGCGGGGTAACTTCAAGCGCGATGCGAGGAGGCCCCTATGCACATCGACTTGCCAGACAGCCTTCGTGCCCAGAGAGACCTGCCCCATGACGAGTCCACGCGGCGCCCCGCCCCTACCCCGCCGGGCCTGGCGAACGTGGTCGCCGAGCATCTGGCACTGCACGGGACCGGCGACCGATTGAGGGAGTCGCTCGTCCAGTGGGGCGCCGAACACGGTTCGACGGGCGGACAGTCGCGGTTCGGCTGGCCCAGCCCCCAGGACAGATTGGCCGCAGAGACCGACGACCCTTTGCGACTGGTCCTGGAAGACATCCTGGAGGAGATCAACGGTGGCACCGGTTCCAATCTCGACGTCGACATCGATGATGCCTATTCCAATGAAGACCTGTTCAACGATCTGGCGCAGATGTTCGCCCATCGCCGGCAGCCCATCGGTGACAACGATGTCGACAGCCAAAGTGATTTCGGCAATGCCAACAACCCCTTCTGTGGCGCGCTGTTCGGCGCCTGGGAGATGGAGGGTGATCACGCCACGCGGCGCAGTCGTCATGACGCGAGCCTGTCGCTGCTGCTCAAGATCATCGCGGTCCTGGGCCGCAGGAAACTGCTGACGCTGCTGGACATCGAGGAAGGTGACGGCCAGGCGCGGTATGAACCAGACGACCAGGACCTGTTGTTCGAGATCGCCGCGTTCATGGACCAGCACCCGGCGCGCTATCCCCCACCGGCGACCCCCGACGCAGAACGCTGGACATGGACCGAACGCATTGCCCGCGGCACAGCGCTGGATGCTCGCGAAACCCGGTTGTTCCAGCTTGCCCTGGAAGAGCTGGACTTCGCCCTTGCCCGCCTGGCCGGCCAGCAGCCCCCGCTGCGCCAGCGTACCCGGCGCAACCGGGAGGAAATCGAGTTTCACCTGAGCGTCACCGGTAGCGCTCGCAACGTCTTGAGGCTGATGTGCGCCTGAAGGCACCCGCCCTTTGAAACTGACACTTTGAAGCAAGCCTTTGAAACAGGAGAAACGCCATGGACGTACAAGCCATCGACCCCAGCAACCTCGCCTCCACCGCTGCCAAAACCAGCGCCAAGCCACACGCGAGCGCCGAGACCAGCGATGTCAGTTGGTTCAACGCGCAAATGCGCGACAAAGCCCCCGCCCCGGACAGTGAAAACAATGTCGCCGCAAGAATCATCGATTCGTTGTCGAGCCGCTCCGGCGAATTGCAGCGACTAGATGATCGCGCCAACCGGGACATGCTCAAGGCCATCCGCACCGCCGACCCGAAAGACATGCTGCAGTCGAACCGCTCGTTGTCATCCTTCCACCTGGAAAGCCTGATGACCGCGAAAATCGTCAGCAAGGGCTCCCAGGCAATCGAGAAGCTCACCAATCTTCAGTAAAGGGAAAGCCGGTCATGTCCATGCGCGCATTCTCAACACTGTTGCTGTGTCTGCTGCTCACCGGTTGCGATGAACGGACGGCGCTGCACAGCCATCTTTCCGAGCAGGATGCCAACGAAGTGATCGCCGAATTGGCGAACAAGAACGTGGAAGCGAGCAAGCAGGTCGATAAAGACGGGCTGACCGTACTGGTCGAGCCTGCCGACATGAACAGCGCCGTCCAGGTACTCGAGGCCGCCGGCCTGCCGCGTCGCTCACGCTCCAGCCTGGGGGAGATCTTCCGCAAGGAAGGGGTCATTTCCACGCCGATGGAAGAACGTGCCCGCTACATCTATGCGCTGTCCCAGGAGCTCGAATCGACGCTTTCACAAATAGACGGCGTGGTGCTCGCCCGGGTCCATGTGGTCCTGCCGGAACGGGTGGCCCCGGGTGAGCCGGTCCAACCCGCATCGGCCTCGGTGTTTATCAAGCACACCAATGCCCTGGACCCCGACAGCATTACCCCGCGCGTGCGCAACCTGGTCGCCAGCGGGATCCCCGGCATGGCCGATGCTACCCAGAACCCGACCAAATTATCGGTGGTCTTCGTTCCCGCCGCACCGTATCAGGAGCGGCGCAAGATGGCGTATTTCGGCCCGTTCCTCATGCAGGCCGACGACATCGGCTATTGGCGGGCGGTGACCGTGACGGCAAGCATCACCTTGCTTGCCATCCTGATGGGCGTCTTGTATGGCCTCTACCGGCTATGGCGCCAAGGCGTGTTAGTGCTGCCACGACTTCTCGATCGCAAGTTCAGCAAACCAGCCAGGACGCCCGCCGCCCCCCAAAGCAGCGCGACACCTGGGCTGTTCGCCGTGAAAAACCCGGGGACCAAACCCGACAGTAACGGGACCGCCGCATGACGGCGGAAATTGCATGGGTTCGCTGGTGGAGCCTCGCGTGGCGCGAAGCAGACCGGGGCTGGTATTCGCCGGCGCTTGGCCTGCTGACCGCGCCACAGATCGACGTCCTCGCCCGAGGGCAACATGCCGCGCTTGCCCACAGCTTCGGTATGACGCCATGCACGCCACCACCACCCAGCCCGGCGCTGCAATCGCTGTTCTGCGGCACGCCCCGGACCTTGGCCCTTGCCTGCGAATTGGTGGCGAACACTTGCGCACCGTTAACGGCAACACAGGCACTTTCGGCGCAGGACCGGGCCTGGTGCGAGCGCACCGCCAGAGCCCTGCGCCCGGGGCACTGGCTCGAACAAGACCAGGATCCACTCGCCCTGCTGCGCGCATGGCTGGACGAACGGGCCTGGGAACGCGCGCGCCTGGCGTTCCCACGCGACAGAATCATCGCCATCGAATCGGCGCCAGCCCCTCAACCGCCAGCCGCCAAGCTGAACACGCTTTGGCAGTCCGCCTGCTGGAAAGCAGAGCAAAGCCTGGCACCCTCGGCCCCTATCCAAACGGAGAGACACGATGCTCGCTCGGCGTTCGCTTGAACTGCGCCCCGATGGCCAGGGCCTGTCGCAGCCCTACATCGCGCGCGAAACCCTGGTTGATTGTGCCCGCGCACAGGTCGTCCTCGAACAGGCCCAGGCGCAGGCGGGGCAATTGCTTGAACGCGCCAACGCAGAGGCGGACGCGACCGTGCTCGAGGCTCAAGCGCAATTCTGGGAAAAGGCCGAAACCTTGCTCGCCGCATGGGACACCCAGCGTCAAGCCATGTGGGAGCGGATCGAGAGCAGTGCTGCACATTTGGTCAACGAGGCCCTGGGGACGCTGTTGAACGAGGTCCCGCAGCAGGCACGCATCGATGCGCTCGTCCGCCAACTGGCGTCGCGTCAGGACGACCCGATCAGCGCCACCCTTCGCTGTCATCCTGAAGACCTGGCAAGCCTGACCCGGAGCCTGGGCACCGACAGCCGACGCCCCTGGACGCCAGTGGCCGATGCCGACATGGAACGACATCAACTGAAGCTGGAAACACCAGGCGGTACATACCAGCTCGACTGGCCCACCGCCGTCGAGGCCCTGCGCCTGCCCGAACCACAAAACATCACCGCAAGCTGACCCTCCGCCATCGCGAGCAAGCTCGCTCCCACAGGGGATTTGGGGTGACTGCGATGCCTGTGAACACCCCGGAAAAAACTGTGGGAGCGAGCTTGCTCGCTCCCACAAATGGATCGAAGTACGACCGGGAGAACCAGGTCGGCTGTCAGGCCGCCTCGCGAGCAAGCTTTACTCCCACAAATCTGATGGGTGTACGACCGGGAGAGCCAGGTCGGCTACTAGGCCGCCTCGCGGCGGACGTTGATCTCGGCGCCCCGTTAACCACGATGGCCGAACGAAGGCATTGCTCCGTGGGCCCGCCGCGAAGGGCCATTCATGGCCCAGCGCGGCTACCTCGGCATCCATGCCGAGGTTCCCACTACGCAATGCCTGCGTTCGGGCATGCCGAGCCTAGGCGAGGCACCGAGTGGTGGGGCAAAGCCTTTTTGATGGTTACTTTTTTGGCGTCTGAAAAAAGTGACCCGCCGTAAGGGCGGAACCCTAAGCAGCCGTTACCGCAGCAACGGATATGTACCCGGTCAAAGAAATCCTGTCCGGATACTAAGGCCACCATCACCCCGTCAGTTTTTTTCCTCATCCGCGCGGAACCGCCAACGGCATACCCACCACTCACACCGTGAACATGCCCAGCCCAGAGGAACCGCCCATGTCTTCCGCCGATGCCGTCCAGCGCCGCCTCGACACCTACTTCCAACGCGCGACCGACAACGTCAACAACGCTGCGATGAACGCAGCAGAAAGTCAGTCACTCGACGACATGCACTCATTCGTGACCAGCATGAACGGCATGTCCGTCGCGGTGAACGCAGCCACTCAACAGACCACGGCCCATCACAACCTCGCCAAGGCGATCATCGATGCAATGCCATGAGCTGCGCACACAGCTCACCCGCTGGAGCGCCAGCGTCGATGGCCCGGAGCACTTCACCGTTGTCATCGACGATGGCGACGCAACGTTCAGCAAGCTCGAAGAGGGCCTGCTGGTATCGGTCGAGCTGAGCGTCCCGGCGACACGCGAGGTGGCTCTGGAAGACCTGCTTCGGCTGGCGCACCCAAGCCTCTCGCGATTTCCCGGCGCGCTGGCCCGTTCGCCACAAGACGGCCGGTTGTGGCTACTGGCGCAACTGCCGCCGGACAGGCACATCGACGACTTGATCGAGGTGCTCGAAGCACTGCTCAACCAGCGTGACACCTGGCAATCGATTCTCAATAAAGACCAACGAGCCGTTGCCGCGCCAGTGGCGCGACGCCTCTCGCACTCTCACTTGCTCGGAACAGGAATCCGTCATGCCTAACAGGTGGCTTGCACCGTACCGCTTGATGACCGCAGGCAAAGTACACCTTCGCCAGTTGATCGCACACCGCTGGACGGGACCTTCGCTGATCGCGCTGGCGCTGACCGGTGCACTGGGTGCTAGCCTGCCGGCACAGGCGGCAGTCCCGACCGACTGGAAGAACACGCCTTACGCCTATGACGCCCAAAGCACGCCGCTGGCCAAGGTACTCGGCGACTTCGCCAATACCTTCGCGGTGCAGTTGGTGATCGATGGCACCGTGAAAGGCACCGTCGACGGCCGGATGCGCGCCGAAAGTCCCCAGGCGTTCCTCGACAGGCTCGGCCTGGAAAATCGCTTCCAGTGGTTCATGTACGGCAACACCTTGTACGTCAGCCCCTTGCAGAACCAAGACTCCACGCGCCTGGAAGTATCCGCCGATGCCGTCCCGGACATGAAGCAGGCCTTGACCGACATCGGCCTGCTGGATCCGCGTTTCGGCTGGGGTGAATTGCCCGACGAAGGCGTGGTCCTGGTCTCCGGCCCGGAGCGCTACGTGCGCCTGGTGGCGCAGTTTGCCGAAGTGCGCAAGACACCCGAAGAGAAGCAGGAAGTGATCAGTTTCCCGCTGCGCTATGCCACCGCCGCCGACCGCAACGTCAAGTACCGCGGCGAAACGCTGGTCATTCCCGGGGTCGCCAGCATCCTGAAAGGTTTGCTGGAAAGTCGCAGCGCCGTGTCGGGGGGCATGCAGACGGCCTCTCCACAGGCGTCGTTCCAGAACATGCAGAACCAGCAGTCCATGACCATGGGCAATATCGAACAGTTGGCAATGAACGGCATGGGTCGTCCGAACACCAGCCGCGTACCATCCGGCGCGAACAGCGGTGCAGGCGGCCGGGGCAAGATCCGCGTCGAAGCCGACGTGCGCAACAACGCGGTGCTCATCTACGACGCCCCCAAGCGACGGGAAATCTACACGCCGCTGATTCGCGATGTGGACGTGCCGCGCAAGCTGGTGGAAATCGACGCGATCATCCTCGACATCGACCGCACCCAACTGGCCGAGCTGGCCTCGAACTGGAACGTCGAGAGCGGCGACCTGATCGGCGGCGCCTCGATGATTCGACCTGGCGCCAGCTCGACGGTGTTCATTCAGGACTACGGCGATTTTTCCGCGCAACTGCGGGCCCTGGAGGGCCGTGGCCTGGCCTCGGTGGTGGCGAACCCGTCGGTACTGACCCTGGAGAACCAGCCGGCGGTCATCGACTTCAGCCGGACCGAGTACATCTCGGCCATCGGCGAGCGTGTAGCCACTGTCGAACCCATCACGGCAGGCACCAGCTTGCAGGTCGTGCCCCATGCCATCGAGACCGGGGGCCGCAACCAGATCCAGATGTCCCTGGAAATCGAGGACGGCCGTATCGAACCCTCGGAGGTCGGCCAGCAGACGCCCAGCGTGCGCCGGGGCGTAGTCAGCACTCAGGCTGTCATGGGGGAAAGCCGGTCATTGGTGGTAGGCGGTTTTCATACCGAAGAGACCGGCGACAACCTCGAACGGGTGCCATGGCTGGGTCGCATCCCGCTGATCGGGCCGCTGCTGTTTTCCTCGACCACCCGCGAAACCAGTCGCCGCGAGCGGGTGTTCATCCTGACGCCGCGCCTGATCGGTGACCAGGTCGACCCGGCCCGCTACATCTCCGCCCTTGACCGCGAACAGGTCGACAGCGCCATGGCCCGCCTGGAAGAGCGTCGCAACGGCACCCGCCCCGTCGGTCGTATCGAGGTCAGCGACGTGCTCGCCCAACTCGCCGACGGCAACATTCCGGCCACGTTCAAGCAAGCCCCATCGATTCCCTATTCGCCCGACACATTGTGCGCGTTGCAACCCGGGCTATCGCTGGACGCCGCCCGGGCCCAATGGTTCGCCGGCCCCGATTACGGCATCGCCGTGGGCGTGATACGCAACGACGATCAGCGGCGCTTGCGTTTCGACGAGGCAAGCTGCGGCAGTCGCTGGACCCTGGCCACCTCCGCCTGGCCGAAGGTGTGGCTTGAGCCCGGCGAGGAAACGGAAGTGTTCGTGGTCATGAAACAACCCACGCGCACGCCAGGCGGCGAGCGCCCTTCTCTTCTGCAAACCAGCGCGAGGACCCTGCCATGAGTCGCACGCCACTGCTGCTCGTTTTATTGCTGAGCCTGCCGGTGTTCGCCGGCTGCGCGAACCGCTCGGGTTGCCAGGGCGATGCCTGCAGCCGCGCCGAACCGGACAACGGTCGGCTGGTGATCTGGTGGTCACCCGGTATGCGCGGCGGCCTTGGCTCCCCCGAACACCCACTGGACCATTCGGTCGTCCCATTGGAGAACTGAAACGCTATGTCTTTTTCGGTACACAGCGTAAGCACTCGCCAGGCCTTCCAGAAGAACATCATCGCCGGCATCGCAACGTATTGGGAAATAGCCCCAGGCATTGAGTTCTGTCTGCGACGCGAGCCCCACAGCGTGGGGCTCGCCTTACAAATACAAAGCCAGGCGCTGCGTGCAAACCAGATCCAGCATGCCCTCGAACGGCGTTTCGCCCACCCGACCGACTACGCGCAGTTGTTCGTATTTCTTGATCCGCAGCGAGCACTCGTGGTCTGGCAGGCGCTGCCGGACTCGTCGATATCCATTGAACTGCTCGATGAAATCCAGTCCCGGCAATTGTCGCTGCTGGGCCTGGAAGACCTCGACGACTACTCAGCCACGTATTGAGGGAAACACAGTGATTCATACAGGCTTTATTCAGGGAGGTTTCCCATGACCGTCGCACCGCTTGCCCAGCGCTTGATCTCGGCCCTCGCGGAACATTTGCATGCGGACTTGCAGTTGGAAGGTGGCGTGTGCGCGCTGTATGACGCGAGCAACCGCGAAGCCGTGGTCATCGAGCTGCCCGGTCACGGCGATGTCGCCATCCTCCATAGCTCGATCGATGTACCTGCCCACGCGCCCGGTTTGCACAAGCGCTTGCTGGAACTCAACTTTCGCTTGGATCTGCTCGGCGGCAGTTGGCTGGCCCTGGATGACAAGAGCAGCGTTCGCTTGTGTGCCCATTGCCCACTGGCGATGCTCGATGAGGTGCAGTTCTGCCATTGGGTCGTGGGCTTCATCGCCCAGGTCGGCGACGTTCGGGCGCGCTTGGCGGTGCCTGCAACGCCGGGCGGTCCGCGTCCGGCGTCGCTCAACATGAGCCGCACCCGATTGGGATAGGCACCCGTGGCCTGGAATTACTACCGCGGGACTCTGTAGGAGCTGGCGAAGCCTGCGATCTTTTGATCTTTCGCTTGAGATTCAAGTGTCTTTGAAAAGATCGCAGCCTCGTTGCACTCGACAGCTCCTACACAGGGTTATGCAGGCTCATCGCTTTATCGAAGCTTCATCGCCTCGCCACCCTCCTGCATGACTTTCCTTGCGCTGTCCATGAAGCCCTTGGTGACCTCCGTCACCGTATCGCTCATCAGCTTGGCCATGTCGGCGGAGCTTTTAACGAGCAACATGGCGCTCTGGCGTTCCTCCATGCCCATTTGCAGCTGGAACTGCTTTTCCATCAACTGCTTCTGACGGGTTTCCATCTCGCTCATGAAAGAGTCCGGTGTGCGGCTGGGCGTTTGCGCGTCATCCAGCGGTTGCGTGTCATTCGGTGCCGCCGTGTGGTTGGTGTCTCGCGTTCGGGTGCGGCCGCGCTGATGCACCGCCGGTGGTGTCGAGGAAGAACGTCCCCGATCATGCAGGCTCTGGGTGCCTTCGCGCTGCTGCGCCTCACGGGGTCGTTGGCTCAGCGAGGGTGAGCGCGATGGCGATAAGCTGTCGGTGCCCCGCAGGGCACCTGTGCCCCCTAAGGGGCTCGTCAGGGGTCTGGGTTCGGGCATGGGAATCCTCCACGAGTCGATGTCTGTGTGGTGGGCACTGTCGGCAGGCCGGTATCCTCCGGACGAGCCTGGCTCATTCCCTGAGTGGCAAGCGCGTGCGCATCGGTTCCATCGACCTCAACGCTGGTTCAACTCCGGAATCTCGATGACCTCGCCCTTGGCCTCGTCATCCAGTTCGCGCAACACCCGATAAATGTGGGCAACCGCCTGGAGCGTTTCCCGAGGGATATAGGCGCCGACGTCTTCACGGTAGATCGTGCGCGCCAGCCAGATGCACTGGATAACCGGAACCCGCGCCACCTTGGCCCGCTCGATCAGCGCCCGGGCCTCGGCATCGACACCTTTGACGATCAACTGCGGCAGCGGCGTTTCCTCGGGGCGATACAACAGCGCGACGGCAAAGTGGGTGGGGTTGACCACCAGCATGTCGGCGTCTTCCACCGGTTTGGTCTCTTTGTTGACGGGCTGGTCGACCAATTGCCGGGCCAGGCTGCGGCGATGCATTTTTACGTGGGGGTCGCCTTCCATTTCCTTGAACTCCTTGCGCACCTCTTCCTCGCTCATGCGCAGGCGCTTGGCGAAGAAATATTTCTGCAGGCCGAAGTCGAGAAGCGCCAGCACCAGCAACACGCCCAGGCAGATGTGCATGATGTGCCAAAACAGGCTGGCCAGCCCGCGCCAATAGCTGTTCAGGTCGCCGTTGACCAGATTGATCAACGACCCGAGTGCAGGCAGGGTCACCAGATAAATCACGGTGCCGATAAACACGGCCTTGACCAGCCCCATGAACAGGTTGATCAGCGCCTGGCCGGAGAACATCTGCTTGGCCTGGTTCATCGGGTTCAAGCGGTTCGGGTCGGGCTGAAGGGCCTCGGGGGCAAACAGGAAACCGAACTGTATCCAACCGGCCACCAGGCGCGTGACGATCGCCAACCCCACGGTCATCAAGGTGAAATTGAGCAACACGCCACCGGCATGAGCCAAGGTCTCCTCGAAGGCACGCACGAAATCGACATCCAGCCGATGCAGCGGGAATGTCACCATGTCTCCCAAGGCCTGCATGCTGTCGTCGGCCTGGGTCAACGCCACTTCGGTGATCGCCGCAAGCACCAGCAGGCTGCTCAAGTCCTGGCTTTGGCCGACCTGGCCCTTGTTGCGCGCGTCGCGAATCTTCTTCGGCGTCGCCCGCTTGGTCTTTTCTCCACTGTCTTCGCTCATGCCCGAAGCCCTCCTTCAGGGTGACGGCAACAACAGGTGCAGCAGATGCCGGATTTCGCCATAGCGACCAAGACGGCCCGTCATCGCATCCCACAGCGTGGGCAGGTAGAACAGCAGGAAGCCCAGGCCGATCAGGCTCTTGGCCGGCATGGCGAGGACGAACACCTGCAATTGCGGGCTATACAGGCTGAGCAACGCCAGGCTGAACTCCACCAGCAACAGCAAGCCGATAAAGGGCGCCGCATAGAGCATCATGTGCATGAACATTTCGCCGAGCAGCCCGAGAAACACGCCGAAGCCGTCCGCGCCAGGCAATGGAAACCAAACGGTTGGCGACCACACCAGGTAGCTGTCCCAGATCACCTGGGTCAAAGTGCCAATGCCCAGGGTGGTGACCAGCAGCAAAATCGTCATCTCCTTGAACAGCAGGCCCAGGGGCGTGGTGTCGCTGCCGAGCGCCGGGTTCAACTGGCCACCAATGAGCGCACCGCGCTGGTTGTCCAGCAAGGCACCCACCGACTCGTACAACCAGAACGGCATCGCCAGCAGCACCCCGAGCAAGAAGCCCAGCACCAGCTCCTTGAACATCAACCCGGCCAGCGACAGCCAATTGACCTGGGCGTCGATCAGCGCCTGGCGAATACCCGGTGCCGGCAACATGCCCAGGGCAAACACAACGGCATGGCGCGGCAAGCCTCGCAGGTGCTGGAAGCAAAATACCGGGACCAGGTATGCGACCGGGTAAATGCGCGCCATGCCAAGCGCGATCGACAGCAGCAAGTCGAAATACGGGCCGAAAGCCTGGGCCGTCATCAGGTGTTGGCCATCATTTCGAATGCCCGGCGCAGCAGTCCCAGCAACTCCACGCCGATCCAGCGCCCCGTGACCAGCAAGGTCAACCCGACCGCCACCAGCTTGATGCCGAAGGGCAAGGTCTGGTCCTGGATCTGCATCAAGGCCTGCACCAGGGAGGTCAGCACACCGACAATCACCGCCACGATCAAGGGCGGCGCGGAGAGCAGGACCACCAGCAACATGCCTTCCTTAAACAACGTCAGCGCGTCCATCGCACATCCTCAAAGATAGGAATAGAAGAGGCTGTCGAGCAATTGCGTCCAGCCCTGCACGAGGACAAAAATCAGCAGCTTGAGCGGCAACGAAATGGTCATGGGCGCGACCATCTGCATGCCGAGCGCCAGCAGCAGGTTGGACACGATCAGGTCGATGACAATGAACGGGATATAGATCAGGAATCCCATCTGGAAACCGGCCTCGAGCTCCGACAACATGAAGGCCGGGATGAGCAGCATCAGGTCATCGCGGCTGGCCTGCTCGGCGCGTTCCTTGGGCCACATCCGCTGGGTGTTCTCCAGCAAGTGGGCGAGGATGTCCGGGTTGGTATTGCGCGACATGAAGGCCTGCAACGGTTTTATCGCGTTCAAGGCAGAGCCTTGCAACGCCTCGGTATTGCTGAAATCCAACGGCCGTTCTTTCAGCTGTTCGGCGATGTTGTGGCCCACCGGCGCCATGATGAACAGCGTCGCGGCCAGGGCAATGGCATACAAGGCCATATTGGGTGGCACCTGCTGCACGCCGATGGCGTTACGGGTGATGGTCAACACAATGGCTATCTTGAGAAAGGCGCTGCAGATGATCAGCAGCAAGGGGACCAGCGAAATCCCACCAATGAACAGCGCCAACAGAAAGGGGTCGACCCCCTGGAAGCTCATCCAGCCACATCCACGTGAGCGATTTGCAGGCCCAACCGGCCATCGACCTCGACCAGCTCACCATGGGCCAGGGCACGTTCGCCATAGAACAGCGCCGCTGTCCCCGGTGCCACGCCTTGCACTTGCAGCACCGCGCCGGGCGCCAGATTGCGCAGCTCGCCCAAGGTCAGCTGCAAATGACCGCAGCGTATCGTCAGCGCCAGCGGCAGGTCGTCGAAGCGCTCGGGGACTTCGGCCGCGACCGGCTCCGTCATCGGCGCTTCCTCGGTGTCAGCGGCGGCATAGGCCGACTCCGGGTGCTCGACCGCCTCAGCGGCTTGGGCGTCAGGTTCGTAGCCGGTGCTATCGTCCCAGTCCGGCGTCAGGATGTCGGTGTCGGCGGTGGTGCTCATAACGGTCTCCTCCAGAGCGAGCAAGGTCAGGCGCAACGGCGCGGCACGGCTGTGAACCCGCACCTGCAAACAATGCCGGCCCAGGCGAATCAGCCCTTGGCCGGATGAATCGAACAGAGCGCTTTGCGGCACCAACACATCACCGGGGCGCAACGTCGCCAACTGCCCGGCGGCCAGCGCCAGGTGTCCCAGTTCCAACGGAACATGCAGCACGAAGCCCGCGATCCCTGGCGCTGCCGGCCGCTGCCAAGGCGTAGCGCGAAGCAGCCCCAGCAGGGTCGCACCGGTCATTTCCAGATGGCTCGTGACGCGGGCCGCGCCCACCCTCACGTCGAGCCGGCAGGCAATGCCCTGCACCGCGGGCCCGGCCGCTGGTTTGATAAAACCGAATGCCTGGCGCAGGGGCTCGCCCAGGGTTTGCTGGAACAGCGACCAGAACCACGCGTCATCCGGTCCGGGTTCGGCAGGCAGGACCACCGGGCATTCACCGAACAGACTGAGCACCGCGCCGGGCTCGTCCAGGGTAAAGACACCATGGGCACACGCCAGCACACACGGCGTCCCCCCAGCGGTGCCACCCGGGGTCAGTTCCAGCAGGCCCGCCTCGCCCGCCACCTCGAAGGGCAACCGGACGCCAATTCCCAATAGTCGCCGGGCGGTGGCGTCCTCGCTGCCTACAGTCGGCAGCGCCAATGCATGGACTGTCATGTCGCGCTAACCTCTTCTTCCCGCGCCACACGCACGCTCACCGGCTGGCCCAGGCTTTGGGTCAGTGCCTCTTCGAGGCGCCCGGATCGACTCGACAGCCGCGCCTGTACGTCGGCACTTTCGCTGCTCAGGCCGATGTCCCACCCGCACGCCTCGCCTAGCCGCCGGGCGGATACCTTGATGCGGCCCAGGTTGGGAAGATGCAGCAACAGGTCCAATTGCTGGTCGAGCGTGGCACGCAAGCGTGGCGTGAGCTGGTCGACAAACGCCTCCTCTTCACCGCCCGGAAGATTCACCAGGCCCGACAGCGAACCGGTGCCGGCGCTGTCATCCTGCGTGCCGCCCCGTGGCGCATCGACCCATTGGCGGAACCAGTAGCCGTCACTGCTTCCTGCCGTCATGTCGGGGTCACGCCCGGTGGCAGGGGCGGACTCGCGTGCCGCCGGACGGCTTGCCCGGCTCACCTGGGCAGGCGGTTGCTCATACGCCCGCGGCGGATGCCGGACGGGGGTCGCCGAGGGATTGCCGTGCGGTGTCGGCGCACCGCGCACGCTGCGTTCATTCATCGCTGGGGGTCTCCACCAGGCACTCCATCATTGCGCTGAGCTTTTCCAGATCTCGCCGGCGCCCTTGTAGCTGCTGCTGGGCAGCGGCCGTGTGCTGTACCTGTTGCGCCTGCTCATCGTCCAGTGCCTGCACTGCCCGCGCTTGCTCGGCCAGCTCGCCGATCAAACGACGTTCCTGGGTACTCCAGGCATTCAGTTCGCACACGCTCAACGCCCGGCCACGGTGCTCGCCGTACAACGCCTCGCGCTGCACCACCTGCTGCTCACGAGTCGCCTGCATCTGCGCGCGCGCGGCGGCAACCGCGGCTTCGCGCTCACGCAAAAGCTCACGCTGCTGGCGCCACGCCCGCTCGGCTTGCGCTTCACGGTGGCGGCGTATCGGCGCCAGGGCGTCCAGATCAGCCCGGGACATAAGCGGTCAACTGCTGCAGGTGGGCGAGCGTGGACGCAAACGGCTCCGGCTCACGCAGGTCCTGGCGCAGAAAGGCGTCCAGGGCCCCTCGCGACTCCACCGCCAGGTCGGTCAAGGGGTCGGCGCCGGCCTGGTATTCGCCCAGGCGCAACATCAATTCGATTTGCTCATAGGCCGACAGCAATCGACGCAGATTGATGCCCGCCCGCAGGTGCTCCGCCTCGGCCACGTTGGCCAGGGTTCGCGACAGGCTGGCCAGCACATCGATTGCCGGGTAGTGGCCGCGTTCCGCGAGCTTGCGTGACAGCACGATGTGACCGTCGAGCAGCGAACGCACTTCATCCGCCACGGGATCGTTCATGGAGTCCTGCTCGATGAGCACCGTATAAAAAGCGGTGATAGCGCCCTCGTTGGTCAGGCCGGCCCGCTCGACCAGACGCGGCAGCAAGCCGTAGACCGACGGCGGCAAGCCACCGCGCCCCAACGGCTCGCCAGCGGCCAGGCCGATCTCACGCTGGGCCCGGGCGAAGCGGGTCAGCGAATCGATGAGCAGCAGCACGCGTTGGCCCCGGGCCCGGAAACCCTCGGCCAATGCCGTGGCGGTGAATGCCGCGCGGGCGCGTTCCATGCTGGAGCGGTCAGAGGTGGCGCACACCAGCACCGCGCGGGCCCGCAGTTCATCATCCAGCTCATGATCGAGAAATTCGCGCAGTTCGCGCCCACGCTCGCCGATCAGGCCGAACACGATGACATCGCAGTCAACGTTCCGGGCAATCTCCGCCAACAGCGTGGTCTTGCCACAACCGGCGCCGGCGAACAGCCCCACACGCTGGCCTTCACCGAGCGTCAGCGGGCCGTCGATGGCCCGTACGCCGGTCATCAAGGGCCGTTGGATACGCGGTCGTGCGGTGGGTGCAGGCGCCTCGCCAATCACTTCCGAGGCATGCAGTACATGCGGACCGGCGAACGCCCCCGTCCCGCCGTCCAACAGGGGCCGGCCGAAGCCATCCAGCACCTGACCCAGCAGCTCCGGTCCCACGCACACCCGATGCGGCATGCCCAGCGGCTCCACCGCCGCACCGACCCGGATCCCCTCCAGGCCGCCCAGGGCGCTGAGCAGGGCATCGTGCTGGTCGAAGCCGACAATCTCGGCGAGCAGCGGCTCGCGTGTGTCGCGCTCGACCCGGCAGAGGTCGCCGATCTGCGCCCCCGGCAGTCGGCACTGCAGCAAGATGCCGCTGACCCGCTGCACCCGCCCGCGCACCATGACCGGCGCGAAGCGACGCAAGTGCGCCAATTGCCCGGCCTCCCAGGCCTCCAGTCGCGCGATGGCCGCCTGCGTCATCACCAAGTGACCTCGTAGCGTTGGTCGCCCTCGAAGGTGACTTTGCCGCTGTCGATGGCAGTCAAGCGCAGGCCATCGATCTGGTCACCCAGGAACAACCGACGTCCATCGGCCGTGACCACATGACCATGCTTGCCGCCCACGATCTGGGCGATCTGAAACGGCAGCTTCGTCAGCCGTTCCTTGACGTTGGCCGTGATCCCGACCGGCGTTTCGTAGCGGTCGTGGAAGCGCTCGATCAGCCGTTCGACCATCGCCAGGCGTTGACGCGGCAACTCGCCCACCAGGACCAGCCGGTCGCCCTGGCTCTCGACCCGCACACCGGCGCCCAAATCACGTTCCTGGAGCATGCGATCAAGCTCCAGGCGGACCGCCTCGACATTGTCCAAGGCCACCTTACTCTGCTTGAGCTGCTGGGCCGGGCTGCGCGCCACGGTTTGCGCCGGCTGGCTGGTAAAGGCCAAGGCGCTGGAGGCAACGGTGATCACCGCTGCGGCAATGGCCAGGCGCTTGGGCCACGACGGCCGTGTCGCGGGCTTCAGGGTTTCCCGTTCCGCCGCCAAGTGCGCGGCGTCATCCAGCGCCGCCTCTTCGGGCCAAGGCTGATCGGCCGGGGCCAGGCACAGCCAGACGCCTGCCACGGCAAATGGGGCATTGCTCTGCAAGGGCTCGGCCGCAGCCCAGGGCTGGCCTTGTCCATCGCAAACCGTGCCCTCCAGCAGTTCCAGCAGCCACTGGCCCTGCACCTGCCGCAGGCCCACGTGACGCCCACAGATGCCCGGATCGTAAAGCGCCAGGTCGGCATCCTCGGCCGCCCCGACCACCCATTGCTCGCCAACCAGCGGCAACGCCGCACCTCGGTGCAGACCACTCAAGACTCGCAGTTCGAACATGGTCAATTCCTCAAGGGGCGACAGATGCTCGCCCACGGTCCGGTTATACGACGGGGCACCGGCGGCCCCCGTCCTCTGTCACAGCCAGGCCATCGAACGCACCTGGATTTGCATCGTTACGTGGGGACACCGCTGCTGGCGTGCCAAGACAAGCCCCTCACGCGGCATCCTCCATCCGTAGTTTTTCCTGCTCGAGGTCAAAGCGCCCCAGCACGGTGACCTGGGCGTTGCTGTGCAGCTCGCTGAAGGCGAGTACAGGCACGTGATTGAACTCGTCGCGCAACAGATCGCGCAGCGGCGCCCGCAAGTCTTGCGCCACCAACAGCACGGCCACGCGCTTGGCGCGCAACGGGAAACCTTCGCGCAACTGCATCACCAGGGCGCGGGTATGCAGGCTTTCCAGGGCAAAGAAGGTTTCCGTCTGGGTCTGGCGCAACGCGTCGCGCAGCAGGCCTTCGGTTTCCGGCGTCAACAACCACACGTGCAGGCCGTTTTCGTCGCGGTACTGGTGATAGATCTGCGACTTCAGGGCGATGCGCGCGTAGTCGGTCAGCGCACCGACGTCACGCTCATGCTGCCCATGCTCGATCAACGACTCGGCGATCAGGCGCACTGCACGCAGCGGGACGCCTTCGCCGGCCAGGCGCTGGAGCACGGCGGCAAACCGCGCCAGTGGCATGGTCCGCTGCAGCTCCTGCACCAGCTCTGGCTGACCTGCTTCGAGCCAACTGAGAATCGACTTGCTTTCCTGAAGCCCCAAGAATTGCGGGCCCGTGGCGAACATGGCGCGGCTCATCCGCTCCACCAGCAACTCGGCAGCCGGCACCGCCTCCACGCGTTCGTCCGCCAGCAGCGGATCGTCAGGCGTCAGCCATAGCCACTGCTGCTCGTCACGCACCTCGTTGCCGACCAGCCCGTCGCGCGGTTCGAACGGCAGCGGCCCGCGCGCCACGGCAATACGCTCACCGAAGGTTGCCCGCAACATCGGCACCTCATGCACACAGAAGCGGAACTCGTCGTCTTCCAGCAGCACGCTGTATTCGATCTCAAAGGGCGGCAAGGTCAGGCCAAAGCCGGCCACCAGCGCGTTACGCTTCTTGCGGATCGCCTGGATGACTTCCTCGGCGGCCGCATTGCCTTCCATGGCTTTGGAAAACTGTAAAAGAAAGGCGCGGGTCGGGTCGAAGCTGCGCAGGTCTTCAGCACCATTGTGTGCGGGAGCCACGACCTCCGCTGGTTGTTTGCCCTGGCGTACCTGCCGTGCGCGCGAGTACAGCTGAACGATGCCGGCGGTGCCGGTGATCAAGGCGATGACGATGAACACCAGCGTGGGCATGCCGGGCAAGGCCGCAAAACCGAGCATCCCCACCGAAGCGATCACCCAGGCCTTGGGTTCGGCGGTCAATTGCTGGGCGATTTCCTTGCCGACGCTGCTACCCGCTGGCTGCCCTTCCGGCGACACCCGGGTGATGATCATGCCCGCAGTAAGGGAAATCAGCAGTGCCGGAATCTGCGCGATCAGACCGTCACCGATGGTCAACACGGCATACAAGTGCATCGATTCGGACGCGCCCATGTCGTGCTGCATCATGCCGACCGTAAAGCCGCCGATGAGGTTGATCACCACGATCACCAAGCCTGCGATGGCGTCGCCCTTGACGAATTTCATCGCCCCGTCCATCGCACCGAACAGCTGGCTTTCCTTGTTCAGCTCCTCGCGGCGCCGCCGAGCTTCAGTAACATCGATCAGGTTGGCGCGCAGGTCGCTGTCGATGGACATCTGCTTGCCCGGCAGCGCATCCAGCGTGAATCGCGCCGCCACTTCGGCGACCCGCTCCGAGCCTTTGGTGATCACCAGGAAGTTGACCACCGTTAGAATGAGGAAGATGACCAACCCGACCGCCAGGTTGCCTCCCACCACAAAATTGCCGAACGCCTGGACGATATGACCGGCGTCGCCCTGGAGCAGGATCAATCGGGTGGTCGCCACCGACAATGCCAACCGGAACAGCGTGGTCAGCAGCAGCACCGCGGGAAACGAGGAAAATGCCAACGGCCGCGGCAGGTACAGCGAGATCACGATCAGCAGGCAGGAGATACAGATGTTGATCGCGATCAGCGCATCGACCACCGGGGTCGGCAAGGGCAGGATCAGCATGAACACGATGCCGAGCACCACGAACGCCCCGACCACCTCGATGCGCCGCACCGCTTCGTTGGCGACTTTGTTCAACAGGGCGATCATGAGCGCGCTCCAATCACCGGGGCAGCGGTCTGGCATCGGGGCTCGCCACGGGAGCGCTCATCGAGCAGCACCAGCAGGTTCTTCAGCGCTGTCTGTCGGCTTTTGCTATCGCGCCAGAGTGGCAGCGGCAAACGCTTGAGCAAGGGGTACAGGCCGTTCAGGGAGACCAGTTGGTCCCGCTCCTCTTCTCCACCCAATTCACGCCCGATACGCCGTACTTCCGCCGCCGACAGGCCACTGCTGACAAACCCCAGCATGCGCTGGAGCAACAGCACGGCCGTGAGCTGGCTGGCCGGGCAACTGTAGGCCAGTTGCTCGAGCAAACGGCGGCAGCTGTGCAGGACACTGCCCAGTTGCGTCGAGGCGGCCAGGCCGATCAACAGCGTGCGCAACAAGGCGGTAGGACGCGATGGTGTGTGCGCAGCGATGTCGTCAGCCAGCGCCCGGCGCATCATGTCCAGCCCCGGCACGAACGCCGCCTCGCCGAACAGGCCAAGCAACGCCTGCATCATGGTGGGCAACGACTGCTTGAGCACCACGGTGTCGTAATAGAGTCGCCGTACCGCCTGGCGCAGTTCAGGATCGCCCCCCGCAGCGCGCAAGGCCTCGGCGATGTTCATGCCCGCCTGGATCTGCGCGCCATAACGCTCGCGCAACAGCTGCAGGTAGTCGCGAGCACGCTTGGCCTCGACGAGACGACCTTGCACTTCGGCCTCGCGCAACGCTTGCTGCAGGATCAGGTCGGTACGGGCCGGGTCACCACCGGTGGACTGCACCACCTCTTCAAGCACTGGCTCGCCACGCAGCAACAAACCAGCCTGGGCGGCCATTGCCCCCAGGCTCTGCTTGCCTGGGTGGCCAAGTTGGTCGTACCACTCCTCCAATTGCTCACGCGTCTCGACCCGCGTCTGACCCACTTCGCTACGAGCATTGCGGATGCGCCGCTGGCTCAGCGCCTTGGTATTGCGCTCCACGTGATGGCTGAAGGTCATGCCGACCTCCTCCATCGAATTGGACTGCACGGCCTGGAACGACTCGACAGGCGTGCCTATGCCCACGACGGCCGAAACGGCCTGGGCAAGGTTGGCGGCAATATGCGCATTTGTCGGGGCTTCTACTTTCATGATGGCCGTGAGCGTGGTTTCGGACGCTCAGTGGGTGGCGGCGATTCAGCATTCAGTTCCATCACGGTGATGACCTTTTCTGGCCGATTCCAGTGGGTTGGCCACAGGCCTCTTCCCGAGCGTTTGCTCGGTGCAATTTCATGCAGTGGGACTTGGGACGCCTGTGCATGACCTTGCACAAATAGAGCAAAAGCACTAGATAAATATGCTTGTTTATCAATTGGATAACTCGTTAAACGGGCTTGGCACAGGTCCTGCTGATGGGAGGAACGTCGACATGTGGATCGACGCTATGGAACCTACCCAGAGGGATTTATTGATGAACAGCCTGAATCTCATGGCCCCACCGCAAACCTCCCCGGCACCCACCGGTGCGCCAGGCATCTGCTTCGGCGAGGAACGCAAGCTGCGTCTGTTTGTGCAAAAACGTGTACTCAATCAAGACGACGCCGATGACATCATCCAGCTCACGTACCTGGAAGCCTGGCGCAACCAGCAGAAGTTCAGAGGGCTGGCAAAGCAGGACACCTGGTTGTGCGGCATCGCCCTCAACCTGATCCGCAACCATTTCCGCCGCTTCTACGCGCAGCCGCCGCTGACTACTTTCGACGAAAGCGAGTTCCACGAGTCCAGTGACGACATTGACCTGAGTGAACTGTGCGACAACCGTCGGCTGTTGGACCGTACGCTGTTAGCCATGGACGCGCTGTCCAAGGACATGCGCGATACCCTGTGGACCGCCGTCGATACCGAGAGCAGCTACCGCGATGCCGCCGAACGTCTGGGCGTCCCCATTGGCACCGTACGCTCAAGGTTGTTTCGTGCGCGTGAACAACTCAAACGAAGCGTCTATGGAGAAGCCCGGCCATGACCAATAATCGCTTGAACAGCCGGCCCGACCTGCCACGTGGCGTGCGCCGCTACACCCCCGACGACTTGCCGGTGATGACAGATATCTTCAACGAAAGCGCTCTGGGAGGTACCAGCTCCCCCGTGCTCAGAGCGTTTTCCCTGAAGGAAATGACGTTTTTCGTCGACTGCTTCGTCAAAGAGGGTGATCCGATCTACGTGCTCGAACGCGCTGGCGAAGTCGTTGCCTGGTTGATCGTCAACCGCTTCTGTTGGGGCGCCCAGGCCTGCCGATTGACCGGTGAAGTGTCGATCTACGTACGCGGCGACCACATTGGCAGCGGCGTCGGCATCCGCCTTGGCCAAGCTGCGGTGGTGTTGGCCAGGCAGTATGGTTTCGAGACGCTGGTGGCCTGGATCATCGAGCACAATGAGGCCAGCAAACGCGGCGTACAAGGGCTTGGCGCGACCCAATGGGGACGCTTTCCAGGGATTGCCAGGTTCGCTGATAACCGTGCGGACGTCGTGCTCTATGGACTGCACCTGACGCCAGGCGACACGGCATCCACCACCCTTTCAGCGCCAGCGCAAAACGAGGAGACCAGCCTGGTGTAAATCCACGGCTCGTCCGGCTGGACAGTCGGGCGAGCCGCCTCTTTTTTCGGCATGGGCCTGCGCTCATTCGAGCCGATGCCATTTTTTGCACAGCCCTCACAGCCCCTGCTGTTCAATCGATAAACCCGTGGCGAGGGAGCTTGCTCCCGCCGGGCTGCGCAGCAGCCCCTTTTTCATGAACACCTCAGCCCACCGACCAACACACCGGCAACGCCTCCGGCCCCCTGAAGTTGGGCACATAGCGCCAGCGTACGGCGCCGGGATCGACCGCCAATTGCAGCCCAGGGCAGCACCGAAGAAGTGTGTTCAATGCAATTTCCAATTCCTGCCGGGCCAACGAGGCGCCCAGGCAATAGTGCGTGCCTTTACCGAACGACATGTGCGGGCAGGCCGGGCGAGTGATGTCGAGCGTGTCAGGATTTGCACACAGCGCTTCGTCACGATTGGCCGAACCCACCACCGCAATCAGCAGTTGCCCGCGCAGCAAACGCTGTCCCGCCAGTTCGGTGTCCCGGGTAACGAAGCGGACCATGGCCCGCTCCACCGAGGAGTCATAGCGCAGAAACTCCTCGACCGCGCCAGGCATCAACGCCGGCTCGTCACGCAATCGCGCCAGCGCCTTCGGATGCTGCACGAGCATGTGCACCGCATTGGCGATCATCGATGCCGACGTTTCGTGCCCGGCGATGATCAGCAGCGCGATCATGCTGCACAGCTCACTTTGGCTGAGCATGCTGCCCTCTTCCTCGACCTGCGCCAGCGCCGAAACCAGGTCATCGCCCGGCTGTGCTCGACGCCGGTCGATCAGCGCGAGCATGTAGCCCGCGAATTCGTTGTAGCAACGCTGCAACTCGCTCAGGTCGTGCCCCACCTGCTGGACGATCATGTGGGACCAACGGCGGAAATCGTCACGATCTTGTGCGGGGACGCCGAGCAGCTCAGCGATGACGGTGATCGATAAGGGGAATGCATATTGGCCCACCACGTCCATTTGCCCGCTCGACCGCACGGGCTCCAGCAAGGTCTCGGCGATCTGTTCGATACGCGGCCGCAGGGCGTTCACCGCCTTCAAGGTGAACGCCTTGTTGACCAGGCGACGCAAGCGGCGATGACTGTCGCCATCGCGGTTGAGCATGTGGTCGTTAAGAAATGCGATGGATTGCTCACCGCCGAGCATCGCAGCGAACTGCGCATCGATCCGCGACGGGTCACGGGCGAAGCGCTCGTTGTCCAGCAGCACCTCCTCGACTTCCCGAGCGCCGGTGACGTACCACATCGGTAGCTGCCCTTCGGCCTGGCTGAAGAACACCGGGGACGCTTGGCGCAGCGCCGCATAATGCCGGTAAGCCTCGCCGCGAAACGCGTCGCTATTCAAATCAAGGGTACGTTCGTAAGCCATGAACACTCTCCAGGGGCATCAATCATTGCTCCTGAGTGGCAGGGCTCGCCAAAAAAGATCCCTGTGGAAGCGAGCTTGCTCGCGATGGCGGTGTATCAGTCACTTCAATGTTGGCTGACGCACCGCTATCGCGAGCAAGCTCGCTCCCACATGGGGTCTACCTGTCGGTGAACCGTTTGCACGGCCACGGTCACTCAAAGGAAACACCAACCCGTATGTGGAGCTGACATGACGCGTGCACTTGCTATCCATGGCCAATGCGACACCCGTTTCGAACCGGTCGAAGCGGCGTTTATCCAGCTGATGCAAAGCCCCTTCGAACGCGGCGCCGCCCTTTGCATCCAGATTGACGGCGAAATCGTTATCGACCTGTGGGCCGGCATTGCCGGGCCGGAGCCGGACAGCCATTGGCAGCGCGACACGCTGCTCAATCTGTTTTCCTGCACCAAGCCCTTCACGGCGGTGGCGATCATGCAACTGGTCGGCGAAGGACGCCTGGACCTGGACACGCCGGTCTGCCAGTACTGGCCCGAATTCGCCAACGCCGGCAAAGCATCCATCACTGTGCGCCAGGTGCTTTGCCACCGCGCCGGGCTGCCGGCGCTGCGCACGCCCCTGGCACCGGAAACCCTCTACGACTGGCACACCATGACCGACCTGATCGCCGAGGAAACTCCCTGGGCCGCAGCCGGAGAACAGCAAACCTATTCACCCTTGCTGTTCGGCTGGATCCTCGGTGAACTGCTTCGCCGGGTGGATGGCCTGACGCCGGCGCAAAGCATTCACCAGCGAGTGGCGGTGCCGCTCGGGCTGGACTTCCACCTCGGCCTGGACGACGCGACCATCGCACGCTGCGCCTACATGGCACGGACCAAAGACGAGATCGACGACGAAGCGTTTGGCCGGGTGCTGACGGACGTGCTCAACGAGCCGACCGCCATGAGCACACTGGCCTTCGCCAACCCACCCATGGTGCTGGGGCGCAGTAACGAGGCGGGCTGGAAACGCATGACCCAACCGGCGGCCAACGGGCACGGCAATGCTCGCAGCCTGGCGGCGTTCTACACCGGCCTGCTCGATGGGCAACTGCTGGAGTCACCGCTGCTCAACGAAATGTTGCGCGAGCACAGCGCCGAATACGACCCGACCATCCAGACCCGAACGCGTTTCGGTCTGGGCATCATGCTCAACCAGCCGGACGTGGCGAACGGCAGTTATGGCATGGGCAACGAGGCGTTCGGCCACATGGGCGCCGGTGGCACCATCGGGTTTGCCGACCCTGAACGCGGCGTGGCATTCGGCTTCGCCTGCAACACCATTGGCTCCTACGTCTTGATGGACCCACGCGCACGCGGCCTGGCCAATGTCGCGATGGGCTGCCTGTAGGCCCTGGATGATCAGCTCAATGCTATTCATTTAAGCGAAAGATCAGGTTGTGGGGAGTTGTGGAAGATCGTTCCTCACGCTCCGCGTGGGAATGCCGCCAGGGACGCCCCGCGTTCCGCTTCTGGAAGCAATCGACTTACACCCCTGGCGGCACTACCACCTCCGCCACTTGCGGCTCGGCCGTATCGGTATCGGGTGAGGCAACCACTTGTTCTTCGCTACCGGCCACGCGGGGCAGCGCGGCCTTGGCGATCATGTCCGGCTGGGCCAGCAACCTGTGCGACGCATCCAGGGGCATCAGCAAGCGTCCCCTGGCCCGGCCACGCACGGCAGGGTTGAGCATGCGCAACTCTCGCTCATGAACACCGGACAACTGTGCCAGGTGCGCCAGGTCCACGGGCTGCGCCAAGGCGACCATCTGGAAATACGGCTGGTCGGCGATGGGCGCCAGGCTCACGCCATAGTCGGCGGGCGTATTCACCAACTGCGACAGCGCCAGCAGCCGCGGCACATAGTTCTGGGTCTCGCCGGGCAACGACAGGTTCCAATAGTTGGTCGCCAGGCCGCGGGCGCGATTGCGCGTGATCGCGTCGCGTACGCGCCCCTCCCCGGCGTTGTAGGCGGCCAGCGCCAGCAGCCAGTCGCCGTCGAAGTAATCGTGCAGGTAGGACAAATAATCCAGGGCGGCCCGCGTCGATGACGGAATGTCCCGGCGCTCGTCATAGTCCCCCCGCTGCTGCAATTGATAACGGCGCCCCGTGGCGGGAATGAATTGCCAGAGGCCCAGGGCCTGGGCAGGCGATTGGGCGTTCGGATTGAACCCGCTCTCGATGGCTGGCAACAGCGCCAGTTCCAGCGGCATGTTGCGCTTGTTCAGTTCACCCACGATGAAGTGCAAGTAACGGCTGCCGGCGCGCCCGGTCTGGGTGAGAAAAGCCGGGCGATCCATCAGCCAGCGGCGCTGCTCATCGATGCGCGCCACACCCTGGGTCTTGGCCTGCAAGGAAAAACCCTGGCGCATGCGCGTCCACAGGCTGCCGCCACCGTTTTGCGGGGATGACTCGCTGATCTGGATGATCGTGTCCGTAGGCGCCGGTTCAAGCCAGCGCAGTTGCGAGCGGTAAGGCTCGTTGGCGAACGGATCGCCGATGGTCAACTGCGGTTCGAGGTGCTGGCAGCCATACAGCAAGGTCCCCATGGCCAGCATGGACAACCCTTTAGGGACGAATCGAAGGGCCGGCAAAGGTGCAAGTGATCGGGACATGGGCGGTCAACCTTGAATGAGGTGGCGCCATTGGGTGGCAGATCACCGGACAGCGGTTCCACGCCGATCACCTCGATCATCGCCATCGGACGGCAGCGGCGTGCAGTTGGAACCGAAATGCCGCAGGTGTCACTCACCATGGGCAGCAGGCGCTCGTCGGCGCCTGGATGACAATGCGAGGTCACTCATGGCGTCACCCACCTATTGCAAGCTGATCGATCAGCTCTGCGAACTCACAATGATTCCTACCCCGTCAGCGTTCTACGAGCAGGCGAACCTGTCGGTCAAGGATGTGGACTTTTCCCTGAAGCACACCCCTGGCGTGGGTGAGGGAGACGTCTTTATCTACTGCAGCTTCGGGCCATTGCCGGTGGCGAATCGGGAAGCGGTCCTGCAACGGCTGCTGGAAACCAACCTGTACCTGCTGAGCGGCGCGTTCTGCCCTTCCCTGTCCTACAACCGCGACAGCGAACAGGTGATCCTGATCGGCCACGTCCCCCTGGAAACCCTCACGGCCGAGCGCCTGCTCGGGCTGATGGGCGGTGCCGCCGACATGGCGCTGATTTGGCGCGATGGCTACTTCTTCGACGGCGCCAACCCAAACGACACCGCCAAGACCGCCCAGCACAAACCCACCCCCCGTAGCACCGGGCTCAACAGCGCCCTGTCAATCTAGGAGAGCACGACATGCCAGATTTATCAGTAGGACGAAGCACCAGCTCGGCGGCGTTGCACCAGCAGGACGATCGGATCACGCCGGTGGGAACCAGCCTCTCGGGGCAGGTTCGGCCCTCCACGAATCCCCTGGTGCCTTATCACTTCGAAGGACAGGCGTCCGACAAGACCCAGCAAACACTCAGGACCAGGCAGCAGCGCCTGACAGGACTGGTCAACAGCCTCGGCAAGAAAAACCCTGAGAGCGACCCCATCGGCTATGCACGTGAGCATATGAGCCTGGAGGGCAAAGTATTGGGCTACGCGCCAGGCACAAGTTATCAAGATGTACAGAAGCATCTCGCCGAACTCGGCGGCACGCCGCACCCGATGCTGTCGGGCCACGAAGAAACCGAAGCATTCGTCAAGGACTTCAACGAGTACCTGGGCAAGAACGAGGATGACAGGAAAGAGGACGGCGGTTTCAAAGCCGTCTGGGACAAACACTGCGAGCGCATGGGTAATACCCTTGGTGCCTATCATTCGTTGTGCCAGGAAGTCATCGATAAAACCCCGGAAGGGAACGATCGCCAACTGCTGCAAAATAGCCATGAAGCCTTCCGCGGTTATGCCAAAGGTGTCATGCAAGCCATGACGCAAGACATGCCCACGCGCTTGAACACCTTCATGGAAAGCCGAATCGAGCACGCGCAAAGTGCAGCGACCAACGAGAGCCTTTCCCAACCCGAACGAGACCAGGCGAAAGATCAACTGGGCCAGTTGCGCGAAGTCCAGGGGGAGCTTGGCGAGTTGCTCAAGACCGATGACGACAAGCCGAACACGCCAAGCGAACTGGCAACGGCGACGAAGAAAAACGAGGTGCTGGATACCGCGCTGAAGAACGTCGCACGCCAGGACTATGTCGCCGACCTCAAGACCAAGAGCGGCTTTGTAACCGGCCTGGCGGTGTTCGCCGGGGCTGGGATCCCGCAGGGCGTGGCGTCTGCGGGCCACTTTGGCGCAATCACTGCGTCGATTGATGAAAAAATGGCGGACGCCTCCTACGGCAAGCATGTCGCGGCGACCTCGACTGTCCTTGGCGCCGCTCACAAGGTGATCAGCGACGGCATCCGCCCATTCGTCCAGGTCGTCGTCGACAAGACCATCGGCGCCGGCCTGGAAAAAGTCGATCCGATGTCGGTCTATCCCAAGGCCTTGCAAGTCGTCACGCAGGACGGACGTCGGGTCGAGAACGCTGGACGCGATGCCCTCAACCTCACACAGGAGCAAAAGCGCAACGACTTCAAGCTCAAACAGAACGCGAACAACTTTGGCACCATGAGTGGTGACTTCACCGGCTACCTCGCCTTCGGTGCCGCCCATGCTGTGCGCGATACCATTGATCAATTCACTTCGGTAAACGCCGGCGGCATCGTCGCCCGCACGACGGCCTCCGCAGTGGGCGGCACCTTCATGGCGGGCGGCCAGGCAGTGGCGAAATATGCGCAAACCCACGGTGACGAGGAGATTCCCACCTACCGGGTGACAAAGGAAAACCGCAACTGGAGCGAACTGTTACCCAAGGCGTTTTCCGAAGCGACAGGAAAGCTCAACCCGATCAGCATGACCAACGTCAGCGACTACGCCAACCGGATCGTTGGCGTAGGTGAAGGTGTCGCCATGCGTACAGCCGTGGGGGACGCAGCCGCGGTGGGTGAAAACCCGGAAGTGCGGGAAAAAATGGAGCAAATTGTCACAACCTTCTTCTCCTCCGGCCTGACGCTGCTTCCGTTCTTTGCCAACAGTGTGGCGGCACCGCTCGAAAACAAGGCGCTGAGCGGCAAAGACGACCTGACCAAACGAGCAAACGTACCGCTGCAGAACGTGACAAGTCCAAACCGAGACGGCCTGCCCCACACCCAGCCGGAAGGCTGGCGGCGCGACCTCGAAAATACCTACCACGTGACCCGCGGCCTTACCCAGGTCGTTCCGCAAACCGCTATCGCGGGGCTTAACCTGGGTACCGAATGGGCCCAGAGCCTGGCACCGAGGCCCAAAAAAGCCTCTGGCGATGACATTCAACTGGCAGAGCGAGGCGAAGCGCGGCCCCAGGGCGGACCGTCCAACGAACCAGCACCCACCACCCGGCCAAGCTGATGAAACCGCCGGGCCATCGTTCGATGGCTTGACGATCACCGGTTGAAACGCCCTCCTACGCCGGTCGCAGGAACCTCCTGTGGCCGGCCCTCGCGACACACGCCGACTCATATCCCTTTGCGCTTCGACGACGGCCGACGTGATTGCCGTGCCGATCGACGATAGCCTTCCGATTCAAGGCGCCGGCCTCCAAAGCCCAGCCACTGCCCGAGATCGTCCACCGCCTATACTCCCGCCCGCGAAGCGACTTGGAGAAAATCCCTCCGACGGACGATGCACCGGGAAGCAGCCATATGCTAAACAGGGAATCAACAGCGGGACCATGGAGCCGCTGTCACCAGAATAAGGAATCACCATGAAACGCACCCTCATCGCCTTCCTGTCATTGATCGTCACCGCGATCATCGTCGCGGGCGGCTACCTCTACAGCAAGCAGCCCACCCGCCAGGGCACGGTGCAGCTGCAAGGACTGCATGGCTCGGTGACGGTGCGCTACGACGAACGCGGTGTGCCGCATATCCGTGCCGAGAACGAAACCGACCTGTACCGCGCCCTCGGTTATGTCCATGCCCAGGATCGGCTATTCCAGATGGAGATCATGCGCCGCCTCGCCCGTGGTGAGCTGGCCGAGGTGCTGGGGCCGAAACTGCTCGACACCGACAAGCTGATGCGCAGCCTGCGCATCCGCGAGCGTGCCGCGGCCTATGTGACCGAGCAGGACCCACAATCCCCGGCCTGGATCGCCATGCAAGCCTACCTGGACGGCATCAACGCCTATCAGGACAGCCACACCCGGCCCGTGGAATTCGATGTGCTAGGCATTCCCAAGCGCCCCTTCACCGCCGAAGACACCGTGAGCATTACCGGCTACATGGCCTACAGCTTCGCCGCGGCCTTTCGCACCGAACCCCTGCTGACCTACGTGCGCGATGTGCTGGGTGCCAACTACCTGAACATTTTCGACCTCGACTGGCAGCCTCAGGGCGTGCTGGCCGAAGGTCGCAATGGCGGCCTGCCGCTGGCGGCCGCCGACTGGAAAGACCTCAATGCCCTGGCCCGCCTGAGCGAGCAGGCCCTGGCTGATAACGGCCTGCCGCAGTTCGAGGGCAGCAATGCCTGGGCGGTTTCCGGCAGCCGCACCCACAGCGGCAAGCCGTTGCTGGCGGGTGACCCGCACATCCGTTTTTCCACACCTTCGGTGTGGTACGAGGCGCACTTGTCGGCCCCGGGGTTCGAACTCTACGGGCAGTACCAGGCGCTGCTGCCCTTCGCGACGCTGGGCATGAACCGCGATTTTGGCTGGAGCATCACCATGTTCCAGAACGACGACCTGGACCTGATCGCCGAGAAGGTCAACCCGGACAATCCCGAACAGGTCTGGTATCGCGACAAATGGGTGGACATGACCCGCAGCGAACAGCAGATCGCGGTCAAGGGCCAGGCGCCAGTGACGCTGGTGCTGCGCCAGTCGCCCCACGGTCCGATCGTCAACGACGCCCTCGGTGCGAATGCCGGCAAGACCCCGGTCGCCATGTGGTGGGGATTCCTGGAAAGCCGCAACCCGATCCTCGAGGCTTTTTACCAGCTCAACCGCGCCGACACCCTCGCCAAGGCCCGTGGCGCTTCGGCCAAGATCCACGCACCGGGGCTGAACGTGGTGTGGGCCAACGCCAAGGGGGACATCGGCTGGTGGGCCGCCGCGCAATTACCCAAGCGGCCGGCCGGCGTGAAGCCCGGCTTTATTCTCGATGGCAGCAGCCCGGAGGCGGAAAAGGAAGGCTTCTATCCGTTCACCAGCAACCCGCAGGAAGAGAACCCGGCGCGGGGCTACATCGTCTCGGCCAATTTCCAGCCGGTGCCGGCCAGCGGCATCGAGATCCCGGGTTACTACAACCTCGCCGACCGCGGCCAGCAACTCAACCACCAACTCAGCGACAAGCAGGCGAAGTGGGACATCGAAACCACCCAGAAACTGCAACTGGGCACCACCACCGCCTACGGCCCTCGCCTGCTCGCGCCTTTGCTGCCGGTGCTGCGTGAAGTGGTCAGCGACCCACAGGAACAAAAATGGGTGGAACAACTGGCTCAATGGCCGGGCGATTACCCCCTGGACTCCACCAGTGCCACGCTGTTCAACCAGTTCCTGTTCAATCTGGCCGACGCGGCCCTGCACGATGAACTGGGCGATGGCCTCTTCGAAACCGCGCTGTCGACCCGGGTGATCGACGCAGCCCTTCCACGCCTGGCGGCTTCAAAGGATTCACCGTGGTGGGATGACCGCACAACCCTTGGCACGGAGACCCGTGCCGATACCGTGAAAAAGGCCTGGGACAAGAGCCTGGCGCACCTGAAGGTCACCTTCGGCGACGATGCCACGCAATGGCAATGGGGCAAGGCCCACACCCTGACCCACGGCCACCCGCTGGGCCTGCAAAAGCCGCTGGACCGGATCTTCAACGTCGGCCCGTTCGCCGCACCGGGTACCCACGAGGTGCCCAACAACCTCTCCGCCAAAATCGGTCCGGCGCCCTGGCCGGTGACCTACGGGCCTTCGACGCGGCGCATCATCGACTTCGCCGACCCGACCCACAGCGTCACCATCAACCCCGTCGGCCAGAGCGGCGTGCCGTTCGACAAGCATTACGAGGACCAGGCCGAGGCGTACATAGAAGGGCTGTATCACCAGGCGCACCTGGCCGAGGAAGAAGTGACGGCCAATACCCATGGCACCTTGAAACTGTTGCCGGCACGGGCGCCCTGAAGCGGGCGCGCAAGTCTTTTTCATCGCCACCCGGGCTTGATCGTCATTGATGGTCAAGACTACAAGGGCGCAATCCCGCCTTTCCCACTAGGAGTCAACGCTATGTTCAATAACTGGTCCGAGCTGCTGCCTACCATCAAGAGCGCCTTTGGCGCCCTGGGCAAAAGCAATCCGAAGATGGTCAAGGCCTACATGGTCCTGGACGAAGCCGCGGCTGAAAACGACGTGCTCGACGCCAAGACCCGTGAGCTGATCTCCATCGCCGTCGCCATCACCACGCGCTGTGACGGTTGCATCGGCGTACACACCGACGCCGCCATCAAGGCCGGCGCCACCCGCGAAGAAATCGCCGCCACCCTCGCCACCGCGGTGTCCCTGAACGCGGGCGCGGCCTACATCTACTCCCTGCGCGCGCTGGAGGCCCATGACGCGTTGAAGAAGTGAAGGGCCAATACCTGCCCGCCGCTATCGCGAGCGAGCTCGCTCCCACATTGGATCTGCGTTTGGCCGCGGATTTATAGGCAACCCAAAAACCTGTGGGAGCCGAGCTTGCTCGCGATGGCGGCCTGACATTCAACCTCTTCATCGACTGCCACACCGCTTTCGCGAGCAAGCCCGCTCCCACATTGGATCTGCGTTTGGCCGCGGATTTATAGGCAACCCAAAAACCCTGTGGGAGCCAAGCTTGCTCGCGATGGCGGCCTGACATTCAACACTTTCATTGACTGCCACACCGCTTTCGCGAGCAAGCTCGCTCCCACATTGGATCTGCGTTTGGCCGCGGATTTATAGGCAACCCAAAAACCTGTGGGAGCCGAGCCTGCTCGCGATGGCGGCCTGACATTCAACACTTTCATTGACTGCCACACCGCTTTCGCGAGCAAGCCCGCTCCCACAGGTTTAGACCGGTGCGGTCTCTGCCCTGCGTACTTCCGGTTGTTTCCAGGAGTCGGCGGCGCTTTCTTCGATCGCTTGCTGGATCGCCCGCTTACGGCTTTCTTCGGCGCGGCGGCTGAAGTACCAGACCAGGAAAGTCACCAGCGACACCGCCAGCAGGATCAGGCTCGCCACGGCGTTGATTTCCGGTTTTACCCCCAGGCGCACCGCCGAGAACACTTCCATCGGCAAGGTCGTCGAGCCAGGGCCGGAGACGAAGCTCGCCAGTACCAGGTCATCCAGGGACAGCGCGAACGACATCATTCCCCCCGCCGCCAGTGACGGTGCGATCATCGGGATGGTGATCAAAAAGAACACCTTCCAAGGCCGCGCACCGAGGTCCATCGCCGCTTCTTCGATGGACAGGTCCAGCTCACGCAAGCGCGCCGAGACCACCACCGCCACATAGGCCGCGCAGAACGTGGTGTGGGCGATCCAGATCGTGACGATGCCACGCTCCTGAGGCCAGCCAATCATCTGGGCCATGGCCACGAACAGCAGCAACAGCGACAGACCAGTGATGACTTCCGGCATCACCAACGGCGCGGTGACCAGGCCGCCGAACAGCGTGCGGCCCTTGAAGTGGGTGATGCGAGTCAGCACGAAAGCCGCCAGCGTACCCAGGGCCACCGCGGCAATCGCCGTGTAGCAGGCGATTTCCAGCGAGCGCAACACCGAACCCATCAGCTGGCTGTTGTCCAGCAGGCCGACGTACCACTTGATCGACCAACCGCCCCACACCGTCACCAGCTTCGAGGCGTTGAACGAGTAGATCACCAGAATCAGCATCGGTGCGTAGATGAACAGCAAACCCAGCACCAGCATCAGGCTTGAAAAACTGAAGCGCTTCATTCCTTGCCCTCCATTTCTTTGGCCTGACTGCGGTTGAACAGGATGATGGGCACGATCAGGATCGCCAGCATCACCACCGCCAGGGCGGATGCCACCGGCCAGTCACGGTTGTTGAAGAATTCCTGCCACAGCACTTTGCCGATCATCAGGGTTTCGGGGCCGCCCAGCAGTTCCGGGATCACGAACTCACCCACCACGGGGATGAACACCAGCATGCAACCGGCGACGATGCCGTTCTTGGACAGCGGCACGGTGATTTTCCAGAAGCTGTTGAAGGTGCTCGAACCCAGGTCCGACGCGGCTTCCAACAGGCTGGGGTCATGCTTCACCAGGTTGGCGTACAACGGCAGGATCATGAACGGCAGATAGGAGTAGACGACCCCGATATAGACCGCCAGGTTGGTGTTGAGGATTTGCAGCGGTTCGCTGATCCAACCCATGCTCAGCAAAAAACCGTTGAGCAAACCGTTGTTGCTGAGGATGCCCATCCACGCGTAGACGCGGATCAGGATCGCGGTCCAGGTCGGCATCATGATCAGCAGCACCAGCACTGTCTGCATCTCTTTGCGGGCATTGGCGATGCCATAGGCCATCGGATAACCGATCAGCAGGCACAAGACGGTGCTGATCAGCGCCATCTTCAGCGAGCCAAGGTAGGCGGCAATGTACAGCTCGTCCTCGCTCAGCATCGCGTAGTTGGCGAGGTTGAGCAGCACCTGCAGCTTCTGGTCGACGTAGCTGTAGATCTCGGTGTACGGCGGGATGGCCACGTCGGCTTCGGCGAAGCTGATCTTCAGGACAATGAAGAACGGCAACATGAAGAACAGGAACAGCCAGATGAAGGGCACCCCGATGACCAGTTGGCGGCCACCGGGCGTTATTCGATCGAGTCGGCGTTTGAGTTTGCGCAGGTTCATGAGCGAAGCACCACGCCGCTGTCGTCTTCCCACCAGACGAATACCTGGTCGCCCCAAGTCGGACGCTGGCCGCGGCGTTCGGCGTTGGCGACGAAGGACTGCACCAGCTTGCCGCTCGGCAACTCGACGTAGAACACCGAGTGGCCACCCAGGTACGCGATGTCATGGACCTTGCCGCTGGACCAGTTGTTCTCGCAGGTCGGTTGTTCGGCGGTGACCAGCAGTTTTTCCGGGCGGATGGCGTAGGTCACCGACTTGTCCTGCACCGAGGTGCTGATGCCGTGGCCCACGTAGATGTTGCGGTCCAGGTCCTTGCAGGTCAGCACCGCGTGGCCTTCGGCGTCGTCCACCACTTCAGTCTCGAAGATGTTGACGTTGCCGATGAACTCGCAGACCAGCCGGCTGGTCGGGGTTTCGTAGATGTCGATCGGGCTGCCGATCTGGGCGATCCAGCCCAGGTGCATGATCGCGATGCGCTCGGCCATGGTCATGGCCTCTTCCTGATCGTGGGTCACCATGACGCAAGTCACGCCAACCCGCTCGATGATCTCCACCAGCTCAAGTTGCATTTGCGAGCGCAGCTTCTTGTCCAGGGCCCCCATCGGCTCGTCGAGCAACAACAGCTTCGGCCGCTTGGCCAGGGAACGGGCCAGGGCCACGCGCTGGCGCTGGCCGCCGGAGAGCTGGTGTGGCTTGCGCTTGGCGTACTGGCTCATCTGCACCAGCTTGAGCATTTCAGCCACGCGGGCATCGACCTCGGCTTTCGGGATCTTGTCCTGCTGCAAGCCGAAGGCGATGTTCTGCGCCACGGTCATGTGGGGGAACAAGGCGTAGGACTGGAACATCATGTTGATCGGCCGCTCGTAGGGCGGCATGTCGGTGATGTCCACACCGTCGAGGTAAATCCGCCCTTCGGTGGGCCGCTCGAAACCGGCCAGCATGCGCAGCAAGGTGGATTTGCCCGATCCCGAACCGCCGAGCAAGGCGAAGATCTCGCCTTTCTTGATTTCCAGGGACACATCGTCCACGGCAATCGTCTCGTCGAACTTCTTCGTGACCCGGTCGATTTTGACCAACACCTGCTTGGGTGTCTGGTCGCCCTCGAGGGCTTTCTTATAGGCGCCGGAGGCAACTGCCATTTACGAAACTCCCACAGAATTTGCAGTTCGCCCCACGCGGACGAACCTAAGAGTGTTGACGTTATTTACCCGACTTGACCTTGGTCCAGCTGCGGGTCATGAGTCGTTGGATCTTGGGCGGCAACTCGGAGTTGACGTAGAGCTTGTCGACGACCGCTTGCGGTGGGTACACCGCTTCATCGGTGCGCACTTTCTGGTCCATCAGTTCGCCAGCCTTCGGGTTCGGGTTGGCATAACCGACAACATCGCTGACCTGGGCGATGACCTCAGGCTTGAGCACATAGTTGATGAAGGCATGCGCTTGTTTGACGTTGGTGGCGTCACGCGGGATCGCCAGCATGTCGAACCAGAGATTGCCGCCTTCCTTGGGGATCACATAGGCGATTTCGACGCCCTTGCCGGCTTCACTCGCACGGGCGCGGGCCTGGAAGATGTCGCCGGAGAAACCGGCGGCCACGCAGATCTCGCCGTTGGCCAGATCGGAGATGTACTTGGAGGAGTTGAAGTAAGTCACGTAAGGCCGGATCTTGAGGAGCTGGGCTTCGGCCTTCTTGTAGTCTTCAGGGTCTTCGCTGTTGGGGTTCAGGCCCAGGTAATTGAGCATCGCCGGGATCATCTCGTCGCCCGAGTCGAGGAACGAAACACCGCAGCTGGACAGCTTCTTGATGTTTTCCGGCTCGAACAGCATGGCCCACGAATCGATCTTCTCGACGCCCAAGACTGCCTTGATCTTCTCGACGTTGTAGCCGATGCCGTTGGTGCCCCACAGGTAAGGCACGGCGTACTGGTTGCCTGGGTCGTTCTTTTCCAGGCGCTTGAGCAGCGCGGGGTCGAGGTTGGCGTAGTTGGGCAACTGCGCCTTGTCGAGCTTCTGGAACGCCCCGGCCTTGATCTGCTTGCCCAGGAAGTGGTTGGACGGCACCACCACGTCGTAACCGGTACGCCCGGCCAGCAACTTGCCTTCCAGGGTTTCGTTGGAATCGAACACGTCATACACCGGCTTGATGCCAGTGGCTTTTTCGAAATCCGCCAGGGTGGTCTCGCCGATATAGTCCGACCAATTATAAATATGCACGGTGGAGGCAGCCTGGACGCTGACGGCGAGCGTCAGACCGGCGCCGACCAGCAAGGCGTTACGTAACAAAGAAAAGACTGGCACGTGGAGGTCCTCTTAAATAGTTGGGCCCAAGTTGCCCCCGTTACTTGGCCAAGAGAGGCCCTGCAACAAAACCGGCGCGCAACTTACCCTCGATAAACCGATCCAGCAAAACTTTTAGTTATTTAATTGCTCCTGTTGCCGCCGCCGCGATGGCAGCGACAACAGGAAGATGCTTCAGGCCGGCTTATTTACCGGATTTGATCTTGGTCCAGCTGCGGGTCATGATCCGCTGGGTCGCGGCGGGCAGGTCGGCAATCGCGTAAAGCTTGGCTTGCACGTCTGCCGGCGGGTAGATGCCCGGGTCGCTGGTGATTTCCTTGTTGACCAGCGGCGTGGAGGCCGCGTTGCCGTTCGGGAAGCTCACGGTGTCGGTGATTTCAGCCATGATTTCCGGCTTCTGCAGGAAGGTCATGAACTTGTAGGCACCCTCGACGTTCTCGGCATCCTTGGGGATGGCGACCATATCGAAGAAGCTGCCAGCACCTTCCTTCGGAATGTTGTAGCTGACTTTAACCTTGCCGCCGGCTTCGGCAGCACGGGATTTGGCCTGGTAGATGTCGCCCGAGTAGCCGACCGCTACGCAGATGTTGCCGTTGGCCAGGTCGGAGATGTACTTGGAGGAGTGGAAGTAGCCGATCGAAGGACGGATCTTGAGGAACAGCGCCTCGGCTTCAGCCAGTTGTTTCTTGTCCTGGCTGTCGGTCGGGTAGCCCAGGTAGTGCAGCGCCACCGGGATCATCTCGGTCGGCGAATCGAGAAAGCTGATGCCGCAGGATTTCAGCTTGGCCGCGTTTTCCGGCTTGAACAGCAGGTCCCACGAGTTGGTCGGCGCGTCGGCACCCAGGGCCGCCTTGACCTTCTCGGCGTTGAAACCAATGCCGATCGAACCCCACATGTACGGGAAGGCGTGCTCGTTACCCGGGTCGCTCACCGAAACGGCCTTGAGTAGGTCGGTGTTCAGGTTTTTCCAGTTGGGCAACTTGGACTTGTCGAGTTTCTGGTAGACCCCGGCCTTGATCTGCTTGGCCAGGAAGTTGTTCGACGGCACCACGATGTCATAACCGGACTTGCCGGCCAGCAACTTGGCTTCCAGGGTTTCGTTGCTGTCGAACACGTCGTAGACGACTTTGATTCCCGACTCTTTCTCGAACTTGGCGACGGTATCCGGCGCAATGTAGTCGGACCAGTTATAGACGTGCAGCACTTTGTCGTCCGCCTGAACAGCGCCCGCCATCACGCCCATCAGGGACATGGCGAGGAGGGTCTTGCCAGCTATCTTCATACCTAATGCCTTCATGAAAAAATGCTCCAGTTATTCTTCTTAGCCACAGTTCAGTAGCCGGCTCGCGGGCAACTTGAACAGCCGGTAGTCTGGCAAGTTACAGGCCAGGCTTTCAACACAAGCCCAGCCTTTTATTCTCGCTGGGCGAGGCCCTTGCAGGCACCTCGCTCAGAGCCTAGCACTTAGCCTTGCAACGCACTGAGCGTCAGGTCCAGGCACTGCCGCGCCTTGGTCACCAATTCATCGATCTCGGCCTTGCTGATCACCAGCGGCGGCGCAATGATCATGGTGTCGCCCACCGCGCGCATGATCAGCCCGTTATCGAAGCAGAACTGCCGGCAGATCATGCCCACGCCCTTGCCTTCGTAGCGCTTGCGCGTGGCCTTGTCCTGAACCAGCTCGATCGCCCCCAGCAAACCGACACCGCGCACTTCACCCACCAGCGGATGATCGTTCAGTTCCCGCAAACGCTTCTGCAAATAGGGTGCCGTTTCAGCATGGACGCGCTCGATGATCTTTTCGTCGCGCAGGATGCGGATGTTTTCCAGGGCCACTGCCGCGGCCACCGGGTGACCGGAATAGGTAAACCCGTGGTTGAAGTCGCCGCCTTCATTGAGCACCGCGACCACGTCGTCACGCACGATCAGCCCGCCCATGGGGATGTAGCCGGAGGTCAGGCCCTTGGCGATGGTCATCATGTGCGGTTTCAACCCGTAATAGTCGGTACCGAACCACTCACCGGTACGACCGAAGCCACAGATCACTTCGTCGGCCACGAACAGGATGTCGTACTTGGCGAGGATTTCCTTCATGCGCGGCCAGTAGCTGTCCGGCGGCACGATCACGCCGCCAGCGCCCTGGATCGGCTCGGCGATGAAGGCACCGACGTTGTCCACGCCGAGCTCCAGGATCTTTTCTTCCAACTGGTTGGCCGCCCACACGCCGAACTCTTCGGGGCTCATGTCGCCGCCTTCGCCGAACCAGTAAGGTTGGGCGATGTGGACAATGCCCGGGATCGGCAGGTCGCCCTGCTCGTGCATATAGGTCATGCCGCCCAGGCTCGCGCCGGCCACGGTCGAACCGTGATAACCGTTCTTGCGGCTGATGATGACTTTCTTGTTCGGCTGGCCCTTGATCGCCC
The DNA here is from genome assembly GCF_054681425.1 of Pseudomonas sp. H1_F01. NCBI lineage: Bacteria > Pseudomonadati > Pseudomonadota > Gammaproteobacteria > Pseudomonadales > Pseudomonadaceae > Pseudomonas > Pseudomonas sp. H1_F01. The sequence goes on along the minus strand of NZ_CP162823.1, from coordinate 526,181 downwards.
AATAGTGGCGGACCATCCGCAGCATGGTGTCGTTGCCCTCGGAGCCGGAACCGGTGAAGAACACGTGGTTCATGCCTTCAGGGGCGATGTCGGCGATGGCTTTGGACAATTCCAGCACCGGCGGGTGGGCGGTCTGGAAGAACAGGTTGTAGTACGGCAGCTCGCGCATCTGTTGGCTGGCGGCATCGGCCAGTTCCTCGCGGCCATAACCGACGGCCACACACCAGAGGCCGGCCATGCCGTCGAGGATCTTGTTGCCTTCACTGTCCCAGAGGTAGACACCCTTGGCGTGGGTGATGATGCGCGGGCCTTTCTCTTTGAGCTGCTTGAAGTCACTGAACGGCGCCAGGTGGTGATCGTTGCTCAGGGCCTGCCATTCACGGGTTTGCGGGTTGTTGCGGGTCATGCCAATTCTCCTTTTATCGGTGAGGGCGAAGCTGCCTGAAGCAGCCTCGCCCGGCGCTTCAGACGGCGAAGAGCAGGAATTCCCGCTCCCACGAACTGATGACGCGCTTGAAGTTTTCATGCTCGGCCCGCTTGACCGCGACGTAGCCTGTGATGAATTTCTTGCCCAGGTATTTCTCGATGGTGGTGCTGTTTTCCATGCGTTCCAGGGCGTCTTCGATGGTCAGCGGCAAACGCAGGTTGCGGCGTTCGTAGCCTCGGCCCACCACCGGCGCGCTCGGGTTGATGCCTTCGACCATGCCGATGAAGCCACACAGCAGGCTGGCGGCAATCGCCAGGTACGGGTTGGCGTCGGCGCCCGGCAAGCGGTTTTCCACCCGCCGGTTCTGCGGCCCGGCATCCGGCACACGCAGGCCCACGGTGCGGTTCTCTTCGCCCCACTCCACGTTCACCGGCGCCGACGTGTCCGGCAGGAAGCGGCGGAACGAGTTGACGTTGGGGGCGAACAGCGGCAACAGCTCGGGGATGAATTTCTGCAGGCCACCGATGTGGTGCAGGAACAGATCGCTCATGGTCCCGTCTTCATTGGAGAAGACGTTCTTGCCGGTTTCCTTGTCGATGATGCTCTGGTGCAGGTGCATCGCACTGCCCGGCTCGCCGGTCATGGGCTTGGCCATGAAGGTGGCAGCCACGTCGTGCTTGAGTGCCGCTTCGCGCATGGTGCGCTTGAACACCAGGATCTGGTCGGCCAGGGACAGGGCATCGCCATGACGGAAATTGATTTCCATCTGCGCCGTGCCGTCCTCGTGGATCAGGGTATCGAGGTCCAGTTCCTGCAGTTCGCACCAGTCGTAGACGTCTTCGAACAGCGGGTCGAATTCGTTGGCCGCTTCGATCGAGAATGACTGGCGGCCGGTTTCCGGGCGCCCGGAGCGGCCAATGGGCGGTTGCAGCGGAAAGTCCGGGTCGTCGCTGCGCTTGGTCAGGTAGAACTCCATTTCCGGCGCGACGATCGGCTGCCAACCCTTGTCGGCGTAGAGCTTGAGTACTTTCTTGAGCACGTTGCGCGGCGACAGCTCGATGGGGTTGCCCTGCTTGTCGTAGGCGTCGTGGATGACCTGGGCAGTGGGCTCGATGGCCCAGGGCACAAGGAAGACTGCGTTCTCGTCCGGGCGACAGATCATGTCGATGTCGGCGGGGTCGAGCAGTTCGTAATAGATGTCGTCTTCGACATAGTCGCCCGTAACGGTCTGGAGCAGAACGCTCTCGGGCAGGCGCATGCCTTTCTCGGCAATGAACTTGTTGGTCGGCGAGATCTTGCCCCGGGTGATACCGGTGAGGTCGCCAATCATGCATTCGACTTCTGTGATCTTGTGGTCTTTCAACCAATCGGTGAGCTGGTCGAGGTTGTTACTCATAAATGCCTCTAGGCGTGAGTTTCCTGACTGCTATTAGTCGTCAGGCGTTGTTTGACGCATCGGCGTCGCGTTGTGTTGCCCTTGCTCGGCAGGCATCGCCAAATGCCTGGAAAATCGCAAGGTAGTGCGGGTTAGAGCTTACCTCCCATTCGGGGTGCCATTGCACACCTAAAGCAAAAGCCTTGCCTTCTGGCACTGAAATAGCCTCGATCAGCCCATCGGGGGCCACCGCTTCGGCCCGCAACCCAGGTGCCAGGCGCTCGATGCCTTGGCTGTGGATCGAATTGACCTCTATCAGCTGGGGCAGCCCCAGGCCTGCCAATACGCCGCCAGACTGGATATGCACGGCGTGGGCAGGGCCGTATTGAACATCCACCGCTTGAGTATCGTCTTCACGATGATCGATGAACGTTCCGACTTCATGAACTTTCTGATGCAGGCTGCCGCCAAAGGCTACGTTCATCTCCTGGAAACCTCGGCAAATGCCCAGCACCGGGATGCCCGCCTCGACAGCGGCGCGGATCAGCGGCAAGGTGGTGGCGTCCCGTGCAGGATCATGAGCAGTGCCTGGCGCACTGGGCGGGCCCTGGTAATGAAAAGGTTCTACATTGGAAGGAGAGCCGGTAAAGAGAATGCCGTCCAGAGCGTCCAGAATATCGGACGGTGGGAGCAGATCCGCCAGGGACGGGAGCAGCACGGGCAGGCCCTTGGCGGCTGTCGCGACAGCCCGGGAATATTTATCGCCACTGATGTGATAAGCATGCAGACCAATCTGCCTGGAGCAGGTGGTGACGCCGATTAACGGCAGGCGAGACATGAAGCACCCCGGTATTATTGCTGTTATGGGTTTGAATCGAGCTTAGCCTTGTTCATTTTTTTACACAACACCCCCGTAAAAAATACAACACGGCCCGCTCAAGCCCGCGGGCGCCAAGACCCTTAAAGGGAAAAAAACGCCCTAAATTGCCTCAAAAAAGCCCTGAAGGTGCTTTTTTAGGGCAAAAAAGGCCCTGCTTGACTTCGGCATGCCGTTCGGGTTGACTGGCTTTCGAAGAGATCAATGATTGATATTTTTAACAACAAAGGTGTTGCATCATGTCGGTACCCCCGCGTGCCGTTCAGCTTAACGAAGCGAACGCGTTCCTTAAGGAACATCCTGAGGTTCTGTACGTTGACCTTCTGATTGCGGATATGAATGGTGTGGTGCGCGGCAAGCGCATAGAACGCACCAGCCTCCACAAGGTTTACGAGAAAGGCATCAACCTGCCGGCCTCTTTATTTGCCCTGGATATCAATGGCTCTACGGTGGAAAGCACCGGCCTGGGTCTGGACATCGGCGATGCCGACCGGATCTGCTATCCAATCCCTGACACCCTGTGCAACGAGCCTTGGCAGAAGCGCCCCACTGCGCAACTGTTGATGACCATGCACGAACTCGAAGGCGAGCCTTTCTTCGCCGACCCGCGTGAAGTCCTGCGCCAAGTCGTGACCAAGTTCGATGAACTGGGCCTGACCATCTGCGCCGCATTCGAGCTGGAGTTCTACCTGATCGACCAGGAGAACGTGAATGGACGCCCACAACCGCCCCGCTCGCCGATCTCCGGCAAACGCCCGCACTCGACCCAGGTCTACCTGATCGATGACCTCGACGAATACGTCGATTGCCTCCAGGACATTCTGGAAGGGGCCAAGGAGCAAGGCATTCCCGCCGACGCCATCGTCAAGGAAAGTGCCCCGGCGCAGTTCGAAGTGAACCTGCACCACGTGGCCGACCCGATCAAGGCCTGCGACTATGCGGTCCTGCTCAAGCGTCTGATCAAGAACATCGCCTACGACCATGAAATGGACACCACCTTCATGGCCAAGCCTTATCCGGGCCAGGCGGGTAATGGTCTGCACGTCCACATCTCGATTCTTGATAAAGATGGCAAGAATATTTTTGCCAGCGAGGATCCCGAGCAGAACGCCGCACTGCGTCACGCGATCGGCGGTGTGCTCGAGACCCTGCCCGCGCAGATGGCTTTCCTCTGCCCGAACGTCAACTCCTACCGTCGTTTCGGCGCACAGTTCTACGTGCCGAACTCGCCGACCTGGGGCCTGGACAACCGCACCGTGGCCTTGCGCGTCCCTACCGGTTCGGCCGATGCCGTGCGCCTGGAACACCGCGTCGCCGGCGCCGATGCCAACCCCTATCTGCTGATGGCCGCCGTGCTGGCGGGCGTACACCATGGCCTGACCAACAAGATCGAGCCCGGTGCGCCGGTGGAAGGCAACAGCTACGAGCAGAACGAGCAAAGCCTGCCGAACAACTTGCGCGATGCCCTGCGCGAGCTGGACGACAGCGAAGTCATGGCCAAGTACATCGACCCGAAATACATCGATATCTTCGTAGCCTGCAAGGAGAGCGAGCTGGAGGAGTTCGAACACTCCATCTCCGACCTCGAGTACAACTGGTACCTGCATACCGTGTAAGCGGGTTGCAGTAAAAAAATAACGCCGCGGCCCTTAAAGGGGTGCGGCGTTTTTTATGGATGCTGGTTGGATGGCCGCCTTCGGCGGATCGCGAGCAAGCTCAGCTCCCACATTGGATCTGTGGTAACCACCTGAGCCAGGTTCATCACAGTTCCTATGGGAGTTTTGGTGAATCACCTGAGCCAGGTTCATCACAGTTCCTATGGGAGTTTTGGTGAATCACCTGAGCCAGGTTCATCACAGTTCCTGTGGGAGTTTTGGTGAACCACCTGAGCCAGGTTCATCACAGTTCCTGTGAGAGTTTTGGTGAACCACCTGAGCCAGGTTCACCACAGTTCCTGTGGGAGTTTTGGTGAACCACCTGAGCCAGATTTATCACAGTTCCCTGTGGGAGCAAGGCTTGCCCGCGATGACGACCTGGCAGACAACACAGGACCCGACTCGTACAATGCCCGGCAGCCCCGCAGGAGACGTCCATGACGCGCATCGCCACCCCCCGCAAACCCCGCGCACGCAGTCAGGCCCGGATCGACACCATTCTTGATGCCGCCCGTACGCTGCTTGCCGCCGAAGGCGTGGCCAGCCTGTCGATCTACAGCGTCGCCGAACGTGCCGGGATCCCACCTTCTTCCGTGTACCACTTCTTCGCCAGTGTCCCGGCCCTGCTCGAAGCCCTGACCGCCGACGTCCACGCCGCCTTTCGCGCCTGCCTGCAAGCACCGATCGATCATGCGGCGCTGAACCACTGGCACGACCTGTCACGGCTGGTGGAGCAGCGCATGCTCACCATCTATAGCCAGGACGCCGCCTCCCGCCAACTGATCCTGGCCCAGCACGGCCTGACCGAAGTCACCCAGGCCGACCGCCAGCACGACCTCGAGCTGGGCGACCTGATGCATAAGGTGTTCAACCACCATTTCGAACTGCCGACCTTGCCCAGCGACGTCGACGTGTTCGCCCTGGCCATGGAACTGGGCGACCGCGTCTACGCCCGCTCGGTACAACAACACGGCCAGATCACCCCGCGCATGGCCGAGGAAGGCATGCGGGTGTTCGATGCGTACCTGGGGCTGTATCTGCCACCGTATCTGCCCAAGCGCTCCGCTTGATCGTTCCCACGCCTAGTGTTGATCGTTCCCACGCTCTGCGTGGGCATGCAGCCAGGGACGCTCCGCGTCCCCAAGAGCCGAACGCGGTGCGTCCGTAGAGGCATTCCCACGCAGAGCGTGGGAACGATAAGCCCCGAAGGGCTCACGCCGTCCGGGGCTGTGGGTCAAGCATCGCTCACAACTTGGCGATAGACACCTCGGTGGATTTGACGAAGGCGATCACTTCGCTGCCGATCGCCAGTTCCAGCTCCTTGACCGAGCGGGTGGTGATGACCGAAGTGACGATGCCCGACGCGGTCTGCACGTCGATTTCCGACAACACGTCGCCTTCGACGATTTCCTTGATGGTGCCTTTGAACTGGTTGCGTACGTTGATGGCTTTGATAGTCATGGTGTCGATTCCTGTCTGGATGAGGTTATTGCGCCCAACGCAATTGCGTGGGCAAGGGTGAAACGGGTTCCGGTTCCGGCGGTTGGCCGGGCAAGGACAGCACACGGTTGAGGACTTCGGTTTCCAGGCTCGCCAGGCGATGAGAGCCGCGAACCCGTGGGCGTGGCAGGTCGATGGGCAGGTCGAGACCGATCTGGCCGTCCTCGATCAGGATCACCCGATCGGCAATCGCTACCGCCTCGCTGACGTCGTGGGTCACCAGCAACACCGTGAAGCCGTGCTGCTGCCAGAGGTTTTCGATCAGTTGCTGCATCTCGATGCGGGTCAGTGCGTCCAGCGCCCCCAAGGGTTCGTCGAGCAGCAGCAGGCGTGGCTGATGAATCAGCGCGCGGGCCAGGGCCACTCGTTGTTTCTGCCCGCCGGACAGCGCCGCCGGCCACTCATGGGCACGGTCGGCCAAGCCGACGGCTTCCAGTGCCTGCAACGCCTGCGGGCGCCAGTTGCCCTTTAGTCCAAGGCCGACGTTGTCGATGACTTTTTTCCAGGGCAGCAAACGCGCTTCCTGAAACATCAAACGCGTGTCCTGTTGCGCAGCACTCAGCGGCGCCGAGCCCGCCAACAGTTGACCATCGGTAGGCTGATCGAGACCGGCCAGCAACCGCAGCAAGGTACTTTTGCCACAGCCACTGCGACCGACCACGGCTACGAACTGCCCGGCCGGGATATGCAGGTCGATGTCGCGCAACACCTGGCGCGTGCCGAAGGTTTTTTGCAGCTTGCGCACTGCCAGCGGGATGCCACGCAGCAGGCGCGGAGGTTGTTGGGCGGTCATGCGGCACCTCCCTTGTTCACTTGGTAGGCCGGGTGCCAGCGCAGCCAGACCCGCTCAAGCCCACGGGCGGCAAGGTCGGCCAATTTGCCCAGCACGGCGTACAGGAGAATCGCCAGCACCACCACATCGGTCTGCAGGAACTCCCGGGCATTCATTGCCAGATAACCGATGCCGGCGCTGGCCGAGATGGTTTCCGCCACGATCAGCGTCAGCCACATGAACCCCAGGGCAAAGCGCACGCCCACCAGGATCGAAGGCAAGGCGCCCGGCAGGATCACCTGGCGAAACAGGCGCAAGCCAGACAAACCGTAGCTGCGGGACATTTCCACCAGCGCCGGGTCGACGTTGCGAATGCCGTGGTAGGTGTTGAGGTAGATCGGGAACAACGTGCCCAGCGCCACCAGGAAAATCTTCGCCGACTCATCGATGCCAAACCACAGGATCACCAACGGAATCAGCGCCAGGTGCGGGATGTTCCGGAGCATTTGCACGGAACTGTCCAACAGGCGTTCGCCCCATTTCGACAAGCCGGTGATGAAGCCCAGGGCCAGGCCGATGCCACCGCCGATCAGAAAACCCACCGCTGCGCGCCAACCGCTGATCGCCAGGTGCGTCCAGATCTCGCCGCTGCGCACCAGATTGACCCCGGCCTCGATCACGGCCACGGGTGCCGGCAGGATCCGCGTGGATAACCAACCGGCCGATACCGACAGTTGCCATACCGCCAGCAACAGCAGCGGCACCGCCCAGGGCGCGAGGGTATGGATGATTTTCTTCATGGCCGCCTCAGCTCTGGGACGCGGCTTTGGGAAGAATATCGTTGGCGACCATTTCACCGAACGGGCTCACATAGCCCTGGCTCTTGGGCAACTCCGGGCGCTCCACGTCCAGGTGGGGGAACAGCAGTTCCGCCACGCGGTAGGACTCTTCCAGGTGTGGATAACCGGAGAAGATAAAGGTGTCGATGCCAAGATCGGCGTATTCCTTGACCCGCGCCGCCACGGTCGGGCCATCGCCCACCAGCGCCGTACCGGCACCGCCACGAACCAGGCCGACGCCGGCCCAGAGGTTGGGGCTGACTTCCAGCTTGTCGCGACGGCCACCGTGCAGGGCGGCCATGCGTTGCTGACCCACCGAGTCAAAGCGCGCCAGGGACGCCTGGGCACGGGCAATGGTGTCGTCGTCCAGGTGGGAAATCAGCCGGTCGGCCGCTTGCCAGGCTTCGGCGTTGGTTTCCCGCACGATCACATGCAGGCGGATGCCGAAACGTACCGTGCGCCCCAATTTCGCAGCCTTGGCCCGTACTTGTTCGATCTTTTCCGCCACGGCTGCGGGCGGCTCGCCCCAGGTCAGCACCATTTCCACCTGCTCGGCTGCCAAGTCCTGGGCGGCTTCCGACGAGCCACCGAAATACAGCGGCGGACGCGGTTGCTGGATCGGTGGATAGAGCAGCTTGGCGCCCTTCACACTGATGTGCTCACCATCGTAATCCACGGTTTCGCCTTCCAGCACCCGGCGCCAGATGCGGGTGAATTCCACCGACGCCTGGTAGCGTTGCTCGTGGTCGAGGAACAGGCCATCGCCGGCCAACTCATCCGGGTCGCCACCGGTCACCAGGTTGAACAACGCACGTCCGCCGGACAACCGGTCGAGGGTCGCAGCCTGGCGCGCCGCCACCGTCGGAGAAATGATCCCGGGGCGCAGGGCAACGAGGAATTTCAGGCGCTGGGTCACCGGAATCAACGAAGCGGCCACCAGCCAGGAGTCTTCGCAGGAACGCCCGGTGGGGATAAGCACACCGCCGAAACCCAGTCGATCCGCCGCCTGGGCGACTTGTTGCAGGTAACCGTGATCGACGGCGCGGGCGCCTTCGGCAGTGCCAAGGTAATGGCCGTCGCCGTGGGTAGGCAGGAACCAGAAAATATTGAGGCTCATGGAGTGGTCTCCTAAGGGATCGAATTACTGCGCGTTCGCAACGGCCGCCGGCGGCGTCCAGATCACGTCCTTGATGCTCAAGGGTTTGGGAATCAATTTGAGCTGATAGAAGCTGTCGGCGATTTTCTGCTGCGCCGCCACCACCTCCGGCGTGAGGAACAACGCCCCGTAGCCTTGGCGCTTCACCGCCGTCAGGGTGATGTCCGCCGGTAGGCCAAGCAGCGGCGAGACTTGCTTGGTCACGTCGTCAGGATTGGCCTTGGACCACTCCCCCACTGCGCGCACTTCTTCCACCAGCGTCGCGATGACCTGGGGATTTTTTTGCGCATAGGGTTTGGTGGCGAGGTAGAACTGGTGGTTGTCGACGATGCCTTTGCCGTCACGCAGGGTGCGCGCCTGCAACTGCTGTTCGGCGGCAGCCTGGTACGGATCCCAGATCACCCAGGCGTCGACGCTGCCCCGCTCGAACGCGGCGCGGGCGTCGGCCGGAGGCAGGAAAACGGTCTGGATATCGGAATACTTCAGGCCAGCATCCTCCAGCGCCCGTACCAACAGGTAGTGGACATTGGAGCCTTTGTTCAGCACGACTTTCTTGCCCTTGAGGTCTTGCACCGACTGGATCGCCGAGCCTTTGGGCACCAGGATCGCCTCGCTGGTGGGCGCCGGCGGTTCGTAGGCGACATAAAGCAGGTCGGCGCCTGCAGCCTGGGCAAACACCGGTGGGGTTTCACCGGTCACGCCAAAGTCGATGGAGCCGACGTTCAAGCCTTCAAGCAGCTGCGGGCCGCCGGGGAACTCGGTCCATTGCACGTCCACGCCTTGGGCCGCGAGGCGTTTTTCCAATGTTCCCTTGGCCTTGAGCAGCACCAGGGTGCCGTATTTCTGATAACCGATCCGCAAGGTCTCGGCTTGAGCTTGAGTAATGACGCCGAGGGACACAGCCGCAGCAAACAGAGCGACCAGCCCGCGACGCAAAATGACAGTGCGCATGGCGCCTCTCCTTTTTGCTGTGGGGTTTTGGCTGCACCTGCTGGGCCGTTGGCGGCTGAGTAAGGTGAGTTGAATCAGGGTGTTCGGGGGTCAAATGCTCCAGCGAGCACTCAACAAACGTTCGTTCAATACACTGGGGTCCAGCGGCCTGGGCCGACGGGCCATGGCGCTGAGAAACTGTTCCAGCGCCTCGTCCAGACGCTGCTGCAGAGCCGGTGCCAATTGCGCCTGGGCGTTGCCTTCGCCATAAGCGATCTGGCTGTCTTCGGCAAAGATCCCGTGGAGCATTTCCTGGGCCTTGAGCGCCGACAACACTGGCTTGAGGGCGTAATCCACCGCCAGCATGTGGGCGATGCTGCCGCCGGTTGCCATCGGCAACACCACTTTATGAGCCAGGGCGCGTTCAGGCAGCAGGTCCAGCACGGTCTTCAGCGCACCGGAAAAAGACGCCTTGTACACCGGCGTGGCAATCAACAGGCCGTCGGCATTTTCGATCTGCTGGAGCAGGTCGATCACCTTCGGGCTGTCGAAACGGGCATGGAGCAGATCTTCGGCCGGAAAATCGCGCACCTGATAGCTCACCACTTCCACACCTTGCTGCTGCAACCAGCGTTGCGACCGCTCCAGCAGCACCCCGGAGCGGGAGCGTTGGCTGGGACTGCCACCGAGTGAGACGACCAACATGCCTGCTATTCCTTAACTGTCACGTGCGATTCGCGGTGGGCGATCTCGCTGTATGGGTCAAACCATAACAGGGGATCAATATATCTTTAAATCATATTTATTCATTTGGTTATGCAGTTTAGAGATATGAAGTTCACTCTCTTTAAGCAATAAAAAAAGGCCGTCGAAACGGCCAAAACCCTTGGTGCACAGAAATCCCCTGTGGGAGCGAGCTTGCTCGCGATAGCGGTGTATCAGTCGACATCGACGTTGGCAGATCCGACGCCATCGCGAGCAAGCTCGCTCCCACAGGTTCAGGTCGGGTGTGCGTCAGCGGTTGGGCTGCGGGGTCAGGCGCAGGTAAGGTTTCACAGCGCGATAGCCCTTGGGAAAACGCTGCTTGAGTTCCTCTTCATCCTTGAGCGACGGCACGATCACCACTTCATCACCGTCCTGCCAGTTGGCCGGGGTGGCGACTTTGTAGTTGTCGGTCAATTGGAGGGAGTCGATCACCCGCAGGATCTCATTGAAATTGCGCCCGGTGCTGGCTGGGTAGGTGATGGTCAGGCGGATCTTCTTGTTCGGGTCGATCACGAACAAGGAGCGTACAGTCAAAGTGTCGCTGGCGTTGGGATGGATCAGGTCGTACAGATCCGACACCTTACGATCGGCATCAGCCAGGATCGGAAAATTGACCACGGCGTTCTGGGTCTCGTTGATGTCCTCGATCCACTTGTGGTGCGAGTCCACCGGGTCGACCGAGAGGGCAATGGCCTTGACGCCGCGCTTTGCGAACTCGTCCTTGAGCTTGGCGGTCAGGCCCAACTCGGTGGTGCACACCGGGGTGAAGTCTGCCGGGTGGGAAAACAGCACGCCCCAGCTGTCGCCGAGCCATTCGTGGAAGCGAATCTTGCCGGCGCTGGAATCCTGTTCGAAGTCGGGGGCGATGTCGCCGAGTCTGAGGCTCATGGTGCGGCTCCTGGATGAGGTTGTTGTGAGCCCAACTTTGCACCGGTTTCGTTTGCTTTAAAAAGAATAAATATCCATTTATCTAGATCGATAGTGAATATAAAAAACTGTTCACTGGCGCGATTCCGCATACCGGCACAAGATCGCCAGCGAGGTTCGAGAAGGCCTCGAGTTGCTGAAAAGAGGAGAAGTTTCGAGGAGGGCTACAGGGGTGGGCCTGACTCGAAAACGCAAAAGCCCCACCCGGCGTGTAGCCGGGTGGGGCTTTTTTTGCTTTGTGTTCACATTACGGAATTATTGACGCGATTTCAGGACGAGCGGCTACGATAGGCAACATGAACACTCAAGCCTTGTTGACTCATCTGCAAAACCAACTCTCTGGTCTGCTGGCGGTTTACCTGTTTGGTAGCCATGCACAGGGAACCGCCGGGCCTGGCAGTGATGTCGATATAGCTGTGCTCTGGACCGGTCAGGTCGACCCCGTGTTGTTATGGCAGCTTTCCGGGGACTTGGCGGATATAGCCGGATGCCCAGTGGATCTGCTTGATTTACGTGCGGCAACGACGGTGATGCAGTATCAGATCCTGACCCGTGGTCGGAGGCTCTGGGCTAGAGACGTACAGGCGGGGTTGTTCGAATGTTTTATCCTCAGCGAAAAAACCGCTCTCGACGAAGCTCGGGCAGGCCTGTTCAAGGACATTCACGAAAAAGGCATCGTGTACGGTCGATGATGTACTGATTCAATAAAGCGGCGTGTATTGAGCGTTGCATCCCCCGGATACGGGAGGAATACAAGACGGATCCCACTACCTGACCCAAAACGCAAAAGCCCCGCCCGGCGTGCTGCCGGGCGGGGCTTTTTTTACTTCGCTACGTCTTACATGAAGTTGTAAGTGTAGTTGAAGATCAGGCGGGTCTGATCCTGGCTGGCGATACCAGTGCCGCTGCCACGGTAGGTACCGTGACGCAGGGTGGTGCCGAAGCCCTTCAGAGGACCTTGCTGGACAACGTAGTCCAGGCGCATGTCACGTTCCCACTCGGACGAGTCGCTGCCGCCGGTAGCCGACTTGATGTCGTCACCGTGCAGGTAGGCAACCGCAGCCTTCAGGCCTGGAGCACCCAAGGCCGTGAAATCATAGGAGTATTGGCCGAAGGTGGTGTTTTCACCGGCACGGACAAACGGGTTGATCATGCTGTCGGTGAACAGGTAGAAGCTCGAGCCACCCGCGCCTTCGTTACGACCGGCGTCATTGAGCAGGCTGCCCTGGTTAAGGTAGACAAAGCCGCCATCATCACCGACTTGCTGGTGACCCAACAGGAATGCGCTGCCGCCCAAGGTGTAAGTGAACATGGCGCTCCAGGTCTTGTTGTCGACCTCGCCCGCGTTCTTGGCATAGCCACCGTTGTTGTTGAAGCGATAGCCCGCATCACCGTTGCGGCCATCCGAACTGCTGTCGAAGTAACGCAGGTCTGTCTTGAACGACTGGCCTTCGCTGATCGGGAAAACGTGTACTGCGCCCAGGAAGTGCTGCTTGTAGTAATCCTGCAGGTTGGCGTAGTAGTACTGCAGCGTCAGGTCCTTAGTGACCTTCCAGTCGGCGCCGCCGTAACGGAACTGGTTGCTGTCTTCAGTACCGCCGTTTACCGACATGCCAGTGCTGTTGGTGCCGGCACGACCCACAACGTGTTCCAGCTGACCGGCGTTGAACGTCACATTGTCGATTTCCTTGGAGGTGATGGTGCCACCTTCAAAGGTTTGCGGCAGCAGACGACCGTCGCTGGCGACCAGGATCGGCAGGTTAGGCGCCAGGGCGCCACCCAGGTGGGCCTCGGTCTTGGAGAACAGCGCCTTGACGTTACCAGACAGACGGCTCCAATCGTGTACGGCGGAGCCATCGGTATCGCTTGGAACGAAGGAGTTGTTATCCGGGTGATGGCCTCTGCCGCCATCGAGGTGGATACCGACCAGTGCCTGGGCATCGATACCGAAACCAACGACGCCTTGAGTGAAGCCGGACTTGTAGTCGAACTTCAGGCCAGTGGCCGTCTCACGCTGGTCATTGCCGCCTTCGCGGTTATCGTTATCAAAGTACAGCGTACGAGAACTTACAGACGCCTTGCTGTCCTCGATAAAACCAGCGGCGCCTGCCTGCTGCGCCAGAACCCCAACAGCCACGGCCAGGGCCAAGGTGGACTTGTTCATGCTTCGCTCCTCTCGTTTTCTAATTCTTGTGTGTCTTTGGTTCCGGATCGAACGCCCGGATCCCGCGGATGCGCGATTAGCGCCAGACCGTGACTGACAAGTCAATCGTAACCATTTATGACTACGACTATGGTCTAACCCCTCTACACCGGACCGCAGGATAATGGATTCTTTATAATTCCAAAAAGAATTGTTTCAACAGTTTTCAGCTCGTTTCGACATATGAGTGCCATCACAGCACCATCAGGCCGTGACATGACTTATCGGCGACGCAGGAAATTACTGAACGATGATTCGTCGGGGATTTACGAGGCCCGCGAATTCTTGGTGACGAGCTGTGTTTGCGCGCCTCCTGCGCCTTCGATTCCTGTTCACGACCGCTCGCGCATGCCGCGATCTTGACGCGTTCCAGACTAGCTGCTCATTGTCTGAAATCAAGAAGATCGCGGCAGAGCAAGTTTTCCGACGGCGGCCTACAAGGATTTTTCGAAGATTTTCGAATTGCGCTGGTAGTTGTAGAGCGAAGCCCGCGCCGCCGGCAGGCGCTCGACACTGCTGGGTTCAAAGCCACGTTCACGGAACCAGTGGGCAGTCCGGGTCGTCAGCACGAACAGCGTCTTGAGCCCCTGGGCGCGGGCCCGGGTTTCGATCCGCTCCAGCAGTTCATCGCCACGGCCACCGTGGCGGTATTCCGGGTTCACGGCCAGGCAGGCCAGCTCCCCGGCGTCCGAATCGGCGATCTGGTACAACGCCGCGCAGGCGATGATCATGCCTTCGCGCTCGACCACGCTGAACTGCTCGATCTCGCGCTCCAGCACTTCGCGGGAGCGACGCACCAGGATCCCCTGCTCTTCCAGCGGGCTGATCAGGTCCAGCAGGCCGCCAACATCCTCAATGGCCGCTTCGCGTACCACCTCGAATTGCTCCTGGGCCACCAACGTACCGCTGCCATCGCGGGTGAACAGTTCGGTCAGCAGCGCACCGTTCTCGGCATAGCTGACGATATGGCTGCGCGCCACCCCGCCACGACAGGCCTGGGCCGCCGCGTCCAGCAGTTCGGCCTGATAGTCGCTGCCCAGGCGTTGCATATGGCCCGGAACCTGTTGCGGGCGCAATTCGCGAACCAGCCGCCCGTCCTCACCGATAAGCCCCTGCTCGGCACCGAACAGCAGCAGCTTGTCGGCCGCCAGGTCGATGGCTGCCCGGGTGGCAACGTCTTCGCAGGCGAGGTTGAAGATCTCGCCGGTGGGCGAATAACCCAACGGCGACAGCAGCACGATGGAGCGTTCGTCCAGCAGGCGATTGATACCCTTGCGATCGACCCGGCGCACTTCACCGGTGTGGTGATAATCCACGCCCTCGAGCACACCGATGGGACGCGCGGTGACCAGGTTGCCGCTGGCGACCCGCAGCCGCGAGCCCTGCATGGGCGAGGACGCCATGTCCATGGACAGGCGGGCCTCGATGGCGATGCGCAACTGGCCGACCGCATCGATCACACACTCCAGGGTCGCGGCATCGGTGATGCGCATGCCGTGGTGGTAATGGGGAGTGAGGCCCCGTGCAGCGAGGCGGGTCTCGATCTGCGGACGCGAACCATGGACCAGCACCAGGCGCACGCCGAGGCTGTGCAACAGCACCAGATCGTGGACGATGTTGCCGAAATTAGGGTGTTCCACCCCGTCGCCGGGCAGCATGACGATGAAGGTGCAATCGCGGTGGGCGTTGATGTAGGGCGAAGCGTGACGAAGCCAATTGACGTACTCGGGCATGAACCTGGACCTGTAATAAATAACAGCCAAAAAAAGACGAAACAGAACGCACAACGGGCTGGTGGTTATCGTCGGAACAGGCTTGGCGACACGCGCGCTCTCCTCATGTGATGAATACGGCCCCGCAAGGGGGCAATTTAACCGACCGTGGCCGGTGTCAGGCAGTAATGACCAATCAATTGTTGCAACAGCTGTACGGTAGGTTGCAAACGTGACATTTCAAGGTACTCGCCCGGCTGGTGAGCGCAGGCGATATCGCCAGGGCCGAGCACCAGGGTTTCACAGCCAAGGCGCTGAAGATAAGGCGCTTCGGTGCCAAACGCCACTGCTTCGGCACGATGGCCGGTGAGTCGCTCGGCCACCCGTACCAGCTCGCAGTCTTCGGCCTGCTCGAAGGGTGGCACTTCGGGGAACAGCGGTGCGTAGTCGATCTTGACTTTATGGCGTTCGGCGATAGGGTTCAGCTTCTGTTGGATCGCCGCCCGCAGCACTTGCGGGTCCATGCCCGGCAAGGGGCGCAGGTCGAATTCCATGGAGCATTGGCCACAGATGCGGTTGGGATTGTCGCCGCCATGGATGCAGCCGAAGTTCAGGGTCGGTTGTGGAACGGTGAACTGCGGGTTACGGAACTCACGTTGCCATTGCAGGCGCAGCCCGCGCAATTCGCCCATGGCATCGTGCATGGCTTCCAGCGCGCTGTGGCCCAGGCTCGGATCGGAGGAATGGCCGCTGCGCCCGAGAATGTCGATGCGCTCCATCATCACGCCCTTGTGCAGGCGAATCGGCCGCAGGCCGGTCGGCTCACCGATCACCGCCGCACGCCCCAATGGTCGCCCGGCATCGGCCAGGGCCCGGGCGCCGGCCATGGAGCTTTCCTCGTCGCAGGTCGCGAGGATCAGCAGCGGTTGCTTGAACGGTTGGTCCAGCAGCGGCTTGACCGCTTCAATGACCAGGGCGAAAAAGCCCTTCATGTCACAGCTGCCCAGGCCCACCCAGCGGCCATCGACCTCGGTGAGCTTCAGCGGATCGGTCTGCCACAACGCGCCGTCGAACGGCACCGTGTCGCTGTGACCAGCCAGCACCAGGCCGCCGGGGCCGCTGCCAAAACTGGCCAGCAGGTTGAATTTGCCAGGGCTGACCTGCTGGATATCACAGCAGAACCCCAGCTCAGTGAGCCAGCCTGCCAGCAGCTCGATCACGGCACTGTTGGACTGGTCCAGCCCAGGCTGGGTACAACTGACCGAAGGTGCGGCGATCAGGGCAGCGAATTGATCTTTCATGGACGGCAAAGGCATCGCTGACTCCGGGCTTACAGATTGACGTTCATCATAGAACCATCTGGACCCAGGAATAAACCTAGGGCGAGTGAGTCCTGTACACTGCACGGCCTTGGCAGCCACACCTTCCCCGGCTGCAAACCCGATCCCTGGATTTTCCGGCCATGCAGAAAGAAACCGAAATCAAACTCCGCGTCAGCCGCGAGACCCTGGCAGCCTTGCGCGAGCATCCGCTGCTGAAAAAACGCAACAAGAGTGGCTGGGAACGCCACGAACTGATGAACCAGTATTTCGACACGCCGGAGCGTGACCTGGCCCAGGCCAAGGTCGCCCTGCGCCTGCGTCGCGACGGCGAAGAGGTGATCCAGACCCTCAAGACCCGCGGCCAGAGCGTCGCCGGCCTGTCCGAGCGCAACGAGTACGATTGGCACCTGCCCAAGGCCAAGCTCGACCTGAAGAAGCTCGACGGCGAATGCTGGCCCGAGGCCTTGGCCGAACTGGACAAGAAAACCCTCAAGGCCATCTTCACCACCGATTTCGTTCGCGAACGCGCTGAAATCGCCTGGGGCCGTGGCAAAAGCAAGGTGGTCATCGAAGCCGCCCTGGACCTGGGCCATGTGGTAGTCGGCAAGCAGAAGGAAGAAATCTGCGAACTGGAGCTGGAACTGCGCGAAGGCGAACCCACCGCCCTGCTGGAACTGGCCGCCGAGCTGGCCGCGACCCTGCCCCTGATGCCTTGCGACATCAGCAAGGCCGAGCGTGGCTATCGCCTGTATGACGCAGGCAGCTACGCCCTGAGCCTGCCGGCCCCGCAACTGACCGCCGAAACGCCGCTGGATGACGCCTTCGCCGCGCTGAGCTGGCATCTGCTCGGCAGCAGCCAACGCCTGGCCGAGCAATACCGTTTCAACGGCCACTGGCGCTTGCTGCAGGACTGGGTGGAAAACCTCGCCGAACTGCGCGCCCTGCTCAGCAGCCTCGGCCAGGCCGCGCCGCGCCAATCGACCCACGACTTGCGCCTGGCCCTGGACGCGTTGCTGGAAGACTGGCGCCCACTGGTCCAGGCCGGCCTGGATGACGAAGACGTGCGCAAGGCGGCACCGGAACAGTTCCTTGAAGAGCTGCAAGACCCGCGCTGGGGCCTGTTTTCCCTCAACACTTCCCGCTGGCTGCTGGCGCGCAGCTGGGCCGCCGAGCGCAACACCCGTGGCAATCGCCAGGGCGCGGCGCAACTGGGCAGCTGGCTGCCGCGCCTGCTGGGCGAAGAATCCTCGTCCCTGCAATTGCAACGCTATCAGCAACAGCCGGAAGACCTGGCCGAGCAACTGCCGCGCATCGAACGCATCCAGGCCTGGCTGCACCACGCCCGCCATGTACTGGAGATCCCGGAAATGGATCGCCTCTATGGTGAACTGAACAAACTGGTGCAACTGGCCAACCAACCGATCACTGATGAAACGCTGGATGCGCGCAAGCAGCAGGCGATTGCGGTTTACCAGAATCGGGCCTGGAAGACTTTACTGCGTCTGTGATGCCGCCATCGCGAGCAAGCTCGCTCCCACAGAGGTTCAGTGTTGTACACACATGTTGTGGCCACTGAAGATCAACTGTGTGCGAGCTCGCTCGCGATGAGGCCAGCAAAAACACCGCAGAAACAAGCTCAACGCACCACAGGCAAACTCGTCGTCGACTTGATCTCCGACAGCGCCACGATCGAGTTCACTTCCTGGATCCCCGGCACCATCGACAGCTTTTCGAAAAAGAATCGCTCATACGCCTCGATATCGGCGGTGACGATGCGCAGCAGAAAATCCACCGACCCCATCAGCACGTAACACTCCAGCACTTCGGGGAAGCCGCGGATCGCCTCGGTGAATTCGGTGAAGTTCGAACGACCGTGGGCGTTGAGTTTGATTTCGGCGAAGATCTGCGTGTTAAGGCCGATTTTCTTGCGATCCAGCAGAGTTACCTGGCCGCGAATGATGCCCTCCTCCTTCATCCGCTGGATCCGCCGCCAGCACGGCGATTGAGACAAGCCGACCTGTTCGGCGATCTGCGCACTGGACAGCGAGGCATCCTCCTGCAGCAGCGCCAGTATCCTGCGGTCGTAGCTATCCAGTTCACTGTGCATGATCAAACCCGAAATGATTGATTTATAGAATCAAGCGATTCAAAACATCGCCATAATCACTCATCTTAGATAAGAAATACCCCAGCTCGCATGTAAATATTTCTCCCGCCACCAAGGAGACCGAACATGCCCCCACTCGAAGCCGTTGCCATAGCCCCGCCCCGCGCCGACGTCTGGCACGCCGCCAATACCCATTGCCGGGTGCAGTACCAGATAGTGGCCGAAGCCGAGCCGGACTTGCTGTGTCGGGCGTTGAACCTGTTTGCCTTGCAGGGCCTGACGCCGCAGCAGGTTCATGTCGAGCGCCTTGGCGATGTGCTGGCGCTGGACATCGTCATGGATGGGCTGAGCTTGCACCGTGCCCAGGTCATCGCTGAAAAATTACGTAACCTGATCAGCGTCTGTTCGGTGGACCTGCAAGACGCTGATATTGCGCACGTTGGGCCGGCCCAAGCCGTCTGTTGAACGCCCATGGGCAAGAACTGGTAACGCATTGGTCGGGTAGTGGCCCAACGGTCTACGGGGTCGGGACTATTCTTTTGCAGACCGAGCGAGGACGCCGAAGCGTCTGTATCGCGGCTTTGCTGCAATTGTCCAATAGGAACCCGCATGTCCACCAAACACGCCACTCAGGACCGCTGGCTGGACCTCAACGATCTGCTGCGCCAACTGGTCACCCAGGGCCTCATCAGCCAGGATTCAGCCGAAACCGCGCTGAACGCCCGCCGACGCCACAGCGCCAATAGCCAGTTGCATCCGCTGGAGTTCATCGCCAACCAGCATCTGGACGACCTCAGCCGGCCCGGCAAGCGCCTGGACCTGGAGAACCTGACCCTGTGGCTGTCCCAGCAGGCCGACCAGCCCTACATGCGCATCGACCCGTTGAAAATCAACGTCGCGGCCGTGACGCCCTTGATGTCCTATGCCTTTGCCCAGCGCCACAAGATCCTTGCGGTGGCGGTCGATCGTGACGCCGTCACCGTCGCCAGCGCACAGCCCTACGTCAACAGCTGGGAAGCCGACCTGACCCACGTGCTCAAGCTGCCGATCAAGCGGGTGATCGCCAACCCGGTGGACATCCAGCGCTTGAGCGTGGAGTTCTATCGCCTGGCCAAATCGGTCAGCGGCGCCACCGCGGTCGATCAGCAGCCGAGCAACCTGAGCAATTTCGAACAGTTGCTCAACCTGGGGGCCAGCGACCAGGAGCCGGACGCCAACGACGCCCACATCGTCAACATTGTCGACTGGCTGTTCCAGTACGCCTTCCAGCAGCGCGCCAGTGATATCCACATCGAACCGCGCCGCGAGCAGGGCACCGTGCGGTTTCGCATCGACGGGGTGCTGCACACCGTTTATCAGTTCCCGCCGCAGGTCACGATGGCAATCGTCAGCCGTCTCAAGAGCCTGGGGCGGATGAACGTCGCGGAAAAACGCAAACCCCAGGACGGCCGGGTCAAGACCAAGACCCCGGACGGTGGCGAAGTGGAGTTGCGCCTGTCGACCTTGCCCACCGCGTTCGGCGAAAAAATGGTCATGCGGATCTTCGACCCGGAAGTGTTGCTCAAGGACTTCGACCAACTCGGCTTCTCCGCCGACGACCTGCGTCGCTGGCAGGACATGACCCGCCAGCCCAACGGCATCATCCTGGTGACCGGGCCCACCGGTTCCGGCAAGACCACCACCCTCTACACCACCCTCAAGAAACTGGCGACGCCGGAAGTGAACCTCTGCACCATCGAGGACCCGATTGAAATGGTCGAGGCCTCCTTCAACCAGATGCAGGTCCAGCACAACATCGACCTGTCCTTCGCCGCCGGGGTGCGGGCGCTGATGCGACAAGACCCGGACATCATCATGATCGGTGAGATCCGCGACCTGGAGACTGCCGAGATGGCGATCCAGGCGGCGCTCACCGGGCACCTTGTGCTGTCGACGCTGCACACCAACGACGCGCCGAGCGCCATCAGTCGCCTGCTGGAGCTGGGTGTGCCCCATTACCTGATCAAGGCCACCGTGCTCGGGGTCATGGCCCAGCGGCTGGTGCGCACGCTGTGCCCTCAATGCAAGGCCCCCCTGACCCTGGATGAAGACGACTGGCAAACCCTGACGCGGCCCTGGCAGGCGCCGCTGCCGAGCAATGCCCAACAGGCCGTCGGTTGCCTGGAGTGCCGCGACACCGGTTACCGCGGCCGCGCCGGCGTCTACGAAATCATGCAACTGACCGACAGCGTCAAAGCCTTGATCCACCCCGACACCGACCTGCTGGCGGTACGCCGCCAGGCATTCAAGGAAGGCATGCGCAGCCTGCGACTGTCGGGGGCGCAAAAGGTGGCGGCGGGCTTGACCACGGTCGAGGAAGTGCTGCGGGTGACGCCGCAGAGCGAGCAGAAGTAGTTGTGGCGGCACCTGTGGCGAGAGGTTCTGGGAGCAAGGCTTGCCCGCGATGAAAATGACGCGGTCTCCCGGGGAAGCAAGGCGCCTGCATCGCGAGCAAGCTTTGCTCCCACATAGCGAAGATACTGGCCGCGTGCCCTACACTCAGGGCTCGCAGGTCCATCTCAATTCGCACAGGGAACCGTCATGCAGATCGGTAGTGTACTTTTACTTTTCATCGGCCTCGTGGTCGCCATCCTGTTCATGGGGTTCAAGGTCGTGCCCCAAGGCTACCAATGGACCGTCGAGCGGTTCGGCCGCTACACCAACACGCTCAAGCCCGGCCTGAATATCATCATCCCGGTGATGGATCGCATCGGGCGCAAGATCAATGTCATGGAAAGCGTACTGGACATCCCGCCCCAGGAAGTCATTACCGCCGACAACGCCACGGTGCAGATCGACGCCGTGTGCTTCTTCCAGGTGGTCAACACCGCCCAGGCTGCCTACGAGGTCAACAACCTCGAGCACGCCATTCGCAACCTGCTGCAAACCAATATCCGTACCGTGCTGGGGTCCATGGAGCTGGACGCGATGCTGAGCCAGCGCGACGGTATCAACGAAAAACTGCTGCGCACCGTCGATGAAGCCACAGCGCCGTGGGGCATCAAGATCACCCGGATCGAGATCAAGGACATCAGCCCGCCGGCCGACCTGATGGCCGCCATGTCGGGGCAGATGAAAGCCGAACGCATCAAGCGTGCCCAGATCCTCGAAGCCGAGGGCCTGCGAGCGTCGGCGATTCTCACCGCCGAAGGCAAGAAGCAGGCGCAAATCCTCGAGGCCGAGGGCAGCCGCCAGGCCGCGTTCCTAGAGTCCGAGGCCCGCGAGCGCCAGGCACAAGCCGAAGCGCTGGCCACCCAGGTGGTGTCCCAGGCGATTGCCGACGGTAACGTCCAGGCGGTGAACTACTTCGTCGCGCAGAAATACATCGATGCGCTGGGAAAACTGGCTTCGGCCAACAACAGCAAGGTAATCCTGATGCCACTGGAAGCCAGCCAGGTCATCGGTGCGGTCGGCGGCATTGGCGAGATCGTCAAGGCCACCTTCGACAGCAAGAAAGCCTGAGGCGCGCGTATGTGGATGTTCCTGCAACACATGTCGTACTGGGACTGGCTGGCGCTGGGCGTCATCCTGCTGATCCTCGAAGTGTTCGGCGCCGGCGGCTACTTGCTGTGGATCGGCATGGCCGCCGCGGCAGTCGGCGTGCTCACGTTCATCCTGCCGCAGATGCCGTGGGAGCTGCAGTTCCTGTTGTTCGGCCTGTTCGCCATCGCGACGGCACTGTACTGGTGGCGACGCCAGCGCAGCGCGGTGCGCCAAAGCGATCAACCGCACCTGAACCTGCGCGGGCAAGAGCTGATCGGCAAGGTCTTCCAGGTTCATGAAGCGATTGTCGATGGCCGCGGCAAGATCAAGGTGGCTGACAGCGTCTGGCTGGCCAAGGGACCCGAATCGTCCGTGGGCACGCGGGTCAGGGTGGTGGCGCAGGAAGGCGCGGTGCTGCAGGTGGAGCGGGCTGACTGAGAGGTCATGGAACTGAATAGAGGCGCAGGTAATCCAACGTCATAGTTAACCCAGTGGAGTCACCTATCATGCGTCTCAAACTTGCTGTCGCTACCCTAGCCTTGCTGTCTCTTCCTGTTGGCTCGGCAATGGCCGACACGTTTTGGCGTAACGTCATCTCATCCGGTGCGACCACCGGTTCCACCTACCTGACCTTCAAGGATCACAAGCTGATCGTCGCCGCCCAGGACGACGCCGGCAGCTTCGTCGCCAGTGATGGCGGTATTCGGGGCCCTTACCTGGAAGCGGCGATGCAGAAAGTGCGCGCCGACAACCCAGGCCTGCAAGCCACCGACATGGAACTGGCCAACGCTATCCTGGCGAAAAACGCCGTCGCCCAGGACTGATTCCCGGCCAATACAAAATGCCGCTCGATCGAGCGGCATTTTTTTGCCCGGTGAACACCCCAAGGCTGTCCCAACCCTTGTGGGAGCGAGCTTGCTCGCTCCCACAAGTGCAGTCGTCCTTATTCGCCGATAGCGGACTTGTAGCCTGCCGCATCAAGCAACTTGCCCACCTCGGCCTTGTCGCTTGGCTTGAGCTTGAAGATCCAGGCGCCATACGGATCGGAGTTCAGCAGCTCCGGCGAACCGCTCAGCTCTTCATTGACCGCGATCACTTCACCTGCAATCGGGGAATAGATATCGGAAGCCGCTTTGACCGACTCGACCACACCGGCCTGGTCACCTGCGCCAAAGACCTTACCGACTTCAGTCAGCTCGACAAATACCACATCGCCCAAGGCTTCCTGCGCATGATCACTGATGCCCACGGTGACGGTACCGTCAGCTTCCAGGCGTGCCCACTCATGGCTTTCGGCAAAACGCAGTTCGGCAGGGATATCACTCATATTCTGTGTCCTCAAGAGAAGTGTCAGCGGCCAGCGGCCCGCCGCAAAAGGTTAGATCAGGGTTTTGCCATGGCGGACGAAGGTCGGTTTGACCACCCGTACCGGATACCACTTGCCGCGAATTTCTACCTCGGCACGGTCGGCGGTAGCCATCGGAACACGTGCCAGGGCAATCGACTTGCTAAGCGTAGGAGAAAAACTACCACTGGTGATCTCCCCTTCGCCAACATTGGCGATGCGGACCACCTGATGGGCGCGCAAGACACCCCGCTCTTCCAGCACCAGCCCGACCAATTTGTGCTGCACACCGCTGGCAAGCTCGGCTTGCAGCGCACTGCGCCCGATGAACTGACGGCTCGCCGGTTCCCAGGCGATGCTCCAGGCCATGTTCGAGGCCAGGGGCGAAACGTCCTGGTTGATGTCCTGGCCGTAGAGGTTCATGCCGGCCTCCAGGCGCAAGGTATCGCGGGCGCCGAGGCCAATGGGCGAAATACCGGCCCCTACCAGGTCGTTGAAGAAACTCGGGGCTTCCTGGGCGGGCAGGACGATTTCTAGGCCATCTTCGCCGGTGTAGCCGGTCCGGGCGATGAACCATTCGCCGTCGGCGCGACCTTCGAAAGGCTTGAGTTGCTGGATGATCTGCCCACGCGGTTGCGTCACCAGTTCGGCAATCTTCTGCCGGGCCTGGGGGCCCTGGATCGCCAGCATCGCCAGTTCGGGGCGCTCATGCAACTGCACGTCGTAGCCACCGAGCTGTGCCTGCATCCAGGCCAGATCCTGATCGCGGGTCGAGGCGTTGAAGACCAACCGATAACCGTCCTCGACACGATAGATGATCATGTCGTCGACGATGCCGCCGCGCTCGTTGAGCATCGCGCTGTACAAGGCACTGCCTGTGTCCTGCAAACGATCGACGTCATTGGCCAGCAAACGCTGCAACCAAACCTTGGCCTGGGGGCCGGCGACATCGATCACGGTCATGTGGGATACATCGAACACTCCGCAGTCGCGACGCACCTGATGGTGTTCTTCGACTTGCGAGCCGTAGTGCAAAGGCATATCCCAACCGCCAAAATCGACCATCTTCGCGCCAAGGGCGAGATGAAGGTCATACAGAGGCGTACGCTGTCCCATGGGTTTCTCCTTCCGGGCTTGGCGAAGGTGCGGACGGGCACTGCATAACGCGAACGTCTGAAAAAAGGAGTTTTCTGACGTTCTCAGTTGCCCGGTCCGACAGACGGACCGCACCGAATGCCGCGCATTGTAGCCGCATGAGGTGGGACTGACACCTAGCTGTTTTGATGGGCCGAACGTCGTATCAATCCGATGACTGGCAACAACCCCACCAGTACCAACGTCAGCGCCGGCAGCGCGGCCCGGGCCCACTCCCCTTCGCTGGTCATCTCGAAGATCCGCACCGCCAGCGTATCCCAGCCGAACGGGCGCATCAGCAGGGTCGCGGGCATTTCCTTGAGCACGTCGACGAACACCAGCAACGCCGCGCTCAAGGTGCCGGGCAACAGCAACGGCAGATACACTTTGAAAAACAGTCGTGGCCCACTGACCCCTAGGCTGCGTGCAGCCTCGGGCAAGGACGGACGAATTCGCGCCAGGCTGCTCTCCAACGGACCGTAGGCCACGGCCAGGAAGCGCACCAGATATGCCAGCAACAGCGCCGACAGGCTACCCAGCAACAACGGCTTGCCTGCCCCACCGAGCCAGCTCGACAGCGGGATGACCAGCTCACGGTCCAGGTAGCTGAATGCAAGCATGATCGATACCGCGAGCACCGAACCGGGCAAGGCATAGCCCAGGTTCGCCAGGCCGATGCCGGCACGAATCGGACGGGTTGGCGCCAGCCGTCGGGCGAACGCCAGCAGCAAGGCCACGCAAACGGTGATCAGCGCGGCCAGGCCGCCCAGGTAGAGGGTGTGGACGATCAGCCCGGCATAACGTTCGTCCAGGTCGAAACGACCGCGTTGCCAGAACCACACCACCAACTGCAGCACCGGAATGACAAAGGCACAGGCGAACACCAGGAAACACCAACAGCTGGCTGCCACGGCCTTGAGACCGCGCAACGTATACAAAGCCTTGGCTCGGGGACGCTCGTTGCTGGCTCGGTGGGCACCGCGGGCCCGGCGTTCGCCGTAGAGCACCAGCATCACCGCCAGTAACAGCAGGCTGGCCAGTTGGGCTGCGCTGGAGAGACTGAAGAAGCCGTACCAGGTCTTGTAGATCGCGGTGGTAAAGGTGTCGAAGTTGAACACCGATACCGCGCCGAAATCCGCCAGTGTCTCCATCAGCGCCAACGCCACGCCCGCACCGATGGCCGGCCGGGCCATCGGCAGCGCCACGCGCCAGAACGCCTGCCACGGCGACTGCCCGAGCACCCGTGCGGCTTCCATCAAGCCCTTGCCCTGGGCCAGGAATGCACTGCGCGCCAGCAGATAGACGTAAGGGTAAAAGACCAGCACCAGCACCAGGATCACCCCACCGGTGGAACGGACCCGGGGCAGGCGCAGGCCGCTGCCGAACCATTCACGCATGAGTGTCTGCACGGGGCCTGCAAAGTCCAGCAGGCCAACGAAGACAAACGCCAACACGTAGGCCGGAATCGCAAACGGCAGCATCAACGCCCAGTCGAGCCAGCGTCGCCCGGGGAATTCACACAGGCTGGTGAGCCAGGCGAGACTGACACCCAGCAACGTCACCCCGACACCCACGCCAAGGATCAACGTGAGGGTGTTGCCCAGCAAGCGCGGCATTTGCGTGTCCCACAAGTGGGACCAGATCTGTTGGTCGATGCTCTGCCAGGACAGCAGCAAGACGCTCAAGGGCAACAGGACCAGCGCGGCAATGGCAAAGACCAGGGGGTACCAACGGCGTTGGGCGGGGTGGGCCAAGGGGTGCTCTCGTTTAAATGATGATGCCCGCGCATTCGCGCGGGCACCTATCTTACAACCGCCACAGGGAGCCGTGCCTGAGTTGGATTAATTCCAGCCAGCGCGATCCATCATGCGTATGGCTTCGGCCTGGCGTCTACCCGCGACTTCCACCGGCAGGGTATCGGCCTTGAACTTGCCCCAGGCCGCCACTTCCTTGGACGGCTCGACTTTCGGGTTGGCCGGGAA
The DNA here is from genome assembly GCF_054681425.1 of Pseudomonas sp. H1_F01. Classification (NCBI taxonomy): domain Bacteria; kingdom Pseudomonadati; phylum Pseudomonadota; class Gammaproteobacteria; order Pseudomonadales; family Pseudomonadaceae; genus Pseudomonas; species Pseudomonas sp. H1_F01. Next base: position 499,631 of record NZ_CP162823.1, on the reverse strand, counting down.
TTCCTGGTTCACGTCGGCGAAGATGCTTTGCGCTTCTGGCGTGGTCATCCACTCCACCAGCTTCTTCGCAGCGTCCGGATGCGGTGCATGCTTGGTCAAGCCAATCCCCGAGAGGTTGATGTGCACGCCACGGTCGGCCTGGTTCGGCCAGAACAGCTTCACCTTCAGGTCCGGCTTCTGCTGGTGCAGGCGGCCATAGTAGTAGGTATTGACGATGCCGACGTCGCACTGCCCGGCGTTGATCGCCTCAAGCAGCGCGGTGTCATCGGAGAAGACGTCGGTGGACAGGTTCCGGACCCAACCCTTGAGGATCTCCTCGGTTTTTTCCGCACCGTGGGTTTCGATCAGGGTGGCGGTCAGCGACTGGTTATAGACCTTCTTCGACGTGCGCAGGCACAGGCGGCCCTCCCACTCGTCACCCGCCAAGGCCTCGTAGGTGCTCAGCTCACTGGGTTTGACCCGATCAGTGGAGTAGACGATGGTCCGCGCCCGCAGGCTCAAGCCGGTCCAGGCGTGGGAAGAGGCGCGGTATTGAGACGGGATGTTGGCGTCGATCACCGGCGAGGTGAACGGTTGGAGGATGCCCATCTGCTCGGCCTGCCAGAGGTTGCCGGCGTCGACGGTGAGCAGCAGGTCGGCGGTGGCGTTCTCACCCTCGGCCTTGATCCGCTGCATCAGCGGCGCTTCCTTGTCGGTGATGAACTTCACCGACACGCCGGTCTTCCTGGTGTAGGCATCGAAGACCGGTTTGATCAGTTCGTCGATGCGCGAAGAGTAGACCACCACCTCATCGGCGGCCTGGGCGGCAGTGGTGCCGATCAGGGTCAAGGCGAGGGCGGACAGCAGGCGCTTGGGTGCCGACATGGTAGCGGTCTCTGGATTGTGAACGAAGCGCAAATGATAAGGACTCACATTTGGCATCTCAATCGAACAATGGCTGGACACATTTCCAAATGTTGCAACTTTGAGATGCGCAGTGTTTTTGCGTCCGCCATCGCGGGCAAGCCTTGCTCCCACAAAAGCTCGTCCCACATTGCACACCTGTGGGAGCAAGAGCTTGTGTGGGAGCAAGGCTTGCCCGCGATGAGGCCATAAGCCCCAACCCACCTCTCAGGCCTTGGCCAGATCCGGCAAATCCCCAATCAACCCCAGCGCCTCGCGCACAAACAACGCCTTGGCCTCGGGCATGCGGTCCACCAGCTTCAACCCGGTATTACGCAACCAGCGCACCGGCAATGGATCGGCCTGGAACAAGCGCTCGAAACCTTCCATCGCCGCCATCAACGCCAGGTTATGGGGCATGCGTCGCCGCTCGTAGCGGCTCAGCACCTTCACGTCCGCCAGTCGTTCGCCACGCCCGGCCGCCTGCAACAGCACTTCGGCCAGCACGGCGGCGTCGAGGAAGCCCAGGTTCACGCCCTGCCCGGCCAACGGATGAATGGTATGGGCCGCGTCGCCGATCAATGCCAGCCCTTCGGCCACATAGCGCTTGGCATGTCGTTGGCGCAGCGGCACGCACAGGCGTGGGTCGGCACTCAGTACCGTGCCGAGCTGGCCTTCAAAGGCCCGTTCCAGTTCGCTGCAGAATTGAGTTTCATCGAGCGCCATCAAGCGCTGCGCTTCACCGGGGGTGGTGGACCAGACGATCGAGCACCAGTCGTGCCGGCCGTCACGCTCAAGTGGCAGGAACGCCAGCGGACCGTTGTCGGTGAAACGCTGCCAGGCCGTCATTCGATGCGACCGGGCGCTGCGCACGCTGGTGACGATGGCGTGGTGCAGGTAATCCCATTCCCGCGTGGCAACGCCGGTCAGGCGACGCACGGCGGAATTCGCGCCGTCAGCCGCGATGACCAGGGGCGCGCGCAACGTGCGGCCATCGGCCAGGGTCAGCAGCCAGTCATCACCGGAACGACGCATCTGTTCCAGCCGGGCATTGGCCAGCAGGCCCAGGTCGCAGTCATGCAGTCGATCCAGCAAGGCGTCCTGCACAACGCGGTTTTCAACGATGTGCCCAAGCGCCTCGGCGTGCAGGCTGGCGGCCGAGAAATGGATCTGCCCGGTGCCGCTGCCGTCCCAGACGTGCATGTCGGTATAGGGGCTGGCGCGCCGGGCGGTGATGCCGTCCCAGACACCCAGGCGCTCGAGGATCCGCTGGCTGGCCGTCGACAAGGCACTGACCCGGGGTTCGAACGCGGCCTGGGGGTCGAAGGGTTTGACACTCATCGGGCTGCCGTCGAGCAGCAGCACTTGCAGGCCACTGCCCTGCAACGCCAGCGCCAGGGCGCTGCCGACCATACCGGCGCCGACAATCAGCAGATCTGCACGCAATTCCATGCTCTAAGCCTGTTTTGCTGGCGACATCGGTCGCCCATGAAAAGAAATGACAGCCCCGGCCTCAAGCATCGGGACGCGTCCCCAGCCCCATGGCCTGACGGGCGAACCAGCGCTTGGCCGGCGGCAGCAAGTCGAGGCCCAACAGGCCGAGGTTACGGCCCAGGGACACCAATGGCAGGTTGCTGGCGAACAGGCGCGTGACCTGGTCGGAGAAGCCCACGGTCAGGACCTGATCCATTCGCTGGCGCTCGCGATAGGCTTGCAACACGGCAAAATCCCCAGGCTCGCTTTCGCTGTCGAGCAGGGCATCGGCCAGGGCCTGGGCGTCGCGCAGGGACAGATTGAACCCCTGCCCGGCAATCGGGTGCAGGCTGTGGGCGGCGTTGCCCAGGATCGCCAGGTGCGGACGGACCTGTTCTTCGGCCTCCACCAGCGCCAGCGGGTACAGATGTCGTACGCCCACCTGTTTCAGGGTGCCCAGGCGATAGCCGAACACGCCCTGCAATTCACTTAGAAAACTGCGCTCGTCGAGGGCCGCCAGCCGTTGTGCGTCCATGCCCTGACGGGTCCAGACCAGCGCGCAACGATTCTCCGGCAGTGGCAACAAGGCCATCGGGCCGTCATCGGTGAAACGTTCGAAGGCCATGCCGTTGTGGGCTTCGCTGGGGGTGATGTTGGCGATCAAGGCGCTCTGGTCGTAGGGTCGACTGCGCACGCCGATACCCAACTGCTCGCGCAGGCTGGAGCGGCCGCCATCAGCCAGTACGGCAAGGTCGCATTCCAGGGTGGTTTCGTCGTCCAGGGTCAAGCGATAACCGCCGACCAGCGGCTCCATGCGGGTGACCTGCGCCGGGCAGCGCCAACTCACCACCTCCGGGTCCAGGCCTTGCCACAGGCACTGGCCGAGCCAGGCGTTTTCCACCACGTAGCCCAGCGCCGGCACGCCCTCTTCCATGGCCGACAACCGCGCCGTGGAAAACCGCCCGCGGTCGGACACATGGATCTGTTTGATCGGTTCGGCGCGGCGGGAAATCTCCTGCCAGACACCCAGGCGTTGATAAATCTGCCGGGCACCGTAGGACAATGCCGAGGACCGGGCGTCGTAGCTTGGCTGCCAGGCATCGCCGGGGGCAAAGGGCTCGATCAGCATGATCTTCCAGCCCCGGGCCTTGGCACCGGCCTGCAGGGCCAGCGCCAGGCTCGCGCCGACCAGGCCGCCGCCGACGATCGCCAGATTGACCCGGCTCATGCCACTTGCGTCCGGGCAGCGGCCATCAGGGCCTCGATGTCGGCGACCGTCTTCGGTACGCCGTGGCTCAGGATTTCACAACCGGTTTTGGTCACTACCACGTCATCCTCGATGCGCACGCCAATGCCGCGCCATTTTTTCGCTACGCTGCGGTTGTTCGGGCCGATGTAGATGCCCGGCTCCACCGTCAGCGTCATGCCGACCTCAAGTACCCGCCACTCGCCGCCGACCCGATATTCGCCCACGTCATGCACGTCCATGCCCAGCCAGTGGCCAGCGCGGTGCATGTAGAACGCCCGGTAGGCCTCGCTGGCGATCAACGCGTCCACCTCACCCTCCAGCAGGCCAAGGCGCACCAATCCTTCGGTAATCACCCGCACCGTCGCTTCGTGAGCCTGGTTCCAGTGTTTGTCCGGCGCAATCTGGGCGAACGCGGCTTCCTGGGCAGCCAGCACCACTTCGTAGATCGCCTTCTGCTCGGGTGAGAACTTGCCACTGACCGGCCAGGTACGGGTGATATCGCTGGCATAGCAGTCGATTTCACAGCCTGCGTCGATCAGTACCAGGTCGCCGTCCTTGAGCAGCGCGTCATTCTGCTGGTAGTGCAGGATGCAGCTATTGCGCCCCGCCGCGACGATCGAACCATAGGCAGGCATCTTCGCCCCGCCCTTGCGGAACTCATAGTCCAGCTCGGCTTCCAGGCTGAACTCATGCAGCCCCGGACGCGCCGCCTGCATCGCCCGAATGTGCGCCTGGGCGGAAATCCGCGCCGCTTCGCGCATCACTTTCACTTCTGCAGCCGATTTATACAGGCGCATGTCATGCAGCAGATGATCCAGGGCAACGAATTCGTTCGGCGGCTGGGCGCCGAGGTGGGCCTTGGAGCGAATCACGTTGATCCACTCCATCAGGTGCCGGTCGAATTCCGGGTTGCTGCCCATGGCCGAATACACCCGGTCGCGGCCTTCGATCAGGCCCGGCAGGATGTCGTCGATGTCGGTGATGGGAAACGCGTCGTCGGCGGCGTAGTCACGGATCGCCCCTTCCTGGCCGGCGCGCAGGCCATCCCACAACTCACGTTCGGCGTTGCGTTCGCGGCAAAAGAGGATGTATTCGCCATGGGCGCGGCCCGGCATCAGCACCAGTACCGCCTGCGGCTCGGGAAAGCCGCTGAGGTACTGGAAGTCGCTGTCCTGGCGATAGACGTGCTCGACGTCGCGGTTGCGGATCGCAACGGCGGCGGCGGGCAGGATTGCGATGCTGTTGGGTTCCATCTGCGCCATCAGGGCCTTGCGGCGACGGCTGTATTCCGATTTCGGGATATGAATCATGGGCAGACGGTGTTCCCTCTAAAAATTAATGCAAGGACGGCTTGGGGGCCGCTGCATCGGTTTTCTTGGTCTCGGTGAACAGCAGCAATGGCGCGACCCGCAGGTACTCCATCACTTCCATGTAGTCGCTTTCGCCGTCATCGGACTCTTCCAGGGCATCCTGGACCTGGGAGATCGCGGCCAAGTCCTGCAACACTTCCTTGGCCTCTTCGCTCAAGGCGTATTCGCGACGGGTCAGGCCGAAGCCGGCGAGGAAGCCCTGGCACCATTGGCCCAGCGCAGCGGCGCGGTCGGCCAAGGGGGCGTCGTCAGTGGGCAGCAGCAGGACGACGGTCATGTCGTCGCTGGTCAGCTCGCCCTTGACCATTTCCTGCAGGCCGATGAGCGCGTTGCGGACGTTGTCCGCCGGCTCGCCTTCCAGCAGTTCGGCGGCGTCGGCCAACCAGCCGTCGGCATCGAAGCCGGCACCGGCGCAGCTGCGACCGAGCAGCAGGCCATGCAGTTCGGCAGGCGAGACAGGATGACCGCTGGTGCTCAGCAGGGTGGCGAATGCTTGATACGGGGAATTCTGAATGGGCATGGGCAGCTAGGCGCCAGACGGCGCTATGTCTAGAATGGAGGCCTTGTATCCTACATCGACAGACTCGCCAAGACTATCAGAGGCTGTGCGACCCATACCCTCCATCAGACACAATCTTCAGTGGACACAATGGAAGACACCGACCTGCAAGCGCTGATGGCCAGACTCGAACTGCTAATTGACCGGGTCGAGCAACTTAAGAGCCAAAACGGACTCCTATTAGCTCAGGAAAAAACCTGGCGCGAGGAACGCGCGCACCTCATTGAAAAAAACGAAATCGCCCGGCGTAAGGTCGAATCGATGATTTCGCGCCTCAAGGCCCTGGAGCAAGACTCATGAGTTCAAGCAATAGCGTTACCGTGCAGATCCTCGACAAAGAATATTCGATCATCTGCCCCCAGGAAGAGCGTAGCAACCTGGTGAGCGCCGCCCGTTACCTGGATGGCAAGATGCGCGAGATCCGCAGCAGCGGCAAAGTCATCGGTGCCGACCGCATCGCCGTGATGGCCGCCTTGAACATCACCCACGACCTGCTGCATCGCCAGGATACACCGGACCTGCAGGTCAGCGGCTCGACCCGTGAACAGGTGCGCGACCTGCTCGATCGGGTGGATCTGGTGCTCGCCACCGATCCAGACGTCAGCAAGGGCTGATTCGCGAGGCTGCCTGGGGTATACTCGCATCACTCCCTGGGGTGCTTGCCAGTTGGTGATGTCCCTGAGCCGATACGCACAACCACGGGGGTTGCACGTTGGGGCCGGTGTGCATGTCCGCTTGACGGAAAGCCTTAACGCCCCCTGCAACTTCCACCTTGAACTTTCGGGTTCAAGGGCTAAGCCGACAGCGGTTCATCCGGGGAGCCTGACTCCAGACAATGCCAGTCCATGCGGACTGGCATTGTCGTTTCTGGCGCCGGCATTTCTGGGCAGCCTGTTTTGCGGTTACGCTGTGACATCGCCACTGCGTGAAGCACTGATATGACCGAACCTGCGCTGCTGCCCCGCCCGCAACTTCGACGCCTGCTGCGCCAGGCCCGTCGCGCCCTGACGCCCGCCCAGCAACGGCAAGCCGCCCGCGGGCTGTACAAGCAACTGGCCCAGCATCCGCTGTTTCGCCGTGCGCGGCACATCGCCCTGTACCTGCCCAACGACGGCGAGATCGATCCGCGCCTGCTGCTGCGCGCAGCCCAACGCCGGGGCAAGGCTACTTACCTGCCGGTGCTCAGCCCGTGGCCGCAGACCAAGATGGTGTTCCAGCGCATCCACCCCGGCGAAAAAATGCAGCCCAACCGGTTTCGTATTCCTGAACCGCGCAAGAACCTCGCCCGGCAACGCAAGGTCTGGACGCTGGACCTGGTGCTGTTGCCACTGGTGGGGTTTGACGATGCGGGAGGTCGATTGGGCATGGGCGGCGGCTTTTATGACCGCAGCCTGGCGTATCTGGCGCGACGCAAGCAGTGGCGCAAGCCGACGCTATTGGGGCTGGCCCATGAATGCCAGAAAGTCGAACGATTGGCGCAGGCAAGCTGGGACGTGCCGCTGCAGGGAACGGTCAGCGACAGGCAATGGTATATCGCGGGGTAGACGCCGCGGTCATCAGCGGCGCCAGGAAAGCGGGTTCAGCGTTTGAACGATGACGCGGGTTGGGTGATTTCCACCGGCGCGTCGGTCTTGTTGGCCCACAGGCTTTGAGCGTAACCCGTGGTCACGACACCTAGACCGAACAGAATGACCAAGATCCACAACAAATCCGGTTTGCGTTTCATCGATTGCCCCCCTCAAGGCATATCACACACGATGACAGCAGCGGTTTTCTTATTGGCCGTGCAGCAGCGTCAAGCTTGGAAGGCCGGCATTTTGCGGCAACCGGCCCCGACACGCAAACTCTGGCGTCAACCGACTGTCGGTTTGTCATAAAATCGCTGAACTATTTTTTTCAACACCGCCAAGGAGTAGCAATCATGGCCTATTGGCTGATGAAGTCCGAGCCCGACGAATTATCCATCCAAGGCTTGGAAAAGCTCGGCCAGGCACGCTGGGACGGGGTTCGCAACTACCAGGCGCGTAATTTCCTGCGGACCATGGCGGTGGGCGACGCGTTCTTTTTCTACCACTCCAGTTGCCCCGAGCCAGGCATTGCCGGGATCGGCCGGATCGTCCGCGCGGCCTACCCCGATCCGACAGCGCTGGAACCCGATAGCCATTACTTCGACCCCAAGGCCGGCCCGGACAAAAACCCCTGGACCGCGATCGACGTAGCCCACGTCGAAACGTTTCCCCACGTGCTGAAGCTCGACTACCTCAAGCAACAGACCGCGCTGGCTGAAATGCCACTGGTGCAGAAAGGCTCGCGACTGTCGGTGATGCCTGTCACGGCCGAACAGTGGGCAGCAGTGATTGCCCTGCGCTGATCGCCGATGAGTTGATGGATATCAAGCTGGATCGGTCATTGATCCCGCAGACTTCGATGCTATAGCCGCAGGATGCCGGACATGTCGACGAACCATCGTACCTCGCGTTTTTTTGCCTTTGCCTTGATGACCGTGTTGCTGGCCGCCGGCGGTTTCGGCTACTGGAAGTCACGCCACGATCGCCTGCCGGAAGGCTTGAGCATGGGCAACGGCCGCCTGGAGGCCACCGAGGTCCAGATCGCCAGCAAGACGCCCGGACGCCTGGCCGAAGTTCATGTCGACGAAGGCGACAACGTCATCAAGGGCCAAGTGCTGGCGCGCATGGACACCCGCACCCTGGAGGCCCAGCGCAATCAGGCCGAGGCCGAAGTCGTGCGTGCCCGACAGAACCTTGCCGCCACCGAAGCCAACGTACAGTTGCGCCAGAGCGAACAATTGCTCGCTCACCAGGAACTCAAGCGGACCCAGGAACTGTTCAAGCGCGGTTACGCCAGCGGCCAGGTCATCGACCAGCAACAAGCCCGCGTCGACACCGCCAACGCTGCGGTCAACGCCGCTCGGGCCCAGGTATCGGCGGCGAATGCGGCCATCGGCGCGACCCTGGCCCAAGTGGCGCAGCTCACCAGTGAAATAGATGACAGTACGTTGCGGGCGCCACTCGACGGCGTGATCCAGTTGCGCCTGGCCGAGCCGGGTGAAGTGCTGGGCGCCGGCGGCCGGGTGTTGCTGATGATCGATCCGAATGACCAATACATGAACCTCTACCTGCCGGCCTCGGTGGCCGGAAAACTGGCAGTGGGCAATGAAGCGCGCCTGCTGCTCGACGCCCTGCCCGAGCGACCGCTGCCGGCCAAGGTCAGCTTCGTCGCGGCCAAATCCCAGTTCACCCCGAAAGAAGTCGAGACCCGTGATGAACGCCAGAAACTGGTGTTCCGCGTCAAAGTACGCCTGACCCAACCCGGCGAAGTGCCCCAGGCCAAACCCGGCATGCCCGGTGCCGGCTATGTACGCACCGCCCCCATCGACTGGCCGGCCAACCTGCAATGAGCACCGCCCTCGACGAGGCATTGCACGCCTCGGGCATCGAGCATCGCTACGGCCAGCAGGTGGCGTTGAGCGATATCGCCTTCAGCCTGCCCGTCGGCACTCGCTGCGGCCTGATCGGCCCGGACGGCGCCGGCAAGTCGAGCCTGCTGGGGCTGATTGCCGGAGTGAAGAAACTCCAGCACGGCCAACTGGACGTGCTCGGCGCCTCGATCGACGACCGACGCCATCGCAACACCCTCTACCGACGCATTGCCTTCATGCCCCAAGGGCTTGGGGGCAACCTTTACCCGGACCTGTCGATACGCGAGAACATTCGCTTCTTCGGCACGCTGTTCGGGTTATCGCGGGCAGACTGCGAACAACGCATGGGCACTTTGCTGCTGGCCACCGATCTGCAGCGTTTTGCCGATCGTCCGGCGGGCAAGCTGTCCGGCGGCATGAAGCAGAAGCTCGGCCTGTGTTGCGCGCTGATCCATGAACCGGACCTGCTGATTCTCGACGAACCCACCACCGGCGTGGACCCGCTGTCCCGGCGGCGCTTCTGGGAACTGATAGAAGACGTGCGCCGACAACGCCCGCAACTGACCCTGCTGGTCGCCACCGCGTACATGGAAGAGGCCGAACAATTCGAGCATTGCCTGATGCTCGACAACGGTCGCTTGATCGCCAAGGGCCTGAGTGCGGAGCTGGCCAAGGTCACCCCGGACGGCAAGCTCGATTCGGCCTTCACCCATTTTCAGGGCGACAGCGGCCGCGATGCCGAGCCGCTGGTGATCCCCCCCAGGAGCGCCAACACCACCGACATTGCCATCGAAGCCCACGACCTCACTTTGCGCTTCGGTGATTTCACCGCCGTCGACAACGTCAGCTTCGCGATTGGTCGCGGCGAGATCTTTGGGTTCCTGGGTTCCAACGGTTGCGGCAAGACCACCACCATGAAGGTGCTGACCGGGCTGATCCCTGCCAGCGAAGGCAGTGCCCGGCTGCTGGGCAACCCGGTCAACGCCAAGGACCTCGCCACCCGCAAGCGGGTGGGTTTCATGTCCCAGAGTTTTTCGCTGTACGGCGAACTGAGCGTGCGCCAAAACCTGGAGCTGCACGCCAAGCTCTTCGACCTGCCCACGACGGACAGTCGCCAGCGCATCGACGAACTGATCCAGCGCTTCAATCTCCAGGCGCTGGCGGACCAGCCTTCCGGCTCGCTGCCACTGGGCCTGCGCCAACGTTTGTCCCTGGCGGTGGCAGTGTTGCATCGCCCGGAAGTGCTGATCCTCGATGAGCCGACCTCGGGTGTCGATCCGGCTGCGCGGGATGATTTCTGGCGACTGTTGATCGAGTTGTCTCGCGAACAGGGCGTGACAATTTTCCTTTCCACCCATTTCATGAACGAGGCCCAGCGCTGCGATCGCATTTCGCTGATGCACGCCGGCAAGGTCCTGGCTTGTGACACGCCGGCGGCCTTGCAGGCGCAGTTCAACGGCCAGACGCTGGAAGCCGCGTTCGTCACCTGCCTGGAGAAAGCCCAGGGCGAGACGCAACAAGACGCCGCTCCCGTGACCCTCGACAGTGCCGACGCCCCCCGGGACCGGCGCGGCCTGAGCCTCGGTCGCCTGTGGGCCGTTGCCAGCCGGGAGGGCAAGGAGCTGCTGCGCGACAAGGTGCGGATGGCATTCGCCTTGCTGGGCGCCTTGTTCATGATGGTGGTCTTCGGCTTCGGTATTTCCCTCGATGTGGAGAAACTGGCCTTCGCCGTGTATGACCAGGATCAGAGCCCGCAAAGCCGTGCCTATCTGGAAGCGTTCCGCAGCTCGCGCTACTTCGAGGAGCAGCCGATCATCCGCGACGCGAAGGAGCTGCATCGACGTTTGCAGCGCTCGGAGATCAAGCTGGCCCTGGAAATCCCCCCTGGGTTTGGACGTGACCTTTACGCTGGCCGCCAGCCGACAGTGGGCGCCTGGCTGGACGGCGGCATACCGTTTCGAGCCGAGACCAGTCGCAACTACGTCCAGGCCGTGCACCAGGCCAACCTTGAGCAACTGGCCGAACTCAGCAGCCGCGCACCGAACCGGCAACCCGGCGCGACGCTGGAGACGCGCTTTCGCTACAACCAGGACGTGGTCAGCGTCAACGCCATCGGCCCTGGGGTCATGGCGCTGATCCTGGCGTTCATTCCGGCCATGTTGACGGCGCTGGGCATCGTGCGGGAGAAGGAGCTGGGTTCGATCACCAATTTCTACGCCACGCCGCTGACGCGCCTGGAGTTCCTGCTGGGCAAACAAGTGCCCTACCTGGCGGTCAGCCTGATCAACCTGGCCCTGCTGACAGCGATGAACCGCTGGCTGTTCGGTGTGCCGTTCAAGGGCAGCGGCCTGACGCTGGCGGTGGGCGGCCTCCTCTATGTACTGGCGACCACCAGCATGGGGCTGCTGATCTCGGCGTTCACCCGCACCCAGATCGCGGCGATCCTCGGCACCATGATCATCACCAGCCTGCCGACCATCCAGTTCTCGGGGCTGATCGTGCCGCGTTCGTCCCTGGACGGCGCGGCCTCGGTGATGGGCCAGTTGTTTCCCGCCGGTTATTTCCTCGATATCGCCGTCGGCACCTTCACCAAGGCCCTGGATCTGCGCCAGCTATGGCCGCAATGCCTGGCGCTGGGCGGGTTTTTCCTGGGTTTCACCGGGCTCAGCCTGATCATGCTGAAAAAGCAGGAGGCCTGATGCACACGCTTTCACATATCTGGCGTCTGGGGCTCAAGGAACTGACCAGCCTGCGGTACGACTCCGTTCTGCTGCTGTTTTTGGGCTACGCCTTCACGGTGGCGATCTACATGCCGGCCGCCGGTTCGGTAATCGGCGTCCACAACGCCAGTGTCGCAATAGTGGACGAAGACCAGAGCCATCTCTCGCGCCAATTGGCCCAGGTCCTGCAACCGCCGGAGTTCCAGAACCCGGTGGCCCTGCCCTATGCCGAACTGGACAAAGTCATGGACAGTGGCCGCTACACCTTTGTCATTAATGTGCCCGCCAACTTCCAGGCCGACCTGCTCGCAGGACGCGAACCGACGCTGCAACTCAACGTCGACGCCACGGCCATGAGCCAGGCGTTCATGGGCGCCGGCTATATAGGACGGATTTTCCAACAGGAACTGACGACCTACGCCGGCCAGGCACAAACGAGCGAAGCAACACCCGTGAGGCTGACCACGCGTTCGCTGTTCAATACCAACCTGGAAGGTGGCTGGTTCCTGGCAGTGATCCAGATCGTCAACAACATCACGATCCTGGCCATCATCCTGACGGGGACCGCGCTGCTGCGCGAGCGCGAGCACGGTACCCTCGACCACTTGCTGGTGCTGCCGCTGACGGCATTGGAAATCATGCTGGCGAAAATCTGGAGCAACCTGCTGGTAGTGGTGCTGTGCACCTGGGCGTCGCTGGAAATCATCGTCAAGTTTGCCCTGGGCGTACCTCTCGCCGGCTCCATGGTGCTCTTCCTGCTGGTGACCGCACTCTACCTATTCGCCAGCACCTCACTGGGCATCTTCCTCGCCACCCTCGCTCGTTCGACGCCGCAGTTCGGTTTGCTGGCGATCCCGGTCATCATCCCGATGCTGCTGTTGTCGGGCGGCAGCACACCGCTGGACAGCATGCCGCAATGGTTGCAATGGGTGATGCAAGGCTCGCCCTCGACGCATTTCGTCAGCCTCAGCGCGGCGATCCTGTTCCGTGATGCCGGCCCTGGCGTGATCTGGCCGGACCTGCTGGCGCTGGCGGCCATCGGGCTTTTGTTCTTTGCAATCGCCCTGGCCCGGTTTCGGAAAAGCCTGGCGTCTTGACGAAAAAAAGCAGCCTTGGGCAGCGCCAGGAGATCCGGGCACTGCCAAAGGCTGCGATCGAGCCGGTTTACTGAATGATCAGGTTGTTGAACAACAGGTCATCGACCATCGGCTTGCCGGTTTCGTCGTTCATCACCTGCTGGGTCTGCTTCAACGCTTCCTGGCGCAGCTTTTCCTTGGCTTCCAGGTTATTCATGGCCTCGGTGGTCTGCTGGGCGAACAGCGCCACCAACTGGTTGCGAATCAACGGCTCATTGGCCTTGACCGCCGCCGCAGCAGCATCTCCCGTCACACGCAGGGCCACATCGGCCTTGTAGACCCTCAGCTTCGCCGAACCGTCGAGCCCATAGTTGCCAACAAAGGGTGGGCTGAGGGTGATGTAGCTGACCTTCGGCGCCTCACCTTCCTTCGCTTCCTTGCCCTCTTCGGCCATCGCTGCCACAGGCAGCGACAGGGCCAGCATCAACATGATCCACGCTTTCACAATTGATTCCTCATCCGGTTTGCGGCCCAGCATACCGCCCCGCCGTTCAAGCACAAGCTTATAGCCGGCTATCAGGGCAGGGCATGCTCGTTGACCCGTTGTCTCTCACACCTACACTTATCGGCCATCACTCCCAAAGGAATAGCCCTGATGAAAGCCGTGCTGTGCAAAGAATTCGGCCCCGCCGATTCGCTGGTGCTGGAAGACGTCGCCAGCCCCGTCGCCAAGAAGAACGAAGTGCTGCTGGAGGTGCATGCCGCCGGGGTGAACTTCCCTGACACGCTGATCATCGAGGGCAAATACCAATTCAAGCCACCCTTCCCGTTTTCCCCAGGTGGCGAAGCCGCCGGCGTGGTCAGCGAAGTGGGAGAGAAAGTCAGCCACTTGAAGGTTGGCGACCGGGTGATGGCGCTGACCGGCTGGGGCAGCTTTGCCGAACAGGTGGCGGTACCTGGCTACAACGTGTTGCCGATTCCTGCGTCCATGGATTTCAACACCGCCGCCGCCTTCAGCATGACGTACGGCACCTCGATGCACGCCCTCAAGCAACGGGCCAACCTGCAACCCGGCGAAACCCTGCTGGTGCTCGGCGCATCCGGTGGTGTCGGCCTGGCGGCGGTGGAGATCGGCAAAGCCATGGGCGCCCGGGTGATCGCTGCCGCCAGCAGCGCAGAGAAACTCGCCGTGGCGAAGGCTGCTGGCGCCGACGAATTGATCAACTACAACGAAACCAGCCTGAAGGATGAAATCAAGCGTCTCACCGACGGCCAGGGTGCCGATGTGATCTACGATCCGGTGGGTGGCGACCTGTTCGACCAGGCCATCCGCGCCATCGCCTGGAACGGCCGGTTGCTGGTGGTCGGCTTCGCCAGCGGACGCATCCCCGAACTGCCGGTGAACCTGGCCCTGCTCAAGGGCGCCGCCGTGGTGGGTGTGTTCTGGGGCTCCTTCGCCCAGCGCCAGCCTCAGGACAACGCCGCCAACTTCCAGCAATTGTTCGGCTGGTTTGCCGAGGGCAAGCTCAAGCCGCTGGTGTCGCAGGTGTACCCGCTGAGCAATGCGGCACAAGCCATCAATGATCTTGGCCAACGCAAGGCGGTCGGAAAAGTGGTGATTCAGGTTCGCTGATTGCTTACCTGAATTGTTTTATACCGGGCCGTAACCCTACGACCCGGTTTCGCCATTCCCACACCGTCCTTCAGTTATACCTGAGCGACATGTTCATAAAAGAACACAACATCTCCAACATTCCTGCTTTTTTGTTGATGCGAACCGATGCTATTTTCGGTAACGAAACTGTAACATTCGCATCCGCAGTCAAAACAAGAAATTTGGAGCTCTTGAATGTTTGCTTTCTTTCGCCCTGCCGCACATCAGGCTCCATTGCCTGAAGAAAAAATAGACAGCACCTATCGACGCCTTCGCTGGCAGATTTTCGCCGGGATTTTCATTGGGTATGCGGGTTACTACCTGCTACGCAAGAACTTCACCCTGGCATTTCCGGATCTGATCGCCCAAGGCTATACAAAAGGCCAACTGGGGGTGGCGATGTCGGCGATCGCGATCGCCTACGGCCTTTCCAAGTTTTTGATGGGCATCGTGTCCGACCGCTCCAACCCTCGTTACTTCCTGCCCTTTGGCCTGATCGTGTCCGCCGGCGTCATGTTCGTTTTCGGTTTCGCACCGTGGGCAACCTCCAGCGTGACCATGATGTTCATCCTGTTGTTCATCAACGGTTGGGCCCAAGGCATGGGTTGGCCACCTAGCGGGCGCACCATGGTCCACTGGTGGTCGCAGAAAGAACGCGGCGGTGTGGTTTCGGTATGGAACACCGCCCACAACGTCGGCGGCGGCCTGATCGGTCCACTGGCGATACTTGGCATGGGCTGGTTCAACGACTGGCACAGCAAGTTCTACGTACCGGCAGCGGTGGCGCTGCTGGTCGCTGTATTTGCCTTCATTGTCATGCGCGACACGCCGCAATCGACGGGCTTGCCACCCATCGAGAAGTACAAGAACGATTACCCGGAAGGCTACGATGCCAGCCACGAAGAAGAATTCAGCGCCAAGGACATCTTCGTCAAATACGTGCTGCGCAACAAAATGCTCTGGTTCATCGCGCTGGCCAACGTCTTCGTCTACTTGTTGCGCTACGGCATCCTGGATTGGGCGCCGACCTACCTTAAAGAGGTCAAGCACTTCAACTTCGACAAGACGTCCTGGGCTTACTTCCTGTACGAGTGGGCCGGCATTCCCGGCACGCTGCTGTGCGGGTGGATGTCGGACAAGATCTTCCGGGGCAACCGTGGCCTGACGGGCATGGTGTTCATGGCATTGGTGACCGTTGCGACGATCGTTTACTGGCTGAATCCGCCGGGCAACCCGATGGTCGACATGATCTCGCTGTTCGCGATCGGCTTTCTGATCTACGGTCCGGTCATGCTGGTAGGCCTGCAGGCGCTGGAGCTGGTGCCCAAGAAAGCGGCGGGCACGGCTGCCGGCTTTACCGGTCTGTTTGGTTATCTCGGTGGTTCGGTCGCGGCCAGTGCCATGATGGGCTACACGGTGGACTATTTCGGCTGGGATGGCGGTTTCATCCTACTGGTTGTCGCCTGCCTGCTGGCGATGGCCTTCCTCGCGCCAACCCTGTGGCACAAGCAGATCGCCAGTCAGAGCCGCGAAGCGGTCGCCTGATCCAGCGCTGATTTGCAGCGCTTGAGCCGCGCCTCCAGATTCCGGTCTGGCATGGCGTGGCTGCGCAGGGCGTGGATGGTCTGCTCGACATAATCGCGAGTGGTGCCGTAACGCCCACAGGCGCTTTCAAATACCTGGCTCAGCACATGGTCCGGCAGGTTGCCGGCATAGCTGGGCAGGTGTCGCTCCAGCACGAACCCCAAGGCTTGCACCCGGCTGCCATCCTCGAGACGGCAACTGAGCCAGTGCGGGCGATAGGACGGGACCGGCATCTCGCGTTGCCACAAGGCAAACAGCGAGTCCTCGAGATTCTCCTCCGGCAATCGGTAGGCGAAACCGCTGCACGAGCCGCCGCGATCCAGCCCGAACACCAGCCCCGGCAACTCCGGTGTACCGCGATGCTCGTGGGACCACAGGTACAAACCGCGATGATAACCATGGACCCGGCCGCGCATCCGCTCCACCGCCGTGCATTCGGGCCGCCAGATCAATGAACCGTATGCGAACAGCCAGACCGGACCGCCCTGGTGGAGGCTCATGGTCAATTGCATCGAGGCGAGCAGTTGCTCACGGGTCAATTGCGGCCCCAGCTCGAGTCGTGGCGGGTACAAGGCACAGCTAATGGCGGATTCGATAGCGGTCATGGCCGGTAGCGTTTGGCTCCTCGCGGGTCAAAGAGTTCGGTCGCGCGCCGTCATGATGCTGGCGCACATAGAGATCAAGGCAAGTTGGATGCCACTCCTGCCTACGATGTTGGCATATACCTTAACGACATCTAGTGCGCACGCTAAATATCGAATAGATATATCGTCAGGCCTATAACCCTGTGGGATCAAGGCTTGCCCGCGATGAGAGCGATGCGGTCTTTCAGAGACCAAGTTGCCTGTTTCGCGGGCAAGCCTTGCTCCCACAAAGCGGAAATTCCCTCGCCACAAAAGCAGACCTCAGGCAAATTTCAAGAGTGGCTCAAGCCCGCGGCGCATACGCAAACACGTCGGCGCGCATTTGATGGGCGTCCATGCCGGCTTCCACCAGCGCATCGAGCGTGGCGTAGATCATGGCCGGCGAGCCGCTGGCGTAGACGTGCACGCCGGAAAGATCGCTGATGTCCTCGCACACGGCTTCGTGGAGCATCCCGCAGCGCCCTTCCCAGCCGCACAAGTCGCTGACGACTTTATGCAGGAACAGGTTCGGCAGTTTTTTCCATTCGTCCCAATGCTCGATTTCATAGAAATCTTCCGGCCGCCGCACACCCCAATACAGGTGCACCGGGTGCTTGAAACCCGCTGCCCGGCAATGCTCGATCAGGCTGTGCATCTGCGCCATGCCGGTTCCGGCGGCGATCAACACCAACGGTCCGTCCGGCAGTTCGGACAAATGCGTGTCGCCAAAAGGCATCTCGATACGCACGCTGGGGTTGCGTCGCAGTTGCTCCAGCAGGGCTTGTGCACTGCTTTCGCGCACCAATACGTGTAATTGCAGCTCGCGCCCCGAATGTGGTGCCGAGGCCAGGGAGAAGGCCGATTTTTCGCCGTTTTCCCGTTCGATCATCAGGTACTGCCCGGCGTGATAGCGCGGCGGCTTGCCGGCCGGCGCACGCAGGTGCACGCGCCAGACATCGCCCCCCACGTCGGCGCACTCGACCACCTGGCACGCCAGGTTGCGTACCGGTAGCTCACCCGGCGACAGCACGCCATCCCACAACACCACGCAGTCCTCCAGCGGCTCGGCGATGCACGTGAAGATCTCACCATGATCGCGCACCTCGCCCGCCTGCTCCACGCGGCCTTCCACCAACAACGCGCCACAGACATGGCAGTTGCCGTTACGGCAGCTTTGCGGGCATTCATAGCCCAGGCGCCGCGCGCCATCGAGAATCCGCTCGGCGGGCCGGATCTCCAGCACCGCCCCGGAAGGCTGCAAGGTTACACGCATCAATCTATTCCTAACTGATTCCAGATGGCATCGATCCGTTGGGTAACGGCCTCATCCTTGACGATAACCCGGCCCCACTCACGGGTGGTTTCACCGGGCCATTTATGCGTAGCATCGAGCCCCATCTTCGACCCCAGGCCGGACACCGGCGAGGCGAAGTCGAGGTAGTCGATCGGCGTATTCTCGATCATCACCGTGTCGCGCTTGGGGTCCATGCGCGTGGTGATGGCCCAGATCACGTCGTTCCAGTCCCGTGCGTTGATATCGTCGTCGGTGACGATAACGAACTTGGTGTACATGAACTGTCGCAAAAACGACCAGACACCGAGCATCACCCGCTTGGCATGCCCCGGATACGACTTCTTCATGGTCACCACGGCCATGCGATACGAACAGCCTTCCGGCGGCAAATAGAAATCGGTGATTTCCGGAAACTGCTTCTGCAGGATCGGCACGAACACTTCGTTCAACGCCACCCCCAGAATAGCCGGCTCATCGGGCGGACGACCGGTGTAGGTGCTGTGGTAAATCGGCTTGATCCGATGGGTGATGCGCTCGACGGTGAACACCGGGAAGCTGTCAACTTCGTTGTAGTAACCGGTGTGGTCGCCGTACGGACCTTCATCAGCCATTTCACCAGGATGGATCACCCCTTCGAGGATGATCTCGGCGGTGGCCGGCACTTGCAGGTCGTTGCCGCGGCATTTCACCAGCTCGGTGCGGTTGCCTCGCAACAGGCCGGCGAACGCATATTCGGAGAGGCTGTCGGGCACCGGCGTGACGGCGCCGAGGATAGTCGCCGGGTCCGCGCCCAGGGCCACCGACACCGGGAATGGCTGGCCGGGGTGTTTTTCACACCACTCACGGTAGTCCAGCGCACCGCCCCGATGGCTCAGCCAGCGCATGATGACCTTGTTGCGGCCAATCACCTGCTGACGATAGATGCCCAGGTTCTGGCGATCCTTGTTCGGGCCTTTGGTAACGGTCAGGCCCCAGGTGATCAGCGGCCCCACGTCGCCCGGCCAGCAGGTCTGCACCGGGAGCATGGCCAGGTCGACATCGTCGCCCTCGATCACCACTTCCTGGCAAACCGCGTCCTTGACGACTTTCGGCGCCATGGAAATGATCTTGCGGAAAATCGGCAGTTTGGACCAAGCGTCCTTCAGGCCTTTGGGCGGCTCGGGCTCCTTGAGGAACGCCAGTAGCTTGCCGATTTCGCGCAGTTCGCTGACGGCTTCGGCGCCCATGCCCATGGCCACGCGCTCCGGCGTGCCGAACAGGTTGCCCAAGACCGGAATGTCGTAGCCCGTCGGGTTTTCGAACAACAGCGCCGGGCCTTTGGCCCGAAGCGTGCGGTCGCAGACTTCCGTCATCTCCAGCACTGGAGAGATCGGAACCTGGATGCGTTTCAACTCGCCGCGCTGCTCAAGCTGCTGCACGAAATCCCGAAGATCCTTGAATTTCATTGAGATGCCACCCCGAAAATAGGCGTACATCCTACCTGCTCTAACGTCCAAACAGCAGCCCGAGCATGCATGGCCGCGATCAATTGTCAGTCGTACCCAGCAGCATTGGGGTAAACAATGGACTCAGCCGGGCGCTGCCAAGGTCAGACAGATGATCCTCGTCCCTGTACTGAGAATAGCCGTTGACCTCTATGCTGCAGATTTGACCCGAACACATCAGCGGGGTCGGGTCGATGACATGCACACCCGGATCGGCAGCGCTCATCGAATCGAACAAGGCACTTAGAAACCCCTGGCGTGCCAAGTGTTCCTGGAGTGGACGCCCCAACCCCTCGGCTGAACGCCCGACACGGGCCAGGCTGGTCAATCGACTGATAGCCCCCTTGCGCTGCAACGGGACTTCCTTGAACAACCACACTTGCACGCCCGCCTCCCTCAACATTGCCACCCGTGCCTTGAGCGCCGTAGCCATACGCGCCTCGGCCTCGACCCTGTTGTCACGAGGGTTGAGCAACACCTTCTTGTCGCCATCCTCGCGACCGTAGACGTAAAGACTCCAATTGGAAGCCAGCACCACATCCTTGATCTGCAGGCGGCGAACCTGCTCCATGGTGTTTTCGTTAAAATCCCTGCAACGCTGACGCAGATCGTCGCTCAGGATCGGCGGGCAGGCGCTCATGCTGTAGAGCCATACCGGGCGCCCCTCACGTGTGGCGTTATCTTCAATCGCCGGCAATAACGCCGCGGCATGGCTGTCACCCCAGAACAGTTGAGTCGCCGGGGTTTCTTTGTTCCCGCCAATCAGGCACGCCTTGTCCAGACTCTTGTCCGAGGTCACCAGCATGCATTCCATCTGCCCGGCCTTCCAATCCAGCGCCTGCGCATACTCCAGCGCCTTGCCGGTAAGGCGTTGTGGAAAGCCATCCGCCGAACGCACCACCGAGCCTGTCACCGCCAGGGCAACCATCGCCAGCAAGCCTCCTACCAACACAGGTTTGCGTCCGGGCAGCAAGCGTTTCTCACGAAACGGAAGTTCGACGAAGCGCCAGCTCAGCCAGGCAAGACTCAACGCCAGCAGCATCCAGCCCAGCGCCTCCAGATGCTCGATACCGTCGATGGAAACAGCATTGGCATAGACATAGACCGGCCAATGCCACAGGTAAAGGGAATAGGAAATCAAACCAATCCAGACGAGCACCCTGGCACCGAGCAGTTGAGCGACCCAGGTCGAACCCTGCGCCCCGGACCAGATCAGCGCGGTGGCGCCGAGAACAGGCAGTAGAGCGGCCCAACCCGGGAACGTCGTGGTCCTGTCAAAGGTGAAAACAGCCAGCAGCACCGCCGCCAACCCGGCCACACCCGCCAACTGATAGAGCCACGGCCTCACAGCGTGTCTGGAGGTGGGCAATACCGCGAGCATCGCACCGCACAACAGCTCCCAGGCACGTGTCGGCAACGAGAAAAAAGTGACGTCAGGCTTGCGGTCGATGTAAGCGATGTTCAGCCCGAAGGAAATCAGCAAGACGGTAAACAGCATCCAGCGCCAATGACGGACTTGACGCATCAACACCACCATCAGCAACGGAAAGAAAATGTAGTACTGCTCCTCGACAGCCAATGACCAGGTATGAAGCAGTGGCTTCAGGTCAGATGCCGGCTCGAAGTAGCCGTCTTCACGCATGAACAAGATGTTTGAAATGAACAGCGACTGATAACGAACCGTCCGGCCAAGTTCCGAAAAGTCCTTTGCCGTCAGCAGCGCCCAGCCCAATGCCAAGGTTACCAACAGCACCAGGCTCAAAGCCGGAAGGATACGTCGCGCACGTCGGGCCCAGAAATCGACGAAGCTGAAACGCTGCGCACTGATTTCACGGAACAGGATGCTGGTTATCAGGAACCCGGAAATGACAAAGAAGATATCGACGCCGACAAAGCCGCCGCTGAACGTGCTGAAGCCGAAATGAAACAACACCACCGGGATAACAGCCAAGGCCCTCAAGCCGTCGATATCACGGCGATTGCCAAACGTGTGCATAACGCTCCTTGCCTTGAAATATACAATGCCAACAGCAAGGACACTGCCGGCCTTTAAAAGTGTCGATTTTGATACAAACTTCAGCAAAAAAAAGAGCGCCCCTATTCAGGGCGCTCTTTTTTTGAAGCGTTGCTTCGTGTTACTTGCGTTTCATCGACAGGAAGAACTCGTCGTTGGTCTTGGTCGTCTTCAGCTTGTCGACCAGGAACTCGATGGCGGCGACTTCATCCATCGGATGCAGCAGCTTGCGCAGGATCCACATGCGCTGCAACTCGTCGTCGGCGGTCAGCAACTCTTCGCGGCGTGTGCCGGAACGGTTGATGTTGATGGCCGGGAATACACGCTTCTCGGCAATACGGCGATCCAGAGGCAGCTCCATGTTGCCGGTGCCCTTGAATTCCTCGTAGATCACTTCGTCCATCTTCGAACCGGTTTCAACCAGCGCGGTGGCGATGATGGTCAGCGAACCGCCTTCCTCGATGTTCCGCGCGGCGCCGAAGAAACGCTTCGGTTTTTCCAGCGCGTGGGCATCGACACCACCGGTCAGCACCTTGCCGGAGCTCGGGATCACGGTGTTGTAGGCACGGGCCAGACGGGTGATGGAGTCCAGCAGGATCACCACGTCCTTCTTGTGCTCGACCAGGCGCTTGGCCTTCTCGATCACCATTTCGGCAACCTGCACGTGGCGGGTCGGCGGCTCGTCGAACGTCGAGGCGACCACTTCGCCGCGCACGGTGCGCTGCATCT
The DNA here is from genome assembly GCF_054681425.1 of Pseudomonas sp. H1_F01. Classification (NCBI taxonomy): domain Bacteria; kingdom Pseudomonadati; phylum Pseudomonadota; class Gammaproteobacteria; order Pseudomonadales; family Pseudomonadaceae; genus Pseudomonas; species Pseudomonas sp. H1_F01. The sequence goes on along the minus strand of NZ_CP162823.1, from coordinate 477,481 downwards.
CGGTCACTTCTTCCGGACGTTCGTCGATCAGCAGCACGATCAGGTGAACTTCAGGGTTGTTACGGGCGATGTTGGCCGCGATGTTCTGCAGCATGATCGTCTTGCCCGCTTTCGGCGGCGCCACGATCAGGCCACGCTGACCTTTGCCGATGGGTGCGCACAGGTCGATGACACGACCGGTGAGGTCTTCGGTGGAACCGTTGCCGGCTTCCATCTTCATGCGCACGGTCGGAAACAGCGGGGTCAGGTTCTCGAAGAGAATCTTGTTTTTCGCGTTTTCCGGACGGTCGAAGTTGATCGTGTCGACCTTGAGCAGGGCGAAGTAACGCTCGCCTTCCTTCGGAGGGCGGATCTTGCCAACGATGGTGTCACCGGTGCGCAAGTTGAAGCGACGGATCTGGCTCGGCGAGACGTAGATATCGTCTGGGCCGGCGAGATAGGAAGCGTCTGCGGAGCGAAGGAAGCCGAAGCCGTCCTGGAGAATCTCCAGCACGCCATCACCGGAGATTTCCTCGCCGCTTTTCGCGTGCTTCTTGAGCAGGGAGAAAATCACGTCCTGCTTGCGCGAACGGGCCATATTTTCTATGCCCATCTGTTCGGCCAATTCGAGCAGTTCGGTAATCGGCTTTTGCTTGAGTTCAGTCAGATTCATATAGGAATGACGTAATCATTTATGGAGGGGGGAAATTAAGCTTTTGGCTTAATGAGGCCGCGCCGCGGAGAAGGCGACAGGATCGCGTACTTATTCGAAAGGAGAGCGTCGGCGACGGCTTGCAGGGGGCAATGGAGAAACCAGTGCGGGGCCGAATGTACCACCTGGGTTTGCAAGCGTCTAGCCCCGAATAACGAAAAAGCCCCGCGATTTGCGGGGCTTTTCCAGTGGCATTCGGCGCTTAGATGTTGGCGTCGAGGAAAGCAGCCAGTTGCGACTTCGACAGCGCACCCACTTTGGTGGCTTCGACGTTGCCGTTCTTGAACAGCATCAGGGTCGGGATACCACGTACGCCGTGCTTGGCCGGAGTCTCCTGGTTTTCGTCGATGTTCAGCTTGGCAACGGTCAGCTTGCCTTTGTAGGTCTCGGCAATCTCGTCCAGGACCGGGGCAATCATTTTGCAGGGACCGCACCACTCAGCCCAATAGTCGACCAGTACCGCGCCTTCGGCCTTGAGTACGTCAGCCTCGAAGCTAGCGTCGCTAACGTGTTTGATCAGATCGCTGCTCATGGAAATCTCCGGGGTTGTCAGCAAAAAAACGTGGCCCATCATAGCGGCCCTTCCCGGGTTCAGGAAGCCGCAGTTGATTGAGTCTCGCTATGGCGGTCGATGGCTTTGGGTATGGCCGAGGTCACGAAGCCGCGGGGGCGACGAAGGAAATCCCGGTACGCAGTGCAGCGTTACGTACATGTTCCTGCATGGCTTTTTGCGCAGCGCCTGAAGCCCGACGAGCCAGGGCGCGAAGGATCTTGCGATGCTCCTGCCAGGTTTCCATCGCCCGCTCCGCCCTGATGAACGGTAGTTTCTGGCTTTCCAGGAAGATGTCGGCGCTGGCAGTAAGGATGCTCAGCATCGCCTGATTGCCGCTGGCCAACAGGATTCGCCGATGAAATTCGAAATCCAGCCGCGCGGCGGCATCGAAATCGCCGATCTTCAGTTCACGGCGCATGGCTTCGACATTGTCTTGCAGCGTGTCCAGCTCATCGGCGCTGAGGGTCACCGCCGCCAACCCCGCCGCGAAACCCTCCAGGGCGTAGCGCAACTGGAAGATATCCACTGGCGAGGCCTGGGCCGCGAACGGCCAGCCCGGCGCCGATTCGCTGCGCGGGGCCTCTACCGGGGCCTGCACGAAAACCCCCTTGCCCGGCTGCACGCTGATCATGCCCAGGGCACTGAGGGATGACAGCGCTTCGCGCAGCGACGCCCGACTCACCCCCAATTGCAGCGCCAGGTCCCGTTGCGACGGCAACGCATCGCCCGGGCCGAAGCCTTCATCGACAATCAGTTTGCGGATGGCTTGCAGGGCCACTTCAGGAACGGCGCGAGCGATGGAATTCATGATTTTTAAGACGAACCGGGCCAGTGAGCGGCTAGTTGTAAAGCTATTCGCCGCGCCCGGCAAGTCGTGCCCCAGCAGGGTTCGGCGACAAATACCGACGCCCGATAACGGTGCGAAAAATGCCACGACTGTTCAGACCAGTAAGACCGCTCCCCACCAGCAAAACCGTGGCTTGGCCTGCTGAAAAGTCGCCTTGGCATGGCCTGTGCTCTGTCCGAACGCAGAAATCACATCACCGATTGCGGAGATTCGCCATGATTCAGCGTTGCAGCGCCCTGCTCACAGCCCTGTTTGCCAGCCTGATGCTCTGTCAGCTACCCGCCCACGCCGATGGCCTGGAAGACGTGGTCAAGCGTGGCACCCTCAAGGTTGCCGTGCCCCAGGACTTCCCTCCATTCGGTTCGGTAGGCCCGGACATGAAACCCCGCGGCCTGGACATCGACACTGCAAAACTGCTGGCCGACCAGCTCAAGGTCAAGCTTGAACTGACGCCGGTCAACAGCACCAACCGCATCCCCTTCCTGACCACCGGCAAGGTCGACCTGGTGATTTCCAGCCTGGGCAAGAACCCGGAGCGGGAAAAGGTCATCGACTTCTCCAGTGCCTACGCGCCGTTCTACCTGGCCGTGTTCGGTCCGCCTGACGCCGCCATCAACAACCTGGACGACCTCAAGGGCAAGACCATCAGCGTCACCCGTGGCGCCATCGAAGACATCGAGCTGACCAAGGTCGCCCCCGAAGGCACCACCATCAAGCGCTTCGAAGACAACAACTCGACCATCGCCGCCTACCTGGCCGGTCAAGTGGACCTGATCGCCAGCGGCAACGTGGTGATGGTCGCCATCAGCGAACGCAACCCCAAGCGTGTTCCAGCGCTGAAGGTAAAACTCAAGGACTCGCCGGTGTACGTAGGCGTGAACAAGAACGAGCCGGCGCTGTTGGAGAAGGTCAACCAGATCCTCGCCACCGCCAAGACCGATGGCAGCCTGGAGAAAAACTCCCAGACCTGGCTCAAGCAGCCGCTGCCGGCCGATCTCTGATCGTCGCTTGAGAGGCTGAGCATGGCTTATCAGTTCGATTTTCTGCCGGTGGTGCAAAACACCGAGCTGCTGTTGCGCGGCGCGCTGTTCACCCTGGAACTGACGGCCATCGGTACGTTGCTCGGGGTCAGCCTGGGCATCGTCGGGGCCGTGGTGCGGGCGTGGAACATTCGTCCGTTCGCGGCGATCTTCGGCGTGTACGTGGAGTTGATCCGCAACACACCGTTCCTGGTGCAGCTGTTTTTCATCTTCTTCGGCTTGCCGTCCCTGGGCCTGCAGATTTCCGAATGGCAGGCGGCGGTATTGGCGATGGTGATCAACCTCGGCGCCTACTCCACCGAGATCATCCGCGCCGGCATCCAGGCGATCCCGCGGGGGCAACTGGAAGCCGCCGCGGCCCTGGCGATGAGCCGTTTCGAGGCCTTCCGCCATGTGGTGCTGCTGCCGGCACTGGGCAAGGTCTGGCCGGCGTTGAGCAGCCAGATCATCATCGTGATGCTCGGCTCGGCGGTCTGCTCGCAGATCGCCACCGAAGAGTTGAGCTTTGCCGCCAACTTCATCCAGTCGCGCAACTTCCGCGCCTTCGAAACCTATGCGCTGACCACGCTCATCTACTTGTGCATGGCGCTGTTGATCCGCCAGTTCCTGAACTGGGTGGGTCGCCGCTGCCTGTACAAGAGCAGCAACGGGAGCGGCCGATGAGCGATTTCACTTTCTGGGACGTGGTGCGCAACCTGCTCACCGGCCTGCAATGGACCCTGGCGCTGTCGCTGGTGGCGTTTATCGGTGGCGGCGTGATCGGCTTGCTGATCATGGTGTTGCGCATCTCCAAGAGCGCCCTGCCCCGCAACATCGCCCGTACCTACATTGAGCTGTTCCAAGGCACACCGCTGTTGATGCAGCTGTTCCTGGTGTTCTTCGGCGTGGCCCTGGCCGGGGTGGAGATTTCCCCCTGGATGGCGGCGGCGATTGCCTTGACGCTGTTTACCAGCGCCTACCTGGCGGAGATCTGGCGCGGTTGTGTCGACTCGATTTCCCACGGCCAGTGGGAAGCCTCGGCGAGCCTGGCCCTCAACCCGCTGGAGCAGTTGCGCTACGTGATCCTGCCCCAGGCCCTGCGCATCGCCGTGGCGCCGACCGTGGGCTTTTCGGTGCAAGTGGTCAAGGGCACGGCCGTGACCTCGATCATTGGCTTTACCGAACTGACCAAGACCGGCGGCATGCTCGCCAACGCCACGTTCGAGCCGTTCATGGTCTATGGCCTGGTCGCCCTCGGTTATTTCCTGCTCTGCTACCCCTTGTCCCTCAGTGCGCGCTACCTGGAAAGGAGACTGCATGCCTCTGCTTAGAATTACCGCCCTGCATAAATACTACGGCGATCATCACGTGCTCAAAGGCATCGACCTGAGTGTCGAGGAAGGCCAGGTGGTGGCGATCATCGGCCGCAGCGGCTCGGGCAAATCCACCTTGCTGCGCACCCTCAATGGATTGGAATCGATCAACGACGGCGTGATCGAAGTCGACGGCGAATACCTCGATGCGGCCCGCGCCGACCTGCGCAGCCTGCGGCAGAAAGTCGGAATGGTGTTCCAGCAGTTCAACCTGTTCCCGCACCTGACGGTGGGCGAGAACGTCATGCTCGCGCCGCAAGTTGTGCAAAAAGTGCCCAAGGCCAAGGCGGCCGTGCTGGCGCGGCAGATGCTGGAACGGGTCGGGCTTGGCGAGAAATTCGATGCCTTCCCGGACCGCTTGTCTGGTGGCCAGCAACAACGGGTCGCGATTGCCCGGGCGCTGGCGATGTCGCCGAAGGTGCTGCTGTGCGACGAAATCACCTCGGCCCTGGACCCGGAGCTGGTCAATGAAGTGCTCAGCGTGGTGCGCCAATTGGCCAAGGAAGGCATGACGCTGATCATGGTCACCCATGAAATGCGTTTTGCCCGGGAAGTCGGCGACAAGCTGGTATTCATGCACCAGGGCAAGGTGCATGAGGTGGGCGATCCCAAGGTGCTGTTCGCCAATCCGCAGACGGCGGAGCTGGCGAATTTTATCGGGATGGTCGAGCCGGCAGCCTGAGAATCTGCGTTACCGGCTCTGGCCTCATCGCGAGCAAGCTCGCTCCCACAGGATTATCGGTTGCCTGCGATTGTGCACACGACGCAGAACCCATGTGGGAGCGAGCTTGCTCGCGATTGACCGCAAAGCGGTCGCCTTTGCGTTGGCGTAAGCGGTCGATCGTGGCAGGATGGCGAGGTTATCGACCGAGACTTTTTGACCATGCCGCCATCCCAAGCCAAGAATCTGTCCCTGATCGCTGCCATAGACCTGGGCTCCAACAGCTTCCACATGGTCGTCGCCAAGGCCCAGAACGGGGAAATCCGCATTCTTGAGCGGCTCGGCGAGAAGGTCCAACTGGCCGCCGGTATCGACGAAGAGCGCAAGCTGAGCGAAGAATCCATCCAGCGCGGGCTCGATTGCCTCAAGCGGTTTGCCCAACTGATCAACGGCATGCCCCTGGGCGCGGTGCGGATCGTGGGCACCAACGCCCTGCGCGAGGCGCGCAACCGTGGCGAGTTCATCCGCCGCGCCGAAGAAATCCTCGGGCATCCGGTAGAAGTCATTTCCGGCCGTGAAGAAGCCCGCCTGATCTATCTGGGCGTCTCCCACACATTGGCCGACACCCCGGGCAAGCGCCTGGTGGCGGACATCGGTGGCGGCAGTACCGAATTCATCATCGGCCAGCGCTTCGAACCGCTGCTGCGCGAAAGCCTGCAGATGGGCTGCGTCAGCTACACCCAGCGCTATTTCCGCGACGGCAAGATCACCCCGGCCCGCTACGCCCAGGCCTACACGGCGGCGCGCCTGGAAATCATGAGCATCGAACACGCCCTGCACCGCCTGACCTGGGACGAAGCCATCGGCTCCTCAGGGACCATTCGGGCCATAGGCCTGGCTCTCAAGGCCGGCGGTCACGGCACTGGCGAGGTCAACGCCGAGGGCCTGGCCTGGCTCAAGCGCAGGGTGTTCAAGCTCGGCGAAGCGGACAAGATCGATTTCGAAGGCATCAAGCCTGATCGCCGGGCGATTTTCCCCGCGGGCCTGGCCATCCTCGAGGCGATTTTCGACGCCCTCGAACTGCAACGCATGGACCACTGTGAAGGCGCCCTGCGCGAAGGCGTGCTGTATGACCTGCTGGGGCGTCATCATCACGAAGACGTGCGCGAGCGCACCCTGGGCTCGCTCATGGAGCGTTATCACGTCGACCTGGAACAGGCCGTACGGGTCGAACGCAAGGCGCTGCACGCCTTCGACCAGGTGGCCGACGATTGGGACTTGAACGACGGGGTCTGGCGCGAGTTGCTGGGCTGGGCCGCCAAGGTCCATGAAGTAGGCCTGGACATCGCCCACTATCACTACCACAAGCATGGCGCCTACCTGATCGAGCATTCGGACCTGGCGGGGTTTTCCCGGGAAGACCAGCAAATGCTCGCGCTGTTGGTGCGCGGCCATCGGCGCAACATTCCCAAGGATAAATTTGCCGAGTTCGGCGATGACGGCATCAAGCTGATTCGCCTGTGCGTGCTGCTGCGCTTTGCGATCCTGTTCCATCACATCCGTGGCACCCAGGAAATGCCCCAGGTGGTCCTGCACGCCAATGGCGATCAGTTGGATGTGCTGTTCCCCGAAAATTGGCTGGAAGAGAACCAACTGACCCAGGCCGACTTCGCCCAGGAAGCGGAATGGCTGACCCGGGTCGGGATTGTGCTGAACATTCACTGATTATCGACTGCAACGCAGATCTCTTGTGGCGAGGGGATTTATCCCCGCTGGGCTGCGTAGCAGCCCTAAAACCTGCCTACCCGTTGGGGCCGCTTCGCGGCCCAACGGGGATAAATCCCCTCGCCACAAAAGCTAAGCCTGCCCCCAACCTTCGAGCGTTTAACGAACCGCCAACACCGGGCTGCTCAAGCGCTCGAGCAAGGTCGCCTGGGCGCTGCGCGGGTTCTGGTTGCCGGTCGGCGTGTTGCGGATGTAACGGCCATCCGACTGCAAGCTCCAGCTGTGGGTGTTGTCGGTAAGGTAGCTTTCCAGCTCTTTCTTGACCCGCAGGATCAGCTTCTTGCCTTCCACCGGGAAGCAGGTCTCGACCCGCTTGTCGAGGTTGCGCTCCATCCAGTCGGCGCTGGACAGGAACATCTGCTCCTCTCCGCCGTTGAGGAAGTAGAACACCCGCGTATGTTCCAGGAAGCGCCCGATGATCGAGCGTACGTGGATGTTGTGGGACACCCCCGGAATGCCCGGTCGCAGGCAGCACATGCCACGCACCACCAGGTCGATGCGCACGCCCGACTGGCTGGCCTTGTACAACGCACGAATGATCTTCGGGTCGGTCAGCGAGTTGAACTTGGCAATGATGTGGGCCGGCTTGCCGTCCAGGGCGAACTGCGTCTCCCGGGCGATCATGTCGAGCATGCCCTTTTTCAGGGTGAACGGCGCATGCAGCAGTTTCTTCATGCGCAGGGTCTTGCCCATGCCGATCAACTGGCTGAACAGCTTGCCGACGTCTTCGCACAAGGCATCGTCAGAGGTCAGCAGGCTGTAGTCGGTGTACAGGCGGGCGTTGGCAGCGTGGTAGTTGCCGGTGCCCAAGTGGGCGTAACGCACGATCTCACCGGCTTCACGGCGCAGGATGAGCATCATCTTGGCGTGGGTCTTGAAGCCGACCACGCCGTAGATCACCACCGCACCGGCCGCTTGCAGGCGGCTGGCCAGTTGCAGGTTGGATTCCTCGTCGAAGCGCGCACGCAATTCGATCACTGCCGTGACTTCCTTGCCGTTACGCGCCGCATCCACCAGGGCATCGACGATTTCCGAGTTGGCGCCGCTGCGGTACAGGGTCTGGCGCACCGCCAGGACGTGGGGGTCCTTGGCGGCCTGGCGCAGCAGGTCGACCACCGGCGTGAACGACTCGAACGGGTGCAGCAGCAGGATGTCCTGCTTGCTGACCACGCTGAAAATGTTCTCGCTGTTCTGCAGCAGTTTCGGGATCTGCGGCGTGAACGGCAGGTATTGCAGTTCCGGATGGCTGTCCAGGCCGGTGATGCTGAACAGTCGAGTCAGGTTGACCGGGCCGTTGACCTGATACAGCTCGGTCTCATGCAGGTTGAACTGCTTGAGCAGATAGTCGGACAGGTGTTTCGGACAGGTGTCGGCCACCTCCAGGCGCACCGCATCGCCGTAGCGACGGGAGAACAGCTCGCCGCGCAGGGCGCGGGCCAGGTCTTCGACGTCCTCGGTGTCCACCGACAGGTCGGCGTTACGCGTCAGGCGGAACTGGTAGCAACCCTTCACCTTCATGCCCTGGAACAGGTCATCGGCGTGAGCGTGGATCATCGACGACAGGAACACATAATTGTCGCCAGGGCCGCCAACGTCTTCCGGCACGCGGATGATACGCGGCAGCAGGCGTGGCGCCGGAATGATCGCCAGGCCGGAATCGCGACCGAAGGCGTCGATGCCTTCCAGTTCGACGATGAAGTTCAGGCTCTTGTTGACCAGCAGCGGGAACGGGTGCGTCGGATCGAGGCCGATCGGGGTGATGATCGGCGCGATCTCGTCGCGGAAATAGCGGCGCACCCAAGTCTTGAGCTTGGTGGTCCAGTAGCGGCGACGGATGAAGCGCACCTGGTGCTTTTCCAACTCCGGCAACAGGATGTCGTTGAGGATCGCGTATTGCCGGTCAACGTGGCCGTGGACCAGCTCGCTGATGCGCGCCAGGGCCTGGTGCGGTTGCAGGCCGTCGGCACCGGCCTGTTCACGGGCGAAGGTGATCTGCTTCTTCAGCCCGGCGACGCGGATCTCGAAAAACTCATCCAGGTTGCTGGAAAAGATCAGCAGGAACTTTAACCGCTCCAGCAGCGGGTAGGACTCGTCCAGCGCCTGCTCCAGCACGCGGATGTTGAACTGCAGTTGCGACAGCTCCCGATGGATGTACAGGCTGCTGTCATCCAGGTTGGGAATCACAATCGCCGGGGCCGGCGCGGGCTCGACGACCGCCGGGGCAGCAGGCTCCAGCGTCGGCGGTGTCTCGGCAATCTGCTCGACCACGGGCTGAGCATCTTTTACGGCAACTTCGGAGAGTCCTTCGGTATTCATCGCAAGTTCCTGGGAGGCTATTTCTGCTCTCGTAACAATTGGGCGGCGCGCACAGCAAAGTAAGTCAGGATGCCATCAGCACCTGCGCGCTTGAAAGCGGTCAAGGACTCCAGGATCACCCCTTCGCCCAACCAGCCGTTCTGGATCGCGGCCATGTGCATCGCGTACTCGCCGCTGACCTGATAAACAAAGGTCGGCACTTTGAATTCGTCTTTGACCCGGCAAAGAATGTCGAGGTAGGGCATGCCAGGCTTGACCATGACCATGTCTGCCCCTTCTGACAAGTCAGCCGCCACTTCGTGCAAGGCTTCCTGACTGTTGGCCGGGTCCATCTGATAAGAGGCCTTGTTGGCCTTGCCCAGGTTCAGGGCCGAGCCGACCGCATCGCGGAACGGGCCGTAATAGGCGCTGGCGTACTTGGCCGAGTAGGCCATGATCCGCACGTTGACGTGACCGGCCACCTCGAGGGCTTCGCGGATCGCCTGGATGCGCCCGTCCATCATGTCCGACGGCGCCACCACCTGGGCACCGGCCTCGGCGTGGGACAGGGCCTGCCTGACCAGTGCATCGACGGTAATGTCGTTCTGCACGTAGCCTTCTTCATCGAGGATACCGTCCTGCCCGTGGGTGGTGAACGGGTCCAGCGCCACGTCGGTGATCACCCCCAGCTCCGGGAAGCGCGCGCGCAGGGCACGGGTCGCGCGTTGGGCGATGCCTTGCGGGTTCCAGGCTTCAGCGGCGTCCAGGGACTTGAGGGTCGGCGGCGTGACCGGGAACAGCGCCAGCGCCGGAATGCCCAGCTCGACCCAGTGGGCGGCTTCTTCGAGCAGCAGGTCGATGGTCAGGCGTTCCACCCCGGGCATCGACGCCACCGCTTCGCGACGGTTCTCACCGTCCAGCACGAATACCGGCAGGATCAGGTCATTGGTGGTCAGCACGTTTTCACGCACCAGCCGACGAGAGAACTCATCACGACGGTTGCGACGCAGGCGGGTAGCAGGGAACAGACGATTGGCGGGGGTAAAGCTCACGGCAGACTCCTGAGCCCGTGCTGACGGGCGAGCGTGACAGTTATAAGCGCCCATTATGACGAAGACATTACAGTTGTGTGCACCTGCGTCCTGTCGTCGCAGTTATTGTCATTGTAGGAATTGTTCACGTCGAGACACATTTCGATACTTTCCTGAATGTGTCTGAAGGGTTAGGCTGCGCGTTCATTTCGCCAGCACCCAGACAATGCTCCAACAATTTCTGCATGACTTCGGCTACTTGGCCTTGTTTATCGGCACGTTCTTCGAAGGCGAAACTATCCTCGTGCTCGCAGGTTTCCTGGCGTTCCGTGGCTACATGGACATCAATCTGGTGGTCGTCGTGGCGTTCTGCGGCAGCTACGCGGGCGATCAGCTGTGGTATTTCCTGGGACGCAAGCACGGGCGCAAGCTCCTGGCGCGCAAGCCGCGCTGGCAGTTGATGGGGGATCGGGCGCTGGAGCACATTCGCCGGCATCCGGACATCTGGGTCCTGAGCTTCCGCTTCGTCTATGGCCTGCGCACGGTGATGCCAGTGGCGATCGGCCTGTCAGGCTATCCGCCGGGTCGTTACCTGTTGCTCAACGGCATCGGTGCGGCGATCTGGGCCACGGCGCTGGCCGCAGCCGCGTACCACTTTGGCGCGGTGCTCGAAGGCATGCTGGGCAGCATCAAGAAGTATGAGTTGTGGGTCCTCGGCGCATTGCTGGTGCTGGGCCTGGTCTTGTGGCTGCGCCGACGCATCAAGAATGCGCGCCTGGCCAGGAAAGTCCTCGAAGCCGAGCGCCTGGAGCAAGCCAGGTCCGGCGAGCCTACGACGCCAACCGAGTAAACCGGGTGCGGCAGCAATACAGCCCGATACCGCTGAGCAGGCTGTAGCTGAGCAGCCCGGCCCAGGCCCCATGGCTCATCACAGCGCTGGTCGGCCACAACCCGGCCAAGGGCGCCAGCCACACCAGCGGCAGGTTCGAGGCCAGCCGCAACAGCTCCAGCCGCAACGTCCACGGGCGATTCTCCAGGGCCACGCCCAACACGAACAGACCGAACGCCACCGCGCCCCAACCCAGCACCAGGGCGGCGACCGGCAGGCTGGCTTCAAGGTTCATCAGATAACTGCCCAAGGCAATGTAGGCGCAGAACTGCAGCCCCACGTACCACTGCTGACGTGCATCCAGCGGCACCTCGAATTTGCGGAACTGGCTCAAGTCCGGCTTATTCAGCGGGTACTTGGCCGAGACGTCCGCCGGTCGCCAACCGGTGGGCATGAACCAGATCCGCAGCTTGTCCCACCAACGCTCCGCCCGCCGCGCATCGGCCCATAGCTGCGCATAGAACTGCAGGTTGGCCCACAACGGATTCCAGCTCGCCAGCGGCGTGGTCACGCCGAAAATCACCGGTTCGTTAGCGTCTTCTTCCTGAAAGGTGCCAAACAGACGATCCCAAATAATGAACACCCCGCCGTAGTTGCGATCCATGTAGAGAGGGTTCTGTGCATGGTGGGCACGATGATTGGACGGCGTGACGAAGCACCACTCCAGCCAGCCGAGCTTGGGAATGTGCTGGGTGTGGACCCAGAACTGGTACAGCAGATTCAACGCCGCGACGCTGACGAAGACCGCCAGCGGCACGCCCAATACGGCGAGCGGGAGGTAGAAGATCCAGCTCAGCAGGAACCCGGTGCTGGTCTGGCGCAACGCCGTGGAAAGGTTGTAGTCCTCACTCTGGTGGTGCACCGAATGGGCAGCCCAGAGGACGTTGCGTTCATGGCCCATGCGGTGCAGCCAGTAATAACAGAAGTCGTAGAGCACAAAGGCAAACACCCAGCTCCAGGCCCGATCGGCCGGCAGCTCGATGACAGCCAGGTGTTTCAATGCAAAGGCGTAGGTCACCAGCCCCACGCCTTTGGTCAACAGGCCAGTTGTGGTCGACAGCACGCCGGTGCTCAAGCTGTTGATCGCGTCTGCCACACGATAGTGGCTCACACCCCGCCAGCGATCAGCCAGCAACTCGACGGCGATCAGCACGAAGAAGAACGGCACGGCATACAGGATGAAGTTCATGACGCAACCCGGGCATGCAAGGCAGGGAGATAGTCGGCAGATTAGGTGTAGCTGCCCGATCCCCCTATGGCAACGAGTGACAAATTAGTAGACATTTAACGCCATGAATCTGGAGAAAAGCCCATGAGCAAAAAAATTGCAGTGATCCTTTCCGGCTGTGGCGTGTATGACGGCGCCGAGATCCACGAAAGCGTGATCACCTTGCTGCGCCTCGATCAGCGTGGGGCTCACGTCCAGTGCTTCGCCCCCAACATTGCCCAGTTGCATGTGATCAATCACCTGACCGGCGAGGAAATGCCCGAGAGCCGCAATGTGTTGGTGGAATCGGCACGGATCGCCCGAGGCAACGTGAAGGACTTGCGTGAAGCCAGGGCCGAGGACTTCGACGCCCTGATCGTACCCGGCGGTTTTGGCTCGGCGAAAAACCTCTCCAACTTTGCCGTCGAAGGCGCTGGCTGCACGGTCCAACCAGAAGTCCTGGCGCTGACCGAGGCCTTTGCCGAGGCCGGCAAACCGGTCGGGCTGATCTGCATCTCACCGGCCCTGGCGGCGAAAATCTATGGCCCGGGTGTGGTCTGCACCGTCGGCAACGACGTCGACACTGCCGCCGCCGTGACCAAAATGGGGGCTACTCACGAAGAGTGCGCCGTCACCGATATCGTTGAAGACCGCGCGCGCAAACTGGTCAGCACCCCGGCCTACATGCTGGCGCAGAACATCAGCGAAGCGGCTTCTGGCATCAACAAGCTGGTGGACCGGGTGTTGGAACTGACGCACGAGAACGACGCCTGACCCCACCACCACTACCCCTGTGGGAGCGAGCTTGCTCGCGATAGCGTCGGCTCAGCTACATTTGCATTGGCTGATACACCGCATCGCGAGCAAGCTCGCTCCCACAGGGGGTCGGGCAAGGCTTAAGCGATTCGGGTCAGGCGCGTCAGGATCCGATCCAGCGCATTGGCAAACCCCTGCTTGTCCCGCTCGCCATACGCCGCCGGGCCGCCGCCCATGTGGCCCTGTTCGCGCAAATCGGTGAACAGGTTGCGCACCGCCAGCCGATCGCCCATGTTCTGGGCATCGAACTCTTTGCCTCGTGGGTCCAGGGCGGCGACGCCCTTCTTCACCAACCGGTCGGCCAAGGGCACATCGCTGCAGATCACCAGCTCACCCGGCTCGGCGTGCTCCACCAGGTAATCGTCCGCCGCATCAGGGCCACTGGGCACCACGATCAGCTTCACACAAGCCAGGGCTGGCTTGATCTGCGGCTGACCAGCCACCAGCACCACCTGGAACCGGCGCTTCAAGGCGAACTTGACCACCAGGTCTTTCGCGGCCTTGGGACAGGCATCGGCGTCGATCCATACGCGCATTGAATGGTTTCCTCTAAATTAAAATGCATCGCGGGCAAGCCTTGCTCCCACAAGCGAGTGCCGACTGTGGGAGCAAGGCTTGCCCGCGATTATGAGCGCAGCGAATGGTTTTCAGGAAACCTGGAGCCGACGCTTCTCCACCACCCAACTGCGCCCATACAGCACCACGATCGCCAGGATCGCCACCACTTGAGCGGCCAGCGAATAGGCGTCGGCATGAATGCCCAGCCAGTCGAAGTCGAAGAACGCCACCGGATGGGTGCCGAAGATCCCGGCTTCCTGCAACGCCTTCACGCCGTGACCGGCGAATACCACCGACAGCGCGCACAGCAACGCGGCATTGATACTGAAGAACAGCGCCAGCGGCAGTTTCGCCGAGCCGCGCAGGATCACCCAGGCCAGCCCCACCAACAACACCAGCGCCGTCGCGCCACCGGCCAGCACCGCGTTGTGCCCGGCAGGGCCCGCTTGCAGCCACAGGGTTTCGTAGAACAGGATCACTTCGAACAGTTCGCGGTAGACCGAGAAGAACGCCAGGATCGCAAAACCAAAACGCCCACCGCCGCCCACCAGGCTGCTCTTGATGTAGTCCTGCCAGGCCGCTGCGTGGCGACGGTCGTGCATCCACACACCCAGCCACAGCACCATCACACTGGCGAACAACGCCGTCGCGCCTTCAAGCAGCTCACGCTGGGCACCGCTGACGTCGATCACATACGCCGCCAGCCCCCAGGTCGCCAGGCCGGCCAACAGCGCCAGGCCCCAACCGGCGTTGACGCTGCGCACGGCCGACTGCTGGCCGGTGTTGCGCAGGAACGCCAGGATCGCCGCCAGCACCAGGATCGCTTCCAGCCCTTCGCGCAGCAGAATCAGCAACCCGGAGATGTAGCTCAACGACCAGCTCAAGCCATCGCCGCCCAGCAAGCCGGCTGACTCCTTCAACTTGGCCTTGGCCGCGTCCAGGCGCTGTACCGCCTGCTCGATTGGCAAACCGTCCTGCAAAGACTGACGGTAGGCCATCAGGGACTTTTCGGTGTCCTTGCGCACATTGGCGTCGACGTTATCCAGCGAGCTTTCCACCAGCTCGAAACCTTCCAGGTAAGCGGCTACCGACAAATCGTAGGCCTGGTCGTGGTCACCGGCACGGTACGCCGCGATGCTTTTATCCAGGGTGGCCGCCGTGTAGTCGAGCAACTGCGCCGGGCCACGTTGCACCTGCGGCGGCTGGGCGCGCTGGGCACGGAACGTCGCCGCCGCTGCCGGGCCTTGCGCGGCGAGGACTTCGGCCGGGGTCTGGCGCGCCAGGTCAGCGAGGTTGAAGACCTGTTCACCTTTGGCAGCGGCCGGGTCGGCGCTGAAGCTGGCGATGTAGGTCGCCAGGTCCCAGCGCTGACGATCGTCGAGCTGATCGGCGAAGGCCGGCATGTCGGTGCCTTCGATACCCATGCCGACGGTGTTGTAGATCGCATAGAGACTCAGGCGATCCAGGCGCTGGGCGTCCCGCATGTTGGCGGGCGGCGGTTCCATGCCGACACCGGCAGGACCGTCGCCGGCACCGTTGGCCCCATGGCACACCGAGCAATTCTGGGCATACAGCGGCGCGCCGCGGGAGGGATCGGGGGTAATCACCGGCGCCTGGCTGACTTCATATGCCACCGCCAGCTTGGCCCCTAGTTGCCGCGCCAGGCGCGCGACGTCGCCGCCGTCCTGGCGCTGGGTGATCGCGCTGCGCAAGGTGTCGATACCCTGGGTCAGTTCAGCCTTTTCCGGTTTGGCCGGCAGCCCGGCGATCAACCCTGCCAGCACCTGGGTGAATTCCAGCTGCTCGCGGTATTCCCCGTCCTCGATGACTTTGCCTGCCTCGACCGTCGCCGGGTAGTCCGCACCGATGTAATCCAGCAAATGCAGCGCCTGGGGGGCGCCCTCGACGGTGTCGGCCAGCAGCGAGGTGCTGCACAGCGCAAGCAATGGCAGTACAAGCCAGGCCAGGAAACGGAACGGCGCAGTCATGAATGACTCTCGATTGGTAATAAGAAGTAACACATTGTTCACTTCCAATGACTTTGGCTCAAGAGCCGATGTGCTTTGACGGCACATTTTCATCGGATTCCTGCTTTGGAGGTGATGTCACAAAAACAGCATTTCGAGATTGAAAAGCCATTACATAGCCAAGCGCCATGTTTATAATCGCGCCGCCTTCTTATTGTTCGATGGCATAAAAGCTCCTCTTCTTATGAGGAACCGACAGCGTCCCGACGTTTGTCCGTGGGATCGCTCCAGCCCGACCCGCAAACCCCGGCTGTTACTCAGGGAAGAAATGTTCATGGCATCCCGTGCCGTTTTTTCGGTCGCCCTCGGTGCGATCACCTTGTTGTCCGGCTGTTCAGCCTTTCGCAACTACGACAGCGAATTGGCCCAGACCAACCAGCAGTTGGCTTCCGGCAACGTCGACGGCGCATTGACGCTGCTGGAAAAGAACAACACCAGCCAGGACAAGGACCTGCTGTATTACTTCGAAAAAGGCGAGTTGCTGCGCGCCAAGGGCGACCTGTCTGGCAGCCAGACGGCCTGGACCAGCGCCGATCAACAGGTTGGCCAATGGGAGGACGCGGTCAAACTCGACACGGCCAAGTACCTGGCCCAGTTCGGCAGCTTCCTGGTCAACGATAAAGTGCGCCGCTACGAAGGCTACGATTACGAAAAGGTCATGCTGACCACGCAGATGGCGCTGAACCTGCTGGCCGTGAATGACTTCGACGGGGCGCGGACCCAGATCAAGAAGACCCACGAACGCGAAGCGGTGATCGCCGACCTGCGGGACAAGGAATACCTCAAGCGCGAGGAAGACGCCGAGAAACAAGGCGTCAAGACCGAATACAAGGACCTCAAGGGTTACCCGGTGGCCAGCCTCGACGCCCCGGAAGTGGTCAGCCTGAAAAACAGTTACCAGAGCGCGTTCAGCCATTACCTGGCCGGCTTCGTCTATGAAGCCCTGGGTGAAAAGGACCTGGCCGCACCGGGTTACCGCAAGGCCGCCGAACTGCGCCCCAACACGCCGCTGCTGGAGCAGGCCCTGCTCAACCTCGACAAGCCTGCCACCAAGAACGATGACAGCGACATCCTGATCGTGGTGCAGAGTGGCCTGGCACCGTCCCGGGACTCGATCCGCATTCCCCTGCCCTTGCCGATCAGCGGCAACGTGGTCATCACGCCGTTGTCGTTCCCGCTGATCAAGCCTGATACCTCCACGGCCACCTTCAGCCAGATCGGTGTCGACGGTCGTCAGTTGGACCTGACCCAGCTCAACAGCACCACCGCCATGTCCCGCCGCGCCCTGCGCGACGACATGCCGGGCATCATCCTGCGCACCACCGTGCGCGCCGTCACCCGTGGCGTGGCGCAAAAGCAGATCAACGACACCAATCCCTTGGCCGGCCTGGCCGTCGGCCTCACCTCGGCCGTACTCGAAGGTGCCGATACCCGAACCTGGCGCACCCTGCCCGACTACACCCAGGTGGTGCGCCTGCGCCTGAAGAAAGGCGAGCACCAGGTCACCTTGCCAAGCTCGGTGGGCGGCTCGGTGGTCAAGGTCACCGTCGACCAGCGCTATCAGGTCATCAGCCTGCGGGCGGTGGGTAACCAGGTGTTCGCCGGTGGCCTGGCTGCCCAAGTGATGCCAAGCGCCAACCCGACCGCCCTTGCCCTCAAGCAACCTTAAGAACGGAGTCTTGTTCACATGCGTTTAAAACTGATCGCCGTCGGTGCCCTGGCCTTGCTGGCCGGGTGCGCCACCCCACCTCCACCGGAGCCGGGCAGCGCCGCCAGCAAGATCGTGGCGATGGGCAAGACCAAAAACATCGTGGTCGGCGCCATGCGCGTGGCCCGGGAAAACGGCTACATGACCGTCAACGTGCAGCTGAGCAACACCAGCTACAACAACAAGACGATGTATTACCGCTTTGCCTGGCTGGGGCCGGAAGGCTTTCCGATCGCCGAGGAAGAAACCTGGAAAAGCCTGACGCTGTACGGTGAACAGACCAGTTTCCTGCCGGCCATCGCACCGACACCCAAGGCGGTGGATTTCCGCTTGGAAATCAATACCCCTTGAGCCTGAGCCATAGGAGCTGATGTAGGCACTGTGTAGGAGCTGACGAGTGCAACGAGGTTGCGATCTTTCCCCAGACACTTGAGTTGCAAGCGAAAGATCAAAAGATCGCAGCCTTCGGCAGCTCCTACAGTGCGCAGCCAGCGGGGATAAATCCCCTCGCAACAAAACCTTTTATACAGTTATTGAGAGCACCCACATGTTCGTACGCATCTCCTCCCTCGCCCTCGCCGCCTTGCTGGTCAGCGGCTGTGCCAACAACTCGCCGGTCCTGGGCAACAAGAACATCAGCTACGGCGACACCAAGGCCGTGGAAACCGTGACCAACGAGTTCGGTTCCACCGACCTGCAAATGATCGCCGAGTCCATGACCCGCTCCCTGGCCCAGTCCGGCATCCTGCAGGGTCGCCCGGTTGTCCAGGTCTATGACGTGAAGAACAAGACCAGCGAATACATCGACACCCGTGAAATCACCACCAGCATCAAGACCCAGCTGATGAAGACCGGGGCTGCCCGTTTTGCCAGCGACAACACCGCCATGGACAGCCAGGTCGACCAGCTCAAGCTGCAGAACCAGAGCGGCCTGTACAAGAAAAGCACCGTGGCAAAGACCGGCAACATGATCGCTGCCAAGTACCGTCTCGAAGGCTCCATCAGCTCGATCGTCAAGCGCAGCAGCGACTACAAGGACGTCTTCTACAAATTCAGCCTGCAATTGATCGACGTCGAAAGCGGTCTGGCCGAGTGGATGGACGAAAAAGAAATCCGCAAGACCACGGAGCGTTAAGCCATGCGCACATGGATAGGCATCATGGCCCTGGCCTGCGCATTTGGCGCGCAGGCGGCCCCGAAAGTCGCAGTGACCGACCTTGCGTACCAGGAACGGGTGGAGGAATACATCCACACCGTTTCAGCGCAGAGCAACTTCCAGGCGAACCCTTACAGCGCCAGTGCTTCCTCAAGCTACGACGAGATGGAAGCCACCAGCAGCTACATCGAGCAGGGCGAACTGCGCAAGTTCACCGGCGACATCAAGGGCGAGATCCTGCGCAGCGGGATGTTCCAGCTGACCCAGGGCACGCCCCACACCGCGGCGTCCACGGGTGACGTCTATGACGTGATCAAACGCATCAAGGCCGGGAACTTCAAGGGCGCCGACTACGTGCTGTTCGGCACGGTGTCGGACATCGACTTCACCCGCGACATCAACGAGCTGGCCAATACCGACAGCTACTCGGCGGTGCTGGCGCTGACCCTGGTGGCAGACTTCAGCCTGATCAACACCAAGACCTACGAAATCACCTCGGCCTTTACGGCCATGGGCGAAGGCCAGGACACCAAGCTGTTGAACCACCGGGACGTGCACATCAGCCTCAACCGCCCGCGGGTGGTGCGCGATGTGTCCAAGGCCCTGGGGGAAGACGTGGCGCGGCAACTGAGCGAACAGCTCGGCGGCCCGAGCTACCAACAACCCAGCGAGCCGGTGCAGCGCAACAACCTGCCACGGGATACGGCGCCGGTGATTTTGCGCTGAATCACTGAGCGAATGCTCTGTGGCGCAGAGGTCTTGTGGGAGCAAGGCTATGTGGGAGCAAGGCTTGCTCCCACAAAGTAACCTCGCCACGGGTTTTGTTTTACGCCGCAGCCTTGCGAATCGTCGCCAGCAAACCCGCCGCGCCAATGAACATACCCGCGAAGGCACGGTTCATTCGCCGTTGCTGTTTCGGGGTGCGCAACAACCGCAGGACTTTGGACGCCAGCCCGGTGTACCCGGCCATGACGATGAGATCGACCACGACCATCGTTACACCCAGGATCAGGTATTGCTGGATCAACGGGGCATGGGGATTGATGAACTGCGGCAACACCGCCAGCATGAACACCAGCGCCTTGGGGTTGCTGATGTTGACCAGGAAGCCGCGAAAAACCAGCGCCAAGGGCTTGCCGATGGGCCGCGGGCCCGTATCGTCGGTCATTTCACCGGGAATGGCTCGCCACTGTTTGACCCCCAGGTAGACCAGGTAGGCCACGCCGAACCATTTGATTGCATAGAACGCAGTGGCCGACGCAGTGAGGATCGCGCCAACACCGGCGGCGACGATCACGATTTGCAACGCCAGGCCCAATTGCAGGCCCAAGGCGTTCCAGTAACCGCGCCAGAAGCCGTAGCGCAAGCCACTGGACATCGATGCAATGGCACCGGCACCAGGGGAAAGACTGATCACCCAACATGCGGCAAAAAACGCCAGCCATGTTTCCAGCAACATTGCACACCTCAGCTCGGATTCATCGAAACGACTAAGCTAATGCGCCGCCAGGCCGTTGACCACCGTTTTTTGCGCAAGCACTTAAGCCGGCTTGAACACCGTGGCAAGGGAGCTTGCCCCCGCTGGGCTGCGCAGCAGTCCCTTACTCGACGAAACCACCCACCGGAAACGCCTCGCTGCCGCGCCAGCGCCGCACCGAACGCTGGAAGAACAGGCTGTTGGGTACTTGCACCATGGCGCTGCCGGTGCCGAGTTCCTCGGGCTCGATCAGTGTGGTGTACAGCAGATTGATCGCCACCACGCGTCCCTTGATGCCGGGCTTGTCGGTGGTGTCCACCAACTCGACCACATCGCCCAGGCGAAACGGTCCGACGGTGTAGATCAAAACGGCGCAGAACAGGTTCGACAGCACGCTCCAGATGGCAAAGAACGCCACCGCTGCCACCGCGACGAAGCCCGACAATGCGGTCCATAGCACCGTGGCCGAGACGCCCAAGCGCTCGAGCACCACCAGCACCGCAGTGCCCATGATCAGCCAGCGCAGCACACCCCGCAGGATAATGACCAGTTGGGGTGGGAACGGGTAACGCTCACCCAGGCCGGTAAGGGCCCGCGCCACGACACGCTGCGCGACATAACCGGCCAGCAGGATCAGCAGGATTTGCACACCCAGCCAGATCGGCTCGATCCACATGACGGGTACAGGCAACGCCAACGCTTCCATCAGGACAACGCCTCCAGCTCCGCTTGCAGGTTTTCCAGCAGTTCCAGCGCTTGCATCCACGCCTCCTCGAGCTCCGCTTCCCGAACCTTCAGCTTGGCCTGCTCGGCCAGCAAGTCGCGCAACTCATCTTTGCGCGCCGCCTCGTAGAGACCACTGTCGCCAAGGCTGGTTTCGATCTTCTGCAGTTTTTCATGCAGCTTGCCCAGCTCGGCTTCGAGCTTGTCGGCCTCACGCTTGTGCGGCGCCAGTTGCTGGCGCAATGCGGCGGCGGCCTGCCGTTGGGCTTTCTTGTCGGTCTTGTCCGGGTTGACCGGCGTGCTGCTGACCGGCGCGTTGCGCTGACGGTATTCCACCAGCCAACGGGCGTAGTCTTCCAGGTCGCCGTCGAATTCCTCGACCTTGCCATCGGCCACCAGGAAGAAGTTATCCGTGGTGCTCTTGAGCAAATGCCGATCGTGGGACACCACCAGCACCGCGCCACTGAATTCCTGCAAGGCCATGGTCAAAGCCAGGCGCATCTCCAGGTCCAGGTGGTTGGTCGGTTCGTCGAGCAGCAACAGGTTTGGCCGGCCCCAAGCGATCAACGCCAGCGCCAGGCGCGCCTTTTCGCCACCGGAGAAATTCAGCACCGGCTCGTCGATGCGCGCCCCGCGGAAATCGAAACCGCCGAGGAAATCCCGCAGAACCTGCTCGCGCTCGGTCGGCGCCAGGCGTTGCAGGTGCAACAGCGGGCTGGCCTTGGAATCCAGGGAATCGAGCTGATGCTGGGCGAAGTAGCCGACCACCGTGTTCTCGCCCCGGGTGAGACGCCCGGCCAGTGGCTCGAGTTCACCGGAAAGGTTCTTGATCAGGGTCGACTTACCGGCACCGTTGGGGCCCAGCAGACCGATCCGCGCACCCGGGGTCAGTTGCAGCTTGACCTTCTCCAGCACGGTCTTGTCGCCGTAGCCCAGGCGCGCGTCGGACAGGTCGATCAACGGGCTGGAAATCTTGGTCGATTCGCGGAAGACAAAATCGAACGGCGAATCGACGTGGGCCGCCGACAACTCTTCCATCCGCTCCAGCGCCTTGATCCGGCTCTGGGCCTGGCGCGCCTTGGTGGCCTGGGCCTTGAAGCGGGCGATGTAGCTTTCCATGTGCGCACGTTGCGCCTGTTGCTTCTCGTAGGCCTGCTGTTGCTGGGCCAGGCGTTCGGCACGCGCGCGCTCGAAGGCGCTGTAGCCGCCGCGGTACAAGGTGAGCTTGCGCTGATCGACATGGGCCACGTGATCCACCACCGCGTCGAGGAAATCACGGTCGTGGGAAATCAGCAGCAGCGTGCCCGGGTAACTCTTGAGCCAGTCTTCGAGCCAGATGATAGCGTCGAGGTCCAAGTGGTTGGTCGGCTCATCGAGCAACAGCAGATCCGAAGGACACATCAAGGCCTGGGCCAAGTTCAGGCGCATCCGCCAGCCACCGGAGAAGTCCCCGACCTGGCGATCCATCTGCTCATTGGTAAAGCCCAGGCCGGCGAGCAATTTGCGCGCACGGGCATCGGCGGTGTAGCCGTCGGCACTGTCGAGTTCCGCGTGCAGGCGGGCCTGTGCGGCACCGTCGTGGGCCGCTTCGGCCGCAGCCAGGTCACGTTGCACCTGGCGCAGGCGCAGGTCGCCATCGAGCACGTAGTCCACCGCCAGGCGCTCGAGGGTGTCGACCTCCTGGCGCATGTGGGCGATGCGCCAATCGGACGGCAACAGGCAATCACCCGAGTCCGGGTGTAGCTCGCCTCGCAGCAAGGCGAACAGGCTCGATTTGCCGGCGCCGTTGGCACCGATGAGGCCGGCTTTGTGGCCGGCGTGCAGGGTCAGCTCGGCGTCTTCTAGCAGACGTTGCGGGCCACGCTGTAAAGTCAGGTTCTGAAGTCGGATCATAATGGCGGCGGAGTCTACCAGCTTCGCTCGCAACTGGCGCGAGTAGCACGATGTCCCCAGACCTGTGGAGCTTTTCCCTCGACCTCTATGCCAAGCCTGGCGTAGAGCCCGCCTGCCTGGCGTCGCAAGACGCGGGCGCCAACGTCTGCCTGCTGCTTTGTGGCCTGTGGCTGGCGCAGCGCGGCGTGGCCTGCAATGAACACAGGCTGCAGCAGCTTCGACTATTGGCCGAGCCGTGGGATGCCGAGGTGGTGCGGCCACTGCGTACGCTTCGCAGCCAATGGAAAACCAGTGCCCTCCAGGACACGGCACTCAATGACCTGCGCGAGCAAGTCAAACAACTGGAGTTGGCAGCCGAACGGCAATTGCTGGAACGATTGGAAGCACTGGCCAAGGATTGGCCTGGGATACAACAGAACGATTCAGCGCAATGGCTGCAAGGGCTGGCGGCGAATGCCGGGCCAGCGAGCCGCGACGCGCTGCATCAGCTGCGCGTCGCGGTGTCCGGCACTTAGGAAGCGCTGGTTGGGGTGCTGCTGGTG
This sequence comes from Pseudomonas sp. H1_F01, assembly GCF_054681425.1. Taxonomy (NCBI): domain Bacteria; kingdom Pseudomonadati; phylum Pseudomonadota; class Gammaproteobacteria; order Pseudomonadales; family Pseudomonadaceae; genus Pseudomonas; species Pseudomonas sp. H1_F01. Next base: position 454,230 of record NZ_CP162823.1, on the reverse strand, counting down.
CTCGGCGCAACGGCGGCGGATGGGCTGGTCGCCGCAGCCGGAGTGCTGGCGGTTGGAGCCGGTGCCGCGGTCGGAGCCGGAGCCGCTGGCTTGGCAGCTGGCGCAGTCGCAGGTTTCGCAGCGACTGGCTTTTTCACGGCCGGTTTCGCTGCGGGCTTGGCGGCTGGTTTGGCGGCAGCTGGCTTCGCGGCGGCTGGTTTGGCAGCCGTTGGCTTCGCAGCAGCAGGCTTGGCCGCAGCCGGTTTGGCGGCGGGTTTAGCGGCGGGTTTAGCCGCTACTTTGGCGGGTGCTTTGGCAGCGACTGGCTTGGCAGCCGTTTTCGCAGCAGGCTTGGCCGCAGCCGTTTTCGCAGCAGGCTTGGCCGCAGCCGTTTTGGTTGCTGCTGGTTTGGCAGCCGGCTTGGCGGCAGCAGGTTTTGCAGTGGCTTTTACCGCCGCTTTGGCAGCAGGTTTAGCGGCAGCGGTTTTCGTCGCGGCAGGTTTGGCTGCAACTTTTGCCACAGGTTTGGCGGCTGGTTTAGCAGCAGCTTTTACAGCAGGCTTGGCGGCAGCAGGTTTAGCGGCCGCCGTTTTTGCGGCAGGCTTGGCCGCAGCTTTGACGACTGGTTTTTTTGCCGCAGGTTTTGCAGCGCTGGCAGCGACCGGCTTGGCAGCAGGCTTGCTGGCAGCTTTGGCCGGTGCTTTGGCCGCAGGCTTGGCAGCGACTTTGGCCGGAGCTTTTGCCGCGACGGGTTTAGCCGCCGGCTTCTTGGCCGATACAGCGACAGGCTTGGCAGCACGAAGCGTCAGCGCCTTGCCTGCGGCCTCCTGCACGCGACCGACACCCTGGGCCAGTTTCAGGCTTTCCTGGGCATCACGCTTGAGTTGCAGAATGTAGGTGCGGGTCTCGGACTGACGATCCTTCAAGGCATCGAGCAGGTCTTCGAGTTCTTTCACGACATCTTTGGCCTTGGCTTGTGCCTTGGCCTTGCCAGCGGTGGCTGCGTCTTGCAATTTGGTGCGCGACTTGTGCAGTTTTTCCTGCGCTTTGCCGCGTTGTTTTTCAAGTTTGGCGAGCAGTTTTTCAGCATCAGCCAGGGCTTGGGAGCAGGCATTTTCCAGATGTTCGAGCAGGCTGCCCGAGAGTTGTTGGAGCAAGTGCAACGGAGTGTTTACAGGCTTCTTGGTGGCCGACATGGTTTACCTCCTGACTGACGTGAGTGCGGCTCATACTAGACCTCTGCTTCAACCGCCGCTAGGGCATGTTGACAGTACACAAGACGTTGCGTTGCAAGAGACGAAAAATCTTCTGCGCCAGTGCCTTGGCAATCCACCTCTATAGATATCGGCACTGGCATAATTCCTCGATTCGAGGCCGGAGAGCACACATGTCGCGTCACCTGTTTTTATTCCTGTGCATGGCTTGCTCCACGGTCCAGGCCGTTGAAAAAACCAACGCAAACGATGCCCACGATTTGGCTTACAGCCTGGGCGCAAGCCTTGGCGAACGCCTGCGTCAGGACGTGCCGGACCTGCAGATCAAAGCCTTGGTCGAAGGCTTGCAACAGGCCTACCTGGGCAAGCCGCTGGCCCTCAAGGATGAACGCATCGAACAGATCCTCGCCGAGCACCAGGCACAACTGAATTCGCAATCGACGACGCCGCAGATCGAAGCCGCGTTGAAAACGGAGCAGAAATTTCTCAACGAAGAAAAGAACCGTCCCGGCGTCCAGCAACTCGCAGACGGCATCCTGCTGACCGAGATCAAGCCAGGCCACGGCGCGAAAGCCGGCCCTCACGGCAAAGTCCAGGTGCTGTATACCGGTCGATTGCCGGACGGCACCGTATTCGATTCCAACCACCAGGCACAGTGGTTCAACCTCGACAGCGTGATTGACGGTTGGCGCAGTGCATTGCCGCAAATGCCGGTAGGCGCAAAATGGCGGCTGGTGATTCCGTCGACCCTGGCCTATGGCGCCGATGGGGCGGGAGATGTGATCCCGCCGTACACGCCACTGGTGTTTGAAATCGAATTGCTGGGCGCGACGACCTGACGCGGGCCCAATAAAAAACGGTGCGCAATGCGCACCGTTTTATCAAGACCGCGAAACCCTCAGGCCTGGACCGCAGCTTCTTCCTTGTGAGCGTTGTGCAGCACTTCGATCAGGCAGTCTTCCAGTTCGAAACGTTCATGCAGCAAGCCGCCCAGCTCCTTGAATTTTTCCGCTACGCACTTGCCTTCATCGCAGAGGTCGTTGAACGCCAGCAGCTTTTCGGTGATGACATCGATGCGCGGGTAGATCTGCTCGGCCAGTTCCAGGCCGCGCTTGTCGTTGAAGGCCTTGGCCTCGCCCGTCAGTTGTTCGTAGATCTCGAAATGACCGGCAGACACATAGTCGACCAGCACACCGCAGAATTCCTGCAAGGGTTTGCGGCTTTCGCTCAGCGCTTCAGGCTTATCGCCGAGGGCATCGTAGGCCCGAACCAGTTCGTGACGCTCCTGCAACCAACGATCGATCAGCAGATGCACCCCACCCCAGCGTTCCTGAGCATTCTGACAACTTTCGAGCATGGTGATTTCTTCCCTTGTGAGTCATGCCACTCGCAGCCTGTGCACGCCTGATGATCAGGGACAAGCCAGACACAACATGATCGAGCGGCACAATTCCAATAACACGTGCGGGCCAGATTATGCCCGCACGACAATGGCTTCAAGGTACGCAGGAGATAAAGTTCATACAAGTGTTTAATCCACGGCCCTGAGCATCTGCGACGTATCGCCGCTGAGCGGTCGTACCAGAGCACTCCAGGCAAGGCGCAGCAGTAGATAGGCCATCGCGCTGGACACCGCGAGAAAAAACAACAGGCTCCATTCGGGGATACTCAGGTCGAACAGCGTCCAGGTGATGTTCGCGCAATCGACCGCGCCGTCGAGGACGCGATGCAACGCGCACCACCACGAATCCATCAGCTTGGGCTGGGCAATACAATCAGGAAACGGCTCGAACGAATGGCTTTGCATCAAGACCTGACGCCATGCCAGGGTCATTCCCCCCGTCGCAAAAACCAACCCTGCCGCGCCATAGAAGAGACTGCCTCTTTGGCCTGGACCGTGTACGCATGCCACAAGGCTGTTCACCAGGAGCAGCATCAGGCACAACCGCTGCAAGACACACAGGCTGCAAGGCGTCAGGCCGACCGAATATTCCAGATAAGTGGCGATGCCCAAAGCCAGGGCTGCGGCGATGGAAGCCATGAAAAACAAGAAGCGTGAGCTGGCCAAAGACATGGCGGTTCCGTAACAGAAGAGACAAGCAGTTACGGTAGAGGAAAGCCCTCGGGCCTTTCAAGGCAGGCCCGCGCAGACACTTCACCAGGGATGTAGGGAATTCCCGACAGGCCAAAGAGGATTCAGCGCGATGGACTGTAGGACTTTACTGATGGCATGACCAAAGCCCCAAAAACAAACGGGTATCACCAGTGGGAGCAAGGCTTGCCCGCGATGAAGACGACGCGGTCCTTCAGAAACCGAGGCGCCTGTTTCGCGAGCAGGCTTTGCTCCCACCCGTACAGGCGCGCCACAATGACTCATCTCAAGTGGACAACACCTGGGCCGGAACCGGCAACGGCGCGGCCAGCAGGCGCTCGTCCAGCAGCCCCAACCCCTCCTGAAACAACTGGTTGCTGCGCTCGGCATCCCCCAGTTGCGCCAGCAATCGCGCCAGTTCAGCACAGGCTTCGGGATTGCGTTGGACGCGCAGGCTGCTTTCCAGATAGTCCCGCGCCTTGCCCCACAAACTGCTCTGCAGGCATAGGCGCCCCAAGGTCAGCAACAGGCTTGGATCGGCCGGATGATCCTTGAGCCAGCCTTCGGCCGTTTGCAACTGGCGGACCGGATCATTGCCCCGGACCAACCCATACAAGCGCGCCAGATGGCTGTCATAGTGACGCTTGAGCGCACTTCGCAGTACTTCTTCGGCCTCGACCTGGGCCCCCAACTGGCGCAACTGCTCGGCATAGGCCAGCACCAGCGCCGACTCCTGGCGCTGCGCGGAGGTCAGTTGTTGCCAGGCGCGATTGAGCGACTGCAAACCGACGCTGCCATCCTCCTCACGGTGGGCTGCCAGGGTGAGATTTTCGCCCCAGGCACGACGCTCCAGTTCCGCCAGTTCAGCCGGTGGCAGGACCTTGTCCTTGCGCAGCTCCGGCAACAGTCGGATCAATGCCGACCAGTCGCCGCGCTGCTGATGCAGTCGTTGCAGTTGGCGCAGGACCTGGACGTTATGGGGATGACGCTCATGCATGGCCTGCAGCGTGGTCAATGCGCCGTCCGTGTCGCCTCGGTCCGTCTGCAGTTGTGCGTGCGTCAGGGCAATGGCCAACTCCGCCTGGGGCTGACGCTCCAGGGCGCGTTCGAGCAAACTGTCGCTCTGTTCGTAGAGACCTTGTTCGTTGGCCGCACGGGCGGCACCGAGGTAATACAGCAGCGGCTGGCGCTCGGCTTCGGCGGCACGATGCAGGTGTCTTTGGGCACTGGCCCAGCGACCTTCGGCCAGGTCCAACTGGCCGTGCTCGATCGCCACTTGCACCCGCCGGCTGCGGTTGCGCCGCGACCACGGGTTGACCACACCACTCGACGTAGTCACCAGCCCAATCAGCGCCCTCAGGCCTCGCCATAGCAGCCAGAGCACCGCCACCAGCGCCAGGGTGACCCACAGGCCGGCTTCATAACGGAAGTTCTTGTACGCCACCAGCACGTAACCCGAATGCTCGGCAATCGCCACGCCCAGCAAGGCAGCAGCAGCGATGACCACGAACAGAATCACGTAGAGACGCTTCATGGCGTGGCCTCCTGCGCGCCAGGCGCGGGCAGCGGCTTGACCGATTCCTGGGCATTGAGGTTGCGGCGCTCAAGGTAAGCCTGGACGCTGCTCAGCGTACCCGTCAGGTCCGGGGTGACCACCGTCACCGGCTGCTTGGACAGCTCGACCACGCGCTCGAGCATGATCTTGCTTTGCGGGTTGTCCTGGTTGAAGTTGTTCTTCAACACGTCCCGAGCCTCGGTCAGCGCCTGGGTGTAGACCGGCGCCTGACCATTGAGGGCGGCCCATTGCGCCTGCTCCAGCGCCAGGCTCAAGGCCAGGCGCACTTGCACCAGGCTTTGCCCGGCCAGCAGCGGACGGACATTCTCATCGGCGTTGAAGTCGATACGGATATAGCGCGAGATCTGGTCCCACCACTGCGCCCAACGACTTGCGCCATCGCCGTCGGCGGTCAGGCCCAGCAGGGATTCACCGCGGTCCTTGTACTCGGGCGCCAGCTCGGTCAGCTCCAGGACCTGATCACGCAAGGCGCCCAGTTGCAGGAACAGCCCGGTGCGATCCGGTTGCTCGGTGCTGCGCAACGCGGCGAGGGTCTTGGCCAGTTGCTCGCGGGCGGCGAACGAACCGGGGTCGTTCTGCTCGCGCAGGATTTCGTCAGCCCCCTGGACCAGCGCCTGGGCACTGTTGATGTCTTGCAGGGCGGAAAGACGCAGGCTAGCCAGGCGCAACAAGTGCTCGGCCTCCGCCAGACGCCAATCCTTGCGGCTGGCACCGAGCACGGTTTCCAGGCGCTGGTTCAGGTGCTGCTGATCACTTTGCAACTGAGCCACCAGGCGCCGCCGATCCTCCAGCTCTTCGGCCGGGGGCAATTGCGCCAGGCGTTCGCTCAGGCGTTGCTCGTTAAGCTTGAGGCTCTGGGCCTGGTCATTCAGTGCCTGGACCTGGGCGGACTGCTGCTGGTTATTGGTTTGCAGGTGACGCACCTGCCACACGCCCCAACCGCCCACGGCCACGCCGGCGGCGCCGAGCAGCAATGCAACAATGGCCAACCCGTTGCCGCGACGCGGCGCCATCGGGGGCGGAGTTTCAACCGGCGCATCGATCGCTGGCTGGTCTAGATCTTCTTTTGGCAAGGCTGTTTCGCTCACGTATCCATCCTTTGCATTAGAAAACGGCACGGAGTGTTCCCGTAACGCCGCCAGCAAAGCCGCGGCATTGGCGCCACGACAATCCACAACTGTTCGGGCCCCGGCGGCACGCGCCATCTCGGCAACCCTTGGGCTTGGAACAAACAACGGTAACCGCGCCAGGGCCGGCCACGCATCGCCGGCCAGCCGCTGCAGATGCTCGAAGCCCTGCCCACTGCTGACCACCAGTGCGTTCAAGCGTTCCGCTTCGACTTTCGCCAGCAACGCCCCTTCGCCGTAATCGGGCAAGTGGCGGCGGTACAATTCCAGATAATCGACACTAGCACCTTGCTCGCGCAAACGCTCTGCCAGCAAGCCACGCCCGCCCTCGCCCCGCACGATCAACACCTTGGGGTCGGGCCGCGCAACAGCCTGGCGCAAGACCAAGTGTTCCAGCAAGGCTTCGCTGTCATCGCCGTTATCGGGATAAAACACCGTGAGGCCGGCATCGACGAGAATCTGTCCGGTGGCCGCACCCACGCTGAACCATGGTTGGTCTGGAGGCTGGGGCCAGTATTGGTGCAGCAGCTCGACGCACAGGCGTGCGGCCGGTTTGCTGACGACGATCACGGCAGAGTATTGGTCCAGCGCCTGGAATATCGCCCGCCCGGCATCGGACAGCGGGACCGGCTCGATATCCAGCAAGGGCAGGCTGCTGCTGTAGACCCCCGCTTCGGCCAGGACAGCCGCCAGCGCCGACGACTCGTCCGTCGGCCGGGTGAGCAGCAGCCGCCAACCCGTCACGTGTGGCCGGCCTCGCCGTAGACCGCCTTGAGAATGTCGGCGGCGCCCTGGCTCAGCAGGTCTTCGGCCACCCGCACGCCCAACGCCTCGGCATCGTGGCGCGGCGCCCGGGCTTCGGCGCTGAGCAGCCGGCCACCGTTGGGATCCCCCACCAGCCCGCGCAACCAGACCTGTTCGCCTTCCAGCACGGCGTAACAGGCGATCGGCACTTGGCAACCGCCATTGAGGTGTTTGTTGAGAGCGCGTTCGGCGAATACCCGCGTGGCGGTGTCTTCATGGTGCAGCGGCGCCAGCAAGGCGTGGATGTCGCTGTCGGCGCTGCGACACTCGATGCCCACCGCCCCTTGCCCACCGGCCGGCAGGCTGTCGTCGACGCTGATGGCCGAGGTGATGCGATCTTCAAAGCCCAGGCGGATCAGGCCGGCGGCGGCGAGGATGATCGCGTCGTACTCACCGGCATCGAGCTTGGCCAGGCGCGTATTGACGTTACCGCGCAGGAAACGGATTTGCAGGTCCGGACGGCGAGTCAGCAACTGTGCCTGGCGACGCAGGCTGGAAGTGCCGACCACGCTCCCGGCAGGCAGAGCTTCAAGACTGGAGAACGTGTTGGAGACGAACGCGTCGCGTGGGTCTTCCCGCTCGCAGATGCAAAACAGGCCCAGGCCTTCGGGGAAGTCCATGGGCACGTCTTTCATCGAATGCACGGCGATGTCGGCTTCGTTGTCCAGCAACGCGGTTTCCAGTTCCTTGACGAACAGGCCCTTGCCGCCGATCTTCGACAGCGGCGAATCCAGCAGCTTGTCACCGCGACTGACCATGGGCACCAGGGTCACGATCAGGCCGGGATGGGCCGCTTCCAGGCGGGCTTTGACGTATTCGGCCTGCCAGAGGGCCAAGGCACTTTTACGGGTGGCGATGCGGATCTCGCGAGGGGACATGGATCAATCCGTACTTAAAAGATACGGCAGATAATAACAGCTCAGCCAAAACCGCTTTGATTTGAATCACGACCCCAAGGCCTCCCTGGCCGCCAAATCCTCGAAATGAAACGCATGGAACGCCCTGGACCGCTGCATTAAAGCTGCTGCATCATTTTGCGCACGCCGGCCACGTGCCGTCGGCTGACAATCAGCGCATCGCCATTGAGGCCCTTGAGGAACAGTTGGAAATGCCCAAGGGGGGTGCGTTGCAAACGCTCGATCCGCTCGCGGGCCACGAGGGCGTTGCGGTGGATGCGTACGAAACGTTCGCCGAACTCGTCTTCGAGGGCCTTGAGTGGCTCATCCAACAACACCTCGCCACTCTCATGACGCAAGGTCACGTATTTGTGGTCGGCGATGAAATAGACCACCTGGTTCAATGGGATCAGCTCGATGCCTTTGCGGGTGCGCGCACTGATATGGCTGCGCGGGCCGCTACCGCTTTCGGCGGCCGGACGGGTCAGCGCCGCCAGTTGCACGCGGTTGGGTCGCTCGGCCTTGCGCAAGGCTTCAAGCAACGCCTCGGCCGCCACCGGCTTGACCAGGTAGCCCACGGCACCGGCCTGCAACACCTCGGGTGGGAAATCGTCCCGGGTGGTACAGAACACCACCGCAGGCGGCGACTCTCGTTCGCACAACTTCGCCGCAACCTGCAGACCGTCCAGGCCAGGCATGCGAATGTCGAGCAGCACGATATCCGGCTTGTGGCTGTCAATAAGGGCCAATGCCTCTTCGCCATTGGTGGCGCTCGGCTCCAGGACACTGTAACCCTCGAGCTCGCCAACCATTCGGCTCAGGCGCTCGCGGGCCAGTGGTTCGTCATCAACGATCAGGACATTCATATTGCGCTGGATTCCTGCGTGAGTCTCGCACAAGGATAGCGTAGACAGGGGAAGTGACATCCGTCACGGCGATCCACGCTAAGACTCGTTCGAGGGCCAAAAAGTGCCGCGCGGCGGTTGCCTATCTTTACCAGCGCTTGCCGACCGATGCCCGAGGCCCGTTGTCGCACGGCGTCGCCGTAGGGATTGTTAACTGTCGATCTGACCAATATGAGCACCCCCTTCTTATCTATATCCGCTGCGCCATGGGTAAAAAAAGCAAAAGTCCTACAGTCCACTGTAGACGGTTGCCGCGACGATATTGCTCAATCGAAAAATATCGTTGCGGGAAAACCCGGTTGGATCCCAGGCTTGCATCGAAAAAACCTGCCGACCAGTGCCAGCGCCAGTCCCGGCAACCCTGCTATCATCCGCCGCAGCCTTTAACCGCTACTTTTTCCACAGCCGATCACGAGCGAATTCATGAGCACTGACAAGACCAATCAGTCCTGGGGCGGCCGCTTCAGTGAACCCGTCGACGCCTTCGTCGCCCGCTTCACCGCCTCCGTCAACTTTGACCAGCGCCTGTATCGCCACGACATCATGGGCTCGATCGCCCACGCCACCATGCTGGCCAAGGTCGGCGTGCTGACCGATGCCGAGCGCGACAGCATCATCGACGGCCTGAAGACCATCCAGGCTGAAATCGAGGCCGGCCAGTTCGACTGGCGCGTCGACCTTGAAGACGTGCACATGAACATCGAAGCGCGCCTGACCGACCGCATCGGCGTGACCGGCAAGAAACTGCATACCGGCCGCAGCCGCAACGACCAGGTCGCCACCGACATCCGCCTGTGGTTGCGCGATGAGATCGACCTGATCCTGGCCGAAATCACTCGCCTGCAAAAAGGCCTGCTGGAGCAAGCCGAGCGCGAAGCCGAGAGCATCATGCCGGGCTTCACGCACCTGCAAACCGCCCAACCTGTAACGTTTGGGCATCACATGCTGGCCTGGTTCGAAATGCTCAGCCGCGACTACGAGCGCCTGGTGGACTGCCGCAAGCGCACCAACCGCATGCCCCTGGGCAGCGCCGCGCTGGCCGGCACCACGTACCCGATCGACCGTGAATACACTGCGCAGTTGCTGGGCTTCGACGCCGTGGGTGGCAACTCGCTGGATAACGTCTCAGACCGCGATTTCGCCATCGAATTCTGCGCCGCCGCAAGCATCGCGATGATGCACCTGTCGCGCTTCTCCGAAGAGCTGGTGCTGTGGACCAGTGCGCAATTCCAGTTCATTGACCTGCCGGACCGCTTCTGCACCGGCAGCTCGATCATGCCGCAAAAGAAAAACCCAGACGTGCCGGAACTGGTGCGGGGCAAGAGTGGCCGGGTGTTCGGCGCATTGATGGGCCTGCTGACCCTGATGAAAGGCCAGCCGCTGGCCTACAACAAGGACAACCAGGAAGACAAGGAACCGCTGTTCGACGCCGCCGACACCTTGCGCGACTCGCTGCGGGCCTTCGCCGACATGATCCCGGCCATCAAGCCCAAGCATGCAGTGATGCGCGAAGCGGCCCTGCGCGGCTTTTCCACCGCCACGGACCTGGCCGATTATCTGGTGCGCCGTGGCCTGCCGTTCCGCGACTGCCATGAGATCGTCGGCCATGCCGTGAAGTACGGCGTGGACAGTGGCAAGGATCTGGCGGAAATGAGCCTGGACGAACTGCGCCGGTTCAGCGACCAGATCGAACAGGACGTGTTTGCCGTGCTGACCCTCGAAGGCTCGGTCAATGCCCGCGACCACATCGGCGGCACCGCGCCGGCGCAGGTCAAGGCAGCCGTGGTGCGCGGCCAGGCGTTGCTCGCCAGCCGCTAAAAGCATCGCGAGCAAGCTCGCTCCCACAGTGGCTCTTCAATGAACACATATTTTGTGAACATGTAGAGACTCATTGTGGGAGCGAGCCTGCTCGCGGTGACTCACTTCAAAACACCACGAAACTCACTTCTTGGCGGCAATCATCGCCAAAAACGCCGGCATCGCCGCCTCTCTATCCGCCGCAATCCGCTGCACATGCGGATTTTGCTCCAAGCGCTCCATCAGCGCCTTGGCCGCCGGCATGTCTGCCAGCAGGTCGATATCGAACAACTTCCTGCCCACTTGGCAGGCCGGCGAGACACTGTAGAAAAAATACAGATCGGCAATGGTCAGACTATCGCCCGCCACGTAGGGTGCGAATTTGCCGTGCCGACCGAGCGAGGCGAACCCCTGCCGCAATTCGTCTTTGCTCTTTTCCTTGATGACATCGGGCACCGTCATGCCGAAAAATGCCTCGGCAAAGCAAGCCCGCGCCGGCAGCTCGATGTACAACTCGATCTCCCTGCACAAGGCCAATACCTGGGCCCGCTCGAACGGGTCACTGGGCAGCAGGGCCTTGCCTGGTTGGGTTTGTTCGATGTACTCAAGGATCACGCTGGTTTCGTTGATAAACCCCTGCTCGGTTTTCAACACCGGTACCTTCCCGCGCGGGCTGATGGCCCACGCTTCGGGGGTCTGGTTGGGGTAGAACGGCACTTCTTCGAAGGGCAGACCCTTCTCCAACAGCGCCAGTTTGACCATGTTGTAATAGTTACTGACAGAGAAACCATAAAGCTCGAGCATTACAAAGCCTCCAGGCCGTGCGGGGTTGGCAGCCTTGGGTTATAGACCGCCGGGGCATTTCTTGCCAGGCGCATCACACCGCTGAATGCAGGTAAACTGGCGACCTTTCTCCCAGGAGCCAGCCATGAGCGAGCCAACCGACATCGACAACGACGAAGAAGAATTCGTCGAGAGCACACTGATCCAGGCCATCGAAAACCAGATCGAAAGTGACAATCCGCCTGCGGCCAAGGCCACTTTCAACAAGTTGACCCTGGTCGGTTATGAGCGCGAAGAAATCCTCAACCTGATGGCCCACGTGCTGGCGGTGGAGATCGATGCGATCCTGGAAGAAGATCGCCCGTTCGATACCCAGTGGTACGAAGCCGCATTGCGCGCCTTGCCTGAGTTGCCGCCGGAAAAGAACTGAACGGCGCTTGTGGCGAGGGAGCAATCCCCTCGCCACAAAAAAATGCTTTAAACAAAAAAAGCATGACACTGAGACTGGACAGCTCGGCCGAGTGCGCTCACCTTAGTGACGCTGTCGACCAAATTCCTAGAAAGTCTGGAGTCCTTATGTCGCTTACCCCTGAGCTGGTTGCCGAACTGGAAATCCTTGCACTCTTCAACCTGGACAGTTCCCAGGAAGGCCTGAAAATTCATCAGACCGCTGCCCCTAAAGCGATTGCCGCTGCCCAACGCCTGTTCGAAAAAGAACTGATCACCCAGCCCGACGGTGGTTACCTGACAAGCCTGGGCCGAGATGCCGCCCAAAACGTACAAACCGTCCTGACGATACTCAGCGTGCAAGAAGCCGCCTGATCCCCCCTGCCGCCCACGGAAATCTCCTTTACGGGATTTCCGCAGGCGCACGGGTGCCCTGCGAAAAAAACTGGCACCCGAATTCTGCTTTCAGCTTAAGAATTCCCAAGATCGGGCGCTAACCTGCCATCACCCCCACGTTCGACGCCGCGAGCCGGTTTGAGCTGACATGACCCGCAATCACGAAATACGCCCCGATCTGGACGAGGGAATCGACCGCAAGGTCTTGAGCCAGTTGCGCGCACGTTTTCTCAAGCTCAACTCCGTGCGGATGGAACGCGCCCTCGAAGGCCTGTCGCCGCGCCAGCAAGGCGTGCTGACGTTGCTGCCGCTGTTCTTCCACGTCAACCATCCGCTGCTGCCCGGCTACGTTTCCGGCAGCACGCCTGCCGGGCTGTCGAACTACGAGCCTGACGCCAATATCCTTGCCGAAGCCCAGCGGCTGACCCGGTCGTTTTCCTACAAGCCCCGGCACGGCAGCAACCCGCCACGACCGATCCTTGGTCTGTTCCTGATGGGCAGCCTCGGCACCCTGGCCCAGGCCGACCAGAGCGACATGGACGTTTGGGTGTGCCACGGGCCGGACCTGAGCGACGACGAACTGGCCGAGCTGCGCAAGAAATGCCAGTTGCTGGAGATCTGGGCCGCGACCCAGGGCGCCGAAGCCCACTTTTTCCTGATCGACCCGGCGCGTTTCGTACGGGGTGACCGTGACAACCAGCTCAGCTCCGACGATTGCGGCACGACCCAGCATTACCTGCTGCTGGACGAGTTCTACCGCACCGCGATCTGGCTGGCCGGGCGCACGCCGATCTGGTGGCTGGTGCCGGTCTATGAAGAAGAGAACTATGAACAGTACACCCATACACTGATGTCCAAGCGTTTCATCCGCGCCGACGAAACCCTGGACCTGGGGCACCTGGCCTACATTCCGCCGGGCGAATTCGTCGGGGCCGGGCTCTGGCAGTTGTTCAAAGGTATCGAGTCGCCCTACAAGTCCGTACTCAAGCTGCTGCTGACCGAGGTCTATGCCAGCGAACACCCGAATGTTCGCTGCCTGAGCCTGCGCTTCAAACAGGCCGTGTTTGCCAATCGCCTGGACCTCGAAGAGCTGGACCCGTACATGCTGGTCTACCGCCGTATCGAGGAATACCTCAATGCCCGCGGCGAATCCGAACGCCTGGAGTTGATCCGCCGCGCGCTGTACTTGAAGGTCAATCGCAAACTCACCGGCCAGGTACGCAGCAGCGGCTGGCAACGGGTACTGCTCGAACGACTGGCCCGGGAATGGGGCTGGGACCAGCGTCAACTGGCGCTGCTGGACAGCCGCAGCCAATGGAAAGTCCGCCAGGTCAGCCACGAGCGACGGGCCCTGGTCAACGAACTCACCCACAGCTACCGCTTCCTGACCCAGTTCGCCCGCACCGAGAAAACCGTCAGCCTGATCAACAAACGCGATCTCAACGTGCTTGGCCGGCGGCTGTACGCAGCCTTCGAACGCAAGGCCGACAAGGTCGAGTTCATCAACCCCGGCATTGCGCCGGACCTGGCCGAAGACACCCTGACGCTGGTCCAGTCACCCAACAAGAAAGAACCGGGGCAGAACCAGTGGGCGCTTTACAACGGCAGCCTCAACGCCCTGGAGTGGGAGAACTTCGCGCCGATCAAGCGCTGCCGCGAGCTGCTGGAACTGCTGACCTGGTGCCATCGCAACGGCGTGATCGACAGCAGCACGCGCCTGGCGCTGCACCCAGGCGACAGCGACCTGAGCGAGTTCGAACTGTTCAACCTGCTGGGCAGCCTGCAACAGTCCATCGCCCTGCCCCTGACCACGGTGGATGAAGCACAGTTGCTGCGCGCCAGCGTGCCCAGCGAAGTGCTGATCCTGGTGAACGTCGGCGTCGACCCGCTCAAGCACCACCGCGACCTGAATATCCTGATGACCACCGAGCGCACCGACTCGCTGAGCTATGCAGGGGTCCGGGAAAACCTGGTGCTGACCCTCGACCAGGTCACGCTCAACAGTTGGAATGAGGTGCTGGTCAACCGTTTTGACGGCGAACACGCCCTGCTCGACTGCCTGCGCGATTACCTCAACGACCTGCCCGTCACCCAGCACCAGCCACGCTTGCAGGTGCGCTGTTTCTGCCACAACCGCGCCCAATTCATTGCGCGGCGCGTCGAAGAAGTCATCGACACGGCGCAGACCCTGCTGCTGAGCAGGCTCAATCACCGCTATCTGCTTCAGGTCCAGCAGCACTATCACGTACTGGAACTGGTGCCCGGCCAGGTCAACCACGTGGCGCTGGGCAGCCTGTCGGCGCTGATGGATTACCTGGGCGAGGAACTGACGGCATACAGCCCCTTGCACCTGGACCCGATGGCCCTGGAGGACCACGACCTGGCGCTGATCCTGCCCATGGGCCAGCCCGAGTGCATCCAGGTGTTCTACCGCGTCGACGAAGACGAGGCCGATCTGTACGTGCTCGACGAGTTCAACGCACTGTGGCAACAACACGTGCCTTATCACGACGAACAAAGCCTGCTGGTGCCGCTGCAACGCTTTTTGCAATCGGTGCTGTACCGTCGCGACGCCCTGCTGCCGCTGGATGCCGCCCAGCCGCTGACCCTGGAAACCCTGTACTACCAGCTATTGCCCTCAGGCAGCGGCCGGGCGCGACGGATCGAAGCGCGGCAAGCCCCGCAGATGCTGGTCAACAAGCCGTTCTATGATGTGCAGGCGATCATCGGCAAAGCGGCGCACGGGCAGGTGCATGTCACCCTGTACTGCGATCAGCAGGAGTTTTCCGAACTGGAGCATGGCGACCAACTGTTCCGCGTGGTCGCCAGGGAGATCGTCGAACAGCGCCGCGAAGCCCAGCGCTATCGCTGCTACATCACCGACCTGGACCTCTCGGGCCTGGTGGGCGACGGCGCCTGTTCAAGCAATTTGTACCTGCGCTACAAGGCCGATCTGGAACGCGCCCTGAACGAGGCACTGAACCAGGTCTGAGACGGGTTCAGAACGCGCAGTCGCCGCCATTGACCGGCTGCGACTCGACCTCCAGCAGCGTCAGCTTCAGCGTCTTGCCGCCCGGGGCCGGCCAGTCGATGTGCTGGCCGACCTTCAGGCCCAGCAACGCACTGCCCACTGGCGCCAGGATCGAGATCCGGCCTTCGTCGGCATTTGCGTCCTGTGGATAAACCAGCGTCAGGTGATAGTCCTTGCCGCTGCTTTCTTCGCGACAGTGCACGCGCGAGTTCATGGTCACGACATCGGAGGGCACTTCTTCGTGGCCCACCACGTTCTCGGCGCGATCCAGTTCGGTTTGCAGCGCAATCACGCCCGGCAGCGTTTCATCAAGGCTGTCGATCAGGCGTTCCAGACGCTGTACGTCCAGACGGGTAAGGGTGATGGAAGGTGTGGTCATGATCCTGGCAGACTCCTTTCTTCTGCACAAAAAAAGCAAAACCCCGCCACAAAAAGGCGGGGTTTTCACGGACCTCGATGGATTGAGGCGTAACCGGACACTACCACAGCTCAATAAATAAACAACCCGGGCCAAATCTACCCACTGTCATGGGGAGCAGAATTACTGTGGCGGGGGGATTGTGGGAGCAAGGCTTGCCCGCGATGAATACAGCGAGGTCTCTCTGGAACCGAGGCGCTTGTATCGCGAGCAAGCTTTACTCCCACAGGGTTGCTAGGCAAGCCTTGCTCCCACGCAGCGGGCGATCACACCAGAGATTTGCGTTTAGCCGCCTCGGCACAGATGACCCGCCGGCGCTCGTCGTCGGCCGAGCGCCATTCGCGGATATCTTCCACGTGGCGCAAACATCCGAGGCAGACCTTCTGTTCATCCAGCTTGCACACGCCGGTACACGGCGACGGCACGGCCGGGCTGACGTTGCTGTAGAGCGGCTTGGATGGCCGTTGCGGGGCGGTCTGGCTCACGCCGTCACAGGCCTTCGAAATCGAGTTCCACGCCCGCCTGCTGCTTGACGATGCGCTCGAGCATTTCGCCCAGTTGCTCTTCGCTCTTGTCGCACATCCAGCGTTCGCTTTCTTCGTCGTAGTCGAAGTGAAAGCCACCGGAGACCGCCGCCAGCCACAATTGCCGCAACGGCTCCTGGCGACTGAAAATCAGCTGGCTGCCGTTCTCGAACTTGACGGTGAGCACACCGGCAGAGACTTCCAGGTCAATGTCCAGGCCACTGTCATCGAACACATCCTCCAGCGTTTGCTGGGTCGCATCGACCAGATCGTGGAAACGGGCTTCAGTCAAACTCATTGCGGCAACCTCGAAAATGTCTGCTCATGCTCAAGCGCCGCAAGATACGGACGCTTCCCGGCGATTGCAAAGGATATACCCACTGACGACCACCAGCGCCGCCGGACGGGCGCCCCGTTGCATAGGCAAGCTGACGGGTGGCCGGTATACTCCGGCGCAATTAAAGCATTTTCAAGGATTTCGCCATGAAGCGCCTGATCTCTTCCCTTGCTGCGCTCGTCGCGGTTGCCTGCCTCGTGACAGCCTGTGGTCAAAAAGGTCCGCTGTACCTGCCTGATGACAGCAAGTCCCCTGAAGAACAGGCCAAGTCGTCGCAAGCCAAATCCCACTCGCACGACACCCACACCACCACTTACTAAGGGAACGCCATGGACGCTTTTAACTACCGTGGCGGGGAGCTGTTCGCGGAAGGGGTTGCCCTGTCCGCGATCGCCGAACGTTTCGGCACGCCGACCTATGTCTATTCCCGCGCCCACATCGAAGCCCAGTACCGGACGTTCGCCGATGCCCTCGAGGGCATGCCGCATCTGGTGTGTTTCGCTGTAAAAGCCAACTCCAACCTGGGTGTGCTCAATGTCCTGGCGCGTCTGGGCGCCGGTTTCGACATCGTCTCCGGTGGCGAGCTCGAACGTGTGCTGGCCGCTGGTGGCAGCGCCGACAAGATCGTGTTCTCCGGCGTCGGCAAGACCCGTGAAGACATGCGCCGTGCCCTGGAAGTTGGCGTGCACTGCTTCAACATCGAATCCACCGACGAGCTGGAGCGCCTGCAAATCGTCGCCGCCGAGCTGGGTGTCCGCGCGCCGATCTCCCTGCGCGTGAACCCGGATGTCGACGCTGGCACCCACCCGTACATTTCCACCGGTCTCAAGGAAAACAAGTTCGGCATCGCCATTGCCGACGCCGAAGACGTGTACGTTCGCGCCGCCCAGCTGCCGAACCTGGAAGTATTGGGTGTCGATTGCCACATCGGCTCGCAACTGACCACCCTGGAACCCTTCATCGATGCCCTCGACCGCCTGCTGGCGCTGGTCGATCGCCTCGGCGACTGTGGCATCTACCTGCGCCACATCGACCTCGGTGGCGGTGTCGGCGTGCGCTATCGCGATGAAGAGCCGCCACTGGTGGCCGACTACATCAAGGCCGTGCGTGAGCGCCTCGACGGGCGTGACCTGGCGCTGATGTTCGAACCGGGCCGCTACATCGTCGCCAACGCCGGCGTGCTGCTGACCCAGGTCGAGTACCTCAAGCACACCGAGCACAAGGATTTCGCCATCGTCGATGCGGCCATGAACGACCTGATCCGCCCGGCGCTGTACCAGGCCTGGATGGACGTCACCGCCGTGCGCCCTCGCGATACCGCTGCGCGCAGCTACGACATCGTCGGGCCGATCTGCGAAACCGGTGATTTCCTGGCCAAGGGTCGGGAGCTGGCGCTGGAAGAAGGTGATCTGCTGGCCGTGCATTCGGCCGGTGCCTACGGGTTTGTCATGAGTTCCAACTACAACACCCGCGGCCGCTGCGCCGAGGTGCTGGTGGACGGTGATCAGGCATTCGAAGTGCGTCGCCGCGAGACGGTAGCCGAGTTGTTTGCCGGCGAAAGCCTGCTGCCGGAGTAAGACCATGCTGCTGCGTTTTACCAAGATGCACGGCCTGGGCAATGACTTCATGGTCCTCGACCTGGTCAGCCAGCACGCGCACATCCTGCCCAAGCACGCCAAGCAATGGGGAGACCGGCACACCGGTATCGGTTTCGACCAGTTGCTGATCGTCGAGGCACCCAATAACCCGGACGTGGATTTCCGTTATCGGATCTTCAACGCCGACGGTTCGGAAGTGGAGCAATGCGGCAATGGCGCGCGCTGCTTCGCCCGCTTCGTGCTGGACAAGCGCCTGACCGCCAAGCGGCAGATCCGCGTCGAGACCAAGAGCGGCATCATCGAACTGGATGTGCGCAGCGACGGCCAGATCGGCGTCAACATGGGCGCTCCGCGCCTGGTACCGGCGGACATCCCCTTCCAGGCACCAGCCCAGGCCTTGAGCTATCAGGTGGACGTCGATGGCGCCACGGTGGAACTGGCAGCGGTTTCCATGGGCAACCCCCACGCCGTGCTGCGCGTGGCCGATATCAACAGTGCCCCGGTGCATGAGCTGGGGCCGAAAATCGAGCATCATCCGCGCTTCCCCGCGCGAGTGAACGTCGGTTTCCTGCAAGTCATCGACCGCCACCGCGCACAATTGCGCGTCTGGGAACGCGGTGCCGGGGAAACCCAGGCCTGCGGTACCGGCGCCTGTGCGGCCGCAGTCGCTGCGATCAGCCAGGGGTGGATGGATTCGCCGTTGTTGATCGACCTGCCCGGCGGGCGTCTGTCCATCGAATGGGCAGGCCCTGGCCAACCGGTGATGATGACCGGCCCGGCAGTGCGCGTATACGAAGGACAAGTTCGTCTTTGAGTGAGCCAAACCCATGACCGACCAGCCACAGGTTCCAGCCCCACAGCCCGACGAATCCCCCAGCCTGCCAGAAACCGCAGCCGTGGCGGCTTACCTGGAAGCTCATCCGGACTTCTTCGTCGAGCATGAAGAACTGCTTGCGACGATGCGCATCCCCCACCGGCGCGGCGATACCGTGTCGCTGGTGGAACACCAGATGAAAATCCTGCGCGAGCGCAACATCGAAATGCGCCATCGTCTTTCGCACCTGATGGACGTGGCCCGGGACAACGACCGACTGTTCGACAAGACCCGTCGGCTGATCCTGGCCCTGATGGACGCCAGCACCCTCGAAGACCTGGTCATGAGCGTCGAAGACAGCCTGCGCCAGGATTTCCAGGTGCCCTTTGTCAGCCTGATCCTGTTCGGCGACAACGCCATGCCGGTGGGCCGCTGGGTGACCCACGCCGAAGCGCAGACGGCCATCGGCGGCCTGCTCACGGAAGACAAAAGCGTCAGCGGCAGCCTGCGCGAGCATGAGCTGGACTTCCTGTTCGGCGAAGAACAGCGCAAGCAGATCGGCTCCACCGCCGTCGTTGCCATCGCCCATCAGGGCGTGCACGGCGTGCTGGCCATCGCCAGCCGCGATCCGCAGCACTACAAAAGCTCGGTGGGCACGCTGTTCTTGAGCTACATCGCCGAAGTCACCGGCCGGGTGCTGCCACGGGTTGCCGGCTCGCTGCGCTCGGTACGCTGATAATGGAACGACAGCTGGACGCCTACTGCGAACATCTGCGCAGTGAGCGCCAGGTGTCGCCCCACACGCTGTCGGCCTATCGCCGCGACCTGGAAAAAGTGCTGGGCTGGTGCCAGAAGCAGAACATCGGCAGCTGGGCGGCCCTGGACATCCAGCGCTTGCGCAGCCTGATCGCCCGCCTGCATCAACAAGGGCAATCCTCCCGCAGCCTGGCGCGCCTGTTGTCCGCAGTACGCGGCCTGTATCACTACCTCAACCGCGAAGGATTGTGCGATCACGACCCGGCCACCGGCCTGGCACCGCCCAAGGGCGAGCGCCGACTGCCAAAGACCCTCGACACCGACCGCGCCCTGCAACTGCTCGAAGGCGCCGTCGAGGATGACTTCCTGGCCCGGCGTGACCAGGCGATTCTCGAGCTGTTCTATTCTTCCGGCCTGCGGCTCTCCGAGCTGACGGGGCTTAACCTGGATCAACTGGACCTGGCCGATGGCATGGTCCAGGTGCTCGGCAAGGGCAGCAAGACTCGCCTGCTGCCCGTCGGCCGCAAGGCCCGTGAAGCCCTGGAGCAATGGCTGCCGCTGCGGGCGCTGACCAACCCCGCCGACGACGCGGTCTTCGTCAGCCAACAGGGGCGGCGCCTCGGCCCGCGGGCGATTCAGTTGCGGGTCAAGGCTGCCGGCGAACGGGAGCTGGGACAGAACCTGCACCCGCACATGCTCCGACACTCCTTCGCCAGCCATCTGCTGGAGTCCTCCCAGGACCTGCGCGCCGTTCAAGAGCTGCTGGGGCACTCGGACATCAAGACCACCCAGATCTACACCCACCTGGATTTCCAGCACCTGGCGACGGTCTATGACAGTGCCCATCCCAGGGCCAAACGCATCAAGGGCGACGAATCATGACCATCGAACTGATCACTTTCGACCTGGACGACACCCTGTGGGACACCGCCCCGGTGATCGCCAGCGCCGAAGCCATACTCCGCCAATGGCTGACCGATAACGCGCCGAACCTGGGCGGCGTGCCGGTGGAGCATCTTTTTTCGATTCGCGAGCAAGTATTGCGCGAAGAACCCGGCCTGAAGCATCGCATCAGTGCACTGCGCCGACGCGTGTTGTTCCGTGCCTTGCAGGAAGCCGGCTACGACCAGTGGCAAGCTTCGGAGCTGGCGGACCAGGCCTTCGAGACGTTCCTGCACGCCCGTCATCAACTGGAGGTTTTCCCCGAGGTGCAACCCACCCTGGAGATCCTGGCCAATCACTTCGCCCTCGGTGTGGTCACCAATGGCAACGCCGATGTGCGGCGCCTGGGGCTGGCGGACTATTTCAAGTTCGCCTTGTGCGCCGAAGACATCGGCATCGCCAAGCCTGACGCCCGACTGTTCCACGAAGCCCTGCAACGCGGCGGCGCCACGGCGCAAACCGCCGTGCACATTGGCGATCACCCGGGCGACGACATCGCCGGCGCCCAACAGGCCGGCCTGCGCGCTGTATGGTTCAACCCGACAGGCAAGCCCTGGAATGCCGACCATGCGCCGGACGCGGAGATCCGCAGCCTGACCGAACTGCCGGGGTTATTGGCAGGTTGGCATAGCCAACGCTGAACCCCGCCCTGTAGCCACTACAGCCCTCTGTGGGAGCGAGCTTGCTCGCGATGACGGCGGCATATCCAACATCAATGCCAACAGACCCACCGCTTTCGCGAGCAAGCCCGCTCCCACAGGGACTGCGCCTGGCCTGGGAATGGAATCGCACCCATGAAAAAGCCCGCAGCGACGGCGGGCTTTTTCAGCAAGCAATGAAGCCGATACTCAGATAGGGCGGCTGCCGTACTTGTTGTCAGGCTTCTTGGGCGGATCAGCGACCACGTTGGCCTCCACTTCCTGCACCTTACCGCCCCTGGCCAGGAATTCCTCCATGGCCTTGGCGAGCGCATCACGCTCCTTGTTCTTGGCCTCTACGCTCGGCAACTCGTCGACCGAAACGGCCGCCTTCGCCTTGCCTTTGGCGGTAGGAACCGGAACATCGGCCCCATCGTCGTCGGCAACGTCTTCCGCCGCCGCTTCAAGGCCTTCTTCGGTCTCGTCTTCGTCGCCTACTTCGAGGTCGTCGTTTTCCAGATCATCGTCGCTCATGTTCTACCTCATGACTTGCGAAAAGCAGATTAGTTATAGCCCAGCTTCGCCATCTGTTCGAAGGCTGCCAGAAAAAATTCAACATCCGCCGGCAATCAGCGGTTACGCCCCATCACCGTACAAGGTGGCGAGGACTTTACGAGCACCGCCGTGATCACGGTGCTCGCCCAGATAAACACCTTGCCAGGTACCCAATGCCAGCCGTCCCGCCGTGACCGGCAGGCTGATCTGGCAGCCGAGCACACTGGCCTTGAAGTGCGCCGGGAGGTCGTCCAGGCCTTCGTCGTTGTGCTCATAGTCGGCGGTTCCTTGTGGGATCAACCGATTGAAAAATCGTTCGAAGTCTCGACGTACCGCCGGATCGGCGTTCTCGTTGATGGTCAACGAGGCCGAGGTATGCTGCAGCCACAGATGCAACAGACCGACACGACACGCCTGGAGTTCAGGCAGGCCGGCAAGCAACTCGTCCGTCACCAGATGAAAGCCCCGGGGCCTTGCCCGCAGGGTTATCAGCGTCTGTTGCCACATACAGATCTCCGCACGTTCGGCGCGCATTCTAGCGCGCTCTGGGAAAAAACAAAGGGCCTAATATTCTTGCTTCGGTGTAAGCCTTTGGCGGTATAAAAACCTGTGTCGCATCCACAACAAAAGGCGTCGGAAAAACCGCTGCACCTTGTGAGCAATGACAAATTCCAGACAAAAAAATGCCCGGCGAACCGGGCATTTTTTTATTGCGTGCGCTTACAGGTTGTAGCCACGCTCGTTGTGCTGGGCCAGGTCCAGGCCCACGGCTTCTTCTTCCTCGGTGACACGCAGACCC
The DNA here is from genome assembly GCF_054681425.1 of Pseudomonas sp. H1_F01. NCBI lineage: Bacteria > Pseudomonadati > Pseudomonadota > Gammaproteobacteria > Pseudomonadales > Pseudomonadaceae > Pseudomonas > Pseudomonas sp. H1_F01. The sequence goes on along the minus strand of NZ_CP162823.1, from coordinate 431,802 downwards.
ATGACGGCGTCCAGGACCTTGAGGATGATGAAGGTGACGATCGCGGTGTAGACCACCGTGAAACCCACGCCCTTGAATTGAATCCACACTTGCGCACCGATATCGGTCACGGTGCCGAAGCCACCCAGGGCCGGTGCTGCAAACACACCGGTCAGGATCGCGCCGAGGATACCGCCGATGCCGTGTACGCCGAAGGCGTCCAGGGAGTCGTCGTAGCCGAGCTTGCGCTTGAGGGTAGTGGCGCAGAAGAAGCACACCACGCCTGCTGCCAGGCCGATGACCAGAGCGCCCATCGGGCCCACGGTGCCGGCAGCCGGGGTGATAGCAACCAGGCCCGCCACCACGCCCGAGGCGATGCCCAGTGCGCTTGGCTTGCCGTGGGTGATCCACTCGGCAAACATCCAGCCCAGCGCCGCCGCAGCGGTCGCGATCTGGGTTACCAGCATCGCCATGCCGGCGGTGCCGTTGGCCGCGACAGCGGAACCGGCGTTGAAGCCAAACCAGCCGACCCACAGCATGGCCGCGCCCATCAGGGTGTAACCCAGGTTATGCGGCGCCATTGGCGTGGTCGGGAAGCCTTTGCGCTTGCCCAATACCAGGCACGCCACCAGGCCTGCGATACCGGCGTTGATGTGCACCACGGTGCCGCCAGCGAAGTCCAGCACGCCCCAGTCCCACAGCAGGCCGCCGTTACCGGACCAGACCATGTGGGCAATCGGTGCATACACCAGGGTGAACCACACGCCCATGAAGACCAGCATGGCGGAGAACTTCATCCGCTCGGCAAATGCGCCGACGATCAGGGCCGGGGTGATGATGGCGAAGGTCATCTGGAAGGTGATGAACACTGCTTCAGGGAACAGCGCCGCCGGGCCGGTCAGGCTGGCTGGCGTGACGCCTGCCAGAAACGCTTTGCCGAAACCGCCGATGAAGGAATTGAAGTTGACGACGCCCTGCTCCATGCCGGTGGTGTCGAACGCAATGCTGTAGCCATAGATGACCCACAGGATGCTGATCAGACCGGTAATGGCAAAGCACTGCATCATCACGGAAAGAAGGTTTTTCGACCGAACCATGCCGCCGTAGAACAGCGCCAGGCCAGGGATGGTCATGAACAGTACAAGAATCGTGGCCGTGAGCATCCAGGCGGTATCGCCGGAGTTCAGGACTGGGGCTGCCGCTTCTTCTGCCATGGCCAGGCCAGGCATTGCGAAGGACAACAGGGCTCCTAGCCCTGCGAATTTACGCAGAGTCATATTGTTTTCTCCTGGGGCGTTGGGTTTGGCGGCTTAGATGGCGTCGGTATCGGTTTCGCCGGTACGGATGCGGATAGCCTGTTCCAGATTGACCACAAAGATCTTCCCGTCACCGATCTTGCCGGTGTTGGCGGCCTTGGTGATTGCCTCGATCACCCGATCAAGATCCTTGTCGTCAATGGCGACATCGATCTTCACCTTGGGCAGGAAATCGACCACGTACTCCGCGCCGCGATACAGCTCGGTGTGACCTTTCTGCCGACCGAAGCCTTTGACCTCAGTAACGGTAATGCCCTGCACGCCGATCTCGGACAACGACTCGCGCACGTCGTCCAACTTGAACGGCTTGATGATGGCAGTGACTAGCTTCATGAAACTTTCTCCCGAATTGGTGGACTTGCCCCAGGAAAACAAACCCGACTCAAGTCTAAGCGCAGTGCCTGGCTTTGTAACGCGTCGTCGGCCCAAGTTGCCCGACAGGTGCCAGTTAACCGATCCTGACGAAACTCCCCGTTCCGCCTGCTGCACTGCATTCGTCACAGCGACTGCATCAGTGCATGGGTCATCAGCCTCTAAGCAGAAACCTTGCCATCTGCACCAAACCCTCTGATTTCAGTCTCTTGGCCACCTGCTCGACGTGCGTTGCGCCAAGAACCGCAGCGATACGCACAACAACAGTGCAGCCACGCCCGGGCCTATGCGCGAAAAGCGTGCATCCCTGGCTTGCGAATTGACTATAGACACTGCGTGATACACTGCCCGCCATTGTTTTCAGGACACCTGCCATGCTTGCGCCCAAAGACCTCCTCGACGCCCTGAGCGGCCACGCCTCCCGCATCTTGAGTGGCGACACGCCGCTGCCCAAAAGCGAAATCGAAAGCCAGTTCAAGGCCCTGCTGCAAAGCGGCTTCAGCAAACTGGACCTGGTAAGCCGGGAAGAATTCGACAGCCAGATGGTTGTGCTGGCCCGGACCCGGGCGCGGCTCGAAAGCCTGGAGGCCAAGGTTGCCGAGCTTGAGGCAAAGATGAGTCCACCTATCGAATAACGAGTGTCCCCGTAGAACTGCCGAGAGCAGCGATATTTTAAGTTGCTGCAGCCGTTTTGGGGTCTGGCGCTGGTGACCACCTTACTTGACGAACACATCAGCCGCGGCATGCTCGGGATGGCTGTGACGATGATTGTTTACGTGGCCGGGGCGAAATAATTCTGCAGGTAACCACTGGTACGGCGCTTCGAGTTGGCTCAGTTGAAAACCGGAAACGCGCCACTCCTTGGGTCCACTCCAATCTGGTGCCGCTGCTCCCATTCCTTCCCCTTGTACCCAGTGATCAGGAAAACCTTGATGCCGGCGTAGTTGTGCCCGTAGTAACTCATGACGCATTGACGCACCATTGCAAAGCCGTCAGCCCTGTCGCGATGTACCGGCATGGTCACCATGTGAATTTCGGTGGGAATGGTATGAAAACTCTCGAGTAGCGTATCAACATCTTTCCTGACAAGCGGGCTGGGTGGGATGTGCGCCAGTCCTGCTTTTCCTGGCGACCATACAGAAAGCATCGTGCACCAGGAGGCCGAGTCCGACCATAGAACGTCGTTTTGCTCAACGCGCGAATACCCCGTATCGACGTACGTGTAGTGCAGATTGCGAATGGCGGGGACGCTGCTTTTCCAATAATTTCCGTCCAGCGCCCCGGGAGGCTCCAGCGGCCTATTGCTCCGCTCGCCATCGGGTATCAATCGGCTAATCGACCGTTCAGGCAAATCGCGTCTGACGCAGTTTGTCCATCCGCTTGTATCAGCAGTTGTCAAGGTTATTTCCGGCATGCGCCTCTCCTATTTCAGGGAGCAGAGAAATTTCGTCTGAGTTATTTTTAGCAGACAACTTCCTTACTCGCCTGGGGTTGGGGAGGCGCTTTGCACGCTGGGTAGGATTGGCGGAGGGCCCTATCGGTCTAACTATCTCGAAAAGGTCAACAAGTGGAGGTAGTCGCGATGTTAACTTCATAAATTGTGGCGCTGGTATTGATCTGCGACCTGTGCTCATCGGAGTTTCTCGACGACATCAAGCTTCTCCGCCTCGCTGATCGGACCTCGCTCTAGAGTCTGGTCGGTGTAAAACGAATGAATTGGACTTTCGTGAGAAAGACTTCATGCCGACTGCTCAACCACTCGGTCCGGAGTCGACGCCAGCGGCAGCACCAGAATAAACAGCGCGCCCCTGCCCGGCCCGGCGCTCTGCACGGTCAGATCGCCGCCCATCTCGTGCGCAGCCAGAATGCAGCTGTGCAGGCCAAAACCGTGGCCGTCGACACGCGTGGTGAAACCGTGCTCGAACACCCGCGCAAGATTGTCCTGCGATATCCCCTCGCCATTGTCCTCGACCTCAACTCGCACGCGCCCCTCGTCAACGACCTTCAGGCGCAGGATGATCTGCGGCGGCCGGTTCGCCCCGGCATCCAGCGCCTGCTTCGCGTTGTTGATCAGATTGACCAGGATCTGCAGCACTCGATGCTTGTCCAGGGGCATTTGCGGAACATCGCTGAACTCCTTGATCAGCGTGATGTGGTGGCGGGCCAGGGACACATCGCAAATGCGCACGACATCCTCGACCAGTTCTCGCAGCGAACCCGGCTCCAGCACGCTGGCGTTGCCGGCGTAGGATTGCTGGGTGGCGACGATTTCCTTGATGTGGTCGATTCTGCGGGTCAACTGCGCCAACTCGGCGATCATGCCCTGCTGCTCGACGGCCAGCGCGTCGGCCAGCTTGTCGAGATAGTCCGGTAGCGCCCGACCTTTCGGGTCGCTGCTGATGAAGTCACCGAGGTCATCGGGATGCTCCTTCATCAACTGGGCTACCTTGGCCACCCCTGGCCCCTTGGAGGTGTGCACCTTCTCGTACAGGACCTGGGCTGACACATTGACACTATTGAGCACATTGCCCACGTTGTGCAGCACATTGGTGGCGATCTCTGCCATGCCGGCGCGGCGCGCGGTGGTGACCAGTTCAGCCTGGGCCTCGCGTAACTCGTCGTTGACCTTGGCCAATTGCTGCGGGCTGGGGATCTTCAGGGCCGCCGGCACCAGCCGGACCAACAGGATGGCGGTAATCACCGAGGCAATCGCGGTGATCACCTTGACCAGCGCTGTCAGCCAGTAATAAGGCTGCCAGATGGTCAGGATCTCCATCACATGGCTGGTCCCGCAAGCCAGGATAAACACGCCAAAGGCCGCGAGCATCCAGTCAAACGGCACGTCCTTGCGCTTGTGGATAAAGTACAGGAGCGTGAAAGGGATGGTGACGTAGGACAGGGCGATCAAGCCATCGGCGATCACATTGGTCCACAGCAGATCCGGACGCCACATGTAGCAATGCCCGTGGGGCATGAAGCGCTTGTCGGTTAACAGAGCCAGCAGATCGTTCATGGCTACTTCCTCGCTGTGCCGTTGATACCGCCAAGTGCCGACTGGGCAAATCGCAGTCTAGCAGAGGGCCCTTTCCGGGCATTTTGCGTGGCCAGGTGAGGCGGTGATATCCGCTACCGCATCACGCCTGGCGCCCCTCGGCTGTCACTTGCCCTCGAAACATCCTGCCAAATTTTCTCCCTTCAATTTCCCCGCCCAAGTTCATCCCCACGACTAATCTTCCAGAGCCGCAGGACGCGGCGCCCTATTCACTCAAGGAACGATTCATGTCGCTTGCCATCGTCCACAGTCGCGCCCAAGTAGGGGTCGAGGCTCCTGCCGTTACCGTTGAAGTCCACCTGGCCAATGGCTTGCCGTCGCTGACGATGGTTGGCCTGCCGGAGGCGGCGGTGAAGGAAAGCAAGGATCGGGTGCGCAGCGCGATCATCAATTCGGGGCTGAATTTCCCGGCACGGCGCATCACCCTGAACCTGGCGCCGGCGGACCTGCCAAAGGACGGCGGGCGCTTCGACCTGGCCATCGCCTTGGGGATCCTGTCGGCCAGCGTGCAGGTGCCAACCCTGACGCTGGATGACGTGGAATGCCTGGGTGAACTGGCATTGTCCGGCGCGGTACGACCGGTGCGCGGGGTATTGCCCGCAGCGCTGGCGGCGCGCAAGGCCGGGCGCATCCTGGTGGTACCGCGGGCCAATGCCGAGGAGGCCTGCCTGGCCTCGGGGTTGAAGGTGATCGCCGTGGACCATCTGCTCGAAGCGGTGGCGCACTTCAATGGGCACACACCGGTCGAGCCTTTCGTTTCCAATGGGCTGCTTTCGGCCAGCAAGCCCTACCCCGACTTGAACGAAGTACAAGGCCAGGCCGGGGCCAAGCGGGCCTTGCTGATTGCCGCCGCGGGGGCTCATAACCTGTTGTTCAGCGGGCCACCGGGCACCGGCAAGACGCTGTTGGCGAGCCGCCTGCCGGGGCTGTTGCCACCGCTGGCCGAGAGTGAGGCGCTGGAGGTCGCGGCCATCCAGTCGGTGGCCAGTTGCGTGCCGTTGAGCCATTGGCCGCAGCGTCCATTTCGACAGCCGCACCATTCGGCTTCCGGGCCCGCGCTAGTGGGTGGCGGGTCAAAACCGCAACCGGGGGAGATCACCCTCGCCCACCATGGCGTGCTGTTTCTGGATGAACTGCCGGAATTCGACCGCAGGGTGCTGGAGGTCCTGAGAGAGCCGTTGGAATCTGGGCACATCGTGGTTTCTCGCGCCCGTGACCGAGTACGCTTCCCGGCGCGCTTCCAGTTGGTGGCGGCGATGAACCCCTGCCCCTGTGGATATCTTGGCGAACCCAGCGGCCGCTGCTGCTGTACACCGGACATGGTGCAGCGCTACCGCAACAAACTCTCCGGCCCGCTGCTGGACCGCATCGACCTGCACCTGACCGTCGCCCGGGAAGCAACGGCGTTGAACCCCAGGAGCGAATCCGGAGACGATACCGCCACGGTCGCCGAGCAGGTGGCCGAGGCCCGGGAGCGTCAGCATAGACGCCAGGGCTGCGCCAACGCCTTCCTCGATTTGCCGGGGTTGCGTCAGCATTGCAAGTTATCCACAACCGATGAAACCTGGCTGGAAACCGCCTGCGAAAGGCTGACCCTGTCGTTGCGCGCCGCCCACCGCTTGCTCAAGGTCGCCCGGACGCTGGCAGACCTGGAGCAAGCGGCGTGTATCCGCCGCGAACATCTGGCCGAAGCACTGCAGTATCGGCCGACTAGCTCCTGAACCGCCTTATGGTTTGCTCAGGTCCACCAACGGCGTTTCCCGCACCTCGGTTTTCTGACCGTTCTGGATGGTATCGATGCGCTTGAGGGCCTTATCCACAGCGCCCTTGTCCGCCAACAGGCTGTAGTGGATCTGGAACTGCTTGTGTTCTTTCGGTGCGATGGTGGGGACCAGACCCAAGGGGCGCTGATACCGACGGTTATAGGAAAAACTGGTGCCTGGCTCCAGACCGGTCACGTAGCCCTGGCCTTGGGTGTCGGTGTTTTTCCACAGGGAGAACACCGGAAGCGTGCTGGTGTTGAAGCCCACTGACACACCGAGGCTACCGGCCTTGTTGTGCAGCACGGTGAGTGTGTCGCCCTTGGCGTCGGCGTATGGCACGACGTTGTAGACGGTTTCGTCGTAATCCTTGGTGGGACCCCGGTAGGTTTGCCAATCGGACAAATCGCCCTTGGCCTTGTCGTTGAACGGCGAGACCTGCTTGACCGGTGCCACGAAACGGGCGCCCTGCTCCAGGAACGGCGTGCTGAAGTTGCTGTGGTAGAGCGCCTGGTACTCCTTCGGATAGTCACCGTTGTTGGTCAGCGTGTCGCTGAGCGCGAACGTCACGCTGCCGGGCTCGGTGACCAGTTCGGTCTGCACCGAGAAGTCGACCTTCTTGAACGCCTGCTCCTTCAACTCGCCGCGCAGGGTGATGGCGTAAGGCGGTTTTTCATCAATGTGCAACGTGACTTTGTTGGCTGGAATGTTGGCGGCGCGGCCATGCAGGGTCAGCAGCTCACCGTTGTCCATGCCGGGATGGCCGACCCACTCGTAGCCGCAACGGGTGACCAGCTCGTTGAAACCTTCGAGCCAGCCCAGCCCGCCTCGGCCGTTGAGTTCGATGAACGCCGGATTGACCACCTCCTTGACGGGCGAATCCCAACCCATGCGCACATTCCCGACCGAAGCCTGCAGCACGTTCATGCCACGGGTCGGTACGACTGACAGCTTCAAGGTGCCATTGTCGATGTCGACGATGCTGACGCCTTCCTGGCGGCCGCCGTGCAGGGTGCGCATCGTCACGGAAAAGGGTTTGCCGGTCTTCACGCCGAGTTGCTGGCTGGTGATTTGCCAGGGTTGAGCGGCTTTATCCGTATCCAGCAGGACGTAGTCCCAAGCCATCGCATGGGAGGCAGCGCCCAAGGCGCCAAGGGTGATGAGGAGTTTGAGCGGAGTCATGGTCACGACCTTTTATTGGAGTTGTGCGGTTTTTATAGACTTGAAGAAACGTTTCAGCAAGCTTAAAAACAGCAATATTCCTAAAAAAGAAACGACACCAGGGTGATAGCTTTTGTGGGAGCGAGCTTGCTCGCGATAGCGGTGGGTCAGATTGAGATGATGTTGGCCGGGAAGCCGTCATCGCGAGCAAGCTCGCTCCCACAGGGGTGTGGGTGAACTTGCTCGTGACGGGACGCCTCAGCGGAACCGATCAACCTCTTGGCGCAGGTCCTGGGCCAGCTTTTCCAGTTCCTTGGCGGTGAGTGCCAGGTTCGAGACCACTTGGCGCTGTTCGCTGTTGGCCATGGCGATGCTTTGCAGGTTGCTGCTGAGCAGGGTCGCGGTGCTGCTTTGTTCCTGGGTGGCGGTGGTGATCGCCGCAAATTGCTGACCGGCCGAGCGGCTTTGCTCGTCGATGCGGGCCAGGGCCGTGGCCACGTTGGCGTTGCGCGACAGGCCTTCCTGCATCAACAGGTTGCCCTGCTCCATCGTGCTGATGGCATTGCCGGTTTCCTGCTGGATGCTGTTGATCATGCTGGAAATTTCGTCAGTGGCCTGGCGGGTGCGAGAAGCCAGGCTGCGGACTTCATCGGCCACCACGGCGAAACCACGGCCCTGCTCGCCTGCGCGGGCAGCTTCGATGGCGGCGTTCAAGGCCAGCAGGTTGGTCTGCTCGGCGATCGAGGTGATCACACCCACGATGCCGCCGATTTCCTGGGAACGCTGGCCCAAGGTATTGATGACCGTGGCCGTGCTGTTCAGCGCACCGGCAATTTGTTCCAGGGATGACGATGCTTCGTCCATCGAGGTCCGGCCAATGCGGGTTTGCTGGGCGTTTTCCTGGGCCAGGCGCTCGGTGTTGCCCATGTTGTCGGCAATGTTCAACGAGGTTGCGCTGAACTCTTCCACTGCGCCGGCCATACTGGTGATTTCGCCGGATTGCTGTTCCATGCCTTCATACGCCCCGCTGGACAACCCGGACAGCGCCTGGGCACGGCTGTTGACCTCCTGGGAGGCCTTGCGGATGTGCTCGACCATGGTCGACAAGGCTTGGCTCATCTGGTTGAAGGCACGGGCCAACTGACCGATCTCATCATGGCTGGACACGTTCAGGCGCACGCTCAGGTCACCGGCGCCCAAGGCTTCGGCCTGGCGTACCAGATCGCCGAGCGGTGCGAGTTTGCTGCGCAGCAACCACATCGCCGAGCCGACCGCCAACAACATCGCCAGCAGGCTGCCAATGGCCAGTTGCGTACCGACGCTCCAGGTCACGGCGCGAATCTCGGTTTTGGGCATGCTCGCCACCACCGCCCACGGCCCACCTTCGAACGGTACGGCAACGCTGTAGAAGTCTTCGGCGGTATCGGTCCAGAACGCGCCCTTGCCCGGTTTCTTGACCAGGCCAACGATGGTCGTGCTCGCCTGGTCCAGCGCCTGGACGCCAGCCGGTGGCACCAGCCACTTGTTTTGTTCGTCCAACAGCGCCAGGGAACCGGTCTGGCCGATGCGGAAGCGTTTGAGGTTCTCGAACTGCGCGTTCTGCGCATCGGTGTAGTCGAAGCCTACGTACAGCACGGCAATGATCTTGCCGCCGCTGTCGCGTACAGGCGTGTACTGCGACATGTAGTAACGTCCGAACAGCAAGGCTCGACCAATGTAACTCTGCCCGCTGACCACCGGACCATAGGCAGGGCCGGCGCGGTCGAGCACGGTACCAATGGCCCGCGTACCGTCCTGCTTGGTCAATGACGTGCTGACGCGGATGAAGTCGTCGCCACTGCGCACGAAAACCGTGGCAACCCCGGCGGTCATCGTTTTGAAGTCATCCACTTCCTTGAAGTTGTTGTTCAACACTTCGCTGCCCAGGCTCAAGCCTGGGGTTTGTACGCCCGCCACCGTCACTGGCTGGTCCGGATGCACGCTCAGGCCCGCGCTGAAGCGTTTTTCGAACAGACCGGCCAACCGCTGGGTGCTCTCGCGCAGGGTGCTGTGAAAGGTATTGAGCTGATCGGCCATCAGGCGCGCTTCGCTGGCCAGGTGTTCTTCACGGGTGGCGAGGTTGGCAGCATCCAGCGAACGCAGGGCAAAGACGGTACTGCCGGAGATCACGACCGCCAATATCACAGCGAGGGCAAGGCCTAGCTGTGAGGCGATCCGGGCACGGGGTTGAGACATGACGGCTCCTGGCCGAGAGACCGGATCATCCTGATCACGCTCGCACGCTCGGCATTCTATTCGGGTGAGGTGTAAGTTGACCTTTCTGAACGAAGGTTCCATCCTCACAAATTCGGCGGCAAAGCCAAATACTTGAGCGGTTCGCAAGGATTAATGCCAAGTGGCTAGCACACCAACTGCAACGTTTCAGCCCAAACGCTGCACGTCGGGTAATTGCATGGCCTTCACCTCACCCTGGAGAAAGTCGCTAAGCCGGCGCAAACGTTCACCTCCCGGTCGGGTTTTCGGCCAGACCAGATAATAGTGTTCACCGCTGGCGACAGCCGTCGGCCATGGCAGGCTCAGGCGTCCCTGGGCGACATCCTCGGCCACCATCAACAGATCACCCATGGAGACCCCATAGCCACGTGCGGCCGCGATCATGCCCAGCTCCAGGGTATCGAACACCTGCCCCCCCTTGAGCGAGACCTTGTCGGACAGGCCCATGCGTTGCAGCCAATTGCGCCAGTCCCGGCGATCGGGCGTGGGGTGCAGCAGTTCAGCGCTGGCCAACCGCGCCACATCCCAGGGCTGGTCGTTCAACAGGTTCGGCGCGCCCACCGGGATCAATTCCTCGGGAAACAGCAAACTGGCTTCCCAATCCGCCGGAAAATGCCCGTTGCCCAGCAATACGGCGCAATCGAAGGGCTCGACGTTGAAGTCCACTGAATCGATGTCCATCCAGGCACTGGTCAGTTGTACCTCGTTGCCAGGCTGCAAGTGCCGGAAGCGACTCAAGCGCGCCAACAACCAGCGCATGGTCAGCGTGGAAGGCGCCTTCATGCGCAGGATGCCATCCTCGCCATGCAAAGTGTGACAGGCCCGCTCCAGCGCCATGAAGCCCTCACGTACGCCCGGCAACAGCAACCGCGCCGCCTCGGTCAATTGCAGGTTGCGGCCGCTGCGCAGGAACAGCCGACAGGCAAAGTGATCTTCCAGCGTGCGAATGTGCCGGCTGACGGCGCTCTGGGTGATCGACAGCTCTTCAGCGGCGCGGGTGAACGAGCTGTAGCGCGCCGCGGCTTCGAATGCCCGCAGCGCATAAAGAGGAGGAAGACGACGAGACATCGCAAAAGCTCCATGGCGTTGTTTGCAAACCCTACCAGAAACGCCTCCAGCATGAGTTTTAATCATGCCAGCGATCTTTTTTATCCCTTTGTGCAATCCGCCGAGAGCGCCGAGAATCGTTGCTTTACTGCCTTGTTTGAACATGGAGCGTGATGATCATGCAGCATCCAGTGCGTACCGAACTCTGGGCCATCCTGCGGCTGGCGGGGCCGTTGATTGCCTCGCAGTTGGCGCACATGCTGATGGTGCTCACCGACACCGTGATGATGGCGCGCCTGAGCCCCGAAGCCCTGGCCGGCGGCGGGCTCGGGGCGGCCACCTATTCGTTCGTGTCGATCTTCTGCATTGGCGTGATCGCCGCGGTGGGCACCCTGGTCGCGATCCGCCAGGGCGCAGGCGATGTCGAAGGCGCCACCCGGCTGACTCAGGCCGGGTTATGGCTGGCCTGGCTGATGGCGCTTATGGCCGGGTTACTGTTGTGGAACCTCAAGCCAGTGCTGCTGATGTTCGGCCAGACCGAAACCAACGTGCTGTCCGCCGGACAGTTCCTGCTGGCGCTGCCGTTCGCCCTGCCTGGCTACTTGAGCTTCATGGCCCTGCGCGGCTTCACCAGCGCCATCGGCCGGGCCACACCGGTCATGGTGATCAGCCTTGGCGGCACCGTGGCCAACTTCCTGCTCAACTACGCGCTCATCACCGGTATGTTCGGCCTGCCGAAACTCGGCTTGATGGGGATCGGCCTGGTCACGGCCATCGTCGCCAACTGCATGGCCCTGGCGCTGGCCTGGCATATCCATCGACACCCGGCCTACCGTGCCTACCCATTGCTCGATGGCCTGTCGCGGCCCAATCGCCAATACCTCAAGGAACTGTGGCGCCTGGGCCTGCCGATTGGAGGCACCTACGCGGTGGAGGTCGGGCTGTTTGCGTTCGCCGCGCTGTGCATGGGCACCATGGGCAGCACGCCGTTGGCAGCCCACCAGATCGCGCTGCAAATCGTCTCGGTGGCGTTCATGGTGCCGGCCGGGATGTCCTACGCCATCACCATGCGCATCGGCCAGCACTACGGTGCCGGGCAACTGCTGATGGCACGCCTGGCCGGTCGGGTCGGGATTGGCTTTGGCGCGGCTGCCATGCTGGCGTTCGCCATGGTGTTCTGGCTGCTGCCCCATCAATTGATCGGCTTGTTCCTGGACCACGACGACCCGGCGTTCCGCGAGGTGATCAACCTGGCGGTGAGCCTGCTGGCCGTGGCGGCGTGGTTCGAGCTGTTCGATGGCACACAAACCATCGCCATGGGCTGCATTCGCGGGCTCAAGGACGCCAAGACCACCTTCCTGGTGGGCCTGGGTTGCTATTGGCTGATCGGCGCGCCGGCGGCGTGGTGGATGGCGTTTCACCTGAACTGGGGGCCGACTGGCGTCTGGTGGGGCCTGGCCCTGGGGCTGGCCTGCGCGGCCGTGAGCCTGACTGCGGCGTTTGAATGGAAGATGAAGCGGATGATTCGCAGTGAGCCCGGGCGGCGGCGTTTCGAGGCCATCCAGGCCGATTGAGATGTATCCCCCTGTGGGAGCGAGCTTGCTCGCGATAGCGGTGTGTCCGTCAAAATAAATGGGACAGACCGATCGCCATCGCGAGCAAGCTCGCTCCCACAGGATTTTGTGTCAGCTGATTTCCAGCATCGATTGCTGATCACCTTCGAAGGTCAAGTACTCAACCAACTCCGGCAACGGCAACGGCTTGCTGATCAGGAAACCCTGCACCTGATCGCAACCGAAGCCGCGTAGCAGGTCCAGTTGCTCCTGGGTTTCCACACCTTCGGCCACCACTTCCAGGTTGAGGTTGTGCGCCAGGTTGATCATCGCGTGCACCAGTTTGCGGTTCTCTTCGCGCTGCTCCATGCCACCGACGAAGCTCTTGTCGATCTTGAGCAAGGCGATCGGCAGGCTGTTGAGGTGCACGAACGAGGAGAAGCCGGTGCCGAAGTCGTCCAGGGAGAAGCGCACTCCCAGGCGGCCCAGGGCATCCATGGTCTGCTTGACCAGCTCGCTGCGGCGCATGACGGCAGTTTCGGTGAGTTCGAACTCCAGCCATTGCGCCTCGACACCCCGCTCGGCAATCAGCCGACTCAAGGTCGGCAGCAACTGGCTGTCCTGGAACTGTCGGAACGACAGGTTGACCGCCATGTGCAACGGCGCCAGCCCCCGCTCGCGCAGGGCCTGCATGTCCCGCAGCGCCCGGGAAATCACCCAATAGCCCAGCGGCACGATCAGGCCGCTCTGTTCGGCCAGCGGCACGAACTCACTCGGTGGCAGCAAGCCACGTTCGCCGTGACGCCAGCGTACCAGCGCTTCGAGGCCGACAATGTGGCCGCCATCGAGGTTCAGCCGTGGCTGGTAATGCAGTTCCAGCTCGTCACGGCGCAGTGCCCGGCGCAGTTCGCTTTCCAGGTCGGCGAGGCTGCGGGCATTGCGATTGATGCGCTCGTTGAAGATATGAAAGGTGCAGCCCTGGGTGCTCTTGGCCTGCTGCATGGCGATGTGGGCGTGCCACATCAGCGGATCGGCACCGGCCTGGGCGCGAGCGTGGGCAACACCCAGGCTGCAGCCGATCAGCAGGCTTTCACCATCCACCCAATAGGGTTCGGCCAAGGCTTCGGTAATACGCTCGGCCATCCACTCGGCCCGCTGTGGTGCGCGGCGGGTGTCGATCAGCAGGGCGAATTCATCACTGCCCAACCGCGCCAATTGATCGCCGGCCTCGAGCGAGCCCTTGAGCCGCGACACCACTTGCAGGATCAAGCGGTCACCGGCCTGGTGGCCGAGGGCGTCGTTGGCGTGACGAAAGTTGTCCAGGTCCAGGTGACCGAGCGCCAGGCCACGGCCGTCGTTTTCCGCTAGGCGCGCCGCCAGCAGCGTCTGGAAACCCTGGCGATTGGCGATGCCCGTCAATGGGTCCTGTTCGGCGAGGCGCTGCAAGGTGTTTTCCAGCACGCCGCGTTCGCGCACATGGCGCAGGCAACGACGCAGGGTCGCGCTGTCGAGGACATCGCGCACCAACCAGTCGCTGACACCGTCGGGGGCAACCGCCGGCTCGTGCTCAAGCAACAGGATCGTCGGCAGGCTGCAACGGCCCGGCGCCGGCTGCAATGCCGCAACGGTCAGCAACACCGCGTTGCGATTATCTTCGAACAGGCTGCTGACTGACTCCCAGTTCGGGGCGCTGATCAACACGACCGAGGGCCCCAAGGGCGCCAGGCACTCGCGCAATATTGCTGACCACGCAGGCTCTTGGGCCAATAACAGCAAACGCAAGGGTTCGACAGGCGTTGACAAGCTGACTCCCTAGACTCTGCAAGGTGGTAGGCGCCGGGCATTATGACGCGCCGATGGGCAATGACCAATGCCAATGGTTCTCAAACACGCGGTTTTGGTGGTTTTTTTCCCCTCAAATCCTGCGCTGGACGCAATTGGCCCCACATCCTGCGTGAAAGTAGCAGAAGCGGCAAATGACAATGCGCTGTGCGTCACAAGTCGGACAGAGCAGCACAATTCTCTGAGCCTGTTAAAATGCCGGCCCATTTCGCAAACGACTCCCTGACTCTGTCATGTCCCGACTCAATCCCCGGCAGCAAGAAGCCGTGAACTATGTCGGCGGCCCTCTTTTGGTGCTCGCCGGTGCAGGCTCCGGCAAGACCAGCGTAATCACCCGAAAGATCGCGCACCTGATCCAGAATTGTGGCATCCGCGCCCAGTACATCGTCGCCATGACCTTCACCAACAAAGCCGCCCGGGAAATGAAGGAACGGGTCGGCGGCCTGCTGCGCGCTGGCGAAGGCCGCGGCCTGACGGTCTGCACCTTCCACAACCTGGGCCTGAACATCATCCGCAAGGAACACGCGCGGCTGGGCTATAAACCGGGCTTCTCGATTTTTGACGAGACCGACGTCAAGGCCCTGATGACCGACATCATGCAGAAGGAATACTCGGGCGACGACGGCGTGGATGAGATCAAGAACATGATCGGCGCCTGGAAAAACGACCTGATCCTGCCGCCCGAGGCTCTGGAAAACGCCCGCAACCCCAAGGAACAGACCGCCGCCATCGTCTACACCCACTACCAGCGCACGCTCAAGGCGTTCAACGCGGTGGACTTCGACGACCTGATCCTGTTGCCGGTCAAACTGTTCCAGGACCACGCCGACATTCTCGAAAAATGGCAGAACAAGGTCCGCTACCTGCTCGTGGACGAATACCAGGACACCAACGCCAGCCAGTACTTGCTGGTGAAGCTGCTGATCGGTACGCGCAACCAGTTCACCGTGGTAGGCGACGACGATCAGTCGATCTATGCCTGGCGCGGCGCGCGACCGGAAAACCTGATGTTGCTCAAGGAAGACTACCCATCGCTCAAAGTGGTGATGCTGGAGCAGAACTACCGCTCCACCAGCCGCATCCTGCGCTGTGCCAACGTGCTGATTTCCAACAACCCCCACGAGTTCGAGAAACAACTGTGGAGCGAGATGGGCCACGGCGACGAGATCCGCGTGATCCGTTGCCGCAACGAAGACGCCGAAGCCGAACGCGTCGCCATGGAAATCCTCAGCCTGCACCTGCGCACCGACCGGCCATACAGTGATTTTGCGATCCTGTACCGCGGCAACTACCAGGCCAAGCTGATCGAGCTGAAACTGCAGCATCACCAGATCCCTTATCGCCTGTCGGGGGGCAACAGCTTTTTCGGACGCCAGGAAGTGAAGGACCTGATGGCCTACTTCCGCCTGATCGTGAACCCGGACGACGACAACGCCTTTCTGCGGGTGATCAACGTGCCGCGCCGGGAAATCGGTTCGACCACCCTGGAAAAACTCGGCAACTACGCCACCGAACGCAAGATCTCGATGTACGCCGCCACCGACGAAATCGGCCTGGGCGAACATCTGGACAGCCGCTTCACCGACCGCCTGGCGCGCTTCAAGCGTTTCATGGACAAGGTTCGCGAACAGTGCGCCGGGGACGATCCGATTTCGGCGCTGCGCAGCATGGTGATGGACATCGACTACGAGAACTGGCTGCGCACCAACAGCTCCAGCGACAAGGCTGCCGACTACCGCATGAGCAACGTCTGGTTCCTGATCGAGGCGTTGAAGAACACTCTGGAAAAAGACGAAGACGGCGACATGACGGTCGAGGACGCCATCGGCAAACTCGTGCTGCGCGACATGCTCGAGCGCCAGCAGGAAGAGGAAGACGGTGCCGAAGGTGTGCAGATGATGACGCTGCACGCCTCCAAGGGCCTGGAATTCCCCTACGTATTCATCATGGGCATGGAAGAAGAAATCCTGCCGCACCGCTCCAGCATCGAGGCCGACACCATCGAGGAAGAACGGCGCCTGGCCTATGTCGGGATTACCCGGGCCCGCCAGACGCTGGCCTTCACCTTCGCCGCCAAGCGCAAGCAATACGGCGAAGTGATCGACTGTGCCCCCAGCCGCTTTCTCGATGAACTGCCGCCGGATGACTTGGCCTGGGAAGGCAACGACGACACGCCGACGGAAGTCAAAGTCGTTCGCGGCAACAGTGCCCTGGCCGATATACGCGCGATGTTGAAGCGTTAGAATCGACTACTTTTTTTCACCAGGTTGTTTACCCAATCCAGACGCTGAAGGCGTCACCAGAGGAGGCTTCATGGAAGCCCTGCACCAGAAAATTCGCGAGCAAGGTATCGTGCTTTCCGATCAGGTCCTGAAAGTCGACGCGTTCCTGAACCATCAGATCGACCCGCAGTTGATGAAGCTGATCGGCGATGAATTTGCCGCGCTGTTCAAGGACTCGGGCATCACCAAGATCGTTACCATCGAAGCCTCAGGGATTGCCCCGGCAATCATGACCGGGCTGAACCTGGGCGTACCGGTGATCTTCGCCCGCAAGCAACAGTCCCTGACCCTGACGGAAAACCTGCTGTCGGCCACCGTGTATTCGTTTACCAAGAAAACCGAAAGCACCGTCGCCATCAGCCCGCGTCACCTGACCAGCAGCGACCGAGTGCTGATCATCGATGACTTCCTGGCCAACGGCAAAGCCTCCCAGGCGCTGATCTCTATCATCAAGCAGGCCGGCGCCACCGTCGCCGGGCTGGGGATCGTGATCGAGAAGTCATTCCAGGGCGGTCGTGCGGAACTGGATGCCCAAGGCTATCGGGTTGAATCCCTGGCGCGGGTGAAGTCGTTGGCCGGTGGGGTCGTGACCTTTATCGACTGACCCTGTGCCTCCTGTGGGAGCGAGCTTGCTCGCGATAGCGGTCTGTCAGACACATTTTGTGTACCAGATACACCGCTATCGCGAGCAAGCTCGCTCCCACAGGGGTTTCAGGTGGGTCGCCAAGGCGCAGTCGCCTTGAGCCCCGCCAGCAACAACCGTTGAAACAACTCATCCTTCAGCCCTTCAGGGCTGGCCAGCTGCATCCGCTCCAGATGCCCGGCAAACTCCCATGGCTCCGGCGCATCGAGCGCGGCCTTGCCCAATTCCAGGATCTCGGTGAGTTTGAACTTGCTCTTGAGCCAGTTCAGCGCCCGCAACAGGTCCCGCTCGACCTCATCGAAATCACACCCCAGGGGGTATTCGGGAAACAGGTTCGGATGGCGTGCCTGGATCGCCTGCAAGCGTTCCGATGTGTTGTCGGCGAAGCGCGGATCGAGGCGGAAATCCTTCGGCAATTTGCCGGCGGTTTGCGCCTGCTCAATCAACCCGGGCTGGAAGCGTGAATCGCTGATGTTCAGCAACGCCTCGATCACCGCGGCGTCGGTCTTGCCTCGCAGGTCGGCAATGCCGTACTCGGTCACCACGATGTCGCGCAAGTGCCGGGGAATCGTGCAATGGCCGTACTCCCAGACGATATTCGAGCTGATCTCGCCCCCGGCCTCACGCCAACTGCGCAGCAGCAGGATCGAACGCCCGCCCTCCAGCGCATGGCCCTGGGCAACGAAGTTGTACTGCCCGCCCACGCCGCTGAGCACCCGCCCGTCTTCCAGTTGATCGGCCACCCCGGCCCCCATCAGGGTCATGGTGAAGACCGTGTTGATGAAGCGGGCGTCGAGGCGCTGCAGGCGCTTGAGCTGTTCCTGGCCGTACAGCTCGTTGATGTAACTGATGCGCGTCATGTTGAATTCGAGAAGGCGGCTTTGCGGCAACTCGCGCAGGCGCTCATAAAAACTGCGCGGCCCGAGGAAGAATCCGCCGTGTATGCAGATGCCGTCGGGTTGCGCCGCCTCGTCGAGGGTGCCGGCGTTGGCCCGCTCCTGGGTCGGAACGTCGGGGTAGACCTTGCGCCGGATGATTCCGGCCTCGGCCAGCACCAGCAAACCGTTGACGAACATCTCACTGCAACCGTACAGCCCTTTGGCAAACGGCTCGAGCCCACCTTCACGCTCGATCAGTTGCGCCCACTGGCTAAGGTTCAGGTCCGTCAGCAACGCCTGGTAACCGGCGTTATCGGCCTGGCGTGCGAGCAGCGCCGCCGTCAGCGCATCGCCCATGGCGCCGATGCCGATCTGCAGCGTCCCGCCGTCGCGCACCAGGGTACTGGCGTGCAGGCCGATCAGATGATCCTGGAAGCCCACCGGCATGTTCGGCGTGGAAAACAACGTGTGGCTGTCCTTCTCGTCGATCAACAGGTCGAAAGCGTCGATGCCGACTTCCGCGTCGCCGGGCATGTAGGGCAAATCGTTGTGCACCTGGCCGACCAGGAGGATGGTCTCCCCGGCCGCCCGCCGCTTGGCGATCATCGGCAGCAGGTCGAGGGTGATGTCCGGGTTGCAGCTCAGGCTCAGGCGATCCGGATGCTCAGGATCGCTCGCCACCAGTTGCGCCACCAGGTTCAAGCCGGCGGCGTTGATGTCCCGGGCGGCATGGCTGTAGTTGCTGCTGACATAGTTCTGCTGGGCCGAGGCACTGTGCAACAGGCTGCCGGGCTGCATGAAGAACTGCTCGACCCGAATGTTGGGCGGCAGGCTGTCCTGATGCAGGTCGGCCAGGTAATCCAGTTCGGGATAGTCGCCGAAGACCCGTTCGACAAAGGGCTCGAGGAAGCGCTTCTGCAGACCATCGCCCAGTTTAGGTCGGCCCAGGCTCAAGGCCGTGTAGATGGTCAACTGTCGCTCGGGCAGTTGTGCAATGCGCCGGTACAGCGCGTTGGCGAACAGGTTGGGTTTGCCCAGCCCCAGGGGCATGCCAAGGTGAATATGCGCGGGCAGGCGCTCGAGCACGTCATCCACCGCCTGTTCGATTGAACACAACTGCACCATCGGACCCTCCTGGACATTCCATGAATGTGGGTTGGACCGAGCTTGCCGCGTCTTGGTTGCGATGAACAGCCCTGGAAAAACCCCAGGCACAAAAAAGCCGCTCGTAAGCGGCTTTTTTGCGCAAGATATCGGCGTATTACAGGCCGGACATCTCTTTGATGGCGCCCTTGAGGTCGTCATCCGAGCAATCGGCGCAAGTACCTTTAGGCGGCATGGAATTGATGCCGGTAATAGCCTTGGCCAGGATGCCGTCGAGGCCGCCCTGGTGATCGGCGCGCTCTTTCCAAGCCGCCTTGTCACCGATTTTCGGCGCACCCAGCAGGCCTGTACCGTGGCAAGCGTTGCAATGCTTTGCAATCACGTCAGCCGGCTTCTTGGCACCACCCGCGCCGCCAGCGGCAGTGGCAACCTCCATACCTTTGCATTCTTTCCCCTGGACGCAGACCTGGCCAACGGGTTCGAGGCGCTTGGCGATTTCGTCGGTGGTCGCCGCTTGGGCACTGACTGCCCATAGGGCCAATACGGTTGCTGGTGCAGCCAGCATTTTCATAATTAGGTTCACGCGTACACCCTCAATGGTGGCTAGTCACGCCTGCGGCCACGGTTTGCAGGCGGGCGCAAGTATAGCGGTAAGCCCGTCACACTGAAACAACCCCAAAGTCGCAAGGGTCTTGTTTGCAGTGACGACTCGTTCCCTGGGCGCCTTTGCCGTGCGGGGCCGGCGCCGCTTTTTCTAGAAATTGGCCGGTGTGGCTGCGCTGATCAGTCGCGCCGGCACGTCGAACGGATTACGGAAACGGTGGGGCTTGGTGCTTTCGAAATAGTAGCTGTCGCCGGCTTCGAGCACGAAGGTTTCGACACCGACCACCAGTTCCAGCCGCCCTTCCACCAGGATCCCGGTTTCCTCGCCCTCATGGGTGAGCATCTCTTCACCGGTGTCGGCGCCAGGCGGATAGATTTCGTTGAGGAAGGCAATCGCCCGGCTCGGGTGTGCCCTGCCCACCAGCTTCATGGTCACGGCGCCGTCGGAGATGTCGATCAGTTCGTTGGCTTTATAGACGATCTGAGTCGGTTTCTCCTGAAGGATTTCTTCGGAGAAAAACTCGACCATGGACATGGGAATCCCGCCAAGGACCTTACGCAGCGAGCTGATCGAGGGGCTGACGCTGTTCTTCTCGATCATCGAAATAGTGCTGTTGGTGACACCCGCGCGCTTGGCGAGCTCACGCTGGGAAAGGCCTTTGAGTTTACGAATGGATTGCAGTCGTTCACCGACGTCCAATGCTGGAGCCTCCAGGGAATCAGGTTGTGAGGAAAGTGAGCGTTATCATGGCGACAGCGTTCAGTATTTACAACACTTTGACCCGAATCCTGTTCGGTGAAGCGACTTTCGGTAGCTGACGCCGCGCGTCAATGCCCGGAATAGAGCCGTGGCACCCGCCGCAGGTTGCAGAAAATCTGATAAGGGATCGTGTCGGCGGCCTTGGCAACGTCGCTGGCAAGGATGTTCTTGCCCCACAACTCCACGGTCGAGCCGAGCCCGGCCTGGGGGACATTGGTCAAGTCGACACACAGCATGTCCATCGACACCCGTCCGACCAGTTGGCTGCGCTGCCCATCCACCAGCACCGGTGTACCGGTGGGCGCCTGGCGTGGGTAGCCGTCGGCATACCCCATGGCGACCACGCCGACCCGGGTCGGTTGCGTGGTCACAAAACGGGCACCGTAGCCCACCGGTTCGCCAGCGGGTAATTCACGCACGCAGATGATCTTCGACTCCAGGGTCATCACCGGTTGCAGGCGCGAGGCGACGGCGTTGGGCTCATCAAAGGGCGTGGCCCCGTAGAGCATGATGCCCGGGCGCACCCAGTCGCTGGGTATCTGCGGCCAACCCAGCACGGCCGGTGAGTTGCGCAGGCTGATCTGCGCCACCAGGCCCTGGCGGGCCTTGTCGAATATCGCCAGTTGCTCAGTGCTGCTGGGATCGTGCAGTTCATCGGCACGGGCGAAGTGGCTCATCAAGACAATCTTCGCCACCTTGCCGCTGGCGAGCAGGCGACGGTAGGCCGCCTGGTAATCCGCCGGATGCAGGCCGACCCGGTGCATACCGGAATCGAGCTTGAGCCAGACCGTGATCGGCTGGCTCAATGCGGCTTTTTCAATCGCTTCGAGCTGCCACAACGAATGCACCACGCACCAGAAATCGTGCTCGACGATCAACGGCAACTCACTGGCCTCGAAAAAACCCTCCAGCAGCAGGATCGGCCCTCGGATCCCACCAGCCCGCAGTTCCAGAGCTTCTTCGATGCAGGCCACGGCGAACCCGTCCGCCGTGTCCTGCAGCGCCTCGGCGCAACGCACCGCGCCGTGCCCGTAGGCATCGGCCTTGATCACCGCAAGGGCCTTGGCCCCCGTGATTTCGCGGGCCAATTGGTAGTTGTGACGCAGGGCTTGGAGATCGATCAGGGCACGGGCAGGACGCATGGCGGCAGGCTTCTAGGCGGTCATGAATAAAAAACCGGTGCTGGCTGACAGCATGAACCACCAACAGCACCGGGAGAGGGATCGTTTGGGCCGGTATTTAAGGCAACGCGGCCACGACGGACAGCTCCACCAGGATCTCCGGTTCGCACAGCTTGGCTTCCACCGTGGCACGGGCCGGGGCGACACCCTTGGGCAACCATTTGTCCCAGACGGCGTTCATGCCTTCGAAGTGGGCCTCGATGTCCTTCAAGTAGATCGTCACCGATAACAAACGATTCTTGTCGGTTCCGGCCAGGTCCAGCAAGCGCTCGATATTGGCCAGGCTTTCGCGGGTCTGCTGTTCAATACCGGCGTTCATGTCGTCGCCGACCTGTCCGGCCAGGTAAACGGTGCCGTTGTGCACGACAACCTGGCTCATGCGGTCATTGGTGAGCTGGCGCTGGATTGACATGTTTTGCAGACTCCTGGTGTTTGCTGCCATAACGGGAAATATCGAGGCCTTCGGCGCTGATCTGCGGCTTTTTCTTCGCCATCAGGTCGGCCAACAGGCGACCGGAACCGCAGGCCATGGTCCATCCGAGGGTGCCATGGCCGGTGTTCAGGAACAGATTCTTGAAGGGCGTGGCCCCCACGATTGGTGTGCCATCCGGGGTAGTCGGGCGCAAGCCGGTCCAGAAACTGGCCTGGGCCAGGTCGCCGCCCTGAGGATAAAGGTCGTTGACGATCATCTCCAGGGTTTCGCGCCGGCGTGGGTTGAGGGACAGGTCAAAACCGGCGATTTCCGCCATGCCGCCCACGCGAATGCGGTTGTCGAACCGGGTGATCGCGACCTTGTAGGTTTCGTCGAGAATGGTCGAAGTCGGCGCCATCGCCGGATTGGTGATCGGCACGGTCAGGGAGTAGCCCTTGAGCGGATACACCGGAGCACGGATCCCGAGAGGCTTGAGCAGTTGCGGTGAATAGCTGCCCAGGGCGAGGACGTAGCGGTCGGCGGTTTCCAGCTTGCCGTCGATCCAGACACCGTTGATGCGATCACCGGCGAAGTCCAGGCGCTGGATATCCTGGCCGAAGCGGAATTGCACACCGAGCTTCTCGGCCATTTCCGCCAGGCGCGTGGTAAACATCTGGCAGTCGCCGGTCTGGTCGTTCGGTAGGCGCAAGGCGCCGGCCAGAATATCGGTGACATTCGCCAGGGCCGGTTCAACCCGGGCAATGCCCGCGCGGTCGAGTACTTCGAACGGCACACCCGACTCTTTCAGCACGGCGATGTCTTTTGCCGCGCCATCGAGCTGGGCCTGGGTGCGGAACAGCTGGGTGGTCCCCAGGCTACGGCCCTCGTAGGCAATGCCGGTTTCGGCGCGCAGCTCGTCGAGGCAGTCACGGCTGTACTCGGACAGGCGCACCATGCGTTCCTTGTTGATGGCATAGCGGCTGGCGGTGCAGTTGCGCAGCATCTGTGCCATCCACAGGTATTGGTCAATATCGGCAGTGGCCTTGATCGCCAGCGGCGCGTGGCGCTGCAGCAGCCACTTGATGGCCTTGAGCGGTACGCCCGGCGCGGCCCACGGCGAGGCATAACCCGGCGACACCTGGCCGGCGTTGGCGAAACTGGTTTCCATGGCAGGCGCCGGCTGACGGTCGACCACCACCACTTCAAACCCGGCACGGGCCAGATAATAAGCACTGACGGTGCCGATGACGCCGCTACCCAAGACCAGAACGCGCATGTTGATGCCCTCATCGCGGATAACCGCTGACGTTTGTTGTACATAGCTTTGATGGTCGCAGTGTAAAAAAGATTAGCCAGTGCTTTTCACTATATAAACGCCTATATTTGGCGAGAATTCTCGGCAAAAACCCTTTTCACGGAGGCGCATCACCTGTGCGTACCAACACCCAGACTAAACGTGAGCTGGACAAGATCGACCGCAATATCCTGCGCATTCTCCAGGCGGACGGGCGCATCTCCTTCACTGAGCTGGGGGAAAAGGTCGGCCTCTCCACCACGCCCTGCACCGAGCGGGTACGGCGCCTGGAGCGCGAGGGCATCATCATGGGCTACAACGCCCGGCTCAATCCGCAGCACTTGAAGGGTAGCCTGCTGGTGTTTGTCGAGATCAGCCTCGACTACAAGTCCGGCGACACGTTCGAAGAGTTCCGACGCGCCGTGCTGAAACTGCCTCACGTGCTGGAATGTCACCTGGTGTCAGGGGACTTCGACTATCTGGTGAAAGCACGGATTTCCGAGATGGCTTCGTACCGCAAGCTGCTGGGGGACATCCTGCTCAAGCTGCCCCATGTGCGCGAATCCAAGAGCTACATCGTGATGGAAGAGGTGAAGGAGAGCTTGAACCTGCCGATTCCGGATTGATGACGGTTTCCAAGGCAAGGGTCGTCTGGACGGCCGCTTTCGCGAGCAGGCTCGCGAAAGCTGCGACTCGGTATTTCAGACCGCTAGACCAACACCTGACGAGTGCTGGCCATGTATTCATGAATCTGCTTCTCGACCCGCGGATGGATCAATTCCACCGGCCGCCGTCCATTGGGACACGGCAGGGTCGCCGTGGTGCCGAACAGCCGGCAGATCAGCGGGCGCTCGTCGTAGACGGTGCAACCGTTGGGCCCCAGGTGCACGCAGTCGAGCGCTTCCATGGCCGCGTCCTGTTCGGCCCGGGTCTTGCGGGGCAAACGGGCCATTTCCTCCGGCGAGGTGGTTACCGGACCACAGCAGTCATGGCAGCCCGGTACGCACTCGAACGAGGGAATCTGCTGGCGTAGCGTGCGGATTTTTTGACTGTTGCAGCTCATTGAGGCGATTACCGAGGGAGATGGTCCAGGATTCTGCCTTAAAAGCCGCGCACCAGACAGCGCCAGCCGACCGGTGTTGCCCAGTAAGGAATCGCCAGCTTATGCTCCGTAAAATTTCTCAAACACAAAAATCAGGATTACGCACATGAACGCCCGTGTTCAGCAACCTGTCCCGAGCCACGCGCACGCCGCCTCTTATTACGCCGCCAGCAGCCTGCCGCAACCGGACCATCCGCTGCTGCAGGGTGAATTGCGGGCGGATGTCTGCGTGGTCGGCGGCGGGTTCTCCGGGTTGAACACGGCGATCGAACTGGCCGAGCGCGGCATGAGCGTGGTGCTGCTGGAAGCGCACCGGATCGGCTGGGGCGCCAGCGGGCGCAACGGCGGCCAATTGATTCGTGGCGTCGGCCATGGCCTCGATCAGTTTGCGCCGATCATCGGCGCCGAGGGCGTGCGCCAGATGAAGCTCATGGGCCTTGAGGCCGTGGAGATCGTCCGACAGCGCGTCGAGCGTTTCCAGATCCCGTGCGACCTCACCTGGGGCTATTGCGACCTCGCCAACAAGCCCAGCGACCTGGAAGGCTTCGCCGAAGACGCCGAAGAACTGCGCAGCCTGGGTTATCGCCATCCGACCCGACTGCTGCAAGCCAACGAAATGCACAGCGTCGTGGGTTCGGATCGCTACGTCGGTGGGTTGATCGACATGGGCTCGGGGCATCTGCATCCGCTGAATCTGGCCCTGGGCGAAGCCGCCGCCGCGCAACAGCTGGGGGTCAGGCAGTTCGAGCAATCAGCGGTCACACGTATCGACTACGGCCCTGAAGTGAAGGTGCACACCCAACAGGGCTCGGTCCGCGCCAAGACGCTGGTGCTGGGCTGCAACGCTTACCTCAATGGACTCAATCCGCAACTGGGCGGCAAAGTGCTGCCCGCCGGCAGCTACATCATCGCCACCGAACCCTTGAGCCAGGCCCAGGCGCAGGCGTTGTTGCCACAGAACATGGCGGTCTGCGATCAACGTGTGGCGCTGGATTACTACCGGCTTTCGGCGGATCGACGCTTGCTGTTTGGCGGGGCCTGTCACTATTCCGGCCGCGACCCACAGGACATCGGCGCCTACATGCGCCCAAAGATGCTCAAGGTCTTCCCGCAACTGGCAGATGTGAAAATCGATTATCAATGGGGCGGGATGATTGGCATCGGCGCCAACCGTTTACCGCAGATCGGCCGGCTCAAGGATCAGCCTAATGTGTATTACGCCCAGGCCTATTCCGGCCATGGGGTGAATGCCACGCACCTGGCTGGCAAATTGTTGGCCGAAGCCATCAGCGGGCAGCACAGCAGCGGCTTCGATCTGTTCGCCCAGGTCCCGCACATGACCTTCCCTGGCGGCAAGCACCTGCGCTCGCCGCTGTTGGCGCTGGGGATGTTGTGGCATCGGTTGAAAGAGTTGGTTTAAAAGAATTCACCACGACTGACAACGCTATCGCGGGCAAGCCTTGCTCCCACAGGCCATTTCAATCTGTGGGAGCAAGGCTTGCCCGCGATAGCCGTCTCAGGGCCGGCACCACTTCAAAGCCGCCAGAACGGCCTGAGCCCCTCCTCCAACGCCTGCGCCCGAGTCAGCCCGATATCACGCAACTGTTCGGGTGTAAGTTCCAACAAGGCTTGGCGTGTATGCAGACGATGCCAGAACAGGGCCCAACGGCTCAGGCCGGACGGGGGATTGCGCAACATCGCACTACGCAGCCCCTTCTCCTGCCCTGCCGCCAGTTCCTGACTGTGTAACGTCAGCCGCACATCGCTCAAGCCGTTCATTTTGATCGCTCCTGTTTACTTGGGTAGCCAGAGGTTTCATGATGCGCGGACGGTCAAAAGCAATACAGATTCAACTCATTTTTTTTATAAGCATACAGATTCGGTATTTCCAGCACTGAATTGTCATTTTCCACCCCAACTGTATCGGTTGCAGTGATCCATCTCATCGGGAGCGCACCATGACCCTCTACGTGAACCTCGCCGAATTGCTCGGTACCCGCATCGAACAGGGCTTCTACCGCCCCGGCGACCGGCTGCCATCAGTGCGGGCATTGAGCACGGAACATGGTGTCAGCTTGAGTACGGTGCAGCAGGCCTATCGCGTGCTGGAGGACAGTGGGCTGGCGATGCCGAGACCCAAGTCCGGCTATTTCGTACCCGTGGGCCGCGAACTGCCGGACCTGCCGGTGGTAGGCCGTCCGGCTCAGCGCCCAGTGGATATTTCCCAGTGGGACCAGGTGCTGGAGCTGATCCGCGCCGTACCGCGCCCGGACGTGGTGCAACTGGGACGCGGCATGCCGGATATCAATTCGCCGACCATGAAACCGCTGCTGCGCAGCCTGGCGCAGATCAGCCGCCGACAAGACATGCCCGGCCTGTATTACGACAACATCTACGGCAACCTCGCGCTACGTGAGCAGATCGCCCGGCTGTCGCTGGACTCCGGCTGCCAGCTGGGGCCCAACGATTTTATCGTCACCACTGGCTGCCATGAGGCCCTGTCGGTCAGCATCCGCGCCACCTGCGAACAAGGCGATATCGTCGCGGTGGACTCACCCAGTTTTCACGGGGCCATGCAAACCCTCAAGGGCCTGGGCATGAAGGCTTTGGAAATCCCCACCGACCCGCTCACCGGCATCAGCCTGGATGCCCTGGAACTGGCGCTGGAGCAATGGCCGATCAAAGCCATACAGTTGACCCCCAGCTGCAATAACCCGCTGGGCTACATCATGCCCGACGCCAATAAACGCGCGCTGCTGACCCTGGCACAGCGCTTCGACGTGGCGATCATCGAAGATGATGTGTATGGCGAGTTGGCCTACACCTACCCTCGCCCGCGCACCATCAAGTCCTTCGATGAAGACGGCCGCGTCCTGCTCTGCAGTTCTTTTTCCAAGACCCTGGCGCCAGGGCTGCGTATTGGCTGGGTCGCGCCAGGCCGGTATCTGGAGCGGGCGCTGCACATGAAATACATCAGCACCGGCTCCACCGCGCCACAACCGCAGATCGCCATTGCCGAATTTCTCAAGGGTGGGCATTTCGAACCCCATTTGCGCCGGATGCGTACGCAATACCAGCGCAATCGCGACGTGATGATCGATTGGGTCAGCCGCTATTTTCCATCGGGCACCCGGGCCAGTCGCCCGCGGGGCAGCTTCATGTTATGGGTCGAATTGCCCGACGGTTTCGACACGCTGAAGCTCAATCGGGTCCTGCTCGACCAAGGCGTGCAGGTCGCTGTCGGCAGCATTTTTTCGGCATCGGGCAAGTACCGCAACTGCCTGCGGATGAACTACGCTGCCAAGCCAACGGCCCAGATCGAAGAAGCCGTGCGCAAGGTCGGAACCGCCGCTAGCGCGCTGTTGAACGAAACCCAGCGCGACGTCGTCTGAACTTTACCCAGGGAAGCAGCACTCAACAGCCGATCAACGTGAACAAGCGGAACGATCCTACGTGAGATCCAGACCGATCCTGCCTGCGCTGCTGTTAGTCGTCTCACTGCTGAGCGGCTGCGCCAGTCTTGATGTCACCCGCGAGCCCTCCCAGGCCTTACCAGCCGCCGAATCTTCGTTCGGCCGCTCGGTCCAGGCCCAGGCTGCCGCCCATGAAGGGCGCTCGGGCTTTCGGCTACTGTCGGACAGCACCGACGCGTTCATCGCCCGGGCCGAGTTGATTCGCCACGCCCAAGGCAGCCTGGATTTGCAGTACTACATCGTCCATGACGGCATCAGCACGCGGATGCTCGTGGATGAATTGCTCAAGGCCGCCGACCGGGGCGTGCGCGTACGGATCCTGCTGGACGACACCACCAGCGATGGCCAGGATCAGATCATCGCGACCCTCGCCGCTCATCCGCAGATCCAGATCCGCCTGTTCAACCCGCTGCACCTGGGACGCGCCACCGGCGTGACCCGCAGCCTTGGGCGCCTGCTCAACCTGTCGCAGCAACACCGCCGGATGCACAACAAACTGTGGCTGGCGGACAACAGCATGGCCATCGTCGGCGGTCGCAACCTGGGCGATGAGTATTTCGACGCCGAACCCAACCTGAACTTCACCGACATCGACCTGCTCAGTGTCGGGCCAGTGGCCGAACAATTGGGGCACAGCTTCGACCAGTACTGGAACAGCGCCCTGAGCAAACCCATCGAACAGTTCCTGTCCCATCGCCCCACGCCCAAGGACCTGGCCAACAGCCGCCTGCGCCTGCAAGAATCCATGGAGCAGACCCAAAAGGAAAATCACGCGCTCTACCAGCAATTGACCGCCTACAAGACCCAACCGCGCCTGGACACCTGGCGCGACCAGTTGATCTGGGCCTGGAACAAGGCGCTGTGGGACGCGCCCAGCAAGGTGCTGGCCAAGGACGAGCCGGATCCGCAGCTATTGCTGACCACGCAATTGGCGCCGGAACTGACCGGAGTCAGCAAAGAACTGATCATGATTTCCGCCTACTTCGTCCCCGGTCAGCCAGGTTTGGTCTATCTGACCAGTCGCGCCGATGCCGGCGTGTCGGTGAGCCTGCTGACCAACTCCCTGGAAGCCACCGACGTGCCCGCCGTGCACGGCGGCTATGCGCCGTACCGCAAAGCCCTGCTGCAACATGGTGTACGCCTGTTCGAGCTTCGCCGACAACCGGGCGACAAAGGCAGCAGCCCTCACCTGTTCTACAGCAAGTCCTACGGCCAATCGGACTCCAGCCTGCACAGCAAAGCGATCATCTTCGACCAGCAGAAATCGTTCATCGGCTCGTTCAATTTCGACCCGCGTTCGGTGCTGTGGAACACTGAAGTCGGCGTGCTGGTGGACAGCCCTGAACTCGCCGGCCAAGTGCGCGACCTGGCCTTGCAGGGCATGGCGCCGGCCCTGAGTTATCAGGCCAGGCTGGAGGATGGAAGGCTTGTATGGACCACCGAAGACAACGGCCAGACGCACGACCTGGACCGCGAACCGGGCAGCTGGTGGCGCCGGTTCAATGCCTGGTTCAGCACGACGGTCGGGTTGGAGCGGATGCTGTAGGTCTGCACAAACCTCTGTGGCGAGGGGTTTTCAAGCGGTTTGGGTGGTCCCGAATGCCCCTTGGCGCAACAACAGGATCACCAGGCCAAACGCCCCTGCCGCCATGAACAAAGGCAGCGCATGCCCGCTGATCCACTGGCTGCCCGCTCCTGCCGCCAGTGGGCCGATCAGGCAACCAAGGCCCCACAGTTGCGCGACGTGGGCGTTGGCCCGCACCAGCGCATCGTCGCGGTAACGCTCGCCGATCAGGATCAGCGACAACGTGAACAAACCGCCAGCACTGGCGCCGAACAGCACCCACAGCGGCCAGATCAACAAAGTATCGATCAAAAGTGGAACCGCCAGGCTCGACAACGTCAGCACCACCGCACAGCCCGTCAACAGCGCCCGGCGAGACACGCGATCGGCCAGCGCGCCGATGGGCAACTGCAACAGGGCATCACCGACCACCACGGTGCTGACCATCGCCAGCGCTATGTCGGCGGTGAAGCCCTGGCGCAGGCAATACACCGGCAGCAACGTGAGGATCATGGCCTCGAACGCGGCGAACAACGAGACCGCCCAGGCAATCGCCGGCAAGCCTCGGCAAAACGTCCACAAGTCGCCAAACGTCACGCTGCCAGCCTCGCTGCTCGGTGCACCGCTACGGCCCAGCAACAGCAAGGGTGCGCTCAGCAGCAAACCGACACCCACCCAGAACCCATAGTCATGATCGGTCCCCAGCGCACCCAGCAGCAGCGGGCCGGACAACTGGCTCAGGGCGTAGCTGCTGCCGTACAGCGCCACCAGTCGCCCACGCCATTTCTCAATGACCAGTTGATTGATCCAGCTTTCACCGAGAATGAACACCAGGGTCAGGACCACGCCAATCACCAGGCGCAGCAGCAACCAGACCGGATAGCTGGGCAACAGCGCCAGCAACCCGATGGAGACCGCGCCGCCCCACAGGCACAGGCGCATCAACGCCGCCGTGCCAAACCGCGCCGCCAGCCGGCTGGACATCTTGGCCCCGAGCAGCACCCCCACGGCCGGCATGGCGGCCATCACACCAATGGCGAACGAGCCATAGCCCCAGCCCTCCAGGCGCAGCGACACCAGCGGCATGCTCACGCCCAAGGCCAGGCCGACACTCAGGACAGACGCCAACACGGCGAAATAGGTCGCCCAACGCATTTCCACGCTCCTGTGGAGGGTTATCAATCTCAACCATCCCCCAAAACACTGTGGGAGCGAGCTTGCTCGCGATGACGGCGCAACATTCAACAAAGTCGTCGACTGTCATACCGCTATCGCGAGCAAGCTCGCTCCCACAGGGGGGATCAGCGCTGCATGAGACCCCGGACAGGATCCGGGGCCCCCATTGTCAGAGCTTGATCCAGGTCGACTTCAGCTCGGTGTATTTGTCGAACGCATGCAGCGACTTGTCGCGACCGTTGCCCGATTGCTTGAAACCACCGAACGGCGCGGTCATGTCGCCGCCGTCGTACTGGTTGACCCATACGCTGCCGGCACGCAGGGCCTTGGCGGTCAGGTGGGCCTTGGAGATGTCCTTGGTCCATACCGCCGCGGCCAGGCCGTACGGCGTGTCGTTGGCGATCTCGATGGCCTGCTCGGCGGTGTCGAAAGCAATCACCGACAACACCGGGCCGAAAATCTCCTCCTGGGCGATTTTCATCGCGTTGCTCACGCCATCGAAAATCGTCGGCTCGACGTACGTACCGCCCGTTTCCTCAAGGATGCGCTTGCCGCCAGCCACCAGTTTGGCGCCGTCGCTGTGCCCGGCCTCGATGTAGGACAGCACGGTGTTCATCTGCTGGGTATCGACCAGGGCGCCCACATTGGTGGCCGGGTCCAGCGGGTTACCTGGCTTCCAGCCCTTGAGGGCTTCGATCACCAGTGGCAGGAACGTGTCCTTGATGGAACGCTCCACCAACAGCCGCGAGCCGGCGGTGCAGACTTCGCCCTGATTGAAGGCGATGGCGCTGGCGGCGGATTCGGCGGCGGCTTGCAGGTCCGGGGCATCGGCGAACACGATGTTCGGGCTCTTGCCGCCGGCTTCCAGCCAGATACGCTTCATGTTGGATTCGCCGGAGTAGATCATCAGTTGCTTGGCGATCTTGGTAGAGCCGGTGAATACCAGCGTATCGACGTCCATATGCAGGGCCAGGGCCTTGCCGACGGTATGGCCATAGCCTGGCAGCACGTTCAGCACGCCTTTCGGAATACCGGCCTCGATCGCCAATGCGGCGATGCGGATGGCGGTCAACGGGGATTTTTCCGACGGTTTGAGCACCACCGAGTTACCGGTGGACAGCGCTGGACCGAGTTTCCAGCAGGCCATCATCAACGGGAAGTTCCAGGGCACGATAGCGCCCACGACACCCACCGGCTCACGGGTTACCAGGCCCAACTGGTCGTGCGGCGTGGCCGCCACTTCGTCGTAGAGCTTGTCGATGGCTTCGCCGCTCCAGCTCAAGGCTTGGGCCGCGCCGGGAACGTCGATGTTCAGGGAGTCACTGATCGGCTTGCCCATGTCCAGGGTTTCGAGCAGCGCCAGTTCTTCGGCATGCTGCTTGAGCAGGCCGGCAAAACGAATCATGGTGGTTTTGCGCTTGCTGGGTGCCAGGCGCGACCAGACGCCGGAATTGAACGTGGCACGGGCGTTTTCGACCGCACGCTGGGCGTCGGCAACGTCACAGCTGGCGATCTTGCCCAGCAGGCGGCCATCGACCGGGCTGAGGCAATCGAAGGTTTCGCCGGACACCGCATCGGTGTACTCGCCGTTGATGAAGGCGCGGCCTTCGATCTTCAGGTCGCGGGCGCGTTGTTCCCAGTCGGCACGAGTCAGGGTGGTCATGCGTGTGTCCTCCTCTTATTGAGTACGAACGCCGCGCGGTGCGCAGCGCTCAAAAGAATTCTGCCCAACCAGCCTGGTTTCGGCGCCGTTTTCGGCATAGGGCACCCGCCACCCTAAACCAGCGGCTGGTCATGTTTCAATATATTTGACACAACGCTGGCAAACGACCTTGCGATGTTCGTTTTAATAAACATAGACTCGAGGCCTTCCAAGCGATCACTGGGGATCACCCGCATGAGCATTCAGGACATCGTTGATTTCAGCCAGGCCAATACCACCGCCGAACGTTATCGCCCGGACCCGGCCAAGGTGTTCAAGGGCGATCCCGAGCAAACCGTGTTCAACCACTACAGCAGCCCCTGCAGGCAAATGAACGCGGGCGTATGGGAAGGCGCCGTCGGCCAGTGGACGGTCAATTACACCGAGCATGAGTATTGCGAGATCGTCCAGGGCGTTTCCGTGCTTCGGGACGACGATGGCAATGCCAAGACCCTGCGGGCCGGTGACCGTTTCGTGATTCCAGCGGGGTTCAAGGGTACTTGGGAAGTGTTGGAGCCGTGCCGCAAGATTTATGTGGTGTTCGAACAGAAGGCTTGAGGATTTGTGAGGCCTGGCCCGGCCTCACGGGCAACAAAAAAGGCCCGTATCTCGCGATACGGGCCTTTTTCGTAAGAAGGAAAAAATCAATTACTTGATTTTGCCTTCCTTGTAGATCACGTGCTTGCGAACAACCGGATCATATTTCTTGATCTCGATTTTGTCCGGGGTAGTACGCTTGTTCTTGTCGGTAGTGTAGAAGTGACCAGTACCGGCGCTCGAGATCAAACGAATCAATTCACGCATGATTAGCTCCCTTAAACCTTGCCATCGCGACGAAGTTCGGCCAGCACGACACTGATGCCACGCTTGTCGATGATACGCATGCCCTTGGCAGATACGCGCAGACGCACAAAACGTTTCTCTTCTTCAACCCAGAAGCGGTGATGCTGCAGGTTCGGCAGGAAACGACGACGGGTTTTGTTGTTTGCGTGGGAAATGTTATTCCCAGTCACCGGACCCTTACCGGTAACTTGACAGACTCTCGACATGCCTCAGCCCTCTAAAACCACATGCCCAACCCGGCATGGGTTGGCCGCTTAATCTCTCAGTCATTTGGCGCCAGGCGCCGCGTTTCTTTAAGGGTCTTACCGGCTACACCTACAGTGAAGGAACCGGGCCCCTAGAAAAGAGCGCTGCTTTATACCAGAAAGACCACAGCGCAACAACAGCCGATGTGATTTGTCTTCATGGCGAATCATCGACCAACCGCCCCGGGCGGCGGGGGCAGAGGCTGGCAAAGCACCTTACCGCTCGTCGCTGCATGCAGGTTTTTTTCACCGGCGGCGTTTTTTAGTCCATCAACGCGCCGGCGCAGAGTGCCGGAAAATGCAAAAAGGGGATAGTCATTTAGCGGCGAGCCCACTAGGGTAGGCCTTTTCCAGACTGCACTCGCAGATGGGCCTTCGACTTGCACAGGAAACCGACCATGCGCCTCGCTGCCCTACCATTGTTGCTCGCCCCTCTGCTGATCACCCCGCAGGCCTTGGCCGCCGCCCTGAGCGTCTGTACCGAAGCCAGCCCGGAAGGGTTCGATGTCGTCCAGTACAACTCCCTGACGACCACCAACGCCTCCGCCGACGTGCTGATGAACCGCCTGGTGGACTTCGACACCGCCAGCGGCAAAGTGGTCCCGAGCCTGGCCGAGCGCTGGGAAGTCTCCACCGATGGCCTGGCCTATGTGTTCAAGCTGCGGCCACAGGTCAAGTTCCACCACACCGACTACTTCACGCCGCGCCGTGACCTGACCGCCGAGGACGTGAAGTTCAGCTTCGAGCGCATGCTCGACCCGGCGAATCCCTGGCACAAGGTGGCGCAAAGCGGCTTCCCCCACGCCCAGTCCATGCAACTGCCAGCGCTGATCAAGAAAGTCGACGCACTGGACCCGCTGACCGTGCGCTTCACCCTCGATCACGCCGACTCGACCTTCCTGGCGACGTTGAGCATGGGTTTTGCCTCCATTTATTCGGCCGAATACGCCGATCAGTTGATGAAGGCCGGTACACCGGAAAAACTCAACAGCCTGCCGGTCGGCACCGGCCCGTTCATTTTCAGCCGGTTCCAGAAGGACGCCTCGATTCGCTACAAGGCCAACGATGCCTATTTCGGCGGTAAACCCCAAGTGGACCCGCTGGTCTTCGCCATCACGCCGGATGCCAATGTGCGCCTGCAGAAATTACGCCGCAACGAATGCCAGATCGCCCTGTCGCCCAAGCCGCTGGACGTACAAGCCGCCAAGCAAGAACCTACGCTGAAGGTCGAGCAGACCGACGCTTTCATGACCGCGTTCGTGGCAATCAACAGCCAGCATCCACCGCTGGACAAGCCTGAGGTGCGCCAAGCCATCAACCTGGCCTTCGACAAGGCCAGCTACCTGAAGACCGTCTTCGAAGGCACCGCCGAAGCCGCCAATGGCCCCTACCCGCCCAACACCTGGAGCTACGCCAAAAACCTGCCCGGCTACGCCCATGACCTGGCCAAAGCCCGCGACCTGATGGCCAAGGCCGGATTGAAGGAAGGCTTCCAGACCACTATCTGGACCCGCCCTTCCGGCAGCTTGCTGAACCCCAATCCCAGCGCTGGCGCACAACTGCTGCAGTCCGACCTGGCGCAGATTGGCATCCAGGCCGAGATCCGGGTGATCGAATGGGGCGAACTGATCCGTCGCGCCAAGGCCGGCGAACATGATTTGCTGTTCATGGGTTGGGCCGGCGACAACGGCGACCCGGACAACTTCCTCACGCCACAGTTTTCCTGTGCGGCGGTCAAGTCCGGCACCAACTTCGCCCGCTACTGCAATCCCGACCTGGACAAACTTATCAGCGCCGGCAAGACCACCGGCGAACAGGGCGTGCGGGCCAAGCTCTACGAACAGGCCCAGGCCCAGATCCAGCAACAGGCCCTGTGGCTGCCCCTGGCGCACCCAACCGCGTTCGCCCTGACCCGCAAGGATGTGCAGGGTTATGCGGTGAGCCCGTTTGGGCGCCAGGATTACTCCAAGGTCAACATCAAATAACCCCAGCCCCACAGCCCCCTTCTGTGGGGGCCTGTGGGAGCAAAGGGATTTTTCAAGCCTGATCGGGCCTACATCCACCCACGCTCCGCCATCGACAACGGCTCCCCATCGCCAACGATGAAATGGTCGAGCACCCGCACATCGATCAGCTCCAGCGCCTCCTGAAGCCGCTCAGTGAGCACCCGGTCGGCCTGGCTGGGCTCGGTGTTGCCGGAGGGGTGGTTGTGGCACAGGATCAACGCGGCGGCGTTGTGGGCCAGGGCGCGCTTGACGACCTGCCGGGGATGGACACTGGCGCTGTCGATAGAGCCGCGAAACAGCGCCTCGAAGGTCAGCACCTGGTGCTTGGAATTGAGAAACAGGCAACCGAACACCTCGTGGGGTTCGTGACGCAGCATCGATTTCAGGTACTCACGCACCGCGAACGGGCTTTCCAGCGACGTTTTTTCCCGTGCCTGTTCAGCCAAATGCCGACGGCTCATTTCCTGAGCCGCTTGCAGCTGGGCAAACTTCGCCGGCCCGAGCCCCATATGATTACTGAATGTGATCTGATCGGCTTCAAGCAGCGCGCGCAGGCTGCCAAATTGAATCAATAGTTGTCGCGCCAGATCCACCGCGCTTTTGCCCGACACGCCGGTGCGTAAAAAAATCGCCAGCAGCTCGGCGTCCGACAGACTCCCCGCCCCTAGCGCCAATAACCGCTCCCGTGGCCGCTCGGCCGCGGGCCAATCGCGAATACTCATGGCATCTCCCTGATTGTGGGCGCCGCTGTTCCGTAGCGGTCGCTGTGATATCGTAGCCCATCTTTTTTGCAGGCGATTTGCACCCTGGCAGCTGCTGCCAAGGGGTTCGCCTTGCACTGACCACTGAAATCGAAAGGCAGGCCTATGCAGCGGCTGTATCGGAAACGCATCGTTCTGGGCGTCGGCGGCGGCATTGCCGCCTACAAGAGCGCCGAGCTGGTTCGCAGGCTTATCGACCAGGGCGCGGAAGTACGGGTCGTCATGACCCGCGGTGGCAGCGAGTTCATTACCCCGCTGACCATGCAGGCCCTGTCCGGGCACCCGGTCCACCTGGATTTGCTCGACCCGGCGGCCGAAGCCGCCATGGGTCATATCGAACTGGCCAAGTGGGCCGACCTGGTACTGATCGCCCCGGCCACGGCCGACCTCATCGCCCGTTTGGCCCAAGGCATCGCCGACGACCTGCTGACCACCCTGGTGCTCGCCACCGACGCGGTGGTCGCCGTGGCGCCGGCCATGAACCAGGCCATGTGGCGCGACCCAGCCACCCAGGCCAACCTGCAGTTGCTCGAAAGCCGCGCCCTGAAAGTCTTCGGCCCGGCCTCCGGGAGCCAGGCCTGCGGCGATGTCGGCATGGGCCGCATGCTCGAAGCAACCGACCTGGCCCAGTGCGCCGCCGACTGCTTCCAGCGCCAGGCCCTGACCGGCAAGCACGTGCTGATCACCGCCGGACCGACCCAGGAAAACATCGACCCGGTGCGCTACATCACCAACCACAGCTCCGGGAAAATGGGCTTCGCCCTGGCCGAAGCCGCCGTGGAAGCCGGTGCCCGGGTGACGCTGATCACCGGTCCCGTGCACCTGCCGACGCCGGACCGGGTCACGCGAATCGATGTGGTCAGCGCCCGGGACATGCTCGCGGCCTGTGAAGCAGCTATCCCCTGCGACCTGTTCATCGCCTCGGCGGCGGTGGCGGACTACCGCCCCGAAGTCGTTGCCCCGCAAAAATTGAAGAAAGACCCTACAAGCGGCGACGGCTTGCTACTGCAAATGGTGCGCAACCCGGACATCCTGGCCAGTATCGCCACCCGCCCCGACCGCCCGTTCAGTGTCGGCTTTGCCGCCGAGACCGAACACCTGCTCGATTACGCCGCACGCAAGCTCAAGGACAAGAACCTCGACTTGATCGTCGCCAACGACGTGGCCAACCCGAGCATCGGCTTCAACAGCGAAGAAAACGCCTGCAGCGTGATCGACCGCCAGTTGCACGCCACACTTTTCGCCCAGACCAGCAAGAGCAAGATTGCCCGCCAGCTGATCACTTTTATCGCCGAACGTCTGAACCAGGTTTAATGTCATGCACGCCCTACAAGCCAAGATCCTCGACCCACGCATCGGCAACGAATTCCCGCTGCCGCAATACGCCACACCAGGCTCCGCCGGCCTCGACCTGCGGGCGATGCTCAAGCAGGACACGATCCTGGAGCCGGGCCAGACCCTGCTGATTCCTACCGGCCTGTCGGTGTACATCGGCGATCCGGGCCTGGCCGCGCTGATCCTGCCGCGCTCGGGCTTGGGCCATAAGCACGGCATCGTGCTGGGCAACCTGGTGGGCCTGATCGACTCCGATTACCAGGGCGAACTGATGGTGTCATGCTGGAACCGCGGCCAAACGGCCTTCAACATTGCCGTGGGCGAACGCATCGCGCAGTTGGTGCTGGTGCCGGTGGTCCAGGCCCACTTCGAACTGGTCGAAGAATTCGACGAAAGCCAACGCGGCGCGGGTGGTTTCGGGCATTCCGGCAGCCATTGACCGGTGGTTACAGGCCGGGCGTCCTGCCCGGCCCGTTTGTGAAGCTTGTGTTTCAGGACAAAAAATGCGCAATGGCTTTCTGCTAGGTTTCCCACCCGGAATCAATGTATTAGGCGAGCGAGGCCGGGGTAACGCTGTCTCATGGCACTTTCCCACCACGAACTCTCTGTCAAAAACGCCGTCATACCCTTCAGCTTGAGCCTGCCGATGCTAACCGTCGGCCTGTCCAGTCACTTTCCTGATAGAGCGCCCCGCCCATGAACACCCCAGCCGCATTCGCCCCGATCTTCCCTGACAGCATCTTCCGCGCCTACGACATCCGTGGCGTGGTACCGGAAACCCTTACCGCCGAAACCGCCTACTGGATCGGCCGCGCTATCGGCTCCCAGAGCCTGGCCCAGGGCGAACCGAACGTGTGCGTCGGCCGTGATGGCCGCTTGTCGGGCCCCGAGCTGGTCGAACAACTGATCAAAGGCGTTGCCGACAGTGGCTGCCAAGTCAGCGACGTGGGCCTGGTGCCGACCCCGGCGCTGTACTACGCCGCCAACGTGTTGGCCGGCAAGTCCGGGGTGATGCTCACCGGCAGCCACAACCCATCGAACTACAACGGCTTCAAGATCGTCATCGCTGGCGACACCCTCGCCAACGAGCAGATCCAGGCCCTGCACACCCGCCTCAAGACCAATGACCTGAGCAGCGGCCAGGGCAGCGTGACCAAAGTCGATATCCTTGCGCGCTACAACGACGAAATCGTCAAGGACGTGAAACTCGCCCGTCGCCTGAAAGTGGTGGTCGATTGCGGCAACGGCGCGGCTGGCGTGATCGCCCCGCAACTGATCGAAGCCCTGAACTGCGAAGTCATCCCGCTGTTCTGCGACGTGGACGGCAACTTCCCTAACCACCACCCGGATCCGGGCAAGCTGGAAAACCTCGAGGACCTGATCGCCAAGGTCAAGGAAACCAACGCCGACCTGGGCCTGGCCTTCGACGGCGACGGCGACCGCGTGGGCGTGGTGACCAATACCGGCAGCGTGGTGTTCCCGGACCGCCTGCTGATGCTGTTTGCCAAGGACGTAGTGGCGCGCAACCCCGACGCCGAGATCATTTTCGACGTCAAATGCACCCGTCGCCTGGTGCCGCTGATCAAGGAATATGGCGGTCGCCCACTGATGTGGAAAACCGGTCACTCGTTGATCAAGAAAAAAATGAAACAGAGCGGCGCCCTGCTGGCCGGCGAAATGAGCGGCCACATCTTCTTCAAGGAACGCTGGTTCGGTTTTGACGACGGCATCTACAGCGCCGCGCGCCTGCTGGAAATCCTCAGCAAAGAGAAATCCACCGCCGAAGAGCTGTTCGCAACCTTCCCGAACGATATTTCTACGCCAGAAATCAATATCCATGTGACCGAAGAGAGCAAATTCAGCATCATTGATGCACTGCACGACGCTCAATGGGGCGAAGGCGCCGAACTGACCACCATCGATGGTGTGCGGGTCGACTATCCCCACGGCTGGGGCCTGGTTCGCGCATCCAACACCACACCGGTGCTGGTACTGCGTTTCGAGGCCGACAACGAGGCCGAACTGCAGCGCATCAAGGATGTGTTCCACACCCAACTCAAACGTGTTGCACCTGATCTCCAACTACCGTTTTGATTTTTTGAAGCACTACCGGAGCCCTGAATGACCCTCGAACGCGAAGCCGCCGCCAACACCGCCAAGGTCCTGTCCGAAGCGTTGCCTTATATCCGACGCTACGTCGGCAAGACCCTGGTGATCAAATACGGCGGCAACGCGATGGAAAGCGAGGAGCTCAAGACCGGCTTCGCCCGCGACATCGTGCTGATGAAGGCCGTGGGCATCAACCCGGTGGTCGTACACGGTGGTGGCCCGCAGATCGGTGACTTGCTCAAGCGCCTGTCGATCGAAAGCCACTTCATCGATGGCATGCGCGTGACCGACGCGCAGACCATGGATGTGGTGGAAATGGTCCTGGGCGGCCAGGTCAACAAGGACATCGTCAACCTGATCAACCGTCATGGCGGTAGCGCCATCGGCCTGACAGGCAAGGACGCCGAGCTGATCCGGGCGAAGAAACTCACCGTCACCCGCCAGACACCGGAGATGACCCAGCCGGAAATCATCGACATCGGTCATGTGGGCGAAGTGGTCGGTATCAACACCGACCTGCTGAACCTGCTGGTCAAGGGCGACTTCATCCCGGTGATCGCGCCCATCGGCGTGGGCGCCAACGGCGAGTCGTACAACATCAACGCCGACCTGGTGGCGGGCAAGGTTGCAGAGGCACTGAAAGCTGAAAAGCTGATGCTGCTGACCAACATCGCCGGCCTGATGGACAAGTCGGGCAAGGTCCTGACCGGACTGTCGACCCAACAGGTCGATGACCTGATCGCCGATGGCACCATCTACGGCGGCATGCTGCCGAAGATCCGTTGCGCACTGGAAGCGGTACAAGGCGGCGTCGGCAGCTCGTTGATCATCGACGGCCGGGTACCAAATGCGATCCTGCTGGAGATCTTCACCGACACCGGCGTAGGTACGTTGATCAGCAATCGCAAGCGTCCTTAAGCGATACCGGTAAAAAAAGACCCCGCTCAACCTGGTTGAGCGGGGTTTTTTTACCCACCGATTCCCTGTGGGAGCGAGCCTGCTCGCGATAGCGGTGGATCAGCCAACATGAATGTTGAATGGAAAATGGCTATCGCGAGCAGGCTCGCTCCCACAAGGGAATGTGCAAATCTTTAAACGCCGAACTGCGCCCGATAAGCCTCAACCGCCGGCAAATGCTGCTTGAGCTGCGGATCGTCGGCCAAAAACTCCAGCACCTGGTTCAGCGACACAATGCTGATCACCGGAATGCCAAAGTCGCGCTCCACTTCCTGGATCGCCGACAGCTCACCGTTGCCGCGCTCCTGACGGTTCAGGGCAATCAGCACGCCAGCGGCCTTGGCGCCTTCCTGGGAACCGATGATCTGCATCACTTCACGAATGGCAGTGCCGGCAGTGATGACGTCGTCGATGATCAACACGTCGCCGGTCAGCGGTGCACCCACCAGGCTGCCGCCTTCGCCGTGGGCCTTGGCTTCCTTGCGGTTGAAGCACCAAGGCAAGTCGCGCCCGTGGTGTTCGGCCAGGGCGACGGCAGTGGTGGCGGCCAGCGGGATGCCTTTGTAGGCCGGGCCGAACAGCACATCGAACGGGATACCGCTCTCGACGATGGCTGCCGCATAGAAACGACCCAGTTGCGCCAGGGCGGAACCGGTGTTGAACAGGCCGGCATTGAAGAAGTACGGGCTGGTGCGCCCGGACTTGAGGGTGAACTCACCGAAGCGCAAAACGCCGCGATCGATGGCAAAGCGAATGAAATCGCGCTGATACGCCTGCATGAAAAAAAGCCTCAAATACCGCGGATTTAGCTAAATAGGTACACGGCGTGTATCATACACGCACGTGATTTTTGGGGCCATTTATGCGGATCATCAGTGTGAACGTCAATGGTATTCAGGCTGCAGTCGAGCGTGGTTTGCTCAGTTGGCTGCAAGCACAGAATGCCGACGTCATCTGCCTGCAGGACACCCGCGCCTCCGCCTTTGAACTGGACGATGCAGCCTTCCAACTGGATGGTTACTTCCTTTATGCCTGCGATGCCGAAGTCCCCGCCCAGGGTGGCGTGGCTTTGTACTCGCGGCTGCAGCCGAAGGCTGTCATCAACGGTCTCGGTTTCGAGACGGCGGACCGCTACGGGCGCTACCTGCAAGCTGATTTCGACAAGGTCAGCATCGCGACCTTACTGCTCCCTTCGGGGCAGAACGGCGATGAAGATTTGAATCAGAAATTCAAGTTGATGGACGACTTCGCCCGTTATCTGGATAAACAGCGGCGCAAACGTCGCGAGTACATCTATTGTGGCTCGCTGTACGTGGCGCAACAGAAGCTGGATATCAAGAACTGGCGCGACAGCCAACAATCTCCTGGCTTCCTGGCGCCGGAACGGGCCTGGATGGACGAGATCATTGGCAACATGGGTTATGTCGACGCCCTGCGTGAAGTCAGCCGTGAAGGCGACCAGTACAGCTGGTGGCCGGACAACGAACAGGCCGAGATGCTCAACCTTGGCTGGCGCTTCGACTACCAGCTGCTGACGCCTGGGCTGCGCCGCTTCGTACGCAGCGCCCGCCTGCCGCGCCAGCCACGGTTCTCGCAGCATGCGCCGCTGATCGTGGATTACGACTGGACGCTGACTATCTAAGTGTCGTTTCGCAGCCACAAAAAAACCGACAGCCGTGTCGGTTTTTTTGTGGACAACCATTTCCACTGTGGGAGTGAGCCTGCTCGCGATGGCGCAGTTACATTCAACATTGATGTTGACTGACACACAGCTATCGCGAGCAGGCTCGCTCCCACAGGGGGTTACTCATCGATCGTTATTTGACCAGGCGCCAAGTAAACGGATACCGATACGGCTGCCCTTCATTGGCCTTCACGCCACCAATGATGGTCAACACCAACGCACCAATGGCCACCAGGCCGAAGAGGAAGAAGCCGATCACCACGACCATCAGCAGCAAGCTGATCGCCGAGGCAATCGCCACGGTGATCTGGAAGTTCAGCGCTTCCTTGCCCTGGGCATCGATGAACGGGTCGGACTCACGCTTGAGCTGCCAGAGCACCAGCGGCCCGATCAGCGTGCCGAACGGAATCCAGATCCCCAACAAGGCGGACAGGTGACAAAACATTGCCCATTGACGCGCCTCTTTGCTCGGCTGGGGCAGCAGGATTTGCTCATCACTCATGACGCTCTCCTTGTCTTGAAGCGGGAATCGATCAGTCAGCCAAGGCGGCCTTTTGCAGTTCGAAGATTTCGTTCATGCCTTTCTTCGCCAACTCCAGCATAGCGTTCAATTCTTCCGGCTGGAACGGCGCGCCCTCGGCAGTGCCCTGGACTTCGATGAAACCGCCAGCACTGGTC
Source organism: Pseudomonas sp. H1_F01 (assembly GCF_054681425.1). Lineage (NCBI taxonomy): Bacteria > Pseudomonadati > Pseudomonadota > Gammaproteobacteria > Pseudomonadales > Pseudomonadaceae > Pseudomonas > Pseudomonas sp. H1_F01. The sequence goes on along the minus strand of NZ_CP162823.1, from coordinate 388,654 downwards.
ATGACCACGTTCAGGTCAGTCTCGGCGGCGGAGTCTTCCAGGTAATCCAGGTCCAGTACCGGCTCGCCCTGGTACATGCCCACGGACACAGCAGCGATCATTTGCTTGAGCGGGTCGCCACCCTTGAGGCCACCGCGCTTCTTGATCACTTTCAAGGCATCGACCAGGGCGACCATGGCCCCAGTGATGGAGGCTGTACGCGTGCCGCCGTCGGCCTGGATCACGTCGCAATCGACATACAGTGTCACGTCGCCCAACTTGGACATGTCCAGAGCAGCACGCAGCGAACGGCCGATCAAGCGTTGGATTTCCAGGGTACGGCCGCCCTGCTTGCCACGGCTGGCCTCGCGCTGGTTCCGCTCACCGGTGGCGCGCGGCAGCATGCCGTATTCGGCCGTCAACCAACCCTGGCCCTGACCCTTGAGGAACCGTGGCACGCCGTTTTCGACACTGACGGTGCAGATGACCTTGGTATCACCGAATTCGACCAGTACAGATCCCTCGGCGTGTTTGGTGTAGTTGCGGGTAATGCGGATCGAGCGAAGCTGATCGGCAGCGCGACCACTTGGACGTTTCATAGGGAATACCTGTACGGAGGACGGAAAACTGCCGAGCATTATAGAGCCGTGAATCGTCATAGGGCAGTTAAACGTCGCGCGGCTCTAAAAAGCCGGCGCGAGCGAAGCCGCGCAGAGGTCCGCCCGACGGGCTGCCACGCTTTGTCGCAAGCGCGGTTGGGGCATACGCCTCACTGCGCTACAATCCTGCGCCTTTGCTGCCCTTGGGCTTTTAATTTACAGACTCCAGGCCCACGACCACCGTCGTGCCGGCCTGCATTGCGAGGAACCTCCATGGTGCACAGCATGACCGCCTTCGCCCGCGTCGAAAAAGCCGGGGCCCAAGGCACGCTGAGCTGGGAACTGCGCTCGGTCAACAGCCGCTACCTGGAGCCGCACCTGCGCCTGCCCGAGTCTTTCCGCGACCTGGAAGGGGGTGTACGCGAGGCACTGCGCCAGGGCCTGTCCCGGGGCAAGCTGGAATGCACCCTGCGCTTCACTGAAGAAAGCACTGGCAAAGCCTTGCAAGTGGACCGCGAGCGCGCCGCGCAACTGGTCGCCGCCGCCGAAACCGTCGCCAGCCTGATCAAGAACCCTGCTGCCCTGAATCCACTGGAAGTCCTGGCTTGGCCCGGCGTGCTGGTGGGCGATGCGAGCGACCCACAGGCGCTGAACGCCGAGGCGATGGCACTGTTCAATGAAGGCCTCAAGGAACTCAAGGCCGGCCGCGAGCGCGAAGGCGCGGAGCTGGCCCGGCTGATCAACGAGCGCCTGACCTCCATTGAAGAAGACGTCAGCACCCTGCGCGAACTGGTCCCGCAGATGCTCGCCACCCAGCGCCAGAAAGTCCTCGACCGTTTCACCGACATGAAGGCCGAGCTGGACCCGCAACGCCTGGAACAGGAAATGGTCATGCTCGCGCAAAAGAGCGACGTGGCCGAAGAACTGGATCGCCTGAGCACCCACATCATCGAAGTTCGCCGGGTGCTCAAGTCCGGCGGTGCGGCCGGTCGCCGCCTCGACTTCCTGATGCAGGAGCTCAACCGCGAAGCCAATACACTGGGCTCCAAAGCCTTCGACCCGCGCAGCACCCAGGCGGCGGTCAACCTCAAGGTGTTGATCGAACAAATGCGCGAACAAGTGCAGAACATTGAGTAAGGCTAACGACATGACCCACAGCACCGGCACCCTCTACATCATTTCCGCGCCCTCGGGCGCCGGCAAGACCAGCCTGGTCAAGGCACTGATCGACGCCGAACCGCAGATCCGCGTCTCGGTCTCGCACACCACCCGCGCCATGCGCCCGGGCGAAGTGAATGGTGTGAACTATCACTTCGTCGACCGCGAAGAGTTCGTGAAGATGGCCGAGCACGGCGACTTCCTGGAGCGCGCCGAAGTTTTCGGCAACCTTTATGGCACTTCGCAAAGCTACTTGCAGCAGACCCTGGACGAAGGTCACGACCTGATCCTGGAAATCGACTGGCAAGGCGCCGAGCAGGTGCGCAAGCTGATGCCCCAGGCCCGGTCGATCTTCATCCTGCCGCCAAGCCAGCAAGCCTTGCGCCAGCGCCTGACCAACCGTGGCCAGGACAGCGACGACATCATCGAGGGCCGGATGCGCGAAGCGGTCAGCGAGATGAGTCACTACGTCGACTATGATTATCTGATCATCAACGACGATTTCGCCCACGCGCTGGACGACCTGAAGGCGATTTTCCGCGCCAGCCAGCTGCAGCAGAAACGCCAACAGCAACGTTTCGGCAAATTATTAGCCGAATTGTTGGGCTGAACAGCCCTTCCCAAAACCGCTGCGACGGCTTTACATTGGTAGTCGCAGCGCGCCGAGGGGTTTGGTTAAAAAATCAGCGCTTCCCTAAACGCTGGTGTTTTTTTAAACTGTCGAGTCCGCTCGCCCAACCGGGCAGCGCGCATATTGCATTCGCTCCGAGGAATACCATGGCCCGCGTAACCGTTGAAGACTGCCTAGAACACGTGGAAAACCGCTTTGAGCTGGTCATGCTCTCTACCAAGCGTGCCCGTCAACTGGCCACCGGTGGCAAAGAGCCGTTGGTCCAGTGGGAAAACGACAAGCCTACCGTAGTAGCGCTGCGTGAAATCGCCGAAGGCCTGATGAGCTACGAGTTCATCGCCAACGCTGAAATCGTCGAAGACGAACCGCTGTTCGCAGCGTTCGAGGACGAGTCCAACGAGGCGGTCTAAGCCTATGCCTGGTCGACGTAGCACGGCGCGGGGTCACAGCAAACGGCAGGAGTCATCATCATGCCGAGCATAGACGCCCTCGCCGATCGCTTATCGGCCTACCTCGGCACGGACCAGGTCAATCTGGTCCGCCGAGCCTATTTCTACGCCGAACAAGCCCACGACGGCCAGCGCCGCCGCAGCGGCGAGGCGTACGTCACGCATCCTCTTGCGGTGGCGAATATTCTTGCCGACATGCACATGGACCATCAGAGCCTGATGGCGGCGATGCTGCATGACGTGATCGAAGACACCGGCATTGCCAAGGAAGCGCTGCAGGCGCAGTTCGGCGAAACCGTGGCCGAACTGGTCGACGGGGTCAGCAAGCTGACCCAGATGAACTTCGAGACCAAGGCCGAGGCCCAGGCCGAAAACTTCCAGAAAATGGCCATGGCCATGGCCCGCGACATTCGCGTGATCCTGGTCAAGCTCGCCGACCGCCTGCACAACATGCGCACCCTGGAAGTGCTGTCCGGCGAAAAACGCCGGCGCATCGCCAAGGAAACCCTGGAAATCTACGCCCCCATCGCCAATCGCCTGGGCATGCACGCGATCCGCATCGAGTTCGAAGACCTCGGCTTCAAGGCCATGCACCCGATGCGTTCGGCGCGGATCAACCAGGCCGTCAAGCGCGCCCGGGGCAACCGCAAGGAAATCGTCAACAAGATCGAAGAGTCGCTGAGCCACTGCCTGGCCATCGACGGCATCGAAGGCGAAGTCAGCGGGCGGCAGAAACACCTCTACGGCATCTACAAGAAAATGCGCGGCAAGCGTCGGGCCTTCAACGAGATCATGGACGTCTACGCGTTCCGGATCATCGTCGACAAGGTCGATACCTGCTACCGCGTGCTGGGTGCTGTACATAATTTGTACAAACCGTTGCCGGGGCGCTTCAAGGATTACATCGCGATCCCCAAGGCCAACGGCTATCAGTCGCTGCACACCACGCTGTTCGGCATGCACGGCGTACCCATCGAAATCCAGATCCGCACCCGCGAAATGGAAGAAATGGCCAACAACGGCATCGCCGCCCATTGGCTGTACAAATCCAGCGGTGACGAACAACCCAAGAGCACTCACGCCCGCGCCCGGCAATGGGTCAAGGGTGTGCTGGAAATGCAGCAGCGCGCCGGCAACTCCCTGGAATTCATCGAGAGCGTGAAGATCGACCTGTTCCCGGACGAGGTCTACGTTTTCACGCCCAAGGGCCGGATCATGGAGCTGCCCAAAGGCTCCACGGCCGTGGACTTTGCCTATGCGGTGCACACCGACGTCGGCAACAGTTGCATCGCGTGCCGGATCAACCGCCGCCTGGCGCCGTTGTCCGAACCGCTGCAAAGCGGTTCCACGGTGGAAATCGTCAGCGCCCCCGGCGCACGACCCAACCCGGCGTGGCTCAATTTCGTGGTCACCGGCAAGGCCCGCACCCATATCCGTCACGCCCTCAAACTGCAACGTCGCTCCGAATCCATCAGCCTCGGCGAACGCCTGCTGAACAAGGTGCTGAACGGTTTCGACAGCTCGCTCGACAAGATCCCGGTCGAGCGCGTGCAACTGATGCTCCACGAATACCGTCTCGAATTGATCGAAGACCTGCTCGAAGACATCGGCCTGGGCAATCGCATGGCCTACGTCGTTGCCCGTCGCCTGCTCGGCGAAGGCGAACAGTTGCCAAGCCCCGAAGGCCCGCTGGCGATTCGCGGCACCGAGGGCCTGGTGCTCAGTTATGCCAAGTGTTGTACGCCGATTCCGGGCGACCCGATTGTCGGCCACTTGTCCGCCGGCAAAGGGATGGTCGTGCACCTGGACAACTGCCGCAACATCAGCGAAATCCGTCATAACCCGGAAAAATGCATCCAGCTCTCCTGGGCCAAGGATGTCACCGGCGAATTCAACGTCGAGCTGCGGGTCGAGCTGGAACACCAGCGCGGCCTGATCGCCCTGCTGGCCAGCAGCGTCAATGCCGCCGACGGCAATATCGAAAAAATCAGCATGGACGAACGCGATGGCCGCATCAGCGTCGTTCAATTGGTGGTCAGCGTGCACGACCGTGTGCACCTGGCCCGCGTGATCAAGAAACTGCGCGCCCTGACCGGCGTTATCCGCATCACCCGGATGCGCGCGTAGCCCATTCGTTATCAGGAGTCATTCATGACCAAGACCGTTATCACCAGCGACAAGGCCCCCGCCGCCATCGGTACTTATTCCCAGGCGATCAAGGCCGGCAACACCGTGTACATGTCGGGCCAGATTCCACTGGACCCGAAAACCATGGAACTGGTGGAAGGCTTCGAAGCCCAGACCGTGCAGGTGTTCGAAAACCTCAAGGCCGTGGCCGAGGCCGCCGGTGGTTCGTTCAAGGACATCGTCAAGCTGAACATCTTCCTCACCGACCTGAGCCATTTCGCCAAGGTCAACGAGGTGATGGGCAAGTACTTCGACCAGCCTTACCCTGCCCGCGCCGCCATCGGCGTGGCCGCCCTGCCCAAGGGCGCTCAGGTTGAGATGGATGCCATCCTGGTCATCGAGTAAATAAGGCCGGCGCAGCCTCCCCCGCTGCGCCGTTTTCGTCTTGAAAGGATTCCACCATGCGCAAAGCGCTTGCTCTCTCGCTGGCAGCCCTGCTTCTGGGCGGCTGCGCCAGCGACCCTGCCGACCGTGACATCAGCGGCACCTGGATCAACCAGGCAGCCATCGACGCTGCCGCCAAGGGCGGCCCGCTTCGCGAAGCGCTGCAGGGCTATGGCCCGAACCTGGAATGGGACGTCAACACCCGGGCCGGTCAGGCGCGCTACACCAACGGTTTTGAAAACGTCGAAGGCAAATTGCTGGGCGAAGAAGACGGCGCCTGGAAAGTCGATTTCTACGGCAGCTCCGCCAGCGAACTCAAGCGCGATGGCGACCAGTTGAGCCAGGCCGCCACCGAGAACGAACCGCAGCAGGTGTTCGATCGCGCACAAATCCAGGTACCGGAAGGCGCGCCCATCGGTGCCAGTTTCGAGCGTGCGCTGTATGCCGCCTACCTGGGCGGCACCTGGAACATCGCCAGCGGCCCCGGCCAGGGCGCCACCGTGCAGTTCCAGCCCGACGGCCAGGTCAGCGGCCTGCCGGGTGCCGATCGCTACGCCTTGTGCCTGGCCGGCGATTGCGCCTCCATGAGCGGTGGCAACGACAACATCTGGCTGCAACAGAACGGCCAGGGCAACACCTGGATCTTTGCCCGCGACGGCAAGAAGCTGGAGATCTTCCAGACCGTCAACGCCGCGCTGGCCGATGAAATGCCTTCGTTCACGCCGGGCACCCGGCGATGGTTGCTGGAAAAGCAGTAAAGGATAGGGCGCTTTGAAATAACTATACGAGCGCCCTCTCCCGGCAAAGGTTCACGCGCGAGACGGGACAGGCTTTTTTCTACCCAGGCGGATCAGCTCATTGGAGAAACACAGCCCAAGGATGATCAGTAGTGCGCCCGGGTACAGGCTTTCGCGCGGCACTTCATTGAGCACAACAAATGCCAGCAGTGCGGCGAACAGCGGCTCGGTCAGCTCCAAGGCTTGCACCTGGGATGGCTTGAGGTACTCGATTGCCTTGGTGGTGCAAAAAAAACCGAGGATGGTCGGCAGCGCGGCCAGCGCCAGCAGTGCGGCAATCGCCCAGGGCGACAGCTCACCGATCACGAAGCCGTCGGCAGAAGCCGGCATCAGCAAGTACAGGCTGCCGAAGAACAGCAACTGACGAGTGAAGTGCAGCCCACCGGACACGCCCATCCGTTTCATGGCCACCGAAAACGCCCCATAGCCGCAGCCCGCCATGGACGCGAGTGCAACGCCTTGGAGCGTGAAGCCTTGCTGTAGATCGGCGCCAAAGATCACCGCGATTCCGGCGATCGCCAAGGCGGCACCCACAGTGGCGTTCGCGGTGATCGCATCCTTGAGGATGATGCGTCCGAGCACAATCGAGGAAATGGAAGCACTGGCCATCAGCATCACCACCACACCCGCCGCAGCGTAATGCCGATAGGCAGCCGTTTCGAAGTGGAACAGCACAAAGATACCGAGAAACGCGCAGATCGCCGCCTGGGTCCATTTGGCCGTCGTCGCCGGACGCTTGATAAACAGCAGCAAGGCCGAGAGCAGCAGACAACCCAGGACAGTCTTTATGACGGCGACACTGCTGGCGGTGAAACCATTGCTCATGAGCACTTTGCTGAGCACGCCTATCGTGGCGTTAAGTGCGGCGGCGGAGAGTGCAAAGATAACGCCTTTGCTGAAACTGGCTTGCATTGATGACGGTCCTTGTCGCTGTTAGGTCATTCGACGGGATGTTGGCCCACATCGACGACGCAAAAGATGACTGAAACGGTTGCGGGTGGCCTGCAGATAACTCTTGGCTTCGGCAAGCAACGGATAATGCTCGGCGAGCTCGATGAACCAAGTCAAGACCTGGAAGGTAAGAACCCAAGGACTAGCCCTTGGCGCCGAACGACATCATCGAGCACACGCCGAGCGGACCCGTGTCAGCAGCGCCCTTCCAGAATCGCCGCATACCCCTCGCGAAAACTCGGATAACGCGGCGCCCAGCCCAAGGCCTTCGCCCGGGCATTGCTGCAGCGCTTGCTGCCGGCGCGACGCACACTGGCGTCTTCGGACCACTGGGTGACGCCCATGTATTCACGCAACCAGCCCACCACCTCGGCCAGCGGCGCAGGGGCGTCGTCGACGCCGATGTAGCAATCGTCCAGCACCTGGCCCTGGCGATCAGCCTCCAGCAGGAACGCCAGCAAGCCGGCGGCATCGTCGGCGTGGATGCGATTGGCGTAGAGCGGTGGGTCGATCACGACGCGATAGCCTTGGCGCACCTGACTCAACAACCATTCCCGCCCCGGCCCATAGATGCCGGTCAGGCGCACGCGGCTGGCCGGGATGCCACTGTCCAAGGCCACTTGCTCGGCTTCGAGCATCAGCCGACCGGAATACCCGCCGGCCACGGTTGGCGACGTTTCATCCACCCATTCGCCCTGCTGTTGCCCATAAACGCCGCTGCTGGACACAAACAGCAGACGCTTGGGCCGCTGCCCATGCTGCTTCAACCAGCTCAACACATTCTGCAACCCTTCGACATAAGCCGTGCGATAACCCGCTTCGTCATGGTCGGTGGCCGCGGCGCTGTACACCAGGTAATCCAGTGACCCGGTGGGCCAGTCGGCGGGGCATTGCTCGCTGAACAAATCCCCCGCCACCCCGATGACGCCCGCTGGCAGCTTCGAAACCGTGCGCCGCAGGCCATGGACTTGCCAATGCTCGGCCACTAACTGGCTGGCCAGGCGGCCGCCGATATCACCGCAGCCGGCGATCAAAACAGAAGGCGCGGACATCAAGAACTCCTCTGGCAAAGCCGCAGACTAGCCTTCGCAGGGGACGAGCGGCTAGCCATGCGACAAAAAAAGTAACTGTATTACTTTTGTTAACAAGAATTAATTGCAATAATGCCCACCACTTTTGTTCTCGGCCCACGAGGCCTGGAAGAACATCAACCTTCTTTTTCCTCTCAGGTCCGGCCAGCATGAAACGCTCTCTATCCCCCGCTTCGCCAACCAATCGACCTCGTGCCTGGAGCACGGTAGCCGCCCTGCTGTTCAGCCTGCTGCTGGCACCGGCCGCCGCATTCGCCGATGCACAGACGCCCGCCACGACCCCGGCCACCGTACCAGCTGCTGCCCAGGCACCGGCCGACCCGGCCGCTCCCGTTGCCACGCCTGTCGCCACCGACCCGGCCCAAGCCGTCGAAGCCGACGCACCTCAAATGCTCGAAGCCGACAACTCCCTGGGCATGGCCCACGACCTGTCGCCATGGGGCATGTACAAGAACGCCGACATCATCGTGAAAATCGTGATGATCGGCCTGGCCATCGCCTCGATCATCACCTGGACCATCTGGATTGCCAAAGGCTTCGAGCTGCTGGGTGCCAAGCGTCGCTTGCGCGGTGAAATCGCCGCCCTGAAAAAAGCCACCACCCTCAAGGAAGCCAGCGCCACCGCCGCGAAGGCAGGCACTCTTGCCAACCTGCTGGTGCATGACGCACTCGAAGAGATGCGCCTGTCGGCCAACAGCCGCGAGAAAGAAGGCATCAAGGAACGCGTGAGCTTCCGTCTCGAGCGCCTGGTCGCCGCCTGTGGTCGCAACATGAGCAGCGGCACCGGCGTGCTCGCCACCATCGGCTCTACCGCGCCGTTCGTCGGCCTGTTCGGCACAGTGTGGGGCATCATGAACAGCTTCATCGGCATCGCCAAGACCCAGACCACCAACCTCGCCGTCGTCGCACCCGGCATCGCCGAAGCCTTGCTGGCAACGGCCTTGGGCCTGGTCGCGGCAATCCCGGCCGTGGTGATCTACAACGTCTTCGCCCGTTCCATTGCCGGCTACAAGGCCCAGGTCTCCGACGCTTCGGCCGAAGTCCTGCTGCTGGTCAGCCGCGACCTCGACCACCTGCCGCCCGAGCGTGGCTCGCAACCGCACATGGTGAAAGTGGGGTAATCGGCCATGGGCCTGCATTTGAAAGAAGGCGCAGACGACGATCTGGCCGAGAACCACGAAATCAACGTCACGCCGTTCATCGACGTGATGCTGGTGCTGTTGATCATCTTCATGGTGGCCGCCCCGCTCGCCACCGTGGACATCAAGGTTGACCTGCCGGCGTCGACGGCCAAGCCCTCGCCACGGCCGGAGAAACCGGTGTTCCTCAGCGTCAAGGCCGACCAGCGCCTGTTCCTGGGTGAAGACGAGGTCAAGGCCGAAACCCTCGGCGCGACCCTCGACGCCAAGACCCAGGGCAAGAAAGACACGACGATCTTCTTCCAGGCCGACAAAGGCGTGGACTACGGCGACCTGATGAGCGTGATGGACGCACTGCGAGGCGCCGGCTACCTGAAGGTCGGTCTGGTCGGACTCGAGACGGCGCCCAAGAAATGATCACGACGCGCCAAAAGCTGACGCGTTACAGCGGTAGCCTGGCAGTGGTGCTGGGCGTGCATGCGCTCGCCATCGCCCTGGCGCTGAACTGGACATCACGCGCGCCCATCGAATTGCCTCCCCAGGCAATGATGGTCGAGCTGGCGCCGGTACCCGCCCCACCGCCACCGGCACCGCCCAAAGTCGTCACACCGCCGCAACCTCCCGAGCCGGTCGAAGAACTGCCGCTGCCCAAGCTTGCCGAAGCGCCGAAGCCGGAGATTTCCGTGCCCAAGCCGGTCAAGCCCAAGCCAAAGCCGCAACCGCCCAAGCCCAAACCGGTGGAGAAAAAGCCCGAGCCGCCGAAGGAACAGCCGTCGGAGCAGAAGCCCAGCGACACCCCGCCAACCCAGTCAGTCGCCGAGAAGTCCGCGCAACCGGCGCCTGGCCCGTCGCCTGCGCAATCGGCGGCCAAGGCCAACTGGCAGGGCACGCTACTGGCCCACCTGGGCAAGTACAAGAAGTACCCGCCCAGGGCCCAGCAGATGAACAAGGAAGGCACCAACCGCCTGCGTTTCGTGGTGGATGCCGAAGGCAACGTGTTGTCATTCGAACTGGTGGGCAGCTCCGGCACGGACTTGCTGGACAAGGCCACCCTGGAAATGATCCGCCGCGCCCAACCGCTGCCCAAGCCGCCGGCCGAGCTGCTGACCAACGGCACCATCGAACTGACGGCACCGTTTGTGTACTCCATCGACAAGCGCCGGCGCTGACCTCAATTACCAGCCCCTGCAACAGGGGCTTGCTGTTCCTGGTAAGCGGTTTGGAGTGCAGGGCATTGGGAGCAAAGCCATCTGTGGAGCCAGGGCATCTGTGGGAGCAAAGCTTGCTCGCGATACAGGCACCTCGGTTCCAGCGAACACCGCGTTAACTTCATCGCGGGCAGGCCTTGCTCCCACAGACAATTCCACATTCTTGAATAAATCCCTGGCCACACAGACATTGGACAGTGTCACACCGCACCCCCAGTCTGATAACGTGCGTCTATCGATTGCAGCCGGTATGCTTGGCTCGCAACTTCACGGACGCTCGCCATGACCCTCACAGAATTACGCTACATCGTGACCCTCGCCCAAGAGCAGCATTTCGGCCATGCGGCCGAGCGTTGCCACGTCAGCCAGCCGACGCTCTCGGTGGGCGTGAAAAAGCTTGAAGACGAACTCGGTGTGCTGATTTTCGAGCGCAGCAAAAGCGCCGTGCGCCTGACTCCCGTAGGCGAAGGCATCGTGGCCCAGGCGCAAAAGGTCCTGGAGCAGGCCCAGGGCATTCGCGAACTGGCCCAGGCCGGCAAGAACCAGCTGACCGCCCCGCTGAAAGTCGGCGCGATCTACACCGTTGGCCCGTACCTGTTCCCGCACCTGATTCCGCAACTGCACCGGGTCGCCCCGCAGATGCCGCTGTACATCGAAGAAAACTTCACCCATGTGCTGCGCGACAAGCTGCGCAACGGCGAGCTGGACGCGATCATCATCGCCCTGCCGTTCAACGAAGCCGACGTCCTGACCCTGCCGCTCTACGACGAACCGTTCTACGTCCTGATGCCGGCCCAGCACCCCTGGACCCAGAAAAAAACCATCGACGCCGCCCTGCTCAACGACAAGAGCCTGCTGTTGCTTGGCGAAGGCCACTGCTTCCGCGACCAGGTGCTCGAAGCCTGCCCGACCCTGACCAAGGGCAGCGAAGGCGCCAAGCACACCACTGTGGAGTCCAGCTCCCTGGAAACCATCCGCCACATGGTCGCCTCAGGCCTGGGCATTTCGATCCTGCCGCTGTCGGCGGTGGACAGCCATCATTACGCCCCCGGCGTGATCGAAGTCCGCCCACTGACGCCGCCCGTGCCGTTCCGCACCGTTGCCATCGCCTGGCGCGCCAGTTTCCCGCGGCCCAAGGCCATCGAGATCCTCGCCGACTCGATCCGTCTGTGCTCCGTGGCCAAGCCGCCCGCTGGCAAGTAAGCCACGGCCATGACTGAGCTGTCGAAAGTGCCGGTCACGACACTCAAGGGTGTCGGTGAAGCCATGGCCGAGAAACTGGCCAAGGTCGGCCTGGAAAACCTCCAGGACGTGCTGTTCCACCTGCCGCTGCGTTACCAGGACCGCACCCGCGTGGTGCCCATCGGCCATTTGCGCCCGGGGCAGGATGCGGTGATCGAAGGCACCGTCAGCGGCGCCGACGTGGTCATGGGCCGTCGGCGCAGCCTGGTGGTGCGCTTGCAGGACGGCACCGGCGGGCTCAGCCTGCGCTTCTACCATTTCAGCAATGCACAAAAGGAAGGCCTCAAGCGCGGCACCCGCGTGCGCTGCTACGGCGAGGCGCGACCCGGGGCTTCGGGGTTGGAGATCTATCATCCGGAATACCGCGCCATCACCGGCGACGAACCGCCGCCCGTGGATGAAACCCTGACCCCGGTCTATCCGCTCACCGAAGGCCTGACCCAACAACGCTTGCGCCAGCTCTGCCAGCAAACCCTGACCCTGCTCGGCCCCAGCAGCCTGCCCGACTGGCTGCCCACGGAACTGGCCCGGGATTACCACCTGGCGCCCCTGGCCGATGCGATCCGCTACCTGCACCATCCGCCCGCCGATGCCGACGTCGACGAACTCGCCCTCGGCCATCACTGGGCCCAGCACCGCCTGGCGTTCGAAGAACTGCTGACTCATCAACTGTCCCAGCAACGCCTGCGCGAAAGCCTGCGTTCCCTGCGCGCCCCGGCCATGCCCAAGGCCAGGGATCTGCCGGCCCGCTACCTGGCCAACCTCGGTTTCACCCCCACGGGCGCCCAGCAACGGGTCGGCAACGAAATCGCCTACGACCTGAGCCAGCCCGAGCCGATGCTGCGGCTGATCCAGGGCGATGTCGGCGCTGGCAAGACCGTGGTCGCAGCCCTGGCAGCGCTGCAGGCCTTGGAGGCCGGTTATCAGGTGGCGCTGATGGCGCCCACCGAGATCCTGGCCGAACAACATTTCATCACCTTCCAGCGCTGGCTCGAACCGTTGGGCATCGAAGTCGCCTGGCTGGCCGGCAAGCTCAAGGGCAAGAACCGCACAACCGCCCTGGCACAGATCGCCGAAGGCGCGCCGATGGTGGTCGGCACCCATGCGCTGTTCCAGGACGAAGTGCAGTTCAAGAACCTGGCCCTGGTGATCATCGACGAACAGCACCGCTTCGGCGTGCAACAGCGCCTGGCCCTGCGGCAGAAAGGCGTGGGCGGACGGATGTGCCCTCATCAACTGATCATGACCGCGACGCCGATCCCGCGGACCCTGGCGATGAGCGCCTACGCCGACCTCGACACCTCGATCCTCGACGAACTGCCCCCTGGCCGTACGCCGGTCAATACCGTGCTGGTCACCGACACCCGACGGGTGGAAGTGATCGAGCGCGTGCGCAGCGCCTGCGCCGAAGGGCGGCAGGCTTATTGGGTGTGCACCTTGATCGAGGAGTCGGAAGAATTGACCTGCCAGGCGGCCGAAACCACCTATGAAGACCTCACTGCCGCACTCGGCGAGTTGAAGGTCGGGCTGATCCACGGCCGCATGAAACCCGCCGAAAAAGCCGCCGTCATGGCTGAGTTCAAGGCCGGCGCCCTGCAGCTATTGGTCGCGACCACGGTGATCGAGGTGGGCGTCGACGTGCCCAATGCCAGCCTGATGATCATCGAAAACCCCGAACGGCTGGGCCTGGCGCAGCTGCACCAACTGCGCGGCCGCGTCGGCCGGGGCAGTGCCGCCAGCCATTGCGTCCTGCTGTACCACCCGCCGCTGTCGCAGATCGGGCGCCAGCGTCTGGGGATCATGCGCGAAACCAACGACGGTTTCGTCATCGCCGAAAAAGACCTCGAATTGCGCGGCCCCGGTGAAATGCTCGGCACGCGCCAGACCGGTCTGCTTCAATTCAAGGTGGCCGACCTGATGCGCGACGCCGACCTGCTTCCCGCCGTACGCGATGCCGCCCAGGCGCTGCTGGAACGCTGGCCCGACCACGTCAGCCCGCTACTGGATCGCTGGCTGCGTCACGGGCAGCAATACGGCCAAGTGTGAGCACGCGCTCAGTTTTCCGGACGCGCGTACCGGACAAGCTGGTTATACTGACCAACTTGTAGGAAAACGGATACAGACCATGACAGAAGCTGCCCTCGTCCCCGAATCCCCGCACGCTCCGTCTGTTATTCGGCTGTTGCTCGAGAAATTGGGCATCGGCTTTGACGAAGTGCTCGAACGCCCCGGCCTGAACCCAGCCCGCAAAGTGCAGGCGGTGTTGCTGCACGATGCCGTTGGCGCGCTCATGGTGCTGTTTCCGCAAAGCCAGCTGCTGGACCTCAACCGCCTGGCCGAACTCACTGGTCGCAAACTCACGGCAGTGCCGACCGAACGTCTGGAGCGCATGCTCGGCAAGCACAGCTTGAGCCTGCTGCCCGGCCTGCCGGCGCTCACCAGCTCGCCCTGCCTGTACGAAGAAAGCCTGCTGCGCGAACCGAAGTTGCTGATCAACTCCGGTGAGCCGGGGCTGTTGCTGGAAGTCACCAGCGAAGCGTTCAAGACCATGCTCACCAAGGCCAGCGCCGCGACGTTCGGCGAAGCCGTGAGCAACATCACCCCCAACCTCGACCGCCCGCACGACGACCGCGCGGAAATCACCCAGGCTGTGCAGGCGTTCACCGCCCGGCGTATCCAGCAACGGCTGGAAGAAACCATCGAGATCCCGCCGTTGGCCGAGACCGCGCAGAAAATCATCAAGCTGCGGGTCGACCCGGACGCGACCATCGATGACATCACCGGCGTGGTGGAAACCGACCCGGCCCTGGCCGCGCAAGTGGTGAGCTGGGCGGCATCGCCCTACTACGCATCACCCGGCAAGATTCGTTCGGTGGAAGATGCCATCGTCCGGGTACTGGGCTTCGACCTGGTGATCAACCTGGCGCTGGGCCTGGCCTTGGGCAAGACCCTGAGCCTGCCCAAGGACCACCCGCAACACACCACGCCGTACTGGCACCAGTCGATCTACACCGCCGCCGTCATCGAAGGCCTGACCCGCGCCATGCCGCGTGCCCAGCGTCCCGAAGGTGGCCTGACATACCTGTCCGGCCTGCTGCACAACTTCGGTTATCTGCTGCTGGCCCACGTATTCCCGCCGCACTTCTCGTTGATCTGCCGGCACCTGGAGGTCAACCCGCACCTGTGCCACAGCTACGTGGAACAGCACCTGCTGGGCATCAGTCGCGAGCAGATCGGCGCCTGGTTGATGCGCTACTGGGACATGCCCGACGAACTGGCCACCGCCCTGCGCTTCCAGCACGACCCGCACTACGACGGCGAATACGCCGCCTACCCGAACCTGGTATGCCTGGCCGTACGCCTGCTGCGCTCGCGAGGGATCGGCTCCGGCCCGGACGAGGAAATTCCCGATGCATTGCTCGAGCGCGTAGGCCTGTCTCGGGACAAGGTCAACGACGTAGTCAGCAAAGTGCTCGAGGCGGAAGTGCTGCTGCGCGAACTGGCCTCGCAGTTCAGCCACGGCTGAATAGGCTCGCCCGGTCATTTGATCTTTCCCACGCTCTGCGTGGGAATGCATCCGTGACGCTCTGCGTCACATCTCAGAAGCGGAACGCGGAGCGTCCCTGGCGACATTCCCACGCAGGAGCGTGGGAACGATCAAACATGGTCCGCTCGATTTAAGTCTTCTTAGACTTCTTCGGCTTCAGGTATTTGGTCAGCCCCTGGAACCAGATCACCAGCGCCGGGTTGCCCTTGATCTGGATCGACTTGTCCTGAATCCCCGTCATGAACGCCAGTTGCTTGTTCTTGGCCTGCATCGTGGCGAAGCCGTAGGCGGCGTCCTTGAAGGCGATGGCGAACGCAGGCTCCGGGTAAGTGCCGGACTGGCTGGTGATGCGCTGGTTTTTCACCGTGAAATGCCGGGCGACCTTGCCGTCCAGGGTTTGCAGCTGAAACACCAATTCCTTGTCGCCCAACTGCTGCTGGAACGCCGGATTGGTCCGACTGGCCTTGCCCATCAACAACCCCAGCATCCACAGCAGAAAACGAAATTTCATGGGCACAGCCTCGTGATGAAAGATGAATGGCTGGCAGTTTAGCGATTCTTCGGCGTAACGCCATCATCGGATCGCTTTGGCGGAAGATAAGCTGGTTTTCGCGAAAGATGACTGCCAAGTCACGAAACCAAAAATCAAAAGATCGCAGCCTTCGGCAGCTCCTACATCGATTTCCGTAGGAGCTGCCGAAGGCTGCGATCTTTTGATCTTTTTGCCCTCCTGTTCCTCGGACATTTCCTTCAAAACGCCGGGCTGTTCATGAACTAGGCAGCGCTTACGAGCGCCGCTAACCTCTGTTCGTCATCGCAAAAAACGGTGACACGGACGTGCAAGTCCGGTACATATCGGCGCGCAACTGCTACACCAAACGGCTCATGCCCGTATTGGTGTGTTTATGGCGGCTGCGCGCGGGAGACTCTCGAGGTCTGCCGGGGTCCGATATGCCCGGTCTTGCACACCCGCGCGTAGCTGCCACCTCTTTCGGTGCAACGAAAGGTGGCAGCCTTCATTCAATTACATATCGGGTAATGCATTTATGTTCAAGGTCACTCCAAATCCGCCGCAAAGCGGCCACAAATCCCGCGTCCAAGCGCAGGAAGAAAAAAAGCTAGATGACGCCGCCACCCGCGCCCTCGACTACTACCTCAACCCCAAGCCCGACTCACCGCCCGAACCCGACAAAAACCAACTCTTCATTGTGTCCCCCCACATCGACACCGAAACCCTGCTGGCCAACGCCTCCGAAGACCTGCTCTCCATCAGCACCATCGCCGCCGACCTGGCTGACGACGTGGATGACTCACGCCGCTGCGTGGCCCTGGCGATCAGCCGCATGGCCGATGGGGTTCAGCTATTGGTTGAGCGGGCGTTGGATCATCTGGAAACCAAGGAGATGGCGACGCCTGGGGCCAAGGGGTAGCGTTCGTATTGATGCAGACTGGGCCGACGCCATCGCGAGCAAGCTCGCTCCCACAGGGGGGAGTTGGGTTGTCGCGGATACCACAGTCAACTCAAAACAACTGTGGGAGCGAGCTTGCTCGCGATAGCGGAGTGTCAGACAACATTGATACCGACTGAGCTGACGCCTTCGCGAGCAAGCTCGCTCCCACAGTTGGATCGGGGGTATGGCCGGAGAGCCAGGTCGGCTATAAGGCCGCCTCGCGAGCAAGCTTTGCTCCCACAGATCCTGCTGGAACAGATCTGACGGGTGTACGACCGGGAGAGCCAGGTCGGCTGTTAGGCCGCCTCGCGGTGGACGTTGATCTCGGCGCCCCGTTAACCACGATGGCCGAACGCAGGCATTGCGCAGTGGGCATCCCGGCATGGATGCCGGGATAGCCGCGCTGGGCCCAGAGTGTGTAAAAACCGATAAAAACATCGTCGGCACGTAGTGCCGACAGGTGTTGGCCAACTGATTAAAACCTGAAGGGTTCCTGTAGCTCCAAGCGGCCCCTACGAACGCTAGCAAGGCTTCATAGCTTGATTAACGGGGCAAAACGGCAGGCTTTCAGGCCGCCAGCGCCTTCATCAGACCCTGCGCACCAAGGATTTTCATCACTCTTTTCCAATTGTAAGCGAGCACATTCAAGCTCATTTCAGTGCTGACCCCAGCCAGCCGCCGTGTCAGAAAATGCGTCGCTCCCATCCATTGCTTCAGCGTCCCGAAGGGGTGCTCGACCGTTCGCTTGCGGATGTTCATCATCTGCGGCTCATTGTTCAGCCGGGCCTGCATTTCCTCCAGTAACGCCTCATGTTCCCAGCGCCGAATTTTTCGCTCTCTGGCCGGTGTGCATTGCGCCTTTATCGAACAGGCTCGGCAGTTGGAGTGCCAGTAAACGTCCAGCTTCTTGCCCTTGTCGACGTAAGAGTTGCGCCAGATCAGCACTTGTTTAGCGGGGCAGACGTAGACATCTTTGTCTGCGTCGTAAACAAACTCGTCATTGCCGAAACGGCCATCAAATTTGGCCCGCGAGCTCAGCGTTTTCGGCACATAAGCTGTGATCCCTGCCTCGTGACAGGCCAGGATTTCTACGCTTTTGTAATACCCTCGGTCCGCCACCACCGACAACGATTCGATTTGCATCGCCTCACGGGCCTGCTGGGCCATCGAGCTAAGCTGATCACGGTCGTGACCGACATTGGTCACCTCGTGCGCAACGATCAAATGGTGTTTGGTATCGACTGCTGTCTGCACGTTGTAGCCCACGATGCCATGACCGCTCGTCATCATCATCGAGCGCGCGTCCGGGTCGGTTAGCGAGATCTGTTTGTCCGG
Organism: Pseudomonas sp. H1_F01; assembly: GCF_054681425.1. Lineage (NCBI taxonomy): Bacteria > Pseudomonadati > Pseudomonadota > Gammaproteobacteria > Pseudomonadales > Pseudomonadaceae > Pseudomonas > Pseudomonas sp. H1_F01. The sequence continues at coordinate 370,506 of NZ_CP162823.1, read as the reverse complement.
CGATGCTTCAAGCTGTATTTCAATCGCCTGAAGCGCCTTCATCTGCTCCTTCAATTTGGCGATTTTCTCTTCCAGGCCGCCTTTGGGCCCTGAAGACTTGGGCTCTTCCCGATCAGCCTCATCCAGCGCCTTCAGATAACGGGCAATGCTTGATTCGATCTCTTCCATCCGGCGCTTCAGCTTGGCGCTGGTGAAATTGCGGTCGCGGTGGTTCACCGCCTTGAATTTACTGCCATCGATGGCAACGAAATGCTCCGAGAACAGCCCCAATTGTTGACACAACACGACGAACTGCCGACAGACTCCTCGAATGGCCTTTCCGTTGTCTTTGCGGAAATTGGCGATGGTCTTGAAATCCGGCATCAGGCGACCGGTCAGCCACATCAGCTCGACGTTGCGCTGCGCCTCGCGCTCAAGGCGCCGGCTTGACTGGATACGGTTGAGATAGCCGTAGATGTAGATCTTCAGCATGACTGCAGGGTGGTAAGCCGGTCGGCCCGTTTTAGCGGGGACAGCGCTGTCAAAACCCAAGCTGATCAGGTCGAGCTCATCCACGAAGACATCGACAACGCGCACCGGATTGGTGTCGCTGACGTAGTCGTCCAAGCTCTCGGGGAGCAAGGTAGTTTGATCTCGGTGTTCACCTTGGATGAAGCGTTTCATGGGCAGCCCTTGCGATGAAGTCCTGGGGAATCATAGCAAGGGTTGGCTTCGGGGTTTTTACACACTCTGGGCCATGGATGGCCCTTCGCGGCGGGCCCACGGAGCAATACCTTCGTTCAGGCATGCCGAGCCTAAGCGAGGCACCAAGTGGTGGGGCATAAAGCGCTTTGGTTACTTTCGACTGGGCCGGCTTCCGGGCTTTTCGAAAGTGACCCGCCGTAAGGGCGGAACCCTAAGCCGCCGTTACCGCAACAACGGATATGCCCCCAAAAACAACAGTGGGAGCGAGCTTGCTCGCGATGGCGGCGGGTCAGTCGACATTAATGCCAACTGAACCGACGCCATCGCGAGCAAGCTCGCTCCCACAGGTTTTAGCTGCTGATCAGCGAGCAGCCGCCATCACTCAATCAAACATTCGGGCAAGGAACCGGTGCCCAGTCGCCCAGGTCCGGGTTTTTGCACATGCTGTTGACCTGAGTGGTACCGGCGCTAGCGACCTGCTTGCTTTCATCCTGCTTGGCCTTGGCGGTCTGCAGGGTTTTCTCGGTGGTCACCGCTTCTTTCGGCACGACTGGCAGTTCTTTCTTCTTCGCCGGCGTCACTTTCTTCTTGGTCTTGGTGCTGGTCTGCGCCACGACCGGCGTGGTATCGGCGGTAGCCACGGTCACCACGTCAGTACGCTGCACACCCACTTGCTGCAGGTCTTTCTCGTAAGCCTGGGTGTAGTTGTTCAGATCTTCGGAAGCCTTGCCGTTGACCGCGACAATCAGGTCGTTCGACTCTTTCAGGCCGGCGACGATTTCTGCCAGGCGCTTGCGGCCTTCAGTGTCGTTGACGGTCTTGGCCTTGCGGTCGGCAACCAGTTTGCTGAACGCGTTCTGGTAGCACTGCTGCGAAGTCTTGGCGTAGGCGGTGCTGCGGTCGATGTCGGAGACGCTTTTGTTGACGTCGGCGGCGTAGGACGCGATGCGCTGGTTGTCATCGGCGATCTGCTTCTGGCGCTCGGTGTAGTAACCAGCTGCACCACCGGCCAGGGCGCCGCCCGCGGCACCGATGGCGGCGTTGCGGCCACGGTCTTCCTTATCCGCGGTCAGGGCACCCAGCAGTGCACCACCAACCGCGCCGACGGCAGCGCCGGTGACCACGGACTTGGTCATGTTGCCTTCGGTGGAGCGCAAGTGCTGCACCGGCTCGTAGCAGTTCGGGTAGTACTCGACCTTGGTGCTCGAGGCGACTTTGGAAGTCGGCGACGTGGCGCAGCCGGTCAGTACAGTGCTGAAGCCGACAGCGACCATCAGCAAGTGACGCTTGGAAACCGAAGCAAATGGTTTACGGGAGAAAAGCATAGTTGTGTTCTCGTTTAAGTGTTGACCAGCTCAGCGCGGCGCTATCGCCGCCTGAGTCCCTTCCAAGCTCGCTGACAACGAACACTCAAGACCGCTGAGCGTTCGATGCGAGCAATTCCTTCAATATCGCCGCCGGGTCGGCTCGTTTTTGCTGACGATAATCCCCGACATGACGAACGAATAACGTTGCACGCGCCACCAGGCTCTTGCCCAGTACCGGTTTGCGCTCCAATTCTTCCTTGATGCGCTGAAACTGCGCCTGGATCACGGCATCGGTGTAACGCGTGCCGGTGGCCAGGTTGTCGATATAAATCGCCACCGCGCCATCCAGCGCGCTGCGGCCGTTGTCGATGGCCGTGGCGAACAGCGTGGCGCTGGCCTCGTCCTTGGCATCCAGGGCGGCTTGCCGGCTGTTCTGCAGATTGGTCAGGCGAATGTTGTAGTTGTTGACGGTCTCGGCCACCAAGGCCGACGACTGAATCAGGTTGCCCGCCGCTTCCTCGCGCTGCTGGGCGATGAGCGAGACGTTGCGCTTGAGCTCTTCGTTGACCAGCCCCAATTCGGCTTGCAGACGCGGGTCGACGCTGGCGGCGATGATGCTGTCCAGGCGCTTGGTCGGATCGTCGGCATCGTCGATGGCATCAGTCAGCGACGCCAGCCGCCCTTCTTTCTGCCATTGGGCAAACAATTCCTTGTAGCGCGAACGCGGCGCCGACAACGCACCGACGGCCACGCGAAAACCGGTGGTTTCGTTGCTTTGCTCGGTGCCGTCGGCGGCGAACAACGGGTATTCGCGGCGCATGCCGGTGAACAGCGTGCCCTCGCCTTCCAGGTAGTTGCCGCCCTTGACCACGAAGCCGCCATAGGCGCCCTGACGGCGACCGGCGTGCACCAACTGGAAGGATTCCTGGACCATCTCGGCGGCGTTGCCGACCACGTCGAACAGGCCAATCGGGTTCGGCAGTTTGGTGCCGATGGGCATCAGCCGCGCCGCCTGGCCGGTACCACCAGCGACCTGGTTGAACACCGCCCAATCGGCCAACGGCCCGTCGCTTTCACTGCCTTCCAGGCGCCTTGGGAACAGGCGCCCTTCCAGGTCCTGACGGCTCACGGCTTGCCCACCACGAGCGGCGAATTCCCACTCGACTTCCGTCGGCAAGCGCACAAAACCCAGCCCGCCGTCTTCGGCGGAAGTACCGCGACCGCTCACCGGCAGAAGATCCTTGTGGTATTTCATCAGCCAGGCGCTGTACACCGCCGAGAAGCGCTCAGCCTCGAACTTCGACAGTTTCACCTTGGGCAAACGCCCGGCCACGCCTTGGGGCAAATCGGCTTGCAAGGTTTCGCAGGCCGGCGCCGCTTCGCCGCTGGCCAGTGACTGCGCCTGGGCCATGACCTGGGCGTATTGCCGGGCCGTGACCTCATACTTGCCGATGAAGTACAGCATCGGTTTGAGCGGCGTCTTGGCGTCGGTCTTGGGCATCAACGGCGTGATGGTCTTGTTCCAGTCCTTGGGCAGGTCCTTGAGTGTGAACTGACCGTTGATGAAGTCGCGCCGGTAGCCGGAAATGAACGACTGCTGATAGCCCGCCTCGTCTTCGCTGAACGGGTAACCGAGGCTGATCTCGCGGTCGTCCAGGGTGCCCTGGGCGAGGATGTAGACGTAGCGAAACACCATCTGGCCTTCGCACGGCAGCGGCAGGCTGACGTCGTCGGGCAACGGCTTGGGGTTGTCCAGCTTGTCCGTGCCTTCATCTGCCCAGACCAAACCGGCGAGGCTCAGCGCCACGGCGGCGCCCAATAACTTATACATCGCGAATTCCTTCACACGCCTGGATGCGCGCCACCCGCCAGCCACCACAAGCCGCCGCGACGGCACTGACGCCGAGCACGGCCACCAGGGCCAAGGTGTAGTGACGCACCAACAGATGACTGGCGTATTCACCGGGCATCTGCGCAAATAAATAATTCAGGCCCGACTGCGCGAGGCCATACAGGCCGGCACTCAACAGGGCCGCAAAGGTGGCGCTGTAGAGCGCCTGCAACACCACGAACAGCAACAGCGCCGCGGTGGAAACCCCCAGCAGGCGCAACACCGACAGCTCCCGGCGCTTACGCTCGACCGCCGCCAGGGCACCGGCAAAGATCGCCGCGAACGCGCCGGCCAAGGCCAACCCGGCGATGATCCAGAACACGATCGACAGATTGCGGCTCAGCGATTGCACTTGTGCGATGGTCTGGGCCTGGGTCGATACCAACAGGTTTTGCCCGGCGAAATACTGCCGCAGCGGCTCGACATCGCCGAGGCTGCGGGCATACAAACGAAACGCCGGGTAGACCCGTTGCCCGGCTACGCCCGCGACATCCCCCGGCCAGCCGAACGCGGGCACGGCACGGCCGTCACGGTAATCCTCCGCCGCCTCCAGCAACGCCAGCGGCGCAAACAAGCCGTCGCGGGCGAAGGCTTCCAATGGCAGCACGTGCAGCACCTGCACGCGGGTGCGCTGCGCCTCGCTGCGACCGGCCACCTGCCGGCCGAAACTGGCCTGCAACCAATCGCCGGCCTTGGCGCCGAGCTTTTCAGCGGCGGTCTGGCTGAGCACCACTTGATCCAGGCCTTGCGGCACCGGCAAATGATCGAACAAGGGATCGCTGGCCGCGGTGGGAATCATCTCGACCGTGACGACCGACGCATCGCCGCTCAAATCCGCCGTAGCGGCGATCTGCCGGGTGCGCGGCAAAGCAAAGGCCACGTCGCTGCGCTGGCTTAATTGTTCGACGAACTCGGCACTGAAGCGACCGCCGCCCAAGGGGATGATTTCCCGGGTGGCCGGGTCGTTCTGCAAGCGTTCGGTGAGGCTGCTGACCAAGCCGAACTTCAGGCCGAACAGCACCAGCAACGGCGCCACCACGGCCACCAAAGCCAACACCGAGCAGGCCGATAGCCAGGCATCGTTGCGGTAATCCTGCCAGGCCAGGGAAGCCACCAGCGCGCCGCGCATCAGCAAGCCTCCCCGAGGGTGGCGGTGACACCGCCGTCGACATCGCGACGGCAACTGATGCGCCGCACCTGCAAACCGCTGGCGCGGGCCAGCGCTTCATCGTGGGTCGCGACCACACAGCAGACGCCGTGCTCGCGCGCCTGGGCCACCAGCAACTGCATGACGCGCTCGGCGTTCAGCGGGTCGAGGGCGGCGGTCGGTTCATCGGCCAGCAGCAGGCGCGGCCCATGGGCCAACGCCCGGGCACAGCTGACCCGCTGACGTTGGCCGACGGACAAATCCGCCGGTTTCTTGTCCAGTTGATCGGCAATGTCCAACTGCCCAGCCAGGCGCGTCACGCTTGCGTCATCCTTCAAGCCCAGCAATTTTCGCGACAACGCGATGTTGCCGCGCACATCCAGGAAGCCCAACAGGCCGCCGGTTTGCAGAACATAACCCAGGTAACGACTGCGCAGCTCAGCCAAGGTGCCCTGTTGCGACGCACGCCACAATTTGGCGATGTCCAGCGGCTTGTCGGCCGGCGTGAAGTCGAACTGGCCGGCCTGATCCGGCGCCAACACCAGCGCCAGCAAGTCCAGCAACGTGCTCTTGCCGCAGCCGCTGGGGCCGACCACCGCCAGTTGTTCACCGCCGCGCAAATGCAGCCGTGGAATCACCAGGCTGTAGCGCTGGCTGCCGGCGCCCCGGCTTTTATGCACTGCGTTCAGGGTCAGCATCACGGCAGCGTCGACAATGGAACGCGGTACAAGGCGTCACCCGGCTCGGCATCGCCGAAGCGCACCCAGTTGGCGAGGTCGTTGTGGAAGGTTTCGTAGAGGCGGATTTTCGAATCCAGCTCGTCGATGAAATCTTCCTGCTCGGCCACGCTCAAGGACAGCCACAGATCCTGGGTCATGTTCAGCGACTTGCTGCGGTACGGCAGCCCTTCGAGGTACTCGCCGAGAATCCCGCCGTCGGCCAGGTTGCCGCCCTTGCGCAGGGCCGACGGGTCGCGGCTCATGTAGGCACTGGCGCTGGCGATTTCCTGGAAGAAATCCTTGGGCGAACTCTGGGTCTTGCGGGCCGCGTCGACGATCAGCTTCAGCGACTGCTGCAGGTCGTTGAGTTGCAGCTTGGTCAGCATCACGCAGACCTGGAACGCCGGCAGTGCCGGGTTGGTCAGGTCGCGGTCGGCGGTCCAGGCGCTGACCAGTTGCGGCGCCTGGCTGGCGGATTTACGCCCCAAAAAGTCCATGTGCATCGCGTAGCCGACCGCGGCCGACTTGTCGGCCAGGCTCGGCGCGGCACTCAACAGCGGCACGCTTTGCGCCTTGTTGCTGCGCACCTGATGCACCAGGTCGGCAAACACCGAACCGATCTCGTCGACGCGCTCGCCGAACTTGCGCACGTCGGCGCCCGGCACCGGAATGTACAGGTCACCGATCTGCGGGTTGGCGTCGGCGGTCAGGGTGCGGTACTGGCTCTGGGCGCCGGCATGGGTTTTCTTGCCGGCGTCGCTGAGCAGGTGCAAGGCGTAGATCTTGATCTGCTTGCCCAGTGCGGCCTGGCGCACTTCGGCCTCGTTCATTTGCGTGGCGGCAAATGGATCGTTCTTGCGCAGGGCCCCGGCGTCGGTGACCAACAGGATCAAACGCCCGCCGTAACCGGACCAGTCCATGCCTTCGACGGCTTCCATGACCCCGGCAAACGCATCTTCGTTGAACGAATGGCTCGACACCGTCGATGCCTTGACCTGACGCGCCAGCTCCATGAAGCGTTGCGGGTCGCGCCCCTGCTCCAGGGTGATCAAGGTCTTGGCGACGTATTCCAGGCCTGGAGTCTTCTTGATGCTGCTGCGGAAACCCACCATGCCGAAGCTGACACTATCCAACTCGCCGCGCTCGGCGATGCGGGTTTGCAGTTCGTGGACCACGTCGCGCACCTGGTCGATGTAGGGCTGCATCGACACGGTGGTGTCCACCACAAGCACCACGGCGGTACGGAACGCGTCGGCATTGGCGGTGGTGATCGGCGTGTTGCTCGACGCCTTCGGGGTATTGCCAGGATCGATCGACGCGACATTCAGCAACTGCACCGGCTGACCGTTTTCATCGAGGCTCTCGCGGGAATCGAAGATCGGCAACAGATAGAACTGGCTCTGCGGCACGGCGCTGGCGGCCGGCTCCAGGGCCAGCACTTGCTGGTCGTCCTGCGGGCTCTGCTGGGCCTTGAGCAACACGTTCTTGGCGGCCGATGGGTTAGCCAAGAGCTTTTCCACGTCGCCAGGCTGACGCAGGAACATCACCGGCGCACGGCCGGAACGCTCGGTGAACTTGAGCACCAGGCTCTGCTTCCAGTCGCTGACCTGGGCGGCGGGCAACCAGCCGTCGCTGCGCCCGTCAGTGGCGGCGCCGACCCGCACCCACGAACCGCCGTCGACGTCCTTGCGCTGATACACGTACAGCACGGAAAACGCCGGCAGCGCCTTGCCCGGTGCGGCGCCCGGCGCATCGGCGAGCTTCGCCCCCGGTTTGCTGAGCACGCGCTGGAACAGGGTTTTCTTGCCGGCCATCAACAGCGGACGCTGGCCACCATCGGCCTCGGTCGCCACGGGTGGCTGAGCCGGAGGGGCAACGGGTGGTTTGACCGCTGGCACTTCAGGGGTCTTCGGCGGCTTCACTTCCGGTGGCTTGACCGAGGTGGTCGTGGCCACTGGCGTCTTCACGTCTTTGCCGTCATCACCGGACAACCACCAATAACCCGCGCCACCCAACGCCAGCGCCACGGCGACCGCAACGGCAGCCAGGGCGAACACCGGCCCCTTGCGTTGCTCCGACACCGAGGATTGAACCGGCGGTTTTATCGGCGGCGCAACGGGCTTGGGCTGCGATTGTGGCGGCGGTGGTGAATAAGCCGGGCCGCTGGGAATGTCGATGGACATGGGCGTCAAACCCGCCAGGTCATCCACCGGTTTCGGCGTCTCCGGCAGTTGCAACGACAACGGTCGGATCAGCGTCGCTTCCGCCGACTCGTCTGGCAGGTTATCCAACGCCCGCAGCAACGCCGCCGCATCCGGGAAACGCTCCGCCGGATCCTTCGCCAGCAGCTTGCGCAACACGTCCTGGTAACGGCCATGGTGCACCGGCAGTTCCGGCAACGGTTCGGTCAGGTGTGCCAGGGCCGTGGACAGTGCGTCGTTGCCGGTATACGGCAGTTTGCCAACAAGGATTTCGTAGAGCACCACGCCCAGGGCATACAGGTCGGCGCGGCCGTCGATGTCTTGGCCACGGGCCTGTTCCGGGCTCATGTAGCTGGGCGTGCCGACGGCAAAGCCGGCCTGGGTGAACTGGGTGCGGTCGTCCAGGGACTTGGCGATGCCGAAGTCCGAGAGCACCGCCGTGCCATCGGCGCGGAACAGGATGTTGGCCGGCTTGACGTCACGGTGGACCAGGCCCAGCCTGTGGGCATAACCCAGGGCCGAGGCGATCTGGCGGATGTAGGTCAGGCCCTGCTCCGGCGTCAGGCCCGCGGCGATGCGTTCCTTGAGCGTGCCGTTGGGCAGGTACTCCATCGCCATGTAATACAGCTCACCGACGTTGCCGATGTCATGGATGGTGACGGTGTGCGGGTGCGACAGGCGCGCCAGCGTCTTGCCTTCGCGCAAAAAACGCTCGCAGAAGGTCGGGTCGGCCGCCAGTGCGGCGGCCATGACTTTCAACGCCACCTTGCGTTCCAGCGAACGCTGGGTCGCCAGGTACACGCTGGCCATCGCGCCTTCGCCGATCGGCCCTTCGATGTCGTAACCGGGGATGACAATGTTCAAGGTCAAGCTCATGACGGCACCTTCACAACCACCACGGTGATGTTGTCCGGCGCGCCGCGCATCAGGCCCAGGGACACCAGGCTGCTGGCGATTTCGCCGGGCTCGTCGTGGCTCAATACCTCGCGGATTTCATCGTCCTCGACGGTCTTGGTCAGCCCGTCGCTGCACAACAGGTAACTGTCGCCGGGCACCAGCAGCAGCTCGGTCAGCGCCAGGTTCAGTTGCGCCTCGACGCCAATCGCCCGGGTGACAATGTTGGCCCGTGGATGCACCCGCGCCTCGGCTTCGCTGAGCAGGCCGCTGTCCTGCAGATCCTGGACGTAGCTATGGTCGCGGGAGATGCCTTCGAGCACGCCGTCGCGCAGGCGATACAAACGGCTGTCACCGGCCCACAGGCACATGCCGCGCAGGTCACGGGCGGCCAACACCACCACAGTGCTGCCCATCATCGTCACGCCACGGTTGGCGGTTTCTTCACGCACGGCGGCGTTGACCCGCAACAGGTCGCTTTGCAGCGCCGCGACGTATTCGTCCAGCGAACGACCCACGGCAATGCCGCGCAGGCTGTCGACGATCAGGCTGCTGACGTAGTCGCCCGCCGCGTGCCCGCCCATGCCGTCGGCCACGACCCAGAGGCCGTTTTCCGGCAGGTCCAGGCAGGCGTCTTCGTTGACCTGGCGGACCATCCCGACATGGCTCTTGCTTGCAGACTTGATTGCTTTTCCGGCACTTGGACGCATCTACACAACACCTTCTTGGCCGAGCAAAAATTGCGCAAAATCAGCCGCCGCCGGCAGTCCCTGGCAGCGCATCAACCCCGGGGCAATGCGCTCCGATCCCTGGCCCCACCACAGGCTCGCGCCTTCGCAGGCTGCCTCGGCGAGGGCGCTCATGCGCCGTTGCGGGTCAGTGGCATCGAAGCGATGCAGGCTGGCAAAGCGGCTGCTCGGCGTGCGCGGCAGGTACATCGGGCTGCCCAGGGTCTCCAGCTGTTCGTTGAACGCCTCGAAACTGGCCTCGACACTCAACGTGCTCAGCAACAGGTTCTCGACCCGCTCAAACCACTCGTCCGCACCGCCCACCACCGACGCCGGGTCCGCGTCGGGCTCCAGCAGCATCGCGACAGTCAGCGGGAAATAACGGCCGACCCGGTCAATGCTCGGCATCACCACGCCGACCGCGGCGTCCGGGCCACACACACCCGGTGCGACCATGAAGCGCCACAGCGGGCTGACCAGATAGGCGTCCAGCCAGCGCTCGCCGAGGCTGGTCTGGCTGGCGAGCAAACCCGCCGCCAACCACGAATCCCACGGGCCGATAAAACTCTGAGGCAAGCCACGGCTGACGAAATCGCCGCGGCTGGCCAACTTTCCATAGAAGCCCGGTGTACTCATAGCCGCTCCGGCAGGCTGAAGCCGCTGAGCACCCGGCTCTTGAATGGGTTGAAGGCGCTGTTGGCCCGCAGCTCATAAGAGGCGCTGGCACCATCGACCCGCAGCCGCAGGTTGAAGCGATCCGGCGAGTTGCCGGCGGTCAGATCCGATTGTTCCAGCAGCCGGAACCAGGCCCACGGCCCATCCAGGGTGATGCCGGAGCGACCGCTGGACGACGGCGGCATGATCGAGATCCGCACCACGCCGATGCTGCCCGGGTTCGGCCACTGCATGGCGGTCGGCCGGCTTGGGCCGTGGTCGTAGCTCAGTTGCTGGCCGTCGAGGTCGAGCAGGAACTGGGTGATGGTCGAGTCCATCGCCACCGGCTTGAGTTCGAAACGCACCATCGGCTGCGTGCCACCGGAACGGAAGAACGCATCGCGGATGGTCGCCGCGCGCTGGAAGGTCTGCAGCACGCCAGGGGCGATGCCGAGCTTCTGCGCCGCGCCCGGCTGCCAGCGCCAGGTCGGGGTCGAGGTGTCGACGTAGGGTTGCAGGTACTTGCGGAAGTAGTTGTCCATCACCCCGCCGACGCCGAAGAACTGGCCGAAGTCATCCAGGGTCGCGTCCCGCGCACTGCCTGGCGACATCGGATAGCGCCCGGCCAGGGACTGGCGATAGATGTTCACCACTTCGCTGGTCCAAGCGGCGTTCAGTTGGTTGCGCACCCCGCCCATCATGCTGTTGGTGGTGGAGTTGACCACCGACTTGACCAGGCCCTGCACCAGCGGCGGCTGGCGTTCGGCATTAAGGCTGACGCGTGTAGCGGCGGCCGTGGCCTGGTTCTTGGCTTCGCCGAGCAAGGCGTCGCCGCTGGCACCGACCATGGCGCTGACCTGCACGTACAAAGCGTTCATGTCGGCCAGCAAACCGTCGATGGCCGCCGGCTCGCCTTCGCTTTTGCTGACGATGCTGTTGAGCTCGGCGAAGTGCGCGGTGATCGGATCATCGCTTTGCGCCGGTGCGTTTTGCGTCGCCTGCTCCTGGCCGAGCAAGCTGCCCAGGCGTTCCTTGAGCTTGTCCACACCGCCTTCTACCGGCGCACCTTGGGCAGCCAGCAGGCGTTCATCCTGTTGCAGGTCGGTTTCCTTCGCCACCGCCACCAGCAGTTTTTTCAACGGTGAGGTCGGGCCGGAAATCACCCGCAGCACATCGGCGGCCTGGGCCACGCTGGTGATCGGCACAAAGTCGATGTCGGCCAGCAAGGCGTCCCATTGGCGCAGGTAGTCCTGGAAGTACAGGCGACGCACATCGGCAGCCAGGCTGGCGACGTTCTGCTGATCGGCCTCTTCGTGGCCAAGCACCCATTGCTCTTCGGCCAGGGTGCCGGTCTGGCTCAGGCTGGTGAGCAAGAAGCCCTGGCGGTAACCCTTGACGGTGAAGAACCCGCTCAGCGGCTCGCCCAATGGCTTGCCGCTCTTGCGGCTGAACACCAGCGCCGCGTCACGCCCGGCGGCTTCGTTGATACGGAAGTCCGGGATGCCTTCGGGCAGCTTCTGGCGCTTGATCCGGTCATAGACCCGCTGGGCCACCGGCAATTGCTGCAACTGGCGGCGCAGGTCTTCGACCAGGCGAGGATCGAGGCGCGCGAGGGGCGGACGCCGCTCGAACAGCGCCTGCAAATGCGCGGTCAGGGCCTGGCGCTGCTCGGCCGGCAAATCCCGCGGCAGGCTGCGGTCCCAATCCAGGGCGATCCAGGCCTTGATGAAGTCGGCATCGTAATGCTCGGTGTCGGCGAGCATCAGGTAGGCCTTCAAGCCTTCGTAGAGGAAATCCGAATTGCCGCCGCTGTGCAGCTGCTCTTCGATCCGCGTCAGCAGACGTGGCGCGAACACCGCGATCAGCAGCTTGCGGTAGACGCTGCCGGACTCGGCTTCGAGCATGTCGCCCTGGTACAAGCCCAGGCCTTCGGCCCAGCTCGGTGCGTCGTCAGCCAGGTGTTTCACGGCGTTGAGCAACGGCAACACGGCGAGGACGTCGCGTTGCGCCGGGCTGAGGTTCTGCACGGTTTGCCCCAACGGCGCGACCTTCTGGTCGACCTGGGCAATGTAGGCCTGGTTGGCGCGATAGCTGACCCACCACAACGTGCTGACCACCAACACCAGCACCACGGTGGAGGCCAATACGCCGCGGGCGATCCACTTGCGCCGCCGCTCGACTTTCGGATCGACGCCCACCAGCCCGCGCTCGGCGAAGGCCACGGCGGTGAAGAGTTTTTCGATGAAATAACTGCGCCCGGTGCCGGTCTGGCGCGCCAGGTGCTGACGATCCAGGTTCATGCTCTGGGCCATGGAGCCGATCAGGCGGTCGATCGGGCTGCCTTCCTGGGTGCCACTGGTGAAATACACGCCACGCAGCAACACGCGCTCTTCGAAGGCGTTGGGTTTGAACACGCCTTCGAGGAAGCTTTGCAGGCAATCTTTCAAGGCGCCGAACTGCTGCGGGAAACCGTAGATCAGATCGCGCCGCGCCGGGTCGCGCTCTTGTTGCAGGCGTTCCACCAAGCGGTCGTTGAGCCGCTGCTCAAGGCCGGTGAATTCGCTTTGCAGGTGCGCCAGCGGGCTATCGCTGCTCTTGCCATCGTCCAGGGCGAAGGTCATGCCCCAGACCTGGGCGCGCTCTTCCTTGCTCAGGGTATCGAAATACTCCATGAACCCCGGCACGAGGTCGAGCTTGGTCAGCATCAGGTAGATCGGGAAGCGCACACCCAGTTGGGTGTACAGCTCCTGGATCCGCAGCCGGATTGCGGCGGCATGGGCGGCGCGCTCGGCGTCGCTGCCCAGCAGCAGGTCGGACAGGCTGATGGCGATGAACGCGCCATCAATCGGGCGCCGGGCCCGTTGTTTTTTCAACAGACCCAGGAAGCCCAGCCAGGCGGCCTTGTCGATGCTCGCGTCGCTGTCCTGGGTGGTGTAGCGGCCGGCGGTGTCGAGCAGGACCGCCTGGTCGGTGAACCACCAATCGCAATTGCGCGTGCCGCCGACACCGCGTACCGCGCCGGCGCCCAGTTGCGCGGCCAGTGGGAAATGCAGCCCGGAGTTGACCAGCGCGGTGGTCTTGCCCGAACCCGGCGGGCCGATGATCACGTACCACGGCAGCTCGTAGAGGTTGCGGCGCTCGTCACCGCCCAGCTTGGCTTTCTTGAGCAGGGCCAAGGCTTCGTCCATGCGCTGGCGCAGGGTTTCGAGCTCTTCGGCGGTGGCGATGCTGGTCGGGTCCGGTGGGGTTTGCGCGGCCAGGCTGCGCATCACTTCGGCGGCCTGACGGCGCGCCTGGATGATGCGCAGCACCCGGTAGGCGATCCATACCGCGAACACCAGGATGATCAAGGCCCAGCGGCGGCCTTCGGGCACCAGCCAATCGAGCAGCGGGCCAACGAACCAGATGATCAGGCTCAGGGCGATCAGCCCCAGCAATGGGATGACCCAGCGGGTCATAAAACTGAAAAACGCCTTCACTCGACCCCCTCCGCCAATACTGTGATTTCAACCCGACGGTTGCGCGCACGCCCCTCTGTGGTGGCGTTGGATGCCAACGGCTCGGTGTCGCTGCGGCCTTCGGCGCTGAAGCGCTCGGGCTGGCCAGTCTTGGCCGAGAGAATTTGCAGCACCGATTGCGCCCGCGCTTCGGACAACGCCCAGTTGGACGGGAACCGGAGGGTGGCGATCGGCCGATTGTCGCTGTGCCCGGTGACCAGGACCTGGCCCTTGACCTTGCGCACCGCATCGGCGATGCGCAGCATCAGCGGCTGGAAATCGTCCTTGATGCTGGCGCTGCCCGAGGCGAACAGCTCATCGCCGCGGATGGTCACCACCGAGCGGTCGACGGCGTCTTCCACGGCAATGCGGTTGGCGCGGATTTCATCGGCGAGGAAGCCGGCCAGGCGTGGGCGCTCGATCACCTTCGGTTGCACCACAGGGCGGTCGATGGTCTGCACCGGGATTTCACCGAGGAAATGAATGTTCTTGAACACCGGCTCGGCATCGGAGGCCAGCTTCATGCGCAGGCCGAACAGCAGCGCCAGCAACAGCGCCGCACCGATGGCCACGGCGATCCATGGCGGCATGAATTGCGCCAGTCGATCACGGGCCACAGTGACACCGCGCCAGTGCGGCGACAGCTCGCGCTCGTAGTCGCCACGGGCGCTGCGGATGACGGCGGCGGTGCGCTCACGCAACGCTTCCAGTTGGCTGCGACCGTCGTTCATCACCCGATAGCGCCCTTCGAAACCCAGGCACATGCACAGATACAAAAGCTCCAGCAGATACAGGCGCTCGCGCGGACTTTGCAGGCAATGCTCCAGCAACTGGAACACCTTCTCGCCGCCCCAGGCTTCGTTGTGCACGGTGATCAACAGGCTCTGCTTGCCCCAATCGCTGGTGCCGCCCCACGGCGTGCTCAACACCGCTTCGTCCAGCGCGGTACACAAGGCGTAGCGGGCCAGCAACACATCGTTGCGTACCACACCGGCGGCCTCGGCACGCTCTTCGAACTGGCGCAGGTAGGCCAGCAGTTGTGCGCGCAGACTGGCCGGCGCCGGGTGGGCAATGGTGTTGCGCAGGCGCGTCAGCAGCGCCAGCAGCGGGCCGGCGGCGCTTTCCAGCGGGTTGAGCCCCTCGGCCTTGCCGGTCAGCACCGGCGCGGCCGGCATCGACAGCGGTGCAGGCGCAGGCGTCGGCTGTGGCCGGCCAGCGTCCGGGCGGAAGGGATCTCCACCACGGCCACCGGGCGTCGGCATGAACTGGGTACGATCGTCGTTACTCATCGCGGTTTATCCTCGGATCGCCCAGAAGGCCAGGTTCAGCCCTGGGAACTGGCCGGCGATGTGGAACGCAAAGCCGCCGGAGTTGCTCAGTTGCTGCCAGTGATCGCTGCCCCGGTCGAGCTCGTAGTAAGTGGAGCCGGCGTGGTACGGCAACTGCCGTGGCGCCACCGGCAACGGCAGCAGGCCGATGCCCGGCAGTTGCAGGTTGACCAGGTCGCGGATGTGCTCCACCGAACCGACCTTGCTCTGCTGGCCGAAGCGGCCACGCAGGGTCTCGGCCGGCACGTCGGCGCGCACCACCAGGATGAAACTGGCACTGTCGAGCAGGGTCTTGTCGGCCAGCATCGCCACGTGGATGCCGTAGGCTTTCTCGACAATCGGAATTGGCGTCGCCTTGCTGTCGATCAGCATCGACAGGGCTTCGCGCAGGGCCTGCATCACGGGCGCGTAGCTGAGCGCCAGGTCATCGTGCTGGTAAGGCGGGTATTGCTGCGGTCGGCGCCCGGACGCGGTGAACGTGGAGAACTCCCCGGCCAGGCTCACCAGCTCGCTGTAGAAACGCTCGGGATGCAGCGGGCTCAACTGGCTCAGGTGCTGGATCAGCGGCTGGGCGCGGTTGACCAGTTGCAACAGCATGAAATCGGCAATTTCCGAGGCGCCACCGGCGCCGGACGCCACTACCCGCCCGGCCAGGGCTTCGCCGCGTTGATGCAGCAGGCCCAGCAGTTCGCTGCGAAACGCCGCCAGTGGCTTGGAGGCGATCACATCCAACAGCGGCGGGATGTAGGCGTCGTCGAGTACCAATGCACGGTCGGCGCGCTTTTCCTTGATGCGAACCACGCCGATGGCGGCGTAGTCGCCGATGCCATCCTGTTCGGTCAACAGCCGCAGCGCCCGTGAGCCGAGGGCCACCGGTGCGCGGTTTTCGAACGGTGCGTTGTCGTCACGCACTTCGCACACCTGGCTCACATAACGCGCAGCGCCGAGGTCTTCGCCTTCGTCCACGGTGTCCCGGGCGCCGGCGCGCTTGAGCGGCAAGGCCAGGTACACCAGGCCATCGCGCAGGTTGTCGTCGACGTTCAGCGGGGTTGGTGCCAGGTCATCCTGGGGAATGTTGAAGGGCGTACCGTCCGGCAACAGGCCGCGCGCCGAGATGATCGCCAGCTTGCCCTGGGCCAGCAGGCCCTGGTCGATCAGCAATTCGGAAAAACCCCAGGCGCCGGCCGACAACGGGCGGCTGCGTGCGTCGATGAGGTTTTCCAGGTAACGGTCATGCTGTTGGAAGTGCTGCGTTCCAATGAACATGCCTTCCGACCAGACCACGCGATTGTTCCAGGACATGGGGGCTCCGATTGCTTATTGGGCAGGGCTGGATGGGGGGACGACGACGGCGCTGCGCACGGCGCGCACATCGAGGCTGATCTGGTATTCGGTGTATTCGCGCGCCGGGACGTTCATCACCGTGCGCCACAGCGACTGGTCCAGCTCGCGATAGCCCACCAGTATTCCGATATGCCGCGTGGCCGGGTCGAGGTCGCGTTGCAGGCTCAGTTGCTGGCCGGGCTGGATCAGCACCTCGTCCTGGTCGATCAGGTCGGCGCCCAGCGTTGCCTGGGCCCGTTCGGCGAGGGCGAAATAATCGGCACGGCCGAAGGTCGCGGCATTTTTCAGTTCGAAAATGCGCACCCGGACCGGGGCCGGCTGGCCGGTGGCGCCGGGGTTGAGGCCGGCAATGGCGTGAAAGTGCAGCTCGATGGCGGCGGTGTCGGCCTCAGCTTCTTCGGGCTGGGGGTTGGCCGCATCCTTGGCGCACGCCGTCAGCAGAAGCACGGTGGCGACTGCGAGTAAAAACCTGGGAATCATCCTGCGTCCTCAATGACGTTTGAGCTATCCGTTGTGTGCCGATCAATCTTGTTATGGGACGACGCCGCTTAGCGGCGTCGCTGTCGCGTACTGTGTTCTTCGTAGGCGCGGCTGAACTCGCGACCGAACAGGTCCTGGAAATCCTCCTGGGCTTCCCGGGAAATGTTGCTGTAGAGCTCGGTAAACTGCTGCCAGTACTGGGCCTGTCGCGAGCCGCTGAAAATACCCGAGAGCCCACCGGGCTTGGCCATGCGCTCTTCCAGTTGCGCCGGCTCGAAACGCCCCAGCAAATGCTTGATGGCCGCTTCCACGCCGGCCATCACCGCCAGTTGGTGGGCCCGCAAGTCATCGAAACTGTCACGCACCGCCGCGTCCGGGGCCATGAACGCCTGGTTGCCGTGGCGCAACAGCAACAGCAAGGCTTCATCCACATTGGGGGCGAATTTCAGCGGGTTGTTTTCCACCGGCTGGATCATCGTCTGCTGGATGCGGAACTCACCCTTGAGGCTGCTGCGGGCGCGCAAGACATCGATCAGGCCTTCGACCATCAACCGGTAACTGCGCCCGATGCTTTCCATCTGTGCTTCGGCGTTGGCCTTGTCCAGGCGCAACTGATCGAGCCCGGCACCGCGCAGGAAGGCTTGCAGCAAATCGGGTTGGTTGGCCTCGATCGGGGTAACTGGAGCGACCGGAGCAACTGGAGCGACCGAAGCAACTGGAGCAACTGGAGCAACTGGAGCAACTGGAGGTGCGACCGGGGGCTCGACGCGGGTGACCGACGCTTCGGGCACGGGTGCCGGCGGCGGTGCGCTGATTTCAGCAAAAATGTCGACGAGCGGGGCCTGCGGGACAGGCGACGCGACCGGCTCAACCACAGGTGGTAGCGGCACCGGCTGCGGGGCCACGGGCTGCGGGGATACCGCCACCGGAACCGGCTTATCGCTGAAGGGATCCCAGTCATCCGGAATCACCGAGGCAGACGGCGGTATCACCGGCTCCACCACGGGCGGTGGGCTCGGCCGGGGAATTGGCGTCGGCGGGCGGAAGTTGTGCTGCTCGGCCGGCACATGGTCAGGCTGGGTGGCCGGCGGGACACTGGCTGGGGTCAAGAAATCGAACAGGTCCGGCAGGGTATCCATGGCCGACCCGCCCTGGAAATGCGCAGGCGGAGCCGCTTGGATCGGCGATGGCGTATGAAGCGGCGACGGCGTATGCACCGCTGCGCCCTGGCGCCCCATCAAGGCCTCGAAACTGCTGGGCGATTCGGCAAACGGGTTGCTGTCGGTGACCGGCAGGCTGAAATCGACGCGCGCCTGGATCTCATAATCACCGATGCGGATCACTTCGCCGTCTTGCAGGGGTTCGCTGTTGCCCTTGCGCAGGCGAACACCGGCCTTGACCAATTCCACACCATTAGTACTGTTATCAGTTAAATAATAACGCCCGTCTTTGTATTGGATAACGCAATGTTTGCCGGAAACCAGGCGCTCAGGGTCCGGCAATACCCAGTCATTATCGGAATTACGGCCAATTGCCATCACCCCCTGATCCATGGACTTTTCAGAACACTGGCCTGGGGTGATCTTGTGATAACTAGTGATAGTCAAACACAGCGGCATCTTGCCTCCTTGCTGAATACTTCGCGCGCGGGCGGGAGTGAGGGTTCAGGCCCTGACTACCCGCCGGCAACCTTTGCCAACAGCCGTGAAACGGCTTTTTGCCAGCATGATTGCTGATCATAACCGGCTTGCGTGACAAAAACCCCACGTCAGTTGCCGCTTCGACCGATGGGTCGGGCAGGCTGTTAAGCCCATCACAACTGTTACAGAGGGGATACATTGGTGAAATAGCTTACCTTGACAAGCGATAAGTACTACACCAAAAATGCACAACTTCTTGAATATACATGATGGCACTTTAAGATCAGTGCAAGTCTAAAGGGCCATTACCGTCAAGGAACATGTGAGTTTCATCCGAAACTTGCGTGTGAACTGCCCGACTTTCTTCAGCGGGTGATAGGGAGATCGATCCAAGTGGATGTGCCTTTGTTGCTCGCCGCCGTTTCCGCGACTTCGCCGTGTGGTGAAGATTTGGAATATGACGCGGATTTCTTGCGCCTGGAACGCGACTCCCGGGGCCAGCCCGAACGCAGCATGGGCGATTCGATCCTGCCTGCCGAACCTCCTGAGTGGCGCAGCATCCAGCAGCAGAGCCTGGACTTGCTGCAACGCAGCAAAGACCTGCGCATCACCCATTTCCTGTTGCAAAGCTCCCTGGCCCTCGAAGGCCTGCCGGGCATGGCCCGTGTGCTGACGCTGATCAGCGAACTGCTCAAGCAGTACTGGGCCGAGTTGCATCCGCGCCTGGACGCCGAGGACGACAACGACCCCACCGTGCGCATCAATGCCCTCGCCGGCCTGACGTCCGACATCACCATTCGCTTGCTGCGCGAGAGCATCCTGGCCCGCTCGCGGACCTTCGGTGCCGTCAGCCTGCGCGCCGCCGCCAACGCCAGCGGCCTGCAAAGTTTCCCGGATGAAAACCTCGGCGCCGAACAGCTCGCCGGGGCCCTGCTCGACAGCGACCCCGAGCAGTTGGAAATCACCCGTGCCGCCCTGCTGGAAGCCCGCAGCGCCGCCGAAGCCATCGAGCAGCAAGTCAGCGACCAGGTCGGTTCCGCCCAAGGCGTGGACCTTGGCCCGCTGAAGCAACCGCTGAAGATGGCCCTGCAGATTCTCGGCCAGTTCGCCCCGCAGAGCGGCGACAGCGCCCTGTCCGATCCCGTCAGCGACGACAGCGCCGCGCCAACGGAATATGCCAGCGCGCCAAGCACGCCGCGCAACACCAGCACGAGCACCGTCAGCGGCGAAATCAACAACCGCGACGACGTGCTGCGCAGCCTGGACCGGATTCTCGCTTACTACACCCGTCATGAGCCCTCCAGCCCGCTGCCGGTGCTGTTGAACCGGGCCAAGAATCTGGTGCACGCCGACTTCGCGGCCATTGTGCGCAACCTGATTCCCGACGGCATGAGTCAATTTGAAAACCTGCGCGGCCCAGACAGCGAATAAAAAGCGAACGGATCACGCAGTCACGTCACCGGTACCCCCGATGACGCCAACACCGTCGCTCAAGCGACCAGGAGCAGCAACGTGGCGAAGCAAAGTTCTCAGAAATTCATCGCGCGCAACCGCGCGCCTCGAGTGCAGATCGAGTACGACGTCGAGCTCTACGGCGCCGAGAAGAAGGTCCAGTTGCCCTTCGTCATGGGCGTGATGGCCGACCTCGCCGGCAAGCCCGCCGAGCCTCTGGCAGCGGTGGCTGATCGCAAGTTCCTCGAGATCGACGTCGATAACTTCGACTCGCGCCTCAAGGCCATGCAGCCGCGCGTGGCGTTCCATGTGCCTAACGAACTGACCGGCGAAGGCAACCTGAGCCTGGACCTGACGTTCGAAAGCATGGACGACTTCAGCCCGGCGGCCGTGGCCCGCAAGGTCGACTCGCTGAACAAGCTGCTCGAAGCGCGCACCCAGTTGGCCAACCTGCTGACCTACATGGACGGCAAGACCGGCGCCGAAGAAATCATCATGAAGGCGATCAAGGACCCAGCGCTGTTGCAGGCCCTGGCGAGCGCGCCGAAGCCAGCACAGGACCAATGATCATGACTGACAATACAGCTCGCGAAGGCGTGCAAAACCTGGGCGCAACCGAAGAAACCAGCGAGTTCGCGTCCCTGCTGCTGCAAGAATTCAAACCCAAGACCGAGCGCGCCCGCGAAGCCGTCGAAACGGCCGTACGCACCCTGGCCGAACAGGCCCTGGCGCAGACCGACCTGGTGTCCAACGACGCCATCAAGTCGATCGAATCGATCATCGCCGCCATCGACGCCAAGCTCACCGCCCAGGTCAACCAGGTCATCCACCACCCCGACTTCCAGCAACTGGAAAGCGCCTGGCGTGGCCTGCACTACCTGGTCAACAACACCGAGTCCGATGAGCAGCTCAAGATCCGCGTGCTCAACATCTCCAAGACCGACCTGCACAAGACCCTGAAGAAATTCAAGGGCACCGCGTGGGACCAGAGCCCGATCTTCAAGAAGATGTACGAAGAAGAATACGGCCAGTTCGGCGGCGAGCCTTACGGCTGCCTGGTAGGCGACTACTACTTCGACCAGTCGCCACCGGATGTCGAGCTGCTGGGCGAACTGTCGAAAGTCTGCGCGGCCATGCACTCCCCGTTCATCGCTGCGGCATCGCCGACCGTGATGGGCATGGGCTCGTGGCAGGAACTGTCGAACCCGCGCGACCTGACCAAGATCTTCACCACCCCGGAATACGCCGGCTGGCGCTCGCTGCGTGAATCGGAAGACTCGCGCTACATCGGCCTGACCATGCCACGCTTCCTGGCGCGCCTGCCGTACGGCGCCAAGACCGACCCGGTGGAAGCCTTCGCCTTCGAAGAAAACACCGACGGTGCCGACAGCTCCAAGTACACCTGGGCCAACGCCGCCTACGCGATGGCGGTGAACATCAACCGTTCGTTCAAACACTTCGGCTGGTGCTCGCGCATCCGTGGCGTGGAGTCCGGCGGTGAAGTGGAAAACCTGCCAGCCCACACCTTCCCGACCGACGACGGTGGCGTGGACATGAAGTGCCCAACCGAAATCGCCATCTCGGACCGCCGTGAAGCGGAGCTGGCGAAGAACGGTTTCATGCCGCTGCTGCACAAGAAAAACACCGACTTCGCCGCGTTCATCGGCGCCCAGTCGCTGCAGAAACCGGCCGAATACGACGACCCGGACGCCACCGCCAACGCCAACCTGGCCGCGCGCCTGCCGTACCTGTTCGCCACTTGCCGTTTCGCCCATTACCTCAAGTGCATCGTGCGCGACAAGATCGGTTCCTTCAAAGAGAAGGACGAGATGCAGCGCTGGTTGCAGGACTGGATCCTCAACTACGTCGACGGTGACCCGGCGCACTCCACCGAGACCACCAAGGCCCAGCACCCGCTGGCTGCAGCCGAAGTGATCGTCGAAGAAGTCGAAGGCAACCCGGGGTACTACAACTCCAAGTTCTACCTGCGCCCGCACTACCAGCTCGAAGGGCTGACCGTGTCGTTGCGCCTGGTATCGAAACTGCCTTCGGCCAAGGGCGCATAAAGATTTACTGAACGGTGCAAGGCCAATGTGGGAGCGAGCTTGCTCGCGATGGCGGTGGATCAGTTGTCATGCGTATGTCTGACACTGCGCTATCGCGAGCAAGCTCGCTCCCACAGGCGATCTTCAGTGGCTTGGAGATCATCGGAACCGTTCGGCACGTGTAATTTCGCAAGGTCAGCGTCAACCAAACAATGTGGTAGAGACCACACAGGGAGAAAACATGGCTGTTGATATTTTCATCAAGATTGGCGACATCAAGGGCGAGTCCATGGACAAGGCCCACAAGGACGAGATCGATGTCCTGAACTGGAGCTGGGGCATGTCCCAGTCCGGCAACATGCACGTGGGCAGCGGCGGTGGTGCGGGCAAGGTCAACGTCCAGGACCTGTCCCTGACCAAGTACGTCGACAAGGCGTCGCCGAACCTGATGATGCACTGCGCCAGCGGCAAGCACATCGACAAGGTCAAGCTGACCGTGCGCAAGGCCGGCGGTGAAAGCCAGGTCGAGTACATGATCATCAACCTGGAAGAAGTGCTGGTCACTTCCCTGAGCACCGGCGGCTCGGGCGGCGATGATCGCCTGACTGAAAACGTCACCCTGAACTTCGCCAAGGTGCTGGTGGACTACCAGCCACAGAAAGCCGACGGCACCAAGGAAGGCGGTCCGGTCAAGTTCGGCTGGAACATCCGTCAGAACGTCAAGGTGTAATCGAACACGCCCCCGGTGCCACGCGCCGGGGGTGTTTGGTGCTTGCTCGAATCCAATTCTTTCCCACGTGGTATCTGAGTCATGGCCAAGCCTTCGTTTATCAATTTGTGGAAAGCCTATTCCGATTTGCTGGTGACCTATCCCGACGCGAAACCTTGCGACGGTCCTTGGGCAAACCAATGCGCGATTCGCATGAGCATCACGCTCAACACCGAGCTGACCGTCAAAGTCAACAAGTCCACCTATACCGAACCCAAGTGCGTCCATGGGCATGCACGAGGGGCCGAGTCATTGGCAAATTGGCTGTGGAAACATCATCTGGGTCGCCCGTTGATCCTCGGCGGAACTGCCGCGGACCGACGCAAGCTGCAAGACAAGACTGGCCTGATTTTCTTCAAGGATTGTTTCCAGCAAGTGGGAGAGGCCTCGGAAGGTCGCACCGGCGATCATATCGACCTCTGGAACCGTGGCCTAACCCTCGGGTATGACGATCCGGCCTATCGATCCCGAGCGATCTGGTTCTGGGAGCTCGTATGATCAAGACTCACTGCGCGATATGGGTGGTCTGCCTGTTGACCAGCCTGACCGCCTGTGCGCAACAGCAATCCCCGTCGACAACGGCCTCCGTAGCGGTGGAGCAGGTCGTCTCGATGGGCGGACAAACTTTGAGGCTGGAAAACGACCAGGCGCGCTGCGCGCTGCGCAAGCCCGACCAGACCCTGATGCCACTCGACTTGGCTTGGCCCTGCCAGTTCACGGTCGATCGACAGGGCAAACCTCACGTCGAGACCTTCGGTAAGGTGCCCATTGTCATCGTTGTCCATGTATCTGCTGGCCCCCATAACAATCAGGAATGTCGCTCCGAATACCGCGCCGTGCGCCAGATCAATGGGCAGCTCGAGCCCTCGGTTATCGCGCGCAACGCCAGTTGCATGCGCGGCACAGGTGACCAGAAGAATTACACGGGCCTTTTCACTTGGTAACCGAAATCGCCACCCGCGATCGCCTTCAACCGTCCCTGCTGGACCGGTTGACCGACGACGATCCGACCAACCCGAAGGAAAGCGCCGACAAGCGCGTGCTCTCCCTGACCCAATTAAAAGCCTCGGTGCTGCGTGACCTGGCGTGGCTGCTCAACACCACCTCATTGCTCAGCGCCGATGCCACGTTGCATACCCCGGCGGGCACGTCGGTGGTGAATTTCGGGCTGCCGGCACTGGCCGGCAACAGCGCGTCGAACGTCGATGTCTCGGCCCTGGAAACCTTGATCCACCAGGCCATTGCCACCTTCGAACCGCGAATCCTGCGCCACACCCTGCGAGTGCGCGCCCGAGCGACGGCCGAGATGAACCACAATGCGTTGAGTTTCGAGATCGAAGGCGATCTCTGGGCGCAGCCGGTGCCGCTGCGCCTGATGCTGCAAACCGACCTGGACCTGGAAACCGGCCATGTGCGCGTGGTCAACGCCGACCAGCGGAGACGCTCATGAATCCACGCCTGCTGGAACTGTACAACCAGGAACTGCACCACGTGCGCGAAAGCGCGGCGGAGTTCGCCAAGGAATACCCGAAGATCGCCAGTCGGCTGACGTTGTCCGGCATGGACTGCGCCGACCCGTATGTCGAGCGCCTGCTGGAAGGCTTCGCCTACCTGACGGCACGGGTGCAGCTCAAGCTCGACGCCGAGTACCCGACCTTCACCCACAACCTGCTGGAAATCGCCTACCCGCATTACCTGGCGCCGACGCCGTCGATGACGGTGGTGCAATTGCAGGCCGACCCGGACGAAGGCTCGCTGAGCAGTGGTTTCCCGCTGCCGCGCGATACGGTCCTGCGTGCCGCCCTGGGGCGTGAAACCCAGACCTGCTGCGAGTACCGCACCGCCCACGCGGTGACGTTGTGGCCGTTGCAGGTCAGCCAGGCCGAGTACTTCGGCAACCCGTCCGCCGTGCTCGGGCGCCTGGCCGCCAGCGAACCGAAAGCCAAGGCCGGCCTGCGCCTGACCCTGCGCACCGGCGCCGAACTGCCGTTCAACAGCCTGGCCCTGGACAACCTGCCGCTGTACTTGAGCGGTGCCGACGAACAGCCCTTCCGCCTCTACGAACAACTGCTGGGCAATGCCTGCGCGGTGTTCGCCCGCAAGCCCGGCGGCGACTGGGTGGAGCGGCTGCCGCAGGATGCGTTGCGCTCGCGCGGCTTCGACGATGCCGACGCCGCGCTGCCGGTGGTGCCGCGGGCCTTCCAGGGCTATCGCCTGTTGCAGGAATATTTCGCCCTGCCCCACCGTTTCCTGTTCGTCGACTTCACCCAGCTGAGCCGCGCGGTCAAGCGTTGCGACGGCCAGGAGCTGGAGCTGATCGTGCTGTTCGACCGTCACGATCCGAGCCTGGAAGGCAGCGTCGGCGCTTCGCAGTTCCTGCCGTTCTGCACCCCGGCCATCAACCTGTTTCCCAAGCGCCTGGACCGCATTCACTTGTCGGATCGGGTCAACGAACACCACGTGATCGCCGACCGTACCCGGCCGATGGATTTCGAAGTGCATTCGCTGAACGGCCTCACCGGCCACGGCACCGGGCCGGAGCAACCGTTCCTGCCGTTCTACGCCGTACGCGATCCGTCCCGTTATGGCCGCGACCAGGCCTATTACACCGTGCGGCGCGAACCGCGCGTGCTGTCCAGCGACCAGCGACGCAACGGCCCGCGCTCGACCTACATCGGCAGCGAGACCTTCGTCAGCCTGGTGGACAGCCAGCAAGCGCCCTATCGCCACGACCTGCGCCAACTGGGCGTGACCGCACTGTGCACCAACCGCGACCTGCCGCTGTTCATGAGCGTGGGCAACGGCAAGACCGACTTCACCCTCGCCGACAGTGCGCCGGTTGGCGCCGTGCGCTGCGTGGCCGGACCCAGTCGCCCACGGGCCAGCCATGCCCACGACGCCAAGGCCTGGCGGCTGATCAGCCAGTTGTCGCTGAACTACTTGTCGTTGAGCGAACAAGGCCAAGGCGCAGCCGCCCTGCGTGAACTGCTGCGCCTGTACGGCGACAGCAACGACGCGGCGCTGCAGTTGCAGATCGAAGGCCTGCGCGAAGTCAGCAGCAAAGCCTGCACCCGGCGCTTGCCGATGCCTGGCCCGATCGTGTTTGGTCGCGGCCTGGAGATCACCCTGGAATTCGATGAAAACGCGTTTCGCGGCACCGGGGTGTTCCTGCTCGGCGCGGTGTTCGAGCGCTTCCTGGCACGCTACGTGTCGATCAACAGTTTTACCGAGACGGTGATCCGTACCACCGAACGCGGCGAGATCATGCGATGGAAAGCCAAGCCCGGACGTCGTCCGACCCTGTGAGTACCCTGGAAGCGATGCACCAGGAACCCTGGGAATACGATTTCTTCCAGGCGTTGCGGCGCATCGAGTGCGAATCCCCCGAGCTGCCGCGCCTGGGCCATTCCCTGCGCCTGGCCGACGACCCGCTGCGCCTCGGGCAACGGGCCGAATGCACCTTCGCCCCGGCCACCCTTGCCTCGGTGCAACCGGGCAGCGACGGTGCGCCGGCACGCCTGGAGCAATTTTTCTTCGGCCTCGGCGGACCCAACGGCCCGATGCCGCTGCACATCACCGAATACGTGCGCGAACGCCAGCGCAACAACGCCGACAGCACCAGCAAGCGCTTCCTCGATGTGTTTCACCATCGCCTGCTCAGCCTGTTTTATCGGGCCTGGGCCGAAGCGCGGCCGACGGTCAGCCACGATCGCCCGGACGATGACTATTGGTCGGCGCGCCTGGCGGCACTGAGCGGTCGGGGCATGCCCAGCCTGCTCAACCAGGGGTTGATTCCCGACACGGCGAAGCTGCACTACAGCGGCCACCTGGCAGCGCAAACCCGCTACCCGGACGGTTTGAAGGCAATCCTCGGCGAGTACTTCGGCCTTCCGGTGGAGATCGAAGAATACGTCGGCCAATGGCTGGAACTGCCCGAACGCAGCCGCGTCGGGGTCAGCGCTCATCAATTGGGCGTGGACTTCTGCCTGGGCCGCTTCGTGTGGGATCGCCAGCACAAATTCCGCATTCGCCTGGGGCCACTCAAGCTCGTTGACTACATGGGCATGCTGCCTGGCAGCCAACCGTTCAACGAGCTGGTGGCCTGGGTCGCCGAATACCTGGGCCATGAACTGGACTGGGACCTGAACCTGGTCCTGGAACAGCCCGAAGTCCCGGCATTGCAACTCAATGGGCGTTTCCGCCTGGGTTTCAATACCTGGCTGGGCCGCCCCGAAACAGATGCCAACGATTTAATACTGGCCCGGCATTACGCCGAACAGGCCAACACCTCACAGACCTCAAGGAGCCATGAGCATGGGTGAAATCAGTCGCGCCGCGTTGTTCGGCAAACTCAACAGCGTGGCCTACAAAGCCATCGAAGCCGCCACCGTGTTCTGCAAGTTGCGCGGTAACCCTTATGTGGAACTGGCCCACTGGTTTCACCAGTTGCTGCAACTGCAGGACTCGGACCTGCACCGCATCATCCGCCAGTTCAACATCGAACCGGCGCGCCTGGCCCGTGACCTGACCGAAGCCCTGGATCGCCTGCCACGGGGTTCGACGTCCATCACCGACCTGTCGTCCCACGTCGAAGAAGCCGTGGAACGCGGCTGGGTCTACGGCAGCCTGATGTTCGGCGAAAGCCAGGTTCGCACCGGTTACCTGGTGCTGGGCATTCTCAAGACCCCGAGCCTGCGCCACGCACTGCTGGGCTTGTCGTCGGAGTTCGACAAGGTCAAGGTCGAAGCCCTGAGCGAACGGTTTGACGAATACGTCGGCGACTCGCCGGAAAACGCCCTGACCGCCAGCGACGGCTTCAATGCCGGCGCGGTGCCGGGCGAAGCCAGCGGCGCCATGGCCCCTAGCGCCATGGGCAAGCAGGAAGCCCTCAAGCGCTTTACCGTCGACCTCACCGAGCAGGCCCGCAGCGGCAAGCTCGACCCGATCGTCGGCCGTGACGAAGAGATCCGCCAACTGGTGGACATCCTCATGCGCCGCCGGCAGAACAACCCGATCCTTACCGGTGAAGCCGGCGTGGGCAAGACCGCCGTGGTCGAAGGCTTCGCCCTGCGCATCGTCGCCGGCGACGTGCCGCCGGCCCTCAAGGACGTGGAACTGCGCAGCCTCGACGTGGGCCTGTTGCAGGCCGGCGCCAGCATGAAAGGCGAGTTCGAACAGCGCCTGCGCCAGGTCATCGAAGACGTCCAGGCCTCGCCCAAGCCGATCATCCTGTTCATCGACGAAGCCCACACCCTGGTCGGTGCCGGTGGCGCCGCCGGCACGGGCGACGCGGCCAACCTGCTCAAGCCGGCGTTGGCCCGTGGCACCTTGCGCACCGTGGCCGCCACGACCTGGGCCGAGTACAAGAAGCACATCGAAAAAGACCCGGCCCTGACCCGCCGTTTCCAAGTGGTGCAAGTGGCCGAGCCGTCGGAAGACAAGGCCCTGCTGATGATGCGCGGCGTGGCCTCGACCATGGAAAAACACCACCAGGTGCAGATCCTCGACGAAGCCCTGGAAGCTTCGGTCAAGCTGTCCCACCGCTACATTCCCGCGCGCCAGTTGCCGGACAAATCCGTGAGCCTGCTGGACACCGCCTGCGCCCGCGTCGCCATCAGCCTGCACGCCGTACCGGCCGAAGTGGACGACAGCCGTCGGCGCATCGAAGCGCTGGAAACCGAGTTGCAAATCATCGCCCGTGAACACGCGATTGGCGTGGTCATCGGCAACCGCCAGACCCAGAGCGAAACCCTGCTGAGCGCCGAGCGCGAACGCCTGGCCGAGCTGGAAGGCCGCTGGGCCGAAGAGAAAACCCTGGTGGACGAACTGCTCGCCACCCGCGCCACCTTGCGCGAACGCGTTGGCGTGGTGGACAGCGAAGACAACAGCGAAGCTTCTGACAACGAAAGCCACCAACTGCGCGAGAAGCTGGTGGACCTGCAACAGCGCCTGACCGCCCTGCAAGGCGAAACCCCGCTGATCCTGCCGACCGTGGATTACCAGGCCGTGGCCTCGGTGGTCGCCGACTGGACCGGTATCCCGGTGGGCCGCATGGCCCGCAACGAACTGGAAACCGTGCTCAACCTCGACCAGCACCTGAAGAAACGCATCATCGGCCAGGACCATGCCTTGCAGATGATTGCCAAGCGCATCCAGACCTCCCGCGCCGGCCTCGACAACCCGAGCAAGCCGATTGGTGTGTTCATGCTCGCCGGCACCTCCGGCGTGGGCAAGACCGAAACCGCCCTGGCCCTGGCCGAAGCCATGTACGGCGGCGAGCAGAACGTCATCACTATCAACATGAGCGAGTTCCAGGAAGCCCACACCGTATCGACCCTCAAGGGTGCGCCACCGGGCTACATCGGCTATGGCGAAGGCGGCGTGCTGACCGAAGCCGTGCGGCGCAAACCGTACAGCGTGGTGTTGCTGGACGAGGTCGAGAAGGCCCACCCGGACGTGCATGAGATCTTCTTCCAGGTGTTCGACAAAGGCGTGATGGAGGACGGTGAAGGCCGGGTGATCGACTTCAAGAACACCTTGATCCTGCTGACCACCAACGCCGGCACCGAGTTGATTGCCCAGGTCTGCAAAGACCCGCAGAACGTGCCCGAGCCGGAAGAAATCGCCAAGGCCCTGCGCCAACCGCTGCTGGAGATTTTCCCGCCAGCCTTGCTGGGCCGCCTGGTGACGATCCCGTACTACCCGCTCAGCGACGAGATGCTCAAGGCCATCACCCGCCTGCAACTCAACCGCATCAAGAAGCGCGTGGAAAGCACCCACAAAGTCGCCTTCGACTACGACGACGCGGTGATCGACCTGATCGTCTCGCGTTGCACCGAAACCGAAAGCGGCGGGCGCATGATCGACACCATCCTGACCAACAGCCTGCTGCCGGACATGAGCCGCGAGTTCCTGACCCGCATGCTCGAAGGCAAGGCTTTGGCCGGGGTGCGGATCAGCGCCGTGGACAATGAATTGCAGTACGATTTCAGCGACGCGGCCTGACCCGAAGGAGCACCGCATAACCCTGTGGGAGCGAGCTTGCTCGCGAATGCAATCTGTCAGTGCCATTGATGTTGCCTGACACACCGCCTTCGCGAGCAAGCTCGCTCCCACAGTTGTTCCGGTGTCGTCAGGCAATCAGCGGCGCAGCCATTACAACGATGAGATGACCGATGTTATTCAACCAAGCCTCACGCCTGGCCAAGATCACCAGCCCCCTGGGACCTGAGGTACTGCTGCTCAAGGACATGGGCGGCGGCGAAGAACTGGGGCGGCTGTTCAACTATGAGTTGCAGCTGCACTCGCTGGATAACGCCATCGACCTCAATCAGGTGCTCGGCAAGCCCATGTGCGTGAGCCTGCAACTCGATGGCGGTGGCGAGCGTTATTTCCATGGCATCGTGGCCCGTTTCAGCCAGAACGTCGACCAGGGCCAGTTCGCCAGTTACCAGGCCACCCTGCGCCCGTGGTTTTGGCTGCTGACCCGTACCTCCGATTGCCGGATTTTCCAGAACCTCACCATCCCGCAGATCATCAAGCAGGTGTTCCGCGACTTGGGCTTTTCCGATTTCGAAGACGCCCTGAGCCGGCCTTATCGCGAGTGGGAATACTGCGTGCAGTATCGCGAGACCAGTTTCGACTTCGTCAGCCGCTTGATGGAGCAGGAAGGGATCTACTACTTCTTCCGCCATGAGCAAGGTCGACATGTGCTGGTGCTGGCCGACGCTTATGGAGCCCACACCACGGCGCCCGGCTACGGCTCGGTGCCCTACTACCCCAAGAACGAGCAGCAGCGCGAGCGTGACCACATACACGACTGGCACCTGGCCCAGGAAGTCCAGCCCGGCTCGCTGGAGCTCAACGACTACGACTTCCAACGCCCCAGCGCACGCATCGACGTACGCTCGGCCATGCCCCGCCCACACACTGCCGGCGACTATCCCCTGTACGACTAC
The DNA here is from genome assembly GCF_054681425.1 of Pseudomonas sp. H1_F01. NCBI lineage: Bacteria > Pseudomonadati > Pseudomonadota > Gammaproteobacteria > Pseudomonadales > Pseudomonadaceae > Pseudomonas > Pseudomonas sp. H1_F01. The sequence continues at coordinate 339,768 of NZ_CP162823.1, read as the reverse complement.
CCTGGCACCTACGTGCAGAGCCAGGACGGCGAACACTACGCCCGCACCCGCATCGAAGCCTTGCAGACCCAGCACGAACAGGTCGAACTGGCCGGCAACGCCCGCGGCTTGGGTTCGGGGCACCTGTTCAGCCTCACCGGCTTCAGCCGCCAGGACCAGAACCGCGAATACCTGATCGTCGGCGCCCGCTACTACCTCTCCCAGGAAAGCGGCGAAACCGGCGGCGGCGCGCCGACAGCACAGTTCGAAAGCAGCCTGACCTGCATCGACGCCCAGCAAAGCTATCGGCCGCTGCCCATCACCCATCGCCCTATCGTCAAGGGCCCGCAGACTGCCTTAGTGGTGGGTCCCAAGGGCGAGGAAATCTGGACCGATCAGTTCGGCCGAGTGAAGGTGCACTTCTATTGGGATCGGCACGACCAGTCCAACGAAAACAGCTCGTGCTGGATTCGCGTGTCGCAGGCATGGGCCGGGAAAAACTGGGGCTCGATGCAGATCCCGCGCATTGGCCAGGAAGTGATCGTCAGTTTCCTCGAAGGCGACCCGGATCGGCCGATCATCACCGGTCGCGTCTACAATGCCGAACAGACCGTGCCCTATGACTTGCCCGCCAATGCCACCCAGAGCGGGATGAAAAGCCGTTCGAGCAAGGGCGGCACGCCGGCGAATTTCAACGAAATCCGCATGGAAGACAAGAAAGGCGCCGAGCAACTGTACATCCACGCCGAGCGTAACCAGGACATCGTGGTCGAGGTGGATGAAAGCCACTCGGTGGGCCACGACCGCAACAAGAGCATCGGCCACAACGAGACGGTGACCATCGGCAACAACCGCCTGCGCATCGTCAAGCAGGAGGACATCCTCTCCGTCGGCCAGCGCAAGACCGACAGCATCAGCCAGAGCTACGTGATTGAAGTGGGCGAAAACCTGCGCCTGGTGTGCGGCGAAAGCATCCTGGAGCTCAACGCCAGCGGCCAGATCAACCTGACCGGCGTACAGATCAGCTTCTACGCCAGCGGCGATGCCGAGTTCAACACCGGCGGCGTGCTGCACCTGAACAACGGCGGCGGCCCCGGAGCAACGCCGGACGGCCAGGGCGTCAAGGGCAGCATCGATGCCAACATCCAAGCCGCGTTCCCTGCACCCAAGGGCTAACCTCGAGATTTTTGCGCCATGACTTACCGCCTCAATGAATTCCAGTTCCAGCTGCCGCCCAGCGAATTGCTGGACGCGACAATCAACATCCTCAAGTTCCCCGAGCTGGGCACGTCCTTGATCGTCAGCCGCAGTTTGCTGACCGAGGGCGAGACCCTGCAAAGCAACCTCGACGACCAGCTCAAGCGCCTGGAAAAACAGGTCCAGGACCTGCGCTGCCAACCGGGCGCCACCGTGCGCGTGGGCGCCAACCAGGAAGTCGAAGCCATCGAATTGCGCAGCCAGTTCAACAAGGGCAATGAAAAGGTCTTCCAGTTCCAGTTGGCCCTGGTACTGCCCGGCACCCGCAAAATGCTTGCCCTGAGCTACGTGAAAGCCGAGAAACTGGGCGATGCCGAAGCGGCACATTGGGCAACGATCAAGGGTTCGCTGCTGTTCGACGTTCTGGCTTGATGAGCACCTTGCATGTCTGACGCACTCTGGGCCGCTCGGCTAGGCGACGCGCTGAACCACACCTCGATGATGGCCGATATCCTCGGCGGCGTCCTGGAAGTAGCCGCGAACATTGCGATCACCGCGGTAGCGACGGCTGCCGTGGTAGCGGCCACGGGCATTACCGTTGCCACTGGCGGCTTGGGTTGCTTCCTACTCGGCGCGGTGGTGGGCGCCGTGGTCGGCCTCGCCATGAGCAAGACCGGGGCCGACAAGGGGCTAAGCGACATATGCGAGGGCATCGGCAACGCCCTCTTCCCGCCCACGGTGCAGGCCAACATCCTCACCGGCTCCACCGACACCTTGACCAACAACATCCCTGCCGCCCGCGCCGCCGGAGCGATCGAGTCCCATGTCGCGCCGGCCGGCACCGAACTTGAAGCACCCGAAGCCGAACCCAGCTACCTGGACATGGCCGAGAATTTCTTCTCACAGATGTGGCGTCCCACCGTCGCCGTGCCCGCGCCCGGTGCCGTGCCCAAGCCGCTGGACATGATCATCTGCATGAAACACCCGCCGATGCCGCCGCAATTCCTGGCCGAAGGCTCGGACAAAGTCACCATCAACGGTCAGCCCGCGGTGCGCAGCGGCGACCGCAGCACCTGCGATGCGACCGTGGTGTCGGCCGGACTGATTTCCCCTGACGTGACCATTGGCGGCGGTTCGGTGGTGGTGCGCGAGATCCGCAGCGGCAAGACCCCGGGCGTCGGGCTGGCGGTCACGGCGCTGCTGATGCTAAAGGGCGGCAAGGGTAAATTCCTCAGTAACCTGCCGTGCATGTTGGTCGGCGGTGCGGCGTCGATGGCGGTCAGTAGCGCGATGGGTGCCGCGGCCAACGCCGCGATGGGCTCCTCGAACCCCGTGCACGCCGCCACCGGGGCGAAAGTGTTGGGCGATGTCGAGGAGATGGACTTCGTCCTGCCCGGCATCTTGCCGATCGACTGGCAACGCTTCTACAACAGCCGCGACGAACGCCGCGACGGGTTGTTCGGTGCCGGTTGGAGCGTGCCCTATGAGGTGCGCGTCGAAATCCTGCCCCATCCAGACGGCGGCGAAACCCTGGTTTATAGCGACGAACAGGGCCGACGCATCGACATGGGTTCCATCCCGTTGGGCGGCGCCGTGTTCAGTGCCGGTGAAGGCCTCAGCGTGCGACGGCATGCCAACGGCGAGCTGCTGATAGAGAGCGCGGACGGACTGTACCGCTTGTTCGAACCCACGCCAGCCAATGCAGCGCTGCTACGCCTGAACCAACTGGGTGACCGCAACGACAACCGTATCTACCTGGACTACGACGACAACGGACGCCTGGCGCAACTGCGTGACACCTTCGACCTGACCCGCATCGCACTGGCGTATGACGAGCGCTGGCCACAACGAGTCAGCCGGATCGACCGCCTCTATGCCGATCAACGCCGGGAAGTGCTGATGCACTATGGCTACGACGGCCAGGGCGATCTGGCGCAGGTCCGTCAGTCCAACGACCAGGTAAAACGTCGCTACGCCTACGACGCCGGGCGGCGAATGGTGGAACACCAACTGCCTACCGGGCTTCGCTGTTTCTATGAATGGGCGTTGGTTGAAAACCTGGAATGGCGCGTGGTTCGCCACTGGACCGACGCGGGCGACGCCTACACCTTCGATTACGACCTGGCCGCCGGGACCACGCGCATCACCGACGGCTTGCAGCGCATCAGCACCCGTCGCTGGGATACCCGCTATCAGATCACCGAAACCACCGACCCGTTGGATCGCACCTGGACCTTCCAGTGGAACGACGAAAGCCAGTTGCTGGGGGCGACCGATCCCAACGGCGGACAACATCAGTTCAGCTATGACGAAGCCGGGAACCTCTGCGAAACCCGCGACCCGCTGGGGCGCAGCGAGTCAACCCTATGGCTCGAACACTGGGCCCTGCCCCTGGCTGAAACCGATGCCGCGGGAAATACCTGGCAGTACCGCTATGACGCGCGGGGCAACCGCATTCGCGAAACCGACCCGCTGGGCCACGTCACCCGCTATCGCCACGACGCCCACGGCCAAGTGGTGGAGGTCATCGACGCCACCGGCAAAAGCAAGACCATGCGCTGGACGGCCCTTGGGCAACTGAGCGAACACACCGATTGTTCCGGTTACACCACACGGTTGAGCTATTGCGAGCGCGGGCTGTTGCTCAGCAGCACCGACGCACTGGGAGAGCGGACGCTTTTCAGCTACGACGACCAGGGTCGGCTGCTGAGCAAGCAACTGCCGGACGGGCGCACCGAGCACTATCAGCGTGACGCTAGCGGACAGTTGATCGGCTATAGCGACCCGGCTGGACACACGACAAATTTCCAACACACCCTAAGCGGTCAACTGCGGGTGCGCACCGACGCCCATGGCCGCCGGGTTGAGCTGAGCTACGACAACTACGGGCGCCTGCTGGCCCTGACCAATGAAAACGGTGAGCGCTACCGGTTTGCCTGGGACGCCGCCGACCGCTTGACCGCCCAACACAGCCTGGACGGCAGCCTCAAGCGCTACGCCTACGACCCGCTGGACAACGTCACCCGCGTGGAAGCGCTCGCGGTGCCCGGCAGCACCGACCTGGACCTCTCGCCCCAAGCCCCCATCATTCATGAGCTGGAGCGCGATGCGATGGGGCGACTGGTGGCGAAAGTCACCGCAGACGGGCGCACCGAGTACCGCTATGACGCGCTCGACCAGGTCAACGCGATCACCTTCACCAGCCAGACCGGTGAAGTACAAAGCCTGGGCTTGCGTTACGACGCCCTGGGGCAATTGATTACCGAGCAAGGCTGGGCGGGGAACCTCGAACATCGCTATGACGAACTGGGCAACCTGACCCAGACGCTGCTTCCCGACGGTCGTTGGCTGAACCGCCTGCACTACGGCAGCGGTAACCTGCACCAGATCAACCTCGACGGCCAGGTCATCAGCGATTTCGAACGCGACCGCCTGCACCGCGAAGTGCTGCGCACCCAGGGGCGCCAGAGCACCCGCAGCGAATACGACCGCAGTGGCCGCCTGCGGGCCCGTCAGCGGCGGCAACAGGGTCAGTCCACGCTGCTGCCGCCCGTGGCGCAATCACTGTTTGGTTATGACGCCAGCGATCAGCGAGTGGAGCGCTTCGACAGCCAGCCCGAAGCGTCCCATCGCCAATTGCTGCACTATGACGCCACCGGCCGCATTCTCGCCAGCCAGGACAACCTTCAAGGCCAGCGTGAAAGCTTCGCCTATGACCCGGCCGCCAACCTGCTGGACGGTCTGGGCACAGGCCAGGTCGCGCATAACCGCTTGTTGACCTACCAGGACAAGCGCTACCGCTATGACGGTTTCGGTCGCATGGTGGAAAAACGCAGCGCCCGCCGTGGCGTCCAGCGTTTTCGCTACGATGCTGAACAACGCCTGGTGGAAGTGCGCAACGATAACGGCTCGGTCGTAAAAATGACCTATGACCCGTTGGGTCGACGCATCGAAAAAGCCGAGTACGACCGCCACGCCACGCTGCTCAACCGCACCCGTTTCACCTGGGATGCGCTGCAACTTTTGCAGGAACACCGCGACAGCCAGACCAGCCTCTACATCTACGCCGACGACAGCCACGAACCCCTGGCGAGGGTCGACGGCCTGGGCGAGCAACAGAAGGTCCGTTATTACCACAACGACCTCAACGGCCTGCCCGAACAGCTCTCGGAAGCCGACGGCCACACACTCTGGCGAGCCCGTTACCAAGTGTGGGGCAACACCGCCGAAGAGCTGCGCGAACCGTATTACATCGAAGAGCAGAACCTGCGCTTCCAGGGCCAATACCTGGACCGCGAAACCGGGCTGCACTACAACACCCTGCGTTTCTACGACCCGGACATCGGCCGCTTCACCACACCGGACCCGATCGGCTTAGCCGGTGGGCTGAACCTCTACCAGTACGCGCCGAACCCGGTGAGTTGGATCGACCCCTTCGGGCTGATGAAATGCTCGACGCCGCCCAAGGGTCGCAAGGTCAACCGAACGGTGTATCGCTTTGAAGAGCCGGGGCGGATCAGCACGACTTGGACCGCGCACAAGTGGAACGTCGCCTCCAGGCACCGTTACACCGCCCCCGGCCTGGGCGGTGTCTATGGCGCCAACTCACGCAAGACAGCCATGGGCGAAGTCAATCACTGGGGCGTGGACCTGTCCACACGGGTACTGGTCAGCAAGAAAGTGCAGCTCAACAACGTCCTGGACCTGACCCGGGCCGATGTGCGCAAACAATTGGGGGTCTCCCTCAAGAGCATTACCGGCGACAAGTACACCCAGACCCATCAAATCGGCGCCTGGGCCAAGGCTAATGGTTATGATGGGATCCTGGCGCCGTCGGCGCGAAACCCGACCGGCAGCAACTTGATTTCCTTTGCAGGTTTTTAAAATGGGACTGGAAGACGAATACGTCGGCGATGCCGATTGGCAGCATTTCGTGCGGTTGTACGAAGAGGACTACCTCGACGACAACGCACGCGCGCTGGCCAAGGCCATGGATGACAACCTCGACATGGCCGTCGTGCTCTACGGAAAAAGAGGGCTCAAGGAAGGGTTCTGGTGGCTGGAACAGACCGTGCCCGCCCTGGGCAACAAACGCCCGGCCGATTGCCTCAAGACCCCGAAACTGATCAAGCGCCTGAGAATGGCCCTGATGAGCATGCCGTAACCCACAAGGACACAGATGCAATGGAAGGCATCAAATTGCTTGAACCCACATTCCCCAGCCCCCCTACCCGCCTGAGCAACGTGCATGTCTGACGCGCTCTGGGCCGCCCGCCTGGGCGACGCACTCAACCACACCTCAATGATGGCCGACATCCTTGGCGGCGTATTGGAGGTGGCGGCCAACATCGCGATCACCGCCCTGGCGACCGCCGCCGTGGTCGCGGCCACGGGCATCACCGTGGTTACCGGCGGCCTGGGTTGCTTCGTCCTGGGCCTGGTGGTGGGCACCATCGTCGGCCTGGCCATGAGCAAGACCGGGGCCGACAAAGGCCTGAGCAATTTATGCGAGGGCATCGGCAACGCGCTCTTTCCGCCCACGGTGCAGGCCAACATCCTCACCGGCTCCAAGGACACCTTCACCAACAACATCCCCTCGGCCCGCGCCGCCGGCGCTGTTGTTTCCCATGTCGCACCGGCCGGCACCGAACTGGAAATGCCCGAGCCGGAAGAAGAACCCAGTTACCTGGACATGGCCGGGAATTTCTTCTCGCAGATGTGGCGCCCCACTGTCGCCTCGCCCGCCCCCGGTACGGAGACCCGGCCGGAAGACCTGGTGATCTGCACCAAGCACCCACCCATGCCACCGCAGTTCATGGCCGAAGGTTCGGACAAGGTCACCATCAACGGCCAGCCCGCCGTGCGCAGCGGCGACCGCAGCACCTGCGATGCGACCGTGGTGTCGGCCGGGCTGATTTCCCCTGACGTGACCATTGGCGGCGGTTCGGTGGTGGTGCGCGAGATCCGCAGCGGCAAGACCCCGGGCGTAGGCCTGGCGGTCACCGCGCTGCTGATGCTCAAGGGCGGCAAGGGCAAATTTTTCAGCAAACTGCCGTGCATGCTGGTGGGCGGCGCGGTGTCCATGGCCGTCAGCAGCGCGGCGAACGCGGCCGCCAACGCCGCCCTGGGTTCGTCGAACCCGGTGCATGCCGCTACCGGGGCCAAGGTGCTAGGCGGTGACGAGGACCTGGATTTCGTCTTGCCCGGCATCCTGCCGATTGACTGGCAACGCGTGTACAACAGCCGCGACGAACGCCAAGACAGCCTGTTCGGCGCCGGCTGGAGCGTCGCCTACGAAGTCCAGGTAGAAATCCTGCCCCACCCCGAGGGCGGCGAAACCCTGGTCTACACCGACGAACAAGGCCGGCCCATCGACATGGGTTCCATCCCGTTGGGCGGCGCGGTGTTCAGCGCCGGCGAAGGCCTGGCCGTGCGCCGCCATGTGAACGGGCAATTGCTGATCGAAAGCGACGACGGCCTGTACCGTTTGTTCGAACCTTCGCCAGCCAACCCTTCGCACCTGCGCCTGAGCCAATTGGGCGACCGCAACGACAACCGCATCCACCTCGACTACGACGACGCCGGACGCCTGGTGCGACTGCGCGACACCTTCGACCTGGTGCAAGTCGAGCTGATCCGCGAAGGCGAACGCGTCACCCACATCGAACGCCTCTACCCCGACCAATCGCGGGAAGTGCTGGTCAGCTACGCCTACGACGCGGCCAACACCCTCGCCGAAGTGCGCGACGCCACCGGCCAGGTGCAACGGCGCTTCAGCTACGACGCCGGGCAGCGGATGGTCGAGCACCAGTTGCCCAGCGGCCTGCACTGCTTCTACGAATGGGCCCTGATCGACGACCAGGAATGGCGCGTGGTCCGGCACTGGACCGACGAAGGCGACGCCTACCAGTTCGACTATGACCTCAAGGCGGGCATCACCCGCATCAGCGACAGCCTGCAACGCGTCAGCACCCGGCACTGGAACAGCCAGCACCAGATCACCCAGTTCACTGACAACCTCGGCCAGACCTGGCTGTTCGAATGGAACGATGAGCGCCAGTTGCTCAGCGCTACCGATCCACAGGGCGGCCAGTACCAATTCAGCTACGACGACGCCGGCAACCTGCTAAGCGAAACCGACCCGTTGGGCCGCAGCGAATCCACCCTCTGGCTCGAACACTGGGCCCTGCCGCTGGTGGACACCGACGCCGCCGGCCACAGCTGGAAATACCGCTACGATCAACGCGGCAACTGCACGGAGGAAACCGACCCACTGGGCCACATCACCCGCTACCGCTACGACACCCACGGCCAGGTCGTGGAGATCATCGACGCCACCGGCAAAAGCAAAAAGCTGCGCTGGAACCCGTTCGGCCAATTGGTGGAGCACGTCGATTGCTCGGGTTACCCGACGCGCTTCAGCTACGACGCGCGCGGTTACCTGCAAATCATCACCGACGCCCTCGGCGAGCGCACCCAATTCCGCTACGACGCCCAGGGGCGTCTGCTCAGCAGCCAATTGCCGGACGGCCGCACCGAACACTACCAGCGCGACACCGCCGGCCAACTCACCGGCTACACCGACCCGGCCGGGCATACCACGCTCTACCAACACAACCGCCGCGGCCAGGTCCGCCAACGCACAGACGCCCAAGGCCGGCAGGTGCAGTTCGCCTACGACAGCTTCGGCCGGCTGCAAGCGCTGACCAACGAGAATGGCGAGAGCTACCGGTTTGCCTGGGATATCGGGGATCGGTTGATCGAGCAGCAGGACCTGGACGGCAGCGCCAAGCGCTACGACTACGACCGCCTCGACAACGTCGCGGCAGTGACGGCGATGCCCGCGCCCTACGGCACCGGCCTGGCGCTCGTTCCCGAAGCCCCACCGCCCCCCACCGTCCATCGCCTGGAACGCGACGCCGTGGGCCGGCTGATCGCCAAAGTCACCGACGATGGCCGTACCGAATACAGCTACGACCCGCTGGACCAACTCACCGCCGTCACCTTCACCGACCTGCAAGGCAACGCCCAGACCCTGAGCTTCGCCTACGATGCCCTCGGCCAGTTACTCGCCGAAAACAGCGCCGCCGGAAGCCTGCAACACCACTACGACGAACTCGGCAACCTGATCCAGACCCAACTGCCCGATGGCCGCTGGGTCAACCGCCTGTACTACGGCAGCGGCCACCTGCACCAGATCAACCTCGACGGCCAGGTCATCAGCGACTTCGAACGCGACCGCCTGCACCGCGAAGTGCTGCGCACCCAAGGGCAGATCAACACCCGCAGCGAATACGACCGCAGCGGCCGCCTGCGCGCACGGCAACGCCGTCACAGCAGCCAACCCTCGCTGCTGCCAGCGGCGGTGCAAAAACACTTCGAGTACGACCCCGCCGACAACCTCATCGGCAAACTCGACCAGCAACCCGCCGCGCAACAGCGCCAGCTCCTGCACTACGACGCCACCGGCCGCATCGTCGCCAGCCAGGACAGCCTGCACGGCCAGCGCGAAACCTTCACCTACGACGCCGCCGCCAACCTGCTGGACGGCCCGGCCCCCGGCGCCGGATTGGTGGTGCACAACAAGCTGCTGACCTACCAGGACAAACGCTACCGCTACGACGCCTTCGGCCGGATGATCGAAAAGCGCAGCGCCAAACGCGGCGTGCAGCACTTTGCCTATGACGCTGAAAGCCGCTTGATCGAGGTGCGCAACGGCGACGGCAGCGTGGTCAAAATGGCCTACGACCCGCTGGGCCGGCGCATCGAAAAAACCGAACACGACAGCAATGGTTACCCGCTGGGCGAAACTCGCTTCACCTGGGATGGCCTGCGCTTGTTGCAGGAACACCGCCACCAGCAAACCAGCCTGTACCTCTACGAAGACGACGGCTACGAACCCCTGGCCCGCGTCGACGGCAGCGGCCCGCTGCAAAAGATCCGCTACTACCACAACGACCTCAACGGCCTGCCGGAACAACTCACCGAAGCCGACGGACACAATGTGTGGCAGGCCACGTATCGGGTCTGGGGCAATACGCTGGAGGAAGTGCGCGAGCCGTATTACATCGAAGAGCAGAATTTGCGGTTCCAGGGGCAGTACCTGGATCGGGAAACCGGGCTGCATTTCAATACGTTCAGGTTTTATGATCCGGATGTGGGGCGGTTTACTACGCCGGATCCGATTGGGTTGGCGGGGGGCATTAATTTCTACGCTTATGCGCCGAATCCTGCAGGGTATGCCGACCCACTGGGACTGAGCTGTACCTCGGCCAAAGGATTTGCCAGAAAAAATACGATAACCCAACGATGGACTGGAAAACTAACAGGGAAAAAACCTGCTGACGTCGACGGCTACCTGACATCGCGAGGATGGACCAAAACCTATCCACAAGCCGGCAGACCGGATGCGATTCAGCACGTCCAGTATGTGCGCAGTACAAAATCCGGAGCCACCTACAAGCTTGACTACCATCCAGGCGGCAGCCCTACCCAGCCCAACATCCATGGAAATGATTATTGGAAGGTCTATAAAGTCAATAAAGCCGGCGAAGATGTTGTATTCGGCAGGATTGGACATGGTGACTTTAAAAACTATGACCTTATAAAAGACTCCCCAGTTTACGTAAACGGTACGTTAATGAACGGTGGAATTTAAATGATTGATTTTGCAGCCGACATAAAATCCAAGCATTCAATTGCGAATATTTTATTGCAAGACAATATCTCGACCTATATGAATGAACTCTATGAAAACCATAAAGTCGAGATAAAAAACTACACATTACCTGACGGCGAGACAAGAACAGCGTACATAATCGATAGTACGCTCACCCTCTCGACCCTACCTGACGGAACAATTTTCTCAATAGGTTGTAACCCGCGCTACAAAGGGCTTTACCAAAATACGCTTTCCACAGGAATGCCTTTTGACCAGATAAAAAAACTAACCGAACGCCAACGCATATTTAATGGCGTCATAATCCTCAACGAGGATTTCGGCCTCTGCTATATCTTGCCAACACCTTATGACGAGATAGCTGACAGCATCGAAAACATACCGCCGACGCTAACGCTGGATGAAATTTACATATCCGACTTTTCTTCCTGGCGTCATAAACCGCAATAACATAAACCATCAAATTATCCGTCTGAATTCCAGCTAGAAAGAGGCAGAGCGGAACGCTGGCTGAGCACAAGATTTGAGGCGAAACGCAGATCCCGTGGCGAGGGAGCTTGCTCCCGCTGGGTGGCGAAGCCGCCTCAAAAGGAACGTCATATTGAAGATTTAGTGGAAAGTCAGATCACTTCAATGCAGAACAAAAGGAGCATCCAAATGCGGCTGACCCTCAAAGAATCCGAACGCGCCCTCTCTATGCAAGAACTGAATGAGTTCCAGGAAAAATTCAATGTGGAATTACCGACAGCCTTTAAGCAATTTTATCTAAAGCACAACGGCGGCGATTTGTCTGAGAGTAGTAGCGAGAATGATTTCTTGCTGGGTGGGTTCACTCCGATCAAATACGGACAAGCCCCTATCGAAACGGTCTATCGCGACTTGACGGACGACGTTCCGTTGCTAAAACAAATGATCCCCTTTGCGTACGATCACGGTGGCAATTCCTTCCTCTTATCCGTTAAGGAAGCTGACTTCGGGAATATTTACCTGTACTTGATGGATGAAGAGGATCTGGCGTTCGTATGCGAATCATTTGAGGAGTTCCTTGCTGAACTCACAGGCCAATAGAGCCGGTGGCGTCATCGCTGGACAGGCTTACCATGCTGCCTGGAAATAACCTACCCACGAGCCTGTGAAGCGATTGCCTCACGAGGCTCGCTCAGGTCTACGTATGAGTATTGGATTTCAAGAGGACGTTACGAATCCAGAGTCATCAAAAAAGAGCCGGCCGGCCCAGTTGCTCGTTGGAAAGTCGAGATTTTGAGCGAAGAAACGCGAATCGACGCAGGCGGGAACCAGACCCAGCGAGGCATTCAAGACCATGATCTTAAAAGAAATCTACCTATACCCCGACCTGGGCGAATTCAGCGACGAAATTATTCATCCGTTTCGCGACCAAAGCCGATCGATCTGCAACTTTCTTGAGCGCCACCTGAGTGCAGAAAAATTCGAAACGCCGAACTTCAAGAAAATCTGCTTTGTCGGCACCCGCCAAGCCGTCAATGAGCCCTATGTAAACTCCAGCGGCGCGCTCATCGTCAATGTCGGTCTGGACACCGAACTGTATAAAAAATGCACATCGGTCAACGAGCTCAATGAGTTCTTTATACAACTGTTGCTGGAAGGCTTGGAAAAATGCCGCCCACACATGGCCTTGCCCCTTGATCTGCTGAAAAACGCAATGGATGAGTTCCGCCGCAACCACTATAAAAACGAGTGGACCTTCAAGCAGAAAAAAATAAAAGGGTCGGACTATGTCTGCGCCCTGGAGTGCCAGTTAACCATCGACTGCTTCCTCATGAACCTTAAGGTCTTGAGGAAAGACACACCGGTACTCGACAAAGAAATTCTGCGAACCGCGCCCGACGAAATAGCGTTCGGTCCGTACCTCAAAGACCTCAAGGAAGAAGGCGGCAGGATAAAAGTCATCGACAAGTCGGGCGTGGCCTTCTACACCACCACGGTTTCTAGCCTGGACAAGCTTTGACAGCTATCCAAGGAGCGACGTGCCGTTGGCCGACGAGCGCAGGTTAAGCGCAAATACCGTGGCGAGGGAGCTTGCTCCCGCTGGGCGGCGAAGCCGCCCCAAAACGGCCGGCGCATTCCTACAGAAAAACCGTTGCGCCACCGAGCGAGAGCACGCCTTCTCGCCCCGAATCCTGGGCATTACGAAGGCTTGTTTATTCTCCCTCCGCAACGCGTCCACCAAGCTACGCATCCTTGCGCCATTGCCTACAACTACGCCAGAATCCGCCAGCTTGTGCGCCTTGCCGACGGGCTCTATCGTTTCCCTGCCACTGCCCATCAGTGGTCGGGCTTGGCGGCCCGGTACACGAAAGGCGCAACAGCCCCTCAATAGGATTGCGATGCCTCTGGCATTGGCATTCCTATGTTATGGCGGGTTGCGCAAGGATCCCTTCGGGGATGCCGGGTTCCTTTCGTTCCGGTCCGCCAACCTTGTGTAATCCGTCACCCTATCTGCTTGGCGGCAGACGGTGATGGTTCCTCTTACGAAAGGAGCTGCACCATGTTCAAAATTACACCGAATCCCCCCGAAGCAGATCGCACCTCTGCGCCCACTCAATCCAAAACGAAGAAACAAGACGAAGCAGAAAAGCGCGCCTTGGATTACTACCTGCTACCGAAACCGGAAAAGTCCGAAGATGCATCCAAACCGGACCAGCTCTTCACCGTGGCAAAAAACGCCGACAACGAATGCCTGCTCACCAACCTCAGCGAAAACCTGGCATCCGCCGACGCGATGATCAGCAACCTGGCCTTCGACCTCGAAGGCCCCCGCCGCCACATCGCCCTCGGCATCCAGCAATTGATCGAACTGAGTTCAATGCTGGCCAGCCGTGTGCTCGATAACGTCGACCCACGATAGCCGCCACACCACCAACCCGTGGCGAGGGAGCTTGCTCCTGCTGGGTGGCGAAGCCGCCCCAAAACAGGCCGGCGCATTTCTCCGGAAAAACCGCATCAGCCGGTTTACGACGGCTGCGCCGCCGAGCGGGAGCAAGCTCCCTCGCCACGAACAGCAGTCGTAGCGATCAAAATAGGGACTAGGTTATGGCTCGTTTCACCATTCAAGAATGTCACCACCAAGACGACACACCGCTCAAGGCGTCACGCAATCGAGCTGCACTAATACGCCGCTGCCCCGGATCAAACGCCAGCGCCATCCGTAGCACCGCCCAGCAACGCCTGGGCAGGTTGCACGGTGCCTTGAGCGGGCGCTCCAACCGGGCATCGCGGGCCTGGGTGGAAGGTAACCGTCGGAACGGGTGTTGGCCGCTCGCCAGTTCATACAGCACGCAAGCCACAGCGTAGACATCAGCACCCGCTGAAAGGGGCTCACCTTCAAGCAGTTCAGGCGCCGCGTAACCAGGGGTCCAGGCGTTAAGGCGTTCACGGTTCAGGTTTGGCAGATGCTGCGAAGGCCCTTCTTCGGCCAGGCCCAAACCGAAATCGAACAGACGCAGGCCTTCTTCGCTCAACATGATGTTGCTTGGCTTCACGTCACCATGCAGTACGCCACGGCCGTGGGCGTACGCCAGGGCATCGAGCAGCGGCACGGCGATAGCCTTGAGTTCGGACCAAGGCAACCCGTGGGGCCGTTCGCAAAGCAGTTTGTCCATGGTCAGGCCACGCATCAGCTCCATGGTGATGAAGGCCCGTCGTTGGGCTGTGTCCACTTCGAAGGTGTAGGGGCGCAAAATATTCGGGTGGTGCAATCGCCGCGTCAGGGCGAACTCGCTGTAGAGCAGCGCACTCGCATCGGGTGACACGTCGAATGCCTCGCTGAGCATTTTCAAGGCAAGGTACGGATCGGGATCAGCGAATTGTTCGTGCAACAAATCCCGCGCGCGGTACACAACACCCATGCCGCCCGCCCCAAGCAAGCGTTCAAGGCGATAGCGTCCTGCGAGGATGTCCGGTGTTTCGCTGACGCAATGCTGACTGGATGTCACAGTAGACACCGCGTTGGCGAAGGAGGAATACGTGGGGTGGCTACCCTCTTCATTCACGGGCAGACCACCACGGCCGTCAGGTTATCCCGCGCCGGGCCACGCAGAACGTCGTCGAAAAGATGCTCCAACACCACGCGTGGCGAAGCCAGGTCCAAGGCACTGCCAAGGGCTTGCGCGCCAAGGCCTTGGTACAGGCCGTCACTGCACAGCAAGAACGTATCGCCCGGGTGAACATCCAGCTCCAACACCTCCAGCGTCAACTCTGGGGCGGCACCGACCGCGCGGGTCAGTGCCTTGGCCGCAGGATGGGCACAGGCCTCATCGCGACTGATGTGTTGTGTGTCGATCAGTTGCTGTTGCAGTGAATGGTCCTTGGTCAGTTGGTACAGTCGTCGACCGCGCCACAGATAACAACGGCTGTCGCCCGCCCAGATGCAGACCCCGCGGTTTCCTTCCAATAACAGCGCCACCACAGTGCTGCCGATAATGCCGGGATGATCTTCGGTGACGGTAAGTTCCTGGCTCAGTCGTCGGTTGGTCCAGCGCAGGCATTGGCGCACCGCTTTCGAACGTTCAGCCAAGTCCCGGTACAGCGGCAGCTCCGTCAGGTTGGCAACGATCAGCTGGCTGGCAATGTCACCCCCCGAGTGGCCACCCATGCCGTCGGCCACTGCCCACATCCCCTGTTGCGGGCAATCGAGAAAAGCATCCTCATTACGTGGCCGGGTCTTGCCAGGGTCCGTGCGCGCGGCGCTGTACCAGGGACCAGCCTCCATCAAAGCTGCACCGGCAGGCGAAAGGTGCGCAGCACACTCATATCGAAAGGGTTCGGCGTACGTTGGCTCGTCAACAGATAGTTGGCGCGCAGGCCACCCAGGTCCGCCTTCAATACGCGGACATCGCGCCCGGTCAGGTATTCGCTCTGCATCAGGTCGAACAACCGAAACAGCGACCACGGCCCGGTATTTTTCTCGATGCCCACGCCTCGTCCAACCATCTTGTCCAGCACCAGAAAGGTTCGACCATTCTGTGCGTCGCTTGGCCAGGTAAAAGCCACCGGCAGGATCGGACCGTGGCGGTATTCAAGCATCTGGTCACCGAAACGGAATTCAGCACGGCTTACCGCCGGGTCCAGGGTGTACGGTTCAAGCTTGAACTGTACTTGCGGCTCGGTCGGGTTTTCGGCGAAAAAGCTCCGGCGGATGGTGTGCGCGGTTGCCATTTGATCGAGATAGACCCGGGACATTGGCAAGCTCTGACCGTCGATGCTGCGCAGACGGTAGTGTCCCGCCGAGCCGCTGACGAAGGGCTGCATGTAATTTTCGAAGAATCGATCGACGATGCCCTGGTCCTTGAAGAACTCCCGGAAGTCATTGAGCGCGACGTCGCTGGCACTGTGAGCACTGAACGGGTAACGCTTGTTGATCGCCTTGCCGTAAAAGCTGTACAGCTCGCCCTGATAACGCTGGTTCAGGTAACGATAAGCATCATTGAGCACCAAGCGCCAGCTGTCCTCGGCCATCACGTTGAACCACGCACTGACCGGCTGCGGCAAGCGGGCAGACGCACCACGCAGGTGACTCAATGCATCGCGCTGGCCGCCCATGCGGTGCCTGGCCAGCTCGAACGCCGCTTGTTCCGGGGCACTGGCGCGAGCCAGGTTCGCCAGTTGCAATTGCACCTCATCAATGGCCCGCAAGGCCTGGACCAGATCAGCCGTCGGACCATTGTCCGGGTCCAGCAGGCGATGCAGCGGCTCGAAACGCCGTCGCAAGGATTTTTGCGCAGTGTCCGGCAGATTTTCGGCCAAGGACACAGAGGCTTTCCCAGCCACGGCAGCGAGTTTTGTAACGGCATGTCCACCGTTCCCTGCCGCTTGCGTCAGATCGTCGATTTGCTCGGCAACAGCCTGGATTCGAGTGTGTTCGCGCACTTGCACCAGCATCCGCAGAATCGGCGAGTGAGCCGAGGTCAGCCCCGCGAGTTGCTCGGCGCCCTCACCTGGATTACTGATGGTTTGCAGGGCGACCTGGCCAACCGCTTCGCTCCAGTGGTCGGCATAATCACGAAAATACAGCTGTTCGAGTTCGACCATCAGGCGACGCATGTCCATGCCGCTGAGGCCCTCGCCTTCACCCAGGACCCAGTTGTCCCGCAGCAACTCGGCGACCAATGCCGCACCCTGGATCGAAAAGTAGCGTTCGTAACCCTGGCGGGTATAGAAACCGGGAATCACACGGTCGGTGCCGACCAACAACGCACCTTGCGAGCCCAGGTGTTGGCTGAGTCGGTATTGCGGCAGATGGCTGGCCTGTTCATGCAGCATTCTGTACACGACGGCTGCCAGGGACTCACGGCGCAAGGCTTTCCGGGCCTGGGCCACCAGCGGTTCGTTGAGCGCATGGATAAAGGACAGCTCCAACAGGCGCTCGAGGTGGGCATTCAGGCCCTCCTGTAGCGCCGTGTTGCCAGGGTGACGAAGCGACCCATCGTTGGCCAGCCAATCCTTGAGCCAGGCAACATCGCGGCGCTCTTGCAGGCCCAGCATCAAGTAGGCGCGCAGGCTGTTGAGCAGTTGCTCACGGTCATTCCAGTTGTTGCGGACATGCGCTTCCAGCCTCTGCGCAACCTTCGGCAACAGTCGCGCCTGTAATTCACGCTCGTAGGCGTCGGTCACCGCAGGGTTGCTCGCCTCGCCCTGGTACAGGCCGACGCGTCCATGCAAAGGCACCGCCCTGTAGGGTGGGAAAACCCGGGTTGCCTCGAAACGGATATCCAGTGATTCGAGCATCGCGGTCCAGTCATCAGCATTCGCCAGGACTGATTGCTGCTGGTCCCAGCGTTGTGCCAGCGTACGCAAGCTGTCCAGTCGCTCGTGGTTGGCCGAAAAACCGTGCGCCCACAACAGCCCACACAGGCCAATGACCGTCAGCGCTCCGAAATACAAAGCTCGCTGCCCCCAATGGAGACGACGGCGCTCGCGCTGAACGAGGTCAGTCAGATCGGCTTCCGGAAAAATCACCCGGCTGATCAAGTGATGGATGAACCGCGAGCGCCCGCTGGGCGTGGTATTGGTTCGGCCCGGCGGCGATGCGCTAGTTAGATAGAAACCACGCAACGTACCGACGCTGCCGGTAAACGCCTGCTCGACCAGCAGACACAGGCCGGCACCGAGTTGTCCAAGTTGGTAAGGGAAATCAAGCATGCCGCTACGGCGCAGCGGGTCGCGCTCCTGATGCATGCGCATGATCACCTGGCTGTTGAGGCGATGCAGCAGCGCCTCGAACTCGGCACGTAACACGGCCACATCACTGCCACGCTGGTCCCGACTGAAACTTGCACCCAATACCTGGTCGTTTTCTTCGCGAGTCAACGAATCAAAGAACTCGTTGAAACCTGGCACGCCGTCCGCTTTGCTCAGGACCAGATAAACCGGGGCATCAACGTGCAGTCGCTGTTGCAGTTCCTGCAGGCGGCCACGAATCTGGCGGGCCAGCGTAGTCACTTCGTCCTCGCTGCCCAGCAACAGGACCTCGGTCGGTACCGTCACCAGTACACCGCTCAACGGACGACCGCGGCGACGCTTGCGCAGCAGTTCAAGCAATACGGCCCAGGCGCTGCTGTCGACATCACTGTCCGTTTGGGTCAGGTAGCGCCCGGCAGTGTCGACCAGCACGGCGTGCTCGGCAAAATACCAATCGCAATAACGGGTACCCGACGTGTCGCCGATTGGCTTGCGCTCAAGCTTGTCGAGAGGGAACTCCAGGCCCGAGCAGTCCAGCAGACGGGTCTTGCCGCTGGCAGGCGGGCCGATCAGCAGATACCACGGCAGATCGTTGCGCCAGCGTTCGCTGCGGCCGGGATAAAGGCTCGAGGACCTTAGCGTGGATAATGCCTGCTTGAAGCGCGAGCGCACTTCGCGCCGCTCATCATCAATCCTGGCTTGATGCAGGGCCCGAGCCTGCTCGGGGGCGTTTTGCTGGGGATTCGCGCTTGAACCACCGCGCCCATTGACGAAAACCATGGCCAGGCCCCAGCCCAGCAGAAGCACGCTGACGGTCAGCAACCGCGCCGTCGGGCTTGCCCAGAACTTGTAGTCATTAACGGCCAGGAGTGGCCCGACGAACCACACCAGCAACGCGATACAAAGCACCGCCAGCAGCGTCCAAATCCACGTCTGGCGCACCCAGGCACCGGCTTTCCTGAAAAGCAATTTCATGACACGTCCCTGTTTACGGCAGCGGCTGAGCGGCGACCGGCTCTGACAGTTGATAAGGTTGCAGTACGCTTCGGCGTTGCTCGTCCAATACCCAGGCGAAACTCGAGTACATCACCCCCAGGCAGACCAGCGTAAAAACCGCCACCGTCCAGGCCGGGACAATGCGCACCGGGCTGCGTCGCGCGCCATCGAAGCCTTCCCAGCGAGGCGACAGTTCACGAGGGATGTCACCGCGTGTCTGACTGATCAGCCGATACAGGGCATCGCGCAGACTTTCGAGCTCGAGCATCCCACGGGTCTGGACCCGATACTTGCCCTCGAAGCCCAGGGACAGGCAGAGATACAACAACTCAAGCATCGACAGGTGTTTGATGGGGTTTTTCGACAAGCGCTCAAGCAATTGAAAGACCTTCTCGCCACCGAAGGTTTCGTTGTGAAAAGTGCTGAGCAGGCTTATCTGTGACCAACCACCTCCATGGCCCCACGGTGTAGTGACGATCGCCTCGTCGATCGCTGAGCAGAGCACGTAACGCGCCGCGATCAACTGACTGTTTTCAACACCGTCCTGCAAGGCACAGGCTTCGAACTGCTCCAGGCCTCGCTTCAGTTCCCCTTTAAGGGCTTGCAGGTCCTCGCGTTCGCGGCCGTGCTTGAGTTGCACCATCTGCGACAACAATCCGGACGCCGCCGCGACCAGCGGATTAAGGCTGACATTGAGGGCCTGGGACCGCGGTAGGTGCGCGGCGTAGATCATTCGCTCTTGCAACTGTTCGAAACGTGGCGGCGCAACAGCGTCGGTCAAGGGGCCAGAAGCAGGACGTTGTCCATGGTGGTCGAGCAGGACGGTTGTTTCGTCCTGGGGATTTTCCTTATCCATTTCGTTCAATTCCTGATGGCCCAAAAATTCAGTTCAAGCTCCGCGAAATCACCGCACACATGGAACGCGAAGCCTGCCGAGCGCTTCAGTTGCGCCAGGTCTTCGGAGCTGGGTTCCAGGATGAAATAAGTTTTGTTGGCATGGAATGCGATCTGCCGCGGAGCCACGGGCAGAGGCCTGATCTTGATACCGGGCAGATGCAGGTTGACCAACTGGCGGATGCGCTCCACCGAGCCAACCTTGAGGTTCGACGGCAGTCGATGGCGCAACTCTTCGCTGTCACAGTTGGCGCTAGCCGCCAGTACGAATGAAGCCGTATCCAGCAGGGTGAGGTCCTGCATCGGCGAGACGGTGATTCCATATTGGCGCGGCTGCAATTGCAGCTCGATAGCGTGCTGCTCGAGCACCATCGACAGCACCTGGCGGATCGCTTGCATCAGGCGTCGAAAACATGCGCCCTGGTCGCTGTGCTGGTAGCGGTTGGTGAGTGGCGGGCGCTTGCTGTCACTGGAGAACGTCGCCAGTTCACCCAACAGGGCCAGTAGCATTCGGTAGAGCGTTTCGGGATGTACTTGCTCCAGGTCCAGGTAATGACGCAGCAACAGTTCGCTACGGTTGATCAGTTGCAGCATCATGAAATCGCCCACTTGCGCACCACCTGCCTTGCCATTGAAACGGATCCGCTCGGCAAGGCTGTCACCTCGATGAGCAAGCATGCCGATGATCTCCTTGAGACACGACAGCAAATAATGGGATGAACGAGCCTGGATAAAGGTTGGCACAAAGTCCGGGGCGAGTCTGATCACCCCATCAGCGGTGGTATCGAGCACCTCACAAAGCTTGAGCTTCACAAACGCATGGTCGCTCTGTTGCTCGCCCAACAGCAGGCGCAGGTTCGGCCGCCCACAACTGATCTGGCTCCCGCCGGAATCGCCGGCGTTGGAGTCGCTCACCTGCGCGTCGTAGATGGTGTAGCGCGCCAGCACGTCAGATTGCTCCTGACGACGGGACTCGATGTGATTGCCGGTCACCAACGGCAACGCGAGGTAGATCGGTGTATTGCTGGTATTGGACGGTACTTCCAGGGCCAATGGCTCGGTGTTGCCACCGAGCTCGAACAGACTGCCGTCCGGCAGGACCCCGCTGGCCTGGCTGACCACCAGTTGGCCCATGTTGAGAAATTGCAGATCGATTTCCAGCGCCAGGAATCCCCAGGCGTAACTGGCCAGCAACCGGGTACGAACCTTCAACTGGTGATCGAAATAACGATCGTTGTGTTGCAGATGTTGTGGACGCAACAACATGCCTTCTTGCCAGATGACTTTATCGTGATTCATCGGTCATCTACCTTGGCCTGTCTTTCAAGCGTGTTGGCGATCCCATCCTGGTCGAGGATCAGGTTCGCTTCGGTCAACTGCGTCGCAGCCACTGGCAGTGTGTAGCGCCAGCGGGCGTGTGGCAGGTCTCGGTACGCCGCGAGTATCCCGACGTAACGGCCATTCCCAGTGATACCGAGCCTGAGCTCGACGGTTTCACCTGGACGCAATTCCAGCTCTTCGCTGGAAATCAGATCGGGGGCCAGTGTTTCCCTCGCGCGCTCATAGAGGCTGAAGAAGTCCGAGTTTTCAAAGGCTACCGGATGCCTGAGTTCGAACAACCGCACCACCACTGGCGATGGCCGCCCATTGAGGTCGGGGTTGAGCTGATCACTGGCCGTCAGGGTGAGGGTGAGCTTGGTCATCGTCGAGAAGGGCGACAACGTGGTGCAAC
Organism: Pseudomonas sp. H1_F01; assembly: GCF_054681425.1. NCBI lineage: Bacteria > Pseudomonadati > Pseudomonadota > Gammaproteobacteria > Pseudomonadales > Pseudomonadaceae > Pseudomonas > Pseudomonas sp. H1_F01. The sequence continues at coordinate 318,073 of NZ_CP162823.1, read as the reverse complement.
CGCCCAACAGCAGGGTCATGGCCAGCGCCGCCAAAGTCTTGAATACGTGCATCGTGCAGTGCGACATGGACGTCATCCGTGGTGATCGATTTGCAGGCTGGCAATCAGACAAACCTGTTCTTCATAGGTCTGGGTCAGGCGCGGTTCGCCTTTCAACTCCGAGCGGGTGCGCAAGCTCTGCTGCAAACCATGGATGCTTTGCTTGAGCAGCAGCGCTGCATTGATCGCCAGGGTTTCGAGGGCCTCGCTATCCAGGCTTTCGAGATCCATGCCCAGGGCAATAGCGAAGCGCTCCAAAAAATTTTCGCGCGGGTGATCCATAGCGTTGGCGGGCGGGATGGGCGCAGGCCTTGGTTCAACGAGCTCTTCGACCAACTCCGGCACCAGCAGGCTTTCCATGTCGATACGCGCATAATCTGGGCGCCCAAGGGTGTCTGGTGGTACGGCAGTGGGATTTATCAGCTCATCGATGTCCAGCAAGACCCGCTCCTGTTGGTCCAGTGCTTTCAGCGGGTCGAGTTCCAGAAAGGCATCGTCCGGAATGAGACTGTCGACCGACGTTGAGCGACCGGCTTCGGCAACGCTGTTCGACGGCCCGATGACCAGCCGCGCCAGGACCTCGAATTCGCCCATGATGTAGGCGTCTCCGTCCTGTATCCGTACCGGCTCGCCCTTGCGTAGGCGTGCGCCGCTTTCGCGGTGGGTCGTACCGTTGCAACTGGTATCGGTCAGGAAAAACGAACCCTCACGGAAGCTGACATGCGCGTGACACTTGGACAGCAGGCGGTCGCGGTCGGGAATCATCCAGTGGCAACCCTCACCCCGACCAATCACTCCGCCAGCCGGCCCGAAGGTCTTGTGACACAGTCGTACAGGGACGAACTGGTTGGCGTTCAGCATTTCGAAAACAAGATCCATCTATTAAAGGTTCCTTGGGTCACTTACCGCGACTGACCGCTTGTGGATCACCCAGAGGGCGATAATCACTGTCGTTGAATTTGTAGTTGCCACTACAACCGCCGAGGACAAATGACACGAGAAGCGTCAGCAGGACGGCTCGCCAGGAAAAAACAGGCATCGAAATTTCTCCAGAAATGAAAAGGCCGGGCTGGAATGGCTACGAACAGGCAAGGATCAATCATTGAAATCACTACGCTGAACGTTCAGGCGCGTAAGGCGATAGACCAGCGTGCGTAGCGGCAAGCCAAGTTCACGGGCGGTACGCGCCTTGTTGCCCGAACTCTCGCGCAGCCCATCGATCAGCAGGCCACGTTCGATCTGCTCCATCCGTTCACGCAGGCTCACGCGGCCCCGTTCGGCTGGGGTCTGGATGTGTAGCGCAAAATGCTCGACAAGCAGTTCGCCGCCCTCGCACAAGAGCACGGCCCTTTCTACGATGCTCTTGAGTTCACGGACGTTTCCCGGGAAGTCATAGGCGGCCAGGTGATCGAGCGCTGCGTCTGACCAGCGCACCGGATCACGCTGCAGGAGTGTGCAAGCCTTGTCGGCAAAATGCCGCGCCAACTCAATGATGTCGCCGTCGCGCTGGCGCAACGCCGGTAGCGGAATTGGAAACTGCGCAAGGCGGTAATACAGGTCTTCGCGGAACTTGCCCTCCTCCATCAGTTGCTTCAGGTCGCGGTGGGTGGCGGCAATGATGCGCACGTCGACATGGTGAGTGACGTTGGACCCCAACGGCCGGATTTCGCCTTCTTGCAACACTCGCAACAACTTGGCCTGCAGGGATAACGGCATATCGCCGATTTCATCGAGCAACAGCGTGCCGCCGTTGGCCGCGTCGAACAGCCCGGCCCGGTCCCGGTCGGCACCGGTGAACGCCCCCTTGCGATAGCCGAAAAGCTCACTCTCCAGCAAGTTCTCGGGAACCGCTGCACAGTTCTGCACGATAAACGCCTTGGATCGGCGCGGGCCGTAATCATGGAGGACCCGGGCCACCACCTCCTTGCCGGTACCGGTCTCACCCCGCAGCAGGACGGTATAGGGGCAGTGCAGTACTTTACTGAGCAATGAGCAGGTCTTGCGCATGGCCATGCTCTTGCCAATCAGGCCGTAACTGACGGCGCTCGGCAGGCTTGTGGTATCAGGCTCTGACTCATCAACAGGACCGCGCAGGCGCTGTAACAGGTGCATCTGGCCAAGCGCGAAGGTCCCAAGATGTCCCAGGGACTCAGCGATCCCATGCAGGTCGAGGTGCTGATTGCTGGCGCATAGCAACAAGCCTCCGCTCTCATCCTGGGGATCGCCCAGGGGAACGCAAAGCAGCGACTGCCAGGGTGTGGCCCGCGGCGGCAGGAAACCGGTTTCGTGCACGCTGTCGCTTAACGCGTCGAGGCACACCACACGGTTCTGGCACAGGGAAAACTGCAACAATTGCTCAGCGTGGTAGTCGGAGGGCAGGCTTTGCGGGTCACGAAATTGCAACCGGCCTTCCAGGCACTCGGTGTTCATTTCCAGGCGGGTGCGAGTGGCATCGAGCAGGTACAACTGCACCAGTTCACAGCCACTGAGCCGCGCTACGCCCAGGATGAACGTCCCCACCAGCTCAGCGCCGTCCGCCAAGCGCGAAAGGTCGGAAAACTGCGCCAGAAGTGCTTCGGCATAGTCCAATGGTTGCGAGAGTTTCTTGAACATAGCGCCCACCTCAGGAGAACTCACACGCGAGTCTGGCGTCGCCGTTGAGCACGGCGTGTACATGCCGTAGCTGTTCGCCACCGGCCATGGCGACGAGCAACCGGTTGGCAACCAGCGGCATCAGGTGCAGGTCAAGCAGTTGGTCAATCAGTCGTGCGCCACGATCATTACGACTGCAACGCTCGACCAGGTGGTTCACAAGGTGCCCGCAATAACTGAAGCTCAATTGACGACGGTGCAGCCGCTCGCCCAGGCGGTCGAGTTTGACTTCCACCAGTTCACGTAACACCGGCCCGTTGACCGGGTAGTACGGCACCACGCACATACGCGCCAACAGCGCGGGTTTGAAATGTTGACTGAGTATTGGGCGAATGGACTCTTCAAGGCATTCGGCACTTGGTTTTGTGCCGTTTTCGCACAACTCGTTGATGCGTTCGCTGCCCAGGTTCGACGTCATCAGGATCAGCGTGTTGCGAAAATCAATTTCCCGCCCTTCTCCGTCGTTGGCCAAGCCCTTGTCGAAGATCTGGTAGAACAGATTCAACACATCCGGGTCGGCTTTTTCGACCTCATCGAGCAGTAGCACTGAATAGGGCTTTTGCCGCACGGCTTCGGTGAGCATGCCGCCTTCGCCAAACCCGACGTAGCCCGGCGGCGCGCCGATCAGCCGGGAAACCGTATGTTTTTCTTGGAATTCGGCCATGTTGAGCGTGGTGATAAAACGATCACCGCCATAGAGCAGGTCGGCCAGGGCATGCGCTGTCTCGGTCTTGCCGACGCCACTGGGCCCTACCAACAGAAACACGCCCACCGGAGCGTCGGGTTTGTTCAGGCCTGCGGCGGCGGCACGCATCGCACGATCAAGCGCCTGCACAGCCGACTCCTGACCACGAATACGAGCACGCAGGTCCGTCGCGAAACTGGCGACTTTCAAATTGTGCTCTCGCGCCAGTTGTGTCAGCGGCACACCGGTCCAGGCACTGATGACTTCGGCTACCAGTCGCGGGCAAACTTCGAAGCTGACCAGGCGCTCCTGGACTTGCGCAGCCACCAACGTGCCGTGTGTTTCATGCAACGCCGCTTCCAGTGTTTCGACACTGAGGGGGTGATCCACCGAGGCTTCCCGTGCCTTGGCCAATTGCTGGCGAAGCGACAACAGGCGTTCCGCAAGAATGCGTTGCTCGGTCCATTGGATTTCCAGCGTTCGGCACTCGTCTTCGATGGCCTCCAGGCGCACTTCCAGCGCTTCCAGCGCCTGAAGATCAATCGATAAGCCGGCCTGTGCATCACGACGCAGTGCTTGGCGCTGGCGCTCGCCTTCGGCCAACTCGCCGCGCAATCGCTCCAGGCTTTGCGGCGCAGCGGCCAGGCTGATGCGCACACGGGCGCAGGCAGTGTCCAGCACATCCACAGCCTTGTCTGGCAACTGACGACCAGCCAGGTAGCGAGCCGACAATTGCGCCGCCGCGACCACCGCATCATCACGCAGGTAAATGCCGTGGCTATTCTCGTAGACCCGAGCCAGTCCACGCAGGATGGTCACTGCCTCACTGACGGTCGGCTCGTGCAATTGCACCGGTTGGAAACGACGGGCCAGGGCCGGGTCTTTTTCAAAATATTTTTTGTACTCGGTCCAGGTGGTGGCCGCGATAGTACGCAGCTCACCCCGGGCCAAGGCCGGCTTGAGCAGGTTGGCCGCATCAGCGCTCCCGGCGTTGCCACCCGCGCCAATCAGGGTGTGAGCCTCATCGATGAACAGGATGATGGATTTTGGCGAAGTCTTGACCTCGTCGATCACCCCTTTGAGACGACGTTCGAATTCACCTTTTATGCTGGCGCCGGCCTGCAGGAGCCCCATATCCAGCGAAAGCAGCTCGACGCCTTCGAGCACGGAAGGTACTTCTCCGGCGGCGATGCGCAACGCCAGCCCCTCGACGATGGCGGTCTTGCCCACACCTGCTTCACCGACCACGATTGGATTGTTTTTGCGGCGACGAACAAGAATATCGATCATCTGCCTGATTTCACCGTCGCGACAAAGCACCGGATCGAGTTGACCCTCACGAGCCTGCCGGGTCAGGTCATGGGTAAAGCGCGCCAGTAGGGAATCGCCCGGCTTGGCGGAGTGATCGGCGACCGATTGAGTCTGTTGCGCCAAGGCGAAATCTTTCAACCGATCGACATTCAGTCGGGTGAGCAGCGCCTGGTAAGCACTCCCTGCATAGCGAAGCGGGTTGTGCAGCAACGCCAGGATCAACGCGGCTTGTCCGACCTGGCTGCAGCCCAGCTCGAGATTGGCCACCAGCAGTGCATCCTGCAACCATTGCACCAGCTCTGGGGCGAATACCGGATTGCGCGAAGCGCTGTGTCCCATCCGTGGTTGCAGCGCAGCGCTCAGTTCACCTGCGCTGACCTGGGCATCTTGCAAGGCTCGCGCGAGCAACCCCTGCGGACGTTCCAGCAAGCCCAGCATCAAGTCTTCCACCAGGACTTTGTCTGCGCCACGGGCGACGCATTGCTCGGCCGAGCGCTCCAGATCGCTTCTGGTTTCGGCGTCCAACGCCTGGATCAGTTGCTGAAGGTCTACGTTGATCATGTCATTCATTCCTAATGAATTTTGCTGCTGAGGGTCACCACGCCATCGGCGCGCTCGTGTCCCAACCAACTGGTCCATCCCAGGCGGCAGATGTTCTGTTCTCCGATGCACAGCTCACGAATGTCCTGCCGGCGCAGGACCAGGCGAATGTCATATTCGAGGGGATCACGCAGGGTGAAACGCACCAGCGAGCACAACGGCTGGTAACCGACGCCGATGGGCAGAAATTCGTGAAAACGCTGCCAGTCCAGTTCGCTGATATGGATCCGGAACTTGCCACTGCGGTCGCGCACCTGTTCACCCAGCACCAGGTCCTGGCTCAGCAGGCTATTGGCGCTCCCCAGGCGATTGCGTTGTTCGCCAAGGATGTCCACACGCCGCTCGATGCACTGCTCAAGATTCAGTTCGGCGTGCTTGAAGTAATAACGCAGCACGGCCTCGATCAGAGCTGCCGAATGAGCACGAAGACTCAGCAAGCCTAGATACGGCAGCAGACGCTTCCAGTTCAGTTGACTGGCCTTGCGAATGTCTTCGCCGCCCAGGCCGATCAGCGCAAACAACTGCTCGGAAAACGGGTCCCTGGCACCGCTCTGAAAACTTGCGCAGTAACGATACTTGCGCCAGATCGGCAGCATCAGTCGTTGAAGACGGTGGTGGAAGACGTCGAGGAAATCGCGCGTCGGATTGCCCTCCTCCTCCCCCAGGGCCTGCTCACCATAGAACGCCGGTAGCGGCGACCCTGCCCCTACCAGGCTGATCAGGTTCATGCCCAGGCGCGCTCGCACCTGGCCGTTTTCTTCGAAAAACTCCACACGATCGATGTCGCTGGCGGGGAACCCCAGGCTTGGGTTGGCCTGGAACTCCAGCCGGTCATACAGCGCCTCATCATCCAGGTCTGGGTGAGACTCGCGCAGCCGATCAACGACCAACAACACGGCCTGAAATAGCGAGTACTCGCGTATTCCTCGCGTCAGCCCGCTTATAGAAGCGGCTGCTGGCCCATGCGGGGTGTCCATTGATAGACCTCTCCTTGTGTGCTGTTCACCCGCAGTTCGTGGTACGAATTGAGGCTGGCATAAAGCGCGAAGAATTCGTTGAGCACCGAAGCGAAGACGAACAGGTCGCCCTCGCCGATGTAACCCTGGGGGTCGACGGTCAGTTCGGTGCGCAAGCCACGAACCGGCAAGCCTCGATGCAGGCGATCGACATGCTGGTGCCTGATCGACTTGAGCCCGTCCAGCAAACGCTTGCTGACCTTCTCTGTCTGCTCGTCGTGGTAGCGCGGAAAATCATAGGTTTCGAGAATCACCTTGAGCGCATTGACGTCCGCCAGCGACAGGTAGTTGAGTGACATGTTGCTGATCAGCTTCCAGAGGAAATCGCGATTGAGCGGGGGAGCGAAGCTCGAGGTGACCGGCCCGATATTGCGGAAACTCAGCGACTCGGGGCTTTTTTCGCCGGGCTGGTCGATGTCACCCGGCTTGAGCTGGCGCGGCAGGTTCTGGTTGGTGCACATCAACTCGATCGACAGGGTTTCATGAGGGTGATTGTGCCGGGCACCGAAGCCCAAGCAGGTGTCCAGGCCACCGTGCAGCAATGAAGGGCGCTGACGAACGCTGTAGTAGGGTCGGCTGTGGGGCACATCGAAGCTTGAATCGTGCTCAAAGGATTCGAACGGCACATAGGCCTGATAACCCAGGCCGCCGGGGTTCCAGCCAGTGACGCTTTCGACCGAGAACACACCGCAGTGCTCCTGGTCATAATCGGCGGGCAGCAACAGGTATTCATCCTGTTTGCTGTCCAGGCGGATTGGCTGGGCGTCATGCTTGAACAGATTGACGATCGGCGTGCAGTGAAGCTTTATGTTGTCCAGTGTCGGGCGCATCCGCTGGATACCGCTTTTGCCAATATCGAAGCGCAGTTCCAGGCCCCGCATCTGTTCGACGCTGCTGCGCGGAGCAGCGTTGATCACGTCCAGGCCATTGACGTCGACGAACAGGAACTTGTCCTGGAAGGCGAAGTATTCCTGCAGGTAGCGATAGCCGCGAAAGGTATTCAGTGGATACGGGATCAGCGCTTCCTCTTCGGCAAACCCTACCGGCTGGACACGATCGGCTGGGACCCTGAACATCATAGGGCTGCCATCTGCCGCCCGCAGGGCCTCGCCGGAACCGTCCAGCGGGATCAGCTCGATACCTTCAAGATTGCGCAACAGGCTGAGATAGAGCATCTGGCTGATGTAACGCTCGCCGGTCAAGTGCAGACGCAATTGGCTCAGTTGCAGTTCGCCCAAATGACCGTCGCAACACATCCCCAGGCGCAAGCTCAACAGCGACCCATCCCCTTTCACTGAATAACTCAGCCTGGTCAGATCAAGCGCCAGCACCTCGGTGGGGTAACATGTCAGGAAACGGCAACGCACCTGCTGCACAGGCTTGCTTTCGACCGGCGTATCACGTTCCACCCGCAGTGCGGGGCCGGACCGCTGCAGTGGATCGAACTGCAAGATGCTGAAGGCCGGCAACGGCCGCATGTAGTTCGGCCACAACAGCTGCATCAGCGAATGGCTCAGCTCCGGCAATTGGTCATCGAGCTTCTGGCGCAGCCGCCCGGTCAGGAATGCAAACCCCTCCAGCAACCGCTCCACATCCGGATCCCGTCCGGCCTGTCCCAGAAAGGGGGCCAACGCCGGGTTACGCTCGGAGAAACGTCGACCCAACTGGCGGAGCGCCGTCAGTTCGCTCTGGTAGTAATGATTGAACGACATGTATGGCTATCCTTGTCTGACCTTGACCTGACCGCTGCCGTCCAGGCACGCGGAAAAACTGACCTGTCGCCTGACTCCCTCCACATCCAGCAAAGCGTCGATGCTGAAGGACAGGCGAAGCGGATCGGCATGGCTTGGTATTGAAACGACACAGACATTCCTGAGGCGTGGCTCGTAGGCCTTGATAAACGCCTCGATCGCCTTGCGGGCCTGGCTCCCTGCGTCGTGCAGGCTCAAGCGCATGTCATTGAGATCCGGTAGCCCATAATCGGATAGCGTCTGCACGCTACCTGCCCGGGTGCTGAGCATCTTGGCCAGATGCGCAGCCACCGATGTCACGACACACACCTCACGGCTCAAACCCGCACGCTTTTCTGAATCACCGGCCAAGCGCTCGAAAAGGCTGCCATACATCATGAGCGCGCTTACGCCTTGTCCAGCTTGCCAACCAACGACAGCGTGAAATCGGCCCCCATGTACTTGAAGTGAGGCCGTACGTTCAGGCCTACGCGATACCAACCTGGCTCACCTTCAACGTCGCTGACAATGATCTTCGCTGCGCGCAGCGGACGGCGGCCACGAACTTCGGCGCTAGGATTCTCCTGGTCGGCCACGTATTGGCGAATCCAGTTGTTGAGTTCACGCTCCAGATCCGTGCGCTCCTTCCATGACCCCAATTGCTCGCGCTGCAGAACCTTCAAGTAGTGAGCTAGTCGATTGACGATCATCATGTAGGGCAACTGAGTGCCAAGCTTGTAGTTCAGCTCGGCATGCTTGTCCTCGGCGCCGTTACCAAAGAATTTCGGCTTCTGCACGGAACTGGCGGAGAAGAACGCGGCGTTGTCACTGCCTTTGCGCATGGTCAGGGAGATGAAGCCTTCCTCGGCCAATTCGTATTCGCGCCGGTCGGACACCAGCACTTCGGTCGGAATCTTGGTTTCGATCTCACCCATGCTTTCGAAGTGGTGCAACGGCAGGTCTTCAACCGCGCCGCCGCTTTGAGGACCAACGATATTCGGGCACCAGCGGAATTTGGCAAAGCTGTCGGTCAGCCGTGTACCGAATGCGTATGCCGTATTGCCCCACAGGTAGTGCTCGTGGCTGTTGGCAACGGTTTCCTTGTAGACGAATGATTTGACCGGGTTCTCTTGCGGATCATAAGGGTTGCGCAACAAGAAACGCGGTACGGTCAGACCAAAATAGCGAGCATCTTCCGATTGACGGAAACTCTGCCACTTGGCGAATTGCGGACCTTCGAAGTGGTCCTTCAGGTCCTTGAGGTCTGGCAGGCCAGTAAAGCTTTCCAGACCAAAGAATTTCGGACCGGCCGCGGCGATGAACGGCGCATGGGACATGCAGGCGACACTGGACACGTACTGCATCAACTTCACGTCCGGCGAGCTTGGCGACATGAAGTAGTTCGCGATGACCGCACCCACCGGCTGCCCACCGAACTGACCGTATTCAGCGGTGTAGATATGCTTGTACAGGCCTGACTGCATGACTTCTGGTGAATCCTCGAAGTCGTCCAGCAAATCGTCCTTGGAGACGTTGAGCATTTCTATCTTGATGTTTTCGCGGAAGTTGGTGCGGTCCACCAGCAACTGCAAACCGCGCCATGCCGATTCCAAGGCCTGGAATTGTGGGTGGTGAAGGATTTCGTCCACCTGGCGACCGAGCTTGGCGTCGATCTCGGCGATCATGCGATCGACCATGGCCTTCTTGACCGGCTCGCCGCTGTTTTGCGGCTTGAGCAACTCTTCGATGAACGCAGACACGCCTCGCCTGGCAATGTCGTAGGCGTCATCGTCCGGGGTCAGGCGAGTCTGGGCGATGATGCTCTCAAGAATGCTGTAATCAGCGTTGTCCTGGCTTTGCTGCTGTACGGCATGGGTACTCATGTTTCGGCTTCCTTGGCTGAAAGAATCAAGCGTTCTTCGCTGTGGTGTTCAGACCCAGCTCATCCAGTACGCGGCGGCGGGAATCGTCATTGCCGAGTACGCCTTCGATGGCCTTGCGGAACGCTGGCGCGTTACCCAACGGCCCTTTGAGCGCCACCAGGGCGTCGCGCAGCTCCATCAGTTTGCTGAGCTCCGGCACTTGCTCGACCAGGCTCGCCGGGTTGAAATCCTTCATCGAGTTCACACGCAGCTGTACAGCCAACTCTTCAGTTTCGCTTTCTTCCTGGAGACGGTTTGGTACGCTCAATGTCAGGTTCAGCTCTTGCTTGGCCAACACCTCGTCGAAGGTCATCTTGTCGATGCCAATCGGCTTGCGATCCTCGATCTTGCGTTCATCCCCGCGGTGGGTGTAATCACCGATCGCCAATAGTTTCAACGGCAGCTCAATTTCTTCCTGGGCACCGCCGGTGGCAGGTTTGAAGGTGACGTTGATGCGTTCCTTAGGGGCGATCGAGCCTTCTTTGGCCATGACTTTCTCCTTACAATTTTGGACCCGGAGGCCTATTCAATGACCCGTTCCAGGTCGAGGTGACACAACCTGCGATAGGTCTCTTCCTTGCACTCGCGTATGACGTGGTTCTGAGGCAATAACTCGCAGCAGCTATGCAGCAAATGCAGTACCTGTAGCTCCAGGGTGGGCTCCCAGGTATTCAGGCCGGCGTGTTGCAGTGTCTGGTCGAGGACCTCCAGCTGGACTTTGGCGAGTTCGTATTTCCTCGCCGAGAAGCACAAGCGAGCCATCGCGAACCGCCAGAGGAAACACTCGCGTGCCCCAAGAGCGTTTTGCATGCCTTGCCTGAGTAACTGGACGGCGGGTTTGAGGCCATCCCTGGACAGGATCGACTGGGCCTCTTCCAGCGTCAGTTCCCAAGGCGCATCGTTGTGATTGATATCGATTTCGGGAGCGGCGCCGGGGTTTTGCAGGTGAGGCATGACCTGGGACGCGATCCACGCCCGCGTGGCGGGATCGGCGAACGGCGAACCGTCATGCCAACGCAATTCGATAACGCCCGGCAGGCGCTGGATGAATAGCGCGAAATGGACCTCCACTTCACCCATGGCCAACTCGGCGTTCAACCCTTGCAGGCACTCCCAGGCAAGCCGCTGGCCATCGAGCCAGAACGGAGCCTTCGCCAGGCTGGCCTCGATCTCCACCAGTAGGTTCGCGTAATCGCCTTGGTGGAGACTGTCCTGATAAGCCTTGAGTTTGTCCGCCGGCACCCCACGCAACTGGGTGATCTGCTCGGCGTTGCGCTCGGGCATGGTGTCAATGGTCAGCCAGGTCAAAGTACGGTTCAGGCGCAGGGCCCGAACGTCGGTTGCTTTTTGTTTGAGCCACCAGATGCATAACGGCCCTGCGCTTTCCTGCTGGGCGCGCAGGGCCTTATGGGCTTCTTTTTCGTTTTCGATCGGAGCGTCGGGCGTGAGCAGTTGGGTAGCAACTTGCTTCACCTGAGCCACTACCGTCTCAATGGCACCCGCCTGCGGCAGGTTGTCTGTGGCACGCTGGATCATCGTGTTGAGGCGCCGACACAACGGGAGCAGCAAAGGCGCGTCATCACCCAAGTGGGCGGTGCAAGCGGTATCGAGTCCTTCAAGTTGCTCTGTCAGATGGCGGAAAAGCGGTACCTGCTCCTTGATCGCAACGTCATCGCCCAACGCCTGTTCCAGGCGAGGCAGCAACCAACTGATGGCGGCGGCACGGGTTCGATTTTTGGCCGGATGAATGTCAGGCCAATGGTCTTTACACAAGTGGTGCAAAAGGCAGAGACCTGCCAGCAACCCGTGGAAAGACTCACGCTGATACAGCGCCCAAACCAGCCAGGCCGCCACCCGCAAGTCCTTCGACTGGGTACGCAACAGCGCTTCACTTCCTTCACGGATCTTCAGCCAGTCTACCTGGCCGCTTTCGTGCATCGACTGGGCTTTGCCCAGCTCGCCTTCCAACGTCTCGTATTCATTCGAAAAACGCACGTCTGCACCCGCAAAACCCTCTTTGGAGATGGGCGTTTTGGCGAGAGCCAGATAATGGGCGGACAGTTTTCCGGAATACGACATTCACGACCCTGCTAAGAAAATTCAGTTTGTGACATGGGCAGTTTTGGCGGCATGGTTATTCAAGGTAAATATTCGGCTTTGCTTGTAGGAAGTTTCACCAAATACAATTCGGCACACTCCAGAACTCAGACCATCCCCAACCAGTGGAACGCAGCGAAGAATGCCAAAATTTTAATAATAAAAAAGTAGGACCTTTCCTTTTTTCAAAAAATTTACCCCTTCCGAAACTCCCAATGCAGATTCCTTCCTGTCAAGGTCGGACCACGATCGAGCCAACTAAAAATCACTTCAAATCATTTCATTCTCAGTTCCTACTTGCTGCAAAGAGAACTCTTACATCCTTTTCTTTTTTTACGGGTCTCTGCGCGCGCGCCCCCTCAAGACTGCTTCAATGTGATCAGGAGTCAGCGCCAACGCCCAAGGAGCCGCGAATGTTCCACACCCCTGATTTGCGCAACTTTCATCTCATAATTCCTGACATCGAACATGACCTCCAAGTGATGGCCTTCGAGGGCTGCGAAGCCATCAGCATGCCTTATTCGTTCGATATCGAGCTCGTCAGCGAACAAAGCGATATGGATTTGGAATACTTGTTAAACCAGCAGGCATTTCTTGCATTCAACAAACAGGGAAGCGGTGTTCACGGGCTGATTTATCGTGTTGTACAAGGCGACACTGGCAAACGCTTGACGCATTACAAGATAAGACTGGTTCCACGATTGGCTTACTTGGAACACCGCACCAACCAGCGCATTTTTCAACACGTCAGCGTCCCACAGATCATTACATCGGTCCTCAAGGAGCAAGGTATTCTCACTGACGCCCATTGCTTCCAGTTGAGTGCAAGTTATTCGCCTCGTGACTACTGCGTGCAGTATCGCGAATCCGACTTGCACTTCATCGAGCGCCTGTGTCACGAAGAAGGCCTGCATTATCACTTCCAGCACAGTGAGTCGGGCCATCACCTGGTATTTGGTGATGACCAGAGCGTATTTCCCCGGCTTGAGCACCGCACTGCTTATAAACACGGCAGCGGCATGGTTGACGACGAGCCGGTTATCCATCGATTTGGCCTGCGACTGGAGACCCGGACCAGCCGCGTCACACGCCGTGATTACGATTTCAAGAAGTCGACATTCCTACTGGAGAGCAGCTGTCAGCCCGGCGTCGAAAAGATCCAACCAGACTTGGAGGCCTATGATTATCCAGGCGACTTTACCCAGGAAAAACGCGGCAGGTTATTGAGCCGGCGAGCCCTGGAACGTCATCGTGTCGACTACCGCCAGGCCGAAGGAAAGAGTGATCAGCCGGCACTGACGACGGGACACTTCCTGGCATTGAGTGGGCACCCTCGCCAGGAATGGAATGATCTATGGCTCCTGACCGAAGTGCATCACGAAGGCAAACAGCCGCAGGTGCTGGAGGAAATCACTCCCAGCGACACTGGCAGGGCTGAAGACCACTTCAATCAGGGCTATCGCAATCACTTCGTTGCCACGCCTTGGGATGCGATCTTTCGTTCGCAACGGGTTTACCAAAAGCCACGTGTATGGGGCAGCCAGACGGCAATCGTCACGGGGCCCAAGGGTGAAGAGATCCACTGCGACCCGTATGGCCGGGTCAAGGTCAGGTTTTTCTGGGATCGGGCGGGGCACCTCGACGACGGCAGCAGCTGTTGGTTGCGAGTCGCCTCCAATTGGGCGGGCAACAGCTACGGGAGCGTCACGATCCCGCGGGTGGGCATGGAGGTGTTGGTGACCTTCATGGAAGGCGATCCCGACAAGCCCCTGATCAGCGGATGCCTGACCAACAGCGCCAACGCTCGGCCCTACCCGCTGCCCGCGCACAAGACCCGCACCGTGTTTCGTTCTTGCAGCTCGCCGGGCAACAACGGCTTCAACGAGCTGCACCTGGAAGACCGCGCCGGTCAGGAGCTGATCTATCTGCGGGCCCAGCGTGACATGGAACAGAAGATCGAAAACGACAGCCGACTGGAGATTGGCAACGAGCGGCGGGAGACCATCAGGGGCAACAGCATCACCGTCCTGCACGCCGAGGAACATCGGACCACCGCCGCCGACCGTACCGTCCAGGTCGAAGGTGATGACTACCTGCGCGTCGCCAACCGCCACACCCGTGTCGATCAGACACTGGCCGTCGAGGCCGGGCAGCAAATACAGATCAAGGCTGGCGCTCATGTGGTCCTTGAAGCAGGTGCATCTCTCAGTTTGAAAGCCGGGGGCCAGCACATCCTGATCAACCACAGCGGTATCTACAGCAGCAGTGAAATCCAGCTCGGCGGCGCCCCCATGGCCAGCGCTACCGCCTCATCATTCACGCCTGGCTTGACGGATCCCTTGGCGGCTCCAGCCCCCGTGCTCGCCCCCACTCAACGCGCGCTGATAACGGCCAGCAAAGCAGCGGGATTGGACTTTTGTCCGATCTGCGAGGCCTGCCGCGAGGGTCTCTGCCCAATGGAAGTCGCCGCCGCATGACTCGCTCACTCCCCCATCAATGGTTGATCGAACAGCAACGCCTCGGCCACACCCTGTGTGTCGTCCTGGACTCAGAACATGAGCACCACACGCGCCAGGCATTGCTCAAGAACAGTCGTCCCGACCAATACCTGAGCGTGTACGGCCAAACGCTGGTTGCTGACCTCGCTGACGTGGGGCCCTTTGTCTTCAGCTTCGATCGGCCCGGCGACGAACACATCAATGAATTGCTTAACCGGCCGGACAGCCACTGGGGATGGCTTGCCAGCCTTCCCAAAGGGGGCCTGCCAACGCTGGTGGAGCACTGGCGTGAACGACTGATCATCGGAGAACACCCCCATCAGGCGCTGTACCGCTTCCATGACAACCGTGTCCTGGCCCGGGCGCTCAAGCACCTGCCCGTTGAAGCCTATCCGGCCTATCTCGGGCCAGCGATCAGTGCCTGCTATTGGCAGGGCACTTGTTGGGCAAGCACCTATAACCCGGCCCCTGGGACATACCCAGTATCCGACTCGCCTCTTTGGCTGCAGGTGCCCGTTACCCCGCAGCAAGCGATGCAGACTCGGCTCCTCAATGCCCGCCGCTTCCTGTTGGCCGAGCATGTCCAGGCCTTCGCCGCACTGGCCGAGCAACAGGACCCGGAGGCGTGGTTGCGTGCCACGCTTGATCAGGCCGAGATATGGCACTGGCAGGCGCCTGAGCAGGTGGAGTTTTTACTGACCCAGCACCTGCAAGCACCCGCCCAGGCGCTGGCGCCGTACTGGCAAGTACGTTCAGCTGAAAGCCCCGACGAGCATTTTGAACGGGTGCGCCTGATGGCAGCGTTCTGGCAGGGAGATGCGCCGCCATGAAACAGGCTTTGCGCATTGCAAGTTTGAGCGGCCTGGCGATAACGGCAGGTTGTGCCAACACACAGCCGAACACGTTTACTTTTACGGCAGATTTGCCGCCTGACTTTGCCTACCAAGCGGCGGTGTACTACGTACCCGCCCCAGGCGAAACCTGCACCGTCGAGACCCGGTATAACAAAGCGCCGGTGTTCAATAGGGAGTGGCGTAAGGCATACAACCCCCATTCCGAAATCGTTATTCGCCGAACCCGTATGGGTTGCCCATTGGTGATCAGCCGCATTGAGCTCGAAATCAATTCCGCCTATGGCAAGGACTGGAGCGATATCAGTCAAGATTCAGCCAACGTAGTGATTCGCGATGAGCTGGAAGCTCAATACAAAGGCACGTTCAGCGAAGCGGGTGAAAGTACCTTCTACGGCCAATGCCAATGGTTATTCCGTACTTCAGGCAAGCCTCGCATTCTCAGAAAAATCCTCGACTGCAAAAAAACCAACCCACAGGGCGAGCTTGGACGTGGACGTCCTTTCTCGGCGTACACCCTCGATCAGCTACCGGGTAAGACCGTGAGGATGAAGATCAAGTTGGCGAACGAAGAAAGACCCGCCATTGGAGACACTTGGGTGAAAGTACCTAACGGTTGGAAACGCTGTATGGGGGAAAACTTTGAAGATCAAGATGCGTATTGCTTCGGTAACTACAAGGACTTCAGCGGTTTCCAGATGCCGGACGGACAGAAATGCACCATTTACCCCGGCTGTACGGAATAAGGCCCTATCCCGTGACGACGCCCTACTCAAAAATACATGCTCTATTGCGTAACGCAGGCTTGGGTTGCTCCATCGCGTTAATCGTTGGTTGCGCCAACAAACAAGCGAACACTTTTGTCTTTACCGCTGATTTGCCGCCTGACTTTGCCTACCAGGCCGTTGCGGTGTACGTGCCCGCCAAAGGGCAGACCTGCACCGTACCGGGCGGCAGAAATACAGAGGTCGGGTACAACCTGGAATGGCGCAAAAGTTACCAGCCGATCTCAGAAATAGACCTGTACAGAACCGTCAGCGGCTGCCCGTTGGTGATCTATCGCATCAAGCTGGAAATCAACTCGGCGTATGGAAACGACTGGGGAGATATAAGCGGTGAGTCCGCGGTCGTTGCCATACGCGATGAGTTGGAGCCGCGGTACAAGGGCGCTTTCAATGAATTGGATGAAAGTGTCTTTTATGGTCAGTGCCAGTGGTTGTTCCGTACGGCTGGGTCCAAACGACGCATCGTAAAAATCCTCGACTGCAAAAAAACCAACCCACAGGGCGAGCTTGGGCGTGGGCGTCCTTTCTCGGCGTACACCCTGGATCAGCTGCCGGGTCAGACCGTAAGGATGAAGATCAAGTTGGCGGACGAGGAAAGACCCGCCATTGGAGACACTTGGGTGAAGGTGACTAACGGTTGGAAGCGCTGCATGGGCAAACACTTTGAGGACCCATACGCATTTTGTTATGGCAATTATCAGGACTTCAGCGGTTTTCAAATGCCGGACGGACAGAAATGCACTATTTACCCCGGTTGTACGGAATAAGGAGATCCGCGTATGACGTCATTGCAAAAAGAATTGGAGTCACGGCTGAGCCATCGCAATCTGACCTGCCCTGTGGGGGGAAAGTGGACCAGTTTTCAGCTCGTCGATGAGTTTGGCTCTGGTGAGCCTTATGCAGGGCTGGCTTATGTCGCTACCGATTCAGAAAGACAAAAATACCCTGGCAACCTGGATGTCATGGGTGTTGGCAAGGTTACCAATCACCATGCGGGACCGATTGCCCTGCTTTTTGCTCAGAAGTATCAGGGGTTTGAAGATATCTACTCATTTCTACAAACAAGACCCCACTACCCACTCCAAATCACCGAACTACAAGTCCGCGCCGAGCAAACCCGCTACCTAAACACAAACGCCACACGCACCCGGGACAATCCCGCACAAGCCTGCGCAGACGATTTCTTCCAAGTGGAAGTACGGCACCTGGTCAAGCACGTCGCGCATTTGCCGCCCGAGGTGTACCGCCATTACCCGCTCCCGGCTGGGCCGGCACGGTTGATGGGCGAACATGGCAAACTCGGTGTTGCCCTGATGCCGCAAAAACACACGGTGCTGGAAGTTCGCCCGTTACGCGCCTTGCGACCCATGCTGTCCACCGCCCCCGAATTCTGTGCGCTCAACTTGTATCAATTGGCGCTCATGTCGACCTTGACCTATTGCCCCTTCGGCCAGACACCTGACAAGGCCCCAATAAAAACGCCGCTGAACTTCTCCGAGCAACCAAGCGTGGGCAACTGGTTCGCGGATGCATTGGCCAAGTTCGAAGAGCTCGGGGAGTTCTATCCGGAACAACCAAAACCCTACTACCCGCTGTATGAAGACGTGCCCTACTCCAAACGCCTGGAGATCGTGCCGTTTGACCCCTTTCTTTACACCGTCAATGATCCGGAATTGGGTGAAGATCAGGAACACCCCGCCAAAGTCCATTTCCTCGATGACAGCAAAACCGGGGCGCAAGCCACGGATACCCAGGCCTACATCACCCACAATGACGAGCTGGTCCTGATCGCAGTACGTGGCACCCAGCAAACCGCCGACTTCCTGCGCGACGCCGATGCGCTTCAGGTGCCGTTTGAAGAAGGTGTCGGCCGGGTGCATCGAGGGTTCTATGGCGCCGCAAAAAAAACCGCGGCCTTCGTGACGAGTTATCTGGACAGGTTTCATGCGGGGCAAAAATTGCTGATTTGCGGTCACAGCCTGGGAGGAGCCGTGGCATTGTTGCTCTCGGAGATACTGCGGCGCAGAGCGGGCTTCGACTACACCATCCAACTCTACACCTACGGCGCACCCCGCGCCGCCGATGCCACTTTCACAAAAAACGCCGAAGCCCTGGTGCACTACCGAATGGTCAACCACAACGACCCGATACCCAGCGTGCCCGGCAGTTGGATGAATACCAAGAGCGGTGTTTATGGCACAGGGTTGGCCCTTACGTTCGCCAACGTACCGGTCGGCCTTTCCGTGTTCGTGGCGGGCATCACTAACTTGACGGGCGAGCCCTACGAACACCACGGCATCTTGCGGCACTTCCTGCCGGTGGAGTTCGATCGCAAGGAGCGCTCGTCGATCCTGTGGATGCCCCATTGCGACACCATCACTCAACACGCCGCCTGCGAGGTGGCTCTCGAGCATAGATATGGCCTGCCGGACCGCCCGGCCTTACTGGCTCAACTCATCCAGACCGGTGATCACTTCATGGTCCCCAGCTACATTCCCGCTTGCTGGGCGACTTTGCGGCGCTGGCAGGAAGCGCAGATCGACGGAAGCACGCTGGCGACAAAACGCGAATATGAGTGGATCGATCATGCTCTGACGCGGATTACCCAACAGTTGCGCGATGAAGAACGCTACCTGGCGGGACGGGGCGCGCCCAATGGGCGTAGCGAAAGCTCCATCAACATTGCGCTCATCCGTGAGGTCGACAAGATGCACAACACACGTGCGCGCCTGGCCACGCTGCGCACCGCGTCGGTCAGTGAAAAAGACGTTTACGGAAGCTTGGCGGAACAACCCGAGCAACTGGCACACAACCTGGCCCGTTGGCAGGCACACCCGGAGAACAGGGTGGCTGAGCAACTGGCGATGGCGCCGGCCATGGATGACGATAGTGAGTTGATCCGTGGTGCTCATGGGTATGCCATTGGTAAGCCCTACACGCTGGATCTTGATTCCATCATCTGATCGACGCGCCATTCTCCACGCCTTCAGGTCAGGTATGTAACGTGCTGCCGCCATCGCGAGCAGGCTCGCTCCCACAGGGGATTGGCGGTGTGCGCTCATTCTGTGTTCACCTCGGGATGGTCAACGACGCTCAACCTGTGGCGAGGGAGCTTGCTCCCGCTGGGCTGCGCCGCAGCCCCAAAAATGCCGGCGCATTCCTACAGAAAAACCGTTGCGCCACCGAGCGAGAGCACGCCTTCTCGTCCCGAATCCTGGGCACTACGGAGCCTTGTTTATTCTCCCTCCGCCACGCTTCCGCCAGGCTACGAATCCTTGCGCCATTGCCTACAACTACGCCAGAATCCGCCCGCTTGTGCGCCTTGCTCATGGGTTTTATCGTTTCCCTGCCACTGCCCATCAGTGGTCGGGTTTAGTAGCCCGGTAATGACAACGGTGCATGAGTCTCATCAGTCAGGCATAGCCTGCACTTGATGGCGGCTGTGCGCATGGCGCCTTCGGGCGCGCCGGGTTTCCGTTGTCCTTTACCGGTCTACTAACTTGCGCACAGCTGCCACCCCTTCGTTTAGTAGCGAGATGGTCGCGGCCTACTAACAAAGGACGTAAGAATGTTCAAGATAACTCCGAACCCTCCAGAAACTGACTCAACGTCTACCCATTCCGGTCGTAAAAACAAAAAGCACGACGAAACCACCAAACGCGTCTTGGATCACTACCTGCTACCCAAACCGGAAAAGTCCGAAGATGCATACAAACCGGACCAGCTCTTCACCGTGGCAAAAAACGCCGACACCGAATGCCTGCTCGCCAACCTCAGCGAAAACCTAGCATCCGCCGACGCGATGATCAGCAATCTGGCCTTCGACCTGGAAGGCCCTCGCCGCCACATCGCCCTCGGCATCCAGCAACTGATCGAACTGAGTTCAATGCTGGCGAACCGAGTGCTGGATAACGTCGATCCACGCTAACCGCTACACCACCCAGCTGTGGCGAGGGAGCAAGCTCCCTCGCCACAGACCGCGTACACGTGTGCTGCCGCCTTGGCGAGCAGGCGCGTGAGCACGTCCTTCAAGTAAGCATACGGATCATGACTATTCAGCCGTGCAGACTGGATCAAACTCATGATCGCCGCCGCTCGTTTGCCGCTGCGTAGCGACCCTGTGAAGAGCCAGTTCTTGCGACCCAACGCCAGGGTCGGATCTGGTTCTCGCACCAATTATTGTCAATGGGTAGCGCTGTGCTGTCGACTTGGGGACATCAGACACTTGAGCGGATGCTAAAAGCCCTGTACTTGCTGTCTCAGGGTGTGCCTCTTCGAGGGCGGCTGTCGCGAGCCGAACCGCCGAGGCGTCTCGGCCCTTCGGGCATTCATCCTTCACACCTACGGGCTTCGGCCTGCGCGCACCGCTTGCGAGGGAACGCACCACTCCTCGTTAATCTGTAACCTGCGGGCAAGGGTTAAAAACCTCTGTTACGTCGAGTGTTGTATGCCACGGGATGGCAGTGCCTGACACCATTCCGCCTACGGTTTGCTGTCGACCCGACTTGCGCACATATCCGCCATCCGTTCCAGTGAAGACGTGCTGCCCTGGCTTCGTCAGATAATCAAAGAAACTGACTTTCACAGGCACATTCATTTGTCCACCTGGCGTAATGACGGCGAGCATGATCGCTCGGTCGTTGGTGAATACAACGAACGGTTCGACTCCAGTGCGACCACCAACTGTCTTCACGCACTGCACTTGTTCTGGGAGGATGCGTGCGGTTTCAGTGTAGGTGTGGTTGTTGTAGAGGCTGAGGATCAGGCCTTTGCTGGTCAACACTCCCAGGCCTTGAGTGGCTCTGCAGCTGCCTTCGCTTCCATATGGGAACAAGCACCAGTTCGTTTCCGACACGGCTTGAATATCCGATGGTGCAATTTTCAGATCGCGCTGGATTTGGGCTTTTGATTCCGGCGTGTCGTAAGGGATCATCACGCATCCCCCGACTGTCACTGCTGCGATGAGGCCTATGGCCGCAGCAACGTTTTGGATTGATGATTTGAAGGTGTTCATTGTTCGCTCTCCTTGCTGTATTGCCACCACTGGAAGGCTGTGGTGATTTTGGTAGCGAACCTTACGGCATGGGCAGCAAGCAGTCATCCTCGTGCTGATAGCTGGATCGGTAGATGACTTGACTGGACGCTTGCCTTGGGCCGTTAGCAGCCATTTACCAACAGCTGCTTTCGACCCAAAGCTGACGGTGGCGACAGGCAGAGATCGGCCAAAAGCAGCTCCTCAATTCAGGGGCGTTTTCGTCCGAAAAAACACCATTCGGAAATGTCTGAAAGAGGACGCGCAGGCACCTACCTCAAGGACGATGCAGCCCTGTCGCATCCCGCCAGTACAAGGTTTGTTCGAACTGAAAGCTAATAAGAAAGAAAGCCGAACACGACTGAGATATGGACTGAGCGATTTTATCCAGATCTTCCATAGCCGACTCCCCCTCTGGTTCGGGCCCTTTAATTCTGATGGTGCAACGCACAGCGACAGGGAAGTCGATACCCATTGTATTCTCAGCATAAATCGTAGCGTCATCGAGTACGTCATTGGTACTCAATTTAAGTCCCGAGGTAAATTCAGCGTATAGCCCATTTCCTGCGACCTCTATTTCCCAAGCACCGGCATTCGCAACTGCCTTGCTCAGCGTCGAAATTGTGAGCGTACTATCAGCTTCCAAGCACAGATCAAGACTCATGAATCCTCCCTTTTCCTTGGCTGCACACTTGCACCAAAATTTTTGAGTGCAATCTTCGCGACAGTGTATTTGGCTAGGGGTTTGAATGTCTGCTTTTGGCCGTTAGCGGTCAGATTGTTTGCCCAACCGGATGACTTCCTCTGGTCGACACCATCACCCAACACGCCGCCTGCGAGGTGGCCCTTGAGCATAAATATGGCCTGCCGGACCGCCCTGCCTTACTAGCCCAACTCATTCAGACCGGTGATCACTTCATGGTCCCCAGCTACATTCCCGCTTGCTGGGCGACCTTGCGTCGCTGGCAGGAAGCGCAAATCGACGGAAGCCCGCTGGCGACAAAACGCGAATATGAGTGGATCGATCATGCACTGACGCGGATTACTCAACAGTTGCGCGCTGAAGAACGCTACCTGGCGGGACGGGGCGCGCCCAATGGGCGTAGTGAGAGCTCCATCAACATCGCGCTCATCCGTGAGGTCGACAAGATGCACAACACCCGCGCTCGCCTGGCCACGCTGCGCACCGTGTCGGTGAGCGAAAAAGACGTCTATGGGAGCTTGGCGGAACAACCCGAGCAACTGGCACACAACCTGGCCCGCTGGCAGGCACACCCGGAGAACAGGGTGGCTGAGCAACTGGCGATGGCGCCGGCCATGGATGACGATAGTGAGTTGATCCGTGGTGCTCATGGGTATGCCATTGGTAAACCCTACACGCTGGATCTTGATTCCATCATCTGATCGGCAGTTGCTCCGCCGAGCGCGAGCAAGCTTCCTTGTCATGGACTGCGTACGCCTTCAGGCCGGGGATGTACGTGCTGCCGCCTTCGCGAGCAAGCTCGCTCCCACAGAGGTTGGCGGTGGGTGTCCATTCTGTGCTCTCCTCGGGATGGTTAGCGATTGGTCTTTTGCGCTGGGTGGCTTCGTACAGACCTGCGTGCCTGGGGATAGGGCATGTCCCAAACGCGTGAGATTCGCCAGCGCACAAAAAGAACCATATAAAATAATCTGAACCACTGTTGACGATTTGGTTTCTTTAGGCAAGCATGGTTTCGCCTCCTCGACTTCCGAGGAGCGTTACCGGAGTCATTCCCATGACTGATGCTGAAAAGGCCGAAACGGTCTCCTACACGCTGCGCAATTTGAGCAGCAGCTTGGACAAGACCATCGCCGCCGTCGCCAATACGCTTGGCAAATCGAAAAACACCTTGATCCTGGAGACCTTGGAGCGGGAGTTTTACAACTACATCTCCACCTATGCCCGGTCGAATTTGCTGGTTTCGGCGATGGATGCCGAGCTGGCAAAAAAATTCGGAATCGAGATTCTTTCGGAGTGGTATGAAAGCGAGCACACCATCCAGTACGACCGCTACCTCAGCACCAAACTGAAGCTGGATAGCATCGATAAAGTGGATGCCGTATTTAAAGGGAACCTCCCATTGCTTGAACTGCGCGCCCAGCAGCTTGTAAATAAGGGTTACATGCGACTGCCACGGGGCATCTCCTTGACGTTTGCCCTGTTCATTGAGATCGCCAAGCAAAAGGACGAGGCTCTGATTCACGAGATTCGCAAAGGGCTGTTCGGAATCTCCAAGGACTTCTACGAGTCCTTGAACGAAATTCGTGCAGCCCTCTCGCTTCCTGCTATCAAGCCTGAATAGCCAGTGCCGGGACTACACCTAGGGACAGGATAAGTATTTGGTTTCAAGAAGATATTTATCCTCCACTTCATTCACCCTGCTGATTTCGTTCACCTAATGGATGAACAAGGAAATATGACGCATGCTACTCAATCACCTTAGTGAAATTACTGACAGCCAACACTACCTTGTAAAAACAAGCATTCATTACGACGAATACCTGCACTCGCTAAATAAAATCCTTAACGCTCTTCAGGCTAAAATAGGCGAGAAAAAAACCAACCGCCTCATCCGAGAAAAGTTGCAAGTTCGCGCAGGAGTATTTAACGAGAGTCAATATATACAGGCTGCTTGCGAGCTAACAGCCATGAGTGAGTTTATCGATTATCCAGATACGGCATTCGTCTACGAAGATAAAGTCACGCCGCCTAAAGACGTTGATTTCAGTGTAACTGTCAAAGGGAAAAAATATAATCTCGAAGTAAAATGCGCCTCTTACAAAGACGAAATACGCCCCGCTGACGAAGTGACTCTTACCTTTTCAAACAGAATGCCCGACAGCGCAATCCGCGAGCAGGCGCTTAGAGAAACGCGTGAGCGCTTGATGCCGCAGGGCATTACTGTTAAAGAAGGAAAAAATCTAGATAACGTGATGAAGGATTTTCTTGAGTCCACCCAAGAAAAAGTCAAACATCGCAGAACCGAAGACACCAATATATTAATTGTCTGCTGTCACGGCGAAATTGACATGCAACTGTGGCGAGGATACCTATTTGGGGAAGGTGGATTTTTTACTGAAGACAGTCCAATCGGACATGAACGGTTCGATCAAGTAGATTTCGTCCTGCTCACCAACATTTACAACAGACATTTCCAGTACTTCAATGATCCGAGGGTATCAAATCATTGGAGTCTCTCTGCTTCATTCAACCTACTGTACCCAAACAGATACTCAAAAAAAAGCATGTCCACAACGCCTGAAGGCGGGAAAAGAATTTTAGCTGAGTTAAATACAGTATTCCCCAACCACAACATAAAATTTGAAGACTACTTAAAAAACAAAAAAGATGTTCCTTCCGGAGAAAAAGAAGCGATGAAGAACATCCTCGGCGTTGCTTGGTACGCCGACAAATTCAAGACCCACAGTGTTTTTTATTTTCGACAGAGCTGAATCACGTGGCCTTACTGACCAAGATATTATCATTAACAAGCAAAACCACTTGAGCACCTATAAATGGCCACTGTCCCTGACGTTTTCATCATTGAAACACTCGCCCCTGACGATGAAGGCAACGGTCGCTTCGAAGGCAGCGTTATTTCTTCAGTCTTGAGGCTACACGAAAAAAAACCAATATACCGCTATGTCAGGACACGAGATCAGTTCGTCGAAACCGTTACAGAGTTCGGGAAGTCGGGATATCGGTACCTGCACATCTCAGCTCACGGAAACAAACATGGATTATTTACTACCAATCAGGATGAGATAAGTTATACAGATCTCGCAAAGATCCTCGCACCGCACCTGAAGAAACGTCGCCTATTTTTATCTGCTTGTTCCATGGTCCATGAAAAATTTTTATCCGCACTTTTCTCTACTACAAAGTGCATCTCAATTGTGGGCCCTCGCAAGACAATATATTTTTCGGACGCTGCAGTAACTTGGCCCGCAATTTACCATCTCATGTTTTCTGAAAATACTGAACGCATGACACGAGCGCACCTTAAAGAACAGCTAGCCCACGTCTGCGCTCTTTTTAAAATAGACCTGGCCTATTACTCCAAATCAAAAAATAAAAAACGCGGCTATACCCATAATCTCTTGCCTGACTAGCACCACCCTTCTGCCCAACCCCGCGCACACCCGCGCCAACAAGGGGCGATTTACGGTCAAACTTATTGGCCATTTCGATCCCCTTTTGGCCTCTCCTGCCGTTCTCCAAAACCCCTCACACCGCAAGACTGTGTTCCAACCGATCAGCCTTGCGGAGAACAAAAAATGCTGACGATCTATTCGGACGATCACCACCTGCACCACGGGCGCTGCGAGTTGATGGACGGGCAGTTGATGCCCTGCTTCGAGATGCCGTCCCGGGCCGATCATGTGTTGGAGCGGGTCAAGGCGCGGGCGCTGGGGCCGGTGGAGGCGCCGCAGGATTTTGGCCTGGGGCCGATCCAGCGTATCCACAGCGCGGCGTACCTGGAGTTTTTCAAAGGCGCCTGGGACCGCTGGGCCAAGTACAACCGCGACGGCGATTTGCTGCCCTTCACTTGGCCGGCGCGGACCTTTCGCACGGTCATCCCCACCAGCCTGCACGGCCAGTTGGGTTATTACAGTTTCGACGCCGGCGCGCCGATTACCGCCGGCACTTGGCAGGCGGCCTACAGCGCCGCGCAAGTGACCCTCACCGCCCAGGCGGACATCCAGCGTGGCGCGCGCAGTGCCTTTGCCTTGTGCCGCCCACCGGGGCACCACGCCGCTGGCGATTTGATGGGCGGTTATTGCTACCTCAACAACGCTGCCATCGCCGCCCAGGCCTTTCTCGACCAGGGTCATAAGAAGGTCGCGATCCTGGATGTGGATTACCACCACGGCAACGGCACCCAATCGATTTTCTACGAGCGCAGCGACGTGTTGTTCGCGTCGATCCACGGCCATCCGGAGGCGGAGTTTCCGTTCTTCCTGGGTTATGCCGACGAGCGTGGCGAGGGCGCCGGTGAGGGCTTCAACTTCAACTACCCTTTGCCGGCCGGCTCAGGCTGGGACACCTGGAGCGCGGCGCTGGAGCAGGCCTGCGGGCAGATTCGGGGTTACGACGCCGATGTCATCGTCGTGTCCCTGGGCGTGGACACTTTCAAGGACGACCCCATCTCGCAATTCAAGCTCGACAGCCCGGATTACCTGGCGATGGGCAAGCGCATCGCGGCGCTCGGCAAGCCAACGCTGTTCGTGATGGAAGGCGGCTACGCGGTGGCAGAAATCGGCATCAATGCCGTGAACGTTCTTGAAGGTTTCCAAAGCGCCCCATGAGGAATAACAGCATGAACAGACTCAAGCGTTTAATGGCTCCAGCCGTGTGCGCCGCGCTGCTTTGCGGCGCGGTACAGGCCGAGGAGCGCACCTTGCGCGTCTACAACTGGTTCGACTACATCACGCCCAAGGCCCTGGAGGACTTCAAGGCGCAGAACAGCCAGGTCAAGCTGGTCTACGACATCTTCGACACCAACGAGGCCCTGGAGGCCAAGCTGCTGACGGGCAACTCCGGCTATGACGTGGTGGTGCCGTCCAACGTGTTCCTGGCCAAGCAGATCGAAGCCGGGGTGTTCCAGCCGCTGGACCGCAGCAAGCTGCCGAACTGGAACCACCTCGATCCCAAGCTGATGAAGCTGATCGAAGCCAACGATCCGGGCAACAAGTTCGCCGTGCCCTACATGTACGGCACCATCCTGATCGGTTTCAACCCGGACAAGATCAAGGCCGCCCTCGGCGACAACGCACCAGTGGACAGCTGGGACCTGATCTTCAAGGAAGAGAACATCAGCAAGCTCAAGCAGTGCGGCGTGGCGCTGCTCGATTCGCCGTCGGAGATCCTGCCCCTGGCCTTGCAGCACCTGGGCCTGGACCCCAACAGCAAGAAGCCGGCGGACTATGCCAAGGCCGAAGCGCTGATGATGAAGATCCGCCCGTACATCACCTATTTCCACTCGTCCAAGTACATGGCCGACATCGCCAACGGTGAGATCTGCGTGGCGGTGGGCTACTCCGGCAGCTTTTCCCAGGCGGCCAACCGGGCCAAGGAAGCCAAGAACGGCGTGACGGTGGACATGCGCCTGCCCAAGGAAGGCGCGCCGATCTGGTTCGACATGCTCGCCATCCCCAAAGGCGCGAAAAACCCGGACGACGCCTACACCTTCATCAACTACTTGCTGCAACCGCAGGTGATTGCACCGGTCAGCGATTTTGTCGGCTACCCGAACCCGAACAAGGACGCCACCGAGATGGTCGACCCGGCGATCCGCGGCAACCCCAACCTGTACCCGACCGCCGCGGCCATGACCACGCTCTACACCCTGCAACCCTTGCCCCGGGACGCCGAGCGCGCGCGCACGCGGGCCTGGACCCGGATCAAATCCGGCCAATAAAGGCCGTTGGGGGATAAAGGCCATGGTGGGAGCAAGACCATTGTGGGAGCAAGGCTTGCCCGCGATGAAGGCCCTGCTATCTGCCAAGGACCGAGGCGCTTGTTTCGCGAGCAAGCTTTGCTCCCACCCGGTGTTGGCTGCGTATACATAGTTACCACCTGCCCCGTCCCTTGCCTCTCTAGCATGGAAACCCCGAAGCGTTCGGCTTCGGGGTTTTCATCCATCTCGAGACAGGGACAACTCAGATGACATCAGACCCTACCGGCACCGCCCCGGCGTTCAACGCGAGTATCAGGAGCACGCTGGTCAACCAACTGCTCGCAGGCCCCACCTACCCGGAAGTGGCGGCCATGCTGCTGCGCAACGCACTCAAGAAGCTGTACCCGTCACTGGATCTAGACCCGCATACCACCGTCATCGGCGAACCGGCCTGGGACATTGTTGGTGGCGAGATCGTGGCGCGCCCCACCCGCTATGAATCGCTCAGCGATTTGCTGGCCTCGCGGGTGGACCAGAGCAAACCCACGTTGTTGATCGAAGGGCTGCACTTCCTGACCCAACTGCCGATCACCGCGCCCGAGGTGCATTTGCCGGTGCGCATCGACCAGATCGGCCGTTTGATCAACGAGCTGGTGCCGGCCATGGTGCCGGCCAGCCAGGAGCAGCAACTGGCGTACTGGAACATGCCGTTCGGCAATTACGGCCCACGCTGGCATGAGCTCTCCCACACGCTGCGCAAGCTCTGGGATGTCAAGCAGATCGAAGGCTGGACGGCGACTGAATGCGACATGGCCCGGCAACTGTTCCTGTACCCCGACCCGCAAGACCGTAACGACAGCTACGACAGCCACGCGTATCTGGTCGACATCGAGGAGGTCGACGGCGACGAGATCAACCGCGTGAATGAAAACTCGCTGGTGGTGCTGATCGGCCTGATCGACAACAAGGAGGTCATCCTTGTGCACTCGTTGCTCAACGGTTATGAGAAGTTCGCTTCACGGCACGCGTTGGGACAAGCCCTTCCAGAACACCTGGGCACCTTGGTCCACCCGACGAAAATTCGCTGGCGGCTCTATGAACCCAGCGGCAATATTTTCGACAGCAAGGCCTGCGGGATCATCGCCGTGCAGGTCAAGATCCTTGGCATCCCCAGCATCAGTCTGAATCCGGGCTATGCAGAAGACGAACCACCGGCCCCCAGCGGAGTGGACGTAGGGCCTGGCGAAAGCTGGTTCCAAAAACAGTTACCCGAATGGCTGCAGGCCGCGTCGATTTCCGACCAGATCCTGTTCGCCCAATACATGAAGAATCTTTCGGCGATGAGCAGCTCCCACGCCGGCAAAACCTACCTGGACGACATTCCCCCCCTCAAAACGTATGCGGCGCAGGCGCTGAAAACGCAGATGCAATCCGACCACGACGACGCTTCGACGCTGGACCCGGAAAAAATCGAGATCGAGATAAAAAGCCCGGTTGTCTGGGGCACCTTCGTTGTGCCCTTCAAATTTGATACCACGCGGTTCAACCTCGTCGACCTGGCCTTGCAAAACCTGATTGCCCTGCCCCCGGGCAACAAGACGGTGAGGTCTCTCGACACGACCGTGTCGCCCGCGTGGTTGACGGTGGACTACGTCGAGAAGCTCATCACCCAAGTCGATATCGGTCGCGTTTATCCCGACCTGATCAAGCGCAAACTGCTGAATGACCCGGCGGAGTCGTTCCGCCGCGAAAACCTGTACACCTCACAGTTGCGCATACAGCTGCCCATGCTTGCGCTGGAGGGCAAACTGCGTGGACAGGGCAATATCGATGAGCGCGGTTGTCGTTATGTCGCGGCGCTGATGGAGCCCCAGGAAGACGACCGCAAGGTAGACGGGCAAACCATCGTCCTGCGCAAACTGGCTTTCGTGCCCGAGCTGCAGTTGGGGCTTTCGGAGGACATAGTCGCCAACATGTTCGTGATCGGCCCGCAGACGCCAAGTGCCGGCCCCTGCCTGCTTTATCGACCGTTGCTTGAACCGCAGCTGTGGCAGTTCCCGTCGTTCAGCAACTTGCTGTACACCATCAGGCAAAACGCTCCCTTGCGCCAATCGGTACTGGCGTGGCTGCCCGATGGGGTACGCGAAACCTATGGCCGCGATGTCTTTCCAGGCGCCCTGCCCTCGCCCTGGACCATCGTGGAGTTCGTGGCAGCCCCGCTGGAGACCTTGTCCAATAATGGTCCTGTCAGCCTTGGCGACGAGACCCTGGGCGACGACTTCCTGCCACTGTTGTTCCGGGCCAACGCCAATGCCTTGGTCACGCTCGCCGATCATCAGTCGGTCTCCAATCGCGAAAGCCGTTGGGAGTCTTTCAAGCAGGCCGGTTGGCTGATTTTCAATTTGGCGCTGCCCTACCTCGGCACCACGGTGGCCACCACGACCTGGCTCTGGCAGATCCTGAACGACCTTGAACAGCTGACGCAGAGTGACGAAGAAACCAGTAGCCAGGCCAAGTGGGCGCTCTTTGTCGATGTGTTGTTGAACGTCTCCTTGGGGATCATCCATTACGTGATTGACCGCACCAGGGCGAGCAAAGGTAGTCGTCCGACAGAGGCCCCGGAGATTGCCCCACCACAAATCCCGCCAGTGCTCAAACCCAAGCTCATTATCGAAACGCTCGCGCCGCTCACCAAGACAGAGCTGCCGCAAGAGCACTACGAGGTCGTTCATACCAGCGGTGCGTTGATGGGCAGGTCGAGCAAGCGCGCCAATCTGCTCGATAGCTTCAGCATCGCGGCTCCCGATTCCCCTGGACAACCCAGGACCGAAGGCGCGCTCAGGGGCCTCTATGCGAAGGGTGGGAAGTGGTACGCAAAGATGTCGGGAAAATGGTTCGAGGTCACCGTAGAGGGCGACCAGATCTGCATCATCGACGGAGCCCGTTCCGGCCCTCCGGTGATCCATGATGCGCGCGGCCAGTGGCAGATCGATACCCGCTTGCGCTTACGCGGCGGCGGCTCAAAAGGTGCCCGGCAGAGGGTCGTCGCCGAGGCACGACGCCGCAGCGTGGAGCTGCTGGCCGAACTCAACCAGTTTGAAGAACAGAAACCGGCGAACCAGAAGTTGCTGACCATGGACGCGCAGGAAATGAACCAGGCATCCGGCGCAGCGCGGGAAACCAAGCGTGTGGCGTATCTGACGACCCTGGAAGCCCAGCGGGAGAACTATGAAAAAGCGCTGAAGACCCTGATTGAATGGCCGGTCTTCCAGTCACGCCCCGATTACCCTCGCGTCAGCCTTGGTTACCTGAATGCACAAGTGAATTTCACCTTCGCGGAAATGGATGTATTGCGAGAGCGCTTTACGCCTGCCCTGACCGATGCCATGGGCATGATCACGTCCGAGGTCAAGGTGCTGGAGCAACAACACATCGATGCTGCCAACACCATGATCAACGCCGGTCACGACATGATCGAGCGCCTGGACTACATGGAGACACGTTTTTCCAGGCTCAAGGAGATGGGGCGCGAAGGCTTTGAGTTTGTCCGTCAGTACCGCGCAAAGATGCCGGTCTACAAAAGTGACGATCTGCGACTTATCCAGGTGGATATGTACCGCCACCTCTGCCTGTCTCTTGAAAGCGTCGAGACGATGCCTGAAGGCTGGGTGGAAATTAACCGTATTGTCGACAACGCCACGGTGGCCTTCCAAAGCCTGCGCGACGCCATGGATGAGCGAAGCATGATCCGGCTGGATGAACAAATCGATGCGCTCGGCAGCCTGACGGAACAGTTCGCCGCCATCGAAGAACATCTCGAGTACATGGGCAGCGAATACCGAGGCAGCACCAACCCTGTACAACTCACTCGGCTGGTCAAACAGATGGGCGAATGTAAAAGACGAGCGTTGGAGCAGTTGGCGCAAGCCCTTGATGAGCGAAGCAACCGGCGCAGGTCAGGCAGCCCTCATGAGCCACGTCCGCGGGCCAGGAAAAAATTCATCAGGGCACGCTTCTGGGGCGTCATCAGTGGCGAGCCTCGCTTATCGCAGCTGCACGAGGAAACGGATTGGGTCGATGTGAAGAATCCGTTCTCGGAGGAAATCATCGTCTCGTTCCACCGCAAGGAAACCGGCGAATGGGCGCCCCACGTGATGTCCGACCCGCCTCCCCTGGCAGTCCCTTCACTGGACACGAGCGTTCGCAAAGGCCAAACCCTGATCGACGGACTGACCGCGTTCAAGGCGCAAATCGAACAAGACTTGAAAAAGCCAGGCCGGACACCGGCCGGTGTGGCAATGATCCTCAATGCCCACGCCAGCAGGATGGAGAAGGTCGGCATCGCGATCAGGAAGGCACTCGACCAGGCACAAGGCGTTGCCACCAACGAAACGATTGAAATATCAGAGGCGCAGCAGCGCTCGGCCGAATCCTTGCGATTGCGCCTCAAAAGAGAATCGAAGTCGCTCTATGAACAGGAATTCGAAACCGTATTGAACATCATCAAGCAGAGCCCTCCGACCATGAGCGGCGTGATCTGGCTGAAAGACCGAAACCGTATTTCCATCACCAAACGGATAAACCGCCAACGCATCAAGGGCCGCACACATGGTTACCTCGACAGGTATGAAATCAAGGACAGGAAGACCAACAAGACGCTCTGGTTCGCCGACTTTCACTACTCCACGAACTGGGTGCCTGCCCGTACGTTCCTTTCGGCACGCCTGAAAACAGTGGAGCAGGTGGTTCTGGGGATAGCTGATGTCTCTACAAAAGGCTTTAGCCAGCGTCAGTTGATCAATCATTACCGTAGCGAAATTGCCATGGACCACGCCCAGCAGGTGTTTTTTCCAAAGGAACGGCCATAAAACCAGGGCCGCTGCCGATGCCCCGACGGCGCGCCCTCAGGGTTTCCAGGCCTTCGACAGGTTCGCCAGCGCGGTGCCAATCGCCGCTGGCGGGACCGCCGCAAACCCGAGCACCAGCCCGGCGCGCACTTGCGACGGGGTGGTGGGCAACCAATAACTGCTCAGGCCATTGATTTCCACACCCACATTCGTCGCTTGGGCGATCAGTTCGCGCTCGCGCTCGATGCTCTCCACCGGGACCGTGAGATGCAGCCCGGCCACGACAGTGGGCAGGGCTCCGACACCCGCAACCGCCGTGGGCCAGCCCGCCAGCAACGCATCACGCCGAACCAGGGCGGCCCTGCGCATACGCCGGATATGCCGCTGGAAATGCCCGGCGGCCATGAACTCGGCCATCACCGCCTGGGTGCTGACTTCGGAGTGGCGCACGTCCACGGCGCGCCGTCGGGCGAAGGCGTTGACCAAGCCCGGCGGCAGCACCAGGTAGCCCAGGCGCAGGGCCGGGAACGCCACTTTGCCGAACGTGCCGACGTAAAGCACCCGCCCCTGGCGATCCAGTGCCGCCAAGGGCGCCAGTGGCGCGCCGCTGTAGCGGTACTCGCCATCGTAGTCATCCTCGACGATCCAGCCGTCGTTGCGTTCGGCCCAGGCCAGCAGTTCCAACCGCCGCGGCAGGCTCATGACCACCCCGGTCGGGTATTGATGGGACGGTGTGACATAGGTCAGCCGACAGTGGCTCAACGCGCCCAGCGCGGCGCAATCCAAGCCATCGCCATCCACTGGCACGCCCCTGACGTCGGCACCGGCAACGGCGAACGCGTGCCCGGCCGCGCGATAGCCGGGATTTTCCACCGCCACGACGTCGCCCGGGTCGACCAACAGCTGTGCACAAAGGCTGATGCCCTGCTGTGCGCCACTGGTGATCACAATTTGTTCAGCCGTGCAGTGCAGCCCCCGGGAGCTGCGCAAGTACGCGGCGATCAGCCCGCGCAAGCGCGCATCGCCCTGGGAATCGCCATAACACAGCTGCTGCAGATCCGGCTTGCGCCAGAAAGCCGCATTCAGCTTGGCCCAGACGTCGAAAGGGAACAGATCGAAAGCCGGTACACCGACCCGAAACGCTCGCGGCGGGCCGCTGGGCGGTTGGGCCAAATGATGTTTTTCGACGCGGTTCAGCGCGTCGCTGTGGATAACTTTACTGGATGGACCCACAGGCAAATCGAGCCAATCTGTGGATAAGGCTGTGGGTAAGCCTGTTGAAAACCCTGTGGATACTTTTGTGGATATGTTTTTCAGCGGCAACGTCGTCGAGGACAGTTTCGCCACATATGTACCGTCACCGACCCGCCCTTCGATGAAACCCTCGGCGTAGAGCTGGTCATAGGCCCGCACCACGCTGTTACGCGAAATCGACAAGGCCGCCGCCAGGTCACGGCTGGCCGGCAGGCGCGTGCCGCTGGCCAGGCGCCCATCGAGCACCCGGGTACGCAATGCCTGGTAAAGCTGGCGGCTGAGCCCCTGGCGGCGGTCCAGCTCAATGCCTGCGGGGTTGAATGACAATGGCGGCGCGGCGTTGTGCATGACAGCCCTCACGAATGGACCTATCGAATTGGCCAGAAGTGGCTCTTACAACAGACCAATAGCCTGCCTAGGATGCTCGCATTCGCCAAGGAAAATCATCATGTACAACCCCAAAGCCTTTGCCGTCGAAGACCTGCCCGAACTGCACCAGATGATCGGCGATTGCCGCCTGGCCGTATTGGTCACCCAGGGTGAACACGGTTTGCAGGCCAGTCATTTGCCGCTGTTGCTGGACACGCAACAAGGGCCGAACGGAAGCCTCTACGGCCACATGGCCCGGGCCAATCCACAATGGCGCGACCTGGAAGCCGGCGCCGAAGCCCTGGTGATATTCGCCGGGGCCGATGCCTACGTCAGCCCAGGGTTGTACGCCAGCAAGGCCGAACACGGCAAGGTCGTGCCGACCTGGAACTACGTGGCCGTACACGCCTACGGCAGCGCCGAGGTGTTCAGCGACGCTCATCGCCTGCGCAACCTGGTGGGCGCCCTCACCGACCGCCACGAAACCGGTCGCGAGCAGTCGTGGAAGATCGATGATGCGCCGCCCGAGTACATCGACAGCATGCTCAAGGCCATCGTCGGCTTCGCCCTGCCCATCCAGCGCCTGGAAGGCAAGCGCAAGCTCAGCCAGAACCGTAGCCCCGCGGATGTCGCCGGCGTACGCAACGGCCTCGCCGCCAGCCCCGACCCGCAGGACCGGGCGCTCGCCCACCTGATGCCTGAACAATCGTCCAAGGAGTGAACATGAGCCAACCTGAAGTCCGCCTCGTCAGCGCCGACGATCACGCCGCCTGGCTGCCGCTGTGGCAGGCCTACCTGCGGTTCTATAAAACCGAATTGCCGGACGCCGTGAGCCAAAGCACCTGGCAGCGCTTGCTCGATGAGCGTGAACCGACCCATGCTGCCCTCGCTTGGAATGGCGACACGGCGGTAGGCCTGGTGCACTTCATCTATCACCGTTCGAACTGGAGCATCGAGAATTCCTGCTACCTGCAAGACCTGCTGGTAACGGAACAGAGCCGTGGCACCGGGGTGGGTCGCCAGCTCATCGAATTCGTCTATGCCACCGCCAAGGCCGATGGTTGCTGCAAGGTGCACTGGTTGACCCACGAAACCAACGCCACGGCGATCCAACTGTACGAGCGCATCGCCGAGCGCCCAGGCTTCATTCAATTTCGCAAAGCCCTTTAAGGAGCGCAGCATGTCGACTTCACTCGCCGATTGGAAAGGTGTCCCGGCGCCCTCTGCACAGGTGCTCGAAGGGCGTTTCATCCGCCTGGAAAAACTCGATCCGGCGCGGCATGCCGATGGCCTCTGGCAAGCCCTCGAAGGCCCCGGCGCCGACCCGAAACTCTGGGATTACTTGCCCTATGGCCCGTTCACGGATCGCGTCGCGTTCGATGCCTGGTTGAACAACCATGCGGCCAATACCGACCCGTATTTCTTCAGCGTGATCGACCGCGCCAGTGGCGAGGTGCAGGGCATTCTCAGCCTGATGTCCATCGTCCCGGCCCAGGGCCGCATCGAGATCGGCCACGTGACCTTCGGCGCGCCGATGCAGCGTTCGCCGAAAAGCACTGAGGCGGTCTATCTGCTGGCCAAGGAGTCTTTCGCCCTGGGTTATCGCCGGCTGGAGTGGAAATGCAACAACGGCAATGCCCGCTCCAAATATGCGGCCGAACGGCTGGGGTTCACGTTTGAAGGAGTGTTTCGCCAGCACATGGTGGTCAAGGGCCAGAACCGCGACACCGCGTGGTACTCGATACTGGACTCGGAATGGCCGGCGATAGCTGCGGGCTTCGAGCGCTGGTTGAGTGAGGACAATCAGCGCGAGGGTGGGCAGGTGCGCGGGTTGGTGGAGTGTCGGGCATAGCTATCGGTGCCTGACGCTCCGCCATCGCGAGCAAGCTCGCTCCCACAGTGGATCTGTTGTGGACCTGGATTAAGTGATCATCACAGATTGACTGTGGGAGCGAGCTTGCTCGCGATGGCGATTAATAGGCAATGAACTCATTGGCTGCCAACCGCCCGATCACTCCGGTTTCGGTTTCATCTCTCCAAAAGTCTTGAGCGATTCGGGTGTCACCCCTCTCTTCAGGTACTGCCAGGCCCAGTCCGGTACGGCCATGTGGCTTTCCAGATACGTCACGAAGTCCAAAAGGCTGTGCCCCAAGCGATTGACCGGGAAATCAAAATTGTACAGATACTGTTGGGCGCGGTTTTGGTCAACGCTGAACAGCTCCCTGACAATCCGGTTCGCACGAAGATTGCCTCTTAATGCGAGCACAAAATCCAGCGCGGAACGAAGCACGCCGGGGCGCTCGAGCGTGAATTGAATCACGGAGTCGCTAAATTGAGATCCAGTCAGATCGTCCCAGATCTGCACGGCGTGATGCCTGGGGAGACGCTGCAGCGAGCTCCATAGATTTGGGGTATTGAACAAAATGTTCACTCGGGTATTGGAGGGCAATTGCCCCGGTGCGCTGAATAACCGGATGACAGGCGCCTGGTCGACCTCGCCAGCCTTCACCGGCGGCCTTTCCAGGTAATCCCAAAACGCCGTCAGTACCCGTTGATGGGTGACGATATTCTGCAGATTGCTGTCATCGAACAATCGCATCCAGTGGATAACGATATCGCCGTGCCTCACCACTTCTTTGTAACGCGTATCGGCATATTCAGAGATGACTCGCAGTCGCCGCTCGGAGAGCGCCGGATTACGCAGCCATCTTGCAACTACGTTCACAGGCAACATGCCGTCCAGGTTGGATGAAATAACCGCAGACCTCAGGAGGAGATTCGCCCGCCTCAACAAATCGGGGAAACGTTCGAGGGACGCGATGAGCAGATCACGGGTGCTTTCAGCCCGATCGTAATAAATGTACTGCTCCATCAGTTCTGAGTCGTCATCGATTACCCGGCCCGTTTCACGCTCGAATCTCAATTTCACCTGAGCCAGGTCGTCGCGGTCCACCAGGTAGGCACCGTCGAGCAATTGTTCAAGCTGGTTATCATCAAGATGACCATGCCTGGCCTGGTCGAACTTGACGTAGGCCAATTGATTCCTGGGGTGATGGTCGGTCAGTTGCCGGGCCCTGACTCCGTATTCCAGCATGATATGGATCACGCCTTGGGACAGCCGGAGGAATTCATTATTGAGCAGTTCGGTGAGGTGCAAATCCTCGACAGGACCCAGCAGGGTATCTTGGAAAAACTGCCGCAGGGTCTGGTTCTCCCGGGTGTAATACGGTGCGCTGCTGGGCATCAGTTGCTCTGGGGAACGGGGCGATAAGTAACGCCCGATTTCCTGCAGCACCTCCGGTGGCAGGTCGGCCT
The DNA here is from genome assembly GCF_054681425.1 of Pseudomonas sp. H1_F01. NCBI lineage: Bacteria > Pseudomonadati > Pseudomonadota > Gammaproteobacteria > Pseudomonadales > Pseudomonadaceae > Pseudomonas > Pseudomonas sp. H1_F01. The sequence goes on along the minus strand of NZ_CP162823.1, from coordinate 280,648 downwards.
CTCGCGCCGCAAACAGCGTCCGGCGACCTACGCTGTTTGCGTATAGCCGCAGGTAATCCTGAGTCGGTTGAAACAAGCGATACGGGTTGGGGGCCCCGTAGATGATCCGGCTGAGATCGGACAATGCCTCCTCGTCCAGCAGGTTTTCCAGCCAGGGGGCATTTTCAAAGAGCGCTTGTCGGACCCCGGAGGCTCGCGACACCATGTACTGATTCAATTCCGGATGTTGATCGACATAGTCGGCCGCTGCATTACGCAGCCCCTGCATCGAGAAAGTCTCCTGCGCTTGCCCTTCATTCAGCCCACGGGCAACGGCATCGAAAAAACAATCACCGTCGCCAGGGATCTCCTCGACACGGTCTCCCAGCACCAGGCTGTAATGGTTCTGGGCCGTTCGTCTCAAGACAATATCGGTGCTCGACTGTCCTGGGTGGTTGCTCATCGGATAGACACTTTCCACCTCGCCCGGGGTAAAGCGCACAGACCAACTACGCTCTGCCGTGATCTCATCGATGATCAGCAAGCTGCGGTTTTGCGGCCAGCTCGCAAGGCGCGTGATGATGGCCGGGACCAGCTCCATGACTTGAGTATTCCAGACGCCTGGTGTGCGGATCAAACCGGAAACTGACGCCGGCGACGGAGCAGGCACCTTGGGTTTCGAGGGACCCGGTTCAGCCGGTGCCGGACGCTTCCCACCACCCCGACCAAACCCTATAGCGCGCCACTCGCCATTGGGCATCCGCGCCACGGTACTTCTCATCACGCCACTGGAACGGATACTCAACCCGGTAGCAGGGTCGACAAGGGTGGCCTCGGTCGCCGTCAACTTCGTATGGTCGTGCACCCGGAACACCGTCCCATCGGGTTGTCGCACGTACACGGGACGCGTGACGCTGTTATTGAGCGCGGGGCGATAAAAGCCCTGGGCATCGGCGACCAGCCCTTGTAGCAACGAGGTATCCGCCACGGCATAACGGCGGTAAAGCGCGTCTTCCAAAGGCAGGCCTGCCAATGTTTCGCCCCGGCTCTGGCGCGCCGTCACGGCCAGGAAAGAGGACTGTCCCCGTACTGGAACACTCACGCCACCCGCCAACCCTCGTCCGCCATAATTGGCCACTCTGTGGACAAAGACCAAGGTGGTCAGGTTCGCTGGAACAGCGCCGGTCCTGACCATCAACCAGCCGGTCTTGATGGCGCTCTTGAGCAGTTGCAAACCAGGAACCAGGAGGATACCGGCCAGGTCCATGAACGTTTCCATCGACATCATCACCAGCCTGGCAGCCGTCTGGCGATGAACATCCCGGTTGCTGTTGGAGCGGTGATCGCCATAAGCGCTATGGAAATTGACGTGCGCGCGGTGGAGGGTCTCGAGAAGATTGCCAGGGATCAACGCACCGCGGATCAACGGTCGGCCACGTTGTTGCCCCAACGTGCGCTTTATCTCTTCGGGATCAAGGGTGCAAATGCGTGAGCGGAAATATCCCTGCCATTGCTCTTGCTGCAACAGCCCCGCCACCCCCTCGCCCAGACTGGAAAACTCATGGAAGTCATCACCCTCGGGGCTGTCCGGAAAATAGACCCCCACGGTTCCCTTGATGTCCGGCCCGTCCTGATCGGAAAAAACCAGCACGCCATCAATGCTGCTCGCATTGCCCATCGTCCCATGCTGCCCACCAGCCCCGACACTTCCACCCAGCACAAGCCCATAGACCTGCACCCTTCGTCCCTGGACCAGCGCACGTGTCTCGGCAACGGACGATTGCAGAACAGCCTGCAGCCAGAGAGCAATCAACTTCTTGGGCTTCGGTGGATGGAAGGCCCTATCGAGCACGGTGGTCTTGAAGACTTCATCGCCCCTGAGCCCGGCCTCATGGCCTTTGAATTTCATATTGGCCAGGTAGGCCGCCTGCCAGACTGCTTTGTAGTCAGGTTTATTCATTTCCTTCCGGAGCAGGGTTTCATAACGGCCGCCGGCATCAATGTGCGTCGCCATCCTGGCAAGCTCACCGCCCGTCAACGTGATCAGGAAGCCGTTGGCCGGATGCCGGATACGCTGGCCATCTTGATCGGCAAGGTAGACGGCCAGCACTTCTCTCATCGCGTTCGGGTATTGAGTCGGGCGCAGGTTATCGAGCATCAACTCGGTCAGGCTGGCGATACGTGACTGCCTTGGGTTGGCGCCTTTGCCATAGGAGAGCGTGACCAGGGTCTTGTCCGGGTCGGGATCGACGCCGGGATGCACCGTGTGTTGCAGGTACTGCTTGATCTTCTGGCGGGTGAACTGCAACAACGTCGGGATATCGCTACCCGCCAGTGTGTAGGCGGCTTCCAATACCTGCGTCTCCAGGCTGCGGTAGTTCGATTTTTCCGCACGTGTTGCGGTTGTATAAAAATCGGCGCGGTTGTTTTCAACCAGGGTTTCCCGGCGCACCGCCAGCGGCCCGGCCAGCGACAACATGGGCAACCCCAGTGCATCTTCAGCCTTCAGCGCATAAGCCGCCAAAGTAAGTGTCTCGTTGCCCGAGGCATTCAGGACCGCCTCCAGCGCGGCGCCTTGGTGCCGCAGCAGGTCGTCCGCCGCCACGGCAAAAACAGACTCGGACAGTTCAGAAGCAATATCCCGGATCCCACGCTTCTGTCCCGCGTAGGTCGGGCTGACGTGATTGACCAGGTCCTGGAAAGAGCGAAAGCGCTGTATTCCCCCTTCCAGGGAGTACAGGAACAGCGAAGACTGATCCGTGCGCTTGATCACCATCGCAGCGGGCCATTTCTGTGGCTTCGCGGCGCCCATGTCGAGCATGACGGCATAGACATGGGGAATGGGCGCACGCAGCAAACGGCTTCTGTCCGCCATCGAAGGGTGAGTGGTGATGAGGTCCAGCAGGCGATCTTCTTCATCCTGCAGGGTTCGCGCACTTTGGGTTAACGGGGTGGCCGGATCCCGGTCGACTTTGTACAAGTCGAAAAGATGCAGGAATCGTCGGCACAGCAGATGAGCAAGTGCCGCTTCAGTGGTCGACGTATCGAACGCATCTGCACCGTTTCTGTCGTGGCGAAAGGCGCTGAGATCGTCACGGAACTGCTGCTTCAAGCTGTCATTGGTTACGGGGTCGGCGATATAGAACACGGACTCCATGATCGCTGGAATTTTCGCGCCCAGCGGGCTGACGAATACGCTGTCGACCTCTTCCACCGAATCCGGACGGGTGTAGAAGCCCACACCACCGCGCGAGTAAGTGGGCGGTGTATCCGTCGCTAAACAGCCCAACATCACGTCGGTAAAGCACTGTGAGGCGGTCAATGAACGACCACCGAGCGAGTCCACATCAAAGTGGTTCACATACCAGTGATCCGGGTCGATGCCCTGGAGCAGTGAGGCGCGGAATTTCCGCTCAGGGATCTTTGCCTTGATGCGGCTGACCAGCAGACGCTTGAGCACGGTGTCGAACGTTGGCAAAGCGGCGAACAGACGCGCCAGTTTCACCTGATTGGCATCCAGGTGCCCCAGTTGCCTGATCTGTTCTTTTTCACGGGGGCTGAGCAGATTGCCTTGGGCGTCCACCTCAGTAATGACGGGCTGCCCAATGCCCTGGTAGCCGGGCGCAATGCCGGCGTGCAATTGCTGCAAAACGTCTGCTGAAAGGCCTTTACCGTTGACCCGCAGTGAGGGGAAGCCCAGGGACATATGACTTCGGTGGGGATAAACCCAACCCTCGCGCGCAGAAGGCTCAGCGGTCGCCCTGCTTTGATGGGCAATCAAAAAACCTCGTGTCACAGCGTCACGCAGAGGCACCCATGAGGTTTTTCTTTGAGCGGCCGAATCGACTGTCTCGACCTCTTGATAAGTGGCCTGTACCCGCGTATCGCCAATAAGGCCCCATTGATTTAGCCATTGATCGGCGAATTCATGGGGTTGAAATCGAATACCGTGGGGTAACAGGCTGATGGGTCTGAGCAGTACGCCGGCAGCATGCGGCGTCACGCCAGGTGCATTTTCAGGGAAGACAGTCATTCAGGTGTCCCGGTGATGAGTAGGGCTGGGACCCTATCGCGCCGTTTCAGCGGGAATGACGTACATATGTATAGGTGTGGGGACGGGCTGTGGAGAAAAGCGTAAGCCGATGTTTGCGGCGGCGGGATTGCACGCTTGAAAGGATGCGGCGGCTGAGCGTTAGCCATCGCGAGCAAGCTCGCTCCCACAGGTTCTGCATTATTGTGGGAGCGAGCTTGCTCGCGATGGCGGTCGAACAGCCAATGTATTTATTACCCTCCGACCGCCAACCCCTTAGACCAGCTTTTGCGCCAACACCGCAATATGCTCCGGCCCGATCCCGCAGCAGCCGCCCAGGTGGCTGGCCCCGCGTTTTTGCCAGTCCGCCGCCCACTGGAGATAGCCTGGCGGATCAAGGTCTTCGCGCAGCGGATCGAGCCCATCGTTGGCCGTCGCTTCCTTCGGTTGCGGCGGGAAGGCGTTGGCGTAGGCACCGATGTGGATCTTCACACCCAGGCGCGCGAAGGTGTCCCGCGCGGCATCGATGGCCGCGCCGATCACTTCTGGCTGGCTGCAGTTGAACAACAGCACCTCGACGCCCAGCTCAGCCGCCACCGCAGCGGCGTCCGCCACCGGTTCGCCGGAACGCAGGCGTGGCACTTCATCAGTGTCTTCGTCTTTGAGGGTGAACGACAGCCAGAACGGCTTGCCGTCCTTCGGCAACCCGGCGTGAATCGCCCGCGCTTCGACCGTGGAGCTTTGGGTCTCGGCCAGCCACAAGTCGACATGGGGCGCCAGGCCGTTCACCAGGGGCGCGAGCAATTCACTGGCGCGGGAAGCGTCGAACAGATCCGGCCGATAGGAGCCGAACAAGGGCGGCAGCGACCCGGCCACTTGCACCGCTTTACCCGAAGCGCGCACTGCCCGCTGCGCCAACTCGCCCGCGAGCGCGGCCAGGGCCTGGCCTTCTTCGGCGAAACGCGCCTCGCCAATATGAAACGGCACCACCGCATAGCTGTTGCTGGTGATCACGTTGGCGCCGCTGGCAATGTAGGCCGCGTGCACGGCTTCTACCGCCTGGGGCGCTTCGCTCAAGGCCAGCGCCGACCACTCGGGCTGTCGGAACGGCGCGCCCCGGCGTTGCAGTTCGCGGCCCATGCCGCCATCGAGAATGACTGTCGTTGCTGAGCCCATATGCGATTCACTCATAAGCTTATGAAAAATACTCACTACCGGAGTTGTTCTTATAACTATTTAATACGCACCATTCGGTGAACTACAACTTATTTTTCTATCAGGGCCCTCACATGAAATTACAACCACTGCTGGCCCTGGGCCTGACTCTGCTGGCTGCCTCTTCGCAAGCGTTCGCCGGCGCCACGCTGGATCGCGTCGAACAGAAAAAAGAACTGGTCGGCGTGCTGATGGAAAGCTATCCGCCCTTCTCGTTCCTTAACGATCAGAACCAGCTCGACGGTTTTGACGTGGACGTCGCCAAGGCGGTGGCGCAGAAACTGGGCGTGAAGCTGCGCCTGGAAACCCCTTCCTGGGACGTGATCGCGGCCGGTCACTGGAGCGGGCGCTATGACATCTGCATCTGCTCCATGACGCCGAGCAAGGCACGCGCCGAAGTGTTCGATTTCCCGGTGCAGTACTACGCTTCGCCAGCGGTGATCGTGGTCAACGCCAAGGACGACCGTATCCACGGCGCCAAAGACCTGAGCGGCAAGAAGGTCGGCCTGACCAGCGCTTCCAGCTACGAGAGCTACCTGAACAAGAACCTGGTGATCGAAGGCGCCGAGGATACTCAACTGAGCTATCCGTTCGAGGACGTGCAGATTGCCCCGTACGACACCGACAACGTGGCTTTCCAGGATCTGGGCCTGGGCGCCGGGGTGCGACTGGACGCGGTGCTGACCAACCTGGTGACCGCACAGCCGCGCCTGACCGAAGACAAGCGCTTCAAGCTGGCCGGCGAGGTGCTCTACTCCGAGCCGAACTCGGTGGCCATCGAAAAGGGCGACGCCCAGTGGGACAACAAGGTGCGTGAAGTCTTTGCCCAGTTGAAACAGGACGGCACCTTGAGCAAACTCTCGCAAAAATGGATCGGCGCCGACATTACCCAATGACTTCTTTTCCACCCCCTCAGCCACCGCCACCGGTGGCTGAGTCACGCTTGCAGAAAATCTTCGGTTTTCGCACCCGGCTGTACCTGACCTGGGCGGCCATGCTGGTGCTGTTCGCGAGTTTCTTCCTGAGCTTCGACCTGAAGTTCTCCATCATCCTCGACAAACTGCCGAACCTGCTGGGCATGCATCTGGCGCCCAATGGCTTTTTGCAAGGCGCGGTGCTGACGTTGTTCCTGTGCCTGTGCTCGATCGTCGCTTCGTCATTGCTGGGCTTCATCACCGCCCTGGCGCGGCTGTCCAGCAGTGCGGTGGCGTTCGGTATCGCCAGTTTCTATGCGTCGTTCTTTCGCGGCACGCCGCTGCTGATCCAAATCCTGCTGATCTACCTGGGCCTGCCCCAGCTGGGCGTAGTCCCGGGCGCCATCGCCGCCGGGATCATCGCCCTGTCGCTGAACTACGGCGCCTACCTGAGCGAAATCTTCCGCGCCGGTATCCTCGGCGTCCCCAATGGCCAACGTGAAGCTTCCCTCGCCCTGGGCCTGAGCGAAACCGTGATCTTCTGGCGCGTCACCCTGCCCCAGGCGATGCGCACCATCATCCCGCCGACCACCAACCAATTCATCTCCATGCTCAAGGATTCTTCGCTGATCTCGGTGATGGGGGTTTGGGAGGTGATGTTTTTGGCGCAGTCTTATGGTCGTTCCAGTTATCGCTATATCGAGATGCTGACTACGGCGGCGATTATTTACTGGTTGATGTCCATTGCGTTGGAGCTGATTCAGGCGCGGATGGAGCGGCATTATGGGAAGGCTTATCTGAATAATCGCTGAGCTGTTCCGAGGTGCCTTTGAGGACAGTGCGTATATCCATTGCTGCGGTAACGGATATACACACCAGCCAATCCGCCTCCCACAAACGGCGCTTACCATTTCTGAAAGGGTTGTAGGGCAAAGCTTCGAACCATGAGTGCCAACGAGACAACACACTGATCGCAGCACGAGCAGCCTACAAATTTCATCCGCCGAATCTTTCCAATGGCGAGGAGATAGCTGGCATCGCCGCCCAGGGTGAAATTTTTAAAGTTCGACCTCCTTCATGAGAGGCCGCACTCAATGCCGACCCAACACTTATACCTGCCCCAACATCTTGCTCTGGCAATCGCCTTGGCCCTTGGCTGCGTGGATGTTTCGATGGCTCAACAACCTGCCGATATCCCCACGACTGCCGAGCTGCAGGAGCGTCTCAAGGCGCTCGCAGAAGCTCCAGATACCAAACATCACAATGTCGACAAACCTCGAAAAACCGGCATGAAACTGACCAAGGCCAACGACTTGGTCAACATCAGCGCAAATGGTGCGTTCGGCGGAATGGTTGATGGCGGTGGCGGAGCCAACGTGTTGCGATTGGACGACGCCGCGCACTCTAAATTGGCTAAAACCCGTAATTTCCTGGCCTTGCACGTCACGAAAGGCGAATGGGAGCACACCGGGAGCTTCACTGGCTGGGGAGTGATCGAGCCAGAAACCAAATTGATCAACACCGGCCTTATCGACGGACAGATCGGAGTTCTCGGTGAGTTTGACAACAAGGGAGATGTTGCAAATAACGCGATTGTCGAGCCAGGTGCTCGCATGACGAACGCTGGAACAGTGACCGGTCGTGTGGATGTGCGAGAAGGCGCAACATTCAGCGGTACCGGGACAGTGGGCTTCCTGAACGTCGAGGGGCAATTGGAGGTAGGTCCTGAAATAGGTGCACCCTTTGCCAACGACTTATCGTTTTCCCCAACCGCCGTAGTGACCTACGGCGTCGATGCTGATGGCCATAGCTCAACGATCAACGTTGAAAATACCGCAACCTTGAACAACGCAACGCTAAGGATCGTCGGTGTATCCGGCGAGTACATTGAGGCAAAAGAGCATACCGTCATCAAAGCAGGGCAGATCGTCGGGGAGTTCGGGTCGGTAGTCAGCGAGCTGGAATTCATGACGGCGACATTGCACCCCACCGAGACGCAGGTCAGCCTAACCTACGCGCGCAACGATGTTCCGCTCAAGACGGCAGCAACTTCTGATCCTGCTCGCGCAGTTGCAGACAGCATTGAAAAACCGCAACCGGCCAAACCTACTCCCAAACCCAACGCCGCCATCAACGCCCTACTCGGCAGCAACCTGATCACCGCCGCCAACGCCCTCGACCAATTGAGCGGCTACAACACCGCCGACCTGGGCAACGCCACCCTAAGCAGCGTCGCGCCGATCAGCACTGGAATACTCTCGGCCATGGACTCGACAAAGCCCGGGGGCGCACGGGGCGACGGCCAAGTCTGGGTCCAGGCCATCGGTAACAGCGGCAGCATCGGTAGGCAATTGGGAAGTTATTCCCTGAAACATTCAACCAAGGGTTTGTTGCTAGGCACCGACTGGGCTGTCAGCCCTGCTTGGCGCTTGGGAATACTCGGCAGCAAAACGCAAACCCGGTTGGACAGCCGTCAATTCGACGGCCAGCTCGACAGCTGGCTGGTAGGTGCCTATGCCTTGCGCCAGGACGGGCCGCTGGCGCTGCGCCTGGGCGCCGTTTATGGCCGTCATGACGGCAGCACCAAGCGCCACGTGGCGTACAACGGTTTCAGCGATCGCCTCAAGGGTCGTTACGATGCCAACACGCAACAGGTCTTTGGGCAAATCGGCTACAACCTGGACGCCGGTCATTTCGCTATCGAGCCCTATGTCCAACTGGGCTATCAACGCTATCAGCGTGATCGGTACACCGAGAAAGGAGGAGATGCCGCGTTGCAGTTCGATGCTCGCACTCAGGATCATTACCACAGTGACCTGGGCCTGCGCCTCGCCCGCCCCTTCCCGCTTGACCAAGGCATGCGCCTGACACCCCGCTTGAATCTGGGCTGGAAACACCTCTACGGCGAGGTCAGGGGCCGCGCCCATCAACGCCTGGTCAGCGCCGGCACGACCTATACCGTCGAAGGTATCGAGTTGGACCGTGACAGCCTGCTCCTGGAAGCCGGGCTGGACCTGGCCGTTTCACCACGGCACACGCTAGGGCTGAACTATCGCGGTGAAACGGGGCAGGACAACCGCAACGGTGCACTGATGGGCCAGTGGCGAATGATGTTCTGACGGGCAAAAAAAGGGGAGCACATGCCCCCCCGAGGTTAAAACGTTGTATCGAGGCTGTTTATTCAGCCTTCGATCTCGATCAGGATCTCGCCCGGGTTGACCCGGTCGCCCTTGGCTACATGAATCGCGGTGACCTTGCCGGCGATGGCCGCCTGCACTTCGGTTTCCATTTTCATGGCTTCGGTAATCAGCACTGCTTGACCGGCCTTCACTACGTCGCCTTCCTTGACCAGCACATCAACGATGTTGCCCGGCATGGTGGTGCTGACATGGCCTGGTGCAGTGGCTTGCTTGCGCTTGCTGCTGCCACCGCCGACAAATTCATTGAGCGGTTCGAACACGACCTCTTCCGGCATGCCATCGATGGACAGGTAGAAGTGACGCTTGCCTTCGGCCTTGACGCCCACACCGGTGATATCGACGCGATAGGTTTCGCCGTGGACGTCGATGACGAACTCGGTCGGCACGCCTTCGCCGCCCGCCGAGCTCACGCTGCCCGCCTCAGGGATTGGCAGCAGCACTTCCGGGGTCAGGGTGCCGGCTTCGCGTTCTTCGAGGAATTTGCGACCGATGTCCGGGAACATGGCGTAGGTCAGTACGTCCTCTTCGGACTTGGCCAGCGCACCGATTTCACCGCGCAGCTTGGTCATTTCCGGCTTGAGCAAATCGGCCGGACGCACGTCGATCACCTCTTCGCTGCCGATGGCCTGGCGACGCAGCTTCTCGTTCACCGAACCTGGCGCCTTGCCGTAACCGCCCTGCAGATAGAGCTTCACTTCGTTGGTGATGGTCTTGTAGCGCTCACCGGCCAACACGTTGAAGAACGCCTGGGTACCGACGATCTGCGAAGTCGGGGTCACCAGCGGCGGGAAGCCGAGGTCTTCGCGCACGCGCGGGATCTCCGCCAACACTTCGTTCATGCGGTTCAGTGCGCCCTGCTCTTTCAACTGGTTGGCGAGGTTGGAGATCATCCCGCCCGGCACCTGGTTGACCTGGACGCGGGTGTCCACGGCGGTGAACTCGCTTTCGAACTGGTGGTATTTCTTGCGCACGGCGTAGAAGTACAGGCCGATTTCCTGGAGCAGTTCCAGGCTCAGGCCGGTGTCGAACTCACTGCCCTTGAGGGCCGCGACCATCGACTCGGTGCCCGGATGGCTGGTGCCCCAGGCGAAGCTGGAGATCGCGGTGTCGATGTGATCGGCACCGTTTTCGATGGCCTTGAGTTGGCACATCGCAGCCAGGCCGGCGGTGTCGTGGGAGTGGATGAACACCGGCAACGATTGCTCGGCTTTCAGCGCTTTCACCAGCTCGCCAGTGGCGTATGGGGTCAGCAGGCCGGCCATGTCCTTGATCGCCACAGAGTCGCAACCCATGGCTTCCATTTGCTTGGCCTGGGCCACGAACGCGTCGATGGTGTGCACCGGGCTGGTGGTGTAGGCGATGGTGCCCTGGGCGTGCTTGCCGGCGGCCTTCACCGCTTCGATGGCGACTTTCAGGTTACGCACGTCGTTCATTGCATCGAAAATACGGAACACGTCGATGCCGTTGACCGCAGCCTTGGCCACGAACGCCTTGACCACATCATCGCTGTAATGGCGGTAGCCCAGCAGGTTCTGGCCGCGCAGGAGCATTTGCAGACGGGTGTTGGGCAGCGCAGCGCGCAGTTGGCGCAGGCGTTCCCACGGGTCTTCTTTCAGGAAGCGCACGCAGGCGTCGAATGTCGCGCCGCCCCACACTTCCAGCGACCAATAGCCGACTTTGTCGAGCTTGTCGCAGATCGGCAGCATGTCTTCGGTGCGCATGCGGGTGGCGAGCAGCGATTGGTGGGCGTCGCGCAGGATTGTGTCGGTAACAAAGATCTTCTTGGACATGGTCATACTTCCTTACAGGCCTGCGTGGGCGGCAATGGCGGCGGCGATGGCCAGGGCCAGCTCTTCGGGTTTGCGCTTGATCGAGTAGTTGGTCAGTTCAGGGTGGCTTTCAACGAAGCTGGTATTGAACTGGCCGCTGCGGAATTCCGGATTGCGCAGAATCTCCTGGTAATACGCGGCGGTGGTCTTGACCCCCTGCAGGCGCATGTCATCCAGGGCCCGCAGGCCACGGTCCATTGCTTCTTCCCAGGTCAACGCCCAGACCACCAGTTTCAGGCACATCGAATCGTAGAACGGCGGAATGGTGTAGCCGGTGTAGATCGCCGTGTCGGTGCGCACACCCGGGCCGCCAGGGGCGTAATAGCGGGTGATCTTGCCGAAGCTGGGCAGGAAGTTGTTTTTCGGGTCCTCGGCGTTGATGCGGAACTGCAACGCAAAACCACGGTGCTGGATGTCTTCCTGCTTGACCGACAGCGGCAGCCCGGAGGCGATGCGGATCTGTTCGCGAACGATGTCGATACCGGTGATTTCTTCGGTGATGGTGTGTTCCACCTGCACCCGGGTGTTCATCTCCATGAAGTACACCTCGCCTTCGGCGAGCAGGAACTCCACGGTGCCGGCATTTTCGTAGCCCACGGCCTTGGCGGCACGCACCGACAGATCACCGATGTAGGCACGCTGCTCGGGGGTCAGCTGCGGGCTCGGGGCAATTTCGATCAACTTCTGGTTGCGGCGCTGGATCGAGCAGTCACGTTCGAACAGGTGCACCACGTTGCCGAAACTGTCGCCCAGGATCTGCGCTTCGATGTGCTTGGGATTGACGATGCATTTTTCCAGGAACACTTCCGCCGAACCGAATGCCTTGGTGGCTTCGGAAATGACCCGCGGGAAGGCCTGTTCGAGTTCTTCGCGGCTGTTGCAGCGACGGATACCACGACCGCCGCCACCGGACGTGGCCTTGAGCATCACCGGGTAACCGATCCGATCACCTTCGGTCAGCGCTTCTTCAATGCCCGATACGTTGCCTTCGGTACCCGGCGTGACCGGCACACCGGCCTTGATCATGCTGCGGCGCGCTTCGGTCTTGTCGCCCATGCGGCGAATGACTTCTGCCGAAGGGCCAATGAATTTGATTCCGCGTTCAGCGCAGATGTCTGCCAGTTCGGCGTTTTCCGAGAGAAAACCGTAGCCGGGGTGCAAGGCATCACAGCCGGTTTCCACCGCCAGGTTCACCAGTTTGCGCGGGTTCAGATAGCCGGCCAGCGGATCGGCGCCAATGCTGTGGGCCTCGTCCGCACGTTTGACATGCAACGCATGGCGATCCGCGTCGGAGTAGACCGCGACCGAGCGAATGCCCATTTCGGCGCAAGCGCGCACGATGCGGACGGCAATCTCACCACGGTTGGCGATCAGGATCTTTGTTATCAATTGGAGGTTCCCTTGAGCCGGTGATACCACGGCCTGGGATCCAGGCCGACGCGTGACCAGATGTAACAATTGGTCGCAGCCCCACACTAGTCCTGGCTGTTGATTAACAAAAATGAATATTTATTGGGTCGTGCATAAGCAAAGACTTATAGTTGAGCTATTCGTCTCGGCCCAGGGTGCTTAGAAAATGCGTAAGTCATTGATGCGTATGACATTGCGTCAATTGCAGATTTTCAACGAGGTGTGCGACCTGAGGTCCTACAGCCGTGCAGCTGATGAAATGTCTCTCACACAACCGGCCGTTAGCCTACAGATTCGTTCCCTGGAAGAGCTGATTGGCCAACCGTTATTTGAGTATGTCGGCAAAAAACTCTACATGACCGAAGCCGCCGAAGCCCTGCAACGTGCCAGCCGGGACATCTTCGGACGCCTGGAAAACCTCGATATGCAGCTCTCGGACATGCAGGGTTCGCTGCAAGGCCAATTGAAGCTGGCGGTGGAGTCCAGCGCCAAGTACTTCGTCCCGCACCTGTTCGCCGCGTTCAAGCGCCAGCATCCGGAGGTCAACCTGAACCTCACGGTGGTCAATCGCGGCCAGGTCATCCGCCGGCTCTCGGACAACCGTGACGACTTGGTGATCATGTCCATGGTTCCCCAGGACATGGGCCTGGAATTCCTGCCATTTCTCAACAATCCAATCGTCGCCGTGGCGCCGCCCGATCATCCGTTGTGCCACATGGGCCCGCTGCGCTTGCAGGACCTGGAGCCCTATACGCTACTGTTGCGCGAACCGGGGTCCGGCACGCGACTGGCCTGCGAGGAGTACTTCAAGGAGAAACGGGTGCATTTCACCCAGACACTGGAGGTGGCGTCGGCGGAGGCCCAGCGCGAGTGCGTGGTGGCCGGGCTGGGCGTGGCACTGTTGACGCGCCACGCCGTGAGCCGGGAATTGTCGTCCGGCGCACTCATCGAGCTGCCGGTGGAGGAGTTACCGCTGTACCGCAGCTGGTGCCTGGTTCAGGCCCGGGCCAAACGCCTGTCACCGGTGGCTCATGCCTTCCTGGCATTCGTTCGCGGTGAGCGCGCTCAGATCATTGGCCTGGTTGAGCGTTTCGACGGGAAGCCGCCGGCGCTGCCTGCCAGTAACTGAACTCTGCCGCGTCAGGAAATTCGCTGATTTCGGCCAGGAGCTGGCGCTGTTCATAGCGGTCTTCGATGGCACGACGAAACGCCATGCGGCGCTGGTCTTCCTGCTGACGACGGGTTTTGACGGCGCTGCGTTCTTCGTAGGACTGGGTCATGTCGAGACTCCCAAGACGTATACGGGAGCTTTACGATGACGGAGCGGGATGACGGTTTGGCGGCGCGAAGATTACAAGACGATGAATTTGGGCAGACGCCACCTGTGGTGAGGGAGCAAGCTCCCTTGCACAAAAGCCCCCCTCGACCTCTGGGATTGGGACTCAGTCGTCCAGCGCCTTCACCGACTTGGGCGACAGCCGCAAGCTGCGAAGGCTGCGCTTCACGCTCTTGAGGTGGTTGACCAGGCTTGGACCACGGGCCATGGCGACCCCCATTGCCAGCACGTCGATCACCACCAGGTGGGCGATGCGCGAGGTCAGCGGCGTGTAGATCTCGGTGTCTTCATGCACGTCGATGGCCAGGTTCACCGTGGACAGTTCCGCCAATGGCGTCTGGCTCGGGCACAAGGTAATCAGCGAGGCACCGCTTTCGCGCACCAGGTTCGCGGTGATCAGCAAGTCCTTGGAACGCCCCGACTGGGAAATGCAGATCGCCACATCGGTAGGTTTCAAGGTCACCGCTGACATGGCCTGCATGTGCGGGTCGGAATAGGCCGCTGCCGTCAGCAGCAACCGGAAGAACTTGTGCTGGGCATCGGCTGCCACCGCGCCCGAGGCGCCGAAGCCATAAAACTCGACACGCTGGGCCTGGGACATGGCCGTGACGGCTTTTTGCAACGCCACCGGGTCGAGCTTCTCGCGAACCTCCATCAGCGTATGCAGGGTCGTGTCGAAGATTTTCAGGCTGTAGTCAGCAACGGAATCGTCTTCATGGATCGCAAACTGACCGAAGCTCGCGCCGGCGGCCAGGCTTTGCGCCAGTTTGAGTTTCAGGTCCTGGAAACCCGAGCAACCGATGGCCCGGCAGAAACGCACGATGGTCGGTTCGCTGATGCCGACGCTGTGGGCAAGATCGGCCATGGAGCTATGCATCACGGCCGCAGGATCAAGCAGTACGTGATCGGCGACTTTCAGCTCCGACTTGCGTAGCAAGTGGCGTGACTGGGCGATGTGTTGCAACAGGTTCAAGGGGCTGGACTCTTGTTATGGGCAGATGCCGGGATGTAGCAAGCTTGTAGTTATACTACAAGAATTGGCTTTTTGCCCGTCCAAAACGTAACTGGATTGCCTCGCTGCCCCTTTGTTTTGGCCGAGGATCCGCCGATGTAGCAGCTTGTGCCGTAGCGCAAACCTTCAACGCTGCCGATCCGCTGATATCCAGGCCAGTCCTGAGCTTCCAACCCGGGGGAAATCGTCTATTGGTCATTAGCCAATCACCCAATAACTTGCTCCCATGACTTCCCGTGAGACGAATTCGTTGCCTGAGGGGAAGTTATCGTCGTGGCCCAGGCTCATTCAACCAGGTGTTGCGCCCGCAACAACCCCGCCAGCCCCTCAGCCTCCACCGGCCGGCTGATCAGATACCCTTGAACCTCATCGCAACGTTCATTCCTGAGGAATTCGAGCTGCTCCTGCCGCTCAACGCCTTCGGCCACGACCTTGAGCGACAACCCATGGGCCATTGCAATGATTGCCCGGGTAATTGCCGCATCCACGCTGCCCTCACCCAACCCGCGAATGAACGCCTGGTCGATCTTCACGTAATCCACCGGGATGCGTTTGAGGTAACTCAGGGATGAGTAGCCGGTGCCGAAATCGTCGATCGCCAGCTTGACTCCAAGGTCACGCAATTGCTGGAACGTGGCGATGATGTGTTCGACGCTGTCGAGCAACTGGCTCTCGGTCAACTCCAGCTCCAGATACTGGGGCGCCAGGCCGGTTTCCTCCAACACCTGCCGCACCAGGCTGACCAGCTTGCCCTGGCGCAATTGATGCACCGACAGATTGACGGACACCCTGATCGGCGCGAGCCCCTGGCGCTGCCATTCGCATGCCTGCCAACAAGCCTGGCGCAATACGAATTCACCAATCGGCCCAATCAACCCGGTCTCTTCGGCCAGGCCAATGAAATCCCCAGGTGGAACACGACCCATGGCCGGATGATCCCAACGCACCAACGCCTCGGCAGCGTTCAGGCGACCGGTCGCCAGGCACAGTTTTGGCTGATAAAAAACCTTCAGTTGTTGCTCTTCCAAGGCCTTGCGCAACTGATTCTCCAGTTGCAGGCGCTCCAGCGTGCTGGCCTGGAGGCTGTCGGTGTAGAACTGGAAATTGTTGCCCCCCAAATGCTTGGCATGTTGCATAGCCATGTTCGCCTGGCTGACCAGCATGGCAACTTCCCGCGTGTTGTCGGGCAACAGGCTGATGCCGATCGAGGCACTGAGCACCAGTTCATGGCCTTCTATGGTCAGTGGCACACGCAGCTTGGCGGCCAGCCGAGTCGCCACCCGCGCCAGGCTCGAAAGGTTGCCATAGGCATCGAACAACACCGCAAACTCATCGCCCGATAGCCGGGCGATGGTATCCGCCTCGGGCAGCGCATTGATCAGGCGTCGTGCCATTTTCTGCAACAACTGGTCGGCGATGTCATGGCCGAGGCTGTCGTTGAGCAACTTGAAACGGTCCAGGTTGATATGCAGCAACGCCAGGCTGCGCCGTCCGCCTTGGCGCACACGCTGATGAGCTTCGTGCAGGCGCTCGCGAAACAGCGAGCGATTGGCCAGCCCGGTCAATTCGTCGTAATGGGTCAGGTAGCGCATCCGCTCTTCGGATTCGCGTCGCGCCGAAAGATCGGCGAAGAAGCCCACGATATGGCTGACATTTCCCCGAGCATTGCGCACGACGTTCAGTTGCAGCCATTGCGGATACAACTCGCCGTTGGCCCGCGCCTCCACCAACTCACCCTGCCAGGTGCCGTGTTGCTTGAGCGCTTGGCGAATGATGGGGTAATGCCGGCGCGCATCGCGACTGCACGGTAGGTCCACCACATTGCGCCCGAGCATCTCATCGATATTGAAACCGGTGACCCGCGTGAACGCCTGATTGGCAGCGAGTAGCACGTAGTGGGGGTCGAAAATCACGATACCTTCGCTGGCGGCTTCGAACACCGTGGCCGCCAGTTGCCGTTGCTGCTCGAGTTCCTTGCTGGCGCTGATGTCTCGCCGGGTGCCGACCATACGCAGCACCCGTCCGCTCATGCTGCGCTCCACGGCCCGGCCGCGGTCTTCGATCCAGACCCAGTGGCCATCGCCGTGGCGCACACGGTATTCGATCTGGTAATCCTCGCTGCGGCCCTTGAGGTGTTCGACCAAGGCCCGCTTGAGCGCCGGCAGGTCCTGCGGATGCAGACGCGGGGTGAGATGAGTGAGCATCGCCGTGATGTATTCGGGTTCCAGGCCGAAGAGTTCCTTGAGCTGAGTGTGATGGACTTCGTCAGTCTGTAGATTCCAGTCCCACAACCCCAGCTCACTGGCTTTGAGCGCCAGGGCCAGACGCGCCTCACTCTTGCTCAACGCCTGGCTGGCGACCTCCAGTTCAAGACTGCGCTGCGCTACCCGCGCTTCCAGGCCAACCTGGGCCGCCCGCAGTTTTTCCTCCGCAGAACGGCGTTGTTCGACCTCCCGGGCCAGCGCGTCGTTGAGCTGGGCGCCGCGGGTTTGAGCTTGCTGCAGATGCTCGATCAGCGCCTGGTTCTGGAAGCGTCGCAACAGGCCGCTTTGGATCAAGCGGTTGACTTGCCAGGCGACCACGCTCAGCGAGACCAGCACGATCAGCCCAAGCCAGCCCCACCCGCGTTGCTGCTCGTCGCCGCCCCAGAAGAGGTAGCCGATGGCCGGTAACAGGCACGGCAAGGTAAAGGACAGGAATGCGGGAAGGCTCACCGCGTAGGCCACGCTGGCCGACAGGGCCGCCGCGCCAATCAGGCCGAATACCCAGGCCTGTTGCTGGAAACTGTCAGCCGGGACCAGCGCGATACCGGCCCCAGCCAGCGTCAGGCCGGTCATCGCCGAGCCGAGCAAAAACATACGCAACCAGATCGGGTGTGCCTGGCGGCTCGGCATCGCCGAATCGAAGGCCGCCACCTGGATCACCCGCAAGGCCACCAGCGACAACAACCAGACGAGCCAGACGCTGACCAGGAAATAGCGCCGCGGCTCCCATAACAGGGCGGCGCAGACCAGACCATTGAGCAACATGAACAACGTAGGCAGCAGCGAGCCTTGATACAGCAGACGTGTGCGCTCGACCGCCATCTCCATGGCGTACTGCTTGCAGATGACCCGCGGCTCCACACAGGGGCCCGCCGGATCGGAATTGAGGGTCATTGGCACTGTTTTTGTTCTTATTCAGTGGAGCGTGGAGAACCCGAAACAAACACCGAGCATACACAAGCCACGGGGCATCCCACACTGCCCCAGCTCATAAAAACACGGAAAAAAGTCGCTGTTTCATTGGGTGGCGACCCTTTCGAGCGAGTCCCGCCAACGCCTGTAGCCTGTGACCCGCCGGTCATCATCAAGCGGTCTTTTATCGGCTGATGCAAAGCTCGGTTTGCCCGGGGTGACGCCGCACCCTAGAATGCCCCGATGCGCGATGATCTCTCCCTTCTGCTGAACTCCCTCAACGATGCCCAACGTCAGGCCGTAGCAGCCTCCGTGGGTCGTCAGTTGGTCCTGGCCGGTGCCGGCTCCGGTAAAACCCGAGTGCTGGTGCACCGTATCGCCTGGTTGATCCAGGTCGAGAACGCCTCGCCCCATTCGATCCTGTCGGTGACGTTCACCAACAAGGCCGCGGCCGAGATGCGCCATCGCATCGAACAACTGATGGGCATCAACCCTGCCGGCATGTGGGTCGGCACCTTCCACGGCCTGGCGCACCGCTTGTTGCGGGCGCATTGGCAGGAGGCCGGGCTGAGCCAGACCTTCCAGATCCTGGACAGCGACGACCAGCAACGCCTGGTCAAGCGGGTGATCCGCGAGCTGGGCCTGGACGAGCAGCGCTGGCCGGCCCGCCAGGCCCAATGGTTCATCAACGGCCAGAAAGACGAAGGCCTGCGCCCGCAGCACATCCAGGCCAGCGGCGACCTGTTCCTGGCGACCATGCGCAGCATCTACGAAGCCTACGAGGCGGCGTGCCAGCGCGCCGGGGTCATCGACTTCTCCGAGCTGCTGCTGCGGGCGCTGGACCTGTGGCGCGACCACCCAGGCCTGCTGGCCCATTACCAGAAGCGCTTCCGGCATGTACTGGTGGACGAATTCCAGGACACCAACGCCGTGCAATACGCCTGGTTGCGCCTGCTCGCCAAGGGCGGTGACAGCCTGATGGTGGTGGGTGACGATGACCAGTCAATCTACGGCTGGCGCGGCGCCAAGATCGAGAACATTCACCAGTATTCGGCGGATTTTCCCGACGCCGAAGTCATCCGCCTGGAACAGAACTACCGCTCCACCGCCGGCATCCTCAAGGCGGCCAACGCCCTGATCGCCAACAATACCGGACGCCTGGGCAAGGAATTGTGGACCGACGGCGGCGAAGGCGAAGCGATCAATCTCTACGCCGCCTTCAACGAACACGATGAAGCCCGCTACGTGGTGGAAACCATCGAAAGCGCGCTGAAAACCGGCCTGGCCCGCAGCGATATCGCCATCCTGTACCGTTCCAACGCCCAGTCGCGGGTGCTGGAAGAGGCCTTGCTGCGCGAGCGAATCCCCTACCGCATCTACGGCGGCCAGCGCTTCTTCGAGCGTGCTGAAATCAAGAATGCCATGGCCTACCTGCGCCTGATCGAAGGACGCGGCAACGACGCCGCCCTGGAACGGGTGATCAACGTGCCAACGCGGGGCATCGGTGAGAAAACCGTCGAAGCGATTCGCGATCACGCGCGCCACTGCCATGTGTCCATGTGGGAAGCCATGCACCAACTGGTCGCCAACAAAGGCATGACCGGTCGCGCCGCTGGCGCCCTGAAGGCCTTCATGGACCTGATCGAAGACCTGGCCGCCAAGTGCGGGGAAATGCCTCTGCACTTGATGACCCAGACCGTCATCGAGCAGTCCGGCCTGATCGCCTACCACGAAGCGGAAAAAGGCGAGAAAGGCCAGGCTCGGGTGGAAAACCTTGAGGAACTGGTCAGCGCTGCGCGCAACTTCGAAAGTACCGAAGAAGACGAAGACCTGACGCCGCTGTCGGCCTTCCTCGGTCACGCCTCCCTGGAGGCCGGTGACACCCAGGCCGACGAACACGAAGACAGCATCCAGCTGATGACCCTGCACAGCGCCAAGGGCCTGGAATTCCCCTACGTGTTCCTCGTGGGCATGGAAGAAGGCCTGTTCCCCCACAAGATGAGCCTGGAAGAACCGGGACGCCTGGAAGAGGAACGGCGCCTGGCCTACGTTGGTATCACCCGTGCCATGCAGAATCTGGTGCTGACCTACGCCGAAACCCGACGTTTGTATGGCAGCGAGACCTACAACAAGGTGTCGCGCTTCGTACGCGAAGTACCGAAAGGCCTGATCCAGGAAGTGCGGCTGTCCAACAGTGTCAGCCGTCCGTTCGGTGGCGGCCAGCAGCAAAGCACCAGCAGCCTGTTCGGCGGCAGCGACATCCCGGAAACCGGCTTCAGCCTCGGCCAGACCGTACGGCATTCGGTATTCGGCGACGGCGTGATCCTCAACTTCGAGGGCGCTGGCGCCCAGGCGCGGGTGCAGGTGAACTTCAGCGAAGGCAGCAAGTGGCTGATGCTGGGGTATGCCAAGCTGGAAGCGATCTAAAAATTTCGTAAGAAGCACCTTGCTGTGGGAGCAAGGCTTGCCCGCGAGGCGGTGGCACATTTGACACAGGTGCGTCAGACAGATCGCTATCGCGGGCAAGCCTTGCTCCCACAGGTATCTCTCCCTATCCCACATTAGTTTCCGACCGAACTTATTTACTTTTCCTACAGCCCAAAGCGAACAAGCCTTCTTGCACAGCCCAAGCTGAACCTAAGCTGTCACGCAAAAGCCCGAAACACTCTGTCGCTAGCCAGCAACAGTTCAGCTGTGCAACATGGCGCGCGTGCTATCCACAAATGGGAATGCCTTTATATGAAACGTTTTCTTAGCATCGCCATGGCGCTGTGCATTGGCCTGACGATGGCCATCGACGCCAATGCCGCCAAGCGCTTTGGCGGTGGTAAAAGCTCGGGCGCTGCCCCGACTCACCAAACCAGCCAGATGGCACCGTCCTCTGCCGCCGGTTCTACCGCTGCCACCGCAGGCGCTGCCGGTGCCGCGGGCGCTGCCACCAAGGCCAGCGGTGCTTCGCGCTGGCTCGGCCCCCTGGCCGGCATCGCCGCCGGTGGCCTGCTCGCCTCCATGTTCATGGGCGACGGCTTCCAGGGCATGCAGATCTTCGACATCCTGATCATGGCGGTCATCGCCTTCCTGGTCTTCCGCTTCATTGCCGCCCGTCGTCGCAAGCAGCAGGAGCAATTCGCTCCAGCCGGCCACGCGCCGATGCAGCGTGAAGTGTTCAACCAGCAGCCTGCCAGCGGTTCGATCTTCGGTGGTTCGGCAGCGCCTGTGGCCGCCCGTCCGGTCATCAATGCGCCGGCCTGGTTCAACGAACAACGCTTCATCGAAGCCGCGCGCAGCCACTTCATGTCCCTGCAGCAGCATTGGGACGCGAACGAAATGGACAAGATCGCCGAATTCGTGACCCCGCAACTGCTGGAGTTCCTCAAGCGCGAGCGGGCCGAACTGGGTGATGGCTTCCAGTCCACCTACATCGATAACCTGCACGTGCAGCTGGACGGCGTCGACGATCGCGCCGACAAGACCATCGCCACCCTGACCTTCAGCGGTGTGTCGAAGGATTCTCGCTTCGACAAGGGCGAAGCGTTCAGCGAAAGCTGGAACATGGAACGTGCCCAGGGCGATGACCAGCCTTGGCTGGTGGCCGGTATTCGCCAGAACGGTTGAACCTTTGCCCGTTTTGCATGTTGAAATAAAAGAACCCCGGCTCAGGCCGGGGTTTTCTATTTCGCGGTTGCATCTATAGCGAGCTACTGTATAAACCGCTCCATATAAAACCGCGCCATCGAGAAAGAGGATCCCCGGACGTGGAAGAAATCATCGAACAATTGCGTGAAGCCAACGAGCCCGTACCGGTCCCGCTGGAGTTGCCCGACGAAGACTTGCTGGTAGAGATCGAAGAGCAGCTGTTCATCGATATCCCATTCGTCTTCAGGGAGTTTTTGCTGACCGTCAGCGATGTCGTCTATGGCAGCCTGGAACCGGTGACCGTCACCGATCCACAATCCCACACCTACCTGCCGGATGTGGCCGCCAATGCCTGGGATGCCGGTGTCGACCGCAGCCTGATCCCGATCTGCCAGGACGGCGACGATTATTATTGCGTCGAAGAAGACGGCACTGTGGTGCTGTGGCAGGCCGAAGAAGAACTGATCGCCGAAGAAACCTGGGAATCAGTCTGGCACTGGGCGCGGGACGTCTGGCTGGAAAGCTGAGCCCCACGGCCGGTCAATGCCCGGACGACTCCTTGTGATTGTCCAGGGTTTCAAGCAAGGCCACCTGCATGCGCGTATGCAGGCGGATGAACCAGCGCCAGAGCAATGCCGCCACGGCAGTCGCCACCACGGCGATCAGTACGAGCAACTTGTTGGTCGGCAGAATGCTGGCCGACAAGGCTGCCAATAGCAGGAAAATCACCAGCAACGAGAGAATCGGGATCACTTCGGCGATCACCCGACGCACGCGCTGGGTGTGGCGGCCAGCCATCTCCGGCTTCACGCCCATCTCCGCCAGCAGCATCGACAGCGCCTTGAGCTTGCGATAGGCGGCGATCAGGAACGGTAGCGACAGCAGCAACGCCCCGCCCCAGATCAATGCCTTCTGCCAGCTCGGGTCGCTGATCCACGCTTGCAGGTACGCCGACATCCGCTCGGCGAAAAAACCACCCGAAACAAAAATCGCGATGACCAGCGCCAGGTTGACCCCGACCTGCAGCAAAATCCGCCTGATCATCGAGGCCACCACCGCCCCCTCTCCGTGGGGCTGGATGCTGCGCAGCCATTCGCCATACATCCCCAGCACCCGCGTCAACCGTTGCGGCATGACCGTCGCCAACTTGACGGACAGCGGGTCGGCGGCCCGGATCAGGTACGGCGTCAGCAGAGTAGTCAACACCGAGACGGCGACCGCAACCGGATAGAGGAAATCGCTGGTGACCTGCAGGGTCATCCCCAACGACGCGATGATGAAAGAGAATTCGCCGATCTGCGAAAGGCCCATCCCAACGCGCAGCGAGGTGCGTCCGTCGTTGCCGGCGATAAAGGCACCGAGGCCGCAGGACAACATCTTGCCGAGCACCACTGCGCCCGTGATCACCGCAATCGGCCAGGCGTATTGCAGCAAGATCGCCGGGTCGAGCATCAGCCCGATGGCGACAAAGAAGATCGCGCTGAACAGATCGCGCACCGGCTCCACCAGCCGCTCGATTTTCAGCAGTTGCCGGGACTCAGCCATGATCGCACCGATCAGAAACGCCCCGAGCACCATGCTGTATTCCAGCTTCACCACCAGCAGGCAGAAGCCGAAACACAAGCCCAACACGGTAATCAGCAGCATTTCGTTGCTGTCGAACTTCGCGACGTAGGCCAGTACCCTCGGCACCAACAGAATGCCGACGACCAACGCGACGATCATGAACAACGACAACTTGCCCACCGTGGAAAATACCTCGCCGGAGCTCACGGTGCCGCTGACAGCAATGCTCGACAGCAAGGCGATGATGCCAATGCCCAGAATGTCCTCGACGATCAACACCCCGAAAATCAGCTGCGCGAAGCGCTCGTTCTTCATCTTCAGGTCGTTGAGGGCCTTGACGATGATGGTGGTGGAGGAAATGGCCAGGATCGCGCCGAGGAACAGCGAGTCCATGGTGCTCCACTCGAACCAGCGGCCGATTTCATAGCCGATCCAGATCATCAGCACGATTTCGAGGAACGCCGCGATGAAGGCCGTGGCCCCAACCTTGAACAGTTTGCGCAGGCTGAACTCCAGGCCCAGGCAAAACATCAGGAAGATCACCCCAAGCTCGGCCAGGGTCTTGATCGTGTCTTCGTCATGGATAAAACCGAACGGTGGCGTATGCGGGCCAATGATGAAGCCCGCCACGATGTAGCCCAATACCACCGGTTGCTTGAAACGATGAAAGAGCACGGTCACCAGCCCCGCTGCCATCATGATGATTGCCAAGTCTTGAATGAAACTGATGGCATGCATGTCGGAGCTCCCTGTTCAAAAGACTCATCGCAGAGCTGGAGAAATCCATTTCCCTCTGTAGGAATTGCCCTCACAACGGGCTTTTGAAGGGTAACACCGCGACTTCCGACAAAAAGACGGTGCAATATATGGAAACAGATCCATCGGCGCGTGACGGCAACCACAGGCGCAGCGTCCCGATATCGGTGGTTTTTAAAACCTGGTGACCTGTTTGCAGGCCACCCACCAGCACCCGCAGAGGTGCACTCCCGAATTGCTGCCTTGAACCGTGAGTACGTTATGGAACCCGGAAACGCCCAGCTGTCGATGACGGTGTTGATGACCCCCGATATGGCCAACTTCTCTGGCAATGTCCATGGCGGCACCTTGCTCAAATACCTCGACGAAGTCGCCTACGCCTGCGCCAGCCGCTACGCCGGGCGCTACGTGGTGACCCTGTCGGTTGACCAGGTCATCTTTCGCGAGCCGATTCATGTCGGCGAACTGGTGACCTTCCTGGCATCGGTGAACTACACCGGCAACACGTCGATGGAAGTGGGCATCAAAGTCGTGACTGAAAATATTCGCGAACGCTCGGTGCGCCACACCAACAGTTGCTTCTTCACCATGGTTGCGGTGGATGACCTGCGTAAACCCGCAGCCGTGCCGCCCTTGCAGCCGCAAAACAGCGAAGAAAAACGCCGCTACGAACAAGCCCAGCAACGTCGGCAGATTCGCCAGGAGCTGGAAAAGCGTTATCAGGACATCAAGGCAGACGGGCCTTGACCGACCGCCGAAGATTCAACTGTGGGAGCGAGCTTGCTCGCGATGGCGATCGATCAGCCAATATTGATGCTGACTGACACACCGCTATCGCGAGCAAGCTCGCTCCCACAGGGATTTTGCAGCATTTCCACGGTGCGATCAGAGGCTGATCGGCACAGCCTCGAACCGCACCCGTGGATGGGCGATCCGGTCTTGGGCGCGGACCAGTTCCAGTTCATAGCTGGTGCAAACCTGGGTTTCCAGTAGTACTTCATGCACCGCCGCGGCGGTGAATTCGAGCGCCGCCACCAGGCTGTCCCCCAACAGTATCCGTGCCAGGAACAACCCCGAGGTCAGGTCACCCACGCCCACCGGTTGGCGCGGGAAAGCCAGCAGTGGACGGCGCAGGTGCCAACTGCCATCGGCGGTCACCAACAGCATTTCGAAGCTGTCATCCGGCTTGCCAGGGTAGGCCAGGTGCTTGACCAGCACCGCCTTCGGTCCACGAGCCAGCAACGCCCGGGCCATGGCCAGGCAGTCGAGCAAAGACTGCGCCTTGCGTCCCGAAAAACTGTCCAGTTCCAGTTGGTTCGGGCACATGAGGTCCGCCACGGCGGCTGCTTCTTCCAGGAGAAACTCACTCACCTCGGGCGCCACGATGCAGCCTTTCTCTGGATGTCCCATGACCGGATCACACAGGTACAGCGCCTTCGGATTGGCGGCCTTGATCCGCGCCACGCCCGTCAGAATCGCCCGCCCCTGGGCCGCGCTACCCAGGTAACCGGACAGCACCGCATCGCAGTTACCCAGCTCACCGATGGCCGCAATGCCTTCTACCAATATCGGTATCTGCTCTGGGGCCAGCACTTCACCGGCCCATTGGCCGTACTGGGTGTGATTGGAAAACTGCACGGTGTTGAGCGGCCAAACGTTCACGCCAATCCGCTGCATCGGAAACACTGCGGCGCTATTGCCGGCGTGTCCGAATACCACGTGGGACTGAATGGCAAGCAGATGAGGCGTACGTTTCATGCGGGAAGTTTCCGTAAAACGATTGAAATTCAAGCCGCGCAGTATGCGACTAAACGCAGCCTATACGACAGACCGGCGAGACAGTTAAGCTGGCAGCAACTTGTTGGAGCACTTCGTTCATGCTGACCCTTGGAAACATTTTCGTGCTGATGCTGCTGGCTACCGGCGGCGCCTGGCTGTGGCACAACCATGGCTTGCGCGAACGGGCGTTGGCGAGGGTCATGCAGCACTGCGCCAACCTCAAGATCGAGCTGCTGGACGGCAACGTGGCGCTGAAAAAAATCGGTTTCGTGAAGGACGCCAGCGGACGACGACGCCTGGCACGCGTCTACACCTTCGAATTCACCGTCACCGGTGAAAGCCGCCACTCAGGCACCATCACCCAGTTTGGCGCCCACAGCGCACACATCGAACTGGCGCCCTACCCGATGCCCTTCGAAGAAACACCGCCACCCCCCATTGAACCGATCCACACCAGGCCCAGGGCTGAAGTCATCGAGTTGAGCCAGTGGCGCCAGGAACACAACAAGTGGAAGCCTTGAAACAGGGCTGACTCAGCGACACCGACAATTCGCCAGCCCGGCTTGCAGACCATCAACGTCTTGCGCCTGATCGAAAATCAGCTCGATCCGAGAATCCTGGCGCCACTCACTGGCTTGCCAGCCCAGCGCCGCCCCCTCCAGCGCATTGGCTGAAACCCAGCCGTCGACGCTGTGGATAACCATCTTCGCCCGTCTCCAGTCTTGGCCTTGTAGCCATCGCTCCAGTGCCGCTGCGTCGAATTGCTGGCTGGGGTGCCAGCGCCAACCAATACTCCAGCCACCTTCCTGCTGCTGATGCAGGCAGATCGGCAGCGTCGGGTCGGACCAGATGGCCGGTATCTGGCCCAAGCTCCTCGGTAGATTCAAGTTATCCACAACCCCACTGCCCCGAGCCGCAAGGCCTGGTAATCGATCGATCGGCAGCGCAGCCTGCTGCGTCCAGTACAACGCACGCCCTGAGAGTTGCGCCTCCAGCCGTTGGCGATCGGCTTGTGTGAGGGTCTCGGACTTGTTCAGCACCAGCAGTCCGGCATCCGCCAGGGTTTGTTGCTGCGCGTCGGGCAAAGGCTTGCCGTCCACCATCGCCCGGGCATCCAACACCAGCACACAGGGTTGCACCGCCAGCACGCCGAGCCATGGCGCTTCGCTCAGCTGGCGCATCAACTGCGCCGGATGCCCCAGGCCCGAGGGCTCGATGAATAGCCGATCCGGCCTGGCCTTGCGCAGCAAACGCCCAAGACCGATCTGAAACGGCGCGCCGTTGACGCAGCACAAGCAGCCACCGGCCACTTCGCCCAGTGCGATACCATCGCCAGCCTGGGTCAGCAACGCGGCATCCAGGCCGATCTGACCGAACTCATTGATCAGCACCGCCCAGCGTTCATTGGCCGGTCGCTGCGCCAGCAGATGCCTGATCAGGCTGGTCTTGCCGGCGCCCAAGGGACCGGCGATGACATGGGTGGGAATGTGCTGCAACATAATCGACGGCTTTCGATGGAGGTGAATATGCGAATGATCGGTTGGTTGTTACTGGCACTGACTTCGAACCAGGCATTGGCCCAGGCTTGTGTGGTCCACAGCCAGGCGGAACGGCTGGATGTGAAAGTCTGCCAGCAGAACCGCAACATCCCGCAGAAGCTGTTTGCCGACGGTTTCTGCCAGCCAAACCTTGCCGGTCAGAAAGTCGAGGTCCAATACGTCGATCAATGCCCTGGCGGCGCGTTCGGCATCTGCAGCAACGCCCAAGTCGCCAATATGCCTTACCGCCAGGATATTCACTATTACGGCGTGGCGACCGATACCGCTTATCTGCAGCCATTTTGCGAAGGAAAAAGCCAGGGTACCTGGCTTAAGCCTTAAGCCAGCCAATCCAGCGTGAGAATCAGTCGACGCTCTCCCGGCGCGGGTTCCGGCGAGCGATGGATCAGGCCAAGGCCTTCGTTACCGTGCCATTTTTCGCCTTTAAGCAAACCCACATCACCGCAACGAAACTGCTGGATCACGCACGGATCACTGGGCTCAGCCTCAGGCTCGGCAAGTCGTCGACGGTCCATGACACCTTCCTCGAGCCACTGGCTGCCGACGCCTGCATAGGTGGTCAGCAACCGCACCGGCACGTGGTCGACGTGAAAGCGCGGGCACATCGCCTTGTCCAGCGTGCGCAGGCGCAGACCGACACGTTGGGCACCCAATAGGCAGGCAAATGCACTGACGAGCCAGGAGACATCGGCGATAAAGCCTTCATAGCCTTGCAGGTCGCTGAAACCTGCAGCCAGGCCTTGCAACGCCGGCTGCGTGTCATCCTCCGGCAACTCAAGCACACGTGATTCGACCAGCGACTGGTCCATCGCCAGCACCATGGTCGCAAAATCGCTGATGTGTGCAGGAAGCCGGCGCTGCCAGACCGCCAGGTTAGTGCCGTCGTCCAGGATCTGCATGAATACTCCTGGCGTATCACCTTTGACCTGTCGTGCCTGCGCTGCCCTTTTCAGATTGGGCGCCAGCATCACGCCGCGACCTCTTCATGCCATGGACCGAACGGATCCGGCAACAGGCGCCAACTTTCAACACCGAGGGCCATTTCCGCGTCGGTGAGCAAGCAAGCGTCCAGTTCGGCGGTGAGCTGGCTGAAGTCGATGTCTTGACCAATGAAGACCAGCTCCTGGCGGCAATCGCCTGTGGCAGCAAGCCAGTTCTTCATGATCGCCGCTGTACTTTCCTCATCTTGCGGCCATTGGTTTTTCGGCACGAACCGCCACCAGCGCCCGGCGAAGCCATGCCGCATCAAGCCTCCGGCCTGGGACCAACTGCCCGCTTCCTCAGGTTTGCTGGCCAGCCAGAAGAAACCCTTGGAGCGCAGGAGTTTGCCATTAGGCCAGGGACGGTCGATGAAATTGAAGAAGCGCTCGGGATGAAACGGCCGGCGTGCTCGGTAGGCGGTCGAGGCGATGCCATATTCCTCGGTTTCTGGCACGTGCTCGCCACGCAGTTCCTGTAGCCAGCCAGGGGCCTGGGCGGCGCGTTCGAAGTCGAAAAGGCCCGTGTCGAGGATTCTGCCCAGCGGCACCTGCCCCATGACCATGGGGAGGATCTGCGCCTGGGCGTTGAGACGTTGCACAATTGCGATCAATTCTTCCCGATCATGCTGGCTGATCAGGTCAATTTTGCTGATCAGAATCACGTCGGCAAACTCGATCTGTTCGATCAGCAGGTCAGTGATCGAGCGTTCATCGTCCTCACCCAGGGTTTCACCCCGTGACGCAAGACTTTCAGCGGCCTGGTAATCCAGCAGGAAATTCACCCCATCGACCACCGTCACCATGGTGTCGAGCCGCGCAACATCGGCAAGGCTTCGACCTTCTTCGTCACGAAAAGTGAACGTTTCTGCCACTGGCAACGGTTCGGAGATGCCTGTGGATTCGATCAACAGATAATCGAAACGCCCTTCCCTGGCGAGTTGCCCGACTTCTTCGAGCAAGTCCTCGCGCAACGTGCAGCAGATGCAGCCGTTGCTCATTTCCACTAGCTTTTCTTCGGAACGACTCAGGGTGACATCTCGCTGGACTTCGCTGCCATCAATGTTGATCTCGCTCATATCGTTGACGATCACCGCAACCCGCAGATTGTCGCGATTACGCAAAACGTGGTTGAGCAGCGTACTTTTACCGGCACCGAGGAATCCGGAAAGCACGGTTACGGGAAGACGATTGGGCATCAGGTATATCCTCATCGGGCGGCCGCTTCGACTACGGCTCGTTTCCAGGTTTGTCTGGGGTCAGGGTCACGGTGTTTTATGTTATAGTATAACAACACAATTCAACCAGCCCCCGCCATCCCTCATTGGCCTGAGATCACTCCATGCGCAACCATCTGAAATTCGTATTGGCGAGCCTGTTGTTGCTGTGGGGGTTAAGCGCTTCGGCCCAAACCCCTCTCTTGGCGAACTGCACCCGTAGTGCAAATCTGCTGGCGTGCGTGGACATTCAGGGCAATGCCTACAGCGTCGCAACGGCGGGAAACACCATTTATTTACGAGGTTTTGAAGCGGCCAGTCGTCGTTATTGGGCGCAAACCAATAGCCGTTACGGTCAGCTCACCTTCTTTACTGGTTTGGCATCGGATGGAGAAAGTTGGGTCGGATACAGCCGGCGTGTGGGCTGGACGACCCTCAATCGTTTCTCGAGTTCTGGTGGTAGTGCGGGTGTATTTGTATGCGGACGCATGAACGGTTGCCAGGATTCATCGCGCTGATGTTTCACGTGGAACGTAAACGTTTAGGGAGATGAAACTCCTTTCATGGAAAAGGTTTCTCTAAATTAGATGTTATACTATAACATCTAATTTTGAACCTTCGATGGACCTTGACCATGAACGCGTTAACCCTGCCCGACATCGCAGCGCAGGCTTCACGTCAAACCCTGCCCCTTGATTGGGTGGGTATGTGCGGCATCGCAACACCGGTGTTGATTGACGGCCAACGTCTCAGTGCAATGGCCGACGCAGGTGTCAGCCTTGATGACGGTGAGGCGCGCGGCATTCACATGTCACGCTTATACCTGGCGCTAGAGCTGCTCGAAGAGACGACGCTTTCGCCGGCGTTATTGCGTCGAATCCTTCAGCAATTTCTCGATAGCCATGAAGGTTTGTCCCACGCGGCATCGCTCAGTGTGTATACCGATCTGCTGCTCAAGCGTCCGGCACTCATCAGCCCGCTTGAGGGTTGGAAACGCTACCCGGTGAGCATCGAAGCCCACTTGAAAAACGCAGTGTTCCACGTGGAACTGAAAATCCAGATTCCCTATTCCTCCACCTGCCCTTGTTCGGCCGCACTTGCCCGGCAATTGATCCAACAGCAATTCGTCGATGACTTCGCTAACAAGAAACTTGAGCACGCCGAGATCCTGGCCTGGCTAGGTTCATCGAATGGCATTGTCGCCACCCCTCATAGCCAACGCAGTACGGCGAGCCTGACCCTACACCTGAATGCCGATGCCGACGATTTACCGCTGCAGTCTTTCATCAACGAAGCCGAAGCAGCCCTCGGCACCGCTGTGCAAACCGCCGTCAAGCGCGCCGATGAACAGGCCTTCGCCCTGGCCAACGGCCAAAACCTGATGTTCTGCGAAGACGCTGCGCGGCGATTAAGCACGGTCCTGAGGCGGTCACCCGACATCGTTGCGTTGAATGTGCGCGTCGTTCACGCCGAAAGCCTGCACGCCCATGACGCCGTGGCGCAAAGCAGCTGGACGCGGGAGGCATCATGATCAACTGCCAAGCACTGCGCTGGGGCGCACCCGGACAACCCCTCACACCGCCGCTCGCGATGCAGCGATCGGCCGGCAGTCTTACCGCCATCATCGGTGCCAACGGCTCGGGCAAAAGTAGCCTATTGAAAGTGCTCGCGGGGCTGCAAAAACCGCTCTCCGGCAAAGTCACCTTGGATGTTCCACGCCGTGGTGGGGTTTCGTTCATGCCGCAGCAGCAACATCTGGATCGGCAATTTCCCATCAGTTTGCAAGAGTTGGTGGCCGCCGGTTCCTGGGGTAATCGACATACGCCAGCCATGCGAAGGCAGTTGCTCCAGACCGTACTGGCCGACTGGGCGCTGACCGGCCTCGAACATCGTCCGCTAATGGCGCTGTCTGGGGGCGAGCTGCAACGCGCCCTGCTCGCTCGCCTGAGCCTGGCCGAAGCGCCACTGCTGTTGCTCGACGAACCCCACGCCGCCCTCGACGAACAGGGCCAGGCGCTGCTGTGGAAACACCTCCATCACTGGCACGCCCAGGGCCGAACCGTCGTGGTGGTATGCCATGATCTGGCAGCGGTCCGCCAACATATCCCCCATACGCTGCTGATCAGCAACACCGGCTGCGTGCTGGGCCGCAGCGTCGACTTGATCGCTCAACAACCCCACACGTGGGTGGCCTGATGCTTGCGGCCACTCATCTCTGGCAACCGTTTCAAGAGTTTGTCTTCATGCGCAGGGCCTTGCTCGGCGGCCTGGTGCTGGCGTGCAGTACGGCACCGTTGGGCGTGTTCCTGATTCTTCGGCGCATGAGCTTGATTGGTGACGCCGTAGCGCACGGCATTCTGCCTGGCGCCGCCCTGGGTTTCTGGTTCGCCGGGCTGAGCCTGCCAGCCCTGACCATTGGCGGCCTGGGCGCGGGCCTGAGCATGGCCGGACTCGCCGCCTGGATTACCCGGCGCACCGGCCTACGGGAAGACGCCAGCCTCGCGGCGATTTATCCCATTTCCCTGGCGGCCGGCGTGTTGATCCTCGGCATGGCCGGTAAACGCCTGGACTTGCTTCACTTGCTGTTCGGCTCGGCGCTGGCGGTAGACGGCCCGACACTTACCGGCATGCTCTGGGTATCCGGTGCCAGCCTGTTGGCGATGGCGTTGATTTACCGACCGTTGCTGCTCGATACGCTGGACCCACTGTTCCTGCAAACCGTCAGTCGTCTCGGCCCGTTGGCCCATGGTGTGTTCCTGACCCTGGTGGTGTTGAACCTGGTGATTGGCTTCCAGGCCATCGGTGCGCTGATGGTGGTCGGCCTGATGATGTTGCCTGCCGCCGCATCGCGATTCTGGAGCCGTCGCCTGCCACTGCTGATGCTGATCGCGGCGCTGCTTGGTTGCCTCTCGGTGTGGCTTGGCCTGTTGCTGTCTTTCTATTACTCACTGCCCAGCGGGCCGTCCATCGTACTGGTGGCGGGCGCGTTGTATCTGTTGTCGGTGGTATTCGGTCCGGTGCACGGTTTGCTGCGCCGCCCGCCTTTGCTCACATCCCAATGAGGTGTTTCCGATGCGCGTTCTGCTCGTGCTATTCAGTCTGATGCTGTCCATGTCCCTGTCCGCCGCCGAAAAGCTCCAGGTGGTGACGAGCTTCAGCATCCTCGCCGACATGACCCGACAGGTCGGCGGTGAGCATATCCACATCACCAACATGGTCGGCCCGGACGCCGATGCACACACCTACGAACCCACGCCAGACGACGCCAAGGCACTGCTCAAGGCAAAACTGATCATCAAGAATGGACTGGGCTTCGAGCCATGGTTGGATCGCCTGGTGACCAGCACTGAAACCACTGCTCCGGTGATCAGCGCCAGCCGCGGCGTCATCCCCCGCTCACTGGATGAGGATGGCGAGACCATCCCCGACCCGCACGCATGGCACAACCTGGCGAATGCCGAGCTGTATGTCAGCAACATCACCAAGGCATTGGAAGCTGCCGACCCGGCCAACAAGGCCGATTACGAACGCAACAGCCAGGCGTACCTGAAGAAAATCTACGCCCTGCTCGCCGTAGCCAAGGCCAAGCTCGGTGCATTGCCACCAGGCAATCGCAAGATCGTGACCTCCCACGATGCATTCGGTTACCTGGGCCAAGCCTATGGCATCGAGTTCATGGCGCCCCAGGGTTTATCCACAGAGCGTGAACCGTCGGCAGCAGAAGTCGCGGCACTGATTACCCAGATCCGTCAGGCGAAGGTCAAAGCGGTGTTCATGGAAAACATCAAGGACGCACGCCTGCTCAAGCAGATCGCCGACGAGAGCGGCGCGCACATCGGCGGCACGCTGTATTCCGATGCACTCGCGGCCAGCGGACCGGCCAGCACCTTTACTGGTCTGTTCGAATACAACCTCAATACGTTGTATGAGGCGCTGAGTCGGCCTTGAGAGCATTTGTCGGAGCAAGGCTTGCCTGCGATGAACGGTGACGCCCCTGGCGATGTACCGAGTTGTTTGCGTCGCGAGCAAGCTTTGCTCCCACAGATTCTCCAAACGATTACTTCATACCCGCTTCAAGCCCTCGGCTTGACCGTCCCGCAATCCTGCCCCAGCCACACCGCGCGAGTGTCGAGACTGCCGTTCTGCTGGATGCCGGTGGCATTGAACGTGCCGTTGACCTTGGTGGTGAATTCACGATCGCTCTGGAACGTCGCAACGCCATTACCCTGGGCTTTCGGGCAACTGAAGCGAAACTTCCACTGATTGCCGGTGCGCTCGGTGATCTGCTGCTTGCAACCCGATTGCGGGTCTTGCAGCGGAATGTCATTGGTTTGCACCTGCGCCGGGGTCAGGCAGACACGGATGCCTTTACCGCCCATGGTGATGCCCTGCTTTTCCAGCATCGCCCGTTGTTCCGGAGTCATCTGGTTCTGCACCTGGCCCAGGATCAGTTGCAGGTCTGGCAGGTTCTGGTTATCGACCTTCATGTTGCTGGTGGTCAGCTCCCACAAACCCGGCTGGAGCATCTGCGCCTGAGCCGCCATCGGAACCGACAACCCCATTGCCAAGGCCACACCCAGCAGACGAACATTCATTGCATAAACTCCAGAGGACAAGTGGCCGTTAGACGCCGCCCACAGGCTTCGGTTCAAGCCCGGGACAAGTGAATTAAATAGCGACATTCGCCATGGAACATGGTCTGTTAAGCATTGAAACTTCCGGAGCAAGAATGCCCCCATGGATTATTTCGGCCCGCATGTTTTCGGTTACCTGATCGCGCTGCTCCACACCCTGGGTTCCATTGCCGCCGTCCACGCCGTATTGACGGTGCGCACGGCCCAAGGCTCGATTGCCTGGGCCCTGTCGCTGCTGTTTATTCCCTACCTGACATTGATCCCTTACCTGGTTTTCGGGCGCAGCACTTTTGATGGCTACATCAAGGCGCGCCGACAAGCCAACGAAGAGATGCGCAAGGCGATCTCCGAGTTGAACTGGCGGCCGTGGGTCGAAGAGGCTTTGACCGCTCGCGCGTCCCAGGCCTACGACTCGTTGCGGGCCATGCCCAAGCTGGGGCGCACACCTTGCCTGGCGAACAATCAGGTGCGCTTGCTCGTCAATGGGCAGGCCACGTTCGAGGCAATCTTCCAGGCCATCGATAACGCGCGGCAGGCCGTGCTGATTCAATTTTTCATCATCCACGATGACCGCCTCGGCCTACGCCTGCAGACACTGCTCCTGAAAAAAGCCGCCGAAGGCGTGGCGGTGTATCTGCTTTATGACCGCATTGGTAGCCACTCCCTGCCCCACCGCTACGTCCAGGCGCTGCGCGACGGTGGTGTCCACGTGAAAGCCTTCGCCACCCGCAGCGGCTGGCTCAATCGGTTCCAGGTCAACTTTCGCAACCACCGCAAGATCGTGGCGGTGGATGGCGTTCTAGGCTTCGTTGGCGGACACAACGTGGGCGATGAGTACATGGGCGAAAAGCCGCCCCTGGCGCCGTGGCGCGACACTCATGTCGAAGTCTGCGGCCCGGTGGTGGGGAGTATGCAAGAGTCGTTTGCCGAGGACTGGTTCTGGGCGGCCCGTTCGCTGCCACCGCTGATCCTGCCAGACACCTACCCGGACGACGGTGTGCTCTGCCAATTGCTGACCAGCGGCCCGGCCGATGCCTACGAAACCTGTTCGCTGTTTTTCGTCGAGGCTATCCATGCGGCCAGCGAGCGAGTCTGGATCACAACGCCTTACTTCATCCCTGACGAAGCGGTGTTCGCCGCCTTGCGCCTGGCGGTGCTGCGCGGGGTGGATGTGCGCATCCTGCTGCCCTCGCGGCCGGACCACAAGATTGTCTATGCCGCGTCCAGCCTTTATGCGTTTGAAGCGGTGCGGGCCGGTGTGCGGATGTTCCGCTATACGCCGGGTTTCCTGCATCAGAAAGTGGTGCTGATCGACCGGGAAATCAGCGCAATCGGCAGTGCGAACCTGGACAACCGTTCGTTCCGCCTGAATTTCGAAGTCATGCTGCTCACGGTGGATATCCCTTTCGCCACCGAGGTCGAGCAGATGCTTGAGCAGGACTTCGCCCAAGCCGTGGAAATCGACAAACAGGAAAGCCGGGAGACCCACCGCCTGCAGAAGATCGGCATGCGGGTCGCCCGGCTTATTTCCCCGATTCTCTAAGGGGTGTAGATGTCGTCGCGGGTCCAGGGCAACTCATGGCTACCGTCGGCGTGGGCCTTCACCGCCAGGATCTGGTGCAGATTGATCCAGCCCTTGGCGAACGCGTAGGCACAGCCGGCCAGGTACAGACGCCAGATCCGCAACGCCTGTTCCGGCACTTCCTTCGCGGCGGCCTCGAGATTGTCCTCCAGGCGTTCACTCCAGTGATCGAGCGTGCGAGCGTAATGCAGGCGCAGGCTTTCCACGTCGACGATTTCCAGCCCCGCTTCGCTGATCTCGGCAGAGATCATCGACAGGTGCGGCAGCTCGCCGTTGGGGAATACATACTTCTCGATGAATTCACCGGCGCCGCGACCGACTGGACGACCGTCGGTGTGCTTGGCGGTGATGCCATGGTTCATCACCAACCCGCCCTCACGCACCGCGCCGAACAGCGTCTTGCAGTACTGCTCGAGGTTGGCGTGGCCAACATGCTCGAACATGCCAACGCTGACCACTTTGTCGAAACGACCGTCCTGGGGCAGGTCGCGGTAGTCCAGCAATTGCAACTCGACCAGATCCTCCAGGCCCTCTGCCTTGACCCGTTCCCTAGCCAGTGTCAGCTGCGCCTTGCTCAGGGTAATCCCGAAGACTTTGGCACCGAACTCGCGCGCAGCGTAACGGGCCAGGCCGCCCCACCCACATCCGACATCCAGCAGGTAGTCACCCGGCTGTAATCGCAGCTTGCGGCACAAGTGGCGGAATTTGGCTTGCTGGGCCTGTTCGAGGGTTTCACTGCCCGTCTCGAAATAGGCACAGGAATAGGCCATGTCACTGTCGAGCCACAGCTGATAGAACGCGTTGGAAAGATCGTAGTGATAGGAGATCGCCTTGGCGTCGGTTTCCTTGTCGTGGAGTGATCTAACCGGCGGGTTGTCGGCGTCATCCTCGACCAAGGCCTGGCTCCATTCATCGCAGACACGAATGACTTCGTGAATCGAACCTTCGAGTTCCAGTTTGCCTTCGACGAATGCCGCTCCTAGCGCATCCAGGCTGGGATGGGTGAATTGCGCGACCATTTGTGGGTCCTTGACCACGATCGTGACACTGGGGTCGTCACCCAGTGAAAACTCATGGCCATCCCAGAGCCGCAACCGAAGCGGTAGGTGAAGATTCTGTAAGGCCGGTGGAAGTTGCGCGAGCATGAAAAATCCCCCCTTGTTTCAGACGTCTGAAAATGAGGGTAGACCATCATAGAAAAATAGCAGGCTATCGAATTTATAGCCTTTTTCTATCACCGTCCCAAATTCACTCCTTGTGCCGGGTACTGCCAGTATGGGTGCGCCCTCTCCAACAGAGACTGCAAGGGTGACGCACAGTTCGCCAAGGGTTATCCAACGGCTCCCTTCGCTTGAATTTTCAGGAGTGGCTCCTGGAACCGCAGCAATCGCCCCGCATTACCTAACACTAGCAGGGTACTGAGATTATGCAGCAGCGCAGCGATCATCGCCCCTGCCGCGCCGAGCCAACCGAAGGCGGCAAAGGCGACGATTGCCAGCGTCCAGCCCAGGCCAATGATCACGTTGACCTGCAACGTGCGCCTGCATTGGCGGCTCAATCGCACGCAAGTGCCCAGGCGACGCAGATCGCTGCCGATCAGCACGATGTCTGCCGACGCCAGGGCGATATCTGCGCCGCCGGCGCCCATTGCAACGCCGACCACCCCGGCCTTGAGCGCCAGGGAATCGTTGATGCCATCGCCCACCACCATGGGGCGGAATCCATGGTCGATTTCGGCCATGACTCGCTTGAGTTTGTCTTCCGGTAGGGCCTGGGCTTGCAAGTCGCCGATGCCGACATCCCGGGCCAGGGTCGTGGCCACGCTCTGGCGGTCGCCGGTCAACAGCAACTGCCGCCCCAGGCCCAGCTCGCGCAGCTCGGCCATGGCCATCCGTGCCTCCGGCTTGACGCTGTCGGCCAACAACAGCCAGGCGAGGAACTGCCCGTCCAGGGCCAGGCCGGCAATCGGGCCGTCGTGCTCCGGGACCGCAGACGTTTGAATGCCCAGCTGTGCAAACAACTCCGGCCGGCCGAGCGCCGCTTCGCCCTGGGCGGTCATCGCGACCACCCCCAGGCCCTGGCGCTCATGGATGTCCGTCAGCGCCAGGCAGTCTTCCTGCTCCACCAACCCCGCCAACGCACGACTGACCGGATGGCTGCTGGCCGAACCGAGGCTGGCAGCCAAAGGTAGCAGCAACGATGAGGGAGCATCCTGGGCATATTCGATGGATTGCAGGCGCAGGACGCCGTAGGTCAGGGTGCCGGTCTTGTCGACAACCAACGACGTCAGGTCCGCCAGTTCTTCCAGGAAGGCCGAGCTGCGGATCAGGATCCCATGGCGCGCCGCCACCGCGATCCCGGCAATGGCGGTGGCCGGCGCCGACAGCACCAACGCACAAGGGCAAGCGGCGACCAATACTGCCAGCATCGCCTGGGCATCGTTGGTCACGAACCAGGTCACCGTCGCCAGCAACAACACCAGTACCAGGTAACTGCCGGCGTAGCGTTCCAGCAAGCGAGTGATGGGCGGCTTGGAGCGTTCGGCGTTTTGCATCAGGGCAATGACCTTGCCCAAGGTGGATTCTTCGCCGGTCCGGGTCACTTCCAGGCGCAGCAGACCATCCAGGTTGATCGCGCCACCAAAGACCTCAGTGCCGACCACAGCCTCCAACGGCACCGACTCACCCGTGATGGGCGCGGTGTCGAGGCTGGCTTGGCCGGACAACACACGACCATCGGCCGGCACCCGATCGCCCGCGCGCACCTCCACGACATCGCCAGGCTGGAGCGTCGCGTTGTCGACATCGATGATCGATCCGTCGGCCTGCACCTTGCGACCTTGGCTGCGGGTCAGTTGGCCAAGGGCATGGATCGCCTCCTGGGAGCCAATGACGCTGCGCTCTTCCAGCACATGCCCGAAGATCATGATGATCGGCAACAACGCCGCCGTCAGCAGATCGCCGGTGGCCCAGGCACCGAGCATCGCCAGGGCGATAAGTTGGTCGGTAATCCCGTGCAGGCTTGGGTAACGCAAGCTGTACCAGGCCGAACGCATCACCGGCACTGCCACCAACAGCGAGGCGAACCCCAACAGCAGTTGGCTGACACCGCTCTGCTCTGGCGACCAACCGCGCCATGCCAGGCCCAATGCGAGCAAGCCGAGGGCGAGCATCGCCAAGGTCAGTTGTCGGGCGGCGATGCGTTGTTCCGTCGAGGACAACATCGGTGCAGCGCTGGTTTGGGCGGTCATTGTCCGGCTCCCTGGATGATCAGGCGGGAATCGTCTTTCGGATCGACCGTGGTCACTGAACCGGCCTGGCGAAGGATGGTAGGCATGCGTTCGCGATACAGGCGCAGCAGCATTTGCGGATCGCTAACTTGGGTCTTCGCCAGGCCCAGGACCGTCGCCGTGTCGGCCGAAGCCTTGGCGAGCCGTTCGCTGGCCTGGGCATGGGCGACCTCCACGGCACGGTCGGCGTCTTGGCGGGCGGCCTGGGTGAGCTTTTCGGCTTCGGTACGCGCGTTGGCCACGGCTTTATCGGCCTGCTGACTGGCCGTCAGCACCGCGTTGAAGGCACTCACCGCCGGCCCCGGCAGACTCGATTGCACATCGACCCGCACCACTTCGATACCCAACCCCTCCCCTGTCGCCGCCAGGTCAGCCAGGCGTCGGTTAAGCCCCTGCACCAGATCGCCACGCAAGCGTTCGCGGCGCTCGGCCGCCTGGTTGTCGCTACCCATCAGTTCGGGGCGAGCCACCAGAATGGTGTCCAGATCCCGGGCTGCAGTCAGGGCCACGGCACTGCGGGTCGCCAACCGGTCCAGTGCCGGCAGGACATGTTCACCTTGCAAGACGAAGGAATAAGGGTCGGTGACTTTGTAGAACACCCGCACATCCAGTTGCACCACGCCAGCATCACCGGTCAATAAATAACCAGAACTGGCCAGCGCGTCGCTGACTGGCGTGGCGAAACTGGCGACACGATCGGCTTGCAGGGCCTCATCCGAACGCAGCAGATTTTCCACCCGCCGCTCAAGCACCCGATCCGCAGCGGGCAGCAAGACCACTTGTTCCACAGGACGAGGCCACGCCAACAAGAGGCCGGCATTCTGGATGCGATCCAAGGCACCAAAGTGCAGCACCACCGCACGATTCTGCGGATCGATCTGCCGCACGTTGGAAAAGACCCAGGCCAACGCCGCCAGCACCGTGACGGCGTAAAGCGCAAGAAATGCCAGGCGTCCGGCCTGGATCCACGGGCTGGATAACTCGTTTGTTCCACGTGGAACCAAACTCATGGTTGTGTTCCACCTTTGCCTTCCACGGAAACAGGACCGTCCACCAGAACACGAAATGGCGCCGCATCGGTGCGCAAAATCAGCTTCGCGCCTGGGCTGACAATGGTGCCCAAGGTGTCCAACGAACGGAGCAGGTTGTAGAGCTGCGGGGAGCCGGCGTATGCCCGACCATAGATCTCAGCCGCTTCTACCCGCGACTGCGCTTCGATATCTGCGGCCTTCACTGTGGCATCGGCTTGCATGACTCGTGCATCACGTTCCGCGGCGGAGCGAATCTGCGCCGCTTCGCGCTTGCCGACGGCGGTGCGTTCGGTGGCGATGGTTTCACGCTCGGCGCGCATGCGATCCACCGTCGCCGTCAGTGTCACCGAGGGCAAGGTCAGGCGTTCGACACCGACTTGCAACACGCGCACGCCGTAAGTGGTGAGCAACTGTTGATCGATCTGCTGACGCAGCTGAGCTTCGAAATCGGCGATGCGCACCTGGCTGGCATCGGTATTGACCAGATTCGCCAGGTCAAAACTGGCGGCGGTGGTTTCCAGCGCCGAGCCGACGAAGGTGCGGATCTGCCGTGCGGCTTCGTCCGGTTGGTTCTGCACCGCGCGCATGAAACGCTGCACGTTTTCCGGATCACCTTGCACCTGCCACGCCACGTAGGCCTGGACGATGATCCGCAGCCCATCACGGGTGCCGACATCCTGCAAACCGCTGGAGGTGGTGCGTAACCGCAGGTCCACCGGAATCGCCGCCTCGAACGGCGCCGGCCAGCGCCAACTCAAGCCAGGTTGCAGCAGTACCCGCGCCGGATTACCGAAACGAGTGATGACCGTGGCCTCCCCCGAGCGCACTTGCACCAGGCTTGCGGCCGCAACGGCAAACGCCACCAGCAACGCCGCCCAACCCATCCGCCGCCACGGGAACGGACCGGCCTGTTGCGGATCGCCATGATGGTGGTGATGATGGCCATGGTGATGACCGGCATGGCCGTGATCGTGACCAGCGTGGTCGTGGTGATCGTGTGAAGAGGACTGGCTCAATGGGCAGCTCCTGGCGGGACAGGGTTACGCGGCGACGCGGGGTCTGCCGGCAGCGTGAAGGTACGCAAGTCGATGGTCGGCGCGTTGCCGCTGCCGCCCAGGCGATGGTCGAGAATCAGCAACCGGGCATTGGCCAGGCCCTGGCTGAGTTGGCTCAGGTAATGCTCCAGCACAAAAGCGTGCCCCGCCGTGGCGTAGGCTTTGCGGTCGGCATTGAAGCGCAGGTCGGCGGCCTGGGCAGTCGCGTTGATTTCCCGGGCGGTGGCCGTGGCTTGGTCATGGGCGACGCTGGCTTGCAATTGTGCCTGGTTGGTCTGTTCCGCCGCCGCGCCGCGCTCTCGGGCGATCAATGCCTGCGCGCCGATCTGCGCCGCCTGTACGCCGTGGTAGGCATTGGCCGCACCGGCCGGCGG
Source organism: Pseudomonas sp. H1_F01 (assembly GCF_054681425.1). Classification (NCBI taxonomy): domain Bacteria; kingdom Pseudomonadati; phylum Pseudomonadota; class Gammaproteobacteria; order Pseudomonadales; family Pseudomonadaceae; genus Pseudomonas; species Pseudomonas sp. H1_F01. Next base: position 239,092 of record NZ_CP162823.1, on the reverse strand, counting down.
ATGAATCGCCTCCACCACCGTCGCCAGGATTTCCACACCGCTATCGAGCGATTGCAAATCAGCCTGGACGGCGCGACCGATTTCGTCGGCGAGGCTGATACGGTCCGCACCCAGCAAACCGTCCAGCGTGCGCGATGCAAATTCATGCACCAGGATGCGGCTGGCGGTGCTGCGGATCAGCGTCGGCACATCGGCGCTGTTGTAGGTCGCCGCCAATGCCGCGGCGTCCGTCAGGCCGATGCGATAGACAAAGCGCACGTCCATGTTGACGATCTGGAAGCTCTGCTGGTCGGCACGACGACTGGCAATGACCTGGGACTTGTCGTTCACATGGCTGGCGTCCCACAACCGATTGGCGATTGCCGGCGCCGGTCCCTCCGCCGGTTCAGCCTCGACCACTGCCCGACTCTCCGCGACGCTGGTCGCCAATTCATGCACAACGCCATTCTCGACGTTGAGCACCCTGCCCCACGGCCAAGGCAACGCGACATGCAAGCCAGGGCCGAACACCTCCACCGGTTTGCCAAAACGCTCATAGATGCCACGTCCCTGCAGCGGCACTTCGTGCACGCCCGTCAACAACCAGCCCACCAGCGACACCAGCGCCAACACCGGTAAAAAAGCCCGGCGCATGTAGCTGAAGGCCCAGATCTGCCGCAAGTCGATGCCAAAACGGTTGTGCAGTTCGTGCTGCAAGGCCAGCAACGGTTGCGGCGGCCAGCGCAGCAGATCGGCGATGACACTCCGGCCCAGCAGCGGCGGTTCCAGAGCGTTCCGGCGCGGGATGAACAACGACAACACGGCGCGCAGCAAAAACTCCGCCGCCACCACGCCCGGCAACAGCCCCATCAGCACCGCCAGGCGCAACGGCCAGATGGACGTTTCTGCGGCGAACAACAAGCACAAAGCGCCAAGCACCAGCACGATGATCGCCACCCGCGTCAGCTGCGCCAGCGTCGGCGCTTCCGGCCATTCCACGGGAGATTGCTGGGCCAACTGCCGCTCGAACACCAATAGCCCGAACGCCAACAACAACGACAACACCGCCCCCACACTGGCCGAGACACCGAGGGCGGCAGCCGGCAGTTGCAAGTTCCAGGCTTGCTCCAGGCCCAGCAATACCAGCACGGACCAACCGGCCAGCCACAACGCAGGCGCACCGATCTGTTTCAGCAGGCCGATCCCGCGAGCGCCAATTCGCTCCAGCAGCCGCTCATACCAACCCAGGTTATCAACAGGCTCGTTTTCCGCCGGCAGGTTATCCACAGATGGCAGCAGCGCCTTGCTACGCCATTGCGTGACCCACCAGGCCGATTGCAAACCTGCCACCAGCACCAGCAGTCCCGCACCTTGGCTGACCAGCAGCGCCGGCCAAAGCGATTGCGGCGAAAATACCCCGATAAAAAACGCCAGTACCAGGCCCACGCCCGCCACGCTTCCCAGGGCGAAAGCAATCTGCTTCAAACGGCGCCCTTGAAACGACGCGCGCTGAAAACGTGGCCATTCGGCCACCTGTGCCCCCTCGACATCAAGATCGACTTGCATACCACCCCAGCACTCGTGGCGATCAAAATCCGGGCCCGTGGACAAACGCCACCGACGCTCCGTTATATGCCGTTACCTTATAACGATTCCTGTGAAATTTCCGTTTTGAATTCTTCATGACAAGGCCTGCGCCGACCTCTTGACTTAAGCCTTGACCGAAATCTCTGGAAACGCTCATATTACGACCATAATTTTTCATCAGGCCAAGCGGGAGAACAACGATGAGCAACTACGACGTGATCATTCTGGGCGGCGGACCCGGCGGGTATAACGCGGCGATTCGGGCCGGGCAATTGGGCTTGAAAGCCGCCTGTGTCGAAGGCCGAGCCACCCTGGGCGGCACCTGCCTGAACGTCGGCTGCATGCCCTCCAAGGCCTTGCTGCATGCCTCTGAACTGTACGAAGCCGCCACGGGAACGGAATTCGCCAACCTGGGCATTGAAGTCAGCCCCACCCTCAACCTTGCGCAGATGATGAAGCAGAAGGACGAAAGCGTGGCCGGCCTGACCAAGGGCATCGAGTTTCTGTTTCGCAAGAACAAGGTCGACTGGATCAAAGGCTGGGGCCACATCGACGGGCCGGGCAAGGTGACCGTTACAGGCGACGATGGCACCAAGACCGAACTCAGCGCCAAGGACATCGTCATCGCCACCGGCTCGGAACCCACGCCCCTGCCAGGCGTGACCATCGATAACCAGCGTATCCTCGACTCCACCGGCGCCTTGTCCCTGAGTGAGGTGCCCCGACATCTGGTGGTGATCGGCGCCGGCGTCATCGGCCTCGAACTGGGTTCGGTCTGGCGACGCCTGGGTGCCCAGGTGACCGTGGTCGAATACCTCGATCGCATCTGCCCGGGGGTAGATGGCGAGGCCGGCAAGACCCTGCAACGAGCCTTGGGCAAACAGGGCATCCAGTTCAAGTTGAGTTCGAAGGTCACCGGAGCCATTCCCTCGGCCAGCGGCGTGCAACTGCAGATCGAACCGGCGGCGGGCGGCGAAGCACAGACCCTGGACGCCGATTACGTGCTGGTCGCCATCGGTCGTCGGCCTTACACGCAAGGACTGGGGCTGGAGAACGTCGGACTGAGCCCTGATAAGCGCGGCATGCTCGCCAACCAGCATCACCGGACCGAAGCGCCCGGCGTCTGGGTCGTCGGTGATGTGACGTCCGGACCGATGCTGGCCCACAAGGCCGAGGACGAAGCCATGGTCTGCATCGAACAGATCGCCGGCAAGGCCGCCGAGGTCAACTATGCGCTGATTCCCAGCGTCATCTACACCCGTCCGGAACTGGCCAGCGTCGGCAAGACCGAGGAACAGCTCAAGGCCGAAGGCCGTGCCTACAAGGTCGGCAAGTTCCCCTTCACCGCCAACAGCCGGGCCAAGATCAACCATGAGACCGAAGGGTTCGCCAAGGTCCTGGCCGATGAACGCACCGATGAGATCCTTGGCGTGCACCTGGTCGGCCCGAGCGTCAGTGAGATGATCAGTGAATACTGCGTGGCCATGGAGTTCAGCGCCTCAGCCGAGGACATCGCCCTGACCTGCCACCCACACCCTACCCGCTCGGAGGCGTTGCGCCAGGCGGCCATGAATGTGGAGGGGATGGCGACGCAGATGTAGGGGCACGCCCCATTGGCGATACCCCCCTGTGGGAGCGAGCTTGCTCGCGATGGGGCAATCACATACGCCTTTGTAGCGTCTGTTATGCCGTCATCGCGAGCAAGCTCGCTCCCACAATGGGTTATTCAGCTTAGGAGGCCGACATCCGCGCCTTGCGCCGGCGGCGGCTGATCAGCCCCAACGCCACCGCCACTACCAGCACCACACCGCCCATTTGCAGCCACCCCTTGTAAGGTCGCAACATCGAACGAATCGGGTCCAGGGCCTGGGTGACGTAGCGTTTATCGGCCTTGTTGAACTCTGGATAAGGGCACTGGTAACCAAAGTTCCATGCCCAATCCACATACGGGCCTTCCTTCACGTACCGTTGATACAACGCGCTCTGCTCTTCAAGGCTGGAGTTGTACCCCACCGCGTTACACAACACCGCCGCAAACGCCTGGCTGGTATGCGGCAAATGATCCGCCGCCTGACTCGCCAACGCCGTGGCAACAAACCGATAGTGATAACGCATGTCCGGCTGCGCCGCGCTGGCCTGCTGGCGTTGCACTTCGCCTTCGGCCACCAGCGGCCCAACCTTCAGTTCAACCGGTTCCAGGCTGTAGTTGCCTCCCAGGCTGGCGTAATCCGGCGCCATCTCATAGCCGAGCAACTCCATGCCCCATTTGCGCGCCATCCAGGACGCATTGAAATACGCCTCGGCCCGTCGGGTTGGCCACCATTTGGACTCCGCGTCCTGGCGCAATTGCCCATAGGCGCGGGCCTTGTTCTGCAAGTCTGCGTTATCGAAATAAGCCGGTGCCTCATCAAAGCGCCCTTCCCTCAGCAAGCGACGACCCAGCAGATTGCGCAGGCTCGCAGCCACGGGCAGCGGCACATAGTTGTCCCGATCCTCCTGGCTCAACGCCGGTGGCGCCGGGACTTGGGCGTCAACGTACTGCTTGAGCTCATCCACCGTCAGCACACGCTCGGCGACTGCGGCAGCGTCGTACCAATAGTTGCTCTGGCCGCGATAGAGCTGATCGAAGGCTTGCAGGTAATCGCCGCGCTGCAAGGCCAGGATCGCGCTTTCACCTTCGACCCGGCACTTGGGCTGCACCGACTCGAAGTTCCAATCCGGTGTCCGCCGGCCGCCCCATGACTCATCGTTCGGGAAAGCCTGGGCGGCCTTGGCATAAGCCGCCGCTGCGGCCACTTTGTCGCCGTCGCGCAAGGCCAGCTTGGCACGCACCCACCAGGCCAGGCCGGTGTCGGAAGCCTTCTGCACAAAAGCCTGGGCGCTGGCGTAATCGCCGTGCTGGTAACTCACCGCCGCCAAACGATCGGCATCGTCCAGGTTGTCCCGGGCGTTGGCTCGCAACAGTTCGAACAGCCTTTTATCGCCAGAGGGTTCTTCACCGTCCCACCAGCCGACGCGGCTGAGCAGGTAGGCAGTGACCAATCGCTGCACCGCCTTGGACTTGAGCAATTCGCTCAAGCGCTCATCCGGTTGGGCGCTCAAATCACCGGCCAATTGCAGCAACGAGCTGTAGCCCACCGGGGAGCCTTGCAGGTTCTGGATCGCATACAGGCCGATGGCACTGTCCCAATCGTCAGCGGTGTAGGCCACCCGGGCTTCTTCGCCAAGGCTGGCGATGCCCAGTTCCAGCGGATCGCTGAAGCCGGAAATGCTCAACTCGCGGGCCTGGCGAAACGCCGCTCGCGCCTGGTCCTGCAAAACCACAGGGTCGCCGCTGCCGGCCTCGGTGCTCACGGCGAACAAGGCCCGTCCGAGGGAGTACGCGGCCCAGGTGCTGCGCAACCGACGTTGGTCGGCCGGTAACGCCAGCAACTGCTGGAACGCTTCCACGGCGCGCTGATGCTCACCGACGTTGAAAGCCGCCGCACCAATCGCATACAGGCGCAGTTCATCAGGCAGGTTGGCCGCTTCGGCTGCCACCTGGTCGACATCGGTCAGGGCTCGCAGGCGCTCCACCACCGCTTGCTGCGGTGGGGTCAGGCCGATCTGCTCGGCCTGGTTGCGTTGCTCAACGTAGGAAGACGGGGCGTCATAGCTGTAGTCCGGGTTGCGCGTCGCCTCGGTGGCCGGCTTGAGCCCGGCAATCGGCTGGCCGAGGCGGCTGACCTCGAAGCGAAAGCTGCCTTCGGGCAATTCGGCCAGCGACTGGGCGCGGTTATCCAGCAGGCGCATCGGGAAATCCGGCCCGCAGGCCAGCGCCGGGCCCAGCGGCAGACAAAGGCTCAGACACAGTAGGTGACGAGGCCACTTACGGGTAAACATTGAAACCTCCTTGGTCAATTTTCGTACAGCGCGCCCAGCCGATTGCCCGTTGGCTGCCAGCAGCCAAGCGGCCTTCCTGAATGCGGGTGAAGGTAAGCAGTCCGGGGGTTTGTTGCAACGTATAACCGGCCAAGGCATCGACGCCGTCACACGCGCCAACAGCCAGCGTCAGGCGCTGGGGCCAGGGGCTGTCGAGATTGCCCTGGTTAACCAGGCGGATATCGTACAAACCACCCTGCTCCTCCCACTGCAACGCCAGCCGACTGTCCAGGTTGTCCCCCCGGGCGACGGCACCGAGCGTGGTCAGGCTCCACGCCCGTCGGTCGCCGGCCAGCGGCAGGCGAAACCAGATCAGCCCAGCGAGATGTTTCGGCGGATCGGCACGCAAATCTACCGCAAGCCCGGCCACTTGTTGCGGATCGGCCAGCAATTCCCGCCGCTCGCCAGCGCGATCGATCGGCACTTCGCTTTCCACCACAGGAGCGCCACTTTCCTGGGTCAGCAGCGCGACACCGTAGGCCGGCAAGGCCAGATAAAACGGCTTCTTGGTGACCCCGTTCCAGCGTTGTGCCCAGCGCCGGGCCTGTTTCGGATCGAACAATCCCTGCCGTGGATCGCTCACCGCGTGGACCTGCAGCACGCTGCTGTCCGCCGTTTCCAACAAACCCGGCAAGGCAGGGCTGTCGAGCCAGGCCGGTAGCGCGGTAATACTCAGCCGCACGTTGGCCGGCAGGACTTGCCGCAGTTGGCCGAGGAATTTTCCATAGGCCGGCAACCGTGCGTTGCCGGCATCGTGGTCGATTTCTACCCCCACAGGGGTCAGACCTTGGGCTTGCCAATCGCCCAGCACCTGCTGGATCTGGGCGATCACCTCATCCTGGTCCAGGGCCTTGAGCTGGCCGTCCAGGCGAATCACGGCGATCAGCGGGCGGCCGTCAGCCTTGAGCAAGGCCGGATCGATCCGCGCACGGCTCCAGCCCGCCCCGGGAAAAGCCTGCAACGCCAGCACCCGCAGGCTGGAGAAATCGCCACGGCTCTGGCGCAGCGCCGGCTCGTGGGCCTTGGTCCATTGGCGCTGCCAGACATACAGCTGTTGATCGAGAGCCGGAGCCGGGGGTTGTTCGCAGCCCCCCAAAAGCAACACGGCGAGGGCCAAAGAGAGCCGGAAAAAAACAGTCATGAAGCCTTAACCACCCATCAAAGGCCAGCAGATTACCGCCACTCGGGTCGAAGCGAAAATGGTGCAGAGGAGATTTGATCCTGCTGTGGGAGCAAAGCTTGCTCGCGAAGCAGGCACCTCGATTCCCGGAGGACCGCGTCGCATTTATCGCGGGCAAGCCTTGCTCCCACAGAGGGCATCACTCAGGCTTGCGCGCAATAATCACCTGACTCTTGGCCACCACCGCATCCAGCGCCTGCTTGATCTGCGCGCCGCGCGGCGAATTCAGCACGGCTTGCCAGGTGTCGGCCCAATGATTGAGCAACGGGTGGTCGGCGTTGCTGAAATCGACCTTGGCCTCCCAGAACAACAGCATCCACATCGACCAGTAGAAACCGTATTGGCTGTGGCTCAACACCGTAAGCCCAGCCTCGCTGACCATCGCCTTGAACTGCTCTTCGCTGATGATGCGAATGTGGTTGGGCTTGCGGAAGTACTCCGGCGCGGCGATGTCCTTTTGCAGGTCTTCGGAGCTGGGATGCGGCACGCTCAACAGGTACAGCGCACCGGGCTGGCCGACCCGTACCAGTTCGGCAAGGAACTGCGCCGGGTCGTCGACATGTTCGATGACTTCCGTGGACACCACTCGCGTGGCCGTGGCGTCGGCAATGGGCAGCGGGTTGCAGTCGGTCACGTGGCACTCGACGCCGCGCGCGGGGGTGTCGCTCAAGCGCTGGCGAGTAGCCTCGACCTTGGCCGCGTCGATGTCGGCGATGATGATCTTCGCCCCGCGCATCGCACAAAAATGCACGTTGCCGCCATCGCCGCACCCCACGTCCAGCAGCGTGTCCTCAGGGGTCACCGGGAAACCGGTGAACAGTTCGCCGGTTTGCTGGTTGAACCAGCCGCTGAGCATCGCATCGTGCAGCCCGAGCATATACGGGTCGACCTTGTCGGCGACCGGCTCAGCGGGCGCGGGCGTGCCCGTGGTGAGTTTCTTCAAAAGGCTCAGCATGACGGGGCTCCAGAGACAGGAAGGACGGTTCGGGCGGCGGCCAGGCGCTCAACCAGTTGAGCGCCACGATTGCGCATGGGCATTTCGACCCAGCGGTAGTTGAGTTCGCTCAACAGTCCGATCAGCGACAAGGCACAGGCCAGGGCCAGCCAGGGATGGCTTGCCGGATCCGGCGAGCCCAAGGGTGCGAAACGAAACCACAACTCGCGCAACAGGAAAAACACCGGGATGTGGATCAGGTAGATCCCATAGGAACGACTGCCCACCCAGGTCAGCGCCGTTTTAAAACGGCTGCGGGGCAACAGGTAATCCCGATCATAGGAGGCCACCCAGACCAGCACGGCACTGAGCACTGCAATGACCCCGAGGCGGTAGAACGACAAATTGAAGTGCTCGGTCGCGATCCAGGCCATCACGCTGCCCAGGCCCAGCACCAACAGCATCCCCAAGGGCGGGTGGCGCAACCACGTGGGCTCAAAGCGCCAGTAGCTGGGCCGCAGGCTCCAGATCGACAGCAACACACCCAGCGCCAGGGCATCGGTACGGATCACCGACAGCCACAGCGCCCGCCAGGTGAAAAACTGCACCAGCACCACCGCCAACAGCACCCACACCAGATAGCGGCGCGAGACAAACACCAGCAACGGCAGGATCAAATAGAACTGCTCCTCCAGGGAAAGCGTCCAGTACACGAAACTTGCGCCGTATTCATAGTGCATGAACGCATCGGCAAAACGCAGGTTGGCGAACTGCAGGAAACCGGCCAGGGTCGCCTGCAGGTTGGCCTGCACGCTGCCGAACGCGCCGGAACGGTTCAGGAAGAACACCGCGAACAGCACCAGCAGCAGCCAGAGCCAGGCCGACGGCAACAGGCGAAACGCCCGGCGAATCCAGAAATCCCGGGTGACGATCCAGAATTGCCGAGGGCTGTCGCAGCGACGCAATTGCGGGATCAGGCTGCGTCCGATGACGAACCCGGATATCGCGAAGAACAGATCCACGCCCCACCACAGTTGGAAGCTGTCGGCCAAGGCGGCCAGGCCCGGCCATCCGCCAGGAAACGGCATGCCTTGCAGGTGATGGAACAACACGCCCATCACCGCAACGGCGCGCAGCAACTCGATGTCCATGATCCGCTTGCTGCTCATGAAGTGCTCCCGGAGAAAGGATCGGGTTTACGCGCGATGATGACCTGGCTCTTGGGCATGAACCGGTCGAGCACCTGCTTGATCGCCAAACCGTCAGGTTGCATCAGCAAGTCCTGCCAGAGGCTCGCCCAGCGCTCCATCAACGCTGGATACGGCGCCTGGATACGGTCACGCACCGCACCTTCGAGGTCCCGGCCAGCCGCCTGTTCGCTGGCCCAGAAGAAAATCATGCCCATGACCCAGAAAAATCCGCTGGCCTGGCGATGCTCGATTACCAGCCCGGCCTCCTCCACCAGCGCGGCAAATCGTTCGGCACTGAAAATCTGCACATGGTTGGGCGCTTGAAAGTAGCCCGGCGGCGCGATGCCTTGTTGCAAATGCTCGCCCACCGATGCCGGTACGCTGAGCAAGTACTGCGCCCCTGGCCGGCCCATGCGCACCAGTTCAGCCATGAACGGCTCCGGCTCATGGATATGCTCGAGCACCTCCATGCAGACGATCTTGTTCGCACAGCCATCGGCCAGGGGCAGCGGCAGGCTGTTGCTGACCAGGCCCAGGAAAGGCGCACCGGCCTGGGCCTCGACCTGGCGGGCCAGGTCGCGCACCTTGTCTTGTTCGCTGTCGGTAAAGATCACGGAGGCACCCTGGCGCATTGCAAACAGGGTCGCCACGCCTTCGCCGCAGCCGACATCCAGCAAGGTGTCGTCGGCAGTGATGGCAAAGCCTTTGAGCAATTCGCCGGTTTCACTGCGAAACCAGCCGTCGAGCATCGCGTCGTAGAGGCCGGCATTCCGGGGCGAAACGGCGGTCGCCGGCGGTGGCGAAGGTTCCACCGCAGGCCTGAGCCCGGCCAGCCATCGGCGGATCACGACTCCTGCGCGTTCCGGCGCCGCTCAGGTATGGCTTCGAAGAAAACCCGCAAACGCTGCTCGGCGTTGGCCTGGCTGCAGAACTTCTCCAGGCTGCGCACGGCGTGGGCCGACATGCGGCGGTAACGCTCAGGGTCGTTTTTGGCCACGTCATAACTGGCGCGGTAGGCCGAACACAGCGAGTCCCAATCAGTGACATAACGCAGGGTCCGGTACGCGGCCCGGGGGTCGTGGGGCCAGGCGGTCAACTCCTCGGTCGACTCCACCACAAACGCATTGTCGTGGTCGATGTAGTCGGCCATCGCCGTGTTCAGCGGCGCAATCGCCGGGCGGCCGCAGGACATGAACTCCATCAACGGCAGGCACTGCCCTTCGCCATAGGAACTGTTGACCACATATCGGGTGGCTTCCACCAGCCGCTCGTAATCCGCGTCCGCCAGGTAGCCATGTATCAGCACGATGCGGCAGCGGTACGCCTGGTTCTTGTAGACGTGATGGAGCATGTCGGTGAGCGCGGCAGTGACGTCGTGATGCGTCAGCTTGAGCACTAGAGTCGCATCGGAAACGTCGCGGAACGTCGCGCAAAATGCGCTGATCATGTCCTTCCAGTTCTTGCGGCCGTCATAAGGATTGAACACGGAGGTATAGATCACACCGTCCAGGAGCAACTCGCAATCCTGCGCCGGGCCGTCCAGCACCAGCGGCGTACCAGCCTGATGCGCCGGCGGACCATAAGGCCGCAGGTCGGTGGTGCGGCTGTCGATCAACAGGCCACGCAATTGCAGGCGCATGTGATCCACTGTCGGCCGCTGGGCCAGCACCGCGCCGCGCGCCGCAAAGCGGTCCCACACCGGCGCCGCGATGGCAGTGATGGGGAAGTCCTCTCCCATCACTTCACGAACGGTTTTAACGGTGAAGCTGGAGTGGGTAATCGCCATGCCGGTTGCGCCCAGGACCACTCGCCAGTCGTGCCGGGGTTCGCCCTGCCAGCTTTCGGTAGGAATGGTGCTGAACTCCCAGGCGAACACCGCAATTGTCGGGCAAGCGTAGTGGGCAGCGGTACGATGAGGGGGGGAGAACGACAGGAATACGCAATCCTCGCCACGTGCCAGGCAATCGGCGTAAAACTGATCGACCTCATCATCAGGCCGAGTCACTTCGACGACCCGTCCCAACCGCTCCAACACCGGGCGAAACTCCTTGAGCACGAAGTAATAGCTGTACTCGGGCTTGCCGAGGTTTTCCAGAATGTTGCTCTGGTTGGTTTCCGAATAAATGATGATCAACATGAGGCGGTACCTGCCTGGAGCACCAACGGCAGCCCTTCGTCACAACCGGGCACAGCCAGGAAATCCACCAGGCGCTGCTGCACCGGGGTGAACGCGCAATAGCGGCGCATCCGCTCGTTCGCGGCAACGGCCATGGCCTGGTAGGCCTGCGGCTGGTGCTTCGCCATGGCGTAGCTCTGCTGGTAGGCGAGTTTCAATGAGCCCCAGTCGGGCCGATGGCGCAGGGTGCGGTACAAGATGCGCGAGTCTTCCGGCCAGATGGTCGGTTCGCGGCTGGACTTGACGATGAAGGCCACCTCGTCGTCGATGTAGTCGCGCATCGCCGTGTGGTCCGGTGCGATGACCGGGCGGGCGCAGGACATGAACTCCATCAATGGCAGGCACAGGCCTTCGCAGCGGGACGCATTGACGTAGAAACTCGCCGCGCCATACAGCCGGGCGAATTGTTCGTCCTCCAGGTAACCGTGCATCACCACCACCCGGCAACTGAACGGCGACAGCTGGGACAGCAGCGTCAACAGCTCGACGTAGTAGGTCGACAGGTCGTTCTGAGTCATTTTCAGTACCAGCGTGGCGTCCTCGACGTCGCGCAGGGCCCAACAGAATGCGGTGATCAAATGATGCCAGTTCTTGCGACCGTCATCGGGGTTGAACACGCTGACGTACACCACCCCGCTGACGTCGGTCTCCACCACCTGGCTGGTGTCCGGCAGGACGGCTTGGGGATGTTCCGATGAGGCGGGCTCTGGAATGGGTTCTGGAATGGGTTCTGGAACAGGCTCTGGAGCGGTCTCGACGATCACCGGCGGCGGTGCCGGCCCCCTCAGGATCCTGCTGACCGCAACGCGTATCGGCACCGGTATCAAGTCGCGGACCGCTTCTCGATACCAGCACAACAGGCTGTGCTTGAACAGCCACACAGGGCCCTGCTCGGTCTTGCCGGTAAAGGCACGAATCATTTCACGCAGGTAATGGCGGGAAATGAATGCCCGCCGCCGCCAAGTCAGGGGTGGTGGCTCGATGACTGGCTCGATGATCGGCTCTGGTTCCGGTTCTGGCTCCGGCGCCTCTTCGAAGATCGGCGCGATCAAGCCGTCCGCCGAAAGCCCGAGGGGCCGGCTGTCGATGATGCAGCCCTTGATCTGCAAGGTCGTACCCGGGTTCACCGGCAAGCTTGGGTGTTGCTCACGAACCGCCGCGAAACGCTCCCACAGCGGCGTGGGCAATACCAACACCGGGAAGTCCTCGCCCAAAGTTCGACGGATCGCCTCGGCCGTGTGGCTGGACAGCGTAATCACCCGACCATGACGGGCCAGCGTGCGGCTCCAGTCATGGCGCAGGTCGTCGTCCCAGTGCTCGGCCGGGATCGAATCGAACTCCCAGGCCACCACGCAGACCATCGGACAAAGCAGGTCGAGCGGCGTCTTGTGCGGAGGTGAGAACGAAAGGAACAAGCAGTCCTGCCCGGCCGCCTGCAACGTTTGGTAAAGCGGATCGACCTCGGCGACCGACGACACCACATGCACCGGCCCCAGGCTTTCCAGTACGGGACGATAGGCCTTGAGCACGAAGTAATAGCTGTACTCAGGGCGGCCGAGGCTCTGGCTGATGGAGTGATCGTTTACGTCCGAGTAAAGAATGAAATTCATGGGATCCCATCATGGCGCCGCCATCCCGGCAGCCCCACTTCATGACGGTCGAGTCACGCATCGAGCCGGCCCGGGGCCGCCACGTGTCGTTCGTCTTGCTACCCGTCTCGTTCTTGTTTTTTTGTGGTCCGGCCCCAGCGATCCGACTTGAAGATCAGCACCAGGAGCAACGTGACGAGGGGCATTCTAAACACATCCACCAAGGGTTCGTGAACCGCTCGGCGAGAATAAACCCGCTATAAATATGAGAACTGACCGGTCACGGTTTGCGCTGTTGAAATTGCGTCGAAATTGGCACAGATTGGCAACCAAACAACTACAACAAACGCTTCTCCAGGCTGATCGTTGAGTGATTTTTCCCCGATCTTACGGAAATTTCCCACTCGGTTCGCACTAGACGAAGCAACCGTCGAAGGAGGCTGGTGCTTGAAAAAACGTCTGTTCGTTACGGGCCTCAGCGGTTTCGTTGGACGTCACCTCAAATCTCGACTGAACGGTCATGATTTGGCGTGGCAGGTGATGCCTGTCGCTGCCCGCTACGACCTGATGGATGCCAAGACCCTGGAAGGCCTCTGGCCCGAGATTCCCGACGCCGTGATCCACCTGGCGGGCCAGACGTTTGTTCCTGAAGCCTTCCGCGATCCGGCGCGCACCCTGCACATCAACCTGCTGGGCACCTTGAACCTGCTCCAGGCCCTCAAGACCCGGGGTTTCACCGGGACGTTCCTGTACGTCAGCTCCGGTGATGTCTATGGTCAAGTCAGCGAAGACCACCTGCCGATTACCGAACTGCAACTGCCCTCCCCGCGCAACCCGTATGCCGTGAGCAAGCTGTCGGCCGAACTGCTGAGCCTGCAATGGGGCATGAGCGAAGGTTGGCCGGTGCTGGTGGCCCGCCCGTTCAATCACATCGGTCCCGGGCAGAAGGACAGCTTCGTCATTGCCAGCGCCGCCCGGCAAATCAGCCGGATCAAGCTGGGCCTGCAACCGGCTCGGCTGCAAGTGGGCGATATCGACGTAACCCGCGACTTCCTTGATGTCGGCGATGTGATTTCGGCCTACGTGGCCCTGCTGGACAAAGGCGCCCCGGGGCAGGTCTACAACATCTGCTCGGGCCGCGAGCAGAGCATTCGCAGCCTGATCGAACAACTGGGCGATATCGCCCAGATCGACGTGCAACTGATCCAGGACCCTGCGCGTCTTCGCCGCGCAGAACAGCGTCGCGTCTGTGGTAGCCCAGCCAAGCTACGACAGGCCACCGGATGGACGCCTGAAACAACAACACAACAATCCTTGCGGGCGATCCTGTCCGACTGGGAGATACGGGTACAACAAGAATGAAAAGTGCATTGATCACAGGGATCACCGGTCAAGACGGCGCGTATCTGGCCAAGTTGCTGCTCGACAAGGGTTACAAGGTCCACGGCCTGGTGGCACGACGAAGCAGCGACTCGCGCTGGCGGCTGCGAGAGATGGGCATCGAACAGGACATCGTTTACCTGGACGGTGACATGGCCGATGCCTGCTCGGTGCAACGGGCCGTGATCAAGTCGGCACCGGACGAGGTGTACAACCTGGCCGCGCAAAGTTTCGTCGCGGCCTCCTGGGACCAACCCGTGACCACCGGCATTGTCGATGGACTGGGGGTCACCCACCTGCTCGAAGCCATTCGCCAGTTCAGCGTGCATACGCGCTTCTACCAGGCGTCCACCAGCGAAATGTTCGGCCTGATCCAGGCCGAACAGCAGGACGAGCACACCCCGTTTTACCCACGCAGCCCCTATGGCGTGGCGAAACTGTACGGTCACTGGATCACCGTCAACTACCGGGAAAGCTTCGGCCTGCATGCCAGCAGCGGCATCCTGTTCAACCACGAGTCACCGCTGCGTGGCATCGAGTTCGTCACCCGCAAGGTCACCGACGCTGCAGCACGCATCAAGCAGGGCAAGCAGCAGGAGTTGCGCCTGGGCAATATCGACGCCAAGCGCGACTGGGGCTTTGCCGGCGATTACGTCGAGGCCATGTGGCTGATGTTGCAACAGGACACTCCCGACGATTACGTAGTGGCCACGGGCGTCACCACCACTGTGCGCGAGATGTGCAGGATTGCCTTCGAACACGTGGGCCTGGACTACCGTGACTTCGTCAAGATCGACCCGGCGTTTTTCCGCCCGGCCGAAGTCGAAGTGCTACTCGGCAACCCGGCCAAGGCACAACGCGTCCTGGGCTGGAAGCCCAGGACCGACCTCGACACCCTGATCCGCATGATGATGGATGCGGACATGAAACGCGTCGCCAAGGAGTAGGCCATGCTCATTCCCGTGATTCTTTCCGGAGGGGCCGGGACGAGGTTGTGGCCGGTGTCCCGCGAGGGCCATCCCAAGCCCTTCATGCTCTTGCCCGACGGCCAGTCGCTGCTGGGCAAGACCTATCGACGTGCCGCGGGATTGTTCGACGGCCGGGGCGACATCGTCACCGTCACCAATCGCGAGTACTACTTCCAGAGCCGCGACCACTATCAAAGCGCCCACCTGGAGCGTCATCGCGGTCACTTCGTGCTCGAACCAACGGGCCGCAACACCGCGCCGGCCATTGCTACGGCCGCCCTTGCGGTGCAGGCCCTGCACGGTGACGATGCGATCCTGGTGGTCATGCCTGCCGATCACCTGATCCAGGATGAGGCAGCCTTCCAGACCTCCGTGGCGCACGCCGTGGAACTGGCCAAAAACGGCCACCTGGTGACCTTCGGTGTACTGCCCTCGGCGCCGGAAACCGGCTTCGGCTATATCGAACGGGGCAAGCCCCTGGATACCAAGGGCGCGGCCAAGGTCGTGCGCTTCGTCGAAAAACCCGACCTGCAGACCGCCACGCAATATCTGGAAAGCGGCCGTTTCCTGTGGAACTCGGGGATGTTCTGCTTCTCGGTCAAGACCCTGCTGACGGAGCTGCAAGCCCATGCCCCCGAGCTGTTGGAACAGGCGCGAACCTGTGTCACGGCCAGCACGGCGGTGGAAACCTCAGGGTGTGTGCAGCAGGAATTGTCCGCAGCGCATTTCGCCGAAATGCCGGACATCTCCATCGACTACGCCTTGATGGAACGCTCCGCCAACGTCGTGGTGATCCCGGCCGCCTTCGATTGGAGCGATATCGGCTCCTGGAGCGCCGTCGCCAGCCTGGTGCCCGCCGACGGGCAAAACAACCGCACCACTGGCGACGCCCTGTTTATCGACAGCCAGAACAACTTCGTCCAGAGCGACGGCCGCCTGGTGGCCGCCCTGGGCGTGGAAAACCTGATCATCATCGATACCGCCGACGCCGTGCTGGTGGCCCATGCCGACCGTGCCCAGGATGTGCGCCGCGTTGCCCGGCAACTCAAGGACAAGGACCACGAAGCCTATCGCCTGCACCGCACGGTCAGCCGTCCATGGGGCAGTTATACCGTGCTCGAAGAGGGCCCACGCTTCAAGATCAAGCGCATCGTGGTCAAGCCTGGCGCGTCGCTGTCGCTGCAAATGCACCACCATCGCAACGAACACTGGGTGGTGGTCGAAGGCATGGCCAAGGTCACCAACAACGGCTCGGGTTCGCACCTGGTCGCCAAGAACGAATCGACTTTCATCCCCGCCGGCCACAAGCATCGCCTGGAGAATCCCGGCGTGATCGACCTGGTCATCATCGAGGTCCAGAGCGGCGAATACCTGGGGGAAGACGACATCGTCCGCTTCGAAGATCACTATGGCAGGGCCGTCTGATGCTGCTGGCCTTGCAACGCACATTGTGGAGCTATCGCGGCTTCGTCCTTGGCAGCGTCAAGCGCGAGTTCCAGGCGCGGTATCGCAACTCGTTGTTCGGCGCGTTGTGGACGGTGCTCAACCCGTTGTCGATGATCCTCGTCTACACAGTAATTTTTTCCCACATCATGCGTGCCCGCCTGCCCGGGGTGGAAGACGGCATGGCCTACAGTGTCTACCTCTGCGCCGGGCTGCTGACCTGGGGGTTGTTCGCGGAAATCACCACCCGCAGCCAGGGCATGTTTCTGGAAAACGCCAACCTGCTGAAGAAGATCAGCTTCCCCCGGATCTGCCTGCCGGTGATCGTGCTGTTCAACGCCGGAATCAACTTCGCAATCATCCTCGGGCTGTTTCTCGGTTTCCTGTTGATCACCGGGCGCTGGCCGGGCATTACCTTGCTGGCCTTGGTACCGCTGCTGGCCCTGCAAGTGATGTTCGCCGCGGGGTTGGGCATGCTGCTGGGGATCCTCAACGTGTTTTTCCGTGATGTCGGGCAGTTGTTCGGCATTTGCCTGCAATTCTGGTTCTGGCTCACGCCGATCGTTTACCCGATGACGATCCTGCCGCCGCCGATCCAGCAATTGCTCGCTTTCAATCCCATGACCGCCCTGATGCAGAGCTACCAGAACCTGTTTCTCTACAACCAATGGCCGGTCTGGAGCTCGCTGGTGCCGTTGCTGGTGGTCGGCCTGCTGTTATGCGCCTTGGGCTTGCGCATGTTTCGTCGACGCGGCGGTGAAATGGTGGACGAACTCTGATGGGACATTTGCGCGTCAGTGGCCTGGGCAAGGCCTACAAGCAGTATCCGAACCGCTGGAGCCGGCTGTTCGAATGGTTGATCCCCTTTTCCCGCCAGCGTCATCAGTTGCACTGGATCCTGCAAGGCGTGGATTTCGAGATCCAGCCCGGGGAAGCCGTCGGCATCGTCGGGGTCAACGGTGCCGGCAAAAGCACGTTGCTCAAGATGATCACCGGTACCACCCAACCCACCTGCGGCCACATCCAGTTGCAAGGTCGTGTCGCCGCACTGCTGGAACTGGGCATGGGCTTTCATCCAGACTTCACCGGCCGCCAGAACGCGTTCATGGCCGGACAGCTGCTAGGCATGCAGGTGGAAGAAATCGAAGCCTTGATGCCCGAGATCGAAGGGTTTGCTGAAATCGGCGAGGCCATTGACCAACCGGTACGCACCTATTCCAGCGGCATGCAGATGCGCCTGGCTTTCAGCGTCGCCACCGCCCGGCGTCCGGACATCCTGATCGTCGACGAGGCGCTGTCAGTGGGCGACGCCTACTTCCAGCACAAGAGCTTCGAGCGCATCCGCAGCTTCCGCAAGGCCGGAACCACGCTGCTGATCGTGTCCCACGATCGCTCGGCGATCCAGTCAATCTGCGACACCGCCATCCTGCTGGAGCACGGGCGCATGGCGATGCGCGGCAAGCCCGAAGAAGTGATGGATTATTACAACGCGATGCTGGCCCAGCGCGAAGGCCAGGTGGTCCGCCAGGAAATGCTCGCCAACGGCCAGGTGCGCACGATTTCCGGCACCGGCGAAGCCGGCATCATCGATGTACAACTGCTCAACAGTCAGGGGCAGCCGGTGGAAGTGGCCGAGATCGGCCAGCCGATGGTGTTGCAAGTGCGGGTTGAAATCCGCCAGGACATCGAGCGGCTGGTGCTGGGCTTTTTGATCAAGGACCGTCTTGGCCAGCCCATGTACGGCATCAATACCCATCGCCAGGACAAAGCTGTGACCGACCTCAAGGCCGGCGAACAGATCACCTTCCGCTTCAGCTTCGATATGCGCCTGGGCAAGGGCAATTACTCCGTCGCGCTCAGCCTGTCGCGGCTGGATTCGCACCTGGACCGTAATTTCGAATGGCGCGACTACGGGTTGGTGTTTCACGTCATCAATAATCGCCAGGAGGATTTCGTCGGCTGTTCCTGGCTCCAGGCCGAGACCTGCATCCGGCGTTCGAGCCAGCCTGTCGTCGAAGCGGTGCCGCAAAAGGAGTTGCCATGAGCCGTCTGTTGGTGGAATGCACCTATGTGTTCGAACACCCGGAAGTCAATTCCGGCATTCAGCGCGTCGTGCGCAATGTGATTCGCGAACTGCCGGCCAAGGATGGCGAACGTGAATGCATCCCAGTGGTCATGCTGCAGGGCAAGTTGTACGAGGCCAAGAGCCTGGCACCGCTGTCGACCAATAAACTGGATCTGGTCAGCCTACGGATCCGCTGGGAACAGATGGCCAACCTGTTCTGGTTCTGGCACAGGACGCTCGCACGGCAGTGGCCCTTCAGCCGATCATTGTGGGCCCGTCGCCTCCTGTACGTTGGCTGCCGACTGTTCGCCTTCGGCTTCTTGAGCATACCGATACGTTTGTTCGACCGTGCCCTCAAAGGCCAAGAGCTGCCGAAGCGTTGCGTACCGCTGGAGCATCGGGCCGGCGATCAACTGGTCTTGCTCGATTCATCCTGGCACTCGGATATCTTCCCCCTGGCCGAACAGCTCAAGCGCGATGGCGTCGGGATCATCTCGGTGGTCTACGACCTGATTCCCCTGTCTCATCCACAATTCTGCGACGCCGGGCTGGTCAAGGTGTTCAATCATTGGTTCGACTGGATTGCCCGCACCGCCGACGGCTACATCGCCATCTCCGCCACCATCCGTGACCAGCTGCGCCAGGAAATGGTCCGGCGCATTGGCGAGCAGCAGGTACAAGAACGCTGGTTCGACTATTTCCACCTGGGCAGCGAACTGGACCAGATAAACGCCGCCCACGCCGTCGATACGAAGTTGCTGCGGCTGTTCAAGCGCCCCGAGCCGGTGTTCCTGATGGTCAGCACCATCGAGCCGCGCAAAAACCACGCTTATCTGCTCGATGCATTCGATCGGGCCTGGGCTGCCGGCTCCCAGGCGCGGCTGTGCGTCGTCGGGAAGATCGGCTGGAAATGCGAGGCGTTGATCGAACGTATCGAGCGTCATCCACAACTCAACAGCCGCCTGTTCATGTTCAACAATCTCTCGGACCAAAGCCTGGAACACGCCTATCGCCACGCCACTGCGTTGGTGTTCCCGTCCTATGTGGAAGGCTTCGGCCTGCCCCTTGTGGAAGCCATGCAGCGCGGCTTGCCGGCGATGGGCAGCGACATTGAAGTGTTTCGGGAAATCGGCGGTGAGTTCATGGCCTACTTCGATCTCGACGATCCTCAAAGCCTGGCAAACCTGGTCATCGACATGGAGCATACCGGGGTATTCCCGGCCAAGCGCAACCTGGAACAATGGCAATGGCTGAGTTGGCACCAGGCCAGTGCGCAATTGGTGGAGCGGATCGAGGGCCACGTTAACGAAGTCATCGTCGACCGGGAAACAGCATGCGGATAGCCCTCAACGCACGCATCCTCCAGGCGCCACGTACCGGCATCGGCCAATACGTGTCGGAACTGGCCACTGCCCTGGTCCGGGAGCCTGATGTGCAGTTGTCGCTGTTCCACGGCTGGGGCTGGAACTCGCAGCTGCCACAAGCGCCCACGCCTGGCTATTCGAGATTCAGTCCCTTGTTGCGGCGGGTTCCGGGTGCCTATCAGGCGCGACGCTGGCTGGAACAGAAACGCTTTGACCAAGGCCGTCCCGAGGCCATCGACCTGTACCACGATCCCAGCCTGTGGCCGCTGGCCTTTGACGGCCCGACGGTGATGACCCTGCATGACCTGACACATGTGCGTTATCCCGAGACGCAACCGCCGGCACGCCTGAAAGAGATCGAGCGGCGGCTGGCCCGGGCGGTGGAGCAGGCGCAACTGATCATGACCGTTTCGCAGTTCATCGCCGACGAGGTGCAACAGCATTTCGGCCTCCCCACCGAGCGCCTGCGGGTCGCTCCGCTGGGCGTGGCGGCGCGTTTCCATCCGCGCGAACCCGCAGCCATTGACGCCGTACTCAAGGCCCACGGCCTGGAGCACGGTCGTTACTTTCTATGTGTCGGCACCCTGGAGCCGCGCAAGAACCTGTCACTGGCCCTGCGTGCCCACGCCGGGCTTCCTGAATCCGTACGTCAGACCTTTCCTTTGTTCATCGTAGGAATGAGCGGATGGCAACAGGCGCAGCTCAATGATGAGTTGAAAGGCGCCCTGGCTGGCGGTCATGTTTGTCTGGCGGGTTACCTGCCTGACGAACAGGTCGCCCAACTGTTGGCGGGGGCACGGGCACTGATTTTCCCGTCCTACTACGAAGGCTTTGGCCTGCCGGTGCTTGAAGCCATGGCCAGTGGTACACCGGTGATTACCACCCGCTGCTCGGCGATGCCCGAGGTGGCGGGACCAGCCGGAAATTATTGCGAGCCGGACGATCCGCAAGGCATGCGAGAAGCCATGGGCCGGTTGATGGAAGATCCCCAGCACTGGCAAGCGTGTCGCGAAGCGGGGTTGCAACAAGCGGCGCTTTTTTCCTGGGAACGCTGTGCGAAGGTCACCGCCCAAGCGTATCGCCAGGTCTTGGGAGGTTGAATGCGAGTCCTGCACTTTTACAAAACCTATTTGCCAGACTCCATGGGCGGCATCGAACAGGTCATCTTCCAGCTGTGCGACAGCACTGACCGATTGGGTATCGATAACACCGTGTTGGCCCTGAGCAGGCAGCCGGCGCCCGAGCCGATCAAGATCCGACAGCATGTCGTTCATCAGGCGCGAATGGACTTCCAACTGGCGTCCACCGGCTTCTCCTACAGCGTGTTCAGGAAATTCCGTGAGCTGGCCGCCGAAGCGGACGTGATCAACTACCACTTCCCCTGGCCGTTCATGGACCTGGTGCATTTTTTCACCTGCGTGAAAAAACCCTACATCGTGACCTACCATTCGGACATCGTTCGCCAGCGGCACCTGCTCAAGCTCTATCGCCCCTTGATGCGGCGCTTTCTGGACGGCGCCGAGCGCATCGTCGCGGCGTCGCCGAACTATGTTCATACCAGCGATGTGCTCAAGCAATACCCCACCAAGACCCGGATCATCACCTACGGCCTGAACAAGACCAGTTATCCACAGCCTGACGCCGAGCGCATGGCGGGGTGGAAGGCAAAACTGGGCGAGCGTTTCTTTTTGTTCGTGGGGGTGATGCGGTACTACAAAGGCCTGCACATTCTGCTCGACGCCCTCAAAGGCGTGGATTACCCCGTGGTCATCGTGGGTGCCGGCCCGCTGGAAAAACAACTGCATGCCCAGGCGGCGGCATTGGGCCTGCGCAACCTGCATTTCCTCGGACGCCTGGGGGACGAAGACAAGGTCGCGCTGCTGGAACTGAGTTATGCCATCGTGTTCCCTTCGCACTTGCGCTCCGAAGCCTTCGGCATCTCGCTGCTCGAAGGCGCGATGTTCGGCAAACCGATGATCTCCAGCGAAATCGGCACCGGCACCAGCTACATCAATGTCCACGAAGAAACCGGCCTGGTGGTGCCACCGAGCAATCCCGAAGCTTTTCGCGAGGCGATGCGCACCCTGTGGGAAAACCCGGCACAAGCCCAGGCAATGGGCGCCAGAGCCGAAGCCCGTTACCGACAGTTGTTCACGTCTGAAGAGATGGGCCGCAAGTGGGTGCGGCTATACGAGGAACTGCTGGAGGAAAAGGCGCTTTCCTACGCATAGGTCTACTGGAACGATGCAATTGCTGTGGTGAGGGACCTGTCTCTGTCATGTGGGAGCAAAGCTTGCTCGCGAAACAGGCGCCTCGATCTCTGAAAGACCGCAGTGCCTTCATCGCGGGCAAGCCTTGCTCCCACCGTGAAGATAAATTTCCTCGCCACCGAGTTCCGTTTCAGGCGTGCTTTTGCAACCCGACAACCGTACGCGGCATGCCCACGAACCCGGGCAAGGCTTCGATCCGCGCCAGCCAGGCCCGCACATTGGCATAGTCCTCCAGCGATACATTGCCTTCCGGTGCGTGGGCGATGTAGCTGTAGCCGGCGATGTCCGCGACAGTCGCAGCGTCACCCGCCAGATAAGCACGGTTGCTCAATTCTTGATCAATGACTTTCAGCACGTTGTGGGAACGGGCAATCACGTCCTCAGCGTTGTAGGCCGCGCCAAACACCGTGATCAGTCGCGCCGTGGCCGGGCCCGCATGGATCGGCCCAGCCGCCACCGACAACCAGCGCTGCACCCGGGCGGCGCCAACAGGATCGGTCGGCAGCCAGCGGCCCTTGCCATATTTGTGCGCCAGGTACACCAGAATCGCGTTGGAGTCCGCCAGCACCACACCATCGTCGTCAATGACCGGTACCTGGCCAAACGCATTGAGCGCCAGGAAGTCCGCCTGTTTGTGCGCGCCCTTGGCCAAGTCGACGAAGACCTCTTCGACAGGCAGCCCGAGCAACGAAAGCATCAGTTGAACGCGATGGGAATGGCCGGAAAGCGGGAAGTGATAGTGCTTGATAGGGTTCATGGTCGACTCCGCTGCAAGTGACGCCATCAGCACAACGGCGTCGATGGGGTCATCTTCCGCTCCAGGCAAAACCAAGAGAATCACCCAGAAATGCAATCCATTGTTTCAGCCAGCGAAACAATGCTTCAACCGCTCAAGGCCGGATGTTCGCGCAGTGCACCGACGACGAAATCGACAAAACTGCGGACCCGCGTCGGCGCATTGCGCCCGCCCTGGTACACCACATGGATCGGCAGAGGCGGCAACTCAAAATCGGCCAGGACGATTTCCAGTTCCCCGGCCGCCACGTTGCCTGCCACTTGGTAAGACAGGACCCGCGTCATCCCCAACCCCTGGCAGGCCGCCGTGATCGCCGCCTGGTTGGCCGTCACCACCAGCCGAGGCACGGGCCGGACGGCCAACGGTTGGCCTGAATCGATGAAGGTCCAGCTTTTGACCTGGCCAATGGCCGATGACGCCACCACGGGCATTCGCTCCAAGTCCTCCGGATGCCGGGGCCGCCCGTGGCGCGCGAAGAAATCCGGGGCACCGCACACCACCCGCCGCACTTCACCGACACGCACGGCGTGCAAGTTGCTGTCCGGCAGCTCGCCAATGCGCAGGGCAACGTCGATGCCCTCCTCCACCAGGCTGACCGTGCGATCCAACAACAAGGCGTTGATGCTGACCTCGGGGAACCGGTGCAAGTAATCCACCAGCAGCGGCGTGACGAACAACTGACCGAACAACACCGGTGCGGTAATGGTCAACTGCCCACGGGGCTGGACGTGGCTGCCGGCCGCCGAATCCTCGGCTTCCTGCAAATCGCTCAGGATCCGGCGACAGTCCTCGAGAAAGCGCTGGCCGGCTTCGCTCAAGTACACGTTGCGGGTGGTGCGCACCAGCAATGGCGTGCCGATGCGTTGCTCCAACGCCGCCACCGCCCGCGTGACGCTGGCCGCCGACAACCCCAGGCGCCGCGCTGCCGCCGAAAACCCCGACGCCTGGGCCACGGCGAGGAAAACCTGCATTTCCTGGAACCTGTCCATCCATCCCCCGATGAGAAATCCTGATACAAGTTTTCTGCGCGTCTCAAAGCAGCGCTACGCGGCCATTGTAGAGGCCTGGGCCAGTGAACCACAGCGTAGCGCAGCCAGACACCGGGACATTGCCTCGGCCAGGGGCGATTGCCCTTGGTACCATCCCTCCTCATGACAATTTCATGACCGAAGGAACAACCCTCCGTGGGAGCAAGCTCGCTCCCACAGGGGTCGTGTCCGTTCAGTAGATTGGTTTCAACCGAAAGGCCTGCTTTTGTGAACGTTCTTTATCGCGCTTCAACCCATCCGCGCGCCGCCCTCATCGCCCTGATTGGCTGCGCACTACTCGTCCCCATGGGCCTGCGTCTCGCCCTGGGCTGGTCCGACCCGCTGGGTTATCTCTCGGACCTGGGTATCGGCGGGTTGCTGATCGTGCTGCTCCATCGCCGTCCCGGGTGGCTGGCGTTCCCGGTATTGCTGGCCTGGAGCGCGTTGATGCTGGCCAGCATCGAGCTGGTCAGCGCGGTCGGGCGGATGCCCAATCCTTCGGACATTCTTTATCTGACCGACCCACAGTTCGTTGAAAATTCCACCAGCGGCGGCTTCGCCCATCCCTGGCTGGCCGCGATCCAGTTGTCCGCGCTGGCGTTCTGGCTGATGACTCAATGGACCAGCCGCCCACGCCAGGCGCCACGTTTGCCTCGCCACGCCTGGGCCGTGCCCGTGTTGCTTCTGTTGGGCCACGGCGCGTTGCAAGCCTGGCGCCCCAGCGAGGCGGACCAATGGAGCGTGTTCAACCTGCCTCACCAACTCGTCACCGCAGGTATCGCCGCCGGGCAGGACCAGGCCCGACAATGGCTCGACGGCGATGCGGTGGACCCGGCCCCGCCGATGGAGGGGCTGACCCGCCTGGACCTCGATGGCAACAGATTGCTGGCCGAACCGGGGCGTGCGCGCAACGTCCTGGTAATCGCCCTGGAGGGCATTCCCGGGGCCTACGTGGGCGCCAACCGTCAGGCCTTGAAAAGCAGCTATCAGGAGAACCTGATGCCGCACCTCAGTGCCTGGGCCGAGCGCGGCATGAACACACCCGATTACGTCCTGCACAGCCACCAGACCATTCGCGGCCTCTACGCGATGCTGTGTGGCGACTACGACAAGCTCGACAACGGCACGCCCAAAGGCGTCGAAATGCTCAACCAGACCCAGCGCAACCAGGCCTGCCTGCCGGCCCAGTTGCGCCAGAACGGCTTTTCCACGCATTTCCTGCAGGGCGCGGGCCTGCGGTTCATGGCCAAGGACCGGATCATGCCGCACATCGGCTTCGACACAACCTTGGGCATGGAGTGGTTCACCCAACCGGCCTATCTGCAATTCCCTTGGGGCATGGACGACAAGACCTTCTTCGAGGGCGCGCTGGACTACGTCGGGCAACTGCAACAAGCGGACAAACCCTGGATGCTGACCCTGCTGACCGTGGGCACGCACCAACCCTACTCGGCACCGGATGACTACCTGCAACGCTACGACACCGCCAAGCAGGCAGCAGTAGGTTACCTGGACGACGCCCTGGAAAACTTCCTGGCGGGCCTGGAACGCCAGGGCATCCTGGACAACACCCTGGTGGTCATCACCTCGGACGAATCCCATGGCATCGACGACGTTCGGCTGGCCTCGTCCTGGGGGTTCAACCTGACGCTGGCGCCGGAGCCGTTGCCCAGGATCAAGTCCGGCACCTACGGCCACGTCGACCTGACCGCCTCGATCCTCGACTACTTCGGCTTTGCGGTGCCCACGTCGTTGTCCGGCCGCTCGATGTTCCGGGACTACCCGACGGGCCGGGAAATCATGTCGTTCACCAACGGTAAGCTGCGCTATCACAACGGCAAGGGCACCTTTACCGAGTGCGACTTCCTCCAGCATTGCCGTGACTACGCCAGCGACGGCTTCATCGCCGACCGCGCTACCTACGGCGGGCAATACAGCGGCCAGCGCGCCAGGCTGATCGGCGTCCGGGCCACGGCCCTGGACCAGACCCTGTTGCGCACGCCCTTGAACCAGCATTATCAATTCGGCAGTGCGGATAAGATCCCGCTGCCGGCCCAGGTCACCAACGACTGGACCGACAACCTGATCGGTGCCCAATACCTGGAAATGCCCAAGGGTTCACAGACCCGCGTCAGCCTGACCATCCGCGCCGTGGAGGCAGACCATGCCGCCTACATTTCCCTCAAGGCCAAGGAGTTCGAGCAGGATGTGTCGATGGACCTGCCGACAGACGTGGCGGTGACACCTGACCAGCCGCTGGTGATGAACCTCCGTTTCGACAATCCGCAGCAGCGCAAGGCGTTTTCCTTCCATCTGCTCGGTCATGGCGTCGGCGCCATCGAGATCAGCGACTTCAGCGTCGTGACCGAACTGCCGGACCAGACCGACCAGCCGCAATACCTGGACGATATGCAGGAAGACAGCGAGGCCCAATCCAGCTGAACGAAAAACGCGCACCCCTTGAACACGGCGGCGCGTTTCTATTGTTCGGGGCCGGACTTGATCAATGCTTGATCAATTGCATGATTTCGAACGCGTTCAATGCCGCCCCCCGCAGTAACTGGTCACCGCTGATGAACAGGTCCAGCCCATGCTCGCCATAGATCAGGTTGTAGCGAATCCGCCCGACTTCCACCGCATGCTTGTAGGTGGAAGTCATGGGCATCGGATAGGCGCCATACTCCGGCTCATCCACCACTTCAACCCCCGGCGCCGCGCGCAACAACTCATGCACCTGCGCCAATGACTGGACAGGCTCTTTGAACCGTAGGCTCAGGCTCTCGGCATGGGAGCGCAGGGTCGGCACCCGCACCGCCGTGGTGCTGATAGCCAACGCCGGCTCATCCAGGACCTTGCGCAGCTCCCAGACCACTTTCATTTCTTCACGGGTGTAACCATTGGCTTCGAACGAATCGACCTGGGGAATCACGTTGAAGGCCAGGTTATGGGCGAAGTGCTCGCTGTCATCGCGGTCGCCATAATCGCTGAAGGACTTGGCCTTCTCCCGCAGCTCCAGCATCGCTGGCTGCCCTGCACCACTGGCGGCCTGGTAAGTGGAAATGATCGCGCTCTCCAACCCGAAGGCCTGATGCAGCGGCCCCAGCACCATCAGCGCAATAGCCGAGGAACAATTGGGGTTGGCGATCAGTTTTTCGCCCTTGTAGCGCTGACCGTTGATGGGCGGCACCAGGAGCGGAATCGCCGGGTCGTAACGGAAGGCCGAGGAGTTATCAATGACGTAGGCGTTCTCAGCCAGACGCTCGCCATACTCCAAGGCGAAAGCCCCAGACACACACAGGAAGACGATATCGCACTCGGCACAACCCTCGACCGAAAAGGCTTCGACCAGGTGCTCGCCCTTCCCCACCTTCAAGCGCTTGCCCGCCGAACGGCCAGAGGCCATGCACACCACTTCATAATCGGTATTTTCAAGCAATTGCAGCATGGTCATGCCCACTGCACCGGTGCAGCCCACCACGGCGACTTTCTTCATTTCGCGTCCCTTATCCACCTTTGCAAAGGCTCAACCGTCTTGGTTTTCCCGATTACCTGCGATCGATTGTAGGGACACGGGCACGTCCGCTACAGTGCAGCGCAAGACAATAAACGGTGGATTTACGCCAAATGCATGCGCATCCCGGAACCGTGGCAATCCTCGTTTATGAAGGCCTTTGCGTGTTCGAGTTTGGTATCGCCCTGGAGATCTTCGGCCTGCCTCGCCCTGAGCTGGATGTACCGTGGTATGGCCATCAAATCGTCGCCGTCGACGCTGGACCGATGCATGCGCTGGGAGGCCTTCGGATAGCCGTCGACGCGGGCCTCGAAGCACTGGTTACCGCGCGAACCATCATCATCCCCGGCTGGCGCAGTCACCACGAACCGCCTCCTGAAGCGTTATTACAAGCACTGCGCCGCGCCCATGCCCGCGGTGCACGCCTGCTGTCG
Organism: Pseudomonas sp. H1_F01; assembly: GCF_054681425.1. Lineage (NCBI taxonomy): Bacteria > Pseudomonadati > Pseudomonadota > Gammaproteobacteria > Pseudomonadales > Pseudomonadaceae > Pseudomonas > Pseudomonas sp. H1_F01. The sequence goes on along the minus strand of NZ_CP162823.1, from coordinate 211,277 downwards.
ATCTGCTCGGGGGTGTTTGCCCTGGCTGCCACCGGGCTGCTCGACGGCAAGACCGCGACCACCCATTGGCAATTCTGCGCAGAACTGGCTGAGCGCTTCCCGCTGATCACGGTTGACCCGAATGTGCTGTATGTCGATTCCGGGCAATTGATCACCTCCGCCGGCAGCGCCGCCGGCATCGACGCCTGCCTGCACCTGATTGCCCGGGACTTCGGCACGCACATCGCCAACTCGGTGGCCCGTCGCCTGGTCATGGCGCCGCAACGGACCGGTGGCCAGGCCCAGTTCATCATCGCCCCCGTGAGCAAGTCACCACGCAACGAACTGACCCGCGTCCTGCAGTGGATGCGTGAAAACCTCGACCAGCCCCTAAGCGTCGGCGACATGGCCGCCCGCGTCGCCATGAGCGAGCGCACCTTCCTGCGCCGCTTCGTCGAAACCACCGGCCTGCCGCCCAAGACCTGGCTGCAACAGGAACGCTTGAACCGGGCACGGGCGCTGCTGGAAAGCACCGACCAGAGCACGGCCGGCATCGCCCAGGCCTGCGGCTATCGGTCGGTGGAGAGTTTCCGGGCCGCGTTCAGGAACGCTATCGGTTTGCCGCCCTCCGCCTATCGCGAAAGATTCGGCAGCGGTGAGGGTCGCCCAGAGGAGGCCTGGGGCTAATCCAGCAGCCGATGCAGCTTGGCGTACTGCAACAGCATGATGGTCTTGCCGTCGCAAATCTCCCCGGTCTCGATCATGCCCAAGGCCTGGTCGAGGGGCAGCTCCAGCACTTCGATCTCTTCGCCCTCGGCTTCCAGGCCGCCGCCTGCGTGCTGCTTGTCTTCATCGAAATACTCGCCGACGAAAAAATGCACCCGTTCAGTCACCGAACCCGGGCTCATGAAGGCGTCGAACACCTTGCGCACGTCCTGGATGATATAGCCGGTTTCTTCCTGGGTTTCCTTGCGGATGCAGGTGTGCGGGTCGTCGTTATCCAACAGGCCAGCGCAGGTTTCTATCAACAGGTCGTCGTGCCCGTTGACGAAGGCCGGGAAGCGGAATTGCCGGGTCAACACCACGGTCTGCTTGGCCTTGCTGTACAGCAGGATGGTGGCGCCGTTGCCCCGGTCGTAGGTCTCGCGCGTCAGCTCGCGCCATTGGCCGTTGCGGCCGAGGTAGTCGTAGGTGGTCTTGCGCAGCACGTACCAATTATCCGAGAGGACTTCGACGTGCTTGATTCGTACGCGATCCTTGATGCCGATTGCCTGTGTCATTTGCCCACTCCGTTCGGGACCCGAGGTCCCCTTTGAAAACTCCATTCGCACCTCTTTCATGCCCACAAGAAAACTCACGATGGCCCATCGTTTTTTCTAGTTCGACAAAATCCGCCCGCTCATTAAATCTTCGACCAGCCCTGAGCCTGCGGGGATTCGATCAATAAAAAAGAAACCAGACGAGAATTCCTCATGGGCATCAATCTGAAATTCGGCCACAAGATTCTTCTGGGGGCCTGCGTCATCGTGATGGCGGTATTCCTGTCTTTCTCGTTGTTCAACGACCATCGCCAGCAAGCCAGCACCCGCGAAGCACTGCACCGCAACCTACAGGCCACCGGCCAGTTGCTGGGCGCGAACCTCGACAGTTGGCTGGCAGGCCGGATCCTGTTGATCGAAGGTGCCGCCGAAACCATCGCCGCCAATCCCACCCCGCAGAACATCGGCGCAATTCTCTCCCAGGACATCATTGCAAAGACCTTCATCGCCAGCTACGTCGGCCTTGAAGACAGTCGTTTCTTTATCCATCCCGAACGGGTAATGCCCGACGGGTATGATGTTCGCCAGCGCGCCTGGTACAAAGACGCGGCTCGCAGCCTTGAACCGGTGCTGACCGAACCCTACATCGGTGCCGGTATTGATTATCTGATCATGACCCAAGCAGCGCCGATCAAGGTCAATGGCAAGGCCGTGGGTGTGCTGGGTGCGAGCCTGAGCCTGGAGCAACTCGCGAAAATCATCAATGCCGTGGACCTCAACGGCATAGGCTATGCCTTCCTGGTCAGCGACGACGGCAAGATCCTGGTGCACCCGGACAACACACGAGTGACCAAGACACTCGCCCAAGCGTTCCCCGAAGGCCCGCCGAGCATCAACAGCGCCCTGAATGAAGTGCAGGAAAATGGCCGAACGCGGATCGTCACTTTTACCCCGATCAACGGCCTGCCCTCGCTGCACTGGTCCATCGGACTTTCAGTGGATAAAGACAAGGCCTACGCCGCACTCCACGAGTTTCGCACTTCGGCGCTGGTCGCCACATTGATCGCCATGCTGGTCACGGTCGGTTTGCTCGGTCTGTTGATCAATGCCCTGATGCGACCATTACGCCGCATGGGCTCGGCCATGCAATCCATAGCCGATGGCGAAGGCGACCTGACCCAGCGCCTGCACAGCCTGTCCCGGGACGAGTTCGGCATGATGGCCGGGGGCTTCAACCGCTTCGTCGAACGTATCCAGCAGTCGATCCGAGAAGTCCTGGCGTCCAGTGTCCAGCTCACCCAATTGGCGGCACAGGTCAGCCAGGCGTCAAACGCGTCACTGGAAAGCTCTGACACTCAAGCGGCGCTGACCCATAACGTCGCCGCGGCTATCAACGAGCTTGGGGCCGCAGCGCAGGAAATCGCCCGCAGCGCCGCTCATGCCTCAAGCCGCGCCTCTGATACCAGGGATCAGACCCAGGAAGGTCAGTCGGTGGTGCAGCGCAGTATCAGCGCCATGTCGCAACTCTCGTCGCAGGTGGTCAATACCCGCCAGGACATCGAAAGCCTGAATGAGAAAACGCTGAAGATCGGACGTATTCTCGACGTCATCAAAGGCATCTCCGACCAGACCAACTTGCTGGCCCTTAACGCTGCCATCGAGGCCGCCCGTGCCGGAGATGCCGGGCGCGGTTTTGCAGTGGTCTCGGACGAAGTGCGTACGCTCGCCCATCGCACCCAGCAGTCCGCCCAGGAAATCCACAGCATGATCGAGGAACTGCAAGCAGGTGCCGGTAGCGCCGTGAGCGCCATGCTCGAAAGCCAGCGTCACAGCGACGACAACGTCACTACCGCCAGGCTTGCGGGCGAGCGACTCAATCGCGTGCTGCTGGGCATCGGCGAGATCGATGAGATCAACCTGTCGGTAGCCACCGCCACCGAAGAACAAACCTCAGTGGTGGACAATCTGGATCGCGACATCAGCCACATCAATGACCTGAACCAGCAAATGGTCGGCAATTTGCAATCCACCTTGCAGGCCTGCACAGAACTGGAAAACCAGTCACGCCGCCTGCAACAAATGGTCAACACCTTCAAGATCTGAGGGTCATTCAGACCGGGTAGGCGGGACGCGGGGCAATGCTCGTTTGTGGGCCGTCTTGAGGTAGGCGCGTTCAATGATCTGTCGCGCCTGCGGCGACACCTCTTCGCCCATCAGATACCCATCGATTTCCTCGTAGCTGCAGCCATACGCCACCTCATCCAGCTTACCGGGTGCCAGGTCTTCCAAATCAGCGGTCGGCGCCTTGCGCACCAGGTATGCGGGGGCGCCCATCGCATCGGCCAACAATCTCACCTGAGTCTTCGTCAACCCGGACAGCGGTGCCAGGTCGCACGCGCCGTCGCCAAACTTGGTGAAAAAACCCATCACCGCCTCCGCCCCATGATCGGTGCCCACCACCAACCCATTGCTCAGATTGGCAATGGCGTATTGCGCCAGCATCCGGGCCCGGGCCTTGGCGTTGCCTTTGGCAAAGTCGATGAGCTCGGCGCCAGGCTGCAAGCCATCGATGGCGATACTGCCCATCAGCCCGTCAACACCAGCGGCGATGTTGCTGGTGGTGATCAAGTCCGGCCGGATGAAGTCCAGGGACGCCTGGGCGTCTTGCTCATCGGCCTGAGCCTTGTAGGGCAACCGGACGGCGATAAAGCGCGCCTCGTAGTCTTCACCCCGCAGTTGCTCCACGGCCAACTGACACAGGCGGCCGGCGGTGAGAGAGTCGACACCGCCACTGATCCCCAGGACCAGGGACTTGCAGCCCGACTCGCGCAAGATCTGCTTGATGAATTCGATGCGGCGGGCAACCTCGGTTGCTTCGCCACCCCGTGTGAGTTGACGGTCGATGCCCAGTTCCCGGGCAATGCGTTCTTGCACAAGCGTAGTCATATCAGGCTCCCAACTGTGGATTGATCAGGGCAACGTTGAACACTTGGGCGGCGTACCGCAGAAACGAGGCATCCTCGCAGACGTTCTTGATCGGGTCGTCGGAGAACTTCACGACCGGCTCGCCGTGGACCCGCACCAGCTTCATGACGATGCTCAGCGGTTCAACCCCGTCGACATCGCAGGCCAGGCTGGTGCCCATGCCAAAACCGAATTTGGCCTTGCCGCGAATATGACGCAGGATCGGCAGGCACTTTTCGAAATTGAGGCCATCGGAGAACATCAGGTCCTTGGTGCGCGGGTCGATGCCCAGTTCCTGGTAACGCCCCAGCACCTTGTCAGCCCAGACGATAGGGTCACCGGAATCCTGGCGCAGGCCGTCATAGAGCTTGGCAAAGTACAGGTCGAAATCCTTGAGGAAGAAGTCGGTGCTGATGCAGTCCGTCAGGGCGATACCGAGGCGGCCACGATACTCGCGCACCCAGTTTTCCAACGCCGCGTTCTGGCTCTCGCGCAAGCGCCCGAGTTGTTGATGCACCATCAGCCATTGGTGAGCCATGGTGCCTATCAGGGGCAGATCGAACTCGTAAGCCAAGTGAGCGTTACTGGTGCCGACAAAGACCCCAGGAAAATCGCTGCGCATGATATTCACCACTTCACGCTGGGCCCTGAACGACAGCCGCCGCCGGGTGGAGAAGTCTGAAACGCGAAACTCGGCGAGTTCTTCACGGCTGGCGTTTTTCTCCAGCCATTCGAACTTCTGGTACAGCTTGCGGGTGACGTCGGCCAACTCGACCTCGGGGTATTTCTCGCGGTTGCGCAGTTCGCTGACCATCGCCAATACCGGCTGCTCGAACATGATGCAGTGCAACATCGGCCCACGGACGCGGATGTGCAGTTGGCCGTCGACTTCCGAAACGTGTATGTAGCGCAAATTGAAGCGAAACAGGCCGAGGAACTGCTCGAAGTCCGGTGTCAGGTACTCACGGAAACGCTTGTTGAACAGAAACCGCTGCTCCCCCTCGCGCAGCTGCAGCCCGGCGAGCCTCTCAAGCTCGACACGAATATCCGGGATCAGGTGACCGAGGCGCTCCTTGGAACGCACGATGAACTGGTATTCCACCTCGACATTCGGGTGCTGGTGCAAGACCGCCTGCATCATGGTGAAGGTGTAGTAATCGGTATCCAGAAGACTCTGGATGGTGCCGCTGCTTGAATCGAATGCACTGTCCATGGCTCTTCCTTATGCGTTTGCCAGGCGGATGGTTTCTTCGCGCGTCGCGGCAACCGAGACGCCCGCTTGCCGCATGTCTTGAATGGCTTGAATAGCCCCCTCTTCACTGATGGCCCGACAGGCCGGGAGGTGAATGATCACCTTGAAGCCGGCGGCGGCCAGTTGCAAAACGGTGGTCTTGACGCAGAAATCCAGCGCCAGCCCGCCAACTATCACCTGCTCCACACCCAGGCCGTTCAGGTACTCGATCACCCCGGTGGACAGCTTGCCGTGCAGGTCGTGATAGCAGGCGCCGTAGGGGTGCAAATCCGGCTCGACGCCCTTCCAGACGAAATAGTCGTAGTCGTAGGGAGTCGGCAGTTGATCCAGCAAAGCGAAACCTTCGGTGCCGGGAACGCAGTGGCTGACCCAGGTGATATCGGCATGCTCGAGCCCGGTCGGCACGAACATCTGTGCGTGATCGGCGACCACCCACGGCGCCAGGGGCGAATGGGCGTCCTTGCTGCCGACGCGGAGGCTGGCCAGGGACGCGATGAAATTCAGCTCACCGGCAATCTGGTCGCCGCCCGGCACTGGAAGCTCATCGGGGCATAGCGGCGTGAAGCTCTTTTGCGCATCGACATCGAAGGAAGCTGTTTTCCGGGTCAGGCTGTTCATGCTGGGTTTCTCCTCTTCATGGCCGTGAGAGTACATAAGGTGTACTTTCATAACAAGCCACTCGCAGAAAATATTTTTGATGAGTCTTCTTTAATTAATGGCTATGGTTCAGCACAAAGCAGGTTTTCACTAAAAAGATTTTGCTGATAGAGTACATGTCATGTACCAAAAGAGGATGTGCCATGTTCGAGATTGCCCTTTATGGCGGCGCCTTCAATCCCCCGCACGCCGGTCACGCCCAGGTGATGATCGAGGCCTCACGCCAGGCCAGACGCGTGCTGGTGGTCCCCAGCTTGCGGCATCCCTACGGCAAGCAAATGGTCGACTATGAGGTTCGCCTGAACTGGCTGGAATCGATCGTCGAGAACGTTCAGCCACTGTGCTGCGCCGAAGTGCGTGCAAGCCGGGTGGAACAGGTCGTGGCCCGTGGCGTTGAAGGCGCAATCTACAGCTACACCCTGCTCGCCCACCTCGCCGACAGCCTGGCCCTGGACGGCAAGCGGATTGCGTTGGTGGTGGGTCAGGATGTTGCGGATCGGCTGCCGACCTTCTACCGCGGCCAGGAATTGCTGGAGCGTTTTTCCATTCTTTGCGTGGAGGAAAGGATCCACGTGCGCAGCACGGTGGTTCGCGACCGACTGGCTTTGGGCAAACCGCTTCCCAGCGACTGGATGGCACCGGGCATGAACCCGTTAAACTATGGTCTTTACGCTCCCCACGGAAATCGACATGCCCACTAGCACAGCCCCCGCGCGCGGTTATCTGCACACCATCGACCTCGGTGTGCTGCGCTTCTGCCGGGAAACCCACGCACTGGAAATCCTCCTGAACCGACGGGAAGCCGAGCCGTTTGCCGGCCATTGGGCGCTGCCCGGGATCGTGGTCAATGGTGACGTCGAAGATCTCACGCTGAACGACGCCGTGGAGCGCCTGCGCAATTCAAACAAGGTCGGCATGCCGCTGGCCTGGATCGAACAGGTCGGCACCGTCGGCGACGCGTTCCGCGATCCGCGCTGCTGGTCGTCCTCGACGTTCTACCTGGCGATTGTCAGCGAAGCGGTCCAGCTCGCCGAACACCAGGGATTTTTCCCCCTCAAGGACGTCGCTGACGCCTCGATCAAACTTCCTTTCGACCACAACAGCCTGGTGGCTGCAGTCCAGGAGCGGTTGTTGTCCAAAGCCCTCTATAGCAGCCTGCCGCTGATGTTCCTGGGCCCGGAATTCAGCGCGCCGGAAGCGGTGGGCATTTTCTCCGTGGTGCTCGATCGCCCGGTACTCAAGACCAGCATGCGCCAGCGTTTGCTGAAGATGACCGAGGCGGGTTATTTGCAGGAAACCGGTCGCAAAAAAAGCGGCGACGGCGGCCGCCCGCAACGCACGGTGGAAAATCTCAAGCCGACCAGCGTTTATCTTTTTGATCGTTGTTTTCTGGAGTAGCGGTCAGCGGGCAAGCGCGAATGCTGGCGCTATGCGCTCCTGCTCATTGCTTGAGATTCCCAGATAGCGCGCGACTCTGGGCCATTTCCTGACGACGCCCTGAAACCTCTCGATGGTTTGCCTGGCATCGTCAGCAGACACTCGGAAGTAGCCTGCCACGCTCATTGCCAAATCAAGGTCCATGGCGTTATCTGCCTCTGAAACGTTGAGCCTCAAGCCAGTATCACCAGGGACAGGGTTCATGTCATACGCAGGTGAAAGACGCCAACCGCGTCCTGGCTCCAATAGGAAGCCATGGTTTCGTAGATGATCGTCAGTATTCGAAACCAGCATATTGAAGACAATTCTTCGCCAAAGCTCGGGAATATCTACGTCGGGAGCGGCACCCTCCCTCACCAATACCTCTGCAATCTCCAGATAACTCGCCCCCGTCTCATGCCCATCACCATCTTGATGGTCCGTCAGGGTCATCGCTGAAGCAAAATGAAATCGTCCACCCGTTGCTGTTCTGTCAAAGCGCTTAACCATGAAACAGTGGTAATCACTCGCGTATCGTTGCGCTCTCCCTTCGGCAACATTTAGTCCACAGCCTTGGGCCAATGTGTTGACGACCATCTCCCAGCCGCCCACGTCGTGGGTGTCTCTATTACTGGGGAATTTTCCTATCCAGAGAGCGTGATCGTCATCGACTACGCTTGCCTTGGGCCTCGCTCCGCCCAGAGAGCCACCTGGAGCAATGAGCATTCGAATCCAGTCCTGCCCCTGAGCCCCCCGATCCTCTCCGGCTTCAAATCGACGCGAAGCCTCTTCAAGCTCCCGCATGCGAGCCATAGGTGGGGCGGCCTGTTCCACATGGTCGTCAAGGAACGCTCCCTCTTCCTCCACTTTGAAACGCAACCCCCCTACCCGGTAAGCGTCGTGAACACCGATGAGGTAGTCCGAGTCAAATAGCCGTGCGTCCTGCGGTACGACTCCTGCTCTTTTATCCCGCTCCAGGCGACGATCCATCAGCAGTCGCCCCCATCGATCAGGTGAGGAGTCCGATACGCACCCAAAGCAATTTCTCGCTGGATATTGCCGTCCTTCGTAAGGCTGAATCCGAGGGTCGATCGCAATCTGAGTGTGAATGGTTTGAAGAACGGCCCGCGCGTATTCAAACTCCATACGCTCTGATCCTGCCAATCTGCGGGAATGAAGGGTCCCAAGCAGTACCGGTGCTGTTTCATTCCAGTCTGCGTAGACGAAAATCCTTTCAGGCATCGTCGTCCCCTAGAAGCTTCTTAGCCAGTTCAGAGCTTGTCTGGCTCCGACTGTCAGCGGCTGGTGATGTAGAACTATTTTCTTTTGCTGAGACGCTGACCAAGTTGTCCCAATGAAATTGAGGCAGCCGTACTTTTGGCTTGATGTGCTCGACTGCAGACCGCCCTTTCAGCTCAGCATCTTGCAGATCACGGCCTAGCTCATCCGTGCGTGCAAGCAATTCGAGATCCTTCTCCAACCCCAAGGCTACTAACACTGAAACGTAGGCTCCGATGGTCACAGCGGGGCTGCCACTTTCCAGCGCCCTCAACGTGGGGGCGCTCATGCCTGCCCGCGCCGCCATTTGCGCCGCAGTTATCTTACGGCGCTTACGAGCCAGCTCGATCCGTTCGCCAAACTGGCGCAGGAGCCGCTCGGCTGACGGCATGAGGGGTGCGGTTTTTTTAGGCATGGCCGTATTTTTTCAATTTCTGCAGGAATTTGAAAAAATACTAGCACATAGATTCCAGGCACTCGCTTCTAAGCGAGAAAAATATGAAAGTATTTTTTCATATTTCAGATAAAAATCGAAAAATACCTTCCAGTTCCACCTCTGGCTGCTCAATTAGCGCAGATGCTAAGTCTGGTTCGTATTCTGCTGTGGTAAAGGGGGATATACGATCAAGGTCTAGCCATGCGTCAGGGAAGAATGACCGGGTTTAGCAGCGCTAAACCCGAACAGACTTATGACTTAGGATCACCAAGGAGAGCCAGGCTTCTGGTGGGCGACTCACTCCACCGTCACAGATTTCGCCAGGTTACGCGGCTGGTCCACATCAGTCCCCTTGAGCACCGCGACGTAGTACGACAGCAGTTGCAGCGGGATGGTGTAGAGAATCGGCGACAGGATGTCGTGGATGTGTGGCATGTGCACCACGTGGGTGCCTTCGCCATTGGTCATGCCAGCCTTTTCGTCGGCAAAGACAATCAACTGGCCGCCACGGGCGCGCACTTCCTGCAGGTTGGACTTGAGCTTTTCCAGCAGCTCGTTGTTCGGCGCGACGGTGACCACCGGCATGTCGTTATCCACAAGCGCCAGCGGGCCGTGCTTGAGCTCGCCGGCCGGGTAGGCCTCGGCGTGGATGTAGGAGATTTCCTTGAGCTTCAAGGCCCCTTCCATCGCCACCGGGAATTGCGCGCCACGGCCCAGGAACAGGGTGTGGTTCTTCTCGGCGAACAGCTCGGCGATTTTTTCCACAGTACCGTCCATGGCCAGGGCTTCGCCCAGGCGAGCCGGCAGGCGACGCAGTTCTTCCACCAGTTCGGCCTCGACGCCCTTGCCCAGCGTACCGCGCACTTGGCCCAAGGCCAGCGTCAGCAACAGCAACCCCACCAGTTGCGTAGTGAACGCCTTGGTCGACGCCACGCCGATCTCACGACCGGCCTGGGTCAGCAGGGTCAGGTCGGATTCGCGCACCAGCGAGCTGATGCCCACGTTGCAGATCGCCAGGCTGGCGAGGAAACCCAGTTCCTTGGCGTTGCGCAAGGCGGCCAGGGTGTCGGCGGTTTCGCCGGACTGGGAGATGGTGACGAACAGCGAATCGGGTTGCACCACCACTTTGCGATAGCGGAACTCGCTGGCGACTTCGACCTGGCACGGAATACCAGCCAGTTCTTCCAACCAGTAACGGGCGACCATGCCGGCGTGATAACTGGTGCCGCAGGCCACGATCTGCACGTTGCGGACCTTGGCGAACAACTCGGCCGCCTGTGGACCGAACGCCTGGACCAGCACCTGGTTCTGGCTCATGCGGCCTTCCAGGGTGCGTTGCACCACGGCCGGTTGTTCGTGGATTTCCTTGAGCATGAAGTGGCGGAACTCGCCCTTGTCAGCGGCTTCGGCACCGTCGCGGTACTGGACGGTCTCACGCTCTACACTTTTGCCATCGAGGTCCCAGATCTGCACGCTGTCGCGGCGGATTTCGGCGATATCGCCTTCTTCCAGGTACATGAAGCGGTCGGTGACCTGGCGCAGCGCCAACTGGTCGGAAGCCAGGAAGTTTTCCCCCAGGCCGAGGCCGATGACCAATGGGCTGCCGCTGCGGGCTGCCACCAGGCGATCAGGTTGTTTCGTGCTGATGACCGCCAGGCCATAGGCACCGTGCAGTTCCTTGACGGTGGCCTTGAGGGCGACGGTCAGGTCCAACAGGTCCTTGAGCTTGTGATTGAGCAGATGGGCAATGACTTCAGTGTCGGTGTCCGAGGTGAACACATAGCCAAGCGCCTTGAGCTGTTCACGCAGGGCTTCGTGGTTTTCGATGATGCCGTTGTGCACCACCGCCAGGTCGCCGGAAAAATGCGGGTGAGCGTTACGCTCGCACGGCGCGCCATGGGTGGCCCAGCGGGTGTGGGCGATGCCCAGGCGACCGAGCAGCGGTTCGGCTTCCAGCGCCTGCTCCAGCTCGCTGACCTTGCCCGGACGACGCATGCGTTCGAGCTTCTCGTCGTTGGTAAACACCGCCACACCGGCGCTGTCATAACCGCGGTACTCCAGGCGCTTGAGGCCTTCGAGCAAGATTGCTGTGATGTTGCGTTCAGCAACGGCGCCGACAATTCCACACATGCTATTTCTCCTGGCTGACAGGCGCGCAGATCACGGTGATGCCGCGGGCCTGAATCTGATCGCGGGCCTCTACGGGCAGGCGATCATCGGTAATGAGGGTATGGACGCTGCTCCACGGCAGCTCCAGGTTGGGGATCTTGCGGCCGATCTTGTCGGCCTCCACCATCACGATCACTTCGCGGGTAACCTCAGCCATCACACGGCTCAAGCCCAGCAGTTCGTTGAAGGTGGTGGTACCTCGAACCAGATCGATGCCGTCGGCGCCGATGAACAACTGGTCGAAGTCGTAGGAACGCAGGACCTGCTCGGCCACCTGGCCCTGGAACGACTCGGAATGAGGGTCCCAGGTGCCGCCGGTCATCAACAGCACCGGCTCGTGCTCCAGTTCGCTCAAGGCATTGGCGACGTGCAGGGAATTGGTCATCACCACCAGGCCCGGCTGTTGGCCGAGTTGCGGAATCATGGCCGCCGTGGTGCTGCCGCTGTCGATGATGATGCGCGCATGTTCGCGGATCCGCTTCACCGCGGCCCGGGCAATGGCCAGTTTGTACTTGGAGACGGTTTGCCCGTTATCGGCCACCAACTCCTGCGGCATCGGGACCGCGCCACCGTAGCGACGCAGCAGAAGGCCGTTGGTTTCCAGGGCGGCGAGATCCTTGCGAATCGTAACTTCCGAGGTTTCGAAGCGCTTGGCCAACTCATCCACACTGACCTCACCCTGCTCCTGGAGCAAGGCAAGGATGTTGTGACGGCGTTGTGGTGTGTTGCGTTTCGACATGGCGGTATAAGTTTCGATTCGAAAGATAACGTAAGCAATCAAAACCTATTGAAGGGAAATCGTCAAGACGGGAGAAGAAAAATTCAGAAATCCCCTAAATCAATGTGGGAGCGAGCTTGCTCGCGAAGGGGCCAGGTCAGGCAATGCCGCTTTACCTGATACACCGCTATCGCGAGCAAGCTCGCTCCCACAGGGGGTTGTGGATAACTTTAGGGCTTCTTGATTTTCTCCGGTCGCTTCCAGCCATCAATATTGCGCTGACGGGCACGAGCCACAGCCAGTTGGGACTTATCCACATCCTGATTGATAGTTGAACCTGCGGCCGTGTTTGAACCATCACCGATAGTCACGGGAGCCACCAGCGAGTTGTTGGAGCCGATGAACACGTCTTCTCCAATGGTCGTCCGGTACTTGTTGGCGCCATCGTAGTTGCAGGTGATGGTCCCGGCGCCAATGTTGGTGCGGGCGCCGACTTCAGTGTCACCGAGGTAGGTCAGGTGCCCGGCCTTGGCGCCTTCGCCCAGATGAGCATTCTTCAGTTCAACGAAGTTACCCACATGGGCACGGGCTTCCAGCACCGAGCCTGGACGCAGGCGGGCAAACGGGCCGGCGTCGCTGCCCTCTCCCATGACCGCACCGTCGAGATGGCTGTTGGCTTTGATCACCACGCCTTTGCGCAGGGTGCTGTCCTTGATCACGCAGTTCGGGCCGATGACCACGTCGTCTTCGATGACAACCTTGCCTTCGAGGATGACGTTGATGTCGATGACCACGTCGCGACCCACGCTGACTTCACCACGCACGTCGAAACGGGCCGGATCGCGCAGGGTCACACCTTGGGCCATCAGGCGGCGGGCGGCGCGCAATTGATAGTGGCGCTCCAGTTCGGCCAGTTGCCGACGATCATTGGCACCTTGCACTTCCATGGCGTCCAGCGGCTGCTCGGTGGCGACCACCAGCCCGTCGCTGACCGCCATGGCGATCACATCGGTCAGGTAGTACTCGCCCTGGGCATTGTTGTTCGACAAGCGGCTCATCCAGTCACCCAGGCGCTCGGCCGGTACGGCCAGAATCCCGGTGTTGCCTTCAGTGATCGCGCGCTGTGCTTCGTTGGCGTCCTTCTGCTCGACGATGGCGGTCACCTGGCCGTCGACGTTACGTACGATGCGGCCATAACCGGTGGGGTCGTCGAGCTCGACGGTCAACAGGCCCAACTGTTGTGGCGCGACATGCTTGAGCAGGCGTTGCAAGGTGTCGACTTCGATCAGCGGCACATCGCCGTAGAGAATCAGCACCGTATCGGCCGTGATGAACGGCACGGCCTGGGCCACTGCATGGCCGGTGCCCAGTTGTTTGTCCTGCAGAACGAAATTCAGGTCATCGGCGGCCAGGCGTTCGCGCACCGCATCGGCACCGTGGCCGATCACCACGTGAATGCGCTGTGGATCAAGTTGCCGGGCGCTGTGGATAACATGGCCGAGCATGGAGTTGCCGGCTACCGGGTGCAAGACCTTGGGCAGCGCCGAACGCATGCGAGTGCCTTGACCGGCCGCGAGGATAACGATTTCAAGAGACATGACTGGCTACCAATCCTGGGTGGTCAGCGGCTGCGACCAGATGATGAGTGTCGGGAAAAGAAAAAAGGGTAGCCGAGGCTACCCTTTTTAATCAATCGCACAGAAAGCAGACGGCTTAGCCGCCGAACTTCTTGCGGATCTGCTGGACGGTACGCAGCTGGGCTGCGGCCTCGGCCAGACGTGCAGCAGCAGAACCGTAATCGAACTCCGCGCCTCGCTCGTGCAGGGCCTTCTCGGCAGCCTTGACGGCTTCCTGAGCGGAGGCTTCGTCCAGGTCGGCAGCACGTTGCACAGTGTCGGCAAGGACCTTGACCATGTTCGGCTGAACCTCGAGGAAACCACCGGAGATGTAATACACCTCGGCTTCCCCGCCCTGCTTGATCAAGCGGATCGGACCCGGTTTCAGATTAGTGATCAGCGGTGCGTGACCCAGAGCGATACCAAGATCACCCAGCTCACCATGCGCAATCACCATCTCGACCAGACCGGAGAAGATTTCCCCTTCCGCACTGACGATATCGCAATGGACTGTCATAGCCATCTGATTGCCTCAACCTAAATTAGCGCCCGTTGCCGGGCGCCGGGATTACAGTTTCTTGGCTTTCTCGATCGCTTCTTCGATGCCGCCGACCATGTAGAACGCTTGTTCTGGCAGGTGGTCGTAGTCACCGTTGAGGATGCCTTTGAAGCCAGCAATGGTGTCTTTCAGGGAAACGTATTTACCCGAGGCACCGGTGAAGACTTCAGCCACGAAGAACGGCTGCGACAAGAAGCGCTGGATCTTACGAGCGCGGGATACCAACTGCTTGTCGGCTTCCGACAGCTCGTCCATACCCAGGATCGCAATGATGTCCTTCAGCTCTTTGTAGCGCTGCAGCACGTACTGGACGCCGCGAGCGGTGTCGTAGTGCTCCTGGCCGATCACGTTCGGGTCCAGCTGGCGCGAAGTCGAGTCCAGTGGATCAACCGCTGGGTAGATACCCAGGGAAGCGATGTCACGGGACAGAACGACGGTGGCGTCCAAGTGGGCGAAGGTGGTCGCTGGCGACGGGTCGGTCAAGTCATCCGCAGGTACGTATACCGCTTGGATCGAAGTGATCGAACCTTCCTTGGTCGAAGTGATACGTTCTTGCAGAACGCCCATCTCTTCAGCCAGGGTCGGCTGGTAACCTACTGCCGAAGGCATACGGCCCAGCAGTGCGGATACTTCGGTACCGGCCAGGGTGTAACGGTAGATGTTGTCGACGAACAGCAGAACGTCGTTACCTTCGTCACGGAACTTCTCGGCCATGGTCAGGCCGGTCAGGGCTACGCGCAGACGGTTTCCCGGCGGCTCGTTCATCTGGCCGTAGACCAGTGCCACTTTGTCCAGAACGTTGGAATCCTTCATCTCGTGGTAGAAGTCGTTACCCTCACGAGTACGCTCACCCACACCGGCGAACACGGAATAACCGCTGTGCTCGATGGCGATGTTACGGATCAGTTCCATCATGTTTACGGTCTTGCCCACACCGGCACCACCGAACAGACCGACTTTACCGCCCTTGGCGAACGGGCAAACCAGGTCGATAACCTTGATGCCGGTTTCCAGCAGGTCGTTGCCGCCCGCCTGTTCAGCGAAGGATGGCGCAGGACGGTGAATGCCCCAGCGCTCTTCGGTGTCGATCGGACCCGCTTCGTCGATCGGGTTACCCAGTACGTCCATGATCCGGCCCAGGGTCGCTTTACCGACCGGTACGGAGATGGCAGCGCCAGAGTCGATAACGTCCAGACCGCGCTTCAAGCCTTCGGTAGAACCCATCGCAATGGTACGAACGATGCCGTCGCCCAGCTGCTGCTGAACTTCCAGGGTAGTTTCCGCGCCTTGTACTTTCAGCGCGTTGTAGATGCTCGGTACGCTGTCGCGTGGAAATTCCACGTCGATAACGGCGCCGATGATTTGAACGATACGTCCGCTACTCATAGCTGGATCCTCTGAATATTTGAACCGTTAAACCGCGGCAGCGCCGCCGACGATTTCCGAGATCTCTTGGGTGATCGCAGCCTGACGCGCCTTGTTGTAGATCAGCTGCAAATCGCTGATCAAATCACCGGCGTTGTCGGTAGCGTTCTTCATCGCGATCATCCGCGCTGCTTGTTCAGCTGCGTTGTTCTCGACCACCGCCTGGTAGACCTGCGACTCCACGTAGCGGACCATCAAGCCGTCAAGCAGCTCCTTGGCATCCGGTTCGTAGAGATAGTCCCAGTGGTGCTTGAGTTCCTGTTCCGGGGTCGCCACCAGTGGAATCAACTGCTCCACGGTTGGCTGTTGCGTCATGGTGTTGATGAACTTGTTGGATACCACGGACAGGCGGTCAATCCGGCCTTCCAGGTAAGCATCCAGCATCACCTTGACGCTGCCGATCAGATCATTGATCGACGGCTCTTCACCCAAGTGGCTGATAGCAGCGACGACGTTGCCGCCGAAGTTGCGGAAGAAAGCCGCACCCTTGCTACCAATCACGCACAGATCGATCTCGACGCCTTGTTCGCGGTTTACAGCCATGTCCTTGACCAGGGCCTTGAACAGGTTGGTGTTCAAGCCACCACACAGACCACGGTCACTGCTCACCACGACGTAACCGACGCGCTTGATAGCACGGTCGATCATGAACGGGTGGCGATATTCCGGGTTGGCGTTGGCCAGATGACCAATAACCTGGCGGATGCGCTCCGCATAAGGGCGGCTAGCAGCCATGCGCATTTGTGCCTTGCGCATTTTGCTGACCGCCACTTTTTCCATGGCGCTGGTAATTTTTTGCGTGCTTTTGATGCTCGCAATCTTACTGCGAATCTCTTTTGCGCCTGCCATGTAACACCTATCAGGTTAGCAAGCGGGAGCCTTGCGACTCCCGCTGCGGCTTACCAGGTTTGGGTGGCCTTGAACTTCTCGATACCGGCTTTCATGCCAGCGTCGATTTCGTCATTGAAGTCACCCTTCACGTTGATCTTGGCCAACAAGTCGGCGTGATCGCGGTTGAAGTAAGCAATCAGCGCTTGTTCAAAGCTGCCGACCTTGGCGATTTCAACGTCAGTCAGGAACCCACGCTCAGCGGCATACAGCGACAGCGCCATGTCAGCGATCGACATTGGTGCGTATTGCTTCTGCTTCATCAGCTCGGTAACGCGCTGACCATGCTCAAGTTGCTTACGGGTCGCTTCGTCCAGGTCAGAAGCGAACTGGGCGAATGCCGCCAGTTCACGGTACTGGGCCAGGGCGGTACGGATACCACCGGACAGCTTCTTGATGATCTTGGTCTGAGCGGCACCACCCACACGGGATACCGAAACACCGGCGTTCACAGCAGGACGGATCCCGGAGTTGAACATGGCCGATTCCAGGAAGATCTGACCGTCGGTGATGGAAATCACGTTGGTCGGAACGAACGCGGAAACGTCGCCAGCCTGGGTTTCGATGATCGGCAGAGCGGTCAGGGAGCCGGTCTTGCCGGTCACTGCGCCGTTGGTGAACTTCTCTACGTACTCTTCCGAAACGCGGGATGCGCGCTCCAGCAGACGGGAGTGGAGATAGAACACGTCGCCTGGGTAGGCTTCACGGCCTGGTGGACGGCGCAGCAGCAGGGAGATCTGGCGGTAAGCCACTGCCTGCTTGGACAGATCGTCATAAACGATCAGCGCGTCTTCACCGCGGTCGCGGAAGTATTCGCCCATGGTGCAACCGGAGTACGGTGCCAGGAACTGCAGCGCAGGAGATTCCGATGCGCTGGCTGCCACGATGATCGTGTTGGCCAGGGCGCCGTTTTCTTCCAGCTTGCGAACCACGTTGGCGATGGTCGATTGCTTCTGACCGATGGCTACGTAGACGCAGAAAATGCCGCTGTTCTTCTGGTTGATGATCGCGTCGATCGCCAGAGCGGTCTTACCGATCTGACGGTCACCGATGATCAGCTCACGCTGGCCACGGCCGACAGGGATCATGGCATCGACAGCCTTGTAGCCAGTCTGTACAGGCTGGTCTACCGACTTACGCCAGATCACGCCAGGAGCAACTTTCTCGACCGCGTCGGTCTCGGTGTTGTTCAGCGGACCTTTGCCGTCAACAGGGTTACCCAGCGCATCGACAACGCGACCCAGCAGTTCCTTACCAACCGGAACTTCGAGGATGCGGCCGGTGCACTTGGCGCTCATGCCTTCGGCCAGCGACTGGTAGGAACCCAGTACAACGGCACCTACGGAGTCTTGCTCCAGGTTGAGGGCCATACCGTAGACGCCGCCCGGAAACTCGATCATCTCGCCGTACATGACGTCGGCCAGACCGTGAATCCGCACGATACCGTCAGATACGCTGACGACAGTGCCTTCGTTACGGGCTTGGGAGGTCACATCGAGCTTGTCGATGCGGCCCTTGATAATTTCACTTATTTCGGAAGGATTGAGTTGCTGCATTGCTCTGCTGCCCCTTCAAACTCAAGATTTCAATGCTTCGGCAAGTTTCGCGATTTTGCCGCGAATCGAGCCATCGATAACCAGGTCGCCGGCGCGGATTACAACGCCCCCTATCAGGGACTTGTCTTCCTCGACTTGCAGGCGCACTTCCCGGTTGAGTCGTGCACTGAGAACCTTGGCGAGTTTGTCTTGCTGTTCTTGGTTCAATGCGAAAGCACTGGTCACTTCCACGTCTACCGACTTCTCTTGCTCGGCCTTGTACAGGTCAAAAAGAGTGGCGATCTCCGGCAGAAGCAGGAGACGGTCGTTTTCGGCAACGACGTGAATGAAATTCTGTGCCTTGGCATCGAACTTGTCGCCGCACACGTCAATGAACGTGGCGGCCTTTTCTGCGCTCGTCAGTCGCGGGGCCTTGAGCACGCGCTGCATGGTGTCGTCTTGCGACACCGCTGCAGCCAGGCCGAGCATGGCTGACCAATTGGCCAGTTGCTGGTGGGCCTGAGCGTGCTCGAAGGCCGCCTTAGCGTAAGGTCGGGCCAACGTGGTCAGTTCTGCCATGATCGCCCTCGCTTAGATTTCAGCAGCCAGTTGGTTAACCAGCTCTGCGTGCGCGTTTTGATCGATTGTGGCACCCAGGATCTTCGAAGCACCGCCAACGGCCAGGGCACCCACTTGGGCACGCAGCGCGTCTTTGACACTGTTGAGTTCCTGTTCGATCTCGGCTTGAGCCTGAGCCTTCACACGGTCAGCTTCGACGCGAGCCTGTTCACGGGCTTCGTCGACAATCTGGGTACCGCGTTTCTTGGCTTGCTCGATGATTTCAGCTGCCTGAGCTTTCGCTTCGCGCAGTTGCTGACCCACTTTCTCATGGGCCAACTCCAGGTCGCGAGCTGCACGGCTGGCAGCGTCCAGACCATCAGCGATCTTCTTTTGACGTTCGTGCAATGCCGCAATGACCGGAGGCCATACGAACTTCATGCAGAACAGTACAAAAATCAGGAACGCAACGGACTGGCCAATCAGGGTCGCATTAATGTTCACGCCAACACCTCGCAGTTACGTTGTCCATCACACCAATCTACTCGAGACATCCGAGTAATTAGCCAGCGATTTGACCAACGAACGGGTTCGCAAAGGTGAAGAACAGAGCGATACCAACACCGATCATGGTCACGGCGTCGAGCAGACCGGCCACGATGAACATTTTGACTTGCAGCATTGGAACCATTTCTGGCTGACGCGCTGCGCCTTCCAGGAACTTGCCGCCCAACAGGCCGAAACCAATTGCGGTACCCAGTGCGCCCAGGCCGATCAACAGTGCAACAGCGATAGCGGTTAGACCAACTACAGTTTCCATCTTTCCTCCCGACTTTTACGTCGTATGGTTTAGGTTTTTTAGATTAAAGCGGTAAAACAAATCGTTTCTCAGCCCGGTTCGGGCTCCTTCCCGTTTGACCGGGAAGGACATCAGACTAGTCGAGACTGGCCTTAATGGTTTTCTTCGTGCGCCATCGACAGGTAGACGATGGTCAGCATCATGAAGATGAACGCCTGCAGGGTGATGATCAGGATGTGGAACACAGCCCACGCCCATTGCAGGACTACACCCAGGCCGCTGAGCCACAGCAGGCCGCTGCCGAACATCACAGCGATCAGGATGAACACCAGTTCGCCGGCATACATGTTGCCGAACAGACGCAGTGCCAGAGAAATCGGTTTGGCGATCAGGGTCACGAACTCCAGCAGGAAGTTCACCGGGATCAGCAGGGCTTGAACCAGGATGTTCTTGCTGCCGAACGGGTGCAGGGTCAGTTCGCCGATGAAGCCGCCGATGCCCTTGACCTTGATGCTATAGAAAATGATCAGTGCGAAGACCGAGAAGGCCATGCCCAAGGTCGCGTTCGGGTCGGTGGTCGACACGGCGCGGAATGGGATGTGGTGGTCGCCGGAGATCAGGATGGCCAGCTGAGGAATCCAGTCGACCGGTACCAGGTCGACGGCGTTCATCAGGAACACCCAGACGAAGATGGTCAGTGCCAGCGGTGCGATCACCGGGCTACGGCCATGGAAGCTGTCTTTCACGCTGCCATCGACGAATTCGACCAGTACTTCAACGAAGTTCTGCAGTGCACCAGGCTGACCGGAAGTCGCCTTCTTTGCCGCCATGCGGAAAAGAAGAACGAAGATCAGACCCAATGCGACCGACCAGCCGAGGGTATCGACGTGGAAAGCCCAGAAACCCATTTCCTTGGCTTCTGCTGCGGTGTGGGCAAAGCCCCAGCCGCCGTTGGGTAGCTGACCGAAGGTCAGGTTCTGCAAGTGGTGCTGGATATAGCCCGAAGCGGTTGTCTCTGCCATGGTTGCCTCAAACGCCCTAAGGTCTCGAAAGTCTTGTTCTCATTAGCAGGGGAGCGAACCAGCTAACCAGTTGGGTCAGCACGAAGACGCTGAATACAGCCAGCGGCGCCAGTGGCTTCACACCTGCGAACGTCAATGCAAACAGCACTGCCGTCAAAATCAGTTTCCCCGCCTCGCCGGCATAAAAAGACCGGACGATAGCCTGGGCTGCTCGGGCGCCGGAAAACCGAAAGGCCCTGTGAGCAAAGTAAATATTGGGAAGCAAGGCTATCAGGCCTCCGCAAAGCCCTGAGTATCCGGCGACGACTCCTTTCCATTGCCAGAGCGCCAATGCGGCGATCAGTACAACGGTGAACTGGGCCATCAAAACCGGGAAAACTGCCAGACGATGGAACGGCAAGCGGTTTGGCGTGCGGGTTTCCATCGCTTTTGCTCTCCAATAGTCGGCCGCCATAATTCAATAACTTGGCATAATTTGTGCCGACAAAATGCGCGCAGAGTATAGGGGCGGTTCTGCCCCTATTCAACTGTCAGGTAGTGATTTCCGACTGCGCGCTACAAGAGCAATTGTTTCAGCGAATGTGTGCAAGGACACCTTGCAGCTCATCGAGGGAGTTGTAACCAATCACCAATTGTCCCTTGCCCTTCTTTCCGTGGCGGATCTGCACCGCAGAGCCCAGGCGCTCGGCCAGGCGTTGTTCCAGGCGAGCGATATCAGGATCGGTTTTGGGTGCCTCGACAGGGGCCGGTTTGCCGCTCAGCCACTGGCGAACCAGTGCCTCGGTTTGGCGCACAGTCAGACCGCGTGCGACAACATGTCGCGCCCCTTCAACCTGTTGATTTTCCGGCAAACCGAGCAATGCCCGGGCATGACCCATTTCCAGGTCGCCATGGGACAGCATGGTCTTGATGACTTCCGGCAACGCAATCAGGCGCAGCAGGTTGGCCACGGTCACGCGGGACTTGCCCACCGCCTCGGCAACTTGTTGCTGGGTCAGCTGGAATTCCTGCTGCAAGCGCTGCAGGGCCACGGCTTCCTCGATCGGGTTGAGGTCTTCACGCTGGATGTTCTCGATCAGCGCCATGGCGATGGCCGTTTCATCCGGCACATCGCGGACCATCGCCGGGATGGTTTCCTGGCCGGCCTGCTGGCTGGCGCGCCAGCGACGTTCGCCGGCAATGATCTCGAAGCGCCCATTGGCGATCGGCCGGACCACGATCGGCTGCATCACGCCCTGGCTCTTGATCGACTGGGCCAATTCTTCCAGCGCCTGCGGATCCATGTCCCGGCGCGGCTGATATTTGCCGCGCTGGATCAGGTCCAGCGGCAAATGCTGCAACTCACGCTGATCGACCTGGACGGCCTGCTCTTCCAGCGAGCTGACAGTGGGACCGCTGAGCAGTGCATCCAGTCCACGTCCGAGACCTCGTTTCTTGACGGCCATGGGGTTTCCTTAAGTTGGCTGGGCTGCAGCGGTGCGTGGATTGCGGCGCTGACGGCGAACCATCTCGCCCGCCAGGGCCAGGTAAGCCAGCGCGCCACGGGATTGTTTGTCGTAGGCCAGGGCCGGCATGCCGTAGCTCGGCGCTTCGGCCAGACGGATGTTACGCGGGATGACCGTGTCGTAGAGCTGCTCGCCGAAGTGTTCCTTGAGCTGGGCCGAAACATCGTTCATCAGGCTCAGGCGCGGGTCGTACATGGTCCGCAGCAGGCCTTCGACCTTCAGGTCCGGGTTCAGCAGTTCGGCGATGCGCTTGATGTTATCCACAAGGTCGCTCAACCCTTCCAATGCGAAGTACTCACACTGCATGGGGATAATTACCCCATCGGCCGCCACCAGGGCGTTGAGGGTCAGCATCGACAGCGACGGCGGGCAGTCGATCAGGATGTAATCGTAGTTTTCCCGGATCGGTGCCAAGGCGCTGCGCAGACGGCTTTCCTTCATCTGCATTTCCAGCAGCACCACTTCGGCCGCCGTCAGGTCACGGTTGGCCGGCAGCAGTTGATAACCGCCGTGTTCGGAGAAGTGCATGGCCTGGCCCAGATCGCATTCGCCGATCAGGACGTCGTAGATGGAGTTTTCCAGGCCATGCTTATCCACACCGCTACCCATGGTGGCGTTGCCCTGTGGATCGAGATCGATCAACAGCACCCGGCGCTTGGTCGCGACCAGGGATGCTGCGAGGTTGATACAGGTGGTGGTCTTGCCCACACCACCCTTCTGGTTCGCTATCGCGAATACCTTAGCCATTCTTGCTTGTGTTCCCAATCATGCCGTGCGGCGCAGTATCAGCAGATGGCGTTGGCCTTGGCAACCGGGTACGGCCAAGGCGTGTTCGCTATCGAGGTGGAAGTCTGCCGGCAATGCTACCAGCTCATCGGCCGGATGAACGCCCTTCATTGCCAGCCAGCGCGTATCGGCGTCGCCCAGGTGGCGAGTCCAGTTGCTGAAGTTCTCCATGCTGCTGAACGCCCGGGAGATGATCCCGTTGAACGGCTCGGCAGGTTGGAACGCTTCGACGCGGCTGTGGATAACTTGCAGGTTATCCAGTTTGAGTTCGAGTTTGACCTGGGTCAGGAAGCGGGTTTTCTTGCCGTTGCTGTCCAGGCAGGTCACTTGCGAGTCGGGAAACAGTATCGCCAGCGGGATTCCTGGCATGCCACCGCCACTGCCGACATCCAGCCAGCGACCGTTTTCGACGAAGGACATGACACTGAGGCTGTCGAGCAAATGGCGCGAGACCATTTCGTCCGGATCGCGCACGGCGGTCAGGTTGTAGGCCTTGTTCCATTTGATCAACAACGCCAGATAACCCAGCAATTGCGCGTGCTGGGCTTCGGTCAGGCTGACGCCGAGCTGACGGGCACCTGTGGATAACTCTTCAGCGTGTTGCGAGGTGACCATCGAACTCAAGCGCTTTGCTCCAACTGGCGGCCGGCGCCGCGTTTTTTCAAATGAATCATCAACAGGGAAATCGCCGCCGGCGTGACGCCGGGAATGCGCGAGGCCTGGCCCAGGGTCTCTGGACGGGTCGCACCGAGCTTGCTCTGGATTTCCTTCGACAACCCGGAAATGCCGGTGTAATCGATATCCACAGGCAGCTTGGTGTCTTCACTGGCGCGCAGACGGGCGATTTCGTCCTGCTGGCGGTCGATGTAACCGGCGTATTTGGTCTTGATCTCGACCTGTTCGGCCACCTGTGGATCTTCCGCGCCCTGGCCGGTCACTTCCACCAGCCCGGCATAGTCGATTTCCGGGCGGCTCAAGAGGTTGAGCAGGTTGTATTCGTGGGTCAGCGGCGTGCCGAATTTCGCTGCAATGGCATCGCCCTGCTCGGTACCGGGACGGACCCAGGTGCTTTTCAGCCGCTGCTCTTCCAGCTCGATACTCTCGCGTTTCTTGCAGAACGCGGCCCAACGCGCGTCGTCCACCAACCCCAGTTCGCGACCTTTCTCGGTCAAGCGCAGGTCGGCGTTGTCTTCACGCAGGATCAGGCGATATTCGGCCCGGGAGGTGAACATCCGATACGGTTCCTGGGTTCCCAGGGTAATCAGGTCATCCACCAGCACACCGATGTACGCCTCATCGCGACGCGGGCACCAGGCGTCTTTGCCCTTGGCGAGCAGTGCGGCGTTGGCTCCGGCGAGCAAACCCTGGGCACCAGCTTCTTCATAGCCGGTGGTGCCGTTGATCTGCCCGGCGAAGAACAGACCGCCGATCGCTTTGGTTTCCAGGCTGTACTTCAGGTCGCGCGGATCGAAGTAGTCGTACTCGATCGCATAACCCGGACGCACGATATGCGCGTTTTCCATGCCGCGAATCGATTGCACGATCTGCAATTGCACGTCGAAGGGCAGACTTGTGGATATCCCGTTCGGATACAACTCATGGGTGGTCAAACCTTCCGGTTCGATGAACACCTGATGGCTTTCCTTGTCGGCAAAGCGATGGATCTTGTCTTCAATCGACGGGCAATAGCGCGGGCCGACACCTTCGATTTCACCGGCAGCGGAATACATCGGCGAACGATCGAGGTTCGCCGCGATGATTTCGTGGGTGCGGGCGTTGGTGTGGGTGATCCAGCAACTGACTTGCCGTGGATGCTGTTCCTTGTTGCCCATGAACGACATCACCGGGATCGGCGTATCGCCAGGCTGCTCGGTCATCACCGAGAAATCCACGGACTTGCCGTCGATGCGAGGTGGCGTACCGGTTTTCAGGCGCCCGACACGCAATGGCAACTCACGCAGACGGTGAGCCAGAGCAATCGACGGCGGATCACCGGCGCGACCGCCGGAAAAATTCTGCAAACCGATGTGGATAAGTCCGCCGAGGAAGGTCCCGGTGGTCAACACCACGGAATCGGCGAAGAACCGCAGGCCCATTTGCGTGACGACACCACGTACCTGGTCCTGCTCGACGATCAGGTCATCGGCCGCTTGTTGAAATATCCACAGGTTCGGCTGGTTTTCCAGGATTTCACGGACAGCGGCCTTGTACAGGACTCGGTCGGCCTGGGCGCGTGTAGCGCGCACGGCTGGGCCTTTGCGGCTGTTCAATACGCGAAACTGGATACCACCCTTATCGGTGGCCATGGCCATCGCGCCGCCTAGGGCATCGATTTCCTTGACCAGGTGACTTTTGCCGATCCCACCAATGGCAGGGTTGCAACTCATGGCACCGAGGGTTTCCACGTTATGCGTCAGCAACAGGGTTTTTGCCCCCATGCGTGCTGATGCAAGTGCTGCCTCGGTACCGGCATGACCGCCGCCGATGACGATCACTTCAAAACGGGAAGGGAAATCCACCACGCACCTCGTGCCTGCTTAATTCAGGTAATTCGGAAATAGGTCTTGAGCCTGGCCAGAGCGTTTTTCGAGCCAGGTCGGCAAGTATAGGGACTTCCCCTTTCCTAAAGAACCCTTTGCACAAAATTTAACCAGCTGTGGAAAACTCGCGGTTAAAGAAATTAAAAAGAAAGAAATTTATAAAATCTTTGTTTTTATGTTTATTCTTACTGAGCCACCTATCTGTGGATAACGTTGCACAGGCCTTTATTTTCAATATGTACAGAGATTCAAAACCCTGTGGTCAGGTGGCAATGAGGGGCTTGGATAACCGGTGTAAGCCTGTGGATGAATGGGCCTGTTATCCACAGAGGCGGTTATCTTCAGTTTTGAAGGGGGTTTATCAACCGACCTCAATGGCAGTTATTCACAGGGCTTAATCCACAGAAAACCGCAGCGATGGACCGCCGCAGCGTCCACAGGCAAGCCGCCATCAAGGGCAATCGTGTCAAAAACAGAGGAGAGGAACCGGGTTTGCGTTGGACTCGAGAGGCTTCGAGGGCAAACCCGGTTTGAAAGGCGGGGTTATTTACCGATGCAGAAGCTGGAAAAGATCCGCCCCAGCAAGTCATCGGAGCTGAAGGCCCCGGTAATTTCCCCAAGGGAATGTTGGGCCTGGCGAAGGTCTTCGGCCAACAATTCACCCGCCCCCGCCAAGGTCAGCTGCGCGCGACCGTGTTCCAGGGCGGCACTGGCATGGCGCAAGGCTTCAAGATGCCGCCTGCGGGCGCTGAAGCTGCTTTCCGAGGTCTGCTCGTAACCCATGCAGGCCTTGAGGTGTTCACGCAGCAATTCCAGGCCTTCGCCAGCCGCCTTCGCGCTCAGGCTGATGGTCACATGGCCGTCGTTGCTGACCTCAAGGACAATCGCTTCCCCGGTCAGGTCGGCCTTGTTGCGGATCAAGGTGACTTTTGCCGGATCCGGGCGGACTTCGAGGAATTCAGGCCACAGGGCAAATGGATCGTCCGCTTCCGGTGCGGTGGCATCCACCACCAGCAGGACCCGATCGGCTTCACCGATGGCCTTGAGCGCCCGTTCAACGCCGATCTTTTCCACCTGGTCCTCGGTGTCGCGCAAACCTGCGGTATCCACTACGTGCAGCGGCATGCCGTCGATGTGGATATGTTCACGCAGGATGTCCCGGGTGGTGCCGGCGATCTCGGTGACAATCGCCGCTTCACGACCGGCCAGGGCATTCAACAGGCTGGACTTGCCGGCATTCGGCCGCCCAGCGATCACCACGGTCATCCCATCGCGCAACAAGGCACCCTGCCCGGCTTCGCGCAGTACTGTGGATAACTCATCGCGCACTTTATCCAGCATGCTCAGCACGTGGCCATCGGCTAGGAAGTCGATTTCTTCTTCCGGGAAATCAATCGCGGCCTCGACGTAGATCCGCAGGCCGATCAACTGTTCGGTGAGGTTATGCACACGCAGGGAAAACGCGCCCTGCAAGGAACGCAATGCGTTGCGTGCCGCCTGCGCAGAACTGGCTTCGATCAAATCGGCGATCGCCTCGGCCTGGGCCAGGTCGAGCTTGTCGTTGAGGAATGCCCGTTCACTGAATTCACCCGGCCGCGCCAGGCGACAGCCCAGTTCCAGGCAACGCTTGAGCAGCATGTCCAGCACGACGGGGCCGCCATGCCCTTGCAGTTCCAGTACGTCTTCGCCGGTGAACGAATTCGGCCCAGGGAAATACAAGGCCAGCCCCTCGTCGAGGACCTGCTGGTCATCACTGAAAAACGGACCGTAATGAGCAAACCGCGGCTTGAGTTCACGACCGCTGATTGCCTTGGCCGCAACACTGGCCAAGGGCCCCGAAATACGGACGATGCCGACACCGCCGCGACCTTGGGCAGTGGCAACGGCGGCGATGGTTTCACGCGGTGCGCTCATAAAGCGATATCCAGACAAAAGTGGCAGATAGCAAAACGCCCCACTAGGGGGCGTTTTGTGTGGTTATCCACAGAGCAAGTTACGCCTCGGCTTTTTTCGTAGCCGCTTCGATCTTACGCGTGATGTACCACTGCTGAGTGATGGACAACACGTTGTTCACAACCCAGTACAGCACAAGACCAGCCGGGAACCACAGGAAGAAGAAGGTGAAGATGATTGGCATCATTTTCATGACCTTCGCCTGCATCGGATCCGGAGGCGTTGGGTTCAGCTGCTGCTGGATGAACATGGTCGCACCCATGATGATCGGCAGGATGAAGAACGGATCCTTGATCGACAGGTCGGTAATCCACAGCATGAACGGTGCCTGACGCATCTCCACGCTTTCCAGCAACACCCAGTACAGCGACAGGAACACGGGCATCTGTACAAGAATCGGCAAGCATCCACCCAGCGGGTTGATCTTCTCTTTCTTGTACAACTCCATCATGGACTGGGACATTTTCTGCCGGTCATCGCCATGTTGCTCTTTCAGCGCGGCCAGTTTCGGGGCCACAGCGCGCATGCGAGCCATGGATTTGTAGCTGGCGGCCGACAATGGGAAGAACAGACCCTTGATCAGCATGGTCAGGAAAATGATCGACCAGCCCCAGTTACCGACGATGCTGTGGATATGTTGCAGCAGCCAGAAGATCGGCTGGGCAATGAACCACAGGAAACCGTAGTCCACAGTCAGTTCCAGACCTGGGGACAACTCTTTCAGCACGGCCTGGCTTTTAGGACCGGCATACAGAATGGCGCTGGTTTCGGCTTTCGCACCTGGCGCGGCAGTCAATGTCGGGCCGGTGTAACCGATGATGAAGTTGCCTTTGCTGTCTTTCCGCGTCTGGACGACGTTGCTGTCGCCTTTCTGCGGGATCCAGGCTGTTACAAAGTAGTGCTGCAGCCAGGCAACCCAGCCACCTTGGACGGTTTCCTTGAGCGGGCCCTTGTCCATGTCCTTCATCGACACTTTCTTGTACGGCTCCGAACTTGTCCACAGGGCGGCGCCCAGGTAAGTCGCGGTGCCGGTGGCAGTGCTCGAAGAAGGATCGGAGCTGGCGTCACGCTTCAATTGCGCGAACATCGCACCAGACCAGGGCTGTGCGCTCTGGTTGTCGATCAGGTAAGAGACGGTTACGTCATACAGGCCACGTTTCAAGGTGAAACGCTTGATGTAATTGACGCCATCCTTGCTGAACTTCAGGTCCACGACCAATTGGTCCTGACCGTCAGCCAGTTGATAAGTCTTCTTCTCGGCGGAGTAGATCGGGCGACCGGCCGGGTTCGAATCCGGGCCGTTGGTACCGATCAGGCCACTTTGGGCCAGATAGGTACGCTCGTTACCGTTGTCGAACAACTGGAACGGGATTTCCGGATGATCCTGGCGACGCGGGTACAGCGGCAGCTTCAGCTGGGCGACGTCACCACCTTGTGGATCGATTGCCAGCTCGAGCACGTCCGTCTTGATCTGGATGAGATCTTTGCTTACGGCCACGGGGGCTTCGGCGGGAGCGCTGGTATCGCTTGCCGCGCGCGGGATGTCGTCATTGCTGGCAGCGTTGTTGCCAACTGGGGCATCCGGCAGGCTCGGTGCGGTATTGCTGGCTGCAACATTCTGAGTCGGCAGGGCAGCCTGGCCATAGTCCTGGTTCCATTTAAGGACCATGACGTAGGACACGATTGCCAGGGCGACGATCAGGATCGTGCGTTTGATATCCATGATTACTCGGCCATCGAAGAAGAACGGGAGGTAGGGATAGGCGGAACCGGGTCATAACCGCCGGGATTCCACGGATGACAGCGACCTAAACGACGAAAGGTCAGCCAGCCACCGCGCAGTAGGCCATGATTTTCTATGGCTTCGTACGCGTAGCAGGAACAACTGGGGTAGAAACGACAGTGACTGGCCATCAAAGGACTAATGGCATAGCGGTAAAACTGGATCGGAACGAGTGCCAGTTTACGCATCAGGACTGTCTACCCCTACAGTTTCGGTGTTGACTGCTGGTACTGGCTTGTTGCGGGCCAGACGCTTCCAGAGCTTGCCGAAATGCTGAATCAATTCGGGGTTTTCTACGTCACCCAAACCTTTGCGCGCGACGATAACAATGTCCCATCCAACCAGTGAATCCTGGTTAAGGCGAAACGATTCGCGCATCAGACGTTTGAGGCGATTGCGCTGAACAGAGAGCTTGACGCTCTTTTTCCCGATAACCAGCCCTAGTCGGGGGTGATCGAGATCGTTACTGCGCGCAAGGAGCAGGAGATTTTTCCCCGGAACCTTGCCGGTAGGGGAGTCAAAGACTGCCTTGAAATGCCGGGGTGTAAGCAGACGCTTTTCCCGACTGAAGTCCTGACTCACCTCCAGTGCCGGATTATCAAACTGCCAGACGCGCACGACCTTTGGCGCGACGACGCGACAGGACGGCACGACCGTTCTTGGTAGCCATGCGAGCACGGAAACCGTGGGTACGAGCGCGTTTGATAGTGCTTGGTTGGAAAGTACGTTTCATGTCGTGTTACCTGGTTCGTCCACAACGGGCCGGAATGGCCCCCGTTTTAAGAGACCGGGGATTCTAGAGAAAGCAAGCCTCTAGGTCAATTTCCAACCAGCGTTTCCTTTAAATAGATATCCAGGCGCTTGGGCGGATTCATCACACGACGCTAGATATAGAAATAAAGAAGGGAATTATTTAAAGCTTTTCTGTAAAGCTTATAAAAGCAAGGCAGCCACCTGTCTGTGGATAACCATGCTAAGGCCTTGTAATCCGCCATGTACAGAGAATGACAACTACAGGGGAAAGCAGTGGCCAGCCTGTGCTGCGCTGTCGGATAAGCTGTGTGTGGAATGGGTGGTTATCCACAGGCCGGTTATCCACCGACTTTCGCCCCCACTTGTGCAACGACCTCAGACCCGGTTATCCACAGAGCTTATCCACCGACCGCCCGTCGTCTTTCTTGCAGTTAACGCATTGATAAATCATGGGCGATCAGCAAGCTGCATGTGGATAAGTGGGCGTCTGATCGCTACAATGGCCGCTTGTTTTTGCCTCACCGGCTTTCAACTTAGGGGATATCCGTGTCAGTGGAACTTTGGCAGCAGTGCGTGGAGCTTTTGCGCGATGAGCTGCCTGCCCAACAATTCAACACTTGGATCCGTCCACTACAGGTCGAAGCCGAAGGCGACGAGTTGCGTGTCTATGCACCGAACCGTTTCGTTCTCGACTGGGTCAACGAAAAGTACCTGGGCCGGGTCATGGAACTGCTCGACGAGCATGGCAATGGCATGGCGCCTGCGTTGTCCTTATTAATAGGCAGCAAGCGCAGCTCGGCACCGCGTGCCGCACCCAACGCGCCGCTGGCCGCCGCAGCGTCACAGGCCCAGCAGGCTGCAACGGCACCGGTTAACAACCATGCTGCCCCGGCACCCGCGCCCGCCCCGAGCAAACGCAACGCACAAAAGGTCGCCGAGGTCAGTGAAGAACCCTCCCGGGACAGCTTCGACCCGATGGCCGGTGCCAGCTCCCAGCAGGCGCCAGTGCGGGCCGAACAGCGCACCGTCCAGGTCGAAGGTGCGCTCAAGCACACCAGCTACCTGAACCGGACCTTTACCTTCGAGAATTTCGTCGAAGGTAAATCCAACCAACTGGCCCGCGCGGCAGCCTGGCAGGTCGCGGATAATCCCAAGCACGGCTACAACCCGCTGTTCCTTTATGGTGGCGTAGGCTTGGGTAAGACCCACTTGATGCACGCGGTGGGCAACCATCTATTAAAGAAGAACCCGAATGCCAAGGTCGTGTACCTTCATTCCGAGCGTTTCGTGGCCGACATGGTCAAGGCGCTGCAGCTGAACGCGATCAACGAGTTCAAGCGTTTCTACCGTTCGGTGGACGCCTTGCTGATCGACGATATTCAGTTCTTCGCCCGCAAGGAGCGTTCCCAGGAAGAGTTTTTCCACACCTTCAACGCGTTGCTTGAAGGCGGGCAGCAGGTCATTCTCACCAGTGACCGCTACCCGAAAGAAATCGAAGGCCTTGAAGAACGCCTCAAGTCGCGTTTCGGCTGGGGCTTGACGGTGGCCGTCGAGCCGCCCGAGCTGGAAACCCGGGTCGCGATCCTGATGAAGAAAGCCGACCAGGCCAAGGTCGAGCTGCCTCACGACGCCGCGTTCTTCATCGCTCAGCGTATTCGCTCCAACGTGCGTGAGCTCGAAGGTGCCCTCAAGCGGGTGATCGCTCACTCGCACTTCATGGGTCGCGACATTACCATCGAGTTGATTCGCGAATCCTTGAAGGATCTGTTGGCACTTCAGGACAAATTGGTTTCTGTGGATAACATTCAGCGAACCGTTGCGGAATACTACAAAATCAAGATTTCCGACCTGCTGTCCAAACGCCGTTCGCGTTCGGTAGCACGTCCGCGTCAGGTGGCGATGGCCCTGTCCAAGGAACTGACCAACCACAGCCTGCCGGAAATCGGCGATGTGTTTGGCGGACGCGACCACACCACCGTGCTGCACGCCTGCCGCAAGATCAACGAACTTAAGGAATCCGACGCGGACATCCGCGAGGACTACAAGAACCTGCTGCGTACACTGACCACTTGATGACCACCAGCGCAGCTTATTAAGGCAAGGGACTAGACCATGCATTTCACCATTCAACGCGAAGCCCTGTTGAAACCCCTGCAACTGGTCGCAGGCGTCGTCGAACGCCGCCAGACCTTGCCGGTACTTTCCAACGTGCTGCTGGTTGTCGAAGGCCAGCAACTGTCGCTGACCGGTACCGACCTGGAAGTCGAGCTGGTCGGTCGTGTGCAACTTGAAGAACCGGCCGATCCGGGTTCCATCACCGTGCCGGCGCGCAAGCTGATGGACATCTGCAAGAGCCTGCCCAACGACGCGCTGATCGACATCAAGGTCGATGAGCAGAAGCTCGTGGTCAAGGCCGGTCGCAGCCGTTTCACCTTGTCCACGCTGCCAGCCAACGATTTCCCGACTGTGGAAGAAGGCCCGGGTTCGCTGACCTGCAGCCTGGACCAGAGCAAATTGCGTCGCCTGATCGAACGCACCAGTTTCGCCATGGCCCAGCAGGACGTGCGTTATTACCTCAACGGCATGCTCCTGGAAGTGTCGGCTGGCGTCATCCGCGCCGTCGCCACCGACGGCCACCGCCTGGCCATGTGCTCGATGCAGGCCGATATTGGTCAGCCGGATCGCCACCAGGTGATCGTGCCGCGCAAAGGTATCCTAGAGTTGGCCCGCCTGCTGACCGAGCCGGACGGCAACGTCAGCATCGTGCTGGGCCAGCACCACATCCGCGCCACCACCGGCGAGTTCACCTTCACGTCGAAGCTGGTAGACGGCAAATTCCCTGACTACGAGCGCGTGCTGCCAAAAGGTGGCGACAAGCTGGTCCTGGGCGATCGCCAGGCGCTGCGCGAAGCTTTCAGCCGTACCGCGATTCTCTCCAACGAGAAGTACCGTGGCATCCGCCTGCAACTGGCCAATGGTCAGCTGAAGATCCAGGCGAACAACCCGGAGCAGGAAGAAGCGGAAGAAGAAGTAGGCGTTGAGTACAACGGCGGCTCCCTGGAAATCGGCTTCAACGTCAGCTACCTGCTCGACGTGCTTGGCGTGATGACCACCGAGCAAGTGCGTCTGATCCTGTCCGACTCCAACAGCAGTGCGCTGGTGCAAGAGTCCGATAACGACGATTCGGCTTACGTTGTCATGCCGATGCGTCTGTAATCATGCCCAGCAGAAGCTAGATGTCCTTAAGTCGCGTCTCGGTCACCGCGGTGCGCAATCTGCACCCGGTGACCTTCTCCCCCTCCCCCCGCATCAATATCCTTTACGGCGCCAACGGCAGCGGCAAAACCAGCGTCCTGGAAGCCGTGCACCTGCTCGGGCTTGCCCGTTCGTTTCGCAGCACCCGCCTATTACCAGTCATCCAGTACGATCAACTGGCATGCACCGTGTTCGGGCAGGTGGAACTGGCAGAAGGCGGCCATAGTGCCCTGGGGATATCGCGGGACCGGCAAGGCGAGTTCCAGATCCGCATCGATGGGCAGAACGCCCGTAGCGCGGCACAGCTGGCCGAGATCCTGCCATTGCAGTTGATCAACCCGGACAGCTTCCGTCTGTTGGAGGGGGCACCGAAGATTCGTCGGCAATTTCTCGATTGGGGCGTGTTCCACGTGGAACCGCGTTTCATGACGACTTGGCAACGCCTGCAGAAGGCGCTGCGCCAGCGAAACTCTTGGCTGCGACATGGTACACTTGACGCCGTTTCGCAAGCGGTTTGGGACAGGGAACTGTGCCAGGCCAGCGCTGAAATCGATGAATACCGCCGCGCTTACATCAAAGCCTTGAAACCGGTCTTCGAGCAGACCTTGAGCGAGCTGGTTGAGCTTGAGGGCCTGACGCTCAGCTATTACCGAGGCTGGGACAAGGACCGGGAACTGAGCACCGTGTTGGCTGGCTCGCTGCAGCGGGACCAGCAGATGGGCCATACCCAGGCCGGACCACAACGTGCTGACTTGCGTCTCAGATTGGGCGCACATAACGCCGCGGACATCTTGTCCCGGGGGCAGCAGAAGTTGGTGGTGTGTGCCTTGCGCATAGCCCAGGGGCATCTGGTCAGCCAGGCCCGCCGTGGTCAGTGTATTTATCTGGTGGATGACTTGCCGTCCGAGCTGGACGAAGCCCACCGCCGCGCGCTATGCCGCTTGCTGGAAGACTTACGCTGCCAGGTGTTCATCACCTGTGTAGACCACGAATTATTGAGGGAAGGCTGGCAGACGGAAACGCCAGTCGCTCTGTTCCACGTGGAACAGGGCCGTATCACCCAGACCCACGACCATCGGGAGTGAAGGCATTGAGCGAAGAAAATACGTACGACTCAACGAGCATTAAAGTGCTGAAAGGCCTGGATGCCGTACGCAAACGTCCCGGTATGTACATTGGTGACACCGACGATGGTAGCGGCCTGCACCACATGGTGTTCGAGGTGGTCGACAACTCCATCGACGAAGCCCTCGCCGGCCATTGCGACGACATCAGCATCATCATCCACCCGGATGAGTCCATCACCGTTCGCGACAACGGCCGTGGCATCCCGGTAGACGTGCATAAAGAGGAAGGCGTTTCCGCCGCCGAGGTCATCATGACCGTCCTCCACGCAGGCGGTAAGTTCGACGACAACTCCTACAAGGTATCCGGCGGTCTGCACGGCGTAGGTGTATCGGTAGTGAACGCGCTGTCCGAACAACTGGTCCTGACCGTTCGCCGCAGCGGCAAGATCTGGGAGCAGACCTACATCCACGGCGTGCCCCAGGCACCGATGGCGATCGTTGGCGACAGCGAAAGCACAGGCACCCAGATCCACTTCAAGGCTTCGAGCGAAACCTTCAAGAACATCCACTTCAGCTGGGACATCCTGGCCAAGCGGATTCGTGAACTGTCCTTCCTCAACTCCGGTGTCGGCATCGTCCTCAAGGACGAGCGCAGCGGCAAGGAAGAGCTGTTCAAGTACGAAGGCGGCCTGCGTGCGTTCGTTGAGTACCTGAACACCAACAAGACCCCGGTCAACCAGGTGTTCCATTTCAACGTCCAGCGTGAAGACGGCATCGGCGTGGAAATCGCCCTGCAGTGGAACGACAGCTTCAACGAGAACCTGTTGTGCTTCACCAACAACATCCCGCAGCGCGACGGCGGCACCCACCTGGTGGGCTTCCGTTCGGCGCTGACCCGCAACTTGAACAACTACATCGAACAGGAAGGCCTGGCGAAGAAGCATAAAGTCGCCACCACCGGTGACGATGCCCGTGAAGGCCTGACCGCGATTATCTCGGTGAAGGTGCCGGATCCGAAGTTCAGCTCCCAGACCAAGGACAAGCTGGTGTCTTCCGAAGTGAAGACCGCAGTTGAACAGGAGATGGGCAAGTACTTCTCCGACTTCCTGCTGGAAAACCCGAACGAAGCCAAGCTGGTGGTCGGCAAGATGATCGACGCCGCCCGTGCCCGTGAAGCGGCGCGCAAGGCCCGTGAGATGACCCGCCGCAAAGGCGCGCTGGACATCGCCGGCTTGCCGGGCAAACTGGCCGACTGCCAGGAAAAGGACCCTGCCCTGTCCGAGCTGTATCTGGTGGAAGGTGACTCTGCTGGCGGTTCCGCCAAGCAGGGTCGCAACCGCCGCACCCAGGCCATCCTGCCGCTCAAGGGCAAGATCCTGAACGTCGAGAAGGCGCGCTTCGACAAGATGATTTCCTCCCAGGAAGTCGGCACCTTGATCACGGCGTTGGGCTGCGGTATTGGCCGCGAAGAGTACAACATCGACAAGCTGCGCTATCACAACATCATCATCATGACCGATGCTGACGTCGACGGTTCGCACATCCGTACGCTGCTGCTGACATTCTTCTTCCGTCAGTTGCCGGAGTTGATCGAGCGCGGCTACATCTACATCGCCCAGCCGCCGCTGTACAAGGTCAAGAAAGGCAAGCAAGAGCAATACATCAAAGACGACGACGCCATGGAAGAGTACATGACGCAGTCGGCCCTGGAAGACGCGAGCCTGCACCTGAACGAAGATGCCCCAGGCATTTCCGGTGAAGCCCTTGAGCGCCTGGTGAATGACTTCCGCCTGGTGATGAAGACCCTCAAGCGTCTGTCGCGCCTGTACCCACAGGAACTGACCGAGCACTTCATCTACCTGCCAGCCGTGAGCCTGGAGCAACTGTCCGATCACGCAGCGATGCAGGATTGGCTGGCCCAGTACGAAGTGCGCTTGCGCACTGTCGAGAAATCCGGCCTGGTCTACAAAGCCAGCCTGCGTGAAGACCGTGAACGTAACGTCTGGCTGCCGGAGGTCGAACTGATCTCCCACGGCCTGTCGAACTACGTCACCTTCAACCGCGACTTCTTCGGCAGCAACGACTACAAGACCGTCGTATCCCTCGGCGCGCAACTGAGCACGCTGCTGGACGAAGGTGCGTACATCCAACGTGGTGAACGCAAGAAGGCCGTGACCGAGTTCAAGGAAGCCCTTGAATGGCTGATGGCCGAAAGCACCAAGCGCCACACCATCCAGCGATACAAAGGTCTTGGCGAGATGAACCCGGATCAGCTGTGGGAAACCACCATGGATCCAGGCTCGCGCCGGATGCTGAAAGTCACCATCGAAGACGCCATTGGCGCGGACCAGATCTTCAACACCCTGATGGGTGATGCGGTCGAGCCTCGTCGTGACTTCATCGAGAGCAATGCGTTGGCGGTATCCAACCTGGATTTCTGATCCCTTCAGCAGCACCACTCCAAAAAAGCCAACGCTTATGCGTTGGCTTTTTTTTACGTTTGAAAAACGTGCACCGTTTTCAGGCCTGTGGGTAATAAGTGGTGTAACTCGGTAACACCTTGGCACAAAGCCTTCACGCTCAATAGGTTAGGAATTGATTGAGAGCCCCGGATAACGGGCCCTCAGATTTTCTGGCGTAGAACTTGCGTGTTAAATAAATTACACATCGTTTCTTTAAATTGACAGGGGAGCGGTGGGTACGAGGTGACACGAATAAATCCAATTCCAAGGGTAGTCTCAATGAGCGGTACGCAAACTTCCAATCATCTGGAGCAAGGGCTCAAACCCCGGCATGTGACGATGCTATCCATCGCTGGCGTCATCGGCGCTGGCCTTTTCGTTGGCTCCGGCCACGCTATCGCAGCGGCAGGTCCAGCCGTGCTGCTGGCTTACGCTGCCGCGGGTGCCCTGGTGGTACTGGTGATGCGGATGCTGGGTGAAATGGCGGTGGCATCGCCGGACACCGGTTCCTTCTCGACCTATGCTGACCGTGCGATTGGTCATTGGGCCGGTTTCACCATCGGCTGGCTCTACTGGTGGTTCTGGGTCCTGGTGATTCCGCTGGAGGCCAACGCCGCCGCGACGATCCTGCATGCCTGGTTTCCGAACGTGGCAATCTGGGCCTTCACCTTGGTCATCACCCTGCTGCTGACGGTCACCAACCTGTTCAGCGTGAAGAATTACGGGGAATTCGAATTCTGGTTCGCCCTGGTCAAGGTGGTGGCGATCATCGGCTTCATTGGCCTGGGTGTGATGGCGATCTTCGGCTTGCTGCCCACCAGCCAGGTCAGCGGTGTTTCGCACCTGTTCGACACCCAGGGCTTCCTGCCCAACGGTATGGGCGCGGTGTTGGGGGCAATCCTGACCACCATGTTTTCGTTCATGGGCACCGAGATCGTGACCATTGCGGCGGCCGAATCGAAGAACCCGGGCCAGCAGATTTCCAAGGCGACCAACTCGGTCATCTGGCGGATTGGCTTGTTCTATCTCGTCTCCATCTTCATCGTCGTCGCCCTGGTGCCGTGGAACGATCCGATCCTGGCCAGCGTCGGTTCCTACCAGACGGTGCTGGAGCGCATGGGCATCCCCAATGCCAAACTGATCGTCGATATCGTCGTCCTGGTGGCGGTCACGAGCTGCCTGAACTCGGCGCTGTATACGGCTTCGCGGATGATGTTCTCGTTGGGCAAGCGTGGTGATGCGCCGGCCGTTTCCCAGCGCACCAACAAGAGCGGTACGCCTTACTGGGCGGTGATGCTGTCGACCGGGGCGGCCTTCCTCGCCGTGTTCGCCAACTATGTGGCTCCGGCCGCCGTGTTCGAATTCCTGCTGGCCAGCTCCGGCGCCATTGCGTTGCTGGTGTACCTGGTCATCGCGATTTCGCAACTGCGCATGCGCAAACAGCGCATGGCGCGTGGTGAAAAAGTCGCCTTCAGCATGTGGCTGTTCCCCGGCCTGACCTACGCGGTGATCGTCTTCATCGTGGGAGCCTTGACCATCATGCTGTTCCAGGAAGCCCACCGCGTGGAAATCCTCGCGACCGGTCTGCTCAGCGTACTGGTCGTCGCGTCCGGGTTGCTGGTGCAGCGCCGTCGGATCGCCAAGGCAGGAAAAGGGCTACAGATGGCCAGGTGAGCTGATCACCCTGGGTTCATCCGCTCCAACGAAAAAGGCCAACGTTCATGCGTTGGCCTTTTTTGCTAACTCGCGACAGACGCTTCGCTTCCCGCAGCCACACTCTCCAACCGATACCCATACCCATAAATAGTCAGCAATTGCCAACCCCGATCTGCCGTCAGGCCGAGCTTGTTGCGCAGGCGATAGATATGGGTGTCGAGCGGGCGGGACGAGGTCATTTCCTCGTGGGTCCAGAAGCGTTCGTAGAAATACTCCCGAGACAGCGGCCGGCCCAGGTTGGCGAACAGGCACCGGGCCAGGCGGTATTCCCGCTCGGTCAGGCTGATGGGAATGCCGGCGCGGGTGATGGTCAGCTCGGCGTCGTCGAACGCCAGGTCGTTGAACACCAGCACGTCGCTGGCGGGCGCGCGCTGCAGGTTGTGACGGCGCAGCACAGCGGTGACCCGGGCCTTGAGCTCGTTGGGCCGGAAGGGTTTGCTCACATAGTCGTCGGCGCCGGCGTTGAGGGCCTGGACGATGTCGTGCTCGCCGTCGCGGCTGGTCAGCATGATGGCGGCCGGTGGCGAATCCATGTGCTCGCGGGTCCAGCGCAGCAATGAAAGCCCGCTGATGTCGGGCAATTGCCAGTCGAGGATCAACAGGTCGAAGGTTTCCCGGCGCAGTTGCCGCAACAAGTCCTCGCCTCGCTCAAAGCTGTGCAGGGTCCAGCCTTGCTCGCCCCTGCCGGGGATTTGTTGCAGGGTCTGTTCTACCCGGCGCAGCTCGGCCGGTTCATCGTCCAGTATGGCGACACGCATGGAATGCGATTCCTTGATCTCGAGAGTAACGGACATCTTCAGGTGGCAATGAAACGCAGCCGAGGCTGATTTGTTGTCATTGACCTGTCGCTGGCTGCGACAATACCGGCTCGCGGCACAGAGGGAAAGGCAGCAGCGCGCCACCCATCGAGTCCCGTTATAGTCGTGGGCTTTGCAGGCCTGTGAAAAAATCCCCAGTTCTTGAGTTTGGCCAGGAGGCCTATGAGTAACCAACGTCGGCGTGAAAGTCGTGAGCCAACCCAGGTCCAGCGGTTGTTTCGTCAGTTGGTGCGGGAGTGGCTGTGGATAAGTCTGTTGCTGTTGCCGCTGACGGCCTTGCTGTCACTGAGCAGCCAATCGACGGGTAACCATCCAGGCGCTGTGTTGTTGTCGGTGTGTTTGGTGGCCTGTGTATTGGGCTTGTTGCTGTTGCGCCCGCGCCTGGCCCTGTGGACAACAGTGGGAGGCATGAGCCTGGCCCTGTTGATCAGTGCCATGTTGGGCGCGCGAGGCTGGTGGTGGTCGCCCATGGCAAGTGTGCTGGGCATCATGTTCGGCTACCTGATCTGGAACTGGCGGCGCCTGAGCGTGGTGTTGGCCTATTTCGGCTGGGAGCTGGCACGCCTGGACGCGGAGCCCAAGGTTTTCCCGGAACGTCGCCGCGCCTCCTACACCGGCAGCGACCGCTTGCAGGGTCAGATCATGGCCCTGGAACAAGCCATGAGTCGAACCCGCGACACCCGGCGTTTCATTGCCGATGGCCTGGAATACCTGCCGGTGGCGACCATGATCAGTGATCCTCAAGGCAAGCTGTTGCTTGGCAATCGCAAGGCGCGCGAGCTGTTCGGTCATGGCCTGGCGGGCGGCGACGTGCTGGAGCATCTCGGGCAATTGGGTTATCCAGGGTTGGAGCATGGGGCCCATCACCGGTTATCCACATTGCCCTTGGTGGAGTTTCGCGACATTCGCGAGCGCAGCTTGCGCCTGGAACGGGCGGCGTTGTTGCCGGTTGATGGCGACGCGCCGATTGGCTGGTTGTTGAGCCTCACGGACCTGAGCGCCGAACGTGAGGCTGAAGAACAGCGCAGCGTCATGCTGCGTTTTCTCTCCCACGACTTGCGCGCCCCGCACTCGGCGATCCTTGCATTGCTCGATGTGCAACGGCATCAGGTCGGTGGGGACAATCCGCTGTTCGACCAGATCGAGCGCCAGGTACGTCGCGCCCTGGACCTGACCGAGGGCTTCGTGCAATTGGCCAAGGCCGAATCCGAGGCGTATCAATTCCAGCCGACGCTGTTCGCCATGCTGGTGCTGGATGTACTCGACCAGGTGCTGCCCATCGCCCAGGCAAAACGCATCCAGTTGATTCATGAAATAGCGGATGAAGAGGCGATGGTGAGGGCGGATCAACCGTTGCTGACCCGTGCCCTGTTCAATCTGCTGGAAAATGCCATCAAGTACAGCGCGCCCGACGCCTGCATTTCGCTGCAGGTTCATTGCACCCCGGGCTGGTTGATCTGCGATGTCGCCGACCAGGGCAAAGGCATCAGCGCCGAAGAACTACCCGACCTGTTCAGTCAGTACCGACGGTTTTCCTCGGCTCACGGGGTCGATGGAATTGGCTTGGGGCTGTCGATGGTCAAGGCCGTGGTTGACCATCACGAGGGGAAAATCGAGTGCCGTAGCGTGGTGGGTAAAGGCACGACGTTTAGCCTGCGCTTTCCGTTATTGGCAGATTGAAAAGATCGCGGCCTTCGGCTGTAGGAGCTGCCGAAGGCCGCGATCTTTTGGTGCTATAAAAAACTTATGCACCTAACCGCGGGTTTTATGTGTTTAGGAAATATGTATTAAAAACATAGACCTACAGCATAAAAGCAACGGATTTCGAAGAAACGGTACACAGGTTATCCACAGATCTCAAACAGCGAGCTGGTCGGAGGTGGC
The DNA here is from genome assembly GCF_054681425.1 of Pseudomonas sp. H1_F01. Taxonomy (NCBI): domain Bacteria; kingdom Pseudomonadati; phylum Pseudomonadota; class Gammaproteobacteria; order Pseudomonadales; family Pseudomonadaceae; genus Pseudomonas; species Pseudomonas sp. H1_F01. The sequence goes on along the minus strand of NZ_CP162823.1, from coordinate 170,225 downwards.
CGGTGTTGTCGGGGTCGGAGGCAGCGAGCCCATTTCCCGTTGTGTCTGTTCATTCCAGGCTTGTACGCGGTCATTGAGCTCGGCGATGGCACGGGGCCCAGTGCCTTCGGCATACATCGGCGCGCCGATCACCACGGTGATGACGCCCGGTTTCCTGATCCAGCCAGCCTTGGGCCAGAATTTGCCGGCATTGTGTGCAATCGGCAGCACGGGAAGATCGGCGTTCACGGCCAATGCCGAACCGCTGCGGGAGAATTTGCCGACAGTTCCATAAGGAACACGGGTGCCCTCGGGGAAGATCAGCACCCAAACGTTATCCTTGAGCAGTTCGTCGCCCTTCTTCGCGACCTGCTTGAGGGCCGCCTTGGGGTTGTCGCGATCGATGGCGATCGGGCGCAGCATCGCCATGGCCCAGCCGAAGAACGGCACGAACAACAGTTCACGCTTGAGCACTTGGCTCAACGGTTCGAAATAGGCCGAGAGAAAGAACGTCTCCCAGGTGCTCTGGTGGTTGGATTGGATCACGCAGGGCCGGTCAGGCACGTTCTCGGCACCTTTGACTTCATAGCTGATGCCCAGGAACACCTTGCTCAACCACAGCGCGCAGCGGCACCAGTACACATTGATGAAACGGTAGCGCGCCTTGAACGGCAAGAAAGGCGCGATGAAAAAACTCAGGGAGCACCACAGCAAGGAACTGGTGCCCAACAGCAGGTAAAAGAGAAAGGCTCTGATGGCCTGCAATATCGACATAGCGGCATTTACCGTTGCGGGCAATGCCCGCCTGTTCAAGCGCTTCCCGAACAATCCTTGATCAGGTTGTCTTGGGAGCTCTAATTGTGGATAAGTTCAGCGGCAATCGCCGCCAAGTCGTCAAAAATCAAGGTGCCTACCGGTAGGGTCTTGCCCAGAGTCTTTTCGCCTTTCCCGGTCTTTACCAAAACTGGCTGACAATCGACGGCCTTGGCCGCCTCCAGGTCACCGAGGCTGTCGCCGACGAACCACACACCCGCCAGCGCCACGCCATAATGCGCGGCAATGGTTTTCAACATGCCCGGCTTGGGCTTGCGGCAATCGCAACCTTCGTCCGGCCCGTGGGGGCAATAGACGATCAGCCCGACTTCCCCGCCCTGCTCCGCCACCAATGCACGCAGGTGCTCGTGCATGGCTTCGAGCACGGCGAGGTCATAATAACCGCGGGCAATGCCCGACTGGTTGGTGGCAACCGCCACCGTCCAGCCGGCCTTGCTCAACTGCGCGATGGCTTCGATCGAACCGGGTAGCGGCAACCACTCCTCCACCGATTTGATGTAAGCGTCGGAGTCGTGATTGATCACCCCGTCCCGATCGAGAATCAGCAGTTTCAACAGCAGCTCCTCAACCCAGCACGGAAATATCGGCAATATTGAGGAACAGGCTGCGCAGGCGTGCCAGCAATGCATAACGATTCTTGCGAACGTCTTCGTTGTCCGCATTCACCATTACGGCTTCAAAGAACGCATCGACCGGCTCGCGCAGTGCCGCCAGGCGCGCCAGTGCCTCGGCATAATCGCGTTTTTCCATGAGCGGTTGCACCGACGCATACGCCTGTTGAATCGCCGAGTTGAGCGAAAACTCGGCGGCATTATCAAAGTAGCGTGCTTCAACGGCTTTGACGGAAGGCTCGGCCTTGCTCAGCAGGTTCGACACACGCTTGTTCACCGACGCCAGCGCTGCCGCTTCCGGTAATTTGCGGAACGCCTGCACCGCTTGTACGCGCTGGTCGAAGTCCAGGGCCGAACCTGGTTTCAGGGCTCGCACCGACAGGTAGGTCGCGACTTCGACACCTTCGTCTTCATAACGCGCACGCAGGCGGTCGAAGATAAATTCCAGCACCGCATCGGCCAGGCCGGCAGACTTGACCTTGCTGCCGAACGCGTTGACGGCGAACGCCACGGCGTCGTTCAGGTCCAGGTCCAACTGCTTGTCGATCAGGATCCGCAACACGCCCAGCGCCGCACGACGCAAGGCATAAGGGTCTTTGCTGCCGGTGGGCAGCATGCCGATACCGAAGATGCCGACCAGAGTGTCGAGCTTGTCGGCGATCGCCACGGCCGCACCGGTCAGGGTGGTCGGCAGCTCTGCGCCAGCACCGCGCGGCATGTACTGCTCGTTCAGTGCCAGGGCCACGTCTTGCGGCTCGCCATCGTTGAGGGCGTAGTAGTAACCGGCGACGCCTTGCATCTCCGGGAACTCACCGACCATCTCGGTGGACAGGTCGCACTTGGACAGGATGCCGGCACGGGCCGCGCGCTGGGCGTCACCGCCGATGCGTGGAGCGATGAACGCCGCCAGTTTCGACACGCGCTCGGCCTTGTCGTAGACGCTGCCGAGTTTTTCCTGGAACACCACGTTGCGCAGGCGCTCGTTGAAGCTTTCCAGGGGCTGCTTCTTGTCTTGCTTGAAGAAGAACTCGGCATCGGTCAGGCGCGGGCGAACGACTTTTTCGTTACCGGCGATGATCTGCTGCGGGTCCTTGCTTTCGATGTTGGCGACCGTGATGAAGCGCGGCAGCAACTTGCCTTCGGCGTCCAGCAGGCAGAAGTACTTCTGGTTGTCCTGCATGGTGGTGATCAAGGCTTCCTGCGGCACTTCAAGGAAACGTTCCTCGAACGAGCACACCAGCGGCACCGGCCATTCCACCAGCGCGGTCACTTCGTCCAGCAGGTTGGCCGGCACGATGGCGGTGCCTTCCTGCAGGGTGGCCAGCTCTTCGGTGCGCTTGCTGATCAACTCGCGGCGCTCGTTGGCGTCGGCCAGCACGTAGGCGGCACGCAGGTCGGCCAGGTAGTTGGCCGGCGAGGTGATGCGCACGCTCTGTGGATGATGGAAGCGGTGACCGCGGGAATCGCGACCGGCCTTCTGGGCCAGGATCGTGCAGTCGATGACCTGGTCACCGAGCAACATCACCAGCCATTGGGTCGGGCGCACGAACTCTTCCTTGCGCGCGGCCCAGCGCATGCGCTTGGGGATCGGCAAGTCATTGAGGGAATCTTCGACGATGGTCGGCAACAGGCTGGCGGTCGGCTTGCCCTTGATGCTCTGGCTGTAGCGCAGCTTCGGGCCGCTCTGGTCGATTTCGCTCAGGTCCACGCCGCACTTCTTGGCGAAGCCCAGGGCAGCTTGGGTCGGGTTGCCGTCGGCATCGAACGCGGCCTGGCGTGGCGGGCCGTCGAGGTTGATGCTGCGGTCTGGCTGCTGGGTCGCCAGTGCGGTGATCAGCACGGCCAGGCGGCGCGGCGCGGCGTACACCTGTTTGGCTTCGTAGCCCAGGCCGGCGGCTTGCAGGCCTTTGTCGATACCGGCCAGGAACGCATCGGCCAGGGTGTTCAGGGCTTTGGGTGGCAGTTCTTCGGTGCCCAGTTCAACCAGAAAATCTTGAGCACTCATTGTGCAGCCTCCAGCTTAGCCAACACTTCATCACGCAGGTCCGGGGTCGCCATCGGGAAGCCCAGCTTGGCACGGGCCAGCAGGTAGGCTTGCGCAACGGAACGCGCCAGGGTGCGCACACGCAGGATGTATTGCTGGCGCGCGGTCACGGAAATCGCCCGGCGTGCATCCAGCAGGTTGAAGGTATGGGACGCCTTCAACACCATTTCATAGCTCGGCAACGGCAGCGGCTGGTCCAGCTCGATCAGGCGCTTGGCTTCGCTTTCATAGAAATCGAACAGTTCGAACAGCTTCTCGACGTTGGCGTGTTCGAAGTTGTAGGTCGACTGTTCCACTTCGTTCTGGTGGAACACGTCGCCGTAGGTCACTTTGCCGAACGGGCCGTCGGCCCACACCAGGTCGTAGACCGAATCCACGCCCTGCAGGTACATGGCCAAGCGTTCCAGACCGTAGGTGATTTCGCCGGTGACCGGGTAGCACTCGATGCCACCCGCCTGCTGGAAGTAGGTGAACTGGGTCACTTCCATGCCGTTGAGCCAGACTTCCCAGCCCAGGCCCCAGGCGCCCAGGGTTGGCGATTCCCAGTTGTCTTCGACGAAACGAATGTCATGCACCAGCGGGTCGAGGCCCACGTGCTTGAGCGAGCCCAGATACAGTTCCTGGAAGTTTTCCGGGTTCGGCTTCAGCACGACCTGGAACTGATAGTAGTGCTGCAGACGGTTCGGGTTTTCGCCGTAGCGGCCGTCAGTCGGGCGGCGGCTGGGCTGCACATAAGCGGCGTTCCAGGTTTCCGGGCCGATGGCACGCAGAAACGTGGCAGTGTGGAAAGTGCCGGCGCCTACTTCCATATCGTAGGGCTGAAGTACCACGCAACCTTGCTCGGCCCAGTATTGCTGGAGGGCGAGGATCAAGTCTTGGAAGGTACGCACGGCTGGCGTAGGCTGGCTCACGAAATTCACCTGTTTCTTGGGCTGCGATTTAAAGAGCGGGAGTATACCCGATTCGTTCGTGCGCACGCCCCCTGGAGCCTTATGCCACGCTGCTTTTGGTGTTCTGACGATCCGTTGTACATGGCTTATCACGATCAGGAGTGGGGCACGCCGCTGCGCGATGCGCAGGGTTTGTTCGAGTTGCTTTTGCTCGAAGGGTTCCAGGCCGGGTTGTCCTGGATCACCGTTTTGCGCAAACGCGAGCGTTACCGGGAGGTGCTGTACGGCTTCGATGTACAGCGGGTAGCGCAGATGAGCGATGCCGAAATCGATGAACTGATGCTCGACCCCGGCATCATCCGCAACCGCCTCAAGCTCAAGGCCGCCCGCCGCAACGCCCAGGCCTGGCTGGCGTTGGAAGACCCGGTGACGTTCCTCTGGTCGTTCGTGGGCGACAAACCCATCATCAACCATTTCAAGGACCGCACCGAAGTGCCGGCCATCACGCCCGAGGCGCTGGCGATGAGCAAAGGCCTGAAGAAAGCTGGATTTACTTTCGTCGGACCGACCATTTGTTATGCGCTGATGCAGGCCTCGGGCATGGTCATGGACCACACCCAGGATTGCGACCGCTACGCCGAGTTGGTAAACGGCGGTTAGAATAGCCGGCTCGCAACACGGCCCATACATTCAGGAGTGACCTGTGGATAAGTTGAAAGGCGCCTTGCTGGTCGGCGCTCTGCGGTTGTTTGCGCTGCTGCCCTGGCGGGCGGTGCAAGCGGTGGGCTCGGCCATTGGCTGGTTCATGTGGAAGCTGCCCAACCGCTCCCGCGACGTGGTGCGGATCAACCTCGCCAAGTGTTTTCCCGAGATGGACCCGGCCGAGCGCGAACGCCTCGTTGGCCAGAGCCTCAAGGACATCGGCAAATCCCTGACCGAAAGCGCCTGCGCCTGGATCTGGCCGGCCCAACGCTCCATCGACCTGGTGCGTGAAGTCGAAGGCCTGGAGGTGCTGAAAGAAGCGCTGGCCTCCGGCAAGGGCGTGGTCGGCATCACCAGCCATTTGGGCAACTGGGAAGTGCTCAACCACTTCTATTGCAGCCAGTGCAAACCGATCATTTTCTACCGTCCGCCCAAGCTCAAGGCGGTGGATGAATTGCTGCGCAAACAGCGCGTGCAACTGGGCAACAAAGTCGCAGCATCCACCAAGGAAGGCATCCTCAGCGTCATCAAGGAAGTGCGCAAGGGCGGCCAGGTGGGCATCCCTGCCGACCCGGAACCGGCCGAATCCGCCGGTATCTTCGTGCCCTTCTTCGCCACCCAGGCCCTGACCAGCAAGTTCGTACCGAACATGCTCGCCGGCGGCAAAGCGGTCGGCGTCTTCCTCCACGCCCTGCGCCTGCCGGACGGCTCCGGCTACAAAGTCATCCTCGAAGCCGCGCCGGAGGCCATGTACAGCACCGACACCGAAACGGCCTGCGCCGCCATGAGCCAAGTGGTGGAGCGCTACGTACGGGCCTACCCGAGCCAGTACATGTGGAGCATGAAACGCTTCAAGAAACGCCCGCCGGGCGAGGCGCGGTGGTACTGAAGGCCTGTTGCTTGGGTGTGGTGAATGCTTGATCGTAAACACCCAAGAACCCCTGTGGGAGCAGAGCTTGCTCGCGATGACGGTGGCACATTCAACATCGATGCAAGCAGACCCAACCGGGCTAACGTATTCCCCCAGGCAAACCCGACGGAGACCGAATGGATAACGCTCCCGGCAAACGCGTCATCGTCATCGGTGCGGGCATCGTAGGCGCATCCCTGGCCTACCATCTGGCGACCAAAGGCGCGAAAGTCACGGTGGTCGAGGCCGAAGGCATCGCGTCAGGCGTGACCGGCAGCTCATTCGCCTGGATCAACACCTCCCATGGCGAACCCGACCCCATTGCGCCATTGCGCGGTGCTGCCATCCAGGAATACCGCCGACTCGAAACGCAACTGCCCGGCCTGAAGATCCGCTGGACTGGCGCCCTATCTTACGGCCCGAGTTCAACAGCGTCGGCAAGCCGGATATCCCAATCACAGATCCGTGAACTTGAGCCAAACCTCAAGAATCCTCCTCAACAAGCTTCGTATGCGGCGGAAGAAGGAGCGCTGGACGCCGTAGCAGCAACCCATGCGCTGATCGCCGGCGCCCAGGCCAACGGCGCGAAAGTGCTCACTCAAACGCCGGTTCTCGGCTTTAAAACCCAGGGTTCCAGCGTGTGGGGCGTTGAAACCACCACGGGCGTCATTGAAGCCGATATCGTCGTATTGGCAGCCGGCACAGGCATCACGAAGCTGGCCGACCTGCTTGAAGTCTGCCTGCCCATCGACGCCTCCCCGGCAATTTTCATCCGCTACACCTCGCCACCCAACCTGGTACGCAGCCTCATCTCCAGCCCTGAAATGGAAGTGAGGCAAACCCCAGAGGGTGCGTTGCTGGCGGCCGAAGACTACCTGGACGACGCCTTGGAAAACCAACCGTCGGAGATCGCGCTGCGCACCGCCAACGCCATAAAAAGCGAGCTTCACGGCGTTGTCTCCCTGGATCTGCAATCGGCTCGTGTCGGATACAGACCAATGCCTGCCGATGACATCCCCATCATTGGTTATCTTCCGCAGGTTGGCGGTGTATACGTGTGCGTCATGCACCCCGGCGTAACCCTGGCCGCGATCGTGGGTCGTCTTGCCAGTGAAGAGATCGTCGGCGACAAGGCTTGCTCGGCCCTCAACCCCTGTCGTCCGGATCGATTTTTCCAAGCTTGGTGAGGGTTGAATGGCCTAAGTTCGCTTACTCCCAAATCAGCCAAGGAAGCGTCAAATTCCTGAAAGCGTTGACCAAAACCTTTCGTTCATTAGACTGGGCATCGTTGATGTACTTTAATTCGCGTTCAATTTGACTAACGTAAGTTCGGGGTATTCCCGCTATAGCTGCTAGCTCTTCTTGTGAAAGATTAATAGGTTTTGTTGACGACCCGACCTTGAATACAGGCCCGTCATACCCACCCCTCACCATAAAGCAGTCAGTAATTAAAGCGTCATAAACCCAATGAATAACTACTGCCAAGAGCAGTCTATTTCTGCGCTGTCTTGCTAGCCATAAGTCGAATACAGCCTTCATGAACTGAGCCTTATAGTGCGCGACGCAAAAACAATCTCGACCTTGAATTGATCCTGGATAGTTTAGATGTCGCTAAAAAGAGTTAAGGCTAAAGCGCTTCCAATCACTGAGGAGTTGTTGCAACTACTACGGGCCACGCAACACGCTCAGACCGTATGGAGCGTCACCGTCAATGATATTGACGCGTCATGTGATGAGGTATGGCTTGCTCGGATGTGGGAGGTCGAGGGCCTCGAAGCCCGATACAGAGCCTGCCAAGACCGGCTGTTTCTTTATCTAAAGCAAGTCATCCAGATCTGAATCTTCCGTTACACACTGTACGGTTTCCAGTGCTCGCAACATAGGTGCGGGTCCACCAGAATTGAACGATCGTGAACATTCGACTAAAGAACTAGACAGTTTTTTGGTGTTTGAAAACTACCCCTTAGTTTCGAAATAGACCACTCTTGAAACGCCGACAGGCTGGGCGCTGTATCCTTTCAGCCATGCTTTAGCCCAATAGCCCTGGATATCACTATATTTTCTACATTTGAGGACGAGTTGTGCTCCAGAGCACTTCGGTTGCCACTCTAAAAACTAAAGCATTCAGGTACATGGTCGACACTCAGGACGCCATTTCCAATCCATCTGAGTTACAAATGGAGTCTTTATGTTTGACTGGATCAGCAACATCCGTGTCAGCGCGAAATTAAGCTTGGGCTTCGGCCTGGTACTAGGGCTTGCGTTGTTACTCGCTTCCACGGGTTGGTACGCCATTGCGACGTTGACCGACCGCGGCGTTAAAATCGAAAAAATTGCTCAAATCAGCGATTACACCAAAGACCTGCGAATCAGTCGTTTACGTCTAGGTGCAAACCCTCAACCAGATGCCTATCAACCGCTGCAGAAAATTCTGGACAATCTGGCAGCCCATCTGCAAAGCATCAGGGACCAGTTCACTTCCCCGATTGACCAAGAGCTGATTCAACAACAGAACACATCCGTCAGAGAATACGGACAACTGCTGCTTGATCTGGCCAAACCCAATGCCGACCAAGTGTCCATCTATAAACGTATGGGGCAACTGGGTGATCTGTTGCTTGATACGACGCAAAAGCTCATTGACTCGCAAAATACCAAGCGCGATGCCGACGCCGCGTCTGCCAAGGTTCTGCTGAGTCTTGTCGCTGCCTTGACGTTGCTACTGGGTGCACTCGCAGCGTGGATCATTACCCAACAAATCGTTAACCCACTGCAGTACACGCTACAGGCCGTGAATCGTATTGCCAGGGGGGATTTGAGTGAGCCCGTGCAGGTCAATCGGCGTGATGAGTTGGGTCAGCTGCAATCAGGTCTTCAGCAGATGATGCTCAACCTTCATGAGCTGATCGAGGGCATTCGATCCGGCGTCATTCAGGTTGCCAGTGCCGCCGAACAGCTGTCGGCGGTCACCGAGCAAACCAATGCGGGCGTCAATAATCAAAAAAACGAAACGGATCATGTCGCCACCGCGATGAGCGAAATGACCGCAACGGTGCAAAACGTCGCTCGCAATGCTGAAGAGGCCTCAACTGCCGCGTCCGCCGCGGATCAGCAAGCCTATGAGGGAGAGCGAATCGTGAGCGAGGCCATTGCGCAGATCAAGCGCTTGGCCGAAGAGCTCAATCAGTCGGCTGATGCTGTACGCCATCTCCAGGAACAAAGCGAAAAAATCGGCGGGGTGCTCGATGTGATAAAGGCGGTGGCCCAGCAAACCAATCTGCTGGCGCTGAACGCGGCCATTGAAGCCGCACGCGCCGGCGAGGCTGGCCGTGGCTTTGCGGTGGTAGCAGACGAGGTGCGCAGTCTTGCCTTACGCACCCAGCGTTCCACTGAAGAAATTGAAAGTCTGGTGGCCGGTGTACAGAGTGGTACTCATGCCGTTGCCTCAGGCATGGAAAGCAGCCAGCTGTTGAGCGAAAGCAGCGTGGAATTTACCCATCGTGCGGTAAGCGCCTTGGAAAACATCACGAGTAAAGTATCGATCATTCAAGCCATGAATCAGCAAATCGCCACTGCAGCGGAGCAGCAAAGCGCAGTCGCCGAGGAAATCAACCGCAGTGTCATCAACGTTCGCGACATCTCTGAGCAGACGGCAAGCACTTGCGAGGAAACTGCTTCTTCAAGTACCGAACTCGCACGGCTGGGTCATGAACTGGAAAGGCTGGTAGGACGCTTTAAAGTGTAGACGTGGCAGAGATGGCGCCGTTTTGCACCCGCAATACCTCAGGTATCACGGGTACCGGCGCCAGCTGTGTTCCTTCTCTGCCCTCAACCCCTGCCGTCCGGATCGATTTTTCCAAGCTCGGTGAGAGAGAAATGGCCTAAGCTCGCTTACTCCCAAATCAGCCAAGGAAGCGACAATGGGCATTCAAGGTAAAGACCGTCAGATCGATAACATCGAGTTCAATGTCAGCGACATCGCCCGCAGCAAAGCCTTCTATGCAAGCGTGTTCGGCTGGAGTTTCGTCGACTACGGCCCGACCTATACCGAATTCAGCGACGGTCGCCTGACCGGTGGCTTCACGACTGGCGAACCTGTGCGCCCGGGCGGCCCGTTGATCATCTTGTATGCGGATGACCTTGAGGCTACCCAACTCAGGCTCAAGGCCACAGGAGCGACCATCAGCCGTGAAGTGTTCGCGTTCCCGGGGGGCCGACGTTTCCACTTTATCGATCCGGATGGCTATGAACTGGCCGTGTGGTCGGCTTCCTGATGGTTGATTGATCACGAGGAGGCGCAAAGCCTCAATCGTGTCCATGATTAAGGGCCTGCGATATCGGCGACGTTGGGATGCACAGCCATCTCTAAATCCGTCGGACTACCGTCCAGTCAGAAATATCGCACTTCCTCTGGTTCATTAATCAAGGAGTCCCCCTCATGAACATCGACTTCACCGGCCGTCACGTGTTGGTCACTGGGTCCACCAGCGGTATTGGGTTTGCGACAGCCAAAGGCTTCCTGGAAGCCGGCGCCCAAGTGGTTATCAACGGTCGCAGCGCAAGCAGCGTGGAGGATGCGTTGCAGCGCTTGGGCGCCCTCGCTTCAAGGGCCGATGGCTTTGTTGGCGATCTGAGCAACGCGCCGGGCTGCCAGGCACTGATCGCCAAATACCCACGCTTCGATATCGTCATCAACAACCTGGGCATTTTCAAACTGGAAGACTTTTTCGAGACGCCGGACAGCGAATGGCTGCGCTTCTTTGAAACCAACGTGATGTCCGGCGTGCGTGTTTCCAGGGCCTACGCACCGGGCATGGTCGAGCGCGGTTGGGGGCGGATTGTGTTTGTCTCGTCGGAGTCCGGCGTGAACATTCCCGCTGACATGATCCATTACGGCTTCACCAAAACCGCCCAACTCTCAATCGCTCGCGGCCTGGCCAAGCGCCTCGCCGGCACGGGCGTGACGGTGAACTCGGTGCTGCCGGGGCCGACGCTTTCCGAAGGCGTTGCCCAGATGCTCCAGGCAGACGTCGAGCGCACCGGGGACAGCCTGGAAAAGGTCGCGGCAGATTTCGTCAACCAGCACCGCAGCACCTCGATCATCCAGCGCGCGGCGCGCGTCGAGGAAGTCGCCAACATGATCATCTACGCCAGCTCGGAACAGGCCTCGGCCACCACCGGAGCGGCGCTTCGTGTTGATGGTGGGGTGGTGGATAGTATCGTTTAGGATCCTGGGACACGTTGCAAAAAAACGCCGCTTCCTCATGAGAGATAAGCGGCGTTTTTTCTTTTGGAAGCAACATGGGGTGATTCGACCGGTTTTCGGAGCGGTGAAGGGATTGTTCAGCCCACTCTGTTTTCCATCAGGCGATCGGAGCCGCCTTCAGCCACGCGGTTTTCGATGAGTCGATCCGAGCCGCCTTCGGCTACGCGGTTTTCGATGAGTCGATCGGAGCCGCCTTCAGCTACGCGGTTTTCGATGAGTCGATCGGAGCCGCCTTCAGCTACGCGGTTTTCGATGAGTCGATCGGAGCCGCCTTCAGCCACACGGCTTTCGATCAGGCGATCCGAACCTCCCTCGGCGAACGTAGGTTGAACAGAAGAAGTCGCGAACGCATTGCCGAGCGACAGTGCCAGAAGCGAGCCAACAAGAGTTTTGCCGAGAGTGTTCATGTCCTGATCCTTTTTATTCGTAGATGAAGTGAGTTAGACGGTGACGTGCAAACGGACATCGACGTTGCCGCGTGTCGCGTTGGAGTACGGGCAAACCTGGTGAGCCGCATCGACCAGCGCTTGAGCATCGGCTTGATCCAGACCTGGCAAGTTGATGTGCAGGTCGATGTCCAGGCCGAAACCGCCAGGGATCTGGCCGATACCGACATGTGCCGTGATTGAAGCGTCAGCAGGAATGCTGCGTTTGCTTTGGCTGGCGACAAACTTCAATGCGCCAATGAAGCAGGCGGAGTAACCGGCAGCGAACAACTGCTCAGGGTTGGTGGCTTCACCACCGGCGCCGCCCAAGGCTTTTGGAGTAGCCAGTTTCACGTCGAGAATCTTGTCGCTGGAAACAGCACGGCCATCACGGCCACCGGTGGAGGTTGCGACTGCGGTGTAGAGAACGTTCATCGTGTTTCCTCTTTTGCTGATTGGTCTGATCAATGTTTTTTGGTTTGCGCTAAATGTTTGCGCGCTAACCAGTTGCGATAAAGTTAACGGATGAATAATTAGCGCGCAAGATAAATTTTGAGAAAATTGCTAATCCAGAATTAACTAATTGATCTAAAAAGAAATTTATTTTTAGGCCCTGCAATATCGCCAGCCCGCGTGAGCCGCGAGGTGAGCCAAGGGGAAGGAGGTGCTAGGGGGGATCAGCAGGACCAGCGCAATTGCAGGCCTTCAAAGAGAGGGAAATTCATAAGCAGAATGTTGGGTTTCGATCGTCCCAACGCTCTGCGTGGGAACGCCGCCAGGGACGCTCCGCGTTCCGCTTTTGGAAAGTGACGCAGAGCGTCACGGGATGCATACCCACGCAGAGCGAGGGCACGATCAAACGCGGGATCAGGGAAAAGTAAAAAAAACCGCCGAATTGGCGGTTTTTTTGGTTTCGCGCAGGGCAAAGCCAACCCGACTAAGCAACCGCCACTCGATTACGCCCCAACGCCTTCGCTCGATACAGGGCTTTATCCGCATCGTTCATCAAGCTGTGAAGATCCTTATTACAAGCCTCCGTCGATGCGACGCCAAGGCTGGCTGAGATATGGTGAACAGGCTCGATCGTCAAACCTGCAATCGTATCGATGAGCCGTTCTGCAATCTGGGTAGCAACCTCAATGGAAGTGTCCGGGAGCAGAATGGCGAACTCTTCGCCCCCGAGCCGACCGTGGATATCGGTTGCCCGAAACGACGAACTGATGACCGTCCCCATCTGGCGCAAAACCTGATCGCCGACCTGATGGCCGTAGGTGTCGTTGATGTGCTTGAAGTGATCCATGTCCAACATGACCGCGCACAACCCTTGCCGCTTGGCCTTGCACTCGTTGTAAAGCTGCTGGGCATGCTCGAAAAATGCCCGTCGACTCTTCAGGCCGGTCAGTTCATCGGTTTGTGCGGCGCGGGTTGAAATGCTGTTCGCCTGTTCCATTTCACGGGTGAGTCGAAAGGCGATTTCCAGTGCCTGAGACATTTTGTGCGTGGCGCGGGCCGCAAATGCCGTGAATACCAAAATCGAAAGGGCCATGCCGACTTGGATCGGGGACGGTTGAAACAGCAGCCAGATCGTGCACGGCAACAACACCACGCCGATGGAAACCAGTGTCATATCGCGATAGGCCGAGTAGCAGGACACCGCACTGACGGACATCCCGACCGTAAAAAGCATGACCAACGCCTGCGACAACAAATCGTCCGCCGGCATGAGCACAAACGCCCCACCGCCCCAGATGCTGGCTGACAGCACCAGCGTGACCCAGTATTTGCGTTCCCAATGTTGAGGCGTGCGCTGACTTTCGTCGCTGCGGAAATAGGCAACGAACATCGCGATACGCACCAGCGTCGATGCGGTCAGGATGGCCAGCCACCAAAAAATAGCGCTGTGCTCAAAACGATCCCAACACAGCCAGCTCAGCATGATGGCAGCCAGGTAACTACCCAAAACCGCAGAAACGGATTGGCGAAACAGTTGCTGCAATCGGTCAGTTCGAACCTGCTCGGCTATTACAAAATCCTGGCCATTGCGCAATCTTGGGCCATACATTTGAACCACCTGGTTATGACGCAACAAAAAAACGATTGTGGCACCCTGCCACCAATGCAAACAACTGAATTACTGTGAAGATGAGATTTAGCGAAACATCTCGCTGTCCCGCCCGCTGGGATCTTCGCCTCGCTGGCGTAACTCCCCGAGCCTGAAGAGTGTGTGGCCTGCACCAGGCATGAAAAAAGGGGCAAGGGCGAGTTGAGTCGTTGTTGGCGAATCGGGTGTTGAATAGCGTTGAGCCGCGATAGCGGGTGAACCCGCCAAAGAAAAACCCGACGTTTTACGTCGGGTTTTTCAGCGAGGGCAAGTTGTTTACGGCTTACTCGACTTGCGACAGCTTGGCGTCGTCGCAACCGGCAGCACGGCACTCGCGCTCGACCGCCTTGAGAATGACGATACGCGCCTCGGTCTTCTCGTTGGCACAGTCCAGATAGAGCAGGCCATCGTTGGAACAGGCGCTGTCACGATTTTTGATCCACTGGATTTGAGCGGCTTTCACTTTTTTCTTTTGATCCGGGTTCAGCGCACTCATCGTCTTCTTGTATTGATCATTGATGTCCTGATCCGACTGAACCATTTTCAGCGACGCGCAATAGGTTCTGTCATAGGCGTTTCTAGGGTTATCGCAACTCATCGCAGATGCCGATGCTGATGCCATTGCCAGCAATGTCCCAACCAACAAAGACTTGATCACTTACTTCTCTCCCTGAATGCCCTCTATTGATTAGAGGTCGCGGCGGGGAATTTATCATGCGGGTTGTAGAACAATGAAGCAGATCCTAGGGTTCGTTCGGCCCGAACAGGGGGCAAATGCCGATAGGGGTTCGGGAGCAAGTGATCGCTGAAAGAGACTTCGTCGTTCCCACCGCTCTCGGGCCCCAATTTACGGGCCAAAACCAAGCCCCGTTTATTCCGCTGGTGTGATCCTTTCCATCAAGGTATCGCAGCCTGGTGAACACGTATCGCAAGCTGCTCCAAATCGCTGAGATCGGTTGAAGGTCTCCCGGCGACCTTGGCCGCCTCGTCCCAGCGGCGCAAACGCAGGCTGTCGGCAAACAGCGGGTCGGCCTCGAAAGCTTCGGCCTCAGGGGGCGTCATCGGTCCGCCCTGCCAGTGCAGCGTTTGCCGGCTGGCCTCACTCAACCCTGCCAGATAAGCCGGTTCGCGCCAGCTCAGGTAACGCTTGGCGTCAACATGCCGCGCCACCAGCCCCGCCAGGCGCTGGGAGAAGCCCAACCCCAACAGCCAGTTTGCGCCCACCCGCTCGTGGCCTCGACGGCCCAGGCCGGCCATTGAGTTTTCCGTCGTCAGCGGCGCACAGAAGTGCCCGACGTCGTGGCAGAAAGCGGCCAGCACCAACTCCTCGTCTGCCCCTTCGTCACGTGCCAGCTCGGCGGCCTGGACCATGTGTTCGAGCTGGCTGACCGCCTCGCCGATGTAGTCCGCCTGCGCCTGCTGGCGGCACAGGGCAAACAGTTCGGCCACCGCCTGCTCCGCGCTCATGCGACGCACGCCTGCGGCCATTCTTCTTCGCCGAGCAGCGCCGCCAGGCTGCGCTCGCCGAGGCCTAGGCCGACGCTCATGCCCAGGCCGGTGTGCATCAGTACGGCGCTGACACCTGCTCCGGCTTGCACCACGCTGAACGGGCCGGGCCCGCGCGAGCCGTATACGCCCTGCCAGCGTTCCAGCACCTGCAGCTTGCCGCCCAGGGTGTGCTCGGCCAGCGCCAGCATGAGGTCGTCCACGGCCTCGGCATTGAACGGCGAGGCGTCGCTGCCGTAGTCGTGGGAGTCGCCGATGATCAACTCGCCATGGGGCGTCGGGCTGACCAGCAGGTGGATGCCGTGGGTTTCCAGTTCCGGCTGCTCGCGGCGGATCTGCGCGCGAATGGCCTCGGCTTCCGGCAGATCGGCGAAAGCGCCGTAATGCACGCAGCTGAGTCCGGTGAGCACCGCGTGCTGCAGGTCCAGCGGCTGTTGCAGGCGGGCGCGCAGCATCTGCAAGCGACACACCGAAGGCTGGAGTGCGGCCAGCGGCTCGGCCAGCAAGGTCTGATAATCGTGTCCGGAGCAGACCACGATGTGCCTGGCGCTGAAACTTCCGGCGCTGGTCAGGGCGCTACCTGGTTTGACGTCACGCACCAGGGTGGAGAAGTGGAACTGCACGCCCAACCCGCGCAGGTAATCGACGATCTGCGGCAGCGCCTCACGGGAATACAGCTGCTGGTCGTCGAGGCCATGCAGGGCGGCACGATGGTGGGCGAAACGTCCGCCGTACAGCCCATTCAGGGCGGCGCCGCGCAGTAGCTCGACGCGGTAGCCCTGCTCACGAGCGCGGCCCGCGCAGAAGGCTTCGAGCAAGGCTTCTTCGGCTTCGCTGCGTGCAAACAGCAGTGAGCCCTGTTGCTTGAGCTGCAGGCCGGCGGCCTGGCCCAGTTCGGCCCACAGGCCGCGGGACTGGCGGGCCAGGTCGAGCATCACGCCGGGTGCCTGGCCAGTGACCAGGGCCTGGCCGAAGTTGCGGATGGAGGCGCCGAGCGGCGTGTGGCTGCGCTCGAACACACGTACCTTGAGGCCGCGCTTGGCGCCGGCCCAGGCATGGGCGAGGCCGAGCATGCCGGCACCGACGATCAACAGATCGCAGTCGTGCTGACTCATGGGGAAACTCCTGGAACGAAAAAGGCGGCCGCCAACGCAGCCGGATGAATCAACGTGCAGCACCGATTGGCAGAACCCCTCTGGCAAGGCTGGCGGGCGAGCCGTACAGCAGACCCGCGTCACACCGCCAACAGGATTCTGCCGGCCACGTCACTGGGCGACAGGTTCGGACTTGCCGTCGTAGCGCTTGCGCCATTCGGCGAGGATCTTGTCGCGGTTTTCCGAGGCCCAGGCGAAGTCGTTCTTGATCAGGCGCTGCTCGTAGTCGGCGGGCAGTTCCTGGAAGCGCTCGGCGATGCCCGGCTGGGCCAGCACGGCGAAATTCGCCTTGTACAGGTCCATGGCCTCGCGGCTGGCGGAGAAGTCGGCGAGCTTCTTCGCCGCTTCCAGCTGCTCGGTGCCCTTGATGATGCCGGTGGCCTCGATCTCCCAACCCAGGCCTTCCTTCGGCAGGACGATGTCCAGCGGCGCACCCTTGCGCTTGAGTTGCACAGCCGGGTACTCGAAGGAGATGCCGATGGGGAACTCGCCGGCGGCGGCCAGCTTGCACGGCTTGGAGCCGGAGTGGGTGTACTGGCCGATGTTCTGGTGCAGCTTGTCCATGTAGGCCCAGCCCTGGGGCTCGCCGAAGGTCTGCAACCAGGCGCTGACGTCGAGGTAGCCGGTGCCGGACGAAGCCGGGTTCGGCATGACGATCTTGCCCTTGTACACCGGGTTGGTCAGGTCTTCCCATTTGGTCGGCTTGGGCAGGCCCTGCTTCTCGGCCTCGATGGTGTTGAAGCAGATGGTCGCAGCCCACACGTCCATGCCGACCCAGGCCGGTGGGTTGGCGGTGTCGCGGTAGTTGGCGCCGATCTTGTCCAGGTTGGCCGGGGCGTAGGCTTCGAGCATGCCTTGTTGCTTGAGCACAGCCAGGCTCGAGCCAGCCAGGCCCCAGACAACGTCTGCCTGCGGACGATCCTTCTCGGCCAGCAGCTTGGCGGTGACAATACCGGTGGAGTCGCGTACCCACTTGATCTCGATATCCGGGTGCAGCTTTTCGAAGGCGCTCTTGTAGGCGGCCAGCTGTTCCACTTCGAGGGCGGTGTACACGGTCAGCTCGGTGTTGGCCTGGGCCTGCATGGCGCAAGCGGCGAGCAGGCCGGCGGCCAGAGCGGTGCGTTTGAACATGAAGAGCTCCTTGGTTGGCATTGCGTGGCGTTGGTTATTCGAATTCAGCTGGCTTGCGGACTCTCGCCCCGGGCCAGGCGAGCGTTGATCGCGTCGATCACCGGCGGCAGTTCGGCGAGGGTGTCGATCAGGTAATGCGGCCGGCTCGGCGCGAACAGCGCGTCGATGCGCGTGCGCTCGGCTTCGCGCTGCGCGGGCGTCAGGGCCTGGTACTGCGCCCAGTCAAGGCCCAGAAAGTTGCCGGAGAAGCGCAGCGCCACGGTCCACATGCCGGCGCTGCGGCCTTCGAGGATGCCCGGCTCGGTGTCGTCGACCTTGACGCAGGCAGCCACGTCGTCGAGGCCGAGGGCGATGACGTTGGCCAGCGCCTGGGCCGGGCTCGGCCGACCCTTGGGCACCTCGTCGGTGGCGACCACATGGTCCGGGCTATAGCCATTGGCGGCGGCCAGCTCGACCACCTTGTCCATCACCTGTTTGGGATAGCCGGAGCAGCTGCCGAGCTTGAGGCCGCGCTCGCGCAGCGCGGCGATACACGCCAGCGCGCCGGGGATCAGCGCCGAGTGCTCGCGGACCTTGGCGATCTGCAAGGGCATGAAGCGCTCATAAATTGCCGTCACATCTTCATCGCTCGGCAGACGGCCGAAGCGACGCTGGTAGCGCTCGGCAATCGCCGGCAGGTTGCACAGGGCGCGGATATGGTCCCATTTGCCCATGCCCATCGGCCCGCGCGCCTCCTCCAGGCTGATCTCGACGTCGAAACTGGCGAAGGCCTCGACGAAGATGCGGGTTGGCGCGAAGGAGCCGAAATCGACCACGGTGCCGGCCCAGTCGAGAATGGCGGCGTGCAGGCGGTCGGGGTGTTGGTAGTGCATGGCAGTCTCCAGGGTAATCAATGGCCGGCGGTCGTGCGCCAGGCTTGGGCCCGACGCAGCACACCGCGTGAGGCCCCCGCCAGCAGCAGCGAAACCGCGGCCGAGGTGAGCAGAATCAGGGTGGACATGGCGGCGGCGCCGCCGACGTTGCCGGCGTCGTCCATGTTCAGCACGGCGATGGCGGCGAGCAGGCTGTCCGGGCTGTAGAGGAAGATCACCGCCGACACCGTGGTCATCGCCGAGACGAACAGGTAGCGCAGGATGTCGAGCAACGCCGGCAGGCAAATTGGCAGGGTGACGCGCAAAAAGTGGCGCAGCAGCGGCACCTTCAGCGACAGCGCCGCGGCCTCGAACTCGCCATCGAGCTGGCGCAGCGCGGCGCTGGCAGTCAACTGCGCAGTGGTCAGGAAGTGCGCGATGGTACACGCCACCAGCAGGGTCAGGCTGCCGTACAGACCGTGCAGCGGATTGCCCGGCAAGTTGAAGAAAAACACGTAGCCCAGGCCCAGCACCAACCCCGGCACCGCCATCGGCACGAAGCTGAGCAGACGCAGGGCCTGGGTCAGCGGGCTCTGCCGGGTCTTCTCCAGCAGGTAGGCGCCGGTGAAGGTCAGCAGGCTGCCGAACACGGCCGTGCAGCCGGCCAGCAGCAGGCTGTTGCGGTACACCTGCCAGCCGCCGGGGAGTTCGGAAAAGGTGTAGTGGTGCAGCGACAGCGACAGGTCGTAGGGCCAGAACTTGACCAGCGACGAGTACATCGCCATGCCGAACACACCGAGCAGCGCCGCGCAGATCAGCAGCACCACGGCAAGGAAGGCCAGGTCGCGGCGGCGCGACGGTTGCGGCTGGTAAACCTGGGCGCGACCGCTCATTGCCTCGCGCTGACGCCGGCGTAGCCACAGGTCGACGGCGAAGCTCAACAGCGCCGGCAGCAGCAGGACCATGCCGATCAGCGCGCCGCGGCCGAACTGCTGTTGCCCAACCACTGCTTTGTAGGCCTCCAGCGCCAGCACCTGATAATCGCCGCCGACCACCACCGGCACGCCGAAATCGGTGATGCACAGGGTGAACACCAGGCAGAAGGCGGCGAATACGCCCTGTCGGCTGCCCGGCCAGGTGATGCTGCGAAATGCCCGCCACGGTGACGCGCCCATGCTCGAGGCGGCGTCGAACAGGCGCGCATCGGCCAGGGCCAGGGCTGAAAGCAGCACCATCAGCGCATGCGGGAAGGTGTAGATGACTTCGCCGATAACGATGCCCCAGAAGCCATAGATATTGTCCGTGAGCAGGTGCCGGAGCGCGCCCTGGTTGCCGAACAGGTAGATCAGCGCGATGCCCGGCAATATCGACGGCGCCAGCAGCGGCAGCAGGGAAATGCCGCGCCACAGGCCCTTGGCCGGCACGCAGGTACGCTGCAGCGCATAGGCGAAGGTGTAGGCCAGCGGCACGACGATGGCGGCCACGGTCAGCGAGACCGCCAGACTGTTGCCTAGCAGCCAGCGGAAGTTGGCACTGGTGAACAGTTCGGCCGCCGCCGTCAGCCCACCGCCCTGCCCGGGCTCGCTGGCAAAGCCGCGCCAAAGCATGGCCAGTAGCGGCAGCAGCACGGCGAGAACCAGCAGCACCAGCAGCAACCACTGGCCACCGTGGACGAATATCCGGTCGGCCAGGTCGGCAGGCAGGCGCCGCGCGCCGGCTTGGGGCTTGCTCAGCAATACCTGTTCCATCAGACGAACACTTGCAGGCTGCGCGGCGGCAGGGCCACCCAGATATGCGGGGCGCCCAGGCGCGGCATGGCGTCCGGCGCCAGCTCGGCAAGCAGGGCATGACCCGGCAGGGCGTCCAGCTCGAAACTCAGGCGGCAGCGATTGCCGAGGAAGGTGATCTCGCGCATCTGTGCGCTGAACAGGTTGTCTTCGTGCACCGGCGGGTTGACCACCACCGCCTCGGGCCGGCAGAACAGGCGACCGCGTTCGGCCGGCCGGACGCCGTGCAGACGCAGGCTAAGCTCGCCAACCCGGGCGTGCTCGCCGTCGCGCTCGTAGGGCAGCCAGTTGCCCTGGCCGACGAACTCGGCGACGAAGGGCGTGGCGGGCGCGCGATAGATCTCCTGGGGCGTGGCGTATTGCTCGACCCGACCGTGGTTGATCACCGCGATACGGTCGGCCATGAGCATGGCCTCGTCCTGATTGTGGGTGACCATCACGGTGGTGATGCCCAGGCTCTTCTGCAACTGGCGCAGCTCACCACACAGGTGTTCGCGCACGCGAGCGTCGAGGGCCGACATCGGTTCGTCCAGCAGCAGCAGCTTGGGTGCCGGCGCGAGGGCGCGGGCCAGGGCCACGCGCTGTTGCTGGCCGCCGGAGAGTTGGCCGGGATATTTCTGCTCGCTGCCCTTGAGGCCGACCAGCTCAAGCATCTCGGCGACCCGTGCACGGAGGCTCTCGCGGCTATTGCCGGCCAGGCCGTAACCGATATTTTGCGCCACCGTGAGATTGGGAAACAGCGCATAGGATTGGAACAGGATGCCGTAGTCGCGCGCCTGCGGTGGCAGCGTGGAGACATCACGATTGCCGAAGAAAATATTGCCGCCGTCCTGGCGCTCCAGCCCGGCGATGCAGCGCAGCAGGGTGGTCTTGCCGCAGCCCGAGGGGCCGAGCAGGCACACCAGCTCGCCGGCAGAGACGTCCAGCGACACCCCGTCCAGCGCCTGAAAGGCGCCGAAGGCCTTGTGGATATCGCGCAGTTGCAAGCTGACCGTAGCCATGGCGGAACCTCGTCGGTGGAATACGAGGTCCATCCTGGACACAGGGTGCTAAGGCTTTATGGCAGTTGGGCAAAAACTGCCGATAGTGGCATCGGTGGATTTGTGTAGGGATGTGTTTGCGCCCCGGCGGGAGGGCAGCGAGGCGCCTTACGAGGTGCTCACGGCTTCCCGCGCCAGCGCAAGAAAGGCCGCCGGCAGGCGCGCACTGCGGCGCTCCTTGAGACAGTAGAGGTACTCGGCAATCAGCGGCGCGCCTTCCAGTTCGATCACCCGCAACTCGGTACTGGTCGGCACTTCGTGGCGGGCGATGATGCTGATACCGATATTGCGCAGCACCGCTTCGCGGATCGATTCGCGGCTGCCGATCTCCAGTAACGAGCCGAGCGCCACGCCAGCGTCGCGCAGCAACTGCTCGGTAAGCACGCGAGTGGTCGAACCTTTCTCGCGCATCAGCAGGCAGTGCCCGGCCAGCGCCGCGAGCGGCACGCGCTCCCGCGCGGCCAGCGGGTGACTACGGTGTACGGCCAACACCAGTGGATCGTGGCCCAACAGCAGGCGAGTCAGTCGCGGGTCCTCGACCAACAGCGAGGAAGCGGCAAGGTCGACGCGGTAGTCTTCCAGCGCTTCGATCACCTGCTGCGAGTTGCCGATCTCCAGGGTCACCTCGCATTGCGGCAGTTGCTCGCGAAAGCGCCGCACCAGGTCGAGCATGTAGTAGGGCGCAGTGGCGCCGATGCGCAGGGCACCTTGTACCTGGCCGCAGTTGCGCAAGAAGAACTCAATGTCGGCCTCCTGTTGCAGCAACTGCTGCACCATGGGCAGCAGGCGTACGCCTTCATCGCTCAGGGTCAGACGCCGACCACCCCGGTAGAACAGCTCGACGCCGTACTGCCCTTCGAGGCTGCGGATCTGCGTGGTGACCGTGGGCTGGCTGAGGCCGAGTTTCTTCGCCGCCTGGGTGATGCTGCCCAGGCGGGCGACCATGTGGAAGGATTTCAGCTCGGCGAAGGACATTATGTATACGGCTCTCGGTACGGATCACCCTTGAAGGCGCGTGAGCATACGTTACAGCTTGGAAGTGACAGAACGTCAGTAAAGCATGACGGGCAGATCGACTTGCAGCGTTTTGTGATGCGTTACGACAACGTCAGGTTCCATAGCTAAAACCTGCCCTCTGGCTCCGAATTTCAAGGCAAAACGAAGCTTTGTTTATTCCGCAACAGCCACCCTTCCATCAAGCTACGAATCCTTGCGCCATTGCCTACAACTACGCCAGAATCCGCCCGCTTGTGCGCCTTGTCCCTGGGTTCTATCGTTTCCCTGCCACTGCCCATCAGTGGTCGGGTTTAGTAGCCCGAGGTATTTAGTAAGGTGCAAAGCTCTATCAGTCAGGTATTTCCATGCCTGTATTTGATGGCGGCTGTGCGCAGGGCGCCCTCGGGCGCGCCGGCTTGCTAAGTCCCCGGTCTACTAACCTGCGTACAGCTGCCACCCCTTGTTTAGTAGCTAGAGGGTTGCGGCGTCACCTATAGGACTTAGTACATGTTCAAACCTACACCGAATCCGCCAGAGGCGGACCAAGCTTCCCCGCGAACCAAATCCAAAGCCAAGAAACACGACGAAGCCACCAATCGTGCCTTGGATTACTACCTGCTACCAAAACCGGAAAAGTCCGAAGATACGTCCCAACCGGGTCAGCTCTTCACCGTCGCCAAAAACGCCGACAACGAATCCCTCCTCGCCAACCTCAGCGAAACCCTGGCGGCAGCCGACGCGATGGTCAGCAACCTGGCCTTCGACCTGGAAGGCCCGCGTCGTCACATCCTTCTCGGCATCCAACAATTGATCGAATTGAGTTCATTGCTGGCGAATCGGGTGTTGAATAACGTTGATCCGCGATAGCCCGTGATCTTGCGGGTCTTTCCGTGACGCCACACATTTCCGAGCATAAAAAAAACGGGCCTGCATTCCCACGCAGCCCCGTTTTTTCACCACCTGATCAGATCAGAACGCCGGCAAAACCGCACCTTTGTACTTCTCAAGAATGAAAGCCTTCACTTCCGGCGTATGCAGCGCCGCCACCAGCTTCTTCATCGCCTCGCTGTCCTTATCATCCTCGCGAGCCACCAGGATGTTCACATAAGGCGAGTCGTTACCTTCGATAACCAGCGCATCCTTGGAAGGATCAAGCTTGGCTTCCAACGCGTAGTTGGTATTGATCAACGCCAGATCCACCTGGGTCAGCACCCGCGGAATGGTCGCCGCTTCCAGCTCGCGGAATTTCAGATCCTTCGGATTCTCGGTGATGTCCTTGGTCGTCGACAGGATGTTGTTCGAATCCTTCAGCTTGATCACCCCAGCCTTCGCCAGCAGCAACAGCGCACGGCCGCCGTTGGTGGCGTCGTTCGGGATCACCACGTTGCCACCACCTGGCAATTCGGCGAGTGTCTTGTACTTACTGGAATACGCGCCCAGTGGTTCCAGGTGCACACCGGCCACGCTCACCAGGTGCGTGCCCTTGGCCTTATTGAACTCATCCAGGTACGGCTGGTGTTGGAAGAAGTTGGCGTCCAGGCGTTTTTCGGCGACTTGTACGTTCGGCTGGATGTAGTCGGTGAAGACTTTGACCTTGAGGTCCACGCCTTCTTTGGCCAGGGCCGGTTTGACGAATTCGAGGATTTCCGCGTGGGGAACCGGGGTGGCCGCGACGGTCAGGGTGTCGGCGGCGTGGGCGGAAAACGCTGCGGCGGCAGCGAAGGCAACCAGTAGTTTTTTCATTCAGCTAACTCCTTTTGAGGCGCCTGCTCTCGGCGCCTGCCAGCGAATGGCCGGCTCATGGTTTATTGGCCGCGAGGCCTTATTTTCTAGAGAAATGCACAACCAGTTTGTCGCCCACGGTCTGCAGGACCTGCACCAGCACCAGCAGCAATACCACCGTGACTACCATCACATCGGTCTGGAAACGCTGGTAACCGAACCGGATTGCCAGGTCGCCCAAACCACCGGCGCCGACCACACCGGCCATGGCCGTGTAGGACACCAGCGTAATCGCTGTCACCGTAATCGCTGCAAAAATGCCTGGGCGGGCCTCCGGCAGCAAGGCGTTGACGATGATTTGTCGCGTCGTTGCGCCCATGGCCTGGGTCGCTTCGATGATGCCGCGGTCGACTTCGCGCAGGGCGGTTTCCACCAGGCGGGCGAAGAACGGTGTGGCGCCGACTACCAGTGGTGGGATCGCGCCGGCCACGCCCAGGGAGGTGCCGGTGATCAATACCGTGAACGGGATCATCACGATCAACAGGATGATGAACGGCAGCGAACGCAGAATGTTGACGATCAGCGACAGCAGCGCATACACGCCACGGGCTTCGAGCAACTGGCGCGGGCTGCACAGGAACAACAGCACCCCCAGCGGCAGGCCGAGCAGTACGGTGAACAGCAGCGAACCGAACAGCATCAGGAAGGTGTCGCCCGTCGCCAGCCAGATTTCCAGCCAGTCGATGTTGGAGAAGAACGAACTCAACAGTTCCATTAGCGCAGCACCTCCATGTGGACATCGGCCGCGGTGAAGCGGGCAAACGCCGCCTCCATGTCACCGCCGGTGATGGCGAGGGTCAGTTGCCCGTAGGGGGTGTCTTTGATGCGGTCGATACGACCGGCCAGGATGCTGTAGTCCACGCCGGTTTCCCGGGCAATGGTGCCGAGCAATGGCGCGTAGGTCGCTTCGCCCTGGAACGTCAGACGCACGATGCGCCCTGGGACGTGAGCGAAATCGTCGCGCTGTTCGCTTTCGTCGATCTGCTCGTCTTCCTGGACGAAACGCTTGGTTGTCGGGTGCTTGGGGTGCAGGAACACCTGGGCCACCGGGCCTTGCTCGACGATCACGCCGGCGTCCATCACGGCCACTTGATCGCAAACGCGGCGGATCACGTCCATTTCATGGGTGATCAGCACGATGGTCAGCTTCAGCTCGCGGTTGATTTCCGCCAGCAGTTGCAGCACCGAGGCAGTGGTCTGTGGGTCGAGGGCGCTGGTGGCCTCGTCGCACAGCAAAATCTTGGGTTTGGTCGCCAGGGCGCGGGCGATGCCAACGCGCTGCTTCTGGCCGCCGGACAGTTGCGCCGGGTATTTGCGAGCGTGGTCGGACAGGCCCACCCGCGCCAGCAACTCGGCAACGCGCTGGTCGATTGCGCTGCGGGACAATTCGCCCGCCAGCGTCAGTGGCAGCGCCACGTTGTCGGCCACGGTCTTGGACGCCAGCAGGTTGAAGTGCTGGAAGATCATCCCGACTTGCTGGCGGAAGCGGCGCAGGCCGCTGGCGTCCAGGGCGGTGACTTCTTCGCCGTCGACGATGATCTTGCCGCCCGTGGAATCTTCCAGGCGATTGATCAGGCGCAGCAAGGTGCTTTTTCCCGCACCGGAATGGCCAATCAGGCCGAAGACCTGACCGTTCTCAATCGTCAGACTGGTCGGATGCAGGGCGGGGATATCCCTACCGGCGACTCGGTAGGTTTTATGGACGTCTTGAAACTCGATCACGTAGCGAACCTTGTGGGGCGCGTTGGAAAAGGGTCAGCGGTTAGCCGGGCGCGCATTTTAGCCTGTCCGTATAGAGGTTCTTAGCATTTATTTGCGATCAGACCTGTCATTTGGCAATAACGCGATCAAAGGCCATAAAAAAGGAACACGGCCAAACGGCGTCGGTCACTCATTAAGCCACTCGAAATGCCGGGGTCATGCACCTGCGGTATCGAACTCAGATTCCTGGCCACGGCGAGGAACGCAAAGAGGAGTCATGCCTGATGAGTACCAAGAAGCCCACGGTCAACAAGAGCCAACTGGCCGGGACCGACACGCTGGATCGCGGTAACACCAACGCCAAGCTCGAGAGCCTGGAACAGTTTCGCTCCGACGCCACCGAACAGGCGTTGCGCACCAACCAGGGCGTGAAGATCGCCGATAACCAGAACACCCTGCGCGCCGGCCCCCGCGGCCCTTCGTTGCTGGAAGACTTCATCATGCGTGAAAAAATCACGCACTTTGACCATGAGCGTATCCCGGAGCGCATCGTCCACGCCCGTGGGACCGGCGCCCATGGTTATTTTCAGAGCTACGATGCGCATTCGGCATTGACCAAGGCCGGTTTCCTACAAGATCCGAGCAAGAAAACCCCGGTGTTCGTGCGTTTTTCCACTGTGCAAGGCCCACGCGGCTCCGGCGACACCGTGCGGGACGTGCGTGGTTTTGCGGTGAAGTTCTTCACCGACGAAGGCAACTTCGATCTGGTGGGCAACAACATGCCGGTGTTTTTCATTCAGGACGCGGTGAAATTTCCGGACTTTGTCCACGCGGTAAAACCCGAGCCCCATAACGAAATTCCTACAGGTGGCTCGGCCCACGACACGTTCTGGGATTTTGTCTCGCTGGTGCCGGAATCGGCTCACATGGTGATCTGGGCGATGTCTGACCGGGCCATTCCAAAAAGCCTACGTGCAATGCAGGGTTTTGGTGTGCACACCTTCCGCATGATCAACGCTGAAGGCAAAAGCAGCTTCGTCAAATTCCACTGGCGCCCTACCGTCGGCACCTGCTCGTTGGTATGGGACGAAGCCCAGAAGCTGGCGGGTAAAGATACGGACTACCACCGTCGCGATCTCTGGGAGTCGATCGAGATGGGCGACTACCCGGAATGGGAGTTCGGCGTGCAGATTGTCGCCGAGGAAGACGAGCACAAGTTTGACTTCGACCTGCTCGACCCGACCAAGATCATCCCTGAAGAACTCGTGCCCATCACCCCCCTGGGCAAGATGGTGCTGAACCGCAACCCGGACAATTTCTTCGCCGAAGTCGAGCAAGTTGCGTTCTGCCCAGGGCACATCGTGCCGGGCATCGACTTTTCCAATGACCCGTTGCTGCAAGGGCGGCTGTTTTCCTACACCGATACGCAGATCAGCCGACTCGGTGGGCCGAATTTTCATGAGCTGCCGATCAACCGGGCGATCACCCCGGTACACAACGGTCAGCGTGATGCGATGCACCGCACCACCATCGACAAGGGCCGTGCGTCCTACGAGCCGAACTCCATCGACGGCGGCTGGCCGAAGGAAACCCCGCCTGGACCGGAAGACGGCGGCTTCGAAAGTTATCCAGAGCGCATCGACGCCTACAAGATCCGCCAACGCAGCGATTCGTTCGGTGATCATTTCTCCCAGGCTCGGTTGTTCTACAAGAGCATGAGCCCTCATGAGCAGGAGCACATCATCGCTGCCTACAGCTTCGAGCTGGGCAAGGTGGAGCGTGAGTTCATCCGGGCGCGGCAGGTCAATGAGATCCTCGCCAATATCGACCTGGAACTGGCCGGGCGAGTGGCGAAAAACCTCGGGTTGCCGGCGCCCACCGCTGGCACCGTCGATGTACCAACGCCATCGCTGGAGCAGTCTCCGGCCTTGAGCCAGGCGAACCTGCTGTCCGGCGACATCAAAACGCGAAAAGTGGCGGTGTTGGTGGCTAACGGTGTCGACGGGGCGATCATCGATGCGCTCAAGAAGGCCCTGAAGGCCGAGGGCGCCCACGCCAAAGTGTTGGGGCCGACCTCCGCGCCGGTAACCACGGCCGATGGGAAAACGCTGGCGGTGGATGCGTCCATGGAAGGCTTGCCGTCGATTGCCTTTGACGCGGTGTTCGTGCCCGGTGGCGCGGAGTCGATCAAGGCCTTGAGTCGCGACGGCGTGGCTTTGCATTACGTGCTGGAGGCCTACAAGCATCTGAAGGCCATTGGGCTTCATAGTGAGGCCCGGCAGTTGTTGGTGGAGTTGAAGCTGGAGGTGGATGCGGGGTTGATCGAAGATGCGGATGCGAGCGGTTTTTCGCGGTTTTTCGCGGCGATTGCTCAGCATCGGGTTTGGGCGCGGGAGCCGAAGGCCAAGGCGGTTCCAGCCTAAAGAGATTTGTTGTCTGGTAGGGCGCTATCGCGAGCAAGCTCGCTCCCACATGGGGTGTTGTAATCGACACAAAACCCCTGTGGGAGCGAGCTTGCTCGCGATGCTTTTAGGGCTTACGCGGTGTCAGCACCATCTGCGCCGGCACACTGCGCAAAATCTGCTTCTGCAGCTTCAAATCAAACCCCGGGTCCAGTTTCTTGACCCGTTTGGTCAGCAACGTCGCCAGCCACGGATAATCATTGGTGCGCGGCGCCTGGATGCTGACGTCACACTGATAATTCACCACGTCGGCGGCGATGGCGTCCAGTTGTCGACGCATTTGCTGGATATCGGCGAGGTTGAGCGCAACCGTGGTGCTGGGTGCGCTCGGGTCGATCACTTTGGCGACCGGTTTGGCTTCGGCGGCCTTGAGGTCGGCCTCGGCTTTATCCAGGTCGGCCTTGCGGGCTTCGGCAATGGCGCTGTTGACCTCGCCGGTGAGCGCCGGGGCCTTGGGCATCAAGGCTCGGGCACGGCTCAGGGCGGTGGCAGCGGCGTTGACGTCGCCTTTTTGCAGATCGATCTGGCTGCGGCGCAAATACGCCTCGGCCAGTTGCCGCTGGTAGGGTTCCAGCGAGCGGTCTTCGGGCGATTGGGCTTGCAAGGCGGCCAACTGGTCTTCGGCGGTGGCCAGCTCATTGCTGGCAAGGCTTTGCTCGAGCTGCGCGATGGCCGGGCCCCGCGTATCGGGGGCCTGGGTGACCGGCGGTGTACTCTGGCAGGCGCCCAGCAGCAGGGAAAATGCGACAAGGAGCAGATAACGGGAGGCGAACGGCTTCATTCCTGCGACTCTCTATTTGCGCAAAAAGCGAGCAAGTCTACACCCCTCGACGAGGCAGGACAAAACTCAGCAGAAACAGCGCGGCGGCGCTGACCACGATCGATGGGCCGGCCGGGGTGTCCTTGAACCAGGAAAGTGCCAGGCCGCCACACACCGCGAGCATGCCCAGCAGGCTCGCGCCCAGGGCCATCTGCTCGGGTGAGCGAGCGTGACGCTGTGCCGCAGCCGCCGGAATGATCAGCAATGAAGTGATCAGCAACACCCCGACGATTTTCATCGCCACCGCGATGACCACTGCAATCAGCAGCATCAGCGCCAGGCGCAAGCCCAGCACGGGCAGGCCTTCGACCCGGGCCAGTTCCTCGTGCACGGTGACGGCCAGCAAGGGCCGCCAGAGCGCCACCAGCAACAGCAGCACCGCCGCGCTACCGCCGAGGATCCACGACAGGTCCGTCGGACTGATCGCCAACAGGTCGCCGAACAGATAGGCCATCAGGTCAATCCGCACGTCATGCATGAAGCTTAGTACCACCAGCCCGAGGGATAGGGTGCTCGGCGCCAAAATACCCAGCAGTGTGTCGGACGCCAGCGGCTGGCGGTGTTGCAAGGTCACCAGCACCACTGCCAGCAACAGGCAGCCAACGGTCACCGCCACCGCCGGGCTGACGTCCAGCAGAAATCCCAAGGCCACGCCGAGCAACGCTGCGTGGGACAAGGTGTCGCCGAAATAGGCCATGCGCCGCCAGACCACGAACGAACCCAGGGGGCCGGCTACCAGGGCGAGTGCCAAGCCTGCGAGCAGGGCGTACAACAGAAAATCAGCCATGCTTGCAGCCATCTCCATGAACATGATTGGAAGCAGAAGGGGCGCTGACCACCGAACCATGCAGGTCATGGGCGTGGTCATGGTGATGGTGATAAATCGCCAGGCTTTGTGCGTTTTTTCCGAACAATTCGACGAAGGCCGGATCGCCACTGACCTGCTCGGGATGCCCGGAACAGCAGACATGGCGATTGAGGCAGACCACCTGGTCGGTGGTGCTCATCACCAGGTGCAAATCGTGGGAGACCATCAGCACGCCGCAACCGTGGCGGTCGCGCAGGCGCGTGATCAGGCTGTACAGCTCGGCCTGCCCTGCCACATCGACCCCTTGCACCGGCTCGTCGAGCACCAGCAGCTCAGGCTCACGCAGCAGGGCGCGAGCCAGCAATACGCGCTGCATCTCGCCACCGGAGACACTTTGCACCGGGCTGTCGATCACCTGTTCGGCGCCGACTTCTTTGAGCGCGGCCAAGGCGCGGGTGCGGTCCACGCCAGGCACCAGGCGCAGGAAGCGCAGCACCGACAGTGGCAGCGTCGGGTCTACGTGGAGTTTTTGCGGCATGTAGCCGACCCGCAGCTTCGGCTTGCGCCAGACGCTGCCGCTGTCGGGCTTGAGCAAACCCAGCACGGCGCGCACCAGGGTGGTCTTGCCGGCGCCGTTGGGTCCGATCAAGGTCACGATCTGCCCCGGCTCGACGCTCAGCTGGATGTTGTCCAGCACGCTCTGCCCGGCGAACGTCACGGCCACCTGTTCGAGGCGGATCAACGCATTGCTCATCAGGCCCCCTGGCAGCCGGAGCAGAGACCGACCACTTCGACGGTCTGGGTGTCGACCACGAAACCGACCTCTTTGGCGCTGGCGATGATGGCATCGCTGATGGACTTCTGTTCCAGCTCGATGGCGGCGTGGCATTCGCGGCAGATCAGGAACTGGCCTTGGTGGGCGTGCTCCGGATGGTTGCAACCGACGAAGGCGTTCAGTGACGAAATGCGATGCACCAGGCCGTTTTCCAAGAGGAAATCCAGTGCCCGGTAGACCGTTGGCGGCGCGGCGCGGCGGCCGTCCTGCTCGCTGAGCACCGCGAGGATGTCGTAGGCACCCAGTGGTTTGTGGCTTTGCCAGACCAATTCCAGCACACGCCGACGCAGGGCGGTCAGGCGCACCCCTTGGCGCGCGCAGATGGCGTCGGCCTCGGACAGCGCGCTGTGCACGCAGTGGGAGTGATCGTGAGGGCGACTGGCAAGGGGTGTAATAGGCATGGGCAGCGACGAGTTTAGTGAGAGACGTTATTATGTTACCCGTTCTCGCCTCTACGAGTGGTCATCGTGTCCCGATTTTTTTCGCTCTTTGTCGTTTTTGTCGCAAGTTTTCTACTGATTGGCCCGGCCCAGGCCGACGTCAAGGTGCTCACCAGCGTCAAGCCGCTGCAACTGATTGCCGCCGCCGTGCAGGACGGCGTGGCCGTTCCAGAGGTGTTGCTGCCGCCAGGGGCTTCGCCGCATCACTATGCGTTGCGGCCATCGGATGTTCGCAAGGTGCAGTCGGTGGACCTGCTGTATTGGATCGGCCCCGATATGGAGGGCTTTCTGCCGCGCGTGTTGAACGGTCGCACGCAGCCCTCCGTCGCCATCCAGGATTTGCCGGGGCTCAAGTTGCGTCATTTCGCCCAGGACAGCGCGTCCCACGAAGATGATGACCATGACGCCGATGAACACGATCACGACCATCGCCCCGGCACGGTGGATGCCCACCTGTGGCTCTCGCCGTTCAATGCGCGGGTGATTGCTGCCAAGATGGCGGCTGACCTGAGCGCGGCGGATCCGGCCAACGCGGCCCGCTATCAGAGCAACCTCAAGGGCTTCAACCAGCGCCTCGATGCCTTGGACACACGCCTCAAGGCGCGTCTGGCCGGGGTCGCGGGCAAGCCGTATTTCGTCTTCCACGAGGCGTTCGACTATTTCGA
The DNA here is from genome assembly GCF_054681425.1 of Pseudomonas sp. H1_F01. Classification (NCBI taxonomy): domain Bacteria; kingdom Pseudomonadati; phylum Pseudomonadota; class Gammaproteobacteria; order Pseudomonadales; family Pseudomonadaceae; genus Pseudomonas; species Pseudomonas sp. H1_F01. The sequence continues at coordinate 138,485 of NZ_CP162823.1, read as the reverse complement.
AGACAACTACGGCCTCAAGCACGCCGGGGTGTTCGCCGTGGCCGCCGAAGTCCAGCCCGGTGCCCAGCATGTGGCGGCAATGCGCACGCGCTTGCAGGCCGTGGGCAAGACCTGCGTCTTCAGCGAACCGCCCCTGCGCCCGCGCCTGGCCGAAACCCTGGTGGCCGGGTTGCCGGTGAAGCTGGAGGAGCTCGATGCACTGGGCGGCTATACCCCGGCGACGGCGCAGGGGTATGAGCAGTTGTTGGAGAAATTGGGGAATGATCTGGCGGGGTGTCTGGAGTCGTTGTAACCCTGTGGGAGCAAAGCTTGCTCGCGACATAGGCGACTCGATTTCTGAAAGATTTCATCGCCTTCATCGCGGGCAAGCCTTGCTCCCACAGGAACAGTCGCTTACTGCTGTGGGAGCAAGACTTGTTCGCGATGCTGTTTAAAGGGCGAAAGGCAACACCGTGTGAACCGTCTGCCGCTGCGCCAAGCGCTGCTGGAACTCCATCGGATCGTGAATCAACACATCCTGCCCGGCAAAGGATTCAGCGGCGATCAACCGCGACAGCCAGAACCGCACGCACGCCACGCGCAGCATGGTCGGCCACAGTTGCGCCTCAGCGGCGGTAAACGGTCGCAGCGCCGCATAGGCGCCCAGCAGCGCTCGCGCCCTGGGGCCATCGAGCATGCCGTCGTCGTCCGAGCACCAGTCATTCAAGGCAATGGCCACGTCATACAGCATCGGCCCGGAGCAGGCGTTGTAGAAGTCGATCAGCCCGGTCAGGTGCGTGCCTTCGAACATCGCATTGTCGCGGAACAGATCGGCATGGATGTTGGCGCGCGGCAGCGCCAGGATGCCGACCTTCTGCAGGGCGATTTCATCCAGCGCCGCCTCGAGCAGCCGACGCGGCTCGGCGTCGAGGTGCGAGAGCAGCTTGGCGCCCTCCTCCTGCATCCAGTCCAGGCCGCGATCGGTCTTGCGCTTGATCATGTTGTCGCGAGTCGCCAGGTGCAGATGCGCCAGCAACTCGCCGACCTGGGCGCAGTGCTGGGCGTTGGCCTGCTTGATGTGCTTGCCGGCCAGGCGCGGTTGCAGCAGTGCCGGCTTGCCCGCCAGTTCTCGCAGCGCGACGCCGTCGGTGGTGCGCAAGGCGTAGGGCACCGGCAGGTCGGCGTCATGCAACACGTCCAGCAGTTCGATGAAGAACGGCATTTCCTGCACCGGACCGCGCTCGACCAGGGTCAGGACGAATTCGCCCTGCTCCAGGCTGATAAAGAAATTGGTGTTTTCGCTGCCGGCGGCGATCCCCTGGAAATCAAGCAGGCGGCCAAGCCCATAAGGGGCGAGAAAGGTTTCCAGCTCGGGCCGAGCCAGGGGCGTGAACACAGACATGGTTAAAACTGCCAGTACGGGCGCCCTTCAGCGGGCGCCGGTTGAAGTGCAGAGCGGTACTACCACTCAAAGATTTTCCACGAAGGGATCAGCATATCCGGCTGGTCCGAGCGGATGAAGTTTGCATCAGTGCCATCGGCGCGTACCAGGAAATAAGGCTTGCCGTGCTTGGGCGTGACCTTGATCGCGTACAAAAATCCGTTTTGCCGATACTCCTGAATGGTTTTATCTCCTTCGGTCCGGATGGTGACGTCCGGGTCCGCCGAGGGGGCGTCATCCGCCGCCATGACGGCCAACGGGGTGATTGCAAACAAGCCAGCCAGTAACAGGCGATTTAGTGTACGCATGATAACCTTGTCCCTTTGTCGTCAACGGTCCCGCTATTCTAGCCCCGGACCCGCCGAAAAGGTTGATCCTGCTCATGAGCCAAGCCCCCCTCGTCCTGGTGGACGGTTCTTCTTATCTGTACCGCGCCTTTCACGCGCTGCCACCGCTGACCACGTCCAAAGGCCTGCCGACCGGTGCGGTCAAGGGCGTACTGAACATGCTCAAGAGCCTGCGCAAGCAGTATCCAGACAGTCCGTTCGCCGTGGTCTTCGACGCCAAGGGTGGGACTTTTCGCGATGCGCTGTACGCCGAATACAAGGCCAACCGCCCGAGCATGCCCGACGACATGCGCGTGCAGATCGAGCCGTTGCATGCCAGCGTCAAGGCCCTGGGCTTCCCGCTGCTATGCGTGGACAACGTCGAAGCCGATGACGTGATCGGCACCCTGGCCCGCAGCAGCGCGGCGGCCGACCGTCCGGTGGTGATCTCCACTGGCGACAAGGACATGGCGCAGTTGGTCGACGGGCACATTACCTTGGTCAATACCATGACCGGTAGCGCCCTGGACGTGGCTGGCGTGAAGGAGAAGTTTGGCGTCGCTCCCGAGCAGATCATCGATTACCTGGCGTTGATGGGCGATTCTTCCGACAACATCCCGGGCGTTCCGGGTATCGGACCGAAGACCGCTTCCGGCCTGCTGGTGGGCGTCAATGGCGGCCTGACCGAGCTGTATGCGCAACTGGACATCGTCGCCACCTTGCCGATCCGTGGCGCCAAGACCCTGGCCGCCAAGCTCGAAGAGCACAAGGAAATGGCGTTGCTTTCCTACGAGCTGGCGACCATCAAGACCGACGTACCGCTGGATGTCGGCCTCGACGACCTGCAAATGGGCACGCCCGATCACGAGAAACTCGCCGAGCTGTACACGCTGCTGGAATTCAAGAGCTGGTTCGAAGAGAACCAGCGGGACGCCAAGCGTGCCGGCCAGGAGATCGTCGAAGTTGCCGAAGAACAGCCCGGCGCTGCCGAGGCCAAGTACGAGGTCATCCTCGATCAGGCGCGCTTCGACGCGTGGCTGGCCAAACTGGACAAAGCGCCGCTGTTTGCCTTCGTCACCGAAACCAACGGCGGCGATGCCCAGCATTCGCAACTCGTCGGTTTGTCGTTCGCCGTGGCCCCTTTCGAGGCGGCTTACATCCCGCTGACCCACTCCTACATGGGCGTGCCGGAGCAACTGGACCGCGACACGGTGCTCAAGGCGCTCAAGCCGCTGCTGGAAAACCCGAACAAGCTCAAGGTCGGCCAGCACGCCAAGTTCGAAACCAACATCCTGGCCAACTGCGCCATCGGTGGCGACCAGAACAACGGCATCCTGGTCCAGGGCATCGCCTTCGACACCATGCTTGAATCCTACGTGCTGGACTCCACCGCGACCCGCCACGACATGGACAGCCTGGCGCTCAAGTACCTGGGCCAAAGCAAGACCGATTTCCAGGACATTGCGGGCAAAGGGGTCAAGCAACTGACTTTTGACCAGATCTCCCTGGAACTGGCCGGCCCTTACGCCGCCGAAGACGCCGACGTGACCTTCCGCCTGCATCAGGCTTTGCAGGAAAAGCTGGCCGCCACGCCAAGCCTGGGCACGGTGCTCAACGACATCGAAATGCCGCTGATGCCGGTCCTGGCGCGCATCGAGCGCCAGGGTGCGCTGGTCGATGCCAACCTGCTGGGTGTGCAGAGTGTCGAGCTGGGCGAGAAACTGGTGGCACTGGAGCGTGAGGCGTTCGCCATCGCCGGCGAGGAATTCAACCTGGGCTCGCCGAAGCAATTGGGTGTGATCCTGTATGAAAAGCTCGGCTTGCCGGTGCTCAGCAAAACCGCCAAGGGCCAGGCGTCCACCGCCGAAGCGGTGCTCGCCGAGCTGGCAGAGCAGGATTACCCGCTGCCCAAGGTGCTGATGCAGTACCGCTCGCTGAGCAAGCTCAAGAGCACCTACACCGATCGCCTGCCGGAGCAGATCAACAGCCGCACGGGCCGCGTCCATACCAATTATCAACAGGCCGTCGCCGCGACCGGGCGCCTGTCGTCCATCGACCCGAACCTGCAGAACATTCCGATCCGCACGGCCGAAGGCCGACGCATCCGCCAGGCGTTCGTTGCGCCGAAAGGCTACAAGCTGCTGGCGGCGGACTACTCGCAGATCGAACTGCGGATCATGGCGCACCTGGCCAAGGACGAAGGCCTGCTTTATGCGTTTCGCCATAACCTGGATGTGCACCGGGCCACCGCTGCCGAGGTGTTCGGCGTTGAGCTGGAAGCCGTCACCCTGGACCAGCGCCGCAGCGCCAAGGCGATCAACTTCGGCTTGATCTACGGCATGAGCGCGTTTGGCCTGGCCAAGCAGATCGGCGTCGATCGCAAGCAGTCCCAGGCTTACATCGACCGCTACTTCGCCCGCTACCCGGGTGTGCTGGCGTACATGGAACGCACCCGCGCCCAGGCGGCCGAGCAAGGTTTTGTCGAAACCATTTTCGGTCGCCGGTTGTACCTGCCGGACATCAACGCGAAAAATCCGGCCCTGCGCAAAGGCGCCGAGCGCACGGCCATCAATGCGCCGATGCAGGGCACGGCGGCTGACATCATCAAGAAAGCCATGGTGGCTGTGGACCGCTGGCTGACAACGTCCGGGCTGGATGCGAAGGTCATCCTGCAGGTACACGACGAACTGGTGCTGGAAGTGCGTGAAGACCTGGTCGACCAGGTACGCGACGAAATCCGCCAGCACATGAGCGCCGCCGCCACGCTGGACGTGCCGCTGCTGGTGGAAGTGGGCGTGGGCAATAACTGGGACGAGGCGCACTGATTCCCTAGCACAGGGAATTGGTGTCGGCTGATAGGGCTGCGGGGAATGGACGATTGTCATCGCGAGCGAGCTCGCTCCCACGCGGGTTTTGTGTCGAGCCGGATATCGAGCTCAACACCCTGTGGGAGCGAGCTTGCTCGCGATGGCGTCAGCCCAGCCAACCCATGCCACACCGAGTCACCGAAAATCCAGGCACGGCGTCATTAGCTCTGAAGATTCCTACAGTTATTTCCAAAAATAATCTGAACTAAACCCGTGAATTGCCACTCAGAGATTTTGAAAGGCTGGTGAAGCCCTTCAATGCTCCTATGTTGTGTTAAGTGTTGGCAGATATCTGGACCCCGCCCTAGCGGTCCGGAACTTGGACCCCGAACTTCCCCCTCCCCATAAGAAGTCCGGGGTTTTTTTTGCCTGCGATTTGGCTTATTCGGCCTCTTCGCTGCCCTTGTCCGCCAATTCCATCCAGTCGGCCAGCACCGTGTAGGCTTCTTCCAGGCCCATGCGCTTGGGCGCCGAGAACAGCTGGATGGTGATCGCGTCGCCCCAGCCCTTGCGAATTTCCGACTGCACCTTGAGCAAGGTATTTTTGGCCGCGCCGTAGGTGAGCTTGTCGGCCTTGGTCAACAGGATGTGCATCGGCATGCCGCTGGCGACCGCCCAATCGAGCATCAACAGGTCGAAGTCGGTCATCGGATGGCGAATGTCCATCATCAGGATCAGGCCTTTCAAACTTTCGCGGCTGCCCAGGTAGGCTTCCAGGTGACGCTGCCAGTGTTGCTTGAGCGGGATCGGTACCTTGGCGTAGCCGTAGCCGGGCAGGTCGACCAAACGCCGTTCATCGTCTAGCTTGAAGAAGTTCAAGAGCTGCGTGCGACCGGGGGTTTTCGAGGTGCGTGCCAGGCTTGCGTGGGTCAAGGTGTTCAGCGCGCTGGATTTGCCGGCATTGGAACGCCCGGCAAAAGCCACTTCGAAGCCTTCGTCGTCTGGGCATTGATCGACTTTGGCGGCGCTGAGCATGAAGGTGGACTGTTGGCACAGGCCGAGGATGGGGTTCTTCAGTTGCATGGGATTTCCGATGTGGGCGGCGTCGGGAATGGACGCGGCAAGCTGTGTCGTTTCCGTTTCAGTGACGCCAGTATATAATGCCGCAGATTTTGTGTGCGCTTTGTCCCAGCGTAGGATGAAGTTCACGGGAGCGACCGACCGAAATTGCGCGTTAGAACGCAGCTCGTTCCCAACCCTGAAAAGGTCGTTTTATGACGAAATGGCTGCTAGCTGCCGGTGTCTTGATGCCGCTTTACAGCGCTCAGGCTACACAGGATCCGGAAGCTGTGTACAACCGTGTTTGTGGTGCCTGTCATTCCGGCCAACTCCCCATGGCGCCCCGCAAGGGCGATCAGGAAGCTTGGACGCCGAGGTTGGCGAAAGGTATGGAGACGCTGGTGCAACACGTGACCCAGGGTTTCAAGGCGATGCCGCCGCGTGGTTTGTGCATGGACTGCAGTGCCGAGGATTACCGAGCCATCATCCAGTGGATGAGCGAGTGAACCCGGTCCATAACTCTTTAACCCTTAGCCGTAGTTGGATTAGCTGATGAACAAACTGATCGTGAGTCTGCTGTTGACCTTGGGGATATCCGGCGTAGCCCACGCCGCTGGCGATGCCGCTGCCGGTCAGGCGAAGGCGGCCGTATGCGGAGCCTGCCACGGCCCGGATGGCAATAGCATGGCGCCCAACTTTCCGAAACTGGCGGGCCAGGGCGAACGTTACCTGAACAAGCAACTGCACGACATCAAGTCCGGCAAGCGCACGGTGCTGGAAATGACCGGCCTGCTGACCAACCTGAGCGATGAGGACCTGGCTGATATCTCCGCCTACTTCGCCAGCCAGAAAGGCAGCGTTGGCGCCGCCGATCCCAAGCTCGTGGCCCGTGGTGAAGCGCTCTTTCGCGGTGGCAACCTGGACAAAGGGCTTCCAGCCTGCACCGGCTGCCACTCGCCTGACGGCAAAGGCAACGCTGCAGCCGGCTTCCCGCACTTGGGCGGCCAGCATGCCCAGTACGTAGGCAAGCAGCTGACCGACTTCCGCAAAGAAGACGGTGGCCGGACCAACGACGGCGATACCAAGCCGATGCAGAGCATTGCGAAAAAGCTGAGCGACGAAGATATCGCCGCGGTATCCAGCTACATCCAGGGCCTGCACTGAGGCCTTTGGCTGGCGTTGCGAGGGGCGTACATCCCTTGCAACGTTAACGCTCGATTAATCTGTCGATGCGAGCATCAAAAGGGTGGCTTTGGCCGCCCTTTTTTGTGGCCGCTGCCGTTACACTAGAGAACTTGAACCCGCCACGGTCTGTCTTAGAAACAGGTCCTGCGAGGCCCCCTCATTGTCCAGGAGTAAAGCATGCGTAATCTGATCATCAGCGCCGCGCTCGTCGCCGCCAGCCTGTTCGGCGTAACTGCCCAAGCCGCTGAAAAGCCCGCCGCACCCTATGTCGAATTGACCAACCCCGTTCCGGTGGCGGCACCTGGCAAGATCGAAGTCGTGGAGCTGTTCTGGTACGGCTGCCCGCATTGCTACGCTTTCGAGCCGGTCATCAACCCATGGGTCGAGAAGCTGCCGTCAGACGTTAACTTCGTACGCATTCCTGCCATGTTCGGCGGCCCATGGGACGCCCACGGCCAGATGTTCCTGACCCTCGAATCCATGGGCGTCGAGCACAAGGTTCACGCGGCGGTATTCAACGCGATCCAGAAAGAAGGCAAGAAGCTGGTCAAGAAAGAAGAGATGGCGGATTTCCTCGCCACCCAGGGTGTCGACAAGGACAAGTTCCTGGCGACCTTCGACTCCTTCGCCATCAAGGGCCAGATCAACAAGGCCAAGGAACTGGCGAAGAAATACGAAATCACTGGCGTACCGACCATGATCGTCAACGGCAAGTACCGCTTTGACATCGGCTCCGCCGGTGGCGCAAATGAAGCGCTGCAGCTGGCCGACCAGCTGATCGCCAAAGAGCGAGCGGCCACCAAGGCTGCTGCCAACTAAGCGCGGCCCACGCCCATGGCCCGCTGGAGCACCGAACGCATCGTTGGCCTGCATGAGCCGCGGGTCAACGAGCATCATGTCATGTCCACGGGCTTGCCTGGCGACAGCCGCTTGCGGCTGCTCAGTTTCAATATCCAGGTGGGTATCAGCACCGAGCGCTACCGGCATTACCTGACTCGCGGCTGGCAACATTTGCTGCCGCACACCGGGCGTGCCGGTAACCTGCAGAAAATCGGCGACCTGCTCAAGGACTTCGACCTGGTGGCCCTGCAAGAGGCCGACGGCGGAAGCTTGCGCTCAGGCTACGTCAACCAGGTGGAACACCTGGCCCAATTGGGCGCCTTTCCCTACTGGTACCAGCAACTCAATCGCAACCTCGGACGTCTCGGCCAACACAGCAATGGTGTGTTGAGCCGCTTGCGCCCGTGGGCGATCGAAGACCATCCGCTGCCGGGCCCCAAGGGCCGCGGGGCGATCCTCGCGCGTTTCGGCGAAGGTCCCGAGGCGCTGGTCGTGGTCATGATGCACCTGGCGCTCGGAGCGCGTACCCGGACGATGCAACTGGCGTACATTCGCGAGCTGATCGGCGGCTACAAGCACCAGGTGCTGATGGGCGACATGAACACCCATGCCACCGATTTGCTGCAGACTTCGCCCCTGCGCGATCTCGGCCTGCTCGCCCCACAACTGGAAGCGACATTCCCCAGCTGGCGCCCCCAGCGCTGCCTGGACCATATCCTGTTGAGCCCGACCCTGACCCTCGAACGCGTCGAGGTGCTGGCCCAACCCATTTCCGATCACCTGCCGGTCGCGGTAGAAATTCGTTTGCCAGGTTCGCTCACGGCCGATGCATTCCCCGCGCTGAGTCCTGCCCCTCGCGGATCCGATGAATGAGCGACGATGCTGAACGCTGGAGAGAGAAGTACCTCAAGAGTATCGAACAGCAGGAAAAGCTTGAGCGCCGTTGGGAGGCTCGGCTCGACTTGCTGCGTCGTGGCCTGGTGCGCAGCACCCTGGCCGCCGAGGGCACTGACCGGGCTGTCGATCAATGCATGAAAGAGATGCGCGAGGTGGTGCGCACCAATGACATGGATGCCGGCCTCGCTGCCCTGCTGCCGCGCCTGGAGAAAGCCGTACTCGATTCCGAACAGCGCCGCGAAACCCGGGTCGAACAGACGAGCACCGCGTTGATCGCCCTGGTTGCCCAGTTGCAGAGCCTGCCGCTGCCCAAAGAAGTCAGCCGGTCGCTGAAGAAGTTTGCCAAGCAACTGGAGGATCGGGCCGGCCAGGCCCGGGAGATTCCGCTGTTGCTCAGCGAATTGAGCGGTTTGCAAGGCAAGGCACTCAGTGCCCTGGATGCCCCTGTCGAACCGAGTCGCCCCGGCCTGCTGCAACGGCTGTTTGGTGGCCAAGGCCATGAGGACGCGGCGCCACGGCCCCACGAGCCTGCCCAGGCCAGCGTGGCACCTGCGTCGGAAACTGCCCTGCCCGTAGCCGTGGCGCCGGCCATGGCCGCAGAATCCGTCGCACCAGCACCAGCACCAGCACCAGCACCAGCACCAGCACCAGCACCAGCACCAGCACCAGCACCAGCACCGCAGCCATCGGTGGCGGAGCAAGCGCCAGCGTTGGAGACGACGCCCGAACCGGTTGCCCTGACTGCGCCGCAGCTCGAGATCGCTCCAGCACCCGCTCCAACACCTGCAGCCGAAGTGGTTCAGCCCGCCATTGAACCGGACGACCAGGCGACCGAGCCCGCGCCGCCGCCGACGCCGGTCGCCGAAGAACGCCCGGTTGTGGCACCCGCACTCGAGAATCCCGACGAGCTGATGCCCGAGGAGCCTACCCAGGCCCTGCCCGCCCCCTCGTTGCCGCCTGCGGAGCTCGACGAGCCCCTGGAAGGCGTCGATGTGGCTGACGCCCAATACGCCCTGCCCGACTCGCCGGAGCCGTCCTACAGCTCGGTCGCCAAGCATATCGAAGACACGCTGTTGGGCCTCTTGGGCGACCTGACCTTGCCCGAGCGTCATCGACCACAAGCCGAAGCCATGTGTGAGCGTCTGCGCAATGGCTTGAACTGGTACGAATTGCTGCCGATCCTCGATGATCTGGCCGTGCTGATGCTGGCCATCACGGACACCGGCCAGCATGAATTCGAAGCGTACCTGCAGCGCCTCAACGATCGGCTCGAGTCATTCCAGAGCAGCCTGCAGGCCGCCAGTGAAGACCACGCCGAAAACCTGTCGGCCTCCAGGGAAATGGACACCCAGATTCGTGAACAGGTGGACGGCCTGCAAAGCAGCGTGAAGGAAGCCGATGACCTGGAAAGCCTCAAGCAGGTGCTCGAGAATCACCTCGAAGGCTTGCTCGGTACGATGGACCACCACCGCCAGCAACGTGATCAACGCGAGCAGGAGGTTTCGACCCGCCTGAAAAGCCTGGCCGATCGCGTTGCGCTGATGGAGCAGGATGCCCAGGTCGTGCGGGAGAATCTCGAGGAGCAGCGGCAAAAAGCCCTGATCGACCCGCTCACCGGGCTGCCCAACCGCGCCGCCTGGTCCGAGCGCCTGGAGCATGAAGTCGCCCAGTGGCAGCAACACGGCAACAGCTTGCTGCTGGCCATGCTCGATCTCGATCATTTCAAGCGCATCAATGACAACTATGGCCATCTGGCCGGTGACCGGGTGTTGAAACTCATCGCCTCGGTCCTGCGTAAACGCCTGCGTGGCGGCGATTTCATTGCGCGTTTTGGTGGCGAGGAGTTTGTTCTGCTGGTGCCCAACACTCCCCTGGTGGCCGGCGCCAAGCTGGCCGAGGCGCTGCGCCTGGCCATCGAAGCCTGTCCGTTTCATTTCAAGGGCGAGCCGGTGACGGTGACGGTATCCATTGGCCTGACCGCCTTCAAACCTGGCGAACATAGCGATTTGGTGCTTAAAAGAGCCGATCAGGCGCTTTATCGGGCAAAAAATTCCGGGCGCAACCATGTGGAATTGGGCTAAGGGCTAATTGTTCCAATTTGTTTAATATCGCCGCGCGCACCGGATCATCGCGAGGCAATACGTTACACTGTTGCATTACTCCCAGTGCGTATTGCCTTCCGCCATGAAATTTTTCTCGCTCATTGTGTCTTTATTTATCCTGGCCGGCTGCACCAGCGGCCCGCGGCTCGACACCAGTCACCCCTCCGTCAACCATGACAACCGCATCCAATTCGTGGTGGTGCATTACACCTCGGCTTCCCTGGAGCGCTCACTGGCCCTGCTGACCCATGGCGAAGTCAGTGCCCATTACCTGATCGGCGACGATAAAGGCGCGACCATCTACAAACTGGTGGATGAAGGCAGACGCGCCTGGCACGCCGGGGAAAGTGAGTGGGAAGGCCGGACCTGGCTCAATTCCAGCTCCATCGGCATCGAAATCGTCAATCCGGGTTTTGTCGACACACCCACCGGGCGCCTCTGGTATCCCTACAGCGAAGCCCAGGTCCAGGCCTTGATCGTATTGCTCAAGGACATCATCCAGCGCAACGGCATCAACCCGCGCAGCATCATCGGCCACAGCGACATCGCGCCTCTACGCAAGCTCGATCCGGGCCCGCTGTTCCCTTGGAAGCGCCTGGCGCAAGCTGGTTTAGGAGTCTGGCCAGACGAACAGGCCGTCGCCCGCCAGCAGGCCGTCTTCGCGCCACAGCTGCCGCCTGCCAGTTGGTTCCAGGCCGAGCTGGCCCGCCTGGGTTACCCAACGCCCCAGACCGGCGAGTGGGACGTGGCCACCCACCATGTGCTGGCCGCCTTCCAGATGCACTACCGACCGACCCGCTTCGATGGCATGCCGGATGCGCAAAGCGCGGCGATCCTGCAGGTGCTCAACCAGACAAAATAATGACGCCCGTCTGACGAATCGGGCCAAATCCAAATCAGAAGCTATAACTCATTGGTAACTTTCGGATTACCCATGATGACGGCTGCCCGCGAAACCCTCCACAGCTGGCTCCATCGCCCCGTTTTCCTGGCGATGGTGGCTACTGCCCTAAGTACCGTCCTGCTGCTGGCGGGGAGTCTGCTCGTGGTCGTGCAGCAGATCCAGCAGCGCGAAAGCGACCAGATGAATGCCCAGGGCGAGCGCTTTCTGCAGCGCCTGGAACAGCTTTTCGGGCAACTGCGTGAAAGCCTCGACGACCTGCAAAACCAGCCGTTGCGCGGATGCAACGACGACATGATCGCTACATTGCAACAGGTCAGCTTCAACTACCGTTTTGTCTACGAGGCGGTGTATATCGATGGCAGCGGCGTCTGCTCCAATCGTCCACGCCAGAGCGGCTTGTCAGTGACCCGCCCGCCCGACATCCGCGGGCCGACCTACAATTACTGGCTCAACACCACCACAGAGCCCGACGAAGACCGCGCCGCCTTGATGCTGGGCCGCGGCAACTTTCGGGTGGCCACGTCCCGCGGGCATTTGACCGATGTGGTCGATTTACCACCGGGCAGCAGCCTGCTGGTGGTCCTGGATAACGGTAAACGGGCCATTCCCGTGCTCGGGACGGACCAACACTGGCCGCCGGTCGAGCCTTGGCCACCGAAAAGCCACAATGCCTTGCAAGTGACGCAGAACCGGCTGATCTATCGGATGCCGACCGACAGCCCGGTCTATCAACTGGTGCTGATCGCCCCGCGCAAGGGTTTTCAGGTTCCGGCCAATGCCTGGTGGATGCTGCCCATCAGCCTGATGCTGGGCTTGGGGATTGGTTTCCAGGTGTTTCTGCTGGCGCGCCAGCGCCAGTCCATGGACGCTGAACTGCACGGGGCCATCCGGCGTGGTGAATTGCAGGTGCTTTACCAGCCGATTTTCGACCTGAGCAGCCGCAACTGTGTCGGGGCGGAGGCCTTGCTGCGCTGGCGACGACCGGACGGCACCCTGACCAGCCCGGACTTGTTTATCCCGATGGCCGAGAACACCGGGCAGATTCGCCAGATCACCGATTTCGTGCTGCAGCGGCTGTTCGATCAATTGGGCCAGGTGTTGCGGGCCAATCCGCAGCTGTATATCTCGGTGAATCTGGCGGCCTGCGATGTGATGGTGCCGCGTATTGGCGAAGTGATCGCCCGCCTGCTGGCGCTGCATCGCGTGTCGGCGCACCAGATTGCCTTCGAAGTGACCGAGCGTGGGCTGGTCGATGTGTTGGTCGCCCGGGATAACCTGCAATCGCTGCGCGACGTCGGGCACCAAGTGTTGATCGACGATTTCGGCACCGGTTATTGCAGCCTGGCCTACCTGCAAACCCTGCCGGTGGACTGCCTGAAAATCGACAAGGCCTTCATCGATGCCTTGGGCCACGATGCCGCCAGCAGCGGTGTGGCCCCGCACATCATTCGCATGGCCCATGCGCTGCAACTCAAGGTGATAGCCGAAGGCATCGAGCATGAAGCCCAGGCTTCCTATTTGAGCAGCGAAGGGGTGAGGTTCGGCCAGGGCTGGCTGTTCGCCCATGCCCTCAGCGCGGTTCAGCTCATTGAACTGATTACCCGTGGCCGGCGCCTGCGTGGCCGCCGTCTTGATGATGAAGCCTGAGTCTGCTCAGGCCATGAGCTCAGACTGCCAGCGCCATGTAGAACTGTGTGCCCTGCCCCGGCCTTGAATAAACGCCCATGCGCCCGCCGTGGAGCTGGACGATCTCCTTGCACAGCGCCAGGCCGAGGCCAGCACCACCCTTCTTGCGTCCGACCTGGACGAAAGGCTCGAAGATCCGTCCCTGCTGGCCGTAGGCAATGCCTTCACCGTTGTCTTCGACGCTGATGATCACCCGCTCGCCATGGCGCCGGGCCTGCAAGCGGATCTGGCCGTTTTCGGCGGTGTGGCGCATGGCGTTATCGATCAGGTTATCGAGCACGCGATCCAGTTGCGCTGCGTCGGCATGCAGGCGCGGGAGCGGGCCCTGGATCGCCACGAGCAGCTCGATACCCTTGGTTTGGGCCTGCTCGGCAAACCGCAGCCGGGCCGCTTCCAGTAGCTCGTCGATGGAACAAGGCGCCAGGGTCAGCTTCTGCAGGCCGTTCTGGTAGCGAGAGAAGTTCAGCAGGTCATTGATGAGCTGCATCAGCCGCTGCATTTCTTCGGTGACGGTGTTGAGCAGGTCGGCCTCGCGCGACTCCTCTGAAAAATGCAGGCGCTCCTGTAACAGGCCGAAGGCCATGTGCATGCCCGTCACGGGCGTGCGCAGCTCATGGGAAGCACGCAAGACGAACTCGCTGCGCACCCGTTCGAAGGCGCGTTGTTCGGTGACGTCATGCAGCACCATGACCGCGCCGAGAATGTGGCCCTGGGTATGGCTGACCGGGGTGAGGCTGTAGGTGAGCACCCGCGACTCGCCATCCACTTCGATGCTCAGATCTTCCGGCGCGCGCTCCAGGCTTCCACCGCGCAGGACCAGGTGCAATTCTTCATCCAGTTCAAGGCGTCCCAGCGCCTCGCCCAGCCCTTGGCCCAGGCGTTCCTCATCCCAGCCCAATTGACGCTGGGCTACCGGGTTGAGGTGCTCCAGCTGGCCTTGGCGGTCGATCATCAGCAAGCCGTCGTCGATGCTGTCGAGCACCGCTTGCAAACGTTGCTGGCCGGCGAGCAGCTCATCGACGTTGGTGGCCTGATGCTCACGCAAGGCCTCGGCCATGACCCCGAAGCGACGGGTCAGGAGATTCAACTCAGCGGCCGAGGAAACGGGTAGCGTGACCTCGAAATTACCTTGGCCGATGTCGTCCGCCGCTGCGGCCAGTGCCTCGATCGGCGCGCCGAAACGCCGGGCAATGCCATGGGCCGTGATAAACCCGATGATCAGCACCGCAAACCCCACCAACCCCAGCAGTCCGGAAATCCACATCGCGCGTTCACGGGCGCGATTCTGGGTTTCACTGATGTTGGTCAGGGCCTGGCGATAGCCCTCGATCAGTCCATTACGCAGCACGTTGAATTTTTCGGTGAGCTCCTTGATGTTCGTGAGCTGGTTCGCCTGCTGGCGAGACGCGGTGAAGGCGTCAAAAAAATCAATGTAGTCGGCCTTGGCCTTGCTGAAGCTGACTGCCGCATCGTCCAGCCCCTGTTCGTGGGCGATGCCCTCGTCGATCAGCGCCAGGTATTGCTGCTTGGAGGCCTCCAGCGCCGCCAGGTCGGGCTTGTCGTCGAGCATGATCATCAACTGATCGCCGAGGGTCTGGCGCAGCTTGAGGCCCAGGTCCAGCAGGATGAAGTTGTCGCGTACCGATTGTTCCTGGGTGTTGGCCATCTGCATCACGCTGACCAGGCCAAGCACCAATCCCAGCAAGGCCACGGTGATCAGGGCCGAGATGCTGAGAAACAGTCGTGTGCGCAGCTTCATCGCCAGTTTCATAAAGTCTCGCTCACAGGTTGTACTGCTTGCGTTTGCGGTACAGCGTGGAGGCATCGATACCCAGGGTCTTGGCCGCCTGGTCGAGGGTGTCGGCCGTGGCCAGCACCGCGCCGATGTGGGCTTTTTCCAATTCGTCGAGGCTCAGTGCGGCGCCGATGCGCGGCGCATTGTTGACCGGTTGCTCGGCCATGCCCAAATGACTGATTTCGACTTTTTCCTGCGGGCAGATGATGCTGGCGCGCTCGACCACGTTGCGCAGTTCCCGGATGTTGCCCGGCCAGCGATAGCCTAGCAGCGCTTCGCGCGCTTCGTCGCTGAAGCCCCGGGCCGGGCGCGCGTATTCCTTGACGAAGCGGGCCAGGAAGCGGTCGGCCAGGGTCAGGATGTCTTCGGCGCGCTCTCGCAATGGCGGCAGGTGCAGGGTGATGACGTTCAGGCGATATAGCAGGTCTTCGCGAAAACGTCCGTCGCGCACCATGTCTTCGAGGTTGAGGTTGGTCGCTGCGAGAATCCGCACGTCGGCACGACGGGTGACTGGGTCCCCTACCCGCTCATATTCCTTGTCCTGGATAAAACGCAATAACTTGGGTTGTAACGTCAGGGGAAAATCGCCGATCTCGTCGAGAAACAGCGTACCGCCGTCGGCCTGGTTGACCCGACCCAACGTACTCTCGCTGGCGCCTGTGAAAGCCCCACGGCTATGGCCGAACAATTCGCTTTCCATCAGTTCAGCGGTCAGTGACGGGCAATTGATGGTGACGCAGGACTTTTTCGCCCGCTTGCTCCAGCCATGGATCGCCCGGGCCAGCTCGCCTTTACCGGTGCCGGACTCGCCGAGGATCAGGATGTTGGCGTCGGTACTGGCGACCTGACGCGCGGTTTCCAGGACGACTTTCATCGCCGGGCTGTGAGAGTCGAGGCCGTCCTTGGGTTTGCGCACTTCCCCTTCAAGGGCTTCGAGCCTTGCCGACAGCTGGCGTACTTCCAATTGCTTGGCGGTCGCCAGGCGCAATTGATCGGGGCTGCAAGGCTTGACCAGATAGTCGGCCGCCCCGGCCTGGATCGCATCGACCGCGGTATCGACTGCCGAGTGGGCGGTGACGATGACCACGCGCATCCAGGGTGCCTGGATACGCATTTGTGCCAGGACATCCAGGCCGTTGTCCTCCCCCAGGCGCAGATCGAGGAAACACAGATCGAACACCTGGCGTTGCAGCAGTGCATCGGCCTGGGCGGCGCTGTTGGCGGTGGCGACGCTATAGCCTTCGTCTTCCAGGCAGTATCGGAACGTACGCAGGATGGCGGACTCGTCGTCTACCAGCAGAATGCGGCCTTGGTGCTCAGTGGCGGATTCCATTTTTCCTACGCTCCTTTAATGAATGATGTTGGTTAGTGTCAGAAAAATCGGGCAAGTTGCATGGTCGATTCTGAGGGGATATTACTCACCGAGAATGGCCCTGTGGACGTCTGACTCCTAAAAGACTGATTTGAGTTCCTTTTTTTATGATTCGTCCGGTTCGGACGGTTCGCATCGCTGATTCCGACGGCTGTGTCTGACAGGAAATTCCAAAACCACCTTACGCCTTTTCTCCGGTATTCGTGCAATACGCACGACTGCCGCTTGCGTCATCGTGCAGGATGCGCTCCCGGTACGTTGCATGCATTAATTAACTTATTGATTTTAAAGGTGTTTATCTAATAAAAAATCCTGGCACGGCGACTGCAATGCTCTGGTCAACGTGGCGTTAGTGCGCCTCAACCAGATCACCGCACTCGGGTGGGGAGGAATTCCAGGATGAATCGTCAAAGTGTCGCTCAATTTGGCCCCGCCCACTTTAAAAGTGCCGTCCAATTGCGCCTCTCTTCCCTGCATTTCCAGCAGGGCGTATGGGCTGCCCTGGCGCTGCTGGTTACCCTCGTAACGGGCCAGCAATGGTTGCTCTGGCATGAAAGCCAACAGCCCGAAGCACCACAGGTGTCGATTCACCGTGCCCCTCAAACCCATTTCAGCGCCGTCAGCAGCCTTGAAGAAGCGTCCGCTTCAATGCGCATGATGGATGTCGACCAGGCTCAGCCATTGAACGCCATGCCGCGTGAAGAGCGCTGGGTGTTTTAACCCCGATGAACCGGTCGTCCATTGCGCCGGAACCATCACCGCAAGACCTTCACTAAATAGAAAAGCGTAAGGAGAATCACCATGTTGAGCTGGGCAATTACCTTCCTGATCATTGCCATCATCGCCGCCGTACTGGGCTTCGGTGGTATCGCAGGCACCGCCACGGGCATCGCCAAGATTCTCTTTGTTGTGTTCCTGGTGATGTTCATCGCTTCCTTCTTCTTTGGCCGTCGTGGCCGAGGCTGACCATGAGCGTTTCATTCAAAGGACTGGCCGCCGCCCTGTTGCTGGGCGGCAGTGCCATGGCAATGGCTGCCAATGACGGGCAGATGCGCGTCAACCAGTTGCTGGAGGCCGACCCGCAATACCGCGAGACCTGGCAGCACGTCGTGAAAAAAGAAGAACGCCTGCCCGAATGGGTGATGAACCTGTCGGGCGATTCGGACCAGATGAATGCTGTCGAGGAAGATGGCGACAAGTATTTGGTGGGACCGCTGTGTGAAACCCAGGCAACGTGTCGCAGCAAGCGCCTGATCGTTGCCTTCAGTTTCGACAAGGACGAGGCCTATGCCATGTTGGTGGAAGTCCCAGCCGGGCTGCCAGCCGACAAGTCTCCGACGCGGCATGCCGACTACCGTTTCCTCGGCAAGCCCGATGAAGGTATGCAGAAACTGTTAATGGAACAACTCAAGAAAGATCCGAACTGGTACTGATTCTGAAAATGGGAAAAGCAGCCCTGCTTTTCTCTGCTGCACAGCCCGAGGAGGGCCAGTGCATGACCAGGGGGCTGGGACGTTCTGACTGATGAAAGTCGGAGTGACCTACGGGCACAAGGGGTGCCTGCGAAAGGGCCGGGTCAGGTAAAAGCTGCGACGCAAGTTCGCAAAGTCATCACGGCTTGGCGAACTTGCGTAGAGCTTCGTGACGCAAAGACGCGGGTCAGAGCGGTTGGTCGATTGGCCGCTGCAATGCGCTCCGCGATGCGGCATTTTGTCTCCTCCCGCCGATTTATCCCCCATTTGTTGACCGTATATCGGAGAATGCCGAGGCAATTTCTCCCATGGGCCGCGTCTCGATTCGCTGCCGTTTCATCGGTTCCCCACACTTGCGAGAGAAAGCCCAGCTACGCTGAAATGGCCGGTTCACGGCACTTATGCCTGCATAAATGTCGTATTCGAACCGCGTGAAAGGCGGGTTTCGTTTGAAAAATCTCATGCCGATTCGGCATAGGGTAGGCGTTTACGGCATTAGACGAGCCCCCCTTGCATCGCAATAGTTGCGCCTTTTTTCGCCTGCCAGTAAGCCGCTAACGCGCTCGGGGTGACCTTATACGGGGGCAGGGGCATGAATGTTTTTCGTCATCGACGATCCGTTCGCGCCACTGTCCGAGTCCAACTGAAGTAAGGGTAACAATATGAAGAAGGCACGACTAAGCCTCGCCTGGCAGATCCTCATCGGTCTGGTGCTCGGGATTGCATTGGGCGCGCTGCTCAACCATTTCAGTGCCGAGAAGGCCTGGTGGATCAGCAATGTGCTGCAACCGGCGGGCGATATCTTTATCCGTCTGATCAAGATGATCGTGATCCCGATCGTGATTTCCTCGCTGATCGTCGGCATTGCCGGGGTCGGTGATGCCAAGAAGCTCGGGCGCATCGGTCTCAAGACCATCCTTTACTTCGAAGTCGTCACCACCATCGCCATCGTCGTCGGCCTGCTGCTGGCCAACTTCTTCCAGCCGGGCAGCGGTATCGACATGAGCACCCTGGGCACTGTGGATATTTCCAAGTACCAGGCCACGGCCGCGGAAGTCCAGCATGAGCATGCGTTCATCCAGACCATCCTCAACCTGATCCCGTCGAACATCTTCGCCGCCGTTGCGCGTGGCGAGATGCTGCCGATCATTTTCTTCTCCGTATTGTTCGGCCTGGGCCTGTCCAGCCTGCAATCGGACCTGCGCGATCCGCTGGTGAAAATGTTCCAGGGCGTGTCGGAAAGCATGTTCAAGGTCACCCACATGATCATGCAATACGCCCCGATCGGCGTGTTCGCCCTGATCGCGGTGACAGTCGCCAACTTCGGCTTCGCGTCGCTGCTGCCGCTGGCGAAACTGGTGATCCTGGTTTACGTCGCCATCGCCTTCTTCGCCTTCGTGGTGCTGGGCCTGATCGCCCGCCTGTTCGGCTTCTCGGTGCTCAAGCTGATGCGCATCTTCAAGGATGAGCTGGTGCTGGCTTATTCCACCGCCAGTTCCGAAACCGTGCTGCCGCGCGTGATCGAGAAGATGGAAGCCTACGGCGCGCCGAAAGCCATCTGCAGCTTCGTGGTGCCCACCGGTTATTCGTTCAACCTTGACGGTTCGACCCTGTACCAGAGCATCGCGGCGATTTTCATCGCCCAGTTGTACGGCATCGATCTGTCCATCAGCCAGCAATTGCTGTTGGTGTTGACCTTGATGGTCACCTCCAAAGGCATCGCCGGCGTGCCGGGCGTGTCGTTCGTGGTGCTGCTGGCGACCTTGGGCAGCGTGGGCATTCCGCTGGAAGGGCTGGCCTTCATCGCCGGTGTCGACCGCATCATGGACATGGCCCGTACCGCCCTGAACGTCATCGGCAACGCCCTGGCCGTGCTGGTCATCTCCCGCTGGGAAGGCATGTACGACGATGCCAAGGGCCAGCGCTACTGGAACTCCCTGCCGCACTGGCGCAGCAAAGAGCCGCTGCCGGCGGGGGAAACTTCCAGCCGTTGAGATCCATTGTGGGAGTTCGGGCCAGCAGCAAAGAGCCTGAACAACCCCGGCCATTGTGGGAGCCGAGCTTGCTCGCGATTGCGGTGTGTCTGCCAACATCAATGCTGACTGATCCGACGTCATCGCGAGCAAGCTCGGCTCCCACAGGAATTTTTGTCAGGCGCAAAGATTCTGAACAACCCCGGCTCCCACAGGGTCTTCCACAGGGTGTTCGTTGATCATCTGCGCAGTGCCAAGCAAACCCCGGAGAAATCCGGGGTTTGTCGTTTCTGCCAGCCCCGCTATCATTCGCGGCATCTTCCGGGGGATTTGACCGATGCTCAATGGCCTGTGGCTTGGCTTCTTTATCGTGGCTGCCGTGTCGGCGCTGGCGCAGTGGTTGATCGGCGGCAATGCCGGGATCTTCGCGGCCATGGTGGAAAGCATTTTCGCCATGGCCAAGCTGTCGGTGGAGGTGATGGTCCTGCTGTTCGGCACCCTGACCCTGTGGCTGGGCTTCCTGCGCATCGCTGAAAAAGCCGGCATCGTCGACTGGCTGGCCAAGGCCCTAGGGCCGCTGTTCCTGCGCTTGATGCCGGAAGTGCCTGCCGGCCACCCGGCGATCGGCCTGATCACCCTCAACTTCGCCGCCAACGGCCTGGGACTGGACAACGCGGCCACCCCCATCGGCCTCAAGGCCATGCGCGCCCTGCAAGACCTCAACCCCAGCCCGACCATCGCCAGCAATGCGCAGATTCTGTTCCTGGTGCTCAACGCCTCGTCGCTGACGCTGCTGCCGGTGACCATCTTCATGTACCGCGCGCAGCAAGGCGCGCCCGACCCGACCCTGGTGTTCCTGCCGATCCTGCTCGCCACCAGCGCCTCGACCCTGATGGGGCTGCTGTCGGTGGCGTTCATGCAGCGCCTGCGGTTGTGGGATCCGGTGGTGCTGGCTTATCTGATCCCGGGCGCGCTGGCGCTGGGCGGTTTCATGGCGCTGCTGGCGACGCTCTCGGCCACGGCGCTGGCGGGGTTGTCATCGATCTTGGGCAACCTGACGTTGTTCGGCTTGATCATTGTGTTCCTGGTGGTGGGTGCCCTGCGCAAGGTCAAGGTGTATGAAGCCTTCATCGAGGGCGCCAAGGAGGGCTTCGACGTCGCCAAGACGTTGCTGCCATACCTGGTAGCCATGCTTTGCGCCGTGGGCGTGCTGCGGGCTTCGGGAGCGCTTGATTTCGGCCTGGACGGCATCCGGCACCTGGTGCAGTGGGCCGGCTGGGACACGCGCTTCGTCGATGCCTTGCCGACCGCCATGGTCAAGCCGTTCT
Source organism: Pseudomonas sp. H1_F01 (assembly GCF_054681425.1). NCBI lineage: Bacteria > Pseudomonadati > Pseudomonadota > Gammaproteobacteria > Pseudomonadales > Pseudomonadaceae > Pseudomonas > Pseudomonas sp. H1_F01. The sequence goes on along the minus strand of NZ_CP162823.1, from coordinate 117,319 downwards.
CCGGCAGCGCCGCCCGGGCGATGCTGATCGAGACCATGAAGACCTCTGGCGTGGACAGCTTCCCGGCCCTGGTGGCGGCGACCATCCAGGGCAGCACCGAGACCACGTTCTACGTGCTGGCGGTGTATTTCGGCGCCGTCGGCATCCAGCGGGCGCGCCATGCCGTGGGGTGCGCGCTGCTGGCGGAGTTGGCCGGGGTCGTGGCGGCGATTGGCGTTTGCTACTGGTTCTTCGGTTGACCTGAGTCGCCCGGCGGCCCCTAGGGTTGGGTCGGCGTTGCGAAACGCTGGCCTTGCTCCACTGTCCAGGCCACCACTTCGGCTGTCAGCCGGTCGCCGGCCCGACCAAAGCCGTCCACCACCGCTGGCACTTTCACATCGCTCAATGGCTGGCGCACTTCAAAACGGCGACTGGCCAGGATGCGCTGGTCGAAGCCGCGCACCAGCAGCGCGTCCAGGCGAATCACCACGCTGGCCGCAGTGCCCTGGTATTCGGTCTGGAACGCCTGCAATTGCCCGCCCAGCTCCAGGTCCGCTTGCAGGTTGCTGTCGGCGACGCTCAACAGCCTGACGCGTCCATCCTGGGCGAAGCCATCGAGCAGGCGGTTGCGCAACAACACCGGGGCCGGGTCGCTCCAACGCGAGGCGGCGTAACTGCTGAACAGATTGCCCTGGGGGATCACCGCGATTTTCGGGCTGTTGAGCACCTCGCTGGCCTGGGGGTTGGCCAGGCGCAGCGACCAGCTCACCGCCGCGCCCGCAGATGCCGGGGCCTGGGTGACGGGCAAGCGATACACATCCGAAGGTTCGGCCTTGGGCAAAATCGAACAACCGCCCACCAGGACGAATCCTGCCAGCAAGAGAAGAGGGCGGATAAACCGGTTGGACGGCTTCATGGCGTGAACTCCTTGTCCTTGTCATTGCCCAGCAAATAGCCGCTGGGGTTGGCATCCAGGCGCCGGGAGATCCCCCGCAGGGCGCTCAGGGTTTCGCGCAGTTCACGCACGGCTGGCGCCAGGGCATTGAGGCCCTGCATGCCGTTATTCAACGAGTCGCGGTTGTCGTTCAGCAGTTTGTCGAGGGTCGCGGTGCTGCGCGCCAGGGACTGCATGGCCTGGCCGGCGTTGCCGAACGCCTGTTTGCCCTGGTCGTTGAGCAAACCATTGGCGTTGCGCATCAACGCCGTGGTCTGTTCCAGCGTGGCGCTGGCCTGTTTGCCGATGGACGCCAGTTGCTGCATGGCCTGGCGAATATCGCCGCGCTGCTCGGCAATGACCCCCGTGGTTTGTTCCAAGTGTTCCAGCGTCTTGCCCAGGCTTTGGACGTTGTCCGAGGAAAACACCTCATTGGCGTTGTGCAGCAGCAGGTTGATGCTGGTCATCAAGTCATCGCTGTTGTTGAGCAGGCGGGCGATAGGCGAGGGCGCGGCGATGATCACCGGCGGTTCCCCATCGTGCCCCGTCAGCACCGGGCTCTGGGGCGTGCCGCCGCTGAGCTGGATAATCGAGGTGCCGGTGATGCCGGTCAGTGCCAGCTTGGCCTGGGTGTCTTGCTTGACCGGTGTTTCCCCACTCAAGCGCACCCGCGCCAACACTCGACGCGGGTCGTTCGGGTCCAGGCGCAGGTTGACGACGTCGCCGACCTTGATCCCGCTGTACTCCACCGAGCTGCCCCGGGACAACCCGCTGACCGCCTCGTTGAACACCACTTCGTAATACTTGAATTCGCTGTCCACGTTGGACTTGGCCAGCCACAGACCAAACAACAGGGCGCCAGCCACCACAATGACGGTGAACAGGCCGATCAGCACATGATGGGCTCGGGTTTCCATGTCAAACCTCGTTGGATTGTGTAGCGGCCGATAACGCCGCGCGGCCGCGAGGGCCATGGAAGTATTCGTGAATCCAGGCGTCGTCGGTTTCCGACACCTTGTCGATGACATCGGCCACCAGTACTTTTTTCTGCGCCAGCACCGCCACCCGGTCGGTGATGGTGTAGAGGGTGTCCAGGTCGTGAGTGACCAGGAACACGCTCAGGCCCAGGGCATCGCGCAGTGTCAGGATCAACTGGTCGAACGCCGCCGCACCGATGGGATCGAGGCCGGCGGTGGGTTCGTCGAGAAACAGGATGTCCGGGTCCAGGGCCAGCGCACGGGCCAGGGCGGCGCGCTTGATCATGCCGCCGGACAGCGAGGCGGGGTATTTGTCGGCGGCCGTTAACGGCAGGCCGGCCAAGGCCAGCTTCACCGCCGCCAAGTGCTCGGCGTCGGCCCGGCTGAGCCCGGCGTGTTCGATCAGCGGCAGGGCGACGTTTTCTGTCACGGTCAATGACGAGAACAGCGCGCCTTTCTGGAACAACACGCCAAAGCGCCGTTCCACCCGCGAACGTTGTTCCGGGGGCAGGCTCGGCAAGTCTTCGCCGAACACCCGCACAGAACCCTCGCTGGGCCGGTTCAGGCCGATGATGCTGCGCAGCAGCACCGATTTGCCGCTGCCGGAGCCGCCGACCACGGCAAGGATCTCGCCCTTGTACACGTCCAGGTCGAGGTTTTCATGCACGCTCTGGCGGCCAAAGCGATTGCACAGGCCGCGCACTTGAATCACTGCCTCGGAGGGCGGTCGCAAGGGTTGGCTCACCAGTTCATCTCCATGAAAAACAGCGCGGCCACGGCATCGAGAACAATCACTACGAAAATCGACTGCACCACGCTGGACGTGGTGTGAGCCCCGACCGATTCGGCACTGCCACTGACCTTGAAACCTTCCAGGCAGCCCACGGCAGCGATCAGGAAGGCAAAGATCGGCGCCTTGACCATCCCCACCAGGAAATGCTGCACGCCAATGTCCGACTGCAACAGCGTCAGGAACATGGCCGGGGAAATGCCCAGCGACAAAGCGCAGACCACGCCGCCCCCGATAATGCCCGAGAGCATGGCCAGGAAGGTCAGCATCGGCAGCGCCACCAACAGCGCCAGCACCCGTGGAATCACCAGCAACTCGACCGGATCGAGGCCCAGGGTGCGGATCGCGTCGATTTCTTCGTTGGCCTTCATCGAGCCGATCTGCGCGGTGAACGCGCTGGCGGTGCGGCCCGCCATGAGAATCGCCGTCAGCAATACGCCGAATTCGCGCAGGAACGAGAACGCCACCAGGTCCACGGTAAAGATGCTGGCGCCGAAATCGGCCAATACCGTCGCGCCGAGAAACGCCACCACTGCGCCCACCAAAAACGTCAGCAGGGCGACGATGGGGGCGGCGTCCAGGCCGGTCTGTTCGATGTGAACGACCATCGGTGTCATGCGCCAGCGCCTGGGGCGAAGCAGGTTGCGGGCCAGGGTTTCCAGGATCAGGCCGACAAAACCCAGCAGTTGCAGAGTGTCTTGCCAGACTTTTTCCACCGCGCGACCGATACGCGTCAGCAGCTGTGTCAGCACGCCGACCTGCGGCTCCTTCACCGGCACACAGAAGTCCGTCAGCGAGCAATAGACCGTCTGCAACAGCGCCCGCTCGGCGGCCGGCAAGCTGCAATCGGGGTGCTCGGTGGTCTTGCCCAGCCGTTCGGAGCCCAGCAGCTCCACCAGCAACGAAGCCCCGGCGGTGTCGAGGGCGCCGAGGCCGTTGAGGTCGATCAGGGTGTTCTCGTCGTATTGGCCGCGCAAGGATTCGCTCAAGCGCTTGAGCTGTGCGTAATGGGCCAGCGTCCAGTCGCCGCCGACCCAGAGCTGCGCCGGAGAGCGAGACGTGTCCAGCCGGGCAGTGCCAGTGTGGGATCCGGGGGTCATAAGCTCCATGCTCGTTCGACTTGAACAGCGCTACCTAATAGCACGACCGCCGTTATTTTGCTTCGGGTGCGTCAGCGCTCACGTTGAAACGCAGCACGCCGATCATCTGGCCATTTTCCGTCAGCACCCGCACTTGCCATTTACCCGTCGGGTCTTGCGGGAAGTTCTGCTTGTGGGTCCAGGCGCGATAGCCTTCCTTGCGCCCGCCGTGGATGTCCAGGGCGATGCGATCGACTTCTTTACCGTTGAACTGCCAGACGTGATAAATCCGCTCATCAAGCCCTCGCGGCGCGTTGATGGCCGTGTAGGCGTACAGGCCGTTGCCACGGATCTGGGCCGCACTGACTTCCTTGAGGCTGGCGCCCGGCGTGCGGTCTTCCAGTTGGGTGCTGATCGCCACTTCGGTCATCCACAGCGTGGCCGGTGGCACCCAGGAGCGCAGCACCCAGCCGGCGGCACCAATCCCCAGGGTGATGCACAGGATCGCCAGGGCGTTGCGCACGGTGCGGATCGGGAAGATCGAGGCCAGGCTGGGAAACGACAGCAGCATGGCAATGCCCAGCGCCAGCTTGAAGCTCTGGTCGGTGGTCAGGTGCAGGATCACCGGCAGCGCGGTGAGCAGGGCGGCGAACAGCGTCAGCGTGTGCAACGCCAGGAACGCCCAGCGCCGGGGCGCCAGCCATTTGTAGTACAGCGGGTCGGTGATCGAAATCAGCGCCGCGATCGTCAGCAGGCCGGTGAAAATCAGCTGGCTGCTGTTCCAGGTGGTGGTGATGAAGAAAAACGGCAGGACGAAAAACAGGCTTTCCTGGTGAATCATCTGCGTGGCGTAGCGCAACAGCGGCTGGGGGATTTCCCGTTTGAAAATCCGCGCGAACAGCCGGGTCATGCTGTTCTCGACCATCAGCCAGAGCCAGCTCACCAGCATCATGATGGCGATCCAGGTCGCCAGGCCCTGCTGGCGGTCGACCAGCATGAAACTGCCGACCCCGGAGATGAAACCACCGAGCGCGATGACCCCTGGATAGCGCTTCATCAGTTCAAGGATGCGCTGGATGTAGAGAGTCAGGTTTTGCATTCGGTGGTTTCACAGTAAGTCGTAGGAAATATCCCTGACAGAGTATCGTCAGGACATCGATGTGACGAGTGCTCTTGTGGCAAGTGGGATTTGCTGTGGGAGCAAAGCTTGCTCGCGAAACAGGCGCCTCGGTTTCTGAAAGACCGCGTCGCGTCCATCGCGGGCAAGCCTTGCTCCCACACAGCAGACAGATGCCTTCGCCACAAATGTGTGCCGCCACGAAATCACTCTTCGTTCGGCCGGGCCCGCCGGCGCACCTGCCACACCACCAACCCAAGCAACAGCAACCCCAGCAGACCGCCCAGCCCCCAGACGAGCTCATCGTCACTGAGCAACGGCTTCTCGATGCGCAGGTAACCCGGGTCCTTGAGCAGTTCGCGCAGGGCCACGTTGGCCTGTTCCAGGCTCACTTCCTGCAGGCGCAGGGCCGGGTTGGCGAAGCGGCCGTCTTCATAATCGCCCAGGGCACCCCAGTAGTAATCGGCCAGTGCGCTGTTGCCTTGAACCGCCCAGGACTGATGGGCAATGGCCGCGCGCTTGATGCGCACGAAATCGGCGGGGTCCAGGCCATCCTTGAGCAATCTCTTGCGCAGTTCTTCCAGCGCCTGTTCGGCTTCGGGCAAGTCTTCGCGGGACAGGTCTGCGTTCAGGCTGAAGAAGCCAACGCCGCCGAACACCTCGCGCTCGGTCCACGGTCCGTAGGACAAGCCACTGGCCAGGCGCAATTGGCGATAGAGCGCCCAGTCCAGGTAATCCTTGAGCAGGTCGAAGGTTTCGTCATGCTGCTCATCCAGCACCGGCTCCGGGAACAGCCAATGAAGCTTGGCGCTGTTGCCGACCAGGCCATGGATCAGGTTGCGCTTGGTGACTGCCTTGTAGCGGATCTGTGGCAGCGCCTCGTGTGGGCTGGGCTCCACCGGCTCGAGTTCGCCAAAGGCGCGTTCCAGGTAGGCCGGCAACAGTCGGTCGAGGTCGCCAACCACGATCAGGGTCATGTTGTTCGGTGCATACCAGTCCTTGCGCACTTGTTCGAGGCGGGCGAGGGTATGGCGTTCTACCTCGGCCCGTTCCGCGCAGCGCAGGCCCAACTCAACCGCCAGCTGGTTGCTGGCCTTGTGGCCCAGGTCCTGATGATCGAGCCAGCGTTGCAGGTGGGTGTAGTGGCCACCGTCCTCGCGTTCCACCACCCGCTTGGCCGCCTCGAGGGCTTTTTCATCGATACGGGTGCGGGTCAACAGCGCCAGCAACAGGTCCAGGACCTTGCGTTGATTGCGCGCCGGCGCCTCGATGACGAACGTGGTGTCGGCGTTGCTCGTGAAGGCATTCCACTCGCCACCCAAGGCCTGCATGCGCTCTTCCAGGCCACCTTCACCGCCCTCATCGACGCCACTGAACAGCAGGTGTTCGAGCAGATGCGGCAGTTCCTTGTCGGCGCAACTGAAGTCGTCCAGGCCCACGCCGACCACCAAGCGGATCGCCACATGCCCGCGCTCGCTGCCCGGCTTGAGTATCAACTGCATGCCGTTGGGCAACATGTAGCCTTCGACCTGGAACCGGTCCAGGGCGACCACGGGCAGTGAGCCGAGCAAAAGAAAGGCGAACAACAGACAACGCATAAGGGCTTCCTGGCGGCTGAGTGGAGGTCCATGGTGCCGGGCAGGCCGTCATCGGCGGATCGTCGCCCGGAGTCGGCTCGCTCCCCCTATCGAATCTATGCGGTGTTCATGACAACGGGAGCAGGCGGGCCAGCGAACGGTTTCAGGCCCGAGCCTTTGTACTGACAGACATTGTTACTGACTGACCAACGCGCCAGTCGTTCACGGCGAATGGGTAATGTCGGAAATTTCATCTGCCGCCAACGCACCGATCTCGGCGGTCTCCAGGACCACATAGGCACTGCCGCAAAACAGCGAATTGAGGCGCCTCATGTCGGCGATCAGCTCCAGGTGCAGGGAACTGGTCTCCAGGCTTTGCACGACCTTGCGCTGCAGGCGGCTGACATGGGCATGGGCCATGCGCCGTTCCTGCGCCCGAAAGCGACGTTTCTCACGCAGCAACTGCCGGGCGCTTTCCCGGTCGGCACTGAGGAATACCGACAGCCCCAGTCGCAGGTTGGCGATCAAGTGGCTGTGCAGGCCCGCCAACTCCTCCAGGCCTACCTCGGAAAACGACCGACGTTGCGAGGTCTTCTGCTGCTGGACCTTGCGCAACATGCGCTCGATCAGGTCGCTGGCCAGCTTGAGGTTGATCGCCAGCTCGATGATTTCCGCCCAGCGGCGGCTGTCCTGCTCACTGAGGTCCTCGCGGGGCATTTGTGCCATGTACAACTTGATTGCGCTGCACAACGCTTCGACGTCGTCATTCATGCGACGCACTTCCTGGGTCACCGCCGTCTGCGTACCCCGCAGCACGTCCAGCATGGCTTCGAGCATGCTTTCGATCAGATCGCCGATGCGCAAGGTTTCCCGGGCCGCGTTCGCCAGCGCCAGGCTCGGGGTGACGAGGGCGGTAGGGTCCAGATGTCGCGGCTTGGCCGTGCCGTTGGTGTCCGGACGTTCCGGTAGCAACCAGGCACAGAGCCGCGCCATGGGGCCGACGCTGGGCAGCAGCACCAGGCAACGCACGGTGTTGTAGAGCAGATGGAAACCAATCACCGTTTCCTGCGGGCTGAAATCCAGGCTGTCCAGCCAGCCCACCAGCGGGTCGAGCACTGGAATGATCAACAACAGCCCGATCAGCTTGTACAGCAGGCTGCCCAGCGCCACCTGGCGTCCGGCGGTGTTCTGCATGCTGGTGCTGAGGAACGCCAGTACGCCGCTGCCAATGTTGGCGCCGATCACCAGGCCGATGGCCACCGGCAGGCTGATCACCGCCGCGCCGGCCAGTGTTGCGGTCAACAGCACGGCGGCCAGGCTGGAATAGGAGATCATCGCGAACAGCGCGCCGACCAAGGCATCGAGCAGGATGTCGCCGGTCAGCGAGGCGAAGATCACTTTCACGCCCTGGGCATGGGTGATGGGCGCCGCGGCTTCGACGATCAATTGCAGGGCCAGGATGATCAGCCCCAGGCCGATGCCGACCCGACCCATTTGCCCGGCGCGGGTCTGTTTGCGCGACAGGAAAAAAATCACCCCGAGGAAAATCAGCAGCGGCGACAGCCACGACAGATCGAGGGTCAGCACCCGTGCCATCAGCGCGGTGCCGACATCGGCGCCGAGCATGGTCGCCAGGGCCGGGGTCAGCGCCATCAGGCCCTGGCCGACGAACGAGGTGACGAGCATGGCCGTGGCGTTGCTGCTCTGGACCATGGCCGTGACCATGATGCCGGCGACAAACGCCAGCCAGCGCCGGGACATGTTCTGGCCGATGACATGGCGCAGGTTCGAGCCATAGACCCGCAAGATGCCGGTACGCACGATGTGCGTGCCCCAGATCAGCAGGGCGACGGCGGAGAGCAAATTCAGCAGGGTCAGCATGAGGAGCCCCCTGTTAGCGTCCCAAAAGGACAAATTGGCGATGCCACATTCTTCTTTCTTGTACTTAAGCTGTAGTTGGCGAACGGTTCGGGCGCCAGCATTGCACAGCTAAAGAATCGTTTGAAACAAATCCGTCATAAAAATACATCCCTCGAAAACCACCAAACCCCCTGTGGGAGCGAGCTTGCTCGCGATAGCGGCCTGACAGTCAAAGATAATGTTGGATGTCATGGCCCCATCGCGAGCAAGCTCGCTCCCACAGGTTTTGCATCCGGCCACTTTTTCGCGGGCATGAAAAAGGGGCTCCAAGAGCCCCTTCATTCATTGCCCTGTACCGTTACTGACCCGGCATATCCTTGCGCAGTTTCACCGGGTCCTGCTGCTTGCGCTTGCGTGCAATCGCAGTGCGCATCTTGATGTTGATGGCTTCCACCGCCAGGGAGAACGCCATGGCGAAGTAGACGTAGCCTTTTGGCACGTGCACGTCGAACGACTCGGCGATCAGCACGGTACCGACCACCAGCAGGAACGACAGCGCCAGCATCTTCAGCGACGGGTGCTTGTCGATGAACTCGCTGATGGTGGCCGAAGCCAGCATCATCACCAGCACGGCGACGATGATTGCCGCGACCATGACCGGTACATGGGAGACCATGCCGACGGCGGTAATGACCGAGTCCAGGGAGAACACGATGTCGATGATCGCGATCTGGATGATGGTGTAGATGAAGTTGCCGCCCTTGCCCGAAGGTTCGTCGCTGCTTTCATCTTCGCCTTCCAGTGCGTGGTACATCTCCTGGGAGCTTTTCCACAGCAGGAACAGGCCACCGAAGAACAGGATCAGGTCACGACCGGAGATGCCCTGGCCGAACACTTCGAACAAATCGGCGGTCAGGCGCATCACCCAGGTGATGGACAGCAGCAACAGGATCCGCGTGACCATGGCCAGCGCCAGGCCGAAGATCCGGGTGCGCGCCTGCATGTGCTTGGGCATGCGGCTGACCAGGATCGAAATCATGATGATGTTATCGATGCCCAGGACAATTTCCAGGGCGGTCAGGGTAAAGAAGGCAACCCAGATTTCCGGGTTGGTCAGCCATTCCATGTGAGTTCCTTTGAGCGAGTGTTAGGCCGCGCCGCTGATGGCGGCGCAGCGGGCATTGCTTTTATAGAGTGCTGAACAGCGGAAAAATCCCCATCAGCAAGGCGGCGAACATTATGCACAGGCAAACCAGTACTGCCCACTTCAGGGTGAAGCGCTGGTGGTCGCCGAACTCGATTCCGGCCAAGGCTACCAGCAGGTAGGTCGACGGAACCAGCGGGCTTAACAGGTGGACGGGCTGGCCGACGATGGAGGCACGGGCCATTTCAACGGCGGTGATGCCGTAATGGCTGGCTGCCTCGGCGAGAACCGGTAACACCCCGTAATAAAATGCATCGTTCGACATGAAGAACGTGAACGGCATGCTCACCAGCGCGGTAATCACTGCCAGGTACGGGCCGAGGAAGTCCGGGATCACTGCCAGCAAGCTCTTGGACATGGCGTCGACCATGCCGGTGCCGGACAGGATACCGGTAAAGATACCGGCCGCGAAAATCAGCCCGACCACCGCCAACACGCTGCCAGCGTGGGCCGCAACGCGGTCTTTTTGCTGTTGCAGGCAAGGGTAGTTGACGATCATCGCGATACTGAAGGCCACCATGAACAGCACCGGCAGTGGCAACAGGCCGGCGATCAGGGTGCCCATCAGGCCCAGGGTCAACGCGCCGTTGAACCAGATCAGCTTCGGACGACGGGCGTCCGGGAACTGGGAAACGCTGATTTCGCTGTGGTCGATTTCATCGCCGACCAGATGCAATTCACCCAGGCGTGCGCGCTCACGCTTGCCGTACATGTAGGCAATCAGCAGGATCGCCACCACACCGGCGGCCATTGCCGGAATCATCGGCACGAAGATGTCGGACGGGTCCACGTGCAGGGCACTGGCGGCACGGGCCGTCGGGCCGCCCCACGGGGTCATGTTCATCACGCCGCCAGCGAGGATGATCAGGCCAGCCATGATGCGTGGGCTCATGCCGATGCGGCTGTAGAGCGGCAGCATCGCGGCCACGCAGATCATGTAAGTGGTCGCGCCGTCACCATCAAGGGAAACGACGAGCGCCAGAACGGCGGTACCGACCGAAACTTTCAACGGGTCGCCCTTGACCAGCTTGAGGATCTTGCGCACGGCCGGGTCGAACAGGCCGGAGTCGATCATCAGGGCAAAATACAGAATCGCGAACATCAGCATCACCCCGGTCGGGGCGAGCTTGGTGATGCCTTCGAGCATCATCGGGCCGATTTTCGGCGCAAAGCCACCGAACAGGGCGAACAGGATCGGGATGATGATCAAGGCGATCAGCGCGGACAGGCGCTTGGTCATGATCAGGAACATGAACGTGATGACCATGGCAAAGCCAAGGAAAGTCAGCATAGGAAATACTCCAGGCGTGGCGCGGCGGGCAAAGGCGAACCGGACAGGTCAGCGCAGGATGCAAGGCTCGGGACGGACGGATGGAGTGGGTGCAGCGGGACGGGTAGCAGCGGACATCAGAATCACCATTGTTGTTGTTAAAAGGGCCGAACGAGTCATGAAAACTCGCTTTGGCCGACCGGTCTTTTGCCGGTAGTGGGGGTGATCCTAATCGCGCTAGCTTTCAGCAAGCTTTCGTTGCAGACAATGGAGTTTTTTCTGTGGGGCAAAGCTTATCTGTGGGAGCAAAATTTATCTGTGGGGCAAAGCTCACCTGTGGGAGCAAAGCTTGCTCGCGATAAAGGCGCCGCGGCTCTCAAGTGGGAGTGTGTCAACTTCATCGCGAGCAAGCTTTGCTCCCACAGAAAATCGGTGCGCCACCGGTCAATCAAAACGCCGAAAGATCCAACGGCCGCACCGCCCCCATCCAGATCGCATGCTCGGTATGGTCGATCAGGTCATCGCCGGTCTCCGGGTGCAGGAAAATCACCAGGCCTTTGCGATTGAGCGCCAGCCATGGCAAGACCACGCCGATGTACTGCGGGTCGAACGCCAGCTGACAGCTCCAGTCCGGATGCGGGCCGACCGGGCGTTGATGGACGCGGCCCATTTTCAGTGGAAACAATTGCGCCGCTTCCTCGCACAGGGCCCGCGCCTGGTCGAGGGTGTGGGCGTCGAAATACACGTGGGCGTGGTAGCCCTTGATCCGCTGCATCTGTCACTCCTTGAAAAGAGGCCGAACCCTCGCCGTTTGCCGCGGGTCAGAGCCTTTACACGCGGGATAAAGAGGAACGCAGCCATGAAAAACGCCGAAACCCCGGTCATCAAAGTGGTGCTCTATGGTGCCATGAGCAGCCTCGGCAGTGCGTTGATGGCTGAAATGCTGCGGCGCCAGCACGAAGTCATCGCCATTCTCGACGATCTTACTGCCCTGGCTCCCCGCCCGGGCCTGCGGACCAAGACCGGTGATCTGTTCGATCCCGAGCGGGTCAAGCAAAGTGTTGCCGGTGCCAGCGCCGTGGTGTGTCTGCTGAACGCGCCGGGGCTGCCGATGAACAGCGAACAAGTGGAGCGCACATTGATTCCCGGCCCGGTGGAGCAAGTATTGGCCGTGGATGCACTGATCGCCGGCATGCAGGCGGTGAATATTCCCCGGCTGTTCCTGGTGGGCGACTTTGCGATGCTCGACGAGGAGCCGACGGACGACGATTTGCAGCGCCATGCCGCCGAAGAAGTGCTCGATGCCCTGAAGAACAGCACCTTGCAGTGGACCTTGATCAACGCACCCTATGCCGCACCTGGCCTGGGCATCGAACATTTCAGCCAGGTCAGCACCAGCCTCGAACCCGGCATGGCCGAATCCCTGGAGCGACTCAACCGGGTCGCGGTCGGCATCGCCGATGAGCTGCGCCTGAACCTGCACGTGGGCGAGCACGTCAGTTTTGTCACCGCCATGTAGGAGCTGCCGAAGGCTCGGGCCGCGTTCGGACGATCTTTTCAAACAGCAATGGAAGGCAACGGTAGCCCCGTGAGCGATTCGGCACTGTTGACCTGTTCTTCCATCAGCCAATCGACGAATTGCCTGATCAACACACCGCGGCGTTTACGCTGGGGCAAGACCACGTAATACCCCAGCCGCGAGAGCACAGTTTCAGCGATCGGACGACACAGCAGCCCCTGAGCCAATAAGTTATCCACAAGGTGCCGCCAGCCGATGGCGACGCCCTGGCCGCCAATTGCGGCCTGGATGAGTAGCGTGTAGTTGTCGAAGCGCAACTGCCCTGGGGCCGGTGGTGACGTGATGCCCAGCTCGCGGAATACGCCGCTCCATTCGAACCAGCTGTTGCTGTTGCCCGCACGCAGGTGCAGCAAGGGAAACTCTGCCAAGGCCTGGGCGGACAAGGGCAGGGGACGATCCTTGAGCAGCAGCGGGCTGCACACCGGAAAAACTTCTTCGCTGAACAGCCAGCGACTTTCGCCTTGTTTGAAGCGACCGTCGCCGAACAATACGGCAACGTCGATATCGGTGCGCAGCATGTTGTGGTTGCGTTCGCTGGTCACCAGGCTGACGTCCACCTGCGGGTTGGCGGCGTGAAAGCGATGCAGGCGCGGCATCAGCCAGTAGGCGGCAAAGGCGAAGTCCGTGGCCACCTGCAACACCTCGTGCTGGTGTTGGGCGGTGATCGCGCTCAGCCCTGCATCGATGCTTTGCAAGCCGGCCTGTACTTGTTCGAACAGGATCGTCCCGGCCTCGGTCAGTTCGATGCCGCGGTAGATGCGGTCGAACAACCGCGTACCCAGTTGCTCTTCCAGGCGCTTGATCTGCTGGCTGATGGCCGGTTGCGTGGTGCCCAGCTCAATCGCCGCCGCGGTAAAGCTTTGTTGGCGCGCCGCGGCTTCAAAGGCGCGGAACAGTTCCAGGGACAGGTTACCCAGGGCATCATACATAAGCTGTGCTTATCCTAGTCATTATCCTGCATGGGCTTTACCCCAAAACCCGGGGGCTACATGCTCAATCGCAGCAATGTCGCATAACTGCCTACTATGGAATGCCGCGAATACATGAAGCGCAAGAACATTCTTTTCATCATGGCCGATCAAATGGCCGCGCCAATGTTGCCGATCTACGGTCCTTCGCCGATCAAGTTGCCGAACCTGTCGCGCCTGGCCGCCGAGGGCGTGGTGTTCGATGCCGCCTATTGCAACAGCCCGCTGTGCGCACCGTCGCGTTTTACCCTGGTGAGCGGCCAGTTGCCGAGCAAGATCGGCGCCTACGACAACGCGGCGGATTTCCCTGCGGACGTGCCGACTTACGCCCACTACTTGCGCCGCCTCGGCTACCGCACGGCGCTGTCCGGCAAGATGCATTTTTGTGGGCCGGACCAACTGCACGGCTACGAAGAACGCCTGACCAGCGACATTTACCCGGCCGACTACGGCTGGTCGGTGAACTGGGACGAGCCGGACGTGCGGCCGAGCTGGTACCACAACATGTCGTCGGTGTTGCAGGCCGGGCCGTGCGTGCGCACCAACCAGCTGGATTTCGATGAAGAAGTGGTGTTCAAGGCACAGCAGTACCTGTTCGACCATATCCGCGAGGACGGCGACCAGCCGTTTTGCCTCACCGTATCGATGACGCACCCACACGATCCGTACACGATTCCCAAGGCGTTCTGGGATTTGTATGACGACAACGACATTCCTTTGCCGCAGACCCCGGCGCAAAAGGCGCTCGACCCACATTCCCAGCGGCTGCTGAAGGTCTATGACCTGTGGGACAAGCCACTGCCTGTGGATAAGATTCGGGATGCCCGCCGCGCCTATTTCGGCGCGTGCAGCTACATTGACAGCAATGTCGGCAAGCTGCTGCAGACCCTGGAAGACACTGGTCTACTGGACGACACGATCATCGTGTTCTCCGGCGATCACGGGGACATGCTCGGCGAAAAGGGCCTCTGGTACAAAATGCACTGGTTCGAAATGGCTGCCCGCGTACCGTTGCTGATCAGTGCGCCGGGGCAGTTCGCCAGCGGCCGGGTGAGCGCGGCCGTGTCCACCGCCGATTTGCTGCCAACCCTGGTGGAGCTGGCCGGCGGCACGCTGGAACCGGGCTTGCCGCTGGATGGCCGTTCGCTGGTGCCGCATCTGCAAGGGCAGGGCGGGCATGACGAAGTCTTCGGTGAATACATGGCCGAAGGCACCATCAGCCCGTTGATGATGATCCGTCGTGGCCCGTGGAAATTCATCTACAGCGAAGATGACCCGTGCCTGCTGTTCGACCTACGCAACGATCCCAAGGAACTGGAAAATCTCAGCCAATCCCCTGAGCATCAAGCCCTGTTCGCCGATTTTCTCGCCGAGACGCGTGTCAAGTGGGACATCCCGGCTATTCATCAACAGGTGCTCGCCAGCCAGCGTCGCCGCCGTTTCGTCGCCCAGGCGCTGACCCTGGGCAAACTCAAGAGCTGGGATCACCAGCCGCTGGTGGACGCCAGCCAGCAGTACATGCGTAACCACATCGACCTCGACGATCTGGAGCGCAAGGCCCGTTATCCACAACCCTGCCAAAACCAATAACGTAAGGGGCAAGCCATGCAAAAGTTATCCACAGTACTGACCGCTGGGCTGTTGGCGTTGAGCAGTGTTTCGGCCTGGGCCGAGCAAAGCTGCGAAACGGTGAAGATGGCCGACCCGGGCTGGAGCGATATTGCCGCCACCAATGCCATCACCGGCTTCCTGCTGGACGGGATGGGCTACAAGGCCAAGGTCGATACCCTCGCGGTGCCGATTACCTTCGGTGGCCTCAAGGATGGCCAGGTGGATGTGTTTTTGGGTAACTGGATGCCGGCACAGCAGGGCTTTTATGACAAGTTCGTGGCCAATGGCGACGTCACGCAACTGGCCAAGAACCTGGACGGCACCGAATTCACCCTGGCGGTCCCGGACTACGTCTGGGATGCCGGTGTGCATAACTTTGCCGACCTGAACAAATTCGCCGACAAGTTCGACAAGAAGATCTACGGCATCGGCTCCGGCGCCCCGGCCAACCTCTCCCTGAAAGAAATCATCAAGACCAATGACTTCGGCATGGGCGAGTGGAAACTGGTGGAGTCCAGCGAGCAGGCGATGCTGGCGGAAGTCTCCCGGGCGGTGAAGAAACAGAAATTCGTGACCTTCCTCGGCTGGACCCCGCACCCGATGAACGTGCAACTGAAAATGCACTACCTCAAGGGCGGCGAGAAATACTTCGGCGACACGGGCAGTGTCTACACCCTGACCCGCAAAGGTTATGCACAGGCCTGCCCGAACGTGGGCAAGCTGCTGACCAACCTGAGCTTCACCCAGGACATGGAAAACAGCATCATGGCCGAGGTGGTGAACAACAAGGTCAGCAACGCCGATGCGGCCAAGGCCTGGATCAAGGCCAACCCGGCGGTCCTGGATAAATGGCTGGACGGTGTGAAGACGATGGATGGCAAGGATGCACTGGCGGCGGTGAAGGCCAAGCTCTGACGGCGGAGCACTGTCGCAAGGGGACTATTGTGGGAGCAAGGCTTGCCCGCGATGAAGACAACTCGGTCTTTCAGAGACCGAGGTGCCTGTTTCGCGAGCAAGCTTTGCTCCCACATAAATTCCCTCGCCACAGGGAGAACAGTGCCTTGTCCTGATACCCTTGCTTGCAAACCCCATCCTTGAGGCCCCATGGCAATCCCCACGCGCCGTTCACTCTTTCCTTTCCTGAGCTGGCTGCCCCGGCAGACCCGCGCCAGTGTCGGCCGTGACCTGATCGTCGGCCTGAGCGGCGCGATTCTCGCGTTGCCGCAGTCCATTGCCTACGCCCTGATTGCCGGTTTGCCACCGGAGTACGGCTTGTATGCGGCGATCGTGCCGGTGCTCATCGCCTGCCTGTGGGGTTCGTCGTGGCACCTGATCTGCGGCCCCACGGCGGCGATTTCCATCGTCTTGTACGCCACCGTCAGTCCGCTGGCCGTCCCCGCCAGCCAGGACTACATCACCTTGATCCTGCTACTGACGGTGTTGGCGGGCATTTTTCAATGGTTGCTGGGACTGCTGCGTTTCGGTGCGCTGGTGAATTTCGTCTCGCATTCGGTGGTGCTGGGTTTCACCCTGGGCGCGGCGGTGGTGATTGCCCTGGGGCAGTTGCCGAACCTGCTGGGCCTCGACCTGCCGAACGAAGCCACGGCGTTGAGGGGGCTGCTGATGCTGGTCGACCACATCGGGGCTGTGGATAAGCCATCGCTGCTGCTGGGCTTGGGGACCCTGGTCCTGGGCGTGGTGCTCAAGCGCCTGCTGCCGCGTTGGCCGAGCCTGTTGATAACTTTAGTCATCAGCAGCCTGGTGGTCTGGTTGTGGCCGGCGATGTTCGCGCATGTGGCGCTGGTCAGTGCCTTTGCCGGGCGCCTGCCGCCGCTCACGCTGTTGCCGTTGGACCTGGAGCTGATCCTGCGCCTGCTGCCCGGGGCGGTTGCGGTGGGCATGCTCGGGCTGGTCACCAGCCTGTCCATCGCCCGCTCGCTGGCGGTACGTTCCGGGCAATTGCTCGATGCGAACCAGGAGGTGAGGGCGCAGGGGCTTTCCAACATCGTTGGCGGATTTTTCTCCGGATCATTGTCGGCCGGTTCCTTTACCCGTTCCGGCCTCAGCTATGACGCCGGGGCCTGCTCGCCCCTGGCCGGGGTGTTCTCGGCCTTGTGGGTGGCGTTGTTTGCGGTCGCCGGGGCGAACCTGATTGCGCACATTCCGATTCCGGCCATGGCCGGCAGCATTTTGTTGATCGCCTGGGGACTGGTGGACCACCGCGGTATCCGGGCGTTGTACCGCGTGAGCCGCGCCGAATTTGTGGTGATGAGCCTGACCTGCCTGGCCACGTTGCTGCTGGAGCTGCAAACCGCCATCTACGCCGGCGTACTGGCCTCGCTGTTCTTTTACCTCAAGCGCACTTCACAGCCGCGGGTGCAGCATTTTCGCGAAGGGGAGGCGGAGATCCTGCGGGTCGGCGGCTCGATCTTTTTCGGCGCCAGCCATTACCTGCAAGCGCGCCTGCAACGGTTGCAGGCGCAGCGGGTGGTAATCGATGCCCAGCAGATCAACTTCATCGATTATTCCGGGGTGGAAATGCTCCACCAGGAAGCCCGGCGCCTGCGCAGCCAGGGCCGTAGCCTGACCTTGCGCATGGCCCGGCCCCAGGTGGTGGAGGAGTTGTTGAAGCTGGAGGGGGCGCAGAAGTGCCCGATTCATTTCGAAGACTGAAAAGGTTCAGGCACACAAAATTTGGTGCAAGAGGACTTGTGGGAGCAAAGCTTGCTCGCGATGAATGCGACGCGGTCTTTTGGAAACCGAGGCGCCTGCTTCGCGAGCAAGCTTTGCTCCCACAGGAGCTTAAAGCGCCAGTTGGCGGCGCAGCTCGGCAAGTACTGGCGCGGTGTCCGGGCGTACCCCGCGCCACAGGTAGAACGCTTCACCTGCCTGTTCGGCGAGCATGCCCAGGCCATCCATCGCCACCGCCGCACCGTGTTCCTTGGCCCAACGGCAGAACGAGGTCGGTTCCTTGCCATACATCATGTCGTAGCAAACCGTCTTGCCGGGCTCGATCAAGCTGGCGGCAATCGGCGGTACATCCCCCGACAGGCTCGCGGAGGTGGCGTTGATGACCAGGTCCACCGGTTCTTGCAGCCAGTCGAACCCGCTGGCGGAAACCGGGCCCAGGTCGGCGAACAACTCGGCCAGCAATTCGGCCTTTTCCACCGTGCGATTGGCGATGATCACCGAGGCCGGCGCTTCGGCCAGCAACGGTTCCAGGGCACCGCGCACCGCGCCGCCGGCCCCGAGCAACAGGATGCGCTTGCCCTTGAGGCTGAAGCCGGCGTTGACGGTCAGGTCCCTGACCAGCCCGGCGCCGTCGGTGTTGTCACCCAGCAGGCGACCGTCGGCCAGTTTGCTCAACGTATTGACCGCCCCGGCCCGCTGGGCCCGCTCGGTCAGGCTGTCGGCCAGGCGGAAGGCGTCTTCCTTGAACGGCACCGTGACGTTTGCCCCACGCCCCTCGCGGAAAAATTCTCGGGCGCAACCGGCGAAATCCTCCAAGGGCGCCAGCAACGTGCTGTAGTCCAGGGTTTGCCCGGTCTGCTCGGCAAACAGGCGATGGATCAACGGCGACTTGCTGTGGCCGATCGGGTTACCCATTACAACGTAGCGGTCCATGGATAATCCTCGTTCAGGCCGTCGCCAGCCAATCGCGATCCTGCAGGAAGTACTCGGTCAGCCGCGCTTCTTCGCTGCCCGGTTCGGCTTTCCAGTCGTAGCCCCAGCGCACTTGCGGTGGCAGGGACATCAGGATCGATTCGGTACGTCCACCCGATTGCAGCCCGAACAGGGTGCCGCGGTCGTAGACCAGGTTGAATTCCACGTAGCGCCCACGACGGTATTCCTGGAATTCCCGCTGTTTGGCGGTGAACGCGTCGTGCTTGCGGCGGCGCACGATCGGCAGGTAGGCATCGATGTAGGCGTCGCCGATGGCGCGGATGAAGGCGAAGCAGGTGTCGAAATCCCACGCGTTCAGGTCGTCGAAAAACAGGCCGCCGATGCCTCGGGGCTCGTTGCGATGCTTGAGGTGGAAATAGCTGTCGCACCAGGCTTTGTAGCGCGGGTACACCTCGGGGCCGAATGGCGCGCAGGCCTGCTCGGCGACACGGTGCCAATGGACGCAGTCTTCCTCGACGCCGTAGTAAGGCGTCAGGTCGAAGCCGCCACCAAACCACCAGACGGGTTCTTCGCCTTCCTTTTCGGCGATGAAGAAGCGCACGTTGGCGTGGGAGGTTGGCACGTGCGGGTTGTGCGGGTGGATCACCAGCGACACACCCAAGGCTTCGAAGCCGCGCCCGGCCAGTTCTGGCCGATGGGCGCTGGCTGAGGGTGGCAGGCCGCTGCCGAAGACGTGGGAAAAGTTGACGCCGCCCTTTTCGATCACCGTGCCGTTCTCGATCACCCGCGTGCGACCGCCACCACCGGCCGGCCGGGTCCAGGCATCTTCGACGAAGCGAGTGCCGCCGTCTTCGGTTTCCAGGGCGGTGCAGATACGGTCTTGCAGGTCGAGCAGGTAGGCTTTCACGGCCTCGGTGCGAGTGGACATGACATCACCTTGATCAGGGCTACGCTACGCGGCGTATGGCGGGCCGGTGGCAAATGGGCGCACAGGATACCACCGCACTTGCCCACACCACAGTTGACGACGGTCAAGCTTAGGAGTCCGATAGCAGGCTTGGTAAAAGTCCTGCGACAAGGAGAAAGTGAAGATGGCCAAACGTATCCAGTTCAGTTCCCACGGCGGTCCCGAAGTGCTCGAGTACGTCGATTACTCGCCTGCCGAGCCCGGCCCGCAGCAGGTGCGCGTCAGCAATAAGGCGATCGGCCTGAATTTCATCGACACCTACTACCGCAGCGGTCTTTATCCGCCACCGGCATTGCCATCGGGCCTGGGTGCCGAGGGCGCGGGCGTGGTCGAGGCGATCGGCTCGGACGTCAAGCGGTTCAAGGTCGGCGACCGAGTGGCGTACGGCAGCGGTCCGCTGGGGGCCTACAGCGATGTGCATGTGTTGCCCGAGGCCAACCTGGTTCATCTGCCCGAATCCATCAGTTTCGAACAGGCGGCCGGTGTGATGCTCAAGGGCCTGACCGTGCAATATCTGCTGCGCCAGACCTATGAACTCAAGGGCGGCGAGACCATCCTGTTCCACGCCGCTGCTGGTGGTGTGGGCTCCCTGGCCTGCCAGTGGGCCAAGGCCTTGGGCGTGAAGCTGATCGGCACCGTCAGCTCGCCGGAAAAGGCCGCCATCGCCAAAGCCCACGGCGCGTGGGCAACCATCGACTACAGCAAGGAAAACGTCGCACAGCGGGTGCTGGAATTGACTGACGGCAAGAAGGTGCCCGTGGTGTACGACGGAGTTGGCAAGGACACTTGGTTGACCTCCCTGGACAGCGTCGCCCCCCGTGGCCTGGTGGTGAGCTTCGGCAATGCTTCAGGTGCGGTGGACGGTGTGAACCTGGGGATCCTCGCGGCCAAGGGCTCGCTCTACGTCACCCGCCCGACCCTGGCGACTTACGCCAACAACGCCGAAAACCTGCAGCGCATGGCCGACGAGCTGTTCGGGATGATCAGCAGCGGCAAGATCAAAGTGGATATCAACCAGCGTTATCCACTGGCGGAAGCGGCCAAGGCTCATACCGAGTTATCGGCGCGGCGCACGACGGGGTCGACCGTTCTCCTGCCTTGAATTACAGGGTGTTTGTGATGGCCTCATCGCGGGCAAGCCATGCTCCCACAGGGTATGTTCTGTGGAAGTAGGCCATGTTCCCACAGGCCATGCTCTGTGGAGGTAGATCTCCCACAGGCTATGTTCTGTGAAAGTAGGCCTCACTCCCACAGGTTTTACTCTGTGGGAGCAAGGCTTGCCCGCGATGAACGATGACGCGGTATCAGTCCGGGCGCACGACCTTGCCAGTAGCCAGGTCGCGAATCACGCTGGGGTTCTTGCGCCCGCCCAGGTTGCCGCCCAGCACCAGGTCGATCTGCCCGCGGAAATACTGCTCGACGCGAATCCGCGTGCGCGCCGCCGGGCGTCCTTGGGGGTTGGCCGAGGTGGACACCAGCGGCCCGACCAGCGAGCACAAGTCGCGCACGGTGGGATGATCGCTGACCCGCAGGGCGACGGTGTCGTGCACCCCGGTGATCCATTCCGGCAGCAGGTTCTGGTGCGGCACCAGCCAGGTATTGGGCCCCGGCCAGGTGCTGGCCATGCGGTCCATCCAGGTATCGGGGAAGTCTTCGAACAGGAAGTCGAACTGGTGGATGTTGTCAGCCACCAGGATCAGGCCTTTGTCGGGCAGCCGCGACTTGATCGCCAGCAGGCGTTCCACCGCCTCCTCGTTCCATGGGTCACAACCCAGGCCCCAGACCGCTTCGGTTGGATAGGCAATCACCGCCCCGGCACGAATTTCTCGCGCGGCTTGTTGCACACGCCAACTGTTGACCATGAAAGATTCTCCCGCAACGCAAATAAGGCTGTGGGCAGTTTACCGATCTTCCCCATAAAACCTAGCGTGCAAACCAGCGTCCGTTGTCGCAGGTGGCGCGTCCTTCCATCTCCAGTTCGGTCAACGCCGCCAGCACTTTGGGCAAGCCCCAGCCACTGGCGTCGGCCAGCGCCTCACTGCTCAGCGGCGCGGCATGCAGCAGGCGCAGCAGCGGATGGGTCACGGGCACGGGCTCCGAGGCCGGCGGCAACCGCTGCCAACCGCGCAGCGCTTCGAGGATATGCTCGACGGTTTCCACCAGCGCCGCACCGTCGCGGATCAGTTGATGGCAGCCTCGGGCCCCGGGGTGATGGATCGATCCAGGAATGGCGTACACCTCGCGACCCTGTTCCGCCGCCAGTCGCGCGGTGATCAGTGAGCCGCTGGCGACACTGGCCTCTACCACCAGCACGCCCAGGGACAAGCCGCTGATGATCCGGTTGCGCCGCGGAAAGTTGCTGGCGTGGGGCGGTGCGTCCAACGGGAACTCCGACAACACCGCGCTGCCCTGGGCAATCATCGCGTCCGCCAGCCGACGATTGCGCTGTGGATAAAAATTTTCCAGACCGGTGCCCAACACGCCGACGGTGCGCCCGCCAACATCCAGCGCCGCCTGATGGGCCGCCGCATCGATGCCCAGGGCCAGGCCGCTGGTGATGACAAAACCGGCCCCGGCCAGGCTTCGGGAAAACGCCGCCGCAGTGTCCATGCCGGGGCGTGATGCCCGCCGACTGCCGACCATCGCCAGCTGGGGTTTTTCCAGGATCGAGGTGTCGCCAGCGACGAACAGCAGCGGCGGCGCATCGCTGATCTGCGCCAGCAGCGCCGGGTAGTCGGGTTGGTCCCACATCAGTAAATGCTGGCCCGCACGCTCCAGCCAGGCCAATGCATGGGCGGCGCCGTCACGCACATCCGGGTTGCGCCGCGCCTCGGCACAGGCCAGCGGCAAGCCCAGCGCGCGCCAGGCGCTGGCCGGTGCACTGATGGCCTTGGAGGCCGAGCCGAAGGCCTCCATCAGCGTCATGAAACGTTTGGGTCCCAGCTCCGGCAAGCGGTGAAGGCGTAGCCGGGCCTCCAGTTCCGCAGGGGAAACCGGCGTAGATTCAGGTAATGACATGCGATCATCCTTGACCGTTATAAGCCCCGTACAAACGGGAACAAGCTGTGGATAACTCTGTTGGTAACTTGTGAGACCCGTTACGGATTACGGACCTTGTCGAGCACCGCCAACGAGCGCGATGCGTACAGCACCAGGCCATAGCTGAGCTTGTCGTAGGTGCGGAAAACCATCAGCAGGCCGGCGCGCTCATCGGGGATCTTCACCCGCTCGCCCGTAATGCGGTCGCGTACGGTTTCACCGGTCTTCATCACCGCCAGCACATTGCCTTCGGCCAGCCCGTCGCGCCGGCCCTTGTTCAGGGTGACCACGTCCAGCGCGCCGATCTGGGTCACGCCTCGCGGCACGTCCAGGATCAACCCGTGGATGTCCGATTTCGGCGCGCTGGGCATGAACGTCGAGTTGATCGAGCGCTCTTCGCCGCTGAACAAACGATCACCCAGGCGCACTTCCTGGGTGGTGCGTTGCAGGGCCAGGGTAGTGACATCGCCCTCGGTGGCGACCACCTCGCCGCCGCCGATGTCGTCGGCGTTGATGCCCAGGAATTCCTTGGTCTCGGGGTCGGTGTAGACCTTGCCCTGGCGAAAGATGCCGTACGCCGTCTGGTTCGCATCGAACGAGCCACGGGCAAAGACTCGATCCCCCATGCCACTGAGCACCCGTTCGGCATTGCCGGCGACGACGTAGGGGGCCTTGTTGAAATCCTCAGGCGTGTCGACGATGCGGTTGCTCAGCAGGAAGCTGTTGATGGCTTGCAGTGGAATGCTCGGGATGGCGTCGGCCACTGGCGAGCTGCGAATGCGCGGCGACAGCTTGATGGTGCCGCGCGAGGCGCCGCGATTGAGGGTCAGGCGCGGCTGGCCGTTGACGTAGACCAGCGACAGGGTGTCGCCCGGATAAATCAGGTTGGGGTTTTCGATCTGCGGGTTGGCCTGCCACAGCTCGGGCCATTTCCACGGCTCGCGCAGGTACTTGCCGGAAATGTCCCACAGCGTGTCCCCCGTCACCACCGTGTATTGCTGGGGAAAACCTTCCCGAAGTTGCACTTGCCCGTGCGCGATCCCGGCCGAGGCCAGGAGCAGCAGGGCGAGTAGTGATTTCCTCATGCGGTGAATCCCTTTATTATGTGCGTTCGCGTAAAACGCCAGAGCCCCCGTGGCTCGCTGCTTAAGGAGCTATTCTCCACAAGAGCAACGTTTTACAACGGTAGCCTGCATCCCAAGACACGCCAGGCCAGCCACCCGACTTTACCTCACACGTGCATTTATCAAGCTTATGGCCATTTTGAACATTCTCGAATTTCCGGACCCGCGCCTGCGCACTATCGCCAAACCAGTGGCCGTAGTGGACGACGAAGTGCGTCAGTTGGTCGATGACATGTTTGAAACAATGTATGAAGCGCCAGGCATCGGCCTCGCCGCGACCCAGGTCAACGTGCACAAGCGTATCGTCGTCATGGACCTCTCCGAAGACCGCAGCGAGCCGCGGGTGTTCATCAACCCCGAGTTCGAAACCCTGACCGACGAGATGGACCAGTACCAGGAAGGCTGCCTCTCGGTGCCGGGCTTCTACGAAAACGTCGACCGCCCACAGAAGGTCAAGATCAAGGCCCTGGACCGTGACGGCCAGCCATATGAACTGATCGCCGAAGGCTTGCTGGCCGTGTGCATCCAGCACGAGTGTGACCACCTCAACGGCAAGTTGTTCGTGGATTACCTGTCTACCCTCAAGCGTGACCGCATCAAGAAAAAACTGGAAAAACTTCATCGCCAGAATGCTTGATGCCCCCCTTCAAAGGCTTGCCGCGGCAAGCCTTTTTCTTTTTGCGACTGCTTTGTAATTGAGAGCTACCCATGACTGAGCCAATGCGCATCGTCTTTGCCGGCACTCCCGAATTTGCCGCCGAACACCTCAAGGCCCTGCTGGCCAGCCCCCACGAAATCGTCGCGGTCTACACCCAACCGGACCGGCCGGCCGGTCGCGGGCAAAAACTGATGCCCAGCCCGGTCAAGCAACTGGCCCTGGAGCACGGTATCGAGGTGTTGCAGCCGCCGACCCTGCGCGATGCACAGGCCCAGGCCGAACTGGCGGCGCTCAAGCCAGACTTGATGGTGGTGGTCGCCTACGGCCTGATCCTGCCCCAAGTGGTGCTGGATATCCCGCGCCTGGGTTGCATCAACAGCCACGCCTCGCTGCTGCCGCGCTGGCGCGGTGCCGCGCCGATCCAGCGCGCCGTGGAAGCGGGCGATGCCGAGAGCGGCGTGACCGTGATGCGCATGGAAGCCGGCCTGGACACCGGGCCAATGCTGCTCAAGGTCAGCACCCCCATCAGCGCCGAAGACACCGGTGGCAGCCTGCACGACCGTCTCGCGCTCATTGGCCCGCCGGCCGTGGTCGAGGCGATTGCCGGCCTGGCCGCTGGCACCTTGGAAGGCGAAGTGCAGGATGACAGCCTCGCCACCTACGCGCACAAACTGAACAAGGACGAAGCCCGCATCGACTGGAGCTGCCCAGCCGTTGAGCTGGAGCGCCTGGTGCGGGCCTTCAATCCTTGGCCGATCTGCCACAGCACCTTGAACGGCGAAGCCCTGAAAGTGCTGGCGGCCAGTTACGCCGAAGGGAAGGGCGCACCGGGTGAAATCCTCAGCGCCAGCAAGGATGGCCTGGTCGTGGCCTGCGGCGAGCAGGCGTTGTGCCTGACGCGCTTGCAACTGCCCGGTGGCAAGGCACTGAATTTCAGCGACCTGTTCAACAGCCGCCGTGAGAAATTTGCCGTCGGCACTGTGCTCGGCCAAGCGACGGACGCCTCATGAACCCGCGTCTGGCCGCCGCCAAGGCACTTGCCGCCGTACTCAGTGGCAAAGCCTCCCTCAACAGTTCCCTGCCGACCCAACTGGACAAGGTCGAAGACCGTGATCGCGGTTTCACCCAGGACCTGGCGTTCGGCACCGCCCGTTGGCAGCCGCGGCTGTCGGCCCTCGCGGCGAAGCTGTTGCAGAAGCCGTTCAAGGCCGCCGATGCCGACGTCGAGGCGCTGCTGCTGGTGGGGCTCTATCAACTGCTCTACACCCGCGTCCCGGCCCACGCCGCCATCGGCGAAACCGTGGGCTGCGCCGACAAGCTGAAAAAGCCCTGGGCCAAGGCCCTGATCAATGCCGTGTTGCGCCGCGCCCAGCGGGAAAGCGAAACCCTGTTGGCCGAGCTGGAGCACGACCCGGTGGTCCGCACCGCTCACCCGCGCTGGCTGCAAAAATCCCTGAAGGCGTTCTGGCCCGAGCAATGGGAAGCCATCTGTGCGGCCAACAATGCCCATCCACCGATGATCCTGCGGGTCAACCGTCGCCACCATACCCGCGACGCCTACCTGGCGTTGCTGGGTGAGGCGGGCATCCCGGCCATCCCGTGCCAGTACAGCCGCGACGGCATCGTCCTGGAAACCCCGGGCGATGTGCGCGCACTGCCGGGCTTTGCCGAGGGCTGGATCAGCGTCCAGGACGAAGCCGCGCAACTGGCCGCTGACCTGCTGGAGCTGGCGCCCGGCCAAAGGGTGCTGGACGCTTGCTGCGCGCCGGGTGGCAAGACCTGTCACATCCTCGAGGCCGAGCCGAAGCTGGCCGGCGTGGTGGCGGTGGATCTGGAAGCCAAGCGCCTGGTGCGCGTGAAGGAAAACCTCGAACGCCTCGGCCTGGAGGCCGAGCTGATCGCCGCCGATGGCCGCGACACCGCGACCTGGTGGGACGGCAAGCCGTTCCAGCGCATCCTCCTCGACGCGCCATGCTCGGCCACCGGCGTGATCCGCCGCCATCCGGACATCAAGCTTACCCGCCAGCCGGACGACATTGCGGCGCTGGCCGTGTTGCAGGGCGAACTGCTCGATGCCCTGTGGCCGACCCTGGAAGTGGGTGGCATGCTGCTCTACGCCACCTGCTCGACCTTGCCGACCGAGAACACCGAAGTGATCGAAGCCTTCCTCGCCCGCACCCCAGGCGCCCGGGAGCTGGACATTGCCAGCCAGGCCGGCCTGAAGCAGCCTCACGGCCGGCAGTTGCTGGCCCAGGAAGGCGGTCACGACGGGTTCTACTACGCCAAGCTGATCAAGATCGCCGCCGCACGCGGTTAAGACCGATTCGATAGGAGTGACTGGATGAAAATCATCATCCTCGGCGCAGGACAAGTCGGCGGTTCGCTGGCGGAACATCTGGCCAGCGAGGCCAACGACATCACCGTGGTCGACACCGACGGCGAACGCCTGCGCAACCTCGGCGACCGTCTCGACATCCGCACCGTGCAAGGTCGCGGGTCGTTGCCGACGGTGCTGCGCCAAGCCGGCGCCGACGATGCCGACATGCTCGTGGCCGTGACCAACAGCGATGAAACCAACATGGTCGCCTGCCAGGTCGCCCACACGTTGTTCCACACCCCGACCAAGATCGCCCGGGTGCGCGAAGCGTCCTACCTGACCCGCGCGGACCTGTTCGACAACGAAGCGATCCCGGTGGATGTGCTGATCAGCCCCGAGCAGGTGGTGACCAACTACATCAAGCGCCTGATCGAGCACCCCGGCGCCTTGCAGGTGATCGACTTTGCCGAAGGCAAGGCGCAACTGGTGGCGGTCAAGGCCTACTACGGCGGGCCGCTGGTGGGCCAGCAACTGCGCCAGCTGCGCGAGCACATGCCGAATGTGGAAACCCGCGTTGCCGCGATTTTCCGCCGTGACCGGCCGATCCTGCCCCAGGGCGACACGGTGATCGAAGCCGACGACGAGGTGTTTTTCATCGCCGCCAAGGCGAACATTCGCGCGGTCATGAGCGAAATGCGCCGCCTGGACGAGAACTACAAGCGCATCGTCATCGCTGGCGGCGGGCAGATCGGCGAGCGCCTGGCCGAAGCCATCGAAAGCCGCTACCAGGTCAAGATCATCGAGATGAACCCGGCGCGCTGCCGCTACCTCTCCGACACCCTCGACAGCACCGTGGTATTGCAGGGCAGTGCTTCGGACCGCGACCTGCTGCTGGAAGAAAACATCGCCGACGCCGACATCTTCCTGGCCCTGACCAACGACGACGAAGCCAACATCATGTCGTCGCTATTGGCCAAGCGCCTGGGGGCGAAGAAGGTCATGACCATCATCAACAACCCGGCCTACGTCGACCTGATCCAGGGCGGCGACATCGACATCGCCATCAGCCCGCAACTGGCAACCATCGGCACCTTGCTGGCCCACGTGCGCCGCGGTGACATCGTCAGCG
Source organism: Pseudomonas sp. H1_F01 (assembly GCF_054681425.1). Lineage (NCBI taxonomy): Bacteria > Pseudomonadati > Pseudomonadota > Gammaproteobacteria > Pseudomonadales > Pseudomonadaceae > Pseudomonas > Pseudomonas sp. H1_F01. The sequence goes on along the minus strand of NZ_CP162823.1, from coordinate 89,516 downwards.
TCCACTCCCTGCGCCGCGGCGCGGCCGAAGCCATCGAAGCCATTGCCCACGGCGACGCCAAATCCAGCAAAGTGATCGGCAAAGCCATCCGCGACATCGGCCTGCCTCCAGGCACCACCATCGGCGCGATCATCCGCGACGAAGAAGTGCTGATCGCCCACGACGACACCGTTATCCAGACCGGCGACCATGTGATCCTGTTCCTGGTGGACAAAAAGCACATTCGCGATGTCGAGAAGCTGTTCCATGTGGGGTTGAGTTTCTTCTGACCACCACGGATCATTCCCACGCTCTGCGTGGGAATGCCTCTACGGACGCTCTGCGTTCGGCTCTTGAGGGGACGCAGAGCGTCCCGGGCTGCATTCCCACGCAGAGCGTGGGAACGATCTTAGTCATGAGGAGTTTTTAAAATGCTCGACTCCCTGGAAAAAATGCTCGCCAAGGGGGTGGACAACGCCCTGCTGCGCTTCGGCCTGGGCAAGGGCTACCTCGACCTAGGCGAATTCCCCCGAGCAGCCGAACACCTCCAACGCTGCGTCGAATTCGACCCCAAATACTCAGCCGCCTGGAAACTCCTAGGCAAGGCCCACCAAGGCCAAGGCGACGCCGCCGCAGCCCGCCAAGCCTGGGAACAAGGCCTTGAAGCCGCCCGAGCCCACGGCGACAAACAAGCCGAAAAAGAAATGACCGTGTTCCTCAAAAAACTGGATCGCCACCCCTGACTTCACACAAAACTGCTTTTGTGGCGAGGGAGCTTGCTCCCGCTTGAGTGCGCAGCACTCACAAAAAAGCCCACCCCGTTCTCAATACCAGCCCGCCAAGCAGCCAACACACAAAACCCCTGTGGCGAGGGGATTTATCCCCGCTGGGCTGCGCAGCAGCCCCAAACTGCCAATGCGGTTTGTCTGATAGACAGGAAACTAACAGAGATTTTCTTCTTAATAGAGGCCACCGATTTTTACCAAATCTATGGAGTGGATAATGACGAGCGAAAATAGAGAATTGAGTCCGGATCTTCACTCGCAAATTAAGAAATTCAGTAGTGACGGAGATCTGCTGGCTGAGTCAGGCCGCTTTGAGGAAGCAGTAGCCCAATATAACAAGGCGTGGGCATTAATCCCTTCCCCAAAAAATGATTGGGAGGCTGCAACCTGGATCCTGGCGGCTATCGCTGACGCTTGCTTCCTATCCGGATTTACGACCTCCGCTCGCGAAGCTTTGCAGTACGCAATGACTTGCCCTGGCGGGATTGGAAATCCTTTTTTGCACCTGCGTCTTGGACAGGTTTTGCTCGATGATGGTCAAGATGACCGTGCAGCAGATGAGCTGATGCGCGCATACATGGGAGCTGGCCCACAGATTTTCGCCGCGGAAGACGCCCGCTACTTGGCTTTTCTCAGGACACGTGCTGATCTTGACGCAGGGTGAAAAAGCGATGAAGCGGCTTCTCCGGTTGTTAGCCGTATTATGGGTACTATTCACGCCTCACATCTTTGCCAGTGACGCTGAAGGTGTACGCCTGTCAGACGAAGCTACAGACATCAATCACACCTTACGCAACGATGCAGTCATGAGTCGCTACGAAGGCAAACCATTTCTAAAACTATTGGATTTCTACGTTTTAAAATCCATCGGCAGGATTGAGCCAGAGCAATTGAACGCCTTGGCTCAACTGGAGCCCAAGCTACGCGAGACCTATGCCTCCCAAGGAACGTGGTTTGAAATAGTGGCTGAACAGATGGACCTTCCAGATGAGCTTCCCAGCCAAATCGACGCCGCGTGGGATTCCTATTCCAAACACATGCAGCAGAAGGGATTGGCTGCCGACCCAATAGAGTTCACTTACCGATTTGTAGATGCCAACCTGATCGCTAATTGAGATGTCCGCTTTTGCGGCTGGCCTTGATCATCCCACCAGCCGCCTCGGGTCGATTGCAGCCCTTCGTGATATGTAGCAATCGGACTGAAAAGGGGAGAGGGCTGTAAGCGTCCGGCGAAGTCATCTACCCGATCCCAGCTATAGCACGATGATGGACATCTGCTCACAATTGGCGTGCACCAGCGCTATCATAGGTGCATTGAAGCCCTCGGACGCTCAGGACAGATGCTTTATTTATATGTAGATGGCAGCGACAACGATGCAATCGAGGCAGAGCTTGTGGCTGCGTTCGATGGTCTCGTTTGCGAATGGTCTGAGCTGGGTGCGTTCCTCGTGAACCAGAAACACGAACGCGATGAGAGCCTATCTGAGAATGACTTACCCGATTGGTTTATTGGGTTGAACCTTCCCATTGAGAACTATGGTATCGAGCAGGTCAACCGCTTGATTCCTTTTGCGCAGAGGCTCGCTGTATCTACGGGACGGGAGTTCGTCCTAGGTGTTTCTAGCGCTCAGGGTATTAGTGAGGATATGGTTTTTCTTGATGCGCATTCTGGGGAGCAAGAACACTCCATCCTTGTAAGCCTACTGAGTGCAAGCGTCCGGTGAGGGCAGTGTTCAAAAATGATGCTGCGTAAAGGACTGAAAATAAATTCGTCTCCTCATTCAGTCCTATTGGTTGGGCCATAGTTATCTTTCGAAAACTCCTCACAAACGTTGCCAAGTTCGTCTGCGCTTAAGGAATTTGCCTTCGATTCTATCTTGGCGAACACGCGAGCGTAGGCTTCCGAAGCCCGTAACTTTTTGAGGAAATCTGCATCTGCATCCTGTAGGAAGTGGGCGGCCACCGCAGAGTATCGCTCCCGCATACCAGGATTCACCGAAGAGCACTTGGCCTCGAAAAAATCATAGGGTGCAATAAAGGAAGCCGATGCTTCGTCAATGCACCCATCACCGGTACATGCTGAAGTAGCACCGGCTAATGTGGCCCAAAGCATCGGTAAGCAAGCCAAAGTTTTCAAAGTGTTTTGCATAGGTCGATCTTTATTAGGGTTGAAGAAATGCAATTTCGTACCCGCCACTTTCCGCGGAGAAACCGGGGGACAGACCACGATTTGGGCTCACCTGTAATCGGACTGTTTCATAGTCGTGGTCTGTTCCCGTTTCCCCAAGATAACACCTCAACCCTTAGGTTGAATAGAACGTAAGCACGCTCTCATATATTGCTGTGTCTTGAGTTATCAGTAAGAGGCGACAGGCGCCAAGCAGAGCATGCACGGGTTGTAAATCTTCAATTTGTGCCCAGAACTTGTCGACCTTATGGCTCTCTCCGAACGGTTGAAATGCGATAGCGCTGCTGAATTTGGAGAGCCTCGCCCGATCAGGCAAGCGCTCAAAAACATACCACTCATCAAAGCCCGGCGTGGGCAACTGATCGATATCCATAATGATAGGACTGATCGCCAAGTCACCTACACGTTGCCACCCGCTAGCGATCTCAACGGCGCTAAGGCTATAGGGTCCGCTATCCGACGCAGCAATCGCAACATAACGCCCACGTACGAGCTGAGGAAGCTGGTGTATGAGGTCACCCAGGTTAACGTCGTATCCATCGTGCCAGTCGAGAGTGCGGTAGCCCGCGTGCGCCCCGGTATGCAGTTCGGTTGTCATATATTTCCTTTCAGGATCAGCGATGACAAAAAAGGGATTTATCTCCTGAAAATAAATCTGTCCCCCGACTGCTAGTAAAAATCGTAATAAAGCGCCCACTCCCCAGTTTCATTGTGCTTCCAGAACATCAGGCTCCCACTGTCGACCACGTTCAGATTGATCTTCGAGTCCGATGAGATCTGGAACACAAACTCGAAGCCTTCACCCGGATCAACACCCGACTGGCAGAACGAGGGGTAACCGCCGATCTTGTGTTCGTAGGTATGGGTGACCAAGTCGTAATAGCTCTGGATCTTGCCCGCGCGTTCCAGCGTGAGGATTGCTTGCTCAAGGTCTTCCGGGACACCACCGCCATCCCACAGTGGAAAGTCCTCCGGCACCGCTTGCGCCGTCAGTGGGAAGGGTTTGAGGAATGTGCCTGCCACCGACAGAGACTTGCGCACCAACACATCATCCGGCCCGTACTCGCGGATAACCCAATTATCCCCCATCGGCTCAAAGTGCTCGGGGAACGGGTTTGAAATGAACACCGTCAGCACACGAACCCCTGCTAGCAGAGGGCTATTGATGGGCAGGGCGGGCAGGTAAAACTGCGCATAGGGGAGCAACTGTTGCCCCGCCTGATTAGTGGGCACCTCTTCATCCGGTCGGAACAGGAAGACATTGCCCAGCCAGCTTTCTTCATCGGTGCCGACAGGACGAAAGCCGCCGGCAATGAGCTTCACGGCGGGGCGGGCCAGGCGTTGCTTGATTTCCTGGATTTCCATGGCGATGTAAACCTCCTTTTTACTACAGGTATTAAGGCCGCAGATTGGCAGTGTACGAGAGTGGATAGCAGCGCTTCTCTGCCCGAGCTAGGCCACATTAGCGTCACGGATAATAGGGTAGGCATCCTCCCACTCCACGAGCCAATGACTTTCCCGATGGCTCCTAGCGTACCTGAGCGTCATCGATACCGGCTCGGCCAGTGATAAGGAAACGATAGAGCCCGAGGGCAAGGCTGCAAAGCCGGCGGATTCTGGTGCAGTTGTAGGCAAAGGCGCGAGGATACGTAGCTTGGAGGTGCGGTGGTTAGGTCCTGGCTTGGCCCTCAGCAGGTGGAGAAGCAGGAGCAAGCATCCATTGCGAGCGCTATTGAAGGGGCAAATCTAAGGAAAATAAATCTGTCCCCTTATTCCTACTTATTCCTCTTATTCCCCTTATTCCAAAACGTACCGAGCAACATCGACTGAAAAGGGGACTCACTCCGCCCCCGCTAGCCGGGCTGATTACCTATGCAATCAGGTAGGTCGGTGCCTATTGTGATCATTTCGACGGAAACGGTGGGGTGGCTGCCGAAGCCCCAAGAAACAGGTCCCCCATAATTCACCAGATCGTAGATCGCGCTTTCGCCAATAAGCTGGCCGTTGCGATTATCGTACAAGCGAAAAAAGGCCGGAATCTCCCAGCGAACAAACCACTGCTGCTGCTCTGGTTCATCCGGGGGCGACTGGGGGTGAAAGAGGCCGGGCAGTACCCAAAAAGGTTTGAACTCCTGAACTCGGTAGCAGCCGTTGGGGCTGATCCTGGCGGCGCCAACGGGCTTCGCCAGAGCCTTTTCCCACCACTGTGAAACGGCCCACAGCCCCGCGCAGAACACGAGTGCAATGAGGGCTAACGTTGGGAGCCGGGTTAGTTTTTTCATGTTCGCAGACCTATCGGTAACTCGCATATGAAGTTGTTCTTCCCACTCTTGAGCCCCTGGCACTGGGCTAACACTCAATGCGCGGTTTGACTGCCGGGATGGCAGTCACCTTACTCAAGGCAGATTTGAGACGTCGCGGGCAAGCTATTGAGGGACAGAAAAGGGAACGGGTTGCATCGATAGCAGAGCAGAAGGTCGTCCAAGCACCTCCCTTCGTCTCGTAAATGGCAACCTGACTGAGCCGTGTCTATAGTTTTTGGCGCCAAATCTATCGGAGGCTTGGACATGAGCCAGAGCATTTCGCCCGCCGCTTCAACCGCGCAAAAAACAGGTATGGCCGCCACGACCTTATGGGGCTCGGACAAAATCGCAGGTATCGCGGTCGATCCGGACGGTGCTATCTGGCTTGGCGCTTATAGTCGCCTGGGGCTGGGAGGCGAAGAGGATTCAGGCTTCACCGGCAGCCTGGTCCGGTTCAATGCCAACGGTAGCCTGGACCGCACCTTCAGTGGCGACGGTAGATCCCTGCTCCCTGTGTCGCTCGATATCGAGGACGGCGGCAATGCCGCCGTGCAGCCGGAAGGGGGCTATCTGGTGGCGCGCTACGTGAACGTAGACAACGTCTGGGTGTCGGGCATCAGTCGTAACTTGGCCGACGGCAGCCTCGATACGAGTTTCGGGAACGGCGGCACCGTGACAGTGCCTTTCTATTGGAATGAAGATCTAGGCCAGCAAGCGTCGTTCTCCGTGCAACGCGACGGCAGCTTCTTCGCAAGCGCTGGGTATCCGTCCGGGGAGATCTATATCGCCCGCTTCGACGCAACGGGGACCTTGGTCTCGTCTTTTGGAGAGGCTGGGGTCCTGCACCTACCAGCGACCGTCGGCATTCACCCCAGTAGCACGTTCGACGTTTCGCTGCAGGGAGACGGGAAGGTATTGGTCACGGGGCAAGATACCCTGACCCGCCTCAACCCGGACGGTACGCTGGATAGCAGCTTTGCGAACGGCGGCAGCCTGGCCCTGGATGTTCACGCAGACGCCCTCGTCATCCAGGATGACGGCAAAATCCTGCTGGCAGGCGCCTCGGGCGGCGTGACGAGCGTCATCCGACTCAATGCTGACGGCTCACTCGACACCGCTTTCGGCGATCAGGGTCGGGTCAGTTGGGGCTCGGAAAGCGCGCCTTTCGCAGTCGCCGACATGATCGTGCGGGCCGACGGCAAGCTATTGATTGGTGGAAGCCAAGGCACGAGCGCGGACGGCTATCTGGCCGCCTTGGTCCAGTTGAACCCCGACGGTCGCCTGGACCACAGCTTTGGCAATCCCGACGACGGCTATTACCACCTGGACGGTGGCCGCGATGCTGACTTCTTGCTCGGTACCGCCTCGTTCGACGATGCGATCCTTGGCGGGGCCGGTGACGATCTGCTCGATGGCCAGCAAGGTCGTGACCTACTGACGGGCGACGCCGGGGCCGATACGTTCCGTTACCAGTCAGTCACAGACAGCTACCGAACCGCCACCGCTGCCCATAGCGACCGCATCACCGACTTCGATCCCAGCACCGATACGCTCGACCTCGCCTCCCTGGGCTTCCTCGGGCTGGGCAATGGACATGACGGAACGCTGGCGATACGCGTCAATGAAAGCGGGACGCGGACCTACCTCAAAAGTTTCGAGGCCAACGCGGATGGGGAACGCTTCGAAGTGGTCTTCGACGGTAACTTGGGCCAAACGCTGAATGAAACCAACCTCGTGTTTCAGCAGGCCAGGTTGATGGGTACCGAAGGAGCCGATCGTTTACAAGGCAACGCTCGCGGCGAAATCATCGAAGGGGGCGCGGGCGATGATCGCCTTTATGGAGCGCTAGGGGATGATGTATTGGTTGGCGCAGAGGGCCGGGACCAATTGGTGGGGGGCGGTAACAACGATGTGTTCCGCTTCGACGGACTGAGCGACAGCTACCGCACCGCCACCGAAAATCACACTGATCGCCTGATTGACTATACCGTGGGTGAAGACACGATCGATTTGTCCGCCTTGGGCTTTACCCGACTGGGAAATGGTTACAACGGCACGTTGGACGTGATTTTCAATGAAGCCAAGGACCTGACTTACTTGAAGAGCTACGAAACCGACGCATCCGGGGCTCGATTCGAGTTGAGCTTGGTGGGGGACCATTCCGGTTACGGTAATTTGAACATCACCTTCGCCGAGCCTGCGGAAGAGGAGGCTATTCAATTGATTGGAGTGGTTAACGACGTCTGGGTGTAAAACGCAGACCTGGTGATTCCTTGCTCTTAGCCATTTGATCGTTCCCACGCTCCGCGTGGGAATGCAGCTAGGGACGCTCTGCGTCCCCCAAAGAGCCGAACGCAGAGCGTCCGTGGAGGCATTCCCACGCAGAGCGTGGGAACGATCTCAATCGGCAGCTCCTGCGTTAAAATCCCCAGCAATCATACGCGCGATGACAATTATGAAAGCTCCGAGAATGACTAAGACACACGGCTCTCTCCGGGCTCAAAAGCTCGTGGAACTGGGCTGGACTGTTAAACATGAATTCAAGGCTGACAACGAAACATACGAGTGGTATCTGGAATGGGAGCACGTTGAAGAGCCTCCATTGCTTTCCCCACAAGATGATTGGGGTAACTCAGAAACTCATGGCCCCCGTGACTGATTCAAAATGGCAGATTTAACGTTGCAGATATAAGCGCGATGGATGCGTTTTTACACAGTTCTTGGGGGGAGCTGAGGGGGAACTGGGGACAGATCACGATTTGGGTTCACCTGTATCGGCCCGTCTCATAATCGTGGTCTGTCCCCGTTTCCGCCAGTTCATTGGCGCAGTATGAAATAGAGAGAGCGAATCTCTTTCAAAAAACAAATGGCACGGCCCAGCGTAGGATGTTGGGGGTAAGGCTGCTTGCAGCGGTCCACTCGGAGCGTAGAGAAACGGAGTGACCGCTTTTGGCCGTTTGCAGCCCATCGCTAGGAAGGACCGTGGTGGGATATGCGGGAAAAGAAATTTGAGAATATTTACATCTCATCCGTTCGCTATCCACGGATAGAAGAACCAAAACCCGACGCAAAACGTCGGGTTTTTTCATTGGAGAAAAAATACTACTGCCGCGGCTCCACGTTATCCAACACCCGATTAGCCAGCAACGAACTCAGCTCAATCAGCTGCTGGATACCCTGCGCCACATGACGCCTCGATCCCTCCAGATCAAACGCCAAATCACTCACCATCGCATCAGCCGAAGCTAACGTCTCAGTGAGGTTGGCGAGCAGGCATTCGTTATCGAGGCCTTTCACGACGGCGTATAGCTGCCCCGGTTTGGGGTCGTCTTGGGATTTATCCGGTTTTGGTAGCAAGTAGTGATCGAGCACCCGTTTGGTGGTTTCGTCTTGCTGCTTGGCTTTGGATTTTGCGGATGTAGAGGTGGAATCTGCTTCTGGCGGATTCGGGGTAGTTTTGAACATAAGCTTCGGTTCCAAATGTGATGCCGACACCCCGAAGCTACTAAACAATGGGGTGGTAGCTGTACGCAGGTTAGTAGACCGGGGAACCGAAGAAGCCGGCGCGCCTGAGCGCCCTGCGTACAGCCACCATCAAGAACAGGGTCGGGCCCTGTTTGAGAAGCGCTTGTACAACTTCGATTACCTCGGGCTACTAAACCCGACCACTGATGGGCAGTGGCAGGAAAGACAATAGAACCCGGGGACAAGGCGCACAAGCGGGCGGATTCTGGCGTAGTTGTAGGCAAAGGCGCAAGGATGCGTAGCTTGATGAAGGTGTGTAGGCAGGTTCTGTAGGAGTGGGGTTTGCCGGCGATTTGGGTGACTTGTTTTGGTCTGGAACCGTGTCGATTTCATCGCGAGCAAGCTTTGCTCCCACAGGGGATCGGGGCTGTTGCAGAGACTGTGTTCGGCCACCACCCGGTGTGGGAGCGGGCTTGCTTGCGAAGAGGGTGGCATGTTCAACATTGATGCAAGCTGACCCGCCGCTTTCGCGAGCAAGCTTTGCTCCCACAGGGGATCGGGCTGTTGCAGAGGCTGTGTTCGGCCACCACCCGGTGTGGGAGCGGGCTTGCTCGCGAAGAGGGTGGCACATTCAATATTGATGCGAGCTGACCCGCCGCTTTCGCGAGTTCAAGCCTGCTCCCACAGTGGGTGGCGTTGTGCTGGATATTCGGCTCGACACTAACCCCTGTGGCGAGGGAGCTTGCTCCCGCTGGTCTGAGTAGCAGGCCCCTGCATGTTTCCAGGCAAGCTGCATTGTCCGGTTTTGCGGCTGCTGCGCAGCCGAGCGGGAGCAAGCTCCCTCGCCACGGGGTTGTCTGGGCGGGTGTCATCGCGAGCAGGCTCGCTCCCACAGGGGATTGGGGGGGTTGTAGATATTGTGTTCACCACCGTCCGGGGTGGGAGGGGGCTTGCTCGCGATAGCTATCTAGAGCGGAAATGACGGTGTTCCTGAAAAAACTGGATTGGTAGGAGTTGGTAGGGGCTGGTAGGAGCTGTCGAGTGAAACGAGGCTGCGATCTTGCCCCAGACAATTGAGTCATGAGTGAAAGATCAAAATCAAAAGATCGCAGCCTCGTTTCACTCGACAGCTCCTACACAGCTCCTACAGGTGGGGCGAGTCCCCGCGCTATAAAGGTTGCGCCGTTATTTACGCTTGAGCATCTCCGGCAGCTGCGCCACCAGCTTTTGATTATTCAACGGCGCACGAATAAACCCACGCTGGGTACCGTCCGGGCCAATCACGGCGAGGTTGCCGCTGTGATCGACCGTGTAGTTGGGCTTGCTAGTGTCCGCCGGGATGAACGGAATGCTCACCGCATTGGCGAGTTTCTGCAGGTCTTCCACTGAGGCGGCGGTCAGCCCTATGAACTGCGGATCGAAGTAGCCCAGGTACTGCTTGAGTTGCTTGGGCGTGTCGCGGTTCGGGTCGACGCTGACCAGCACGATTTGCAACTTGGCCACAGCCTCGGGCGGCAGTTCGCTTTTGATCTGGCGCAGCTGGGCGAGGGTGGTCGGGCAGATGTCCGGGCAGAAGGTGTAGCCGAAGAACAGCAGGCTCCATTTGTCTTTCAACCCGTCCATCGCCACGGGCTGGCCGTCCTGGTCGGTCATTTTCACGTCCGGCAGGTTGCGGCTCTGGGGCAGCAGGATGATGCCGGCATCGATCAGCGCCGTCGGGTCGCCCTGGCCTTTGCCGGACAGCACCTTGTTGATGGTCAGGCCGAGGATCAGCGCGATCACGGCCACGAGAATGAAGACGGTTTTCTGGGTTCGAGTCATAGGCTCAACAGTAAGTAATGATCTACAAGCAGCGCGATAAACAGCAGGAACAAGTACCAGATAGAGTACTTGAAGGTGTTGATCGCCGCGTGCGGCCGACTGCCACGGTACAACACCACGGCCCATTGCAGAAACCTGGCACCCAGCACCAGCGCACAAACCAGATAGAGCATCCCGCTCATGTGGATCACGAACGGCATCAGGCTCACCGCCAGCAGCACCAGGGTGTACAGCAGGATATGGATCTTGGTGTAGTGCTCGCCGTGGGTCACCGGCAGCATCGGGATGTCAGCCTTGGCGTATTCCTCCTTGCGGTGAATCGCCAGGGCCCAGAAATGCGGCGGGGTCCAGGCGAAGATGATCAGCACCAGCAGCAGCGGTTCGGCGCTGACATGACCGGTGGCCGCGACCCAGCCCAGCAGCGGTGGTGCCGCGCCAGCCAGGCCGCCGATGACGATGTTCTGCGGCGTCGCCCGTTTCAGGAAACCGGTATAGACCACCGCATAACCGAGCAACGAGGCCAGAGTCAGCCAGGCTGTCAGCGGGTTGGTGAAGGCCAGCAGCAAGGCCTGGCCGATCACGGCCAGTGCCAGGGCAAAGGTCAGGGCGGCGGCCGGTGAGACCCGGCCTTCGGCCAATGGCCGTTTGTGGGTGCGGGCCATCACCGCGTCGATGCGCCGGTCCACCACATGGTTGACCGCCGCCGCGCCGCCGGCACACAGGGCGATGCCCAGGTTGCCGAACACCAGGACTGTCCACGGTACGCCGGCGCGGGTGGCGAGGAACATGCCGACCAGCGAGGTTATCAGCATCAGCACCACCACTTTGGGCTTGGTCAGCTCCAGGTAATCGCGCCAGATCGCTTGGCTGTGGCGTTCACCGGTCAAGGTTGCCATGGCATCTCTCCTTTTATTGTTATGGGGCTGGCGCCGTGTTTAGGCGGGTTGAACCGCCAGCGCAGCGGGACTTGATGCTTGACCCGGACCAGGCTGGTACGGGCGTGATAGTTGACCAGCACCAGGGTCAGCAGCAGTGCGGCGCCCCCGGCGTTGTGGGCGACGGCCACCGGCAACGGCAGATGGAACAGCACGTTGCTGATGCCCAGGGTGATCTGCGCCGCCAGTGCGGCCAGCACCAGCCCGGCCAGCCGGGTCATGCCGACAGTCTTCAATTGCCAGGCCAGGCCCAGTAACACCACCGTCACCAGCAGCGCACCAATGCGGTGGGTCAGGTGGATGGCCGTGCGGGCGTCGCTGTCCAGTTGCCCGCCCAGGTAGTTCGGGCCGATGTGCTGGGTCAGGTGAAAGCCGTTGGCAAAATCGGCCGGTGGCAGCCATTGGCCGTGGCAGGTGGGGAAATCGATGCAGGCCACGGCGGCGTAATTGGAGCTGACCCAACCGCCGAGGGCGATCTGGCCGATCACCAGCAGCAGCCCGGCCGTGGCCCAATGTTGCAGGCGCTTGGGCACAGTCAGCGCCGGCAATACGCCGGACAAGCGCAAGGTGAGCAGGAACAGCAGGCTCAACGTCGCGAAGCCGCCGAGCAAATGCCCGGTCACCACCTGCGGCCACAGCTTCAGGGTCACGGTCCACATGCCGAACGCCGCCTGGGCGAACACCACGGCCAGCAGGAACAGCGGCAGTTTCAACGGCAGGCCCGGGTGACGACGGTTCATCCAGGCCCGGGCGGCCAGCACGGTAATCAACAGCCCCAGGGTCCCGGCAAAGTAGCGATGGACCATCTCGTTCCAGCCTTTATGGGCCTCCACCGGGGTGTCGGGGAAATGCAGCTCGGCATGGGCCAGTTGGGCTTCGCTCTTGGGCACGCTGATGAAACCGTAGCAACCGGGCCAGTCCGGGCAGCCGAGACCGGCGTGGGTGAGCCGGGTGTAGGCGCCCAGCAGGACGACGATCAGTGCCAGCAGCGTGGCAAACAGCGCGAGGCGAAATCCAGGTTTGGCCATGTCGATGCCCTCATCCGATGTTCGACAGTTTCAGCAGGTGGCGCAGGTCGTTGAGCAGGTCCTTGCCCTTGACCCGGGCGTCGTAGCGCAGCACCAGGTTGCTGTGGGGATCGATGATCCACAGTTGCGCGCCGCCGGAGCCCTGGGCGCCTTTCTGATAGGCCGGCAGGTCCAGTGGATAGCGTTGCAATTGCGGGTATTCACGCTGCAATTGCCCGTCATATTCAGCGTCCAGCGGTTGCGCGATGGCCAAGGCGTGGCTGGCGCGGGACGCGTCGCGGCCAAGGCCGATCTGCACCTGGCGGGCGAGGTACACCAGTTGCCGGCAATCCACCGAGCATTCCTGCGGTGCCGTAACCAGGATCTGCCAGCGCTGTTCATCGGCTTGTACGCCAATCTCGGCGCGGGTCTGGCCGTTGCCGATCAGTTCGCCGTGGTAGCTGCGGCTGTCGGGCACCCAGAACTGGAACTTGTACATGCCGGTGGCCAGGATCATCGGGCCGACCACCCCGAGCACGATCAGCAGCAGTTGCAGGCGTCCCTTGCGACGGTTGGGCGCTACGGGCGCCTCAGACGTGTTGGTTGGATTCATGGTGTTTCCCATGGTGTCTCCCTGCGTTGTGCCATCCGAGATAAAGGAACAGGCCGAACAGTGCCGTCGCCATGGCGAACCACTGCACGGCATAGCCGAGGTGTTTTTCCGGGCCCATGGCGACCACCGGCCAATCGGTCCGGTAGGCGCCGGGGCCGCTTTGTTGGCGTAATTCATAGGTGAAGCCGCTGCGACCCAGTTCGGCCCAGAGCTTGTCCGGTTCGATGGTGGTGACCAGTCGCGGCCACGGGGCGCCCGCTGGGTCGGCGTGAAGCTGGAAGGTCGCGCCCGGTGCCACGTAGACCCAGGCCTGGAGGCTCACCGGTTGTTCCGGCGTGTTGAAGACCGGCGGGGTGCGTCGGTCGGGCCAGGGCAACCAGCCGCGATTGACCAGCAGCCACAGCCCGGTGCGGTGGTCGAGGAACGGTTGCAGCAACTCGATGCCGACCTTGCCGTCGTGCTGGCGGTTATCCAGCAGGATGCTGTGCTCGGTGTCGAACTGGCCCTGCAGAGTTACGAGTCGAAAGGCCGGATCGCTGGTGTGCGCAAGCTCGGTGCTGTCCATCGGCGGCGCCACGCGGCGCTCGGCGTAATTTTCCATGAGCACACGCTTCTGTTCGCCGCGGCTCAATTGCCAGAACCCCAGGCACACCATCACCGGCACCAGCACGGCCACCACCAGCGACGGCACGATACCCGGCCGGAAGTGTTTCATGGCGCCGTCCGAAAGCCGTCGAACGAGATAGCTATACTCACGTGCATCGCGTCCCCCCGGAGTGTCCCTAATGCTAAAAGCAGCCATCGTCCTGATGCTGATTGCCACGGTTGTCAGCCTGTTCAGCGGCCTGTTTTTTCTGGTCAAGGACGACAGCAACTCCAATCGCCTGGTCATCGCCCTGGCGATTCGGGTCAGTCTGGCCGCCGTCACCGTCGGCTTGATCGCCTGGGGTTTTTTCAGCGGCCAGTTGGTATCCCACGCGCCCTGGTAGTCGTGCCTCAGAGCACGTAGACGAAGACGAACAAACCGATCCACACCACATCGACGAAGTGCCAGTACCAGCTCGCCGCCTCGAAGCCGAACTGGTGCTCGTTATCGAAGTGCCCGCGCATGATGCGCATCAGCATGACGAACAGGATGATCGTGCCGATGGTGACGTGGGCGCCGTGGAAACCGGTGAGCATGAAGAACGTCGCACCGTAGACGCCGGAGCCCAGGGTCAGGCCCAGTTCCTTGTAGGCGTGCATGTATTCTTCGGCCTGGAAGCCCAGGAAGGCGCAACCCAGCAGCACGGTGATCGCCAGCCAGATTTTCAGCGCACCGCGATGGCCTTTTTTCAAGGCGTGGTGGGCAATGGTGACGGTGACGCTGGAGCTGACCAGCAGGACGGTATTGAGCAGCGGCAAGCCCCAGGGGCTGATGACTTCCTTGGGCGCCGGAAAGAGTTTCGGGTCGGGGTTGTTCAGCAACGGCCAGGCGAACTCGAAGCTCGGCCAGAGCATGTGTGACAGCCCCTTGGTGCCCTCACCCGCCAGGCCTGGCGCCGAGATGTTGCGCACATAGAACAGCGCACCGAAGAACGCGATGAAGAACATCACTTCGGAAAAGATGAACCAGCTCATGCCCCAGCGGAACGAGCGATCGAGTTGTGCGCTGTACAGCCCGGCGCGGCTTTCCTTGACCACCGCGCCGAACCAGCCGAACAGCATGTAGGCCACCAGCAGGCCGCCAATGAAAAAGATCAGCGGGCCATGGGATTCCGGCCGCGCCGCCTTCAGGTCGTTGAACCAGGTCGCCAGGCCATACACCGTGACGAACATCCCGACCGTGGCGATGATCGGCCATTTGCTCTGGGCCGGAACGTAATAGTGTTCGTGAGTTGCCATTTATTGTTCTCCTTATCGGGCACGCTATCGGTCAGTGTTTAGAGCCACCGGTGGATGACGAGCGGTGATATCGAACAGCGTGTAGGACAGCGTCAGGTGCTTCACTTCCTTGGGCATGTCCCGGTCGACGATGAAGCGCATGGGCATTTCGATGCGTTCGCCGGGTTGCAGCACTTGCTGGGTAAAACAAAAACATTCGGTCTTGTGGAAATACGCCGCCGCAGTGCTGGGCGAGATACTCGGAACCGCCTGGGCGCTCATCGGCCGGTTGGTGGGGTTGTGGGCGACGAACACCATCTCGTTCACCGCCCCCGGCTTGACCACCAGTTGGTCGCCCTTGGGGTAGAAATCCCAGACCATGTCCACCGCGTTGGTCGACAGGAACTGCACCCGCACCTGCCGCGATTCATCGACGGTCTGCTCGCCTTCGTACTGCCCGCCGGTCTTGCCGTTGATGCCGAACGCCTTGCACATCACGTCGTAGATCGGCACCAGGGCAAACCCGAAGATGAACATGGCCACCACCACCAGCAGCAGGCGGGTGACCAGTTTCTTCATCGAAATCGAATCAGCCATGGTTTCCAGTCCTCACCGGGAACCCTGTGGGAGCGAGCTTGCTCGCGATAGCGACGACTCGGTGTGTCAGATACACCGCTATCGCGAGCAAGCTCGCTCCCACACAGGTCCCATGTGTCATCTATTTCACTTCCGGCGGCGTAGTGAAGGTGTGATACGGCGCCGGCGACGGCACGCTCCACTCCAACCCTTCGGCACCATCCCAAGGCTTGGCCGGTGCGGGCGGGCCGCCTCGGATGGTCTTGATCACGATGAACAGGAAGAAGATCTGCGTGGTGCCGAACATGAACGCGCCGATGGACGAGACCATGTTGAAGTCGGCGAACTGCAGGTTGTAGTCGGGAATCCGCCGGGGCATGCCCGCCAGGCCGACGAAGTGCATCGGGAAGAACGCCATGTTCATCCCGACGAACGACAGCCAGAAGTGCAGCTTGCCGAGGGTTTCGTCGTACATGTGGCCGGTCCATTTCGGCAGCCAGTAGTAGGCCGAGGCGAAGATCCCGAAGATCGCGCCGGGCACCAGCACATAGTGGAAGTGCGCGACCACGAAGTAGGTGTCCTGGTACTGGAAGTCCGCCGGGGCGATGGCCAGCATCAGCCCGGAGAAACCACCGATGGAAAACAGGATCACGAACGCCACGGCAAACAGCATCGGCGTTTCGAAGGTCAGCGAGCCTTGCCACATGGTGCTGGCCCAGTTGAACACCTTCACCCCGGTGGGCACGGCGATCAGCAGGGTGGCGTACATGAAGAACAGCTCGCCCACCAGCGGAATGCCGACCACGAACATGTGGTGCGCCCAGACGATGAACGACAGGAACGCAATGGCGGCCGTGGCATAGACCATCGAGGTGTAGCCGAACAACGGCTTGCGCGAGAAGGCCGGGATGATCGAGCTGACGGCACCGAAGGCCGGCAGGATCATGATGTACACCTCGGGGTGGCCGAAGAACCAGAACACGTGCTGGAACAGCACCGGGTCACCGCCACCGGCGGCACTGAAGAAGCTGGTGCCGAAGTGGATGTCCATCAGCATCATCGTCACGCAGCCGGCCAGCACTGGCATCACTGCGATCAGCAGGAACGCGGTGATCAGCCAGGTCCAGACGAACAGCGGCATCTTCATCAGGGTCATGCCAGGGGCGCGCAGGTTGAGGATGGTGGCGATCACGTTGATCGCACCCATGATCGAGCTGATGCCCATCAGGTGGATGGCGAAGATGAAGAACGTCACGCTTTCCGGCGCATAAGTGGTGGACAGCGGCGCGTAGAAGGTCCAACCGAAGTTAGGCCCGCCACCGGCTGTGAACAACGTCGACACCAGCAGCAGGAACGCGGCCGGCAACAGCCAGAAGCTGAAGTTGTTCATGCGCGGCAGGGCCATGTCCGGCGCGCCGATCATCAGCGGGATCATCCAGTTGGCCAGGCCGACGAAGGCCGGCATCACCGCGCCGAAGACCATCACCAGGCCATGCATGGTGGTCATCTGGTTGAAGAACGCCGGCTCCACGATCTGCAGGCCGGGCTGGAACAGCTCGGCGCGGATCACCATGGCGAACGAGCCGCCCAACAGGAACATGGAGAACGCGAACCACAGGTACAGCGTGCCGATATCCTTGTGGTTGGTGGTCAGTACCCAGCGCATCAGGCCCTTGGCGGGGCCATGGGCGTGGTCGGCGCCGGCATGACCGTGGTCATCGATCACAGCACTCATGTCCTGTCTCCTTCGAACGAGTGGGCTGGGCGGCCCGGGGCGGTGAGCCCCGACCGGTTGCGGGAACGAACGTCAGGCCGGCTCATTTGCTTTCCGCCTGTTTGAGTTCCAGCACTTCTTTAGGCGTAACCATGTCGCCCTTGTTGTTGCCCCAGGCGTTGCGTTCATAGGTCACGACTGCTGCGATATCGACTTCCGACAACTGTTTGCCGAACGCGGCCATGGCTGTGCCGGGCTTGCCGTGGTAGACAATGCTCAGGTGATCAGCCTTGGGTCCGGTGGCGATTTTCGAGCCCTTGAGGGCCGGGAACATCGGCGGCAAGCCCTGGCCTTCGGCCTGGTGACAGGCCACGCAGGTGGTGTGGTAGATCTTGTCGCCACGTTCCTTGAGCTCGTCCAGGGTCCATTCCTTGCTGGTCAGCTCTTTAAGCTGCGCGGCTTCGGCCTTGCGTTCGCCCAGCCATTTCTCATAGTCGGGCTTGCTCTTGACCTCCACCACGATCGGCATGAAACCGTGGTCCTTGCCGCACAGCTCGGCGCACTGGCCACGGTACAGGCCGGGCTTGTCGACACGGGTCCACGCTTCGTTGACGAACCCTGGGATCGCATCGCGCTTGACCGCGAAGGCCGGCACCCACCAGGAGTGGATCACGTCGGCGGAGGTCACCAGAAAGCGCACCTTGGCATCGACCGGCAGCACCAGCGGCTTGTCGACCTCCAGCAGGTAGTGCTCGCCCTTGGCGCTCTGGTTATGGATCTGTTCGGCGGGGGTCGCCAGGTTGCTGAAGAACTCGACGTCCTGGCCCAGGTACTTGTAGTGCCACTTCCATTGATAGCCAGTGACCTGGATATCAATGTCCGACTCGCTGGAGTCGTACATCTTGATCAGGGTGGCGGTGGCGGGAATCGCCATCAGCACCAGGATCACGAAGGGCACGATGGTCCAGAGGATTTCGACGCGGGTGTTTTCGTGGAAATGCGCGGCATTCTGGCCGGTTGAACGGCGGTGCATGATCATCGACCAGAACATGGCGCCGAAGACGATGATGCCGATGACCACACAGATCCAGAAAATGGTCATGTGCAGGTCGAACACTGCGTTGCTGATCTGTGTCGCTCCAGGCGCCATATTCACAGTCCAGGCCGCTTGTGCCTGGCTGAAAATCGACCACAACAGGAGGCCCATCCATACGTGTGGATGTCGCGTCATTGCGGGTTCCCCTTATCGTTCTTGTTATCCCGTAGGCGTAAAGCCTGCGGCAAGGGATCGGCTATTCAGACTGCTTAATTGACTCGCCGCGCCTTGCTGCACATGCAATCGGGTGTCATCAGCTAACTCCATTCCAACCCGAGTATAGACAGCACCTGCAACCTCGCAACGCGATGGCGTAAATCGTTTGAAACAGACAGGGCTTGCGCTAGAGCCCGCGAATGGAGAAGGATGCGAACCTGAGTGATGGCAAATCGATATAACTGCGACGTAGCAAGGAAGAGACGGTTATGAAAAATAGGTCTTAGGAGTGTTTTTGCGCCAGCTAAGTTATGTCTTCCCTATTTCATTGCCTTTGTTTCCTGGAGTTGTCATGAACACCGCCGCATTGCGCGAGCAGATCCAAAAAGCCCAACAACACGAGGCCGAGACCGGCCAGTTGACCCGTCAGCTGGAGGCTCAGCTACCGCACCTGCACGCCGCCATTCAACTGCCGGACATCGACGCGAAGGGCGTGATGACCCGTTTTGTCAGCGCTTATATCGAGCAAGTGCCGGACCTGCTGGACGCCGCCAACGAGGTGGCTCGCGAAGCCGGTATCGAATCGCAGATAAAGCCGGTGCTGACTATCGCCGAACAGTTTTTCCTCCAGCCACCGAAGGTGATGGAAGGCCACGTTGGCCTGGACAGTTTGCTGGACGAGGCCTATCTGGCCCACCGGCTGGTGGAGGAGGTCAACGACCTGTACATCAAGCATTTCAGCCAACCGCTGATCCCGCTGGACATGACGGTCGCCAACCTGATCGCTCACCATTTGATCGGCGAACCGTTCGCCAACCAGCTGGACGAAGCCGTGCATCACGCCGTTGACGAAATGCTCGACGAAGACAGCTTTGCGCTGGAGTCGGTGGAGTCTTACCGGGAGAAACTCGGCAGCCCGGACACGGGCGCTGCCTGGAAGCGCTGGCCGTGCCTGTCGCGCCAGCTGGGTGTTGGGCTGGAGCTGGATCAGCCGGCGGCTTGATCCAGCAGCAAAACATGAACCCCTTGTGGGAGCGGGCTTGCTCGCGAAGGCGCAGTGTCAGGCAGCATTTAGCTAACTGATCCACCGCTTTCGCGAGCAAGCCCGCTCCCACATTGGATCTGTGCCGCTCATGAATCGTGTGTCCTACACCCAACCCCCAACCCCTGTGGGAGCGAGCTTGCTCGCGATGACATTACATCAGCCACATCACAGTTGACTGATACTCCGCTATCGCGAGCAAGCTCGCTCCCACATTGGGTCTGTGGTGTTCATGAATCCTGTGCCTTACACCCAGCCCCTTTGGGAGCGAGGTGTCAGGCGGAGGCTGCGCCAACCCCTACGGTGGTACGCAACCGCCCTTCCAACCGGCGCTTGAGCCCGCGGGATTCGATCAGCAGCTTCGAACCCTTGCTGGCATTCGCCCGGCCCCATTCTTCCAGTAGCTCCAGGCACGAGTGATCGATGTAGCTCAGGTTATTGAGCGGCACATGCACGGTCGCGCCTGTCGGTATGCTACCCAGCACCTGGGTCAGCGCCGGGACCTTGAGGAAGGTGGCCGCCCCGACCAGTCGCAGTTCCATCTCGCCTTCCTGGGGCAGGTCGATCAGGCTGATTTTCAGTCGCGAGGCTTTCCAGGCCAGTTTCGCCAGGGTCAGGCCGAAGCCGATCAGTACACCGGTCAGCAGGTCGGTGAAGATGATCGCCAGCGCCGTTGCGGCGTAGGTGAACATCGGCATCCGGCCATAGCGGCCCAGGCTGCGAAACGCCTTGAGGTCCACCAGTTTGAAACCGGTGTACACCAACACCCCCGCCAGGCTCGCCACCGGAATGCTTTGCAGCACGCTGGACAGCAACAGCACGAAGAGCAACAACCACAGGCCGTGGAAAATCGTCGACATCCGCGTGGTGGCCCCGGCCTGGACGTTGGCCGAGCTGCGCACGATCACCCCAGTCATCGGCAGGGCGCCGAGCAGGCCGCAGAGCATGTTGCCGATACCTTGCGCCGACAGTTCGCGGTCGAAGTCCGCACGATCACCGCTGTGCATGCGGTCCACGGCGGCCGCCGACAGCAGGGTTTCGGCGCTGGCGATGAAGGCCACGGCGAAGGCGGCGATCAGCAGCGTCGGGTCGGCCAGGTTCAGCAGGTCCGCCGGGCGCAGCCAATCAATGGCTTCGGCGAGGTTCTCCGGGACTTCCACGCGTTTGACCTGCAAGGCCAGCATCAGGCTGGCGATGGTCGCCAGGCCGACACCGAGCAAGGCGCCGGGAATGAAGCGCAGGCTGTGGGGACGAAACTTCTCCCACAGCCACATCACCGCAATCGTCGACAAACCAAGCAGGCCGGCCTGCCAGCCGAAGGACGGCAAGGCCTGGGCCACCGCCGCCGGGAACGCCGCCAGGTTATCCAGCCCTGACGGCTTGGGCGCCGCGTCGAGCATCACATGGACCTGGGACAACACGATCAGCACGCCGATACCCGCGAGCATCCCGTACACCACCGCAGGTGCGGTGACCCGGAACCAGCAGCCGAGACGAAAGCGCCCGGCCAACAATTGCAGCAGACCGGCCAGCAGCAGGATCGGCCCGAGCATGGCGACGCCATGCTGGCGCACCAATTCGAAGACCAACACCGCCAACCCGGCGGCCGGGCCACTGACTTGCAGCTTGGAACCTGCCAGGAAACCCACTACCAGGCCACCGATGATGCCGGTGATCAGGCCTTTGGCCGGTGGCAGGCCGGAGGCGATGGCAATGCCCATGCACAAGGGCAGCGCCACCAGGAACACCACCACCGAAGCCAATAGCTCCCGTGGCAGAACAGCTTTTAATTGAGCACGCATGGCGACTCTCCCGAAGTTTTCTTCAGGCATGGCGAGGCCCTACCGCGCAAATAGCGGTAAGGCTGAACCACACAAGGATGTTTAGGAGTGGTTAGAAGCGCGCTTTGGGCGTCGCCACCGGTATCGGATGGCTGCCATCGAGCGGCAGGAAACGTCCCTGGTCCGCGTCATAGGCTTTGATCTCGCTGGTCTCGATGTTGTACACCCAGCCATGGATGAACAACTGACCATTGGCCATGCGCGATGCGACCGAGGGGTGCGTTCGCAAATGCTGCAGCTGCGCGATCACGTTCTCTTCGGTGAGGATCGACATGGTCTGTTTTTCGTCGCCGCACGGACAGTTGTCGTGGACCATGGTCTTGGCCACTTCGGCGTGGCGCAGCCAGGCCTTGACCGTGGGCATTTTTTCCAGGGTATCGGGGTTGAGCACCGCGCGCATGGCGCCACAATCGGAATGGCCGCAAACGATGATGTGCTGCACGCCGAGGGCCAGCACGGCGTATTCGATGGCGGTGGAGACGCCGCCGTTCATTTGCCCATAAGGTGGAACGACGTTGCCGACGTTACGGGTCACGAACAGGTCGCCGGGGGAGCTATGGGTGATCAACTCGGGCACGATGCGCGAATCGGCGCAGGTGATGAACATCGCCCGGGGTTTCTGGGCGGTGGCGAGTTTCTTGAAGAGCTCTTCCTGTTGCGGAAAGATCTCGTGATGGAAATGCAAAAAGCCGTCAACAATATGCTGCAGCGCTGCATCGGCGGTTTCCGCCTCGGGTTGGGCTGAAGCCGACGCAGCCAACGGCTGTTTATCCTTGTCACTCATGATTCATCCTCTTTGACGTTGACGCCAGTGGCTGGTTAAAAAACATCCAGGTCGAGGTGTTCGACCCGTCAGTCACTCGCTGAACAAGGTAGCGGCCGAAACTTAACTCAAACTGAAATCGAAGGCTCTAGGACAACGATTCCAGGGGTGGCAAAACACTGGCGCAGCTCATGTCCAGTAGCCGTTCCAAGGTCAACTTTAATCAAATCAAAGACATCTGTCGGCCCGGCGGACAGAAGGCATCGCAATCAAGATTGTATCCGTCGCGGCGCTCAAGCCCCAAGCGCTTGAGGGCCTTGGCGAAACGTTGGGCCAGCAGGTCGGCGAACGGGCCTTCTCCGCGCATCCGCGCACCGAAGCGGCTGTCATACAGTTCGCCGCCACGGCTCTGGCGGACCAGGCTCAGCACATGGGCGGCGCGTTGCGGGTAGTGCGCTTGCAACCACTCCTCGAACAGCGGCGCGACTTCCAGCGGCAGGCGCAGCATGACGTAGGCGGCATTCTGCGCGCCGGCGGCGTGGGCTTCGGTCAGCAGGCTCTCGATCTCGCTGTCGTTGATCATCGGGATCATCGGTGCACACAGCACTCCCACGGCAATGCCCGCCTCGCGCATGACCTTGATCGCCCGCAACCGCGCCTTGGGCGCCGCCGCGCGGGGTTCGAGAATACGCTTGAGCTCATCGTCCAGGGTGGTGAGGCTGATCATCACATGCACCAGGCGTTGTTGCGCCAGCTCGGTCAGCAGGTCCAGGTCGCGCAGGATCAGCGAACCCTTGGTGACGATGGTCACCGGATGCCGATAGCGCAGCAGCACCTCGAGAATCCGGCGGGTGATCCGTTGTTCACGCTCGATAGGCTGATAGGGATCGGTGTTGGACCCCAGCGCGATTGGCGCACATTGGTAGCCGCGCCGGGACAATTGCTCTTCCAGCACATCGGCGGCATTGGTCTTGGCGATCAGCTTCGTTTCGAAATCCAGCCCCGGCGACATGTCCCAATAGGCATGGCTGGGCCGCGCATAGCAGTAGATGCAGCCGTGTTCGCAGCCTCGGTACGGGTTGATCGAGCGGTCGAAGGGAATATCGGACGAGGTGTTGCGGGTAATGATGGTCTTGGCCATTTCGATGCGCACTTCAGTGCCCTGGGTCGGCGGGACTTCCTGATACCAGCCGTCATCTTCGGCCACCGAGCGACTCGGGGCGAAGCGGTTGTGCGGGTTGGTCGCGGTGCCGCGGCCGCGAGGCGGAAGTGAAGCTGACATGGGAGCACTCCGAAAGGCTGTATGTGCATACAGTATTCGTTGCATTCGATTAAGACCAGTGCCATTCAGCAGCCCGAATACCCGATCATCGTTCACAACGCTTTGACGTTCTCCTCACAGGCTTTTAACCGCAGCGAGCCGAAACTGTCGATCTCGCATTCCTTCGTTTTCGGTCGTCCGTGCATGCTCAAGCTCTGTTCCCGTTCACTGCTCTGCCTGGCCTTGCTCATCGGGCTGGCCGAGATCCCCGCCCAAGCGGCCGATTCCCCTGATGCGAGGCCCGCTGAATGGGCGCAGCCGGTGGAAAAGGACTACAACCTCTACCAGATGTCACCGACGCTCTACCGCAGCTCCCTGCCGGATGGCGCAGCGCTGCCCTTGCTGACCAAACTCAGGATTGGCACGGTCATCACCTTCCTGCCGGAGTCGGACAAGCGTTGGCTGTCCACCCCCGGCATCGAGCAAGTGCAGTTGCCCTATCGCACCAATCATGTCGATGACAGCGACATCCTCAGGGCTTTGCGCGCCGTCCAGGCGGCCGAAGCCAAGGGGCCGGTGCTGATGCACTGCAAGCACGGCTCGGACCGCACCGGGCTGGTCGCCGCCATGTACCGGGTGGTGGTGCAGGGTTGGAGCAAAGAGGACGCCTTGAACGAAATGACCGAAGGGGGCTTCGGTGACAGTCATCACTTCAAGGACGGGGTGCGCTACATGATGCAGGCCGATGTCGACAAACTCCGTGTGGCGCTGGCGAATGGCGATTGCAGCACCAGCGTCTTTGCCCTTTGCTCCCTGGAAAGCTGGGTCAACTCAACCACGACGACGCGTCACCTCGACCCTCAGGTTGTGCTTCCCGAGCGATGATCGCTACGTGCCCAGAAACGCCGTGATCGACTCAGACAGCGGTCGCGAATCGCCCGGCCCGAAAATCGTCTCGCGCAACGCCTGCCCGGTTTCCCGGTTGAACAGCCCGTCGCGCTTGAATCTCTGGAACACGGTTTTCGCCAATTCCCTCGACCAGGCATAGGCATAGAGCCCGGCACCATAGCCGGTCACCATGTAGTCCAGGCCATTGGGCCAGCGTTCGGTTGCAGACACCGGCAAATGCCCGACCTGCGCGCTGACTTGGTCGAATACGTGTTGGGCGGTGCGTCCATCACCGTGGCTGCGGTGCAATTCCATGTCGAACAGCGCATCGCGCAAGAACGAGGCGCTGTCCCAACTGGTCTGGGTATGGAGGTAGACCAGCAATTGATCGGCGAGGGTGTCCGGCAAGGGCGCCCCGGTTTGGTGATGTTTCGAGATACGCATCAGGCAGGGTTTGGCGAAGCACCATTGCTCGAACAACACCCCGGCGAATTCGGCCGTGTCCCGGGACAGTTCCGAGATGCCCGAAATTTCGCGGTATTCAGCCCGGGTCAAGACGTGATGCAAGCAATGGCCGAACTCATGAAAGAGGATGCGCAGCTGCCGATGATCCAGCAACACCGGGTTTGCGCCTGAGCCACGCGGCAACCAGCCATGCAAGACCGCGATGGGGAGCCGAGGCCGGCCTTCGGCGGTGATGCGGCGATTGCGCAGGGTGGTGGTATTGGGAAAACCGTCCTGGTTCGCCTCTGCAAACGGGTCGAAATAGAGGTAGCCCACGGTCTCGTCCCCCTCGCGGACTTCAAAAAGACGCACGTCCGGATGCCAGGTTGCGACGTCCTGGCGTTCAACGATGTTCACGCCGAACAGGTCCCTGGCGATCAGCAACAGCTGTGCAAAAGTCGACTCCAGTTCAAACCAGGCACTGGTGGCCTGCCCCGAAACCCCTGTCGTTTGCCGCCGAAGCTTTTCGGCCAGGTATTGATGATCCCAAGGCTGGAGACCGCTGAAGCCTTGCGTTGCGGCAAATTTTTCCAGTTGCTCGGTGTCCCGGGCAAATACGCTGCGCTGCTGGGCGAGTCGTTCCTGCAAGAACGACAGGACCTGTTCCGGCGACTCGGCCTGCTCCGGTTCGAGCGCCATTTGAGCGTAATTCGAATAGCCCAGTAACGTGGCGTGTTCATGGCGATCCCTGAGTAACTGCGCGAGGACTTCGCCGTTGTCGAACACGCCGGCATGGGGCCCCTGATCCGATGCGCGCGTGCTGAAGGCGACGTAGATTTGCTTGCGCAAAGCGTGATCGTCAGCGTAACGGGTGACCAGACGAAACGACTCCTCGTCGAGCATCAGCAACCAGCCCTTGCGTCCAGCCATACGCGCCTGGTCAGCCATGCGTTGTTTGAAGGACGATGGCAGGCCGCTCAACCGGGCCTCGTCGTCAAACGTTTGGCTCCAGGCTTTATTGGCCTCGTGCAAGTGTTCCAGGAACAAGTCACGGGCGCCTTGGATACGCAGTTGCAGGTCTTTCAAGTCGGCCTGTGCGGTGTGCGCCAAGCCGTTCTGGCGAAACTGCCGGAGGACCTTTGCCAGGGTTCTTTTTCTCGCTGGCGTGAAATGTCGGGCTATCGGGCTGTTTGCCAAGCGTTGATAAAGCTGGAACAGGTCGGGATGGTGTTTGAGTGACCGCTGGAAATCCTGTAGCCGTTCGCTGCAGTCCGACCAAGCCTGGATCCAGGCGTCACCTAACCTGTTCCAGCTCAGTCGCTCCAGCACATAGCCGAAGCTCTTCAAACGGGCGTGGATCTCGTCCATCGCCAGCACGAGGTCGTCCCAGGTGGGGAAGGGTGTCTGGGTCTTGATGATTTCGGCGACTTGAGCGCGGCTCTCGGCAAGAATCCGGTCAAGGGCCGGTGAAAAATGTTCGGCTTGGATCAGCGAAAAAGGGGGCAGGTCATGGGCCTGCAACAGCGGATTGGCATCGTCGGGCATGGCAGCCTTCCTCTCAGTCTGGACGTGATGAACAGTCTGCAAAGGAAGGTGTGGGTGCGGGCGGTATATATGTATCGCTTCCGGGCCGTGGGGCCCGGAAGGTGATATCGGATCATTCCGTCGGTTTTTTCTTCAACTTGGGGTTGGGGAAAAACTGCACCGCCTGAACCTTGGCGTCCGGCGCCTTGAGCGCCGAGGTATTGACCCGGGTGCCCAATTCCTTGGGCACCGACAGGCCTTGCTCGTTGAGTGTGTCGCAATAACCGCAGGCCACACATTCACGGTGCGGTACGCCGTCTTCGTTCCACATCATCAATTTGTCCGGCTCGCTGCAGGCCGGGCAGACCGCCCCGGCGATAAAGCGTCGCTTGGTAATCACAGGTCCCTCGCTCATGCTGCCGCGTCCTCGGTCAGGCCGCTGTGGCGCAAGAGTGCGTCAATCGACGGCTCACGGCCACGGAAGTCGACGAACAGCACCATCGGCTCCTGCGAGCCGCCACGGGCCAGGATCGCCTCACGGAAAGCACGCCCGGTGTCGGCGTTGAGCACGCCGTCCTCTTCGAACTTGGAGAACGCGTCGGCCGACAACACTTCCGCCCATTTGTAGCTGTAGTAGCCCGCCGCATACCCGCCGGCGAAGATGTGGGCGAAGCTGTTGGGGAAGCGGTTGTAGGCTGGGGGACGCATGACCGACACTTCGTCGCGCACGCCTTCGAGCACTTGCAGCACGCTGCGGCCATCGCAGTGGGTGGCGTGCAGCTCGAAGTCGAACAGCGAGAACTCCAACTGGCGGACCATCATCAGGCCGGACTGGAAGTTTTTCGCCGCGAGCATTTTCTCCAGCAGGTCCTGGGGCAGTGGCTCGCCGGTTTCGTAGTGGCCGGAAATCAGCGCCAGGCCTTCAGGCTCCCAGCACCAGTTTTCCATGAACTGGCTCGGCAGCTCCACGGCATCCCAGGCCACGCCGTTGATGCCGGACACGCCGGCATGTTCGACGCGGGTCAGCAGGTGGTGCAGGCCATGGCCGAATTCGTGGAACAGGGTGGTGACTTCATCGTGGGTCAGCAGCGCCGGCTTGCCGCTGTCGGCCGGGGTGAAGTTGCACACCAGGTTGGCGACCGGGCTTTGCAGGACGCCTTCGAAGGTGCGACGACGGTCGCGGGCGCCATCCATCCAGGCCCCGCCACGCTTGTTGGCGCGGGCGTAGAGGTCGAAGAAGAAGCGGCCGACGTGCTGGCCGTTTTCCTTGATTTCGAACAGGCGCACGTCCGGGTGCCAGGTGTCGAAGCCTTTCAGTTCGGCGATCTCGATGCCGTAGAGGCGTTGCACGATGGCGAACAGGCCGCCCAGTACCTTGTCGATCGGGAAGTACGCACGCAGGGCTTCCTGGGCCACGCTGTAACGCTGCTGGCGCAGTTTTTCACCGTAGAAACCGCTGTCCCAGCTTTGCAGGTCGGGGCAGCCCTGTTCGGCGGCGAAGGCTTTGAGCTGTTCCAGGTCCAGGGCAGCGAACGGTTTGCTGCGCTTGGCCAGGTCCCGCAGGAAACTGAGCACCTGATCGCTGGATTCGGCCATCTTGGTCGCCAGGCTCAACTCGGCGAAGTTGGCGAAACCGAGCAATTGGGCCAGTTCCTGACGCAGGTCGAGGATCTGTTCCATCACCGGGCCGTTGTCGTTCTGGCCGGCATTCGGGCCCTGGTCGGAGGCGCGGGTGCAGTAGGCGGCGTAGACTTCTTCACGCAGGGCGCGGTCTTCGGCGTAGGTCATCACCGCGTAATAGCTGGGGAATTCCAGGTTGATCAGCCAGCCGTCCAGCTCCTTGGCCTGGGCGGCCGCGGCCATTTGCGCCTTGGCCGAGTCGGTCAGGCCGGCGAGGGCGGCCTCGTCGGTGACGTGCTTGGTCCAGGCCTGGGTCGCGTCCAGCAGTTGATTGGAGAAGCGGCTGCCCAGTTCGGACAGTTTGCTCTGCACTTCGGCGTAACGCTTCTGCTGCTCCGGTGGCAGGTCGATACCCGACAGGCGGAAGTCACGCAGGGAGTGTTCCAGGATGGTTTTCTGCGCCACGTCGAAACCGGCGGCTTCAGGGCTGCTCGCCAGGGCTTCGAAGGCCTGGAACAACTCGCGGTTCTGGCCCAGCTCGGTGGAGTAGGCACTCAGTGCCGGCAGGCAGGCCTCGTAGGCTTCGCGCAGTTCAGGGCTGTTGCGCACGGCGTTCAAATGACTGACCGGGCTCCAGGCGGCGCCCAGGCGATCATTGAGCTCGTCCATCGCCAATACCAGGCCGGCCCAGGTAGGCTGCTGGACTTGGGTCTTGAGGAGCTCGGCGATGGCGGCACGGTTGTCAGCCAGGATCTGCTCGATGGCCGGTTGCACGTGCTCGGCACGGATCGCCGAGAATGGCGGCAGGTCATAGGGCTGCAAAAGAGGGTTGTTCACGCTCACGGTCGACACCTTGGCTGGAAGAAACATGGGCCCATCTTAATTACAATCGACGTTCACCGCAGCTAGCAGCGCCTATCACCGGATAAGAGAGAGCCTATCGTGACCCTTCGCACGTACCAGAACCACAGCCCGCGGCTAGCCCGTGGCGCTTTTGTCGACAGCACCGCGGTGGTGATCGGCGACGTCGAAATCGGCGAAGACAGCTCCGTCTGGCCGCTGACGGTCATACGCGGCGACATGCACCGCATCCGTATCGGTGCGCGTACCAGCGTCCAGGATGGTTGCGTGCTGCACATCACCCACGCCGGTCCGTTCAATCCCGAGGGCTTCCCGTTGCTGATCGGCGACGACGTGACCATCGCCCACAAGGTCATGCTCCATGGCTGCTCCGTGGGCAGCCGGGTCCTGATCGGCATGGGCAGCATCGTCATGGACGGCGCGGTGGTCGAAGATGATGTGATCATCGGTGCCGGCAGCCTGGTACCGCCGGGCAAACGCCTGGAAAGCGGCTTTTTATATGTGGGCAGCCCGGTGAAACAGGCCCGGCCGTTGACGGACAAGGAGCGCGCCTTCTTCACCTACAGCGCGGCGAACTACGTGAAGCTCAAGGACCTGCACCTGGCCGAAGGCTACGACCAGCCCTGACGGGTTCGCCTGCCACCTCTATTCATCGTGGCGAGGGAGCTTGCTCCCGCTGGGCTGCGCAGCAGCCCCATGACTTCCAGGAACTGCAATGCATTACCAGACTGTACTCTTCGACCTCGACGGCACCCTCACCGACCCCCGCGAGGGCATCACCCGTTCGATCCAGTTCGCCTTGAGCAAGCTGGGCATCGACGAACCCGACCTGACCCGCCTCGAGCATTTCATCGGCCCGCCGCTGCTACAGGCGTTCATGCAGTTTTACGACTTCGATGAAGCGAAGGCCTGGGAGGCGGTGAATTTCTATCGCGAACGCTTCAAGGTCACCGGCCTATACGAAAATCGCGTCTTCGACGGCGTGATGCCACTGCTGGAAACCTTGGGCGGCCAAGGGCGCCAGTTGTACATCGCCACGTCCAAACCCTGGGTCTTCGCCCGGGAAATCGCCCGCCACTTCGACTTCGCCCGGCACTTCAAGGTGATCTACGGCAGCGAACTGGACGGCACCCGCACCAACAAGGTCGAGTTGATTGCCCACCTGCTAGCCGAAGAAGGCCTCGACCCGACCAGCACCCTGATGATCGGCGATCGCAAGCACGACCTGATCGGCGCCCGCAGCAACGGCCTGGATGCAGCGGCGGTGGGGTATGGATTCGGCAGCCATGAAGAACTCAGCGCCGAGGGCCCGGCGTATCACTTCGAGACGGTGGATGCGTTGCATCAGGCGTTTTTGCGGGGTTAGTCATATTGCCATCGCGGGCAAGCCTTGCTCCCACAGGGCAGCGCCTTGAATGCTATGGGGGCAAGGCTTGCCCCGCCAAAAAGCAGCATCTGAAGTACCTGCGGGAGCAGGCCCCCCAAAAAGGCAGCATTTGGAATACCTGTGGAAGCAGGTTTTCTCCCCCAAAAGGCAGCATTTGGAATGCCTGTGGGAGCAGGTTTGCTCCCCCAAAAAGGCAGCATCTGGAATGCCTGTGGAAGCAGGTTTTCTCCCCCAAAAGGCAGCATTTGGAATGCCTGTGGAAGCAGGTTTGCTCCCCCCAAAAGCAGCATTTGGAATGCCTGTGGAAGCAGGTTTGCTCCCCCCAAAGGCAGCATTTGGAATGCTGCCTGTGGAAGCAGGTTTGCTCCCCCCAAAGGCAGCATTTGGAATGCTGCCTGTGGAAGCAGGTTTGCTCCCCCAAAGGCAGCATTTGGAATGCCTGTGGGAGCAGGTTTTCTCCCCCCAAAAGCAGCATTTGGAATGCCTGTGGGAGCAGGTTTTCTCCCCCAAAAGCAGCATTTGGAATACCTGTGGAAGCAGGTTTGCTCCCCCAAAAAGCAGCATTTGGAATACCTGTGGGAGCAAGGCTTGCCCGCGATGAGGCCATCATGGACGCAGCTTAAATCGAATCAGACCCATATCGCGTCCCACAATGGGTAGTCCCCAATTTTCTTAACTAAACCGGCTCGCAGCGGGTTTGCCACGACATATCGAGCGACTGTTTGCAGATCTTCCTCCTTGCGAATGGCTCGGTCATGAAATCCCTCCTGCCAAAGCGATCCTTCCCGCTGCGTCAATCGATTGAAGACAACCGTGGTCCGAGACTTTGTTCGCGCAATCAGCTTGGAGAGTTCTATACCCTGCAATTCGATCAGCCAGTGAAAATGGTCTGGCATCACCACCCAGGCCAACGAATGGGCAAATTGTTCTTCCTGAGCCTTTCGGAAGGCGTCAACCACCAAGCGTCCTGTCTCGAAGCGGCCAAAAAACGGCTCGCGGCCGCGCGTATTCACGGTCAGTAAATAGACTTGTCCAGACTGCGAATAACGTCCGAAACGCAACTGTTGGGAATGAGGCAGTGTTGTCACAAGTGATCCTCCTTGATCTGTCCTTTATTTCAAGGCTAGGACAGCAGAAGCGGATCCGACTTGGAATGTTGGAGCAGGATGTGTCTGGGCTGACGCCATCGCGGGCAAGCCTTGCTCCCACAGGGAATCAGGCCCTGAACTGGCTTGGCGCCACGCCGCTCCAGCGCACGAAGGCGTGGCGGAAGCTGGCGGTTTCGCTGAAGCCCAGTCGTTCGGCGATTCGATAGATCGGCAATTGGTCCTCGCAGAGCATCTGCTTGGCCCGTTCGAAGCGCAGTTCGTCCAGCAGTTCCTGGTAGCTGCAGCCCAGGTCCTTGAGGTGGCGGCGCAGGGTGCGCGCCGAGCAGTTCATCTGTTCGGCCAGGCCTTCCAGCCCGGGGGCGGCGTTCAGTTGGGCGTCGAGCAACTGGCGGATCCGCCCCAGCCAGGCCTGGCGTCCGGTGAACTCGGTATTCTGCCGGCGGCAACGTTCGGCCATGGCGTGATGGGTGATGGGGTCGGCCAGGGGCAAGGGTTGGTCGAGCCAGTGGCGCTCGAAGGCGAACGCGTTATCGACGCTGTCGAAGCGCACCGGGCAATCGAAGAGCGCGGCGTAGCGCGCCTGGTAATCGGGCGCCGGATGTTCGAAGCGTGCCGCACGCAAGGGTAGTGCATGACCAAGGAGGTCGTTACAGATGACCTTCAGCGAAACCATGCAGAACTCGGCATTGAACACCGCCAGGGCCGGGTTCTCCCGATAATCGCTGGCGCTGAACCAGATGTGCTGGCCGTCATCGTCCAGGTTCAGTTCGAAGAGTGTTCCCAATAGCGCCGGATAGCGCAGCGCCAGGCGCAAGGCGTCACCTAAGGTGGCACTGGTGAGCAGCGCATAGCCGAGCATGCCGTAGGACGAAACGTGCATGCGCAGGCCCAGCTCCAGGCCGATGTCGCGCTTGAGGGCCACGGCGTTGGCGCAGACCTGCATCTCCTGGTTGGTGGTGATGCGCGTATCGGCCCGGCTCAGGTCCGCCGCGCTGATGCCGCTGCCGGCCAGCAATGCCTCACTGGACAGCCCTTGGTTCTTGAAGGCGCTCAGTACCAGGGAGACGGCGTTGAGGGTGGTGAGGTGGGAATGAAGCATGTCCGTTTCCAGCCTGGGGAAGGCTGGAAACGGAGCAAGTTATATGCCGGATGAAAATCGAAGGTTCAACACAACCTCTAATGTGGGAGTAGACCTGTGGGAGCAAAGCTTGCTCGCGAAGAACGATGACGCGACCTTACAGTTGATCTGTGTCGCCTGCATCGCGAGCAAGCTTTGCTCCCACAAGTGTCCCCTCCCACAGGTTTTGCAGCGTCTAAGCTCAGCTCAGCTCGCCACACAGGTCCAGCTCTACCAGCCGCCGAACCTCTTCCACTGGCAGCCCGGCGCCAATCAAGGCCTGCAACTTGCCGAACGCGGCTTCGCGGGTCATGCCGCCGCCGGACAGCACGCCAACGCCACGCAAGCGGCTGCCAGCTTCATACACGTCCAGCTCGACGCCACCTTCATGGCATTGGGTCACCGCCACGACGACCACGCCGCTGTCCCGCGCCCGCTCCAGGCTGGCGAGGAAGGCCGGGTTGTCGCTCGGCCCGGTGCCGCTGCCGTAGCATTCCAGCACCAGGCCCTGGACTCCGCTGCCCAGCAGGCCATCGAGGACCCGCGCGCTGATGCCGGGAAACAGCGGCAACACTGCGATGTTTACCAGTTGCTTGGGCTGGTTGTAATTCAACTGCGCCGGCAGCGAGGAGGCTTTGACGCCGCCGCCCTGGCGTTCCAGGCGCTTGAACGGGTGACGACCAAAGCTGCGCACTTTCGCGCAACGGGTTGGCGCCAGCAGCTCACCGTGGAAGTACAGGTGCACGCCCGGCGCCAGGCCCTGGCCAAGAGCGACCAGCGCGCCGCTGAGGTTTTCCCAGGCGTCGCTGTCGGTCACGCCGGCGGGCAGCATCGAGCCGGTGAAGCAGACCCGCGCATGCAGGCCCAGCAGCTGGAAGCTCATCGCTGCAGCGCTGTAGGCCAGGGTGTCGGTGCCGTGCAGGATCAGTACGCTGTCGCAGCCCTGCACATCCACGGCATCGACCACCGCTTCGCGCAGTTGCTGCCAGTAGGCTGGGGTCATGTTGGCGCTGTCGATCAGCGGCGACATTTCCCGGAAGCGCCATTGCGGGACGACGAGTTCGGGTTGGCTGTGCAGGTAATCACGCATACGCGCTTCGAAACCGGATGCCGGAGCCAGGCCGTGGGCGCTGGCCTGCATGCCGATGGTGCCGCCGGTGTAGAGCACCATGACGTGCTGGGCGGCAGGGTAGGTCGAGCCATTCATGGGGTTGTTCTCCGAGGACGAAAACGGCAGCTTGGGTTAGCTGCCACAACATAAGGCCGAGCATGACGCCGACCTTAGGCTGTGTCACGCCGGGCGCAGGGGATGCGCCCGGTTTTTTCCAAACAGCTTGTACCGATCAGCGTTGCGCTGCGGTCGCGCCAGCAACAGCGGTGTCAGGATTGGCAACCGACGCCGATGGGTTGGCAGGCCAAGCCTTGCGGTCCAGATCCAGGTCCGGGAACTTGCTGGAATCGAAGACAGGGGTCCTGATGCCGGCCGAACGTTGGTCATCGTAGTCACGCAGGATGCGCATGCCGACCTTGAACAGCAGGAACAGCGCGATCAGGTTCACGAACGCCAGCAGGGTCATGGTGATGTCGGCGAAGGCGAACACGGTGCTGAGGTTTTCGATGGCGCCCCAGAAAATCAGGACCAGGACCAGTGCACGGTAGGCGATCAGGGCCTTGCGGTTCTCACCCAGCATGAAGCGCAGGTTGTTCTCGCCCAGGTAGTAGTTGTAGAGGATCGAGGTGAACACAAACAAGGACAAGGCCACGGAGATGAATACCCGGCCCCAGTCACCCACGACGGCCGCCAGGGAGTTCTGGGTCAGGGCAATGCCGTCGCCTTCGAAGCCCGGGGTGTAGAAGCCCGACAGCAGGATCAGCAGCGCGGTGCAGGTGCAGATCACGAACGTGTCCAGGAACACGCTGAATGCCTGTACCACGCCTTGGGCTACCGGGTGCTCGACCGACGCGACAGCAGCGACGTTAGGCGCACTGCCCAGGCCGGCTTCGTTGGCGAACACGCCACGCTTGACGCCCATGACGATGGCGCTGCCGATCAGGCCGCCGAAGGCCTGGTCCAGACCAAAGGCGCTCTTGACGATGGTCGCCAGCATGCCCGGTACATGTTCGAACTGCAGCACGATCACGTAGATGGTCACGGCGATGTACGCCAGGGTCTTGACCGGTACCAGCAGGTCAGCCACCTTGGCGATGCGCTTGATCCCGCCGATGAACACCAGGCCCAGCAGCACCGCCAGGCCCAGGCCGGTGTAGGTGGTGTCGAAGCCGAAGGCGTTGTTCAGGGAGTGGGTGACGGCGTGGGCTTGCAGGCCGTTGAAGGCGAAGCCGAAGGTGACCAGCAACAGGACCGCCATGATCATGCCCAACCAGCGCTTCTGCAGGCCGTGCTGGATGTAGTAGGACGGGCCGCCACGGAACTGGCCTTCGGAGTCGCAGCGCTTGTAGAGCTGGCCGAGGGAGCACTCGAAGAAGCTGCTGGACATGCCGACCAACGCGGTCACCCACATCCAGAACACCGCACCAGGACCACCGAGGGTCACGGCGATGCCGACACCGGCGATGTTGCCCGCGCCGACACGACCGGCCAGGCTGAGCATCAAGGCCTGGAACGAGCTGAGCTGGCCAGCACTGCTCTTCAGGCTGTCACGGAACACCGCGAACATATGAAAGAAATGACGGAACTGGACGAAACGCGAGCGGATCGTGAAATAGCTCCCGAGCCCGACAATGAGCACGATCAGCACTTTCCCTGAGAGGAAGTCGTTGATGACTTCAAGCATGAGTATTCCTCGCTGTTTTTTGTTTAAGCAAATGCTGGCCATTTGGAAATATCGCGTTACATCGGTTGGTGCGCGGCCCAACAGGTGAGGCGATGTTTCGTCCCGGTCCATTTTCGCGGGTTGTTATTAGTTCGGTTTTCGCATGTTTAAGGATCTCGCTGCAGACGACCACTCATGCGAAGAGGGGCGGCACTATACCTATCAGTGCGGTGCCCGTCTGCACAGTTGTGGTGCGTCCGACGAAACGAAACCTTTGAAACACCTGGCCTTTCGGTCAGGTTATTGTGGGGGCGAGCCTGCTCGCGTTGGCTGGCGACGCGGTTTACAACGGGCAGCGCGTCGTCGTTTATCGCGAGCAGGTTCCTTCCCACAGGTTCAGTCATCCTTTGCTGCTATCAATTAAAAAAAGGGCTTGGGGAAGATCCCCAAGCCCTCAAAAGGTGAGAGGTGTCTAGTCCCTCGACCTGGTGAGCGGTGTTCGTGTCGATCACGCTTTGAGCGGGACCAGACGCGGAGCAATCATGTTTTCCGGGCGCAGGATGTCGTCGAGCATGGCGTCGTCGAGCAAGCCTTCTTCGCGCACCAGTTCCAGCACGCCGCGGCCACTTTCCAGGGCAACACGGGCGATGCGGGTGGCGTTTTCATAGCCGATGTACGGGTTCAGGGCGGTGACCAGGCCGATCGAGTGCTCGACCAGTTCACGGCAGCGCGCTTCGTTGGCGGTGATGCCGACGATGCAGTGCTCGCGCAGCATGTCCATGGCCCGTTGCAGCAGGCGGATCGAGTCGAAGATCTTGAAGGCGATCAGCGGTTCCATCACGTTCAGTTGCAGTTGGCCGCCTTCGGCCGCGATGGTCAGGGCCAGGTCGTTGCCGATGATCTGGAATGCCACCTGGTTGACCGCCTCCGGGATCACCGGGTTGACCTTGCCGGGCATGATCGAGCTGCCTGGCTGGCGGGCTGGCAGATTGATTTCGTTGATGCCGGTGCGTGGGCCGCTGGACAGCAGGCGCAGGTCGTTGCAGATCTTCGACAGCTTGACCGCGGTGCGCTTGAGCATGCCGGAGAACAGCACAAAGGCGCCCATGTCGGAGGTGGCTTCGATCAGGTCGGCGGCCGGAACCAGCGGCTGGCCGCTGATGGTCGCCAGGCGCTGTACGGCCAAGGCCTGGTAGCGCGGGTCGGCGTTGATGCCGGTGCCGATGGCTGTGCCGCCCAGGTTCACTTCAGTGAGCAGTTCAGGCGCCAGGGTTTTCAGGCGCGCCAGGTCTTCGCTCAGGGTGGTGGCGAAGGCGCGGAATTCCTGGCCGAGGGTCATCGGCACGGCGTCTTGCAGCTGGGTGCGGCCCATTTTCAGGACGTGGCTGAATTCTTCACCTTTGGCCGCGAACGCCTGGATCAGGCTGTCGAGGCTGGCCAGCAACGCGTCGTGGCCCAGCAGCAGACCCAGGCGGATCGCGGTCGGGTAGGCGTCGTTGGTGGACTGCGCCATGTTCACGTCGTTGTTGGGGTGCAGGTACTGGTACTCGCCTTTCTGGTGGCCCATGGCCTCCAGCGCGATGTTGGCGATGACTTCGTTGGCATTCATGTTGGTCGACGTGCCAGCGCCGCCCTGGATCATGTCCACCACGAATTCTTCGTGGAAATCGCCGCGGATCAATCGTGCACAGGCTTCACTGATGGCTGCGTGCTTGGCTTCGCTGAGCTGGCCCAGTTCGCGGTTGGCGTCAGCGGCGGCCTGTTTGACCATTGCCAGACCGACCACCAGCTTAGGGTAATGCGAGATCGGGACGCCGGAGAGACGGAAGTTGTTTACCGCTCGTAGGGTCTGGATGCCGTAATACGCTTGCGCTGGTACTTCGAGTACGCCAAGCAGGTCTTTTTCTGTGCGGAATGATGCAGCGGAGGACATGATAGAAATCATCTCGATAAGGACCCGGTCTGAGCCGGAACGCTGCGAATCCTAGGCTCTCAAAAAAAATAGGGCCAATGCTGTTAAGCACTGGCCTATGCATATTCGGCATAATGTCGGTGTGACGTCGGCGGTGCGACGAACGTGTGACCTGTTTTGGTGCGTGTAAGGGAGGACGTGATGAATCTTGAAAGCAAATGGCTTGAGGACTTCAGTGCCCTGGCCGCGACCCGCAGTTTCTCCCAGGCGGCCGAGCGGCGCTTCGTGACGCAACCGGCCTTCAGCCGGCGAATCCGCAGCCTCGAGGCGGCGCTGGGGCTGACCCTGGTCAACCGTTCGCGTACGCCCGTCGAGCTGACGGCCGCGGGGCAGTTGTTCCTGGTGACGGCGCGCACGGTTGTCGAGCAACTGGGTGAAGTGTTGCGCCATTTGCATCACCTGGAGGGCGGGCAGGGCGAAGTCATACAAGTGGCCGCTGCCCACTCCCTGGCGCTGGGCTTCTTTCCGCGCTGGATCGCCCAGCTGCGCAACGACGGGATGAACATCGCCACGCGGCTGGTGGCGACCAACGTCGGCGATGCCGTCCACGCCTTGCGTGAAGGGGGCTGCGACCTGATGCTGGCCTTCTACGATCCGGACTCGGCCATGCAGATGGACCCGGAGATCTTCCCGTCGCTGCACTTGGGCCAGACCGAAATGCTGCCGGTGTGCGCGGCCGATGCCGATGGCAAGCCGCTGTTCGACCTTGAGGGCGAGGCCAGCGTGCCGCTGCTGGCCTACAGCGCCGGGGCGTTCCTCGGGCGTTCGGTCAACCAGTTGTTGCGCCAGCGGGCGCTGCGGTTCACCACGATCTACGAGACGGCCATGGCCGACAGCCTCAAGAGCATGGCCCTGGAAGGCCTGGGCATCGCCTGGGTGCCGCACCTGAGCGTACGCGCCGAACTGGCCCGGGGCGAACTGGTGATCTGCGGCGGCCCGCAATGGCACGTGCCGTTGGAGATCCGCCTGTACCGCTGCGCCCTGGTGCGCAAGGCCAATGTGCGGTTGTTGTGGCGCAAGCTTGAAGGTGGCGTGGCGCAGGGTGCCGCGGGATCTTGATAGCACTGCAAACCCTGTGGGAGCGTTGCCTCAAGACTGACTTTGAGGTCAATAAAACCGCCACTTCACCGCAAATGACAGATGGTCGGCGAAAGTGCGTTTAACGCACCATTTTCGGTATACTGCCCGGCCTTCGGTCGGCTTGCCCGGCCATAATTCGTACAACAAGCCACGCCGGTTTCCTGCGTGGCTTGTTGTTTTTTGACGCGCCTGCGGGCGCCCAGAGAGAAGAGGCACGACGATGAGTGCACTGGTTGGCGTGATCATGGGCTCCAAGTCCGATTGGTCCACCCTTAGCCACACCGCCGATATGCTGGAAAAGCTCGGCATCCCTTACGAGGTGAAAGTGGTCTCCGCCCACCGTACCCCGGACCTGCTGTTCCAGTACGCCGAAGAGGCCGAGGCGCGTGGCATCGAGGTGATCATCGCCGGTGCCGGTGGCGCCGCCCATTTGCCAGGCATGTGTGCGGCCAAGACCCACCTGCCGGTGCTGGGCGTGCCGGTCCAGTCTTCGATGCTCTCGGGCGTCGATTCGTTGCTGTCGATCGTGCAGATGCCAGCCGGCATCCCGGTCGCGACCCTGGCCATCGGGAAGGCCGGCGCGATCAACGCGGCCCTGCTGTCGGCGAGCATCCTGGGCGCCAAGCACCCACAATTTCATACCGTGCTGAAAAAATTCCGCGCTGAGCAGACAGACAGCGTCCTGGACAATCCAGACCCACGCATTGCCTGAGGTTGTTGACGAATGAAGATCGGTGTAATCGGTGGCGGCCAGTTGGGTCGCATGTTGGCCCTGGCAGGTACACCGCTGGGGATGAACTTCGCTTTCCTGGACCCTGCGCCGGACGCTTGTGCCGCGGCGTTGGGTGAACACCTGCGGGCCGACTACGGCGACCAGGATCACCTGCGCCAATTGGCCGATGAAGTCGACCTGGTGACCTTCGAATTCGAAAGCGTCCCGGCCGAAACCGTGGCCTTCCTGTCCCAGTTCGTTCCGGTCTACCCGAGCGCCGAAGCCTTGCGGATCGCCCGTGACCGCTGGTTCGAAAAGAACATGTTCAAGGACCTGGGCATCCCCACGCCGGCTTTTGCCGACATCCAGTCCCAGGCCGACCTCGACGCCGCCGTCGCTGCCATCGGCCTGCCCGCCGTGCTCAAGACCCGTACCCTGGGTTACGACGGCAAGGGCCAGAAAGTCCTGCGCAAACCTGAAGACGTGGTCGGTACGTTCGCCGAACTCGGCAGCGTGGCCTGCCTGCTGGAAGGCTTCGTGCCGTTCACCGGCGAAGTCTCGCTGATCGCCGTGCGTGCCCGTGACGGTGAAATCCGTTTCTACCCGCTGGTGCACAACACTCACAAGGACGGCATCCTCAAGCTGTCCGTCGCCAGCACCGACCATCCGTTGCAGGCCCTGGCCGAGGACTATTCCAGCCGGGTACTCAAGCAGCTCGATTATGTCGGCGTGATGGCGTTCGAGTTCTTTGAAGTGGACGGCGGCCTCAAGGCCAACGAAATCGCCCCTCGGGTACACAACTCCGGGCACTGGACCACCGAAGGCGCCGAGTGCAGCCAGTTCGAAAACCACCTGCGGGCGGTCGCTGGGTTGCCGCTGGGGTCGACCGCCAAGGTCGGTGAGAGCGCGATGCTCAACTTCATCGGCAAGGTGCCGGACAGCGAGAAAGTCCTGTCGATCGCTGACTGCCATTTGCATCACTATGGCAAGGCGTTCAAGGCCGGGCGCAAGGTCGGTCACGCCAACCTGCGCTGCGCGGACCGGGCGACTTTGGCGCAGCAGATCATCAAGGTCGAGACGCTGATCGCCGAGCAATAATCCGCAACATCGGTGGAACCATTCGTCGGCTAACCTCTCTCATGGCTAAGTGCCAAAGCCTGATCGGGCTTTGGCATCGCTATCCAATCAGAGGGCAATGCCATGGGAATCATCGGAACCATTTTTATCGGCTTGATCGTTGGCCTGCTGGCACGCTTCCTGAAACCGGGCGATGACAGCATGGGTTGGATCATGACCATCCTGCTCGGTATCGGCGGTTCGTTGGCAGCCACTTACGGCGGCCAGGCCCTGGGCATCTACCAGGCCGGCCAAGGTGCTGGTTTCATCGGGGCCCTGGTGGGCGCGGTGGTATTGCTGGTGATCTACGGCCTGATCAAAAGAAACTGATCCAAATGCGACAAAGCCCTCTCTGCCTGGCGCGCAGAGGGGGCTAGAATGCCCGGCGTTGCACTTCCTACCCATTGCCGAGCCCATTCATGCGCCGTCTAGTGTTGACCCTTCTTTTGCTGGGCAGTGGCCTGGCCCATGCTGCCGAGCTGCCGGAAACCGACTGGCTCGAACTGATGCCCAAGTCGGACCAGAAAGCCCTCGAGGCCATGCCCGAAATTGACCACAACTCCCCCGAAGCCAACGGCACCTTCACCGAAAAAGGTGGCCTGAAGCAAAGCAAAGGCTTGCCGGCGGTGATGTATTCGACCAAGACCGTGGCGGCGATGAACGACAAGCACATTCGCATCGGCGGTTACCCGGTGCCGCTGGAAACCGACGCCAAGGGCCGCAGTACGCTGTTTTTCCTGGTGCCATACCCCGGCGCCTGCATCCACGTCCCGCCACCGCCGCCTAATCAGTTGGTGCTGGTGCGTTATCCCAAGGGCCTGAAGCTGGACGACATCTATACACCGCTGTGGGTGACCGGCACGCTGAAGATCGAAAAGGTCGACAACGACCTGGCGAGTGCGGCGTATGCGCTGGAGGCGGAGAAGGTGCGGGTGGTGCAGGAGGCGGATTTGTAGGTCTGGTACGAGTCCACTGTGGGAGCGAGCCTGCTCGCGATAGCGGACTGACCGTCAATATTTGCATCGACTGATACACCGCTATCGCGAGCAGGCTCGCTCCCACATTGGGGTTTGTGGTGTGGCTTAGAGCGGCTTGCTGCCGATGCTCACACCCAGGGTATGGCTGGCCTGCGGCAACAGCGTCACCACATCGTCCATCACGTTCGCCGTCTCGATGCACAGCATGCGCTGCCAGCCGTCGTCGGCCATGTCGCTGAAGGCCTTGGCGCGTTCGGTCCAGGGGTTCCAGATCACCGCCGAGCGCGAGCCGCTGCTGGTCAGCTCGATCCGGCGTTCCCACTGCGGGTCAATGATGCTCAGCTTTGGCGGGGTGTCGAGGTAGATGCGGTCGGTCTCGCCAGCAAAGTGCAGATCGCCGGCCTGGGTGACGGTTTTCCAGTCGTCCAGGGTCTCGATGTAGCTCAAGCCATCGACCCCTTCGACCTGCACGTTGCGCACGTCGCTCACGGCAAAGTAGCTGTGCAGCGCCTGGCTGAGGCTGACGGTTTCGCGGCCACGGTTATGACTGGTGAGGCGGATATGCAGTTGCTCGTCCATCACGATGGCCAGCGTCAGGTCGACCTGGTGAGGCCAGCCTGAAAGGCCGTTCTCGGGGTAGGGCAGCACGAACTCCACCTTGAGGCTTTCGCCTTCGGCTTCGATGCCTTTCAACTCCCAATCCATCGTCCGCACCAGGCCGTGGGCGGTGGCTGGGTCGTTGCTCACGCGCATGGCCTGGACGCTGTCGGGATTGAGCGTCAGGTTGCCGAACCACGGCCAGCACACCGGCACGCCTGCGCGGATGCTCTTGCCGGCCTTGAACGTGGCCTGGTCGTTGAGCCAGATCAGCGGCGGCTGGCCGTCCACTTGATAACTGAGGATATGCGCGCCTTGTTGGGCCACCAGCAACTCGGCCTGACCGTGGCGGATGCGCCAGGCGTTCAGTTCATCCAGTTTGACGGCTTCGACGTTGGGCGTAGGCATGTTGCAAATCTCGCTCGGGAACAGGGACTGCAATGGACCGCAAAACGGCCGCCGTGTTTAACGGGCGCGCGGCGGAACCGAGCGGGTGCGACCGCTGCCGTCGATGGCGACGAAGACAAACACCGCCTCGGTCACCTTGCGCCATTCACTGGATAGCGGGTCGTCGCTCCAGACTTCGACCATCATCTGGATCGAACTGCGGCCGATTTCCAGCGCCTGGGTGTAAAAGGAAAGCTGCGCCCCCACTGCCACCGGCACGAGGAACGCCATGCGATCGATCGCCACGGTGGCCACGCGCCCGCCCGCCACTTTGCTGGCCATGGCGGTGCCGGCCAGGTCCATCTGGGACACCAGCCAGCCGCCGAAAATATCGCCGAAGCCGTTGGTCTCGCGAGGGAGCGCGGTGATTTGCAGGGCCAGGTCGCCTTGCGGGATTGGATCTTCTTGTTCGAGCTCTATCATGCCGGGGGTGCCTCTGACCCGTAACGCTGTCTTGTACTTCAGGTGAATAGCCGTCTTTGTAAAAAACGATTCAGCCCGAACATACTGCGTTCGTCACGTTTTTCGTAAAGGCGTGCCAAAGGGAAACTCTGCGAAACCGGCTGGTTCTGGTACTACACCACCAACGACGTTTTCGCACAGCAACCCCTTACAGAGTACTGCAAGGTTGCGAGTATATCGGGCGATAGACGTCGAGACGACCACTCGGTTCTGATTTTGACTATCAAATACGCACCTCTATGTGCTTTTTCGAACAATTTGCTATCGTGCCGGACCTGCCCAGGCCCCCAACCCGTGTTACCAGGGTTGCAGAACCGACTATAAGAGAAGCCCTTGCCATGACCACTGCGCCTTCGAGCACGGCGACGCCCGCACAACCCGCACGTCCATTGACCCGCAACGATTACAAGACCCTGTCGCTTTCTGCCTTGGGCGGTGCGCTGGAGTTCTACGATTTCATCATTTTCGTGTTCTTTGCCACCGTGGTCGGCAAATTGTTCTTCCCTGCCGAAATGCCCGAGTGGCTGCGCTTGATGCAGACGTTCGGCATTTTTGCCGCCGGTTACCTGGCCCGGCCGCTGGGCGGGATCGTCATGGCCCACTTCGGCGACCTGCTGGGGCGCAAGAAGATGTTCACCCTGAGCATTTTCATGATGGCCGTGCCGACCTTGATCATGGGCCTGCTGCCCACTTATGCACAGATCGGCATGTGGGCGCCGATCCTGCTGTTGCTGATGCGCGTGATTCAGGGCGCGGCCATCGGCGGGGAAGTGCCGGGTGCCTGGGTATTCGTTTCCGAACACGTTCCGGCGCGCCACATCGGCTATGCCTGCGGCACGCTGACTTGCGGCCTGACGGCGGGGATTTTGTTGGGTTCGCTGGTCGCTACGGCGATCAACAGCATCTATACACCGGTGGAGGTGGCCGATTACGCCTGGCGGATCCCGTTCCTGCTGGGTGGCGTGTTCGGGCTGTTTTCGGTGTATCTGCGCCGCTGGTTGCACGAAACTCCGGTGTTCGCCGAGCTGCAACTGCGCAAGGCCCTGGCCGAGGAAGTGCCGCTGCGGGCCGTGTTGCGTGATCATCGCGGCGCCATCGCCATTTCCATGCTGTTGACCTGGCTGCTGTCGGCCGGCGTCATTGTGGTCATCCTGATGACACCGACCGTGCTGCAGACGGTGTACCACTTCAGTCCGACCACCGCGTTGCAGGCCAACAGCCTGGCGATCGTGTTCCTGAGTCTAGGTTGCATCGGTGCGGGTGTGCTGGCCGACCGTTTTGGTGCTGGCCGGGTATTTGTCTTCGGTAGCGGTTTGCTGCTGATCACGTTCTGGACCTTCTACCACTGCCTGTTCGACCACCCCGAGTGGCTGTTTCCGCTGTATGCCTTGAGTGGCTTGCTGGTAGGTACCATCGGCGCGGTGCCTTATGTCATGGTCAATGCCTTCCCGGCCGTGGTGCGTTTCAGCGGCTTGTCGTTCTCCTACAACCTGGCCTACGCAATCTTCGGCGGGTTGACGCCGATGATCGTGACCCTGCTGTTGAAAGAGAGCTCGATGGGGCCGGCGTATTACGTGGCGGCGATCTGTGGGATCGGGATTGTGGTGGGCGGTTATCTCTGGAAGAAGGGGCG
Organism: Pseudomonas sp. H1_F01; assembly: GCF_054681425.1. Classification (NCBI taxonomy): domain Bacteria; kingdom Pseudomonadati; phylum Pseudomonadota; class Gammaproteobacteria; order Pseudomonadales; family Pseudomonadaceae; genus Pseudomonas; species Pseudomonas sp. H1_F01. The sequence goes on along the minus strand of NZ_CP162823.1, from coordinate 45,388 downwards.
CTAGCCCGAATCTTTCACTGACTGTACTGGCCTCATCGCGAGCAAGCTCGCTCCCACAAGGGTTCTGCGTTCACCGCAAATCCCCTGTGGGAGCGAGCTTGCTCGCGATTGGGGCCGCATGAATCATCTTGTAAAACTCGATACTGGCCTTTCATCCAATTGTCATATTTCAGCCATAGAGTGTTCACACGGCTTACCGATACTTGGCCGACTTAACACACCCTATCTGCTAGGAGTAAGGCATGAAACTGAAGCGTTTGATGGCGGCAATGACGTTTGTCGCTGCTGGCGTTGCGACCGCCAGCGCGGTTGCCGCTGGTGTTGACCCGGCAATTCCGTCTTACACCAAGACCACTGGTGTATCGGGCAACCTGTCCAGCGTCGGCTCCGATACCCTGGCTAACCTGATGACCTTGTGGGCCGAGAACTACAAGAAAGAATACCCGAACGTAAACATCCAGATTCAGGCCGCCGGTTCCTCCACCGCGCCACCTGCGCTCACCGAAGGCACCTCCAACCTGGGCCCGATGAGCCGCAAGATGAAGGACAACGAGCTGCAGGCTTTCGAAACCAAATACGGTTACAAGCCTACCGCCATCCCGGTTGCCGTGGACGCCCTGGCGGTATTCGTGCACAAGGACAACCCGATCCAGCACCTGACCATGGAACAGGTCGATGCGATCTTCTCGTCGACTCGCCTGTGCGGCGCTAAAGCCGACGTGAAAACCTGGGGCGACCTGGGTGTGACCGGCGACCTGGCCAACAAGCCAGTGCAACTGTTCGGTCGTAACTCGGTATCCGGCACCTACGGCTACTTCAAGGAAGAAGCCCTGTGCAAAGGTGACTACAAGCCAAACGTCAACGAACAACCAGGCTCGGCTTCGGTCGTGCAGTCGATCAGCTCTTCGCTGAACGGCGTTGGTTACTCGGGCATCGGCTACAAGACCGCCAGCGTGAAGACCGTGGCCCTGGCCAAGAAAGGCAGCACTGAGTTCATCGAAGACAGCGAAGAAAACGCCCTGAACGGCAAGTACCCGCTGTCGCGCTTCCTCTACGTTTACGTCAACAAGGCACCGAACAAGCCTCTGGCCCCGCTGGAAGCCGAGTTCGTGAAGCTGGTCCTGTCCAAGCAAGGCCAGGAAGTTGTAGTCAAGGACGGTTACATCCCGCTGCCAGCCAAAGTCGCCGCCAAGGCACTGGCTGACCTGGGTCTGTCGGAAGGCGGCAGCGTCGCCAAGAAGTAATACCTGAGCCCGGGCCGAAGTCCGGACTCCTGTGGGAGCGGGCTTGCTCGCGAAGAGGTCAGTGCATTCAACAGGGATGTTGACTGACTTTGCGAGCAAGCTGTCCCACAACCCCAAATTCCTGTCCGCTGCCGGTTTCCTCGGCGGCGGATTTGTTGCGTCACTGCATTGTCATCTTTCTGTCATACAGGATCGCTAGGGTGTGCGCATGAATGATCTGGCCAATTCCACAATGACTACGACTTCCCCTCCCAAGCGCATTGACTTCAATACGCCTGAGCTGCAACGCAAGCGCCGCATTCGCGCGCTCAAGGATCGCCTGACCCGCTGGTACGTGCTGGTCGGCGGCCTCGCCGTCCTGGCCGCCATTACGTTGATCTTCTTCTTCCTGGCCTATGTGGTGCTGCCCCTGTTCCAGGGCGCGGACCTGACCGCCAAGGACTCGATCACCCCGGCCTGGATGCAAGATGCCGGCAAACCCCTGATGATCTCCATCGAAGAGCAGAACCAAGTCGCCATGCGGGTTTCCGACAAGGGCCAGGCGCTGTTTTTCGATATCACCAGTGGTGCCGAACTGCGCCGTATCGACCTGCCGATTCCGGCCGGTGCCAGCGTGACCGCCATTGGCGAAGACCAGCCTGGCAGCCCATTGGTGGTGATCGGTCTGTCCAACGGCCAGGCCCTGGTATTCCGTCACACCTATAAGGTCAGCTACCCGGACGGCAAGAAAACCATCTCGCCTGCCGTCGAATACCCTTATGGCGAGACGCCGATCGTGTTGAACGAGCAGGGCGCGGCCCTGGAGCATGTCAGCCTCAACGCCACCGATTCGACCCTGCTGCTGGCCGGTTCCAGCGGTGCCCAACTGCAAGTGCTGTCGATCACCAGCGAAGAAAACATGATGACCGGCGAGGTCACCAGCGAGCAGACCCGCATCGATCTGCCACAGATGACCGAGCCGGTGAAGAACATCTTCGTCGACCCGCGCCAGCAATGGCTGTATGTGGTCAACGGGCGCGCCCAGGCCGATGTGTTCAGCCTGCGGGACAAGAGCCTCAACGGTCGCTACAAACTGCTCGAGAACGCCGACGCCCAAGTCACCGCCGCCACCCAGCTGGTGGGCGGAATCTCGCTGATCATCGGCGACTCCAAGGGCGGCCTGGCGCAGTGGTTCATGGCCCGCGATCCGGACGGCGAGCTGCGCTTCAAACAGATTCGTACGTTCCAGATGGGCACCACGCCGATTGTTGAAATCACCGCCGAAGAGCGTCGCAAAGGCTTCGTAGCGCTGGACGCGGCCGGCAAGCTCGGCGTATTCCACAGCACCGCCCACCGCACCTTGTTGGTGGACCAGGTGGTCGACGGCCAAGGCCTGTTCGGCATGTCGCCACGGGCCAACCGCCTGATCGTGGAGCAGGGCGGCAAGCTGCAACCGCTGACGCTGGACAACCCGCACCCGGAAGTCTCGTGGAGCGCGTTGTGGAGCAAGGTCTGGTACGAAAACTACGACGAACCCAAGTACGTCTGGCAATCGACCGCCGCCAACACCGACTTCGAACCCAAGCTGAGCCTTTCGCCGCTGACCTTCGGCACCCTGAAAGCCGCGTTCTACGCGATGCTGCTGGCGGCGCCACTGGCGGTTGCCGCGGCGATCTATACCGCCTACTTCATGGCCCCGGGCATGCGCCGCAAGGTCAAGCCGGTGATCGAACTGATGGAAGCCATGCCGACGGTGATCCTCGGGTTCTTCGCCGGCCTGTTCCTGGCGCCGTACGTCGAAGGGCACCTGCCAGGTATTTTCAGCCTGCTGATGTTGGTGCCAATCGGCATCCTGGTCGCCGGTTTCGTCTTCAGCCGCCTGCCGGAATCCATTCGCCTGAGAGTGCCGGACGGCTGGGAAAGCGCCCTGCTGATCCCGGTGATCCTGTTCGTGGGCTGGCTCTCGCTGTACATGAGCCCGTACATGGAAGCCTGGTTCTTCGGCGGTGACATGCGCATGTGGATCTCCCATGACCTGGGCATCACCTACGACCAGCGCAACGCCCTGGTGGTCGGCCTGGCAATGGGCTTCGCGGTCATCCCGAACATCTACTCCATCGCCGAAGACGCCGTGTTCAGCGTGCCGCGCGGCCTGACCCTGGGCTCCCTGGCCCTTGGTGCGACGCCGTGGCAGACCATGACCCGCGTGGTCATCCTCACCGCCAGCCCCGGTATCTTCTCGGCGCTGATGATCGGCATGGGCCGTGCGGTGGGCGAGACCATGATCGTGCTGATGGCCACGGGTAACACGCCGGTCATGGAAATGAACCTGTTCGAAGGCCTGCGCACCCTGGCGGCCAACGTGGCGGTGGAGATGCCCGAGTCGGAAGTCGGCGGTAGCCATTACCGCGTGCTGTTCCTGTCGGCACTGGTGCTGCTGTTGTTCACCTTTGTCATGAACACCCTCGCCGAGCTGATCCGTCAGCGTCTGCGCAAGAAATATTCGTCGCTTTAAGAAAGGTAGAAGTCTGTGAAACAGAACTCCCTGAAAGGATGGTTCAAGAGCGGCGCCCCCGGCGTCTGGATCAGCGGTGGCGCGGTATCCATCGCGGTCATCATGACCATTGGCCTGCTGGCGGTGATCACTGTACGCGGCCTGGGTCACTTCTGGCCGGCGGACCTGGTCCACGCCAACTACAACGTGCCGGGCATGCCTGAGCACCTGGTGGTCGGCGAAGTCGTGCAGAAAGAAGAAGTGCCGCGCGAGCGCCTGAAAAGCGCCGGCCTGCCGGTGCCGGACGAAGGCCCCGAGTTCATGACCCGCGAACTGATCAAGGTGGGTAACCGGGACCTGAACGGCACTGACTTCACCTGGATCGTCGGCGAGTGGCTGACCAACCAGACCACGCCGCCGGAACTGATGGCGATCGAGCGCCGTGAGTGGGGCAACTTCTACGGCTACCTGGTCAACGTCAAGGAAGACGGCAAGGTCATCGCCGAAGGCGAGGCCGCCTGGCCGCAACTGCAGGCTCGCGTACAGCGGGTCAACCAGTTGGCCGCCGAGCTCAAGACCTTGGAAAAAGTCGACATCGGTGCAATCAACGCTGGCCTGGAGCGCATCCGCCTGCACGGTCGCAAGCTGGAGCTGGACGGCAAGCTCGATGCCGCCGCCCAAGCCGACCTGGAAAGCGAGCGCGCCGAACTCAATGCCCGTTACAAGGACATCGAAGCGCGCCTGTCCGACCTGCATGCACAATTCAACCGCGACAGCCTGACTGCCCGCGATGCCAACGGCAAGGAAGTGGAGATCGGCATCGGCAAGGTGGTACATGCCTATCAACCGAACGGCATGGGCACGTTTACCAAGCTCGGTTTCTATTTCAGCAAGGTCTGGGAATTCCTCAGCGACGACCCTCGTGAGGCCAACACCGAAGGCGGCATCTTCCCGGCGATTTTCGGCACCGTGATGATGACCCTGATCATGGCGATGATCGTGACGCCGTTCGGCGTACTGGCGGCGGTTTATTTGCGTGAATACGCCCGCCAGGGCCCGATGACCCGCCTGATCCGCATCGCGGTGAACAACCTGGCCGGCGTTCCAGCCATCGTCTACGGTGTGTTTGGCTTGGGCTTCTTCGTCTACGTGCTGGGTGGTTCGGTCGACCGGCTGTTCTTCCCCGAGGCCTTGCCGGCGCCGACCTTCGGCACCCCAGGCCTGCTCTGGGCATCCCTGACCCTGGCGCTGCTGGCGGTGCCGGTGGTGATCGTGGCCACCGAGGAAGGCCTGGCGCGGATCCCGCGTACCGTGCGCGAAGGCTCCCTGGCCCTCGGTGCGACCAAGGCCGAGACCCTGTGGAAAATCGTCCTGCCCATGGCGAGCCCGGCGATGATGACCGGGATGATTCTCGCCGTGGCCCGTGCCGCCGGTGAAGTGGCGCCGTTGATGCTGGTGGGCGTGGTGAAACTGGCGCCGTCGCTGCCGTTGGACGGCAACTACCCGTACCTGCACCTGGACCAGAAGATCATGCACCTGGGCTTCCATATCTATGACGTGGGCTTCCAGAGCCCGAACGTCGAAGCGGCACGACCGCTGGTGTACGCCACGGCGCTGTTGCTGGTGCTGGTGATCGCCACGCTCAACCTGTCGGCGGTGTGGATCCGTAACCACCTGCGCGAGAAGTACAAAGCACTGGATAGCTGATTACACATTGATTTTCTGTGGGAGCGAGCCTGCTCGCGATGGCGTCACCTCGGTTCAAAGCCAGACCGAGTCGCCTGAATCGCGAGCAGGCTCGCTCCCACACAGACACATACACAGATTGGCATGGCCGCTCAGTGGCCAACCGAACCGAATTTGTTAGCACAGGGAGCCTCCCATGCAACACGAAGCACATACACACGGCATCAACATGTCGGCCCTGGGCCGCGACAAGCAGAGCCTGGACCTGGCCCAGGAAACCGTCGCCATCGAAGTGCCCGGCCTGAGTCTGTTCTACGGCGACAAGCAGGCGCTGTATGACGTCAGCCTGAACATCCCGAAACAGCGCGTCACCGCGTTCATCGGCCCGTCGGGCTGCGGCAAGTCAACCTTGCTGCGTACCTTCAACCGCATGAACGACCTGGTGGACGGCTGCCGTGTCGAAGGGGAAATCAACCTCTACGGCAACAACATCTACCGCAAGGGCGAAGACGTGGCCGAGCTGCGTCGTCGTGTGGGCATGGTGTTCCAGAAGCCCAACCCGTTCCCGAAAACCATCTACGAGAACGTGGTCTACGGCTTGCGCATCCAGGGCATCAACAAGAAGCGCATCCTCGACGAAGCCGTGGAATGGGCGCTCAAGGGCGCGGCGTTGTGGGATGAGGTCAAGGACCGCCTGCATGATTCGGCCCTGGGCCTGTCTGGCGGTCAACAGCAACGCCTGGTGATCGCGCGCACCATCGCCGTGGAACCGGAAGTGCTGCTGCTCGACGAGCCTTGCTCGGCCCTGGATCCGATCTCGACGTTGAAAGTCGAAGAACTGATCTACGAGCTCAAGTCCAAGTTCACCATTGTCATCGTGACCCACAACATGCAACAGGCGGCGCGGGTTTCCGACTACACGGCGTTCATGTACATGGGCAAACTGGTGGAGTTCGGCGACACCGACACCCTGTTCACCAATCCGGCCAAGAAACAGACCGAAGACTACATCACCGGTCGTTACGGCTAGTCGAGGCTGCCGCATAGGCGCACTGCGCTATCAGGATCAACATTTAACTGCTTGAAGCTTGCAGCTTGAAGCTTGCAACTTTCGCGGAGCGAACAAGATGATTTCGAAGGAAGGCCTTACTCACCACATTTCCGCACAGTTCAACGCTGAGCTTGAGGAAGTGCGCAGTCACTTGCTGGCCATGGGCGGGCTGGTGGAAAAGCAGGTCAACGATGCGGTGACCGCGCTGATCGAGGCCGACTCCGGCCTGGCCCAGCAGGTACGCGAAATCGATGACCAGATCAACCAGATGGAGCGCAACATCGACGAGGAGTGCCTGCGTATCCTGGCCCGTCGTCAGCCGGCGGCTTCGGACCTGCGCCTGATCATCAGCATCTCCAAGTCGGTGATCGACCTTGAGCGGATCGGCGACGAAGCCACCAAGATCGCTCGTCGTGCCATTCAGTTGTGCGAAGAAGGCGAAGCGCCGCGCGGTTATGTCGAGGTTCGCCACATTGGCGACCAGGTGCGCAACATGGTTCGCGATGCCCTGGACGCCTTTGCCCGCTTCGACGCCGACCTGGCGTTGTCGGTGGCCCAGTACGACAAGATCATCGACCGCGAATACAAGACCGCCCTGCGCGAGCTGGCGACTTACATGATGGAAGACCCACGCTCCATCTCCCGAGTGTTGAGCATCATCTGGGTGCTGCGTTCTCTGGAGCGTATCGGCGATCATGCACGCAACATCTCGGAACTTGTCATCTACCTGGTGCGCGGCACCGATGTGCGGCATTTGGGGCTCAAGCGGATGAAGCAAGAAGTTGAGGGCACCCCGTCCGAAACCGCTAATGTTCCGGGCGAAACGGACGATAAGTAAGATTGCCAAGAAAAGCGCCCGGCCTTCTGGTCGGGCTTTTTTTTGAGTTTTTTTTAATCGAAAGCAGCACCCCGCGAACGAAAAGTCCCGGCGTGACTGAAGGTTTTTGGCAATGTGCCATCAGTAAAAGCGGTATGCTTGCCGGGATTTTTTAGAGGTGTATCTGGATGAGTAAGGTCAGTGTGTTGGTCGTGGACGATGCTTCGTTCATTCGTGACCTGGTGAAGAAGTGCCTGCGCAACTACTTCCCGGGCGTGCGCATCGAAGACGCGGTGAATGGCAAGAAAGCCCAAGCCCTGCTGGCTCGCGAAGCGTTCGACCTGGTGTTGTGCGATTGGGAAATGCCGGAAATGTCCGGCCTGGAGTTGCTGACCTGGTGCCGCCAGCAGGACAACCTCAAGGGCATGCCGTTCGTGATGGTCACCAGCCGCGGCGACAAGGAAAACGTGGTCCAGGCGATCCAGGCCGGCGTTTCCGGCTACGTCAGCAAGCCGTTCACCAACGAGCAGCTACTGACCAAGGTCAAGCAGGCCCTGCACAAGGTCGGCAAGCTCGACACGCTGATGAACAGCGCCCCGACCAAGATGAACTCGGCGTTCGGCAATGATTCGCTCAGCGCCCTGACGGGCGGCAAGGCTCCGGTTGCTGCTGTTGCTTCGGCCCCTGCCGCGAATCCTTTTGCCAAGCCGGTCGCTGCTCCCGCCGCGGCTGTGGCTCCGGCCCGTGGCTTGCTCAACAGCCCTCCCGTCAAGGCACCGGTAGCCGCTGCTTCGGGGACCAACCGTGGCCAGGGCCAGTTGCGCCTGTCCAGCGGCACCCAGCAATGCGTGATCAAGGCTCTGAGCCTCAAGGAAGCATTGCTGGTGGTCAAGCGCACCGACACCCTGCCACAAGTGCTCGAAAGCGCCGTGCTGGACATGGAGCAGGGCGACAACGCTGAAACCGCTCGCCTCAACGGCTACCTGCACGCCATCGTCGCCCACGAGCAGACACCCGACAGCGAATGGTTGCAACTGACGTTCCGCTTCGTCGACAAAGACCCGCAGAAACTCGACTATATCTCCCGCCTGATCGCCCGCGGCACCGCCCAGAAGCACTTCGTACCAGGCGCCTGATTCGGCGGCGCCCTGAGTCCGCTATCGCGAGCAAGCTCGCTCCCACAGTGATTTGTGTAGGCCACAGTTTTGTGCCTAGGCAAATCTCCCTGTGGGAGCGAGCTTGCTCGCGATGGCGTCATCCCTCTCGGTAAAGCTCCTTAACATCCGCTTGCGGCCCATCCGCCGGTCTGAACTGTTATTTCCTACAGGTCAATTTTCCGGAAGGGACTTCTAGATTGTCATGGGCGCTCACTTTTCGTGAGTACATGACAAACAGGAGCTGACGATGAACACGTTCATCACCCTGAAGCAAAGAAACCGGATTGCCGACGCATTGCGCCGGGACCAGGCGCCTCTGCTTCCGGCTTCGATCGATGAAGCCGTGGATGGGAAGATTTCATATGCCAACTTGGAGAAAGGGTTGACCATTCGTTTTCCCTTTGTCGAGGGAATGCGAGTAGGAGGCACATATCTCGTCGTGATCGAAGAATCACTGGAAGGGGATGCCCTATTCGGCAGCTCTGGAGCAGTCCGGGAGGAGAACCGGGACATCGTCGTGCCGGTGCCGGCTGACCGGGCGCTGGACTTAAAAGGGCAGGAAGTGCTCCTGTACTATTTTTATCTGGAATTCGAACCGTCGGATTCACCGCGCACACCGTTGTCGATCGAGGGGCAGATCTACAAGCCGATCGTGGATGAAGCCGTGGATGGCGTTATCCCCCAGTCAGTGCTGTCGCAAGGCGTAAACCTCAGAATCAGAGCGGCGTCGTCGCTCACGCCGGGCGCGCTCGTTTCTGTCTATTGGTGGGGGTCTAGCGCGGCTGCCTGTTTTGTCAAACACCTGACCATCGGCCCGGACCCGGTTGAAGATCTGGTCGTGCCGGTCGAGTCGACTTATCTGATGCCGATCAAATACGGCGACGTTAAGGTTATCTATACGGTGCAATCGACGACGGGTACCCGAACATCGCCTCTTCTTGAGCTTGGTGTCGCGGGTGATCTGGTTGTGCCTGAGGCGGTCTATCAAGTGGGAGGCGAGCAATGTTTCGGGGCCGAACTCCTGCCAATCGACGAAGGTGGCGGCATTCCAATGTTGCTCAAGACTCAAGGGATGGTCGCGGGGGATGTGGCGATACTGATTTTCGTCGGTGATCGACAGGACTCCGAGTTCGTGTTGCGGCATCTGGTGAAGACGTCCGACATCGAGGCGGGTCAAATAAGGTATGGAGTACCGGCTCCGTTACTATCATTAGGGGGCGGTGCCAGAGCTTGGAGTCTGCTCGATCGTCTGGCTGGCGGAGCGGTGGGCTCTCCAGACTTGCGCCTGCGTCTGCGCATTGACGCTTGATCTTCCGACGGCCTGTGCAGGAGTTTGCTCTCGTTGGGGCCATAAGATCCAACACCGATCGCTGATCCAATTTTGAAACATCCGTCGACTACGCTGGTCCATCCCAGCTGCTAGGCTGCTGTGCAGGCCTTCATTTTTCGACAGAACCCTTACCCATGCTCGCTCCCCTGCTGTTTGCCTGTGGTCTTGTCCTGGCCTCCACCTCGGCCGTGGCCATGACGATCTACAAATCCACCGATGCCAATGGCGTGGTGTCCTATAGCGACCGCCCCAGCAAGGGCGCGCAGGTGTTCGTGTTCCGCGACCGCATGGTCGAGCGCCTGGAGCGACAGGTATTCCTCGATATCAAGAAACAGAACGGCGCGGATGCGGTGTTCGTGCGCAACGACCTGTATGCGCCGGTGGAGATCGAGTTGAGTTTCGCCGGACTGCGTAATGTGAGCGGGGCACCGAGCCGGCCGATTCGGCGGGTGCTGCCGGCGCGCAGCAACCTGCGCCTGGCGCTGCTCACGGCCACGCAGCCGGGCAGGCCGTTGGTGTATACCCCAAGGTTCGAATACTCCCTGGGCGACCCCGCAGGCGCGGCACAGGCCTATCAGTACCCGTTGCCGTGGCGTGGCGGGCCGTTCCGGCTGAGTCAGGGTGCCAACGGCCAGTACAGTCATTACGGCCCGAAGAACCGTTACGCCATGGACATTGCCATGCCCGTCGGCACGCCGATCATCGCGGCGCGGGGCGGCGTGGTCATCAAGACCGAAAACGAGCAGACCGGCCGTGGGGACGACCCTTCGGGCAACTTCGTGCGGGTGCTGCACGATGATGGGACCATGGGCGTCTACCTGCACTTGCAGAAAGGTTCGGTGAGCGTACGGGAAGGGCAGAGGGTCGGTGTGGGCACGCCGTTGGCGTTGTCGGGCAATACCGGCAACAGCTCCGGCCCGCACCTGCATTTCGTGGTGCAGCGCAATACCGGACTGGGGCTGGTGTCGATTCCCTACCAGTTCAATCAACCGGTGGGTGACTTGCCCAACTTTGCGTTGGGCAAGCAATAGCGCCGAGGCGTGACGCAGGTGCTTTTGTGGTGGAGGGATTTATCTGTGGGAGCAAGGCTTGCCCGCGACGAAGGCGATGCGGTTTTTCAGCGATCGAGTCGCCTGTATCGCGAGCAAGCTTTGCTCCCACGGCTTTGCCACAGGCTCGCCGGAAAGCGGGCTGACACTCAATCGAGCATCAACACCTTCGCCAGAATGATCTTCGGCCCTTTCATCTTCTTGATGATGATCCGCAGGCCTTCGACTTCCAGCACTTCTTCCTCTTCCGGTACGCGCTTGAGGGTTTCATAGACCAACCCGGCCAGGGTTTCGGCTTCGATGTGGTCCAGGTCGATCCCCAGCAGGCGCTCGACCTTGAACAGCGGCGTGTCGCCGCGTACCAGCAGCTTGCCCGGCTGGTAGGCCAGGATGCCGCGTTCGGCCTTGCGATGTTCGTCCTGGATGTCACCCACCAGCACTTCCAGCACGTCTTCCATGGTCAGGTAGCCGATGATATTGCCGTCGGCTTCCTCGACCAGGGCGAAGTGCGAGCCGCCCTTGCGGAACTGCTCCAGCAATTGCGACAGCGGCATGTGCCGCGACACGCGCTCCAGCGGCCGGGTCAGTTCGGCCAGGTTGAACGACTCGGGGATGTGATCCAGGGCCGCCAGTTCCAGCAGCAGGTCCTTGATGTGCAGCAGGCCGACGAACTCCTGGCGCTCGCTGTCATACACCGGATAGCGGCTGAACTTGTGGCGACGGAACATCGCCAGGATTTCCTTGAGCGGCGCATTGAACTCCAGCGTCACCAGGTCTTCCCGGGAGTTGGCCCAGTCCACCACTTCCAGCTCGCCCATTTCCACGGCCGATGCCAGCACGCGCATGCCTTGGTCGCTCGGGTCCTGGCCACGGCTGGAGTGCAGGATCAGCTTCAGTTCTTCGCGGCTGTAATGGTGTTCGTGATGCGGGCCGGGTTCGCCTTGGCCGGCGATGCGAAGAATGGCGTTGGCGCTGGCGTTGAGCAGGTAGATCGCCGGGTACATGGCCCAGTAGAACAGGTACAGCGGCACGGCGGTCCACAGCGACAGCAGCTCGGGTTTGCGAATGGCCCAGGATTTGGGCGCCAGTTCACCGACCACGATGTGCAGGTACGAAATGATGAAGAACGCGGTGAAGAACGATACGCCCTTGATCACTTCCGGCGCCTGCACGCCGACCGCGCCCAGCAACGGCTCGAGGATGTGGGCGAACGCCGGCTCGCCGACCCAGCCCAGGCCCAGGGAGGCCAGGGTGATACCCAACTGGCACGCCGACAGGTAAGCGTCGAGCTGGCTATGGACGGTGCGCAGGATGTGCCCGCGCCAGCCGTTCTGCTCGGCAATGGCCTCGACCCGGGTCGAGCGCAGCTTGACCATGGCGAATTCGGCCGCAACGAAAAAACCGTTGAGCAAAACCAGGATCAGAGCAAAAAGAATCATGCCGAATTCGGCGAAGAGTGTGACGAGGGACAAGCCAGGGGAAGGGTCCATGATGGAGTTTTGCGGGTTCCGTATAGTCGTAGGAATTGAAAATGAGCGCCTGAAAAGGCAGGCGCAAGTCAGTCAATGTAGCGGCTGACTCGGCGATTGCCTAGGGGGCGTGCTCAATCAGCGGGGCGGGCGAGGCGTGCGCGAACCACCTGGGCCGGGGCGAAATGGCAGGTAAAGGTGCTGCCATGGCCGGGTACGCTGCTGATTTCCATGCGGGCGCGATGGCGCAGCAGGACGTGTTTGACGATGGCCAGGCCCAGCCCGGTGCCGCCGGTATTGGAGTTGCGGCTGGAGTCGACACGGTAGAAACGTTCGGTCAGGCGCGGCAGGTGTTTGCTGTCGATGCCAATGCCCGAATCGCGCACGCTCAGGTGCGCACCTTGCTCATCGCCCCACCAGCGCACATGGATCCGGCCTTGCTCCGGCGTGTATTTGACCGCGTTGAACACCAGGTTGGAAAACGCACTGCGCAGTTCCGCCTCGCTGCCTTTGAGCTGCACGGCCGCGTCGGCTTCCAGGGTGATGGTCTGCTGCTTGGCACCGGACAGTTCCTGCGCATCTTCGACAATGGTTTGCAGCAGGTCGTCGATGGGCACTGGCTGGTTGTCCGACGGGTAATCGGTGGCTTCCAGCTTCGCCAGCAGCAACAAGTCGTTGAGCAGGGTCTGCATGCGCCCGCTTTGCTGGTGCATCTGCTGCAAGGCCCGGCTCCAGCGCGGGTTCACCTCTTCGACGTTGTCGAGCAGGGTTTCCAGGTAGCCGCAGATCACCGTCAACGGCGTGCGCAGTTCATGGGAGACGTTGGCGATGAAGTCCTTGCGCATCTGTTCCAGCTGATGAATACGCGTGACGTCGCGCACCAGCATCAAGTGCTCATTGTTGCCATAGCGGGTGATGTACAGCTGGATGCGTAGCCGATCATTGGTGGGCGAAGGAATCTCCAGCGGCTCGGCGTAATTGGCCTGCTCGAAATATTCCTTGAAGCGCGGATGACGTACCAGGTTGGTCACCGGCTGGCCGCTGTCCTGTGGCGTCTTGAGGCCCAGCAGGGTCTCGGCGGCGCGGTTCCACCACTCCAGGTTGCCGTCGCTGTCGAGCATGATCACCGCGTCTTTCAGCGCGGCGGTGGACTCCTGGACCCGGTCGATCACCGCCTGCAGGCGCCCGCGAACGCGCTGGTCGCGCCGTTGCAGGTGGTAGATGCTGTCGAACACCTCACCCCACAGGCCATAGCCGTCGGGCGGTGCTTCGTCGGGTTGGTGCAGGCGCAGCCATTCATGCAGGCGCAGCAATTGCTTGAGTGTCCAGGCCAGGTAAAGCCCCAGGCCCGCGGCCAGGCTCCAACCGTAATAACCACTGATCAGGCCGATCAGCAAACAGCCGGTCACCAGCAACAACATGTGGCGAATCAGGGTGCCATGCCAGTTTTGGTTCACGTGACGCGCGTCCTTGTCAGCTTTGTCGGGCGGTAAGGGCTCGGATCAGGCCTTGGTCGAAAAACGATATCCGGTGCCGCGCACGGTTTGTACCAGATTTTCATAGGCATCGCCGAGGGCCTTGCGCAGGCGTCGGATGTGCACGTCAACGGTGCGCTCCTCGACATAGACGTTGCCGCCCCAGACCTGGTCCAGCAGTTGGCCGCGGGTGTAGGCGCGTTCCTGGTGAGTCATGAAGAATTGCAGCAGGCGGTATTCGGTCGGGCCCATTTCGGCGGGTTTGCCGTCGATGGTCACGCGGTGGCTGATCGGGTCGAGCAGCAAGCCACCGACTTCGATGGGGGCTTCGCCATCGGTCGGCCCGGCGCGTCGCAGCACGGCCTTGAGGCGCGCCACCAACTCCCGTGGGGAAAACGGCTTGGTGATGTAGTCGTCGGCGCCGACTTCCAGGCCCTGGATCTTGTTGTCCTCTTCGCCCTTGGCGGTGAGCATGATGATTGGAATATCACCGGTCAGCTCGTCGCGCTTGAGACGCCGTGCCAGTTCGATGCCAGACGTGCCGGGCAGCATCCAGTCCAGCAGGATCAGGTCGGGCTTGCGGTCGACGATGATGGCGTGGGCCTGTTGGGAGTTTTCTGCTTCCATGCAGTCATAGCCGGCCATCTCCAACGCAACGGCGATCATCTCGCGGATGGGCGCTTCGTCGTCGACGATCAGAATGCTCCTGCCAACCATGGGGTAATCCTCTTGTCATTTAACTGTCTTGCGCCGCATTAGATAACGGAATTATTGCAGTCGTGTGACAGTTATTTCGTCGTGCGGCGGTGAAAGGGATCCTGGACTAAGCTTTTCAGTCCGAATCCTGACAACTACAAAGGAAGGTTTCCATGAAACAAATGACTGTTTCTTTCAAAGCCCTGCTGATGGCTGCTGCCCTGACGTTGCCTGGATTGGCGATGGCAGCCGATCCTGCTATGGAGAAGGACGGCATGTTCACCGACCATAAGGGCATGACGCTTTACACCTTCGCCAAGGACTCGGCCGGCAAGTCGGCGTGCAATGACAAGTGTGCCGCCAATTGGCCACCGCTGATGGCTGAGGCGGGTGATAAATCCATGGGTGACTGGACCGTGATCAAGCGTGAAGATGGCTCAATGCAGTGGGCCTATCAGGGCATGCCGCTGTACACCTTCGTGATGGACAAGAAGGCTGGAGACATGACCGGCGACGGTAAAATGGATGGCGCCTGGAAAGTTGCCAAGGCCAAGTAATCGCTAAACCCGTGTGGGAGCGAGCCTGCTCGCGAAGGCGTCTGTCAGCCGACATCATCCTTGAATGACTTACCGCTTTCGCGAGCAGGCTCGCTCTCACAGGTTTGAGAATCACCTCAGAGCGTAATCCAGCACGATCCCCACAAAAATCGCCAACCCGGCCCAGTGGTTGTGCAGGAACGCCTTGAAGCAGCGCATCCGGTCCCGGTCACGGGTGTACCAGAACTCCCAGGCGAAGCACGCGGCAGCGGCCACCAGCCCCAGGTGGAACCAGCCGCCCAGTTGGAATTTCGCTCCGGCCAACAGCAGGCAGCCCAGGGCCAGGCCTTGCAACGACAGGATGATCACCCGGTCGGCATCGCCAAACAGGATCGCGGTGGACTTCACGCCGATGCGCAGGTCGTCGTCCCGGTCGGTCATCGCGTAATAGGTGTCGTAGCCCACCGTCCACAGCAGGTTGGCGATGTACAGCAACCAGGCGGCGGCCGGCAGATGACCGGTTTCGGCGGTGAACGCCATCGGCATGCCCCAGGAGAACGCCGCACCGAGCACCACTTGCGGGTAGTAGGTATAGCGCTTCATGAACGGGTAACTGAACGCCAGCGCCAGGCCCCCTAGGGAGAGCAGGATGGTCGGGGTGTTGGTGCAAAGCACCAGCAGGAAACTCACGCTCATCAGCACGGCGAAGAACACCAGTGCCTCTTTTGAACTGATCTTGCCGCTCACCAGTGGGCGCTGCTCGGTGCGCTTGACGTGACCGTCCACCTTGCGGTCGGCCCAGTCATTGATCACACAGCCGCCGGCGCGGGTCAGCACCACGCCGAGGACGAAAATCACCACGTTGGCGATGGACGGTGAGCCTTCACCGGCAATCCACAGCGCCCACAACGTCGGCCACAGCAGCAGGTAGATGCCGATGGGCTTGTCCATCCGGGTCAGTTGCACGAAGTCCCAGGCCCGCGGGTTCAGGCGGTTCAACGATTTGAGCAGTTGCACGTACATCAGCAATTCTCCGAATAGGCACGGGCGACGGTCCACAGGCGCGGCAGGAAAATTTCCGCCACCAGCACGCTCAACGCACCGCGATCGAAACGTGAGCGGCGACCCCACAGCCCGCTGGCGCGCACTTCTTCCGGCAACCCGGCGTCGGGGTAATGGCAAACTTCGATGGCTCGGCGCTGGAACGCCTGGTCGCAAAACAGTAACTCCCCCAGGGAACGGCTGCCCAGTTCGTCCATCTGCAAGCCGTCACCCTGCAAGGCGCTGCGCGCCGCCACGCTGCGGGCGAACACCCAAGGCTGGTCGTGGCCGCGCAGATACACCTCGCGAACCCAGCCCTCGCTGCCCTCGGCCAGGTCCAGGGCGGCGCATTCGTCGGCGCGCAATGGCTGCCAGCCTTCGAACAGCGGCGTCACGCTGAAATGGCCGTCCGACAGGCGCGTGAGGCGCCGGGTCAGGGAGCCTTCGTCGAACAGCCAGTCGAGGACACCCACATCGGGGCGGGGCGACAGCAGGGGCTGGGGCAGCCATTGGAGTGTTGGAAATATCGAATTTGTATGCGGCACAGAGGTCTTGAATGGCAGCAAATGAGGGCGCGAGCTTACCATGTCGGTCGGTGATTTTGACTGGCCCGGCCGGCTGCCCTGCTGATCGTGCTTGCATCTGTCGCAACCGATCAGTACAAAACGCCCTGAGCCGGAAAATACCGGCCAAGGCCTGACATCTTGAGGAAGTACTGGAATGAAGAAGTGGCAATGTATCGTCTGCGGCCTGATCTACAACGAAGCTGACGGCTGGCCTGACGATGGCATCGCGCCCGGCACTCGCTGGGAGGACGTACCGGCAGACTGGCTGTGCCCGGACTGCGGCGTCGGCAAAATGGATTTCGAAATGATCGAAATCAACTGATCGTTTCATCAAATGGAGAGCAACATGAGTGCACCTGTCGTTATCGTCGGTACTGGGCTGGCCGGTTACAACCTGGCCCGGGAGTTTCGCAAGCTCGATAGCGAAACCCCGCTGCTGCTGATCACCGCGGATGACGGTCGCTCGTACTCCAAACCTATGCTCTCCACAGGCTTTGGTAAAAACAAGGATGCCGACGGCCTGAGCATGGCCGAACCGGGGGCCATGGCCGAGCAACTCAAGGCCGAAGTTCGCACCCACACCCGTATCAGCGGCATCGATCCGGGCCACAAGCGGCTGTGGATCGGCGAAGAGGCGGTGAGCTACCGTGACCTGATCCTGGCCTGGGGCGCCGAAACCGTGCGCGTGCCGGTGCAGGGCGATGCGGCGGAGCTGATTTTTCCGATCAACGACCTGGAAGACTACGCACGCTTCAGGGCCGCGGCCGCTGGCAAGCGTCGGGTGTTGTTGCTTGGCGCCGGCCTGATTGGTTGCGAGTTTGCCAATGACTTGAGCCTGGGCGGCTACGAAGTGCAACTGGTGGCGCCGTGCGAGCAAGTGATGCCGACGCTGTTGCACCCGGCCGCTGCCGCAGCGGTCCAGGCCGGGTTGGAAAGCCTTGGCGCGCGTTTCCACCTGGGCCCGGTGCTCAACCGCTTGCAGAAGGTCGCCGACGGGCTGGAGGCGCACCTGTCCGACGGCCAGGTGATTGCCTGTGACCTGGTGGTCTCGGCCATCGGCCTGCGCCCACGCATCGATCTGGCAGCCGCGGCGGGCCTGGTGATCAACCGCGGCATCGTGGTCGACCGTCACCTGAAAACCTCACACGCCAACATCTACGCCCTGGGCGACTGCGCCGAGGTCGATGGCTTGAATCTGCTGTATGTCATGCCGCTGATGAGCTGCGCCCGGGCCCTGGCGCAGACCCTGGCCGGCAACCCGACGGCCGTCAGCTACGGCGCCATGCCGATTACGGTAAAAACCCCGGTGTGCCCACTGGTGGTATCGCCACCACCGCGAGGCAGCGAGGGCGTGTGGAGCGTCGAAGGGCAGGGCGCGGATATCAAGGCGCTGTGCCGCGACGCGCAAGGCAACCTGCTGGGCTACGCCCTGACAGGCACGGCGGTGATGGAGAAACTGGCTCTGAACAAGGAACTTCCACCCCTGCTGGCGTAAATACTGGTCGTTCTGTCGCAAAAACCCTACTTTTGGTCCCACAAAGGTCGCCCGGCCACTGGCGCCGTTTTCGGCAGCGTGCCATCCTCACTCCCGTCTGCCGCAGAGTAGAGCCTGCGGCGCCTTAGGGGCCGTTCCAAAGAGAACGGCACGGACATAACAACAAAAAAACCGTCAAAGGGGCTTCATTCATGCGTAAACCAGAACTCGCCGCCGCCATCGCGGAAAAAGCAGACCTCACCAAAGAACAAGCCAACCGCGTCCTCAACGCCGTCCTCGAAGAAATCACCGGCGCCCTGCACCGCAAGGACAGCGTCACCCTGGTGGGCTTCGGCACTTTCCTGCAACGCCACCGCGGCGCCCGCACTGGCAAGAACCCACAGACCGGTGAGCCGGTGAAGATCAAGGCCAGCAACACCGTTGCCTTCAAACCAGGCAAGTTCCTGAAAGACAGCGTCAACCCGTAATTGCTGCAAGTACCTCAGCCAGGGGGAAGAAAGCGGCAATCAAAAGGGCATACCGATGAATCGGTATGCCCTTTTTTGTATTGCCTTGTGTAGGAGCTGCCGAAGGCTGCGATCTTTTGATCTTTCGCTTAAGGCTCAAGCGTCAGGGAAAAGATCGCAGCCTCGCTTCGCTCGGCAGCTCCTACACGCGGTAACGTCCGTCTAATCCGCAGAAGTCTTCGGCGCTGCCAACGCTTTCAAGGCCGCCTTGCGCTCATTGATCGGCAATTTGCCGAGCTTTTCCACCGCCGCATAAAACCCGACCCAGTCCCCGCCCTCCCGTCTGAACAGCGCCGCAAACGCCGGCACCCACTGGTCATACAGCCCGAACGGCAGCAACCGCGCATTGTTCAGTGGGGCATAGACCCAGGCATCGTAGCGTTTGTCGCCGCTCCATTGAGTGTCGCGCAACTGCTCATAGTCGGTGCGCAGGCGTTCGAATGCCTGTGCCTTGCGTTGGCGCATCTGTTCGGTTGGCAGGGGTTGGGTGTAGAGCTTTTCCAGGCGCTGGCGGGTGTCGAGGATCAATTGGATGAATTGGTCGCGCTGGCGCACCTGTTTGCCGTTATCCGGCGCCAGCCCTCGACTGGCTCGCCATTGCCGGCTGCCTTCCTGCTCGACGAAGGTGGCGAAGGACTCATTGAATTCGGTGTCGTCCTTTACATAAAAGCGCTGGTGCGCCAGTTCATGGAAGATCAGCGTCGCCAGGCGTTCGTCGCCCCAATGCATCATCGAACTCAGGATCGGATCGTTGAACCAGCCCAGCGTCGAGTAGGCCTCTACACCACCGATCGACACGTCCATGCCCTGCAAGCGCTGCAATGCGGCCTCGCCACGGGCGGCTCCCTGGCTGTAGTAACCGCGATAAGCCACGCAACCGGCAATGGGGAAACAATGATTTTGCGGCGCCAGGGAAAACTCTGGCGTGGTGAAGACATTCCAGACTACGAACGGTCGGCCAATGTCTGCATACAGGCGATAGCTTTTATTGTTCGGCAAATGCAGATGATCACTGGCGAACGTCCGTGCCTCACGCGCCTGGGCCAGGTGCGCCTTCAGTTGGGCATCGCGAGCAGGGTCGGCAATGACCTGGTCGATAGGCTCCCGGGCCTGCAACAACCGCAGTTGCCCACCGACGAGCTGGCTGTAATAACCGGCGCTTGTGCAACCGTTCAGTAACAAAAGCAGGAGGCCTGGAAACAAAATCCGGAAAACACGGTCGAGTAACCGATGGCTTGAATGCGGCCTGATCAATTGGAATCACCCTGGGAAGTCTGCCCACAAGACTATCTCGCTTGCCTGGAGCTTCGCTATGCGCGTGTTGATGCTGACGAGCGGCCTGTTGCTGCTGACCGGTTGTGCCGGTTTGCCTGATCCTGATCCATCCCAAGCGTGGATCGACCTGGGAAACCAGCAGGACACCGCGCTGCAAGCGCTAAAGGTCGATGACAAGACGTCCATTGACCGGCGCTATTTCGAAGTGCAACCCGGCAGCCATGAACTGACGGTGCGTTATCAATTTGCCGTCGAGCCCGGCAACATCGGCCCGGATGCCGAGCCGCTGTGGCGTGATTGCCGGTTGAACGTGAAATTCAAGGACTTCAACGCGGGCCAACGTTACCAGTTGCAAGCCGGCAGCATCGGTTTCCGGCCATGGGCCAAGCTTTACGATCGGCAACGCAAGGTGGTGGGGCAAGGTACACCGGCGGGCTGCCAACAAACTTGATTGGCGCTATGCTCAATGCCTGATTGTCAGGAAACTCACCATGCGCTTACGTCTGCTGTTACTGGCCCTGGTCTCCATGAGCGGTTGTGCAACGAGCCCGCTGCCCCAGGTCGATTCGAACATGGCGTGGATCGATTTCGCTACCCCCATGCCGGGCGGCAAAATGCTGATGGCTGAGGGCCTGGATGGCCAGCGACTGCGAGACGGACGGTTCTTTCAGGTTTCGCCGGGCAGCCACGAACTGAAAGTGCGCTTCGACTTCGAGGTGTTTAGCGGCGGTGGGCTGGGTATGCAAGCCGAACCGCAGGAGCGGCTGTGCTACATGCTCGTGCGTTATGACCATTTCGAGGCCGGCCAGCGCTATCGATTGGAAGCTCGCAACCTGGCGTTCACGCCCAGCGCTCGGCTCTATGATGCCAAGCGTCAAATCGTGGCCGAAGAGCGACAAGTCAATTGCGTTCCGTAGGGCGTCCTAGCGGTCGTTCTTCTGGTAGATGATTTTCTTCGTGCCGTTTTCGCAAGTGCCCACCACCATGTTCTGGTCGTGGACTTCGTCGTTGGTGACGATTTCCAACGTGTAGGACGACACGTTATTGGCCTGGATCTTCGCTTCGATTTCCGCTTTCAGCTCTTCGCAGGATTTGGGGGCTGCAAGGGCTGAGGCAGCGAATGCGCAACCGATGACCACCAGGGCTGATCGTTTCATGTTCGAATTCCTCATGGCAGCGCGCACTGCCTGTGCGCTGAAACTGCAGGCTTCATTCGATCATAATTGCGCCAGGGTAAACAGCTCGACCGTATTCAAGAAATCGCAGCCTTCGGCAGCGCCTGCGAAGGCTGCGACCCTTTCATGCGTCAGTTCACCAGCGTCGCATCCAGGGTGATCTGGGCGTTCAGTACCTTGGAAACCGGGCACCCTTCCTTGGCCTTCTTGCTCAGTTCGTCGAATTGCGCCTGGCTGGCACCGGGGATTTTCGCCTTGAGTACCAGCTTGACTGCCGTGATCGCGAAACCGCCATCGACCTGGTCCAGGGTCACTTCAGCGTTGGTGTCGATGCTGTCGGCCTTGAGCCCGGCATCGCCGAGGATCATCGAAAAGGCCATGGAAAAGCAGCCGGCATGGGCTGCGCCGATCAATTCCTCTGGGTTGGTGCCCTTGCCGCCTTCAAAGCGCGCCTTGAAGCCATAGGGCGCTTCGCGCAGCACACCGGTTTCCGTGGAAATGGAGCCGATACCGGTTTTCAGGTCACCTTCCCAATGAGCCGATGCTTTCTTGATGATAGCCATGTCTGCCTCCTGAAGATCCGGCGCGAGAGACGCGCCTGGGTATTTTTTTAACTGTCTGGGTTGTGAGGATAGACCGCCCGGAAAAGTTCACCTTGTCGATTAGCCGACGAATTTAGTAGGAAAATTCTTCGCAGGGATTGAAACTCGGGTATATGCCCACATTGCATGGAACACACCTTTAGAAACGGCAGGCTTTTGCCCTCGGGAAAAGCCCGGAACGCCGTTGGAGATCCCGGCCCATGAAACAGCTGTCCGAAGTGAAATTCTCAACCCTCGATCTGGTGCCTGTCCGCGCCGATGGCAATGCCGCCCAGTCCTTGCGCAACTCGCTGGACCTGGCACAGCACGTGGAAAAATACGGTTATACCCGCTTCTGGGTAGCCGAACACCACAACATGGATGGTATCGCCAGCTCCGCGACTGCGGTGCTGCTGGGGTATCTGGCGGGGGGACTTCGACCATTCGTGTCGGCTCCGGCGGCGTCATGTTGCCCAATCACGCGCCGTTGATCATCGCCGAACAGTTCGGCACGCTGGAAAGCCTCTACCCGGGTCGAATCGACCTGGGGTTGGGGCGTGCGCCCGGTTCCGACCAGATGACTGCCCGGGCGCTGCGTCGCGAGCGCTCCGGCAGCGCGGACGATTTCCCTGAAGACGTGGCCGAGCTGATGCGCTACCTCGGCCCGCGCACCCCGGACCAACGCATCATCGCCATGCCCGGCACCGGGACCAATGTGCCGGTATGGTTGCTGGGGTCGAGCCTGTTCAGTGCGCAATTGGCCGGTGAACGCGGTTTGCCCTACGCATTCGCCTCCCATTTCGCACCGCGTTACATGCACGAGGCAATTCGCATCTACCGCAACCACTTCAAGCCGTCGGCGGTGCTCGACAAGCCTTATGTGATGCTCGGCGTGCCGCTGGTAGCGGCGGACACGGATGAACGGGCCGATTACCTGGCGACGTCGGTATACCAGCGGATCCTGGCGCTGATGCGCGGCCAGAGCCTGGTGCAGCGTCCGCCGGTCGAAACCATGAACGGCCTCTGGTTGCCCCATGAGAAAGAAGCGGTTGGCGATTTCTTGGGGCTGGCCATGGTCGGCGGTCCGCAGAAGATTCGCGCCAAGCTCGAGGTGCTGATTGAGCAAACCCAGGCCGATGAGCTGATTTTCACCAGTGACCTGTATGAGCATGCCGATCGTTTGCACTCATACGAGTTGCTGGCGCAGGTCATGAAAGGCTGAATGACGCGCATAAAAAAGCCGACGCACTGCGTCGGCTTTGACGTTCGAAAAGAATCATTTTTTATAGACGATTTCTTTCGTGCCGCCCTCACAGGTACCGACGACTTTTTGTCCGTCAGCCGCTGCGCCCTTATCGACGATTTCCAGCGAATAACCTGACACGCCCTTGCCATCCAGCTTCGCTGCGATTTCGCTTTTCAGCTCTTCGCAGGGCTTGCCGGCCGCAAACGCGCCACCGGCAAGGCTCAGCAAACCCAGGGCTACCATCAACTTTTTCATCGCTCGCACTCCATGGTCGGATCAAATAGGGCAGGTATTGGCAAAACAGAATGCGCATACCATAGCGCATCGCCATTCCCTATGGCACTCCGCCAGCGTGCAAGTTCATCGCTCCTCAGCTATTCACAATCCGGAACCCGACTTTGAGGGTGACCTGAAAGTGCGCGGCCCGGCCGTTTTCAATGTGTCCGCGGGTTTCCGTGACTTCGAACCACTCCAAGTGCTTGAGGCTTTTGCTGGCCTCGGCCAGGGCATTATTGATGGCGTCTTCAATGCTGGTGGGAGACGAACCGACCAGCTCGACTTTTTTGTAAGTGTGATGATCACTCATGAGGTTCTCCTTGGTTGTTTTTAACAGCCTAGCAGCGATTTTTCGTCATACGTGTGTCGCCGTTTACGCGCTGAAGTTCAGATTTACTGCACTTTCAGAAACGGCCGCAGTCCCAATTCACACACGCCACTCAACCACTGCAGGAGAGAGCCACCATGGCCAGCAATTCGTTACGCAAAGCCTCGTTGCAAAGCATGGAAGCGGAGATCGAGAGTCTGCTCAAGTCGTTGGAAAGCCTGAAGGACGACGCTTCGGACGAGTCGCGTAAGACCCTCAAGTCGCTCAAGGCCAATGCTGAGAACGCCCTGAAACATTCTCGCCATCTGCTCAGCGACGCGTATGAAGAGGTCAAGGTGAAAACCCGTGAAACCGGGATCGCCACACGCGACTACGCGCAGGAACATCCATGGACCACGGCCGGCGTCGCGGTCGGTGCGCTTGGTTTGCTGGCTGCTTACTTGCTGTGCAAACGCGGAGACTGAGTCGGTTGGCTCAGCTCATGCCTGAGCCACTGGGCCAATTGCCGAGCGCGTCCATCTGCGGCTCGCTTGGGTAGCCACAACGCCAGTCGCGCCGCCGTTTCATCGAAACCCCACGGCGCGACCAGGCGACCGGCACGCACGTCCTCGGCCACCAGCGGCTCGGGCGCGATCGCCACGCCAAGCCCCGCTACGGCGGCCTCCAGCAAATAATACAGATGCTCGAATCCTTGCCCGAATTTCAATGCCCGGGGATCAAGGTCGTTTTGCTGTGCCCAGGTCGGCCAGGCCTGTGGGCGGGAGGTGGTGTGCAGCAACGATTCGTCCAGCAATGCGCTGGTCGATGCGGCCTGCAAGCGGGCGAATCCGACGTAGTGCGGGCTCATCACGGGGCCGATCCGCTCGCTCACCAGTTCATACACCTGCATGTCGGCCGGCCAGGGTGGTTCGGCGAATACCAGCAAGGCGTCCAGTCCCGGTCGCCGGGGGTCCAGGTCGCCCTCGCCGGCGGACAGGTGCAGGCGCAAGTCAGGCAGGTCGGCATTGAGCCTGCCCAGGCGGGGAATAAACCAGCGTGCCAGCAAGCTTCCCGAGCAGCCCAGGACAAACGGGGCATCGGCCGTGCTTTGCGTCAGTTCCGCGCACACGCTGCGTAACCGCTCGAACGCGTCAGTGCTGGCATCGCGCAGACGCATGCCGGCATCTGTGAGTTTCAAGCCGCGTCCATCCTTGATGAACAGGCTGACACCTAAATGCTCTTCCAGCACCTTCAGCTGTCGACTTACAGCGCCATGGGTGACGTGCAGTTGTTCGGCCGCCTGGCTTACGCTGTTCAGACGGGCGGTGGCCTCGAAGGCGCGCAAGGCGTTGAGGGGGGGAAGGTCGTGGCTCATGTTATCTGTGAGTTTTTCTGACAGGTTGTGGCGATCTTATCGGTTTTCAGTGGCGGATGTCAGGGGTAGAGTGAGCCTCATTGTCTTTCAACGCATTTGCTTGGAGCGCCCGATGACCCAGCCTACGACCCCTTTCAACCTGCGCAGCGGTCCCGATGCCAACGGCCTGTTCGGTGCGTTCGGTGGCCGCTATGTGGCCGAAACCCTGATGCCGCTGATCCTTGATCTGGCCCGCGAATACGAAGTGGCGAAGGAAGATCCGGCGTTCCTCGAAGAATTGGCCTACTTCCAGCGCGACTACGTCGGACGTCCGAGCCCGCTCTACTTCGCCGAGCGCCTGACCGAATACTGCGGCGGTGCCAAGATCTATCTCAAGCGTGAGGAGCTGAACCACACCGGCGCGCACAAGATCAACAACTGCATCGGCCAGATCCTGCTGGCGCGGCGCATGGGCAAGAAACGCATCATCGCCGAGACCGGCGCCGGCATGCACGGTGTGGCCACCGCCACGGTGGCCGCGCGTTTTGGCCTCGATTGTGTGATCTACATGGGCACCACCGACATCGAGCGCCAGCAGGCCAACGTGTTTCGCATGAAGCTGCTGGGCGCTGAAGTGATCCCGGTGGTCGCTGGCACCGGTACCCTGAAAGATGCAATGAACGAGGCCCTGCGCGACTGGGTCACCAACGTCGACAGCACGTTCTACCTGATCGGTACCGTGGCTGGCCCGCATCCGTATCCGGCGATGGTGCGTGACTTCCAGGCTGTGATCGGCAAGGAAACCCGCGAGCAGTTGCAAGCCCAGGAAGGTCGCCTGCCGGACAGCCTGGTGGCGTGCATCGGCGGTGGCTCCAACGCCATGGGCCTGTTCCACCCGTTCCTGGACGACAAGAGCGTCGAGATCATCGGCGTCGAAGCCGCCGGTTATGGCATCGAGACCGGTAAGCATGCGGCGAGCCTGAACGGCGGCGTCCCCGGTGTACTGCACGGCAACCGCACCTTCCTGTTGCAGGACGACGATGGTCAGATCATCGACGCCCATTCGATTTCCGCCGGTCTCGACTACCCCGGCATCGGTCCGGAACACGCCTGGTTGCACGACATTGGTCGCGTCCAGTACACCTCGGTGACCGACGCCGAAGCTCTGGAAGCCTTTCACAAATGCTGCCGACTGGAAGGGATCATTCCTGCATTGGAAAGCGCCCATGCCCTGGCGGAAGTGTTCAAACGCGCACCGAACCTGCCGAAGGATCACCTGATGGTGGTCAACCTGTCCGGCCGTGGCGACAAAGACATGCAAACCGTGATGCACCACATGGAACAGTCCCAGCAGGAGAAACACTGATGAGCCGCCTGCAAACCCGTTTTGCCGAACTCAAGGAACAGAACCGCGCCGCCCTGGTGACTTTCGTCACGGCTGGCGACCCGGACTACGACACCTCGCTGGCAATCCTCAAGGGCCTGCCAGCGGCCGGTGCCGATGTCATCGAGCTGGGCATGCCGTTCACCGACCCGATGGCCGACGGTCCGGCGATCCAGTTGGCGAACATTCGTGCCTTGGGCGCCCAGCAGAACCTGGCGAAAACCCTGCAGATGGTTCGTGAGTTCCGCAAAGACAACAGCGAGACGCCGTTGGTGCTGATGGGCTACTTCAACCCGATCCACCGTTATGGCGTGCAGCGTTTCATTGGCGAGGCGCTGGAATCTGGTGTGGATGGCCTGATCGTTGTGGACATGCCGCCCGAGCACAACAGCGAACTGTGCGAACCGGCCCAGGCAGCAGGCCTGGACTTCATCCGCCTGACCACGCCAACCACCGACGACGTGCGTTTGCCAACGGTGCTCAATGGTAGTTCCGGCTTTGTATATTACGTATCGGTGGCGGGTGTGACCGGTGCCGGTGCCGCGACGCTGGAGCATGTGGAAGAAGCCGTGGCGCGCTTGCGTCGCCACACCGATTTGCCGATCAGCATTGGTTTCGGTATCCGTACGCCGGAGCAGGCTGCGGCCATCGCACGATTGGCTGATGGTGTGGTGGTTGGCTCGGCGCTGATCGACCATATCGCCAATGCCGATACGTCGGAACAGGCAATCGATGGCGTGTTGAGCTTGTGTGCCGCCCTGGCCGATGGTGTGCGCAAGGCGCGTGTCAGCTGATTGTTGATCGTCCTGCAGCATGAAAAAAGGGGTTCAGAACTTGGTTCTGAACCCCTTTTTGTTATCGCTTCAAGCAGTGCACGTCAGGGCAATTCCAACCCGCCCCCGGCCTTGTGCAGTCTGCGCAAATGCTCGCCGATCGCTTTCACATTGGCCTCGCTGGCAGCAATTTCAGCGGCGCGACTCGGCTCAAGCAATGCCCGGACTTCCTTGTCCAGGTCACCTGTCAGCGTTTGAAGCTGTTTCTGGCGCAAGCTGCTTTCCGACTCCAAGCGTTGCCACTCGCTGGGTTGCGGCAAGCCATAGCCGCTGCTGCCCAGCAGTTCGGCCGGACGGCTCAGGAAGCCGCTGTTGGCGAGGATCTGCTGCAGCGTTGCATTAGCCCTTTCCATGCCGCCATTCTGCAATTCACGGGCTCCGAGATAACGCTGTTTGACTTCATCCTGGGCCAACAACAGTTGCCGACGATAACTGGCCTGTTCCAACAGCAACAGCGCCGCGCTGGTGCGCAGGTCGGCCTGTTCGAACCAGACGCGGCGTTCGGCGGCGTCCAGGGCCAGCCAGTCCTCCACCGTTTGTTGCTTGATCGGCAGATACTTCTTCAGCACATCGAACATCGCCTGGTATCGCTCGCGGAATGAGTCGAAGCGGTAGCCCAGGCGCAGGGCTTCCTTGGGATCATCCAGCACGCTGGTATCCGCCAGGCCCCGGCCCTTGAGGACTTCCAGCAAGCCGTTGGGCATGATGCTGTCCAGGCCCTTGAGCTGCTCGTTATTGCTGCCGCTGCGCAACAGCTTCAAGCTTTCCACGGCGCAGTTGTTGGACAGGAAGTAATAGTTGCCGTCGTAGCTCCAATGCATTTCGGCGGCGTGCTCGACCGTCTCCTCGATCTCGGTGCGCGACAGGTTCAGCGGCACCGACGCCAGGCTGCGCAGTTCGGTCTTGGTGTATTCATCGATCACCTGGGCCAACGGCAATACGAACAGGCGCGACGGGTATTTGCCGACCAGCCCGTCCCAACTCGATAGCTGCACATCGCCGACGAAGGCGCGGTACGACAGCACCAGGTGTTGGTCCAGATCCAGTCGGCAGTCCGGGCCACGTGGGCGACCTGGTGCGCAGATCACCAGCCGGAGCATGCTGTGGCCCCAGCGGCTCACCCAGTTCTGGTTGGCTTCGGCCAGCAGGTAATCAATGGCATAGACCCGCTCTGGATCGACCTTGCCCAGTGGTGTCTTGGCGAAGTCGTTGCCAGCATTGAGGAACGCGAACGATTTGGCGCAGGTGTCCTTGGCGGCGGGTGCCCAGCCGAAGTGTTCCTGGTAATAGCGATACAGGGCGGGACGTCGGCAGGCGTAGCTCGGGTCGAGGAGAAAGTACTCCATATTGACCGCGACGAACTCCTTGGGGCTGCTCGTTTCATAGAGGTCCGGGCTGCGGGCGACCTGGCGGTTGTGCTGTTCCCGCTCTCCGCGACGGCCGACGTATTGCGGCCAGCCGGCGAGGTCCAGCAAGCGCGGATCATCGCTGAGGGTGAAGCGGCGGTCGTTCTGGCCCCGGCATTCATCGGGAAGACCGATCAACCCGGCGCTGCTGTTGCGTCGAGTGCAACGCTGGATCAGCGCCCGCTCGGGATCTGGCCAGAGACGCGAGCGGTCATAAATGTGGGTCAGTTCGTGCAAAACGGTGGCGAGCATTTCCCGTCGTACGGTGCCATGGGGGCGACGGGTCTTTTGCGTCGCGGCGCTGCCGTCGACAAGGCTGTCGAGCAGGTTGCTATTGAGGTCCAGTTGCGACACCAGCGAGGCCTGGCCGTAGGCGTTGGCCGGCATCTGGTCGGTCCAGCCGACATCGATGCGTCGGTCCAGCCGCTCGATGAAGCGCGGCGGCAGCGCCTGCATGGCTTCATCGAGCAGCGCCTGGCTGGCCTGCTGTTGCGCCGGGCTCAGTCCTTCGACGTTGAGGTGCAGTCGCAGGCCGGCCTGGGCCATGCTGCCCGTGAGCAGCAAGACCCCGGCCGCCAGCCAGGCGGCGAACCGCCTCACAATGCGAGGATGGCTTCGGCGAGAACCTGGTCACTGGCGTCGCGGGCTTCCGGCACGCGGGTGCGCAAGGTGTCGAAGGCGGCCTCGAGATGAGCGCCACGAATTTCACCATTGCTGGCGACAAAACTGGCTGCATCGTCGTGGGCTTCGCGGACGATTTTCGAATCACGGATGGAGGTGGTGGTGTCGGAAGTGAAATCAATCGTGCGCTGGGAAGCGCGAACGATGATGTTACTGGTGGCTACCAGGGTATGTGCCTGGGCCACATCGGCCAACACCAGCAGGCCTAGGGCGGCAGCAATCAGCGGGCTACGCATGGAACGACTCCGGAGAAATAAGGATAACTATTGGACGAGAATTGCCTGTGCCAGTTCAAGGTCGCTGACGTGAAGTTTTGGCTGGGTCCGGCGCAGGTAATCCAAGGCCGATTCCAGCTGTGCACCTCGCAACTGCCCGTCGCTGGCAATGAAGGCCGCGGCGTCATCGTGAGCGGCGACGATCAGTTTATGGTCGAAGGGCGCGGAGGTCACCATGCTCGTGGCATAGACGCTGACCACCACTTGCTGGGTGGACACATCGAAGGCATGGGCCGGAACAGACCAGCAAAAAACTACGAAGAAAGACGCGATGAACAGATCTGAGTAAAAGCGCATGGGACTCGACGGTTGATGGCGAGCCTGAAGGCTAGCGCAAACCTGCGGGCCAGAGCCAGCGCTGAAACATCGGAACACCATTGGGTGCCCGATGTTTCATGTTGCATCAGATTACCAGGATGGCCTGGGCCAGCTGCGCATCGGTGGCGTTGAGCTGCGGTGCCTGCTGGCGGATGTAATCCAGGGCACTTTCCAGTTTCACACCACGGATGGCGCCTTCGCTGGCCACGAAGCTGGCGGCATCATCACGGGCGGCCTGAACGATCTTGTTGTCCCGCAGTGATGAGGTTGCATCGGAGGTCACGTCGGACGTGGCCTTGAGTGCGCCGACAATGGAGTCAGTGGTGACGATAAAGCTGCTGGCGTTGGAGTGGGCGGCTACGGCCAGCAGGGCAACTGCGCTGAGCAGGCGGAGACGGATCATGAGAAAACTCCTTGAAGGATGAGGATACCGGTGCGTGTAGCTGGAAGAGGAGACGCATGCTCGACTCGCTTCGCCACGTTCGCATCGATATTAGGACAGAACGCGTTGGGTGACAGCCTTTGCGACGGTCATCGGCAGCATGATGCCCGCATTGGGTGCTACGGCTCAAGATGAACTGTACTGGTATGTTGTTAAGATCTTGGAAACTGTTATATCTCTCCGGTCTTCCAAAAAACAGGGCCGGAAACGACAAGACCCGTCGCAGTTTCCCGCGACGGGTCTTGTTTGTTCAATTCGGTGCTGGCGGTGGACCCGGTGGGTCAGGGCCAGCGACGCTGAGTTAGCGCCAGAACGGCTTGCTCAGCTCTTCGTAACGTTGTGCTTCGCTGATACCGGCGTCAGCCAGCAGGCGCGAATCCAGACGAGCCAGTTGGTGGCGGCTGGCGATGCGGCGCTGCCACAACATCAGGTTAGCGATAACGCGAAGAGGCAGGGAAGCCTGGTTTTTTTCAGCTTTGTCTTCGAAAAACAGCTCGGAACTGAGTGTACGTTCCATGGTTGACATCCTTCCGCTTGTGGCGGGATTAGGTAGTGGTTTAACTGGTGCCCATGATCCTCTCGTTTGGCCAGTCTCTCTAGATACAGTTCACCTGTATTGTGAGAGACCAGTTAACTGTTAAAGAGCGGTGTACTGGTCAATATTGAGGCAACTGTACCTATCTGCACAGTAATGGTGCAATTTAGGTGGTTGACAGAAGTTTTGTGGGAAAAGACTGTAAGAAAACACCGGTACAGCAGTACAGTTTTTGTCGAGTCAGGCTCGGGTGACGGCCTTTAATCAAAACTGTATTTGCGATAGCGGTGATCCAGCTGTATCAGACGGCCAACATGCGCCCGGTCTCTTCGAGGTTGACGTGCCAACTCAGTGCATCGCGCAGGATGTGCGGGGTATGTCCACCCAGGGCGCAGGCTGCTTCGAAATAATCATTCAGAGCTTGGCGGTAGGACGGGTGCACGCAGTTGTCGATGACCACTCGTGCCCGCTCCCTTGGCGCCAGGCCGCGCAGGTCGGCCAGGCCGATCTCGGTCACCAGGATGTCGACATCGTGCTCGGTATGGTCCACATGGCTGACCATCGGCACGACACTGGAAATGGCACCGCCCTTGGCAATCGACTTGGTAACGAAAATCGCCAAGTGGGCGTTGCGGGCGAAATCCCCCGAACCGCCAATGCCATTCATCATCCGAGTGCCGCAGATATGGGTGGAGTTGACGTTGCCGTACAGGTCGAACTCCAGCGCGGTATTGATACCGATGATGCCCAGGCGGCGGACGACCTCGGGATGATTGGAGATCTCCTGTGGGCGCAGGACCAGTTTGTCCTTATACCTTTCCAGATTTCCGAATACATCGGCGTTGCGTCGGCTCGACAGGGTGATAGAGCTGCCGGAGGCGAAGCTCAGCTTGCCAGCGTCGATCAAGTCAAATGTCGAGTCCTGCAGGACCTCGGAATACATGGTCAGGTCTTCGAAGGGGGAATCGATCAGCCCGCACATCACGGCGTTGGCGATGTTGCCAATCCCGGCCTGCAACGGCCCGAGCTTGTTGGTCATGCGCCCAGCCGCAACTTCCTGCTTGAAGAAGTCGATCAGATGATCGGCGATGGCCTGGGTGTCGCTGTCCGGTGACGCGACGGTCGAAGGCGAGTCCCCTTGGTTGGTGATGACAATGGCGGCAATTTTTTCCGGCGGGATCGGGATAGCGGGGCTGCCAATACGGTCGTCGACTTTCACCAGGGGGATTGGGGTGCGGGTCGGGCGATAAGTCGGGATATAGATGTCGTGCAGCCCTTCCAGGTTCGGGTTGTGGGCCATGTTGATCTCGATGATCACTTGCCGGGCGAAGATGGCGAAACTGGCCGAGTTACCTACCGATGTGGTCGGTACGATATGCCCTTGCTCGGTGATGGCCACCGCTTCGATCACGGCAATGTCGGGCAGCTTGAGCTGGCCGTTGCGCAGTTGTTCAACGGTTTCCGAGAGATGCTGGTCGATGAACATCACCTCGCCTGCGTTGATCGCCTTGCGCAACGTGCTGTCGACCTGGAATGGCATACGCCGCGCCAGCACGCCGGCCTCGGTGAGTTCCTTGTCGAGATCGTTACCCAGGCTCGCACCCGTCATCAGGCTGATTTTCAGCGGAGTGACCTTGGCGCGCTCAGCCAGGGCGTGGGGCACTGCTTTCGCTTCTCCGGCGCGGGTAAAGCCGCTCATGCCGACGGTCATGCCGTCCTGAATCAACAAGGCTGCTTCGGCAGCGCTCATCACTTTATTCAATAACGAAGGCAAGCGGATGCGATCACGGTACATAGGTTGTTATCTCGGGCTGGAAAGCAAGATGCGCAGTCTAGTGAATTCGCGCGGTGCCCGACCCGCTACAAAGGTCGCATTTAAGGCCTCTATTACGGGTGTTTCAGGCAAAACATTATTACCGGATCGGTAACGTTCGGCCTTGATACAAATCAAAACGCCCCGACGAGTCGGGGCGTTGATGGCGAAGCCGTGAGTGTTATTCCACTGCTTTGACCATGTCTTCAATGACCTTCTTGGCGTCACCGAACACCATCATGGTCTTGTCGAGATAGAATAGCTCGTTGTCCAGGCCGGCATAGCCGCTGGCCATCGAGCGCTTGTTGACGATGATGGTCTTGGCCTTGAAGGCCTCGAGGATCGGCATGCCGGCAATCGGCGACTTCGGATCGTTCTTCGCCGCCGGGTTGACCACGTCGTTGGCGCCCAGTACCAGCACCACGTCGGCCTGGCCGAACTCGGAGTTGATGTCTTCCATCTCGAACACCTGGTCGTAAGGCACTTCGGCCTCGGCCAGCAGGACGTTCATGTGCCCGGGCATGCGACCGGCCACCGGGTGGATCGCGTATTTGACGGTCACGCCGTGGTGGGTCAGCTTCTCGGTCAGCTCTTTCAGCGCGTGCTGCGCTCGTGCCACCGCCAAGCCATAGCCCGGCACGATGATCACCGTGTCGGCGTTGGTCAGCAGGAAGGTCGCGTCGTCAGCCGAACCGGATTTCACCGGGCGGGCTTCTTTCGAACCGGCCGGGCCAGCAGCATCTGCTGTGTTGCCGAAACCGCCGAGCAACACGTTGAAGAACGAACGGTTCATCGCCTTGCACATGATGTACGAGAGGATCGCACCGCTCGAACCCACCAACGAACCGGCAATGATCAGCATCGAGTTGTTCAGCGAGAAACCGATACCTGCTGCGGCCCAACCGGAATAACTGTTGAGCATCGAGACCACCACCGGCATGTCCGCGCCGCCGATCGGGATGATGATCAGCACGCCCAGGACAAACGCCAGGGCCAGCATCAAGGCGAACGCGCCGAGGTTACCGGTGAACATAAAGGTCAGGCCCAGGCCCAGCGTTGCCAGGCCCAGGATCAGGTTGAGCTTGTGCTGACCACCAAACTGTACCGGTGCGCCCTGGAA
The DNA here is from genome assembly GCF_054681425.1 of Pseudomonas sp. H1_F01. Classification (NCBI taxonomy): domain Bacteria; kingdom Pseudomonadati; phylum Pseudomonadota; class Gammaproteobacteria; order Pseudomonadales; family Pseudomonadaceae; genus Pseudomonas; species Pseudomonas sp. H1_F01. The sequence goes on along the minus strand of NZ_CP162823.1, from coordinate 11,776 downwards.
CAGACGGAACTTGTACTTGCCCGAGAGCTTGCCGAACGCGATCACCGAACCGGAGAAGGTAATTGCACCAATGGCTGCGCCGAGGAACAGCTCCAGGCGGTTACCCGCCGGAATCGAATCACCCAGTTGCTTGACGATGCCCAGGGATTGCGGCTCGACGACCGCTGCGACAGCAATGAACACCGCCGCCAGGCCGATCATGCTGTGCATGAACGCCACCAGCTCCGGCATCTTGGTCATCTCGACGCGCTTGGCCATGATCGAGCCAGCGGTGCCGCCGATCAGCAGGCCGACGATGACGTAGCCGATGCCGGCTGTCGCTAGCTCAGCGCCCAGCTTATAGATGAGGCCCACAGTGGTAAGCACCGCCAGCGCCATGCCGAGCATGCCGAACAGGTTGCCTCGGCGTGACGTGGTGGGGTGCGACAGGCCTTTGAGGGCCTGGATGAAGCAGATCGACGCGATCAGGTAGAGCGTCGTTACCAGGTTCATGCTCATTACTTGGGCGCCTCTTCTTTTGCGGCTTTCGGGGCTTTTTTCTTGAACATCTCAAGCATGCGGCGCGTCACCAGGAAGCCACCGAATACGTTGACCGCGGCCAGGGCCACGGCGAGGGTGCCCATGGTCTTGCCCAGAGGCGTTACGGTCAGCGCGGCAGCGAGCATGGCGCCGACGATCACGATCGCCGAAATGGCGTTGGTTACCGCCATCAACGGCGTGTGCAGCGCGGGTGTTACGTTCCAGACCACGTGATAACCGACATAAATCGCCAGCACGAAGATGATCAGGTTGTAGATACCGGGGGAGATAAGCTCTTCCATTGTCTGAATCCCTGCTTAGGCGTTTTTGCGGATGACTTGGCCGTCGCGGCACATCAGGCACGCGGCAACGATGTCGTCTTCCAGGTTCACGTCGAACTGACCTTCCTTGGTGAAGACCAGCTTCAGGAAGTCCAGCAGGTTGCGGGCGTACAGCGCCGAAGCGTCAGCCGCGACTTCACCGGCCAGGTTGGTCGGACCGCAAATGGTCACGCCATTCTCGACAACCACCTGATCGGCCACGGTCAGCGGGCAGTTACCGCCCTGGGCTGCCGCGAGATCGATGACCACCGAGCCGGGTTTCATCTGCGCGACGGTTTCGGCGCTCAGCAGCGTCGGTGCCTTGCGGCCCGGAATCAATGCGGTGGTGATGACGATGTCCGCCTGCTTGGCGCGCTCGTGCACCGCTTGGGCCTGGCGCTGCATCCAGCTGGCCGGCATCGGCCGGGCGTAACCACCGACGCCGACGGCGCATTCACGTTCTTCGTCGGTTTCGTAAGGCACGTCGACGAACTTGGCGCCGAGGGATTCGATTTGTTCCTTGACCGCCGGACGCACATCCGAGGCTTCGATCACCGCGCCCAGGCGCTTGGCCGTGGCAATCGCCTGCAACCCGGCCACGCCCGCGCCGAGAATCAGCACGCGCGCCGCTTTCACGGTGCCTGCGGCGGTCATCAGCATCGGCATGAAGCGCGGGTAGTGGTGGGCGGCCAACAGTACGGCTTTATAGCCGGCAATGTTCGCTTGAGACGACAGCACATCCAGGCTTTGGGCGCGGGAGGTACGTGGCGCGGCCTCAAGGGCGAAAGCGGTGATGCCGCATTCGGCCAGCTTGGCGATGGTTTCGTTGTTGAACGGATTGAGCATGCCCACCAGAACGGTGCCGCTCTTGATCAGCGTCAGTTCGCTGTCGCTGGGGGCAACCACCTTGAGAATCAGCTCGGCCCCGAATGCATCACTGGCACTGCCAATGGTTGCGCCCGCCGCCTCATAGGCACTGTCGATAACGCTGGCCTTGATGCCGGCGCCGCTTTGAACAGTGACTTTATGGCCTTGGCCAATCAGCTTCTTGATGGTTTCCGGGGTAGCAGCAACCCGTGTTTCACCCGTTTGGGTTTCGAGGGGAACACCAATGTGCACGTCAAATCTCCTGCGTGATCTTATTGAGTAAACCCAGGCACTTCGGATGGTGCGGCTGGGGCGGCCGATCAGCACGATCCCGCCAAACCAGGCGGGGCGCGGCATTTTGCAGGCGAAAATTCAGCCCTTCAAGGGATTATGACGGGTGACGGAAAATTAACTACAAGTCACCCTGTGACCGAATGTCGCAATTATCGATCGGCATCCCTTGTAGGCCGTGCTTTCCAAGGATTCAGGTTCAAATTGACAACTTTTCCCATCGGCCAGGTGAATAGGCCCTGATGCGCTGCACAATATGGCTCAAAGCCATGTATTTAAACGCTTTGGAGACTACTGCACGGGCTTCATAACAGATTGACTGAATGCGACATAAACTTATATCTGTAGCGACCTTTGTTAGTTGACTACCTAAGTAAGCCTTAGGTTTTTCCTTTTTAATCAAGGAGATAGCTAGTGGCCTGCTTCACTAGCCAATCGCGAAAAGCTCGAAGAGAGGCGGATTCGACCTTTCGCTCTGGAATCATCAGGTAGTAGGCCTTGATGCTCGATAGCGCGCTACGGTTGGCCACGACCAGTCGTTTCTCTGCCAGCTCGCGCTGGATCAAGAAGGGTGGAATCAGCGCAATGCCCATGTCGTGCATGGCCGCTTGGGCAAGCATGGAGAATAGTTCATAACGCGGGCCTGTCAGGTCTCGTGCAATGTTCAGGTTCTGGGCATTGAACCACTGGCGCCATGCATACGGGCGAGTGGTCTGTTGGAGCAAGGGCAATTCGGCGATGGCCTCTGGTGTCAGGCTCGTCCGATCTCCCAGTAAGGTAGGGCTGCATACCGGCATCGGATTTTCGCCCATCAGTTTGTGGGATTCGGTACCGGACCAGTCCGCATCACCAAAATAGATGGCGGCGTCAAACTCTGTGTCCGCAAAGAGAAAGGGCCTTGTGCGGTTGGTCAGGTTGACGGTGACTTCCGGATGCTGCTGCTGGAAATCCTTGAGGCGTGGTAGCAGCCATTGAGTACCGAAGGTTGGAACCACGGCCAGTTCGATCACGTTCGCACCGGTGTGTCCCATCACTGAAAGAGCGTCGCGCTCGACGGCGTCCAGTTGGGTGGCGACTCGACGGCTGTAGGAAAGGCCGGCTTCGGTCAGTTTGACGCCTCGACGCGAGCGTCGGAAAAGCTCCACGCTGAGGAAGTCTTCCAGGCTGGCGATTTGTCGGCAGATCGCGCCCTGCGTAAGAGAAAGCTCGTGCGCAGCCTTGGTGAAGCTCTCATGACGTGCGGCAGCCTCGAAACTGATCAGGGCGGTGGTGCTGGGGATTTTACGGCGCATGTACGCAAGCCTCACTCAATATCGACATAAACGGGGTTTATGGCGTTTACGGAGTGAGAAATTAGCACAAGATAGTGCGCAATCCTCGTTTGCCCTTGTAGGAAAGCGCGCCTAGGATCAATCCACGATTTTCATTTAATTGGCGAGGACTCTTTCATGGCCGGTAAAGCGAGCTTCAACTGGATCGATCCATTGTTGCTGGATCAGCAGCTCACCGAAGAAGAACGCATGATCCGCGACACTGCTGAGCAGTTCGCCCAGCAGAAGCTCGCGCCGCGGGTGCTGGAAGCGTTTCGTCATGAGAAGACCGACCCGGCGATTTTCCGCGAGATGGGTGAGATCGGCCTGCTGGGGGCAACCATTCCTGAGCAGTACGGTGGCAGTGGGCTGAACTACGTCAGCTATGGCCTGATCGCTCGTGAAGTCGAGCGCGTCGATTCCGGTTATCGCTCGATGATGAGCGTGCAGTCCTCGCTGGTCATGGTGCCGATCAATGAATTCGGTACCGAGGCGCAAAAACAGAAGTATCTGCCGAAGCTGGCGTCTGGTGAATGGATCGGTTGCTTTGGGCTGACCGAGCCGAACCATGGTTCCGACCCGGGCGCGATGATTACCCGGGCGCGCAAAGTGGAGGGCGGCTACAGCCTGACGGGTAGCAAAATGTGGATCACCAACAGTCCGATCGCCGACGTCTTTGTCGTCTGGGGTAAGGACGACGCCGGCGATATCCGCGGCTTCGTGCTCGAGAAGGGCTGGAAGGGCCTGAGTGCGCCGGCCATTCACGGCAAGGTCGGGTTGCGCGCCTCGATCACTGGCGAAATCGTGATGGACAACGTATTCGTTCCAGAAGAGAACATCTTCCCGGATGTCCGTGGCCTGAAGGGCCCTTTTACTTGCCTGAACTCGGCGCGCTACGGCATCTCCTGGGGCGCCTTGGGGGCCGCTGAGTTCTGCTGGCATACCGCTCGCCAGTACACGCTGGACCGCCAACAGTTTGGGCGTCCGCTGGCTGCCAATCAGTTGATTCAGAAGAAGCTGGCCGACATGCAGACCGAAATCACGCTGGCCCTGCAGGGATGCCTACGTCTTGGACGTATGAAAGATGAGGGCACGGCGGCGGTCGAGATCACCTCGATCATGAAGCGCAACTCCTGCGGCAAATCCCTGGATATCGCTCGCATGGCGAGGGACATGCTGGGTGGCAACGGTATTTCCGATGAGTTTGGCGTCGCTCGTCATCTCGTGAACCTGGAAGTCGTAAACACCTACGAAGGCACCCACGATGTTCATGCGCTGATCCTGGGGCGTGCGCAAACCGGTATCCAGGCGTTCTATTAATAGGGGAACGTCCATGGGCGCGCTTTCGCATCTGCGGGTATTGGATTTATCGAGGGTCCTGGCCGGGCCGTGGGCCGGACAGATCCTGGCGGACCTGGGGGCTGATGTCATCAAGGTCGAGCGTCCCGGCAATGGTGACGACACCCGCGCCTGGGGGCCGCCTTTCCTGAAGGATGCCCGAGGCGAGAACACGACCGAGGCTGCTTATTATCTGTCGGCCAATCGCAACAAGCAGTCGGTGACCATCGATTTCACGCGTCCGGAGGGGCAGCGGCTGGTGCGAGAGCTGGCGGCCAAGTCCGACATCCTGATCGAAAACTTCAAGGTTGGCGGGCTGGCGGCTTATGGTCTGGACTATGAGTCGCTAAAGGCGATCAATCCGCAATTGATCTACTGCTCAATCACTGGGTTTGGCCAGACCGGCCCTTATGCCAAGCGTGCCGGGTATGACTTCATGATTCAGGGGCTGGGGGGCTTGATGAGCCTGACCGGTCGCCCTGAGGGCGATGAGGGTGCGGGGCCGGTGAAGGTGGGGGTCGCGCTGACGGATATCCTCACGGGGCTGTATTCGACTGCTGCTATTTTGGCGGCGCTGGCGCATCGTGATCATGCCGGCGGCGGGCAGCACATCGATATGGCCTTGCTGGATGTTCAAGTGGCTTGCCTGGCCAATCAGGCGATGAACTACCTGACCACGGGCAACGCGCCGAAACGGCTGGGCAATGCACATCCGAACATCGTGCCTTATCAGGATTTTCCTACGGCCGATGGCGATTTCATCCTTACGGTGGGTAACGACGGCCAGTTCCGAAAATTCGCTGAGGTTGCCGGTCAACCGCAGTGGGCTGATGACCCGCGTTTTGCCACAAACAAGCTGCGGGTGGCGAATCGGGCGGTGTTGATTCCGTTGATTCGCCAGGCGACGGTGTTCAAGACCACCGCCGAGTGGGTGACTCAATTGGAGCAGGCGGGTGTGCCGTGTGGGCCAATCAACGATCTTGCCCAGGTGTTTGCCGATCCTCAGGTGCAGGCACGTGGATTGGCGATGGAATTGCCTCACGTACTGGCTGGTAGCGTGCCTCAGGTGGCGAGTCCGATTCGACTCTCCGAGACGCCGGTGGAATATCGCAATGCGCCCCCTTTATTAGGGGAGCATACGCTGGAGGTCCTGCAGCGAGTGTTGGGGCTGGACCAAGCAACGGTGACGGCGTTCAGAGAGGCGGGGGTTCTTTGAGTCTTCTCTTCTATATAGAGGGAGGTTCTTAAGGACAAAAGCAGCGGGTTTGCCCGTGTTGCGCAACTTATTGATAGAAAAGCGAAATTAAGGGTTGACGGCAGATTCTGGAAGTCTATAATTCGCCCCACTTCCGGCGCAGTCGAAACGGAAAACTCCTTGAGATTCAATGAGTTAAGTAAGTTTCGAAGGTGTTGGGCTTCAGTTCATCGAAGCCCGGAAGGAGCAGGTAGAGCGGTGTTGTTTGGCTCTATCAGCGGTTCGATCTTCTCGGTCGAAAGCGGTGAAAAAGAGGTGTTGACAGCAGCGAGTAACGCTGTAGAATTCGCCTCCCGCTAACGAGAGATCGGAAGCGCAAGTGGTTGAAGTTGCAAAGGAAACTTTGAAAACTTCTGAAAATAACCGCTTGACAGATACACGGGGCGCTGTAGAATGCGCGCCTCGGTTGAGACGAAAGACTCAGCCAACCGCTCTTTAACAACTGAATCAAGCAATTCGTGTGGGTGCTTGTGGGGTCAGACTGCTAGTCAACAGATTATCAGCATCACAAGTTACTCCGCGAGAAATCAAAGATGTAACCAACGATTGCTGAGCCAAGTTTAGGGTTTTCTCAAAACCCAAAGATGTTTGAACTGAAGAGTTTGATCATGGCTCAGATTGAACGCTGGCGGCAGGCCTAACACATGCAAGTCGAGCGGTAGAGAGGTGCTTGCACCTCTTGAGAGCGGCGGACGGGTGAGTAATGCCTAGGAATCTGCCTGGTAGTGGGGGATAACGCTCGGAAACGGACGCTAATACCGCATACGTCCTACGGGAGAAAGCAGGGGACCTTCGGGCCTTGCGCTATCAGATGAGCCTAGGTCGGATTAGCTAGTTGGTGGGGTAATGGCTCACCAAGGCGACGATCCGTAACTGGTCTGAGAGGATGATCAGTCACACTGGAACTGAGACACGGTCCAGACTCCTACGGGAGGCAGCAGTGGGGAATATTGGACAATGGGCGAAAGCCTGATCCAGCCATGCCGCGTGTGTGAAGAAGGTCTTCGGATTGTAAAGCACTTTAAGTTGGGAGGAAGGGCATTAACCTAATACGTTAGTGTTTTGACGTTACCGACAGAATAAGCACCGGCTAACTCTGTGCCAGCAGCCGCGGTAATACAGAGGGTGCAAGCGTTAATCGGAATTACTGGGCGTAAAGCGCGCGTAGGTGGTTCGTTAAGTTGGATGTGAAATCCCCGGGCTCAACCTGGGAACTGCATTCAAAACTGTCGAGCTAGAGTATGGTAGAGGGTGGTGGAATTTCCTGTGTAGCGGTGAAATGCGTAGATATAGGAAGGAACACCAGTGGCGAAGGCGACCACCTGGACTGATACTGACACTGAGGTGCGAAAGCGTGGGGAGCAAACAGGATTAGATACCCTGGTAGTCCACGCCGTAAACGATGTCAACTAGCCGTTGGGAGCCTTGAGCTCTTAGTGGCGCAGCTAACGCATTAAGTTGACCGCCTGGGGAGTACGGCCGCAAGGTTAAAACTCAAATGAATTGACGGGGGCCCGCACAAGCGGTGGAGCATGTGGTTTAATTCGAAGCAACGCGAAGAACCTTACCAGGCCTTGACATCCAATGAACTTTCCAGAGATGGATTGGTGCCTTCGGGAACATTGAGACAGGTGCTGCATGGCTGTCGTCAGCTCGTGTCGTGAGATGTTGGGTTAAGTCCCGTAACGAGCGCAACCCTTGTCCTTAGTTACCAGCACGTAATGGTGGGCACTCTAAGGAGACTGCCGGTGACAAACCGGAGGAAGGTGGGGATGACGTCAAGTCATCATGGCCCTTACGGCCTGGGCTACACACGTGCTACAATGGTCGGTACAGAGGGTTGCCAAGCCGCGAGGTGGAGCTAATCCCACAAAACCGATCGTAGTCCGGATCGCAGTCTGCAACTCGACTGCGTGAAGTCGGAATCGCTAGTAATCGCGAATCAGAATGTCGCGGTGAATACGTTCCCGGGCCTTGTACACACCGCCCGTCACACCATGGGAGTGGGTTGCACCAGAAGTAGCTAGTCTAACCTTCGGGAGGACGGTTACCACGGTGTGATTCATGACTGGGGTGAAGTCGTAACAAGGTAGCCGTAGGGGAACCTGCGGCTGGATCACCTCCTTAATCGACGACCGCAGCTGCTTCATGAGCTCCCACACGAATTGCTTGATTCATTGAAGAAGACGATAGAAGCAGCTTTAAGCTCCAAGCTGATAGCTCATAGCTAACAGTTACAAGCTCGAAATTGGGTCTGTAGCTCAGTTGGTTAGAGCGCACCCCTGATAAGGGTGAGGTCGGCAGTTCGAATCTGCCCAGACCCACCAATTTTGTAATGGGGCCATAGCTCAGCTGGGAGAGCGCCTGCCTTGCACGCAGGAGGTCAGCGGTTCGATCCCGCTTGGCTCCACCATAAACTGCTTCTGAAAGCTTAGAAATGAGCATTCCATCAAAGTGATGGTGAATGTTGATTTCTAGTCTTTTGATTAGATCGTTCTTTAAAAATTTGGGTATGTGATAGAAAGATAGACTGAACGTTACTTTCACTGGTAACGGATCAGGCTAAGGTAAAATTTGTGAGTGGCTCTTAGAGCCAGATCGAATTTTCGGCGAATGTCGTCTTCACAGTATAACCAGATTGCTTGGGGTTATATGGTCAAGTGAAGAAGCGCATACGGTGGATGCCTTGGCAGTCAGAGGCGATGAAAGACGTGGTAGCCTGCGAAAAGCTTCGGGGAGTCGGCAAACAGACTTTGATCCGGAGATGTCTGAATGGGGGAACCCAGCCATCATAAGATGGTTATCTTGTACTGAATACATAGGTGCAAGAGGCGAACCAGGGGAACTGAAACATCTAAGTACCCTGAGGAAAAGAAATCAACCGAGATTCCCTTAGTAGTGGCGAGCGAACGGGGACTAGCCCTTAAGCTTCTTTGATTTTAGCGGAACGCTCTGGAAAGTGCGGCCATAGTGGGTGATAGCCCTGTACGCGAAAGGATCTTAGAAGTGAAATCGAGTAGGACGGAGCACGAGAAACTTTGTCTGAATATGGGGGGACCATCCTCCAAGGCTAAATACTACTGACTGACCGATAGTGAACTAGTACCGTGAGGGAAAGGCGAAAAGAACCCCGGAGAGGGGAGTGAAATAGATCCTGAAACCGTATGCGTACAAGCAGTGGGAGCCCACTTTGTTGGGTGACTGCGTACCTTTTGTATAATGGGTCAGCGACTTATTTTCAGTGGCGAGCTTAACCGAATAGGGGAGGCGTAGCGAAAGCGAGTCTTAATAGGGCGTCTAGTCGCTGGGAATAGACCCGAAACCGGGCGATCTATCCATGGGCAGGTTGAAGGTTGGGTAACACTAACTGGAGGACCGAACCGACTACCGTTGAAAAGTTAGCGGATGACCTGTGGATCGGAGTGAAAGGCTAATCAAGCTCGGAGATAGCTGGTTCTCCTCGAAAGCTATTTAGGTAGCGCCTCATGTATCACTGTAGGGGGTAGAGCACTGTTTCGGCTAGGGGGTCATCCCGACTTACCAAACCGATGCAAACTCCGAATACCTACAAGTGCCGAGCATGGGAGACACACGGCGGGTGCTAACGTCCGTCGTGAAAAGGGAAACAACCCAGACCGTCAGCTAAGGTCCCAAAGTTATGGTTAAGTGGGAAACGATGTGGGAAGGCTTAGACAGCTAGGAGGTTGGCTTAGAAGCAGCCACCCTTTAAAGAAAGCGTAATAGCTCACTAGTCGAGTCGGCCTGCGCGGAAGATGTAACGGGGCTCAAACCATACACCGAAGCTACGGGTATCACGTAAGTGATGCGGTAGAGGAGCGTTCTGTAAGCCTGTGAAGGTGAGTTGAGAAGCTTGCTGGAGGTATCAGAAGTGCGAATGCTGACATGAGTAACGACAATGGGTGTGAAAAACACCCACGCCGAAAGACCAAGGTTTCCTGCGCAACGTTAATCGACGCAGGGTTAGTCGGTCCCTAAGGCGAGGCTGAAAAGCGTAGTCGATGGAAAACAGGTTAATATTCCTGTACTTCTGGTTATTGCGATGGAGGGACGGAGAAGGCTAGGCCAGCTTGGCGTTGGTTGTCCAAGTTTAAGGTGGTAGGCTGGAATCTTAGGTAAATCCGGGATTCCAAGGCCGAGAGCTGATGACGAGTTACCCTTTGGGTGACGAAGTGGTTGATGCCATGCTTCCAAGAAAAGCTTCTAAGCTTCAGGTAACCAGGAACCGTACCCCAAACCGACACAGGTGGTTGGGTAGAGAATACCAAGGCGCTTGAGAGAACTCGGGTGAAGGAACTAGGCAAAATGGCACCGTAACTTCGGGAGAAGGTGCGCCGGTGAGGGTGAAGCACTTGCTGCGTAAGCCCACGCCGGTCGAAGATACCAGGCCGCTGCGACTGTTTATTAAAAACACAGCACTCTGCAAACACGAAAGTGGACGTATAGGGTGTGACGCCTGCCCGGTGCCGGAAGGTTAATTGATGGGGTTAGCTAACGCGAAGCTCTTGATCGAAGCCCCGGTAAACGGCGGCCGTAACTATAACGGTCCTAAGGTAGCGAAATTCCTTGTCGGGTAAGTTCCGACCTGCACGAATGGCGTAACGATGGCGGCGCTGTCTCCACCCGAGACTCAGTGAAATTGAAATCGCTGTGAAGATGCAGTGTATCCGCGGCTAGACGGAAAGACCCCGTGAACCTTTACTATAGCTTTGCACTGGACTTTGAATTTGCTTGTGTAGGATAGGTGGGAGGCTTTGAAGCGTGGACGCCAGTTCGCGTGGAGCCATCCTTGAAATACCACCCTGGCAACTTTGAGGTTCTAACTCAGGTCCGTTATCCGGATCGAGGACAGTGTATGGTGGGTAGTTTGACTGGGGCGGTCTCCTCCTAAAGAGTAACGGAGGAGTACGAAGGTGCGCTCAGACCGGTCGGAAATCGGTCGTAGAGTATAAAGGCAAAAGCGCGCTTGACTGCGAGACAGACACGTCGAGCAGGTACGAAAGTAGGTCTTAGTGATCCGGTGGTTCTGTATGGAAGGGCCATCGCTCAACGGATAAAAGGTACTCCGGGGATAACAGGCTGATACCGCCCAAGAGTTCATATCGACGGCGGTGTTTGGCACCTCGATGTCGGCTCATCACATCCTGGGGCTGAAGCCGGTCCCAAGGGTATGGCTGTTCGCCATTTAAAGTGGTACGCGAGCTGGGTTTAGAACGTCGTGAGACAGTTCGGTCCCTATCTGCCGTGGACGTTTGAGATTTGAGAGGGGCTGCTCCTAGTACGAGAGGACCGGAGTGGACGAACCTCTGGTGTTCCGGTTGTCACGCCAGTGGCATTGCCGGGTAGCTATGTTCGGGAAAGATAACCGCTGAAAGCATCTAAGCGGGAAACTTGCCTCAAGATGAGATCTCACTGGGACCTTGAGTCCCCTGAAGGGCCGTCGAAGACTACGACGTTGATAGGCAGGGTGTGTAAGCGCTGTGAGGCGTTGAGCTAACCTGTACTAATTGCCCGTGAGGCTTGACCATATAACACCCAAGCAATTTGTATCCTCCGAGCTGAAAAGCAAACGAGACCAGATTGCGGTGTGTGAAGACGAAACGAACCGAAAGTTCGAATCTCACAAAACACCGAAGCTATCACATACCCAATTTGCTGAAGCGAGGCCGACTGGCCACGACTCAGTACCCGAATTTCTTGACGACCATAGAGCATTGGAACCACCTGATCCCATCCCGAACTCAGCAGTGAAACGATGCATCGCCGATGGTAGTGTGGGGTTTCCCCATGTGAGAGTAGGTCATCGTCAAGATTAAATTCCGAAGCCCCTATCTGCTGATGCAGGTAGGGGTTTTGTT